>JABCZD010000054.1 GCA_013289855.1 Acidobacteriota bacterium | reverse complement strand
TTGGAAGACTATGTTCTTGTTTGCGTGGTTGGCAGATCCGCCCTCCCGCGTATCCTTTGCCTGAAAGACGAAGCGGATATCCGAGTTCAACTTGATATTAAGAATCGATTTCCGGCAGGAACTCGGGCTGTGGCGAAGATTGCGCGCGCGCTCCCGAGACTCCAAAGAAAAGCATGGCTGCGATGATCACCGCTTCTCTCTGCGGGATTTTTCGCCGAAATCTTGATATTTGCTCTTTCATACGGGCGAACTCAAATCATTGGCCGCGCAGCGTGGGAGACGTTTTCTAGTTTCCAGCGCCGGAGCCGGACGATATCGAAAATTTCGCGGTCATTTCGGTCATGCGACTGTGGCCTCCGATGTTGGCGGGCACTGTACAGCATCTCGATAATTTGGTCATCATCGCGATTGGAAATTGTGCGGTTCACGCAAAAGCTTGGGCCGTTCACGGCTTACTAGAAATCAGCCAATTAGCGCTTCCCACCCGAGAGCGTGGGGGTGTATAAAGCACGCAGCTTTTGCTTGGGTGAGGTAGGCGGTCGTGCGTCGATGGCATGTCTCTCAATCCGCTTCCCAATAGCTCCTGTGACGCCGCTCCTCTCGTCAATCGCGTCTTGAATCGCGCGTATTTGTCTATTGCAAAACGTCCGGCGGATTCTCAAAAGAGTGTCACGGCTCCGAGCTGGCTGTATCTGCTCCGGTGATTCGAAACAAAAGTCATCATAAAGCGACGACGCGGAGAGCCAAGCTCGACGCTGTTTTGGTGTAACGGAGACAAGAAAATGATGACGACAGGCGCGAAGCAGCTTTTTTCAGCGATTCTAGCCGTGCTACTGGTTGGTGGCGCTACGCCATACCAAGTGCGAGCGCAGGCCGCTCCGACGGGACAAACGGGGTACTCGGGACAGGGCGTGCCGCTCACTGCGGACGAATTGCAACAACTGGCGGCACCGATCGCGCTGTATCCGGACGCGCTGGTAGCGCAGGTTCTCGCCGCCGCAACATTTCCCGATCAGGTTGCTGCCGCTGAAGGCTGGGTTCAGGCCCACAGTAACTTGACCGGATCGGCCCTGATGCAAGCCGTAGACGGGCAACCCTGGGATCCCGCGGTGAAGGCGCTTACACAATTCCCCTCGGTGCTCGGTAACATGGCGAGCAACCTGACCTGGACTTCATCGCTAGGAGAGGCCTATCACACGCAGTCAGCCGACGTGATGACGGCCATCCAAGTGTTGCGCGCGAAAGCTTACGCGGCCGGCAACCTGAAATCATCAACACAGCTCGCCGTCGTTCAACAGTCGCCGCAAGTGATCGTGATTCAACCGGTGAATCCGCAGGTCGTTTACGTTCCGATGTACAACCCCGCAGTCGTTTATGGCTACCCCTACGTCGTTCCAGCTTACGTCCCCCCTCCGCCACCTCCCGCTGGTGCGGCAGTCGTGGCCTTTGGAGTTGGCATTGCTGTTGGCGCCATGATGGCCAGCAATTCTTATGCCTGGGGATACAGCAGCTGGAACTGTGGATGGCACGGCACGACGACCGTGGTCTATCACGGCGGCGCATATTACGGGAATAACGCCTGGCATGGCGGTTATTACGGCTCCAGCGCCTCGGCCTATGGACCCAACGGCAGTGCCCACGTGTCCAATGGCTACAATCCCTCCACCGGAACTTACGCGCGTGGCGGCACGGTCTCAAACGGTTACGGCAGCGCAAGTGCCGGTCAAGCCTACAACCCAAGGACCGGGGCCTCTGCCGCGACGGTGCAAGGATCCAATGCGTATGGCAACTATGGGGCCTCGACCGCTTCGAAAAATGGCACGACTGTAAACAGCCAGCACCAAACCAACGCGAACGGAACCACGGCGCAGGCGCACAGCTCGAACGGCGGATCGGCTTATGCTGCGTCGGGCAAATACGGCAACAGCGCAGCGGTGGGCCAAACCGCCAACGGCGACAAATATGCGGCGGCCAATGGCAAAACCTACAGCAACACGGGCAGCGGTTGGGATCAGAAGAGCGGATCTCCGTCGAGCTACAACAAATCCAGTTCCAGCGGCTGGGGCGGGCAGGAAAAGAGCGGTGGGTCGTCGGCCATGAGCAGCGGAGGTGGCGGATGGAGTTCAAGGGCCTCTAGTGCTCGCGGTTCAGCAAGCTACGGCGGTCGTCGCAGATAATCCCGACGCCACCGGAGCAGGTGCGCGTGACGACAATTTTTATCGGCAGATGAAGTCTTCACGTTTAAATCTTGGAGGTTCGATATGTCGCGAGCAACGCGGACAAGCACTATTACCAGTCGCCTCATTCCTCTCGCGATAGTCATTCTGTTTGCCGGATGCAGCAAGATCGCGAAGCCTTCTTACCAGACGTTTGCCTCTCCCGACGCCGCGGCTAACGGGCTGTCGACCGCGGCAAGATCAGGTGATGCAAACGCGGTAGTCGCAGTCTTCGGCCCGGACTCGAAAGACATCATTTTCTCGGGCGATCCGGTGCAGGACAAGGAGATCGCCGGCGCATTCGTGCAGGAGTACGACACGATGCATCGCTGGCGCAAAATGCCTGACGAATCTCAAATCCTGGTGTTGGGAGCAGACAATTTTCCTTTTCCGATCCCGCTGAAGAAGAATGCTACGGGACAGTGGTACTTCGACGAGGCCGCGGGAAGAGAGGAGATCCTGATGCGGCGTATCGGCCGCAACGAACTCGCGATCATGGACGTATGCAACGCGCTGGTTGACGCTGAGGCTGAGTACTTCTCAATGCGCCACGACGACGGAAGCACGGGCCAGTTCGCCGCGAAGTTCATCAGTGACGCCGGCAAGCAAAACGGTCTGTACTGGGATTCGCCGGAAGGCCAACCCAAAAGTCCGCTCGGTCCGATGGCGGTAAATGCCACCAACGAAGGCTATAACGTGAAACCGGAAGCGCACGTGCCGTTCCATGGGTATTTCTTTCGGATGCTGACCAGGCAAGGC
>JABCZD010000053.1 GCA_013289855.1 Acidobacteriota bacterium | reverse complement strand
TTATGGGCCAAGCCGTCGGCGCGGGCAGATGGATCGTGCCCTCCGAGGCTTCCGACGATTGCGATCGTGATTCAGCAGGAGCCATATATCCCATTTTCCCTTAGCGGCCGATGACGTAAACCACGGTGAACACAATCACCCACACCACATCCACAAAATGCCAATACAGCGAAAAAACTTCTGCGCGCTCGCTGTGCTCCGGTTTCACTTTGCGCAAGAGCGTGAGAATCATGGTCAGAGCAATTGCCAGCAGGCCCACCGTGACGTGAAATGCGTGCAACCCGACGAGCGAGTAGTACGTGGTACCGAAAAGATTTGTGCTAACCGTCAGACCCTTTTCGTAGATCAAGTGATGCCACTCGCGCCCTGTGCTGACCAGAAAAATCGCGCCTAGAGTCAGAGTCAGGAACCACCACAATCCAAACGCTCCGACTTTTGCCTGGCGCAGAGATCGCACGGCCAGATGAATCGTCAGGCTGCTCGAGAGCAGGCAGATCGTGCTGAAAATCGGAAGCTCCAGCACATCCGCGGGCGTCGGGCCGGAGACACTCTTGCCGAGGTAAAAAATGTAGGCGACCACAAAAATCGTGAAGATCGCGGATTCCGCGGCAATCAGCGAGAACATTCCCACGCGCCCGCGCGACGGTAGAACCCATTCGGAGTCCACCGTACTTCCTGTGAATGTCGCGCTACTCAATGAAGTTCTCCTGTTTATTCATATTTCCAATCCGGATCTTCGGGGTGCTTGAGATCCCATAGCGGGCGCCGGCTCTGCACCACAGGTGTCGCGGCAAAGTTGTAATCCGGAGGCGGCGAACTGGTAGACCACTCCAGCGTCCACGCATCCCAGGGATCATTTCCGGCAAGTTCACCCTTCCGAAGCGACCAGAGAAGATTGACGACGAACACAAGCACACCTGCGGCTTGAAAGAATGCGCCGATGGTGACGATGAAGTTCCAGATTTCCCATCCGCGGCCCGGTTCATAGGTGTAAATCCGGCGCGGCATTCCCAAGATGCCGGGAATGTGCATGAAATCAAAAGTCAGGTGAAACCCGATTATGAATAGCCAGAAGTGCCATTTCCCGAGCGTCTCGTTGTACATCCTTCCACTCACTTTCGGATACCAGTAGTAGAACGCTCCGAAGAGTGCAAAAACGATTCCCCCAACGATGACGTAATGAAAATGCGCAACCACAAAATAGGAGCCGCTGAGCTGCCAGTTAAACGGCGCGGTCCCCAACATGATTCCCGTCAGGCCCGCGATCAGGAATTGGAACAGGAAGCCAATACAGAAGAGCATTGGAACCTGGAGCTGAATTTTCCCGCCCCACATCGTCCCTAGCCAATTGAAGATCTTGATCCCCGTTGGAACAGCGATGGCCACGGTCGTGAAAACGAAGAAACTGTTGCCGTAAGAGCTCATTCCCACCGTGAACATGTGATGAGCCCAGACGCTAAAGCTGATAAACCCGATGGCGATTGTCGCCGCCACCATGATGGGATACCCGAAGATCGGTTTGCGAGAGAACACTGGGACAATTTCGGATACGAAAGCGAAGGCTGGAACTACCAGGATGTAAACTTCCGGGTGGCCGAAAATCCAGAAGAAGTGCATCCAAAGAACTGCGGAGCCCCCTGCTTGGGTATCAAAAAAGTGTCCGCCAAGATAGCGATCGATGCAGAGCATGATCTGTGCCGCGGTGAGAGGCGATATGCAAAAGACAACCATCCCGCCCACCACGAGATTTAGCCATGCCAGCAAGGGCATTTTTCCGAGAGTCATGCCGGGGCAGCGCATGCACAAAATGGTAGCTATGAAATTGACCCCGGTGCCGACGCTGCCGATGCCGGAGACAAGCAGCGCCAGCGTCCAAAAATCGGTGCTGTGCCCGGGCGAGAATGCGCGCGCAGTAAGTGGCGCATAAGCCCACCATCCAACGTCGGGAGCAGTCCCCGCCCCGTAAAGCCCATTGCCGCCGATGAAGCTGAAGTAAAGAAGCAGCCCTCCAAAAGCAGTCATCCAGAAACTGAAGGCGTTCAGCCGTGGAAAGGCCATGTCTCTGGCGCCAATCATCAGCGGAATCAGATAGGTGCCGAAGCCAAAAAGGATGGGCATCACCATGAAGAAGATCATCGTGGTGCCATGCATGGTCATCATGCGATTGAAAATTTGGGGCGAAATGAAATGATTGTGAGGAACGATCAGCTGGATGCGCATGATGATGGCTTCGATACCGGCAACGACGAGAAAGAAAAGCGCATAGAGGATGTACAAAATCCCCAGCTTCTTGTGATCCACGGTGACAACCCAATCGTGCAGCCTCTCGCCGATGGGTCGCGTGCCTTCGCCAACTGCATTGAGCGCGATTGTCTCCGACGACATTACTATTGCCTCATCCTCATCGCAGCGTCTCCAGATACGCGGTTAGCGCGTCTAGATCGTGATTACTCAACTGCATGGCCGGCATCAACGAACTGGGCTTGATCGCGTCGGGATTCTGAATCCAGGTTCGCAGATTTTCAGGGGTGTTCGCTGCAGCGCCCGAGGCGATGGTGTCGCGGCTCATCAGGTGCGTGAGATCCGGACCGAAATGTCCATCGGCGATGGTTCCGGAGACGGCGTGGCAGTTCACGCAGGCGGTAGACTCGAAAATGCGGCGGCCTTCCGCAACCGCATCATTGCCCACGGCCGGTTTCCTTTGCTCCTCGACCCAGTGGTGGAATTGTTCCGGCGAATCCACGTAAACCCGCAGCAGCATTTTGGCGTGCTGCACGCCGCAAAATTGAGCGCATTGCCCGAGATAAACTCCGGTCTGCTCAGGATCGATCCAGGTGCGATTCACGCGGTTAGGAATCAGGTCCGTCTTTCCAGCAAGACGCGGCACCCAAAAGCTGTGATCGGTATCCGCGGAAAGTAAAGTCAGGAACGTGGGCGTTGGCTTCGCAGGATTGCTGACCGGAACATGCAGTTCGTTGGCGGTGACGACGCCGAGGTCCGGGTAGCGAAATTCCCACCAGAATTGATGGCCGATGGCGATGACTTCGATTGCCCCAGCGGGCTTCGGGGCGTCCTGTATGGAATGGATCACGCGCGCGGTGGCGAGGAAAAGCACCAGTACGATGAGTATTGG
>JABCZD010000052.1 GCA_013289855.1 Acidobacteriota bacterium | reverse complement strand
GTCACCGCTGATGATCCACTCGGGCCGAATCGGTTCAGGGCGCAACTCCACATGCTGCGGTTTGACCATCAAAATTGGCTTAGCCATTTTCCTCAATTCGACATCCCGCAGCCGAAGCGAATTTCTCCAAAAAATGCGCCGATGCGACGGGATACTTCGCGATCAGCTAAGAACAAACCGAATTCGGGCTCCCCAAAAAGGCGGTCCCTTTTAGACACAGACTACAGTCTGGTGGAATTCGCTGGACACTTCCCCACCCGCACCTGTGGCCCGTCCCTCGGCCGATGCCCGATTCACAACCCAATAATGTGGGTAGCAGGCGGTCGAAGCGATGGACCGCTCGATTCATTTTTTGATAGGACTAAAGTACTAGGTCATCTTGGCGTTCTGAAAACGGGGCTGTAGTAGAGGGATGCCGGAAGGCTTTCGGGCTCGGCGAAGGTGCGGCAAAACCAAGTTTCGCGCGTGATAGAATACGCCGGTGAGCGTTCGCACGCAGTATGACCGTTGGCACGAAGAACGCACCGGGCCAGCGCAACATCAGGAAGATTCACCGTGGCACCGGATCGTTCGTGAGTACCTTCCGGCTGTTCAGGACAAACGAATTCTGGAGATTGCCTGCGGGCGTGGAGGATTCACCAGGGATCTAGCCGCTTCGGGCGCTCGCGCGGTTGGTGCGGATTTTTCGTACTCTGCTTTGAAAATCGCGCAGAAAGGGGTTACGTCCGCGTCGCTGGCTCAAGCCGACGCAACGAAACTGCCGTTTCTGGCCGAGTCTTTTGACATCGTAGTCTCTTGCGAAACGATTGAGCATCTTCCCGATCCGTTATCTGGGCTCTCGGAGATGGCCAGAGTATGCCGTCCGGGTGGGTTACTCTATCTGACCACACCCAATTACTTCAATTTGATGGGGCTGTATCGAGTTTATGACTCGGTCCTGGGGCGCCCACAACGCTCGGAAGAATCGCAGCCGTACGACACAGTTTGGAATTTCCCTGAGGTCCGACGCCTGGTGCGACGGGCGGGGTGGGAGATTTTGCGTACCGACGGGACTGTGCACCAGGTTCCGTTTCCAGGACGGGCGCCGATCACGCTGAAAATTGCCGAAGGAAGTCGGCGACTGCGCCGCAGTCTCGCCATTTTCGCCCTTCATCAGTTCGTCATGGCTCGGAAACCCTGACCACATTTGACCGGCGCGCAAACAACAATTGGTGCCCGGGGTGGGGGTCGAACCCACATGCCCCGTGAGGGACAGCAGATTTTAAGTCTGCCGCGTATGCCATTCCGCCACCCGGGCGTCGCGCGGAAAACACCAGAAAGGTTAGCATGAGGCTTGGCCGGAAGGCACGCGCTCGGCTGAGAGAAATTCGCACTGGCCGGCAGGCAACATCGCCACGGTGGTGATAGGCTGGGCCGCGGTAACCCTGGAGGCGAGGCGCGCCATGCGCAAACCGATTGTAGTGGTGGGCAGCATCAATCTGGATTTGGTCGCGACCGCCGATCATGTGCCCTTACCCGGCGAGACGCTGACCGGCAAGTCGTTCAATACCTTTCACGGTGGCAAGGGAGCGAACCAGGCGGTGGGCGTAGGGCGACTGGGATTTCCCGTCAGCATGGTTGCAAAGGTGGGGGACGACGCGTTTGGAACGGAATTGAAAGCGTCGCTGCGTAAGGCGAACGTCGAAGTGAAGGCGGTCAAGACGGTCACCGGTTCTTCCGGCGTCGCACTCATCAATATTGGTAGCGACGGGCAAAATAATATTGTGGTCGTTCCGGGTGCCAACGGAAAATTGCTGCCGAAGGATATTTCGGCAAATTCTGGGCTATTGCGAAAAGCGGGGATGATCCTGGCTCAGCTGGAGATTCCCTTGATTACGCTGGAGACGCTGGCGGTATTTGCGCATCGCAACAAGATTCCGTTGATGCTGGATCCAGCGCCAGCGCGGGAATTGCCCGGGGGAGTGTTGCAGGCGGTGAGCTGGATCACCCCGAATGAAAGTGAAGCACGCATCTTGTGCGGGCTGGCGCCGAACGAGGCGGTAACTCCGAGGACGGCAGCGCGCTGCGCCGATCTGCTGTTGGCCCGCGGACCAAAGAATGTCGTGATCAAAATGGGTGCGCAGGGCGCTTATATTGCCGCAGCCGACGGCACGCGCCAGATGGTCCCGTCCTTTACAGTGAAAGCGGTGGATACTACGGCGGCTGGCGACGCGTTCAACGCCGGTTTTGCGGTGAGTCTACTGCGTGGCAAAGAGCCGCGCGAGGCGGCGCGGTATGCATCCGCGGTGGCTGCCATTTCGGTAACCAGAAATGGCGCGCAGCCCTCGATGCCGTCCGCCCGCGATGTGGAGCGATTTTTGAAATCACAGGAATCGTGACAGGCCGCCAAGATCTGCGCATCCGCTAGCTGGCGAGCTGGCCGGGCAGCGGCTTTTCCTGGAGGCAGTACAGGACCAGTTCCACCCGCGTCGAAACCCCGAGCTTGTCGAATATCTTGAACAAATAATTTCGGACGACTACCTGCTGGCGCGGGGCTGGACCTCACGTGCGGTCGTGCTCACCGGCTACGCGGTTGTTCTGTTTTTGGCTGCGGCAGGATTGGCGACGCTAGGAAGGGGCAGCGCGACGGTGACTGCTTGTCTCATGGCAGGCGCGATTGCCGCGGCGCTCGCGACAATCGACCGATTCCGTGCCGGATCGCCGCAGGCTCAGCGGAGCCACGCACCTGTCGGCGATGAACTTCTGACCTCGAAACGAGGCGAGCAGCTGAACAGTCTTAGGTAGTGGAAGACGTCGAAATCGTCCGCGTCGTTCGGCGATTTCGTTCCTTCGACGTGGAAGCTTTCAACACGCTGCCAAGTTGCACCAGCAACTTCCGCAGTTTGGCCCGCTCTTCGAGCTCCATATCCACCACTTCGAAGGCTCTGGCTTGGGTATTTGCGTCGCGTACGATGGCCTGAACCTTTACCGGCTTTTGCGAGGTGGTCAGGCGCAGGGTAACGATGCTTCCCGGATGCAGACTTTGCTCCGAGAAGGCCACGCCGCCGCCCAGCGCGAGTTCGGGAATATCGAGCTGGCAGTTTTCTTTCAGGTTTGTCGTGGTCGCGGTTACGTGCTGCTCGAGGCGCAGGCGCGGATAGCGGCGCTGCCGGATAGCCGGCGATTCTGGATCGGCTTCGAGCGGCTCGATGGAGAATTCGGCGACGCTCAAACCGCTGCGCGGAACGAAATGCCGCACCCATTCCGGATCAATCTTAATCATGGATTAAGAAGCTACGTGACG
>JABCZD010000051.1 GCA_013289855.1 Acidobacteriota bacterium | reverse complement strand
AAACCAGTCCAACGCCCGTAACCACAACTCGGCGATTCAAAGGGAACTTCTCCTGTACGGAATGGGACGACGGGCGAGCGCGTTACTTGCCCTTGGCGTGTTTCTCGATGTAATCCACGGCGTCTTTTACCGTGGCAATTTTTTCGGCGTCTTCGTCTGGAATTTCAATGCCGAAGTTTTCTTCAAATGCCATTACCAGCTCGACGGTGTCGAGCGAATCGGCGCCCAAGTCGTCCACAAAGGAGGCGGTGGGAGTGACTTCGCCTTCATCCACACCGAGCTGCTCGACGATAATAGTTTTCACGCGTTCTTCGACGCTGGCCATGCTAATTGTTCCTCCGGTTCGGCTGTCTGGAAATCCCCGCTCGCACGACAGGCTGGGGTAGCGCCTTCAACACAACCTTGCCATTCTATGCGGGGCTTAATGCTGGGTCAACCTTTGACAAGGGTAGAAGTGGCCTCGGCGGGCGTTAAAGTAAATCGAAAGCGCAGGCGAGGCGGCTCATGTTCGAACGTGGTGGATCAAAGTTCAAAAACTCAACGGAGGGGGCGCACAGGCCGGAGCGCAGAGGGCACGGAGAACACCTGGGCCAGGCGCCCGCAGAATACGCAAGCGTCCAATAGGATTTTGTTTGCGAGCTACGGTGTGTTTGTTTGTTGTTGCCGAGAAAGGTTGGGGGTTAGCTTGCGGATTACGAATTCCTGGAGGAGGTTGGTGGCGGCGGTTTCGCCGATGCCGATCAGGGTGTTTTCGACGGTCAATGTGGCGCCATCGCGATTCTGCGCGGGATAGTAGAGATTGGAGATGCCGCCAGAGGCCAGGCTGCCCAGGATGCCGGAATAATTGGGCTGCCAGTGTCCGTTATCGCCCTTGCAGATCACCGAGTTGGCGATCGCGTAGAGAACGCGCGACCGACTGCTGCCGGTGCCTTTGTAGAAATAACGCGGATCTTGTTTCAGTATTGATGGAAGTATGGCGCTGCCTATGAAAGTGCCGGTAACGAGGTCAGCGTAGGATGCGCCGTAGCGCTTGCCGTAGCCTTGGGCGCCTTGGCCGTAGCCGCTGAAAGTGTTGGTGGCTTGCTGCACCCCTGCGATCGCTCCGGTGATTGCGAAGTTGACCGGATCCATGGTGGTGCGCCAGGCAAGCTGAAATTTTTGTTTGGAGGCGAGAGGAGCGGCGTTGGGAACGTAGCTGACATAGAAATTCGGAATTACGCCGAAGATGCGCTGCTTTTCCTCGACTTTGAGCTCTTCTGCGGCGACTTCGACGAGCGGTACGTTGACTTCAACCTGGGTGGCCTCGGTCGCGAGACCGAACACGATTTGCGGAAGAATGAGATTCTCGCCTGGATTCAGGATGGCCGAAACTTTCTGGGTCGTGAAGAGTTCCGAGGTAACGGTCAGCTGAAAGGGGCCGGGAGCGATGCCGGCGAAGGCGAATTGGCCGTCGTCGCCGGATAACACTTCTTGTTTTGGAAATTTGTCATCGCGCGTGAGAATTACGTGCGCACCGGCTACGGCGGCGCCGGAAGGATCAACGATGGTGCCGTTGATGTTCCCGGGTAAATGCTGGTCAGGTTGCTGCTCGACTGGCGCAGTGGCAGTCGGCGCATCCGGCAAAGGACTGGTCACCTCCGGCGCGGAAGGGGTTTGCCGAGACTGAGCCACCGCTGGGAACGAGCAAAGCAGGAGGCTCAGACCCAGGCCAGCCAAGCCTGCAAAGCGAATCGCCGAGCTTCTGGCGGTTCGGTCCAGGGACTTGCTGCGCAAATTTGGGTTGTGGGAATTCACGATTACTCTTTGGGTCTTCCCTTTTTCTTCCACTAAAAGTTCAAGTTAGTTCCACAAAGATGATACCAGTTGCACGCCGAATCTCGGGATAGTACGAGCGGACAAGTATGGAGCACGAACGGTCGGGCTTGACCCGATTCTTTTTCCCCGGTAGCATCCGCATTCGCTTGATTCCTCAGCCAAATCACTCGGCGTTAACTCCACCCAAGGCCTCTTTCCAGCAGCGCTTCGGCAGTGAGGCTTGGATCGTCGTCACGCTGGCGGTGCTCGGCGCGATTATGATGATCAGCAATCCTTAGGTTTACGGCCGCAGATAACGAAATCGCCATCATTGATATGGCGGCCAAGCCTGCGTTCGCGACGATCAAGCTGTTTGTCAGCGGCCGAGGTCAGCATGAGCATCCGCTGCGATCCGACCTGATCCTGCACGGATGGCTTTGGCTGACGGGCGGGAATATTCATTTGGTTCGTCTCCCCTCGGTCATTTTCTATCTGCTGGGCGCATGGTTTCCGATACAAGCAGCGCGGCGGATGGGCGGGGACCGCGCGCGAAACGATACGTTAATCCTGCTGCTGTGGCCCTACGGATTTCACCTCGGGCGCCCGGCGGGCTGGTATTCATTCACGTTCTTGCTGCTCTCGTTGCTCACCTTCGGTCATTTGAAATATCTCGAGCGCCGGTCGCCAGGAACTTGGATGCCGGTAGTGCTGTGCGCGTTGGCACTGGTCGATACAAATTATTGCGGTTGGGCCGTGCTGGGACTCTTGGGCCTTGATCGGCTGCTGCGACTTGGACGCGAGCGGCGGACGTGGCTGCTGCTGGCAACTGGGCTCTTTCTGCTCGTCGCGTCCATTCCGATCATGCGGGCGCTCATGACGGAGCTGCGGACGGGAGCTGTAAGGGGACGCGCCAGTTCACCGCTTGCGAGAGGCACCTACAATCTCTACTGCCTGTTTGTGAGCGAGTCGGTTGCGGGGTGGATCTGGGTGCCGGGGATTGCGACAGCTTTGGCGATTGCCGTCCTGTTACTGCTGGGATTTGTTTACGCGAAGCCGGAAGCTCGGCGATTGTTTTTGTACTTCGCGGCACTGCTGACGGTGATGACCTTCCTCCAGATTGTAACGACGCGGCGCACGCTGCTGATCCGCCCGTGGCTGATCCTTCCTGTCGGGACAACGCTCGGAACGATGACACTGCCATTTGCGCGACGCTTGCTCGCAGGCTCGCTCGTTTTGGTGGGCGCGATTGGCTGGTAGGGGATTTTCTCGCGCAAACTTTACGCCGCGCCGCATTGGCTCGAGCCCTGGGATCAAGTGGCGCGACAGGCCGCGGAAGTTGCCAGCAATGACGGGATCGTCATTGGCAATAACCCATCGTTCTTTTTTTATTTGACGTATTTCATGCCAGCTACCAGCCCTGCGACCAACCGAAATCTTGCGGGGATTTTGCCCTCGTCGGTGCGGGCGCCCAATATCCATTCGCCGCAGGAGTGGCTGGAAACGGGCGCTCCCACGAAGCC
>JABCZD010000050.1 GCA_013289855.1 Acidobacteriota bacterium | reverse complement strand
CTATCGATCGCGAAGCATATCGTAGAAGCGCACGGCGGCCGGTTGTGGGTCGAGAGCAACATGGGCGAAGGGTCCAAGTTCTCATTTTCCGTGCCGGTGGCGGGTTAAGCCCAACCCTGGCCTGGTCTTTTAACATTCACCTGCCGTTCAAGCCGTTGCAACCTGCCCGGACAATTATGTAGACGACATGATTTATTTATTGGGCGACTACACCAGGGAGACAACGGGTATGGCTGCACCTAAAACAAACGGCGACGGCATCCTGCAGAGCGTGCTGGTGAACTACCTGGTATCGCAGGCGCGCACGGTTGAGGCGTCGGTGAATCGGGCGCTGTGGGCGTTGCTGGAACGCAACGAACGGCTGGCGAGCGAAGTGTTCCTGACCGAACCCCGAATCAACGAGATGGAAATCGTTATCGACGAACACGCGATCCGGATGTTGCGCCAGGGGAATCTGCTCGATTCGGATGTGCAGCTGATTGTGGCGACGTTGAAAATCAACAATGACCTGGAGCGCATGGGCGATTTGGCGGTAAATCTGAGTGAGCGGGCCATTTCGCTGGCGGCCATGGGCGAGGTGAAGACTCCCGCCGAACTGGAACCGATGACGACGGCGGTGCGCGCGATGGTGTCGAAATGCCTAGGTTCATTGATTTACAAGAATGTCGAGCTGGCGACACAGGTTCTGGAAAGCGACGATGTGGTGGACCAGTACCGGGACCGGGTGTTCGAGACCTTGCTGGCGGACATGAGCAAAGACCCGACGGTGGCGGCGCCGAATCTGCACTATGTGCTGGCTTCGCGGCATCTGGAGAGGATTGCGGATCACGCGACAAACATTGCCGAGGACATTCTGTTCTGGGTGCGCGGATTGGAAGTACGGCACGGGCGCGCCAAGCAAATGGAGCGAGCGACGGAAAGCAAGGAAGCCGCGGCGGGAATGTAACCGTGTTTTCACAAAGCGCTCATCCGGCGCTCATCTGGCGCTTTTAACTTAAACCATCGGCGGTCGCGGACCGTTTGGTATTCGACGATTCGCGGAGCCTACAAGTTCCTGCGCAATCAGCTGTTGCGCTGGAAGCAACGCAGCAAGAACTTCCCCGATTGCGAGGCGCAGCCTGACCACACCCCCGGGGCTGCGCCTCGACTCCTCCGCTGAAAGCCCGGTTATTTCACCCCGAATTCGTGCCGATGTAACACAGCAGTAACAATAGAGACAAAAAATGGTGGGAAAGGAGACTCCCACTTACCATGAACATGAAAAAGACTTTTGTTGTAGTGTCGCTGCTGCTCGGCATGGCAGCGCTGGCTGCGGCGCAGGGCGGCCAGGTGCTGTTGAATGCCGCGGGCGCGACATTTCCATATCCGATCTATTCGAAGTGGTTTGATGTGTACCATACGGCCCACCCCAACGTGCAGATCAACTATCAATCGATCGGGTCGGGTGGCGGCATCCGGCAACTCCAGGCCGGGACAGTGGATTTCGGCGCTTCCGATGGACCGATGAGCGACGAACAACTGGCGGCATCAAAATTCAAAATTCTTCATTTCCCGACGGTTTTGGGCGCGGACGTGCCGAGCTACAACATTTCAGGAGTTTCCGGCGAATTGAATTTCACGGAAAAGGCGCTGGCGGGAATTTTCCTGGGAACGATCACGAAGTGGAATGACCCGGAAATTACGAAGGCGAATCCTGGGGTGAATCTCCCTAGCGCGGACATCGTGGTGATTCATCGCTCCGACGGCAGCGGGACCACTTACATCTGGACTGATTTCTTGTCCAAGGCGAGTGACGACTGGAAGAACAAGGTGGGCAAGGGAACCTCCGTCAACTGGCCGGTGGGACTCGGCGGTAAGGGCAACGAGGGAGTCGCTGGACTGGTGAAGCAGACGCCGAATTCCATCGGGTACGTTGAATTGGTGTATGCAGCCCAGAACGGGATTGCATTCGGCAAAGTTCAAAATGCGGCTGGAAAGTTCATCAAGGCGGATCTGGCAAGTGTAACGGCCGCGGCGGCGGGTGCAGCCAAGGATATGCCGGCGGACTTCAGGGTTTCGATCACGAATGCACCGGGAGCGACTGCGTATCCAGTTTCGAGCTTTACGTGGCTCTTAATTCCAGCGCAAATTCAGGACCCCGCGAAGCGCGACGCCATCAAGGATTTCCTGAAATGGATGCTGACGGAAGGCCAGAAGTATAACGAGGGCCTGACGTATGCTCAGCTTCCAAAACCGGTCATCGAAAAGGAACTGAAAGCAATTTCGCTCGTTCAATAAATATGTCTGCCGCTTCCACGACAATAACGCACGAGGTCCCGCCAAAATCGGGGCTTCGTGCGTTTGTCGATCGGCTGAGAGGCGGCGACGAAATAGCGCACCTGATTACGTTGATCGCCTCCGCCGGGATCATCCTGATTACTTCGTTATTGGTCTTGGAGCTGTGGCGCACTTCCTATTTGTCCCGCACGAAATTTGGGTGGATGTTTTTCTGGACGAAAGTTTGGGACGCGAACTTTGACAAGTTCGGGGCGGCGACGTTCATTTATGGAACTTTGGTAACTTCCGCCGTTGCGCTGGTGATCGCGGTGCCACTGGGACTGGCCAGCGCCATTTTTCTTTCAGAGCTGGCTCCGAGGTGGCTGAGCGATATCGTTTCGTTTTTGATCGACTTGCTCGCAGCTGTGCCGAGCGTTATTTACGGACTGCTGGGAATTTTTATCGTGGTTCCGCTGATGCGGACCACGCTGGGTCCGGCGTTGAAAAAAGTGCTGGGTTTTACGCCGCTGTTCGCGGGGCCTAATTACGGCGTGGGCTTTCTGACGGCCGGCATCGTGCTGGCGATCATGGTGGTGCCGTTCATCATTTCGGTGTCGCGCGAAGTGTTGCTGAGCGTGCCGCGCGAGCAGCGCGAGGCCGCGCTGGCGATGGGGGCGACGCGCTGGGAAGCGACTTGGCAGGTGGTGGTGCCGTGGGCGCGGACGGGCATCATGGGCTCGGTGTTCCTGGCTTTGGCGCGGGCGCTGGGTGAAACCATGGCGGTGACCATGGTCATCGGAAATAATCCGCAAATCAGCGCGTCGTTGTTTGCGCCGGGGTACACGATCGCGTCGGTGATCGCCAACGAATTCACCGAAGCGACCGGGGACCTGTATTTGAGCGCGCTGATTGAACTGGGCCTGGTTTTGTTTTTGATGACGTTCATCCTGAACGGGCTGGCGCGGATTCTGATCTTGGCCACCGAGCGTGGAGGCGGACGCCCGGCATGAGCGAACCGCGGATCATGTGGCGGAAAGCGGTGAACGCGGTGATGCTGACGCTGACCGGCGTGGCGGCGTTCGGCGTGGTTTGCGTGCTGTTTTTGATTTTGGGATATTTGATTTTCAACGGCGGCCATTCGCTTAATCTGAATTTCTTCACGCAGCTACCGAAGCCGGTGGGAGAAACTGGCGGAGGAATGGCC
>JABCZD010000049.1 GCA_013289855.1 Acidobacteriota bacterium | reverse complement strand
TGGAATATTTCGTTCGCGCCCGATTCGGTGGCGATGCAGTGTTCGGACCTGGTCACCGATGACCATCCGTACAAGATCGAATTCAAGGGCACGCAGGTGGTTATCAAGGTAGAAACCAAACCCGAGCCGCTGGTTCTAGCGTATCGCGAAGGAAAACTCTACGGTTCGGCACCCGTTAAAGTCGATGGTGCAATCGTCGTTGGCACCGTGCCGGGTTCCGGTGGAGGCGGAGGCGGCTCGTCCAACTCGGTGCCGGGAGCGATGACCTCCAACACCGAAACCACTAACTCCACCCGCTTCGTATCTCCGCTTGAGGCCCAAGCCTATCAACGAAGCGGTGGCTCGGGAACCTTGCAACAAAGCGGGGCGGGGTACGATTTGACCGAATCCCACACGACCACCACCTACTCCGCCGCACCCGCTCCCGCCCCGGTGTACAACACCGGCCCGCGCATCATCACCGCACCACGCACCAGGACCTGCGCCGCGCCGGCGCTGGCGACCACCAAGACCACAACTTCTCAAGACGTGGGCAGCGCGTTGTCCGGACTGGGAGCGCTTTTCGGCGGCGGGGAAGCGCCGAAGGCGGCGGTGGCGCCCACCGGTTTACGGATGTTCGGGGAATATGCCGCACCCGGCGGCGCGGATATCGACTTCAAGGACGATGTGGCCATCGTCGCCTGTGGGATGATCGCTGCACAATATCCATATGCTGTCGATCTCAGCGGTAAAGAACCCGTCCTAAGACTCGCCAGTAACGGCAAACCGACCATCGATCTTTCCTTCGGGCCGGACCGTTCTCTGATCGGTTCTGGCAATCTCCAAGTCACCGGCCGCGCAGCCACCGGAGAAGATCGCGACGGCAACATCGCATACACTTCGCGTTCTGCTAGCTGCCCGCTGGGCACGTTCAAACCCGTGTCAGAAAATTCTGATGACGCTTCCGCGGCATCGGTGCCGACAACAAGCGTGACGCCGGCCAGCGGTGGAGCAGCTACAGCGGCCACGAAATCGTCTGGTCCCGCGTTCTCCAAACCGTCAGCGCCGACCGGCAACGCGGTCTTATCGGTCGGCTCTGGGTTTGCCGCGACGGCGGGCGCCGCGAACCCTCTCGCTGGCCGTCCCTATCTGCTGTTGCGAGATAATCTCGCAACAGCCCTGTCGAAAGCGGGCGCAACTGTTCCGGCAGGCGTTTCCGCGCACAAAGCAGTCAAAGATGCCTGCGCGAATCAAACGCCGGACTGCCGCAAATATTTGCTCGCCATTTCCGCGGACACCGCGACCGGCCTAGCCTCTGATGCGAATGGGAAAGTAACCTTGCCCGGCGTGCCGCCAGGGATCTACTACCTGATGGTTTCCAACCAAAGAAACACGACGTACTGGGAGCTGAAGCTGCAGCTGAAAGCGGGGCCGAATTCCGCCACTCTCGACCAACACAACGCCATCCCACTGAACTAGATTAGATTTCCATTCATTCGCACCCAAACGCGCACAAGCCACACATTGTCCGTAGGTTGAAATTTCCTTGCGCCCTTTACGATTCGAGCTGCATTTAAGTGTGGTATACCGCTTCGTGGAGGTGTCTCCATTATGGCATCTGCGTCTACGCCGGCTCCGGCCCGGCCAGCTGAGCCCGCGCATGTAACGGCCGTACCCGAACCCAAGTGGCGGAAATATCTCGTGCCGTTGTTGGTAGTTCTGCTGATCGTCGCGGTCGTGCTGACCATCACCCGGAACTGGAATTCCTGGGAAGGTGGACGAATCGAGCAAACGACCGACGATGCGTACGTTCGCGGTGATCGCACCCCACTCAGCACCAAAGTTCCGGGCATCGTCCGGGAGGTAAAGGTCTCGGATTATCAACAAGTGCACAAGGGCGACCTGCTGGTCGAATTGCAAGATGACGACTACCAGGCGCAAGTAGCGCAAGCCACCGCCGCAGTGGAAGCCGCGAAAGCGGCCATCGAGAACAACGTGCGCCAGCGTGATTTGCAAGATTCAAAAATCGACCGGGCCCTCGCGGGGATCGATCAAGCTCACGCTCAAATTACCGCGGCGCAGGCCGGAATCGATGCAGCGCAAGCCGACGTCGTGCGCACCCAGTCGGAGCGCACCAGACAAGAAGGACTTCTCCAGACGCATTCAACCACGCCGCAGAAAGTGGAGCAGGCCGTGGCCGATCAGGAACGCCTGGCGGCGCAGCTCGCCAGCCGCAAAGCCGATCTGGAGGAAGCTAAAACGGCGCTGCGCAGCAGCGAACTGGCCGCCGAGGCCGAGCGCCGCACCAAAGCCGTTTTAGAATCGCAGGACAACCAGCTGATCGCCGATCTGCATGCGAAGCAAGCGGCGCTCACCTCCGCGCAGGTGAATCTGGGCTATACCAAAATCGAAGCGCCCGGCGACGGAACCGTGGGTGAAAGGCAGGTTCGCACCGGGCAGTTGGTCTCGCCCGGGACCCAGGCGATCGCGTTCGTCAGCAACGTTAAATGGGTAGAGGCCAATTATCGCGAGACGCAGCTGACCAATATGAAAGTCGGCGATCCGGCAAACCTGCGCATCGATGAATATCCGGGAAAAGTTTTCCAGGGGAAGGTACTCGAAATTGCTCCAGCCAGCGGTTCGCAATTTGCGCTGCTGCCGCCGGACAACGCCACCGGGAATTACACGAAGGTGGTGCAGAGAATCCCGGTGAAGATCGCCTTCGATGATGCCAACCTCGCGGCCACGCTGCGTCCCGGGCTCTCCGTTATTGCCACGGTGCGCACCTCGCACTAACGGAGCGTATTGAATGGCCGCCTCGACCACGGTTGTGCCGCACCCGACTTCAGCGCAAATTGCGCACGCCCTGGTGGCCGCCGGTCCCGCCGATCTTTCGAAGAGTCCGCTGCTCGGCATTCTGGGCGTGATCATGGGCGCCGGAATCGTCACGCTTGCGGGCCGCATGATCACCTTGGGCACCGCGGACCTGAAGGGCCACGTCGGTATCAGCTTCGACGACGGAGCCTGGATTGGCAGCGCGTTCAATATTGGGCTGATGTTCATCGGTCCCTTTACGGTTTACCTCGGTGGGCTGTTGGGGCCACGGCGCGTGCTTTTGATCAGTGCAACTCTATTCACTTTGACCTGCGCGTTTCTGCCTTTGGTACACAGTTACAGTTTGCTGATCGTCGGGCTGGCATTTGCCGGCCTGACCTCCGGCACGTTTTATCCGCTGACGCTCACTTTCGCGTTGCGGAATATTCCGCCCAAATACTTGCCGTTCACCTTGGCGTTTTACGCCAGCTTCGTGGATGGCGCGGTCAACGTCGCGCCGTCGCTCTACGGCTGGTTTCGGGATCACTGGTCCTGGGAGTGGATGTTTTTGAGCTCGGCGCTGCTTACGCCGCTGATGATTTTGTGCGTTTATTACGGCATTCCAGGGCCGCAAGCGGCGAAGAAGCCGGGCACCGCGCCAAGCTTCGCCGGTTTCCTGTACGCCAGCGCCGGTTTCGCGATGTTGTTCGCCGCTTTGGATCAAGGCCAGCGCCTCGACTGGTGGCGGTCGGGAGTGTTCGTTGCCTTATTTCTAGGGGGATCGTTGTTCCTGCTGTGCAGTTTGATTCGTCGCCTGCGTAGTCCCAATCCGCTCGTCGACTTGCCGTATCTGCGTCAATGGAACACCCAGGTCTTAAGTGTCGCGCTGATACTCTTTCGTTTTGCGCTTCTCTCCACCGTTATTCTGGTACCGCAAACATTGGCGATCCACGGATTCGAGGCCGATCAAATTGGGCCGGGCGTAGTTTGGACTGCTGCGCCGCAATTGCTTATCGCGCTGATTGCCGGCCTCCTACTGCTCAAAGGATTTGATTCGCGGCTGCTGATGGCCACTGGTTTTGCCTGCATTGCCTTCGCCTGCTGCTTAAACGCAAATGTGACCAGCGCCTGGTCAGCCCCGAATTTTTATCGCACCGAATTGCTGATGGGCGTCGGGCAGTCGTTCGCCTTCGTCGGCTTGGTCGCGAGCATTATTCTGCAGGCCATCGCTTCGGGAGGATTGTCGAGTCCCCAGC
>JABCZD010000048.1 GCA_013289855.1 Acidobacteriota bacterium | reverse complement strand
CCGGACCGAATCCCTCGCCGCCGTTACCGTTGCCGCCGCTACCGGATCCATCTCCCGATCCGCCCGAACCTTCGCCATTCCCGCCGCTGCCGTCGCCAGCGCCCCGGCCACGATTTCCCTTCTTGCCTTCCGCCGCCATGATCAGTTGCAGCAATTTCTCCGGATCACTGAAAAGCTCGTCCGTTTTCTCCTGACTCATGCCCACGGTGTGTGCCGCGATTTGCTGCGCCACAGTCGAGCGAGCAACCGCTGAATCCGCGGGCACAAAGCACACTTCGTTCACATGGATGTGCGGGTCGCCTTGGAGGGCTGCTTTCAACTGTTCGGCGAGCTGGGTTGGCTTGGTGCCGGTTCCAGTGGGAAATCCGCGAACAAAACGAGCTAGACTAGCCTGGGTTACCTGGGGAGCAAAGTGAATGCTGGCAATTCCCGCAGCGGAAAGCATTTGAGCAAATCCGCGCTCGGCGGCGGCGGATTCGAGGGGTGTACCATCCAGGAGCAGTTGGTCTCCGGAGACGGCGAGCAATACCCCTGCTTCGTTTTCCGTGCCGGAACCGAGCGCGGTATGCAGCTCTTGCCACGCGGTGGCATATTGTTTGGCGGTGCGCGGATGACCAAAGTCGTACATTCGCGCAAACTTGAGGAGGATGTTTAGACTGCGCACGAATGCGCGGGCCGCAGCTGGCCGAGTATTGGCGTTCATAAAATTGTATGGGGCTGGAGCCCCGCCTCTGCATGCAAATATGAGGTTTAGGTGCGGCGCGGGCAATGGTACAGGTGCGCTACTTAGTACTACCCCCTGGTTAGGGGTGTTGCTGGGCGGAAGGTTCTAGGACGAATTAGGGGCGGAAACGCTTCTGCAGCCAGGCTTCCAACTCGTTGACCCGCCCGAGGATAGTGAGGGCGCCAAGTCGTTTTAACGTGGCGCCACGCTGGCGCCGCTCTTCGCCGTCGCGCGGCAAAACTCCGATAAAAGGCACCTTGGCGGCTTTTGCGGCCAAAGCGTCGTCGACAGTATCGCCCAAATATAGAGCGGTAGAGGGATCGCGGCCCGCCAGGATTTTGAGCAGGCCATCCGGAGCGGGTTTGGGACGCTTGGCCCGTTCGACGGTCATGATTTCGCTGAAGAGCTTCCGGACCTTGTTGCGATCGAGGGTGTAATCCATCTCGCGGTAGTAGCGGCCGGTGAAAATCGCTAGTTCTGATCGGCGGCCCAGCCTTCGGAGAGCAGCCGGAGACAAGAGCCAGCGTTCGCCGAGGACGAAGCCGTTGCCATTTTTTCCCCAGTAGAGTTGCTGAAACTTTCTTTTGATTTGTTTGAAGGCAACGTTGAAACCGAGTTCCTGCACCCAGGTGGTGCAGAGTATCCAATCGTCATTGAATCCGGGGCGATTTTTCCAGGAATGGAACTCGCGCACGGTGACTGGTTTTTTGGTGAAGAACCGTACGGTTTCAATCGCGGTGCGATGAAACGATTGGCGCGTGTCGACCAGGACGCCGTCGACGTCGAAAACGATGATAGCGGGATAAGCTGATTTTGAAGCCACGCGGGTGCGAGTGGTTCTGTTTTTCGTTTTTGGCCGGCGGTTGCGGGAATTAGGAATTGGAGTTGCCCGATTCTTCATCGTCCGGGTCTTCCAGGGAATGCTTGGACGGGTCCGGTTCGGTCTCAGTCGCGTCTTCGGTTTCCACGCCGGAATTCAGCGAATCGGAGGACCAGCCTTCGCCCGCGACGGGATCTGGAAGTCCGACACCGGCGATGGATTCCGCGACTGGTTTGACGTCCGCAACCGGAGAAACTGCCACGGCGGCCGCTGCTTTCGGACTAGATGCTGCGACCGGCGGGGCGCTGGCTGCGGCAGCCGCTTCCGCGGCCCTCAAGGTTTCCAGCCGCACCTGCAAAACTTCGGCGAGCAGCTCCACGATTTTTATCGCGCCCGCGCCGGCGGGATCCTTGGCCGGGTTGTAGGCTGTGATTTCAATAGCAGCGAGATTTTTCTGTTGGGCGAAAACCAGGAAAGCCTGACGAACGTCATCGAACGACAACCCGTTCGCGCTGGGGTAATTTGTAGCGGCGAAATCTGAAATTACGTCGACGTCAAGGTGCAAAACAAACTCGTTGCCGCTGCCGCGAATGCGCTCGACCGCGAGCTTGGCGCTGTCGGTTGGGCCGTGACGCTTTACATCTGCCACTAGATAGCGACGCAGCGGCGAAGTCGCCAGCACTGTTTCTTCCGGCGGGTCGAGCCGCGAGACGCCGAACAGTGCGAGATCGGGCTCCCGCACCAGAAAAGGCTCACTCCAAAAACGAACCAGCTCGGGCGCGCCGCGTCCAGTCAAATGCGAAACCACCATGCCGTCGAGGCAGCCCGAGGGAGTGGTAGCGGGAGTATTGAGGTCCGCATCCGCGTCCATATAAATCATGCCGACGTGGCGGAAATAACGGCGCGCACCCGCAACCGTGGCCAACGCGATCGAACAATCTCCGCTCAAAATCACCGGAAGCGCGCCGGACTTCACGGCTTGCTCCACGCGCGGTTTCAAGGTTTCGATCGATTTCAGAACGGCCGGAATATTGCGTGCG
Source organism: Acidobacteriota bacterium (assembly GCA_013289855.1). Classification (GTDB taxonomy): domain Bacteria; phylum Acidobacteriota; class Terriglobia; order Acidiferrales; family UBA7541; genus Acidiferrum. Next base: position 1,628 of record JABCZD010000048.1, on the reverse strand, counting down.
CGAGGGCTTTCGGTATCTGGTTTGAAAACCTGGGGTGGGTCGTCGCCGAGATCGACTACTTCATAGCCGACCGAACGCAAACGGTCAATCAATCCCGCGGCGCGTAATGCAGCTGGTGCGCCTTCGCTTCCGGCGGACATCGCAGCCGCGCTGGTGGGCGCTCCCAGCAAAGCAATTTTGTTTGATTGGCGGACGATTTTTACCGCCACTCAGCCGCTCCTTGGCGCAAATGCTCGTCTCCGGATGGCAATGTTCCTAACGGGCCCCTTGTCTGGCCGCCAGTTCTGGCGGCAGCGTGAAGCGAACGTCTTCGCGAATCAAATCGAGGTCCCGATGATTAGTAAAACCAAAGCTAGAAAGCCGCTGGCTGACCTGCTCGACCAGAATTTCCGGCGCCGATGCGCCAGCGGTGAGGCCCAGGGTCTTTACGCCGTCGAGCCAGGAGGCGTCGATGTCATTCGCGTCTTCGATCAGGCGGGACGCTACTCCAGCGCGAATTGCAACTTCTACGAGGCGGTTCGAATTCGAGCTATTCGCCGAGCCCACCACCAAAATCAGCTCGACCTCGTGGGTCAGAGCTTCCACCGCTTCCTGACGGTTCTGGGTGGCGTAGCAAATATCGTCCGAGGCCGGGCCGACGATCGCCGGGAATCTTTGGCGCAGCCGCGCCACGATTTCCTGGGTGTCATACAGCGAAAGCGTCGTCTGAGTCAGAAAGGCCAACTTCGCAGGATCGGGCACGACGAGCTGATCCACTTCTTCCACGTTGCCCACAATAATTGTGCGGTCCGGCGCTTCTCCAGAGGTGCCGACGATTTCCTGATGATCGCGGTGTCCGATCAGAATTAAAGTGCGGCCTTCGCGCGCGAATTTCAACGCTTCCAGGTGTACTTTGGTCACCAGCGGACAGGTCGCATCGACGACGCGCAATTGCCGCTCTTTGGCCTCTACGCGGACCTTCGGCGGCACACCATGCGCGCTGAAAACCAATACAGATCCCACCGGAACTTCTTCGATGGTCTCGACAAAAATTGCGCCGCGCCGCCGCAGCTGATTGACGACGTACCGATTGTGAACAATCTCATGATGCACGTAAACGGGATTGCCGTAGGCCTCCAGCGCCAGTTCGACGATGTCGACGGCGCGAACGACGCCGGCGCAAAATCCGCGTGGGCGCACGCGCACTAGCGTCTTGGCGCCGTGATTGGTTCCGTGAATGGTAGTCAGCGTCAAAGCAATCTCCGGGAAGCCCTTTTATTTTACCTGAACCATTGGTTCCCGGCTACTTCGTTCGCTTTTGTTGTGCTGCGTGAGATTAGCGATTACTTCTGCGTGGACAGCAGACTACGGCAGATTCGCGGCACCTGGACAATTTGGGGAGTGCCCGGGACTGAAGAGGGAGTTAAACAATAACCCGGTCAGCTCGAAAGACCTTGCAGATCAGGCCGCAGACCAGAGCCACCGTCTCCGCGAATCCGGTGGGGTCTCCGGCCACGTGAACTCGTTACTGCGCGGATTCCGAGCGTGGAGTGCGAAAAGGCTTTCTGCTGGTTTCTTCCAGGCTGGCGTAGCCGCGACGCACCGAATTCGAAATTACGCGAATCCCGGCCTCGGCAAAATCCAGTCCA
>JABCZD010000047.1 GCA_013289855.1 Acidobacteriota bacterium | reverse complement strand
CAAACTAAACTTCGACTCAAGTAAGCCTATATATTGCAGCATTTTGTAGGGTCGCCCTTCCGCCGGTCTGCCGGGCCAAACCGTCGCGTATGCATTTTAACTCCCTTCCGTTTCCACGATTGTGCAAACTAGGACGCATTTACCATTGACTCTCCCTGGACCCTTTGCGAGAGTTGAATTTCGGGTGCGCTCCTCCTAAGTCGTTTCGCGACAGCAAGCCGGGGTGTGCTGTCCGGGCCTTCATTCGTGTATTGGAGAATCTGAATTGGCGAAAACCGCGACTCCGGAACAGAATGCTAACAACCAGCAGGTTTTTCAGCTGGTTGCGAGCCTGTTGGACGCGTTCGACCGCCCTCTGGTCGTAACCGACCGGTCCGGAAAAATCCTGTTCACAAATTTCCACGCTCAAGACCGCCTGAACGAAAAAGGCTGGAGTTCGAAGCCGGATTTGAATTTGTTTACCGATATTTTGCACGCCGACCGTCGCCAGATCCTGACCCAACTCGAGGGCGGCGAGCAGGAACTCAACCTACCGGTTGAGGGCTCCCGCGGAAAGAGCCGGGCTCGGATTCGCTGGCTGCCAGAACCGGATTGGCTCGTCGTTTATATGGAGGCGGTTCCCACCGAGACCCCTGCGGACGCCGCCGAAATGCGCCAGACCGTCCAGGAGCTGATGCAGGAGCGCGAGATTACCTACCGCAACTTGCTAGCCGCGTACCTGCGGCTGCAGGAGGCCAACCGCCAGAAAACGGTTTTTCTGGCTTCGGCCGCCCATGAGCTAAAGACGCCGCTGGCGGTTATGAAGGGGTATTACGATCTGCTGCTCACCGGCTCGCTGGGAAAACTCGATGATCGCCAGCGAGAAATTTTGCTGGAGTCCAAAGAAAGCTGCGATCGCCTGGTCCGGCTGGTTTCGATGTTCCTGAATTACTCGGCGCTCGAAAGCGGCAAACTCATTTTGCAACTGCGCGAGAACGATTTGCGCGACTGCATCCGGGATATCACCGGTCGATGGAGCGATGCGTTCAGCCGCGCAAAAGTGCGCTTGGAGTTGAAGGTGCATCCCGAGCTTCCAGTGTTCAAGTTCGATTACCAAAAAGTTCAGCAATGCGTGGCGAATTTTTTGGATAACGCACTGAAGCACACTCCCCCGGAAGGTTGCGTGACGCTCCTGGCTCAGCCGCATTTTTGGGAGCGGCGGACTTCGGAAGCCGCGCCAGCAAATGATCGTCGCCGCGGACGCGGCGGGCGCAACAACAGCATATTGGTTTCGGTTTCAGACACCGGGAGCGGCATCGCGGCGGAGTTCCACCAGGAAATTTTCGAGGAGTTCGTTCGCGTCGATCCTTCATCTTCAGGAATGGGATTGGGCTTGGCGATCACCAAGCGCCTGATCCAAGCACACCGCGGAAAAGTGTGGGTCGACAGCGTGATGGGAAGCGGGAGTACCTTTTCGTTTCTTTTGCCGATAAACGTAGAATAGAAGCCGAGTACTGGACGCGCAATCGCGTCCGCTAGGGAAAAAAATGGCCGCCAAAGAACACATTCTGGTCGTAGACGACGAACCGAGTATTCGCAAGTATCTGCAGACGCTGCTTGAAGTGGATGGATTTGGAGTGGAAACCGTCACCAGCGGCAAGGAAGCGCTGGAGCGGATTGGCTCGGGAGAGCAACGCCCCGACTTCATCATTCTCGACGTGCTGATGCCGGAGATGGATGGGCTGGAAACGCTGCGCCAGTTGATGCAGATTGACCGCAGCCTGAACGTCATCATGCTGTCGTGCTCCAACGAAGTCACGACTGTGGTCGAAGCGATCCGCATCGGCGCGCTCGATTACCTGACCAAACCGTTCGAGAAACCGGAGCTGGATGCGGCTTTTCTGAAGTGCCGTCAGAAGCAGGAACTGCGCTCCGAAAATAAGGCGCTTCGCGAATATTGCGAAGCGATCACCGAAGATTTGTCGTTCCTGGCGGCCAGTCCGCAAATGCTGAAAATTCGGCAGCAGGTACTGCAAATCGCTCCGGTCGACGTTCCGGTGTTCATCAGCGGCGAGAGTGGCGTGGGCAAAGAAGTGATTTCGCGGATGATTCATCTTCGTTCGAACCGGCGCGCGCAACCCTTTGTAAAGGTGAATTGCGCGGCATTGCCGGGCGAGCTGCTGGAATCGGAATTGTTCGGGTACGAGCAGGGAGCTTTCACCGGCGCGGTTCGCGCCAAGCCCGGCAAATTCGAACTGGCCAACCGCGGCACGATTTTCCTGGATGAAATCGCGGAGATGAGCACCCACTTGCAGGCCAAGTTGCTGCACGTGCTGCAGGACGGACAGTTCTCACGGCTAGGCGCCCGCGCTACGGTTAATGTCGACGTTCGCGTGCTGGCCGCTACGAACATGGACGTAAAAGACGCTATGCGGTCCGGACGCTTCCGCGAAGATCTTTACTACCGGCTAAACGTGCTTTCCATTCACGTTCCCCCGCTGCGCGAACGCACCACTGAGATTCCGTTGTTGTTCCGGCATTTTCTGGCGAAGTACAGCGAGAAGTATGCCAAGCCGGCGCCCGATCCTTCGAAGCATTTGCTCGAAGCGGCATTGCGCTACCCGTGGCCCGGAAATTTGCGCGAGCTGGAAAACTTCGTCAAGCGTTATGTGATTCTGGAAGACGACGAAGGCAGCTTCCGTGAATTGTTGGAAATGACCGGGCAGCAGCAGCGCACTGCTCCGCGCGAAGATGCAGCTCCGCCGAAAGAGCAAGGGTTGAAGGCGCTGGTCCGCGGATTGAAAGACGAAGCGGAAATGGAAGCGATCGCCGATGCGTTGGAAAAAACAAACTGGTGCCGCAAAGATGCGGCGAAAATGCTGGGCATTAGTTACAAAGCATTGCTGTACAAAATGAGGCAATTCAATTTGGATTCAGGCCGTGGCGCGCGCTCGGCGGCGGCCAGGGCGGCGAGGGAATTGGCAGCGAAAGAAGCGGCGGCGAAAGAGGGCGCCGCGAAGGAAGCCGCACCGGCCATTCGCGGATCCTAGCGCTGACTCATTTTGAGAATCGGTGCGGCGCAGATCGGCACAGTTCCATTACTAGGGCAAAGAGTTGCATAACTAGAGCACATTAGTCGAAATAGCTCTTCCGTTTCTGCCGGGGGTTAGACTAGTATGCGACTCGAAACTGGTCCAGGCAGTCGGCGGGCGCAGACAGTTTGAGCTGTACACTTTCCAGAAGACTTTTTTCAGAGATGCTCGGTGCTGTGTTCAAAGGGGTTGCAAGCCTCTTTTGCGTCGCTTTGCATGCGGGTTGACTCTGGTCACTAGTACTAAGTAGACGGCGACGCCGCGGTGGAGGGTTTTCAATCCTTTGGAAGAGGGATTGCACTTTCGAAACCCTGGGGATGTGTCGCAATCCAATCTGTTGGGGGAGGAGCGGTGGGGATGACGGAGCGTCGCACGGCACGCCGGTACGATTTGTCACTGCCAGTCAATGTCCGTTTACCGATCAATCGCGAGACCGCGGCTCACAACGGCCAGACCCGCGACATTTCCACCCGTGGCGTTTATTTCATGATGCAGAAGGATCTTGCCCCCGGAACGGAAGTTGATTTTACGCTGACCCTGCCGGCGGAAATTACGCGTGGCGCGGAAGTATTCGTGCGCGCTCACGGGCGCGTGGTGCGCGTCGATAAGCAACAGGACGATCAGCATGAATCGATTGGCGTTGCGGCAGTGATCGAGCGCTACGACATTATTCGCGGTGAAGGGACTCCAATCTAAGTCCGACAGCTCTTTTTAGCCTCCATCGCGCCTCGTCTTTGTTCCAACCGCCGGCCCGACCCGGTGGCCTCCAACCGTTGTCAGCCCTCTAGCCCTCCGACCGAAACACGGAACCGCGATTCCCGAAAGTGCCTAGGATTTGCTGGTAGACGCATGTGAGTTCGGCCATTGACCAGGGCCAATCCACAAGGACCAGCGACCGTACTAGCCACGTACTAGACTTAAAGTAATGGACATAGAGTTTTCCCAGCCAATCTGGAATTCCTTCAATTGTCTCCGTTCTTTAACGTCGTTTGGCGGCCCAGGTGCAAAGTTTAGCGTGGGGGCACGGGGAACCGCCTCACTCTATTCCGACGGACATTCATGGCATCTGCAGCTGAAGCGCGACTGACGCCGGTACCAAACCCACTGGAACTTCCTCCGGACCACGTTTATTTCGGTCCGTCGCCGGCCATGCAAGTGGTTCGGCAACGCGTGGAACGTTCCGCGGGACTGAACGTACCGGTCCTGATTCTGGGCGAGAGCGG
>JABCZD010000046.1 GCA_013289855.1 Acidobacteriota bacterium | reverse complement strand
CCGGCGTTGGCAGCGCTCGAAAAAAGCAATCCGGAGTTCACGCCTCGTGATGTTGCCGGGCTCGCCAGCGCGGGCGACCGTGATGCGCAGACAATTTTCGACGAAGTGGGCCTTGCGCTGGGCAGGGGACTCGCAGCGCTCGTCAACACGCTGAACTTGCCCCTCTATGTTGTGGGTGGAGGCTTATCGAGTTCTTGGAATCTGTTTTCTCCGGCACTCTTCGGGGAATTGCGCTATCGCAGCTACGTATTCCGCATGACGGACCCGGAGAAGTCCGACGCCGCTCGCGGAACCGCAGCGAAAACATACGTCACGCTGACGGAGTTGGGTCCTGAGGCAGGACTTCTCGGCGCGTGCATACTGCCATTCACGGTGGCTCGGAATGGCGCATAGCCTGGGCACTCCAATTGTTGCCGCGCAGCAGCTCCGCGCGGTTGCGGCATGTTGCCAGGAAACTGCATGAAACTGAATTCCTATCTGCTCAAGGCCAGCATCGTCGGCGCGCTCGGCGGGTTGCTGTTTGGGTTCGACACCGCGGTCATCGCCGGCACCACGCACTCGCTACAACAGGTTTTCAATCTCTCCGACTGGTCACTGGGAATTACGGTTTCAATTGCGCTGTGGGGCACTGTCGCCGGCGCGCTCAGCGCGGGCATCATCGGGCAGCGCCTGGGAGGAAGGAATGCCCTGCGCCTGATGGCGTTGTTGTACATCGTTTCTTCCCTCGGCTGCGCCTTCGCCTGGAATTGGCCTGCGCTCGTGATTTTCCGTTTCATCGGCGGACTGGGCATCGGTGGTTCCTCCGTCCTTGCTCCGGTGTATATCGCAGAGTTGGCTCCCGCGACCTTGCGCGGACGGCTCGTGGGCATGTTTCAGATCAACGTAGTCCTGGGAATTCTGCTGGCGTATTTTTCGAACTACTGCATCGCGAGGCTTGGGATGGGTGCGCTCGAATGGCGGTGGCAATTGGGCGTCGCCGCGGCTCCAGCACTGTTATTTCTTGTGATGCTGTTCGGGATTCCGCAAAGCCCTCGCTGGCTGGCCACGCAGCATCGCAGCGAAGAAGCACGCAGCGTGTTAGCACTTCTGCGCTCCTCGGATTATGAAACGGAACTCAAAGAAATCGTCGACTCCATTCACTTGGAGAGAACGCAAGGCGATGAGCCGCTGTTCCAGCGCAAATTTCGTTACCCTATCTTTGTGGCGATCGCTACCGGAGTGTTCAACCAACTGGCGGGAATCAACGCAATCCTTTACTACTTGCCTTCCATTTTTATGGCCGCGGGATTCAGCAAGCTGTCCGGTGATTTGCAGGCCGTCGCCATCGGCGCAATGAATCTGTTCGCCACGCTGCTGGCCATGACCTTGATTGACAAGCTCGGCCGCAAAACTCTGTTGCTGGTCGGTTCGGCAGGAACGGCGCTCTGTCTATCAGGCGTGGCTATGATTTTTTTCACGCAGCGCAATCAAGACTGGCTCGTGTGGATCTTGGTGGGATACATCTTCTTTTTCGCTCCGCTCGGCGCGGTTATATGGGTCTACATCGGCGAAATCTTCCCCAACACTGTGCGATCCAAGGGTCAGGGCCTGGGAAGCTCTTCGCACTGGATCATGAATGCGATTATTTCCGCGCTGTTCCCCGTCGTTGCGAAAGCCTCCGGCGCTTATCCGTTCGTATTTTTTGCGGCGATGATGGTCCTGCAATTTTTCATCGTCATGTTCTTCTACCCGGAGACCAAAGGATTCACGCTCGAGGAAATGCAACATCGTCTCGGAATTGATTAGCGGTGCTAAGCCGCGGCTGCTGCTAGCGGGAGCCAAACCTGAAAGCGCGTCTCACCGGGCCTCGAGTTGACCTGAATATTACCCTGGTGCTTTTTCACAATTCTCTGCACCGTGTCCAGGCCCAGCCCAGTCCCTTGCCCCACTCCCTTGGTCGTGAAGAAAGGATCGAACATGTGCGCCTTTACTTCGGGTGAAATTCCCGGGCCATTGTCGGTGATCTCGACGACGACACAATTTTCGTCGCGAAACGTTTTCACTTGAAGCTTGCCCTCGCCGCCCATGGCGTCAATCGCGTTGTCTATGATGTTGGTCCAAACCTGATTCAGCTCGCTGCCAAAGGAATTTACCAGAAGCGGAATTTTCTGGTAATCGCGCTCCACCACAACTCCTTGTTTGAGCTTGTGATTCAGAATGGTAAGCGTTGTTTCCAGACTTTTCACGATGTCCACGTTTTGCAGCGGCGTCTGATCCATGTATGTGTATTCTTTGATCGCACCGACCAGATCTGAAATGCGCGACGTGCCGCTCTCGATCTCGTTCAGAAGTGTCGCGACCTCCACGGACGCTGCGATCCGCACCAGAGCCGCTCGCGCTGTGTCCGCATCCAGAATAGCGAATAAAGATTCCAGCGCCTCCGGCTTGACGTTCCTTCGCGCCAGGTCCGCCGCCATTTGCCACAAGTCGTTCTGACCATGACTGCGCAACAACGAATCGATTTGCTCTTCCAGATCGCTCATGGCCAGCGCATCCGGCGGAACGGCGTCGCTTTGCACGAATGCCGTTTCCAGTTTCTCGATTTCCGCTTTCTGCGCCGCCGTGAGGTCGCGGCTGCCGAGCTCATGGCTCGCGTCGCGAATTTTCTTCAGGACAACGCGCAACTGGCTCGCGGCGCGCTTCGCTGCGGAAGCTGGATTGTTGAGTTCATGCGCGAGCCCGGCGGAAAGCTTCCCCAAAGAAGCCAGCCGGTCGCGCTGTTGCTCCCGCCGCGTCGTTTCGCGAATGCGATCCGACATCAGGCCAACCAGCCGCTGGGTCAATTCAGGCATTTTCTGAACCAGCTCGGGAAACTGCGCTGCCGGAAATCGCAAGACTCGACAATCGGTAATCGCTTTACCGCCCACCGTAAATTGCTTCATTCTCGAAAAAGGCAGCACGCCGGTCACGTCACCCGGGTTGATCGGAATTACCACAGTTTCGCCACCCAATTCGCCGCGCACCTGAAACTGTCCCTCGAGAAATACAAACATCGCGTCCGCCGGATCATCCTGCCGGAAAACCATATCGCCCGCTTTGATATTTATTTCCTTCACCTGGCTGATGAACCAGGTGATCTGCTCATCAGGCAAATTTGCAAACGCCGGCACCTTTAGTAATTCAGATTTTTCAACCATTAGACCTTGCTCAAATATTGATGGATGAATTGCACGGCAACCGATCCTTCACCGACTCCGGAAGCCACTCTTTTGACTGAACCGTGACGGACGTCACCCACGGCGAAAAGACCCGGAACGTTTGTCTCCAGCAAGTAGGGATCTCTGTCGAGGCTCCAGCCCTTGGGGTGGTCCCCGTCTTGAATCAAGTCGGGGCCCGTCAGAATAAATCCATGGTCATCACGTTCGACAAGATCGGCCAGCCAGTCCGTGCGCGGCTGCGCGCCGATGAAAATAAACATCGCGCTCGCCGGAACGCGCTCCATCTGGTTCGTGTCCGAACAAAGAAACGAAATTTCTTCCAGATGACTTTCGCCGTGCACTTCGGCAACGCTGGCGTTCGCCCATAACTGCACGTTGGGGGTCTCCTTGATTTGGTCGATCAAGTATTGCGACATCGTGCTCGAAAGAGATTTGCCGCGCACGACGATCACGACACGGTCAGCGTATTTGGCGAAGTTCATCGCGGCTTGCCCTGCGGAATTCGCGCCACCGATCACGTAAACGATTTCGCCCTTACAAGACAACGCTTCGGTCGAGCCGCCGCCGTAGTACACGCCCGCGCCTTGCAGCCGATCGATCCCGGGTGCTTCCAGTCGCCGCCACTGGACGCCGGTGGCAATCATCAGCGCGTGGCACGAGATCTCGTTGCCATCCGCCATTTTGACCATGCGGTAGGGCCCCTCGACGCGTACTGCGAGCGCCTCCTGCGGCGCCAGAATTTCCACGCCAAACCGCTGTGCTTGCACAACGGCGCGGCGCGCGAGATCGCCACCACTAAGCCCCATCGGAAATCCCAGATAGTTTTCGATGCGCGAACTCATGCCGGCCTGCCCGCCGGGGGCTTCGCGTTCGATCATCACGGTGTGAAGACCTTCGGACGCCCCGTACACGGCGGCGGCCAGACCCGCCGGGCCACCGCCCACGATTGCCAAATCATAGAAATTCGTCTGCGCGCGAGTTTTTAAACCGACTTTTTGCGCAACCTGTGATGGAACGCTCTCCAAAAGCTTTGAGCCATCCGGGAAAAGTACAACCGGGAGACTGGAGACTTCCGGGCCCAGAACGTCCAGCAGACGCTTCGTTTCGGGATCACTCGCCGAGAGTTCGACATCGATCCACTGATAAGGT
>JABCZD010000045.1 GCA_013289855.1 Acidobacteriota bacterium | reverse complement strand
TTCCTTTCGTGACCAGGTTTTATTTCTGAAGCACAACCTCAATGCCCGGGCCATCGGCTCGCTGAAGGGCACCTCCGCCAGCATCAATACCGATGTGACCGCCCTGATCAAAAGCATCGATAGCTCCATCCAGGAAGCTGACAATCTCATTTCGTCGCTCTCCAATACCGACGCCAGCTAGCCGTCCACCAGCTTTTCCGCGTCCTTAGCGTTGACACAATTGGCTGCGCCCCCTAGAATCTCGGCACGCGGGAAAGCCATTGCCGGCCCCTGGTCCTGGGTCCAGTTGCTCTTCCCGGGGGGCTCCTATCTCCGCTGTTTCCTCTAAACCGAAGATCGCCATCGTCGACGATGACGTCAGTCTGCGCTCGAAAATCGCCTCAGCCCTTCGTTCGCATTTTGAAGTGCTCGAAGGTAAAAACTACGAAGACGCCTACAAGCTGCTGCAGGAATCGGAACTCGACGTACTCCTGCTGGCCATGCCCATCGATTCGGGCGGCGTCAAAGAATGCGTCCATCTGCTCGATCGCCTGACCAGCGGCAATATCGACACCCTCGTTATTGTTCTCAGTTCCGACGAAACCAAATCCACCGCCCTTAAAGTGATCGACGCCGGCTCCTACGATTATTTCATCAAGCCCATCGACACCGACGTGCTCCGCCACCTGCTCGAGCGCGCCGTCGAAAAACTCCACATCCAACGCGAAAACCGCATCCTGCGCGAAGAGATTACCCGTAAGAATTCCCTAGGCGACCTCATCGGCGCCACCGACGCCATGCGCCACGTATTCGACTCCATCAAGCGCATGGCCCGCGCCAGCACCAACGTCATCATCCGCGGTGAGAGTGGCGTCGGAAAGGAATTGGTCGCTCGCGCCCTGCATGAAGAAAGCCCGCGCCGCAACCGTTCCTTCATCAGCGTCAACTGCGCGGCCTTGCCGGAAGGCTTGATCGAAGCCGAACTATTCGGCTACGAGCGCGGCGCCTTCACTGGCGCTGTTGCCACCAAGGAAGGCCGCATCGAGCTCGCCCATCAGGGCACTTTGTTCCTGGATGAAATCGCCACCCTCACCCCGCCCCTGCAGAGCAAATTGCTACGCGTACTGGAAGACCGGTCGCTGACCCGCCTCGGCGGCAAGAAATCGATGAAGGTGGACTTCCGGCTGGTCAGCGCTACCAATGAAGACCTGGAAGAAATGGTGCGCCAGGGCACGTTCCGGGAAGACCTCTACTATCGCATTCACGTGGTCCCCATTTTCGTCCCCAGCTTACGTGAACGCGTCGAAGATATACCGGTACTCGCCCAATACTTCGCCAGCGTTTATTGCGCGGCGAACGGCTTCCCTTTGAAACAAATCGATGACGAAGCGATGTCGGCGCTGAAACGCTACGCCTGGCCCGGCAACGTCCGTGAACTCGAGAACGCTCTGCAGCGCCTGGTCATCATGACCGACGGCGACGTCATTACCCTAAAAGACTTGCCCGCCGATATGTCGCAATCCAGCCCCAGGCACTCCCGCAACGGCTTTCGCCTCCCGGCCTCCGGTATTCATCTGGATAAGGAAATCGAGGCGTTCGAAAAGCGTTGGCTCCAGGAGGCTTTGGAGCACGCCAAGCAAAACAAGACCGAAGCGTCCCACCTGTTGGGAGTCGACCGCAACCGCATGAACTACCTTTGCCGGAAATATAATCTGTAGCGATCCCGGGCAAAGACCTTCGTTGAAAATTTCAACATGGCACTCTAAATTTCAACACCTGCGACCCTGTCGGCGTAAAAGCCCTAGCCACCTAAGCATTGATTTTAGGGTAGATAGCAATTCTATTTTGCCAGCCTGCGTTTGGCGCACGGATTGCACTAGTAGCAGTGCGTCCGCAAGAACGAGATCCTAAAAAAACTGAGACACGGAGATCAAGATCATGACGAAGGCGAAACCGGTTAAGAAGGGCAAGAAGCTCGGAGCCGTAAAGCCGTTGATGAAAGTAAACGCGTTGATGAAGATCAACCCGCTGACGCGCCTTAACTAATCGCGCTCGCTTCCGTACCAAAGTTCGTCGCACCAGGCCCCAAAACCTGACTGCGATCGAAGTAGTACCTCGAAGGCCGCCGTCCCAGGAACGGCGGCCTTCTTTTTTTCTAGCGCTTCGAATTCACTTCACCAAATCTGAGACTTGGCCCATCGCCATGCACCCCGGCAGAACTGCCACGCCAGCGGCGAACTCTTGCCCGCGATTCTCGCCGTCCCGGTCATTCCTTCGCGAAGCGAACCGTCGGCATTCGGAAATTCCATCTCCACCGCAAAATAGTTAGTCAGCTTCTGTCCCAGCCGCTCCAGGTCCTGGGTCTGAGCGACTGGATGGTCCAGCGCCGCCGCCGGCAGGATTTTCTCTACGCTGCCGGTGTAGGTGCGGAAGGGCAACGGCGCCACCTTGATTCTCACGGCCGCTCCATCCTTGACGTCCTCCAGTTCCCAGTCCCGCACCAGGATGCGGGCCTTCATGTTGCTGCGATCCACCACTTTTCCCAGGCTATCGCCCGCTTGAATGAACGATCCGGCCTTCTGATCCAGATCGTCAGCCACAACGATCCCGTCAATCGGAGCACGCACTTTCAGTAAATCGACGTTCCTTTCGGTCACCGCCAGCTCCTGACTCAACCGGCTGCGTTCTCTCACGCCGATCGCCGCTTTGTCGTAGTCCGACCGCTCTTGCCCATTCCGCAGCTCGCTATTTGCCAGCGACATTTCGTCGCGGAGCCCGCGTGATTCACTTTCAAGTTCAGGATTGCGCAGCACGGCGAGCACTTGCCCCGCTTTCACCGTTTCTCCAGCACGCGCATACACCGCCTGCACCTGGCCGGAAACCTGCGCGCGGATCGGCGCGCTCTTTCCTGGCTCCAGCACCAATGCCGTCGAGACTCGCGTCGCCATCGGCGGCACCAGCAGCAGCAGCGCGAGCCCCGCCGCCCCGGCCTGCTGCCACCGCGTCACTTTCCACGCCATATAATCCTCCTTCTTCTGCCGGAACCATCCGCGCACCAGCGGAATCGACTCGCGAATGCCTTTGCGCGCGAAAAAATAAATCACTCCCAACGTCGCCAGGTATCCCCAATCACCCAGCCGCGCCACCAGAATGTTCTTCACGAAAACCAGCACCAGGATCAGCAGCGACGTGCTGTAAATCACCGCGGCCACCCCGAACAAGAAGAAAATTCGCCGCTGCCGCTTGGTCGCCTGGGGCAGTTCCACATCTTGAAACAACAGATACTTTCGCGTCCAGGCCCGCAAAAATTCGAAAGAATCCTCCCGCAGATTATCGATATCCAGGAATTGCGACAGCGCGTAATAACCGTCGGCCTTGATCAGCGGGTTCAGATTCAGCACCGCCCCTTGAATCCCGCTCAGTAGCATCATTTTGTAAGCGATGTCGTTCGTCACCGAACCCGGCGGACTGAAGTGCCAGACCAGCGCCGAAATTCCGCACAGCACCATCTCGATCCAGATTCCCGCGAAGATCACCCATTGCCGCTCGGACCCCTTGGTGAACAGCAAAATGTCGGTGGTATCGGTGTAAAAAGCCGGCGTGAAGTAAATCAGCAGAAACCCCATCTGGTGCACGTCGCCGCCGAAATGTTTGCAGGTCAGCCCATGACCAAATTCGTGGATGGCCCCCAGGACCAACAGCAGAATCCAGAAAATCCAGATGTCGTACGCGCTCTTATTTGCGAAATTGTAAAGCTCACTCGTGTCCTGCTGCACTCGCGTCCAATCTCCAGCCAGCAAGTAGAAAGAAACCGCAAAAATGAATAACGAGAAATAAACGAATCCCCAGGTGAACATCCAGCTCAGATACGGATCGATTTTCTCCAATGTCTTATTCGGATCCCAGGCTTTGAAGCTGATATAAAGCATGCTCGATTGGTCCACGCGCCCTTTACGCTCGTCGCGGATCCGTTCCAGCACCGCCAGATTTTTTTCGCCGATCGATCTTTCCCACATCGCCGGCTCGATGCTGTCGATGAATTCCAGCGCCTCGGTCTCATCCAGCGGCGATTCCGGATGGCGCGCGGTCATCTCCTCGGCGATTTCGGTGTAGGTGCGGGTGCCATCGCACAGCTGCAGCAACTCGTATTCCGTGCTGCCATATCGATTGTAGGAATTTGTTTCCTGGTTCTTGATGACGTAGCTGGTCTCGCCCGCCACGGTCTGCTCGCTGATCCGCAGATCGTCGCGCAGCTTGGGACGCCGCAATCCTTTAGCCAGGACGCTGGAGACTTGCAGGCTGGTAGGGCCAAATCGCATAGCGGCGGCGTTACGGTTTCGGACTGCTGTTCGCGGCTGAACTTCCGGGCCAGATAACTTTTACGGCCATCCCTGGCCGCAAATCTGCAATGTTCGCCCCGCTCAATTGCGCCAGCACGTCATAACTGTCGCTGGCGGCGTCAATGGTCGGACTCACCTTCACGATATGCGCGCTCAATCTGCGCGCCGGCTCCTCGACGAGTGACAATTCCACCACTGCGCCGTTCG
>JABCZD010000044.1 GCA_013289855.1 Acidobacteriota bacterium | reverse complement strand
TCTCGATACGCTCAACTTCAAACCTGCAGATTTGGCTTTTTAAGGCGCTGGTCCCGCGCTGCGCCACGATTTAGACGGGTAGGATCGAATCAGACTTTACGCGCAACAGCCCACAGCCAGTTCGGCGTGCGGCCACGCCGCCAGGAACAGGACCTTGCCGCTCTCCGGCACGACGTGGACGTAGTACACCTGTGTACCGTCCTGAATCTCAAAAAAACCAGGATGCCTTGGGTCGGGCGTTAAGCTCGTCCCTCGCATCAGCAGGGTTTCCAGTCCCCGCACCAGCTCTGGCGGATGATTCCGCATATCCTGAACCTGCACGTTTTGTTCCCAGCGCATCACCATGACGTCCCCCAGCCCTGCTTTTCTCTTCCATAGACTATTACGCTCAGCCACCATGAAAAGTTCCAGTTGCCCGAAGATTTTGGCGTCCGGATTCCTGTTTGGACGTGCGCCAAGGGGGCCGGTTAGCGCCCGCGATTGCCCGGGGCGGGTATCGCGGCGTTAACCCATAAGTGGTTACTTGCGCTACGGTTTCAAAGTTGCCATAGTCACACATCGTCCGAGGGGCCCCTCAACTTGAAAAAGAACACTTCGAAAAAGAAAGCGGCAAATAAGAAAGCTCTAAAGAAGACCAGCCGAATGAGCCGCGATCGCCGGCGCAAGCATCATCATTGGCAAGTCACCGTGTATTACGGTGACGGCGAAAAATTCGCCCGCGTCTACATCGACCGCGACCGCGCGCTGAAATTTGCGGAGCGGCAGAAAAAATCCCCGGTGGTGAAATCGACCAGAATTATGGAAGTGGATTAGGCCGCAGGGCAGTGTCGCAGCAAAACGCTCGCGGTCCGGCTCTTGTCCGGACCCCATCCCCATGCTATAAATAAACACGTCGCACATCTTGCCGTGCGCGGGATTCGTATAGTGGTAGTACGCGACCTTGCCAAGGTCGAGGCGAGGGTTCGATTCCCTTATCCCGCTCCAGACTTAATTCTTTATTCGTCTTCTCCCGGCTTTCCCGCCCCAATATTCCACTTCGCGAACGGTTCCCTCGACGGGAATATCCTCGCTGCAAAACCTATCGGACAAATCAGCAACTTGAATTGGACGAGGGCGCTTGGGCTGCCTAGAGTGAACGTTCAATTGGGTTGCAGCGGGCCGAGCTCGGTATAAAAATCAATGTACGTATGACACAGCACTGCGATTCCAACCGCGTATCGGAGTGCGGAAAATTTAATGACCGCAGCAGCCGCACCGTCGCCTTTTAGGGTTCCCCCGCCTTTCGTGAATTATCGCCTCGACACCGCTTACGACGAGATGTTCTGCGCGCCGGGCATTCCACGCGATTTTTATCAGGCTTTGCATCGCATGCTGGTGAGCCTGCCAGCGCACGAACTGCGCAAGAGCCAGCAGGCGGCCGACCTGACCTTTCTGCACGAAGGCATCACCTTTACGGTGTACGGCAGCAAAGAAGGAACCGAGCGGATTTTCCCCAATGATTTGATCCCGCGGATTATTCCGGCGACGGAGTGGGCCAAAATCGAAAAGGGTCTGACCCAGCGGCTGACCGCGCTGAATTTGTTCCTGCGCGACATTTATCACGAAGGCCGCATCCTCAGCGAAGGGATCGTCCCGCGGGAATTAATCTACAGCTGCAAACATTTCCGCCGCGAAATGCGCGGGCTGAATGTGCCGCGCGACATTTACGTCAGCATCTGCGGCACCGACTTGGTGCGCGTGCCGGACGGCAATTACGCGGTGCTCGAAGACAATCTGCGGGTGCCCAGCGGCGTTTCCTACATGCTGGCCAACCGCAAAGCCTTGAAACGCGTTTTCCCCACCATGTTCCGCGATTACGGGGTATCGCCGATCGAGCAGTATCCGCCGGCGCTGCTGGCGACGCTGCGCAGCCTGACGCCGGAGAATTGCGCGTATACGCAGGATCCCGTCACCGTCCTGCTGACTCCGGGCGTCTCGAATTCGGCGTATTTCGAACACACTTTTCTGGCCCAGCAAATGGGCATTGAGTTGGTCGAAGGGCGCGATCTTCTGGTGCATGACAATGTGGTGTACATGCGCACCACCGCGGGTCCGCGCCGCGTCGATGTGATTTATCGCCGCGTCGATGACGATTTTCTCGATCCACTCTGCTTCCGTGGCGATTCGATTCTCGGCGTTCCTGGATTATTCAACGCCTATCGCACCGGCAACGTGAACATCGCCAATGCCATCGGCACAGGGCTAGCGGACGACAAGGCCGTCTACGCCTACGTGCCGCAGATCATTCGCTTTTATCTGGACGAAGAGCCCATTCTGCCGAACGTGGAAACGTATCTGATGACCGACAAATCCCAGCGCAAGCACGTTCTGGATCATTTGGAAGACATGGTGGTCAAGGCGGTGGGGGAATCGGGCGGCTACGGCATGTTGATTGGGCCGCACAGCACCAAACAACAACGCGACGAATTTCGGGTGCGCATCATGGCTGATCCGCGGAACTATATCGCGCAGCCGACGCTATCCCTTTCCTGCGCTCCTTGCTTGATCGACGATCAAGTGGAATCGCGACATATCGATTTGCGTCCGTACATTCTGATGGGCGAAAAAGTCACTTTGGTCCCGGGCGGGCTCACCCGCGTCGCCCTGCGCAAAGGATCGCTGGTCGTCAACTCTTCGCAAGGCGGCGGCAGCAAAGACACCTGGGTCTTACGCGCGGGAACCGCGGATGACCGCGTGGTCGAAATCGACGAAGAAGTTCGAAGGGGAATTGGCGGCGGGAGGCTCGCCTAAGCGCATGAGATCGTCTCGAAATTATTTTGCGAGAACCTCGCAGCGGGATGCCGGCATGCTCTCGCGGGTCGCCGACGGCCTGTATTGGATGAGCCGCTACCTGGAGCGCGCCGCGCAAACCGCCCGGCTGGTCGATGTGGAATTCCAGCTTTGGCTGGACCAGACGCCCGAAGCAGCAGCGCAGCGTTGGAAATTCCTATTTGAAGCGCTGCGCATACCGCCGCCGCAAGGAGTGGTCGACCCCGCCCGGCTGTTGAACTCACTGGTCTTCAGCCGCACCAACGCGTCGTCGATCGTCTCCTGCATTTCGACTGCCCGCGAAAATCTGCGCCACGTCAGGGAACAGTGCAGCTCCGAAATGTGGGAGCAGCTGAACCGGCTCTACCTGGAAGCGGTAGCTACCTGGCCGGAAGAGGCGTGGATGCAGAAGTCGCACGCGTTTTTTCATGCGGTGCAGGAAGGCGCGCACCTTTTCCAGGGCGTCACCGACGGCACCATGAGTCACGGCGAGGGATGGCAGTTCATTCAGCTGGGCCGCTATGTTGAGCGCACCGACGCGCTGGCCGCCTTGATGGAAGCGCATTTCAAGCGGGTGGCTCGTCCCGCGGATCAGGCAGTGGAAAGCGCGGAGTATCTCGAATGGGTCGGGCTGCTGCGGGCCTGCCTGGCGTTTGAGGCTTACTGCAAGGTGTACACGGCGGAAATCCGGCCGCTGCGGGTGGCGGAATTTCTGCTGCTGAACGCCGATTTCCCGCACTCCGTGCGATTTTCCGTGGATCGGGTCAACGCCGCGTTGCAGACCATCGGAGATTTAACCGAACGCCGCGAAAAACTGACCACGCGCATAGCGGGCCGGTTGCGCGCCCATTTGAGCTACAGCCAGATCGAAGAGGTGCTGGCCGAAGGCTCGCACGCTTATCTCGAAAACGTGCGTAGCGAGTGTTCGCAAATTCACACGGCGATTCATCAGATTTATTTTGACTACTCGATCGAATCGGAGCTGGCGTCGTAGGGCGCCGCAAACCATATGGCCTATTCCGTGCGGCACATTACGAGTTTCCGGTACCAACCCGCGGTGCGGGAAAGCGTGATGGAAGTCCGCATGCAGCCGCGGACCGATTTCCGCCAGCGCTGCTTGAGCTTTTCCTTAAACGTGTCGCCGCGCGCGACGGTGATGGTCTACCGCGATTTTTATGGAAATGCCGTGCACCACTTCGACATCCCGCAAAAACACAACCTGATCGAGGTCTCGGCGCAGGCCATTGTCGACGTTTTGCCCGCGCGCGATTTTAGCCAGGAAGCCGCCAGCTGCGACTGGCACGAACTCGACGAGCGGGTCGCGCAAACCGATTACTGGGAGATGCTGCTGCCCAGCCAATTCGCGGCGCCAACGGTGCTGCTGGAGAAACTCGCCGCCGAGCTGAAGTTGAAACGGCGCCGAAAGCCGCTGGCGCTACTGCAGGAACTAAACGGAAAACTCTACGAGATGTTTGAGTACGTCCCGCTCTCGACCAATGTGGATTCGCCGATTGATGACGCGTTGCGCGCCCGCCGCGGGGTCTGCCAGGATTTTGCGCACATCATGATCACTCTGGTGCGGCAGCTGAAAATTCCTTGCCGCTATGTGAGCGGGTATCTCTATCACGAGGATCAAGGGCACGATCGCTCGCCCGCGGCCGCCACGCACGCCTGGGTGGAAGCTTACCTGGGAGAATTGGGCTGGGTCGCATTCGATCCGACCAACAATTTGATGGGATGCGAACGC
>JABCZD010000043.1 GCA_013289855.1 Acidobacteriota bacterium | reverse complement strand
AGCGCGAAAGATCAAGATATTCCCCGGTGGCGCCAACCCTCTCGTCGCGGCTGCGATCATTCTGGTGGGCATCGAAATTCTGACGCTCACCTTCGTGGGGTCCAAGGCCTGGGCCGCCGTCAACCTGGTGCCCGCCGCTGCGGATTCCTTGCATATTGACGTGCAGGCCGAGCAGTTCGCATTTTATTTTCGCTACGCGGGCCCGGACGGCCAGTTCGGCGGCCTGCATCCCGATAAAATTGACGATGGCAGCGGCAACTACTTCGGTTTGGATCCGGCAAACGATGTAGCGGCTCGCGACGACGTGGTGGTGGGTTCGCTGGTGATACCTGTGAATCGCCCGATTCTGCTTACCCTGCATTCCAAGGACGTAGGGCACTCTTTCTATGTCCCGGAGCTGCGGATCCAACAGGACTTTGTCCCCGGCATCGAGATTCCCGTGCACTTCACCGCGACGCAAACGGGCAAATTTGAAATCGTGTGCACGCAGCTGTGCGGGCTGGGCCACTACAACATGAAAGCGTACCTGCAAGTGATGTCCGAAGCCGATTACGAGCAGTGGTTGAAGGGTCAAGAAGGGCAATAAGCACAGCAGAAAATTCGGTCGTTCGCGCGTCCTCCTGCGCGAGGGGTCAAGTTGCTCTCTTCGAGGTCCACTTATGCATGAGACATCCGCATCACACGCTGCGCACCAGCACACGGCGCCGACCAGCTTCATTCGCAAGCATGTCTTCAGCCTCGATCACAAGGTGATCGGAAAGCAGTACTACGACCTTGCGCTCGTCGCGGTGTTTATCGGGATGGGCCTCTCCTGGCTGATGCGTATTCACCTGGGCTGGCCGGCTTGGCCGATTCCGCTGCTGGATAAACTTTCAGCCGTTGGCGCTCCGGGCGGCGTGATGACGCCGGAGTACTATCTTTCGCTGATGACCATGCACGGCACCATCATGGTGTTTTTCGTGCTCACGAACGCACCCTTCTCCGCATTCGGGAATTACTTCCTGCCCATTCAAATCGGCGCGGAGGACATGGCTTTTCCACGATTCAACATGATGTCCTTCTGGACCA
Source organism: Acidobacteriota bacterium (assembly GCA_013289855.1). Taxonomy (GTDB): domain Bacteria; phylum Acidobacteriota; class Terriglobia; order Acidiferrales; family UBA7541; genus Acidiferrum. The sequence goes on along the minus strand of JABCZD010000043.1, from coordinate 3,648 downwards.
TATTCGTGGCCTTCATCGTGATGATGACGGCATTTTTCGTTACGGACGGGCCGCCCATCGCCGGATGGACTTCCTATGCTCCGCTCAGCGCCGTGGGTGGCGACGCGGGTCCCGGTATGAGGCTGGGCCAGACCTTGTGGGCCGTCTCGATTGCGATCTTCTGCATTTCATCTCTTCTGGGCGCGCTCAACTTCATCGCCACCACCCTCGACCTGCGCACCAAGGGAATGTCGTTGGCGCGTATGCCTTTAAGTACATGGGCTTGGTTCGTAACCGCCGTGATCGCCTTGCTGGCCTTTGCCGCTCTGCTTCCCGCCACGATTCTTCTGATCCTGGATCGCACCGCCGGAACCAGTTTCTTCATTCCCGCAGGATTGGTGCTCAGCGACAAGCTGCAACCGCATTCCGGCGGTTCCCCGCTGTTGTGGCAGCACCTCTTCTGGTTCTTCGGCCACCCGGAAGTCTACATCGCGATTCTACCTTCGATCGGAATCGTCTCTCACATCATCCCGGTATTCGCGCGCAAACCGCTCCTTGGCCCGCGAGCCGCTATTGGTTGCATCATGGCCACCGGCTTCTTGAGCTACATGGTGTGGGGACACCATATGTTCGTGAGCGGAATGAGTCCATTCTCCGCGAACCTGTTTTCCGTCCCGACCTTGTTCATCACCATTCCGATGACCATCTTGACTCTCCTGCTGATCGGCTCGGTTTACGGAGCGAAGATGCGCTTTACGGCGGCTTCGCTGTTTTGCCTGGGATTTATTTCCGTGTTTATCAGCGGAGGCATCAGCGGCTTCTTCCTGGCGCAGCCCTCCATTGACATTTATCTGCACGCCACCTATTTCGTGGTGGCCCACTTTCACTTCGTGATGGCGGTGGCGTCGATATTCGGCGTGTTTGCGGGAACCTACTTCTGGTTCCCCAAGATGTTCGGCCGGATGATGAACGAAGGGCTGGGAAAATTGCACTTCTGGCTTACCTTCATCGGTGTGTACTGCGTCTTCATGCCGATGCATTATCTGGGACTGGCGGGCAACGTTCGGCGGTATTCAGCGTTCACGGACGACTATCTGATTCCGCTGATTCCCGTGCACAAATTCATCACCGTGGCAGCGCTTCTGACCGGTGCCGCGCAATTCATCTTCTTGTTCAACCTGATCTGGAGCCGCTTCAAGGGTCCCATCGCCTCCGAGAATCCCTGGGAAGCGACTACGCTTGAATGGTCAACCACTTCGCCTCCTCCGTTTGACAATTTTGGCGGTCGGCACATGGTGGTGTACCACGGTGCGGACGAATACGGAGTCCAGAGCAGCGACGGCAAAGACTACATCATGCAGACGTCGCCTGAAAAGGTTCCGGCGCGTTAACGAGGGCAACCAACGATGGCTACCACAACCCTACCTCCGGGCGCCGACATTGCCCTAGACGATCACGGCTCCGGCGGACCGCCAGAAATTGCTCCTCGTCCGGGACATGTGACTGGGTCGGGCTCGCACGCCCAGAAATCCGAGACTGGGATGTGGGTGGCTGTTTCGGCCATCGGGATGTCTTTTGCGGCGTTCACCAGCGCGATGATCGTGCGGCAGGATTCATCCACCGATTGGCAACACTTTCAGTTGCCGCACGTGCTGTACCTGAATACGCTGATTCTACTCGGGAGCAGCGTGACGCTGGAACTGTCGCGCCAGCGCATCGGGGCGATTCAGGGCGCCGCTCGGCATGCATCCGCGTCCGCGAAGAATTTGTTGGCCAACGGGATCTACTGGTTGTACCTCACCGCTGCCCTGGGACTGATTTTCGTTCTCGGCCAGATCCTGGCTTGGCGGAATCTGGCGGCCCAGGGACTGTTCCTTGCGACGAATCCGAGTTCTTCCTTCTTCTACGTTTTCACGGCTTTGCACGCCGTGCATTTGCTGGGCGGAATGGGCGGCCTGTTCTATGTGCTGCGGAAGCTCGTGCGCAGCGGAGGGGCCGCGGAAACCAGCGGGCTAAGCGCATTTTCGATTTACTGGCACTTCATGGATTTGCTGTGGGTGTACCTGCTATTGCTTCTCGCGATCCGCGTGTAACTGGAAATCAGAGGAGGGGCTGTGAGCGAATCGGAAATCACATTGGATGCGGGGCACGCGGCGGTGCTGGAGCCCTCGCCTTACGCCGTTCAGTCGAAAAAACTGACGATGTGGCTGTTCATCATCTCAGACGCGGTAACCTTTGGAGCGATCCTCTTCGGTTACGCCTACCTGCGAATCGGAACGCCAAACTGGTCCACTCCGTTTCACTTCTCGCCGAACATTGTCAATGGCTTGATCATGACGTTTGTGCTGCTCAGCAGCAGCTTGACCATGCTGGCTGCTGACGCTGCCGCGAAACAGGGACGCAAATCGTCCTGCCTGCAATGGCTGGGAGCCACCGTGGTGCTGGGAATCGTTTTTGCGACGCTCCACCTTCGCGAATGGTTCCACATGTTCGATGAGGGATGGAGCCTGTCCAAAAACCCGCTGGGGGGATCGGTACAGTTTGGCGCTACTTTTTTCAGCATCACCGGCCTGCATCTTATGCACGTGATTTCCGGAATCATCGCGCTGATTGTGATCGCCATCGGCTACAACACCGAGTGGCTGGACGCCGGACACGTCGAAACCACCGGCCTGTACTGGCACTTTGTGGATTTGGTGTGGATGTTCGTGTTTCCACTGCTGTATCTGATGAACGTGGCCCGCTGAATCGGGTCCGCTGAAAAACAGGGAGGCGCTGCCGTGACGGAAACGAATCACGAACCCGGTATGAAGGAGTACGTCGCCATCTGGGTTGGCTTGCTGTGCATCGTCGGCATCGAAACTTTTCTTACCTCGATGAATTTGTCCACCCATGGACTGCTGGCGGCGTTGCTGATCCTGGCATTTATCGAAGCCGGAATCGCGCTGCTGTATTTCATGCACCTGAAATACGAAAAGCCCAATCTGTTTTGGTCGCTCGTGCCCGCGGTAATCTTCGTGCTGTTCATGATGAATCACATCTGGCCCGATGCCTATCGCATGGTGAATTTGCGGGTGCCGATTCAGTAGTTCGCCGTTCCCGGTGCCTAGCGGTGGCGCGGCGGTTCGAAGCGAAGTATGATTCGTGAGGATGACGCGTTTCCAGGGGAGCTTTATCGCCATGAGCGGAACGAAACGTGGAATTGCCGGATTCCTGGGGTGCGCGGCAGCTGCGCTCGCCGTCCTTGCAAGTCCCGCTGCGCTCTACGCGCAGAGCTGCGCGATGTGCTATCAAAGCGCGGCTGCTTCCGGCCCGCGTTCGATTCACGCTCTGAAGGTCGGCATCCTCATTCTCATGTTTCCGCCGCTGCTGATCACCGCTGGCGTCGTTTACCTCGCCTATCGGAAACGCGATCAGTTCAACCAGAACTCATAATTAGCGAAGCTTGCAATTTGCCGCGGCTCAGTAAGATTGCAGCAGCCTCACGCAGAACCGAGCGAACTGTAGGCCTTCGCAATTTGCGCCGCCACGCGCGCGTTGTGCACGAGCAATGCAATATTCGTTTGCAGAGTCTTGCCCCCACTCGCTTTCGCCAAATAATCCAGCAGATACGGCGTGACGGCCTTCCCGCGAATCTCCGCGGCGGCAGCCGATTGCAACGCCTGCGCG
>JABCZD010000042.1 GCA_013289855.1 Acidobacteriota bacterium | reverse complement strand
TACAATCGCAATCGCGCCGCCAATCGCCGAAGTCGGAATCAGCAATCGATAGTCAGTCCCGAACAGCATGCGCATCACGTGCGGCACCAGCAGCCCCACGTAACCGATCGCCCCGCTCACCGAAACCGCCAATCCCGTCAGCAGCGACGCGCAAATATAAACCACCAGCTTCACCCGATTCACATTCACGCCCAAATGCCGCGCTTCCTGCTCGCCGGTTAACATCAAATTCAGATCCGACGAAGTCGTGAAAATGCAGCCAATCGCCACAATCAGCAAGAAGTACAGCCACCGTAAATCGATCCTCGGATCCGACTGCAGATCGCCCATCAGCCAGAACGCCATCCCGCGCAAATCCCGCCCGCTGATCGTCGTCATCAAAAACATGATTACCGCGGACAAAAATGACGCCGCGACGATTCCCGCCAGCAGCAAAGTCGCGCTGTCGAGTTGTCCGCCCCGTCGTCCCAAAAAATAAACCACAGCGACCGTCGCGAACGCGCCGACGAATGCCGCTCCTTGCATCGCGCCGGGGGCATGCGGCGTCACAATCAAACTGATGATCGTGCCCAGCGCCGCGCCGCTGGAAACTCCCAGCACGTAAGGATCAGCCAGCGGATTCCGCAGTAACGCCTGAAATCCCGCGCCCGCTGTTGATAGCGCCGCTCCGACCAGAATTCCCAGCGCGATCCGCGGCAGCCGCAAGCCGAAAATCACGCTCTTGAATTCCCCGGGCATTGCATCCCAATGTCCCAGCGCGCCTTGATACAGCGTCACCACGATGTCCCGCGCGCCCATGTGGTACGCGCCGATCTGTAGCGAAACCACTACCTCCACAAAAAGCACGGCCGCGAGCGCGGCGCAAATCGACAGTATTTTCGCGGGCGTTAACGGACGCATGCCACCAGCCGCCCCGCATCGGATTCCCATCCCCCGTTTTCAAGCCGTGCATGCTTTTGCTCAGTCCCGAATATTTCAGGATGCAAACCGCGGGCCAACTGCACGATCACCTCAACCAGTCCCGGCGCCGGCCGCGTCACCTCTTCGCCCACGATTACGATTCGGCCCAGTTTCACCGCCTCGATTTGATTCCACACGCCACGCGCCCGCAAATCTCGAACTTGATCGGTGTCGTCCGTCCCCGAATGGTTGCTCGTCAATACGATGTAGTCCGGCTCCAATCGCAGCACTTCTTCCATGCTGATTTGCGGCCAGTCCTGCTTCGAAATAATCACGGATTCCGCGCCAGACCAGCGCAAAGCGTCCGCGATAAAAGTGTTTTGCCCAATCGTAATCAACGGATCTTCCCACACCACAAATAGCACGTGCACCAGCGGCTTGTCGCGCAAGCCGGTCTGCAGGTTGTCCAGTGTTCCTTGCAGCTTCGCTACCAGCGCCACGCCCTGCTCGTGCGCACCCATCACGTCCGCCAGCGACGAAATCGATTGCAGCATGTCGCGCACCGTGTGTGGCTCCACGGTGTACACCGGTATCCCCAGCTTGGTGATAGCTTCCACTGTTTCCCAGCGATTGATCGCCGTCGCCAGCACCAGGTCAGGGTGCAGCGCCACAATCGCTTCCAAACTCGGCGTCAACGGTGCGCCAATGTGCGGCTTTTCTTTGGCCGCCGCCGGCGTGTCGCAGTAAGTCGTATCGCCCACCAACTTATCTTCCAATCCCAGCGCGTAAACGGTCTCGGTTAGATTCGGCGCCAAAGACACAACACGCTGAACATGTATCGGGATCGCCACGCTTCGTCCGGTTCCATCCGTAACGATTTTCGTATCCGCTTGACTGGTCGCTTTCCTCGAATCTTGCGGCCCCGCTGCAGATTGACGCGAATTGAAAATATCGCCCACCCGCGCAAAAGTCGGCATCACGCAAGTCATCAGGGCGACCATCGCCGCGCTCAGCAGTTTTAGTTGAACTCTGCTCGCCAAAATCATCCCCAAAATAAAAAAGCCTCGCGAACAAAACGAGGCGCTTCGCCACGCTCTTTCTCGCGAAGAGCGTCAGCTTCAACCGTCGGGTAGGTTTCCTGACTTTCGGCTGTGCAGAACCAACCGATTACAGTGGCGGGACCGTGGCCGATTTTCGCGGCCTTCCCTAAAAACCAAAATCGCAGGATTTCAGTTTTTACCCTCTCAGCTGCGAAATACGCGCCGCGAGGGCTACCTCGAACCAGCTAAGTTGTCATCGCGAGTGTAAGCGCCACCCCGCGAACGTGTCAAATCGCGCCGGCTCCTTCCGCTTTCGAAGCCTCCGCCGTCGGCTCGCCCACAAATATCAAATAACCATTGGGATCTTCGATGTGAAATTCGGTCATGCCGTAGTCCCGCTCGAACAAATCTCGGATCCGGTAGCGGATCTTGAACGATTTCACGTGGTCCCACATGCCGCGAATTCCGCGCACCTCGATATAGATCTCAACGTGCCCCCGCAGCCTCTTCATAATTTCTTCCGACGCCGCCTTCATGAAATGGATAATCTGCCCGTCGCGCGCCACAATCGCATATTCCGCCGACTTCATGGTCGGCACAAAGCCAAGCATGTCCTGATAAAAAGCGAGCGTCTTCTCCATATCCGCGACGGCCAGCATCGGGCTGATTCGCTTGATTTCAGAAAGGGTCATTTTCCGGATGTCTCTTATTAGCTTAAGGTCGAATAAGTCGCAGTGGCAAACGAATTTGTCAGGAGCAGCCCGGCGGGTTTTATGCTTCAGAAAACATTCGCGCGTCTAACGGTTCTTCCACTTCGGCGCCCGCTTTTCCACCAGGGCGCGCAGACCTTCCTGTGAATCCTCAAGATCGGCCAGCTCATTCAGGAAGACTTTCATGGAATTGCGCACGCCGTCGCGCAGCGGCATGCCCAGGCTACCCAAGATCGCTTTCTTCGCCATGGTCAATACCGGTCCCGACTGCGCCGTCACCTTGCCCACCACCTCATCCACCTTGGCGATCAGCTCTTCTTCCGGGACCAGCCAGTTCACCAGCCCAAGTTCCTTCGCCCGCTCCGCGGTCATCGCTTCACCGGTCAGCACGGTTTCCAGCGCCACTTTGGGCCCAAGAATATAGGGCAGCACGGCCGCCGAAAGCGGAGGAAACGCGCCCAGCTTAATTTCCGGCTGCGCAAAACGCGCATTTGGGGTCGCAATCACCAGGTCACCCAGGGCCGCAAGTTCCGCGCCGCCGCCGTAGGCTGGGCCATTGACCACCACCAGCACCGGTTTCGAGGTGTCCATCATGGCCGAGAAAGCCGTATGAAACGCGTCAAGCAACTGAAATACCCGGCGTTGCGTGTACTCGCCCAGTTCGATGCCGCCCGAAAATGTTTTGCCTTCGGAATCCAGCAAAATCATTTTCACGTCCCGCTTCTCGCTCACCGACGAGATGCCGGACGCGATTTCCATCAGCATCCGTTCGTTCAACAAATTCTGCGAGGGGCGGTCGAGCCGCAGGTGCGCGACCTGGCCTTCGATGCGGAATTTTACAAACTGAAAATCGTCAATCTTGGGCGCGTTCAGGGAAAGCGTCCCGAGTTCCTGGATCTGCACATCCACCCGGTTCGGTCGCCGCTCTTTCGTCAGTTGCATTGCCTAGGCCCCCGGCCCTGCCGCAGATTTCAAAATCTGTTGCCCGAATCCTGCTGCTACCCGTTCAGAGCTGCGCCCGCGGCGCGCACCAGTGACCGCGCCTGCTCCATGACCACGATGGCCAATCCGCCCCGCAGCACAAATCTCACTAAGTTTGCGTAGAATAGAAAACCCATTGCTCGTTCCTGATGTGCCGTCTTCGGCAGCCTGACCCAGATTCCTGAAACCTTAGGAGTCGAAGTTGCGCGCTCGTTATCCCTAAGCCTAGACCATGTCGCCAAACCTGGCCACGACGGATGCCGGACCATGCATACAATCCGCCACCGCCCATACCCTGTACGTTCGTACAGGAAGATGTGATAGCGTTTCTGTGCCAAATATGACGACACTACACAACCTGACCGCCGCGTTTCCTGCGGACCATCAAACCATTCCTGCTCCAACAGGGAGGCACGCGTGAAACTTATCCTCGCCTCCTCCTCGCCCCGTCGCGCCCAGATCCTGCGCGACGCCGGTTTCGACTTCACCATTCAACCCGCGAATGTCGACGAGTCTCTCGCCCCCGGCGAAGCTGTCGAAGCTTATGTCGCCCGCATCGCCCAAGCCAAAGCTCACGCCGTAGCGGGACGCGCCCTGGCTGACGGGACTCCGGCCATCGTCATCGCCGCGGATACCGTGGTCTTGGCCGGCAAACAAATTCTCCCCAAACCGAAAGACGCGGACGACGCCCGCCGCATGCTGCGCCTGCTGAACGCCACCACGCATGAGGTTCTGACCGGCCTGTTCGTCATACGCGCCTACGACGGCATCTCGTTCGCCCATCTGGAGAGAACGCGAGTCGAATTCACCCGCATCTCCGACCTTGACATCGATGCCTACATTCAAACGAAGGAACCGTTCGATAAAGCGGGCGCTTACGGAATTCAAGGAATAGGCGGGAGGTTCGTGCGCAAAGTCGACGGCTGTTACTTCAATGTGATGGGCTTGCCGCTCTCGCGACTCTGGGAAATCCTGCGCCAGATGCGCTGGGAAGACCTAAACCTGATGATCGCGGCCCAAAAATAAAAACGGCGGCCAGCGGCCGCCGTTGCATCACTCGCTTTCAGCGATCAATATTCGAACGGTTTTACTTTTTCTCTTCCGTGGCCGGAGCTTGCGGTACCACCGGCGGTGCCACCGGAGGAGCCGTGTTGACGTTCTGGGTCGACTGCGTGTTTCCACTCATGCCATCTTTGAAATGGCGAATCCCTTCTCCCAGACCTTTCATCACCTCGGGGATTTTCTTCCCGCCGAATAGCAGCACCACAATCGCGAGAACGATAAGCCAATGGATCGGGCTAAACTCGCCCATAAGTCACCTCGCTAAAGCTACTCTCAACCCCAAGTCTCGCCCTAAATCGCTTGCACCGCCACTGTTTCAGAACGAAGTACTCCTTACATTATAACACGCAGGTCGCCCACCCGCCGCGTCACCCGTTCCCGGTCCAAATGCTCCAGCAGCGGTATCGCGTATTTCCGCGAAACCCCGGTAAGTTCCTTGAACGTATTGATTGGCAGTTGGTCGCCTCGCTGCTTCTTGTAGCTTGCCAGCATTTCTTTCAGTCGGCTCAGCGCCGATCCATGGAATATCAAGTCGGACGCCACTTTGACCAGCACCTTTTCCCGCAACAGGATTTGCAGCAACTTTTCCGCCCGCTTCGAATCCACCGGAAGTTTTTCCAGTATCGTCGCGAAGCCTGGCACCGCCAGCCCTGCATTCTCGAATTCCCGCTCGATCAGCGTTTTAGCTTTTGCCTCGTCGCTGGTCAGCGTCAGCTCACGCCCCGCGCTTTGGACCACATCTCCCGTGACCGTCACTTTCCGCGCCTTCACCAGGTCGTCCAGCGCCGTTTCAAAAACCGCAACTCCTGAGTCCTGCGTCTTCCCCAGTAAATCCTGCTTTGTAGTGCCGGCCAGCAGCGGATTCGCCCGGTGGAAATCTTCGACGGTCCGGATCAGCATCGCCGCGCATTCGTTCACCGATTGCGCGTTCGCGAAAGTCGGCGGTTGGTTCGCGACCTGCCTCGCATGTTTGGCCGTC
>JABCZD010000041.1 GCA_013289855.1 Acidobacteriota bacterium | reverse complement strand
GCACGGAAGTTAGAGATATGCAAGAAATCCAACAGGAGGAGAACCGCATTCCTCTGCCCGCTAAAGCGAGCAGTTCCCTGCGGTTTTTAATCTATGGATAAGGACTAGGCAAGGAAAACACGCTTGTGCGCGTGCGGGAAAGTTAGCCGCACCCAATCCTGCGGCGCAGATTCGGTGCATGAGCATCGGCACTCGCAGCCAGAAAGAAAAAGGGCGCCCACAAAAGGAGCGCCCGCCGTTGATTCATTCACCTGCTGCCGACAGGTTACTTGAGTTGAACGGCCGGAAGTACGCTGGTTCCCTCAACACGAACGGCCAGCAGGGCCGAGGGATCGAGACCCAGAGCCTTGAGGATCGTAGGCGCCACCTGCACGGTCCCCACTCCTTCCCGTACTGTCTTGGCTTGGAAGCCTGAATGGGAGAGCAGCATAATGACGTTCGTGTCGTCATGCGCGAACCCGCCGTGCTCGGCTAGTTTCGCGGTGCTGCCGGAGTAAGTAACGCCGACGTTCGGGGTCACGATAATATCCGGCGTCCGTGGGTCCACGGTCGGATCGTTGTAATTAATGGAAAGCGCCGGGCCATAGTAAATCTGGCCGAGTTCGATTCCAGCGGCGGAGGCGTTGTCTTCGAGAATTTTGACGCTCGCCAGAGTATCGGCCGAGTTGCTCAGCCAGATTAGCGAGACGTCGTCCTCGGTCGGTCCTATGCCGGTGGGGTTGTTGGTGGATTCAGAGAAGGGAATGTATCCAGCATTGGAAAGCAGAGTGACGGGTGAAGTGCCATTGATGAGTTGCGAGACGTAGCGGCTCGGATCGATCGGCGACTGGCCATGCTTAGCGGTGATCACGATCAACGTCGTATCGTAAAGTCCCCTTGCCTTCAACTCTTTGACCCAAGCCCCAATGGAAGCATCCACGAACTTGAATTCGCTTAGCAGCGCCGCCGTGGGTGTGCCAGCGGCATCCAGATATCCGCCAGTCACGCTGTTGCTGCTCTCAACGAGCTTCTGGCCCACGCTAAGTGCCTGAAAATTCATGCCCATAATCGTGGGAACTTCGGTCCGCTTGGTTCCCAGGTGGTTCTTACCGTCGATCTCATTGAGCACCGCGTTGACCTTCAAGGTGTCGTAGCATTGAATGTTCTGAAAACTGTTTGTCCAGGCTGTCAGGTCCGAGCCTGGGTCGGGGATTGACTCGCAGGATAGTCCGGTTGGCGTTTTGACGCCGGGAAGGGCGATCACGCTCGAGTTAATTTCCGGCCCATAAAAGTCGTCAACCGCACTGGGGCCAAGGCCCGAGGCGACCGAGATGTAAGCGGGGTGCTTGTCGGACCATGCCGTATATCCGCCCGCCTGGTGAATGACGCTGAAAATGCTGTTGGCGCGGACAAATTCCCATGGATAGACTGGTTTGCACCCATTGCTCGGGTCGCGAACCAGCTTCTTGGGGTCGATGGAGGCAAGGCCACCATCGGTCAGCGCCGCGCCGGGCGCGCCGCCGTTCAACTTCGTCTTGTCGAGGTCAATACCCTCTTCATACTCGGTTGTGGTGCCCGTGGGAGCCATGCCAGCAGTGCATGGGCCAGCGCCGAGGCCGTTGCCGGTGGTTATCGCTGGGGCGTCAAGATTCCGGGAATAAGCGACGTCGTAGTACACACCGGTGAGGGCGGGGCTTCCGCCGGTGACGATCGCGGTCAGTCCTGGAAAGGAATCCGAGGTTTTTGACGTGCTGGCGGCGACGTAATTGATAGCCGTCTTGCCGAGAGCTGCAAGTTCCGGGCAAAAGGGCTCTCCATTGTTGACGGTGCTGATGCCGTTCGCACAGTTCGCGAAATCAACAGCGTGCATACCGTCAACGCTAACCAGCAGAACTCGTTTGATGTGACCTCTTTCGGAGTTACCGTCTTGGTTGTTTGATTGGGAGCTATCGTCTTGGGCGATTGCGGTGCCTGCCGAGCAGGCGAGTGCCAGGACCAGTCCGAGGAAAGGTACAGCAACTGTCTTTTTCATTGTTACCTCCACGGACGAGAGCCTATGGAGTTTCTGTATTGCATGTGTTAGCGCCACGTAAAAATCCGTTAAGGATTGCGCCCGTTGTCAAAATTTTCCACAGCAAATTCAGGCATGCATTAATCACCGGCAGGGTCGGAGTCGCAACACTGATGCCAGAAAAAAAAGACTTACGCGTCGGACGGTGGCCCGGCGGGGGGTACACGCTTCCCCTCAAGCGGTTTGGTGACGACTTCGCCGGCAACGATCTTGCAGAACCGTATACCGTTTTCTGAATCGTCAGCCAACCCCACCGGCATCGGGCCCATCGAAGATGACGTTTCTCCGGTTTGGCTCAGCAGCGCTTGCACTACGGAAAGCGCCGTGAGTATGCTGGAAAAGCAGTCGCCGGTGACGGCCAAGATCGCCGGGATCGGCCAGATCTTCTTTGGGCCGGGCATCACTCAGCTTTACAACGCGCCCGGCCTGCCGCCCTCAGGTGATCCGCGCACGCCGGACATCCTCGTCACTCCAAATATCGGAACCACCTACTCCGGCAGCACCGAGAAGCTCGCCGAGCACGGCGGTTTCGCGCATGACGACGTCAACGTGATGCTGCTGCTCTCGCACCCGGGCTTCGAACCCAAAACACTCACCATCGCGGTCCAGACGCTGCAGATCGCTCCGACGATTCTGAAAGCACTCGGCCTGGATCTGAACCAACTGCACGCCGTGCAGAAGGAGCACACACCAGTGCTACCCGCCGTGCAGTTCGACGAGGGCGACGACTGGTAGCACCTGCTCGACTGGTTGCTCGTTCGGTTGAGCGCAAAGGCGGTCGCCGGGCCGGTTAGTTCCTGTGTCAAACGGCCGGCTGATCACCGGGCTCATTGCGCGCCTGATTCTCGGATGATTGCTCGGGTGCAAACTGCAGGACGCATCCGGGCAACAATCAGCCGCCGGTGACCGCAAACGACAAAAAGCCCCGCGGCCGGTTCCCCGGCGCGCGGCTTTTCTTTGTCGTCGCAGTTGTAACAGCCAAATAGCGAAGTTTGTGCCAGCTTGGAATTCAACTGTACGGTTTGGCAGTCTGGAAGCGTGGGCCACTTGCGCGTGTATACTATCTCGTATTTTGCCCGGATTGCGGTACTCGTTGAATCAATTACCCAAGCTATAATCGTGGGCGGGTTCGCCCGCAAGGGCTTTGGCGATTGCAATAACAATCCTCGATGAATTGCGTGGAGAATTGCCCAGTTGCAAGTCTATATTGATTTCTGCACCGGGAGGCGCCCAGCTCCAATGAAATCATTGCAATTCTTTTTCTTGGCATGTTTACTCCTGTTTCAGCTCCCACTCTGCGCTGCGGCGCAAGAAAGCGGAGCGCCCAAGACCACCGCGAACGCGATCAATCTTCCGGCCGATACTGCAATCATTGCGAGGCTCGTCGCGAAATTTGATTCCACACGCCTTCAGCCGGGCGATCGCGTGGAAGCGCGGATCACGCACGACGTAAAAGACGGCCATCGGGTCGTTCTCCCGAAAGGCGCGCTCGTCGTAGGCCAAGTGTCGCATTTTGTGGCGCCGCCCCCAGGCTCACTCTATGGCGTCGTGATCAGGTTCGACACGGTTGAGTTGAAGAACGGCACCGCGGTCCCGCTGCATTTGGAAATTCAAGCGATTGCTCCTCCGCCGGTCGTGCCCGTCAACGCCATCACCGATCTGCCGTATAACGGCGCGAACCACGTGCGCGCCGACGAACACGGTGTCGACCTGCTCACCGCCTCGAGCAAGGGCGTATTCGCTCTGCCCGACGTGATTTTGGGGATCGAAGTCAGCAAAAACGTACCCACTCCGATCGTTAGTTCCCAGAATCAGAACATCCACTTGGAAAAAAATTCTCAAATCGTCTTCCGCGTCGCAAATCCCTAGAAGCCACTTGGCTCTGTTGACTTCCTGCGCGTTCGTGGCGCTGGTCTGCCGGGTGGCACACCCTCCCGCACGATCGGGACCGATACCTTTGATTTTAGGCGTGTCGCGCGCTCGCGCACCTACGGCGGGCAGGCGGCAGGCTGGGCGGTTCTACTCCCGTCCTATCTCTGGCCGCAGGTACGGCTGCGATTTCGACCTGGCCGCAACCGCAGAACCTATCTCCAGAGCCGCCGTTTCGTAGTACAGCCATTGCACGCCGACACGAGCGTAGCCGTTCCGTTTTCTGGAATCGACGTGCGCTACCCGACCAGTAAACCGGCGATATTTCTCTTTGGCTCCTGTGATCGGCTTCGGCACCAGAACCGATAGTTCAATGCGCTCGCCATCGAAGAGCAGCCCCAAACGGCGAAACGCCATTAGCATTTGTAGTTTGTACCTTGGTGAACCATGACGTTCGGACATGGACGTAACCTCGCTACTGCCTGGGTGGGGTAGGCACCGCTTGCCGTATCGGTGCAAAAAGGATTCCGCATTCGGGACGCGGTGCAATTACAGGAAATATTTCGCACCAGTTGGATTATTTCTGGCACATTCCTGTGCTACGTGTGCGCATTACCCCGCTCAATCCCTCGCTACCTGGGGGCGGCGCGCGACTGGTCCAACCAGCTCGGCGGCAAAAACGCCGCCAGATGCGGTATGCTCCCCAGCGCTGCCGAGCGCACAGGGAGAAATCGAATGTCACATCGGAACCTCGCAACGAATTTCGTCGACACGTCCATCACGAAAAGTTCAATTCATGTAGTTCCGAGGCGCGCCGAAGCGCGAGCAGGAATTTTCGCCTTGGCGCTTTTGATCGCGGCAATTGTTGCGGTCACGCTATCCGCGCAGCCGCTGGCGGAGGAATCAGCGGCGCGAGTGGTGAAATACGCGCCAACGTATGCAACAGTGAAGTTCGATTTCGGCCCGGCGGATCCCGTGGCGCGCGTGAGGACCGGCGAAATCCTCGAGACCGACACGTTGAATTGCACCAAGAATTGTGCGGGAATTCCCGCGGACAAGTTGGAGCTCGCGCGCAATTCCAACCTGCTGACGGGGCCCTTTTACATCGAGGGGGCCGAGCCGGGAGATGCGCTGGCGATCGAATTTCTCGAGCTGCATGTGAACGGGGACGAGGGCGCGGGCGAAATCGCGCCGGGATTTGGCGCGATCAATTCAACGCACTACACGCCAATGTTGAATCCCGATCTGCCGCGCCGCAGCTGGGCCTATGCGATTCATCAGGAAAGCGGCACGGCGACGTATCAGGCGCACGATTCGAGTTTCTCCGTGCAAATTCCTCTGCATCCCTTTCTCGGCTGCGTCGGCGTGGCGCCCGCATTCGGCGAAACGCGCAGCTCGCTGGTGCCCGCAGAATTCGGCGGCAACATGGACGCGTCGGAATCGAGCGTGGGCAACACGCTGTATCTGGCGGTGAATGTTCCGGGAGCGCTGGTGTACGTGGGCGATGGCCACGCGGCGATGGGCGATGGCGAAATCGGCGGTACAGCGATCGAAGTGCCGATGCACGCGCGCTTGCGTTTTCACGTGATCAAACACAGCGCGAGCGACTGGCCACGCTGGGAAAATCAAAATGAATTAATGGCCGCTGGGATTTACAGGCCGCTGGACGATTCGCTGCGCATCGCCTTCACCGAACTGGTCCACTGGATCCACGCGGATTACGGCCTCTCAGAAATGGACGCCTACGAGCTGCTCTCCAAAGTAGCAACGATTCACGTAGCTGAAATGGTTGACCCAAATTATGTGGTAGTAGCCAAAATCGATAAGAAGTTCTTGCCGCTGAAAAAGAATTAACGCTAGCTGGTGGCGCGCGTCGGGGGGGCGATGAACGAGGCAGTGCGTGGGTTTGCCTGCGCGGGATCAGAATCGTGGTGGCGGGCTTATTTCGGGTTTCGTTAGGCCGGAAAAAGCGAACGCCCAGTGCTTGTCCCCGGTCGAGCACTGGGCGTTCTTTACAGTGTTTTGCACGGCACTGTGTGGCACCCTCACGCAGGGGAACGCTAGCTGTTTGGCTGCAGTTCGATCCTGGCTTGGATTGGCCGTCGGCATACTGGCGCGATCCGCGCCGCGCTGCAAAGGGCAGCACGGGACAAATCGGGACATTAAAGGATTTTGGGCCTGAAATCGGAGGCAAATCGCGTCTGAGCGTCCGAATTGGTCCGGTGGTGCCAGGAATCGGCGTGCTGGAGGGCAGAGGATGAGAAATATAGTGGTTGGTTTTCTCGCGCTATTACTTCTGGCAAGCCATTCGGCTGAGGGGCAGGCGAAGCACTCGGTGAAATGGGAAGAGTTAACCTCCGCAGATTTT
>JABCZD010000040.1 GCA_013289855.1 Acidobacteriota bacterium | reverse complement strand
ACGCAACGCCGCCGGGTGCGAGCGATCCTATATTCGAACGCTTCTCCAAGAGCTGGGTGTATTCTCCGCGTATACCCAAGCCGGATTTGAAATAAGAGAAGAACCCGTTATAGCGCTCGACGCCGCCGTTGATGCGGAACTGCGGGAAGAAATTGTAAGTGCCGTCGGTCAGGAGGCCACTGTAGCTGATTTCGTTGGAGAGACCGCGGGAGCGGCTGTGCTCGACGGAACCACCGACGGAAAGGCCCTTCAACATGCCGTCGGAATCCTTCCACGGAGCAAAGCGGACCCGGGCGACAACTTCGGGCTCATTGGTAGTGCCGGCTGCGAGTAGTCCCTGTCCATTGAAAATGCCGGCCCAGTATTGGGCGCGGCCATCAGCCAAATCACCGTGCACGTCGACGCCAGGAGCGCGAAAGGCTCCGGCGGCGTCGGGGTAGAGTACGCTGACGATGGAACGGTCGGTGAACTCGACGTTGGTGTCGGCCGTCCCGACTTCCATGGAGAACGGGACTTTGTACTGACCGCCCATGATCTTGAAACCGTTCCAGGGTTTGAAATCCACGTAGGCATCGCGGATCGTAAGTGCAGAGGCGGTCTCGAACAGGAATGCATAGTCAAGTTGCTTTCCGTAGTTGCCTTGGACTCCAAAGCGGGCACGGCTGATCGCAAAAGTGTCCGAAGGCGCGCCGTCACCCTTGTAGAAAGTGTATCTGGCGTCCAGGTAACCCACGGGCATCAGAGTGAAGTTGCCGTCGCTGCTCTTCAGGTAAAAGTGCTCGCCGTTCCATCCGGAGGTCGGCGCGGGCACGTCTGCGGCATTCTTTTGCAGGGCCGCGATCTCTTTTTGCAGACCGTCAATATCCGCGGCAGTGGCTGCGGGCGCGGAAGAATTCGCATCCGAGACGGGGACGGGGTTGACGGCCGACGGAGTAGGCGCGACCGATGAGGCATCGAGGCCGGAAGCGGCGACGGCGTTTGTCTGCACGAGGCGGGCACCGCCATCCTGCTGGGCCCGCGCGCTGATTTCGAGAAGCTGGTGAATTTGCGCCTTGAGCTCGGCGACCTCCCGGCGCAATTGCTGAACCTCGGCCTCGGTTGCGAGCACCGCTTCCGACTTCGACTGTGCCGAGGCGTCGGATGGCTTTGCGCTCTGGGCAAAGGTCACGGGACCAGTTGCGACACAAATCAAGGCCACAAGAACGTACCACTTAGGCGAGCGCATAATTATCCCCTCCGCGGAGATTTCTCAAACCACTCTGCAGGTCCCGATGACCAGCATCGGCACCATGCCAGTAGTCAATTGAATCCAATGGTTGGGAATATGCGAGGCGTCCATAAGAGAAACCGGAGACGCAACCATCGGCATAAGTCCCCAATCGCGCGCTGAACGCGGGCGACACCCTTGCAATGCCACTTTTTTCCGACGGCGGGCTCGAGCACCCGCATTCTCAATTTGAAATTGTGTTGGTTCGTGTAGAACTTGGTATACTGGTCCACTCACCGAACCAGTTTTTACAAAAAGCAGGGACGCTCTTAGCATAGCGTTCGGGACGTGTCAAGAATAATGTGATGCGACCCATTCAAAAATAAATTGGTCCTAAATCAAATTAGCTTGTGAAATCTGGGCGTTGCTGCGGTGGAAGAATGACGCGCCAAGCGACGCGCTACTCTGCGGCTGCGGGTGGACATGGGGGCTTTATGGCGATGAGGGACGCATGGATCGAAAAGCGCGCTGCGACGATGAATGGCGGCGTGCGTAACTTCTCGCAGATGCATTATGCGCGCATGGGCGTGATCACTGAAGAGATGGAGTACGTCGCCAAGCGCGAAAAACTTACGCCGGAGCTGGTGCGCGATGAAGTGGCGCGCGGCCGCGCCATCATTCCCGCCAATATTAATCACCGCAATCTGGAACCGATGGGCATCGGCGTCGCATTCTTCTGCAAGATCAACGCCAACATTGGAAATTCCGCGACCACTTCGAATGTAGACGAAGAACTCGAGAAGTTGCATCGCTCCGTGCATTACGGGTCGGACACAGTGATGGACCTTTCCACCGGCGGCGATATTCCCATGATCCGCAAGGCGATCATCAACGCCTCGCCTGTGCCCATCGGCACCGTGCCGATTTACGAAGCTCTCTCGCGCGTGCGGCGGCCGGAAGATTTGTCCATCGCGCTGCTGCTGGAAGTGATCGAAGAGCAGGCCGAGCAGGGCGTCGATTACATGACGATTCATGCGGGCGTGCTGCGCGAATTTCTGCCGCTGGTGCGCAACCGGATCACGGGCATCGTCAGCCGCGGCGGCGCGTTGCTGGGGCAGTGGATGAGCTTCCACAAGAAACAGAATTTCCTGTACGAGAATTTTGATGCCATCTGCAAGATTTTCCAGAAGCACGATGTGAGTTTTTCGCTCGGGGACGGCTTAAGGCCCGGGTGCCTGGCGGACGCCAGCGACGAGGCGCAGTTCGCGGAATTAAAAGTTCTGGGCGAGCTCACCCAGAAAGCCTGGGAATACGACGTGCAGGTGATGATCGAGGGTCCGGGGCACATTCCGATGGACCAGATCGAGATGCAGGTGAAGAAAGAAAACGAAATGTGCTACGAGGCGCCGTTTTACACGCTGGGGCCGCTCGTCACCGACATCGCGCCGGGCTACGATCACATCACCAGCGCGATTGGCGCGGCGATGATCGGCTGGCACGGCGCTTCGATGCTGTGTTATGTGACGCCCAAGGAACATCTGGGGCTGCCGAACGCGGAGGATGTGCGCCAGGGCGTGATTGCCTACAAAATCGCGGCGCACGCGGCGGATGTGGCGCGGCATCGTCCGGGCGCACGCGATCGCGACGACGCGCTCAGCTACGCGCGTTTTCTTTTTGACTGGAACAAACAGTTTGAGCTGTCGCTCGACCCAGAAACCGCGCGCAAGATGCACGATGAGACCTTGCCCGACGATTTCTACAAGGAAGCGAAGTTCTGTTCGATGTGCGGCCCGAAATTCTGCTCGATGAACACCACGCAGATCGCCGAAGCCTACCAGGGCCTCGATCAAAAAGAGCGCGAGCAGAGATTTACGCAGCTCCTTGCGAAAGTGCAGCCGCAAACGAAGACCGCGACGACATCCTGATCGCCCGTGTTGGCCGCAGCGCGTTCGCGTGCGAATGGAAGCAGGCGAAACATCCTCTCGCCGTCACCAATCGCCACCGCGCAAAGTATTTCTGAAATCATTCAAGTCAGGCGTACAGTCAGAGACGGCAGAGAAATTCCCTCACAATCGGCTGTCCAAACGTCGCCCTTGCTGGTCAGGTGGCCGGAGGTGAGGGTGCCAGAGCTGACGATTTCACCCGCGCTCAAAGGATGGGATGGAAAGCGCCTGGCGATTGCGGCGCCAAGTTCCGCCACGCAAAGAGCGGGACTCTTCAAAGAGTTTTTGCCCGTTCCTTCTTCGACAAGCTCCGCCGTTTTCATCATGTGTACTTTAAATCTTGCTAACTCGTCCACGAGCGTGGCAATCAGGTCCGGCCGCACCTGTATTCTTTCGCCGATCAGCAGTGCCGCGTGAAGTCCAAAAGACGCCACGAAATCACTGGGCTGAAATTTCCATTCCGGAAACGGACAATCAATGATTTCAAATCCTAATGCCAGCCAATCAGTGGACGCGAGTACAGAGGCGGCGTCAGAGTTCTCCCCGGCAAACTGCTGTTTCATGCCAAAAATGATTTCCGGCTCGATTTTCAACGAACGGGGATGCGCGACTGTCAGCGTGGCGGAGTTCGAGTCACTGTAATGCACCGTGTCGTCGTACATGTGAGCCCAAACCAACGTATCAAGCTTGAGTACCCGCCACATCGCCTTGTTCGCATAACCAACCTTGCGGCCGACAGCTCTGTGTGCAGCGCCGTCGCGCAACTGCTTGAGCCTTGCTTCAACCTCATAGGCTAGGTTGAGATCGAAACCGGTACGCGCCGAGGGAGGGACGGCAATCATCTGGCCCGTCTCATACGCGGACAGCAGTTCGTGCGCTAAAGATTCGACATTACTGAGCGTCAAAGATTCCTGTGACATAGATCATCCCGATTTTCTCTGTTGCTCGCGGATCCAAGACACGCGAGTTTATCCTGCGATTCGCATTCCCGAAGAGCCCAGACCCTCGGGATTTTAACACCAGCGATTTCGATATCACCGGAGTTCGTTCAGCAATCTGCGGCTGAGACTAAGCAGGGTGATGATTACTTTGCTGATCTACTGCACATCAATAACCAGAAATCGACCCAGGCTTGCTAAAGAGCAGCGGCTGCCAGCCCGTTCCTAATGTGACAACATGACCGGTCACGCTGCGATCGGCTCACGCAAACGGTGGTAATTTACCTGACGCTGGTTTGGGCTGCTGGATGGCCAAGAGCATGAGTCCGTCCAACATGCTCGGCTACGATAAGGAGAAGAACGATGAAGTCGCCTACATCCGTGGCGTCGAGCGTTGCACAGCGACTTTTCGGTCGCAGCTTGTGCTTGCGTATTTTGTTGGTATCGCTTCTCGCGTTCGGGCCATACGATTGCCCGGTGCGGGCGCAGAACACGGTTGTGCTGGTAGGTTCCGGATCGAGTGTACCGGCGCCTCTTTACAGCCGCTGGACGCAAGAATACGCCAAGCGTAACGCCAACATCCAGCTGCGGTATGTTCCGATCGGCACCAGCGAGGGGATCAAGGAAATCTCTCGTGGCGCGAGCGATTTTGGCGCCGGCGAAGCTCAGCTTACGGACAAGGAGCGTAAAGAGAGTAATTTGATCGAACTGCCGGTCGTGCTCATTGCGATAGTTCCCATCTACAATCTCCCCGACGTCCACCAAGAGCTCCGGCTGTCCGGGGAGGTTTTGGCCGAGATCTTCCTTGGCGACGTTAAGATGTGGAATGCGCAGCAGATCACGAAGCTGAATCCTGACATTACCTTGCCGAGCCTGGAGATCCAGGTGATCAACCGTCCCGCGGGAAAGGGATCCAA
The DNA here is from genome assembly GCA_013289855.1 of Acidobacteriota bacterium. Lineage (GTDB taxonomy): Bacteria > Acidobacteriota > Terriglobia > Acidiferrales > UBA7541 > Acidiferrum. Next base: position 1,525 of record JABCZD010000040.1, on the reverse strand, counting down.
CTACGTCTTCACTGACTTCCTGTCCAAGGTGAGTTCCAAATTTCACACTCAAGTTGGCGTCACCCCTTCACCGAAGTGGCCGGTGGGCGAGCCGGCGGAACGCAGCTCCGATATGGTAGACAAGGTGAAAAGTGTTCCTGGCTCCATTGGCTACGTGGAATATCAATATGCGGTGAAGTCCAACCTTCCCCAAGCGGCTGTGTTGAACTCCGCTGGTAAGTTTGTGAAGGCGTCCACGGAGAGCATTGCTGCAGCGTGCGACGCGCTGGAAGCACCGCGGTGGAATAGCTTTTCCGCCTCACTCGCTAACGCTCCTGGAGCCGATTCTTTTCCCATTGCCAGCTTCACCTGGATTTACCTGCGAACTGCACAGCGTGACTCAGTGCGTGCAGCCGGAATGAGCGACCTGCTGGATTGGATTTATACTGACGGCCAGCGATCTGCGGTTCAGGAAGGCTACTCGGCGCTTCCACCGCAGCTGCTCGCAGCAGTAAGGAAGAAAGCCAAGACCCTGCAATAGTTGGCAGCCTGAATTGCAAGGCCTGCAGAGACAGTCAACATCGAGTTTCATTGTTTCATCCTTCATGCGGGCCCTAAGATGACCGAAAGTGATGGGAGACTGGATTTTGGGGGACTATGCAATGGCGGTTATTTAAGGGCCATCATGCAGGATTAAATTTCGATTCTGAATGATGCGGTCATTGTGAGCAGCGGCAGTGGCACCATCATCACCTGGTGTTCTGGGATTTCATGAGTTTGCAATTTAGCCGAGAACTCTTTCTGTTTTTCGCCGCGGGAATAGCAGGAACGCTGAACGCGCTAGCGGGTGGTGGCAGCTTCATATCTTTTCCAGCACTGCTGTTCGTCGGTGTGCCGCCTGTGCAGGCCAATGCAACCAATACGGTTGCGCTTTGGCCCGGGCTGGCTGCCAGCACGATCGCGTATATGAAACGACTGGATGCGCCTCTGCGCCTGATGGCTCCTTTGCTGGTGACTAGCGTTGCCGGAGGTTGGGCCGGCGCGCTGCTGCTTCTGAAGACTCCGCAACGCACTTTTATGCACGTTGTTCCCTGGCTGATCCTGAGCGGTACCTTGCTCTTCACCTTCGGAAACGCGATCCGTAGAATCGGCGGCGCCAGCGCCGTAATTGATGATCTGCGGAAGGTCTCGTGGCGGGCGATCGCAGTGAGTTCCTTCGTAGAGCTGTTGGTGGCGATTTATGGCGGATACTTCGGCGCGGGCATCGGCTTCATTACGCTGGGAATGCTGGCGGTCCTGGGTATGCGGGATATTCATGCCATGGGGGCGATCCGGACGCTGCTTGCTGCCGCAATTAATGCCGCCGCGGTCGTCACCTTCGTCGTGGCCGGCGCGGTATTGTGGCGGCAGTGCGCCGTGATGATCGCCGGTGCGCTGCTGGGCGGGTGGTTCGGTGCTCATTACGCGCAGAAAGCCGATCCCCGCAAGGTGCGAGCCTTGGTGATCGTCGTGGGCGTCTCGATGAGCGCTTATTTTTTTCTCACGG
>JABCZD010000039.1 GCA_013289855.1 Acidobacteriota bacterium | reverse complement strand
GGGAACCAGCGCACCGGGCACCCCAGATGTGCGCAATTGATCGCGAAAACCTGAAAATTCTGCCCATCAACATTTCGTACCCAGCACGCTATATCTGCCGTGTCTCCATCGGTCGGAGAGACAGTAGGGTTTCGATAGGTGGCGAGGCGCGTCTGACCGGAAGGAAACTGCCCCAGGTTGCCCAGCGAAACCCAGCTGTCATAGCTCCCTTTCCGCTCGTGCGCAACGGGGGAAAGCAGGTAGCGCACGATCGGCACAGCCAGAATCACGCCTACGATGCTGTTCAAGAAGATTCCGATCTTCATGAAGAGATCGCGCCTGCCAAGGTCCGTCGGTAAGGTCATCGAACTTCTCCCGTCGATTTGCCAGCAGTCGAGTAAGGTTGGCCGGGGAATTTCGCCCGCTGGGAAGCGAGCCAAGCCACAACGTCGGACACATCCTGCGGCGACATCGGTTTACCCGGAACATTGCCGCGCCAGTCCGGTGCGCCGAGGTCGGGGCGTCCGACAATTACGATGGTGCGGAGTTCCTGATCATTCAGTAGAGCGAGGAACGATCCATCCACGATGGAGCCGGCCTTTTGTCCGCCGCGACCTCCCGCGCCGTGGCAGGAAGAGCAAAATTGCGCGTAGGCAAGCGAACCACGCGACGGATCGCCCGGCTCCGAAGAAGAATACGACGGCGGATTCGCGTCGCGCAAAATATCCGACTGGGCCCAGCGCTGGCGAATTCCTTGGACGATCACATCAATCTGTTTATCCGTGAGCATGCCGCCGGCGCTTTGTGCGAACGCGGGCATGGAGGTTCCGGAAATTCCATCCGCTGTGGCATGACGCAAGACCGTATCGTCGGCAATCGCCAGGTACACGGGATCGGCGAGAGCGATGGCAGCTCCGCCCTTCCCGTCATTACCATGGCAGCCCGCGCAGTTTTGTCCATACAGCACGTTGAAATCGGTGATTTCACTGGGAACGATAGGCGTGTCGCCTGCCGTTGGGCGCCCGGGCGCACTGGAACATGCGCACAAGAGCGCGGAAAGCCCCGCGGTAGCTAAAATCAGCACGCGGAACTTCATTGCGATTCGTCCTTCTCGTCGCGTTCTTTCATCATGCCGGGCGCTTCAACACCGGCACGCATCAGAAACGGCACGAGCTGCCGCGTGCGTACCTGCTCCTGCTGCACCACAACCAATCCAGCGACAATGCCGAACGCGAACTGCGAAGCGACGAACCATGGCCAGCTGATGAGTTGGTTCAGCAGGGGATTCAGAAGTTCCAGGATGCTGTGGAGCAATCCCGTCCAGAGAATCGGCGCCACGACCCCGCCGAGAAAAATGGGGTGACGCGGAATCATGGGCAGCATGGCTCCGTAGAGCAGTCCTACTAACAGTGAAGTGAACAGATGAATGCCCGTCGCCAATAAGAAGGCCTCCAGATGGAATGCATTTAGCGAGGCCGTGCTGAAGTGCACAGATTGAGTGTAAGCGGTGGCGGCTAGCAGATTGATCGGATACCAAATGCTCCCTTGCTTGAGAAGACCGTAAAGGCAAGCCAGCACCGCCATGGCCACGCTGCCAGCGAGACCGCCTTTGATACCTGCGGAGACTGGATATGTTTCAAGTGGCAGCAGCGCGCGAGGCAGATCCGGCGCAACCGGCAGCCTGGCAACTTCGCGGCGGGCCGTGGAAACCACGGCCGCTTCCACTTTTACTTCAATCGTCTCTTCCTGTTCTTGCGGCAGGACATCCCGGAACCAGCCGACGAATCCAGCGATAGCGAGAATTGCTCCGAGCAGGCTCACCGCGGTGGTGGTGACCAATCCCGCCAGGAGCAGAGTGACGCCAAAAGCCAGGACGATGGGCCAAGCCGTCGGCGCCGGAAGATGAATCGTGCTCCGCGTGACTTCCGGTGTTTGCGATCGCGATTCAGCTGGACTCATGTGACGCCATTTTTCCTTAGCGGCCGATTACGTAAACCACGGTGAACACAATCACCCAGACCACATCCACGAAATGCCAATACAGCGAAAAAACCTCTGCGCGCTCGCTGTGCTCCGGTTCGACTTTGCCAAAAAGCGTGAAAATCATGGCCAGAGCGATCAGGAGCAGCCCCACCGTGACGTGGAACGCGTGCAAGCCGACGAGCGAGTAGTAGGTGGTGCCGAAAAGATTCGTGCTGACCGTCAGACCTTTGTCGTAAATCAAGTGATGCCATTCACGGCCGGTGCTGACCAGAAAAATCGTACCGAGCGCCATAGTTACGAACCACCACAATCCAAACGCGCTCATGCTAGCCCGCCGGAGGGCGCCCACGGCGAGATGGATCGTCAGGCTGCTGGAGAGCAGGCAGATCGTGCTGAAAATCGGAAGCTCCAGGACGTCCCGGGGCGTCGGGCCCGCAACACTCTTCCCGATGTAAAAAATGTAGGCGACGACAAAAATCGTGAAGATCGCGCACTCGGCGCCAATCAGAGAAAACATCCCCACGCGCCCGCGCGACGGTAGAATCCATGCGGGCTCTGCTGTGGTTCGTGTATACGCAGCGCTACTCAATGAAGTTCTCCTGATTATTCATATTTCCAATCCGGATCTTCGGGGTGCTTCAGGTCCCAAAGCGGGCGGCGGCTGCGCACCACCGGTGTCACGGCAAAGTCGTAATCGGGCGGCGGCGAACTGGTGGACCACTCGAGCGTCCACGCATCCCATGGATCGTTCCCAGCGGGTTCACCCTTCCGAAGCGACCAGAGAAGATTGACGACGAACACAAGAATACCTGCGGCCTGAAAGAATGCGCCGATGGTGACGATCAAGTTCCAGATTTCCCATCCGCGCCCCGGCTCGTAGGTGTAAATCCGGCGCGGCATTCCCAGGATGCCGGGGATGTGCATGAAATCAAACGTGAGGTGGAACCCGATTATGAATAGCCAGAAGTGCCACTTCCCGAGCGTCTCGTTGTACATCCTTCCACTCATTTTCGGATACCAGTAGTAGAACGCTCCGAAGAGTGCAAAAACGATTCCCCCAACGATGACGTAATGAAAATGCGCAACCACGAAATAGGAACCGCTGAGCTGCCAGTTGAACGGCGCCGTCCCCAACATGATTCCCGTCAAGCCCGCGATCAGGAATTGGAACAGGAAGCCAATACAGAAGAGCATTGGAACCCGGAGCTGGATTTTCCCGCCCCACATCGTCCCCAGCCAATTGAATATCTTGATCCCCGTAGGAACAGCGATAGCCACGGTCGTGAAAACGAAGAAACTGTTCCCGTAAGAGCTCATCCCCACCGTGAACATGTGGTGCGCCCAAACGCTAAAGCTGATAAACCCGATGGCGATTGTCGCCGCCACCATGATGGGATAGCCGAAGATCGGTTTGCGAGAGAACACTGGGACAATTTCGGATACGAAAGCGAAGGCCGGAACTACCAGGATGTAAACCTCCGGATGGCCGAAAATCCAGAAGAAGTGCATCCAAAGAACTGCCGAACCCCCGGCCTGGGTATCAAAAAAGTGTCCGCCAAGATAGCGATCGATGCAGAGCATGATCTGTGCCGCGGTGAGAGGCGATATGCAAAAGATAACCATCCCGCCCACCACGAGATTTAGCCATGCCAGCAAGGGCATTTTTCCGAGAGTCATGCCGGGGCAGCGCATGCAGAGGATCGTTGCAATGAAGTTGACTCCGGCTCCGATACTGCCGACACCCGACGCCAGCAAGGCAAGAGTCCAGAAATCGGTGCTGTGCCCGGGCGAGAATGCGCGCGCAGTCAGTGGCGCATAGGCCCACCATCCAACGTCGGGAGCAGTACCCGCGCCGTAAAGCCCATTGCCGCCGATAAAGCTGAAGTAAAGAAGCAGCCCTCCAAAAGCAGTCATCCAGAAACTGAAGGCGTTCAGCCGTGGAAAGGCCATGTCCCTGGCGCCAATCATCAGCGGAATCAGGTAGGTGCCGAATCCAAAAAGGATGGGCATGACCATGAAGAAAATCATCGTGGTGCCATGCATCGTCATCATGCGATTGAAGATCTGGGGTGAAACGAAATGATTGTGAGGAACGATCAGCTGTATGCGCATGATGATGGCTTCGATACCGGCAACGACGAGAAAGAAAAGCGCATAGAGGATGTACAGAATCCCCAGCTTCTTGTGATCGACGGTGACAATCCAGTCGTGGAGCCGCTCGCCGATTGGCCGGGCGTCGGGGCCGACTGTGCTGAGGGCGATGGTTTCTGACGACATCGCTATCTCCTCGTGCTCATCGCAGCGTCACCAGGTATGCCGTGAGCGCGTCAAGATCGTGATCAGTCAGTTGCATTGCGGGCATTAAGGAACCGGGCTTGAACGAGTCGGGACTTTGGATCCACGCTCGCAGATTCTCTTCGCTGTTCGATGCTGCGCCCGAGGCGATGGTGTCACGGCTCATCAAATGCGTGAGATCCGGACCGAAACGACCGTTGGCCACGGTTCCTGCGACGGCGTGGCAGTTGACGCAGGCGGTAGTCTCAAAGATGCGGCGGCCTTCCGCGACCGCGTCAGTGCTAACGGCCGGCTTCTTTTGCTCCTCGACCCACTGCTTGAATTGTTCCGGCGAATCCACATAGACGCGCAGCAGCATCTTGGCGTGCTGCGTGCCGCAATACTGAGCGCACTGGCCAATATAGAGTCCCGCCTCCTGAGGGTCGATCCAGGTGTGATTCGGGTGGTTAGGAATCAGGTCCGTCTTTCCGGCCAGCCGCGGCACCCAAAAACTGTGATCGGTATCGGCAGAAAGCAAAGTGAGAAACGTGGGTTTCGAATTTGCAGGGTTGCTGACTGGCACATGCAATTCGTTCGCGGTGACGACACCAAGAGCAGGGTAACGAAATTCCCACCAGAACTGGTGACCGATGGCGGTCACTTCGATCGCCCCCGGCGGTTGGGGAGCGTCCTGGATGGAGCGAATCACGCGCGCTGTAGCGAGGAACAGCACCAGCACGATGAGGATGGGAATCACCGTCCACGCGAGCTCTATTTGATTGCTGCCGTAAACTTGCGCGGGCTCGCGGTCATCATCATTAGCGCGCTTGCGGAACTTCGCGACCGAGTACGCCAGCAAGCTGAAAACAACCGCAAAAATGGCGCCGGTGATCGCCAGGATCAGCATCGACAAATGAAAGATGGAGTGCGCCGGCGTGGACTGCGGTTTGAAGATGTTCGGAATCTGCGTGGGATCCGATGGGGATGCCAAGCAGAGCGATGCAGCGAGCAGGCCTGCCGCGAGTAGGACGGCAACACCGGCCACCCTCCCTAGAAGGGCACGAGTTTGCGCGCTGCGATGCATTTCTCTTTGACCTATGTTTCGCGGCAGCCGACTGTCGCCGTCTGCGCCGCCTTTTCGTCCTTCGGGGGCGTGGCAAGGCAGTTCTATTACCATGCCGTTGCGCTCCGGTTCAAGTCCTAGTATTGATGCGCGGGAGCGAGCTTTTGTGCCATATTCTTTTTGCCACAGGCCTGGGGCAGCGCCGTCTTGCCGCAGGGGCTCGCAGGTTGGATTTCGCGGGAAATACCGAGCGACGAGGCAGGTATTTTTAGCGGAACGGCAAACGCACCTATGCTTATCCAGGTTGGAGCGAGAAAGGCAAAGCAATTCGCTGGCTCGCAAGGCGCTTCCGCACCGCGCGGCGGCAAACCAATACCAAAGTACAATGGACACTCTGCAGAGGAACAGCGACCCTAACGTCGTGGAGCCTGGCCGGGAAAAATAGCGCAATGGAGACGAATTGTTTCCGTAGTGCGGAATGCCTTCACCAAACCAGTGTGATGACGCGATTCAAACGCCTGCCACGAAGGATGATCAAAATCTCACGAGGAATCCATGTCGCCCCCAGGTGCATTGGTATCGGTAGTTGATGACGACGAATCGGTGCGCGAGTCGCTACCCGACTTGTTGCGGGAATTCGGCTTCGCAGCGCAAGTATTCCCGTCAGCGGAAAATTTCCTGGCGTCCGAATACGTTGACCAGACGAACTGCCTGATCCTGGACATCACCATGCCGGGCATGACCGGACCCGAACTGCAGCAGGAATTGAAGCTGCGCCGGAAACAGATTCCGATCGTCTTCATCACTGGTAATAAGGATGAGACCGTCCGCCCACGACTGCTCGAGCGAGGTGCCGTAGAGTGCCTGTTCAAGCCGTTCAGCGATACGGCGCTGCTCGAGGCGGTGAAGACCGCGCTACGCGTGAGCTGAAGGATCCGTAGCGACGCTCTTTTTCCCGGGTGTACAGTGAGTATAGCGAACGCACCAAGTAGTGCAGTGAGGCCATCGCCTGTGTCGCCTGCGGCCACGCCAATCGTATTCGTCGTCGACGACGACATCTCGGTACGCGAATCGCTGGAACTGCTGATCCGTAACGAGGGATGGCAGCCCGAGACATTCGCTTCGGCACAAGACTTTCTGGATCGCCCCCGAATCTTTGCTCCCAGCTGCCTGGTGCTCGACGTTTCTCTTCCCGGGCTTAACGGTCTGGAGCTGCAGAAGCTTGTTGCCGTCGAGCGGAGCGACATGCCAATCATCTTCATCAGCGGCCACGGTGATGTGCCGATGACGGTGCAGGCGATGAAGGCAGGCGCCGTCGAGTTCCTCACCAAGCCATTTGGTGACACCGCGTTGCTGAGCGCCATCCGCCAATCCCTGAAGCGCAGCAGCGCTGCTCTTGCCCACGAAGCGGAGATGCAGGTGCTGCGGGCGTGTTATGCGTCATTGACCCAACGCGAGCAGGAGGTCATGGCGCTGGTGGTCTGCGGCCTGTTAAACAAGCAGGTGGGTGGGGAGCTCGGTATCAGCGAGATTACCGTGAAAGCACACCGAGGCCAGGTGATGCGAAAAATGAAGGCCGACTCTCTGGTGGACTTGGTGAAAATAGCCGAGAGACTGCACCTGACACCTTCGGCGAAAGGCTAACGCTCGGTTCGCGCAGTCATGCGCAGCTTGTGTTTGTAAACCACAATCTCCCAGCCGGGGCGAAACCAAAGCATACGAGCGAACGTCCATAAGCCAGGGTGTATTCTGTATTAACACGGGCCGCGTTGTAGAGCGAGCTCAACTATCTTTCTTCCAATCGATAAACTTTGCGCGTGTCATCGAGGCTTGCGGGATGAGGCTCAACCGATTGAAT
>JABCZD010000038.1 GCA_013289855.1 Acidobacteriota bacterium | reverse complement strand
TCCGCATCGTCGGCGATACCCGCTGCTTCAACATCTGCAGCACCGTCGACGGCGTCCCTTTCTTCGGCTCGCTCATCAGCAAATGCACATGCTCCGGCATCACCACATACCCCGCCAGCAGAAATCCATACTCCTTGCGAACACGCGCCAGCTCGCGCACAAAAAGATTCCTGGCCCGCTGCGTCTCCAACAACGGCAACCGCCGATAGCAACTAAACGTAATGAAATGCAGATCGCCACGCCCGTAGTAGCGCTTCAATCCCGCAGGCACAGCCCCCCCACAAGCCACCCCAAGACCCACCCTCACAACCCGAGGATGGGGCACCCCGCGTCTCTCTACTTCGAGATGAAGTACAACAGTGGTATCCTATCCTCGTGGACTCAAGTCAAGAAAAAAAGTCTCCGGGCCACCCGCCAGTAACCACGGGTGCGGATGCTGCAAAGGCCTCAAAACAGCCCTCGCCTCCGACACCTCCCTCGCCTCCGACGCCTTCGAAGTCGTGTCCCAACAATTCCTCATGCTAAACTTCGCTGGTAACGAATGACGGCACTCGTGCGAGCTGAAACACGATACCTCCGATTCAGTTTGCTGCTCAGATGCAGCGCTTTGATCGACATACTGGTTCTCTCTATTCGAAGATTGATGTTCATCACATATCCAGATTTCTTACCATCGCAACACGGGAATCCAAGTTCGAGTATCGCGATGTGGGCGGGTGTAATAGCCAACTGCATTCTTGTTCCAACGATAGTATTTACCATCATGGGCACACCACTACTCTTATTTCTCGCGATCCGTGCCTATAACTCCAAAACTCAACAAAGAGGCCTGATACTTAACATAGCTCTAAGCCTGACTCTATATGTCTTCGCGTATTTCCTTGTGGCCCCTCCACGTTAGGGGCAGCCGGGGATATTCACCACCATCATTCGAACGCAATACTATAAAGTACTATTGACATGCGATTACGGCCTTGCTATCCTCTGCCATGTCTCTCGCAAAACCCACCTCCGCCCCAACCTCCCCGCTTCATCCCAACCCACCTTCGCCGTCCAAGACTCACCAGTTCGTCACCGAATCTCTTCGCCCTTGCACACCGCCGCAAAAACGCGATCCTTTATTTTCAACAGCTTGCGCACTCTTCTTAATTCGCAATTGCGTCTATCCCTCGTATTTTGTTAAGCCTGCGCACTCTTTGCCAAAAACACCCGGGGGTAGGGTTGGTCTCTCTAACCAAATTTCTAATATTCCTCTAACCCCAACAGAATCTATCTCTTTCACGCGAATCACTCTAAACCCAATAGAGTCTTACTCTTTCGCACGATTCGCCCGTAAACCCAATGGAATCCTACTCTTTCAAAATGACCCCGGGGGTGGGGGTACCGTTGTTAGCACTATTCAAGTTTCACTTGAAGAAAAGGCGGCTCCCGTAACTCCACCCCTAACTCACACGCACACTGCGTCTTCCATCGAGATTTTCCATTTTGGACTCCCGCGCCGCTCTCGCGCATCCAATGCCGTGACGCAATCACTCGCGCAAACGGAGCCCCAGCCCATGCAGATCGGTATCGACAGTTTCGCCGCAGCTATCTCTGACCCCGCCACCGGCCTCACCCTATCCCCCGCCGAACGCCTCCACCACCTCCTCGACGAAATCACCCTCGCCGACCAGGTTGGCCTCGACGTCTTCGGCATCGGCGAACATCACCGCGCCGAATTCCTGGACTCCGCCCCCGCCGTCATCCTGGCCGCGGCCGCCACCCGCACAAAAAATATTCGCCTAACCAGCGCCGTCACCGTTCTCAGCGCCGCCGACCCCGTCCGCGTCTTCCAGGAATTCGCCACGCTCGACCTGATCTCCCAAGGCCGCGCCGAAATCGTCGCCGGCCGCGGCTCGTTCATCGAGTCCTACCCGCTCTTCGGATTGAAACTTGAAGACTACGATTCCCTCTTCGCCGAAAAATTAGACCTCCTGCTAAACATTCGCGACAACACCCACGTCACCTGGTCCGGCAAACATCGCGCCGCGTTAACCGGTCAAGCCGTCTACCCGCGCCCCATTCAAGATCCCTTTCCCATCTGGGTCGGCGTCGGCGGTACGCCCTCGTCGTTTGTCCGCGCCGGAATGCTCGGCCTGCCGCTAATGGTCGCCATCATCGGCGGAGAACCGCACCGCTTTCGCCGCCTCATCGAGCTCTATCGCGAAACCGGCGAACGCGCCGGCCACGCCCCGGAAAAGCTAAAAGTCGGCCTGCACATGATCGGCTTCGCCGCCGACACCACCAAAGAAGCCGCCGACACTTTCTACCCCGGCTACGCCCACACCTTCACCGAAATCGGCAAGGAACGCGGTTGGCCTCCAACCACGCGCGCGCAATTCGACGCCGTGCGCGGTCCCAAAGGCGCTCTGCTCATCGGCGACGCCGCCACCATCACGGACAAAATTCTCTACGTCAACGAAGCCCTCGGCGGCATCTCTCGCCTGACTTTCCAAATGGGCGTCTCCACGCTGCCCCACAAAAAAATGCAGCGCGCCATAGAAATTCTGGGCACCGCAGTCGCCCCCGCCGTCCGCAAGCAATTGGTAGCAGCCGCGTAGCTCTTGTCTTTGTAGTTTTGTTTGTAGCGTTTTTTGTAGCGGCCGCTTTCTGAAGCGGTCGCTTTTTCGGTTGGGATTTATGGGGAGCGATAACTCATCGCGGCGCAGTCGATTGCCCGTCGGCAACCTGCCGCCTCACTTCATCCAGCCAATTCAGCACCACCGTCGGCGCGGCGCGCGCAACGGGTTTCCCGCCATCAAATTGAAACGCCACGAAATGCTGGCCGTCACCCGCAACATCAAACGACGTATACGGCGCGCGCATCTCGAAGCGCGACTCGAACAACACTTGAGGTTTGCCGGCTTGAAAAGAATTTTTTTCTACCGCATACGTGACCGCCACCAACTGGCCATTGTTGATGTAAAAAAGTTCGTGCCCGTTACGCGACCAGCGCGGTTCCGCGCCGCCATCGGTGGAGATTTGCCATTTCCCGCCCGGTCCGGGAAAGGGCACAACATAAATCTGCGAAACGCCGGATTCCGCCGAGGTGTACGCCAGCCAATGTCCATCGGGAGAAAATTCCGGCTCTGGCAACGCTACGGACGTGACGCGCGAGACATCGGCAAAAAGTCGCGGCTCTTCGGGTTTGCCATTTTCGCCCATGCGCAGCGTCCAGATATCGCAGCAAGCTCCATCGATAGGAGAGATGCGCACCAACGCCAAAACTTTGCCGTCCGGCGACCACGAAGACGGGTAAGAACTCAACGGACCATTCGACGTGAGTTGTTCCTCGTCACCCGATCCATCCGCGCGTCTTCTGAATAAGTTTTCGCCGACTCCGGCATGCGAGCCTGCGGTATAGGAATAAGTGAGATATTGCCCGTCGGGACTCCAGATTGGATAATTGGCCGCGCCACTTTTCAGCGTGATGGGAGTCGTGGTTCCGCGCGCGATGTCGTAAACCCAAATTCCTCCCACGCTGCGTTCAAAGGCGATTTTTTTGCCGTCGGGCGAGAGTCGCGGTGACGTCGCATCTGCCGAGCTTTTCAGCAGCGGCGTGCCAATGCCCTTGCGATCGATCAGCGCCATGTCCAGGCTCTGCCGCGCCGCGGAACCGGTCAAATACACGGCCATGCCGTTGTCTGAAAAACCAAACTGCACCGCGCCATTGGACACATCGAAATCCACACCTTGCAAAACAGGAATGGCTGCGCCGGTAATTTTCATCGCTTGCGCGTCGAACGGCGCAACGAAACAAGTTCCTTGTGAGAAATACGCCAGGTATCCGCCGGGAAGGTAGCGGCCAAACGAAGCATTCTCCACCAAAATCTTGGAAGCGCCGGTGGCGAGCGAAGCGGCTTGCACCGAGGCCTGTCCGAAAAAATTATTGTTGGAAGAAGCGGTGAAGAGTATGGATTTCCCGCCGGGCAGAATTTGCGGCCAGCGGTGCGTGGTCTCCAAGCGTCCGGCGTCGAGGTGCGTCACGGTTTGTGTGGTTCCGCCGGCAGCGGGCACGCGGAATAAAGGGCTGGTAAATCGCGTGGGGAAAACAATCGTGCCGTCCTCGCCCCAGCTGCCGCCGCGATACCCCGCCGCGGACGCCAAATCAATGGGCGCGCCGCCGCGCACGGAAACTTTTTTTAATTTTCCATCGCCGAAAAATCCAATCCACTGACTATCGGGAGAAAAGAACGGGTCTGCGACCTGTCCGGCGCCTTCAAGCGCGATCGCCACACTTTTATCTAGTTCGCGCACATACAACTGGCCCGTGAGCGCTCCCGATTCCTGTGTGACATACGCGATGCGCGCGCCGTCGGGAGAAACCGCGAAGGCCGGTCCGTTTTGCACCTCAAGTTTCTGCTCTGCGGGAATAGACAGACTCAACAGCACCGGCTTGCGCGAGGAGGAACCCGACGATTCGCGCAGCGCGCGCAAAGAGAACAGCAAACCCGCGGCCAGCAGCGCCGTAATTCCCCACGGCAAAATGCGTCGCCACGCCGAAGTTGGCGCTTGCGTTGGTTCAACGTTCGTTGCCGCACTCGGCTCCGGCGCACCTGCAAGAACTTCGTCGATGGAAATGCGCGCGTCGCCGATGGCCTGCAAGCGCTGGCGCGGATCTTTTTGCAAGCAGCGCTGCACCAGCACGCGAATGCGTCCCGGCGTATTTGCGGGAAGCAGCGACCAGTCCGGCGGATCCTTGATGATGGCGGCGAGCGTGTCTGAGACTGTCTCGCCGCAGAAAGCCATCTTGCCCGTGAGCATTTCGTACAGCACACAGCCGAACGCCCAAATATCCACGCGGCGGTCGGCGGATTTTCCGCGCGCTTGCTCCGGCGACATGTACGCGGCGGTGCCGAGAATAATTCCCGCTTGCGTGGCCATGCGGGTCATGGTGGGAGAGCTGCCAATGTCTCCCGCGGCCACTTCATTTTCCAGCGCTTTGGCCAGGCCAAAATCCAGTAGCTTGACGGTGCCCTCCGGCGTGACCTTGATGTTTGCGGGTTTCAAATCGCGGTGGACAATTCCTCGCTCGTGCGCGTATTCCAGCCCTTCGCAAATTTGTTTGGCGATGGGAAGAGCTTCGTCAATGGGGATCGCGCCGGTCTTGATGCGATCGGCGAGAGTCGGCCCCTCGACGAGTTCCATCACCAGCGCGTGAATCGCCCCGGAATCTTCGAGGCCGTAGATGGAAGCGATATTCGGATGATTGAGCGCCGCAAGAACTTTTGCTTCGCGGCCAAACCGCGCCAGGCGCTCCGTGTCCGCCGCAACTCCCGCCGGCAAGACTTTCAGTGCCACCTGCCGCCCCAGTTTGCTGTCACGCGAGCGGTACACTTCACCCATCCCGCCCACACCAAGCAGCGAACTAACTTCGTAAACACCAATTTTTGTTCCGGAGCTAAGAGGCATGAGCTGGAGAATTATAGGGCCGTTGCGGACGTCACGGCAAAATAAATGACGGCTGCCAAGAATACCGGAACTTCTGTCACCGCGCCATGCGTCGGGGTCAGCGCACTTCACTTGAAGCGAAGGCCTAGCGCATTTCCCGATCAGCAAGCTTGCGGGGCACCCGCTCAGAACGCAGATATTTTAGATCGTCTCGCAACCCCCGACGAAAAAATCTCCTTGGTAGAGACTACCTCTAGGTCTGGAATCGAGAGAAGCACGACAGTCGTCAGGGTAAGACCGAACTGATCGAAAACTTTTACTACTGCCTTTAACGGCGGGGTTGAGGATAAGGATGAGGAAAACTTTACTTCCCTCTGAAAAAAGATTTGACACGGAGACACAGGGTGCAGATCCATAGCTGTCTTGAAGCTAGTAGTGGAAAGAACCCAAGTGCCAGGAATTCTGGAGTAAACATTATCTTCGACTAAGACTTCATAGTTATCCGGACCGCAGATGACGTGCTTCGGAAGGAAAAGCACAGCCGAAACGTCTCTGCCAACCAGTTCACTTACATTTTCAACTACGCAACTAAGTGTAGCGAATCGAAAACCGTCCCTGTCGCTCACTCGGGACGGCCGCGCCATTCTAATTTGGTAGGCTGCGCGAGAAGCACGTTCCATTGTCTGTCTAACTTCATAGTCTTCCATCGCCACGGATTCAAAATTATATCGTTTGTAGTATCGGTGGTCCGAGGCTTGATGAGCGGTCGTGCTCTGCGGAATGCAGACCACGTATGCATACTGTCCCGGGCAGCTTGAGCCAAGATCGACGGGATTAATCAGAACCTCCTGAATGCGGGGTTGTATTCTGGAGTTAATGATTTGCTCCAGCCACTCTTTTGGATACTTGGCGGGATTTATTGGACTGAGGGTTTCTGCGTAGCGGGGCTCCTGCGCCGATTCCGAGATGCCATACACAATCGTTCCTCCCGCAGAGTTGGCAAACGCCGAGACGTCTTTCGAAATCTCCGTTTTCTTCTTGTCCGTCGAGTCCAGACTTTCTGCACGCTTAAAATCAAGCTGAAGGTTCTCTTCCTGCTTCAGGCTAATAAGCTCGACTAAGTCTTGCTCGCCCCAATCCTCTGGCAATTTCATAAATGACGGCCCTTCGATCGGTTATAAGATGAAATTCTCTCGATCAAACCAAGTCGATCATCACGCGCCGCCCGACCGTGGCCGCCGCGCGTTGTAAGCTGGAAAGTGTTATATCGCCCTTGGGATTGAGCAGGCGGTCCACCTGGGTGCGGCTGGTCTTGAGCAGCGCGGCCATTTTATATTTGGATATTTTCTGCTGCTTCATGGCCTCATCGAGCTGCCACGCCACCACTTCCTTGACCACCTGGGCCTGCGCTTCTTCAAAGATGTTCTCTTTCTTCAGGAAATCGTCAATGCTCGAGCCCATATGATTCTTGCCGTGTTTGCGTTTCTTGCTCATCGTATTAATTCCTTCCGCGCCCAACAAACAGTGCGAATCTAAAGATTCGCCACTACGGAACCGCTGCCATGCCCGAGCCATATCAGCCTCTGGCGTGGTCGACGTACGCGGGGCTCTGAAAAATTGCCCGGCGCTTACGCCTAGGCGTTGGGTGCGCAACATGTTGCGCCCCTACGATGACGCTGGTGGTGCGATTGCTGAACCGCGCAGCATGCTGCGCCACTACAAACGGCTCGACGGGCACGGCATGCCGCAGGGCTGTCCCAATTAGACGGAGTTTGCCCTTGCGAAGGTCGAAAGCGTTGGGTTTGTGGCGGTTTTTGTAGCATGCGGCGATGCAGGTTGGGTTGCTGCTGTCCCAACC
>JABCZD010000037.1 GCA_013289855.1 Acidobacteriota bacterium | reverse complement strand
GAATCAGGATGGGAATGGAGAAAACCGCCACGATCAGCGGCGCGCCGTTGCCGATCAGGTTCCAGACCGTATTGCGCGCCAGCAGGCGCCCGCTGGTCAGGTGCAGATTCCCGTTTGTAGAGGTCTCAGCCATTTGCGATTGCGCGAAACTGCCCTCGATTCTTCCCGTCCGATCTGCTTTTCTCTCCCATTTCCCGGGCGAAGCCGGAGGGCCACTTCTTTCACACCGCCTCCACATCCGTCGCGTTAACATCCACGGCCATCGCCCGCTGGATCAGCTCTAGCGAGATGACCAAGCGGCAGCCATTCTTCCACCGCAAAACAATTCCCTCCATCCCTTCCAGAGGACCGCTCCGCACCCGAACACGCCGCCCCGCCTTCAAGTATGGATAAGGCTCGGCACACAATCCCTGGTTCAGGAATCCCCGAATCTTCGCGAACTGCTCTTCTGGCACCGGCGATGGCCTCCCGGCAAAACCCACGAGACGCGCCACCCCAGGAACTTGCAGCACGCTCAGGCGATTTTGCAGCGCCAGGTGCACAAAAATATATCCAGGAAATAGCGGCATCTTCAGATGCACCTTGCGGTCCTTCCACCTGCGCACGGATTCGTATTGCGGCAGGAAGTTTTCCACGCCGCGCTCCGCGAATTGCACAGCAACGCGTCTTTCGTGGTTCGAGCGGGTGCACACGGCGTACCACTGTGGCGTGGCGTCCACATCAAGCAGTCCGCTATCGAGAGGCGTCGCAAATCCAGTCTGAAACGACCGAGCTTGTGTATCTTTCAACATAATCTGGTGAGGCTCCACATACACAGCTTCGCCCTGTCACTTACAGGGAAAATGTGACCTAACCCTAATATCGTCTACAGCTTAGACAAGCTCTCGCCGTTACGCGGACGCTGTCTTGCTTCGTTCCTCAGGCTGCTTGCCATTCTTGCCTGAATGTCCATTCGCCGCCGCATTCCCACTCGAACCGTTCGCGCTCACCCACGGCATCCCCGCTCTCACCGTTCCAAAAACCTCCTGCGCGAATCTCATTCCGGGATCGTGCGGATCAATCTGGCGCCAACGCGCGGTCCCGAATAGCCAAGCCGCTCCCAACAGCACGGAGCAGGCCGTTCCCGCTATTATGATCAGCGTGCGCGGCGGAAAGGACTTCCGTTCCGGCACGTCGGGTTGATCGAGCACCTTCACAGACGGAATTTCCTTTGCCTCTTGCACTTTTGCCAATTCAAATTGCTTCGTAAGCGTCTCGTAAACGGCTTCGTCCACCTTCAGCTGGCGGAATTTATCTGCGTACGGCACTCCCAAGATTGGCAATTGACGCAAGGTCGGATACGCGTTATCTGTAGTGCTTTGATCACTGGGGACAGTTCCGCCGGACGTGCCTCCCAGCTTCTGCAGCTGATTGCGAAGCTCAGTAATGCGCGCTTGCGTCGAGCGCACCCGAATGTTGTTGTCGGAATAGATCTGCCTTAAACCTTCGAGTTGCGATTCCGCGCCGATCAGCTGGCCTTGCAATGATGCGGCGCCTTCTAGCATCGCCTTGCCCTGAGCAGAGATGTCAAACGTAGCGTTCTTGCTCGCAAACCGGCTGAAATCTTTCTCCGCCGATTCCAGTTCGACCTTGATTTTATCGAGTCGCTCTTCCAGGAATACACGCTCGCGATGCGCGGCCGATGTGTTCAGCTTCGCCGTGAGAGTGTCCAGTTGCTCTACGTACGCGCCGGCTATGGCCGCCGCGCGTTTCGGATCGTGATCGTTGACAACCAACGTGATCACTCCACTCTTGCGGTCTTCGGTTATATCGGTGTTTCTCTCCAGTCGTTTTCGAGCTGATTGCTCCAGTCGCGTCCAATACACTTTCTTGAGATCGAATCGTTGGATAATGCCATCTTCCGCCGTGCGGCTGCGCATCACGGCGATGAACATCGCTCCCGTCGTCTTCGCTCCCAGCAGATCGCTTGCAAGGGAACCCAGCCCACCGGAGCTTCCAGTCTGGCCGCCGCTGAGCATCGCCATGAGAGCCATTCCGCCGCCGGACTGCGGATCGGGAGGCATCAGGCGCGCGGTGGATTCGTACTGGCTGGGAATGAGAAACGCGGTAAGCGTCGCGACGAAAAAACCCACCACCGCACAACGCCCGAGAAACCGGCGCATGCCCCACAACAAACGCAGTCTTGGCAAAACTCGCTCGCGGGTCAGGCCGTCGTTCCACTCCGGACCAAACGTCTCCTTAGCTTGCGGCGCCTCTACCAACACCGCATTCGGATTGGACGGCGTTGGCATCAATTCCACCCCTTCCTGATTCCAGTTGCATTCATGGAGCTGAAACCCCATTTGACTGAACGTTACCGCTCGGCTGCCGCGTCAAGTGCAGCGGCAATTCCAAATTCCGCGGCTGATAACTGATCCCCACCGACGAAGTCCAATTCGTCTGGCGCGTGGACGCCAGCACCGGAGCCAGCCACGTCTCGTGTTGCACCGACGCCTGCACGTTCAGAACTCCCCGTATCCAAAAGTTTCCCTTTACCCACTCGTCGTTGACGCTCTCGCCCTGTGGAATGAAGTCTGGCGCGACCGTCGCGTGCCGGTAACCGAATTGTAGCGAGCTCTTCGGGGTAAACCAGTAGTTGCTCCACGCCTGTATGCCGGTTCCCTCTCTGCCGATCCAGCTGCCGAGTATGTTGCCTTTATTGGTATACATATCGCGGTAGAAAGTGTCGTAGTAGATGTACTGTCCGTTGCGGGCCGAGGAAACGGAATTCGTGTTGGTGCTCTCCACCCTTAGGTCCAGCTTCGATATCTTCGGGAAATGCGTGAGATAGATGCCAGTATCAATCCCGGCGCGGCGCGGAGAAGCGAGCGGCGAAGGGTCGTCGTCCGAAATCGAATCGGAATAAATGGACAGCCAATCCCGGACAAATGGCAGCCGGTAATTAAAATAAAATCCGCCGTAACGTTTTCCGGGATTGTCGTTCGGCCCATACAGCACTGACGATTTAAAATAATCGAAGTAGCTGTTAAAAACAGCCGCAGGAGTGATCGCACGTCCGACTCCTCCGAATTCAGCGGTCCTGGAAAATCCCAGCTCCAAATTTGGTGTCGGCTTCAGCGTGATAACCTCGCCGTGGACCATCGGACGCGGCGGAAATTCGTTTCCGGAAAGCTTGCCAACAAAGAAATCTGTTTTTATCGGCCCCAGCCAGTGAAAAATCCAGGGAAGGACGAAGGGCTTGATCCGGCTCGCCCGAAACATATAAATCGGCTCCGCGTTGTCGCTAAAAATCAGAACGCTGCCCTCGCCAGGCCCCCACCACAGGCTTTGTTTGCCGAACGCGAAATTCCAATCGGCAACCTTCGCGGCCACATATGTATCCAACAGGCGAAATTGATTCGTCGTGGGAATCGGGGCGGCCTGCTGCACCGGAGTGGCATCCAGCGTCGCGATCAGGTTCTGTGTGGACTGGGAGAATCCCGGTGCCGACGAGGCATGCTGATATTCGCCGCGCACATAGAGTGTGAAGCGCCCCCAACTGCCATACCCGGAGAATCCGTCATAGGCGTTAATTCCCTCTTGGTACGGGCGCCCGTAGTTGTTAACAATGGTCTGTCCGAAATGACGGCTATCGTTCAGAGGCAGCCCACTAATTCCGGCAGTGACGCTGTAAAGCGATTCCAGTCGCACTGTCTTGTCGCTTTCACCCGCGCCGCCTGCAGCTGTTTCCAGATCGCTTGCGAATTCCCTCTCCAACGAGTAATAAAGTTTCGCCGCTTCTCCCGAGTTCGCTTCACCCGCGAATACGATCCGGTCGCTGGCCTCCTCCACCAAGTGCGCGCACTCAATTCGTGTCCACGGGCGCTGTCCCAGAAATGCAAGACGAATGTAGCCCATCGCCGCGAGCCGTTCGATCGCCGGATAAATCCAGCTATCGAGTTCCACGAAGGGCGATCCAGTGGGCGCGGCACGTCTGGCAGGACTTACGTCGCTCGATTCCGCGTAGGTTTCCCAATTGCTGCCGCCGACTTCGGGATCGTGATGCCGGCGATACACTTGTTGTGCAACAAACCACCCGAGCGTGCTTCCGATGAGAACGTCTGTCGGAAAATGCTGCTTTGCATCTATGCGCGCTGCGCCAATAGCTGCCGCCATTCCGTAGCTCACCAGACTCACATACGGGCTGGGATATTCGTGCGCGATCACGCCGGCAATCGCCCACGCCACCGCAGCGTGCTCGGAGGGAAACGAATCGTCGCGTTTCCAGAAATTCCCCTGGTAGTTATTCTGCAACGGCCGTTCCCTCCCAAAGGCGTATTTGAGCGCATAGGAGTCTGCCGTGGCGTTCAAGGCGGCTTCAATGGCAAGAAACCCTGTTTCGCGTAGGTGATCGTTGTGCGTAAAGTGGCCCCACAAGTAAAGTCCCCCGGCAGCAGCGGCCATCGAGCCGATTCCGTAGTTCGAAAAGTCATTCGCGTTCTTCAGCCGGCTCGGGGAATTCGACAGATGCTTGCTGAATTCTGTGTCCGTTGCCAGCGATACACCGGTCGCAACGCCCAGCGGCAACAGCCAATCAACGTCCACCAATCGCAGGTGCGCCGGCGCCGTCCATATCCTTTCTTGATCCTTCGCGAATCGCGAGAAGAGGTGCCGGCCTATCGTGGTGTCGTAGTCCTGCGTGAAATCCGCCGAGAAGTTTGCCGTGGAGTGCGCTGTAAGGTCTTTCGTATAGTCTGACGTGGAATCCGTCGCGGTGTTCGCCGCTGCGCCCGGCGCAACGTTGGACGCCCCATCCGGCGCAGTGATCTTCGTTGCATCCACCTTGTCCGCCTGCGAATCGGCGGAGCTCTCTTGCGGGCCGGCGCCCGGGACCGCCTGGGCGCCAGCCGACTTCGCTGGTTTGTTCGCGGCGGCGTCCTGCGGCGCAGGCTGCGCAAAACAAATCGCGCTAGCCGTCGGTGCGATCAGTAAGAAGGAACTCAACACGTATCGGCACCATCCTCGTGTCATTCCTAGGTCTCTCGATCTAATAGTGCGCGGCGATAAATGCCGTGGAGGCGATCGACGACGCTACCTGTGCCGCCAGGAACACCGTCTGCCACTGTATGCCGCCGCCGATGGCCTTCTCAGGAACGACTACCGTGTCGCCAGGGCGCAACTCCGCGCCCAGAGAATCTCCACCCCACAGTCCTTGGTTAGAACCCAGGACCGAGCCATCCGCGCGAATTACAAAAATTGCTTTCTTGTTGGCTAATTGCGTCGGACCGCCGGATTGGCCCAGATACCACTGCGCACTTTTTCCCGGACGATAGGAAACAGCGGTCGGGTTGTACACTTGGCCGGTGACCATCACGTAGCTCGGCTTTTTCGGAATTTCGATCGAATCTCCTGCTCGCACTTCCACATCCGCGGTCGTGTTTTCCCATTGATGGATGTCCCCGGAGATTCGTATGGCCACTCGGCCCGAGGGTGGATTCGAGGTCAATTGCTCCAACGCGGTCTGCCACTGCTGCAACGCCAGGTCTTTCGCTCTTTTCTTATCCGGATCGGATTCCGGCAGCAGTTGTAAATTGGACTGTTCATCTTTCACGCGCAGAATCATCTGGTCCTGATCCTTGGCTTCGATCTCGCGCACTTGTACCCGTCGCAGCACCGCGCCATAGGCGTATGCGTCAGGCTGGAAACCTCCAGCCCTCTCGAGAATCGAACTCAGCCTTTCGCCGGGACGAATTCCGTACTTTCCCGGGTTTTTCACTTCGCCCTTCACGCTGATCGAGGCTCCCAGGTCATTCCATCCAGGTAACTGACGAACCGTGAGAACGTCGCCGTTGTGAACAGCAATCGCCGCCTCTGGCCCCTTGGAAAGCGCGCTGGATATCGAAATGGATTCGTGCTGCGCCGTCACACCTGATTGATTCGCATACTGAAAGTGTGTCAGGTCCGCGGTGTTCGTATCCGCACTTGGCTTGAGTCCGCCGCCCACTTGAATCAAATCCGAGATGGTCATGTTGGTCGTCAGCGGGTAGCGCCCAGGCCGCACCACTTCGCCTTGAACGTAAACGGTCGCCGGCTGTACCGCATCCGCATTGCGGTGAATCAGTAACCGATCTCGCGGCTGCAGCAGAATGTTCTCGGTTGGATCCCCTGCCAGTGCTTCGCTGAGATTTACGCTGAAGATTTTGAATTTCCCGTCGGGCAAGTACCTGAAAACCTGCGCATCTTCTTTCTGGGCGTCAGGGGTCAGTCCACCGGCCAGATGAATCGCGTCTCCCAACCGGATTTGGCCGGAAGTCCGGTAAGTTCCCGGCGCTCGCACATCTCCCCACACTGAGACAATCGGAGGATTCTCGAAATCAAAGCGGCTATAGATGCGTACCGTATCCATCGGATGCAGCAGCGGCGCCTGCGCAGGATTGGCAAGCGTATCACCCAGATCAAAACTCTCCACCGTCGGATGAAAATCCGGAGGGTTCAGGCGAATAATCTCCGCGTAGTTCGTGGCAGGCTCGGGCAGCAGATCCTTGTACGACGCGATCACATCCGTCACGCGCATATTCTCGCGATACGAGTAGCGTCCCGGACGAAGCACGTGGCCATCCAGATAAATCGCGTCCTGATTGTATGAAGCGATCGGAAAAATCCTGATGCGATCCCCGTCTTTAATTTCAAACGACTCCAACTTCTTGGTCACTTCCACGGCGTCGCCGGCCTCGGGAATGTCCAAGCCCAGCATGGTCTGTTTCTCGTGCGCCACCAGCCGTTGCACTTCGATGTGCCGTAGCGCGGCCGTCGGCAGCAGCCCGCCGGACAGTTCCAGCACCGCCGCCAGATTTTTTTCATCCTTCAATTCGTAAACCGCAGGCCGCCGTACCATCCCTTCCACCGTCACTTGCGGACCCACTGGAGGCACCAGCACCGTATCGCCGTTATCCAGCCGGGCCATGTCGCTTTTCACACCGTGCAGCAGCAAATCGTAAAGATCCACTTCCTCCACCAACTGTTTGCCGCGATAGTGCTTCACGATTCGCAGTGATCCCTTCGGCGTTGGCCCGCCAGCGGCAAAAAGCGCGTTCAACGGCGTCGAAAGCGAACTGATGTCGTACGCGCCGGGGTTCGCCACATCTCCCACTTCATAGATTCGAATCGTTCGCAGCCGCGCCAGCGAGACTTCGGCGGACACATCGCGATACTCTGTCCGCAAGATCCGTTGCAAGTCTTGTTGAACGTCCGCCAAATTTCTGCCGCTCACGAGCACGGGCCCAGCTTCGGGCAGACTGATTCGGCCTTCCCGATCCACGGTTCGGAAAAACCGCTGTGAGACGCTGCCCCACAAATCGACCGAGAGTCCATCACCTGGTCCCACCAC
>JABCZD010000036.1 GCA_013289855.1 Acidobacteriota bacterium | reverse complement strand
GAAGTGATTGCCACGCGCGCGCTGTACGGCGGGACGTATCGGCTGATGCGGGACGTCTTTCCACGGATGGGAATTGTGGTGCGTCACCTGGAGACGGACTTGGCGGGAATCGAGCGGCTGGTGAACCCGCGAACAAAGGTGCTGTACATCGAGACGCCGACAAATCCTACGCTGCGTTTGGTGGATTTGCAGAAGGCGATCGCTTTCGCGAACGAGTGGGACTTGATTTCGCTGATCGACAACACTTTTGCCAGTCCGGTGCTGCAGAAACCGATTGCGATGGGATTTGACCTGGTGATGCACAGCGCGACGAAATATCTGGCGGGACATTCGGACGTGATTGCGGGAGTCGCGGCGGGGAGCCGTGCGTTGATCGGGAAGATTCGCGACATGATTATTCATTTGGGCGGGTCGATGGATCCGGAGGCCGCGTTTCTGCTGATCCGCGGGATGAAAACGTTAGAACTACGGATGCGGCGGCAGTGCGAGACGGCGTTGGCCATCGCGCGATTTCTGCAGAAGCATCCGAAAGTTTCAAGGGTGCATTATCCCGGTCTGGCTTCGCATCCGGATCATGCGCTGGCGAAGCAGCAGATGAAGGGTTTTGGGGCGATGTTGGCTTTCGACTTGAAGGGCGGCTTGGCAGCGGCGCGGCGTTTTTGCGATCGGACGCGCGTGTTTTTGCTGGCGGTGAGTTTGGGCGGCGCGGAATCTTTGGTGGTACTGCCGATGTATTCATCGCATTACCGGATGTCGCTGGCAGAGCTGCAAGGGGCAGGAGTGGAGCCGGGGACGGTGCGGGTTTCGATTGGGCTCGAGGATCGGGCGGATTTGATCGAGGATTTGCGGCAGGCGCTGGCGTGAGGAACTCCTGCCACAGAGGCACAGAGAAAGACGAACACTACCGCAGAGACGCAGAGAAAACTGAAGACACATCCCCGAACCTGGTGCGTCAGCGTCTGAAGGCACGACCTACAAAAATCTTGGCTTGCGGCGGCGCGGCGAGGAGCGCCGCCGCGAGTGCTTCCCCCCATTTCGAACCGCGAGATTAAAAGTTGAGCTTCGCGCCGATTTGGACTTGGCGGGCTCCAGTGGTGCCATCGTTCTGGCCGACCTGAGAGGTGGAGTAGCCGAACAGGGAGTCTTGAATGTTGGTGTCGGGCTTGTTGAATTGGGTGCGGTTGAAGAGATTGTAGAACTCGAACCTCAGTTGGAAAGTGAATCTCTCATGGATGACGGTGTTCTTCGAGAGGGCGAGGTCCCAGTTGTTGATGCCTGGGCCGGTGAACTGATTGCGCAGGAGGTTCGAGGGCACGTCGAACGGGATCGGCATGATGGTGGCGTCGTCGGGGTTGAATGCGGCAAGGTTGTAGCCGGTGAAGACGCCGGTGCTGGCAATCACGCGGCCGGTGGCAGGGATCGTCTTCAGAGCGGACGCGTTGACGACGGTGACGCGGTCGGCGAAGTTGGTGTGCAGAGTATCTACGGTGCCGAAGATGTCGTAAGGGAGACCGGTCTGCCACGCGGCGATTCCGCTGACTTGCCAGCCTTCCAAAGCGCGGCCGGTGACGCCGTTTGCGAAATGAGCGCGACCGCGGCCGATGTTCGGCAGATAGACAAAGTTGATGACGCCGCGTTGACGGGTGTCAAAACCCGAATTTCCTTTTTCCCGCCGCAGATTGAAGGAATCCACGGGGAAATTGGTGTTGGAGATTGTGGGAACCAGGGGATCGGAAGAATCATCAAGCGCGTGAGCCCAGGTGTAGGAACCCTGAATCTGCAGGCCGTGGAAATTCTTTTCGGTGACTTGCAGTTGCAGACCGTCGTACCAGGAATGGCCAGAGGTTTGGTCGGTAAAGGCGTCGAAGAAGGCGTTGTTGTTGACGGCGTCGAACGGCAAGAAGGGTAAACCGGTCGCGGGGTTCGTGCTTTCCGCACCAAAATAGAGATTGCTGAACTGCAGAGTGCTAACGTCGCATTGAAGTGCGTTGGGAACGGCACAGAACGCCTTCAGTTGGGAGACCAGGTTCGGTTGTGGAGGGGCGCCATCCACCACGCGAAGAATCCGCGTGCCGTGGTTGCCCACGTAGTTGACGTCGAGGTTCAGATTTTGTTTGAGCTCGCGCTGTACGCCGATATTCCAGGTGACGATGAGCGGCGGCTTGATATTGGGATCGAAAAGGTCGGGGAAAATACCGGAACCGTCGGGAACGACGGGAGAGGGCGTCAAATTTCCGGGAGCGAGTTGCGCCTGAAGTTGCGCGGCGGCAACGGGACCGAAAGAGGGCGTGGGTTGGTTGAAGACGCTGGGTTGGAACGGCGGATTGCCGCGCGCATCCGAGACCAGATTGCCGTAGATGCGGTCGCTGAATACGCCGACGCCGCCGCGGACGGAGGTACGTCCGTTCTTGAAGGGATCCCAGGCGAAGCCGAAGCGAGGCTCGAAGTTTTTGTAGTAGTCCTTGAAGAGTTGCAGGCCGGTGCCGGGTCCGACGGGCTGGAAGGTAAAGGGCGCAGGACCGCTGCTGTCCTGGAAGAGCGTGGCGAAATTGGCATGTGCTTCGTAGGGCACGCCGTACCATTCGTAACGCAGGCCGTAGGTGAGCGTGAGATTCGATTTTATTTTCCAGCTGTCCTGCACGAAGCCGCCGACTTCGTGCTGCACGAAATTGAGTTCATCGGTCGAGTGGCGGTCGCCAGCGCGATCGAAGAACTGGGTTTGCGCTTGAGAATTCACCAGGCCAAGGAGAGCGCCGACGGTGTCCTCGAGTTCGTTGGAGTCCACATGGGTATTGAGGCCCTGCAGCGCGGAGATGCTGCTGGCGCTGAAAATGTCGAAGGTAAAGAGAGCGCGAGAATTGAAATTGGTGTTGTTGTTGGAATAAACGTCGCGCACTTCGGCGCCCCACTTGAAGGTGTGAGATTTCACGACTTTGCTCATGGCGTCGTACCACTGGTAGGTTCCCTGCTTGCTGGCCTGGTTGTCGGCATCGCCCAGCGCCTGGCAACCGAAGCCGAACGGGCCGCCCTGGCCGCCTTGAAAAACGGGGAGCTTGAAGTCGGCGCCGCGACCTTCGCCGTCGGTGAAGCCGAAGCTATCAAACGTGGGGACGCCGCCGCAGCCGAAAAATTCGTTGATGCGGTTGGCGCCGAAGCGGAATTCGTTGATGAAGCTGTTTCCAAAGGTGGAAGTGAGGCCGACGGAGAGACTTTGAATTTTGTTGTTCTCGCTGACGTCACCCAGGCCGCCGGGGAGAAAATCGTTGTGGAAGGGGTTGGGGTCGCCGAAATAGTTGTAGGTATAGCGGGCGTAGAGGCTGTGGTTCTGATTGATCTTGTGATCAACCTTGAGGACGGCGTCTTCGTCTTTCTCGCGCGATTCGCTGGGAAAGAAAAGTTGGCCGGTGATGCCGTCGGGATTTGCCTGGTTGGGAGCGGGATAGAGCGCGAGAATTTTTTGCATCACGGGATCGAGACCCACGCCAGAGGCGTTGTTGCCGACGCCGGGAGTGGTGACGTTGATGGCCTGGCTGGCACCGGTTTGTGGGTTGGTGTAGGTGAAGATGCCGGATTTGAAGGCGGCGGTGGGCACGACGGTGGAGTTGGTCAGGGTAGTGACGAAGCGATCACCCTGATAGTTAAGGAAGAAGAAGGTTTTGTCCTTGATGACGGGACCGCCGATGGAGCCGCCGTAGAGGTTGCGGACGTAGGGATTTTTAGCGGCGACGTCGCCGGTGAGCGGATCAATCTGGTGATTGAAGTAGTCGCGGGCGCCGAGCGCGTCCCAGCGGCCGAAATAGAAGAGGTTGCCGTGGAAATCGTTGGTCCCGCTACGGGTGATGACGTCAATGATAGCCCCGTTATTGCGGCCGTATTCGGGAGCGAAATTATTGGTGAGGACGCGGAATTCTTGCGTCGCGTCTGGATTTTCGGCGATGAGGCCGCCGAGGGGGCCGGGAACGTCGGCGTCATTGTTGTCCGTGCCATCCAGCAGGAAATTGTTGTTGCGCTCGCGTCCTCCGTTTACGGAGACACCGCCCAGGCCGTCGGATTGGGTGACCCCAGGGCCGAGCAGGACGAGTTGGTAGGGATCACGGAGGATTAGGGGCAGCTCGGTCATCTGCGTGTGTTCGACGACGTTGCTGAGTGTGGCGGTTTCGGTGTCAATCTGCGCGACGTTGGCGGCGGCGACTTCAACTGTGGCGGAGACGGCGCCGACTTCGAGCTTGGCGTCGAGCGTGAGGACCTGGTCAACCGTAAGAGCGACTTGGTCGAACTTGACGGCCTTGAAACCGGTTTTGGTGAAGGTGAAAACATAGACACCTGGCTGCAAGCTGGAGATGGTGTAGGCGCCGGTGTCCGTCGAGACGGTGGATCGCGCGATAGAGGTCGCCGCGTTGGTAGCGGTGATACTGGCGCCGACTACGGCCGCGCCGGAAGTATCCAGGACAGTTCCGGTAACCTTGGCGGTCTGCGCACGGAGGATGGACGGCGCAACGAGAATCCCCAGAATAATTAAGAAGGTATCGGAGCTCCTGAAAAGACGACGCGGAAAATTCATGCCGTTCCCCTTTGGCTGTTAGGCCGTATCCCCAACTGCGAGCTCGCCCGAACACTCATTTCAATGAAAGCTACGATTGCAGATGGGTGGCCAGTGCTGGTCAAAAGCTTGTCACCGCTCTAACTATTTGACTTAAAAAGGAATAGCAGAAACATGAGGCGCGAATGTAAGCACGTGCGTACGAACGCTGGAAGCGGCGTATTGGCAGACCTATGATCTTCGGGACGAGCCCGATTTATTGAGGCGATCGTGTTTTGGCTAGCGATTCGCGTGGCGCGGTGATACAAGCCTGTTTTTTGCCGATGGGCTTTAGGTGGACGCGAGGCTTGGCTGGGGGCGGGTCCCGAATTGGAATGTCCTGATTGTGACAATGGCTGGTACGGCAAGACCATTGACCGGGGCGTAGGTAGTTCGTAAGATTCTGGTTACCCCTTAGCGGGGGTGAACGACGCGGCGCCGCGTTGGATGAAACACGCTACGGACCCGAAGTTGCTTCGTAGAATCCTGCGGAGAAGTTTTGCGCGTCGCAAGGACGGACGAAGACGATGAAGCTGAGGGTCGTTGGCCAGGGGCACTTGTGCGGCTGGGCCGGAATCGCTGCTGTGGCGACGCTGTCTCTCGCCGCCTGCAACGACACCGTTTCCAGTAAGCAAGTGAAGGCGCGGCCGCCGGCTGCGACTCCTGCTCCGGTTCCCGAGTTCGTGCGCGAACCACTGCCGTTGCCGGAGCACACCGTCTCTTTGGCCTCCTTGTACGACGCCCGTCCTGCGATTGACGTCCTCATTGACAAAGTCCAGGTGATCTTCAACACCGCGCAGAAAGAATATAAGTCGGGGGATTTCGACAAGGCTCATGCGGATTACGACCGCGCGGTGGCGTTGATGCTGGCGAGCGGCTTCCAGGTGGATTCGGATCCGCGGCTTTCCGATCTTTTCGATCAGATTGGCGAGACGCTGCATTCCTACGAGCGCAGCGCGCTGCAGGATGCGGATGAAGAGGAAGAGGGCACCGGCACGCCGGCGCCGATTGACGCGCTGGCGGACATGACTTTGCCGCCGGGGGATCCGCGGCTCGCGACGCAGGCGGAAAAGGAATTGATGCGTGTGCCGCACGATCTGCCGCTGACTGTAAATGATTCGGTGCTGCAATATTTGAGTTTCTTTTCGACTCCGCGCGGGCGCGCGACCGTTGAACATGGTCTGGACCGCTCCGGCCGCTACAACGACATGATCCGGCGCGTGCTGAAGGAAGAAGGCGTGCCGCAGGATTTGATGTACCTGGCGCAGGCGGAATCGGCGTTTCAGCCGACGGCGGTATCACGTGCAGGGGCGCGCGGCTTGTGGCAGTTCATGCCTTTCCGCGGCGAGGAATACGATCTGGACCGCACTTATTATGTGGATGAGCGCAGCGATCCCGAGAAGGCCACGCGGGCGGCGGCGCGGCACATGCGCGACCTTTACGATATGTTCGGAGATTGGTACCTGGTGATGGCGGCTTACAACTCGGGGCCGATGAATGTGGTGAAGGCAGTCGAGCGGACAGGTTACGCGGATTTCTGGGAATTGCAGAAGCGCCACGCGCTGCCGAAGCAGACGCAGAACTACGTGCCGATTATTATTGCGCTGGCTTTGGTGGCGAAAGATCCTTCGCTTTACGGCGTGCAAGTCGAGCCCGAGAAACCGGCTCCGGTGGACGTGATTCATCCGGCGCACGCGATTGATTTGCGTTTGGTGGCGGATGCTACCGGCGCGGACCTGGACGATCTGCGGGAATTGAATCCGGAGATGCTGCGCAGCGTGACGCCGAACGATCCGAATTTCGAATTGAAGTTGCCCGCGGGATACGGCGAGAAATTGTTGAACGTGATCAATCAGGTGCCCGAGGACAAGTGGACGACTTGGCGTCTGCATACCGTCGAGCAAGGTGAAACGATGGCGGATATTGCGCGGCGTTATCACGTGACCGTCGCTGGGATCGAATCTGCGAACCACTTGGAAGCGCATGCGGTGGTACCGGCAGGATTTATGTTGAACGTGCCGGCTGCGCCGCCCGCGGTGCGGCTGGTGCATTATCGCGTGGTGCGCGGGGATACGCTGGAAGGAATTGCCGAGCGCTTTGATGTGAGCGTCGCGCAGTTGAAACGCTGGAATAATATTCATGGGGCGAGCGCGCCGCGCGGTTCGCGATTGAAAATCTATGCGGGAGGATCGCCGGAAGATTCCGCGCGCGCTTCCGCTGCTGCGAAATCTTCTGTGCACCCTGCTGGCAACAGCGATGCAACGGTCGCAGTGCGCAAGATTTCTGCCACAGCGACAAGCGAAGGCGAAAAGCCTGCGAGTGTGGAGCATCTGGTGAAGCAGGGCGAAACGCTCTACTCGATTGCGCACGCCTACAAGACCAGCGTGGAAAATATTCGCCAGGCCAATTCATTTCTGGGCGAGCGGCCTTTGCGAGCTGGGGATGTGCTGACCATTCAGCGTTGAGTAGACCGCATTCCTTCCATCCTGTAAACTATTTATAATAAACATCTTAATCTTTGATGTAACTTTTTGTTACCGTGCCATTCTGGCGATTTCCTCAAATATTCTGTGCGCCGAGCGGTTTTTGGCGCCTTGCATCTTGACAAACTTCTGGTACTCCGTTTATAAGCGCGCAGGGCCTGATACGCTGCTTGTTAAGTCCGACACCCAGGGAGGGACGAATGTTTCACGCCAAACAACATGATGAGGAAGATGACGAGCTACCCCGCTACGAAGAGGAAGAGGGGGAAGAAGGCGCGGAACCGCCTCACGGAGATATTGTAGAGGAAGTGGAAGAGATCATCGTCGAGGAGGAAGCGGA
>JABCZD010000035.1 GCA_013289855.1 Acidobacteriota bacterium | reverse complement strand
GAAGTTGCGTGACCACGCGGTCCACGGTAGAGATAATATTGGCGCCGGGCTGGCGAAAGATGATCACCGTGATCGCGCGCTTGCCGTTCAAATAGCCGGCCGCGCGGACGTTTTGCACCGAGTCAAGCACCTCCGCAACATCGGAAAGGCGCACAGCCGCGCCATTCTTATAACCGACGATGATCGGCTTGTAGTCCACGGCCTTGGAGATCTGGTCGTTGGCGAGAATGTCGGCCGTCACAACGCCGTCGGAAATTTGACCTTTGGCCAGGTCGGAATTTTGCAAGCTCAGCACGGATTGCAAATTCGCGAGCGTCAGCCCGTAGCTGGCCAATTGCGTGGGATTTGCCTCGACGCGCACCGAGGGCAGCGCGCCGCCTCCCACGCTGACCTGGCCCACGCCCTGTATCTGCGAGAGCTTCTGCTCAATGACGGTCGAGGCGGTGTCGTACACACTCTCGGGACCGTACTTATCCGAGGTGAGGCCGAGGATCATGATGGGCGCGTCGGCCGGATTGACTTTGCGGTAGGTAGGATTCGACGGCAGGTTGGCGGGCAAATAAGTGCGCGCTGCATTGATGGCGGCTTCGACGTCACGCGCCGCGCCATCGATATCGCGACTGAGATCAAATTGAATGGTGATGGAGGTGCTGCCGAGCGTGCTGGTGGAGGTCATCTCCGTCACGCCGGCGATGTGGCCGAACTGGCGCTCGAGCGGGGTGGCGACCGAGGACGCCATGATCTCGGCGCTGCCTCCGGGCAATCCTCCACTGACTGAAATAGTTGGAAAATCAACTTCGGGCAGCGGCGAAACCGGGAGCACCTCGAATGCAACCGCCCCGGCAAGAGCGATCGCGAGGGTGAGTAGTGTTGTGGCGACCGGCCGGTGAATGAACGGCGCGGAGATGTTCATGCGGGGCCTGGGGCTTCTGCGTCTGGCGCGCCGGCGGCTTCCTGCTTTTGCGATTTGCTGGAGAAACGCTGCGCCAGATTGTCAAAGAAGATGTAGATGACGGGCGTGGTGTACAGCGTGAGCGCCTGGCTCAGCAACAGCCCGCCGACCATTGCGATGCCGAGCGGTCTGCGCAACTCGGAGCCGAAACCCGTTCCGAGCGCCAGGGGCAGGCCAGCGAGCAGCGCGGCCATGGTGGTCATCATAATGGGACGGAAACGCAGCAGGCAGGCTTCGTAGATCGCGTCCGTGGAGCTTTTTCCGCCCTTGCGCTCTGCTTCCAGCGCGAAATCCACCATCATGATGCCGTTTTTTTTCACGATGCCGATCAGCAGGACGATGCCGATGATCGCGACCACGCTTAAATCCTGGTGAAAGAGAATCAAGGCGAGGAAAGCGCCGACACCGGCAGAAGGCAGCGTGGACAAAATCGTGATGGGATGCACGAAACTTTCGTACAGAACGCCGAGCACGATGTACACCGTAACGAGCGCGGCGAGAATCAGCAGCGGTTCATTGGCAAGCGAATTCGTGAAGGACGCCGCAGTGCCTTGAAAGCCCGCTTGCAGGCTGGGGGGCATGTGCATGTCTTTTTGTGCTTTGTTGATTGCGGTGATAGCGTTGCCCAGCGCGGCATTCGGCGCGAGATTGAAAGACGCGGTGATGGCCGGGAACTGGCCCTGATGCGTAATCACCAGCGGCTCCATGGTGTTCTCAAAATGGGAGAAGGCGCTGAGCGGTACTGCGTTGCTCATGGCCGAACTGGTGGCGCCTGCGGAGTTTGCGCCGTTGCTCGACGAAGAAGAGGAAGCGGGAGAGAGCGCGTTTGCAGGAGGAGTAAGCGTGTTCGCCGCGGGAGTGTAAAGCGCAGAACCGGTTAGCGCGTTGGAACCTGCGGAGGACGAACCCGATGACGCAAACGAAGTAGAAGCTCCGGCGCCGCTGGCGCCATTCGACGCGCTGGACTGGATGTAAATATGGTTCAGCTTGTTGGGATCCGTCTGAAATTGCGGCTGGCTTTCCAGAACCACGTGGTATTGATTCACTTGCGTGTACATCGTGCTGATCTGCCGCTGGCCGAACGCGTCGTACAAAGTGTTGTCAATGGTTGCAGGCGCGATGCCCAATCGCCCGGCGGTGATGCGGTCAATGACCAGGGTCACGGCTAGACCTCCCGGTTGCTGATCGGTCGCGAGGTCCTCTAGTTCAGGCAGCTGTTTCAGCTGGTCCATGAAGCGGTTGGTCCAGAGGTTCAGTTCGTTCGCGTCGGAATCTTCCAGCGTGTACTGGTATTGCGTGCGGCTCACGCGGTCATCAACGGTAATGTTCTGCACCGGCTCCATGAACAGCTCGATTCCCTGCACTTTGTCCAGGCGCGTCTTCAGCCTGCGGATCAGGTTCGACGCGCTGATCTTGCGCTGCTCCAGCGGTTTCAGATTGATGGACATACGGCCGCTGTTGGTGGTGACGTTCGTGCCGTCCGCGCCGATAAATGAAGAAATGCTTTCCACAGCCGGGTCTTCCATCACGACCTTGGCGAGTTCCTGCTGCTTTTCGGCCATGGCTTGCGAGCTGATGGAGGCGGGCGCCTGCGAGATGCCCTGGATTACGCCGGTGTCCTGCACCGGGAAAAATCCTTTCGGGATGATGACGTAAAGAAAGATCGTGAGCAGGAGCGTACCGACCGCGACGAGCAGCGTAATCGTCTGATAGCGCAGAACAAATTTCAGAGTGCGCCCGTAAAACGCGATCATGTTCTCGAAAACACGTTCCGAAGCTTTGTAGAAGCGCCCTTGCTGGTCTTCTGGCGTGTGCCGCAGGATTCGCGCGCTCATCATCGGTGTGAGCGTGAGGGAAACCACGGCCGAAAGCACGATGGTGACAGCCAGCGTCACCGCAAATTCGCGGAACAGGCGGCCAACGACGTCGCCCATGAATAACAGCGGAATCAGCACGGCGATCAGAGAGACGGTGAGCGAGAGAATGGTGAATCCAATTTGCTCGGCGCCTTTGAGCGCCGCTTCCATCGGCGCATCGCCCGCTTCGATGTAGCGCGAGATGTTTTCGATCATCACGATCGCGTCGTCCACGACGAAACCGGTAGAAATCGTAAGCGCCATCAGCGACAAGTTATCCAGGCTGTAACCCAGCAGGTACATCACCGCCAAGGTACCGACAAGTGAGAGCGGCACGGCCACCGCGGGAATAATGGTGGCGTAGAGACTGCGCAAGAAAAGGAAGATGACCAGCACCACCAGGCCGATGGTCAAAAGCAATTCGAACTCTACGTCGGAGACAGACGCTTCGATCGCGGTTGTAAGGTCGGTGAGCGTCGTCACCTGAATGCCCGTGGGCAGATTGGCTTCGAGCTGCGGAATCAGTGCCTTGATGCTTTTCACGACGCTGATCGTGTTCGCGCCGGGTTGGCGTTGCACATTCAGAATCACCGCGGGCGTCTGATTCATCCACGCGGCCTGAGAATTGTTCTCGACGCCATTCACGATGCCGGCAACGTCGGTGAGCATCACCGGGGCGCCGTTGCGGTAAGCAACGACGACATTTTTGTAATCGGTGTTGGTGACCAACTGATCGTTGGCGTCAATCTGGTAGTCCTGCCTGGGACCGTCGAAGTTTCCTTTCGCGGCATTTACGCTGGCGGACGTCAGCGCGGTACGCAGGTCTTCCAGGTTGATGCCGTAGGACGAAAGCGCCGTGGGGTTCGCTTGAATGCGCACTGCGGGCTTTTGTCCGCCGCTGATGGTTACCAGGCCGACGCCATTGAGCTGCGAAATTTTGGGCGCCAGGCGCGTGTCCACCAGGTCTTCCACTTGCGGCAACGGCATCGAGCTCGAGGTGATCGCGAGCGTCAGCACCGGAGCGTCGGCTGGATTCGTCTTACTGTAGGTCGGTGGCGCGGGCAGGATGGACGGCAGCAGGCTTTGCGCCGCGTTGATCGCCGATTGCACTTCCTCTTCGGCGATATCAATGCTCAACGTGAGATTGAATTGCAGGACGATGACTGAAGTGCCGCCGGAGCTGGAGGAAGTCATCTGGCTCAAGCCTTGCAGCTCGCCGAATTGACGCTCGAGCGGCGCGGTTACTGTGGTTGCGACCACCGTCGGGCTTGCTCCGGGATAAAACGTGAGGATCTGAATGGTGGGATAGTCCACTTGCGGCAACGCGGAGATGGGGAGTTGCGTATAGCCGACGATGCCGACCAGCAGGATTGCGGCCATCAACAAAGAAGTAGCCACCGGCCGCAAAATAAACGGACGAGAGGGATTCACGGAGCGCTGCTCCCGCTGGCGCCGTTCGTGCTGGCGGGGGGCGGCGGATTCGAAACCACCACCGCAATTTTGTCCTGCAACTTATCGAAGCTGCTGTTCGCTAACACATCTCCGGGGCTGATGCCGTCAACTTGCGTTTGGCCGCCGTTCGTCACTCCCACCTTCACGCTGCGCATCTGCGCGACATTGTTTTGAATCAGGTACACGAACGATGCCTGGCCGTTCTGTTGAATCGCGGACGACGGAACCAGCGTGACGCCCTGCAACGTATTCACAAGCAGGCGCGTGTTCACAAACTGGTTGGGGAAGAGCGCATCGTTCGTGTTGGCGAACACGGCGCGCCCTTTCACCGTGCCGGTGGTGGTGTCAATCTGGTTGTCGAGCGTCAGCAGTTGGCCGCTCGCAATTTTCGTTTGGGCTGTGCGATCGAAGGCGTCCACGCTGAGTTTGGCCTTCGCGCGCAGGCGATCTTGCACAGGGCCCAGACTGTCTTCCGGTATCGTGAAAATTACGGTGATGGGCTCGAGCTGCGTGATGACCGCGAGCGTGGTCGTGCCGGCGGTTTGCACCACGTTGCCGGGATCCACCAGCCGCAGACCTACGCGGCCGGCGATGGGCGCGGTGATGTGGCAGTAATCCACCTGCACCTGATCGAAATCAACCGTTCCTTGGTCGTTCTTTACCGTGCCTTCGTTCTGGCGCACCAGTTTTTCCTGGTCGTCGAGAATTTGTTTGGCGATGGCGTTGCGCGCCCATGCTTCCTGGTAGCGCTGCAGATCCATCTGGGCTTGGGCGAGAAGATTTTCGTCCCGCTCGAGCGCGCCTTGCGCTTGCATGAGCACGGCGCGGTAGGTGCGCGAGTCTATGTCAATCAACGGGTCGCCCGTCGCGACGCGTTGGCCTTCGGTAAAGTGCACGCCGAGGATTATTCCCGTGACCTGCGCGGTGATCGAAGCCGTGTACACCGGAGTGACTGTGCCGATCGCGTCCAGATAAACGCCGATATCGCCTTTTTGCGCCGTGGTGGTGGTGATGGAGATGCCGGCGGGGCGAACCTTCGCGGCCGCGGCTTTTTTGGCGTCTTCGTGGTGGCGATAGATCAGGAAGAGC
The DNA here is from genome assembly GCA_013289855.1 of Acidobacteriota bacterium. Classification (GTDB taxonomy): domain Bacteria; phylum Acidobacteriota; class Terriglobia; order Acidiferrales; family UBA7541; genus Acidiferrum. Next base: position 2,159 of record JABCZD010000035.1, on the reverse strand, counting down.
GCAATCCCTAGTACCAGCAGTGCCAGGATCCACCAAACGAACCGCGGGCCTTTGTGCCGGGAAGCTGGCGGAGCGGATGCAGGAGCGGCCGGAACGGGAGGAGTTTGATATTCAGGGATGGATGAGGGGGTGTTTTTTATCTCGGCAATAAAGAGCTCCTGTCTGCTGTTGGGACGGCCTCCATGGTACTGCCGCGGGGCGCGTCTCCAAATACAATAAATCTTGTAGCGGTAAGGCTAAGTAGATTTACCGCCGTGGATCACTAGAGCATTTTCACGGCCACACGGTGAGATTTTGGCGCGCGATAGGCGAGGTCGAAATCAGACGCGTTGGCGGCTCTAATCTACTCTGTTGCTTGCCTGCCGACCGGGACGCGCAACTTGTCGCTCGCGAAGGCTACCGGCCCTGCATAGGACGCGCGAATCGATTTACGCACGGCATCGTCCCGGCTTAACACGTCGGGCGCGAGATGGCTGAGCAGCAAACTCTTTACTCCGCTATCGCGCGCGGCTTCGCCGATTTTTTTTGGCGGTGTATGCAGATCATAGAGCTGCGAAGGAGACGCCGGTGGGTCCAGCACGGCGCAATTGAAAATCAGCAGGTCCGCGGACTTCGCTAATTGCGCCAGATTCGGCAGGGCGGACGCATCCATATCTCCGGAGAAAACCACGACGGCGTTTTTGTACGAAATACGGTAGGCCACAGACGGGCAATCGCCGTGATGCGTCGCAATTTCTTCCACCACTAAGCCCTTTTCATCCACAATTTTGCTGCGCGGGGAATCGAGCGCGATTGGCAGGTCGCGCACCGTGAACGATTCGTCCGCGCCGAACGTCTTCTGATACTCAAAGGCGCCGCCTTGACCGACCAGCAAATCCACAAAACGCGAAGTCTTGGGAAATTGTCCGGCCCCGTCCGGGCCAAAGATGCGATAGACGATTGGTCCGTCGGCGCTGAGTGCGCGCGCGTTGAAGAAAGCGGCCAGATCCCCGCTGTGATCAATGTGCAGATGCGTCAGCAAGACCGTATCGACGTTGTCCAGGTCCAGGCCCAATTCTCCAATCCGCAGAAAAGCTCCCGGCCCTGCATCCACCAGGATCCGCGGCGTGCCATCGAGCAACACGATAAAGCTGGACCCTCCCCTGCCGAACGGCCGTGGCCCGCCCGAGCCGAGCACCACGACTTCCAATGCAGGATTTGCCGCAGCGCACCGCGCGCAAGTGGGGAATAAAGCTGAAACGAACAGAGTGATTCCCAGCAGCAGCGTCTTCATCGCTTTTTATTTTCTCCTAGTGAGCCGTCCGCGCCGCGTCTCGCTGGCGTCAGAGTAACAGCCGCTGAAGCTTGATACCTCAACGATTTTGTGCACTGCTCCGGGCGATGTCTGACTCGCTGCGTCCGTGCTAATTTGGATCGCGAGTAAAAAGCTTCGCGCCCTGCGGCGCGTCGCTAATGAAATCGAAGATGCCACGTCACGGGCACGTCCAGGAGGCAGCATCCTTTTGTGGACTTGACTGACTAAATTCCGCAGTGTGTAATGTGCCTCCGGGCTCCCAAGACCACGAAGGGTCACAATGCCATCGAAGGGGAGCGCACAATGACAGCCTATAACCGAGTGGTTTCCTTTTGTGCAGCACTCCTGCTTCTCATTGAGTGTGGCGCCACAACATCCGCCGCTCCAAAGGCGAGCGCAGCTCCCGGCAAAGCGCAGCTCACCGTTCTCTATGATGCATTCGGTAAAACATCCACGATGGCGAAAGACTGGGGCTACGCTGCGTTTGTCGAATACGACGGGAAACGGATTCTGTTCGACACCGGCAACAACCCTGAGATTCTTGCGCAGAATGCGAAAGCGAAGGGCGTCGACTTCGCGAAGCTCGACTTCGTGGTGATGTCGCACCGACACGGCGATCACATGGGAGGACTGACCTATCTATTGAAGGTGAACCCCACCGTGAAGATCTACGCACCTAAGGAGGGATTCGGGGTTTACGGTTCCGACCTACCGAGCAGTTTTTATCGCAAGGACGAATCGCTCCCTCCGGAACAGCGCTACTACGACGGCGCGCCGCCAGAAGTCATGCGATTTGGATCGGCGTGGCCCGGAGCCAACCTTCAACTTGTCGACAAGAACACCGAGATTACACCCGATATCCATC
>JABCZD010000034.1 GCA_013289855.1 Acidobacteriota bacterium | reverse complement strand
ACGAGTCATACGCGAATACTGACATACAACTTTCAGGGAGCACGCCTTGGGGCGCGAATACCACGTTCAGCACACCCGGGAAGGTAAAGAGGATCATGCATCGCCGCTGGAAAAAGAATATGGCGGGGATGATGGCAGCGGGCCATCCCACTTGCCGCTATGTTGCAACTGTTTGCATGTCCTACGGCTTGGCGGCCATGAATTCCATGCGCAAGGCTTTGGCCATCGGCGGTCCCACGTTCATTCACTCGCTCGATCCCTGCCCAAAGGGTTGGGATTACGATCCTTACATCTCCCACGAACTAGGCGAATTAGCCGTCAATACTGGCATTTGGCCGCTCTATGAAGTGGAAGACGGCGTGCTAAAACTTACCGGCAGGACGCAGCAGATTGCCTCGAAGAAGATACAGAGGCAGCCCGTACGGGATTACTTGCTGAAGCAAGGAAGATTCGCCCACTTCACCAACGACGACATCGATTACTTCCAAAGTAAAATCGATGAGATGTGGGAAAAGTGGCTGGTTCCCGGCGTGATCCCGTTCCGCACAGAAGTGGAGGCCGACGCCCCGCCGTCCAGCTAGAGATGTTGGCTGGCGAGGTTAGCTGAGAGCGCCATCGTGCGAAATGAAGTGACGGGAACGCGGCAGGTTTCGCTTGCGAAGTTCAGCGTGCGTTGTTAACGTCTGACGTGAAGTCCGACGTACCTCACGGAGGTATCGCCATGGCTGCATCCACCGTCTCACCAGCCTCCCTTATCCACCCTTCGCGCATTCCCAATCGATGGGTGCAATTAATCGCCGGCATCGTCGCCATGATGGCGATTGCCAACCTGCAGTACGCCTGGACTATTTTCACCAAACCCATACAAGCCCATTTGCACGTCACGCTGGTGGCTGTGCAGTGGACCTTCACTTTATTCGTCGCGCTTGAAACCTGGCTCGTACCTTTTGAAGGATTCCTGGTGGATGTTATCGGCCCTCGATTAATGCTGGGCGCGGGCGCGATCATGATCGGATTGGGCTGGATCGGCTCCGGCCGGGCCGAAACCATAAACGCGCTTTATTTCTGGTATGGCGTGGGCGGAATCGGCGCTGGCGTCGTCTATGGCGGAGCCATTGGGAACGCACTGAAATGGTTCCCTGACTATCGCGGGCTGTGCGTGGGCCTGACGGCCGGAGCTTTCGGAATCGGCACCGCAACCACCATCGCTCCAATCGCTGCGATGCTGAAAACCGACGGCTACCAACATACATTCATCGTCTGGGGAATTATCCAGGGCTTTGTGGTGTTGCTCGCTTCACTCTTTCTGGCCAGGCCGCCGGTGGGATGGACGCCGCCGAACTGGAAGGAGAAAGAAGCCAAAATCCGAGCCAAAGTCAACACTTCGACGGTCAGCATGACGCCTTTGCAAATGCTCCGTCAGCCGTCTTTCTACGTCATCTATGTGATGATGACCATGCTGGCTTTCGGTGGTCTCGTAGTTACAGCACAGCTCAACCCGATGGCTTCTTCGTACCACGTGGATAACGTGGTTGTCGCCTTTGGCATGACGGCACTGGTGCTGGCGATCACGGTCGACCGCATTCTAAACGGGTTGACGCGCCCCTTCTGGGGATGGGTTTCGGACCACGTTGGCCGCGAGAACGCCATCTTCGTTGCCTTCATCCTGGAGGCGGCGGCGGTGTTTGCGCTGCTCCAACTGATCAACCGCCCGGTCTGGTTTGTGGCGCTGTCAGGTCTGTGTTTTTTCGCGTGGGGCAACATTTTTTCCTTATTCCCCGCCATCACGGGCGACCTGTACGGAAACAAGTGGGCGACCACCAATTATGGAATCGTGTATACCGCGAAAGGAGTGGCTGCCGGTTTTGCAGGGCCGGGTGCCGCGTGGTTGTTTGCCAAGACCGGTTCCTGGACGAAAGTCTTCTGGGCGATGATTGTCTGCGATGTCGTCGCCGCGTTCATGGCCTTGCTCTGGCTGAAGCCTTTGGCACACCGCACTGTCGAGGAATCCGAAAGCCGACTTCGCGTTCCCAGCCCGCCCAAGGCCGACGGGGCAAGAACCGCGGCGTAGCTGGTGGTAGCAGCTGCGCCGCAAGGTTGGCCTCCCCGCTTAAGGACTGCAACACACGCGTGGCAACTGCGAATCAGCTTAGCGCACTTTTACGTGGCGCTTAACCCGGCAAACGTTGGCCGCGCGTTTCCGCGCCAAATGGAAGCAGGAGCAGTCCGAGCGCGAAGGCAATCGAAGTGATTGCGACCGGTGTGCCGAGCGATCCGTAATGCCGCACGCCGCTTCCCACCAGAAACGTAATGCCTGCGCCCCCGAATCGCGCGAAGGAAGTGGAGAACGCGAACGCACTGGCGCGGCATTCTGTGGGATATTGTTCAGGCAGCCAGAGAGTGTAGACCGCGAAGTTGGCCCCGCCGAAGCCGAGAAAGAAAAGACAGGCGAAAAACCACGGCAACGCGCCGGCCCCAAGGTAGAACACCTTGCCGAAGGTGAGCGCGATAAACACCATCATCAGCGTAAAGAAAACCGCGAGCGCGCCGCGCCGGCCAAGTCGTTCCGCCAGCCAAGGCATCGCCAGACATCCGAGAATCGTAGCAAACGAAACCAGCATGACGCCCCACGAAGCCAGTTGCGCGGCTGCCGGGCCGACGTGTCCCGCCGCTTCAGCAAGAGCAGTTATCGCTGCGGGAACGTAGACGGTTCCGGCCCACAGACCGCAGATGGAAGCCAGCATCAGTAAGGCGTTGACGACAGTGCGGCGACGCCAGGAGGGCGAAAACAGAATCGCAAAAGGACGCCAGACTGACCACGACCGGACCACACTCTCTTTGTTTTTCCAGGCTGCGGGTTCCACAACGCCATGGCGAACCCACGCCAGCACCAGGGCCGGTAGACCACCGACAATAAACATGGAACGCCAGCCATAGTGGCTGCCGATTCCGTAGTTGGCCAGCGCCGCGAGAAAAAAACCGACGTAGTAGCCGGTATGCATGAACCCGGCGCCCATTCGGCGGCGATGCTCGGGCCATTCTTCGGCCACGAATGTACCGCCCATGGCCCATTCGCCGCCAATGCCGATCCCAGCCAGCAACCGCAGAACAGCCAGTTGCCACACGCTGGTGACGAAGGCGCTCAGGAACGTGAACACCGAATACCAGACGATAGTCAGCATCAGGGTGCGCACTCGGCCGAACTTGTCTCCAACCGGACCCCATAGGAAGGCCAGTCCCCAGCCGATCAGGAACAGCGCAAACAGCAGAGATCCGTAGTAGCCGATGTTGCCTTTGGTGGCGGCGATGCCGGACCGGGGCAGCAATTCGCGGACTGCGGGCACGAGCACGAGCGCGTAGATGACCGAGTCCATGCCGTCGAGCGTCCAGCCGCCCCACGCCGCCCAGAAGCCGCGAATTTGATTTCGAGTTAGGGGCGCAGACGCGGTCGCTGTGGGGTGCGTTGTTTCGTCTGTAGCGGAAGACGCCATGATAGGGGGGAACTATATCAAAAGGCGGCGGTGGCGCAACGAAAAATGGCATGTCGCGAGGCTTGGCCTTGCCTGTGAATTCCTTTCAAAAATAAATTCAGCGCGACTGGTTGATTCGGGCGCTGTTGAGGTGTGCTGCGGGGTCCGCTTTCGATACCCCCTCCCCCCTGGGGTCTAATGGAATCACCACGTTAGCAAGAAATTCTCGGCAAAATTCGGATATCAAAGAACTTAGATACTAAAATCCGTGAAGCAAAGGACTTAGGGGCGCGGCGATACGGGTTCACCCAACCGTCACGGCCTCGACCATGATCGCTGATTTGAATTGAGCCGGCAAGGTTAGATATCACAATGGGCTTGTGGATTTCCGCATGAAGCTGTGCGGCGAGAGGTGCGGATGCTGACGCGACACCGCCGAGGCGCGGGAGATCCGTTCGGCTCCGCTCAGGACAGGCTCTTCGCTCCGCCTGAAGTACGGCTGCGCTCAGGGTGACGCCGAGATGGGACATCGAGCCAAGGTGTGTTGCGCCCAGCTTTGCTATTTCACCAGGGGCAGCTCCAGCGAACTCGGGTGATCGCCGTCGTGATAGAGCGTGACATGCGCGGTGTGCGCATCTTTCCCGGATTCCTCCGCCACCACGCCGCCGCTGTTGTAGTTTTTCTCGGTGTAGATGCTGTTCGGGGAGGTCAGCACGAGCCGCAGTCGACTCCCTTTCGCAATCCGTCGTGAGAAAAATGTGAACCCGCTGAATTCGTAACGGTAGATCTCTCCTGGCTTAGCCAGTTTCTCGGTGACGGCAGAATCGCGGTAGCGCGCGCGTATCTGGTCTCCCGTGAGTTGGATGCTCTTGCCATCCGGCATAATCTCGTACAGGTTCACGCTGAAGTCGGTGTCGGGCACGTCCATCGACATCCACACCACCAGCTTCACGAAGCCGCTGATCTCGGTGTCTTCGGTGAAGGGTTGGCTGTGATACACCACGCCGTCGCCGAATAAATTCAAAGTATATCGTTCGTCGGTGATGTTGTTCTTGATGTCTTCCTTTTCGAGTTCCGCCGGCCGTACGTCGAGGGGATCGTAAACGTATTGATCGGGCTTTGCGGTGGCGGGTTTGTCTTCACTCAGCGTGCCCGAGTGGAAAGCGTCGTTCGCCTCTCCGTTGCTGGAATTCAGATACAGGATTCTCTTCGCAGTCGAAACCGCTTCCAGGCTGTCGGCATATTTCCACTGCTCGGCGCCTGTCACGTAATAGGCGACGTGCTTCTTGAGAAACTCCGGCGGCTTACCGTTCTTCATCGTCCAGTCGTACCAGGCAACATGCAGTTCATTCATGTCCAGCATGCTGGCATCCCCGAAGGTCAAGCCGCCCACTTCCTTTCTCGGAGTACGTGTGCCCGCGTGGTCCCAGGGTCCAATGATCAAGTAATGCTTCGCCTTGGCTTCTTCGGTTCCGTATTTCATGTGATCGCGGTAATACGTCATGGCGCCGGCCTGGTCGCCGTCGTAGTCACCGGTAATGGTCAGGATCGGGATAGCGATCTTCTTATATTGCTCGGAGCTAATGTCGAGCTTTTGCCAGTACGCGTCGAACGCTGGGTGGGCGATCCATTTCTGGAACACGGTGCTGTCATCGCCAGCAATCTTGTCGAGATTTTTATAGGGACGGTGGCTCAAATAGAGTTCCCGGAATTTTTCGATCCAGTACGACGATTCCTCAAATAGATTCTGCTGCGACGTCACTCCGCTGGTGAACGTCAACCACTGCATGTCATACGGTCCCCAGATGCCCTTAAACATGGGGAAATCCACGCCCGCGTGGGCTGCGGCCGCGGGGACGATGGTAGCCAGGTGAGGCGGAAACTCCCGCAACGTCAGCCACTGGTCATAGCCGGCGTAGGAACCGCCCCACATCGCCACTTTGCCGTTCGACCACGGCTGCGTAGCCAGCCACTCGACCACATCGTGGCCATCCTGCGGCTCCTGCTGGAATGGGTCGAACTGTCCCTCAGAATTTCCGCGCCCACGCACATCGACCAGGGCAAACGCGTAGCCATGTTGCGCAAAGTAATAGGCTCGACCGTGATAGTTGTCGCTGATGTAAGGGGTCAGCTCGAAAATCACGGGCAGCCCTTCTTTTTGATCCTTCGGACGGTATACCGTGGCGTTCAGCTTGACCCCATCACGCATCGGAATCTTCAACCCCCAGGTCAAGTCCACAGCTTTCGGCGGCTCTGGGTTGTGTTGTTCCTGCGCCAGTAGGGGCAGACACACCAGAATTAACGACGCAACCAGCGCGCGGGACGCGCGATTCACACTAGTAGGGATTTTCATTTGGCTCCCAGCAGGCGGCATTCTACCACCCGCGCCTGCTCAAGAGCCCTGGTCAAGCAACCGAGGGTGGGGAAATCCAGCGGGCATTCGCCCGCCGTTTGGCTGGCAGGACACCGGCGCTACTTCGCGGCGCGCAGGCGCTCTTCGAGCGCCTTCACTTCAAGATTCAATGCCTCGGGAAGATGGCTGCCGAACTGGGCGAAGTGCTCCTTAATCGACGGCACTTCGGCCAACCAGCCTTCGATGTCGACGCTGAGCAATTCCTCCACATTGGCGCCCTTGATGTCCAATCCCGTAGTGTCAAGGTCGGCGACCTCTGGAATCCGCCCGATCGGGGTCTCGTTCGCATGAACCGTTCCGTCGCAGCGCTCGAAGATCCATTTCAAGACGCGGCTGTTTTCCCCGTAACCCGGCCACAGGAATTTGCCATTCTTATTCTGGCGGAACCAGTTGACGTAGAAAATCTTCGGCAATTTCGAAGCGCTGGGTCGGGCTCCGATGTTGAGCCAGTGCGCGAAATAATCTCCCATGTGGTAACCGCAAAACGGCAGCATCGCCATGGGGTCGCGGCGCAGACGTCCCTCTTTGCCAGTGATTGCGAAAGTCGTCTCGCTGCTCACGGTTGAGCCCAGGAAAGTGCCGTGCTGCCAATTGAAGGCTTCCGTGACCAGAGGAACAATCCCCGCGCGCCGCCCGCCGAAGAGGATGGCATCGATGGGCACGCCTCTCGGATCTTCCCACTCGGGCGCGATCACGGGGCATTGCGATGCGGCGCAAGTGAAACGCGCATTGGGGTGCGCTGCTTTCCGTTCGGAGGCCGGAGTCCAGGGCCGACGCAGCCAGTCCACTAACTTGGCCGGCTTCTGCTCGGTCATCCCCTCCCACCACACGTCGCCGTCCAGGGTCGCGGCGCAGTTGGTGAAAATAGAATTCCGGGTCATCATCTGCATGGCGTTGGCATTCGACGTCATGCTGGTGCCGGGCGCCACGCCGAAAAAGCCATACTCTGGATTAATGGCGTAAAGCCGGCCGTCCGCGCCGAATTTCATCCAGGCAATGTCGTCTCCGATGGTCTCCACCTTCCAGCCCGGAAGGGTTGGGATCATCATCGACAAGTTGGTCTTGCCGCAAGCCGAAGGAAAGGCGCCGGTAAAATACTTCGCCTCGCCGGATGGGCTGGTCAGTTTCAGAATCAGCATGTGCTCGGCCATCCAGCCTTCGTCCCGCGCCTGCACTGAGGCGATGCGCAGCGCATGACACTTTTTCCCGAGCAATGCGTTGCCGCCGTACCCTGAACCAAACGACCAGATCTCACGGGTCTCCGGAAAATGGCAGATGTACTTGTGTTCTTTATTGCAGTTCCATGTCGCGTCGGGCTGATTTGGCCCGAGGGGCGCGCCAATGGAATGCAGCCCGCGCACAAACTCTCCGTCAGCCCCAAGCGCATCGAGCACGTGGCTTCCCACGCGAGACATGATGTGCATGCTGACGACGACGTAGGGCGAGTCGGTGATTTCTACTCCGATTTTTGAAATCGATGACCCGATCGGACCCATGCTGTAAGGAACTACGAACATGGTGCGGCCCGTCATCGAACCGGCGAACAATCCGTTCAGCTTCTGCTTCATCTTCGCCGGATCCTCCCAGTTATTGGTCGGTCCAGCCTCTTCTTGAGTTCGCGAGCAGATAAAGGTGCGGTCTTCGACACGGGCTACATCGGCCGGATCCGAGCGGACCAGGTAGCTATTGGGCCGCTTCGCTTCATCCAGGGGGATCGCGGTCCCGGTGAGCACCAGCAGCCGCAGCAT
>JABCZD010000033.1 GCA_013289855.1 Acidobacteriota bacterium | reverse complement strand
AGCGATTGATTTGGCGTGGGGAGGAGGCGCGCGGGAAGCGCGGAGTTTCCAGTTCGGGCCGGCTCCAGCAAGTCGCGTCCTTTGGAGGCTCCAGCAGTGCCCCGACTTACGCTAACACATGCGGATTTTCGGCGCTGTTCGTAGAAATACGGCGAGCGATACGAACTAAGCAACGAAAACACACTTGTGCGCGTGCAAGGAAGCATCGCCGAACCAGCATCAATTGGCAAAAAGGATCGGCGAGCGGAATTCGCCGTGGTTGTGGACCGAGTAGCGTCTAACCCGCACCCTCGCCTGTGGCGAGCGTGCGGCACGCGGCGCCACAAATCCACGCTAGGTCCTTTGGGGTTACAATGTTTGCCGTCGTCGAAGCCAAAGAAGGCACTCTCGGGTCAGATGAAGGGGGGCAAGCATGCACCGGCGCGATTTCCTGAAGCTGGGAGCGGTAGCAGGCGGAACGTTTTTGCTCGGCGGCACGGGCCGCTTCGGAAGTGTCCTCGATGCTGCGAAGGAAATCCCCACCGCTGACCGCCTTGTTGTCACCAACCTGGTGGACAACATTTACGACGTCTATGCCAAGAGCGGGAAAATCGGCAACCTCATGATCACTCGGAATACTTTGCCTCATCCCTACGGCTCAGAGGTCTCGTTGCTGTCCGAACACGGGCTGGCCTTTCACTTGGAGTCCTTCCGAGGCGCAGAGGAAAAACAGATCCTGCTGGACTTCGCGCTCACGCCCCGGACGCTTACAAACAATTTCAAAGGCCTGAAGGTAGATCCCGCCACGGCCGACGCCCTGATCATCAGCCACGGGCACGAGGATCATTACGGTGGCCTGCCCGACTTGGCACAGGCCCTCCAGGGACAAGCCAAACCAGGGCTCACTCTCTATGCTGGAGGGCGCGATACGTTCTGCCATCGCTGGGTGGTGCAACCCGACGGCAACAAACTCGATTACGGTGAGCTCAAGCGGGACGAGCTCGAAGCGCGAGGGTTGAAGGTCGTGATCGCGGAGGAGCCCACCGTAGTTGCAGGCCACGCCTTCACCTCAGGTCACATCGCGCGAATCACCGATTTCGAGATGTCTCCTCCGGCAGCTCGCCTCGAAGCCGGCGCGCCCGGCTCCGCCTGCGACGCCACCTTCCACTTCCCTCCAGGCACAGTCAAGATGGAAGCCAAGCCGGGCGAGTTAGTGAAAGACATCTTCTGGGGCGAGCACGCCACCGCTTACAACGTGAAAGACCGGGGACTCGTCGTGATCTCATCCTGCGGTCACGCCGGCATCATCAATTCCGTCCGCCAGATCCAGAAGTCCACCGGGATCGAGAAGGTGCACGCCGTGGTCGGCGGGTGGCACTTGGCTCCCTATCCTGATGAACTCATCGCCAAGACCGTTGAAACCATGAAGGAAATCAACCCGGACTACTTGATTCCCATGCACTGCACCGGCTTGCGCACCATAATGGCAATCCAGCGCGAGATGCCCGAGAAGCTCATCATGCCTTCCACAGGCACGCGCGTCGTCTTCGGCGCCTAGCCCCGATCCCGCTCGTCATTCACGCGAAGCCGTCCCCGCGCCCGCCGCGGCTTGCGGCCTTTGTCTTTGTCTTTGCTTTTGTCTTTGCTTTTGTCTTTTCTCGTTTCAAATCTCAAGTTTCCAATGGGGAGTAGCTACCGGTTCTATCAGTATGGACAGAGTAGTGCGTGTACGCCGGATCGCGCACCGAAGTAGGAGTGCGACGGGACGACTGTCGCGATGTTGCGCCTAAACCCGCACCCTCGCCTGCGGCGAGAGTGCGGCACCCGGAAATTCAACCGCGTTCCTTCGCGTGGTGTGGATGGGTGTGCCACCCGCTAGGTCCGAGAATCTAGCGGTGCAGAAGATACACTGAAAACCGCCGCCTGAGCCTGGTCTGACGCCCGCATCACAAGCACCAGCATGTTCTTCCATCCTGACGCACCTGCGGTCGGCAGCCACAAAGTCTGGACATTGGAATTTTCCGTCGCTCGCTATGTTTTCCTCCTGACCGATTGTTCGAGCTAACCGGCCGAAAAGATTACAGACGGGTGTTCGAGTACAGCCACTGCCAATTCTTGCCCGACATGGGTTTGGGGCAACTCGAACGTGCAGTTTACGAAGTACACGTTGTTCATCCCTGGCGCCCCGCCGCGGTAGCTGATGCGCGCATTTTCGATTACTACGTTTCTGAGGTCCATTCCATCGAGCACGACAGTCTCAGGTTGAACTACTAAGACCGCATCACCACGCGGATTGTTTTTGTTTAAATTTTGACCGATCTGTTCGTACAGCGCAGCCTGATCGTGGGGTACATCCCCCTAAGCGAATGCTTTCGGATGTGAGCTATCCGCCTTATCGTGAATTTCGTAGTGAGTGACGTCATGCAGAACTGCAAGATCGAAGACGCGCCTTCCTATCGGCCCGACAAGTAGGGGGTCGGCCGCAATCTCGGCGTCCCTGGCCGCAGTGACTGTATTGCTTAGCTCTCCTAGCGAAGATTTGAACTCCTGCGGACTAAGACGTGCGCTCTGCTTCAACTGGTCACGCCAGTCGTCCAGAAGCATTGGGTCATAAATTTCTAGCTTGCCATTTATCTGAGCGACCTTGACACCGATACCGTCGAGTTTCTCGTTCTGCGGCGCGATGGCAGCGGACACTTGCGAACCTATTTGGAGCTTCGCGTAGGCTTCTAGCCGAGGCAGTAGTCCGAAAAATAACGCCACACAAATTGCTACCATCGGCAGAGCGAAGCCAATCAGCCACACGAGAACAGGATTTCGCTGAATCCAAGTGGCCTGAGAGAACGCCTGTTCCAGGTTCCTGATCGAAGCGGCAGCACTATCAAATCTCGCCGGAAGCGATTCGAGAGGTTCGACGCGCTTATGTAACGCCTTAAAATCGCCATCGCTTATGGGCAGCGCCGGAAGTTATAACAGATTCGGTAAGGTAAGCCCAATTGAACATCGACGGGTGGCTCGCCCTTTCGAACCGGGAGTTGAACGAGGCGTTCGACCGGCGTCCCGAACGAGCCAGCGTCTACAGACGCGCCCTTCGAAGACCGCAGGGCGGGATCCCTGTCAACCCTACCGCGTTCGGCACGGCGATGTGGAAGGCTGCGCCGCCCGCCCGTCGCGAGATTCAGCAATCGCTACTGCTCGTAGTTCTCGACGATCTTGGCGGGACGCACTTTGGCTTCGCCAGGGTCTTTGCCGAACTCACGGAGTGCGCGGCGTTGCCGCAACAAGTCCCAGCATTGGTCGAGATGCACTTTCAGGTCGGCCAGGCGGACGCGATCTTCATTGCTGATTTCAGTCTTTCCGTAGAGGTGCTCTTCTTCCTTCACCAAACGATCGATGTGGCTGAGTACGGATTCGTCGTTTTTGTCGTTTTTATCGCTTTCATTGGGGGCCATGTAGGTCTCCTGTGAGGTATCGTGCGGCCGGGTCCGTGCAGAGGGCCGCGCTTCTGCGCCAACCGACTATAGCAAAAAGATCCGGCTTCGAAGACAACGGCAAATTCACGGAGCCGGCGCGACGCCGGCGCTACGAACGGCAACGGCATTGCTGCGCACTTATTCCCTGAGATCGGCGAACCTGGCTTCGATTAGCCATTGGATCAGGGCGAAGACCATGGCGGTGGATACGCCGAACAGGAGCATGCCGTTGGCGGCTTCGAGAGGGCCGAGGAATCTCCAGTGCGGCGTCATGACCAGATCGCCGTAGCCCAGCGTGGTGTAGTTGACTGCGGAGTGATAGTAGGCGGTGCCAAAATAGGGAAATTCTCCGCAGAGCACGAAGACTTCGGCCCACAAAGCGATCTCAATCAGGTGCGCTGCGAGCGTGGCCAGCATGGCCAGCACGACGATCGGAAAATCGCTCCAGAAACTCCTGCCGGCATGGCCCAGCCTGCGCTCACGGCGAAGGAGGTTCACCGACATCACGGCGGACACGGCGTGGATGAAGATCGTACACAAGATGACGACTGCGCCAACCGCCAGCGGAAAGAGAATCGGGATGCGAGGAGTTTGCGTCATTTTTTGTTGCCGCGGCCGGGCGCGGAACCGCCGTTTGCTTCGGCGAATCGGGATTTATTCGGGTGTTTGGCCCATGGCTTCGGTGACTTCGTCGCGGGCTTGGATGTAATCGAGCTGCGACTGTAGCAACACGGTCTTGGCATCGAACTCTTGCGCGACGGCGTTGAGCGATTGCGATTGCAGCGCGGCGCCTTTCTGCACTTGTTGCGCGGAGACGCGGCTGGATTCGGCGCGCAAGGCGTACAATTCCTGGGACACTTGCACCATGTCGCGCGTGCGCTGGAGTTTGTTGTACGCGACCTGCAGGCGTAGCTCGACGTCTTCTGCGACGCGCGCGAGATTTTCTTTGGCTTCGGCCACTTGCGCTTCACTCTCGCGCACTGCCGCGCGGCGGCGGCCGCCGTCGAAAATATCGTACGTGAGCTCAGCTCCGAAACTGCCGAAATTGTGGGCTAGAAATGGGACGTTGCTCGCGTAGCTGTAGCGTGCGAATGCCGTGATGTCCGGGAAGAAGTCAGCCTTGGACAATTGCACACCGGCGGACGCTTTTCGCAGCTCCTCGCGCGCCGCCACGATTTCCGGATGCGATTGCAGCGCGACTTTGATGCATTCCTCGCGCTCGCAGGTGTCATGAACCTCGGCGACGCTCGAATCGAGCTCGAGCTGGGTGGTGAGCGGCAGGCCGGTGACGTCGTTTAGTTGCATGGTCAGATCCGACAGCTGCAACTCGGTTGTGAGCAGCTCCTGTTTTGCTTGCAGCGTTTGCGCGCGGCTTTCGATCAGGTCTTCGTCGAGCGCGTTGCCGTATTTCACTTGTTGCGTGCGCTCGCTCTGCAGGTCTTCCGCGGCTTTGATGCGGGCCTGGGTGGCGCTTTGGTGCAGCTGCATGATCAGCACACGGTAGTAGAGCTGATGAACTTTCAGCGCGACTTCGTTTTCCGTTTGCCGCGCGTCTGCTCGCGTGGCGCCTAATTCCGCGCTCGCGGCCTCATTCTCAGGTTTGACCCTTGTGAATAATTGTGTGAGCGGCTGCACCAGCCCGGTGCCGCTGGTCACGACCGTCAGACCACCCTGATTGAGAACTACCGAACTGGTGGGAAGCGGAGTCCCGGCCACGGTACCCAGGCTGCCCGCGCCAATCTGGATAAATTGCGTATCCGTCAGCGTGAAGATACGGCTCTCGTTCTTTATTGTGGGAAAGTATGCGCTCTTGGCTTTCTCCTTCGCGTGTTGCACTTCCTCCACGCGCAGGCCGGCGATGCGCACGACGTGATTGTGCTTCAGCGCGAGCTGCACTGCTTCGGTCAGGGTGAGATGGCGAGGAGTATTCGTCGCCTGTTCCTGGGCGCGAGCAAAAGTCAGCGAGCCCAGCAATAACAGAGCGACGGTCAATACCCTGCTACGTGCGTTCATGATTTCGCCTCCTGAGGCGCGGGCGATTTTTCCTGCAACTCGCTGAGGCGGCCATAGCTGAGCGGTGAGTTGCGCAGCATGGCGATCAGTACCAGCGCAACGACGCTCGCCCAGGCCACCAAGTAGAATCCATCGATTAGACTCAGCGTATACGCTTGCAGCCGCAAGCGGCTGCCCATGAGGTCGACCGCCCGGCCTGCGGCGGCGGGCAATCCGGAGGATTTTGCATACACCCCCGCGGTGAGCGCCCGGATGTTGGCGTCCGTGATCCAGTTCCCGCTCTGCACGTGCAGGCCGAGCAGGTTCGAGTGCAGCTTTTCCCGCTGCGCCACGAAGTGGCCCATGTAGACTGCGCCGAGTTCCCCGCCAAACAAGCGCACGACGTGGAAGAAGGCGGAAAATGTCAGGATCCACTGCGGCTTCGATAGTCCTCCAGAAAAAATGCCCTGCAGGATAATCGTCGCAACCAAGCCGACAAACGCAAAGCATTGCCCCAGGCCCATGAGTAATTCTGTGCGGTAATAATTCGATGCCGACCATGCGCTGGTGAGGTCAGCGTTCAAATAGCACGCAATGGCGATGAACACGAAGCCCGAAGCCATCAGCAGACGCGAATCAAGTCCCGACAAGAGCAGAAACCCGGCGATAAAGGCGAGGAGAAGCAGGGGAATTGCGCTCCAAACGATTGCCGGCCCAATCTGATCGGCTTCGAAGCCGTGAAGTCCCAGCGATTGCGGGATCAGAATGATGGTCGCCACAAGAGAAAAACGAAACAAGAACAACCCGATGCCAAGCAGCAACGTGTTCCACTGGCGGAGATAGGGCATGTCAACCAAAGGGTTGGGACCGCGCAAACGCCGAATCGTCGCCGCCACCAGCAAGAATATGCCGCCGAAGAACAATGCGTTGAATACTCCGGAACGCCACCAGTCGAGCCTTTCCCCCTGGTCGAAGGCGGCATACAACATCGCGAATCCCGTGCTGCCATAGAGAAAAGCTGCGAAGCTCGGCGGCGCCGCCGATTTCTTTGGCTCTCCAGCCGCGGGTGCGGGTATCCCGTAATAGATGCAGAGCGCCATCAGCGGCGTAATCACCGCCGAATTCCAGAACATCCAGTGCCAGGACAGATGGTCTCTGTACCAGCCGTAGAGCGATGGAGCAATGTTTACAGCGCCGTCAACAAAGGTCGCATAGAGCGCGATTGTGAATGGAAGGAAGCGAAGAGGAATATTTCGCAGTGCAAAGGTGAGCGTCAGGGGATAGAACGTGCCGGAGGTGAGGCCGGCCAAAACGAGCGCCACAATCAGCAAGCTGTAATTGTGGATCAGCGGAAGGAAAGCGCAGACCAGCGAAAATGTGGTCGCAGCGTAGAACAGAATTTTCCGCGGTCCCAGCAGGGCTCCCACAAAAACAGTGAACGGCCCGATGAACATCAACGCAATGTTGTAGGAGCTGCCGATCCAGGCTCCTTCGTCGAAGCTGATTCCCACGTGGCCCTTGAGATCCGCCAGGCCGAGCGTAATCATGCGGCCGGTGAGCGTGACAATCCCGGCGCCCATGATCACTCCCAGGATTCCGAGCAGCGGACTCTTGGAGAGTTCCGAGGGCGCTACTGCTGCGAGTCCGTGCGCGATTTGTTCTGGCGGTGGTAAACGTATTGCCGAGGTGGCAGCGGCCATCGTGCGCTCCAATTACTGTCTCGTGCGCACGGTGGCGACGACGGACAGGCCCGGACGCAAGCTAGCTGCAACGCTCGGATCATCGAGCGCGATTTTCACGGGAATTCTTTGCACCACTTTCGTGTAATTGCCGGTGGCATTGTCGGGCGGCAGCAGCGCGAATTGCGAACCGCTGGCAGGTGCGATTTCGAGCACCTTGCCGTGAAACACCCTGCCCGGGTACTCGTCCACGGCGAGCTCCGCGGCGTCGCCAACCTTCACGTTGGTGAGCTGCGTCTCGCGATAATTCGCCTGCACCCATTTGATCTTGCTGACGAACGAAATCACTTGCGTTCCCGGAGAGACCAACTGCCCCGGGCGCACTTGCCGTTCGCCCACCGTGCCGTCACCGGGCGCCTCAATCGTTGTATAGCCCAGATTCACTTGCGCAACGGTGACCGCGGCCTCCTTGGCGTGCAGGTCGGCCACGAGTTGCGCGTCTTGTGATTCCAGCACGGCCTTGGCGCGGCGTTCAGCCTCCGCCGCCAGTTCATCGCTGCGCAGCAGCGCTTTTGCCTGCTCCAGGTCAGCCTGGCGGCTGGCGAGTTGCGCCGCAAGTCGCTCCTGGTCGGCCACCGCCTGCTCAACTTTCTGTTGCGTAGTTGACCGTGTCTGCATCAGCGATTCTTGGCGGGTCCGTTCCTGCTTCGTACGCGTCACATCCGCTTGCGCCGCTTCGATGCCGGCCTGCGCGGCCGTGATCTCCGCATGCGCCTGATCGATACCGGCTAGAGCCCGATCGATCTTCGCGTCTTGCAGGTCACGCTGGCGGCGATTATCTTCGATCGCAGCCTTGGCTGCTTCCACCGCCGCGCTGGCCTGTGCCACTTGCGCCTTGTAATCATCATCGTCCAGAGCAACGATCAGCTCGCCTTTATGCACTTCCTGGTAGTCGGAGACTCTCACGTCGCGCACGATGCCGGCGACTTTCGTGCTCAGCGGCGTCAGGTCGCCCCGGACGTAAGCATCATCCGTCACTTGCTCGATGTGGCCGCCTTCCCATGCATTCCAGTTCCGGGTGATGGTCAACACCACCGCAGCGGCCAGCAGCACCACGAGCAGCGGAGTCCCGTAGGTCTGCCACTTGGGCTTTGGCTTGGGCTGCTCGGGCGCGTGCGGTGTAACCGCCGCGGGTTCAGGTGCGGGAGCGCTTGCGGCCGCCATAATTGATACTCCTCCTCTTTT
>JABCZD010000032.1 GCA_013289855.1 Acidobacteriota bacterium | reverse complement strand
AACACGCAGCTTCTTTGCTCGACGCGCGCGCAGCTTGTTCTTCGGCAGCATTCCCAGCACCGCCTCGCGCACAACCTCTTCCGGCCTGCGTTGCAGCAACGTGCGGATCGGCACTTCCTTCAATCCGCCTGGCCAGCCGCTGTGATGACGATACAGCTTCTGATCGATTTTGTTGCCCGTCAACTTCACCTTCTCCGCGTTCACCACCACTACATGATCTCCGCAATCCAGGTGCGGCGTGTACGTCGGCTTGTCTTTGCCAATCAGCAAACGCGCAATCCGCGTCGCCAGCCGTCCCAACACGACTCCCTCGGCGTCAATCACAAACCAGTTCTTCCCTACCATCAACTCTTCGGCCTCGCGGCCTCTTGGAATATACGTCGGCATCTATGCAGTCACACCTTTCCGTCTAAGGACAAACTCTGAGTCTAAAGTAGGTCTCGAATTATGTCAACGAGGACTAGCGGTCTGCAGATCGAAAACAGGGCACGATGAAGCGCAACACAACGAAGTCAGTGGCGGACCACCGCGGGCGGCCCGCCACCTTGTACGACACAGAAACCAACCCTACGACGTGGTCGTTGCCGCCGCGCCACGATTCGCGCGTGAAAACGCCTTGCTGCTGTCCTCGGCCGCGTCGCCAGTCTTGTCAATCTCGATCGAGCCCTTAAAGTACGCTCCATCCTCGATCGAAATCCGCGCCGTGGTCAAATCCCCGACCACCGACCCGTCCTTCTTGATCTCAATGCGGTCCCGCGCGCGCAGGTTGCCCTTTACATTCCCGTAAACCACCACTTCGCGGGCAATTACGTCGGCCGTAACCTTCGCGCTCGCTCCCACCGTCAGCTTGCGGTCTTCCAGCTGAACCAATCCTTCGACGGTGCCATCAATCAACAGATCTTCGTTGCCGGTGATCTCACCCTTTACATGCAGGCTCGAACCCAGCCGTGCCGTATTGCCCGAACTCGTGTTCGGATACGTCGGATCATTCGGTGCCATTGTTTTTGCCTCCCCAGGAAAAGCCGGTGCGTTTGCACTCGGCACGGTTGGTTTAACTTGCTGCGCTTGCTGAGACGGTTGCGGCTGCTGCGGAGTCGGCTTCTTCCCCGGAGCTTCCGGTTTCTTGTCTCCCCACATTTACCCTCCTAACACCCGCATCGGCTGTAGCCAAAGACTGCGCAACTAACTTTAAGGACCGGGGTCTTTGAATGTAGTCCCGTGCACTAGCCATGCCAAATCCAAAATGGGACAGGTGTGTCCGGCGAGATAACTCCATCCGGTCAAGCTGGGGAACTGCATCCTAAAACTTTAAACCCGAAACCGCAAGCCCGATTTCTTTCCGAATATCGGCGTCTCGCGCTTGAGTTTTGAGTTTGGAGGGGCGGGTCTGAGACCCGCCCGCGTTAAATCAAAGCTACGCAGGCCGCATTCGATGCCGCTTGCTGCTGATCTTGAATTTGTAGCGGCCGCCTGCCTTTTAGGCGGGCGTCTTTGACTTCGGCTGCGTTTACGTAGCGCCGACCCTACAAATACCTCTCCTGCAAAATCGCCACATGATGCGAAACATGCCCCGCAATAATGTAAGCGAGCGCCCTCACGGATACCGGCTCCCCGCTAGCCACTCCACTCCGCCCCCACGCCTCGCCAGGCAACTTCCCGAACAACGCCAAAGTTGACCGCCGAATATCGCGAAACTCCTCCACATGGCTAGCCCAAGAACACTCATCCGCCCGTGCCGCATTCACGCTGATATTCTGATCGAAAGTAGCCAAAGGTTCATGAAAATCGCGCCCAAACCACAAAGCGCGAAACGCAAACGCACGTTCGGCGTCGTTCGGATGGCTCAGCGCCTGCCGGATACTCCACTTTTCCGGCGCATACCGGTGCAATGATTTGTCTTCGGAGATAGACGCGAGGATCTTTCCGACATCTTCCAGCTGGCTTTCCATCACGACAACAATGTCGTCCTGCTGAATACGATCAATGTAAGTGAAGTAATACGCCGCCGCTTCCGTGCGTTCAGGACGGCCCATCGCGTCACTCCCGGCCCGATACTAATACTTGCGCAGCACTCCCACAACCCGCCCCTGAATCTTCACGTCCGCGCCCTGCACCACAATCGGCGCCATCGCCGAATTCGCCGGCTGCAGCCGCACTTTCCCGCCCGGCTCGCGGTAGAACCTCTTCACAGTGGCGTCATCTTCGCCCACCAGCGCCACCACAATCTCTCCGGGGTTCGCCACCTGCGTCTGCTCCACCACAATATAATCCCCATCCAGAATATGGTCGTCGCGCATGGACTCGCCCTTCACTTGC
Organism: Acidobacteriota bacterium; assembly: GCA_013289855.1. Taxonomy (GTDB): domain Bacteria; phylum Acidobacteriota; class Terriglobia; order Acidiferrales; family UBA7541; genus Acidiferrum. Next base: position 6,143 of record JABCZD010000032.1, on the reverse strand, counting down.
AGCACAAACGTGTTCTGCCCGCGCGCAAAATCAGCCAGCGAAATCGTCTCGTTCGTCTCCACAGCCTCCAGCGGATGCCCCGCCGCGATCCGCCCCGCCAGCGGCAGCTCGATCACATGGCGATCCAGCACCTGCTCGCGTATCGGCTTTGGCAGTTGCACCACCTCAATCGACCGGCTCTGGTTGTATCCGCGCCGTATGTACCCCTTTTTCTCCAGCGTCGAAAGATGCTTGTGCACCGTCGCCAGCGACGTCAACTTCAGCGCGCGCGCAATTTCCTCAAAACTCGGCGAATAGCCGTTCTTGTTGATGAATCCCACCAGGTAATTCAGTACTTCCTTCTGTCTCTTTGTCAGCGCCATTTCACACCCCTCAGGGCCCAAGTTGAAGCTTAAACTCTAGGCGAACCAAAAGCGAAAGTCAATGGTACTCTAGGACAGTTCTAGGCCAGTTTCGAATCACGCGGCTAGCCACCAGTCTGCTTCATCCGCAGCCCGTCCCCGTCAGCTAAAATAGCCTTAGCGATCAGCAAAACTCAGTCGGAAGCAGCGATCGTAATCCGACGCGGTAGGGCCCATGGAATCACAATATTGGAAGCTGCTGATTACGTCGCTCGCGGTTGCGCTAGGGGCGGCTTGCGGACCTGCTTTTTCGTATCTCCGGGGCTCCACAGGCTTTGTATTGATTGGATTCCCGCTTTCCATTGCCTGGTGCCTAGTAGTTGCGTACGCCTTTCAGCTATTTAAACGGAGCGCGCTCTGGTTTCTACTCGCAGCACCGATCGCTCTGTGTTGGCCGTTCTTTATCGCCCTGGTCGCGTTGGGAGTCCTTCGTATGTGATTTAGATTCGCGCACGCTTTCGCATCCGCTAGATTGCACACGAGCGAGTCTCGTGATTCCGGGCCGATCGGGAGAACGCCAAATTGAAAAGGTCATTTCACATCGCCGCGCTTCTATCGCTGGCCACGTTCCTCGGCGTCCCACGCACCACGGCTGCCCAGAATCCGCCGCCCAGCCGCCCAGACGGCATCTTCACGCCCACCATATCTATCGTCACATCCATCGATAAAACCGGCCGGCCCATGACAGTCGAGTCGCGCCAACTCGAACCACGCCTCACTCCGTCCATCGTCGTCGGAAATCCCACGGGAGACAGCTACGTAATCCACTTCTCCCAAGGCGACGCCGGCGGCCCCTGCATCTACAGCGGGAACGCCCGGTATCTGATTGAAGGCGACGGAACGCTCACGTTTCAAATCCTAGCCGATTGCGGAAAATTGCGGCGCGGATATAACTACATGATTTGCAGGCTGGATCCCAGTTTGCGCTGCACGGAAGCTCCATGGTGGAATTTCCGCGATCGCACCTACGTCATCACGAAGCAAGGTGTTGCCGTAAACAATTCCGCCCCCGTTCCCTGGCAGGACGCAACCGCAGCTCCGCAACTACTTCAGAATATGTCCGAGAAGATCAAAGCGCTCAACGACCGCGTCAGCCAGCTAACGTCTTCCAATACGGTCCATGGCCGCGCGATTTTCTGCCGCGAGTTTCATCCCGAATCGAGGTCCTACCACATCTGGGAATTTTCAACCACCTGCCTCATAAAAAGCGCATGCGACGGAATGCCCAACCTCGATTCCCTGCGCGACGGCGATCTGGTTGGTTTGAATTCCCCCGCAGGCGCCTTCGTAAAGCAACAAAGTAAAGCCTCGGACTTCTCGAACTGGCTCTGCTGGGTGCGAACGCAATAACCACGCGTTCCTTTCTTGGTCATCGCCCTCCGCCAATCTCCAAGATCGTTCCAGTCGTATAGGAAGCCGCTGCTGAAAGCAGCCAAAGCACGCCCTGCGCTATCTCGCGTGGTGTGCCAGGACGTCCCATGGGGATCGAAGGCGCCAAGCGCTCCAGACGATCCGGCACTCCATTGTCAGCGTGAAGATCGGTTTCAACCAATCCAGGTGCCACAGCGTTGACGCGAATTCCTTCACGCGCCACTTCCCGCGCCAATCCGATCGTAAAACTATCAATCGCCCCTTTCGAGGCCGCATAGTGCACCCATTCTCCCGCTCCACCTGTCCTCGCAGCCAGCGACGAGATGTTCACGATGGAACCACCCATTCCACCGCGCCGCACAGACATCCGCCGAACTGCTTCACGCGAACACAGTATCGTGCCCGCAACATTGGTGGCCAACACTTGTGCGACTGCCTGCGCGGGGAGCGCATCAACTCGGAATAAGCCACCCGTGACGCCCGCGTTATTCACAAGCCCTCCGATCGGCCCGAGTTCGCGCGCGGTCGTCTCGAACAAGCGCAGGATTTCTTCTTCGCGGCTAATATCGGCAGCGATCGCGACCGCTCGGCCGCCGCCCGAAACAATCTCGCGCACCACCTCATCGGCGGCGGCGCTATTCCTCAAAAAATTCACAACAACGGGAAAACCGTTGGCGCCAACCAGCCTCGCGATCGCAGCTCCGATTCCGCGGCTCGCGCCAGTGACAATCACAGCCCGATGGTTTTCGCCGCTCAAGACTCGCCTCTGCGCCGCATCATTTCGTATCGCTGGGTTGATCACGGTTGGCATTCTAGCTGAAGGCCGCGCCTACTTCTTCGTGCGCGTGCTTTCGTCGTACGCCGCCTTTCCAATCCTCGCGATCACCGCGTCGCGCGTGTCGTCATCCGCCTTCGAATCCGTCACGAAAATCGCAATCGCGAGGCGCCGCCCATCCGGCAGCGCAATCAACCCGACATCGTTCGTCGCGAACGTCACGCCGTCCCGCGTCCCCGAAGTGCCGGTCTTGTGCATCACAATCGTTCCCGCAGGCAATGCCCCCTTGATCCGCTTCGTCCCGCTGGCTGCATCCTGCATCCATTGCAAAAGCATCCGCGTGTGCTCGGCCGTCAGCGGCGAATCCTCGCTGATCCGCCGCAACAGCTGCACCGCTCCCGCCGGCTCAAACCAGTTGCGATATTGCACCGCCACGTCACGCGCCAACCCCTGCTCGTCGTCCTCCAAATGAAATCCCTGCACTCCCAGCGACCGGATGCACTCGTTCACGATCGCGGGCCCCCCGACGGTCCGCAGCACAATGTCCGTCGCCACATTGTCGCTCTCGGAAATCTCCAGGCGCAGCAACTCGCGCAGCGGAACATTCACGTTTCCCTCCGGATACTTGTCCTGCAGCTGGCTATGCGTATGCGGCAAAATCCGATCGCTAGGCAGAAATCGCACGGGCTGATCCAGCGAAAACCTGCCCTGCTCGACAAGATGCAGCGCCGTAACCGCCAGCGGCAGCTTAAACACCGACTGCATCGGCGGATGCGCCTGCGGATCGAGATCGCAGTTCAAAGAGGAATCCGGCAACCCGCAAGCCACCGAAACTTTCCCACGCGCATCCACGGCAATGTCGCGAATCTGCCGCCGCAGCGTCGTCTGCGCATAAACGGAAGTGGCAAGCAGAAAAAATACAATCGCGAAGCGCATCAACGCACTAAAGCAAGTACGACTGCGACGATAACCGGCCGCGCCGTTGCCAAAAAACCACAGCACCAGCGCCGTAGGCGCGCCACATGCTTTGCACCGATCGCGTATGCAAAGGTCGGCGATTCCGCAGCCGCGAGAAATGGGGAGCCTCATCCACTAATCTCCCCCCGCCAATGCTTCCCTCTTCCGTCTGAATCGCAATAACAATAAAATCGCCGTCGCCGCCACGCAAACCCCGATCGTCACATACAACGCCACTTCCCCATGCGCCAACACCACTGCAAATATCTTCCGCCCGTACACCGCTCCCAAGTACGCGAAGATCCCATAACGCGCCAGCCGTCCCACCGACATCGCCACCAAAAACTTCTTCGGTGAATACTGCAAAGCCCCCGCCGCAATCACAAACGGAACCATCGGCATTGGCGGCGGCAACAGCGCCGGAACCGCGATCGCCCCGAACCCCCAGCGTTCAAACACCAGCACCACCTTCTTCCTGTTGCGCTTGGAGAGCCTCTCGTTCAACGCCTTCTCCCCGCGATTCCGCGCCAGGCGATAAGTCAGATACGCGCCGATCACCGATCCCACCGTCGCCATCAGCGCGTAATACGGCCACCATGTGCGTTGATGCGCCGACAGCACAATCGTCATCGCATCCATGCTGCCCGGCACCGGAATCACCGAGCTATCAATCAATCCCAGCAGAATCAGCCCTGGCCCTCCCAACGTCAAAAACCAATGCCGCACCACATGCGCGGTAGTAGGCGCGGCGATCGTCAATTTTCCCAGGCTGAATTTCATAGCAACGCCGCTCCATTCCACAGTGATGCTTGGTTTACGTAGCGGCCACTTCGTTCCGCGTTTTTAGGGACGAAGCGGGCACTGCTCCGCTCACTGAAGACCGCGCCCGCCGAGACCGATCGCTCAACGCAACGTGCTACAACTAGGACGTTTCCACCGATGCCCCGGTTCCCTACCAATTCCGCTCCGACTCCGCAACCCGCTCACCGAACCCTCACCCAGGCATCTCAACTCTTACGCCACATCATCCAACTGTGTACAGGGCGAAGTCACGCTCGTTGTGGTAGCCTATAATTGGACTTGGGCACTCCGTCTTTGGAGTTATGCGAGAAGAAGCGAACCCGCGCAAGATTCAGCGCCGCGCTCCTGGCTACGGCGCCTTACCCGCTCCCATTATTTTTTCCCGTTTTGGTTCACTTCGCGCTGCGGTCGCTAAGCTCGCTGCTTCCCGCACATTTTGCTCGGCGGAATCCTCAAAATCCGTACCACAACCCCCTAGATCGATCGCTAGCGAAACTAAATCGAAAACAAACGTAACTCATTCAAAACAAAAGACGGCGACCCGAATCAATCGCTACTTTTTGTCGTCTTTTTCTCGATTAGCGACCGGGCTTCTCCCTCTTAGAAAGCACCACCGTTCTGAGCGATTCTTTCCAGCCACTTCCGTGAGGGCCTATTAGGAATGTCCACGACAATCTCTGATATCTTGGGTCGCAAGCGAGAAACCATAGACAAGGCGGTAATCCGCTTCTGCGGTGATTCCGGTGACGGCATGCAGATCACCGGCAGCCAATTCACCAACACGGTCGCGCTCTACGGCAACGACCTCGCCACTTTCCCGGACTACCCCGCGGAAATTCGCGCTCCCGCCGGCACTCTGCCCGGAGTCAGCGGATTCCAGGTCCATTTCTCCTCCAGCAACGTGTACACGCCCGGAGACAGCGTCGACGTGCTGATCGCCATGAATCCGGCCGCGCTGAAAATGAATCTGCCGGACCTGAAAACCAACGGCATCCTGATCGTCAATTCCGACGACTTCAAAGAAACCGATCTGCGCAAAGCGCAAATCACCGTCAGCCCTCTCGAAGATCATTCGCTCGATGGCTATCGTCTTTTCGCCGTGGAACTCACCAAGCTCACTCGCGCGGCGCTCAAAGAAGTCGGCCTCGACGCAAAGAGCATGGATCGCTGCAAGAATTTCTTCGCCCTGGGCATGTGCTACTGGCTTTACAACCGCTCCATGGAACCTACCCTTCGCTGGCTCGACGAGAAATTCAAGAACAAGCCGCAGCTGGTAAGCGCCAATAAGCTAGCCATGCAGGCGGGGTACAGTTTCTGCGAAGCCACCGAAGCATTCCAGATCAGCTACGAAATTCCCCCGGCCAAGCTATCGCCGGGCACGTATCGCAATATCAGCGGCAACGCAGCGCTCGCGCTCGGATTCGTCGCCGCTTCCCAGCAAGCTGGAATCCCATTGTTCCTCGGCTCCTATCCCATCACACCGGCTTCCGATATCCTTCATGAGCTCTCGATGTACAAGGATTTCGGCGTCACCACCTTTCAAGCCGAAGACGAAATCGCCGCCGTCTCTTCCGCCATCGGCGCGTCCTACACTGGCGCCCTGGCCATCACCACCACATCCGGACCAGGAATGGCGCTGAAAACCGAAGCGATTGGTCTTGCAGTCGCCGTCGAACTTCCTCTGGTGGTCTGCGATATTCAGCGCGGCGGTCCATCTACCGGCCTTCCCACCAAGACAGAACAAGCCGATCTCTTGCAAGCTCTGTACGGACGCAATTCCGAAGCTCCCGCTCCCGTGCTCGCTCCTTCATCTCCCGGCGACTGTTTTTGGATTGCCC
>JABCZD010000031.1 GCA_013289855.1 Acidobacteriota bacterium | reverse complement strand
TCGAACAGGATTGCGTCTTCGATTTCCGCAGGGACAGAACCGGCGGGCGCGTTCGGGCGTTGCGTTTGCGCAACGCGAAAGGTCTGGCTCGCAATCATTCCCTTTTGGGTCACGAGCGTTGGAATGGACAACGGATATCCTGAAACTAAAACTGTCTGACCCTCCGGCGGCAGAGTTTGGTCCAGTTTCGCTACGCCTAATGTGACCCTTGGCTCTTTGTCGCCAGTTTTTATCCCCAGCCTAAAAGCTTCCGAAAATGGACTTTGAGCGAGTTGCAGGATCGCAATATCGTGGGCCGGGTCGCTGTCTTTGATCGTGCAGGGTATGTAGGCGAAACTGCCTCGGGAGTTGGCGCCTGGGCCTGCGATCGCGTCAATTGAGATTCCGGCGAAAAACTCGACCTTGGTCGCATTACTGGCTCGCAATGCCGCCTCGGTCTCGGTGATAACGTGCGCGGCCGTCAGAACGTAGCCCTCATCACTCACCACAATGCCCGTTCCGGCAACTCCCTCTTGATATTCAGGTTTCGTTGCATCCGATTTGAATTTTATCTGTACGACCGACGGTTTCATCTGCGCGATGCTTGCGACGGCTGGGTCTGTGCCTGGTTTATGCAGCTGAGCGCTGGCGACATGGTTCCCAAGGAAGCCGCTGAAAATTATGAAGGTGCAGGCATAGATTTTCATGAGTGTTCCCAGAGCGCGACTCCCGCAACGCGTGCCCCGAAGCCACTACCGCGAGCGCAGGCCCCTCTCCCGATGCACAGTGGATGTGAGTCGAAGGCAGCCCCAGAGGCTGTAACCTGTTTTTAACATAGCGCCCAGATGGCCCGATGATACCATGCGAGCCGTTTCGGGCATGGGAGGCAAAGCGATGGGAGCGGACGGCTCTTTCCGTTACGAAATCGAGAATTTACCAGCGGACGAGCACGGTAACAAAGTTACGGTGCTGAAGTGTCACGGCAGGCTGATAAGCGAGAACGCCGCCGAACTAAAAGAAATCGTCAAGCCTCTGCTCTCCGCCGGGGGCCGCACCGTAATTGACCTTGGCGATCTGAACTATATGGATAGTTCGGGTCTGGGAGCCCTGATCGGATTGAAGATGTCCGCAGTCAAACAGGGCTTGTGCATATTGGAATTCGTTAACATGACGCCCCGCGTGATGGAACTACTGCGGATTTCCAATCTCTCGAAAGTCTTGTCGTCCTGAGCCGCCTGTTCATAATCGGCGGGTGGTCACCCCGAGCCGACCGCGAACCGAGGCAGGAGTTCCACGAGAAGCCCGAGCGATGCTGCGTCTAGACCCGCACCTCTCAAAAAACCGAAGGGATGCGGCACCGGTAAAATCCAAGGCGCAGGTTCCGCAGCGGTGTGAATGGCCTGGCCACCCGCCAGGCTCGCAGCCACTCGGGCGTGTGAATCGCAATCCCGAATGGAACCTAATTCCGCGCTTCCTGTCTTTGCCGTAGCGCTACGGTTACGCGGTCCCGTCCTTCCGTTTTGGATTGATAGAGACACTGGTCTGCCATTCGCAGAACCTGTTCGGTCGTCGAACCATGCTCGGGAAACGCCGCAACTCCGATGGATAGCGTGACCGCATCGAGGATCTGACCCAGATGGCGCATCGAGATCTTACTCGCCTCGATGCGCAGTAGATTTGCGCGCTTAGCGGCGTCTTTCGCGGATGATTCGGGCAAGATGATCGCAAACTCTTCGCCGCCGTAGCGGCAGATTACATCATCCCCGCGAAAATGGCGCAGGAACAATTCCCCCATGGTCCGCAGGATCAGATCTCCAGCAGCGTGGCCAAATGTATCGTTGAACCGTTTGAAATGGTCGAGATCAATAAAGACTACGGCCAGCGGCCGTTTTTTGCGCTTCGCTCGCTGTAATTCGCGATCCAGGGATTCTTGCATGAACCGGCGGTTGAACAATCCAGTCAGCGGATCGCGGATGGATTGGTCGCGCAGAGTCTCCCGCAATCGCAAGCTCGCCAGAGAAAGCGCCACTTGGGCCGCCACGGTTGTCGCGAGCCGTTGCTGCGATTCCTGAGAAGCGCCAGCAGCAACTTTTGTGTGCGCTTGCTCCGCGTTCGGAAACTCCAGACAGAGGATACCTAAGGTCTCCCCTTGTCCTACCATCGGCACGCACAGATGTGTTGCCTTAGCCGGGTCCTTTATATGCGCGCATGAAATATCTTGGCTTGGAACACCACTCCAGTGGGGATGTCCACGCCGAAGAGCCCAGCACACCTCGGGAGCAAAGACTGCCTCCGACGAGTGCGACTCGCCCCAGATGGCTACCGACTCCAGCGCATTGCGTGAGGACTTGAATGCGTACAACATTCCGGAAATAGGAGCGCAAAACAGTTTTTTGACGGACTGGGCGACCACGGAGTATGCTTCTTCGGTTGTCGCGCAGCATTGCAGCAAGTCTCCCATTTCGCTGAGCAAAGTCATCTGACTGGTCTGCAGGCGGAGCTCTTCCACCAATCGATTGAGTGATGCGGCATGCTCCTCGGCCTGTGCCGCCGCTCGGACTTGATCCGAGATGTCTTTATATATTGCGTAAGCGCCCCGAACTTCGCCAGCCTGGAGCAAGGAGACGGCATTCAGCTCCACGTCAATCAGCTTTCCATCCTTGCGGAGGCGGCGCGTGGATACGTGAACGGGCTGTCCGGAAGCGAGTTGCGCCGTGAATTCCCGGGCCCCCAAGGCGGCGTCGATTGGTGAAATGAGCGGGTCCAGCTCTTTTCCGATGAGATCTTTGCGGCCAAATTGAAACAAGCGTTCGAAGGCGTCGTTGCAAAGCTGTACGCGTCCGTCTTTGTCGAGAGCGACGATTCCCAAAGGGGTGTTTTCAATAAGCGAATTCAAGTAGTCGGTTTGCTCGCGAAGCTCCGTGCCCATGCGATGCCGTTCGCTTACCGCCGATCCGACGAGCAAGCCGGTAAAGGAAACGACGAGCATCAGCATCCCGACCGTGGGCAATACTGCCGGCTCCTGCGGAAATATTCTTAGAGCTACGACGATGCCGAAATTCAGGGCAAGCAGACCGGTGACCACGCGCTTGATTCCATGGCGCATGGCGATCCAGATGATGGGGACGAAACTCAGGTAGAAAAGATGCAGTCGGCCCAGTGGACGTCCAAACATCACCCAGAGAAGAACCAAAATGCTTACTCCCTGTCCGACGGCCTCCACGACCCGACCGAGTCTTATCCTCGGCAGCATTTTTTCAAAGAACGCGCCTGCCGTAACACTCTTGCCGGGAGACGGCGACAGTTCCCGCCGAACCCAGGGAATTACATGGATGAGCAGGAACGGTGCCACGGCCACTAACGCGATCGAATCGCCGCTGAACCAACTGAATGCCGCGCGCCAGAACTGATTCCAGGGAATCGTGTGGTCCGCGACCAAGCATGCAATGCCAACGGTGGTGGCGAGGACTGCGGCAGTCAGCGTAACGAAGACATATCGAACCACGTCACGACGTTGATTCAAGCCGGTGTCAATTCGCAAAGGGCCGCGCAGAGCGATTGATGCGCCGGCATAAATAGCTGCACCCACAATGGACCCGAAAGATCCGCTCCATGACGCCAGGGGCTCGTGATAAATCAACGCCCCGGAGGCAATCCCGGCGAGACAGACCAGGACGGCATACGAGGGACTGATACCCAGCATCAGGGCAAGAGCTAAGCCGGTGGCCGGATACCATAGGGTGAAACCCAGCTGCGTCTCCATTAAGATGTCGGACCTGTTCAACAGGACGTAAAGTGCGACAAAACAGACAACCAGCACAGCATGACGAACCCTGACGGGTCTCCCAAACGCCGCCAGCTTCTGTCGGGTCCGGCTAGAGATTCTCCCGGCGTGATCGGGTTTCTGATCGGTTTCAGATGGCAACTGACGTCTCGATGTCCACAAAGCGCCGAACGGATGGGGTAACGGTCACCGCGATTAGGAAATCTTAATACGGGCATGCCCCGCCCGGGGTCTATACCGGACGGAAGTGTCATACTTGATACCGCCGTGGCGCGTCGTTGGGCTTTGCGGCGGATTGTTGCTGCAGCCGGCTGATTCGATGACGTTGTCGGCTCCTTCCTCCGAGTAGACTTGGGAGCGTAAACGACCAAGGTTCGGAAGAAAGGAGGCGGGTGTCACACCCTTCCACACCACCCAAACGAAATTCTTTGCATTGCCGGGTGCCGCAGTCTCGACGCAGGCGAGGGTGCGCGTTTAGACGCAGGCGGGATCCAGAATCCTGACGCGGGTGGCCGCTCTTCGTTTTTTTGCAGCTCGGGCTCTTGCGGGCCGCAGGCGAGCGTGCACTTTCTCCCGGGAGGTAGATCAGGACGGAGTGCCAGGTCGATACTGCGAGGTGCCGATGAAACAAAATTCGGTACACGCGTTAGCGTCGCGCGTTTCGGGAACTTTTCTGCCGCCTGTGCGGAACTCTAGAGGGCAACTGAAAATCAGACGTTAGGGAGAACAGATCATGGGAACTTATGCAAAGGCAGCTTTGGCGGCGCTGGCGCTGGTGCTTAGCTGCTCGCCGCTATTGGCGCAGGATGGCCCGCAGGATCCGCCTGCCGGACACCAAGCAGCGCGGGACGGCTTCGCTTCACACCGCGGCGGAATGGGATCAGGCGAGAATCAAGGCCGGTGGCGCCATCGCCGCGGCGGGTTCGGCCGTGACGGGCGCAGAGGTGGGCGGCATTTCGGTTTCGCGCGCCTCCTGAACGATCCATCGATCCGTCAGCAAGTGGGCATCACGGACGAACAGGCCGCCACAATTCGCAAGCAGGAGCTAGACTTCCGCAAGACGGAAATTCGCGGACGCGCCGATCTTGACGTGAAGCGAATTGACTTGAAGGACCTGCTCGCCGCCGACAAGCCGGATCGCGCCGCGATCAACGCCAAGCTGCAGGAAATCAGCGCTGCGCAATTATCCCTGCAGAAATCCTCGATTGATTATCGATTGAGCACGCGCGACGCAATCACTCCTGCACAACGGGACAAGCTGCGGCAAGTGATGAGTGATCGCTGGCAGCGCGGCGGCGGTCCGGGTCGTGCGGACCGGCAAGGCGGAGGACGCAGCGGCTCTCGCGGTCCGGCCGCGGGGCCTGATCCGCAAGGCAAGCCGCAAGCAAACGACTAGGTAAACCGAATCGGGAGTCGCGCACGCTTATGATGAAACGCAGACGGCGCTGCGCCAGAGTCGCGCAGCGCCGTCACGCGCGAAAGATTATTTTCCGGTGTACACGACTCGCCAGATACTGTTCGACCCGTCGTCAGTGACGAGCAAGGATCCATCCGGCGCCACGGTGATCCCCACCGGACGGCCCCAGACGTTTCCGTTGGGAAGCACGAACCCGGTAACGAAGTCCTCGTACTCTCCGCTGGCGTGGCCGGTCTGGTGCAACGGCACGCGAATCACTTCGTAGCCGGCGCGCGACGATTTGTTCCACGATCCGTGCTCCGAAGCAAAAATATCGCCCTTATATTCCGCCGGGAATTGCTTGCCTTCATAGAAGGCGATCTCCAGCGAAGCATTGTGCGGTTGCAAGAGCACATCCGGAGTGATCACCTTATCCTTCAGCTCCGGATGCTTTCCCACGTGCCGCGGATCCTGGTTTCCGCCCATGTACCACCACGGCCAGCCGTAGAATCCGCCCTTCTGCACGTGCGTGATGTAGTCCGGCACCAGATTGTCGCCCAGTCCGTCGCGCTCGTTCACGGAGCACCACAGCTCGCCAGTCGCGGGATTGAACGCGATGCCTCCGCCTGCGTTGCGTATGCCGTAGGCGTAGACGCTCATTTCGCTGCCGTCCGGATCGAATTCCAATATGTCGGCGCGATTTTTTTCCCCGGGCGTTGTGTCCGGATCATCCACGTTTGAACCCGATCCCACCGCGACCAGCATTTTCTTTCCGTCCGCGGTGAATTGCACCGAGCGCGTCCAATGTCCTCCGCCGTCCGGAACGTCCACGATGTGCTGCTGCGGGCCGCGCGCCTTCAGATCGCCGTTCTGATAGGGAAAGCGCACGACCGCGCCGACCGTGCCGATGTAAACCCACTGCGGATCGGGGCCCGGCGGATAAAATGCAATTCCGTACGGCCGCTTCAAGCCCATCGCGAACGTTTCCACCTGTTGCGGCTTGGCATCGCCGATGATGCCGCGAAAAACCTTCACGTCTCCCGGCTCGCTCTCAGCGACGAAGAAATCGCCGTTCGGTGCCGTGACGATCAGCCGCGGATTATTCAGCCCGCTTGCATATTGCTGAACCGAGAAGCCCGGAAGAGTTTTCGGCCATGCATCGTTCGGGCGCGCCATCACTTTCGGGCCATTGTTGGCCGATTTCGTCGCAAAAGGTTGCGGCAAATCCTGCACCGTGATTTTGCGAACGGTGCCGGGGTTTTCCAAACGATAGTCCGTAAACGGAGCGTTCGGAGGCGCTGCAGTATCCGCGCTGCTGCTGGCGGGCGCCGCGCCGATTTTAGCCTTCGGCAATGGTGGATTCGTGCCGCCCAGCGCTTTCAGATACGTAATGATTTGCCAGCGCTGCTGCTCCTGCAAACTTGACCATGATGGCATTCCATTGTTCGGATCGCCCTGCGTAATGAACCAGAAAATTGCGCCGTCAGCCGCGCTCTGTGTAGGTCCTTTGGCTAGCGCCGGGATATTGCCGGTGCCTCCGCCGCTCGGTCCGTGGCACGAAGCGCAATGGCGCGCGAACAAATTCGCCCCAGCCTGCGCCGCCGCGTGCTTCCCGGCGTAAGGGTTCTTGGTTTGTTCGGCGGTCGCGGGCGCGTTGTGGAAAGAAGCGGTCTGGGCTTTGATCGGCAAACACGCACCGATCGCTACGAATAGAAATACCGATAGGGATACGAAAAATGCGGATTTGCTGCTCTTCCAGCTTGCGCTACTGGCGGCGTCCAAGGTGCCCTCCCAAGGGTTGATCGACTCACATTTCCGAGGTCTGACTCTTCTTGCGGCTGTCCCAACGCGCATCATTCTACCTCTTCAATCAGAGAGATCAAAAAGCGGCAACGTCCATGGCTTTCGATGCGCGCCGTGATCGCGCGCGGATCGCGGCGTATTCTTGCGCTGCTTACGGTCGTCTCATTAGCCCGCATCCACCAATCTCGCCCGGAAACTTGTATCCTGACGCTGGTTTCATGCGGTGCTATGCTGTTGACTATATAGACGCTTGCGCTAAGGAAAACGCGATTTGTCGCTTTTTCCGTGCACTTTCTCCGCAACTGTGGTATTCTTCTTTTGCGCTTAATACCTCGGTTGTGTTGTGCGGCCTCTGGTGAGCAGTTGATCTGAGATTACCCGCCCTTCAGTTCTCTCCGTAAGTCTTCAGCGTAATTTAAAACAAAGACTGGCAAGACCAGTTTGCAGTGCCCGCACCCGATCTGTGCAGTACGTGTGTGCGCGCCGCGACGGCTTCCGCCAGATAGAAGGCAACATCCAGATGGATAGTATTACCGAAACATTTTCACAAATGGCGATCTCCGCCTATACCAAAGAGCGGCTGGCATTCGCCAAGTTCTCGATTCCCACTCCAGTGCAGACGGCGGCAATTCCGCAGGCTCTGGCGGGGAAAGATGTACTGGCTACCGCGCAGACCGGTACCGGCAAGACGCTCGCGTTCTTGATTCCAGTGATGGAGCGCATGCTGCTGGAAAAGACGCCGGGAATCGCGGCGCTCGCGCTCGTTCCTACGCGCGAACTCGCGATGCAAGTCGTCGAGCAGTACAACGCGTTGCGCGGCAAACTGCTCGGTCCTGCGGCGCTGGTCGTCGGCGGATTGTCCGAAGGGCTGCAGCTCACCAACTTGCGCAAAGGCGCGCGGCTGGTCGTCGCGACTCCCGGACGATTGGAAGATTTCCTCTCGCGCAAGCTCGTGCATTTCCGCGATCTGCGCGTGCTGATTCTCGACGAAGCCGACCGCATGCTGGACATGGGATTTCTTCCCGCGATCCGCAGAATCGCATCCGTGCTGCCCAAAGAACGGCAGACGCTGTGCTTTTCCGCGACGCTGGAAGCGTCCGTCGTGCATCTCGTGAAGGATTACATGCGGAACCCGGTGCGACTGGCATTCGGGTCCGTGCTGAAGCCGTCCGAGAATGTCCGCGTACAGGCTTTCGAGGTTGCAAGCGATCGCAAGCTGCCGCTGTTGCATCGTTTGCTCGCCAAGGAAACCGGCCGCTGCCTCATCTTCACGCGTACCAAGCGCGGAGCCGAGCGCTTGTCGATTACGCTGAGTCGCGATGGATTCGCGGCATCCACGATTCACGGTGGGCGCACACAATCGCAGCGCACTGCGGCCTTGACCGGATTCCAGCAGGGACGCATCCGCGTCCTGGTGGCGACCGACCTGGCTTCGCGCGGGATTCACGTGCAGGACATCGCGCACGTGATTAACTACGACTTGCCAGACATCGCCGAGAACTTCATCCACCGCGTCGGACGTACCGGACGCGCGGGCGGACACGGCGTAGCTTCCACGCTTTTCGGCCGCGAGCAGCGCTCCGAGCTGATGGCCCTGGAACGCACTCTGGGCATCAAGATGGAGCGCATGCGCGCGGAAGGCGACCCGGGAGAGAAGCAACCTCCCGCGGTGCAAAGCGCGCTGGAACGTTTTCAGTCCAACACCAAATCACGCATCGGCCAGCTTCCAGGAGAAATCCTGCAAGCGCAGGTGTAATACCGGCCCCAAATCGGTGAGCAGCGCGGCGTTGCAAAACGCGGCTGCGTCCGGAGACAAAGCAAGGTTTTGATTTAGAAAGTTGCAGACAGAAAGCAGAAAGAAACGGCGATCCCGCAAAAACGGGACCGCCGTTTTTATTTTTGCGGCTCTAGAATCCTGGCGCGCCGGTGGAGGCGGGGCGGACTTCGCCGGATTCTACGCCGAAGCGCAGGCGCTCGAAGTAGGTTTGCGCCAGAGACATGAGGCCGGTGTAGAGATAGCCCCAGACGAAAAGAAGCAGGAAGGGGATGGTGGCGTAGTTTTCATTTTGCAGTGCGTAGACTACGGCTGCGGCGAAATACAGTCCCAGCAGAACTTCGGCGAAGGGCATCCATCCCGCGCTCTTGTGATATTTTTTCTTGGCCCACACGCCATCGCCCTGCGCGCCCGCTTCCACGCGATATTTGGGTGTGCGCACGAATTCGGATTTCACGCCGACGATCGCTTCAATCACCGCCAAGGCGTTGCGCACGGAAAGACCGATTCCCACGGCCATCACGAACGGCAAATACAAAAATGTGCGCTTCCAGGTTTTGGGATACAGCGCGCGTTCGGCGGCCAAATAAAACGATGAAATCGAACAGGTGGACGCGAGGAACAGCGGCAGGTCAATCACCAGCACCTGAAACCAGCCCTGGTAGAAGCGCACGATCATCGCCGGCAGCAATATCATGGACATCAAAACCATCAGCGGGTAGCTGATATTCGCCGTGAGATGGAAGAAAGCTTCGGCCTTCACGCTGCCCGGAACGTTCGCGCGCATCACGCGCGGCAGAATTTTCCTCGCCGTCTGCATCAAGCCCTTGGCCCAGCGCGCCTGTTGCGATTTGAATGCGTTCATTTCCACCGGCAGCTCGGACGGGCATTCAATCTCCGGCAAATAAACGAAATGCCAGCCGCGCAGCTGCGCGCGATAGGAAAGATCGGTGTCTTCGGTGAGAGTGTCGTGCTGCCAGCCGCCGGCATCTTCAATCGCGGCGCGACGCCAGATGCCCGCGGTGCCGTTGAAATTGAAAAACAGGCCGGTGCGGAAGCGCGCCGAATGTTCGATGACGAAATGTCCGTCGAGCAGGATGGCTTCCACTTCGGTGAGCGCGGAATAATTGCGGTTGATGTAGCTCCAGCGCGTCTGCGCCATGGCGAGCTTGGGATCTGCGAAATAGGGCACGGTGCGCCGCAGAAAATCCACCGGCGGAATAAAATCCGCGTCGAATACGACGACAAATTCACCGAGCGCGGTGGTTAAACCTTCCTGCAGGGCGCCGGCCTTGAATCCTTCGCGGTTGTCGCGATGAATGTAGCTGATGGGCAGGCCCAAGCCCTGGTAGCGCTCGACGCAATTGCGCGCGACTTCCTGCGTTTCGTCGGTGGAATCATCGAGCACCTGAATATCGAGCAGTTCGTGCGGATAATCGGAGGCGGCAACCGCTTCCACCAGGCGTTCAATGACGTAGCGCTCGTTGTAGATCGGAAGTTGTACGGTGACGCGCGGCCATTGCGTGATTTCCGGAGGTGGACCCGCGACGCGCTTGCGATTCTTGTAATAGTTGTAAACCAGCGCGTAACGATGAATGCCGTACATGGCGAGGATGGTCATCACGAAGAAATACGGCAGCATGATGGCGAAATCGAAAGTATTCAGCTGATAGAGGCCGCGAAAGGGATTCAATTGCGCGTCCGTGTTGCGGCGCCAGTAGTCGGAAAGCGGATTAGCGGCGGCCGAAGTCCAGGTAAGCGCGGAGCACACCGCGTGCGTCGCTGCGTTATGAAGCCAGATCACTGAGTACGTTCCTCCGGGGCTAACCACGATGTAAAACGCCGCAACGCGATAACGATGGAACAGCCTGGGAGCGCTGGGGTGTCGCCAAGCTAAGCACATGATTATACGGTGGTAAGGC
>JABCZD010000030.1 GCA_013289855.1 Acidobacteriota bacterium | reverse complement strand
GGTGGCGGTCAGTTTCCGATAACGCGTTAATTAGGGTGCGCCGGGATAAATCGGCATGTTGTAAGGAATGAAAAAGTCCTACAAGAAAGCAGACAGCGACCCCATCTTGGCCCCGAGTCTTGCGGGTGACATCGCGAGATGTCGCTTGAAGCGTAGACAGGGGTATCAGCGGGCCGGGCTATTGAGCTTCGAAAAACGCAAAACCAGGACGCCGACTCTCTCCTGATAAGGGGAAGGCAAAACGGCTGTTTCGCGTTAAACGCGAGCGAGCAGACGGTCCTGCGTAGTCGAAGAACCCGCGCACGCTGAGAAACAACATGCACGAGAACCGGGAGACCTCTGGAGCGCCTCGGCCCGAAGGGGAACGAGGCCGGTCCGCGAAGGTGCAAAGCCACACGGCGGACGCGCACGCTCTAGAGGAGTCGGACCGCGCCATAGTATCGATGAACCAGGCGAACAAAGAAGAGCGATCTTCGGCGGAGCCAGGGGAGAGAAGGGCGCGGGCCAAGGAGAACATCGATCCGTCCCACACTCACCCGACACAGTGCGGGGAACGAGTGTTCCAAGGATGGAGCGGTGTGCGAGTAGCAGCACCTCTCGCCAACCCTCCAAGGTGGGAGCCGTATGCGGTAATGCCGCTCGTACGGTTCTGTGCGGGGGGCGATCAGCAATGATCGTCCCTACCGCGACCGCTGGTCGCTAAAAGTTATGCGGAGAGATGGTGATAGAAATCATAGAGTGCTAGCAACAGCAAAATTGCTGCGACGCAAATTAATATCGGCCTCCAGATCCAAAAGACAATGGGATGTTCTTGACCTGTAAAGTGTCCTCCGGTCCGCCTGGAAACTCTAGCTGTCAGCGCATCGTAGATAATCATGCCAGCGGCGAAGAGAAAGGCAATATCCTTGAGCATTGAGGTCGATAATACCTTTCTCAATTGGTATTTGTAATTGCCTCATATTTTTTGGGCGCAGAACGTACCGGAACCCACTTGTACCGTTAGGGCGTTTACCAGGAGTTGACCGAGACTCGCGCCGGATTGGCACGCTTCCGACCCACAGCAAAATAGGTGAGTTGGGCCAATATCGGTGTGGTACGGGTCAGCCGTGGAGTCTTAGGCCTGGAGTCCGTCCCACGACCAGTGTGGGATGCTGAGGCCCTTAGGCACATCATCGGCAGACTGGTGGTAGCGGGACATCGTTGTCGTGGTCGCCCAAGCGAAGTAGTCGTGCAGCACTTGTCGCACCGCACTGTCGTCGGCTAATCCGACATCGGCAAGGGCCTGGTCAAAGCAGGCAATCGCACGGTGATCCATTTCGTCGTGGTCCCCCTTGCCGCTGTGCATCTTGACGACGGAGGTCTCGTCACCATAGGAATCGGAATACGTGGTAGGACCTCCGAGTGCCTCGGCCCAGTAAGCAGCGAGTCGCTCGACGTGCTGGGGGTGGAAACCGTGGCTGAACGCATGGCCGACCACGTCGTCGGCTATCACCCGACGATGCCAGGCGTCGGCAAGACGTCGCAGGCCGTCGTTGCCACCCGCTGCCTCGAAGACAGTTTGCATAGCTCCATAATGACAATCGTCCCGAGTCATTGCAAGACGATGGCCGCGTCCATTTGATGTAGCACTTCATTTATCTGGTGAGGGCACTGACACCCGATGGGGGCTGGTTGCTGCCTAGAAACACCTGAACCTTGTACCAGATCGATTTCCTGACACCTGAGCCTTACACTCGGGATTGAAAGGTCATTCTGCTCGTGTCTCTGTTAGTGTCTAGAGCCTCATGTCGAAGCCGTTCCGTGTTCTTATCATCTTGGCAATTGCGGTCGTCGCGTGCTGTGCATACCTGTGGTTCTTTGGGGTCCAAACATATTTCATTTGGGAAACTCGCAGAGTGGCGCGAAAAGAACCCGTCGTCTGGACCACGCCAGTCCGGCTCTTGGATTTGTCCACGTCTCAAGCGCCAGGCGAGCGGCTTTTCTACTTTGGCTACGTATTTGAAGTCCCTTGGGATGATATCGACCCAGAACGGACTAAGGTTATCGGTACGAACAAGGCAATCATCGCGTTTCGTTCGGGGAACGTTATCTCGTTTTGGAGTGGCCCGCCGAACGAATTAATCAGCAAGCTGCAAGCCGATGGCAAAATCGAGCAGAAGAACTTAGGGCAACTGCTTGGAGATGAAGCAGTGCATTCGGATTACGCTTTTAAGCGAACAATCCTCGATACCACGCCCGCTAAGTTTTCCTTGCTCACACCGAAGAGACTGGCAATTCAACAGGGGATGTTCTTCATGATGAAAGCGACCACACTACCCCCAGGCGCGGAGTCAGGTGTTTTTTCTCTCAGTACGAATGAGTTCAAAGGATTTCAATAAGGAAGTCCCCAAACTCCCCCGAAACATCTGAGCGTTGAGCTATTCAAGAGCGATGGGCACGCGGATATTCTCTTCGGCCAGAAATTAAACGGGCCGGCGACTATCTCGCAAGCAGACGTTAACCGCGTGGTACAAAGCGTGCGCAAGTTACCCGCCGACGAAACGGGGTCAGATCACAACTCGCACATTTAGATCCAATGTAGCGGAGATTTTGCGCCGAGATTGAAACGCCTGATTTGTCCGGTAATCAGGCACTAGCCTGGCACATTGGCCACGGAGTATCCTGACTCGCTCAACGAACGGGACATGACAATACATAAAGAGCATGCTGATCGCACGCACTATGAAATCGAATACGGTGGAGGTGCAAGGTGCGCTACGTCATCGCGGTTTTCGGAATCGCTGGAATCGTTGTGTCATCTCTTGCTCTGGCTGCGCGCGATGCTGTGCCCGTACAGCAAATCGAGGTCTTGCGCTCGGGCTCAAACTGGAATTGCGCGTACGTGAATCAGAGCCCGTATGCCGACGTCCATGGAATTCCTGTGGCCGTTTTCGGAATTGCGGTTTACACGCTGCTGGTAGTGCTTGCGCTGCTCCGCCGCAGAGTCCTCACGGTCTACGCGGCCGGTATCGGACTCGCCTACGGGCTATACATCACGAATATTGAAGGGCACATTCTGCGCGCGTGGTGTGTGTATGGCGTTTCGTCACTCATCCTGATTGTTCTCATATCATTTCTCGCCTTTGGAGATCTCATCTTCGCCTCCACTCCCATCAGCAGCCGGTAATGCGATATTATTTGGTGAAATCTCCTTATTGCCGTGATCTGCATTGGCGCGGACAGCTATTTATTGAGTTTCGCAGCTGTGGTCTTCGCGCGGTTTCGCATCCAGGATCGATTAATCGTCGAGCACAGCGCCTCGGACACGCTTCACAACGTTCTGGCGCACGAGCGGATATTTCGTGTCGGTATCGCCAGTGATCTTTTTTACTGCCTTGGCACCATCGTTCTGCTCGTCGTGCTTTACGTTATTCTGAGGCCGGTGAATCAGGGCCTTGCGTTGTTTGCCGCCCTAGCGAGACTTGCATATGCGCTCGCGTGGGCGCTGATGACAGTGAACCTGTTGGACGCATTGCGACTGATGCCTGAGGCGACTGAAGTGCAAACTTGGGAGGCCGCCGGAGTGATGCGATTCGCCACGTTCTACCTTCGTGCTCGTTTCGATCAGTACTACGTGGGATTGCTGTTCTGTGGTATTGCGTCAGCCGTTTGCGGCTACCTGTGGTTCAGATCCGAATATATCCCTCGCCCGTTGACCGTCTTTGGGATGGTCGCGTCAGCGTTTTGTGCCGTCTGCACGGCGGTCTTCCTGGTTTATCCGGACTTCGCCGCCACCGTGAACCTTTGGTGGTTCGATACCCCGATGGGGATTTTCGATTTGGCAACGAGCTTCTGGCTGTTGTTCCGAGGTTTACGAGTTCCTCTTACAGATGCCACTAGCCCGAAAAATCGCGGAATACATTGCAGTGTGCTCCGGTCATTAATCGATCGAGCCGCTGCGCCAACCGCGTTCCAACCCCTCATTTGTCGCGTTACCGGAAATATGAAGCGGCACTTCACTTGAGTGGGGCGTTAATCGGGACTTAGCCCCGAAGCGGCTTCTCCATTCGCGATAGTTTCCGTGTAGCCGGCCGGGAACTACCCCATTTAAGTGGCCACAAGCGCATTTGTCGTTACTAGCCCTGCCGGCGACTGGATAACTTCCGGATTGCCCGCTATATGGAAATAACGGAATGTTAGGCTCGCCTCATGCTCTCGGTTGCTTCACGCTATAATGAAGTTGAACAACGCCGTCCGGGAATCGTTGCAAAGAAAGCAGCCTGAGCGGTACCTCACGATGCGTCGGTGCAATGAGTGGAATGCCTTCCCCGATGAACGTCGGAACGACGGTGATAATGAACTCGTCAATCGCGTTTTCGTCGAGGAAGGATCCGATGATCTCACCTCCGCCCATCATCCAGATGTTCTTGCCAGCTTCCTTGCGGAGGCGTTCTGCAAAGGCCCTGATCGACTCCGTGACGAACTGGACGCCGACAGGCACCGATGCAGGGGGTGGCCGACGAGAGAACACAAAATGCACGTTATCTGCGCTGAAGCTCGCGCCCATCTTCACACTCAGATCGAAGGTCTTGCGACCGAGAATCTTGGCATCGATTGCGCGCGAAAATTTCGGTAGACCGTAGAAGCCCTTTGGAGCCGGCCGTCTCGTCAGCCAATCCAGATTGCCATCGGTTCGAGCGACGTAGCCGTCCGCGCTCGTCGCAATATTGGCGATGATTTTTCGCTTTGGCACGACGTTCCCCCTGTCAGTCTCGGGTCGCCTGACTGGTCGGTCTTTTGTACTATACTGCGCGCATGGGGATGGGCAAAGCAGACACGAATCGGCATCGATACGACTTTCTACGGCCCAAAGAGCTTTCTTGAACTCCCGATAACGGGGTTCTAGGAAAGATCGATTGAACGCTCAAATTGGCGCTTCCGGTCGGAGCGCAGGCAGATTGAGAACCAGAAACCCAGCTACCGTCCGTGCCGCCATTTGAATCGGCGCAAGAACCGGGCCAAAGATCTCTTATTGCTGCCTTTTGCTGCCTCATTTTTTGTAACATCCGACACATCAAAAAGATATGGCGGAAGCGTGTGGGAGTCGAACCCACCATTCTGGCCGCGAAGGACAGAATCAATGGCTTTGAAGGCCACGAGGACCACCGGGCCCCTGGCGCCTCCGTCAGCGGATTATAGTGTTGTGGCCGTGCGGCTTCAACTTTAGTGCGGCTTCAACTTCGCGGTGCGCTGGAGGCGAACTTCCGGCGCGCCAGATCCAGCAATTTTGCATCGGTGCAGACTTCGTAGTAAGGCCGAGGCCCCTGCGCTCCCACTTTTGCGCCGGGCAACAGCTGGTGCACGAATCCCTTCCGCACCACCACCGGTTCCAGCGATTCTCCCAGCGGAACTTCGCCGAAATAAAGCTGCACGCGCTCTTTTCCCCAAGGCATCGGAAAAGATCCGCTCATCGGCGACATGGAAATCTCCGCGCTCAGCTTCTGAAACCCCTCTTCGTTCAACTCAATGCCGTTCAAGTTGTAGCGAACCAGCAATTCCTCGCCCTCGTCCTCCGCCGCGTCCTCCATCAACGGCTGCAGCACGAACACGTTAAACGGCGAAGGATTATCCTTAAACAATCGCTTGGTGATTTTCGTGCAGCTCGAAAGCCGGTCCGACAAATTCAAGGCCCGCGAAATCATGATCTTCGAATCGCCGTCCATCCACAACGAAGGCGCCGAGTCCTGAAACGCCAGCCCCACTCCAATCTCCAGCGGCGGCAATTCCGTAGTCTTCGTCCGGGCGTTGTATGCCGACGTCACCGCCAAAATCTCCCGTGCCAGAATGCAAGCCCGCGCCACCGCGCGCGTAGTCGCCCGCGTCGCTTCCGTCTCGTAGATCGCTAGAATAATCGCGTCGCCTTCGATAAACACCGTCGCCGCACCAAATCGCTCCAGCATCCGCTTCACCGGCTCGTGCAAATTCATGCTGAAGTGCGACGCCGGATTCATTCCCTTAGCCAGCAAGTCCTTGGTAATCCCGGTCGACCCGCGCACGTCCGCTTTGATCACCGTGTGATTGATGACGGGGTCGTCGGTCGGTCGGCCTTCATCCGCATGCAAAAACTCGTACAAACTTTTGTTCACACGCGAAAGCTCGCGCGCCCGCTCCGAACGCACCAGGCTGATGCGCTCCATCCACGCCGCCACGTGCTGATAATTCCGACGGTCCCGCCGCAACCGCATGAAATCCTCAGCGAATTGCAGCGTGAACGACAATTGTTCTTCATGCGTTCGCCGCCGGATCGCCCGCGAAGCATCCTCCAGCCGCTTCATCGAAATCTTGCGCGCCGGAAATTGCTCCAGGATCGTTTCCACGCGCTTGGCTTCGTCGCGGTTTACCAGTGCCTTTTTCAAAGCCTGCAAGTGAATCGGCGGGCAGTAATCCGCGTAGATGCGTCGCAATTCATATCCCGCCAGCATGTGAAACAGCAGGTCGCGCTCTTCCAAACGGTGCATCCATTCTTCCAGCAGCTGCGCGCGCGTTTCCGGCGCGGCCTCGCCTTCCCCCGCAGGCGCCGACGCATCGAAAAGCCGCCGCGCATTCTGCGGCTGGTTCAAATAATCGCCCAGCCGGCTGCGATATTCCTCGATCAAGAAGTTCATGCGTTGCTTGGCCGAATCAATCTGCGGCCCCACCTCTTCCAAGCCCTTCTCGCTCGCTGCGAATTTCTGGCGCAGCGCTTCCAGTTCCGCGCGCGATTCCGCGCTTGCCCCACCCTTGCGCTTGAAAATAGATGGAAAAAGCCCGTCGCCTTCTCCCGCGCGCCCGGTAGCCTCTTCCAGTTCCTCTTCGATGCGTGCCATCTCCGAACGCATCTGCCGCGCCTGCTCCAGCAACCGTTCGTGAACTTTTCGCGCCTTGCTCAGTTCGTCCGCGTCGTCTCCCGTCAAAATCAGATCGCGCACGAAATCCAGCAAAATCCCATCGAAAATCTCAAAACGGTCGGGATCGTTTACGAAATTGGCCAGCAAGACGTAGTGCTCCAGAAACAAATGATCGTCGTTCCCGTTTTCCGCAAAAAGAAATCGGTTCTGCAACAGCTCGTAAGTCTCGTGGAAATCCTCGCCGAAAAGCGCTCGCCGCGATTTCGAAAGCGTCCCTTCTTCCACCTCCCGCCAGATGCGGCACAACGTGTCGCCCACTTCGCGGTACGTATTTTTCTTGTCCGCCTGGATCTCCGCGATTTTCGCGCGCATCACGTGCGCTTGCTCGCTGTGCTCGAACAGCTCGCCGCGCGCGCGAATCCACTCCTTGCATTCCACCACGATGCTGGAGAATTGGCTGGAGATTTCAGAGGTCAGATGTTTCACCAGCGCCAGCTGGTGCAGAATGTCCGTTTCAATCGATTGCTGAAATTTCGCGCGTGTCAGCGACGCCTGCAGAACCTCGGTCAGCAGTTTGCGAAAAGCGCCATGTTCGGGCGCGCCCGAATGCTTGCGGTCTTTCCCGTAGAACGCACTGATGTTCATTTTCTGCCGGACCAGGTCCAGCAGATACTTCCGCGTAAAATCCACGAACCGCGGGCTTAGAAAGACGTCATAATGGATGTTGTCAACGCCCAGTGTCAGATTGCTCAGGCGAATCTCGGCGGAGTAGGGCTCCAGCTTCATCCGGGCAGGATGGGCAGGCGAAGGCGCAATGCGGGTGTCTGTCATTCTGGCGCAGCAAGACCACGAACTTTCACTTTAGCGAGGGGTGATGCGCGGCGCAATGGCACGGTTCCTAACCGTTAATGGTTTTTCGGGCAGCCCGCCCGTTCCGCGCGGCAATCAACACTTGAATTCTGACCCGGAATCCAACGCGGCACCCGAATTCGGCGTCGAACCCGCCGGCTACGGAGTCCTGCCAACTGACTACGGCGTTCAAACCGGTCCCACAGACAGCGAGCAGACTCCCTACGGCGTTTCATCCACTCGCTATGGCATCTCATCCACCGACCGCGGGAGTTCCGGCGATCAAGGCCCCTGCCTCTACTTCGGTCCCCAAGGCCAAAGATGCGATCGCCCCGCCATCGCCAACGGTTTCTGCGCCCGCCACCTCCCCGCCCACATCAATCAGTCTGCAAGATTCAGCGCTACGTCCCCAGCGCAAATCGCCGGCGCGTCCCCAAGCTCCAAGCCGTACTCCGGCGTCCCATCCCCGGGTTTCAAGCAATACCGCGGCCTCCCTTCCCCCAGCTCCAAGCCGTTCGCCCGCATAATCGCAGTAGGCATCGCCATCTTCGCCGCCCTCTGGCCCGTAATCGCCGACCTACTCCGCGAAATAATCCGCTGGATCCACGCGCACTAGACGCACGACGCGCACGGTGTTCTCTACCTCGGGCGTTTACCCCGACGGAGCCGGGGCCGCTCTGCGCTAGAAGCCGTTGCCGTCTCGGACTTACCGCCGCCCTACTTTCGCGCCCTCTGTGTTAAATCTTTTGCCTTCCACCGCACCGAAACCCAAATTTTCGCGTAAAATACGGGACCATGCCCAAATTGCTAGAAGGCAAAACCGCGATCGTCCTAGGCGTTTGGAATAAATGGAGCATCGCCTACGCCATCGCCCAAGCGTTCGCCCGCGAAGGCGCCACGCTCCTGCTCACCTATCAGAACGACCGCGCCAAACCCGTCGTCGAAGAACTCGGAAACGAACTCGGCGCCAAAGGCTTTTACGCCTGCGACGTCCAGCAACAATCAGACATCGACGGCCTGGCAGAATCCCTGAAACGAGAAGGCCGCACCGTCGACGTCATGGTCCACTGCCTCGCCTTTGCCAATCACGAAGACTTGAATCAGCCGTTCCTCAAGACTTCGCGCGACGGCTTCAAACTCGCCCTCGACGTCAGCGCCTATTCCCTGGTCGCAGTCTCCAGCGCCCTCTCCCCTCTGATGACCAACGGCGGCGCCATCATGACCCTCACCTATCTCGGTTCCACGCGCGTAGTGAAAAATTACAACGTCATGGGCATCGCCAAAGCCGCTCTCGAAGCCGAAGTCCGCTACCTCGCCGCCGAACTCGGCGCCAGCAAGATCCGCGTCAACGCCATTTCCGCCGGCCCCATCAAAACCATTTCCGCCCGCGGCATCAAAGATTTCTCCAAAGTCCTCGATTTCGTGCAAGAACACGCCCCACTGCGCCGCAACACAGACATCGCCGAAGTCGCCGACGCCGCCGTCTTCCTCGGCAGCGACCTCGGCCGCGGCGTCACCGGAAATGTCCTCTACGTCGATGCAGGATTCCAGATCATGGGCCTGGAACCGCCAGCGCCGCCAAAATGAGAACGTGCAAACCACGTTCGCCCACTCACTCTAGCGGGACGACCCGCAATCGTTTCACGTTACAATTCACCGCCGTTCTCGCCCTGGCAGTGACCGTGCCACTCGCAATATTCGCGTCCGCGAAACCACAGCCCTCCGCCCCAGCTCAAGAAAAACAAAAGAAGCCCGCCGAATTGCATTGGGATCCACCCCAAGTTGACGATCCCGTTCCATTCCTATCCACGACCCCGCCCTGCAACCTGCACGAAGTCCTGCAACAAGCAGGACGACGCGCCGCGCAAACCGTTGATCTACTTCAGAACTTCAACGCGCATGAGCATCTGCGTTTCGAACAAACCGACCGGCTGGGCATGTCTGAAATGTTCATCACCGAAAATTTCGACTATCTCGTCGATTTCGGCGAACCATCCGGCCCGCTCAAAGTCCAGGAAACTCGCACGCCCCTTGCCGGCAGCGACAACGCGCACCTCAGCACAACCGTGGACAAGGGACTCCCGGTTCTGGCGCTGATTTTTTATCCGGTAATGCAAGGCGATTACGAGATGCGCTGCGAAGGCCTCACCCGGTGGAATAACCAGCCCGCCTGGGTCGTCTACTTTCGCCAGGTTGACGGTATGCGCCCCCGCACGCTTTCCATGGGCACCGAGGCGAACGTTTTCCCGGTCAGCCTCAAAGGCCGCGCCTGGATCACTGCGGACTCCGGCCAAATCATGCACCTCGAAACAAATCTCGTGAAAGGCGTTCCAATCATCGAACTGCTCGCGAACGCAGTTTCAATTGATTACGCCCCAGTGGCATTCGCCTCAAAAAATATCGAACTCTGGCTGCCCAAATCCGCTGTTGCCTACACCGATTACGGCAAGCGCCGCACCATCATCGAGCACACCTTTTCCGACATCCAGCTCTTCTCGGTTCAAACCCAACAGGTAATCGAAAAACCAAAAGAAACAAAATAGCCGGAAGATAAACCCTGACGCCTACTTCTCGTCAGGGCACGACTTCACGGTTCGCCGAAACAGAAAATCGCGTGTCATCCCGAACCGAGTCCCGTGCTTTTTCTTTCCCGCCGCAGTGGGGCGGGCGCGGGACGCAGAGAGGGATCTGCTCGCTGCGGAACAATCGACAGTCTTAGCGGGTCGGAATTTCGGAGTCGACGTGAGAAGCCGAGAATCTTTGCAGCCGTTCTAGCCGCTCATCACGAGCCACCGCTTTTTTCCAGCCGGATCTCTCCGCTAGATACTGCCGCGCACGGACTCCCCGCCGTCCTCCATCACAATCCTTCGCACATCCTCTGAAATATGCTCCAACCCAATCCGCACCACCGGCCAATTCGTGCGCAACTTCAACCGGTCCGGCCATTCCACGATCACGATCGCGTGCTCGCTAAAAATATCCTCAAGTCCCAGCGTCTCCAGATCATGAAAATCCCCCACGCGATAAAGGTCCACGTGATAAACCCGCTCCCGTCCCTGGTACTTGTGCACCAACGTAAATGTAGGGCTCGTGACGTCGTCTTCCCGCGCCGCCCCCGCCCCCGCCGCAATCCCTTTCGTCAGCGTCGTCTTCCCGGATCCCAAATCCCCAGAAAGCAGCACCAAAACCGGCGCCCTCAACCCCGCGCCAATTTCCCTGCCCCGCGCGATCGTTTCTTCCGACGAATGCGTCTCAATCTCCCGCCTACCCACGGCCGCACTCGGCATAAAATTGCTGATACGCCCGCGGAATCGCGTGAATCAAATCCGAAGCCAGCAACGGTGCCTCGCCCGTCTCCGCATACGCAATGTCTCCCGCCAGCCCGTGCAAATAAACTCCGAACGCCAGCACGCGCACCCACGGAGTCACACCAAACTGGGCCGTCAACCCCGCCAGCATTCCGGTCAACACGTCCCCCGTTCCGCCCGTACCCATCCCCGGATTTCCCGTGGAATTCACAAACACCTGCCCATCGGGCGCCGCCACCACGGTCTGCTGCCCCTTCAAAATCACCGTCGCGCCCCAGTCCGCTGCCGACTTTCGCGCCACTTCCACCCGCTGCGCCTGCACGTCCGGAATTCCGCAACCCAGCAAACGCGCCATCTCTCCCGGATGTGGCGTCAACGCCAGCGCGCCGCTGCCATTCCTCAGCTCTTGCGCTCGCCCCGCAAACGCATTCAATCCGTCAGCATCCAGAATCGCTGGAACCGTCCGCGTCCCCACCACGCTGCGCACAAATTGTTGTGTTTCATCGTGCGTGCTCAACCCCGGCCCAATCCCGAGCGAGCGCTTGCCTTTCAACAATTTCTCGAAGCGCTCGTATTCGAAGCTGCGTATCGAAATGCTGCCCACATCCGTAGCAGGAAGCGGCTCGGTCATAATCTCGGGCGTGTGCGCCGCCACGATCGGCAGCACCGGCTCGGGCGTGGCCACAGTCACGAGTCCCGCTCCCACTCGCAACGCCGCCCACGAAGCCAACACC
>JABCZD010000029.1 GCA_013289855.1 Acidobacteriota bacterium | reverse complement strand
CTGCACCACCTGCCATTTCTCTTCCGGGGAACGATCTACGCGTGGTTTTCTGCCCATGTTGCCTCCTGTCTTGGAGGCCCTGATCTTACCCAACTGAAGCGTCTAGTTTTAGCGGGGAGCACTACAATTCTCTCGACTATCTCACTAGGCTTTATTTGAAGGCTACGGTTGTGGGTGTCGTGGGGGCATGGATTGGTATCGCAATCCTCATCTGGCAAACCGTCATTTCTCGGGGCACCAATGAACGGCAATTGAGAGCGTATGTTGTTACGGAATCTGGTTCTATCGTGAACATTGCCGAACCGGAAATCACACCAGGGCAAAGTACCCCCACAGCCGCCAGAATTACCCACCCGAGTTGGGGCCCAGTTGCCGTAGTTCAGATAAAGAATACCGGGCAAACTCCAGCATTCCGCGTGGAGCATTGGGGCAATATTTGCTTCAAGGAATACCCCCTCGTATCCACTCTCCCTTCCGAACCAACAGGATTGAGGCCCATGTTTTCAATTGTTGGTCCGGGCATATCCATAACAAAGCTTCTGCGTTTGGGTCCACGATTGACTCTCGAGGAAACAGAGAAATTGAGGGCCGGAACGGGTGCTATTTACGTTTACGGAACGATTCGTTATGAGGATGCTTTCAAGAAGCCCCGCCTCACAAAATACAGATTGATGCACCACCAAATGGGGGGAGCCATCGGCGTAAGCACAGAGTTGACCTTCACCGAAGACGGAAATCAGGCAGATTAGCGCCATTACTCAAATTAACTGACGACCCTTGAGGCCAGAGCCCGGATTGTTCCAGGGCGAGAGCTACCGGTACGAAAGAAAAAGTTGCGCGTATCGAACCGAGGGGACAGACGGGACGTTTCCCCGTCCTGATAAAGACCAGCAGAAAAACAGTTGCATGTGTAAAATAAATGACCTATAGTCATAAATGAGTATAGGTCATTGTCGACTCTTCCACATCAGCGCTCCTCCCCCGACCACGATCTCGAACCCGGTCGTCGCGCCCGCCGCAGCGCCGCCACTCGCGAATCGCTCTTTCGCGCCGCGCTGGACCTCTTCGCAATGAAAGGTTTCGCAGACACCACCGTCGAAGACATCACCGAAGCCGCCGACGTTGGCAAAGGCACATTTTTCAATTACTTTCCAAGCAAGGACCACCTCCTCGTGGCTTTTAGCGACATGCAAATCGCCAAGTTGCAAGCCGCCGTAGATCGCGTGGCGGAGAGTCGGGAGCCCATGCCCGCGTTCCTGCGCACCCTCGGTGTGAAGATGACCGCGGAGCCGGCGCGCAATCCCTCCATCGTTCGCGCCTTGTTGCAGGCCAACCTTTCTAGCTCCGCAGTGCGCGAAATAATGCGCGAGAATCACAAGCGCAGCCACGGATTGCTCACGCGTCTGGTGCAAACCGGACAAGACCGCCGCGAGATTCGCAGCGATCTGCCCGCCGCGGAAATCGCCCACGTCTTTCGCCAAATGGTTTTCGGCACGCTGCTGATGTGGTCGGTCTACGGAGACAGTTCTCTTCCCGCGCGCATCCACGCCGCATTTGACCTGCTCTGGAACGGTCTGGCGCCGCGCAACACTTCTGATCCGGGCAACACCGCCGAGCCGCGCAACACCACCGAGTGCAACACCGCCGAGGCCGCCAGCGTAATACATACATCTGTAGGAGAAAGTTAAGCCGTGAAGCGCAAGCACATTATTTTGCTCGCCGTAGTAGTCGTCGTCCTGGCCGCCTCGGCGATCTTTGGCGGCTGGTTCCGCAAGGAAGATTCGCTGCAAGGTTCCGGCACCATCGAAGCCAGAAACATTCGCGTCGGCTCCAAGGTCGGCGGCCGAATCGATAAAGTTTTGGTTCACGAAGGCGACACCGTTCAACCCGGGCAGGTCCTGATCACTTTCGATGACCAGGAAATGCAGGCCCAAATGGCACAGTCGAAAGCTAATGCGGAAAAATCCGCGCGCGGCTATCGCCCGGAAGAAATTGCCGAAGCCCGCGCCGCCGCCGACCAGGCCAAAGCCGACTACGACCAGCGCCTGAATGGCTATCGCCAACAGGATATCGATGCGGCGCAAGCCGATCTGGATCGCGCCCAAGCCGAGGAAGTTCGTTCGCACGCCGATTTCAATCGCTACGAAGCGCTGGCACAAAAAGACTTGGTCTCGAAGCAACAGCGCGATACCGCCGAAGCCACCTGGAAAGTCGCGCTGGCCCAAGAGCAGAATGCTCAGCACAAACTGAATGAGCTGCATGTCGGCTACCGTCCGGAAGAAATTGCTTCGGCTAAGGCACGATACGAACAAACGCAAGCCACGCTCGAAAAACTGGAGCACGGCAATCGCCGCGAAGATGTGGATCTGGCGCAGGCCGCCTATTCTTATGACGAAGCGCGTTTCCGCGAGCGCCAAGTCGTGGCGCCCACCAAATCCACCGTCGAGGTTCTCGACGTTCGTCCCGGAGATTTAATCGCTCCGAATACGCCGATAGCTACGCTGCTTGAGGCCGATCAAATTTACGTCCGCATTTACATTCCCGAGACCGTGATTGGCAACGTGCACGTCGGCCAGAAAGCCGAGGTCCGCGTCGATGCCCTGCCAAACACCGTGGTCGACGGCGTCGTCGAGCAAATCAATCAGCAAGCCGAATTTCTCCCGCGCAACGTGCAGACCCGCGACGAGCGCGTCCACCAGGTTTTTGGCGTGAAGATTCGCATCAACGACACTACCGGGCACGTCCTCGCCGGCATGGCCGCGGACGTAAAACTTAAGGACCTCAAGTCCAAGGCCAGCAGCTGACGCCATGGCCGATCCCGCACAAAGCTCCCCGCAGTACGCCATCTCCGCAGAAAATCTCGTGCGCCGGTTTGGTGAGTTTACCGCCGTGAACGACATCAGCTTCCGAGTCGAAAAAGGCGAAATTTTCGGTTTCCTTGGCCCCAACGGCAGCGGAAAAACCACCATCATCAAGATGCTCACCGGTTTGCTCCCGCTCACTGAGGGCAACGCCTGGGTCGAAGGCTTGGACGTGCGCAAAGACGCCGAAGGTGTGCGCGAGCGCATCGGCTACATGTCGCAAAAATTCAGCCTCTACGATGACCTTACCGTTCTCGAAAATCTTCGATTCTACGGCCGCATCTACGGCCTCTCCGCGGAGCGCATGAAACGCCGCATCGACGAAATCGTGCAGCTCAACGGACTTGCTCCATACCTCAACCGCCTCGCCGCGCAGCTTTCCGGCGGTTGGAAGCAGCGCCTGGCCCTCGGTTGCGCCATGCTCCACGAACCAAAACTTCTTTTTCTCGACGAGCCCACCGCCGGTATCGATCCTGTCGCCCGCCGCCAGCTTTGGGATTTGCTCTTCGAGCTTTCCGGCCAGGGCATAACTTTTTTCGTCACCACGCACTACATGGACGAAGCTGAACGCTGCAGCCATGTCGCTTACATTTACTACGGCAAGCTCATCGCCGATGGCACGCCCGCGGAACTCAAGCTGCTTCCCGATGTGCAGCCCGCCGGCACCGATCGCATCGAAATCGTCACGCCGCAAGTAACGCGCGCCTTGCGTCTGGCGCGTCATATTCCCGGCATTCGCAGCGCCACCATTTTTGGCGAGTCCATTCACGCGCTGGTGGAAGAACATTTCAATCTCGCCGACCTCCGGGCGCAATTGCAAAAGGACGGCATCACCGTCACCGACATTCACCCGCTGACCGCCAGCCTCGAAGACGTATTCGTCGAGCTCACCTACAAGCATCAAGCCTTATTGGAAGCCTCCCGTGCCTAATCCTTTCCGTGGCTTCGGCGCCGTTTTCTACAAAGAAGTTCTGCACGTGCGTCGCGATCCCGGCACACTATTTTTTTCCCTGGTCATTCCGCTGCTGCAAATGTTCGTTCTCGGTTTCGGCATTGATACCAACGTCCGCCAGGTCAACACCGTGGTCTACAACGCCGACGGCCGCCAGGAAAGCCGCGAGCTCATCGATCGCCTTAAAAACTCCGATACCTTCCACGTAGTCCGCTACGTGCAAAACGACCACGACCTCAACGACATGATTATCGGCGGCAAAGCTCGCGTCGGCATCAAAATTCCCGTGGACTATTCCGACCGCCTCATCCACAAAATGTCCGCGCAAGTCCTCGTGCTCATCGACGGCTCCGATTCTTCAGTGGCCGGGCAAGCCATCAACGTCACCACCGCGATCGGGCTGGACGAATCTTTACGCCGTGCCGTCACCGACAGCACCGCGCCTTTCGCCGTAGACATGCGCCCCAAGCTGCTCTTCAATCCGGATTCGCGCTCGCCCAATTTTTTCCTGCCCGGGCTGACGGCTATTCTTCTGCTCAACGTCACCACGTTCTTGACGGCCTTCGCGATCGTGCGCGAAAAAGAGCGCGGCACTCTCGAACAGCTCTTCGTCACGCCGGTGCGCCCATTCGGTCTGCTACTCGGTAAGCTGTTGCCCTACTTCTTCATCGGATTCTTCGAGCTCTGCAACATTCTTTTTTTCATGCGCTTCGTTTTTCGCGTGCCCATTCACGGCAACGTTTTTCTGCTGGCATTTTTGTCATTGCCCTACATTTTCGTGTCGCTCTCGCTCGGCATGCTCATTTCCAGCAAAGCCAACACGCAGGGCCAGGCCATGCAGCTGGCCTTCCTCACCATCCTTCCCAGCATCTTCTTTTCCGGCTACATTTTCCCGCGCGAGACCATGCCCGCTTTTTTTTACGGCATCAGCTTCCTGGTTCCCGCCAGCTATTTCATTAACATCACGCGCGGCATCATCCTGCGCGGCGCCGGCCTCCAGCACCTCTGGCTGGACGGCCTGGCGCTCTTCGCCATGGGCACCTTTCTACTCGTAATCGCCGCCCGCCGCTTCTCCAACAAGATCATCATGACCTAACCGCACGCGGCGCTATCTGGAACGCGGCAGAGAGCATAACGTTCAGTAAGTCCCAGTACCAGTAACCATGTAGTTACTAAATTTATTACGTAAACCCATTAGAATGAATACTTCCATATCATACTGAAAACAAATACCTTGATCTCCTTTGCGCTCAGTATGATATCGAATTCAAACAACGATTAACCGGCCACCTTCAATGCCAGGGACATCTGCGCGGCGGCTACCGGCGTCTGCATCTCGCTAAAGGGCCGGTCGGGATAGCCGAATTTCTTGCGGATGTCCGACAAGCGCCGGCGCATGGCCGCGCGATAATCGTCCGGCACGTGGCCGTATCGGCCGAACCATTCTTCGTACTGCTTCGCCAATCGCGGAAACTTCTCGCGCAGCGCTGGCATGAACTGCTTGGCTGAGGTCGGTTGCAGAAACAAAATGCCGGAGGAAAACCACGCCGCACCGGCATCTTTCGCCGCCTGCGCCAAAGCCTCGAGCTCGCCGGCGCCGTCGGTAATTCCCGGAAGGACCGGCGAGGCCAGCACGCCCGCCGGAACACCCGCCTCGCGCAACAGCCGCAAAGCCGCGAGGCGCAGGTCCGGGCGCGGGGCACGCGGCTCCAACCATCTGGCCAGGCGCGGCCGCAACGTGGTTACAGTCATGTTCACGTACAGCGCCGAGCGTGCGGCGATCCGACGCAGCAGCTCGACGTCTCGCACCACCTGATTGGACTTCGTGGTGATGGAAATACTCAGGCCTTCGCGCTGCACCAGCTCTTCCAGGCAGGCGCGGGTCACGCCATACTCACGCTCTGCGGGCTGATAAGGATCCGTGGCCGAGCCGATAGCGATGTGCTCCGGGTGATCCAGATTCGGGCGCTCGCCGGACTTGCAGTATTTTTCCGGGACTTCGCGGCGCAGCAGGGCGCCGGCATCCTGCTTCACGAAGATCTTTTTCTCGAAGTCCAGCCCATCCAGCTCCATGAATTCGTGAGTGTACCGGGCGTAGCAGTATTTGCAGGCAAACTCGCACCCGCGGTACGGGTTGATGGTCCATTCAAAGGGCACGCGCTTGGAATTGCAGCGGTTCAGAATCGAGCGCACCGGCAAGAGGAAGTACTCCGGGCGCTCCTCGGAGCGGCGTTTGCTCTCGGCAGCGGGAGAAATAGATGCGAGGCGGGCAATGCCAACCAGTGGCGCAGCGGCAGTCGAGGTTCGGCGCGGTCCGGCGGTAGCCGGAGCGGTCGCCAAGCCTGCATCGCCGGCCATTAGCGCGGGGCAACCCGCGTTGGGGCCATGCGAACTGCCACTGGGGCTCGTGAGCGGGGCAAGCCCACCAGCCAATGGATTTGGGCTAACTGCTTCAGGGCAAATGGGAAAGAGTGGTGCTGGAGTTGGTGAAACGTGGCGGCGACGGATACGAAAGCCCGTAGCCGGAAAGGAGTGCACTGGAGACATAGCCCACCTCGAACATTCATAGTGTTTCGCTTTTTGTTCGCTATGTCAACAATTAAATGGGCCTTTTATTCGGCTCCAACCAGTACTGGTCCGTCGCCGCGAGGGTGGGCGTTCCTTGGTGGTGACACAGGCACTCCTACCTCTGGGGGTTTTTGCAGTTGCGGTGGCTGCGGTACATGGGTGCGCGACGGTCGAAATCGCGGAGTGACGTCAACCGCGCACAGGCAGGAGTGCCTGTGCTACTGAAGAACCTTGTTGGTCGTTGATTGATCTGGGGCATTTGCCTCCTCCCTTGCCCCAAGCTACTCTGTGACGGGAGGAACGCCGTGAAATTATCGCGTCTTGCGTTGCAGTTCTGGTTCGCGACAACGCTTGCTTTTACGGCCAATTTTGCTGCGGCGCAGACTCCTCCGGCGGCCAAAAAGCCCGCGTCGAACGCTCCGGCAACGGGGGCGATGCCCAACGCGCCGCAGTCCACGCACTATCCGATACTTCTTCTGGCGTTTGGCAGCGCGCCGACGTGGGACGTGCGGATTGGGCCCAAAGGACCTGAACTTCTTGAGCGGCAGGGCTATCCGCCGATTGTTCTAGAGCCGGCGGCAATTTCGCGGGAGGGTGCGGCGGAATCTTGGATTTACCGCGCCAAGGACATCGCAACCGGCGCCGAGGTGTCGGTACATCTAAGCCGGGAAACCTGCGCGGATTCGGCTTCGACAACGAAATACACCTTTCGCGCTGCGGTCACCCATTCGCAAATAGGGACGCTGCAGGGGTGCGCGCGGATTGCCGCCGAGCTTTTCTCGCGCATGCCGGGCCAATCGGCGCAAGGCGACGACGATACGGACAAGAAGGATGCCGACAAGAAGAAGGTGCCGGCGATTCCACCGATCACAAACGCCAAGGCGCCAGTGGCGGTGGCGTATATAAATCCAGCTGGGAAGATCGTGGTGAGCCGCAATGGAGTGAAGAAAATCGCCGCACCTGGCGGTTCGGAGCTGGCGCTGGCGCACGATGGAAAGCGATTGCTTTATGTTCGCCCGGATCCCAGCCCGAGTTCGCTGGCGACTATCGTGCTTTATGATTTTGAGAGTGGCCGTTCCCGTGATCTAGTACGCGGCGCGGCCAGTGAACCTTTCTGGTCGCCGGACGATTCACGGATCGCGTATGTGAATTCCGTGGATCAAAAAACGCAGGTTTGGGTGATGGCGCCCGACGCCCCGGAAAAGGCTGCTGCGTTTTCGCCGCAGAGTGTGGTCTCGCTGCAAGGCTGGGTGGATGCGCATACCGTGCTGGCGACGGACGCACAAAATGCTTACTGGTTGAGCGAAGACAAGCCTGCGCAAACTGTATCGCTTCGAGATATTTACGGCGACACTTTGCAGATCCGGCCGTCCGATACGCTGCGCGTGAACCCCAGCAATCCCGACCTCCTGCTCATTTCTGCCACCTATACAGCCGCGCCCGCGGGCGCTCCTGTCGACGCGAGCGGTAACGCTTACGGACTCTTTCTATGCGAGGTACGCGCTAAGCGCAGAACGACCCTCAGCCTGCCCGACGAGTTGGCGCGAAACGGGGAGTGGTCTCGCGACGGCCTACAAGTTTTCTACACGCGGCGTACTTCCGCGGCTGCCTCGGCGATCTTTCGTATTTTTTGGGACGGCAGCGGCCTGCGCCGGTATGGCGAAGGAACCGATCTGGTGATCGGACAGTAACGGGCTATAGCGGCCCAAGGGAGGTCGGTCATGCGTTTACCTTCGTTGCATCAAGAACTCGTTCGCAATTTCGATACGGCGCGTCGCTGGTTGCTGTCCGGCATGATTGTCTGCGGTATCGCACAACCCGTGGTTGCTCAAGAGCCGGCGCCACAGTCGCCGCCACAACCGCCAGCGCCGAATGGCGCTCCAGCAGCGAGCACCACCTGGCATCGCGTAAGTTATTCGTGTGACAACAAGATACACATCCAGGTGAGCTATCGTGGAACGATCGCGCGGGTGACCTATGAGGGGCAGGTTCACGTGATGAAGCAGGTGCTCTCTGCGGACGGCGGCCGGTACTCGGACGGCAAGCTGGTGTGGTGGAGCAAAGGGAATGGCGGATTTTTGACGGACGCCAGCGACGGCGGCCCTTCCGGGCCTCCGCGATTGGCGGATAATTGCAAGCAAATCGTTCCGAAAACGGAGAGCCCTACTGCGCCACCAGGTTAGGGTCTGGGTTAGCGTCTAAGGTTAGCCACTTCGCTCCACCTGTCCTTTGGTACGGGGCGCGCTGCGAAACGCAGCGCTATACTCCCGCAATGGGTACGCCGCCCGTCCCGCTCGAAGCCGCACAAGTCGGTATCCTCGTGCTCGATGCTGATCCGCAAAGCGCCGGAGCGCTGCGCGTGATTCTGGATTCTGAAGGCTGGCGCGTCCGTATTGTTCCCGACCCACAACTGCTACTTACTGAACTGAAATCCGGCGAATGGTCCTTGGTGATCGCCAATATCGCACTCACACCGCCGAACAGCGCGGCGTTCATTACGTTGCGGGAGTTATCCGGCGTGTCCGTCGAAGAAGGCGGGCGGATGCGGGTGCTATTCCTGATTCCGGAACTAACCGGCAGCCAGCATGTGGGCCAGCTGGAAAGCGCGCGTGTGCCGTACGTGGTGCGGCCTTACCATCTGCACGATTTTCTGGAGAAGGTCAGCGACCTGCTGGTGGAAGTGAAAGCCATCGCGGCGCCGATCCGCCAGGTGCGGTACGAATTCGGCGGATTGCGCAAACAGAAGAAGGCCGCGGGGCGCTCGAACTCCATGTTCGCGTCGCGGGATTCCTTTTCTTATACCGACGAAGAGCTGGCCGAGTACGAAAAGAGCGAGAGCGAGGCTTCGCGGAGCCGCCGGCCGCGACGGAACGACAATCTGGGCAACCCTAACCGCTAGCAGGATTTAAAGCTTCTCTCCTGATTTCCTTTTCTGATTTTTTTGGATCGTCACACCTTCCATTGCACTTTTCCGCGCAAGAATGTCCGCCTGCTCCGTTCTATCTGCGTACCGCAATTCAGCCTTGCCAAGGAGGACTTTATGGCCCGTTCCGTTCTTCCTGCTTTGATCAGCGTTTTGATGGGTGTCAGCACGGTTGGCGCACTGGGATTTGCATGGTCGCCGCCGCGCGCGCCGGAGCCGCCGGCTCGGCCGGAGGGCGATTGGCACATTCTGGAGGCGATTACTTACGAAAACATCTCGATCTTTCCGGTAGCGAGCAGTTCGGGCTACGACACGAGCAATTTTCTCACGCTAGATGAAGGCTTAACTTCCGGCGAGGTGCTGATTCGCGAGCAGGGCGCCGAAGGGATGGCGCGTTCGCGCGGGGGCGATGCACGGGTGGTCCCGGAATACCGCAGCGGCGGCGCGTCGGTGAATCAGCTGGTGCTGGTGAACCGCAGCAAACGACCGCTGCTGCTGCTGGCCGGCGAACTGGTGAGCGGCGGAAAGCAGGATCGCATCATTGGCAAGGACCGCATCGTTCCGGTGGGTGCGCCGCCACTGCCGCTGGATGTTTTTTGCGTGGAGCATGGGCGATGGTCCAGCGGCGCGAATTTCGTGGCCGCGAAAACTATTGTGCATCCCAGCGTGCGGGAAAAAGCCGCAGTCGATCAGGCGCAGACAGAGGTGTGGAACGCGGTGCGGAGCGGATCAACGGCGGCGGCGGCACCGTCCGCGCCGGCGGCGCGATTGAATGTGGAGGTCTTATCGCAGGCGATCGCCGTTGAGGCGCCCACGGAATCGTACGACAAGGTTTATACGTCGAAGTCTACTGGCGTTTCCATTG
Organism: Acidobacteriota bacterium; assembly: GCA_013289855.1. Classification (GTDB taxonomy): domain Bacteria; phylum Acidobacteriota; class Terriglobia; order Acidiferrales; family UBA7541; genus Acidiferrum. The sequence continues at coordinate 4,283 of JABCZD010000029.1, read as the reverse complement.
ATGATTTCGTGGACCAAATCGCCAATCGTTTCGCGAAAGAAACCAGTCATCTCAAGGGCGAACGCGTGGTGGGCGTGATTGTAGCGTACGGCGGCGAAGTGGCGTGGAGCGACATTTTCGCGTCGGGGGAGCTGTTCAATCATTACTGGAATAAACTTTTGCGTAGCTATGTGGTGGAGGCTTTGGCGCGGCCTACGCTGCGGGAGGTGGCTTCGCGCGATGACGCTGGGAGTTTTCTGCGGCGCCTGAATGGCCGCGAACGGCAGGAGACGGATCCTAACGTGTATGTGTGGCGTGAGATTACCGAGGGGCGGCTCACGCAGATTGAACTCGATGCGCTGGAGCCGAAGCAATTCACACTGCACCGGTTGCTGTTGCGGCGTACTTGAGTTGTATTTGAATCGGCACTGGTAGCGGCTTGGGATGTAGGTACTGCGGAGGCAAGAGTGGTTCCTCAGGCGCTAAAGCGCATTGGTAGCCAAGCACTTGATGTCGGAGCTAAAGCTCCGACCCACAAAACAGAGGCGTCGACCCACAAAGCAGAGGCTGCGGCGCACAAAACGGAGGCTGCAACTCGCAAAACAGAGTGTCTTTCGTCAGCCTGTAAAGCACGGCCGCTACAACTTCGCGTCGGCGACGCGGACGTCGCTGTGATCCGTCGTGACTTGCAACATTTCAGTTGCGGTCAGGCCGGTGATGGGGTGGCGTGCGTCGGGGGCGATTTCGGTTAGGGGGACTAGGACAAATTTGCGCTGGGGCATGCGGGGATGCGGTACTTGCAGCTCTGGGGAATTAATTACCACGTCGCCGTAGAATAAAATATCTGCATCGATGATTCGTGGGCCTTTGGCGAAGGCTTTCGCGCTGCCCAGGTTGGCCTCAAGTTTTCGCAACCGTTGCAATAATGCAACGGGGGCCAATTGCGTTTCCGCTTCCACAACGCAATTCAGGAACCAATCCTGCTGGAGATAATCGACCGGTTCGGTCTCATAGATTTTTGAGACGCGGCGGACGCGCGCGCCTGCATCGGGCAGCGCTGCAATGGCGGCGCGCAAATTTTCCAGGCGGTTGCCGATGTTGGAGCCTAGCGAAAGGTAAAGCACGGTCATGAGCGTGTGGTTTCTGAGATGCTGTCTCAGAACAGTCTGGTCTGGCGCTTCGGTAGCTCTTTGCCAAAGTATTCATAGGCGCGAGCGGTGGCGACGCGTCCTCTGGGGGTGCGATCGATTAAGCCGATTTGCATCAGATACGGCTCGTACATTTCTTCGATGGCGTCTTCTTCTTCGCTGAGCGCGGCGGCAAGCGTGCCCACGCCGACCGGGCCGCCACCGTATTTTTCGATGAGCGCAAGCATTAAGTTGCGATCCACTTCGTCGAGGCCGTTTTCGTCGACGCCGAGCATGGCGAGAGATTCCTGCGCGACGGCGCGGGTGATGCGGCCGGCGGCGCGCACTTCGGCAAAATCCCGCGCGCGGCGCAACAAGCGATTGGCAATGCGCGGCGTGCCGCGGCACCGCTTGGCGATTTCTTCCGCGCCGCCTTCATCCATGGCGATGTTCAAAATTTTCGCCGAGCGATGAATGATGATCAGCAAATCTTCCGGGTCGTAAAATTCCAGGCGGTGAACAATGCCGAAGCGGGAGCGCAGCGGGGCGGTGATCAAGCCCGCACGCGTAGTGGCGCCGATCAAGGTGAAGCGGCTGAGCGGAAAAGGATGAATGCGCGCGCCGGGGCCCTGACCGATGATTAAATCCACGCGGAAATCTTCCATCGCGGGATACAGAACTTCTTCGACGGCGGGCTGCAGGCGGTGAATTTCATCGAGAAAGAAAACTTCCTTGCTCTCCAGCGAAGTTAGAATCGCGGTGAGGTCGCCTTTGCGTTCGAGAAGCGGGCCGGCGCTGGTTTTGATGGTGACATTCAATTCGTTGGCGATGATTTGTGCTAGCGTAGTTTTGCCCAGGCCTGGCGGACCATAGAGCAATACATGATCGAGCGCGTCGCCGCGGCTTCGTGCGGCCTCAATGGCAATGGCGATATTTTCCTTAACGCGTTTCTGCCCGATGTATTCGCTAAGGCGCTGCGGACGCACGTTGGCGTCCATGCGGAGATCTTCTTCCGCCGCCGCGCCTGAAACGATTCGCTGCCCTAGTCGATCTTCGATCATTCGCCAGCAAACCTCGTTCTCTGCAAATTCTACTTCATCTTTTTCGTCTGGCTCATTCCCGACAACGCGGCGCGCAGCAATTTTTCAAAATTTCCTGCGCCTGACGCTCGCGCTCCTGCTTTGACGGCATCTTCTGCGGCGCGCGCGTCGTAGCCCAAATTCACCAATGCGGAGACCACGTCGGCTTCTACATCAGTGACGCCGCCTGTTGACGCCACCGCCGGCTTCATCATTACCTCGGCGCTGATGGCGTCGAGTCGATCTTTCAACTCGACAACCATGCGTTCGGCGGTTTTGCGTCCCACGCCGGGAATTTTTGTGAGGCGCGCTAAATCATTGCCGCGAATCGCGGGGACGAGCTCTTCGACGCTCATGCCCGACAAAATTTTTAAAGCCAACGACGGGCCGACACCGGAAGCTGAAATGAGCATCTCAAACAGTTGTTTTTCGCGCGCGGAAATAAATCCGTACAGCGCGAGGGCGTCTTCGCGAACGTGGGTGTGAATCAGCAGCGTGACTTCGGTGTGCAATTCCCCCAAGGCCGCGTAGGTGGAGAGCGAGACCGCGACCACGTATCCCACGCCACCCACATCCACCAGTACCGAGTTCGGGCGCTTCTCCGCCAGCTTGCCGCGCAGTTGGCCAATCATCGCACGTCAGTATTGCCGCCTTACTTTCGCCTGTCAAACGAAGGGCGGGTTAGGTGGTAGGAGAGGGCGAAACTGCCCTATTTTTGACAATTGCGTTGCGCTGCGCGTGCGCCGTAGCCATTGCGTTGAGTTTGGGAATTAAATCCCGATAAGCCATGCCGATAACGATAGAAGCCTATGTTTTGCAATGGATTTGCTTGAATTGAACAAGAATGTGGGCCGCCAAAATATTTTCGACATAAAGCTAAAAATATACGCGCAGCTCACCAAAAAAGTTCAAGCTAGTCTTAAAAATACAATTGATCAAGAATTTTTGAACACAGATCAGCTTTTTACGCAAAAAACCCACTTGTCCGGTAAGCGCGTTTACCAGGAGTAACAACGCTCGCATCGCTGGGCAGAACATACCTCCATTGCGGTCTGAGCCGTTTTGTTGTGAAATACCCGAACATGAAGGCTCGAAACCTGAGAATAGCGCTGATGGGTGCAGGACCGTTATTTGTATGTGGCCTCGCAATTCTCTTCCTTCTCTTGAAATACAGCGGAGATTTGCGCTGGCTCGCGGCATGGCAAAGATTGCACTCGGCCAGCATTTTTCGAGGGGAAAAAGCGGTCGGCACGGCGTGGGTCTACGCGAATCGTAACGGAGACTATCTGGTGTTCACCGAGGAGAATCCTAATTTTGGGCCTTATCTTCTTCGCAGTGGACAACGGCTTGTCGCCAATTGCGCTTGGAAGCCTCTGGGTCAACCGGGAGCACGGCGCATCTGGACACCTATCTACGTAGGTGGCTCGTCTAGGTGCTTCTGGATGGATGGTGTCAAATATCCTGAGACTACAGCCAAGGTGGCTGCCGCTTCTATCGATTTTTATTCTGTTCCTGATCATTGGCTCCCAGAAGAAACAGCCAATTGGCGCGTGGCGTGGTGACCGCAGCTTCGCTCTTCGTATCAGAGCCACTCCCAGTAAATCGCCTTAAAGCGCAGACGTGTTTTCCGCTGATCCACATGTCCGGTAAGCGCGTTAATCAGGCGTGGGGTTCGAGATCCCGTTTTTTTTTGAAACCTACAAAACCGTGCGATTGGAAATATTATCCGGTGATCGCGTTCCCCTGGAAAAATTGGCGGAGGAGATGAGCAACCTGGATTGACAGCATTGCCGCGACAGGGGATTTGAATCTCAAATGTGGCTTCGCCGCTGCTCCAACTATCTGAGTCGAGTTCCTTCGTTGTCGTACTTGGTTCCTTATCTGTTCGCAGATTTTGGCCGCGCTTTCCCTGAAAGACTTTCTGTTGATAGGCGGCTAAAACTCGGAGCCTACCTTGCAAAGGGATTTGACGTGTAGTGCTCCCCGCTAAAACTAGACGCTTCAGTTGGGTAAGATCAGGGCCTCCAAGACAGGAGGCAACATGGGCAGAAAACCACGCGTAGATCGTTCCCCGGAAGAGAAATGGCAGGTGGTGCAG
>JABCZD010000028.1 GCA_013289855.1 Acidobacteriota bacterium | reverse complement strand
AGTTCGCGAGGGGGTTCGGCAACATTCATCTGAGAAACGCAATGACGGGCCTGGTCGGTAGGAAATAGACGAACGGTATAGAGTCGGGATTGAGCCGGAAACAGGGGCGCCGGCCGGAGTTGCGCCCAAAACGGGAAATAGATAACTTCTCTTTCAGCCATCGTTGCACCTGAGACGTGCACTTTGGTTAGGGGCGCGTGGGTGCTAGTAACACCGACGCGCCCTGCTACGTCATGAGCCTTTGCTTGCCTGTCGTTTCGCCTTGCGGCGAGGTTTTTTGCGGTACTCCTGGGCTTTGTATTGTTTCAATTTCGCGAAGCCCTCATCAGTCCAGTAGCGAATCTGCGATCCTGCAATTTCTTGTGTAATCGGCTCGGGCACAACTCGCTTGTCGATCCACCTGTGCAACGTGGCCCGATGAATTCCAAGCAACCTCGCGGCTTCAGAAATCGAGTATTGTGCCATTTGGAATATGCGACATGGTGTCGCATTATGTCAAGCGAAATCTGCTCGACGATCTTTACCCTGCTCGACAGCCTAATTTATCATCACGGCTAATTAAATTGGCCGGAAAGTCTAACTAACCAAGCATGAATCTAACGAACTTATGGCTGTCTTTCGGCGATCCGCGACGGCGAGAGACCGAATTGGTCCGTGAGTGGGCGTGACCGCTCGGCGGATTTCGGCGATCGCACAGGTATTTTGCTCCAGAGTCGTGGCGCAATCGCTATCGCCACTCCCGTGGCGCGACGAGTCGGATGTCGGGCGATTTCTCTATACGGGGGAGGACGTTCACGTGCAAGGCGGCCTCGACATAATAAGCTAATAATGGTACAACATAAAAAGCTAATTACCGTACAGCGCAATAAGCTAAGCGGAGGACGCAGCCAATGGCCACGCCGCCAGAGAAACTCGCTGAATCGCTCGGACTGTTGGAAAAGCTCCAGGCCGCGGGCGGCGCAGCCGCGATTCGCGCGCGCGACCTGACGCGCACGCACCGGGAGCGCCTCGTCACTGCGGGCTTCCTGCAGGAAGTCATCAAAGGCTGGTACATTCCGAGCCGTCCCGATGAAGTCAAAGGGGAGAGCACGGCCTGGTATGCTTCTTTCTGGCGCTTCTGCGCCGACTATCTGGAAGAGCGGTTCGGGGCGGACTGGTGTTTGTCGCCCGAACAATCCCTGTCTCTGCACGCGGGGAACTGGACCGTGCCCCGCCAGCTGATGGTGCGATCGGCGCGCGCGCGTAATAAAATTACAAAACTCCCGCACGGCACGTCGCTGTTCGACCTGCGCGCCGCTCTGCCTGTCGCCGCCGACCGCGCCGAAAAGGATGGGCTGCGTCTTTTCTCGCCCGAGTGCGCGCTGATCGGATGTTCGCCGGGATTTTTCACGAACCACGCGACGGATGTGCGCGCGGTCATGCCGCTGATCCGCGATGCTTCGCCGCTACTTGAGCGCTTGCTCAATGGCGGCCACACAGTCATCGCCGGCCGTCTGGCCGGTGCGTTCCGCAATATCGGCCGTGCTCAGATCGCCGACGAAATTCTGAAAACGATGGCGGCCGCCGGCCACGCGGCCCGCGAAAACGATCCGTTTGCCGACAAGCCTGCGCTTGACTTCGCCGCCCGCGAGACGTCCCCCTACGTCAACCGCATCAGGCTCCTGTGGAGAAAAATGCGTGAACCTATCATCGCAAGGTTTCCAAAAGCGCCCGGCCTGCCAAGGAGTGCTGACGGCTACATGAAGCGCGTCGACGACGCCTACGTCACGGACGCCTATCATTCGCTGTCGATTGAAGGCTACCGCGTAGCGCGCGACCTGATCGAGCGCGTACGCACCGGAACGTGGAACCCGGAGGCGGACGAGGGCGACCGCGAACAGCGCAACGCCATAGCGGCGCGCGGCTACTGGCTGGCTTATCAGTCTGTACAGGGAAGCGTGCGCCGCGTCGTCGAAGGCGCGAACGCCGGCGACGTCGCCGCCGACGATCACCGGAACTGGTACCGCGAGCTGTTCGCGCCGAGTGTGAGCGCCGGTATCCTCAAGCCCAGCGATCTCGCCGGCTACCGCAACAGTCCAGTCTATATCCGCAAATCCATGCATGTGCCGCTGAACTGCGAGGCTGTGCGAGACACGATGCCGGCATTGTTCGATCTTTTGCGCGCGGAGGCGGAACCATCCGTCCGCGCCGTACTAGGACATTTCATATTCGTCTACATCCATCCGTATATGGATGGCAATGGCCGCGTCGGCCGCTTTCTGATGAACGTTATGATGGCGTCCGGCGGCTACCCGTGGACGATCATCCCCGTTGAAAACCGCACCGCCTACATGCACGCCCTCGAAAAGGCGAGCGTCGGCGAGGATATCGCGCCGTTCGCAGACTTCGTCGCGGGTCTGGTGGAGAAACGGCTAGCAGGGGAGCCGCTGCCGCCGGTGCCGAGTGCTTCGGCCTGGTGGTCAGGTCTTAATCTTGCGATACCGTCCAGGATAGATTAATTTCAAACCCGTATGGCAACGTTACACCAACAGATCGGCGAAAAATTCCTGGCAAAACTCGCCGGCTCAAAAGTGGTGAGTGCGGATCAGGTCGAGCTTCTCCGCGCCATGCTTGCCGACGCCAAAAAACTGAAGGCCGACGAATTCGTGAAAGTCTTTTTGTCAGCCGACTCAGGCGAGATCAAATGATTAAGCTGGAATCCATTCACATCGAAGAGGTACGCGGAATCCGCAAGCTTGACCTGGATTTTCAGAAAGAGAAATTCGCCATCTGCTGCCCCAACGGCTCCGGCAAGAGCGGCGTCATCGACGCGATAGAATTCGGGCTCACCGGCCAGATGGGACGGCTGACAGGCAGGGGAACGCCATTCAACTTTGCCCAAAAACCTTGCCGCCGCGCGCCTCCCAAACTCTTGATTCTGTTGACCGCAAAATGAAAAGACCGAATGCCCAGAATCAGCTGTCTTTGGGCAGTCATGTGCGTATGGCGCGCGAAACCTGGATAGGATTCCGGATGTTTTTCTGCCGAGTACTCCGGATCTCCAATCTACCGCCGAGCGCCCAGGAGCTGCTCTTTCGGTTCTTCGATCCTCCCACTGCCGCAGCGTGAATCCGGACCCTCCCTGGTCGCTGCCGTTGGGAGAGTTCGCCGCAATAGCCGAGACTAGATTCGCCAGCGGGGGATGGAGGCGGATGCGCAGACTCGCCGCCGAAAGAACCGAGCGCGAGAACGCTGCAAACAAAGATAAACACCATTCTGGCTTTCATCGTAAGGTCTCTCACTAGATGTGTCTGCTCGCTGTGTGACTGCATCATGCGTGCCTCTTTTTTCCGAAGCGTGATTGCTGGACGCTGCACAAACCGAACGTGCCTCGGCTGAGCACAATCCTGCGGGGCTTGTCTACTGCAAGGTCACTCCGATTTGCGTCGTGTGTTGAATTGCGCCGGAAATGGCTGTCACGGTCACTGTGTAATTCGTCTGGCTTGTCATGGTGCCGCCCGTACCACCGCACGCGGACTGCAGAAGCAACAACACTGACAGCGAGCCGCCAAGTGCCCAGCAGGTGCGGCTTCGTTTCTTCGACCCTCCGAGTGCTGCATATAAAGCGACGAATGCCAACGGAAGCCACACAGTAAACGCGAATGTGCCGGGCTGCATAGGCTGCGGTGGTGTCGTCTGCATCGCTGAAGCCGTTGGCGCGGTGATCGTGAGTGTCGAAGTCGCTGCTGTCGTGCCCAGTGTCAAGGACGCTGTTGTGAGTGAGCACGTGGGGGTCGGGGACGGTCCCGCGACTACGCACGTCAATTGAATTGCATTTGCAAAAGCCCCGTTCCGCGGTGCGATCGTGATGACATCGGTCTTCTGCCCTCCAGCCGCCAACGTCAAATCACTGGAAGCAGCAGTCAGCGAGAAGTCAGCTGGGCTGATCGTATAGGCTGCGCTGGCGATTGGGCTATTGGCAACACCGGAAGCCGCAGCGATGGCCTGAATTGTTTCAGAACTGCTCACAGTGATCGCGCCCGCGTACAAAGTGGACGACGTTGTCGGCGTCGAGCCGTCGGTGGTGTAGTAAATTGCCGCGTTGGCAGTCGGGTCGCTGATGGTGACAGTCTGGCTCGAATTGTACGTTCCGCCCGGAGGCGAAAACGTCGGCGCAGCGGCGTCGGGACGATTCACATCCGCGGCAAATTTGAATACCACTCCGCATCCGAAATCCGTACATTCGCCGCCGGTGACCCCGCCTTGCGTCGTGGTCCCGAATACGCTGCCGCTCGGGTCCAACGCTAATCCTGCCTTTGGCGCCCACTCGAGTCCCGTGCCGGTGAAGCTGTACAGCACCGTTGCATTGCCGGCGGCCTCCACCTCGAAGACAGTTCCACATCCCAGATCTTCGATTCCGCTGAGTCCCGAGCTTGCCGAACAACTCCCCGCTCCGCCCTGCGAGGTCGTGCCGTAAAGATTTCCAGCAGCATCCAGAATCAAACCACCGTACGGAATGGCTCCGTCAGGCGCTCCATTAAAGGCGTGCAGCAAAGTCTCTCCGTCCGTCGGGTGCACTTTGAAGACGGTGCCGCAATCATATTCGGCGCTCGGTCCTTGGCCGGGCAATGGCGGTGCGATGATGATGCATAGTATTCCGCCAGCGACGGTGGTGCCGTACATATTGCCCGCGGCATCTCGGACCAGGTCGCCTGCTGGACTTGCCCCGTCCGGCTCGCCGGTGAAGCTGTACAGCACGCTTTCGGTCCCGGTCGTATCTAATTCGAATACCACGCCGCAGGTGTCGGTCGTCATGATCCTGCCGCGTCTAGGTAGCTTGCAGGGCCCCGCGCCTCCCGCGAACGCGGTGCCGTACATATTGCCCTCGGCGTCCAAAACCAAACCGCCCATCGGAGTTGACCCGTCGAGTCCGCCACTGAAGCTGTACTGGACGCTCTCCTTGCCAGTGGCATCCAGCTTAAACACAGTCCCCCTCCCGGAAATTCCTCCGGCAGATGTCGTGCCCAATAGATTGCCCGCCGCGTCCAGAACCAGATCAGCCGCGGGACCGGCTCCGTCCGGTGATCCCGTGAAGCTATACAGCACGGTTTCTGTTCCGGTGGCATCCAGTTTAAAGACCGTCCCAGAGTTCGTAGTCCCCCCCTGCGATGTGGTGCCGTACATATTGCCCACCGCGTCCAACACCAGGCCGGCTAACGGCGTAGCTCCGTCCGGTCGTCCCGCAAAACTGTGCAGCACCGTCTCATTGCCCGCTTGATCCACCTTGAAAACGATTCCGCAGCCCACGCTTCCACACGCGCCGCCAGTGATGCCGCCCTGGCTGGTAGTGCCATAAAAGTTTCCGGCTGTGTCTTCCACCAATCTCGCCGCAGAATTAGCGCCGTCCGGCGGCCCCGTAAAGTTGTGCAGCACGCTGAATGCATCATTGGGAGCTGGTCCGCCGCACGACCTGGTGCATTGCGCGTGAACGGATTTCGTCGCCACAACCGCCACGATCATTATCAAAAGCAACGCCGGCGGAAACTTAACGGTCACCGTTTGCTCGCGCGAACCAGATTCTTTTTTCATGACCATTTCTCCCTTCCGCATCCCGGAAAAATTCTGCGCACCATCACGATATCTGGCGCCTCAACGGTGGCCCGAATCGCTGCTGTCGGCCCAAGAACCCACGCATCCCGTTTTCCGCATCCAACGGCAGCACCGTGGACGGGCCCGTGGATGAGCCCATGGACGGAACGTTCGTGAGCTGATTCAGTCTTGATTCGGTCGCGGCTGGCGCGGCCATGCTGTAGTCGCAGCCTTCGACCGCAGGATGGTTTTCGTCGCAGGGGATCAGCACATAAACGTGGTTACAGGTATCGTTGTCCGTGCAGCCAACTGGATTTCCTCCGCCAACGATCTCTCCGCGGTCAGAGATGTAGCTGGCTGTGGTCAACTGAACGGGTGAACCAGGTGGAATCAGCGAATTCAAATCGACGCTCGCGCCACCGTTCTCCCACAGAAATGCATGCGTGAATAGATTGACGCAACTCCCCATGCCATCGGAAGCCTGCGAGGAACCCACCACCTGACCGACCGAGTTGGCGTTTTGTGCCGTGCTGCAAGCATCGCCGTCTACCGTACCGAGATCCGTCATTACCCTGTTTCTCCACAGGAAGGCGTGAAACACGTTATCGCCGGGGAGTGCGGCCATACCGACAACCTCACCGGCATTGTTGATCCCGTACGAAACTGCGAAGGTCCCTCCCAACGTCCCCAGGTCAGAGAGTTTTTTTCCGTCCCACAGAAATGCGCGAGAAGTTTGGTCGCCCGGCAGGGTCATGGTGCCGGTGACTTGTCCCTCGTCGTTGAGACCAGAAATAAAACCTGAAAAGAGACCGAAGGGACTCGTGCCGCCAAAGTTTCCGAGGTCCGTTATCTTGCCGTTTTCCCAGAGAAAGGGATCCATCGGAGGAAATCCAGAGTTGGGATCCGGGACATCGCTTGTGTAGGACATTCCCGCGACCTGCCCACGATGATTCAAGAAAATCGCGAAGGTGTCCGGTCCGCCGAGGGTTCCGAGATCGTGCATTTTCCCGTCTTGCCACAAAAACCCGCGGGTTTGCGTCAGAGTGGTAGTGCTGCCCAGGCCCACTACGGAGAAAGGATCAGGAATATCGTTTAGAGATACCCCCATAATCTGTCCTCGATCGTTTATCGAGCCAGCAAAACTAGACGTGCCACCCAACGTTCCCAAATCCTTGATGACGCCGTTCTCCCAGAGGACCGCGTGAAATTCCGGATTCCCGGAGGCCGGATCGAGTCGGTCATTTTCCGAAACGCCCGCGATTTGCCCGAGATTGTTAATCCCTTCTGCGTAGCTGAAATCGCCACCTGGCAGCGTTCCCAAATCTTTCAGGCGATCGTCTCGCCAGGCAAATGCGTGCGAAATGTTACAGTCGTTGTTGTTTACGGGGTTGTAGCAACCGGGCACCGGTGTGAGGATCGAGGTGTCCGCACCGCCCACGATTGTTCCCGCATTGTTGATGAAGTTCTCGGTCGGCTCGGCATTAATGGTGCCGAAGGGTCCCCCAAACGTGCCCAGGTCCACCAGCTTGTAGTGGTGGTGCGGCACCTGCGACTCGTTCGCCTTGGCATCGGCCGCTGCGGGTGGGGGGTTGATAATTTCGATAGGGTACGACGCGCTGCTTTGTGCGGTAGGAGCCGACGAATCGGTGACGGTCACAACTACGTCAAAGGTCCCAGCTGTCGTCGGAGTTCCAATAATTCCGCTGTCCGCGCTTCCGCGTGCGCCTGCGCTGCCAATCGCCAAACCCGGCGGCAGTGACGAACCGGGCTTAGCTGTCCAACTCCACTTGTAAGGTGAAACGCCTCCTGTAGCCGCGAGGGGAAATCCCTGTTGTGGAATGAAGCAATGAATCCCGCCACCGACGATGATGATGCAAACGCATCCTGGCGTGCCCCGGAGACAACTTATGTCCGGGCCCGTGTCGTAAACCGCGCCTACGATTCCGCTGGGAGGAGCGCCAGACGTGATGGTGAGAGAATTTTGATTGCTGGCGACGGTGATAACGTTCGAGGTGCCGGTGACTGAAGCGCTGGCCATGTCTGTGGCCGTGATGGTCTGGTTGCCGCTGATTTTCAGTGTTGCCGAGAAGGTTCCGATTCCGTTTGTCAGCGGCGAATTCGGCGGCCGCACAGCCAGCGCATCGCTGCTCGTGAACTGGACCGTCCCGGCGTAACTCGTGACGGTCGCGTTCGTGGCGTCGAGCGCCGTCACCGTAAAGTTGAAGGTCGTGCCGGCCGTCACGGAAGCGGGAGCGACAACAGAGAAGTGAGTGGCAAGAATGGGCGGCGGCACGGTCGTACCAACACCGCGACCACCACCGCCGCACGCGCTGAGCACCCACAACCCGCAAATTGCCGATGCCCACAAAAGGAATTTCTTCATGACGCCCCTCTAGATCGCCGCCTCAGCGATGAGCTGCAGGCGCCGCACTTGCGCACGACGCTCGCCGTACTCCTCTCTACTTGCTCATGCGCGAAGCACAGCCAAAACCGATCATGGCCTGGGGACTTTTTTCTGTGTTCGCGCCGCCGCAGACGGAGGCTCGCAGCGGACTTCGGTGTATAATCCGGACACGATTGACGTCCAGCACGGTCCACACGGAAGCAATGTCTAACACCCATGAAGTAACCCTGTTGCTTGTGGAATGGGCGAAGGGCAACCAGAACGCCCTCAATGAACTGACGCCGCTCGTGTATCGGGAACTTCGCCAGCTTGCTGCTGCCTACCTTCGCAGAGAACGCCAGGGGCACACGCTGCAACCGACGGCGGTGGTGCACGAGGCCTATTTGCGGCTCATGGATCAGACGAATCCGAACTGGCAGAACCGATCACACTTTTACGGCGTCGCGGCACGATTGATGCGCCAGATTCTGGTGGACCACGCGCGCCGCAAACACGCTCTCAAACGTGGCGGGCTCAAAGTGCCGTTGGAATCGGCGGTGAGCTTTCAGGATGGCCTGAAACCGGATCTGTTGGCCCTCGACCACGGCCTCTCCGCGCTCGAGAAGATTGATCCGCGAAAATGCCAGGCCATCGAGCTGCGCTATTTTGGCGGGCTCTCGATGGATGAGATTGCACAGGCGCTGGACGTTTCCGCGGTTACGGTACGTCGTGACTTAAGGATGGCGGAAGCGTGGCTGTATAAGGAAATGCAGAGCGGTTAGGTGTTTCATGACTCCGGAACGTTGGGCGCAAATCGAGGAGCTGTTTCATCGCGTTGCGGAATGCGATCCGGCGCAGCGCGCAGGCCTGCTGGATGCGGCTTGCGACGGCGATTCGCATCTGCGGCGGGAGGTGGAAGCGCTGCTCCTGAACGAGCGCCGCGCAAGCGACGACCTGCAGGCCGCGGTACGGGTCGGTCTCGATGCCGTCGCCTATCCGCTGGTGGGCGAAACGATTTCGCATTATCGCGTCTTAGATGGACTAGGCAGCGGAGGCATGGGCTTGGTTTATCGCGCTGAGGACGCGAAACTCGGCCGCCTCGTTGCCCTGAAGTTTCTCCCCGAAGAATCCAGCAAAGACCCGGCGGCGCTCGAACGCTTTGAACGCGAGGCGCGCTCGGCCTCCGCGCTGGAACATCCAAACATTTGTCCGATTTACGAATTCGGAGAGCACCAGGGGCGGCCATTCCTGGTGATGCAACTCCTCGAAGGCCAGACGCTACGCGATTTGATCGCGGCGGACAACGAGGCGCCGGCACCGCTGAATCTCGCGAAGGTCGTGGACGTGGGCCTGCAAATCGCCGGTGGACTGGCGGCCGCGCACGGCCGCGGCATCATTCACCGCGATATCAAACCCGCAAATATTTTCCTCACCTCGCAAGGCCAAGCGAAAATTTTGGATTTTGGTTTGGCGAAACTTGCTTCGGGCGCAGCGCGACAGGAAGACTCGCGAGAAAATCCCCACGATGGCGTGGCGACCGGCGTACCGCCTCACGAACCCGCGTGCAACCCAACGCCCGATCCGTTCCTAAGCCGCACCGGCGTAGCTATGGGCACGGCTGCCTATATGTCACCCGAACAAGCGCGCGGCGAAAAACTGGACGCGCGGACCGACCTCTTTTCGTTTGGTCTGGTCTTGCACGAATTGGCCACCGGCCAACGCGCATTGAACGGTGACGAAAGGCCCGAGTCTCCCAACTCCATCTTGCCGCACGCGCCAACTGCGAGGCGGCAAGCGAATCCTAAGCTCCCAGCGAAGTTCCAGCAGATTCTCGACCGCGCGCTCCAAAACGACCGCCAAGCCCGTTATCAGTCTGCCGACGATATGCGCGCGGATCTCGCAGCCGTGCAGCGCAGTCTCGAAGAGGAGCCCGTCTCCCGTTGGCGGGGATGGGTTGTGGCAGCGGGATGTGCGGGAATGATCGTTTTCGCTGCGCTTTGGTTCGCGAAGAATACACCGCAATCGCCGCCGCTCCTCCCCGACATGAAACTTCGCCAGCTCACTATCAATTCCTCTGAAAATCCCGTGAGTAGCAGCGCCATCTCGCCCAACGGAAAATATCTCGCTTATGTAGATCCACAGGGAATTCAGGTCAAGGATATTGATACCGGTCTGAGTCACCCGGTGGCCGCTCCGCAAGGGATTCTTGCTGCCAATTTTGCGTGGGAAATCATCGACTCCGGCTGGTTTCCTGACAACTCCAGGTTTCTCGTAGATTCCCACCCGGCCAGTCAGGCCGCGGGAATTGATCGGTCATCGCGCACCACCGATATATGGATTTTTTCGCGAATGAAGGAGCCCCCGCGGAAACTTCGCGAACACGCTACGGCCTGGTCGGTTTCACCCGACGGATCTACCGTCGCCTACGGCACGTACGCGGGAAAATTCGGAGATCGCGAAGCGTGGCTCGTGAATTCGGACGGTCAGCAACCGCGCCAGATCATGTCCGTTGACGAGAACGACTCCCTCAGTGGTTGGCTCTGGTCACCGGACGCGCAGCGTTCCATCTATTTCACCACGGATGCTGCCGGCGACACACTGTGGACTCGGGACATGCGCAGTGGCGCCACGCTCATAGTTGTCAACGCATCCCAGACCAAAGGGTTTCACGGCGATATCTCCTGGCTGCCAGATGGCCGCGTGGTGTACCAGGTCAGCTCGGCCTCTGCCGAATTCACAGACCCGCGCGACGATTGCGATTTTTGGTCTATGCGCGTGGATGTGCACTCCGGCAAGCTGACCGACAAACCGAAGCGATTGACTAACTGGCCTGGGTTCTGTATTTGGAACGCCAACGTAACAGCCGATGGCAAGCGCCTCGTGTTCCTGCGAGGTTCCTCACATTCCACCATCCACGTGGCAGACTTGGACGCTTCCGGCGCGCGCCTGCGGAACCTTCGTCACTTCACGCTGGACGAAAGCATAAACT
Source organism: Acidobacteriota bacterium (assembly GCA_013289855.1). Classification (GTDB taxonomy): domain Bacteria; phylum Acidobacteriota; class Terriglobia; order Acidiferrales; family UBA7541; genus Acidiferrum. Next base: position 4,975 of record JABCZD010000028.1, on the reverse strand, counting down.
TCACGCAAGACTGGACCAACGACAGCTCGAGCATCATCTTCACTTCTAATCGCTCCGGAAAATTTGGTCTCTACAAACAATCGCTGCTAGCGGACCATCCCGAACTCTTGACCATGACTAACCTGCGCGATACCCCTGCGACTCCCGACGGCAATTGGATTCTGGGCGTCACCTATCCTCGCTCGAGCGACCCCAAAATCCCGGATCAGCTCCTTCGCATTCCGTTAGCCGGCGGGTCGCCGGAGACTCTCACAACAGTTCTCCCGGAATCCGCAGTTTTCTGCGCCCGGCCTCCCGTCAACCTGTGCGTCCTGGCGGAGCAGATCGAAGATCGCACAGTAACGATCTTTTCCTCGCTTGACGTTCTTCATGGCAGAGGCCGTGAACTTGCCAGAATTCCAAGCGACCCAAACATCGGCTATTGGGACTTCGACTTGTCTCCCGACGGCACGCGCCTGGCGGTGAGTGGAAATCCCGACGGTCCCATACACATACTTTCTTTGCGTGGAGAGCCAGAACGACAGCTCCATAGCACTCTCCGCAACGTCCAGGAATTTCACTGGGCCTCCAACAGCAACGGCCTCTACGTCCCCACGCACTCTCCAGAAGGCGCCAAACTCTTCTACCTCGATTTGCGTGGCAATGCGCGTCTGTTATGGGAAGACCGCGGCGCAAACTGGACCTGGGCACGGCCATCCCCGGACGGCCGTCACTTGGCGATCAGTAACGTTGGTAACAGCAATAATGTCTGGATGATGGAAAATTTTTGACCGCGCACGATTGCCGCGAATCAGAACCGTAATTGTGCTCTCACCTGAATCATCCGCGCGGATACATTCGCGTTCAACCCAGACCCCAGAACGCTGGTGGGAGATTGCTCCTGGTAGAAAATATGCCCGAACGTGCTGTCTGAACTCAAGGTATCGGGAAATCCGAAATTGGCATGATTGAAGAGGTTGAAAAATTGGAAGCCAAACCCGAACACGGCATTCTCCCAATGCGGGATGTTCGTGTTTTTCATCACCGCCAGATCCGTGGTCACATAGCCTGGCCCGCGAAAATGGTTGCGTCCTTGCGCAAATGCCACGCTCTCGCCGCTGCAGGGACCACTCGGCCCCGGTAAAGTTCCGGTGTTGAATCCCGTCTCGCAACCGCTCTGGATAAACAGCGCGCCAGGACTCGGCGCTCCATTCGCGTCCACCTGCGCGGGCAGGCAGGGAACCGGCGATGCCGGAACGGCCGCCCCTTTACCGCATGGTCCCGACGAAGCTAGTCGAGCGGCCGGCACGGAATAAATCGGCCCGTAAACATTGTCCTGAGCCAAGAAACCGCTCTCTCCAAAGTCAACAGCTGTGTATGGGAAGCCGGTTCGAGCCAGCACGGTTCCAGAGACTTGCCACCCGCTCACAATCCATTCCGGGCCACGGTCGTGAAGCGCTGCTTTGAACGGAATCTCCCATACGTAGTTTGCGTTGAGCGAATGCCGAACGTCGTAATCCGCGGGCCCATAACTTCCGCGAAGATCGTTGCCATCCTGCGGAAACAGCGAACTCCCGAACGCAAATTGCCCAATGCCGCCGTTGGAAATCTCATCGAGCGCATGTCCGTACGTATAGTTGACCTGCAGTATTCCGCTGCCCCATCGGTTAATTCGCTTTTCGAACGAAACGACCAGACCGTTGTAATTGGAAATGGCATCTGACGCATACTGCGACACCTGGCCAAACCGCGTGTCGTAACAAGGAGCAACCGCGAAGCTGCCGCATGGCTGGGTCGGATAAGGACCGAAATTGTGCGCGTTCGCATTAATGTCCTGGACGAATTCGTGAATGCCGTGATTTCCGAAATAACCGATGGTCAAAGATGCCGCCGCGCCGAAATTCCGCTGCGCCTGTAAACTCCACTTTTGATACTGCGGCGAATGCAGCGTATGCGATAGCGCCTGAATCGCCGGAGGAGTGAAATTAGGATTGCCGGCTCGCAGATCCGCCAGAGTTGCTCCTTCCTGGAAGCCCTGCGTGAAAGCCATGTTCGACGCGATTACATTCTGCGTGAGACTGTTCACTTCACCCGGCGCTAGGGGGTAGCCCGAGACGGTGTACGAATTCACCTGAGGCGGGTTATAGGCAAATGTTGTCCCCAGCACGCCCGGCACGGGATCGTAGAAAATGCCGATCCCGCCGCGCAGAACGGTGTGCTGCGCGACCCCGAAAGGCTGCCAGGCAAAACTGAACCGCGGCGACCACACGATGGCGTCCGTGCTCGTAAAAGCCTGCTTCTGGTTAGCGAGGATCGCTTGATTGTAAGGCCGGCCAACATCGTGGTTGATGGAATCGAACGGCCCCGTCAGGCGCGCGAAACAACCGCTTGCGCAAACAGGATTGGATTGATGATCCGCGCGCAGCGCGAGGGTCAGCGTCAGATTGCTGCGCGCATACCATTCGTCCTGTGCGTACGCTCCCAGCGTATAGAACGCGAGGCGGTTCCATACTACCGCCGGAAAATTCTGATACAGATTGGTGAAGTCCGTGTTCGGGTTCGTTGGATTTGCTCCGCCGAAAAAAAACGCTCCAATCGTTTGCGGAGCAATTTGTCCGGTGCCACTGAAGTTGAAACCGTCTCCCGAGAAGTCTGTGCGCAAAAAGTCCAGTCCTACGCCCAATTTGTGTTTGCCGCTGGTCTTCACCAGGTCGTCCGAGATCTGGTACGTAATCGTTCGCGACCCGGCTGGCTGCGCGTAGAGAAAATCCTCTCCGCCCAGGTTGGAGAACGCGGATCCTGCGTTGCCCCATGCAAGCACGGTGGGAAATGCGGACTCTGTCTGCGCGGGATTCGCCACGCTGGTGGCCTCATTAATGTATGTGCCACCCAACAAGAATTGGTTCGCTGCTGTCGCGCTGATCGCGTGCGTTTCACTGAGCTGACCCTGCCACCAGGGCGAACTTGTATAGGCGTTGAAGGCCGGACTGATGGGATCGAGGTAGGCGGCGCGCTGGCCTTGATCGTACTGCAACAACAGGAACAAGCGATCGCCCGCACCCACGTTCCAATCCAGACGGCCCGATACTATCGACTCGCTGGCCGGATGATATAAGTTTTCAAAAAAATGTGTCGCACAAGCGTCGGTTACGCCCAATCCATTCGGATCATTCGGATTCGTCCATCCGTTGCAGCCCAGCGAGTCTACAAAATTGCCGGCAATTCCCGCGCTCGCACCCGGCGTTGCGTTATACAAATCGAATATCTGCTGGTAAAACCGGTGCGATGCCGACGTCGCTCCAAATACTGAATCAATATTTTGGATGGTCGCAGATTCAAACAGGGTGGTGGGCAGGATCACGTAGGTGGGTGACGGCAGCACCAGGTGCATGCCTTCGGTGTCGAAAAAGAAAAACAGCTTGTTCTTGATGATCGGACCGCCCAGCGATCCAGCCCACTGATTCGCGATATCGAAAGGCCGGGCGTTTCCCTCGGCATTGTCGATCCAGTCGTTCGCATTCAGTGCGCGTCCATTCCAGTAGTACGACGCATCGCTGTGAAATGCATTCCCTCCAGACTTTGTGATGTAGCTGATGTTCGCGCCTGCCGCTCCGCTAAATTGCGCCGAATATCCGTTGCTCACCACTGTTGCCTCTTGCACCTCGTTCTGCCCCAGCATCATGCCTAGCGCACCGCTGTTGTTCGTGTTCTGCTGCGTATTGTTGTTATTCATTCCGTTCACAGTAAACAAATTAGACGTGCCAGGCATCCCTAAGATCGAAACGTTGCCCAGGTAACTCAGGCCAATCGTGTCCGTATTCATGATGGCCCCCGGCGCGATCTGCGCAATGTAGGTGAGATCGCCCCCGGGGTTCGGCACCTCGCTGATTTGCTTCTGACTTAAGGTGGTAGATACGTCGCCATTTTCGGCCTGCAGCAACGGAGCCTCGCCGGTTACCCGGATCGCCGTGCTGCTCGTCTCGATTTCCAGATTTACGTCCATTGTGCCGGGAGGGCCGAGCAACACATTTACGGTCCGGCTGATTTTGCGAAACTTTTCATGGCTGACGGTCAAGGTATATCGGCTAGGAGTCAGAAAGAAGAAGCGGTAGACGCCATCACGATCCGTCTTGGTGCTCTGCACAGTGCCTTTGTCCGTGTCCCGGATTTCGATCAGCGCATCCGGCACTACCGCCTCGCTCGGATCGCTCACCACCCCGGTTAGTCCGCCCGAAGTTGTCGTCTGCGCATTCAATTCACCGGAAAGACAAAGTACCAGCATAGAGATTGCAAGGAGAAGATGCACGGATCTCAGTCTCATGGAATTGCACCAACGATTCCAATTGCACAGGTCCCAGGGTTTTGCGGATTATGGCCGTTGCGGCAATACTACTCCATAATCGAACACATGCCCAAAATCATGCTTTTTGAGGCGCGGCCCCGCGGACTTTTGGGCAGCCGGATTCTGAATGATTCTGACAACCCGGGGCGATAGGGATTTTGGGCAAGGACGGGTTTTTGGGCACATGATTTCATAACAATGTCGGCTCCTTAGACCAGGGTAGACTTTGGTTGTTGGCGACCAAAGGCTCGGGAGAAAGGAGCCGAACATGATCGTTATAGGCGTGGATTACCACCCGAGCGATCAGTACATCGCGTTCGCCGATACCGAGACGGGAGAGTGCGGCGAGCGGCGATTGAACCACGGCGATGGAGAAGCCGAGAAGTTTTATCGCGCTTTGCAGCAGAGAGCAGTCAGCGTGCGGGTGGGGATGGAGGCCACCGGATATTCGCGCTGGTTCGAGCGGCTGCTGGCGGAACTCGATATGGAGCTGTGGATCGGCGATGCGGCGAAGATCAAAACCAAAAGAGTCCGCAAGCAGAAGACCGACCGCAACGATGCGCAACTGTTGCTCGGGCTACTCATCGAAAATAGGTTTCCCCGGGTGTGGGCAGCGAGTCCAGAAAATCGTGATTTGCGACAGTTGCTTTGGCA
>JABCZD010000027.1 GCA_013289855.1 Acidobacteriota bacterium | reverse complement strand
GTTCAAGGCGGAAGCTCCTGTCCTTAAAGTTGGTTCTTGTCACGGAACCCAACTCAAGGTAACAGGTCTTTCCGCCCTCGTTTCAGAACCTAATTTGGACAAGCCTGCGGCATGCCGTGCCCCTACAACGGCTACTGCCACCACCACGGCTCAAAATAAATGCGCCCGACGAACACTGGCTCCGGCGATTCCGGCGCCGCCGGAGGACCGAACATTTCCGCAATCAAGATCCCGGCAAGCACAAACGCAGCGCCGAAAATCGATCGAGCCCCCAGTCGTTCGCCAATCACCAGATACGACGTAATCACCGCGAACACCGGCTCCAGCGTAAAAATAATCGCGGCGTGACTGGACGTCGTATACTGCTGCGCCCACAATTGAACGGAAAACGCGACGGCCGTAGCAAAAATCGCGCACACCGCAATGCCGAGAACCAATTCCCAGCCAAACTCCAACCGCATGCGCTCGACTCCCAGGACTTGCGCACCGGCAGTACCGAACCATGCGAGCAACGCGCATGCCGCAACTTGCAAAATACTCAGCGCCGCCGCGCCATGTTCCCGCGTGTATTCGCCGACCAAAATGATGTGCATGGCGTAAAACGTCGCTGCCGCGAACGTCAACAAATCACCGCGATTCAAATGCGCGATTCCTTCGACCGGCACAGTGAGAAAATACAAGCCAACCGCCGCCGCAACCGCGCCAACGTAAACCCACGCGGTCAGCCGCTTGCCCCAGAAGATCCCCAGCAGCAACGGCACCAACACCACGCTCGAGCCGGTGACGAATCCGGATTTCGCCGGCGTGGTGTTCAGCAATCCCGCGGTCTGAAACGCGTAGCCGCAAAACATAAAGAATCCGAGCGCCACGCCCGCGAATAATTCGTCTTTTTGCAGACCGCGCAGCGCACGCGGACGAAACGCCGCCATCAACGCGGCCGCCAGCGTGAAGCGTACCGCCAAAAATAAAAACACGGAGATGTGCGCGAGCGAATTCTTGACGACGACAAACGTGGTGCCCCACAGCAGCGAACACACCACCAGAGCGGCATCGGCGCGCATGCGTTGCTTCGCGGATGTAGTGTTTTCCCCGGATGTGGAATGCATGCTGGATAGATACTAAATCACACTGCGCGAATGAAGTGTACGGCGCAGCGAGGAACGCCGGACTTTGCGAGTGGCGGCGGACACTGCGGGAGTCCGCGCGGCGCCGAGGGCGCAGAAGTGCTCCGTAGGAAGCGCAGCCGACACTCGCATGAGGATCAAATTTGAAACGAGGGTTGCGTGGAGATGGTCGCGTAGACAAAAAAAAGGCGGGGCGCCGTGAGGCGTCCCGCCTTTTTTCTTGGAACAGTTGACTAGAAGCTCAGCTTCACGCCGAACTCGGCCTGACGCGGAACGGCGTACCAGTTCACACCGGAAGCAGATCCCGGGGTGACCAACGAGGAACGGTTAGAAATCGTCGTACCGTTCACGCTGTTGGGCGAACCATTGAGCACGCCGCTAATCTGGTTGCCGGCTGGGTAGTAGTTGTGGAAGTTGAACACGTTGTACAGCGCGGCTTGCGGTTCCAAGATGACGCGCTCGGGAAGGGCATGAATCAGCTTGTTGACTTTGATTTCCCACGAAAGGTGGGCGTCAAAGGTGAACAGCGGAGCATTACCCACTTCACCGGCTGGCGCAGGAGTCAGCGTCGGAGTAACTCCACCGAGCGCCACCAATTGGGCTTGCGTGAAGAGTCCCGCATTCACGAGAGCCGTTCCTGCAGGCGTCAATTGGCCAGCGTAAGTGTTGTTGTACATCGCGATGTAATTGTTGATGTTCGACGCGGTAATCGAGCGACCGAACGCACCTATGTTGGTGCCTGGAGCTACGTCGCCGACGGTGCCGTCACCGGTGATATCCGTACGGAAGATTTCACCCGGCGTTCCGGCTTGCGGCAGCGTGAGCGTAACCGGAGCGGCCGTGGCCCAGTGCGTTGTGAGGCCCAAGCGAGTCGCGTAGGGGAAATCGATCACCGCTCCCACCGCAACCTGGTTGGTACGGTCCAGAGCGCTCGGTCCGAAAAAGTTGTTCGGGTTATTAAAGTCGGTGGCATTGTTCACGAAGTCGTTGTCCGTAGCCTGAGCGTCATAGCGCGACAAGGTGTACGAAGCAATGATGTTCATGTCCTTGATGCCCGGCGCAGGATGATTTAGCTGCGATTTGATGGAGACGAGCAATGCGTCATAGGTAGAACGGCCAATGGGAAACAGCATTTCGTTCTGGCCGACGTTGGGGTTGATTCCCGGAAAGGCGCATGTGGGGCAAGGCGCGCCGCCGTTGAAGTCCAGACCGGAGTCCAGTCCGTTCCCCGCGTAATCGGTGATCTGAGCACCCTTGGCGATGGCGCAGGAGATACCTGCCTGACCAGCCGGGCAACCGAAAGACGCGTTGGTGGCGGTGATGGCGGCGGTGGCGTTGGCGGTGTTCAAGAAGCGCGCATCGCCGACCTTGTTGGTGTCCGTTCCGAGTAGTGTATGAGTTCCCACGCTGCGTACGAAGTCAACGCTCAAGACCGTTCCGGGATGCAGCTGACGTTGCACACCGGCGTTCATCTGAACGGAGCGGGGCGAAACGTAGTTCGGAGCGAGCAATTGAATACCATTCGTGGTGTTGGCTTGCAGCGTGCTGGGAACGAAGTTCGGATTGGGTCCGAATCCCAGCGCAGCCGTAGCGGTTTGGAAGGCGGTCTGGTCCGCAGCGATTTGCGCAGCGGCCGAACCGGCGGCTTCGCCGCAGTAGGCCACAGGATTTCCGCCATTGACTCCGAGCACTGCACCCGTTGCGGAGCCACCAAAGCAAGGAGCGGCTTCCGCGAGGAATAGGCCTTGCGTCAAGCGGCCAGGGCGGTCAAACAATACGTTGTTGAAGATGGCGTCATCGTAGTAGAGACCGCTGCCAACGCGGAATACGGTCTTGCCATTCTTCCATGGATCCCAAGCGATACCGATTTCCGGGGAAAAGTTCAGGTCCGGCTGATTCACGCGACCTTGCAGGCCACTGTAGAACTGATTATTAAACACCGCCAGGCCCTGAATAGGCGCCAAGTCATTGTCGACGCGTCCGGTGTCGTGCGTATAGTGCAGACCATAGGTCACGGTGAGGTTGGGCAACAGCTTCCAGGAATCCCCGGCATACCATTCGATGCGGTTATCATACTGGCCGCCCGCCGGTAGACCGAATTGTGGCCGCTCCGTCGAGAAGCCTTGACCGTTACCAAACAGAACCGTACTCACGGGCCAGTTCAACGGATTGTTTTGCTTAGCACCGTCCACCGCCGGAAAGGGCCCCTGTGCGGCGATTAGCGCGTTTGCGGGAGTAAAGAGCGATTGCACTTCCGGCTGGAGAGCGAAGAACTTCGCAAAGCCGCCGCCGAGAATGTGGTTATAACTGATGCCATAACGAATAATGTGTTTTCCCCAAATATAGCTGCCGTCGTATTTATATTGGTGGTCGGACTGATAGGTCTGTTGTGGCGCGAGAATGTTCGCACCGGAGCAGAAGGCTTCGCCACCGTCGAGGCAGGTCAGGTCATTTCCGTTCGGAGTGATGTTCAGGGAGACTCCCGGGAGTGGATCGAAGGCACCGCTGGAAGCTATCGCGTCAGCGATGGCATTGCGGAACTTCAAGTATTCGAAGCGAACGCTATTGGTAGAGTGGCCGAAGGAGAAGTCAGTGCCAACCGCATAAGCGGGGGTGTGGTCGACGTTCTCAAACGGCTGATAGACGCCCGGGTTGAAGCCACGAACGCTGGAGTTCTGGTTGTAGATATAGCGCGCGAACAAGGTCCAGCTCTTGCTGATGTTGAAATCAAGACGACCGAGATAATCGCGTTCCGTGAACGGCGAATTGTAGCTTCCCGACAAAGAGGCGAAATCACCGTTCAACTGCACGGGACTCTGCAGGCTCTGATCGGTGATTTCGGAGTCGCCGAAGAAGAAGAGTTTATCCTTCCAGAGCGCACCACCAAAATCGCCACCGAACTGCTTGCGACCAAAATCGAGCGACTCCGGAGCAATGCGCGCCGAAATCTGGTTGCTGCGGCCGTAGTAGAAACCTTCGCCGTGGAACTCGTTGGTGCCGGACTTGGTGACCACGTTGACGGTACCGGAGGACGTTTCTTCCGCCGAGAGGTCCAGCGTGGACTGCACGACTTGAAATTCCTGAATGGAGCTTTGCGGAATATTCAGCGTGACCGTTCCGACCGTCTCATCGCTGATGTCCACGCCGTCTACCAGGACGCGCGCGGCGCGACCGTAACGGCCGCCGAAGGAGAGCGAGGAGTAGCCATTCTTGGTGGGGTCAAAGGTGGCGCCGTCTTGAATCTGAACGCCCGGTTCCAAGGTGGCCAAGTCCAAGAAGTTGCGGCCGTTTACGGGAAGCTGGTCGATGTCTTTGGCGGTCAACACGTCTTGCACGGAGCCCTGTTCTTGGTTCACCTGCACTCCACTGGAAACGACTTCAATCGTCGAACTCGCCGCGCCCAGCTCAAGAACCTGGTTGACGGTAACAATCTGGCCGACCTGAACCACCACGGAGACCTGAACGGTCTTGAAACTCGGAGCTTCGATCTTGACGAGGTAGTTTCCGGGCGGCTGGTTTCCAAGGTTGAAAACTCCGCCAGAACCGCTATCGAGAGTGACAGATTGACCGTTGTCTTTATTCGAAATCGTAATCTTGGCACCGGCGACGCTGGCACCCTGCGAATCGGTGACAGTACCGGTGATACCGCCGGTCGAACCGGTGGACTGCGCATAGACTGCGGGCGAGGTCAATGAGCTCATTCCGCAAAGTACGACAACCGCGACGGCCAGAAACAATACTGCTTTTAGAACTTCACGCATTCTTCCCCCCAGATTTTACGTAACTGTGAAGCGTGGTACCTGATACCGAAGAAAGCCAAAATGGTTCGTACACCTGCTGGTAGCAGGTATAAAGCCAAACCGGAGATAAATAAACCATGCTTAATCAATAGTTTAGGAATAGGGTTCCGGGATTTAGAGGCGAATTATCTGATTTATGGAATACCTACGAAAAATTATATTTGGGTATGTGGAGGGGCATCGTTAAACATCGTTGTTAAGAACCGTACCCAGCCCTTCGGGCTGGGCTAAACTGTGGCGCGCCTCCGGCGCTAGAGTGGTGCGCCAACGATAAATGGTGCGCTAGCGCTGGAGTGGTGCTGTGGCTGGAGTGATACGCCGACGTTGGAGTGGCGCGCTCGTCGCAACCCTCGAAATAGCCCTCGCGGCACCCACAAATTCGCGCCGGGCTCGTTACGGGGCTTGATACACAGTGCGGCCGCCGACCACGGTGCCGAGCACTTTGGTGGAGGTGTATTGGGACGGGGGGATTTTGGTCAAATCCGCGTTCAGGACAATAAAATCGGCGTACTCCCCGGATTTTAGTTCACCTTTCTTGCCGTCGGAGAACTGGGCGTAGGCGGAGCCGGTGGTGTAAGCGCGGATGCAATCTTCCAGCGGGAGCTTTTCCTGAGGCTCCCAGCCTTCTCGCGGTCCGCCGTCCGGAAGTTCCCGGGTGGTGCAGGCGTAGAGGCCTCGGAAGGGACTCGATGGCTCGACGTCGTAGTCAGTGCCAAAAGCCAGGCGGGCGCCGGATTTCAGCAGCGAGTTCCACGCGTAAGCACCTTTGCTGCGCTCAAGACCGAGGCGCTGTTCGGCCCAGCGCATATCCGTAGTTTCGTGGCTGGGCTGCATGCTGGCGATAACTTTTAGAGCGGCGAAGCGTGGCATGTCTTCAGGGGCGATAACCTGGGCATGTTCGATGCGGTCGCGGCGATCGCGATCGCCATTGGCTTTGACTACGGCTTCGAAAATATCGAGGGCCGCGCGATTAGCTTTGTCGCCGATAGCGTGAAAGGCGATCTGGAAGCCGGCTTTATCGCGCTCGATGGCCATCTTGCGGTACTCGTCGACATTGGCGGTGAGGATGCCGCTGGTGGATGGATCGTCAGAATAAGGAGCCAGCAGCGCCGCGGTGTGCGAGCCCAGAGCGCCGTCGAGAAAACCCTTGAGCAGGCCGGTTTTCAGCATCGGGTCGGTGGCGCCGCCTTCGCTGCGCATGTTGTGGAGATCTTCGAGAGAGGTTTCGAAGGGCAGCCACTCCGTGATGCGGACGGTGAGGTTCCCTTCTTCCTTAAGCTTGTGGTAGAGGCCGAAAAACTCCCAATCGGAATTGTCTTGCACGCTGGTGATGCCGTTGCGGGCGACTTCCTCGAGAACTATTTCCAGTCCTTGGCGAAGCTGTTCGTCGGTCATCTCCGGGATTTTGCCGCGGACCAGATGCATGGCGGTGTCTTCGAGGAGCATGCCGGTGGCTTGGCCGTCGGCGTCGCGCTCAATCTTGCCACCGGCGGGGTCCGGAGTGGTTTTAGTGACATTGCCAGCTTGCAAAGCGAGAGAGTTGGCGACGGCAACATGTCCGGAAATGTGCGTTAAGAAGACGGGATTTTTCGGGGAGACCGCGTCGAGCTGCTGGCGCGTGGGGAAGGCTTTGTCGGGCCAGAGAGTTTGGTCCCAGCCGCTGCCGGTAACCCACTCGCCGTCTTGGTGCTGGGCAATCGTGGCGGCGAGGCGCTTTTGCAGTTCTTCGATCGAGGTTACGCCGTTGAGCTGCACAGAGAGTTTGTCGATGGCCGCGCCACCGAGGTGCACGTGGGCGTCGTTGAAGCCGGGCATAACGAAATGGCCGCCGAGCTGTATGGTTTCGAGATTTTCGCCGGAGGAGCATTCGAGCATGACTGTGGAGAGGTCGCCGATGCAGACGATTTTGCCGTCGCGGACGGCCATGGCGCTGGCCCAGGGATGGGCGGGATCGTTGGTGTAGATGCGGCCGTGGAGGTAGAGGGTGGTGTGGGAGGGAGGAGCGGGGATGGTGTTGCGCGTTTGGGCCCGCGCCAGAGGTGCGATTAGTGCCGCGATTGCGGCGACGGTTACGAAATAAATACCAGGCCGGACTAAAGTCCGGCGCCTATAAAAAGAGCGACAAAAACCGGATGCGGGGGGCGTTTTCATTTTGTTGGGGCGATTCCGGACATGGCTACTAGCGTTAAGAAGGCGCGCTGGAGGCCGATTTCGCGTCCCGCGGGGTCGTACCACTCTTGCAAGGAATGTGCGCCGCCGCCGTTGCCGCCTGCGCCGATGGAGATGGCGTCGATGCCTTGAGCCAAGGGGATGTTGGCGTCGGTCGACGAGCGTTCGGGACGCGATTGATTGCCCACGTAGTCGTCGGCGGCGCGCAAGGCTGCGAGCAACGGAGAATCTGGGCGAAGGTCGCCGCCGGGACGGCTACCGAGGAGTTCCACCTTAAATTCGAGCTTCCCCTTCGAGCGGTCGCGCGCGGCTTCCATTTCATCGCGCACGCCGGCGGAGATGCAGTCGCGGAGAGCGGTTTCGAGGCGCGTGAGCTCGGATTCGCTTTCGGAGCGGATGTCGACTTTCAAGCGGGCTTCGTGCGGGATGGAATTGATGGAGGTGCCGCCTTCGATCTGGCCGAGATTGTACGTGGTGCGCGGCGCGGCAGGAACTTTGGTGGCGATGAAGCGGACGGAGCCGCGAACCAGTGCGTTGATGGGATTGGGCATGCCGAAGTCTGACCAGCTGTGGCCGCCGGGACCGGTGATGACGGCTTCCATGCGGCGGGAGGCTAGGGCTTTGGTGGTGACGTGGTCGGTGCTGGAGCCGTCGAGGACGATGACGGCTTTCAGGCGCGGGCCGTACGTGTCGATCAGCGCGCGCATCCCGCGCAGGTTGCCTTCGCCTTCTTCGCCGACGTTGGCAACGAAGAGGATGTTGAGTTGGGGCTTGATTTGCGCGGCGTGGAAAGCGCGGGCGAGGGCTATCAACGCCGCTAGGCCGGTGCCGTTGTCCGAGATGCCGGGGGCGATCCAGCGGTCGCCTTCATGCTGAACTTTTACGTCGGTGCCGGTGGGGAAAACGGTGTCCAGGTGCGCGGAAAGCATGACGGTGTTGCGGGCGTCGGGAGCGGCGGAGTTGGTTGCAGAGGTGCTGCCCGGATTTACGTTGACGTTTGCGCCGGGATTTGCGCCAGGAAGCGTAGCGATTACGTTGCCGGTTTTGTCGATTTCGGTGTGCAGACCGGCTTGCTCGAAAAGCGATCTTATTGCGGCGGCGCGCGCGGATTCCTGGAAGGAGGGCGCCGGGATTTCTGTGAGGCGAATCTGCGTGTCGCTGATGGAGGCGAGATTTTTGCGCAGCCACGTAAGAGCGGATTGCACGTGGGGATCGTCGGCCAAGCGTGCGCGGTCCGGGAGAGGGCGCGAGGCGTAGGCGCGGAGGGAGTGCGCGGGCATGGTAACGAGAATAACCCAAAGGATGAGTTGTTTCATCGGGGATATGTGCGGGGACGTGCGCATTTTGTGCTGAGATGGATAGGACAATTTGATGGCCGAGGAATATTACATCAGTGGCGGGTAATCGCTCGGTTCAAATCTTGCCGAGATGGGACGCAGCATGCTGCGCCCCTATAAGGGCGTGGAGTTCCGTGTCGGTTAGCACGCGGGGGGAATTTTTTGCGACTTCGAGGATGCGGGTGACGAGCGCGTCGGTGGCGGGGATTTTGTGGCGGGCTAGCCAGAACTGGACGTTGGATTTGCCGCTCATGGGACCGATTTCGATGAGCTGTTCGAGGCCGAAGAGGCTGGCGGGTACGCCGCTGTAGACGGCGTCGGCGAGGGCGGGATCGTTTTTTTGGAAGGCTTTTTGCAGGGCGGAGGCGTGGACGCCGGTAGCGGTGCGGAAGGCGTCGCGGCCAACGACCGGATAATTTGGCGGGATGGTGGTGTGCGTGGCTTCCGCCACTAGCTCGCAATATTCCTTCAGGCGGGTTAGATCGCGATCGATGAGATTCAGCAGGCGGAGATTTACCAGCATTAATTCCATGGGTGTGTTGCCGACGCGTTCGCCGAGGGCGTTGGCGGCGGCGTGGACTTGGTGCGCGCCGGCGGCGTAGGCAGCGAGGGAGTTGGCGATGGCCAGGCCGCGGTCGTTGTGGCCGTGCCAGTCTACGCGGATATTTTCGCCGCTGGGATTTACGATTTCGTCGAAGGCGAATTTTATTAAGTTGAAGGCGCCGGTGGGGGTGGCGTGGCCGACGGTGTCGCAGAAGACTAGAGCGCGGGCGCCACTATTGATTGCGGCGGTGTAGAGGCGTTTTAGCGTGGCGGGATCGGTGCGCGTGGTGTCTTCGGTGACGTACATCGAGGGGAGATTGTGGGCTACGGTGAAGCTGACGGCTTTTTCCGTGGTGCGGCAGAGGTAGTCAACGGTCCAATCTTCGACGAGGCGACGGATGGGGCTGGTGCCGAGGAACGTGGCGGCTTCGATGGGGATGCCAACGCGTTGGGAAATTTCGGCGATGGGGCGGATATCGTTTTCGTGCGTGCGGGCAGCGCAGTTGGGCTTTATGCGCATCCGGTTGTTGGCGATTTCGCGAGCCAGCGCTTCGGTGTCCGCGGCGGCGCGTGGGCCTGCTCCGGGGAGGCCGATGTTGACGGCGTCGATGCCGAGGGCTTCCATCAGGTGCAGGATTTGAATTTTTTCGGCGACGGTGGGATCGGTGACGGAAGGATTTTGCAGGCCGTCGCGCAGGGTTTCATCGTTCAGCAGAACGCGGGTGCCTGGGGCGATCGGCGGAGGCGTGGCGGAGTTCCAGTCGTAGATCCAGTCGCTGTGATTGTTGTGGTCGGGCATTTTTTGGCTTTTCTTAGCGCAGGCCGTGGTCGCGGAACATCGTTTTCATGGCTTGGCGCGCGTTGCTGATTTTAGTTGAGATGCCGCCGAACTCGAAATTCAGGAAGGCGTCTGCGGATTTTTCCAGCGCGCCGCCGTAGCGGAACCACCAGGGTTTTTCGCGATTGGGGAGATGGTCGACGGCGATGTATTTAGTCTGGACCATTTCCAGCAGACCGGCTTTGCCATGAGTGCGGCCCCAGCCGCTGTGCTTGCAGCCGCCGTGCGGGGCTTCGGAGATTCCGAAATAGCTGATGGCGTCGTTGATCATTACGGCGCCGGCTTTGAGGCGACGTGCAATGGCTTGGCCGCGCGCGGAGTTGCTGGTGAAAACGCTGGCGGAGAGCGCGAAGTCTGAATCGTTGCAGCGAGCGATGGCTTCTTCTTCGTTCTGGACGATTTGAACGGCGAGGATGGGACCGAAGGTTTCTTCCTGAAAGAGTTTCATGGATTGATTTACACCAGAGATTACTGTGGGCTCGAAGAAATTAGGGCCGAGGTCGGGTCGCGTGTGACCGCCGCAAAGAATTATTGCGCCGAGAGTGACGGCGTCGTCGAGCAGGGCTTGCATGCGTAGGACCTGTTGCGGGCGGATGAGCGGGCCGACGTCCGTGGTGGGATCGTTGCCGGGGCCGAGGCGCAGCTTTTGCGTTTGCTGCGCGCAGAGGGCGAGGAACTTTTCGGCGACGGACGATTCCACGAACAGGCGCTCGACCGAGAGACAGACTTGGCCGCAGTTGGTGAAGCTGCCCCAGACGGCGGCGCTGGCGGCGATTTCCAGGTTGGCGTCGGCGAGGACCAGCATGGCGTCTTTGCCGCCCAGTTCGAGGACGCTGGGAATTAAATCTTTCGCGCAGGCTTCGGCGACGCGTTTCCCGGTGGTAACGCTGCCGGTGAAGAAAACCTTGTCGGGGCGTGCCGAGATAAGCGCCTGCGCAACGTCGGAGCCGCCTTGAACGATGGTGATCAAACCTTCGGGAAATGTCGCGTCGTCGAAAAGTTTTTGGATTAGAGCGCCGCATTGCGGAGTGAAGTCGCTGGTCTTGCAGATGACCGAGTTGCCCGCGGCGATGGCGGGGATAATTTGGCTCAGCGGGATAGCCAGCGGATAGTTCCAGGAACTGATGATGGCGATTACGCCGAGCGGTTCGTGGACGATTTTGCCGGATTTGGTTTTCGCGGCCAAAGCATGGTGCGAGACGCGTTCGTCGCGCAGCAGCGTTGGCGCTTGCTTAGCGTAATAGGCGGCGGTGTCAAGTGAAACGAAAACGTCGGCGAAGAGTGCTTCGACACGGGGCTTGCCGGATTCGAGAACTACAGCGTCGGCAAGACTGTCGCGTGACGTGAGAATCTGCTCGCGGAGTTTCACGAGTAACGCGCAACGCTCCTCAAGCGGTATTGCCGCCCATTTCGTTTGCGCCGTTCGTGCTTGAGCGACCAGCAGCGGGATTTGCGAAGCGGGAGTTGCGGCGACATGCGCTAGAACTTCTCCCGTCGCGGGATTGATGGAAGGCAACGAGTTTATTGGAATGGCTGTTGCGGCCATGTCGCCGATTCTACGCTAAAAGCAAACCGGTTTCCGGCGTCACTTTAGCGTGGGGGCTCCGGGGGTTTTTGGAAAGGATGTGATTCTAAAGGGAGTTAAAGTCCTTTGTTTTGATATCGTTTTGCAAGTGTTCATTCTGCTGGGGTTAGAGGCCTTCCCTGTTTATAAGTTGGTTACCTCCGGTTATGGAACGCCAGAGCGGTTCCGTGGCTCTATTTCTGGATCATTTTGGGAACACAAAAAAAGCGCCAATCGGGAGATTGGCGTTCCCAGGATAGTTTCCGGGAGCGTAGTTCTCTACAAGAGTAATTGTACAGGATAATATCAAATTGTCAAGTGGAATTTTGAGTCGAGCGGAACTCAGAGAAGAAGCGACCACCTTCCCTCTAAAATTCGGGGTGAACAGAAGGCGGCCGCTACAGGCGGAAGGACTCTTCCAGGTGGACTTCGACCATGGTTAGGCCTTGGGAAGGGACGGTGGGGCCGGACTTGGAGCGGTCTTTTAGGGCGAAGAGGCGGTCGATGTCGGCGGAGGTTAGTTTGCGGCGGCCGACGTCGAGGAGGGTGCCGACGATTTTGCGGACCATGTAACGGAGGAACGAGCGGCCGTGAACGGTGAAGACCAGTTCCTCGTTGTCGGCGCTGCGCACTAGTTCGGCGGAGTAGATTTCGCGTTCCATGGAGCGATCTTTGTCTTCTTCTTCGGAGCCGGTGCTGGCGGCGAAGGAGGAGAAATTGTGGATGCCTACGAAGCGCGTGGTGGCTTCGCGCATGGCGTCTTCGTCGAGCGGGAATGGGTAATGCAAGACGTAGCGGTAGATCGCGGGGGGAACTACTTTGCCGCGATAGATGCGGTAGCGGTAGATTTTGCCGTGCGCGGACCAGCGAGCATTGAATTGCGGGCCGGTTTCTTCCGCGTGCAGGATGCGGATGGTGGGCGGGAGGATGGCGTTCAGGGCGCGCTGAAATTCTTGCGCGGTTAATGTGGACTGCGTGCGGAAGCTGCCGATCTGGCCCAGGGCGTGGACGCCGGCGTCGGTGCGGCCGGCGCCGTGGAGGGTGATCGAATGCTCCTGCGTGAGACGACGGAGAACATTCATGATTTCGCCCTGGATAGTGGGCTTGTTTTTTTGGATTTGCCAGCCGTGGAAGTCGGTGCCGTCGTAGGCGATGGTCAGCTTGATATAGCGCATGCAGGAGTTAGACATTGTGGCGTAAATTCTGCGTGGCGGCAATGTGTGTGAGCCGTTTACGCGCATGGCGATTTGTACGGCGGCTTTTAAAATGATAGCTTTTCGTCTCACCGAGTAATTCATTCGCAGAACAGGCGCGTGCAGATGAACGTTCGACGGATGGGAAAAACTGGGGTTTCGAAAAACTTGTTTGTCGTGAGCGCTCTCGTGGTCATCAGCTTTGCGTGTTGTGTCTGGGCGGACTAGAACAGGCGATGAGCGGCGAAGCCATCGGTGCACGGCGTGCCCGCGCCAGGACGGCGGTGCTACAAATGCTCATCGTCTTGCTGATCGTGGGAACTCCCCTGGCGATGACGCGCTTCTATGAATTCGATTCGCCGTTGTGGCGCGCGCTGATGGGCCACCGGCGCGTAGATCCAGAGACGCTTCATCTCCAGGGCGAATTTGTCGAGAACAATCTGGGGACTGCGCGGGAAGCGGATGGCTCCTACACGCTGCGGATGATTGCGCAGCAATATATGTTCGTGCCACATTGCGTGCGCATTCCGGCGGGTGTTCCGGTGCACCTTCGGCTGACCAGCGCGGATGGCGCACATGCGCTGACGATCGTCGGACTCGACTTCCTCCTGAAGGCGGCACCCACATCCGTTACGCAAGCGACCTTGCGGATCGCGCATGCCGGCGTATTTCCAATGCCGTGCGCGGAGTTTTGCGGCCCGGGCCACCTCGCCATGAATGCACGGCTAGAGGTCGTGCCGGCGGAGCGGTTTCAGAACTTGCAGCCGACAGACAGGGTGAACTGTGCCGTACCGTAATGAAAGTCGGATGCAAAGTTGTTCGCGTGTCTTGCTGCTCACGTGCTTTAGCGTTTTGCTTATTGCCCCGCTGATGCTGCCGGGGTGCTCGCCGACGCCTAGCTCCCCGCGTGCGATTGGGCAACCTCCCGCGCGCGCCCCCTCATTTGTGGCCTGGAAATCGGAAACGGTTCTCGAAGCCTCGCATGGGGATGCGCTACGCGGCTTGTTGCTGGCGAAACGCTGCGACCATTGTCATGGCAGTGAAGGCTTCAGCGCGAATGCCAACATTCCAAATCTTGCGGGCATGGAGCGGTTAGCGTTTTGGAAAGAGATGGAAGACTTTGCGTCAGGCAAGCGCAATTCCGAGGTGATGAGCAGCATCGCGGCGCCACTGACACGCCAGGACTCCGCGGACCTCGCCGCGTACTACTCCATGCTGCCGACCGCGGCCGATCCGTTGGACCGCCAAGCGTTTCCCCAAGCGGCGACTCCCGCGGCGCAATCGGCGAGTGCGGGCCGCCTGATTGTTCTGGGAGACGTGGGGCGTGGGATTCCACCGTGCCAGGCCTGTCATGGCCCGGTGGGCTTCAAGACCGGTGCGCCGTCGCTGGCAGCGCAGAACGCGGATTATGTACTGCGGCAATTGCGTGACTTCGCCAGCGGTGCGCGGGCGAATGACATCAACATGCCCATGCGCAGCATCGCTGGACTGCTCACCGAAGAGGAGCGCCAGGCACTGGCGGGCTATTACGGTTCAGGTCTGGGGCGCCTGCCAGCAAGTGCGGTATTGCCGAAGTGAGCGGGAGCAAACGCATCACCTTTCCTCCTTAACCTGTAATTTCCACACGTTCTCCAGCTCCGCCTTCTTTGGCTTATCTTGCCGAGATGGGCGCAACATGTTGCGACCGTACAACAGCGGCTTGAGACGCGGCCCGGGCGAAAACGACTTAGGGGGCGGAGCGGACGAAGCGGCTGCCGGGTTTGACGGCGGCGCTGCCTTCGCGGCAGAGTGGGCACTCCTCCGGCTCGTAAGAAGGAATGGTTAGGCCTAGCAGGGATTGGGACTCCACGGGAAATTCGATTTTGCCGCCGCTGCGATCGATGAGCGCGCCAACGGCAACTACGCGGCCGCCGGCTTCTTCGACGACTTGGATGGTGTCGAGAGTCGAGCCGCCAGTGGTCCAAACGTCTTCAACGACGAGGACTTTTTCTCCAGGTTCGAGTGTGAATCCGCGGCGCAGACACAAACTGCCGCCGGCGTTGCGCTCGACGAAAATCGCGGGGGCGCCAGTTTCTGAACCGTATTTTGGTGAAGGCAGGGCGCGAGCGACTTCCTGCCCGATGATTACGCCGCCCAACGCTGGAGAGACTACAGTTTGAATGGTGGCATCGGAAAAGAGCGCAGCCAAGGCTTGCCCGAGTTTTTCCGCCAGACGCGGATAGCGCAGTACCAGCGCGCACTGCACGTACGTGGCACTGTGCAATCCGCTGGACAATTCGAAATGGCCGTGGCGGACGGCCCCCGCGGACTCGAAAATCTTCAGCAATTCTTCGCGTTTGACCATGTGCCCAGCTAACCGGCGGACGCCGCTAAGCGTCGAATCCTCAGCAGCCTAGCCGCCACATGTGGCGTTGTCAAGGCGAACGGGGGCCTGTTAGACTGACGAATCGATTTTATTCTTGCAGAAAGCACTTTCGTTATTACTTTCCGTTGGCGTGTGCACGATTAAGTGAAACAAATTCGATGCCGCGAGCGTTTTAAACAGAAGAGACGCGACGGTTGTCTGCGGTCGAGCGTCAAAGTAGCGACAAGGTAGCGCAACTAACTAAAGATAGGGCAACAAAAGCTAGCCGCAAAGTTTGCAATCAAGGGCCTGTCAAGCGCATGTCAAAAAAGGCATATCAACGAGGGTAAGGAGCATCATGAAGAAGCTGTTTGCGCGATCGGTGTTGGCGAGCATATTGGCGGGAGCGGTGACCATCGGTCCGGTGTCCCCGGCATTTGCGCAGGATCCACCGCAGCAACCCGGATCTCAGGATCCCAACCAAACGAAGAACCAGGTGGCGGTGCCGCCGCCGAACGCGCCGCAACCGCAGGCGCCGGCCATTCCGGTGGCACTGGGCGTATCGAAGCACGACTATTCGAACGGTCCGCACTGGTTTCCATCGCCGCTACTGGCGCCGTATCACCCGATGAAAATCGAACACCCGGATTTGACGAATTCACCCAGAGTTGACCAGCTTATCCACGATGGGAAATTGTTGCTTACGCTGCAGGACGCCGTGGAACTGTGCCTGGAAAACAGTTTGGACATCGTGATTCAACGATATACGCCATGGATCGCGGACACCGATATTCTGCTGGCGAAATCGGGAGGGTCGCCGCGCGGTTTTCTAAGCGTTGCAGCGGTCCCTGGCAGCGTCGCCTCCGACGTCATCGCGTCAAGCGCCAACCTGCCGATACAGAATCTGGATCCCGCGCTGACTGGGGCGGTTTCGATCTTCAGCGGCTCGGTACCCATCAACAACCCGTTCACCTCCGGTACGGGTGCAACGGGGGAGTCGACACTGCTCGCGGAGCAGATTCACTCGTCACAATTTAATTTTGGATACTCGCAGGCGTTCACATCGGGAACGAGCTTCACCACAAGCTGGAACAATACGCGCGGTTCGACCAGCCCCACGGCAGACCTTTTGAATCCGCAGGTAACGTCGACGCTTACAGCGACGGTGTCGCAGCAGCTTCTGAATGGCTGCTGCTTTGCAGTGAATCGCCGAAACATCATTATCGCGAAAAATAACCGAAAAATTGCAGATCTAGTGTTCATGCAACAAGCGATAACCACAGTGACTAACACGATTACCGCGTACTGGGAACTGGTGTACGCGAGAGAAAACGTGAAAGTGGAGCAACAGGCGGTGGCGGTTTCGCAGAAGCTTTACAACGACAACAAGAAGCAGCTGGAAATCGGCACGATGGCGCCGCTGGATGTGACGCGCGCGGAATCGGAGCTGGCAAGCGATCAGGGCAACCTGCTAGTGGCGCAGACCACGCAATTGCAGGACGAGCAAGTGCTGAAGAACGCGATTTCCAAGAATCCGCTGGCGCCGAATTTGATTAACGTGGAGATTATTCCGCTGGATTTGCCTACGCGCCCCGAAGCGATCGAAGCAGCATCGTTCGAAGATGCGATCAAAGAGGCGTTTACCAAGCGGCCGGACGTCCTGCAAGAGATATACAACCTGAAGAATGCGGAAGTGGATATGAAGGCCACGGCCAACGCGCTGCTGCCGCTGCTCACCTTAACCGGGCAGTACGTCAGCAATGGTTTGGCGGGCAACTTCATCACTACGGGGCCGGAAGTGACAACGATTGGGCCCAGCACGATTCCCGTGGTGGACGCTAACGGGCAACCCGTGTCGGTTCCAGGGGCCACGCCGGGAACGGAAGTTCCGATATATATTCCGACGGTTACGACGACTGCGGCGCCAACTGGCGTAGTCCATAAAGGATTCGGTAACGCGCAAAATCAGATTTTCAGCAATGATTTTCCGGAGTATGCCATTGGGTTAAACCTGACGCTGCCGCTGCGGAATCGCGCGGCTCAGGCGACAAATGTGCGCGCGATTCTGACGAAGCGGCAAGTCGAAGCGCAAACATTAGAAATCAAGAACGCCGCACTGCTGGACGTCCGCAATACGTTCATTGCATTGGAGCAGGACCGTGCCCGCGTGGATGCGGCGGTGAAGGGGCGGCAATTGCAGCAAGAAACGTTTGACGCGGAACAGAAGAAATACCAGTTGGGAGCGTCTACGGTGTATTTGGTGATTCAGACGCAGCGCGATTTGGTAACCGCGCAAGGGACGGAGCTGCGGGCACTGGCCGATTTGGTGGAAGCGAAGGCCAATTATGAGCGCGCCGTGGGACGAACGCTAGAGACCAATCGCGTGACCATCGCGGGTGGGCACCAGTTTGAACACGACACGCTGATTCCCGGAACACGGGATGGCAAGGTGATCGGAACCGACAAGATCTTTTCCGCTGGCTCGGGTGATGGGGGTAGCAGCGAGAAGTAGACTTGGATGTTTTTCTTCCTTAGGGGCCGGCTTCTTTTGTTTTGGGGGCCGGCCTTTGTTTGTTTAGCGCACGGTCGAGGATCTCTCCATCGCAGAGTTCCCTGCTACGCAACGAGGCGTTCCTTGCCCTTGCTGAATCTTTCGCATAGCATTTGAAGTGGCGGCAATGGCAGACCAACTCAAGAAAGACAATTTATCCGCTAGCGCAGCGGCTACTTCGGTGGCTGGCGATTCCCCGTCGCTTGGCGCGAATTCCACCAGCGACGAAACTTCCGCTGGCGGCGGAACGCCTCGCACGCCGAGCGCGGCGGAAACACATTGGGAAAAGACTACTTTGCAGAAGACGTTGGAAAAAAGTCCGGAACGCCAGAAAACGTTCACCACGATCTCTGGGCATCCGATTCGCAGGATTTATACGGATGCGGATTTGGCTGGATGGGACGCTACGCGGGATTTGGGCTTTCCGGGTGAGCCGCAGTATACGCGCGGGATTCACTCGACGATGCACCGCGGCCGGCTGTGGACCATGCGGCAGTTTGCAGGGTTCGGAACCGCCGAGGATACGAACCAGCGCTTTCGCTATTTGCTGGCGCAGGGGCAGACCGGGCTTTCGACGGCGTTCGATTTGCCCACGTTGATGGGATACGACTCCGATCACGCGCTGAGCGAAGGAGAAGTTGGCAAGTGCGGCGTGGCCATCAGTTCGCTCGCGGATATGGAAGTGCTGTTCGATCAGATCCCGCTGGCCAACGTGACCACCTCGATGACTATTAATTCGCCGGCGGCGGTGGTTTGGGCCATGTATCTGGCGGTGGCGGAAAAGCAGGGCGCGGACTGGAAGAAATTATCCGGGACGCTGCAGAACGATATTTTGAAAGAGTACATCGCGCAGAAGGAATACATCTATCCGCCGGAGCCGTCAATGCGGCTGGTGATCGATACATTTGAATTTGGCGTGAAACATACGCCGAAATTCAATCCGATTTCGATCAGCGGGTATCACATTCGCGAGGCCGGCTCGACGGCGATTCAGGAGCTGGCGTTCACGTTGCGCGATGGCCTCGAATATGTGGAGTGGGGCTTGCGCCGCGGGCTGGACGTGGACGAATTTGTGCCGCAGCTTTCTTTCTTTTTTAACGCACACAGCGATTTTTTTGAGGAAATAGCGAAGTATCGGGCGGCGCGGCGGATTTGGCATAAGGCCATGGTGGAACGGTACAAGGCGAAGAGTCCGCGCACTTGGGCGCTGCGCTTTCACACTCAGACGGCAGGGTGTTCCCTGACGGCGCAGCAACCCTATAACAACGTGGTGCGCACCGCGATTCAGGCGCTGGCGGCGGTGCTGGGCGGCACACAGTCGCTGCATACGAACTCGTTGGACGAGGCTTGGGCGCTGCCGACGGAGTTTGCGGCTACGCTGGCGTTGCGTACCCAGCAAGTGATCGCGCACGAGACTGGAGTGACAAATACCGTTGACCCGCTGGGCGGATCGTATTTTGTGGAGAGTTTGACGAACGAAGTCGAGAGCGGCGCGTGGGACTACGTGCGAAAGATTGACGCGATGGGCGGAATGGTGGCAGCGATTGAACGCAGCTATCCGCAGCGCGAGATTGCCGAGGCCAGTTACCGCTATCAGATGGAAGTGGACCGACGCGAAAAAATTATAGTCGGCGTGAACGAGTATGTTTCCGAAGAGCGGGCGCTGGACATCTTGCAGATTGATGAGACGGTGGCGAGGCGGCAAGCGGTGCGGCTGAGCAAATTACGCGCGGAGCGTTCGCAAGAAGCGGTGACGCAGCATCTCAACAGCTTGCGGAACGCCGCGAAGGGGACGGAGAATCTGATGCCGTTTATTTACGATGCGGTGAAGGTCTACGCCACGCTGGGAGAAATTTGCGAAGCCATGCGGGATGTTTTTGGGACGTATGAAGAAGTGGCGATCACCTAGTCACCGGCGCAAGATAACTTAGAAGACGCAGAGTTCGCAGAGAGACGCAGAGAATGCCTGAGAAGAAAATTCGAGTGTTGATCGCCAAGCCTGGGTTGGATGGGCATGACCGCGGCGCGAAGATTATCGCGCGGGCATTGCGCGACGCGGGGATGGAAGTGATTTATACCGGGTTGCGGCAAACGCCGGAGATGATTGCGTCCGCGGCGGTGCAGGAAGATGTGGATGTGATTGGGCTGTCCATTTTGTCCGGGGCGCATAACACCATTTGCCCGCAGCTGATGAACTTGCTGCGCGCCAAGGGTATGGACGACGTCACCGTGCTGGTTGGCGGGATTATTCCTGGCGCGGACATTCCGGCGCTCAAGCAATCCGGGATCGCGGAGATTTTTCTGCCGGGAACTTCGACGCAGGACATCATCTCGTTTATTAACGAGCGGCACGCGGGGCTGCATCCCGCGAAGGCATAGTCGGTTTCGCAGGTCGAAGTTCCTACGCGCAATTTCAATCACGAAGTGAAAGTCTCAACCGTTTTAAAAAAAAGGCGCTCGCCATCCAAGCAACCCGGAGCAAAACCGTCCTACGTCGGTTTGCACGGCAGGCCGCTAGCTATTTCCAGTCGCGTTCAAATTTGACGCGAGTGTACAGCGTCTGCAGGCCGTGACGCGCGATGTTGCGCTCGGAAGGGCTGCCGGGACGCGCCAAGCTGACGGCAATGTCGCATCCCGCGGCGCGAGCGCGCTCCAGCCGCACCTGCAATAGCGCGGTCTGCAGTCCGCGATTGCGAAACGCCGGCAGGGTACTTGCGCCAAAAAGCCCCGCCACACCGTCACGCATCGCCACCGTACCGCCCGCCGCCGGCAGACCATCGACCAGCGCCAGATAACACTCCGTGTGCGGTCCGCATGCGAACAGCTTCATGACGTTCAACATTTCTTTGGTCACGGGGAAGGTTTCGGCGAAACCTTCGGCGACCGTGAGGGTCCACAGATCGAGTTGATCGGACGGAACCATTTCAATCACCGTATTGGGCGGGAGCTCCGGCCGAAAGAGCGCGGGCAAACCACCGTCGAGCAGCGACGCCGCGAAAACATTGGAAAACTCCGTAGCGTAATACCCACGCTGGCGAAAATGCGTGATGAGCGAAGCGTCCGCAAGCGGGCAAGTCTCCACACGGACCGTTTCCGAGCGGGTTCGGTAGAAACTTTCCAGACGATCCATATCGTGGTCGCTGACGGGGCCGTCCAGTCCCATCGCGACAGCTTGCGTCACGGGCGAATCCGGGCCGCAATAGATCGCCGACCCTCCGGCAATGTGCTCGACCGCGGCGGACGTGCCGGCGCGCTGGCTATCCAGCAGTTCGGCGGTTTCAATGGCGGCGCGGGCTTCGGCGTTCTCGATGCGGCGGGCGAGTTCCAGGGTGAGATGCAGCTGCAGCATGGTGGCTCAGTTTACCTGCGGGTGAAGATGCTTCCAAGCGCAATTCCCCGCGATATTGGGAAATTCTTCGTGCACCTATTCCCTCTCAGCGAGAATCTTGGAGAGGATAAGAGGATTTCGGCGACCATGCAAAACGGCGACAATTAGTAGCGGATGTTGCTCCGGGGCGTAGCAGATCAGGTAATCGTAAACCGTAATGAACCGAAGCGGCCTGGAGGTCAAATCGGGTCGGCGGTGTCCTTGGTGCGGAAACGGGATTAGTTTGCGGATTGCGATGAAGATCTCTGAGATTACAAAATTGGCGGTGTCCGGGTTGTCGATTGCGACGTATCCGCGGATTTCGTCGAGGTCTCCGAAGGCTTCGGAATGAAGTCTAAACTCGCTCACGCGCGACGCTTGCGTTGCGCTTCCGTCTTGGCGATCAACTGCGAGAAAGCCTCCTCTCCGTCGACGGATCGCACTCTGCCGCTGGCGATGTCGTCATAGCGGCTATCTAAGGTCTTCCGAACTTCCGCGAGTTCCGTAAGGTATCCAGTTACGGCATCCTGCACAAACTCTGTGACCGGACGACCGGTTTCGACGGCGAGTTGCTCGAGTTTCTCTTGCACGTCAGGCGGAAGATGGATTTCCATGAGGCAAGCGTAGGGTGGCGATTCTCCGGTGTCAAGCAGATCGAATTTCAGTTAGTGGGTCCGTTTCCGGTTAGCGTTGTCAGCTCAACCGGTCGATGCAACACCCTCAAGACGTTGATTCGACTATGCTTTCCTAGAAGAAGCTTTCTGTTTTGTCGTATCCGCTTAAAGCTTAGCCAGAGTAGTGTTCCGGCTAATCTAACC
>JABCZD010000026.1 GCA_013289855.1 Acidobacteriota bacterium | reverse complement strand
GAATTTTAGTTCCTGGTTGGGACAGCAGCAACCCAACCTGCATCGCCGCATGCTACAAAAACCGCCACAAACCCAACGCTTTCGACCTTCGCAAGGGCAAACTCCGTCTAATTGGGACAGCCCTGGCCTGGGGGCGGCCCCTTTTTCTGTTCACCAAAGCTTGCGTCCCGCAAAGTGCGCGATAGCCTCCCAACACAATCCTGCAATACTCCTTCTTCGGCGGCCGTAAATACGCGCCAACCCCGTCATTCCCGGCTTCATACGCCCGTCGGGATTGTTCAGTACCAGATCCACCAAGTAGAAATTGGGGGGATTCAGCCCCTTCAATTTGTTGTCTCCGGAGAGCGACGGATCGAGCTCGCGAGAGGCTTGGGTAATGTCCTGTGCCTGGGCGTCCTGAATTTTCAGCATGCCGTCGATTTGCACGCGCGCCGCTGCGCCGACCTGGCATTTGTATAAGTCGTATTCAGAAACATAAATGCGCGCGCGCATGCGGCTTAAATCCGCCACCTCAACCAGTTCCGAGCCCTCCTTGATGTAGCTGCCGAGTCGATCCGCCAGGCGCGGCGTAAGCACCGTGCCGGAGATGGGGCTTACGACCTCGAGATTTGCGGCGGCCTTGGCCAGTTCGCCGCGCTCGGTGCCGGCGCGGTCGCGGTCTACGGCGGCGGCGCCCATATCACCGTAGTGCAGTACGGCGGCGGTGGCGCGTTTGGTGGCTAGGGCGTAGTCGGCATCCGCCAGCGAAACTTGGGATTGCAGCGGCAGATTGCGCAACTGCAGCAGCGGAGCGCCCGCCGAAACGTGCTGCCCCTCTGCGGCATAGACCGCGTCCACCATTCCCGGCACCTCGGCGCGTACCACAGCTTCCCTGCCCGGCTCCAGCACAAAGCGGCCTTGCACGGAATCGCGAAAAACCGGCACGAAAAGTAGAATCGCCGCCACCGCCGCGGTAACGAGGCGGCGTTGCGGAGTAAACCACGCTAGAATGCGGTCCTTCTTATCCAGATAGACGAATTTCATAAAGTTCACCAAGAGGCGGATGCGCGAACGAAAAATGAGCAAAGCCGTCCCCACTTCCGGAATAAACGACCACAGCGGATCAAAGTTACGGAACACATTGCCGACGAATCCGGCCACGAGGTACAGCACGGTGTAACTGTAAGCGCCGGAAAGCAACGCATAAACGGCAAAGCCGAAGCGGCGGCTCTTCGGAACATACGGCACTTCTACCGGCAGCCGCCAGACGTAGTGTTTCACCCATGCCGAGACGTAAGCCGTGGAATTTTCCTTAAGGTCTACGATGCCGAGAATCTCGCACAACATGTGGTACCCGTCGAGCTTGATCAGCGGGTTCCAATTGACCAGTAGTGAGGTGATGCCGGTGAGCAGCATCAAGAAGTACGCGCCATCGTGGATCACGGTGTCGGGCGGGGTGTTCCACCAGATGGGCGTGGCGATTGCGCAGATAATCAGTTCAATCCAGATGCCCGCAAGGGAGATAACCAGGCGCTGGTAACGCGTGCCTTTCACCGCGCCTTCGGTGGTGTCGGTAAAAAACGCCGGCGTCAGATAGATCAGCGCGAAGCCCATGGCCGGCACGCGGCCGCCGTAATGTTTGCAGGCATGCGCATGGGCGTATTCATGCGCGGCCACGACGAACATGCCGAGCACATACAAGATGGCGATATCGCCCCACGATTTAGAGGTGAAATTGTAAAACTGGATGGTGTCGCGCCCAATTTCCGGCCAGTGCACGACCGTGATGCCGAACGCAAAGGCGAAAAAACACAGGGTGATGAGCGTGAACCAGGTGGTGTAGATCCAGGACGTCCAGCCGTATAACTTGGTGAGAAATTTATCCGGGTTAAAGGCCGGAAAAAGGATTATCGACAAGTCGGAGTAGCGGCCCTTTACCTTGAGCTTCTTCTGCCGGTCTTCCCGGTTCTGCTGCATCAGCAGAATGTTTTTTTCCTGCGCGGTCCTGTACCAGAAGTCCGCAGATTCCAGTTCACCGGCAAACTCGCGAACGGCGTCGGCGCCATATTGCGTGCCGTTCTCGGCGGAATAGACCGCGGCAATCTCTTCATAGGTGCGCTTGCCGTCGAAGAGTCGTATCAAATTCCAATTCTGCTCGGGAAAGGAATACATCAGCCCGGTACTGGGAACATACAGGCGCACCATGACCACGTTGTCTTCGAGATGCTTTTTGAAAGTGAAGTTGGGGTCCAGCCGAGGAAAGCGCTGCGCCATGGTGCGCGCGGGGATTTCCGGCAAAGCTACGTCGAGGGCGCGGTTCAGGTTCATGGGGCGGTCAGTGCGGCGCGTCGACGCGCACGCTGGCGGTCATCCCTGGGCGCAATTCGCCGTGCGGACCCTGCAGTTCCACCAGAACGTCGAAGGTGCCGCTGGAGGGATCGACGACGGGGCTGACTTCTTTAATCCTGGCGCTATGAGTTTCGTTCGGCACGTCGGGAGAGGTCAGCGGAAGCGATTGACCGATCTTGACGCGGCCGAGAAATTTCTCCGGCAGCGTGAAGCGCAGCAGCAGCGGCGATTCCTCAGTTACCCAAAACAGGCGTTCGCCGCGGGCTACGGATTGCCCTTCGCGCGCGTAGCGGCGCGCCACCAAGCTGTCGAAAGGCGCGATGATGCGATTCTTTTCCATTTCCAGCTCGAGGGACAGCTCTTCCTGCCGCGAGGTATTGAGTAATTCCGTTACGCGCTTGATGTCCCACTGCTCAGACTCGGCCTTGTATTTTGCGTGCTCCAACTGCTCCTCGGGAATGAGCCCCTCTTTCCAGGCTTTTTGCGCACGCGCGTAGTCGGACTTCATCACTTCAGCTTCGGCTTGCCAATTTTTCAGATCGTTCTCAATGCTGCGCGTTTTGGCGCGCGCCGCTTCGAGGTTGGCGTTTACCTGGCGGTCGTCGAGTTGCGCCAAAAGAGTTTTCGCTTTTACGCGTGTGCCGGCTTCGACATAGATTTTGGAAATCACGCCTTCGCGTTGCGCGGTGATTTCGACTTGATGTTCGACGATTAAGGGACCGGAGGCGGCAAAACTTTCGTCGGCCGGGGCGGCAGGCGGAGGCGTGGCTGCGGCAGGAGCCGGAGCCGGCGAGACGGCTGGGGTCGCCGCGGAGCTATCCGATTTCACGTCGCCGCAGCCGGCGATCAATCCCGCCGTCAGCGCCAACACCCACAAATGTTTGGCCATCAACGTTCTCCGCTGCAGAAACCGACTCGACCACAAATCAAAGTATTTCAACGATGCCTCAGCCGGCTACACCGCGCGCAGCATGCTGCGCCACTACAAAAAACAAAAATGCGCATTACCAACCGAACCAGGACCACAGGTGCGAGTAAATCCAAATCACCGGCCGGCGAAAAATCACGTAGCCCGCGGGATACCAGGGTAAGGACTGCGGCATCACCCGCACTTTTCCGAGGCCTTCCATGCCGGAGCGAATGGCCCCATCGGAGTTGGGAAGCAAGACGCGCGCGAAGAACACACGGCTTTCGTGCTCCGTCTCACCCTTGGGGCTCACCACCAGTACATTTCCGCGAAAGGTGCGCATGGCGTAGCTATTCAGCTTGATCACCGCGGCTTGGCCTGCGCGCAGCATGCCAGCGTCGGCATCGTCCACGGCAACGTCAACGATGGCGCGGCTGGTGTCCATGACCTCCGCGAAAGTATCGCCGTATTGCAACCGGCGGCCCACCAAGTTTTCCACGTGAGGCGTGGCAATCACGCCATCGATGGGCGCGCGCAACTGTGTCTTGTCCAGCAGATTCCTGGCGCGGTCCACTTCACCCTTCCAATAATCGGCCTGCACGCGTTCCACGCCCGCTTCGCCGGTGTCGTTGCCGGCCAGCGAATGATTCACGTGCAGCAGCGCGGTCTGATATTTGGCTTCCGCGCCGGCCAGCGCGGAACGGTAGTCCCAGGCATTCAACTCCGCGAGCACCTGACCTTGCTTTACGCTCTGGCCTTCATGCACGTAAACCGCACCGACCACGCCCTCGATCTCCGGCTGAACTTGCGCGCGGTGCACCGGTGCCACCACGGCATCGCCATCAACGCGCAAGGGCAGCGGAACAATGGCCAGAAAAATAATCGCGGCAGCCACCGACGCCAAAATTAGCGCGCGGCGTTTTTTCTCCATAGCCATGAACTTGCGCTTGCGTTCGAGGACCGGCTCCAGCACGGAGATGAACGGCACTTCTTTGTACATTTGCGCGTTGCGCAACGCCACGGTGGCTTGCCCCGCGAGCACTTGCAGAATCTCGATATGCGCTGCGGAGAGAAAATCCGGGTCACTGCTTTCCAACGCGAGCATGCCCACGCGCCCGGTGTCGTCGCCGAGCGGCATGGCGTAGAAGGCCCGCGCACCGCTTTCCGCAAAATATTTTGCAAACTTCGCGCGCGTTTCTTCGCGGGGAGCGTCGATGACGTCGCCATGCTGCCGCACGTTGATGATTTCTTCGGAAAGCACGGCCCACTGCAACACGCTGTCCAGCGGCACGATATCCGCGGCATCCGGGTTCAACTGCGGCTGCCCAGTCACCGCGCTGAGCTTGAAGCGGCCGCGCTGGGCCAAGACGATGGCTGCGCGTTCATACGGAATCACCGCTTGCGGGGCGTCGACTATCGTCTGCAGCATGCGTTCCAAATTTAGCGTGGAGGTGATTTCCTGGCTGACCGTCACCAGCGTTTCGAGAATCTCCACCTTGCGTTCCGCGAGCAGCAGGCTGGCGTTGTGCAGCGCGGTGGACGCGGTATCGGCGAGACTGCCCAGAGCGAACAGATCGTCGTCATCCAGCAATGTTCCGTCGAGCTTGTTGATCGCCTCGATCACGCCAACCAGCGACCCCTGATCCATGATTGGCGCTATGATCAGTGAAACGATGCGCCCCTCGGTAATCGCGCCGTTGCGCGCCACCAGCCGCGGATCCTCCGAGTCGTCGATGAGTAGCGGCTCGCCGGTGTCCGATACCGCGCCCGCCAATCCCTCGCCGGCTTTCTCGGAACTTTTCTCCGCCTTGGTCGGATCAAAACCAGATTGATGCATTAGCTCCACGGATTCATCCGGCTGCAGCAGCCAGATATTCACGGCCTGGCACTCCATCACCTCGCGGAGTTTCGAACCGATGATGGGCAACAGCACATCCATTTCAAGCGTGGAGGAGAAAATCTTCTCCATATCGTAGAGCTGGGTAACGCGATTGATGGAGGCCAGCGCGTCGCCGCGCTCGACTTCATAATGATGGGCGGCCACGAGCGCAGCGCCGATAAGACGTGACAGCGGCTCCAGCGCGGATATTTCCTCGTCGGAAAGATCCTGATCAAAGCTGAGAATCTCGATCGCGCCGGTCAGCTCCTCGCCCGCGGCCAGCGGCAAATACGCCAGCGCGCGCACCGTGCGACGAATGTCCACGTGGGCGTAATGTTCGCGCAGTAAGTCCGGTCCGGAAAATAACAGCGTGATTTTCTCGGAAAATAGTTGACCCAGCGTGCCGGTCTTCGCGGGTACGGCGGCGCGCACGGACACTTCGCCGGCCGTAGCTACCGGCCGCCACGCGGGGCTCTCGTCATCGTTCACGAACGTATAAATGTTGACGGCCGTTCCAGGCAGGAGTTGCGCAATGATTCGCGCGGCGCTTCGCGCTCGGGACGCAAGCCCCTGATCCGCCAGCAATCGGACCGCTACGTCGCCTATGTCGATTTTCAAATCTCAGCCCTGGCTTACCAGAAACATCGCGATGGGTTGGCACAGCGGGACGGAACTGGTAAAGCCACCCTCTTCTATTGCATATTAGCTGTGCTTCTTTTAAGTTGTGCGGGACTCTAGCAGAGCTATTTACCACTGTCAACGCGCCCTGCCGACGAACTTCGCGTTTCGCCGGCGGGCCGAGGGAGAAACACTTGGAAATCGAAGTCCGGACGCAGGGGCATGTTAAGGTCATCAAGCTGCGCGGAAAATTGAGCAACGGCCCCCCGCTGGACCAACTGAACGCCACCTTCACGGACCTGTTTGCTGCTGGCGATTCGCGCTTCGTTCTGGACCTTGCCGAAATGCCCATGATCGATTCCAGCGGCATCGGGCTGCTGGTGCGCTACTACACTACGGCGAAGCAAAACGGTGGCGCCGTCAAGCTGCTAAATCCTTCAAAATTCACCATCCAAACGCTGAAACTCGTCCGCATGCTGAATCTCTTCGAAGTGTTTGAAGATCCGCAACTCGCAGTGGCTTCGTTCGATTAGCGCTGTGCGCTGCCGCGTCACGCCGACTCTACCGCATGGGTGCGCTCCAAAAATGAAAAAACCGCAACCGGAACGGTTGCGGTTTCACTGCGCTAGTTGAATAGACGTTTTTACAGGAGTCGCTTTGCCGCGATACCCAGCGGTAGCAAAACCATGCCCAGAAGTAGTAGCGACGACGGCTCTGGCGTGGCCGTCGGCGAGATCGTGAGGTTGTACACCGTTCCGTCGTTCGTGCCATCGTTCAGGTTTATCCCCGAAGGCGACGTCGGCGAGAAAGTGGGATTGCTGCTGCTACCCGAATACAACTTAGGGCCGAACAGCGACAAAAAGAAATCGTCGTCATCGATCATGGCGGCGAAGGCACCCCCACACGAATTGCTATAAAAGACCAAGAAATCGCTGGACGCCGCGCCGTCAATCGTCAGGTCAGTCGGCGTGACCGTGAAACCGCAGGAGTCGCTATTGCCAGGGGCGATGGTCGGCTTACTGGCGAGTTCGAACGTCATATTCAAGCCCTGTGGGCCAGTCAAATCGAAGAACAGCGGTTGGGAGCTATCGGCCTTGGCCGCACCGACGCCAAGGAACAGAACCGCGGTAGACAGGACAACAAATCTAGAGAGCAGTTTCATGCTGGGTCACCTTATTCATCATGGGACAATTTTATAGATCCTGGTGCTAGGAACCAATAGAGCGAGTGCTGGAGAAGCCCTAGCCTTTCCGTTCTGATGGTACTAGAACCGATTTAGCCGCCTGATGCGCTGTAAGCCAAACAAAATACAAACCTTACATCTTGTGTGATGCTGCTCATATCCGAGGAGATGTCTAATGGCCCTCCAAACCCTCTCGGAGCATTCACGGTCTCGCCGCGCGCAAAGAGCGAAATCCTGACGAACGCCTCGACAGTCTCATACTGATACGTGCTCTAAGAGGACCCGAATGATCTCCCAGAAAGCCATGCGCATTCGCGAGAATTTTCCCAAAACGAGATCGATCGGGGAGAATGATCAGACAAGAGGAATCGCGTTGGCGCTTTTCGTGCAACACATCTCGACGGCGCGAAATGGATGCAGGCGCGGTCCGTTTTACGTGAAACTTACATCCAATCGAGCGCTTGGAAAAGCGTGACGTGCGTGTCCACGACCTCGGCTAAACACTGCGTCTATACGGTCTATCCTGTAGGACCGCGAATCTTTTTCTAGCGTGTATCCAGAACCGGGCTAAAATCCGTCCATAACGTACGGTCCATTGCTATGACGGTCCGACCTAACAGGTACAACGAGGATTCGAATTGCCTGCTGATCATACTGAACACCCGGCCATTGGGCCGGATCATCAACTGCCCGCTCCCGCGCCGCGAAAAAGTAAAGCCGGCGGGATCATCGTTTGGATCGTAGTTCTCCTAGTTTTCGCGTTGGGCTTCTGGCTGGTGTTGCGCAAGCACGATCAAGCGCAAAGCGCCAAAGCGCCCAGAGGCGGGGGCGGGCCAGTCACCATCACCACGGCGACGGCGCAGAAGGGCGACATCGGCGCGTATCTCGATTCCATCGGAACGGTGACGCCCGTTTACACCACCTCGCTGACCAGCCAAGTGACGGGGATCGTTACCGCCGTGCAGTACCGTGAAGGGCAAACGGTGCACAAGGGCGACCCGCTGGTGCAGATTGATGAGCGGCCCTTTGCGGCCACGCTGCTGCAGGCGCAAGGCACGCTGGAGCGGGACCAAAACGTTCTGGCGCAAGCCCAGATGGACTTGGAGCGCTACCGCGACGCGTGGGCACGCAAAGCCATTCCGAAACAGACTCTGGACGACCAGGAAAAACTAGTCCTGCAAGATCAAGGCTTGGTGAAACTAGATCAGGGCCTGGTGCAGTTCGATCAAGTGCAATTGGACTTCTGCCGCATCACCTCTCCCATCAGCGGCACGGTCGGTTTGCGGCTGATCGATCCCGGCAACGTGGTGCAGTCTTCCGGCACCACCACGCTGGCGGTGATCACGCAACTGCAGCCCATCACCGTAATCTTCACCATTTCCGAAGACAATCTGGGTCAAGTACAACAGCAGCTTCGCAAGAACGCCAGGCTCGCCGTGGACGCTTATGACCGCGCCGGCCTGAAGAAAATTGCCTCGGGGAAATTGCTGACTCTCGACAACCAAATTGACACCACCACGGGAACGGTGAAGGCCCGCGCATCGTTCGACAATAAGGACTTCGGACTTTTTCCAAATGAGTTCGTAAACACGAAACTGCTGGTCGACACGCTGCATGACGCAACGCTGATTCCCACCTCGGCCATTCAACACAACGGGCAAACCGCGTTCGTCTATGTGGTGCAGGACAACACCGCGCATATGCGCACGATTAAGACGGGCGTAACCGACAGCGGAACGGCGCAGGTGACGGGCATCAACCCCGGGGATGTGCTGGCCACCAGCAGCTTCGATAAGCTGCAGGACAACTCCAAGGTCGTCATCTCCAAGACACCTCCGCCCGGCAACACCCAGGGGAGCAGCGCTCCTTGAGTCCATCACGTCCTTTTATTTTGCGGCCGGTGGCGACATCGCTGCTGATGGCCGCCATCATGCTCGTCGGGATTGTGAGCTACACGCAGCTGCCCGTCTCGGCGTTGCCGCAAGTGGACTATCCCACCATCCAAGTGTTGACGTTTTATCCGGGGGCCAGCCCTGACGTCGTAGCCACCACGGTGACCGCCCCACTCGAGCGCCAGTTCGGCCAGCTACAGGGCCTGAGCCAGATGACCTCCAGCAGTTCCGGCGGCACTTCCGTCATCGTGATGGAATTCAACCTTAGCCTGAACATTGATATCGCTGAAGAGGAAGTGCAATCGGCCATCAACGCTTCACAAAATTTCCTGCCGGCTAACTTGCCATCGCCGCCGATTTACAGCAAGACCAATCCCGCCGATGCTCCAGTAATTACGCTGGCGGTAACCTCCAGTTCTATTCCGCTCTCGCAAGTAGAAGATTTGGTGGATACGCGGCTGGCGCCGAAAATTTCGCAGTTGAGCGGCGTAGGACTGGTAACCATCAGTGGCGGACAAAAACCCGCGGTGCGCATTCAGGCCAATCCCGCGGCGCTCTCTTCCTATGGCATCAATCTGGAAGACCTGCGCACCGCGGTCACCAGCGCCAGCGTGAACGCCGCCAAGGGCAACTTTGATGGCATCCGCCAGGACTACCAGATCGACGCCAACGATCAGCTCGTGACCAGCGCGGATTACCGCACCGTGGTCGTCGCATACCGCAACGGCGCGCCGGTAATGCTCACCGACGTGGCGAAAATAATTGACGGCGTGGAAAACACCAACCTGGCCGCGTGGATGAATAAGACCCCGGCGGTGATCGTCAACGTACAACGGCAGCCGGGTGGCAATACCATCAGCGTGGTAAAGCGCATCAAGGCGCTGCTGCCGCAACTGGAAGCCAACTTGCCGAAAGGCATCGATGTCACCACGCTCACCGACCTCACCACGCCGATCGAGGCATCGGTTTCGGATGTGGAGTTTGAACTGGGCTTGACCATCGTGCTGGTCGTGCTGGTGATGTTTCTTTTTCTGCGCAGTCTCTACGCCACGATCATCCCCAGCGTGGCCGTTCCGCTGTCCTTGGTGGGCACGTTCGGCGCGATGTATGCCCTGGGGTACAGCCTCGACAACCTCTCGCTGATGGCGCTCACCATTTCTACCGGCTTCGTCGTGGACGACGCCATCGTAATGGTCGAAAACATTTCGCGCTACATCGAAGAAGGCGAGCCTCCGATGCAAGCGGCCCTGAAGGGTGCCGAGCAAATCGGCTTCACCATTTTGTCTCTAACCGTTTCGTTGATCGCCGTGCTTATTCCCCTGCTCTTCCTGGGCGACGTTGTGGGCCGTTTGTTCCGCGAGTTCGCAGTTACTCTGGCGGTTACCATCGTCGTTTCCGCGGTGGTTTCTTTGACGCTCACGCCGATGATGGCGTCGCGCATCTTGCGGCACAATCCGGAATCGCAACAAACCCGCTTCTACAGAGTTTCCGAGCACGCTTTTGAAAGCATGATCGCCTTCTACGGGCGCACGCTAAAGTTCGTGCTGCGCTATCAGACCATCACGTTGTTTATTGCTCTGGCCACGCTGATGTTAACCATCTTCCTGTACATCATCATTCCCAAGGGCTTCTTTCCCGTCCAGGACACCGGAGTGATTCAGGGAATTTCACAGGCCCCGCCGACCATCGGCGCCAAGGCCATGTCGCAAAAGCAGCAAGAGGTCGCGAACGTTGTCCTTGCCGACCCGGCGGTTGAAAGTCTCTCCTCCTTCATCGGCGCCGATGGCACCAACATCACCACCAACAGCGGCAGAATGTCCATCAATCTGAAACCACTGGACCAGCGCGACCTCAACGCTTCCGACGTGATCCGCCGCCTTCAGGGCAAGCTAAGCGATGTGCAAGGCATTCAACTGTTCATGCAGCCGGTGCAGAACATTACCGTGGACGACCGCGTCAGCCGCACGCAATACCAATACACGCTCGAAGATCCCGACGCGAACGAGCTGAACGACTGGACCAATCGCTTCGTCACCAAGTTGAAGCAGTTGCCGGAGCTGGAAGATGTCGCCACGGATCAGCAACCCGGCGGGCTCGCCGTCTCGTTGGTGATTGACCGTCCTACTGCCTCGCGGCTGGGCATCGCACCCACCACCATCGACAACACGCTTTACGACGCCTTCGGGCAGCGCCAAATCAACACCATGTATACCCAGTTGAATCAGTATCACGTGATTCTGGAGGCTCAGCCGCAGTTTCAGCTGGATCCCAACAAACTGAATAAACTCTATATTCAGTCGAATTCCGCCGCGGGCACCTCCGGCGCGGCCGCCAGCTCGACCGGGAATGGTTCCACCTCCGCGGGCTCCAACGCGCTGACCACTTCGCCGCTGTTTACGCCGTCGGCCAACACGCTGACGCCTCCGCCAAATGCCCTCACGCCCAGCACCTCCACCGCGTCTTCGAGCAAGGGCGCAACCTCTGCGGGCAACACCAGCTCCACCGTGAGCAACGCTGTGCCGCTCGGGGCTTTCTCGCACTTTGAAACCGTAACCGAGCCGCTCTCCATCAACCATCAGGGACAATTTCCCGCCATCACCGTCTCTTTCAATCTCGCGCCCAACGCCGCGCTTGGCGGCGCCATTTCCTCCATCACCAAAGTGCAAAAAGACATGCACATGCCGGCGAGTCTGCAGGCCGATTTTCAAGGTACCGCGGCGTCGTTTCGCAATTCGCTCTCGAACATGCCGCTGCTCATTCTGGCGGCGCTGGTCACCGTCTATATCGTTCTGGGCGTTTTGTACGAAAGCTTTATCCATCCGGTCACCATTCTTTCCACGCTGCCCTCCGCTGGTGTCGGCGCTTTCCTGGCGCTGATTCTTTTTCGCCAGGATTTGAGCGTCGTCGCCATCATCGGCCTCGTGCTGCTCATCGGTATCGTTAAGAAAAACGGCATTATGATGGTCGATTTTGCACTCGATGCCGAACGCAATCACGGCAAGAGCGCCACAGACGCCATCTATGAAGCCTGCCTGTTGCGTTTTCGCCCGATCATGATGACCACTATGGCCGCGCTCCTCGGCGGCTTGCCGCTCGCGCTCGGCAGGGGCATCGGTTCGGAATTGCGGCGACCGCTGGGTATCGCCATGGTCGGTGGTTTGTTGGTCAGCCAGATCCTTACGCTCTATACCACGCCGGTGATTTACATTTTCTTTGACGGCCTGGCCCAGCGCTTCTCTCGGGAACCCAAGAGACCGCATCCAAGCGCCGCGCGGCAAAACTTAGGGCCGGCGGGAGCGTCATGAACGTCTCCGCCCCATTCATCCATCGGCCAGTAGCGACCACACTGCTGACGATCGCCATTGCCATCGCGGGCGCCATCGCTTTTCAAGTGCTTCCCGTCTCCCCGCTGCCACAGGTGGACTTCCCCACCATCTCCGTGGCCGCGAGTTTGCCAGGAGCCAGCGCGGAAATTATGGCCTCCTCGGTGGCCACGCCTCTGGAACGCCAGTTCGGTCACATCGCCGGCGTTACGGAAATGACTTCCAGCAGCACCCTCGGAACTTCATCCGTAACCATTCAATTCGATCTCAGCCGCAACATTGACGGCGCGGCGCGTGACGTCGAGGCCGCCATCAATTCCGCGCGAACATATCTCCCCGCCAACCTTCCAGCGAATCCCACTTACCGCAAGGTCAACCCGGCCGATTCGCCCATCATGATTGTTGGCCTGACCTCCAGCAAATACGGCCCGGACCAGCTCTACGACGAAGCCTCCACCGTCATTCAGCAAAAGCTCTCGCAAATTCAGGGTGTAGGCCAGGTCACCGTTGGTGGCGGCGCTTTGCCCTCCGTGCGCGTGGAAGTGAATCCCACCAAGCTGGGAAGTTTCGGCTTGGCCATGACGGATGTCCAGTCCGTCCTGCGCTTGCAAAATTCCGACCTCGCTAAGGGGCAAATTACCAATGGCGACGTTAGTGCCGACATTATCGACAACGATCAGATTTCTCACGCCGCCGATTTCAAGGGTGTCATCGTCGGTTACAACAACGGTTCGGCCATCCGCCTCTCCGATGTTGCCGACGTCATCGACTCCACGCAAAACATCCGCACCGCCGGCTATCTCAACGGCAAACGCGCCGTCGTACTGATCATTTTCCGCCAGCCCGGCGCTAACATTATCGACACCGTCGATCGCATTCGCCAGGAATTGCCATCCATCAAAGCTTCGATTCCTCAAGGCATGGACACCACCATCGTTCTGGATCGCACCACCACCATTCGCGCCTCGGTTAGCGACGTGGAGCGAACTCTGGTGCTTTCCATCATCCTGGTCATCATCGTAGTGTTCATTTTTTTGCGGAATGGCCGCGCCACGCTCATTCCCGCCGTGGCCGTGCCCGTTTCGCTCATTGGCACTTTCGCGGTGATGTATCTCTGCGGCTACAGCCTGGACAATCTCTCCCTGATGGCCCTCACCATCTCCACCGGCTTTGTCGTTGACGACGCCATCGTGGTAATGGAAAACATCACTCGCCATCTCGAAGCCGGCATGGACCCTTTCGCTGCAGCGCTGAAGGGCGCGCAAGAAATTGGCTTCACGGTTTTATCCATCAGCATCTCGCTGATCGCCGTGTTCATCCCGCTCTTGCTAATGGGCGGCATTGTCGGCCGATTGTTCCGCGAGTTCGCCATCACTCTTTCTACCGCCATCGTCGTTTCCATGATGATTTCGCTCAGCACCACGCCGATGATGTGTGCCCACCTTTTGCGCAATGAGCACGCCAGGAGCCATGGCCGGCTGTACATGGCTTCGGAACGCGTCTTCGAACGCATCCTGTCGTGGTACAGCTCCAGCCTCAAATGGGCGCTGCATAATTACATTCTGATACTCGTGATTTTCGTTCTCACCTTCGCGCTCAACATCGCGCTGATTCTCAAGATTCCCACCGGCTTTTTTCCCCAGCAGGACACCGGCTCGCTCGGCGGCGGCGTTCAGGGCCCGCAGGACTCTTCCTTCCCCGCCATGAACGATTCCATTCAGCGCCTGGAAGCCGTCATTCAAAACGATCCATCCGTGCAAAACGTGATCGCCTTCACCGGTGGCGGCGGTGCCACCAACACCGGAAATATTTTTATCGCTCTCAAGCCGCTGAACGAACGAAAAGTTGGCGCGCCGGACATCATCAACCGCCTGCGCCCGCAATTGAATAAATTGCCGGTGGCTTCCGCCTTTCTTCAGGCCTCGCAGGATCTGCGCATCGGCGGCCGCTCCAGCAACGCCCTCTACCAGTACACCATCCAGACAGACAATATCCCCGACCTCGCCACGTGGGGTCCGAGGGTTTTCGCGGAGATGAAAAAACTTCCGCAGCTCCAAGATGTAAACTCGGACCAGCAAAATGGCGGCCTCGATGAACTATTGACTTACGACCGCGTCACCGCCGCCAAGCTGGGTCAAACCGCCCAGTCGCTCGATTCCGGCATCTACAGCGCCTTCGGGCAGTCTGAAGTCTCCATCATCTATACACAGCTGAACCAATACTATGTGGTGCTGGAAGTCGATCCGCGCTACTCGCAAGATCCCGGGGGATTGCGCAATATCTATTTTCACCCTGTGGGCAGCAGCAGCGTCACCGCCACCGGGAACGTCCCGCTCATCACCATGGCCAAGGGCCAGGCCAACACCACGCCGCTCGCGCTAAACCACACCGGCCTGTTTCCCTCCGTCACCATTTCTTTCAACCTGGCCAACAACGTTGCTTTGGGTGATGCCACCGTAGCCATAGACCAGATGAAGCAGCGCATCGGAGCCCCTTCCACGCTACGCGGCTTTTTTGCTGGCACAGCGCAGGCCTATCAACAATCCCTGGCCAGCGAGAAATACCTGGTCATCACCGCGGTCTTCGCTGTGTACATCGTGCTCGGCATTTTGTACGAAAGCCTCGTCCATCCGATCACCATTCTCTCGACGTTGCCGTCTGCCAGCCTCGGCGCCGTTCTGGCGCTGATGCTTTTTCATCTGGACCTCAACGTAATTTCCATCATCGGTATCGTCTTGCTTATCGGCATCGTAAAAAAGAACGCCATCATGATGGTGGATTTCGCTCTGCAAGCCGAACGCGAAGGCGGGCTGAACACCGAAGACTCCATCTTCCAAGCTTGCATGCTGCGTTTCCGACCCATCCTGATGACCACCATGGCCGCGCTCTTTGGCGCCATCCCTCTCGCCTTCGGCACCGGCACTGGTTCCGAGCTGCGTCGCCCACTCGGCATCACCATCGTCGGTGGACTGATCGTCAGCCAAATGCTCACGCTGTACACCACCCCGGTGGTCTATCTCTTTTTCGATCGCATTCGCTTGTGGGTTTTGCGCAAGGAGCACGACACATTTAATCCCGAGGACGCCGCAGCCCCGTCCGCCGCCGGGTAGTTAACCCGTGGGTGAAAAGTATGGTGAAATTTATGGACAACTCTAGACCGAGACTTTTATTCAGCTCCGTGATTGCAGCGCTCTTCCTGGCTGGCTGCACCGTGGGCCCGAAATACCATCAGCCCGCCGCCACCGTTCAGGCGCCGCCCGTCGCGTACAAAGAAATTCCCACGCAACAGCAGGATTCTGGCGACTGGAAAATTGCCC
Organism: Acidobacteriota bacterium; assembly: GCA_013289855.1. Classification (GTDB taxonomy): domain Bacteria; phylum Acidobacteriota; class Terriglobia; order Acidiferrales; family UBA7541; genus Acidiferrum. The sequence continues at coordinate 7,372 of JABCZD010000026.1, read as the reverse complement.
AGCCGCAAGACGCCATGCTGCACGGCAAGTGGTGGGAAATCTACAACGACGCGGAATTGAATTCACTGGAAGATCAGCTGAACATCAACAATCAAAACATCAAGCAAGCTTTCGAGAATTTCATGGAAGCGCGCACCCTGATCGCTCAGGCTCGTTCGCAGCTTTATCCCACGTTAAGCGTGGGTCCTACCTACACGTATTCGCATCCCTCAGCAAATCTCAAGAACACCACCGGCACCACCGGTGCGGCGGGCACTCCGACCACGGGTTCCCCGCCAAACAGCGAACTCGCCACTCTGCCCTTTTCCGCTTCGTGGGAGCCGGATCTCTGGGGCAAGGTTCGCAACACTATTCACGAACAGCAATACGACGCGCAACTTAGCGCCGCCGATTTGGAAAACGAAAAACTCACCGAACAAGCCAGCCTCGCCGTTTTCTTGTTCGAGCTTCGCGGCCAGGACGCTTTGCAGAAAGTCCTCGACGCCACCGTTGAAGTCGATAAGCAATCCGTCGATCTCACCCGCTCCCGCTTTGAAACCGGCGTCGACGACGAAATCTCTCTCGTCGAGGCACAAAACGTTTTGGATAACGCCATCGCCCAAGCCACCAATCTCGGCATTTTGCGCGCGCAATACGAACACGCCATCGCCGTGCTCATCGGCACGGTTCCCTCCAGCTTTTCTATTCCGTTCAAGCCGCTCGACGCCGCTCCTCCAGCCATTCCCCTCGGCGTGCCCTCGCAACTGCTCGAGCGCCGCCCGGACGTTGCCGCCTCCGAACGCAGCATGGCCGCCGCCAACGCCCAGATCGGCATCGCTACCGCCGCCTACTATCCCACTCTCACCCTCGGCGGAACCGCTGGCTTTGAAAGTTCGCTCCTCTCAAAACTTCTCAACTGGCCCAGCCACTTTTGGAGCGTCGGCCCCACCATCTCCGAAACCATTTTTGACGCCGGCCTGCGCAGCGCCACCGTGAAGCAGTTCGTCGCCACCTACAACGCCGACCTTGCCAGCTATCGCCAAACCGTTCTCACCGCTTTCCAACAAGTGGAAGACAATCTCGCCGCCGTGCGCATCCTGTCCAAAGAAATTCAGGAGCAGCAGCAAGCCGTGCAGTCCGCGCAACGTTATGTGGAATTAGCGCAAGCCCGCTATGACACCGGCGTCGATCAATACCTCAACGTTCTGGTCGCGCAAACCACCCTGCTCTCCGATCAGCAAACCCTTGCCACTCTCCACACCCAAGCCATGACCGCCTCCGTCGCCCTAATCGAAGCCCTCGGCGGCGGCTGGGACCGCACCCAACTCCCCACTCCCGCCCAAGTCTCAGAAAAGGTCCACGAGACGAAGTCCAACTAACCCGCCGTTAACCACACACCTCGCCGTTCGTGGCCTGGGTCTTCGGACCCGCATCGGCTCCTCCCTAGGGGCACGCCATGTCGTGCCCGCCGCGCCAGCGGACGGCCCGGTCCGTGGCCTTCTTCACGACGTTTGGCCGCCAGCATTTTCCCTAAGGAAACTAGAACTAGCACGGCCGCTAAGATTGAGTTACCTTTACGGCCGAAGTTCCTGGGGCCCCGGGGCGTGCAGGAACCGCAATCTCGATTGTCACGGGTGAGATTTGATGGTGCCGCTGGTCCGGCAAATTGCGGTGAGATTCTTATCTTGTACGGGAGCCCTGGTTGTCTTTTTGCTTTGCGCGCGCTCTACGTTTGGCCAGATCGCGCCTGGTTCGCCAGATCATCCGTGGCACACATCGGCGGAGCAGCAGCTTCAAACGGGAATGAAAGGCGTGCGCAATCCCGGATTCGCCGTGGATCCGGCCAAGACTTATTCGCTGGCCGAACTGGTGGATCTGGCGGAATCGCACAATCCCCAGACGCGTTTTGCGTGGGAGCGCGCACGTGCGCAAGCCGCCGCCTTGGGAATCGCGCGGAGCGAACTTTATCCGACGCTGGTGGCCGTGGCCTTATCGCAAACCAATCGTCAGGAAATCTTATTCAATAACAAGTTTGTTCGGCAGACCATACAGGATTTTGCCGTGGCCGTTGAGCTCGACTACACCATCTTCGATTTTGGCGCCCGCAGAGGCCGAATCGATGCGGCGAAAGCCGAAACTCTCGCGGCCAATCTTGCCTTCAATGATGTACACCGCAATATCATTTTCCAGGTCCAACGGGCCTACTATCAATTGTTAAACGCCTCCGGCCAGGAGGATGCCGCACGTGCGGACCTGGCAAATGCGCAGGCCGTGCAGCAATCAGCGGAAGAGCGTCTGAACAATGGGCTGGCAACGTTGCCCGACGTTTTGGAAGCGCGTAGCGCCACGGCCCAGGCAGAATACGAATTGCAGACTGTACTGGGCGCGGAAGAGATAGCCCTGGGAGATTTGGCAACCTCGCTGGGCACCTCTCCCACCACCGCCATTCACGTCCAAGCCCTCAAAGACCTGACCATTCCGGATTCGGTTGGCGACACGGTGGACGCGGCGATCGATCGCGCATTGGCGCAGCGCCCCGATCTTTTGCAGCAGGTGGCGCAAATACGTTCCGCGAACGCCAGGATCAAGGAGGCAACCGCCGCTTTTTATCCTTCGCTGCACGTCACAGCCGCGCCGACAGGGGAAGCGTTGTTTGGCCTGCAGCAAACTTTTCCTTGGGCATACACTGCCGACCTGACCGGCGGAGTGGCCTTCGACTTGACTTGGACGATATTCGACGGCGGTGCGCGACGCGACAATCTGGCGCGCGCAAAGGCCGACGAACATGCGGCGGAAGCGCAAGCCAACGCCACGAGCGATCAAATCGCCAACGAAGTGTGGGCCGCCTACTCAAATTTGCATACCGCGTTTCGTCAGCATCTGTCCGCCGAAGCGCTCTTGGAAGCCAGCAGCAAGTCTTACGACGCCGCTCTGGAATCCTACAATTACGGTTTGCGTAATCTCCTTGATGTGACCGCGGCGCAACGCACGCTGGCGCAAGCGCGCTCCGCGGACGTTCTTGCGCGGACCCAAGTGCTAACCGCTTTAGTGGACCTGGCGTTCCGCACGGGAGATTCGGTTCAACCGAAGCCTACGGTGCCCTGAGCATGATTCCGACCAAAGCAAGACAGTTCAGCGGACGTACTTGCTTCTTTCTTCTCGCCACGTGGGGTCTCGCGAGTTGTTCGCGGGCGCCTTCCGTGGACGTCTTGGGATCGTTTTTCCCGGCGTGGCTGCTCTGCCTCGCAATCGCCGTGGTCCTCAGCGCTTTCGTCCAGTTGTTGCTATCGCGTTTTCGGATGAGAGTCGCCTATCCCGTTCTTTTCTTTCCTAGTCTTGCCACACTCGTGACCCTTGCCCTGTGGCTCATCTTTTTTCATTAGCAGGAGGCTGCGGCGGTGGACATCGACAAGCCCAGTTCGGAAAAACAACTTAGTCGCTGGTTGAGTGTCGGCATAGTGCTCGCCGCAATGGCTCTCGGACTCGTTGTGCTCTACCGTACAAGCCACAATCCGCGTACCGATGACGCCGAAGTCTTCGCTAACTTCATCGGCATCGCTCCTCAGGTGGAAGGTCCGATCATCCATTTAAATGTTCGCGACAACGATTTTGCAAAAAAAGGGGACCTCCTTTTTGAGATCGACGATCGGCCGTACCAATACGCTCTGGAACGGGCGATTTCCGACCAAGCTGCTCTCGAGGGTCAAATCTCAGACGAGCAACGAAGGATCAACGCGCTGGTAAGCGCCGTGGACGTGACACAAGCAAACATCCACAGCGCTCAGGCCGACGTAACGAACGCGGAGCAAGGCGTTAAGCGAGCTCGCGCGGAATGGAGCTACGCCAACGATAATTTGCACCGCCTGGAGCCCTTGCTGGCGAAACAGTTTGTCACTGAGGACCAGGTGGACAAGGCCAAGTCCCTGGAAGAGGTGGACGCCCAAGCGCTCAGTCAGGCGGAATCGCAACTCCAGCTCTCTCAGTCGCGCTTGAAATCGGCTACGGCTCAACACGAGCAATCCCAGCATGCGGTCACAACGCTGGAACCCCTTATCAATCAGCGGGGCGCCAAAAAGGCGGCGGTGGAAGACGCCCGATACAATTTCAATAACTGCCGGGTCTATGCCCCTTTTGATGCTCGCGTGACGAATCTCACGATTTCTGAGGGGGCGTACGCGCACGTGGGCGAAAAAATATTCACGCTTATTGATGCGCGCGTTTGGTGGGCGATCGGCAATTTCCGGGAAGGCCAGCTCCAGCATATCAAGCCGGGAATGCGCGCCGATGTTTACGTTCTATCACGCCCGAACGAACCCTTCGCCGGCGTGGTCGATAGTCTTGGCTTTGGTGTTACGCCCGACCCCGACTTGATTGGCACCTTGCAGCCCGGCCTGCCGGACGTACAGCGGACGCTCAATTGGGTGCACCTGGCTTCCCGCTACCCGGTTCGCGTTCGGGTGGAAAATCCTCCTCCCGATCTGTTCCGTGTCGGCGAATCAGCCGTGATCACTATTCGTGGAAATTGACCGTGTCCTCTGTCGCGCAACCCATCGCCGGACGGGCCTCTTCTCTTTCCTGGGTGGGACAATTCCTAAAAGAGGAGTTCACGCCGTATCCCGGCAGGTTCGGTTTGGTCGCGCGAATGGTCCTCGCAGTCACAATCGTGATGATTGTCTCGATGACTTTTCAACTCTCCTTTGCCTTTCAAGGCGCGGTAATCGCGCTTCTCGTATCACGCGAGAGCGCTCGATCCACTTTGCAGTCAGCGTATACGTTGGTCCTTTTTACAGGACTAGCGGCTATCTATTTACTGGTTTCCGCCTGGTTTATCATCAGCATCCCGGCGCTCCATTTGCTCTGGGTCTTTGCTTCCTTCTTCCTGGCGTTCTTTGTGATCAGCGCCCTGAACAACTATTCCGCAGCTGTCATATTTTCCGCCATCGTCGCCGTAGGAGTCCCTTTCTGGGACCGCTACGTCCCGGCGGAAAGAAACGTGGAGGACACTCTCCGTCTCGTGCTGATCACCGTGCTAGGAATCACGGCCACTTTGGCCGTAGAACTTACTCTTGTGCGCCGGAAGCCGGGGGATCAGATCGTTGAGCCGATCGTGCGGCGACTAGAAGCGGTCGGGAAATTTCTTGCGTGCTTAGCAGAAGGCGGCCCTATTGACGGCAAGACAGCATCAAATCTTGCGCACCAAGGCGTTGTGGGTACATCCAGATTGCGACGCATTTTGCTGCGGTCTAATTACTCGCCGCATTTCGTCGAGCAAATGGGCGCTCTTACCGCGCTTACGGGAAGAATTGTCGACAGCGTTGCCAGTTGGACCCCTCCTAGCGCTCCTCTTTCTGACGACGATAGGAAGCGAATGCGACGGTTGGCGGAGAACCTCGCCACCATCTGCGCCGATTTGCTGGCTAGAAAGACCCCACGCCTGAGCGAACCTCCGCCGGCCGGGATTGCATTGAGCGCGGTGCCTATCCTGGCCGAGTTGGAGAGGGTGGTCTCGTTAATTCCGGAAACCTTTATTGGCTCTCATCCGCTTAATGCCTATGTGCCACCGGCGTCGGGCGAAGACCCGCCGCAGAGGATTTTCGCGTGGGACACGCGGTCCAATGCCGAACACATTAAGTTCGCGTTGAAGGGTTGCCTCACGGCCAGTCTCTGCTACGTTTTTTATAACCTCGCCGACTGGCAAGGCATCAGCACTTCGGTCACCACCTGCTTTCTGACGGCGCTTTCGACAATTGGCGCATCCCGGCAAAAGCAGGTTTTACGTTTCGCCGGCGCAACGGTGGGCGGTTTTGTGTTTGGGATGGGGTCGCAAATCTTCATTCTTCCTTTCGTCAATACCATCGGCGGTTTCACGGTCTTATTCATTGTCGTTACGGCTTTGTCCTCCTGGATCATGACTTCCAGCACACGATTGTCATACTTTGGATTGCAAATGGCGCTGGCCTACTACCTCATCAATTTGCAGGAATTCGCGTTCCAGACTTCACTGGCGATCGCCAGGGACCGCGTCGTCGGCGTTCTGTTCGGTCTTATTATGATGTGGTTTGTTTTCGACCAACTAGGGGCCGCGCCCGCGTTGGTGGCGATGAAGAAGACCTTCGTTGCAAATCTGCGTTCGCTGGCCAGGTTGGCAAGAGAACCCGTTTCAACGGACACGAGAACTGCAACCAATACATATTTCTCCCTCCGCGAGTCGATTAGTGATGATGTGGATAAGGTGCGTTCGTTGGCGGATGGCGTTTTATTGGAGTTCGACGCTACGCGGGAGCAAGGCCTCGCCTTGCGCCGAGAAATCCTCGCGTGGCAACCCTTGCTGCGCACGTTGTTTCTGACTCAAGTTGTGCTGTGGAAGTATCGCGCCCAGCTCCCCGGCTTTGCGTTGCCCGCGCCGGTCCGCTTGGCGCAGCGCGCGTTTGACGGCCAGACGGCCAACATGCTCGACGCCATGGCGGACGGAATCGAACGCAAGACGCCGGCGCAAGAAACGGATTTGAAAAACACTCTGGCGCAGCTGGCCCAGGCAATTCAGGCATTCCGTTTGCAGCACCCTCAAGACGCTATGGCGCCTCAGTTCCAGACGTACCTCCCTCTTTCAACTAAAGCGGAAAGACTTGCTACTTCTCTGAAGAACGAGATTCAGTCCCGGGACCGATAAGCTGAGAACTGCGGCCCTGCAAACAACTCGAAATGTGGCGGAGGCGGGTGGCAGCTCAATCGCCGTCACCGGACGCACCGAATCATAAGCCCGCTTCACATCCCAAGCGGGCGGGTGGCCGGACCGAAAACCTGAAATTCTCACACCCGATCGAATCGGAGTTATCGTTTTGGTTTTTCTTGGTTTCGTCTTTTCCGGGGTTTGCTTTTTTCAGGGTTTGCTTTTTCGGCGTGCCCACCCTCGGGTTTTTGAGGGTGGGTCTTGCTTTTACGGCCTTCTCCGTTTCTTTCCCCCATCATCGGTACCGCCTTGGCTCACCACCTCAACTCGGAACAACATCGATCGCCACCAATCCCACTTCTCCCGTGGCATAAAACGACCAACTGCTCCACGGCCAATCCTTTGGATCTTCCACCAAGCCACGCGTCACCGGATTCCGATGAATGTACAGCAATTTCTCTTGGAATTTCTTACTACCGTACACATTGAACCCGTAATATCTCGCCGACCAAAAACTTCGCAACTCCTCGTCCCTCTCCGCAAACGCCAGCCGCAACTGCCCCGGCGCTCCACCGCGCCGCTTTTTCCGCATCTTCCGCGATACCCGCTGCTTCAACATCTGCAGCACCGTCGACGGCGTCCCTTTCTTCGGCTCGCTCATCAGCAAATGCACATGCTCCGGCATCACCACATACCCCGCCAGCAGAAATCCATACTCCTTGC
>JABCZD010000025.1 GCA_013289855.1 Acidobacteriota bacterium | reverse complement strand
TTCACGTAAGGAATCGCGAACTGCGTGTCGCACTGCATTCGCGAGCCCGCGCCGGGTTGGACTGCAATCGTCATGGTGAGATCGTGGTCCTGGCCGTGAATGCGAAACGTGCCGGCGACGTCCACCTGGGATGATTTCTGCGGATCGAACGCGCCGCGCACCTGCGCGGGCGTGAAAATAATCTCCGGATACTTCGGGCTCTCCAGAATTTCCTGATGCATCTTCTTGTCGCGGGATTTGTTGTCGGAGTCAGCGCTGCGTGCGTCCACGACAACCGCGCCGCTGGTCTTGCCGGTGACGGTATCGAAGTGAATTTGGCCGCTTTTTAGCTGGAAGGTTCCGTGAACTTTGTGCAGTGTGGTGTCGAGCGCGAAATCAACCTTGGTCTGGGCGGGATCGAGGGTAACGACATACGCCTGCGCCTGCGAAGCCGGCGCGGACCCCAGCGCGGCGTAACAGGCGAGCGCGAACAAAACGAACGCACGCCTGACGCGCCGTAATACGGTCGGCCCAGCGTGAAGGCCCACGCCGCGTCGGCTCGTATCGCCTTCAAACGTCACGCGCGCAAAACCTGCCAGCCCAGATCAAACATCTCACCGGCCCGAATCGGCGCGGGCTTGGGGCAATTGGCATGCGAGGAGATCAGCCGAGAAAAAAGCTTGGGATTTGCAGAGAACATGCGCAGCGCTTTGCGGCGCAGCCACGCCTGGCGATCCAGCAGCAACAGCAAGCGCGCCATGCGCACCGGCTCTTGCATCATTTCGCGATGCGCCGCGCGGTACGGCCCCAGATCTTCGGATGCGAGCGCGTCGCCCAGTCGCAGCGCTTGCTGAAACGCAAGGCTCATGCCCTGCCCCGTAATTCCGTCAATGGTAAAAGAAGCATCGCCCACCAGCGCGACATTCCCACGCGCCATGCTGCGCGGAAACTCCAGCACGGTCTGGCAGCCAGTTTCCTCGCTACTACGGCACGCGTCATCCAAGCGGCGCGCCACCGAAGGAAAATGCTTCAGTGCATGCGCAACGCGCATTTGAGGATCGCTGGTAAGCACCGCCAGGCAAATTTCATCCGGCCCCGTCGGTGTGACGTAAATCTGGCAATGCTCGCCCCAGTACACTTCGACGAATTCGCTCCAGGGAGTAACAGCGAAGTGGCAGCGAAATCCAAAGCGCGCGGAGCGAACGCGGCGCGGACCAAGCCCTGACAATTTTCTTACGATGGATCTCTGCCCGTCGGCGCCCACCAGCCAATGAAACGGAAACAGCACGCCATCCAGCCGCGCATGATCGGAATTTAATTCCGTAACGCGAGTACCCCAGCGGAAGGAAACGCCCAAGGCTACCGCTCGCCGCACCAGCAGATCGTGCAGCACATTGCGCCGCAATCCAAACGCCGCGCCGCGCGTAATTCTGCCGCAGGCAGACGAAGCCTCATCGGAAAAACGCAATCCAGCGATCGGGAACGCTACAGAAGAGTCCAGCCAAATGCCCAACTGTCGAAGCGCGGATACACCCTCAGGGAGTAAACCCTCACCGCAGGGCTTGTCTATCGGGGGCCGACGCGCGTCAGCAACCGTTACGCGAAGTCCCCTTTGACTCGCCGCTATCGCCGTTGCGATCCCTGCTGGCCCCGCGCCGACGATCAGGACTTCCGCGCCCGTTGCCACTAGCCCCCACTTCCTACCAACGCAACAAAACTAACTCCGCACAGAATCCAGGACCCATCGCGGCCAGAATGCTCAGCGAGCCGGGTTCCGGGCGCCTGTTCGTATAAACGTCCTCGAGCACCAGCAACACGGATGTGGATGAAATATTTCCGACGCGGCGCAAACAAGCCCATGATGCCGCCAGATCGTTCGCCGTAATTCCCAGCGCCGTCGCAGTGGCTTCCAAAACCTTGGGGCCGCCGGTGTGCATGATCCAGGACTTGATGTCCGAGCGCTTCGCGCCATTTTCGGCTAGGAAAGCGTCCACATCCTTGCCCAGATGCTTGGTCACCATCTCCGGAACTTCCGGAGATAGTACGATGCGAAAGCCCTTCTCGGAGATGTCCCAGCCCATGACCTTCTCGCTGTGCAGATAGAAGCTGGATTTCGTGGCGAGGATTTCGGGACCGTCTGCCTTGCGATTGGAGCCGGTCACGATGGTCGCGGCAGCGCCATCGCCAAAGAGAAGCGCGGAAATCAGGTGAGCCATCGAGAGGTCGTCGCGCTGCAAAGTGAGTGAGCACAATTCCACTGACAAAAGCGCGGCGGCTTGGTCCGGGTAAGCCTTCACATAATCCGCAGCGCGCGAAATTCCCGCGGCGCCGGCGACGCAGCCCAATCCGAAAATTGGAATTCGTTTGATATTGGGCGAGAGGCCCATGCGGTTCACCAGGCGCGCATCCAGCGAGGGAGCGGCAATGCCGGTGACGGACGTCACAAAAATCGCGCCCAAGTCTTTCGGGCCGATCCCCGCTTTGTGCAGCGCCTTGCATAGAGATTCTTCGCCGAGCTCCAGCGCGTGCGCGATCCAGGTGTTGTTCGCCTGCCCCCAAGTAGTCAGGCTTTCATAGTAATCGATCGGTTCAACCAGATAGCGCCCCTCGACCTGCATGCTCTCGTCGAGACGGTCGAGGATGTCCGGATTCGACAACCGATGGCGCCAATCGTTCTTCAGCGCCTCCGTCAGAATCTCTTGTTTGTAGTAGTACTCTGGAAAGGCGCTCGCGACGCTAGCAATCCTCATCGAATAGGCTCCTGTTTTGGTACTAATTGGTTCCGAAGGATAGTATCGCGAGAACGGCCAATTCAACAGGGGGTTTTGTAAAAAGCTATGTAAGTGGCAAGTCAGGCCTTGGGAGGCTTGCGGGAACTACTTACCACGAGTCCGCAACAGCCACCATGGCCAGAGCGCGAGTCTAGGTAGAAATCGCAAATTTCCCAGCAGGCTGGAAAAGCTCCGGAAGAAAAAAATCCCCGGGTCTGGGGGCGCAGACCCGGGGACCGGGGGTGAGGGACGCTGGGCCGAAAACTCTTTTAAAAAGTGCCGCTTAGTAGTTCCAACGGCGCATTGCCATCGACGCGCGAAACACAAGTTGAATTGCCACCACGATCAATGTGTCGCGAAACGCCATTGCTTTCTCGCGCATGAACGAAACCTTCGAGGTATCAGGAAAAGGCAGGGCGCGGGACGTTGCCGTTGCTGTGTGGCTGTGTGACTTCCAATCAGTGCTCGTTAGAGCGCTCATGCCCTGCCCCCTTAATTCAAAACGTAAACGGGATTGTCGTGTTCCACGGCCAGAACCATGGATTTGAAAATGTCCACATCCCAGCTGTCGGCGATTCGCAAACGGACGACGTCTGTGGTTTCTGAGACCAAACGCCCGCGGAGAGGCACTCGCAGGTTCCCTGCTATCACCCTTAGAATGACTGACTGCCCCATCCAGATTGCGTAACCACCTACCATTTGTCCCCCCTCATGAGACTGGCTCCGTCGAACAAGTGCAGTTTCGGGCAGGGGTCCGAACTGGCCAATGGTACAGGCGGCTATGATCGGTAGGAGGGTAGTACTAGCCAGTTGACAGTTCTTGGGGGTGGCGGCTAAAGCCTTTCATGTTATGGTGTTTACAGCGATTTAGGGGCGTTTTGCAGGCCGCCGGCGCCTATCGGGATCGCGAGGATTCCACACTAATATGGTTGAGCTATTAAAGGAGCTTCTGCACCGGCTTTCCGACGTCCGCGCGCTGGTAGCGCTGGGCGGGATGGTGATGGTCTGCGGAATCATCTTCGTGGAAACCGGATTGTTCGTCGGCTTCTTCCTGCCGGGCGATTCCCTGCTGGTCACCGCCGGAGTGGTCGCCGCAGACAAGGCCTCCGGACTCCAGTTGGTGTGGCTGCTACCGCTTGTGACGCTCTGCGCAATTGCCGGAGACCAAGTGGGCTACTGGATCGGACGCACCATGGGCGAACGGCTCTATCAGCGCGAGGACTCGCGATTTTTCAAGAAGAGCCACCTGCGGCGCGCGCACGAGTTTTACGAAAAATACGGCTCGCGCACGATTATTCTGGCGCGCTTCATGCCCATCGTTCGCACCTTCTGTCCTCCCGTGGCCGGCGCCGCGGAAATGAGTTACACGCGCTACCTGCTGTTCGACATCGCCGGCGGATTTCTGTGGGTTTGGAGCATGATCCTGCTCGGCTACACGCTGGGCAGCACCGTCCCCAATATCGACAAACGCATCCACTACGTAATCGCCGTTGTGATTTTTCTTTCGCTTCTCCCCGCCATCTACTCCGCATGGAAAGCACGCACCCGCAAGACCGCCGCCTGATCGCAGCAAACCAAGACCAATCACGATGCGCCGAAACGCGGAGTCCTATGGCCGTGTCGGCGGCCTCCAAGGCTCGAGCCAGAAATCGAGATGAAGCCACAGGCTGTAGGAGTAGGGCATGAGGGCAAACGATAGCGGGACCGCGAAGAGGACCCAGAGCGCGAAGCGACCGTTGTCGGAAACGATTCTCCAATCGGGCAGGAGAAGCGAGACAAGAAAAACGGGGATCACCACCGCCAGCGTGAGGCCATACGTGATGATCATGCCACCGATGTAGTAACCTTGCTCGCGGAAGAACGAAAGCCCGCACTGCGGACACTCCGGATAAATCCTATTCGGCCAACGCGCGAGGACGCGTCCTCGCTTACAATAAGGGCAGTGCAGGTGGAGCGCATCGTGAAGGACACTGCGTAGGGGCAGGGCGCGCGCTTTCTGCATCTTGGCCAGCCGGGCTGTAACAGTGTACCCCCAACCAACGCGGCGAATCGAGTGGCGTATCGAACCTTGATGTCGTAAGTTACGCGTCGCCAGCCACGAAGCAGGCGAGACGACCGGACGTTCGGTAGAGCGTCAATTTCCGAGAACTTACCGGGCGCGGGGTTCACTGTCGGAATCGGGTGAAACCTTCCGGCTAATCTCCACGTATACATCCGCAAGAGGCGCCGATGCCCTATTCGCCGATTCTGCTCGTTCATATTGCCGCTGGGGCCTTGGGGTTGCTGTCCGGCACCGCGGCAATACTCTTCCGCAAGGGTTCCCCTCGTCACGCACTGGCGGGAAGAATCTTTGTGGCAGCCATGCTCACCATGGCGGCCGTTGCGGTGTACCTTGCCATCGTAAGACATCAGCCCAGTAACCTCCGTGGCGGAATCTTTACCTTTTACCTGATCGGAACGGCATGGCTGACCGCCAGGCGCAGCGACGGAGCAACGCGCCGTTTTGATTGGGTTGTGCTGCTGATTCCCTTGGCGCTCGGTATCGTTACTTGGATCAACGGTCTCTCAATCGTGCGCAGTGGAGTGGACTCACCAGACGGAGTTCCCGTTGGAATGACCTTTTTTTTGGGTTCCGTGATGCTGCTGGCAGCCGCAGGAGACCTTCGCATGCTTGTAGCTGGCGGCGTTGTTGGAGCGAAGCGCATCGCGCGCCATCTCTGGCGGATGTGCTTTGGGCTGTTCATCGCAGCAGGATCTTTTTTTCTGGGACCTTCAAATCGGCCGCTCAGATTGCTGTCTGCGGCGGGCCTCGGACAACATCTCTCCCCGGCGTTATTCAGTACCGGCGTGTATTTATTTCTCACCTTGCTTCCGCTGATTTTGCTGGTTTACTGGCTTGTCCGGGTGCGCGTCACAAACTTCTACAAGGGAAAGTCGATACAGGTTGCGACCGCAAATCCTGAGTAACGCCGTGACCGGACATCTCCCATGATTCGATCTGTCTTCGCGCAAACGGCCCTTTTAACCGCTAACCAGTTGCCAGCAACCGGTCGTAGCAGTTTTGGAATGAACCTGAACCGGTAGCTCCCAACTATACCTACACTCAATCAGTCAACGGAACTAGCCTTCGAGTTTGCAGACTGGACTATTAGGTGGGATCTGAAATTTGGCCTAGCGCGGAATCAATTGCTGCTGCCAGTTTTGTTACTCCGTCAGGCTTGGAAAGGACGGCGTCAATGCCCAGCGCCGAGCTCAGGTACTTACCAACGTTCTCGCGATACATTGTGAACAAAATGATGCGCGTTTCTGGCATCGCGCCTTTGAGCACTGACGCAACTTCCGCGCCATTCAACTCTGGCATCGCCAGATCAAGCAGGACCAAATCCGGCTTGAGCGCCATGGCTCTCTGTACCGCCTCGCGGCCGTTGACTGCTTCACCGCAGACCACCACGTCCCCTCGGTTTGACAAGTAACGTTTGAGGACTTGTCGAACCGTGACGCTATCGTCCGCTATGAGGACATGTTTGCATTTGCCTGCGTTCATACACACAAAGGTACTCCAGCGTGTCTCCGCTACGGAATACAATGTTCAATGTAGGACACTTGACCCGGTACGGCTAGGTCTGTTGCCGTACAAAGGAGGGGATACACCGTCGGTACCGTCGTGGTTCGCTCCCAAGACACGACTTCTCCCGCCAGAAGAGTCGCGAGCTAATGTTGGGTCTAAGGACCAGAAAATTAACGCACAGACTGATCGAGAGGCACCCAACACTTGCGTTCGTATATAGGGCGGGTTTGCAATTGCGAGGTCGAGGGGTCAAATTGGCTTCCGCGAGATGAGAACGATGTCGCTTCATTCCGACCGGCGAGTGCCGCGTTAGCGGACAAATGCCGCCCTGTTCGAGGTGAGGACTTGCCCGCAGTCAACGCAAAGTAGAAAGTCCGGTTGACACCCTTGGGCCGCGTTCTTATACTCCCCCACGCAACGCGTTCCTGCCTGGAGGGCTCCGATGCCGAAACATTTGCTGGCCGTTTTCCTGATTGCCGTCTCCGCAACTTTTTGCTCTGCGCAAGAAAATTGGAAAAATCATCAACCAAAACTCACGCCGCAGCAAAGCGGCACCACGCAGCTGCTGATCGCCGTGAGTCCTGTGGACTCCCGCGTAGTCTGGGCCGGCGGAACTGGCGGTACGTACGTGGTGACCACGGACGGCGGCGAGCACTGGAAAGCCGCTGTGGTCCCCGGAGCAGAAAACGATCAATTCCGTGATGTGCATGGCGTGAGCGACAAAGTCGCCTATCTCATGTCCATTGGAAACAACACCACGGATTTTAAGGTTTACAAAACCGTGGACGGCGGCGCGCATTGGACGATTCAGTTCACGAATGAGAATCCCAGTGCGTTCTATGATTGTTTCGCGTTCTGGACTCCGGACCGCGGCATCACTCACAGTGACTCGGTGAATGGGGTGTTTCCCGACATTCGCACGAAGAACGGAAACACATGGGAGTCCATCGCCGGCAGTATGCCGCCTGCGCTGCCCGGTGAAGCCTCGTTTGCCGCAAGCGGAACCTGCATCGCCGCCGAAGGAAAATCAAATGCGTGGATTACCACTGGCGGCGCAACGATTGCGAGAATCCTCGCTACCAGAGACGGAGGCAATACCTGGAACGCTTACGATACTCCGTTGCTCAGCTCGCCCAGCGCGGGAGGAGTCTCTGTGGCCTTTCGAGACTCACGTCACGGAATCGTGGGCGGCGGCGACTTGAATTCAAACGCCAGCGCCGACACCGCGATCTCTGACGATGGCGGTCAAACATGGACTCTTACCACCGCACCACCCTTGCAGGGAGCCATTTTCTGCCTGGCCTACATCCGCGGCACGGAACATCGCGATGACGAAGGCTGGGGCGAGGAGTTTGAGCCTTTTGCGCATACCGTTGTGATCACGACCGAGACGGAGCCGAACTTCACCTCAGGAGAAGCTGCTTTTACTCCCGATGAGGGTTTCACGTGGGTTCCAATACCCGGGGCGAGCGGCTACTGGGCCGTCGCTTTCGCGAATCCGCATGCGGGTTGGTTCGTCGGCAATAACGGCGCGATCCTGAAGATCAGCTTCTAACCAAGCCGGCGGGTCATTTTGCTCGCGTGGTCGCCAAACGGGAGAAACGTCCGCCTCTCGACGTGACACCCTTGGCGATCACTAGCGAGCGCCGCGCAACCCTCCAGTAATTCCACTTGGACGGTTAGATCGTTTACCAGCAGTTGGCAGCACGGTCCTCGATAGTGCTGTAGCATTGCGCGATTGCGGCCAGCGCGGAGAAGAAAAACAGGTGTAGACGTGCGGCACTGCTCCCCGAGGGGAATCCCATCTCAGGAGGTTAAAATATGGCGCGACGCTCGTTCCTTACGAAGCTGGCGGGTTTGCCTCTTCTAGCGTTGGGTCTGCAGGTGCAAGAGTCGAAAAAATCTCTTCACGTTATGATGAAAAGCGCTTGGGGTCCCGACGACCCAACAAGGGCGGCTTTTCCGTTCGAACACGGACTCGCGCTGGCAGAAGCGGGTCACGAGGTACAAATCTTCCTTCTCGCAGAGGCCACCTCTGTGCTGCGAAAGTCGATGGTGAGTGCGATTCTGCCAGTTGGCTGGCCGCCTTTGAGCGAGACACTCGACAAGGTTGTGGCAAGACACATTCCGATCTTTGCTTGAGGAGCCTGTTCCCGGGCCCGTGGGGTCACGGAAACAGACCTGAATCAATGGGGAGCAAAATTTGGCAATCCGGCGATCTTTGTTTCGCTCGTGGAGTGGGCAGACCGGATAATTGTAGAGTGAAAATCACGCGGTGCATCGTGGTCGGATGAGCTGTGCGCTGTCTTCGACCTACCGTCAACTCCTGATTGGTCGGGTAGTCGGAGACTTGAATCCGGATGGACGATTAGCGCGTTTATTGGGAACTGAACAAGTGATGAAGATCGCTGCCGCTGTACGGGGACAGTTCTCGATCGTCGAAGAGCCTTACGAGCCTGGGCCGGCTGCGGGCTTGGCGATTTCGGTGCCCGCTTCGCCGGCGACCTCGAGTCCTGCCTTGCGCAGGCCGTCCATCAACTGCTCGACGAGTTCCGAATCCCAAGACTTCCCAAGCTCCTGCCGCGCAGTTGGGGCGAATTCAGGCCTCAGCCAGAGCAGTTGCTGCAGGGCAGCGCGCGCCGCGTCACGCTCACCGAGTTCCCCATATATCACCGCGAGCGCAAGGTGCGCGCGCCAGAAGCGGGGCATGTTGATTTTGAGTGCGGCATCCAGAGCGGCGCGGTAGTCGCGCTTACGGTACGCATCGAAGACCGAAGGAAACCAGTACCACCCCGGATGATGCGGATTCAGTTTTCTGGCGCGCTCTGCCCAGGCGCAACCGCGCTCCCAGTCGCCGGAATACGCTATCAGAAAACCCTGGTAGGCGGCAGTGTAGCCGTCCATCGGATTGAGCGCGACGGCCCGATCCGCGGCGTTGCGGAAAGCCTGGAATTCGCGCCGATAAAACAGAACCGTGGCCAGAGCGTGATAGGCGAGGTGATTGGACGGCGCTGCTTCGACCGCACGCCGAGCAGCCACGAGCGCCCGTGCGAGTGGATCGGGCCTGGCGTTGAATCCGTGAACATACTCTTCCACGTAAAGAATCGTCAGCATGGCCGAACAGTCGGCGTGCCCCGGTGCCTGCTGGATAGCGCGCTCCAAGTTGTCGCGCGTCACAGCGTGCTCCTCAGCGGAGACGCGCTCGAAATAACCGAAGCTGTGCAGCAACGCCTCGTACGGACTGAGCTGGTCGGAGCCCTTACTGCGGACAGCTTCGCTCATGCTGTGCGGCAGAACACCGTGCGAATCGGCGACGGTGCAAACGATGCGCGAGACCACGTCATCCTGCAGTTCGAAAACGGTCTCTGGGCTGAAGACGCGATCGTAGGCCTCGGCCCACAAATGCGCGCCAGAACTGGTATCCACGAGTTGCACGGCGATGCGCACCTTCGCCCCCGCCTGGCGCAGGCTCCCTTCCATCACATAGCGAGCGCCAAGCGCTTTGCCGGCGGAGCGGACGTCGAGCAACTCGTGCGCATAGCGCGAACTGGAACTGCGAGAGATCACGCGGAGGTAGGAGAAACGTGCGAGACCGGTGACGATGTCTTCGGATAAGCCGTCGGCGAGCGCGGTGAGGTCCGTATTTCCGCCGCCGTACTTGAACGGCAGCACGGCGACCCAAAAGCCCTCATTGGCGCGCGCCGCGCCCGATGCGCTGCCGCCGGCGAGGCGTACGGGTTCGAGAACCGTCGTCGACGGCTGCCGCGCGAGATCGCGCAATTCATTGGACACGTCTCGCGCGGTTTGCAAGCGGCATTGCGGATCCTTCTCCAAGCAGCGCCTAACGACGCGCGAGAGATCGCCAGGGAGATCGGCGCGCAGCTCCGCAACGGGGCGGGGCGTGTCCCGAAGAATTGCTGAGATAAGTTCCGCCGACGAACGCCCCTTGAAGGGGCGCTGCCCGGTTGCCATTTCGTAAAGCACGATGCCCAGTGAGAAAATGTCGGTGCGGCAGTCCACCGCTTCACCCGCAACCTGTTCGGGAGACATGTAGGCCGGTGTTCCCATCACCATGCCCGCCTCGGTTTGCGGGCTGTGCGTCTGCGTCGCGTCGCCAGAGCTCATTGGCCGGATCTCTTTGGCCAGGCCGAAGTCCAGAACCTTCACGCGACCATCGCTCGTCACCATCACATTTGCGGGTTTCAGATCGCGGTGCACGATTCCTTTCTCATGCGCGGCAGCGAGTGCCCCGGCGAGCGCGGCAGCGATGTCCACGATGCGCTCGACTGGGAATCCGCCTTCAGGAATCAGCCGATCCAGCGGCTGCCCTTCGATCAGCTCCATGGTGAGGAAGTGGACGCCGTCGGCCTCCTCGACGGAGAAGATGGTGACGATGTGCGGGTGATTGAGCGCGGCGACGGCTCGAGCTTCACGCTGGAAGCGCATGAGACGCTGAGGATCGCGGGCCATTTCGGCCGGCAACACTTTAAGCGCCACATCGCGGCCGAGCTTCGTGTCCGAAGCGCGATACACCTCGCCCATGCCGCCGGCGCCAATCGCCGCCATGAGTTGGTAATGTGCGAGCGTACGGCCGATCAGTTCGGACCTCCCGCGAGCCACGAAGTTGCCAAGCGTGGCGTTGACTGCGAACAGTGCAGGGCGATTCTACACCAAGGGGGTTCGCGGGGTGGGCTGGCGGGGTGAGCTGCGCAGGTGTTGAGATTGGAGTGGGAGGAGTTGAGGTTGTCGGCCGCTAGTACCGTCCGGCTTTGGCGCTTCTGTGTGTTACGATTCGCGCCCGGAGGATTTCATGAAGATGTTTGTTCTTGGCGCGCTTTTCGCGTCGTCGATTTTTTTCGCCGTTCAGGCCCAGCAGCCCACGCAAACGCAGCGAATTCCATTATTCGAAAATGACGACGTGAAGGTGTGGAAGTCCGTCGTTTTTCCAGGCGCACCCCTCGCCATGCACCGGCACGAACATCCACGCGTAATCATAGCGATGACCGGGGGGACCATGAAGATCGTCGAACAGAACGGCCCCGCTGAATCTCATGTCTGGGAAACCGGCAAAGCTTACTGGCTCCCCGCAAACCTGCCCAACACGATGCACGCCGACGTCAACGCCGGTGAGAAACCGATCGAGGTTGTAGTGGTGGAGTTGGAGAAAGAAAACTAATCCGGGGCTTTGCCAAACGGCTTTGGAAGTACTCGGCATCGGTGGAGTTTTGCAAGGCGGCGCGGCGCGATTGCCAATGGCCGGTTACGCGTTCATCACGACGATGCCGCAGGCTTCGGCAGATAACTTAGTTAACGGCTGGAGCGTCTGACTGGCGATGATCCACAATCTTGAAGTCCTTGGGCAGTTCGAAAAGCTCCGCGTCGGGCTCGGATAGGGTTATGTCGGTGATCGTAAAGAGCTGCGTGCCGAAGCTCGGGTCCGTGCGCTTGGAGAGCAGGTTGATGCCGAGCTGATCGGCATACCAGTACTCACGGGTAAGGTTGATTTTCTGATCGTTTCCAATCGCTCCGGGATTGTAAGTCACGGTCTCGCGCGTGCCGACCGTGTCCACGCCGAGGATTACCTGATGACCGATATCTTCGCGGGTCACGTATCCGGCGTCATTCGGCAATGGCCCGGCGGGCACGCCGGTAACGTTGTAAACAGTCTCGGTGGAAGGCAAATAGTAAGTTAAGGTGCAAACTTTCGGCGTGACCAGCAGCATGCAGGTGTAGAGAGTATGCGCGCTCGGGTCGGAAATCTGTATGGCGTTCATTCGCGATTTCACGTTTCCGTTTTTTGGCACCAAAATCCAGCGCTCCTGGTAAATGCGGCCGGAGGCGTCGCGGGCGACGCGTCGCGAGTTCACGAACGTAATGGTGCCGCTGTCGGATGATCCGCGCACCCACTCCGTGTGCAGAGTCGCAAGGAAAGGCGCGTCTGCCTTGGGGGGAATGACGATGCTTTCAAGCACTTGCCGGGTTCCACCGTCCTGCGCCTGGACTTGCCGAGTTCCGCCGTCCTCAGCGGTTGCTTGCGAATACAGGACCGCGGGGGAGAAAACAGCGAGAAGGATCACGAGGGTCGCGCGTAACATTGCGGCCTCCTAGGAAGGCACGCATAGTACCATGAGCGATTACTGTGATGGGAGGTAATTCCAAGCCAAAACAGATCCCTCATCGGGCCAAAACCCGGCCCGCTGTCGGGACGAAAATACGCAAGGCGTGATGCAGAAAGCAACCGCACTGCGCGATGCTGTAGTCCGGGCAAGACCGGGCGCAGCTAGCGGCGCCCCTAAACGCGAGGTCACTGCACGGAGCAAAGCGGCAGAAACGGCAGTTGCGGAACACCGAGTCGCCGCAAAAGAGCCCGCGGATGCCGGTCGCCCGGAAGAGGACGCCCGAGGCAGGAAAATAACCGCCGCGTTGGCCTACTTTCTCCATAGCAGTTGATTTGTCTCGAAGTTAAAAGCAACCTGCTTTGCACCGAGCGATGCCAGCCCCAGGTATCCCGAAACACCGCTGAGCCTGTTTGCTCCCGGCGCGCTGATCAGAACAACTTCTCTGTCGAGATCCTGGCGGCCCAGACGAAGGCGCGGCACGATGGCGATGCGGTTTTCGAGAGGTCCGCCAAGACTCCATTCGCCGGTTCGCCCTTGCACACGATAATTCGCCAGCAGGTCCTTGACCGTATCTTCATAAAGAGCTATTCCGCGTGCACCACTGTCCACGACCAGCCAGACCGGCCGCCCGTCGAGATCTACTTCCACCCTGATCGACTTGGCATCTGCGCGCATGGGCGCGCAGTGCATTCCGACCGTCGATGTGGGACCGAACAACACGCGTTCTCTGGCGTAATCAACAAGGAAACTCTGCCTGCGGAACAGGTCGAGGCCGATCACGCCATCCACATGTACTCCAGTCGAGCGCAAGTACTCAAGGTCTTCGATCATGACCCGAACATTGGAAACGCGCTCCGGCCCGAAAGTCATGTCCTGCACTTCCGTCGATTCCAGCGCCACGGTTTTGTCGAAGGTGATTACCTTTGCCGGTTGGCCGTCAAGTCCAAGTCTCTCCGCCACTCGGCGGTCGATCGCGGTGTTGCTTGCTCCTGTATCCAGCAAGAACCGTAAATTGTCGGCATTGTTTATGCTACCCCGGGCCACCGCCAAGTAGCCGCCATAGAGTTTGATGGCCATTTCGTTGCTAGCCAGTTGCGTCCTGGTGCCGCCGACGGCCGCGCCGCACACAACCGACAGCAACAGCGTTCCCAGCAGCGCAACGACGTTTGTCCGATCCATGACGGTGCGCGCTTCGAACCACAGTAGCGCGAGCGTCTAAATTGGCTTGGGTGCAGCAGCAGCTCCATAGTGCCCCGCTGACTTCTCTCTGGAACACGTCTGACATCACAAAGCTCCGGCCAACTTACACTTACAACGAGTTATGACATAACGTCCGTGCAACGTTTCTGTTCATTGATTCGTCTATAATAGCGACCGAAATCACCGTGTCATCGAATTCACACACCGTCTCAGCGCCAGCCGTGCCGCGCTATCGTTTCGGCAATTTTGAATTGAATGTTCATTCCGGTGAACTCAGAAGAAACGGCGCCAAGATGCGCCTTCAGGATCAGCCCTTTCTTGTTCTGCGAAAGTTGCTGGAGAGCGCCGGCACAGTTGTCGCACGCGAAGATCTTCATGCGGCGCTTTGGCCGGCAGACACCTTTGTCGATTTCGATACAAGCCTGAACACAGCCATCAAGCGTTTGCGTGAAGTACTTGCGGACTCCGCGGATAATCCCGTTTTCATTGAGACGGTTCCCCGCCGCGGGTACCGTTTCCTTGCCCCGGTTCAAGTCATTCAGGATGGCGGCCGCTCGCCCGTTCAGTGGGCCCCTGACGCTTCGCCGACTCTCGTTGCACGCCTTCGATCCAGACTCATTGTTGCTGGCCTATTCGTCACCGTCGTTGTCGCCGGCTTGCTAGTTCTCATTCATTCGCCCGTAGCCGAGCCACGCGTTCTGGACTCGACTCAGATTACGTTCGACGAAATGGGTAAAGGCAACCTTCAGCTGCACAACGGGAAAATCTACTTCAATGAACAAGCTTCCGATCGCGTCACGCTCTTGGAAGTTCCTACCGTCGGCGGCACGCCCGTTCTGCTGGCCTCCTCCTATCCCGGCCTGTTTCTTGGCGGCGTCTCTGCGGATGGCTCGAAGCTTCTGATCGCTCCGGCGAACACAAAAAAAGGCCCTTTTCCGCTCAAGGTCATGGATTTACCATCGGGTTCCTTGCAGAGTGTCGATGGGATTGAGTGTAATGACGTCGCCTGGGCGCCCGACAGCAAAATTATCTTCGCTAGGGACCAAGATGTTGTCCTGTCCGATGCAGACGGGTCCCATCAGCACAAACTTCTTTCCGCATCGGGTCCGGTGTTCCACATGCGCTTCTCTCCGGACGGAGCTCGATTGCGTTTCACCGTCGGCGACAGGATGACCAGCCAAAGCACAATTTGGGAAGCACAAGCCGGCGGCACAGGTCTTCATCAGATTCTGACGGAACTGACGGATTTCCCGGACCGCTGTTGTGGCGAATGGTCACGCGACGGCCGCTACTACTTTTTCGAGACCCGGCGCAATGGCCAGAGCAGGATTTGGGCTCTGCCGGAGCGTCACTCCTTCTGGACCAGGAGCCCGGTGGCCGTTCCCCTTACCACGGTTCCGCCTAACTTCTACATGGGGACCCCGAGCGACGACGGAAAGAAACTGTTCGTCACTGCCGCGGAGCCGCGCGCCGTCCTTGTGCGTTACGATTCTTCGTCTCGCCAATTTGTGCCATTTCTTTCCGGAATTTCGGCCGGCGATGTGGAAGCCTCACGCGATGGCCGCATGCTTACCTACGTCCGTTACCCAGAACAAACTCTTTGGCGCTCCAAAGCTGACGGCTCGGAAGCTGCTCAACTCACCGGGCCTTCTCTTCGCGCTACGCTGTCGCATTGGTCCCCAGACGGCTCGCGCATTGCTTTTTCCGGCTCTCGTCCGGGCCGTCCTTGGAACATCTTCCTGATTCCTGCCGCTGGCGGGCCAGCCGATCAATTGACCTCCGGCACAGTCTCCGATCTTGATCCCACCTGGGCTCCGGACGGCTCGACGATCGCCTACGGCCAAACCCGAATCGAAGGCGGCAAGCAAATCGCGTCAATTCAGTTGCTTGATCTGGCCTCTCGACGCACTACCACTCTCGCCGGCACGGATGGCATCTGTTGTCCGCGTTGGTCTCCCGATGGCCGCTACCTCCTGGCTTCTCACGCGGACTACGATGATCTTCTCCTCTACGAATTTGCTACCCGAAAGTGGACTGTCATTGCCAGGGGCCTTGGGCCCATTGGCTATATGGAATGGACGGACGACGGAAAAAGTATCCTCTTCGATACGCTCCTGGTGCAGGAGCCCGCCTTCTATCGCCTTCGCCTCTCCGACTTGCGCTTGGAGACAATCGTGAAAATCGGCGACGTCCGTCGCTACTACGGCCCATTTGGTCCTTGGGCCGGCATTGCGCCTGACGGCTCTCCCCTCCTCGTTCGCGACATCAGCAACGAAGAAATTTACTCGCTTGACCTGCAACTCCCTTAATTCAACACAGCAGACCGACGCACGCACCCAGCGCGCTCGTGTCTCTGGCTCTGAACTGTCACTGCATCCTCGGCACGCCGCTTGTGGGTGATCGAACAGCGAAAGTTCATGCAGCTATCGGAAGCGGACCCGCGAGCGGATTTTCACCAGCATTACCCGGGCGCTTCCGGTTCACTTGTAAAAGCACCGCCAGATTTTTGCTGAGCGGTCTAAATCGGCACACAACGCAAAGCGGGGAGCCTGGCGGCTCCCCGCTTGCTTCTTCCGTAGCCACCGCGATGCCGAAGGCTTCGCCGGTGGCGCGCACCGCAAGAGCGGTGTGAAAACGGCGTCTATCTCAAACTACTCTGCCCGGTGGAGTCATACAAATTCCTCCGTGCACTACGACTACAATTCTCTTCTACTCCCGCGTATTGCTGAATGCAACCGGAAAATATTGCGTTCGAGAAACCGCAAAGATATGAATCTGAATACTTCCATCAGCGCCGGGGCACGGATGATCAAAGCTCATAGCAACTGTGTGATTTCATCTTGGCGGTAATGCTTAAGCGCACCGTTGTAATCCACGCAGGCCCGCCGCAACGCGGCGGCTTGTAGAATAAAGTTGGACAGGAGACCTCTCATAGTCAAGCAGCAGAACTTTCGGTTCGTGGTGCGGTTAGCAGTAGGCTTGTTTTGCGCGCTATCAGCGATGCCGGAATCGTTCGCCCGACCTCAAGGCACCGGCCCCGGAGTCGCCGACCTCTCGGCCCCTAAACTTGCCGGACGATACGTCAGACTTGCTGGACATCCGGGAGTATTCACCACACGCAGCGAGCTAAACGCCCTGGCTAAACAAATTAATGTGCCAGGCAGCTATTCCGCGAAGCGCTTTCATCAACTTGCTGCTCAAGTCAAACGTGATGTCTCCGGTCGCAATGAGTGGGGAGCCGCTTATTCCGGCTGTAACTTGGATATCTACACTTATGCATTTTCCTACGAGCCACAGACAACCCATAACGTTGACCACGCCACGAAGGTTTCCTCAGCCCTGGGGCTTAACCCAAACTCTACGCCTCCTGCTGGCGCAGCAGTTGTTGCTTCACGACTGGCCTTGTATGCAGCGCTGCTGAAGGCCGGTGCGACGCTAGCTGCGGGCGAGCCAAGCGCGGAGCAGGCTGCGGCGATAGGAAAGCAAATTCTTGTGGCGTGGAGCGCGCATGGCTTTCAGGACGGCCACGGCCGAATTCTTTCCATCCCCTCTCAATTTTGCGATGACGACGGCCGTTCTAACGTCGGCACGACGGCGGGCGCGGGATTAGCTGTTGCGCGCGGCGTAATCTATTCCGTGCAGGCGCAGGATCTTCTCATGTATGTGGGCACTCTTAGTGACGCAGATGCCAAGCAAATCAACGCCTTCCACTCCGCGATGTACGAGTTGCTTCGAAATGCGCTTAATTACAATTTTTCCTTCCATGCTTGGGCCTGCGACCATTTTAGTAACCACGCAGCGAATCAACTGACCGGGCTGTTGGCACTGGCGCGCATACTGGACAATCAACAGAAGATTGAAGCGGTCCTCTACGGCAGGGATAAGTCAATCTCCGTGACTTTGCCGTGGACCTCTTTTTTCGAGAGAGCGATTTACGGCAATGGGGATAAGGTAAACGCCTGTTATGCCAATAAAGGCCCGGATGGCGACATGAGCAAGCCTTTCTTTCAAACCGTCACGGTAGCGCCCGGTGAAATCGACGACCGTTATCGCAACGCCGACGCCTCGCAAGGAATTGGCTATCCAATGTTCACACTGGAACGTCTTCTTGACGCCGCCGAACTCTTGCGTGGCGCCGGCTATGATGCCTACGGCTATCACGGAATTCATGGCCAATCGATTGAAACGGCGACGGCATATTACGGTTGCTACGCAAAAACAGCGCGCTTCGGAAAAACCATCACTCCGGAAAATTCACATACTTGCCCCGATGCAGCGCAGTACTACGGCAAGATCGTGAATGGTGTGGATCGCATGATCACCGTTGCCGCCCTACGGTTTCCGCAAAACCAGTCGATCACAGATCTTGAACCGCAAGCGAAGACTACCTCAGCGTCGGGACCATTTTCGCTCGATGCCATTCTGTTCGGCAAATGGCGCGATTGACAGAAGCGTTCCTGAAAATCTGAGGGATGTGGAAGTAGCTCGACGAGTTTGGATTAGCCGAGTGAGTCGTTCGGTGGGACGATCTACTTCAGAAAAAGAGCCTCGCGGACCTGGTCGCGCCCGACGAACGTCTTCGACGAGCGGAACTTCCCGAAAATATCCAGAATCTCGCGATTTTGAAACACGCGCGCATGCACCGCCAGCGTGGGAGTCGGCACCAACTCCAGCGTCTGCGAATCCACAACCTTATAGCGATTGAAACGCTCCGGCGCTCGGCTGTGAAAGGAAGCCAGCACCGCTCCGCCAGGCCGCATCACCGTGTAGATCCGCTCCATCACTCGCGGCAGAAGTTCCGCATCCAGGTAATCGAAAAGGTCCCACGCCAGCACGCCGTGAAAATAATCTTCGGAATACTGCAGCGCGGTATCCAGAAATTTCCCCGCCAGCATTCCCTGTGACCCCCGGCCGTTGCCATCGCCTACCGGGGCGTTGCGCAGGCTTTCTTCCTCCGCGTGCAGAAATTCCTTCCAGGAACGCAGCAGGTCTTCGGTGGAAAGCCGGAAACCTTTCTCGATGAAAAACATCACCGTGGACTGAAACACGGCGCCCAGATCCAGAATCTTACCTTGCCCGTTATCGCTGATCAGCCACAGAAATTCTTTCAGCCCGTTCGAGACGCGCATGTTGGCGGAAGCAGCGTTCGCCACTTCCGGTCCCGGCTTCACGGGCGCGCGGGCCGTAGCCGTGGAATTCGCTCTATGCTTGGCCGTCCAGTCCATAAATCGCGCTAGCCCCTCGGTGCGACTGCAATAGCTTTTATGGGTTTCACGGCATCCGCCGGACTCGTCGCCGCGGTTGCTGTCGGGGCCGCCGCCGGGGTCGCTGGCGAGGTTGCCGGCGAGGTCCCGGTTGAGGCCTTGCCGCCGGAGGTTTCGGCCGCAGTACCGGGACGCGTCATTTCCACTTTGCCGCGGAAACGCGCGCCATCCTCGATGCGGAAGCGCCGCGCGAGCACGCTACCCTGCACGTGACTCGCAGGACCCATGCGCACGTTGTCGCGAGCATGCAAATTTCCCTGCACATTGCCGTCGATCTCGATTTCCGGCGCTTCGATATCCGCATTCACGCGGCCGCTGGCGCGGACGGTCACGCGCCCGTTCGTCAGGTGAATTTTACCGTGTGCTTCGCCCTCGATGACCAGGTGGCAACTGCCGGTAATGTCCCCGCGGATTTTCAGGCCTGGCCCGATCGTGGAGACGGCGCTCATCGCCGCAGCCACATCCGGCGCGCTCGCCGCAGCGGGCGTAAATGCCGCGGGGGCGGATGCTGCCTGCACCGATGAAGTTGAAATTGTTGCAGGTGGAGTCACGGTTGAATTCGGATTCGCTGTCGTTGCGCCCGGTTCTGCTGCCTCTGCTCCCGGCGAAGAAGGCTTCAATTCTTCGGTTCTACGCCACATATCGGTTCCTCCCCAGTATCGCTGAGACTCCCGCGGGGGGTGGCAGGGGTCCTGATGTGATGCAGGAACTATATTACAGAGAAGTGCTGCAACGATAGAGGCCTGCGTACTTAAATGACAACGCGCCGCCAAACCGTCAGCCCCACCGCTGATTGCTCAGGTGGTACGTACATCATCATGCCGCATTTCCCAGAGCGCGTGCAGATATCCACCCAACTCGTGAAAAAAAATCCTGACCCCTTCCGCAGTGCGCCACCAGCTCTGCGGGTCGTAATCACTATCAGGCGCGGATATCACGCGCAGTTGCGTTCCCGCCGGCAAAGTGCGTTCGTAGATATATTCCGACCGGCGCGTGTGGTAGTTCGATGTAACCAGCAGAATCTTCTTCCAGCCGTGCGAAGCGATGAGTTCGCTCACCGCCACTGCTTCCTCGTGCGTATCTTCCGCGCGGTGATTCAGTGGAATAATCGCGGCCGCCGGCACGCCGTGATCCACCAAGTCGCGCTTCATCAGGTCCGTGGTGCTGGCGTAAGAGCGTAGCGACCGCCCGGTCGCCACCACTCGCGGCGCCATGCCGGACCTGAACAGCGCCGCAGCCCGCGAAGCACGTACCGCATCGTAATTGTCGCCGCTCAACACCACGATCGCGTCCGAATTCTCCGGCGCATCATCCACAATCCAGAATTCCCCCGCAAAACGCAGCAGCGGAACGCGCACCAGATACAGAATCACCAGAAACACGACGAAGAAAATCAGGAACAGCAGCCTGAAGATAATTCCGCCGCGCTGTGGGTCCGGTTCGGCAAAAAGCGTGGCGGCGAGGCTGGTCATTTTGCGGGGTCAAGCTGACGCAATCGTTCGGCGGCCTGCTCGGGTAATGTCCCGTTGAAATAGACTTCCTTGATGCTGTAGGACTTGCTGCGCTGCTCGACGATCGGCAGGATTTCAAAGTGCCAGTGATAATCCCCCGCGATGGTGCGCCAGTATTCGCTCAACTCGCCCTTCGTTTGCTGCGTATTGGGCGCCGTGTGCACCACTAAATGATAACCCGGCGCCACCTGCAACAAACGGCGCAGCGTGCGTCCGAGCAAAGCGGCCAGATTGCGGCGCTGTTCACCGGCAAGCGGCACTTCATATTGATGATTGTGCGTGCGCGGCAGCAACCAAATTTCGTAAGGCACGCGCGAAGCGTACGGGCACAGCGCGTAATAATCCCCTGCGTTGTCCACCATGCGCTTGGCCTGCCGCATTTCCTGGCGCAGAATGTCGCAAATGACGCAGCGCTCGCGGTCGCGATACCATTCGCGCGCCGAACGCAGCTCGTACAGAATCCGCCGCGGCACAAATGTGGTCGCGGTGATCTGCGAATGCGCGTGCGGCCACTCCTCGCCCGACTGCTCGCCTTGATTCTTGAACACGGTCACGTATTTGAACCGCGCGTCGCGTTTCAAGTCCGCGATGCGCCGCACCCAAGCGTCCAGCACGCGCTCGATTTCCTCGTCGCTCATCTGCGCGAGCGTGCGCGTGTGGTCCGGCGTCTCCACCACAATTTCGTGCGCGCCAACCGCCGCCATGCGGTCGTAAATCCCTTCGGCGCTGCGCCCCGGATCGCCTTCGATGCGATACAAAGGCCGAAAATGCGGGTACACCCGCACCTGCCACTTGCCTTCAGGGGGCAGCGCGAGCAGAGTCTGCGTCTCGATGCGATTTTCCGGGCACAGCGGGCAAGGATCCGGCCGCACTTTATCGCGTTCCGGATGCCCTGCCACCACCCAACTGCGCGTGATCGGATCTTTGCGAAGTTCCATCAGTCCTCAAACCGAAAAGGAAACGCGTAATCTTATAACGTGGGCTCTGCGAGGGCAAAACATAACAGGAGAGTTTTCGTAGCGGCGGGCTTCAGACTGCCACGGCTTTGTGGTTCGGCACCGAGCGTAGACAGTTCGGTTGGACTCCGATTCATGCTCGTCTATCATTATGCAGTATGGCTTCCATACAAATCAGGGGTTCTGTGCCCAGATGGCCCACCGCTATACTGCCCGCGCTCCACGTTCTGCTCTGCGCCCTCGCAGGTTTTCTCGAAATGCGGCGACAGGACGCTTGGTTTCGTATGATCGGAATCGACCCCCCATGTTTCATATTTATATGGTGGATGACGGACCAGTTCAGAGCATTCGCATTCTTCCTAATTCTGGGAACCGCATGGTGGTACGCCGTCGGCCGGCTCACCTGGGCGAGCAATAATCGCAGATTCGGCGGTCCGGGTTCTACCCTAACGACGCTCTTTGCTCTTGTCGTCGTCTGGGCAGGTATCAGCGGAACGGTGGGCGCCTTCCAACAAGACGCTGTCGATGGCACTTTGTCGGTGTGGGTCGTAATTCAGTACGCGCTGATTGCACTGCTTTGCGTTGGGGCGATTCTCTGCGTCGTTCTTTCGACACTGGCCGCGGTCACAAGTGTATGGAGTATCAGAGCCGTGCATCGCTGACAGGTGCGGCGACGACGCTCGATAGAGCGCTGTCTAACGAGTGTAATGCGTGGGAGTCGGCCCAGCTTCCAGACGATGGCGATCCCAAATCGCGCCTTCGCGGCTGTAACTGGCCATCTCGAAATCCTGGGTCAGTTCGAGGCAATCCGTGGGGCAAGCGTCTTCGCACAAGCCGCAGAACATGCAGCGCGAAGTATCGTAGGTGAAAGTGGTCAGAACTTTGCGCCGCGTAGCATCGTCGCGCAGCCAGCCCACCACGATCAAATTCTCCGGGCACGCCAGGGCGCACAAATTGCACGAAATGCACAGCGATTCGCCCGTCTCCGGATTCATATTCAGCCGCGGCGCCCCGCGATAGCGCTCCGCCACCATCGGCCGTTCCTGGGGATACTGCTCGGTGTAAATATTCTTCGGAGCCTGATAACGAAACGTGACCCACATGCCCTTGAAGAGGTCCACCAGAAACACGCGCCGCAGAAGTTCTCTCATTTCGAGGATTGTGACTTCCCTGCCACCGGAAGTCAATAGACGCGGGTAGCGCACGATTTCCGACGTCGCGGCAATGCTGTGCCTTAGCCCGCCGATGGCCGCGCCGGTTCCATGCTATCCTGCCAAAAATGAGCCTGCTCGATTGGATTCCGGCGGATAACCACGACGCGCGATTCATGCGCGCCGCGCTGGAGGAAGCCCGCGCCGCAGCCGAACGAGGCGAAGTCCCGGTCGGCGCAGTCGTGGTAATAAACAATGAGATCGTAGCCCGCGCTGGAAAC
The DNA here is from genome assembly GCA_013289855.1 of Acidobacteriota bacterium. GTDB lineage: Bacteria > Acidobacteriota > Terriglobia > Acidiferrales > UBA7541 > Acidiferrum. Next base: position 1,403 of record JABCZD010000025.1, on the reverse strand, counting down.
CGCACGATCGCAGATTGCGACCCCATCGCCCACGCCGAGGTGATCGCCCTGCGCGAGGCCGCAAAGCGCATCGGCAACTATCGCCTGGCAGGCGCCGCGCTCTACGTCACGATCGAGCCTTGCGCCATGTGCGCCGGCGCCATGATTCAAGCACGCATCGCACGCCTAATTTACGGCGCGCCAGACGCCAAAGGCGGCGCGGTTCACTCGTGTTTCGAGGTTCTCGATCATCCGCAACTGAACCATCGCGTGGAAGTAGCCGCGGGAGTTCTAGCCGATGAAGCCGCCGCAGTTCTGAAAGATTTCTTCGCCGCGCGACGGTAGAAAAACCATGCCGTGCTCCTGTCACATCAAATGCACGCAACACGACTAGGATTGACCCCTCGCCACTGACCGCAGATTTGTTTACACTCGTTTCGGACGTAAGCAGCGTGGGCCCAAGCCGCACCACACCAATAATCATAGAAGGAATAATTCGCATGAGCGCAAGAATGACCCGCAACGCGATACGTAACTGCACCCGCGCATTGCTCTGCTTGCTAGCCGCCGCGGCGTCCATGCCAGGCGCCGCTTCCCTGCCGGCGCAAACCGAACAAAATGCGCAAAAATCACAAACCTCAAGCGAAATAACCCGCAAGGACCTTCTCGCGCAATTCAACGAATCGCTGCAGGAACTCACCGCGCGCGTCACACCCTCTATCGTGCAAGTGCAAGTGACCGGCTATCGCGCGCTCAATGAAAAGAACGACACCGATGCCAACACCATCGGACGCCAGCGCAGCCTCGGCTCAGGCGTGATCGTGGATCCCGACGGCTACATCATCACCAACGCGCACGTAGTGAAAGGCGCGCAGCGTGTGCGCGTCGTCCTCACGCCCGCTACCGCCGGTGATTCGCAAGTGCGCGCCAGCCTCGGTCTCGGCGAACACAGCCCGCCAGCCGACGCGCGCATCATCGGCATCGCGCCCGCGATCGATCTGGCGCTGCTGAAAATTGAACAGAAAAATTTGCCCGCGATGGCCTTCGCCGATTACACCCGATTAAAGAAAGGCCAGCTGGTGCTGGCATTCGGCAGCCCCGAAGGCCTGGAAAATTCCGTCAGCATGGGAGTAGTCAGCGCCGTGGCGCGGCAAGCGGACCCGGACGTGCCGTCGGTGTACATCCAGACTGATGCGCCCATCAATCCGGGAAACAGCGGGGGGCCGCTGGTGGATACGAATGGCGAGCTGGTTGGTATTAACACATTTATTCTCACCGAATCAGGCGGCAGCCAGGGATTGGGCTTCGCCATACCCAGCAGCGTCGTCGAATTCGTATATCACGAGCTGCGCAAATACGGCCGCGTGCATCGCAGCATTATCGGCGCGCAGCTGCAGGACATCACGCCCGATCTCGCCACCGGA
>JABCZD010000024.1 GCA_013289855.1 Acidobacteriota bacterium | reverse complement strand
GATCAGCAACGTCGCCGCAACCGCACTAAAAACCCGCGCCGTAGTCCTGATCGTCCTGGACGGTTTCCGCTGGCAAGAAGTCTTCACCGGCGCAGAACACGACCTAATGGACGCAAAACACGGCAAGGCGCAAGACACCACCCAACTCCGCAAAGATTTCTGGCGCGAAACGCCGGAAGCCGCACGCGAAGCGCTGATGCCCTTCCTCTGGACCGTAGTAGCTAATCAAGGCCAAATCTACGGCAACCAGCACAAAGGCAGCGTCGCCCAAGTCACCAACGGCTTCAAATTTTCGTACCCCGGCTACAACGAGATGTCCGCCGGCTATCCCAATCCGCAAATCAACAGCAACGAATTCGGCGCCAATCCCAACGCCACAGTCTTCGAGTGGCTAAATAATCAGCCGGAATTTCACAATCAGGTAGCGATCTTCGGCACATGGGACACCTTCATTGACATTTTTCGCGCGAAACAAAGCGGCCTGTTCGTCCGCGCCGGGTGGAATCTCCCGTGGACCGAGCAGCTGACACCTCGCGAACAATTACTGAAGAAGCTGTACGAAACAAGCACGCGCGTCGAGGACGACGACGCCCCGGATTCCTTCACCCACGAAGACCTGCTCGACTATCTCCAGACTCACAGCCCCCGCGCCCTGTTCGTAGGCTACGGCGAGACGGACGATTGGGCCCACGCGGGAAAATATGACCTGGTCCTGCAAGCTGCCCACGAAGACGACCAACGCATCGCCGAACTATGGCGCACCATGCAAGCCAGGCCCGAATATCACGATCAGCTGACCTTCATCATCACCTGCGACCACGGCCGCGGCAGCGGCCTGAAACTCTGGCGCGACCACGACAAAAATATCCCCGGCGCCGAAAATATCTGGATCGCAGTCATGGGCCCAGACACGCCACCCAGCGGCGAAATGTCAAACGTCCCACGCGTAACTCAAAGCCAAATCGCCGCCACCATCGCGCAAGTGCTAGGCCAGGATTATCGTACCGCCGTCCCGCAAGCGGCCCCGCCTCTACCGATCTTGGCCCAGTGGCAGCCGAAGATTGAACAGCAATAGCTGCCAGCAGTCGAAGCGCGATTTCGAACTCGCTGGCATCGCGAATGCTTTGCGCACAAGCTCTGTATGACTCATTGTGGACCTGGAAGTAAGGATGTAGATTAGCGCTTGACTGGGAAATCAAGATAGAGCTCCCGGCGTAAGCTTTTCGCGCGAACCAGGTCTGGAGTCCAATTCATTGTTCAAGTTCAAGGTGCCCGTTCAAATTATTGCTTTGCTGTCGATTCTTCCGTTGTCCGCTTGCCTCAGCTCCGCCGTGAGCAACCTGTTCATCACCGGAGTCAAGCTTACTCCGGCCAATCCCACGATTGCGATTGGCGCAACCCAGCAGTTCGTTCTGACCGCGACGTATCTCGACGGCCAGACCACGAACGTTACGACCGACGACTCCACGTACGCATCGGACAATAAGGCGGTGGCCACCGTTAATGGTTCGGGTCTGGCCACGCCTGTTGCTATCGGAACGGCGAATATCTTGGCCAGCTACCACGGTAACAATACAAAGACCGTCTTGACTGTGGCTGCCGCCGCGAACGTCGCCAGTGCAGTCGAAGGCGATTCACGCGTCCTGCAGGTCACGAATCTGCGCACGGGGCAGCGGATGACCTTCGCGGCGAATGGCTTGGCCGATTCGGTGACGATTTCGCGCGATGGCGAAGGTATGGCCGCCAGGGAAATATCCGTTCTTCCTGAGCGCGGCCCGGGTTGGTTAGCGATCGATCCCTCTGGCAACTACCTGTATGTACTGAATCACGCTTCCGAGAGTATTTCGGCTTTCACCGTCAACTGGAAAACTGGCGAGCTGAATCCCACTGTCTCTTCGCCATTTCCAGTAGCCGCCAAGCCCTCGAGCATTGAAGTCGATTCGGATGGTGCAGGTCTATCCGTGGCGCACATTCAAGACTCCTCCATTTCCCGTTTCCGCATTGACCCCGCGACCGGGGCGCTCACGGCCGACCCGCAGTGACGCTAGCAAGGTTTATCCAGGGGTTTTAGGCAGTGCGAGTCGACGCGGCCGGGGCGGCGGTTGCTCAGACGCTCCTCGCGATGCTGGCGGCAATGATGCACGGATCGCTTGCGAGTGCGCGCGGTGCGACGACGAGCGTCTCGGTGACTGTGCAATAGCCGCACGAGCGACACGACGAAGAGTTCACGAACACGCTGCTCAGCGCATCCGCTTGGAATCTCGCAACTCCGCAAGGTGGGCTTACCGTTCCGGGCGGGGCGCCTTGAGGATCGACCTACTGCTCGCCATTTGCCGCAAGTTCAACGTAATGGGCCATCGGTCGGGACAGACGATTCAGGTCATTTGACGATCGAGTTGGGAGCGTCGGTTAAAGTGCTGGATCGTGTTGCGCGTTTGTTCTCCAGCAGGCTTTCGATCGTGGATACCAATTCGATCGCGCGGATCGGCTTGGAAAGGTAACTGTCCATACCCGCGGCAATGCATTGCTCCTTGTCGCCCTTCAACGCGTGAGCGGTTAGCGCAATGATTGGAATATGCCCACCGGCCAACATTTCCTTTGCTCGAATCGCCGCAGTCGCCTCGAAACCGTCCATCCCAGGCATCTGTACATCCATCAGCACCACGTCAAACTGGCCGTTCTCCAGGGCCTCTAATGCTCCGCGGCCGTCACTCGTTACTTTCACTGTGTATCCACGCTTCTCCAACACACGGACCACCAGAGTTTGGTTTACCGGGTTGTCTTCCGCTAGCAAGACTCGCGCGCGATGCTCGTCTTCTCTTAAAGTATACCGAGTAACCAGAGGCGTATCGTTCGCCGCGGGCGTTTTTTTAATGAGAATCTGACAAATCGCTTCCAACAGTTCCCCCCGGTGAAACGGCTTCACCAGATACGCCAAGATTCCCAGTTCTCGACAGCGAGCGGCGTCACCAAGACGACCGGCGGACGTCAACATCACAGTGGCCACGGCTCCCAAGTCCGGGTCCTGCTGGATCTGGTCAGCCAGTGCGAAACCATCGATCTCTGGCATCTGACAGTCCAACAAGATCAGTGGAAACAAGTCGCCCGTACTCTTGGCGACCTCCAGTGCTTGCAGCGCCGCCCGCCCACCTTCGACTGCGGTGGGGCGCATTCCCCAGCCCTCTAACATGCTTTGCAGGATGCGGCGATTTGTGTAATTGTCATCCACGATCAACACGTGGAGTTCACGTAATTGTTCTTGCCCGATAGGCGCGGGGGACAAGGTCGATTTCTCTTGAATGCCCAAAGATACTGTAAAGTGAAAAGTAGCCCCCTTTCCCTCTTCGCTCTCCACCCAGATTCGCCCGTTCATCATCTCCACCAGCTTCGTGCAAATACTCAATCCCAGTCCCGTGCCACCGTACTTTCGTGCCGTTGACCCATCCGCTTGCGAAAAGGGTTCGAATATTTCTTGCAGCTTGTCGGCAGGAATGCCGACCCCCGTGTCTTTGATGGCAAAATGCAGTGAAACAGTTCCCGAGGACTCTGCTTCTTGTGTAACGGACATCAGGATCTCACCATGCTCGGTAAACTTAATGGCGTTACCAATCAGGTTTAAAATGACCTGCCGCAGTCGTCCGGGGTCTCCCAGCAGTGCTTCAAACACATCGGGCTGCACCTCATAAATTAGCTCCAGGCCCTTGCGGTGCGCGCGGAAATCCAGGGCCTTCATCGTTTCGCCCAGGCTCTCGCGCAGGTCAAAAGGGATAAACTCCAGGTCGAGTTTTCCGGCTTCGATCTTCGAGAAGTCCAGGATGTCATTCACTACCGTTACGAGCGCCTCGGTTGAGACCTTCACAAGCCCTAAGCTTTCGCGTTGCTCGGCAGTTAGCTCAGTTTCCAACACCAGCTCCGTCATGCCCAGAATCCCATTCATTGGTGTGCGGATTTCATGGCTCATGTTGGCAAGAAACTCGCTCTTGGCGCGGCTCGCCTCTTCTGCGGCATGCTCTGCCCGGCGACGTTCCCCAATTTCCACCTGCAACGCTTCATTGGCGTGAGCAAGATCCCTGGTGCGCGCCAGGACCCGCGCCTCCAACTCATTCTGAGCGATCCGCAAGCTGGCCGCGTTTTCAGCCTCGCTCTTGAATATGGAAGCCATACCGATGAAAAGCCCCGCCAGCATGCAAGCACACTGCAGAGCCGTGAGCACGTGACCGCCGATGTAAAGTGGGTCGTACAGCTTGTTGTATAAAGGGTAGTACGGCAAATAGCTAACCGATCCAAAGATGAGGGAGAGCAGAAGCCAGTGCTCAACGTCGCCGGTTTTCCACGCACCCTTCCGCCAGTATCCGATCGCGGACAATATAAAAAAGATGGCCGGCGCAGCCTCCAATGGGCGGTGAATTACGGAATTCGGGAAGTATTGCGGAGGCAGTCGCACGATTCCAAAGAATGAAAAACTGGCTAGCGTGAACATTCCGACAAGAAAATAAACAATGTACTCTTGCCGCCGGCTAGTCGTTGGGTGCCGCAATTCTCTTTTCGAAGCCCAAAGACTTGCACACATCAAAAGCGCCAGGAACAGGCGCGATGTCACGCCACTCCAAAGCGTGAGCGCCATCAAAGCGGAGGGCGTGCGCCCCGCTAGAAACGAAGATGTGATCGCAGCATGGTACCCGTTCAGCACAGCTGTTCCCAAAAAACCGCTGCCGAGAAGCAGGAAGGTGCTGCTTTTCTTGGTGTAGTAACGCACCAGGGACATGAGGCCACTAATAAGCGCGAGCAATGTGGTGATGCTCTCCAGCAACGTGTGCATCTCCCCATTGCTCTTCCAGGTCATGTTGCGGAGAACGAAACCTCCAAGCAGCAGTACGATAAGGAGCACGACGTAGCTGATGGACCTTCTTCGAGCTTGACTAGCCCGCCCATTCTTCAATTTGAGCATATTCCTAGCGTCCATCGTTGAACCCGGCAGAATGAGGGACCGGGCACCTCCCGGATCTCTGAGTTAACGAATTCGCGCCCGAGCCCACTTGGCCCGGTTTCTTCCGAGAGTACTCCCCGGAAGGTAGGCGACCGAAAAATGCAGCCCCTCCTACAGTCATAAGAGAAGTCACCTTATATTTTGTTGCGATTTTTTTACCGGAAGGGGAATTACAGCGACATTCACACAGTCGCAGAACCAAGCCGAATGCTGCGGCAAATCGAGAGGAAAGAACAGCTTACTTCAGCAATTTCACCTGGACGGATCCTATCACAAGCAGAAAAGCAGCAATCGAACGTTGAATTGCCGGGTGTCCTACAAAGCACGCCCAATCGCTACCTTTACATCTCATTGGCACCAGGCAAATCCCCGTTATCGCAAATGGAAGTGAAGCCTACCCGCAAAACCACGTTCATCTCGATCATTCAAATGTATGTTCCGGTTTTTGCACGAAAACCGCCTGGTCCTTGCTTTTCGTCCACCAATCCCTCCATATCTGAATATTCTCCTTGCTCATTTTCGCATTCGCCGGCAGTGGCGGGTCCTTCACCATCAATGCCAACACGCCGGTGACGCACTGCTGATACGGATGCGAGGAAAACGGCGTGCACGTTTCCTGCTCGATCTCTCCCTGCACTCCGATTGCACTCGCTCTCCAAATCGGCAGGTACGCTCTTTGCGGCGTCTCGAGGTTCTGCAGTTTCCTGGCCGCTTCCTCCGTCATGTCCAGTGAATGAATCAGAGCGTCCATAGCCTGCTTGCCGCCAATGAACTCAAGCTTGCGCACGGCTTCGTAAGCGAGTTTGTCGCTCAAGTCCGAAACGATCTGTTCGAACATTTCCCGATCGCCGAGTTGCGCCAGCCCAACCTGCGTATTTCCTTGCACGGCCGCCCATAATCCGGGATGTTCGAATAGCGTTCCGTATCCCACGGCAACGAAGCCCATCGGATCTCCCGGCGACGGCCTTGGAAATTGCCGCAGGATCGGCAGTGCCGACTCTCCTCCAAACGCCGCGATGGCTAGAATTGCGTCTGGATATCCCCAGTCGACTTTCCGCGCCAGGCACTTCAGATAAGGGTCCGAAACATTCGGATAAACCGGAAACGTGAGCTGCACGTCCTTGTGCCGCTCCAGATACTCTTTCCACTGCGCGACTCCCGCCGGCGAGTAATTCGCGCTAGGCAGTCCGGGCACGCGCCGCCGATGGCGAATCGTGTCGATCTCCTGGAGCAACCCGTCGCGCGTGTCCGAACCGTAGTCGCCGAAATCGTGGTACATCGCAGGATCATTCGCGTGCGCTACCAGGTATTCGATCAGCGTGCGCAACGCCCGGTCGTCTCCCACAACTCCCAAATCGCCCAGCGGAAGGTAGCGATTCTGGGGACCCTGCATCGCTTCATCCAGCGCAGCGCGATACTTTTTATCGCCCAGTTTGGCCAGGGCGATCCGCGCCCCAGTCACCCACCGCTCGCAGTAATTGCCAGTGGGCGTATCGGTAGGCCAAACTGCGATTTTGCGCAGCGCGGGAATAGCCTCGTCGCCTGCTACGGCAGCCAGGCCGTAAAGATCAAACGAATTCGGAACGTCGTAGTTCTCGCAGTAACTCTGGAGTCGCAACAGCAAAGCCACCGCATGCGGGGGGTTCCGGTCCTCACAAGTCTGCGCCAGCACGGTCGGAGCGCCCACCGATGAAATGGAAACGACGACAGCGATTGTCCGAAACCACGCGCGGGCCGCCGCAAGTCGGCAAGGTCTCATTGGTCGCCTCCGGTCACCAGTCCGGGCATTCATCGCTCCGTGTCCTTAGAACGCAGGACGTCGATTTTGTTGCAGGCTTCATAGGGCATGATTCTGGACTTAAACAAAGCCCGGCTCGATACTCCGGGAGTCTCCCTCCGGCGGACGATCTGTCTGGTCTGCCTAACGCGACTCGCCTGTCTTGGCGTCCGCGGCCTGAATCTGGTATTTTGCCCCAGTGGATAAGATGACGTTTTTCTTCAAGGTGCTTCCCTATCTCGCGTTTCTGTACGCAGGGGTGTTCTCGATCCTCGAAGTATTTTTCCCATCGCTGCGCGGTCCTGAATTTGGCCGTTGGGAGGTCGATGAGGGGAGCGGATCCTCCGTCACAATTCTGGGATGGAAAAAAATGCTCAGGCCGCCGCGTGTCCTAGCCCAGGGTTACATGCCCGACGGCGCGGCGTGTGCAGTGGCCATCGTCGTGGGAGTTATTTTTGTATGTATCGCGGCGTTCGGCATTCGGCACGTTACCGGCGTTCCAGAAATCCTGCCGGACCTGTTCAATCGCTTCTAAATCCGGCGCCGCGATTCTTCGAAGCGACGCGCCAGCGGACAGCGGTTAGGAAGATTCCCCTCGCACGGGACAGGTGCGAGATCAAAACCGGCGGCTGCAGAACGCCGGACTGACTTCAATCCCGCACGACAAATTCCAGCTCAACGCCCGCAACCTCGATCACATCGCCCGAAGCCAATTTCGTCGGATGCGTAATCGGCGTGCCATTCACGCTCGGCACCTTGTCGGCTGGCCCGATGTAATACGAATCGTCTTCGCGGCGATTAATCTGCGCGGCGGCTTTGGGCTTGAACCAGCCTTTCAGCTTCACCGTGGCCATCGCGGATTTCCCCACCACCGTGAGCTTGTCCGTCAGCGTGTACTCCTTCCGGTCGGTGCTGCCGTTGAGCACCACCAGCGTCGGCAATTTCATCCGCCCCGGGGCAGGCTGCGCGCTTTCGCCCACCGCCGCCACCTGCCGCAAAAATTCCCGGCGATCCTTGGTGTCCAGCATCACCGTCTCGTTGATTTTCGGCACGGCGGGTTTGGCCGCCACGTTGTCCAGCGAATGCGCGCGTACTTCCACTGAATCCGTCACCACGATCGTATGCTTGCCGATGCCCACCGAATCCCCCGGCTTCAGCGTCACCATCTTCACGCGCTGCCCGTTCACAAACGTACCATTCAAGCTGCCGAAATCCTGCAGCATCAGCCGGCCATCCTCGTGAAACACGCGCGCGTGATAGCTGGAAATCGCCGGATTATCAATGACGATGCCGTTGTCCGGCGAGCGCCCAATGCTCACTTCCTGCTGCCCCACCGCTACTTCCTTCAGTATAGAACTCTCGAACTTCAAAACCAGCTTGGACATGGGAACGTCCTCCCTATCAAGATGGATCCTCGGATGCCTTAAACCATCGCCCGATCTTGCTCATCGCGCCCGCTGTCTTCGGCGCATAGCGCAAGACAATTGCAGTAATGTTGTCGCCGCCGCCTGCATGATTCGCGTGCTCCACGAGTGAATCGGCGGCCTCTTGCGCACCGGTCGCTTCCAGCAGAACGCCGGCGATCTGCGGTTCGGAAAGTTCGCGAAACAATCCATCGGAACACAGCAAGTAAGTGTCGCCCTCGCGCAAAAGTTCCTCGGTGACCTCCACGTCCACGTTCTGCTCCACGCCCAGCGCCCGCGTCAGCACGTTCTGCATGCGGCTGCGCCCGGCTTGCTCCAGCGTGATGATTCCGCGGCGCACCTGCTCGGCGACGAAGGAATGATCCTCGGTCAGCTGATTCAACTGCTCGTCGCGAAACAGATACGCGCGGCTATCACCTACGTGCGCAATGCAGGCGCGATCCTCGAGAAAGCGCGCGGCCACAATCGTCGCGCCCATGCCGCCCTTGCCGCCCAAATCCTGCGCGGCCTGAAAAATTTCCTGGTTGGCCAGGCGTATCGCGCTCGCCAGGCGATTCGATACGTCGTTCACGCCCTCGATGTGCTTGCCGAAAACCGCCAGCGTCGCATCTGCCTGCGCGTCGCGGCAATGCGCCACGATGGTTTCGGTCGCCAGACGGCTCGCGCGCTCGCCGGATTCCAGCCCGCCCATGCCGTCGGACAAAACGAACAAATTCAACTCTGGCGCCAGCCGGAAGCTGTCTTCGTTGTTCTCGCGAACACGCCCTGTATCGCTGCGCACGCCAACTTCCATCGCACTTCCCTTGTGCTCCATTGCAGATGGAGCGTCGCCTTTAGGAATTCTTGCCGGCCCTGGGAAACTTCGGCCCACAGACACAAATTCTCGAACCCGTGCTTAGTCTTTTTGTTTCGAGCCAGCCATGGGATTGCTCACCTGGCGCACGTTCGAAAATCCCTTGGCCTCGAGCTTTTCGGTTATGACCACCGCGCGCTTCGCATCAATCGGCCCACAAAACACCGCGTAAAATTTCGCGGATCCCATAGATCGCGGCACGATGGCGGCGGGCAATTGCAGGTCTTCCACCTTTTTCGCCGCAGCCTGCGCCTTATCCTCGCGCTCGAACCGCCCCACCCATAAATACATGGAGTTGGTGATTACAGAATTGGACCCTTGCGCTTTCGAAGAGTTCGGCGTCAAGGCGTGAAAATTTTTCCGCACCGGCCCGGTTTCCATCCGCGGAAACACGTCCGGCACAGTAGGCTTGGCGGGCTCCGCTGCAGGAGCTTTCGCGTGCGCAACAGGTTTCGCCACCGGCGGCGGCGCTTTCGTCTCTGCCACAACGGGCGCGACCGGAGGCGGCGCGGGAAGCGCAGGATGCTCGTAAGCGAAATCCGGAGGCTTCGGCGGCAGCGCTTTCTCGGGCGGCGCAATTCGGTTCGCTGCTTGCGCCACTCCCAGCCAATGCAGCCCGCTCAGCGCGCCGACCACCAGCAATGCGCCAAGCAGAATCCATACGAAGGGCGATGTACCCCGCTGCGCCGGGCGTGAAACAGCAGCAGCTGCGGCGCCAGCGCGCGGAATCCTGGTGGAGGAATGGGTCAAATCCGTCGTCGCTGTGGTGCCGAGCATCCGCGGAGGCGGCATCACCGGCGCGCCCGAGCGCAGATTTGATTCCAGTTCGGCGATGGACTGAAAACGCTTGGCTGGATCTTTTTCCAGGCACTTCAAAATCGCGCGCTCGGTCCCCACCGGAATATTCGGCTCAATCTCATGCGGCGGCGGCGGATCTTCCCGCATTTGCTTCAGCGCGACCGCAATTGAATTATCCGCGGTAAACGCCGGTGTGCCGGTAAACATTTCGTAGAGCATTAGTCCCAGCGAATAAATATCCGTGCGGTAATCCACTGGTTTGCCCGCTACTTGTTCCGGCGCCATATACGCGGGCGTGCCGACCATCGAACCCGTCAGCCGCGTGCCCGCTTCCATCGAGCGCGCGATGCCAAAATCCATGATCTTCACGTTGCCCTGCCCGTCAATCATCACGTTTTCCGGCTTCAAATCGCGATGGACGATTCCCTGCGCATGCGCTTCCTTCAATCCGGAGCAAATTTGCAGCGCCAGATCCATCGCTTTGCGCTGCGGCAGCCCGCCAAATCGATTTAGCACCGAGCGCAAGCTCTCGCCCTCCACAAATTCCATCGACGTGTAAGCAATTCCGCCCACGCGATTGAATTCATGCACGCGGCAAACATTCTTGTGCGTTATTTTTCGCGCGAAGAGCAGTTCGTTCTTAAAACGGTCCATCATCGCCTGATCGGAAGCGATCTCAGGCTTCAAAAGTTTCAGCGCAACGGTCTCGCCGGTCTCGCGGTCGCGCGCTTTGTAAACGTTGCCCATGCTGCCGTGGCCAGCCTCGCCCAGAATCTCGTAACGCACACCCAGAGCAGCCAGCGCCGCCGGACTCAGCGATGGGCTCGCCGCAGCCTGTTCGGCGATCACCGTCGCAGCATCCGGCACGTCACTCAGCAGCACCGTGTCCCGCTGACCTGACGTGCGCGCCGGCGCGTCCGTGCCGGAGGTGCCCCGCCCCGCAACACCCTTTTTCGGTTTGCCCGATTCTGGATTGATTGGTTCCGTCATATCGACACCCTATAGAGTAAGAGAGAAGCGCCCCGCACGGTGGGCAACGAAGGGCAGGTGTAGGGAAAGAGTATCGGGTCGCGCCAGGTCTGAAAACGCACAAATAGCTGTGCTTTCAGCGCGCTCATCGCGCGATACCGCCCGCCTCGCCGCAATGGCACAAGAGTACAGCTAATTCTTTGAGAACAGCCGCGCACTCTGCTCTGTCTTCACACTCAGCATGATTCATACTGTAGAGGACCAGACGACGTGCGGGCCCCTTCCCGGACGGCTGGGGAGGACTCGCCATGGCAGATGCAAAGATTGCGCCCACCGTTGCGCCTATCGCGCCCGCTGTGCCCGCTGCACCAGCTGCTGAGCAAGTTGGCCACGCTCCCACTGCCAACATCATCGCGTCCATGTTGCAGGCCGCGCCGAAGACCAGCGACCTGATATTTTCTCCCGGCCGCGCTCCGCAGGTAGAACTCCACGGCCAACTCATGCAATTGAAAATCAAAGGCGTCGGCGTGCTTTCCTCGGAAGACACGGCACGTATCGCTGCGGACCTGATCGGCCGAAATTCATTCGCGGTGCAAAAACTCAAGGACGAAGGCTCCTGCGACATTTCCTACAGCGTGGCGAAACTTTCGCGCTTCCGCGTCAACGTCTTCACACAGCGCGGAACCTGCGCCATCGTCATGCGCGTGATTCCCACCAGCGTACCGGATTTCAAGACGCTGCATCTTCCCGAACAACTGGGCGACGCGGCGCAAGTGCGCCCGGGAATCGTGCTGGTCACGGGACCGACCGGAAGCGGAAAATCCTCGACCTTGGCGGCGTTCGTCAACAAGATCAATGAGGAAAAAGCCTGCCACGTCATCACCATCGAAGACCCCATCGAATTTCTGCACCAGCACAAACGCGCCACCATTCATCAGCGCGAGCTCTACAGCGACACGCCCAGTTTTGCGCTGGCCCTGCGCGCCGCTCTGCGCCAGGCGCCCAAATTGATCCTGGTAGGCGAGATGCGCGACAAAGAAACCATCGAAGTGGCGCTGGAAGCCGCGGAAACCGGCCACATGGTGTATTCCACGCTGCACACCATTGACGCCTCGAAGACCATCGAGCGAATTATCGGCGTCTTCCCTTCCGCCGACCAGCCCGCCATCCGCGCACGCCTGGCGAAATCTTTCCGCTACATTATTTCGCAACGCTTGATTCCGAGGGCGGACGGCAGCGGGCGCGTCGCCGCTTTCGAGATTCTGAAATCCACGCTGCGCACCCGCGAGTACGTGCAAAAGGGCGAATCCGAAGGAAAGTCGCTGCTGGATGCGATGCGCGATGCCGCCGGCGAAGGCATGCAGTGCTTCGACATCGAAATCGAAAAGCTCATTCGCGCGAAAGTGCTGGACATTGACACCGGCCTCTCCTACTGCACCAATGAAGGCAATTTGCGGTTGCTGCTGGCTGACTTGCTGGAAGGCCGGGAGGGCGACGTTCCGTCGGGCGCGCACCACGCAGCGGAAAAATCCGGCGCCAGCGAAATGGAAGAAATGATCGAACGCTAGTCCGCATCCTGCTCCGCGCGCCAGTAGTCGGAATCGAATTTTCACGTTAGTATTTGTGAGATGCCCGCGACCAGCCCAAAACCTCGCGAAGTAATCGGCGAGCTGAATGCCCTCGCCTCCGGCGCGACTTCCGCGCAGGAGCTGATGGAGGGCATCACCAAACTCCTGCACCAGAAAATGCTGCGTTACAACTGGGTCGGTTTCTACATGCTCGAAAAAGAGGGCGCGCAGGACATGCTCGTCCTCGGCCCCTTCCGCGGCACCATGACCCCGCACACGCGCATTCCCCTGAATCAGGGCATCTGCGGCGCCGCTGCCTTCAGCGGCAAGACCATCGTCATTGACGACGTCAGCGCCGACCCGCGTTACCTGGCCTGCTCGCTCGAAACCAAATCCGAAATCGTCGTCCCCGTCTTCGTCGAAAAGAAAGTCGTCGGCGAGCTCGATATTGACAGCCATTTCCTCGCCGCCTTCACCCCCGACGACCGCACCCTCTGCGAACACGCCGCCGCAGTCCTCGGCCGCTGGCTGGAAAAGCATCCCTGAAAATTTGCGCCGGTGCACCGCAGCCCAAGGGTTTGACTTCTTAGCGGCCGCCTGTTTGCCCGCAGGGCAGGCGGGCGAAGTTGACTTCGCCGTTGCATTTCTGGCGGCCAGCTTCAGCTGGGCGCATTGGACTTTGTAATGGCAAAAAACACGACAAAAAGTAAAGACTGATTTGGGTCGCGATTGTTTATTTTCAATCACTTGCGATGGCTTTCGATTAGGTTTCGCTAGCGATTGGAGGCTGCGCGCTATCCTTCGGTATGCGCGGTTGAACAGCTGGAGAGTTACTTCACGGATACAACTCTCAGGCTGCTAGGAGCGGCAGGAGGCTTGCTTCCCAATTCGTAAGCGCCAATGTCAACATTGGTTCCGGGTATAGCCGGTCGAGGATTACCTGCAAAATCGACTGCCGGCGCGCAATTTCCAGCGCAACCTGGGGCACCGGCGCCGGCGGAGGTGCCGCCTTCCACCGACTGGCTTCCTGTCTTGTTATGATAATCGCCGGTGCCGTCGTTTTGAAAATTTACGAAGGTAGTGGATGGAGGTTCATTGGTGATGTTTCCGCTGATGGTACCTTTGCAGCCGCCACAGGCGTCGGACGGATAATTCCCGTACAGTATGTTATTGGCATAGAGATTCGGATAAGTCTCAATATCATGCTGAGATATCCCGTACGTGCCGCCGGCAGGCGCCCCACCAGCATAGACGCCATTATTCTCGATGATGTTATTTGTGATTGTGTTCGCTCCGGCTTTGCACTCCGCGTTCCCGTTGTCGTTATTCACGATGATGCCGCCACTGCGATTGTCAAAGATCACGTTGTTGGTGACGACGTTATCGCAATCCGCTTGGTAAAGTTGGATTCCAAAACCAGGAGCACGAGCGATGATGTTGTTCTGAATGATGACTCCGTTGCCGGAATAAATGATGTGGGCGTAATTACAATATATGGTGTCGTCGCCGAAATGAATGAGTCTGTTCTGGGCCACAATCCACCCGGTTGCCGTGTAGGTAGTACTGATCATTCCTTCTTCAGGGCATCCTCCTGCGGCGGTTTGGCCCACATCGTGAAAGTAGTTTTGCGCAATCGTAATATGGGTGCCACCCACGTACGACCCGCCGCCATAGCCGACAATTGCCAAATATGCGCCGGAATGGTTCCCGTATTCAAATCCCTTCAGTGTGACCCACGACCCTTGGTTGAACTCCGCGAAACTGGCAACCGACCCTTCGCCTTTCGGGTTGGCGACGCATCCGCCGCCGCTCAACCAATTCGGCCAATTGGACTCATCGCATTGAATGGTGAGCTGCGCCGAAGCGCTTGAGCCTCCGCGATTGGCACAGAACCAAACCAAATTCCCTTGGCAGGGCGGCGATAGCGCGGAGTCGTCCACGAAGTCGGTGTAGGTTCCCGCCGCGACGTGGATTACTGCTCCATCAGAAGCCAAAGTAAACATCCCAATTACATGCTGGACGGTAAGGCAGGGTTTGTCCTGAGTGCACGGATTCGAATCGCTCCCAGTGGTACTCACGTAGTATCCATTGGCCCCCAGACTTCGATTCGGAATCAAGAGGAATAGCGCACAGAACGGCACCCAGCGGAGAAACAATGCCGTTCTCCACCTCGGCAATTTCCGCCCATCTAACCGGACCTGGTGGGAGCGGGTTGTTCGAAGATTAGGCATGACGATAGTGTGCCTTTTCGGCACTACGAGCGGCTACTGTTCGTCGGGACAGGTGGGCATGATCAATATTAAAAGTCCGTTATCGCATCGTTTTGCTTCCTCTTCGTCCCCCGAAATAGCTGGGCGACCGCTTCGCAGGGCGCCTCTGCCGTATAGGTCCTGATAAACTCGGGTCGAGCGAGCCAGCATTGTTATGAAATCGTATGCAGTAGCGCTTCACATTTCCGATTAGAGCTGCCAGCTCAACCGATCGATGCAACACGATCGGGCGCGTTGATTCGACAATACTTTCTAGGGAGAACCATCTGTTTGGCTGCAGTCACTCAAAAACTAGCCGGGGCAGCGTTCCGGCTGGCCTAACCCCTATGTAGCGATTTTAGCGTTTAGACCTTCCAGATCCTGTCAATTCTGACAATGGCAGCACGTGACCGCGAGTGACAACATAGGACAGGTGAAGATTATTTGCGCCGTGCCAACGGCTACGTCGTATTTTACCCCAGGCATAAGGTGAAGGCCGGAGAGCCAGCCCGGCGATTCAAGAGGACGCACAGAAACACGATGCCAATTTTTTCACAAAGCGCCATTCCCCTGGGAACCGAGACTCAACCACCTGTCCGGCAACGCGACTTGAACGGAGAGAAGAAAATGATCAAGATCTTCATGAAACAGTTTTTGTCTTCGGCACTGTCGGTCCTGCTACTCATCGGCACGCTGCCATTTGAAACTGGGGCTCAGTCGGGTCAACCAGGATATTCGGGACAAGGCGCGCCGCTAACCGCGGACGAGTTACAACAGCTGGCCGCGCCCATCGCCCTCTATCCGGACTCTCTGGTAGCGCAGGTTCTTGCAGCTGCGACGTTTCCGGATCAGATTGCCGCAGCGGAGGGCTGGTATCAGTACCACAGCAATCTGACCGGCTCGGCGCTGATGGCGGCCGTAGATCAGCAACCGTGGGATCCCGCCGTGAAGGCGCTTACACAATTTCCGTCCGTGCTGGGTAACTTGGCGTCCAACCTATCCTGGACTTCATCTTTGGGAGAGGCGTATCACACGCAGTCAGCCGACGTGATGGCGGCCATCCAGGTGTTGCGCGCGAAAGCATACGCTGCGGGCAACTTGAAATCATCAACGCAGCTTGCCGTCGTGCAACAGTCGCCGCAAGTGATCGTGATTCAACCAGTGAATCCCCAGGTGGTTTACGTTCCCATGTACAACCCCGCAGTGGTCTATGGCTACCCCTACGTAGTTCCAGCATACGTTGCTCCCCCGCCTCCCGTCGGCGCCGCAGTCGTCGCGTTTGGAGTCGGCATTGCGGTCGGGGCCATGATGGCGGGCGGCTCTTACGCCTGGGGATACAGCAGTTGGAACTGCGGATGGCACGGCAGCACAACCGTGGTCTATCACGGCGGCGCGTATTACGGAAACAATGCATGGCACGGCGGATACTACGGCTCTAGCGCCTCTGCCTACAACGGCTACGGCGGCAGCGCACACGCGTCAAACGGTTATAACCCCTCCACCGGGACTTACGCGCGTGGCGGCACGGTCTCAAACGGTTACGGCAGCGTAAGTGCCGGTCAAGCGTACAACCCGCACACCGGGGCCTCTGCCTCGACCGTGCAAGGGTCCAATGCGTATGGCAGCTATGGGGCCTCGACCGCTTCGAAAAATGGCACCACCGTCGACAGCCAGCACCAAACCAACGCTAACGGAACCACTGGGCAGATGCACAGCTCGAACGGTGCCTCGGCGTATGGCGCGACGGGCAAGAACGGCAACAGCGCCGCCATTGGCCAAACCGCCAATGGCGACAAGTATGCGGCGGCAAACGGCAAAACCTACAGCAACACCGGCAGCGGTTGGGACCAGAAGAGCGGAAGCCCATCCAGCTACAACAAATCCAGTTCCAGCGGCTGGGGCGGGCAGGAACACAGCGGCGGGTCATCGGCCATGAGCAGTGGAGGCGGCGGCTGGAGTTCGCGGCAGTCCAGTGCTCGCGGTTCGTCAAGCTACGGTCGCGGTCGCAGGTGATCGCAACGCCATCGAAGCAGATGCAAGCGAGTTCAATTTTTGTCGCTTGATGAAGTGCTGAAAGCTCAAGTTTGGAGGATCGATATGTTGCGAGCAACGCGGACAATCGCTATTACGAGTCGCCTCATTCCTCTGGCGATCGTCATTCTGTTTGCCGGATGCGGCAGTAAGTCCGCCCCACCGTCTTACCAGACGTTTGCTTCGCCCGACGAGGCGAGTAACCGGCTGTTGAACGCGGCCAGATCAGGCGATTCAAATGCGGTGATCGCCGTGTTTGGTCCAGACGCGAAAGACATCATTTTCTCTGGCGATCCCGTGCAGGACAAGGAGATCGCCGGTTTACTCGTGCACGCATACGACGTGATGCATCGCTGGCGCAAGATGCCGGACGGGTCCCAAACCCTCTTGGTTGGAGCGGACAATTTTCCCTTCCCGATCCCCCTGAAAAAGAACGCCGCGGGACAGTGGTACTTCGACGTGGCTGCGGGAAGGGACGAGATCCTGATGCGCCGCATCGGCCGCAACGAACTCGCGATCATAGACGTATGCAATGCGCTGGTTGACGCTGAGGCTGAATACTTCTCCATGCGCCACGACGATGGAAGCACCGGCCAGTTCGCTGCGAAGTTCATCAGTGACAGCGGCAAGCAGAACGGTTTGTACTGGGAGGCGGCGGAAGGTCAGCCCAAAAGCCCGCTCGGCCCATTGGCGGTATACGCCACCAACGAAGGCTATAACGTGAAGCCAGATGCGCATGTGCCGTTCCATGGCTACTACTTTCGTATGCTCACCCGGCAAGGCGCTAACGCGCCCGGCGGCGCGAAGGACTACCTCGTCAACGGAAAGATGACTGGCGGTTTTGCCTTCGTCGCCTATCCCGCTGAATACCGCAACTCCGGCGTGATGACATTCATGATCAACCAGGACGGCGTCCTGCTGCAGAAGGATTTGGGGACGGCTACAGCACAGACGGCAGCCGCAATGACCGAGTTCAATCCCGATCAGAGTTGGACCTCCGCACAGTAATAACGGGTTTCCCTTCCCGGTGCGATCGCCAGGAGAAGATCTCCTGAGCGCGCGTCGGTTGAATGGACGGTCGAAGTAGGATGTTGCAATTCTCACAGTGACCCTAAAGCTGGCCTACTTCGCTGCGGCGGTTTCTGCCGCCTGGGGTTGCGGTTGCTGCCGCAGTTCGCGGGCTTGGGCCAGGAGTTTTTTCAGCTTGCCTTCGATGGAGGCGTCGCCGATGTGTTCGTCCTGCAGGACGCCTTCGGCATCAATCGTGAACGTATGGGGAATGGCGGTGACGCCGAACATCGTTGAGATCGGCGAAGTAAAACCGCCGTCGCGATATTGCAGCCAGGTCATCTGGTTTTCTGCGACGAACTTCTTCCACTGCTCCTCATTCGCATCCAGGCTTACGCTTAGCACTACCAGCGGCTGGCCTTCGAATTTTTTGGCGATGTTGCGCAAATGCGGCAGGGCTTCGCGGCAGGGGCTGCACCAGGTGGCCCAGAAATCCAGCAGCACGACTTTACCTTGCAGGTCGTCCATGGAGATGTGCTGGCCGTCGAGCGTGGTTAGGGCGAAGGCCGGCGCCATGCGCGCGCGGGCCAGCTCGGGATTGTCGATGTAACGCAGCGCGCGCTGGCGGTTGGGGTCGTCCGCTGTCTGCATCTTGGCAAATTCCTCGAAGCGCGTTTTCGCGGCGTCGTCCTGATGGAGCTGCGCGAGCGCCTTGCCATCTAGAAATAGCGCGTCGGGAAATCCGGGATAAGCGGCGAGCGCTTTCGTGAATTCATCGTGCGCGCGCGTGTAGAGTTCCTCTTTGTGCCTCTGCGTCGCCTCGCGGATGAGCATCACCCCGTATTCATAATGCGCGATGGCGGTGGCGCGGTCACCCTTCGCGTCGGCAATCATTTCCTGGGCGGCGAGCTCGACGGTTTTCCAGTCGTCGAACTCGCTGCCGAGCCTGATCATCTGTTTCTGGCAGGCATAGCAGTGCCCACCGTCCTGCTTGTCCGCTTTCTTGAACTCGCCCAGCGCGGCGGCCTCCATGCGTTGGCTCATCAGTTGCACGGCGTTGTTGTAAGTCTTCAGAGCTTTTTCATCGGTGGGCTTGACGTCGTGGGTTTGCGCGCGCGCGGGAGAAAGGGTGCAAGCCAGAGCTAGCGTAATGAGGGCGATACGCATTAGGAGCCTCCGCGAAGCGGTGACGGGCGACCGTCATGCACTGCTGGGCTGACTGCCGTAGTCCTATCACCCGCTGATGCGATGCGTCAAGTGCGGTTCCTGGGAACGTTATTCTCGCGATTGGCGCCCGGCGAAATAGCCGCTGGGGCGTTGGGATCAGGCAAGACGCCAATCAGGAGACTGGCGTTCCCAGTTTGCATCCAAGAATGGCACGGATTCCTTTCCAAAATGAAACGAGGTCAGGCAACAAAGCCATCTGCCGTTGCGGAAAGCGCCGCGATTTGGCTTTCCTACGAGGTAAATGGTTCAGCTCGAAGCGAAAGCTCGCTCCTCAACACTAGAATCCTATAACCCGCTTTGGCACGATTTGTGCACAGATTCCCTGCTGTGAGAATCATCTTGCAATCCCGTCTTCCAGATTCAGTTTTGGCACAAACGCAAACGTGGGACGCCGCTGCAGCACCACGCGTATGTGGTTTGGGAAACCGCGGCGCGAATAACCAGCCCGCCAGCAATCGCGCCCAGTATGATCGAGGTCCTTGTCGCAAAGAGTCTAGGGGATTTGCCTTCGCCGCTTCCTCAGGCCGGCGTTCAAGCTGTGGAGCGTTCTGCTCCACGGCAATAAATAGGAGAATCATATGAAACAGTTGATGCTGCGTACGTCCTGGATCCTTGCGCTTTTCGTCACCGGCCTGATCGCCGGATGCTCTGCAAAAACATCGGCTCCGCCCAATCCCACTGTCCTTTCCACGACGCCCGCCCGCGGCGCCATCAACGCACCGCTTGCGCAGGTTATCACCGCGACATTCAGCAAAGCGATGAACCCTACGACGATCACCAACACCACATTTACGCTGACCAGCCCCGGCGGAGTTTCGGTTCTTGGCACAGTCACGAGCGCCGGAACAACGTCATCGTTCGCGCCCACGCTACCGCTAATTCTCGGCACGGTCTATACCGCGACCGTCACCACCGGAGTGCAAGACACTCTCGGGCACGCATTGCTCGCCAACATGGTGTGGACTTTCACCACCGGAACGATACCTACGGTGATGTCCACTAATCCCGCCACGAACGCGATTACCATACCGCTGAATCAAAAAATCGCGGCGACCTTCAATCAGGCCATGAATCCGGCGACGCTGACCGCCGCCGGAACATTTAGTGTGGCTATTGCGGGCGGCGGACTTGCTGTCCCGGGCACCGTCACGTACGTCGCGGCGGCCAATACAGTGCTATTCACGCCCACCTCCAACCTCGCGGCGAGCACCCGCTACACCGCGTCAATTGCTCCCACAGCGCAAAGCGTCAGCGGCAACTTGCTCGCCAGTTACGTGTGGAGTTTTACGACGGGAAGCAATGCAAATACCACGCCACCCACAGTCGTTTCCACGGTTCCCGCATCGGCCGCAGTATCCGTCCCGACGAATACCATCGTAACGGCTACATTCAGTAAGGCCATGGACCCAACCGGAGTCACCACGACCGGAACTTTCACGCTGGCCGTGGCCGGAACAGGTGGCGCAGCCGTGCCGGGAACGGTTCAATATGCCGGCACTACCGCCACGTTTACGCCCAGCGCCGCACTCGCCGCCACCAAGCAATACACCGCTACGATCACCACCACGGCGAAGGACCTCACTGGAAATGCGCTGGCCGCAAACTACGTCTGGAGCTTTACGACCGGAGCTGGTGCCAGCACCACAGCGCCAGCCATAACTCTGACGAATCCCGCCTCTGCGTCAATCACCGCTCCGCTCAACGGCTCCGTTAGCGCCACTTTCAGCGAAGCGATGAATCCCAACACGGTGCTGGCTCCGGGAACGTTCACGGTTGCCGTGGCTGGAGCGGGCGGCGCGTCCGTCCCAGGAATCGTAACCTACGACGTCGACAGCGATATCGCCACCTTCACCCCGAGCGCAAATCTCACCGTCACCACCAACTACACCGCCACGATTACCAACGCGGCGAAGGATGTGTCCGGCAATCCGCTGGCCGCCGGAAATATTTCGAATCCGTGGAGTTTCATGACGGGCTCGACGATCGAACAGCTGGCGCCCAATCTGGGTACGGCTGCGACGTTCGGTTCTTTCGGAGGCGGCGCGGGCATAACCAACCAGGGCATCAACACTGTGATTAACGGGGACATCGGCACGACTGGCGCATCCACACTGGTCACCGGATTCCACGATAACGGTGTGGACTGCACCTACACCGAGACCGGCAGCAACATCGGGCTCGTCAACGGCAATATAGACACCGCCCCGCCACCGCCGAATGGCACGTGTCTGGAGGAAGGAACCGCCAGCACTTTCTCCATCGCCACGCAGGCGGCCTCGGATGCCAACGCGGCATACCTTGCTCTTGCTCCCGCCTCGCGTCCCGGAGGTACCGATCCTGGCGCAGGACAACTTGCCAACCTCACACTGCCTCCCGGCATTTACAAGGCCGCGGGCGGTACGTTTCTCATCACCGGCGGGGATCTGACTCTGGACGCGCAAGGCAATACCAACGCCGTCTGGGTGTTTCAGACCGCCAGCTCGCTGACCGTGGGTGATGCGGCCGTTGCTCGCAATGTGATTTTGATCAACGGAGCGCAAGCCAAGAACGTGTTTTGGCAGGTAGGCAGCGCCGCCACGATCAATCCTGCGGGCGGCGGCACCATGGTCGGGACGATAATCGCTTCCATGGGCGTCACGTTCTCAACCCCCGGCAACGCCGCAGTCTGCACACTGAACGGCAGAGCGATCGGGCTGAACGCCTCTGTCACGGTGGTGAACACCGTAATCAACGTGCCAGCTCAATAACCGATCAACAGCCGCGCAGTAACGCAGCCAGCGGCTGACTCGTCGCAAATTGAAAAACACGAACCGGATGCCCCATCCTTCCCGCATTTTGGGAAGGATGGAGCTCTTCGGTTTCTGGGCATTTGGTTTTCTGGGCTTCTGATTTTCGCGGCGCGGAATTGCGTTGTTCCCGCGTGGTCCAGCCTTCCCGGCCCAGCACGCGAGGTTCAACTTCGATGAAGCGGCTTGCGCCACGCCGTGTCTAAACCCGCACCCTTCAAAAAGAAGGTTGCGGCGCCCGGAAATTCAGCTGCGTTTGTTTGGTAGTGTGGGACGGTGTGCCCCCACCAGATTCAGCCAATAACGATTCGCGCAAGAACATCTAAAAAAACCTAAGGCCCTTCATTTCCGCTGTGGCACGCTCAAACCAGCTGAGCAGACAGCTGGTGTCTGGCATATCCCGATTGGCACAGCAAAATCGGAGGGCACATGAAGCGCATTGTTCCAACACTAATCTTAGCCATCTTGTGGCTCGCACCGGCGCGCCCCGCAAGCGCGCAGCAAAAGCCCGACGTAAAATTCATCGCTGACACTTTAGTGGTCGAAGCCGACGGGAGCTACGAGACCGATCCCGACCTCGCCACGCTCACCTTCAACATTTCCGCGCAGGACAAAGAGCTGAAGAAAGCCTACGAATCCGCGACGCAGTCCGTGCAACGCATTGTGGCGGTTGCCGAAAAGGGCGGCCTCAAAAGGGAAGACATCTACACCGGTGCGCTGACGCTGACCCCTTCCTATGACAAAGACCGCAATAAAAAGCCAAAAAACTATTTCGTGCAGGGAGAGATAACGCTCAAGGTCCGCGATTTTTCGCAAATTGGCCCGGTCCTCGACGGCGCGGTGCAAGACGGCATCGTCGATTTCCGCTCGCTCACCTATTCGCTGCAAGACGAAGAGCACGCCAAGGAAAATGCCGCCGCCAACGCCATGAAAAACGCGGTAGGCCGCGCAACTTCTGCGCTCGCACAGAACAACCAAAAGGTCGGCGCGATTCGTTACGCCAGTCTCGACGTGCGCCAGCTAGTCGGCGTCGCGCAATACTATGGCAACCAAGTAGCGTCGCTCACCGAATCAGTCATGGTATCGGCTGAGCCAGCAAACGGGAATCGCGCCGCGGCTCCTGCACCCCCGCCTCCCCCGCCCGTGCGCCCCCAAAAAATCACAGTCAGCGCCACCGTCCAGGCCGCGTTCCAGATCCAGTAAATGCCGCGGCCGGCCGCTACCAGATCAATCCGCAACGCCGTAGTGTTGAGCTTGTAGGTGGCTCAAATAAGTGCATTGGCGATTTTAAGTCAACCGAGGAAGCGTGCTGCTGTCCAGATTTCAGAGTCACGACCTGGGCGCTTTGCATCGGTTCGCCGTTTAATAGCCCGCCGTTTGCTAAATTGATTCGGGATAGCTGGTTTGCTAAGGTCGTCGTCATGCCCGAACATTCGACCGAGCAGATACGCGAATTGCTCGACTCCCTTTATCGCCTGGATTCGGGACGAATCCTGGCAACTCTGATCCGGTTGCTCGGTGGTTTTGATCTTGCCGAGGAGGCGATGCACGAAGCCTTTGCAGCTGCGCTAAGCGTGTGGCCGAGCAGTGGAGTGCCCGGCAACCCGAGACCATGGTTGATTTCGACCGCCCGATTCAAAGCCATTGATACTCTGCGGCGCCGGGCAAGATTTGATGCGTCACAAGCCGAGCTCGTGCGATATCTCGAAGCGCAATCGAGCTCGGCGGAAACACGCAATGAAGAGGACAGCCTTGAGGATGATCGGCTGCGCCTGATTTTTACCTGCTGTCATCCATCTCTCGCGCCGGAAGCGCACGTCGCGCTCACCCTGCGCGAAGTGTGCGGGCTGACAACCGAGGAGATAGCAAAGGCCTTCCTCATCACTCCGCGTACGCTGGCGCAGCGCATTGTGCGCGCCAAGTCAAAGATTCGAGACACCCCGATTCGCTACGAAGTGCCGACGCCGCAGGAATTGCCGGAGCGACTGGGCGCGGTTCTTCAGGTCGTCTATCTCGTCTTTAATGAGGGCTACTCCGCTGCGGCGGGAGCGGAAGTAACGCGGGCCGAGCTAACCGGCGAGGCGATTCGACTGGGGCGGTTGCTGACCGAACTCCAGCCAGAGCCGGAAGTCATCGGGCTGCTTTCCCTGATGTTGCTACACGAATCCCGTCACGCTGCGAGAACATCGCCGACCGGAGAGCTGATTTTGCTGGAGAACCAGGATCGCTCGCTCTGGAACCGCGAGCAGATCGCGGAGGGAGTGGCATTGCTGGAGAAAGCCCTGAAGTCCCTCCGCTTCGGCTCCTACACACTGCAGGCAGCGATTGCGGCCGTTCATGCGGAGGCGGAATCGGTCGCGGCGACCGACTGGGGGCAGATTGTTGCGCTCTACGATCAACTGGCACAAATTCAGCCTTCGCCGGTTGTGCAGCTGAATCGCGCCGTGGCCATTGCCATGCGCGACGGTCCAGAGAGCGGTCTGACGCATATCGACGCGGTGATGGAACACGGCGAATTAGCCGATTATTACCTGGCACATTCCGCCCGTGCCGATATGTGCCGCAGGCTCGGCAGGACAGCTGAGGCTCGGTCCGCTTATGAGAAAGCTCTGGCCCTGACCCAGCAGGAACCAGAGCGGCAATTCCTGCAAGAGCGGATTCGCCAGCTGAAATAAGAGTTGAAATAAAAAAATACTCGTGCGGAGCCGGTGCGGATATTAGGCTGCAGCGCGAGCTTTCCGGCGGTCATTGATGTAACGTCAGCAAGGTCAGAATGCCGCCTAAAACGGATTGTACTTCTAATGCCGTTATGTCGAGGTCTGCAAACGAGCTCGGAGCCGTGCCTAGAAAAGGCTGCGATCAGAGGTCAAGTGGGTCAGGAGCCTGGTCGCAGGGTAAGGAAGGTCACATGCCGAAGCCCCCGCAACAG
>JABCZD010000023.1 GCA_013289855.1 Acidobacteriota bacterium | reverse complement strand
GGAGTGCAAAACCGCACTCCGCACGAGGCGTTCTTAGCTTTCGCAGGTGTACTAAAAAACGAGGCCCTGACTGTCTAAATTAGCGGGGAGCACTACAAGTCCGATTACGTCCATGCCGACAGAGACGGACTGTTCTTCACTCATCCCAGGCCACCTGTATCGACCTAGAATATCCGGCGAAATTGGAGCAGCTCCCGTTCTTTGCACATTACGTCGCAACAATCGGCTATGAGGACCAACACTTCGATGGGGCGTTGATTTGGTTTTGTAACTGGGGCGTTTGGAATTTATTTAACGAAGGCATCGGTTATCGCCTCGTTGAAAAACTAAACACAGGTGCTGGTCAACCGAAGTCCTTTGAAGTTTCTCCTGGACATCGATTTAGAGCGGACGAACTTGCCGATGCTATAGGGATGCTGTTGCAGCCGATGATATTCGCATGGGATAGCTACTATCTGCCCACCTGGTCATACGGCACCGGGGACTTCTTCTTACACGTGAGCCACGACTCGATTGTGAGTGTCATTACTCGGACTAAAGTATTTCACGACAACGTATTTCAACAACTAGCAGAACTCAATCTCAATCCTAAGCCCGCAAATGACCAGCGAAGGAGCCGTTTCTGTCACCCGCTACTCGAAAGTTGACGCACGGCCGACCTAGGGGAGATACGGCATGGCGTCGGTGGCTTCGACGAATTTCTTGAGCGCAGCTATTACGGTGGGTCGCGCAAAGAGTTCGCAGAAAAGATCGATTTCTCTTTTCAGCTCCTCGTACGGAACCGGCTTTATAAATTTTTTGGCCGCCGTGCGCGTGCCAGCGTCGAACTTGGCAATCTGACCAGCCATCATCCGCGCAACCTTCAGAGCCTCTCCCTCGGCAGTCAGTTGCGCACCCAGACCTGCGGCATGCGCCCGTGTGGCGTTCACCGTCCGGCCTGTCAACAGCAGTTCGCGGATAAACGCGTTGCCCACATCGCGCTTCAGGCGCGGAATTCCGCCAAACCCGGGAATCAATCCCAGCCGCAACTCCGGAAAAGCGAAGCGCGCCATTTTATCGGCAACGATAATGTCGCAAAGCAGCGCCAGTTCCAAGCCGCCGCCGAAGCACACACCGTGTACCGCGCCGATGGTGACAAATGGCGCCGCATCGATGGCATTGGCAACGGCGTGGATGCGCTCTAGAAAATTTCGTACTCCAGAGACTCGTTCCTTCTCCGCAAGTGCTTCCGCGCCGCAATACAACTCGCGCAAATCCGCCCCCGCGCAAAATCCCTCTTTGCGCGCGCTGTACACGATGCATGCAGCCGTTTCCGCCGAGAGCGCAGGAATCGCGGCAGCAAACCGCTCCAGGTCGCCAAGCATCACCGTGCCGATTTCGTTGATCGGCGCGTGGTCCAGCGCAATCTCCACCACACCGTCGCGCCATTCCCAACGCAGCGCTCTTCCTTGAAATTGCTTCATCGCTGCCCCGCCGCGGAAAGCGCGGGAATTTTTGCGCCTTCGTACATCGCCGCTATTTCCGTTTGGAAGCGGCTGTTAATAGCGTCCCGCCGCACTTTGCCCATGGCCGTCAGCAATCCACTCTCCGGCGTGAGCGCCTGGGGCAAAATCGTGAAGTTGCGAATCTGCCGATAGTGCGGCAATTCAGGATTCACGCTGTCCAGCGCCGCTTGCACCTCAGCCGGCGCCACCGCGCCAGTAATCAACGCGCAAAGATACCCGCGGCCATTGCCAACCAAAACCACTTGTTGCGCCTGCGGCAAGAGCGCCGCGATTTTTTCTTCGATCGGTTCGGGCGCCACGTTGTGCCCGGAATTCAGAATAATCAGGTTCTTCAATCGTCCGCTGATGCGCCAGTTGCCGCGCACATTGGGCGCTCCCTGATCTCCCGTGCGGAACCACCCGTCGCGCAGCGCCCGCGCCGTCTCTTCCGGACGATTCCAGTACCCTGGAAACACATTGGGCCCGCGCACTACGATTTCGTCGTTCTCCGCAACTTTCATTTCCAGGCCCGGCACCGCTGGACCCACATGACCGGCTTCGACCGGCGCACGCGGATCGTCCATGGTGCAAATGCCGGTAGTTTCCGTCAATCCGTAAACTTGCAGTACCGGGATTTGCAGCATCTCAAAAAATTCCTGCGTCTCCTGCGTCAGCGGCGCGGACCCGCAAATCAGCGCGCGAAGATGCGCGCCGAATCGCTCTTTTATCTTGCTGAAGATCAAGCGCCGCCCCATCGCCAGCCAGAAGCCATCCAACGCGCCAGCACCACCGCTCCGTTTTCGTTGCCAACCCGCGCGCGCGCGCGCAAACAGCCATTGCACTACCGCAGGCCGCTGCGCAAACGCCGCATCCACACCGCGCTTGACACGTTCGAGCAACGTAGGCACGTTCAGAAAATAGTGCGGCGACGCCACGCCAATTTCATCCACCAGCCGGTTCAAGTCCGTCGACAGCGTCACCGTACTGTCCCGCGACAAAAACGAAAGCAACGCAATCCACGACGCGCAAAAATTAAATGGCAGATAATGAAAGATGCGGTCGGGCTGCTGCCCAGACGCCGGCGCCGCGTCCGTGCCCATCAATTGATTCAGCCGTTGCGTCGTACACGCCAGCATGTAGCTGACGTTCCCCACGTTAAGACAAACGCCCTTCGGCTCACCGGAGGTTCCCGAAGTATAGATAATCGTCACCAGGTCCGAGTCCACGCGCGAGTTCAGCGCAAAAACACTCCCGTCCGTCGCAGTTTCTGCATCGTCCTTTAAAACGTCGCCCAGAAATATTCGCGCGGGAGCATCGGCTTTATCCACCTTGCGCCATTCCTCAGCCACCGCTTCGCCCAACGCTACGTCGCCAGTCAGCAACAGTCGCGCCTGACAATCGCGCATCATCGCCGCAAGCTCCGCGGGAGCCTGCCGCACGTACAGCGGAACGACAATCACGCCCTCGGCCATCAACGCCAAATCAAACGCCGCCCAGGGAATGGAATTGGCCGCCAGCAGTGCACAGCGATCCCCTGGCTGGAGTCCCACCCTTTGCAGATACACGCGTACCCGCTGTACTTGCTGCAGCAATTCCCTGCCGGTAACGCTGACAAATTCCTCGCCGTGCACCTCGCGCAGAACTACGCGATTGTCCGCACGCAGCAGTTGAGCAAAAATATTCTCAGGAAAATTCGCCATGGCCTTAGGCAATACAGCGTGAGCGTCGTGGCACGAACGCTTGTGAGACGCGCCTTTTTGCCACAAGTGCCAATGACCCGAATAATTGTGGCGCTGCCATCATCGCGCCGCCGTCCCCGCCGCGGTGTGCTGCAGCGCGGGCGCGCTGGAATCGTAGCGCTCCACAAGCTTCACAAGATTTTCGCTCAATGGCGGCAGATAGTCTTCCCAGGAAAGCACGCCCTGGCGCAAGGGAAATTCCGGATACGTCTGCCGCACCGCGCCCTCCAGGTACGTTCCCATGCGCGCCATCACTTTCAGGTTGCGCACCACCGTGCGGCCGATACCGTCGCGCACGGCGTCGGCTTCGGCCACCAGCGTTTCCATCACCTGCAGCAATTTCGGCTCGAGGTCCGCGTCCTCCACGGTGAGAAACAGGTGCGAGTGCCCGCGTTCGCGCATCAAGTTGCGAATACGCTCATCCATGGTCACGCCCGCTGACGCCACCAGGCTGGGCATGCACGTCACGATTCCGTGGTAACGCGACGAAACCATGTACGTGCACGCGCGCAAAATCCCCACCAACTCAAACATATCGTATTCGTCAGAAGTAAAAATGGGCGTGCCAGGAATGCTCGCGGCGATATCCCTGCAAGCGACGGCATCGAGCTTCTCCATGGCCACCAGAATCGGAAACACGCGATGCCGCTCGCAAAAAGCTTTGGTCGCGTTCGTGAACGCCGAAATGTAATGCTTGTACTTGCGGTCCACTTCCGCGCCGGACTCATGAAAATAAACCGTCCGGTACTGGCTCTCTTTGTACGCTCCCGTGGCCACGCTCGCCAGATATTTGGCGATCGACGCTTTCACCGGCCAAACGAACGGGTGAATCGGGCAGATCACCAAAATCGGCGTTTTGCCGTCCCAACCCGCATCGCGCAGCGTGTTTTGCGCGAACTCCGGCGCACGCGGCTCAAACGTCCACGCCGTGTCCGTTCCCAACTCCGTCGGAATTCCCATTTCGCTCAAGAGCTGTTGCGATTCCACATTGCGCGTGATCACCAGCGAATCTCGCACATAGCGCGCGCACATTTCTTCGATCATGCGGTCCATATGTCCCGCTTCACCGCCATACGCCAGCGACAATTTATTCTCTGCCGACGCCAGGCCCAGCGACCCAATCATCATGGTGGTCAGCGCATTCGCGAATTTGCTCTTGAACATCGAGCCTTCGCAAGCGATTACCCCGTGATTCGCGCGCACCTCGCGATACAGAAACGGTGGAAACACATCCGGAAGGTGCACTTGCCGCGTTCCCTCAAAATAGCCGCGCGTCAAATCGAAATTCTGCGACATCACGCTGAAATCAACATTATCCGCGCCGAGCACGTGCCGCACTTGCCGCAGCATCTCTTGCACCCGCACATCGCTGCCCGTATTGCGCGTTCCGTTGTACCCGGCGAAAAGCAGCCGCAGCTTTTCTCCTGGGCTCCAGCGCTCTCCGCGACCAAACACCCAACCCAACCTCGTAATTTCGATCAGCGCGCTGACCCACGCCACCAGCAGAAAGTCGGTCATGCGCGCACGCTTCCCGCCGCTGCCAGCCGCTGCTCACTGGCATTCGCGGGCCAGGGCTTCGCCGGATACTTGAAGCGATTTTCGCGGCTGAATTTCAAGAGCGCATATCCATAACTCGAAAATTTCGCGGGCGCTTCATTCATCTCCGCCACCACCCGCGAATTATCAAACACCGTGTTCCAGTTCAGGTACGGCCAAAACACTTTCAGCAGCGACGCCGCATAACCCGCGTCTCCGCGCCGCTTCGCCATCCAGTCTACGGTACCCGAAAAAACTCTCGCCAGTCCCGGAACATACCACGGCCGCCGGCTCCCGCCGGCCTTGGCCAGCGCATCGGTAAGTTCACGATACGTCTGCGAGCCTGCGCCTGAAGAAAGATGATATATGCCGTGCGCCGGCTCCGCCTTTTGGTGAATCGCCACAATCGCGTCACTCACATAGTTCGCCGGCACAATGTCGATTCTATCCTCCGCGCGCAGTGGAAGCACCGGAAAGCGCGAAAGAATATCAAACGCCTGCACCATGTCGAATTGCGTCGTCTCCGCGCGCCGGCTGTCGCCCAGCACGATGGCCGGACGAAAGATGGTGCGTGGCACATCCGGCAACAGCTGACCGGCCATGTGTTCGCAAAACTTCTTGGTCCGCGCGTAAGGATCGTAGTCCGACCGCGCCCAATCTATCGCCGCGTCTTCCGTCACCACTTCGTCCTGACGGTGCCCCGCCACCGCCACCGTCGAAACATGCGAATAGCGCCGCAGTCCATGATGATTCTGTGCCCGCCGCGCCAGTTGAATCACTTCCAGCGTCCCGCGCAAATTTACGTTGAGGCACTGCTTTTCCGATTTGCGATTCAGCGAAGCCGCGCAGTGAATCACCGAATCTGTGGTGTCCACCAGCGCCTGATATTCGTCATCCGGCAAGCCAAAGTGCTCGCTGGTCAAGTCGCCAAGAAAAATCCGCACGCGGGCGTTGAGAAATTCGTAAAACTCCGGGAACGCAAAATGCAGCTGCAGCGAGTTCCACAAACGCTCGCGCGCTTCCTGTCGTGATTTCGCGCGCACCAGCAGATTCAAGGGTTCGCGATGTCCGGTGCACAGACCCGCAACCAGATAGCTGCCGAGATAGCCGGTCGAGCCGGTTAGAAAGATGGCCATAGCAGGCTAGTTGCGCAACACCGGAACGTCACGCCGCATTGGGCGGCTCGGCGGACCAATTCAACTCTCGCGCCACCCGCGCTTCCAGCGGACGCCCCTCCATCAGCGGGTAGCACCACCGTCGCAACGCCGGAATGTGGATATTAATCCAATATTCCCACCAGTCAATGGATTCGGGAGCGAATTCGAACGCCTCCCGCTCCTCGGGCGGCAGCGCGGCCGAGAGCAGACGGGCGTTCTCCGATTCAAATACATGCTCGTTGTGTAGAATGAACGGCTCGTACAGCTCAATCAGTTTTTCCGCGCGCGAAAGTTCCCGTTCCGCTTTGGCCAGTGGCGCTTTTTTCATGTGCAGCGAAATTGCCGCGCGATTGATTCCAGACACTACCGCCTTCTGCATCGGAATCGACAGCCGCTCGTATCTTTGCTTCGACACTGGAATCGTCTCAAACTTTACCTTCAGCCAATTGTCCACGGTGGATCGTTGTCGGTAATGCTTGCGATGCGCCAGTCCCGTCAGCTCGATGCTCCGTCCCATGTTCACCGGATTGATCGCCGACGTCGCCAGCTGGTACATCCGCGCATTGCACCGCGCAACTACCGCGGCGGCGATCAGCGACATTCCACGACACACCATATCCACGGGAATTACGTCCAGGCACTTTCTTTCGTTCGTCGGCAGTTGGCGAAAGTTGGTGCCCAGCAAATAAGAGAGCGGCCCCGAAGTATTGATGCCCTCATTCCATCCCGTGAATGGCGAACGCTCCGAACTCTCCACAATCGATGGCCGCACAATCGCAATCGGCAATCCTCGTCCATGGCGCGCCAGAATCGATTCACCCAAACTTTTGGTGAACGTATAAATATTCGGCCAGCCCAAATGCTGCGCGCGCCGCAATCCCACCCGCACCAGCCGGTTGCGCGCCCAGCGCGCCCGATTGCGTTTTAGCACCCCTTGCAACTCTTCCGCCGGCGCATCTGCGGCATCCACATCCCGGCCCAGCGCCTGACGACGCAGCGCTTTGCTCAGCTCCGGACTTTCCGATCGCGCCTCAATCCGTTCAATCGTCTCCCGCAACGACGCAATTTCCCGTTCCGCGTCGAACGCCGCATCCCCGGCGGGATTGTAGTTGTCCTGCAACTCTTCCGTAACCCGCCCATCGCGCATGCCCACCACATAACACGTGGAAAGATGCATCAATCCGGCATGCGTGCACCGCCGCAAAAAATCCAGCAAATACAACGCGGAATCCACATTCGAAGAAAGCGCATCGCGCAAGTCCGGATTAAAATCCGTCAACCCCGCGCTGTTCACAATCAAGTCGAGCGACCGCGCCAGCCGCTCCTGCACTACGGGATCCAGCCCCAGCCCCGACTGGCTGACGTCGCCCTCCACAACTTCCACCTTGGCTTTCAGAAATGCGCCAAGGCTTCTTCCGTACCGCTGCTGCAGTGTGTCAAACGTGGGCGACTCTTCCACAATCTTCTCGAAGCGCCGCTGTGCGGAAGTTGTGCGATTCCGCCGAATCAACAGAGTGATCTTGCCGATATCGGGAATATTCTCCAGCAAGTCCACCAGCCACACTTTGCCGATAAATCCCGTCACTCCAACCAACAGAATGTGCCGCTTCGCCAATGTTTCCCGCACCGACAATCGTTCGACGCGGGGCTCGTCTCCAAACACCGCCACCGCTTTCCCTGCCGGCATTTTTGGCCGCGCCGTCGTGCACAGCGCACTCGTCAACTTTTGTGGCTCGTCCATCCAACCCAAACGCCGCAGCAACTGCTCTCTCGCGATGCGCCCATTGTTCGCTCCACCAGCCAGCCACGCAAATGGTCCGCGCGGACGCACAATGGGATCCACCAGTCTCCCGGTCGCCCGGCCATCGCGAAACTCCAGTCGATTGGCGATGAAATATTCCACGCCAAAGTGCGCCGCCAGCGGCCGCAACACGCTTTCCAGCAGCTGCCCCACCAGCACAATCTTTTCGCCGCGTCGCACCGCCGCCACCAGCTGTTCGGTGGCCTGCGGACGAAGTTGCGGCTTCAAAACATAATGAAAATACTCTTCGCCCAGCAGGTCCAGGCGGTCGCGCGTAACGCCTCGCAGCAGTGTATGCAGAAATCGCGTCGCAAATGTGCGGCTCGCGGCATACGCAAACGGCCGTACCAGCGCCATCCCCGCCATCCCCGCGCGCCGCGCCCAGCGTTCGGAAAAGCTGCGCCCATTCCACGTAAAGAATCCCACCGGGCGCATCGCACCTAGCTCCAGCAGCGAACCTTCCACGCGCCAGTAACTCACCGCCTCGCCTATCGCGCCGTTAGCGGTTCCTTCCGAATTGGAATGTTTTTCCAATGTGTCTGCTCAACCCCTACCACTACTGTCACGGCTCCTGTCACGCACCGTGACAGATACACCTGTGACACACTGCTCCACGCATCCTAATTAATTTATCAACCATGCTCAACATGGATTGGTCCGGACGGAGTGACAGCTAGCGCCCGGGACGATGCGACCTGGAATCCCTGTGCTTACTCGGGCGTAAGCGTCCGGGACCAATAAAAATAGCATCCCCGCCCGCTTCCCGCAATACGGCGGATGCCTTTACCTAGCCACTGCTGTCTTTGTCTGTCTTCGGAAAATCTTTGTGGGTCGGAGCTTCAGCCCCGGCATTCAGCGCGGTTCCGTGGCACAGCCAATCCTGGCTGTGCGCCTGTCTATTTCTGCAATTTGTGGGCCGCCTTGGCTAATTCTGCGATTTGTGGGTCGGAGCTTTTGCTCCGACATTGTTGCTTGGCTACAGTGGGCTTTAGCCCTGAGGAGCAAAAAATCTACACGCCCCAGCCATACCGCTCGGCATGTTCCAGCGTCCGCTGCATCTCTTCCCGCAAAATTTCCATGAACGCCGCACCGCCCACCGCATGCGCGCCCGGCTCGATAATATCCGGTGTACGATACCCACCACCCAAAACCCGCAGCAGCGACTGCTCCACCCAGTCCGCCTCGAGCGACAATCCAAACGCATCCCGCAGCATCATCGTCGCGCTCAAAATCGACGCCACCGGATTCGCCGAATCCGTTCCCACCAAAGACGGCGCGGACCCATGAATCGGTTCAAACAGCGGCGCCGTGCTGCCAAAGCTCCCGGACGGAATCAGCCCAATCGATCCCACCAGCGCCGCCGCCGCATCGCTCAAAATATCGCCAAACATATTTGTGCTCAGCATCACATCAAATTGCGCCGGACGTAGTGTCAACTGCATCGCCGCATTATCCACGTACATGTGCTCAAGCTTCACCGTGGGATAGCCCGCATTCATGGCCGTCACCGTGCGCCGCCACAGTTGTGAACTGGTCAGCACGTTGGCCTTGTCCACCGAACACAGCCGCCGCGAACGGTTCTCCGCGCGCTCGAACGCGAACGTAGTCACTCGCTCGATTTCCGGCGCCGAATACGATTCCGTATCCCACGCGCGTTCCGTTCCGTTTTCCCGCACATTGCCGCGTTCGCCAAAATACATTCCGCCGGCCAGTTCGCGCACAATCTCCAGGTCCAGATCGCCCAGCCGCTCGCTCTTCAGCGGAGAAATTCCCCGCAGCGGATCCAGCACCTTCACCGGCCGCACGTTAACGTAGAGCCCCATGCCTTTGCGCAGATCCAGCAGCCCGCTCTCCGGCCGCTTGCCCACCGGAAACCCATCCCACTTCGGTCCGCCCACCGCGCCAAGGAACACCGCATCCGACTTGCGGCACGCCTCCAGCGTCTCGCTGGGCAACGGCGTTCCCGCGGCATCGATGGCCGCGCCGCCCACCGGCATTTCCACAAACTCAAATTGGTGGTCGAATTCCTGGCCGCACTCGCGCAGCACCGTGGCCGCCGCGCGCGTCACTTCAGGTCCGATACCATCTCCGGGTAAAAGTACAATGGTCTTCTTCATGAAAAGCTCCGCAGAAAATACCTCTGCTGCCGATGGTAACGCGCACAGCGCGCGATCAAGGCCCGCCTTTTGTCAGAAGTTTCTCAGGAAGCACGCGACCGCGTGAGTTCTACGTTTGCGCCAGTCGATCTCACACCGCCGCGCCAACGCCGCCAGCAAAAATCTTACGCCGCCGAGGTCGCTTCCGCCGCCAGCGTCGAGCGCCGCCGCAAAACCTCGTGTGCAATCGCCACCACGTCGCGTGGCCGCACCTGCTTCGCTTCGTCCGCCAGCGCCGTTACGCGCTTGTAAACCTCGCCCAGCTCCACGTCCGTCGGCTCGTAACCCAAATCTCGCAGCGATAATCGCAACGCATTGCGCCCTGAATGCTTCCCCAGCACCATCGAACGTTCCGGCACGCCCACCATCTGCGGCGACATAATCTCGTACGTCAGCGGATTCTTGATAATCCCATCCTGATGAATCCCGGCTTCGTGCGCGAACGCATTCGCCCCCACGATCGCCTTATTCGGCGCCACCTGCGCCCCGGTTACTTCCGATAACAACCGGCTCGCGGGAAAAAGTTGTTCCAGATTAATGTTCGTCGAAACGTTAAAGCTTTCCTTGCGCACCGCCAGCGCCACCACAACCTCTTCTAGTGACGCATTCCCCGCCCGTTCCCCGATGCCGTTGATGGTGCACTCGATTTGCCGCACTCCAGCTCGAATCGCCGCCAGCGAATTGGCCACCGCCAGCCCCAGGTCGTCGTGACAATGCGCGCTCAGCGTGATTCCGTGATTTGCGCCAAAGGTCGCCACCAACGACGCATCCACGCGCCGGAACATCTCCGCATATTCCTCTGGCACCGCGTAGCCCACGGTGTCCGGCAAATTCAAAACCGTTGCCCCCGCTTCCACCGCCACGCGGCAAACCGTACACAAATAATCGATGTCCGTGCGCCCCGCGTCTTCCGCGGAAAACTCCACCTCCCCCACATGCTGCCGCCCCAGCCGGATCATGCTGGAAATCGATTCCAGCGCCTGTTCCCGCGTCATGTTCAACTTCACTTTTAAATGTAGATCGGACGTCGCCAAGAAGATATGCAGCCGCGAAGCCGCCGCCGGCTCCAGCGCCTCCACCGCGGCCATCACATCGTCTTTTCTGGCCCGCGCTAGCGCCGCAATCGGCACCGTGCGAACTTCTTTCGCCACCTGCCGCACCGCTTCCAGGTCTCCACGGGACGAAATCGGGAATCCCGCTTCGATCACGTCCACGTTCAGCGCCGCCAGCTGGTGCGCCACGCGAATCTTTTCCGCGGTATTCATGGAAAAGCCCGGCGATTGTTCGCCGTCACGCAGCGTGGTATCGAAAATGCGCACTACATCCATGGACTCTCCCTCGTCTAGTTACGCAGACACGCGCGCTACAGTCAAATTTATCTTTATTCTGCTTTTGATAACTCTGCCTTATACTGTTCCCCTATACTGCTGTATGTCGCTTGACGTATTTCCCGCGCTGCGCGGGGCTATCAGCGGATTGGAGGTCTTTCCATGGATTTAGGCGAATTGCAGGTCTTTTTGATGGTCGCCAAGGAAGGCAGCTTCTCGCGCGCCGCCGAACGCCTCTTCCGCACTCAGCCCGCCATCAGCCTTACCATCCGCAAACTTGAAGACGATCTCGGCCAGCCGCTCTTCGTCCGCGGCTCCCGCCCCGTGCGCATGACGGACGCCGGCACCTTGCTTCGCGAATACGCCGAACGCCTCATCAATCTTCGCGACGAAGTCAAAAAGGGTCTCGCCGAACTCGAAGGCCTCACTCGCGGCGAACTTTCCCTCGGCGTCAACGAAAGCTCCATCCATGCCCTGCTTCCCGCGCTCGCAATTTTTCGTGAAAAGCATCCCGGCGTTCAAGTCCGCGTCAATCGCATGTCTTCTCGAGACATTCCCCACGAAGTCGTAAATTACCGCCTCGACCTTGGCGCCATCTCGTTCGTCCCACGCGATCCGCAGCTGCAAGCCACGGAAATCCTCAAAGACGAATTAACCCTGGTCGTCCCTCCAAAACATGTCCTCGCCAAAAAACGCGAAGTGGACATTCCCGAACTCGCCAAGGAAAACTTCATCGCCCACAGCGTTGAATCGCCCTTTCGCCGACGCGTCATCGAACTTTTTGCCCGTCACCGCACCGATCTCAACATGCCCATCGAAATGCCCACCATCGAAAGCATCAAGCGCTTTGTGCAAATGGGTATGGGCGTAGCCATCGTCCCGCGCATGTGCGTGCGCTGGGAAATCGATCACGGCTGGATGAAGGAAGTAAAAATTCGTCAGCTCAGCATGCCGCGCCACGTCTACATGGTCTCGCGCCGCGGCGCGCGCCTGCCCCACGCCGCCGCAGAACTTTTCCGCATCTTAAAAGAAACCTAGCCTGAATTTTTTATCAACGATTCACGACGGCTGGAAAATCTTTTGTAGGGGCGCGGCATGCAGCGCCAACCTCTGCCCAGCCGTATTGCCTCGCGCGCTTTTCTCTCCCTGGCCAGCCGCCTATGCCCCCGTCGCCAGCGCCTCTGCCGCTGTCTGATAAATCGGCAGCAGCTTCACCAGCCCCGCCACCTGCATCACTGCGGCTCCCTGCTGCGTAAGCGCCGCCAGCGCAAACTTCTTCCCCGCGCTTTTCCGGTGCACGAACAGTTGCACCAGCGCGCCCACACCCGCCGAATCCAGAAACGTCACGCCGCTCATATCGAGCACCAACGTGGGACTCGGCTCCGGCCGCAATTGCGTCACAAAACTGCTCACCGTCTCCAGGCTCAACTTCCCGTTAAGCCGCAGAATGAGCTGGGATTCCGTAGATTCCGGTTGCTTCTCAAACTCCAAGTTTGCCAGGGCCATAAGCTTGCGAGACTAACGCGGTCTCCTCCCCTCGAATATTAACATTCTATGAACGCCAATTCTCCATCCCCAACACGACGTCCCCATCGGCCATTCGCCCGACAGCATGACCAATTTACACCTCTTTCTAAGAGAATTCTTAGCTAACAAACTCTTCAGTAAACTCTTGACCTGCTCTTATTACCGAGTAGTATGTCGTCAGGCCCTCTCAGATCATTTAAATTCCGCATTTTACGGCCAAAGGAAGACGCACGCATGGCCACGCCCCTGAGTTACCGTACCTACGTTTGTGTACCTCCATCGTCACGCCCGGGTGAGTTACAAGATAGATCGGCCATGCCGCGGCAACTAGCGCGATTCATTCTCGCCGCACTTGCCCTGATCATCGCGGCCAGCCAGGCCCACGCGCAATTTCCGCAGCCACTCGTCTTTTCCTCCGGTGGCGCAGTGGTTGTCCGCGACGACGCCACCGGCGCCTTAACCCCCACCAACGGCTCGCCATTTCCCGCCCCCAACACTACGCTCACCATCGACGTGCAGGGCCGCTATCTCTTCGGCATCGGCGTCAACAGCATCCACATGTACGAAATCACCGACCAAGACACCGGCGCGTATCAAGAAGTACAAAACTCGCCCTTCGCCTCCCCAAACACTAGTTCACCAATCTTCATCGCCGTCGAACCCACCGGAAATTACATCGCGGTAGTCAACTCGTTCAGCACCCTGCCCGGCCAGGCCGGTGCCGAAACATTTCAAATCGCACCAAACGCATCCGGTGGCCCCGCCCTCATTCCAGTTCCCAACTCCTTCACACAGTTGGATTCGCGCGTGATCGGCGTCAGCCAGCCAGCCGCCAATTCCAAAGCTTTTTATCTCTATCTCGGCCCGGAATTCCCCTCTAACCCGGACTTTCCCAACGGCGAAGAACTCAACACCGTCAGCATCTCCGCGCAAACCGGTCTGCTGCATGGCTTCCCCTCACAGAGCGTGGACAACTCCACCGGCCGCTGCTACGCCTCCGACCCCCAAGGCCGCTACATTGTGACCGGTCGCGGCGAATTCGAAGGTCTCATTGATCTGATCGGCATTGACGGCAAATTTCAAAGCGCCACCATTACGCTTGGCGAGGACACCTTTCCAAACGGTGTTTGGGTCGACAGCACCGGCACATTTTTGTACGTAATCATCGGCCCCGAGGCCAATCCACCCATTCACATCTACTCCCTGAATCTGCAAACCTATGCGATCGCCGAGACCGCCAGCTCCCCGCTGCCCAACGCCACAGCACTGCCAACCTATCAGCCCGATCCCACTGGCCCATTCAACTATTCTCCTGGGAGCGACAGTACTTTCGCGTTCACGGTAGACCCGCAGACCGGATATTTCGTTCCAGTAGCAAATTCGCCGTTTTCCACGCCCGGCATCGGCACGCTCACCTTCAGCATCGTCCCCGGTTCGCAAGGCGTCAGCGGACCATCGCTGCAAATCTCTCCCAGCTCCCTTTCGCTTTCGTTAGGCACCGCTCAAATCGGCTCGTCCAGCACCCCGCAAATGATCACCCTCAAGAGCAATGGCGCGGAAGCCCTCAGCTTGAACTCCATCGCCGTCAGCGGAGCCAATGCCGGCGAATTTCTCGAATCCGACACCTGTCAAGCCCCCGCGGTCCTCCAGCCCAACAATTTCTGCTCCGTCAGCATCACCTTCATGCCCTCCTCCGCCGGCCCACAAACCGCCGTTCTAAACATCACGGACAACGCCCCCGGCAGCCCCCAGTCCGTGCAACTCAGCGGCGCAGGCGCAGCTCCTCCGCCACCCGCTCCTGCCGTCACCGTGCTCCCGAATCCCGCCGCCTTCGCCACCATCACGCAAGGCACCAGCAGCGGCGCCATGAATATCGCCGTCACCAACTCCGGCAACGCCACCTTGCACATCTCCTCGCTGGCCATCGGCGGAAACAATCCCGCCGACTTCATGAATCCTGCCAGCAATTGCTCCGGCGCGGCCCTCGCCGCAAACGCTTCGTGCACCGTTTCCGTCACCTTCGCCCCGCTCGCCGCGGGCCGGCGCACCGAAACCATCACCCTCACCGATGACGCCGCCAATTCCCCGCAAATAATCATGATTCAGGGCAACGCCAATCCCGCAATTTCCGTTGCTCCAACCCCCGCTAGCTCATCAACGGCCACCGTCCCCGCCGGCGCCACCGCGCAGTACCAACTGCAAATCACTCCCGGCGCAAACTTTACTGGTGCCGTCACGCTTCTCTGTACTGGCGCGCCGCTCGCCGCCACTTGTCAGATTCCTTCCACGATCCAGATAACCAATGGCACGCCCGCAATGTTCAGCGTCATGGTGACGACCACCGGCGCAGCAGTCTTAGCTACCCCAATGTCTCTAAAAACCTGGCGCGCTCCGCGCTTCGCTCCGCTTAACCCCGCGAATTCCTTTGCGATTTTTCTGTTGTGGTTGGTCTTACTGTGGTTGTTCCTGACGGCAAGAAAAATTCACGACGCACCGTTCCTCGCGAAGCCTCTTTTCCGAAGAACATTCGCGTTCACTGGCGTCGCTCTAACCGCCGCAACGATGGTCATGTTTGCCGGCTGCGGTGGCGGCTCCAGCACTCCGCCGCCAGCTCAAATCGTCACTCCGCAAGGCACGTCCACCATCACCATCACGCCATCCGCCAAAAGCGCTTCCGGACAGCCCCTGCAACTACCGTCCATCCAGCTAACCCTCACGGTGAACTAAGTCTGCGCCGGCCCAAACCCGTAGAGCAGGCTTGCCTTTTTACTGCGTGGCCGTAACCCGGTACACCACATTCGCCCCGTCGTCCGAAATCAGCAGCGCCCCATCCGCCGCCACCGTCACACCTACGGGCCTACCGTAAACCTGTTCCTTACTCGGATCCGGCACCAGCCCGCCGAAGAATTCTTCCGGGCCAGCAACCGGCTTGCCGTTCTGAAACGCTACAAACGTCACTCGATATCCTACTCGCTGCGACCGGTTCCAGGATCCATGCTCCGCAATAAACGCCCCCCCACGATACTTCTGCGGAAATTGCGTCCCGGTATAAAAAGTAAATTGCAGTGGCGCATGATGCGCGCCCAGCAACACATCCGGCACGATCGCCTTGCTCACGAGTTCCGGATTCTGCGGCTTCACGCGCGGATCCACATGATCCCCGATGTAGCTGTACGGCCAGCCGTAAAATCCGCCATCCTGCACCGCGGTAAAATAATCCGGCGGCAGGTCGTCACCCAAGCCGTCTCGTTCGTTTACCGTGGTCCACACCGTTCCAGTCTGCGGGTTTACCAACGCCGTCACCGGATTGCGAAGTCCTGTCGCATACAACCGCGCATTTTTTCCATCCGGATCGCAAATGGTGATAGCCGCCCGCCGCGCATCTTCGCCCGTGCTATTGTTGGAGTTTGACCCGACGGTCACCAGCAGATGCCTCCCGTCCGCCGTGAACGCCACGCCCCGCCTCCAGTGCGCTCCTCCCTTTGGCAAATCCAGCAACTTCACTGGCTCCCCTGTGCGTTTCGAAGTTTTCGCATCGTACGGAAAACGCAGCACCGCATCGGTGGCGCCCACATAAACAAATCCCTCATGGAACACGATGCCGAACGGCTGATCCACACCCGCGGCAAACTCTTCGCGTTCTTGCGCCCCGCCGGTGTGCTGCGGATCACGCAAAACATAAATTTTCCCCGCGCCGGAATCCGCCACAAATATATCGCCATTCGGCGCTGTCGTCAGAAAACGCGGCGACTTAAAGCCGGTGGCAAACACATTCACCTGAAATCCATTTGGCACCGTCGGCAAAAAACCCTTCGGCGGCTTACTCACTTCCGGCGCATTCCCGGCGGACTTCGTCGCAAACGGTGCCGGAAGCTCTGGCGATTTCCCGTTGGTAATTTGCGCCGCGGCTGATGAGCTAAACAAAAAGCACCCGACCACCAGCGCAATCGACAGCGATAAGCATTTAAATGTCATGGGAAGGTGTCCACGGTTTTGGAATCTTCGCCCCGTCCAAGCGGGCTCGAAGTCGTACATGAGATGTTCGGCAGCCGGGCTACGTTACCATCGCGGATTATCGTCCCTAGCTTCCATCGCCGCGTGCCTTTGCCGCATCCAATTCATCTGCAACACTAAATACGTCGTATTCTTAACGAGGCCAAACACATGCCCGCTCCTCGCATCGGTCGAATCATCGCCATTGCTATCATCATCTTAGTCGTTGGATGGACCGCCATCCGCGCCATCGGCGCCCGTCCCCCCGCCACCCCCAACGCCGCCATGCCCAAGCCTGCCGTCGACGCTCCACTGGCCGCAACAAAATCCAAGCAAACCGCCGTCTTCGCTGGCGGCTGTTTCTGGGGCGTGCAGGGCGTCTTTGAACACGTCAAAGGCGTCACCTCCGCCACCTCCGGATACTCTGGCGGATTCGTAAAGTCTCCCAGTTATGAAACCGTGAGCATGGGCGTCACCGGCCACGCCGAATCCGTCAGCGTCGTCTACGACCCTTCGAAAATCTCTTACGGCCAGCTTCTGATGGTTTATTTTTCCGTGGTGCACGACCCCACCCAACTTGACCGCCAGGGCCCGGACTCCGGCTCGCAATATCGTTCCTCTATTTTCTATACTTCCGAGGAACAAAAGCACATCGCCGAAGCCTACGTGGCGCAGCTCTCCGACGCCAAAATCTACGCCCGCCCGATCGTCACCAAAATCGTCCCGTTCGCCGCCTTCTATCCCGCCGAGGATTATCATCAAGACTATTTGAAGCGCCATCCGGACAATCCCTATATCGCCTTCAACGACCTCCCCAAAATCGACCAACTCAAGCAGCAATTTCCCGACCTCTATCGCCCCTGAGCCATAGTTTGGAGTGCGGCGGTTTACCTTGAGCGATTCTCGCGAAAGGCTCGTCGTAATTCGGAGTGCGGCGCCTTGACGCCGCTTTCCCAATAGTCCGTGTCGAAGAATGGTCCGTCTCCGAGCGGCCGCGCAGAGCCCGACGTCCGGGCCGGAAACGCCCCCGCATTGTCAGTCGGACGCGGGGAGGGCCCGACTTTAGTCGGGCCGTAAACGGAACTCTACAAAATCGGCTTTAGCCGCTGCGGGCCGCTCTTCCTCAGCCCTGCTGGCGAATTGAGTACACGTTCACCAACGGAATCAGTTACTACGCTACAGTGAAAATCGGGTCACCCGAGCTGCACATTTTCCGCGTTCAGAGGAGTCATCGTGAGATCGATCATCTGCGTCACCGTTCTGCTTGCAGGCCTCAGCGTCCCGGCATCTGCGCAAGAAGCTCACAGCCATGTCGCTGGCAAAGCCGTAGTCGTCGACATCAAAAATGCCCAAGGCGAAACCGTCGGCACCGCTGCGTTAACCAGTGTCCCCGAAGGCGTCCGCATCAAGCTCGATATCAAGAATCTCCCTCCCGGCCAGCATTCCATGCACATCCACCAGATCGCCAAATGCGATCCGCCGGATTTTAAGTCCGCCGGTCCGCACTTCAACGCCGCCGGGCACACGCAAGATGGCAGCATGTCCGGTGACATCCCGAACTTTTTCCTGATCGTCGCCGACGACCACACTGCACACGTCACCGTCGTTGCGCCCAACGTAACCATGGGCGCCGATAGCCATTCCGTGTTCAGCAATGGCGGCACCGCCCTCGTGATTCACGCCTCCGAAGGCGGCGCTCCAGGCAGTCCCGCTCGCATCGCCTGCGGCGCAATTACCAAGCCCGAATAAAAACGGCGGTTCGTCGCCGACAACTACGACTCGTCATTCCGCGCGCGTCGCCCTCAACTACGACTTGTCATTCCGAGCGCAGCGAGGAATCTGCTTTTCGCCAATGTTCAGCAGGACTGTCGACTCTTCGCCCGTGCTCGCCTGAAGTACACTCCACCGACCCGATTGACTAGGCCGCAACTTTGCGGTACTAATCCCCTGCGCACCTTCCGTTCCCTCCCTCTACCACTGTCACCGGTGCGCACACTCAAACCTACAGGAGCTAACCATGTCTACGAACGTCCGCCCCGTCCCCGAAGGCTATCACTCGGTCATGCCGTTCATTACCTGCAAAGGCGCCGACCGCGCCATCGACTTTTACAAAAGAGTCTTTGGCGCCACGGTACTCGTAAAGATGGATGGCCCAGGTGGCATGATTATGCACGCCGAATTACAGATAGGAG
Source organism: Acidobacteriota bacterium (assembly GCA_013289855.1). GTDB lineage: Bacteria > Acidobacteriota > Terriglobia > Acidiferrales > UBA7541 > Acidiferrum. Next base: position 9,682 of record JABCZD010000023.1, on the reverse strand, counting down.
ATTCCCGAATATTTCTCGGCGACGAATTTCCGGGGATGTCCACGGCCCCGAATCCGCAATCTCCCGCCAACGCTCACGGTTATGGAATTTTCGTTTACACCGAAGACGTGGATTCCCTGATGCAGCGCGCCATCGATGCCGGATCCCGCGTGGATATGCCGTTGCAAAACATGTTCTGGGGCGACCGCTATGGAAAGTTCACCGACCCCTTCGGCCACAACTGGGGAGTGGCCACGCACGTCGAAGACGTAGCTCCAGAAGAAATGCAGCGCCGCACCGAAGCCATGTCCAAGCAAATGGCCAAAGCCGCCGGCTAATTCACTCGCGGAATCCGTTGTAGGGGCGCAGCTTTATCTCGAGCGACCACGGAATGCCCGGGAATGCTGCGCCCCAGCTTGCCCGGGAGTTTTGTCCTTGGTATTTTCGACGGTCGCCTTACTTCGTCGCGACTATCTTTTCCAGACGCCGCAACAGTTCCAATTCCGCCGCATGCATCTTTTTCGCCGCCGCGTCCACAGTAAAAAAGTCCGCGCGGTCGATCTCCGGAAATTCCTTGAACTTGCCCGACTTGGGCGGCCATTCCAGCAGAAACGTGTTGCTGCGCAGTTTGCCTGGATCCCCGTCTCCGCGAAACGCCCAGGTCACCACACGTTTTCCACTCTTGTGATAAACGCTTCCGAGCTCCAGGAATGGCTCGTGGGATTCCATTCCCGTTTCTTCCTGAAACTCCCGGCGCGCTGCGGCAAGTTCCTGCTCGCCTTCTTCCACTCCGCCTTTCGGAACGAACCAGGCGCCTGCATCCTTGCGCGCCCAGAACGGCCCGCCCAGATGCACCAGCAGCACCTCCAGCTCCCCGTTTCGGATTCTGTACATCAGCAATCCTGCGCTGACGCGATGCGATTTTCTTTCTGAATTGTTAGCGGTCATCGACAAGCCTTCGCGCGGGTCGTTTCATTGTAAGGCAGGCCGGCTTTTTACCATTCCTCATATGACTCGGTTAGCTTTCCGCCACGCTACATCGGCAGCGATACCTCTTTGAGCCGTGCGCCATGTGATTTCTCCATTCCGCTACCCTCTGCATCGGCCGCCGTGTAGTAGCATTTTTGTAAATCGTTCGGAGGCCTTCCTCCCAGGAGGCAAATGCATGGTGGAGATCAAAGGATCCGTGGTGCTCGAATCCATCACTGGAATTCAGCGGCGTGGCGAACAATCCTATGCCGAGGTTGTCGCTCGCTTGGATGACGAAACAAAACAGATGATTCAAAGCACGATTTCCGGTTCCAGTTGGTATCCCTTACACCTGTTCCTTCGTTTTCTTGCTGCGGAGTTGGAAGTATCCGCGAATGGTAACGAACAGGTTCTGGTCACCCGCTCCGAAAAAACCATCGAGCGCCAGCTGCGCGGCGTTTACAAGGTATTTGTAAAAGCCGGTTCTCCGGAATTTCTGATGAAGAGAATTGCCGCCGTGCACGCCACCTATTTCAACGGCGTGGATATCGATTTCAAATTGCTTGGCCCCGGGAACGCCGTCATCCGCTACACCGGTTTCGAGCCGCAACACCGGCTGATCGGTTTCACCATGGTGGGTTTCTTCCGCAAAGCGCTGGAGCTTTCCGGCGCTACGGATCGCAACGTCCGGTTTACCACTCCCGTCGAAGCCGGCAAGGGCTATGCTGAGCTCGCCGTTTCCTGGAAATAATCCCCGCGTCAATCCCGCACAATCGGCGAAACTTTAGTTTTTGCGTTTTGTCTTGGCGTTCTTTTTTACGTTTTTTAGCGGCGCGTTGCCACCGCCCTGATCCAACAGCAGCTTTACTGCTGAAGCGCTAAAGGATTGGCGTTCAGCAATCGCGTCAAGTCACCGGCGATACTAATCGCTGTTCGTTTCAACAATTCTTCAGAGGGATCTCTGTCCAGCTCGTATCTGCCCACCGGCGCGTAAACACTCACGGAAATAAGCGGACCTATATTATCCGCTGGTTGCGGGGAAACGACCGCGTACACCGGCTGTTCGGGTCGCGCCAGATTTCCGATGCCCACGAACAACTGCATTTTCGCATCCGTTGCCAGGCCGCCAATCACCGCACGGCGCAATCCGGAGTTCGCGTCGACCTGTGCGAATACACCGCGGAGCACCACGCCGGAATCTGGAGGTGAAGCACCGTTTCTCAGCCGCCGCGCGGAATAGCCTTCCTGCTCCAAAACCTTCACCAACGTCGTGGATGCCAAATCCACGAGTTTCGCGGCCCGTGCGCGCGGTGAATCGTCAGCCGACGCATCACCTTTTGTCGCATCAACTTTTATTGCGTCAGCTTTTGTCGTGTTGTTTTGCGCGTCCGGCGTTACGACGGCACCGACGGGCGGATTTGTAGCAGCCACCGGCGATGTCGCCAGCGGTGACGTACTCGCTTGGGAATTCACGTTTGGAGTTACGTTTGGCGTCACGTTAGAAGTTACGTTCGAAGTCGCGTTGCGATTTGCTGAGTTTCCCGTAGCGGCCGGGTCGTGCGTAGCCTGCAAATCGAAATCCGCAACGTAGATGATGATCGATTTGTTCGGAAAAACATCGGCGGAAGGCGATTGCGAAAAGTACGGCGGTGTTCTCGCCGCGTCACACGCCGGGGCAACCACGGCCGGCGACACGATTAGAAGGATAGTCGTCAGGAGCGAAAAGACGCGCATGATTTGCCTCATCGGCAGTGAATTGCGCAGGGTGGGGGCGCCCTTGCAGAATGCCACGTCCCAGCGACACGGCGTCGACGAAGAGCGAATTCCGTTCTGAAAGCTCACTCCCTTTGGATGTATCGCCCAGGAGAATGGTTCGGAACGCTTGTCGCTTTCACGACATACTAGTTACTATCTGTATAACAAAATATCGACCTAACCGCCCCAGAATGAACACTTACGTATCATACTGAGCGCAAAGGACTTTAACTCCCTTCCGCTCAGTATGATACGTAATTCAAAACCGTCTAGTAACCACGTCTGGGCAAACGGGAGCGCGGTGCTTGATTGCGGGATTTTCGCTTATTTTCGTTTATCGGAGGAGCGTCTTTTCGCCGATTTCTTGACTGTAGACGTTTTGCGCGATGGATTTTCCGTGGCGACTTATTTGGCTTCTTGCGCGCCTCCTTCCGTGTCTTCTTCCGTGCCTTCTTTCTGGCGACTGGCGTGCTGACCAAGATTCCGCTGGCCAGTGCGTCGCGCGTTTTCTTTGGCATCCTGGCGACCACCAAGTCGTACGATTCGCGGAGCAGCGACGCTAGTTCCTCCGCAGCAAGAGCGTCCCTGGTTTGCAGCGCGACGTAACTCGCGCGCGCCATGTACGGCGCGGGGATGATGTTCGGCCGTTCGTTTAATGCATAGAAATTTTCCGGCGTGGTCTTGAAGGACAGCCAGACTGGCGCGGGATCGAGCACCAGATGCGCAAAAATCTTTCCCGCGACTTTAAAAGTGAGATCGTTTCCCCAGATCACGTGTTCGGTAGCCGAGGGAAACGACAGGCAGCGTTCGCGAACCCATTCCGGATTCATGCGCGCAGTCTAGCGGTAAGCGGACGGGCAAGCAAGTCGAGCCGCGATATGACGTCCCAATCACACGGGGCAATATTTTAGGAGGGGCGACAGTGCGGGACGACACTATCGACCTTGGCCAGCGATAAACGCTTTGCAATATGGTAGAGTGTCGCCGAAGTAGAGGCCGTAGCAGAGGCTGGCGTCACGGCCGAACTACAGGATGACGTGCAGGAGGTACTGTGGAAATGAGTGGAGCGGCAGCGAGCAGCGCAGCGCATGCGAGTCCGGCAGAACTGATTCGCAAGTGGTTTGATGAAGTGTGGAACCAGGGGCGAGTTGAGAGCATCGATAAACTTTTTCCGGAACATGCGGTGATGTGGGGCATTGGCAGACCAGAGAGCCGATCGCAAGGTCCTAGCGAGTTTAAACAGTTCTATCAAGCCCTGCGGAGCGCGTGTCCGGACGTTCACATAAAGATCGAACAGGTGGTGCAGGAAGGCGACACAGCGTTCGCGCGCTGGACCGCGACGATGACGCACACCGGCGACGGATTGGGGATGGCGCCCACAAACCGCGCGATCAAACTTTGCGGAGTGTCCGCGTTGCGCGCCCGCGACGGCGAGATTGTGGAAGGCTGGAACAATTGGGATCAAGTAGGATTGGCGCGGCAATTGGGCGTCCTGGACGGGAAGACCGCGGAATTGTTTCAGTAAGTTTTGCTTGGCCACGTCAATCATTCCAATTCTTCAAAGGGTGGAGAACTGTATGCATCGCAACGTTAAGCAAGCGTTGTTCGTAGCTGCTGGGGCTTTGCTGATCGCCGGTGGGTTTGCGCGCGGGCGCGAGACGGAAGCGCAGACGGCGGCGCCTGCAGCGGTGCAGACGCTGAAACCGGAAACGGAACAGCTTTTGAGAACCGGCGAGCAAGAACTGACGACAAAACACTACGACGATGCAGTGAAAACTTTCAAAAAAGCCGTCAAAGCAGGGAGTGACAAATGTTCGCGCTGTTACCTGAAGCTTGCTGAAGCGCAGATCCGGCTTGGCAATGAGAAAGAAGCGTTGAGCAGTTGCGACAAAGGGGTGGCCGTGGCTACGGATGATGCGGCACGCGCCGCAGGTCATTCGGCGAAGGGCGATATCCTGGTGGCCATCAAGAAGCTAAAAGAAGCGGAGGCCGAGTATCAGTTGGCGCTGCAGCTGGATCCCGCCTTTGCGGAATATCACTTGCGACTGGCGATCGCCTTGTTGAAAGAATCGCGCGATGTCGAAGGAAAAGACCAACTCACGGCCTACCTGGAACTTGAGCCGACGGGCGTGTACGCAGGTTATGCGAATCGGTTGGAGGACAATCCGCGGAGAGCGCGCGAGGATTATGCTCCGGAGTTTCAAGTGACCACGATCAAAGGGCAGAAAATATCGTCTACTGAATTTCTGGGCAAGGTGGTGGTTATGGATTTCTGGGCCACCTGGTGTCCTCCGTGCCGGGAATCAGTGGGCGAGCTCAAGGAACTGACCAGGAAATATCCCAGCGACAAGGTGGTGGTGCTGAGCGTGAGCGCCGACAAAGACGACGCGAAGTGGCGCGAATTCGTCGAGAAAAAAAACATGGATTGGCTGCAATACCGCGACGCCGACGATCACGTTTTAAAATTGATGGGAATTCACGCGTTTCCGACGTACATCGTGATCGATTCGGAAGGAATTATCCGCGACCGCATCGTGGGGGAAAATCCTCAGCAAACCATCGTGGGGCGATTGAAAGACCAGCTGCAGAAAATGATGCCGCAGGGCTGAACCCGGACGCAAGGATTTGCGCGGGGCAGCGATGCAGCGGGCGGGCGGTTGGCCGTTTGCGTTGCGCGGGCGTAGCATCGGAGATGCAGGTTACGAGGTTACGCCATGCCATACAATTCACACCAACGAGCTGCTGAACTGCACGAAGCTGCGGCGCACGCGCACCGCGCCGCGGCGGTAAGTCACGGAAAAGAAGATCATCAAACGGGACAGGAACATTCCAGGCAGGCGCTGGAACACTCGAAGAATGCGCACGCGGCGTCGCAGGGCGCGTTTGAGAAGTCGCTGTCGGAATCTGCGAAACACTAACGAATCGTTCGCGGCCTGATGGGCTGGATGGAATGACGCCGAACATGATTGGCTGGCTCGTCGTACGACTCGGTGACGCCCTGAAGGGCGTCGCTGCAAAGACCTCGGCGCTTACCGCTACAAAGGCCTCCGGTGTTTACCGCGCAAAAGCGGGGTCAAGCCCTTCGCGCGAATCGCTCAGGATAAACCGCCGCACTCCAAAAAAATTAAGCGGGAGATTTGGGGTGGGGTTGCGGGTGGCGATGCAGCAGGGTCATGGAGAGATAGGCGCCGATGAAGGAGCCGGTGGCGGCGAATCCTACGTACATCCAGTTTCTGGTGTAACTGATTACGGCGAAGGCGGAGAGAAGATACCAGACGCTGCTCCAACTGGCCGCGGGAAGGCGGCGACGCGCGGAGACGGCGGCGTTGAAGAGGACGTAGACGGCGTCGGTTGCGGCGGTGGAGACGAGTACGCCTGTTGCTAGCCAAGGATCGATCTGCACGGTACACCTCCGGGAAGTTTTGTAGTGAGTAGTCGAGCGGTACCTGGTACCTATTGTTGGCGGTCGCGCGGAATCATTTGCAACTGATTTTTTGAGGTGGCTGACAGGTGAAAAAATCGAGGCGCCTCCATATTGGGCAAATCGGGGCTATACTATGAATTGCCACGGCACATAGCGACGGCACACTGGTAGGCACATGGCGACGAATCGAACAAAGCGGACGCATATTTTGTTGCCAACGGATTTGGCGCGGGAGATTGACGCCATTGCGGGACGGCGCGGGCGGAGCGCGTTTCTGGTCGAGACGGCGCGAGAGGCCGTTCGGAGAAGCAAATTGCTGGAATTTTTGGAGAGTGATGCGGGCTGGGACGCGGAACATCCGGAACTGGCGCAGGGCGCGGGAAATTGGGTGAGAAAAGTGCGGCAGGAAAGTGAAAACCGCGGGCTCAAGAATCGGAAGAAGAGCCGCGATAAGGCGCCGGGCATGGGCAAAGCGAAAGGGTGAAGATCCTGCTGGACACTTCGGTGCTGATCGACGTGCTACGCCGGCGGAATGGACGGCGCGAGGCACTTGCGGCTTTGGTGCGAGCGCACGAATCGCTGGCCACCACCAGCCTAAACATTGCCGAACTTTACGCTGGAGTGCGGCCGGGGGAAGAAGCGTCTACGGAAGCTCTGCTGGATGGACTGGAATGTTTTGACCTAACGGGAAGCGCAGCGCGGCTAGGCGGAAAACTGAAAAAGCAATATTCGAAACGTGGGCAAACGCTAAGCCTGGCCGATGCGTTGATTGCCGCCATCGCGATCGAAGAGCGCTGCGCGTTGCTGACGGATAACCGGAAGGACTTTCCCATGCCCGAGTTGCGGCTGTATTCGTGAGCGTGAGTCCGCGAAGAGTGACCAACCCTTGCAAAGAGAAAGTGGCAAAGGGGTGGCACCGCCTTCGTTCTTATCGAAGGCCACCCCGACGGCCTTCGTGGGACACGCCCGGCGAGTGGGCACGGCGGCAAAGGCGCGGTACACTCGCAGAGCGATGAATCAGCCGACGACACCGACTGAGCCAAGACCAGCGTTTTTTCGTTTCTCACCCCGGATTCTAGATCATCTCGGGGTTGCAGCGTACAACAGTCTTCAGAAATGCCTCTCAGAACTAGCTGTAAATGCATACGACGCCGACGCGACACTTCTCACGATAAACCTTCCGGATACAATAGATGAGAGCGCGTCAATTGAACTGGTCGATGACGGGCAGGGAATGTCACCCGACGACATCGTCGAGAAGTTTCTGTTCATCGGGCGCAATAAACGTACTCAGGGGCAGAGGACCGCAGGCGGAAGATTGATAATCGGCAGCAAGGGCATTGGGAAGCTTGCCGGTTTTGGCATAGCGGCCGTCGTAGAGGTGATAAGTTGGCGCGACGGTCTGCTGTCCACAGTTAGAATTGATCGTGAAACTCTCGAGGACTTGGGTGCACTGTCCGATCATCCCCTCCTGATTTCGAGTACTCCAACGGAACTCTCCCACGGAACGAAAATACGTCTGCTTAAATTGGGCACGGATTTGAACCTACCTACTGCGGATACGATACGACGCCATCTCTACAAAGCATTGCCGAAGAGCAACATGAAAATGGTTGTCAACGACATCGAGTGCACGGCAGAAGATATATCTGGAGAGCGTCACACGTTCGCGCAGACTATCGATGGCGCAGGAGCGGTTTCCGGTTTTTACATCATCGCGACAGCTCGGCAGTCTTCTCCTGGCCTAGCCGTTCGCGTTCGGGAACGCGTCGTCAAGGAGCCATCCCTCTTCGGATTAGACACTCGAGCGCATGGGTTCTTCACAGCCGAAAAGATCGCCGGCGAAATATCTGCGGACTTTCTGGATCCAGAGAACGATAGTCTACAAACCGGCGACCTCATCAACACAACACGAGACGGGTTTCTCGAAGACTTGCCTGTAGTAAAAAAGTTTGATGAATGGGTTCAGGATTTCCTCAAAAAAGTAATTCAGGGCGTGGACGACAAGGAAATGGGGAGGCGAACCGATGCGCTATTGAACCGTCCCGCCGTGCGCGAACGACTTGACCGCATGCCGGCGCACATCCGCGCCACTGCAACCAAAGTAGTCAAAGGCATTTTGGCCAAGCTGAAGAATGTCGCGGAGGACGAGGCCGGAGAACTGATCGAATGGGTCCTACGGTATTACGAATCCAACGTATTGCGCGAACTGATGCGCGCGATCATCGCCGCGGACTCCGCAGATGCTGAGAAACTAAGCGGGCTGATCCAGGACTGGGGCCTCAAGCAGGTAAATAGCGTCACTGAAATCATTAAAACCCAGATCGACATCATTGGAAAACTCGAGGAAGTGATGGCATCAAATAAATCGCTCGAGATTGATGTCCATTCACTTATTGACAGTAACCTGTGGCTCATTCGCGAAGGCCTGGAGCTTTGGAGTTCGGATAAACCCTTGAAGACGATTTTGGAAGGCAGAATTGAGGAAATCTATAAAGGTCGCGAAAACATCCGACCGGATATTGTCTGCCGATCTCGGGACGACGGCAATGAGGCTGTAATCATGGAATTTAAGCGCCCGAGGGAAACAGTGATAATGGCGCATGTGACGCAGGCTCTAGAATATGAAGCGTTGATCAAAAAGCATCGGCCAAATATTTCCTTCACTACCTACGTAGTCGGCCGTGAATATGACCCATCCGTGCTCGCAACGAGATCAAAGTTGGAGGGCGCCCGGCTGCATCTATGGTCGTTGCAGGAGATACTGCAGCGCGCTCGCATGCGCTTCGAGCAGATATTGAACATCCTCGGTCGCTAAATTAGTCGACAGGTGTTATGCCGAGCGGGGGTATGGAGCGGGACCGATTATCGTATTTTCCGACGCGGCTAGCTCGCAGCTGCATGTCAGACACCGTACCACGTTCGCGTGGACTCCGCCCACACCTAGCACTTCCGCCTGGAAAGCACGGCCAAGGCATTCGTTGCCCTCCCCATCCTTGTGTTTTCCCTCGTCACCGGAAAACGCATGTGTTCCAGGTCGCACAGATTTTACTCCTAGGCCAAATTGGCCGGGCCAAGAGCATAGGGGGCCGGGACCGAAGCCCTGCTACGAAAACGTCAAAACACAAAAAAGGGTGAGCCAATGGCTCACCCTTTTTGAATCTTGCGCTTTGACAAGCGATACGATCTGACAGAATCCGCCCGAATCTTGGATTAAACCAAGTTGTAAACCGAACGGGTCAACTGCTGGAGTCCGTGAGGACTGGCAGGAGACCTATTGCGTGGCATAGTCCGCACACCATAGCGGATTGAGCCACGACTACTTTAGAAAGGAGGTGATCCAGCCGCAGGTTCTCCTACGGCTACCTTGTTACGACTTCACCCCAATCGTGGGTCATACCTTGGGCGCCTGCCTCCTTGCGGTCAGCTTGGCGACTTCTAGTACAACTCACTTTCGTGATGTGACGGGCGGTGTGTACAAGGCCCGGGAACGTATTCACGGCGTCGATCTGATACGCCATTACTAGCGATTCCGGCTTCATGCAGTCGAGTTGC
>JABCZD010000022.1 GCA_013289855.1 Acidobacteriota bacterium | reverse complement strand
GAGTACAATCACGACCGGCCCCACCGCGGAGTGCAAAACCGCACTCCGCACGAGGCGTTCTTAGCTTTCGCAGGTGTACTAAAAAACGAGGCCCTGACTGTCTAAATTAGCGGGGAGCACTACAGAAGCCAACCATGTCATTCACTATGGCCGTTGGTGGAACCCAGCGGTGGAGGCTCAAGCCACCGACCGCGTTTATCGGATCGGGCAGGAAAAACCCGTGTTTGTTTACCTGCCCATCCTGCGCGATTCCACAAAAAAGCTTCAAAAGAGCTTTGATGAAGGTCTTCATGAACTCATCGCTGAAAAACAGCACCAAGCCCAGGAATTTTTGACACCTTTACCAGAGGAAGACCGTCTCGGCGAAGAACTGTTTGGGCGCATGAGAGGACAGAATCCTCCGACAAACTCCGGTGAGCCACTGACATCTGAAATGGTGGATTCTCTCCCGGCGCACCTTTTTGAAGCGCTAGTTGCCTGTCTATTAGAAAATGAAGGCTACCAGACTGTCTTAACCGTTAGATCGAACGACCATGGTGCGGACGTTCTCGGCTTTAATGAAGGAGATGTCTGGATAATACAAGTCAAGCACACCAGGCGTGACATGATGATTGGAAGTGTAGCCATGTCAGACCTCATGGCTGCACGCATGAGCTATTCAACGCCACTTTCATATTCAGTCCGACTCATGGCTGTGACCAATGGCAACTTTTCTGCTGAAACCGAGAGAGAAGCATCGCAACACGGGATTTCTCTTCTCGACCGCCGCGAGTTAATGTCCCGGTTGAGAGCGGCCTCAATCACGATGGGACGCGTCTACACGCGAGAAACGGATCGATGCAAGTCATTCGATGAGGGAGTTAAGGCCGCCCGGCGTTGGTTCGATGGTTAGGGTGGTGGATATCCAAAACGTTTCTTCCATTCCAAAGTCGGGCCGCGCCAAACCTCGTGCGGAGACACTGTGTTGAGCGAAGAGGATTACGCCAAGTTCGTCAAAACCTTGAAGGAACGCACCGAAGCGATAATGAAGTTGGAATCGGGAACCAAATGGGCCCGCAACGGCTTGCTGAGCGACAGAACACTGTGGCTTAACCCTAGCTCGACGAGCCTTGTACGTGCGCATCCCGATTTGCGCTTGGACATGATTCGTGCGAATCGCCAGGTCGAGCTAGAGCTGTTCGGGGAAGTAACAGACCTTCCCGGAGAAGAAGAACTGCTCTAAGCATCGTCCGTTAAGTCAGCATCCGGTAACTCGAAGTTTATCGCTCACATATCTCGGTCACGTTAGTCTGAGAATTGAAGAATGAGCTTTTGAAGCGCCTTGAGGCGGAACAGACGGATGTCCTCCGAGTGGTCCACGGATCCTTTCTTCTTATTGTAAATAGGCAATTCGTAGTGAAGGTCCCTAAACGTGGCGAGCATCGCCGATTCCAAATGTTCCCAAGTTCTCATTGCCCTGCGACCACGACAGGTTGCGACGTGTACTCTTATCTCCTTAACACCCCAGAGTTCATCGAAAGCCTCACTTGCTTTGTCAACCGCCGACGTCGCTGGTCTATGCGCACCCTTGCCTGTTGTGCCTATATAAATGACATGAGAACGTCTACCGCTTTTGTATTTGTATGATTTGTTCGCAACTAGGATGTAGACCATCCTTTTCTTCCATCGTGTACTCCGCTGAACGGTAAGCAGGGAATTTTTTGTACACCTGACTTTTAGAGAACGCATTTTCCGACCTCGGACGTTTCCGGCATGGTAGCACGGCAATGTTTGGACGCGCTGGATTAAGTCTTTATCGCCGGGTACACTGCGGTACATGCCACCAGCCAAAGTGCCTCCAGAGTTGCTTGAGCTACTCGCAAAACTCTCCAAAATTAAACTCGCCTACGTCGCCAGCGTTGTGACGGGACTCCTCGGCGACATGACGGAGAGCCGCAAGAAAGATTCGGACGTTGTGTCTGAGATATTTCTGGAAGAGTTCGGCGTGCATTTGTTAGCGCACCATGGCACTTCTGGCAGGCCACTCACTAAGGAACAATTTGAGAGAGCCATGGAACGCGTCATGAAGTTAGCTGGCCGTAAGGCAGAACGGTCCCCAATGGGGAATCCCGGACACGACGTCACGATAGACGGAAAGAAATATTCGTTGAAGACGCAGGCGGACATGCACCTCAAGCCGGATGCGCTTTGGATTTCCAAGTTCATGGAATTGGGCAAAGGCGAATGGTCTAATAAGCCCGAACAACTAAAGGGCCTTCGCGATCAGTTTCTAAAGCACATGAAAAACTACGAACGGATTCTGTCACTACGAGCACTCAGCCGAGTTGAGGAGGGCAAGGTTTACTGGCACTACGAACTGGTAGAAATTCCGAAGGCGCTTCTTGAAGAAGCCGCCAACGGCAGATTAGAAATGAGAATGGACAGCACTCAGAATCCCAAGCCCGGCTATTGCACGGTGAGCGATAGGAAAGGCAACGTAAAGTTTCAACTCTACTTTGACGGCGGGACCGAAAGAAAGCTGCAAATCAAAGATTTGAAGAAGAGCCTCTGCGTCGTTCACGCCGGGTGGGACTTCTCACCAGCCTAAACGTTTCTTCGCCAGCTGCGCGTACTCGGGGTTCAATTCGATTCCCACGAACTTGCGGCTCAGCGCGGCGCTGACAAGCCCAACAGTTCCCGAGCCGAAGAACGGGTCCAGCACCGTAGAATCCCGCTTGCTACCCGCCAGGACGCAGGGCACGACTAAGGCGCGGGGAAATGTGGCGAAGTGAGCTTCAGGGTACGGCTCGGTGTTGACTTGCCAGACCGAACGCAGATTGCGAGGCAGGCCGTTGTCTCCCTTTTCTCTCACTGCTTCATGGTCGTAGAAATACTGTTCGTTCTTGGAGAAGAGAAAGACGTGCTCATGAGCGCGAGCGGGGCGGTCCTTGACCGACTCTGGTTGGGCGTTGGGTTTGTACCAGACAATTTCGGAGCGCAAATACCAGCCGTCAGCTTGAAGCGCAAACGCAACACGCCAAGGCACGCCGATAAGGTCTTTCGGTTTGAGGCCTTCTGGCGTCGGTGCTCGGTATTCCATTCCCCGGCCCTTGTTCTTCTTATCTGAATCTCGCCAAGTGCGGCCACCGCTCGTGTAGCCATCACCGATATTTAGCCAGAATGTGCCATCGTCTTTAAGAGTGCGTTTCACTTCGCGGAAGACTTCCACGAGCTTCTGGATATATTCCTCTAACTTCATCTCCGCACCGATCTGGCCGGGTATGCCATAGTCTCGCAATCCCCAATAGGGAGGGCTCGTCACACAGCTTTGAAAGGTTTGGTCAGCGATTTTTTTGAGTTCGGCCAGCGTATCGCCGACGATAATTTGACCTTCTGACTTTTGAGGGAGTTCGTTGCTCTTTTCAGGATGAGGAAGAAGAGATAATTGGCTTCCGGTTGACACTCGGGCGTTGCTCCTCAGGGATTGAATCTTATCATCTTTCCCGCGTTTCAATATTCCTCCGGCAACAAAACACAAGTGGAACGGCGGTCCGCCTCGGTGATGATCCAAATCCGCACACCGCTCTTCAACAAATAGACCGACATGATTCGCATCTTGAGGATGATGGCGTACTCGTTCTCTCTCGCATCCTCGGCGTCTACGACGCCCCAATCTCCGCTCACGTGCCGACTGAGATAGGTGGAAACAGATTCGCCCGATGCCTCTATTCCTGCTAAGGCACCGGGCGTCGCTACTGTCTGGCCGAGTTGAAAGCGGATCATTTCACGCTCGCAGGTCGCGTTTTCATCCATTCTTCAAAGCAGGCCGCACAAAGTGCGAGGTTGTGGATGAGGTCCATGTGCCAGTTGGCGTCCGGCGTCGGCAAGTGGGGGCAGACCCTCAAGGTCATAAGATCCCGGTCTACCCCCTTGCGGCTGATAATGAAGACGCAGGTCGGCCAATTGTAGGTATCCAGCGTCACAGACTCGCCAGATGCTTCTCGTACCGTTCCTTCACTGCCGCGCCTTCCGGCGAAGCCATGAACTTGTCCCTTTCCTTCCAGGTCATCGGGCCGAAACGCGGGCATTCCTTCCCGCCGATCTTTGCGAACACAACCTTGGTGAATTTCCCAGCCGCTGTTCGGCGTGCGGCCTTCTGTCGTGCGTTGATTCTCTTGGATTTCTTCATGGTGCTCCTCCTGGGGTTAACTCTACCTCAAATGTTGACTAATACGGTACCCCTACGACTCCTCGCCTGCGTAGAGTTATTGGAGGAGGAAGTTCATGAACATCATCGAAACCCTGAAAGCACAACTCAAAACACTGGAAGCTCAGCGCCGGGAACACGAGAAGGCGGCTGGCGTCATTCGCCGGAATGAAGTCAAAGTCCGCAAGGCTCTGTCCTCTGTCGCTTCTCTGCCCAGTGCGCAACCCCAGGCGTCTTGATCACACTGTTCCAATTCATAGCGAAACTCGAACGGGACCGCGTAGATTACGCGGTCCTTCGTTTTTATACCCGCACCTATGTGGATGTCGGGAGATTCGCCTATTGCTTCAACGAGGATGGCAAGGCAGCCGGGGGCTGGATTCACGACTGTAAGGGTGATGCCGCGTGGGAAGACTGGATGGCGCTGCTCCACTCCTAAAGGGTCTAGCCCAAAAGTCCTGGTACGTTTTCGCGCTAGACAGAATTCTCAATGTCTGTTCTTCTTGAGTTAACCACCGCCAAAAGTCTACAGAGGTAGTTACCCACCGCCAGCAAGGGTTTCGGTGTTTACCGAGTACGGGGGAAACCCCAGTAGAAATAAGCCGAGGCGAATTGTGCCAAGGCGAAGATTCCAGCAGGGGTGTTTGAGGATCGTGGGCGGCCAGTGGGTCCTCTATTATTGGCAGGATGAAATCCGTGATGGCGTTCGTCAGCGCGTAAAGGTCAGCAAGCGCATCGGCGATATAAGCATGTCAAAGCGAACCGCTCGCAAGAACGCTCAGCCGATTTTGGATTACGTCAACAACCAGACCGAGATTCCTATTCGCGACAGCAACGCCGGGGTCACCCTCGCGGAATTTATTCCCGATTGGCGCAAGCACGTGGCGAACTCACTCAAGCCTTCCACGCTACGAGGTATGGAGTCTTCGATTCGCGCTCACCTGATACCGCTCCTCGGGGACACTCCCATGACGGAAATTGGAACTAAACGGATTCAGGAACTCATCACGAGCATGGAAGGCAGGGCGCGAGGAACGGTTGAGAACGTCGTGATGGACCTTCAACAAATTCTCAGCGCGGCGCGGAAGTGGCATAACGGGATTCCGGCTGTGAAGAAATCAGACCTGTATTTCGGCAAGCTCAAGGCCGGGGAGGGCAAGCCGTTCTTCTTCACGGTAAATCAGGTGAGGGCGATTCTGAAAGCCTTCGCTGGCCGGAAGCCTTGGGACCTGTTTTTTACTCTGCTCGCGCTCAGCGGCCTACGCGCCTCGGAGATTCTCGGCCTCCGGGTTGAGGACATGGATTTTGACAACAACCAAATCCACGTTCGGCAAGGCGTTTGGCACGGCAAAGTCCAAACGGTGAAGACGAGGGAATCCGAAAACACGGTGCCTATGACACCGCTCGTTCGCGAGAAGCTTCAAGCGCACCTTCTCTACCACACGCACGAGCTTCTGTTCGTGAATGGGCGGGGCCGTCCCTACAGCCGGAACAAGGTCGTTCAAACGGTTTTACATCCGGTTGTGGATAGATTGGGGATTTCGCGGAAGGGACGCCGGGTGGGGTTACACGCTTTTCGCCACGCGCTGGCGAGTATGCTTCTCCAGACCACGGGCGCGGCGGTAGCTCAAAGACAATTGAGGCACGCCGATGCCTCCACGACCCTCGGTATTTATGGGCACGTTCTGGGCGACGACCAGCGTGATGCGATGGGCCAGATCGAATCGGTACTTTCCAAACCATGAGGTACCTTTCGGTACTTCGGGTACCTGTTGGCCTTGGAAACCTGTCAAAACATTGGGATTTTGGTAGGGGCGGTGGGGATCGAACCCACGACCTTAGGCTTAAAAGGCCTCTGCTCTACCACTGAGCTACGCCCCTGTTTTGCGCGTGAAATATTGTAGCATGACGGGGCGTTTCGTTCCGTCCGTAGCGATTATTGCGTGGCTTTTTTCGTGTTTTAGTTTTTTTTCCTTAGTTTTCTTCGCTCTTTTGTTTCATTTCACTGCTGTACTTGGTCGCGATTCCGTCCTGTACCAGCCTTAGTCCGCGGCGGGTTTGACGAGCACGCGTTTGCGTTTCCATTGATAATCTTTGCGCAGGATGGACTGGTGTTTTTTCAGCTGGCCTTCGAGTTCGCTGAAGGCTTGCTTGCAACTGGAGCGGGCGTTTTCCGCGGTGCCGGTGGCGTGCAGCGAGCCGGTGGGCAGCGCCAGATTCACCGAAAAAGAGTGTTCTTCCTTGTGGGGATTTTCCGTGAACGTGCCGTGTAGTTGCACCAGGTCCGGTTCGTAGCTTTTCAGCAGGCGATTGAGTTTGGCGACGTGATGCGCGACCTCGGCCTCGACGGGCTGATGCGCGTGGACGTGCTTGTAGCTTATGGACATTTTCATAGTCACACCTGTGGGGGAATTTACGGATGGACGCGACGCAGAGATCACTCTGGCACCGCTCATAGATAAAGCATAGCAGCGTGAGATGTGCACGGCAATGGTACGGATGGATGGGCGAATGGCGAAGTGTTTGCGTGTGCGTTCGAGCATGATTCGCGCGGGAGCTGACTCGGCTAATGGCCGTGGCACTGCGGCGGACACGCGCGATGATGTTGAAATTGACTCACGCATTGACAGCGGCGCAGCGAGTGACGATTCTGGTGCACGACAATGGCGCGACATCATACGAGCGCGAAGGATGGCCAGCTGAGCGACTCGCGGCGTGACGCGCGGAACGATGTGTATAGCGAGTTGCGGACCGCGTTGAATCGTGATTTGCGGATAGGGCCGGCGGGATGGGCGTACAAAGATTGGAGCGGTGTGGTTTATCCCGCGCCGCGGCCCAAGGGATTTCATGAAGCCACGCACCTGGCGCAGTTTTTCGACACCATTGAGATCAACACGTCGTTTTACCGGCCGCTGCGCGTCGCGCAGGCCGAGCAGTGGGTTGAACGCGTGGCGGCGAATCCGCGATTCCTGTTCACCGCAAAATTGTGGCAGCGGTTCACGCACGATCCCGCGCCGGGCGTGGGGGACGAGCGCGAAGTTCGCCTGGGTTTCGATGTTCTGATGGGCGAGGGTAAACTTGGCGCGGTGCTGGTGCAATTCCCTTTCGCGTTTCACCGCACGAAAGAAGCGGTTGCTCGTCTCGTAGGACTGTTGCGACGATTTGCGCAGTATCCGCTGGTGGTGGAGTTCCGCCACGCGTCCTGGAAGGTAGCGGAGACATTCGCGCTGCTGCGCGAGCACCACGCCGGGTTTTGCAACATCGACCAGCCGATTATTGGCCGGTCGCTGGAACCGTCGGCGGAAGTCACGTCCGAAATTGGCTATGTGCGGCTGCACGGCCGGCGATACGACACCTGGTTCGCCAACACCAAGCCACGCACCGGAGGATCCGAGGCGCGAAATAGTTCTGCTGCTGGGGACGCGCGAAGCGGTCCGCGCGATTTCTTCCCGATGAACGAATCCCCCGTGGCGGGTGAGGTGGCGGCGATCCCTGCCTTCGAGCGCTACAACTATTTGTACTCTACGGAAGAACTGCTGCCTTGGGCGGAACGGGTGCAGACGGTGCGCGCCACGGCCAAGAGCACCTATGTGGTGACCAACAACCACTATTTGGGCAAAGGCGTGGTGAACGCGCTGCAACTGATCAGTATCCTCAAGGGGATCAAGGTGGCGGTGCCCGAAGCGCTGCGGCAACCATATCCCGAGTTGAACGACATCGCCGCCGAGCCACCGGCCGCACCGACGCTGTTCCCGATGGGATAAAGCCGCAGACCAAGCGATGAGGCGATGAAGGGGGCAAAAATGGGGTACTCCACCCCCCACCCCCACCCTGTTTGTGAAAGAGATAGACTCTAAAAGGTTTAGAGGGAATATCCGCGAAAGAGTAAGATTCTATTGGGTTTACCGGAGGCGCAGGAATTGGCGCGCTCTTTGAGGTGTTTGGGTGGGCCATACGTACATTTGCGGATCGTTGTGAAAGGAAAGGGTTTGCATGAAAAGATGCGCGTAACCTTAACATTCTAAAGGGCGACTTTTGCCCGCTTTTGTGCTTGTGAAGCGCACTCCGTGAGTTTTCGGGACTGGGATCGCCGCACGGGACGACGCGGGATAGAGCGCTGAGACGCGAAAAGCGGGGCATGGAGCTACCGGACGGTCGCGACATTGCCGATACTACCGCACGAGAAGTCAATTGTCAATACTTAACTTATAGGTACTACGTTCGAACGATGGAGTCCATCGGCCCCGATGAACTCGGCTAGTTCTTGTTTTCTTATTCGAACGATAGGCGCGGCTAGATGCCGTAGTTTGCGGTGCGCAGGCCGTCTTTGTAGGCTTCGCGTGTGTCCGTGACTTTGGCGTGGGCGTCGTGCTCTTTGAAGTGGGCTTCGTCCCACTTCTCCATGGCGATCATGGAATGGTCGGGAGTGGCTAAGGCTTCTTCGGCGCGAATGGCGTCGACCCATTCATCGACAGCTTTTTTGTAGGCCAAGCGTGCTTGGTCGAGGTCAGCATTGCTCATGGTGAGGGGATAGTAGTGTCCCCTCGCGGTACGGTCAATGAAATGAGGCAAATTTAACGGGAAATTAACAAGCGGGCAGATTGGGCCGGCGAAGCCCTGCCATCCCAGGAGATTTTGCGGGACGGGTTGTATACGAAGGGCGCGATATTCATGGGCCGAGGGGCATTTGCGAGGCATCTACGGGAAGAAGGTTCACGGCTGTCGGTCGGGGCTGAGCTAGTGGCCACTCGATTCGGCGACGGAGAAAAGGAGCAATGACTATGTCTACGCAACCGCAGGTGAGTTTGGTGCCGCCCTTCACACGGGAGACGGCGATACAGAAGGTGCGCAAGGCGGAGGACGGCTGGAATTCGCGGGATCCGCAACGCGTGGCGCTGGCGTACACGGTGGACAGCAAGTGGCGCAACCGGGCGGAGTTCATCAATGGGCGCGAGGAGATTATTCAATTTCTGACGCGGAAATGGAATCGCGAGCTGGAGTACCGGCTGATGAAGGAACTGTGGGCGTTTGACGGGGCGCGCATTGCGGTGCGCTTTGCGTATGAATCGCACGACGACTCCGGACAGTGGTATCGCTCTTACGGCAACGAAAACTGGGAGTTTGACGCGGCGGGCATCATGCATCATCGCTATGCATGCATCAACGATCTGCCGATTAAAGCCAGCGAGCGGTTATTTCATTGGCCGCTGGGAGCGCGTCCGGCGGAGCATGCGGGGCTTAGCGATTGGGGGTTGTAGGCGCCGCACGCGGCTGGATCCAAACAAGATGACGCCCTGAAAGGGCGTCGCTATGAAGCCGGGACCATTCCACCAACGACTGCGCTCGGAGAGAGGCAATAAAGATGTAGAATCAGGGGAGCGGTAGAGGCACGATGGAAACCCCGGTTCGCAAGTCCGCGCGCGTGGTCAAGTCTATTCCCAACAGCGGTGTTTTGTGGCTGATGAGCCGGCTTGATATGGGCCTCGCTTATGCGAGTTTGTTGAAGCATTGCGGCAGAATCATGGCGCGGTTGCTGACGAAAGAGTTGGCGCTTTGCGTTTTCGCCGCCGCGGTGTTAGCGCCTGCGCTTCCCGCTCAGCAAAGTGGTTCCGCGAGTAGTACAACACCTGGTTGGCCGTTGCACAGCTCCGCGCCGGATCATGCGCTTCCCGACGCAACGGGTCCGCAGCCCGTGACAGCACCGCCAATGGATCGAGACGAGTCGTGCTTGTTGTGGGCGGTTGCGGCCGCCGGACCGGAGCCCACGGTCAAAGCGGCGACTCTGGAAGTTCCCGGGAAGGCGCGGGCCGAATACAAAAAAGGGTGCAGCGAGTTACGGGGCAAAAAGCTCGATAGCGCGGAGACGCACCTGCGCAAAGCGGTGGAAGAATATCCAAAATATTCGGTGGCGTGGGTGCTGCTGGGGCAGGTTTTGGAGGCTGGGAACCACAT
Source organism: Acidobacteriota bacterium (assembly GCA_013289855.1). Lineage (GTDB taxonomy): Bacteria > Acidobacteriota > Terriglobia > Acidiferrales > UBA7541 > Acidiferrum. Next base: position 21,720 of record JABCZD010000022.1, on the reverse strand, counting down.
GGAGGAAGCGCGTGGGGCGTGTGCCAAAGCGTCGGGCGCGGATGCGGAATATGCGCCGGCGTATCTTTGCCTTGCGGACGTTGCCGGACAACTGCACCAGTGGGACCAGATGCAAGAACTAGCGGATCGCGCGCTGAAACTTGATGCGTCGCGGAGTGTATACGGCCATTTTTACTGCGCGATGGCGCAGTTTCATCTGAATCAGCTAGCGGCGGCGGAGAGAAACGCACAAGAAAGCGTCGACGCCGACCACCTGCATCATCTGCCACAAGCGCATCTTTTGTTGGCGCAGATTTACGGAACGAAACATGATCTTCATCGTGCGGCGGAGCAATTGCAGGCGTATCTGGCGGCTGCGCCCAACGCTCAGGATGCCGGCGAAGTAAAGAAAAAGCTGGCCGCGCTAGAGAGTCAGCCCGCGCAGTAGGTTGTCTGTATCGCAATGCAGTTTGAAACGAAGGGTACTTGCTTTTGCGCGCTATCACGCCGCCTTCTTCCTCCAGAGTCGCAAGCACCGGCCCGCACATCGCGACTCAAGTTACAACTCTCCAGTAATGAATTGTGCGTTGCCATTGCCGAAGCTCCAATCCGGCCCAGAATTGGTGACGATAGAAACGATCACATCGCTGGATTCAATGTCGCAGCTTTTCTTTAGTTCGCGGCACAGGTCCTTGTAGAGCTGCAACTTCAACTCCTGGCTCCGAGGCATGCTGGTTAGCGTTATCACAACGGCTTTCGCGGTGCGTTCGATGCCAAGACCGGTGTCCTCGACAATGAAACAGGACTCCGGATGCTGATGATAGATCTGATAGCGATCACGTTGCGGCACCTTGAAAGCGGAAAGAACGGCGCGGTGCACGGCGTCGAGAAGATCTTTGATTTGTTGCTTGCTGCGACCCTCTACAGCATCAATGCGAACCAAGGGCATAATTCGTGTCCTCCGGACCGTGGAACGAAGAGCGTTGGACGATGCACGTCAGTATTGATGTCGTACGCAGCAGAACAGATGCAAAGACTCTTGGCGGAGGCTTCGCTCTGACCGTGAAGTGAGATTTCGTAACCACGCGAGAATTTGACCAGCGACAATCTGTTTACCAGCTTATGACGCTGGCCGTACAAAATGCGGCCATACAGCGGTGTAGCCTCCGAACGGCGCGGCCAGGAATGCGATGAGCCTGGCGCTCGCGCTTCTTCATGGTTCAGCAAAGCAGCTGTTCCAGTGGAATCCTAAACAAATGGCAAGAGGAGTACAGCAAATGAAAATATCGACAACGGCAGTAAAACTGTTTCTGGCGTTTGGCGGGCTCGCGATTTTGCCGGCAGCCACGTTCGCTCAGCATTACGTTCAGAAAAACCTGGTATCGGATGTTTCCCAGCCCGCCAACGACGATGGCACGGCGGTGACAGTGGATCCGAACTTGAAAAATCCCTGGGGGCTGGCACGCAGCGCGTCGTCTCCTTGGTGGACGAATAACGAAGGCACTGGCACAGCGTCACTGTTTTCAGGTGCAGGGGCCACAGTTCCGCTGTTGGTGACCATTCCCAACGCCAAAGGCGTCGAGGGTCCTTCCAGCCCGACGGGAATGATTTTCAACGGCACTGCGGACTTTGCTTTGGCGGCAAACAATCCAGCTATTTTCATATTCTCGACCAAGAACGGCACGATCGCCGGCTGGGGCCCGCCAGCAACGCCAATCACGGCAGGCTTGTCGACGGCCATCACCGAAGTTGACGAATCGGCGGTTGGCGCTCTGTTTACGGGCCTGACGTGGGTGGAAAAAGAGGGCACGCACTTTTTGCTGGCGGCGAATTTCCGGCAAAATCGTATCGAGGCGTTCGACGCGACATTTAAGCGCGCGGCGCTTGGCTTCGGCGCGTTTGAGGACGAGCGTATCCCGCGCGATTTCGCGCCGTACAATGTGCAGGCGGTGGGCGCGACCGTGGTGGTCACGTATGCGAAGCAGAATGCCACCAAGAGCGCGGCGGATGATACGTGTGGCGAGCAGTGCGGTTTCGTCGACGTGTTCACCGCCGGCGGCCGCCTGGTGCAGCGTCTCGAAAACGGTCCGTGGTTCCTGGCGCCGTGGGGAGTGGCGTTGGCCCCGCAGGACTTCGGATTCTTTAGCCACGATCTTTTGATCGGTAACCGCTTCGGCGGAACGATTGCCGCATTTGACGCCACAACCGGAAAGTTCCTTGGGAACTTGCTGGACGCGAGCGATGCGCCCATCGCGATAAGCGGATTGTGGGGCATCGAGGTTGATAATCGCGGCAGCAACGAAGCCACTCCTTCGACGGGCCCGGCGCTCTTTTTTGCCGCGGGCATCAACGGCTATGCCGATGGTTTGTTCGGCACGCTGACTCCTCTGGCTGCGGAGCTGAATGCGGAAGATCACCAGTAACGCAGGCGAGCGACTGCAGATAGTTGCAAAGGCAACATTTAAATCGGCGCGGCAGCGTGCTTCGCAAGTGGCTTGCTACCGCGCCGAAAATTTTGTGCGCCGCCGAAGAGTCCTTCTACGCTTCCTTTCTTGAATTTTGCGCTGGTCACGTTATGATGGCGGGCCACGCCAGCATACAGCTGGTCTTGGAACCAGATGCATTTTGTTGGGAAGACGACTCCATGAGATTGCTGAGGGCGCTCGCATTGCGTCTCGCGCCCTCAGAAAATAGAAAAGAGAAAACGTGATATCGCGCCTTACGATTGCTTTGATGATCCTGTGCTCCAGCGGACGTGCGAACTTAGCGCAATCCGCTCCCGCAGCGCCGGCGCAGGATGCGGCCAAGCCGTCTGCTGCGAAGAATGACTACAGCAACGGAGACAACTGGCTCTGCCGGCCGGGGCGGCAAGACGCGTGCACGGTCGATCTGACCACGACGGTAGTCTCGGCCAGCGGCAAGCTGACGCCGGAAACTTGGGCGGCCGATCCCAACGCGGCGATCGATTGCTTTTACATTTATCCGACGGTTTCGACGGACCCCGGGGGCAACAGCGATATGATTCCCGGCCCCGAAGAAAAGGGAGTGGTGCGCGTGCAGTTTGCGCGCTTTGCTTCCAAGTGCCGGCCGTACGCTCCGTTGTATCGCCAGATAACGCTCACGTGGCTGCGGGCCGCCGCAGCAGGCTCGCCCATTCCCGTGGATCGCGCTTTGGCATATGGCGATGTGCTGGACGCGTGGAATTACTATCTCGAACATGACAATCACGGCCGCGGAGTGGTGCTGATCGGACACTCGCAGGGTTCGGGCATGCTCACGCAGCTTATCAAAAGCGAGATTGACGGTAAGCCAGTACAGGCGCGGGTGATTTCCGCGTTGCTGATGGGAACCAACCTGCCGGTGCCGAAAGGTAAGGATGTGGGCGGCGCGTTCCAGCAGATTCCGGTGTGCCGCGCGGCGAGCCAAACGGGGTGCGTAATTGCGTATGCATCGTTTCGCGCAACGGATCCGCCGCCGGCGAACAGCCGTTTTGGAAAAGTTACGGGTGAAGGGATGATGGCGGCGTGCGCGAATCCAGCGGCGCTTGGCGGAGGAAGCGGGGAGTTGCACGCTTATCTAACGAACGGGCACGGCATTGTGTCGTCTTCGGAGGCCACGCCGGGACCGTGGGTGAATCCACCGCAGCCCATCACCACGGCATTTGTAAGCGTGCCGGGCCTGCTGAGCGCGGAGTGCGTCAGCAACGACAGCGGGTCATACGTTGCGATCACCGTGCATGGCGATCCCGGCGGCGCGCGGACCAACGTGATCACCGGAGATGTGGTGGTCAACGGTCAGATTCTGCACGAATGGGGACTGCATCTGATTGACGTGAACCTAGCGATGGGGAATTTGCTCGATATCGTCAGCCAGCAATCCAAGACGTATCTAGCGGCAACAGCGAAGAAATAGCTTTGTTTGGTAGTTCCCTTCCGGCGAGATGCCGCGCTATCCTGGCGCGGCATTCTTATTTCGTGGGCGCGATCGGGAAAAGATTAGGCGGTCTTCCGGCGCGCCAGGAAAGCCTCCATAATCGCCTTCGCTTCGGGCGATTGCAGCAGGCGCTTGAATTCCGCGGACTCCACGGCCATGCGGGCTGGAACACTCTCAGGTGCGCGCTTGAGCAGCGCTTTGGTGGTTTGAATCGCAGAGAGCGGCTTGACGGATAGCGCGACGGCCCGCTGGTGCAGCACGGTCGCCAGTTCGTTTGCGGGCACCACGGCATTGACGATGCCAAACTCCAAGGCTTTGGGCGCGTCGAAGCGCTCGCCGAACAGCATCAGCTCGGCGGCGCGATGATAGCCGATCATGTTGGGCAGCAGCATGCTGGAGCTGGCTTCCGGCACCAGACCTAAATTGGTGAAGGGCATTTGAAAAGTGGCGGACTCGGAGGCGTAGACTAGGTCGCAATGCAGCAACATGGTGACGCCGATGCCGATGGACATGCCGTTCACGCCGGCGATCAGCGGCTTGGCGGCGCTGGAAATTGCGCGGAGAAAGCGCGAGACCGGAGGATCCTCGCCGGCGAAGGTTTGCAGAAAATCGGCGACATCATTGCCGCTGCTGAAGCTATCGCCGGAACCAGTGATGGTGATCACGCGTATTGCAGCATCTTTTTCTGCGGCTTCGAGGGCGTCGGCCATCGCGGCGTACATGGCGGAGGTGAGGGCGTTTTTTTTCTCCGGCCGGTTCATCTGGATTTGTTGGATGCCATCGCTGCTGGTGCTGATGATCTGTTCGGTCATGGGTTGTTTTCCTTCCGATCGCGAAATCTGAAAGACGGCTCTAGCTGTTCACCGGCTGCATGACCGCGGTCAAGAGGTGCGCGGCGCGCGGCAGCTTGACCAAAAAAGTTGTCCCCGCTTGCGAGGTATCTTCAACCACTACGCAGCCGCCGTGATCGCCAATAACTTTATTTACGATGGCCAGTCCCAACCCGGTGCCGTTGGATTTCCCGAAGCTCACGAAAGGATCGAACAGCGTGTTGCGAATCGGAGCTGGGACTCCGGGTCCGTGATCGATTACACGAATCTCGAAAGACTCAGGCAACGATTCGATGTCGATGGCAATCTCGCTCTGCGTTTGCTCCGAAGCCTCGCAAGCATTCAGAACTAGATTGATAAAAACCCGTTCAATTTTTTGCGGATCGAACATCCCCATCGCCTCTCCGGACATGCGCAACGAGATCGTGCGATTCCTCATCTCCGCCCGGGCCCGCACGGCATCCACGGCGTGGCGGATGGTCTGGTCAATCGCGGCGGGCCGCAGAGCGAGGGCGCCGTCTTCGCGCGACAACTCCCGGAGGGAATCCAGCAGATCCGTCATTTGTTCGGAAGCGGTTTTGATTTCGCCGTAGATCTCGTCGCGATTGAGCTTCAACTTTTCCGCTTCGTACAGAAATTCCGCGTTGGCCACCACGGCGGCAAGATAATGGCGCAGATCGTGGGATATGGAACTGGCGGCGCGGCCAAACGCGGCAATGCGCTCGGTGGCGAAACGGCGTTGTTCAGAGATGAGCAATTCTGCGCGCATTTTGGAAAACGTCTCGCCGAGTTCCGCCACTTCACTGGTACCGCGGGGATTGATGGAGTAAGCGTAGTCCCCTTGGGCGAGCGCGCGAACGCCGGCCACCAGTTCGTCTAGCGGATGAGTGATGGTGCGCGACACGAAGGTCAGCAGCAATGCCGCAAGGACCATGGACGAAAGTCCCAGAATCAGAATGGTGCGATTGAGCCGATCCAGGAAAGCGTTGACGGGCTGCAGGGACATCAGCACGTAACATCGCACGCTGGCCGGTGGGCCCTGGTAGATCAGGATGGCGGCCGCCTGGTAGGGATCGCCGCCTAACATAACTTCGCGCGACCCGGAGATGGCGTCCAAGCCGGGGCGCACATCCGTCTGCAACTCCTGCTGTTTTTGCGGCGATAGTGTGGACGCGATGATTTTGTCGTCCACCGCCAGGGCAATCTGGCTGCCCGAGGCCTGAGCCAATTCCTCCGCTACTTTCGCATCAATCTGATAGCCGACAGCGATGATGCCTAACTGCCGCTGGTTGCCGTCGTTGCCCGCTAGAATGGGGCGCAGAAAGACCCGATAGAGTCGGCCGTTCCCGTACCACCACGCCGCGTCATCATCCTGTTCAATGGACTTCTTTATATCTGCTTCCGCAACACCGGATTGCCATCCGGGTTCGGAGACGTGAAACCCAAATACTTCGCCTTCGGAACTGGAAAGCACAAAAAGCTGGCTGCCCGCCAGCTTCCAAAAAGGCTCGGAGGCATCTTGAATCGTGGCCGCGTGCTGCGTGGCCATGACCGCTTTAAGCGTAGGCAATTCCGCCAGCATCGCCGCGGTGCGAGATAATTGCAGGTCACGCTCGTGCTGTACATTTTCAAACGCGTGCAACGAAGCGTCCGTACTTTGCCGCGCGCCATCGGCAATCTCCGAGCGCACGGTGTGGCGGACCACCAGGAGCAACGCGCCCAGCAGGCCGCAGATAATTACGAGCGTGGCAATAAGAAGCTGTGTGCGTAATCGCAGGCGCAGCATGAAGTTCCTGGCAAGGGTATTACTTGCCCACAGCGAGTCCGAAATCGCCGGGTATGAATTTGTAGCCGGAGCCGTGCATGGTCAGAAAGTATCGCGGGTTCGCGGGATCGGGCTCCAGCTTTTGCCGCAAGCGCAGTACGTGATTGTCCACCGTTCGCGTGGTGGGATAGTTCTGGTAGCCCCAGACCTCGTTCAACAGCTCTTCGCGGGAAATCACGCGCGACGGCGAAGTGGCAAAATATTTCAGCAGCTTGAATTCCTGCGCGGTAAAGGTCAGGGATGTTGTTCCGCGCGTCGCCACCATGCTGGTAAAGTCGATGCGAATTTGGTCGAACGCCAGGATGTCACGTGGGACGCTCGCGCCCAGCGAATTCGTCGTCTCCGCTACCTGTCCGGTGCGCCGCATCGCGCGGCGCACCCGTGCCAGCAATTCCTTGGGGCTAAATGGCTTGGTAACGTAATCGTCGGCGCCCAGTTCCAGCAAGAGCACTTTGTCTTCAACTTCATTGTTGGCGCTCAGCACCACCACCGGCACCGAAGAAGCGTGCGCCTTGAAGGCGCGGCACACTTCCTTGCCGGGCATGAGGGGAAGCTTCAGGTCCAGGACTACCACGCTGGGGGTCTGCTTGCGAAAACTTTCCAGCCCGGCCACGCCGTCGCCGGCAATCTCCACGCTCAGCCCATCGGACTCGAACAGCCGTTGCAACGTGCGCTGCATCGGCTTGCTATCTTCAACAACCAATATACTGTCCATGCAGTTCCTTTGCGCCGCCGGGCATTGGCCCAGCCGAGTAGTGTACGGTCTCGGATGCGCGGCTTCCATCCTGCGGATTCGACCATGCAACTTCGGTTATGCAACTTCCGTTAAGCAACTTCCGTTACTTCCGGCTATACAACCTTCATTATACATCCGCCCCGCTGGCTCGGCGCATGCGTTAGGTTGCGCGCGGGAACCCTGCGGGGGCCGTTCAAGTTGATAGTTTCGGGGGCAGAGCGGAGAACACAGCGGTACTCCCGGGGGAAAATGATCGTACTGGTTATCATGTCTGACCCCTAACCGAGGGTAACAAAGGGGACTGGGGGCCTTGTCCGCGAGGTGTCCGACAGTTGTCAACAATGCGTAAAATCGACAAGCTCAGGAACGGTTCAGGCAAACATACATCGGGCGGGTACAAATGCGATTCGGCGGTAGAAAACGCCGAATCATAATCTCGGGTATTAAGGATGATCGTAATCGGCGTTTGGCGGTGGGACGTAGTCCAGTCCGTATTTATTCTTGTGCGCGGTCGTGAAATCGGGATTTTCCGGGATGTGCAGCGTTCCCAAATTGCCCGTGCCGCCCGATACCGTCACCACCCTGGTCAATTCCTTCAGCGATTCGGGCAGACTCCGTTCGTACCACACATTCAGCTGGTAACGTCCATCCGGAACGTTACGAATCACGACATTGCCGGCGCGATCCGAAAGAGCAAAATAAGGCGTGTCCAGCGACACCACGACGGCGCTCATTTCCGCGTGAATATTGCAAAACAGAAAACTCACGCCGGAGCGATCGAACAATACGGAGCGCGCGGAGCCTGCTTCGTAAAGCCCCAGATCAAAGCGCTTGCCATCGTAGAGCGAAAAAATATTGTGAAAGAAAGGGTCCTTGTTCGGGAATTGCACCATGGTGCCCGTGGTCACCACCAGCACGTGCGGTTCGAACGTCTTATGTCGTTGCACGATCTGCGTCGGCTTCTCGGGTGGCCCATGGCCGGAAAGAGCTTTCGTCCGGGCGAGCGGCGTTAGCCACACCACCACGTTGGAAACCTCGGGAACTTTGACGGCAGGCGCCTTGGCTTTATTCGCTGCCGGCGTGATCACGACGTTTAGCGAGACGGAGTTTTCTTGCGCCCGGACGGGCAAAGCGCCAATACCGGCGGCCAGGAAAACGAGCCAGGTCAGAATTTTGCACGCCCGCCGCATGACATCTCCAGGCTGCTCCCGTTTCAAAACAGATAGCCCAAACTCATGGTGGTCTGGTTGGCAATATACGAGTTGCCGTACAGCGGGTACGTTTGCAACCGCCGGTATTCCACCGAGAACAGCACGTCAGAGCGCACGCGATAAATAAAATTCACGAACGGGCTTTGGTTCCGTGACAGTAAGTAGCCGTAGTAGTTCGCGCTCGCAGGATACATTCTTAATTCGCCCGCGAATGGGTTGTCCTGTCCGTAAGCAAAGTTGATCTCGAAGTTGGCCACCGGCTTGTACTTCAATTGTACCCAACCTCCGAGGGAGTCCAGGCCTTGAATCTCCGTCGCAGGGTCGGCGATCGGTCCGGAAAGCAGGATGGTCTGGCCAATGGCTCCGCCCAAGCCGCCCACGGCACGCCCGCGGTAGAGTTCGCCGGTGACGTCGAAATATGCGCCCAGTGGCACGGTTACGTCGGTCGTGCCCGCCCAGCCGTCCACGTTTCTGCCAAAACCCCAGTTCTGCCGCCCGTAGTAGCCGCCAAATCCGATGGCTAGTTCCCTGCCGAACATTTTTCGCGCCCAGCTCAAATGTGCCGCATAGGCCGGCTGTCCCGATTGTTCGCCCGCTGTGGGTGTCCGGTAATAGTTGGGGGGAATATCTCCGGTCAACGAGTCCAGAATCCCCGCTTGCATCACCAGGCGGGAATTGTCGGACAGTGCGATGCGGTGCTCGATGCGGATTTGTGGCGTCCAGCTCCACAAATTTCCGCTGTAAGCCAACGCTGGAGTGGCCAGCGAAGCGAGCGTGGTCGGAGTAAGCGGCGCAAAAAACAGCGGGTCTTGCCCCACCACGAGGGAGGTGTTTTGCCAATCCAGACGAATGTCTCCGGTGCGCAGCCGGACGACGCCAAACGCTACACCGTTCGGCGCATTGGGGAAGCCTCCGGCAAAATCAAATGTTACGTTGGCGCTGGTGCGCGCTCCGGCGATGTCCGGCCCAAAGGCTTCCACTCCAAGCTGCGATTGCCGTAGCGAACCGGAAAATGCTCCCGAGGTTCCGGGCGTTGTCGGCGGTGTGGCGATTTGCGGGAAATCCAGATTATCAACGGAGCCGCGCGTTATCTCGGTGTTCAGCAGGATGATGCCGGAAAAACGCACGCGATATTTCGATCCACTCTCTACTTTTGTCTGGCTCTGTTCGGTGAGCTTGTCGTTCATCAGACTCACATCGCCCTCAAGCTGGGCAATTCGGGCATCTAGCGAGGTTCCTTCACCTTGTGTCGCTGTTGACGAGGGCGCAGCGTCCGAAGGCGCTGGCGGCTGCGGGTTTCCATACGATTGGGTGGCAGATGGTTGCGGTGGCGATGGTTGCGTTGGCGATGGCTGCGTGACGGGCGGCGCCACCACCGGAGCGTAAGCCGCGTACGCCTCCCCGTTCTTACCCATCAATTGTTCCCGCGTCCGGTTCAGTTCGGCGCGCAACTCCTGGCTATCGCGCACCGCTTGCTGCTGGGCGGCGCGCAGTTCGCTCATCTGGGAGTTCAGCATCTGAATCTGCGACTGCAACTGAAGCACCGACGCGGCCAGGGATTTCACATCCGCGGCCGAATCCGCCGAAGCAGGGCTTGCCACATCCTGGCTTCTAACCGCAAGCGACGAAACGAGCGAAAAGCCAGATACCGCGAGTGCCCAGATGAGAAGTCGGGTGCTCCGGTTACATTGCATGATGAACCTCCTTGGGAAGCTGCTTGAAGATTGGGGTTCCGATTGCGTCGCTAGGTGGGAGTGCCTTTTATTTCACGCCGGGATGGCTGTTCGTCCGCGCCCCGTTCATTTTCCAAGGCCTCGTGGTCGTCGACTGCGGACGGGATTCGTCGGACCAATTGTTACTAGTACGTGAAATTGCGTCGCGCTCCCCACCACTGTCTTTCATCGGATCGCTTTTCGCTTACTGTGCAAAGAGCGTCCCACACTGACGGGCTGCGGGCAATGAGAATTGAGAACGGCCAAAGCCGCAGCAAAGCGTGAAGCAAAACTTGTTTGGATGCACAAGTCCATCGCAAAGGGTTCCTTTTCCCTCAGCAATGTCGCCGCGCACCCTCCGGCAAAAATCCTTACAAGAACACGACAATCTCTTGACCATGCCATTGCAATCTCTCCGGTACGTTCACTTAACGTGACCACTCGGGCAGTACATTTCAATTCCACAAAACGAAGAGGGGCGTGTATGGAAAAAACAAACAGTCTAATGAATCGAGCAGTGAACCGCCGGTCGCTTCTGAAAACTGGAGCATTGGCGGGAGGGGCCGTAGCGATCGGCGCCGGGTTAATGAGCAGCGACGCACGCGCATTTGGTCAGGATCGTGACGACCGGCTCACACCGGGCGACGCCGCGATTCTCCGGTTCGCACTCGCAGCCGAGCTTATCGAAGCGGACCTATGGACTCAATATGCCGAGCTGGGCGGTTTCACCCCTGGCGATCTGCCGCTGGAGACACTCCAGACCAATCCGAGCAACAGCTACCAGAACGCGTTCCTGCAACTCGACGGCGACGGCCCGCAATACATCACCAGCAACACCCTGGACGAAGTGAGCCACGCGGCGTTCTTGAACGCCTACCTGCTATCCAAGGGCGCGGAGACCGTCGACTTCGACGCCTTCCGCAAACTACCAGGCAGCACCGCGACGGGCTCCACGGGCATCGGCCGCCTCACCAATCTCATGCACCTCAACGTCGACACCAGCTGGTTCACCCGCTATCGCAGCGCGAAGAACCCCGACTTTGGCGCCACATTTCCGCAAGCGCTGGACATCCAGAACCGAACCGCCATCCCCATCACCAATGCCGACTTCAACGACCCCAATCACATCCAGGTTATCGCCAACATTGCGGCCTTCCATTTCGGATACATCGAGCAAGGCGGTTCCAGCCTCTATCCAGCGCTCGGCCGCAAAGCCAGCAGCCTGGAAGTGCTGAAAATCACCCAGGGTATTGGCGGAGACGAGATCGCGCACTTCCTCGAGTGGGTCGATTTTGCCGGCAATGCCGTGCAACAGCCCGTGGCGCCTGTCTCAGACGGCGGCCTGACGTTCCCTAATTTTTTTGCCCCCATCAACCCCAACGAACCGCCCAGCGCCAGCAACCCCAATAACGTGGCGATTCAGCCCAGCCTGATTTTCCCCGTGCCGTGCGAATTCATTAACGCCAATTTGCCGCACGTTTCGATCATTCGACCGCTCGATGATAAATTTGGCGGCGCCGTCGCAACCATTCAATCGTTCACGGCCGACGGACTCTTTATTGGCCAATCAAAAGAATTCTTCCGCGTAGTGAACCAACTGGCGGAAGAAGCCGACGCCGCGCAACGCGAGTTTTAATTACCTGAACCTGAGGCAACAAGAAAATGGTCCTGGATTCCCTTTCGCAGAGGAACCCGGGACCATTTTTTCTTGCGCCGCCGGGCAGCTCAAGAAAAACACAAGCGGCTTGGACAATGCTTAGGCCTCCTTGAGTTTTCGGTACCTCCGAATCAGTGCATTTGTTGAGCTATCGTGCTCCAGCTTGGGCTCCGTCTTGCTCCCCAGCTCTGGCACGATGCGCTGCGCGAGCACTTTGCCCAGTTCCACGCCCCACTGGTCGAACGAGTCGATGTTCCAGACGGTACCCTGCGTGAACACCGAGTGCTCGTATAACGCGATCAGTTTGCCAAGCGATTCTGGGGTGAGCGTCTCAAGCAGCAGTGTATTCGACGGGCGATTGCCGTCGAATACGCGATGCGGCACAAGCCAGTCCGCGGTGCCTTCTGCTTTTACCTGTTTCTCCGTCTTGCCAAAAGCCAGCGCCTCGGTTTGCGCGCACACGTTCGCCACCAATATGTCGTGATGCGCGCCCAGTACGTTGAGCGTCTTGCCAAACGCGATGAAGTCGCACGGAATCAGCCGCGTCCCCTGGTGAATCAATTGATAGAAAGAGTGCTGCCCGTTGGTGCCCGGTTCGCCCCAATAGATCGGACCGGTTTCATAGTTCACCGTCTTGCCGTCCAGGGTGACGTGCTTGCCGTTACTTTCCATGGTGAGCTGCTGCAGATACGCTGGAAAACGCTTCAAATATTGCTCGTAGGGCAAAACCGCCACGGTCTGCGAGCCGAAAAAGTCGGTGTACCAAACCGCCAGCAGTCCCAGCAGCACGGGCAGATTGCGTTCAAAGGGCGCGGTGCGGAAATGCTCGTCCATCTCGTGGAAGCCGTTCAGCATCGCGCGGAAATTCTCCGGCCCGATCGCCACCATGCTCGAGAGTCCGATGGCCGAGTCCATCGAATAGCGCCCGCCAACCCAATCCCAAAATCCAAACATGTTCGCGGTATCGATGCCAAACTTCGAAACTTCCGCAGCGTTCGTCGAGACCGCCACGAAATGTTTGGCAATGGATTTCTCATCCCCGCCCAGGCCCTTAAGCGCCCAATCCCGCGCGGTGTGCGCGTTGGTCATGGTCTCCAGCGTGGTAAAAGTTTTCGACGAGACAATAAACAGCGTTTCCGTGGCGTCGAGATCCACAACGGCTTCGGCGAAATCCGTCCCGTCTACGTTCGAAACGAAACGGAAGTTCATATCGCGCTGGCTGTAATGTTTGAGCGCCTCATACGCCATCACCGGACCCAGGTCCGATCCCCCGATTCCGATGTTCACCACGTTTTTAATGCGCTTGCCGGTGTGCCCCTTCCATTCGCCGCTGCGGATGCGGTTGCAGAATCCGCTCATCTTATCCAACACCGCGTGAACGTCTGGCACCACGTTCTTGCCGTCCACCAGGATGGTTTCGCTCTTCGGCGCGCGCAGCGCCACGTGCAGCACGGCGCGATTTTCCGTGATGTTTATTTTGTCGCCGCGAAACATCGCGTCGATTCTTTCGCGCAAGCCCGATTCCTTCGCCAGATCCAGCAAGAGTTTCAGCGTCTTTTCCGTGATGCGATTCTTCGAATAATCCAGATAAATGCCCAGCGCCTCTGCCGTGAATTTCGTGCCCCGTTTCGGATCATCCGCGAAAAGCTTGCGCAGATGCACCGCACCAACGGTTTTGTGATTCGCCTTCAACGCCGCCCAGGCTTTGCGCTTGGTAAGCGGCTTGCTGCTTGGAGCTTTAAGAATCGCCTTCGCCGTTGCCATAATCGTCTTCTCCTTCACACTTCTGAAATCAACTTTCGGTCAATCATTGTTTCCGATGCCTGTCCCAGGTTTTAACCTGGATCGGCGGGCCGTGCATACCCTTCCTCAGTAACTAAAATCGCCCCGTAATGCACGAACAATATAGCCCCGCCAGCCACTTCCAGTGAAATTAAAAGAATAAGAAAACACTGGCGCCCGGGACTCTACCTTACCAAGGACCCGTCCAGCGCATATTCGTTGGATGCTCCTCGACGAGCATTAGCGCAACGAGGAGTGGTCAAATTCCGTAGATGCGTGTGGTTGTGGGGTCGGATGCAATGAATCGAACTAGACAGACCGAAATTACAGTGCCGGCTTCCAGCCGTCGCCCGGATCGTATGCCGTTATCGCCGCGGCGAGGTCTGCCGTCTTTTCACCGAGATCCTTCTGGTAGACGACGCCGTCTTTTCCGACGATGAACGTCATTATCCCCGAATTTCGGTATTCAGCGGGATAGGCCAGCAACGCGAATCCGCCGGTCATCTTTCCGTTCACGATGTAGTCTTTCGCCCCGCCTTTGGCCGAGGCGCCTTGCTTCGTCAGGATTTTGTACAAGTAGCCGTCGAAGGGCTGCGGCTTGTCCCCCGAATTTGCGTAGCCGGCAGCCTTGGCGAAGTCGCGCACATCCTCGAATGGACTCGGCGGCTGGCCCGCCGCCACCTGCCAGTACAACCCATTTTGCGTTCCTGGATCACTGACAAACTTCTGCGCGTACTGCTTCTGTGTGCTGAAGTATTTCCCTTGCGCGTCGGCGAACGCCCCGCCCGCGGCAATAGCCGTCAACTCATCCTTGCCGATTCGGCGCGCAAGAATTTCGTCCTCTCCCGCTGGCGTATCGAACACCCACGTCCCGGCCGCATTTTTTCCCAGCGGAATTGGAAATGGATAGTTGTCGGCGCCAATGTACAACATCTCTCCGCCCACCTTGATTTCCCGCCAGCGATGCATCGCGTTATACGCGGCGACAAAGTCCTGCAGGTTCTCTTTGTCCTTCACCGCATCACCGGAAAAGAGCGCAGTCTTGCCGTCCGGGCCAAAAATGGCCAGGAGCGCAGCCTCGTCGCCAGATTTCGCAGCTTCCAGAAACGCGGCGCCCGCGTCCGCCGGCGTGGCGAAAACTTTTTGCGTGGCTGCCGCGCTTTCTGTCGCGGGCTTTTGCGGCGCGGTGTTACAAGAGCTCGCCGCGATCCCCACGAATGCCAAGAGCGCTACGCACAACATCTTTCCGCCACGCCACGCTTCGTTTACCCGAACCCGCATCACGCCCAACATAATTCTTTCCTCCCCACCGGCAATCTCTTTCATTTCTGGCATCTACCTACGTCCGCCACCAAACCCGCCGCGACCAAATCCGCCACCTCCACCACCGCCGAACCGGCCTCCGCCAAATCCGCTTGAACCCATGCTTCCCCAGCCGCGGCCGCTTTCTGCGCGGGACGACCAGCCACCCGAACCGCCCGATTTTCCGCTCATGCCACTAAATGCGTTCGAGCCTCCACCGCTTCCGCTGTGGTTCCCCCACGATGAGCTGCCGGAGTGATCCGCGCCATAGTTCTGCGCGCTCTGCTTGTTGAAGTTGTTCACGTTTACCGAGTTCCCGCTGACGTTCCTGTTGTAGCTGTTGCCGCTGTTGTGGTTGTAACTGGAATTGTTGTACGCATTGTTGCCGTAGTGATTGTAGTTGTTGTTGTACCCGTAGCTGTTGTGGTATCCGCCGTTGTAGTACCCCCCATGCCACGCCGAATTTCCGTAGTACGCGCCACCGTGGTACACCACTGCCGTCGTTCCGTGCCAGCCGCAACTCCAACTGCTATACCCCCAACTGCAGCAGCCTCCTGACATCATCGCCCCCACCGCGATCCCCACGCCAAATCCAATCACCGCAGCAGCCGCAACATCAGTCGCGGTATAGCTCGGCACCACGTACGGCGTCCCGTAGACCACCGTGGGGTTGTACACCGGCACGTACACCACTTGCGGGTTAGTAGGTTGAATCACAATCACCTGCGGCGACTGTTGCACCACCGTCACCTGCGGCGTGGTCTTCAGATTGCCCGCCGCCTTCGCTTGCGCGCGCAGCGTCTGCACTGCCGTCATCACGTCGGCCTGTTGATTGTGGTACGCCTCGCCCAGCGAGGACGTCCACGTCAAATTCTGCGATAAGTTGTCGAGCACCGAAGGAAATTGCGTCAACGCTTTCACGCTGGCATCCCAGGATTGCGCATCCACCGCCTGCATCAATGTGCTACCGGTCAAGCTTTTGTTCTGCTCCAGCCAGTACGCCGCGATCGCCACCTGATCGGGAAACGTTGCAGCCGCCAAAATCTGCGCCACCAGCGCGTCGGGGTACAGCGCAATCGGCGCCACTAACGCCTGTAACTCCGCCGGAGTTTGTTGCGTTGTTTCTGTGGGGGGGCCGCCATTAGGGACAGGGGTGGGAGACGGGGTTTGCGCTCCGTTCACTATCTGTGCTGATGCGACCACCAAAACCACCGTTAGCGCAACTGATAACAGCTTCTTCGTGTTCTGGATCATTCGACTTACTCCGTATGGATGGCAGTGCTCTCCATCCATGCGAGATTGTGTCGGCCAAGGTTCCGGAATGGAATCGTAAAAACTGACAGGTGGAACTAGGAACCAAAATGCAGGTCACGGTCTGTGACCGGCGAAGTGGAATCAGCACGACGTGCGACCGCGCAACAATTAGCTGGAAGTAGTGCTAAGGACGATGCGATAGCCGAGATGCTTAAGCCTTCCCACCTGGCATGGTGGAATGTAGCGCTTCGAGAAGCCATTTCTGCAAAACGGGTCGAAAATGCGGGCTAAGTTCGCGAAATGCCAGACCGATGCCGAGATTCGGGTGCGAGTAAACCACGCTGGCGGAGGTCTCCAGAAAGTCCGTCTCCGTAAAAATCTTCACGAAAACCAGCGTACCCATCGGCAGCGGATTGATCATGTCCAGATAGCATCCGTTCAAGCTTATCTCTGAAACGCGCGCATTGAGCTTCGCATCGGAGCTCGCCTCCCGCACTTCGGCGTTTGCGACGAAAGGAAAGCGTGCGGTCTTTCGCCGCTCAATCCCTTTCTTCTCATCCTTAGGGTCTGCAGTAGTCAAATGTTCGCCTCAGTGTTTCCGCCGCGCCTGACGGCCAGAAGAATTTCCTCGCATGTTGCCACACCTCGGCGGGATATGCCATTCGCTTTCGCGAATCCTGGTCGCACAGTTACATTTAAGAGAATTCTATCGCCGTTAAATCGAGCTTCTAATTAGCGGTAGGCGCCGGCTTTTTACCCGCCTGTGGCGATGCCTGCTGCAGCATCTCGGCAACTTGCTGCTGCAACTGCTTTTGCAAGTCGCTCGTGTATTTTTGCATGATGGGCATCATGCTCTGCATTCCCTCGGCTACAATTGCGGGCATTTCATTCAAAATCTTCTGTCCCGTGGCCGAAGAATAAAACGTCACCAACGCCTCCATGTCGCCCTTGGTGAAATGCTTTTGATAGCTCGGTACCATTGCTTCCATCATTTCGTCGAAGGGCATATTCTTCAACATATCGTCCATCTGCTGATTCATGCGCGCCTCAAAGTCCGGCGGCAGCTTGTCCTTATTCTTCAAATATTGCTCATGAACCATCTCATGCATGGGTTTGACCATGGCCGCCATCATTTTCGTCGCCAGCTCCTTCGAATGCGTCACCGCCAGATACGCTTCGACCTCTTCCTTCGTAGCAGGCGCATCCGCGTCAGCCTTCGGCGCACTCGCTTGCGCACCGGTTGGTTGCGCGCCGGCTTGTCGCTCAGTACGTTGCGGAGCAGCGGTTTGCTGCGCGCGGCCGCTGATCGCAACCGCCATGCACAGCAGGAGAAATGCCATAAAGCGCTTCATGGTTTACCTCCAAGGTATGGTGTTCAGCGTAACGCCACGATTCGCGCGCGTCCAGAAGTTTTCCATCACTCCATGCTTGAAGAATGCATGAATTCTGCATACAGAATGACACCGCCAGGGAACTTCGAAGCTACTCTGCGTTTGCCTGTCGCTGGCGCGCCAGGTGAACTATATTTATGTGCCACTCGTTTGGGAGTCATGAATGACCGGAGCCTCACTGCCATCCTCGCGTTCAGGGACGAGGATTGCGTCGATTGCCTGGCGCCTCGCGCTAGTGCTGTTCCTCTTCACCAGCGAAAATTTATGGCTGGATCGGTGGCTGCGAATCAGGGGCCATCGCCTATTGTCCCTGGTGCCGGAAGCGCTAAGCGGAGTTTGGTTTCTTGTCTTTGTAATCGGTAGCGTCGCGCTGATTCTCTTGGTGGTCTGCCAGATTCTGCTCGTTCGCGATCGATCTGTTCATTTTTCAACGAAGCTCGGCGTCGGCATCGCGCTCTTGATTGTCACGCTGCTCAGCGTCGATTGGGTCCGCGTTACCAACGGCCAGCCGTCCATTTTCCGGCTGCAAATTTCGCCCCGCAAACACGCCGTCACCCTTAAATGGAACGCCAGCACTTCACCCGTAATCGGATACAACGTCTATCGCCGCAGCTCGCCCCAGGGCGGCTATCTAAGGATCAATCAGTCCCTCATTCCGGGCCTCAGCTACACAGACGACACCGTGCAAAGCGGCATAACCTACTACTATGTAGCTCGCGCGGTGGACGCCCAAAATCACGAAAGCATCAATTCCAACGAAAGCTCCGCCACTGTTCCGTAATGCCAGCTAAATGCGGGAATCTTGAGGACAGTAGGCGATTCATTTTTGAAACTAATAAAGAGATTTCGGTCTACAATCGCAGCACTTTCATCTAAGGAGATTTCTCATGAACAAAACAAAAGGACTGCTTGCGCTTCTGCTTCTCCTGACGGCTAGCGGTCGGACCCTGGCGCAAGACGCCAAGCCCGCGGAACATCGCTCGGTCGCTCAAGTGCTGGATCACGGCATCGCCGGGGTGGAAAGCGAGTTTGTTCCCGCTGCCGAGGCTATGCCAGAGGACAAATATGCCTTCGCCCCCACGAACGGCGAATTCAAAGGTGTGCGCACTTTCGCCCAGCAGGTCAAGCACGTTGCCGCCGTCAACTATCTCGTCGGCGCAGCCATCCTCGAAGAAAAACCCCCGATCGAGCTCGGCGGCGAAAACGGTCCGGATTCCGTGAAAACCAAAGCGGACATTGTGAAATTTCTCAAAGACTCCTTCGCCTATGTCCACAAAGCCGCGGGCTCTATCAATGATGGCAATCTGCTGAAGCCGATCAAAAGCCCGTTCGGCGAAGGAATGGTCACTCGGCTGGGAATGGCCACGCTGATCGTTGCCCATTGCTTCGACCACTACGGGCAGATGGTGGAATACCTGCGCATGAACAGCATTGTGCCTCCCGCGAGTCGCTAGCTATTGGGGATGAAGCATATCCCGGGCGGCAGCAACTGTCGTGGCCCCGCTCTACGACTCGAAGTCTTCCGAATCCGTCACCTCGTGCTTGCCCACCATCACGGGCTCGCCCTTCAAAACTCCTCGATCAGGCGTGCAAACCAGATAGCTCTCAGATTCCAAAATCGCGATGACGATCCCACCCTTGGACGGCTCCGGCCTGCCCACTAGCGCCTGCACGATGTACCCTCCGTCCCGGAAAGTGATACTTCGGATTCTCCGCTCACCAATGGCCCAGCCCTTTGTCTCCGCGGCAAATTTCTTGATCGCTTGATACAGCTCTTCCGCTTTTTCCGGATCATTTTCGGTCGGAACGAAGAATTTCATCGCGGCCTCCCCTTTGCCTAGGATGCTTCTAAGCCTCCATCGGAGGGCCGGAAAATCCCCGACAGCCAAAATGTACAAGCACCGCCAAAGGTACACCAGGGCGCGCCTGAGATACGCCGGGACGCATCTGTTGTGCGGAATTCGAGGAATGAAGGGTCGCGGACATGGCGGCGATTGACAAGGCACGAATCGTGACCAATGTTCCACAACCTGCCTCAAGCTCGTAATACATCCCTTCCACGCGTTTGGACCTGCTACCGTCATGGCCGGGTATCGAATCCGATGATCCAACTACCGACGGTTTGCAATCAATGCGAAGACGAAAATAATCTCGTCACCGAAGAAAACGGCGTCAGCCTCACATACCCGATTCTGCAGAATGTGCAGTTGACCGTGGTTCTACATAATGACGGCTGTGCCGCAGCGTGGTGTACCGAGTTCGGTCTAAACCTGCCCGGCGTTACTTCTTGGGCGTCCCGCGCGGCCAAAGCATAACTTTCCCGGCCTGTCCCGTCGTCCAGTTGTCGCCCCAAACATTCTTCCTCGAACAAGTCGTCGGCCATCCTCTTGTCGGTTCTAAAATGTTTATAGGAACCGAAAAGAGGACATGAAAATAAAATCGCATCTAACGCCATTATCCATCGGGGCTTTATTCGTTTTGACTTTCAGTGTGTGTGCATTCCAAGCGGCCGGACAAGAAGTTCGAAAATTGCTCGTCAATCCCGCACCTATGTACCCGGAGATGGCGAGACAACTCAACTTGGCCGGCACGGTAAAAATCGAAGTCGTCATCGGACCGGATGGGGAAATCAAAGAAACAAAAGTAATCGGCGGGCATCCCCTCCTCATCGAATCGGCGCTGAAGGCTCTTCACGACTGGAAGTACGAGAAGGCCCCCACGGAAACCAGGCTTCAACTAGAGTTCAAGTTTCATCGGTGACATTTGTAATTTTCCGATAAGGGAGCAAATCATGAACAAACTGATATTGCCGCTAGCCATGGCAATGACCTTTGCTATCGGCGCCGCAGCGCAATCTTCCGACCAGGGAACGATTCTGAAATGGGATCTCGAGGCCTACGCCAAGCAGAAGCAACAGACTCAGAATGCCGCGGTGTACTACGTTCAAATCGGCGACCAAGTCTTCCGTGCCACCCAAGGAAACACCAAGCCTGGTAGCCTCGCTTCCACGGTGGGAAAACAGCTGCAATGCCGCGTGAAAAAAGACAACCTGTATATCACCGACGAAAAGGGCAAGCAATTGAAGTATTCGATCATCGGCGTCTCGAAAGCACAGTAATCCCGTCCAGTTTACGACACGAAACGGCGAATCTCGGACTGCCACTAAGCGCGCCGCGTCATGGCTCAACTTGGCCACTTCGCCAGCCAGTTCAGCGAAGGCCTCAATGTCGGCTTGGCGGGCAGCGGGGTCTGCAAGGGGTTCGCCAGCGGCGTCCGGGGAGTAATGCCGCGATGGCGCGTGTGCTCTCAACCGGGAGAACGAATGCACCTCTCCTGAAGCCGCGCCATCGCGACGATTGAAGGTTATTCCGATGAGGTTTTGCTGTCAAGAATCGCTTTAGTACCGCTGTTTCGGAGCATTGTCATGAAGAGTGGCGGGCCGAGGGTGCTCTTACGCGGGACGGCGGTTGGGGATGAATCGGGACTCGCCCGATTTCTGGCTGCCATTCAGGTGGCCGTGGACAAAATGCCGCCCAGAGCGTAGTATCTGTTTCCCCTCAAATGCGTCTAATCAAAAGGTGCGATATGAAACAACTATTTCCGATTCCGAACCAATGCCTTGACTACCTGAAGCGATCTAACGAGACGGGCATGGGCTACAAGGTGGTTTCCGTGCAACTCTTGGACGGCCGGTCCTTCGAGCAGGCCGTCGTCAGTGAGGGACACATCATCGAAGTCCGGGGATATAACGAAATACCTTTCCAGCCTGAAGATGTGGCATCCGTGAGCGTCAATCATAAGCAGTGGAACTTCAGAAGCGCCACAGATGTCGCCGTCAAGCGCAGGGCCATGGCCGCCTCAAATTGACGCCCGTCAGGCGAATCCGTCCCGGCGCAGCAAGCCGGGCTCAAGCAGATTGTCGCATCACAAGTATTGAGGAATCACGCAGAAGAAAAATGGTGCGCCCGGGGGGATTCGAACTCCCGACCTTCTGGTTCGTAGCCAGACGCTCTATCCAGCTGAGCTACGGGCGCACAGTCTTTAAATTGTAGCACAGCACATTATTTTTTCATCCGCTCGCTCGCCAGTGATCAGCCAGCGGACTCTT
>JABCZD010000021.1 GCA_013289855.1 Acidobacteriota bacterium | reverse complement strand
CTGCACCACCTGCCATTTCTCTTCCGGGGAACGATCTACGCGTGGTTTTCTGCCCATGTTGCCTCCTGTCTTGGAGGCCCTGATCTTACCCAACTGAAGCGTCTAGTTTTAGCGGGGAGCACTACACTACAACGCGGTGGTCCTCGTTCAGTTTCGTAAAAAGCGGCACGTTAATGACAATCGGAATCTGATTTTCCATTCCGAAGAAAGTAATGCTGATGCCTTCTCGGTCGGCCTTTTGCGCGAGCAATTTATAGTCGGCTGGGGAACTCAGGCGGAGATTATCGAAGAGCTTTTGCAAGACTGGCGGTGCGATAACCGAGAACTTTTCTACGGTTTTTCGGATGGAGGCACTTGGTTGGTGAGCGAACGAGATAATCTCTTTATAGTTGTCCATTCGGAATCCGGAAACCGACCAAAACAGATTTCCGATTCTTTCCACCTTGCAGCCGACTACGCTATCCCCATTTGGCAACCTCTCCTTGCTGTCAGAGCCCGCAACAATCTCGGTTGAAGTTCTCAAGACCACAATTGTGGTTTGTGCTGCGGCGCACTCGAGTGAAGGCGAGAGCATGATCAAAATGAATACAGAAGTTCTGGCGGCGCGGGTGGCGGAGTTCATTAGATTCGTCGGAATCCGTCATTCTCTCGCAGAACAAGGAACGAGTACAATTGCGACCGAATCCAGCGGGAGGCGGTGACAATGGACGAATCGAAGAAGGCGCGGGAGTCCGATAAACTCGCTGCGAACTTTGGCTCAGAAGGTCTATCTCTAAAAATCTCCCTCCCGAAGTGGGCGAAAATTGTGATAGCAGTTCTGCTAGCAATCGGATTTTTGGAATCGTTCGTCATCGTAAAAGCTATCGAGATTCACGAGCGCTACGAAAAATCACAAATTGAACATGGACGTTTGATAAAAGAACTTACGGAGCAGGTTCAACAAGCGGAGAAAGAAAAGCAGCAAGCCGAACTAGCGACTCAGGCATCGATTTATATGCGGCTATTGTCGAAACACGCCAGCGACATGCCTCTAGGGGTAAAGACCGTGAGCGTTCCGCAAGGCAAAGTCACATTAACGGTCTTTCCCAACGGGGACTTACTTATTGCCAGACCGTGGGACGAGACCCGAATGACCCCCTACGCTTGGTTGATAAATCCGTGAGTCAAAAAATGAAATTACACGCCGCACGCCCTCACTCCGCGCCCAACTTCCTTAGTGCCGACTTGAACAAATACTCAGCGTCACCGTCTTGGATTTGCCAGCCGTTAAGACTAAGAGCGCCTGTGGCGCCTTGGAGCGATTCACGGGAGTTGTCGCGGTTACGTTCGAGGCGTCATGCAAGAACCGCAGAGTTTAGCTTGCGGGGTGCGGAGTGGTTTGCCGCAGCTTTTGCAGGGCGGTCCGTACATCGACAATACGTGGTGATAGACAGCGTTGGGATTTGTTTTGTGGACGCCTGTGATGCGCTCGTGCTCGCGCAGCACAGGGCCGAAAGCGCGTTCTCTGATGTCGCCTTGGGTGCCGAATTGCGGAGTGCTGAGACGCGTTGCTACCGCCACCAGCAGCGGTCTCAGGTTCCTGGCAGATCGACCGCAAGACAGCCGAGAGTGAATGCGAACGGGAATGGCCCGGGATCGCTGGTGCGGTATGCCCCGTCAAAGAAGACGAGGGCGCGCTCGCCCATGGCTTCGTCAAATTGAAACGAGGGCTTCCACGGGCCGGAGTGCCAGCCGCGGTCTTCAGCCGTGATGATCTGGAGCGGCGCGCTCCAGCCGGTGAGTTCGCCGGATGGTGTTCCGCCACTGCACCACCACAGACCGGTTTCAGGCGAGGGTGGGCCCCCGGAAAGGCAGACGCGAGAGAAGATCGCATGGAAAGCATCCGCGCGCTGACGCACGCAGAAATCGAACATCTTCATTTCCGGCGGCGCAAACACCTTGTGCTTGCTCCACCGGGTGCTGCCATCTTCACTCTCCGCGTAGCCGTGGACGAGGTAGTCCTCGTGATTCGATCCGGCCACGTACCACATTTTCCATTTGCCATCATGAAAAATCAGGTTTGGTTCGTAAACGCTTCCGTGTTCCCACGCATCCTGCGCAAGGAACACAGGTTCGGGCTGAGCCATCCACTGCTCTCCATCCCACTGAAGAAACCCAATGGTGTAGGGCCCCCAGAGGTTCTCCGCCGCGCCCGCGTAGTAGATGCGTTCGACCCAGGCTGCTTGGCGAGGGTCCCATCCCCGTACGTACGATGGGCAGTGCCGTCCACCGTTGCTATCCCACCGGCCACCAGGGCTGGGCCCGGCGACTGGTTCCAGCGCTCCGGCGGCATCACGGGTCAGCTGCCAGCCAGCGGCGGAGAGAGGCGCTTTCGGAGGCAGTGATGCGCTATAGATTTCCGTCGGTCCGTATCCGTGGGCTTGGCCGGCCAGGTACATCCACCACTGGTCGCTGCGTTTCACAATGGTGGGATCAAGCACTTCAGCGCCGCCCGAGCCGGTAGAAGGGTCGCGAGGATCGAAGATCTTTACTGCGGTCCCTGAAAGGGGTTTTTTGAGGCTAGGCATCGTGCTCCCGGGTGTGCTGGAGGTTAGTCATTCGGTGTCGAGCGAGGCGTCATGCAAGAACCGCACAGTTTAGCTTGCGGGGTGCGCAGTGGTTTGCCGCAGCGTTTGCAGGGCGGTCCGTACATAGACAACTTGTGGTGATAGACGGCGTTGGGGTTGGTTTCGCGGAAGCCGGTGATGCGCTCGTACTCGCGCAGCACCGGGCCGAAAGCGCGTTCTCTGGCGTCGCCTTGAGTGCCCGAATTGCGGAGTGCTGAGACGCGTTGGAATTCCTCGTCGTCAAGCATCGGTACCTCAGTTTTGCACCGCCAACACCAAAGCATCTTCATCGTGTTCGCGCCGTAGTTGGAACAGGCGCGAATATGGCACGGGGCGGTGCGGCCTGTCTAGCGAGGCGTCATGCGAGGGATGGAATCGGTACTTTCCATCGCGGAGGGCTTGCCATAACATGGTGGAATGGCGATGAAAACGAGATTGCGAAAGAGTGTGGCGGCATATATTGCTTTGCTGGCGGTGGTGTCGATGATGCAGCCGGCGCGGGCGGTTGCGGCGGCTTCGGATTTGGAGACGGTGCTGACGGGTTCGCGCGGACGCATCGAGAAATTGGACTATCGCGTGACCGGGCGACTAACGCGGGTGGAGGCGGATGGCAAGCGCACGAACTACAAGCTGATCGCCAGGGCGCACTGGTTTCCCGATGGTCTGCGCGTGCTGTGCGAGATTTCGGGGCCTGGCTCAGACAAGACCACCCTGCTTCTGCACATGGACGTGAGCGGGCACGTGACCATCGAGACGATGCTCCCTGGCGCGAAGGCCGCCAGCGTGTTGCCGTACGAGCATTGGGGCGACTCCCTGGTCGGAACGGATTTTTCATATGAAGATATGGTGGAGAGCCAGTTTTTCTGGAAGCATCAGGAACTGCTGGCGCCGGAGAAATACGGCACGCGGGATTGCTTTGTGCTGAAGAGCGGGTCCGGCACGCAGGACCGGAGCAGCTATGATTCGATCACATCGTGGGTGGACCGCAAGATTATGTATCCGGTGCACGTGGTGAAGACGCCGCATGGGGCGGGAGCGCAAAAAGATTTCGTTTACTATGGGCTGCGGCAGGTTGCCGGCGATTGGGCCGCAACGCGAGTGGAAGCCAAGCAAACGGGCAAACCGGGGTCGTCGATTATGGAAATCGAACGCGGCTCGGGTAAGGCAAATCTTGCGCGGAAGGACTTTGAGATCGGGCCGGCCAGCGCCGCACCAGTGAAAGCGAATAAATCACGGTAGATAAGTAAGTAGGTACTTAATCGGTTAATTTGGATATTGCGGTGCGGTTAGTGGAACATCCTCGAGGTTCGGCGTTATGGGACGAGCCCTTTTTCGGGCGCCACTTCGGATGCCACTTCAGAGGTCATTGGGGCGCCATATAAGCCAAAGGGCCACCAATTCCAGTCGCCGGCAAGTTGCAGCAGCGCCGGACCGACAATCATGCGCACGACGGTAGCGTCAATCAATACCGCGACGGCAAGCGTGAAGCCGAGCATTTGGACGACGAGAAAGCTTCCCACGGTGAAGGCGGTAAAGACGGCAATCATGATGGACGCGGCGCTGGTGATGAGTCCAGCGGTGCGCGCCAGGCCCTCGACCACCGCGGCTCTCTCGGAGAGACCGCGGCGGCGTTCTTCGAGGACGCGGGCGACCAGGAAGACCTCATAATCCATGCTCAAACCGAAGACGATGGCAAACGAGAGAATCGGCACGATGGGGTAGACGGTGCCGGTGGGTCCGTGGAGCCCAAAGAGCCTGCTGCCGTGGCCTTCCTGAAAAACGAGAACTAACATGCCGAAAGAAGCGCCGACAGAAAGCAGATTGAGCAGAATGGCTTTCACGGCGGCAAATAGAGAACGCAGTCCGAGCAGGAGCGCCAGCAAACTGCCGAGTATGACGCCAAGGACCACCTTCGGCAGGCGCTCTCTTACTACCGAGTCATAATCCGCTTCGAGCGCCGGAACACCGCCGACGCGCAGCACAGCGCCGGGCACGCCGGTTAACGCGGCGACGTCGGAGGAACGCACGTCACGTACCCAGCGTGTCTGTTGGTTGGGCGAAAGAGCCGAGGTGGGCAGCAACTCAATCAAGGTGGCTTGACCATCGTTGCGAATAAAACTTTTGCGGATGGAGTCCGATTCGGGCACATCGTTGACAGCATCCGGCGTGTCAGACATTCCCGTGAGGGTGGGAAGAGATAAAACTTCTTGCGCGCGCGGATCGCCCTGGAAGTGCTCCGTTAAGCGACTGACGGCTAGCCAGCCAGCCGGGGAGAGCGGCGGAGATTGCGGCGGCAACTCCAAGACGACGC
Organism: Acidobacteriota bacterium; assembly: GCA_013289855.1. Lineage (GTDB taxonomy): Bacteria > Acidobacteriota > Terriglobia > Acidiferrales > UBA7541 > Acidiferrum. The sequence continues at coordinate 30,190 of JABCZD010000021.1, read as the reverse complement.
GGAGGGACTGAACAATACCGGAGCGCCCCATGGCTTGCAGCGTGTGCAGCGCATGCACGGATTCGGCGGCGGCCGGGAAGGAGTCGTGGTCAGGAACCCCGGGAGAGATTCTGCGCGCCTGGTATGCAAGGAGCAGCAGCGGAATCCCGGCGAGCAGCAGAGCGGCCCAGGGCCGGCGAGTGATGATGTTGCCCCAGCGAACCCAGCGCTCGCTTGCGGCGCACAGGCTGTCCGGAGGTTTGAACTTTCTGAACGGAATACGCAGTCTGGCGGCATTGATGCGATGGCCTAGCAGACCAAGCACCCAAGGCAGGATGAAGGTGCACAGCATGACACTCAAAACGGTAACCAGCAGGCCAGCTATGCCGATGGAACGCAGCTCGCTGATAGGCACAGTGAGGAGCGCAGAAAATCCGATGGCAACGGTGGTGGCTGAGATGATCAGGGTCTTCCCCGCTTGCCCGGCAGCGATATCGGCAGAGTGGCCGGGAGCATAGCCCTCGGCCAAGGCTTCGCGAAAACGGCTGACCATGAGCAAGGCATAGTCGATGCCCAAGCCGAGGCCGAGCATGGTCACCAGATTCTGCACGAGAATCGATAGGTGCAGATGATTCGCCAGCAGCGCGGCCGCACCCAGCGCCATCGAGATGGAGAGCAAGCCAACTCCCAGCGGCAATAACGCGGCCACAATACTGCCGAAAGCGATCAGCAGCAGCACGAGAGTTACCGGCATGGCGCGTTCTTCGGCATGCTTGACGTCATCCGCGCTGACCTTGCGAAGATCGAAGTTCAGCGGCGTTTCGCCGGTAATCTCTAGGTTGATGTTGGGATATTGCGACCTGAGCTGGGCTTCCATCGCGTCTGCTTTGGCGCGCAGATTGGGGACTAACACTTCGAAATTATCATCGTGCGGGTCCAAGCCGACGATAATCAAGGCCCCGCCATTGTCCCCGGTGAACAGAGGATCGGGCCAATCGAGACTCGAGATGGCACCGGAGACACCCGGCACACTACGCAGTGAACTGGTTAAGAAACCCAATGCCTCCGAGCCTTTAGCGGAATCCGGATCGGGAATGCCGCTGATCACCAGAACCAGGCGGTGGGCGTAGGGAGACTGGAAACGCTGCGCCAGTTCGTTGTCAACTTTTTCGGATTCTCCGTTCTTGATGTGAACGCCGGTCTCCAGGCGACGTTCGACTTTGTAGGAAAAGGGCACCAGCGCAAGCGCCATGGCAAACCCAGACATCGCCAACCAGAATCGGCGGCGAGAGGCACCGTGGCCGGTTTTTAGGCTTGGCATTACCATCGGGGATCCACGTGGTTTTCTGGTTTGCGTGAGAGCAATGAAATGACTCCGGTGATCGGGCACACCCATGATATCGGGTCAAACGAGAAATTCATCGGGATTCGGCCTTGAGCATGGTAAAGGATAAACACATTATGAAAACATGCCCTTGTAGAGTAGGTTTTGATCGTCCGCATCATCACCTGCGAGGAGCGCCCTCATAAACGAGGCCAAGTATATTGAGGTGGATGTGCATCAAGCAACGATTTCGGCGACCGTCTTGGATTTTGCTGGAAGATTGGTGATGGAGTCTATCCTGGAAACTATGGATTCCGCAGTTCATCCACGGTCTGCCGAGAGCCGGCCCGTTCGCCGAGGCTGACAGGGCTTTTCCGGTGCATGCGCAAGTCGTATGATGGCGGCGTTGATCTTCCTGAAGGGAGAATAAAATGACTCCTGGCGAACGCGAATGGGCGTTGCAGAATCTTGCGGAATCGCGCGAGCGCTTGCTGCATATGGCGCAGGGCCTTTCGAAGGAGCAACTACACTTCCGTCCCGCGCCTGAGCGGTGGACGGTCGCCGAATGCGTGGAGCATATCGCGATCGTCGAAGGACGGGTGCTTGGCCACATGCAAAAGACTTTGGAGGAAGGTCCCGATCCTTCCAAGCACAGCGCTCTGGAGGGTCGCGAAGATACGATGTTCGCCGTGGCGGTGGCCCGCGTGACTCGTTTCCAGGCGCCCGAAGTTCTCGTGCCGACTGGCCGATGGCCGGACGAGCAGCTGTTGCAGGAATTCGAAGCGACGCGGCAACAGACTAGGGACTTTGCCGCCAGCACGCAAGCCGATCTGCGGCGACACTTCTTCAAACATCCGGCATTGGGCGAGCTCGATCTGTATCAGTGGCTGCTTTTGATTTCGGCGCATTGCGAGCGCCACCGCGCACAGAGCGAAGAGGTGATGGCCAGTCCAGGATTCCCGCGCGCTCGACAGGCCGATGCGCCGTCTTAAAAACGGCCCGCTGAAACTGCGCGAACGAAAAGCAATCGATCAGAACCCTCGCCTACGTCTTGTTGATGTAGGCAAACTAACACTACCGGTTCGATCGTGGGCTCGAATCGCAGTGATTCCTTAGGCGGTCCCAGTCTTGTTGACAAACGCGCCTAATTTGCCGGCATCCAGAAACGCCTGCGCGTCGAGAGAACCGAAACGTTGGATCAGCTGAGCGACCACGCCGGTCCATCCGGTTTGATGACTGGCTCCGAGACCTGCGCCGTTATCGCCGTGGAAATATTCGTGGAACAAAATGTAGTCTTTCCATTGGGGATCGGTCTGGAATTTTTCCATATGCCCATAAACGGGCCGCCGGCCAGACGTATCGCGCAGAAATATCCGTGACAGGCGGTTGGCGATCTCGCGAGCGACCTCAAACAGGTTCATTAGATTGCCTGAACCAGTCGGACACTCGATTTTGAAATTATCTCCATAATAAAGATAGAACGACAGCAGCGCGCGGATGATCAGCGCATTCACCGGCATCCAAATGGGGCCACGCCAGTTGGAATTTCCGCCGAACATGCCGGTGTCGGATTCGGCCGGCAAATAGTTCACGCGGTATTCCTGGCCCGCGACGTTGACGATATAAGGATGTGCGTCGTGAAATTGCGAAAGCGCGCGTATGCCGTAAGGGCTGAGAAATTCTTTCTCGTCGAGCATGCGCGTTAGAATTCGACGCAATCTCTCGGACTTTAGCAACGCGCCGATACCGCGCTCGGCATAGCCGAGATGGCCCACTCCGGTTGGGTGAATGCTGTCCCGCAGTTCCGGCATGCGCAGCATCCGTTCTCGCAGAATGTTCGTTAATTGGGGAGTCTGTTCGCGCTGCCACGGCTCAATCACCGTGGTAGCGCACAGGGGCAGCAGGCCGACCATGGAGCGAACTTTCAGACGCCTGGCACTGCCGTCTGGGAGGCGCAGAACGTCGTAATAGAAACCATCCTCCTCGTCCCACATGCCTTCCGGCCCCGTCTGATTCATGGCGCGGGCGATCCAAAGGAAATGTCCGGCAAATTTCGAGGCCATATCCTCGTAAGACTTGTCGTGAGACGCCAACTCGACGGCTATCTCGAGCATGTTTTGAGAAAACAGCGCCATCCACGCGGTGCCGTCGGCTTGTTCCAGGTGGCCGCCGGTGGGCAGAGGAGAACTGCGGTCGAAGACGCCAATGTTGTCGAGCCCAAGGAAGCCGCCTTCAAACAGGTTCTTGCCGAAGCGGTCCTTGCGGTTCACCCACCAGCTGAAATTCAACAGTAGTTTCGAAAACGAGCGCTTGAGGAATTCGAGGTCGCCTGCACCCTTCTGCGCCTGCTCGGTGCGGTACAGAAAGATGGTGGCCCAGGCGTGTACCGGCGGATTGACGTCGCTGAAGTTCCACTCGTAGGCGGGGATCTGCCCCGTCGGATGCAGGTAGAACTCCTCCAGCATCAAATCGAGCTGCTCCTTGGCGAAATCGACGTCTACGGCAGAGAGGGCAATGGCGTGAAAGGCCAGGTCCCAGGCCGCAAACCACGGATATTCCCATTTGTCCGGCATCGAGATGATGTGCTGATTCACCATGTGGAACCAGTCGCTGTTGCGCATGGAACGCGCGCCTGGCTTCATTGGATCGTCACCGTGTTCGGTGAGCCATTTGTCCACGTCAAAGAAGAAATACTGTTTGGACCACAGCATGCCGGCGAGCCCCTGACGCATGACCAGGGCCTCGTCTTTAGTGACGCGTTCCGGCGTGATGGCGCGATAGAAATCGTCCGCTTCGGCCAGACGAGCCCGCATGATTTCGGCAAAGTCCTTGAACGGATCGGCCAAAGTCGCAGGGGCCAGATCGCTCAACCGCAAGCGGATTGTGGCTGTTTTTCCCGCAGCCACTGCCAGTTGATAATGAGCCGAGGTTTTAGTCCCCGATTGAGCGGGATTTACCGCGCTGTGCTCTCCGTGAACTACATAGTTGTTGATGCCATCTTTCACGTACGGGCTGGCGTTGTCCGTGTCGAAGAGCCGTTTGTTGTTGGTTTCATTTTCCGTGAACAGTAGCGGGACATCTCCTTCGCAGTAAAGATATCGTTCACCCAGTTCCGCGTGTGACGCTGCCACCACCTGTAATCCCTTGCGACTAGAGCCTTGTTTGAGAGACGGTTTGGGAGTGCCCGGCCACCAAGTCCAGAAGTTGCGAAACCAGAGCGTGGGCAGGACTTGCAAGTTGGCAGGCTCTGGCCCGCGATTGATTACGCTGATCTGGATGAGAACGTCCTCTGGGGTGTTCTTGGCATATTCCACAAACACGTCGAAGTAGTGATCTTCGCTGAAGACTCCGGTATCCAACAGTTCGTATTCCATATCGTTACGATTGCGGCGTTTGTTTGTTTCGATCAGATCGGCGTAGGGGTAGGCGGCCTGGGGATATTTGTACAAATACTTCATGTAGGAGTGGGTCGGCGTGCTGTCAAGGTAGAAGTAATATTCCTTGACGTCTTCGCCATGGTTACCCTCGCTGTTGGTCAGCCCGAAGATGCGTTCTTTGAGGATCGCGTCTTTGCCATTCCAGAGGGCAACGCTAAAGCAAAGCAGCTGGCGGTCATCGCTGATCCCGGCAAGACCATCTTCGCCCCAATGATAGGCGCGTGACCGGGCCTGATCATGACTGAAGTAGTCCCAGGCGTTACCGTCTTTGCTGTAATCCTCGCGAACCGTGCCCCACTGCCGCTCGCTGAGGTAGGGGCCCCACTTTCTCCAGGGAATCTTGGATGTTCGTGCTTGGTCAAGTCTGGCGTGTTCTTGATCAGGGTTCATGGCTGGTCCTACTCGAAGCTCCACCTTGGCGGAGCCCTACGGGGCGCATTCCGACGGAGACGGTAAGTCGGTCACGAGGAACATGCAATAGGTAAAAGTTGCAGGTTCCTCGGCACCTGCGGTGCTCCGAAATCTCGACTGACTTCTCGTAATAGTCGTACTATTGGCCCCCATGAAGAAAGCGAAAGCTGGCAAGCGGAGTTCCACATCGAAGCGCAAGACCCCCGCTAGAAGCGTTGATGAGTATCTTCGTGGCGTGCCGGAGCTCGGCCGCGGCAACTTGATCAAGATGCGCGCGGCGATCCGGTCTGTTGTGCCGGCGGCGGCAACAGAGACGATCAGCTATGGGATTCCGGCATTCAAAACTAACCGAGTGCTGGTATGGTTCGCCGCGTTTTCAGAGCATTGCAGCCTGTTCCCTACTGCCGCAGTTATCGAAGCGTTTAAAAACGAACTCAAGGGATTCTCCACATCCAAAGGGACCGTGCACTTCCCCACGAATAAGCCACTGCCGATCGCACTGATTAAGAAACTGGTGAAAGCGCGGGTGGCGCAGTGCGAAGGCCAGAAACGGCACTGAAACGGTTGTCAAATTAAAAAACTACAAGGGATTTTCTTTTATCTTCAAGTCCTGACAAAAACCTTATGAAACGCGCGCTGACCGGACACCTGGAGCGCGGTATTCGACGGGCGGTCCAATTACAGGTTGGTGGTGATCCATCGGGCGACCAGCTTCAGGCCGGCCTGCACCAGGCCGCCGGAGCGAACGTCGTCCCACCACTCAGCATCGTGATCCTGGAATGGGGCGGATGCTTGCGCTTTTGCCATGGCGAGTTTCGCGGGTAACGCCGGATCAACCGGGCGGGGTTCGGCGGCTTCTTTGAGTTGCGCCAGCATCTGTTGCTGCTGCTTCATGTCCAGGATCGAAATTGCAGAATGGCAGTAGGGACAATCGGAGTTGGCTTGCAAGTCGATGGACGCCCCACAGTTGCTGCAGTTCAGAGTCTGCACATTTTGTTTTAGCTGCTGGAGCTCTTGAGGCGAGAGCACGCGGATAAAATTCTTCTGTTTCAGGAAATCGAGGAACCCGATGAACTGCCCGTGACCGCTGGGACAGGTCCAATACGTGAAGTGCATGTTGCGGACCATGTCATGCGCGAGCGACAGACGGCCTTGGCATCGCGGGCACTGGAGGACGTCGGATAGAATTGGTTTGGGCGCGGAGGAGTGTTCGCCGATAAACTTCATCAGCTGGAGCGTGGAGGCGGGAGAGAGTTTGAGGCTTTCGTGCTCATCGAACCAAAACGCCTGGCAAGCGGTGCAGACATCTACGGTGAGCGGAGTGTTCCAGCGATCGTGCAGCGCCCAGGCAGTCATCTCCTTTCCACAATTGGAGCAAGTCATGGACCGCGATTCTAGATGATTGCGGAAATGAACACCAACTTGCACTGGAGGGACGTTTCCATGGAAGCGAGGCCCATGGAACTGCGGCAAACATTCTTGAATCGCTAAGTTCAGATGGCGCGGTCACCAGATCAATGGAATTGGGTGGACGACGCTGGTCCGGGAATCCGACTAATCCGGAGTTGGGAACGTGGGCGTGATATAAACTGTGGCGTGGTGAAGGGACTATGAGCACGCAACGAGGGAAGAAGCGCGGCACGCGACGCAAGGGTGCGGATTTGCTTGGGCCGAGTGTTCAGACGCGGATGAGCGAAGGGAAAGCGCTGCGAGAAAAAGTTTCCCGGAGATCGCACGGCAAGTGGGCTATCGCTAGTGGGCGGCCCGATCCCATAAAGGTGTTGCAAGAGTCCGATCGCGGGAGGCTCGCGGAACTGTTGCCGATACGGTATGGCCGGATGCAGCAATCTCCTTTTGCGTTTTTCCGCGGCTCGGCGGCAGTGATGGCGTGGGATTTATCGAAAACGCCGGCGACGGGAATTCGCGTGCAGGCATGCGGCGATTGTCACGCAGCGAATTTCGGAGGATTTGCCAGCCCGGAGCGGCGACTGCTGTTTGACATCAACGACTTCGATGAAACGCTGCAGGCGCCGTGGGAATGGGACGTGAAACGTCTGGCAGCGAGTATCGTCCTGGCGTCCCGCGAGCTGGGCCTGGGGAACGGGCGGTGCGGGGACGCGGTGATTACGATGTCGCGATCGTACCGCGAGCACATGCGGGAGTACGCGGAGATGCGCGCGCTAGAAGTGTGGTACTCGCACATGGATGCCGAGGTATTTATCGACGAAGCGAGGTCCGCGGCGTCAAAGAAACGCTGGGAGCGCGTGGAGAAAAAAGCGCGGCTGCAGACCGCAGAGCATATTTTTCCAAAAATCGTCGATGTGGTGAAGGGGCGCCCGCGAATCGTAGATCATCCGCCGCTGGTATACCACCCACGCGAGAGCGACGTTACGGAGAAGTATGTGATCGAGAAATTCCGCAAGTATCGCGAGACGCTCCCCGCGGAGCGGCGCGTGATTCTGGACCGCTATCACATGGTGGATGTGGCGCGGAAGGTGGTGGGAGTTGGCAGCGTAGGAACACGGTGCGCGGTGGCGTTGCTGATGGCGGGCGAGCATGACCCGATGCTGATGCAAATCAAGGAGGCGCTACCTTCCGTGCTGGAGCCATACGCGGGCAAAAGCAGGTATGCCAATCACGGCGAGCGCGTGGTGACCGGGCAGCGCATGCTGCAATCGGCGAGCGACGTGTTTTTGGGCTGGACGCGCGACGAGGAAGGCCGCAGCTACTATTTTCGCCAATTACGCGACATGAAAATGAAGATCGACCTAGAAAACATGACGAAGAGCGAGTGGCTGGAATACGTGGAGATCTGCGGGTGGACGCTGGCCCGGGCACATGCGCGAACAGGCGATGCGGCGAAGATTAGCGGGTATCTGGGAAAGAACGAGGTCTTCGATTTGGCGCTGGCGAAATTCGCGACCGCATACGCCGATCAGACGGACCGCGACCATGCGACGCTGGTGAAAGCGATTCGCGCCGGGCGAGTGAAAGCAAAAGCCACGACCGCGTCGACCCAACCATAGGGGACTAAGAGGGTCCGATCCCCCGCTCGGTTCTTGCGTGCGCGCGGGGAACGAGCCAGCGAAATAAAACGGTCGCCGCGATGGCGCCGAGGAATTGAGCTAGCACGAAGAATGGAACATCTGGCGGCCGAATTCCAGAAAATGTGTCGGTGAGGGATCGCGCAATTGTCACAGCGGGATTAGCAAAAGAGGTGGAAGACGTAAACCAGTAGGCCGCCGTGATGTACGCTCCGACAGCGAAGGGAGCGATTTCAGAGCGCGCTCGTGAACAGCCCCTGATGACGCAGAGCAGACCGAAGGTTGCGACAAACTCACTAAATATTTGCGCGGGACCACTACGCACGCGATGCGAAATGGATAAGGCAGGAAGAGCGAACATGAAATGCGCCACGATTGCGCCGGTGATCGCACCGATACACTGAGCAGGGACGTAACAAGCGGCAGCCGTCCACGACAAACCATGCTCGATGGCGTCCACGAGGCTGACGGCGGGATTGAGATGCGCGCCTGAGACCGGTGCGAAGGTAAGAATCAATGCGACTAGCGCCGCCCCCGTGGCGATGGTGTTGGCCAACAGGGCTACCGCGATATTGCCGCCCGCGAGGCGCTCACCCATGATCCCGGAACCAACGACGGTGGCCAATAGAAATGCGGTACCGAGAAACTCCGAGGCCGTTCGGCGCGACAGCGTAGCGATCATTGCTGGCCGATGCGGGCAATTTCTTTTTTTATGGCGAGGACGTCAAGGCTTGCCAAGGGCAGGCTCAGGAACAGATTGATTCTGCGGCCGAGGATCATGAAGGCGTCGCGGAACGCGCGCCCTATTTCTTCCGGGGTGCCGCTCACCGCAGCTGGATCGGCGACGCCCCAGTGTGCGGTCATGGGTTGGCCAGGCCAAATGGGGCAGACTTCTTTGGCGGCGCTGTCGCACACCGTGAATACGAAGTTCATTTGCGGAGCGCCGGGCTTGGCGAATTCTTCCCAACTTTTGCTGCGCGCGCCTTCCGTGGGCAGGTTCGCGGACTGCAAAAGCTGGAGCGCTTCCGGGCGCACGATGCCCGAGGGGAAACTTCCCGCGCTGTAGGCGGTGAAATGCGGGTTCTGTTTACCGTTGAGAATGGCCTCGGCCATAATCGAACGGGCGGAATTTCCGGTGCAGAGAAATAAGATGTTGTAGTGGCCGGTCATAGAGGATTCCGAATCGGCGGCTAGTTGCAGCACGTGGGGCCGCAGCAAGCCGGGGCGCTCGACGCGAGCGGTTTTACGGCGCGAATGAAGGCGCTCAGGAACTTGCCGTCGACTTGCGGTGCGAGGGCGTCAACGTCGAAACCCTGCCCCGAGAGGAACTCACGGGCGTCTTCCAGGCGATAAATGCGGGTGGGTTCGATTTCTATATCGGTGAATCCAGCGGACGAGAGTTTGTTGCGGTAGTCCGATTCTTGCAAGGCGCCGGCGATGCAGCCGACCCACAGCAAAACGCTCTTGCGGATTTCCGGCAGCATTTCGCCGCGGGTAACGACGTCAGACACGGCGAACCGGCCGCCCGGTTTGAGAACGCGAAACGCTTCACGAAGAACGGCATCTTTGTCAGCGGAGAGATTGATTACGCAGTTGGAGATAATCACGTCGACGGAGTCATCCGGCAGTGGGATTTTCTCGATTTCACCTTTGAGGAACTCGACGTTCTCGACGCCGGCTCGGAGCTTGTTGGCGTTCGCGAGCGCCAGCATCTCGTCGGTCATATCGAGGCCGTAGGCTTTTCCAGAGGGACCAACACGCTTGGCGGAGAGCAGGACATCGATGCCGCCGCCTGAGCCCAGGTCGAGGACCGTTTCACCGGGATGGAGTTTGGCCAGCGCGGTAGGATTGCCGCAACCGAGGGAAGCGAGCATGGCTTCGGCGGGAATCTGGCCTGATTGCGCGGGGTCGTAGAGATTGGAGGTGATTGGATCGATGCCAGAAGAGTTCGCCGACGCGGCGCCACAGCAGGAGCTTCCACCGGCGGTTACGCGAAGCGCCGCGCTGCCATATTTTTCTTTTACGGCGTCTTTAATATTTGCATCACGCATGGCGACTCCCTATTTGCAGATTTGAATGACATCGCGCGAGGCGACGGCTTTATTACGAGTGCAACACTCAGCGTAAAGAAATTGCAGGATTTCCTGCAGGGCCGCAGTGTTCGCGGAGTAACGCAGGAAGGTGCTCTCGCGGCGGACCAGAACGAGGTCTTCGTTTCTTAGCTTGTCGAGATGATGGGACAAGGTGGAATTCGGAATGTCGAGTTCGGACTGAAGTTCGCCGACGACCAGCCCATCGGGATGGGCAGAAAGGAGCAATTGCATGATGCGCAAGCGGGGCTCGGTGCCCATAGCGGAGAACATGTCGGCAAATTTCGCGCGTTGCTCGAAGTTCTTTCTATTTGAAGCCATAATATTTCTATATTTGCAGAAATAAGGATTCCCGTCAAGTGTTAAAGGGATGGGCGAGGTACGCGGACCGTAAAAACTGACAGTTGATGTGGCGGGGGACGAGCAATACTTTGCTCGGGAGGTTTCTCACCTCAGAGAGGGAATCATGAAAACGCGTGTTGGTAGGCTAGCAGCGTTCGCGCTGGCGGTATTGACCATAGGGGTGTTGGCGGGCCGGGCTCAGATACTGAATCAACTGGATTTCAAAATGACGCAGCCGTTTACGGTGGGGAACGCCACGCTAGCGGCCGGGAGCTACGTAATTCGGCCGGTGTCGGGTGCGGATCAAATGGTCGTGGAGATATCGGCTGCGGGGGGAAAGCCAACTATTTTGGTGGAAGTGGAAGCGCTGCAGCCGGACGCGGTCAAGGGCAGTCACTTGGTTTTTAATAAGTACAAGAGCTTGCTGGCGCTGTCGCAGGTGTTTCCAGGTGGAGGGCAACAGGGATACCAAGTGTTGCAAGGGCATCCCGAGAAAATGGCGGCGAAGAGCGAACAGCCGACGAAACAAACAGTCACCTCAAGCAGCAAGTAAGGCGTGAAGGTAGTGCGCCCGGCGCTGGCGCCTGGGGCGAAAGCGGGTTGGCAGATTCCGCGAAGCAAGGGCGCGGGTCCAAGCAATCTCAGGACCCGCGGTACCCTAAAGATAATTAGCTGCCGTGGCACAGCGTAGGGCGGTTGGGCCTTTTGCCGAAGGCGGCAAAAGCGGAAAATTGCGGTATGCGCTATACCCTCTACGCTGTCATTGCAGGCGCGGTTCTATTTTTCGCGATTTACAAATATTCCGACGAAATGCCGGTGGACAAGCGTGGCACGACGCTGGCGGAAGCGTACACGCAGGATCGCGTGCGTGTGGACTTGACGGGAATTGCTTCGGCAGAAAACGAAAACATTACGGTGCATAGCGTGTGTCTTTCGCTGGGGGATCTGATCACCTCGCAAGGCTTGGAAAAAGCCAGGACAGAGCGGGATGGTTACACGTACTCGATTCGCTGCGATGAGCAGGAATTCGTGGTGGTGGCCACGCCGCCGGCGGAACGCGGGGGGGCGAAGTCGCACAATCCGGTGATTACGGTGGACAAGCATCTGGAAATTCGGGAAGAGCGGTAACGGTTTCTCGAGCTGGGCGGTCGGATTGCGGGAGTTGACGCTGGCGCGGCGATGCGTTTCGGCGACTTGGGGTGGTGGCGCCCTGCGGTCGTCGCTGCAAGAGTCTCGGTGCCTACTGCGCAAGAGCGGCGTCGAGCCCTTCGCGCAAATCGCTCACGGTAAAGCGCCGCACTCCAAAACTTCTAGATTTTTTCGGCGGCGGGGCGCTGGGGGTCGGCTGGTGCGCGCGATGTGCCGGAGGTGCGCGGCTGGCTGACATAGGCGTGGGCGCGGGCGTTTCTGCTGGCGACCTCGGAAGGACCGCGGGCGCGGTTGATGCTGCCAACGGGTGCGCTGTCTGGCGTAGAATTTCCGGTGACATCGAAATATATTTTTTCGGCGGCTTCCGGCTGCAGGTGTGAATCGCGCAGCAGGGTGAGGCGCGCGATGGTGTGAAAAGGGGCTTCCACTTCGTTCCAGTGGAGGCTGGCGTTTTCGATCCAGAAGTTTGCGTCGTGATGCTCGCCCCAATAGGTCATTTTGGCGGGATTGAGAAACTGGACGGCGAAATCGAAGCCGCTCATTTTGCCGTCTTCTTTCAGGTGACGGATGAGTTCGTCTTGCAAACCTTTGGGATTTGTGCGCTGCGGAGGACGGGCGGGATTGCCGATGAGTGGAGTGGCCGAAAATTTCACGACGTCGGCGGGTCCGTGACGAAAGGGGACGTTACTGCCGTAGCGCAACTGCTGGTAGGGCTTAATTTTCTGGCGGATCTGCGGCTGCAGCAGCGTGAGGGTGCGAAGGACGCGCAATTTGTCCTTGAATGGAAGAGACAACAATCCGGCGGCGGGGTTCTTGGCGGTGAGGACTTTCATGATGGCGAGAAATGCGGATGAGTCGTTGATGGGGAGAGTGGTGGTGTTTTGCAGGGAGAAATCCTGCCGCGCCACGTTGAAGTCGGAGGGAGCGGTGTCGTCGCGCGTGAGGTCGACGAAGAAAGACAAAGAGCGGACGTCGGGCTTGAAGTCCGAGTTAATCTTTGGATCGGCGTTGCCGAAGCGGACCGTGGCGGGATAGACGCCGGGCTTGGCGAAAATTCCTTTGGCGAGGCGGGCGGCCTTTTCCGCGTCGCGACCAGCGGTGACATCGAACACTTCGAATTGTGCGGCGGCGCAAACGCCCTTGGCGTGAGTGCCGCGAGCGAGCGGGCGGTTTTGCTGGTCGGCGGAATTTTTCTGGAGCAAGAGACTTTTCTGGATGATCTCGGCAATCACGGACTGTTCGTTGGCGAGGTTGCGATCGGCGTCGCTGGCGGTTACCCCGAACCATCTGGTTAGAAACAGCATGGAGCGCTCCCTCGACGCGACTTCGACCTGATTTCACGGCGACTTCAACACGAGTTCAACGCGACTGCAATTCGGCTTCAACCCAACTGGGCAATGAACTTGATCGCCGTAATGCTGGGCAAAAAGCAGTAGGCCGCGGCCTTAGTGGTTACGAAGCTGGAAAAGCCGGTGACCTTGATCGGGGGCACGCCATTGGCCTGCGGAATCACGAAAATGCTTTCGGCGGGATCCTGCGCGGCGATCATGGGATCTTTCGATTTGGGGTTCAGGCGGACAGAGCCGGCGAATTCGCTGTCATTGACCCAGTGGCCGAGCACGAACTCGTACTGATTTTCGATGCTGGAGTTGATGAAATAGCCGAGGAGGCCGCGCGGGATGCCGTCGTAGGGTTGTTTGGGGTCATAGACGGGGCCGTAGGGCATGCCGCGACGGATGAGGCGGTGCGTATTGTTGCTGCCGCCGGGTTGTCCCTGGCCGGTGACGGGTTGGCCACGCGGATTTATGCGGCGCATGTGGGCGCCGACGGGACAGCGCAAACCTTTTGGATCACCGGAGCCGTCGGCGTTTACGTATTCGTAGTTGTTCATTTGATCGGAAGCGATGCCGCCCGCGGGGCTGTCGGTGTCCGGGGAGAGAGCGAGGGGGACGCCGTTGCGCCAGCGTCCGCAAATTTTGGCGGCGAGTAGTTCGGGATCGATTTTGTCTTTTTGCGATTGCAGGAAATTTTCGAAGCCGACGACGTCAGTTTCGATCATTTTGAAAACGGCAAAGCTGCCGTGGAGGCCGAGTTCGCGCGGCTCTGGGACGAAATAATTTTCGGCGGCGTCTTGCAAAACGAAAAGCCAGGGTTCGCAGGGCTGTTGATGATCGGGATGATATTTTTCCGGGCCACCGTGGATGGTGGTCGTACTGATGCCGTCGGTGTAACCGAAGTGGACCTTGAAAGTGGGCACGGGGGTGCCGTTCTGCATTTCCATCAGAGCCATGCCGTCGGTGCGCCAAATTTCGCGGAAGGCGTTGCCCTCGGAAAACAAAGCTACGAGGCGATCGGAGTAGGTTTTCATCGCGTCGGGGCTGAGCGCGTGCAGGGTGACGATTACGTGGTCGCCGCCCTTTTGGAAAGCGTCGATCCAGTTTTGCGGAGCGCTGGGTCCGGTATCGCCAACTAATTTCGCGCGTTCCGCGGCGCCTTGCGTGAATGCGCCGAACGATTTGAAGGAGATGTTGGGCACGCGCTGCTGAATTTCGAGGGCGAGCATTCCCGGCCAGGTGATTCCGACGTTGAGGCAATAGTCTGGCTTGCGACGGGGCGCTTCGGAGGGATTGTCACCGGGACCGGGCTCGAAGCCTACGTGCCAATCTTCGGCGGTGGTGATTTGCGGGGCATCCGATTCATCGCCGTTGACGAAGCGTGCGAGGAGCTTGCGGGCTTGCGCGGGGACGCCGACGCTCAGCAAGAAATGGCGGACCATGGGCATGCGGTAACCGCGCAGGATGAAGCCTTGGATATCGGCGAGGTCGAGGGTGGATTTTACGCGCGATGTGGAAGAAACGCCGGGCGTGGAATTTTCGTGCGTTGCGCGGCCGAACACGCGGCGCAGCAATCCACCACTTTCTTTGGCGGGTTCCGCTGGAGATTTATTGTCCTGAGTCATTGCCTCTATCCGGCCGACGCGGTTTGCGATTTGCTGTCCGCTACCAGCGCATGGATGTCTTGAACGCTGAGGCCCGGATAGGCCTGATAGAAACCAATGGGAGTGCGGTTGGCACCCGCGGCGAAATCAATAAACTCCTGCAGATATTTTCTGCATGGCGAGGGAGGCGCGCCCTTGGTGAATTTGAATAGAAGATCGAAGATTTCGCCGATGTTTTTGGTGAAGTCGGCGATGTATTTATCGAAGGAGCCGTCATAGACGGTGAAGAAACCGATCTGGTTGTCTTCCAGCGGAACAAACTGCGCGAAATGCGGGGTGCCGACTTTGTCGAGATCTTTGGTGGTGCCGTGTCCGCGGGCGCGCAGGATGAGTTGAACCTCGATGAAGGCGAGTTTTGATTTCATGGGAAGAATCACGAGGAAGGGATGCAGTTCGCCGGCGCCGGTGACGTCGGCGGCGGAGGCCAAGGATTTGATTTCCTTGGCGGTCACGTCCGGGTAAGCGGTATAGAGATTTACGGCGGTGAGGATGTGCTCCGCGGTCCATTCGACGAAGACATCGGCGTGAGCGGCGACGGGCGTGGGCGGGGGATTTTCGACGTGCTGGAAAATCGCGTCGAATACCGATCCCACTTGGGTGGCCAGAGCGGCCATAAGTTCGGCGAACTCACCATCAAAGTCGCCAAGAAATAGCAGGGTCTTTTCGCTCAGCACGGTGAAGCGCGAGTAATGAATTGTGCCGATAGCATCCTGCGCTTTAAGAAAGTCAGGCATCAGTGTTGGAAGTTGCTCGGCGAGCGCTTTTGCATCCGCGGGCGACTTCAACGGAAAACTGAGAGTGAAATGGTTCTGGCTCATCGTTGTTGGTTCCTTTTCTGAACGCTTGACGCTTAGTCTTTGGCGGCGGCGAGTACTTTCGCGGCGGCGGCTTTGTCCTCCGCGGACATCTGCTCCGGTCCGAGGTTGTAGGTCAGCTTGTCGATCTTGCCGGTGAAGCGGAACGGCAAATGATACTCGAGGTCGTCGACAGACGTGCGGGTATCGACGCCAATGTCGAAGGTTTCGTCGATGGCCATCAACAGTGGAATGGTGTGCGCGATGGTCTTGCGGTCCACCTCTTTGCCGTCGACCGAAAGAACGCCGGTGCCGCCTTTGCCAGGACCCGGGCCGTCGTACTTGAAACTAAAAACGATCTGGTGGCTGCCCGCGCTGAGCGCACTGCCTTCCCACTTGAAACGCTCCATGTCCAGGAAGTTGTAAAGAAATACGGGTTTGCCGCTTCCGATGCCCGCGATGCCGGTGACAAATACGAGAATCACCGCGAGGAGACCAACCGTGGCTAGTACGTAGCCAAAGGCCTTGCCTCCCGACGATCTTCTGGCTTGGCCGAACCAAGCGAGGAGCAATCCCAAGACAAACACGGCCCAACCGAGTCGTCTGAAGAGGCGCTCGTGGAACCACCAGTTGAAGCTTCTGCTTAGGTACAAACCGTAACCGCCGAAGCGTCCGCCCAGGGTAGCAATCATGCCCTGTGCGCCGCCCGATGGAATGGTCACGTTTGCGGTGATGGTGTAATCGCGATCTAAAATGCTCGGGGCATTTCCGACGGGAATGCCTACGTTCTCTCCTGTATAGGTAAAAACGGTTTTCCCGGCAACGGCGCTGGGTCGGGCCGTAAGCAAGCGCACGAAGCCGGAGTTATCCAACGGAAGTACTTGGTATTTCTCCGCCTCCTTCAGGAAAAGCGCCTGCATTTCCTTCAGCTTGTCGGGCATTTTTGTCGCCAGGTCGTTGTATTCCGAATAGTCCTCGGCAATGTTGTAGAGCTCCCAATGATAGGCGTCGAGGGCCGGCATCGTGCCCGTTCCTAGCTCCCAGGACGGGGAGGGCGGCGTGGTGGCGCCAACCCAACCGTCGTGGTAAATGGCGCGGTTGCCAACCATCTCAAAGTACTGCGTGTCGCGCTTGGACGGTGCGTTGGCATTTGCCTGGTCAAACGTGTAAGCCATGCTCACGCCTTCGATGGGCTTTTGCGGGATGCCATTAGCCATCGCCGGGGCTTGAATGCCAGCGGCCTCGAGGATAGTCGGGACAATGTCAATGACATGGTGGAACTGCGTGCGAATGCCGCCGACGTCTTTGATGTGGCCGGGCCACGATATCGCCAGGCCCTGACGAGTTCCGCCGAAATGTGACGCGACCTGTTTGGTCCACTTGAAGGGCGTATCGAACGCCCAAGACCATGCCACCGACATGTGCGGATAGGTCTCGGCCGAACCCCAATCTTTATAGTGCAGCAGATTCAGCGCTCTGACGGCATTGACGGCGGGCTCATTCAGGATGCCATTGTAGGCGGTCATCTGGTTGAAGGTGCCGTAAACGCTGCCTTCGGCGCTAGTGCCGTTGTCACCGTCGATGTAAATAATCAGCGTGTTGTCGAGTTTTCCCATGTCCTCGACTTGCTGGATCACGCGGCCGATCTCATTGTCGGTGTAAGCGGTGTAGGCAGCAAATACCTCGGCCTCGCGGGCATACATCTTCTTTTCCACTACGTTGAGCGAGTCCCACCTCGGCAGCTTAGCTCCTCCATAGTCTGCCTGCCCGTCCGGCCACGGCGTGAGCGTTGTGTTGGGCGGAATCACGCCCAACCGTTTCTGGTTTGCAAAGATCTCGTCGCGCATTTTTTCCCAACCCATGTCGAACTTGCCTTTAAATTTGTCGATCCACTCTTGCGTCGGCTGGTGTGGCGAGTGGCTTCCCCCGGGAACGTAGTAAAGGAAGAACGGCTTGTCGGGCGCCGCGGCGTTCAGATCGCTCAAGTACTTGATCGCCTCGTCGGCCATGTCGGTGATGAGGTTGTAGCCGGGCTTGCCGATCCATGGATAGATTTGTGTATGATCGCGAAACAAATACGGCTCCCACTGATCGGTCTCGCCGCCCATGAACCCATAGAAATATTGGAACCCCATACCGGACGGCCACTGTTCAAAGGGTCCGGCCGCGCTGCTGTACTGGAATCCGGGCGTGTTATGGTTTTTGCCAAACCAGGAGGTAGCGTAGCCGTTCTCCTTCAGGATCTCGCCGATTGTGGCGCTCTCGGGACCAATCACTGAGTCATACCCCGGATAGCCGGTGGAAAGTTCGCCGATGACGCCATAGCCGACGGAGTGGTGGTTCCGGCCGGTGATCAGCGCCGCTCGCGTCGGCGAGCAGAGAGCAGTCGAGTGGAATTGCGTGTACCGCAGCCCGTTCTTGGCGATGCGATCCAGTGCTGGCGTCGGTATTACGCCTCCAAATGTGCCCGGCACGCCGTAGCCCTGGTCGTCGGTCATAATCAGCAGCACGTTGGGTGCGCCCTTAGGAGGGACCACGCGCGGTGGCCACCAAGGGGTAGAGTCCTTTGCGCTTTCCTTGATCACTCCTCCGAATTTCGGAGGCGGCGGCGGAATTTGTTTCCCATCGATGGTTGTCGTAGCGCTCGCTGAACCCGGCGTGCCCGTGACTTGCTGCGCAGCGGCGTAGGGCGTGAGGACCGCGCTGAAGAAGATGGCGAGTGTTGCCAGCGCGAGGGCTGCTTTCGCGTTCCGATTCATAAGTGTTCTCCTCGACTCTTTTGCCGCAGACAGAGAGCACGATGCGATCGTCTTCTGCGCTGGACAGGGATATCGCAAGTTCCGGGGTTTGGAGATAATGCCGTTCGACGCTGCAGCATGAAACTGTCAAAACTAACCAAGGGGTGAATGGAGGAGGTGAGAGGATCGAGTGCGGCGGTGGCGGCGCGGTGTGCGGAATGCAGAGCGCAAGACGTGTGGGTAGAGGCCAGGAATGACGGAGGGTCCAAGCGGCCAAAGGTCTCGTATGCCCCAGCGCTCGAGAGAGCTAAGGCCACCAAACAGCAGCCCATCACATCCCGGCAATACGGGACGGTCGTATGCTATCGACCTATCTCCCATCTCTTGAGGAATTGAATGAAAAAGCCACGCCTCCTATTGGCGGATGTGATGAAGGTGAAGCCGCGAAGCGTGGCCTTCCACAAATACCGCGCCATGGAAGAATTGGGATTCAAAACCACCGCTGAACTAATACAGTTTGCGTCAAAAACAATATGGTTGCGAACTGACGTAGCCATTTCGACCGAAACGGCTAGAACGCGTCCCCGGATTTGGATAGTCTCTCGGAAACGCTGGCGTGAATCTAGCGCACGGGAATCAACGTGGGCAGGAGCTTCCTAGCACACCAAGGATCTACCATCCGCCAGTGACCGGCCGATCCCAGCGTGTGAGTGCTATATCGATTTTCGCAAACTACCCTGCGAGACGCGTCCAACCTCACGGAGGCGCCGCAGTCGCAGTCGGCTGCCTCCGTCTTCAGGGAAAAAACGGCTGTTAGTTTCCGCCGGAGGCAACGATGCCCTTGTTCACGAGCAACTTGACCTCTGCCCTGCGATTTTCACTCCGCCCGGAAGCAGTCTCGTTGGAGGCTGCGGGGTTGGTCTCACCCATTGCGCCAGGCGAGACAATGCGAGCAACTGGAACGCCGCAGTCCTGAAGCAGATAGGCGACCACTGCTTGAGCGCGTTCCTTGCTCAGCACTTGATTGTTGGCGGCGGTGCCTACCGAATCGGCAAAAGCCGCCACCTGGATCACGTAGCCCTTTTGGTAGGTGAGGGCGTGCCTTGCTAAATCCGCAAGTGCTTGTCGGTCCGCCTCCGAAATGCTGTAATCCCCGGTGGCGAAGTACACGGTGTAGTCGCGCTTCACGACGAAGTCACCCAACTCCGAAAAGCGCTTCGCGGTAGCTTTCGCAACTTCGTCAATACCCGCTTGGTTGGCTGCGATTCTCTGCTGGTTAGCTTCGATCTCTTGCTTAGCCGCTGCGATGGCTGCCTGGTTGGCCGCAATTTCTGCATCGGTCGCATTCTTATTGGCTTGGTAAGTCTCCATGTTCTTGGATTGCTGTTGAGCGGTGGGGTTCAAACCGGCCTGGATCACTTTGGCGAGGCTGAGATCATCTTGATCGAAGGTTATCGTCTCCGCCGTCACCTGGCTTTGATCACCCGTTCCTTCGAACTTTAGCTTGAGTCCTGGTATCAGGACCTCTTGACCTACTTGCTTTTTCCGGGCACCGAGCCCTATCGGATGCTGCACTTTCGTATCAGGCGTGACAATCACGGTTGTAGTTCCTTCGTCAGTTTCCACGGTCAGGGTGTTTCCCGAACGCAGGGTGATCACTCCTTTGCCTTTTACCTTATCGGCGGCAAGGGCCGATCCCAAACTCAAGAGGCACACTACCAAGAGACTCACTGAAATACGTATTCCTCTACGGATCATAAGTCCTCCCTATGTTCTTATTCGTTCAGCACGAGCTATTTCGCCATTCCGCATGCGGTATGGCGGATACTGCTAGTCCGTCGCGGCTCGAGTGGCAGCCTCCAGCTTCTTGATATCGTCCGGACTCAATACCGGCATGGTGCGGCTGGCGCGCAGAACTTGTAACTGTCAGTAATGACAATCCGCGACGAGGCTGTCCAGAAGTGCGGTGTTCATCCTGGGCAGAGTTGTCTTATATCCGATTCGCAGGAATCGACAGGCGGCTCTTCGCAAGCCGCCCACCGAGACGTTGGTTTCTGTTTAATTGCTGGGGCCTTTGGCCGCTGCTTCCGCTTGGGCCATCTTGGCGGCCATTTCGGCTTTGAGGGCATCGAGGTTGAAACTTGCGCCTCGTTGCATCGGCGGAAATTCCAGGAAGGTCTGGATTTCCTGGCCCATCTTTTGCTGAACGAAAATAAAACGCCAGAATTGATACATGTACCAATCACCGAAAGACATCAGCGACCCATTCCTCGTCAGGTCTTCTGGAAAGCTCATTCTCTCGTACGGATCGAGCCGCAGATTGATAATTGACGGCACGTCCGGATGATTCTTGACCCCCAGCCAGCCTTGGGGTTGATCGATGAAGCGGTACTTGTAGTCGTCAATGCGCACCGCGCCGATCGTGCTTTCGCCAAGATAGAAGATTTCGTGGCGATTGGACGGGCCTTTGCCGGCGAGCATGGCGGTCTGGTCATAGCCATCGAGATGGTTCTTGTAAGTCCGGTCGCCGATTTTCACGCCTTTGAGCAAATCCGTGGTGATGGTCGGGTTTCCGGCGAGGGTGGCAAACGTAGGCAACCAGTCCAAGCCGGACATGATGCCGTTCTGTATGGAATCCGGCGCAATATGGCCGGGCCAGCGCGCGATGCACGGCACGCGGAAACCGCCTTCCATGACCGTTCCTTTCGCTTGTGCAAACGGCGTGGTGCCGCCATCGGGCCAGGTGAACGTTTCGGTGCCGTTGTCGGTGGTGAAAACGACGATGGTGTTATCGTCTAGCCCAGCGTCCTTCAGGTGTTGCATTACGAGGCCGATGTCGTCATCCAACTGCGCCATGCCGGCTTCTTCGATGCTCCAGCCATTGTCCGAGTTCATCATCGCCGTGTATTTCGGCGAGAGGTGGGTGACCACGTGCATGCGCGTCGGGTTCATCCAGACAAAGAACGGCTTGCCATCGGCCTTGGCCTTGTCAATAAATTTGAGGGAGAGGTCGCGGATGGTGTCATCCACCGTCTCCATGTTGTATTTGATCCCGTTCGTGGGGTGCGGCGGCAACGGCCCTTCATCTTCGATCTTTTGCTTGCCGATCTTGCCCCAGCGCGGCATCTCGGTGGGATCGTCGGTCTCAGTGGCCCAAGAATGAACCAGGTTGCGCGGCCCAACAACATTCAAGAGGTTCTGCGGATAGTTAGGGTGGAACGGGTCTTCCATGGCGTCCAGGTGATACAGATAGCCGAAGAATTCATCGAAGCCGTGGACGGTGGGCAGGAATTCATTCTTGTCACCAAGATGGTTCTTGCCGAACTGGCCGGTGGCATAGCCCTGCGCTTTCAGCACGGTGGCGATGGTGACGGCCGCCGCTGGGAGGCCGATCGGCGCGCCCGCCTGGCCGACCGTGGTCATGCCGGTGCGGATGGGCAGTTCACCGGTGATGAAGTTCGCGCGACCCGCCGTACAGCTCGCCTCGGCGTAATAGTCGGTAAACAACATGCCTTCCTTGGCAAGTTTGTCGAGGTTCGGCGTCTTGCCGGCCATCATGCCGTGGCTATAGACGCCGATGTTCGTTATTCCGATGTCATCACCCATGATGACAAGAATGTTGGGCTTCTTTTGCTGTGCGGAAGCGGGTGGCGAAGCCACCAAAGTAAAAACCATGACGAACACTGCAACGACTAGAGCTATTTTTACGGCAATCTTCATGAATACCCCTCCCTCGATTTTCCTAAGCAGAAAACTGGATGGAACCGGTCTCTTCGCTCGAAAGCGGTAACGCAAGGTCCGAGATTTAGAGATAGTGCGTGTGGCGCGACGGACTTGTAACTGTCAAAAGTGACAGCCACCGTGACACCAGCCCGGTCTATTTACCCAGTTGCGCGAGAGCGGCGCGCAGTGGGGCGCTGGAAATTTCAATCAATCCGCGATACGGGGAGTACAACTCCAGAATCATGAGGATCGCGCAAGAGACGGAGAACGCGGCGACCAACAAACCGACGACCACGGTGGGATTGCGAGGGGCGAACAGGCCAAAGCTGACGAAAATAGTGCTAAGCCAGAAAACGAGGACCACCAGCAGAGGTGTGGAAACCGTGGTGGCGGTGTTTTCGTAGTGCAGCCAACGCGTCTGTCCAAGGTTGATGATCATGGTCAAGGCTTGGGCTTTGAGCATGTGTTGCGCATCATCCTTGGGAGTGAGTGCGGCTATTTTTTCGAACAAAGATTCGGCGCCAGCCACTGACGTTCCCGGCGGCGGTGAATCGGCACGGTTTTTCGGCCACATCCTGTCGAGCATGATGATCACAGCGCCGCGCAGGACGTCCCGCGCTTCCTTGGTGTCTGGCCCATAGTGGGCGAGAACGCGGTCGAGCAGCACGATCTGGGCAGAGGTCTCGGTCAATTCCTTGCGTTGGGCTTCGTAAGCGGCCAGGGAAGCAGAAATCATCATGCCGAGCAGCAGGGCGGACATGGTAGCGACGAGTCCCATGCCCAGCTTGACGACGTCTTTCGAGTCACCACTGAGATGCTCTTGGGGCAATAGGGCGCGAAGAAGCATGCCGAACATGGCTCCGCCAAACACGCAGGCGAAGACGATGGCGCTGACAGCGATGGAGTTCATGGTTGCCCGGCCTCAGCCAAAATAAAAATGCAAATGGGTATGCAAGCGAGCATTTGCGTTTCTAGGCCAGGTGCTACTGATTAATCAGCTGGAAACTGGAACTGGTGGTGGTGACCACTAGCTTCTTGGCGGTGGCGTTGAGAACGGTCTGTTGCACGTAGTTGGTGCCATCGGGGAGGGTAGCCATCTGCACCTGCAACGTGACGACGTCTTTGGTCTGATCAAAGTAGGTGTCGACGCTCAGTGAAGTAATGGCGTGGGCCGCGGCATTGAAAGTCAGTGTCATCTTGTCGCCGGGCTGGGCATAGTTCGCGAAGATCAAATTCACCACGCCGCCGCCGGGCTGCAAAGTGACTTTGCCGGCCTGGTAGGCTTGACCGAGAGCTTGCGGGTCTGGCGGCACGTACAGGCTGAGGACGGCCTTGACGCTGGCCATGTACTGCTCCATCTCCGCTTTCTTTTTCTCAATGATGCGCTCCTTCAGGCGGCCACCGCTGGGGGGCGGCGGGGGAGCGCCGAGAGGAGTTTTCTGAACGGAGCCGTCTGGAGCGTAACGGCACAGGTTCTGGGTGGCGGGCTTTTGATCTCCGTCGAGAGTCATTTGCGTTAATTCAATCCATTGATATTGGTGCAGGCGTTGTTTATTGGCCGCGGCGATTTGCGTGACGGCGGACATTTTTTCTTGCAGCTGGCTTTCTTGCGCGATGGCTGGCGCGACGGCCAATAGCGCTACGGCAGCAACCAGCAGAAAGCGTGTGACGGCGGCACCGACGGTGCTGGTGGCTTGCTTCCGATATGTCATTTCGAGTCTGCCATTCATTCAAAGTCTCCTTATGCGAGTTGGAAGTCTGTAAGGAACGAGTGCGCGTTTGAACGAGCGATCCTCTATTTAAGCCACGGGCACCGGCACTACGCGGTAAAAGACCCCGTTCGCGCCGTAGGAGGCACTGAACCAAGTGTTGCCGCAAAGGTAGTAGGTGATGCCGTTCACGACGGGGGTCGCGCAGGTAGACGGAACGGTGGCGACGATCTGCCCCATATTATAGGTGGCATAGATCGCAGCGGCATTGGCGTTGGCGGCCGCGGCGTTGGCATTCGCGGCAGCGGCATTGGCGTTAGCCGTGGCAACGGCGGCGTTGGAGTTGGCGGTGGCAATCGTTGCGCCGACTACAGCGCCCGCTACCGCGGCTCCAGCAACGGCCCAGCCGCCACAGTTGTAGCAACCGGTGCTATAGGAGTTGACGACGACCGGGGGATGGTACGCGCCGTAATAAGGCACGGTGCTGACCGGCGGATGGTACGCGGCTCCGTAAGCGCCGCCGTAATAAGCGGTGCCGCCGCCTGCGTAGTGCGTGGCGCTTTGTCCGTAAGAGTTGTACGCAGTGGTGGTGCCGGACCCTTCAGCGTGATACGCAGAACCACCATAACCGTTAGTGGCGGTGGTTCCCTCTCCTTGGTAATGCGTGGCGCTGCCACCGTAGGCATTTGTTGCGGTGGTGGTTCCGGACCCTTCGGCGTGGGATGCGGACGCGCCGTATTTATTGGACGCGGTAGTTCCCTGTCCAGCGGTGTGCGTGGCTTCGCCGCCGTAGCCGTTGGTGCGCGTGGTGGTGTCTCCAGAGTGGTAGGTGCTACCGCCGCCGTAGGCGTTGGCATGGCCCCAAGCGTGAGCACGCAAACAGGGGGTCATTGCGAGAACTACGGTTAACGAGCCAACTAGAATTTTTTTCATGAATCTTACTCCTTCTGCTGATTCTATTCCTACGGACCTATCGAGCTACTGAGAACTGTTTGGTGTAGACGCGGACTTGGGCGTTGCTGCGGGCTTAGGAGTTGTCGACGTCTTGCCCTTGGTGCCGGCGCGCGGCGGGAGCGGTGCGTCGGGACGGGCGAACTTGATGTGTTTTGCGGTGGCGGCTTTTGCGGTGGTGAAGAAATCCGCAGAGACGTTTGGATCGATCTGCCAGTTGGAAAGGTCCAGACGGTGGCGTAGTTTCTGGGGATCGTCGGCATAAATGGCGCGGAGCTGGCGAGGCAATTTATCGTCGACGCCAATCCAGACTTCGACGAAGACGCCGCCGGTGTCATAGGCGACCATGTCGGTGGCTACGCCGCCCACGACGTTGGATTGGCCAATGTAAAAGGCCATGCGCAGATCGTCGGAGATATCTTTGTAGGGATCAGAGACGAGTACATCGTCGAAAGGAAAATAGATGGCGGCGTTGTGGTAGGCCACTTCCATGGTTTCGTCGATGGTAGGCGGGGCGTCGGCGATGGCCACGAGATCCTCGGCGGGAGCGTAAGCCATCATGACCTTGCCGTCGTAATAGAACTCGGAAGCGGGGCCATCACCCAAAGTGATGACGCGGAGCTTGTCGGGGCGTTGCATAACGACTTCAGACTTGGTGCTGTAGGACAGCGGGAAACCCATGCGGCTGGGGCTCTCGTAGGCGACCTCTGCTGTGAAGGACATGGAATGGGCGGCGGCGAGGCGCGCACACGACGCTTTTAGTAGTTCGATGGCCATCGGTTCCAACACCGGCGTTGGCGCGACCTTGGCCGCGACTGGTTTCGCCTTTGGCGCTGTTTTTTTTGCCGGGGCCGGCGCCGCATCTTGCGCACGAGCGCTTTCGACAGCGGGAGACATCGCCATCATGGATAACAAGAACGCCGCACCATATAGTTTGCGATACATCTTCATAAACTGCCTCCAGCAACTCGACTCAATTTCTTTTCTGCCAAGAAAATCAGGGAATCATCCCGCATTCGAACATTTTGTTCGCGATGGGCGGCGCAACTTTAGCGATGAAGGCGGCGCGCATCTGAGGATCGGATTTAAGGAAGATCACAGCCTTTTGTTCTTCAGGAGTCGGGGGAGCCTTCTCGGCTTTCTTGATCCACAGTTGCTCGCAGGTGGACTGCTGATATTTCAAGATAATTTTGTTGGCCACGGCGTCCATGATCGGGTATTGCTGCGGCGGTAGGGCTTTGGCATCGCTAGAGCGAAGCAAGGTGAGCGCCAGGAATAAGAGCGAACACAGCGCGAGCACCACAATCGATGGGTAATAGTGCTTAATCATGCTTTCCTCCCGAGTTCATGCTGGTATTCCATTGCCAGGCGCCCAGCCATCGCCGTGGCGGCGGAAAACACCCGTGATGTGCGCCCTCTGGACGGCTAGTAGAATCTGAATGCGCGGGACAGACCACTGGCAAAAGTGACAGTGCCTCGTCAGCACAGGACTCTGTATCGGCGCCACCACGTAAGCAATCGGTGGTTCCGCGCGCGATCAGGATTTGGTGCGGGATTGCATGGCCATGGCCACGAGCGCGCCAATTAGGATGGCGGGGAAAAGTTGCCCGATCATGGCCTCTGCGATGGTCAGAGAGCGGGCGAACGGATGCACCGGGATAATGTCACTGCCAACCGTAGTCAGAACGGCGAAACTGAAATACGTAAGTTTGGAGGTGAGCTGGTCGATGTTAACAGGCGCGGTGACGAACTGGAAAGAGCCGGGATAAGCCTGTTCGATAAACTGGAAGATGGAAGCCCAGGTCATGCCGAGAAGAAGGTAGGCGCACACGCCACCCTGGATGCGGCTCCAGGTTACGGGACCACCGCGAAACATCACCAACAAGACGACGCGGATGTACAGCATCAGCGTGAGGGTGGCGAAGATGCTGCCAAGCTGATGAAGAAAAGGTGTGGGATGAAAGCGGCCCATCCCCAAGACCAGAGCGGTGGTTAGCACCACTGCGACCATGAAACCGGTGGCCAGACGGCTTTGGTCGACGATCAATGCTCCCGAAAGCATAAGTCCGACAACGATGAGATCGAAGAACGCGCGACCGGGAAGGCCAGCTTCGCGAAGGGGAGTGATTACAAACACTAAAACGACCAGCGATATGGTTACCAGAGTCAGGCCGAGATCACCGGACCAGAACTCGCTCATATGCATGTGGAGAATAGCGCTGCGGGAATGCTTTGGATCAACCGTCATGAGCAGCTTCCTCCAAGAGCTAGCTTGCGACACTGCTGGATTATACCCACACGGTGCAACAGAGGCGACGACGTGATGCTGCGCTGCGGCGCCTTGCGAGGTCAGCGACCGGAAGCGCCTACGGGACATTCTGGGGATGACGGCGACACGTTGCGCAGCCAACAGTGCACCGCGTCGATTCTTCCGGAAGCCCCGGAAGGGCGGCAGAGTTTAGCCCAGCGCACGAGCGCTGGGTGACCGAGCCCACCACAACCACCCTCCGGGAGCGCTGGAGGCGCGGCAGCTCTCCCGCACCTGCACGCAAAACGCGTTCGTTGTTGTCGACCCATTTGTAGCGCCCGCCTTCTGCCTGCCCCGGCTTGCCGGGGAGGCCGACCGCTTGCGCGACTTTAGTAGCACAGGCATTCCTGGTCTTTTGCTTGCGGACACGCTTGGCTTTAATCTCCGCGGCATTCCCGATCCACACCTCGATCCCCAGTTCTACCAGTAAGCGTTCGAACCAGCGTGAATATCCCGTGGCCTCCAGTCCCACGCGCACGCTCCGGCCTTCCCGGCGCAACTCCCGATAGAACTTCTCCGCTTCTCCATCGCTGTGGTCGAGTCGCCGGTCGCCGCATTCCCCGGTTTCCTGATCCAAAAAAGCAATGTGCTGAAAGCTCGGGAGATAATCTACACCTACGATGTACATGTCCGGCTCCTTCCTCCCGAGCCTTGGTCGTCAACCAAAGTCTACTCGGGTCGAAGGGGCCGACATGGTTATGCAATCATGTGGCTTAACCGCTGCCTACGTCTGCGACGAATCGAGCGAGCGCCTTAGGGTTGCGAAATACGTAGAGCACCGCATTGGGTGCCTGGTTGGCTATCGCTGACCTGAGATTCGGACGGCTCTGATACCGGTATGCCAAGAGCCAACGCCAGAAATCAGCACGTTCGCGGGATCGCCGAATTGCTCGCCAAGCACAGCGGACTAACGAGAAATCCAAAAAGATGATTGTATCCGCTGCACGAAGCCGGAGGCGTCGTAGGGCCCGAGGTCACCCTCCATGATCCATCGCTCCCCAACGACAAGCTGCTCCTGCATCTCAATCCACTGTTGGCGAGGAGTTGCGATAAGCCCCGGTTGCCAGAAGATTTTATCTACTTCGGTCACCGGCAGCCCCGTAATATCGCCTAAGCGCCTCGCGAGAGTCGATTTGCCCGATGCCCCACGACCAACGATGACGACGCGTTTCATGCTCTTCAGTTTACGCAGATAGGGATTTGGTGCGAAGGTGGCGGGCAACTCGATGGTGCGGCTGACAAGCAGTGCCTGGACCCGCAGCGCTTGCCGGACATGTGGGTCCCAGCACGATCATGCTGCTCCTTTGGCCCGACAGCCCCACGCGTCTCAACAACAGTACCCTTGGTACCAAGTTTTTCCATTGACGCCTTCGGATCTTGAGGACTAGCATCTCGCAGCTCAGGTGGGTTCTGATGCGGGCTGCTAGAGGATTACTTCGTATGAGAAAATACTATTTTATCATCCCTTTGCTATTCGTCGCTCTCGGAGCGCCTACTGTATTGAGGGCTGACACGACCTACTATCTGCTCACGCAGGATATAGATGAAGGCATCATATCGGGCACCATCACCACGGACGGCAACCTGGGGCCATTAGGTTCCATAGAGATCGACTCGTTTTCGTTCGGTGTCGGAAGATCGGTATCATCAAATGGGTCGGGAGGGGGAACAAGCAGCGAGGAGGGAAAGTCTCCAAGTGTCAGCGAGATTGGGTCTGGATTAACTGCTACAGCGAGCGGCCTCTTTTTCAATTTTGACGATCTTCAACAATCGGCGCTAATTTTTCGGAACGCGATCGACGGATTCGAATGGTGCCTCTTTACGGACGAAGGGTGCGACCCGCCGGGAAGCGGCGAGCTGCTTTCACTGGGCGGTAGTTCTAATGTTGTGACAGGCCTGTCCGGCGATGTGATGATTGCTTCCGTCTCCCCGGCACCCGAGCCCGGTATATTTGGCTTTGTGCTGATCGGAATCGCCGGGTTAGTGATGGTGATGCGAAAGCGACTTCTTCCAGGTAGTCCATCGGCCAGCTGAGCGCGGCGCTATCTATCACTTCCTCCACGTGGGCGGTCAAATCTTCCATCGCTACACGCATTCCCCACTGTCCCCGTTGGCACGCTTGATTAACGAACCTTTCCGACACAGTCGGGCGGCTTGGTCTAGGAGCGTTCGACCTTGGGCTTCGACTCAGCGCCTAGCGGTTCGCGGAAAGGATCCATCGGAATCGGCGCGTACTCGACCTCGATGATCTCGAGATGCTCCGTCTTCCCTGGCGCAAGCAGCTTCACGCGGTCGCCGGGGCACGACTTCATCAGGGTATTGCCGAGAGGCGATCGCCAACTGATGTAGCCGCGGTCGAGGTCCACCTCGTCGATGCCTACGATCGAGACGACGTGTTCGAGGCCGGAGGCATCCTTGTAGGTCACGGTTGCGCCGAAGAAAACGCGCGTAGCGACTGACGCTGGCCGCCGAGCGGTGGGATCGACGACCACGGCCGCGTCAATGCGTTTCGTGAGAAAGCGAATCCGCGAATCGATCTGGTTTAACCGTCGTTTGCCGTAGAGGTAGTCGGCGTTTTCACTGCGGTCCCCGTTACTAGCAGCCCACGCTACGACCTCCACCACCGCGGGCCGCTCGCGACTCAATAGGAATGAACGCTCGTCTTTCAGTCGCTGCAACCCGGCGGGCGTGATGTAGTTTTTGACTGCCGGTCCCGCTTCCTCGCGCACCGGTCCTCGGAGCGGCCGCTTTTCTCGCATTTGCCAATCTGCCATGGGATTTCGTGTGCTTGTGGATGACCCAATCTCGGAAGTTCTGCGCCTCGGTCCCGATAATTGCTCGTACGGTGAACGTGTCGTACCCGGGCTAGATGTCGAATGATATATCGGTCTTTCCTGTGGGACTCGTAGAAAATGCTGTCAGCAGTCCGATTACACATCAAGGCGGAAAAGTGCGCGGTTCACCGACCTTCGCTAACAATTCTGCGAATGCGATCGTGAGCGTAGCCATACCTGCCGAACCCCTGAACCCGCACGACTTATCAGGCATGTGCCCGGGGCGTGAGCAGTCCCCTTTTCCTGTATCACCCGGAGAGTGAGTCTTCGGCAGTTTTGGTGCTTGTGAATTCGCGGCTAGCCGCGAATTCACAAGCGATTTCGTGTGGCGTCCTCTCGCCCAGCGCCCTGTGAGGACG
>JABCZD010000020.1 GCA_013289855.1 Acidobacteriota bacterium | reverse complement strand
GTTGCCTGCTGGCGGTCCAGACCCAGATAGTAGGTTTCCAAACTGTTCTTCCGTCTTACGGGCCGCGTGGCGTAGACACCCCAAAAACCAATGGCGTGGTTCGGCGCGTTGTCGAAAAACCCCGGCTTATCGAGATCCGGCCGCACGGCAAATCCGTCAATTTGCCAGGTATCGACCTTGCTTTTGATCATAAAGCCGTCAAAGCTGAGACGAACATTTGGACCTTCGCGGACATCGATTAAACGCCCAGAACCGTATTCGAGTTCAAGCCTGCCCGCGCGCATTGCTACCGAATTTCGTCCCCAGGTATTGCCGATCTCCAGGAACCCCGCCTGGAAGTCGAGCTTCTTTTCATCAATTGGCCGCGGCCCGCCATACCGGAAGGAATTCAGGCCGCTTTTCAGGTCTACAAACGTGCGAACGTGTTTTCCGTAATGAATATCGAAACCCAGCATGTATCTCTCGTTGAGATAGCCGTTCCAGTACGGAGATTGTCCCCAGTTGTCGTTCCCAATCTGCTCCCATACTTCTCGGGCCTCTCCGCTGATCGTCATGAACCAGTCGTCACGCCCTTCGCGAAGCCGGATATATTTGAACGGGTCCCAGAAATCCTGACGGTTGGCAGGATCAGCAAGAAAACTCCAGTCCTCGTTCTCCCGCAGCAACTTGAAGCTCCGGTCCGGCACGTCCGGGTCAGGAGAAGATGGAGACTGAGACCGGGCCGGGGCTGGTGCGAAAAGCAACGCAACTGCCAAGATGGCGAAAAATCCTATCAAGGTGTTTGCTCAACCTCAGTTCGGTTTGGTAGCCATCGCATGGATCTCCGCAATGTAGCCGCCTGGAAATTGCACAACGGCACAGCTTCGCTGATCGGCTGTATAGGGAGGGACCAAGATTTCGCCCCCAGCCGCCTTGGCCTTCGCTAAGGTATCTGTCAGGTTCGACACCTCATAGCCCGTGAATTCCCGCCCGTAGGGATAAGGGAGATGGCCGTCCGTCACGAACACGACTAGCTTCCCGAACGTCGATTCAATCCGAATTCGTCGATACGTTTCTCCCGATCGCCCGATTTCTACGCCCGGAGCATGCGGATCGTCAGAAGCTACTCTGCCGTGCGAGAACTCAAGAAAGCTGCGAACGAACTCGTTGGCTTTATCAGTAGATACATAGACGCGATTTTCAGGAACAGACTGGAGCGACGCGTAAGATGGCGCGGTGGTATGCCAATAGAGTTGCGTATTGACGCCGCCCGGCCACTGGATGACGGCGTCTCGCCCAATCGGGTCGTTGAAGGGAGCGACGAGGACATCCGCACCGGTAGCGCGAGCCGCACGCACAGCAACATCCATGTCCGTGACCAGATAGCCCGTGCGCTCCAGGCCAAACGGATATGGGATGGGCGTCTTGAAACCAAACACTGATATGGACCCAACAGGGGTCAGCACCAATTGCGACATTGTGCTGCTCGCCGTCGGGGTTACTGTGAAGACCCCCTGCTTGGTCGTTGTGCCCCCAAACGTGGTGATCAAGCTGGCGACGAAACGGTCAAAATCCTGGGGTGCCACGTAGACGTGCGTCGTATCGTACTGCGGTCCGACCGCTACATTCGGCGTTGTCGCAATGGCTTGCGCGGCAACCGGGAAAGAATGCTGCCAGCTCGACAGACCGCCGCCTGCAACAAGCACAACGATCCCGAAAAACATCGCCCCAAGCGCTCTGCTTCTTTGCATTGCAATGCTCCTCTTGTTCGGACTCCGGTATCGCAAAAGGCCCGGCAAGTCTCCTGCTAGGCTGCGTACTTCTTCTCAGTCTGCGTGAGGCTGCGGCTGCACAACCGATTGCGCACCCGCAGGCTGATCCCAGTGTTTACCCACAAGGCAAACCGAAGCAGCGTGTGTGAGACTGATCTTTTTTGCAAGAATCCAACCACCGAGTTGCTCCCCGAGTACCATTCCCAGAAGACCGAGGAGAGCTACGATGGGTGGTGCGGGGCTTTTGACACGGATCACACCGTACAAAACGCCGACCAACAAGCCCACTGCAAATGAAACGAATAGTACTTTCATGCTCTGCACTCCCTTCATTGCGAAATCCCGCGGTCGAGATCAAGCATTAGAACGCGAAACAATCGCATCCCAGTTCCCATAGCCCCAAGTCTCCCAAAACAGGCAGGTGCCAGCTTTTTTCCCGTTGGGAGTGGTTCGGCAGATGGGTGCAGACAGCGGAGTGTGAGGCCCCTAGAGCCTGGTCCGAAGGCTTCGCATATCCGCCGTACTGTTTGACGGGAGACCAGTCCGGACTTACCGAAAGGTCGGGTGGTGCGAGTTTTGAGAATTCCGCGGCGGCATAAACGATTTTTCCGCCGACAATGGTGAGCACCGATTCGAGGTGCTTGATCTCCTCTTCAGGAATCGAAAAATAATCTGCTGACAGAACGGCCAGGTCCGCCAGTTGTCCCGGTGCGAGGGCACCCTTCTTTCCATCTTCGGTCGAAAACCAACTGCTTCCGGCTGTGTAAAGCTTGAGAGCTTCGGAACGGTCGAGGCGGTTTTCTTCTGTATAGAGGCTTAGGCCGCCGATCGTCTTGCCCGTAATAAGCCAGTGGAGCGATACGAACGGATTGTAACTGGACACTCTAGTAGCGTCCGTCCCCGCGCCAACGGGAATGCCCATCTCGAGCATTTTCCGTATAGGAGGCGTGCGCTTTGCCTGTTGCGCGCCGTAACGCTCGACAAAGTATTCTCCCTGGAAAGCCATTCGGTCTTGCACGGCAATGCCGCCGCCCAACTTCTTAATGCGCTCCAGGTTGCGATCTGTAATTGTTTCGCAGTGATCGAAGAACCAATGCAGGCCCTCGAAAGGAGTCTCGCGATTGACCTCCTCGTACACGTTCAAGGCTCGCTCGATCGTCTCGTTGTAAGTGGCATGCATGCGAAACGGCCATCGGTTCTCCGCCAGATACCGGATCACCGCTTTCAATTCACTCTCCATTACGGGCGCCATGTCTGGCCGCGGCTGGAGCATATCCTCAAAATCCGCCGCAGAAGCCACGAGCATCTCTCCGGCGCCATTGATGCGATAAAAGTCGTCGCCCCGGCCAGGTTTCGTGATCTTTGTCCATCTTTGAAAATCCGCCAGCTCTTGCTTCGCCTTTTGGGGATAAAGGTTGGCAGCCAGGCGAACAGAGAGCTGATTCGTCCGATGAAGTTCGTCCACGACTTCGTAATCTTCGGGATAGTTCTGGAAGCCCCCGCCCGCATCCACCGCGCTTGTGATACCGAAACGATTTAATTCGCGGAAAAATAGGCGTGAGGAATTGAGCTGATCTTCGCGCGAGAGTTTTGGCCCCTTGAACAAGGTTGAGTAGAGGAGGAAGGCGCTCGGTTTGGCAATGAGAATTCCCGTAGGATTTCCGTTCTTGTCACGTTGAATTTCGCCGGCGGGCGGATCCGGAGTTTCTTTCGTGTACCCCACGGCACGCAGGGCCGCTCCGTTTAGCAAAGCCCGGTCGTAAAGATGGAGAACAAAAACGGGCGTGTCTGGGGCGGCTTCATTGATTTCGTCGAGCGTCGGCATGCGGCGTTCTGCAAATTGGAATTCTGTCCAGCCCCCGACGACCCGCACCCACTGCGGCGCTGGTGTGCGTGCAGCCTGCTCCTTCAACATGCGTAGTGCATCGGCAAGAGACGGCACTCCATCCCAGCGCAGTTCCATGTTGTAGTTCAGGCCGCCACGGATGGGGTGCATGTGTGAATCATTGAGCCCGGGGATGACCGTTCGGCCCTTCCCGTCGATGAGTTTGGTCTCCGGGCCGCGCTGCCGCAGGATCTCGTCGTTTTTTCCCGTGCCGATGATCTTGCCATTCCCGATGGCGACCGCTTCAACAAACGAAGGAACACCGTTCGTCGCAATCTTCGCATTATGAATGATCGTTTCTGACGACATAAAACCTCCTCCATTCACCGATTCAACATTTGTGAAAAACCAGGGCAAGGAACAGGGATACTCCCTGCCCCGCTGCCCCGGTTAGTTACTTGTGCGCCGCGGCGGCAAGAGGAACCTTGTATTCCGGGTACTTAGTGGGCGGGGCTCCGTGCACCATGGTGTAGGCGTATTCCACCCCCATGCCGTAAGCCCCAAAATGATTCTTCACAATATCCATCACCGCGTCGTAGGTCCCGAGGTTTGCCCAATCGCGCTGCCACTCCAACATCACCATTAGCGCGGTGACGGGCTTCGCGCCTGCTTGGATAACCCGTTTCATCGCGTTGTCGTGAGCGACTTGGCTCACATCGCCGCAGCAGTCCTCCACGACATAGACCTCGTACCCATCGTGAATTGCTTGCACCGTCGGAAGCGTGACGCAGGTTTCCGTCCACAGTCCGGCTAGCACGATTTTCTTGCGGCCGGTTTTTTCGATCGCTGCCACGAAGTTCTTGTCATCCCAGGAATTCATCGACGACCGCTCGATGGGTTCCTGGCCGGGAAACACGGCTCGGAGCTGCGGCCACATATTTCCGCTGAAAGACTTCGTTTCGACAGTCGAGAGTACAGCCGGCAGTTCGAATACTCTTGTGGCCTTAGCGAGCGCGATCACGCTATTGATAATCCCCTGGCGGTCGGAATTCCTGACTCCGAACAGCATTTGTGGCTGATGGTCGATCAACGCCACAACGCAATTGTCAGGAGTCAAGAGTCCCTTTTCACTGAGCTTGGAACGATTTCCAGTTGCTGCTTGTTGACTCATGCGATTTCTCCTTTTTTGTGTGTAAATCACAGCTACAAAAGCAACATTCTTACCGCCTGGCCCGTGCTTCATTCTTTGATTGCGGATTTTCTCTTCTCAGCGACAGGTTCGCTCTTCGCTTGCATTGATTTCACGAGAGCAGCAGACGATGCTCCTTCCAGCGACAGTCCATATCCAACTTCTCGAACGATGCGCTCCTTCAGGGGTTGAATGAAGTGCACGCGCGTGTTGCGGCGTGTCACTTCCGGAGCCTTCAGGTACAGCTCGGCCAATTCCCGCGCCCGACTTAGCGCCTTACCGTTCGGCACAAGTTCGGCAACCACGCCCCATTCTTGCGCGGTGCGCGCCGGCAGCGGCTGAGGGTTCAGCAGGAAGGCCTCCGCTCGTCCTGCTCCAGCGCGATAACTCCACGTGGTAAAGACTCCGTCACCCGGCGCAACGCCCGCGGCGAAGTGCGCCACGTCCTCGAAGGTTGCGCCCTCCGCCGCCACGATTACGCTGGCAAGTAGCGCGTAGTCTGAATGCACATGGGCGCGTCCCTCGATAGCCGCGATGACCGGCACTCGTATGTTGGCTATGTTTTCCAAAACCTGAACGCCTTCGTCGTGAACCTGACTCCAGACGCCGGGATCAGTGACATCGCCGAAAGAGGACCAATCGACATCAGTAATGAACCCCCCACCTGCGCCCGTCAGGATCACGATCTTGTTGGCTCGATCTTGCGCAATGCGGTAGAAGGCATCGACGAATTCCGTGTGAGCTGGCGCGCTCATAATGAACGGCCCACCGTTGCTGTGGAATTCAGCAACCAGCACACCGTTAGCGTCGCGCGTCACTTTTAGATTGTGATAGGCACTGAAGTAATCAGCTTGCAGTGGTTGCATCGTTCTCCTCCTTGATTCTCCTGCTCAGAATGACCCGCTTCTTAAAACTGAGCTTTCGGTCGTGGCCGCGTCAGAAACGGTCTCGCTACTTACAACAGCAAACTCGCTGCCAGGACATAGGCTCCCGCGGAGGCTTGCATTCAAAGGTCTTACCAGATGGGGTTCCCGGTCGTGCCCAGTTACGCGTCGAATCTCTGACGTCAAGGCGGAAAGCGCGAACGCAATTCCATCACGCATTCAACTGAGAGGTTGAGACAAGCCAGGAAGACTCACTGAGAGTAGCCGGCGGATACTGAACCAAGCGGCGAACAGGACTTTCTCTTCTGCGTGCGACGAGGTGGGGAATCTGCGCACTGCCTTCGCGCAGAAGGCGGACGGTTCTCATTTCGCGCTCACCGTGCCCTTCGAAGCAGGTAGCATCGGGTTGAGCCGTCGCCGGGCGCTCCGGACCAAGAGCAACGTTTCAATTCACGCTACCCGAACAGAGGACGGTGCACGCATGACCTCAGTGGATGACGTCATGGTGTTTATTATTTATCATTGATGATTCCCGAATGCGTGCATCGATGCGGCGTCTGCTGAAGTCGATTCGCGGAGCTGTACATTTCCCTTCGAGGTGCTCGCGCAGATGGCGTCGAGCGTGGAAGGTACGCGCTTTGACTGCGGTCACTGTCAAGCCGAGCCGTCGAGCGGTTTCGGCGTTCGACAGCCCTTGCAGTTCGCGAAGCAGAGCAACGGTACGCAAATTTTTCCGAAGCCGAGAGATGGCGTGGGCGACGACGGCGCGACTTTCTTTTTCGGCGAAGGCTTGTTCCGGGGTTGGGCGGTCGTCGGGCAGATCAATCGGCGAAGTTGGGTTGACATCGTTGTTGTTGATTTCAAAAAGGGGAGTGGTCACGCGCCTTCGCCGCAGCATCATCAGCGCTTCATTGATTGCTATGCGCGTCACCCAAGTTGCGAATGCGGAATCCCCGCGAAATCGATGTAGGTTCACAAATGCACGCTGAAAGGACTGCTGAACGGCATCTTCCGCATCTTGTTTATTGCGAAGTATGCGGAAGGCGGAACGGTAGATCTTTAATTGATAACGCTCGTAGAGTTCTCCGAAAGCGCTTGAGTGTCCGGACTTCGCTTGTACAACGAGCTTCTGTTCATCAGTCAATGCGCCCTTTCCATTGCGAATCAGTCCACCTTCCCGTGTGGCCTCGTGAGTATTCATGGCCGCTCCCTCCGTTAGTGTTTGGCAATTCCTGAGCACGCGTGAACCTGGTTCACCCGCACGCCAGCCACAGGCCAAAGCGCAATGAGTCGAATACTCCAAATCCCTTGTGATAACGCAGCACGCGATACCACTTGTTCCAGCTAGCCGTGAAATTCAGAGCCGATGACATCACGCACCTCCTTTTAACGACTCATGGTTACCAACGGCCCGCGTGAGCGCCGCCGTCGGCATGAAGCACCTCGCCAGTTACCTGACGTGCATAGCCGAGATACAAGACCGTGCCGCCTCCATCTCGTCTTCCTCTCGGCGCCAATCGACGCTTAACGCTTCGAGTGCCAGTTGCGACGTGAAAGATGAGCTCGGCCATTTACAACAGCAAGTCTCCTGCCACCGCACAGGCGCACAGCAGTTGACGGAATACAAATGATTTGCGAAGTGACTAATTGAGAGTGCTTCGGTTGGCCGTCGAATCTTTGACGTCAACGCAGAATACGTATTGACGCTATGCGAGCGCAGTTGTATCAACGGAATGAGGATTCAGGTCGACTGTGAAGAGTCTGAGGCGCCAGGCAGGAGCAACCAATGCTTCTATCGCAAGTACGCTGCTGCGCGATCGGGCGTAGCAGAAACTTGTATTACGTTGCCTTCAACTCGGCGTGGTCGAGTACTTCTAACGGAGTTCTTGTCCCCCGGCCTGGAATAGGTCGGACAATTCCAAGCTTCTTCATTTTGTAGATTAGCGTGGTGCGTTTCAGTCCTAATTTGACTGCTGCGCCCTCTGGCCCACCGATCATCCAACCTGCCGCTTCTAACGCCTGCAAAATCAGTGCTCGGCCAACTTCTTTCAGAGTGATCGAGTTTGAAACCACAGTTACCGTCTCTTGATGGTTTGACCGTAGCGGATTAGGAAGCACGCCATCGCGCGAAAGGATCACAGCACGTTCGATCAAGTTCTGTAGCTCCCGCACATTGCCCGGCCATGGGTAGGCGAGCAGTGCCGCCATAGTTTCTTCAGCAATATATTCGATAGGCTTGCCGATCTGGCGGCCATAGAAGCCGACGAAATGAGTGACCAGCTCGGGTATATCTTCCTGGCGCGCTCGCAAAGGCGGCAGCAAAACAGGAAATACATTTAGCCGGTAATAGAGGTCACTACGGAATTCATTTCGCTTGACCATTTCTGTGAGATTTCGATGCGTCGCCGCAACCAAACGGACGTTGACGCGAAGTGTCCGGCCGCTTCCGAGACGCTCGAACTCCCGCTCTTGCAGGACGCGCAACAGTTTTGGCTGAAGTTCCAGCGGGATGTCGCCAACTTCGTCCAGAAAAAGCGTGCCTTTGTCGGCGAGTTCGAAGCGCCCGACTTTCTGGGCGATGGCGCCGGTAAACGCTCCTTTTTCGTGGCCGAACAGCTCACTCTCCAGAAGCCCCAAGGGGATTGCAGCGCAATTCAGTTTGACGAATGCCTTTTCGCGGCGACCGCTCAGCCTATGTATCGCACGTGCAACGAGTTCTTTGCCAGTTCCCGTCTCGCCCAGGATTAGCACGCTCGAACCCGTAGGGGCCACTACGGAAACCAGGTTTAATGCGGTCTTCAATGCGGGGCTCTCGCCGACGATTTCTCCAAACTCGGCGCGAACTTCCTCCTTGAAACAAAGTATTTGTTTCGTCTCCTTGTCCCTGCCCTCAATCGTCCTTTCGTAATCCAACGCGTTTTCAACTTGGCGCGAGGCAAAAATTGGCAACGATCCTTCCGACGGGAAGCCAACGGATTGAGCAGTGATCCCTCCGAGTACAGTGCGACGGTGCAAAGAACCCCCCTTGTACGAAGGGTTTGCCGTGTTGGGTGTTTGCGTACTATTGGCGACAGTGTTCATCGACTCCTTTCCGCCTGGTGCAGTTTATTTTCTTGTCCCACACCCACAGCATGAATGAGACATGCATTTATGCCCACCCCAAATGCGATAGTTCTTGGCCTACATTTTTCTAGAGTGCGAGGGTTCCCCTCTTGGCAGAGGAAGGGATCAAATTTTGGGTGTTGTAGGCCTGCTACAGCTGCGTCTCCGCCGCAATCCCAGCCCTTGGCCGGTGCGGCAAAGATGGTTACAATTTCCCGAAGGAGGAATTGTGATGGGCTCTCCCGCCCGGATTCGTATCCTGACTGTTGAGGACCATCCGGTTTTTCGTGCTGGTCTCAGCACGATCATCGGTTCGGAGCAAGACATGCTTCTCGTCGCCCAGGCAGCCAATGCAGTTGAGGCTATCGCAGAATTTCGACGTCATCGGCCAGACATTACGCTGATGGACCTCCAGCTCCCTGGTGCTAATGGCACCGACACGCTAATAGCGATTCGAGGGGAGTTTCCCCAGGCTCGCGTCATCATGCTGACAACCTCTGACAGTGACGGCGAAATTAAACGAGCGCTGCGAGCCGGCGCTTCGGCGTACATCCTTAAGAGCATGCCGCAAGATGAACTGTTGGCCATAATCCGCGCGGTGCACGCTGGCAAGAAAACACATGTGCCGGCAGAGATTGCGGCGCGGCTTGCCGAACATCTGGGCGATGAAGATCTTACGGGCCGAGAACTGGAAGTGCTTAGACTCATTCGCGATGGCTATCGTAACAAGCAAATCGCCGGTCAACTCGCGATCGCGGAGGCTACCGTGAATTTCCACATCAAGAATCTCGTGGACAAACTGGGCGCCAACGATCGGACGCACGCCGTCACGATTGCTGTGCGGCGCGGCTTGCTGCAAATATGACCCCTGATTACGACCTCTAGAAAACTAGAGGATATTAGCTATTGATCCTGGTGTATCCCGAAAACCATTAGCACAGTAGAGTCAAGAATAGAGTATAGCGAACGCATTTTTCGGAAATGGTTTAAAACTTTCTTCGGCGAGTCCGGAGTGTGGGAGATTCGTGATCTAAGGTGGAAAGGCTGCACATCTCGCGGTCATTGCCCATCTGCTTTCTGGTTTTGTCCTCCGCAGTGAGTTCCGTCTGGGCCGTCGGTCCGGCGCGTCACATCTCGCAGTACGCGCATACGGCGTGGCGAACACAAGACGGGGTCGTCGAAGTTCGAACCACGATCGCTCAGACCACCGACGGCTACTTGTGGTTGGGAACGCAGAATGGCTTGCTGCGTTTCGATGGTGTCAAGTTCGTTCCGTATGATTCCGCTGGTCTGCCAGGCCATGGCTATAACTATCTCTTGGGGGCCCGTGACGGCAGCCTGTGGATTGGAACGCCAAACGGCATCGGCCGGTTGAAAGACGGCATGTTTCAGTGGTATTCGGATCCCGCACAACATAGCGGAGTCTCCGCCATCCTGGAAGACCACGAAGGAACAATCTGGTTCACGCGCTATCGTGTTCCCCGACGCGAGGGGCCTTTGTGCCGGGTGGAGGGGAACGGGATCCATTGCTACGGGGAAGCGGACGGCATATCTGTCAAATATGGGATTGGATTGACAGAGGACAGTTCCGGAAATCTGTGGTTCGGATCCAGTGTGCTTTGTCGCTGGCGGCCGGGCTCCGCGAGCACGTACTTGAATGAGAGAGCGAAGCGTCTGGCGGCGAGCGATGGCGTAATGGACGTCGCGGCCGGACCGTCGGGAACGATTTGGGCAGCCACAGGCGTAATTGCGCCAGATATGGGCGTTCTTTATTTCAACGGCGAAAAATGGGCTTCGTACGTTGTTCCCGGCTTTGACGGAGCGCGAGTCCGGTCTGAGACATTATTCATGGATCGAAATAACTCGCTCTGGATTGGAACTACCAACGATGGACTGTATCGCGTTCACGATGGGGTAGCAGAGCACTACGGTACCACGGACGGTCTATCGGGCAAGAACGTGTCGCTGATCTACGAAGATCGCGAAGGCAATGTCTGGGCGGTGACCGATGGGGGACTCGACATGTTCCGTGATACTCCCGTCGTCAGCTACTCTACGCGCGAAGGATTATCGGGATCCTCGATCCTCACGGTCCTTGGCCTACAAGACGGCTCCCTCTGGATTGGAAATGGGGGATCTGTCGACATTCTCAAAGGCGAGCATCACTCCGTCCTGTCGGAAAACGAAGGGTTAAAGGGGCAGCAAGTGTCGGCTCTGTTTCAGGATCATAGCGGAGCGGTTTGGCTCGGGCTGGACAAGAAGTTGCTAGTCTATGAACGCGGTCGGTTTGAGGAGGTCAGGCGCGCGGATGCGTCCAGCCTGGACGAGAGCGGCGTTTCTGCAATCACCGAGGATGTAAGTCAGAATATCTGGGTCTTGACGGAACATCATCGTCTTTTTCGAATAAAGGATCGGATTGCTGAGTACGTCGTGACGGCGGTGAGCAGCGATGCCCGCGATACAGGTTTGCTCGCCCCCGACCGCGACGGAGGAATCTGGATTGCCTCGAAGGGATACATTCTGACGTATTATCGTGATGGAAAATCACAAACCCTGTCATTGAATCGACCAGGAAGTTCATTCGGCGTCTGGGACATGATGCTTGACTCCGATGATTCTCTGTTGGTGGCGACCACGGACGGGCTCTTTCGCTGGGATAAGCAGCACTGGCAGATACTCGATATCCGGAATGGCCTCCCGGCCAACTCGGTCTTCTCTATGCTCAGAGACAATGAGGGCGACCTTTGGCTCTACTGCCAACGCGGTCTGGTGAGGATTGGGGGGGCGGAATTCGAGAAATGGCGTCGCCGCGAGGAAAGCAAGTTGACCGTTGAGGTATTCGACAGATTTGACGGTGCACGGGCCGCACCAAGTTTCCAACTTGTTCAGCCCATTGCTACCAAGACGCTGGACGGAAGACTCTGGTTTGCGACCCGCGTGGAAGTACAATCGATCGATCCCAAAGAACTATTCAGAAACCACATTCCACCAACCGTACACGTAGAGAAGGTAATTGCCGATCGTAAGGATTATGGACTTGGGGATGGTGTTCGTCTGCCGGCCCTGACTCGCGACGTTCAGATTGACTACACCGCACTAAGCGTAGCAGTGCCTCAAAAAGTATTCTTCCGCTACCAGTTGGAAGGCCGCGATGCAGGCTGGCAGGAACCGGGAACGCGCCGCCAAGCCTTCTACAATGATCTTGGTCCGGGAAAGTACCGATTTCGTGTGATCGCGTGCAACAACGACGGAGTCTGGAATGAAAACGGCGCGACCTTAGACTTCAGCATCGCGCCGGCATGGTTCCAGACCAACTGGTTTCTAGCTTTCTGCATCGTTGCGGGCATCTTCGTCGTCTACGCGCTGTACAAGTTGCGGGTGCGTCAAGCCGCCACAGCCCTGAGCGCTCTGTTTGACGAGCGATTGGCCGAACGCACGCGTATGGCGCGAGACCTTCACGATACGTTTTTGCAGACCATCCAGGGCAGCAAATTAGTCGCAGACAATGCTCTCAAGAATTCGGACGATCCCGAACGAATGCGGCGTGCCGTGGAACAATTGTCCGTCTGGCTTGGACAGGCAACTCAGGAAGGCCGGGACGCGCTGAATTCGCTGCGCACATCAGCCACACAGAAGAACGATCTGGCGGAAGCCTTCAAGAGGGCAGCGGAAGAGTGTCGATTGATTGGCCCTATTGAGGTGTCTTTTTCTGTGACCGGAGAAGCAAAGGAGATGCATCCGGTTGTCCGCGACGAGATCTATCGCGTTGGTTATGAGGCCATTCGCAATGCCTGCACGCACTCAAAGGGGAGTCGACTGGAAGTTGAGTTGAAATATGGCCACGATCTTGCTTTACGCGTCAAAGACGATGGTGTTGGCATCGACCCGACGACTGGAGATCACGGTACAGAAGGACACTTCGGTCTGCGGGGAATGCACGAGCGGGTTGAGCGAATCGGAGGCAAATTGACGGTTGCCAGTTCCGGTACTTCCGGAACAGAGATTACTGTGGTTGTCCCCGGAGGTATCGTCTTCCGGGAGCCAAGCGCTAGTCCGCTTGACAAGATAAGGACGATCCTTCGAAGGGTAAGCCCAAGCACGCATCGTAAATGATCCCGATCGCACAGTTTTATCCGCAATGCCCGTCGTCTAGTCCTCGTCACGAAAAATGTCGCCGCACGTCGGTCAACGAAACTCTGATCAGAGAATCAGTCATTGCTTCTAGGACTGCCGACTGCGCCCTTGTGTGGCCGCTACGAATAGCCGCCTTCTCGGCAAAGGTCCTGACGATGTGACCCGTAATGAACTGCTCCACGACTCGATAATTTACGTCCGCAGCGCTCCACCGGTGAATGTAGCGACGTAGATGCTCAACAGGAAGTGGCGAAGAGTTCCACGGTTTCTTGTTCTCCCCTTACCAGAATACTGCATGGGTGTTGGGGCGTCGACGCTAAGAGCTTGGCGATGTAAGTGCTAGACTCGGATAACTAAGCCGTAGTCCTGTCCGTGAGGACCCTTAATGCCGCATCGCCCAATACTGCCGGTGGGTTCTGCCCGCCTCTGCACGTCGCATTGCGATTAATGTCGGCCGCGCTTGCTACGCGCATAAATGAAATGCGTCACCTTGATAGGCTTCGATTCAAAACGACCCACGTTTTCCTCAAGGCCGCGGTCTCCTTGCGTCAATCGCTCGTGCTGTCGCAAGTGCTCCGCCCAAGATTCGACGATGAACGTTTCGACGTAGATCGCCGGATGCTCAGTATCGCGATAGACGCCCCACCTTGATGCTCCGTCCCGCCGCCGCACTCGTGCAAATTTGTGGAGAGCCTCCAGGAACTCGTCC
This sequence comes from Acidobacteriota bacterium, assembly GCA_013289855.1. GTDB lineage: Bacteria > Acidobacteriota > Terriglobia > Acidiferrales > UBA7541 > Acidiferrum. The sequence continues at coordinate 44,040 of JABCZD010000020.1, read as the reverse complement.
GCCTTCCCCGGGTCAACCTCATATTCCACCGTAACCAGTACGGGTCCTTGACTTGGGTCTACGTCTCCGACCAGCATCGGTTTGCCCCAGTGATCCCAAGCCCCCAGGTCCACAGGCGTATCTGGTAAGCGGGAAATCAAAACCAATATTGGACAAACGGCGGTGCCAATAGCCGCGGTAATCAAAGAAAAGTGTGTACCCTGCCGGCCCGCAACATATCCCCAGAAAGCGCTGCCGGCTGTCCACGTTCCCATGTAGACGAGCATGAACACAGCCATTGCACGCGCGCGCACCCAGTCCGGCGCCAAGTTCTGCATAACCGTGGTCATCAGAGACATGATCGCGGTCCATGCAGCCCCTCCAAACAAAATGGCAACGGACAGAAGTGCTACGGATTTGAATGCCGCCACGCCCCACAGCGCCCCAGCAAAGACGGTCGTTCCCAGTCCGAGCATCGCATCAGACGAGAACAACGAACGCGTCCGCTGTAGCACCATGGCTCCCAGCACTGCGCCAGCGCCAAAGACAGTTAGGAGCAGTCCATAAAGGGTGGCGCTCCGTCGCAATTCGTGAGCGACGGTGGGCAGGAGCGCCCAAAACGCGCTTGCAAAAAACATAATGCATCCGATTCGTCCGAGAACGGTCAGAATCTCAGGCGCGTTTCTCGTGTACCGAACCGCCGCGCGGATCGCACCCGACACGGTCTCTCGCAGCGGGCCTGGCTGGTGTGGCGGTCGCTTCCACCGTGCAATCACCCATAGCACGCCAAGATACGATGCGGCATTAAGCGAAAACACTGTGGTGATTCCTAACGCCGCGATCAGAAATCCACCCAGTGCTGGACCGATCGCGCGAGCCAGATTAAATTCAATGCCATTTAGAGCAATGGCCGACATCAATCCTTCTTGCGGCACTACTTCTGGAAGGACTGCTCGCCAGGTCGGCGCTTCGAGCGCATCTCCGATCGACAAAGCAAGCGTTAAAAGGAGCAGCACCCAGGGCGTAATTAAATGCAGCACCGTCAGAACAACAAGCATGATCGCGACAGAAAACATCCACACTTCCGTCGTCAGTATCAGTTTCCGCCGATCAAGGATGTCGCCCAAAGCTCCTGCAGGCAGCGCCAGCAGAAAAAATGGAAATGCCGAGGCAGTTTGTGTCAGCGCCACAAGCAGCGGCCCGGCCCCTTGCGAAACCATCAGCCATGCGGCACCGACACCTTGCATAAAGGTGCCCACATCTGAGACCAAGTCGGCAACCAGTAGATTCCGAAACATAGGCAGGTGTAGCGTCCGCCATGTACTCCATTCGGTTCCAACCTCGCTCGGGTGCCCTTGGGACGCACGTATGGCATCTTTGTGCATTTCAAGACGCTGTTCCTGGTCGGACATGGCAGAACTGATTTATAGCATTAAGGGGGAGAAGAGTGCTTGATCGCGACCTGCAGCACTGGCGAGATTCACGCTTGATTAGATCTGCGCTCTGCCGCCGTCAACGAACAGTTCGATACCCGTGAAACAACGCCACCTTGTCAAGTTCGCTGGGAACTACCGGCTAAACTAATTGGAAGACGGAGGACTCGGCTCGACCTGATGTTTGTTACAGTACTTTTTACTCGGTGAGCAAAACTATTTGAATGAAGAGGTTGCGGTTGAGCTTGTGACACTCATGTGCGCGAGAGGTTGAAACCCTCAACTGTCACCACATTGTCACTAAAATTGGCCCAAAACAGGGCAAATTCAGCAAACTCAAAAAGACCGCGAATCGTGCTATCTGATGGCTGGCAAAGGGATTTAGTTGAGTTTTGTATCAGATAGCGAAGTGGCTCATTGGCGTTAGCAAACCGCCGCATTCAGCCGCTCTGCCACCTCTCCGCGGCGTGCCTCCGGAGATGCTCCAGAAGACGACGCAGTATAGCATTCTTTTGTGTCGATTCAGGAGGCCAAATTCGTGTGTGCGTTCGTGCATGCGCCTTTCGCGTGTGAATTCGTAGGGCTTACACTTTGCAGGCAGCGGGTTGCTGTTTCGCTGCGTCAAAAGCCAGTAGACTCGGTTCCGGGCGGGCGATCCTCTGATCCGCGAGAGATGGTCTTGGGACACCTTCCCTTTAACGTGTTTTGACTCTAAAATCATGATGCACCAAGGGTTGCGTGTTTCGGTGGGCTATTCGGCAGCCTGCAACCAGCGTTTTAAGCGCGGCGAATACGGCTTCCAGCAGCGCAGCCGCGGCGATACCGGAGCGAGCCGCTAGCGAAACATTTTGGTTAGGCGAACCGTATCTACAGGTGCCGCTGCCGGGATCACTGGAACTCTGTCTAGTTGCGAAGTATCGCCGCCGCAAGGTCACGTGTTAGCTCGGGTTACGCGGGAATACGAAGGGGCATGGCATGAAGACGTGGAAAAAAGTCTTGATCGGGTTGGGTGCCGCTGTAGTGGTCGGCATCATCGTGCTGGTGAGCATCAACCAGGCCAACAAGGGCGTGGTGACCGTGCAAACGGCCAAAGTTGCCACGCAAGAATCACTGGTCTCGCAGGTGACGGCCTCCGGAGAAATTAAGCCAACGACGTACACCAATGTGACGGCGCAGGGATTTGGGCGCATTACAGAAATTCTGGTGCAAGAAGGCGACCACATCAAGAAGGGCGACAAATTGCTCTTGCAGGAAAATGTGCAAGCCACCGCCGATGTGCACGCTCAGGACGCCGCCATTAATTCCAACGAGTCCGGAGTGTTGGCTGCCGACGCCAGCTTCAAGGCGGCGCAAGCAGACCTCTTGCAACAGCGCGCCAACCTGGAGAAAGCCAAACTGGATTACGATCGCGGCCAAGGACTTTTCAAGGACGGCCTAATTGCCAAGCAGGATTTCGATCAACGCAAAACCACGTATGACGGCGCCGTGGCTGGAGTGGCTTCCTCCGAAGCGCGTGTGCAGTCTTTGAATGCGCAGCTGGCGCAGGCCCGCGCGCAAGTGAACCAGAGCCGCGCCGTGCTGGTACATACGCAGGACATTTTGCAGAAAACAGCTTATATATCGCCCATAAATGGCATCGTCAGCTACTTGCCGGTGCGCTTGGGCGAGTACGTGGTGCCGGGCATTCAGAATGCCAATGGTAGTTTCCTGATGACGCTTTCGGACATGTCCGTGGTTACCGCGGAAGTGAAAGTAGACGAGACGGATATCGTGAATGTGCAGATCGGCCAGTTGGCGGACGTTACCATTGATGCCGTTCCCGGAAAGATATTCAAAGGGACGGTGACGGCCATCGGGTCGCAAGCGGTGCTGCGCAGTTCGGGCTTGGCGACCACGCAATCAACGACGAGCACGCAAGAGGCGAAAGATTTCAAGGTGGTAGTAACGCTGGCGGCGCCGCCAGAAAACTTGCGGCCGGGGCTTTCGACGACCGCTAAGATCAAGACCGCGGAAAAGAAAAATGTAATCGCCATTCCGATTCAGGCGCTGGCCGTGCGCACGCGCAAGGATTTGGATGAGGCCGCGAAGAGCGCCAAGAAGGGCGGCAACTCCAGCGTGACGCTGGCCGCCCCGCCACCCACAGCCGTGACCGGCGATCCGAAGAAGGACGAAGTGCAGGGCGTGTTTGTGGTGCACGGCAAGCAGGCGGTGTTTAAGCCGGTGGACACCGGGATTGCCGGCGTAACAGACATCGAAGTTACCAAGGGTTTGCAGGCCGGCGACGAAATTGTGGTGGGCAGTTACAAGGCGCTGCGCACGCTGAAGCCAGAGGCTGCCGTCAAGGTGGATAACTCCGCTCCGAAGAAGCCCGACGATCAGCAGAGCTAAACGCTAGCTCGGCGGCCAAGTCAGAAATGCACGGGAGAGTGTAATGCCAGTCGAAACGCCATCGACGGATTCGTATCGCGAGGATCTGGTCAGCTCGGGAGTGGTCATCAAGACCGAAGCACTGGAAAAGACCTACCAGATGGGCACGGAAATGGTGCACGCCCTCAGCGGCGTGGACCTGCAAATCCGCAAGGGCGAATATGTGGCGATCATGGGTCCCTCGGGGTCCGGTAAATCCACGTTGATGAATCTGATTGGCTGTCTGGATTCGCCGAGCGGGGGCAAGTACTGGCTGGCGGGGCGGCTGGTCAGCGAGCTGGATGACGACGAGCTGGCGTATATCCGAAACAAGGAAATCGGATTCGTGTTTCAGACCTTTAATTTGCTGCCGCGCGCGACCGCGTTGCACAACGTGGAGTTGCCGCTGATTTACAACGGAACGCCCTCGGAAGAACGCATCGAGAAAGCCAAGAAGGCGTTGGAGCGCGTGGATCTTACCGATCGCATAGGACACAAGCCGAACGAGCTATCGGGTGGTCAGCGGCAACGCGTGGCCATCGCGCGGGCCCTGGTAAATTCACCTTCTATCGTGCTGGCGGATGAACCCACGGGAAACCTGGATTCCAAGACCGGCGAAGAGATCATGACGCTGTTTGAGAATCTGCACCAGCAGGGCAACACCATCATTGTGGTGACGCACGAACACGACATCGCGCAGCATGCCCATCGCGTGATCCACATTCGCGACGGAAAGATTGCCTCGGACGAAGCGGTTAGGAAGTAGTTGTTTCCGCTGGTGGGATGCGGAATCGCCGGCGCTACAAACTCAAAAGCAAACCCCGAAACGCGCTGCAAAACAAACACAGAACAAACGCAGAAACGAATTAGCTACGCGCTGCGCGAGGTTTCCCTTAGCGCGCCTGCATTCTGATTCCCGCAGGAATGGACATCAATGGCTGGGAGCGGTGTCGGCAGCCTCGACATTCGTGAAAGATTCCACCGGACTCAAATAGGTTCGTGAGATCCGGTCATGCCAGGTAAGCGTATCTTCATCCCACATGGACCACAGAAAACCGAGGAAAAATGTTCCGGCAGAAAGCACGTAGCCAACGCTGCGCAGGAGCATTTGTCGCGGCGTTGGAGGCTCGCCGGTGAAGCTGACCACCTGCAAGCCGCGAAGCATCATCCCTGGCGTAGTTCCGCCGAAGATTGTGAATAGCGCGAAGTATTGCAGGTAGACGATGGCGAAAGTGGCGATGCAAACCGCGCCGCTCAGTTTGCTTACGGTAAATTCGCCGCCCAGCGCGCCAAAAAGCGCCAGGAAAGCGCCGTATGCGAACATCAGACAAGCAGTGTCAATGACGGCGGCAAGCCTGCGCTCGTCGATGGAAGCCGTACCGAGCAAGCCCTGGCGAGCCCCAGCTGCGATCGGAGTGGCATGGTCAATTGCGTCGTCCGGTGCCGCGGATTTTTCCGGCGGAAGCGAGACGTCAATGATCATGCGCGTCTCGTCATCACGCTTTTTCGGCGGACGTCCGATGGCGATAGTGAAGGAAAATTCTTCCTTGAGCGGCAGAGATCGATCTGGTTCCGAAATCGCTACGTCGGCACGAATGGAGTTCGGAACCATCTGCCGCGAACGAACCGGAGCATCGACGACCGTGGACGGCGCCGTCTCGAAAGGTAGCCGCGTTTGCGCCGAACTTGGCGCGGCTTTCTTCTTCCGACCGCGATAGCTCTCGATGCGGTGCGCAAGTTCATCCCGCCACGCGGAGTCACTATCGGACGTTAGATCGGAAGATTCGGCGCTGCGAGCACTATGGGCGCTGGGACCGCCACGAGCGGCGCGTGCCGTCCCGGTTTGAAGGGGCTCGGCGACCGAGGAGTCTTCACAGAAATTACAGGCGCGTATGCTCGATGGCAGTACGGCACCGCATTGCAAGCAAGTTTTAGTCACCGGTGAGTTTTGCGCTGCGGACGCTCACACTCCGGTGAGGAGTGTACCCGACCAGAATAGCAGTCCCGGAGCGCGTGCCACAGCGCCATCGGTGGAAATGTTGCGAAAAGGTTATCGGTATCCGACGGTAGAACGGATTGGCGAGAGAGCGGCGAGCTAGCCATCCATCTGCTGCGCAAGCATGTCGCGGCTGAACGCGATGCGGCGCTCGAGAGTCACGGCCGCGAAATAGGCGCACTGCGCGCGCTCGAATTCGGTCCAGGAACGCAACGAGGGCATGAGGCGCGCGACGGTGGAGCGGACAAAATTCAGCATACCGAAGTAAGCGCCGACAGCGCGTATGCGCGTGCGATCGTCGGGGCTCTCCGGGCAGAGATGCAAGAGCTGAATGACGCGCGGGAAGTCTTCACCCGAGGCGTTCTTCTGGATGCCGGTGACGTCCTGCACTTCACGCGAAAGCGGTTGCCTGGCGGAGGCGGCGATCAGCGAACGACAGTACGAGACAAAGAACTGGAGCAGCAGCGTGATGGAGCAGACGAAGATGAAGGCGGGCATCATCGGGGCACCATCGCCAGGCGCGCCGGAGCAATGCGTTCGTCCATGGACAAGCGCCAGAAAGCGTAGGCCCAAGCTATCGGAAGAACCAGGCCAAACATCTGCAGCAAACTTAGGAAAACGGAGCTCTGCGAGGGGTAAAGATTACGCAAAGCGTAGGTGGCGGCGAACAAGCTGAAGTACACACCCAGGGCCAAAACCAATTGGACCAATTGTGCGCGCGTTTCCCGCATTTTCATGATGGCGGCCCACAGTAAATACGTAAGAACCAGGCCGACGAAATAAAGATTTTGCGAAAGCTCAACCACGAAGTGCGTGAGCATCCGGCTGTTGTATTGCTGCACCACGGCGTAAGAGAAAACAGCCGTGCCGGCGAGCAAAATTACGGCACCGAGCCGCACGAAACGATTGGCCTTCAGCTCGCCAAACACATGCGCATACAGACTGGTGAGCGCGAAATACAACAGGATGGTTAGAACCGAGTCCGAGTAATAATAGAAGTACCGATACGCAGATGACTCGAATCCGGAGTGAGACAACACTTCGTAGCGGCCGATGCTAACGAGCACCGAAGCCGCCATATATACGTTCAAAAATAGATAGCGACGGAAGGCGCCTTTCTTAAGCGCGCACACCACTACCAAGGCCTCAAGAAGAGTGCAAAGTATCCAAACCGAGTTTTCGATGAGACCAGGCACGTTTCCTTCTCGCTGCCTTGGCCTCTGGATCGGCTGCTAACTAACCAGCTTTAACCAGAACTACTTCCAAGGCGTTGGCGGTAGAGGTGCTCCGCCGTTGGCCATGATGACGGAGCCATCGCTGTGCGCGACAACCGCCGTTTTCAAGCCCATAGCACCAGCCAAAACGAGCATGGCCAGGAATACCACTGCGAGTTTGCGTGACATAGTGCCTCCAGGATTGGGTAAAACTCCTGGACGCACTCTATATGGTCACGCAAAAAAGTCAAGCAGCGTGGACTATGAGACCTGTGAAAATCAGGTGAACAACTGCAACCGTCTTCGCCAAGCCTTCGCCTGGGGGATGACGGAGGTAGTTGTCGCCCAGAGGCATGTTGACCGGAGGCAGTTGTGGTAGCAACGGTACGACAGTACCAAAGTTTATAGGACTAGGGCGGATAGCGCAGTGAAGGTCCAGTCGGGAGTAAATCGGCATTGGGAGGGGCTCTTTGCGCTAGCGCATGCTGCCCAGGAGATCTCCGTAAGTCTTGCAGAATGAGCACTTGGTAACTATATCAAAATACTAGACTTTAACTCCTTTAGAATGCGCATTTACAAGAAAACACCCGTCGGGGCACCCTGCCGGAATCGTGAAAGTTCATGGTGCGTTGTGCAGGGCCGTTGCGAGGCGTTTCTCGACGTTGCGACGCGTGGAGTCGTGGGCGGGGCCAAGAGACTTACAACCGATTCGTTGGACGGGATCCTCGCCAGGACGGCGAGGCGCACTTCTCCATGCAGGAGATTATGTGGCATAGTAGAAGTTTATGTCAAGACTTATTTTACGTATATACTGCTAGAAGAATTGAATTGAAATCGGATCGTGCGAGGGCCGAGTCTACCGCGGGAACGCACTCTACGGACGTAAACACGCTTGTGGGTATACAGCGCCCTACGAAAAGCGCCGTGAGAAAAGGCGTGGAAGTGAAATCTGCGGAAGGGCATGGCCTTGACACTTCTGGCAGCGACTCCGTAGCATTAAGGATTGCTTCAAGCCGGCGTAGCTCAGTGGTAGAGCGAGGGTCTCATAATCCCTAGGCCGTGGGTTCGATTCCCTCCGCCGGCACCAGTACCAAATTTTCGAGACGGGATTAGCTGAGGATTTGTGGACTTTTCCTTGTCGCTGCGCGGAAAAACTTCGAGCGATTATCGTATCTTCGACTACCCAAAAACTCGGCGCTCTTAAGAATTGCCAAGATGGCACCTCCTCGCTTACGTGGGGCGCAGACTAATCGGCCGCGGCCCGCTTCTTTTTTGATAGATAGCGGTGAATATCCGGCCAAAACTCCTTGAGCTCATTTCCCCAGGCGTCGAGGCCCATCTGCAATCCCCAGCCGCTGAAACTCGAGGAAAAACTCCGATTGGCAGCGGGATAATAAACGTTGGAAATGGCAATGGCCGTGGCGTTGCCGAAAAACTCGGAGACGTTGAAGACGCTACCGCCGGAGTCTCGGCGAGTCACGAAAATACGGCTGATGCCATAACCAAAGCGGTGAACGAACCCGCCTCTTCCCAAGCGAAAATAACGCGGATCGGTTCTTAGGAGCGAAGGATAAACGGCGCCGACCATGATGTTGCCGTCCACCTGATCCGCGAAAGACGTTCCGTAGCGCTTGCTGTATCCCTCGATGCCTTGTCCGAATGCCGGATAGGCGTTATCCGCTTGGCGGATGCCCGCCACGATACCCACGACCACGAATTCATATGGGTCAAACGCGCCCGAGGCGGTGATGGCGAATTTCTCTTTCCAAGAAATTGGTTTCACCTGCGACTGGTTGTCTACCGTCAGGTAGTTCGGCATGACAAAAAACATCCGGTCGTTCTTTTTGGTTTCGGCTCCTGCTGAACTGTCCTGATCAGAAGAATTCTTCTGGGCGGGTGGTTGGTCTCCGGGATGTCCTGGCACCGGAGAAGTTGTGGTGGCCGAAGACGGCTGTTGCTGAGGATTCGGCGGCTGCGAGGTGTTCCCACCGGTGCTGGGCGGGGGATTTTGTGGAGCGGTCGCCGGAGCCTGGCCGGTCGGACTATTCGCCGACGAAGTAGTTGGCGCGGCCGGCTGGCCCTGCGCGAAGCAAGATGATGCGATGGCTAGTAGCGCGAACAGCCGTGGGATGCAGGTCGTCCATCGAAAATAAGAGCTGAGTTGAGGGTTAAGTCTGGGCCTAAATTGTGGCAAAGTGCCTCTCCGCGGCCCGTAGGCGACCGGATGATAGGATGGCCAGCGCGCTGACTGGATTATCTCAGTCTAAACCTCAAGCCCACGAATCTCATACGCGAATCGCGGCGGCTTTCCTGTGGAGAACGCCGCCTGGGCTTCCGGAGCGTGGCAAAAAGGCTCCCCAGGCGCTAAAGCGCGCTGATAGCCGAGGACATAATGTTGGAGCTAAAGCTCCGACCCACAAAACGGTTCCGACCCACGAGAGCGTTTCGACCGACAAAACTGCTTGGACCCACAAACTAAGAGATTTTCCGCGGTTTGGTTCGACGTCGGTTTGACGGTCTAGGCTTGGCCGGGGTTGCCCAGGACCTTGCCGTGGATCAGGATTTCTGCTTGTCGAGCTTGAGATTCAAAACTATATCTTTGCGGCTGTCATAACTGGAAATCGTGCGGGTCTGAGACTTGGCTCCGTCTTTCTCCGCATGCAGCTCGTAGTCGGCATTGGGATCGAGGCCGCTAAAGCGATAGTCGCCGGTTTCGTCGCTGATGTAGCTGCGGATAGTGTTGGTGCGCATGTTTTTCAGAAAGACCACACCCGCGGGGACGGGCGTTTCCGACTTGTCGAGCACCTGGCCCCGCACGGTGCGCAGTTCGGGTTCGTGCTTGGAATTCTGCGCGGGACTGCAGAGCGGGAGGCAGGCGAGCAGGAGCAGCAAGATGACGAAGCGGCCGAGGGTATTCACTTTTTCCTTTCGGGCAGCTCCATGCGGAAGACCATGGTTTCGTCGCTCAAGCCGTTGGAGGCGTTCACCGTCTGCGTAGCATCGGCGAAGCCCTTGGACTGCACGACGATTTCATAGTCCGCGCCCGGCGGGACGCGAATCGCAAACTCGCCACGGGAATTAGTGTAGGTGTTCCAACGAAATTTTTTCTCGTCGGCGCGCCGGATGCGTAATTGAGCTCCCGGCAAGGAAAGCGCCTTATCGTTGAAGACGGTTCCGTGAATCAGAAAGTCGTCGAGGTGGTGCTTGTGCTTTGCGGCGTTCGCGGCGGCGCTATCGGTCGGTGCGGAGGTCTGCGGAGCATCCGGCGGCGGTGGCGGCGGCTGCTGTGTGCGCGCCACAACAGCAGAGATCAGGAACGCCAGGAAGGCGAAAACGCGGGGGCATCGTGAAATAGAGAACGTGACCTTCATGGGAATTGGATGTGCGCGCTCCAGAGCGAGATGCTCGACGGCGACGGCTGACCGCGAACTAGCTATTCCTCTTCTTCCTCGTCATCATCTTCCTCGTCATCGTCATCATCGTCGTCGTCGAGGAGGTCGCCATTCTCCGCGGCGGCGCCTTCGGCTACCTCTTCTTCTTCCTCGTCATCATCGTCAGAGATGCGATTTAGATGCACGGGATGAGTCTGTGATACTTCGAGCTCGGACTCGCATTCGGGACAAGTCAGGATTTCCCCTTCTTCGACTTCGTCTTCGTCGACGTCGATTTCGGTGGAACATTTAGGGCAGCGGATCACGGCTCCATCCTCCGTTGGATTCTTCGCAAGACGAGCCGGAACTTCGTGCCGACTCGGTGCAGCGTATTATATACCGCACGGGACGAAGTCAAGGCTTGAGGTTGGCACGCTGGCTGACAATGTCACGGGAGGCGAGCGGAGCCGTAAGGCCGCTGTGGGAGCAGAGTGAGCAGATGGGGACGTCGCGCGAGTATCCGGAGCGGCCGATCGTGGGAATCGGAGGCATTGTCATATACGAGGATCGCGCGGTGTTGATTCGGCGCGGCGGGGAGCCGCTGCGTGGGGAATGGTCGATTCCAGGCGGGACTTTGGAACTGGGTGAGACGCTGGAAGAGGGCGTGGTTCGCGAACTACTGGAGGAGACCGGGCTCACGGTAAGAGTCGCGGGGATGGTGGAGATTTTTGAGCGGATTTTCACCGAGGATCCGGCGCGATATGTGAAAGGGAAAATACGGCCGCGGTACCACTTTGTGATTGTCGATTATCTATGCGAGCGGCTGAGCGGCGAGCCGCGCGCCGGCGGTGACGCGGTGGATGTCGCTTGGGCCCGAGAAGATGAACTCGAGCAGTTTCACCTGACGGAAACGGCGCTGCGCGTTTTGCATAAGGCTTTCGCCATGTATCGGGCGCGACGGACATAACGAGCGCAACGGGGTCAAACACGGAATTGGGCGGAATTAATCCGCCGCGGTTAGTTCGCCGCGACTAGTCTGCCGCATCCTGGGGCAATGCGCCTTGGGTGCGTTCACGGCTAAGAAATTCGTGGAGACAACTGGTGAGGTCTTCGACGGTGAAGTCCGGCCAGCGTTTGGTGAGAAAGACGAACTCAGCGAAGGCGCATTCCCACAATAGAAAATCAGATAGACGCTGTTCGCCGCCGGTGCGAATCAGAAGATCTACTTCCACGGGACTGCCGTGGTGAATCTCCGCCAGCATGTTGCTAAAGGACTCGGTGGAAAGTTGCGTGGCTTTGTAAAAGCGGCAGGCGGCGAGGTAGATGGATTCGCGCGAGGAATAGTCAACCGCGAGACGCAAATGCATGCGCGTACCGTGGGCGGTGGCTGCCTCAGCGTCGGCGATTACTTCGCGAAGCGCGCCGGGCAAACGGTCGCGGCGGCCGATGATGCTGATGCGCGTGCGATTGGCGATGCAGCGCGAAGTTTCCGCCAGAAGATATTCGTGCAGGATATTTAAAATGGCGCGGACCTCGGCAGCGGGACGCTTCCAGTTGGCCGCGGAAAGCGCGAAGAGCGTGAGGGTGTGGATGCCGAGGCGCGGGGCGGCTTCGATGATGGCGCGCGCGGCCTCCGCGCCGGCCCGGTGTCCGGCGGAGCGCGGGAGGCCCTGGGAGGAGGCCCAGCGACCGTTGCCGTCGGAGATGATGGCGACGTGGAGCCCGTTTTGCGTTGGCGCCGGGAGAGGCGGCAGGAGAGAGGCGATGTCTGAGGCGGTGAGGATGAGCTGTTGAGTGCGTTGTTGCATGGCGGCGCGGCTCCTTGTAACAGCGTTGTGTGTAGAAGTACTTTGCATTGCAAAGTGCGCACGCAAAAAAAAGTTTCCTATCGTTCGCGGGTGGCGCGAATCAATGCTTCCATGTGATTCAAATAGCGTTCCAGCGCGCGGCGGCCCGCGGCGGCCAGGCGGTACTCGGTCTTGGGCAGACGTCCATCGAAAGACTTCGTGCAGGCGATGTAATCGGCCTCTTCGAGTTTGCGCGCATGGACGCTCAGGTTGCCGTCGGTGGTCTTCAGCAGGGCCTTGAGTTCATTAAAGGTGAGGGAGCGGTTGACGGCGAGAGCGCTGACGATGCCAAGACGAATGCGTTCGTGGATGAGGCGGTCGAGGTCGGTGGCGACGGCTTCACGAGCCACTCCGCGAGCGGGGGCGTGCGCCCCTTCTTTCGGTTGGATCTGCGCGGGGGAATCCGCGGCATCGCGTGTGCGCGATGGGCGATCCTGCCGAGCTGCTGAAAGCTTAGCCATAAAAAATTCGCTCTACCTTCGGTTCAGGCCTTTCTGTGCGTCCCCGAAATGCGAAAGCAAGATGACGGCCTAAAGGCCGTCAAGAGCTCCGCCCTGAACATTCGCTTAACCACCGTAGTGCCGGGCGATCCACACGCCGAAAGCGATGTGGACGATACCAAAGCCTGCGGCCATGAAAACGTCGCCCCACGCTGCAGGCGAAAAGAGCGCGATGGCGCCGAGGGCGATCAAACAGATGCCCATCAGCGGCACGGCGCGGACGGAGAACGCTCCACCCGTCACGATGGCGGTGCCGTAGAGCATGAGCCACAACGCGGGCAGCACAGTGAATAGGCCGGCGCTAGCCAGCGCGAAGGTAAGCAGCGCGCCGACAAAAAGCGGTGGAGCGAAGCTAAGCAAAAATTTGCGGCCCGGTCCGGAAAATAGCGCGGCTTTGGCGCGGTGCGCCTTGGTGGCGGCGGCGGGGGCCGCAATGGCGATGGCGATGAAAGCTTCGACGAGCCAGACGACGAGCCAGCCGCGAGGAGAACGCTGGCGGGCCGCGACTGCGGCGGCAGCCAGCGCGGTGACGCCGATAGCCACACCACCCCATCCGGGTACGCCGGTGAATTCGGCGGCGCGCTCCATGGTTTCGCGGATGTAGCGGAGATGATCGGCAGCGCGAGCGTCGATGGGGATGGGCTCGGATTTGATGGAACGAAGTGGACCAGCGAAAGCCATGGGAAGGATGGTAAAGAGCGGGACGGTCGCTGTCAAGTACTTTGTAGCGCAAAGTTACAAACTGGGATTAGCGCTAGCGGGGGTAGCGGCCGGCGAGCGCGTTCCAGCGAATGATGAAAACGTCGGCGAACATTTGCAGGCTGTCCCGCAACATGCTCACTTTGGTGCCCGGAGAATGTGCCCAGCGCACGGGGATCTCGGTGGATTGCAGGCCGTGATGGCGAGCCAGGTACAGCAATTCCGGGTCGAAGCCGAAACGCTCGATACGCTGCTGGGCAAAAATTATTTTGCAGGGTTCGCGTTTGAAGGCTTTGAAGCCGCACTGGGTGTCGACGAAGGGGAGGCGCAAACAAATACGCACCACGGTGTTGAAGACGATGCCGGCGAATTCGCGGAAGGGCGATTGATGCGCGCTGATCAGGCTGCGATCGATGGCGCGCGAACCGATGGCCACGTCGAAACTGTCGTCCACGGCGGCCAGGAGTTTGTCGGCTTCTTCGATGGGGGCGGAGAGATCCGCGTCGGTGAAGAGCGCGATGCGTCCGCGAGCTTGCAGCATTCCGTGGCGGACGCTGAAGCCTTTGCCGCGATTGACGCCATTCGAAATGATGCGCATGGACGGCAATTTATCGCGCATGGTTTCGGCAGCGCTGACGGTGCCGTCGGTCGAGCCGTCATCGATGACGAGAACTTCCGTGGCGCGGTGCGAAGCTTGGATGTACGCGCCAATTTTCGCGAGAGTTTCGGGCAAGCGTGATTCTTCATTGTAGGCGGGGATGATGATGGAGAGGTCGGGGGCGGCTGCGGTCATTCCTACGAATGCTCCAGGCGTTTAAGGTGGTGGCGTTGCAAACCTGGCCTCACGCAGCGGAAACAGACTCGACGCTGTGTTTCTTCCAGGCTCCGGAGTTCAGGATATCTGCGATCTGGGTGAGCGCAAAATCGCACTCCTCCTCGCTATTGTAAAAGTGCGGGGAGATGCGCACGCCGGCTTTAGGGCGATAGTCGATCAGAATTTCGCGGGCGAGCAGTTCTCGAGAGACGGCGGCGGCGTTGGGGCAGTCGATCGAGATGGTGCCGGCGCGCTCGGCGGGGTTCGCTGAAGTATTTACGCGCCAGCCGTGGGACTTTGCGCCTTCGTACAGGCGTTTAGTCATACGCATGGATTTTTCGCGAATGGGGTGGATGCCGACCTTATTCAGAATTTCAAGGCCGGGCTTGCAGGCGTAAAGGGCCGGGATATGCGGGGTGCCGTTGAGAAAGCCGAAGGAATCTTCACGCCGTTCAACCGGTCCGGTTTCGAAGGAGAAGGGGCGTTGATGGGCGAGCCAGCCGGTGAGGGCAGGGCGCAGCGTGCTGCGCAGATCTTCGCGCACGTATAAGTAGGCCACGCCGGGGCCGCCACAGAGCCATTTGAGCACGCCGCCGACGGCAAAATCGACGCCGAGGTCGCGCACGTCGATGGGTATGGTGCCGGTGCCTTGAAAAACATCGAGGATTACGCGAGCGCCAACTCTATGGGCGCGCTCGATAATGGCGCGGGCGTTGACGATGAAGGAGCTGCGGAACAGGACCAGCGAAATCGGGACGAGCAAGGTGGTTTCGTCGATGGCGGCGAGAAATTTGTCGAGGTCGAGGCGCACGTCGTCCGCGGCAGGAACGATTTCGACGCGCGCGCCCTTGCGGACTTGCTCGTGATAGAAATATTGGACGGAGGGGAATTCCAGATCCACCATCACAACTTTGTTGCGCGGGCCGCGAAAATCGAAGCAGGAAGAGATGACCGCCTGGGTGAGGGTGACATTCTGGTGCAGGGAAATCTCTCCGGAGCGCGCGCCGATGAGCGGGGCGAGCAGGTCGCCAACGCCGACGGCCATGTCCCACCAGCCTTCTTCCCAGGCGCGCACGCCGCGTTCGGCCCAGGAATCGGCGTAGCCGCGCATGGCGCCGTAGACGGCTTTGGGCATGGCGCCGAGCGAATTGCTGATCAAATAGGTGGAACGATCCAGGATCGGAAACTCACTACGCCATTTGAGAAGCTCATCCATCAGAGTGCGCTCGCGATCGGTTGCTGCGGGAATGAAAGCCGGTCCACACAAAATAACACAGCGTGAGGAGGGCGAGCCACACAGGTCCGGCGCGCAAAGTTACGCGAAAGCCGGGAACCCACCAGGTGGCGAGCAGGACGCCAAACAGAGCGAGCAGGCCAAGCAGGGAACTCCACGGACCGGGCGGCGCGAAGCGAACGATGGGAGTGCCGGTGCGTTGCGCGGAACGACGAAACGCCAGGTGGGCCAGCAGCGTGATGATCCAGGCAAATGGTCCGCCAAAGAAAGCTACGCCGATCATGAAAACGAACGCGGACTTTTCGAAAAAGTGCGATAGCAACAGCGCCGCCAACAAGCCGAGTCCGGAAACCAGCACGGATGCAACGGGCATGCCGCGTTTGCTGAGCTTGCCAAGAAACGAAGGGGCATAACCGCCGCGCGCAAGAGAGAAAAGCAGGCGCGCGGTAAAGTACAAGTTGCACATGGCGCTGGAAAGCGCCGCGGTGAGCACCACGAAATTCATTACATGGCTGGCAACGGGAATGCGCGCGGTTTGAAATACGCGAACGAAGGGACTCTCGCCGAGTCCGATCTGCGGCCACGGAACCAGCCCTACTACGAGCGCAAGACTCCCCAGATAAAACACGGAGAGGACCAGCAGGGTGCGGCGCAGCGCGCGCGGGACGGCTACTTTAGGGTTGGCCGCTTCGCCGGCCGTGGCGCTCATAATCTCCAGGCCCATAAAGCTGAATACAGCCATGACCACACCTAAACCCACGCCGCTCCATCCGTGCGGAAAAATTCCGCCGTAGGCGGTGTAGTTGGTGGTTCCGATGCGCGGGAACCCAATGCCTAGAAGCAGCGCGGTGCCAAGAACAAGAAACAAGACGATGGTGACAACCTTGATCATGGCAAACCAATATTCGAAAATGCCGAAGTTTTTTACGTCAATGGTGTTGGCGTAAAGAATCGCGACAGAAAAACCGGCGATCCACATCCCGGAGGGAATCGTGGGAAGCCACAGTTTGCAATAAATCGCCGCTGCTACCACTTCGCTGCCGATGATGATCACCAGCGTAAACCAGTAGGTGTAGCGGACCGCGAAGCCCGCCCACGGATGCAGATACATCTCCGCGTAAAGTCCGAACGAGCCAGGCGCAGGATGCGCGACGGACATTTCCGCGAGTGCCCACATGACCGTCAAGGCGATAAGCGCGCCGCCAACGAAACTGAGAACGACCGCCGGGCCGGCAAGTTGCACGGACAGGGCGCTGCCTAGAAACAGACCCGTGCCGATCGTGGAGCCCAGGCCAATCATGGCAACTTGCCGAGGCGACAGACTGGCGTGCAGGCCTTTTTCACGCTCGGCAAGTTCGGTACTTATGGAAGTGCCCGCGACGATTTCGGATCCTGACGACGCTCGATTCATGTGAGGCGGCATCGTAACAGAGGGCCGCCCCGCCGTCGCGAAAGAAATACCTGTCCGGTGGGACGGTGCGCGACTCGGCACGACTGTACGCCGGGTATCTGCGCGGGTGCCGCAGACTTTCTAAAATGTTAATTGTGGCGGAAAGGCCCAGCGGTCTCGCCGCGGAGGAAGTCATGAAAGCGGTATTGGCACTGGTCGTGATTTACATTGGAACATTTCTTGTGGCGATTCAGGGGTCGTCACAAAATGCCGTGCAAGCGGCGGCACAAAATGCGGGCGGGCAGCAGGCGGCGGCATCGGCGAAGCCCATGGATCCCGTCAAAGAGGCCGACATTCGCTCGCTCATGGAATTGGTCGGCGCCCGCGACCTGGTGCAGGACGGCCTGACCTCTTCATCCGAGCAATACCGGGAAAAATTGTTGAGCACCGTTCCGAACAACGATAAGGGCCAGGCGTTTATAAACGCGTTCGTCACCAGCTACGAAAAGAAGTACGACGCGGATCAGGTTACGGAACAGCTGGTAGGCATCTACGACAAACACTATTCCGAAGAAGAAATAAAAGGGCTATTGCAATTCTATGGCTCGCCCCTCGGACAGAAGGTCGCCTCGGAAATGCCCAAGATTAGCCGGGAGATAGCGACTGCCGCGCGCAGCGCGAGCAGCAAGGCGGCGCGCGAGGCGCTGGTGGCCGTGAAGGAGCAAAATCCAGAGGTCGGGCAGAACGCCCGGCTCGGCAACGGGCAACGCCGCTGGCAACGACCTGCAGAGACGTCTCAGGCTGCCGCGGGCGACGCTCCGCAGCCGTGAGCGCGCAGTTCATCGACCGATTTTAATCAAAGCGTTTCTTAATGACCACGTCGATGCCGAAGGTGCCGTTGTAGTCGCGCAAAGCGACGATCGAAACGTTGCGGCTTACGTTGTACTCCACCTGGATGACCTGCTGCTGCGTTGAACCCACATTCGAAACGTAGGTAATGGTCAGGTTTCTCGATACTTGCTGCTCCACGGTTACGCGCGCGGCGGGATTCTGATCTGTGGCCGTCTGACCGATGGTCGTCAAACCCGGATCCACGCGGAAACGCGTGATGCCGAACAATCTTTCCAGGCGTCCGCCGAGTTGGCTAGAGATAGCCTCGGATAGCAGCGCCGTGGCTCCCGCACTGGATTGGTTTGCTCCCGCGGTGCGCGCGGTCGCTTCCGACGAGGTCTGCCCCAGCGCGAGTAACGTAATAATGTCGTTGGCCGGCAACGGCGGATCCGAGCGATAGGAAAGCGTCAATTTGCTCGCTGGCCCGTTGAAATTGAGAGTCACTTCATATTGCTGAATGGTGGTGGTGGCTTCCACGTTCAAAACCGGATCAAGGCGGAAGGGATCGGCGAAGTTTACGTCGCCACGCGAGACGCGATAGCGATTTCCCCCGAAGAAAAGATCGCCAGAGAGAATGTGGATGTGGCCGAGAAGAATCGGATGTTCCCAGGTGCCGCGCACGCGAACGTCGGCGTCGGCTTCCAGTTCGGCGCTGGGCCATTCCATGCGCGCGTCGGGAGCGGAAACCCCGATAATGTCAAACTGCAGATTGCGCAGAAATGGCGAACCGGTGGACGGGCCGGAGATGCCTTGCTGGCCAGAAAATAGTCCCGCGGCGCCTTCGACGCCCTGCGATAGGTTCACGCGCTCGACCACAACTTTTCCAGACAGCAATCCGGCGTCGGGGGTTCCAGTGAGGCGCAGCGTTCCGCCCACCAGCCAGCTCATCCCCTCGGGATAACGGATGCGTACGCGGTCGGTGCGCACGCTAACGTCGTAGCGCATGGGCGAGTCCGCATAAGTGACGCTGCCCGTCAGATTCAGCTTGCCGCCGCCGACCTCGGCGGTAACGCCCTGAAAGAAGGCGCGAGTGGCGTCGAAAATCAGATCACCCTTCAGGGCGCTGAGACCGGTCGGAAAATCCGCGGCACGCAGCGAAGCGTTGTCCACATGGACTTTGCCGGTGATGCGCGGCCGATCCAGCGTTCCTTCAAACGAAGCGTTGATTTGCGCGGCGCCTCGGGCGTCCAGACCTTGCGCGAATCCACTGAGCAACCGCAGATCCAGTTCACCGTTTAGCCGCAGGCTCACCGCGCGCTGGCCACTAAAGCTCACCGAGCCTGCAATCTGCAGATCGGTGTCCGTGCCATGCAAGGTCGCTGTGTCAATCTCCAGGGTTTGGCGAGACGAGCGAAAATGGATCGGACCCACGTTCTCGAGCCGTACATTTTCGTAGTTGAGAACCAGATGCGACATCTTGGCGTCAAGAATGAGGTTCTGCGGATCCTTCAAGGCTCCGTCGATAGCCAGATCTCCGGCAACCTCGCCATGCCCGCTGAACTCTTTCAAGTGCAACGCGCTCAAGAGAAAGGGATCAAGATTGATGTTGGCTATCGAAGCTCTGCCGGTAAACGGAAAGGGATCCGCGAGCCCCAGAGAAAATGTTCCGGAAAGCGTTCCGGTACTCATCGCCGAGTTAAGTTTTAGCTGCGCTTGGTGGCCATCGGAAGTCAGCTCGCCATCGAAGCTGCCAATCACTTCCGAACCTACGCGCAAATCAACCAGGCGAACGGTTCCTTCGCCCTGCGGGGCCTTCGCCGGCCCGGCGAGTTTCAGGCGAAAGCTTACCTGGCCGCCTATGGGAAACCGCGCCGATTGCAATTTCTGAAAATTTTCCATAGGCAAGGACGCGCCGGCCAACTCTGCTGTGATGGATTTGTCCGCGAACTGGTAAGCGACCGATCCGGTTACGATCCCGGCTCCCTTGCTGGCTTCCGTTCCGGGCGCGAAAAAGCGAAGCTCGGCGTCGGCGATGCGGACCTCATCGGGCTGCAGATTTATTTGTCCGCGCAGGCGATTGAAGGGAAGTCCGTAGGCGGTGGCATTGGCGAGGTCGAATAATCCGGTGAGGGCCGGCTGCGATCGCGTGCCGCGTCCATGAAATTGCCCGCTCAGCAAACCGCTTACGGGATAGTTCAGTCGCAATAACTGCTGGACGTCATCGACGGGAGTTTTTTCCATGCTGGCATCCGCGGTCCAGGAATTGTCCGGCCGAAAACTCCAATCGATAAGATCCATGGTGGCGCTGATCGATGTTTCCATCTGTCCGCGATGCGCGCGTCCATTTGTTAACGTTAGTTCCACCGGGGAGTAGGTGACCTCGCCCTCGAGATCGTCCAGCGCGATGGTGTCGTACTGAATGTGTTCACCGCGCAAGTGTCCTTCAAATGTGGGGCCGCCCAGTGGCCCGACAATTCTTCCGTCCCAATGCAATGCGCCAGAAAGTGGCATGGTCGCACCGACGGAGCCCGGCTCCGCACCGGAAATTTGATTGATGAAATCGCGATCGGCCTCGAGCGCTGTGGTGTCCAATTTGATGCTTAGATTCGAGTGGCGAGGCTCGAGCGTTCCCGAGACCGTGGCGCTCATCACCGGCGTGGCAAAGGTAGATTCCCCGAACGTTAAAATGTTCGGATCGGCGATCCAGCCGAACTGCCAATCCGCGGTAATGGGCTGATGTCCCGCGGCCACAGTCTCCGGCGGCTCCCAATGCGTGGTGCCCTTGATGTCGAAATGCTGGAACGGCCCATTCCAATTTTCCACCGTGTCCGCAGTCATGATGGCGTCCCAATGCAATTCGTTGACCGGGAAATCCAACTCCTCGGCGGCGACCAAAGCTGGAGCCAGACGGACATTATCTACGTGCGTTTCAGCGCGGAATCGCGAATCGCTGAAGCGCATGGTCACGCGACCGGTGACGCTTCCGCCGAACGCGCCGGCATAAAAATCGGGAACGATTAGACCTTGATTGTCGATGCGATAGTTTCCCCGGCTGGTAAGATTCGGGGTGTGAAATTGGGTGTACGGCAAGACGATGCTTTCGCCGAAGTAGTCACCGCTGCCCTTATATTGCCCGTTGGCGAGTGCGCCCTCGCCACGCACGTCCACGACTCCCGTGGGGACCAGAGGTTCGCGCGTGGTCTCCCGCACATCGAACAAATCCACCCACGCGCGGTAGTGGAACGCCCACTTGGGATCCGTGAATCCGTTCATTTCCACTTTGGCGTCCAGATGCGAACGTCCCGCGTTGAGCACGGCTTGCTCCAGCGTGATTCCGTTGTTCCACAGCGTAAACTTTGCATCGACGTTTATCGGCAGCGGCATGAAGCGCAGCACCGTGAAATGAATGGATTGCCAGCTCAACTGTCCCAGGTACAGCGGATGATCGACAGGGCCGCCGGCATCGAGTGTCAGTTGTAAGTCGCCGCCTTCGACAGCAAGAGGCGTTCGAACGTTGTTATAAAGCATCCAGCCGTCGGTAATTTCCACGCGGCGGACGTGCAGATTGAAGAGTGTTTGCCGCAACGACTGACTTCTCGCCAGCGGCCGCTGCGGTTCCGGCACGTTGCTTTTGCCGTCCTTTCCTACGCGGATATGCACCATAGGCTGGTGGACGATTACCTCATCGAGCGATACTTTGCGGCCCCAAAAGGAATCGATCCGTAAGCCCAACTGGACTTCTTCTGCAGAGAACAACGGTTCGGTGCCCGCGGGCTCGTGACCGTGGATGACCAATCCTTTTGCCCTGGCGTGCAAGGAAAACCAGCCGATGGACACCGTGCGCAACTCTGCCCGGCCGCCAGTCATCACGTTGATGCGTGAAACAATCAGGCGGCGGAGCAGAGGATTTGCCGCACCGCTTCCAAAAAACAGCGTCACCGCTGCGACGAACAGAAGAATATTTACGCCCAGCACCCAGGCAACATGCTTGAGCCAGCGCCATTTTCGCTTGAATGGCTGCTCGGTCATTTGGTTCCCGTGTCCAGGAGGTTCTCCACGTGCAGACGGCTCCTGCTCTCTTTTAGCCAGCGATCCGCTTCTTCGTTGATGCCTTGTAGTACCAAAAATTCCTGAATGTATTCGCGCGCGGCTTCAAACGTCGGTGGCTCCTGTCCCTTGGCCTTGGCTGCTACGACTACTCCTTTTTGATAGTAGTCTTCGACGGCTTTGGGATCGACCTGCACGGAGGGCCGGAAGCGTGAATCCAAGTAATTGCCCAGGTACAATTGCGCTGCAGACATCGCGCGAATCTCGCTGTCGCTGAGTCCGCTTTCTTTCTTTCGCGCTTCGTATTCTTCGGGAGATGCAAAGGATTTTTTCAGGTGCTCGACGTTGCGTTGCACATCCGCATCAGCGGGCCGAGGAAAACGGGCCGTCTCGGCTTCGGTGCGCACGATCCACTGATCGATCAGGCGGTCGAGAATTTGCGCGTCGTTTTCGGATTTGCCGTCCGCAAGCTGCTGGTAACGGCTCAGCTCCTGCACCTCGCTGAGCAGGATCACGTCGTCCTCGATGCGCGCCACGATGCGGTCGACAGTCTCTTGTGCGGCCAGCATGGCGCAGACGCAAAGCAGCAAGATTCCGAGCAGCATCGTCCTTCCCACCTTTACGGCCATTCTCGTGACATGCCTGTGCATCCGTCTGAGCATTAGAATGACGGACCTAGATTGAAGAATATTTGAAATTTGCTCAGCCGTGTTCCTTCGCAAACCGTCGGGCAAGTATTGGGATTAACCCCTCCGCCCGGAACAGGCACCGGGATCACAAAAAGCGGCCGGTTGACCTGGTAACCGAGATCGACGCGAATTGGCCCTACGGGAGTCGCGTAACGCACACCGAATCCCACGGTATGGGAAAAATAGTTCAGTTCGTTAGTGCAGTTGAATTCGCAATGCGTGGGAGTGTCGAACACCGGGGTGGGTGGCCGGTAGCGGAACGTCACATGCGATAGCTGGCTGTAGACGTTGCCTCCGTCGTAAAAAAGCGCGCCGCCGAGTTTCGAGCCGATAAACGGCAAGTGCATGGGGAAGCGAAATTCCTGATTGAGCGCCAGGAGCGCTTGGCCGCCGACCGGAAATCCGGTGCTCGAATCGCGTGGACCTGCCTGGTTCAACGCGAATCCGCGCAGCGACGTACCGCCGCCCGCGAAGAACCGTTCCGGCAGGGGAATTAGTTCTGGCAGCGGCGTGCCTTCCTGCGGCGGGAAAGTCAGCGTAACGGTATTGGCGAAAGGCTCCAATATTCCGATGCGAATAGAACGCGCAAAACTGAAATGCCCCTTGATTGGGTAATACGTCGAGTTCTGATAAAAAAACCGCGTAAAGCTGGCGCTGGACCCGATGGCCGTGCTGGCCACGGAGAAATCCGCGCTGTTGAAAGTTCCCTTGGTGGCTTCCGCGGGATTGTCTCGCGTATCGCGGAACCACGTGAAGCCAAACTCTGAGACTAGCGTGGGCTGTTCGAACAGTGGCACTTCTTCCGGAGAAACGGTGGCGTTCAAATTGGACAGCACCACCTTGCGGAATACATAGCGATAGACCAGCGTGGTATGCGACGTGATCGCGTGATTCAACTGTATCGAGCCTTCATATCGCGACTCTGTGAAGGTGTTGATGTCCTGTGATCTCTCCGTGTACGCCGTGATTTGCAGATTCAGTTTCGGGTTGCTGTACAAATTGGGATGTGTGTATCCGAGAAGTACGCGATCTTCAATCGTGCTCCCGCGAATTTTCAGCGAAAGCGAGTCGGCGCGTCCCGTGAGATTGTTCCGTGTGATCTCAAAGATACCGCGGGGCGCGGCCTGTATTTCTCCCGCGGTGGGGTTGCTGGTGCTGGCGAGGCGCTGCACTTCAAAGCCCCCGCCGTAGGCAATGGTATAGCGCTTGGCTTCTTCAACCAGGACGACGATGTCCTTGTCAGGATCAGTGCCGTTCGGATTTTGCGGCCCGATGGTGACGCGATTAAAAATTCCCAGGTTATAGAGCCGCCGTTGGGATTCCACGACGTCGCCTTCGCGCAGCGGCGCGTTCGCTTTGACGCGCACCTCGCGCTGAATGACGTTTTCCCGCGTATGCCGATAGCCGCTCAGCAACACGCGGCGCACGCGCGTTTGCGGCCCTTCCTGAATGCGGTAAACCAGCCGCACCGGCTCCGCCTGCGGCACATCGGACTTAGCCGGTTCCGCAAACTTCTCCGCCTCTGTCGTATTGCCTTGCGCGTTACCGGGCGCATCCGTCGCCGGAGTCTCCGCCTTAGCGCTTGGCGAGACGCGCTCGGCGGTCGAAGTAAACGTGGCCTGCGGGAATCCTTCATTGAAATAAAGCGCCAGGATATTGTCGCGATCCGAGGCCACGTTGGCTTCCGAATACGGCTGCCCCGGTAACGAGCCAACCACGTCCAGAAGGTCCTTCTCTTTGAAGGCATGCAGGCCTTCCATTGAGAGCGATGCCACACTGGTTTGCGGGCCCTCGACAACGTTAAAGCGCACCAGTTGCTCGCCCTTTTTCCCTTGGTAGTTATCTTCGACGACGGCTTTTACCGTGGTGTCGAGAAACCCGTTCGATACGTAGACATTGCGCATGGACTGGGCATCGGAGTCCAGCAATCGCTGGCTGAAGCGGTCTCGCGTTCCAAATGACCGCGCGGAGATTTGCAGCCGGCTCTTCAACAATTCCGTGGGGAAGTAGTGATTGCCTGCGATTTCGATCTTCACCAACTTGTGACGCTCGCCGCGCTCGATGTGATATGTAATGATTTCGTCCGTCCCTTGCGCTCCGTTCGACTTTTGACCGGCGTTCTTAGCTGCGTTCTGGCCAGGCTCGAGCATCTCCGTCTTGTAATCCACCTGCGCATTGAAGTAGCCGTCGCGTTCCTGCCGCTCTCGCAGGTTCCGCTTACCCTCTTCCAGCAGGTCAGTATCCACAGCACCTTCTTGATAGATGGGCACCAGCCGCTTCAAAGTTCCTTTGGAGATTTTGGCACCGGTAACTTGCACTTTGATGCGCGGGCCTTCGGTCACGTCTAGGCTCAAAGGGACGGTATTTTTCGCCGCGTCATACTCTCCCCTGTGGATCACCGCCCGAGCACTCAGGCGTTCTTTCTTAATGAGAAATTTGCGCACCCGTTCGGTGCCGCGCTGCAGACGCTCGGAAGTCACGATCGTTCCAATTTTAAGTTTGGTGCGCCCCAGCAACACCGCGTCGCCATATTCCGTGCCATTCGTCAGATGAATTTCGCTGATACGTGCGCGCGGACCGGGCTTTATGTGTACGACGATGTCCATTTGGTGCGTCTCGTTATGGGGCACCAGTTGCGCCGTGGCTTCGGCTTCATACAGGCCGTCATCGCGCAATGCATCGCGCAGCCGCTGTAGCCCTTCGTCCACGGTACTCTGGCGAAAAATGTCGCCGAGGTTGATCTGCATGGCCGCGGCGGCGGACGCATCGCTGGGTGGCGCGACCAGCCCTTCAATCGTCACTTGATTGAAGAAGAGATTTTCCGTGGCGATAAAATCGAGGCGAATCCCACCAGGTACGGCGGTGGTCACG
The DNA here is from genome assembly GCA_013289855.1 of Acidobacteriota bacterium. Taxonomy (GTDB): domain Bacteria; phylum Acidobacteriota; class Terriglobia; order Acidiferrales; family UBA7541; genus Acidiferrum. The sequence continues at coordinate 18,719 of JABCZD010000020.1, read as the reverse complement.
GCGCGGAGGTAGGAAAAGTCGCCGGTCCGATAGAGCGCTTTCAGGCTGGCTGCCACATCTGCGCGGGTGAGGGGTTTGCCGATTTCCGCGGTAACGCCACGCGGACAGTCCGAAAGCACGCGGCCATCTTCGGTTACCACTCGTACAGCGACGACTACGCCTTCAGGTATCGTAGTTCTTACCGGGCCAGCAGTATCTCCTGCCGCGGGCACAGTTTGCCCGTGCGCCCGCGCTCCGCCGCCCAGCAGCGCAATCGCGACAATCGCCCGTAACCCATAGGCCCAGCGCCATTTCATGCGTCTCATTGCTCAGACGAAGCGTAGCACAGCGGCGTTGCCCGCTTCCCGCACATTGGAGCTATCCTAAGGAGCCGGTCGTTACACATCCTGCGGCTGAACGGATCGACCTAGAGGTCATCGAACATTGCGTGATACGTTGCTGGAAAAATACTCCCGCCAAATCTTGTTTGCGCCGATTGGCGAGGCGGGACAACGTCGCTTACTCAGCTCTACCGCGGTGATCGTTGGCTGCGGAGCCATCGGCGCTGCTGCGGCCAACTTGCTGGTGCGCGCCGGCGTCGGACGCGTGCGCATCCTCGACCGCGATTTCGTCGAGCCTTCCAATTTGCAGCGTCAGATTCTTTTCGATGAAGACGACGCCCGCGACGCGCTTCCCAAAGCGGTCGCCGCCGAGCGCAAACTGCGCGTCATAAATTCCAGCGTTCAGGTCGAAGGCATCGTCACGGATCTCATACCCAGCAATGTCCAAGAGCTGCTTGAAGGTTTCGACGTCATCCTCGATGGCACCGATAATTTTGAAACGCGTCTGCTGATTAACGATTTTGCCGTCAGCGCATCTCGCCCATGGATCTATGCAGCCGCCGTTGCCAGCTACGGCGTTACTATGGCGATGCGGCCGGGCGTCACCGCCTGTCTGGCCTGCTTCGTCGACGATCAGCGCGGCGGTCTCGAAGATACGTGTGACACCATCGGCGTGCTCGGACCCATCGTCAATCTCATCGCTTCCCTCGAAGTGGCCGAAGCCTTAAAGCTCCTCGCAGCGCAAGAAACCGCTTTAACCGATCGCCTGATGTCTTACGATGTCTGGTCCGGGCGTATGCAGTCGGTGCGCCTGCCCCGCAATCCCTCATGCCGCTCCTGTGCACAGCGCGATTTTTCGTATCTCCACGGCGACGCGCAGCCACACATAACCATGTGCGGCCGCGATTCCGTGCAAATCCACGAACGCAGCCGCACGCTCGATCTCGCCGCTCTGCGCGCCAAACTGGAGCATGTGGTCAGCAGCGTTCGGCAAAATGATTTTCTGCTGCGTTTCGCTATCCCGCCCCACGAGATGACCGTTTTCGCCGATGGTCGCGCCATTCTAAAAGGTTCCCAGGATCCGGCTCTGGCCCGTTCGCTCTACGCTCGCTACATCGGCTCCTGATTAGCTTCATCGCCCAACAAGGCGCAAACGAACTGAGGCAAGATTGGCGTCCAGCAGCCTAACCTCCTCTTGCGGTCCGACTACATGTTCGTCAAATTAACGCGGGTGAGAGATGCGTCCGAACGAACTGCGCATATTGGCGCGATCCAGGTTTTCGCGCAGGTTCATCAGCGTAAGAAAGGTGCTCAAAATGCGCGCCTTTAAATCATCGGTCAGGTGCAACCCGCAGGTCGCCACACGTGCGAGTGCCTCGCCATTCGAGGTGATAAACAACATGATCTCGCGCTGCCGCTCGTGCGGCGCGTTGCCCAGCGCGGTCTCTCGCCGCATCTCCGCACAGCTAGCCTCCAGCGACAACGTGAAATGCAGCAGGCACAAACGGTGCTCGGAGATCGCCGCTGGCGCATCGTTCTTGCATCCGGATATCTGGCAGGCAGTGGACATGGAGGCCGCACAGGATAGTTAACATCCTTGTGACATAAAATCCAGTATCCTGCGCGGCAGTGCTGCGAAACCTGCATGGGGGTAGGCAATTGGTCGGCTAAATTGGCTGGGTAAATTGCTCGGGTAAATCGAGGAGCAAATCGGGTGCTTCACCAATGGCAAATGGCCTTCACCGGATCGAGAGCGCTTCTCGTAAGAACTTTATTGACAGTCCGTTGGAAATGTATAAAAATACAGATGGATGTATAATGGGTTTTTATGAGCGTAACAAAAACATTTCGTCACGGACAAATTCTCCGCCTGGTCGGAGATGCCCACATCGCCAGCCAGGAAGATCTGCGCCGCAGGCTCGCCTCAGAAAAGCTTCGCGTCACCCAAGCCACGCTTTCCCGGGACATTCAGGAACTGCGCCTGGTAAAAACGCAAAGCGGCTACCGTTCCACCGTGGCTTTGCCCGAAGACGCCGCTCGCTTGCCGCAGCTGACGCGCGCACTCGCTGAGTTTTTGCGCGATATTCGGCCCGCCGTGAACATGCTGGTTCTCAAGACGCCTCCCAGCGGCGCGCAGCCTCTCGCCGCCGCCGTCGATGGCGCAAAATTTCCCGAAGTCGCCGGCACCATTGCGGGCGACGACACCGTGCTGATCATCACCCCGAGCAAGAAATCTCGCGAATCGCTGCAGAAAAAGATTGAAGCCCTGGTGAAATGAGAGATCCTGGCCAAATCGCCGTCCTTGGTGTCACCGGCTACAGTGGACTGGAGCTGGCGCAGTTGTTGTTGCGGCATCCCTCTGCCAAGTCCGTCGTGTTTTACGTTCGAGACACGCAAGGCGCCAAATGTCTTTCAGAGCTTTTCCCAAGATTTCGCGGCTGGGGAAATGCCCCGGTCAGAAAACTTGTCGAAGAAGACGTCACCGAAAGTTCCGCCGGGACCGCATTTTTGGCCACACCGCATGAGTTTTCTGCAGCAATCGCCCCTATGCTGCTGGAGGGCGGGGTTCGCGTGGTGGATCTCAGCGCTGCATTTCGTTTCAAGTCTGGCGAAACGCTAACATCCTGGTACAAATTTCCCGCGCATCACGATCGCTGGCTTGCAGAAGCTGTCTATGGACTGCCGGAGCTTTATGCTTCTGCCGCTTCCCAAAACACTCTCTCGGAAGCTCGTCTTATCGCCAACCCGGGCTGTTACTCCACCAGCGTGATCCTCGCACTGCACCCACTGGCACAAGCGGAGTGGATCGCTCCCGGGAGCTCGGTAGTTGCCGATTGCAAGTCCGGTGCCAGCGGCGCAGGCAAGGAACCGCGCAAAGATTTGCATTTCGTGGAAGTCGATGAAAATTTCAAAGCCTATAATCTTTTTTCACATCGCCACACGCCGGAAATCTTGGAGCACACCGGCCTCCTCGCGGAGCACTTGACCTTTACCACGCACCTCTTACCCATCGCCCGCGGCATCTTATCAACGATCTATGTCTCGCTCAGCGAAAAGCGTACATTCGAAGAAGTCGAGGCTTTATTTCGCCAGTGCTACGCCGGCAGACCCATGATTCGCATCAGCGCCGCCGGAGCTTTGCCGGAGTTGCAGCATGTGACACACACGAATTATTGCGACCTGGGTTTTGCTCTGGATAAAAGCGGCCGCCGCCTGATCATCGTTTCCTGCCTCGACAATCTCGGAAAAGGCGCGGCCGGCCAGGCCGTTCAGAACTGGAATCACATGCTGGGGATAGAGGAGCAAACCGCACTCCAATGAGAACGATTATCAAATTCGCGGGAGCTTTACTCGAAGACGAAGCCGTGGTGCGCGACTTGGCGCGCCAGGTAGTAGCGCTCGCGCACGCTGGCCACGAAATCCTTGTCGTGCACGGTGGCGGCCGGCTCTTCACCGCCACGCTGCAGCGCATGGGCATCGAAAGCAAGTTCACGGGCGGTCTGCGCATCACGGATCGCGAAACGCGAGATGTCGCGGTAATGGTCTTTGCCGGATTGTTGAATAAGCGTCTCGCCGCGGCTATCACCGCTGAAGGTCAGCCCGCCGTCGGCATTTCTGCGGCGGACGCCTCTTGCTTCACTGCCGAACCCATGGTGCACAACGAAGTGACTGGCGGTTTGGGCTTCGTCGGATATCTCATCGGTTTGAATACGGAATTTATCGAATCGCTGTGGCGCGAAAATCTGTTGCCCGTGGCCCCTTGTCTCGGCCTTGGTGCTGACAATGAGTTGTACAACATTAACGCGGATCACATGGCCGCCGCCTGCGCTGAATATCTCAACGCCGACCAACTCATCTACTTAACCGACGTTCCCGGCGTGCTCGATGGCGAGAGGGTTCTCTCTACCATCACCTGCGAAGAAGTCGAGCGCCTGGTCCAGTGTCACGTGGTCTCCGGCGGCATGGTGCTCAAACTCGAAGCCGCGAAGCGCGCCATCGAAGGCCACGTCCGCGATGTTCGCATCGTCGGTGGCACGGCTCCCGACGCGCTGCTACGCGCCGCCCACGCCAGCGAAGCCGCCAATGACAATGCTCCGAGCATCCCGGGTACCCGCGTGCTGCGCGAACCTCTCTCGACGGCCCAAGCGGCTCTTTCGGCGGCGTGATGCGCAAAATCAAAAAATCGCGGCCCACGGCGCGGACCGCTTCGCTAAAAAATCCGGCGGCCGCCTCACGTGCGCATTCCGATCAGCGCATTCTTGACGCTGAAAAATTTCTTCTGCCCACCTACAAACGCCAGCCCATCGTCTTCACGCATGGGCGCGGCTGCTACGTATTCGATTCCTCCGGCAAAAAATATCTCGATTTTCTCGGTGGCATCGCCGTCAACGGTCTCGGCCACGCGCATCAGCGCATTGTTAAGACCGTCCGCCGCGAGGTCGCGCGCGCCATCCATCTCTCTAATCTCTTCCATAACGCCTACCAGGGCCCGCTGGCGCGCAAGCTTGCGGAGTGGTCCGGCATGGACCGCGTATTCTTTGCCAATAGCGGCACGGAAGCCATCGACGGCGCACTAAAACTTGCGCGGCTGCACGCCCGCCCGGAAGGACTGGCTGCATCCGCCGTCGCGCCCAAGCACCGCATCCTGGCGATGGAGAACTCTTTCCACGGCCGCACCTTCGGCGCCGTCAGCGTCACCGCCACGGAGAAATATCGCCTGCCCTTCGCGCCCGTAGTGCCCGGCGTCGAATTTGTCCGTTTCAACGACGTTGCCGATCTCGAATCCAAATTTGACGACACCGTCTGCGCCGTGATTCTCGAAACCATCCAGGGTGAAGGCGGCATCCATCCCGCCAGCGAAGCGTTTTGGAATCGTGCTCGCGCCCTGGCCACGCAATACGGCGCGCTGCTCATCGCCGACGAAATTCAATGCGGCCTCGGCCGTACCGGCCGTTACTTCGCCTACCAGAAATTTTCTTCCAAGCCGGACATTGTTCTCGTCGCCAAGCCGTTGGCCGCTGGTCTGCCGCTCGGCGCCATCCTCGCCAGCGAAGCGGTAGCCGCTCGCGTGTCTCCCGGCGTGCATGGCACCACCTTCGGCGGCGGCCCGCTGATCTGCGCCGCTGCGCTGGAGTTCCTGAAGACCGTCGAAGACTCCAAATTGCTCGTGAATATTCGTGATCGCGGCGCGGAACTGCGCAAAGGCCTCGAAACCCTGGCCGCAAAATTCGATTTCATTCGCGAGGTCCGCGGCGAAGGCCTGATCCTCGGCGTCGAGCTTTCCATTGATGGCGCGCCGTTGGTCGCCTCCGCGTTGCAGCAGGGCCTGCTCATCAATTGCACGCACGATTTCACCATTCGCCTGTTGCCGCCATTTATCGTTTCGCAAGCGCAGGTGCGCGATTTTCTGCGCGTCTTTGAAACCGTCCTGGCGGAAGCCGCGAAAATATCTTCGCTGGCAAAGGTCTCCGGAGCCGCGCCAACTTCGCAACACGCCCACGCGGCGGCAAGGTAATCAAAAATAAAAAAGGTAAAACATGACCACCACGACCCTCGCATCATCCATTTTATTGTCCAACGATCTCCTCACCGGAGCTGAGTGGAGCCCTTCGCACACGCACGATCTCCTGCGACTTACTGCCGACATCAAAGCCAATCCTGGCCGCTACGCAAAAACTTTGCACGGCAAATTCATCGCGCTCATTTTTGAAAAGCCCTCGTTGCGCACACGCGTCACTTTCGAAGTTGGCATTCAGTCCATGGGAGGCTCGGTCGTTTTTCTCGACCATACCCAAGCCCGACTCGGCGAACGCGAATCCATCGCCGATGTAGCGCGCAACCTTGAGCGCTGGGTGCAAGGCATCGTCGCCCGTGTTTACGAACAGCGTGTGCTGGACGAAATGGCTGCCAGCGCCGGCATCCCCGTGATCAACGCGCTGTCCGACCGCTTCCATCCCTGCCAGGCCCTGGCCGACTTCTTCACCCTCGAAGAAAAAGTTGGCGACCTCCGCGGCTTCAAGCTGGCCTATATCGGTGACGGCAACAACGTCTGCCACTCGCTCATTTTTCTCGCCGCCCGTCTCGGCGTGCATCTGCGCATCGCCACGCCGCCGGACTACGCGCCGGACCGCGACGTTTTGCAAGATTCGCGGCGCGTCGCGAAAGAAACCCGCGCCAAGATTGAGTTGGTCACCGACCCTCGCGAAGCCGTCGCCGGAGTAGACGCCGTCTACACCGACTCCTGGACCAGTATGGGTTTTGAAGCCCAACAAAAGGTGCGCAACTCCGTGTTCACCCCGTATCAGGTGAATGCCGCGCTCATGGCTCTCGCCGCGCCGAACGCTTTCTTCATGCACTGCCTTCCGGCGCATCGCGAGTGCGAAGTCACTTCGGAAGTGCTCGACGGCCCGCAATCTGTCGTCCTGGATCAATCCGAAAATCGTATGTACGTGCAGAAAGCCATCCTGCACACGTTATTCTCGTAGGTGGCACAGACTTCAGTCTGTGCTCTCGTAGCGACTATGACTGCGCAACGGCTGGGAAGTCACGGATGCGAATCTAGCTTTATAGTGGCGCAGCATGCTGCGCCCCATCTCGGCACGATCGCTCCGATTTAGCTCGAATTGTTTTTATCGACGAAAAAATTTCAGCCTCAAATCGAAAGGGAAATACCAAGTGAACAAACCCGCACCAAACAAACCCAAAAAAGTAGTCCTAGCCTATTCCGGCGGCCTGGACACCTCCATCATCATCCCGTGGCTCAAAGAGAATTACGGCTGTGAGGTCATCGCGATGATCGGCGACGTCGGCCAGCAGGAAGACCTGGAAGCCGCAAAAAAGAAAGCTCTCGCCACCGGCGCGTCTTCAGCCACCATCGAAGATCTTCGCGAAGAGTTCGTCCGCGACTACATCTGGCCCACGCTGCGCGCCGGCGCGGTCTACGAACACACCTACCTTCTCGGCACATCCATGGCCCGCCCGGTAATCGCCAAGCGCCAGGCTGAAATTGCGCTGCAACTCGGCGCCGACGGCCTATCCCACGGCTGCACCGGCAAGGGCAACGACCAGGTCCGCTTCGAGCTGGCCTTCAAAGCCATCGCGCCCAACGTGCAAATTATCGCCCCCTGGCGCGAGTGGGACATCGATTCCCGCGAAGATGCCATCGCCTACGCGCAAGCTCACAACGTTCCCGTCGAGCAGAGCAAAAAAAATATCTACAGCCGCGACCGCAACATCTGGCACCTCAGCCACGAAGGCGGCGAGCTCGAAGATCCCGCCAATTCGCCGAACGAAGCCATGTGGCAGTGGGTCGTCTCGCCAGAAAACGCACCGGACAAAGCCGAAGAAGTCGAAATCGGTTTTGAGTCCGGCACGCCCGTCTCCGTCAACGGCGCAAAACTCGGCCCCGTCGATCTACTCAACAAGCTCAACGATATCGCCGCGAAGCACGGCGTCGGCCGCACCGACTTGGTCGAAAATCGTCTCGTCGGCATGAAGTCCCGCGGCGCCTACGAGACCCCCGGCGGGACGCTGCTCGTCAAAGCCCATCAGGAACTCGAGCGCCTCACCGTCGATCGCGAAACCGCCCACTTCCAGCAAGCGCTTTCGCATCGCTACGCCGAACTCGTCTACAACGGCGTGTGGTTTTCCACGCTGCGCGAATCGCTGGACGGCTTCTTCAAAGTCGCGCAGCAATTCGTCACCGGCTCCGTCGGCCTAAAACTCTGGAAGGGCACACTCAACGTATCGAGCCGCAAATCGACGTTCTCCTTGTATCGCGCCGATTTGGCCAGCTTCACCATGGGCCGCTACAATCCCAAAGACGCCGAAGGCTTCATAAACTTGTTCGCGCTTCCAGTAACGGTGCGCCCGAAAGCCAAAGCCGAAGGAAGCAAGAAATAGTTGATCCGCCTTTGATTCTGTAGTGGCGCAGCATGCTGCGCGAATTTGATTTGCTCGGCGAGTAAAAATGCCCACCGCCAAACGCAAAGACGACCGCCTCTGGGGAGGCCGCTTCGACACCGCGCCCAACGCGCACTTCGACGCCTTCCAGCGTTCCTTCGCGTTCGATCAACGCTTGCTCCCCTACGAAATCGCCGTCGACCGCGCCTGGGCCAAAGCCCTCGAGCCCATCGGCATCTTCACCGCCTACGAAGTTCAGCTAACGTTGGCCGCGCTGGACCGCATCGCCAAACGCGCTGCCACCGACAGCGAGTGGCTCGAACATTTCGGCGCAGACGCCGAAGACGTCCACCACTTCGTGGAAAAAGCCCTCGTCGAAGAACTGGGCCCGCTCGGCTGGAAACTGCACACCGGCCGCAGCCGCAACGAGCTGGTCGCCACGGATTTCCGCCTCTTCATCCGCGCCGCCGCCAAACAAACGCAACACGCTGTCGCCGCCGCAGTCCAAGCCCTGTTGGCGCAAGCCAAAACACATCTCGGCGTGCCCATGGCCGGCATGACCCACACGCAGCACGCGCAACCCATCCTCCTCTCGCATTTTCTGCTAGCCCAGGCCGAATCCTTAACGCGCGACATCCCGCGCCTGCAAAGCGCCGCGCAATCCGCGGACGCCTGCCCCATGGGCTCCGGCGCCCTCGCCGGCAACAGTTTCAACATCAATCGCGAAGCCATCGCCAGCGACCTCGGCTTTTCGAAAGTGACCGCCAACAGCCTCGACGCCGTCAGCGACCGCGATTTCGCGCTGGACTACCTCTTCGCCCTCTCCGGCATCGCCACGCATCTTTCGCGCATCGCCGAAGACTATGTCCTCTTCGCCTCGCAAGAATTCGCCTACGTGCAACTCTCTGACGAATATTCCACCGGCAGCAGCCTGATGCCGCAAAAGAAAAATCCCGATTCCTGGGAACTCATCCGCGGCAAATCCGGCCGCATCACGGCGGCGTTGCTCGCACTACTCACCACGCTGAAAGGCTTGCCCACCAGCTACCAGCGCGACCTGCAGGAAGACAAAGAATCGCTCTTCACCGCGCACGATCAAATCAACGCCATGCTAGCTGTCGCCGCCGGTGCTATCTCCACCACCAGCTTCCGCGTTGACCGTTTGCGCCAGGCCGCGTCTAATCCCGTATTGCTGGCCACGGAAGCCGCCGATTATCTTGTCCGCAAAGGCGTGCCTTTCCGCCAGGCCCACGATATCGTAGGAAAAGTCCTGCGCGAGGCGGAACAAACCGGCAAGTCCTGGGTGGACCTGCCGCTCGAAACGCTGCAGCAACTTTCACCCAGCTTCGGCCCGGATTTCGCGGATGGTTTAAACGTCATCTCCGCGCTCGCCGCAAAAAAAGTTTCGGGAGGCACCGCGCCAGAATCCGTGCGCGCCGCCATCACCGATTTAGAAAGCCGTTTACTCAAACTAGGAGCCTAGCCATGATCGCGTCGTCATCCGTCAGCGCCAACAAAAACAATTCCGCCAATCGCGTGGAGGACGGGAGGTTGCTTCCGGGTTCGCCACGCTAGCCCTTCCGGAGCTCAAGCTTTGAAGCATGCCCTCTCAGAATCGTCCCTGCCGCGCGGCTTCCGCTTCGCCGCCACGGCCTGCGGACTAAAAAAAACCGGCGCACTCGATCTCGCAATTTTGTCCAGCGAAGTTCCCGCCTCCGCAGCCGCGGTCTTCACGCAAAACTTAGTGGTCGCTGCGCCAGTAGTAATCTCGCGCCAGCATCTCAAATCCTCCAATGGCCGCATGCGCGCAGTAATCGTCAACGCTGGCAACGCCAATTGTGCCACTGGCGCTGCCGGCCACGCCGCCGCGCTCCGCACCGTGAACGAAGCTGCCAAGCGTCTGAATTGCCAGCCGCAAGAACTCTTCGTCTGCTCCACCGGCGTAATCGGTGTTCCGCTCCCGCTCGATAAAGTTTTGCGCGCGCTGCCCATCGTCACGCGCCACCAGCGCCCCTCCGCGCGCTCTTTCGCGGAGCTCTCGCTCGCCATCTGCACCACGGACACTCGCCCCAAAACCGCCAACGCCTCCTTCAAGATGGCCGGCAAGCGCGTCCATCTGGTCGGCTGCGCCAAAGGTGCTGGCATGATCCACCCAAACATGGCCACCATGCTGGCTTTCGTGGCCACCGATGCCGCCATCGCCCCCGGCCTCTTGCAGAAAACTCTGCATTATGTGGCATCACGCACCTTCAACGCCATTAGCGTCGACGGCGACACCTCTACCAACGACACTTTGTTGGTTCTAGCCAACGGCGCCGCCGGTGCGCACTCGATAAAATCAGACACCTCCGCGCATCGCGCCTTTCTCATCGCTCTCGAAGACGTCTGCCGCTCCCTCGCCCTGCAAATCGTGGCCGACGGCGAAGGCGCGCAACGCGTAATCGAAATAGAAGTTCGCGGCGCAAAATCACCTGCCTCCGCCAAACGTATCGCCGCAACCATCGCCACCTCGCCGCTGGTCAAAACCGCCTTCGCCGGCGCCGACCCCAACTGGGGCCGCATTTTCGCCGCCGCGGGCCGTTCCGGTGAGGTATTCGATCCCGCCAAAGTCGACATAAGAATGGCCGGAGTCCCGGTCCTGCGTCGTGGCCAGCCGCTCAATTTCAACGAACGCGCCGCCAGCAATCGTCTGCTGGCCAAGCACGTTCCCATCGTCGTGGATCTCCACGCCGGCCCAGCCGTGGCCCGCTATTGGACCTGCGACTTCACCGCCGAATACGTGCGCGTCAATGCCAGCTACCGCACCTAAGGCTTTTCGCAGGTTTGTAGGGGCACGGCATGCCGTCGGCACGCCGTGCCCGACCTGGGTGCATCGTTATTCTTGATTCTTGCGGCGGAAGCTCTTGTAGGGGCGCAGCATGCTGCGCCCAGCTTGCCCCGGCGCAATCCGACGAGAAGTCTCGCTGTCCGAATTTAGCTAACCGGAGTTGCATTCTTCGTGGTTCTTGGTTTCGGGCTCTCGTGCCAACTAAAATGCCCCGTCTACAGCCTATTTCCGGTTGCAAATAGGGCGAATTTTCGAGACCATGCCTCTGACCGCTGAAGTTTCGGTCACGCGCCCGCAGCGCCCCTTTCTCGCCTGCCTTGCGCTCGACACTGGCGCTTCAGCGCGCTCCGCGACTCGCACTTGGGTTCCGGGCAGAAGGAGTGCGCAGGTGAAGAAGCTCTACATCGGAAACCTTCCGTTTTCCGCAACCGAAGATCAGCTCAACGAATGGTTCGCTCAAGTCGGTGTGACTCCCTCAGCCGTAACCCTCATCCGCGATCGTTTTACGGGCCAGTCGCGCGGTTTCGCCTTCGTGGAAGTCTCTAGTGACGCAGACGCCGAGAAAGCCATCACCTCTCTCAATGGCCAAAATTTCGGCGGACGCAATCTCGTGGTCAATGAAGCCAAGCCCCAGGCCGAACGCGGCGGTGGCGGTGGTGGCGGGCGCGGCGGCGGTGGATACGGCGGAGGAGGCGGTGGCGGACGCGGCAGCGGTGGTGGCGGCGGACGTGGCGGCCACGGCGGTGGTGGAGGAGGCGGGCGCGGCGGTGACCGGGGCGGAGGCAGCGATCGCGGTGATCGTGGCAACCGCTGGTAATCGCACTGCGGCCGACCACGATGCTGCCGGTTACATGGCCCCCAACTTCGTTGCCGCATGAATAAGGGACGTCTCGAAGCCTTCAGCGACGGCGTGATCGCCGTCATCATCACCATCATGGTGCTGGACTTGAAAGTGCCGCACGGCGCCGATCTCGCGGCGCTGCGCCCGGTCCTTCCGGTTTTTCTTAGCTACGCCCTCAGTTTCCTCTATGTCGGCATCTACTGGAGCAATCATCACCACATGCTCCAGGCCTGCCACAAAGTGAATGGCCGCATCCTCTGGGCCAATTTGCACTTGTTGTTTTGGATGTCCCTGATTCCCGTGGTCACCGGATGGATGGGAGAGAATTATCGCGCCGCCATTCCCGTAGCGCTGTACGGCTCCGTGATGTTTCTCAGCGGGATCGCCTATCTAATTTTGGGGCGCGCGCTGATTGCCCTGCACGGGGCAGACTCTCCACTCGCCGTCGCCCTCGGCCGCGATTTCAAAGGAAAAGTCTCCCTGCTGCTTTACGCCATCGCCGTCGCCGTTTCGTTCGTGGATGCGTGGCTCGCGCTGGCGATCTACGCCGCCGTCGCCCTCATGTGGATCGCCCCCGATCCCCGCATCGAAAAACGCATTTCCGCCTGAACGCGAGACCCGGTTGACGAGCCAGGAACTATAACGTAGCGTACCTGCCGACGCGACGCGTCGACGGTTATGTCCTTCCCTGTGTATCTCCATTTTGCTTCGCTGCGACTGCACCCGCATTTGGTGTTTGAGGCGCTGGCGTACGCCGTGGGATTTCGCGCGTACTTGTGGTTGCGCAAGAGGAACGGTGACGCACTGGATGATGCGAATCGGTGGTGGGTGATTGCTGCGGCGGCGATGGGTGCGGTGGCGGGAAGTAAAATTCTTTATTGGCTGGAGGATCTGCGGTTGACGTTCACTCATCGCATGGATTTGGCGTTTCTGATGGGCGGAAAGACGATTGTTGGGGCGCTCGCTGGCGCACTTTTTGCCGTGGAGGCGATGAAGCTGCGGTTGGGCATTACGCGCCGAACGGGAGATCTATTTGCCGTGCCACTGTGCTTGGGAATTGCGATTGGGCGGATAGGATGTTTTCTCACCGGACTCGACGATCACACCTTCGGCTTGGTGACGCGGCTGCCTTGGGGAATTGATTTCGGTGATGGGATCGCGCGGCACCCCACGCAGCTCTACGAATCGGTGTTCGCAATTCTTTTGGGCATATTTCTGTGGCGGAGGTCGCTGCAACCGCACGTCGAAGGCGATGTTTTCAAGATATTCATGGTTGCGTATTTTGCGTTTCGGCTGGCGGTGGATTTTCTGAAGCCGGACGTGCGGGTATTTCTTGGGCTTTCCTCGATTCAGCTCGTGAGTGCGGGTATGTTGTTTTACTACATGGCCGACATCATGCGGTGGGCTGGCGTTACGCTCGCATGGCGCGAGGCGCGCGCATGACCACAGACAGATCGCATTGGAAGCCAATTTTTATCACCCTGCTGAGCGCGGCTGTGACTGCGCTTGCGTGTTGCTGGGCCGGAGGGGTGGTTCGCGGTTCGCTGGAGTTACCGCTCTTGCTTCTTGGGGCCCTCGCATCCGTCGTCTTCTTTGTGCAGTTGCTAGTTGCATTCATTCGCTTGGCTATCGATTTTGTTAGGAAGTGATGCGGAGTGAGGCCAACAGACGAGCTGCCGGAAAAACCGGCGATGGGCGCAACTTTCTGGGCGCTTACAAGAGTACTCAATCTGCGGAAAGCGTAATCGATCGACGAATATTAGGAGTAGACGGTGATGAACAATAAGCCTGAACAGTTGCCGGAAGACACTGGAAAGAGGCGAGCGAGCTATCGGCCGATTTTGATCACGCTGTTATGCACCTTTTTGGTGGGTGGCGGGTCTTGTTTTGGATTTTTTGCAACACTCAAGAACCTGCAAGGCACGAATCCCCCAATGAATGGTGTCTTCGCCATGATGTTTATTGGATGCGTGTTGATTTTCATCGGAACATTCTTTTGGCTAATCGTTGTCTGGTTCAAAAGACGTTAGAAGTGTGGAGATCGTGATGATCGAACGGGTGCGGCCCTATGTTTTTTACGACGTCGCAGTGACCATTTGTTCGGTGTGTTTTCGGAAGCTCGAAGGAAAGATCGTTTTTGAGAATGACAAAGTGTTCTTGCTGAAGCGATGCCCGGTGCATGGGCCAGAAAAAGTATTGGTGGCTGATGACGTGGATTATTACCGGCGATGCCGCGAGGTCTTTATCAAGACTCCGGAAATGCCACTGGTGTACAACACCCCCGTGAACTGGGGCTGCCCTTACGATTGCGGATTGTGCACGGACCACGAGCAGCATTCCTGTCTGACGCTGGTAGAAGTGACGGATTCGTGCAATCTGCGTTGCCCGGTGTGTTATGCGGGCAGCGGGCCGGAGCGGACCGAGCATCGTTCGCTGGAGCTGATTGAAAAAATGCTGGATGCGGTGGTGCGGAATGAAGGCCAGCCGGATGTAGTGCAGCTTTCCGGCGGCGAACCCACCTTGCACCCGGACTTTTTCAAGATTGTGGCCCTGGCGAAGGCCCGGCCGATACGGCATTTGATGGTGAATACCAACGGTCTGCGTATCGCGCAGGACGAGGAGTTTGTAGCGCGATTGGCGGAAATCCAGGATTTCGAGGTCTATTTGCAATTTGATTCGTTCGAGCGCGAAGCACTGCTCGATTTGCGCGGCGGAGATTTGCGCGGAGTGCGCGAACGAGCTTTGGAACGGCTGAACAAATACGAGATTTCGACGACCCTGGTGGTGACCCTTCGCAAGGGTTTGAACGATGGAGAGATCGGCAAGGTGATCGATTTTGCGCTGACGCAGCCCTGTGTGCGTGGCGTGACGCTGCAGCCGATTCAAGACGCCGGACGCCTGGAGAGATTTAACCCCGCGACGGACCGGCTGACGTTGACAGAAGTGCGGCGAAAGATTCTCGACCAGACTAAGGTGTTTCGTCCTGAGGATGTGATTCCCGTGCCGTGCCATCCGGACTCGCTGGCGATGGCCTATGCGCTGAAGATCAACGGCAAGGTGGTGCCGCTGACTGGCCTCGTGGATAAGGATGTATTGATTAACGGTGCGCGGAATACCATCGTGTACGAGGAAGAGCCGGGAATTCGCGATTGTCTGTTTAAGCTGTTTGCCACGAATCATTCGCCGGAGTCTGGCGCGGCGTCGTTGCGGGAGTTGTTATGCTGCTTGCCGTCGATCGCGGCGCCGGCGAATCTTTCATACAAGAATATGTTTCGCGTGCTGATCGTGCAGTTTTTGGACGCCCACGCGTTCGATGTGCGTTCGGTAAAGAAGACGTGCATCCATATCGTGCATCCGGATGGGCGCCTGATTCCCTTCGACACTTACAATTTGTTTTATCGGGACGATCTGGAGCGGACGCGCTTGGGACCGTTGCGTATGCCGGGTGGCGCGCAGATATCTACCATCTCTCCAGCCAAGGTCGAGGTTTAGTGGACCTCTTCGGAGCCCACTCTCGAACGCCTAAGTGAGCTAGCCGAGCGTAAGCGGTGCCAGCGGTCAAGAGCGCGAAAATCTAGTTGGCCTTGACAAACTTCATCGCCACCGAATTCATGCAATAGCGCAGTCCCGTCGGACGCGGCCCATCGTCGAAGACGTGCCCCAAATGCGCATCGCACAAGCGGCAAGAAACCGCCGTGCGTACCATCCCTAAGCTGGCGTCGATCGTTTCCAGCACATTCTCCTTGGCGATCGGCTGCCAAAAACTCGGCCAGCCCGTGCCGGAATCGAATTTGGTATTCGCATCGAACAGCGCCAGTTCGCAGCAGATGCAGCGGAATATCCCCTTGGCGTGCGCGTTGGGATTTTCGTTGGTGTAGGCCCGCTCGGTGCCAGCCTCCCGCGCAACTTCAAAGGCCTGCGGTGAGAGCAGCTTCTTCCACTCTTCCTCCGATTTCACCACGCGTTCAACGGTTTTCTTCCCTTCGCGCTGCCCGGAATCCGAAAACTCGACGATCGTAACCATCTTCGGAAGTCCCGCGGCCGCAGCCGCTGCGTGGACCGGCTCTCGCTTCTGAACGAACCACCACGCCAACCCGATGGAGGCCGTCCCCGCCCCAATCAGAAACGATCGCCGCGCCATCACATGTGAAGTTTTATCATTTTTTTCGTTCACGTAATCCACGCCGCTTCTCCCGTTCTATTTTCATCCAAAGGTAAACGCGAACGCCTGCACCCCGGGATCGAGAAACTCAATCTCAAAGGTACGGTCTTCCACTTTCCCTTTTTGCCGCACTAACTGATACAGGCGATATTCCTTCACTACGCCAGCGCCCTGTTCGTCGGTGTCGCCGCCGTGATCCACACCCGGCGGCGTGCCATCGATGCTCACGCGGAAACGCACCGGCTTGCCATTTTTTCCCGGCCCCAGCACCAGATGCAAATCGCGCGCGTGAAACCGAAAAATAATTTTGCCGGGTGCGGAAACCAACGCCGCATGCTCGTCGCTGACGCTCCAATTTCCGGCCAGGCCCCACTGATTCACCGTAAGCCGCGACGGCGCTGTATAAACTTGCGGCCCGTCCTGCCGGATTTTCTGTGGCGAAGCGTAATTCTGCAGCCGCGCGTAACCGATATACGTCTCCGGTGACGCCACATCGCCAAAATCCGGCGCTGCCTGCGCCCCGCCGGCGTTCACCTGCACCAGGCCCGCGGTTTTAAGCCCGGCATTTTTCTCGCGCAACAATTGTTGAATCACTTCCTCCGATTCGTCGTACTCTCCCTCGCCAAAATGGTGGTAGCGAATCACTCCCTGCGCGTCGATAAAATAGTGCGCCGGCCAATAGTTGTTGTTGAACGCCTTCCAGATCGCGTAGTTGCTGTCCACCGCCACCGGGTAGGTAATCTTCAAATCCGTCAGCGATTTCGCCACGTTTGCGGGATCCTTTTCAAACGCAAACTCCGGCGTGTGTACGCCAATCACCACCAGTCCGTCATTCTTGTATTTTTCCCACCACGCTTCCACGTACGGCACCGAACGCAAACAGTTGATGCAGGAATACGTCCAGAAGTCGATTAGCACTACTTTGCCCTTGAGTCCTTCACGCGTCAGCGGCGGCGAATTCAGCCACTTCACAGCGCCATCCAGACTCGGAAACGGTCCTTCATTATCCAATTTCACGGTGACCGAAGGCGCACTCGCGGCTTCGTTCCCCTTGGCAAACGCCACCGGCCGGAAGCGATCCAGCAACCTTTGTTCAAAACCCGACGTACTCGCCAGCGAAAGCCTGCTTAGAATTCCCGTGTCCCAGCCCAGCGCGATGGCCACCACGCCCAGCAACACGGCCACGCCCAGGCCGCGCCGAATCCATTCGTCCGCCCCCAGCGACTTCTTCATCAACGAAAACACTTTGTTGCCCGCCAGCAGCGCCACCGCCAGCGAAGTTGCCGCTCCCGCGGAAAACGACAGCAGCAGAAATGTGGTGTGCGCGCTCGGCCCCTGCAACGCCGCGCCCGTCAAGATCAGGCCAAGAATCGGCCCCGCGCACGGCGCCCAAAGCAGCCCCGTGGACATTCCAAGAATCAGCGACCTCCCAACGCGAGGATTTTCCGTGCTGCTCTTTCCCTGCACCCGACCACCAAGGCGAACCAAAGGTCGCGATAGATATTCCGCCAGACTCGGAAACAGCAGCGCCAACCCCATCAGCGCAAAAATCACAATGGCCAGAATTCTGCCCACTTGATTGGCGCGCACGATCCACGCCCCCGCAAACGTCGCCACCCCCGCCACCGCCGCGAAAGTAGCCGCCATCCCCACCAGCAACGGCAGCCCGCTGCGCCGAAACGGCTGGTCCGCACGCGAAAACACGAACGGCAACACCGGCAGGATGCAAGGACTGACGATGGTCAGAACGCCGCCCACAAATGCCAAAAAGTAGAGAATCATAGCCTTATATTAGAGCCACTCCCTCGCAAAGAGTTACAACCCGTCTCCGGATGTCTCCCGCCCTCCATTTTCGGCGCGTCGCAAGCCGAACTGTAACGCAACTTGCGCCTCAACCTATTTGATGCTCTAACTTAGAGCAGCGGAGCTACCTATGGACACTCCCGAAACGCTAGAAAGCTTCTTGCACGGCAAAGTACGCGTGCTTATCGGCGATATCACCGCGCAGCAGGTGGACGCCATCGTGAACGCCGCGAACAGCACCTTGCTGGGTGGCGGCGGCGTGGATGGCGCAATTCACCGCAAAGGTGGGCCGGAGATTCTAGAGCAGTGCCGCGAGCTTCGCCGCCTGCAATTTCCGGATGGCTTGCCGACGGGTGAGGTGGTGATAACAGGTGGCGGGCTTCTCGCAGCGCGCCACGTGATTCACACCGTCGGGCCGATATGTCGGCTCGGTGGCGCGCCGGATGCCGCCGGCCTGGCGTCCTGTTATCGCAAGTCTCTCGAGCTAGCCGCGCAGCACGGTCTGCGCTCCATCGCATTTCCCGCGATTTCCACCGGTGTATACGCGTATCCGCGAGAGCAGGCTGCGGTGGTCGCATCGGAGACCATCGCAGCGGTTTTGCATCGCCTGGCTGGCATCGCAGAAGTACGCCTGGTCTTTTACGACCCCGAAGACGCCGCAATCTTCTTGCGGAACCACAAATTCACAACCACTTAAGGCCCTTCGTTTGACGGGTTAGGTGGTAGGAGAGGGTGAAACTGTAGTGCTCCCCGCTAATTTAGACAGTCAGGGCCTCGTTTTTTAGTACACCTGCGAAAGCTAAGAACGCCTCGTGCGGAGTGCGGTTTTGCACTCCGCGGTGGGGCCGGTCGTGATTGTACTCC
>JABCZD010000019.1 GCA_013289855.1 Acidobacteriota bacterium | reverse complement strand
ATGTGCTGAAAGCTCGGGTGATAATCTACACCTACGATGTACATGTCCGGCTCCTTCCTCCCGAGCCTTGGTCGTCAACCAAAGTCTACTCGGGTCGAAGGGGCCGACATGGTTATGCAATCAAGTGCCCAGCGCTTCAGGCAGTGCGTTGTTTCCTAAATTGGATAGGGAACTCGAATTTAAGGGTTCGCAAATCGTACAGATCGGGGAGCCAAATTCTCCTTCTTGTTCAGTCGTTACGAAACGCCATTTCTCGAGATTGGGCTTTGAAAGTCGTAGTAGGGGGCTGACGGGGCGTCGTTATTCGTTAGCGTCGCGAAGATCACAGTGGCTTCAATAACTCGACGGCGGGTAATGGTTCGGCGGAGACGATCGTATGTTCCGCGGGAGAGGTGTGCGTTTCAAGGGCGCGTGCCATCAGCGCGACGGCTTTGCCGGCGGTGGCTGGAACAACCACCGTGGCGGCCATGTGTCCTGCGCGCACCCAGGCTTGGCCGCTGCTGGGAACGCCATCGCAGCCGGTGACCGGAATATTGGCAAGCGCATCGCGGTCTATTTCGTTGGCAAATTCTTTCACGGCTTTTTTGGCGCCCATGGCCATGGCGTCGTTTTGCGCGGTGATCAAGTCGATTCTGCAGTTCTGCGTACCCATCAGCTTCATCCAGGAAGACACGCTTTGATAAGCGCTCTCTTCTGTCCATTTTCCTTTGAGATTGACGACATGGACGTTGGCGGGAAGCGTGGCGCGCAGACCTTCATATCGTTCGGCGGAGACGGAGCTTACGGAAGGGCCTTGAATATATAGAAGCGATCCGCCCTTGGGCAGGAGACTCGCAACCTGCCGGCCTTGGATTCGTCCAATTTCCACCTGATTTGTGCTGACAGAAAAGACAGCGGAGCGATGTGCTTGCCGCAACTCCGCTGCATATTCCGCCACGCGATTGACGAGCGCCCACCCAATGCCCGCACTGGCCGCGGCGGAGGCAACCTTGGAAAGATTGGTGGCTCCAAACGGCTCGACGATAATGCCATGCGGACGAAGCACGGGTTCCGTCTGGATCAGTTTCAAGAGCTGCGTGCTTTGGGTGATGGCGTCATTCTCTGCGTACAAGACCTCGACGTCGACCCCGGCTTCCGCGGCGGCAGATTTGGCGGAAGCGGCTTGTTCCACTTGGTAGTCGTTGTCTTTCGTGATCAGAGAAACCACCAGGCGCAATTTCGCCATTTTGCTCCTTTAGAATTTGCGATCTCGATGCCATCCGTATCCGGGCAGCGGTCCACTCCAGCGACGGTCACAAGGCTAACGGCTGGAGCCCACAAAGAGACGGAATGTCACAGAGGATCCTCGACGGAAACTGTACTGTACACCCTATCCTGCGCATTGATTTCCGATAAAAGTTGACGTGATGGCGTAGGAGGTAGCCATCACGAAATTGCCGTCACGAACCAGCGATCACGAAACTCGCAAGCACTAGCGGCATAGCCGGACGGGATTCAGTGGGAGTAGCGCTTTGTTTTTTGCGTGCGGGAATTGAAGATGGAGAAGGAGCCGTCGGAGTTGCCGTTGAGCTGGAGATAGGCGGCGTTGTCGGGGCCGTCGGGATTGGCGATGAATTCTTCGGGGGCGTTGTGATCTTTGCCGCCCTCGATGGAGAAATGCAGCTGCCAAATATCTTCCAGGTGCGGAGAGTGCCTGATGATTTCCCATGCGGAGGGTGAGCCGCCTTTCTTGGCGCCATTGTCCATGACGGCGACGTGCGGCGCGATACCGTGAACGAGAGCGGGGCTGCCGCTCTGTACCCAGCCGTGGTGGGAAACGATGTAGACATCGACTTTGCCCAATTTGTTGTTGGGGCAGGTTAATTGCATTTCTTTGTCCCAGGTGAGATCGCCGAGATCGAGGATTTTCAGATTGCCGAAGTTAATAAAAATACCTAGAGAACGCGCATTTTCCGTCTGGTCAGCGGGGCGCGTTTCGGAATCTTGGCAAGCGGGATTTGGATCGCCGGCGCCGGGCAGCGGGCTTTGCAGCAGAGAGCCGTCGGAACTGATGACGGTGGCATGCATGCGCAGAACGGGGAGAATGTCTCCCGGCTTTACGGTGAGGCGCTTGTATTTGTGGGTGGCGAGTAATTCCTGATAGGCCCTCCAACCCTGTTCCGTGGGCGCGTCAGTGGTCTCGCGATTTTCCCCATGATCGATGAAGGTATCGACCGGAATGCGAGCTACGAGCTGCGGGACGCCGCCGACGTGGTCCATGTGATAGTGCGTGATGAGCACGTAATTTATTTTGGAGAGGCCGGCCTGTTTGGCGATGGCGACGATGCGGTTGGCGTCGCGGCCATTGTTGTCCGGCCAACCCGTGTCAATGAGCATGGATTCGCCGTCGGGAGTCACGAAGAGCGTCGCCTGGCCGCCCTCGACGTCGATGAAAAAGATGCGCAGCGGCTTTTCGTCGTCGGTGGCGCAGGCAGTGGGCACTATGCAAGCGGCGCAAAGCGCGATGACGATGGCGATGAGTGCTTTGACGAAGAGCTCCACTCGGGGTGAAGTGAATTTGCGCGTCATACGCGGAGAGCGGCTCATGTTGTGAGGCTCCTGGCGGGAGAGATGAATGCTGATCAGAGTGCCGAGAGAGATAGTCGGACTTGTTGGGCGCGGCGTCAAGGAGGTCGTTCGGTTTAGAGATGCGGCGGGATCTGTTGCTTGTGGATTTGTGTGGTGACTCGCAGTATTGTGACCACCGCGTCGTGGCCGGGATCCGGAGGATGCAGCGATGAAGGCTTGTTTGCTGTGCGATGTGGGACGGATTGAGGTGCGGGAGGTTCCCTCGCCGCAGCCATCCCCGCGCGATGTTCTGTTGCGGATTTCGGCGGTGGGAATCTGTGGCACGGACGCGCACATTTTTGCGGGTCATGCCAATTACAATACCGACGCGGCGGGAAAGAAAATTTCGCTGAGCGCGCATCCACAAATTCTGGGACACGAGATTAGCGGAGAAATTGTTGAGGTCGGAAGCGAAGTGCGCGACCTTGCGCCCGGTGACCGCGTGGTGATCGATCAGGGATTGAATTGCGTCAGCGCGCGGCGCGAGCCGCTCTGCGAATATTGTGCGACGGGGGATTCGCACCAATGCGCGTTTTACACCGAGCACGGCATCACCGGGCTACCGGGTGGGCTGGCGGAATTTATTGCCGTGCCGGCGAGCAACGCGGTGCGCCTGGCGGGGAATTTGGATATGTGTGAAGCAGCGTTGGCGGAGCCGCTGGGATGCGTGATTCATTCTTCTGACACCGTGGCGCGCGCGCGAACGCGTTATGTGCTTAGCGGAGCGCCCGCAGAGGGGCGCGTCCGGAACATCCTGATTTGCGGCGCGGGGCCGGCGGGACTGCTATTTTTGCAGTATTTGCGGCACGTGCTTGGTTACGACGGCTTGCTATTGGTGAGCGAGCCCAATGAGATGAAGCGTAAGTTGGCCAAGCAGTTTGGCGCGGACGAAGTGCTGGACCCGAACAGTGGGGAACTTGGCGAGTCCGTGCGCCAGCTCACCAAGGGCCGCGGCATTGAGTATTTGATCGAGGCTTCGGGACAAGGCCGGTCGTTCGCCGCGATTCCAACGCTCATCCGCAAGCAAGCAACGGTGCTACTGTATGGCCACGGTCACGCGGGAGTGGAGCTTAGCGCGCTGAATAGCGTGATGTTCAAAGAGCCGACGCTGGTTACGCCGGTGGGCGCGTCTGGCGGATTCGAGAAGGACCGGCGGCCGTCGGTGTATACGCGAGCGCTACGGCTGATCGAGCAGAGGCAAATTGCGGTCGCGCCGTTTATCACGCATCGCTACAGATCGCTGGACGACGTGCAGGGCGCATTGTCCAGCGGAATGGACGCGCCCGACTATGTAAAGGGAGTCGTGACGCTGCGAGCGCACTGAATGCGTGGCGCGAATGGGTGGCCAGAAGCAAAATGAGAAGCGGATCGGCTGGAGGCGTGAGACAAAGAAGTCATGGTTGAACTGAAACAATTTCAGCGCAAGGCGATGAAGATATCGCCGCAGGACGATGTGGGCGTGGCGCTGGTGGACTTGCGTGCGGGCGAGGAGATTACGCTAGCGGGACTCACGTTGCGTTTGGCCACTAACGTTGCCGCCAAACATAAATTTGCGCTGGAAGATTTTGCGCCGGGTCATGAAGTGGTGATGTACGCGACGGTGGTGGGCGAAACGGTGGCGGCGATCCCGCGCGGCGCAGCGGTTAGCACCGAAAATACGCGTCATCGCAGCGCGGCATTTGAGAAAAAAGGCGCGGCATACGCCTGGCAGGTGCCGGATGTGACAAAGTGGAAAGAGCGTACGTTTGCGGGGTTTCACCGCTCGGACGGGCGTGTGGGCACGCGAAATTACTGGCTGGTGGTGCCGCTGGTTTTTTGCGAGAACAACAATATTTTGGCGCTGCGGCGGGCGTTTGCGAAAGAGCTGGGTGATGCGGCGCCGGACACTTACGACCAATACGTTGCGGGGCTGGCGAAGGCGTACCGGGAAGGCGGCGCGGAGAAAATCAAGAATTACCAGACGCGAGAAATTCCCGATGTACAGGGAAATTCCCGACTCTTTCCAAATCTGGATGGCGTGAAATTTCTTACGCATGAAATGGGTTGCGGCGGCACCCGCGACGATGCGCGCACGCTGTGCGGGTTGCTGGCGGGATACATCTGCCACCCGAACATTGCCGGGGCCACGATTTTGAGCCTGGGATGCCAGAACGCCGAAATTTCGATATTGCAGGAAGAGGTGCGGAAACGCAGCGCGCATTTTGACAAGCCATTGCTGATTTTCGATCAGCAGCGCAGCAACGTGGAATCGGAGATGCTGACGTCCGCGATTCGGGAGACTTTCATAGGACTCACGCAGGCTAACGAAATTCGACGAGCACCCGCGCCCATCTCAGCGCTGACGGTTGGACTGAAATGCGGAGGTTCCGACGGCTTCTCGGGCCTGAGCGCGAATCCGGCGATTGGGCACGTCTCGGACATGCTTGCGGCGTTGGGTGGCAAAAGTATTTTGAGTGAATTTCCGGAGCTGTGCGGCGTGGAACAAAATCTGATCGACCGCTGCACTTCCGAGGAAGCAGCGGCGAAGTTCATAGTTTTGATGCGGACTTATGCCGCGCGGGCCGAAGCGGCGGGTTCTGGCTTTGATATGAATCCATCTCCGGGAAATATCCGCGACGGATTAATCACCGACGCCATGAAATCGGCGGGCGCGGCGCGCAAAAGCGGCGTCAGCCCGGTTTCCGATGTACTCGACTATCCGGAGACCGCGACGAAACGCGGATTGAACTTGCTCTGCACGCCGGGGAACGATGTGGAAGCGGTTACGGCGCAGGTCGGCGCGGGCGCGAACATCGTTTTGTTCACCACTGGACTCGGCACGCCGACCGGGAATCCCATTGCGCCGGTGATGAAGATCGCGACGAACACGGAACTCGCCAAACGCATGCACGACATCATCGATTTTGATGCCGGAGCAATTATTCGCGGGAAAAAAACGATCGAGGAGATGGGCGAAGTGCTGCTGGAAGAGATCTTGCGCGTAGCCTCTGGCGAAGTGCGGACGAAAGCGGAAGTGAAAGTACAGGAAGACTTTATTCCTTGGAAACGCGGCGTCTCGCTGTAGCGATCGTCCCTCTCATTCTCAAACGCTCACAGAAGACGAAGAATAACGATGTCGCTGGACCGTTGAGCGCCCGCGAAGATGCGGAGTCGTGATAGCATGCGCTACAGTAAACGGTTTTTATGGGGATTTGTGATGGAATCGCAAGTCGCTTGGCCCAGGGGTAAGCGACGCGACCGCCTAGAGGAGAGCAACAGATGGCTTTTCGCTCACGTCGTGGATTTCTGAAAGCCGCTTCCGCCGCGGGAGTGGCCGCAGCCGCGGGACATCTTCTGGCGCCTTTTTCGCGCGCGCAAGCCAGTGGGCTGGGCGGAGCATTTCGCGTGGATCTCGATACGCGACGGACTCTGGCGCCGCTGGATCGCAACATCTTTGGATCGTTCCTCGAACACTTGGGGCGGGCGATCTATGAAGGCATCTACGACCCGGGAACACCGCTGGCGGACGGCAACGGATTTCGCACCGATGTTCTGGATGAGATACGCAAGATGCAGGTGCCAATGGTTCGGTATCCGGGCGGAAATTTTGTTTCCGGCTACCACTGGCTGGATGGCGTAGGGCCCAAGAAGGACCGTCCGACGGTGCTGGAAAAAGCGTGGGATTCGGTGGAGACCAACCAGTTTGGCACCAACGAATTTCTCGCGTGGTGCAAGCTGGCGGGCACGACGCCGCTGATGGGCCTGAATCTAGGAACCGGCACGCCGGAAATGGCCGCGGCGCTGGTGGAATATTTAAACGTGGAGAAGGGCACGAAATGGAGCGACTTGCGGCGCAGCCACGGAATCGCCGAGCCGTACGGGGTGACCAACTGGTGTTTGGGAAATGAAATGGATGGGCCTTGGCAAATCGGGCATATGTCCGCAACTGAGTATGGAGAAAAGGCCGCGGACGCCGGGCGGCAGATGCGTTACGTGGACCGCAACTTGAAACTGATCGCTTGCGGCTCAAGCGGGCCCAGGACATCGACCTTTCTCGTCTGGGATCGCGAAGTGCTGGAACAATGCTACGAATATGTGGACGGAATTTCACTGCATCGGTATTTCGATAACACCACCGAGACGGCTGGGAACAGCGCCTATTTTCTGGCGCTGAATCTGAGCATGGAGCGACAAATCAACCAAGTGGCGGCGGTGTGCGACTACGTGCAGGGCATCAAGCGTTCACCGAAGAAGCTGTGGCTTTCGTTTGATGAGTGGAATGTGTGGTATCGCGCGCGGAATGGAGTGGATGTGGATGGCCAGGGGCGTCAGGCGCCGCATTTGCTGGAAGAAGTTTACAACCTCGAAGACGCGCTGCTGGTCGGCGGCCTGATCAATTCGTTGCTGCGCAATTCAGACCGCGTGCGCGTGGGATGCCTGGCGCAGTTGGTGAACGTGATTGCGCCAATCATGACGAACGCCACGGGAATGTACCTGCAGACTATTTTTTATCCGTACAACTGGGCGCTGCAGTACGCGCGCGGAGCGGCGCTGCAAGTGCTGGTGGAGCCCGGACCGAGCTATGAGGTGCCGGGATACGGCAAGGTGCCGTACCTGGACGTGGCGGGTACTTTGGACGCGGACGGAACGGTCACGCTGTTTATTTTGAACCGCGATTTATCGAATGGGCATCAAGTGGAAATTACCTGGGAAGCGAAAGCTGGCAGCCGCCTGCTGGATTCGTATGTCTTGACGGGGAGCGACTTGAAAGCGATGAACGGATTTGATGCGCCGAAGAGAGTTGTGCCCCAGGCGGCGGAGAAGCCGGTGACCAGCGCAGGATCCACCAAGATGGAAGTACCGGCGCGCTCGTACTCAGTGTATCGATGGGGTGCGTGATGATGCGCCGGTGCACGAACAGAGGATCTACGATGGCCGGTAAAATCGAAATGAAGACTCCGCTGTGGGCTGCGGTGTTTTTGGTGGCTTGTTGCTTTTTGTTGGGGCAGGGGAGCGTGGGTGCTTCTGGTGGCGACGGGAACGATGCGTCACGCAGCGCAAAGGTCGTCGCGACGGATTCGGTTGCTGACGTGCCGGCGCCGGCAAGTTCCATTCTGGCGGCGACGCCCCCGATGGGGTGGAACAGTTGGGACGGCTACGGAACCACCGTCAACGAACAGCAGGTGAAAGAAAATGCCGAGTGGTTCGCGAAACATCTGAAACCGCTCGGATGGCAATACATCACCATTGACATGGAATGGTTCGTGACCAATCCCGTACCGGAAGGGAACTCCAAGACTTCGGTGTACGCCATGGATGCTAATGGCCGCTACATTCCGGCGGTGAATCGGTTTCCGTCGTCCGCGGATGGCAGAGGATTCAAACCGATCGGCGACTACATCCATTCGCTGGGTCTGAAGTTTGGCATTCACATTTTGCGCGGCATCCCGAAAAAAGCAGTGGAGTTGAACACACCAATTTTGGGAACCGCCTATCGCGCGGCGGATGCGGCGGACACCAACGAAACGTGTCCCTGGAACTTTGACAATTTTGGCGCGGATGCCAGCAAACCCGCTGCGCAGGCGTACTACGATTCCATCGCCTCGCTCTATGCGAGTTGGGGAGTGGATTTAATTAAAGTGGATTGCATTGCGAGCCATCCGTACCGAGGCGAAGAAATTCGCATGTTGAGCACAGCGCTGGCGAAAACGGGCCGACCGATCGCGCTGAGTCTTTCGCCCGGCGCGGCGCCGCTCGACAAGGTCGATGAAATGCGGAAGTATTCGCAAATGTGGCGTATTTCTGACGACATCTGGGATTTGTGGCACAGCGACGTGCCCTACCCTCAGGGTCTCGGCGACCAGTTTCAGAATGTTGTGAAATGGGCGGGGCTTGCGCAACCGGGCCATTGGCCGGATGCGGATATGTTGCCGCTCGGCTATCTGGGACCCGCGCCCGGATGGGGGCAAGCGCGGCAATCGCGCTTGACGCACGATGAGCAGCGCACGCTGATGACGTTGTGGTCGCTGTTCCCATCCCCGCTGATGATCGGCGGAGAGCTGCCCAAAGCAGACGATTGGACGCTGGCGCTGTTGACGAATCCCGAAGTTCTGGCGGTAGATCAACACTCCACGGGGAATCATCCCGTGATTGTGAATGATTCGGCCCTCATCTGGATGGCCGAGGCCCCGGTGAAGGGTCAGTTTTATCTGGGGGCGTTCAATCGTAGCGACGCCCCGCAAAAGCCCGAATACTCGTGGAGCGATCTGGGATTGGCGGGCAAAGCGTATGCGCGGAGAGATCTGTGGGAGAGAAAAGATCTTGGTGCGGCAGGATCTTTCTCTGCCGAGCTTCCTCCGCACGGATGTGTGTTGTATCTGCTCAAACCATAAGCGAACGCCGTTTGTAGCAAAGCAAGGAACACATTGATGGGCTCGAATGTCACCGGCAGCTAACTTCTGATCATGTAAAGTCGGCACGCAAAGACTATGCCCGCCACCATGAAAAGCATCGCGCATGACCTGGGTGTTTCGGTCGTCACGGTTTCCAAAGTGCTGCACAACCACGCTGACATCAGTGCGGAAACCCGCAAGCGCGTGCTGCGCCGCATGAAGGAAGTGAACTATCAGCCGAATCTTGCGGCGCGGGCTCTCTCCACTGGGAGAACCAGCCTGGTCGGTTTGATCGTTCCAGATCTGGTGCATCCTTTCTTTGCGCAAGTTGCCAAAGGGATCTCCGCACTTCTTAGTGCGCATGGCTACAGTCTGATCATCTCCTCCTCCGAAGAAAATCCCCAACTCGAGCGCAGAGAAGTGGATCAAATGATGGCCCGCAGCGTGGACGCTTTGATACTGGCATCGACGGAGTCGAATCAAGTCAGTGCACAAAAACTGACGGAGCGAGGGCTGCCCTTTGTCCTTCTGGACCGCAGAATTCCCGGGGTTGCTGCGAATTTCGTCGGGAATGACGATGTGCTGGCGGGAACCATCGCCACCAAGCACCTGATCGAAATTGGCTGCCAGAGGATTGCACACATTGGTGGGTCCGAAGTTAGCACCGCGCTGGATCGCAAGGAAGGCTACAAAGCTACGCTCGCCGCACACGGGATGACGATTTCCGAAGATTATCTGGTGCGGCACGGCCGAGGCGATGATTCGGGCGACGCGGCGGGCTACGGAGGAATGCGGAGCTTGCTGAAACTGGATCCGCTTCCGGATGGCGTGTTCTGCTGTAACGATCCGATCGCCATGGGTGCAATCCGCGCAATTCTGGAGGCTGGTCTGAGCATCCCCGAAGATATCGCGATCGTGGGATGCGGTAACGTGCACTACGACGATCTGCTGCGCGTGCCTCTTTCCAGCGTGGATCAGGATGCCGCCGGACTGGGAGAAAGCGCGGCAAGATTGGCCTTGCGAATTATCAAAAGCAAAAATGGAACTCCGGTGAAAAAGGTGCTGCTTCCCGCGACGCTGGTGGTGCGGGCGTCGACGCGCAGATAAATGGCGTTCCTGATTTTTATCCAGCGTGCCGATTGTGGACGCCGACGCTCACGGAAAAACGCACGCAGCTCGGCAATCTCAAGAAACGTAGTTCGTTCCTGAAGACACTGCGAGCGTCATCCGTGGAGGTGTCGCTGCGTTGTGTAGGGCGTGCATTTTTCGATGGAAAATCGCTTACTGTATCGTGTAAAGTTGGCCCGTTGCCGCACTCCATCCGTATTAGAAAGGGCGAGTGTTTATGCCGTCCGCGCTGTTCGCCTTGGAAGGTAAAACGGCGGTGGTCATCGGGGGCAGCAGCGGCATCGGTCGCACGCTGGCCTTGGGGCTCGCCGATGCCGGCGCCGACGTGGTAGCCTCCGCGCGGAGAAGTGCCCAGGTGAACGCTACCGCCGCGGAGATCGAATCGCGCGGCCGCAAGACTCTTCGCGTGCTCACCGATGTTCGCGATCGCAGCTCGACGGTCGCGTTGCGAGAGGCAGCGCTGGCCGCTTTCGGCAAGGTGGACATTCTGGTGAACGCCGCGGGGATCACCAAGAAAGCCCCGACCGTGGATTTTACCGAGGCTGACTGGCTGGAAATTCTGGACATCAATCTTACCGGTACGCTGCGCGGTTGCCAGATTTTTGGCGAACACATGTTGCAGCGAAAAAGCGGGCGCATTATCAACATCGCTTCGTTTGGCTCCCTGCTCGGCTTGTACCAAGTGACGGCCTACAACGCGAGCAAAGCGGGTGTCGCCTCTCTGACAAAATCCTTGGCGGTGGAATGGTCGCGGCTGGGTGTGTTGGTCAACGCGATCTTGCCGGGGAATTTTCTCACGGAGATGAATTCTGCGCTGTTGACGGGCACCGAACGCGGTCGCGAATATTTGATGCGCACGCCCATGGGACGCTTTGGTAGAACGGAGGAACTCGTCGGCGCCGCCGTGTTTCTCGCTTCGGACGCGAGCTCTTACGTTACGGGACAGCTTCTCACGGTGGATGGCGGGCTACTCGCGAGCGGAGTCAATCAATGAGCGCGTCGCGTGGCGAAGCGGTTGGAGGCGATTCCACGGAAGCCACTATCGTGGGTTCGCCGCTGAACATCTCTCGTAAGGCCGCGGACTGCCGCTGGGATTTGGTCAGCCTGGGTGAAGTAATGCTGCGTCTGGATCCGGGAGACAGCCGGATTTCGACCACGCGCGAGTTTCGTGTGTGGGAAGGCGGCGGCGAGTACAACGTCGCGCGGGGATTGCGGCGCTGCTTTGGCTTGCGCACCATGCACGTTACCGCGCTTGCCGATAATCCTGTGGGACGGCTGGTTGAAGACCTGATGCTGCAGGGTGGTGTGGACCTATCGCATTTGCGATGGACGGAGTACGACGGCGTGGGCCGCGACGTTCGCAACGGATTGAACTTTACGGAACGCGGGTTTGGCGCGCGCGCTGGGGTTGGCTGCTCCGATCGCGGCCATACCGCTGTTTCGCAATTGCAGCCCGGCCAGATCGATTGGGAGAAAATCTTCAAGACCGAAGGCGCGCGCTGGTTTCACACTGGGGGGATATTCGCGGCTCTTTCGGAGAGCACCATGCTGGTCGCCAAAGAAGCCATGCAAGCCGCTAAGAAATACGGCGTGGTGGTTTCTTACGACCTGAACTATCGCGAATCGCTTTGGAAATCGATTGGCGGCAGGAACCGCGCCATAGAAGTGAATCGCGAGCTCGCCTCGTTCGTTGACGTCATGCTTGGCAACGAAGAGGACTTTACGTCCGCGCTGGGTTTCGCTGTCGCGGGCGTGGACGAAAATCTCTCGGCACTGCCGTCCGCCAGCTTCCGCGCCATGATCCACGCGGTTGTTGCAAAGTATCCCAATTTGCGGGCGGTGGCCACCACCCTGCGCAACGCGAAGACCGCTTCCGTGAATGATTGGGGTGCGATCTGCTACCACGCCGGAGAATTTTTTGAAGCGCGGCCCTTTCCGAACCTGGAAATATTCGATCGCGTGGGCGGAGGAGACTCTTTCGCTTCCGGTCTGATTTATGGTTTTCTGCAAGGCAAGGATCCGCAGTGGGCGGTCGATTGCGGTTGCGCACACGGCGCGCTGGCCATGAGTACTCCCGGAGACACCAGCATGGCCACCGCTCCGGAGGTTTTTCGCTTGATGACGGGAGGCTCCGCGCGCGTGCAGCGCTAACGTGGGCAAATCTCCATGACGAACTTGCAAACCTTGCGGCGAATTCGCGACGTCGGCGTGATCCCCGTATTGCGCGCTCGTAGTCAGGAAGATGCGCTTTGCATCGCACGCGCCGTGCTGCAAGGCGGCATTCCTATTCTGGAAATCACCATGACTGTCCCGGGGGCACTGGAAGTTATTCGAGAACTTGCAGCCATGTTGGGCGATCAAGTTTTAATCGGCGCGGGAACGGTGCTCGACCCGCAGACGGCTCGCGCGTGCATTCTCGCCGGCGCTAAATTTATCGTTAGCCCCGGTCTGAAGGTTTCCACCATTGAACTCTGCCGCCAACATGCGGTCCCGGTCTTCCCCGGCGCGCTCACACCCACCGAAATAATCACCGCGTGGGAAGCCGGCGCGGACGCGGTGAAGGTCTTCCCATGTGGCGCGGTCGGCGGCGCGAAATATCTCAAGTCCTTGAAAGCCCCGCTTCCCCAGATCGAACTCATTCCCACTGGGGGCGTTTCGCTCTCTACGGCAGCCGAGCTCCTTTCCGCGGGAGCTTTCGCCCTGGGGGTCGGCGCTGATTTGATTGACGGAGATTTGTGTTCTCCCGAGAAGCTGAAAGCCACGACGCATAACGCCAGAAAATATATGGAAGTCGTGGCCAAACATCGGGTGCCCGCCTGAGCGGAAAATTCGATTGGCGTACGAAAAGTCGCCGGCCAAAGCTTCAGATCGATTCGTCGTGCTGGGTCGTTTCAAATTTCTTAGGTCTTGTGAACCATGTCGATAGAAGCGTCAAACGAAGTGGTGGAATACCGGCAACTGGGCCGGACCGATCTTAAGGTCTCGGTTCTCGGTTTCGGAGCTGCGCCGCTCGGAGACGTTTACGGCGCGGTCGATCATGCCGAGGCCGCCCGCGCCGTCCACATCGCGATCGAACGCGGCATCAATTTCTTCGATGTCTCTCCCTACTACGGATTGCAACTTGCCGAACAGCGCCTTGGAGAAGCGCTCGTCGGCAAGCGCGACAAAATTGTCTTGGCTTCCAAGGGTGGTCGTTATGGTTTGGACCACTTCGATTTTTCCGCGAAATCCATGATCGGCAGCGTCGATGCGTCTCTGCGGCGCTTGAAAACGGATCGCCTCGATTTGTTGCAGGCGCACGACGTGGAGTTCGGCGATTTCCGGCAAATTGTGCAGGAGACCTTGCCGGCTCTCCGCAGAATTCAAGAGAGTGGCAAAGCTCGTTTCATCGGCATCACCGGCTATCCGCCTAAATTCCTGGCTCGCATCGCCACGCAGGTCCCAGTAGATACGATTCTCAGCTACTGCCACTACAACTTGTTAACCACCAACATGGACGACGAACTCACACCCTTCGCCAAGACGAATTCCGTAGGACTCATCAATGCGTCGGCTTTGCACATGGGCGTGCTGACAGAACGCGGCGTGCCGGCCTGGCATCCCGCGCCCCGCGAAGTTCACCAGGCGGGCCAGCGCATTGCTGAGCTATGTGCACGTTCCGGCAAGTCCGTCGCAGCCACTTCTCTTCGTTTCGCTCTGGACCACCCGTATGTATCCAGCACGCTGGTGGGCATGGCTACGCAGGCTGAGGTCCTCGCCAATCTGCGGTTGTTTCAGACGAAATCCGACCCCGCGCTTCTTGCTGAGATTCGCGCGACTATCAGTTCCGCTTTCAACGTGGATTGGCCATCTGGGAACCCTGAAAACAATGCTTAGCCAACGCGATTCAGAAAAGTACTCGAGCGAAACGGTCGACGCACATGCATGAGTGCATCGACGCTCACCATCATCTCTGGCGCTATCGCAGGGAGGATTACCCCTGGATTGCTCCGGATATGGGCGTGCTGGCCAGGGATTTTTTGTTGGACGACCTGCAGTGCGAGCTGGCGCGCTCTGCGGTTCATGGAAGCATCGCAGTGCAGGCTCGGCAGACTCTTGACGAAACGAATTGGTTGTTGGACTTGGCGCAAGATTCGGCATTGATTCGCGGCGTCGTCGGCTGGGCCCCGATTGCCGGCCCGGAATTCCCAGCGGTCCTCGAAGCGCTACTTGATTTCGCAAAGCTGAAGGGACTTCGTCACGTTATCCAAGACGAGCCAAACAGTGAATTCATTCTGCGCCCTGACTTCAACGCCGGCATCGCTCACATGAAGCAGTCGTCTCTGGTGTATGACATTTTGATCTTTGAACGCCACCTGCCCGCGGCCATATCCTTTGTCGATCGCCATCCCACGCAGGTGTTCGTCCTCGATCACCTTGCCAAACCGCGGATTCGCGACCGTCAGCTTGAACCGTGGCGTTCCAACATGCGCGAACTTGCGCGCCGCGAAAATGTCTATTGCAAGCTTTCCGGACTGATTACCGAAGCAGATTGGGCGCAATGGCAGCCCGCGGACTTGCAGCCATATCTCGATTGCGCTCTCGATAGCTTCGGACCTAAGCGCCTGATGGCTGGTTCGGACTGGCCGGTCTGTCTGCTGGCCGCCACCCACCAGGCCTGGTTTTCCACGTTGCAAGACTTCATCAAGCCGCTTTCCACTTCGGAGCAAGAAATGATTCTCGGCGGCGTGGCGACGGACGTTTATTCGCTGCACAGAAACGTGTGATGGCAAAAGCGATGCGAGCCTTAGTCATTAAAAAACCCGGTGAAGCAGTGATCGAATCGGTTCCAGAGCCGCAATCGGATTCCGCCAAAGTTCTGTTGCGCATCCGCATGGTTGGTCTGTGCGGCAGCGATTTGAACTCTTATCGCGGCCGGAACCCGTTGGTGCAGTTTCCCCGCATTCCTGGACACGAAATCGCCGCCACCATAATCGAAGGAAATTCTTCCTGGCCCGCATTATCTTCGGGCGCCAACGTCACCATGTCCCCCTACACGCATTGTGGCAAGTGCCCATCGTGCCTGCGCGGCCGTTTTAACGCTTGCGCCTGCAACGAAACTCTCGGCGTCCAGCGCGACGGCGCACTTACCGAACAGATCGCCATGCCGCCCGAGAAACTTTATCCCGCCTCGCTTTCTATCAAGGAACTCTGTCTCGTCGAACCTCTCACCGTTGGCTTTCACGCTGTAGCTAGAGGCCGGATATCTCGCGCCGACACTGTCGCCGTTTTCGGTTGTGGTGGCGTGGGTCTCGGCGCTATCGCCGCTGCACATTTTTCGGGTGCAATTACCATTGCCGTCGATGTCGACGATGGGAAACTCAAGATCGCAATGAAAGCTGGCGCAGCGCACACCGTCAATTCCGTCACGGAATCTCTCCATGAGCAACTTCGGGGGTTCACGGATGGCCGCGGGCCCGACGTAATCATAGAGGCTGTCGGCCATCCGCAAACGTTCTGTGCGGCCGTCGAAGAGGTTGCCTTCACTGGCCGCGTCGTTTACATCGGTTATGCCAAAGAACCCGTGGCCTGCGAAACCAAACTATTTGTGCAGAAGGAGCTGGATATTCTTGGCTCACGAAATGCTTTGCCGGCCGATTTTCAGTCCGTGATTGAAATGCTCCAGCAAGGGAAATTTCCCGTGGATGACGCCGTTGGCGTGATTGTCAGTCTGGATGAAGCTCCAGGAATCTTGGAAGCGTGGAGCGCCAATCCCGCCAAGTTCACGAAAATCATGGTGCAGCTCGACTAACGGGTTCGTTCGGCATTCATTTGGCGAAGTGATTCGTAAGCGGAGACACGGACCAGGCACCTCGTTGTTCAGGAGCGCGCGAACAATGGCCAAGTCGCAAATCGAAAATGCCGCTAGAGTCGCGACGCCTGGCGCGGGTCATTCCTTGTTTCCTGCTGGGCAAATCGTTCCGTTCATTCTGGTCACCGCGCTATTTTTTCTCTGGGGGATTCCCAACAACCTGAACGATGTTTTGATTCGCCAATTCATGAAGTCGTTTGCGATTTCTCGTTTTCAGGCCGGACTGGTGCAATCCGCCTTCTACATGGGATATTTTCTCCTGGCGATTCCGGCGGCCCTGATCATGAAACGCGCCGGCTACAAAGCGGGATTCGTTGTAGGCTTGCTGCTCTTTGCTGCGGGTGCATTTCTGTTCTGGCCCGCTGCGCTGATTGGTAGTTACGGATTTTTTCTTTTTGCACTGTTCGTTATTGCCAGCGGTTTGTCTTTCCTGGAGACCGCCTCTAATCCTTTTATTGCGCAGCTCGGCGATCCGGACAGCTCCGAACGCCGCCTGAATTTTTCTCAAGCTTTTAATCCCATCGGCGCTATCACCGGCGCTTTAGTAGGGACGATTTTCATTTTTTCTGGCGTCGAACTGAGTCCTCAGGAAATCCTTGCCCGTCAGGCGGCGCATTCCTATGACGCTTATCTGCGCTTTGAAACGCTGCGCGTTGTGAAGCCCTATCTGGTGATCGGCTGTCTCGCCGTCGCTTGGGCCGCGCTAATCATCCGCACCAAATTTCCCTTTATCGCCAGCGAGAAAGAATCCCGCGACGGCGAACACGGCAGCTTTACGGTGCTCCTCAGTCAGAGACATTTTGTACTTGCGGTGCTGGCGCAATTTGTTTACGTCGGCGCGCAAGTTGGCACCTGGAGCTATTTCATTCCTTACGTGCAAGAATATGCGCACGAGCCCGAAAAAATAGCGGGATATTTTCTGACCGGCACGCTGGCGGCCTTTGGCGTGGGGCGCTTCGCTTCCGCGTATTTAATGCGCTTCATTTCGCCGAGCCGCCTTATGGGCTTTTACGCATTGGCGAACATTGCGCTCGTTTCGGTCGGCGTGTTTCATCCTGGTTGGGTTGGCATCTGGTGCGTCTTTCTCACCAGCTTTTTCATGTCGTTGATGTTCCCCACAATTTTCGCGCTCGGCCTGAAGGGACTCGGGTCCAACACCAAAATTGGCGGCTCGTTCCTGGTCATGGCGATCGTTGGCGGCGCGGTTCTAACCCCGCTAATGGGCCTGATTTCAGAAAAGTTTCACAGCTTGGCTTTGGCTTACGCCATTCCATTGGCCGCTTATGTTTATATCTGCGCGTACTCCTTTTTCGGTTCACGCCGCGCCTCCATCTCCAATTCACTCAGCGAACCCGCAAGTGCTACCCATGGGGATTAAATTTGCGTTGGTGTTGTTAGCGACCACCTCCAGGAAGCTACAAAGGAAAACTTTCATGCAAAAAACCTTCTCGCAAATGTTTCTGCTCGGCGCGTGTCTACTCGCCTGTTTTCTCGTCGAGTCGCCGGTTTGTGCGCAAGGCGTTTCGTCGAGTACGAAACCTACGACCGGCGATTCGCCGCAGCAGATCGACCAAGTTTGGCAGCAGGCGAGCGCCAAGTACGCCGACGCGCGCAAGGCCCTCCTGGCGGACGTCGATCGCACCGTTAACGCTGGTCCCTATCGCCCCGATTGGGAATCGCTGCGCCAGTACGAGATTCCCGATTGGTACAAAGACGCGAAGTTCGGCATCTTCATCCATTGGGGCGTTTACTCCGTTCCGGCCTTCGGCAGCGAATGGTACCCGCGGATGATGTACCAGGAAGGCTCTGAAGAGTACAAACACGAACTCGCTTCGTATGGTCCGCTTACGCAGTTCGGGTACAAAGATTTCATTCCGCGTTTCACTGCAGCGCACTTTGATCCCGATCAGTGGGCCGAACTTTTTAAATCTTCGGGAGCAAAGTACGTCGTGCCTGTATTTGAACACCACGATGGTTTCGCCATGTACGATAGTGGCCTCTCCGATTGGACGGCGGTAAAAATGGGTCCGCGCCGCGACGTGTATGGCGACCTGGCAAAATCGCTGCGCTCTCGAGGCCTGCGCCTGGGAGCTTCCTCGCACCGCATCGAACACGATTTTTTCCTCGATGGCGGCCGGAAGCTTGATGCGGACGTGAATGATCCCAAGTATGCCGCGTTCTACGGTCCGGCGCATTCCTGGCTCGAAGGAAAAAACAGTCTGCTGGAGGACTGGACTTATCTCAGCAACGAGTATCTCGACGACTGGCTGGCTCGCGACGCTGAAATCGTTGAAAAGTACAATCCGGACATTATGTATTTCGATTGGTGGATCGGCCAGCCCAGCGCTCGTCGCCATGTTGCCAGGTTCGCCTCCTTCTATTACAACCATGCGGCGAGCCAGGGCAAAGTTCCGGTGCTGAACTACAAGCTAAGCGCGATGCAGGAGCATTCCGCCGTTCTCGATATCGAACGCGGGCAATTGTCTGGGATTCGTCCGCTGTATTGGCAGACCGACACCTCCATCAGCAACAAGTCCTGGGGCTACATTGAAAATGACAATTTCAAATCGGCGGACATGATCGTTCATCAGCTTATCGACATCGTCAGCAAGAACGGAAATCTGCTCGTCAACGTTGGCCCGCGTTCGGACGGTACCATTCCTGAGCAGGTGCAAAGCATTCTTCGCGACATTGGCTCCTGGCTGAGAATCAACGGCGAAGGCATCTACGGCACACGCCCGTGGAGCAAGTTCGGCGAAGGGCCTACAGCCGTGGTTGAAGGACCCTTTCACGACAGCGACGCCAAGCTCTTCACCGCCGAGGATTTTCGTTTCACCACCAAAGGAAATATTCTCTACGTGTTCGCCATGGCTTGGCCGGCGAATCATGAGGCGGTGATACATTTGCTCGCCGCAGCCTTAGGAAACTCAACGATTGAGTCAGTTTCCTTGCTTGGATTTGACGGCAGTCTGGCCTACGAGCAGAAACCGGACGGCGTGCACCTTCATCTGCCTCCTCAGGCGCCTGGAAACTACGCCTATTGTTTCAAGTTTGTTCTGACTTCCATCCGCAGATAGAGGAAGCCGCAGCGGCAGTCCCCCCGGGAATTGCGAAAGGTTGTGAAAACACAGGTACTTTAAGTCCCTTTGTTTTCACAACCTTTCATAAGTGTTCATCCTAAACGACTTACGCCGCAAAAATGTTTGACAAATAGTTATCCTGGGGGATGAACTGGCAGGCGCGTCCGAGGAGGGGTATTATAACCCACAGGTAATAGTATATAGAGATGCATCATTTTGGTCAAGCAAAATTTGGTACAGCTGTACTAAATCGCTGATGCTGGCGATGCCAGCCTTGACTTTCGTGTGCGCATATATTCCAACTTAGATACCGACTGCGGTACAGTGGCAGTTCTAAAAGAAGACCCGAGTCGCTTGGAATAAGCCGTGCCAGTCTGCTAAAATAACTATCAATCTGCACGACTTCGGGCGTACCGCAGTTCGCAATCTGGTGCGTTTCGGGGTCTCCGATACGGTGCCCAGGTGGCGGAACTGGCAGACGCGCTAGATTCAGGTTCTAGTGGCCGCAAGGTCGTGGAGGTTCGAGTCCTCTCCCGGGCACCA
Source organism: Acidobacteriota bacterium (assembly GCA_013289855.1). GTDB lineage: Bacteria > Acidobacteriota > Terriglobia > Acidiferrales > UBA7541 > Acidiferrum. The sequence continues at coordinate 54,534 of JABCZD010000019.1, read as the reverse complement.
ATTACTGAAATTCACTCACGGCTGTTCTTGTAGATATCTTTTTCCTTCTTATTGCCCACTTCCGCGAATCTTTTTTCCAGCGAAGCCTTTGTAAAAAAATCCGCCGGGATGCCCGAATTGTATTGGCAGCCGCTATAGAAGACTTGATAAGTGCGGCGGCCGTCGCGTTCGCGGGAAATTTGCAGCGGCGTCATGACTCCGCCGAGCCGCTGGTAGTTCGTATAGATGGTGGTCTCTTTGGTGCGCTGGTTGAAAGTGGGATCCACGGTAGTAATCGTGCTGCGCACCAAAAGGTGGGTGGAGCGGTCCACGGCGAGGCGTTGCGTCCGTTCCGCCTCCACATCGGCAAATTCCACCCAATCTACTTCCCGCAAGTCCACCAGATCCATGCCACCATAACGCGGGTAAACGTCTTTGTCGTTCAAATGCAGCCGCAGGATATTGTCAATGTTGCGCTTCACGGAGTCCTGAAAGTCTGCCAGTGCGGGCGCCGGTTCTTCGTTCACCCCGCTGCGGTCCAGGGTCCAGCCATTGTCGCCGTTAAACATGTCGATGATGTTGCCTTTTTTTCCATAATCGACGCGATGCTTATCAGGATAGCCCCAGTAATCCTTGAACTCGACGTAACCAGCCAGCTCACCGGCGTGACCAATGTTTGCGCGCCGCCCTTCACACGCTCGTTCGTGCACTTCGGTGTACGAGGCTCCGCCGAGCGCGTCGATCAACTGCGCTAGAATCTCGCGCGCCTTGGCAACGCTTTGCTCCTGCGTCATGGTGTCCGGATTTTGCGCATTCGCGCGGCCCGCGAACGCAGGGCAGAGCAAAAGCAATGTCATCGCCAAGCGCACAAACTTCATCCGCACAAAACCGAACCTCCGTTTACATTGATGACTTCGCCGGTAAGGAAGTTGGCTAAATCCGACGCGAGGAACAGGATCGGCCCGGCAACTTCTTCGGCCGTCGCCGGGCGTCCCAGCGGAATCGCCGCTGCCGCCATCTTCTGGCCGTTCTTGGTTTCGAGGACGGGATTGGACATGTCCGTCGCCACCCATCCTGGTGCAACGGAATTTACGAGGATGCCATGCCGCGCCAGTTCTGTCGCCAAGCCCTTAGTTAGGCTGATAATCGCACCCTTGGATGCGCCGTAGTGGGTATGAAACGATTCTCCGCGCTGGCCCGCAGTCGAGCTGATGGGGATGATGCGCCCGGACTTCTGTTTGATCATGTGCGGCACGGCAAAGTGGATGATGGAATAAACGCTTTTCAGGTTAATGCGGATCATGTCGTCCCACTGCGTTTCGCTCATTTTCTCGATGGGCAAATCTTCCAGGTTCCAAATGCCGGCGTTGGCCACCAGGATGTCCAGCCTGCCCAAGCGCGCAATGGTCTGCTCGACGAGCTTTTTATTGTCGGCATGGCGGCCGACGTCGGCCTTGAAGGCCTCCACGCGCGTTCCGTGCTTCCCGGCTTCTTTCTCAAGTTCCTTGGCGGCTTCCTTTGCTTTGTTGTAGTTGAAGACCACATCCGCGCCGGCTTGCGCAAAAAGCTTTACCGCCGCCGCCCCAATCCCACGCGAACCTCCGGTGATGAGTGCCGCCTTGCCTGCCAATGAAATCATGCTGTCCCCCAGAAAGTTGAAAATCGAATCCAGAATTGCTCACACGTTGCGACGGGTCGTCACTCAACGCGAAAGTCGCAATCGTCCCGACGCAGTCCTGAACTCCCGCCAGACCGAGGTGAGCACGCTAAGACCATTTCGACTAATGTTTTATCGTGATTGCGCGACTGCGCCGCGCGATACGCGCACGGCGGCAACAAAGTCCTCAAACAGGCGCGAGGCGAACGCGTCTCCAGCCATGCGCTCCGGGTGCCACTGCACCCCAATGACCCAATGGCCGTCGCCGCGCCACTCGACGCCCTCGACAATACCGTCCGGCGCCTGCGCCGTAACCAGGAGACTCTTGCCGGGCACCCCAATCGCCTGATGATGACTGGTGTTAATCGTGGCTTGGGCGGAGCCGTTCAGCGCAGCCAAGCGGCTGCCGGTGGCCAAACTTGCGTAGTGCTGTAAGTCAGCGGCTGTTGCACCTGCGGCCTGATCGGTTTTGCCGTGCACCAAAGCGTCGGGCCGTTCCGAAGGAATGTCTTGGATCAGCGTGCCCCCAAGGAAAACATTCAGCGCCTGACAGCCGTAACATATAGCAAACACTGGCTTTCCACTGGCAAACGCGTGAGCGAGGATAGCTGCGTCCGTCTTATAGCGATTCTCGTCGATATCCGTGGTCTTAGCGTGGCGCTCCGCGCCGTATCGCGCCGGGTCCACATCCGAAGGGCTGCCGGGCAGCACAAACCCGGCTAGTCTACTAAGCTCATCGGCGAGTTGCGCGGGCGAAAGTTGGAGCGAAACGGCCACCGGCTCGGCTCCGCCCTGCCGCACGGCGGCAAAATAGTAGTCCAGCTTTTGGCGGGTAGAGTTTTGCTCCTCCCTCGTGGTCCGCCAGGGAATGCCAATGCGCAGGCGCACGTCGGAGCCGTCGCGGTGATCGGTGGGAGTCATGGACCAAGGAATCGTAGCATCGCGGGGCGCACGCGGCAACCGGCCCACTAGCAGGCCATGCCCGCGCCATTCGAACAAAATCCTAGAGTGCGGAAGCGGTGGCCGAGTCGGAACAAGCCTTCAGCGCAGCATCGAGGCAGAAAATCGGCCTCTGAAAGAACGCCGGAAGGTCTGCTAAGCGTTCCGCCAGCAACTTATTGGAGCTGGCATGCAACGTCACGTGCCCCAGCTTCCGCCCCGGCCGAGGCGATTTCCCGTACAAATGCAGATGCGCGTCGGGGATGCACAAGACTTCGGCAGGATTCGGCACATCGCCAATCAGATTCAGCATCGCGGAATGCCCGATGGCCACCGTCGAGCCCAGGGGAAACCCGCACACCGCCCGCAGATGGTTTTCGAATTGGCTGGTAATCGCGCCCTCAATCGTCCAATGCCCGGAATTGTGGACGCGGGGCGCCATTTCGTTGGCAAGCAAGGTTCCGTCGCATTCGAACAGCTCAATGGCCAGAACGCCCACGTAATCGAGGGCTTCCAGCACTTGCCGCGCAATGTCTTCCGCTGCGGCTTGCGTCTTGGCATTCAACTGGGGCGCGGGCGCCAGCGAAAGACGCAGAATTCCTTCGCGGTGATGGTTTTCCACCGGCGGATAAAACACGATCTCTCCTGTTCGCGACCGCACCGCAAGAATGGAAAGTTCCCGCGAGAACGCCACCAGCCGTTCTAAGACGTATGGCGGCTCGCTAGCCGTTGCCGCGCCCGAACCCGCCGGCAATGCCTCCGGCATCTGCGACCTGGCGCGCGCAACATCCTCGCCGGTACGCAGCAGCCACTGCCCCTTGCCGTCGTAGCCCATCCGGCAGGTTTTCAATATTGCGGGAAGTCCAAGCTTTTTCACCGCCCCGGCAAGCTCATCGGTGCCCTTCACCGCGACGAACTCCGCCGTGACGATTCCCAATTTGCGAAACAAGCTCTTTTCGCTCAGGCGATCCTGTGCCGTCTCAAGCGCCAAAGGTGGGGGAAATACTGGGAGACGTTGCGCCAACGCTTTTACGCTAGCTACCGGAACGTTTTCGAATTCGTAGGTAACCAGGTCGAGGCCATTCGCAAAACGCTCCAGCGCCTCCGCGTTCGTAAAATCCGCGTTCACGCGCAATGCAATGCGCCCAACCGGCGCTTCCGGAGACGGATCGAGGAAGCGGAATTGCAGTCCCAGCGGATAGCCCGCCAAGGCCAGCATGTAACCCAACTGTCCGCCGCCGAGGATCCCAACGTTCACGCGGACTTCCTTTTCTTTTTTTGTCCAGGGGCCTGAGCCGGATTCGGATGCGCCAGCACGCGTTTGGTTTGCGAGGCGCGAAACCGCCGAAGCGCTTCGCGAATGCGCGGATATTTCCCGCCCAGAATCGCTGCCGCCAGCAGCGCCGCGTTAATCGCCCCAGCCTTGCCGATGGCCAGTGTCCCCACGGGAATGCCACCGGGCATTTGTGCAATGGAGAGCAACGAGTCCAGCCCTTTTAAAGCTTTCGACTCCACTGGCACGCCAAGCACCGGCAAAACCGTTTTGGAGGCGGTCATGCCCGGAAGATGCGCCGCCCCGCCTGCTCCGGCGATCAACACTTCCATTCCGCGAGATTCCGCCGACGAAGCATACGCAAAGAGCAGATCGGGCGTGCGGTGCGCGGAGACCACGCGCGTTTCGTGCGCCACGCCGAGCGAGGTCAGCGTTGCAGAAGCATGCTCCATGGTTTCCCAGTCGGAGGTAGAGCCCATGATGATGCCCACCAATACCGTGCCAGCTGTGGTCTTTCTCCCGCGTGACATTTTTGCAGCCAACGTAGCTCCCGTAAGGGCACGGCATGCCGTGCCCGCTTCGAACAACGACGATCAATTCTATTCGTTATCGCCAACTTTCACGCGATTTTTCCACGCCTCGCGCAGCTGCCCGACCAAATAAAGCGAGCCCGTGATAAAAATCGCATCGTTCGGCCCAGATTGCGCGATGGCGTACTCCAGCGCCTTTTCCGCGTCGGGGATAATCTTCGAACCGACCGCGTAGTGCGCGGAAATTTCCGCTAGTTGCGGCGCGGAAATCGCGCGGGGGTTACGTGGTTCGGTGAAGATAACCTCGGTGGCCAACGGAAAAAGCATTCCGGCGATCTCATCGACAGCCTTGTCGCGCATGGCCCCAAAGAGCAACCGTATGGTTTTCCCCGCAAAGTTTTCCGTCAGGAAAGTTGCCAGCTCCCGTGCGGCGGATGGATTGTGCGCGCCGTCGAGATAAATGTCCGGCTTGGATTGCAGCTTCTCAATGCGCCCCGGCCACACGGCGTCGGCGATTCCATGGGCAATGGCGTCGTCCGAAATGCGCAAGCCGCTCGCGACCAGCAATCGCGCCGCCGCAATCGCATTCACTGCGTTGTCCAGCTGAAAGCGGCCGGGAAGGCGCGGCGCAATTTCCTTGGACCACCCGGTAGCTAGCTCGGTCACCGAAGCACGCACGCAACCCGCGTCGAGGGTAATGTCGTGCGCGCGATAAGCGACGGCCGTATCCATGATCGGGCAGCCCAACTTTTTTGCGCGATCTACGATGACGCGGTGAGCTTCCGCGCGTTGCTCCGCAGCGATTATCACTGGCACGCCTGGCTTCAGAATCCCAGCCTTCTCCGAAGCAATCTCTTCCAGCGAATGGCCCAGAAAATTCTCATGATCGAAATCGATGCGCGTAAGAATCGTCACCACCGGCGCAAGAATGTTGGTAGCGTCCAGCCGCCCGCCCAAGCCAACCTCAAAAATTCCAAACTCCACACGCTCCGCGGCGAAAAAAGCAAACGCCATGGCCGTCACGCACTCAAAATAAGTCGGATGCGCGCGCAACTCCCCTTCTGCCAAAAGCTCCTCGATCAACCCGTGAATATGCGTCACTACCGCGGCGAATTGTTCGTTGTTGATGTCCTGCCCATTCACGCGTATTCGCTCATTGATTTTCACCAGGTGTGGCGAGGTATTCAGCCCGGTGCGAAATCCCGCGTGGCGCAAGATCGACTCCAGAAACGCCGCGGTCGATCCCTTTCCGTTGGTTCCCGCAATGTGCGCGCTGGGGTAGGCGCGTTCCGGATGGTCAAGCCGCTCGGCAAGAATACGAATATTTTCCAGGTCGAACTTTGCCGCTGCGGCCTGCGTGGGAGCGGCCAATTCGCGGCCAAGAGAGAGCAAATATTTTACGGCGTCGTCGTAGTTCATCGGCACGGTGGTTTTCAGTCGGAGAGGCGCACAAGAAAATCGGTTTTCAGCCGTGGAATTTACGTCAGCAATAGGTCCAGCGAACTGGCAATAAACGCCTTTAGTTCTTTTCGCGGCACAATCGCGTCCAGGAATCCGTGTTCCAGCAGAAACTCGCTGCGCTGAAATCCCTCCGGCAATTTCTGCCGAATGGTCTGCTCGATCACGCGGGGTCCGGCAAATCCAATCAGCGCTCCCGGTTCCGCAATGTTTAAATCGCCCAGCATGGCGAAGCTGGCGGTCACTCCCCCGGTGGTTGGATCCGTCAACAGTGAAATAAACGGCAGCCTGGCCTCGTCAAAACGCGCCAGCGCCGCGGAAACTTTCGCCAGTTGCATCAGGCTGATGGTCCCTTCCATCATTCGCGCGCCGCCGGAGCAGGACACCGCGATAAACGGCTGCCGGGTCTCCAGCGCCATCTCAATACCCCGCGTCACTTTCTCTCCCACTACCGCGCCCATGGAACCGCCAATAAATCCAAACTCCATCGCGCACATCACTACCGGCCGGCCATTCAATTGCCCTTCGGCGGTGATCACCGCGTCGTTCACGCCCAACTTTTTCTGCGCGTCCTTGATGCGCCTCGCGTACGGCTTAAGATCGACGAACTTCAGGGGGTCCGTCGAGGTCATTCCCGCATCATGCTCCGTCCATCGCCCGTCCAATAGCATTTCCAACCGTTGCGTCGCAGACATCTTGAAATGAAACTGGCACTTGGGGCACACAAAAAGGTTCGCTTCAAGATCTTGGCGGAACACAATGGTGCGGCAAGATTCGCACTTTACCCACAGACCTTCCGTACGCACCCGGCGATCCTCGGGCGCGGTGGTCTGCTCAATCGATTTTTTTTCGCGCTTAAACCAAGCCATAGAAGTGTGTTCGAGCCGTCGAAGCAATTACCAACACGCGTTAATAGTCGATGCCCCTTTGAGCCAGTATACCCTTCGTGTAGGGGTGTTTCACCTCGCGCATCTCCGTTACCAGGTCCGCGATCTCGGTGATCTTGGCGTGCGCGTTTCGCCCTGTGCAAATCACGTGCACGCGCTCCGGCCGATTCTTCAGCGCTTCCGCTACCACGTCAGCATCCAGCATGTGGTAGCTGATGGTGTAGTTGATTTCGTCCAGAACCACCAGATCGTATTTCCCTCCATAAATGGCGTCACGCCCCGCCTGCCAACACTCTTCAGCCAGCTTGATGTCCGCGGGATCGGTTTCCGCCCCGCCAATTTTCACAAACCCGCGCCCCATGGGCCGAATTTCAAATTTATCGTCGCCCAGCATTTTGGCCGCGTCCAGTTCGCCGTAGTGCCACGATCCTTTAATGAATTGCACCATCAGCACGCGTAAGCCTTGCCCCACCGCGCGAAAAGCGGTGCCCAGAGCGCAGGTGGTTTTTCCCTTGCCTGGCCCGGTGTAAACGATCAGCAATCCTTTTTCTTCCGGCATGTCTTTTAGTTTAGAAGCTCAGCGTATAGCTTTGAAAAACCATTCAGGGTTTCTACCAACCTCACGCCAAATCCAGCCGCTTCACAAATTCCTTGGCAATCGCAGCTAGCCTCAACTGCGTTGAATGACACAGCGCTGTCTTCGGCTGCGCGTGCGGATCGCGAACCACAATCCACAACCCCGGCCGATAAACATTGTCGTCGCCCGGACAGATCGCTCCCGTCAATTGCGTAAGCTCCAGATGCGGCGCCGCCTGCGAAGTAAAATCGAGCGCGCTGCCTTCCTGCGCATTGGCGACGTGCGGAGGATGCGCCAGCAAATCCATCAGTACTCCGCGCGCGTCATCCACTAAATCTCGGAAGCCCTGCGACACCAGCACGGCGTCGACATCGCGCGGCGTCGGCTGCTCCAGTTGTTCCAGGTCGTAATCCGGCAGCGGCTTGGCCAGCGGAATTTCAATCGATGCGGAAGGATGCTTTTCGTCTGCTGAAATCCGAATAGACATATCTACGTTTGTACACTAGCCGCGTTATTTGGGATAGGGGCTGCCGGAAAGTATGGCGAAAGCTCGATACAGTTGCTCGGCCAGCATCACGCGCGCCAGTTCGTGGGAAAAGGTCATGGCGCTCAACGAGATTTTCTGCTGCGCCCTTGTGCGCAGCTCGTCGGGAAACCCCTCGGCATCGCCGCAAAGAAAGATCAATTCGCGCAGCCCGCGGTCTCGGTGTTCCGCGATCCATTTCGCGAAATTGCCGGAGTCCAGATTCTTTCCCGCGGCGTCCAGCAACACCACGGTCGCGGCGCGGTCGGCGTCCAGCCTTTTCAATGCAGCCGCCTCATTGCGGACTTCCGCCACCTCAATCGCGCATTGATGGCGGACGCGCTTCACGTAGTCATCAATCACGAGTCGCAGCTCATCCCGCCTCGTCTTGCCCAACATGAGCAAACAAATGCGCATCGCCATTTAGTATCGCTCGAAGAATTGCCTGCTCCCCGAATTCCAGTGGAAGGGTACGGTGTACCCCGCCCGCTCAGGGCAGCAGGATGTGCCATAGCTGCTGGTCACTTCAGGCCGTACTTCTTCCGCTTCTCCAGCAACGTCTTACGGCTGATCCCCAAGATTTTCGAAGACCGCGTAATCTGATACCGCGTGGCATCCAGAGTAGCGGCGATCGCGTTCCGTTCGATCTCTTCAAGCGAAAGCAATTCCGCGCCGTAATGCGCCGCGCCACCCGCAGCAGCGCGGATATTCTCCGGAAAATCTCGTGGCTCAAGAATGTTTTCGCCGCCTTCCGCAGCAACTCCTTCTGTTGCCATCGTGGAACCGCGCGAAAACACAATGGCGCGTTCCAAAGCGTTGCGCAGCTCGCGAATATTTCCTGGCCAAGCGTAAGCCAAAAGCATCCGCCGCGACGCTTCGCTCAACTGCGCCTGCCCGCGGCCGTGTACCACGCGCACGATGTTCAGCAAGTGTTGCGCCAGCGGAAGAATGTCGGCGCGCCGTTCGCGCAGCGCCGGAACCGCTAGCGTCAACACATTCAGCCGAAAATACAGATCCTCGCGAAACGTGCCATTCTTCACCGCCGCCGGAAGATCCACATTCGTCAACGCGATAATGCGCGCCGTGATGTGCAGCGTTTCTGTTCCGCCCAGCCGCTCGAACGAGCGTTCCTGCAGCACGCGCAGCATCTTGCCTTGCGCCTCTGGCGAGAGCGCTGCAACTTCATCCAGCACAATCGTGCCAGCGCCGCCCATTTCCAGCCGGCCGAGCTTGCGTTCCACGGCGCCGGTGAACGAGCCGCGCTCATGCCCAAATAATTCGCTCTCCACCAAATGCGGCGGAAGGCTCGCGCAATCGATTTTCAGGTAAGGAGCGTCGCGCCGCGGCCCGATTTCATGCACCAGGCGCGCCAGGTGATCTTTGCCGGTGCCGCTCTCGCCGACAATCAGCAATGTGGTGGCGGTGGGGGCAACTTTTTGTGCCAGTTCAAAAAGGCGGAGCGATGCCGGATCTTCCGAGACCCACGGCAATCGCTCTGTGCTCATGGCGCGATGGCGTTATCCGCGGAGTGTACGTCGCGGAACGTGCTGCCGCCGTGCGGACCCTCGGGCTCGTCCGGCAAAACCAGCTTGGGCGCGGAGCGCCACAAGCGCTCCAGATCATAGAAGCGCCGCGCCTGCTCGCCAAACACGTGCACGATAAACGCGCCATAGTCCAGCAACGCCCATTCCGCGCTGCCGCGGCCTTCGCGATGTTCCGGCGAACGCTTCATCTCTTTGTCCAACTGTTCTTCGATCTCGCTGCAGATCGCCTGCACCTGCGGCGTGCTGAAGCCCGTGCAAATCACAAAATATTGCGTGAAGGCGCCCAGCTCTTTCAGATCGAGGACGGTGATCCCCGCGGCTTTTTTGCTTTGTGCGGCTTCGACTGCCAGCCGCACGCCTGATGGTAGGTTTTCTAGTTTCAACGGTATAGGCCTTGTTTAAGAATATATTCCTCGACGCGCGCGGAGACCAGTCCGTGAATGGACTGGCCCCGGTTCGCGCGACGGCGAATGTCGGTAGCGGAAATTTCGCTGGCTACGTTTTCCAGCAGGTACACACTGGTGCGCCGCAGATGCGCCACCACTTCCGACGGATGATCGGTTTCCGTTTCTCGTTTGTCGTTGGGGCCCGCCAGCAAATCCGGCGGAATCACCAAGCGCAGCGCTTCGGCGCGAATCCCGGGGCGATTGGCTACGATGAAATCACACAGACCCAGCAGCGCTTCGTACTCTTTCCACATGGGAATATCCAGAAACGCGTCTGCGCCGATGATAAAAAACACGCGGTCGCCGTGCCCGTTATTCACGTGGCGAAAATAGCGCACCGTATCCACCGAGTAATGCAGTTGCGTCCCGCTGAAGTCTTCGCCCGCTTCCGCCAGCGACGGCACGAAATGCGGATGCTCCGTGCACGCCAGCGACACCATCGCGAAGCGATGCGGAAACGGCGCCAGATGCTGCTTCAACTTGTGCGGCGGCCGGCTCGCGGCAATAAAATTCATTTCATCAAAATTAAATCGGCGGTCCGCGGCGCGCGCCACGGCGAGGTGTCCATTGTGAACAGGATCAAATGAACCGCCAAAAAGCGCGATGCGGCGGGGATGGTGTTTGGCGGCGGTGCGATGAGCCTGGGCCTGCGCGGTCGTCAATGCGCCTCCCGAGAGGGTTGTGAAGCGTCATGAATATCTTCTGCGGACTCGTCCACCAAGTCCAGCGCCGAATCAGGGGCACGGGGAATTTTGTCCAAAGCATCAGCGATGGAGCGCACTAGTTCGCGGACGCCTTCGCCGGTGGCTGCTGAGATGGCGTGAAACTCCAGGCCGTGCGCGGAGCAAAAAACGCGTAGCTCTTCCATACGGGTGCGATCCACGGTGGCATCAAGTTTGGACGCCACCACAATCACCGGCTTTTCCGCCAGCAGTGAACTGAAAGACGAAAGTTCGCCGGCCACCACCCCGTACGACTCAATGGGGTCAGCGTCCGTGCTCTCGCTGGTGTCGATCATGTGCACCAGCAGGCGCGTGCGTTCCACGTGCCGCAGAAAGCGAATGCCCAAGCCGTGGCCCAGATGCGCGCCTTCAATCAGCCCGGGAAGGTCGGCCACCACAAAGCTGCGTCCGATTTGCGAGCCTTCTTTCCCATCGGCGTTCACAACGCCCAGATTCGGCTCCAGCGTAGTAAAAGGATAGTTGGCGATTTTCGGTCGCGCCGCGGAAATTACCGAAATCAGCGTTGATTTTCCCGCGTTCGGAAAACCCACCAGTCCGACGTCCGCGAGCAACTTCAATTCAAAACGCAAATGCCGTTCTTCGCCTGGAAACCCTTCCTCATGTTCACGGGGCGCTTGATGCCACGGCTTGGCAAAGTTCTGATTGCCGCGTCCGCCGCGCCCGCCATGCGCCACCAACACACGCTGTCCCGCCGTCGCCAGATCCGCCATGGTTCGGCCGTGTTCGTCGATTACCAGCGTGCCGACGGGAACCTGCAGAATCATGTCGTCGCCGGAATGCCCCGTGCAGTTAGAACCTTCGCCATGCCGTCCGCGTTCCGCCTTGAATTCCCGATTGTAGCGATAGCGCAAGAGCGTGTTGTCGTTCGGGTTGGCTTCCACAAAAATACTTCCGCCGTTGCCGCCGTCCCCGCCGGACGGTCCGCCGCGCGGGACGAACTTCTCCCGGCGAAACGCCACGCAGCCGTTCCCGCCATCTCCCGCCTTCACGGATATTTTTGCTTCGTCAACGAACACGCTGCTTACCTCATTCCACTACTCAGAAAACAAGCCTTTTGGAGTGCGGCGGCTTGACGCCGCTTTCACGCGTTAAACCGTGCCTCGACTCCCAGTGTCCAGTCGCCTATTGGATGCACGCAGAAACAAAAAGCGGCCCCGGCTAGCCAGGACCGCTTTTGAGAGAGTCGGACACTGCGCACCACGTTTTTGCTACAGGTGCCGCGTTAATTTACCGCGGCGCTAGCTTCCGCTTGCGGGGCCACGCTGATTTCGCGCCCATGCCGCCCGCGATCCGTGAACTTCACGTAGCCGGTGACCAAGGCGTACAGCGTATCGTCCTTGCCTTTGCCGACGTTTTCCCCGGCGCGATGCTTGGTGCCGCGCTGCCGAATCAAGATCGTCCCGGCATTAACCAACTGACCGCCAAATCGCTTGACGCCCAGCCGCTGCCCGTGTGAATCGCGGCCGTTTGTAGAGGAGCCGCCGCCCTTTTTATGTGCCATTACGCAATCCTTTTTGTATGAGTCTGCCGGGCTAAAGCCCTTAGTGAGAGCTACTTACAGCTTAATTTCGCTGACTTTCACGGAAGTATAATTCTGCCGATGGCCGCGCCGGATCTTGTACTGGTTGGTCTTCTTGAACTTCAGCACGATCACCTTTTTGGCGCGATCCTGGGCTACAATTTTGCCGGTCACGGTCGCTTTTCCGGCGTCCGCTCCGTGCAAAATCTTTTTTTCTCCGTCGTGTACCGCGAGAACCGAGCCAAACGTAACGTCCTCACCGATTTGCCCGTCCACACGCTCAATCCGAATAGTGTCGCCCGGCGCGACGCGATACTGCTTTCCTCCGGTCTTTATGACTGCGTACATCATTCCTCCAAAGCTAAAGACAAACCATAAGTATAGGGTGAATGTGCCTGACCGTCAATTAAGGAATTACACCCGCTCAGGGGACTCAGCCGAAATTCTTGTGCAAAAAGCCAGTATAAGCGCTGACCACTCCCAGCGATTAGTTTTGTTTGGTCGGGCCCCTACGGCCGTTCGGCTATACTCCCCATGTTCTAGGGACTTAGGAGGCTTTCCGTGCCAATGATCGCACCGGCGGCCGAGTGGGAAACACTCGTCCAAAAAATGAAGGCCGTGACGCCGGAGGCATTCGCATCCGACGGCAGAGTTCTTAACCTGATCGAGGGCGAATGGCGCGACCCGGGATTCGGCCGCCACTACGAATCCCCGGTGGATGGTCGCAGCCTCGGGAAAATCCCGATGATTGATCTGGAGACCGCCCGACGCGCGGTGAAGTATGCGAAATCGGAAGCCTCAGTCTGGGTCAACGTAGATCTGGACGAACGCCGACGTCGAGTGCTCGAGTGCGTCGAAAAACTACGCGAGCAGCGCGAGCTGATTGCGTTGCTGCTTATCTGGGAGATAGGCAAGCCTTACGCCCAGGCGATGACGGATATCGATCGCTGCCTCAGCGGCGTGGAATGGTACGTCGAAAATATAGAAGCCATGTTGGGCACGCGCCAACCGGTCGGCCTGATTTCCAATATTGCTTCGTGGAACTATCCCATGTCCGTGTTAATGCATTCGGTGCTCGTGCAACTGCTGGCGGGAAACTCGGTAATCTCCAAGACGCCGACCGATGGCAGTTTGTATGCGCTCTCGCTGACCCACGCGATCGCCCGACGTTGCGACCTACCAGTTTCCTTGGTGAGCGGTTCGGGTGGACAACTCAGCGATGCGCTGGTGCGCAACGAGTCGGTCGATTGCCTGGCGTTCGTCGGCGGAAAAACTAACGGCGGCGTGATTGCCTCCACGCTGTACGACGAAAACAAGCGCTACATCCTTGAAATGGAAGGCGTGAACGCCTACGGCGTCTGGAAATTTTCCGATTGGCCCAACCTGGCCCAGCAGATGCGCAAGGGCTTCGATTACGGAAAACAGAGATGCACGGCCTACGTCCGTTACGTGGTGCAGCGCGAGCTCTTTCCGCAATTCCTCGAAATGTATTTGCCGGTATTGCGATCTCTGCGCTTTGGCAATCCCGTGATGGTGGAGTCCGAAAACGATCCCTTGCCGAAGCTGGACTTCGGTCCGTTGATCAATAGCAAAAAAGTGGAGGATCTGCGCGTCTTGTACACCGAAGCGCTCGGCAAAGGCGCCATCAGTTTGTACGAAGCCACGGTTCAGGAAAGCATGATTTTCCCCAACCAGGACACTTCCGCGTACGTCGGTCCGGCAGCGTTGCTGAATATCCCCAAGAACTCCAAGCTGTATCACAATGAGCCCTTCGGTCCGATCGACACGATCGTGGTGGTGGACCACCTGGAAGAATTGATCACCGAGATGAACGTCTCCAACGGTTCGCTGGTCTCCTCGATTGCCTGTGACGAACCGAAAATCGCGCGCAACGTGGCCGAGCAGTTGCGCGGCTTTAAAGTTGGCATAAACACCATGCGCTCGCGCGGCGATCGCGAAGAAGTTTTTGGCGGCATTGGCCAGTCGTGGAAGGGCTGTTTCGTGGGTGGAAAATATCTGGTGCAATCGGTGACTCATGGCGCCGCTGGAGAGAAACTCCACGGCCACTTTCCCGATTACACGCTGTTGCCGGAGGAAACATCCATGAAGTCTCTGGCGTCCGCAACCGCCACGAAGTGAGGGCTTTGCATTGATTCTGTGGCGGCCGGGCTTTCGCTTGCTCTGAGCGCCTCGAAGGGGCCCGGCACTTTTGCGGAGGTCGCGGGGAACTATCGGTTCGAGAGAATGGTATGAGCCGCGCGTTAATCGTGGTGGATGTGCAGCGAGATTTCTGCGAGCGCGGAGCTTTAGCCGCCGCGGACACCCCATCGTTATTGCAACCGTTGCACAACTTCATCGCCGCCGCGCGACAGGCCGGTGTGAAAATCGTCCTCACGCAGGATTGGCATCCGCCGAATCACAGTTCATTCCAAAGCATGGGCGGTCCATGGCCCGTGCATTGCGTTGCAGGCTCGCGCGGAGCCGAACTGATGCCGCCGCTAACCGCAGTAGCAGGCGATTTGCTCATTCACAAAGGCGAAACCATCGATGGCGCCGGATATTCCGGCTTCGAAAGTACGGCACTGGCCGAGAAGCTCAGCGCAGCCTTTAGTAATGCAGTAGGCGTACGGGGCGTCGCGGTGTGTGGAATCGCCACAGAATATTGCGTCCGCGCCACCGCAATCGACGCGGTCAAGGCCGGATTCCGCGTAGCGCTCCTGACGGATTTGATTCGTCCGGTACGGTCGGTTGCGGCCGTGAGTGCGCTGCAAGAGATGGCCGCACGGGGAATCGCGGGAATAGCGTCAAAAGCTTGGTTGGAGTGCAGCGCATCAAGCCTTGGCGATCAGGAACCCAAGGCTCATCAGGACGCTTCTTGACGAGCGCGATCACCAATCATTATTTTCTGCGTACCGAGCGGTTGAGATTCCGCTGCTGGTCGCCAGAAGATCTTCCCGCAGCGCGCGAGCTTTGGGGCGATTTGCAGGTGACGCAGTTTTTCGGCGGTCCGTTCTCTGATGAAGAGATTGCGCGAAGATTGCAGCGCGAAATCAGCCGTTTAGAAAGTCACGGTTTTCAATACTGGCCGATTTACTTGCTGACAGACCACCACCACGTGGGATGCTGCGGGCTGCGGCCGTACCGACCCGCGGACGAGATTCACGAATTGGGTTTTCATTTACGGCCAAAATATTGGGGACAAGGCCTGGCAAAGGAGGCGGCGCGTGCGGTGATCGCGTTTTCCTTCGCCTCGCTTGGCGCTAAGGGACTATCCGCGGGGCATCATCCTGAGAACGTGGTATCCAAAAAGCTCATCGAAAAGCTCGGCTTTCATTACACGCACGATGATTTCTTTGCAGCACTCGGCATTAATATCCCTTATTACTTGTTGACTCCGCCCGATGAGGGCCGGTTCGCTTGAATTCCTCGCAAATTGCCCGGTAGCGCGCCCCCGGAGCGCCGCGCCCGCTCATCCAATGAAGTGGCAAGGCCAGGGCTTCACAGCCGCGTGATGGTGGCGATGCCTGCAAAGCCGTTTCAATGGTGGCCGCACGACATTTCCGAGGTGCAAGCATGGATGACAAGTCCCAAAAACATACCAATGGCAAAATTGAAATGGATATGTCGAAGCACGATTGGGTCAGCGGACGCTCCGCGTGTTCGCTGGCCGGTGTATTCAAGACTCTGCGGCTCGAAGTGGAAGATGACGTCAACACCCGCAACGGCCTGCGTCCCCCAAATTCCCCGTACGAGTTCTCCGTGACAGATAAGGACGACGGGTTTACGGTAGCCTTGCAATCGAAAGAGGTGCGGAAGTCCGTACTCTTCCGCCTGGCGGAGCACGCCATTTTGGTGCGCGACGAGAAAGGCGATGCCATGTTCGAAGTAACGTTGGCCTTCAGCGACGCGGGCGAGTGCAAGCTACAGGTGAATCACGAGCAGCGCGAGTATTGGCAGGTGCGCCGCATGGCTCTCGAAGGTCTGATGTTCCCGAGCTACTGAGTCACGAACCGCGCCTGCGAGTAGCACCGCAGTAGCGCAATCCGTTAGTGTAGACGGTGATCTATGAAAACATTTTATCGTGTTACGCTCCTGGCGTTTGTGATTGGCTTGGTGCTGCTCTGCTGCTTTGTGCCATGGACAACCACGCCGGGGGGCAGTTCCGCTGCGCATGACGCGGTCGGTTACGCGCCGATCTGGTCACAGCGCTTCGCCGATGTGCCCGGCGCGCGCGTGGACTACGGAGCATCTGCGCTACTCGCCGGAGGCCTGGCGTTTTTCGCCATCGTCATCGGTGGCGCATCTTATTTCTTCCGCGACGATCGCGGCTCCGAGCGCTCGGATACGTAAACTAATTCGCGACCCGCCGCGCAACAACGAGTTCGAGATAAAGGAAGTGTTCCATATGCTCCTCGCTGGGATCGTGGACTGGTCTTCGTCTCGGCCGATTATTGCCAAAAATATAGCCGTCATTAGTGAAACTCGTAGGTCACCGTGAGTGATGCTTCGCACCGAAGAAGGCCGGGTAAAATTGTAGTTGACGTAGGGTCGCTGGTTGCGGGCAGGTCGTCGCTGATTTCGCCCAAGACGGAGAATGCGGGTAGTCGAACGGCGTTTGTCCTTGAGATTTCTTTGCCAAGCTTGCGTTTCTGATTTGAGGCGAGCTCATTTGCGTAGGCGGTTAAATACGCAGCTGCTTTGTCTTCAGCTTGCTTCTGGCAATTACTTCTATCCGCTAGCGACCATATGAGCCCTGATATTCGTGTCGCGCGCGCTATTATAGCTAGCGAATTTAGCTTGTCGACATCTATCGCGGGTACTCGGACTGTCCATTCTCGGATCAGTTTCGACCTTGATGACCTGATCGCGCTGTTGCTTCCCGCATCTGCCTGCGACAAAGTGAGTTTTGTCGACTCAATTCGCAAGTTCGAGAAAGCGTGGCGAAGATCACGGATAATCTTTCCGGCTTCCTCGTCGCTCTGAGCGTATGCCAATTTGGGATCATCAGCATCGTTTTCGTAGCTGATGGTAAGGGTTGCGGTATCTGCAAGAACTGAGACGCTCCTCGTGACACTTACCGTGATTGATTTTTTATCGATATGGAATTCAGAAGTTTGAGCAGTAGCGAAAGCGGCGTGGGTGACAACAAGCAGCGCAGTGGCAGCTATCCGTCGGAACATGGCACCTCCTCTGTTAAGTCGCTGTAAGCAACTTTGTCGTAAGAGATTATATAAACTTAGTACTAAAAGCATCATCGTATCGCTGCTTTGTATGATTCCTTTGGTAGATGAGGCGGCGATAGGCGTGGGCAAACCGTTCAGGGGTCGAGGCCGTTTCTTGCGATTGTTCGGGCGCAACGAAATCTGTGCGAACAATGCCGCTGTCATATTCAGGGCAAATGGATCGCGTGATCGTAGCCAGTCAGTTCCAGATAGCCCACGCCAGAGAGCGCTTGCGTTCCACGATTGCCGGCAAGCGTGATAGCGCCTTCCCAATAACTGGGTGCCAAGTTCGTCTGGCTGGTCAGCTCTTGCGCGGGCAAGGGAGTTTTTGCTTCGAGCACTATACCGAGTTGCGGAATCGTTATTTTCCAGCCGATCGGATAGAGAGCCGCCGTGGTTTGGCTCTTCCACGTTGTCCCATCCGCCTCCAGGCTGAAATCGTTGGCGCGAAGATGAGTCGATTTGCCTTGGGTGTCGATATACGTGCCGGAAGAGAACGGGCTCACAGTGCCGTTTTTGCGGCGAAAGCGGTAAAGCATCAGCTCCGTACGGTCGGTCAATTGAACGCTGAGCCAATCCCATCCTTGTTGGCTCGTGTCTAATTGCGTGGTGAAGAATTCGTGGTCCATCCAGCTTAGCCCGGTTACGTCGTAGGACTTCCCATTTAGCTCAAGTTCGCCCTTGGTAGCCATGCGCGTTAGAGAGATGTAATGCGATGCGTGACCGTCGCCAGCGGATTTTTGACTGATGCCCTTTTTTCCGTGAATGACCGGCGCTTTCTCGGAGACTAAATTTAGATCTAGCGAGAAATTCTTATCGATGGCCAGCAGTTCCTGATTTTCTCCCTTCCATTTCACTTGCCAGTTGCCGTTCCAAACCTTTTGTTGCGCTTCACTCGCGCCGGCAATTTCCGGCCCTCGCCGATTCAACCGTTCGACGTGGAAGAACTTGCCGCCGTCCAGATCGCTCAGCGCTGCATGTGCCAGGTAGAGGTCTCGGACATCCCAGGTTTTGTCTCTTGTTGGGTCGCGGTCAGTAGCTTGCCGAAAGAAAGTCAGTTCAAAGCCGAAGCGGTGACCGTCGCCCGCGACCACATTTCCGGTGTAATACCACCATTCGGTTTGGTATCCCGGGTGACTAAAATAGTCGCGGGGAAATTGATAGGCGTAGCCCGGTCGCGCGATTTCGTATAAAGATTGCGTTTGTCCACTGAGATTGCCGCAGAGGGCGAAGAAGAAAAAACAAATCCCTGCGCGAAAATAGTGTTCCGGTTTGGCGCCATAGGCGCGGTTCGTTGCACCAAAACTATTCATCGTGCACTACCTCTAGCGGGTTTAGGCGCACGGCAAGTTCCGCGGGATAAAGTCCCGCGACCACAGTAGCTATGTAGACGCTGGTCAGCGCCACCAACAGGATCGCCACCGGCCAGTGAAAGCGAATGGTCCAGCCGAAGGATTGTTTGTTGATCACGAAAATCAGCACCAGCGAAATGGCGAATCCCAGAATCACTCCGGCGACGTTCGCTAACAAACCCAGCAGCGCAGCCTCCAGCAGGATCAATTTGCGAATTTGATTTTTCGCAGCGCCCAGAAAGCGTAAGAGTCCTAGTTCGCGCCGCCGGTCGATGACCAAGGCGAGTAAAGCTCCCGCTACGCCCATCACTGCTACGACTATCGCGACGGCTTCCATTGCGTACGTTATTGCGAAAGTGCGGTCGAAGATGCGAATCGCTTCGCCGCGCAGATTGGCATTGGAAAAAATTAAAATGCGATGGCCGCCTGCGGCCTGCATGATTTCACTGCGGACTTGAGCCACTGGTGTGTCCGGAGTGACATACACTGCGAGATTCGAGGGTGCTTCGTCGGGGAGATATTTGAGCAGTGTGTTGCGGTCCATGATGATGTTGCCCCGCTCGCTGGAGTAGTCGTAGTAGACATCGACAATCTTGAAAAATTGCTGCACCGCGCCGAGTGAGAGTGCTAGCGAATCGCCAGCCTTTACGTGGTGTTTGTAAGAGAAGGGTTCGCTCACCACGACGGTATTGGCATCGCTAAGCTCGGCAAGCACTTGTTCAGTTGGGCGGCCAGAAAAGAACTCCGACTTTTTGTAGTTGCGCAGGTTATAGCTGCTCAAGATTTGCAGATCGACGGAAGCGAGCGTGGCCGGCAGGCCGTCGTAAGTAATCTCGTACGAGCGCAAACGGTCCACCGCCGCCACGCCGGGAAGTGTGGTAATAGCGTTCGCCAGATCTAGTGAAAGAGTCGGATGCCGGTCGGCCGCAGCATTTCCTGCGGGCCGCACGTAAAGGTCGGCGGGCAGGCGGTCGGCCATCCACAGGATTACAGTTTCGCGAAAGCTTCCCACCATAATCCCGACCGAGGTCATCATGGCGATAGCCGTCGATAACGCTCCGACTAGCACGGAAGTGCGGCGCAGAGAAGCACGCAGACTCCGCGAAGCCAGAAGCGCCTCGATGCCGAGCGCCCGCTTCAGGAGTTGCGAGCTTGCTTGAGTGACCGCGTCCACAAACGCCGGAATCGCCAGGACCGAAGCGACGATTAGCAGCAACGCCGAGAGATAGCCGAGAAGCGGTTTACCCGCGATGGCTGGTCCGCGAGAAGCCGCTCCAGCGGCGATCGCCAACCCCATAGCAATGACCAGGTCTCGCATTTTGTGAACGCCAACATCGTATTCGCGGCGTCCGCGAGCCATGGCCTCCACGGGAGAAACCAGGGCAGCTTCACGGGCCGGAGCGAACGCGGACGCCACCGCCACGCCGATGCCCACAACGAAGACGGAAACGATCGAATCTGCCGTCAGGGCAATAGCGCCAGGACGACTGCTCACGTACAGCGCGTCCACTGTCGTGGCCATTAGCCTTACCGCCCCGGATGCCATTACGCGGCCCAGTGGCAGACCGAGCAACGCGCCGACCATACCAAACACGGCAGCTTCGCCAACAAAAGCGGCTAAGACCGTGTTGCGGCCCGCGCCTAAAGCTCGCACGATGCCGATTTCCGCGCGCCGGCGCACAACGGAAATCGAGATAGTGTTGTAGATAAGAAATGCGCCAACCACCAGCGAGATGTAGCTGAGCAGCCGAAGATTCCACCGGAACGCTTGCAGCATGCGGCGGTTTTCCGCAGTGCCGGTGCCTTGCGTGCGAACCTCAAGGCCCGGCGGAAGCGTGGCCTGTAGACGTCGCTGCCAGACCTCCAGTGACGGCGCACTCGGAACCTTAATCAAAATGCGGTCTACGCTACCGAAACGCGTCAGCGCGCGTTGCGCCGCGGCGATGTCCATCACGACGGCGGATTCGTTCCCGTTTGCATCGGGATATACCCCGCGAATTGTGTACGTTTTGCTTTGGTCGTTGATCAGGAGTTCGATGTGTTCGCCGGTCTTATGACCTAGGCTGGCGCCGACGTAGACCGCGTCGGGATTTTCCAAGTCGCGCAAGCCTTGCTGAGGATCCTGCGTGGTCGCGGCGCCGAAATTAGTCCGCGAATTCGCGCCGGTAAAGCTGCTGCCCCCGGCGACCAGATCGAGTCCAATGAGCGGGAGACTTTCTTTCATGTCAGTAAGTGCCGCGAAGCCTTCAATGCGCGGCGATATGCGTAACGAGAAAGGGAGTTGCGCGAGCGTGCCGACCGCGGATTCGGGAACGCCACCGGTAGCCACAACTTCCAGGTCGTTGTCCCCGGCAAGCGTCTCCATCGACGAACGGAAAGAACCGGCAGCAGCGGATCCGGCAAGGTCGATCGCCAGAACCACAGCGACCCCCAGCGCGATAGCGAAAATCGTCAGCGCTGTGCGCACCGGTTCGCGAAACAGCGGGCGAACCAGCAGCCGGTAGAATAGAAGTAGACTGGCCATCTCAGCGCCGCGTGATCTCTTCGATTTTGCCGTCGCGCATGCGCACCACAATATCGGCCAGCGCGGCGGCCTCCACGCTGTGTGTGGCCATGATCGTGGCGGTATTTTGTTCGCGGGTCAGGCGCTGCATCAGCGCCAAAATCAGGTCGCCGGTAGTGGTGTCCAGGTTGCCGGTGGGCTCGTCAGCCAACAGAATTTGCGGCGAATGAATCAGCGCACGCGCGATCGCCACGCGTTGCATCTGTCCTCCGGAAAGCTGATGCGGCAAGCGCTCGCCGAGCCCGTCGAGCTCCACGGTAGTCAGTCGCGCCCGCGCCTCGGCTCGCGCGCTTGATTTTCCCGCCAGCAGCAACGGGAGTTCGACATTCTCGAAAACCGTCAGTGTGTGCAGCAGCTGAAAAGATTGAAAAATGAAGCCGACTTTTTCTCGCCGCAGCGCGGTGAGTTGCGCATCGTTGAGCGTTGACGTGGCCACACCGTTCAGCAGTACTTGTCCAGAGGTAGGGAAGTCCATCGCCCCGGCCAGATTTAGCAGCGTGGACTTGCCGCACCCACTGCGTCCCACCAGTGCCACGAACTGGCCAGGCGAAACTTCAAGGCTGACCGCATCGAGGGCGCGGACAGGCTGGCCGTCGCTGCGGTACTCCTTGCTGACAGATTGCAGGGACAGAATCGGCATCGAATTCGTGGCTGACGTGACGCGACGCCCGGTGCGTGAGCGCCTAATGAGTGCCGCGCGCGGCGCAACGCCGCACACGACTCTCAACTAGAAATATTTAATGTCCGATCTTGCCCAATGCCGCCTCGATCGCGGAAATCACTTGCGGCGAGTCCGGTGTAACGTCCGGCTCAAAGCGCGCCAGAATATGCCCGTCCGCACCAATCAGGAATTTCGTGAAGTTCCATTGAATGTCGCCGCCGGTTTGCGGATGCGCGGCTTTATCGGTCAGGAATTGGTACAGCGGCGCTTCGTCGCTGCCTTTAACGCTGATTTTCGACATCATCGGAAAAGTCACGTTGTACTTGCTCGAGCAAAAGGTCTTGATCTCCTGGTTGGTCCCGGGCTCTTGCGAACCGAAATTGTTGGCGGGAATGCCCACAATCACCAACCCGCGATCTTTGTACTTTTCGTAGACCGCTTCGAGCGCCTTGTATTGCGGCGTGAATCCGCACCGGCTGGCGACGTTGACCAGCAGCACGACTTTGCCCTTATACGCGGAAAGCGGCGCGGGCTGCCCGTCGATGGTGTTGAGCGTGAAATCGTAGATAGATTTATCGGCGGCCATTGCGGTAGCTGCGGTCACGAACAGCAAAAAGCAGAGAAGCTTGGTCATCATTCCTCCGGAATGCATCCAAACAGCTTGCAACTTCGGGCTAGTCCCAGCTCTGGCGCTGAGTCTTCATTGTAGCGGGATTCGTTATGGCCGTCGAAATTCGTTTCAGTTCAGGCGATGCACATTTATTCTCGGCCGGCGTCGAGTGAATGCCAGATGAACGTTCCTTCAACGCCCGTCAATGCCCCTTCTAACGGCGTCGGCAGGTTGCTGACGGTTTGACGAAGCGAGGCGCGATTGGCTTTTGACCGCGTGTGACCCGCATGGGATACTTTTAGTTTCGGGGCGAACATGACTTTACGACCTATCGCAGTAATGACTTTCCTGGCGGCTCTCGGCGGTTGCCGTTTGGCGGCCCAGACGCCACAGGCACCGGTAACGGCTCTGCCGGCGGCACCCGTTGCCAAAGCTGCCCCCCAAGACGCCGCCAAAGGCGCCGCGGCCTCTGACCACACCCCCGCGGACAATGCCGGCCGCGCCGACGCCTACTACTATTTCACCATGGGCCACATCTACGAGCAGCAGTATGAAGCCACCAGCCGCGCGGACCTGGCCACGCAGGCCATCGAATCCTACAAGAAGGCCTACGCTCTCGATCCCAATTCCCCGGTTATTGGTGAGCGCCTTGCCGAGATGTACTGGAAGGCGCAGCGCATTCGCGATGCCGTGAATGAAGCCACGGAAATTCTCAAGCGCGATCCGGACAATCTCGCGCCCCGCCGTTTGCTGGGGCGCATTTATCTGCGCAGTTTGGGCGACTTCAGCGCGGGTAACGGAAACTCCGATGCCGTGGCGAAAGCCATCGAGCAATACCGCGAAATCTATCGCGTTGACCCGGACGACACGGAATCGGCTCTCTGGCTTGCGCGTTTGTATCGCTTGCGGAATCAGCCGGATCAGGCCGCCGAAGTGTTGCGCGGGATTCTGAAGACGGATTCGGACAACGAAGCTGCCGTCGAGCAATTGACGCAACTGCTCCTGGACGAGGGAAAAAACACCGAGGCCGTGGCCTTACTCGAGGGCATCACTGTACACGCTAGTTCGCCCACGCTCTTGGATTTGCTGGGCGACGCCTATACCCAGAGTCACGATTTAGTGAAGGCGGAAGCTGCCTATCGCAAAGCCGTTGACCTCGACCCCTCGGAGATGAGCCACCAGCGTGGACTGGGACAAACACTGCTGGCGGAAGAGAAATACAAAGAAGCGCTTACGGTTTACGAAAAGCTCGCCGATTTGATGCCCGACGATTCGGACGTATACCTGCGCATCGCCCAGATTTATCGCGAGCTGCACCAGATGGACAAAGCCGAAGACAATCTGGTGAAAGCGCGGCAGCTCGCGCCCGGCAGCTTGGAAGTGATGTACAACGAGGCCATGTTGTATCAGGCGCAGGGACGCTTTGACGACGCCATACGCGTGTTGTCCGATGCCGTCACCGGAATTAAGGGACAGTCCAGCGTGCTGCCCACGCGACGTCGTTCCCTGGCGATTTTGTATCAGCAACTCGGCCAGCTCTATCGCGACACTCAGAACTATCAAGCTGCCGTCTTTACCTACGAAGAACTCGGGCATCTCGGCGAAGAAGAAGACCGGCGCGCGCGCTTGCTGATCATGGATACCTACCGCGTGGCCAAGGAGTTGCCCAAAGCTCTTGCTGCGGGCAAGGAAGCTGCGGCAAAGTATCCCAGCGACGCATCGATTCGCTCCAGCCTGGCGCTGCTGCAAGGCGAAAATGGTCAAACTGACGAGGCTGTGAAAACTCTGCGGTCCCAATTGGCCGGAGCCGGCGGCGCGGACCGCGAGACCTACTTGGACATCGCGCAAGTATACGAGCGCGGCGGCCGTTACAAAGAAGCCGAAGCGACCGCGCGTACCGCCGAAGCCCTGCCCGGACCACAGCGCGACAATGAAATGGTATGGTTCTTGCTCGGCGCCATTTACGAACGTCAAAAACAATTTGATCGCGCGGAAGAACAGTTTAAGAAAGTTCTGGCCGTAAACCCCAACAACGGCCAAGTCCTTAACTATTACGGTTACATGCTCGGCGATCAGGGCACGCGCCTCGATGAGGCCGAGGATTTGGTGCGCCGCGCCCTCAAAGATGATCCCTTCAATGGCGCGTATCTCGATAGCCTGGGCTGGATTTATTTCAAGCAGAATAAGCTGGTGGACGCGGAGGCCACCCTGCGCATGGCCGCTGAACGCGAAAGCCACGACGCCACCATTCATTCGCATTTGGGTGACGTCTACGCCAAGACCGGGCGACAGGATAAAGCCGCGGCAGAGTGGGAGAAGTCGCTGATCGAGTGGAAACGCGCGCTTCCCGCCGACATCGAAAACGACAAGATCGCCGAAATTGAAAAGAAACTCTCGCAGTCCAAGCACCGCGTCGCGCAGCAGACCGGCGCTACACCAAGCAACCCGAACGACAAGCCGTAACGCCGTCCATGAACGAAGTACGCATTCCCGCGTTCGCAAAAATCAACGTGCGCCTGGACGTCGTGGGCAAGCGCCCGGATGGCTTTCACGAGCTGCGCACCATTTTCCAGAGCATCTCGCTACACGACGATTTAGTGTTGCGCCGCAGACGCGGCAACGGCATCTCCTTGCTTGTGGAAGGGAATGAGGCGCTATCTACCGAGCCAGTTGAGAAAAATCTCGTCTATCGCGCGGTGGACCTGCTGCGCCGAGAGTTGCGCCTGAAGGTCGGCGTCGCGATCGCACTGCGCAAGAAAATTCCCGCCGGGCGCGGATTGGGCGGCGGGTCCAGCGACGCGGCCGCGGCGCTGCTGGGGTTCTTGCGTCTGAGCGGCAAAGAGTTACCTGCCGCGCGGCTCATGGAATTGGCGGCTTCGCTCGGCGCGGACGTTCCCTTTTTTCTGCACGGTGGCCGCGCCCTAGGCGTCAGCAAAGGCGACGAGATTTATCCGCTGCCAGATGTGGCAGAACAAC
This sequence comes from Acidobacteriota bacterium, assembly GCA_013289855.1. GTDB lineage: Bacteria > Acidobacteriota > Terriglobia > Acidiferrales > UBA7541 > Acidiferrum. The sequence goes on along the minus strand of JABCZD010000019.1, from coordinate 29,075 downwards.
ATCTCCTCGTCGTCTCGCCTCGCGAAATTCACGTTCCCACGCCGGATGCCTACAAATGGCTGGACGCGCAACCTCTATATCCGGCCGCAATCCAGCCTCGCGCTCGCAAAGCGTTGACAAAAGCCGCCGAAGCCTCTAGAATTTGGAGGTTCTGTGCTCTCTGTTGGAGCGCGCCGGGGATCGGCCCCTTAAGTAATTTTGCCAACGATTTTGAAGGGCCGGTTTTCCAGCGTCACCCGCGATTGCAGCAAATCAAGCGGGTCTTGCTTCAAAACGGAGCTGCAGAAGCCTCGCTGGCGGGTAGCGGTTCGGCGGTGTTTGGAGTTTTCCCGAGCCCAGCGACGGCGCGCCGAGCCGCTGTTAGGTTTCCGCACGATCAGACCTTCGTTTGCGAAACGATTTCGCGCCGCAGGTATCTCCGCGCTGTTTCTGGCGCGCGTGTCAGGTAAGCCGCAGCGTCTTCTATTGAAAGCAATGCCTTGTCTTAAGGCCATGCGTTTCTTGCGTGTCGTGTAATTCCGCCCAACGTGTGAAATAGCAGTGGGCCCGATTTGAATTTTGCGGTCATTAACAGATGACTGCCTGGAGCGATCGCCTCTTGAACGACGACCGGTTCAAAATTTTCACGGGCACGGCCAACCCCACGTTGGCGGCGAGCATTTGCAAGCATTTGGATGTGGAAGTGGGCAAAGCCAAGCTGGGACGTTTCAGCGACGGCGAAATCCATTTCCAGATTTTGGAGAATGTGCGGGGCGCGGACGTTTTCGTCGTGCAGCCCTGCCATTATCCGGTGGATAACCACCTGCTGGAGTTGTTGCTGATGATCGACGCGTTCAAGCGCGCGTCGGCCTGGCGTATCACTGCGGTGCTGCCGTATTACTGCTATGCGCGCCAGGATCGCAAAGATAAGCCCCGCGTTCCGATATCCGCCAAGCTGGTGGCGGATTTGCTGGAAACCGCGGGAGCCAGCCGCGCGTTGACGCTCGATCTGCACGCGCCGCAGATTCAGGGATATTTCGACGTCCCGGTGGATCACCTATTCGCTTCTCCGGTGCTGGTGGAATATTTCCGCCACAAGGATTTGCCGAACTTGACCGTGGTTTCGCCCGACGCCGGTGGCGTGGAGCGCGCCCGGTTTTTTGCCAAGAAGCTCGGCGTGCCTTTGGCCATCGTGGACAAACGCCGCGTGGATATCGACGTCAGCGAAGTAATGAACTTGATCGGAGACATTCGCGGACGCAGCGCGCTGATCGTTGACGACATTATCGATACTGCCGGTACGCTGGTGAAAACCGCCGAAGCGCTGCTCAACGAAGGCGCCACGCAGGTCTTTGCCGCTTGCACGCATGCTGTGCTGTCCGGCCCGGCCGTGGAGCGTATTGCGAATTCGCAGATCAAGGAAGTGGTGGCCACGGATTCCGTGCCGCTCAGCGAGGCGGGCCGCTTGATGGGCAAGATTACCGTGCTCAGCGTGGCGGAATTGCTGGCGCGGGGTATTCGCTCGATTCACGAGGAAACGTCGATCAGCGAACTGTTTATTTAGAAATTGCGCGAGTTTCAGCAAGGTTTTACGGATTTTGATTTTTTAGATTTAGGACGGGAAGGAAACTGGACATGGCTCAGGCAGAAAAAATCGTTGTGGAAGGTGCGGCGCGGGAATTGCGCGGCAAGAATGAAGCTCGGCGTTTGCGGTTGACCGGAAAACTTCCGGCCACGCTGTATGGCGGCAAAGGCGAGGCCATCTCGCTCGCGGTAAACGCCAAGCAGGTCGGCGCGATTTTGCGCTCGGAAAGCGGCCACAACACGCTCTTCCAAGTAGATCTCGGCGGCAAGCACGAACCCGCGATTCTCAAGGATTGGCAAGTCGATCCCGTCAGCGGAAAGCTTTTGCATGTGGATCTGCTGCGCATCGCCATGGACGTGCGCATGCGCGTAAAAGTTCCCGTGCACACCTTTGGCGAGCCCAAGGGCGTCAAGGTCGAAGGCGGCGTGTTTGAAATCGTCGCTCGCGAAGTCGAGATCGAGTGCTTGCCGGGAGAAATTCCCACCGAGTTCCGCGTGGACGTCAGCAACCTGGCGCTCAACGGTGCCGTGCGCGCCAGCGAATTGCCCATCGACACCACCAAGATGAAGTTGATCACCGAACCCGAGCGCGTACTGGCCCACGTTGTGGCCCTGCGTGTCGAAGAAGAGAAGCCCGCCGATGTGGCCGCAGCCGCAACGACCCCGGCCGAGCCCGAAGTCATCAAGAAGGGCAAGAAGGACGAGGAAGGCGAAGAAGGCGCCGAAGCCGGCGGCAAAGCAGAAAAGGGCGCCGACAAGGACGACAAGAAAAAGAAATAATTCTGCGATGGCGAACCGCCTTCGTTCGCGGAAAAGATTATGCGGCTTATCGTCGGACTTGGAAATCCGGATCCAGAGTATCAGTGGACGCCGCACAATCTGGGTTTTATGGCCGTGGACGAATTGGCGAATCGCGGCGGGATTCGCGTTTCGCGGCCGGAAGGCAAGGCGCTGGTAGGGCGCGGCAAACTCGGCGGAGAAGAAATACTTCTCGCCAAGCCGCAAACGTACATGAATCTCAGCGGTATTTCCGTGAAGGAGCTGCTGGGAAAGTACAAACTGCAGCCCGCGGATTTGCTGGTGTTGTTTGACGAACGCGATCTGCCCTGGAGCATGATTCGCATCGGCGAACGCGGCAGCCCGGGAACGCACAACGGGGCCAAGTCGGTGACCAGCAGCTTGGGCACGCAGGAATTTCCGAGGTTGCGTCTCGGTTGCGGGCCGGATCATCCGGTGCACGACTTGGCGGCCTATGTTTTGCGGCCCATGAAAAAGGCCGAGCTGGAAGTAGCGTCGGAAATGGTTGCGGAAGCCGCGGACGCGGTGGAGGTAATTTTGCTCCAGGGCTTCGCCGCCGCCATGAATAAGTACAACCGCCGCAAGCACGCGGATGAAGCGCCAGAAACAAACGACGAGAAGTGATCGTCGACAAGTTAAAAAAGATTTTCCGGGTTCGCGCCCGGTTGCAGATGTCATAGACAGAGAAGAGGTCACATGGAACAGGAACGATTGTACGATTTGATTTTCATCGCCCGCCCGGCGACGCCGGAAGAAGACATCAAGAAAGTCATCACCGGCATTGAACACACCTGCTCGGAAAAGGGTGGGAAGATCGAAAAAACCGAGCACTGGGGCACGCGCCGGCTGGCCTACAAAGTGGCCAAGCACCGCGAAGGAATTTATGTATATCACCAGATTCGCACCTCGCACGGCGAACTCATGGCCGAGCTGGAGCGCCGGCTGCGCGTGCAGGACGTGGTTATTAAATATTTGTCCATTCGTCTCGACGAAGATTTGAAATTGCAGAAGAAGCTGGGCGATCGCCGCGACAAGCGCGCCGCGCGCCGTCCGCGCCGCACGCCTTCGGCGCCTCCGGCGGGCGGTGGCCAGGATCACGCGCCGCGCCATCAGGAGCGCGCTCCGGAACGTCACGTGGAGAACGCAGGCTGAGCGGGAACTTGCACCAAGTGTGTCGAATAATCTCTGTGAGTCGTAGCTTTAGTTTTGTGGGTCGTAGCTTCAGCTACGACATCACCGCAGGAAAGCAAAACCGGCTTTAGCCGCTGAAGTTCAGCTGCTCCACGCCGCGGTCTCGAAGTAGTCGAAAGGGTGGAAGTGCATGGCAGACGAAATCAAACAAGCAGCAGCGCCGAGCGCCGCGCCACAAACCGGAGGACATTCCGGTGGCGGGCATTCCGGCGGAGGTGGTCACAGCGGTCCGCGCCGTGAAGGTGGTCCGGGTGGCGGCGGACACGGCGGTCCGCGCCGAGATGCGGGACCCGGCGGCCCAGGCGGGGGTCCGGGAGGACCACGCCGCGGCAAGCGGCAATATTTCCGCAAGAAGAAGGTTTGCAAGTTCTGCGTGGAAAAAATGGATTTGATCGATTACAAGCGCGCGGATATCTTGTCGCAGTTCGTGCAGGAGCGCGGAAAAATTCTGCCGCGCCGCATGACCGGCGTGTGCTCGCGCCACCAGCGCTGGCTCGGTGTAGCCATCAAGCGCGCGCGCAACATTGCCTTGCTGCCGTTTGCCGGCAGCGCCAGCGGCACGCAGCAGCCGCGCGCCGTCGTCGCCGGCGCCGATGCCCACAAGGCCGCGGAAGCCGCGAAACCGGTTGAACCCGCCGCCAAGGCGGTCGAAACACCTAAAGCGGTGGAAGCTCCCAAGGCCGTCGAGCCTGTGAAGGCCGTCGAAACCGCCAAGGCTGAAGGATAAGGAGCCAGAGAGCAAACATGGAAATCATTCTTCAGGAAGACATCGAAAAGCTCGGGCATCGCGGAGACATCGTCACCGTGAAGCCCGGTTACGCCCGGAATTTTTTGCTGCCGCGCAAAATGGCCATCGAAGCCACCAGCGGAAATATGAAAGCGCTCGAGCGCATTCGCACCTCGCTGGCCAAGAAAACCGCCACCGAACTCGAGAGCGCACAGAAGCAAGTAGCCTTGCTCAACGACGTTTCGCTCACCTTCAAGCGCAAGACTGGCGAGAACGATCAAATGTTCGGCTCCGTCACCGGTGGCGACATCGCCGAAGCCCTGGCCGCACAGAGCTTCAAGGTGGACAAGCGCCAAATCCATATCTCCGAGCCCATCAAGGCTTTGGGCGACTACACCGTGACCATTAAGGTCTTCCGCGACATCGTCGCCACCATCAAGGTTCACGTCGAAAAAGAACACGTCGAATAGTTTGGCGGCATTTATTTCCGCAGGAAGGGGCGCGGCCGTTCGCGCCTCTTTTTTTTGTTCGCGCACAAAAGAAGTTTTGCAAGTGAAAAAAACTTTTGCACTGGATTTCCGAAGCGATGCACAGCGACTCCGATTGACGCGCGAGAAACTTATCCTCACAATGCGCGCAGTGTTCGAGAAATAATTCGGCTCGGCGAACGCAAGGGGAAAAAATAAATCGTCTTCGGTCTTGTCCCGCACGGCCCAGTGTGATACAAATAGCGAAGGAAAAGCGAATTATAAGCTAGTTCTATGCCTGTTGATACAACACTCGAAAAACCGCTTCCCAGCAACCTGGACGCTGAGCGTTCCGTGCTGGGCGCCATTCTGCTCGATAACAACGCGCTGAACGCCGCGATCGAGAATCTGCGCCCGGAAGATTTCTTCCTGGATCAGCACCGCCGCGTGTTCACGCAAATGGTGGCGCTGGGAGAGACGCAGCAGGCCATTGACCTGGTTACCCTTACCGAAGAATTGCATCGCCGCGGCGATCTGGAAGCTTCGGGTGGCGCGCCGTATCTGGCGTCGCTAGCCGATGGCATGCCCAAAGTTTCCAACATCGAGCATTACGCGCGCATCGTCAAAGAAAAGGCTTTGTTGCGCAACCTGATTCACGCCACACACAAAATTCAGCAGAACGCCTTTGAAGGCGAGGATGGCGCGGACGCGGTTCTCGATAACGCCGAGTCCACGATCTTTGCGCTGGCTGAAGACCGCGTCAAAGCCGGCCTCATTCCCATCAAGGAAATCGTTCGCGACAATTTCGAGCGTCTGGAAAAAATATTTCGCGAAGGCAAGAGCATCACCGGCATCCCCACCGGCTATGTGGAACTGGACAAGCTGCTTTCCGGCTTGCAGCCCTCCGAGTTGCTGATTCTGGCGGCCCGCCCTTCGCAAGGAAAGACTGCGCTAGCTTTGAACCTGGCGGAAAACATCGCCATTCGCGCCGGGCAGCCGGTGGCGATCTTCAGCCTGGAAATGTCCAAGGAGTCTCTGCTGCAGCGCCTGGTCGCTTCCGTGGCGCAGATCGATGCGCATAAATTCCGCACTGGACACCTGAGCCGCGAAGACTGGCGCCGCATGACCGAAGCGCTCGGCCAGATTTCCGCGGCGCCTTTATGGATTGACGATGCCGGCTCCAACAGCGTGCTGGAAATTGGCGCCAAGGCGCGTCGCCTGAAGAAAGAAAAAAATCTAGCGCTCGTGGTGGTAGATTATTTGCAGCTCATCACCAACCGCGGACGCTTCTCGAACCGCCAGGAAGAAGTCTCCAGCATTTCGCGCCAGCTAAAAGGGCTGGCGAAAGAGTTGCAGATTCCCGTGCTGGTGCTCAGCCAGTTGACGCGCGCGCCGGAACGCGAAGAGCGTGGTCCGCAGCTCAGCGATTTGCGCGAATCGGGCGCCATCGAGCAGGACGCCGACGTGGTCATGTTCATCTATCGCCCCAATTTCTTCAAGCTCGACGCCGCTCCCGAAGAGCGCGATCAAGCGGAAATTTTAATCGCCAAGCAGCGCAATGGCCCCACGGACAAAGTGCGCTTCGTGTTCCGCAGCCGCCTCACGCGCTTCGAAGAAGCTGCGCCGGACGCCTTCGCGCAATTCGCGCCAGACGATCACTGACGTTGGTGGCACAGAATAAATTCTGCGCTACGACAAGTCACGGCGGAATTGCCACAGTGCGTCGCTCGCGCCACGCCTCGGCCCTCCGACGATGAAGCACCCGTATCGTCAGCGAGACGGCTAACTCCTTACGAATATTGTAGTTAGCAGCGAGCCTGCGCGATCAGAACGATTCCGCAATTTGGCCTGCAATCTGCCCTACAAGCATGCTGTTGCCTTTCACGCGGCGGCCAATGTGGCTGTCGTGAGGAACGGCTCGGATGTCGTACACTAAATTTTCTCTCCTCGGAACGGGCTTGAGACGGACTCTGCGCGTCCCGAGGAACATGGATGCCGATGGCTCGTACACACACCACCCGCAAGAAAACGCCGCAGCAAAAGATAATTTCTGACGCGGGGGATGCCGCGCCTCGCCACAGTCGCCCAGTATGGGCAGAGGTATCGTTGTCGGCGTTGGCCGATAATTTTCGCGCCATTCGCGACTACGTGAACCCGCCAAACGAAGATCGCAAAACGCCGCGAAAAGTATTATCGATCGTCAAAGGCAACGGCTACGGCCACGGCGGACCACAAGTGGCCAAAGCGCTCGAAAAAGCCGGCTCGGATTGGTTCGGCGTCACCTGCACGGAAGAGGGAATTGCCGTCCGCAATGCGGGTGTGCGCAAGCCCGTGCTGATTCTCACCAGCTTCGTTCCCGGCGAAGAAGCGCGGCTCGTACAGCACGATCTAACCGCGGTAATCCATCGCTGCGAACAACTCTCATCGCTCGATCAAGCGGCGACGCGGCGCGGTTCACGCAAACCAGTTTCGTTCCACCTGAAAATTGATACCGGCATGAATCGCCTGGGGATCGCCACCGCCCAAGTCGAGTGTTTCGCGCGGCAGCTCGCCAAATGCAAACATCTGCGCCTGGGCGGCGTGATGACGCATTTTGCTTCGTCGGAAGTTTTCGCCGATTCCGTGGCCGGCCGGCAAACGCGCGAGCAAGAAGAACGTTTCTACGATGCGTTGAATCGCTTGCGCACGTTGGAGATCGATCCCGGAATCGTGCACCTGGCCAATAGCGCCGGCATCGCCTCGCGCCCCGAAACCTGGGCGGACATGGTGCGGCCGGGCGCGATTTTGTACGGCTACCATCCAGGTTACGACCCCATGGAACGTCGCGCGGAGATGGAAAAGCGCCTGCCACTCCGTCCGGTAATGAGTTTGCGCTCGCGCATCATCAGCCTGCGTGATGTTCCGGAAGGTTCCGGGGTCGGTTACAACGCCGCGTTTGTCGCCAAGCGGCCTTCGCGCATTGGTGTTCTCGCCGCCGGCTACGGCGATGGCATTCACCGCTCGCTGGGGAATCATGGCGCGGTGCTGGTGCGCGGGGTGCTTGCGCCCATCGTCGGCATTGTCTCCATGGACGTGACCATGATCGACGTTACCGAAGTGCCGGGCGTCGAAATCGGCGATACCGCCACGATCTACGGTGTTGCCGGCGAAAAGGTGCTCTCCGCCAGCGTGGTGGCTCGCAGCATCGGCACGGTCACCTCGGACCTGCTCTGCGCCGTCACGCAGCGCGTGCCACGCGTCTATCTCCCCTGAATTGACGTGTAGATCGGCGTGCTGAAGTCCGCTGCTGCCGCTACGGAACGGCCGCTCGCCCCGCCAGCGGCTCCGATTCGTGGCGCAATACCTCGTAGTCATGAGAATATATACGTCGCGGGATGAATAACGTTTACAGCGCCTCCCGCATACCGGCCTGGTGATTCCCTGTGGTTGGCGGGCTGGCTGTAGCGATTTTGCAGTGATCGTTGCTCGACTGTGAGGTCGTATGAGCCCGTCCCTTCCGGAACGGCGTTGTAGCACGCAGTCCGCACCGCAACAAAATCGTGCTGCTATAGAGGACCAGCCCTCGCCCAGTGGTGCATTAGGCGGCGGAGAGATTTGGGCCGTTCGGTGTCTATTGCTGGTTGCCGCTGCGGCGGTCTGTTACGGATCACAACCTTTCGGGTTGCAGAGGGTGCCTGCCGCGTTGGCAGGCTTTTTTTTCGCACTCTTGATACTTGGCGTCGAGTCTCGGTCGCGGCGCGGCGAGTCGATGAGCGTTCTGGGTGGTGCCACGGGCGCGGCTTTTGGGATTCTGGTCGCCCTGTTCACCGCACTATTGATTTCGCGAACCGCCGCATCTGACCCGACCAAATCGTCCCTCGAATACCTCTCACTCCTGGCGTTTGCTTACCTCGGATGGACGATTGGCGCGAGCCGGGGCGCGGACGTGCTGCGCAGTTGGAGCGGACTGGCTGCACCGGAAACGCCGCCTCACGAAGCCCTGAAACTGCTCGATACCAGCGTGCTCATCGATGGGCGCATCGCGGACATCTCTGACGCGCATTTTCTTGATGGCGTGCTGGGCGTCCCGCAATTCGTTCTGCGCGAACTGCAAATGGTGGCGGATTCCAGCGATCCGCTGAAGCGGCAACGCGGCCGGCGCGGCCTGGAAGTCTTGCAGCGCATGCAGAAAATGGCGCAGCTCGATGTGCGCATCCTGAATGACGAAGTTGCGCAAGAGGGAAACGTAGACGACAAGCTGGTGGAGCTGGCGCGGCGCACCGGAGCGAAAATCGTTACCAACGACTTCAACCTCAACAAAGTGGCTACCGTTCAAGGTGTCGCGGTCTTGAACGTAAATCTTCTCGCCAACGCCATGAAGCCTGCGGTGCTTCCCGGGGAGTCTATGCGCGTGTTGATTCTGCGCGAAGGCAAAGAGCCGAACCAGGGCGTGGCCTATCTGGACGACGGCACCATGGTGGTGGTCGATAGCGCGCGCCGCATGATTAACAAGAGCGTGGACGTGGTGGTGACCTCCGTGCATCAGACCACCGCGGGCAAAATGATCTTCGGGCGTCTGGATGAACGTGCGGAGCAAAATTTGTCGTCGGTCCGGCAGGCGGCCGCCGGTACAGGATCCGCACGCGCCGGCGAGGCTGCCCAAACCGCCGGGGATGGTCCTCCTCTTGGTCGCTCGCCGAGCGCCGGAGTCTCTGAACGCGGCAACCGTTAGTCTTTCCGCCGTCGCTCTTCTTTACGCAACCCTCCGTCCGCAACCCTGCTCACGCATTGTTCTGCTGCTAGCGCTTCGGGTACACTCAAAAGTTCGCGAACCATCCGTGCAGGCTCTGGGAGTGGTTGTGCCTGCGCGGTGCGGTCGCGGTAAAAAATCATGGGCCGCATTGCTGCCATTCTTCCTGCCGCAGGTCTCGGAACGCGCATGGGCGCGGAAACGCCCAAGCAATTTCTGGAACTTGCCGGCACGCCGATTGTCATTCACACAGTGCGGCGCATAGCTTCGTGCCCGCTAGTCACGGATATTATTCTTGCCACGCGCGCGGATGTGGTGGCTTCGCTGGAAGCAAGCTTGCGCGCCGAAAAATTCACGCAGAAGGTGCAGGTGGTCCGCGGCGGCGATTCGCGCCAGGAATCGGTGGCGTTGGCGCTGCAGCACGTGCCCGCGGATGCGGAAATCATTCTGGTGCACGATGCGGTGCGGCCGTTTGTTACCGTGGAACAAATTGCGCGTGTGATCGAAGAGGCGCGCCGGTGCAGCGCGGCGATCCTGGGAATCCCCGCGATGGACACGGTAAAAGAGGTGAAGCGCGCCAGTTTGCCAGAGGACGTGGCGCTGATTATCGGCACCATTCCGCGCGAACGCGTGGTGCTGGCGCAGACGCCGCAGGCCTTTGCAGCAAAATTATTGCGGGAGGCATTTGCAGGCGCGCAAGCGGATGGCGTGAACGCTTCAGATGAAGCGGGGCTGGTCGAGCGCCTGGGGCATGATGTGCACGTGGTGTTGGGCTCAGAGCGCAACATCAAGATCACCAAGCCGGCAGACATGGACCTGGCGAAGTTTTATCTGGAACGCGAACGGGCCGCGCGATGACTTCGATGAGCGCTCACGATGCGTATCCAGCGATGAGTATCTCGCGATGAGCACGCGCTGTGGCATCGGCTATGACCTGCACCGGCTCGAGAGCGGTCGTAAGCTGATCGTTGGCGGGCTGGAGCTGGCGTTTGATAAAGGTCCAGCCGGCCATTCGGATGGCGACGTGTTGGCGCATGCGCTCTGCGACGCCTTATTTGGCGCCGCGGGGCTGGGCGACATCGGCACGCATTTTCCGGACCACGATCCGCAGTGGAAAGACGCCAACAGCCTGATTTTTCTGGAGCACGCCGGCAAACTGCTCGACGAGAGGGGTTTCGCCATCGAGCATGTGGATGCCGTGGTGATTCTGGAAAAGCCTAAGCTGGGCCCGCATTTTCCGGCGATGCGCGAAATCATTGCAACCGCGCTCGAAGTGGCCGCCGATAAAATTCATCTCAAGGCCAAAACAAATGAAGGCGTGGACGCCATCGGGCGCGGCGAAGCGATTGCCGCGTGGGTGGTGGCGACGCTCAGTCACCGCTAGCCTGCTGAAATCACCGCGATGTCCGAAGAAAATTCCGAGCGACAGCCTGAACAGCAACCTGCAGAGCAGCCGGATAAACTGGTAGACGAGCAAATAGTTGTCGGCGCCGCTCGCGTCAATCCATTTGCCGGCGGCGACGTGGCGGAGATCCTGCGCGAGCACGGCTGGTTGACCGGCGAGCCGTCGCCGGAACACATGGCTTGGTGCGATCGCGCGGCGTTCTTGCTGGGGCCGCAGGTCGCCGATCGGGCGGAGCTTGGTCATTTTCTGGCTCTGATTTTTTCGTACGATGCCGCGGAAGCACTGACGCGAGTGGAAAGCCACATTGTCTTGTCCCGCTACGCGGCGCGCGATGTTTTGCGGCGATTCGCGATGGAGCTGCTCGATGGCGCGGCGCTGACCCCCGACCGCTTCAGCGAGATCATCACCGCGATGAAAGACAGCATGGAGCCGCGCGGGCGCGAACTGTTTCACCCGATTCGCCTGGCGCTCACTGGGCAGGCAGGAGAAGGCGCGTTAGACCGCGTGATTCTCCTGCTCGATGCCGCTACCGCGCTGCCCTTCGCCGTCCCAGTCAAGTCCGCGCGAGCGCGCATGCTGGAGTTCTGCAGCCGTCTGGACTAGGCCCGAATTTGTAGCGGCCGCCTTCTGAGGCGGTCGCCTTTTCTTTGCCGCTTTTTCTTTCTCTCGGCCGGGCTTTCGGTCCCGACGCCTCTTCTCACCAACCTCGCAACTCCACACCGTCCGCAGCCGCAAAAAACCCTCTAACTCTTCCCCTGCGCCATCCTCTGCCGCCGCGCCTCAAACAACACCACCCCCGCCGCCACCGAAACATTCAGCGATTTCACCGGCCCCACCGTCGGCAGCGACACCACAAAATCACACCGTTTCCGCGTCAACTCGTGCAATCCCTGCCCCTCGCCGCCAAGCACAATCCCGACCGGAGAGGTGTAATCCGCATCCGTGTACGATTGTTCCGCCGTTTCATCCAGCCCAATCAACCAGTACCCTGCCTCTTTCAATTCCTCCATGCTGCGCGCCAAATTCGTCACTTTCGCCACCGGCAAATGTGATAGCGCCCCCGCAGACGCTCGCGACACCGTATCCGTAAGCCCCGCCGCCCGCCGCTCTGGAATCACCACGCCGTGCGCCCCCGCCGCCAGCGATGTTCGAATGATCGCACCAAGATTGTGCGGATCCTCCACGCCATCCAGCAAAACGATAAGTCCTTTAGCGGCGTCAGACGCTTTCGCCGCCTCGATAATCTCCTCCAGCGTGGACGCCGGCCGCGCCGCCGCCAGCGCCACGATCCCCTGATGGTCTTTCGAGTTAGCCAGCCGGTCCAGTTGCCCGCGATCTTCAAATCGCAGCGGCACACCCTGCTTCCGCGCCAGCTGCACAATCTCTTCCGTCCGCGTGTCCTGCCGCCCCTTGGCGATCACAATGCGGTCCAGCGGCCTCCCGGCCTCCAGCGCCTCGCGCACCGCATGTATTCCCGTCAAACGATCCATAGGCCAACCAGTCTACGTTCTCCGTCGCCAGTTGTCAGTTGCGCCCGTTCGAACACCAGCGCACAATCCAGCCGTGGCCAACTCATCGTCATCCACGCTGTCCAAGCAAGAATACAGATTTTCCCAAAATGGTGCTTGACAAGTTAACTGGCGATCTGTTACTGTTCTCCTGTAGAGAAATGCGCCCAGTCGTTCGCAAAAATCCGGCCAAAATCCCAGTAACCACTTTATAACTTAAATCGGTCTCTAACCCGTGTAGAATGAACACTTACGAAAGGTTGTGAAAACACAGCTACTTAAAGTCCCTTTGTTTTCACATCCTTTCGCGATTCCCGGGTCCCCCGGCACTCGAAAGGTCGGCGTCGAATTTGTAGCGGCCGCCTTCTGCCTGCCCCGGCTTGCCGGGGAGGCGGTCGCTTTTTCCTGTCGCACCCGGACCTCAGCTTCCTAGCACGGCGGATCCGGTCGCTTTATGCAATTTATTTGTCGTATTGGATCAGAGAGAAAATATCCAGCCCCTGGAGTTTGGAACGGCCTTTCAGGAATGTCAGTTCTACGGCGAAGGCGGCGCCTTCTACCGTGCCGCCCAGTTGCTGAATTAATTTCGCAGTGGCGGCGGCGGTGCCACCGGTGGCCAGCAAGTCGTCGCAGATGATGACGCGCTGGCCGGGTTGGATGGCGTCTTCGTGAAGTTCCAGGGTGTCCGTGCCGTATTCCAGCTGGTAGGTGATGCTCGCGGTTTTCGCCGGGAGTTTTTTTGGTTTACGAACCGGCACGAAGCCCGCGCCCAAACGATAAGCCAGAGCCGGCGCGAAGATGAAGCCGCGTGCTTCGATGCCGGCCACGATATCGATGGTGTGGCCGTGGTAGTGATCGCAAAGGCGGTCAATCATCAGGTGGAAGCCGGTCTTGTCCTTGAGCAGCGTGGTCAGGTCATAAAACAAAATGCCCGGCTTGGGATAGTCCGGCACTTCGCGGATCAGCTTTTTCAGATCGTCCATCAAAGCTCCTTAGATTACGCTCCGCGGATCGCGGGAACACAAAAGAAGGGCACGACATGTCGTGCCCCTGCGGTTGCTACGACAAACTAGGCGTCGTGCGTGATTACAAAATTCGTCGCGAAACGCGCGTCGACGTCGGCGTGTTCTTCGCGTATCTCGCGCACCGACGCAAAGCGCGGACCGCGTTCCAGGACGGAGCGAAACTGCGCAAGCTGCTGCGGCGTGCCAACGGCGAAAACTTCTACGCGGCCATCGCGCAAATTGCGTACGAAACCGGCCAACTGGAGTTTTTCGGCGGCGTTTTGCGCGAAATAGCGAAACCCCACACCTTGCACGGCGCCGGACACGAAGTACCGCTTGGCTTGTTTCGCATCGCTCACGGAACAAGAAATTGTAACAGAGACGCGCAATTTTCCGGTGCCGCGAAGAGAGTTGCGGGTGCGCTAGAAGCTACGGGAGTGAGTGAGCTACACTCGGAACGTGGTGCGGAAGAATGCGGCCCTGAAGGGCCGCGCTACGAACTGCCGTGAAACCCGCGTGGCGCTGAGATGATGTACACGGCGCGGGAGACTTTCGGGCGGTTACCGCGCATCCAACTTTTGATGCTCTTTATGAATCGTTTTGTGAACCGCCATATGAACTACTTCAGCTTTGAACGCGCGGTCCGCGGGTCGCGATGGGCATTTTGTGCGGTGCTTGCGGTTGGTTTTTTGCTGATCGCGGGCGCGCCCCTGGCGGCGCAACAGCCTCCGGAAGGGCCGATGGCGCCGCCCCCGGAGCATCACGTCGAGCGCATCGGAAACACTTCCGATCCGGGCGAACCGCCGACGCTTCCCATCGACCAGGTGATTAAGAAATTGACCCAGCAGGAAGACGCCTATGCGGTTGCGCGCAGCCACTACACGTATCGCAAGACGATCCGCATTCAAGAGTTCGGTCCAGACGGCAAACCCGCCGGCGAATATGTGATGGTCACCGAGCCGGGGCGCGACCCGGACGGCGGCGCAGTCGACAGGGTAGTCGAACGTCCGCATTCCACGCTGCAATACATGCCGGAGCTGCAATCCGAGGATTTTGAAGCTCTGAATCGCGTTCCCGCGTTTCCCTTAATCACCAGCCAGCTTGCCAAATACGATTTGAAATATCTTGGCAAGGACCAAGTCGATGAAATCAGCTGCTACATTTTTGAAGTGAAGCCCAGGGTGGTGGAACGCCAACACGGATTTTTCAAGGGCATTGTTTGGATTGACGACAAGTATCTGGACGTGGTCAAGAGCTACGGCAGTTGGGTGAACGATCTTGGCGATATGAAGTCTTCGCCGCAACTTCCGTTCACGCTATTCGAGACCTATCGCGAATTTGTGGACGGCAAATATTGGTTCCCGACCTACGCGCGTTCGGACGAAACTTTGCATTTCAAAGATCACGAAGTGCCGGTGCGCATGATCATCAAATGGAGCGATTTTAAGCCTCTGACGGCGGGCGGGACGACGAGTTCCTCGCCTACCACCGTCGCGCCGGCAACGCCAGCCCCTGCAGGGGCCGCTTCTCCCGCCAAGCCGCCGCAGTAGAGTCGGCTCATGTTTGGAGGTTCCGCAAGGCCGCAGGCAATTCGCTTAACGAGGAAAGCAGCACGTTTGGGCGCGATAATTTTAACTTTCTCGCCGTGGGGAATGGGCCGGTGATGCCTATCGTAAGCACTCCTGCGCGGCGCGCCATGAGGACATCTTCGCGTGTGTCGCCGACATAAACGCAATCTCGCGGGGACAGCCGCATGGCGCGCAAGGCCAGACGCAGCGGCGCGGGATGCGGTTTTTTTTCAACGGTGTCACCGCTGCACACGCGGGCGGAGAACATACGCAGCAGGCGAAACTGGCGTAATTGACCCAACACGCGGCCTCGATCGCCGCTGGTGACAAGACCCAGCGGATACTGCCTACGCAAGTCCGACAGCAGGCGCCGCGCTCCTGGAAGCAGTTGCGGCCTTTGCGTGGCGTATTCCGCGCGCCAGGCCAGGTCCGCAGCGGCCCAGCGGCTTTCGTGCAGACCGGCGGCGCGATAGACGTTGTACCAGTTGGGCGAATAGTGTTGCGCCAGGTCTTCCAAGCCCCAGGCGATTTCCATTTGCTGGAACATGGCTAGATAGGCTGCGGAGTCGGCCGCATAGGAATTCAGCAGCGTGCCGTCCCAATCGAAGAGCACGCCGACGATCTTGCGTTTTTGGGATGCGGGCATGGCAGTTCAGGGTAACAGAGTGGAGAATTGGCGGACGCGAAGCCCGCCCACGGATAGTGTCGACAGCTAGCCGATAACCTCGGGGGTTAAAACCCCCGAAGGTCAGTAAGGTTTTCCGGCCCGGCTGAAGCCGTGCCCTCCCTGAGCCCTGCGAAGAATAATTGCGGGACGATATGCTACAGATTAGTGGGGAAATCGAAGCGGCTGGGGACGCCATCATCGCGGCCGAATTGCAGGTCTTCGAAGGAGGCAGCAATGCCGAACCATTTGGGCATGGCGGCGGGCTCGACACGTCGCACTTGCGCTTTGGTGGCGATGACCACGTTACCGCAGCCCATGGGCCTGCTGACCAGCACAATTTCGAGTTCCACGGATGCGCCCATCGGGAGCGGTTTGGGACAGAGAAAATAAACTCCCGTGGAGCTGAGATCCCGCGTTACCAGGGTGATGGGAAACTCTTCGGCGAGGCCGCTGACGCTGCGCAAGCGTAACGGAAGCTTCAGCGTGGCGCGCGGGTATTCGCGATGCTCGGGAACCACGCCGACGGCGTAGGTGGGCACGCGGACGAAGCGCCGGGGCATGGTGGCCTGCAACAGCGGTGCAACGCGCAATGCAGGTACC
This sequence comes from Acidobacteriota bacterium, assembly GCA_013289855.1. GTDB lineage: Bacteria > Acidobacteriota > Terriglobia > Acidiferrales > UBA7541 > Acidiferrum. Next base: position 12,848 of record JABCZD010000019.1, on the reverse strand, counting down.
CGCGATGACGGATCGGCGGACGGAAGCATTGCTGGGGATGAGGCCATCATTGGAGATGACACGGGCGCGGGGGACGACGCGGGCGCTGGAGACGACGCCACAGAGGAAGAAGGAGTGGGAGAAGCTGGCTGGGTTCTCCCAGCGCCTGCAATATCGATCGGAATTGCTCGGTTTCTCGCGTTCATTGCGCCCTCAGAAGCAACGTTCTTCCACGCTCGCGCCGCCAACGAGCGCTGCGCACTTGGTAAAACCTGTACTGGAAAACCTGGCCGAACCACCCCAACCGAACAATGAAGATGGACCGCTAAGATGGCACCAGACGAGGCAAGCGTCACCTGTGGAAATCATAAGAAGTGTCTTAACTTCAAACACTTAGTAATAGTACCAAGGGTCTGGTTGCACCCCTGTGAAGATCGCTGCGGTCCTCCGGCGGCGGGCCCACTTGCCTTTAAATTGTAGCGAAAAGGCGCTTGCGTTGGCTAGAAGCGCCGCGTTGACCTTCATTGGAATGGCGTGAAAAGGTGGGCTTTGCTGCGCGTTTGCGGATAGATTCCCCCTGCGCGCTGCGCTATTTTGGACATCGACAAACATGAACCTGACAAATCGCAATATCGCAAACCCCATCCCGCAGCGCACCGAAGAGCGTTATTGGCAAGCCGCCACGGCGCGCGACCGGCGCGCGGACGGAACCTTTGTATTGGCGGTGCGCTCAACGCGTATCTATTGCCGGCCGTCCTGCCCGGCGCGGCGGCCGCTTCGGCGCAACGTCATATTTTTTCGCACGCAGCAAGAGGCAGAGACACAGGGCTTTCGCGCGTGCCTGCGTTGCCGGCCGAACGAACTAGCCGCCGCCGTCGTGCTGGTACAGGACGCTACCAAATTGCTAGCTGCGGTCGGCGAAGATCCCGTGCGTCTCTCCGACATTGCGAAGAAGCTGCGCACCTCGCCGGCGACCTTGCGCCGCGCCTTCGCACAGGTCACCGGATTGACCCCGCGGGACCTTGCCGAGGCGCTCCGTATCGATCGCTTCAAGTCCATGTTGCGTGCCGGGCGCTCGATTACGGACGCACTGTACGAAACGGGCTACGGTTCCGCGAGCCGCGTGTATGAACGCAGCAACGCACAGCTCGGCATGACGCCCGCTGCTTATCGCAAAGGAGGATTGGGAATGAAGATCACTTACACCATCGCAAAATCGCCGTTAGGGAAAGTTTTGGTGGGAGCCACCGAAAAGGGAGTATCCGCGGTTTATCTGGGAGACGACAACGCCAAGCTGGTCGCGGCGCTGCGCGAGGAATATCCGCGGGCGGAAATTGCTGCGGCCGCGGAGTCGTATGGCCGCTGGGTGCAAGAGATCGTCGGGCGCATCGAAGGACGGCAGTCGCAAGTTGAGGTGCCGCTGGATTTGCAGGCCACGGCGTTTCAGCGGCGCGTGTGGCAGGAGCTGCAAAAGATTCCGCGTGGCGCCACGCGCACGTACTCGGAGGTGGCTCGCGCGGTGGGCAATCCCAGGGCCGTGCGCGCCGTGGCTCGCGCGTGCGCCATGAATCCAGTGTCCATCGTGGTGCCGTGCCATCGTGTGATTCGCGAAGACGGAAAGTTGGCGGGGTATCGTTGGGGGCTGGGACGGAAAGAGGAATTGCTGGCGCAGGAGCAGAAGACGGAACACGTAAGTGCAACTTCAGTGGCTAAGGCCTAGGGGTAAATGCGCACAGCCAGGATCGGCTGTGTCACGAAACCAAATATTTTATTTTACGAGGCGGGTTTGACGCGAGTTACGCCCTTGGGCCAGTCCTGCTTGAATCGGCTTTCAGGAACCTTCAGATCTTCCTTCATATCGCTGTAGTGAAACAGGAAATAGTCGCCGGCCGTAGCTTCGAAAAATTTCTGTTGAATGGGCAGCCAGGAAGCTTCGTCGATCCACATCTGAATTTTCGTAATTTGCTTGCGGACCTCTTCGGACTTGGGAGTTAACTCGAGCACGGCTACCTTTCGGCCGTCGAGTTGGTCTTCTCCGGTTAGGACCACGTCGTAGCTTTTCCGCACTTCCGCGCTCCGTGTGCCAAAGCCCAGCAAAATATATTGATCGACCATGGAGCGGTTCTTGCCCAGGTTATATTCCTCAACGCGTTTTATTTTCGGCGTGTAGACAAACAGCGAATCGCCGGTTCTGAGGATGGTCCGCGGGTCCGGCGCGGTGATGTCGATGCGCATTTTCTCGTCTCTGCGGACGTATAGGTTGCCGGTTTCCTTGGAAGTGTCGCTGACCACCGCGGTGAATTTGACGTGCTCGATGGTGGCGGTGAGGGAGCGGAAGCCCTGAGCAGCGTGGTCCATGAGGCCGAGCACGCTGTCGACGGTCCGCGGTGGGCCTTGAGCGAAAAGTAGCGGCGCTAAGGGCAGTGCCAAAAGCAAAGTTGAAAATACCAGGCAAAATCGTAAAAATTTCAAACGCTTCCTCGGTGGGACGGGGTTGTTGGCACGGCTGCCCTGCACGGCAATCCTAACATAGGGAAAGAGATGCGGGCACGCGGAGAAAAGATACGAGAGCGATTCTTGCAGGTGTGCTAGCGCATGCCGCTAGCGGCGAACGTCCACGTCATAGGCGATGACCGTGCCGCTGGCGTCGCGCACGGCCTCGATCTTGGTGATGGCGAAGCGGCCGTTGCCGAGCACCGGAAGGGTTTTTTGCAAGGCGTGGTGCAGATCGTTTTCGAGCGCGGGAGTCTGCTTGGGAGGTGCCAGAAGGCGTGCGTCCACGCGATAGGTATCGATACCCGCAGGGGCCGCAGGGACGACTAGATGCTGGACTTCGCCGGGGTAAGGGGCGACACCGGTCTGGGGCTGCTCGTTGAACCACCTGCCAGGCGTCGCCAGCACGAAAATCAGGATCAGAATCACCGCCAGATCGTATTGCCACGTGCCGCGCTCGTAGGTCCAGAAAAACGTGCGCGATAAGATTTGTCCGATGCTGGCCATGTTAGTCCGCGGGAATGCCGTCGACAATTACGCCATCGCGCATGTGCACCACGCGATCGAAATAAACGACAGCTTCGGGGTTATGCGTGATCATCACGATAGTCTGCCCCAGATCTTTGTTCAACTGACGAAGCATTTGCAACACCACTTCGGAATTCTTGGAATCCAGATTGCCCGTGGGTTCATCCGCGAGCAGGATTTTTGGTTCGTTGATGATGGCGCGGGCGATGGCCACGCGCTGCTGCTCGCCGCCGGATAATTCGGAAGGGCGGTGATGCAAGCGACCGACCAGGCCGAGCATCTTGGTGGTTACGTCAAAGCGATGCGGATCGAAGCCGTCGCCATGAATGTATTGCGCGATAGCGATGTTGCCTTTGGCGGTGAGCGTCGGAAGAAGATTGAAGCGCTGGAAAACGAAGCCAATTTTATGGCGCCGAAGTTTGGTGCGTTCGGCGTCGCTCATGGTGGAAAGGTCGTTGCCGTCGACGAGCACTCTGCCTTCAGAAGCCTTCGCAAGGCCGCCTATCACGTACAACAGGGAAGACTTCCCGCAGCCCGAAGGGCCCATCACTGCTACCGATTCGCCGGGTTGTACCTCAAAATCCACGCCGCGCAATGCTGGCACTTCCACTTTACCGGCGCGGTATCGCTTCCAGAGCTTCTCTGTCTTGAGTATGGGCTCCACGCCTTTTTTTGTCGGCCCCTTGTCCTCGAAGGTCAGTCGGATGGTAGTATTTCGTAGTGTATCTGCCATTTTCTCTGCTGCCTAGCGGCGCGGCCCCTTTTCTCGCATGCAACTACGATTGCTGTTTACCGTTTGTCCGGGATTTACCCGGCAAAACTTACTGAATACTTTGCAACAAACTTAGTCGTACGAAAGCGCTTCCACGACGTCTTTGCGGCTGGCCATCCACGCCGGATAGCTCGCGCCGAAGACGGCTCCGGTTAGCGCGATGGCTCCAGCTCGCGCGATCCAGCCTGGTGTGATCAGGATTGACAAAGTCGGGAAGCCCGCAAGAAAAGCGGCGCGCACACCGTAGCTCATGCCTACGCCGGCGGCAATACCGAATAAAGACAAGGCCGCGGATTCCATCAATAATGTGCGCACGATGAACTTCTTGTCGGCGCCCAGTGATTTCAGCACCCCGATATCGCGCGTGCGCTCGATGACCGTGGTGTACATGGTCAGGAAAATCACCAGAAGGCCGATGGCCACGGCCAGCGCGATCATCGCGTCGATGAAGGTGCGCAGCCCGGGGATGTTGGTGGAGGTCATCAGCGACAAAAATTCTTTCAGTGGGCGAACCGTGTAGCCAGGGAGCAGATGGCGCATTTCTTCGGAGACATCTTCGGTGTGTTCCGGACGCGTGCATTTCAGCAAAAAGATCGAGGCTTTGTCGTGGGCGGCCACCAAATCCTGCAAAGTGGCTAGCGGGACGAACAATCGCGCCCCTTTGCCGTGTTCGATGATGCCGGCCACATGCCAATCGTGATTCAACAGGTTGAAAGTGTCGCCGACTTTAATGTGTTTGGATTTGGCAGCCCAGTCGTCCACCAACAGGTCGTCCGGGCCCTCCATGTCGTGGCCATCGAGAAAAACGAACCCGCCGGAAACCGCGCGAAACGATTCAGGATCGATGCCCCAGATGGTGTCGACTCCGCCCGCGGAACTGAATTGTAGCAATGCCGGAGCGACGGCTCGGACATATTTCAATTCGGCGAGCTTGGCGCCAATTTTAATGGGCATCGGCGAGCCGCTAAAATTCAGGAAAATGGAGGCAGCCGGTGGCTGCAGCACGATGTCCGCGCCGATGCCTTCAATGCGCTTGGCGGTTTCGGTGAGCAATCCGGAGGTCAGGCCAACGATCAGTACCACCAGCGCCACTTCAACACCCACAGCCATCACGCTAATAAAGGTTCGCAGCGGGCGATGCAACAGATTGCGCAAGACCAGTTCCCACATCATGGTTTCTGATCCTTTGCGGGCGCAGGATTTTGTTGCTGGCTCTGCGCTGCTTCGCCGACATGAACCAATTCGGATCCCGGCGACTGGTCGAGCTGAAATTTCGCGGCAGTGATCGGCTCGTTCAAAATGATTTTGCTGATTTGCAGTTCGAGCTTGTAATCGTCATGCGGCCGGTCGATTACCACGCTGTGTGCGAAATCCGAGACTGCGCTACCTGAGGCCGCGGTCGTGGAAGTGGCCGTGCTCGATGTTGCCGTATTCGATGTCGCCGAGGTGTCCACGGCGCGCCAGTCGGACAGATGGATATCCGCCAGCAGCACGCCTTTGGGCGCGAAATCCTCCAGCCGCGAGACCTGCAAATCCCCGCGATCGAACCAAATCTTGCGCAAAATCTCTGTGCGATATCCGCCGCGCAGCACCGTTAGCACGTAGTAGCGCCCGCTATCGTCATTATATTCCTCGAAGAGCACTTCCTCTTCCTTGCGAATTTCCGGCCACAAAAACGCATCCAGGAGGTGCTCAGGCCGCAGGTTCTCAATGGGTTTATCGCTGGTACGCCCCGCCGAAACCGGTCCAACGAGAAACTTATTCTTCGACGGAATCGACACGCGAAATGTTTCTCCATCGCTCGCCATGTCGAACGCCGTTTTTCCGATGACCGGAACTTGTCCAATCACGCGAATGTTCGCCGGTCGTGCCATCAGCAGGAACGCCTTCACTTCGTGATATTCCTGAATCACGCCGCTATATTGCGATCCCGCGGTCGGCTTCAACTCCGCGGTGGCATTCAGCGTTTGTACGCCGCGAGCGATTGCATTATAGCGCTCGATCAACTCGTCGCGGGTCGCATCTTTGGCTACCGGCTTCGCCGCACCCTGCGTAACGGTGGTCTTGGTGATGACGTGGCTGGCGCAACCGCAGGAAATCGCCGCCAGTGTCGCCGTGAGCATGCATGCCAACGTCCGCAATCGCAATCGTTTCTGTCCCCGATCTAGAAATAAGAGCAATCTTGTCGCCAGCTCCGCCACCCCACGCTGCGTTACTTCGGCCTGGCTACTGGGGCCTGGCGATGTACACATCAAAAGGTTGCAGCGCCGGTCGCACCCGCCGAATCACCTCGCTGCTCCACAGCGTCTCGCTCAGCAAGGTGAACCAGCCATCTTCCGGCTCGCAAATCGCGCAAAATGCATACCGCGCATAAGCGTCTTGATAAGCGTCCAGCCCGCGCTTCGAGAGTTCGCCTTCCAGCGCCACATCAGGCGACTTGGCGGCCGCTCCGGCGCGCATCCCAAAAGTTTCTTTCTCAAAACGCTCAAAGAGTTCCCTCAACTGTTCCGGACTCGGCTCCGGCACCACCAAGCAGCGCCCCGCGGCCTCGCGGAACGAGATTTTGTGCGTGCCGCAGAACTCCGCCACGCGCTCCACATGGCTGAAAAAATCCAGCACGTACATTTCGCCCGCCACCAGCGCGGGCACCGCCGCCGACCAGATCTCCGCGGCCTTCGGCCCGCGCACCGGCTCGCGGTTTTCCGTCTCCACCAGTTCGAGTCCCACCGCTCTTATGCCCGGCCCGAGATCCAGCGCCTGCACATCCAGCGAGAATGGCGGCAGTTCCAGCGCCTTGCCTCCGCCCGGCACGGTCGCACCGTTGGTGCTCATTCCTCGGACTCCGCCTGCGGAAACCTACTCTGAAATTCCGGCGATTGTTTGCGCACATCCAGCCAGTCAAAAAACGCGTTCGGAGTCTCCAGCCAGATCAGAAACCAGTTCGCCATCTCTTCTTTTTCGGCGCGTATTTGGGGCTGCACTTTGTGATTGCGCGCAATCATTTCCGCACGGCGTTTTCCCAGCCGCGCCACGTTCAGCACGCGTTCCACCGCGGCCTGTTCACCGTGCGCCTGGAAACGGCGCATCAATTCATCCAGCCGCATCAGGCTGACTTCGGCATCCTGCAGCGTCTTGAAATGCAAAATATCTTCAAACTCTTCTTCGTACTGATCTTCGGCGTCTTCCTGCAGCGTCAGCAGCAATTTGTAACCCGCAGCTTTCAAAACCTCGGTGATATATTCCGAACTGGTTTTTCCCGCCTCGCCGTGTGTGGCGATCAACCTGCGCCGCAACTGGTCGATCTCCGCGGGCGTCCAGTTGGATGTCTTGATTTCGCGCGCCGCAGCCAGGATCAACTCTTTCTTGGATTGCTCCTTTTTCGCGTGCTCCCGGTTAGCGTCCAAAGTGTCGGTCATGGCGTTGCGCCCTTGTGGTGTGCGCCCGCCTTGTCCGTCGCCACGGCGGGCGCCGGCGGCTCTTCCTCGGGGCCACCCTCCAGCAACCTGCGGTACTTCAACACATTTCGATTGTGTTCCGCCAGCGTGGCCGCGAAAAAATGTCCGCCGTGCGTGTTGGCCACAAAATAGATGTACGTGGTTTTCGCCGGTTGCAGCGCGGCGCGAAGCGAAGCCTCGCCGGGATTTCCGATCGGCCCTGGCGGCAGCCCGCTATGTTCATAAGTGTTGTATGGCGAATCGAATTTCAAATCTTTTCCCGATAGCGTGCCGTGATATTTCTGCACCATCTCCATAGCATAAATCACCGTGGGGTCGCATTGCAGCGCCATGCCTTTTTCCAGCCGATTGCTGAACGCCCCGGCCACCAGCGGACGTTCTTCCGGCCGCGGCGTTTCGCGCTCCACCAGCGACGCCAGCGTTACTACCGCCAGCACCGGCCGCTGATCGGGAGCAACGGGTGGCGCGACGGGGCTGACCGCCATGGCATTTTCCGTCGTAGTAGCCGCTGTCGTAGCCGTTGAAGCGGTCGAGGTATTCGCCGACGCACTCGTCGCTGGGTTCGCCGACGTTATCGCCGCCCACTCTTCCTTAAACTTTCTTACCATTTCCGCGGTAAGTTCCGTTGCCGCCGGATGCCGCGACAGATGATACGTTGCCGGGAACAAAAAGCCGTCCAGCGTCGGCGCCCCGGGAGCAATATCGCGCAGCAGTCCAGGGTCGCGCGCCGCCGCCAAAAACTCTTCGCGCGTCATCAACTTGGCTTTTTCCAGCTCCTTGGCAATATCAAACATCGTATCGCCTTCGTGCACGGTAAAGGGCTGCTCGTAAACGTCCCCCTTCACCATCTTCCAGAAAACATCGCGGGCGCTGGTGGCGTGATCAAAAAAATATTCCCCCGCCTGCACCGTGCGCGAACGCTTGTGCCTCGCATAAAGTTCAAACGCCAGCGCGCTGCGAATCACGCCTTCCCGTTGCAGCACGCGCCCTACGGAACGGCTGGAGACTCCGTGCGGCACCTCCACAAAGACGCCTTCCGCGCCGAATCCTTGATACGGCTGCGTGACTCCATACCACAGCCACGCCGCGCCCACCGCGGCAGCCAGCACCACCAGCAAAAACAATGTGAACAAGAATTTCAATCCCGCCCCACCCGGTATTGCTCAAGACCCAAGAGTCGCCGGCTCCATATGCGGCTTACGAAGCCAAGTTCCCGGCGCCAGGTTTCCCAAGCAAAAATAAGAAGCTACGTTTCTTTGTCGGCACCCTGCCGCCGCTCCAGATACTCTTTCAAAATCACCGCCGCGGCCACGGCATCCACGCCCAGCCGGCCCATAACCTTCTTCGTCGGTCTACCGGCTGTAACTGGAGCTTTAATGACGCGCCCCTGCACCTCTTCCAACAACCGCTCCGCTTCCCAACTGCTCAGCCGCTCATCCACCATTTCCACTGGCACGCCGATCTGTTTCCGCACGCGGTTCGCAAATCCTTCCGCTTCTTCGGCCATTTCTCCGCGCGTGCCGTCCAGCCGCAGCGGCAGACCCACCACAATCTGCCTCACGCCGTGTTCCCGCGCCATCTCACGCAGCCGCCGCATATCCTCATTACGATTGATACGTTCCAGAGTGCACAGCGGTTGCGCCAGCCCCACGGCGGTATCCGCCAGCGCCACGCCAATGCGCGAACGCCCATAATCCAGCGCCAGTATGCGCACGGCAACAGTTTCTGTTTGGCTTGGGGGAGAATCAGTCACCCCGCTATTATAGCGGGTATTCGTGGCCTCATGCTTTTTGGCAGCGTCCTAAATCGCTCTGTGTTGCGCCGCCTGGGCTCGGGACTACGGTTTCCGGCCGCGCGTGCCGTTTTGCCAGCCTTCCCAGTAGCCCAGCGCCTTCAGTTGCTGGTCCAGACCCGTCTCCTTCAAGACGCCTTCTATTTCCGCGCGGCTCTGGCGCCTCCCAAACGGCGCGCTGTGGTCTGCCAATCCCCACGCTGTCAGCGCGGCGATCACCGTGTTCAGTTTCAATTCGCGCATATCCACTTTGTCCAAAGTGTCTGACGCAGCGTGATAATTCTGCAGATAGTTGGCCACTTCCTGGTTGGCCACCAGCGTGGGCACGCCTTCGATCAGAAAATCGAAATTGTCCGTTCCGATATCCGCGTCTTGCGTGTGCCGGTCGACGTCCCACGCCGCCAGCGGATTCAGCGCTTCGCGCACCGGCCCTTCCATATCGTGCCGTCCGCCCAGCGAATAACCCGTAACGCGGCCCACGCCCGAATCGAAAATCACCACCGCGCGAAGTTTGTCCAGCTCCGCGGCGTGCGATTTCGCGTAAGCCCACGAACCCAGCAAGCCTTGCTCTTCGCCGCTGAACAGCACGAAGCGAATGGTGCGCCGCGGCACCAATCCTGTGGCCTTGATCGCGCGCGCCGCTTCGATCACCATCGCGGCGTTGCAGCCGTTGTCCAGCGCGCCGGTGCCCAGTTCCCAGGAGTCCAGATGCGCGCCCAGCAGCACCACCTCGTCGGGCTTTTCGTAGCCGCGAATTTCGCCGACCACGTTCTCTTGTTCCACCGGTCCGCCGATTTTGTTGTTCATGGTGAAGCGCGCGCGGATTTTTCCCGGATGCGCGGCGATCAATCGCGACATGCGCAGCGCGTCTTCGCGCGCCACGATCGCCTGAGGGAGCTCCTCCAACGCGCCGTCGCCTGTGTCAGTGTGGCGATACAGCAGCAACCGCTCGCGCTGGCTGGTCCACAGAATGGCCGCGACTCCGGCCTTTACCGCGCGCTCAATAATTTCCGGCGCGCGCAGATACTCCGCAAAAAGGTCCGCCCACGTCACGCTAACGTCGCCGTTCACCAGGATGAGCGCGCCTTTCAGCGGGGCTTTGGCGCTCGCGAAATCCGCCTCCGTGCCGTAGCCGACGTCCACAATATTTGCTTCGGTGCCGCCCGCGGGCGTCGCCGGCGACCATCCTATAGCCGCCAGGCGCACGGGAAATTTCTCAATTCCCAATGCATCCTGTCCAAGCAATTCCAGTCTTGTTTCCCCGGCCGCCCAGCTCACGGGCAATATGTATTTCTCGGTGTGCACGGTAATGCCCGCCGCGCGAAACGCGCCGACGCCCCATTCCACGGCCTGCGCCATTTCCGGCGAGCCGGACACTCGTCCACCAATCTCATCGGTCAGCCGCCGCAAATTTTCTTCCATTGGCGAAGGACCCATCACCAGCGGCAAAATCTTGCTGGCCGCTTCCGCGCAAGATGAAACTTCCGTCGCCGAGCACGCCGCCTCTCCCTGCAGGCTTTGCGGCGGCTTTAATGGATCGGATTTCACCTGCGGCAACTGCGAGTAACCGGGCGTTACATACATGGCGCACCACATGAACAGACCGAGGATAACTGTGCTCTTTGCCAACGACACCGAGACACCTCATTCTTCCGAGACAATGTAACCGCGCGGATTATAACGCGAGCCAATGAAAAGAAATTGCTTTTCGTGGGATACCAGATAAGCTCGCCCGGACAATCGTGCGTGGAGCCCATTGATGCAGGAAGCGACGCCTATTCGTCCGAACGCATGGTATTACTGGTTTGCGCCGCTCCTCATGATCGCCGGAATAAGTTTTTCCGTTCACGAATTTCGATACGGTATGCCCAGCCTCTCGGATGCCTTGACTCAAGTGGTGGTCCCCGGGCACGCCACCCTCACCTTGAAGCGCGGCAAGCTCTATACGGTGTACTACGAAGTGCACACGATTGTGAACGGAAAGACCTATAACACGAATGCGGTTTTAAGCGGGTTGCAGTGCCAGGTCAGATCCCTGGATGAGGGGAATGCGGTGGAGCTCCGGCCACCGTCAAACGGCCCTACAAACTATTCGGTCGGAAGCCGGTCTGGCAGTTCGCTCCTGGAATTTTCCGTCGCGCAAGACGGGCCGTACGATTTTTCCTGCGCTTACGAAGAGCATGTTCATGGTCGGGACGTAGTCTTGGCCGTCGGCTATGGCGTTGGATTCCGGATCGTGAAGACGGTTTTTCTGGTCTTCTTCGGAATAATCGGCGGGGCCGCGCTCGCCGTCTTTAGCTTCTTCTGGGTATATATTCGGCGCGATAACGCCATCGCACGTGCCGCTGCTCAGGCGCAACTTTCAAGATAGCTGCACAAACGAAGTTCAGGGCGAATTTCGCGAATTTTAGTGTGGGACCTTGTTTTCGCCGAGAATGAAGTCCGCGACCCTGGCGGTTTTCGCCATCTCCGCCACATCGTGAACACGGACAATATGCGCTCCGCCCAGAATGCTGGCCGTAACCGTCGCGGCCGTCCCCCAGATGCGATCCTCCAGAGGCGCCGTATTTCCATCGCGAGATAATGTTTTTCCCAGAAAGCCTTTGCGCGAAGTGCCCACCAGCAGCGGATAGCCGAGCTTTGCCAGCTGCGGCAGCTTTCGCAGTAGCTCGTAGTTCTGCGCGAAGCTTTTGCCAAAGCCAATGCCCGGATCCAGGATGATCTGGGATTTCTTGATGCCCGCCCGTCGCGCAATTTCAAGAGACTGGCGAAGTCCCCGCAGCACGTCTTTGAAAACATCGCGTGCGAACGCCGCCTTTTGCATCGTTCGCGGCACCCCGCGCATGTGCATCAGAATCAGCGGAGTTTTGTATTTGGCGGTTACGGCCGCAAGCGCAGCATCGTACCGCAATCCGGAGACGTCGTTGATGATTTCCGCGCCTTCGCGAATGGAGGCTTCCGCGACAGCGGCCTTGCGAGTATCCACCGAAATTGGAACTTTTAATTTGCCGCGCATTGCTTTCAGGACCGGCAGCAGACGCCGCAATTCCTCTTCCGCATTTGTTTCCGACGAACCCGGACGCGTGGACTCCGCTCCAATATCGATCAGGTCAGCGCCGGCCTTTTCCATCGCCATCGCCTGCCTCACGGCATCGCGAACTGCAAGGAATTTCCCGCCGTCTGAAAAACTGTCTGGCGTCACATTGAGCACACCCATGAGGAGCGTACGCTCTCCAAGCACGAGCATCCCCGTGGGTAACCGCAGTTTGTATTTTTTACGTTTGAACACAGAAGAGGTGGTCGCTGCGTCTCAATCCAAATCAAAATCGCGAATCGGCTTGCCGGCCGGCGCATCCTTGGCTTTCTTCATCGCTTCTTCAAACTTCTTCGCCAGGATGTCTTCCTTGTTGCTTTCCTGAAACCATGAATCCGCGAATTTGTCTTCGCGCTGCCGGTTTTGTTCGGCAAGAATTTTCTGCGCGTCGGTCAAATCCACATTGGGCCCGGGCCGCACCGGCGCTTCATGCGAAAGCACCGCGCCAAATATTGGATCCACCACCAACTTCGCCTGGCAGCACGGACAAGTCACATTCAGATTGTCGGTAGTTTGCTTCCCCATGGCGGTAGTCTACGCAATTTCGCGTCAAGGTGCACGCTGCCGAAGCGCGCACGCTCGGCAAATAAAGAAGGGGCACGATCACTCGCAGGGCTGTCCCAATTAGACGGAGTTTGCCCTTGCGAAGGTCGAAAGCGTTGGGTTTGTGGCGGTTTTTGTAGCATGCGGCGATGCAGGTTGGGTTGCTGCTGTCCCAACCAGGAACTAAAATTC
>JABCZD010000018.1 GCA_013289855.1 Acidobacteriota bacterium | reverse complement strand
TCCTGTCCTTAAAGTTGGTTCTTGTCACGGAACCCAACTCAAGGTAACAGGTCTTTCCGCCCTCGTTTCAGAACCTAATTTGGACAAGCCTGCGGCATGCCGTGCCCGCTCTTCCCTAGCGTCGCGTAGCAAACCGCACCAGGTCTATCTCGCACCGGTTCTGGATTACTCTGGAACCCATCTCCCAAACAGGCGATGCAACGACGTACGTGAAGCCTCCGCTTTTGCGCGCGACTCTTCTCCCGCCATGGTGTTTTACAAACAGGCCCGAGACCCAGTATTTCCGAATAAGACATGCGGAAGACGCAGCGTCGCATGCGTGCTCGTGTCGCATGCTAAGCTTCACACACGCTCGCCTTTTTGCATGAATTCCATATCGCCGCGAACTGGTTTTAAATACGCGTTTTCAAGAAAGCTTCGGGAGAGAATTGCATGAGAAAACATGTCCTCGCGCTTGCCGGCCTGACCGGCTTAGCGATGTTTGCGTCTTTATTTGCTCCGTCACGCGCCGCCGCCCAGGATGATGGTCCACCGAGCAGCGACGATCCTCCGAGCCGCGTCGCTCGCCTCGCTTACACGCAAGGCGCCGTTTCCTTCCAGCCCGCTGGCACCGACGATTGGGTCGACGCCACCATTAATCGTCCAGTGACCACCGGAGACCAGCTCTGGTCGGATTCCGGTTCGCGCGCCGCTCTGCACATCGGTTCCGCATCCATCAACCTCTCGCAAAACACCGGTTTCTCTTTTCTGAATTTGACCGACAACATCGCCCAGCTCCAACTCACCGCCGGCACCCTCCGCGTTCGCGTTAAGCGTCTTGGTGACGACGAAAATTTTGAAATCGATACTCCCAACCTCGCATTTTCCATCTTGCGTCCCGGCATTTACGAAATCAGCGTGAATGACAGCGGCGACACCACGATCATCGAAGACCGCAACGGCGAAGGCGAAGTCACCGGCGGCGGCTCTGCGTACACCCTGCATGCTGGCGACGTCGGCACTTTTATCGGCACCGATCAACTCAACGCCGATGTCGAGGGCCTCAGCGATGACCAGGATGACTTCGAGTATTGGAGCGAGCAACGCGATCATCACGAAGATATTTCCATCTCCGCGCGCTACGTCTCCGAAGACGCCATCGGCTACGACGATCTCGACGACAACGGCGGCTGGCGCGCCGTCCCCGAGTACGGCACCATCTGGTTTCCGCATACCGCCTTGGTTGGCTGGGCGCCGTATCACTACGGCCATTGGGCCTACGTCGCGCCTTGGGGCTATACCTGGGTTGACGACGCTGCCTGGGGCTTCGCGCCCTTTCACTACGGCCGCTGGGTCACCGTTGGCGGAGCGTGGGGCTGGGTTCCTTGCGCGCCGCGTCCCACCGTTGTCGTGTATGGCGGTCCTGTTTACGTCAGGCCCGTTTACGCCCCGGCGCTGGTCGCCTGGGTGGGTGGTCCGCACTTCGGCGTCGGAGTTGCCCTTGGTGGCGGCTTTGCCGCGGGCGTGAACGTAGGCTGGTTCCCGCTCGGTCCGCGCGAAGTTTTCGTCCCGTCCTATCCCGTGAGCCGCGGCTACGTCACCAACGTGAACGTTTCCAACACCAGGGTGAATACGGTGGTGGTGAACAATTACTACAACACCGTGGTCGTCAACAAAACCGTAAACGTCACCAACGTCACTTACGTCAATCAACGCGTCCCAGGTGCCGTCGCGGCCACTAATCCGCAAGCCTTCACTTCCGGGCAGTCCGTCTCCAAAAACGTTGTTCAGGTCGACGCCCGCGAAGTCGCTTCCGCTCCGGTCGCTGCACAGACCCCGGGAGCCGTCCCTCAGCGCGCCGCCGTGCTCGGCGGACGTCCAGCAGCCACCGTACGGCCGCCGGCCGCAATTCAGGCCCGCGCGGTCGTCGCAAAAACTGCGCCACCGCCCCCGCCTCCGTCGTTTACGCAACGTCAAGCCGCCATTAAATCCAACGGCGGCCGCCCCGTCTCCATTGCTGCCGCGCGCCAGATTACGCCGGTAAAAACCGCCGGATCCGCGCCCGCGCCGCAAGTACGCGTCGCTCCGCCAGCCAAACCCGCCACGCCGCAAGTCGTGCGCGGCAACAAAACTGCTCCTCCGGCGAACACTGCCAACAATCCGAATCGCCCGGCAACTGCCCCCACCACCACTCCGGCGAATGCCAACCGTCCGACGCAAGTAACCGCGCCACAAAATAATCCCAACCGCCCGCCGTCGCAGCCCGCGGCCAATAACGCTCCGCAGCGTCCGCCCACCGCCCACCCGGCCGACGAACAACTCGAGCAGCAGCACCAGCAACAAAACGTCGACCTGCACAAACAACAAGACGAAGAACGCCAAAAGGTCGAGCAACAACAGCAGCAAGAAAATCAGCAAGCGCAAAAACAAAAGGGCGACGAAGCCAAACAACAGCAAATCCAGCGGCAACACCAGCAGCAACTGGAAGATCTCCAGAAACAGCACCAACAACAGCAGCAGCAGCTACAACAAAAACAGGAACAAGAGCACAAACAGGCCCAGCAACCGCAACCCAAACCACAAAACAAGCCAGAACCAAAACCGAAGGAAGACAAGCCCCCAAAGAAAGACAAATAGCCAATCCGCGGCGCGGGGGGCCGCTTATGTAGGTGCCGGACTTCTAAGTCCGGCCTGCTGTTGCTCCCAATGAAGCCGTGCACCGGAGGCGAATCCACACCAGGATTCGCCTCCGGTTTTTTGCGTCGCGCAGGCCCAGCCTAGTTACCACTCAGCTACTAAAATAATCACGTAAACCCCGCAGAATTAGCATCTTGCATATCATACTGAGGGCAAAGGACTTGAACTCCTTTCAGCTCAGTATGATACGCAATTCAAATGTCACCGTCGCCCGACGAACCGCAGATCCAACGCACTGTGATATCGTCAGAAACTGCGGTCATGACCTCTCCAGCCCCCACTCCGTTAGCCTTCCGCCAAGCCCTTGGTCAATTCGCAACCGGCGTCACCGTAATCACCGTCGAGTACGAGCCCGGCAAAATCCACGGCATGACCGCCAACGCCTTCGCCTCAGTATCCCTTGATCCTCTGCTCATTCTGGTGTGCGTCGACCACCGCGCACACATGCTGCCCTATCTCGTCGAACAAAAGCGCTTCGGCGTCGCCGTCCTCAAAGAACATCAGCAAGCCATCGCAGAATTTTTTGCACAGCCCGGGCAGAACGAGGACATCGAGGATCGCCTGAACATCCGTTTCCGCCATTCCCACAGCGGCATTCCCATGCTGGAGGACACGCTGGCGAGACTAACCTGCCGCGTAGCCGCCTCCTACGTCTCCGGCGATCACACTATTTTTTTAGGCGAAGTTGGAACGGTAGAAATCAGCGAAGGCCAGCCATTACTTTTCTTCCGCGGCCGCTATGGTCAAATCGGGTCTTCGATATGAAATTCACGACATAAAATCTACGACGTGAATTGGTTGCGGAATGGCCCGACCCCAGAACAATTATTCTTCGCGCAGGGGAAGGCGACCGCCGCAGACGGCGGCCGCTACAAAGAAAAGGCCTAGTGGTGGCCGCCGAGCGAATCGCGCTTTACGCCGTACTCCGCGCCCCACGCATCGGTCATCTGTCCGCGAATTTCCCACAATTCCGGGAAAAATTTGTGACTCATGCCTTCGGAGAGTATTTCCACCGGACGGCCCTTCAGCGATTTTGAACCGAATCCAATGGTGCGGTGAATCAGCTGCATGTGCTCGTAGCGGAATTTCTGAAATAACTCGTCAAATTCCGCGAGAGCTTCAGCCACCACGTAAGCGTCGCCGTGGTTATATTCCGCGTCGTAGATTTTTTCCACGGACAGACCGTGTTTGTCCAAGTAGTTGGCCTGGAAAGAATTCCAGAGCGGCTGATACATGCGTAGCAAAATGCGAAAGCCCGGCGATTCCTGCCCGCTGCCATTTCCGAGGCGCGTACGAATGGCCTGATATTCCTTCGGCGACATGGTCTCCAGCAGCGCTACCTGCTGAATCATCATGCGCTGCGCCAGATGCACGCGACGAAACAGCGTGAGCACGCGATTGGTATTCTCCGCCTGCAGATAATCGTCGATATCCAGCAGCGTGTAGGCGATTAGCTTCATCCACAACTCTTCCACCTGATGCACCAGCTGGAACTGCAATTCGTCAGCGTTGCACAGTTCGTCAAAAGCGGATTGGCAACTCAGCAGCGTTTTGGTCTGTAGATACTTTTCGTAGTCCAGCGTGCCTTCGCCGCTCATGGCGGCGTAAAACTGTTCACGATTCATCGAGCCTCCCAGAATCCTTCCCGAGCCCGAGAAGAATTGCTGCATTTACGTGTGATGTTTGAAGAGCAACTGGTGAAGAATGGTCTAGCGTTCGGAATTGCCCGAAGGGCGCGTGGATTCCGCGGAGTCCCCAGTTTCCTTGCGATGGCTGCGCACTTCGCGCAGCGCGTAAATGGGCTTGTTCTGCGATTCGTAATACGTTCGCGAACTGATCTCGCCCAGCAGTCCCATGGAAATAAACTGAATGCCGCTCACGAACATGGCCACGGCCAACAGCATCAACGGACCATGCTCGGTCATGATGGTGACGTGATTATAAAACTTGGAAAACGCCAGGAAACAGGCGATCAGAATGCCGCTGCCCGCGCCCGCCAATCCCAGCAAGCCAAAAAATTGTAGCGGCCGCGTGGAATAATCCAGCAGGAATTTCACCATCAGCAAATCCAGGAACACCCGCACGGTACGCCCAATGCCGTAATTAGACTTGCCATTTTTGCGCTGCAGATTTTCGATGGGCACTTCCGCGATCTGCGCGCCGGTGGTCGCAGCCAGCGCGGGAATAAAGCGGTGTAACTCGCCGTACAGCTGAATCTCTTGAATAATTTCGCGGCGATACGCTTTGAAAGTGGTTCCAAAATCGTGCAAATCCACGCCGGATAGTTTCGCCATCATCCAGTTGGCCACGCGGCTGGGAATCTGCCGCATCAGCCAATGATCCTGCCGGTTGTGCCGCCAGCCGCTGACCAGATCGAAGCCTTCTTCGATTTTTTCCAGGAAGCGCGGAATTTCTTCCGGATCGTGCTGCAAATCGCCGTCCATGGAAATAATCACTTCGCCGCGCGCGTAATCGAAACCCGCTTTGAGCGCCGCGGTCTGTCCAAAATTACGCCGCAAGCGCACCAGATTCACGCGCCGATCATGCTCATAAATATCGGAAAGCACTTTAAAGGAATTGTCTTTGCTGCCGTCGTCCACAAACACCAGTTCGTACGGTTCACCGACGGAATCCATCACCTCCGTGAGCTTCATGTACAGCGGAGGAATGTTCTCCTGCTCGTTGAAGAAGGGCACGACGATGGAGTAGCGGATGCTTGCTTCGCTGACCATTTTTCGCAGTTCTGCCTCGCGTGCTTCTGGCGCTTACCCGTTGCTATTATGCTTCCTGGGCGACGAAACCATAGTCTATCAGGCGAATCCCCTGCTCGGCGACAAGATTTCGAATGTCCTTGTCGGTTAGGAGTTCTACCTCCACGCGGCGCGATTCCTGCAGCCGGGTGTCCGAGCGCTGCAAATCGGCGTCCACAAATCCGGGATGGCACATCAGCTCGGTGGTGCCCTCGGGCAAACCGCGCAGCAAATTGGCCAGGCCTTCGCGCGTCAGCTCGCCGGTTTGCGCGATGCCGCAAAAATAGTCGGCCGTGGCGATGCCGGAATGTTCCGCTTGTTCGCGCGCGTCGGGCGCCAGCAATTTTAGTCCGCGCGCCTGCACGCCCTGCCGCAGCACTTTGCCGCCGTGCTGATTTTCGCCCGCCGAAAGCGCGGAGCGCAGCGAAGAAGTTTCGTGCGACACGCGAATGGCGCCAATTTCGTGGCGTTTCGCCAATCGCAAGGCAATCTCAAACAGTCCGGGAAGCATCTGCACGTGTTTGTGTCCGTCCAGATGCGTCGGCGAAATGCCCGCCTCGCGCACCTTGCGGATCTGCGCGTCCCATTCCTCTTCCACTTCCGTGAGGACGATGGCGCGCCGCGCCAGCTTCATCAGGATGGATTCCGGCCCGCCGACGAATTCGCCCTGGTCGTTTAGGATGCTGCTGACCAGCTCTTTCGCGGCGGACGGCGGGCCATCGCTTAGGTTGAGATGCACGCCCACGCCAAGGCCTTCGCGAGACAGCGCCAGGGCCACGCCGGAGGCAAAGGCTTGGCCGTTGGCCAGCAGCGACGTGCTGGTGACGATCCCGTTGCCATGCGCCTCGGCTATACCGCGATTTACGCCTTCGGTCCAGCCCAGGTCATCGGCGTTAACGATTAGATTCTTCACGGCTTGCCCGCATCCCTAAGTTGCCACGAAAAGCAGGTCCATGTAATTGCCCCGCAGGCGGGAAGTTTTGTGTGAAAAAAGTGCAGCCAACCTGTACCTTCGGACAGCTGCTTCTTCCGCCCATGCAATCGTCTGTACCATTGACCGATATTCTTGCCAACTTTAGCATGGCTTTATTGAGGCCCGAATGCCCTTAAACCTAGGTGAGTCCAAAGCTATTGGTACGCGTCATGGCGAAAATCGCCGCGGCCGCCGCATGAATTCCCGCGTTCCAGTGCGTCTGGAATGGGATGCGGCGGGTGGTCCACGCGTTTCCGTGGAAGCGCACACACGCGTGGTCAACCCCTATGGCTGCATGGTGGTGCTGGAGCACTCGCTGGAACTGGAACACCGTGTGGCGCTTACCAACCTGGCGACGGACAGCAGCAATGCCGCGGTGATCGTCTGGAAGGGCAATCCCCGGCCGGATGGCTGGGAGTACGGGGTCGAATTGGTAGCGCCTGAGATGGACTTCTGGGGACTGGAGCTGTGAGCACAATGCCGGATAAAAAAATGGCGGTCCCCGCGATACGCCCAGCGTTGCAACGTCCGCCGACGGCGGAAGAACGCCGCCGCGCCCAACGTGTGCTGTTGCGCATGCCGGTGATTCTGCACGTTGATGGGAAGCCTTCGATGAACGGCTTCACGCACACCGTCAGCCAGAACGGCGCGATGGTGATCGTGCCGGAGCCGTTGGCGGAAAACGCGAAGATTTCGCTGGAAAATCCCAAGACCCACAACACCGTGGATGCCCGCGTGGTGCGGCCGCCGCAGATTACCAGCGATGGATGCTTGATTCCCGTGGAGTTTTTGTCGCCGTCGCCGCAATTTTGGAATGTGTTCTTTCCGCCTTCGATCAATTAATTTACGCGGGGGACGGTCAAATTAGCTCGTGTAGCGGCCGCCTTCTGAGGCGGTCGCTTTTTTTTGCGCGGACGGAGGCACAGAATGAATTCTGTCGTCTGTGTCGCAGTCCGCGCCAAAAGGCGACCGCCTCAGAAGGCGGCCGCTACACAAGCTTCCGCTACTGCACGGGAATCTGCAACGGCGCAGAGGTCGAACCCGCGTAGTTTGTGTTGCCGGTGGTCGGCGTGTAAACAGCTGTGACGATGTCGACGTGGCCGCCACCGCCGCCTCCACCACCGCCGCCTCCTCCGCCGCATCCGGCAATTCCTGCGATCGCGCAGAGGAACAAGAGGAGTCCGGCGCACGCATAGACGGGCCGATTGCGCGGAGCGACGCGCAGCAATGTCAGCAGGAACGCCAGTAGCAGCGCAAACGCCGCAATCCACAGTGGCCCGGTCTTGATTCGCGGCGCTTGCAATGGCGTTGGCGGCGGAGTTAAGAGCGAAAGCGTGGTGGTTATGGAAGCGGTGCAAAACGCTCCGACTCCGGTATTGGAGTTAGCGCCCGTAGGCGTGCAGGTCGCTGGACCCATGAGCGCCGTCGTTCCGTTCATAAATTGCACCGTCCCCGTTGGCCCCTGAACGCTGTTGCTGGTCGAGGCGACGGTGGCCGTAAGCGTCACCATGGCGCCGGACACGATGGAACTGGGATTGGCAGCCACGGTGGTGGTTGTCATCGCCGGCGAAATGGTCACCATCAGTGTGTTGCTGGTGGGCTGGGGCATAAAACTGTTGTCCCCGGCGTACGTCGCGGTGAGGGGATGACTGCCGCCGTTTAACTGGATAGGTTGATCTTCGGCGAACCCCGAATTATTGAGATTCGCGGTGCTGGTTGGCGTTTGAGTATTTGGCACCAGGAAATCGGGCAACGCCTTCCCCCCGTCGAACAGGGATATCTGCCCAGTCGGGCACGATGTCGATGGATTACCCTGCACGTTGCTGAACGGCGGCGGGGTGCAGAGACTGCCTCCGCCATCGGTCACGGCAATGAGCAAAATGTATGCCGAGCCGTAGGTGACAGTTGCAGGAGAGGTGCTGAGAATCGGGGCACCGGTGTTCGGATCGAAGGTGACAAAATTTACGGAAACCTTGCTCGGTTCCTTGGTCACCGAGACCACGCTTTGCGTGGGAGACGTGCTGGGAGCGAAGTTGGTGTCGCCGCCATAGCGCACGACGACAGTGTAGGGGGTGCCGTTGGTGCCCGGGAGTAAGGTGGTGCTGTTACCGTACGTTCCGTCAGGTTGCAACGCAAAAGTGTCAATGATCGGGCCGGGCGCGCTGGTTCCTTGAATGAGTTCGACATAGCCTGTGGGGATTGCGGTGCCCGAAGCAGGGGTAACTTTACCGCCCACGGCGACGGCGGTTCCATGGACATCGTTCGTTATCGGTGCGCCGGTACCGAGTTGAAAGGTGGTGGAGGTGGCGACGAGTGGCGAAGGCACGGAGGTCCAGTTCTTCACTAGATTGGCGACGTTTACCGAGCCGAGTCCGGTGGCCAGATCGTAGTTTGCCGTGGTGTTGAACGCCGGGGTTATCGGGTTTGTCGGAATGCCGGCTGAATTTGATAGCACAAGGATCCCGTATTGATTCGCGGCGGTGCTTTGGTTGCTGCAGCCGAAAGAGCCGCCGGCGCAGGCGACGGAGTTATTGAAGCCCGCGGGAATGTCGTAGAAGATGCAGGTGTTCACGTTGGGAAGCGGGCTTGCTGCGGAGGTACACGTCGAACCAGGCTTGGCCGCCAGAGCGTAGAGAACGTAGTTGGGATTGCCTTGGCGCTGGCCGGTTTGCTGATTGACGAGGGCCATGATGCCCGCGAAGGCCGGAGAAGAAGCCGAGGTGCCGCCAACGCCCTGAAAATCATTGAACGGCGCATTGAGGTCGCAGGAGGTGGTGCTGGTGCCGTTCGCGTCCCGCTCGCAGATGATATAGAAGCTGTTGTTCTGCCCGTTGCTGGCGAAAAGAGACAAATCGGGAAGGTCGCGCACGCCGTCGGCCGGCACGCCGGGACCCGTCTGCCAACTAGGTTTCGCGTAGCCAAACTGTCCAGTGAAGGCGACGTTGCAGGTGATGCTGCCGTTGGCTGCCGACGGGTTAATGCAGTTGCTTTGCCCACCTGCTCCGGCGGTGAGGTCGGGACCGGTGTTGGTTAGCCCCTCCGAATTGTTGTTGATGATCGCAGCCGTGCAGCCGGATGGGGAGCCTTGGCTGGCGCATGAATCGTTCCAGGTAATTTCCGGAATATACGAGAGTGCGGAGGTCTGAGTTCCGGCGGTGTTCGGTCCCCAGTATGTGGTGGCGTAGTTCGGTAGGCTACCGTTGAAGTCCGTGCCTCCTACGGCTACGTTGAAGGGAGTCGAAGCGTCGCCGCTTACGGCTTGGCCGAAAATCGAAAAGTCGAGAGAGCTGGAGCTGGACGGGTCGCACGCCGCGGAGCCGGTATCGCCGGCGGAGACCATGCCGCTGATGCCCTGCGCCGAGGCCTGTTCCCACAAAGCGCTCTCCAGCTGATTCCCAGTGGCGCCTTGAAACGCCTCGCATTGGCCGAAACTCTTGCTCACAACCGGGGCCAGATTGTTGTTGATGATGTAGAGGACGGAGAGATCCACACCGGCGGCACCGACGCCGGAGTCCGGCTGCTGGGTAACTACTAAGAGGACGGTGGCGTTGGGAGCGACGGCGCTGGAAACTTGCGTATCGAGGTCCGCTTCGATTTCGTCGCCCGTCAAACCGGGGTCCGGTCCATTTACGATGATGTTGTTGGTCGCTTGGGTGAGCGTCAACGGCGGCAGGCCGAAGAGGTTGCGGTAGTCCACCAAATCCTGCGGGTTGATATTGGAATCGCCGACGACGGCGATGGTTTGGCCTTGTCCCGCGGGATGACTATTGACCGTCGATGGCACATTATAAATTTTCGCGAAGTCTCCAGGCCCGATTCCGAAACAGGTTGTGCCCGTGAAGCATCCGCCCGTCGGGTTAAACGAAAACAGCGGCTTCAGCTCACCTGTCGCCCGGGTCCGCCGGAAAGTTCCCACACGACGTACGTGCGCGCGCGGACGAAAATTGCTCAGCCCCGCCACGCCTGCAATCACCGGCGACAGTGCCGCGGGAATTTGCGGGTCGCTCACGTTGGCGTTGCGCATTTCACCGCCAATCAAAAACTTGTGAATGTCGGTGTGGAAGGTTTCGCGCATTTGTCCGACGTTGCCGGAGAATTCGATAGCGGTCTTGCCGGCGCCGACCTTGATATTTTGGAAGCCGTGCGAGGTGAGCCACTGCGTTACCGCTCGAACGTCAGAGTCGGTGGGGCCGAATTGCGCGGCAAATTGTTGTGGCGTCAGCCACGCGTGATAATTTGCGGAGGCTTTGTTTTGCTGATCGTCGAGCAACTGGCGCAGCGCGACCTCCTGCTCCGAACTGCGCTGCAACAGAATCAGCGCGCGCGTGGCGGGCTGCGCGTCATCGATCGCACCCTGGTCGTTCTTCGAGTTCGCCAGGGGATGCACGTTGCCTGGCAGGCGCACCAACTGTTTTTCGTCCACGGCCTGGGTGACGCGAGGCTGGACGCCTTGTGCCGCGGAACCTTGTGTAGCTGCATTGGGAGTTTGCGCTTGCGCGCTGGGACTGCTCAGGGTCAGCAGGGCCGAAGTAAGCAAGAGCAGGCTGCGGACTTGAAAGGGAGGAGTTTTCATGTGTGATCCGTTCTGGGATTGGAATTTTCCGAACAATTTAGACCCCGTTTGCGGCCGTACGTAACACCGAGTGAAGCACTCGGGAGTTAAAAAACTGTTAGCTGGAACATGCTCGCGGACAGGTCCAGGAAAATTGATTGATGCTAACTCTAGCACGCCCTGTTGAAGTAGCTCTGTAACAATTCTGTCACGAAATCGTAAGCACAAGTTAGGGACGAGGTTCAGAGCAGCCGCTAGCCAATGGTGATTCGGATGCCCTGGGCCTACCGCGAGATGCATAACGTAACCCGCGGCTGGGCCGTTAGTTGCACTGAATGAAATGCGCCAATCGGTGTGCTGAAGGCAACAAAAGCGTGGCCGCGGAATGCCCCGAAAACTAATTCCTTGCCAGGCACTACTTTAGTTCCCAGAGATTGGTCATTTTTCGCGGATTCTTTTGCGGTGCCATGCGGCCTATGGACATGCCGTAGCGGGGTCCGGCGCGTTATCTAGCCCTTTTTGGATGCTCGAGCCACGCATTTTAGTTAGGAACCAAGCTCGATGCTGAGCATCAAAACTGCGGACTTCCTCGACTGGCTGTACCAGGCGACAGTTCCAACATTCCACACCCTGGCCTTATGGGGGCCTCACGGAGAAATACTTTATGGCAAAAATGAAGGTGGCACAGGTAGGCAAGGCGCACGGCGATTTTGAAATTGTGGAACGCGATATTCCAGAGCCGGGCCCGGGCGGAGTCCGCATAAAGGTGCATGCGTGCGGGATCTGTCATAGCGACGTGATTACGAAGGAAGCGCTTTTTCCTGGGATTTCTTATCCACGCGTGCCGGGGCATGAGGTGGCGGGGGTGGTCGATGGTGTCGGGGCGGGCGTGACGGTTTGGAAGAAGGGGCAGCGCGTGGGCGTCGGGTGGCATGGCGGACAGGATGGCACGTGTTTGCAGTGCCGGCGCGGGGATTTTGCGATGTGCGCGAATGCCAAGATTTCGGGGATTAGCTTTGATGGCGGGTACGGCGAGTATATGGTCGCGCCGCAAGAAGCGGTGGCGGCAATACCCGACGGACTGGATTTCGTGAATGCTGGTCCGCTGATGTGCGCGGGCATTACCACGTTTAATGCGCTGCGGCACAGTGGTGCGCTGCCGGGCGATTTGGTGGCGGTGCAGGGAATCGGCGGATTAGGGCATTTGGGAGTGCAGTGGGCCGTCAAATTTGGGTACTGGACGGTGGCTATTGGCCGCGGTCCAGAAAATGGCGATTTGGCAAAGAAGCTAGGCGCCTCGGTGTACATCGATAGCAGAGCCGTGGACGCCGCCGCGGAGCTGCAGAAACTGGGTGGCGCAAAAACAATTTTGTGTACCGCAACCAGCTCGAAGTCTATGACGGATCTGGTTGGAGGACTTGGGAAGAACGGCAAGATGGTGATTGTGGGGGCGCCGCCGGATCCGGTCGAGGCTGCGCCCGCGCAATTGATTTTCGCGAACGCCAGCGTTCGCGGCTGGTATTCGGGGATTCCCACGGATTCGGAAGACACTATGCGCGTTGCGGTGCTGACGGGGGTGCGTCCGATGATCGAGAAGTATCCGTTTGCCAAGGTAGCCGAGGCTTACGAGCGGATGATGAGCGGGAACGCGCAGTTTCGTGTGGTGATGGAGATGTGAGGTGGCTTGCGAATGTCGCGCGCGGTGTGATGGCGCTTGAAATCGCGCCAAGAACGGGCGCGGCGTGCCGTGCCCTTACTTAAACGGAAGGGAAGAAAGATCGAGGTTTCCGCCCGAGAAAATTACCCCTAGCTTTGGTAAGGCACCATCGTTGCGCGGTGGCAAGCCCAGAGCTTGGACCGTGCCTTTTCTGAGCAGCGGCGCTACTGCGACCGCGCACGATGGCTCGATGATGATTTTCATGCGCTCCCACACCAGGCGCGTGGCGGCAATGATTTCTTCTTCGCTGGCCAGCAAAATTCCGGAGACGCGTTCGCGCAGGATGGCAAAGGTGCGCGGGGAGAGCGAGGCGCGCAAGCCGTCGGCAATGGTGTCGCTGGATTCTTGTGCTTGCAAAATCCCTGTGGTTAACGAGCGATAAGCGTCGTCGGCGCGTTCGGGTTCGCAGCCGTAGACGCGCACGTCTGTGCGTATGCCTTGCGCGCCCAAACATGTGCCGCTCAGCAAGCCTCCGCCGCTGACCGGTGCGAACACCGCATTGAGGTCGGCAAAATCTTCGAGCAGTTCTTTTGCCGCGGTGGCCTGGCCGGCGATGATGCGGTCGTCGTCATAGGGATGCACCAGCACGGCGCCGGTTTCGGCTTGCACGCGCGCCGCGGCTTCGGAGCGCGCTGAAATGGTCGGTTCGCAATAAGTGATCTTTCCACCGTAGGCTTCCACGGCCTGGAATTTTACTTTTGGCGCATTGCGCGGCATCACGATGTAGGCTGGCACACTGCGCCAGCGCGCGGCGCAGGCGACCGCCGCCCCGTGATTGCCGCTGGACGGTGTCACGACGCCACGCGCGATCTCTTGCTCGCTCATCGAAAAAATTGCGTTGCTGGCGCCGCGAATTTTGAACGAGCCCGTTTTCTGGAAATTGTCGCACTTGAAAAACAAGTGGGCTCCGGTCATGTCATTGAGCGACGAGCTGGTGAGTACGGGCGTGCGATGGATGTGCGGCGCGATGCGCGCGTGGGCCGCCAGGATCGTCGGCCAATCCGGCGCGGTTGCTACCGTTTTGCTCAGATCGCGCTGCATGCTGGAATCGGCGGCGGGCATCAGGCTTTCTGCTCCTTGGAAAACCGCATTATCCCACAGCGAACATATCTTCGCCCGCGAACAAGAGGAGAAACCAGCCGATAAAACGGCGGTTTCTGGCGCATAAAAAGTGCCTAATCCAGCGGGTTCGCACTTGACGCCCGCGCCTGGCTTCCCTACTCTTGTCGGACACCTCTCCCAATCTCGCGACCCGCGTAAGACCCTTCCTCTCGCGCGTAGGAGGACAACATGAATGGATCAGAAAGACGCCAGCTCACCCGCTACAATCTCCGCACACCGTTGCGTTTCCGCGCCACCGGCTTGTCATCGGACAAGACCGAACATTTCACGGAAGCGTTAAACGTTTCGCGCGGGGGATTTTTCTTCGCGTCGTCCGCGGCGCTGCAGATCGGCATGCCGATTGAGGCGACGCTGCGCATGCCCGTAGAAGTTACCGGCGGCGTGGTGGAAGAGACGCGATGCAGCGCTCGAGTGGTGCACGTATCCAGCCAGCCTTACAGCGACGGACGCATTGGATTTGGCGCGGAGATTGAAGAGTTTCGCGCGCGGCAGCCCTTGGGGACTGTTGCGATGCAGGTCGACCGTCACGCCAACTGAACGTTACATTTCCTGCAAGTTAGCTGATGTGGTTAATGCTCCGAAAGCGGGCACGGCGTGCCGTGCCCCTACGAGGATGGGTGCACGCTCGGCTGTTGACGCGATGGTTCGCGGTGCGATTTCAGTTTTTGGTGCCGGGGACTGCCACGATGGCCTTGGCGCTGCCAACATTTTCGAAGCGATCGTAGGCACGCACGGCTATGGTGTGTTCGCCGGGAGCCAAGCCCGCAATCGAGAAGTCGTAGTGCTCTTCGGGCGCGTCGCTGATGTGTGTCACCGGCGAGCACAAAATCCAGTCGCCGCCGTCGACGCTATATTGCGCGCGTTCAATGCTGGTGGCGGAGTCGCGCGCAGAAAATGTCACGGTCACGGAGCCCGACGGCGCGGCTCCCGCCGTCTTGGACGAACCCGGAACGGCCTGCAACATTTCAATCACCGGCGGAGTATTGTCCACTTCAAAGCGCTCGCTTTCGCGTTCCGCGGTCAGCGCTGAGGCTGGCGGATTCGATGGAGCGTCACTCGCCACGATCTTTAGATAGTAGCCGCCGTCGGGCAACGTGGTGGTGTCCCAGGAATAAAATTTCTGGTCCAGCTTGTCTTTCAATAATTTCCATTCGTGTTCGTTTTCGCCGCGGAAATAGATGGTATAGCGGAGATCATCGTCGTTGGCGTCGTGTGCGTTCCACAGCACGGACTCGTAGCCTTTTTGCACAAATCCTTGTGGGGGCTGCTCGAAGCGCGGCGACGCGGTGCTTTGCGTGATGACCACGCCGTTGGTGTTGTCCGCGGGAGGCATTTTCAAGGTGACGATCTGCTGCTGGCCGGCGGCGGTTACGAATGTGGTTTGCGCGCGCACGCCGGGATCCTGCAGGGCGATGCCGTCGATTACTGGCGCGATGTTTCTAGGTAAATACGCCACGCTTACCCAATAAATTCCGTCGCCCGGGCGGCCGTCGTGGATCACCGCTTTCCATTGCACGTAGCGCGCCGGCGGCGCTTCCACTGCGGAACCTGATTGCGCGTACGGCCCGAACCAGCGCGACCACTCCGCGCCAGGTTCTTCGGTGTTGCCCGAACGCACAAAGAATTCGAGGCGCGGATCGCTGCTCGCATGTTTGTCGCCCTTGGGGTTGCCCGCCGCGCGGTTCTCTACTGGAGCACTCCACCACTCTACGCGTCCCCATTGCGAAAAAATCTGCGCGTCGAAAGATCGAGATTCGTAACTGCCTTGCGGCTCGTACTCCGGACCGACGGAAAAAACTTTTCCAGGATTCGCGGTACACAGAAAGATTTTTCCTTCGGCGTTGCGCACGATTCCCGTGATTTGCGCGGAGCCCGCTTTGGCCAGTTGTGCGTAAGCGCCCCGCCGGTCGATGGCCAGCAACGCTCCACTGTTGCCCGTGCCCGCCAGCACACGCCCGTCTTGCGCCATGCCCAGCGCGTAGACCACATCTTCGCGCGAACTCCAGAGCTCTTCCGGTGCGCCGTCCGGGCTAATGCGATAGATGCTGCTCGAGATTGCCGCAGGGAACGGTGTAAATATCGCCTGCGCGGAGCCCCCGGAGATCACTCCGCTGTTGGTGAACGTGGTGGTTCCCTGTGGAGTGGTGATGACGGTTGTGGGCGCTTGGCCGGAGGCGCGCTGCTTTTCTCCGATGGCGGCCGCGAATATCGTTCCGTCGCTGCCGACGGTCAGCGCGGTCACTTCGCGTTTGGCGCTTTCGTACAGCACAAAACCTTCGGCGCTGCCCCTGGCGCCGGATTCGCCAGCCTTATCGCTGGGAGTTTTTTCGCTGGATTTGCCGTCGCGCGCCATGATGCGCAACACGCGGCCGCTCGGTTCTGTTCCGGCAAGCAGACGGTTTTGCGCGTCGAAGGCGAGTACGCGAATGTGCGCTTCGTCGCTGGCGTAAAAGAGCGTGCCTTTTCCGTCAGGGGCGACCGCGAAGATTTGTCCTTTGTCACCGGTGGCGACATACAGCGTGCCATCGCTGCCGAAGGCCAGGTCCCAGATATATTTGCTCTTGGGGTCGAAGAATATTGTTTTTTCGCCGCTGCTTGAAACTTTATAAACCTTGCCGTCGGGAGAAGTTCCTACGAACAGGGTGCCTTTGGCGTCGAATGCGATGGTTTGCGCCGCCAAATCGGGAGACGCAAACACGGAAGTGGGTTTGCCGGCGCCATCAAAGCGAAAAACTTTTGCCGGAGAACCGCCGGCGGCGTAAAGACTGCCATTTGGCCCCAGTCGCAGCGACCACAAATAGGAGGCATCCGCATCGGCAAGCAGGGTAAATTTCGGCGCCAGTTCCAGCCGGCCGTCGCTGCGCACGGCCACGCCATGCGCGGTACCTTTCACAAACTCGTCGTAAGAAGTTTGCCGCCAACGGCGCGTGTGTTCCGCAGAAGCCACGCAACAGAGCATGAAAAACAGACTCGCCAGCAGAACGCCGCGAAAGATCGTGCTTGCGGCGAAGGAAACGCCGTTGGTCAGTTGTTGCCTGTCGGCACGAATCATCTGTAAGACTCTGATCATTTAGCATTCACCGGATTTGCAGATTCAAAGAGATAACGCCGGCCACGGGTCCATCGAGCGGAATGGAGGATTCACTGGCCAGCGATTCGCGCAATATCTGCACGCTGCCCGGCGCGGGGCGGCCGTCCACCACGTTGAGTTCGGAGAGCGGCACGTTGGGCAATTCTTTGTCATCCCAGAGCATCGTAGGCGACGGAGAGAAAAGGCCCACGTAAACGCGATCGTTGCGGCGTTCGCGATTCAGCAACGCGATCAGCTGGTCCAGGCCACCCGCTCCGCCAGCGCTGGCCAGGGAAAATCCGCGGGACGCGCGGTTCAAAGTGTCCGCATCGGTGACTAACACGCGCAGTGCCGTGCCGCGCGCTATCTGCTCGGGAATATGCACGCTGGTCTCCACCACGTGCGCCGCGCCGCGATAAGGCTGCAATAGCACGCGGACCTTCAGAGTTTCGCCCGGTGCGGCCTCGCCTTTTTCCAGCCACGCGCTATCGATGCTGAAGGATTGCCGCCCCGGCACGCTTTCGACCTTCAGCGAAATATTGTCGACGACGGTGCTTTCAAAAGTATTGGTGAACAGCCGCGCAAACACCGACTGCATATTGAGCGCGATGGACAAGCCGTCCGGACTCAGCGAGTCGCCGGGAGCAAAAGTGTTTTCGATCTCTACCGGCGCGTGGCCCTTCAGCCGCACTTCTCCGGAAAGATGCAGCGTGGTTCCTTCGCCATAGACGCTGTTTTGCGAGAGGCCGTTAAAGATCGTTAAAGCCACTAGCAGCGGGGTGAGCTTGGGGTGATTTACTACCTCAAAGTGAAATTTCTTTTGTCCCGCGGGAGCACTGACGGTGAGATCCAGCGGAATCATTGCCGGCGGAGCGCCCAATTTTCCCGTTACTGCGGTGATGTGATCGCCGGTGATGGTGCCAATGTTGCCGGCCAGATTTACAATTTTCGTGGAGGCCAGCGAAGAAGAAAGCGTGGTCACCACGCGCGTGCGGGCCATGGGCAGTTGCACATTGCCGAGGCTCAGGAAGGGGTGGCCGCAGAGGAAAACATTGTCGCCGCGCACCGCTGTGACCGTGCACGCCGAGTTGATCGAGGCATCGCCCTGCACCAGCACCATTCCTGCCATGTCTCCCGCCACCAGATGTGCGTCATCGCTGCGCGGCGCGGTGGTGCCGCCTTGCGCGGCCACAAATCCGAAGCTCTGAATTTGCGCGGCAAATGGCTGCAAGGAACCTGCGGGGAAACCCGAAAATACCAGCGGGGTTTCAATCGGCTCCAGCGCTGAACCGGCGGGAAAACCATTGCCCGCGGCTTGGGAATTTGTTGCTTGCGCGCTCGTTACCTGTGCGTTCGTCGCTTGCGTGTCTGTTGCTTGCGCGTTTGTGATTTGCGACTGCCGCGAGAAATTCTGCGCCGCCGCTTTCGTTCCGCCGGCTGGCGCCAGAGGATCCAGCACTTCGTGAATCGGCGTTACGCCAGCGATCGGCTCTTTTGTGAACACTCCGAGCTTCAGCGAGAGCGCTCCGGCCAGTTTGCCTTCGAGGTACACCGGGCTTCCGCTCATGCCCGCGACGACTCCAGTGTGCTCAACCTTTTCGCCCTTGAGCTGCACCAGAATGATCGATTCCCGGGGTCCCATAAAATTGTCGAGCACCCCGATCACCACGAGATCAAACCTCTCGATCTGGTCGCCGGCAAAAATCGTGTAGGCATAGCCCTGCATGCCGGGGCGAACGTCGCCAACCGCTATCGTTTCCGTGGATTCGGCTGAGACCGCGGCGCGGCCGTCGTCAACTGGATTCGTGACTTGCGCCTGAATCAGCAAGGGTGCGCTGGCAAATAGCAGCGTCATGATTATTGCGGGGAGGAGTCTGGGCAAGTGAAGCGTGCCGCACAAGATAGGCCGGACCGGAGGCATGAACCTGTAATCTTACGCGGCAGCGTACCGCGAAGCAATCAAACCAGAGTCATCGGCGGAGTAGTGCCAATGACCCAGCAGTTCTAGTATTGAGAGTTTGGGCAAGCTCGGGCGCCCCGACCCGGTCGGGGCGCCCCTACAACGCCGGAGCGTTGGGATGGCATCGCGCCATCCTGTATATTTGTTGCGTGAACGTCACCCTAACCGATGTTGAAGCCCGCGTGCTCGGCGCGCTCGTCGAAAAAGAGATCACTACGCCTGAATACTACCCGTTATCGCTGAACGCGCTGATGAACGCGTGCAATCAAAAATCCAACCGCGACCCGCTGATGCATCTTGATGAAGATGCGGTTCGCCAGGCCCTGCGCGGCCTGAGCGACGAATTACTGGCTCGCTCGGCGGCTAGCGACAGTCGCGTGGCCAAGTTCGAGCATCGTTTGGGTGAAGTGTTTAATTTTGATCGAAAAGAGACAGCGATCCTCTGCGAACTGCTACTGCGCGGACCGCAAACTCCGGGCGAGCTGCGCAGCCGCGCCGAGCGCATGCATCCCTTCGAAGATTTAAGTGAGGTGCAGACCACGCTGCAGCGGCTGATGCGCCGCGAACCGCCACTGGTGAAACTGCTGGCGCGCCAGCCGGGGATGAAAGAAGCGCGTTACGCGCATCTGCTATCGGGTGATGTGCAAAGCGGCGGCGTTCAAACGGTTGGTGGCGAAGCGATGGAGGGCAGCAGTTCTGGACGCGACGCCGCGCACGCGGAACCCGCGAAAGAACAGGTTAAGCAGTTGGAAGCTGAAGTGATCGCGCTGCGCGAAGAAGTTAGTGCGCTAAAGCAACAGTTCGCGGAGTTTCGGAAACAGTTTGAATAAGCACCGCAACGTTAATCCATGTGCATGTGCATGGCGAAAATTTTATCCAGCGAATCCTCGTACGGATACACGTGCACCATCCAGCCGAAAACCACGGGAAGAAAATGTCCACCGGCCGCATCGCAAGCTTCCTGCGTGGCGATGGAGCCGCGCAGGCCGAACTTGGTGTAATCCACCGTCCCAGCTTCACTTCTTGGCGCCATGCACAGATTGGTGTGCAGGTGCCACATGGCGATGCTCAGCGGCACGCGCGCGTTCAATTGATCCTCGGTGGCGCGCTTGGGCATGGTGTACATCGCGCCCACCAGCTCATATCCGGTAGCGGTCTTTTTGTAGAGCAGGGAAGTAGGCCGCGCCGGATCGAAAGTGAAAGCTTCCAGGAATCCGTTCTTGTAATTGGTGAAGTGATATTCCGGCTGCGGGAATTCCGGATGAAAAATTTTGAAGCCCTCGTCCAGCGCTACGTGATAGTCCTTGTATTTCTCGAGACTGGCGCGCAACTGCGTGACGATTTCCCGGGCGCGCTGCTCGTCCCCGGGCATTTGCGGTCGCATGGCCGTCATGTACATGTGCGAACTGTGCGCGTCGTGATGCCCGCCGCTCATATCTTCGACGGCTTGGCCTTCGGAGGATTTTTCGTCACCGGGCATTTTCATTCCCGGCATGCTGGCGTGATCCGCTTCTTGCTGTGGCGTCGCGGAACTCGTGCTCGCGCCGGAATTCTCCGTCGAGCCGACAGTGGGCGGATGATGGCCAGGCATCGCCGCCAGAAGCACGCTCACCACAAATAATGCGCCAAACACAATGCTGGCTTTGATGGCCAACTGCACGGCCGTACTGCGCGCTGACATAACCCGTTCTCCTCACTTAATAATACGCACGCGGGCCGCGCGGAGTTTCGCTGCGATGTACAGGATTGCCCTCGCGAAAACTGTCCGTTCGGCCAGCCCAGAGGCGCCTTACAAGGAGCGCCCTCTGCCGCTATGAGCGACCGCTGGAAGAACTCCGCGAATGTGCCGTGCTAAAATCGCTGCGTGAAAAAGCAAACCATTCTTCCGGCCAAATCGATCAACGGCGGCATCGAACTTCCCGGCGACAAATCCATTTCCCATCGTTACGGCATGCTGGCCGGCATCGCCGAAGGCACCAGCGAGCTTCGCCACTTCTCCGCCGCCGCGGACTGCCACAGCACGCTGGCCTGCATGCGCGCGCTGGGCGCGGAAATCAAAATAGAAAAGGATGTCGTGCGCGTCACTGGTCACGGACCCCGCGGCCTGCAAGCGCCGCGCAAAGCGCTGGACGCGGGAAATTCCGGCACCACGATTCGTTTGCTGTCCGGTATTTTGGCGGGACAGAATTTTTCCACCACGATCAGCGGCGACGATTCGCTGCAGAAGCGCCCGATGAAACGTGTGGTCGCGCCGCTGCGCCAGATGGGCGCAGAAATTGTGGCGCGCCAGGAGCAATTCGCCCCGCTAGAAATTCACGGCGCAAGACTTCGCGCCATCAGCTACGAAATGCCCATGGCCAGCGCACAAGTAAAATCCGCTGTGCTGCTGGCGGGGCTCTTTGCCGAAGGGGTCACGAAGGTAATTGAACCGGCGCGCACGCGCGATCACACGGAGCTTGCGCTGGAAGAATTTGGCGCGGAGATCGAACACCACGGATTGACCACCACGGTTCGCGGTCTGGGCATCGCCAACGGCCACGGCACGATAACCGGCCGCACGCTTGAGGTCCCCGGCGATCTTTCCTCGGCGGTATTTTTTATTGCCGCGGCCTCGCTCTTTGCGGAATCAAGCCTGCTCATTCACAACGTGGGATTGAATCCCACGCGCACCGCCATTCTGGATTTCTTTCTGTCCATGGGCGCGGATATAAAAACGCCGTCATTGCGCACCGCGCACGGCGAAGTGGTTGGCGACCTGGCGGTTAAAGGCGCTGTGCTGAAGGGCGGAATCATCAGCGGCGACACCATTCCGCTGTTGATCGATGAGCTGCCGATGCTCGCCGCGCTCGGCCCCTTCACGGAACAGGGAATCGAATTTCGCGATGCCGCCGAGCTGCGTGTAAAAGAGAGCGACCGCATCGCCGCGCTGGCGGAAAATTTGCGCCGCATGGGCGCGACGGTGGAAGAACGCCCCGACGGTTTGCGCGTCGAAGGCCGCAAAGCCGGCAAGCTGCACGGCGCGGAGATCGAGCCGCACGGCGACCACCGCATCGCCATGGCCTTTGCCATCGCGGGCCTGGCCGCGGAAGGGAAGACCGTCATCCGCGACGCCGATTGCGCCGGCGTCTCTTTCCCAACTTTTTACGAAGAGCTCGACCGCCTCGTCCAGGGTTAAAGCGAAGTTCAAGTCCTGGACTGAACGCCCACCATGCCGGTTCATAAAGATCTTACGAGCATTACTTGGATCAAGATAAAGGGTGCCCTTTTTCTATTGTCGGGACTGGCGTGCGCCGCGCTGTTGCTTGTGGAGAATCCGTCGGTCAGGGCTGGTTTGTTGCTCGCAGTGGCGGTATGGAGCTTCTGCCGATTTTATTATTTTGCTTTTTACGTGATCCAGCACTATGTAGATCGGGAGTACCGTTTTTCGGGAATTCTGGATTTTGCGCGCTATATTTTCCTTGCCAGGAAGCAATCAAGCGATGGCGCAGTAGAAAAACCAAGCCCAGAAACCATCCTTGAAATGGACGAGCGAATCTAGGTTTCCGAGTCCGTGGAAGGTTTCGGCGCTGACGGCGCTGGTGTTTTTGGCGCGCGAGGCGCGGGCGGAGTTGGCACGGCGCGCGGCGCGGGAGCCGGCGCAGGTTCCATGGAACTGGTCTTGTGCAGCGAGATCGAGCCGTAGCTGGTCTTCAGCACAATTTTCGGGCCGCGGCCGGAGCCGACCTTGCCCTCCAGATGCGAATCTCCAGACTGCGAAGTTTGCTTCAGCCCCGCACCCTCGAAATCGGAAGAAATATCGCAAGAGTGGCAATCCGCCACAATTTCAAAATTGGCAGAGCCAGGTAAGCTCAGCGAAATCGACGAATTCGAATTAATAATTTGCACGTCGTCTTTCGGCAGCGAAGAAAAGCGCACATCCACGCTGGCGTCGCGATTCTGTACGTCCACTTTGCCGCCGGCGTTCTCGATGTCGATATCGTATTTGTTGGTGCGCAGCGTCAAATTCCCGGGAGCGTCGGCGATTTCCAGATTTCCGGAGCTGAACTCCATGTGGCCGGTAAGCTGCGTCAACGTTAAATCCGTCCGCTGCGAAATGAAACGCACGCCCTTGGCGATTTTTTCCGCGCGGATGGGTCCAAAAAATTCTCCGTTGAGCGTCAAGCCTCCGGTAGCGTTCACAACATCCACTTCGCCGCCGTGACCTTCCAGTTTCACATTTCCTTTGGTGTCGGAAATCTTGACGTCTCCGTGCTTGATATCGACGGTCACGTCGCTGCCACTGTCGCGAATATCTACGTCGCCATTTCCGTTATTCACGGCCAGGGGTTCGTTCATGTCCGATGCCGTCACGTCGCCCTTATCATTGCGAATCGTTACCACGGACTTCTGCGGCACGGTGACGTCCATGTCCACGCCGATGCGCGAATCGTCCCCGTGGGTTCCTGTGGGACGTATTTCGTAACCATCGCCGTTTTGCACGATGGCCACGGACACGGGCTTGGCCAGCTTCTCCGCGTCTTTTTCATTCCAGCTGTGCACGTTGGCTTTGCCCGATACGCTGATTTCCGCGGTGTCGTCGGAGCGCACGCTAATGTCTCCGCGATTGCCGCGGACGGTGATGCGCGAATCCACGGGCACGGCCTTCGGCGCAACGTCCAAATCGAAGGGATACGAATTGCCCATCCAGGGGCCGTCGATTCCGGGAATATGTTTTTGCGCTTCTTCAAGGCCGATCACAGTTCCCGTGATCGCCAGAACCACCACGATCAAGAAAACTTCGCCGCCGGTGACACGTGCCGCTCCTGGTTCCACATATCGGGCGCCCGCGGTGCGCTCGTACAGCTTGATCAATCCCAGCGCGATGATCAGCAACGGCCACCAATGCGTGAACAGGCGACCTAGCTCGAATCCACGATAATTGTGCAGCAGTAGCAGCACGCCAAAGATCAGCAGCACCAATCCGCTGAACAGGCCACTGCTGTTGCGAGGGCTGTAGGACATGAGAATTACCTGCCCTGACCGGCGTACGGACCTTGCGGCCCAACGGGCGGGACAGGCGGCACGGGATCTACGCGCGTTTCAATATGCCCATCCATCGGCGCGAGTGAAGACGCGAGACTGACGATCCCCAGCACCACCAGGATGACCGGCCAGGTGTGGTGAAATGACAGATAATCACCGCGCATTTCGGAGAGCAGGAAAAGAACACCGAGGGTGATGATCACCGCGGGTCCGCGCAAGCTGCGGATAGTGCAGCGCGGACATTTGCAGCGGCTATTGCTATCGTCAGGCATAGTATTTTCTCAGACTCCTAGAAATCTTTTCCTAGGCGGTTGCGGAACATCAACACGCCCACGCCGATCAGAATTAGTGGCCAAAATTGCTTCACTCTATAAAATGCGAACCAGGAAAAATTGTTCAGCAGAAACAAGGCGCCAAGTCCAATCAGAATAATGGGGCCGATGGGACGTTCTTTGCTCCAAGATTCGAGGGGATCGATGGTGGCCTTACCCGCGTTGCGCTCTTTGGCGACGCGCATGGCGTCAAACGCCATGTAAAAAACAAAGCCTGCCAGCAGGAACGAAAGCGTGACCGCTCCGCTATCCCCGATGTCGCTGCTGAGTCCCACGATTATGGCCGCGAAGACTACGATATGGATCAGCGCTTTGTTGTATTCGCCGTTGTACACCGCGCCGAGTCCCGGGAAAAATCCCAGCGCGAACGCTACTCCCGGATTCGTGGCGCGCGGTACTGCCGCAGCCGCCGGAATTCCGGGAGCGCCGGGCGGCAATGGCGGGTACGGCTGCGCCGTGCCTGAAGAAAACGCCGGAACTTCTGGCGATATCCCGGGCACGGCGCCGGCCGGCGGAGGCGAGCCCGGCAAGCCCAGCGTGGCCGCCAGGCAATCCTCACAATAAATCACGTCGCGCACTGGCCGCGAGCACGCAGAGCACAGCGGCTTACCGCAATTACGGCAATACGCTACCGCATCCACATCGGGATGGACGGCACACTTCATGGATT
Organism: Acidobacteriota bacterium; assembly: GCA_013289855.1. Lineage (GTDB taxonomy): Bacteria > Acidobacteriota > Terriglobia > Acidiferrales > UBA7541 > Acidiferrum. The sequence continues at coordinate 49,302 of JABCZD010000018.1, read as the reverse complement.
TTTCCTCCCACTACCCCAGCCGGCAAAAAGAGGAGCCCCGCCGAGATACGCTCGCGAAGCGATGGTCGTGGCTAAGAGTTGAATATTGCGATCGATGGTGGTGGCGCGGTTTTGCTGATTTGGGCTGCCCGGCTTGCTTCCATCGGTTCGCCCCGGCGCCGGATTGGGCGCGGTCGCCGGAACGGTCTCCTCATTGGAGGTCGGCAATTCATTGTTATCTTGCCGCAAGCGCGTTTGAATTTCGTACACCACACGCAGGTCGCTGACGAATTTCGCACTGCGCGCGAAAGCCAGATGTGCTTGCCGATCGGCGTTGCGCGCAATCGTAGCCGGTTGCAGATCCGCCAGCTTGGGATGCCGCCAGGAAAATCCCGACGCGCTGGCAATCATCAAAAAGGTAGCGGAGAGCGACAACGCGCCATACGCGAAACGCGGCATGCCTATGCCGCGCAACCATCCGAAGAAACCCGGCGCAGCCACCACGGTGTCGCGTGGGCCCAGCGTCTTGTCTAGGATGGCGTAGACCAGCCGTGGCGGCGTTTCCAATTCTTCCATGCTGTGCAGATTGCCGACTAGTTGCGCCACACTGTCGACCAGCGGAGCACAGCGTTCGCAATGTTGCGCCAGGTGCGCATCAAGCGCCGCGCGTTCGCTCGGCTGCAGCAGCCCGTCCAGATAGTCGCCGAGCCGCACTTCGGTTTGTTCGCATGTCCAGTTCATGGTCTGCTCTCCGCTCATGATGGGCGTACTCCCATCTGTTGGAGGATGCGGGCCAACTCGATGCGCCCGCGGTTGATTCTTGATTTTACCGTTCCTTCCGGTACAGATAAAACTTGTTGTATCTCGCCATATTCCAGCTGCTGCAAGTCCCGCAAAATTACCGCCTCGCGCAGTTCCGGAGAAAGCTTGGTCAACCCGGCTTGAATCTGGCTGCTTAGTTCACCGAGCAAGGCCAGTTCGTCGGGACGCCGCGCGGACGACTGCTTATTTTCCACCACCGGCATCGCGTCATCGAGCGAATCGGTGAGGCGGTCCCTTCTGGTTCTACGGTAATGGTCGATCAACAGATTGCGCGTCACGCTAGTCATCCATGTTGCAAAGCCGCCGTGAGCCGAACGATAGCTGGCCAACGTGCGGTACACCCGGAGGAAAACCTCTTGCGACAGGTCCTCGGCTTCGGTGCGATTGCCGGTGAACCGGTAGCAAATATTGAAGATACGCCGCGTATGACGGCGCACAAGTTCCTCCCAGGCCGACCCGTCGCCCTGGAGGCATTGCTGGACCAGTTGGGCATCCTGCTCCAACGTCTCATCAGCCTCGGATCCTGCTACGGTGCAAGGGGTTAGCGGCCATCGCCCAGTTTTCGCTGAGCAACGCCGGCAGCAACCTCGGCCTGCAATGTATGGAACGTAAAGTGCAGTCGAAATGTTCCCTGAAACCCTGGACTGCCGTGCCTGTCATTGTGCCTGCATCTTAACCACACCGGACGCAGTTCACAAGCCAACGCGCCTGGCCGCAACTTGGTTTTGGTAGCACAGGCACTCTTGCCTGTGCACTTTTCGCCGCCGGCAACGGGGAATTCGACTATGAAAAAAGCTCGCCCCAAGAAGCGCAAGCGCCGCAACAAATCGGCAAAGAAGCCGGACCTCGCAACTTTGGTTCGTCGGATCACTCGCGAAAATCGTCATCCGGAAATCGACTTTGGCCCATCCTTGGGGCGCGAACATTGGTAGCGTATTTCCGGTTAACACGCCTCGCACTGATGCGACAAGAACCGGCCATCGCATCCCCGCGCCTTGACGCTGCTGGCTGCGGCCAGTACGCTCGTTAAACATGTCATCCAGGTCGAGGAATATACTGCTCGCTTTGCTCGCCGCGCTCGTCGTGGTGTTTCTCGTCCAACAAGCCCACGGCCTTTCCCACATCGGCAGTTTCAGCGGCGCAAAACTTCTCGCAGCCATCCGCGGTGCAAATATCTTTGATCTCGTCCTTGCGCTCGTCCTGATTTATCTGTGCTATGGCATCCGCGCTTTGCGCTGGCAAGTGTTCCAGCACAATCTCGGATCCGCGGGCTTAGCCGCCATTGTGAAAATGACCATCGCCGGCTTTGCCGCAGTATTCCTGCTCGGCCGCGCCGGCGAGCCCGTCCGTCCGCTACTCATAGCGCGTAAAGAAAAACTTCCCGTCGCCGACGTCTTCGGAATCTACGTCCTCGAACGCCTCTTCGACGTTGCCAGCACCGCGGTACTCGCGTCGATTGCGCTAATTCTGTTCAAGTCCCATTCCCATACCGGTGCCGCCGCAGGCAAATTCGAAGCCGCCGCGCGAACCACCGGGATGCTGTTTTTTGCCGGGGTGCTCGGCGCCGTTGCCTTACTGGTTTATTTACGGCTGCACGGCGCGAGCTTGCTTGAGTCACGTCTCGCCGGCTGGATCGGCGTCCCTGGCTGGCGTGCCACTGCAGCCCGCATTTTGCTGGGGTTTGCGCGCGGGGTGCAAACCATAAAATCCTGGAGCGATCTGTTCCTCGCGGTGGTGTATTCCGCGCTGCATTGGTTTCTAATCGTGGTCGTCTATTTCCTGATCGTCCACAGCTTCACCGGTACGTTGCACGCCCTGAACTTCGGCGACGCCATGCTGGTCTTGGCTTTCTCCTTGGTCGGCTCTGCGGTACAGTTGCCCGCGGTAGGCGGTGGCGCGCAACTAGCTTCCATACTCGTGCTCACCACCATCTTCAACGTGGACGGCGAGTCCGCCACGGTGGCGGCGCTGGTCATTTGGATGATAACGTTTGCCGGATGCTCGCTCGTTGGTGTGCCGCTGCTGCTTCACGAAGGATTTTCGCTCGGCCAACTGCGCGAGATGGGCAAAGAGGAAAAACAGGAAGCAGCCGGCGTTCTGCCTCTGGGTTCCACGCAGGCCACGCTCGAAGAACTCGAAAAGGAATTGCCGCACCAATTGCCCGCAACTGTGCACGGTAGACGACTGCGAGGAGATGACCGCGAGTGAAGTGCCCGTTTTGCGCCCACATCGATGACAAGGTAATTGATTCCCGCGAAGGCCGCACCGGGGACACCATTCGCCGCCGCCGCGAATGCCTCAAGTGCGCCCGCCGCTTCACCACCTACGAGCGCATCGACGAAATTCCCTACATGGTCATCAAGAAAGATGGCCGCCGCGAACGGTTCGAGCGCCAGAAAATCCTGCAAGGTTTGCTCAAAGCCTGCGAAAAGCGTCCGGTCGCCACGCCCAAGCTCGAAGCCATTGTCGACGAAATCGAAGGCGTGGTCCACGAAGCTACCGAGCGTGAACTCACCACCACGGAAATCGGCGAAATGATCATGCGCGGCCTGAAGAAGCTGGATAAAGTCGCCTACGTCCGCTTCGCTTCCGTCTACATGGATTTTAAAGATGTGCAAGAATTCATGAGCGAGCTGAAAAATCTTCTAAAAGATCGCGGCAAAAAATAGTCTTGCCTTGGGGGGAAATTGAGAATTACCGCACTCGCCTGCGTACTGGCAGTCGTCACTCTGGGAGTCAACATGTTGGTCGCAATCTCCGCCGCGCAACAAAACGTGCCCACCGCCAACGCCGAAAATATCCGCGCCACCGTCAAATATCTTTCCAGTGATGCTCTCGAAGGCCGCGGCATGGGCCAGCCCGGCGGCGAGCTAGCAGCCGATTATATCGGCAAGCAATTCGCCTCCTACGGCCTGCAACCGGCCGGCGACAACGGCACCTTTTTCCAAAGTGTTTCCATGGTCGCCATAAAAACTCTTCCGGACACCACCTTTCAACTGGTCCCCGCCACAGGCGCTCCTCTCAATCTCACCCTCCTCGACGACTTCGTCACCAACAACGAAGCGCAAAAAGAAATCTCCGACATCGACGCACCCATCGTCTTCATCGGCTACGGTATCACCGCGCCCGAATACAAATGGGACGACTACAAGGGCCAGGATCTAAAAGGAAAAGTAGCGCTGCTCTTCGTAAACGAGCCGGTCTCCGACGATCCAAATTTCTTCAAGGGCCCCGCGCTCACCTATTACGGCCGCTGGACCTATAAGCTGGAAGAAACCGCGCGCCGCGGCGCGGTCGCCACGTTGATCATTCACCGCACCGACCTCGCCAGCTATCCTTGGGAAGTGGTCCGTAACTCCTGGGGGAACGAAAAATCCTATTTGCAGCTGGACGGCACGCCGAAACTGCAAGCCGCTTCGTGGATCAGCACCGATACAGCGAAAAAACTAGTTCACATGGCCGGGCTCGATCTCGACCAACTATTCCAGCAATCGCAATCCCGCGACTTCAAGCCCATTCCTCTAGACGTCAAGCTCAAAGCCCACGTCGTCAGCCGCCTGCGCCCATTTGTTTCGCGCAACGTGGTCGCCACGCGCCCGGGAAGCGATGCCACGCTGAAGAACGAAGCTGTTCTCTTCACCGCGCACTACGATCATCTCGGCATCGACACCAGCCGCAAGGGCGACCAGATCTACAACGGCGCGGTCGACAACGCCACCGGCTGCGGCATTTTGCTGGAGCTTGCCCGGATGTCGGCCAGCGCCAAAGATGCGCCGCCGCGTTCCATGATTTTCGCTGCCGTTACCGCCGAAGAGCAGGGCCTGCTCGGCTCCGAATATTTCGGCAAGCACCCGTTCATCCCAGCAAGCAAAATCACGCTGGATTTAAATTTCGATGCGCTCGCACCCATCGGCGAGCCGCAGGAAGTGGAAGTCAGCGGCGCCGAGCGCACCACCTTCTATCCAGTAGTAGAAGCCACCGCCAAGGAATTCGGTCTCGCCATCCGCCCTGATGCCCAGCCCGGAGCCGGCCACTACTATCGCTCCGACCATTTCAGCCTCGCCCGCGTGGGTATCCCATCCTTTTCGATCGATGAAGGACAACTCTTTGCCGGGCACGATGCCGCCTGGGGCGCCGCGCAAGCCAAGGACTACGTGGAAAATCATTACCACCAGCCCAGCGACGAATACCGCGCCGACTGGAATTTCAAAGGCCTGGCCAAAATGACCCAGTTTGGCTACGCCCTCGGCATCAAAGCCGCCACGCAACCCGCCGAAGTCCAATGGCAACCCGGCGACGAATTCGAGCCCGCCCGCAAAAAATAACCAATCGTCCGGCGCGATTCCACCTACCGTAAATAATCGCCGTGAATTACCGCGGCCAAACCCCCGCCGTAAACGACCGTATCGTCGTAAATCCCAATTTCTCGTACAACTCCACCGCCGTGCGATTCTGCGCCGTGACCGTCAGCGTCAACTCCTTAAATCTTTGCGCCCGCAACGCCTCCGCCGAGGCTAGCATCAGCATCCGCCCCAACCCATGCCCCTGATACCCAGGCAGCACACAAATCTGCGTGGTATGCCCCACGCCCGGGCAAACTTCGCTGGTCAACACGGTCGCAATCAAATCATCGCTACCCGGCTGATGCAGCACAAATGACGCTCCCGGCACAAAATTGCCGCATCCCGGCAGCAAGATAATATTCTTCAGAAATCGCAACGCGCCAGCCCGCGAGCGATACTGGTCGTTAATCTCACCATCCACGTGATTCGCGTACGAAAGATAAATCAGCTTCGCGCACGGCTCGAAATAGCGATCGTTCCAGCGCGACAAGCGCATCGCGCCGGGCACACTCGCGGTCAACGATTTGTTTTTCGCCAAATCCAGCAGCATGAACTGCCGCGTGTACAGGTGAAATCCCTGATCCCGCAGGGGCTCGTCCACCGGCCCGCTGAACGGCATCAGCTGCGCCTCAATCCGCACCAGATGCGGAATCGCGCGCATGCCAAACAGCATCTCGTCCAGTAACCGCCGCCCAATGGTCTCTTGCGGAAATTTCGCCGAAACGTACAGCCCGCCGATTAAGCCCTTCTGCTCTTCCAAAACGTAAAAGCAATACCCGGCAGCGGTCCCGTTTTCAAATGCCACGCACCCCGAGAGCGCATGCGCTTCCAGAAATCGCTTGATCAGTTCCAGCGCCCCGCGGTAATCCCAATGCAACTCATCCCGCCAATGGCGAGCCTCTTCTTCCAGCAGCGAATCGAGTTGGCGGGCGGTGGTCTGTCGGAGGTCTACGATATTCATCGAAGGATGGGACGCGACGGTAGCCGCGCCAGTTCCATATACCACGTCGGTACCATACAAGAAGTTCCATGATAGCCGATTCCCACCGATAAAACGGCCACCTGCCCTTTTTTCCCAACAGGCACGATATTCATGCGACACAAGCCTCACGGCTTCCCGAATCGCCGCCAGACCCCCGTGCTAACATCCGGTTATTGAGAATTTTACGGCAAGGTTGTTGCGACACCGGCCTCTCTCGTGAGGCCAGCATTCGCGGCGTAATGCCGCCGTCTTAGTCAGCAACGCCGTATCGCAGCACCCGTTGCAGCATCAAGGAGACCAGCCGCACCCGGACGCCCGATGGCTCGACCATTTTCCATCTTGTTTGAACTGCGCTATCCCACGCGCTGGTACACCAAATTGGCCATGGCCATCTTGGCGTTGGCCTTCTTCGCCGTACTCGCCACTTCCGCCATCGCCGCCTTTCTCGTCTATCGCATCATCAAGCCCCAGCGCACCAGCAGCGAAATCAATCTGGAAAGTTTCCCTGGCCGTCCGGACGCCGTGGAGTTCAGCGTCCCCGGTCGCGGCACCCGCGAAGGCTATTTCTTCCCCGGATTGCGCGGCGCGCCCACCATCATTCTTTGCCACGGCTACGAATCCAGCCGCGGCGAACTGCTCACCCTGGTTTCGGCCCTTCAGGACCACCAATACAATGTTTTCCTGTTTGACTTCGCCGGCCACGGCGCCAGCTCCGGCACTACCACGTTTGGCTACAAAGAAGCCGACGAACTGCGCGCCGCCATCGACACCCTCGCCGCCCGCAAGGATGTCGATCCCACAAGTTTTGGCGTCTGGGGCTACAACCTCGGCGCCTACGCCGCGCTTCGCGAAGCCGAACACGACACCCGCGTAAAAGCGCTGGTCCTGGACTCCGTCTACGACAAGCCCGAGCAAATGGTAAAAATCGGCGTGGAACGTAGCGGCCTCGGTGGCTTCCCGCTGATGGTCAGCTCTGCCGAAACCAGTTTCGACTACATGAACTATTCCTACCGCAGCGAACTTCCGCTCTCCCGCAAGCTAGGCGCCATGCAAGGCGTGCCTATCCTCTTCATCCAAGCCATCGACGATCCCGAACTAGCCGAAATTACCCGCCAAATGTTCCTGAAGGCTCCCGAGCCCCGCGAACAAGCCATCATCCCCCACGGCAATTTCGTCGGCATGAACGACGACGACAAACGCGTCTACGAAAACCGCGTAGTCACCTTCTTCCTCCTCCGCCTCCCCGCCACCGGCAAACCCGCAAAATAACGAATTCGCCTTTGAACTCGTCTTTGAATTTGCTTTTGAGCGGCCGCCTTCCGAGGCAGTCGCCGTTGTCTTTGCTTCGTCGCTATCTTCGGTTTTTTCTTCACCGCGAAACCAGCACCGCAGGTGCGGCACAGTTTAGCCCAGCCCGCAGGGCTGGGTACGGTGGCGAGAAACTCCGCGAGCGCCGGAGGCGCGACACAGGCCCATCACGGGGCCTGCCTAATAATCGCGCCCAACGATCGCGCACCTACCCCGCGCCACACATCACTTCCCATCCGCAATCGGAATCACCAAATACAAAAATCTCCCCGTCCCATCCGCATCAAACGATTGCGCCTCACAAAAAAATTCCGTCCCCACCACTCGGCCACAATCCTTCGACGCCGTCAACAAATACCCCCCCGTTTCCGACTTCGCATCCCACTCCTTAATCTCCTGGTGCAAATAAAAGCTCAACCCATACTGCATTCCGCGTTTCATGCCCGAAACACTAATCGCGCCAGCCGGAATCCCGCGCTGCTGTAATTCATGCGCCATGGTCCGCCCAGACGGATCCCAGAAAAAAAAGGACGCAATAAAATGGTTTGCTAACAACATCGCACCCAAAACGGGTACCACCGCCAACGCCGCCAAATCGTAACGTCGGAAGCGCGTTGAGGGCGCGAGCGCGCCGGCGATCGCGTTCACCAACGCAAATACCAAACCCAGTATTGCCACCGCACCTGCAAATCTTCGGGATCCAAAATGGGGGTGGCCGGCCAGCATTTCCATCACTGCAAAAATCATGAAAAAACTCGCCGCCACAACAAAATGCACGACGCGAAAGGACACGCGATAGCGATCTCGCATCTCAACAAACGCCCGTGCCACCAACAGCCCCATTGCCGGGATCGCCGGAAGCACATACCCCGGCAATTTCGAATGCGACGCCGAAAAGAAAATCACGCAAAATCCCGCCCAGCAAACCAAAAACCACCCCAACCCGCCGCCAACGTTGATCCACTCCTGTAGCGCAGGGCGCTTGCCGTTGAGCCCTGCGGCTTTTTCCGCCCCACCATCTGTACCCGGATCCTCCACCGCCTCCATCGTGGCCGTTTCTACGCGCCCTTCCACATCAACATCCCTCCTGCGAACCACCGACCTCCACCCCACCACCACCGCCCACAAAAGCATCCCTGTCCACGGCAAAAACGCCACCAACAACACCGGCGCGTAATACCAAAACGGCTGAACATGCTGAAATTCCGGCGTAAGAAACCGCTTAAAATTATGCTCGATAATAAAAACGCGAAAGAAATCCGGATTCCGCCGCGCGCACAAAATGTACCAGGGCAGCGCCGTAGCGCAGAAAGCGACAATCGCCACCGGATGCAGAAGCCGAAACGCATCCCGCCACCGTTTGGTGAAAATCGCCCAAAAGAAAACGCCGCCCCCAGAAAGAATAATCGCCGCCGGACCTTTCGCCAGCACCGCCAACCCCAGAAAAAATCCAAACAGAACCAGCGCCAGCCAAGGAGTTCGCGGAAGTATGGGCGTCTTATCGTTCCGCGTCAGTCCCAGCACCACTGCAGCACAAACCATCGCCACGGTCAGCATCCCGCTGAACGGCATATCCGTCGCCGCCGCATGCGAAAACCCAATCATGCCAACGCAAGTAGGCAGCAGCAGCAACAGCCACCTCGCCGTAGCCATCCCATAGACCCGCCACGCCAGCCACGCCAGCGCCAGCGTCGCCAGCAGCGCCGACACCGCGCTAGGCAACCGCGCCGCCGCCTCAGAAACCCCAAAAATCTTAAAACTCAGCCCCGCACCCCAGTAGTACAGCACCGGCTTCTCAAACCACGGCGCGCCATAAAGCCGCGGCGTAACCCAATCCCCACTCTCCGCCATCGCCCGCGCAATCCACGCATACCGCGGCTCGTCCGGCCCCACAAATCCCAAGCTCCCCAACCGGCTGAAATAACACACGTAAAGCGTCACAACAATCAAAACGCCCCAGCCGATCTTCGTCACAAGGGTATTCGCCGGCGAGGGAACTTCCCGGAGCCTTGCAGCAATGCGGTCGGAACCACCTTCGAATGGACCAGTCGGCGTATCGCTCACAGGAGGCCGAGTCTAACATTGCCCGCCACGCACTTGTAGCGTCCGTACTCTACAGGCTGCGGAAAAACACTGTGTTTTGTGGGTCGGAGCTTTAGCTCCGACATTGAGTGCTTTGCTACCAATGCGCTTCAGCGCCTGAGGGAACTGCCTTTGCCTTTTTCCGCAGTCTCTCCACTTCGTGCACCGGTGCTCGTCTTTTTTCTTCTCTGCGTTCCTCTGTGTCCTCTGTGCCTCTGCGTTGATCCTGTTGCCTTTAGCAGGTCTCCGAAAATATACCTTGACAACCACTTACCCATTGCGGTACTCTTTGCAGGTAGAGAAGTGCGCCTAGCGCCCGTAACAATTCTTCCCAACATCCCAATCTCTCACTGCTGCGGACACATTTCTGCGATCTCGCGCGACCGCCAACACCGGTAAAGGGACCCGGTCGAGACGCAAATCAACGAACATAACCCTTCGCCAAGTTCTCTAGAATGAACACTTGCGAACAGTATCAAAACAAAAGACTTCATCTCCCCTAGAATGAGCACTTACAAAAAAAGCGATGTGGCCCCCCTCCAAACAAATGGGCAAAGGCCGCCACCGTTCGCTCCCAATATCGCCTGCGACCGTGGAATACTTCCTAAATGACGGGTTGGCTCCAATACGTCGCAGCCGTAACCATCGTAAAGTTTCTCGGCGCCTTGCCGCGCCCCCTGGCACGCGCGGTAGCCTCCACCGTCGCTCGCCTCTGTTTCGCGGTGCTGCCCAAGCCCCGCAAGATTGCCGACTTTAACCTGCGCCTCGCCTTCCCAGAATGGGACGACACCAAGCGCCGCGAAGTAACCCGCAAAATGGTAAGCAACCTCGGCTGGATGGCCGCCGAATTCGCGCGCCTTCCCAAATACACCAAGGAGAATATCGAGCAGTTCGTCATCCTCGACGGCCACGAAAACTTCCTGGCCGGCAAACAGCGCGGCAAAGGCGTCCTCTATCTCACCGGTCACATCGGCGCGTGGGAACTTTCTTCCTTCGCCCACGCCCTGTACGGTTTCCCACTGCACTATATGGCGCGACCCATCGACAACCCGCGGATCGACGCTTTCGTTAACCGTTACCGCTGCCTCTCCGGCAATCAGCCCATTTTCAAGAATGAATCCGCGCGCGTCATGCTCAAAATCTTGAAAGATCAAGGCACGGTAGGAATTCTCGCCGACCAAAACACCATGCTGCAGGAAGGCGTTTTCGTGGATTTCTTCGGCACGCCCGCGTGCACCTCCACCGGCATCGCGCGCGTAGCCCTGCATACCGACGCCGCGGTCGTCCCCGGCTACGTCTTCTGGGATCCCGGCATTCGCAAGTACCGCTTGCGCTTCGAGCCGCCGGTCGAGTTAGTACGCACTGGCAACGCGGAAAGCGACGTCCAGGAAAACACCGCGCGCTTCGCCAAAATTATTGAGGAAATCATCCGCCAGCATCCCGAGCAATGGGTCTGGATGCACGCGCGCTGGAAGTCCGTCCCTTGGGGTGACCAGAAGCGCTACCCATTTTTGTCGTAGAGTCTTGGTAGCACAGGCATTATTGCCTGTGCGCCTTTTGCGGCCGTTGCGCAAACGTAGCACACAGGCAATAGTGACTGTGCTACGCAAGTGCCAAACCAAGAAAGCGGTGCACCGTGAATCGCACAGCCCAAGAACTGGCAGCCGTCATCGCCGCAGAACTCGAAGGCGACAGCAGCGCGGAAATAAATTCGGTGGCCGCTCCCGAGCGCGCCGGCGCGCACGACGTCATCTATCTCGACTCCGCCAAGCACGCGGCGCGCGTGCTAGCTTCCGCGGCGCGATGCGTCATTGCGCCGCAAGGAATTCCACTCGCCGGAAAAACGGTTCTGCGCACAACAAACCCAAAGCTGTCGTTCGCGCGCGCTGCGCAATACCTACTCGAGCGCGCCCCCATCGCCACTGGCGTGCATGCCAGCGCCGTAATCGCGCCGCTCGCCAAAATCTCGCCCACCGCCAGCATCGGTCCCTACGCGGTAATCGGTGAAGACGCGCACATCGGCGAACACACACAGATCGGAGCGCACACGGTTATCGGCGCGGGCTGCTGGATTGGTGACCATTGCCGCATCCACCCGCACGTCACGCTCTACAACGGCATGCGCATCGGCAATCGCGTGGAAATTCACTCTGGCGCGGTGATCGGCGCGGACGGCTTCGGCTATGCGTTCGGCGAAAATCGCTACACCAAGTTTCCGCAACTCGGAATCGCGGAAATCGCCGACGACGTGGAAATCGGCGCCAACACCACCATCGACCGCGGCTCGCTGGCCGATACCCGCATCGCCGAAGGCGTCAAGCTGGACAATCTCGTGCACATTGGCCACAACGTGCAGATCGGCGCGCATACGGTGATCGCCGCGCAAACCGGCATCTCCGGCTCCTGCACCCTGGGTCACCACGTAATTCTCGGCGGCCAAGCCGGACTCGGCGAGCATTGCACCATTGAAGACGGCGCCATCGCTGGCGGCCAATCCGGCATCCTGAATGGCAAGACCATCCGCAGCGGCCAAACCGTCTGGGGTACGCCCGCCCGCGACCTCGATAAATTTAAGGAGTCTTTCGCCTGGCAAGCAAAGCTCCCGCAGCTCGCCGCACGCATCAAAAAGCTAGAAGAGCAAACGTAGGGCTGAAGCGCAGCCGGTTATGACCAGAACCAATCATCCTTGGCGCGTAATCATCGTCGGCGGGCACACGCGCACCATCGGCAAGACGCAACTCGTCTGCGATGTAATCGCCGCGTTTCCCGAAGTGCGCTGGATCGCGGGAAAGATCACGCAATATGGGCACGGCGTATGCGCGCAAAAGGGTCACGACTGCGATTGCGCCCCCGACGAACACATCTGCGCCATCAGCTGGGAGCACTCCGCCACCACTGGAACCGACAGTTCGCGCTTCCTGGCCGCCGGCGCGCAACGCTCCTTCTGGCTGCGCACCAAACAGGGTTTCCTGGCGGAAGGCTTGCCAATTCTTCGCCAAGCCATCGGCGAAGCATCCGAATCAGCGGCCGAAAGCCCCAGCGCTAGCGAAAACGCACACAAGCCGAGAGCACTGATTGTCGAAAGCAATTCGCTGATGCAGTTCGTGAAGCCCTCGCTATTTTTTGCGGTGCTCGATCCCGCCAAAGAAGACTTCAAGGAATCCGCGCGCGCCGCGCTCGACCGCGCCGACGCCCTGGTGCTTCGCGGCAACACTATTTCCTCCTCCGCCGAACCGCTGTGGATGAAACTCCCGGCAAAACTCCTCCGCGAAAAGCCCTCGGTGAATCAGCGCGAAGGGGACCCGCTCCCGGATCCGCTGGCCGTCCTAGTTAAGCGTGCCCTTGAAGGACCTCCAACCGTTGCCATCTGATCCGGTTCCGGCGGGGTCCGACGGCCCATCAGTCGCAGGACGCCAGGCCGCAACAAAGCACGATACTCGCACGCACTTTAAAGCATCTTAACCGTTGACCGACCGTCGCAACGCGGCGATAATTGAGTAGTACTGGTGTTACCCCTCTGGCTACCGTGCTTCTTGTTCGGAAGTGCAGAGGAACACAGTAGTTAGCATGTGCGCTGCGGCCCAGCAGCGAATACTCCGTGGGATTTGACGACCCCTAATCACGGTCGTTCGGCCCGTTTTGGCGTGCGATGTTCCGTCCGTTTGACCCGCTCCGGGGGGAGCCTAGATGGCGTCATTTGCAAGGTTAGGTGAAGAACTGCCCGTCGCTCCGGCACCGGTGCCTTGGAAAGAGCAGAATTTTGCCTCGCGCCTCGAGCTAGCCATCGAGCGCGGCGCTTCCCACCTGGTATCTTTGCAAGACGCACGCGGCTTCTGGCAGGGCGAACTTGAAGCCGACACCACCCTCGAATCCGATTACATCTACTATCTTTTTGTTTTGGGAAAGGCCGCGCCGGAACGCATCGCCAAGCTCGCCAACTACGTTCGCGCGCGGCAACTCCCCGATGGCGGCTGGAGCATCTATCCCGGTGGACCGTCCGAGCTGAACGCCACGTGTAAAGCTTATTTCGCGCTAAAGCTGGCCGGCGATTCTCCCGATTCTTCGCATCTAACGCGCGCGCGAGAAATCATTCATCGCCTCGGCGGTCTCGAACTTACCAATTCGTATGTGCGATTTTATCTGGCGCTGGTTGGCGCGGTTGGCTGGGAACTCGTGCCGTCCATTCCGCCGGAGCTGATGCTGCTGCCCAACTGGTTCTACATAAATATCTACGAAATGTCTTCCTGGACCCGCGGCATTGTAATTCCCATGGGCATTCTTTCCGCGGTGCGGCCGGACTTCCGCCTGCCCGCGCATGCGCGCGTCGACGAACTTTTCAAAGACCCGAATCACAAAACGGCGGCTTTCGATTGGAGCGACCAACTCATATCCTGGAAGAATTTCTTCCTGGCCGTCGATCGCGGACTGAAGCTGTACGAGAAATTTCCCTGGAAGCCGCTGCGTGCGCGCGCGCTGCGCGAATCCAAGCAATGGATGATGGAGCACATGGAGCGCACCGAAGGGCTCGCCGCGATTTATCCCGCGATGATGAATTCGATTTTCGCGCTGATCGCCCTCGGTCACGGTCCGGAAGATCCGGTCACCTGGCGAGAAATAAAAGAGTTCGCGAATTTCGAAATCGAAGAAGAGGAAACTATTCGGCTGCAGCCGTGCGTCTCGCCAGTGTGGGATACCTGCATCGCCATGGTGGCCCTCGAAGAGGCGGGCGTCCCGCCGGACCATCCGTCGCTGGTGAAGTCCGCCGAGTGGATGCTTTCAAAGCAAGTTCTCGGCCCCGGCGACTGGCAAATCAAAAACAAAGATGCCGAACCCGGCGGCTGGGCTTTCGAGTTCCGCAACGATTACTATCCCGACGTGGACGACACCGCGTTCGTGCTGATGGCGTTGCAACGGGTGAAATTTCCCGACTCCGCGCGCATGGAAGGCGCCATCCGCCGCGGCTTGCAATGGCTGCTGAGCATGCAGAACAGCGATGGCGGCTGGGCAGCTTTCGATCGCGACAACGACCACAAGTTTTTGTGCAACATTCCTTTCGCCGATCACAACGCCATGATCGATCCTTCCACCGCTGACGTTACCGCGCGCGTGGTTGAGTGCCTCGGACGCTTTGGCTGGCCTGCGGAACATCCCGCGATTCAACGCGCGGTAAAATTTTTGCTGAAGGATCAAGACCGCGACGGCGCGTGGTTCGGGCGTTGGGGAGTCAATTTCGTATACGGCACCAGCGGCGTTTTGCGCGCGCTGGAAACCGTGGGCATGACCGCGCAGGGATTCTGCCAGCGTGCCGTAGGATGGCTGCGCCAGGTGCAAAAGCCCGACGGCAGCTTCGGCGAATCTTTGCGCAGCTACGACGAACTCAACACCAAAGGCCAGGGTCCCAGTACGCCATCGCAAACGGCGTGGGGCTTGATTGGCTTGCTGGCCGGCGCGGAAACCTCCGATCCCGCGATCACCAAAGCGGTCAGTTATCTAACCACGCAGCAAAACTCCGACGGCTCCTGGAGCGAAGACGATTTTACCGGCACGGGTTTTCCCGGCGTCTTTTATCTGAAATATCACCTATACCGCAATTCCTTCCCCGTTTACGCCCTGGCGCGTTATTACAATCAAGCGCTGAACTCCGGCGAATATTGCGCGATCAAATTCCAGCCCAGCGAGTTCCGGCTGCGCAGCGGGTTTTAAGACCGCAATGCGCACGCCTTACCGCCTCGCGGGCACGCTCGCAAGATTTCGGTTAGCGCAAGCCCTTCCCGGCACGAAAAAGAAATTACCCCTGCTGCGCATCCAGGTCCCATTGACGGTGGAAGAAACAGCAAAAGCCACCGTAGGAAAAGCCGCGCCCGCAGCGAAGAAAAGCTCCGCGAACGGCGGGAGTTCCTCCGCCGCAAACAAATCCCCAAAGACGCCGACTTGTCCGATTCTTTGGCTCACCGGCGTCGCGGATTCCGCATCGTCCGGTACCTCATCGTCCGATACGTTAACCTGTCCAGCGGTCGGGAAATTCACTCGGCAACTGCGCGACGCCGGCCGCACCGTGTTCCTGGAAACCGACGGAACGCTGTTGCGACGGCGCATTCACGAATTTCGCCCCGATGCGCGCTTGTATGTCACCGTTCGCCTATACGGTACACCGCACACGCACGACCGTCGCATGAAGCGCGAGGGAGCTTTTGCATTGGCCATGGAAGGCCTGCGCGCTGCGCACCTTTCCGGTTTTTTGATTTGCACGCACGTGGTCGTCGAACCAGACACTCAACTCCACGAAATCAACCTGCTGTTGCAGCAGCTCTGCGGCATGAATTTAGACGGCATGATCATCACCGCGGAGAGCGATGCCTCCAAAGAGCAACGCGAGACGGCCATTGCCGCGCGCGGTCTAATTGGGAACTCCGGGTGGGCATCGTTTTCGCGCCTGGTACAGCTCTCGATTGACGAACCGCAAAGCGGCGCGGCTACGGTTGCAGGAGCGCAGCAATCCGCGACGCAAATGCCGATTGATCCCAAGGTGCGCGGTGCGCACGACACGACGGTCTCTTCCGAAGGGGTCGCGGTCCAGTGACCGCCTCTGGAAGCACCCCCGCAACCACACTGGTTACAGGCGCGGCCGGATTTCTCGGCAGCCACGTGGCGCGGCAACTCGTAGCGCGCGGCAAACCCGTCCGCGTGCTGCTGCGCCCTTCCAGCAGCAATCGCGCCATCGCTGATCTGCCGCTCGAGTACGTCACCGGAGATCTGCGGGACGCCGCATCGCTACACCGCGCCATGAGCGGAATTCGCCATGTGTACCATGTGGCCGCGGACTACCGCCTGTGGGCGAAGAAATCGCAAGACATTTACGACTCCAATGTAGGCGGCACGAAGAATTTGTTGGCGGCCGCGAAACAAGCAGGCGTAGAACTGCTGATCTACACCAGCACCGTGGCGACGATCGCCGTCGATCGCCAAGCCACATCCAACGCAAGAGCGGACGAAGATTCGTCGTCGCCTGCGCGAACTAAAACGCACAACGATCTTCCCAACGAATTCACAGACGCCAGGCTCGATGAAATGGTGGGTCACTACAAGCGCTCCAAGTGGCAAGCCGAAGCCGAAGTTTTAGCGGCGGCAAAAAGCGGTTTGCCGGCCATCGTAGCGATGCCCACCACGCCTGTTGGTCCGTGGGATTGGAAACCGACGCCCACGGGAAAGATCATCGTGGATTTTTTAAACGGCAAAATGCCCGGATATGTTGAGACCGGACTGAATTTCGTGGGTGTGGAAGATTGCGCCGCAGGACATCTGCTCGTCGCCGAACGCGGAAAAGTTGGCGAGCGTTATTTGCTGGGTGCGGAAAATTTAACTCTGAAGGAGTTGCTGGATACGCTGGCCAGAATCACCGGTCTGCCCGCGCCGAAATTAAAGATTCCGCATGGCGTGGCGTTAAGCGTAGCCTATGCGGAGACCGCTTTTTCGCGGCTGCTCGGACGCGAACCGCAAATTCCTGTTGAGGGCGTGAAAATCGCTCAGCACTTGATGTTTGTGGACGCTTCGCGCGCGCCATGCGAGCTGGGTTTTCGGCCCACCGCGGTAGCCGCCGCGCTGGAACGCGCGGTACGCTGGTACGAGGATAATGGTTACGTTTCGCCGCGCCGGGCGAAAAAAATTGTGCACGCTGCTGCGGCATAGCGTTTCGCGCGCGACGACTTTGCAGACGATTTTGTGGCGCCGCCCTTGAGGGCGGCATCTAAGCTAACAGAGACGGCCAGGTGTGGCCGACGAAAGGCGACCGCCTCCCCGCGAAGCTCGGGGTAAACAGAAGGCGGCCGCTACAGAACAACATGCGCTTCCTGCTCACGTTCGCCATCGACGCCGAGTTCAATCCGTGGAAGTCGCGCCATCCGTTCGTGCCGTATGACTACGATAATTCGGGGCGCAAACGGGACTTCGACATGTACCGCGCCAACATCGCCAATCACGAAGTGACCGTACTGCTCACTGGCATGGGCGCGGCCAGCGCTACTCGCGCCATGCGCATTGTCCCTCCGGGAGAACACGACGCGTGGATCTCCACCGGCTTGGCGGGGGCGCTCGACGCCGGTTTGCAACTCGGCACTACCGTAGTTGCCCGCGCGGTAAAGACCCGTGACCATGCGCTGAAAATTCCCAGCGAACCGGACTTCGTAAGCGTGGCGGTTTCCTGCGCGGCGAGGGCTGTCGATACGTTCCTCACCACGGAAACCGTCATCGTGACATCGTTGGAGAAAGAGTCTTTGGCGTCCATAGCGAACGTCGTGGAAATGGAATCCACGCACATTCTCGCCGCCGCGCAACACCGTCAAATGCCGGCGGTGGCGGTGCGCTGCATCAGCGATATCGCCGAAGAAGATCTGCCGCTGGATTTCCAAAAAATCGCGGATGAACGCGGTCACGTGAAAGTCGGCGGGCTGCTCAAGGAATTGGCGTTGCATCCGTATCGCCTGCCGCTGCTGATCCGCTTCGGCCGTCACAGCCGCGCCGCCGCAGTATCGTTGGCGGATTTCCTGGACCGTTTTCTCCCGGCGTTGGCCGAAGATGCGCGGCGCACTGCGGTGGCCCGCGAGTGGGCGGTCTCTACAGCGAACGCGGCGGGCCGCAAACAAGGATGGCTGCAGTGAGCGCGCCGTCTAGCATCAATTCCGGCGCCATCCCCGCCGCCGTACCCAAAACCATGCGCGCCGGCGTGTATCGCGAAAAGGGTATCGTTCGGGTAGAAGAAGTGCCCGTACCAGAAGTTGGCCTAAACGAGGTTTTGATCAAAGTCGCCGCGTGTGGAATTTGCGGCACCGATATTAAAAAGATTTTTCACGCGTACGTCCCGCCGCCGCAAATTCTGGGACACGAGTTAGCAGGCACGGTCGTAGCGGTCGGCCCAGGCGTAACCAAATGGCGCGTCGGCGATCGCGTGATGAGCTTTCATCACGTTCCCTGCGGGACGTGCTTCTACTGCGAGCGCCGGCTGTTCTCGCAATGCGCGCAATACAAGACCACCGGCCTTACGGGAGGGTTCACCCCCAATGGCGGCGGCTTCGCCGAATACGTAAAAGCCATGCCGTGGGTGGCCGAGCGCGGCATCGTGGCTCTTCCCGATGACGTCAGCTTCGAGGAAGCCACGTTCATCGAGCCCATCAACACCATCGTCAAAGCGGTGCAGAAAGCCCGTATTACCTCGGGTGAAACGGTGTTGATCGCCGGCTGCGGGCCCATCGGGCTGCAACTATTGATGGTAGCCAAACTGACCGGTGCCAACCTGTATACCAGCGACCCGATGGCCGTCCGGCGCGAAAAGAGTCTTACTTTGGGGGCGCTGGAGTCTTTTGACCCAACCAATGATAAGCTGGTAGAAATGGTGAAAGCCCGTTCTGGGGGCAGAGGGGCGGATGCGGTTCTGGTAGCAGTAGCCCATCCTGCGGTGGTCATTGATGCGCTGGCGGCGGCTCGGCCCGGTGGGCGCGTGCTGCTGTTCGCCGCGAATGATCCCGTAACCAAAATCGAATTTCCTGCCTCGGCCGTAGGGATCGACGAAAAAGAAATTTTGGGCAGCTACAGTGCCGCCGCGGACATTCAAGAAGAGGCTGCGGACCTGGTGCTGCACAAGAAACTCCCGGTGATGGAAATCGTCTCGCACCGCTTTCCGCTGGGTAAGATTCAGGAGGCCCTGGAACTGGCGGCCCGGCCCACGGAAGAATCATTGAAAATCTTAATTACGCACGGCTAGCAACGGCGGCACCGAGCAACTTTATTGGCAACTGTTTTAGCAACTGAGGGTTGAATACGTCGTATGAGCAGCAGAACCTCAATTCCCAAACGGCCCGAAGTCGGTGAAGAAGCTGCCGAGGTGCTCACCGCGCGGATCGTCGTGCCTTCCAAGATGACCGCCGCAGTGCTGTACGGCAGCGAAGATCTGCGCATCGAGCAGATGGATGTGCCCGGCGTTAAGCCCGACGAAGTGCTGCTGCGCGTGCGGCTGGCGCTTACGGACGGCACGGACTTGAAGGTCTGGAAGCGCGGCTACCACGCCAAGATGATTCAGCCGCCGGCGGTGTTCGGCCACGAAGTAGTCGGCGAAGTCGCGGTGGTGGGAAAGCGCGTGGATGCGCGTTGGCGCATTGGCATGCGCGTGGTGGCGGCCAACTCCGCGCCGTGTTTGCGCTGCTTCCATTGCCGGCGCGGCCAGGAAAATTTGTGCGAAGATTTGCTGTTTAACAACGGTGCGTACGCCGAGTACATGCGCATTCCGTCGCGCATCGTCACGGAAAATATGCTGGAAGTTCCGCACTCCGTGGACGACGCCAGCGCGGCGCTGGCCGAGCCGCTGGCCTGCGTGCTGCGCGGCATTCATGAAATGGAGGTTCGCGCCGGAGATACCGTGGCGGTGATTGGCTGCGGCCCCATCGGGTTGAAATTTATTCGCATGCTATCGCGACGCGGGGTAAAGGTGATCGCGCTGGCGCGGCGCTCCGCGCCGTTGGACGTGGCGCGGCATCTCGGGGCCTTCGCGACCATCAATGTGACGGAAGGCAAAGACGCTATTTACGCCGTCCGCGCGCTTACCGACGAATCGCGCGGCGCGGATGCCGTGGTGGAAGCCGCGGGCAATCCCGCCACCTGGCGGCAAGCTCTCGAAATGGTGCGGCGCGGCGGGGTGGTAAATTTCTTTAGTGGTTTGCCGAGCGGCAGCAAAGTAGAGATCGAGCCAGCCGCTATTCACTATGCGGAGATCAAGCTGATTTCACCGTTCCACCACACACCGCGCTTTTTCCGCGAAGCGCTGGAGGCCATTCGCCGCGGAGACATTTCCGCGCATGATTTTGTCACCGAGGAGATTGCGCTGACCGACCTGCCGCAAGCCTTCCAGCGCATGAAAGCGCGCAGCGGAGAGATAAAAGTAGCGGTGCGCCCGTAACGCGCCGTAGCAGCCGCCTTCTGAGGCGCTTTTTGCACCGGGGCGACAAGATTGCCCGTCCCGCAAAAATCTACTGAACGCAGTCGAGGAATCGCTCCTTCAATGCTTCGTCCCGGCGAACTGGAAATCGCGGAAAAACTTCCGCCCAACGGCTGCACCGCCGCGGACGCGGAGGCCTACACGCGCTGGCTGGCCACGCATCACTACGAAAATTTCGCGGTGGTCTCCTGGCTGCTGCCTAAATCGCTGCATCAACATTTCTACAATGTGTACGCCTATTGCCGCTGGGCCGACGATCTCGGCGACGAGATTCCGGATACGTCACGCGCGCTTCAACTGCTGGAGTGGTGGGGGCACGAACTGCGGCTTTGTTACGATGGCCGGCCCGTGCATCCGGTGTTCGTGGCGCTGCGGCAAACCGTGGAAGCCAGGAAAATTCCTGAGCAGCCATGCGTGGATTTACTGAAGGCTTTTCGCCAGGATCAAGTCGTAAAGCGCTATCAGACTTGGGACGCGATGATTGACTATTGCGTTTATTCAGCCAATCCCGTGGGCCGCCTGGTGTTGTATCTCTGCGGCTACCGCGATGAGCAACGCCAGAAACTTTCCGACGCCACTTGCACCGCGCTGCAACTGGCGAATTTCTGGCAAGACGTCAGCCGCGATCTGGAAAAGGGGCGGATCTATATTCCGCTGGATGTTGCGGCCTTGCACGGCGTCAGTGAACACGACATTGTCACGCGGCGTTATCACGAAGGCTATGTCCACTTGATGCAGGATTTGATTTGCCGCACCAGGGAACTTTTCGCGGCAGGGGCGGCGTTGCCGAAATTGGTCGATGGCCGACTCAGCGTCGATCTTGATATGTTCCGCCGCGGCGGCTTGGCGATTCTGGACGCTATCGAAGCGGGCGGCTACGATACGCTGCATCACCGGCCAGTGGTTACGAAAGGCAAACAGGTTCGACTGCTGGGCCAAGCGCTAATCGCAAAGTTGACGAATCGCAAGGACGCAGACGCAACCGCCGCACGGAGCAAACCTGTAGGGGCGCGGCACGCTGCGCCACAGATGCCTAGACCTCAACCGCTGAGCCTGATGCCAAGTTTAGAAGTGCCTAAATCCTACGAAGCTTGCCAAGCGATAGCCCGCGCCTCCAACAGTAATTTTTATTACGCCTTCTACCTGCTACCGAAGCCTAAGCGCAACGCCCTCTGCGCGCTGTACGCCTTCAATCGTTTGGTTGACGATGTTGCCGACGAAGGCGCGGACTTGCCGGCCAAGCAGCGTGGTTTGGCACGGTGGCGCGCGGAACTGGACGAAGCGGTTACCGGCGTGGATCAATGTTTTGACGGTACCGCGGCGATGACGCTGGCGGACGCGCCGCCCAATGCCTCGCTGGCGATTTTGCCGGCGCTGGCGGACACGCTGGAGCGTTACAAAATTCCCACGCGGTATTTGCACGATTTGATTTCCGGCGCGGAGATGGATCTCACGATTCACGCGTATCCAACCTTTGAACGCCTGAAAGAATATTGCTATCGCGTGGCGGGCACGGTGGGTCTCACCTGCACGCACGTCTTCGGTTTCAAAGATTCGCGCGCCATCGATCTCGCGGAAAAATTGGGTTTGGCGTTTCAGTTGACCAATATCATCCGCGATGTCCACGAAGATTACGCCGTGGGCCGCGTATATCTTCCCGAGGAGGACCTGGCCCGATACAATGTGGCGCCGTCCGATTTCGGCCGGAGTGAAGCCACGTTAGGAGTGCGCGAACTGTTGCGTTTTGAAGCGGAGCGCGCCTGGGAAAATTACGAAGCGGGCGCGGCGCTGCTTGATTTGATCGACCAGGATAGCCGCGGCACGCTGTGGCTGCTGGTGCATACTTACAGCGCGTTGCTGGCGCGCCTCGAAGCCGTGGACTTCGCGGTGTTTGGCGAACGCGTGCGCCTTACTAAACCAGAAAAAATGTTGTACATCGCCAAAGCCCGTTTCGGGCGCCTGACGGAAGAGAACATCCTTGAAAAACGTGATCGTGATCGGCGGCGGACTAGCGGGTCTGGCAGCCGGCGTCGCGCTGGCTGAGACCGGCTGGCGCGTTCGTCTCTTCGAGCAGCGCCCATTTCTTGGCGGCCGCGCGACTTCTTACGTTTTGCCGAGCGGCGAGCATGTGGACAATTGCCAGCACGTCACGCTGGGTTGCTGCACTAACCTCGAAGATTTTTATCGCCGCGTCGGCTCAAGCAACAAAATAAAATATTTCGACCGTCTCGTGTTTGTCGATCCGCAGGGCCGCCGCGGCGAAATGCACGCCGGCATCCTTCCCGCGCCGTTTCACATGGCCGGCTCGTTCGCCATGTTTGCGCCGCTGACTCTCATGGATAAGCTCTCCATCGCCCGCGCCATGCTGGACATTCTGCGCGCCAAAGGCCATCCCAGCGACCTTGACGACCAGCCGCCCATTTCCATGCTTAATTGGCTGCTCCGCCGCAGACAAACCAAAGGCGCCATCGAACGTTTCTGGCGCGTCGTGCTGGTCAGCGCCTTGGACGAAGAACTGGATCGCACCGACGCGCGGTTCGGCGTGGATGTTTTCTGGAAAGCATTCCTCTCCAATCGCACTGGTTACCGCATAGGCGTTCCCACGGTTCCGCTCGCCGATCTTTACGACGGCTGCAAATCTGCGATCGAGCAGAAGGGTGGGGAAGTAACGCTGCGCGCACCCGTGCGCGGCATCGCCATCGAAAATGGCGAAGTCACCGGCGTTCGTTTCGATGACGCGAAAATGGAATCCGCTGACGCCTACGTTTTCGCGCTTCCGCACGCCACGTTCAGCGAACTTCTGCCGGATGCCGTCCGCGAAAGCGTTGCCGCCTTCAGCAATCTCGGTAAAATCAAAGACGCACCCATCACCGGAGTGCACTTCTGGTTCGATCGCCAGGTAATGGATGAACCCTTCGTCACCCTGCTGGACACCAACACGCAATGGATCTTTAACAAAACGATGCTGTACGCCGACGCCCTGGATCAAAAAAATCCGCCCGTTGCCAGCAATGCGCCCAAGTCCAACGAGCAGTACCTGCAAATGGTGATCAGCGCGTCGTACGATTTAATTCCAAAATCGCGCCAGGAAATCATTGACTTGGTGTTGAAGGAGGTGCGGCAAGTACTTCCGAAATCCCGCGAAGCACAATTGGTGAAAGCCACGGTTATCAAGGAAACTGCTGCGACGTTTTCGCCGGAGCCCGGCGTGGACCGCTGGCGTCCGCCACAGAAATCTCCCGTCACGAAAATGTTTCTCGCCGGCGACTGGACCGCCACCGGCTGGCCGGCCACTATGGAAGGCGCAGTGCGCAGCGGCTACCTGGCCGCCGAAGCCGCGCTAAGCGGCGCCGGCGAACCGCAACGATTCTTACAGCCCGATCTACCACCCGACGGTTTTATGTAGTGGCGAATCTTTAGATTCGCATCTTTTTTTTGGCGTCAGCACAAAGGGAATGTAGACATACGGAGGATAAAACCAGAACAACAAAACCCAGATGCGAATCTAAAGATTCGCCACTGCGAAACAACGCATCAAACTAGTTCAAATCCGCTTCAAACGAACTCAAGTGGCGCTCGCGAGTGGTCAACCCCTCGTACTCGGCGTCCAGCGCGTGATATGCATCAGCAGAGGAACGCAAAAAATGTTCATAATCGTCGCGGCTTTCCCATACATCCATGGTCACAAAGCGTAGCGGCTCGGCGATGTTGCGCAGCAGGCGAGTTTCGCGATATTTCGCGTCGGTGGAAAAAAGCCTTGCCCAGGCCCCGGAAGGCGAGCACGCCGCAATGAACCGTTCCTCGCACTCGCTCTTGACATCGAACTCCCAGAGGACTACAAACATAGATGTCCTATCTCCTGCTCCCGGACAGACGCAGCTCTGCAACAAAACCTCAGGGATTGGTTGCGCGGTCCGGCCGAGTGTAGCAATCCGTACTACCTACGGTGAATTGAAATTTTCGCGTGGTGCGCAGTGTGATGGATGCCCGGGATTCCTTGAATGGTGGCGTCCGTTCAACCTCGAAAAGTTGGGTGAGCAGTAGTTTGACCGGTTCCGTAAACAGTTGCGTCAGCCGTCCAGTGCAGCGCGGCGTGCTTGTCCCAAGTCGCCTCGTTCAATCATTTCGCATGGCGTGACCGTCTAACACCTGAAGTCTGGCAACAAGCTGTGGCAGTCCGTCGTATCGGACGGAAAGAGGCATGTGTGGATCGCAAGTACAATCACCGCGGCTATCGTGACGCGGAGAACAAAGAAAAAAAAGAAAAGCCGCGAAAACCGCCTGCCGGTGGTCCGCGCGGCGCCGATCAGTTCGGTCCCCGCACCCCGCGTATGGTCGGCACGGTAACGCGCGCGCGCTGCTCGAATTGCGGCGCAGTGCTGACGCCCGGCTTCGACGCCGAAGGGACTTGCCCCAAGTGCCAGTTTGAATTGCACTGCTGCAAACAATGCCGCTTCTTCGATACCGGCGTGCGCTTCGAGTGCACGCAGCCCGTCCCTGAGCGCATCACTCCCAAAGATGTAAAAAACAATTGCACGTTTTATGCCTTCCGAACCACGGTGGAAAAAGACACCGCTCCGACCACCTACACGCAGCCCAACAACATTCCCGCCGCGCCAATAGCCCCATCGCGCCCGCTGGACGCCCGGCAAGCGTTTGAGAACCTCTTCAAGAAATAGCGCACGCGCCCACTCGTTTTCGAGCCCATTGTATTTCTCCACCGTTTGATACGATACGTTGTGGTTTGTCGCCTGCGCGCAACACATTTCGCTCGCGCGTCACGCTGAGGAATTGAGTTCATGCCCGAGGGTTTTGTGAAGACGCTCATCCGCCGCGCGGTTCCACGGCCACTGCGCAACTGGCTGCGCTCGCCTTCCAAGTCCGCGGAATGGATGTGGGATACTGCGCGCTTCTCTCTGGGCGTCACCACTACGCTGAAAATTTCGCCGGATGTTTCGCTTGCTATGCATCCGCACGCTTACAAAGTGGCTTGCAAAGCGCAAATTGCCGAACCCGAAGAGAGCGCCGAATTCCAGAATTTTCTCTCTTATTGCAATGGCAAAATGTTCCTCTTCGACATCGGCGCCCACTACGGTCTGTTCAGTTTGGCCGCCGCGCATTTCGGTGGTAAAGCGGTAGCTGTCGACCCCTCGGCCATGGCCATCCGCATGATCGCGCGCCAAATTACCTTGAACCATGCCGGCGACAAGATTCGTACGCTGCAAGCCGCGGTCAGCGATACCAGCGGTGAGCTACAGATGCTCAGCTCGGGAGTTTTTTCCGAAGGGTATTTCAAGCTGGCCGCTGGGCGCTCGGCCAGCGAACTCACCAAAATTCGCGCCGTCACGATTGATGAAATGGCTTCCGAGTTCGCGGTCCCCACGCACATCAAGATCGACGTAGAAGGCCACGAGGCGGCGGCGCTGCGCGGTGGCCGCGAAATCTTCACGCGCCATAAGCCGATTCTTTTCCTGGAATTACACAACCAGATGGTGGCGGCTGACGGCGGCGATCCAAACGCCGCCCTCGACGAACTGCAGCGCCTGGGCTACGCTCCATTTTCCTACACCGGAGATTTACTCGACCGCCCCGCCATCTTCAGTAAACCAATCACGAGGCTGGTTGCGCGCCACGCCTCTAGTTCTTCCCATAACTCCTAAGAGCTTTTGCTTTTCAACCTATACAGAATTTGCCCCAGCATGCTTAGCCACAGGTCCGCGTCATTCGCGGTCAGCTTGTGACGCCGCAGCAAACGCCGCACTTTTTCTTCCGGGGTCTTACCCGAGCGCGGCGTCAAGTATCCGCAGGCGTGCAAGGATTCGAGCAATGTTTTGCTGATGCGCTCGATGTCCCCGGCCGTTGCTGGTTTAAGCTGTGCCGCCGGGAGCGTCTTCTTCGTCACGCGCCCTTGCGGCGCCGCGCGCTTCGAGTCCCGCGCTAACTCATACATGCAAACAGCCACGGCCTGCCCCAGATTCATCGAGCGATGCTCGACGCGCGTGGGAATGCGCAGCAGCCAATGGCAATGACTCAGCTCCTCATTCGAGAGCCCCACGCGTTCCGAACCAAATAGCAGCGCCACGTTGCTTGATTCCAGACGCTTGCGGATGATCTTGGCGGCCTCCGGCAGGGCTTTAACCCGGTGATGCAACTCTCGTTCGCCCACCGCGGTCGTACCGATCACCAAGGTGCAATCCGCGACCGCCTCACCAACCGAAGCAAATTCCTCTGCGCTGGTCAGCACCGAGGAAGCGCCCACGGCCGAGCGCGCTTCGCGATACCCGGCCTCATACGGATTCACCACGCGCATGCGCAAGAATCCAAAATTGCTCATAGCTCGCGCCGCCGCGCCAATATTCAAGGGGTTGCGCGGATTCACCAAAACCGTTCTTAATCGATCGAATTCAGCAGGCAAACTCACGCGACGATTCTACCGCACCGCGCACCGCGCCAGCGCGGCCGGGCGCAATCTGTCGTATAGTTTTGTGGGAGTATGCAGATGAAACATGCAATCTTGGGCGCCGGAGCGATAGGAGGGTTGATCGGCACGGTGCTGTCATCGCTTGGCGAAAGCGTTACCGTTCTCGTGCGGCCGGAAAGGCTGGCGAAGTATCCCACAAACTTGAGGCTGGAGCGTCCGTCTGGCGAGCTCACCGCTCCGGCGAAAGCGGTCGCAACGCTCACGGAGCCGGTGGACGTGTTGTGGATCGCCACCAAGACCTACCAACTTTCGGCCGCGCTGGAAGCGGTGCAAGCGTTGCCCGGCTGCGTGGTGCCGTTGCTGAACGGCGTGGACCACGTTGCGGTGCTGCGGTTGCGATTTGCGGGTGAGCGGGTGATACCGGCAACCATTGCCATCGAAGCGGAGAGTATTGCACCTGGGCGATTCATTCAGCGCGCTCCGGTGGTGCGGCTCAACCTAGCGGCCAGTGGAGAGCCACTGTTGGGAGCAATTGTTGCGCGGTTGGGTCCGCTGGGCTTTGCCTGTCAGTTCATAAGCAACGAGCAGACGCTGCTGTGGGGCAAGCTGTGCTTCCTTGGGCCGTTCGCGCTGGTGACGTCAGCGTCGGGAAAGAACATCGGCGAGATACTGGCGGACGCCGCTTGGAAACAGCAACTGACATCCGCCATTGCCGAGGCCTGCGAGGTGGCGACCGCCAGCGGCGCGGAAGTCTCGGCGGCTCAAATTCAGGCGTTTTTCGGCGGCGCGCCACCGGGGATGCGCAGCTCCATGCAGAAAGATGTGCTGGCCGGGCGCGAGCCAGAACTGGACGCCATTGGCGGCCCCATTGAGCGGGGCGGGGAGCGTTACGGGATAGATGTCTCGACTACGGCTAGGCTAATGGCGGCGATTCGCTCTAAGAGCGGGTTGCCTACTTCCTGAAGGGTGAGTTAGTCCGCGGCGCCAGGCGAGGTCTGCAATCCGCCGGCGGCCATGGCCCGCGCGCGCAATTTTCGCGTTCCGGCATACAGCGCAAATCCCCCGGCGATGATCAGCGCGCCAAACACCAGCCCATTCATGCCCAGGACGCTTTCACTTTCGCTTTCCACCATCGCCAGGCTCAGCAACGCTAGCGGGAAAATTCCCAGCATCACCGCGCCGGCCATCCCGCCGGGTACGCGAAACTCGCGCTTCAACTCCGGCTCGCGAATGCGCAACGCCACCAGCGTCACAAATTCCAACATCAAGCTGGCGCCGTAAAGCATGATGTCCAAGGTAACCAGCCGCTTGAATCCGAGTCCCAGACAAAGCGCCCAGCCCGACGCGCACACCAGAATCGCCACCCACGGCGCTTTGGTCTTGACGCTCACCTTGGCAAAGAACTTCGGCAGCATCCCGTCATTAGCCATCGCCAGCGGCAGCCGCGAATAGCTCATCACCAGCGCGTTGAACATGCCGAACGCGCTCATCATCCCGCCCACCACGATCAGGAAGCGCAGCCACTCAAAGCCAAAAATCGTTCCACCGAGCCGACCTGCCACTTGCGCCCAGGAACCGTCGCCGCTGAACGAACTCGCCGGCGCGCCGGTAAAATAAACCGCCAAGAACGGCAGGACATATGTCAGCGAGACCAGCACCACGGCGGCGATCATGGCCTTCG
Organism: Acidobacteriota bacterium; assembly: GCA_013289855.1. Classification (GTDB taxonomy): domain Bacteria; phylum Acidobacteriota; class Terriglobia; order Acidiferrales; family UBA7541; genus Acidiferrum. The sequence goes on along the minus strand of JABCZD010000018.1, from coordinate 20,703 downwards.
GATAGGTGCGTTGCGGCCGTTCGACTTCTTGCGCAATGGTCGAGGCATTGTCCCAGCCCATGTAATTCCACATAGCGACCAACACCGCCCCGACGAGCCCTAGCTCCGCGCCTCCGGAGGTTGTTGCCACCGTGTGCGCGTCCGCCAACGCTCCTAGCTTGAACGGCGCCAAAACCACCACCAGCGCAAACGGCGCCGACAGCAAAAAGAACAGCCACAGCGAAGTAATCCCCACCACGCGCACACCAGCCATATTCAGGGCCGCGCAGGTGACCACCACAAACAACCCGGCCATCACGCCGTGATTGCCAACGCCAAACCACGGCGCAAACTGTTTTAGATAGAACACAAACAAGGTGGGATAAATCGCCATGTCGAAAATACTGGCCGCCAGCGAGAGCCACGCCTCTTGAAAGCCCCAAAAATTGCCCAGGCCGCGACGCACCCACGCGTAGTAGCCGCCCTCGGAAGGCAGCGCGCTGGAAAGCTCGCCAATCATGAACGCCGTCGGCAGACACCACAGCACCGGCAAAAAGAGCAGCACAAGAATCCCGTGCCCATATCCCGCGCCAGAGATCACTTCCTCCGTGCCATACGTGCCGCCGGACACCATGAAAAACGTCGCCGCCACAAGCGGCCACAGGGTCAGCTTAGCGACTCTGGTTTTTGTGCTGGAAATTGTGCGGGAAGGTAGCTGGGCTGGAAGGGATAACGTGCTCAATTTTTACGATCGTCCTCCTTAAGCGACGTTCGTTTTTCTGTGAAAACGAATTCGCATTTTCAGAATACAAGTTCTGTACCGCCACGCAAGAAAATAATGCACCGGTACGATATTTTTTTCGCGCGCGTACCCGTACTAACGTACACCTGCATCTTCCGTGACAACATAGCGCGACCTACTTTTTGTGGACCACTCCACCTTTCATGACGAACGATACATTTCCCAACACGCCGATGTCCTGCAACGGATTGCCCGGAACGGCGATGACGTCCGCAAAATAGCCGGGCTCGAGCGCGCCAATCTGGCCGTCCCAACCCAGCAGCTTCGCTCCGTTGAGCAAATCCGCCTGCAGCACAGCCAACGAAGACATGCCGTTTTTCACCATCAGCACGAGTTCGCGGGCCTGCGTGCCGTGCGGGAAGGGGCCGACGTCGGAACCGACGGCCATGGGAACTCCCTCGGCAAGCTGCTTGCGAAATTCCTGCTGGTGCAGGTCTATGATCTGGCGCATTCGTACTAGGGCGGGAGCGGCCGGGTCGCCGAGAGATTTCGCGGTTTGCTCGGCAAAATATTCAAAGATGGTGAAGGTCGGCACCGCAAAGATCTGTTTTTCGCGCATCAGCCGCATAGTCTCGTCGCCGAGCTGGTTGGCGTGATCGATGGAGGCGACGCCTGCCTGCGCGGCGTAGAGCGTCCCCGGCTCAGCCATGGCGTGGACGGCGACGCGCCGCCCCGTGCGCGCGGCTTCCTGTACTGCGGCGCTGAGTTCGGCCTCCGTGTATTGATAGTTGGCGGAAAGCCTGCCCTTTTGCACGGACTCGGGGCCGGTTTCGTAGATCTTGATGAAATCGGCGCCTTCCTTCACTTGCTGGCGGATGACCGCGACGAGTTCAGCCGCGTTATTCGCGTAGGTGGCATTGGACTGAATGTGCTGCTCCGGGTTGTAACCCAGGGCGTCTTCGTGGCCGCCCAGAATATCCACGGCGTTGCCGCTGATGCGCAACCGCGGTCCGGGAATCGCTCCGCGATCGATGGCGTTGCGCACCGCGGTGTCCGCCGATCCCGCGCCCTCCGTCCCCATGTCGCGTTCCGCCGTGAACCCCGCCATCAGGTCATCGCGCGCAGCGAGCGTTGCGGAAATCGTGCGTTCCGGCACGGACTCTTCGACGGTCTGCAGATCCTCTGCGCCAGGGTGCAGAAACAGGTGCACATGCGCGTCAATCAGTCCCGGCAAGAGCGTCCGGTCGCCAAGATCGATGACTTCCGCCCCCGCCGGATGCTTTACCTGCGTGCCGACTTCCACGATGCGGTCGCCCAGCACCAATACCTCGCCCGGCTCGACCATATGGCCGCTCTTCACGTCCAATAGGCGGGCTGCGTGCAGCACAATCGCGTGCGGCGCCGTGGACTCCGCCGGCTTCTGGGCGATCGCGATGGGCGCAACGGATATCGCCAAGAACATCAATACGATGAATCCGAAGCGGCGGGCTAGGACTGCGTTCGCAGCGCGGAGTGAAAGCACCTTGGTGGAACCTCTCTTTTTTAAAGTCCAAAGTAGCGCCGGCATCTTGCCGGCGGGCTTGCCCGCCACGGAAAAAGACGCCGGCAAGATACCGGCGCTACCAGGAAAACGACCGCCAGATTGTACACCCGCGCGTATCGCGCGCGACGCGGTGAAGGGGAGCCTTCGATCTATGGCGACGCTGCTCTCGCAGCGCTCTCGTGCTACACTCCGCCTTTTGTTTTCCCACATATACATATATATGACCGTCTTCGGAGCCTTCATAAATGAATTATTCCTGTCGTTTCGTCTTTCTCAGCGTTCTGGCCCTGCTCCCCGTCTCGCTCGTCGCCCAACAGCCGTCGCGCCCCGTCACCATTGACGACATCTTCCAGATTCGCGAGGTCCACGACCCCCAGCTCAGTCCTGACGGCAAATGGCTGGCTTACACCGTAGGCACCGGTCAACTCAAAGACGACAGCAACAAGCAACGCATCTGGATGCTGCCCATTGCGAATTCCGGCGCCGCTGCGACCGAGCCTATTGCGCTCACGTCCGAAGACGCGTCGTCCACCCACCCGCGCTGGAGTCCCGACGGCAAATTCATAGCGTTCCTCTCCGCCCGGCGTGATGGCAAGACCGCCGTGTGGCTCCTCAATCGCCTGGGTGGCGAAGCCGAAAAGCTTACCGACACCGCGCAGGATGTGGACGACTTCTTCTGGTCCCCGGATGGCCGGCGCATGGTACTGGTTCTGCGCGACCCCACACCCGAAGAGCTCGATGAAGCTAAAAACAAGGATGAGGACGACGCGGATTCCGACGACAAGGACAAAAAGAAAAAAGCCGACAAGCCTTGGGTCATCGACCGGTTACAGTTCAAGGAAGATATCCACGGATACCTGGACCGCCACCGCACCCACCTCTACGTCTTCGATTTGGCCGCGAAATCCTTGACGCAAATTACTGGCGGCGATTTTGACGACTCCGAACCCGCCTGGTCGCCAGACGGTAAACAAATCGCCTTCAGTAGCAATCGCACTCCCGATGCCGACGCTAATTACAACGTGGATATTTGGGTGGTGGCGGCCGACAACACCGATAAGGGCGCACACCTGACAAAGATTTCTTCAAGCTTTGGCGAGGATCATTCCGCAACCTGGTCCCCTGACGGAAGACTCATCGCCTTTACGACGCAGCTGGACCCCAAGCTCTTCCAATACGCCACCAAGCACCTGGCCGTTGCTCCGTCCACCGGCGGTGAAGTGAAAGTTCTCACCCAGTCTTTCGATCGGATGGTGACGCAGCCGCATTTTTCTCCCGATGGCAGCTCGATCTACTTCATCGCCGATGATGACGGCACGCAGAATCTCTGCCGCATCGCCACCACGGGCGGAGAGGTCAGTCGCACCATCGGTGGCCGGCTGATGGTCTACGACTATTTCATAGCCAAGTCCGGCGAAATCGCCGCGCAAATCTCTAAACTGGATCGTCCCAGTGAGATTTATTTTCTGCCGGCCTCCGCGACGCACAGCTCGATCGCGCAATCATCGGCGGCGCAATCGCTTACGGAACAATCTTCTACGGACATGGCGCGTCTAACGCACGTTAACGACGCCATCATGGCGCAGCTCCGTTTGGCCACCATCGAGTACGTGCGCTTCAAGAGCAAAGACGGCACGCAAGTTTCTGGCTATTTGTATAAACCGCTAGACTATGTCCCCGGCAAACGCGTCCCGACGATTTTACGTCCGCACGGCGGTCCGGTCTGGGCCTGGTATGCCGAGTTTAATTTTGATGAACAACTACTAGCGGCCAATGGCTACGCCGTGCTGCTGCCGAACCCGCGCGGTTCCTCCGGCTACGGCGAGAAATTCTGCAAAGCCATCTTTGCCGATTGGGGCAACAAGGATTTTCAAGACGACATGGCCTTCGTCGACTACGCCATCGAACAGGGCATTGCCGACCCTGACAAGCTGGGTGTTGGTGGCTGGTCCTACGGCGGCATTTCTACAGACTTCATCATCGCCCAAACCCAGCGCTTCAAAGCCGCTATCAGCGGCGCGGGCGCAGCTCTAAATATCAGCAACTATGGCCACGACCAATACCAACTCGACTATGAAACAGAGCTGGGCCGACCTTGGGAAAATCAATCCTTATGGGACAAACTAAGCCCCTTCTACAAGGTAAAAAACATCACCACGCCCACGTTGTTCATGGGTGGCGAAGTCGACTCCAACGTCCCCATCCTGGGCGGCGAACAAATGTACCAAGCCCTAAAAAGTCTGGGTCGCACCACGGAGCTGATCGTCTATCCCGGCGAGTTTCACGAATTTACCTCGCCTAGCCACATTCAGGATCGCCTGCGCCGCTACCTAGCCTGGTACGGCCACTACGTAAAGGGCGACCCGGCCTCAGCCACGCCTCCGCTCGAGCCACTAAAGCCAACCAAATCTACCAAGTGATACGAGCTAGGGAGGCAGAGATGCATTCGCGACTCAACAGACATAACTATAACTTGACAATGGTCCGACCATAGTCTATATTCCATTCAGGTGGTTCATATGGAAGACATTGCTATCTCTAAATTCAAAGCCACTTGCCTTGCCGTGCTCGAGCAAGTTCGCAAGACCGGCCAGCCCATCCAAGTCACTCGCTTTGGCCAAGCCATCGCTGAAATCTATCCTCCCGCTTCGCTGCGCGTGCCACGCCGCTTCGGCGCGCGCATCGGTTCCGGGGAGATCCTGGGAGATATTGTTGGCCCGATCAGCGATGAATCCGAATGGGACTCCGGACTGGAAGCCTGAGCCCGCCACCCCGATGACGGTCCGGTTCCCACGAGGATTTCAAGACTCGAGGATCTCAGAAACCGGGATTTCGACAAATGGCGCGCTAGGATGAGGTGCCCGCTATGAAGCTCCTGCTCGACACGCACATCTGGATCTGGAACGAGCTCGAGCCTTGGAGGATCACTTCCGAGATTCATCAACAGCTGGCCTCTCCGCGGAACGAACTGTTTTTATCTCCCATCAGTGTTTGGGAGCTGGTGTTACTCGTAGAAAAAAAGAAAATCAATATCGCGGCGGATTTCGCAGAATGGGTGAACGGCTCGTTCCAAGACCTGCAGATCCAGGAAGCGCCATACTCGTTCGCAGTAGCCCACGAGCTTCGCTTTACGCAGTTGGCGCATAAGGACCCTGGCGATCGCTTCATCGTCGCTACCGCCCGCGTCTACAATCTCACGCTCGTCACGGCGGACAGCCAGCTATTGAACCTGGCCAACCTGTCGATTCTCCCTAATATTTAAGTTATCTATTTTCAGTGAATTATGGAGGGTCATCGGGTCGTTCATTTTGTTCTTGACAACGATACTGTATATAGTACAGTGTGTATGACATACGATACGCCGCACACATGATAATTGCATCCACCACTCCCGCCTCGCTCACCGACCTGTTCGACGCCCTCCGCCTCGAGCTTCGGCGCGGCTGCCTCGTCGTCGCCGTCCTCGCCCAATTGAAATCTGAGCAGTACGGCTACACCCTAAGAAAGTCGCTCTCCGACGATGGGCTGATCATCGACGAAAGTACCCTGTACCCGCTGCTGCGCCGCCTGGAATCGCAAGGTCTGCTGCTCAGCGAATGGCGCGAAGAGAACAAGCGCAACAAACGCTTCTATCGCCTCTCTCCCGCCGGCGCGCAAGTCCTCGATCAGCTACTCGAAGAATGGCGCCGCATCAACGCTTCGATCGACCGCATGGTCGAGCCGCATACGGCTAAGCGTAGCGCGCACGACGCCACACCCGCGCCAACCGATCCGCAACATGACCTCGCTGCAAAGGAGTCATAAGAAATGCAACTCGTCGACCGCTATCTCCAGGAAGTAAAGCACTGTCTCCCCGCCGCCCAGCGCGACGACATTCTCAAGGAACTGTCCGCCAACATCCTCGGCGAAATGGACGACCGCGAAGCCGCACTAGGCCGCCCCCTTACCGAAGACGAACAAATCGCCATCCTGCAGCAGCAGGGAAGTCCCATGGTGGTCGCCAGCCGCTATCGCCACGACCAGCGCACCTTCACCTTCGGCCGCGTTATCATCGGCCCGGCGCTTTTCCCACTCTACGCAAAGATCCTGACGCTCAATCTCACGATCACGGTAGTCGTCTCCAGCATCGTCATGACCGCTTTGGGCGTGCGCGTCGGACTTACGGCGCTGTTCTGGCCGGCGCTGCTGCAATTCTCGATCGTCACCGCGATTTTCGCGGGTATCGAACAATCCCAGAACAAATTCCACATCCTAGATCGCTGGAATCCGCGTGCCCTGCCGCCGGTGCGCGATCCGCTGAAAATCTCTCGCGCCAACACTTTTTTCGAAATGTTCGTCAACCTCGTATTCGTTCTCTGCTGGCTGCATGTCCCTGGCGCAACCTATGCCGTCGCCTACCTGTTCCTCGGCCCAGCAGTCCGTTATCTCGAAGCCGCAAGCGCCGATCCGCTGGTGTACGCGCCGGCTTGGCAGATTTTCTACCTCCCAATTCTTTTGTTCGTGCTTCTTAGCGTGGCGCAGCAGGGCCTGAATTTCGCCTTCCCGCGCTGGACGCGCAGCCGACTGATCGCCCGCGTCTCGTTATCATCGCTGGGCTTGCTGCTGACCTTCTTGCTTTTCCGTGCGGGCGATCTGTTTCTGGTCAATCCAGAGGCCACCCACGCCACCCAATACGCGGGCCTTGCAGTCGCGATCAACGCTGTGGTCCACTACAGCGTCCTCGGCGGCGCACTCATCACGCTTTGCCAAATCGCTTGGCAAATCCGCCGCATCTTGCGCCTGACGCCGCAAACATCCTCTGTGGCCGCCGCCTTCTGAGGCACTATACTGCCCAAGACGAAAAATTCTCAGTCAACAAAATCCGTCACCGGGAGAAACCCGCAAAATGTCCCAAGAGCTTTACACCGCCGTCGACAGTTTCTTATCCAGCTCGTTGGTCCCGTCCGATCCAGTATTGGACGCCGTCCTTAAATCGCACCTCGACGCCGGCCTCCCGCCAATTGCCGTAACACCCACATTAGGCAAATTCCTGAACCTGACCGCGCGCAGCATCGGTGCAAAACGAATCCTCGAAATTGGCACGCTGGGCGGCTACAGCACCATCTGGCTGGCCCGCGCCCTTCCTCCCTCCGGTCGACTGATCACGCTCGAATTCGATCCCAAACACGCCGAAGTGGCCCGCAAGAATTTCCAACAAGCCGGTCTCGCGAGCGTAATCGAAATTCACATCGGTAAGGCGCTGGACACCCTCCCCCAAGTAGCCGCGGGCCATCCCGCCTCCTTTGATCTGATCTTTATAGACGCCGACAAGCAAAATAATCCCAGCTACTTCGCCTGGGCCCTGAAACTTTCCCGCCCGGGAACCATCATCATTGTCGACAACGTGGTTCGCGACGGTGCCATCTTAAACGCTGCCAGCGACAGTCCCGACGTCCGCGGCATCCGCCAACTCTTCGCCGACCTCGCCAACGAACCTCGCGTGCAAGCCACCGCCATCCAAACCGTAGACGCCAAAGGCCATGACGGCTTCGTCCTAGCCCTAGTTTTGTAGAAGGGTTATGTGGTGCCGGACTTTTAGTCCGGCCTCTTTTATCGAATGTACTTGCGTTCTGCGGGTCCTACTATGTGGCGGCTTTCCGTCTTCTTTTCCTTCGCCACCTATGCCATATTCTCCCCGAGGCCACCAAACATGCCCTACCTTCTGAAAACCGAACCCACCGTATACTCCTTCGCCGATCTCCAGCGCGATAAGTCCACCCTCTGGGACGGCGTCAGCAACCCCACCGCCGTAAAGAACCTCCGCGAAATGACCCCCGGCACAAAACTAATTATTTACGAAACCGGCGAGAAAAAATCCGCCGTAGGCACGGCCACGGTGGTCTCCGTGGACACCAAGGATCCGAAAAATCCCGCCGTAAATATCAGAGCTGGCAAGCCGTTGCCAAATCCCGTAACGCTAGCGCAAATCAAATCGCAAAAGCTTTTCGCGGACTCCCCGCTGGTCCGCATCGGTCGCCTCTCCGTAGTCCCGCTCACAGAAGCGCAATACAACTCGTTGGTGTCGTAGACCACACGATCAGCCTCCTGTGCACAAAAAAAGGGAGCGCTCGAAGGCGCTCCCTTTTTTGCTGCAACCACTCTGCACTTTACCGTTTCTTTTAGCGTCCGGAAGCGGAGGTGTTTTGCGCCGAGGTCGAGTTAGCCTTGGGCACGCTCACGTAGCCACTGATCGTATCTTTCGATACTTTGTTAATCACGATCTCTTCCGGAATTTTCGTCCCAGAAGTGTAGAAGAAGACTGGCTCATTCAGCGCGCGATTCTTTTTGTCGAAGCGCTTGTCTTCAACCGTCATGGCCACGCTGTATTGATTCTTCTTCTCGTTCACGCCCTTCAGCTCGACGGTAACGTTGGCGACCTTCTGCGGTTTGTTCTTTCCCGTGATGGTGAATTCCACGTAGTCGCGTTCACCCAGGCGGCGCAGTTGATCGATCTCGTCATGATTGCGCGCAATCAGCGTACCCATTTCGCTGCGCGCCATCTTCAGGTCTTCGCGCGTGGAGTCGAGGTCCGTGCGCACGCCCACCACTTTGGTGTCCACGGACTTCACATCATCCGCCGTAGCCTTGGTCGCCAGCTCGGTGTGCACCGAAGTATCCAGCGCGGTCAGCTTCTGCGTGGTGTCGTCGCTCAGTTTGTCCAGCTTGGCGTTCTCTTCACGCGCCTTGCGCAGTTGACCCTGCGTAATCTTCAGCTTGTCGGTCACTACCTTGATGTCGCCCTGCAGATCGTTGTTGGCCTTTTCATCTTGCGCCAGCCGATCCTTCAGTGAGGAGACGTCTTGCTGTACCGCTGTCTGCTCGGTCTTCAATTGCGCGGCTACGGATTGTTGCGTGCTGTCCAGCTTCGATGACGCGTTGTAGCCGAAGGCCAACCCTCCCACCGCTACCAGACCCAATACGATGATGGCCGGCAACTGCCAGCTTGGTGAACTATGCGTTTCGATGATTCGTTCGTCAGACATAATTTACGATTCTCCTCTTTGTAATTCGCAGGCGAAATTTAGACTCAAGAGCTCAAGGCGACGTTTCAAGGGGACAGAAGTCCGTTCGGTCGCGCACCCGACCTACAGGAACAGCACTCCACCCGCCAAATGGCCATTTGGACAGGTAGGCGCTAAAGATATTATTTTCTTATGTTTACGGCAGACAGTAGGTACTCGGGCCTGGTACTAGTCCGCGCAAAGTTTACCCGCCAACACCCAAAGTGTTGAATTTCACCCGCGCTGACCAACCTCCAATCACCCCTGTTAATCGCCCCTGTTAGTCAAGTTATCCGTGAGCTGACCGGCCAAAGCGTCAGTCTCGTTCACGTTAGCTTTGTGGGCTAGGTCGATCCGCCCCGCGCGCAGAAATAGGAGACAGCACCAAAAATAAGAGCATAAACATGAAGGACATCAGTTGAGGTCGGCTAGTTGTCCTACTTGGGGGACGATTCTTGGACAAAATTGTACTCGGACTGAGAGGAGCACGAAAAATCCGTTACACATCGCTTCACATAAGCGATCCTTTTCTCAAGTGAAGGCTCGGCAGCCTCCTTTTCTTCAAGATAGCTCAATATGAAGAGAGTTACTTTCGGGTCTAGATCAGGCTTATTCAAGACTTGGCTCTTGTTGGAAAATGCGGTGCGCGCAACGATGAGGTACACTGAAGCAGTGTCAGGTGTAATTAACTCATCCTTGTTGTAAATCTTTAGAGTCGCGATAGATGCGAGGTCCCCCAACTGGCTGAGGAGCCACAATCCCTTTAGTTCGAACGAAGCGACATTACGTCGATGTAAAAGGTCGAAAGCCGAAGTTACAAGTGGAACGGCATAGTCGTCATCGAGCCGTCCGGACTTGTACGGAGAAGTTTGCGCCGTGACGTGTGCGATGCCATATAGCAGTGCAAAAGTCAGCAAAAACCATCGCGCTCGCATCTGAGCCTCCTCGATCGAATCATGGACGACACGACCCGTAACAAACATTTAAGGTGTTTGTGCCGGATCCGCTGATGTATATGCTGCCGTTGGAGGAAGTTTGTGTCCAGGTCATATTTCCCACACGCCAATATGAGTTTCCGTTGTAGATCAAATTTTGCCGTTGCACAATCTGCGGCCCAGAAGGACTTCCTAGCTTGTGGTCGGAGCTTCAGTTCCGACGCTAAATGCCTGGCTATCACCAGGTTTCAGGCCCTAAAGTTGCCCGCCTCGGCTCCCAAGGCCGTTAACTCCTCGGCAAGCTGCTCAGCAGAATGAAAAACGATTCCCGCCAGCCCCAGCCGACGCGCCGCTTCCGCATACGCCGCGATGTCGTCTATATAGATCGCGTTCTTAGCTTCGACTTTACATGCTCGCAAGGCCGCGCGATAAATCAGCGGATTAGGTTTGCTGACGCCCACCGCGCAGGAGTAGATGCGATGTGGAAAAAATCGAAAAAAGTCGTAGCTGGACTCCATGTGCGCCACGTGAATCGGGTCGGTATTGGAAAGCAGGCACAGACGATACTTCTTGGCCAGCGGCGCAAGAAATGCTTCGCTGAGAATCGGCTGCGGATCGAGCACGCGATTCCAGATTTCCGTGAATTGTTCAAAGGTAAGTGTGACGCCAAAACGTTTCGTCACGCTTAGATAGAAATCGCGCGGCGTAAGCCGCCCTTCTTGCCAATCCAGCCAACTCGGATGTTTTTCCAGCGCCGACCAGAGCTCCTCCGGCGTGAGTGCTACGTTTTCCGCCAGACCAGCCATGGCGCGGCCTACGTCAATGCGCACCAGCACGCGGCCAATATCGAAGATGATGGCGCGAACTTTTGCGGCGGCCACCGGCTACTCCCCCGAAATTGTGGTCGGCGCCGCAACGGGTGGCGTGGCGCCGGAACCGCGGCGTGACCGCAATATGCCAATGATCGGCGGCAGGATGGACAGCAATATCACCGCGGCAATCACGTAGTGAATGCGGTGCTCGATATTCGGAACGTGCCGGCCAAGAAAATAACCGCCCAGAAGCATGCTGCCAACCCACAGCACACCGCCGAAAATGTCGTACACCACGAACATAGGGTAAGACATCGCCGCCGCCCCGGTTACCGGCGGGCAGAACGTGCGAATAATGGGTACGAAACGTGCCAGGATCACGGTCTTACCGCCGTGTTTCTCGTAAAAAGCGTGCGCTTTTTCGAGGTGCGAACGGCGGAACAGCAGCGAGTCTTTTCGCGTGTACAGCGTAACCCCGGCGGCACGGCCTACCCAGTAGCCAATCTGATCTCCCGCAATGGCGCAAATAATCCCGGGCACCAGCAGCCACCGCAAGGGAATGACCCCAGCCGCGGCAAAGATTCCCGCGGTCACCAGCAGGGAATCACCGGGCAGAAAAAATCCCACGAAAAATCCAGTTTCGATGAAGATAATCAGGCAAACCAGCGGGGCGCCGCCCCAGCGAATGAGTTCTTTTAGTCCCTCGGGATTATAGAGTGCGCGGAGGAAGTGGAGTAAAGCGTCGAGCACTCGGAAGTAGTCCTTTGCCTCGTATGAGAATCAGTCGCCGAAAAAGTCGCTGAAGAGTAAGTCTCGGAAGAGACCGGTACCGCAGCCAACCCGCGAGAGCGCGCAGATTGCCAAGCGCCCTTACCAATAAGGTAGCAGAAAACGCCGGGATTCTCTCCGCATTCGTGCCAGATCAGCACCAGGATGCAGATCGACGAAATCAGTGCGGAGAGGCGAATCATTGCGCCACCTCGGCGGTCCACATGTCCGGACGGTAGAGCGAAGTGGCCACCGGAGAGTTTGCTAGCGCATCAGCCGTTGCCGCCGCGTTATCCAGCAATTTGCGGATGCGCGGCAGTGCGCGGCGCGTGGCGGCTGCGCCCGCCGCGATGGCTTCGCCGGTGCGGTCAAAAGCGTCCCACGCCAGTGACTGCACCTCGGGTCGTAACACCAGATCGGCTTGGCGTTCCCAGATTTCCGCCTGATGTTTCTGCGCGGCACTGACCGCGCGGCTCACCACTTGAAAAATATTTGTCGGCGCGCCGCGATAGCCGTCATGCAGGCCCACGGAAACACCGATCACGATGTTCGCATCGCTGTTTCCATAAATCGTTGTGCCCATGGTACGTGCGGCCAGCGTGGGAACCGGGGCCACCAGGCCGCCATCCGCCAGATAGCGCGTGCCAATCTCCACGGGTTCAAAGAGACCGGGGAACGCGCAACTGGCGCGAATGACTTCCACCAGCGGACCGTGGGTAAACACCACCGGCTCGCCCGATGCCAGGTCGGTGGTCACCACACTCATGGGAATGCGCAGATCCTCAAAATGCCGTGATTCAAAAACGCGTTCGATCAAGTCGCCCAGACAATAGTTGCTGGCCAGCCCCAGCCGCGAGACGCGCCAGCGCGCAATGTCCCGTAAACGCAGCTTGCCGCACGTATCCATCAGCCGCCCTAGCGGCGCTCCGCTGGCATACGCCGCGCCCAGAATGCTGCCCACACTGGTCCCCGCGATGTGCGAAATCGGGATCTTATTTTCTTCGAGGACTTGCAGAATTCCTAGGTGCGCGAACCCGCGCGCGAATCCGCCGCCAAGCGCCAGGCCAATTCCTGGCCTGGCCGATGGGACAGTCGAGGGGGTGTCGAGCTGTCCCATCGGCATTGAGGGCTGGGCGGTTCGCGGCATGAACATAGGATGAGGGTCGCAAGTTTTTCCCCCAATGGGACGCGCGTCCTGCTTGAGCAGTACCGAGGTACTTGCCGCACTTTGTCATGCCCTCCGTCATGCCGTTCGTGATGCCGATTCGAAATTTTTAGCGCGCGCTCACAAGAATTTTTGCTCAATTCAAAACTAGTCTGTTCGTACCAGCTGAATACCCTCTCTGTACCATTGTGGCGCACAGTACGCTGCGCGATTCTCTCTCACGGCACGATGTTGTAGTCATCGCGACGTCACAGCGGCAAGTGGCGCGCGGTTGGCAGTGGGGCTCGAGGGAGAGACATGACGAACGCATTTCAGCCGTGGGTGGGGAGAGCGGTGGTGCTGCAAGTCGCACTCGGTGACATTAAGGTGCCGCTGCGCGGCAAGCTGCTGAAAGATGGCGACGAAACGGTTCGCGTCCGCATCGGCGAAGGCTGGGACGTGGACATCTATAAAGTAATGATCCTGGCTGTGGAGCAAGACAGCATGGCCTTGGTTCCAGCTTGACCCGTTCCGGCTTAACCGGTTGGGATCAGGCGTTGTGCAAGGCCCTGAGGGAGGGAATATGAAGACGCAACAACAAAAACAGGAATACAAGTACGTAACGCATCGCCGGGCCGCTCTGCTGTTGGGCCTCTCCGAAGAAGAACTGTTCGACCTCTCCTCCGAATCCGGCTTGGGTCTGCGCGAGACGGCTGACGGCTGCGACGAGATATTTTTCACCTACGAAGACTTGCGCCAGATCTGTGTGCTGGCCACACAGCACGTGCATTAAACCGTTTGCAGGAAGCGCTTTCGCAGTTCCTTAGGCGTTATCACGATTTTTTAAAGTTTACCCCAGGCCCCCCTCAAGCAGTTGCCCCGACCCGGGTCGCTCACCCCAGCGATCCGGGTTTTTGTTTTCCTGGGAACGCCAATCTCCCGGGCAGAAACCCGCCAATCGGGAGATTGGCGTTCCCAGGAAACTCTGCGCTCACCCGCATGCGCACTCGATAGCCTCTATTAAATCGTTTCAGAAAACCTTTGACAGCGGCTGATCTTGTGTTGAGACTTAGCGTCGGCAAATCGCTTCGCTAGGACACTGGATGATCGCTTTGCGCAGTATCCGGAGACGAAACGTCGTTTGCGTGATCGTTGCGGCCGTCTCCCTCTTGGCGGTCTCGCTTGCGGCGATGTACTCGCATGCCGCGCCGCAGGACGCGATGTATGACCTGGTCATCCTCAACGGCCGCGTCATGGATCCGGAGTCTGGGCTGGATGCGCAACGAAACGTGGGCATCAGCGACGGAAAAATTCGTGCGATTTCCGCCGGCGTTCTGCATGGCAAAACCACCATTGATGCGCAAGGTCTGGTGGTGGCTCCGGGATTCATCGATCTTCACGAGCACGGACAAGAGCCGCGCAACTATCAGTTTCAGGCGCACGATGGCGTCACCACCACGCTCGAACTGGAAGTGGGCACCGCTGACGTGGACGGCTGGTACGCCCATCGCGAAGGAAAAGCGCTGATCAATTATGGCGTGAGCATCGGGCACATCCCGGTACGCATGAAGGTGATCGGCGATCCAGGGCTGTTTCTTCCGACCGGGGACGCGGCGCATAAGCCGGCCACGCCGGAACAAATCGCGGAAATGCGTCGGCAGATCGAGTACGGCTTGCAGCGGGGCGCGCTCGCCGTGGGCATGGGCATCAACTACACGGAGGCAGCGTCGCACGAAGAAATTTTGGAAATGTTTCGCGCGGCGGCAAAATACCATGCTTCCGTTCACGTGCATTTGCGCTACGCCGGAGTGCTGGAACCCATGGATGGCTTGGCGGGAATCGAAGAGGTTATCGCCGCCGCGGCCGCCACGGGCGCTCCCTTGCACGTGGTGCACATCACCAGCATGGGATTGCGCGATACGCCCCAACTGATCGCCGCCGTGGAAGGCGCGCGGAAAAACGGACTCGACGTGACCACCGAGTGCTATCCATACACCGCGGGCAGCACCGCACTGCAATCGGCGATTTTCGATCCGGGATGGCAAGAGCGCCAGGGTATTACTTACCACGACGTGCAGTGGACCGAGACCGGCGAACGACTGACCGCGGAAACGTTTGAGAAATATCGCAAAGTTGGTGGCAACGTGGTGGTTTTCAGCATTCCGGAAGAAATGGTGCGGACGGCGCTTGCGAATCCGATCGTCATGGTGGCTAGCGATGGCATGCCGATCACGGGGCCGAAGATTCATCCGCGCGGGCAAGCAACGTTTTCCCGGGTGTTGGGGCATTACGTGCGCGAAGAAAGAACGCTGGACCTGATGACCGCGCTGCGCAAGATGACGCTGATGCCGGCGCAACGGCTGGAACAGCGCGCTCCTGTGTTTCACGACAAAGGGCGAATCCGCGTGGGTGCCGACGCGGACATCACCATCTTTGATCCGCAACGCGTTATCGACAAGGCTACGTTTGAAGAGCCGCTGCAGTATTCCGAAGGCATTGAATTTGTCCTCGTCAATGGCGTGGCCGTGGTAAAGAATGGGAAGCTCGTCGACGGAGTATTTCCCGGTAAAGCGGCGCGCGCGCCGATCGCGCAATGAAATTGCGCCGCGATAATTTGCAACTAGTGATAGCGTCTGCACATCGTTAGCGATTACTGACGAAACCGTAGCAAACTGCAATTCGCGAACAGCGAAATTGGGGAGCGAAACACTTTGCACTTAACCGCTGCTGACTGGGCCGCAATTGTCGGATATCTGCTGGTGACGCTGGCGATGGGATTGTATTTTCGCGGGCGTTCCGGCAAAAGCACGGAAGATTATTTCGTTTCCGGGCGCAATGTTTCCTGGTGGCTGGCGGGAACGTCCATGGTGGCCACCACGTTCGCCGCGGATACGCCGCTGGCGGTGAGCGGCCTGGTCTACACCCAAGGCGTGGCCGGGAACTGGTTGTGGTGGAGTTTCTTGCCGTCGGGAATGATGACGGTGTTTTTGTTCGCACGATTGTGGCGGCGCTCCGGACTGATTACCGACGTGCAGTTTGCGGAGATGCGTTACTCCGGCAAGCCGGCGGCATTTCTGCGCGGCTTTCGCGCGGTGTATCTCGGGCTGCTGATGAACTGCCTGATTCTTGGATGGGTCACCAAGGCTATGGTGAACATCATCAGCACCGCGATGGGGGTGAGCGACGCGAAGGCGCTGGCCATCTGCGTGTTCTTCTTGATGCCGTTCACCGGCTTTTACGTTTCGCTTGGCGGATTGTGGGGCGTTCTGTGGACCGATCTTTTCCAGTTTGTCTTGAAGATGGCCATCGTGATCGGCGTGGCGTGGTACGGGGTGCACGCCGCGGGCGGCATGCAACAGATGCTCGCGACGCTGGCCGCGAAGCGTGCGGCGGTCGGTCCCGGCGCCAGCGACATCACCGCGTTGCTGCCGGATTTTTCGCGCGGCATAACCGGCGAAGCTTTGTGGACGCTGCCAGTGATTACCTTCGTAGTGCATCTGGCGGTGCAGTGGTGGGCGTTCTGGTATCCCGGCGCGGAGCCCGGCGGCGGCGGGTACATCGCGCAGAGAATTTTCAGCGCGAAAGATGAACGCAACGGATTGCTTTCCGTGCTGTGGTTTAATCTGGCGCATTATGCGCTGCGGCCGTGGCCGTGGATTTTGACGGCGCTGGCGGCGGTGGTTTTGTATCCGGGGCTGGCGCAACCGGAAAAAGGTTACATGCTGGTGGCCACGCGGCAGACGCCGCACGCGCTGCTGGGCATTTTGCTGGCGGGATTCATGGCCGCGTTCATGTCCACGGTAGCGACGCAATTGAATTGGGGCAGTTCGTACCTGGTGGAAGATTTCTATCGCCGTTTTTTGAACAAGAAAGCGAGCGAATCGCATTACGTAAATGCTTCGCGCCTCTCTACGGTGTTGCTGGTGTTCGCCGCGGCGTTTGTAGCGTGGAACCTGCAATCCGTGAGCGAAGGCTGGAAAATTGTTTTGGAACTGGGCGCAGGAACCGGCGGCGTGTATTTGCTGCGCTGGTATTGGTGGCGCGTCAATGCGTGGAGCGAAATTTCCGCAATGATTGCTGCGCTGGTGGCTACGCTGACGTTGCACTCCGCGTCGCTGTGGATGACGCTGACTGGCCGGCCGCAGCCATTTTCCGGATCCGATCCGGTGGTGTTCGCCAAAACCACGCTGTGCACCACGGGATTTACCACGCTGGTGTGGCTGGCCGTTACGTTCTTGACGGACGCCGAGCCGGGAGAAATACTCGCGAAGTTTTATCGCAAAGTGCGTCCGCAGATCACTGGCTGGCGTCCGGTGGCGCAGATGTGCGGCGATGAACCGGTGACGCGCGATTTGGGACGCAATCTGCTCAGTTGGATTGTCGGTTGCGTGCTGGTGTACTCGACGCTGTTTTCGATTGGCGAGATTTGCTTCGGGCGTTATCCGGCGGGCGCGGCGCTGGGCGTAGTGGCCGTGGCTTGTGGCATTACCATTTGGCGGTTGATGCCAGACGCTGCGAAGTGGCAGGAAGGCTGACGTTGAGCAGAACCCGCATGAGTGGGCTAGCGCGAGGCAACTGGCCGTTGGCCAACAGGGCATGAGCGAACCCAACATCCGCGAGCGCGACATCGACCAACCGGCATGAACGAATCCAGCATCAGCGATCGGAGCACGAGGGAAGTGGTGCGGGCGCATGTTCCGGGAACGCATCATGCTGTTCTCGCGGGATTTTTTGGCTGGACCCTGGATGCTTTTGATTTCTTCATTGCAGTTTTCCTCTTCGATACGTTGGCGCATCAATTTGGTGTCAACAAAAAAGACATTGTGCTGACCACCTTCGCCACGCTGGCGATGCGTCCCGTCGGCGCGGTGCTGTTCGGCTTGCTTGCGGATCGCTACGGGCGGCGCATTCCGCTGATGTGCAACGTGATTTATTTTTCGCTGATCGAATTACTTTGCGGCTTTGCTCCTAACTTTACGGTGTTCTTGATTTTGCGCGCGCTGTTTGGCATCGGCATGGGTGGTGAGTGGGGCGTGGGCGCGTCGCTGGCGATGGAAGCAGCGCCGCGAAAATGGCGCGGCGTGCTGAGCGGCATTCTGCAAAGCGGATACTCCATCGGATATTTGCTGGCGGCGATGGCGGCGCGATTTCTGCTGCCGCATTGGGGCTGGCGCGCGATGTTCTGGATCGGCGCGGTTCCCGCGCTGCTGGCGCTGTACATCCGCACCAAAGTGCCGGAGTCGCAGGCGTGGAAAGAACATAAGGCGGCGAGCACCGGAGAGGTGCTGCGGGTGGTGGGTAAGAATTGGCGGCGCTTCGCGTATCTAGTGGTGCTGATGACGTTCATGATGTTCCTCTCGCACGGCACGCAGGACCTTTATCCCGATTTTTTGCAGGAAGTACACGGCGTGGCCGCGGCGATGCGCGCGAACATCGCGATTTTTTATAACGTTGGCGCGGTGATTGGCGCGATTATCTTTGGACTGCTTTCGCAGCGAGCGGGTCGGCGCAAGAGCATGATGGCGGCGCTGGCGGTGTCGCTGGCGGTGATTCCGATCTGGGCGTTCAGCGGCAAACTGATGCTGTTGGCGGCGGGCGCGTTTGTGATGCAGATCGGGGTGCAGGGGGCGTGGGGAGTTATTCCCGTACACCTGAACGAACTGGCGGCGGATTCGGCGCGCGGGTTGATGCCTGGTCTGGCGTACCAACTGGGGATACTGCTTGCTTCGCCGACCAATTCGATGGAGTACGCGTTGCGGGATCGCGTGGGGTACCGGTGGGCCATCGCCGCGTTTGAGATTGTCACCATTTGCGCGCTGGCGGTGCTGCTGTGGTTTGGGGCGGAGGAGCATGGGAAGGTGTTTGTGAAGGGCGAGGCGGCGTGAGTGCATGGTGATCCTCGGTTCCGCGGGGCCTCGTTGGCGAGGTGAGGCAGTTGAAACGGCGGCCCGCGACGGAAGAAAAGTCAGGGGCGACCAAGACGACCTCAGAAAAGTCAAAGGCGTCCGCCTCGGAAGGCGGCCGCTACAGGGGCTCTACCCCTGAGGGATTCGCGAAAGGATGTGAAAAGAAAGGGACTTAAAGTGCCTTTGTTTTCACAACCTTCTGCAAGTGTTCATTCTAAATAGCTTAGGCCGGAAAATTGTTTAGTAAGTGGTTATCCCAGAGCCGGCGCCTTCCTGGGAAATGTCGAGACCAAGTACTATAACCTACATGTGAAAGTATACAGTAAGGTACCTTGGTTCGTCAATGTAAGAATGGTACAGCTGTACTAAATAATTTGACGATCGACACGCCTTAGACGCCCTTGCCACCAATGAACTGAGAGCGGGCATTCGACGCCGAAAACAGTTAGGGCAAGCCCGATTTTGCTGGGCTTGCCCACGGAAGAGACACTGTTGTTTGAGCACGGTTGTTCGAGGTGCTAGTTTACGACCATGGCGACGAGAATTTTCTCAGTGGTGGGTGCTTGGGCAAGGGGCTCATCTCTGCGCGATTGCTTGGGCACCGTGTAGTTTATTTGCACACTGACCTCGGACAGGTTCATCTGGCTAACGTAGGAGATTCCATCGCGCTGTTCAAGGATCAAGACGCTGGGACCGTCGGACCGGCGGTCGGAATATACGCGGGCGAGCTCGAACACCGAGCCATTTGGTCCGGTAACTGTCATCGCGCTAAAGGGCGCGAGGGATGGCAGCGTGAAAGTGTAATCACCGGCCGGGAGATTCGTGTTCTGCCAGCGTACCTGGTGAGGGAGCGTAAAGTGGCCCCTTACTGCGTCCTGGGCAACCGCTGGGAGGGCGGAGGCGGCAACGCTGAACAATCCGATGGCCGCTATGACGAACAAACGATGTACTTGAAATTTCATTTTATTTCTCCTCTCCAACTTATCTTGCTTGCATGCTGTAAATCTCTGCTCTGCAATGCACGCAGTGGAGGGAGCATTTGCGCGGCCAAATGAAGGAAGATTTAAGATGTGCAGTTTTTCGGCGGAAGCACCTATTTCACACAGAGATAGACGCCAACGTAATTGCGGCGGAAATATTTTGTGGCGCGATCGCGAGAATAAATGCTATCTGAACAGATAGGGTGCTATCCGTCCGGATAGCCTGTTCTCCGTAGCGAAAGAGGCCGTATACCGGCTTTACGTTCGCAGGCTGACCGCTGGCGGGCGACGGATGAAAAAATAATGTGCTGTGCTACAACTTAAAGAGTGTGCGCCCGTAGCTCAGCTGGATAGAGTCCGCCTGCGGCGGAAACCAGAAGGTCGGGAGTTCGAATCCCCCCGCGAACCGTGTTGCCCTCGTATGTTCTTCGTTTACGTTCTCCGCAACGAAACCGGCCGCCACTATACTGGTTTTACGTCTGATCTTGTGCAGCGTTTGGGACAACATAACAGCGGAGTTACCCGATCTACGAAGAATCGCGGTAGTTGGGTTGTGATCTATCAAGAGGAACACGCTACGCGAGCCGAAGCGATGCGGCGCGAAAAATTCCTGAAATCGGGCCAAGGGCGAGAGGAACTTAAGCGGATACTCGGGCAAGAGTCCGCTGGCTGATCACTGGCGAGCGAGCGGATGAAAAAATAATGTGCTGTGCTACAATTTAAAGACTGTGCGCCCGTAGCTCAGCTGGATAGAGTCCGCCTGCGGCGGAAACCAGAAGGTCGGGAGTTCGAATCCCCCCGCGAACCGTGTTGCCCTCGTATGTTCTTCGTTTACGTTCTCCGCAACGAAACCG
>JABCZD010000017.1 GCA_013289855.1 Acidobacteriota bacterium | reverse complement strand
ACTGCATACTCGGTTCAAGGCGGAAGCTCCTGTCCTTAAAGTTGGTTCTTGTCACGGAACCCAACTCAAGGTAACAGGTCTTTCCGCCCTCGTTTCAGAACCTAATTTGGACAAGCCTGCGGCATGCTCCGCCTCTACAAGGGACAGTGTGCGCGATGCTGACGAAAGGCGTCCGCCTCAGAAGGCGGCCGCTACAAACGGCAGATCAGGAGTTCGCGCTCGTAGACCATTTCTTTTGGCAAGTGGTCGTGGAGTTCGATGAAAAGTTCTTCGTGGCCTATGACCTCGCGGGTCCACTCGCTGCGATCGAATTTCTGCAGCGCGTCAAACTTTTCTGGAGTGAAGGGCAGGCCCTTCCATTCCATGTCCGTGTAGCTGGGCATCCAGCCGATGGGAGTTTCGTGGCCGAGAGAACGGCCTTTGACGCGGTCGACAATCCACTTGAGGACGCGCATATTGTCGCCGAAACCCGGCCACATGAAATTTCCATCGGCGTCTTTGCGGAACCAATTTACGTGGAAAATTTTGGGCGTGACGTCGAGCGAGCGCTGCATCTTGATCCAGTGGCGAAAATAATCGCCCATGTGATAGCCACAGAACGGGAGCATAGCCATGGGGTCGCGACGAACTTTGCCGACGGTACCCGCGGCGGCCGCGGTCATTTCGGAACCCATGGTGGCGCCAACGTAAACGCCAGCGCTCCAATTAAAGGCTTGGAAGACCAGCGGCATGGTGGTGGCGCGGCGCCCACCGAAAACGATGGCGCTTATTGGAACACCGTTGGGATCTTCCCAGGCGGGGTCAATGGTGGGGCATTGCGAAGCGGGAGCGGTGAAACGCGCGTTCGGGTGAGCGGCTTTGGCGCCGGTTTCCTTGGCGATTTGCGAGGTCCACTTCTTGCCTTGCCAGTCCAGGCATTCGGCGGGAGGCGTGTCGGTCATGCCTTCCCACCAGACGCCGCCTTCGGGGGTTAACGCGACGTTGGTGAAAATGGTGTTTTTCGCCAGCGTGGCCATGGCGTTGGGATTGGTTTTTTTGCTGGTGCCCGGTGCAACGCCGAAAAATCCGGCTTCGGGATTGATGGCACGGAGGGCGCCGGTTTCGTCCGGGCGAATCCAGGCAATGTCGTCGCCGACGGTCCAGACTTTCCAGCCTTCAAAACCTCTTGGCGGAATGAGCATGGCAAAATTTGTTTTTCCGCAGGCGCTGGGGAAAGCGGCGGCGACGTAAGTCTTATCGCCAGAAGGATCTTCCACGCCGACGATGAGCATGTGCTCGGCCATCCAACCTTCGTCGCGCGCGATATTTGAGGCGATGCGCAGAGCAAAGCACTTTTTGCCTAGCAAGGCGTTGCCACCATAGCCGGAGCCGTAGGACCAGATTTCGCGGGACTCGGGAAAATGCACAATATATTTTTCTTTGTTGCAAGGCCACGGCACATCTTTTTCGCCGGGCGCCAACGGAGCCCCGACGGAATGCATGCAGGGCACCACGCGCATGCCCTTATCGATTTCCGCGATGACCGGCGTACCGATGCGCGCCATGATGCGCATGTTGACGACAACATATGGCGAGTCCGTGAGCTGCACGCCTATCTTGGACAGCGGCGAGCCCACCGGGCCCATGCTGAATGGCAAGACATACATAGTGCGGCCGCGCATGGCGCCTTTGAAAAGGGCGCGCAATTTTTTGCGCATCTCGAAGGGATCTTCCCAGTTGTTGGTGGGGCCGGCGGCATCTTTAGAATAGGAGCAGATGAAGGTGCGGTCTTCGACGCGAGCCACGTCGCTGGCATCGGAGCGAGCGTAGTAACAACCGGGCCAGAGTTTGTCATTCAACTTGATGAAGGTGCCGCTTTCGACCATTTCGGCGCAGATGGCGGCGTTTTCCTCCGGAGAGCCGTCGACCCAGTGGATGGCGGCGGGCTTAGTGAGCTCGGCCATTTTATCCACCCAACGGAGGAGGTGGTCGTTCTTGCTCAAGGGAACGGAGGGATTGCGCTTCTTGTTCGCGCGGGATTTTCCTTCGTTGACCTGCAGAACCGATGATGATTGCGGCATGAGCATTACCTTCCGAATTCGATAGTTTGTATCTAACTATTCTACGCCAAGCGCGCGGGTTCGTGCTGCGAGCCCGAGTACTTGCGTGTGCAACGACATTTCAGAACTTCAGGCCGGACTAAAGTCCGGCACCTACATAACACCTTCCTCTTATGACGGCTGCGCGGCGGCAAAGGCGAC
The DNA here is from genome assembly GCA_013289855.1 of Acidobacteriota bacterium. Classification (GTDB taxonomy): domain Bacteria; phylum Acidobacteriota; class Terriglobia; order Acidiferrales; family UBA7541; genus Acidiferrum. The sequence continues at coordinate 92,246 of JABCZD010000017.1, read as the reverse complement.
CACTTCGGAAAGCGGCCGCTACAACGGCAAAAGCGAAGACAAACAAATCAGTGGAATTTTATGTATTCGTAGTTGATGTCGAGATTGTTGATGCCGCGGTCTGGGGGTGCGATCCAGCCGGCGATTTTGCCTACTTCGTAGACACCTTTCATCAGGCTGCGGATGAAGGCGCGGTCGGCTTCGGTAGGTAGCCATTCGGGCAGGCGAGCGTCGAAAGCTTCCCTGCTGATGATTTGGCCAGCGGTGTCTGTGGGGATGTGGGCCCAACTGCCTACGCTGCGACGAAAGTGCGGGCTGGGGAGGGTCATGCGAAAATCGCAGTTGGCGCGTTCGATGAGTTTGTTCCAGCGGGTTACGCCCATTTGGCAATCTTTTACGTAGGCGTCGCGCGCGACTTCGTTCATGGCGTTGCGCATAGGGATTTGTTCGGCTTTTACCCCGCCCTGGCCGTTAGGGAGTTCGAGGGTGAACAGCGAATCGGCGGCCAAATGATCTTCGAAGCGCGATTCGTCAGGGCGGCCTTTCAGTCCGTTGGCGAAATAGGAGGCAGCGTTGGAGGAAGAGTCTCCGCCGAAAAGATCCAGCGAGGAGCTGAACCAGAAATTCAGATATTTCTGGATTAATGGGAGGTCGACGGCGCCCGCTTTGCGGACCGCTTCAGGATCCTGAGTGTTTAGTTCGGCCATTACTTCTAGACTGCGCTTGATTACGCGAGCGATACCGGTGTCGCCCACAAACATGTGGTGGGCTTCTTCGGTGAGCATGAATTTGCAGGTGCGCGATAGGTGATCGAAGCTGGATTCGGCAAGACACTTTAGTTGAAATTTTCCGTCGCGATCGGTGAAGTAGGTGAACATGTAGAAGCTGAGCCAGTCGCTGATGGGTTCGTTGAAGGTGCCGAGGATGCGGGGTTTGTCGGCGTCGCCGGAATGGCGCTCGAGCAATTCTTCGGCTTCTTCGCGGCCGTCGCGGCCAAAGTGCGCGTGGAGGAGATAGACCATGGCCCATAGGTGACGGCCTTCTTCAACGTTCACCTGGAAAATATTCCGAAGGTCGTAGAGCGATGGCGCGGTGTGGCCGAGCAGGCGCTGCTGTTCGACGCTGGCGGGCTCCGTGTCGCCTTGCGTGACGATCAAGCGACGCAGCGTGGAACGATGTTCTCCAGGAACTTGCTGCCAGACGGGCTGACCAAAATTATCACCGAAGCCGATGCGACGGTCGGGCTCCGGCTCAGCAAGAAAAATCCCCCAGCGATATTCGGGCATGCGAACAAAACCGTAAGTCGCCCAGCCTTTGGCGTCAACGCTGGTAGCGGTGCGGAGGTAGACGTCGGAAGCGTTGAAATCGCTGGGGCCGAGGCCGTGCCACCATTTTAGGAAGGCGGGCTGCCAGTGTTCTAAGGCGCGCTGCAGGGTGCGATTGGCACCCAGTTCAATATTGTTGGGAATGCGGTCCTGATAGTTCATGGTCATTAGATTCGCTCCCAGTCGAAGCGTGATTTTTTGCCGGTGCCGAATAGTTTTAGCGCGCCGTTTTCTCCGGTGGAATTGGGGCGAATGAAGACCCAGTTTTGCCAGGCGGAGAGGCGGCCGAACACTTTGGTTTCGAGACTCTCCGCGCCGGGAAAACGCAGGCTGGCTTCCATGCCTGTGAGGGCATCGGGAGAGAGGCTGCAACGTTCTTCGATGGCCATGCGGAGTTCGTCTTCCCAGTCGAGATCGTCTGGCGCGACGGTGATCAGGCCAGCGTCGAGCGCGTCCGCCGATGAAAGCAATCGCCCGGAAGCGGCGGCGAGTTCGGCAAGTTTCTCCACCTGACCACCGAACCGGCTCGACAAGCGTGTCTCTCCGGTGACGGTGGGAAACAATTTGAAGTTCGTGGCATCGATGGCGATGCGCGGAGCGCTTGGATTTTCCGTTGCCTCAGATTCTGTCTCATCCGCAGCGAGCATGTAGCTGCGGTCGGCAGCCAATGCCAACTCAAAAAACAGTCCGGCGAAGCACGAGCCGGGTTCGATCAGGGCGAACATGCTGCGCGAGGAAACGTCGAGGCGCGCGAAGGTGCGGCGTAGCAGACCGATGGTTTCGCGGACGAGCCAGTGACCCGAAAATTCCATAAGCGTGGCGCCGCAAGCTAGGACTGCGTCTGGGCCGCCCTGTGTTTTCAGAAGCACGAGACCGCACTCTGGCTCGTTGGCACGCAGCATCAGGATGGCGTCGTCCAGTTCGCGAGCCATGGCGAGAGGCCACCACTGGTCACCGAGCGCGACAATTTCCGCGATGGAGGTTGGTTGATCGTTTTGCGGGCCACGCACGGTTAGTGTGGCGGTGCGCGCAGTATGGTCGAAGGTGACGTGGACATGGCGGTAGTGATAGCCGTCGTCGTCAACTTTCCGCACCAAAGGTTGCAGCTTGATACCTTTTGCGACGGCCGAGCGTGGCGAGGAATTTGCGAGGCGTTCTGCGCGCTGGCGAATAGCGGCGGCGAACTGCGCGGGGGCGGCAATTTCATCCACCAGGCCCCAAGACTTGGCGCGTTCGCCGCGCACGCCGTCGGGATTGGTGCAAAAAATATCGGCCAGATCACGGCGTACGTGGCGCTTGTCCACCATGCGCGTGAGTCCGCCCGTGCCGGGCAGAACACCGAGCAACGGGACTTCAGGCAGGCTTACCGCGCTGGAGCGATCATCAATCAAAACAATTTCATCGCAGGCGAGGGCCATTTCGTAACCGCCGCCCGCAGTGGTGCCATTGAGGGCGGCGAGAAAACGCAGACCATCGTGGCGGCTGGAGTCTTCCATGCCGTTGCGGGTTTCGTTGGTGAATTTGCAAAAATTTACTTTCCAGGCGTGGGAAGAGGTTCCGAGCATGTAGATGTTGGCGCCGGCACAGAAGATTTTTTCTTTAGCGCTGGTCAGAACTACGCAAGCGACTTCGGGATGTTCGAAGCGAATGCTTTGCAAGATGTTGTGGAGCTCGACGTCCACGCCAAGGTCGTAGGAGTTTAATTTCAGCTTGTATCCCGGGCGCAAGCCGCCGTCTTCGTTCACGTCGAGGGCCAGCGTGGCGATGCGGCCGTCGATGGTGAGTTTCCAGTGCTGATAGGGGCGGGCACTGGTTGCCGATTCCGACGCGTCAAAGGTGACCAGTTCTTTTTCTTTATTTACGACTTCGGACATTTGGAACGGCGCTCCTTGGCGCTTAATAGACCTTAGATCTGTTGCGGCTCCTGTCGGATGGCGCGCGCCAGATCTTCAAACGTATCGGGCAGCGATTGGGAACTGGTATCCACGGTAATGTCCGCACGGCGATAGAGCGGCTCGCGGACGTTGAGGATGTTTTTCAGCTCGGACATGGCTTCGCGATTTTCGGACATGGGGCGCGTGTCGCCCTGGGCAATGACGCGCTGCATGTGGTCTTCCGGCGTGGCGCGCAGCCAGACAGTGAAACAATCGGTGAGCAGGCGCTCGTAGGTGGCGGCTTCGGAAACCAAGCTGCCGCCGGTGGCCAGGACAAACGTCGTATGACGCTGCAAAATCTGGTCGAGGCATTCGCGCTCCAAGCGGCGGAATCCGCTCTGGCCGTACAAATCGAAAATTACGCTGAGGCCCAAGCCGCTGTGTTGCTCGATGACGCGATCGAGCTCGATGAACGGCAGACCGAGCTGCGTGGCCAGCATGCCGCCGAGCGTTGATTTTCCTGCGCCGCGCAATCCTACGATGGCGATGCGCTGGCGGCGCGCAACGGGATCCACGGCACTGAATTCGCGCAAAAGCATTTCACGAGCGCGCTGCTGCTGTTCACCGGATAGCTTGGCGAGGAATTCCGTGGCACGGGCGAGCTCTCCGAAGAGCTCGGCTGCGTCGTGCAGCAACGCGTGCATGGGCAGGTCCAGAGCCTGCGCCACCTGACGAAGCAGCAAAACGGAGATATTGCCCTGGCCGGTTTCGAGTTGCGCGAGGTAGCGCTCGGAGACGCGCGAATCTCGCGAGAGGATGCGGCGGGTCATGCCGCGGCGGGCGCGGGCTTCGCGAACGCGTTCGCCGAGGCGTCGAAGATAATCGGCATCGGCGACGGAGGGCGGGTCGCTGCGGGGCACAGCCGGAGCGGACGGGGTAGGGGTAGTTAGCGGATTGAGGTTTTCATGCATTATGAAGCATTGCCAACCGCTACGAATGCACTATAATACATATCTGATGGCACGTCTAGGCTTCAATGAGGCGGTTCGTGATATGGATCGTGCGCTGGTTACGCGTCGGAGCGCAATAAAGGTAAAGAGAGGCTGACTGGTGGAGCTTCGCATACTCGTGGGAACGATGACCGGCACCGCCGAGGCGGTGGCGAAGGATATCGAGCAAGTGCTGGCAAAGGCTGGGCACCGCACCGAAATTGTGCTGATGGACGGCCGCGACGCGAGCGTGTTCGAGAGGAATGGCTCCGGATGTGACGCTTTCCTGATTTGCACCTCAACGTACGGGAGCGGTGACGTTCCGGACAATGCGCAAAGGGTGTTCGCTAGCCTTGAGGAAAAACGCCCGGACCTGCGCGGAATTGTTTACGGCGTGATCGCGCTGGGAGATCAAACGTACGGCAAGACCTTCTGCCAGGGCGGGCTGCGCTTTGATAAATTGCTGGGCGAGTTGGGCGCGCAACGGGCCGGTGAGGCTTTGCTGCACGATGCGAGCGCGGGGACTATGGCGGAGGATGTGGCTTCAGAGTGGATTTTGCCGTGGGTGGAACGCGACTTAATGCCGGCACTGGCGCAGCGCGTGTGACCGCGAAACATTTTCTGACAGTTTGAGCATTGCGAAGCGCTTGCGTGAGCTAATATCGAGCGATTGTGCAGGACCATCCAGCTTCATGGGAAGGAGGCGTTTCGCATGAGCGAGCCGGTGAGCTATCGTTTGCCACATCTCTCGACGCAACCGCCGCTGCTGCACCCGGCTTATGTGTCGTCGCAAAAACGCGCCCCGACGTTGCCGCTGATTCGTGCGCCCCACACAAGCTCAGAATTGAGCGGACCGATTTTTTCGGCGAGTAGCGTGGAGCCGCGCATCTGCGATCTGACGAGGCAATCAAGCGGCGCGCCGATTGGCGAACGCATTGTGGTGAGCGGAAAAGTTTTGGACGAAGACGCGCGGCCGGTGCGGCACACGCTGATCGAAATTTGGCAGGCCAACGCCGCGGGCCGCTATCTGCACAAGAAGGATCAGCACGATGCGCCGCTGGATCCGCACTTTACGGGTTGCGGGCATACGCTCACTGATGATGAAGGACGCTACCGCTTCGTGACGGTGCGGCCGGGCGCGTATCCCTGGCGCAATCACGCGAATGCGTGGCGGCCAGCGCATATTCATTTTTCCGTATTCGGGCCGGCCTTTGCGTCGCGGCTGGTTACGCAGATGTATTTTCCGGGAGATGTGCTGCAGGCGTACGACCCCATATTTAATTCCATCGCAGATGAAGCTGCGCGGGCGCGCTTGGTCGCGGGATTTGATTGGGATAGCACTATTCCCGAAACCGCGCTGGGCTTTCGCTTTGATATTGTCCTGCGGGGCAGTCGCGTGACGCCCATGGAAAAATAGGATGCGCTACATAAGATGAGTCTCGTTCCTACTTCTTCGCAGACGGTTGGTCCGTTCTTCAGCATTGCGCTGGGGCGGTTGTGCAATGAAAATATTGCCGCAGGCACGGCCGCGGGCGAATGCATGGCCATCGCGGGACGCGTTCTTGATGGCGATGGGATGCCGGTTCCCGATGCAGTGCTGGAAATTTGGCAGGCAGACGCGCGGGGCATCTATCCGCGCAACGGTGAAAAAGAAGACTCTTCAACTGCCAAAGGCCTTTGCGGGTTTGGGCGTGTGGCGACGAACGAACACGGAGAGTTTCGTTTTGTAAGCGTCAAACCCGGAAGCGGCAGCGATACCGAAGGGCGGGAGCACGCGCCACACCTGCTCGTTTCGATTTTTATGCGCGGCTTGCTCACGCGATTGATGACGCGCATTTATTTCCCGGATGAACCGCGGAACGCCAATGATCTGGTGTTGGGATTGGTGCCGGAGGAGCGCCGGGACACGTTGATCGCCAAGGTGGCTGATCGCGCAGCCGGGTCGTTCCAATGGAATGTGATTTTGCAAGGGACAGACGAAACGGTTTTTTTTGAATGGTGAACGCCCCTAATTTTTGCCGGACGCGAAAGGTGATGGTGTTTTTGCATGTCGCTGCTTGATTCGCTGTTTCGCTCTCCGGCGATGGATGAGGCGTTCTCCGATGCCGCGCGTCTGCAGGGCATGCTTGATTTTGAGGCGGCGCTGGCGCGGGCGGAAGCCGCTTGCGGGATTATTCCTCTGAAAGCAGCGACAGCGATTACCGCGAAATGCCGCGCGGAGTTTTTTGATGTTGCCACTCTGCAAACGAATGCCGCGAACGCCGGCAACCTGGCAATTCCGATGGTGCAACAGCTTACTGCCCTGGTGGCAGAAGAGGATGCCTGGGCCGCGGGCTTCGTGCACTGGGGAGCGACGAGCCAAGACGCCATCGACACCGGATTTGTCTTGCAACTTCGCCCGGCACTCGCGGCGATGCAACACAAACTGCGGCAATTGTGCGAGCTACTCGCAACCCTGGCCGACAAACATCGCACAACATTGATAGTGGGTCGAACGTGGCTACAGCATGCCGCGCCTACTACGTTTGGAGCGAAAGTTGCCGGTTGGCTCGACGCGCTACTCCGCCACCGCCGCCGCCTGGAAGAAATTCGCGAGCGAGCGCTGGTGTTGCAATTCGGCGGCGCGGTGGGCACGCTGTCGGCGCTTGGGGAGCGCGGCGGAAAGGTGGCCGCGGCGCTGGCGAAGGAATTGTCACTAAGATTGCCGGATATTCCCTGGCACACTCATCGCGATCGTTTCGGTGAAGTGGCGATGTGCATGGGATTGCTTTCGGGCACGCTGGGAAAAATCGCGCGCGATATTTCGCTGCACATGCAAACCGAGATTGGCGAGTTGTGCGAACCCGGCGGCAGCGGACGTGGCGGCTCTTCCAGCATGCCGCACAAACGCAATCCCGTAGGCTGCGCTACGGTGCTGGCCGCCGCCACTCGAGTCCCAGGACTGGTTTCGACCGTTCTCGGCGCCATGGTGCAAGAAGACGAGCGGGGACTCGGCGGCTGGCTGGCGGAGTGGGAAACACTTCCTGAGGTTGTGGGCCTGGCTGGAGGAGCGCTGTATCATTTGCACGGAGCAATTTCCGGACTCGAGGTGAATGCTGCGCGAATGGGGGAAAACCTTGAAGCTACGCGCGGATTGATCTACGCGGAGGGTGTAACGGTTCGTCTGGCCGCGCGTGTCGGTAAGCAGGAGGCGCGACGCGCAGTCGAGGCAGCTTGCCAGCAAGCTATAGAAAATCGCGAGCATTTGCGCGATGTGCTACTCGCGACACCAGCGATTCTGCAACACCTTCCGGAGCAAACGCTTCGCCAGTTATTCAACGCCAACAACTATTTGGGCAGTTCGAGCAGCATGATCAACAAGGTGCTAGAGACCGCTCGTGCGCACGACGACAAACCCAGTCGGAAGGGGGAGTAGCACCATGACATTTTTGGAATTCCCCGACCGACGAATTCACTACGCGCTTAGCGGGCAATCAACCGCTCCGCTGCTGATGCTTTCGAATTCGCTGGGCACGAATTTGTCTATGTGGGATGCGCAGCTGCCGGAATTCGAGAAACACTTTTCGGTATTGCGCTACGATACACGAGGTCATGGCCGTACCACCGTCGTTCCGGGGCCTTACAATTTCGACCAACTCGGTGGAGATGTTGTAGCGCTGCTCGACGCGCTGAAGCTCGAGCGCGTGCACTTTTGCGGCCTGAGCATGGGCGGCATGACCGGACTGTGGCTCGGATTGCACGCCGCGAGCCGCATTCGCAAGCTAATTGTCTGCAGCGCGGCGGCGAAATTCGGCAATGCTGAACTTTGGGAAAAGCGCATCGCCACAGTGCGCCAGGGCGGCATGAAGTCCATTTCCACGCAGGTTGTGGAACGCTGGTACACCAGTGAATTTCGCGAACGCGCTCCCGAAGCAGTTCGCGCAACTCTAGAGATGATCGAGAGCACAACGGTGGAAGGCTATGTCAATTGTTGCGCGGCGCTGCGCGATTCGGATTTGCGGGAAGATGTGGCAAACATCCGGAATTCGACGCTGATTATCTCTGGCGCGCACGACCCCGCCGCGACGCCCGCTGACGGGCATTTTCTTTCGAGCAGCATTCCAGGCGCACAATACTCGGAGTTGAATGCCGCGCATCTCTCGAATATTGAAGCACCGGAAGAATTTACGCGCGAGGTGATGCGGTTTCTCACCTCGGAAGGGGCCTGAAATGACGGACCGCGAGCGGTACGAGGAAGGCATGAAAGTGCGGCGCGCGGTGCTCGGCGACAAATACGTCGATGCGGCGCTGCAAAACTCCAACGCTTTTAACGCTGAGTTTCAGGATTTAATTACGCGTTACGCCTGGGGGGAAATCTGGGCGCGGCCAGGTCTGCCACGCCAGACGCGGAGCCTGCTGACGCTGGCGATGCTCGTGGCGCTCAATCGCGGCGATGAATTTTGTATGCACTTGCGCGCGGCCCTCCGCAATGGCGTCAGCCGCGACGAAATTAAGGAGGCGCTGCTGCAGTCCGCGATTTATTGCGGCGTGCCGGCAGCCAACACTGCGTTCCATCTGGCCGCGAATGTTTTTCGGGAAATTGATTCGCAACCGCAATCGTAGAGTCAAGATCGTGACTTTTTGTGTACGGCTAAATCTCGAACTATGTCTGCTGCCAGCCTCCGCCAAGTGCCCGGTAGAGTTGCACGAGGCTTTGGTACTCGGTACCGCGCGCCTGCGCGAGTATGAGTTCGGCGTTGAACAGCGACCTCTGGCCGTCCAAGACCTCAAGATATGTGGTGGTGCCACCTTTGTAGCGCAACACGGAAAGCCGGACGGACTCCCGTAAGTCCGCCACGGTATCCTCCTGCCGGACGCGCACCTCATGAAATTTCTGATAGCCAATCAGCGCATCGGACACGTCTCCAAACGCTAGCTGAATCGCTTGGCGGTAAGAAATCAGCGCTTGTTGATTCTGCGACTCGGCAAGCCGCAAGTTTCCGCGAAGTGCTCCACCGGTAAAAATGGGCTGGCTCACTTGGGCGCCGTAGGACCAGATTCCGACTTGCGAGCTCATAAGGCCGGAGAACGCGCTGCTCCGTCCGAAAGAGCCGCCGCCTGAGCCCGTCAGGGAAATTTGTGGAAAGAACTGCGCCTTGGCGACGCCGATTTCGGCGTTCGCGGCCACGAGCATTTGTTCCGCTTCGCGAATATCGGGTCGTCGCTCGAGCAACGATGAAGGTAGGCCCGGCGGTACTTCGGGAGGAAGCAGCTGTTCCACAAGCGGACGTCCACGCGGCACACCCTGCGGATAATTGCCCAGGAGAATGCTGATGGCATTTTCTTCCTGCGCGATCTGCCGCTCCAAGTCGGGGATGGTAGCGTTCGCCGAATCAAGAACTTGTTGGGCCTGCAAGACATCAAGCTTGGTAGCCACGCCATGGTCTACGCGAAGCTTGGTCAGCTTGACAGAGTCTTCCTGCGTCGTGACCGTCTCATGGGTGATTTGGAGTTCAAGGTCAAGTTCCAGCAGTGCAAAATAGTCGCTCGCCACGTCGCTTACGAGCGTCAATACCACGGTCTGCTTCGCATCCTCCGTGGCCAGGAGCTGGGCGCGCGCTGCCTCGGTTGCGCGACGCAGCTTGCCGAAGAAGTCCAACTGAAAAGCCGCATCGGCGGTGAGAGTCAGGAAGTTGTACTTGGTTTGAAACGTGCCTTCTTTTCCCCCAGCAAAATTGCCGTTCCCTTGAACCTGCGGGAATAGATTGGAGCGCGTTATGGCCACCTGCGCGCGCCCGGCGACGATGCGCTCCGTAGCGAGTTGCAAATCGTAGTTTTGCTTTAGCGCCGTGCGGATGAGCTCTTGCAATTGCGGGTCCTGGAAAACTTGCCACCACGGGAGATCCGCATACGAGGCCACCTGAGCTTGGGCCTGCGGACTCTCTTGTAGATCGCGATACGTAGCGGGAGTTTGCACAGTCGGCCGATGGTAGTTCGGGCCGACCTTGCAGCCGACAACGAGACTCGACGCCACGATAATGGAAAGCAATGGCTGCAGCTGCTTCATCATTCGCGCCGCCTCTGTTTTGCGAACCGGTGCGCCCATCTCAGTCTCCCTCCGCCGGAGCAGGAGTAGTCGGCAACGCTCCCGAAGCGTGTTCCTGGCCGGCGCTGGACCACTTCTCCACCATATAAAAGATCCCCGGCACGAAGAAGATGCCGATAAGGCTGGCGGCCAACATTCCGCCGATCACCGTGGTGCCCATGATTTGGCGGGCTACGGCGCCGGCGCCGGACGCGGTCCAGAGCGGCACGCAACCTAGAATGAAAGCGAAAGAGGTCATCAAAATCGGCCGCAGACGGAGCCTGGCTCCCTCGAGTGCGGCGTCCGCCAGGGGTTTTCCTTTCTCGAATTCGTCCTTCGCGAACTCCACGATCAAGATGGCGTTCTTGGCAGCCAAGCCGATAAGCATGACGAGTCCAATTTGCGAATAGACATCGGTCTCAATCTGGACCAGGTAGGGCGGGAAAAATGCGCGGAGCAATACACGACGCAACAAGAGAATTCCAAAAGCTCCGAAAACCGCTACGGGCGTGCTCAACAGAACGCTGAAAGGCAACGTCCAGCTTTCGTACAGCGCGGCCAGAATCAAAAAGACGAACAGCAGCGATAGTCCAAAGATCACCGCAGGTGGAACGCCTTCTCGCGCTTTTTGTTCTTGAAAGGAGATGCCGGAATAATCGAAACCCATCTCTCGCGGCATGGTCTGTTTGAAAACATCTTCAAGGGCGGCCGTGGCCTGATCCGCGCTGTACCCCGGCCCTGCGCTGCCGTTGATCTGCGCGGAACGGTATTCGTTGAAGCGCAAAGTAAATTCCGGGCCGAGGCTGGGCTTGATAGTGGTAAGAGTGGAGAGGGGGACGTTCTGTCCCTTGTTGTTGCGAACGTAGAACTGGCCGACATTTTCGGCCTTGGCGCGGTCTTCGCCTTCAGCTTCGATGTACACCTGCCATTGCCGGCCAAAGCGATTGAAATAGTTTACGAAATATCCGCCCATAAAGGCCTGAATGGTGCGATAGACGTCGTTGAGGGCCACGCCTTGTTTCAGCACTTTGTCTCGGTCCACATCGACGAACTGTTGCGGAACGCTGGACAGAAAAGTTGTGCTCAGGCTGACGATTTCCGGCCGCTTGCGCGCGGCTTCCAGAAAGGTGGCAAGATTTTTGGCGAGGAACTGAATATCGCCACCCGAACGATCTTCGAGAATGAATGTGAAACCGCCCGCAGTTCCAACGCCGGGAATGGCTGGCGGAGAAAAACCGAACGCCACCGCGGTGGGCAGCTTGCTCAGCTGTTGGTTCAGATGGGCCTTGATGGTTTGAAATTGCTCATCTCTGGTCTTGCGCTCATCCCAAGGTTTAAAGGTCACAAAAAAGGTGGAGTTGTAAGTGGTGCGCACGAAACTGAGCAGACTGAAGCCCAGGAAGCAGGTAACGTGCTGCACCCCAGGCGTATTCATCAGCGTTTTTTCTACATCCTCGGTAACCGCCCTGGTGCGTTCGAGCGAAGCACCATTCGGAAGTTGCACGTTCACGTAGAAATAGCCTTGGTCCTCATCGGGAAGAAAACTGGACGGGATGCGGCTGGCGAAAAAACCACCTGCTACGCAAAAGACCAGAAGCAAAACCACCACGACTGCGGTCTTCTTCACCAATACGGCGCTCCAGCTCACGTAGCCGTCTGTGGCGCGTTCAAAGACGCGGTTAAACCAATTGAAAAATCGCTGCAGCAGTCCCGTGCTCGGCGTTTTCGGTTTTAGGAGCAGAGCCGCAAGCGCCGGGCTGAGCGTAAGCGCGTTGAACGCGGAGAACAGCACGGAAATGGCGATGGTGACGGCGAATTGCTGGTACAGCTTGCCGGTAATTCCCGGGATGAAGGCGGTAGGCACAAACACGGCGGAGAGAACCAAGGCGATGCCGACGACGGGGCCGGAAAGTTCTTCCATGGCTTTCAAGGCGGCATCCTTGGGAGTCACGCCCTCTTCAATGTGGCGTTCCACGCCTTCGACCACCACGATGGCGTCGTCCACGACCAAACCGATCGCCAGCACCAGACCAAAGAGCGAAAGTGTGTTAATGGAGAAACCAAACAGCGGAAACAATACAAACGTGCCCACCAGCGAGACGGGCACCGCAAGAAGCGGAATCAGCGTGGCACGCCAGCCTTGCAAGAAAAGATAGACCACCAGGATCACCAGCCCTAAGGCGATCAGCAGCGTTACCACGATTTCCTTCATGCCTTGCGTAACCGCCCGCGTAGTATCCAGCGCGACGACGGAATCCAGGTCTTCCGGGAAGCGTTCCTTCAACTTGGCTAGCAGCTTGTTCACACCGGCCGCGGCATCGACCGCGTTCGAGCCCGGCAATTGGTATGTGGCAATGACGGCGCTGGGCTTTCCGTTATAACGTCCGGCGACGCTGTAATCCTGTGAACCGAGCTCGATGCGCGCGACATCACGGATGCGGACCGTGCCGCCGTCGGGCGTCTCGCGCACCACGATTTGCCCAAATTGTTCCGGAGAGATCAGGCGGCCTTGTGCGAGCACCGAGTAGGTGAATTCCTGGCCCTTGGGTGCCGGTTCGCCCCCCGCCTTCCCCGCCGGGTTGACGGTGTTTTGCGCTTGAATGGCACTGATAATGTCCGTGACGGTTACGCCGAGCTTGGCCAATTGGTCGGGCTTCACCCACATCCGCATGGCGTACTGACCAGAGCCGAATACCTGAACGTTGCCAATGCCCGGCGAACGCAGAATGGGGTCCACGAGATTGATGTACGCGTAGTTCGCCAGAAAGTTGGCGTCATACGTTCCGTGCGGCGAGTAAATGGCAATCAGAGTGAGCGGGGCGGTGACGGACTTCCGCACCGTGACCCCGTAATTGGTAACGTCTACGGGAAGCTGAGAAGCGGCCAGCGTTTCACGGCTTTGCGCCAGAACGTAATCGGTATTCGGATCAGTTTTCGCGTCGAAGTCCACAATCAGGCTGGTACTGGAGTTGCCGGTGGCGTTCAGCGAGTACATGTAATTCATGTTGTCCACGCCGTTCATCTGTTGCTCGATGGGCGTGGCCACCGCTTGCTCAAGGGTTTGCGCGTCCGCGCCGACATAGGTAGCCAGAACTTGAATCTCCGGCGGAACGATGCTGGGGAATTGCGCCACCGGCAAACTCAGGATGGTGATAGCACCAACGATCACCATAACGATGGAGATCACCATTGCGACAATGGGACGATTGATGAAAAATTTTGACATGGCCCTATCGGTCCTTCGCCTGCGCCGGGAAAGGCTTGGGGTCTACCTGCGCGCCTGCGTGTACCTTCTGCACGCCTTCGGCGATGACTCTTTCACCCGGTTTCAAGCCTTCTGAAATCACCCACTGCGTACCGGAGCGATCACCGACCGTCACGGTGCGGATGTCCACCTTGTTGTCGCTACCCACGACGGCAACCTGGTATCCGCCTTGCAGTTCGGTCACGGCACGCTGCGGAACCAGCAGCGCGCCTTGCTGAAGCCGGATCACGGCGCGCACCTTGCCGTAACCGCCCGGCCGCAGAATATTTCCCGGATTTGGAAACAGGCCGGCGATGCGAATCGCGCCCGTGCCCACATCGACTTGGCGGTCCGCAAAGTAGAAAGTGCCCTGGTACGGATATGTTGAGCCGTCCGCCAAGATCAGTTCGAGGCGCAGATTCTTGTCGGCTGCCTCCCGCGTAGTTTCTGTCGGGAAACGTTTTCGCCAGGCGAGATACTGCGGCTCGCCGACCGTGAAATAAACCTTGATCGGATCGACAGTGGAAACGGAGGTAACCGGCCCACTGGTCAGATTCACCAACGCGCCCACTTGCAGTTGCGCCTGCCCCGCAATGCCATCGATGGGTGCGATGAGCCGCGTAAAATCCAGATTGATTTTGGCGGTCTCGACAGCTGCTTCACTGCTTTTGATCTGCGCCTCGGCGGTGGCCACGGTGGCCTTCGCGGCCAAATTATTTTGCACAGCATTATCTAAATCCTGCTGGCTCGCGGCCTGTTCTTTGGCCAGCGGACCGTAACGCTCCACGTCCAACTGCGTTCGGCCTTGTACCGCCTGAGCATTCGCCAGCAAAGCCTTGGCCTGCGCCAACTGTCCCTCAGCTTGGTCCAGAGCCGCCTGGAACGGCCGCGGGTCGATCTCGAAGAGTAGCTGTCCCTTCTTGACGAACGCGCCCTCCTGATAGCCCTGCCGCAGGAGGTAGCCCGTAACCTGCGCCCGAACGTCGGCATTGCTTAACCCGTCCAGCGTGCCAATCCACTCGCCGTAGATTGGAACATCCTTCTGCTCAACGTTGACGACCTCCACCGGCGCAGCACCAGATGGCGCCCCAGATACATGCTTTGGACGCAGCGCTCCAACGATTAGGCCAATGATGACCAAGCCAACCGCTCCGCCTATCCATAATTTGTATTTCGAACCCGTCGCCATCTTTTCCCCCAGCATCCCGCCCCACGAGAGCCCCACATCCTACGTTTTCGAGCACCTTATTTCAAACACACCAATGCTTTGGATTGGATGTCTGCGGCAATTACACCTGCACAATTGACCCGGCTAACATCCCCAGGTTGTGTGTAAAGGGATGCTTCTGGGGACCGTTGGGATACGTATTTTTTCTTACCGACGAAGGGACAACCAACGGAGGCGATAACAACTTTCGCCACTACAAAGGATTTCTTAGTTTTGTGAGGAATTACTTAACTTTTTGAAATTTGGCTGGGAGGCCTGGACTCGAACCAGGATAGCCAGATTCAGAATCTGGAGTCCTGCCAATTGGACGACCTCCCAGCAGTTCACAACGAAAACGTTAACCGCACCACGGTGTTTAGGTGTGTGCCGCAGGTAGGTCCGAAAATACTGCTGTTTCGACCTCGCCGACTCGGGCATGACTCACTTTGGCCACCTCCCGCGAGCGCTTCCGCAGGATGCCACCTCATGCATCGCACCGAGCGATTAACCTATTTGTTAAGCAAGAATATCACGCGAACGAGGCCAGCCGCAACGAAGGTGGCAGTAACAGCTGCGCTTGTGCAAATGGCGGCATTGCCGCATCTTGCGTCCATCTGGCTTGTATTTTGCCGTCAATGCGAAATTGAGGATTCGGTTTTGCTCTGCACACTTTTTACAGGACTCATCGGCGTCATGCGACCGCGATCTATTGTATATTCTACGCCGCCCCAGATGATGCTATTGCCAAACAGGCTGGCCAACCAAACCACAAAGTTCACGGCGTCGCGCAGTGGGATTAGCCAGGGTTTTCTCCGCACGGTCTCGTCATGCACACCCCATACGCCCACCGTCCAGGCCATGCCCAGCCGCAAAACCAGATAGGCTGCGACGTACGCAGCGCCGAGCCATCTGTTCGGCGCGACAAAGAACGCCAGCACCGTCCACGGCAGTCCGTGCGTGAAGATCAATCCAAAATAAGAAAGTGGGCGGCAGAGGCGCACCGTGCGAGCCCAGCGCAATTGATGTTCCCAAAAACTATGCAAAGTCTGCGCCGGATACATGGTCCAGACGATTTCGCGCGAGAGCAATACTTCGCCGCCAGCTTCCGCAATGCGGCGGCCAAGTTCGTAGTCGTCAGCGAGCATATCGGCGAACGGTGCAAAGCCGCCGATTTTGCCGATCCACATCTTGGTGGTGGCGATCGACGCGCCCAACGCGAAATGCATGCCCTCCATCCAGTCAGCCATGAGAACGCCGGCAAAAAAATCACTGGCGGCACCAATCGCTTCCAGTTGCGCGCCGAGATTGTTTTCGGCGATCCCCGCGTAGAACGAGGTGACGGCGCCAGTGTTTCCAGAGGTGAATGGCGCAACCACTTCGCGCAAGAAGTTTGGGCCAACGCAAACGTCGCCATCGGCGAGAATCAGGAATTCATGGCGCGCCTCGCTGGTCATGCGCGCGAGTTTGTTTACCTTGCGATTGGCGCCTAAATTGTCCGCGCCGACCAGCAGGCGAATCTCCCTGTAGGGAAATTCCCGAATCACGCGTCGGACCTGCGCGGCGGCGGGGTCGTCCGCATCATTCACCGCGAATATGATTTCGTAATTGGGATAATTCTGGCGGCAAAAGCTGGAGTAGTTTTCGTGCGTGGCAAAATCAACGCCGCGGACCGCCTTCAATATGCTTACCGGCGGAGCGAACTCAGGAAGGTTGCGGGCACGTTCGCGCCGAAAAAATCGCCACGCCGCGATCGTGGAAAAAACATAGTAGGCGAGCGGGGCAGCTGCCAGCAGCAACACCACCCAGCGCCAAGCCGCATGCAGGTGCATCACGCGCCGCCGCCTTTCACCCCTTGGCGACCAGCGCCACGCCGATGCAAACCAGAATCACACCGGCCCAGCGCGCCGCGCTTACGCTCTCTCCCAATACATACTTCGCACCGAACGTGCCCACCACATAGCTCAACGCCGACGCGGGAATGACCAAGCTGATGGGCTCCCACGAGAGCAGCACCAGCAGCGCATAAAACGCCAGGGCCATTAGCGGCGCGCCCACCCAGAACCACCCATTGCATAATGCGCGCCCCAAAAACTGCAGCATCTCTTTCGGACGCAAACGCTCTGGTTCTCCAGTCGCTTTCATGCCATAGGTGATCGCAATTTCTCCGCCAGTGCTGCCAAAAATCAACAGCGCCAGAACGATGGCAAAGCGGATCATGCCAGCGCCTCGCGAACTTCGGGCGTGGTGCGCGGCTTCGTCTGCCCCACCAGCAAAACGCCCACGCAAATAAAAAGCACGCCCAGCCAGCGGCGCGGAGAAACCGCTTCGTGCAGAAAGATCACCGCCAGCAGCGTCAGCACCGCGTAACCGAACGCCCCCGCGGGCATGACGTAGCTGTAGTCCGCCCAGCTGAGCACGGTCATGTAACTCACCATGAATCCGCTGAGGAAAATGATGCCAATCCAGATGCTTTCATTGGACACGGTAAGCGAAAACGCCCGCGTCAATCCCGCCAAAGATGGTTGCACTTCGCCAATGCGCGACATGCCGCGCTTCAGCATCAAGTCGCCCGTATTCGCGCACACAACCATCAGCAAGACCATGAACAAAGTCTTGATGCGGAGCCGCCGTTCGTGCGTCATTTTTCGAAGGCTAGTCGTTTCCGGAAGCCGAAGGCGGCGCCGAAACGGAAATCATGGGTTTAGCGGCGTCGCCGCCGGAACGCGCCCACTTCCAGCGTTCGGCGCGCAGCTTCAGGAACGCATTGGCTTCGTGATACAAGCGCTTGCGCTCGTAATCGTCCCACAACGCTTCTTTCACGATGCGCCACACAACTTTGGGACGGAAATAGTATTGGTCGTAAAAGCGGTTTACACCGGTCATCATTTCCGTCTTGGAAAGATGCGGATACTCGATGTGCGGCAACTGGTGGCCGCCGGAATCCGCGAGCGCTTCCACTCGGAGGAAACCTTGCTCGGACATCGAGGTGTGCAGTTCGGTGCCGGGCATGGCGTGCGCCAAAGAAACTTGGATCGTCTCGCAATCGAGTTCTTTGGCGAAATCGATGGTCTTCTGAATGGTTTCCTTGGTTTCGCCGGGCAGGCCGATGATGAAGTCACCGTGGACTTTGATGCCCACTTTCTTGGTGTTCTTCATGAACTCCCGCGCCATTTCCACGGTGGCGCCTTTTTTGATGTTCTTCAGAATTTGCGGGTCGCCGGATTCGAAGCCCACGATGAACAGCCGCGCTCCGCCGTCCGCCATTTCCTTCAGCTCTTCGTACTTGCTGTGGCAGCGCGCGGTGCAGGACCACTGAAATTTCAGCGGCTTGAATTTCTTGCTCAGTTCGATCGCGCGATCCTTGCGAATATTGAAGGTATCGTCGTCGAAGAAAATTTCCTTCATCTGCGGAAAATACTCGATGGTGTTTTTGACTTCCTGCACCACGTTGTCCACCGAGCGCGTGCGCCACGCATGGCCGGAAATCGTCTGCGGCCACATGCAGAAGGTGCACATCGCCGGGCAGCCGCGCGTGGTGTAAAAAGAAACAAAAGGGTGTAGCAGGAAGGGCACGTTGTAGCGCTCGATCTGCAGATCGCGTTTGTAGGCATCGGTCGCAAACGGGAGCGCGTCCAGTTCCGCTGTGTGCATTTGCTCGCGGTGCGTAGTGTGTACGATTTCGCCGTCTTTGCGGTAGCTGACACCCAGAATTTCGCTGAGCGGTTTGCCGTGCGCGTACTCCGTAACGGCGTGATCCAGTTCGCCGTGCGTCACGAAATCAATATCCTCGCTGGCTTGCAAGGTCTCGTTCGGCTTGATATGTCCCTGAGGCCCGACGAAAGCCACTTTCACCGACGGGTTGGCTTCCTTGATTTTGCGCAGCAGCTTGATGTCGCTGTCGAAGCCTACGGTGGAAGTGAACAGCACCAGGAATTCGTAGTCTTTACAAATGTCCACGGTTTGCTGCCAGTTCACCTTGTGCGGCGAAGCGTCCAGCAAACGGCTGCCCGGAATCATCCCGGCGGGATACGCCAGCCAAACGGGATACCAATACGACTCAATCTCACGCGTGGCAGGCCAACGCGAACTCGCTCCGCCATCGAAATTCTCAAAACTTGGCGGGTTCAACAGCAATGTCTTCATTACATCCGGCATTCATCACCCTCAGAAAATCGCTTCCGTGCAAATCCGAGGCGGCCAACAAATACGTCCGTCTCGGTCGATAATCCGCAAACTCTACGGCACCGCGGACCCAAACCTCCCCGAAAAGCGGGATTGCCCCCAGACATTAGTTTACCCGAGTTCCTCCCGCAGCCTCAAACCTTTCTGCTGATGGGTGTTATCTCGCGTCGAACGGCGAAATAGCGGGTTTAGCGGGCTTGCGCGGCGCCATGAAGCACTTCCGCTGCGGCAACTTCCAGCCGTTCCCATATGCGGTCGACCCAGTCCAGATGCTCGGGCTTCATCAGCACCGAACGCAAGCAGGTGATCGTCTCGCGATCCAGTCTCATCGCACCGTGCGTCTCGCTCCAGAATTTCGCCGGCAACTCCGCGATAGCCAAATGCAAATCGTGTCTCGCCGCCGCATCGAAAATTCGTCGCGCCAGCGCGGACGATTCCGTGGCCGAGGCCGCCCGCTGCGCAAAAATCACAATGTCCAGCTGTGGCGCGAACGCCGTCACAAAATGTTTACTTTGCTGCGCGCGCCGATACAGCGCCAACGCCGCATCCCGGCTGCGCGAAAGAGCCCGCGCAAATTCTCCATCCTTCACGAGTGGCAACAATTTCTGCGTAGCCCACAACGCCGCCGCGGCCGCGCCCGGCCGCGAACACTCCAGGCTGATCTCGCCCAAATGCAGTTCCGTGGAACTGAAATAGGTATACGGCGAATCGTGCTTATACAATCGCCCGACGGCGGGATCGCGGAACAGCACACACCCACATCCATATGGCTGCAACCCATGCTTGTGCGGATCGATCACGATCGAATCGACTTCCGCAATTCGCGCGAACGCCTGTGCAGCGGCAGCATCCACATTGTTCACCAGCGCAAAATAACCCCCATACGCGGCATCCGCATGGACCCGAAAGCCATATTTTTCTCGCAAGCGCAAAATCTCCGGCAGCGGATCCACCGAACCGGTCGCCGTCGTCCCAAGCGTAGCTACCACCGTGCCAACGTCCCCTTGCTCCAGCCGCTGCTGCAACGCGTTCAAATCCATGCGTCCTAGCGCGTCGCAAACCACGGCCTCGCAGTGCATTTGCAGCACGCCGCTAATTCTCTTGTGCGTATAGTGCGCTTGCTCGCTCGCTAAAATTGTCTTGCCGCGCCGCAAATGTCCCGCGACCCACAGCGCCTCGAGATTCGCCATCGTCCCGCCCCCGCACAGGTGTCCCAGACAACTCTGCCAACCAAACATCGCGGCAATTTCTCTAACCACTTCTTTTTCCATCGCCGACGTCGCGCGCCCGCCATCCAGCGCGTGATTATTGGGATTAATGTGCATCGCCAGCGCATACGCCAGCCGCGCCACGGGATGCGGCGGCTTCAGCATCTGCCCGGCATACAATGGATGAAAGTACGGATAATTATTCTGCAGACGTTCCGCTGTCAGCGACAGCACTTCGCCAATGCGCTCAGCGCCCGACATGTTCGCGGCAAATTCCGGCAGCTCTGCGAATCCCTCTTCCAATTTCGCAGCGGCCCTCGCCAACATTTCCGCATTCTCGCGTTCAAACATAATTTCGCCGCCGCCGCAATCCTCTTCTCTGCGCCCTCTGTGTCCCTGCGTCCTTCTGCGTTAAGTCTTTTCCCCCGTTTCTTTCTCGCCGCTATTGCCAAACCTTGTCCAACTGCCCAGCCGTCTGCAGCAAATCAAGCTCCGCCTGCTGCCGCGCAAAATTCGCGTCCAGGTACTCCAGCCAACGATCATTCTCCGCCACGCGCGCCCGCTCCACCTCCCGCAGATTCACTCGCCCCTCGTCCAACTGCGACTGCAATACCTCCAGATTCTGCTGCGTCAGTTGCAGTTCCAGCCGCGCCACCTCTTTAGCAGCGTCTTTTTCGCGCACGTTGCGGCTCTTCTGCCGAACCTCAGCCGTCACCTGCGTCTTGCGATTCGCCAGCGTAACGCGCGCCGCTTCCAGATTCACCGACGCCAGCCCCACGTTGGCTTTGGTCTTCGCGCTAAACAGCGGCATCTGAATCTGCACCCCGGCATTCAGATTGTTAGCCTGAAATGTTTTAAAAAATTCCGTGTAATTGTTGAATTTCGCCAAGTAGCTGTACACCCCAACCAGCTGCACCGTCGGCAAGTAGCCGCGTTTTTCGCCTTGCAAACGAAATTCCCGCGCGCGCACATCCGAGGCCGCAAGTTGCAATCCGGTATTATTCTCCATTGCGGACGCCACCAGGTTCGCGCCTTCCTGTTCCGCCTCGCCCGGCAAGTCGTCCGCCGTCACTTCGATTTCCTGCTCCTCCGTCAATCCCAATTGGCCCTTTAAGAACACCTGCAATTCGTCTTCGCGACCTTCCAGCTGTAACATTTTCTGCACTACTTGCGCGCGCGTCAGCTGCGCTTTCGTCACCTCGACGGGCAACTCAAATCCCTCGCCCTGTCTTTCCTTCGTCACGTCCACAATTTTTTGCGCGCTCTCCTGCTCGCCGCGCAGCAGCGTCAACGAGTGCCGAACCTTTTCGAGTTCCAGGCACGCCATGGCCGTGCGCACGATCACGCTATTGCGCACTTCGCTCAAAGCGAAGCGCTGCGAACGCGCCTGCTCTTGCAGTTCTCTCGATTGTCCGTGCAAAGGTTCGTTAAAGATTTCCTGCGTGTACGTAACGTTGAATATCGAAGGCGCGCGCCCGCCCGGCGTTTCTGGAATGCCGTAGGTGTATCCTGCGCCCGATCCCGCGTACACGTTCGGCAGAAAATCTGCCTTGGTGATCTGCGCGGAACGATCCGCCAAACTCGTCTGAATTTTCGCCAGCTGAATATCTTTGCTGTTCGTCAGCGCCATCTCAATCGCGCGCTTCAGCGTGAGCGTTACGGGCGTTCCTTCGCCAACCGTCATCGCCTGTTGCCCCACCTCTTTCGACGAACGAGAATCCCGCGAAGCGACGGCGTCACTTACCGTAAGCGCTGCCGGTGTCGGCCGATCCGCCAATTCCTGCGCCATCGCCGGTCCCGCGAAGCACAGCACCCCGGTAACGAAGCCCCCGGACTTCACGGCCCTGAAAAAATGCGCTCGCCATCCAACGTTCCAAGTCGCTCGCTCTCGCATCTGCACTCCTCACACGTTCTACTTATATAACCGGTATATCATCCCTTATTGAATCTCACTCATAGCGCAGCGAGTCCACCGGCAGCAACTCCGCCGCACGGCTCGCCGGCAAATAACCAAACAGCAGCCCCGTCGAGCACGACACCACAAACGCCACAATCACGCTCAACGGCGAAATCGGCACACGCAGATTCCCCGGCAGCAGCGTCTGCGCGGTAACCGGAATCGCCACCCCGATCAAAATCCCCAACACCGCGCCGCCCCCGCTGATCAAAAATGCTTCAATCAAAAATTGGTACATGATCTCTTTGCGCGCCGCGCCAATCGCCTTGCGAATGCCAATCTCCCGCGTGCGCTCTTGCACCGTCACCAGCATGATGTTCATGATCCCAATGCCGCTCACCAGCAGCGCAATAAACGCCACCACGATCAGCATGATCGTCAATCCACGCGAAATATTTCTCGCCGCGGTCAGGATCGCGGTCAGCGTATTCACGTCATACACCGCGCCGGCCGGGTGCCGGCTGGCCAGCAATTGCGTCAATCGTTTCTGTACCATCTCGACGTCGTCCGGCTGCCCCGCCTGCACATACAATGTCCGCAGCGCCTCCACTCCGGTGTAATACTTCATCAGCGGAAAAGGAATAATCACCGACTCTTTTTGAATTTCCGTCAGGCCAAAAGTGGATACGCGTTCGCGAAAAACGCCAATCACGGAAAATGTCAGCTCTCCCATGCGCAGCGATCGGCCCAGCGGATTTTCCAGTCCATAAACGCGGTCCGCAAGATCCTTGGTAATCAAGCAGACTTTCGATCGCGACTCCACGTCTTGCCCGTCGAAATAACGCCCGCGTAAAATCACCAGCCGCCGGATAGTTTGATAACCGTCGGTCACACCCACCAAGTTAACCGGCCTCACTTGCCCGCCAACCACTACGGTCATCGGTAACTCGCGCAATCCCGCCACCACGGTGACGCCGGGAATCGTGGCCTTCGCTTCCACCAAATCGCCCGCGTTAAGTTCGAAACTCAGCGGTTGCGACTTATCCGGCGTTTGTACCAAACTCGCCGACACCAGGTTCGATCCCACTGCTTCGATCTGCGAGATTACGAATTTCTGGCTGGTCAGCGCCACCGTCACCACCAGCACGATCGACGCGCTACCAATAATCACGCCCAGCGAAGTGAGCATCGCGCGCACCTTATTGGCGCGCAACGCGTCAATCGCCACCGTCACCGTTTCTCGCAAATCCATCATCTCTGGCCACTGTAGCGGCCGCCTACTACGGCGGTCGCCCTTTTTCGTTCTTTTTTTCGCTTCGCGAACCGCAGCGCAATGCCACGCTCAACTCTTCTTCAACCTTTTCATCGCCTCTTCCGCGCTCTTATTCTTCGGATCCTGTTTCCACGCCATCTCATATTCGCTTCGCGCCGCAGACTCCTTGCCTTCATTCTCAAATAATTTTCCCAGCCAATAGTGCGCCGTGGACGCCCGCGGATAGCCCGATCGAACCGGCGCCACCTTAATATATTCCCCCAACTCCTTCTCCGCTTCCGCCGCCTCTTGCTTCTCTATCACCAAAGCCACGGCGCGATAAAACTTAACGCGCGGATCCCCCGGCGCAAGCTTCGCCGCCAGGTTCGCTGCTGCCAAAAGCAGCTCCGCATTTTCGTGGTGCACCGCATAGTCGCCGATATCGCACACGCGCTCCAGCGATTTCAGATTGCTTTGCAGCGCCTTGCCGAACTCCGCGTCCGCGGCTGCAAAGTCTTTTTTCTGTCGTCGGCAATTTCCCGTCGCGAAGTGTCCTTCCGCCGCATCCAGCGCCGCCATCTGCGCGATTTCCGGCCGCGCCTTGTCCTCGCCGCCACCCGCGATCCCTGGCGCGGCGCAGTCAAACTCGATCACCGCTTGCCGGGCCACAAAGTTGTCGCCGTCCAGCTCCACCGCAATTTCAAATTCCCTGCGTGTCTTCTTCGCAAAACCCAGCGCCGTCACAAACGAAGCGTGATCCGCTCTTTCGCCGTACGCCCGCCCCAGCCACTCGTGATACACGGAGCTTTTTGGCTGTAGCGCCACGGCTCTTTCCGCGCTCTTGATGGCCGCGTCGTACTGCTGCATCTCCAGATGCGTTTTGGTCAGCAGCAACTGAATTTCCGCGTTTTCGGGTTGCGCGGACGCCGCAGCCAGCAACAGCTGCTCAGCTTTGGGATACTGCCCAGCCTCGTAAGCCTCTTGCGCGGCCTTAAATCCACCGTCGCTGCTCTGCCTCCCGAGCGTTGCCGCCGCGCTAAGACTTACGGCTAACAAAACGAGCATCGCAATCCCCGCGGCGTGCCCATCACTGGATTTATGAAGCGCTCGCCTTTGCGGTACAGCCAATCCTGGCTGTGCACTGTGCCCAACCAGACTTTCAGTGCAAAGAAGTTTGAGAATCCTTCTATCCAACGCCCGTGCCACCACCTCCACTACCTTTGTCCCCGCACGTACGCCGAATCCGTATTCACTACTTTCACGGCCATTCCGTCGCGTAGATCAAACTCACCCGGCATGGCCACCATATCGGATTCCTGCAGCCCGCTCACCACCTCATAACTCGTGGTATCCGCGATCCCCACCTGAATCTCCCGCTTTTCCAGCTTGCTCTGACTCACCGCCAGCGGATTCTGCTTAACCACAAATACATAACGCCGGCCATTTTCCGTCGCCACCGCGCCGCGCGGCACGGACAAAACATTCTTCCGCTCCTGCGCATTAATCCGCACATTCACATTTATGTTCGGCAACAGCTCCAGCGCATCATTGTTCACCGAACAGAGCAACTCCCCGACGCTGCGCGTGCCCCGCGCCACCACCGCCTTGGGAATTATTTCCGTGCGTCCATCCCACACCCGATTCGGCAGCGCGTCCCAGGTAATCTTCACCGGCTCGTTCGGCTGCAAACCGCCAAGTTCCGGCTCATCGATAAACGCCCGCACCCGCACCTTGTGCAGGTCTGCCATCTCCGCCAGCAAATCGCCCAGCTTTACGTAGTCTCCGGTTTTTACCGGCAGCGCATAGAGCGTTCCATTGTCTGGCGCGGTGATCTGTCCATCGCGAACTTTTTCTTCCAGGGCCGCCACTTCGCTCTGCGCTTGCTCCACCTGCAACGCCGCGCGGCTGGCGCTCAGGGTCAGGTCCAGTCCGAACTCCTTCTTCGCGCCCGTCAGGCGGTTCACTTCCGCGTTCGCCTTCGCCAGCGCCAGTTCGTTGTTAGCCAGCTCGTCCTGCGTCGCCGCTTGCTTGGCCACCAGTCTTTCCAGCGCATCATGAATTTTCTGCAAGCGGTCGCGCTCCGCTTGCGCCTTCGCTAAATCTCCCGTGGCCCGTGCCGCGTCATCCGCGCGCCCGCCGGCGTTCGCGGACCGCAAATCATCTTCCGCCCGCAACAGCTTGGCGCGCGCTTCCGCCAGTTGCGCCGTCACGTCCTTCACGTTCAGCTGCAACAGCAACTGCCCCTTCTTGACCTGCTGCCCTTCGACCACCGCCACCTTCTCTACGAACGTATCCAGTTGCGCGCGCATCACGAACGGTGAGATCGGCTCCACTTTGCCGTTGCTGTCGATCGAAGACACCAGGTTTTCGCGAATCGGCGCCACCGCCGAAATCTTCGCCACCGGCTGCCGCCCGCTGATGCGCACCAGCACAATCGCGGCCACGCCCGCCAGCACTAGAAACATAACAATGCGATTTCGCAACCTGCGATCCATGTTTTCCTTTTACTTCTAACTTCTCGCCGCTAGCCCGCCGCCCCGCGCACCACCAGCAACGCAAAATCTTCCTGCTGTTAAAAAAGTGTATTCCGGACAAATGCGCATCCGTGGGATGGTAACGTGCCGGGCCCGCCAGCAAGGCGCGAACTGCTTTTATTCTAACAACTTCCCGCGGCAAACCAGAGTTTCATTCTATGGCACTACCGGCCGAAGCCGGCCAATCAGCGTCGGGGTGTCCGCTCCGGTCGCATCCGTTAGATGCTCAATTTCGCCACCAGGCAACACGCCAATTGCTGCGCTGTCGCAGCGCCGTCTTCGTAGGGGCACGGCATGCCGTGCCCGCCCCGGCCGGTCGTCCGAAACGAACGATGCAACTCCCCCGCCGTCCGCGTAGTACACTGCAAGTCCCGGGAACGCCGATGTCTCTCGGATCTCGTGCTCTCGGCGGGATAAATCCCCCGTTTGGCGTACTCTCGAACCTCTACTCTGATGCCGCTCTCCAATGAAGGTGTGCGCAAATGATCGAAGCCCGCGATCTCTGTAAAAGCTTCCAGGACAAAAAACGCGGCACCATCTGCGCCGTGGATCACGTCAGTTTCACCTGCCGCCCAGGCCAAATCTATGGTCTTTTGGGCGCCAACGGCGCGGGCAAAACCACCACTCTGCGCATGCTCGCCACCATTCTCGAACCCACCGACGGCACCGCCACTCTCTGCGGCTATGACGTCATCGAGGCCCCGGAAAAAGTCCGCGCCAACGTCGGCTTCCTTTCCACCGCCACTGCGCTCTACCCTCGCCTCACCGCCCAGGAAATGGTCGAATACTTCGGCCGCCTCAATGGTTTAGACGAATCCACCCTCAAAAACCGCGTGAACGAAATCTGTTCTCGCCTGGACATGGATAGCTTCCGCGACCGCCGCTGCGACAAACTCTCCACCGGCATGAAGCAAAAAACCTCCATCGCCCGCACCCTGGTCCACGATCCTCCAATAATGATTTTCGATGAGCCCACCCTCGGACTCGACATAATGACCGCACGCACCATCACCGCCTTCATCCGCGAATGCCGCGACGCCGGCAAAACCGTAATCTTCTCCACGCACATCATGTCCGAGGTCGAAAAACTCTGCGACACCATCGGCATCATCCAGTCCGGCAAACTCCTCACCGAAGGCACCCTCGCCGAACTCCGCGCCAAACACGGCGAGCACGACCTCGAAGAAATTTTCGTTAAAGTTGTCGCCCCGCATTACGTTTCCGAAGGGACCAACTAATATGTCTTTCCGCAGTATTGGCGTTGTGTATCGCAAAGAACTGACCGAAGCCCTGCGCGATCGCCGCACCCTGATCTCCACTATCGTGGTTCCGCTGTTGTTGTTTCCCGTAATGAGTGTCGGCTTTGCCTCCGTCGCCTCCATGCTCGTCGGCAAAGTTAAGGAAGAAACGCCCAAGGTCATGGTCATTGGCGGCGCTGACTCTCCTGCAGTCCTCGCTAGTCTCAGAAAAACCGAAAAGGCCGACGACAAACTTGACCTCGTGCCCGCCGCGGACAATTGGAAAGCGCAGATTATCGACAAGGACGTGCGCGCTGTGGTCGAACTTCCGCAAGGCTTTGAAGCTGACCTGGCCCAGCAGAAGGATGAAACCGTAAAAATCTACATTTACGGCGGTGAACTAAAATCCGGAATTGCCGCGAACAAAGTCGAAAAACACTTGGACGAATATCGCGACACCGTCATCAAAGATCGCTTGGCGGCCAAAAATCTTCCCGCCAGTGTGTTAAAACCATTCGAGGTCAAACAACAAAATGTCGCCCCCGCGGAAAAAGTCGGCGCTGCGGCCATCGGCGGCCTCATCGGTTACATGGTCATCTTGCTATGCATGACCGGCGCGATGTATCCCGCCATGGATTTGACCGCCGGTGAAAAAGAACGCGGCACCATGGAGACCATTCTCTCTAGCCCCATTTCTCGCACCGACCTGGTGCTCGGAAAGTTTTCCCTGGTCTTGAGCGCTTCCCTTGCCACCGCGGCGCTTTCCGTAACCTCCATGGGCATCTCTTTTTGGGTCGCCGACCATTTCCATGCCTTCGATCTTGGCAAAGCTTCCGAGGACACCCTGCACTTGCAGATCGGTTTCGGCGCGGCGCTTTCCGTGTTCTTGATGGCTTTGCCTATCGCCGTGCTTTTCTCCGCCGCGCTCTTCACCATCGCCCTCTTCGCCAAAACCTACAAGGAAGCGCAAAGCTATCTCACTCCCATGACCTTTTTAATCATCATTCCCGCCGTCGCCGCCATGCTACCCGGCGTCGACCTCACTCCCAAGCTTGCCTTGATCCCCATCCTCAACGTCAGCCTGCTTTGCAAAGAATTAATCGCCAGCACTTACCACTGGAATTACATCGCCATCATCTTCGCCTCCACCTGCGTCTACGCCGCCGCCGCCCTCTTCATCGCCATAAAAATGTTCCAGCGCGAATCCGTCCTTTTCCGTTCATGAGCAAATCAAAATTCCGTCGAGTCGCGCTCCGCGTGCTCGTGGTTGCGGCGGCTTCGGCGGTCGCCATCGTGCTCTTCGCCGTGCCAGGCGCGCTGTTTCGCGCACGCCAACCCAGCGTCCCGACGCACTTTAAAGTTGACCGCGAGATCGCCGCGACGCTGCGCACCGGCACTGACAAATCGAATGTCATTGCATACTGCAAGAGCCGTGGATGGGAAACCTACAATCAAGGAAGCGACGTCATCGCCATCTATCGGGTTGTAGAAACATTTAACATCATTCGGACCGACACTATCATCACCTTCGAGTTCGATCGCGAAGACAAACTCGTTTCATTTCGTTCCGAAAACCATTACACCGGGCCGTGACGACCTTGCGATAATCTTCCCGTACTTTTCAGTTCGTCATTTCGCGAAACTGCATTTAGACGGAACGTCGCGCCGCGAATTCTCGTATCTATAATTAGTGCATTCCATGAAACGCCGCCTAATTCGCGTCGCCATAATCCTGCTCCTCTTTCCGCCGCTGCTTGCCGCAGTTGGCGGCTGGCTCGCTGGTCCAACCTTCCTGCATCCCATGCGCCGCGAACTCACTCCGGATTTAATCCGTGAAGCGGACGCCGACTTCGCCTCCGTTCACGCCCAGCGCGAAGACTTCACCGTAACCGCGCCAGACGGCATCACCCTGCGCGGCTGGAAAGTTCGTCCACAAAATCCCACCGGCTCCTGGGTTCTCGTGTTCCACGGCGTAGCCGACAATCGCGTCGGCGGCGTCGGCCAAGCATGCGTGCTACTCCGCGCCGGTTACAGCGTCGTGATGATGGACGCCCGCGCCCACGGCGCCAGCGACGGCGCCATGGCCACCTACGGCTGGCTCGAACGCCGCGACACCTCCGCCATCATCGACGCACTAATTTCTACAGAACGCGCGCCAGCCGATGTCTCTGCTCAGACGCATTCAACGATCTTGTCGCCGGGAAGCGTTCCGCCGCAGCAATCGAAACCCTTCCATCTCTTCGCCCTCGGCGAATCCATGGGCGCCGGCATCGCGCTGCAATCCGCCGGCGCCGACCCGCGCATCGAAGCCGTAGTCGCCGAAGCTTCGTTCGCATCTCTCCGCGAAGCCTCTTACGACTACGCCGGCCTGCAAAAATACCCGCTGCTCGGCAAAACATTCTTCGCGCCCGGCGCCTGGATGATGATCTACCGCGGACAATCTCTCGCCGGATTTCCCGCGTCCGAAGTCTCTCCGGAAAAAGCTGTCGCCTCGCGCGCGTTTCCCGTGCTGGTCATCTGTGACGGCGCGGACACCACCCTGCCCTGTCGGCACACGCGCCGCATCTACGCCGCCGCCATCGGCCCCAAGGAATTGTGGGAAGTGCCCAACGCTTTCCACACCGCCGCGCTCGGCTACCAACCCGAAGAATTCCAGCGCCGCTGCCTAGCTTTTTTTGCCGCCGCCGCTGCCGCCGCTGCTGCAACTTCTACGCCACAAAAACAAAAAAGTCCGCCGCGACGGACTTTATCTTTGTCCTTCTTTTTCTCTGGCCTTCACACGCAAACATTGCGCGCGCTTCAGTTCACTTTCATCACCAACAAAATCCGGTCATCTTCATACATTCCGCCTTTAGAATGTTTCTCTACTTCCGCAATCACCGCACGCAAAATTTCCTGCGGCGCGCGTTCCCGCTTCGCCGCCACGCTCGCTGCCAACTCTGGCTTGCCAAACTCGTTGCCCGCCACATCCATCGCCTCTGTAATTCCATCCGTGCACGCCACCAGCACGTCACCGGCGCGCAACTCCACCACGCCGCACTCGTACTCCACTCCCGGAAACAATCCCACGATCATTCCGCCGAGTTCCAGATATTCAACCGTGCCATCGGCGCGAATCAGCGCCGGCGGCACGTGACCCGCATTCACGTAACGCAACTTCCGCCCGCCGTGCTCCAGCAGCCCCAGAAACATACTCAAATATTTTGTGTGGCGCCCCGCCGCCGCCGACGCCCGCCCGCCATCCAGCAATTTCTGATTAATCGTCGCCGGCAATTTTTCCAGTGGTTCCACGCGATCCGCCAACGCATGCAGCGTCGCCTGCACGTTGGCCATCACCAGCGCCGACGCCGCGCCTTTGCCCTCCACGTCCGCCACCACCATCAGTAAATTTTCGCGCAACGTACCGCCAGCTCCCGCGCTCGATTCGGCCTTCGCCGCCGCGCCAATTTCCGCGCACGGATCAACAACCGGCACGGACAAAAAATCGTAATAATCTCCGCCCACGCGCTGTGACGCGCGGTGCGACACTGCAATCTCAACGCCCGCAAAACCCGGCGGCGCTTCCGGCAAAAATCCCGCCTGAATTTCGCGCGCCAATTCCAGGTCGCGTTCCAGTTTTTCTTTCTCGATGCGTTCCGCGTGCAACTGCGCGCGCTCCAGCGCAATCGCCACGTGAATAGAAAGCGTATCGATGAACGCTTCGTCTTCCTCCGTGAACGGTTCCTTCTTATTCAGCAGCTGCAGCACGCCCACGATCACGCCATCTTCATTCCGAATCGGCAAGCACAGCAGGCGTCCGGTGCGGAAACCCAATCGCTTGTCGACCTCCGGCTCGAATCGCGCATCGTCGTAAGCATTCTCCAGCCGAATCGCCACGCCTTCCCGCGCCACACATCCCGCAATGCCTTTCGTAATCGGCAGCCGAATCTCGTGCTGCGCCAGTCCCAGCCCCACCAGCGACCAGATCTCCTCGCGTTCCCGGTCCACCAGAAACACCGTGCCGCGCTCCGCACCGGTCTGCCGCGTGGCAATCTGCAAAATAATGTGAATCAGTTCGCCCAGGTCCAGCGTGGAGTTCAACCGCTTCGTCGCCTCCACGATGCACGAGAGCTCTTCCATCGCGCCGCGCCGTTCCGCCAACGCCAGCACCACCGCCGCGAACCGCCCCAAATAATCGAGCTTCGCCCGCACCTCCGCCGTCAACGCACACGCCCCGCGAACCTCCAGCGCGCGCACGCGAAAATCATCGCTGCCCAGCGGACTGGTCCACAGCGTCGGGTCCTCTGCCTGCAAGACCACCGGGCCACGCAAACTCGCCGGACGGACTCCCTCCGCCGCGTCTGCCATATCGTGCGCAACCTCTGCCACGCCTGCCTCTTCGGCCACGTGTGCATCTTCCGACGCAACCGACGCCACCAGCGGCACCGGCGGAAAATCCCCTTCGAGCGCCCACACCGACGCGTGGCCGCCATCCACGCGCCACAACCGCGCCGCAGCCACTCCCAATTGCATCATCGCCGCGCGTACCACGCGCATCGCCAGCTCGTTGGCAGACATGCGACCCTCCATCAGCCGCACCCCCGCCAGCAACTCCGGAAATACCGCCGCCGTTTTCGTCCCGCTCGATCCGTCGCTCATACCAGCGGCCTCTCCCAGCCGCACTCTAACCCGCACATGGCTGGTAAGCCTAGCAGCCCGCCGCGCCATTGCAAAGCCTTTAGGGGTTCCGTAAAGATTCCGCAGCGCGTGTTTGCAGCGCGGGTCTTCAGACACGCATCTTCGCCTTTCTGGGTCATTCTGGCCATGCGCGGTCGACGCGCGCGGTTGAATCGTGCGTTCTGGCGTTTATCAGCAGAAAAAACAAATCAACAGCGCGCGGAAAAATTACCGCCATTGCAGGCCTCTCGCTTATGCTGAGAGCCGTCATGCCCGCCGAAATTCCGCCAGTCAGCCACCCACCCGCGCCCGCTGTGACGGCAGCAGCGCAGAAGCAAGAATCCGCAACTCCAGCGCAATCGTTCTGGCGGCTGCTCACCAAGTTCGATAGCAGCAAAATGTCCGCGTATCGCGCACTGCGCAACGCGGCGGGCGTGGTGTTGCCGCTAATCGGTGGGTTCGCGCTGGGCATGCCGCGCGGCGGATTGGTGGTGGCGAGCTCCGCGCTGAACGTGGCTTTTTCCGACGGCAGCGATCCTTACGCGCGAAGAGCCAAGCGCATGATTAGTTCCTCGGTGCTCTGTGCGATTGGCGTGACCGCCGGCGGGCTCGCCGAACCGCATGCGGCGCTGGCCATTATTGTGGCGACGCTCTGGGCGTTTGCGGCAGGGATGCTTGTGGCGCTGGGGACGACCGCCAGCGATCTGAGTTCCATCAGCTTGGTGACGCTTTTGGTTTATGCGGCCTATCCCTTGACGCCGCGCCAGGCGCTGATTTCTGGTGTGCTGGCCCTCGGGGGCGGATTGCTTCAGACCGCGCTAAGCGTGGCGCTGTGGCCGGTGCGGCGCTACGAACCGGAGCGCCGTGCGCTGGCGGATTTTTTCTCCACGCTGGCGCGCACGGCAGAGACACCGCTTACCGCGACCGCTACTCCCGCCGCCAGCCAAGAAAGCGACCGTGCGCAGGAAGCCCTTTCTTCGCTGGACGGCGAGGACAATATCGATGCGGTGCGCTACCGGGCGCTGTTGAATCAAGCGGAGCGCATTCGCCTGTCACTGTTGATGCTGGCGCGTTTGCGATTGCGCATGGAGCGCGAGAGCCACGCGCACGCTGCGGTAGAAATCGTCGACCTGGCGCTGGGCCACGCCGCAATCGCGTTGCGCACGATTAGAGATTCGCTGATGACCGGCGCTGCGACGGATACCGGAGCAGATTCGTCCGTCGAGATTCCGAGCCTTTCCAAAAAACTGGCGACGGAACCCGCGCCGTCGCCCTCGCCATTTTTCGCGGCGGTTTTGAAGGACGCAGTCTCCCAAATGGACGCGCTTGCCGGGCAACTGCGCGCGACCAGGGAACTGGCGGCGCACAGCACGCCCGCTGGACAAGCGGCTTTTGATAAGCGCGAAGCCGCGCAGCCGTTGCGCCTGCAGTTCAGCGGCTGGCTGGAGACGCTGCGCGCGAATCTTAGCCTGGATTCATCGGCGTTTCGCCATGCGATCCGCCTCGCGGTGATGGTGGCCATCGGAGAAGCGCTGGGCCGCGGATTTTACTGGCGGCGTTCGTACTGGCTGCCCATGACGATTGTGCTAGTGCTGAAACCGGAGTTCACCACCACGTTCAGCCGCGGACTGTTGCGCATCGCCGGCACCGTCGCGGGATTACTGTTGGCCACCACATTGTTTCACTTGCTTCCGCTGACGGTGACGTCGCAAATTCTGCTGATTTTTGCATTTACGTTTTTGTTGCGCTGGGCCGGTCCTGCGAATTACGGCATTTTGGCCATTGCGGTGAGCGCCTTAATCGTTTTGCTGATTGCCGTGGCGGGAATTTCTCCCAAGGACGTGATTCTGGCGCGCGGATGGAACACTGCGGCGGGCGGAGCGCTGGCGCTGTTCGCGTATTGGGTCTGGCCGACCTGGGAGCGGACGCGGATGTCCGAGCGCCTGGCGCAGATGCTGGACGCGTATCGCGGGTATTTTCATCTCCTGGCCGACGCGTATCTGCGCCAGGAGATTTGCGAACCGCGCGAACTAGACCGCACGCGAATGACGGCGCGGGTGACGCGCTCGAACCTCGAAGCGTCGCTGGAACGCCTGGCCTCTGAACCAAGGACCACAGCGAAGCAGATCAACCGGCTGAACGCTCTTCTGACGAGTACGCATCGTTTTGTGCATTCCATCATGGCGCTGGACGCAGGTTGGTTGCAGACGGCGATCGTACCGCCGCGGCCAGAGTTCAAAGTTTTTGCCGCGGACGTGGAGAAAACATTGTCATTGCTGGCCGAAGCGCTGCGGGAGAAGCGCGTGACGGACAAGGAGTTTCCGGATTTGCGCGCCGACCACAATCGTCTGGTGGAATCGGGCGACAGCCGCGTCGAGCGTTATGCGCTGGTGAACGTGGAGTCGGACCGGCTTACGAATAGTTTGAATACCGCGCGCGAACAGGTTTTAGAGTGGGTGCGCGGCGCGATCGAGCGATCGTCACCGGCCAGCAAGACGCTGGCTACAGAATCGAGCTAATTTCCGCGGCGATGGCAATGTGCGTGGCGGGCTCGTTGTCGATGTTGTAGGAAGTGCCGGCAGAATTGGAAAATTGGAAAAAACGGCTGATGTGATAGTCCTCGTTGTAACTGGAGAAAAGACTTTCGGTTTCGGGAGTGGCGAGTCCGAAAGAGGATAGTGCGACCGGGGTATTGAAGGTGGCGGCGAGGACGAGGTAACGGTCGACGAGCTGGCGGAGGGGCATGAGCGGTGCGCGGCGCGTGGTTTCGACGCTCATGGCGGGCTCCTGACGAAAAGTGTACTGCACGGCATGGCCGATGGGAACAGCTTTGCGCTGCGCTGGCGGTAGTTTGGCTTGCTGGAGATGGGTTAGCGGGGATGGTATTCTTGAAGCGGATTATATCGCCAGGAGGGATGGTTATGAGCATTGCCGTGGGAAGCGCTGCGCCGGATTTTACCTTGCGGGATCAATCTCAGAAAGAAGTGAAGCTTTCGGATTTTGCCGGGAAGAAAAATGTGGTGCTGATGTTCTACCCGCTGGATTGGAGCCCGACCTGCACCAGCGAGCATGCGTGCTTTGTGAACGAGATGAAGGCGTTTGAGACGCTGGACGCGGAAGTGCTGGGCGTAAGCGTGGATAGCGTATGGTCGCACAAGGCATACGCGGAAAAAATGGGCATACACTATTCGTTGCTGGCGGATTTTCAGCCGCGTGGCGCGATGTCGGACAAGTATGGCGTGTATCTGCCGGAGAAAGGCATCACCGGGAGATCCATCGTGATTGTGAACAAGGATGGGAAAGTGGCGTGGATCAAACATTATGACATTCCGGTGGTCCCAGATCTGAAGGAAGTTGCGGCGGCGCTACAACAGGTAAAAGCGGCGACGGCGTAAGAAAAATCGAAGTAATGAAGTAATGAGAGTTCAAAGAATTTAGGGCCGATGGTGTCGGCCCTTTTTCTTTGGTTTGCGGATTTTAGTAGCACAGGCACTCTTGCCTGTGCGGTTTTGCGGCCTGTCTATCACCGCGCGCAGGCAAGAGTGCCTGTGCTACAAGGGCCGGTGCTTGTGCTACTTGTTATTTCTGCGCGGCGCGATCGTTGCGGACTACGGTGCCGCCCTTCATTACGAATTTTACGGATTCGAGGACGGAGACGTCGGCTAGCGGGCTGTTCCCTTCTACCGCGATAATGTCGGCGTAGTAGCCCGGCTCGAGCGCGCCTACTTTGCCGGACCAGCCCATCAGATCGGCGGCGCTGAGCGTGGCGGCGCGGATGGCGTCGATGGGCTGCATACCCCATTCCACCATTTTTGCGAACTGCTTGGCGTTGTTGCCGTGTGGATACACGCCAGCGTCGGTGCCGAAGGCGATTTTCGCCCCGCTTTGGAAGGCGTGGCGGAAATTTTCGCGTTGCAAGCGGCCGAGCTTTTTTTCTTTCTCGATGGATTCCGGCAGCATCCCGGCTTTGGCGCCTTCCTGAAGAATGAAATCGTCGTTGTAGATATCGAAGACCAGATAGGTGCCGTGCTGCTTGGCGAGGGCGATGCCTTCGTCGTCGATCAGGCTGGCGTGCTCGACGGAATCGATTCCGGCGCGGATGGAGTCCTTGATGGATTGCGTGCCGTGCGCGTGCGCGGCCACTTTGCGGCCGAGCTTGTGGGCTTCTTCGGCGATGGCTTGCAGTTCTTCGGGAGTGTATTGCGGCGTGCCGGGCAGGTCGCCTTTGCTGAGGACGCCTCCGGAAGCGCACACCTTTATAAGGTCAGCGCCATATTTGATGACTTCGCGAACTTTCTTGCGCGCCTCCCACGGACCGTCGGCGACGCCTTCGGCAACGTGGTGATATTCGTACGGGAGGAGGTTGTCGTCGCAATGCCCGCCGGTGATGCCGAGGAGCGGGCCGGAGACCTGCATGCGCGGACCCTCGACGTCGCCGGCATTGATGGCGTCACGAAGCGCCACGTCGGTGAAGCCGCTGGCACCGACGTTGCGGATGGTGGTGAATCCCGCATGTAGGGTGAGGCGCGCGTTCTTGACGCCGGTGATCGCTTCGCGCGGAATGGAAACGCCGAGACCCGCGTAACCTTCGTCTTCCGGATTGAACGTGACGTGCGTGTGCACGTCGATGAGGCCCGGCAAACACGTGCCGGTGAGTTCGATGGGCACGACGTTCGCGGGAAGCGCGGCTGATTTGGCGGGGCCGACGCTGGTGACGTTGCCGTCGGCGGCGAAGACGATAGTTTGGTCGTCGCGAATCTCGCCGGAGCGCACGTCGAGCAGGTGGGCGCAGCGGACCGCGCCGGGCGCGGCGGCGGCGACGGATGCGAACAGGAAAAAACAGACGAAGGCTGGCAAAAGTTTGCGCATGCTGCTCCTCAAGAAAGATAAATTTGCTGTTGGAGTATAGATGGAACCGTGGCGCTTAGAAAGTACCGGGGCGAAAGAAAGAAACGGATCACGACAGGCGCGCTCATTCTTTCATTGGGTCGTTGCGTCGTGGTTTCTTTGCTTTCCTACTTCTTTACGGGTGCCGCGGCGGCGGGCGGCGGCGCGGCGAAGGAGCGCACCAGGAAAACGAGTTGCCAGCGTTGGTCTTCGGTGAAGCGGCGTTTGAACGCGGGCATGGGCTTTTTGCCTTCGCTGATTTGGTAAAAGATTTCGCCGTCGGTGAGGCCGGCGTTGAAGGGGCGATTGCTGAGATCGGCGGGAAGTGGATCGTACATGGTAGCTTCGGGACCGTCGCCTTTGCCGGTTGCGCCATGGCATTGCGCGCAGTTTTCCATGTACAGATCGCGGACGGCTTGCAAACCTGCGGCAGAAGGCTGCAGCGGATTTTTGCGTTGCTTGGCTCCGTCAGGGATATTCCAGGTGCGCTTTTCGCGAGCGGCCAACACGATGGACAATGCGACCAACGCCAAGACTGCGGCGAAGAGGATTTTGCGCAGTAAGAGGTTGCGTTGGGTCGCGGTGGTCATAGGCGAATGGTTAATTTTCGCATAGTTTTTCGCATTCGCATTCCGTCAACAAAGTCCTTAGATTTGTGATGCCAGAGGTCGAGGATCCACCCGTTGTGTTTCACGGTGGCGGAACGTGAGTATTGGAGCTAATTTTATGACCGTGAAAGCGGCGTCACGCCGCCGCAGTCCAAAAGGATCACGCGCCGCGAAAGGTCAGATAGAGGAGCTCAAAATTGAAGAAGAGGATGGCGGCGGCGATGATCCAGGCTACTACTACGGTTAGGCGCGAGTTGGCGAAGACGCCCATGCGTTTGCGGTCGTTCGTAAATTGCACGAGCGGAATTACGGCAAAGGGCAGCTGAAAGCTTAGGACTACCTGGCTGAGGATGATTAGCCAGGTGACTTTGCTTTCGCCGGCGATGGCGATGACCAGAATTGCGGGAATGATGGCGATGGCACGGGTGATCAAGCGGCGCAGCCAGGGCTTCAGGCGAATGTCCAGGAAGCCTTCCATGACGATTTGGCCGGCGAGCGTGCCGGTGAGCGTGGAGTTTTGTCCCGACGCTAGAAGAGCGCAGGCGAAGATGGTGCTGGCCAGGCTGGCGCCGAGTACGGGACTGAGGAGTTTGTAGGCACTGGCGATTTCCGCGACGTCATGCAGGCCTCGGGTGTGGAACGCGGCGGCGGCGAGGACGAGGATGGCGGCGTTGATAAAGAGCGCGATGCCCAGGGCGAAGTTGGAATCGATGTAGGCGAAGCGGAGGGCTTCGCGCTTGTCGCGAAAAGCGGAGCCGAAGGCGCGGGTCTGCACGATGCTGGAATGCAGATAAAGATTGTGCGGCATGACGGTGGCGCCGAGGATGCCGATGGCAATGTAGAGCATTTCGCGATTGCGCAGGATTACGGCGTGCGGGATAAAGCCACGAGCGGCCTCCATCCAGATGGGACGGGCGATGAGAATTTCGTAAGCGAAACACGCCGCGATGGTGAGGATCAGCGTCACCACAAAGGCTTCGATGAGGCGGAAGCCGCGGCCTTGCAGCGCGAGGACGATCAACACATCCAGCGCGGTGATGACCACGCCGGCGAGAAGTGGCAAGCCAAAGAGCAGTTGCAGGGCGATCGCCGAGCCCAATACTTCGGCGAGGTCGCAGGCGGCGATGGCGATTTCGCAGGCGATCCACAGCAAGAATGAGGTGCGACGCGAATAGTGTTCACGGCAAGCTTGGGCGAGGTCGCGTCCGGTGACGATGCCGAGCTTGGCGGAAAGCGCTTGCAGAAACATCGCCATTAAATTGCTGATGAGCACGACGCTGAGCAGTTGATAGCCGAACTTTGCGCCGCCGCCAATGTCGGTGGCCCAGTTGCCGGGGTCCATGTAACCGACGGCGACGAGATAGCCGGGCCCGGCGAAAGCGAAAAGTTTGCGCAGCCAAGAGGCGGTGGAGTGGATGGGAATGCTGCGATGGGCTTCGGGAAGCGAAGGATAGTGATGACTGGCCGCTGCTGAGGTCGCTTCGGGTGAACGCGCGGCGGCGGTTGCGAGAAGAGTTTCGGTTTCGAGCGGCGGTGGAAGCGTGCTGGCCATTAGCGGGCGTAATTGGATTTTTTGTTAACTACGTTAAACTCTGCTAATAAACTACGCTTAATACGGGTGAATGTCAATAAGGCTGCGAAGCAATGTGCTCACGGGGCACCCCGCTTGCAGTTCCTGTTGCAGTCTTAAGAGCACAGCCAGGATTGGCTGTGCCGCGTACTACGGCATTAGGTACGTACGAACGCGGTGCTTCGATGAGCAGCGGAGCGCGGCTTGTGATAACTTCGAGACAGAATTCGAGGAGCGCAACGTTATGGACGAGCAGCGGCCACCGCAGCAAGCACCGCAAGGGCAGGTGCAGATCAAGGCGGACGAGAAGGAATTACAGGGACAGTACAGCAACCTGGTGATGATTCATCACAACCTGGAAGAGTTCACGCTGAATTTTATTTATATTTTCCCGAACGGGGCGCAAGGCAAGTTGATGAACAGCACGATCGTGAGCCCGGGCCATGCCAAGAGGATCTGGCGGGCGCTGGGGGAGAACCTGGCGCGGTATGAAGCGCAGTTCGGGGCGATTAAGGAAGCGCCGGACGGCGGGCCGACGCCCAATGTGGGATTCGTGCAGTAGGTCAGGCACGCCCTTAAACACCCCGACCTGCGAGCAGAAGCAGGTTCTGCGGTATGCACGAGCTGGCTCTAGGAACAAAACCAATGTTTTGCGCGTTGCTTGGAGCCGTGCTGGACGCTCGTCCGAGGAAGCGCTTTCGGGACATTGTCGGGTGGCTTATCCAAGGAATTGTGAGCGGCGACGGGCTTGATTTGTCTGTTCCACCCCGATTCTAACCCTAGAGTTTTCTGAAAGGATGTCATTCTAAAGGTAGTTAAAGTCCTTTGTTTTGATATCGTTTTGCAAGTGTTCATTCTGCGGGAGTTAGAGGAGATTTCTGTTTGTAAATTGGTTACTCCCTAAAAGAGAAAGTTTTTCCATAACGGAGCGACGGGCACGGCATGCCGTGCCCGTACGGACCTTCCGGCTTTACCGTTTTGGGAATGCTAGTGGGGTAGACGAAGTTCTGAACGCGAGAAATATAGCACTTGATGTTTAATCTGTCAAGACCTTTTTTGGGTACTATTACTAGCACGTGGATTGTTCGAATGCACTTGGCAGAGGATCTGTCCGATTGGCGGGTCGCGATTGGAGAAACGACGCGGTGAGTTTGGAAATTGTGCGGGGTGCGGCGAAGGATAAAGTTGTGCGCGACGCGGGCGGCCTGTTAGAATTTCAGGGTTGTTCTCCAGCATGGGCCTGTAGCTCAGGTGGCTAGAGCGCGCCCCTGATAAGGGCGAGGTCGGTGGTTCAAGTCCACCCAGGCCCACCATTCAAATCACCTTCAGATACGAGCATATCGACGGCGGGCATACCCCAGCGGTAGATGGTCACGGTTTCGCCGTTCTTGACGGCTAGCGTCCGCCAGGCTGACTTTCATGGGTGTGTAGTCGTGACGGGCACGATGGGCAGACTGATATAGGTGGCGTCTCCGGTGGTATGCCAGATGCGCTGCGCGGCTTTTTGGTAGTCGGCCAGTTTTGCCTCAAAAATGTTGGGCACAAACGTCTGTGGGTTGCGGTCGTAGAGCGGAAAGAGCGTGGACTGCACCTGGACCATGAGACGGTGACCAGCGGGAATGGTGCGCTCGACCATGGGCAGCGCGAATGTGTATTCGAGCGGCTTGTCCGACTCAATGGCCGAAGGGTGTTCGAAGCTGGTGCGATAACGGCCGCGGAAAATATCCGTGGCGATGGGAAGTTCATAGCCATTCATGTCCAAAGGTTGCGCGAGGAGGCCGGGAAACGCGCCGCTTACATCCATGTTGGAAAGCTCGCGGTTGGGGTAGACGTCAATCAGCTTGACGACCCAGTCCGAATCGGTGCCGGTGGTGGAAGCGATCAAATGGATGACGGGCTCGCCGGAGAGTTTTAGCGGTGTGAAAAGCGGTTCGCTGACGAAGGTCAGCACGTCGGGACGACCGTCCACGAAACGCTGGTCGGTGACGAGCCAGGTGCGCCAGCCGGTGCCGTCCTTTTCCAAGATAGGCCGCGGACGGTAGGGCACGGGCTTGGCGGGATCGGAAACAAATTCCGTGTAGCGGTCGGCCTTTTCTTCGCGCACCGGAGCACTGAACGAAAGCTTGCCACCGCGGGCGAGATAGAGCGGCTTCGAGGGCACTACGCAGCCCTGCTCGCAACTTGTGGGGAAAGTGCTGAGACGATCCCAATGGTCCAAACCGGTGTCATACACCCACACCGGAGGGGTGTCCGCCTTCGGAGAATCGAGCTTTAGATATTGATTGACGAAAGGGACCATTATCTCGCGGCGCCACTGGTTGGCGGTATCCGTGGCCCAGAGGAACGGACCTAAACCGCGGCCCTGGCGATTGATCTGCGAGTGGAACCACGGTCCCATTACGAGGAAGTTCATGCCGCTGGCGTTCGCTTTGCCTTGTAGCGCGCGATAGGAGTGGATGGCGCCCCACATGTCTTCCTGGTCGTAGAGGCCCTGCTCCCACATGGTGGGCACGGTGATCGGAAGCTTGGCAATCAGCTTGTCGAGGGCGCCAGCCTGCCAAAACGCGTCGTAAGCCTGATGGTCGCTGAGGATGCGATTGAAAGAGAGACCGGCGCCGCCTTCTTGTCGCGCCATGTCAGCGGCTGAACCTGCGTTGAGGTAGTTGGTGTAGTCGTCACCGATGCGAGGAGCACGGAAGCCTTCGCCGCGAGCGGTCATCTGTTCGATGACATAGTCGATGTTGGGCAGGCGGAAGGCTCCATAGTGGAACCAGTCATCGCCCATCCAGCCGTCAACCATGGGGCTTTCGGGCACAGCGACCTTCAGCGCCGGGTGAGGATGCAACAGAGCCATCACAACTGTGAAGCCTTCGTAGGAAGAGCCAATCATGCCGACGCGGCCGTTGGTCTCCGCGATATTCTTTACCAGCCAATCGATGGTATCCCATGCATCGGTGGTGTCATCGGCACCCGTGTTATTGAAGCCTGAATCGACAGGCAGAGGTGTCATCAGATACGGACCTTCGGAGCCGTACTTGCCGCGCACATCCTGGTAAACGCGGATATAGCCGTTTGCGACAAATCCCTCGTCGGCGAGAGAAAGTTCATCCAGCAGCGTGCGTGCGGGAGGCGCCGCGTGGTTGCGGACATGAGCCGCGGCGTCGTAGCAGGTGCGCGTGAGCATGATGGGGGCGTCGTGCGCTCCCTTCGGAACAAAGATGACAGTGAAAAGCTTGACGCCGTCGTGCATCGGGACCATAACCACGCGGCGATCGTAGTTGCGTTCAACGGATGGTGCCTGGAAGTCATGGCCCATCTGGTCGTCGCCAATCTTCATCGGTGCGGACTGCGTGGTTTGCGCGCTGGCGGTCGCTGCGCTACAGAGCAAAATCACAAGCAGCGTGGAACAAATTGCAGCGGTCATCATTTCTCCTTGTTCGGATGCGGGCACCAGCTTACGGCGCGTGGCGACAATTCTACAAGCGAACGATGGTGCGGCTGGGGCGGTGCAGCGGAGAAAAAGCTCCCGAAAGCGGGTGCTGTTTGTTCAGGTGGCTAGAGCGCGCCCCTGATAAGGGCGAGGTCGGTGGTTCAAGTCCACCCAGGCCCACCATAACAATCATCAGTAAATGCGCGGTGATTCGCACTTTTCCCCTTTCAGGAAATATCTCTCAGAAAACCAATTTGCCATCTATAGCGACATGCTAGTTGAGGATTCTACTTGCGTCGGGTACGATTCACCGGGCAGGTCAAGTCACCGCGCTGCAACCGCCGGTCTCTAACGCAAGGCCGCGCTGTTTGTGAAGAGGCTGCAACAGTTTTGCGCTTGCAGGCAAAACGATTCACAGAATCGTGAGAATTTGCGCGACAGGAGCGAGGCAAAATGGACATGACCCGTCGACAATTCACCGTGGCGCTGGCCGCTGCCACTTACCTGCGGCCGTCCTTGTTCGAGCCACTGTCCCCATTAGGAGTTCCCCGCGGCGTCGTTCCCGGCCGAGTCACCTGGGCGCACGATCCAGCGGCGGTGACCTGGAATGGGACAGGTTCGTGGTGGACCGATGCCAACAACGACCAGTCTGTGATTGACCGCATGGTTTCCCGGTCCATTTGCGGTCTAACCAATCAAAAAAGCGACGCCCAGGCGTGGAACTCCATCTTTCAATATTTCAATCGCACGCACGGTCGCGAGAACGCCGGATATAAGGCCGGCGAGAAGATCGCGATCAAGGCGAACCTGAACAACACAACGGACCACGGCACGATCGAACGCCTGAACTCCTCGCCGCATTTGCTCCTTTCACTGGTCCGACAGTTGAGCGGCCCAGCGCGAGTGCCGCAATCATCGATCACCGTCTTCGATTCCAGCCGGTTCATTCCCGGCAATCTCTATGACAAGATTCACCATGAATTTCCCGGCGTCACGTTTGTAGACCATATCGGAGGGGATGGGCGAGTAAAGGCCGAGTTCAAACCCAATGCGATTCCTTTCTCCATTGAGAGCCGCAACGCCACCGGACTCGATACCACCGTGGTCGAGGCCGCCTACTTAATTGATGCTGCCGTGTTAAGAGCGCATGTGAGTTCAGGGGTAACACTTTGCGCGAAGAATCTGTTCGGGGCTACGAGTATCAACCCCGACTGGCGCAAGAACGCGCACGACGGTTTCAATCACAACAAAGATGGTTCGGCAAGTTACGCCGCGTTCACGGATTATTTGGGTCATAAAGACCTCGGCGAGAAAACCATCCTTTTTATTGTTGATGGGCTCTATGGAAACGACAACGTGGATGGTCCGCCGCATCGCAAGTGGAAGATGGCGCCTTTCAACGATGCTTGGCCGAACAGCATTTTTATGTCGCTGGACGGCGTAGCGATCGATTCCGTCGGCTTCGATTTTCTGACTTCAGAATGGCCCGATCTTCCAGATATCGCGAATGCCGATAACTACCTGCGCGAGTCCGCCCTGGCGAACGACCCACCTTCGAAGACTCTGTATGATCCGGAACGCGACGGCATCCGCTGCCGCAGCCTTGGCGTGCATGAACATTGGAACAATGGGACAGACAAGAAGTACTCGCGCAATCTTGGAAAAGCGGACGGGATCGAGCTTTTTCAAGTATGAAGTAGGGATCGATCTCCACGGAAACGGCTCAGATCACCGTCAGGCGTAATCCGGCGGCACGGGAAATAATGACGGAGCACTTGCCGTGCTGGAGCGAGTCGGTTTTCGTTGAGGTTGTGATGTGCGCTTCGCGGCTATCCAGCGCCGGAGCGTGCAATATTTCGGTTTCGACCGCTCCGCTGACGTCACGACCGAAATCGAGTTCCACCTCAAGGTCCGTACCCGCGTCCTTGTTCAGAATGATGACCGAGGTCTGGCCGGTGGGCAGCTTTGCGGCATACGCCGTTGCGTTGACTCCTGCAGCCTGCAGCTTCGCCGAAAACTCGGTCTTCAAGAGTGTTCCGCCACTGAACGAGCCGGCAAACTTGAGACCATACGCGACTGGCTCCAACGTATAGTCCGAGCCAAACGTCGCAATCGGTGTGTAGAAGGGATGCGGATGTGCGGCAATCTGTTGGGGAGTTTCGCCATTGGCTTCGAGAAGCGCGTCGCCGGGCAGAGATCCACCAACGGAATTGGCCACGGATTTGCCGGTACCACCGTGCAGATTGACCCCCAAATAATCGTTACTGGCCAGCAGCAGTGAATAGTCGGCTGACCAAAGCGCGGCGGCAAATACGTCGGAGACTCCCGGCTTGCCCCCGCGATAGCAGGTGTTGCCCTCGGTCATGCGTACGCGCGCAGCAATCTTGCTGGCGGCGGCCGCTGCGATATTCGCCGTGTCCTGCACCTTTTGCATAGTCGCCGGTTTCAGCAAGTTTGGAATGTTGACCTCGGGGTTCGTTGCCGGGCCGCCAAAATAATAATGATGAGTCAGCGTCGGCACGCGGGGCGGCGACTGGACGGAAGGCCATTGATCAGCAATCTCGGTCAGCCACGACACGTAGCTCGCAACATCAGGCATACCGAAC
This sequence comes from Acidobacteriota bacterium, assembly GCA_013289855.1. Taxonomy (GTDB): domain Bacteria; phylum Acidobacteriota; class Terriglobia; order Acidiferrales; family UBA7541; genus Acidiferrum. The sequence goes on along the minus strand of JABCZD010000017.1, from coordinate 47,496 downwards.
TTGGCCGCGGGCACCCGGGCCGCGATAGCGCGCGCCAGCGTGAGCCATTCTTCCAGGTAGGTCTTGGCCGACCATGTTTTCGGATCACGCAGATGCCGGTCAAATAGATCCGCCTCGTTCCCGATCTGGAAGTACTGCAGGCGGGTGCCGAGCGTCTCGGATACAGAGACTGCTTCCTCGGCGGCGCGTGCCGGTGTATTGGTGCCCATTCCGATTCCGTAGATGCAGGTCCAACCGGTGGCTAGGAGGAACTCCGCCAGGTTCCTGACTGCCTCTACCGTCACCCCGTAGTAGCGAGCCTTCGGCTCGCCTATGACCTCACGGACTGGAGGGTGCTCTGGTTCGGGAGAGTCAGGCTTAGGTTTCCAGAAAGCGAACTCGCTGGTGTTTCCCCCCAGGCGCAAAACTCCAGTTGAGGAGAGTGCTCTAAACTCGCGAATCAGACCGCTGTTCTGCACCGAAAAGAAAGCCGGGTCCGTGAGTTGCTGCACCTCGTAAGACAGGCCGACAAAGTCAACGGGCATATGAGGGCCAGTCGCTTCGCTGGGAATGGTGAGCGCAATTCGAACCTTGCTTTGGCCCTGCGCGTGAAGAGGCGCTGCAGCCACCGTGCAGGCTGCGGTGACAAGGAATTCCCGTCGTGTGAGCATCGGAGCCCTCGATTCATTTAGTGCTGCGTCTTGAACGCGCCGGCCAGTTTTCGGCAAGGTAAGAAAAGATAAGAATACGATACTTTGGCATCGTTGGATCTGGGCCGTTCATCGCGATGCTCGATAGGAACGGAGCGCAAGCAGCAGTAAGGAAAAGCGCGAAGCAACTAATCGCTTGCTCGCACGTATCTACTTCGATTAGCCTTGTGTCGGTATGTCCCCGATTTATTTTGTCCCCTTTGGAATTGGAGCCCCCTGGCGACTTCGCGCATTCGCGTCTTAGTAGTCGATGATTTCGAACCGTTCCGGTCCTTCGTGTGTTCAGAGCTTAAGAAAAAGGCGGAGCTGGAAGTCATTTGCGAAGTTGCGGACGGTTTAGCCGCGGTGCAGAAAGCGGAAGAACTTAAGCCCGATTTGATTCTGCTGGATGTCAGTCTGCCGTCGTTGAATGGAATCGAGGCGGGGCGGCAAATCCGTCAGCTGACGCCGAACGCGAGAATAGTATTCCTGAGCCAGGAATCTTCTGAAGATGTGGTGCAAGAAGCTCTAAGTCTGGGGGCGAGGGGCTACGTGATTAAGACGCAAGCGGGGAGCGAACTGCTGCCCGCCGTGGAAGCGGTGCTGCAGGGGAAGAAGTTTGTCAGCAAAGGAGTGCGCAGTCATGACGCCGCTCCCGCAGCTGAACTGTCGCATGGTCTGGAAGCGCAGCACTCCGACGAACCACTCGGTTCGTAAGCGGCAGAAGTGGGAAGGCGCACAGCCCCTTCGTTCCTCTGGGTGAACAGGATTGGCTGTGCAACGAGCCGGTGCGAGGCTTAGTGCTCGATGCGCTTCGAGACCAGAGGCAACTCGTCTTGTGATAGGAAGAACTCCGAAAAACCACACGTTAAGCAGACTAGAAGCTTTGGGAATAGCAAGACGGCCTGCTCATCGCGGTCTTTGAGATCCGGGAAATGCAGGTTGACTTCGGAGGAGAACTCCGAGCGTTGGTCTGAACCGCATTTTTTGCAGGGCATAACACCTCAAGGCAAGCTGCGCCAGAGCGACCGCAGGGGACGGCATTTAGGCACGAGGATAGCCGAGCGCCCCCGTAAGCAGCACTGTCAAAACTGACAGGTTATGTGACTGGGGTTTAACTTGGCAGAGCAGCCGGAAATCGGCTGAGAGCTGATGGCGATGCTAGGCGGAGGCTCGCGCGACTTTGCTCACGGGAACAGTGGCGGAGATGGTGGTGCCGCACTGGGGTTGAGAGTCGATGGAAAGGTGGCCGTCCACGAGCTTAACACGCTCCGCCATACTGATCAGGCCGAGGCCCTGAGTACGCACGGGCGCGGCGACGTCAAATCCGGACCCCGAATCGCGAACGGTAAGCACAATGGTATCTGAGGCATAGCGCAGTTGCACATCGAAATGCCGCACGCCGCTGTGCTTCACGGCGTTCTGCAAGGCTTCCTGCAAAACGCGGAAGAGGCAAAGCGAGATCTCTCGCGGGACATTGCGCGGAATGTCATCATGAGCGAAGAGAACCTCCGCACTCTGTTGCTTAGCAAAATCTTTGCAGAAGCCTTTCATGGCCAGCGTGATCCCCAGGAACTGGAGTTTCGACGAGTGCAATTCGTGGGACATGGCTTGGACATCGGTGGCTATCTCGGCGGAATGCTTCTGGAGTTCACCGATACGGCTATGGAGTTCGAGGGGCAAGGCAGGAAAGTTTTGCCGAAGGCGCTCTAACTCCACGGTTAAGAGCGCGAGACGTTGACCGACGTCATCGTGGAGCTCTCTGGCGATGCGAGCGCGTTCGCGCTCTTGCGCGTCAATCAAGCTGCGGTTAACGCCGGAGAGGGCCTGTTCGGCGAGCTTACGGTCGGTGACGTCCACGCAAGAGCCAATGTAGCCGGCGAAGGAACCATCTTGATTGAGTCTGGGCACGCCGATGTCCAGGAGCCAGCGAAATTCGCCATCGAAGCGACGGAGGCGATACTCGATAGTGAACTTCTCGCGCGCATCGAAGGCCCGAACATAGGAGTCAAGGCAACCTTGCAAATCATCAGGGTGAACGCCTTCCGCCCAGCCATTTCCAAGCTCCTGATCCATGGAGCGACCAGTGAAAGCCAACCAGGAACGGTTAAAATAGGTACACAACTTTTCGGTATCGGACATCCAGATAAGCATGGGGGCGTTATTGGTCATCAAGCGGAAACGCTCTTCGCTCTCGCGCACGGCTTCTTCCGCGCGCTTGCGTTCGGTGACGTCGGCGACGATGCCAATGATGCGCAGTAACGTGCCCTGTTCGTCAAAGTGCGCGCGACTATTGCGCTCCACCCAAATCAAAGAACCATCGGGGCGAAAGATACGATAAGTGATGGCGAGGCTGGGATTGGCATTGCTGAGCCGGGCCATCGCGGCTACCAGGTTCTCCTGGTCGTCCGGGTGAACCGTGTTCAAGATTTGCTGACCGGTTAGGGGGGTGGTCTCAGCGATGCCGAGAATCGCGGCACTTTCCGACGAGCGCACGACGCTATCGGTGGAGGCATCCCACTCGTAAGCGAACATCTTTCCCGCCTGGACGGCCAAACGTAAACGCTCTTCGCTCTCGCGCAAGGCCTGTTCAGCACGCTTGCGCTCGGTGATGTCCGTCACGATGCCAATAATTCGCAACAGCTGACCTTTTTCGTCGAACTGCGCACGACTATTGCGCTCCACCCAAATGATGCCACCGTCTGGGCGAACCATGCGGTGGCTGATTCCTATGTCGGGCCTTACGGGGCTAAGGTTGGCGACGGCGGCCATAAATCTTTCGCGATCTTCCGGGTGTACCAGATCTATCATCCGGAGGCGGGTAAGAGGGGTGTCGTAGTTAACGCCAAGAATCTCGGCGCTTTCTCGAGACTGAGCGAACACATCGGTGGAGGCGTCCCAATCACAGGCAAACATCTTCCCCGCCTGGATAGCGAGACGCAAGCGTTGCTCGCTTTTGCGAAGGTCTTCTTGAACCTGCTTGCGTTCGGTGATGTCATCAACGGTACCGCGAAGCTTGACGATGTGACCGACACCATCGCGCCGTACTTCGCCCTTGGCGATGATCCATCTGCTTTTGCCGTCAGTGTGATTCATCTCCAGATCGAGTTCGTAAGAGGCGCCGGATCGCAACGCTTCTTCGACAGCGCTGCGTAGGCGGAGCCAGCTTTCATGCGTGTAAAGAGTTGCGTGATCCTGATAAGAGACGGCCGGCAACGCGGGGTCACGGCCGGCAATGCGGTAAAGTTGTTCTGACCAGGTGACGGTGTCCGTTTGCACATCCCACTGCCAGCTACCCATGTTGGCGAGGCGCTGCGCCTCCATGAGATCCGCTTCGCTCTCGCGCAAGGCCTGCTCCACTTGTTTCCGATCGGTAATGTCCACAGCGATGCCGCGCATGCGCTCCGGTTCACCGTGCGATGAATAGTAAAATTTCCCCGATGCTGCGAGCCAACGCACTGTGCCGTCCGGCCAAGCGACGCGGAACTCTTCGGCGTACGACTGGCGGTTATTCCTTGCATCGTCGATAGCTGCAGAGATTTGCTGCCAATCGTCCGGGTGAACGAAACGATGAAAGTCTTCCGGGCCGCCGACGTAAGTATCGGACGGGATTCCGAACATCGTTTTTAGATCGCCGAACCAAAAGTTTCGTCTATTTTCAACATCCCACTCCCACCCGATGGCTTTGCCAGATTCCATCGCCGAGCGTAAACGCTCTTCGCTTTTGTGGAGTTCGCTTTGCGTGAGCTTGCGCTCTTCCACGAGGACGGCCAGGACCATGAAAGGCAGAGAAGTGAAAAATAGGAAGAGTTGCAGGTACAAGACGCGGTTGATGGGGTCGGCTTCGCCGAAGGGACCACGTCCGTGGACGGCACCCCAAATGGACATCAGGGCGACGATGGTGGCCGAGGTACCTACGCCAGCCGAGCCGAAGCGCAAAGCGGACCAGATTAGAAATGGGACGAGAGAATAAAGCAGGGCTGGCGGAACGATCCTGCCAGGGGCCACGAAGATGAAATAGCTCAAGGAGCTCAATGCCAAGACGAGTGCGACGGCTTCGAGGTAATACGCTCGAGCGGAGCGTAACGATGGCCAGCCCTTGTCAAACAGGCCAATAATGGCGGGGGTTACGGTGAGAAAGGCCAAAGCTTCCGACAGAAAACTTAACCTCGAGAGGAGCCAGACATCCCCGCCGGAGCCCTGCACGCCGATGAACACGACGAGCGACGCGAGGAATACGGTAGTGAAGGAATATTTTACGAGGGCGTTAAAACTGTTCAAACGGGGCCTGCCACTAAAAAAATAGCTAGTCCCCCAAGCAGCAACGAGAATTTCGAGGGTATCAGCGAGAATGAACCAGGCGATGGACTTAAATGACATGCCGACTTGCAAGTCGTACAGAACAAAGCCGACCAAGCCCGCAGGTAGAAGTACGGGCCAGATTTTCCGCGGCACAAGCAGGAGGATGGCGACCAAAAGCGCGCAGCCAGGCCAAAGCGGCCAAACCATTTGGGGGACGTGTATGACTAAAGCGCCGGCCAGTCTCGTAGACAGGTAGCATACGGTAGCCGCAACGAACGCAAGGATGGTTGTGCCAAATCGGGAATCCAGATGCAGGTTGCTCCAAGACACGCGATGGTGGAGGGAACTCATAAGCGACCCCAGGGAATGACGCGAAGCATATACGCTTCTGCACGTCACCGCCACGGTATAAATAATTGGCTGACACACCGGGGACCGGCTTTGGCGACAGGGCGCGCGGGTGGGAACTCGCGGTTGAGCGGCTGTTAGTTTTGACAATATACGGCGTTTGGGGGCTCGTTATAGGTTTAAGGAATCTTGATGATTCCCTGCCGAGCTGCCACATAGTAAAGGACTTATCCTAGACAGTTGCGTCGATGACGCGCATGGGGCTTGTTCACGAGGAGAGAATTCGGGTGTTGAAATGAAAGGAAGAGCCTTGAGAAAACAATCATTATTGTTAGTGGCGACTGCGGCGATCCTGGCGATTCCGATGCTCTTGGTGGCCAGCGCTCCAAAGATCGAAGTGAGCTGGAAGAATCCGAACTTTTCGGGGACGCGCTTTACCAATATTCTGGTGCTGGCTTTGAACGGAAAGGCGGCGAACCGCGCGGAGTTCGAGGATGAACTGGCGGCGGCGATTACGCGACCGGGAATTCAGGCGACGCAAAGCTATGTGTTTCTGGCGCGGCCGGACGCAACGCCCATCGACATGAAGGACATGAGAGAGTTGATCCGGGAGCAAAAGTTCGACGCAATCGTGGTGGCTCGAATCACCAAAGCGGAGAAGAAAACCACGTACGTCCCCGGAGAGATTTACGATCCGTATCCCTATTACGGGACTTTTTACGGGTACTACGACGTGGTGTCTCCTCTGGTTTATTCGCCCGGATATCTCGAGAAGGTGAGCACCGCGCAAGTGGAGACAAATTTTTATGCGACGGCAAAGCCGGACGGGGAGCTGGTGTGGACGGGAACCACCAATACCTTTAACGGTAATTCGCCGATGAAAGCGATTAAGGAATTGGTTAACGTGGTGATCAAAGAGTTGGAAAAGCAAAACGTCATCAGCGGGAAGAGTTAAAACGCGGACGGCACGATACCAGTCTCGTGAAAGAGGTTTTCGCGCAATTCCTGTTAATGCAGGCTGTCGAGAAGTGCCTTCGCCTGGGGATCACCGGGCACCAATTGAACCAGCTGTTGCGCGTAGATCTTCGCGGTGGGAGCATCACCCTTATCGCGTTCAAGGGAGATCAAGGCGAAGAGGACGTCGCGGTCGGCGGGCCGGGTTTTATGAGCTTGCTGCAGGATTTTGATGGCCTGATCGGGCTGACCGCTGGATTGCAACGCAATAGCATAGACATAGGTGTAACGAGTATTGCCGGGCTGTAGCGATGCAGCTTTGGCGAGCAGCGCGAGCGCCTGCTGATAGTGTTTTTGTCTGACCTCTAGGAGGCCGAGTGCGTGGATCGGCTCTGCCGCCGTCGGAGCGAGCGCGACGGCCTTTTCCAGCCAGCGCTGACCTTCATCATCGCGCTGCTGCGCGCGGCACAAATCCGCTAGATTGATCATGGCCGGAATATTATTTGGATCCAAGCGGAGCGCGGTGTGCAATTCCTCTTCGGCATCGGCCACGCGACCCATCTGCAGATATAACAGTGAGAGGTTGACATGGTTTTCCGGACGTTCGGCGGTGGCGACCTCCGAGGCGATTAGTTCGGAAAGGGCCTGATCCAGGGCATCCTTCTGCGGTGGTTGGAGAAGATTGGGCGGAGTTCCGGCAAGCAATCGAGCGGCGTCGATGCGAACGGAGCGAATGGGATCGGTGAGGAGCGGAGCGGCCAAGAGAACGCGCTGTTGCGGAGTGAGTGGTTCCAAGGAGCGAACCGCAGCACCGCGGACTAGCGGGTCTTCATCAATGAGCCCTGCTTGTACGGCCGGGAGCGAAGCCACAGTGAGGTACTGCGGGAGCAGGGACAACGCAGTAGCACGTGCGATGCCGGGCTGTGAAGAATCCAAGATCAGCGATGCCAGCTCCCTTTCTGCGATTGCCAAACCACGACGGCCAGCATCCAGCGCTCCGACAAAACGGGGTTCTTTGCGACGATTCGGCCCATACCATTTTACGACGGCATCGGCGGCCCATCTCGCGGACCTGTCCGTGTGGCACTGGGTGCAGGCGTTGGGAGTTCCATATGCGAGGGAGAAATCGGGACGCGGCACACGAAAACTGTGATCGCGGCGCGCGTCAACAACCATGTAAGTGCGGGTGGGCATATGGCAATTGACACAGAGAGCGCCGGGACTTTTCGCTTGGTGGTGGGTGTGTTCAACAGTGTCGAATTTCGAGAAAAGATGGCATTTGGCGCAGACGGAGTTCAAGCTGTCCGTGGACAACTTTCCGGTGTGGGGATTATGGCAGTCGGAACAGGTGACGCCCGCGTGATACATCTTGCTCTGTAAAAACGAGCCATACTCGTAGTCTTCTTCCTGAATCTGGCCATCGGGGAAATAGATGCCCTCCTCGAGGAGACTCGGCACGAAGGCGTCAAGAAAATGCCCGCCGGGGACGTATTCGCCGGCAATCGGACGACGGCGGGAATGACACGGGGCGCAAGTTTCCACTTCCGTGCGCGAGCGCGGCGACCCTTGCCAGTGCATGGTGGCATCGGTGGGTTTTGTGAAAGTCCAGGAACCGCTGGGCGATTTCAAGTGGGCAGGCAGGCCGTCCGACGGGTCGGATGACCGGTAGGAATCCTTCTTGCGAGTTTGTCCCCACGCGACATGTGCGGAGCCAGGTCCGTGGCAGGATTCACAGGCGACATTTATGTCGGACCAGGTAGTTGCATAGCCATCTAACGCTAGGTTGTAATTTCTGCGGAGATCGGTGGAGTGGCAATCGGCGCACATGTAGTTCCAGTTCTGGTTGCGACCGGTCCAGTGAATTGGATCGGTGGGCAGCAATTTCTGGTTGGGGTAGAGATGAAACCATCGCTGGCCGCCCTGCACCGCGGACCGCGAATCCCACGCGATCGGTAGGCTCTGTAGGCGACCGGCAGGAAACGGCGCGAGGTACTGTTGCAGCGGGTATACGCCGAAAGTGTATGGCAATTCGTAATCCTGGAGCTGGCCGTCCGGCCCGTCGGTGCGAACGTAGAATTTGCCATCCTTCTTCGAGAAGCTGGAGGTTACGCCATCCTTGGCGAAGCGAGCATCGTTGAAATTGCCGAGCACGGTCTTATCGTTGGTCTGCTGCATCGCCAGTGCATGGTGGGAATGACTCCAGTCGTCGGCTTCCTTGGCATGGCATGCGGCACAGGCCGCAGCGCCGACGTAAGTGGGCGCGGAAGGATTTTGTAGATTGGTTGTTCCGCGCAAAGGTCCCGCAGTCCTGTGCCACAGAAATAAACTCAACACAATGGCAGCGACCGCACCGGAGAGAAGGGTGAGACGCAGTCGAAGGTTTTCTGACGGCGGCTGGTCGTTCATCGCTTTGTCTTTTGTAGACATGTCTTTCATCGTCAAGTCTGCCTAACGCATTTAAAAGGACCATCCGATGCCGGAACTGATGCCGAGTTCATTTTTTCTTGCGGTGGTCGGCGGGCGGCTATCGAAGTTATCCCAAAAGGTGAACTGGAGTTGAAAATTGTTTCTTAGTTTGATGGTGAGCGCATTATTCGTGGTTAAGCGTACGCGGCCGGTATCGGTCAGGCCCGGAAATACGCGCAGCTGAGAATTGAATTCTCCGAAATTGAAGCGGACATAGTTATATTGTAGTCCGGCCACGGCCTCCATACTCTGGTCCGATGGCTGACCGGCGCTGTCGAAGGACTCGTTGATATACACAATGCCGCCCAACCAGGCGAGGCTGCTGTTGGTGGTGCGCTTCAAGTAGCGGCCATAACCACCGCCTAGGGTAGTGCGCAGGTTTAAATCCTGGCGGCTACTGTGAAGAAAATCGGTTAGAGACGCGACGAAAGAATTTCTGTTTAGGAACTTAGCAAAGGTGGTGTCCCATTCTTGAACATTTGTGCTGGCGGCTCCGGTCTGACCGCTGAAGGTCGAACTCACTGAGGTCACAACCTCCCAAGCCTTGGTCTTGTAGGTGGCATCGGTGTCCAAGTTTAGTGATGACTGACCATTTCCGCTGGCGTAGCTGTAACCGAAATCGATGGAGCCCTGCAATTGCCTCCAGAACGTGGGTTTCTTGGTGTCAATGCTGGTGATATCCGCCGAAGGGAGCTGCACTTCTTCGGTGGCTTCGTGAATCACAAAGTCGTCGTTGACGGTTTTTTCACCAGAAGCTCGTTGGATCTTCCCTTCCAGTATTTTTCCATTGTTCAAGACGATCCGATAGACAGCAGTGCTCTGAACCGATTGCACTTGATTCCAGTCCAGGGCGATATTTCCGGACACATATTCGGTCTCAAGAAACAACAAGCCATTTTGCAGGCGCTTTACTTGCCCGGTGAAATGGTCACCATTGTTCATGACGACGACGTCTTTTCGTATTGACCGCGCCGACGAGCCGAGACATGCCAAGAGAAGCACGACGAGGACGAAAGAGCTCGCACGGAGGAACGGAAAAATTGGAGTAGTCATTTTCTTGACTCCCATGATGGTGCTGAAGCCCGGAAGAACGCCGGCATCTAGGAACACTGCAGGATTCACTTCTTCTCCAGAGAAAAGAAAAGATAAAGAGCCAAGCCAACAAACTGTTCCGGCATGTTGGGGTGTTTGCCGGTGTCGTTGTCGTGCTGGTAGTAGGTATTGAATTCGACGTGTTTGCCTACCGGGAAAATACAACCCGCAAAAAGCGAGGTGGTACTCCATTTACTGTACTGACTTTCGTAGTATGGCTCGGCCGCGATATAAGGAATGAGGTGATAAGAATGGATGGCGAAAGTTCGTTCGAGCGTCAGCCTGTTGCGATAACGGTAGGTGAATTTTCCCGCTTTCCAGTCAAGATCCGCGCGGTTGCGGTCGGAAGCGTGAAAGCCGGCACCCATGGGCAGGTTGAAGGTAACGGCAGTGATCATGCGATTTTCGGACGGGGAGTCCGGGATGTCCAAGTAGCGGTAGCCGACTTCGAGAACCAAGAATCTGGACTTGGAATCGTCGAGGTCATGGGTCTTTAACTTCTTGAGTTTTAGCAAAGGTTTGAGGTAGAGCTCCAGGCTGGGGCCAATCGCAAATTGCGTGGAGTCTCCGCCATCGCGATCATCCTTGGCCTGGAGATAGGTGCGAAAAGTGGAATTCAAATTGAGATGGGCGTCCACTTCCGGCTCAAATTGAAGATTTTGAGCGCGGGCGGGCGAGCAGGAAAGAAGAAAAAGCAGTCCTGCGCTTAACGCGATGCCGAGAACTCCCGACATTCGTCTGCCCTTTCCACGGCGTTCAGGTGCCGGCGTTCCATGAGAGACGGCTACCTTGGCCACGGCGAGCGGTGCAAGGGTTGGTGGATGCGCACGCGGAAAAAGTGTCAAAACGCCTCGCCAACACCTACGGTCCAAGTCCAACTGTTTACGCCCCGGGCGAAATCAGTGCGCAGATTGACGTGATACTTTTTGCTCAGTTCGTACCTCGGCCCGCCACCGATGTCTGGCAAGAAGTGACCGTCTCTGAGGACTTGATTCGAACCGGGGACGACCCCGCCAAGGCCGCCGAATACGGCGAGGCCAAAGCCTTTCGGCAAAGTGAGGCGATATTCCAATTGCGTGGTGAACATGTGGGTATCGAGATATTGTCCGGCGGTATAGCCACGCAGTTCGCTCTGCGTTCCGTAAACACAATTCCCGTAGAAAGGCGGTTGGCCGGCGGTATTGCAGATGAACAGATCGTAGGCGAGGACCTGATTCTTGGCGAGACTATAGTATTTGTTGAACGTGAATTTGTACGACTGGAAGGAATATTTGCTGCCCAAGCCTTGAGAAAAAAAGTCAGCGGTAAAATTCAGCTTCATTCCGCTGGTTGGGAAGAATCGGTTGGGACGAGTATCGCGGACCACGCGGAAGCCCAAAGACCGCAGGGTGGTATGAAGCCCAAGGTCCGGCGGCAGATTAGGGATTTGTTCGTTGGTCGGGCGCAATGTAACAACGGAATCGCCATTGACAAAACGCGGCCCGGCGAGAAATTTCCATTTTATACGACGTAGGAATTCACCAAAGAAAATTTGGCCGGTTTGATTTAGCGGCAACTTGAGTTGCGACCCGGCATTGCCAAAGAAAAATCCGGTACCGTACAGGTTGTAGTTCAAATCGCCATGGGCATAGAACGAGGTGATCTCGTAGGTGTCTTCTTTCATATACAACTGCGCGCCTATGCCAAAACCACTTGTGCCGTTGTCCGTCACAAGACCAGCCGCGCCAATGACGGAAGGAGGAGAGATCTTGTCATCCTTGCTGAACGGGAAGATGTAGCCGATGGCCGGGGTAGCGCCGAGGCCGATGGCCGGACTGGAAATGGGTAGAGGAGCAAAGACTAGCGAGCCGCGATGCTGCTTTTTGTCCTTGTCTTTTTTTTCCTGTTCTTCCTTTTTTTTCTGCTCTTCCTGTTGTTTCTTCTCATCCTCGGAAGTGGGTGGCTTCTGGGCTTCCTGAGGGTTAGCTGGGGGCGTGGCGGGTGTTTGACTGGTGCTCGGGCCAGCGCCGGGAGTCTGAACTGAAGAGCGGTCTTGCGCGACCGCAGATGCGTTCATCGAGCAGCAGAGCGTCGCTGCAAAAAGCAAAGCGAAACTCCGCAGATTTGGCGGGCTTTGCCAACCGCCGCCGCGGGAGGCCTGAGGGTCGCCGGATCGTTGTCGCGTCAACTGAAGCGAACGGCACAAGGGTTTGCTCCGGTTCGGAATCGATAATCGGGTCGTGCGCGAACCATTTTTTAGTCTCTGCAAATAAAGGTGCTGAGTCCGGAGCCGCTTCCCCAAAGTCAGGCGCTGACAAAATGTAAAGCATCACGGAAAAATGCATCGCCAAGCTGAGCGACGTTCACCCGCTCCTATATGTTCCCAAAAGGCGACCGCGCTGGTCGGCTGGTTCGATCGCGATTAGCTCTTGGGAGGCGCCGGCTTGGGGATTCGCAGCGTCCAGGCGCCACCGAATACGGTGGTGTTTCCGAGAGTGCTGCTGAAGGCCCTGTATTGATGTTCGAACTTGAAGAAGAGACTAAAGTTCTTAGCCGGGAGGATGTAGTTCAGCTGACCACCAATCGCGTGAACAGAGTAGTAAGGCAGCGCGCTAGCGGGCAAAACCGTCGGGCCGATCGGAAGTGGATTTGGAATAGTGCCGCCGTTGCCGGAAACCTGCCATTGGTCATAGCCGATTACGCCGAACTGCAACAATTTGCTGAAATCCTTTTTCAGCGGAAGAATCTGGCCAATTCCCCATTCATCGGTAAAAGCCTGCCCTGGGGTCTTGGCCGTGCTGTCGGCGCCGGCGCGCGAACCGTGACGCTCCCAGTCGGTGAACAGGTTTAGGCTGGTACCTCTGTTCTTCGTCACATAGTAGGTGGTCGCCCATTGGACGTGGTTGCCGACGTATCCGGTGCCAACGTTATTTGTGGCTCCCGGAGCATAACGACCCGTGGGGACCATGACACCATCAGCCACCAGGATGTCGAAACGTTTGAGGTGCCAGCCCAAGGTAAAAGGTTGAATCCAAATATCGGCGAGGCCGGAGCCGCCGGCAGAGGCGCCAAGATTGGGCGCCGCGGGATTGCTGATATCGGCATCCAGCGAGCCACTCGCGTAGGTGGTGGGCATAATCATGAAACCGAGATTTCCGCCCAGAACTTTTGTGTCTGGCACGAAATAGAAGATATTTTCGACAGCCCAGACGGAATAAGTACCGGTGACGGGGACAGCGTTGCCCGAGGGACCGTTAAAGGTGCCAGCGTCGTAATTGACGTCCATGTTAATGAAAGAGAATCCGGGAGACGGCAGGATTCCCGCGTTGAGCCCCACCTGACCCGGCAACCATTGCGGTTTAAATTGGCCTCGCGAGGGTGTAGCACAGGCCAAGAGCACCAGTGCGAGTATCAGGCTAGCGGCTTTAATTCTCGAAGGCATAGTTTGCTCCATCTCAAATCAGGTTTTTGAAGCTCCCACTATTAACTACTCTTAAGCAAACTCCCAGCAGTGCCAGAAGGCGGGTCACCCTGCCAGTCAACGGCGAGCGACGCGGCGATTCCTCAACCGAAACGCACGACGCAGTTCTCCTGCCAACTCGATGTTTCTATGAACGGCCAGACCATGTAACTGGCAAAATTGACAGACCCCCGGTTCTAGACACTGATCGGGACATGCGTGAGAGGGTTGACTCGTTGCCCCAAGTGCGAGTTTTGACCAATTGAGCTGGCTTTCTGACACTGCGCTTGGCGCTCGTACGCAAAGATGCTAGCCTCTTGCACTTCAGAATGGAAGCGAGGTAAAGAGCAGCCTAGTTGTCGCTCTGCACGCCCGCGCGCAACTTCTCCATTACTTGATCCATATTGAAGCTGGCCGGCGACTGGCGCGGCGGAAATTCCTTGAAGGTCATCAGGAACTTGCCGATGAAGGCCTGCGCGGGAACAAGCACGTAAATGCGATCAATCATCCAATGGTCGTAGTCGGAGGCTTCGTACGAGGCTCGCTCAAAGGGATCGGCGTGGAGATCTTCGATCAACGGCACGCGGAGAGGAATTAAGGGATTGCCCCACACGCCGAAGCCGTGCTCACGCTGTTCCAGGAAAACTAGCTTCCATTTGTCGTAGCGGAGTCCGGCAAAATCGCCGTCGTCGGTCCAGTAGAAAAATTCCTTGCGTGGTCCGGGGGCTTTGCCGGCCAACATGTCCGTAAGGTTGTAGCCATCCAGGTGGACTTTGAAGGTTTTGCCGTTGGATTCGTAGCCGGTAAGGAGTTTCTGGACAACGTCAGGCTCGCCCGCGGCCGCCAAAAGGGTGGGCGCCCAATCCTCGTGCGAGCAGATGTCATTGATGATCGTGCCGGGCTTGATCACGCCGGGCCAGCGGACGACCATGGGCACGCGGTAGCCGCCTTCCCAATTGGTGTTTTTCTCGCCACGGAAGGGCGTGGTGCCGCCGTCGGGCCAGGAGAAGGTTTCAGCACCGTTGTCGGTCGTGATGATGACGATGGTGTTGTCGGCTATGCCCAGATCGTCGAGCTTCTTGAGCAGCACGCCGATATTGTCATCGAATTCCGTCATGCCCGCGCCATACAGACCTTTTTCTGCAACCATGGCTTGATACTTCGGCTGGAGGTGCGTCCAGATATGCATGCGGGTGGTGTTGTGCCAGACGAAGAACGGCTTGTCGGCCTTCACCGAGCTATCGATGTCCGCCAGCGTTTCGGCGAGAAATTCTTCATCCGCGTTTTCCATGCGCTGCTTACTGAGCGGACCAGTGTCGCTGCAGGTCTGTTTGCCCCATGGACCAAAACGGGGATCGGGCGGGGCGGGATTTTCGGTGGCAGTGGCTACGCACTTATAGACACCGCGCGGCCCGAACTTGGCCATAAATGCAGGGTTTTTCGGATAGTCCACGTTCTCTGGCTCTTCTTCGGCGTTCAGGTGGTAGAAATTGCCGAAAAACTTATCGAATCCGTGAACGGTGGGGAGAAATTCGTTGCGGTCGCCGAGATGATTTTTGCCATTCTGGAATGTCAGGTAGCCACGGCCCTTCAGCAAGTCAGCAATGGTAGGATCCTGCGCGCGCAGACCGAGATCGGCGCCGGGAAGTCCTACTTTCAACAGTCCGGTGCGGTAAGGACTCTGTCCGGTGATGAACGCAGCGCGGCCGGCCGTGCAACTCTGTTGCGCGTAATAGTCCGTGAAGATGGCGCCCTGCCGCGCTACGCCATCGATGTTCGGCGTGTGGTAACCCATCATGCCCAGGTTGTAGGCGCTGATGTTGGAGTAGCCGATGTCGTCGCCGAAAATGACGAGGATGTTGGGTTTCTTAGCCTGCGCCGCAGCCGGGGGCGGCGCTACGAGAGCGACAACTGCGAGGAACATGGCAAGAACAAGAACTTGTTTTCCGATGAGCTTCACGCGTAACTCCCCTGTATTTGTTCTTTGGATCAAAAAAATGCGACGGAATCCTGCAAGGTATTGCGCGACGAGATCCCACACGTTAGCGAGACTGTGCTTAGGACACCCGCAAGGAAACTGTCAAAAGTGACAGGCCGTGGCATTAGGCCTAAATCATAAATTCACAGTGGAGATCGCGTCGCGGACGGACGATAACACCTGTCCGTAAGGAAAGCGTTTACTGGGACGAAAAGCGGGAGACAAATGGACGGCCGGCCAAGGCTGCGTTTATCGCCGGAATCAGGTCGGTGACCATAGACAATTTCACTACGTACCCGAGTCCTCCCGCAGCCTGGCAGGCCTTGAGGATGTCGGCGTCTTGATGGGCGGTGAGAAATACGATCTTGGTTTTGCTGCCTTGTCTGGTCAGTTCCTCGGCTACTTCAATCCCGCTCATAACGGGCATCGATATGTCCAATACAACAAGATCAGGTTGGAACTTGAGGGTGAGCTCCAAAGCCGCGGCTCCATCGGAAGCTGTAGCGACAAGATCGAAAGAGGGCTGCAATAATTCCGAGATGGTCTTCAACACGGGAACCAGATCATCCGCCACGACAATTCGTTTTGCGTTCATAGGAACCACGCGTGGTCCACGAGGGAGTTCCAATCGTGAGGCGGAAATTCGGATCGAGGTCGCCATACGCACCTATTCTCATCCGGAATCAGTTCCACCGGCCTCGGAGCCCGAGTAACTTAACCATCCTGCCCGCAAGAGCAACTGCCTGGCTATTGGCAAAACTTACGCTACTGAGGGAGCAAGCTGACTTCAGTAACCGTCAAACGATTCTGTTCTTGACGGCATAGCGCACGAGCTCCGCACTGGTCTTGATCTGCAGCAATTCCATCACGCGATATTTGTGCGAGGCGACCGTTCGCAGAGTGATATTTAGCAAGTCCGCGGTTTCCTTCATGGAGCGCCCTTCGGCCAATAGCTGAATGACTTGCCGTTGCCGGGCCGTCGGTTGGGGTGCGTGCTCACGGGACTCAGGGTCTAGCAATGAAAGATTGGCGAGACCTCCGGCGATGCACGGCGTAACGTAGGTGCGGCCTTTCAGAACTTCGGAGATCGCCTTGGTGAGTTCCAAGGCTGCGCCTTGCTTGAGCAAATACGCGGAAGCTCCGGCGCGAAAGGCCTCGGCAACCAAGTACGGGTCTTCATTCATGGTGAGGAAAACCAGTTTTACTTCTGGCATATCGTGTTGCAACTGTCGGCCGGCATCGAGACCGTTCAGGAGGGGCATGGCAATGTCGAGTACTACGACGCTGGGCCGTAGCTTTTGCGCCGCTTTCAAAAGCGCAAGTCCATCGCCGACGGAACCTACGACGTCGTATTCAACTTCCAAAACCTTCTTGAGCGCCTCGGCCAACATCAGATGGTCGTCAGCGAGCAACACACGAGCGCGACGCAAGGGTTACCTCCGTGCAACCGAGCTTGCTGCCTGAGGCTCAGAGGATGAGGCCGCCAGGGGCACCTCCGCTGGGATCTGCGTTCGCACCTTCCTGCGCTTGCTAAGGCAAATCCGCCGCAATCGCCCGGAGAGGCTGTTACTTTGTTTTGATCAAGCGACGCACCGCCAACCCTGAGAAATCCAGGGTTGGCGGCGTTTTTCGCCATGCCATATTTCTACGCGGATTCTCTTGCGCCACCCATAAAACGCTACGGGTGAACGTGTCCGCTCTACCAGGTGAGAACGATTCCGCTCTTCAGCCGGAAACTGTTCTGATTGTTGTTGTTGCTGCATACAGCTAGGGCGCAATTATTGCCAAAGCGCGTGTAGAGATATTCAGCCTGGACTAGGCGGATGTAAATTTTCTTGCTCACCACGATCTGAAAACCTCCGCCTACGGTCAAAGCGAAAGCATTCTTGGAATAGCTGTTGGTGCCAACGGCGTTGATGCAAGTTAACGCCGAGCTATTGCAAGTAAGCGAAACGCGAGTTCCGCCGAAATTGAGCTCACCGAATGGCTGGAATTTGCCGGCTTTGCGATAGGTAATGCGCGGCCCGAACAAATACGTAAACAGACTTCCGTCGACGGAGTTGCCAGCTTGGAAGGTGTGGCTGAATATCTTGCAGCCACCGAGGTCCGCAGCGATGCCGATTAGGCTAGTAAAGTTGTAGGCGATCGTGCCCCCGCCACCGGCGCATTGCAGGGCTTGTGGGTTCACTGTTTGTCCGTTCACCTCGAATGCGTTCGAGAGCATTGGACTGGTACGGATATACATAAATGCCGGTGATGTTTCAATCTTCGGGAAATCGTCCTGGGCGAACGCCACACTTCCGAACATCAAAAGCATTCCCAAAACAAGTAAACCTCTTGTGATCTTCATTTCTTTTCTCCTCAGTCCTAGATTTGTACTCGATGACGAAGATTACAACCACCCACCCGTTGCTACAGCAAACTCAAGAGCCAGCCGGAGAGCCCTGTCTTTAAATCAGGCGCGCTGTACCTACGGAGGTCGGGACTGAACTGCCTCCAGCGCTTCGAATCCTGCCGACCTCGCGTTTCTCATCTACTCCGCCTGATTCGAGGACCCGGAAGAGAGGCTCTGGAGGGCTTGTTGTCGGTTCCCTACGCGAGTGGAACCACCTCTTCCCGGATCCCCGGTTTCCTGATATACGTCACGATAGGTTGAGTGCCAGAGGACGTAAACTGTCAAAACTGACAGACGTGTCCAGATCTGCCGAATCCGAGTCATCAAACGGGACAGAAACGACCCATTTATTTTTTTGAAGATTCCGAAACAAACGATGCAGTTGGGTGGTTAGCGTGCGTAAGGAAACATCGAATCCGCTCGTCGCAGCGATGGCTAGTGCCCCGGGGATGAAAAGCTTGGCTGTCAATTTTGACAGTATTTGCCAGGCGCGCTGTACGGCGAAAATTTGGTGACGTGGACTGTTGTATTCTCATCTCCGCAATGAGATAAACCGGAAGACAATCGAGGGTCTAAGTCAAAGCCGCGCGCGGGGACCGATTGGTCACTTGCTTGATTGTTTGGCCGAGCGTCGAGTGCGACGCAGCAGTTTGGGAGCCGAGCAACTGAAGATTCAGATAGTTTCGGAATGGATTAAACAATGAAATCAATTCAGCTAGCAATGGCATCGGTGGTACTCGCAGCGCTAGGCGTTCCCGCTCACACGCAGACGCCAGAAGTCATCCCGGCATCCAGTCTCATCAGCAAGTCCACGGTGGCGATCGGTTTCACGGTGGGCGGAGGTAGCACGAAAGTTGATTTGACGGGAACCCCGCTGATGCCGCAGGCCACTGGTGAGGCGAAGATACAGGCCAAGGCGAACGCGGGCCTGACGAACATCGAGGTTTCGGTTAGCGGCATGACCTCTCCTTCGAGCATTGGCGCGGAGTATCTGACCTTCGTGCTGTGGGTGGTTACGGCCGATGGCCGCACCAGCAATGCGGGAGAAATTCTCATCAACAAAAACGGCGAGGGGAAGCTGGTGGCCACTAATCCGGCGCAGACATTCTCCTTGATTATTAGTGCCGAACCTTATTTCGCCGTGCGCGTGCCCAGTGAGATGGTGGTTATGGAAATGGAAACGCGGAAAAACACCAAGGGTAGACTCTTTCCGATAACCTCATACCAGCTGATGAAGCGGAGTCAATACGCGAGGCTGGGAAATCCGCTGGCGTTGACGCCGGACCTGTCCAAAGTGCCCCTCGAAGTGTATGAAGCGCGCAATGCCGTGGATATCGCGAAGGATCGCGGGGCGGGCCAGTATGCGCCAGATATTTTTGCCAAGGCGCAAGCTAGCCTGGCTATGGTGGAAAGGGATCTCTCCGGCAATGCTAACAAGAAGCAAATTATCTCCACCGCCAAGCAGGCCGTGCAATTCGCAGAGGATGCGCGCGCCCTTTCCGCCGAACGCCAAGACCAAGAACGTATAGCGGCGGAGAAAGCAGCGGCGGCAGCACAGGCCAAAGCCGAAGCGGAAGCCGCGGCAGCCGCCACGGCCAAGCGCCAGGCGGAAATCACCGCTGCGAAACAGGCGCAGATGCAGGCGGAGGCTGCTGCGGAGGCCAAGCGTCAGGCCGAGCTGGCCGCCGCGAAGCAAGCACAAATGCAAGCGGAGGCCAATGCTGCCGCACTTAAGGCGAAAATGGAAGCGGACGCCCTAAAAGCTAAAGAAGACGCCGCCCGGGCAGAGGCCGAGCGGGCGCGTCAGGCTGCGGCTGATTTGCGCGCGCAATTGCTCGAGCAGTTCAACCGGGTGCTGCCAACAACGGATACGCCGCGCGGATTGCAAGTCAATATGGGCGACGTTCTTTTCGATACCGGAAAGTTCAAACTGAGGATGGAGGCGCAGCTTGGATTGGCGAAGCTATCGGGTATCGTGCTGTCTCACCCAGGACTTAATCTCGCTGTGGAAGGTTACACGGATACGACGGGGACGGCTGCATTCAATCAAACTCTGTCCGAGCAGCGGGCGAATTCCGTGCGCGATTATCTAATCCAGCAAGGCCTCGACGCGGGTACCATCACAGCGCAGGGATTTGGACCGGCGGACCCCGTGGCGAGCAACGACACACCACAAGGGCGGCAGCAAAACCGGCGCGTGGAGATCATCATTTCTGGCGAAGTGATCGGCACAAAGATTGGCGGCACTGCTACACCGCAGTGATGGTGGATTCTTCGACAACCTGAGTTGTGCGATCTAAAGCGGAGGGACGTTTCTAACCGACAAGCCCTAGCGTGCGCTGCTGCAGGAGCGCTCACGACTTCGGGGTCCGGTTCGCACAGGTTTAATACGCGAAACGGACCCGAGAGCTCCGTCGACTGCTCACGCTGCTGCTTAATTCTTTGGCCACTGCTTGAACATCTTCGTTACGGCGTTGTGTACCAACTGCTGGTTCTTATTCCCGTTATTGCTTAGGGTGTTCTCAGCAATTCCACGCCATATGAGTGTTTGGGTCTTCATAACATACAGGTCGACGATCAGAGTTCCCTCCACGTTCTGCTGCGGAGTGATTCCACCCATTCCCCCGCCAATGCCGCGCATGCCCCAGGCGCTCCAAGAGGTCTGTTGTTTCAAACCGCCGCTAGAAACGAGGAGGATATCGGGATTCTGATTTTCCTGCACCATCTGGAAGCCTTTGCCCTGCATAGCGGTGTTGATATCTTGCTGCGCTACTTGTGCCAGGATCGAGTTTTGAATCTGGTTAGCGTTGTTGGAGCCCCAAGCGTAAGTGTGATACTGGGAAAAACTCGCGCTGTGGTCGTAATTGACGGAAACTTGTTGCCCGAGAGCAATTGCGGAGGTAATGCACAGCAGCAACGCGCACAACGCAAATCTAATCTTCATGATCTTGTCCCTTCGTATTTTGGATTCGCCGCCAGCGGCGGGCCTGGCAGCGCTGTTGGTCAGAGTCCGTCCCTAACGACCTCGGACCTCGGTATCAGACGGTGTTTCCGTCCGAATTTCTTGTGCGTCTCGCGGCTATTGCGCATGACCATGCGCCTCGTCGTTTGCCGCACACCCTCGCGTTCGTCGCGGTCGTTGCGAATCGTTCACTTAGCGACCGGTTCGAGTGCTGGACGCGCCATCGCCGGCCGATCACGAGTAGCTTCGGCACTCAGAGGCAACTCAAAACTCTCTCTTGGGAGTGAAGGCCCTCCGACCGGCCTTGCGGCGACAAGCTTCCGCACATCGGCTCGCTGAAGCAAGTGCGGACCGCCCAGCAACTCCGCGGTAAGCATGACTTTCGCAAATTGTTCCACGGTTTCCATCCGCTGATAGGCCGCGAGCAGATCTCGCCCGCAGGTCACCACACCGTGATTCTCAAGCAGGATGGCATCGTGATTTTGCACCAAGGGTTCGAGACCCGCGCAAAGCTCCCAGGTGCCGGGGGTTCCGTACGGCGCCAAGGGAATTTTGCCGAGGCCGACGATTACTTCAGGCAGGACAGGTTCTTCAAGCGCACGCCTGGCGGCGGCGAATCCCGTCGCGGTCGGCGGGTGGGCGTGGCAGATGGCCCGAACATCGGGCCTGGAACGATAGTAAAGGAGATGCATCAGCATCTCCGAAGAGGGAGATCCCGTCCCGCTTACAACCTCACCGCGCAAATCGGTGACCAGCAACCCGTCTGATTTCAGACGCCCTTTGCAAGTGCCGGAGGGTGTCACGAGAATCCTGTCTTCATCGAGGCGCACGGACAAATTGCCTTCGTTCGCCACCACATAGCCCCGGGTGTACATCCAACGCCCGATTCTGCAGATCTGCCGGCGATGCTGTTTTTCGGTAATGGAAATGGTTGGCTGGCAAGCACTTGCAGATTCTCGGGTCATTGGTGCGCACTCCTTTCCAATACCTGGTGCATACGATCTCGCCAGCAAAAATAGAGCACTCGGCCCGGGAATGTAACTGTCAGTTCTTACAGAGCGATTCTCTGCTCCGCCAAACAAGACCTGGCATGTGACAAAACTGACAGTTCCCCTCCCTTACGGCTAGGCCTAGCATGCAGAACTCGGGGAGTTGACGGCACCAAGATGCCTTCGTTCAGTTGGATCCGGATTGATGACCGCTGCGAGCCGGCAGCCGATCGGCGTGATGAAATGTCAGACGGAAACTATCGAACCGCAGTTGGACGCATGATTTGGCGGATGGGGGTGGCAGTGGTGCTGGCGTTGCAACTCCTCGCCGCGTTGGCGCTCGGGAAGAGGTTTTACATGGTGCAGGAGGTGTTTGTAGTGATGCTGCTGATCGCTATCACCGTGGCGGCCCTACTGCTTCTGCTGGTTGCCATCGTTCTGTTTCAGGAGGGGATGCGCCGACCCGCTCTTTGGATGAAAAGCGGGATGCAACGAATTGTTAAGTTGAGCCACCGCCACGTCAGCCCTCCGGACGCGCTCAGCCCGCCCGCATTGCGGCGCTGAACCTTCGCAATACAAGGCAGTTGGAGCCTCCACGGTCTCATTCGGGCTACTGCCGAGCGTGAGGTTTCCTCGCACAATCTCTTGACGGGTCTAACGTGGTAACTCCAGTAACGAACTTAGGCGTCCAGAATTTTTCTGCAACGCACTGTAACTTTTGACAGTTAAAACGGCGTCGCGTCTCATGTAATCGTAGACGCACTGAGGAGAAGCCATTATCAAAAGACTGCTTTCTGCAGCTTCGACGCTACCGGGCGCGGTAGCCGTGGTCTGCGTCTTCCTTCTCCTCACAACTTTCAAGGTTGCTGCGCGTCCGCATCCTGGGTGGAGCGGTCAGCCCAAACAGTGAATTGAATTTTCACGGAGGAGTACTAATGCTCAAGAAGAGCGCAATCGCAGTCGCCATCCTGGCATGCTTGGTGTCCGCTCCCGGGCTGCTAGCCCAAGATGCGGCGCCGGCTCAGAAGCCGGCTGCCAAAGCGGCGGCATCCGCGACCACGCCAAAGGAACAAAATCTGCAGGAGTACATTAAGCTCTTGCGGGCAGACGTGCGATCACAGAAATCCGGAGCGATGAGCGCCGTCATGCAACTGGACCCGGACCAAGCAGCGAAGTTCTGGCCGATTTACCGCGACTACGACGCCGAACTGTCCAAAGTAAATGACCTGAGAGTGGCGAACATCGAAGAGTACTCGCGGACGTACAACCAATTGACGGACGCGAAGGCCGACGAGCTGATCCAGAACGCGATGGCATATCAGAAACAGCGTGCGGAGCTTTTGGCCAAGTATTACGACCGCGTGAAACAAGCGCTGGGCGCTGTTACCGCCGCTCGCTTCGTACAGGTAGAGCAACAGTTGCTTTTGATCATTGATCTGCAAATTCTTTCGTCGTTGCCCATCGCGGGCTCCTAACGCCAGAACAGAGAAATAGGAGAACAGAGAATGCGGAGCTACAAGATTTTGCCGATAGTGATGTTGTCTGGGGCGCTGGCGGGATTCGCGGGGACATCGGCGGCGAGCCCGGAGCCTGCGCCAGCAGCGCAGCAAAAGATGGTTTCGGTGCCGGCGGGTACGACCATCCTGATACGCATGCTTGACACGGTAGATTCCAGCAAGAATCCGCCCGGATCACGGTTTACAGCCACGCTTGAAACCAATCTGGTGGTCAACGGCAAGGTCGTTGTTCCGAAAGGAAATACGGTCTACGGCCGACTCGCTGAAGCAAAGCAGGCAGGACGCGCAACAGGATCATCCGAGCTGCAGCTGGAGCTAACGGATATTGTTGTCGGCGGTACAGCTTACCCGCTTCTCACGAGCGATTACCAGGTCAAAGGCAGCAGCAGCGGCAAGAGAAGCGCCAAGCGGCTGCTGGGCGGGGCGGGCCTCGGGGCAATAATTGGTGGTATCGCTGGGAATGCGGGCATGGGAGCGGCTATCGGCGCGACTGCGGGAGCAGTAGGGGCCGTCGCACAGAAGGGCCAATCGGTCAACGTACCGAGTGAAACCCTGCTCGAATTCCGGCTCCAGCAGCCCGCTTCCTTGCCGGCCCGGTAGTTGGTCAACGGCCGCAGGCTCTGAGGGAAGCAGCAACACGCTCGTTGGATCCGTGGCAGACAGAGCAGTGTCGTAGATTTTCTGATGTTGGTGAGAGAGCGAAGGCGCGGAAGAACCGTGAAAAGCAACGGTGAATATACCCTGATTGAAGGACCACTGATCGCCAGAGCGCGGCAAGGCAACTCTGACGCATTTTCCGAATTAGCGCGCATGCACTCGCAGCACATCTACAGTATTTCGTTGAGAATGTTGAAGAATCATGCGGACGCGGAAGACAACCTGCAAGATGTTCTCTGCAAAGTGTATGCAAACATCCGCCGATTCCAAGGGCGCTCGCGCTTTTCCACTTGGATTGTCCGCATCACCATCAACGAAGCGCTAATGAAGATTCGCAAGGAAAAGTCGGGACGTGCCGCGGGTCAGACGGATCTGCCCTGGAATGAGCGCGACGAGAGCACAATCCTGGAAATTGAGGATGGACGTCCGAACCCGGAGCGCCAATACATCGCCAACGATCTGGCTAAGAAAGCGTTTCGCGGACTGCATCCATCGCTGAGACAAACTTTCATTCTGCACAAGGGCGAAGGATGGACCCATTGTGAGTTGGCTGGATCCATGGGGGTAGCCGTGGCCACGGTCAAGTCACGTATTTTCCGGGCTCGCGCGAAGATGCAAGAACATCTGCATGCGCTTTGCTGAATCCAGCTTCTTAAAAAATCTTATGCTGGACTTACGCTTCGTCCGCCCTTTGATAGGCGGCAACCAGCCGCGCCACCGTGAACGCGATGTAGAGAACGCCCGTGGCCGCCTCGAATGCCGCCAGCATGCGCGCAGGAGGCGAGATCGGCACGATATCTCCATATCCCAAAGTAGTTAGCGTGACCAAGCTGAAGTACAAGAGCGAATGCCGAGAAACCCCGTTTGCTGCCGATGACCCTGTCTCTGCGAAGGAACGGGGTTGCACAGTTTCGAGCAAATTAAATATGGCGTAAAAAAATACGCCCAACAGGAAATAAAGACTCACGGAAGCATACAAACGCCCGCTGGTGATCGAGCCGGGCTTCCCAAGATAAGAAAATAGGCCAAAGGAAACGAACCCCAAAAATGCAGCCAGAACTAACCAGTCTGTGACCTTGAGGGCATATAACGGGTAGAAAAAGCGAGCGAGTGCAGCTATCAGAGAAGAGCTCGCCACGAGAATCCCGGGCAATCGCCAGCTTTTTTTTTCGGACAACTCAAGCGTCCCAGCTAGCAGGATCACATACATGGAGAGTTCGAGGATGGCTTTCTCGACATTGCGAGACTCCCTTACGAACCCGCTGAGCACTAGAAACGCCACGAGGGAAAGCAGCAAAAAGAGAGAATGGCGATCTTGGTCGGCCGTGTTCATGTAGGCGTGCCCCCGAGATATGAAGACATTTGGCGCAAGTCCTTCGCGCTTAATCTAATACAAGCCGCCTATTGCCTTAGGGATAGCTTCCCGGCTTCAGACGCGATGGGGACTGCGTCCACAAATGCGTTCCCTATGCTGCTTGCCATCGGATGTTTGGAAAACTGTCACTTTTGCCAGTCTTGGGGATGCATGCCTTTTTCTAGGCTGACCGGTGAGGCTCGTCGGGGGGCACGGTGCGGCCAGCGGGCCAAGACGGACCAGGTTCTCCTGGCTCGGAGCGGAAAGTCGAGATCTGGCTATGCCACGATGGACGAAGGAACAGGGAAGAGCTACCTCACGTGCACTTGGTCACCCAAGGGTGGGCTGTCGTCACGCCTATGTGGCGGACGCTGCGGACCCCCTCTTAAGCTGGTCCAATTCGTGCGCCGGAATGACAAGCTCTGTAAAACCGCAGTCCAAACAGACCACGACTTCCTGGCAAACATAGACGGGAGAAAGGTTTGCCCGCTTTACGTCAGAAAAGCTCGCCGAAAGCTCTCCTGTCAGCTCTTGGAGGTTCGCTGAAGCGCACGCCTTACACGCCATTGGCCGACTCCGATCCGGATGCGCACGCTCAACAAAGGGGTCTTGGGCCATCGGTTCGTTGACCCCAAGGCGTACCAAACCGAGGACTGCATGTTAACACAATCTCGGGGTCTGTCTGGCTCGACGCCTAACGCCTTAGTGCTTGGGAATGTACCTCTCGAATTTGACGCGCCATCCATCGCGGACCGGTCCAGACGCTCACTATCACACTGGGGAGCCCCGCCTGATCAGGGCGGTGCCCCCGGTATCTGCCAGTGTTGACAGTGGACGACGGTCGATCTTGAGAATAGGTTTTGATGCGTGCTCGGATTCGGTGGCGTGGAGAGAAGCAATCGTTCATCTTCCTGACGGCTCACACCGATGCGGAATTCGTCCAGACCTGCATGGGTATCGGCGCTCTCGGGTACGTGATAAAGCCCCGAATCGCCATTGACTTGATTCCTGCTATCGAGCAGTCCTCGCTGGGCGTACCTTTATTTCTCCATCTTTTTAGCAGCGGGCGAAGCTTAGGAAATCCGTGGTTCGCTCTCGTGGGCCGTCGCACGGAGGTGTGCAATTTTGGACAGACAGGCATTTTTTGATTGGCCAAACTCTGCCCCAACAGAGTTCGGCAAGGTGTGTTGCAAATCCGGTCAAACATCAGATCGTGGAGTGCCTGCCATGTCTTGTTTATTATGCCCTTCGGACAATCAGGCAGAATTCGCCGCTGAGATGATCATCCACTTCTGTGGCCGCAAGAATATAGACAACCCTGGGGTCCAAGTGTTCTCGAAGCTTCTGGTCTGTCTGGACTGCGGATTCTCTCGGGTTATAGTCCCAGAAACTGAATTGGCGATTCTGTCAAACGGGGCTTCGGCGCCCGGAAAAGTAATTCTGGAGAGAGGCCTTGGCCGTACTTCCCTCCAATCCTGAGGTACCTGGGGACCGAAATAGCTAAATTGCTGTTTCCCGAGATGCTGCCGCCGTGCCGCGTTCCCAAGTCAACTATTCTTTGCTGCGCGTAGTCCCTTCGTGCCCTCAGCGTTTACAAAGCTTAGCGTCAAACCCAAGTTCGGCCTTAGAGGGACGTTGTCTCCTGAATCGCACATTCCCATTTTGGGCCAGGTTCGCCAAACCTCGCATCGTCAAATGTTCATGCGCGTGTAGACGTGAAAAAGAACTAGCGGAATGATACTGAAGAATACGTCGGTACCCGGCGATTGCAAGTGACGCTCGCAGAGAGCAAGATACGCATGCCGAATTCCCGGATGAGTCCTGGAATGTGCGCTGTCCTACTGTCAGAAATGACAGTTTCGAGCGTGGCTCGCAAGTTCTATACCTCCCGCATAGGAGAAGCGTGTGAAAACCAACCAGCGGTTACCAGAAACATCCCTATCGGTAAATGAATCTTCAAGGCGAGGCTTCCTGCAAATGACCTTGGGAGGCACGCTCGCCGGCTTGGCCACGGCAGCGGGCCTCGAGTTCACCGCACCCCATTCGGTTTTGGCGCAGAGCAAGCTTAGCCCCAATGCAGCGCTCAAGGAACTCATGGACGGCAATCAACGGTTCATCTCGGGCCGCATGACCTCACACGAGCTTGACCTTGCGATCCTCAAACAGAACACCGTCGATAAGCAGGAACCATTCGCGGCGGTGCTGTCCTGCGCCGACTCACGCGTTCCCGTGGAGTTGGTTTTCGATCAGAGTATCGGTCACGTGTTTGTTGCGCGCGTGGCCGGCAATGTGGTCACCCCGGAGATCATTGCGAGTCTGGAATATGGAGCCGCGGTATTAGGCACCAAGGTGATTCTGGTGATGGGGCATGCCAACTGCGGAGCTGTTAAGGCAACGATTCAGGGGAAGGAAGTGCCCGGGCAGATCAGCGCGCTTTTTCCCATATTCGACCTGCGGTAGATCAAGCAGGGCCGGATCTGGAGGCAGCAACCAAGGCGAATGCAAAAATTCAGGCGACCCTCCTGCGACAGGCTTCGACGGTAATCGCTGGATTGGTGAAAGAGCAAAAGCTAAAGGTCGTGGCGGGCTATTTCGACCTCGCGAGCGATACGGTCAGCCTGCTGGAATAGATCGTGCTGACCTTGTTTTCCGCCGAGCAGCGCACACCATTTTCGGACCGGCTTCGGATAACTGAACAATTCAGGCCTGCGAGAGTCTCGGTCCGTAGGCACCTTGGGCTTAGGGGACTACGTCGGCGATCACTCTGGAGTTCACCATGCGAAAGAAATCTTCATTGCTACCTCTGTTCCTAGCCCTGCTGCTGAGTGTGCCGGTTCTCGCTCTGCCTCGGGCCGCACAGGTCAGCCGCACGCTCATCGTAAACGGCCAGGCAGCACAGGTGAACGTGGTTCAGATTAATGGACGCTCTTACGCGGACCTCGAAGCTCTTGCGCAAGCTGCGAATGGCTTACTAGCGATTCAAGGCAATCAAATCATGCTGACGCTGCCCGGCGCTTCGAATGCGCCCGCAATTTCACCTTCCCCAACGAGTGGGCCCACAGCCGCGGCGGCTCCTCCGAGCAATCCCCCACCGACTCCCGGATTATCCAAAGGCTTCAGGACCGCGGCTATCGAGGCCATGTCGGTAGTCAGGGAATGGCACAGCGCGCTGGCCAATTGCATCAGAAATGGATTTCCAATAAGCGGAGGCTGGCTGGCGGGATACCGCAGCCAGGCCGTCGAGGCCCTGCGATTGACGTCCGTGGCCGAGTCAACCGATGCGGATCGCAATGCCTTTCAATTGCTGACCAACGGCTTCAATTTCATGGACCAGTTGAGCAATCAATACATGGCAACGCGCCAATCCTTGAATTACATCTCTCCGGATGCCTTGAAAAATGATCCGTTGGATCAGAAGCTTGTAAACTGCGGACATTCTATCGGTTCCATGGTTGCGAGTGGCCAGTTTGTGGATGATGGGTCGTGTCAGTGAACTGCGCTGACCTGCGGGACTTGAGCGGCCCCAGTATCCGGACGGATCGAGTTCACGCTCGCGCCGATCTCCGCAAGCATCTGGCAATACTGACAGTAGGTTTCAGAAATGGGTCCCGCTAGAGTTCACGTGTATCAAAATGTATGAATGCCGCGCCACATCCTGAGAATCGACCCGTCCCCGTTCGGAATGCGCTTGTAGTTGACGTTGACCCCCAGGTTGAAGTGGTGGTCACGAGCGTACTTAGTCCCCCGTCCTGGAGTATTCGCCATGCTCCCAACAATCTTGGGGCCCTAGCATTGGCGGAAGCGATTCCCTGCGACCTGATCCTGACCAGCGAGAAGACGTCGGGGCAGGAGGATGTGGAACTTCTGCGCAAGATCCGGCGCGTTCGGCCGCATACGCGGCTGATCATTCTCACGGACGAGGCCACGCCCGCCGACGTCATCGCTTCGATGCGCGAACGTGCGTTCAGCTTCTTCTCTAGACCGTTCTCCTTGGAATCGCTTGGCGACATGATTCGCTCCGCCGCCGACGGCCCGTGCTGGGATGAAGGCATTGAAGTCCTCTCAGCAACGCCCAATTGGATTCGCCTCGCCGCCAGCTGCGATGTAAGAACTGCCGAACGCTTGGTACAGTTCATCAACGAGATCGCTGACCTTCCCGACGCCGAACGCCAAGATGTGGCGATCGCCTTCCGGGAGATTCTGTGGAACGCCATCGAACACGGTGCGAATTTCAATCCCAGAGAGTACGTTGAGATTTCTTACCTTCGCTCTCGGCACGCTGTCATGTGCCGCGTAAAAGATCCCGGAGAGGGTTTTTCGCTGGAACAGATCCGCCACAGTGCACTGGCCAATCCTCCCGAAGATCCCCTCCGCCATGCCGTGTACCGCGAGGCAGCGGGCATGCGTGCCGGCGGCTACGGGGTTCTTATGGCCAAGGAACTCGTCGATGAGCTTATTTACAACGAAAAGGGCAACGACGTATTGCTGATTAAATATCTAGATAAGTTTCGCGGTGGAAAACTCGCGGAGGGGAAAGCGTAGGGAGTCTGCTTGAAAAACGGAAGTGACACGAATATGAGACGGTATGTGATCTTTGCGGCGGGCGCGATTTTATTGTCGAGCCTTACCATCGCAGCTGCAGGCTCGAAGACACACAAAACCTCACCGTTCAGCCCGGCGGGCATCACGAGTGCCAGCAACATAGCCTATCCTGTGAATACGCTCGCTTCCGGGGCCGTGTCATTGCTTCTGAGTCTGGACGGCAGCGCAAACATCCAGAACGTCCAGGTTTTGCGCGATTCACCACCTTTAACGAGTTCCGTGCAGGATGCCGTCCAGCTCTGGACCTTCACGCCAGCGTCGTTGCACGGCGTTCCGGTCGCTTCTGAAATTTCCGTGACCACTATCTTTAATATCTTCAACCCTGCGGGAGGTGCGGCATCGCAAAGTTTAGTTCTCGCCCCGTCCCAGTCAGTGTATCCGGACGCGTCGCAATTCATGCCGCCACAGATCACCTTGGCGTCGTACGCAAACTATCCCGCCAACAGCGTGGCCCAGGGAACCGTGGTGCTTGACGTAACCGTTGGCGTGGCGGGCCAACCTAAGCAATTTCGCGCAGTTTATGGCGTCGCGCCCCTCACACAACAAGCCACCAATGCCGTTAAGACATGGCAATTCAGTACGGCCACGTTGAAGGGACAACCCGTGTCCGCGCACATCATTATTGCCTTCATCTTCCAGCGCAACATGAGTTGAGCTACCGGGGGTTGAGCTACAAGAGTGGAGGTACAGAATCTCAAACGCCTCGAGCGATTCATCGATGACCGGATACGCCGCAGCGCATCTCAAGTAGCCGTCTCTTCGTCTTCCGGGTCTGAATCCTGTGCACCCATCAGGTCATTGCGGCGGGCCAATCCGGGACTGACAAACCGTTCGCCGCGAAGCACCGCTTCTACGCCAGCCAGTAGCCCTGCCGCGGCCTCCATCTTTGATACATACCCGGAGCCCCCTCCAACTCGAAGGGCTAGTCGAACCAACTCCAGGTCGGATTCCGAACTGACGAAAAGGATCTTTGCCTGTGGGGCCACCTTGCGAATTTGTCGAGCCGCTTCGATTCCGTTCAGTTTTGGCAGCATCATATCCAGCAAAATCAAATCCGGTTGCAGCTCTTCCGCTTTCTGGACCGCTTGTACTCCATCCGACGCGAAACCAACGATTTGCAAATCGCGTCGTTCCTGCAAGCGGGCAATAACAAAGCCTTTCCAAAGATCAAAATCGTCAGCAATAAGAACACGGACTAAAGACATCTGCCGTTCCCCGGTTGTTTCAACATTTGCGATCCTCGACATATTCGTGCCTGTTCCGAACTGATTGCACATTTCGGAAGAATCGCACGCTCCATTTGGTGGCGTCGTTGCTCAGAGGCAACTACAAAATTGCGCGAGAGCAATCAGGAAAAGCACTAGCGCCAGGGGGATTTGTAACGAGGAATCAAACTACTCTCAGGAACAAGCGCTCGGGAGACCGGAGAAGGATCTTGCCGCGCCGCTTTACAATCGCGCGGTTCACTTGCCACTCGCTTATCAGACGGCTCGCGGTGAAAGGGGTGATATTCGCCGCGCTAGCCAATTCTTCATTGGTTGCGTCAAATTCAACACCGCCTGGAACTTTTTGGCCGATGACTCCGGCAAGACGAATCAAAACCTGAGCGAGTCTTTGGCGGGCGCTATGACAAGTCAGAGCAACATGATCGGCGACATACCAAACCAAATAGTCAGACGCCATCAGTAACGCATTCTCCAGCAACCTTGGATACTGTGCGACCAGGCTCCGGAGCGTGGCACGGTCCCATACCAAGAGCGAGCTGTCTTTCACGGTCTCCGCACTCAGAAAATAGTTGGACGCTTTAGATAAAAATGCTGCGCCGCCGATGATTTCTCCCTGCGAAAGCCAGAGCAGAAGAGTTTTCTGGCCCTCTTCGGTGACGAAAAAATATCGCGCGCGGCCGTTGGTCAAAAGGAACAAATGTTCCGCGGGGCTTCCTTGGTTGGAGATTACGGAATTGGCGAGGAGCCGCCGTTCGGTGGCTGCCGCGCGAATTATATTGAGATCTCGCGGCGCCATTCCATCAAACAAACGCGACTTGAGGCCCGCAGGTAGGGCGGCAATTCCCGTGGCGGGCATAGACGAATCTCCCTAAGAACACCGCCTCCCGGAGGTTCAGGAGGTCTCAAATATCCGCGATTCGCCAGTTTGGGCAAACCCTTAAAGCTTGGAAAACCGCTGCGCCCCCTGTGATTATCAGTTTCACCCACGCGAGCACACTGGCAGAAATGACAGTGCAATATCTTCGGCGATTCGCCAACCTAGAGGTCTACAGGCCCAACAATCGGAGCGAGTTCTGGAGTCCGGGAGACCCTGCCCTGTAACATCAACCCTTTTTAACTTGAATAGGTTCCGTATGCGGGGTACCATTTGCCCACTGTAGTTGCACCTCGTGTGGAATAGCTAGCCATTGCTAGTGTCGAATTTCGAGTCCTTATGGACCTCGCGTGGTAACAAAATGCGCCATTCCACAGGGTGCTGTGAATTACTTAACATCCTCAAAAGGCACCGGGCGGCCAGGAACCTGTCAAGGGGGGGCTCCTGTGAATTGAACCGCCGCAAGCACAGATTTCTCAGCCAGGCCGGAGGGCCAATGAAGCTTCCAAGAGCAATCTTGGCCGATGATCACAAGATTCTGGTCGAGGCTTTTCGCAAACTTTTGGAGCCACACTTTGAGATTGTGGCGACGGTATCCGACGGGCGAGCCCTATTAGAGGCTGCCGCGTCCCTCAAACCAGATTTGATATTGCTCGATATCGGCATGCCGCTTCTGAACGGGCTCGAAGCCGCGCGGCAACTCAAGAGCAAAGTGCCGGCAGCCAAACTTATCTTCCTGACCATGCACGAGGATCCTGATCTGGCCATCGAGGCGATGCGCGCGGGAGCGTCCGGATATTTGCTGAAGACGTCGGCTTCTTCGGAACTGCTCCACGCAGTTCAGGAGGCTCTCCGAGGCAGGACCTATATCACACCGCACATTTCCCGGGGGATGGAAAAGAGCTTCATCCGCGATCCGCGAGGCAGGCAGCGGCCCAAATCGCTGACGCCACGCCAGCGAGAGATCGTGCAGCTCTTGGCCGAAGGAAAGTCCATGAAAGAGGTGGCTGACGTTCTGCACGTCACGCCGCGGACCGTTGCTTTCCACAAGTACCGGACGATGGAGGAGTTAGCGCTCAAGTCTACGGCCGAACTGATCCAATTTGCGATCAAGAACCACATCGTCGTGGCCTGAGCAAGTTGCAGGAGTCGTGTTCTTCGCAGCCTTGTCTAACTGATTCGTTCTAACAAGTTTGAATTCTCTTTAGCGGATTTTGACCAAAGGCCCTGCCTGTTACTTTTGACAGTAGGATGTGGCACCGCGAGGTGACAGGCTCTGGTACGCAAAGCCATGAAATTACGATTCTGCACAAGGAGGGATTCCATGCGATTAGCCGTTCTTTGTCTGTTAGTAGCCGCCGCGCTCCCAGCAGTGACTCGAGCACAGGCTCCTGTGTTCGCAATTACGCCAGGAGAGAGTACCGTAAAGTTCTTCGTAAAGGCGTCGGTAGCTATTGAGGGTACCTTCGATAAATGGGACGCCACTCTGGTGTTTACGTCCCCCGATATATCGACAGGTGTCTTGACCATCAAGATCCAGTCAGACAGCGTGAATACCGGAAGCGGCATGAAGGACGGCAAGCTGAAGAGCAAAGACTTCTTCGACTCCAAGCAGGATCCTCTGATCACGTTCGTGTCAAAGAAGATTGTTCAAACGGGTCCCAATACCTTCGACCTGCAGGGCGATTTTACGATACGCGGAGTGACCAAACCTGAGACGCTGACGCTAACAGTTACCGGCGCGGGGACCGGGCAAGGAGATGTTAAGGGGACCATGGCCTTCGACCGCAAGGACTACGGGATGAACAAGGGTATTCCGTTCGTCACGATCGCGGACCGCGTCGAGGTCGACGTCGACCTTCATGCGAAGCGTACAAGCGGGCCGCCGGTGGCTCTCAAGCAATAATAGCTAGGCGACCATAGTCGTCTGGCGCGGCGGCGGACACGGCCGCATAGAATCCTTAGTCGCGGAGTCTATGTACCGTGTCCGCCACAATTGTTGACGAACGTGGGTTAAGAGCAATCCGGCGAGAGTTCTACGCCGCAAGAATCACAGCCGCGTTCAGCTTCTACACGATAAATCGGGCTTTGGACCGTCGTTCGTCCGGAAAAGCAGCGTTCGAAATTTGTCCTCGCCAAGCACTCGTTGCAATTCCCTGAACGCAAACAGTGGAATGAAAGTGCAAAATACGATCACGGTGCGTGCCAGCAGGTCATCGATGCGCATCTCGCGGAACGCTGCGGCAACTCTGTGTCCATGCACAACTTCTTTGATAGCCTCCTCGATCAGATGAAAAGCGAAGACCAGCAAACCAAACACGAATGCTTTATAGATAGCTGAATAAAGCAACGGCTTAGCTTCGTGCTTCCTGCCAATTCGTGCGTACTCGCCGATGAGAATCACCTTGGCGATCACCAGGGCGTTGATCAACGCCGCGCCATAGGTGAAGTACGAGATCTCGAACTTGTTGAGTAGCAGCATGCTGTAGGTCGATATGGCGCAGAAGAAAAAAGCCAAATACAAGAAAATTACGCCCATGTCCTCAAATTCGTGGATGGCTCTCTGCTTGAAGCTGACCTTCTGAGACGTATCATCAATCATTAACTCGCCTCTTTTCCTTCGGCACGTTGTCGATGGCTATAATGATGGTTTTGGGCGGCGGTGCATTCAGAAACAGACCGACGCGGGAAGAAGGATGCAGCAAAAGTAACTCATTTGACGCTTTTGAGCCAGCAGCGCAATGTACCGGGGCGGGCAACCTACCGAATGCATTTAACAATCAGAATTACCACACGCTCCGCGTCGTCAGAGCGGAGCCGGTGTTGACGATTAGGCTGTCGATGAGTTTACGATATTGGTGAGATGCTGAGATAATTTGAACATGCAAGGCTTAGCCAGAAAGAGCACGCGTACGCGAAACAGGTCTCTACAAGCGGGTATGACGCTGCTTGAACTGATCATTGCCACAGGCATACTCATGATTCTTTCGACCGCGGCCCTGCCCACCATCCGATTCCTGATGATTCGGCCCAAGGAACGGGAGTTGCGCCGAGACCTGCGTGAGATGAAGAACGCCATCGATCGCTATAAGGATTATTCGGACAAAAACCTCATCCAGGTAAAAGTGGGAAGCGAAGGGTATCCGCCGGACCTGGAGACCTTGGTGAAAGGCGTTAATCTGGGCGCCAGCGATACGCAAAAGGTGCGATTTCTGCGGCGCATTCCCATCGATCCCATGACTGGCCAGGCGGATTGGGGCCTGCGCTCGGTGCAGGACGATCCAGACTCCGACTCCTGGGATGGCAGTAACGTCTTCGATGTGTATTCGAAATCGCCGGGTACGGCGCTTGACGGAACAATGTACAAAGACTGGTAGCCTGATTCGCTGTCGATACCGTGGACGCAACCTTCATCGACGCCGTTCCCGCGAAATACCTATAAACGTTACGATTCATTCAAGGCGAGTAGGGCTGGTTCTCAGTAGCCACACCTGCGCTTTGCACCGAGCTGGGACAACGCGAAACGCTCCCGTGAGGAATAAACCCCCAACAATGGAACCACAACGGTAAACCGCAATTCCCAGAATGGAACTGCAGTTCGTCCGTATTGTGCCGGTAGTGACCTTGCGTGGCGATTTGGCGCGACTTGCGGCGATCTTTTGCCGGCTCTAACGAACACACATTGGAAGGAAAGATGCGAGTGAGAACCCGACGCTTGGCTCGAGGTGCGGATGCCCGGGATGGACAGCCCGGAAGTGCTGTTGGCAGTGATCGATACCTTGACGGTTGGGGTTTCGCTGGTGGACCCCTTGGGCAAAATCGTGCTTTGGAATCGCCATGCCGAACGGCTCACGGGCTATTTGCGGCAGGACGCCCTGGGACGCTCGGTACGCGAAGGATTTCTGGGTTGCATGGATGTGGAGAATAAGGAGTTGTCCGGCGAGGCAGCGCCCGCGGTAACCGCGCTGCGCGACGGAAAAAGCGTAACGTTAGAAACATCGCTCCGGCACCGTTCGGGGCACCGCGTGCCCGCGCGATTGCAGGTCACGCCCCTGCGGGACGACCGGGGCGTCATCATCGGCGCGGTCGAAACCTTCGAGGAAAATATCGCGGTCTCTGACTGGGAACGGAGGCAAGGCAAGTTAGCGGCATATGGTTGTCTGGATCGCGCCTCGGGAGTGCTGAATCACGCGATGATGCAGTCGCACCTAAGGGAAATGCTGGGCACGTTTTCGGAACATCCCGTGCCGTTCGCAGTGCTGTGCGTGGCGCTCGATCAACTAGAAACCATCAAGACAAGACATGGTCCCGGGGCGGTAGCCTCGCTGTTGCGCATTGTGGGCCAGACGCTGGAACATTCGCTGCGCCCGACCGACTCCATCGGGCGGTGGCAAGAGAACGAGTTTCTGGCCATCTTGCAGGAATGTACCAGCGCGGAAGCGGGCAAGACGGCAGAGCGCGTCCGCCGGATGGTGGCTGGCGCGAAGATCGAGTGGTGGGGCGACCTGTTACCCATCACCCTGTCCATCGGAGGCACGGAAGTCCGCAACGGCGACACCGACGAAGAAGTGATTCGCCGGGCCGAGACTGGCATGCAGGAATGCCGCACCGGAGGCGGTGACCGCGTGATTTTGGAAAGCGAGTAGAACTTTCGCATGCATGCATTTACCTGCAGCTTGATCGACAGCTTGTTTAAGAGCCTTCGCGAAGGCGAGCGGACATGTTCGTAATCATCGGGATTGTGGTGGTTTTTGGCGCGGTGGCGGGCGGCTACCTGATGGAGCACGGCAACCTGAAAGTGCTGCTGCAGCCCGCGGAGTTGGTGACGATTGGGGGAGCGGCGCTTGGCACGCTGTTGATTGCCAATCCATTACACGTTTTGAAAGGAATCGCTGGAGGAATCACCGGAGCGTTTGGAAGCTCAAAGTATAACCAGGCTTCCTATCTGGAAACGCTGAAAATGATGTTTGAGCTGCTCGGGCGCGCCAGAAAAGAAGGTTTGATGGCCCTTGAGTCAGACAGCGATGCCCCAGACAAGAGTCCGGTATTTTCCAAGTATCCAAAATTTCTGAAGGAGCATCACGCACTTAATTTTC
This sequence comes from Acidobacteriota bacterium, assembly GCA_013289855.1. Classification (GTDB taxonomy): domain Bacteria; phylum Acidobacteriota; class Terriglobia; order Acidiferrales; family UBA7541; genus Acidiferrum. The sequence goes on along the minus strand of JABCZD010000017.1, from coordinate 10,577 downwards.
TCTGCGACACCATCCGCATGGCCTCGGGTGGCGGCGTGGAAGCCTTCGACATGGACCAGATGATGGAGCTGGATATGGACGCGCATCATCATGAGCGAGGGATTATGGTCGGGGCGCTCTCCACGGTGGCAGACGCGCTTCCGGGCCTGGGAATAGTCGCCGCGGTTCTTGGTGTGGTCATCACCATGGGGTCCCTCGGCGGCCCACCCGAAGAAATCGGACACAAAGTCGCCGCCGCGCTGGTCGGAACATTTCTCGGAATTTTGCTGTGTTACGGGTTAGTCGGACCACTGGCCAGCAACATGACCAAAACAGCCGACGAACAACACTCCTATTACCAAGTATTGCGCGCCATTATTGTGGCGTTCATGAAAGGCGCACCGCCAACCTTGGCCGTGGAATATGGACGGCGCAGCATCCCGGGACACGTGCGGCCAAGTTTCCAGGAAACCGAGAAATACATTAAAGGTCGCGCACCGGCGGGGGCGGGGGATGCTGCGCCGGCCTCGCCCGCGGCGACGCCGCCGGCCGCCTAGGAACGCTGATTCATGGCGGATTCTCGTACACCTCCGATCATCGTCAAAAAAAAGATCAGCCACGGCGGGCATCACGGTGGCGCGTGGAAGGTTGCTTATGCGGATTTCGTGACCGCCATGATGTCGTTATTTATCGTGCTCTGGTTGATGAATACCAGCAAGCCGATACAGGATGCGGTAAGTGGATACTTTAAGGATCCTTCCGGAGTATCCACAAAACCTGGCAGCGACGCTGCCGGACCGCCCAAGGTTATAACAGTAAAAAAAGAAGACATGGAACAGCTGAAGGCCGACCTGGAAAAAGCTATAAGCGAAGTATCCAACTTTTCGAAATTCAAAAGTCACATCGTTATGACCATCACCAGCGAAGGCTTGCGTATAGAGCTGTTGGAGTCCGCCGGCGGAACATTCTTCGATAGCGGCAGCGCAAAGATCACCGGCGACAGCGTGGGCGTGATCAGTGCGCTGGCCGAGGAACTGGGAAAGCTGCCGAACAAGTTGGCCATTGAAGGTCATACCGATTCCAAACCGTACGGACCCGGGGCGTTGTATACGAATTGGGAATTATCTTCCGACCGCGCTAACGCGGCGCGCCGGCTTATGCAAGCTAACGGTGTCCGGCCGGACCAGGTAACGCAGGTACGGGGATTCGCAAATCAGCGGTTGCGAAAGCCAGACTATCCGCTGGATCCATCGAATCGTAGAATCTCCGTGATCGTGAAATACGTGGACGCCAAACCCGAGGTAGAAACGCCGTACAACCCGGGTAGTATTTCGGACGAAGTGGGCACAACTCAGGGCTCTGCGGCCCCCCGGACAGTCCGTCCGCCCGCGGCGGCTGCGAAGCTCGGCGAGGGTGCACCGAAGAAAGACTAGTTCCTTACTGAGTCAAACGATTTTCCATGCAAGTTTCGCGCAACTTGCGCTCGTATTCCGGGTTGACATCTTCTGGAGGGATTATGCGAGCTGCAATCATGCTGCTGGTGGCCGGTGTGCTGTGCCTGGTGGCAACAGCACCTGCGAACGCGCAGTGGTGGGAAAATAAGTGGGAAGTAACGCCGTTCGCGGGCTACGAGACCAGCGGGTCGTTTCCCATCACACCCACATTTAACAGCGTTGGAGTAACGAATCTGCAGGTCAATGGCGCGACCAGCTACGGCGGGTTTATCGACTACTCGTTGTCGCGTAATTTTCAGGCCGAATTCATGTATGACCGCAACGATACTTCCTACAGCGACCGCATATTCCCCAATACCACATACACCAGAGCCTTTTCCTCGGACGTCAACCAGTTTCAGTTCGGCGGACTGTACATGCTTCTGGGTCCGGCCCACCGCATTCGTCCGTACGTAGCGGGCAGCGTCGGGTTCACGTATGAATCCAACGGAAACGGCGCGCCAGATCGTACCGACTTCGGCTTCAGCATCGGCGGCGGCGTTAAATATTTCCTTACCTCGCATATCGGCTTGCGCGCGGATGCCCGCTTCATGCCGACTTACGCGAATTCGTCGCGAGGCACTTTTTGCGATCCATTTTTTGGCTGTTATACGGCGCAAGTTTCTAACTATCAGGACCGCGGGAACTTCGTGGGCGGAATTATTTTCAGGTTCTAGCGCCGCAAAAAATCACTTTGCCGCGGGCTTTTGCGGAGGCGGCGGGGCAAATTTGCCGTCATCGATCTCGACATTTAGCTTCAGCTGCTCGACCTGGATGGTAAAGCGATTGCCAGGGCGCGCCAGGGTCCACCGGAATGGCACCTTTATTCCATTGGATTCGCGGTAGTCCGCATAGTCGATTTGTGTGGGATTGCGGCCCAGCGGAGTGTCGGCATAACGTACCAGCCTGATGAGTAGCCCTGTTTGCGTGTCGAAATACAACCGCAGCGGCGGCTGACTTTCCTTCTGGCCGATCACCAAATACGTATCGTGGCTATCGATCTTTTCGCCCGGCTCCACGCGATATTTTTCGTACAACGTTTTAACGTCGATGGGGAAATAAAAATCCGCATCGATACGTGCGGCGGCGTTTTCCGCCGCCGACATCATGTGTACGCGGCTCGGAACACTGAGCCAGCCCTGGTGGCCGTCGAAGGCCGTCAGGCTGTCACCGTCCTTGAGGTGCATCACCGAGAGGCGCTTGTCCGGAGCTTTGGCGTAGACATCGACCGCGACGCTCTGGCCGGAAAATGTTGCAGTTCCTTTCGCTGCGCGGCTGGTAATTTTTTGCAACGCAGCCGCGCCACCAACCGCCGCAAGATATCTGTCGAGGAGCTGATCGGCGGACGGCAGGACGGACTTTTCGCTGCTCGCTGGTTCCTCCACTGTCGTAGATTCTTCCTTGGCAATGACCGGCGTGGCAATAGGATTGGCGGCGCCGCGATGGCACGAGTAGCAGGTAACCTCGCGATGGCCCTCAAAGTTGTCCTTGTTGATCGCCAGCATCATCGTAATCATCTTGCGCGCGGTTACTTTGGCTTTTTTATCATCCTTATCGAACGCCCCGCGCACGTGGCAGTACTCGCATTCAACATCCAGCGACGCCGTAATAAACTGCATCGCAGGGATAAGTTGGTCGGCGGGAATATCCTTTAACACCTGAATATTCTTGAACTGTTCGGAGGCCGTTTTCGGCGCATTCGGCGGAGTCGCTGGCGTTGCCTCAGGTGTCTGCGGGGTTGCCGATAGACCGCCATTCATGAGCAACACGGCACCTAGCGCGAGCCCCGCGGCAGCGAAGGGCAGCACCTTGTGCCCTACGGATAAAACTTCGGATTTGAGTCGCGCCGGCATGCGTGTATTCCTCGCTCTTGGACTTTCGAAAATATCAATCGAAAGTGTAACAAAATGCTGCATTCCAACCAGTGCATTTTAGTCGGACGAAATTCTTCGGTTAGGCGGAGAGTTCGCCCTTTTTTGCCAGCGCGGCAATGCGATCGGCGGCGCGGAATGCCAACGCTTCGATGGTCATGGTGGGCTGACCGCGACCCGAGGTGACCAAGCTGCTGCCGTCGCACAGGAAAAGATTTTTCACATCGTGCGCACGGTGGTCGGAATTGATAACCGACGTTTTCGCGTCGTTGCCCATGCGGCAGGTGCCCAGCAGATGCACCGCAAACTCCTGTTCGCTTATGGGAAAGGTCCACTTTTTCCTGGCGCCGGCGGCATCGAGCAGTTCCATGGAGCGCGCAGCAAGCCAGTTGGCAAGCTTCAGGTCGTCTGGGTGGTCTTTGTAGGTCATGCGCAGTGCGGGCAAGCCCCAGGCATCCTTCAGTTCGGGGTCCAGTGAAAAACTGTTGTTCTCCACCGCCAGCGACGTGCCGTGTCCGAAAACCTCCATGGTACGCGTGAAATCATGGTGCAGAGCGGCTTTAAAATCGTTGCCCCAGCGTGGCGTTCCAGGAGCCATTCCACCCATCGCGAAATTGATGGGCGTGATGTCAAAGCGCGCGTCGAGACCGCCACCGCCGTAGAAGCCCAACTTCTGAGTATCTAGCTCGTAGAAATCGTGCAGCACGCGGCTTACCGCGTAGCCTTTGTAGTCGTTCAGCGGCTCGTCAAAAACGCCCACGGAAACCGCGGCGCTATTGAGCATCAGATTCTTGCCGACGACGCCGCTGGAATTGGCGAGCCCGTCAGGGAATTGTTTGTTGGCGGAGAGCAGCAGCAAACGCGGAGTTTCCGCTCCGTTGGCGGAAACGATTACCGCCTTGGCTTTCTGGAATTGCGTGTTGCGTTGCGCATCAAAGTAGATCGCCCCGGTGGCGCGGCCGCGCTCGTCCATTGCAATGCGGTGAACGTAAGAGTTCGGACGGATTTCGCAATGCCCAGTTTTTTCGGCCATGCGAATAGCGCTCGCCAGCGAACTGGATTTGGCGCCCACCTCGCAGCCGAAAGATAAGCAGAAACCGCAATTAACGCAGGCACTGCGTCCTTGATGCGGCTGCGAAAGAATCGCCATCGGCGCAGGAAAGGGATGCCAACCAAGCTGTCGCGCCGCACGTTCAAAAATAACGCCGGACGATTTCACAGGGAGCGGCGGCATGGGATACGGTTTCGAGCGCGGCGGATCAAACGGGCTGGCACCGGCAAGTCCCGACACGCCAATTTCCCATTCGACTTTGGTGTAGTACGGCTCGAGATCGCTGTAGGTGATCGGCCAATCCACAAAGTTCGCGCCGGGAATCGCGCCCAATTTACTGCGTTCGATGAAATCAATTTCGTGCAGGCGCCAGAAGTTCGCCGTGAAATGCACGCTGGTACCGCCCACTAGTCGCCCGTAAACCAGCGCACGCTGCTGTTTGGCTTTATCTTGCGGCGTTTTACGAAACGTATTCGGCTGCAACTTGGGATGATTGGTCAGCAGATCTTCCTGAAGCACCTTGATTTCGTCATGTACGAAATCGGACTCCATTAGATACGGTCCCTGTTCAAGAACCACCACCTGGAACCCGTGGCCGGATAGTTCCTTCGCAAGGATTCCTCCGGCCGCGCCGGAGCCGATGATTACGAAGTCCACCTCGTCGCTGGTGCGATACTTGGGCGTGTCTAGCTTCATTTCGCTTTCTCGCCTGCGGGCGAGGGACTCCAGCCGGGATAATCCTTATCGTAAAATCCAAATGGCGCTTGAAACGAATGCGCTGGATCGCGGCCAATCAACTTCCATCCGACGCCGCTATGATTGCCCGCGTATTCAGATTCTGGATCGATCAAAAAAGCGGCTATGGTGTGCCCGCGAATCGTTTCGAGAAAAGACGGAGCTCCGGGCGCGGCTCGATTGCGGCGGCCTTTAGGAGCGTTCGGATTGTCTTGCGAATGCAAGAATTCATCTTGTTGCGCGACCGAAGCGGAAGAGAACTTATCGATCCCAGGAAACATCTCGTGAATGCCTTCCTGAAATTGCACCAGCCCGTCGCGGTAGATCGCTTGCGCGTCGACAGCGAAGGTCATCAGCGCGCGATCGATGAAATACACAGCTCCGGCCTCGGTGGCGCCGGGAGAACCGTCAGAAGGGATAATACGTGAGGCAATCGCTGTAACTTCAATCGCTTGCTGTTCCGAAAGAAATTCCAGCTTCGGCGGAGCCTCGGAAATCGCTGCCGCTCGGGCATGTGTGCTGGCCGCCAGCGCCGCCGGCCAGTTCGCCGAAATCCACGCTGCGCCCAAACCTGTAACGGCGCCAGCGAGAAAATTCCTCCGGTCAACTAACATAGTTCTTATGATAATCCATGGCGAAAGATAATGTCGCAGTCAGCCGTGACTGTAGGCTGAGAAGCGCATATCGTCAAGCTCAAATGACAGATAACCGCCATCGATAACAATCGTACAAACGAACCAGCAGGTTTGCCGACCTGCAAGCGAATGTTATAGGATGCGCGAGAAAACCCTGCACCATCGCGTGAATCGTTGCATCGATTGCGCGAAAACAGCCGCGTTTGAGACACTAAGTAAATACCTATGGCGACATTTACAGGGGGCATCGGCTCCGGCGGCAAGTGGCTACTGGAAAAAATCGTTGGCGTAATCGCTGCGACGGGAATCAACCCCAACGTGCTTACGTTTTTAGGCCTGCTGGTCAACTTTGCGGCCGCAGCTAGCTTTGCCGTGGGAAATTTTCGCACCGGCGCGCTAATCATTTTTTTCGCGGGCTTTCTGGATATGCTGGACGGACAGGTGGCGCGTCGGCAAAAACGTGTCACCGCGTTCGGCGCATTCTACGACTCCACTCTGGATCGCTACGCGGACATGGCGCTGTATATGGGCCTGCTGGTGTATTACTCCGTCAGCGGACGCACGCCGTATGTGGTGCTCGCCGCCGTAGCCACCGCAGGTTCGGTGATGGTCAGCTATGCGCGGGCGCGCGCGGAATCGTTGATCCCACTTTGCAAAGTGGGATTTATGGAGCGTCCCGAGCGGCTGGTGCTGCTCATCATCGGTGGTTTGTTCCTGCGCATGGGACCGGTCCTGTGGGTGATTGCGGTGATCTCGACGATCACCGTGATTCATCGCATCGTGTACACCTGGCAGGAAACACGCGCCGGACGCACCTTGCCGGGAATCAAGCTCGCGCAGTAGCCGCCCCGCAATACTCCATAAAATTGACGCTTAGTGTTTTTCGAACGGAGCACTGATTATTTCGCGAACTTTATCGCGGAGCACCGGAACATCTTCCTTACTCAGTCCTGCGGTCTCGATGGTGTCATGCAGCACCACTCGTATCGCGTGCGGGCGCAACATCCAGTGCCCGGTGCGAAAATGCTGAAAAGACCCCACTAAGCTTACGGGAACGATAGGCACACCCAACTGTTGCGCTAAACGGAAACCGCCGGCTTCGAATTCCCCAAGGCCTCCATCTCGGGTGCGTTTCCCCTCGGGAAAGATAATTAAACTCGTGCCGCCGTCGAGCGCCTCTCGCGTCAGGCGCCACAGGCGCTTCAGATCCGCCGGCCGCCGCACGTCCGGCACCGGAACATTGCCAAAGCGGTGCATCAACCAGCCATAAACGGGAATTTTGAAATGCGATTCCAGTTCCCACCCGCGCACGTACTGCGGAATGGCGCAATACAACAGGAACGGATCAAACAGGTTTACGTGGTTGACCACAAAAAACGATGTGCGTTGCGCATCAAACCCCGGCGCACGCTCGACCTGCAGACGAGCACCGGACAAAAAAGCAATGCGGCGGCACAGCCCGCGCTGCAGCCAGTCATGCTTTCGCGGATTGAGAAAAATGGTGAGAAAAATCAGGACCGGCACCACCACGCCAAAATGCAGCAGCGTGACGGCCCAAAGTAACGCGCTGCGCAGCGCCTCCCACGCACGATTCATATGTAGACGTCCACCGCGGCGGGAAGAATTTCCAGCGCGCGCAGCTCCAGCGTGAAAACCTCTCCATCGATAGTCACGTCCACAGGTTCACCAATGTTGAATTCGATCTTGCGAACCGGCTTGCGCGAGGCCAGTGGATGTTTCACGTGCGAGCCGTCGTAAAGCCGCGGCAGCAGCCAAAGCAATTTGATCCTGCCGACCGGCCCCCAGCGCACAAACTCAATAAGACCGTCGGAGGTATCGGCATCCGGCGCCACCAGCATCGTGCCGCCTGTGTATTTGCTGTTGTTTAGGCTGAGAAAAAGGCAGCGCCGTTCGTCCCACTCGGTTTCATCGTCGCTGCGCAGCGTAAACGACCGTCGCCGCAACTGCGCCAGCCGAACAAAAATCCCCAGCAAGTAGCCCAGATGTCCCAGCGGCTTGAACCAGCGGTTCGTGATGGCGGCAACATCCGCGGCAAAGCCCACGCTGACCAAGTTAAACGAATAGATCTCGCCCTTGCTATGCGTCAGCCGCAGAAGGTCGACCGGGCGTGTTCGTCCGTCGAGCAGCGCGGCGACCGAAGCGCTTGCGCCGTCCGTACTGAAATCGCGAAGAAAAGAATTGCCGGTGCCAAACGGTAGAAAGCCCAGTGCAACACGGTTTTTTGGCGGCCCTTCCGCGAAAATGCCGTTGAGCATCTCGTGGGCCGTCCCATCGCCGCCTACCGCCAGGAATCGGCGATAGCCCTGATCGTAGGCCTCGCGAGCGAGCTGCATCGCGTGGCCCGGCGAGCTCGAAGCGATAACGTCAATCGGCAGGCCCCGCGCACGCAACTCCGCCAGCTTTGGGCCGGCGAGTTTGGCGGCGCGACCGCCGCCAGCCGCAGGATTCACGATGGCGATGAAACGTTCCATTCCTTGCGTCTGCTTTCCCGTGCACGAGCATACCCTGCAATCTACAACGGCCATTTACAACGACTGGATAGCGGTTGCGCGATCCATCGCCGCCAGGCGTTCTTTCAAGGATTCTCTTAGCACTTTCTGCGACGCATTGCGCGGAAAATCTTCCTCAAACAGCACCAATCCGTGAACGCGCTTGAAGTTCAGTAGCTTATTGTTGCGCTCCACGATTTCCTGGCGCAATTCAGCGGTGAAACTCTGCCCGGCTTCCAGATGAATGACGAGAATCAGCTGCTCCGCCACCATTGAGCGCCGCGGCCAGATATAGTCCGCGGCGAAGACACAAAGCTCCTTGACCGGCAAACTATCGAACGCTCCCTCGATATCCTCGGGATAGATGTTTTTCCCTTCTTCCGTGACAATCATGTTTTTCTTGCGGCCCGCCAGATGCAAGTGACCTTGCGCATCGAAATGGCCGAGATCGCCGGTCTGCAGCCATCCATCAACAATCGCCCGCGACGTCAGTTCCGGCTCATTCAGATAGCCAGCCATAACTGTCTTGCTGCGCACCGTCACCTCACCGACGCCGGAAGCATCGGGGTTCGTGATCCGCACTTCCATCCCGGGCAGCGGTTTTCCGACCGTATCCGCGCGAAACGGCTTCAAATCGTTGACGGTGATAGCCGTTCCCGCTTCCGTCAATCCGTAGCCATTCGCCACCGGAATGCCCAAATCGTAAAAAAATTGCAGCGTCTGCGGCTCCGTAAACGCTCCGCCGACAATGATCGTCCGCAACTCCCCGCCGAACGCGCTGTGTACCTGCGGTAAAAGCCGACGACTCAACCACAGCTGCGGATGACTCTTGGTGAGCGCCTTGTTCACGCCGATCAGCAGGTCCAGCATCTTGCGCTTTCCCGGCGGTAACTCCGCGAAGCGCCCCATTAAACCCTTCTGCAAATTCTTCAGCACCAACGGTACCAGGCTGACGTAGGTGATTTTGTATTTCGCAAACGCTTCGCGAACAAATTCCGGCCGCAGCGTGCGCAAATGCACCACCGCCGCGCCGCAGGTGAACGGCCCGAAAAATCCCACCATAAAATCAATGGCATGATTCGTCGGCAGAATACTCAAGTAACGCACGCCCGGCCAGAACGGATAAAGCGAGGTCAGCGCCACACACTGCTCCAGATAATTGTTGTGCGTCATCATGCAGCCCTTGGGCTGGCCGCCGGTTCCGGAGGAGTACACGATGCTGGCGATATCCGCACGCTCGCGTTTCACCAGTGCCGGCTCACCCGCGGCGCGAAACTCTTCCCAGCGCTGCGCACCGGCAAGGTCGGCATTCTCCGGCGCTTCCGTCACCAACATCAAGCGCAGATTACTGCACAATGCGCGACGATCCGCGGCAGCGCTCAATTGCCGCCAAATGGGATACTCAGTAATCAGCACCGATGCACCGGAATGCCGCAACAAATCCCATTGCTGCACAGCCGTGAGCTTGTAGTCCAGCGGAACCAGCACTCCGCCGCTGTGAAAGATAGCGTACGCGGAGATCAGCCACTTGGACTGATTGGTCATGATGATTGACGCGCGCTCGCCCGCCGCAAAGCCGTTCTCTTGCAGCGCTTTGGCCAGCGGCTTGGCGCGTTCCTCGAACTCGCGATAGGTCAGCCGGTGATTTTCCCGCTCGCGATCCGCCTCGATCAGGCAGATTTCGCCGGAAAACTTCCGCACCGCGTCGTACAGCGCCGCGCCGATGGATGAATATTTGGAAAGATCCAGCATTACAGGCGGGATTGAATCCGCTCGGCCAGAGTCTGGAAGTCGCTCACGCCCTGCATTTCATAGTCCGGCAGTTCGATGGAAAAGTGATTCTCAAGCCGCGAGAGCAGTTCAAGCGCCTGCAAACTGTTGATCCCCAGCTTGCGAAAAAAATCATCGGAAGGCGCCAGCGTACCAGGCGTCACCTGAAAATGACGGGTGGCCAGCTCCATGACTTCCTGCGTGGTTTGCTCCAGTGTGCGCGGCATGCGGTCCGTCCAAATCGAATGAGAATCGTCAATTCTGCCAGTTGCGATGTTCCTAATTGCGAAGGTTCATTCTACCAAGAGGACAGCCATTCGTCGAAACATGCGAGCGAGTGGTAGAGGGTCAGCTTCCGATTAGCACAAGTATCAGGAGTTGACGCGAGGTGGATACTGCCGAGGCGCTGTAGTGCTCCCCGCTAAAACTAGACGCTTCAGTTGGGTAAGATCAGGGCCTCCAAGACAGGAGGCAACATGGGCAGAAAACCACGCGTAGATCGTTCCCCGGAAGAGAAATGGCAGGTGGTGCAG
>JABCZD010000016.1 GCA_013289855.1 Acidobacteriota bacterium | reverse complement strand
GGTTAGATTAGCCGGAACACTACTCTGGCTAAGCTTTAAGCGGATACGACAAAACAGAAAGCTTCTTCTAGGAAAGCATAGTCGAATCAACGTCTTGAGGGTGTTGCATCGACCGGTTGAGCTGACAGCGCTTATCGAAACTAGAATAACTTCCGCGGCTCGAAGCACCTTAGCCTGCGCGGAGAGAGTGTCTCCTCCCCGCCTCCAGACGGCCTTTCTGTGATTTAATATCGGCATCAAGAAGGTGCGCGTACCGGAGAGTTTCATGCAGAAGAAGACAATCAGCCTCATCGCCTTGACACTCCTGATGCAGGCTGTCTTACCCGGCGCAATCGGGCAGGCAGTAGCGCGGTCCGAGAAGGATGCCTATCCTGTTATGGCTCCTTTGAATCAATACTTGTCGCCGGACCAGAATTCCGAAATCGCGCTGGCGCGCAGTGCTGCTCCAGCCTCCATTTCGGACCGGGCCGAAGTGATGGTGCTGGGACGTGAGGGATACACAACCGTAGTGCAGGGCGCGAACGGCTTTCTCTGTATCGTCGAACGATCATGGGCCGCCGCCACCGATGTTCCGGATTTCTGGAATCCCAAGGTGCGCGCCCCCAATTGCTTCAATCCGCCAGCCGCAAAAACTTTTCTGCCCATCTTCCTGATGAAGACCAAACTGGTGCTGGCAGGAAAATCAAAGACGGAGATCGTTCAAGCGGTCGCATCGGCGCTGGATAAGAATCAACTGCCCGCGCTGGAGCCTGGAGCGATGTGCTACATGATGTCGAAGCAGCAGTACCTGGGCGACCAAGATAAGAGCTGGCACCCACATCTGATGTTTTTCATTCCGGGTAACGTGGAGAAAAGCTGGGGAGCCAATCTGCCGGGCTCACCAATTATGGCCGCCGATGACCCCGAAGAACGTGTGACTATTTTCCTAGTCGGGGTCAGCGAATGGTCCGACGCGACGCCAGCTCCCTGAACCCGCAGCACTTACCGGATAAGCGGATCGGCTCAAAAGCATTTGCCCGGTTACGCGTGCGAGCTTAGGGAGGTGGCGCAGCGCTTACCGGAAAAACGAAAATCGGACCAGCACCCAGCGGCGCGGATTATAGGCCACCGCGACGAGTGCCCCCCATATCCCATCGACACAATCGCCGCCGCTCCACGGGTTGAGCTGTTGGCCACCACAAATGATCACCAAGACTTTCGCATCTCAATTGCCGCCGTACCTCAGAGTGGTTATCCTGAAGCTACTTTTCCGAGCGTCTGTCACGGAGCACCGCCATCGAATCCACGAATTCAATTTTGCCAACCGCCGTCGCCGCACGCATCCCCGGCGATACTGCTCCGAACGGCTTCCCCTCCGCAACGCAATGGGACGCCGCAACGCCGCTGCGCTTTAGCGCCGACTGGCAAGGCCACCACGCCGACCCCCAGCGCGAGACCGAAGTCCGCCTTCTTTGGTCCCCCGATACCCTTTTCCTCAAATTCCACGCCCGCTTTCGCACCATCACCGCCTTCCCCGACTCCGAACCCAGTGGCCGCCGCGACCAGCTCTGGGATCGCGACGTTGCCGAAGTCTTCCTCCGCCCGGACGCCTCCGATCCCCAGCGCTACAAAGAGTTCGAAATCAGCCCCAATGGCATGTGGATCGATCTGGACATCTCCCATGGCGAACGGCAGGACCTGCAGAGCGGCCTGCGCCGCCGCGTCGCCATGGATCAGCGGCAACAGCTGTGGCTGGCGGAAATCGCGCTACCCATGACAAGCCTCATCTCCTCTTTCGACCCCGCCGCCATCTGGCGCGTAAATTTTTTCCGCGTCGAAGGTCCCGCCGAGCCCCGTTTCTACTCCGCCTGGAGCCCCACCCACACTCCCGTCCCCAATTTCCACGTCCCCGCCGCCTTCGGCCAACTTATCTTCAGCCCCGCCAGTTAGTTCCCGCCCGCGCTCGGGCCTGGCATTCCTCCGGCGCCCCCAGTGCAGGTCACTTCAGGAGCAAACCCAGGCATGGAGGGGACATTTTAATCGAGCTAAAAAAGGGGACATTTTAATCGAGCTAAAAAAGGGGACATTTTTATCGAGCTTTGATACGTCCAAAAATATACCTTGACAACTAAGTGCCCATTGCGGTACTCTTTGCAGGTAGAGAAGTGCGCCCAGCCGTCAGCCAAAGTCCGGCCCAAATCCTAGTAACCACTTTATAACTAAAATCAGTTGCTAAACCTCGCAGAATGAACACTTGCGAAAGGTTGTGAAAACACAGGTACTTAAAGTCCCTTTGTTTTCACATCCTTTCGCGATTCCCAAGGCCCCTTGTTGGTTTCCGTGGCACTGCCAGTCCTGGCGGTGCTCCGCTCGAATAGGAGTGCGACGGTTTACCCTGAGCGCTCTGCGCGACGAGCTTGACGCCGCTTTCGCGCTGTAAGCACGGGCGGCGCTCACGCTTAGGCTCGCAACGCCTCCTTGCGCTGCGCTCCGACTTACCAGGCACTGGCCCTCCGGACGTTCATTTTGTGATATCGTCTTCGGCACTCACCGACGGGACTCGCTCTTCGAGCGATGGTAAAACAATAATCGCCAGGTCAATGCGTGGGAGATTCGCGGATGAACGCGACTTCGGAGCAGGTCGTCTGGCGTCCTAAGGTAAGTCCTTGGGCAATTGCCGCCACCGTTTCGATGGCGGCTTTTATCGAAATTTTAGACACGAGTGTTGCCAACGTCGCCTTGCCATACATCGCGGGCGGCTTGGGGGCGAGTTACGACGACAGCACCTAGGTACTGACGTCTTATCTTGCCGCCAACGCGATCATCCTGCCCATGAGCGGATGGCTCGCCGAACTAATCGGCCGCAAGCGCTATTTCATGCTCTCCCTCTTTGTTTTCACGCTGAGTTCTCTGCTTTGTGGACTCGCGCCGAGTCTGCCTGTATTGCTCCTGTTCCGAGGTGTGCAAGGCCTCGCTGGCGACGGATTGCAACCCATGGCGCAAGCCATTCTCAACGATGCTTTTCCTCCAGAGAAGCGCGCCATCGCATTTGCTCTCTACGGCATTTCCGCGGTTCTCGCACCGACGGTGGGCCCGATGCTCGGAGGATGGATCACCGACAGTTATTCCTGGCGCTGGATTTTTTTCATTACCTTGCCCGTGGTTTCTCTCGCGCTCTATTTGACTTATAGACTGGTCGAAGATCCACCGTTCCTAAAGCAGCTAAAAAGCGGGGGCATTCGCGTGGACTACATGGGAATATCCATGCTCGCGCTCGGAGTTGGTTCACTGCAGGTGCTTCTGGATAAGGGCCAGGAAGACGATTGGCTGGGCTCGCAGTTCATCACCACCCTGGCGATAATCGCAGCGGTTTGCCTGACCACCCTGGTCATCTGGGAATGGTTCCGAAAGGATCCCATCATCGACGTTCGTATGTTCAAAAGCTTTAACTTCGCGGCGGCGAACCTGATGATGTTCATGATGGGTTTCATGCTTTTCAGCACGTTGGTTTTGCTTCCGGAATTTTTGCAATCGCTGATGGGCTACAACGCTGGACTCGCTGGTCTTGTTCTATCCGGAGGGGGAGTGGTCTTGTTAGTCATGATGCCCATCACTGGCCAGCTTACTTCAAAGATTCAGGCCAGACACTTGATTGCGGCGGGATGGTTGTGTCTCGCCATCGGACTGTTCTACTCGGCTCACCAGCTCGATTTATTCATTAGCTTCCGTTTTGCAATGTGGCTGCGCATCACGCAGGTAATAGGAATCGGATTTCTTTTCGTCCCCATCACCGCGGCGGGTTACATCGGTGTTCCTCCGGAGAAAGGCAACAGCGCCTCCGGAATGATCAACTTCATGCGCAACATCGGCGGCAGCATAGGAACTTCAGTGGTGACCACTCTGATTGTGCGGCGATCTCAGTATCACCAGCAAATACTCGTCGGCCATGTCACTCCTGGTACCCCTGCTTTTCGTTCCGCGCTCCGAATACTGAGCTCTGGTATCGCCCATTCTGGGCTTGGCGCCACGGACGCCCGCAATCAGGCCATTGCGAGGCTCTACAAATTGGTGAATCAACAAGCACACGTGCTGTCTTACATGGACACCTTCTGGATCCTGGGCGCGTTGTGCTCGTTGATGTTCGTTCTTGCATTTTTCTTGAAAAAGAATGATCCAGGAGCAGGTGGAGCTGTGGCGTCCGGGTAAGGATATTGTGCTGGTTCATGCGGCATGCCGCGCGATTCCTGATTAACGCTGCCGATTAGATAGTCGACGCAACACCCTTCAATACATTGATTCGATCATTCTTTCCTAGAAGTGCTCTTCTGTTTGGTTGTATTCGGTCAAAGACCTAGCCAGAGTAGTGTTCCGGCTGGCCTGCCCTAATGAGCGCTTTCAGCCCTTGTTTTCATTGCGAATTGGGTTCGAGCTGAGTGTTGCGTCGACCCATCGAGATCACCGCGCTAACCGGAAACTGACCCACTACCCCGAGCCTTCCTCAAGGCCTTCCATATGGTAATATCGCTGTCCGATGCATTCCGTCATACCCCGTCTAGTAGAGCTCCAGCGCGTCGATCATCAGGTAGCCGCCTTGCGCGCCGAATTGGACACTTTCCCCAAACGCATCCAGGAAGCCGACGCCCAGCTCGCCAGCGCCAAAGCCGCCGTGGCCTCCGCCAAGGATGCCCAGGCCCACGACATCACCGAGCGCAAGAAAATTGAGTTTGACGTCCAGCAGTGGAAAGACCGCGCCAAGAAATACCGCGACCAAAGCGGCGCGGTAAAAACCAACGAAGCCTACAAAGCCTTGCAGCACGAAATCGCTAACGCGGAGGCCGAAATGGCCGCCGCCGAAGACCGCCAGCTGGCCTCCATGGTCGCCGGAGAAGACGCCGAGCGCCGCGTGCGCAAGGCCGAAGCCGACCTGCGCGAATCCGAAACAGCCGTAAACGCCGAGCGCAAACGCATTCAGGTGCTCCATGGCGAAAAGAAAAAACTGCTGGATGCCGCCATGGCCGAACGCGCCAAAGCCCTCGAACCAGTTCCCGAGGAATTTCGCATCCTCTACGACCGCATCGCCAAGCGCCACAACGGTACCGCGGTCGCCGAAGCCCGCGAAGGCCAGTGCCGCGGCTGCGGCATGCGCGTGCTGCCGCACATCGCCGAAGAGTTGCGCCGCGAAGATAATGAAGAAGTGTTTCGCTGCGAAAGCTGCGGCTTGATCCTTTACACCCTCGAGCCGATCGTTCCGCCCGCGCCTTCCTCTTCCGACGCGGCAAATCCGGTGCAGCCCAACTCCTGATGCCGCGCGCCAGCAAACCGCCCGCTGCGGCCCGATTATTTCCCTCGGAGCCGGCGTCCGCTCCGAAGGCCGCCTCACACCGTGCCAACATCGATGGCGGCTCGCGTGGCAATCCCGGCCCGGCCTCCTACGGCGTAGTGATTCGCGATGCCCGCGGCGAAATCGTCGCCAAATTGAAAAAATATATTGGCCGCGCCACCAACAACGTCGCGGAATATTATGGTTTGATCGCCGCTCTTGATTACGCACAAGCCCACGCCATTCGTGCGCTGCATATTGAGAGCGACTCTGAACTTTTGGTCAAGCAGATGCGCGGGCAGTACAAGGTAAAGAGCGAAGAGCTGCGCCCGCTTTTCGAGCGCGCGAAGAAAATGTCCGCTACCTTCGATTCCTTCGGCATCAATCACGTTTACCGCGAACAGAATAAAGACGCCGACGCGCTCGCCAACGAAGCCCTCGATGAAACCTCCGGTTCGCCCGCGGTTGGACCGGCGAAGCCTGGAGCGGCTAATCTCGGAGTAGGTAATCTTGGAGTAACTACGCCTGGAGTGACCATGCCGACAAAGCCCCCCGCTGCCGGTGCATCCGCCGCCGAAGAAAAGTCTGCCGCCGCGAAAGCTGCAGCAAAGCCAGCTCCCAAGCCCGACACCTCCGGCATCCCGCGGAAAGTCAAAGCTCGCTTCCGCAGCGGCATCCTGTACCCGCTGGAAGACCTCGACCTGGAAGATGGCTGCGAAGTGGAAATCTATCTGCGCGCTACCCCAAAGAAAGAACGCCCGTAGTAGCACAGGCACTCTTGCCTGTGCACGTTAGCGCTAAGCAAAGCCGAAACGGCGAGCGCACTTCATCACTTCATGTTTTTCTATTTCAAAACGTACGACCGATAAAGCGTATCCCGCTGCGCCGGAATAAATCCCGCATCGCAAATAATCCGCCGCAACTCGCCTTCATTGGTGCGATTTTTCACGCCCGCGGCAAACACCACATTCTCTTCGATCAAAATGCTTCCGACATCGTCCGCGCCAAATTGCAATCCGATTTGGCAAACTTTAATTCCCGGCGTGAGCCAGCTGGATTGAATGTGATCGATATTGTCCAGATACAGCCGGCTGACCGCCAGCGTCTTCAAATAATCCACGGCCGTCGCTTCCTGCACTTTTTTCCCCAGCGGCGTATTCTCTGGCGCAAACATCCACGGAATAAACGCCGTAAATCCGCCGGTATCTTCCTGGATGCGCCGAATGCGCTCAAAATGATTTACGCGATGCGCCAGCTCCTCGCCGCAGCCAAACATCATCGTGGCGGTGGTGCGCAGGCCAAGCTTGTGCGCGATGCGGTGCACGGACTCCCAATCATCGCTGGTGCACTTCAGCCGCGCAATCTTGCCGCGAATTTCATCGTCCAGAATTTCTGCGCCGCCGCCTGGGATGGACTGCAGTCCCGCATCCATCAAGCGGCGAATGGTATCTTCCACGCTGAGCTCGCTGACTTCCGCGATGCACAAAATCTCTGGCGCGGAAAAGCAATGCAAATGCACGGTCGGGAAACGCTCCTTCAAAGAGCGCAGCAGATTTTCGTAATACTCAATCTGCAGATCGGGATGCAACCCGCCCTGCAGCAGCACGCCGGTGCCGCCCAGCTCCAGCATCTCTTCGATTTTTTTATAAATTTCCTCGAATGGCAGGATGTATCCATCTTTGGCGCCAATCGGACGGTAAAACGCGCAGAACGAACAATACTCCGTGCAGAAATTCGTATAGTTAATGTTGCGGTCGATCTGGTAAGTCACCACGCGCGGATCGTTCTTTTCCATGCGCTTGGCGTGCGCCGCCATGCCAATACCCACCAGGTCGTCGGACTCCAGCATTTCGATCGCCGCTTGTTTGCTCAGTGCCATGTGGTTCTACCTCGCAACATACTTCGCAATCTCAAATCCTTACCGTTTGGCCTAGCGACCTCGCTTGGCCGGCCCAGCGGATCGTATTGTACTTGGCGATCAATCCCAGCGCCGCGGCGCGCGCAAAAAAATGTTCCAGGCCGCGCTGATTTTTCTCGTCCAGCGAATAGTCAATGTTGCGACGCAAATATGCGGCCATCGCCGCCGCGGGCAGCTTCAGTTCAAACGCCGCTACTTCGCTGATCTCCGCGATGTGCGCCAACCCAAAATCCCGCGACGCCGCAAAATCTCGCAGCACCTCTTCATTCACCACGCCTTCGCGCGCGGCCCACACCGCCAGCACCGCCGGCAAGCCCGTGCTGCGCTGCCACTCTTCCACCATATCGTAAACGTGCAGCTCACCGGAACTATCGACTCCCGCGCTACCAACGCCTGCGGTATCGAGACCTGCCGCGTCCGCGGGGCAAACCAACACGCCGTCCGTATCGCGCCGCGCCGCGCCTTCCAGCGCAATCGCCAGCCGCAGCGCGGGATCGCCGATTAGCAGCGCCGCGTCCGCATCCTGTAGCATGGCATCCAGGTCGGGCGTTGCTTCAAAAAGTTTCGGCGCGATCCGCCAGCGATCCGTGCACAAGATCCGCGTGAGCGCCTGCGTGCTCCGCGAACTGCTGTCCAGCGCGATGCTGCGCACTTCCGCAATCGGCTTCTTCGCCACCAGCAGCAGGCTGCGCACCTGCTTTTTTGAGGCGATCGCTAAATCAGGCAGCATCACCAATCCCGCGATGCGCTGGTACTCGATCGCGGGAATAATGGCGATGTCCACTTCGCCGGCGCGCAACGCTTCCGCGCACTGCGAAGGCACGGTGAACGACAGCTCGTACCTGCCGGCCAGCGGCCCGTGCGTGAATCCCCAAACCAGCGGCGCCGTGTTTAAGTACTGCACGATAGAGATGCGAAGTTTGGTCACTAAATAAATTTCCTAAACAATTCGTGAGCAATTTCCTGAACAACGTAGTGCGCGAATTTCCAAGAGGGAACACTAAAAGTATAGCAGACGCGAATTCCGCATGCTCCGCCGCCTTGTGTTATAGAACTTTCTCCCTGTTCGGAGACTCCGTAAATGCTGAAACTGCCCCGGCGCATATTCCTTGTATTCGCCGTCGTCGTAAGAAATCGCCCGCCGCAGACGGCCGCCGCTACTGTTAGACGCGACGGTCCACACCAGTTAAAATTCTTTGCATGCTTCTGGAATCTCGCGTGCCCAACCCTACCTCTGAAACGGAAGCCATCGAACTGGCTCGTGACGTTTACGGTCTGGAGGTTTTGGCAAAGTCTTTGCCCGGTGAATTCGACGATAATTTTCATTTGATCACGGCGGATAAGCGCTCTTTCATCCTGAAGGTGATGCATCCCGCTCGCGAGTTCTCGTTCGTGGACATGCATGCGCAAGCCCTCGAACATCTCGCAAAATATCTGCCGCAGCGGGAGCTTCCGCGAGTAATTCCGACGAGCGATGGAAAGTTATTCGCCACGAAGAGCGATCCCAATGGCGAGCAGCGCATCGTCTGGCTGCTGAGCTACGTCGAGGGCTCAACTTTGGCTCAAGCGAATCCGCACTCTTCGG
Organism: Acidobacteriota bacterium; assembly: GCA_013289855.1. GTDB lineage: Bacteria > Acidobacteriota > Terriglobia > Acidiferrales > UBA7541 > Acidiferrum. The sequence continues at coordinate 85,823 of JABCZD010000016.1, read as the reverse complement.
AACTTCTTGAAAGCGTAGGCCAACTGCTGGGAGAAATGGATTCCGCGCTGGCCGGGTTCGATCACCCCGCCGCGCATCGCGAATTGCAATGGGATTCCGCGCGCGCCACGTGGATTGCCGGCTCGCTCGACGCGATCGAAAATGAACAGCAGCACGCGTTGCTAACGAAATTTCTGGCGCTTTACGAATTGGAAGTGGTTCCGACGTTGCCCCATTTGCGACGCGGCGTGATTTACGGCGATGCCAACGATCACAACGTACTGGTCGCGGACCCGTGGCCACAACCGCGCCATGCGAAAGCGGTGATCGATTTCGGTGACATGCACCATGGCTTGCTGGTTTCCGAGCCCGCCATCGCCGCCGCGTACGCGATACTCGGAAAAGAAGACATACTGCCCGCAGCGGCCGCCGTCATTGCCGGCTACCATCGCGCGCACCCGCTGCAAGAATCCGAAATCGAAATTCTCTTTCCGCTAATCGCCATGCGCCTGGCGGTGAGCGTGGTTCTTAGCGCGCAACGCAAAAAACTCCGCCCGCACGATCCATACGTTTCCGTCAGCGAAACTCCGGCGTGGCAGGCGCTGGAACACCTCGACAAAATAAATCCGCGTTTTGCTCACTACGAGTTTCGTGACGCGTGTAATTTTGCGCCCGAGCCGAAAAGCGCGGGCGTCGCCGACTATCTGAGAAAAAAGTCGACGGATGCCGCGCCGATACTTGACGTGGAACAACGCAGCGTGCCTGTCCATGTTTTTGATCTGAGCGTGTCCAGCAGCTTTCTTGCCGCTGATCCTCAAAACACCGAATGCGCAACCCTCACTGCCGCGATGAACGCCGAACTCCAGCGCGTCAAGGCAAGCATTGGGATTGGCCGCTACAACGAGGCACGCCCGCTGTACAATTCGGCGCTTTTCCGCTCCACAAAAAACCCCACGGACGAAACTCGAACGATTCATTTAGGTCTCGATCTTTTCGCGCAGCCGGGTACGACGGTTCACGCGCCGTTGCCCGGCACGGTGGAAGCTTTCGCCAATAACACTGCTGCGCTCGACTACGGCCCGGTGATCATCCTCAAGCACGCGACTGCAAGCGGCGAAGCGTTTTACACGCTATACGGTCATCTCACCGCGGATTCTCTGAAGGGCTTGAGAATCGGCCAACAAATTAGACCGGGGGAAAAGTTTGCCGCCATCGGCAGCGCTCAAGCAAATGGCGGCTGGCCGCCACACCTGCATTTGCAAATCATCACCGACCTGCTCGACCTGGGCACGAACTTTCCCGGCGTCGCGCTGGCCTCGCAGCGCAACATCTGGGCGAGTCTGTCTCCCGACCCCAATCTGTTGCTGGCAATTCCCGAAAAATATTTCCCGGCAGCCGAGCCGACACGGGACGAAACTCTAGTGGTCCGACAAAAGTATCTGGGCGCAAATCTTAGCCTCTCTTACGCGCGTCCGCTGAAAATCGTGCGCGGCTGGAAGCAATATCTTTACGACGATGCTGGGCGCGCTTTTCTGGATGTGTACAACAATGTGCCGCTGGTGGGTCACGGCCATCCGCGAGTGGTGCGCGCTGCGCAAGAGCAATTGGCGCTGTTGAATACGAATACGCGGTATCTGCACGACAACGCGACGAAGTATGCCGAACGCCTGGCGCAACTTCTCCCGGCACCGCTCAACGTGTGCTTCTTTGTAAATTCAGGCAGCGAAGCCAACGAGCTGGCCCTGCGCCTGGCCCGCACACACACGCGCCGCGAAGATGTAGTCGTGCTCGACCACGCGTATCACGGCCACACCTCTACGCTGATCGACATCAGCCCATACAAATTTAATGGCCCGGGCGGCGGCGGCAGAAAACCCTGGGTGCACGTCGCGCCGCTTCCCGACGACTACCGTGGCCTATACCGGCGCGATGACCTGCAAGCCGGAAAGAAATACGCGGATTACGTCGCTGAGATTTTCGCGCGGGCAAAATCTGAGAATCGCGAAATTGCCGCTTTCATCGCGGAAACGCTTCCCAGTGTCGGCGGGCAGATTGTGTTTCCGCAAAACTATTTGGCCGAAGCCTATCGACACGTTCGTGCCGCCGGGGCGCTGTGTATCGCCGACGAAGTGCAGGTTGGCTTCGGACGCTTGGGCACACATTTCTGGGGGTTCGAAACGCAGCAGGTTGTTCCGGACATTGTTGTGCTGGGCAAGCCCATAGGGAATGCGTTCCCGATGGCCGCGGTAGTTACTTCGCACGAAATTGCGGCGTCGTTCGCCAATGGCATGGAATTTTTCAGCACCTTCGGTGGCAATCCGGTGGCCTGCGCTGCGGGGCTTGCGGTGCTCGATGTTTTGAGGAACGAAAAGTTGCAGGAGAACGCGCTGCGCATTGGCGGTTATTTGAAAAACGCGTTGCGTGCGCTTCAGAAGAAACACTCTCTCATTGGTGATGTGCGTGGGTCTGGGCTGTTTCTTGGCGTCGATCTTGTTGTTGATCGCGAGACTCGCGCTCCGGCACCGCGGCAGGCTGGTTACATCGTTAACCGGCTGCGCGAATGTGGCATCCTCACCGGGACCGACGGACCGTATCACAACGTGCTGAAGCTGCGGCCGCCGCTTATCTTTACCGAACAAGATGCCGATCTCTTTGTCGCCGCGTTTGACGCGATTCTTGGCGAAGATCCTGCGCGCCCTAGCGCATAGGCGGTTCTTGCACGGATCAGGGTGACACGGAGATCGCGCCGGAGACGGGCACGGCATGCAGTACCCCTACGAATTATCTGTAGATCATAGTTGACAAATAGATAATTATCCGCGTACGCTGCACAGCGATGCAGCTTGACGCCTCCCTTTCCTGGCTCGCTATGACGCTTACGCCTGGCTTGGCCTCGCGTCTGAGCTCGCGCTTGCTGCGGCGCTTTGAGTCGCCAGAGGGAATTTTTCGCGCTTCGCTCCCGCAGCTGGAGTCTTGCAACCTGCCCGCTCCCGTGGCGCAGGCCATCGTCAAAAAAGAATCGTTCAAACGCGCGGAAAAAGAATTGCAAGCCGTGCGCAACATTCCCAATTGCACGCTGCTGAATTGGGCCGACCCGGAATACCCACAAAACCTCTTGCAAATTTACGATCCGCCGGTGCTTCTGTACGTGCGCGGCAATCCGCAAATCCTGAATCATCCGGCGATCAGCATCGTGGGCACGCGCCGGCCGACGCTATACGGCACGCAAATGGCGGAACGGCTCGGACGCGACCTGGCCGCTCGCGGCATCGTGATCGTAAGCGGACTGGCGCGCGGCATCGATGCGATCGGTCACCATGGCGCGCTGGCGGCCAATGGTCCGATGATTGGCGTGCTCGGTACGGGGATCGACGTTTGCTATCCCAAGGAAAACAAGAAACTCTTCGAGAAAGTTTTGGAATGCGGAGCCATCCTCAGCGAATTTCCCACGCGCACACATCCCGCGCCGGAAAATTTCCCAATTCGCAATCGCATTGTGGCGGGCATGCCGCTGGGAGTGGTGATCGTGGAAGGCGCGGAATATAGCGGCTCGCTGATCACTGCCCGGCTGGCGATGGAGTTCGGCAGGGAGGTTTTTGGCGTTCCCGGCAACGTGACCCAGTCCGTCAGCTACGCGCCGAACCAGCTGATCAAACAGGGAGCTAAACTGGTTACCAGCGCGGAAGATGTGATCGAAGAACTCCCCACTCCTGTACGCGCGGCACTGGTCAAAGCCGAGCAGCCGCTGGCGGAGCAGCGCAATTTGCTGGCTTCCGAAGCGCTGAACCCTTCGGAAAAGACCATCTTTCTGCTTTTGGCCGTGGACGCGCCCACGGCCATTGACGACATCGTGGAGCGTTCGGGGTTGCACTCTTCGGAGGTTCTCGCTACGCTCTTTAATCTGGAGATGAAATCCATCGTTCGCCAGTGGCCTGGCAAGCAGTTCAGTAAAGTTATGTTATAAAGCAAGATAGCTGCCGAATCGTGCGGCGCTTTTCTCCCCGCGCCGCATCCAATCGTAAGCAACAATGAATCTTCCGGGGTTGTTGCTGCATCCTTATTGGGTAGCGTTCAGGACACAAGGCCTGCGTTCCGCTCGTACCTGACTCACGTTAAGAGGTTACAACTGCAAGATGGCACGTTCGCTCGTCATTGTTGAATCGCCCGCCAAGGCGAAGACTATCAATAAGTATTTGGGGCGCAACTTCACGGTTAAAGCCTCCATCGGCCACGTCATGGACCTGCCGAAAAAAGATATAGGTATCCGTCTGCCCGGCGAGGATCCTTCCGGACGCAAGAAGCGCAAACCGAAAAAAGGCTCGAAAAAAGGAACCAAAGCGGAGATTTATTACACCAAGAAAGCTATCGAGCTGGACGACGCCAAAATTTTTGAGCCTACGCTGCAGATTATTTCCGGCAAGGGCAAAGTCATCAACGACCTGCGCAAAGCGGCCAGTACCGCTGATGCGGTGTATCTGGCCGGCGACCCGGATCGCGAAGGCGAGGCGATTTCCGCGCACTTGGCGATGGTGCTTTCCAAACCCGAGCGCTACATCGAAGCCGATGCTTCTGGACGCGCCAAAGATAAAGCCAAAGAAGATGGGAAAGAGGCGGAACCGGAGCTGGGCAAAAACGGCAAGCCCAAAAAGAAATACAAATCGAAATGGGAATCCGAGCCGTTGCAAATGGATATCCCGGCAACCGATCCCAAAAAGATTTTTCGCGTAACGTTTAACGAGATTACGCCTAAAGCGATTCGCGCCGCGTTTGATAAGCCGCGGCAGGTGGACGAAAACCTGGTGGATGCGCAGCAGGCGCGCCGCGTGCTAGATCGTATTGTCGGCTACAAAATTTCGCCGCTGCTGTGGGACAAGGTGCGCCGCGGGCTTTCCGCGGGGCGCGTGCAGACCGTAGCGCTTCGCCTGATTGTCGAACGCGAGCTGGAGATTCGTTCGTTCGTGCCGGTTGAATACTGGTCCATCCACGCGATGCTGGATGGTGGGCAGCCGCCGCTGTTCGAGGCCAAACTTTTCAAGCACAAAGGCGAAGACATTGCGGTGAACGATCAAGCCGCCGCCGAGGCCATCGTCAACGCGGTGAGCCAAGCGGAGTGGCAGGTCGCGAACGTCACGCAGCGCGAGAAAAAGCGCAATGCGCCGCCGCCGTTTACAACTTCCAAATTGCAGCAGGCGGCCTACAATCGCCTGCGCTACACCGCCAAGCGCACCATGTCTTTGGCGCAGCGCTTGTATGAAGGCGTGGAACTTGGCGATGAAGGCTCCGTAGCGCTGATTACCTATATGCGCACGGATTCCGTGCATGTGTCTAGTGACGCGTTGCAGCAGGTTCGCGAACTGATTCCGGAGCGCTTCGGCTCTAACTATTTGCCGGAAAAACCCAACTACTACAAATCGAAGAAGGATGCGCAGGAAGCTCACGAAGCGGTGCGGCCCACGGATGCCGCGCGCACGCCTGAAGATGTGCGCAAGTATCTGGACGACGATCTCTTCAAGCTTTATCAATTGATCTGGCAGCGCTTTGTGGCGTCGCAAATGCTGCCCGCAATTTTTGACCAGACCACCATCGACATCAGCGCCGCGGATTATACGTTCCGCTCCAGCGGTTCGGTGCAGAAATTTGACGGTTATCTCCGTGTTTACCAGATGCCCGTGGCCAATGCCGACCGTGAAGACGACGAAAAAGACGATGAGGGCGAGGGCAACGCTCTCCCGCGCGTCACCGAGGGCCAAGTCTTGCGGCTCGATGCGATTCGTCCCGATCAGCATTTCACGGAGCCGCCGCCGCGTTACACGGAAGCCACGCTGGTAAAAGATTTGGAAGAAAAGGGCATCGGGCGCCCGTCGACGTATGCCGCCATTATTTCGACCATCGTCGAACGCGAATACGTGCGCAAAGATCAGGGCCGGTTCACGCCTACGATGCTCGGGGAGCGCGTGAGTATTCTGTTGGTGAAGAGTTTCGACGACATTTTCGACGTCACCTTCACCGCGCGGCTTGAAGAAGAGCTGGACGAAATCGAAGAAGGTAAACTGCCTTGGCGCGACGCGGTGCGCGAATTCTGGGAAAAATTCGTAGTCGATCTGGACAAAGCCGGCGACGAAATGATTTCGTACAAGGCGGGCATCCCCACCGGCAAGAAATGCGAAAAGTGCGGCGAGGGCGAACTGCTGGAGCGCATCAGCCGCCACGGATTTTTCCTGGGCTGTTCGCGCTATCCGGATTGCGATTTCATTCAGGATATGGCGCCGGAGTTGGCTTCCGAACCCGGCGACGCAAATAAAATCGAGTACTGCGACAATTGCGGCAAGGAAATGGCCATCAAGCGCGGGCGCTTCGGCGTTTTCCTGGCCTGCACGGGCTATCCGGATTGCAAGACCACGCGCCGACTCGTGGAGGGCACGCGCATCGCGCGGCAACCGGACGAGTTGCTCGAAGAGAAATGCACGCTCTGCGAGCAGCAGTTGGTTAAGAAGCACGGTCGCTTCGGCGAATTCATCGGCTGCTCGGGCTATCCAAAGTGCAAGTACACGCGGCCCATCACCATGGGCATCAAATGCCCGAAGTGCAATGAAGGCGAATTTGTGCGCCGCGGCAGCGCTGGAAAAGGCGGCCGCGGACGTCCACGCATTTTTTACGGCTGCTCGCGTTATCCGGATTGCGATTTTACGACGCCATTCATGCCCATACCGGAGCCGTGTCCGAAGTGCGGCGCGCCGTTCATCGTGGAGAAAAAATCGAAAATCGGCACTGTTTACACTTGCCTCAAAGAAGGCTGCGACTGGGAAAAGCTGGCTCCTGAACCCGCGGTCGCCCCGCCGGCGCCGCAGGAAGAACCCGTCCCCGCCGGCGCCAAACCGTAAGCCACTTTTTGGAGTGCGGCGGCTTGACGCCGCTTTTGCGACCGCAACGCTTGCAGCGGCGTATGCTGCGTCCCATCTCGTCAAGTCCTCAAAATCGACGCTACTGCAAAGCCCCGCGCCCACTCCGATAGCGCGAACGAAACAATCTCCGGCGCCGTAGGCGCGTCACTGCAAGACTGCATCTATACTAGACGAGGCAACAAAACCGTCCCAATGATCCAGGCTATCGAAAAATACCTCGGTTATCTGCGCTCTGTAAAAAACTCGTCTCCGCACACCATTTCCAACTACGGCAAGGATCTAGCGCAATTCATCGCGTATCTTTCGCCTCCCGGTCTGAAGCCACCCGCTCTCGTCGGCGTATCGCACCATGTCATACGCGAATTTGTCGCGCATCTGCACGATCAAGGTCTGCAGAAAAGTTCCATCGCGCGAAAGCTGGCCACGCTGCGCTCTTTCTTTAAATATTGTGTGCGCGAAGGTTTGCTGAAAGAAAGCCCCGCGCGGCTGGTTCCCACGCCGAAGCTTCCCAAGCGCATTCCCAGCGTGCTGTCCGCAGAAGAAATGAATGCATTTCTGAATCAATTGGCGCCGCCGCAATCTGGCCCGGGAACCGCGAGAGATGTTGTGGAACTCTCGCGCGCTGCGAAAAATAAAACGCTAAAACCCAGATTGGTCGAAGAAGGGCTGCTGTTGCCGCGCGACCGCGCCCTGCTCGAACTTCTTTACGCCGCCGGATTGCGCGTCAGCGAACTTACCAGTCTTAATTTGATCGACATCGATCAGCGGGAACACATGCTGCGCGTTCGCGGCAAGGGCAACAAAGAACGCGTGGTGCCTTACGGTGGCAAAGCCCAGGAAGCGCTGGACAAATACTGGCCGTTGCGTGAGGAACTTTTATTGCAATCCGCAGGCTCGCGCGCCAGCCGCCGCGCAGCGCCGCACACCGAAGCGGTGTTCCTGAATTATGCTGGACGGCGACTCACGCAACGCTCCGTCGGCCGCATCGTGAAAAAATACGTCCGCCTCGTAAATGTGAATTGGGACTTGCATCCGCACTCGCTGCGCCACGCCTTTGCCACGCATCTTTTGGCTGACGGCGCGGACCTGCGCGCGATCCAGGAACTGCTCGGCCATCAATCACTTTCGACCACGCAGAAATATACGCACGCCTCCATTCGCCAGCTGATGGACATTTACGACAAATCTCATCCGCACGCATAATCCGTTTCCATGCTTGTCATAACCCATTACACTTGTCGAATTTCGGCCCTTCGCTCTTGAAAGGACAAAAACATGAGTAGCAGACGCGGCTTTTTGTGGAATGTTTTGGCGGGAGCGGCGGGTGCGTTCGCGTCGGCCAAGGCGCTCACTGCCCAGGAAACGCAAATGTCCAGGAACGTACCTGGGATGAAGCGCACGGGGAAAAAAGAAAGCGCGCGTCACGATGATGCTCCGCTACTGGTGGAAACAGCCGACGTTCCGAACCTACCCTTTCGCATGGATGGCGGCGTCAAGGAATTTCACTTGATCGCCGAACCGGTCAAACGCCAAATCGTGCCGTTCAAAATGATGGAGGTCTGGGGTTACAACGGCAGCTGTCCCGGGCCCACCATTCAGGCCAATCAGGGCGACCGCGTGCGCGTCATTCTTGACAACCATCTTCCCGAATCCACCACCATGCACTGGCACGGGCTTGAAGTCCCCATGGAAATGGACGGCTCGCCGTATATATCGCAAAAGCCCGTCCCTCCCGGCGGCCGCTTCGTCTACGAATTCACGCTACATCAGGAAGGAACGTATTTCTATCATTCGCACGGCGCCATGCAGGAAATGATGGGCATGATCGGCTTGTTCATTCTGCATCCGGAAAAGCCCTACCAGCCGCGCGTGGATCACGATTACGGAATTGTCTTGCAAGAGTGGGCCATCCTGCCAAACAGCACCGTGCCGAATACCGCGAACATGGAATTCAACTGGCTGACGTTCAATGGCATCTCCGCGCCGTCTACCACGCCGCTGATCGCACGCCTGGGCAGCCGCGTGCGCATTCGCATCGTCAACCTGGGCATGGATCACCATCCCATGCATCTGCACGGCAATCAATTTGTGGTCACTGGCACGGAAGCCGGGCGCTCACCGGAATCCACGTGGCGCCGGGAAAACACTGTGCTGGTGGGCGTCGCACAAGCGCGCGACATCGAGTTCGACGCCAAGTATCTCGGCGACTGGATGCTGCACTGCCATTTGCCGCACCACATGATGAATAGCATGTCTGATTTGCTTGCCGATCGCATGATCACCACCGTGGCTACCAATGACACGCAGGCTCTGAGCCAGATGCAGACGCTGGCCAACACCATCGGATTTCAGCATGTTCATCACGCGCCCATCGCCGATGACGCCAATTCTGTTGCTGGCTTTCCGCAGGACGCGTTCATGGATATGGGCATGGACGAAGCGGTCGCCAAACCAGAAACCTACGGCCTGCCAAGGAATTGGAGCGCCAACATGATGGGCATGATGACGCTGGTGCGTGTCTTGCCGCCGGAAAAATTCGACGAAATCATGGACTTGAAGCGGCGCGGCTTGAGCGCCCCGCCAAACGAAAAACACGAGCCAGAACACCATGATCACGAACATCACGACTAATCCCGCGGGCCACGCCAGGGAAAAATTCAGGAGAATGCCGATGAACAGAATTGCCAAAATTCTAACGTTCGCCGCAGTTGCCATTCTGGCGTGGTGTCCACAACACGCACGGGGCCAAGCTCCTGCCGCGCAACAGCCACCTCCGATGCCGATGCAGAAAATGGAAGAAATGCACCACCACCACGGCGACATTCCGCTGGTGACGCCGCAAGTTCCGCGCATGGGCCGCTCGCAGGAAAATCCGCGGGGGAAGCTCATTTCCTTGGAAGACCTGGAAAAAATGGCGTTTGAGAAAAATCCCACGCTGCTGCAGGCCAAGGCGGAGATCGCCGCGGCCAAAGCGCGGCAACTGCAGTCTGGGCTACCTCCGAACCCCACGGTGGGTTACGCGGGCGACGAAATCCGCGGCGGCGCATTTGGTGGCGGGGAACAGGGCGCGTTTGTCTCGCAATCGCTCGTGACGGGAGGCAAGCTGGCGCAAAACCGCAAAATATTTACCCAAGACGTGCGCATCGCCGAGATGGAATCTCGCGAACAAGAGCTGCGCGTCACGAACGCCGTGCGCATTGCTTACTATCGCGTCCTCTCCGCGCAAGAGATGCTGGACTCAAAAAAGGATTTGGTGGGAATCTCCAGCGAAGCGGTAAAAACCGCGCGGCAACTCCGGAATATTGGCCAGGCCGACGAAAGCGAAGTGCTGCAAGCGGAAGTCGAGCAGCAGAAGCTGCAGATGGACGTGATGCTGCAGGAAAATATGCTGCGCCAAGAATGGCGCGCGCTCGCCGCCGTGGTCGGGAATCCCAGCCTGGAAACGGGCACGCTGGCCGGGTATCTCGACCGCAACTTGCCGGAGGTCGATGAAGACAAAGCCATTGAAATTCTGCTGCGCGACAGTCCTTCGGTGGCTATCGCTCAAGCTGGCGTGGAGCGCGCCAATGCCGTGCTAACGCGAGCGCGCCGCGAACCGATTCCCGATCTCGAATTTAGGGCCGGGCTCTCGCAAGACAACGAGTTTATCGACCCTCCGAATCGTCGCGCTGCCGGTTTGATCGGATTCGCCGAAGTCGGCGTGCAACTGCCCATTTTCAATCGCAATCAGGGCAGCATCGCGGCCGCGCAAAGCGACATTCAGCGCGCGCAGGCGGAAACCAAACGCGTGGAACTTACACTCCGCGAGCGTTCCGCCGGCGTCATGGGCATGTACCGGAATTCGCGGATCATGGTGGATCTATACGCCACTCAGCTGCTGCCGCGCGCGCAAAAATCCTACGAACTCCTCGTCAATAAATATGGGCTGATGACCGCGTCTTATCCGCAGGTGCTGAAAGTGCAACAAACATTGTTTCAGTTGCACGATGGCTACATTTCGGCGCTCGAAGAACTGTGGGTGAACGCCATCACGCTGCAGGGCCTGTTGCTGACCGATGGATTGGAACCGCCCGCGCGACCAGGCGAAATCGATCTGCCAGTGCGCGAAATTAACCTGCCGATGCAATCCAGTGAGATGCCCGGAGGCCGTCAGCCATAGCGCCGCGCAATCTTCGGTTTTTTTGTGTCTCGATCGTACTCGCGATCGAATATCAGGCATCCAACCACTGATGATGAAGACTCGCTCACGCGGGGGAAGCGCGGAAACCGTCGCGCGCAACGCCAAGCGTTCCGTGCAAGTCTTATTTTTCGTCCCTGTTGGGACATCATGCTATGTTGTCCGAAGGATACCGATTTGAGCCGCCACATCTCCGTTGCTCTGTTTTTCCTTGCCGCTCTTTTCTGCACGGCCTCCGCCCGCGCCCAGGACAACTACGAAATTCAGGTCTACGGTTCTGAAACCGTTGATCCTGGCAAAACCATGGTTGAACTTCACAGCAATTTCACCATTGATGGCAGCAAGACCATCATCAACGGCGTCCTCCCCTCGAACCACGCCGAACACGAAACGATCGAAATTACCCACGGCATTAACGATTGGTTTGAAGTCGGCTTTTATATCTTCACCTACGAGCGCAACGGCTATGGCGTCCAGTGGGTTGGCGACCACATCCGCCCGCGTGTCCGCGTCCCGCCCAAGTGGAACTGGCCCGTCGGCGTGAGCCTGTCCAATGAAATCGGCTACCAACGCGCCAAATTCTCTGTGGACACCTGGACTTGGGAAATCCGCCCCATCGTGGACAAACAAATCGGCCGCTGGTACCTAGCCTTCAACCCCACGTTGGATCGTTCGTTCCACGGCCAAAGCGTCAATCAAGGCGTGGTCTTCTCGCCCAACGCGAAATTCAGCTACAACTTCACGCAAAAAATTGCCGGCGGCCTCGAGTACTACGGTTCCACCGGTTCCATTACCGGCTTCCTTCCCATCAGCCAGCAGCAACACCAGATCTTTCCCGCCGTCGACCTCAACGTCTCTCCCAAATGGGAAATCAACTTCGGCCTCGGCGTCGGCCTCACCGCCGCCACAGACCACTTAATCGCCAAAATGATTCTCGGCTATCGCTTCGACTTTTAGGCCCGCAGCCAGCGAAGGAAATCAAGAACGATCCCGATGATGTCAGTGAAAATCGGGATAGATTTCGTCGCCAATCCAATAATTTGTGAGGACGAAAGCAAAGAGCGTTCCTGCGAGCCATAGGAGCCAGCGGTAGCGCTTCCAAGTGGCGTTGCATGCGCTGAGTTGCATCGGCAGGTCCACGAGGTAGGCGGCGCAATAGAGGATGTTGGCGATGAGCGCGAGGCCCGCGAGCGGAAGAAGGTATTGCAGCTGCAAAGCGGGGCGGAAATGTGGCCAGGTGGCGGCGAACCATGAAATGGTGACGGCGGCGAGGATGGCGTTATAGAGGATGCGGCGCAGCTCCCAGAAGCGGAGGGCGTCGATTAAGTTTTCGCGGAAGGACGTCGCGGGCCCAGCGCCAAAGTTTGCCGGCGGAGAGGGGCGTACGATTTCCATTTTAGAGACCTCGGTGAAACTGCGGTTCGACGTTATTACATATACGTGGCTTTCTATTGTCAAGTACTTTGTGGTGAAGAGTTGACGCCCTTTGCCACGACCCATCACGTTTATTTGTGGGAACTTTTGCTGCGGCCAGACCTTGGATACCAAGCGCTTGCGGGATCGAGGTTGCATGAGCAACCGACCCGACATTTGTTTTGCCGGACGAGAATTCGGGAAGTGAAGAAGGCACTTAGCATTCGTTTCGGTGTCTAATATTTGATGGCTCGGACACGCCTGTTGCGAAAGTGGCTGAAGGTATTGTTCGTATCGCTTTGTGCGTTGTTTATCTTGATTGTGATTTCCACCCAAATTGAGCAACGCATCTTCCGGCATCGCGCTGAACTGCTACTTACAGAGATTCGCTCCATCGAACTGCGCAAGACGCACTGGTACGAAGTACGGAGTCAGTTCGAGCGGTGGTATGGACAAACCGACTTTGATGGACCCTGCGATGAGAGCACATGTAAATTGCAGATCACGATCAGCGATTCTGTGTTAGGTTTTGTTTCTCACGCCAATTTATTCGTGCGGTTGGATGATTACCTCCGTTGGCGGCTAAAACTTTCTTACGATCAAGGGCCTTTTGTGAGTGTGGCGGCGTTTCTATTTCGCACATATGTCCGGATGGGCGGCCACCCGTCTCGGGTCAGCGCGGCTATTGGCGTACAAGATGGAATCGTCTGGAGCAAGAACTTTTCAGTTGTGATTGAAACTTATGGACCAGCGACAGCCGATTCGTTAAATGTGTGGCAGGGCGAATATTCGCTCATCGCGACAGTTGACAGCGTCCCAAGGTTTAGCCGTTTCTTCGATTACGAAATCAATCCGCAGCTAGCGATACATCCCGAATACGTGATAGGTGCTCCAGGAGGTTGTGAAATCTGTGTTTTCGGCTGGGTTGAATTCACGCCATACCTAGATCGCGCTGAAACTGATCGATTGATGACGATCGATCTTTCCTGTCTGACGCGTTGGCATTCTTGTTTCACGCAAATAGATCTCATGCCTGCTGCATGGTCGCAGTACCTCGCTGAGCGGCCTCGCGTGGAAGCGTTGCGGAGACATGTGGATTGTTCTCCGCAAACGATTGAGATTTTAGGGCGGGACAGCTTGTACATAACGACGGGAGAAATTGTTCAACTTCGGAAGAATATGCGTGGCGCGGAAGATTCAAAAGTAACCGCAAAAGTTCGGGCACTTGAGCACGTTAAAGGGGATTCAGACTTGAAAGTCGACGAGATACGGGAATTTCCGCTCTCCTCTCGAATGGATTTAATCGATCCAGGAATTAGTGTTGGACAGAAATTAATTTTTTTTGGCAGGTGGAAACAAGTCGATGAATTGCAAATCGGAGACCGGAGAGATTGTCCGGTTGTGACTGCTAACGATACGAACTTGAGACTGGTACGGAATGGGATGAGCAGGGACTCCAGCATTCCAGAAAAAACGCATTAGCTCGACTCTCGTCGTCACACACATTTTAATCACACATAATGTGGGAGATAGGGGCGCTTGACAAAGACGGCGCGAGGGTAGATTATTTTCTCGTAGGCGAACAAAAAGCGAATATTGTATCCTCCTCTACCTCGCCTTTTCCGCCGGGATGCCCCAGGAATGTGCTGAATGCCCATCAGTAGTCGTGTGGCGGCTTTGCGTTTGCAGGTGGAGACGGCGCTGGCGGGGCGCGTGGTGGCGCCTCTCGAGTATCGCGACCGCTCGGTGGTGGAGGTCGCGTCCACCGGCATTGCGGAGATCGATGAGTTGACGGGAGGGCTGCCGCGCGGGTGCTTGACGGAGGTTTTTGGCGGGGCGGGGAGCGGCCGGACCAGTTTGCTCTTGGCGGCGCTGGCGGCGCGCACGCGCGAAGGCGAGGTTTGCGCGCTGGTGGATGGGCGGGATGCGTTTGATCCGGCGGCGGCGCTCGCGGCAGGGGTGAACTTGCGGCAGCTCTTGTGGGTGCGCTGCAAAAATATCGAGCAGGCGTTGCGGGCCACGGATTTGCTGATTCAGGGCGGAGGATTTGGATTGCTTGCGCTGGATTTGAGCGATGCGGCGCCGCGCGTGGTGCGTCAGGTGCAGCCGAATGTGTGGTTCCGGTTTCGCCGTGCGGTGGAGGGCACGGCAACAATACTTTTTTTGCTGGGGCAGGAGTCGCACGCGAAGACTTGCGCGTCGCTGGTGTTGCGCGTTGAGGGCCAGGCGGGCGTTTGGCGTGAGACGTCGAGCGAGACTTCGCATGAAGCGTCGCACGCAATTGATTCTGAGGAACAGCCAATCCTGGCTGTGCGCTCATCTCCAGGGGGGCGGGGGAAAAATGTGCACGCGGCGGGATGCTTGCTAGAGGGCACGAAGAGCTGGGCGGAGGTGGTGCGCTCGCGAATGCAGACAGAAGATGCGCGGGCGCACGACCGTTCGATGACGGGGCGGGTGCTTTCGATCGATGTGCGGAAAATGGATGGGAAGCGAATGGATGCGGCGGAGTTTGCGATTAAAACAGAATGGAATTATTTGTGCGGAGATTAAATTTAAATTGTCGGGAAATCCGACAGACAGTTGAGTTCGTACGCCTGGGCAAGCAGGGACGCAGCATGCTGCGCCCTACAGAGCGCCGTAGGCACGGCACAGTTTAGCCCAGCGCGTGAGCGCTGGGTAACGCATTCCCAAAACCACAAGCGCCGTAGGTGCGACACATTTTTGATTTGCGCGGCGGAGACGATTTTCAGATTGCAATATGGGATTCGCAGCTATTTACGTTCCGGAATTTATGGTGCAGGCCGTGGTGCGTGCGGAGTCGCGTGCAGAGCCCGGATTGCGCGAGAGAGCCATTGCGTTGATCGATGGGAATGCTCCGCCGTTATTTAGCGTGGTGGCGGCGAACGCGCGAGCGTTGGCCACAGGGATTTTTTTAGGGATGACCAAGGCGAATGCCGCTCAGTTTGTGGGAGTGGAGATTCGCGCGCGGTCGGTGGCGGCAGAGAAGGCGGCGCATGCGGCGTTGCGCGATGTGGGTTGGTCGGTATCTCCGCGGATGGAGGAGACTGCGGCGGATCTGGTTATTTTGGATATCGCGGGATTGTCTTCGCTGTTGGGCCCAGAAGAAACAATTGCGGAATTATTGGTGGCGCGTGCGGGGGAATGCGGGCTGCGCGTGAACGTGGCGATTGCGGAAAATATTTCTGCGGCGGAAATAGCGGCGCGCGGATTTGCGGGGATTACGCTGATCGCGGCGGGCGAAGAAGCATCGCGGATTGGCGAGCTGCCCGTCACCGTGCTTTCACCGCCCGAAGAAATTGCGGAGACGCTGGCGCTTTGGGGGATAAAAACTTGCGCGGCGCTGGCGCGGCTGCCGGTGCCGCAGCTTTCTGAGCGGCTGGGGCAGGCAGGCGTGCAACTGCGAACGCTGGCGCGTGGAGCGGCTTCCCGTGCACTGGTGGTCGCTGAAACGGAACTGGTTTTTGAAGAAGAAATGGAACTGGATGACGCGGTTGAGGAGTTGGAGCCGCTGTCATTCGTGCTGGGGCGGCTGCTGGATCAGCTTTGCGCGCGATTAACGGCGCGGGCTCTGGCGGCGAGTTTGTTGCGCGTGCGATTCGATTTGCAGCCGGCGTTTGAGAATGCGCTGGATGTGCGCACGGAGGTGGTGCGCGCCAAGAATATGCCGGGAATTTATGAGCGGGTGATGCAACTGCCAGTGCCCATGCGCGACGCCAAGCTTTTGCTGAAATTGCTGCGGCTGCGCTTGCAGGGCAGTCCGCCGGGAGCGCCAATCGTAAAGGTACTGGTGGCGGCGGAAGCATCAAGACCGAGGATTACACAGCGCGGGCTTTTTTTACCGAGCTTTCCCGATGTGGAGAAGCTGGAGCTGACGCTGGCGCGACTCGCGGGCGTAGTGGGTGAAGGAAATGTGGGGTCAGCGGAGGTGGTAGATACGCACCGGCCGGGCGAGTTTCGCATGGGGAAGTTTTTGCCGGTGCAGGAAGAAGCAAAGGACTCACCCAGAAAAAAAGCCGCCAAAAAGCGCAGCTCCGAAATTGTGGAAAAACATTTGCCGAACCATTCCGCGGCGATGAGCTTCCGCGTGTTTCGTCCGCCGCTGCCCATCCACGTGAATTCGCGCGAAGGCCGGCCGGCCGAAGTGTTTGTGCAGGGCCGGCGCTCGGAAGTGTGCAAAGCTTCCGGCCCATGGCGCACCTCCGGAGAATGGTGGCGCGAAGAGCAATGGAACGAAGACGAATGGGACCTGGAAGTTCGCTTCGTGGACAAAAGCCGCAAGGCGCAAACTCAGTCACCCTGCGCAGGAACATTCCAAACGGCAAAACATCTTCAGCAAAAAGGGGTGCCAACAAACGGCGCACAAACAGAAAAGTTCGAGGAAGAATTCAGACGTTATCGAATTTATTTCGATGCGGTGCGTCAGGGATGGTTCGCGCGCGGGATGTATGACTGATGTATTGCGAGTTGCATGCGCGGTCGGCGTTTAGTTTTCTGGAAGGCGCGTCGATTCCGGAAGATTTAATTGCGGTGTGCGCGGAGCATGGGATGCCCTCGATGGCGCTGCTCGATCGCGATGGAGTTTACGGCTCGGCTCGTTTTCATCTAGCCGGTGTGAAGGCCGGGGTGAAAGCGCACATCGGCGCGGAGGTGACCGCCGAGGAAGCAAACGCGGAAAAAGGCGTGAGCGGCTGGCGCTATGCATTGCTGGTGAAATCGCGCACAGGGTATCAAAACCTTTGCCGGCTGATCACCAGAATGAAATTGCGATCAGCGAAAGGTAAAGGAAGTGTTCGCCCGCAGGAAGTTGCGGAGCTTAGCGAAGGGCTGATTTGTTTGACCGGCGGAGAAGAAGGCGCGCTGGCGCACGCGCTCGAAAGCGGCGGAATAAGTGCGGCGATAAAACGCGTTACGGAGCTTTGTGAACTGTTTGGGCGGCGAAATGTTTATGTGGAAGTGCAGCGCCATTTTTGCCGGAAAGAAGAAGCGCGCAATGCCGCGGCGGTGGAGATAGCGCGAAAATTGCAGCTTCCGCTGCTGGCCACGAATGGCGTGCGGCACGCGCGCCCTGAACAGCGGCAAATTCTGGACGTGTTTACCTGCTTGCGGCATCACCGCGTGCTGGCGAATGCAGGGCGGTTGTTGAGCCGCAACGGCGAGAATCGCGTTAAATCCCCGCAAGAGATGCTGCAGTTGTTCCGCGATTTACCGGAGGCGATTGCGCATACGCAGGAGCTGTCCGCACGGCTGCAATTTACACTGAACGATCTGGGCTACAAATTTCCCGAATATCCCGTAGCCAAGGGCCAGACACAGATGAGTTTTCTGCGCGAACGCGCGCACGAAGGGATGCTGTGGCGTTATGGCGCGGACGACGAAAAAGCCCGCCAGCAATTGCAACGCGAGCTGGCACTGATCGAAAAGCTGGATCTGCCGGGATATTTTTTAATCGTGTGGGACATCGTGCGGTTTTGCCGCGAGAAAAATATTCTGGTGCAGGGGCGCGGCTCGGCGGCCAACAGCGCGGTCTGCTATGCCTTGGGAATTACCGCGGTGGACCCAGTAAAAATGGATCTGCTGTTCGAGCGATTCCTTTCCGATAAGCGCGACGACTGGCCGGACATCGACCTGGATTTGCCCAGCGGCGATCAGCGCGAGCGCGCCATTCAATATGTTTACGAGCGCTATGGAAAGCTGGGCGCGGCGATGACTGCCAACGTGATCACCTATCGCGGCAAGTCCGCTGCGCGGGAAATCGGCAAGGTGCTTTCTTTCGATACTGAAACGCTGGCGCGGCTTTCGAGTTTGGTGGGCGCGTGGGAATATCGCGATGCGAACGATTCGCTGGAACGGCAATTTCGCGACGCGGGATTTGATTTAAAACAGCCGCGCATCCGCAAATTCTTTGAGCTGTGCCAGGCGGTACAGGACTTGCCGCGCCACCTCGGCCAGCACTCCGGCGGCATGGTGATTTGCCAGGGGCAGCTTGATTCGATTGTGCCCGTCGAGCCTGCCACGATGCCGGGTCGCGTGGTAGTGCAGTGGGACAAAGAAGATTGCGCGGACATGAAGATCGTAAAAGTGGATTTGCTGGGTCTCGGGATGATGGCGGTGCTGGAAGATTCCATCGAAATGATCCGGCGCGATTATGGAGAACAAGTCGATTTAGGAAAATTGCCGGGCGACGATGAGATGGTTTACCAAACGCTGCAAAAAGCCGACACCGTGGGGATGTTTCAGATCGAAAGCCGCGCGCAAATGTCCTGCTTGCCGCGGCTGCATCCAACCTGCTTTTACGACATCGTGGTGCAGGTGGCGATTATCCGGCCGGGGCCGATCGTGGGGAAAATGGTGCACCCGTATTTGCGGAGGCGGCAAGGAAAAGAAAAAGCCGAGTGTTTGCATCCGTCGCTGGAAAAAGTGCTGGCGCGAACGCTGGGCGTCCCGCTGTTTCAGGAGCAGTTGCTGCGTATCGCCATGATTGCGGCAGGCTTTTCCGGAAGCGAAGCGGAAGAGCTACGCCGCGCATTCGGATTTAAGCGCTCGGTGAAGCGCATGAAGGAAGTGGAAGAAAAACTGCGCGCCGGAATGGCAAAAAACGGGATTCATGGCGAAACACAAGACCGCATCGTGCAGTCGATCACTTCATTTGCACTGTACGGATTCCCGGAATCGCATGCCGCAAGCTTCGCGCTGATCGCCTATGCCAGCGCGTATTTGAAATGTCATTACCTGGCGGCGTTTACCGCGGCGATGCTGAACAATCAGCCCATGGGATTTTATTCGCCGGCAACTTTGGTGAAGGATGCGCACCGGCACGGCCAACGCTTCAAACCCATCGACGTGATGCGCTCGCACTGGGAATGCCTCCTGGAAAAATTGCCCGAAGGTTTCAGCGTGCGATTGGGGTTGCGTTATGTGAAAGGATTGCGCGCAGAGACCGGCCAAGAGATTGCCCGGCAGCGCGGGATACGGCAATTTACTTCCATCGCAGAGCTAAAGCGGCGGGTTCCGGGAATACAAAAATCAGAGTTGACGGCGCTGGCTGCCGTGGGAGCCTTGAATTTTATTTCCGCAGAACGCAGCTTTCATCGCCGCGATGCCTTGTGGCAAGTGGAGCGCGCCGCACGCGCCGCGGGACCGCTGCTGGAAGGCATGGATGAGGCGGTAGCGGAAGCAATTGCGGAACCAATTGAGAAACCGCAGCAGAAAATAAAATTAGAAGAAAACACACCGATAAAAATTGAAGCCGAAAGTATGGCTGCGCCCGTGGGCACCGTCGCGGTGGGCAATGGTGCTTCGCCTTTGCTGCAGATGACCGCCGAAGAACGATTGGTGGCGGACTTTCTGGGAACAGGAATGACCGTGGGTCCGCATCCGCTGGCGTATCACCGCGCCGCCTTGCGCGCCGCGGGAGTGCGCTCGGCGGTGGAACTGCCGAAATTGCCCGATGGCATGCGCGTACGCGTGGCGGGCGCGGTAATCGCTCGGCAGCGCCCGGGAACGGCGAAGGGATTTGTGTTTTTAAGTTTGGAAGACGAAACGGGAATTGCGAATGCGATCATTACGCCGCAACTGTTTGAGAAAGATCACACCGTGGTGGTGCATCACCCGTATTTGTTGCTCGAAGGCCGGCTGCAGAATCAGGAAAACACCACGTCCGTAAAAGTGGAACGCATCGAATCGCTGACGGTTACCCAAGCGGAAACGGGCTCACACGACTTTCATTGAACCGGCGGATTAGTAGCACAGGCACTCTTGCCTGTGCTCTTTTCTGCGCATAAACATTCGGCCAAACCGCACAGGCAAGAGTGCCTGTGCTACTAAGAGGCCAAGCCCAAGTCGCTTTGCGAAGCGTGTGCCGGAGCCGGAGGAACGAGCACGTCCTCGGTCATGCGACGATCCGTCCATTTGGCGCGTTGAATTTGCTTGGCCAGGTGCAGCTTATTGAGCACCCAGATGCCGTACCAGTTCAGGTCCACTTCATACCAGCGCAGCCCGTGCCGCGCGGACGTTGGATGCGCATGGTGATTGTTGTGCCAGCCTTCACCAAACGTGAGCATGGCCACCACGAAATTATTCGTGGAAGTATCCCGCGTAACGAAGCGGCGTGAGCCCCACACATGCGTCGCGGAATTTACCAGCCAGGTGAAGTGCAGCCCCAGCGTGGTGCGCAGGAAAATTCCCCACAGCACGCAAGAAACTCCGCCATGCACGCCGCCACCAAACGCCGCCCCAAAGCCATACAGAAGACCGGCGACAGCGATGATCGGCATGTAATGAAATTTGGTGATCCAAACGTGAAATCTATCCTTGGCCAGGTCCGGAACGTAACGCGAAAGCGTGGACGTATCGTGATGCATCGATTTGCCCACCAGCAGCCAGCCGATATGCGCCCACCACTTGCCGTCGCGCGGCGAATGCGGATCGCCATCGCGGTCAGAAAATTGATGATGGATGCGATGCGTGGCCACCCAGAAAATCGGACCGCCTTCGAGCGCGAGCGTGGCGCAAAGCGTTAGAAAATATTCCACCCACTTCGGCGTCTTGTAGCCGCGATGCGTCAGCAGACGGTGGTAACCCATGCCGATGCCCCAACTGCCGGACATCCACCACAGCAGCAGCGAAACGAAGAGCGCTTTCCAGGTGAAAAAAAACAGCGCCGCGATGGCGCCCACGTGGAACAGGGCCATGACCGACGTGGTGACCCAATTAATCGACTTTTCACCGGGAATTCTTCTCTCTAAAGCATCCAGTTCCATGGGCATACAGGTCCTTTTTCTACCTCGACGTCCGAAGATGCGAAGCGGAATGTAGATGAAAAAAAAGCAGGTAATGCGAGGGCTGATCGCCGACTTTTAAATCATCGCGCAGATGCACGCCGGTGACAAGTCAAATCGCCGTGTAGCGTTAGCTGATTGGGCGCAAAATAAGAACGAGATTTAACACAAAAGCGATAACGGAAGCGACTGGTTGGGCACAAAAACCGCGGCTAGAAATCGTCGTCGCGTTTCGGCGTGTACAGATTGCGTGTCGGCTTTGGAGAGTGCGTCTCGCGAAAATCGTCCAGTTCCGCACCGGTAATCTGGTAATGCACCGGAGCGACGGGCGGAGTGGCGCACGCCAGTTCGGTGCGCAGGCGCAGCGAACAGATGTTCGGACCATCCTGATAGCGGGCCCGGCGCGTCGAGAACGCTTCATTTTCGATGGAGAGCGTGAACTCGCGTTGTTCCACGCCTTCGCGGACGTTGAAAGTGTATTCGCGGGAGAGCGGCTTGGACTGGAAACCGATGTATTGCACCACGGTGGAGGGAATCACTGGCGAACCGGCGCTTCCGGTGTTGCTGGCACCGCTACTCTCTCCGGTTGCGGCGCGAATTTCCCCGCCAACCAGGCAGCTGCGAGTCCAACGAGAATCCAGGGAAGAACCGACATAGTGACCTCTTTTACTTAACTTTACTTGCGAGCCGCCATGACTTGCCGGGCGGCTGCGATTTGTGTAACGAGCCCGCCGAGTGAAAAGAACACTGCGGGTCTTGCGATGGAAGGCGACTTTTTCTTGCGTAGTGCAACACTGCGCTCATGAAACGTGGGTGTCAAGGCGATTCCCCCGTTCGGCGCACAACCGTTATTACCAGATGCGTTGATGGACATCGCGGACGGGCTTTCGTAGACTCGCGGTAGCCGCCATTCGGCGGGCTTTATGAGCATGGAATATCGCAAAATTTTCCGCTGCTTTCTGGTGTGCTGCGCCATTTTATTTGGCGCGATGCTGTGGTGCCTTCCGGAAAACGCTGCGGCTCCATCGGTCGTCGCCGGCTCCGGCGTGGCGCAGGATCCATGGGCCAGCGCGGCGGGAAAAGTGGTGGTGCTGATTTTTGTGCGCACCGATTGCCCGATTGCGAATCGCTACGCGCCAGAGATTATGCGGCTGAGTGCGAAGCACGCTTCTGACGCGGCGTTTTGGATGGTCTATCCCGACAAGCGAGAAAGTTCCGAAGAGATTCGCAAGCACGAGGTGGTGTATCACTTGGCGCTACCGGTGTTGCGCGATCCGCAACGCGAACTAATGAAGCGCGCGCAGGTTTCGGTGACCCCGGAAGCGGCCGTGTTTGATGCCAAGGGGCGGCTGGTGTATCACGGGCGAATCGATAATTGGTTTGAAGATTTTGGCCGCGCCCGTCCCGCGCCCACCACGCACGAACTTGCCGATGCTATTGCCGCGGCCGCGAGCGGACATCCGGCAACCTTACCGAGCGTGGCGGCGGTAGGATGTTATCTTTCCGATCTGCAATGATCTGCTGGCGCATGATGCGGCATGTGAAGATGCCACGCGTCATGATTTTTTCGATGCGAAAACAAAAATATGTTGGTGCAATTGCTGCTGTGCTCGCGGTTCTCTCCGTGATCGCAGCATCGCACGCGGAACCATATCGCGCGCAACATGCATTCGCAGCTGCGCAAAACGCAGCGGCGGCCGCATCGGGAACGGCGCGACAAGTTACGGCGCGCGAGGGTACGGATCGAGAAGTTACCTTTAATCGGGATATTGCGCCGATTGTTTTTCACATCTGTGCGAACTGCCACCGCCCTGGGGAAGCTGGGCCATTTTCGCTGCTTACCTACGACGACGTGAAAGCCCACGCGCGGCAGATCGTTTCCGTCACGTCACGACGATTTATGCCGCCGTGGCTGCCCGACCGCGGTGATTTCGCGTTCGCCGACGAACTGCGCCTTTCGGATGAGCAAATCGCCTTGTTTCGCACGTGGTACGAAGCGGGCACGCCACAGGGCGCCGCAAAGGATTTGCCAGCGCTGCCGAAATTCACGGAAGGCTGGCAGATGGGCAAGCCGGACGTAATTCTGCGGGCGACGAAACCGTTCACGCTGCCGTCTGGCGGCACGGATCAGTATTGGAATTTTGTCTTTCGCGCGCCGGTGGCAGAGACGCGCTGGGTCCGCGCGGTGGAGATTCGCCCCGGCAACAAGCGGTTAGTGCATCACGCCAATCTCCTTGTGGATCGCTCCGATTCGGCGCGCCACGAAGAAGCGCAACCGGGCGATGGCTTCGCGGGCATGGAACTGCAGATTGAATCGGAAAATTTTGATCCGGATGGCCATTTTCTCTTCTGGAAGCCCGGAACCCTTCCGCGACCCGAGCCTAACTCTATGGCGCTGCGTCTCGACGCCGGAGACGATTTAGTCTTGAACACGCACTTGCAGCCATCCGGCAAGCCGGAACAGATCCAGCCAAGCGTGGGGCTGTACTTCACGCCGCAGCCCGCCACGGAGTTTCCGGTATTGCTGCAGCTGGAGTGCGATAAGCAACTCGATATTCCGGCGGGCGAGAAACATTTTGTCGTTTCCGATGAATTTACTTTGCCGGTTGACGTGGAACTGCTCGCGATCTATCCCCACGCACACTATCTGGGAAAGGATTTGTTGGCGCTGGCGCGCCTGCCGAGTGGCGAAGAAAAAACGCTGATCCATATCGCGCATTGGGATTTGAATTGGCAGGCGGTCTATCGCTACGCGCAGCCGGTAAAGCTCGCCAGTGGAACCACAATCGTGATGCGCTACATTTACGACAACTCACAAGACAATTCGGCGAATCCCAACGATCCTCCGAAACGCGTGGTGGCGGGAAATCGCGCCAGCGACGAGATGGCGCACCTGTGGCTGCAGGTTTTGCCGACAAACGAAGCTGGCGCCAATCCCGCCGGCGCCGCTGAACGCGTCGGAGTCGCCGATCCGCGGATCAAGCTGGAGGAAGCACTGGCGCGGCATCACATTGAAAACAATGCAGACGACTTTGAAGCGCATTACAATCTTGGCGCGATGCTGCAAATGCGCGGCGAGACGCGGGATGCCGCGGCACAGTTTGCGGAGGCACAGCGCTTGCGTCCAGGTGACGCCACGGTGGAAAACGCGTTGGGCGGGGCGCTGCTGGCGATGGGACAACTTTCCGCGGCGATCGAACATCTTTCCGCAGCGGTGAAGGCGCGCCCAGACTATTTCGATGTGCATTACAATCTGGGGCTGGCGCTGGCGCGGCACGAGGATTTTTCCGCGGCGGTCGAAGAGTTTCGCGCCGCGGTCCGGCTGAGCCCGAAAGACGCCAACGCCGAGGCCAACCTGGGGAGCGCGCTGGCGGCGGCCGGCGCGTTGGCGGAGGCCAAAACGCATTTGGAGCGGGCTCTGACGCTCAACCCGCAAAATACCCTGGCCCGCGAGAACTTGGATCAGATTTTGCAGGACGCGCCGCATTGAGGCTATCCGGTGCTGCGGCGTCCGGGCATTGTGGTCGCGGGGAGCTGGACCGGTTGGCGTGGTATTCGCGGCGTGCCGCTATTATGAAAAGTGGAACCGACCGAAGAATTTGCTTGGCGGCAGGCCGGAAACGCAATAGCTTCAGGCAAGGCGATCAAGGCTTTAAGGAGGCGCGAGCATGAAAGCTGGACAGACGGCGAAAGCAGCAACAGTGGCGAAAGCAGCGACCGCGGCCAAGGCAGCGACAGTGGTGACAGTAGCGAAACCTGCGAAAGTCACGAAAGTTTTGGTCATCGATGTTGGTGGCACGAACGTCAAGATGCTGGCCACCGGCCAAAAGGAGCCGCTCAAGATTCCTTCTGGGCCGACGATGACGGCGCAAAAGATGGTGCAGGTGGTGAAGCAAGCCACCAAGGATTGGGAATACAATTGCGTCTCGCTCGGCTATCCCGGGCCGATTATCAATGGTCATCCATTGCGCGAGCCGCATAATCTGGGCGGCGGATGGATGGGCTTCGACTTCCGCAAAGCTTTCGGCGTTCCAGTGAAGTTGATCAACGATGCGTCGATGCAGGCCGTGGGGAGCTACAAGGGCGGCCGCATGCTGTTCCTGGGGTTGGGAACAGGATTGGGCTCGGCGATGATCTCAAATGATGTGCTGGAACCCATGGAATT
This sequence comes from Acidobacteriota bacterium, assembly GCA_013289855.1. GTDB lineage: Bacteria > Acidobacteriota > Terriglobia > Acidiferrales > UBA7541 > Acidiferrum. The sequence goes on along the minus strand of JABCZD010000016.1, from coordinate 60,389 downwards.
GGCGCATTTGATTTACAAGAAGGACAAAACCTATGAAGACTTCCTGGGGCTGCGCGGCCTGGAGAAACTTGGCAAGAAAAAATGGCGGCAGCAAGTCGTGAAGATCACTGAAAAGCTGAAGGGCGCGCTGGAGGCGGATTACGTTGTGCTGGGCGGCGGGAACTCCAAGAAGCTGAAAGATCTGCCGGCGGGGGCGCGCTTAGGCGCCAACGAAAATGCGTTTCTGGGCGGCTTTCGCATGTGGGAGAAGAAGCAGGCTGTGGACATCGGGAAATAAGCATAGGTGCTACTGAAAACGAGCGCGAGCATCGTCGCGCCATTCCGATGATTGAAGCGACTTCATCACTTTGTTCGCGGGTGCAGACAACACCAACATACCGCGTAATTCCAGCAGCCAACATTTTCCATAACTAGTTTCGTCATTCTGAGAAAACACCAGCCAGCGCGCTGCCGCGTTGGGCGCGCTTCCTTGTACAATCTCGCGGTGCGTATTCTGCTGCTCAATCTTTATTTTCCGCCGGATACTTCGGCGACGGCGAAAATGGCGCTGTCCGTGGCGGAGCCGTTGGCGCAGCGCCACGAGATCACTGTGCTGTGCGGGCGACCGTCGTACGATCCGACGGACCGCCGAGCCTGGCGCGTTTCGCAAACGGAGCAGCTGGGACGGCTGCGCGTGATTCGCGTGGGCTCCACGGATTATCCACGCTTTCAGATGCGGCGCCGCGTCTTCAACTATTTAAGTTATGTGGCGCTGGCGGTTCCACGGGCGCTATTTGTGCCCTGCGATGTGGTGCTGGCGATGACGGACCCGCCCTTTCAGGGAATCGTGGGCGCGTTTGTGGCGCTGCTGAAGCGCAAGCCGTACATCTACAACATTCGCGATCTGTACCCGGACATGGCGGTGGGGGGCGCGCTGGTGCCGCCAGGTGCGTTGGCACGCGTATGGGAGCGGTTGCATCGCTGGGCGCTGCGACGCGCGGCGTGCGTGATCGTGCTGGGCGAAGACATGCGCGCGCGGATTATTCAGAAGGGCGTAGACCCATCGCGCGTTGCGGTGGTGCGCGATGGCGCGGAAATTCCGTCCGCGAACGCAGCTCCTCCGGCGCTGGACGTCGAGGTGATTCAGGCGATTCGCGGGAATGCGCTATTCGTGCTGGTGCACGCGGGCAACCTGGGTTTTTACGGCGCGTGGGAAACGTTGATCGCGGCCGCGAAAAAGTTGGCGGATGACGGCGTGCGGCTGGCGTTTATCGGTGACGGAGCGCAGCGCAAGCAGGTGGAGGCGTTGGCGAAGCAAGCTGGAGCTTCCAACATCGTGTTCCTGCCCTTTTTTCCTGGTAGCAAGATTCCCTCCGTGTTGGCCGCGGCGGATGCGCACGTGATCACCATCAAGCGCGGGCTAGAGGGCGTGGTGGTGCCGAGCAAACTGTACGGAATCCTGGCGGCGGGCAAGGCGATTGTAGCGGTGGCGCCGACGGAAACGGATGTGGCGTCGCTGGGCGCGCAGTTGGGTTTTGCGGTGTGCTGCAATCCGGATGTTCCGGAAGAGATGGTGATTGCGGTGCGCGCGCTGGCGGCGGATGAGCCGCGCAGGAAGGCGATGGAAAAATCGGCGCGGACTGCTGCGCCCGGTTACGATCGCGCACACGAAGCCGAAAAGTTCGAGCAGATTGTGGAGGGGATATTCCCGGCTAAAGACGTCTAATGTTAAGATAGCGCTGATTTTAGATCGGGTTGTGCGCGGACTCGTGGAGCTCCCTGATTGCTTCTGGGACGGAGAAACCCGCGCATCATCCAGCTGGATTTAGCGGTTTGCGGGCACATTAGAAACTACATGATTTTGCCAATTGTCCCGCAACCATAACCGCAGTATCGTGTCAGGGAAGCTAGGAAGCGCAGTTTTTAGAGATGTTCTAACTTTTGCGCCGGGCGTCCCAGCCCGCGATGCGACGACTGCTTCAGCGGCCACTGCGCCCAACGTGGCTGACGTAACGACAATTCATTTGATCGGTTGATTGGTAAAAATGGACCCAGGCGTTCTAGCTTTCTTCATCGCCCTCTTCGCTTCACTGATGTTGACGGTGCCGGTGCGCGCGCTCGCGCTGCGCGTCGGCATGGTGGATTTGCCCGGGCCGCGCAAAATGCATTTGCAGCCGATTCCGCTGCTTGGCGGCGTGGCGATGTACATCGCCGTAGTGCTGGCGATTTTGTTTGCGTTTCATGGACCGGCGCGCGCACAGATCGTGGGCATCCTGGTGGGTGCGACGCTGCTTGCCGCGGTCGGTATCATGGATGACCGCGGACTCTTGCATCACCAAATCAAACTATTTCTGGCTATGCCGCTGGCAGCGGTGATCCTGCTGCTCTGCGGCATTCATGCGCAGGTTTTCAGCGTTCTCGTCGGTGGGCGCACCGGGGACATTCTCGATGCGGGGCTGACCGTGGCATGGGTGGTGGGCATCACCGCGTCGTTCAGCATATTGGATCATATGGATGGATTGTGCGCGGGCATCGCGGCGATGGCCTCGATTTTCTTTGCCATGATTGCGTACCTAAACGGGCAAACGCTGGTGACCGTGCTGGCGGCCGCGGTGCTCGGCGCGGCTACGGGATTTTTGCGCTGGAACTTCAAGCCGGCAAAGATTTTTATGGGCGATGGCGGGGCGATGTTTCTCGGTTATTTAATGGCCACGCTGGGGCTGAAGCTGCGCGTGGAAAATGCCAGCCAACTTTCCGGCTGGCTGGCACCGCTCTTGATTCTGGGCGTCACGATATTCGATACCACGCTGGTGACAATTTCACGTTCGCGGCGGGGGTTTCTGCCGTTCACCACGCCGGGCAAAGATCATACCGCGCACCGGCTGGCCAATCTGGGATTGGGGCAGCGCGGCGCGGTGCTGATGCTTTATGTGCTGGGAGCTTTCGGCGGTGGCGTGGCCGTGGCCATTGGATATTTGTCGACGCGCGGCGCGCTGTACGTCGGCTTGGCGGCCATCGCGGTGATACTGGCGGGCGTGTTCTATCTGGAACGCGCGCCGTATGAGAAACAAAGCCGCAAGACCGCGCCTGCGGCTTGATCTGCTGCGACAAAACCTCTCTGAAGGCCGAATGAAAATGGTGCGAGCATCTTGCCGTCATGGCATGATTGCGCTGTGAATGACAGGATGAGTAGTTATCAACGCGCATGGGTTGCGATTCTTGCAGGGTCGCTTATCTCCGTGGCCTTGTTCACCGCAGCTTATTCTTTCCCTCACGAGTTTTTGTATTGGCCACAGGCGGTCGGATTCTACGTCTGTATAGTGCTACGCGGCATTCATACTGCTACCGAGACGGACTTTGCCATTATCGAAATACCGGTTAATGCCGCAATCTATGCTGTTGCGCTTTTTGGCCTTATGCACATTCTCGTATTGAAAAAAGCTCCAAAGTCATCTACAAACTGATCGTCGGATCCAACCTCGGGTAGGCGTCGTTGTCGGAAACTGACCACTACTCAAATCTTTCTTCCTTGCTTCCTTCCTTCGTAATTGCGGATGGTTCACGTAAAATAGAGGGCTCGCTGCAGCACGAGAGAAACACTCGGAGAACCCATGGCCCAGGTCTACCCATTTCGCGCGTTTCGCTATAACCCGGAGAATGCGCACGCGCCGTTCGAGCGCTTGCTGACGCAGCCGTACGACAAGATTTCGCCGGCGATGCAGGAGAAATATTACGCGGCGGACCCACACAATTTGATTGGCGTGGAGAAGGGGCGCGCGTATCCCGCGGATACGCCGCAGAACAATGTGTACACGCGGGCGGCCGCGGCGCTGCAAGATTGGATCGCGAAAAATGTGGTGGTGCAGGATCCCGAGGCCGCGTTTTACGGGTACACGCAGGAATACACCGTGCCGGGAACGGAAGAACGTCGCACGCGGCGCGGATTTATCGGCGCCGGGAAACTGGAAGAGTATTCCGCGGGCGTAGTGTTCCGGCACGAGCACACGCTGTCGGGTCCGAAGGCGGACCGGCTGGAAATGCTGCGGCACACGCGGACGCATACCGGGCAGTTGTTCATGGTGTATTCGGACGCCGAGCGGCGCGTGGACACGATTTTGCAGGAGGCGGAACCGAACGCCGGTCCCGTGACGGAAATGCGCGATGAGTACGGCGTGCTGCACCGCCTGTGGCGCTTCGCGGAGCCCGAGCGCGTGGCGGCGATTCAGAAGGCCATGGCGGATCAGAAGCTGGTGATCGCGGACGGTCACCACCGCTATGAGACGGCGCTGAATTATCGCAATGAATGCCGGACGCGAGCGGGCCGGGTTTTGCCGGATGCGCCTTACGAGCGGGCGATGATGACGTTCGTCAATACCCGCAGCGAGGGTTTGACGATTCTGCCGACGCACCGCGTGGCCGCGCATTTGCACGATTTTAACTGGCCGGAGGTGCGGCGACACCTGGAGCCGTGGTTTACCGCGGAGACGTTTTCTTTTGCCGATGAGCACAGCCAGGCCGGGGCGCGGCACAATTTCTTGCGACGCTTGGTGCAAACGCGGAAACAGCGCGCGATTGGCGCGTATCCGGCGGGGCCGGGCGGGCGGCGCGCGTACTACGTCTTGCTGCTGCGGGAAGGCGCGGACCTGACGCGTTTGTTGCCCAGCGTTTCGCCGCTGCAGCGGGAATTGGACGTGGTGCTGTTGCACGAAGGGATCCTGGAGCCGGCGCTGGGAATTACGCCGCAATCCGTGACCGCGGAGGCCAACCTTACGTATGAGCGGGAAGCTGGCGTGGCGCTGGAGGCGGTGGACTCCGGGGCGGCGGAGATTGCCTTTCTGCTGAATGCCTGCGATGTGGAACAGGTGATGAAGATTGCGACGTCGGGCGAAGTGATGCCGCAGAAGTCGACGGACTTTTTCCCTAAGCTGATGAGCGGGATCACGATGTACCGGGTTGACGGAGCGGCTTAGGGGCTTAGACGGGCGCTTCGAGAGAACCCGTGAGCGGCCAAGTGTAGACCGCGAAAGCGGCGTCAAGCCTTTCGCGCAAAGCGCTCAGGGTAAACCGCCGTACTCCTTTCGAGCGGAGCACCGCCAGGATTGGCGGTGCCACGAAAACCAACGAGGGGCCCGGGAATCGCGAAAGGATGTGAAAACAAAGGGACTTTAAGTACCTGTGTTTTCACAACCTTTCGCAAGTGTTCATTCTGCTGGAGTTAGAGGCTGATTTTAGTTAGAAAGTGGTTACTAGAATTCGGGCCGGAGTTTTGCAAAGGCTGGGCGCACTTCTCTACAGGGAGAACAGTAACAGATCGCCAGTTATCTTGTCAAGTACCATTTTGGGAAGTATCCAAGCTCGATAAAAATGCCCCCCTTTGTCGGGCGCGGGCACCCGGTGCGATTGGTTCGCCCCTGCGACGTATTTAAATTAAGAAGTCCGACGGAAGTTCGAAAGAAAGGCCGACCTTCAAAAAACGAGGATTGGGCGCGTAAAATCGTTTCTCAGGCTTTCGAGTCGCCCACCCGCATCGCGTAAGACGATGTAACTGCACGTCTTATATTAATTAAATAATTAATATTTATATGTCTGTACATGGACGGAAGCGCGGTTCATGCTGAGGATCTAATCATTACTGAGGAGGATTAGATGAGAAATATAAATCAAATGAACCGCTGGGAACAACCATTCCGTGGGGCTACGACCCTGCAGGAACAAATCAATCGCGTGTTTGGCGAAAACGTAGGACGTACGGGCGAAGAGTCTAACTTGACCTCTTGGGCCCCGGCCGTGGACATCTACGAGACGGAAAATGAACTGGTGGTAAAGATGGACCTGCCGGATGTGAATGCGCAGAATCTGGACATCCGCGTGGAGAACAACATCCTGACGATCCGCGGGGAGCGGAAGTTTGAGAGCAAGGTGAACGAGGACAACTATCTGCGCGTCGAGCGCGCCTATGGCACGTTCAGCCGGAGCTTCTCGCTAGCCAACTCCGTGAAATCGGAAGCAATCAAGGCCGATTATCAGAACGGAGTGCTGTCACTGAGCCTGCCGAAGCGCGAAGAAGCGAAGCCGAAGCAGATCAAGGTGAATGTGGCAACGCACGCATTGGCGGCGGCAGCTGGGGCCCGTTAAGGGCGTCAACTGAGGAGGAAAGTACGAGGGCGGGCGGCTGAAGTTAAAGGCTGCCCGCCTTTTTATTGAACGGCGTATCAGCAAACATCACCGCGCAAATCAAGTTTAACGGGTATGGCGGCGCTCCACGTGGCCAGATTATCTTCGGGCTGCCGAGGTGGACCATGAGCCCAGCAAGTTTCGCGGAATTGCTAATCATCATATTGAGCGGATGTCTAGGGTTCACATACCTGGCGTGGCGCTTCTATGGGCCTGGTAGAACGAATTGTCCGTAGATCGCGGCGAAGGCAGATTTGGCGGAAAAAGGACTGCGGGACGGAGTGATGTGTTCCCCAGCCCTAGGCAACACTTCACTCCGCCCGCGGTACCAGCGTAGAATAGGGATTATCGAAATCCAATACTGTGCGATTCCGCACACACGCGACATTTTTATTGAACCCGTGGTTCACTGTCCGATGGCCTTGGCATGTGACGGTATCATGACGCCGAAGTCCTGCGACCAAGCCTCGGCGCACTCGTGGTGCAGGTAAAGGTCGACCTCCAGACCTGCGGCTTCGTCGACGAGGTACCCAACCGCGATGCCATTTTCGGAAGTGACGGGATTTTTGAAGTCTTCGCAATGATTACAGATTTGAGCCACAGCAGTGTGCCTCGGACTCGAACATACAGGTAATCCCGTAGGCCGTCTGTGCGGTTTGACACAGCGCTCAGGATGAATCGGCGGCGGGCGATTGGGCATGATTCTTGCCAAGGCGGGGCTGACGACTCAGTTTATCCACTGTTGACGCGCTGCAGAAAAGGGCCGAGAATCGCGGGCAGTGGTCGCCCCGATACATAGACGTTCCGCACGAGTCCGTAAACGTCCCACGACGTTCGCTGAAGTTCGAAGTGACGCTGAGAAGCGGCTGGCGCTTGGCTTGGGGATAGATTTCGATCAAATCATGCTGGACATCGCGGCGATCCGCGCGCGGGCGGCGAAGCTGGCCAAGAGTCAGACGCCCTTAGCCTAGGACTTGATCATCGGAACGCTGCAGTTCGCGCCGCACTTGAATTTCAGCCAGCAGCCAATCCTGCAGAGCGGGATTCTCTTTTCTTGCCAGGTAGATTTCGTAGGCGCGTTGCTTCACGCGCTCTTGCAGCATGGCGTCGGTGGCAGACTTCGTATTCCCGTCTGTTTCGACGCAGGCAGCGTCCACAGGCTGCCGCAAAGCCCCGAACTGGCGATACCATTTATCGGCGCAGTCTTCATGTAAGTACAGCTCGATGAATAGGTGTTCGTCCACGCGGTAAGGCACACCAAATCCATTCTGCGGGGTGACCGGCTTATTCTTGTCTTCACATTTGGCGCAGAACGGGAGAGTGCTCGATTCATTCATGGCGTTAGCCTATTCAACGATTCAGAAATTTAAGCGCATTCAATGCGTCGTGGATGGCCTGGCGTTCCTCGGGGCCGGCGTTGCTGGTCACCATGCGACCGCGAATCGCGTCCTGCGCCGCGGTGATTTTGGCGTGCTGGGCAGTGGTGTTCATTTCAAGCATGGCCGCGAGGTAGGATTCCTGCCAGACGGGGTAAAGAAGTTGGGGAGACATGGAAAGCCTCAGGGATGGTAATACTACTTATCCGGTGGGGTGTCTGTGCTGTTTGACACAGGCTGCTCGGTTACGGGAGCCTGAGCGCGGATTCGTTTGTTAAGAAGCCAGACCGAAGACTTTTCCGACGCGTTCCCAAAACACTATAAGAAGGCCGCTCAAAAGATAAACGTAGAACGAGTGAAGAATGCCGATGGTTACGAAGAACCCATGGTTTGCGGAGACGCAAGCCACAGCAACGATTGCGCAAAAACCCAGCAGAAACCGAGAGGGCGCGACGAGCCAAACTCTCGTCATGAGCATCCAACCCAGAAAGAAGGAAACCTGGCGACCTGGAGACGCGGCGCGAGGCGCGAGGAAAGAATCCACGAACACCAACAGCGCAAGCAGACCCAGAACCACTTTGGAAATTGAAACGCCAGAAAGGATTTCGTCCGTATCTAACGCCCCTACCCCATCGACGGGTTGGATGGGTGTCTGTCGTTCCGGGATGAGACTTTTCTTCATTTTACTTGAGCACTGAAACAATACCACCCACCTGACTTCTGGAGTAAGTAGTAATCCGTTGGAGTCTCCACATGACTGATAAACGCGCTGATCGTGCGTTTGCGCGGTCCCGCTCGGCATGACGCACGCGAAAAGCGGCTGGACGATGGTATGCCGGAGTAAAGCAACACCGCGCCACCGCATCCGCAGGCAAAAAAAAGGGCACGCGCGCAGGCGTGCCCTTTGGTCAATGCGCGAAATGGAAAGCGGCTTAGCCTTTGGCGAAGCTGGCTACGGCTTCGGCTTCCGTGTTGTAGACCTCAAACACGGTGAGGAGCTTGGTGATTTGCAGGACTTCCTGGAACTTGCTGCCGAGATGGCAGAGGCGGAGTCCCGCGCCTTGCGTCTTGGCGCTGTGGTGCGCGGCGACCAGGGTGCCGAGACCGGCGCTGTCGATGAAGGTGACGTTGTCCATGTTGAGGACAATGTTCTTTTTCCCTTCGGCGATCAACGACTTGATCTTCTCGCGCAACGCGTTGCTTTCTTCGCCCAGCACGATACGGCCATCCATTGCCACCACGGCAACGCCGTCTACTTCGCGATTCGTCATCTTCAATGCCACGTTATTTCCTCCTCGTCGGCACGCAGAACCGGAGAGAGCCGGTCTGGAGCCACAAAGCTTATCAGATTTCACCAATTCGCAACGCGGCGGTTACAGAAAATTCGCCGCAAAGCGATACAGAACAGCGCCTGCGAGATGCGCTAATAATAGTCCGCGCAAGACATGTAATAACCGCAGACCGTGCAAATCAGCTTGCAGCGGCGAGAAATGAGCCGTTGCGAACAAACGGGACAATACCGCGAGATATCGTCACCGGCGGCCAAAGCCTGCAAAGGAGCGTCATCGCTGACAACCTGGGCTGGCCTGGAAGCGAGCGGGCGCGCGGACAGTAGCGTCGACGCCTCCGCTTCCAGCGATGACTTCGCGGTGCTTTTCACGGCCCGTTGTTTATAGCACATACCACGCTAGGGGAAAAGCGCGAGTGGTAAAAGTGACAGGCGGGGAGGAGTTCGGATTGAGATGGTCGCAAAGGCGCACAGCCAAGATTGGCTGTGCCACGAAACGGCGCGAGAGGTGGCGAGAATGGGGGCGCTGCGTTAAGTGCTTGAAACCCGGGGGCTGCGGGGCGCATCTTTATAGATGTAGGTAGTTGTCGTGTTTCGCGCTTCGTTCCGGTGCTAAGGAGTCTGGTATGCGCCGCTTTTCCCTTGCTGTCGCCTTCCTAGTTGTTCTCTCACTCGCGATTCTTTCCTCAGTTAGCCAGGCCCAGGTACGCGGGGGTGCTCCGACGGGCGGCGGCCACGCGATGATTAGTGCGCCTCGAGCTAGCGCTTATGCTGCGCCGATGGGCCACACAATGGGCGGTGGCACGGTGTATCGAGCGACGCCAGGACATGTTTCAGGAGCGGCAGGGACGGTAACGACGACCGGGCGCCGCACGTTCAGCAACCGGCCGGCGGGCAGAACGACCCCTACGATCTCCACAATGTCGGCGTTTGGACCTTCGAATTCTTTGCCGGACTTTACCGGGGTGGTGCCGGGGTTGGGCTTTGATTACACACACTTCGCCAACGTTCATCCCGGATTCGGCATACACAGATTTCCAGTGGGACGCCGAGGTTTCTTCCCATTTTTTGACGCAGGCTTCCTGCTGCCGTATGGATATGGACCGGGCTATTATGATGCATCGGACGAAACGCAAGCAGCGCAGTATCAGCCGTCCGAGCCAGCGGATGTCTCCACGGATGATCCGGGTGCGGGGCGGCAGGGTCCGGTATACGCGCCGCAGCCGGCGGCACCGGCATACGACGTGATCGTCGAGCCGGCAAAGCCGAGTGAGCAGTACGTGTTTGTGCGACGAGACGGGTCGGTGTTTTTCGCGGTGGCCTATTCGTGGCAGGCGGGGAATTTATATTACGTGACGCAGGATGGCTTCCGCCATAGCGTGGCGCGTGAAACGCTGGACCTGGATGCGACGCAGCAGTTTAACGAACAGCGCGGACTGAGCTTTCAGTCCCCCGCGCGATCCTGACGCTTAGTTGTTTCGATTGCTTGGATTACCGCCGACGTGGCGCGGCGTTTACGTTTGCTATTTGCATTCCGGCTGCTTGGCCGGCTCGGGCATCACGTAGCCGGAAGTGGCAGGTAGTCCGGCCCTCTCAAACTGCACGGTGGTGTGATCAATCCCAAAATCACTGGCGGCTTTTTGTTGGATGGCGGTGAGGATGCGTTCGCACTCGTCCATGTGCATATCCGGCAAGCGGGCGTGCAGGCTTAGCGCGTTGTGGCCGCCGCCGAGGGACCAGATGTGCAGGTCATGTACTTCGTAGACGCCTTCCACGGTGAGGATGGCGCGAGCCACGTCCTCGACGTGCATTTCGCGCGGGCGGCCTTCGAGGAGGATGTGGGAAGATTCGCGCAGGATGCCGATGCTGGACCACAGCACGAGAATGCCAATGGCCAGACCGAGGAGCGGATCGATCCAACGCAGGCCGGTGGCGTGGATTATGAGGGCGCCGGCAATGATGGCGATGTTGGATAACGCGTCGCCGAAATTGTGCACCAGGATGCTGCGCAGGTTCAGGTCGCCGCGGCCGCGGACCAGGGAAAGGGTGATGCCCCCGTTTACGGCCAGCGCGGCGAGGGAGGTCCAAATCATCCAGCTTTCGACCACGTCCACAGGGGCGCTGAAACGCGCGATAGCTTCCCAGCCCAGCCAGATGGACAGGAAGACCAGCACCAGCGAGTTCGTAAAGGCCGCCAGCGTGCCGGCGCGATGATATCCGTAGGTCTTCTCGGCGTCGGCGGGGCGCTCCGCCCAGCGCATGGCCAGAAAGGAAATTCCCAGCGCGGGAACATCAGAAAGATTGTGGACGGCGTCGTTCAAGAGGGCTACGCTGCGTCCGAGCAAACCGCCGAAAATCTCGGCGACGACCAGGCCGAGGGTAGCGGCGATGGCCCAGCCCAGGACGGCGGGGCGCAATTGCGGATGTGAGTGGCCTTCGTGACCGTGGCCGTGCGAGTGGGAATGTCCGGCGTGGCTATGCGAGTGGCCGTCGTGAGAACCGTGGCTGTGCTGCCCCATGCTTACTATGTTACGCGCATGGGTGTTGCGATGCAGCCCCGTCGCGCGGTTGGGAGGGGCTTGTTGGGCAGTTTGACACTGAGGCATTGCTAAGAGATTGACGCTCGTGGCCGCTACTGCCAACATGCGTTAAGCTGTGCGGCGGCACTTTTTGGGGCAATGCCGAGTCTCATCGGGAAATGCAACGGGGTCAATGAAGATTCCCATAGCAAAGTTGAGCTTTTGGGGCGTGCGCGGTTCCACGCCGACGGTCGACCCCGCAACCTGGCGGTATGGCGGAAACACGCCTTGCCTCGAACTGATCGCACCGGATGGAACGCAGTTCATCCTGGATTGCGGCACCGGCTTGCGTATGCTGGGCAGCCGCTGGGCGAAGCCGGACGGCGAGCAGCCGGCGGAAACGCACATCATGGTCACCCACTATCACTGGGACCACATTCAAGGCGTGCCATTTTTCGCGCCGCTGTATGCGCCGGACAATGAATTTCATTTTTATAGTTTTCGCTCCAAGTATCTGGGGCGCGACAGCCTGAAGCAGGTGTTCGAAGCGCAGATGGCCATGCCGTATTTCCCCGTGGATCTTTCCGCGATGACCGCCACGCGAAAATTCAAGGAAGTAGAGGGCGGAGAATCTTTTCACGTTGGCGAAAATAAAATCACCGCGCGGTGGCTGAACCATCCGCAGGGATGTTTGGGTTACCGCATTGAGACTCCGGCGGGCGTGGTGGTGTATGCCACGGACAACGAGCCGGGAAACGCGGAGCTGGAGAAAAATTTGCGCGAGCTGGCCGACGGCGCGGACATTTTTATTAACGACGCGCAGTACACGCCGCAGCAGTTGGCTACCACGCGACACGGATGGGGACATTCTTCGTGGAAAGAAGGCGTGGCCGCGGCGCGCGATGCCGGCGCTAAGACGCTGGTGTTGTTTCACCACGATCCGGATTCGACGGATCGCGCGGTGGATACGATTTTGCGCAATGCGCGCGATGAGTTTGATTCCGTGTTTGCCGCCAGCGAAGGCATGGTGATTACGCTGGGCTCGCCGGGCGACCATGTGCAGGCGCACCTGCCGGGTACGCGCACGGCGATGCGGCGGGAAGCGCAGTTTCGCGCGCTGGTTAGCGGCGTGACGGAGGGCGGTAAGCCGTTTGAAGAAGAGACCGCCGTGCGCGATTTGGCGTTGCAAGGAGCGCTGATTACGCTGGAGCACGCGCCGCGGCTGCAATCCGAGCTGCTCGTCACCATGGAAGCGCCGGGCACCGATGGCAAGCAGACCATGCGGCTGCGAGGCTATGTAGTGCGCATCGACGCCGGGGAAAAGGGACTCAGCGCGGTGGGTGTGGTGTTTACGGATTGAAGTAGCGTTTGCGAATTGCACCGCGGCAGAATGCTGGTTTGTTCCTCTGATCGATTCTTCCACTCATTCTTTCAATTCTCAGGCATGGCAACAGCAGACTGTGCAGCTGCGGCTGTGCACCTGCGACTGTGCACCTGCGACTGTGCACCTGCGACTGAGTAAGTCATAATCAGAGCATGAAAATGCCCGCTAGTGAGCGCGCCAACTTTGTTTCGGCCAGCGTGCTGACCAAGCAACCGCCGACGCGGCGCGAAATACTGCGCGGGATGCTGCGGCATGCGCCCTTCGTGGCCAAGAATTTTCGTCTCTATTTTCAGAATGCCTGGCGGCAGCACATCATGCGGACCGATGTGGTGGCGCCTTACGCGGTGACGTTTTACGTGACGCACAAGTGCAATTTGGATTGCAGTTATTGCACGCAGAAAGAGCCGGAGGTCTTCAGTGCGGAATTGCCGACGGCGGAAACCAAGCGGCTGCTGCGGCGCATCCGCAAGGAAACGGACTCGATCGTCATCACCGGCGGCGAGCCGACATTGCGCCCGGATATTGAGGAACTGGTGGAATGGGCGCGCCATGAATGCAAATTTCGCTCGCTGCTGCTGATCACCAACGGCACGCTCCTGGACCGCAAGCCGCGGGTGATGGACGCTGTCACCGGCTTGATCGTGAGCCTGGATGCGCTGGCGGCTGATCCCACCAACGCGCTTTCTAAACCGGCGGCGCTGCCGAAAGTGCTCGAGAATCTGGCCATGGCCAAGGCGCGCATGGGTGACGCGCGGCGCATCACCATCAGCACGGTGATTGAAGAATGGAATATCGGCGAGGTGGGGCGATTGCTGGATTGGTGCGGTGAGCAGGGCTTCGTGTTTGCCGCGCAGTCCGCGCAACTGGAAAAGATGCCCAATCTGGCACTGTTGAAGAATCCGCGTTATCACGCGCTGGTGGACACCATCATTGCGCGGCGGCGCGACGGCGTGCAGCCCATCAATGGCACGCCGCGAACCATCGAAACGCTGCTGCGCTTCGGAGATTTTCAGTGCTATCCGACGATGTTTCCCAGAGTGTATCCGAACGGGGATGTTTTCTATCCCTGCGAGCCGCTGCGCAAGGTGGCGGGCAATTTGCTAAAGGATGGTTCGCTGCGAAAAATCTTTGCGCGCGGTAAGACCATCTACGGAGATATTCCTCCTTGCCAAGGCATCTGCTACCTGTTCGGAAACGTGCTTTCGCACTATTACGTGAACGACTTCTGGGGACTGGCGGGGGATTTCATTAGGTAAGGTGTGAGTCGATGCGCGGGTTTACGGCTCGGGAAAACTTCTGGCCTGCGGTAACACGATCCCCAGCGGCGTTAATCGAACTGCGAGATTTTTCCGTCGAGGTGTGCCAGGGCCGCTTCTAGAGACTTGCGGTGCTGCGGATGCGTGGCCGCTTCCAGTTCGTTCAAGATGCGAACGCGCGATAGCTGCAAGTCCTTTTTTTCCTGCTCTCTGCGGACCTGTGCGTCGGATTTGTTTCCGGCATTGGGGTTAGACTTAGTGACTTCTGCGGCTTCTACTTGAGCTTCGACATCCTTGCTTTCCCATCCTCGCGCCATACCCCTATTTTGGCATAGTTTGCGGGCTAGCAGGAGAATTTGACCTATTGGATTTCACGATGCGCCGGTGGCCTTTTTGGAGCAAAAAGCGCATCACCCTGCGTTTGAGCATTCTAAAGTGTCACCTTAGAATGCTCAAAGCGGAACTCTTGGCGGAACTCTTCAGGTTGCGGTTAAGCGCTGGCGGCGCGGCGCTGCGGGATAACGGGAAGCGCCGGGCGCATGACGCCTTGCACGGTGGTTTCGGCCACCTGCGCCAGATGCTCGGCAAAGATGCCGCGGTAAGAAAGCTCCGCCGCGTGTTCGGCCCACTTGAGCCGCAAATACCAGACCCCGACGGCGAACTCGGCACGCGCGACCGTCAATTCGCGAACGGGAATCACCAGCAGCGGCTGAAAATGCTCGTCGAGCGCCCAGATATTTTCCACGCCAACATAGAGCATGGCGTGCGCGGCGGGAGCGTTTCCGGGTTGATATTCGCCGCCGTTTACTACCACCAGCGCGCCAAGTTCGCGAGCTTTCTCGTCCGCGGTGGCATCCGGACGTGCGGAAGGCAAGAGAATGGCGCTGACGAACATCGCCAGGCCGACGACCGCGAGCAGATAACTGTCCCACAACGCGAGAGGAAGCAGCACGAAAGACGCGCCGACGATGGCCAACGCAATGCGGAAGGCGAACCACGGACCTTCGTTGCGGCGCAGGTGGATAATTTTTGGAATGAGCAGAGCTACCGCAAACAGTCCTACGATGGCGGCATTGCGCAAGCGCGTGTAGGCAAGTTTGCTGCCAGGAATTTTCGCCGCTGTGCGGTGCATCGTCTGGGAGGAGCGTTCGAGCTTTACGGCCGCGTTCGATTCGGTGTTCATTCGTGCCTTGCGCTTGCTCACTTGCTAATCGCCCACATTATTACCTATTCCAGCCCATTCGGGAAACGGCAAACCTGCTTTGGCGCCGCCTGGCTCAGGCGCCCGAAGCCTGCAACGCTTTCACGGCCAGATCCTTAGCGCCCGGTTTTCCTGCCAGGACCAGCGCGCTCCACTCAGCCGCAACGTTGGAGAGGCGGACGGATTCGCTGGTCAGCGATTCCGGCCCGCCCGAATCGGCGTTGCTGAAGTAGATGCGGTCCAACGGCCGCGCGGCCGCGATGCGATTTTTGGTGAATTGTCCGGGCGTGGCCATGAACATGGGATGGCCGCGGCGATAGATGCGTACCTCCAGGGGGTTCACATTAAATTCCGGCAGCGCTTTCTGGAAGTCCGCCAGAACGTTGGCGGCGAGGGATTTGCAGTCCTCTTCGCGCAGCAGCGTGGCGCGTTGATACTCGCGCAACGGGGTATAGAAAGAGAGGATATTGTTTTTTTGCACGTAACCGGGCTGGTTGCGCACCGTCCAGTCGGCAACGATAAAGTCCGTGAAGCTGTTTCCCGGGCACCAGGTATCGTAGCCGCGATTGTAAACCGGCTTGTCGAAGATCACATTCACCACAGGATAGGGCGCGTAGCGCGTGTGGTGCATGGCGGCTTTTTGCTCGGCGGGGATATCGCTGATCAGCCGCGAGGCGATTAGTTTCGGCGCGCACATGATGACGGCTTTCGCGTTGACCGTAGTGAGTTGTCCGGCGCGGAAATACGTCACGTTGACGCTGTCAGCCGCGGGAACCACGGCCACTACGGCGGCTTGGCCCTGCATGCGCTCTTTGTATTTCGGCACCATAACTTCCACCAGCCGGTGGGTGATGCAGCCCAGGCCGCCCGGTAGGATCACCCGCTTTGCATCCTCACCGTTCATCAGTCCCTGCAAGGCGTCCACGGCCACAAAGGCGGAAGTGTCTTCTGTTGTCGCACCCCAATTGGAGGGTCCGTAGCCATCCCACCACATCGCAACTTCCGGGGCGTACCCGGCCGTGAAATTCGTGAAGGGTTGCGCGTCCAGTTCCATCATCTGTTTCTTCAGATCGAGTTTCATGATGGCGTCACGAAATTTCTTGAAGCTGGCAATGACGTCTTTGGGGTACGGCAGCTGGTCGAGCCCGGCCTTCCAGGTATCCGGGACAAAGGTCTTGTTCACGATGGTGGGATCGGGATTGTCCACGGGAAGAAGTTTTAACCCGAGCGCGTTGGCCAACTGATCGCCGTCGTCGCCTTTGTAGGCATACGCCGAGCCGGTGGCGAAGGGCTGACCGGCATACTCTTCTTCGTAGGCGTTTCCGCCGTAGTGATCTTCTTTCTCAAGCAGCAACCAGTCCTTGTCTCCCAGGAAGTAACCGGCGGAAAGTCCCGCGACTCCGCCGCCGATGATCACCACGGCCGCTTTTTTTGTGGGCGCAGGGAGGTCGAACACGTGATGGTCGCGAACCTGGTGGCATACCTCGAAATGTTCGCCGTCCATGATGGGTTCTGGGGCACCGGAATCGGATGCGCCGGAATCGGGCGCGGCGGCTAATGTTGCATTCAGCGGGCATCCGGCGGCTACCGAGCCGACGACTACATACTTGATGAAATCACGGCGAGACTGCGACATGTAATTCCTCCCAAGGGTCTACAGCTAGAAAGTTTTAATCACCGACCACGAAAATTCAGCTCACGTCGCGCAGCGTGCGCGTCCGCAGGCGATACCAGATGCTGATGAGCGCCACGGAAACGACAAAAATCAGCGTGGAGATGGCGTTGATCTCCGGGGTCATGCCCTGACGCAAGCGGCCCCAGATCTCCATGGGCAACGTATTGTCGCGCCCAATCAGAAAAAAAGTGACGGCGATTTCGTCCATGGACAGCGTGAAAATCAGCAGACCCGCGGCTATCAGCGAAAGTTTCAGATTCGGTAGCGTGATGCGCCAGAAGGTTTGCCATGGCGTGGCGCCCAGGTCGAGCGAGGCTTCTTCCTGCGCGCGATCCAGTTTTTGCAGACCGGCGAAGAGTTCCGTAGTGGCTACGGAAATAAGCGCGGTGCCATGGCCGAAGAAAACCGTCAGCAGGTTCAGCGGGGCGTTCACGAATACCGCAAACATCAGCAACGACAATCCCGTGATGATGCCGGGAAGAATCAGCGGCAGCAGGACCAGCCGGCGAAATAGCGCCTTGCCGGGAAAGCTGGCGCGGTCCAGCGCGAGCGCCGCGAGCAGGCCGAGGGTGAGCGCCAGAGCCACGCTGCCCGCGGCCACCAGCAGGCTGTTGAGCACAGCGTCCCAGATCGCGGAATCGCCAAACAATTGTCCATACCAATGCAGCGTGAAGTGGCGCGGCGGGAAGCCACCGACGCCGTCGCGATTGAAGGAATAGGCGATCAGCACAACGACGGGAAGATAGATGAACGCGAAAACGAACATTGCGTATGCGCTGAGCGCGGGCTGGCGTCGACTTGGAGTAGCGGCTTGCATTTTTTGGCCCAGTTATTTAAAGGACCAGCGCTTCTCAAACGTTTCGGTGAAAAACAACAAAGCTAAGGTCAGCATAAGAATGCAGACGGAAACCGCCGCGCCCAGCGGCCAATCGTACGCCGCGCCGAAAAGGCTCTGCACCACGTTGGCAATCATGGTCCCGGACGCGCCGCCGACGAGCAGCGGGGCCAGGAAGTCGCCGAGAGAAAGCACGAAGGCAAACGTGGCGCCGGCCAGCAGTCCGGGCATGGAAAGCGGCAAGATAATGCGGCGAAACGTTTTGCCGGGAGTGGCGCCGAGATCCTGCGAAGCTTCGAGCAGTGGGCGCGGGATGGTCTCCAACGCCGCGTAAATCGGCAGAAACACGAACGGCGTGTAAATGTGCGTGAGCATCAGCACCACGGCGAACGGGCTGTAGAGTAAAAAGCCGACGGG
Source organism: Acidobacteriota bacterium (assembly GCA_013289855.1). Lineage (GTDB taxonomy): Bacteria > Acidobacteriota > Terriglobia > Acidiferrales > UBA7541 > Acidiferrum. The sequence continues at coordinate 42,285 of JABCZD010000016.1, read as the reverse complement.
CGCGTGCGTGATATGTGCGTATTGCAGGAAACCGTTTAGTACGCCGGTGCTGCCGAGAATCGTTTTCCAGGCATATCCACGAACTAGATAACTGACCCACAGCGGGACGATCACCAGTTGATAGAGCAGTTCCTTACGCGTGCCGGCGTGAAAAGATAAGTAGTAGGCCAGCGGGTAGCCCAGCAGCAGAGAACACAGCGTGACGCTGGCCGCGATGCGCATCGTGCGCAGCAACACCTGCAAATACACCGGCTTGGTGAACAGCGCGGCGTAGTTATCCAGATTCCAGTGATGCACGATGAAGCCGTCGCGCACCATCCAGAAGCTGTGCACGAACATCAGCGCGTAGGGCAGGAGCAAAAAAATGCCCACCCACAGAAGCGGCGGGAGCGAGACTAGCGATTTATAGGCGCGCGAATACATTGCATTAACGAACGTTGGCTAAGAACTCTCGATCATCGAACTTTTCCTGCGCTCCGTGTGAATACCAACGCGTTACTTACGGTGCGCACATCCCATCAAGCTCTTACGCGAATGGCATCCGCCGGGAAAAATGTGAAAGTGTGCTCGCCGCTTAGCGGTTCGGCGGCGGGGATACGCACGCGCAGAATTTGCTCCGGGCCGCAGGCGATTTCGAGAGTTTCATTGGCACCGCCGAAAAGTTGCTGGCGGACCACGCCGCGAAATGCCACGGCGCCCGCGGAAGCCTCATCACCGCGCGCGCAAGCGATTACTTCCGGGCGCAGCGAGAAAATCGCCGGACCGTCGGCTTCGCCTGTGGGCCAGCGCAGCGCTCCGCAAACCGCCCATCCGCCGCGAACATCGGCGTGCAACAAATTCGTTTGTCCTATGAACTGCGCCGCGTAGGCGGTAGCGGGGTGGCCGTAAATTTCTCGCGGCGAAGCGATCTGTTCCAGCGCGCCGCCGCGCAACAGCGCGATGCGATCGGAAAGCGCCATGGCCTCTTCTTGATCGTGGGTGACGAAGAGAAATGTAATTCCCAGTTCGCGCTGCAGCGATTTCAGTTCACTCTGCATCTGTTTGCGCAGGTTGGCGTCCAGCGCGGAAAGCGGCTCATCGAGCAGCAATAATTGCGGACGATTTACCAGCGCGCGCGCCAGGGCCACGCGCTGTTGTTGCCCGCCGCTGAGTTTCGCGGGACGCGCACCGGCAAACTCGTGCATCTTCACCATGCGCAGAGCTTCCTCCGCGCGGCTGGTGGCTTCGCCGGCGGCGGTCCCCTTTACGTGCAATCCATACGCCACATTTTCCTGCACGCTCATGTGCGGGAAGAGCGCGTAGTGCTGAAACACCGTGTTCACCGGCCGGCGATAAGGCGGCAGCGTGTCCAGCCGTTGGCCGCTCATCCAGATTTCGCCGGAAGTTGGAGCCTCGAATCCCGCGATCAAACGCAGCAGCGTTGTTTTTCCGGAACCGCTTTCACCCAGCAGCGTCAGAAATTCGCCCGCGGCAATATCCAGCGAAATGTTTTTCAAAACGGTTGCCGCGCCAAATTTCTTGGCCACCGAACGCACTTCAAGCAGCGTCCCGCCCGCAGCGACGTTCACATGAGACCCGTTAGCAACAGAGGCGCTCACTGCGCGGCCTTGACCTCGTTCCAGATTTCGTTGTACTTTGCGCGCCGCGGCACATCCTGCCAAAAATAAATGCGCTGCATATACGCGTCGGGATTGTCGAGATGCAGTATCTTCTTTTCTTCGTCGGTCATAAATTGCGCCGCGGTGGGATTCGCCGGCGTGTAGTGCGTCACGTCGGTAACTTGCTTCTGCGTTTGCGCTTCGATCATGTACGCCAGAAAGGCTTGCGCCAATTCCTTGTGCGAACTGGCGGAGGTAATCATCAGGTGGTCGATCCATCCGGTGGTGTTTTCCTTGGGAATAGTTTCGCCGATGGGAAAGTGCAGCTTGCGCAGATCGTTGGTCATCAACGGCCAGCCCATGGCGGCTACGATTTCGTGATTTTGAAAAAGGTTGGTCAATTCGCCTCCGGTGCTCCACAGTTTGCGGATATTCGGTTTCAGCTCGATCAATTTCTTCTTAACCGCTTCGAGCTGCGAGTCGGTCAAATTGTAAATCTGCGAAGGATCCGGCTGGTCGTAACCGAGCACTTGGGCGGCCATGTACACGCTGGAAAGATCGTCCCACGCGGAAATTTTGCCTTTCAGCGCAGGATCCCATAGCACGTTCCACGATGGAGGCGGCTGAGCGAACGCGGTTGTGTCGTACAGCAGCGGATTCGGTCCCCACACAAATGGCACGCCAAAAATTTTGCCGTCGAATTTCACGAGCGGCATGTCGCGCAGTTTCGCGGAAAGTTGCGGATAAGAGGGTAGCTTGGAAACGTCCAGTGGCGCGGCCAACCCGCTGTGCACGATGGACGCTGCGACATCGCTGGACGGCGAGATCACATCATAGTTCGCGGCGCTACCTCCACGCAGCTTGGCCACCAGTTCGTCGCTCGAGCCCATGTACGACGCCACCACTTTGCAATGGTGCGCCTGCTCGAAAGCGCGCACGAAACTCGGGTCGGCGTACCCTTCCCACACCAGCAGGCTCAGGGTTTCTTCTTTTTTCTGACAAGCCGCGCAGCAAATCACCGCGAACAACATTCCAAAAGCGACGGCAAAGCGTTTCATGTTTATCCCTCAACACCCTTTTAGAACGCCGGCGTCAAAACGTCGGCGGCGTATTAATCCACAACAGCGACGTCTCCGCGCGACCAGGATTTTTCCAGCGATGCGGCGTGGAACTTTCAAAATACAAACTGTCCCCGGTTTTCAGCAGATGATGTTCGTTCGCGCCCAGCCAAATCTCAAATTGCCCGCGCAAGACGTGTAGAAACTCCTCGCCTTCGTGCGCGTAGGATTCGCCGCTGCCGCCGCCCGGCTTGATGCGGAACAGGTGCGGCTCCATGGCCGTGCGTCCCCAGGCCAGCAGTTCCATGCGCACGCCCGGCGCGGTCTCCAGAATTTTGCGCTGCTGCCGCCGCACCACTCGCGGATTTTCCTCGGCCGCCTCGAAGAAGGAAAGAATGTTGGTGCGGTAAAAGCGCGCCACGCGCCGCAGCGTGGCCACGGAAGCGCGCATTTGTCCGCGTTCCAGCGCGCTGAGGAATCCGATGGACACGCCGGTAGCCTGCGCCACCTGCGCCAGCGAAAGTCCGCGGCGCGCCCGCAGCCGGCGAAAGCGCTGGCCCGGCAACGACGCCGCTTCCGCCGAGTGCGTAACCACGCCCTGGCGTTTCAATTCGTGCACGATGGCCGCGGGATTCAACCCGCGAGCGCGCCGCAAAAATACCGCGCGCTGCAGCAGCCGCACGTCCGCTTCGCTGTACACGCGGTAGCGGCTGGCGGTGCGCTGCGGCGAAACCAGCCCCAGAATCTCCCACGCCCGCAGCGCCGAAGAAGAGATGCCCACGCGGCCCGCCACTTCGCTGATGCGCAGCGCGCGCGCCGGCCCGCGATTTGCCGATTTATCGCATGAATTCTTTCTGCTTGACACCGGTCCCGGCTTTCTCTAAGTTTGCGGGATTATAGTAAGGTTCGGTAATCGCAGCAACCTCGAAGAATAAGTACGCAAAAGAAATTTTTCGGCTGCACAGGGGTAAGTTCACATGGGGGTGGGTCACATGAGGGTAGCAAGGGGCTGTTCGTCCGCGCGCGCGTCCTTTCTGAGTTTTCTTTTGGCATTCTTGCTGATGGTCTGTAGCGTGCTCATCGCCGCGCCCAACGCGGCTGCGCAGAGCACCGGCGGCCGCTTCCGCGGTACGGTCACGGATAACAGCGGCGCGGCGGTTGCCGCCGCCAAGGTCATACTGACCAACGAGGGAACCAATAAAGTCCGTGAAGCGCAAACCGACGCTTCCGGCGAATATCTTTTTCTCGAAGTCCCCGTTGGCACTTACGAAATCGAGGTCACTGTCACAGGTTTCAAAAAGTACGTCCGCAAGGGCATCCCGCTTAACCTTGACCAAATTGTGGGAGTGGACGTCTCCCTGCAGGTTGGCGGCGCTACAGAAACCGTGGAAGTCTCCGGCGCCTCCGCGGTGATCGACACCACCACCACGCAGCTCGGCGCGGTAATGACGGACCGAGCCGTAACCGAACTTCCGTTAAGCACGCGAAATACTTACCAGTTGCTGCAACTGCAGCCCGGCGTGCAATCACAGCTCGGCGCGGATCTTTTTTACGGCAGCGATAATCCGGGCGTCGTCTCCGTCAACGGCGGCCGCGGGCGTTCCAACAATTACATGGTCAACGGCGGCGATGGCAACGACCTCTTCGTCAACGGTCCCGCGATTCAGCCGTCGCCCGATGCCATCTCGGAATTTCGCGTGCTGACCAACACCTTCGACGCCGAGTACGGCAGAAATTCCGGCTCGGTGGTCAACGTGGTCACCAAATCCGGCACCAATGACATTCACGGCGATTTTTACGAATTTATTCGCAACGACGTCTTGAATACCAAGGGATTTTTCGATTCCGGCGTTCCGGACTATAAGCAGAATCAGTTTGGCGCCACCCTCGGCGTGCCCATCGTGAAAAACAAGATGTTCGCCTTCGGGTCGTACGAGGGGAATCGCTTGCGGCAGGGCATCTCGTCGGGGCAAGTGTTTCTCCCGACCGCCGATGAAGCCGCTGGCAACTTCGGTCCCGGCGGCGGGCTTGGCGGAGTTCTGACTGACCAAACCTTCGCGACGCAGCTGGCGAATAGAACGGGCGGTAATGGCCAGACGTGTCAACAGGCGGTTACCGCGATCGGCGGTGCGCCCATCGTGCCGAACACCCCGTACGCTAGTATCTTTCCCAACAGCGTGGTTCCTACCGCTTGTTTCGATCCCACAGCGCAGGCGCTTTACAATAATTACGTGGCTCCGTTCGGAGTCGGGACGTTTACCGGGTCACCGGTTCTGAGCGACACCAGCAACCAATTTACCGTTCGTTACGACTACGCCATAGCTCCGTCGATGCAACTGAGCGTCTACTACTACTTCAACAACGATTCCGAAACCGAGCCGTTTTCCAATTTCCAGGGCGCTGGCGCGAATTTGCCGGGATTCGGAGCACTTTTCAAGACGCGCGTTCAGCAGTGGAATATCGGCCATACCTGGACGCTGGGCTCTACCGCGGTTAACGAATTCCGCTTTGTCTACTTCCGGGAAGGGCAGGGCGACCTCAACCATCCCGTGAATATCCTCCCCAGCGTGCATGACTCTTGCGGCGCGGCTGTGCCGACCGCGAATTGCTTCTCAGACCCCAACAATCCGACCGCGGGGATTACCGCAAACCTTCCAGGGCATCAAGGCGTGCCATTTGTGAACGTTAGTGGCGGCTTCGTTATCGGCAACAACAGTGAAGGTGAGCTGCCGCAAGTCGGCAACACCTTTCAATGGACCGACAACTACAGCAAAATCTTCGGGAAGCACAGCACGAAATTTGGTGTTGACGTTCGCCGTCAGCGCTTCGATCAATTGTTGTACTTCAACGTGAACGGCGGGTATTCCTTCCAGACCGCGGGAACGAATAACGATCTGGGTTACCAGAACGCCAACGCGGATTATTTCCTCGGTGTGCCTACCACTTTCACGCAAGGCGCGGCACAGGCCGAGAATGATCGCACCACCAGCCTGTATTTGTACGCGCAAGACAGCTGGAAGATTAAATCAAACCTGACGTTGAATTACGGCTTGCGCTGGGAACTGAATACTCCTTACACGGACAATGGCAACCGCTTGCAGACTTTCCGTCCGGGGCAGGCCACCACGCAATATCCGTGTTTCCTATCCCAAGCCAACGAAACCGCGCTCAACGCGAGCTCGCAAGACTGCGGCGAAAACTCGCCAAACAACGCCTATTTCCCGTTGGGCTTGGTTTTTCCCAACGACCAGGGCGTTCCCCGAGGCCTCACCACCACCTATTACAAAGGGTTTGCGCCACGCATCGGACTGGCGTACAGCCCCAGCTGGACGGAAGGATGGCTGGCCAAGCTCACCGGCGGCCCGGGCAAGTCCACGATTCGCGGCGGTTACGGAATTTTCTACAATCCGATCGAACAACTCGTGCTGGAACAATTCAGCGCCGAGCCGCCGTTCGGCACCAGCGTGTTCTTGTCCTCGCCGCAATTTAATACGCCCTTCGTGTCGCAATCCGGCACGCAAAGCCCGAACAACTCCAACGGCATAATCAACCAGACTCCGAGCACACCGTGCTTCGATCCCGCGGGACCCAATGGCTGCGTCGACTGGTCGTCTTTCCGCACCGCGCTGCTCTTCGGCGAATTCCAGCCGCATCTAAGGTCGCAATACGCCGAACAGTACAACTTAACCATCGAGCGGCAATTGACCAAGGATATGTTGTTGCGCATCGCGTACGTCGGCACGCAGGCGCACCACCTCCTGGCCTCGCAGGATCTCGATTATGGGAATGCGAAAACCTGCCTGGACATTAGTAATCTAAATATTCCGAACCAGCCTTGCGGCCCCTTTGATTCGGACAATAGCTACTCTTTCACTTTGCCGGCGGGTTCCGTCTTTCACCTGCCCTATATTCCGGGTACTGGAACAAACGGAGCAAATATTCCTTGCCCCAGTGCTACCTCTCCCGCTGCTTGCACCATCACGGGCGCGCCTGGTGGAACGCCCATCACACTCGTCGGACTGCGTCCGTATTCTTCGCCCAATTGCAATCCGTTTACCGGCGTTGGCTGCCCGTCGGACGGCGTACCGGTGTTCAGCAACATTTTCTCGGAAAACACCATCGCCAATTCCAATTACAACGGCCTGCAAGTATCGGTGGAGAAGAACTACTCTCACGGACTGATGTTCCAGGGGTCGTATACCTTCAGCAAAGCTATCGACCAGGGGGCATCGTTCGAGAACGAGTTGAATCCCATCAGTGCTGATGCCACACGCGGTATATCGCTGCTCTCCGCGAAAAACCGTTTTGTCTTTAGTCCGGTTTGGGAACTGCCCATTCCCGTGCATCCGGGCATCACCGGGAAATTCATCAACGGCTGGCAACTTTCCGCCATCATTACCTACCAGAGTGGCTTCCCCATTCGTATTCAGGACCAGGACGATACGGAGTTGGAGAGCAGCATTTTCTTTGAGAGCGCCAATACCCCGCAGGTCACGGGCAACGTGCAATTCCTTAATCCCAAAAACAACGCCGGCAACTACTACTTCAACATCTCAAATTTCAGTGATTCAAACCTGGGGACCTTCGGTAACACGCCGCACGCCTTGTGCTGCGGCCCCGCGCTCAGCCAAACCGATATGGTGGTTGCGAAGAAGACCAGAATCAGCGAGCGTTTTGACACGGAGTTTCGCAGCGAATTCTATAATCTTTTCAACCATACGCAGTTCGAGAATCCCGACGGCAACTTTTCCAACGCCACCTTTGGACAGATCCTGAAGGCACGGGATCCTCGTGTGCTGCAATTCGGGCTGAAGGTTTTATTCTGAGTTAGCAGCGGACGGACGATATTTAATGGCGCGACTCGCGGATGGGTCGCGCCTTCTCCTGCGCAAACGAACTCAGCCTGTGAGAATGAACTAAGATAGACATACGCACTAAACTGACCGCAGGGAACAGACCTGCCGGCTCGCCGCACCGCGGTGGGCCATTTATGGAGAAGTACCATGCACGACGAACTGCAAAAAGAGATTGCCAGCTACGAAAAACGCACGCCCAAATCCGCCGCCGCGCATAAGCGGGCGCTGGAACGTATTCCACTGGGAGTCGCCAGCAATTACCGGCATTACGAGCCGTATCCGATTTTCGTGAAAGATGGCAAAGCCGGCCGCATTCACGATATCGACAGCAACGAGTACGTTGATCACAATTTGTGTTTCGGCGCGCTGATGGCCGGGCACTGCCATCCCGCGGTGGTGAAGGCGGTAGAAGAAAAGCTGCATGAAGGCACCACCTTCGGCATGCCGCACGAACAGGAATGGGAACTGGCGGAAGAAATCTGCAAGCGGTATCCGGTGGAGATGGTGCGATTCGGTTCCAGCGGCACGGAAGTGACCATGCACGCTTGCCGCATCGCGCGCGCGGCCACGGGTCGCGACAAGATTTTGAAGTTTGAAGGTTCGTACCACGGATTGCACGATACCGCGCTCGTTAGCGTGAAGCCCAAAGCCGAAGATTGGGGCGATGCGGATGCGCCGACTTCCGTGCCTGGCGGCGGTGGCATACCGAAATCCAGCGTCGCTAACGTAGTGGTGGCGAGCTTTAACAATTTGCCCAGCGTCGAGCACCGCTTCAAGGAATATCCCGGGCAGATAGCCGCGATTATTCTCGAACCCATTTTGATGAACGTCGGACTGTGCATGCCGCAGCCCGGATTTCTGGAAGGGCTGCGGGAAATTTGCACGAAAAATGGCGCGCTGCTGATTTTTGACGAAGTGAAAACCGGCGCCAAGCTGGCCTGGGGCGGCGCCAGCGATTATTTTGGCGTGAAGCCGGACATGATTTGCCTGGCGAAATCCATCGGTGGCGGCTTGCCGCTCGGCGCTTTTGGCGCCAGCAAGCAAGTGATGCACTTGATCAGCGATCACAAAGTGTTTCACGGCGGAACGTACAACACCAATCGCGTGGCCATGTCCGCGGGTCTTGCCACGTTCCGTGAAGTGCTCACGCGCGCGAACTACGAGCACACCGCGAAGCTCAGCAAAAAATTGACCGAAGGCTATCGCGGCATCGTCGCGAAGGCGGGCCTGCAGGCGTACGTTGTCAGCGCGGGCGTCAACGGCGCGCTGATGCTGTATCCCAAAGAGATTCAAAATTATCGCGACTGGACAAAAATCGACGTCGACCTCTGGCGGCAATACTGGTTCGCCATGGTAAATCGCGGCGTGCTCGCCCAGCCGTATTGGTGGGACGAGCAGTGGACTATTTCCGTGCAACACACGGAAGTGGATATCGACAAGCATCTGGCGGTGTTTGATGAAATCGCTCCTGCGCTCGCAAAAGCGCAGGCGGGCCGCGGCCTGGCGTTTGTCGGCGCAGCTGGCCATTAAAAGTTTCCGGAGAATTTCTTGGCCACCAATATCACCAGCGCCGACGCCATAGCCGGCACGGAGCACGCACCCAATTTGCGGCGGGTGCTCGGGCGCTGGGATCTTGTTCTGCTTTTTGTCGTTGCAGTTTTCAACCTCAACGTTGTTCCGTCGATTGCCGCGAATGGCGGCGTAACCGTCTGGCTGTGGATCATTTCGCTGCTGCTGTTTTTCTGGCCGCAGGGAATCGCCGTGATCGAACTGGCGCATCGCTATCCTGGTGAAGGTGGCGTTTATTTGTGGGCCAAGGAAGTTTTCGGCGACTTTCATGGCTTTCTTTCTGGCTGGTGCTATTGGACGAACAACATGATGTACGTGCCGACGATCATGTTGTACTTCGTCGGCGTCTCGGTATTTGTTCTGGGCAACGGCCATCAAGCGCTGGCGGACAATAAATCGTTTGCGCTGTGGGTTTCGCTGGCGCTTCTGGCAATACTGACGGTGTTGAACATCGTCGGTTCGAGAGTTGGGAAGTGGATCAACAATCTCGGCGCGGTAGGAACGGGAATTGCGGCGGTCACGCTGATTACTTTGGGCGTGATCGTGGTGCTGCGAGACGGCATTACCGTCACTGCTGCGGATTTCAAGATTCCTCACGATCCGCGTTTTGTTTTGAATTCGTTCGGCGTCATCTGCTTCGCTCTTGTGGGACTGGAGCTTGCTTCCATCATGGGCGACGAAATTCAAGAGCCGCGGAAGACCTTGCCCGGCGCGGTCGCGTGGGGAGGCGTTATTTCCGGAGTGCTATACATCGGCACGACGCTGACGTTGCTCGTGGCTTTGGGCCGAAACAAGATGAGTGTCCTGCAAGGCATTGTGCAGGCTGTCGGCGGGATGGCGGCGGGGATTGGGATTTCCTGGATCGTCCCGATTTTTGCGCTGGTGCTCAGCATTTCTATCGTCGGCATTGCTTCAGCGTGGCTCGGCGGTTCGGCGCGTATTCCGTTTGTTGCCGGGCTGGATTCGTACATGCCGGGGTGGCTGGGCCGCGTTCATCCGAAGTACGCTACGCCGTACGCCGCGCTTTTGGTGCATGCCACGATATCGATGCTGCTCTGTGTGGTGTTCTTTCGTTTTTCCAGCGTGCAGGAAGCGTTTCAGACCATGCTCTCGCTCGCCGTGGTGCTGCAGCTCGTGCCGTACATTTATGTGTTTGGCGCGCTCCTGAGATTTGCCTTTCGCGCGCCAGACGGTTCCGGGGTGTATAGCAAGCCGGTGCTGGTGCTGGCCGGAGCGAGCGGCCTGGTCACCACGATTCTCGGGATACTGTTGCAGTATTTTCCGCCGCAACTGATTACCTCGCTGCGGACCTACGAATTTGAAATGGTTTCGGGAACGGTATTTTTTGTGGGGTTGGCGGCGTATTTTTTCTTTGTTTATGGCAGACGCAAGATGGCGCGCAAGCTCGCTGCCGCGCCGGCCTCAGGCGTATAGAGCTTCGCGCGTCTTTTGAGATGTGCGGCGGAATCGCATTTGGGAGGTCATGATGTCTAGCGGTACGAAGGCAGTGGTGCGCACGTATCAAAATTATGTTGGCGGCAAATGGGTGGATGGATCCGCCGGCGAAACATTTCCCGTGTACGATCCTTCGACGGAAGAAGTGATCGCGCAGGTCGCGTCCGCCACCGCGGCCGATGTGGATTCCGCGGTGAAAACGGCGCGAGCGGCGTTTGATTCCGGTCCGTGGGCGACGACGACCGCGCAGGAACGCGGCCGCATATTGTACAAGTTCGCCGAGAAAATCCGGCAGAATGCCGCGCATCTTGCGGAAATCGAATGCCGCAATTCCGGCAAACCCATCGTGGAAGCGGAGTACGACATTGCCGATGCGGCGACCTGTTTCGAGTACTACGCGGGGATGGCCAACAAAGTTTTGGGCCATGTGAATCCCGTGCCGGCGAATGCGTTGAGTTTTACGATGCGCGAACCGGTCGGCGTCGCGGGACAAATCGTTCCTTGGAATTATCCACTGGTGATGGCGTCATGGAAGCTGGCGCCGGCGCTTGCGGCGGGTTGCGCCTGCGTGCTCAAACCGGCGGAGCAAACACCGCTGACGGCGATGGAAGTGGCGAGTTGGTTTGAAGAATGCGGCGTGCCTCCCGGCGTGGTGAATATCATTAACGGTCCTGGTGAAACGACGGGGGCGGCGCTGGTGGCGCATCCCGGCGTGGACAAGATTGCATTTACCGGCAGCGCCGCGGTCGGCAAGATTATTGTGAAGAGCGCGGCGGATACGCTGAAGCGCGTGACCCTCGAACTTGGCGGCAAATCACCGAATATATTTTTCGCCGATGCGGATTGGGAAGCCTCCGTGGATGGCGCGCTGTTTGGCGTGTTTATCAATCAAGGCGAAGTTTGTTCCGCAGGAAGCCGCATTCTGGTGGAAAAGAAAATTTATTCTAAGTTCGTTGAGGCCATGACGGAAAAAGCCAAACGCATCAAACTTGGGCCACCGCTCGAACGCGAAACGAAGATGGGACCGCTGGTCAGCAAGGAGCAGCACGACCGCGTGAGCTCCTACCTGGCGCTGGGAAAGAAAGAAGCGAAGGTAGCGATTGGCGGTGGACGGCCCACGGCGTTCGGCAAAGGCTATTACGTCGAGCCGACCATTTTTTATGATGTGGACAACAATGCGCGCATTTCGCGAGAAGAGATTTTTGGCCCCGTGGCTTCAGTGATTCCTTTTGATGGCGAGCCCGACGCGATTCGCATTGCCAACGATTCGCCGTATGGCTTGGCGGCTGCGGTATGGACGCGCGATATTTACAAAGCGTTCCGCGTGGTGAAATCGTTGCGCGCGGGAATTATCTGGGTCAATCACATGCAGCCGACTTACGTGGAAGCGCCGTGGGGCGGCTACAAACAGTCCGGATTTGGGCGCGAACTCGGTCCATCGGGCATCGAAGAATATCTGGAAACCAAGCAGGTATTCGTGAATCTGGACGAAGCGCCGATTGGCTGGTATTAGAAGCAGTTGGTACGAAGAAGGCAGATCGTATTCATCGACGGATGGTGCTGAAATGGCGACGATCAAGTTGCGAACGGAAATTCCCGGGCCGAAATCGCGCGCGCTGATGAAAAGGCGCGAAGCCGCGGTGCCGCGCGGGCCGTACCATTCCACGCCGATTTTTGCGGCGAGCGCGAACGGCGCGGTGATTGAAGATGTGGACGGCAATCACTACATCGATTTCGCCGGCGGAATCGGCTGTTTGAATATGGGGCATCGCGCCGCGCCGGTGACGGCGGCGGTGAGCGCGCAGCTCGAAAAGTATATGCATTTGTGTTTCAGCGTGACGCCGTACGAGCCGTACGTGGCGGTGGCCGAGAAGCTGAACGCGCTGGCGCCGGGAAAATCGCCGAAGAAAACATTCATCGTCAATACCGGCGCGGAGGCGGTGGAAAACGCGGTGAAGATTGCGCGCGCGTATACCAAGCGGCCGGCGGTTATCTGTTTTGAGGATGCGTTCCACGGGCGCTCGTTCCTGGCGATGTCGCTGACGAGCAAGACGAATCCTTACAAAACTGGTTTCGCGCCGTTTGCTTCCGATATTTATCGCATTCCTTATGCCTATTGTTATCGCTGCTCCTATGGGCTTACGTATCCCTCCTGCGGCGTGACGTGCGCGCACCATTTGGAAGATACGTTCAAACGCGTGGTGTCGCCAGAGGCCGTGGCGGCGGTGATCGTGGAGCCGGTGCTGGGCGAAGGCGGATTTATGGCGCCGCCAAAGGAATTTTTTGGCATCGTGCAGGATATTTGCCGGAAGTACGGAATCGTGTTGATTGCGGATGAAGTGCAGTCCGGACTGGGGCGGACGGGGAAGTTTTTCGCGATCGAACATTACGGCGTCGAACCGGACTTGATCCTGACAGCGAAATCGCTGGGCGGCGGGTTGCCGATCGCGGCGGTAACCGGACGGGCCGAGATCATGGATGCGCCAGGCGTGGGCGGACTGGGCAGCACGTTTGCGGGTAATCCGCTATCGTGCGCGGCGGCGCTGGCGTCCATCGAGATGATCGAGCACGGCGGATTGCTGGAGCGAGCTACCGCGATGGGCAAACACTTTGAGAAGCGCGCGCGGGGCTGGCAGAAAAAATGGCCACTGGTTGGCGACGTCCGCGGACTGGGCGGAATGTGCGCCGTCGAGTTGGTCCGCAACGCGGAGACGCGCGAGCCTGCTGACACGGAGACGAAGGAGGTGGCGCACTACTGCTACGAGCATGGCTTGATCACCATCACGGCCGGGAGCTATAACAACGTGATGCGGATATTGGTGCCGTTCGCGATCACCGATGAGCAGTTCGACGAAGGGTTGGGTGTGCTGGAGGAGGCGATTGCGTCGGTGGCGGATCGCAAGCACGCGGAACTTTCACACGCATAGAGGCACACTCCTGGCCTGAGGAACGGAGCTGTTTTCCGGCCACCTTTCCGGGTGCCCACTGGGTTTGTTTTTGTAAGTGTGCATTCTAAACGATTTAAAGTCCTTTGTTTTGATACGGTTTCACAAGTGTTCATTCTGCTTGGTTTACCGCAGCGTATACGTTAGTCTTTGGCTATCCCAGGCGGCGATTCCGCGGAGATCGAGGCGAACGGAAAATTTGGGTACTACGAGTACCGTCGGACGCCGGGACGGGCGATGAAATTTGTGAGCCAGGGACAAGCCGCTGAAGACAAGAGCTTTACGATGGATTCTTATTGAAAATATGCGGGAACGAGAGACACTTCTACACCAAGGGAAGAATATCAAGTAGTACGGTGCTTGTCAAGGTATTTCTGCGACGTTCTTGGCAGGGATTCTATACTGCGAAAAAAGCAAAGAATAGCGCAGAGGACGCAGGGACACAGAGGGCACAGAGAAGAGAGACCAATGCGGGAAGAAGAGGTGAGGGCGGAAAGTCGAAGGTGGGTGAAGGTTTAGAATACGGATGGGGAACTGAGCATGCCTACGGCTACTGACGTGAAGACGTTTGGGTTTTATGTGGATGGGAGCTGGCTGACGGATGGCGAGCGGGTGGAGATTTGTTCGCCGGGGACGGGTGAGCTTGCCGGTGTGACCTATCGAGCTGGCGCGGCGCACCTCGAGGCGGCGATTGCTGCGGCCACGCGGGCGTTTGAGATTACGCGGAAGATGGGGGGATTCGAACGGCAACGGATTTTGCGCGGGGTGGCGCAGGGCATTGAGACGCATCGCGAGGAGTTGGCGCGGACCTTGGCGCTGGAGGCGGGCAAGCCTCTGAAGGCGGCGCGGGTGGAAGTGGAGCGCGCGACGTTCACGTTTGCAGTGGCCGCGGAAGAGGCGGTGCGGGTGGGCGGAGAGTATTTGCCGCTGGACTGGCAGGCATCGACGGCCGGGCGCTGGGGAATCGTACGGCGATTTGCGATGGGACCGATCGCGGCGATTACGCCGTTTAATTTTCCGATCAATTTGGTGGCGCACAAATTGGCGCCGGCGATGGCGGCGGGTTGCACCATCGTTCTTAAGCCGGCGCCGCAGACGCCGCTTACCGCGCTGCGGCTGGCGCAGATTATTGAAGAAGCCGGCTGGCCCGCGGGAGCGCTGAACGTGCTGCCGCTATCCAATGAGGATGCCGCGAAGTTGGTTTCGGACGACCGGATCAAACTGCTGAGCTTTACGGGAAGCACCGCGGTGGGATGGCAGCTGAAGGCGCAGGCGGGGAAAAAGCGCGTGGTGCTGGAACTGGGCGGGAATGCCGGGGTGATTGTGTGCGCGGACGCGAACATGGATTATGCCGTGGAACGGTGCGCGGTGGGCGGGTTTACATATGCGGGGCAGACGTGCATTTCGGTGCAGCGCGTGTTTGTGGAAGAGTCCGCGTACGAGAAATTTTTGGCGGCGTTTGTGGCGCGGGTGCAGAAATTGTACGTTGGAGAGGTGCTGGACGAAAAGACGGATGTTGGTCCGCTGATCAATGAAGAGGCGGCGCGGCGGAATGTGGCGTGGATCGACGAGGCGGTGGCGGGTGGGGCGAAACTGTGGTGTGGAGGGACGCGGGACGGGGCGACGGTGACGCCGGCGGTGTTGACCGGGACGCGCCCGGCGATGCGTGTGAACTGCAAGGAGATATTTGGGCCGGTGGTTACGGTGGAGAAGTTTTCGAACTTTGAGGCCGTGCTCGGGGAAGTGAATCGATCGGATTTTGGTTTGCAGGCGGGAATTTTTACGCGGGATTTTGTGCGGATTAGCAGGGCGTTTGAGGTTCTGGAAGTAGGCGGGGTGATGGTTGGGGAAGTGCCTACATTTCGGATCGATCATATGCCTTATGGCGGGGTGAAAGATTCGGGGATTGGGCGGGAAGGGTTGCGGTATGCGATCGAGGAGATGACGGAGCCGAGGTTGTTAGCGATTAATCCGGCGGGGATTTGAAGGGCCATGGCGGGAAGATGACGCCCTGAAGGGCGTCGCTACAAGGGCTGCTACTGGGACTCGCTGCGCGGACAATACAGAAGACAAAGTCAAAGGAACGGGTCTGAAGACCCGCCACTACATTGGCAGATTATTTTTCGTTGGGGCGGGTGTTGGTGGCGTTGCGGGCTTCGGGGTGTTTGGGGGACCAGTCTTCGGGAGGGAAGGCTACGCGCCAGAAGGTGGGGCGGGAAGTGGAGAATTCGAGACCTACTTCGGCTTTGCCGTTGCGCACGGGGCCGAGGAACACTACGTGACACTCTTCTTCTTCCTTGGTGCGCTGATGGTGCATGTGGAGCTTGCCGCCGCTGGTGACGCGGGCGGACAGTAGAACGAGGGCGCCATGGGCGTTAATGGCCAGGGTTTCTGCTTCTTCTTCAAAGGTTTGTCCCTGCGCATCGGCTCCGCGGATACGGACGGCTACCTGCATCAGCACGCGCTGGCTGCGCCGACGTGCTCCGGTAGTGGTGGAGGTATTTGAAACCTGGGCCATACAGCCTCTCGCTCTTTCCACTATACACGGGGAGGTAATCGCGTCGAGAGGCTCCGGGTTGCGAGGCTTCCAAGAAGATACTGGCGAATAAAAAACAGCGTTCGTGATGCGATGCGCGAAGAGCCGGTGCGCATTGGGAGGGCCGACAGTGGGCTTTACCTAATTGCGGTTCGAACTGTGATGGCTTCCGAGTTGATTTGTGGTTTGAGCTTCTTACTTGCGTTGTGCGAGAAGCGCTTGCCCGGACGCACTGATCTTGACTACACAACGGCCGTGCACTTCCTCTTTCAGTACAAGTTCACGATCGGTGACGTCTTCCCAAACGGGGAATTTGGGACAGGAGGTGCGCCAAACCTCGATGACTTCTTCGTAGCTTCGGTCGCGTGCGGAGAGCCATTCGAGGAGGTCGAGAATTAGATTGTCGACGACGGCGTCAGACATGAATGTTTCTCACTGTGGTTTGGCTTAGCTGCTTGGCACCGCGGCTTGGCACAGCGCACAGCAGGATTGGCTGGGCCACAAAAGCCGAAACTTTATGCGCTGTGAATCAAGCGCCCGGGGCATCTTTGCGCTGGTCGATGGTCTGGTAGTGGCGCGTGTCGTAGCCGAGATAAATTTGGCGCGGGCGGGCGATTTTTTGTTCCGGGTCCAGCAGCATCTCTTGCCACTGGGCGAGCCAGCCGGAAGTGCGCGGGATAGCGAATAGCACCGGGAACATGGACATGGGGAAGCCCATGGACTGGTAGATCAGGCCGGTATAGAAGTCGACGTTGGGATAGAGCTTGCGCTTCACGAAATAATCGTCTTCGAGAGCGATGCGCTCGCACTCGAGAGCGATTTCGAGCAGCGGGTTTTTCCCCATTAAATCAAAGACTTCGTAGGCCACGCGCTTGATGATGCGCGCGCGGGGGTCGTAATTTTTGTAGACGCGATGGCCGAAGCCCATGAGCTTGGTTTCGCCGGCTTTGACGCGGCGGATGAAGTCTGGGACTTTTTGCACGGAACCGATCTCGTGCAGCATGTGCAGCGCTTCTTCGTTGGCTCCGCCGTGCAGCGGACCGTAGAGCGCGGCGATGGCGGCGGCGGTGGCGGAGTAAGGGTCGACGTGGGAGCTGCCAACGCCACGAATGGTGTTGGCGGAACAGTTTTGTTCGTGATCGGCGTGCAGGATGAACAGTACGTCCAGGGCATGCTCGAGGGTGGGATTGGGGCGGTAACGCACGCCGGTGGTTCCGAAGAGCATGTTCAGCAAATTTCCAGGATAGCCCAGCTCGCTGTCGGGATAAACGAACGGCATGCCGAGAGAGTGGCGATAGGAAAAAGCGGCGATGGTGGGCATCTTGCCGATCATGCGGTAGGTCTGCAGCTGGCGTGATTCGGCGCTGAAAATGTCTTTGGCGTCGTGGTAGAAGGTGGAAAGCGCCGCAACCGCGGAAATCATCATGCCCATTGGGTGAGCGTCGTAGTGGAAGCCGTCGAGGAACTTTTTGATGCTTTCGTGGATGAAGGTGTGGTGCGAGATGTGGTTGGTCCAATCTTTTAATTGCGTGGCGGTGGGCAGCTCACCGTGCAAGAGGAGGTAGGCGGTTTCGAGATAGGTGCTTTTTTCCGCGAGTTCTTCGATGGGGTAACCGCGATAGCGCAAAATGCCGGCGTCGCCGTCGATGTAGGTGACACGGCTGATGCACGAAGCGGTGTTGTTGAACGAGGGGTCGTAGCTCATCATGCCGAAATCAGCCGGATCGAGTTTGATCTGGCGAAGGTCGCTGGCGCGAATGGCGCCGTTGGTGATGGGAAGTTCGTAACTTTTGCCGGTGCGGTTGTCGGTGACGGTGAGGCTTTGGCGCGCGGCCACCGGGTCGTCTGATTTTTTGAGCTGGGTGGCGGACGGCGAAGCGGAATCCATGGTCGAACCTCGAAAGGAAACAAGCAATATTGAAAATCTTTCCTACTCTACACCAAAGGCGCGGTGGCCGGAAATGTCCGCAGGGACAGGATTTGCGTGCAAAGCGGAGTGACGGGGGACGAAGCCGCGCCGAGCGGGCCGTATGGGGCTGGGGCTAAAGAGACAGGGGCAAAGGGCAAAGGCAGTTCCTCAGGCGCTAAAGCGCATTGGTAGCCAAGCACTTAATGTTGGAGCTTTAAAGCTCCGACCCACAAAACAGAGAGTTTTTCCTCGGCCTGTAAAGCCGGTCAAGAGGGTTCCGCAGCCTGTGAGGCCCGGTGTGGGTATAAAGCCTGGAGGAGAAATAGACCTCTTGACAATAGTCGTTATAACATGTATTATGGTCGAGAAGTTTGGAGGCTATGGATGATTACCATTCGCAAGAGCGCCGACCGCGGACACTTTAACCACGGCTGGCTGGACACGCACTTTACATTTTCGTTCGCGGATTACTTTGATCCGCAGCACGTGCAATTCCGCACCCTGCGGGTGCTGAATGACGATCGGGTGGCGCCGGGGGCGGGCTTTCCGGAACATCCGCATCGCGACATGGAGATCGTGACGTATGTGCTGGAAGGCGGGCTGGAACATCGCGACAGCATGGGGAACGGCTCGGTGATTCGTCCGGGAGACGTGCAGTACATGAGCGCGGGAAAGGGCGTGACGCACAGCGAGTTCAATCCGTCGAAGACGGAACCGCTGCGCTTGTTGCAGATCTGGATGTTTCCGCAGGCTAAAGGATTGCAGCCGGCGTACGACCAGAAAACTTTCTCCGAGGAGGAGAAGCGAGGGAAGCTGCGGCTGGTGGCTTCGCCAGACGGGCGGGATGGGTCGGTGAAAATCCGGCAAGACAATGAGTTGTATGCGACGCTGCTGAGCCCGGGTGACGTGGTGCGGCACGAATTGCAGCCGGAACGTCACGCGTACATTCAGGTGGCGCGGGGCAGCGTTACGTTGAACGGTAAGAAGCTCGAAGAGGGAGACGGCGCGGCGGTTTCGTCGGAAAAGTCGCTGGAACTGGCGGGCGTGAAGGATGCGGAGGTGCTGCTGTTTGACCTGCCATGAACCCTCGAGGCGATGCCACTTCATACGCCTGGGCAAGCTGCGGCGCCTCGACCCGGTCGGGGCGCCCCCCCATGGACCGCGACGACGGCGAGTCGTTGAGGGAAAAAATAACGGGCAAGCACAACTGCTTGTCCGTTATTTTTTTGTGCGCGTTATGGCTAGCCGCGGGTGCGCTGAAATTCGCGCATGAAGCTGGTTAGCGCCTCGACGGCTTCAAGGGTTACAGCGTTGTAGAGGGAGACGCGCATGCCGCCGACGGAACGATGGCCTGGCGTGCCGACGAGTCCGGCGGCTTCGGCTTGCTTGGCGAATTCCTTTTCGATGGCTTCATCGCCGCCCGCGACGCGAAAAACCACGTTCATTTTGGAGCGCGAAGATTTTTCGACCGGGCCGGAATAAAATTTCCCTTCGTCGAGCAGGTCGTACAGAAGCTTGGCTTTGGTGTTGTTGCGTTGTTCCATTGCGGCGATGCCGCCGGAGGATTCGAGCCACTCGAGGACCAGTCCGACGATGTAAATCGCGAAGGTAGGAGGGGTGTGGTAGAGGGATTTTTCCTTGATGTGGGTGCGGTATTGCAGGAGCGTTGGCAGGTTCTTGTCGGCGCGCTCGGCGAGGTGTTTGCGAATGATTACGATGGTGGTTCCAGAAGGGCCGAGATTTTTTTGTGCGCCGGCATAGATGACGCCAAATTTGTTTACGTCGATGGCGCGGGAAGCGATGTCGGAAGACATATCGGCAACAAGCGGCGCGCTACCGGCATGCGGCATATCGTGCCACTGCGTTCCTTCGATGGTGTTGTTGCTGCAGATGTGCACGTACGAGGCTTCGGGCGAAAACTTTATTTCGTCGGTGCGCGGGACGCGAGTGAATTTTTCCGGTTCGGTGGACGCCGCGATGTGGTGGGGGATGCCTTTCTTTAGTTCGGCGATGACTTTAGCGGTCCACATGCCGGTGTGAAGGACGTCCACCGGTTTGCCCGGTAGGCACAAATTCATCGGCGCCATGGTGAATTGCATGCTGCCCCCGCCTTGCAGGAAGAGGACGGCGTAGTCTTCGGAAATGCCGAGGAGGCCGCGCAAACGCTGTTCGGCGTCTGCGATGATGCCTTCGAATTCCTTGGAGCGGTGACTCATTTCCATCACGGACATGCCGCTGCCGCGCCAATCGAGCAGTTCTTCGCGGATGCGCTCTAGCACGGGGAGGGGCAGAGCGCCGGGTCCGGCGTTGAAGTTAAAGGCGCGCTTTGCAGTGACGCCGGTCTTGGTTGCCACAGAAGGTGAAATCACGATCGAAATTCCTTTCAGGGTTGGCCTGCTGCCGCGGCAGAACGGATTTTTGTAAACTTCACAGCAATCCAGAATAACAGAAATCCCGCCGAGGCCCGCGGGACGTTGCGAGCGGGAGAGACGAGCCATGCATCGGATCAACGACGGAATCGCTTGGTGGGAAAGTTCGCCGCGTTGACACTGTCTTGCACCGTTCGCTAGACTGTTCAGACCACATCAGAGGATCACCTCTGTCTGCGATTCCCCGGTAGCTCAATGGTAGAGCATTCGGCTGTTAACCGAAGGGTTGCTAGTTCGAATCTAGCCCGGGGAGCCAACTTAATCTTTAATCCATCAATACGTTAGGCTGGTTTTTTACTTTGCGCTTTCTTCGCCTTTGGTTGCCCAAGTTGCTCAGCTAGAGGTTTTGCATCCAAAGAAGCGCGCAAGCCGATACGCTTAGCCTCTGCTTTCGCCATGCCACATCCTGCTTCAACTGCTCCGAATACTTGTTGGTGACGCTTTAGTTGGCGGGCCGCAGCCAGAAGTCGCCAAGTCCCACAGCAGCTGCCTTTTCTCTATGCGGTTTTCAACCTGCGTGGCGCACTATTTCGTGATAGCCAGCTTTTCCAGATCAGGGAGGGATGAGGCGTCGACGATGCTGCATTCGGGAGGCTGAGTTTTTGTCTCAAGCGCGCGAAGCAATATTTTCAATGCTAGTTCCATGGTGACGGAGGTGATCACCGCGGCGGTCAGGACGCGGCTGTCGACGAGAGGCTTCACCTGACTGGAAATACCGATGCCGATGAAAGGCATGGCGAGCCACTTTTGCCTCTGCTCTTGATCGTCGATACCTTGCAGCGCCTTTCTGGCCCCTAGCGCAAGCTCGTGAGTCTGGCCGGCGACCAAATCAAATCTTTCGGCGCGAGAGGTCGCCAGCTTGAGCCAAGCGACAGCACTTTGATACGCGCTTATTTCACTCCACTTGCTGCGAAGCGTGGTGACCTGCACGTTCTTCGGCTTGGCACTTGCCATACCTTCGCGCCGTTGAACCGCCACGGAACTCATACTGGGACCCTCAATGTATAAGATCGATCCTCCTTGAGGCCGAAGCGCGGCCAGCTGCCGGCCTTGCAGCCGGCCAATTTCATATTGGCCCTGGGTCACGGTAAACACGGGCACTTGGGGGCTTTTGCGGAGTTGCTTTACGTAGTCGACATCGCTGTTGCTGATGACCCACCCGATGCCCCGTGCGACCGCAGCCTCTGCGACGCGGGGAAGTCCCGTGGCCGTAACAGGTTCGACTAGTAATGCATCAGGCGGCGTTGCAGAACGCGATTGGATGATTTCCAGCAGCTGCTGGCTCTGGGTTATGGAATCGTCCTTGGCGTTCATGATCTGCAGATCGAAGCCGAGTCTCTCTCCCGTGGACTTTGCCACAATGCCTTGTTCGTGCTGATAGGCGTTGTCATTCGGCAGAGACACCACGACTCGCAATTTCTTCATGAACGATTCCCCCGAGGCACGTGAGTCGCCAGTATACGTGGTCCGTGCGCGTTTACCGGGAGTGTGAAGTGCGAGCGGACTAAACGATAAACGAGGGTATTACAAGGAAGATCCGGGCAAATTTTTACTTCGCCACGAGTCTGCCGGCGCTGGCCCGGAGCAAGGGCTGCAGGTCGCACGCTTCTTCCCAGGTACGCATCTGCAGTGAGCGAGCAAATTTTCCGACGCCGTCGGTTTCCGCGCACAACAGCGCCAATTCGATGATTTCCTCTTCGCTGAAATGCTTCTTCAAATCTTCGTACACGGCGTCGGAATCAATGGCATCGTCGCCTTGTTTGAATTTGGTAGCGAAGCGCAAAGCAGCTTTCTCGCGTTCGTCGAACATGGCGCTATTTTCAAAATCCATGGTGGCGAGAATTTTTTCTTCGGTGAGGCCGCGAGCTTTGGCGATGTTGGAACGCACGGTGGAGCAATAGCCGCAGAAGTGTTTCGTGGAGATCAGAACACGCACGGATTCCTTCAACGGTATCGGGAGAATCCCGCCGTTTAGCAATTCATTCCAGGTGCGCAGCCAGTTCCGGCCAGCCTCGGTGCGCGCGTAAATCCTGGCGCACAATGGATCCGGGGCGCCGTTGGCTTGCGCAGTTTGGATTAGCAGGCGCTGTGTTTCCGTGCATTCGGAATCCTCGATGGGTCTGAGTCGCGGCATGTCATCCTCCAACTGATCCGGCAGGTTCAAATTATGAAGCTAAATTGTTTCGCAAGGTTGCGCTGTCCAGCTCTTTTTCCCAGCGCGCTACGACGAGCGCGGCCACGCCACTGCCGATCATGTTGACGAGAGCGCGGGCGGTGCTCATGAAACGGTCGATCCCGAGCAGCAGCGCCATGCCGGCGACGGGGATGGCTGGGACGACAGTCAACGTGCCAACCAGTGCGATGAAAGACGCGCCCTGCACGCCACTGGCGCCTTTGGAAGTGAGGGTAGCGACAGCGAAGATAGTCAATTGCTGCAAGAAGGTGAGGTGAGTATTGGTGGCTTGGGCTACGAACAGCGCCGCCAGTGTCATATACAGGCTGGTGCCGTCGGTGTTGAAGGTGTAGCCGGTGGGAACGACAAGGCCGACCAGTGCTTTCGAGCAGCCCAGCTTTTCCATTTTTTCCATGAGCGTGGGCAGCGCGGCTTCTGAAGAAGTCACCGCGATAACCAGCAGGATTTCGTCTTTGATGTAGCGGAGATATTGCAAAACGCTGAAGCCCGCGAGCCAGCAGACGAATCCGAAAACGATGAGTACGAAAAGGACGCAAGTGAGATAGAAAAGGCCGATTAATTTGACCAGCGGACCGAGGGCGCTGATGCCGTACTTGCCCACGGTGAAAGCCATGGCGCCGAAAGCGCCTACCGCGGCAAACTTCATGATTATTTTTACAATGCCGAAGACGGCGTTCTTCAGAACTTCAATTAGGTCGATGAGTGGTTTGCATTTTGCTCCGGCGGCGGATAACGCGAAACCAAAAAGGATGGAGACCAGCAGGACCTGAAGAATGTCGCCCTTGGCGAAAGCGTCCACAACCGTGGTTGGGACGATGTGCAGCAGGAAGTCCGCGATACTTTGTGCTTTAGCCTGACCCGCGTAGTCCGCAATAGCTTTGGCGTCGAGCGTGGCGGGGTTGACGTTCCAGCCTTCGCCGGGGCGTACCAGGTTGCCGACCACTAACCCGACGAGCAGCGCAAACGTGGACACTGCTTCGAAATACAAGAGCGCTTTTCCGCCGACGCGGCCAACTTTTTTCAGATCTTCCATTCCGGCGATGCCGGTGACCACGGTGCAGAAAATAATCACCGTGATGATCATGGTGATTAGGCGGATGAAACCGTCGCCGAGAGGCTTCATGGCTATGGCGGTGGCGGGGCGGAAATACCCGAGAAGGATGGCGGCCGCGATGGCAAAGAGCACTTGAAAAGACATACTTGAATAGAACGGAGCTTTTCGTGGCACGGTGGCGGTCGTCATGACGGGGAGGTTACGCTTGACATGGTGATGATTGCGCGAGCGATTTTGCCGGCCGCTTTCGGGTGTTTCACGCAAGCCAGCCGTTGGGCTTGAGGATTGCGCCGGCAAGGGTGTTGAGGAACTCGGCGGCGCGGGCACCGTCTATCACGCGATGATCAGCGGAAAGCGTCACATTCAGCATGGGCCGGATCACTGCCTGACCGTCAACGGCGACTACGCGATCGACGATTTTTCCGACCGCGAGAATGGCGGCCTGCGGCGGCGTGATGATGGCGGTGAAAGAGTCGACATCGAACATCCCGAGATTGCTGATCGTGAATGTGCCGCCGGTAATGTCGGCAGGGCGCAACTTTTCGGCGCGGGAACGCTCGGAGAGTTGGCGGCGCTGCGCTGCGATTTCGCCCAGCGGCATCGTGTTGGCGTTACGTATGACTGCACCCACAACGCCATCTTGCACCGCCATCGCGACGCTGATGTTGATTTCCGGATTAGTGCGAATGTTATCGCCGGCCCAGGTAGCGTTCAGACGGGGGTGTTTTGCGAGAGCGCGCGCGACGAGCGCAACCAGCACGTCGTTGATCGATGGGCGGACGGCGCCGACCTTGTCGCTTTCGGCGGCGGAATTTTTCTGCAACGCCACGATGGCGGTGGCGTCGAACTCTCGGGTGACGAAAAAGTGCGGGACAGTGGTCCAGCTCTGTGTGGTGCGCTCGGCCATGATGCGAGCAATTCGTGATAGAGGCTCCGCGCTTGCGGTTTTGGGCACTGCCTCCGTCGCGGCGGCAGAGGTACCGGCGGCTACGAACGCGAGAATGTCTTCGGTGGTGATCGAGCCGTCCGGTCCGGTGGGCGCTACTTTGGAGACGTCGACGCCGTGCTCTTTTGCGAGGCGTCGCGCTTTGGGAGAGAGTTTCGCGGTTGCTGCGGCGTTGGCCGCGGTGGACGAAGAGCCTGATGGTGCGGCAGCGGCGGACGCGACGCTTGCAGCCGCGGAAACCGCGCGAGCGGTGGGCGCGGCGTTGCCAGTACCCGCTGCTTCAGTTGGCAACGACTCGCCGGGCTGAAGAATCCACGCGATTATGGAGCCCACGGGCACCACGTCTCCTTCACGAGACATTACGCCGGCGAGAATTCCGTCCGCGGCAGCTTCGACTTCGACGACAGCTTTATCAGTTTCGATTTCGAGTAGTGGTTCACCTTTGACGGTGGGCTCACCTTCTTTTTTTCGCCACACGAGGAGCTTGCCAGTTTCCTGAGCCATTTCGAGAGCGGGCATTACGACGCTGATGGCCATATAAATTTCGCAGGGCCGAGAATCTGGCCTTAATCTGTCGCTCCTACTTTTTCTTTGTTGGCGCTGGCAGCCACCATGTCGCGCACGCGCTGGCTGGGCTCCTGCTCGTTTTCGCGCGCGGTGGGTAGCGGACCGTCGACGGTGAAATAGTGCGCACCTGCGACCATGAGTTTGTCGGCCGGGAAGCGGGTGATGACTTCGTGGCCCGTTTCGGTGACGACAATTTCTTCTTCAATGCGCGCGGCACTCCAGCCATCTTTCGATGGCCAGAAAGTTTCGAGAGCGAAAACCATGCCGGGTTTGATTTCGTGAGAATGCTCGAGCGAAACCATGCGGCTGATCACCGGTTTTTCCCAGATGGCCAAGCCAATACCGTGACCGAATTGCAGCGCGAACGCCGCTTCTTCGTCGGGAAAACCAAATTCTTCGGCCTTAGGCCAGACGGAGGCGATTTCGGCGGTGGTGCGGCCGGGGCGGACGAGAGAGATCGCAGCATCCAGGTAGTCGCGGCAGCGCTTGTAGGCGTCGATCATGTGATGGGAGGCGTAGCCGATGGTGAAACAGCGGTAGTAGCAGGTGCGATAGCCCATGTAGGAATGCAATATGTCGTAGTAGACCGGATCGCCGGGACGCAGCACGCGATCGGAGCAAACGTGCGGGTGGGGGTTGCAACGCTCGCCGGAGATGGCGTTTACGGCTTCGACGTACTCGGAGCCCATGTCGTAAAGAACTTTACTGGCGAGGCCGACGGCCTGACTTTCGCTCATGCCAGGCTTCATGGCGCGGTAGAGTTCGTCGTACGCGGCGTCCACCATCATGGCGGAGTGATTGAGCAGGGAAATTTCGTCCTGCGTTTTGATCACGCGGGCGTCGGACATTAACTGTTGGCCGTCGACCACGGTGATACCTTCGCGCTGCAGGGCGAAAAGAATGGGCGGCTCGATGACATCGATGCCCAGCGGCTGCTTCTGCAAACCGCGCATCTCAAGTTCGACTTTGATTTTTTTTGCTACGATTTCGGCGCGGCCCATTTCCGGGGACATGGCGCCCCGCAACAAGGGGATGCCGGAACGGGAGCGGTCGCCGAGCCATGGGCAATTTTCTTGATGGTGGCGGGCTGCGGAACCGAAGTCCCACAGAATGGGTTCGTCGTTTTGCGGGAGCAGGGTGAAGCGGCTGATCTTGTCCTGGGCCCATGAGCCGATGTGCGTGGAAGTGATGTAGCGCACGTTATTCATGTCAAAGCAGAGCAGCGCGCCCATTTCGGATTTGGCGAGTAGGGCTTTGGCTCTTGCGAGCCGTTCGCGGCGCAGACGGTCAAAGTCGATGCGATTCTCCCAATCCACCGCCATGGGTCCGTACGTTTTTAGTGCCACGCCGAGTCTCCTTCTTTGTCGTTCGTTCGCATTCGGTACCGCCTAATTTTTTCCGCAGAGCTTTTTTGCGGCTGCGAAAAGCGTCTGGCCCGTGGGAACGGTTGCGTCTTCAAGAGGAGGCGAGAAGGGAATGGGTACATGCATGGCGCCCATGCGCTTCACCGGGGCTTCGAGGTCGAAGAATGCGCCCTCGGCGATGACCGAGGAAATCTCCGCGGTAATCCCATAGCGCTCGTAACCTTCATCAATGACGATGGCGCGAGAAGTTTTTTGTACGGACGCGATCAGCGTTTTTTCATCGAGCGGCCACATGGTACGCGGATCGATTACTTCCGCACTGATGCCGATGGATTCGAGCAAGACCGCGGCTTCGAGCGCCACCTGTACCATACTGCTGGTGGCCACCAAGGTGATGTCGTCGCCTTCGCGTTTTATGTCGGCAACGCCGAAGGGAATGGTGTAGTCCTCGGCTGGAACAGGGCCTTTCAGCTTGTACATCATTTTATCTTCAAAAAATACGACGGGATTTTCATCGCGAATCGCGCTCTTCAGTAGGCCTTTGGCGTCGTATGGTGTGGAGGGCATGACGACTTTCAATCCCGGAACGTGGCTGAACCACGCATGCAGCGATTGTGAATGTTGCGCGGCGGAACGGCGCGAGGCCCCCAGAGTGGTGCGCAGCACCATCGGTACTTTCCATTTGCCGCCGGACATATAGTGAACCTTCGCGGCCTGATTAACCATCTGGTCCATGGTGAGGGTGAGGAAATCTCCGAACATGATGTCGATTACCGGACGCATTCCGGTCATCGCCGCGCCGACGCCAACGCCGGTGAAACCGGCCTCCGAAATGGGTGTGTCGATCACGCGTGAGACACCGAATTCCTGAACCAAACCCGATAAGACTTTGAATGGTGTGCCCGCCTCGGCGACGTCCTCCCCTAGAATGCAGACCCGCGCATCGCGGCGCATTTCTTCCGCCAGGGCTTCGTTCACGGCCTGTGCAAACGTTAATTCGCGCTGCGCAGTTTCAGGCATACACGTCCTGGGCCACTTTATCGACGGCAGGATACGGCGCCGCGATGGCGAAATTGACGGCGGTGGCCATCTGCTCACCCACCTCTTTGCGGATAGCGTCGAGCGCCTGGGCATCCGCGAGGCCATAGCTGAACAGCCAGTCGGCGAGGATCTTCAGCGGATCGCGGTCGGTCTTCCACTGCTGTTCTTCCTGCTTGGAACGGTAGTATTCGCGATTGATGTCGCCGACGTGATGCCCGGTGTAGCGGTAGGTGTTGCAGACCAGGAACGAAGGACCTTGGCCGGCGCGCGCGCGGGCAATCATTTTTGTTGCCACGGTGTGCACGGCGCGCACGTCTTGTCCGTCCACGGATTCGGAAGGGACGCCGAAGGCGGCGCCGCGCGTTAATAAATCGCCAGCCAGCGTTTCAGAAAAATGCGTGTACTCGGTATACAGATTATTTTCGCAGACGTAAATTACCGGGAGCTTCCAAAGCGCCGCGAGATTCATCACTTCATAGACTACGCCTTGACCGAGCGCGCCTTCGCCAAAAAAACAGACCGCTACCTGCCCTTTGCCGGCATGTTTGGCGGAGAAAGCCGCTCCGGTCGCAATTCCCGCGCTGCCCGCCACAATGGCGTTAGCGCCCAAATTTCCGGTGTCGGGGTCGGCGATGTGCATCGAACCGCCCTTGCCTTTGCAATATCCGGCTTCCTTGCCCAGCAGTTCGGCGAACATGCGATCCGGCGAGGCGCCTTTGGCCAAGCAGTGGCCGTGGCCACGATGGGTGCTGGTGATGTAATCGTCGTTGCGCAGAGCTTCGCAAATTCCCACAGCCACAGCTTCTTCGCCGATATACAAGTGTGCCAATCCAGGCATTAGTGCACGGGTGTAGAGCTCGTTCACCTGTTCTTCGAAAAAACGGATCATGGTCATGCGGCGATACATGCCCAGGTATTTCTCCGTCGCCAGCACGCTTGTCGATTTGGTTTGGTCCGTGGCCGTGGTCATCGCTTCACTCCTGACATATGTGCGAGTACGTCAAAAACTACCGCAAAATCCTGCTCGACGAGCCCCATGGCGCGCGCTGCGGTCAGAAATTCGTTGCTGATGGCGGTGGTGGGCATGGGCACGTCGAGTTGGCGGCCGAGTTCGAGAGCCAGCAGCATATCTTTTTGCATCATGTTGACGTTGAACCACGCTTCGGCGGGCAGTTGCAGCACGAACGGGCCGCGGTATTTAATCATGGGCGAAGCGATGGCGCTGTTGATGAGCACGTCCACGGCAACTTCGCGCTTGATGCCGCTTTTTTCTGCGAGCAGGACACCTTCGGAGAAGGCCAACATCTGAACAGCAAGGCTGAGGTTCGCGGCGATTTTGATGACTAACGCTAGGCCGTTATCGCCGACGTGCGTGACCTTGGGGCCGATATCGAGCAGCACTGGCTTGACGCACTCGAAGGTCTCGGCGCGGCCACCCACCATCACCGACAATTTGCCTTCCTGTAGCGTGATGACGCTGCCGGAAACCGGGCTATCGACCATGTCCGCGCCCTTGGCCCGAACCTTGGCGGCGACTTCGCGGGAGTAAGCGGGGCTCACTGTGCTCATATCGACCAGGATTTTTCCTGGAGCGAGGCTCGCAAGAATGCCATCGGAGCCGTCCACGATCGCGGCCAACGCGGCGGAATTGGTGACCATCGAAAGTGTGAGGTCCGCTGCAGCGGCCACGGCGCGAGGCGAATCGCCCCACTGCATGCCAGCATCGATCAAACGCACGGCTTTTGCTTTCGTGCGGTTATGGCCTGTGACGGTGTGGCCTTTGGCGAGAAGACGCAAAACCATCTCGCTGCCCATTACTCCGAGTCCGACAAATCCGAGATTCGCCATCCGTGCCTCTCCTGGATTGTTGCCTAAGCTGGACGTCTGGTGCCAAGCGGAGAATCGCGCGAGTCTTCGCGAACTTGTTCGAGATGTGCGCGCATGGCATCGCGCGCACCTTGCGGGTCGCGATGTTCGATTGCGTCGAGAATGCGCTTGTGATGATACTGTCCCCGCTCCGGCCCACCTTCGACGCGGAAGATACCCATCCGCTGCTCGCGCAAAATCCCAACAATGGAATCGATGAGCGACAGGATGAGCGGATTCGCAGCCGCTTCGGCCAACGCCAGGTGGAAATCGAGATCCGCCTCGATGAACGCGTCGGGGTCGTAACGCGCGGCATCCATAATCGCAACCACTTCGCGCATGGCCGCCAAGTCCTCGTCGGATGCACGAGTCGCAGCAAGCGCGGCAATTTCCGGCTCCAGAATCTCCCGCACCTCCACGAGGTACATAAAGCCTTCCGGCTGGCCGTTTTTGACCAGGCGGTCCAGCGATTGCCGGATCCCGTTCGAGGTACCGTTCGTGATGAAGGTGCCGCGGCCGGGAAGCGCTTCAACCAATCCCTTTTCGCTGAGGGCTTTCACGGCTTCGCGGACGGCCGTGCGGCTTACGCCAAAGCGCTGTGCCAAGTCTCGCTCTGCCGGGAGTTGCTCGCCGACCTTCAGCTTGCCGGTGCCAATGGATTCTTCAATTTGCTGAACGATTTGTTCGTAGAGCCGCGAACTCTGAATGACCTTATACATCTCATGCTCTCCCCGAGGCTTGGAATTGAGGGACCCATTTTCCGCGAAATCAGCCTCACCTTTGGCGAATGACGGCCACGATACGAGGCAAAGTCAAGGTGATTCACGGTTTTTGGTATGACCACCGTACCATATGCCATCGACTCTCGCAATCTTCCACGCCGATGATTGGCTACTTAATCCACACGGTCTTGATGTTCGTGAACTCCCGTATGCCATTGATGGCCAATTCGCGCCCGTGCCCCGAGCGCTTTACGCCGCCAAACGGAACGCGAGGATCCGACGCGACCATCTGGTTAATGAACACCATTCCAGCTTCCAGTTCATTGATGAAGCGTTCGCGCTCCACCGGGTCATTGGTCCATGCGCTGGCGCCCAAGCCGAAACGACTGTCATTGGCGAGGCGGATGGCTTCAGAGACGTCGGGCACGCGAAACAGGGAGGCGACGGGGCCGAACAATTCTTCGCAACCGGCCGGAGAATTCAGCGGAACGTCAGTTAAAATAGTCGGCAAATAATAGAATCCCGGACCAGCGCCGGGCTTGCCGCCCGTGAGGATCCGCGCGCCAGCGTCCACGGATTTTTGCACGTCGGCGTGGAGCGAGGTTAAAGCATCGGAGGTGGCGAGCGGTCCGACGTCCGTCGCCGGGTCCATCGGATCGCCGACCTTCAGCGATTCCATTTTCTTCACGAAAGCGTGCTCGAATTTGTCGGCGATAGCGTCGGCGACAATAAAGCGTTTTGCCGCGATGCAAGACTGGCCGTTATTCGAGACCCGCGCCTTAACCGCGGTCGCTACCGCTTCGTCGAGGTTCGCACTGGGCATGACGATGAAAGGGTCGGTGCCGCCGAGTTCGAGAACCACCTTCTTTATTCGCTTCGCCGCAGAAATGCCCACCTGGACGCCAGCTTCTTCGCTTCCCGTCAGCGTGGCAGCAGCTACGCGAGGGTCCGCAAGAACGCGATCAACCTGCGCGGAGCCGATCAGAAGCGTTTGAAATATGCCTTCGTCGAATCCCGCGCGGCGCAGAATCTCTTCGATCATGAGCGCGCTTTGCGGAACGTTCGAGGCATGTTTCAGCAAGCCGACGTTTCCGGCCATTAGTCCGGGAGCGATGAAACGAAACACCTGCCAGAAAGGATAGTTCCATGGCATCACTACTAAAATTATTCCCATCGGCTGATAACGCACAGAGCTGCGGGTTGCGGTGGTCTCGATCACCTCTTCAGCAAGAAAGCGCTCAGCGTGTTCTGCGTAGTAGCGGCAAGCCCAGGCGCACTTGACCGCCTCATCGACCGCGGACTTGAAAGTCTTTCCCATCTCCAGCGTCATGAGGCGAGCGAGCGTTTCTTTTTCGGCTTCGAGAATCTCTGCCGCGCGGCGCATCTTACTGGAACGCTCCGCGAAGCTGCTGTGACGGTGTCTGGTAAAGGCTTCAGAAGCGGTTCTTATTTTAGCGTCGATCTGAAGGTCCGTAAGCGCGTCAAACCTTTTCAATATCTCGCCGGTTGTCGGATTTGTCGTCGCGATGGCCATGGAAAACCGTGCCTCCGAAAAGGGTGTGTCGTCTGACGATCCGAGCCGCAAAACTGCCGTCGACGACTCCTCGAGCAACATCTAACGGGACCAGCAGCGTGACCGGGGTCACCAAAGCATGAAAACGGGCGATTGGTCCAAACA
The DNA here is from genome assembly GCA_013289855.1 of Acidobacteriota bacterium. Classification (GTDB taxonomy): domain Bacteria; phylum Acidobacteriota; class Terriglobia; order Acidiferrales; family UBA7541; genus Acidiferrum. The sequence continues at coordinate 10,498 of JABCZD010000016.1, read as the reverse complement.
CCATACCATAGTTTGAATGAAATGAATCAGATAAACTTCTTGACAGGCCTGTAAATATGGTGGTACTACCATCGTACCATAGTGTTTACGGGGTGGGGATTAGCTCGTTCTCGATCAGGGGGTGTCGGGTTATGAAGTCGACTCTTGTGTTGCGGTTCGCACGTCGCAAACGTGGTTCGATTGCTCTCGCTAGTCTTCTTATATTTCTCCTAGGTCTGCTCGTGGTGCCGCCAATGCGCGCCCAGTCGACCTCAGGACGAATTCTGGGCAGCGTTCACGATCAGTCCGGTGCAGCCATCGCCGGCGCCACGGTAACAGTTACTGATACTTTGCGCAATGCCGTGCGAACAACGGTTACTGACGAGGCTGGAGACTACGTGGTTGCCGACCTGCAACCCAGCACGTACAAAGTTTTAATCGAAGCCAAAGGCTTCAACGGTTTTCAAGCGGACAGCGTGCTCATCGAAGTTGGCAAGGATTTTCGTGTCGACTCCACATTAAAGACAGGCGACGCAACCTTGGTGGTAAACGTCACGGAAGCCGTTCCTCTCATCGACAGTACCTCGTACTCTCTCGGCGGCACGCTTAGCAATAAAGCGATCAATGACCTGCCGCTGAACGGCCGGAATTACGAAAACCTATTGCAGTTGCGCCCCGGAGTAGTGCGTTACCCTGGCGGTGGTTTTTCCACCACCAGCAGCAACGGATTGCGCGCGGAAGACAATGCGTACTTCGTGGACGGCCTATTTAATAGCGAGCCTTTTTCCGGACAGAGCATCATCAACGGCGCAGGCATCGCCGGCGATTCCGCGACCATTCTACCCATCGACGCGATTCTGGAATTTAACGTAGTGCAGAATCCGCCAGCGGAATACGGCTGGAAGCCGGGAACCGTGGTCAATGTGGGCTTGAAGTCCGGCACCAATGCCCTACACGGCACGGCGTATGGATTTGTCCGCACGACGGATTTTGATGCGCGCAATTACTTCGATCCGGTGGGCACGGAGAAAGCTCCGACGAACCTACAACAATATGGCGCCTCGGCTGGCGGCCCGATCAAGAAAGACAAGTTATTTTTCTTCGGCGCTTACGAAGGCCAGCATTACAACATCGGAAACGTGCAACAAATTACCACTCCGGCAACCGTCGATCTCGCGACTCCCACGGCGGCGAACGGCGGCGTCAATTGCGCCTTCACTGGGGCAGCCGGCGGAGACTGTGCGAATAGCGCGATTGACGCCATAGCCGACGTGCACGCTGCGTTTTTGGCGGGGCAGATTCCCAACGACGTGAGCGCAGCCAGTCTGCAAATTGCAGGATGTACCCTTGGTCCTCCGATTTCGTGCAACGGTAGCGGTATCCCGCTCAATCCCGGCACGAATCCTGCGGGAAGTACGTTCGTAAATTATGCTTTGCCGAACAGCGTCACCTCGCAAAACGCGGTGGGGAAGGCCGATTACCAGCTCAACGCCAACAACACGATTAGCGGGATGTATTTCTATGGCAACAACAACGGTACGGTGCAAGACGCAGGGCAGTTGCAGACCATATGGCTGACGCAAATTCATACGCGTGCGCAAGTAGCCGGATTGAATTGGGTGTGGACCCCAAGGTCAACCTGGGTCAATGAGGCGCGCTTCGGTTACAACCGCCTGTACCAGCCGACATTTACAAACGATCACGATGTTCCCGCCTCAAGCTACGGGCTTGACACTGGCGTGACCAATCCTCTGTACGGAGGGCTGCCACGTATTAACGTTCTTGGTTTTTTTGGTTTTCCACTGGGCGGCATCGGCGGATTCAACTGGCCAAAAGTTCAGGGTCCGGATCAGCGTTATCAGTTTGTGGATCATATTTCGCACACCGTCGGCAAAAATGCTTTTAAGTTCGGTGGGGAGATCCATCGCGACAGCTTCTCGGGTGCCGCTTACGGCGGAGCCCGTGGGCGCTTCAAGTTTCTGGGCGGCACGGCGTTCACCAATGACGGTCTTAGTTCCTCTCCGCTGGAGGATTTCTTTGCGGGCGCGCCTGCGAACGGCAGCCTGGTGATTGGCGATCCAACTCGTAACATTCATAACGAAGGTTTTGCTCTTTTTGTGCAAGACGACTGGCGTATCACCAGTCACCTCACCTTCAACTTCGGCTTGCGCTATGAACTGAACACCGTAATCAAGGACGCCAACAACCAGTTGGCAAATTTCGATCCCAGCGTCGGACTGGTGCAAGTCGGCCACGGCATCAGCGGACCTTACAACAAAGACCCGTATAACTTCGCGCCTCGCGCAGGCTTTGCCTGGGATATGTTCGGCAACGGCAAGACCGTGCTACGCGGAGGTATCGGCATCATTTATGAAACGGTCAACTGGGAATCGTTCCTGGCGCTGAACAATGTCTTAGGTCTAGCGACCATTCCTACCGGAGCCGCCGGCGTCACGCCAGGAAATGGAAACATCGCGACCGGCCTGGTGAACTTTTCGCCACCACAACTCGATTGGAATGCTCCCGCTGGCACTACGATTTTTCCGAGTGGGGCGATTACTTGCAACGCGGGAAACCAATGCACAATTCTCGGGATCACGCAAAACATCAAAACGCCTTACGTAACGGCTTGGAACATTGGATTGCAACACGCGTTCAATCCGAAAATTACGCTCGAAACCACCTACGTTGGCAACCATGGATCTAAGCTCGTGGGTATTCACGATATCAACCAGCCGACTATCGGCGCGGGCTGGGCCGCTTGCATCGCGTCAAACTATGATCCTGGAATTTGTGGTGCTGGCGCCGATCCGGGTGCGGAACAACAAGCGCGACCTTTTAACGCCCAGTTTCCCTATCTTGGCCAGATCTATCAGATGGGGAATATCTATAAGTCGAATTACGATGGACTGCAGGTCACCCTCACTGGGCGGGATTATCACGGTTTGAGTTTCCTTGCGGGCTATACGTTTTCCCACGCGATGGACGATGTTGGCGCCAACTGGGACTTCGGTGCCGGCTTGGGCTTACCGCAGAATAATGCGGCCCCCACGCGGGAGTACGCCAGCAGCGATTTCGATCAAAGAAATCGCTTTACGCTCTCTCTTACCTATGCCGTACCGGGGATTAAGGGCTTCGGCCAGCTTCTGGAGGGCTGGCAGCTCAACACCATCGTTAGCATTTTTGGCGCGCAACCTTGGGGACCGATTGACGCGGGCACTGACGTGAGTGGAACGGGCGAGTTTACTGACCGGTGGAATTTCTTTGGCAAGACATCGGACTTTCAGCCCGGCATCTCGACCGGTGTACCTTATTTCGCGGGCACTAGCAACTCGACCTGTCTGGCGAAAGCCAATGCGCTTGATGGCGGCACACCGGGCGGCAACACTGCTGCCTTGGGACTGTTTGGCTGCTACGCCGAGGGTGGCTCCATCATGCTGCCTCCCGCATTGGGAACTTTTGGCAACATGGGCCGCAATATCTTCCGTGATTTTGGCTTCCGAAACGTGGATTTTTCAACGCTGAAGAATTTCCGCCTCGGCGAGCGACTTAACATACAATTTCGCGCGGAATTCTTCAATCTCTTCAACCATCCAAACTTCGCCAATCCGTTCGGCGGACAAAACGGGTGGGGCCATAACGATCCATCTGTGCCGGGCGTGTTCGGCTGTAGCTGCGCCACGGCAGACGTGGCGGCCTCCAACCCAGTGGTTGGCTCCGGCGGCAACCGGGCAATGCAGCTCGGCCTGAAGTTTATTTTCTAGCGGCGGCGATGCGCGTTATGGTGCAGAGCTGATTTCTGTGGGCATCGTGGAAGTCCTGAAGGGAAGTTACGGTCAGACTTTCCGGTCAGGAGTGGCGATGCCCGGAATTTCCAAACATTAAAACACAGGGGATCCGTAATGTGGCAATTCAAGTCAAGCAGTCGTTGCTTTGTCGTTTGCGGCGCAGCTACCTCACTACTGTTCGTGTTAGGGGCGCTAATGGTTCGTCCCGCCCGCGCACAGGAGCGACGCGAGCGCACGCTTGACGAAATAAAGGTCGAAGCGGTGAGCCGCGCGGAAAACGGCGTGTATCCCTTGATCGGGCTGGATCCCAAGGACGTAAGCGAAGCGTTCACCAAGATTCACAGCACAGACAAAGATGAATGGGCCGCGGGATTTATGTTCGTCGCGGACCGTTATATGGCGGAAGGCAAGGCGCTGGAAAAGAGTGATCCCGCCAAGGCTGATGCGGATTTCGTACGCGCCTGGCACCTCTACTCCTTCGGACGCTGGCCCATCCCGTCGTCGCCTGGAAAGCAGCGCTCTTACGAAAAAGCTATCGACGCATTTTTGACGCATGCGCGCTACTACGATCCTCCGCTGGAAGTTGTGCACATTCCCTTCGAGGGCAGTGAGATTGTGGGCTACCTCCGGCTTCCAAAAAACGCCAAAGACCCGGTGCCGTTGGTAATCGCCGTTAACGGTTTGGACAGTCGTAAAGAGGACTTGGCCGAAAGTTTCGGCGCGATTTTGCAATTTGGTATTGGTTATCTGGCCGTCGATGGTCCCGGCACTGGGCAGGCACCCGTGAAGGCCAGCCTGACCGCCGACAGGATGCTTTCCCGGGTGCTGGATTATGCGCAGAGCCGACCTGAGGTCGATAAGAACCGGCTGGCCATTCACGGCGTTAGTTGGGGCGCTTATTGGGCTACCAAGATGGCCATCGTGGAGCATGCGCGGCTGCGCGGATGCAGCGCGCAATCACCGCCAACCGACGGATTTTTTCAGAAAGAGTTTTTGGAAAATTCACTGCTCGGGAATCGGGAATATCTGTTCGACCAGGTTCCCGCGCTGATGGCCATTTTCGATAACGTAAAGACTGTCGACCAGTTGGCGGCGATATTTCCAGAGATGTCGCTCGTGAAGCAGGGGTTGCTTGGGAAACCGATGTCGCCAATGCTGGTCCTGGCTGGTGTGCTGGACACGCAGGTGCCCATCGCCGACATCTATTTGCTGATGAACAAGGGAGACGTTCCGAAAGAGGCGTGGATCAATCCGCAGGGTGGTCACCTGGGACGCCAGAAAAAGGTATGGCCGGATCCGCGCATCTTTAAGATGGTGATTATTCCCTGGCTGGTGAAGGTTTTGCAGGAACCAATTACGCCGACATCGTAGGTTGCGGCAACCTTGTCACCGGCATAAAAACGGAAAAATACTCCCCAATCCGAGTGGGCTCTTACCCACAAACACGGCGTTGTGCGATGTCCCTAAACTCACAAATGGCATTATGATGCTGCCATGAGGGTGCTACTGGTTGAAGATGATCCGGGCATAGCTCGCTTCGTCGCGAAGGGCTTGCGCGAAGCAGCGTATGCGGTCGACGTGGTTCCAACCGGTGAAGAGGCGCTGTATCTTGCGGCGATCAACGATTGCGACTTAGTTATTCTTGACGTGATGATTCCGGCGCCGGACGGTTTTGAGGTTTGCCGCCGATTGCGGGAATCAGAGCAACGCGTGCCCATTCTGATGCTGACGGCGCGCGATGCAGTGGAAGACCGCATCATTGGACTCGACCGCGGAGCCGACGACTACCTCACGAAGCCGTTCGAGTTTTCGAGAATTGCTGCACGATTCAATACGACATGGGGCCTGTCAGCAATAATCTGCAATTCTGCTGCGCTTTAAAGGCCGCTCCAGCAGGTTCCCAAATCTTCCCCAAGCATTGAGGAGTGATTACTAAACTGGAAGTCGTTTCGCGCGTTTTCATTTTCCGGTGCGGCACGGTCCTATTTGTCGCATCTGGGGCGGCAAGGTTTATTGGAGCGGTGAACGGCAGATATGCGCTTACGGAAAGAGGGCACGGCCGATTACACTTTTTCGATGTGTTTGGATGCGCCGTCCGGCTGTCCATTCTGCATGGGTTACTCACTTTCCAAAAATTTCATCAAACCCGGTGATTGCACGTCCCTAGCGGGCCATACTCGCGAACAATTTCCATTTGATTGAATAACCATGTCGGCCGCTCCGCCGGGAGTAGACTCAGTTGGGTGCCTATCGGGCTTGAGAAAACCCGCTTGTCAGGGCCGGATTTTCCACTAGAATTGGCTACCTTTGCCAAGACGGGGACCAGCAACAATTGTGCTAGCGGGGATATTGCCGTGGAGATGCAGTCGACTCTTTCCTCACTCTTCGAATCCGCCAAGCGTGGCGACGCATCGGCGGCTGATGCATTGTTTAGTGCCCTTTACTCCGAGTTGCACCGGATGGCGAAGCGTGAATTGGCGGGGCAGGGAATTCCAGTAAGCCTTGGCGCTACAACGCTCCTGCACCAGGCATACATCGAGATGGCAGCGAAAGAGGGCACCTCCTTCCCCGACCGCGCCAGTTTCATGGGGTATGCCGCGCATGTGATGCGCGGACTGATCATCGACCACGCCCGGAGTCGCCACGCCCAGAAACGCGGTGGCCAATTCGAGATTACCTCTCTGGAGACCGAAATCGCGCATACGGCTGTCGAACACGATCTGGAGCGGATCAGCGTAGCCCTGGACGAGCTCGCCAAGACCGAGCCACCCTTGGCGGAACTCGTTGACCTGAAATTCTTCTGCGGCCTGACCTTTGCTGAAATCGCGAGCCTAAGAGGCGTCTCAGAGCGGACCGTACAGCGCCAATGGGACAAAGCGCGCATCTATTTGCACCATAGCGTTCGGGCGAATTTGGAGATCTGAGAAATCATGTCCACACTGAGTCCTGGACAGTGGCAGGAGATAAGCCCTTACCTAGACCATGCGCTGGCCTTGCCCGAGGGGGAGCGTCTGGACTGGTTGCAGTCGTTCCGTTTAGAGAAACCGGAACTCGCAGAAGTCCTGCAACAACTCCTTGAAGAACACCGAGCGCTGGCAGACGAGCATTTTCTAGAGCGCATGCCCGTCCGGGTCGCGAGTGGAGTGCCCCTTCTAGACCAGAAAATCGGGGCATACTCCCTGATCTCGCAGATCGGCATTGGCGGGATGGGTAGTGTGTGGTTAGCCGAGCGAAACGATGGCCGATTCGAGCGCCAAGTGGCACTCAAATTTCTGCAATTTGCAACGACCTCCGGAGTGAGCACGGAGCGGTTCAAACGCGAGGGCAAGATTCTCGGCCAGCTCACCCATCCTCATATCGCGGAACTCATGGATGCCGGCGTGACCCAAGGAGGGGAACCTTATCTGGTTCTTGAGTACGTCGACGGTCACCGTATTGATCAATATTGTGACGCACGCAGGCTCGACGTAGAGGCGCGCATCCGTCTCTTTCTCGACGTGGTCAGCGCGGTGGCTCATGCGCACGCCAATCTGATCGTTCACCGCGACATCAAGCCTTCCAACGTACTTGTCCGAGGCGACGGTCAGGTAAAGCTTCTGGACTTTGGCATTGCGAAGCTGCTCGCGGAAGACGCAAATCCCGGCGCGACGCTACTCACAATCGAGGGTAGAGGAGCCATGACCCCTCAGTTCGCGGCACCTGAGCAAGTGGCCGGAGGCGCGATCACAACAGCAACGGACGTCTATGCTTTGGGAGTCTTGCTGTATCTTCTGCTGACTGGACAACATCCCGCAGGTCAAAGACTGCACTCCACAGCTGAGCTGGTTAAGGCCATTGTCGATAGCGAGCCGCCGCAGCTATCTAATGCCACCACGTTCCCTGAGGCCAAGGAGCTGGCCGAAATGCGGGCTTCGACACCGGAGAAACTGCGGCGACAGCTGCGCGGCGATTTGGACACGATTGTTGGCAAGACGCTGAAGAAGGATCCTGCAGAACGCTACGGTTCGGCCACGGCCCTGGCCGATGATCTCTGGCGCTACCTGAAGCACGAACCCATTAGTGCACGGCCGGACACGTTCGCGTACCGCGCAACCAAATTTCTGCGCCGCAATCGCACCGTGGTGGCATTAACCGCCACCGCCATCGCACTCGTGATTGGCAGCCTCTCGGCTGGACTCTATGTCGCCAATCGTGAACGAAGGATCGCGGAACACCGATTCGCGGAAGTGCGCCAACTGTCCAACAAGTTCATTGCGCTGGACAACGACCTTCGAGGTTTGCCGGGCTCGACGCAAGTCAGAATGCGCATTGTCACCGATTCGCTGCAATACCTAAATTCGCTCGGTAGCGGTGCTCCCGTTGACAAGGACATTGCGCTCGAGATCGCCTACGCGTACGTACGTGTGGCACATGCGCAAGGGGACCCAACCTCTCCGAATTTGGGCCAATTCGCGGCAGCCGAAGCCAGTCTAAACAATGCGGCAAGATTTGTAGATCCTATCCTTGCGAAGGACCCGCAAAATCAACGAGCGCTGTTCATCGCTGCAACTATCGCGCATGATCGCATGAACTTGGCCGACACCCGGGGCGATAAAGCCGAAGAGTTGAAGGATGCCGCCGATGCTGCTTCACTGGTTGAGCGGTTCATGAGTACCAGTCCGGTTGCCGTCCACGACCTCTATAGCATGAGGTACTTCTACGTAAACGTCGCGGAAGCCTATTACGCCGGGAGAGAATTCGATAAGGTAATCCTTTATTCCCAGCGAGCTTTGGACATCCCCGTACCGGGATCTCAAGCGAACGCCTTACGCGGAGCGATCCTCGGCAATTTGGCAGCCGCGCGGTGGCAGTCCGGGGATTTAGATGGCGCTCTGAAGACCGCGCATGAGTCGATTGATTTCCAACAAGCCGAAGCAGCAGGCGGACACGCATCGCTTCGCATTAATCTGGCGAATGGATACGACCTGGAAGGCATGATCCTAGGCCGGGCGGATGCAGAACCGAGCCTCGGCCGGAGTCGCGAGGCGCTCGCCGATTTCCAAAAAGCCTTCGACATTGCCGATGATCTCGCAAGTAAGGATTCGGCCGATTACCTGGGTCGGCATAACGTCGCGGTGTTTGGATTGGAAATGGGCAACATTCTTCGGCACAAGGATCCGGAGGAAGCCCTGGCAGCTTACGATCACTCCCTCGCGCGCATACGAGAAGCCAAGCCCAACGCCAGCACGCGACGGGATGAGGCTAATTTGCTGGTGGGCTCGTCGTACGTGCTCCGCTGGCTCGGCCACGAAAACGATGCGAAGCAGCGCCTGGGTCGTGTTTTTGAACTGTTGCGCGCGGCTCAGCGATACCCCGCCGACAAAGTCGAACCTATGAGCGACACCTACGATGCTCTGCGAGCTCAGGCTGACGACTATGCCGAAACTGGCCAGGTGGCTGAAGCCAGCGATGCCTATCGGCAGCTGTTGGACAAGATTATGGCGTGGGGGCCGGACCTGCAGAACGACCTGCGGGATGCCACGTGTCTTTCACGCACTTGGAGCGCTCTTGCGGGCCTCCTCCGTCGAACCGGGCGGACCCAGGAAGCTAACCGCCTTGAAGCACAGCGAACCGACCTCTGGAAACATTGGAATGGCAAGCTTCCAAATGCTCCATTTCTGCTTCGCCAATCGTTAAACCAGATCGCTCCGCATGCCGCTCTCCCCGGTGCGTCCCTCCATTAGAGAGAAAGGGCCTGCCTAGGCCTGCTCGTCTGCCGGTCTTTGCTCAATGAATTTTTTGGCAACCATGTCGTGTTTTGCCCGCCGTTTCCGATTTACATAATAGAGGATCTCAGCCTTGCTTGCTGACGTGTCCCAAGCGCTGCCGTCCGCCGCTGGAGTCCTCACTGGGAATGAGCCCAAGGTAGCTGCCGATCTGCTTGCCACGACGGAATCTTCCCGGTGTTCCGATGATCAGCACAAAGGCCAGCGCCGTCAGAGGGCCGACCCCAGGGTGCGTCATTAGCCGGAGTGCTTCCGGCCATTTCTTGGCTTCCTGCTCGACGGCGGCCGTGAGCTCGTCAATCGTGGGAGTCAGCCGATCCAGCAACTCCAGTAAATCTTGCCGACGCCGGCTGGCCCAGGGAGCCAACGGAAACTTCTCCAGCAGTGCTCGCCCTTCCGCGCTCCACAAGCGGTGCTTCCATCGTTGGCCTTCGTTCATCGCCAGCGCCTGCAGCTGATTCATGATCCGCGTGCGCATCTGCACCAGCCGATGCCGGTGCCAGAGCAACTGCCGCACATCCCGATTCTCCGGACTCGCTACCCAGATGCGCGGAAAGCGATTTTCCTCCAGCAACTTCAGCAACAGCTGGGCATCCTGGCGGTCGGTCTTTTGTTTGCGGACACGCTTGGCTTTAATCTCCGCAGCATTGCCGATCCACACCTCGACCCCCAGTTCTACGAGTAACCGCTCGAACCAGCGTGAATATCCCGTGGCCTCCAGCCCCACGCGCATGCTGATGCCTTTCTGGCGCAACTCCCGATAGAACTTCTCGGCTTCTCCATCACTGTGGTCGAGTCGCCGGTCGCCGCATTCCCCGGTTTCCTGATCTAAAAATGCAATGTGCTGAAAGCTCGGGTGATAATCTACACCTACGATGTACATGTCCGGCTCCTTCCTCCCGAGCCTTGGTCGTCAACCAAAGTCTACTCGGGTCGAAGGGGCCGACATGGTTATGCAATCAAGTG
>JABCZD010000015.1 GCA_013289855.1 Acidobacteriota bacterium | reverse complement strand
GTTGGGACAGCAGCAACCCAACCTGCATCGCCGCATGCTACAAAAACCGCCACAAACCCAACGCTTTCGACCTTCGCAAGGGCAAACTCCGTCTAATTGGGACAGCCCTGCGGCATGCCGTGCCCGCGGCTGTTGCTGCGTGGACCAATCAACCGAAGCGCACGGATCATCCGGCAGAAAAGACGACCCGATTCAATCGCAAAATACGGACGGTCACGGCATGCCGTGCCCCTACGAATAATTTTTTACGTCGACCTGATCGAACATTGTTGCTGTTGCGGCGTGGGTTTTTTCGTAGGCGGTTATCTCCGGCTCGTGTTTCATGGTGGTGGCGATGTCGTCGAGTCCTTCGAGTAACACTTCTTTGCGCGACGGCAGGATTGCAAATTTGTAGGTCAGGCCGTAGTTGTCGCTAACCGTTTGGTTTGGCAGGTCGATGCTGAGCTGGTAGCCGGGATATTTTTCCGCGCGCTGAAATAGTTCTTCGATTTGCGCTTCGCTGAGTTCGGCGGGGAGGATGCCGTTCTTGAAGCAGTTGTTGTAAAAAATGTCGGCGTAGCTGGGGGCGAGGATTACGCGGAAGCCGTAGTCGCCGATAGCCCAGGGAGCGTGTTCGCGGCTGGAGCCGCAGCCGAAATTCGCGCGCGTCAGCAGCAGGGACGCGCCAGCAAATTGCGGGAAATTCAAGATAAATTCAGGATTGGGTTTTTCGCCCGCGAGATAGCGCCAATCGTAAAACAGTATGCGGCCAAAGCCCTGGCGGGTGAGCGCTTTCAAGAATTGTTTCGGCACCATCTGGTCGGTGTCCACGTTGACGCGATCCAGCGGGAGGACCAATCCGGTGTGGGTAATAAATGGTTTCATTTACGGTGCGTCTCCAAGATTCAAAACCAAGATGACGGCCTGAAGGCCATCGCTGCGAATTCAAAAGCTGTCAATTATTGATTCAAAAGCGTATTGCCATGCTGCGTTCCCCAGAAGGTGAGAGCCGCGCCCGCGACGAACAGTAGCCACATGAGAATGTGTGTGGCGCGAGCTGGCATCGGTCCTCGGTTTTTTCTGAATCTCTCCGAATGCAAAATCAACAAGAGCGCCCACGTTAATCCGACCAGCGCGTTGACGGCGACCAGAAGCACCAAATCGGATCTTTCAACATTTGCGTCCTATCTGTGCCGAACCAAGATGACGGCCTGAAGGCCGTCGCTACAACGTCAAAAGCAACATCAAAGGCGACCGCCTCGGAAGGCGGCCGCTACAAAGTCTACTCGACTGATTCCAGGGCGAAGTCGCGGATGTCCACGAAGTGGCCGGCGATGGCTGCGGCGGCGGCCATTACGGGGCTAACCAGGTGCGTGCGGCTGTCGCGGCCCTGGCGGCCTTCGAAGTTGCGGTTGCTGGTGCTGGCGCTGCGTTCGTTGGGGGGCAGGACATCGGCGTTCATGCCGATGCACATGCTGCAGCCGGCGTCGCGCCACTCGAAACCGGCGTCGGTGAAAATTTTATCCAAACCTTCTTTTTCGGCTTGGGCTTTGATGCCGCGCGAACCGGGGACGATTAAGGCTTGCTTGATGGATTTGTTGACGTGCTTGCCTGCGACGAAATGGGCGGCGGCGCGAAGATCGTCGATACGGGAATTGGTGCAGCTGCCGATGAAGACGCGGTCGACCGGAATGTCCACGATGGGCGTGCCGGCTTTTAGGCCCATGTAATGCAAGGCGCGCTCGGTGGCCTTTTGATCGTTGAGATCCTTGAAGTCGTGCGGGTCGGGAACGCGCGCGGTGACGCCGCTGACCATGCCGGGGTTGGTACCCCAGGTGACTTGCGGGGCGATCTGCTCGGCTTGCAGCTCTACGGTGACGTCGAATTTTGCGCCCGGGTCGCTGGGGAGTTGCTTCCAGCGCGCGACCGCTTCCTGAAATTCTTTGCCACGCGGAACGAACGGGCGGCCTTCCAAATATTTAAAAGTGGTTTCATCAGGCGCGACCATGCCCGCGCGCGCGCCGGCTTCCACGGTCATGTTGCAGACGGTCATGCGGCCTTCCATGGAAAGTTCGCGGATGGCTTGGCCGGCGTATTCAACGACGTGCGAGGTGCCGCCGCCGATGCCGATTTTGCCGATGATGGCGAGGATGATGTCCTTGGCGGTGACGCCTTTGGGGCGTTTGCCGTTGACCACGATGTGCATGGTCTTGGATTTGGATTGCACCAGACACTGCGTAGCCAGCACGTGCTCGACTTCGCTGGTGCCGATGCCGAAGGCCAGCGTGCCGAACGCGCCGTGCGTGGAGGTGTGGCTGTCGCCGCAGACGATGGTTTGTCCGGGCTGGGTGATGCCGAGTTCGGGGCCGATGATGTGCACGATGCCCTGATTTTTGCTGTTCATGTCGAACAGGCGGACGCCGGATTCGCGGCAATTTTTCTCGAGGGCTTCAAACTGGAGCTTGGCGTCCTGGTCGAGGATGGGGAGGGTGCGGTCGGTGGTGGAGACGGAATGGTCCATTACGGCGAAGGTGAGGTCGGGGCGGCGAACTTTGCGGCCCTCAGCGCGGAGGCCGGCAAAGGCTTGCGGGGAAGTGCCTTCGTGCACAAGGTGGCGGTCAATGTAGATGATGGAAGGCTGGCCGGCCTCTTCGCGGACGAGGTGAGCGTCCCAGATTTTTTGGTATAGCGTTTTGGGTGAGGCGTTGTTGGTCATGTAGTCAGTCATGTTTCCAGTGGAAGTGGTCCGTCCACGATTTTAGCACCACCGCCACCTGACGCCAAAAATTCGCTGCGCGGGCGAACGGCGCCAATCAGGAGCTACATCCCGCGAAGTACGCGGGATGTAGAGGCGTTGGCGTTCCCAGAAAAAGCGGTACCCCACGCCCACCCCCCGATTGCGAAAGAGTAAGATTCTAAAGGGGTTGCAGAGGAATAACGCGAAAGAGATAGATTCTGTTGGAGTTACACGTGCGCTGTGCGTATCGGAGAATTTGTGAGTGGAGGAGACCGCACCCCCGGGTGTTTTTTGCAAAGAGTGCGCAGTGGTAACAAAGGAAAAGGGTTGCGACACATTGTGAATTGAGAAGAGTGTGTAAGTTGTTGAAAAGAAGGGAGCGTGTTTTTCGTGATTTAGCGCTTGAGCGCAGGCGACGACCGATGATCGACGCTCGGATTGTGCAGGGAGCGGAGCAGGATAGCTGCGAGGACCGGCGTGGGAGGCTCTTGGGAGGGCGTGTAGCGCGTCGTTCATGGAGGACGATAGCATGGGATAGATACCTTGTCAAGACCCAGTACTTACTAATAATCATTCGAATGAGATGCGGGTTCTGGCCGCTCCTCCGATGGAAGGGTCGACCGTTGCTTTTCGGGTCGGCCGAGTTATCTGCTGAAAGTCGGGAGATGCACTAAATCAGTCGGCGGGACAGGTTCGAGCGGCTCGCCAGCTCTGCGCCACGCGGCCAGGCCGCCAACGATTACAAATGCCTTGAATCCTTGCTCGCGCAGCAGGTGTGCGACGCTGGCGCTGGTGGCTTCGCTGCGGCACGTGCAGTACAGATACATGTCTTTGTTTCGGGGAAATGTTTTAATCTCGGCGCTCAGATTATTGGGCTCGATGCGGATGGAGCCGCGGATGCGGACTGCACCGGCCGCGTAGTATCCGTGGCTGCGCACATCCGCTAGCAGTATCTTTTCTGGGCCCTCGGTCTGCAGCTTTGCGGCCAGGTCCGCCACGTGCACTCGTGGCACGATGCGATCGCCCCGGCGCTTCCAGATAATCGAGACGCGGTAAGCGATAAATGCAATTACCGCGAGTACGATAACAATCTCGACGACGTGCCCGGCGGCGCGAAATCCGCCGATGATCTTCGCGATGAAGTCACGAAAAATAAATCCGACCGCGCCGTACGACAGCGCATAAATACCGGCACCCAGAAAATCCAGGCCCAGGAATTGAAAGAACGGCATTTTCATACTGCCAGCGAGCGGTGCAGCCATGGTGCTCACACCGGGAATGAACTTGGCAATCAGCAAAGTAGTGCGGCCACGCTTATAGAAGGATTCCGCGGAACGCAAAACGCAGGTTTCCGGATCGACGGAAACGCGGCATAGAAATTTCAAAAATGCCCATCCCGTAACGCTGCCAACAACGTAGAGCAGTGAGTCGGCCGCAATCATCGAGACAATAGCAATCAGAACCACCGCAGGCGCGTTCAGGGCGCCTGCTGCTGCCGCGGCTCCTCCGGCAACCAGGGCCACCGCGCCCGGGACTGGCACTCCAATAGCTTCAGCAAAGACGATCAGACCAATCACGAGGTATCCGTGGTGCGCAATTAGGGAAGAGAGGTCATCCATGGTTAAGTCTTGAGACTAGCATGCTACGGACGCTCCGGAGGCTGGAGTGTTTTCTTGGGAAATGGTTTACTCGGCAAATTGCGGCGCCCCTGGGTCTCCTCAGTAGCTCCGACCGTTGCAGAGTTTCATGACGGCAATCGCGGAGCGCGAACGAGAATTGCAGACGATTGCGAATAAGTTGCTTGAGCCAGGCCCCGGATCTTTGCGCGCCGCACTCGATGAGCTATGAAACTTTGCGATCTCACGTTTAGCCAAGATACATGAGTTAATCCCCCATCCCGAAAGCGTTGACCGTGCGCCTGCGGTGCTTGCAGAACACTTCGGAACGTTCACGCTCCACCCACGATACAGTACGGCGAACCAGTATGTCTTGCTCACGGCAAAGTAGATTTCTTCGGAGATGAAGCGATGGTTCGGACGGATGGTGCCGGGGGACCGAATCGCAACAGTCGTGTATTCGCATTCAGTGCGTCACTGGCCGCGTGAGGAGTTCGCCGACGGGCCGAATCTGAAGTTTAGACCGAACGTCTCTCCGTTTGTTTTGATTGGCTTGCTGCCGCGTAACCATCCGCGAGAGGTGCATTTCTAAAGTTTATAAATTGCCGTGAAGTCGCTCGATGCTACGTAACAAGAACGAAGCACCCGAGCCCGGGCGCGCTCGCATCCAACGAACAGGAAAGGCGGTCCACATGTTTCGGAAAATGTTGCGATTCTTTTTAAATGGCTCAAGTGTAGCTGCGGCGGCCAACATGGTCGGGATCAAAGTGCCAGGCACTCTTGTAGCAATGGGAACGAAAATCTGTGCGTTCGTCTCCGCGAAGCTCGGAGGTGTTTTGTGCGCTTGCTCTTCGGCTGTTGCGATGGGCGCAGTAGGTTTGGTTGCTGTTTTGGTCGCCGGTAGCCTATTGTCAGCAATCATCGCCTAACTTCGTCGAAGTGGGTGTGCTCCCAGCGTCGTCACGGCGACGACGGCGAAACTCGCCCACTGCCTTATGATTTAGTCGCGGGCGAATCAGTTCCGGCTGCGCCAAAGAGCTGGCAGGACTTATCGGGAGTTGACATTTCCGTACTCGCAAATGCATCTGACTGAGTCACTCGTTATTCTGCCAGATCAAACTGACGGTGATGGAGCGAACAGCCTTCAGTAGTTCGAACCTTGCAAACCAATCTCCATTGTTTTCAGCGTGCGCTACCTCAAAGAGAACTGCGAGTAGTGGCACACGAACTGCTGGAGACAACCGAGTCGGGACAATGATTGTTCAACGTCCAATGCGAAAATCCAGTTTGACCATACCCTTCCGACGATGCCGCGGCTTGCTTGTCTGCGGAGCCGCCCTGCTGCTTGTCCAGACGGGCAAGGCAAGTACGAGCCTAGAGGGACAGAACCCCTTCCAAATCTCTACGCTGGATACAGAGTGGGGAACTCTCAGCGCGGATGTCGCCCCTGACGACCATGTTGCTGCGGTGAATAGCTTCGGATGGGAGAATAAGTCAGAACTCGTCGAACAATTGCAGGTATGGGATTTTCACAAGCACACGCTTGTCGCCAGCAAGACCCTTATGCGGCAGACACTGCCAAAGGTCGACGACGCGGCTATCAATCCCGGATTCGTTCGATTTGCGCAGTCCGGAAGGAAAATTGTCGTATGCGAATGTAATCAAGGTCGCCTGCTTGTGTTGGAGCCAAAGACTCTGGACGAGTTGCAGAGCATCGACCTGGAGATGTCCTCGTGGCCCCGGGTCCATCCGAACGCGTCCGGATTCCATTCGTTTGTCGCCGACGTTCAAGTGGACGAGCGCGCAGACCGGGCTGCCGTCTTGCTCGCGTGGTGGGGCCTCGGAGGAGGAGAGCTGCGCGTATATGACCTGATATCTGGAAAAATCATACAAAAGTGGGATTTTCAGGCCGATGTTGGGAAGATTTCCTTGGATCCTGCGGGGGATATGGTCGCCATCCTGTTCATACCGTTCCCTCCAGGAGACCGGTTGTTAAGCCTCAAGGAACGTAATCTGTCCGTCTTGAATGTCGATTCGGGTGAGACCGTAACAAAGATTAATACAGGTTATGTCGCCAGCTCAGTTGCATTCGTGGGGAACGACCGGTTCGCGACGGTATCGGCGAACCCTGAACCCAGATACTTTTCCAAAGATACCTTAAAAATCTGGAATGCTCGGACCGGGCAGCTCATTCGCGAAATATCGAGTCAACCCGGTGGCGTGCACGATACTTTGCTGGTTTCGGCTGGCGGCCAGGTCGCGCTGGGCTACGTTGGCCTCGATAAGGAGCGTGGCCACTGGTGGCTGGGGCAGGAATCCTATTTGGACAATGTTTATAGGAGATTTCGATTATGGGATTTGATGACCGGCCAAGCGATTGCCACTTCATCTGATCTTCCTTCATTAACGGGTTCCGCGTTCGCGCTAAGCGCAAAAGGAGATATCGTGCTCATCTATCCCGTCGCAAGCGGCGGCCCACTGCAGTTCTACGAGATGAAATGATTCCCGAGTGATTGCGGAAAACGTGGATGGATGGAAATCCACTCAGCAGCGGAATCCGTTTACAGCGGGTTGAGCGAAGAGTAGTATGCGCTTTCATTCTGGCACGCCGTTGAAGACAGCCATACATGGTGTCTTCCTGCTGGAATTGGGCCATAAGTCCCGATTAACGCTGCGGGTTCAGGGGGTCGGCGCAACACTTGCGCGCAGTTTACTCGCAGGAGTCTGAAAGCTCAAAGTTTTTCGCGGGCGTTGATTTAGCCGTAATGCGATCTTGTCCAGTTCGGATTGCGTGTAGCCGGAGAGGTCGGTTCTCTTCGGCAGGTATTGCCGCAGCAAGCGGTTGGTGTTTTCGTTCGTTCCTCGTTGCCAGGGGCTGTGCGGGTCGCAGAAGTACACTTTCACATTCGTGGCCACGGTGAAGCTCTTGTGTTTAGCCATCTCCAGCCCGCGATCCCAGGTTAAGGATCGCCGCAGAGAGGTTGGGAGTTTGCGAATTTGCCGGCTCAACGCGGCGACGACCGCCGCCGTGTCTTTGCTGCGCACCTTGACCAGGGCGGTAAAACGCGAATGTCGTTCCACGAGCGTGGCGATGTGACTGTTTTTTGTGCCACCAATGAGATCGCCTTCCCAATGACCGGGAATGGCGCGGTCCTCGATTTCTGCGGGCCTTTGCCGGATGGAGATGGCGTCCACGATTTGGCCGCGCGAGTCTTTAAAGATGCGAGAGTGCCGCGAGCGGCGTATGCGACGCTTGGATCGCAGGTGCCCCAGCAGCTCTTTTTTCAGCACTCCGCGGGCTTGGATGAACAGGCTGCGATATATCGTTTCGTGGGACACGCGCATGCTCTCATCATCCGGATAGTGGATCTTCAGCCATCCAGAAATCTGTTCCGGCGACCAATCTAGAATCAGTTTACTCGCAACCATCTTCCGCAACTTCACATGAATGGCCAGAAGGCACCGTTTGGGCCGCAAGGCCAAGTCCCAGGCTCGCAGGTCCGCTTGATGGGCGCGATACGCAGGACGGCCACCATGCCGTGCCACCTCCCGGCTCACCGTCGAGGTGGCGCGCGCCAATATTTATATCAGGTGGTGTTGCATCGACCTATTGAATGCACCTGCATAATCGGAAACTGACCCACTACCGAATTTCATGCGTGATGTACCGTCTACCGTTTAGGTCGGCCGCGAAATTGTGCGTGGCCTGTGATGCTTTTTCGAGGCGTTAAAATTGTAGGCAATAGCTGCGACCATTCGTTTAGGATGGTCTAGCAAATATTATGACGAGCGAGATCGCGAAGCGTAGCGAATTGGCGGACACGTTGGCGCGGCTGGCTGCGGGCGAAGTCACGCCGCGCGAAGTGGCGGAGCAGGCCTTGGCCCGCGCGAATAGCAACGCTGGGAAAAATGTTTATATTGCGCTGGGAGTGGAGAAGGCACTGCGCGAAGCCGAGGAGTTACCGGCGCGATTCCCTGGTGTGGCCAAACCTGCGCTTTATGGGCTGCCGGTTTCGCTGAAAGATCTTTTTGATTTGCAGGGCTTCCCTACTTCCAGCGGTTCGCGATTTTATGCGGAGCGCGGTGGATTGGCACTGGAGGATTCGGCTGTGGCCGCGCGACTGCGGGCGCAGGGCGCGGTGATTGTCGGCAAGACGCACTTGCATCAACTAGCTTACGGAATTACCGGAGAAAATCCGGACTATGGCGATTGCGTGCAGCCGGGCGCTCCGCAATGGTTGACCGGTGGCTCGTCCAGCGGGGCGGCGGCCAGCGTGATGGAAGGCTCGGTGCTTGCGGCGATTGGAACGGATACCGGCGGGTCGATTCGCGTACCCGCAGCGTTGTGCGGACTGGCGGGATATCGCGCGTCGATAGAGCTGGCACACGACCAAGGATTGTGGCGTGGTTCCGTGCCGCTGTCTGAATCGTTTGACACGTTGGGATGGTTGTATCGCGATTTGCGCGATGGGCCGCTGCTGGCTAACGCGCTGTTTAATTTGCAGGTGCCAGAGTTCACCAATGCACGCGTGCGCATTGGCTGCGCGGCCGAAGAATTTGTCAGCGATTGCGAGCCGAACGCACGCGATGGATTTACCGGTTGGCAGGAGCGACTGCGCGAACGAGGCGCAGAAATCACCGCGCTAGACACGGGCTTTTGGGAAGAGGCCATGGATATCTACGCGCCGATTCAGGCGCATGAGGCGGCGATGTTTCATAGCGCGAGGACCGGAAATGATTTTTCACATTTCCATACGGTGATCGCGGAGCGCCTGACCTGGGGCCTCTCGCTTTCGCAACAGAAACTTGAGGAATCGCGAGCGCGTCTCGCGATTTTTTGTTCGCGCATGGACGAACTTTTCCGGGAGTGTGATTTTTTGCTCGCGCCGTGCGCGCCGGTCAGCCGGCTGATGGCGGGGGCCGATCACAGCGCATCGCGCCGATTGATTTTGCGTTACACGACGCCCATGAGTCTTCTGGGCGTGCCAGTGGTTACACTTCCCGCCCCAGACGGCGCGGGGGTGCAATTGATTGGCGCGCGCGGTGATGATGCGCGATTGCTAGCCTTTGCGGCAGCTCTGCGTAGAACAACGATTCGTTGAGTTAATATTGCCTCCGCCCTCACGAAAAAGCTGACACTTTGGCCCACCTCTAAGTCAGATTTTAGTATCTAGTTGCTGTGTACTCGGCTTGCTTATCAACTTCGTGTACAATAACTCGCGAATTTACCCGGGCGCCCTGCAAGACGAGAGCAGCCTGAACTCAAGGATAAGGCTGTGACCCACCACCTGACGAGCCGTGAGCAGACTGCCGTATCGATGAGAATGAAGAACGGTTTCCTACGAACGCTATGGTGCTCTGGAGTGCTAATCGGTCTAGCGGGCTGCGGGGGAGGAAATAGCAGCCCTGGGTCGCCTGTTCCGCCCGTGGCACCCCCACAAGTATTTTCCACGATCGATGCGCCGGGGGCCGGTACACAAGCGACCGGAGGGACGTTCCCCATGGATATTAACGCGAGCGGCGACGTGGCGGGGCTTTACGTGAATAGTTCACAGTCGTCGCAGAGTTTCCTGCGAACACATGACGGAACGCTGACGGAATTCGATCCGCCGGATACCACCAGCGGGGTCTATGAAGGTTCGATGGCGTTTGGGATTAACGACGCGGGTGCCATCGTAGGGTCTTTCAATACGACATCACAAATACCCACCAAGATCGTTGTGGCTGGTTACCAGCGAACGCCTGGCGGCAACATCGAGCCGATAAATTTTCCCGGAACAGTGGCTTCCGATTCGAGTACCTATGCAGCTTGCATCGACAGTGGCGGCGAAGTTGCAGGATATTATTTTGATAGCAATAGCGGCCAGAACGCAGGTTTCATTCAGAGCAGTACGGGTCAATTTACGGCCTTCGTGCTGCCGGGTGCGACCCCGCAAATCGGCCTTGGCGCTCTTAGTTGCAGGATCAATGCGACCGGGAATGTTGCTGGACTTTACTTTCAAGGTTTTGTTCCGTTTCGCAGCTTCCTAGCTACAGCAGACGGAACGGTTACCGAGATAGCAGCGCCGGGCGCTGGGACGACTCTCAACACCGGGACGCTGGCGCTCGACATTAACGCCAGTGGCGTTATTGTTGGCGGCGTCGTGGGAACTGGGAGCATCAGCCACAGTTTTATGCGTGCGGCGGATGGAACCTTTACAGTCTTTGATCCTCCAGGGACGGGAACAGGGGGCTCGGTGGCCGAAAGCATCAATGACAGCGGGTCATCGCCGGAGGCTATTCCGATGCGAACAATGTCCAGCATGGATACATTCGGGCGGTCGATGGGACCTTTGAGACAGTAGATGAACCCAATGCTTCGCAGACGGCGAACAGTCAAGGGACGTTCATCCAGAGGATCAATGCGAGTGGCGCGATTGTGGGGCACTATTTCGACGCCGCCGGAGTGGAACACGGTTTTGTGCGCGAATGATCAGCGATTAGTCTTCGCCGATGTCTTCGTGCCATACGTTGGGATTTTTTTGGATGTAGTCTTCCAGTAGTGTGACGCATTCCCGCGAATCTAGATCGATCACATTGACGCCTAGTTCGCGGAGCCAGGCAACGCCGCCTTGGAAATTTTGGCTTTCGCCTACGACTAGCGTTTGGAAGCCGAATTGGCGGACTAAACCACTGCAATACCAGCACGGGGCAAGCGTGGTGACCATGATTTTGTCGCGATAGGTGCGCTGGCGGCCGGCGTTGCGGAAGGCGTCGGTTTCGCCGTGGGCGCTGGGATCGCTGTGTTGCACCCGGCGGTTGCGGCCGGAGCCGAGGAGTTTGCCGGTGGCGTCGAAAATCGCCGCGCCGATGGGGATGCCGTTTTCGGCTAGGCCTTTGCGGGCTTCGGCGATCGCGACGGCTAGCAACGCGTGGTAGTCGAGTTGAACAGGCGGCATTTATTTTTTGCGACGAACCTGCAGTGAGCAGGCCGGACTAAAGTCCGGCGCCGACACAATTAAAGCATAAGACACACATCGCGCCTTCACCTTACGTTTTGATGGTGCGCGTGGATTCGTCCCAGTAAACCGGCTTCTTACTGAAATAGGACGCGTTGGCCATGTGGCAAGCGATGGCGGCGTGATTGCCGAAGACGGCGTCTTCGACCACGGGCTTGCGCGATTTTACGGCTTGAAAGAAATTCCAAAGGTGCGGGCGCATGTCGTCCCAGTCCCAACCTTTATAAATCGTGTCGGTCATGAAGGGCTCTTTGCCAACTGGGGGATCGTGTTCCGCGTGCCATTGCTTCACATAGGCTTCGCGCATTTTTAGCGGGTAGCCGCTGCTGTAGTAGCTTGGGCTGGTATCAATACCGCGTTGCGGCGAAAGCTTAATGTCGGTTTCGCCCGTGTCCAAAATGCCTTTCGGCCCCATGAAGCGCGCGAGCTCCGTGGTTTCCGTGCCCAAGCCCAGCCGAACGTAGACAGGAATGCCGTGATAATCAAAGAGGACTACGTGCAGGTCGGGCATGTTGCGCCCATCGGGCCAGCGGAAGATGCCGCCAAGCGCCTGCGCGCTGCGCGGGATTTCGTTCCAACCGAGAGTGAATTGCATGCCGCTAATCAGATGGACCATCAAGTCGCCGCCAACTCCGGTGCCGTATTCTTTCCAGCAGCGCCAACGCGCGAAATGTAAATTGTTGAACGGAATTTTCGGCGCATCGTTGAGCCAGGTGTCCCAATCGAGATTTGCCGGGGAAAGATCCGGCGGCGGAGGATATTCCCACGCTCCGGTAGGGTCGTTGCGTCCCAGCGTGAGCTCCACCATTTCCACATCGCCGATGACGCCTTCGTGGTACAGGTCGCGGGCTTTGGCGCCGAGAACGGAGCTGACGCGCTGCGAACCGATTTGCACGATGCGGTTATTTTTTTGCGCGGCGGCGACCATGGCAAAACCTTGTTCCGCGGTGTGGGACATGGGCTTCTCGCAATAAATATCTTTGCCGGCGTTGCAGGCGTCGACGACCACGCGTTTGTGCCAGTGGTCGGGCACGGCGGCGACGATGCAATCGATATCTTTGCGATCGAGAAGCTCCTGATAATGGCGGGTTACGGGGAGAGCGCCGTTCGCGGTGATTTCGCGGGCTAGCAGGTGGCGGCCATCGTACAGATCGGCCGCGCCCACGCATTCGACGCCCGGGAGAGTGATGGCTTCGGTGAGCAGGCCGGAGCCTTGCATGCCGATGCCGATCATGCCAAAGCGGACACGATCGCTGGCGGCCGTGGATTGTACAGCGGTGGTGTAAGGGTGCGGGTCGAGAAGGACGGTGTTGTCGGATTTCGCGCTGCTCGCGGCGAGCAAGCTGCCAGCGGCTACGGCGCCAGTTTGCAGGAATTCGCGACGCGAGAAATCTTTTCTTTTTTTCATGTGATTCCCTTCTCCGATGATTTGGTTTAAATCCCTACTCGACTGCAAAATTTCCGAGAATCAGGCCGGACTAAAGTCCGGCGCCTGCAAAAGTCGTCGCTATGGTTTGGGCGAAAGGGCTTCCTTTTTCAGCGGTGCAATGGAGACTTCTTTGAAAAAGACTACGTCGTGATCACTGTGATTTTGCAGGCCGATAAAACCGAAATCGGGGCGCGGACCGCGCTGTGGCTCGAAATCGAATTTGCGCGGCGGGACCGGATCGCCGTCTTTGTAGTCGGTGATTTTCACGCCGTTAAGGACCACGATAGTGCGTGAACCATCGAGAGTGATGTCCATGACGTTCCACTCGGGGCCGGGCTTCCAGGCTTTTGCGAGCGGCTTGGTTAGGGAATACAGCATGCCGGTGGAGTGGTATTCATCTTCCTTGGAGGCTTCCGGGTGATTGTCGATCTGCACCTCGAAACCATAGTGCACGGGCATCCACTCCACGCGGGGCTCGATGGGGATGCGAATGAAGACGCCGGAATTGTCGTTTTCATCGCGCATGCGGTAGACCACGTGGATGTGGCAGTCGCCAACTTTGCCGCCGGTCCAGTACAGCAGTCCCATGCCGCCGTGGGTGTGAATCAGGCCGTCAGGTTCGACCGTCATGTTCCCAGGCCCGACGTGTTTCCAGCCGGTGAGATCCTTGCCGTTAAAGAGTTGGCGCGGGTGCTCGGGATCTCCGGAGCAGGCATTCTGCGCGTCGGGCGCGGCGACGGACGACGCGGCGAAGCAAGCGAGGAAGCCGAGGCTCAGAATCAAGCGATTTCTCAAGCGCACCTCTCGACTGAAGCATGGAAGTACATCATGAGCGTGGAGCACGAACGTCAAGCACTAACGCGTAACGTTGAATCGATTCAGTACGGGCAGATGACTGTCCGGGCCGATGGGAGTTTCCCTCCAGAGCGGCTGCGAAGCAACAATTTTTTTAGCGAAAGAAGAAAAAGAAAAATCCGGACGCAAGGCAGCAAGTGGCCAGCGTCCGGATGCTGTGAAACTGTTGTGAAATTGCTTGCGAAACAGCCCGAGATTGCGCTTAGGCGCGCGCGGACCGCGCCTTCTTGTTATTTGTGGGAGCCGGCGAGTCCGCCTCTTCGTCGGACTCGTCCGCCGAACCGGAATCCTCGACGGTGAACTCATCCACAATGCTTACCAGCTTCTCGTCGGTTGCGGTTTCTTCCTCGAGGGTATGTTCCAGCAGATTTACGGCTTCGTCTTCGCCGAGCAGTTCGCCGAACTTTATGACCGTGCTGTAAGCCGCGATTTCATAGTGTTCAACGCGACGGGCGGCACCGATCAAGGCGGCATCCATGACTTCACCTGCGAAGTCTTCGCCCATCGCTTCGGCGCCTTCGGCGATCAGACCCTCCATAGCCTTGCATTTCTTACCGGTAGCCTTTTCGCCCAGGCGCTGAAAGATTTCTTCAATGCGTTGTGCGTGGCCCTTGGTCTGTTCAAGGTGCGACTCAAAACCGCTTCGCAGCTCTTCCGAGGTGGCGGCTTTGGCCATCTTCGGAAGCGCTTTGATGAGCTGATTTTCGGCGTTGTACAGGTCTCTTAATTCGTCGATGAATAGTTCTTTTAATGCTTGGGTTTCCATGAGGTCCTCCGGAGTTTGGTGCTGCTCATCGACAGTAGTGACGGTGGAGAGAGGGGGATATCCCCCGCGAACGGTAAGTTGCGACAACGAATCCTGTAGCTAGCCCTAGACGCGGCAGAAAGGCGTCGCCCGCACGCTAAGTCTTTTTGTTTTAGGTGCGTACCGCGCCGCGCTCCGTCATGCGGCGAGCGTACTAACAAAATCTTTAGGTGGCCTTGAGTGTTTCCTAAGACCTCGAACGATAGGATTCGTGAGTTTCGGCCAAGGAGCGTTTGTGCACGACTTAATGTTCATTGTGGTGACATTGGTATTTTTTGGCATCGCGATTCTGTATTTGCGGGCTTGCGAGCGGCTGAAGTAACGGGAGCGTTCCGAATGACGGGCAATTTCTTGCTGATGGTGGTGTGCGTACTGCTGTTCGGGTACCTGATGTTCGCGTTGTTGAAACCGGAGAAATTCTAGTTATGAGTGCGAATGGCTGGTTTCAGATCGGACTGTTTGTCGCGGCGGTTTTTCTGCTAACCAAGCCGCTGGGCGTTTTTATGGTACGCGTGTTTGAGCGAGAGAAAACTTTTCTCGATTTCATTCTGCGGCCGATCGAGCGGCTGATTTACCGGCTTGCGGGCGTCGACGAA
Source organism: Acidobacteriota bacterium (assembly GCA_013289855.1). Lineage (GTDB taxonomy): Bacteria > Acidobacteriota > Terriglobia > Acidiferrales > UBA7541 > Acidiferrum. Next base: position 92,329 of record JABCZD010000015.1, on the reverse strand, counting down.
AAGCGCGAGATGCGCTGGACGGAATACGGCGTGGCCATGCTGGTGTTCAGCGGCGTCTCCATGCTGCTGTTGTACTTGATGGAGCGCGTGCAATTGTGGCTGCCACTTAATCCGCAAAAATTCACGAATCTGGAATCGTATCTGGCGTGGAACACCGCGGCGTCATTCACCACGAATACCAACTGGCAGGCGTACACGCCGGAAACCACGATGAGTTACCTGACCCAAATGGCCGGGTTGGCGTATCACAATTTTACTTCGGCGGCGGTGGGCATCGCGCTAGCGATTGCGCTGATTCGTGGCATTTCGCGCCGGGAGTCGAAAACCATCGGAAATTTCTGGGTAGACATGACGCGCTGCCTTTTGTGGGTGTTGCTGCCGGCGTGTTTGCTGATCGCCATGATATTTGTATCGCAGGGCGTGGTGCAGAATCTGAAGCCGTATGCGACGGCGCAGCTGGTGGAACCACAGACAATTACCGGCACGGGCGCCGACGGCAAACCGACAAGCAAGGTGGTTACGCAACAGATTATTGCCACCGGGCCGGTGGCGTCGCAGGAAGCCATCAAGATGTTTGGCACGAATGGCGGAGGATTTTTTAATGCCAACAGCGCGCATCCTTTTGAGAATCCGACACCGTTTTCCAATTTTCTGCAGATGATTCTCATTTTTGCGATCCCTGCGGGGCTGACGTTCACGCTGGGACGCATGACGCATTCGCCGCGGCATGGCTGGGCGGTGTGGGCCGCGATGCTGTCGCTGTTCCTTGTGGGCGTGAGTACGGCGTATTGGGCGGAGGCGCGCGGGAATCCGCTGCTGGCGGGAGTGGACCAGCAAGCGAGCGCGACGCAATCCGGTGGAAACATGGAAGGCAAGGAAGTGCGCTTTGGAATCACCAATTCGGCGCTATTCGCGACGGTGACGACCGATGCCAGTTGCGGGGCCATCAACGGGTGGCATGACTCGTTTACGCCGCTCGGCGGACTTGTGCCGCTCACCAACATTTTGCTGGGTGAGGTGGTGTTCGGCGGCGTGGGCTCTGGACTGTACGGAATGCTGGTGTTTGTGATTCTCGCGGTGTTTCTTGCTGGCTTGATGGTGGGCAGAACACCGGAATATCTGGGCAAGAAGATCGAAGCCTACGACGTGAAGATGGCGGCGCTGGCCATTCTTATTTTCCCGCTGACGGTGCTGCTCTTTTCCGCGGTGTCGTCGGTCTCCGCGTTTGGCACTTCCAGCATCAGCAATCCCGGGCCGCACGGACTGTCGCAGATCTTCTACGCGTTTACCTCGGCGACCGGGAACAACGGTTCGGCCTTCGCCGGGATTAATGCCAATACACAGTGGTTCAACGCGTCCACTGGCATTTCAACATTGCTCGGAAGATTCTTTGCGGTGATTCCGATTCTGGCCATTGCCGGGAATCTGGCGCGCAAGAAAACCGTGCCGCAATCCGCCGGAACTTTTCCGGTGACCACGCCGCTGTTTAGCATGCTGCTGGTTTCTACCGTGCTGATTATCGGCGCGCTGACATTTTTCCCGGTGCTGAGTCTTGGCCCGATTCTTGAGCATTTGCTGATGCTCGCAGGGAGATCTTTCTAACTAGCCATGAGCCCAACGGTGCATTCTCGAACTTCTTCGTTTACGGACGGCGCTCTGGTGGGGCGGGCAGTATGGGATTCGGTGCTGAAACTCGATCCGCGCCTGATGTGGCGGAATCCGGTGATGTTTGTGGTGGAGGTCGGAGCCGTAGCGGCGAGCATCGACCTGACGCACGGCGTAATGCATCACGCCGCGGGGTTTGCGTTCAGCTTGCAGATTACGATTTGGCTGTGGTTTACGCTGCTGTTTGCAAATTTCGCGGAGGCCATGGCGGAGGGCCGCGGCAAGGCGCAGGCGGATACGCTACGCAAGTCGCGCGCGGAAACCGTGGCGCATCGCTTCACCCATGATGGCGAGATGGAGGAAGTGTCCGGCGCGAAATTGCGCGCCGGGGACATCGTGTTCGTGGTTGCTGGAGAGATGATTCCCGGCGACGGCGAAGTGATCGAGGGCATCGCTTCGGTGGACGAATCGGCAATTACCGGCGAATCCGCGCCGGTGATTCGCGAATCGGGCGGCGATCGCTCGGCGGTTACAGGCGGAACGCGCGTGCTCTCGGACCAGATCAAGGTGAAGATCACCTCGAATCCGGGCGAGACGTTCATCGACCGCATGATCAAGCTGGTGGAAGGCGCGGAACGCCAGAAGACGCCGAACGAAATTGCGCTGAACATTTTGCTGGCTGGCCTGACCATTCTGTTCCTTCTGGCGGTGGTGACGCTGCAACCTTTCGCGGTTTATTCCGGCGCGCCACAGAGCTTGTTCGTGCTGGTGGCGCTGCTGGTATGCCTGATCCCGACCACCATTGGTGGACTGCTTTCGGCGATTGGCATTGCGGGAATGGACCGGTTAGTGCGGCGCAATGTTTTGGCTATGTCCGGCCGCGCGGTGGAAGCCGCGGGCGACGTGGACATTTTGCTGCTGGATAAAACCGGAACGATTACCTTGGGCAATCGCGCGGCGACTATTTTTGTGCCTTCGCCGGGAGTTGATGAGAAGGATTTGGCGAGCGCCGCGCAACTGGCATCGCTGGCGGACGAGACGCCCGAGGGGCGTTCCATTGTAGTGCTGGCGAAAGAAAAGTACGGATTGCGCGGAAGAGATCTCTCGACGCGCGAAGCTTTGTTTGTGCCGTTTACGGCGCAGACGCGCATGTCCGGGGTGAACCTGGATGGCGTGGAAATTCGCAAGGGCGCGAAGGACGCCATCGCAAAATACGTGGCCGAGCGTGGGCAACGCGTGTCAGCAGAAACGGAGCAAGCTGTCGCAGAGATCTCCAACGGCGGAGGAACGCCGCTGCTGGTGACGGAGAACTGGCGCGTGCTGGGCGTCATCGCGTTGACGGACATTGTTAAGGGCGGAATGCGCGAGCGCTTCGACCACCTGCGCGCCATGGGCATCCGCACCATGATGATTACCGGAGACAATCCGCTGACGGCGGCGGCGATTGCGCGGCAAGCCGGCGTGGACGATTTTCTTGCGGAAGCCAAGCCGGAAGACAAGATGGCGCTGATCAAGCGCGAACAAGCCAAGGGCAAACTGGTGGCGATGACCGGAGACGGCACCAACGACGCTCCGGCGCTGGCGCAGGCGGACGTGGGCGTGGCCATGAACACCGGCACGCAAGCGGCGAAAGAAGCCGGGAACATGGTGGACCTCGATTCCAACCCGACGAAGCTGATCGAGATCGTGGAAATCGGCAAGCAATTGCTGATTACGCGCGGGGCGCTGACCACCTTTTCGGTGGCCAACGACGTGGCGAAATATTTCGCCATCATTCCGGCTATGTTTGCCGGGGCCTTTCCGCAATTGAATGTTTTGAACGTGATGCACCTGGCTACGCCGCAATCCGCGATTCTTTCCGCGGTGATTTTTAATGCGTTGATTATCATTGCGCTGATTCCGCTGGCGCTGCGCGGGGTGCGTTACCGTCCGCTGGGCGCGGCCGCGCTGCTGCGAAGAAACGTGCTGATTTACGGCCTGGGCGGAGTGGTTGCTCCGTTCGTGGGGATTAAGTTAATCGACGTAATTATTCGCTACATGCATATGGTGTGAGCGTCGCGACGACCAGGACGAAGACGAGGACACTGTGAAAGAAACTTTTAGAATTGCCGTACTGATGACCATCATCACCACCGTGATTTTCGGTTTGATTTATCCTTTCGCGGTGACTGGGCTGGCGCAACTGCTCTTCCCTTCCAAGGCGAACGGGAGTTTGATCTACAGCCACGCAAGCAACGGTCAGGCAACTGTCGTGGGCTCACGGTTGCTGGGGCAGACGTTTACGGGGCCGGGATATTTTCATTCGCGGCCTTCCATGGCGGGCGATGGATACGACGCGGCCAATTCCGGTGGATCGAATCTTGCACCCACCAATCATGCGTTGCTGGACCGCGTGAAGGGCGATGTGGAAAAATTGCGCGCGGAAAATCCGGGGGCGGCGATTCCCGTGGATTTGGTGACGACTTCGGCTTCGGGCCTCGATCCTGATATTTCGCCGGACGCCGCGGAATTTCAGATTCCGCGCGTGGCAAAAGAGCGCGGGATGAGCGTGACGGATTTGCGGGCATTGGTGGCCCGGCGTACCTTGGGGCGGCAGTTTGGGATCTTGGGGGAGCCGCGGGTGAATGTCCTGGAATTGAACATGGAATTGGACGCCACAAGTCCAGTAAAGAAGTGGCAAAAGAGCGTAGTAAAGAAGTAACCGAAGGCACGAAAGCGGCCGGCTGGGCCTCACGGCGGTGTGAAGCGGGGGACCGCTGGCCCCTTCGGAATCGCAAAAGGTTGTGAAAACAAAGGGACTTAAAGTACCTGTGTTTACACAACCTTTTGCAAGTGTTCATTCTGCGTGAGTTACAGCTTAAATTTAGTAACCAGATGGTTAGCGGTACTGGGACTCGATTCGACGCGCCAGCCCCACCAAATGAAAAAGGCCGGACCCTTCGTCCCTCAGGGTAAACTAAAGTCCGGCACCTAACATAAACCATGACCCGAGATGGCGAAACTGGGTCTATATTGCGTTGTTGGCTTGGATTTGAAGACAGTTCTGAACAAGAAAAGCATACCCGAAGTGAACACTTGTGTCAAGTAAAATTATCGGTAACTTGCCAGAAGAGGGGCGAAGGAAAACAGGCAAGGCCTAACTCCGCATCGTGCTGGGGTGAACGACTCGAAGCGCCCGATCAAGCAGAGGGCGACGGCTTGGGCTTGTGAAATGCCGCGGCGGGACAGTTTCCGACTACGCGACTACCCGGGAGTTAGTGGGCCGCACTCCCCAGAAGCGCATTTCTGGCTCGGAATAACTTCCGGTTAGCCCGTCATACGTGCGGAATATGAAGGCCTCTAATCTGCATTATCTCCTTGCATACGTTCTTGTTCCCGAGCAAGACACGTATTTCGCGATTTCGATAGAATCTGGGCATGGGCATCAGTCCCGGTGCACTCGGTCCGAAATGCGATCGGTTTGTATTTGCTTCTTACATCGTTTTCGTCACCGGACTGCTCTGGTGTTCCGTCAATTCTAGGGGACTGTAGAAAGGACCGACTCGAACCAAGATGAAACCGTCGAACTCCGTCATAGCGGTCGCCGCAGTTCAGTTCCTGAGTAGTCTTGCTGAGTTGGTTCCACCCGGCCTGTATTTTGTGGCGTCACTTCAAAGCCATCGCCTCTTTCCCACTCTCAACCGTGAATCCCTGGCCCGAGCGGTTTACGCTGTTTATGTCGGGATTCCGATCTGCTTCGGTCTGTTGGGCATCGTCGCGTCAATTGGGCTTCTGCGCCTGCGCGAGTGGGCAAGAAGAATTACTCTTCTTCTTTCGACCGTTCCTGTTGCAGTCTGCGCACTGCTAATTGTTCTCCGTCCCTCTTCGGTGTTTCCGCCTGACCCGGGCCAGGGTGCGATTTTCGCAATCGGAGGGGGGCTTTACCTTCTTGCTTTTGAGCTCTCGCTTGTGATCTTGATACCGATAAGCCTTTGGTGGTGGATCTTGTTTACACGCGAGAGCGTGCGTTCTCAGTTTCGCGAGAGATCTGGTCCCTCGTCCCAGGCTCAGATAAGGAAATAAGGGCGGAAGTGTGTGCCGCCATACCAGCCTCAGAGCCCGACCATTCTGGACGAGTGGTCGGCAATCCGGAAACTATCCAGAAACGGGGTTCTGGGACGTTTACCAAGAAAACCCGCCTGAGCACCTGGATAATTAACGCACTGATCGGAAACTGACCCACCACCAAAATGCATTATTCTGGAACGGAAGAAGTGGCGAGTGCCGGAGTGGCGAGTGGCGAGTGAAGTTAGAAAGGCTTTCGGCCATTGTGAGAAAGCTATTTTCGTTCGAGAATACATAGCTATGACCGACTGGTTCGCGCGTCCCGTCCTACACGTGACCGACGTTGCGGCCTCGCTCCGCTTCTACGTTGACCGGCTCGGCTTCACGAGCCCCTGGCGCTACGACGAGGACGGCAGAGTGTACGTCGCGCAGGTGGAGAGGCAGGGCTGCGCGCTTATCCTGGCCGACACGTGGCCGGAGAAGATTGGCAAAGGGCTGATGTTCATTTCCCTGAACGTCGAGCCGCAGACCCGCGAGGCCGCGGTCGCCGCGTTGGACGCGCTGCGCGCGGAACTGGAGGCCAAGGGCGTTGCGGTCAAGGAAGGTTCGTGGGGCTACCGTTTGCTGGTGGTCGATGATCCCGACGGCAATCAGCTCTTCTTCAACTACCCGAACGAGACGGTATCCGGATAGATTGTCTAGTCAGTTGAGGAAGCACTCAGTTCGATGGGTTTCCCATGGGGCGTGCGCCGGTAAGCTACAGCCCACGCTTCTTTGCGTTCCAGCATTGCGCTGGGATCGGATAGACGTTTCTCGGTTACCAGACGCTCCAAGGCTGCGAGCCAATGGTGGTAGTAGCGCGAGCCGTCATCGGGCTCACCGCGATCCGCGGCCCCCTTCAGTTCCCCGGCGAGCGCGGCCGCCCATTCTTTCCACGTGAAATGCCCTTGCGCAGACAGACGGACGGCGAGCGCGAAAGCTTGCGCCTGCCACGGCTCCGCAAAGACCGGCCCACCCTCATCGCGTGGCAGGTTTGCCAGAGCGGAGAGATTTTCGGGCTGGGTAATTGAGTTAGGCTCGTTCAAGGTAGTCATCCCACATATCGACATATACGCAATCGTGCTGATTCGCCTCTTGGCCCCATAGCTCGCGTGCGGCAAAACGCACCGAGTAAACATGCTGGGGCTTCTTGTCCAATTGCTGTTCGGCGTCTTCAAAATCATAGACGCCGTGATCGCGTTCAATCGTGCCGATCTTTCCTCGCGCGTAGCGTGGGAGGCGAGTGTGCGTTACTGGGTTCAAGTTACGAGCTCTCACCCGTTGGCCAGTTCTAAAACGGGGAGCGATAGGTAGATTTCGGAGGGAAGGCTCGCTTTTGATGAGCTCCGCGGGCACTTGCGCGAGCGTGAGCAATTCACCTTTACGTGTGCCTGGCATGGGCTGCCCTGTTTCGAGTTCCGCGCGAGTGATCATTCCGCCTGCTACCAAGAGTTCGGTCATTGCGACGAGCATTCTGGCGTAGTAACTCAGGCCCAAGTATTCCACCGGAGGTAGAATTTCCGCCTGATAGCGGTAGCCGGGCGCTGCGTCAGTGGCCCACCAAATCGCGAAAGTCCGTTTTTCCCACGGCGCGTGAAATACAGGCTCGTTCTTCTCATACTCGAGAGGGCCCATGTCCTGCATGCCGCCCATGTCATGAATGCCGTTCATGCCGGAACTCCCTCAGCGGGCTTGACGACCTTGGCGGTGCCAATCATGGAATCTCGACTGACCCACGCGGCCAGCTCCTCTTCGTTTAAACCCTCGCTGCCCGCAGGTCGCTCCGGCAGCACGAGGTAGCGCAGGTCGGCGGTGCTGTCCCAGACCCGTAGCTCGACGTCATCTGGAAGGTGGAGTCCAAACTCACGCAACAACCCACGCGGGTCGATGACCGCGCGCGAACGATAAGGTGCAGACTTGTACCAAACCGGCGGCAGGCCGAGAACCGGCCAAGGATAGCAGGAGCAAAGCGTGCACACGACGAGGTTGTGCACCTTAGGCGTGTTCTGCACCACCATCATCTGCTCGCCCTCTGGGCCACTGTAGCCCAGTTCCGCGATGGCGGCCGCGCCATTGGTAAGCAGTCGCTGCTTGTATGCGGGATCAACCCAGGCCCGCGCTACGACGCGCGCACCGTTGCGGGGGCCGATCTTGTACTCATACGCATCGACAATGGCATCGAGCGCGGCCCGGTCGACTAGCCCTTTTTCGACCAGTAGAGATTCGAGCGCCTTAACGCGGAGGGCGGGATCAGAGGGAACAACCTGGTGGTCATGATCGTGAGCGTGGTCATGCTCGTGAGCGTGGGCGAGATCCGGAGTTACGGCTGCTCCGGCAGCGGTCACTGCGGCGGTCAGAAAGTCGCGGCGGGTCGTGGTCATTTCCACTCACCTCACACAAGTCGCACAGCGGAGTTCGCCAGCCATGGCGAATAAGCATTGGCAGAATTATAGCTGCGGTGTCAAGCAAGGCTACGACGGGCTTATCTGAAGTGCCTGTAATTGTTGAAGAGTCTATTTCGCTTTTATCGCGTGGCCGTTCGCGCCTGCTCATTACGCGACGTCGGCTCGGAGGAAAACAATGTCCCGAGTCCCTCGACCAGCGTAGGGTGAGCGAGGACAGCGTCGCGCAATGCGGTATAGGGAAGACCCGCGATCATAGCAATCTGAACGGAAGCCATGATCTCCCCTCCATCGACGGCGAGGGCGCTGAAGCCAAGGATACGATCACCGTTGATTTCAACCAGCGCCTTTAAGAACCCTCGTGTTTCCGAAAGTGTGCGCGCCCGCAGCACTTGTTCCATTGGGATTTTGAATAAGCGATAGGCAATACCCTGCGCGTTCGCTTCCTTCTCACTTAGTCCGATGTGGGCGAATTCCGGGTCGGTGAACAGACAGAATGGAACCTGCCTGCCCGTCGTCACGCGATTACCGCCGGTGAGATTGCTATGCACCACGCGAAAATCGTCAACGCTAATATGCGTAAACTGCGGGCTGCCGGCTACTTCGCCGATGGCCCAAACGGCGGGCGCCGTGGTCTGAAGACGCTCATTCACCTTGATGAATCCGCGGTCGGTCAGTTCGACGCCGGCCAACTCGAGGCCGATGCCCTCGGTGTTCGGTATGCGGCCGCCCGCCGCCAGCAGATGACTTCCCTCGAGCGTTCGCTCCACTCCATTCTGATCGAGAACCACCGTGACCGACTCGCCCGATTTCCCCGATACTCGCTTGAGCTGTGCGTTCAGAAGAACGTCGATGCCTTCGTCTTCGAGCAGGACGCGAAGCGCTTCCGTCACGTCTTCGTCTTCCCCGTGCACCAAGTGGGTGTTGCGTTCGATCACCGACACCTTGCTGCCGAACCTACTCATGGCTTGGGAAAATTCTAGTCCGATGTACCCTCCGCCAATCACAATGAGATATTTGGGAACTTTATCCAGCTCAAGCGCTTCGACATGGGTAAGCGGCTGCGCGTCCGCAAAGCCGGGAACTGGCGCTAACGCTGCGCGGGTGCCGGTACTGACGATCACATTGGTCCCGCGTAGTTGCCGCCGGGCTCCATCAGGAAGTGTGACCAGCAAGGTCCGAGGTCCGATGAAAGCTCCGCTGCCCAGGATGAACTCCGCCCCGCTCTTTTTGTAGTTGTCGAGGTACATATCGTTCATGCCGGTTACCATCCGGCGTTTGCGTCCGCGCACTGCGGCCATATCGACCGTGAAGCCTGTTTTGGCGATGCCGAAATCTTCGCTACTACGGACATACGATGCGACCTTCGCGCTGTGAACAACGTTCTTGCTGGGCAGACAGGCGATGTTCGGACATGACCCGCCAATGTATCTGCGATCGATCACCGCCACGCGTTGTCCCTTACTAGCAAAGGTCCAGGCAGCGATCGTCGACCCCGTGCCGCCGCCGAGGATCACCAGATCGAACTCTTCCACTTTCATATTCCTCAGCGATTGCAGCGAAGCAACCCCTTCCACGGTGTCCATACGAGTTCCTTTCTACGAGATCTAAATATGACCTGCGGATGAGTTTCGGTAATGACTGCGCGGCGACACTATGAGACCCACTAGTCCGACGGTATCGCGAACTTCGATGCCACACATTTAATGCTCCCGCGCATCGCGTGGTTGCAACAAATCTGCACCCTGCTAATCTGCGTTGACTCCTTAACCGTCGTTGCCCCGTCGCCGTCGGTAGGCCGCAACCTTGTGGCGGTTTCCACACAGCTGCATGCTGCACCAACGTCGATGGTGCGATTTGGTGTTGTCGGAGAACCAGAGCACGCAGGTATCGTCTTCGCACCGCTTCACCAAACGAAAGTCGGCCGTCGCAAGCAGATCTGCGGCGGCATCCGCCACGGGCCCAAGAAGCGCTTCGGCGGTATTTTGTCGCCTGACTTTTTCGATGGCCAGCGAGCGCGGCTTGTTCCAAACAAGCCGGGGATAACTCTCAGCACCGGACAGAAATCGGTTAAGAACCGCCGGATCTCCCCGCCGTCCAGCCTTTCGTTTCTCTACCAGCGAGCGAATGTTCTCACGCAGCGTTCGCGCAGAATCCAAAAGAGATATTCCCGCTGTGCGCGAACCAGCTTCCGGAACGGAAAGCCTCGCTAGTTTGAGCCAACGGATGACATCCTCGTCGCGTTGAAAAAAATCCATCATTTCTCCATTCACTCGCATCCGAGTGTTTAGAAAATCCAGCGCGAGGTGCCCCGCCAGAAACACCGGGCCGGGCCGCGATTTTCGATGCAATGGGGAGCGCGTCACATGGATAGCTCGGAAGCACTGTAACCGGGAATCGCGGTATTGACAAGTTACCGCGTTGTGGTGTAACCAGAGAAGGCTGTGTTGTGTGGTGTTTGATCAACCTATCCCGAAACACTTAGGAGGAATTGCCAATGGCTCAGAATACTTCAGCGCAAAAACAAAAGAGCGGCGCGTCCAGCGCGGACTCCCACCGTTCTGTCCTGCCGTTTACATCCATCCACAGGGTTGAAGCTGACGGCGTGCAAGTTTTTTACCGAGAGGCCGGTGATCCCCAGGCACCGGTGGTTCTCCTGCTGCACGGATTTCCGACCTCGTCATTCATGTATCGCGAGTTGATTCCCCGTCTCGCCGATCGCTACCGGGTAATCGCGCCGGACCTGCCAGGTTTTGGATTTACGGAAGTGCCGGAAAAACGAAAATACAAGTACACCTTCGACGCGCTGGCCACGACGGTAGCCGCCTTCACGGAAGCGATCAAAATCGATCGCTATGCGCTGTATGTCTTCGATTACGGAGCGCCGACAGGCTTCCGCCTGGCCATGGCTCATCCTGAACGAATCACGGCGATCGTTTCACAAAACGGCAACGCTTACGAAGACGGACTCGGAGACGCGTGGGGGCCGATCCGGAAATATTGGGCTCTTCCTAATGCCGAAAACCGTGAAGTCATTGCAAAGAATGTCTTAACGCTTGACGGCACGCGCTGGCAGTACACGCATGGAGTGACCAACCCAGACAACGTTGCACCGGAAACCTATACGTTGGATATGGCGCTGATGGAGCGGCCAGGAAACAAAGACATTCAGCTGGATCTGTTTCTGAATTATGCATCCAACGTCGCGCTTTACCCCGCCTTTCAGGAATACTTCCGTAAATCGCAGCCGCCGTTGCTCGCAATTTGGGGCAAAAACGATCCCTTCTTCATTCCCGCAGGTGCGGAAGCATTCCGCAGGGACATCCCCGGCGCGCAGGTCAAGATGCTGGACACTGGACATTTTGCTTTGGAGACGCACGTCGCGGAGATTGCTGCCGCCATGAGGGAGTTCTTTGATGCGCACGGAATCTAGCCGCGCGGCAAAACCCGGAAGATTGCGATGACCGCCGAGAACGCAACCATCGTATTAGTTCATGGAGCCTGGGCTGACGGATCCTGTTGGCAGAACGTCATCCTTCCGCTCCGCCGTTTGGGCTTTAAGGTGATCTGCGCTCCAATTCCACTGACATCGCTTTCCGATGACATTGCAGCGCTCTCCAGAACTCTTGAGAGAATCACGGGACCAGTCGTGTTGGTTGGACACGCCTACGCCGGGGCCGTCATTGCCGGACCTGCCGACGAGCGCATCAAAGCTCTCGTCTATGTTTCGGCGTTGGCTCCCGACAACGGTGAAACCGTCGCGCAGGTCTTTTATCGCGAACCTCCGCATCCGGACGCTCCGCATTTGGCGCCTGACTCGCACGGTTTCATTTGGATGTCGGAAGACGGCTTTCGTAAAGCAGTCGCTCACAAAGCCTCCGCCGATCAAACGGCGATCATGGCCGCGGTGCAGCGGCCCATTGCCTTGAAATGCATTCAAGAAGTGGCTGCACAACCAATCTGGAAAACGAAGCCAACCTGGTACTTGCTCGCGGAAGAAGATCGCATGATCAAATCGACCACTCAGCGTTTCATGGCCGAACGGATGGGCGCGAAAATCCGTTCCTATGCCGTCGACCACACACCGATGTACACACAGCCGAATCTTGTGGTCGATGTCATTGCCGAGGCAGTACGCGAGAAGATTTGAAGTCGAAAGTTTCAGAATGACAAAGCGCGAATGCAAGCGCCACACGAAGTGGGTGCTAGTTCCCGCTGAACGGTTTCTTCGCGACCTGTTCGAAGGCCCATTTGATTTCAGAGGACCGATGATTCTTTTCTCCGAACGCACGCGCCATTTCGAGAATATCTTCAAAGGAATAGCCGTCGGTTCCGGTCAAATGGTCCCGTACGGCTCCCGTCACGAAATGCAAGAGTTCGTTGTAGGCACGCAGAACTGTCGGCTGCAACACACTTTCAGTGCCAACTTCATACGTATCCCGCGCGCAGATAGTGAGAGTATTGGCAAGCCTAGCCAAGAATTCGACTTTCCCATCATTTGATAGCGATGTGGCGTTTAGAGACATCAGTTCTTTCTCCAGTCAAATGCGACCGCTTCGGAAAGCGACCGCTACAAAAGGAAAGTCAGAAGCAAAGGCAAAGACACGGTTCTGAAGACCCGCCGCGACAAAAGCGTGGTTACGATTTGCGGGCCGAGGTTTTGGGGGGTTGAAAACGGTAGCCGACCCAGGGTTCGGTTAGGATAAATTTTGGGTGGGTGGGGTCGGCTTCGATTTTTTTGCGCAGTTGATTGATCACCACGCGCAGGTTCTCGGTTTCTTCGCCGTAGTCGGGACCCCAGACGGCTTGCAACAGGCGGCGATGAGTGAGCGGCTTGCCCTGGTTCATGATCAGGTGTTTCATCACGTCGAACTCTTTGGGAGTGAGATGCACTTCTTCGCCGCGCACTTCCACGCGGCGGCTTTCAAAATCAATGGAAATATCTTTGGCGGAGAATGGCGGAAGCGTTTCACCAGTGGAATGCCTGCGCAAAGAAGCGCGAACGCGGGCGAGCAGCTCTTCGATGCCAAAGGGTTTTACCACGTAATCGTCGGCACCGGCATCGAGCGCGAGAACTTTGTCGCGTTCCGCGTTGCGCACCGTGAGCATGATGATGGGTGCGCTGGAAAAGCGCCGAATTTCGCGGCACGTTTCGATGCCGCCCATGCCGGGCATGTTGACGTCCAGCAGGATCAGGTCGGGCTTGGATTTGCGCGCGATCTCGACCGCTTCTTCGCCGGTCTTGGCGTCGGTCAAAACGTAGCCTTGACTGGTGAGCGTGGAGCGAAGCACGCGGCGAATCTGTGGCTCGTCGTCGACCACAAGAATGTTGGCGGCGTTCATAGCGTACTCACCGCGCCGCCTCTGCCGCGCGCGCCGCGGGCAGGCTGAAGGAAAACACCGAGCCGCTGCCCAACTGGCTGGTGACCGCGATGTTGCCGCGGTGCGCGGAGATGATGGCTTTCGCGATCGGCAAACCCATGCCGGTGCCGCGCACGAGATAGCGCTGATCTTTGCCGCGATAAAATTTGTCGAAGATCATACCCTGCTCGAAATCGTCGATGCCGGGGCCGCGGTCGGCAACGCTGGTGGTGACGCTGTCGCCGGTTTGCTCGGCGGAGATGGTGATGGGCTGGCCCTTGGGCGAATACAGATTGGCGTTATCGACCAGCTTCATCAGCACGTCGCGCGCGCGGTCGAAGTCCGCGACCACCGGAGCGAGCTCGGGGCTGAGGCGAACTTCCACCGGACGGCCCGTCAAAGACGTCTTAAGTTCGGCGAGCGCGGAGTCTACGATTTCGGAGATGGGATGCGGCTCCAGATGGAGCTCGACTTCCCCGGCTTCGAGACGCGCCATTTCCGCGGCTTGTTCCACAAGATGATTCAGGCGGTCGCATTCTTCGTTGATGATGGTGAGCAATTCCCTGCTCTGATGCGGATCGATGCTGCGTGGGTCGGCGTTGGAAAGCAGGCTGGTGACCGCGGCTTTCATCGACGTGAGCGGAGTACGAAAATCGTGGGTGATGGAATCGAGCAGCGCGGATTTGAGGCGCTCGCCCTGACGCTCGGCCTCGGTTTGGCCGAGTTGCTCGACGGCGCGTGCGCGTTCGATGGCGATGGCCACGAGGCTGCTGACGGCGTCGAGAGTTTGCCGCGAAAGATGCGCGCCAGAAATTCCCAGGCTGGCGATGGGACGCACGCCGAGACGAACCGGAATAAAATAGAGCGACTGCTGCGGCTGCACGGACGGTTCATCGCGAATGAAAGCGGTCTTCATGCTTTCTTCATCCAGGTGCGAAGCGCCGAAACCGGAGCGATAAAATTTGTCCTTTAGAGGCAAGAAAAGTTCGGCGGCGCCAGCTTCGAAACTTTCCACGATGTAATCGGGAATGGCGTTCATCAACTGCAAGACGTTGCCTTCGCCGAGCAATTTCTGGCTGAATTTATATAGGCGTTCGATTTCGCGGCGCCGGCTAATGGCCTCGTCGGCCTCCGTGCGTATGCGCGCGCTGAGCTGGCTGCCCAAGGTAGAGACGAAAAGAAATGCGCCCAGGGCCACCCAGTTTTGCGGGTCGGAAATGGTAAAGGTGTGGACGGGCGGAAGAAAATAATAGTTGAAGATAAGCACCGCACCCAGGGACATGACCACCGAGACGGCCATTCCCCACACCGCGGAAACTGCTAGAATTGCCAAAAGTAGGGAGAGCGCGACGGTAGTCTGATTTATGTCCGCCACATGGGTGTAGACCAGAGTGATGCCCGCCAGGATGACGGCCGACGTGGCCAATCCGAAGATTCGTCCGGCAAGGAACCTCTGCATACGCTTATTGTAACGCAGGCGGAGGTAATCGAAACATTGTCAGGCCAAGGGTAAGGCCAGGGGCATTGCACGCAATAAGGCACGGGATTTCGCGGAAAAAAGAGAGAGTAAACGTTGGCGAAGAAACCTGAAGATTGGCTGGCGGTAGCGTCGCCGGTACAAAAGACGCGCGGGATATTTAAGTTGTTCCTTGGCTACGCTCCGGGTGTGGGCAAAACCTACAGCATGCTGAGCGAAGCGATTCGGCGCAAAAGCCGCGGCGAGGATGTGGTTATCGGCGTGGTGGAAACGCACGGGCGCAAAGGCATCGAGGAACTGATCACGCAGATCGAAAGCGTGCCGCGTCTGCAAATGGAGTACAAGGGCACGATGTTTGAAGAGATGAATGTGGACGCGATATTGGAGCGGCGTCCGCAGGTGGTGCTGGTGGATGAACTGGCGCACACGAATATTCCGGGCAGCAGGCACCGCAAGCGCTATGAGGACGTGCAGGAATTGCTGACGGCGAATATCGATGTGGTGTCCACGCTGAACATTCAACACATCGAGAGCATCGCGCCGATCGTGCGCTCGATTACCGGGATCTCGGTGCGCGAGACGGTGCCGGACTGGGTGCCGCTTACGGCTGCGGAAACGGTGATGGTGGACCTGACGCCCGAAGCGCTGCACGCGCGCATGAAACGCGGCGACGTTTACAGTCACGAAAAAGTGGAACGCTCGCTGACCAATTTTTTCCGGCGCGGAAATTTGATTGCCCTGCGGGAATTGGCGTTGCGCCAGGTGGCGGAACAGGTGGACCGCAGCCTGGAAACGTACATGGAAGATAAGGAGATTCGCAAGACGTGGGCGGTGCGCGAGCGCATGGCGGTGTGCATCTCCGCGAATCCTTCGGGGCAATACTTGGTGGCGCGTTCGGCGCGCATGGCGCGGCGCATGGATGCGGAACTCTACGTGGTGCACGTAGAGCGCGAGCTTGGCGCGCGGGAACTGAATCAGAATGCGCTGATGGCGAATTTCCGGTTTGCGGAGAGCCTGGGTGCGCAAGTGATCAAGCTGAAGGGGCGAAGCGTGGCGGACGCAATTGCCGACTTCGTATGCAGCAAGCACATTACGCAAGTGATTTTTGGTCGCGCGCCTCTGCATGACTGGCGGAAGTATTTGTACTTGTCGGTGGTGCATCGCTTCTTGCGGGAGTCACCCGCGGTGGACGTGCACATCGTTACGCATGAAACGGAAGATTGATCTATTTTCCGCTGACGGCAGGCGGCTGAGTGGGAGCGTTCGGAGAGGCCTTGATCAGGATGGGCCAACGCGGGAACGAGAAGCTGCCGGCGACGTCATCGATCACGTTGATCTGACAGGTGTAAAAGCCCGGAGGCAAGGATTGCAGTGGAATGTCGATTTGAAAGATCACGGCTTTGCGGTCTGGCGCGGTGATTTCGCTGGCCACCAGCGGTTTTGATTCGTAAACCTTTGCTCCATTCTGCAAAAACTCAATGCTGGACAAGACGCGAACGCCGCCGTGCGTCGGTTTTGCCGGCGTTGGAGGGTTGTTCCCTGCCGCATCGGGCACGGCAGGCGCGGCTGCTGGCGCACCTTTACTGTGCGCGGCGTCGTACACCTCGTATTGCAAATACAAATGCTGGTCGCGCGCAAAAACGTGGGTGATGTTGGGCACGAGTTCAAACTGATCCTGCACCAGAAGTTTTGAAGTGTTTTTCTTCGCGGTCACGGGAGCGCGCTGGCTGGCGAGGACCACCGAACTCATCTTCAGTGGCACTTTGCGCAGATCTGGAACGCGCACATCGGTTTCAAAGGTGCCCATGCGGCCATTCTGATTTTCACGCACCACAAATTTCAAGTGATAGTCCCCGGGCGCGAGCAAGAACGTGGTGTTGTACTGGACATTTTTGCTGCGCACCTGCTGAGTGGTGTCGACGGCGAGCTTGACGGTGTCGCGCAGATGGCCAACGCGAACTTTTCCTTCGACGCGGACCTCGCCAATGATATCGATGGTGGCGTTGTCGCGGTCCTTTTGCTGCGTGAACGGAATCTGCGAGCCCGGCACCACGAGCGAAACGAGCAGCTGGTAGTGGGAATCATCCTGGCGGAAGTAGGCGGCGCCGGCGAAAAGCGCGACGTCGGTTTGCGGCAGCTCGGCGGCTAATTCGTCGTCGAGCTGTTGCTCACGATCGGCGCGATTGGAGTGCACGAAATCCCGGCCCGCGTAATAGCCCGAGCGGTATTCGAGCTTCACCTCCGTTTTCAGATCGGGGCGATTGACTTGCACGCGCAAGCGACGGAATTTGCCGTCACGGGCGAGATTCGTGCTGATGAAACCTAAGACGTAGTACGCCGAGGTATCTTTTTGCACTTGCGAGAAAACGCCGGTGAAATCGTTGGAATCAAAGAAAGCCTTGCCACCGGTATCGGAGGCCAGCGTGGCGAGGGTATCCTGCGAGGCGGCGTTGGAGCTGAGATCGTTGATAATGGACGCGCCGGAATAGGCCGAGACGCCGTGCAGGCTGGCGTTCTGTGCCTCGCCACCGGGAGGCAACGCCTGCAAGCCGCGAATATCCATGGGATAAATGGAAACGTTAGCTTTCACCGCGGCGGCGGTGGTGGCCCGCAGCGCGGATTGATTGTCTATGCCGGACTGCGTGATGCCATTACTGAAATAGACGATGGACTTTTTCTGCGAGATTTTTCCCAGCGACATCATCAGCGATTGCAGGGCGACAAGTTTGCGGTCCGCGCTGAAGGTGTTGTAGTCGGTGTCGTCGGGAGTGAACGAACCGCTGGTTTCCGCGCTGCCTTCAGCCGTGCCGGTGGCGCCGTTGTCGAAACCCTGCCCCTGTCCCGAAGCATAGCCATTGAGCACGGCCAAAAGTTTGGCGCGATCATCGGTGAAATCTAGATCAAGGCGCAGGTTGGTGGAGAGCGAAACCACGGCGACGAGGTCGGCGGGTTGCATCTTGGTCTGGACGAATTTTATGGCGGCGTCGGCGGCGCGATCGATTTCTTCCGGCTGCATGTCGCTGAAATCGAAAAACAAGAGCATTAGGCGGCGGTCGCGGGCCTGCAGGCCCGGCTGACCCGTGGAGCGCAGCAACGCGCCTTCCCCGGCAGTGCCGGTAACGGCGGAGCCGGCGGCGCCAGCGGTTTGCAATTCATCGACATTTTCAAAATCAAAAGTCGAAATGCTCTGCGGTTTGTTGTCCTCCAGAACGGTAAAGTCTTGCTTCTTCAAATCGCGGATTAGGTTACCTTTTTTATCGCGCACCACGACATTGACCAGTACCAGGTCGGTGTTCACGCGGATGGCCGAACTGCTTTGTTGCGACGGCGCGGCAGGTGCGGCGGGCGGGGCGGGCACGGCGGTAGATTGCGCCGACAGCGGAATCGCGACTTGCGCTAACAAAACAACCGCCGTGGCAATCGCCACAATCTTCGTGGCAGTGGCGGCGAGCGCTTTCGAGAAAAACATTTTGTAGTAACGGTTGAGCATAAGCGCCTTCATCAAAAACGAAACCGCGCGTACATGGTGACGCGCCGGGTCGTGCCCGCGCTGGTGACCTCGCCGAAGCTGGGAGAATTCACCACGGTTCCCAGCGAAGTATAGTTTATGGAGTTGAAAACATTGCTCGCGGTGAGCCGCAATTCCAGCGCGCGAAATTCCTTGATGGGAAAAGTCTTGCTGATGGACATGTCCATGACGAATTCCCCGGGCCCTTGAATGGTGTTGCGCCCAACGTCGCCATAGGGAGAATCGGCGGGATTCACACAAGTTGGGATGGTGCCCGAGCCGCCGCCGGTGGTCTGCGGAATGCAAAAGGCATTCACGTTAAACCATTCTGACGCGCTTTGATTGGGAATCGAGATGGATTGCCCGGGAACGATGTTGGCGCGCAGCGAGCCGCTGACGCCGCGATCGACATCCAGGGTATTGCCGAGCACGTGCACGGTGAAGGGCATGCCCGAAGCGATTGTTACGTCGCCGCTCCACTGCCAATTTCCGAAAATGTGCGCCGCGGCGCCGCTGGAGGCGAAGCGGTGATTTTCTCCCAGCGGCAACTGATAGATCCAGTTGCCGGTGATCTTGTTGGGCTGGTCGAAGCTGGAAAGTCCACGATCCGCGGAAATGTCGAAAGGATTTTGCGCCACCACCACCCCGCCTCCGCCGATAGAGCCAGCATCGTCGATGGACTTGGAGAAAACGTAGGTGACGCCAAAACCGATGCCCTTCGCCAGGCGCTTGCGAACGGAGAATGTTCCGGCGTGCAAAATGGAATTGCCCTGCGAAGTTTCATAGATAAAAGGCTGCAAACCGGTAATCGTCAACGCGCGATCGATGTCCAGATTGGTGCCTTTAGCGCCGTTATAGCCAATATTAATGACCACGCCGCCCGCCAGTTCGCGCTGGATGTTCAGGTTCCACACCTGCACGTAACCGATGCGGTAGTTGGGGTCAACGGCAAAATTGTTGGTGAGGGTGTTCGGGTTTATCGGCGGAAAACCATTGGCCAGGGTCAGGTCGCCGGGGGCGCCGCTGATATTCGTTGCAGTCTGTGCGAACGGTGGCTGAAAGGCAAAATTCTGAATGATGGTGGAATACTGCGCCAGATTGTAGTTGATGCCGTAGCCCGCGCGCACCACGGTCTTGGGAGATATGGATGCCGGCGGCTTCCAAGCGATGCCGACGCGCGGGGCGAAGTCGTCGCGATCCGGGCGCACAAGTGATTGCGGATAGACCCCGAAGAATTCGCCGGTGCCGCCCGGCAAGACCAAAGTGGCTGCGGAAAAATTCGGCGCGACATCCAGGTCCGAGATGCGGTTGTTGGCCTCGGTAAAGGGCCCATTGTACTCGTAGCGGAGACCGGCGTTGATGGTTAAGTTCGCGCGCACGCGCCAATCGTCCTGCACAAAACCATCGTAAGCGTTAGCGCGAAAATTAAAGGCGTCAGTACCGACGCTCACCGACTGGATGGTGCTCTGCTGCGGCAATCCCAGGAGAAAGTCGGCGAAGTCCGAACCCGTGCCGGGGTTGGCTTGCTGATTTCCGCCCAGCGCGGTGGCATAACCAGTAAAGACAAAGCTGCCTTCGGCGTTCTTGGCGGAGCGAAAACTCTGCAGGATGCGGCGGTAGTCCCCGCCAAATCGCAAATTGTGCTTGCCGCGATGGTACGTAACGGTGTCAGAGAACGTGTAGGTCTGATCGAGTTCGCGGCGCGTGGTCGGATCGCTCAGCCCCGTCAACGAACTAAAGCTTATCCCCGGCAGTCCCCAATCAAAAGGCGCGTTCGAGATGCCGCCGATTCCCGCTTCCCCAGCCACGTCGAGGACATTGGAAAACAGATTGGTGGTGTCGATATGGTTGTGGTTATACGTCACGCGAAAAACATTCGCGAGCCGCCCGTTGCCGTAGGTCCAGCCGGCCGTGGCATTCAGGCCCTGCGTGCTAGTGCCGCCGCCGAGCGACGGAAAGGCATTCACCAAGGTGACGTTAGTGCGCGCGTAGTTCAATCCAAAATTCAAATTGTTCTGCGGCCCGCGCTGCCTGCCGCCTCCTCCGCCTCCACCACGACCACCGGAGCCCGGGTTGCCGCTTCCGGAGAAATTGTGAATCAGGCGGACGATCACGGTATCCGAACTGGAATTCTCCGCGGAAACGAAATTAAAGTTTTGCGACGTTCCCGGCCCATTGGGCAACGGAATGAAATTCAACAACGAAGTGGCCTGGGAGCTCAACGGTGTAGTGATCTGATTGCCCGGGAACGGATTGCTGCAGGTTTGTCCGTTAACGACCCTGATGGTGGTGGGGTCGAAAATCTGTCCGGACAGCACGGGTTGCCCGGTGCATTGATTGATCACTTGCGCGCCAGTCGGCCCCAACACCGGCGCGCCCAGCAACGCGCTGAAATCGCCGCCGCGTTCGGCCATGGTCGGCACGTTGGAAAAAGAATCGTACGGCGTATCTCCGCGTGACCCGTTCCAGCCCAAAAAGAAAAATGTTTTGTTTCCACCATTAAAAATATGCGGAATGTTTAACGGGCCGCCGACATTGGCGCCGAATTTGGCTTGGTTGTAACTGGCCTTTGTGCTGGTGTGACCCAGGAGGCCGTAAGGAGCGGCGTCCAGAACAGAATTGTCATCGTTAAAATACAGGAAGCCATGGGGCTGATTTACGTTAAAACCTTGAGGCAAGCGCCCGAGCGAAAAAATTCCTCCGCCGCCAGGCCCTCCGCCGGGACCGCCCCCGAGACCACCTCCGCCCAGCAAACCATCGCGTTGCGCGCGCTCGCGAAATTCCTGAATGCGCTGCTGCAATTCATCCTCGTTGCCGGAACCAAAATCCTGCGTGCGACCTTGCGCGCCGCTGATGCTCACTGATTCCGTTGGGGCGTCCGCTCCCGCGCCATTTAGCGGCAGCGAGGCGATATCGCCAGAGCTTGTCGCTTGGCCGCCACCGGTGCCGGTGGGAAGCGCGCCGCCGGAAAGCGCCGAAAGCGCGCTGTCCATGGCCATGCTTTGGAAGCCGCGGCCGGCTGCGGTTAATGCGGCGTTGGCGGTGTTAGATTGTTGCTGCTGGCGAGAGGCGAGCAGCAACTCCGCATCAACTTTCCCAGAAGTATTCGTAGGGTTGAGCACCACTTCCTGCGTGGCCGAGGCGAAGCCCATGAACTCCACGCGCACCACGTAACGGCCGCGCGGAATTCCCGCCAAAGAGAATGTTCCATCTGGCGCGGTCACGGTCGAAAATTTCTTGCCGGTGAGTGTATTGGTTGCGGTGACGGTAACGCCGGGCAACGGAGTCTTTGCCGAACGGACGCTGCCGGAAATTTGATACGCCACGGCCGGCGCACTTGCTTGAGGAGCCGCTTGCGGAGTTGTTTGCGAACTTGCTGGCGAAGTCGGCGAAGCAGTTTGCGCCGGCACCGGCGTTTCGCTAGTTCCGGGATTTTGCTCGGAACTTGGCGCCGAACTTGGTGGGGGATTCGGTGATGGCGCTGTCGGAGCATTCGGCGGCATAGCCGGCGGCTCCTGTGCGTGTCCCGCTTGGCAAACGCACGCCGCCGTCAGCACCAGAATTCCCGCGGCGGCTACAAGCTTCAATTCGGCGGCTCCGTAGGTTTGCTCGGCGCGGCGCCAGATGCGGCACCCGGTGCGGCGCCCGGCGTAGCCTTTGTCGCGCTGCCTGCCGTTCCGCCCTGGGCGTTACCCTGCTGCGTAGCGCGTCCCGCTGCCGGCGACGTGACTCCCAATTCTTGCATGCGTTTCCATTGATCGGGCGCGATGACTGTCACGGTCTTGGGAACGAATTGATTGTCTTGCAGCGCACCACGCGCAAAGATGTGGTCGCCGACTTGCACGTCTGCCATGGTCACGCTCTCGCGACCTTTACGCAGCGAGGTGTCTTCATTCAGCTCGAATGTTTGTTTGACGTTATCAGTGCGCATCACGGTGATGCTTGGCGGATCCAGTGCTTTCACTTCACCGATCACAAAATCCTTGCCCAGTGTGCCCACGGGATTCTGCCGATTGGGGCCATTCGGGCCGTTGCCATTGCGCCCGACGATCATTTGCGCGGTGAAGGAGTAGTCGGGATTTTCTTCCCCGCGCACCACCACGCCGTCGCCAACTTTAAAATCCTTCAACTTGGCAGGCTCGCGATCTTTGCGAAACTCGGTCGTGGACGTAATCTTCACGGTCGCCTCAGAGCCGTCGGGCCGGGAAATTTTCATGACGCCGTCCTGGATGGCCACGATCCTGCCAAATACTGGGCGCGGGCCGTTCTCATCCTGATTCTGGCGACGCTGCCGGCCACCAGGCGTCGGATTTGCGGCCGAAGGCGGATTGGCGGGTGTGGCGTCAGGTGTTTGCGCTGGAGTTGATGATGGCGCTTGCGCTGGAGTTTGCGCCCAAGCCACAACGAAAAATGAAAAGAATAGAGCAAGCAAAAAGGGCGACGCGAGCAAAACGCCGATTCGCCGTGCGAAGATATTTTTCATGCAGTTCACCGTCGCAATCCCAAACCCAAGAAAGACCGAAACGCTAAATCCATTGTCACGCATCCGCCGGAGGGCGTTGCGTCAAAGGCTCAACAGGCCGCGTTACAGCTACCTATATAAGGACGCTGGATTGGCGCAGCGGGTTACCCAGCGGGAGTCGCCTAATAAGGTTAACCAGCAAAGTTGCCCGCGAAGCAGCGCGCCGCGATATTCCGCAGCTAGCTACCCGCGACTCGCTTTAGTGATTCCTTAAAAATGCCGGTAAAGTTCCCGGCATCGGCAGGGATGCAGGACACCCCAATAACAATTCCTTATTTAATTGTACAAAAGTATTAATTGGACTGATTGACGAGAGCGCCGCATGCTGTTACTTTGTTGGCGAGTTCGTATGTCACGCACCGCCACCATTCACGTAGCGCATCACGCAAGGCACGTTTCGGCTGTGTGCACCGGCCAGCCGATTGTGCGAATCCGGCCCACCTCAGAGTGGGGAGCAACAGGATGATGGCGGCCTAGCCAGACCAGCAACGCAGAGTTTGAGGGCCATCATCCCCATCCGGATGATGGTTTTTTGTTTTTACAGGGAGAATTCGATCGTGACGGAATCGACCTTAAAACCGCGCAGCCACACTTTGACGGACGGCCCCGCCCGCGCCGGCGCTCGCGCCATGTTGCGCGCCTCCGGCCTAAAAGACGGCGACTTCGCCAAGCCTTTGATTGGCGTCGCCAACACCTGGATCGAAATCGGTCCCTGCAACTATCACCTGCGGGAATTGGCGGTTCACGTCAAGGACGGCATTCGCGCGGCGGGCGGCACGCCGCTGGAGTTCAACACCGTATCGATTTCCGATGGCATCACCATGGGCACGGAAGGCATGCGCGCTTCGCTGATCAGCCGCGAAGTGATCGCCGATTCGATCGAACTGGTGACGCGCGGAAATCTATTCGACGCGTTGATCGTGCTCGTGGGCTGCGACAAAACCATTCCCGGCGGCATCATGGCGCTGGCACGGTTGAACATCCCTGGCCTGATTTTGTATGGCGGCTCGATTGCCCCTGGACAATTCGAGGGGCACACCGTAACGATTCAGGATGTTTACGAAGCCATTGGTAAACACTCCAGCGGCGGAATGACCGACGCCCAGCTGCACTCGCTGGAAGTCGCCGCGTGTCCCGGCGCCGGAGCCTGCGGCGGGCAATTCACCGCCAACACCATGGCCCTGGTTTGCGAATTTTTGGGTATCGCGCCGATGGGGCTTTCCAGCGTTCCCGCGACCAACTCCGCCAAAGCCGCGTCCGGAAAGCGCGCTGGAGAAATGGTGCTGGAACTTTTGCGGAAAAATGTGACGCCGTCAAAAATCATCACCAAGACGGCCATTGAAAATGCCATCACCGGCGTGGCCGCCACTGGCGGTTCCACCAATGCGGTACTGCATTTGCTGGCCGTCGCCAACGAAGCGGGGCTTTCGCTGAACATTGATGATTTTGATCGCGTCAGCAGCCGCACACCTATTCTTGCAGACCTGAAACCGGGAGGCCGATTTGTCGCTACAGAACTATACGCAGCAGGCGGTACTGCACTGGTCGCGAAGCGCCTGGTTGAAGCCAGACTGCTGCGCGGCGAAGCCCTCACTGTCAGCGGGCGGACCATTGGCGAAGAAGCCAGCGCCGCCAAGGAAACGCCGGGGCAGGAAGTGGTCCGCAAACTGAATGCGCCGCTGAAGCCCACGGGCGGCTTGGTGATTCTGAAAGGCAATCTTGCGCCCGAAGGCTGTGTGATTAAGGTTGCGGGCCACGATTTCAAAACGTTTAGCGGGCCGGCGCGGGTCTTTGATTCGGAGGAAGCGGCGTTCGCGGCCGTGGATGGCAACCAGATTAAAAAGGGGGATGTACTGGTGATTCGTTATGAAGGGCCGAAGGGCGGACCGGGCATGCGGGAGATGTTGGCCGTCACCGCGGCTTTGGTGGGCGCCGGGCTCGGCGACTCCGTGGCGCTGTTGACCGACGGACGCTTTTCTGGCGCGACGCACGGCTTGATGGCTGGGCACGTGGCTCCGGAAGCGGCGAACGGCGGTCCGATTGCCGCAGTGGCGGACGGCGATGTGATCGTGTTCGACATACCGGGACGCAAATTAAACGTGGAATTAAGCGACGCGGAAATTCAGCAACGCCTGACACGATGGAAGCCTCCCGCACCGCGATTTACAAACGGGGTGTTCGCCAAGTACGCCCTGCTGGTGTCGTCGTCGTCGCTGGGCGCGGTTGCGGTGGTGCCCAAATCATTTTCTAGCGCTGGCCAAAGTGCCAGCTCGCCGGGCTTAGGAAGGACGCTATGAAGCTGACGGGTGCGGAAATACTTTGCGAGTCGTTGACGAAGCTGGGCGTGCGCGATTTGTTTGGTTATCCCGGCGGAGCAATTTTGCCGGTGTATGACGCGCTGGGCAAATCAAAATTGCATCACGTGCTGGTGCGCCACGAACAGGGCGCCACGCACATGGCGGACGGCTATGCGCGGGCGAGCGGCGAAGTTGGCGTGGCCATGGCTACCTCCGGCCCGGGCGCAACTAACATGGTCACCGGAATTGCCACGGCGATGCTCGATTCTTCCCCGGTGGTGTGCATCACGGGGCAGGTTTCCAGCAAATTGCTGGGCTCGGACGCGTTTCAGGAAATCGACATCACCGGCATCACCATGCCGATTACCAAGCACAACGTGATTGTCTCTCGCGCGGAAGATATCGCGCGGACCATGCGCGAAGCGTTTGTGATTGCCAACACTGGCCGGCCGGGACCGGTGCTGGTGGATATTACCAAAGATGCGCAGCAGGCTTCCGCTGAGTTCGATTGGGAAGCGGCCACGCCGAAGCTGCCGGTGAAGCGCAAGCAGAAAAATTTCGATCAAGCGGAGTTCGATCGCGCGGTCGAGCTTCTGAATACCGCCAAGCGCCCGCTGATCCTGGCCGGGCACGGCATCATGGTAAGCGGCGCGATGAAGACGTTTGCGGAATTCGTGAAGTCCGCGAACATTCCCGTGGCTATGACGCTGCTGGGCATAGGCTGCTTTCCTGCCAACGAAAAACTGAATCTGGGCATGATGGGCATGCACGGCGAAGCGTGGGTCAACCACGCCATTCAGGAGGCGGATTTGCTGATTGCCGTGGGAATGCGCTTTGACGATCGCGTCACCGGCGATTTGCGCACTTACGCGAAGACCGCGCGCAAAATCCACATCGAAATTGACCGCTCGGAAATTAACAAGAACGTGGCCGTCGATGCCGCGCTGGTGGGCGATGCGCGCGAGGTGCTCGAATCGCTCTTGCCGCACATCGCCACGCGCGAACATGGCGACTGGCTCGCCCGCATCGCCGAGATGAAGGGTGACTCCGCGGTGCGAGACATCCAGAGCCTGCCGGACAATGGCCATCTCTACGCCGCGCACGTGATCAACGATATCTGGAAAGCGACGAACGGCGAAGCCATCGTGGTGACGGACGTCGGTCAGCACCAGATGTGGGAAGCGCAGTATTACCACCACAATGCGCCGCGTTCGCTAATTACTTCTGGCGGGCTGGGTACGATGGGGTTCGCTCTGCCTGCGGCCATCGGCGCAAAATTTGCCAAGCGCGACGCGGAAGTCTGGGTGGTGGTGGGCGACGGCGGTTTCCAGATGACCATGTGCGAGCTGGCGACCATCGTTCAGGAAAAAATCAACATCAAGATTGCCATCGTCAACAACGGGTTCCTGGGCATGGTTCGCCAGTGGCAGGAATTTTTCTACGACAAGCGATACGTGGCCACGCCGCTGGTGGCGCCGGATTTTGCCGCGCTGGCGAACGCTTTCGGTATCCGCGGCGAACGCGTAAGCAATCGCACCGACAGCATCAACACGATTCGCGCCGCGCGCGAGTATCCCGAATCAGTGCTCATCGACTTCCGCGTGGAACAAGAAGATTCCGTCTACCCGATGGTCCCGGCCGGAAAGGGTTTACACGAAATGATCCGTCGTCCCAACAATCCGTTGGTGGAAACCGCCACGGAACCGTAGCGGATTTGGTGGCACAGAATTCATTCTGTGCGCCTTGATGAAAAAAGGGACGGACCAGATTTCGTTGATCGAGGAAAAATGCAAACATTAGTAGCCTACGTAGAAAACAAACCCGGCGTCCTAAATCGCGTGGCATCGCTGGCGCGCCGTTTGGCCATTAACATTGACTCGCTTACGGTCGGTCCCACGGACAACGACCAAATTGCCCGCATGACCATCGTGGCGCACACCGACGCCAAAGGTGGCCACCGTCTGGAAGCCAGCCTGGAAAAATTAGTGGACGTGCTGCTGGCGGAAAACGTCAGCGAGCGCAGCTTGCTGGAACGCGACTTGGCACTGATCAAAGTGAGGGCCGACCAACAAAATCGGCCACACCTGATGGAGTTGATCAAAGTATTTCGCGGGCGCGTCGTAGACGTGGCCCCAGACTCGCTGATCATCGAAGTCAGCGGCACGGTGGATAAAATCGACGGCCTGATCGAAGTACTGCGACCTTTCGGCGTACTGGAAATGGCCCGCAGCGGCCGCATCAGCATGACCCGCGGCGGCGATTTGCTGCAGCCCCCACCGCAGGATGTTCCGCAGAGCGCCACCGTGTAGCGCAGGGCGCTTGATTTTGAGCCCTGCGACTTTTGACTTTGACTCTTTTGAATCCTCAAATCGAAGTAGCGACAAACTAAAAAAAACGATTTTCGCAAAATCCGAAAGGAAGCAACGAACCAAATGGCAAATCTCTATTACGAAAACGCCGCGGACATCTCCCTGATTCAAGCCAAAAAAGTAGCCATCATCGGCTACGGCTCGCAAGGCCACGCGCACGCCCTAAACTTGCGCGATAGCGGTGTGGAGGTGCACGTCGGCCTGCAACCCGGCAGCGCCAGCAAAGCCAAGGCGGAAAAGGATGGGCTGGTGGTGACCACACCCGCGGAGGCCGCCGCGTGGGCCGACGTGATCATGATTCTTACGCCGGACACCAAGCAGCAAAAAATTTATCGCGAATCCATCGAGCCGCACTTGAAAGCCGGCAAGACGTTGATGTTCGCGCACGGTTTTAATATTCGCTTTGGGACCATCAAGCCGCCGAAGTCCGTGGACGTTTCCATGATCGCGCCGAAAGCGCCCGGTCACCGCGTGCGTGAGGTGTTCACCGAAGGCGGCGGAACGCCGGCGCTCATCGCTATCGAGCAAGACGCCAGCGGCAACGCCAAAGCGCTGGCGCTTTCTTACGCCAAAGGCTTGGGCTGCACTCGCGCGGGCGTGCTCGAAACCACCTTCACGGAAGAAACCGAGACGGATCTATTCGGCGAACAAGCGGTGCTCTGCGGCGGGGTTAGCGCGCTGATCAAAGCGGGCTTTGACACGCTAGTCAATGCGGGCTACCAGCCGGAAGTGGCGTACTTCGAGTGCATGCATGAATTGAAATTGATCGTGGATCTGATTTATCGCGGCGGCCTAAGCTACATGCGCTATTCCATCAGCGACACCGCCGAGCACGGCGACTACACCGCCGGTCCGCGGCTGGTGACGCAACAGACCAAGGACGAAATGAAAAAGCTGCTTTCGGAAATCAAGGACGGCAGTTTCGCGCAGAAGTGGATCGACGAAAACGAAAAAGGCTGCCCCAATTTTCTGGCCACGCGGCGCAGCGAACAGACTCACCTTATCGAACAACTGGGCCCGAAGCTGCGCGCCATGATGCCGTTTCTACAGCCGGTCGTCGCTCCGGGGATTGCCGCGCCGGTGGAGAACAAGACTGCGGCGACGAACAAATAAGTTCTCGCCGATTTGCAAAACAATCGGGAAGAAAATACCAAACCGCGCAGCATGCTGCGCCATTACAAACGGCGGTCGCGGAACGGCGCAGGCTCGGTTGCTACCGCGGCGGATTCTTCGGATCGATTCTTTAAGTTGTGGGATCGGCGTCGGAAGCGGAATCGGCAAAGTCCACGTCGCCGGGTGGACATTCGCGGATGATTTGAATGCGCGCGACAATGTTCTCGGCCACTGTGGCGCACGGAGCGGCGTCGGACAACTCTTCCAGCATTACGAAATGTAAGTTCACTTGCATGCGTTAGCCCAGCGCGGTTTTGCCCAGCTCGGCGACGCGGCGTTCGTAGATCATCTCAACCAAGCCATTTTTGCCGTAGTAACGCAGCGAGATTTTGTGTCCCGGCTCGATCTTGGCGCGCGCTTTCAACAAAGAGTCGGATAGTTCGACCCATTGCCCGTTCACCAGATAGCTGCCTTCCCAGCCGCGCAATTCAAAGTGACCGTCGTTCTTTAGGATGAGCGGCGCGGCGGAGCAAGCCTGCACTTTCTCTTGCACTTTGACCTGTACGCACTGGTAGCGGCCAGACAAGTCCGCAGTCTGTGCGTGGGTGGCCGGCAGGAAGCAGGCGGCACCGATTGAGACGATAAACACCCTTACTGTGAACGCAGTGATGGAGGACTGGTGGTCCATCTTAAACTCCGGCTTCGGGTGGCGTAGCTGCGGGCCGCGTTACCCGTCCTTTAGTACAGGTGCACCTGATGGGCCACTCCTTCAATTACAAGGCGCACATTCTATTGGAGTTACTTTAGTTCCGAAAGGAACCCTGGTCCTCGACGGCAGAAAAGTTCCCGTCTGGTACAGCTGGCGGCATTTGACCGGCGGCTTCCGGGCATCGAAGAAGGCGGTTGGCGAGGGTGAGGGAGTAATTCGCAACAGAGTAAACTACCCAAACGACAAGCCTCAAATATCGCATCATACTGAGCGAAAAGGGATTAAAGTCCTTTGCGCTCAGTATGATATGGAAGTGCTCATTCTAAAGCGTTTACGCCCATTCCTTATTACACAATTAGTCACTAGCAGGTACCCCGCGACGGCGACTCCAGATTCCGACCGGGATCGGTGGGGCAAAAGCCGCAGGGCTCAAAACCAAGCGCCCTGCGCTACAGTGGGGCGCGCGTAAAAACCTTGTAGTTATCCCTATCAGCAAGTATAGCATGGTACAACCTGGAGTCAAGCACAAAATCACGGAATCGAGAAATTGCTTGCGAATTGGATGACCAAATTCGTCCCAATTTGGGAACTAATTGGGTAGCTCGGGGATGGCCTCGCCGTCTTTGCGCGGGTCGGAAGCGCCGTAGTTGGTGCCAGTGGAAAAATCTCTGAGGACGGCTTGGCCACCGCCCATGTCGCTGGAGAAGGCGCCTTTGAGGGTGATTTTGTGGCCCTTGGCGGCGAGTTCGTTGCGGACGTTACCCGCGAAGCGGCTTTCCATTTCCACATCGCAGCCGGTGAAGGTTTTCTTGGTGAAGCGCGGAGCTTCCAGGGCAGCTTGAATGTTCATCTTGAAGTCCGCGATGTCGGAGATGAATTGCGCGTGGGCCTGGGCCTGATTCCAGCCGCCCATGATGCCGAAGGCGATGCGGGTGTCGCCCTTTTGCGCGAACGCGGGAATGATGGTGTGCAGCGGGCGTTTGCGTCCGGCAAGCAAATTGGGAGAGGTTGGATCGAGGGTGAAGAGTCCGCCGCGATTGTGCAGCACGAATCCGGTGCCTGCGGCCACGATGCCGGAGCCAAACGCGGAATAATTGCTTTGAATCAGCGAGACCATGTTGCCGTCACGATCGACCACGCTGAGATAGGTGGTGTCGGTTCCGCCGCCGATGACGCCGGCGGTGGCATCGCAATTGGCATGGTCCGGATCGATGAGCTTGGCGCGCTGGGCGGCCCATTCTTTGGAAAGCAGCGTGGAGACCGGAAGATTCTGTTTGCGCGGATCGCCTATATATTTTTCCAGATCGGCGTAGGCGAGTTTTTTCGCTTCGATCATGGCATGCAGAGTTTTGGTCGAGCCGAAGCCGCTGTCCTTTTGTCCGAGGGTCTCGGTTTCGAGGATATTGAGCATTTCCAGAGCGGCGAGACCTTGCACGTTGGGTGGCATTTCGTAAACGGTCCAATCGCGATAGGTGATGGAGATGGGCTCGACCCATTCGGCGGAGAATTCCGCGAGATCCTGAGCGGTCATCATGCCGCCGTGGCGTTTCATGGCGTCGAGGATTTTTTGCGCGATGGCACCTTTGTAATAAGCGTCGCGGCCCCCGGCAGCAACTTCGCGCAGGGATTCCGCAAGCTCGGGATTACGAAAAATATCGCCGGTATGCGGAGCGCGATCCTGCGGAAGATAAAGCTTCGACGCCGCATCGTCGGCGCGCAGATGATCGACTTCGAGGGCCCACACCGCGGCGGTCATTTCGGGGACCGGAAAACCGTTCTGCGCGGTCCGAATGGCCGCAGCCAAATCATCGGAGAGTTTTCTGCGTCCGAAGCGGTCGGCAAGTTTTTGCCAGCCGTCGACGACGCCCGGCACGGTGATGGTGTTTATGCCTTGCTGGGGCATGTCGCGGAGACCCTGCTTGTGCAGGAGTTCCGGTGTAAGGGCTTTCGGCGCCCAGCCGCTGGCGTTCAGTCCATAGAGTTTGTTGGCTTTGGCATCGTAGACGATGACGAACAAATCGCCGCCGATGCCGTTCATCATCGGGGCGACCACGCCCATCATGGCGTTGGTGGCGATGGCGGCATCGACAGCGTTGCCACCGTGTTCGAGGATCTGCACCCCGGCTTGCGCGGCCAGCGGGGATTCGGCGGCTACGATGCCGTTGGTGGAAATAACCATGGAGCGCGCTTGTCCGCGGTCTTGCGCGCGGACAATCGTCACAGCAAAAAAGCCCGTCAGGAGCAGCAGCGCTGAGATGCTCATGCGAAAGCTAAACTTGAAAGTGTTGTTCATCGCCTGAGGGGATTTCTCCATGGAAAGTTTTGCCATCCGCGCACGTGATAATCGCATGCGACAATAACAAATTCCAAGGCGCCACGGAATCGAAAGAGCTTAGCTTGGCATCCAACATTGGTAGCCAACTCCCGATGCGCAGGGCGACGCACGGGGCAGCGGGCCATACCGTTTGCAAATTGCTTCGACGAAACCATAGAATCCCATTTAATGGTGCGCTTTCCAGTTAAGCTCTGGGCGTACCGGTTCGCAGACTTCACTGAGGCAATCTATTGGCCGAAGAAATCATCCGTTCCAAACCGCCGGCAGCCAGTTCCCTTCCCGCGGAAAGCCCCGAGCAGGTTCTGGAGCGCAACATCGCGGCGCTGGTGGTGGGGCGAAATTCGGATCCTTTTTCGCTGCTAGGCCCGCATCCGGTATCGGGCGGATGGGCCATTCGATTTTTTCTGCCGTGGGCGGCGGAAGCCAGCATAGCGCTGCATAGCGCGGCGGCGGAACGTCCGCCGATCGCCATGGCTAAGGTGGTGGACGCCGTGAAGTTGCGGCCGGAAGGCTTTTTCGAAGCGTCATTTCTTTCCAGTCAAACTACAGCGCCGGCCCCCGGCAGCTACAAGATTCGCTATCGCACACACCACGGCGAGGAGCACGAAGTTTACGACACCTACGCGTTCCCTTACTCCATCAGCGAGTTCGATTTGTATTTGATGGGGGAAGGGCGGCATTACGACACGTATGAAAAGTTCGGTGCGCACGTAGTCAGGCACGAAGGCGTGGCGGGCGTGCATTTTGCGGTGTGGGCACCGAGCGCGCGGCGCGTGAGCATCGTTGGCGACTTCAATCGCTGGGATGGCCGTGTGGACGTGATGCGCCCACGCGGCTCTTCGGGGATTTGGGAATTGTTTGTTCCGGAACTGTCCGAGGGCGCGATTTACAAGTACGAGATCATCGGGCCGACGGGAACGATGCTGCCGCTCAAAGCGGATCCATATGGATTTCGTTCCGAACTGCGGCCCAACACCGGGTCGGTAGTAGCGCGACTGGACGCTCACGCCTGGCGCGACACGGAATGGATCAGCCAGCGTACGAGTAAGAAGTGGCTCGACGCTCCGATGGCTATCTATGAAGTTCATTTGGGCTCGTGGCGGCGCATCCCGGAGGAGAAAAATCGTTGGCTCAGCTATCGCGAACTCGGCGACCAGCTGATTCCGTATGTTAAGGAGCTGGGCTACACGCACATCGAACTGCTGCCAATCATGGAGCATCCGTACGATGGTTCGTGGGGCTACCAGACGATTGGGTATTTCGCGGCGACCAGCCGCTTTGGCTCGCCCGCGGATTTCATGGAGTTTATCGACCGCTGCCATCAAGCGGATTTGGGAGTGCTGCTGGATTGGACCCCGGCGCATTTTCCGCGCGATACGCACGGCCTATCGCAATTCGATGGCACACATCTTTACGAACATTCCGACCCGCGGCAAGGTTCGCACCCGGATTGGGGCACGCTGGTCTATAACTACGGTCGCAACGAAGTACGAAACTACCTGATTTCCAACGCGCTCTTCTGGCTGGACAAGTACCACATCGACGGGCTGCGTGTGGACGCCGTGGCTTCTATGTTGTATCTGGACTATTCGCGCAAGCAGGGCGAGTGGGTGCCCAACAAATTCGGCGGACGCGAAAATCTTGAGGCCATCGATTTTCTGAAGCGTCTGAATGAAGTGGCGAATGAGCGTTTTCCGGGGATTCTGACCATCGCGGAGGAGTCGACGTCGTGGCCAAGCGTATCGCGTCCGACGTATCTGGGAGGGCTGGGCTTCAGCCTGAAGTGGAACATGGGCTGGATGAACGACACGCTGAAATATTTTTCCTCCGACCCCATCCATCGAAAGTACGAACACAATAAACTGACCTTTTCTCTGATTTACGCGTTTACGGAAAATTTTCTTTTGCCCTTCTCGCACGATGAGGTGGTGCACGGAAAGAATTCCCTGCTGCACAAGATGCCGGGCGACTTGTGGCAGCAGTTCGCCAACTTGCGATTACTGTACAGCTACCAATATGCGCATCCAGGAAAGAAGCTTTTGTTTATGGGGCAAGAGTTCGCGCAGCGGCATGAGTGGACGGAAGCGAAGAGTCTGGATTGGCATCTGTTGCAGTGGGATTCACATCGCGGGATCCAGCATTTGGTGTCGGATCTAAATCATTTTTACGCCGCCGAACCGGCGTTGCATGAAGTGGATTTCGAGTGGCCAGGATTTGAATGGATCGACGCCAACGACGGCGACAACAGCGTTTTATCGTTTATTCGGCGCGGCCGGACGCCGGGAGATTTTATTGTGGTGGTGATGAATGCCACGCCGGTTGTGCGGCGCGGGTACCGCATAGCCGTGCCGGAGCCGGGCGCGTATCGCGAGGTTTTTAATAGTGATGCCGAGCGCTACGGCGGATCGAACGTCGGCAACGAAGGGAATGTAGAGGCAACTGCGATCAAGCACATGGGCCGGCCGTTTTCGCTGGAGCTTACGCTGCCACCGCTGGCTGCGATATATCTGAAGTGGACTAAGGCATAGAGCAAAGACCTCCTTCCCCCGAATGGCCATATGACTGTCAAGAAAAAGCGCGCGAAATCATCCGGCAGTCGGCTGGCACGACGGAAAGTGCGGCAGGCCGGCAATGGGAAAATCGTTCTGAACGAAGCGCTGTGTGCCATGACGGAAGCGGAATGGCGCATTCTGCGGCCGCACCTGCGTTATTTTGAAACACCAGATCATCTGGTGCTACACGAACCGCACCAACCGCTGAAATTCCTGAACTTCCCGAACAGTGGACTGATTTCGCTGGTCGTGTTTATGCACGACGGGCGGACGGTGGAAGCCGGGATCACGGGTCGCGAGGGCATGGTGGGTCTGCCGGCGATGATGGGCTTTCCGCGTCACCCGCTGCAGGAGATTGTGCAAGTTTCGGGAAGCGCGTTTCGCATATCGGTGGCGCGTTTTCGCAAGTTGGCGCCGCGCCTGCCGGAGATGCGGAAATATACGGCGCGCTACACCATGTCGCTGGGCTTACAAGTGGCGCAAACTGCAGCGTGCAATCGCGTGCATGGTCTGGAGCAACGGCTGGCGCGCTGGCTGCTGATGGCCCAGGATCGCGTTAAGGCGGACTCTCTGGCGATTACGCAGGATTTTCTGGCTACCATGATGGGCACGGACCGGCCCAGCGTAACGTTGGCCGAGGGATTGCTGAGTCGCGCTGGCGCGATCGAGCACACGCGAGGGGTGGTAAAAATCGTTGACCGGGCGAAGCTGGAATCCAGCGCCTGCGAGTGTTACGGCGTGATTTCGCAATATGCCGCGGCGGTGGCGACTGGGCGCATCCCGCCGGCGGTGGCTCGGGTGCCCGCAAATAGCGCTCCTGCCGCGACGCTGGGGCCGCCAAGCGCTACGACGATTCCGGTTCCTGAAGGCGACTGAGCATTCTGGTATCAATCCAATGGCATTACAGAAGGCATTGCCATAACCGCGTTACAATCGCGCAACTGCCTGCCGCGTGAAAGCGGCGTCAAGCCGCCGCACTCCAAAAAAGCGAAGCTCAGTAGATTGTTTGGAACTTTCTCCAACGGCCCTTCGTATTCCTATCAAACGCCGACAAACCGTTGGCGCCATCGCACGGCATGCCTGAGAGGCAACGAAGAGGTGCCAGCCGGCGATCGGTGAAGGAGACGAACCGCCATGATACGAATGCCCAAGTTGTTTAACCGATTCAACCACACCTCGCTGGTGCTCGCCGCGGCGCTGCTGGTGTCGCCCTTGGCTGGATATGCGCAAACGGCGTCCCACAGTGATCGCTGGCTGCACGTGCGAGTGATCAGCTCGGATGCCAAAGGTGAGACCGTATGCGTGAATGTGCCGCTGGAGTTGGCGGAGAAAATTTTGCCGACTATCAACAAGAATCAATTGCATGGCGGCAAGGTCACCATCGATAAGTTTGACGCGAACGGCGTGGATTTTCGCGCGCTGCTGGACGCGGTGCGGAGCTCCAAAGACGGCGAATTTGTGACCGTGAACGGTAAGGATGGAGAAGACGTGCGGGTGGCCAAACAAGGCGGATTCCTGCTGGTACACGTTACGGACGGCTCTGGTCATATCGGCCACCACCACATGAACAAGGACGGTGACGACAAGAAAGACGAAAGCGCGAACAAGGAATCCGGCAAGCCCAATGTTTCGCACGTGGAAGTAAAAATCCCGTTGTCGGTAGTGGACGCGATGTTCTCGGCCGGAAAAGATGAGATTGATCTGGTGGCGGGACTGCGGATGCTCTCAACGCAAGGCGATACCGAGCTGGTTTCCGTCAAGGATGAAGAAAATACCGTGCGCGTGTGGGTGGATTCCAAAAACACCAACGGACCGGACGGAGGCACGCGATGATCATGTTCGCGAAGATTGGCCTGGGAGTCGTGGGTGCGGTGGCGTTGACGGGCGCGTACACGTTTCGCGAAGGTGTGATGCGCGTGGACGTGGACGAGTATCGCGGAGGTGGCGACCATGTGCACATGTGGATGCCGGCCGCAGCCATTCCGATGGTGATGCAATTCGTACCGGATCGCTATCTGCAGAAGGCGGGGCACGACGCGCGGGAATGGATGCCGGTGGCGCGCGTCGCCGCGCACGAGCTTGGGAAGTTGCCGGACTCCACCTTGCTTGAAGTGAAGGACGGCGAGCAACATGTGCTGATCAGCACGGTAAATGGCGCGATAAGAATTGATGTGACCGATCCGCAGGAAACGGTGCACGTGGTGTGTCCGCTGGCGACTATAGAAGATGTCACGGACGAGATTGCGAACATAAGGTCGGGGGCATAACTGTCGTTCTCAGGGCTAGAGCTTTTTTTATGATGATGCGTTTGCGGCCCGTCTGAAGAGACTGCGGAAAAGGGGCAAAGGCAATTCCCTCAGGCGCTAAAGCGCATTGGTAGCCAAGCACTTGAAGTCGGAGCTAAACCTCCGACCCACAAAACAGAGACCCACAAAACGGAGTGTTTTCTCCGCAGTCTGTGAAGTCGGGCTCTCACGCTAGGCCTCTTCGACTTCTTTCGCAGGCTGAAAGTACACTTCTTCGAACATGGCGTCTTTTTTCCATCCGGCGCGTTGCAGGATGCCGCGGCCGTTTTCGACCATGCTGGGGTGTCCGCAGAGATAGCCAGTGGTTTCCGCAGGGCGCAGACTCCACACATCGGTATATTTGCGAATCAAATCATCGACTCGCCCGGTTTCGCCGGTCCACGCGGTATCTTCCCACGGACGGCTCACTGTGGTGGCAAATTTGAACCACGGAACCTCGGAAGCAAGCTTTTCCATCTCGTCGCGATAGCCAAATTCCCACGAGCGGCTTCCGCCCTGCAGGCAATAGAGCCTGTGCTCGCCGGGCATGGGGCTGTTCCCTTCTTTCCAATCGCGATAGAGCGTACGGACGTAGCTGACGAAGGGGGCAATGCCGGTGACGGTGGAAAGAAGTAAGTGGTGTTTGCGGCCGCTGCGCAGGTCCAGGGTGAAGCGACCTTTGGAGATTTTGCGGCACAGCAGGGTGTCGCCGACTTGCAATTTGTAGAGGTGCGGCGTTAGCAATCCTTCAGGCACCAGTTCGACGAAAAATTCGAGAGTGGGCTCATACGGCGAAGAGACGATGGAATAGGCGCGCTCGAGGCGCTTGCCCTCGTACTCCACGCCTAGCGTGGCGTATTGGCCGGCAAGATATTTAAAGGGTCCGCCAGGGTCGACGCGAATCAGCCACAAATCATGCGCGAGGTCGCGGCGCTCAAGGATGCGCGCCTCGTAATGCTTGTCCATTGGCAATTCCATCGCCAGGTCTCCCAAGAATGCGTCGCCCATTTGAACACAGAATAGGAACGGACGGAGCGAATTTCGCGCCGTTCGCGAATGAGGTTTGTCGGGTTATTCGCTGGCGCGCGCCTGCGAGCACTTAGTTTGGTGACTGTCTGCGATGCCACGCTATTCATAAGCGAGCGCGATTATTCGTAAGCCAACGCAACTATTCATAAGCAAGCGCAACGACGGGGTCATAGCTGGCGGCGCGGAGTGCGGGATAGAGCGCGCCCGCGGCAGCTCCCGCCAGCGCCAAGCCAACCGCGGAAAATACCCAACTCGGCGTAATGAGTACCGTGAGACCGGGACTGGTTTGCTTTAGAATGGCCTGGGTCACGAAGGTCAGCAAAATCCCCACGATGGTGCCGATAAGCGCGACCACCATGGTCTCGCCGAGCAGCATGCGGACAACCGCAAAGCGCGTAAATCCCAGGGCTTTCAGTATGCCAACTTCTCGCGTGCGTTCCATCACCATGGTGTGCATGTTCAGCAGCACCACCAGAAAGCTGATCACGATGCCCAGCCACACCATGGTACGCGTGAAGGGTTTTAGTTGCGGAAGATTGGAGGAAGTCATCAGCGAAACGTATTCGGAAAGCGAGCGCACGCTTGTTTGCGGCATCAACTTGAGGATTTGCGCGCGCGTGCCCTCGGTATCCCCTTTGCTGCGCACGTAGAACATGGAGACGCGTTGCTCGGCGCCAGTAATCTCTTGCGCCGTGCGCAGCGGGACGAAGAAGCGCGCACCCTTGCCGTGTGCCACGATGCCACTGATAGTAAAGTTGTGATTCAGGAGCGTGACCTGGCTGCCCACTTTCAAGTGGCGCTGTTGCGCCATGATGTCGTCGGCAATCGCTTCGTCTGGCGCAGCGAAGGGCCGGCCGGCGCGATACAGAAAGCCGCGGCTCAAGGCGTTAAAGCGCTGATAGTCAATGCCGTAGATCAGCATCAAGCTCTTGGGCTCGGTGAGGATCACCGTGGGCGCGACTTCGTCCACGCCAGGCAGCGCGGCAATTTGTTCGCCGGCGCTTTCTTGCATTACGGCGCTGGAGAATGCGAAAAAAATGGAAGCGTTGGGCGGCTGCACCAGGATATCCGCGCCGACACCTTCAGCGCGCTTGCCCCATTCGGAAAGCATTCCTGAAGTAAGACCTACTATCATCAGTACCAAAATGACTTGGATGGCGATGGCTACAACACTCAACGCGCTGCGCAACGGGCGAGCGAGAATGCTGCCGATGAACATCTGCACCAGGGAAAATGGACCGTCAAATGTTTCGTTCATGAAAAACTTTCCGTAACTCTATCATTTCGCAGCGGCTGAAGCAAAAGTTGCGGCGGCGGTTGTGCACGACGATTGCCGAAACGCACAAAAAATATTTCGCTGCGGTTAAGTTTTCAACACAAGTGTTGAAAACCATGTGGAAATCGAACTTGCGCTGCTCGTAACTCGCCACTCTTCAATGCTCTCTACCGCTTTGCACCGTTTCTGTGCAATTACATTTGCTGCAAGAATTCTTGCGGCCCGTGGCCGCGACGCGGCGTGGTGGCGGCTACAAAAAATAAATCCGGCGTGCAATTTTTTCTTCGCGGACTGGGAAGAACAAGTAATTCTCGCACTTCCCGCGCTCCGCAAACAAAAGCTAGTACCACTTCGGCGGCCGCTCGAGGTGAATCTTGAACTCCTGATTTGGGTCGGTGATGTCATACCAGCGCCCGTAGGTTTTCCATCCGTCCGCCACAACTTGAATCAATACTCGCCCGGCCGGCGCGTTGGGTACGTGCGCCACGCCCTCGCGACTGGTCTTGACGTTTAATTCCAGTTTTTTGTCTTTAGCAATTTTGTGCTCTTCGACGTACTTCACGTACACGCTGGCGTTCTCAACCGCCGCATTATTGTCACCGCCCGTTACCGTAATCTTGATGCGCGTGTTGGCCGACGTTGGCGCGGCGTCCGCTTTCGGAGCGGTGGGCGGGTTTTGCGCCCATGCCGGCCGTGCCGCCGTAGCCAGCAAACAGGCATTGGCTGCCGCCAGCCATAGAACTACGCCGAAGGATATTCTTGGACGAATCTTCATTGGATAAGCTAGCCTCTATCCTGTATGCGACTGCGGTGTGGGGTCAAGTGCCGTCGCATTCCTGTTCGATGCCGCGCCATTAGCGGACGCTGCTTGGACACGGACGAAGTTCGGGTACGGCCCGCATCGCCCGCAACGTAACCGGAGAAGCGATGCAACCGGACAATTTGACCGGCCACCGCGCCATCCTGTAGCGTTTTAGAATCCTCTCGACACGCAGGGCGGGGAACGAACTCGCAGCATCTGTCATCGGGGACGCTTGTGCGCTGCCCCGCAGGAAACGAAGGAGAATATCAATGGGTTTTGCCACCAACGCGATTCATGTCGGCCAGGAACCGGATCCCAGCACCGGGTCCATCGTGGCGCCGATCTATCAGACTTCCACGTACGTCTACGAGGAACTCGGCAAACACAAAGGCTACGACTACGCGCGGAGCAATCATCCCAACCGCAAAGCACTGGAGCGCACGCTGGCGAAACTGGAAGGCGGCCACAGCGCGTACGTGTTCACTTCGGGAATGGCGGGCATTGATGCCGTGTTTCGCATGCTGCGTCCCGGCGACCACGTGGTGCTTTCGGAAGCGGTCTACGGCGGCGTATTCCGCCTGTCGACACAATTACTCGTGCATTTTGGTCTGGAGTTCAGCTTTGTAGATACCTCCGTGCCCGATATGGTGCATGCGTCTTTCCGTCCCAATACGAAAATGTTGTACATCGAGACGCCCACAAATCCGACCATGAAGGTTACGGACATCGCTGCGGTTGCGAAGGTGGCCGGCAGCCGGAACATCACTTTGGTGGTCGATAATACGTTTCTCAGTCCCTATCTGCAGCGGCCCATCGAGCTCGGTGCCAACATCGTGGTCCATTCCATGACCAAGTATCTGAACGGCCACAGCGACGCCACCGGCGGCGCCGTAGTGCTGACGCGCCCCGAAGATGCGGAAAAAATTTATTTTATTCAGCGCTCCGCCGGCAGCGGGTTGGCGCCGATGGATTGTTTTCTGATTTCGCGCGGGATCAAAACGTTGGCGGTGCGCATGCTGCAACACAACGCCAACGGCATTGCGGTGGCGCGCCACCTGGACGCTCACCCGAAGGTCCGCAAGGTCTACTACCCGGGGCTGCCTTCGCATCCGCAACACGACGTTGCGCGGCGTCAGCAGCGTGGACCCGGCGCGATGATTTCCTTCGAGTTGGGTTCGCTGGACGCGGCCCGCCGCTTCCTGAATCAAGTGAAGCTGTGCTCGTTGGCGGAAAGCCTTGGCGGCGTGGAAACGCTGATCTCCCTGCCCGCTCAGATGACGCATGCCTCCATGCCGCCTGAAGTGCGTGAGCGCATTGGCATCACCGACGGCTTGGTGCGTCTCTCGGTCGGCATCGAGGACGTCGAAGACATCAACGCTGATCTTGACCAGGCGCTGCTGTACGTCTGACGGACGCCGAACACAAATCGCGAAATAGTCTGACGCTCCGGCAAGAGCGGGCACAGCATGCTGTGCCCCTACAACGGCCGCTCAAGCCACCGATGCGCGCAACCAAGCCAAATACTCTGCTAATCCTGTTGCCATCGGCAGCGCCACAATTTCTGGTACGTCGTAGCTGTGCATTCGCGCGATTTCGTTTTGCAGAGCGGCATATGCAGCGCCGGTCGTTTTGATAAGTAAAAGATATTCGTGCGCGACTTCAACCTTTTCCTTCCAGCGGTAGACGGAACTCACCGGCGAATGCAGAATGTTGACACACGCCGCAAGCCTTTTCTTGACCACGCTTTTGGCGATCTTGCGTCCCTCAGTCAGCGATGGGACGGTCACCAATACGACTCTGGCGTCCGTGAACGACTCCGTCGTTGTCGTACCGCTTGCTCGCTTGGTCGCCTTCATGGTCGCCTCCCATGGCCGCTACCCGTAAATGCTGGAATTTTTCGCGGATTATGCACTACAGTTACCCTCGTATTTTGCATCTGGCCGAGACGGGCTAGAATGAGGCGCTATGACCACTTCCCCAATCAAGTTCGGTACCTCTGGGTGGCGCGGCCTGATCGCCGACGATTTTACTTTCGCCAATGTGCGCCTGGCGCTAAACGCCATCTCGGAACACGTAAAAAGTAAATCCGCCAAGCCCACCATGCTCGTGGGCTACGACACGCGCTTCTATTCCGAAGAATTCTCGCAACTGGCCGTCGACATCCTCGAAGCGCACGGCATTCGCGCTCTGCTCTCCAACACTTTCAGCCCCACGCCTGCGGTGGCCTACGAAATCACGCGCAGCAAACTAGACGGCGCGGTCAACTTTACCGCGAGCCACAATCCCGCGCAGTATCACGGCCTGAAATTCTCCTCCAGCGATGCCGGCCCGGCGCTCCCGGAGGTTACCAAAGACATAGA
Source organism: Acidobacteriota bacterium (assembly GCA_013289855.1). GTDB lineage: Bacteria > Acidobacteriota > Terriglobia > Acidiferrales > UBA7541 > Acidiferrum. The sequence continues at coordinate 50,244 of JABCZD010000015.1, read as the reverse complement.
GGCGCGGGTAACTAAAAACATCGAGAGGGATGGGCCAGTTCCCAAATCGCCCGCGCACGGAGCGAAAGGGTCGGAAAAGACGGAAAAAATCGATCTGCACGGGCCCTATCTGAAACGCCTGGGCGAACTGGTGCGCTTCGAGGTGCTGCAAAAATCCAATAATAAACTCGTCGTGGATGCTCTGCACGGCTGCGGCGCGGGCTATTTGAACAAGATTCTCGCGGACCACGGCATCCCTGTCCAAACGCTGCGCGCGGAGCGCGATTGCCTTTTCGACGGCACCGGTCCGGACGTCTCGGAAGAAAACCTCGCGCCGCTACGCAAAGCCGTGCAAGAAACGAAGTCCGCCGCGGGACTGGCCACCGACGGCGACGCAGATCGCTTCGGCATCGTCGACCGCGATGGCACGTGGATTCAACCCAATCTCGTGCTCGCGCTGGTCTACGATTACATTGTCGAAAGTCGCGGCTGGAGCCTTCCCGCCGCCCGCAGCGTCGCTACCACGCAAATGGTCGACGCGGTCGCCAAATCCCATTCTCAGACCACGTTTCAAACGCCGGTGGGATTTAAGTACATCGGCCAACTTATCCGTGAAGACAAAATCGCGCTCGGCGGAGAAGAGAGCGCTGGCCTCACCATTCGCGGCCACGTCCCCGAAAAAGACGGAATCCTGGCTTGCCTGCTGGTGGCCGAAATGATCGCCGCGCGCGGGGCCTCGCTTGGCGAACAGATTCAGCGCATGTTCAAGAAGCTTGGCCGCGAGTTCTGGCCCATCCGCGAAAATCTGCACCTCAGCGACGAACAAAAAGCAAACGCCATCAAGAAGGTTGCGGTGGACAATTCGACACTAGTGGGGCGCAAAGTCGTATCTATCGATCGCACGGACGGTGCAAAATTCGTATTCGATGATGGTTCGTGGATGCTGGCGAGATTAAGCGGCACGGAACCGCTGTTGCGGCTGTACATCGAGGCCAACAGCGCGGCTGCTTCCGCGAAGCTCGCACGCGAAGCCACCGACTGGATTTTGAAAAATTGAGAGACTCTGGATTGAACTCGCAAGAAAATAAATCGCGCGTCATAAAGCCGCCGCTGGGCCATTCCGCCGTCGGTAATGCGTCGGCCGGCAAATCGCCCGCCGCTCGCTCCGCGGACGATGGCGACCGATTCTCTTCACTGTGGCGCCAGTATGGCCGCGGAGTTCTCGGGCTGCTCATCCTCGTGCTCGTGGTCCACGATATTTTTGGCACGCACGGCTATCTCGCAATGCGCCGCACGCAGGCGGAAATCTCCACCGTCAAAGCCAATCTGGCGCGCCTCAACGAGGAAAACGGTCGTCTCGCCGAGCATGTTCACGACTTGAAATCGGATCCGCGCACTATCGAAAAGCTCGCGCGCGAAGGTTCGCTGCTGGCGAAACCCGGCGAAGTCATCATCAAAATTCCGCAAGCGCAGTGGCTCGATCAGGATTCGCAGCAAAAACCGTAAGACTTAGAACTCTTCCGAACCAGCTTCGTCAAAGCTCCCTCACCAGCTCCTAAACCGCTCCGCCAACGTTTGCGATCGGCACGCCGGGCGCTGCTATGGCGACAACCTTCTTGCGCTTCCAGTTCGTGCGCGCGATCGACAGCAGCAGCATGGCCACAAAAATCACCAGCAATCCCACGCTCGCTTTGCCCACGCTGCACTGCCGCTTAGGTAATATCGAAAAACGCCCGTAGACGAATTCAATATGCACCCAATACACCAGCAGCGAAGTTTTTCCGAGTTGTATCGCCGGACTTAGGCCATTGCTCGCCAATCCCCACTTGCACCATACGTACGCCAGAAACATGATCATCAACAAGATCCCGCAACGCAGCAGCAGAAACAACGGGCTCGTGTGCCAATAGTCGTAAACGGCATACAGTCGCATCGGCAGTAGGTCCAGCACAATTGCCGCGCCGCAGCAAAGCACGCCGCCCGCGCCGAGTACCCCGAAGGTAATTCGCTCGTCTCGCTTCGCGAAGTCCGTAAACAGAAAAAGCCCCACTGCCAGCCCCGCCAACGCGAAGGCAATCCACGGGAATATAGGGAACAGCCACGGCTGCGGCGCGTTAAAAGTGTGCACGCCGTCGATGTACGATTCGATGGGCCACGGCAAAAACTGCAACCGGTGCGTGGTGTAAAGCACCGGCGTCACCATGGCTACCACCGTCGCCAACACGATGGCGCCATACATCGAAACGCGGCGCGAGACCACCAGCTTCTCGGAAGTCGCCAGCCAGCAAATCACACCCATCAGCATCATCCCAATTCCCAGGATGTTCAGCACGTCCACGCGCAGCAGGTCCGTCCATGGTGAATGCGGGTAGCCCAGCACGTACTCCTGCACGCGGAACAGAACACCCGCGGCATAAATCTCAAAACCGCGCCAAATCGTAACCCGTGCAATCGTGTCCCGCGCCGTGCCCTTCTCCCACAGGCGTTCCGTCACCAGCGCAAAAGACACGCCGGACAAAAACAAAAATAGCGGCGCGGGCAACGTCCCCAGCAATTGTGACCAGTGAAACAACGCCCCGCCGCGCGCCTCGACGCTCAGCCAGGAGTCGTAGCAGTGCGTCTGGAACATCAGCAGGCACGCGAGGCCGCGCATCCAGTCGATAAACGCTAGCCGTCGATTCGCCTTTGCCGGCGAATTCGCCGGCGAATTCAACGCAACTCGCTGCTGAGTATTGTCCGCCATGCCGCTGCGCTACAATTCCCTTCTCATAAAAATCTTGCCCGCTGCCCGCCAACTCGGTCCTTTGCCCGCAATCAGCCTCTGGGCCGTGCTCTCGCTCGCCGCAGGATTATACGGTGCATGGCTCGGCTTTGGTGGCCGGGCGTTCGCTGCCACGCTCACGGCGTTCGCGTTTTTGCTACTCGTGATGCTGCTCTCCGCGTCGCGCGGCGTTATAGAGACACTTTCCGCGCGCTTGGGTTCCGCCGCCGGAATTCTTCTCGGCGCAACCCTCTTCCTTGCATACCTGATTTACGTTCTGGGGACAAACACTTTTGCGTTCTCGCGTGCTGGCGCCGTGCTCGCGTTGATTTTCGTCCCCTTGGCAGCGGCTGTTTCGGCGGAGCGCCGTCCAGCCGGCGCGTGGCAGGATTTCGCCATCCTCGCAGCCGTCTGGGTCACCGTGAAGTTCTCGCCCGCGCACTGGCTGTGGCCGTATCCTGGCGGAAAATTATCTTACGTCTTCACGGTGTTGGTGATGGTGAATGTGGGAATCGCCGCGTTTTTGCTAACCCGGCACCTCGCGGACGTCGGCTATTCGATCGGTTGGGAACCTCACTGGAGTCTATACACCGTCGGCAGCTTTCTCGTCTTTGGCTGCGTTGCCATCCCGTCGGGTCTCGCGTTGCACTTCATGCAATTCGCGCCGCGTTGGAGTTCGGCAGCTTCCCTGCCCGTTGCGGCTCTCGGCATTCTGATTTTCACCGCATGGCCGGAAGAATTTCTCTTTCGTGGCTTGTTGCAGAACATATTATCGCGAAAAACCAACAGCGCTCTCACCGGTTGGTGCGCTGCCTCCGTGCTCTTCGGCCTCTCGCACATCACCAATGGCCACTTCCCCAACTGGGGTTACGCCCTCCTGGCCACCGTTGCGGGATTTTTCTACGGATGGACGTGGCGCAAATCCGGCTCCATCTTCGCCTCCGCCATCGTCCACGCCCTGGTGGACGCCACCTGGCACTTTTTCTTTCGCACCATGTGAGGACGGAGCCCGCGGTGCGCACGCCGCAGGAAAAAACAAATAGCCGACCGCACCCAACTGCGCTATTCTCGCGCTTCATCACCGAATTGCTTCGCGCGTAGAGTCTTTAGCCCAACTCAAACGAAAAACATGGCCACCCCGCCGATACCCGCGACCGATCACCACACGCGCAAATCCATCGCCACGATGGAAGACCAGCTCAACTTCGCCTGGCGCAACTTCGAAGATCAGCAAGCCATCATCCGTGCCGCAGACCTCAAAGCCGGCTACCTGGTAACGTTTCTGCTTTTTTTCGCCGCCAGCACCATTCCGCTGGGCGAAGTGGTCTTCCCCAAAATGCGCTGGACCTTGAACTTCGCGGGCGCCACCTGCTTACTGTACCTGCTCACTTACTCTCTGCTGGCCCTCGGATTCGTTCGCTCGCTCTACCTCATCTCCCACGTGCTCATGCCGCGCATCGCCCGCCATCACCAATCGCCGCGCGTAGGCTCGGAATTGCTGTACTACGAACACGTAAGCCAGCATAAGGACAGCAGCCATTATTTCGCCGCGGTATCCAGCTCCACCCCCGAGCAACTGCTGCGCAACGTCACTGATCAAGTTTTCGAACTCGCGCAAATCTGCAAATCAAAAATCGACAGCCTGCGTGAGTTTTCCATTTCCTTCAAATGGACGCTGTTGGCCTGGTGCATCAGCACCGCGCTCGGCTTCTCGATTCTTCGCTGGCACTAACGACCGCTTAGAACGCCCACTGGCAATCCCGTTCACGCGGCATGCAACCGCTCCGTCGCAAGCGGAATTTTGCCCTTGGCTCCCAGCACTAGAAATCGCACGCCCACTGCCGCCAGTACCACCATCTCCGGCTCCATCATGTGCCGGTAACGCATCGCCGGATGTGTAACATAAAAAATCAGCGGGTAGAAAACCAGCACCAGCACATACGGCCATGTCGCGTCGCGAGTATTGCGCAGCGCCTGCCACAGCCCGATCAGCATTGCTGCCGTCAACCCCGTCGCCAGATAAGCGTTCGCCGGATTGTGAAACTCAATCTCCAGATTCTCTGGCGCAAGATTCCAGAAGCCCGTCCACATGTACAGAAATCTTCGAAAACTCAGCGCCACGAATTGCCCCGGATGCTGCGCGAGATAGCTCAGCGCCTCGCGACGCTTTTCCTGCATGTAAGGAATCTCTCCCCGCCGCACAAATTCGGCGAGTTCCGCTTCGTTTATGGAAGGGTGCGCGTTTTCATCCATCCAGCTTTCGCTGTGGCCGTCGTTGCCCACCCAGAACTCGAGCCAAAAATTATCGCGCAGCGTTATGGGCGTGTGAAACGTGCGGTAGTTGCGCACCTGCCACGGGAGAACTGCGATGGCCAATCCAAGCACCGCCAGTACGGTTGCTGCCAACCACTGCTGGCGACTTACCCGCGTTCTCCTGAGGGGATACAGCGCCCACCCTGTAAGGAAAGGAAACAGCGCCAGCGTCGAGGCATTCGTCAGCGCCGAGACTCCCCACAAGATGCCGAAACCCAGCCAGCTCCACCGGCCAGGATGCTCACGAAGCTGCAGCGTCCAAAGAAAAAGAATCGCCAGCAGCAGCGCGCTGAGGCACGTCTCCCACACAAACCCGCCGGAAATGTAAATGGAATATGGCGAAAGCGCCCAGATCCAACACGCCACCACCGCGACGCTCCGCCCAAAGCTGCGTCGCGCCATCAAAAATATCGGGATACACGTCAGCGCGGAACACAACGCATTAAATGAAAGAATCACCAGCGCCGAATTTCGGCTATAGATGCCGAATATGCGAAACACTCCGGCCAACAAATAAGGATAGATGGGGGTCATCCACGCGGTCGGCCCGGTTTCCATCAACATCGGATTGCCGTAGCCGTGCCCCGCGGCCAACGAGCGCGCGATGCGTCCAATTTCAAATCCGAACAATAAATGATCGCGGAAGTCGTTCCACGTATCTTTGTAAAGGAATCCGACGGCCACCAATCGCAACGCCAAAGCCACCAACGTGATGAACGGCAGCGATTGCCAAACGCGTCTTCTCTCGGGCGGATTCTCCAAGTGCGCGTCCTAGCGCACCACGCCGGCGAGCGGGCTGGACGCTGTGGCATACAAACGTTTAGGCATCCGCCCCGCCAGAAAACTCTTCCGCCCGGCGATCGTCGCATCCCGCATCGCTTCCGCCATCAACACCGAATCCTGCGCCTCGGCAATCGCCGTGTTCATCAATATCCCGTCCGCGCCAAGCTCCATCGCGATTGCCGCGTCCGAAGCCGTGCCCACGCCGGCATCGACAATCATGGGCACCTCAGTAATCCGCTCGCGCAAAATCCGCAAATTCGTCGCGTTCTGTATCCCCAGCCCCGACCCGATCGGCGCCGCCAGCGGCATCACCGCCGCCGCCCCGGCATCAATCAATTTCCGCGCCGCAATCAAATCATCGTTGGTGTACGGCAACACAATAAAACCTTCCTTGGCCAACACCCGCGTAGCTTCAATCAACTGCTCGGTATCCGGAAAAAGCGTCTGCTGGTCGCCAATCACTTCCAGTTTCACCCAATTCGAAAGCCCCACTTCGCGTCCCAGCCGCGCGGTGCGAATCGCTTCTTCCGCCGTGTAACACGCCGCGGTATTCGGCAAAATGAAAATCTTCTCGCGATCGATAAAATCTAGCAGCGATTCCTTGGACTTATCCGTCAAATTCACCCGCCGCACCGCCACCGTCACCATATCCGCGCCAGACGCCGCGTGCGCCCGCGCCATCTCCGCAAAGCTCCGGTACTTCCCCGTTCCCACAATCAGCCGCGAACGAAACGCCCGCCCCGCGATCACCAGTTCATCAGCCATAGGTTTCTCCACGACGATTCTAGACCTTGAACAGTCTGGGGGACAAACGATAGAGCGGCGACACAGGCGCTAGCGCAAGCGTGCTGTGTTGCTGACGACAGGCTGCGGAAATTTCTCGGCTACTCGTAGCGCAAAGCTTCCATGGGATCCACCGCCGCAGCACGCCGCGCGGGCATGAGGCTGGCCAGGGTCGCGGCAAGGATAAGCAAAAGCGTCACGCCCGCGAGCATGAGTGGGTCTCGCGAACTCTCCATAACCCACTTGGTGGCCAGTTTACCGAACGCCACGCACAGCAGAATCCCTACCGCTACGCCAGCGCCCACGTTTACGGCCGTGGAAGCAAACACAATACGGAACACGTCGCCAGCGCGAGCTCCAAGCGCCATGCGAATGCCAAATTCGTTGGTGCGCGTCGCAACTCCGTAAGACACCACGCTGTAGAGTCCCAGCGCCGCCAGCGCCAGCCCAAGAATCGCAAAAATCCCGAACAACGTGGTCACCAAACGCTGCTCTCCATATTCCGGCTGTGTAGTGATCCATGTCTGCAAATCGCGTACCTGCATGACCTGCTGGTCCGGATCGACCTTAATCAGTTGCTCGCGCATGCTGTGCAATATCGAAAGCGGGGGGACGCTCGTATGCACCAGTATCTGCGTAAACATCCACATGTGCAGCGTGTACGGCACGTAGATAGCAGGTTTCACCGGCTTCCGCAGTCCATCATCGCGGGCATCCGCCACGACGCCGACGATTTGCAGCCAGCCATCGCTTCCCGGAGCGGACGGATCGTAAGCCGACTCACCCTTCAGCACTGGAATGCGTACCCGCTGACCAATAGCGTCGCCGTTCGGCCACAGTTGCCGCGCCATCGTCTGGTTGATGACCGCCACCGGGGCTCCGCGCATGGTTTCCTCGCGATCCCAGATGCGGCCCTGTAGCAGAGGAATACGCAGGAGTGAAAAGTACTCGGGACTCACGGAGTTCGTAAGAACCTCCGGCTTTTCGCCAGCCGTGCTCCCGAAAATTTCCACTGGATTGTCGTTGCCGTTGGACGGAGGCGTGGCATTCGTAGAAATGCCAGCTTCGAGCACCTGCGGCATCTCCGCAATCCGCTCGCGAATTTGTTCGAAGTATTGCGAGCGGTCCTGCCAGGACATGTGCGTATTCTCGTGCACCGGGATGGGGAGTGAAACCCGGTCATGCGGATCGTAGCCGAGGTCCACGTTTAACATCTTCACGAACCCTTTGCTGGCCGCGCTCGCCACGCTCAGCATCACCAGCGTCAATGCCACCTGCGCTGCCACTAGACCGCCGTGTACGCGCCTGGCACCCGTGCTCCCCGCCACACGCCTTCCGCTTCCCTGCATTAGCCGCACAATGTCCGGTCGCGATAACTGCAGCGCGGGCACGAGCCCGAAAATAATCGCTGTGGCGAACGCCAGGCCCACGCTGAAAAACAGCACCGGCAAGTTCATCTTGATTACTGATTCCGCGGGAAAGGTATGCTCTGGCAGCCAGGCGACGATCAGCGACAAACTCCTCCACGCCAGCACCACCCCGAGCACCGCTCCGGCCATGGCGATCACCAGCGACTCCGTTAAAAGTTGCCGGATCATGCGAAATCGCTCGGCGCCCACGGCCGCGCGCACCGCGAGTTCATGCTGGCGTTCCGTGCCGCGCGCCAACAACAGAATCGAGACGTTCGCGCAGCCGATAAGGAGTAGCGAAGCCACCGCACCGAGCAACAGATACAGCGTGGGACCCAAGGGCTTGGCGTAAAGTTCGGTGATGCTCTGTAGGTTCACCCGAAACGTTTCCGGATAGCGCGTCGGTGCCAGTTTTGCGAACTGTTCGAGAATCGGCTGCAGTTCCGCGTTAGCTTGCGCCACCGTTACGCCTGGTCGCAGCTTGAGCGACGTCGCCATATACGTGTTGGGATCCGACGAGACTTTCAGCGGCAGGTACAAATCCGCCTCACCCCATTTGAAACGCGGCGGCATCACTCCGACAATTTCGTAGGTCTTGTGCACGAGCTGAATCTTGCGACCCACAACGTTGGGATCGCCCAGAAAATATCTTTGCCAGAACTTATAAGGAAGGACCACCACCTGCCGGGCGTCCTGGCCCGGGGGCGCGTCCGAGGGGATTAGCCAGCGACCCATCATCGCCGGGGTGCCCCAATGGCTGGGTGATTCGGGAGAAAGATAGTAGCCCGCGGCATCTTCCGGAACGTCGCCATCTGTGGTGGTCAGGTTCCACCCGTCCATGGCAACCACGCTCTCGAGCGACTTACACTGGCGAAGCTGTTCGAGCTGCGGGCCATTCACTCCTGCGTATCGGTCGTGGCCGGCTTTGTCCCTCAGGCGTATCTCCATGAGGCGGTCCGAACCGGGATACGGAAACGGATCGATCAGCACCGCATAAACCACGCTGAATACGGCGCTCGTGGCTCCGATGCCCAACGCCAGCGACAAGATCGCCGTCAGCGCGAACCCCGGCCGTTTCCGCAGTTCGCGCCATGCATATCGCAAGTCCGACCATAGCGATTCCATCGGTCCTCCGCATCCTTAGCAGCCAAATCTTTGTACGATTAGACCGCCAGGCTGATCTTGCTTGAGTGCTGCTTCTTAGACGTTTGAATGCCCCAGTCGGTCTCTTAACGGCCGACGCATTCCCTAAAGATTCCTCCTTCGCTCGATGTCTCGTCGTTGGTTCTAGTTGCTGGTAGTTCCGAATGACTTATCCGGATTCAGCCCGCCAACGCATGCTCCCATTCCGCAACCACGCGTTGCGTTATCATGCGGGCACTACCATTCGCTTGCATCATACTTACCCGGCAATATCATTTGCCATTACGGGGTAAAAATGCGACCATTCCGGCGCCGTAAGGATGGTTTGCGTGGAGCCCATGCCTACACTGCGAAAAACCCCTCGAGCTGCTGGTCCGCGTTTTGGCGGATTTCATTTTCTCTGTGTAGCGATCGCAGTGCTCCTTTGCCTGTTCTTCGCGTCGCAACTCCGCGCAGACACCATTTCCGGTACCGTTAAAGATCCCTCCGGCGCGGTCATCGCTGGCGCGCGCGTCGAACTCACTGGCGGCACCCTCGCTCAACCTCTGGTCCTCACCTCGGATGACTCCGGCAAATTTACCGCGGGAAACCTAATCGCCGGAAAGTATTCCCTCCGCGTCGTCAAAGAGGGTTTCGACGAGCTCGTCACGACGGTCGACCTGCACGGCACCGCCGATCTCCCTCTGAGCCTAACCATCACCGCGCAGCAAACCAGCGTCACCGTAAACGCCAAGAACACCGCCTTCGCCAATTCCGATCCTGCCTACCGCCAGCTTCGCGATGTCGCACTGGGTGACAGCTTCAACGTTGAAAATTTCACGCTTCCCGTTGACGTGGGCACCTTCAACTTAAAATCGGGAACCATCACGCTCCTAAACCTCGTGAACAAAGCCGAAACCGGCGCCATCTTCGTTGGTCAAGGGCACTTCACTCTTACGCCGCTTACCGCCATCGACCGCATCGAACTGCAACGGCGCGCCGGTGGTCCCACCGCCGAGGAAGACGTCACCGAAGTCGTCTTCCGGTTCACTCCCGACCAGTTTCCGCAACTGGCGGCGGCCATGGGACCAAAAGTTGCTACCCCAGCCGAAGCCGCCACGGCTTTTCAGCATTGGCGCGAAAGAGTCCGCTACCGCCACGAGATTCCTCAAGGCCTGACCCAGGCATTCCTCGAGAGCGAAGCCATCGACAACGTGGACGCCGACGTCCTCGCCGCCGTTTACAATCCGCAACACCCTCCCTTTTTCAACGCCTACATGCACGGCACGCCGCATAAAGACCTGCGCTTTTTCTTGCGCATGCGTGTCGGCGCGCTTCAGCAAATCGATTCGCCCGAAGAAGTCGCGCTCATCAACTGCAACGGCGAAGGCATGGACGACGGCATCTGGTATTCCCAGCACTTGAAAACCGAGCTTCTCGGCCATACCGCCAACTCGCAACAAGACCGCCGGCTCTTTGCCACCCATCGCTACAATATCGAAACCGTGATCGCCAAGAATGGTCATTTGTTCAGCCGCGCCACCATTACCTTTGCCTCGCTCGTTCCGGGCGAGCGTGTGCTCAAATTCACGCTGCTCCCCAATTTGCGGGTGGTGCGCGTCACCGGCGCGAACGGCCAGGACCTCCATTTCATTCAGGAAAGTAGAAAAGAAGACGGCTCTTTTTACGCCATTCTCGATCAAGCTCCACCCGTCGGTAAGGAAGATTCCGTCACTGTTGATTATGGTGGCGACAAGGTGTTGACCAACGCCGGCAACGGTAGCTTCTACGTCCACGCGCGGGAATCGTGGTATCCCAACCTCAACGGCTTCGGCGAAAAGGCCCTGTACGATCTCATTTTCAAAGTTCCACCCTCGAATGTCTTGATCAGCGTCGGCAAACTCGACGACCAACACACCGAAGCCGGATATGCCGTCACCCACTGGACCACTCCTGTTCACATCGCCGTGGCCGGCTTCAACTACGGTGAATACAAAAAAATCGACATCGCAGACACCATTACCCATTACCAGATCTCCGGCTACTACCTGGAATACTTGCCCGACTCTTTGCAGAGGTATAGGAGCAGTGCGTTATCAGGTATGGCTCCGGGCGCGATGACCAAATACGCCCTCGAGCAGGCGCGCGCTCAAATGCAGGTGTGTACGCTCTATTTCGGCAGATCCGCTTACGACAACCTCAACATCACCGAACAGCCGAATTTTAATTTCGGGCAATCCTGGCCTAACTTAGTCTATCTGCCGATTTCCGCATACATCGATTCCACGCAGCGATGGGAGCTTTTCGGCCGCATCGACAATCAGTTCACCGAATTCGTTCACGAAGTCACACCGCACGAGGTTGCGCATCAGTGGTTTGGCCACAGCGTCGGCTGGGCTTCCTATCACGATCAGTGGCTCTCCGAAGGTTTTGCCGAATTTGCCGCTGGCTTGTTTCTGCAGCAAGCCATGGGACCCAAGTGGCACAAAGACTACATCGAGTTCTGGGAGCGCCTGCGCACCCGCATCCTCGACAAAAATAATTTCGGCGTGTCTCCCAACGACGCCGGGCCGCTTTGGCTCGGCATCCGCCTAATCGCTCCGCACTCCGAGCAAGCCTACCAAGGCGTCACCTATTCCAAGGGCGCCTACGTTCTCGCCATGCTGCGCTCCCTGATGCGCCAGGACAATGGTCCTGCTGGCGTTGACGCCGATCAGGCCTTCATCGACATGATGCACGATTTCACACAAAGCCATCGCGACGCTCCTGCCTCCACCGAATCCTTCGAAGCCATCGCCGACAAGCACATGCCCAAACTGCTCGACCTGCAGAAGAATGGCCGTCTCGATTGGTTTTTCCGCGAGTGGGTCTATGGCACCCAGGTGCCGCGCTACGCCTTTAAATATGAGGTGCAGCCCGCCGAATCCGGCCACGTTAAAATTCACGCTGATATCACGCAAAGCGACGTGGACCAGAATTTCGCTATGTTTGTCCCAGTCTTCGCCGATTTTGGTAACGGCATGGTGCGTCTCGGCCAGTTCCCCATCGTTGGCAATTCCACCCGCACCGTCGTCTTCGATTTAGATCGCCAACCAAAAAAAGTCGCGCTCAACGCCTACAAAGAAATTTTGGAGCGCTGAGCGAGCCATCGCACGCCGCTTCTCCTCGCTGTCGGCGCAGACAATCTGAGGTTTCACAGAAAACTCCTGTTGACGGTCAAAAGGAACGTGGGCTAAGCTCCCTTTTCCTTCTGTTGATCGTCTAAAGGAGCGTATGCCAACTTCCAAGAGCGAAGTCCTGCAAGGCACCCTCGATTTGCTGGTCCTGAAGACCCTCGATTCCATGGGGCCGATGCACGGCTTCGGAATCGCCCTCCGCATCCAACAGGTCTCCGAGGACTTGCTGCAACTGAACCAAGGAACGCTTTATCCCGGCCTGCTGCGCCTCGAGCAGCGCGGTTGGATCGCCTCCAAGTGGGGTGTTTCCGAAAATAACCGCCGGGCGAAGTATTACTCCCTGACTCGCGCCGGGCGCAGGCAACTCGGGGAAGAAGCGGAAAGCTGGGCACGCATGTCCTCCATGATAAATCGGTTGCTGGAGACGACTTAGCCAATGCGCAAACTTTTACGCATCTTCCTCCACCGTCTTGCCGCGCTTTTCCGCCGTCGCCGTCTCGAAAACGACCTGGAGGCGGAACTGCGTTCACACCTCGAGATGGCCGTCGAACTGAACTTGGCCAAAGGCATGAGCGCGGAAGAGGCTCGGTGCGAGGCGCTTCGCAGCTTCGGCGGGGTCGAGCAGACAAAGGAGATTTATCGCGAACAAAGAGGACTACCGATGGTCGAGTCGACTCTCCGAGATCTCCTCGTGGGTTTGCGCATGTTGCGGCGCAATCCGGGATTTTCTGCGCTAGCGATTCTTTGCCTCACGTTAGGAATCGGTGCGAACGCGGCAGTGTTCAGTTGGGTCGAAGGCATCTTGTTCCGCCCGTATCCGGCGGTAACCCACCAGGAGCAGTTGCTCGCGCTTACCGGCACCGCGCGCGGCGAGTCTGACAACGCCGGTATTTCCTGGCCGGACTTCATCGATTTGCAGAGGAATTGCACGCTATTCGACTCGTTTTTCGTCACCACAATCATGGGCACAACGCTCAGCATTGGCGACCGCGCCGAGCGCACCACCGGAAGCATCGTATCGGCGAACTATTTTGACGCGCTCGGAGTCCACCCCGTTCTTGGCCGTGGATTCGAGCCGGGCGAAGACTCCGGGCGGAACGCGCATCCCGTGACGGTGATCAGTTATCAGCTATGGCAAGGAAGATTCAAGGGCGATCCCCAAATCGTTGGGAAAACGCAGCGGCTCAACGGTGTGCTGCACACCATCGTGGGCGTCGCACCAGAGGGATTTTACGGGACGTTCGTCGGCTGGGCGATGCAGTTCTGGGTTCCAGTTTCGATGGAGGAAAACTTCCAAGCGGGTGGGTACAAACTGGAGGATCGCGGCGCGAGGTGGATTGAAGGGTACGCACGGCTCAAGCCCGGCGTCACCCTCAAGCAGGCTCAGCAAGAGATCTTCTCCGTAGCAACACGACTCGAAGCCGACTATCCGGAGACCAACCGAGGCCGCGGGATCAAGCTCTGGCCTTTGTGGCAAACACCGTTTAATAACGCGGGTACGCTCCTCCCCACCCTCGAAATCATGCTCGCCGTGGTCGTTTTCGTACTGCTCATCGCCTGCGCGAACGTCGGCAATCTGCTGCTGGTGAGGTCGTTCGCGCGACGCCATGAAATGACCGTGCGCATGGCCATCGGCGCAGGTCGCGGCCGTTTGGTGAAGCAACTCGTTACCGAAGGCCTTGTACTTTCAGTCTTTGGCGCGGCGGGCGGGCTGCTCGTTGCGCATTGGTGCCGTCACGCGCTGGTGCTCCTGTTCCCCGCGCGCGGCGGGGTCTCGATGCATCTCCCTGGGGAACTTGATTGGCGCGTGCTGGCGCTAAGCGCCGGGGTTTGCTCGCTCGCGACGCTCCTAATCGGATTGGTCCCCGCGATGCAAACGCGCAAGCTCGATCTTGCCACCGCCTTGAAGGCGGACTCGGCGGGCGTAGTTGGGGGTGGCGGAAGAGCATGGGTCCGCTCGGGCCTCGTCCTCGTCCAGGTATCGCTCAGCTTTGTTTTGCTGGTTGTGGTGGGGCTGCTGGTGCAGAGTCTGCAAAAGATTCGAAATTCCAGCCCGGGATTTTCCACGCATGGAGTTTTGTTTACCAGCATCGATTTGAAATCTGCGGGCTATGATGCCCAGCGTGCCCAGACCTTTCAGGATGAGCTGCTCGAGCGGGTAAAAGCGCTGCCCGGCGTCGAGTCGGCAGCCTTCGCGCGAATGACGCCGTTGAGCTATGGAAGTTTTTCCGAGTCGCCGATCGCCGTGGATGGGTATCAGCCTCCAGACGCGAAGCAGCCCACGGTGCAGTACAACGAAGTGGGGCCGGACTACCTCGCGACCATGGGTATTCCCCTGGTGTCAGGCCGGGAATTTACGCGCGCGGACAACGAAAATGCCGCGCCGGTAGCGGTCGTCAATGAAACGATGGCTGCACAATACTGGCGCGGCCAGAATCCCATTGGCGAGCGCCTCCAGGTGAAAGGTCGGTGGATGCGCGTGGTCGGTGTGGCGAAAGACTCCAAATACCAGAGCGTGCGGGAAATTCCGAAACCATTTTTCTACGTGCCTTGGCGGCAGAATTTCTCGGTTGGAACGGGCTTGTACATGCGAACGCCGCTGAAACCGGAAACCATGGCCGCAGCTCTCGTGCGCCAGGTGCGCGAGTTGGACGGAAATCTTGCGTTGTACGAGGTGATTTCGCTGCAAGAGCAGCTGGATCGCTCGACCTCGCCGCAGATGGTGGCCGTAACGCTGGTCGGCGTGTTAGGCGGGTCGGCGCTGTTGCTCGCGGTCATCGGATTGTACGGTGTGATGTCCTGTGCGGTTTCGCAGAGTGCGCGCGAACTGGGGCTGCGTATGGCGCTCGGCGCCGGCGCGTCCAATCTGCTGCGCCTGGTGCTTTCGCGCGGGATGACCCTGACGGCACTCGGCGTATTGCTCGGCTCCGCCGTGGCCCTCCTGTCGACACGGCTACTTGGAAACCTGCTTTACAAAGTGAGCCCGCGCGATCCATTGGCGTTCGCGTTGGCATTTGCAATGATGACGTTAGCTGCGTTGATGGCCTGTCTTCTGCCTGCCTGGCGCGCCATGCGCACCGACCCGGCCCGCGCCCTACGCGCCTGATTCTTTACACCTACACCCAGCTTTCCAACCGGATTTGAACCCGGACTTCCAGCGTAAAAACGTTCCATTTGCAGCATGAATCCGGAGCAGGGGCCAGAAGTCCGGTTGTGCGAACCGCTCCGTCATTCGGCAGCAAAGCCGCAGGCGAAAGCTCATTGCAAATCCGATTTTCTCGCGTTCCCAGCGATTTTCCAAAAATAGGGCTTGACAGTCTAGCCACTACTCTGTATGATTAACGTCGTAGAGAAGTGCGCCCGCCGACCGCTGCTATCTCCAACTCATCCTTCCGCACCTATATCTATGGGCGGAAACCGGCGCACCCGGGGATAACTATCTGTGTAACAAAATTCATCCATAACCCAAGTAGAATGAACACTTATGAAAGGTTGTGAAAACACAGCTACTTAAAGTCCCTGTGTTTTCACAACCTTTCGCGATTCCGCCGTCCCGACTGCCATCTGAATTTCTGGGCTCCAAGGCGCCACTCGCAAAGACTAAGCGTACAGCAACGGCCGGATTGCCCTGCTCTTCCAGAAATACGCCAGGATAATCACACTGGCGATGGCCGCATACGCGCACCACAGCGACGTGAACGCATACCTCTTGAACGCCATCACCACCAGCAGGATCACCAGATTCGCCGCGCCGAAGCTCACCATCGCCCGAACCTTGGAAAAGAATAGCGAACCGCACGTGGCAATCACGTACAGCACCGCAACCGCCGTATTGTTTGTCGCTTGATTGATGTACACGATGCTGTTTCCCTTGACGTACAGTTCCAACGGATACGCCGTCAGTGCCCACAATATATACAGCGCCGTCCCGCCCCCGAGCACCAGGAACGGCACCATGCGCTTGCGACTCTTACCATCAGGCTCAAACAGCAGCACGCTCAGCGGCAACAGAAACGGCAGCAGTCCCTGCGCATACAGCATGAACGCCGCACCCATGTTATGCGCTACCGTCTGCGACAGAACGCCATCCAAGCCCAGCCACACAAATCCTTCGATGAATTGATGCACGGCGAACAGGATGGGCAGCGAAGCGAAAAGCAATTCCCGCCGGTGCTTCACCTTCGTCAACGTAACCACGCCGACGGCCCCTAGAGCGCTGCCCCCAACAAAGTTCGCTGCTGCAGAAAAACACATGGCTGGTCGTCTCCCGCGCAGGATTATACCTATCGCCGTGCAGGGCAGTTTATTTTCTTCTCTGCGGCGCGAATTGGATTCCCGGAGCGTGACATTCCAAACCACGCTCGCTGCGTGTAAACTCAAAGGGTTTGCCACGAGTCTTGCGGAGGGTATGTTTCATGCGTGTTCGCGTTCGTCTGCTCGCAGTTGCTGTCTTAGCCGTCTCGGCGTTGTTTGCCGGTGCCGCCCGTGCCCAAAATGCCGTCGTCGATATTCCTTACACCAAATTCACGTTGGACAACGGCCTCACCCTCATCGTCCATGAGGATCACAAAGCTCCCATCGTCGCCGTCAACGTCTGGTATCACGTCGGCTCGGGCAACGAAACTCCCGGCAAAACCGGCTTCGCCCACCTCTTTGAGCACCTCATGTTCGGCGGCAGCGAACACGCCAAGGGCAGCTATATTGAGGCCATGGAAAAAGTCGGCGCCACCGATCTGAACGGCACCACCAACACCGACCGCACCAACTATTTTGAGGACGTCCCCGACTCCGCGCTCGACTACGCCCTCTTCATGGAATCCGATCGCATGGGCAGCCTGCTCGGCTCGCTGGACCAGAAAACCCTCGATCTGCAGCGCGGCGTCGTGCAGAACGAAAAGCGGCAAGGTGAGAATCAGCCCTACGGTGTCACGCATCAGTTGCTCACCAAGAATACCTATCCCGCTGGCCATCCTTATTCCTGGACCACCATCGGCGACATGGCCGATCTCGACGCTGCTTCCATGAAGGATGTGCAGGAGTGGTTCAAAACCTACTACGGACCCTCCAACGTGGTCATCGTGGTTGCCGGCGACGTCGATACCAAGGCCGCCAAAGAAAAAGTCGAGAAATATTTCGGCAATATTCCCGCCGGACCTCCCGTCGCCCACCAGACCGTGTGGATCGCCAAGCGCACCGGAACGCATCGTGAAGTCGTCCAGGACCGCGTCCCGCAAGCCCGCATCTACAAGGTCTGGAACATTCCCGAATTCGGCAGCGCCGACGGCGACTATCTCGATATGGTTAGCGACATTCTGGCTAACGGTAAAACTTCCCGCCTCTACAAGCGCCTCGTCTACGACGATCAAATCGCCACCAACACCGTGGCTTTCGCCGACACCAACGAAATCGCCGGACAATTTGAAATTCAGGTCACCGCGCGTCCCGGCCAGGATCTCGACAAAATCGAAAAGGAGATGGACGAGGAACTCGCCAGATTTCTCAGAGATGGTCCCACGCCCGAAGAACTCGCGCGCGTGAAAGTCCAGAATCAGGCGGCGTTTATTCGCGGCGCCGAACGTATCGGCGGATTCGGAGGCAAGTCCGACATTCTCGCCAGGAACGAAGTTTTCCTCGGCAACGCCGGCGCTTACAAAATCACTCAGCAACGCATCCAGGACGCTACCTCGGAAAACCTGCGCGAAGCCGCGCGCCGCTGGCTGAGCGACGGCGTGTACATTCTTTCCGTCCAGCCCTTCCCCGAATACAAGACCGCGTCCGCCGGCGTCGACCGCACCAAAATTCCTGATCCTGGCACTCCGCCCGAACTCAAGCTGCCCAAACTCCAGCACTCCGCTCTTTCCAACGGCTTGAAAATCGTCCTGGCCGAACGTCACGACGTTCCGCTCGTCGATTTCTCGCTCATCACCGACGCCGGCTTTGCCGCCGATCAAACGGCCACACCCGGCACCGCCAGCATGACCACTTCGCTCCTCACCGGCGGCACCGCAACGCTCAACGCTCTGCAGATCAGCGATCAACTCGAACTTCTCGGCGCAGAATTAACCGCCGCTTCCAATCTCGATTCCTCGTTCGTGAATTTATCCGCGCTGAAATCAAAGCTGGATCCGTCGCTGAGCCTTTTCGCCGATATCGTCCTGCATCCCTCGTTCCCAGAGGCCGACTTCAAGCGTCAGCAAAAACTCCAGCTGGCCGCCATTCAGCGCGAAGAAAATAGTCCCACTACCGTGCCGCTGCGCCTCTTGCCAGCATTGCTCTACGGCTCGAGTCACGCCTACGGCAATTCCTTCACCGGTACCGGCACCACCGCCAGCGTGGAGAAACTCTCGCGCGAAGATCTCGTCAAATTCCACAGCGTCTGGTTCCGTCCCAATAATTCCACGCTGGTCATCGTTGGGGACACCACGCTTGCCGAAATCAAACCCGAACTCGAAAAACTTTTTGCCACCTGGAAACCCGCCGATGTCCCCAAGAAAAATATCGGCACCGTCTCCCTGCCCGCCAAATCTGTCGTCTACATCATGGACAAACCCGGCGCGCAGCAATCCGTGATTTACGCCGGCACCATTGCGCCGCCGCTATCCAATTCGCAGGAAGTCGCCATCATCGCCATGAACGATGAACTTGGCGGCCAGTTCGGCTCTCGCATCAACATGAATCTCCGCGAGGACAAGCACTGGAGCTACGGCACCGCCACCCGCCTCACCAAGGCTCGCGCGCAGCGCCCCTTCCGCATTATCGCCCCGGTGCAAACCGATAAGACGAAGGAGTCTTTGGTTGAAGTGAACAAGGAACTTCGCGCCATCCTGAATGACAAACCCGTCGGCGCGGAAGAACTCGCAAAAACGCAGGCCCAGGAAACTCTCGAGCTTCCCGGATCGCGCGAAACCCTCGACGGCCTTGAAACTTCCATCGACGATCAAGTGCAATACGGCCTGCCCGACGACTACTGGCAAACCTACAGCGGTAAAGTTCGCGCCCTCACCGTCGCCGACATCGCCGCCGCCGCCAAAACCGTCGTGCACCCCGACAACATCATCTGGATCGTCGTCGGCGACCGCGCCAAAATCGAACCCGGCATCCGCGAACTAAACCTCGGCGAGGTTCACATCATCACTCCCGACGGCAAAATAACCCAGTAGCTTCGCGCTTCCGCGGGCATTTCGTAGGGGCACGGCATGCCGTGCCCGCGGCTCGCCCAGGCGTCTACAATCATCGCCGGCGTCCACAATCATCGCCGACACCGCATTTGTTTTTATTTCTGTCGCTGCTTTTTATTTCGTCTCGCGCTGCGCATCTCGATTTATTTCCGCGATCGATTTCCGATTCGCTTCCGACGACGCGGATGGTTTAGCTCCGCCATCGCATTTTGTTTCGTCTTAGCGCGCCCAGCTCAATTCCCATGCGCCTCCGCAGCAGCAGCCGCTTCTCGCACCGGAACAATCGTCACGCTGGTCAATATCTCCGCCAGCCGATCGAACACCTCGTCCTTGTCAACGCGGCTCGTTCCCGGCTTGTCCGTTGCCGCGTTGGTGCTAACGCGCAACGCGAATTCATAACAAGCCTCGTTCTCATACACATGATAAAACTTCTCCGACGTCGCACTTGCCCCGTCTACAACGTCGCCGGCATCCACTTCCGCCGCCGCATAATCAATCGTGCCCACCGTCTCCGGCGAAGCCGTCAGCACCACATCTTCTCCAGTGTCGAAACTCACGCGCCGGAATTTCCCACACGCCTGCTCAGAAATCTGCGCGTTCACCCGCGCCGTCAACGCCGCCGCCTTGAAATCCGTTCCCGCATACACGCGCGCCGGAATAAGCACCGTCGCCAGCGCCACTCCACCCGCCGCCGCGAACGCCGATTCCGTCGCCGGGTGCCCATACAAATCCAGAGTCGCGTTAGCTCCCTTGCGCAGCACATAAGTTCGCGGATACTGCCAGGCCACGCCGTATTTGTGGCTCGCATATACCGCCGGCGTCAACTCTTTCGCGTCTTCCATCCGCGACTCGGAGATCTGCCGCGCCACCGGAGCACTTGGCTCAACCTTTCCCAGCACCGCCACCTTGGCCGAGGCCCGCAGAAAATCTGCTTGGCGCGCGTGAGACGGCCGTCCAAACTGGCTCACTACAATTGCAACAATAAACAGCCCCGTCCAAATCGCAATGGTGTGCGCCCGCTCCGTCCCCGCTCCATCCTGCGATTCCACGCCGTGAAAGATCCCCTCGGCGCCCTGCTTGCTTTCCGTTTTAGTAGATTCCTGACGATTCGTGTTGTCCGGTTTTGCGGTAGGTAATGACATGGTGGTCTCCTCGCGACACACACCTACCATCGCAACCAACCTACCATCACCAAATCATTGTTTTTAAAGGAGTTAGCAGTAGGCCAGCGGCCCAAAACCGCGGCCAGCCACACACACCGTGCTTCGCCTTCCGCACCTCGTCCCGGCACCCGCACAGCGCTCGAGCCTGGCTGCGCCCGTTCGCCGCAAACTACGCCTGTAGTTGCGGACGCGGTTCCGCAAAATCCGCGTACAAGCTTTCGATCACGTCGCGATACTTTTGCTCCACCACGCGCCGCTTCAGCTTCAGCGTGAACGTCAAACTTCCATCGTCGAACGTGAAATCGTCCGGCAGTAGCGCAAATCGTTTGATGCTCTCGTATTGCGCCAGGTGCGCGGTCAGGCGCTGCACTTCGGCGGCAATCAACGCGTTCACAAAAGGATGCGCCGCCATTTCCGCGCTCGACGCAAACCGCAGATTTTCCGCCGTGGCTTTCGGCGCAATCGTCGTTCCATTCGGCACAATCAACGCCACCACAAATTTCCGTTTATCCCCAATCACCATCGCGTTCAAAATAAACGGACTGGTCTTCAGGGCATTTTCGATTGGCTGCGGCGCCACAAACTTTCCGCCCGCGGTCTTCAGCAAATCCTTCTTTCGGTCGGTGATGTACAGATAGTTGTCTTTGTCGAGGTTCCCGATGTCCCCGGTGTGAAACCATCCCTCATCATCGATCACTTCCCTCGTCGCGCCGGGATTCTGGTAATACCCCTGCATCACGCAAGGCCCTCTCGCCAGAATCTCTCCATCCTCCGCGATGCGCAGCGTCACGCTGGGAATCGGTTTTCCGGAGCTCCCCACGCGGTTGTGCGGATAGTTCGACGTCAACACCGGCGAAGTCTCCGTCAATCCATAACCCTGATAAATCGGCACGCCAATCGCCCAGAAAAACTCCGTCAACTCTTTCGCCAGCGGCGCTCCGCCAGAAAGCACCACGCGCAGCCGCCCGCCGGTTCCTGCGCGAATCTTGGAAAAAACCAGCCGGTCCGCCAGCGCCCACTGCAGCTTCAGCCCTACGCTAACTTCCTTTTCGCCGCACCGCCACAGCGCCGTTCGCCCCGCCACATTCATGGCCCAATCGAATATCGCGCGCTTCGCTCCGGTGTTCTTGCTTCCCTGCTCCATCACGCGCACATAAATTTTTTCAAACACGCGCGGCACCGCAGCCATCACCGTCGGATGCAACTCCAGCAGCGCCTGCGAAACCAGCTCCACCGCAGGCACATACGCCACGCTGATCCCGCTGAACAAATAAACGTAATCCAGCATCCGCCCATAAACGTGTGCCAGCGGCAAAAAGGAAATCGCCAAATCCGTCGCCGGCGTCAGGCTCAAGTCCACCACGCTGTCCGAAACATTCGAGCAGAAATTCGTGTGCGTCAGCATCACGCCTTTCGGCTCGCCGGTCGTCCCGGAGGTATAAATAATCGACGCCACTTGCCCCGGCAGCACCTGCGACGCCCCCATGCGATACGTTGCGATCGCCGCGTCCCCCGACCCTGCAATCAGCATCTCGTAACGGAACACCTCCGACGGCAGCATCGCGCCACCATCCGCCACCACCACGTGTTCCAGCTCCGGCAACTGTTCGCGAATCGCCAGCAATTGCACCAACTGCTCCGCTCCCGCCACAAACGCCACGCGCGCCCCGCAATGGTTGAATATGTACGTCATGCGTTCCGCGGACTCGTGAAAATACACCGGCACGCTGACCGCACCGATTCCCGTAATCGCGAAATCCGCGGTATGCCACTCCGGACAGTTCGCCGCAAAAATCACCACGCGGTCCCCGGCCTTAACTCCCAATTCTGTAAACGCCGAAGATAGTCCTGCCACCCGCCGCAACAGCTCCTGCGACGAAATCGCCTCCCATCGCGCATTTCCGTGCGAGTCCGTGCCGCGAAACATCTGCGCGCGCGGGCTCCCGTGTGCATCCACGGCCTGGAGCAAGCGCGAAGGAAGGGTGCCGTAATTCATTGGATTTTCTGACTGTACCGCAGCGCCACAGCCAGCGCAAATGCACCGCGCCACGCCCAATATCCAGCGACATTCGCACCCTCGCCGCCTACTATCAGCGGATTCTGAAAATCGCTCCGCAGTTCACGGGCGAAAGTTATGCTGAATTAGAACTGGAGTGGGGACACTGATGATCTTCGATACCCGGGAGCGAACCCAAATCGCTAATCTGCGCAAACTGGAGACCATGAAACGCGTGGTCATCGTCGGTCGTGGGGCGTGGGGCGTCAGGCAAATCGACCCTCGCGAGGCGCTTGGCCAGATCACGGGGCTGCCAGTGACCGAAGTAGACAAAATCTTATAGCAACCGGGACTCATCGCAAGTCCTCGGGAGCAGGGCGTTGTAGTGCAGGAGAAGCTTGTAGTGAAGGACCGATGGAGACTGCGGTCTCAGAAATCGACAGTTCGTCGGCAATCTGCTTATCGCGATCCAGATCGAAGAGTTGGTTGCGTTTCTACTCGCGGTCGTCGCGGCAAGCGTTGTCGTCTCGCTTCCAATCCTGCCAGTCGTGCTTGGATGTATCCACAAACATCAATCCCCCGGGACCCACTAACCCCGTCACGATGGGGGTAATGATACCGGTGGTTAGATCAATCGTGCCCACGAACGGACCGCCGTCGGCAGCGGTGTAGGCGACGCCGGGCGCCCAGCCATGCTTGCTCAACTTGAAAATCTTGTTGAGGCCCTTGTCGGCAAAGAGAATAAAACCTTGGCTGGAGGTAGTGAAAAAGGTATCGTCCACTTCCACGCCCATCGGCCCACTCGGGGTCTGGTACGACAGCGGCAACTGCAATACCCGCTGATAAGAATCGCCGGGATTCGAAACGATGATCAATTGCTGGTCGCCCTGGCTGTCCAGCACAAGGTTTCCCAACGGATCGAGGGTCATTGAGTCTGGATCCTGCAGGTTCAACGTGACGGTTGTGTCCAGCGGAATGTTAATAGCACTGGCATTGC
Source organism: Acidobacteriota bacterium (assembly GCA_013289855.1). GTDB lineage: Bacteria > Acidobacteriota > Terriglobia > Acidiferrales > UBA7541 > Acidiferrum. Next base: position 26,584 of record JABCZD010000015.1, on the reverse strand, counting down.
CTTGCAATACGCCTTCGAGCTCCACCGTGCCGTTCCGCAGCTTGACGCTGACAATCGCTGGCGCTGTATTCGGGTTGATCAATGGGTTTGACGCGCTGAAGTACACCTTGCAGCCGCGGAAGGTGATGTCGTCGTAACCCCCGCCGTGTGGCCCGGTGCCGACGATATAAAGCGAAGTTTTCCGCGTCTCCGGATCGATGATCACCAGCCGGGCATTGCCGTCTTCGTTCTCCAGTGTCCACACTTTGCGAGTAATTGGGTCCACCTTTACGCCGTCGACATGCCCGAGCACGGTATAGGTGTGCACCACACTTCCGTCCATGTTGTATTCCACAACTTGGCTGCTCAACCCGTCGACGCCCCCCGGATCGTGTCCATCGCCATAGCCTACGAATACGTGATCATCCAGGACTGCAATGTCGTCTGGCGCGCTTAGGCCTGCCGGAGCGCTGGCAAATACAGATAAAGTGTACGGAGAAACTGCTTGTGGGGCAGTCGGGGCCTGCGCGAATGCGGGAGCCACCATACCGCACATCAACAGTGCCGATGCGAGCACCGAGGCGTATGCCTTCATAGTTCATTTCCTCCTGAGATTGACTTGAGCTTTTCGAGGGCTGACGCAAAACTGGAAGATTCGAAAACCGACCGAATTTATAACACCGCGAACGTCAATGTCAGATGAATGGGCAATAAAGGAATGGGCAAAGGCGTACGCAGTGAACCTAGCTCCAAATACCGGCTCTGGTTACCCATACCGTTACCAGAGCTGCCCTTTAGGCAAGCAAGTCGTTCACATCCTTAGTGACCGGTGAATCCGCATTCTGTCCATCAAGAGGTACCGGAAATGCAGCAACGACTGCCGCGAGCAGCGAAACTTCGCACCGGGTACTTTTGATTTTCATATGCTCCGGGACCTTGCGCGAGCTGGTGTGTCAATGTGAAGGTACATGCTCATCTTTTTCCAGTTAAAAACAAAGATTTAAGAGTCAGTTACCGAATTCCAAGCGAGATGGCGCGGAACTTCGTTTTGTGCGTCCCAGTCGATATATATACAACGATTATCATCATAATCACTTCAGAACCATCGAGAAGCCCAGGCACATGCGGGTTGACTTTGCTTGGCAGTTGGAGCAAAGTCACGGTCGCTGTCTCCGCTTAAAGGCGTTAAAGGAGGAACTCGTATGACAAGGCTTTGTGTCCTTTTGGGTTTGTGTGTGTTTAGTCTGTGCTGCACCGCCGCTTTTGGTCAGCAAACTCAGCGTCACCCGGTTGCGGTCGACCGTGCGTACTTTGCTGCCCTTAACGCGCAGCCTAAGCACACCGCATCTAACAAACTGTCCTCTTCCACTAGCGCAATGACGAAAAACCAGGATCCTCGCATCGTCTCCCTGCCGAACTTCACCCGGTCGTTCACCTTCGGAGGCCAGGTATTCCCTTACACCATGGTTGGAAAAGACCCATCGAAAGGTGGAAGGACTAATATTCCAACTCAATATATCCCCATGTCGTTCTACTTTGACGAATTCGTCGATCAGAACGGCAACAACATTGTCATCGACACCACAGTGGTCAACGGACCCCTCGCGCAATCTCCTCTTTTCAACAACGCCCAATACGCCACCGGTTTCACTCAGTATGAAGACTCGGTCATGCGCGCCGAGTTCTTCCCCCTGTTCAACAAAAACGGCCATGATCAAGAAGGTAGCAACAACTACCACGTGCTCCTCGGAAACCCCCAGACGCTCATTCCGGTTCAGATTGAGGTTCCCTTCGGATCCTCCGTGGTCTTTGTTGACTCAGACGGGACCTTTTTCGCTGAGATCGACTTCAATTTTATCGTCTCGCAGTTGAACACGCTGATCCAGACCGAGCCGATCAGCGTCGACGCAATTCCAATGTTTATCGCCCGCAACGCCGTCTATGGTGACTTTGTTGCACAGCAGCCCGTTGATTGCTGCATCGGCGGGTTCCATACTGCATACGAGGCAAACCAGACCAACAACAAGGTCTTCGTGCAAACGTTCACCTTCGCCGCATGGCTCGACTCCGACGTCGCCGAGGCGATTTTCGCTGACCCCACGCTATTTGCCGATATTCTACCCATCTCCCACGAGCTTGGCGAAACTTTGAACGATCCTTTCATCAACAACATTACCCCCAATTATCAGCTTCCAGGATTCCCTCCTGGCACTTGCCAGAACATTCTCGAAGTGGGGGACGTTGTGGAAGGTACGCCAAATCCTTCTTTTCCAGTGCAACTGAACGGCTTCACCTATCACCCACAGACGCTGGGATTGCTTCAATGGTTCGAGGGCATCACTCCTTCCGACGCTATCAACGGCGCCTACAGCTTTCCGGGCAGCAACCTCACTTCTCCGTTCGTGGCGTGTCCCACGCCGTAGTCTGGCAGCTTTCGATCGTTCGAACAGGGGGGCGCCGCTCGTCCGGCGCCCTTTTTTCTTTTTCTTTCTGGCTCTGTTTGTTGGAAATTTCTTTCTAGAGCGGCCCCGGTCGTGAAGTAACACGCCAGCTCTCGCACTTTGGGGAAAGCGATTCGGGTGCAAGTCCCGACGAGTCGGGTTATCGGTAACTTGGGTACTAGCCGCCACATCGACCGGAGGCAATCGCGAATCACTTCGTATAAGCCGACTTCCCAAGACTGATCTGGGCAGTCTGCGTGGCGACGAAGTATCCTATCGCCCTGCCATCCGGGAGAGTGTCATGAAGATTGTTCCTGTGATCAAGTCTGGTGATTTAGAAAGATCCGTGCAGTTTTACACGAGGATTCTCGACTTCGAGCGCAAGTGGCCCGGACATGAAGCTCGCGAGATGGCCAACGGAGTCATTGACCTAATCCGAGACGGGGCCGAACTACAGCTCTCGCGCCATGCGGGCGACGGTGTCTTCGGTTCAGTCAACCGCATGTTTGTGGACGACGTCGACGAGCGTTATGCGACCTATCGCACGCGGGGGCTAGACACGACATTACGCCCAGAGTCTCCAATTCATACTGCGCCGGTTGATCAGACTTGGGGATTGCGTGAATTTGCCGTCAATGATCCGGACGGCAACACTTTGTGCTTCTGCATGCCAATAAAATAAAGCGCGGCGAGATGGCCCAATTCACTGTCCGGGTCGATAGGAACCTCCGATACACAAGAACAGCAGGTACCTAGCCGTTTTCGACGCGCTCCTTTATATCAAGGTACGCTGCATCGATAAGCCTGCTTAGCGCGGCGGCGTTTATCGCCGTTCCCGGCCTCAGCTTCACGTGACGCATGAACTTGCCGGTGCCCTGCAACAAGCGCGCAGGATCCGGCAGTTCTGCGCCGTGAAAAAAACCCACGTTTACGTGCGAGGTGAACACATTCACATACCCAAAGGGTGCATCTCCCAAACATGCAACCGGATAGCCGTCATGCCGAAGCTCCCGGACTTCGTCTCCGCACTTGCGCATCACTTCAAACCACCGCTGCGCGATGGCTCCCAATTCGCCGGCATGCTCTTTCATCCAGGCATCGATGGCGCGATCCCGCAGGACAGCGCCGTTAAATCGCAGCAAGTCCGCTCTCATCGTCGTCGCGCCTTACTGCCCATCGATCAAGACTTTCCGCGCGGCTGCCGCCGCTTAGACCAGCTTGATCGTGACGTCCACGTTGCCGCGAATCGCTTTGGAATAGGTGCAAATTTGCTCCGCGGCGTCCACCACCTCTTGCGCTACGCTGCGCTCCAGCCCCGGCACGGTGATGTTGAGCCGCGCTTGCAGAGTGTAATCTTCGCCGGTCTTGCACAAATCTACTTCGGCGTCGAGAGCGGTTTCTTCGGGAAGCCTGATCTTCAACTTGCGAGCGGCGATTTTCATCGACTCTTCAAAGCAGCTGGACCAACCCACGGCAAACAGCTGTTCCGGATTGGTGCCCGTGCCCGCTGAGTTAGGGATCGAGAGTTTGACCTCCAGGCGCCCATCCGAACTGCGGCCCACACCATGTTCACGGCCTCCAACAGTGTGCGTTTTTGCGGTGTACAAAACTTGTTTCTCTTGGGACATGCTTGGCGATGTGCTCATTCTTTCCTCCTTGAAGCAACCTTGGCGATTCACACCAGTTCGCTCTTCTGATGCAGCGCACCAGCCACTGGATGCAGAATTTCGGCGCTGACTAGGCTGTTGCTATTCGGTGCGGCCCTGCCCATTCGATTGGTTACGGCAGCGGGTTCAGCGGCCCGGCGCACTACTTCTGGGGGCGCACGGCGAGCTCCAATAGCTTTTTCGGCGGTTCGGGACCAATTGTTATTTCCGCGAGTTCCGTCCATTCACCGTTCCCGTTTATGCGCAACACGGAATTGGTCCTGATCTCTCCCAGGACAAAGCCCCAAGTCATCCCTTTGCCATGTTCCATTAGTTTCACTTGGGATTCGAGAAAACGACCATCGTTGAATGCCCTCATGCGATACGTCGCGCTTTCGTCGTCGTAGGAAAGAATCCCGAAAGCCTGTAGAACGGGTTCGCCGGTGGATTTTGTCCGACCGACCCCCTCGATCACTAGGATCAATCCGTCGAGTTTGTACTGGGCTTCCTCGGTCTGAAACAATTCTACCAACTCAGCGCGGCCGCGCAGCAGGCGGGCCTCGCCGGCCCATTTTCCGACCAGAAAGCTGACCTCCTGCATCGCAGCGCGCTGTGCTGCGAGGTCCGGGACTCGGGGTAGCTGAACCATTTGAGAGGCCGATTGTACCATCGAGGCTGGGGGAACTAAGGGTCCAGTCGTCACTTCGCTTTCTGCCGGGCAATCACCAACTCCGGAGACCTTCTCCAAAATAAAAAAGGCCGGACGCCTGTGTCCGGCCTTGCAACGTTAAGAATGGTTGCGGGGGCAGATTTGAACTGACGATCCCGCCGCGGCGGGATTAGAGCCCGACGGTGGTTGCCTTGATCGAAATTGGGAAGGATCGAGGCCTGTTGATTGGAAGAAACCGTGGCCTCCTTTTTGCTTTTTGAGGAATAGTTCGCGCCTGCGTGCGTCGGCGTAATTCGTGAAGGATTCAAGATGCACGAGTTTCCAATCTTTGGCGCGGGATGTCCACTTGGATTCGCCAGCATTGTGCTGGATGACCCTCTTCTCTGGATGTTCGGAAATCCCGATATAAAAACGCCGCGCAGTACTCGACCATAGCAGGTAGAGGAAATAGGGCTTGTCGGAAACGCGAGACATAGTGGCGAAATAAAAAAAGGACCAGTTCCTGGCACCGGCCCTTATGATTCTGAATTGGTTGCGGGGGTCAGATTTGAACTGACGACCTTCGGGTTATGAGCAATACGGTCTGCGCTTAACTGCCGTCGAATCAATCGCCCCGAAGGCTCAAAAGTGCCCTTGTGACGGATTCTGGCTGCGAACTGCAATCGAGAAAAGGAGTTAGGTCGGTCTAAAGTTTGCCGGCTTATCCGCAATACGAGCCTCTCGGGGCGACGGGGGCAAGAGCCATTACTGTCGGGGGAATTCTCGGCGTATAACTGCAACGACCTCGCCAAAGATGGCCGCGATGTTTCCTTTGGTGAATCGAACTTGCTGGAGGCCATGGAGATTTGAAAACTCTTCCGTGCCGTCTTCAAGCAGGACGATCGCGCGTTCAAATCCCAACTTTCCTTGAAATAATCCAGCCTCGTGAATCACGTTCTGGCGCGCGTGAGTTTTTCCTGCCAATTTATCCTCGCCAGTCATCACTAACAACGCCAACGAACTTCCTTCAAGCATGTAGGTCAAAATGTCTCTGATGGTGTGTCCGGCTCGTGCACCAAAGTCGTAGTGCTGAATATCGAACTTCTGCTTCTCATGAAGGTGGTCCTTCAACAGTTTCCACTGTTCGTCGTGACCGTGACCGATGAAAATCTTGACGGGTTTTTGTTGAATCTCACGCCAGTCTGGTATCTGGCATCGTTTGATGTGACTTTCGAGGACGGCAAATACAGATTCAATTTCGTCACGAGTCGGAGCCACGGTGTCGAACATCGCCACTTCTGACGACCTAGCGGTGAAAGCGAGCATATACTCGTGATCTTCGCTAACAAGCTGAAATTCTGGAAAGCCGTGGTCTGCCATCGCGTAGAATTCTTCGGCCTTGTCAAGCGTCCAAGTATGATCCCCTTTGTTTACGGACATCTTCCTCAACTTGACCTTAGTTTTGGCTTTCGATAAAACGGCTTCAAACTCCTTCTCCGCAGCACGAAGAGCGATGGTATCGAACGCTACGCCCTCATATCGTTTACTTTTTCTCATACGGCTTTTATAACAGAAGGACCACCCGCCGGATAGCCGATCTCCCAGCTTTGCGCTGTCGTCCGACGCAGCCGTACCCACGTACTCCCGTTGACTCAGAGATGAAAGATGCAATACTACGTAAATGGCAGATATGGAACGTGCTGAAACACTAGCGGGCAGAACAGTTTTCGTGCAGCGGTTGAAAGAAGCTGGTCTGGACGTGATCGACCGATACAGACATCCAAGTCCTCTGCGCGCCACGTATTTCGCAATCGGCAATGAGGGGCGCAGGACCGACATCAGCATTGCCGACACTTTTCTGGATGATCTCCCAAATACAGAAACGCACCAAACTGCTGTCGATTCTTATGCACGCGGGTTAGCCGGCCGTATCAAATGCGGGTCGCCAGAAGTGTTTTACTGCCGATCCGGAATCGTTGTTAGCATTTCCCTCTTGTGGCCAATCAGAGCCGGGATGGCCGACGGCATGTTCTCGACGGTTATCCTAATAGATGTTGCAAATCAAATAGACGGGATGATCGCAAAGTGCTCGATGCAAATCGGCCCTTTGTGGCATCGGACAATTTTCGATACCGTCCCACAGGCTATCAACAGCGTGCGGATGGCTATTGACGAAAGTCGAATCAAGTTTTATAAACCCGACGCACAGCCAGGACTTTTTCAAAAGATAGAGCGCTTGGAATCACAATCAAAACCGTGTGCCCAATCGGAGATCGAACAGTTTCTTGAGGGCAAAGCATATTTCCTCGGATTCTTTGCTGTAGACCAGCCAACAGAAATCTGGGCAGCAGACCCCTGGGATGCGCATTATATTGGAGTCTCGACCAAAGAACTCTTGCTTGCGATGCGTGTCATGCGGGCCAAAGGTTTATGCGAAGCGGGTTCGAGCAATGAATATGCAAGACCGAGCGACGAGTTGCTCGCGAGGCAGGTGAATGGAAAATACGATGACACTTCAACTTTCCAATCACAGCAGAACATTTCCCGCCTGAATCTGCCGACCAAAGAAGAACTCATCAAAGACATGCAGGCGGTTCTTGATCGGAACTCTATCGCGGCTGTCCTGGTAATCGACCTTGATCATTTCAAGAGCGTAAACGATACGAAGGGACACTCCGAAGGCGACGCCTGCTTAGATCAAGTCGTGAGCACGCTCGCTACGATTGTCGGAAGAAAAGGAAAAATCTATAGATGGGGTAGCGGTGACGAATTTGCCCTTTGTCTCCCCGATTTTTCCACTGAAGAGGCTTTGGCTACCGCGGAACGAGTCCGTCGCGGAATTGAGGAAGCGAAACCGGGCGGCGACATCGTTGTCACCGCGAGTATCGGTGTCTGCGCCAGCGATCGAGCGGAATCAAAACCTGCGAATGAGATTCTCGACTTCGCGGACAAGGCGATGTATGTATCGAAAACATCGGGAAGGAATCGCGTTACGACCTGGCCTATCGTAACAGACTCAGCGACGGTTGCTACGTCCGATTCAAAACCGGCCAAGCCTGCTATCAAGCTTCAACTCGCGGCGTTTTTGAAGGAAGGACGAGAAATTCAAACTGGCCTTCACTACAGCAACTTTGACTGCCTTCGTCAAAAGCAAGACTGGGAGGAGCGCGTGGAAGCGTATTTGGAAAGGAATCTCGACCTATCGTACGCGGTTAGGTTTCAGACTCCCGGCCATTTGCCGACTACATATCCAGAGGGAATCAATTCCAAAATGATGGCGCCCTGGGCAGATGCGGGTGCAAAAATGGCAATGCTCAATGGTTTCATTGCAGAGCTTCGAGACTAGACTAGCGTCAGGGACCGTTAACTAACAACGCATAGTCCTACTGACAATCGACTGATAAATGATAGACAGTCGATCTGAGAGCGCAGGAGAAATCGCGATGAATTTCGGAGGATTTTCATGGAGACGGTTTTTCGGAATTTCTGCGTTTAAGTCTCGCGTTTCGCGCAAAATTGGAATCCCCTTAACGGCGAGTGGCCGACGTAGAAAACTCGGAGCCTCTATTTTCAGTATTTTCGGCGCCGCAACCGGCACAGTCGCTGTGGCTGCCATCGCTGCCGCAACAAGCAAGAGAAATTCGACGGTGGAAACTCCATCGAAGGCTCCTACAAAAACAAAGTCACCAACAGGCGTCCACTTCTGTGTGGTCAAAGGCGTCACGCACGGCACACACGCGGACTCGCAACGGCTTTGTTCAATAGGTGATGTCGTCAGGCTAGTTCCCGAACCTAACAATGAACACGACAAGAACGCTATTCGAGTGCTGCTTCAAGGCGGCCAAGAGATCGGATATATCAGCGCGCGGCAAGCGGAGAGGTTCGCCGGCCAGGTGCACTTACTGTCGGCCACCGTGCACGCGAGAGTTTCGGACGATTGGGGCAATGAAACCGTGAAGCTTCGTGTTGTGAATTCCGCAGAGCAACAAGCTCACGAAGGAAAACCCGTCGCGACCAAAGGTCAGCCGCGGTCGTTTGACCCATTGTCGGCCATGCCAAGAATACAGGCGGAGACGAAGGACGCGGCGAATAAAGGACACTGGCAATCCGCGTTCATCTATTTTGAGAATGCTGAACGAGGGCTCTACCAGGTGGTCTTATCGTCAAACACAGAGCACATACGTCAAACCCTCCGGGAGGGTTTAGTTCAAGTAGGTTTCGTCGGTGGGCGAGATACACCGAAAGGAATAAATTGGGAGTTTGCGCTAAATGATGGCCTTCCAACGGATGGTGTGGTGGCGAAAAGGTTCGTGACAAACGCTCGCGAGTTTATCGTTACAAGATCAAAGGATCTGTGCGCACAAAAAGGCCTCCCCGCGCCGGTTGTACATAAATTCGAGCCAACGAAATCATAGCCCGTATATCTGCGGCAACCGTCAGTGTTTTTTCATCAGATACTGCCCCATCGTCATCTGTTTTGCGCCCATCTCGTCTTGCAGACGTTCGGGAACATTGCATTTGGAATCCGTCAACAGCAAACAGCTTTCTAACATGTTCGATTCGTTCGTCTTCGCCGTGTCGTTGTATCTCTCGACGATATCCGCGGCGATGGCGCCTAAGAAATTCTCTGCAACCGCGTCGGCCGATGAGGAAAACCAGAGTCCGCCCCCGAACCAACTCGAAATGACAGCGCCGTTGAAGTTTGCGACGTACATGCAGATGAACGGCATGTCAACCTTGTCTCGGTGCATGCAGCTAATCAGCACCTTGACTTGACTGGCGTCTCCCTGCGTGACCGGCTCGAAGGGTTTTGAGGCCCGAAGCTTTTCGATAAGTGCTTCCGCAATAGGCCGCGCGTCGTCCAGGCCGACGACGAAGATCTTAACTTTGTCTGAGTTCTCCGACGAAATAGAGGGAACCGCTAAAACTAGAAATAAAAATGCACCCATCAAGCTTTTGCGCATCTGTCCTCCACGGCAAGGAGCGTTATCGAATTCCTCGCTTCGAAAACTGTAACCAATTGGCAGTGATCTCGCCGCCTCGCATCCGAGTGACGGTCATCGAAGTGTGATTCCGTGTTGAATTAAGCGAAACGGCGTAACCGATAAAATCCGGAACCTTTTCTGAGAATTCCACCAACCACTTTTGATCGTAAGCTGAGATCTTGTCGGTCCGCGTCTTCCATTCGAGGATGGCCAAAGGATGCTGCGTTGGTTGTCGCTCCGCATCCCAGCAATTCCCGGCTGCACTCGGCCAAATGACAAGGTCTTTACATACGAGTTTCTTTCGCTTTACGCCAGGATGCTGGATGACCGCGACATCCATGCCGATTTGTGTTGGGTGTTTAAGAGGACCGCTCGGATCACATTTCGAAATTAGAAAGCCCAGGACATAAAGACTGACAGCTTCCCGCTCGCGCCCACACCAACCTTTTTCTGCAATGAAGGCCGCCAGGTCGCGCAGGCTGTCTCGTATAAGAATGTCCAGAACTTCCGTTTGCACAGAACTCCTGATAGGTCGGACTCTATCGACCAATACGTCAGCGGGATCATCTGCTCAAATCGCCACCAAGATCTCTTCAATTCGAGGATATTGAGGAACGTCGTTCATCCGCACCAGATAAACATGTTGCCGGTGCAAGACATTACCTATTGGGGCGTCGGCGTAAGCAAAATATTTGTCGAAGAAATCGTTCTTATCCTGAGAATACGTCTGAAATCTAATCTTCTGCTCGTCACGACGTACCGCGTTCGTCTGATACACGCGGATCAAGATATCACCACCAGCCGCAGGAAACATCTTTGCAGCTTTCCTATTGTTGTTTTTGGATCGTCCAACTTTACCTGCTCGAAATCCGCGGTCTGCCCTTGACGGCATGAGGGATGCGGCCTTAGCTTCGCGGTCCACAGTTTTGGTAATCGGAGTGGACTTACCTTCGATCAACTTCATCTCAACTCGAACTCGAAAACCGATCTTTCGACGCAACCTCAAAAGTTCTTTCCATTGATCGACATTTTCCACTGGCCGACCGTGAAAATTGCGCCATCCGTTCTTGCTCCAGCCTATTGATCTGTTGTAGCTCTCATAGACGTATTTTGAGTCGGTAACAATTTGAAAATGGTTGATCCCTAAATCGATACCGCTGCCCAAAATCCATTCATGCGCGAAGATGCAAGGCTCGATCTCCATGCGATTGTTGGTCGTTTCGAAATAGCCCTGATCTTCTAAGGGCTTGTCAGGTCGATCCCAATCCAAAGGATACTCAAGCCGCGCAGCATAGCCCCCGCTACCGCCTGGATTCTTTCGGCACGAACCGTCGATGTAGATTTTGAGGGCCCGGAGGTCGAATGACATTGTGACTTTCCTACTTGTGCGGGCTTTCCCGAGTCGGCCAATTGACTTGCTGAAGAACCCCCAATAGTATTCTCGTTAATCCCATGCAAGTCGTAACGATCCTCTTCGCCGATGTGGCCGACTCCAGCTCTACGAAACGCAACCCCGCCCTCGGCCGAGACAACAAAGAGCGTGATAGTGCTTACCACGTCAAAATCCAGACCCCCTACGAAGAGCTTGTACGTCAGTGTTGCTGCAACCGTGCCGGCAAGGTGGTCAAAACGATGGGCGACGGGTTTTTCTTAGCATTCGACAATACCTTCGAAGCCGTTCGGTGCGCCATCGACATTCAGAAGAATCTGGCCTCCAGTCCGATTGAAACCCCAGTGGGCAGTCTTCGCCTACGAATCGGACTTCATTCAGGAGATCCGGTTTCGATTGCAGATGATTTCCACGGTACGGATGTCGATACTGCCGCGCGCGTTCAAGCCATTGCCTCACCAGATCAAATCCTCATATCCCCTCGAACGTACGAGCTTGTCCGCCACATGTCCGATACGACGTTCCATCCGCACGGGGAATTCGCGCCGAAAGGCGTGCCCCGCATGAACATTTGGGAAGTTGATTGGGACGACCACGGTCCTAGACCGACCGCTATACCGAGTGAGCGCGATCGCAGAAAAGGCATACTCGGTGTTGCTGCGGTAGTGATCCTTGGACTCCTGCTGGTCGGCGGTGGCGCAGGCATGTTTTGGCTCCGATCGCATCAGTACCATCCACCTTCACATGAAGTTCAGCGTTGGTATGACGACGGTGTAGCTGCGTTATGTGCTCCTGCCGGGAACTTATTATTTCACGGTCGATCAGTCCGCGTTCGATCGCGGCTCTGCTTCAGACAGCCCCAAAACTACAACGAAATCACAGTCTCAGTCGTCCGAGATATCTGGCCACCCAATGGCAGGCATATCGACACTCAGTTCCGTCACCTGTCTGCCGAGGAAAATCAAGGCAGTCTGGGATAACGGATGACTTTGCCATCCTCATCTATGACAGAGGCGGAGAAATGTATGTTGTCTCCGCACGAAAAAGTAGCAGTGGTTGAGTCGCGCTGAACTGTAAGCAGGTTGTTAGCAATCTTCGTTCCACGTTTGGCATACGCGCCGACGATCTCGTGATATTCCAAACCCGCTTTGTCGGTCAATGCTCGGAGCATTTGCTTCATCTGGTCGTCAGTCACCTGACCAAGCGACACCTTTGTTTCGAAAATCTTCGTAAGGCCGTCAAATCCTCGAATCAGCCACTGGTGCTTCATGCCGACAAATTATCACGGATAGCTGTTCAGATGTGTACACCGCCGCTGTGCCGCGCTGAGGAAGATGCGGTAGAATGTTGGCAAGATGACTGAAGACAAACTCCCCGACCCTAACGCAGAAGCCGTGAAGCAGGAATCCGTGGTTCCCACTAAGACGAAGATGCTGTGGGGTCTTGTTGTCACTGTATTAGTCGCCTTAATTGCTGGCCCTCTCACGGAAATCACTAAGCATTTCTTGAACCCGAATGTGCCCGCGCCGCCCCCGGTGGTGAGAGTCGAAGCCCCACCTGTGAAAGTCGAGGCGCCCCCCGTTAGGCCGCCAACCACAGCCCTGTCGCGCGTAACGGGAAACCAAAACGTAACGGGGAATACCGTGACCCAAGGGGCGGGAAGCATCGCTCAACTTGGGGGCACGGGTAACACCGCGATAATCACCGTCCCGGTCTCTCGGGTCTTATCAGATGAAAAACTTGCGATCTTTACTGACGAATTGAAGAAATCGGGAAGCGGAATGCTTCGTGTCGTCTTTGGAAGTTCAGCTGACGATGTTTTCCCGCTTTCGCAGCAACTATGCACAGCGGCGAGGCAAGCGAGTTGGGGGTGGGCGTGTCCTACTAGCCGAACCAGCAGCATGGGTGCGGATGCGATAGCGGATGGACTGCAATGCTATGCAGAGGATTGGCAAGCGAGCGATGCAGCGGCATTCAAGAGAGCGATAAAGGCTGCCGGACTGAGCTGTACTTATCACCCGAGCGCTTATGACTTCGGCGGGGTAATATTCGGTGGAACTGGCGGGGTTACCGTAGTCATCGGAAGTCCGACACGATAAACGATTATGTTCGGCAATCGCGACTTTAGAACCACGTTCCGGTGGCAAAAGACCAACTGGACCATCGGAATCTCTTGGGGTGTGGGTGTGGCAATGCTGTTCGGCATACCGACTGCCGAAAGCGTTCACTTACCGATTCGCTTAATCGTATGGGGGAGCTATCTTTCGTTTTCGGTCGCTCTCGTGTTCAGCACGCTTGCGTGGCTGGCTTCAAAATCCGTCTATGATTCCGACCCTCGTTACTGGACGAATCCAAGACGAAAGAGAGCGACGAAGAAGAATTACTTGTGGGCGGGATTTAAGAAATGGGGAGTCGCAGCGGTCATCGCTGGATTCGCCGGATTCTTTTTATGGGAAACGCATCAAATCGACTACATGGTTGCGCTGCAAAGACTTAATGGGTTGTTGATTCCCGCCAACGAACCAAGCCCAACGGATGCATGTCAGGTGGCTGGGAGCGAGCACGTCGCCATTTACATGGGGAACGCCATAGCTTTCAGCGCGGAAGATTTCCCAGTCACCTTGATATCTGCGGAACATGAAGATCAGTCCGTCGAACCCGTGCTCATCCTTGGGAGAAATTCGGATGGCTCCATAAGCCTTTCAGGGACTTTATTTGATAAGGACGGGAAGTTGATCGCCACCATGCAGAACAACAGGTTCGAAGTGAACCAAAACACGTCGTGGAAGTTTGTTCGTCATTCATTCAGCGACCTTCGAGTGATTGATAATTATGGCGTGACCGTTCTCAAAATAAAGTTTTATAACAAGAATGCGCTGAGTTTGACCGGATACTTTCGGGGAAGAGGTGGCTCGACGTTGGAGGTGTACGGTAAGCCGGGAAGGTTTTGTATGGCAAACGCGAAAGGTTGGAACGGGGCGGGGATATTGAAAATTGGCTGGTCAAAGAACCCCAAGAATCTCCCCGCGATCTTCGGGACTCCGGAACCAGATGTTGATGAATAAGCAGCTCCTCCACCCGCCGCATCGTGATCGAAACCCACCAACGCGCGTTGGACGCCATCTCGAACAGCGAAACCGATGGCGCTGAATTCATCGTGTGGTGGGAGAGGCTTGCTGGATTGAATCAAGGGATGCAAGGACCGCAGACGTGGAAGCGGTTGAAAGAGATTACGGAGAAGATGGTGGGCGGGAAAGAAACGGAAGACGGGCGGGATGATGGGGGTTTGTATTGAGCATGCCGAAATGCTGTTCCAAGCGCCCGCACGGCGAACTTACCCTCGGAGTTCAGCAAGCATCGGCCAACGGCGGCGCCTCCGAAACTGAGCTGCGGAGTCGATCTGACCGCCCCACTGCCGGTGTCGCGAGCTGGTAACGTCCCCGTCAAGGCACAGCCCCTTTCATGTCTCAACTCTAGCCGGGATGTCCCCGTAAAATTGGTCGAGGAGATCGAGATTAGCTTTGCCGATCTTGGCGGGGACTGCATCAGCCCAGTTGCCGCGCACCAGCGTCGATCGAAGATACGATGAAATTTATTCAAGACAAGATGCTCGGTCAGGGTCCGTTCGGCTACGTCACGACGAAAAGCTCGATTCCGGGAACGGCCGCACGAGAGCATGTACCGCGGATCAATCAAGACTCCGCGAGCGTTAGTCATTTCAGTTCCGATAGATGAGTGGGGTTTCTGTTAATCAAGGAGATGCCGTGAGAATCGGATTCGCTGTGGTCCTAGCAACGACTCTAGCCATCGCAACCGTTGGGCAGGCGCAGACGACTCGGCCAACCTTGGCGGATGCTTCGCCCTACGTCACGAAGATGAACGGTGGTCGCCCGGTTGATTGCACGGCACCAAAAGTGAAGATTGGTTTCGGTAGTGGACGCGGGGAGGGTTACTGTCAAGCTGTCTTGGCAGATTTAGTAAAAGCTTGGGAAAACGGGGTAGATATTCCAAATCTGGACACGCTCACTCCTGCTGACAAGATGCCTGCTGCACCTCCCGCCGCCTACGAACTGAAAGGCGACAAGCTAGGATCGAGTATGGCCGAATACCTCCAAAAGCATCCTGATGATTGCGTCAAACGATTTTCGACTCCTCCGGCAGTTCATCGCAGTGTATTCACAGGGAACCAACTAGAGCACACCAACTATGAGCACGTTAATGCTCTTCGATTCGTGTGCGAGAATTCAGGGACCGGCCAACAGATCACGGTGGGCCCGGGGGCCGAAATTATGGTCGCTCCCGGCAAACTCTCTCTGGCGAACGCCAATATGGATAGGGAGCAAGTTGAATTCTCGAAGCAACGCCTCTATTTCGTGGCGTATTACTTCAATCAGGATTCTTTTCCACTACTCCAAATTGCGTTTACGCAAAAGTTTGGAGCGCCAACAGGAACAACGCAGGATGTGGTCCAGAACAAACTTGGCGCGCAATTTACAAGATCGACCCTCACATGGAAAAACGGGGTCTCGACCATCGTGCTGTCGGAAATGTCGGCGGGTGACTTAACGAAGTCGCAAGTCGTGATGGTTCTAGACGACATCTACAACGCGGCGTTGCAACGTCATGACACCGAGATAGTCAAAGCGATCCAATCGGATATGTGACACAAATTATCCCGAGTGAAGCCGTGAAGGCAGCCTGTATACCAAAATCTGCTTGTAGCCGCGACTCAACGCGGGCGACTATGAGAAGTGCGGATGGTCTTCGATGTGAATGGCAATTCTTATTGGACGAAACTGAACGTCTTCGCCACATCCTCGACACGGTGGAAATCTTCGTCCCTTTATGCAAGTCACTTCGTGCTTCTGCACATCGTGCTTATTCTTGTCGTGGATAACCTCATAGATGCCAGATTCAGGAACTAGACTGCCTTTACGATGCGTTGTCATATCGTCCTCCGTCAGTTATATAAACCGACCAAGGCACGTCGTCAACGATTAGCGCGTGACCTTTTTCCGACCGGATACACTATTGATCATCTGCCGATACCCGGAACATAAGTTTTGCTAAAAAGTGCTTGACATCAGCACACGTGTCGGGGATATTACCGCGCAATCGGTCCCTTTTTGGGCCGACAAATCCCGTCCCCGTGCTCGCACCGGCACTTCTTCCAACCGGTGTCGTGGACGCTATGCTGCGGAGGCACAATGCGTTTCACTCGATTCCTGTTCACGTTATAACGCGTAGTAAATCTATGGAGACGGAGGACACCTGGTCATGAAGATGCTCGCTGGCTTTACCGCGCTGCTCTTTTGTTTTCCAAATCTCGCCGCCCAGCAGGTCGCTGCTCCAACTCCTCGCGATCCGCAGGCCCTCGCTGTGTTGTCACAGATGCTATCGGTTACTGGCTGGGGCAGTGTCCAACCTCAAGACGTGGTTGCAACGGGCATCGTAACTAGATTTCACGGCGACTCTCAAGACGCAGTCGCCATTAAGCTCGAATCCTTAGGGCCGCGCATGTACCGGTCAGATGTCCAGGACCAAACGGGCACGATTACAACCACGCTCAATGGTGACGGTGCATCCGTGGTCAGTTCATCTTCATCGCGACTCCTGCCTTCCTACGTCGCGATTCCTATGCGATCCACCGCATTCCCTTTTTTCGCTGGGTTTCTTTCGTTCACAGACCCTAGCAGTACGGTTACATATGATGGAATCGAAACTATCGCAGGCCAAGCCTCCTACCGCATAGACCTTGCGTTCCAACCCGCCGGTTCCGACTCCGTCTCGCTCATGCGGGCAAAGGCCAGTCAAATCACCATCTGGATTTCCGTTGCAACTGCGCTGCCGGTGCAAATCGAGTACTCCCGAACTTCGAACGAAAATCCGAATTCCTCTCGGCGGATCACGCAGACTTTTTCAGACTATCGAACAGTGGGAGGCATTCAAATGCCTTTCCACCAAGAGGAATTTGGGGGCGGCCGCACGATATTCACGCTGCAACTGAGCGCTGTCAATCTGAACACCGGCGTCGCAAGCACGGACTTTGCCTTGCCCACCATTCAAGACTGAAAGGGAGCCTACTAATGCGCTCATTGGCGAAGCTGGTCCCGGTGGTGGCCTTGCTTCTTGGCGCGGCCATACCAGAAGTTATTTGTGCGCAATCCGCCCCCTACTCGGTCGGTCCACAAAATGCTACCGGCGTGCAAGAATACAACCCTTACGGCGGAGCTCACGAAAACGTCAACCTCGCCACGGGTGATTTGAACCTGCAAATCCCGTTGGTTACACTCCCGGGGCGCAACGGCCACAACTTCTCTCTCTCCATCGTCTACGACAGCAAAATCTGGCAATCGGTCACCGAAACTGATCCCATTTATGGCGAACAATACAGCGAATGGGGCTACGAAGAATTCATGTCGTTTATTGGGACGCTCGGATGGCATTTCAACATACCAGCTATGGTGTCCTCTGTAATCCAACCCCTGAGAAACAATCCGAATTACTACTGCGTGGGAAACTTTATTTTCATCACTGGAGACGGCGCAAAACATGCGTTCTTCGCAGGAGCCCAAGGGTCCGGGGTGAAGACGGCCTGCTATTTCATAAACAGCCAGGGCACGATTATCCAAGAGCCTCAAATGAACGTGAACGTCGGTGCGGCGAATGACAGTTCGTTCTATGAAATCGACGTTACAAATTCGTCGGACATTATTGTTCGGGCAAAGGATGGGTCAGAGACCCATTTCGGCAGCTATAACGCGGGCGGCGGTCCAGTTTCTGCGAGCAAATTTGAAGACACCAACGGAAATCTGATTACTGCTCAAAGCGGAGGATACGTCGATACCGCAGGGCGGACAATCAGCATTTCATGGGGTACCCCAAACACAACCGTTTCCTATAAAGATTCCACGGGAACATCGAGAACCATCACGCTAACGACCGCACCTCAGACTCTCTCGCCCACTTTTTCATTGCCAGCGGGTTCATTAGCACCGTTTTCGGTCAACCTTTTGAACTCGATTGCGCTCCCCAACAACCTGACATGGAGCTTTCAGTACAATAACTTCGGCGAAGTGACTAAGGTTAGCTATCCAACGGGTGGATACACCCGATACGCTTTCACCGCTGAGACTGCCTGGCTGCCAGCGCCACTCGGGGAAGTCGCGACGGCAGCCGACTTCCGTGAACTGACCGCGAGATACGTTTGCCGGTTGGCGGCGGGCAATTGCAGTGCTGGAACCACGCCCGAAGATGAGACGACCTACACGCCCACGATTGATGGAACGAAAACAAACAATGAATATATGGACGTGGTCTCACCGCTCGGTGATAAGACCCGACATCAGTTCAGTTATTCAACCAATTCACAAAATTTGCCGCTGAACTACTCTCTACGTGAAACGTACCAATACATTTATCAAGGGCAGAGCACACTGCTTCGAACCATCGAGACCGATTACAACTTTCTGGACACCTACGGCAATACAACATTTGAATCCCTGCCAATCCGGGAAACAACTACATTGAACGACGTATCGCCCAATTTGATCGCGAAAACAGAGTGGGATTACACCGGCGTTGCGGACCAGGTTTCCGAAGAACGGGACTTTGACTACGGCTCGGGTACCGTCGGCTCTCTCGTACGAAAAAAGGATTACACCTGGCTTGGCGTTAACCCTGTCAACAGTCAGAATTACGCCGCTGCGTCCGTTAACATGCTCAACCGGAAGAGTTCTGAAAAGATTGAGGACGCCAGCGGAAACGTTTTAGCACAGACGCAATATGAGTATGACCGTTACGATACGACTACAAATCACGCGGCCCTAGTGGCGAGCGGAGCGGTGCAACACGATTCCGCTTTCAGCACCTCTTATGCTGTCCGAGGAAACGTCACTTCGACACAACGCTGGCGCAATACAGACAGTAGTTGGCTGGCGACCGTCAGCCAGTATGACGATGCGGGAAACATTCTGAAGAGTTTCGACCCTATGAGCAATCCAACGCTCTATAGCCATGCTGACGCCTGGAGCAACTCGACTTGCGCTCCGACCGGAGGAAGCGCCAAAGCTTACGTCACGACCGTCACGAACGCTTTGAATCAAAGCACGACTTCGACGTTTAACTCATGTGCAGGAACGTCAGCTTCAACAACGGATCCAAATTCACAGACCGTTAGCAACTCCTTCGATTTGATGGGCCGCTTGACACAAAAAACCATGCCAGATACTGGCGTGATCACCCGGACATTCAACGAATCGTCGATGCCTCTCAGCATTACGCCTTCGATCAAAATCACTTCAACCGCAAGCATGGCAGGTCCCAGCATAGTGGACGGCATCGGTCGGACTACGCAGACGCAACTGACGAGCGATCCTCAAGGCACAACTTATACCGATATAACGTACGACCCCTTGGAGCGCAAAAAGACGGTTTCCAACCCATATCGCACGACTGGCGATTCCACATATGGGACTACAACCTATAACTATGACGCTCTGGGGCGCGTGGTCCAGGAGATTCCGCCCGATGGAACCGGTACGGCTAACAACATCGCAACAGCTTACGCCGGGAATTGCACGACTGTCACGGACCAGACCGGCAAGCAGCGTAAGACTTGCACGGATGCCTTCGGACGGCTAAAACAAGTGTTCGAACCTAATTCCACAGGAAGCCTCGTAAACGAGACAGACTATCAATACGACATCTTGAACAACCTACTGTGCGTCCACCAGCGCGGAACGGACGGAACAGCAGACAAGACTTGCACGGATCCAACCGTACCTGCGACTTGGCGTCCTCGGACTTTCACCTACAACTCACTTTCGGAACTTTTGACCTCTGTAAACCCCGAATCCGGCACGATCTCGTATACGTATGATTCTGACGGAAACGCTCTCACCAAGACCGACGCGCGCGGTATTACCACCACTTACTCATACGATCCCCTTAATCGGCTGACCAAGAAAACCTATTCGGACAGCACTCCGCAGGTCTCGTATTGGTATGACGGTCAGACACCGACGGGTTGCACGCTGCCCACACTCTCCGCAACCAATGTAGTAGGGAGACGGACCGCCATGTGCGACGCGGCCGGTTCAGAAGTCTGGAGCTACGATTCGATGGGGCGTGTGTTGGTGGAAAAACGAATCAGCAACGGGATCACCAAGACCACCAGTTACACCTACAACGTGGACGGCTCGCTTGCCACTCTGACATATCCCAGCGGGCGTGTGATCACCTATCAACCCAGTGCGGCGGGCCGCGCCCTTTCTGCGAAGGACGTTGCGAACAGCATTGTCTATACGGGTGGGACCTGTGGCCCAACCGGCGATGGCGCATGCTATGCGCCATTCGGGGCGTTATCACTTCTCAACAACAATGCAGGCGGAATTGCGTCAACTTTCTACTACAACCCGCGCCTCCAGCCTTGCCGGATCGCAGTGCAAACCTCCGGAACCGCACCCGGGCAGTGCACGGATACCACGCACCTCGGAACGCTAATGGATGTCAGCTACAGCTATAATGTTGGAGTGGCAGACAACGGAAACGTGGCGCAGATCACCAATAATTTGCATGCCGGACGCTCGCAAACGTTTACGTACGACACCCTGAATCGCATGAGCACGGCCCTGACACAGGCCACATCCGGCGCAGGATGCTGGGGTCTTGACTATAGCTATGACATATACGCGAATCTAACCACCGTTGCCCTCGATCCGGCGCGGCCTTCGTGCTCATGGACAATTCTGAACGCCAGTATCGGCACAAACAATCGCATCACCAACACAGGTTTCTCTTACGATGCCGCAGGCAACGTTCTCTCCGATGGCAGCTTCAGCTATGCATGGGACGCTGAGAGCGAGCTGAAGTCCGCCGCCGGAATCACCTATACCTACGATGGCGACGGTCGCCGCGTGCAAAAATCCAACGGAAAACTTTACTGGTATGGGGCCACCGGCGACATTCTGGACGAGAGCGACGCGTCAGGAAATATCACCGACGAGTTCATCTACTTTAATGGCCGACGGATGGCACGGCGCAACATTGCTTCAGGCTACATCTACTACTACCTCGCCGATCATTTGGGCAGTTCGCGCATGATCGTGCAGGCCGGTCAAACCACGGCTTGCTACGACGCGGATTTTGACCCCTTCGGCGGCGAACATATTACCACCAACACCTGCCCGCAAAACTACAAATTTACGGGCAAAGAACGCGATACCGAATCAAATCTGGACGATTTCGATGCGCGCTACTATTCCTCGCAATTCGGCCGCTTCCACTCCGCAGACTGGTCGGCCATCCCTGCGCCCGTGCCCTACGCCGATTTAGGCAACCCGCAGACCCTGAACCTCTACGCCTACGTAAAAAATAATCCCATGAACCTCACCGACCCCACCGGCCACGAAGGCCTCGGCGGCTTTCACGTGGGCAATAACGACGCCCGCACCATGTATCTCAGCGGCGGTCTCGACCCATCCCAAAGCTTTTGGGCGATTACCGTCAACGGTGAGACTACTTTCTTCGACGATTCCGAGAAGGCCTCAGCGTTTTACAATCAAGCCCAAGCTGCGCAGCCGCAAGTTCAGGCGACGGTGATTGAGCAACCCAGAATCGTTCAAAACGAAAAACAAGCCGATGGTACATCCAAAACCGGAGTGAGAGGGTCAATCCAAGACACGATAACCGTGAACGGCAAACCTGTATCCGGGGTCACGGTCACCGAAGCAAACGTAGACACGACTACTCTAAACGGGCAGCCGCGGAGCCCAGCTATAAGGGAGGGCTCAGATAAGACAAATGACGCAGGCAAAGTGAATGATGTAGTCGGGCTGCTAGCACCAGCACGAACGGCGGAGCAGGACAAGGGATTAATAAACGTGCTCAGAACCCAAGCGGTTTCTGTAACTAATACGAACACGATATTCTTCTCCCTTGCTAGCGGTGCCAAGTTCTCAGCAACCTCGACAAGGATATTAACTAATGTAGGATCTGATGGAAAAGTAATGTCACAGTACACGCTTACTATTATCACTCCGCCAGTGGTCAAGTCCGTTTCCCAGTAATCAGGAATGGGGTTGAAATGCGTTCTTCCAACGATCGGTCGCAAGGAGCAACGGGATGTCGAAATTAATCGGTTTCGCTTGCACTCTCGCATTCTTGGCGTTTTTTGCAAAACCCGGAAGCAATAGGTTCCTAAAGTACAAAGCTGTCGAAGCCTATGAAATTCGCCCTGGAATTCTCATGATGCCGACGTATTCGCCCGACGGCGAAGTCTGCCAGATCGTCGTAGAAAGGGAGCATTACTTCAATGGTATAGCTCACCTCGATTCAACGATGCCACACGACGTAGTCAACCACATTATTGACGAGCTAGTGCCGGACAACGAGAGAGGCCCCCTTACCACGGACAAGGAGATGGCGCGTCTATCCATATACGGCGGTAACAGCGCCACATCCTTCTCCGATTATGAAAACGTTTCTATCGATATCTCTCGTCTGACCTCCTCCCCAGACGATATCGTTGCCCTGGTCAAATGGAAACACCTGGCATGTAAGTAGTCCCGCAAAATCAAGGACAAATATCGCTCACGCTCGGGGATACCAAATTAAGCGGACACACATCGTTGGCGTGACCTGCCCCCTAGCTCCGCGCACAAGATCATACGACACCAGAACTTCCTGAACTCATGACGTTGGCCTTTGCCAGTTCTTCGAGTGGCGGTGTCAAGCCGAGGCCTCTTTTGCGTCGGGCGCGGTCTCTGGAGCATCCTCGCTTGTGGTTAATCTCGTTTGTTCAGCATCGAACGCTATGTGGGAGGTAGCTGCGCCGATCTAGGAGGGCACCTATGAACGTCCTTGCGTTATTTGGAATTAGCATGTTGATGAGCTTTGTGAGTTCTGGAGCCATCGCGCAACTATTTGCTTGGCCGCAGCTGCGAACGATGATCCGCGACAAAGCGCTGCTCGTGTTGGTGGCGCCTCATATGTTTCTCCGTTTCATCGGCCTTAGTTTTTTGGTACCGGGGGTTGTCTCTCCGTTGCTGCCAGCAGCCTTCGCGGCTCCTGCCGCGTACGGAGACTTTGTCGCCGGCATTCTGGCCATCGCGGCGACGGTCGCACTCGCAAAGCGAAAATCTTGGGCGACCGCACTCGTATGGGTGTTTAACATTTGGGGCGCGGTTGACCTTTTATTTGCGATGGTTGAAGCCCTACGGGTGGGGATTGATCCTGGCGCATTGGGAGCCGCATTCTTCATTCCGACTGCGATCGTGCCACCGCTCCTTGTCACTCATGCTCTCATCTTCCGGATTCTGGTTCAGCCAAAGTGAATCCCTTGGATGGCGCCCGGGACACTAGGCAACGCGTTTCTGGCGCCAACGCAACCAGTTCCAGGATTTAATGTGCGTGCATTTGCAAAGGGGTTTGGCAAGGGCCATGAAGAAAGGCTACCACGGCGGAAGCGAAATGGATTCGTGATGCCGAAAACCGTGGTGGGCATGACGCTGGTTTGGGAGCGGTCTTTCAAATCTTGCGTGAGAAGAGCGAAACGATCGACAAGGCGCGGACGGCTTCAACGTGGCCTATGCGTATCATCAGAACCACGCCGGGCTCAATGTGTCTCCTCTGGCAATGTGACTGATATTTCTTTTATGGGGTGTTGGCTCATAAGTTTCATCATGCCCGGAGCAAGCTTCGTGAATTCCTTCATAAACTCGCTTGTATCTATCCCGCGTGAAGCAGCGTCAGCTTTAATAAAATCCAGTTGCTCCTGCGGTAATGACGGTGCGCTCGGGTCCAGAGACAGTGCTGCCGCATCCTTGTTTAATTGTTCTAGAAAGCCTGGTACTTGCAAGCCCAGTGCGATAGCCGCGCCAGCGAGGGCAGGTGGGTTAAGCGGGACGCCTTTCATCCTGCATCGTTTCACGGCCTCTTGAACGTTCTCCTCTGTCACGAATCCTGGTACCTTTACGGTTATTTTCATAAAGTCTCCTGAGTGCGGATCATTGGGCCCTCTTCAAATACTCACGCAGCGCGCGCCGGACGATCTCGGTGGGCAGCACGCCTGTAAGGTGGGAGTGAGCCGCCAATCGCTTGCTGAGTTCCGGCTCCAAATACACCGTATGCCGAACTTTGAGCCGGTTGGGTGGTTTGCGCTTCTTTGCCATGTGGTTGACCACCATACACCACAGACCACCGCCAGACCATAGTACTTGAGACGGGGCAAGACGATCATGGAGAAGCATGGCAAAATTGTATGACACGCTTCAAGTAGCGGAGGCAACGTGACATACGAACTGCCGCCAGTAATCTCCCTTCACAAATACTTTATTTGGTGCAATGCCATGCGTCTTCATTTCGAGGCGGGCTTCCCCAAGATGAAAGCGGAGCACGATTGGCACGATCGGGAATCGATAGACGCGGTCATGTACATGAGCTATTGGTATGCCGGACTCTTTGTCGTTATCGAAGGCTGGCGCGAATTGGACCTCCAAGACGCGAACGTGAATGTGTTATTGACTTCACCGAACGTGGAACTCTTGAAGCGATATCGCAATGGGGTGTTTCATTATCAGAAAAAATATTTTGATCGACGTATTCTGGATTTCGTGGAGGATGGTATCGACCCCGTCCATTGGGTTCGGTCCCTCCACTCCGCATTAAGTGCGTTCTTTCTGGACTGGTGCAAAACCCACAACGCGGACGGCAATCTCATCGGCACATGAGAAACTTTCGATGCCCCACGCGTTCAAACCCGGCGATAAGGTTGTAGTTTTTCAGCACGACGGCAAGGAGCGCCGCGGCATCGTGATCTTGACCGAGACTCTTACGACGGGGAACAAAGTGCGGATACAGTCAGGAGATAGTCTCTACAGGATTTGCCGTATTCCACCTCGGTGGGAAGAAATCCAGAATATCTCTGCATAACTCAGAAACCCCTTTCTCCGGGAGCGCGGACCTCGAATCCGCGCTCTTTCTATTTTCGGGTGCGCTTCGGTCTGTAATCCTTGCATCGACAATTCGGAAAATTGCACGGGTGCTTCAATTTCTCTCCGGCCTTCTGGGCGATCACGCTCCCGCCGACGCCATGAATCGCTTTGCCGTGAGCGCAGGACAAGCAGGCCTTGATCATGGGCGGGTGAGGCATCGGGGAAGGTTAGCATGAGAGGGGAAATTCTTGAATGATTGGCAATTCTTAGGTAGCGGGCTACTTTGAACCAGAATCCTGTGACCTTGCTGGAATCCGAAGAGATGGCGAAAAGAGCGGCCTAAAATAAAGCAGGCTAATCATCACTGGGGTCAAACGGTTTTCCGCTAGTAGCGTCCTCGTAGCCCTTCTGCCAGTCTTCACTTGCGCTTAGATAGTCAGCTGCTTCCAACGGAGCAAGCAACACAGACGCGTCCTTGCCTGCTTCGTATCCGCTACGATACTCATCAATGTCCCTGCCCATAGACGCCTCCCTTCCAGCGAGGTCATACATTAAAAAGGAATTGCCTGTCAACGACTATTGGCTTATCCAAAGTAGCCCACTACCCAATCTTAAAGGCTAGCAGCCCTCAGCCTTGGTAGCGTATCCAAGGGTAGCGGTTGGGTCCGGCAGCCGCGGCCATCCTTGCAAAGTCTTGCGTTGATGGGTCACGTACGGCAACAAGCGCGGGCTTCGGCTCTTTCTTCTGGCGCCGCTGCCACTCCAACTGTGCTTCCCGGTACTCGACGGAATCGGGGTTGGCGCGGTGCTGCCGACCAAAGGCGAGCATTTCCACTTCGTCCATGTGGGAGAGATCGTCGCGAAGTTCGTCGATGTTCAACCTTATACTTCGCCTTTCGTTCGGGCTTGAATCGTTGGGCATACGTATATACCATCGAAGTTCTACATTGAACTCTTCGACGCGGTACGGCGGAGAGGGTGGGATTCGAACCCACGGTAGCGCGAGCGGGATTTACCTTGATCAGGGGCTTGTTCCGCTCGCACTACACTCGGCTTTGCAGGCCGCTTCCTTAAACCGCTCGGACACCTCTCCATGTTTTGCGCACTGCTTGGTCACTCTACTTCGACCGTAGTATGAGGATTAGTCTTTCAACTTCCTCACGCGTTCTTTAGATACTTAGCAGAAAATTTCTCGAAGGGCAAAAGCGGAGGTTGTGCATCGTTTCGGAAATCCAGTGCAAAAGTTTTTGGGAGGAAATTCCTCTGGTCTACTTCCTTGGCACAATGTTTAAAGCGCCGAGGAAGGTCGCGGAATCCGATTCGTCGTCATCGACGTTGAACAGGACGGCGAACGGCTCATGGCCTTTGGGGAAAATAAACGTGGCGATGATAGGAATGTTTATTCCGGGGCGAAGTCGTTCGAAGTTAAGAGTATGTAGTGCTCCCCGCTAATTTAGACAGTCAGGGCCTCGTTTTTTAGTACACCTGCGAAAGCTAAGAACGCCTCGTGCGGAGTGCGGTTTTGCACTCCGCGGTGGGGCCGGTCGTGATTGTACTCCG
>JABCZD010000014.1 GCA_013289855.1 Acidobacteriota bacterium | reverse complement strand
TTGATTAGCCTTTCACCCCTACCCTCAGCTCATCAGAGCGATTTTCAACTCACACCTGTTCGGTCCTCCAGTCGCGGTTAAGCGACCTTCAACCTGGCCAAGGGTAGATCATCCCGCTTCGCGTCTATTCCAACGTACTTGTCGCCCTATTCGGACTCGCTTTCGCTACGGCTCGCTTGCGCTTAACCTTGCACGTCAGAATAACTAGCCGGCTCATTAAGCAAGAGGCACGCCATCAGGCTTTCACGGGACGAATCCCGTGCATGGCCCTTTGACTGCTTGTAGGCATACGGTTTCAGGTTCTATTTCACTCCCCTCGCAGGGGTTCTTTTCGCCTTTCCCTCACGGTACTGGTTCACTATCGGTCGCTAGAGAGTATTTAGCCTTGGAGAGTGGTCTCCCCAGATTCCCACGAGATTACACGTGTCTCGTGGTACTCAGGATGCCGCTTCGAGTCCGGTCCATTTTCCGTTACGTGGCTCTCACACTCTATGGCCCCGCTTTCCAGCAGGTTCACGTAATGTCCGGTTTGGTAACTCTACTTATGCGGTCCTACAACCCCTAATCTGCAAGCAGTTAGGTTTGGGCTGTTCCGATTTCGCTCGCCGCTACTTTCGGAATCTCTGTGATTTATCTTCCTTCAGGTACTGAGATGGTTCACTTCCCTGAGTTAGCTCATACCCGCCTATGTATTCAGCGGGCTGTATCGAGAGTTCATCTCGACGGGTTTCCCCATTCGGAAATCCCCGGATCAAAGCCTGCTTGCGGCTCCCCGAGGCTTATCGCAGCTTGCCACGTCCTTCATCGCCTTCTAGCGCCAAGGCATTCACCGTACGCCCTTAGTAGCTTAATCATAAAACTTACTCAATCCGTCTTCTGCGTGCACCGACTTGCGTCTGTGTTTGCTTAGGACGTCCTGACTGCCATCACCGCCATAATTCCCGTGCTTCGTACTGTGCCGACCGTGGGTAACGGTTGGCAGGGAGTGCGATCCGGGCTTTCGACAATCATGTTTCGTCAGGCAATCGATAAGTTCGCCTTTGTTTTCCACAGTAATGCTCAACTCGAGCAAAACTTGTAATTGTCCATGCCATGGAGTCCTTCCCCACCTTGATGGGGGTAGGATTATCGGCATGAACTTGCCAGCGCTTTCTGTTGTCAAAGAGCGGTAACTCTGATCCCGTCAGAGCCTCTCAGCATTCCGCTGAGAACTTTGCACGGCCGAGAAAAGGCCCGTACAAATAAAAAACCCGGCGTCGAGCGCCGGGCACAACCGCTTATTGCAGCGGCTTTGCGCGAAGCTCGACAAATTCTAGCCCGTGGAACTCGTAAGGTACCTCACTATAGGATCGATTAACCGTTACCGGCTACGCGGAAGAACCGCCACTGACCCGACTGTGAATCCCCTGATCGGCTCTAAGCTTTTGGGAAAGCCTCGAACCATTCGTGAGTATACGCGAATTCCTGTATACGTCAAGTGCTTCGTGAAAATTATTTTTGGGGCCCTGTGTATGACTGTGCAAATCGCAGAAAAGGCGCTCTGGGAGCGGGTTTCCTACCGCGATGCGGACCGGCCAAGTTCGACGCTAGATACGGTGATATCGCGGGCAAATCCTTATTTGCTAGCGGAAGATCCCGACGTTTAGCTTTCCGGCGGCGGCCCTCAACTCGTTGTCTAGCGTCGCTAGAGGCAGACGCCTGTGCCGAGCAAGTTCTAGATATACGGCGTCGTAAGCAGTCAGCCGGAACGACTTGGCGGCTACGAATGCCTCTCGAATCGAAAACCACTGAATTTCGATTTCGACCACTGAACGGGTCAAGAGTTCAAGTTGTTGCAATCCCCAGTCGACTTGTTCGGCCGTTAGATTCCCTCGGCGGTCGGCCAGGTGTAATCCGTTCGCCATTTCGAGCGACCATAGAGCGGGTGCAATCGCGCTGCGTCCCTGTGCGAGAGCGTCTTTTACCAGTTTCGCATACGCCGGCATAGGGTTGTCGACATACCAGGCCAAAGCTACCGACGCGTCGAGAACGAAGTGACTCACATCCGCCCTTCCTCGATCAGGCTCTTCACCGTGACGCCCGGAATCTTCTTGGAACTCTTGCGGATCTTTTCGATTTCCGCAAACACTTGCCTGACGTCAATTTGTTCTCGCGCGGGAATAATCTCCACAGCAAGTTTTCCGCGCCGGGTGATACCGATTCGTTCGCCTCGAACCGCTCTATCGACGAGTTCGGAAAGCTTTTGTTTTGCTTCAAACAAGCCCACTTGTTTCATGTTTCTCCTCCGCTTTGTTTCTCCTCCGCTTTGTTTCTCCTCCGCTTTGTTTCGCATCGAACAAACTAATCTAGATTGATAGTCTAGATGATCAAAAATCAAACGTCAAATAGCTGAGGGCGTGGCGTCCACCATGACTTCAGATAATGAGAACTAAATCCCGCGCGGCGTGGGCTACAATTGCCGCCATGCTGGCACGCAAACCATGGATATTGGGACTGTGCCTGGTGACGGGAACATGCGCCGGTTTTGTGGCTCTGGCGATTGCCGCCGCTGATGAACTGGTGCTGCCGCCGATCGCGATTGCACTTTTTTCGCCAGGCGTACGCGTTGCGGAATTTCTTGTTCCGGGAAGCCACGAGTCTCTGGGCTGGACCTTTGGCTGGTTCCTTCGCATCGCTATTGCCACGAACGCGCTGTTCTATTTTGCTATTTTTATCTTCGTCGTGTACCTTGCGGAGCGCCTTTTCAAGCGGACGGCCAAGCCCTAGTGACAAGATATGGCAAGCGAGGCGGCACCGGCTTCGGTGTTCCGGGGCAATCGACGGGCAGCTCGGCGAAACATTATTTTCAACAGGGACTTTTCAACGGGAAGTCTCAGGGAGTGCGGGTTTGAGATTTACGGCTGGTGGCTGGCATCGTCGTACAAGCTTTGCCGCAATCGTTCCATGCTGGGCTGCTGCACGCGAATCCAGCCGTTGCGCGGACTATCCAGGTCCGCCACCAGAGTTAGCACGATGGCAATCATCAAGGGAGTGAGCAGCATCACGAACCAGAAGCGTTTCTGCAGACTGTAGCCCACGGTCAGGCAGGTCAGCGTGGACATCACTATCAGCATGAACCAGGCGGCGCCGGGGATGCGATTCTCCCGGGCCGACACACGCTTTTCGCTCACATCGATGCTGGCGTTCAAGCTCTGCAAGTACAACGATATCGTCGGCGTGGGCCTCACTTGCGCTTCTGCGGCGGCCGCCCGCCAGAGTTCTTTCTGCAGTTGGCCGGCGTTCAGCAGTGCCGCTTGAAGTTGCGCCTCGCTGACTCCTATTTCGGAAAATTCCATCCGCGCATCGACGTACTGGCGCAACAGCGTCAACTCCGTGGCGCGCAGGGGCTCTGGCAGCGCCTGCGCGCGCAGCACGGTAGTTCCAATGGCGTTGGCTTCTTCCACCACGAGCTGCTTACGCTGGTCGAAGCGGGGCAAACCCATGGCCAGCGTAAAGCCCAGCAGCAAGCTGAGCAGGACGCCAATGCCATCGCGCGCCGCCACTACCTGTTCGTGATGGTGGGGATCAGCATTTACGCGCATGCGCGAGGCCACGCGGAAGCCCACTTCGACAGCGGCGAGCAGGATGAGAACCAGGGCAAAAAACAAAGCCCCCGGATGATCGAAGAGCAGCATGGGAAGAAAACAGTACCACGACAGCCCGGTCGGTAGGGAGTAAGCGGCGAGTGCTCTTGGGAATGGAACGCGACCGCAGAGCAAAGAATTGTGGGGAGCACGACTCTCCCAAGGGCGCTCCCCACCATCCTTCCGGCAGCAGAAGCAAACTGCCGAAGACGTTTTGGCTCGGCGCGAGTTATGCGTGGTCGGCGAAGCCAATACGCTGGATAGTGATGCGACACGGCGAATCGTTGCAGCAGAGCCAAAGCTTTCTTCGTGATGCTGCCACGCTACATAGATCCCGGCATCGCCAGCCACACCAGAAGCATCCCTCCGCTGACCGGCTGGACAGGTTTGTGATAGGCTCTGCGCAGCAACTGGACCCTTCGGCTTTCTCTGCGAAACAATTTATGTACTCCGTCAGTCCGCAGGACTCATTAACCAGCACGAGACGCATCAGAAGGAGGAAGTGTATGTCCCGCTACCGTGGTGAGTGGCCTCTCGTTGGAATGCCTTCAGTTGTGTTGCCGTTGCAATCTTTGCCAGCGTCGTCAACGCAATCACCTTTAGCACCATCCTCTTGCAGACGATGGCCGCCACTGCAACGGTCCGAACGCTCTTCCGTCTTCGCGCTGCAGCTATTTGCCGTGATTTTTCTGGCCGGCGCACTGGTGGGCTGCGGGCCGGAGCCGTATCACCAGCAGGATGAGCGTTACGTATTGATTGCCACTAATGTGGCCCTGCCGTATTGGCAGGAAGCGCAGGCCGGTTTGCAAGACTCCGCAAAGGTGCTGGGCGTAAAAGCGGAAATGATCGGACCCGAGGGCTTCGCTCCGGACAAAGAGCTCGAAGCTTTTCAGAAAGCCGTGGCGGAAAAACCGGCGGGCATATTGGTTTCCGTGGCGCGCCCGGATGCTTTCAAGGCGGCCATTGATGCGGCCGTGGCGCAGGGAATTCCGGTGATTTGCCTGGACGCCGATGCGCCGGATACCAAACGCGTGCTGTTTATCGGGACCGATAATTTCCGCGCCGGGCAGGAGAGCGGCCGGCGCATGGCGCAACTGCTGAAGGGCCAGGGCCGCGTGGCGATCGTCAGCATCCCTGGACAGTTGAATCTGGACGACCGCGTAAGAGGCGTTAACGACGCGCTGCAAAAATTTCCCGGAATAAAAGTTGTGGCCACCATCGACGACAAAGGCGACGCGCGCGAGGCCAACGACCAGATTTCCAAGCTGGCGAACGGCAAAGACAAACTCGACGGCGTCATCTGCCTCGAAGCTTCCGGCGGCTCTGGCGCGGCAGAGGCTCTGCATCGCCTGGATCTTTCCGGCAAGGTGGCCATCGTGGCCTTCGACAAAGATCCGGAAACGCTGGACTTTATCCAAAGCGGCGCCATCAACGAGACCATTGCACAGAAACCCTACGTGATGGCGTACTACGGCCTGAAACTGCTCGACGATTTGCATCACAACGCGGTACACGAATTCAAGGATTGGAAGGTTGCTCCCGCGGCGCCGATTCCGACGTTTGTGGACACGGGAACCGCGGTGGTGGACAAGGCCAACCTGGCGCAATATCGCGAAGCGCTGGCCGCGCATCCCAAGCCACTGTAGGTTTGCAACGCGTTAAAGCGACGTCTCTCGGCGCCATTGTTGCATAAAGTCGATGACAGTCAGGCTTTCTTGTGCTTGAAATATTCGACTTGCTTCAGCCGGATCACCGCTTCCTTTTTTGTTTTGTACGGGCCGCCGAGATTTTTCCCTTTTTCGGAGAGAACTTTGTAGCCGCCCGCTACCTTCTTGATCATCGCCGCTGCTCCAAGTCCGCAAAATGCGTGGCGGAACATTCCCGAGGAAAGCATCGCGGAACAAATCCCCGCGGGGAATCGGGATATTCACCGATGAATATTCCTGAAAAGCCGTATGCCGACTTTTTGCGAAAGAATTCAGTCGGTGATGTGCTGGTGAGGCGGCGCATCGAGAGTGATTTTTTGCGCGCGCGCCGGAAGGTAGTATGGCGACGAGACGGTGAAGATGTTTTTGTTGCCGCGCATGAGCAACAGCCATTCGAGCAAGCGTCCGCGCTGATTGTGCAGAAAATATTCGTACCAGCGATATTCCACCAGTTCTGGAACCAGCACTATCAGCTTGCGGTCCGGATTCTGTTCAGACAGTTTGAGAATGTACTGAATAATCGGAACGATAATGAAACGATAGGGCGACGGGAGGATCTCGAGCTTGGGTGGCTCGCAACTGACCTCGCGAAACGCGCTGATCACGTAGCGCTCCCAATCGTCGTGCAGCAATTCGGAATGCTCGCCGGGCTCGACGTGCAGAGCGATAATTTCCGGTGAAAGGCGGGAGGCAAACTCCAGGGCTTGTTTGGTGATGGCGCTCCAGCGATCGAACGGCACGACAACGATGGGCGGCGCATGGCCGAGCCGGGGAACCATGGGGACGCGACAACTGGTCTCCACGCTGACTTCGTGATAATGCCGGCGCACGCGGCGAAAGATCATCAGCACCACGGGAACAAAGAGCAGCGTAATCCACGCGCCCTGAACAAATTTCGCGACGAGAACCACGATCACGGTGATGCCGGTAACAAAAGCGCCGAGGCCGTTGATGAGAGCGCTTTTCAGCCAGTGCGGGCCACGCTTTTTCCGCCAGTGCTGCACCATCCCGGCTTGCGAAAGCGTAAATGCCAAGAATGCGCCGACGGCGTACAGCGGAATGAGCCGGTCTGTAACGCCTTGAAAGACCACCAGCAAGAATCCCGCGGACACCGCCAGCACCATGATTCCGTAGGTATAGACCAAGCGACGGCCACGATAGCCGAAGACGTGGGGGAGATAATTATTTTGCGCGACGGCGCGGCAGAGGCGGGGAAAATCCGCGAACGCCGTATTTGCGGAGAAAGAAAGCACTAGCAGGATCGAAGCGATGGTTACGTAATAAAAAATGCCCCTACCAAAAACCGCAGCGATGAGCATGGACAGCAAGCTCTGGTATCCCGGTAACCCCGGATCGGTGGCCACGATGCCATAGGCCTTCACGAGATAGGAAATTCCGGCCAGGAGAATCGCCAGTAGAAAAATAATTATGGTGAGGGTGCGTTGCGCGTTTTTTACTCCGGGCTCGCGAAACGCTTTTACGCCATTGCTGACGGCTTCGACTCCGGTGAGGGCGGTGCAGCCACTGGCAAATACTTTGACGAGCAGCCAGATCATGGCGTAACCCACGAACGGAGTGGCGGCTTGCGGAGCAGGGGGCAAGGGCGTAACCGGAACTGGGTGGCCGTGGCTGAGCGCAACGCGGATAATTCCACCCGCGATGGTAATCAAAAGTGTGCCGACGAAAAGATACGTTGGCACCATGAAGATCGTGCCGGCGTCGCGCATGCCGCGCAGATTCAGAATGGTGATGAGCACGAGAATGGCAACGCACAAACTCACGGTATGCGGCTCCAGCGATGGCACCGCGGAGATCAGCGCGCCCACTCCAGCGGAAATGCCCACGGCGGCGGTGAGAATGTAATCCGCGAGAAGCGCCGCAGCCGCCAGCAGGCTGGGGAATGCGCCGAGATTAAACCGCGCCACGGTGTAAGAGCCACCGCCCGAGGGATATGCCGCGATGGTTTGCCGGTAGGAAAAATAAACGATCACCAGCAGTATGATGATGGCGACGCTGATCGGAATGATGTACTGCACGCCTAATAGACCCAGCGGGATCAGCAGGCTCAGCGCGGCTTCCGGGCCGTATGCCGCGGAACTCAAGGCATCCAAGCCAAAGATGGGGATGCCCGCGCCGGGGCCGATCTGTTCGGCGCGCTCTTCGCTGGTTCTGATCGGCTTGCCGACCACCAAATCCAGAATATTCATAGCGGAGTTATCTCCAACGAAACAGTTGTACGGCCAGAACAAAGGACACTGCCAGCCACGCGCCCAGTACCGCCAGTTCGCTGCCCAGCGACACTACGGGCGCGCCTTCCAGCATCACGGAACGCAGCGCATCGACCGCAGCGGTGAGCGGCAACGCGTGAATGATGGGCTGCACAACATCTGGAAAGCGGCGCGCAGAAAAAAATACGCCGCTGAGAATCCACATGGGCAGCATCACGGCGTTGGCCACGCCGCTGGCCGCTTCGTTGGTGCTGAGCCGTGCGGAAATCAACAGCCCCACGGCGCTGAACGAAAGCGCCGCCACGATGCAGATCAATACAATGGCCGCGAGCGTGCCACGCACGGGAACACCAAACGCCAGATGTCCGAAGCCCACCAGAATCGAAATATCGAAAACCAGAAACAACAACCGCGAAAGCAGGAACGACGCCAGATATTGCGTGCGCGACATCGGCGAGGCCACCATGCGCTTGAGAAGTTTTTTCCGCCGCGCATCGATGATTGGGAAGCACACGCCCCAGATGCCGTTGCCCATAATGTTCATGGCCAACAAGCCGGGCAAGAGAAAATCGATATAGCGCGAGCCGGCTTCCGTCTCGAACTGGTTGGTGGCCTGTACTGGATCGCTGCGGCCGGCGGCGCGCTGCACGCTGTCATCGGTGAGCGCGCGCGCCGCGTGACCATCGGGATTGGTGTCGTCAAAACGATACACCACTTGGTCGGATGAGAGCGGAATCACGATCAGCGCCACTTTGCCAGTTGCCAAAGCGCGTTGTGCAGTTTGCTCGTCGCAGATCACCGCGGAAAGCCCAGGATTTTTCGCCACCGCGCTGGCAACGCTTTGCGACTTCGACCCACTTTCCACAATCGCAATCTTGATAACATCCGGCGCGTGATTGCGAAACGCGATGCCCAGTCCGGTGGCCAACAGGATGGGAAAGAACAGTGTCCAGAACACCGCTTCCGGTTCCCGCCAGAATTCCAGAAAACGAATTTTCGTCAATTGATAGAGCGGATGCCCGGCGATAGAGGAATTATTCATCGCGCAGGTGCCGTCCGGTGAGAGATACGAATACGTCTTCCAAAGTCGCCGAATGCGTGCGCAATTCGGTGAGCGGTATTCCGCGCTCGGCCAAGGTATCGAGCAGCGCGGGAAGCGTTTGGTGCAGCTCCGCGACCTGCAATTGCGTGAGATTCCCCAGAGAACTCACGGCCCGCACGCCCTGCAATTTTGCGAGTACGCCGGGCTCAAGCGTGGCGCCTGCGGTGGCGTATTCGACCATTTGCTCGACGCCCAGCGACGCAATCAACTGCCGCGGCGTATCCAGCGCGATGACGCGACCGCGGTCCATAATGCCCACGCGATCGCAAAGTTTCTCCGCTTCGTCCATGTAGTGCGTCGTCAGCAAAATCGTTCGGCCGCTGCTCTTCAATTCGTTGATCAGATCCCACAACTGGCGGCGTGCTTGCGGATCAAGACCCGTGGTCGGCTCATCGAGAAATAAAAATTGCGGATCGCCGATCAAAGCGCAGGCCAAAGCCAGTCGCTGTTTCTGTCCGCCGGAAAGTTTGCCTACGCGAGAGTCGCGCTTTTCGTCAAGCTGCACCATGCGCAACAGCTCGGGAACTTCCAGGCTACGGCGGTAAAAGCTGCGAAAGAGCGCCAGTGTTTCGGCAACGGTGAGTTTTTCGGAGAACGTGGTTTCCTGCAGCTGGATGCCGAGGAGCTGGCGGAGTTCGCCGGCCTGCGTGCGCCAATCGCGGCCAAGCAGTTCCACCGTGCCGCCGTCCGGCTCGAGCAAGCCTTCGCAAATTTCGATGGTGGTGGTTTTTCCCGCGCCGTTCGGTCCGAGCAGGCCGAAGCACTCGCCGGTGTAAACGTCCAGATCGATGGAATCCACGGCCACCAGTTGCTCATAGACTTTGCGCAGCTGCCGGATTTTAAGCGCGAGTGGTGCGTCGGCGGCCGTCATAAGGGTCATCATTATTCCCGATGTACTTGCGATGCGCTATCACTTTCGACTGGCGCGGATTGCCCCGTGAACATCGCAGATGAACAGGAGATTCATTCGCACCCATCGACGGCTACGTGCCGCCACGTTGCAAGTTGAAATTTGTAGGACGTCTTGCCACACTTGCAGGCGCAGCAGTTTCCAGGAGAGAAGCGAATGATGAATCGCAAACTTTTTGGCGCCTTGGCAACGGTAGCGACCTTCGCCACGAGCGGGCTCGCGGCACAATATTTGTTCTCGGCTTTGCCGGCCGGCCCTTCGGGATATCACGTGATCAAAACGATTCCAGTGGCCGGCGATACGGGCTGGGATTATTTGCTGGTGGATAGCGCGGCGCGGCGCGTGTACGTCTCGCGCGGCACGCACGTGGTGGTGCTGGATGCCGACACCTACGAGGTGGCCGGCGACATTCCCGATACCCAGGGAGTGCACGGCATTGCCATCGCCCCGGAGTTCGGCCGGGGATTTACGAGCAATGGGCGCGCCAACACGGCGACGATTTTCGATTTGAAAACGCTGAAGACGTTGGGAACGGTGAACACCGGAACAAATCCCGACGCCATCGTGTACGACGGCGTCACGAAACGCGTGTTCACGCTCAACGGCGCCAGCAAAGACACCACCGCGTTCAATGCCGCTGACGGCACCGTGGCGGGCACGCTGGCCCTTGGCGGAAAACCGGAGTTCGCGGTGGCCGACGGCAAAGGAAGTATTTACGTAAACATCGAGGACACTTCGGAGTTGGTGCAATTTGACGCCAAGACGCTGAAAGAACTGCACCGCTGGCCGCTGAAACCCGCGGAAGGTCCGTCGGGTCTGGCCATGGATTTAGCGCATCGCCGGCTGTTTGCTGGTTGCGATGCAAAGATGATGCCGATCGTGGACGCGGACAGCGGAAAGATCGTGGCCACCGCAACGATTGGCGATGGCGTGGACGCTACCGCTTTCGATCCCGGCACGCAACTGGCGTTTGCCTCGAACGGTGAAGGTACGCTGACGGTGGTCCATGAAGATTCTCCGGATAAATATTCCGTGGTGGAAAATGTGCCGACAAAGAAAAGTGCGCGGACCATGGGACTGGATTTGAAGACGCACAATATTTTTCTGCCGGCTGCGGATTTCGATCCTCCCGCTCCGGGCGAACGGCGCGGCAAGATGAAGCCCGGCTCGTTCGTGTTACTGGTGGTCGGCAAGTAGCGGCCCGTGGAGAAATTGACTCTGCTATAATCGC
Organism: Acidobacteriota bacterium; assembly: GCA_013289855.1. Classification (GTDB taxonomy): domain Bacteria; phylum Acidobacteriota; class Terriglobia; order Acidiferrales; family UBA7541; genus Acidiferrum. The sequence continues at coordinate 107,330 of JABCZD010000014.1, read as the reverse complement.
GCGCGATGGCTGCCCACGAATCGTCTTCGGCCAAACGCGCGCGCGATCCTCAGCGGGCTGTGCAAGCACCGCGCTTTATCGTCATCGAGGGGCCGCTGCGCGTGGGCAAGACCACGCTGGCGAAAATACTGGCTGAAAAGCTGCACGCGCGCCGCGTATACGATTGCGAAGACAATCCCTTTCTGGCGGAGTTTTACAAAGAGAAGCCCGGCGCCGCCCTGCGCGCGCAGATGTATTTCCTGATGGAGCGGCAGAAACGTCTGCGCGAGGCTCTGGCGGTGGAATCGCCGGGCCCGGTGATTTCGGATTTTTTACTTGAGAAAGACCGCATTTTCGCCAATTTGAATTTGGACGACGAAGAACTAAAACTCTACGAACGCTATTACGAACTGCTTAGCGCGGACATTCCCGAGCCGGACTTGGTGATTTATCTGCAAGCCAAGCCGGAAGTACTACGCGCGCGCATCGCCAAAAAAGCGTCGAGGGATGAGACGCAGATTTCTCTCGAATATATTGAAGAAGTGGCACGCGCTTACGAACATTTCTTTTATCGTTATGCCGCTTCTGATTTGCTGGTGATCAATACTTCCGATATCGATTTCGTGGAGCGCAGCGAGGATTTGCAGCAGTTGCTACGGCGCTTGCAGGATCCCGTCAAGGGTACGCAGTATTATTTGCCGCTCGGCAAAGCTGAGTAGTCTCTTCGAAAAGAAAACCAAGCCGATTTGCTCGATAGCTTCCAGCGCCGTTGCAAAACCCGGGCACGGCATGCCGTGCCCCTACAAAAGACTTTCCGCTTTAATCCGCGGCAACGGGGACCGGCTCGGACGTAGCTGGATGCGCCAGTTCCAGGATGGTGTTGCGTTGCGCGTAAATAAAGAGCGCGATGAAGATCCACTGGGCGACGAATGCGGCGCCCCAAATCGCCGGGCGGAAAGCCCACGCCGCGTGATCGAGATAGTAGATCGGCGTCGGTAGAAAAAACGCCGTGAATGGCAGATTCTCAACTTCGCGAAAGGTGCCGAAGGCGTTCAGCGCAATCAACACGCAGGCGTAGAAAGCCGACAAGTACACCACGCCCATGAGCAGCGCGCGTTTGCCTCGGCGCAACACCATCCATTGCAGGAATTGCGTGTCTCTGATGATCCACGCCGCGAAAAACAGGGAGCGAAAGACGCTGAACGCCGGATTCCATTCCATCAGCGAGCTGTGGGCGAAGCTGGCCGCGACGGAAACGAGCAGGCCAGCTCCCACCGCAGCCACGAAGAGAAAAGGAGCAGGCCAGGTGAGATTAACCCACGAAGGAGCCGCCTGTTCCTGAGTGCGCAGGATGCGCCGAGTGCGATCGCGATTGCGCAGCTGCGCCAGGCCGAGGCTGCCAAGCACGACGCCGTTGATGGTCAAGAGAGCGGCCTGGATGTCCATGAGGCCTGCGCTATCCCAGCGAATGAAGCCCAGCACGGCCACGTTGACGAAAAGCACGATGCCGAGGGATTGCAGCGGCGAATACAACTCGTACTGGGTGGGGTCGCGTTTGATGTTGCGCGCCAGCGCCAGAAGAAACCAAGCGAGAAACAGCACATCCAGAATGATCACCACGGGGAAATGATGAACGGCATGGCCGAAAAACGAATCGATAACGACAAGCGGGAATCGCACCGGTTGATCAAAGGACGACGAAGCCAGCGTCCAATGGTCCTGAACGGCGATTTCCGAAGCATAGAACGGCGAGAGCGAGCCCAGGTGCAAATAGGGTGAGAGAAACGTGGAAGCGTTGGCGCTCATCCACAGAAGTATCAGCACGCCGATGATGGCGGAGGTGTGCGAGCCACGCACGGTGAGCAGCGAGAGCAGCAACGCCAGGGCATGAAACGCCACCGAAGCGACGAACAGCACCACGTAGGCCGCCAATACCGTGGTGAACTGTTGCCCTCCTTTTGCCGCGGCGAAAATCACGATGGGGGCGGAGCAAAGGCACAGGAAATGCATAAAAATTGGAGCGCCGAAAAGTTTGCCGAGTGAGAGTTCGAGCGGCGAGAGACGCGTAACGCGCTGGAAGTCAAAAGTGTTTTGTTCTTTTTCTTTGTAGATGGCGTTGACGCAGGCGATGCCGCCGCCGGCCGCGAGAATCAACGCTTGCAACCAGAATAAGCCACGGAGAAGCCCGAAACCCCAGCCATTGGGCCCGGCGGCGGGAGTGGTGATGTGGTTCAAGGCGAAGACAACGACGAACGAAAGCGCGGCCGCGATGGCTGCGGAGGTCGCCATTTTGCCGGGGCGAAGCTGCGAGCGGACATTGCGGGAGAATTCGGGGTTGCTAAACATCACATCACCTCGCCGGTGGAGAGGCGCGCGAAAAGTTCTTCGAGCGAATCGGTTTTTTCTTCCACGCTGTAGATGGCTGCGCCAGCCAGAACCGCTTCGCGAATTAATGCGGCGAGGTCAGCGTCGGTGCCGGGAAAAATAAATTCCGTGGCGCCGGCGCTGTGCAGCACTTCGCTGACGCCAGGATGGGCGGAGAGCCACGATTCCAGAGCGAACTCCGGCGACGCCAGGCGAATGCGCACGCGGCGGGTTTGCCCGGCGCTGCGCATCACGTCGGCGATTTTCCCGTGGCGCAGCAGCTTGCCTTTTTCCAGAATGGCCAGGCTGGTGCAAATTTCTTCCAGATCCGGAAGCACGTGCGAGGTGATAAAGATGGTTTTCCCAGCGCGGTGCATGGCGCGGAGCAGATCTTTCAGTTCCAGGCGCGCTTTGGGGTCGAGGCCGGAAGCCGGTTCATCGAGCACCAACAGTGGCGGATCATGGATGATCGCGCGGGCGATGCCCAAGCGCTGCTTCATGCCGCGCGAAAGGGTGGCGACATTGGAATCGTATTTTGTTTCCAGGCCCATTTGCGCGATCACCTCGCGTACGCGCGCGGGAATTTTGTCTGGTGGCAATTTGTAGGCGCGCGCGAAGTAGTCCACGTATTCCCAAACTTTTAGTTCGTCGTAGACGCTGAAGAAATCGGCGAGGTAGCCGATGTGCTGCTGCGCGGCTTCGGGTTGCGTCTCCACGTCGACGCCGTTCACGGTGATGTGGCCGGCGGTGGGCAGCAACAAGCCGCAAATCATTTTTAGGGTGGTGGATTTTCCCGCGCCGTTGGGGCCGACCAGGCCGAAAACTTCGCCGTCTGGAATATCCAGCGTCAGGCGATCCGCGGCCACCAATTGTCCGGGCTGGCCGGGCGGCAGGTCGTATTCTTTCGTGACATTTTTCAGCTCGATCATCTATTCATCTCCGCCTATTTCGTCGAAATACGGCGTGCATTCCATCAAGCGCGCTTCTCCGCCATCGTGTACGGCGTAGGAAGAATGTTTGCTGCGGTCGTAGGTGTTGCGCCAGAGGGAAGCGGAGCCGTACACGCCGTCGACGTTCAGCGCGTAAAAGAAAATGTGGAAAGTCGAAAGCCTCTTCTTGTCATTTTTGTAGTTGCGCGCGATGCGGTGCAAAGCTTCGAGGCACGCTTCGGTGGGTGATTTGCCCTGGCGCATCATTTCCACGATGGTGTGGCCGCCGCAGATTTTGATATTTTCTTCGCCTTTGCCCGTGGAGCCCGCGGCGCCAACTTCGCCATCCACGTACAGACCCGCGCCGATGATGGGGGAATCGCCCACGCGGCCGGCAATTTTCCACGCCAAGCCGGAGGTCGTGGTGGTGCCGGAGATTTCGCCTTTTTCGTTTACCGCGAGGCAGTTGATCGTGCCGGTGGGAGGGTGCGCCACCAACTGTTCAATCTCCGCGCGCCAGCTTTGTTTTTCCGGAGTGTCGAAAAGTCCGGCGGCTCTTTCTTTCCATTCGGGGCTATCGGTACCGGGGCGCCAGTTTACGGAGGTGCTGGCCTTCCATGCCAACCACGCGAGGCGCGATTTTTCCGTGGCTAGGCTTGCATCGATGAAACCTTCGTCTACGGCAAAGCGGCGTGCTCCTTCGCCGACGATCATCACGTGATTGGTTCGTTCCATCACCGTTTTCGCGAGGAGCGAAACATTTTTTATGCGGCGCACGCTGGCCACGGAGCCGGCGCGGCGCGTGGGGCCGTGCATCACGCTGGCGTCCAGTTCCGTTTCGCCGTCTTCATTGGGCAGACCGCCGTAACCCACGGAGGTATCGTTGGGGTCGTCTTCGACAATGGTGACGGCCGCGACCACGGCGTCGAGCGTGTCGCCGCCCTTGAGCAGGACTTCCATGCCGTGGCCGATGGCGTGCAGACCGTTGGCGCTGGAGATGATGACCGGGCGCTTACCGGAAGCGGCTGAAGGCGTCGGAATTTTTCCCGATGCGAGCTCGCTACCCTTTGCGAGCGGCGTCTTGGCCAGCATCGACGTCGCGCCCGCCGCGGCGCTTCCCGCTAGCGACGTTAGGAAAAACTTTCGCCGTGTCCACAGTCCCATCCATGCACCCCTTCCGAGAGTCGCGCGGCGCCCACTACTTAAACGACTTGTGTGCGCCGTTTGTTCAATGGTTTATTCGAGCGCTTACTCGACGATAATGCGAAGAAACTTTTTCTTTCCCGCGCGGAGAAGGAATTCGCGCGGCTGGCTCAGGTCGATGTCCTGGCGCGGATCTTCGGCTGCAACGCCATCGATCTCCACGCCGCGCTGCTTGATCAAACGATCGGCTTCGCTCTTCGAGGGCGCCAACTGCAACTCCACGAGGAGCGCTGCCAATTTTCTGGCTGGGCCGCACGGCAGCTTGTGGACCGGCGCCTCAGCGGGGGCCTGGCGATTGCGGAAGACGCGCTGGAAATTGGCGGCGGCTTTTTGTGCAGCGTCTTGGCCTTGAAAACCGGCAATGATTTCCTCGCCAAGCTTCATTTTTGCGTCCATCGGGTGCAGCTTGCCGCTGGCGACCTCCGCTTGCAGCGCGGTGATTTCCGCGGGCATGCGATCCGTGACCAGTTCGTAGTAGGACCACATCAGTGCATCGGGAATGGACATGATTTTGCCAAAGATTTCGTCGGGCGCTTCGGTGATGCCCACGTAGTTGCCAAGGCTCTTGGACATTTTGCGCTGGCCATCGAGGCCCACGAGGATGGGCATAGTGACCGCCACTTCGGAGGGCAGGCCGTATTCGCGCTGAATATCACGGTGCACCAGCAGATTGAATTTCTGTTCGGTGGCGCCGATTTCCACGTCGGACTTGAGCGCCACTGCGTCGTACGCGGTCAGCAGCGGGTACAAAAGTTCGTGAACGGAAATGGGCTGGGCGTTGGCCAGGCGCGAGCGGAAATCTTCGCGTTCCAGCATGCGCGCCAAACGGTAATGTCCGCACAGGCGCACGATCTCGTAGCTGGAAAGTTTGTCGAGCCACTCGCTGTTGTAGCGGACTTCGGTTTTTTGCGGATCGAGAAGCTTGAAGACTTGCGCGAGATAGGTTTTGGCGTTGGCGTCAACCTCTTCGCGAGAGAGCGGCGGGCGGGTTTCGGAGCGTCCCGTGGGGTCGCCGATCATGGCGGAAAAATCGCCAATCAAGAAAATGGCGGTGTGGCCGAGGTCTTGAAAGTGTTTCAGCTTGCGCAGGACCACGGTGTGGCCCAGATGAATGTCCGGAGCGGTGGGATCGACGCCGAGGTACACACGCAGCGGCTTGCCAGTCTTTGCGGAGTGTTCGAGCTTGGCCTTGAGATCAGCTTCCGGAATAATTTCCGCGACGCCCTTTTTGAGGTAAGCGAGTTGGTCGTCGACGGACTTAAATGCTTGCGGCGCGGATTCGGTCATGGATTTTATTTTTCGGTGCGCGTCACGCGGCGCCCGGTGATTTTGTACTGGCCGGCGAGCACCAGTTTAACGGCTTCCGTATAGATGCGATGCTCTTCGCGAAGAATTTTTTCGGAGAGCGAGGCTTCCGTGTCGTCGTCTTCTACCGGGACGGCGGCTTGCAGGATGATGGGGCCGGCGTCGAGATTTTCGTCGACGAAGTGGACGGTGCATCCGGCGAATTTCGCGCCGTACTCCAAAGCTTGCTTTTGCGATTCGAGCCCAGGAAAAGACGGCAGCAGAGACGGATGGATATTTAGAATGCGACTGGGAAACGCGGTCACGAAATACGGCGACAACAAACGCATGTAGCCGGCCAGGCAAACCAGGTCTACTTCGTGTTCGTGGAGTACGGCGACCACCTGGCGATCGTACGTTTCGCGTTCCAACCCTTTGGATGGAATTACTTTTGTGGCGATGCTGCGCGATTTGGCGCGCGCGATGCCGGGAGCGTCTTCACGATTGCTGACGACGATGGCGACTTCGGCGTTGGGAATGCGGCCGGCGGCGATGCTATCCGCCAGGGCCTCGAAGTTCGAGCCGCGTCCACTCAGCAGCACGCCGATGCGCTTGGTCATAAACATTGAAAATTAACATATTCGCGGCTGGACGCATAACCGGGGCAGAAGCGGACGGGCTCGTTTGCAATATGCGCTACCGATGTGGCGCTTAGGCGGAGAATTTTTCCGCGGCTTGATCCACGGTGGGAAACATCTCGATGAGCTTGTCCACTTTCGTTAATTTGAGGCTGTGGACGATCATGGGATGGGCTGCGGCGATGCGCATGCCGCCGGCCGCGCCCTTGAGCTTAGTGAGGCAGCGGACAATGGCGCCGATGGCGGCGCTGTCGGCATGGGTCAGGCCGGACAGGTCAAAGATTACGCGCGTCTCGCCCGCGGCGATCATGGAATCGACTTCGCGCTGCAGACGGGCGCAATCCGGACCATTGTGGACGCTGCCGTAGATTTCGACGGCGATCATGCCGGGCTGCAAATTTCGTTTGGTGAATTTCTGGATCACGAGGCGGCGTCCTTTTCAGCGACCTTCTCTCCCTCATAGGGGAATTCGCGAATCATGCGGACGCAATCGCCCAGCGCCGAAAAAATGGAGCTACCCCAGCCGCACGGCACAAAGGGCGCGGTCTTCTGGTTTACGGACTTGTCGGCCTCGGCGTAAAAGCGCAGGCGCTGGCCTGGCGGCGGCGTGGCGAACTCCTTCACGGTGATGGCGAAGGGGACGTTACCTCCGGGCTGCTGCTTGACCATGGAAAAGTGATGCAACTGCGTCAATTGCTCGCCGCAAGTTGCTTGTAGATGGACCCAATCGCTCATGCCCGCGTTCCTTCCTGGTTGGCGCTGGTGGCACTGCGGCTTGGTTGGCGCCGCTGCCCGCCCGGCCGTCTTGGTGCGCGATGGTTGTCGAGCCAGTTGTCGTGCTCAGTGCTATGACTTCGACGCGGATACTAGGCTAGTGGCCGAGGCAAGTCAATGAGCGGCGGGGCGATGCGCGCGAAAAAATTCCGGGGAGTACGCTGCGGTCTCCCCCACCCAGATGGGTGCTTTTTTGTAAGTGTTCATTCTAAAGAGGTTGAAGTTCTTTGTTTTGATACGGTTTAACAAGTGTTCATTCTGCACGGTTTACGGTCGATTTATATTATCTAATGGGTAACTATACGCAGGGTGCGGAACGAGTGGATATGGAGCCTTCCAGCGCAGTAGAAAGTTGATTTTTGGGAATGCTTGAGAACGGCGAAAGACAGTTCTACCTAGAAAGATGGTACATCTTTGTAGACATTTGTCAAGACAAATCTGAGATACTATGAGTACTAAACGCGATGATGGGCCGCTGACGCCCTGAAGGGCGTCGCTACAAAATCGACGCTACAAAATCGCTACGACGGTGCCGGTGCTTACTGCGCGAAAGCGGCGTCAGGCCGCCGCACTCCAAGTAATGTCGCGCGTGGCCCCGGCAGGGTGGAAGGCGATCGCGCTAACTACAGATGCACAGCCGTCACCGAGGAGGAGGAAGGACGTTGTAATAGAAAGTTGCTCGCAGTGCCAGTTGCGGCGGCGACAGCGAGTCTGGCAGGGGACTGAAGGGCGCTGAGCTTCGGACAACGGTCATGGCGTGTTCGTCCAGTATTTTCTTGTGGGAACTGGATTCAAGCTTAGGATAACTGTCTGCGATGGTTCCATCTTTCTGAACGTTAAAGCGAATACTCACCACGCCTCTTTCGCCCAGCTCGACTTGTTGCGGCAGGGTCTGAATTAATTTGGTCCTGAGAGACAGATACGTTTGCTTCATGAAGGGGCCTAAATCAACGCCGTCCGCTGGAGTGAGTAGGTCCATCCTCAGGGTAAAGAAAGTTCCGGATGGAGTTTGCTCAGTTCCTTTTGCTTGCTTTTCGATGGTGGCTGCTGGCAGAGCAAAAGCAACGACGGAGACGAAAACCAAGAAACTTACCTTGAGGGGATGTCGAAGTCGAAATGTGGATTGGCGATTCAAGTTCGTGCCTTTGACAACTCGCACTGGGCCGCAGGAGCTTCCCAAACTATGACTTCTGGGCATTGTGTCACGTCATCGAATGTAGGTGCATGGCGCGCTTAGTATTCGGGGCAATAAGCTCAACTTTCAATGAGGGCAAATTCTACGCGCTTGCGGATGGGGTCGATGCGTTCGGCGCGGACGTGGACGGGGTCGCCGAGGTGCCAGGCGCGTTGGGCGGGGGGCTTGGCGCCGCGGCCTTTGCGTTCGCTTGCTGCGCTGCGCGCGGATTTGTCGCGGCGGTTGGGGCGATCGGCGTAGACCATAGTGCTGCCGCCTGGTAACGCGACTATCGAGTGGTCGAATTCACGGTAGATGCAGCGGGTGCCGGCGGCTTCTTCCAGGGCGGCTAGCGGCAACAAACCTTCTACGAAAACTTCGGCTAGTTCCACGAAGACGCCGTATTTTTGCACGGAGGTGATTAAGCCTTCGTATTCTTCGCCTAGGTGTTCTTCCATGAATTGCGCGGTTTTCCAGTCCATGAGTTCGCGTTCGGCGGCGGCGGCGCGGCGTTCGGCTTCGGAGGTTTCCGTGGCGATTTCGCGGAGCTGGATTTCGGTGTAGCGGTAGGAGGCGTGATCCGTGGTCCGTGATCCGTGTTCGGTGGTTTGATCGGTGGGCGATGAGATTTTTTCGGGGATAGATTGGGCGGACAAATGTTGGATTGGGGTGTGGCGAGATTCGTGAGCGGAGTCGTGGCGGGTCGAGTCGCCGGACGCGGCGTGGCGGCGATCGGCGGCGGGCACGGCATGCCGTGCCCCTACGGTCTTGGGCGACGAGGTTGCATCAGGATTTTCCAGCGCCCATTTCAAAATTCTGTGGATGATCAGATCCGGGTAGCGGCGGATGGGCGAGGTGAAGTGGGTGTACTCGTCGAAGCCTAGGGCGAAGTGGCCTAGGGGGTCTGCGGCGTAACGCGCTTGTTTCAGCGAGCGCAGCATTAAGTAGCTGAGGATACGCTCTTCGGGCTTGCCCATGATTTTTTTTACCAGGCGCTGGTAGTGTTGCGGGGTGATGGCGACCTCGGCTCCGGCGAGGCTCACTTTCATTTCGCGGTCGCGGGAATCGGCGCGCGAACCGCCGCCCCGCGAATCCCGGTCGCGGGAACTTTTGCCGCCGTGTTTGAGGCCGGCTTTTGCCGCGGGAATGGCGCCGTGGCGCACGGTAATTTCTTTGCGATGCAAATCTTCGACGCCCAGCGAGTAGCCGAAGGCGCGGGCGAGTTCTTCAAATTCCAAAACTTTTCTAGCGTCGGGCTTTTCGTGCACGCGATGCAGCGCGGGGATGGCGCGGTGCAGAAGATACGCATCGACTACGCGGTTGGCGGTCAGCATGAACTCTTCGATCAGCCGGTTGGCAATGTTGCGTTCGCTGCGGTTGATGCTGGTCATGCGCTGCTGGTCGTCGAAGGCGATGACGCGTTCGGGAAGGTCGAAGTCGATGCTGCCGTGTTCGGTGCGGCGGGCGTTTAGCAGCAGCGCCAGTTGCTTCATCTTGCGGAAATTTTCCACGTGGGCAGCGTATTGCGCGCTCACTTCCAGGTCGTTTTCGAGGATTTTGTTTACGTTGGTGTAAGTCATGCGGGCGGCGGAATTGATTACGCCGCTGGTGAGACGGGAGCTTTGGATATTGCCGTACTGATCGAGTTCGATGAGCGCGCTCATCACCAGGCGATCTTCCTGCGGCTTGAGCGAGCAGATGCCGTTGCTTAAGGCTTCGGGAAGCATGGGGACGGCGCGGTCCGGAAAATAGACGCTGGTGCCGCGCAAGCGCGCTTCCTGATCCAGCGCACTGCCGCTGCGGACGTAGTGGGACACATCGGCGATGTGCACCTGCAAATGCCACGCGCCATTTTCGCGATGCTCGACGTAGACGGCGTCGTCAAAATCGCGCGCGGTTTCGCCGTCGATGGTGACGATGGGCAGGTGGCGAAAATCTTCGCGGCCAGCTAGTTCGCTTTCTTGCGGGAGCTGCGCGCGCCTTTCGGCTTCCGCCAGGACGGCGCGCGGGAATTCGTACGGAAGGTGGTGTTTGCGGATGATGATTTCGGTATCGACGCCGAGTTCGCCGGGGCGGCCTAGAATTTCCACGACGCGTCCGATGGGAGCGGTGCCGGCCCGAGGGAAGCGGAGAATCTCGATGTTGACGACGGCGCCGTCGAGTTCTTCCATGCGCGGAATGCGTTTTGCGCGAGCGCTGGGATTTTTCGGATCGAACGCTGGATCGTGCGCTATGAGTTTTTCGCGCAACGCCAGCGTAAGTTCTTCGCCCGGCGGGATTTCGATTTCGTGGTGCAGGCGCGCGTCATAGGGCAGGACCACGTTGTAGCGGGGGCCGTAGCGGAAAAGTCCGACAACGCTGGGATGAGCGCGATCGAGAATGCGGACAATGCGGCCTTCGGCGCGCTGGCGGTCGGAGTGTCCGCTGCGGCGCTGAAATTTTGCGACGACATGATCGCCGTGCATGGCGTCTTCGATAGCCAGGCGCGGGATGAAAATATCGCCGTCCAGCTCGGGGACAGGTTTATCGGGGACGACGAAACCGTAGCCATCGTGATGCAGAACCAGGCGGCCGCTGACCTCATCGCGCGCGAGAGTTTCTTTGTGGGTGCGGGGAGATTCGTCGCGGGATGCGGTGGGTGTGGCGGCTGCGGATTGGCCCTGGCCTTGACCCTGGCGACGATGGTCGGGCGACGGAGGTTGCGCATCGCGCGAGGCGTGACGATCGGTCTTGCGGCCGGCCAGACGGTAGCGACCGCCTGGGACTTCGTCGATGGCGCCGCGTTTTTTGAGCTTGCCGAGCATTTTGAACAGGGCGCGCTGGTCGGACTTTTTAAGGTGCAAGGCGCGGGAGATTTCGCCGGCGGCCGCCGAATCGGCGCTAACTTGCAGAAAACGAAGGATATCGTCGGGATTTAGGTGAGAAGGTCTGGGCATCGCAGGGCACGTGGACGTGCAATGTAAGCTTTCCAACACAGATTCTAGACAATTTTTGCGCTGGACTGAAACCTTTTTGCCGTTTCGGGGGTTTAATAGGCAGGCCAACACACGACCGGTGGGTCGCCCTCCGTCAGACTTGCCGGTACCCCTTAAATGGGGACAATGGGAGAGCGCGGGACGACCTGGCCCGCCTCTCCCGATTTTTTTGCGCGGACGACTTTCCATTTACATTTTAGATTTTGCGCAGTTTTTAAAAGGCGGTCGCTTGTGCTTACATCGTGGCAAGCTGGGGCGCAACATGTTGCGCCCCTACAAAAAATCTTGCTGCGGTCGGGAATTGTGAAATGAAATTGACGGTCGGACAGCAGCGCGCGCTGGAAGCGATTTGCGATACGTTTGCGCCGGCGGACGAGGGTTGGCCTTCGGCGGCGGAGATGGGCGTGGCGCGCGCGATTGCCGAGGCGCTGCCGGATCCGGCGGTTACCGGGCGCCCCGAGCAGCTGCTGCAATTGCTGAATATTTGGGATTCGCGACTGCATTCGCTATTTGCGATACGGCGGACCGCGGCGTTTTCCGCGTTGCCCGCGGAAGAGCGCCTTCGCGTGCTGCTGAGTTGGGCGGATAGCGTGCTGGCGCAGCGGCGGGGAGCGTTCCAGGCGCTGCGCAAAGCGATCGGATATTTGTACGTGATGCTGCCGGGAGCACATGGCACGGCGAGTCCGGTGTGGGAAAAGTTCGGCTATCCCGGACCGCTGGGGGTGCAACGTCCCGCAGCGGCGCGAGCGTTGCGCGTGACGGTTCCGCAGCGCGATCTGGAACTGACGGCGGATGTTTGCGTGGTGGGTTCTGGCGCGGGCGGCGGAACGGTGGCGGCGGTACTGGCGGCTGCTGGCAAAGATGTGATTGTCCTCGAAGCCGGCGGGTATTACGACGACGCGGATTTTGATGGCGCGGAACTGAAGGGTTTTTATAATTTGTACGCGGACCGCGGTTTTGCATCCACCGCGGACCGCAGCGTGGGATTGCTGGCGGGCGAGTGCGTGGGCGGCGGGACGGTGGTGAACTACACGACGTCGTTTCGCACACCAGATGATGTGCGCGCCGAGTGGGCCGCGGCGGGAGTGCCGTGGTTCACGAGCGAGGAATACACGCGCAGCCTGGACGCGGTGTGCGAACGGCTGCATGTGAATCTGGAGCACAACCGCGTTTCCGCGAGGGAAGAAGTGCTCCGGCGCGGGCTGCGTTCGCTCGGCTGGCACGTGGACGCCATGCCGCGCAACGTGCTCGGCTGCGACCAGGGAAAAGTTTGCGGCTATTGCGGACTGGGTTGCGCGATTGGCGCGAAACAATCCACGGCGAAAACTTTTCTGCTGGATGCGCAAAACGCCGGAGCGCGAATTTTTGCGGATACGCGAGCGATGCGCATCAACATCGCAACGGGTGCGGCTACCGGAGTCGAAGCTCGCACGAAAGACGGGCATCGCGTTACGGTGCGCTGCAAAGCGGTGGTGGTGGCATGTGGAGCGATTCATACGCCAGCATTGCTGCTGCGGTCGGGACTGCGCAATGCGCACATCGGACGGCATCTGCATTTGCATCCGGTTTCAAATGTCAGTGGCGTATTCGACGAAGAGATTCGCCCGTGGGAAGGCACCATGCAGGCAATCTATTCCGACGAACATTGCCGCATGACAGGGAATTATGGCGTGAAGTATGAAACCACCGCGCTGCAACCGGTGATCGCGGCGGCGGTTTTGCCGTGGCGCGAACCGCGGCAATATCGCGCACTGCTGGAAAAATTGGCGCACACATCAGGCATCGGCGTGCTGCTGCGGGACCGCGACGGCGGACGCGTGACCGTAGACCGCACCGGTTGGCCGGTAACGCACTACGCGCTTTCCGCGTTTGACCGCGCACACTTGCGCAAAGGTTTTCATGGCGCGGCGCGTATTCTGGAAGCGGCAGGCGCGCGACTGATTTATTCTCCGCACGCAAAGTTCTGCTGCTATGAACCGGGACGCCGCGGGTCCCACGAAACTTTCACGCGAGACATGGATGCCGCAGGCTGGAGCTCAGGACAGCTGGCGCTATTTTCGTTTCACATTATGGGCTCGGCGCGCATGGGAAGTTCGCCGCGCAGCTCAGCCACCAACCCAGAGGGCCAAACCTGGGAGGCGCGCAACCTATACGTAATGGATGGGTCCTCGTTTCCATCGGCATCGGGCGTTAACCCCATGATTTCCATCGAGGCCATCGCGCACCGCAACGCCGAAGCCTTGGCAAAACACCTCTAGCCATCGGATTTGCCTCTCAAGGCTTGGCAGGGCGATGTTTGGTAGTGCTGGAAACGTCAACGGGGGGCCTGCAATCCTTCCCACAATGGTTCAGAATGTACTAACATACTGTCTCTCAGCAGGATACGTTGTTACTCGGTGGAATGAATCCCGAGCCTCGTTACCCAGACCCGCAGTCAGGTGCAAGGCCGCAAAGTCACGTCGTCAGCCCCGGCGGAGTGCCGTCATGCCACCCGGAACGAACGAGGAGATTGTCTTGGGACAGCGCGCAAAGCTCTTGAGACCGCGTTTTACGTCGCACAATGGCTTCAGCCTCGTTGAGATGGTGGTCTCCATCGCGGTATTGCTGATCTTGGCGGCCGTCGCGATGCCTTCGCTGACGCGCGCGTTTGCATCCTACCAATTGAATGACGCCGCCGCGCGGCTTGCGGGGATAATCAAGTTCACGCGTTATGAAGCGATTCGCTTGAATAAACCGGTGGACTGCCAGATCCAGCAGTCTGGCGCGGGCTGGCTGGTGTATGGGGACACCAACCGCAACCACCTACCGGACCCGGGCGAGACGCAGGACGCCATCACAGGACAAAACACGTTGCTCCCAATAGGCGGAGCAATCCCCAGCCCCGGCCCAATTGTGGCGGCGCTGGGCAGCTCGGGATTGCCGCTCACGACGATTTCCGGTGCCAATGCCGTGGTTACCTTCGATGCCCGGGGTGCGGTGATCAACGCAGGCGGAGCGACCGTGAATTTCGTGTCTGTGTTGTATCTGGGCAGTGGGTCGGGCGCCGATGCGGGTTTTCGCGCGGTGGTGCTGCTACCGTCGGGAGTGGTGCAGATATGGACGGCACCCGCCGGTGGCGTGTGGCAGCAAGTGAGTTGAGATGGCCGAGCGTGTATCGATGACGAGAATGGCAATAAGTAAAAAGCTCGGCCAAGCAGGCCTAAGTCTGCTGGAGACGATGATGGCCACGGTGATCCTGATTATCGGGCTGGTGGGCGTTGCGCAGCTGGTGCCGGCGTCGATACTGCTGAACAGCGGAAATCGCACCAACTCCTCGTCGCTGGTGCTGGCGCAGCGGGAACTGGATCAGATGATCGCGCAGCCGTTAAACCCCACGAGCACCCCACCTCCACCCAGTTTCACGGATGCGCAGGGTTACTTCTGCTATCTGGGCGATCCGACGCAGCCGAATGTATTGGTGGGCAGCCCGATCCTTATGGCCAACAACCGGCCGGTGATCGATTTTTCGCAGAGTTTAGTGTCGGGCTACAGCTATGCCACGCCGTACACCGATCCCAACGACCCCACCGGCGCGCAATGGGACGTGCGCTGGGCGGTGATTACCACCACGAACAACGGATCGGCAACGAGTAAACGATTTATCGTCGGGGTGCGGCAAGTGGGCGGCACGGGCTTCGTTTTGCCGGTGACGCTGGACACGGTGATCAATAAATGACGGCGGCCGGAAACACAATCGCTAAACGCCGCAGTCAAAAAAGATTTGGCGGGAGAACTGTGCTCGGCGCACAACACGGCGACGGCGGCTTCACGCTGCTGGAAATGATGGTCTCCATGGGCATTTTTTTATTGATTTGCGGCTCGGCATTTACTTTGCTGGGCGTTTCGCAAAGACGCTATCAATCGGAATCGCAAGTCTTGAATTCCTTCCAGGAGGCGCGTCTGGGACTGGACCAGATGATGCGCGATATCAGTGACGCTGGCTATCCGCCCCCCAATCAGTTCGAGAACCCGCCCAACACAACTAACGGTCCGAATTACTCGCAGTACGCGGATACGCCGGTGACCTGGAACCCCAACTACACGAGCAGTCCACAGGTGCCTTGTTGGATTGGCAACACATGTAACACACCTGGGCCCTATGGGCTGTTTCTTGAGGTCACTCCGCAGGTTCCCGGCCTGGTATCGTTTATTCGCTACACGATCATGGACGGAACCACGACGTTGGGCCGCGGGGTATTCCCCAAGCCCACCTCGATTGTGGATCCGTACGCCACGTATCCGGACAGCCTGCTCGTCCCTTTCGTGCAAAATGTAATGAATTATGCGTCGCCCGCGCAGATTGCGCAGATCAATGCGGTGTACCCCAACATGTTTCCCGGTGGCAATCCCGTGCCAATGTTTACGTACACATGTGCCACGCCGACGGGACCGCAGGATTGCTCCACGGCGGGGCTGCCTTACGGAACGCCCATGAACATCCGCAGCATCACCATCACGCTGATCGTGCAGACGCCCACACCGGATCCGCAAACGGGTCAACGAAGGGTAGTGGAGCTGACCGGGCGCGCGAGCGTGATGAATTCGTTTCAGTAAGTGACGATGACGGTGGGTTTTCCGCGAGGATGCGTCGAAACGGGAATTCAGAGACCGATGCGTAGCAACGCAGTACAGGACGGACGAACCTTGCACTTGGCGCGCACATTTCGAGCACGCACCGCGGAGTCTGGAGTAGCTCTGCTGATTTCGCTATTCGCGTTGCTGCTGATTTGTGTGGTTGGCATAGCGCTCATCATGGCTTCCGGAACGGATTCCGCGCTCACGGGAAACTATCATTCTGCCACCAGCGTTTATTACGCGGCGCTGGCCGGTCTGGAAGAAGGCCGTGGACGGATGCTGGCGAAGTCCGCGAATTATTTGCCAACGGCTTTGGCGCTTCCCGCGGGCTCGCTGCCCGCTCCCGGGCAGGTTTGGTACATCCTCAATCCTTTGCCGGGCGAAACCGTGGCGCCGTGGGATCTGAGCACGCCCACCACATATCCCGATACCGAATACGCGCAGGAGTCCGGCGGCATTCCCCCGCCAACTTCCTCTCCGGCAATGCTATCTACGAATTCCGTTTATGTTCCGCCGACGACACAGCAAGTGCTGCCAGGTCCGATATACAAATGGGTGCGCATCAACGCGGTCACAGTGGGTTCCGCGCTGGCCAACGGCGTAAATGTGAATCCCAATGTCACTTTGCAGGGCACTCCGGTTCTGTACGCGAATGGTCACCTTTATGCTGATGCTGTGCCCGGCGGCGTCCAGGCGCTCGAGATCACTTCGCTTGCGGCGATGCCCAACGGGAGCCAGCGCATCCTGCAGTACGTGGTGGCTCCGATCACCCTCGGTCTATCATTTCCCGCGGCGCTGACCCTGGACGGAAATGGCGTTAACTACACCGGCTCGACCGGGTTTACCGTCACTGGAATCGACTCGCAATCGAACAACCCAGTCGCCGCGCCCAGCTGCACGCCCAACGCGCCTCCGGTGGCGGCCGTTGGTTATACGAACGGCCCCGATGGGACGAGTATCCTGGCGGCGATTCCGACGCCGGGCGCAGGCTATACGGGAGCGCCGCAATATAATGCAGGCCCAAGCGGCACCACGCCAAATGTCGGACTGGTTACGATGCCGCCGAGTTGGCAGACCCCCGCCACACTGAACGCGTTGGTCCAGACCATCGCGCAGAATGCCGACGTGAACATACCCGCAGCGAACACCCCGGCCACTCCATCTATTTTCCCGCCAACTATGTCCCCAACAAACCCGGTCACTGTGGTGGTCAACGGCGATCTGTCGGTGAGCAACTGGGCGCAGACCGGGTACGGTGTGCTGGTCGTTACCGGAAACCTTAGCTTCGGACCACATGATTCGTGGGATGGCATCGTGTTGGCGATCGGAAAGGGAACTTTGTCCACGACGTCGCCGAGCGTCAGTGGAAATGTCTACGGGGCCGTGGTGCTCGCTACGACCGTGGACGGCAGCGGGAATCCCTTGCCAACCCTGGGTGCGCCCACAATCATGATGACCGGCGGCGGTAACAGCATTTACTACAGCAGTTGCTGGATCAACTACGTACAAAGCCCCCTGAGCTACAAGATTTTGTCTTTCCGCGAAATTCCGCAGTCCTAAATGCGCTAGGCGCAGCGCCTGCGTTAGCCATAATAATCCGGCGGTCCGCGTCTCTGCCCCACGCAATGGCGGCGTTTTCGCCGGCTCGCGGTATAATGTTGGGATGCGTGATAGCCAGGGAAGCGCGCCTATGCACGGGATCATGCATGGAACTACCGTGTTGTGCGTGCGCAGAGAAAATAAAGTGGTTTTGATCGCCGATGGTCAAGTCACCATGGGCGATCACGTGATGAAGCATACGGCGCGCAAGACGCGGCGTCTTTACAATGACAAGGTGGTGGCGGGATTCGCCGGGTCCACCGCGGACGCCATTTCGCTCTTCGAACGCTTTGAAGGCAAGCTGCAGGAATTTTCCGGCAACCTGCAAAAATCCGCCGTGGAACTCGCCAAGGACTGGCGCAAGGACCGCGCCTTGCGGCATCTGGAAGCGCTGCTGATCGTGGCGGATTCCAAGGGCACGTTCATCCTTTCCGGCAATGGCGACGTGATCGAGCCGGATGATGGCATCGTGGCCATCGGTTCGGGCGGCGCCTACGCGCTTTCCGCGGCGCGCGCGCTGGCCAAGCATTCCAAGCTGCCTTTGAAGGATATCGCCATGGAAGCCATGCGCATCGCCAGCGAGATCTGCATTTACACCAACGCGAATTTTACGGTGGAAGAGATTTAGCGGGTCGCGCTCTACCGGCGGATTTAGCGCAACCTCGGCGTAAGACGCCGTGCGCGGTTTAGGCATCCGAGCAATTGTAGGAACGCAGTGGTATAAGGAATCGAGCAACTCATGGCCAGCAAGTCCGATAAAGATTTGATCTACATGCCCAACGGCGGAAACGGCGCGGCACCCGGCGAAGAGCAGCAACTGCTGCCCGCGCTGGACGATATGACGCCGCGGGAAATTGTCGCGGAGCTCGACAAATACATCGTCGGACAGACCGCCGCAAAACGCGCCGTGGCCGTGGCGCTGCGCAATCGCGTGCGCCGCCAAAAACTGCCTCCCGAGATCGCCGAAGACGTGCTGCCCAAGAATATTTTGATGATCGGGCCCACGGGCGTGGGCAAGACGGAGATTGCGCGCCGCCTGGCGCGTTTGGCGGGCTGCCCGTTCGTGAAAGTGGAAGCTTCGAAGTACACCGAAGTGGGCTACGTGGGACGCGACGTGGAATCCATGGTGCGCGACCTCGTCGAGACCTCCATCGACATGGTGCGCGAGGAAAAACTGGACGACGTGGCCGAACGCGCCGAACAGGCCGCCGAAGAGCGCGTGCTCGATTTGCTGCTGCCTCCGGCGCCGCCTACGCCGCCGTCTTCAGCGCAAAGCATAACGTCAACGACCGTGAGCGCGGCGGACGCCAGCGCCAACGCCACGGCACAACATGAGCAATCGCAACGCACGCGCGAAAAACTGCGTGTGCAGCTGCGCGAAGGCAAGCTCGATCAGCGTATGGTGGATATCGAAGTGCGCGAGCGCGCCATGCCGTCTTTTGAAATCATCTCCAACCAGGGCATGGAGGAGATGGACGTCAACATCAAGGACATGCTTTCGGGAATGTTCGGGCAGCAAAAGAAAAAGCGCAAGATGACCGTGGCCGACGCTTTCGAGTACCTCATCCAGGAAGAGGAAAACAAGCTGCTGGATATGGATCAGGTAACGCGCACGGCCGTGGAGCGCGCCGAGCAGATGGGCATTATTTTTATCGACGAAATCGATAAGGTGGCTGGGCGAGAGTCTGGACACGGCCCGGATGTTTCGCGCGAGGGCGTGCAACGCGACATTTTGCCGATCATCGAAGGCACCACCGTCAATACGCGCTACGGCATGATCCGCACCGATCATATTTTGTTTATCGCCGCGGGCGCGTTTCACGTTACCAAACCTTCGGACCTGATTCCCGAGCTGCAAGGCCGGCTGCCCATTCGCGTGGAGCTGCAGTCGCTGAAAGAAGAGGATTTCGTGCGCATCCTCACTGAGCCAAAGAACGCGCTGGTCAAGCAATACATCGCGCTGCTGGAAACCGAGGGTGTGAAGCTGACCTTCACCGAAGACGCGGTGCAAAGCATCGCCCGATTCGCCACCAGCGTGAACGAGCAAACGGAAAATATCGGAGCGCGCCGGCTGCACACCATTTTGGAAAAAGTGCTGGATGAACTTTCCTTCGAAGCGCCGGACCTGAAGAAAAAAACGGTGAAGATTGACGAAGCGTACGTCACCAAGCAGCTCGCCGATATCGTAAAGAATCAGGATTTGAGCCGCTACATTTTGTAAGGAAGCGAACCGCATGCAGCCAGCCCAGCCGGGTAGCGTTGAGGTTCGTGTGCAAGGTTTGTTCGCGCGAACGGCCTGTCGAACGATCTTTCAAACAGCTCGTCAACCCGCGGCTCGCATCGCCGCCCCTACCGCCATTGCGTACTTGATCATTTTTTCGTGCTGCTTGCTGCTCGCAGGTTGTGGCGCGCCCGGCCAGCCCACGCCGCCTTCGCCGCCCATTCCTTCAGCCATTACCGATCTCACTGCGCGGCAATCCGGCGACGGCGCATTGCTTTCGTTTACGCTGCCCGGCAAGACCGTCACCGGCAAGCGTCTGACGGAAAATCCGGCTTGCGAGATTTTTCGCGGAGCGCTCAAAGCGGATGGTTCAGCCGATAACCAGTCCTTCCGTTTGGTGTACGCCATTCCCAGTGCCATGGTGCCGAATTACGTCGTCGAGAAGCACGTGGAATTCACCGATCCGCTGCCTCCGGAAAAAGGCAAAGCGCATCCCGGCAGCAAAGTGGCGTACCTGGTGCGCACGAGGGTTTCGCCGAAAAAATCTTCTGCGGACTCGAATATTGTGGAAGTCGCGATTTTCCCCGTTCCGCAGAGCATCGCCGGCGTGGACGCGCAGGTCACGGAGACCGCCATAGAATTGAGCTGGCCGCCAATCACGCAAACGTCTGGCGGAGAGGCTCTCGGCGATGTCACCTATCGGCTTTTCCGCGGGCAACTGAATAGCCCCGTCGATCAAGCGGTCATCGACGCGGCGATGAAGGATTTGGCCCACGCGCGATGGAAATCGCCGCTGGCGCTGCTGGCTTCTCCGGCAAGCAACAGCTATCGCGACGCGGACTTTGTGTTTGACGAGACTTATGTGTATGTGGTCCGTACCGTCGCGACGGCGCGCCCGGAGATTCTGGAATCCGCCGATTCTGTTCCCCTGATCGTCACGCCGAAAGACATTTTCCCGCCAGCGGCGCCGCAAGGACTGGTCGCCGCGGTTTTGCAGGGTGATCCCGCGGCCGCTCCGGTGGTGGACCTATCCTGGTCCATCAGCCCGGAACCGGACGTGGCGGGCTATCGCGTCTATCGCAGCGAACAGGAAGGTCAGCGCGGAGCGGCGGTCACGTCCGAATTGTTGCCGACGCCTGCGTTTCATGATGCGGCAGTACAACCCGGGCGTCGTTATTGGTACACCGTCACCGCCGTCGACCGCTTCGGCAATGAGAGTCCTGCCAGCGCCCCGGTGCTTGCAGAAATCGCGGCGCCACAATCCTGATCGTTGCCCTAATCGGCGTCCCGCTTCCAGGTTCGCCTCAAATTCGCCTTTTATTTCTCACAAATCTTTTGTGAATCGCGCAACCATCCGCCTGATCGCGGGTTGGAGTATGGACGGGATTACGAGGAGCCCGTCGCCCATGCCGTTTGTTCCGCCGCTTTCCACGCGGCTGCTGCCCAATTCGAAGCCTCTCTTGCAAGACGTGGCGCTGCGCAGCGGTGTGTACGTTGGCTTGGGCCTTTCGCTAATACTGGTGTTGTGGATTTTTCTTGCCAACCGCGTTCCCTCTCTCGATAAGTTTGCCCTGGCGCGTAATCTCGCGGCGGCCATTTTATTGGCCATAGTTGCACTGATTCCCATCGTGCGCTTTCTGTGGCTGCCCGCGAAATTGTGGATTTCCAGTCTAGTCGGCTGGACGATCTTCAGCGTGATCTATGCGTTGCTGTCGCTGCCGTTCAGCGGACTGCGCGAACATTTTGGGGCGTTTCAAATTTTCATCCTTGGCGCGGTGCCGTATATGATCGTGGCTACCATCGCGTGGCTGGGGAAAATCGTTTGGCGCACCTGGTCCGAGGATTCCGCGCATCGCCATCATCCTGTAAGCTAGTAGCGTCATGAAATTCTGCCGCTTTTTCACTGCTGTCCCTGCCGCGCCTGCTGCGCATTCCGGCGAGGCCGCGCAAAGGTCCACGCCCCTTTACGGGGTGATCGAAGGCGATGACGTGCGCGAAATTTCCGGGCCGCCTTGGGAGGCATGGAGTCGCGCCGCAGGCTCCTGGAAATTTGCCGATGTCCGTTTGGCCGCGCCGGTGCAGCCGCGCAAGATTGTTTGCGTGGGGCGAAATTATGCCGCGCACGCTGCCGAATTGGGTAACGACGTCCCGAAAGAGCCGCTAATTTTTTTGAAGCCGTCGACCTCCTTGGTAGGTCCGGAAGATGCCATTGTTCTGACGCCGTATTCACAGCGCGTGGAACACGAGGGCGAACTCGCGATGGTCATCGGAAAGCGCTGCTCGCATCTTGCGGAATCCGACGATGCCCTCTCGTACGTGCTCGGCTACACTTGCCTGAACGATGTGACCGCGCGCGATCTGCAAAAGAGCGACGTACAGTTCACGCGCGCGAAAGGATTTGATACGTTTTGCCCGGTGGGTCCGCACATTGAAACAGAGCTCACGCCAACTGACGTTTTGGTGGAGACGTTTGTAAATGGCGCGCGGCGGCAATCCGGCAGCACTTCGCTGATGGTTTATCCCTGCGCATTTCTGGTGCGCTGGATTTCGCGCATGATGACGCTGGAACCCGGCGACGTGATCGCCACCGGTACGCCCGCAGGTGTGGGGCCGCTGCTTTCGGGCGACTCGGTAGAGGTGCGAATTGCCGGTATTGGCGTGTTGCGCAACCCGGTGCACGCCCGCAACGCGTAGTTTCATTTCCCGCACGCGGGTTCGGTAAAATACGCAAGTGTGGGACGCGGCGGGCTGCTCCCGGCGTTTCGCAATTGCCTGCGCGGCACACATCACAAGCCAGACTTTACGTTGGAACGGAGTACGCACGTTGAATGCACTGCTTGCCGATTGGAAATTGACGCTGTCGATGGCGGCAGCGGCGCTTGCGGCGGTAGCCATGGTGGCCTACGCTTTTTTGCGGCCGGCTGTGGACATGGCGGAAGCTGAGCGTAAACGCCGCCTACACCTGAATCAAATCGGCCGCATCGCGGAGGGCCAGATCGTGGAGCTTGCGGAGCACCCGCCAGAGCCGCCGGCGCCGCGCAAGGGACTCTTTGGCGCGGGCAGGCGCCCGCTGGCTGATACGCGGTTGCGCCAGCTGGTGTCTTACAGCTACGCAATTTCCGGAGTTACCTATCACACCGCGCAAGACATCACCGGCCTCGAAGGACAAATTCGTCTCGAGCGGCTGGTTGCCGGGCAGCCGGCCAGCGTGAAATACGATCCCTCTAATCCCACCGATTCCATTCTCGTTGCGGATGATTGGTCCGGACTGCGCTGAGCGGCGGATCTTCGGTGAGTTCCTCTCATTCCTATGTTGCTGGCCAAACACCAGCTTCCTCGCATTCTGATTTAGCCGCACTTGCGCTATGCTTTTGGTCGCGGGCGGTAGTTGCGGCAGTCAACTCCATGAAAATGATCTTCGCTTCGATTTTGACGACCATCCTGGTCGTGGCCATGACTCTGGGCGCCATGTACATTCTGCTGCGGGCCACGATTTATGTGACGGCCATCGAATCGTCGCTGCAACGCGCCGGCGCGATCGTTGCGGAACTGCTGCTTGGCGTAGTGTTGCTGCTGGGCACGGTGTGGCTGGCCACGCATCTGGCGGTGCGCATTTTCTCTCCTGGCGACGCTAACGGTCAGCAAGCGATGCTCAACGGGACGGCGCATAAACCCTCGAGTGCGCAAGGAGAACCGCTTGTCTGAGAAGAAATCTGCCGCGGCTTCTTCCGTCACTTCGCAAGCCGCCTCGCGCGAGAATTCGTACGGAAGCTCGCCGGCGAAGCATCACGACCGCATGGAAGAGTTGCGGCGTATTTCGGCGGAAGCGGAGGCGGGCGGCGGCGAAGAGCGGCGGGAGCGCGAGCACAAAGCAGGTAAGTTGACGGCCCGCGAACGCGTTGATCTGCTACTGGACGAAAACTCCTTTGAAGAGCTAGACAAATATGTAAGGCACCGCTGCACGGATTTCGGCATGGAGGAACAGCGGCCGGCGGGCGATGGCTTCGTAACTGGATTCGGACGCATTCACGGCCGGCGGGCGTACGTTTTCGCGCAGGATTTTACTGTGTTTGGCGGATCGCTTTCGGAAACCAATGCCCTGAAAATCTGCAAGATCATGGACCTGGCGATGCGCGCGGGCGCGCCGGTGATCGGCCTCAACGATTCGGGCGGCGCGCGAATTCAGGAAGGCGTGGCGTCGTTGGCCGGTTACGCGGATATTTTTCTGCGCAACACCATGGCCAGCGGCGTGATTCCGCAGATCAGCGCGATCATGGGCCCTTGCGCGGGCGGCGCGGTGTATTCGCCGGCGATTACGGATTTCATATTCATGACCCGCGAGACGTCGTACATGTTTGTCACCGGGCCGGACGTGATCAAAACGGTTACGCACGAGGAAGTCACCAAGCAGGAACTCGGCGGCGCGATGACGCACAACGAAAAAAGCGGCGTGGCGCATTTCGTTTCCCGTGACGACGCCGATTGCCTGGCCATGATTCGCGAACTGCTGAGTTTTCTGCCTTCGAACAACCTGGAAGATGCGCCGCGCCGCGCCTGCCGCGAGGCTTTCGATCGTCGCGACGAAGCGCTGAACTCCATGGTGCCGGACGATCCGCAGAAACCATATGACATCAAGGACGTAATCCACGCCGTCGTCGACGACGCTTATTTCTTCGAAGTGCACGAGCATTTTGCGCGGAATATGGTGGTCGGATTTGCGCGCCTGGATGGCCGGCCCGTGGGCATCGTGGCCAATCAGCCGGCTTTTCTGGCCGGCGTGTTGGACATCAATGCCTCGGTAAAAGGCGCGCGGTTCGTGCGCTTCTGCGACGCTTTCAATATTCCACTGATCACGTTTGAGGACGTGCCAGGATTCTTGCCGGGAACGCAGCAGGAGTGGGGCGGCATCATCAAGCACGGCGCGAAGCTGCTGTTCGCTTTCGCGGAAGCTACCGTGCCGAAAATTACCGTGATCACCCGTAAGGCTTACGGTGGAGCTTACTGCGTGATGGCCTCCAAGCATATTCGCACCGATGCAAATTTTGCCTGGCCGGGGGCAGAGATTGCCGTGATGGGTCCAGAAGGCGCGGTCAACATCGTGTACAAACGCGAGCTGGACAAGACTCCCGAAGCCGAACGGGCCGCGTTGCGCGAAGAAAAGATCGCGGAGTTTCGTGAGCGCTTCGCCAATCCGTTTGTGGCCGCAGAGCGCGGATATATTGATGCGGTCATCGAGCCGGCCGAGACGCGCGGGAAGATCATCGCCGCGCTGCGAGCGCTGGAAAACAAGCGCGATACGAATCCCCGCAAAAAGCACGGCAATATTCCCCTGTAGATTCCACTGAACATTCCGCCGTAATTCCCGTTGCAAATCTCTCTCTAAAAACCGCTCTCGGCCAGCCGCAAGAGTAAGCGAATCCTTATCTGGCGGCGTTGGCCACAACGGAATCGGCCTCCCTCAGTGTGAAAAACCGGGTTCGGCAAACGAATCGGAACGATCGCGCTACTGACTCTAAGGAATTCGCAAGCTTTGACGATAGAACTCAGCGAAGGTGGAATGCTTGCCGGCGTTCGACGCATTGGCAGCGGCCGCTGATTTGGTACACCAAATGCACCATCGTATGGCGTAGCCCCTCCGATTTTGTCTGGCCCCCTGCGAACAAATACCTGAAGGAGGCCTCATGGCCGTACCGATACGACAATTTTCGCTGGACCATGATTTGCTGCAGCGCATGAAGTTCAGCGGGCTGGACAAGGACAATCTTACGGACCTGGTCAGCATCGTGGTCAGTTTGAAAAATAAATACGGCATCACACCGTTCTCAGCCACGCCCAAAGGCCATCCCGTGTCCGACGGTTTGACGGTGCGCTACCTCATGGAAGGCACCACGCTGAACAAAATGATGAACATCCTGCTGGATACTCCGCGGCTTTCGATGATCACGGTTCTACCGCGCGGCATACCCAATCCGGTGCAGTTTGAAGTGAATATCAGCTTGGGCGGCTAGGTGCTTAACTTTTGGGGCATTACGGTCGACTGGTAGACTGCATTTTGTCTCTCAGGTTCGCGACGCAGTTATCCTTCTCCCACATCAGGTTATGCAGCCGATGCGGCTGACCACCTCTGCGGTTGGTGCTGTCACGGCTGGATCGAGAAGGCGATCGCAAACTATCTCCAGGGCAAGGCCGAACTCGTACTCACGGACAAACTCATCAAACAACTTCAGAAATTCCTCGGCACCCGGGAGGCCGGCCACCGAACCTCTGAGGACTTGCAACTCAGACTTCACGTTCTGGTAGTGCTGGAGTAGATCGCTCACGGAACGGTTATACCGCAAACGATTGGACACGCCAACGGCACGCCGCGCTTGGCGCGCCCTCGGCGCGTGCTAACATTTCGCTGCGTCGCTGACCGACTATGTTCAAGAAAATATTGATTGCCAATCGTGGTGAGATCGCCGTGCGGATTTTGCGGGCGTGCCGCGAGCTGGGGATTCAATCCGCGGTGGTATTCAGCGAGGTGGACCGCAAATCGCTGCACGTGCGGCTGGCGGATGAGGCTTATGCGATCGGGCCAGCGCCTTCGCGGGAAAGCTATCTGCGCATCGACAAGTTGATGGACGTCGCGCGGCGGGCGGAGTGTGACGCGGTACATCCCGGCTATGGCTTTTTGGCGGAGAACGCGGCGTTGCCGCTGGCGTGCAGCGAAGCGGGGCTGACGTTTATCGGGCCGTCCGCGGAATCGATGGAAGCGCTGGGCGCGAAAACGGCGGGGCGGCAACTGGCGCGACGGTCCGATGTGCCGACCGTGCCGGGGACGAACGATCCCATTGAGAAAATTGAAGAAGCGCACGCCATGGCGCAAAGCATGGGCTATCCGGTTCTGCTCAAGGCGGTGGCGGGCGGCGGCGGAAAAGGCATGCGACTGGTCGAGAAGGATGGCGATTTTGCGGCGGCGTTTCGCGACGCGGGTTCCGAGGCCGCCAACGCTTTTGGTGACGGCCGGCTTTATCTTGAGAAATATCTTGAGAAGCCGCGTCATGTGGAGGTGCAAATCCTGGCCGACGCGCATGGCCGCGTAGTTTCGCTGGGCGAGCGCGAGTGCTCGGTGCAGCGGCGGCATCAGAAAGTAGTGGAGGAAGCGCCCTCGCCGATCGTTACGCCGGACCTGCGAAAGAAAATGGGCGAAGCGGCAGTGCGGCTGGCGCGCGCCGGGCGGTACGTGAATGCAGGCACCGTAGAATTTCTGGTGGACGCGCATTCCAATTTTTATTTTCTGGAAGTGAACACGCGCTTACAGGTGGAGCATCCTGTGACGGAACAGGTCACCGGCCTCGACCTGGTAAAGCTGCAGATCGCCATCGCTGCTGGGCACCGGCTGCCCTTTGCTTGGGAGACGCTTACCCCGCGCGGGCACGCCATGGAGGTGCGGCTGTACGCGGAAGATCCGGACAACAATTTTTTCCCTTCACCCGGGAAAATTCTTTCGCGCACCGTGCCCAGCGGACCGGGCATCCGGCTGGATGAAGGGATCTACGAAGGCTGGACGGTGCCGAACGATTACGACCCGCTGCTTGGAAAATTAATCGCGTGGGGAAACAGCCGCGAAGAAGCGATAGCGCGGCTGCGACGCGCGCTGGAGGAATACACGGTTACGGGAATCAAAACGAACGTGGCGCTTTTTCGCCGCATCCTGAGCGAGCCGGATTTTCTGCGCTCAGAAATTCATACCACCTGGCTGGATGAACTGCTGCGGCGTCCGCGCGTTTCGGGAAACGAGACTTCAGCCGAAGTAGACGCAGCCGCAGTAGCAGCGGCCATGTGGCATGCCAGGCAGGGTTCGGCAACGACCAACATTGATGCTGGCGGTGAAACTTCGCGCTGGAAATCCGTCGGGCGGCGGGAACAGGTGGACCGGCAGCCATGAAGCACGAAATCCAGCTCACTGGCTCCGCGGGTAAAGAAACGCGCGTAGTGGAACTGCGCCGCGAGGGCACGACGTGGCGGGCGCTGATTGACGGAAATCCTCTGGAAGCGGACGCAGCGGAAGTGGCGCCACACACTTTTTCCATTCTGCTGGGCGGAAAGTCCTATGAGTTGCGCGTAACGCCGATGCCGGACGGCAGCCTGAAGATTCAATCCGCGCACGCAGAGTTGACGGCGCAGGTGCTGGACCCGCGGGAATGGCGCGGTCGCCACGGTGCGCTGGAAGTGCAGGGGCGGCAGCAAGTGGTAGCGCCGATGCCGGGAAAAATCGTGAGGATTCTGGTGCAGGCCGGCGAAGCAGTGGAAGCGGGGCAGGGGCTGGTGGTGGTGGAAGCGATGAAGATGCAAAACGAAATTCGCTCGCCGAAAAGCGGCAAGGTGGAAAAAATAGCGGCGAAAGAAGGCGACACGGTGAACGCCGGCGACGTGTTGGTGTGGGTGGATTAAAAGCAAACGACCGCTGGATGGCGGCCGTTTAAGCGAATCGAGCTAAAAAAGTCTTTACGGTTTGACCGGCGAACCAACCTTCGAAGCATCCTGCAGCTTGCCGGAAGTTTCCATAACCTGTTCGGCGAGATAATTCGTGACGCGAGCATCGTCGCGCGCAATGGCCAGATACGCGGCGCGCAACAGTTGCTCCTTGCGATTGCGCAACGTGTCGCGAATGGTTTGCTGCACCTGGGGATCGCCGATGCCGCGCAACCCGGGGGATTCGCGAGTGATCAGCTTCAAAATCCTGACGCCATCCTTCAACTGAATCGGCTGGCTCACTTCGCCGGGCTTGAGTTGCAGGACAATTTTCTTGAGCTGCGGATCCGATTGGTTGAGCGCGGACTCCGGAACGTAGCCAAGATCGCCGCCGGTGGCCGCCGAATTCATGTCCTCGGAATAGTCCATGGCGAGTTGCGCGAAGTCTGCGCCACTGTTCAGGCGGTCCGTCAGCATTTTCACTTTGCGTTCGGCTTCCGCCTCGTTGGTGGCGTCGTCGTTCTTGCGGTTGCGGACTTGCGGTTCCTTGCGGGGCGTCACAACGATTTGCGCCAAACGAAATTGCGGCTCGGCGACGTTGAACTGCGCCTTGTTGGCGTTGTAAAAATCGGTGACGTCCTGATCGGTGATGGAGATCTTGGCCACCACTTCACGATTGAGCAATTTTTGAATGGAAAGCTGGCGCCGCAGATCGCTCTTTAGATCGTCGACGGTGACGTTGCGATCCTTGAGTTGCTTCTGGAATTCGTCTTCCGTGTAGGGGCTTTTCAGTTCGGTGAACTTGTCTTCCACTTCGCCGTCGCTAGCTTCGAGATTAAGCTTCTTGGCTCGCTCGATCAGGATTTCGTTGTTGATCAGCTCATCGAGCACGTTGAGCTTGAGCGAAAGAGCTTCTTCCTGGGAAGGCGGCGGCCCTTCGGGATTTACGCGCGTGCGGTAGTACTTCTCGACGTCGTCGCGCTTGATCTCTTTTCCATTCACGGTGGCCCAAACGTCCGGGGCGTGTTGCGCGGTCTTGTTGCAACCGGCCAGGCACACCAGCAGCATCGCGGCCACTGGCAGCAAGACGGCGGTGACGCTCAACGCAAAGGGAGTTCGCGACGAGCGCACTCTCGTATGGCGCAGTTTCAAAAGAAGGGAGCGCAAGATGAAAGGCTCAGGCAGCTTTCTTGACTTTGCCGGCGCGGATGCACGCGGTGCAAACGCGAACACTCTTCGTTGCGGTACCCACGGCGGCGCGCACACGCTTCAGATTGGGGTTCCAACGGCGGCGCCGCGTATTGTTTGCGTGGCTCACCACGTTGCCGTACTGGGGACCTTTGCCGCACAATTCACACTTCATAGCCATAAGTTGTTCCTGCTTCGTTAAAAATAGCTTGTGTAGAAGCTCTTTATTGTAGCAGAAGAGGCCACGGACACAAAGCATACAGTCCAAAACGCGACAGTTTAGACCCGCTTCGATTGCTTGCGAATTCCAAGGAGCAGCCTGGCTGCTTTTTCTGCACCAGCTTGCGTCACCCAGCTCGATTTGCGAACGCGTTCCAAATAAGGCACGGCCTTTGCTGGATGTCGCTCCTCTAGCAAGTAATGCAGAGCAATTTCAAGATTCGCCTCGTCGTCTCCCAAGCGAACCGCCTTGCGAAACCATTCCAACGCCAGTTTGGGTTTTTTCTCGTTTCGCCATAAGACTCCAATGTTATTCGCGGCAGTTCCCGATCCTCGACGGTATGCGCGTTTATACCAGTAAAGGGCGGCCTCACGGTTGCGGCGCACGCCATCACCAGCGTCATATAGATTGCCGACATTTAGTTGACTGCCTGAGTCACCGTTTTTTGCAGCTTCGAGATACAGTCGAAAAGCTGATCGCATGTCTCTTTGTTCTTCGTAGTTGGCTGCTCGACGAAAGAGTTTTTCGTTACGCGCTCTACGAGTCTGCTTAGCAGCGATAGGGTTATGTGTCATTCACAGATGCTAGAATAGTCTGGGGTTATCGCCAAGACTTTGTGGCCTAGCCGTTGCAACCCCGCGCTAGACTCCCGTCCATGAATCTTGCCCACATCCGTGCGCTGATCTTCGACCTTGACGGCACGCTCATCGACTCCCAGCAAGACTTGATCAACGCGACCAATGCCACTCTCCGCGAACTGGGGCGCGGCGAGCTTCCTGCCGCCACCGTCTCCAGTTTCATTGGCCACGGAGCGGCGAAGCTGGTCTCTCGCGCGCTGGGGCCAGACGCGACGGAACGCGAACAGTCTGACGCGCTGCAAATATTTCTGCGTCACTATGAGGCCAATAAGTTGGAGTATACGCGCGCTTACCCAGATGTTCCGGAAGCGCTGGAGAAGCTTTCCCCGACGCCCATGGCGGTGCTGACGAACAAGCCGTTGCTGCCCAGCAGGCAAATTTTGGAGTCGCTGTGTTTGGCGAAATACTTTGCCGTGATCTATGGCGGTGACAGCTTTGCGACCCGAAAGCCTGATCCGTTGGGCGCGCAAGAGATTCTTCGGCAATTTGCGGTTGTGCCCGGAGACGCTTTATTGATCGGCGACTCCGAGGTGGACGTGCAGACCGCGCGAAACGCCGGCATGTTGGCGGCTGCAGTGAATTACGGATTTGGCGTTCATGATCGCGCGAAATTTCCCGCCGATTTTTATTTGGACCGCCTGACGAATCTCGTTCCGTTGTTGCATCCTAAAACTTTTTGACTGGCGCTGAGTTTGCTCGCCCCGAAGGACACGGACACGGCATGCCGTGCCCCTACAGAAGAGTTGTGACGGCCCACCGCGAATTCGCGCGGTCCACGGAATCGATTTCTACTTTTTCTTGCGTTCCGTCGTCGCGCTTGGCAGACTCAGCGCGTGCTAATCGGTCTCTTTTCTGAACTCGACGCTGCTGGCGGCGTGCAACGCGCCGGGCGCCACATCGCCGCGGTGATGAAAGAGTTCGCGGACAGCCGTGGGATGGAATGCCGGCTTCTCTCGCTGAATGATTCTCGCGAGCTGCATCGCATGAGCGTAGGTGAACGCGAGTTTGTGTTTACCGGCTGCGAGCGAGGGAAAACGCGTCTGGCGGCCACGGCGGTACGCGCCGCGCGGCGGCACGCCAAACTCGTGCTGGCTGCGCATCCCAATCTCGCGCCAGTAGTGCAAGCGATGCACGTGGTTTCGCCGCGCATGAAAAGTATCGTCTGTACGCACGGCGTGGAAGTGTGGGAGCCGCTTTCGCTGCTGCGGCGGCGTTCGTTGCGCAAAGCTAATTTGGTATTGGCGCCCAGCCAAAACACTGCGGACCACGTGGCCGCGATACAAACTGTTCCGTCCACACGGATTCGCGTGCTGCCGTGGGCACTTGACCCGCAGTTTGAAACGCTGGTTGCGCAGGCGCGCGTCCCGCTGCCGGCGAATTTCCCGCGCAGTCCAGTCGTCTTTACCGTAGGGCGTTGGCTGGCCACTGAGCGTTATAAAGGGATGGACACGCTGATCACCGCGCTGCCGCGATTGCTGACACGCTGGCCCGAACTTCAACTGGTTTTGGCCGGCGACGGCGACGACCGGCCGTGGCTCGAGGATCTGGCGGAAAAAAATGGCATCACGCGGCACGTGCAATTTCTCGCCAAATTGAGTTACGCCGAACTGGCGTCCTGCTACGCAGCGTGCGATATTTTTGCGTTGCCCAGCCGCGGCGAAGGATTCGGTCTGGTCTACCTTGAAGCCATGGCGTTGGGAAAACCGGTGATTGGCGGAGCGCATGGAGGCGCGCCAGAAGTGATCCAGGATGGCGTCACCGGTTATCTGGTGCAGCACGGCGATGCCATTCAACTGGCTACCTGCATCGAGACGCTGCTTTCCGACCCGGCGCTGGCGCACAAAATGGGCGAGCGCGGCCGCGAACGGGTAGAAAACGAATTCCGCTTCAGTGTCTTCGCCAAATCCCTGAAAAAAATCCTTCGCGAACAATGCGGATCCTGAACGTCACGGAAACTTACGCGCCTTTTCTGGAATTCGGCGGACCGCCCGTTAAGGTCCACGCGCTGGCGCAGCGGCTGGCGCAACGCGGACATCAAGTTTCCGTGCTTTCCGCCGATTGGGGAATTGAGAAGCGCTTGTCCACGCTGGGGCCGGACATCGACGCCGAGCGTTCGCCCTTTGGCTGGCGCTTAACGGAGAACGGCGTGCCGGCCATCTACCTGCCCACCTGGCTGCGCTATCACGCGGTCAGTTGGAACCCCGCCGTGAAGCGCTACTGCCGCGCGCGCCTGCAGAACTTTGATATCGTGCACATTTTCGGACTGTACGACCTTTTGGGTCCCGCAGTAGCCGCGATTTGCCGCACCAGAGGCCTGCCCTACGTCGTCGAGCCTATCGGGATGTTTCTTCCAATTGTGCGTAATTTTCAGCTAAAACGGATGTATCATTTGCTGCTAGGCGGACCATTGCTGCGCGGTGCAAGCGCCCTGATTGCCACCTCGCCGCAGGAAGCGGAAGAATTGGCCGCCGGGGGGTTGGCACGGGAAAAAATCGTGCTGCGCCCGAATGGCGTTGCGGCGCCCTCTACGTGGCCCGTTCCCGGATCGTTTCGGGCCCTGCATAGGATTCCGCGCGAGGCGAAACTCGTCCTGTACCTGGGGCGTCTTTCTACCAAGAAGAGTCCCGACTTGCTGCTAGATGCCTTTGCAAGATTGCCCGAACGCCTCGGAGGAAACGAAGTGCATCTGTCGTTCACCGGACCAGATGAAGGCGGGCTCCGTACGCGGCTGGAGCAGATGTCGGCGCAGCTCGATGTTTCTTTGCGGGTGCATTTCGCGGCGCCAGCATTTGGCGAGGCTAAATGGGCTGCCTATCGCGATGCCGACGTGTTCGTGTTACCCTCGCAAAACGAAAATTTTGGCAATACCGCGGCCGAGGCGGTGGCCTCTGGCACTCCAGTGATCGTCACCCAACAATGCGGAATTGCGCCGATGCTAAAAGATCGCGCGGGCCTAGTGGTGCCGCACGAGGCGGGCGAACTGGCCAATGCGCTGGCACGCCTGCTGACGGATAGCCAGTTGCGCGACGAATTTAAACACGGTTGTGAGGTGGTGGCTGCCGAGCTCGGATGGAGCGCACCGGTAAACCAGATGGAAGAACTGTACGGCCGGCTCATTGCGGCAAAACTGCCGGTAGTCACAGAATAAAGGCACGTCAGTACACTTGGGGTAGCTGATTGCACACGGATCGTCACAGCGTGTTTCGCACGGCCTGGCGGACCACCAACGTCCTGCTGGCGTTGGTGTTTGCTTCGTTGATTTATTCCGCGGGCTGGGAATACTCGGTGCGGCAATATCTCAAGGGCTTCTCAGACGCGGTCGTTCCCGCAGCCGCCAGTCCGGAACAAAAAGTGGACTTCATCCTCAACTGGATGCGCAGCGGCGCGCCGCGTCCGGTGGCGGCAAACCCTGAAGAGCTTTCGAAGCGCGATCCCGAAGCCACGCTCAATTATGAGCAACTGCTGGCGGTGTGCGGCACCGCCACGAATGCGTTCCTCAATCTTTCGCGCAGCACCGGATTGACCGCGCGCCGCTTGCTTTTGCTCGGGCCGGATCGCGCCACCAAACACGTGGTCGCTGAAGTGCTGCTGGACAATCGCTGGGTTATTGTCGACCCCACCTATCGCGTGATCATGCGCGACCCGCAAGGGCAATTGCTGACGCGGCAGGATTTGAAGAAACCGGACGTATTCGCGCAAGCCATCAGCCTGGTTCCCGGGTATCCACCGGCGTACGATTACTCCAGCTACGCCCACGTGCGCGTCGCGCGTTTGCCCTTGCAGGGGCTGGGCCTGCGCCGCGTATTGGAAGGCATCTCTCCTAACTGGGACGAAGCCTTCGATTGGAGCTTACTGCTCGAACGTGAATCTTTTTTTGTGCTCGTATCTTCCGCAACCTTAGCGCTGTTTTTTCTGTTGCTGCGCGCGTATCTCGGCTGGTACGCGGACCAGCGCCTGAAGATTCCGCGCTTTCATTTCCGCGAACACTTCATCCGCGCCGCGGCCGTTTTCTTTTCGACTCCGGAGATCGAACGCTAGCGTGTGTGGCATTTGCGGCGTCGCCTTCGCTGCGCGGACCGCGGAGGCGGAGTCACGCGTAAGAGCCATGACCGCGGCCATGCAGCGCCGCGGCCCAGATGAAGATGGATTCCTAATCGCTGAACCCCGCGCCCCCGGATTGGCGCTGGGCATGCGCCGCCTGAGCATCATCGACCTTCCCGGCGGCCAGCAACCCATCTGGAACGAAAATCATGATGTCGCCGTGGTGTTCAACGGCGAAATTTACAACTATCGCGAACTCCGCGAACGCCTGACCAACTGCGGCCACAAATTCAGCACGCAATCAGACACCGAGGTCCTGGTACACGCGTGGGAAGAGTGGGGCGAAGATTGCCTCACCGAACTACGCGGCATGTTCGCCTTTGCACTTCTCGATTTACGCGAGCGCTACGCGATCTCTCCGATCCTCTTTCTGGCGCGCGATCCGCTCGGCATCAAGCCGCTGTACTACACGCAAACCGCTGATGGCTTCGCGTTCGCGTCCGAGGTTCGGGCGTTGCTGGCCGCGGATCGCTCGTTGCAAAAACTTTCACAGGACGCGCTAACCTCTTATCTTCTATTTGGCAGCGTATCCGAACCCGTGACCATGCTCGAGGGAGTTTTCTCGCTCCCGCCGGGACATCGTATGCTGCTCTATGTCCCGGACCGCCGGCGCACGCCGCGCGCGCGCCCGTGGTGGGATCCCGTGCATTCACCCGCCGCGCAAGATCCAAAAAAAACTCGCGACCTGGCGCACGCAGCGAAACGATTACGCCCATTGCTCGAAGACGCCGTCCGTTCCCACTTGATCGCCGACGTTCCGGTAGGCCTCTTCCTTTCCAGCGGGCTGGATTCCAGCGCCATCGCCGCGTTGGCAGGCAAGGCCCACCCCGGCATCCGCAGCTTCACGCTAACTTTTCCCAAGACGCCTTATGACGAAGCGGATCTAGCGCGTGTGGTAGCCGCGCGCTGCGGCACGCAACACCAGGAAGTCCCACTCGATGGCGACGCCGTGCTGGCGCGCCTCGATGAAGCTCTGAGTGCGCTCGACCAACCCACCATGGACGGCATCAACACGTATTTCGTCTCGTGGGCCGCGCGCGAGGTCGGCCTGAAGGTCGCGCTCTCCGGGCTCGGCGGCGACGAACTCTTCGCCGGCTATCGCACCTTCACGGACACGCCGCGCATGGCCACCCTGGTACGCACGGCATTTTTTGTCCCCGCCGCGCTGCGCACCGTCACCGCCCCGCTCGTCAACAGCCTGGCCAAGCAACAAAATTCACCGGACGCCGCGCGCAAAGCCGCCGCCGCGTGGGCCTATCCGGATCGCCTTCCGCATCCATATTTTTTCACGCGCGCGCTCTTCCCTCTGGGACAACTTCAAGCACTAATTGACCCGCGCTTTCGTCCCAGCACCATCAACGCCGACGGCGTCACCCTCGATCCCACGTGGCTAGGCTGGCTCGAACGCGCTTCCGACGAAGCGCGAAAGTTTGAACCCGTCGCGGGCGTCGCCTGGCTGGAACTGCGCACCTACATGGCCAGCACGCTCTTGCGCGACACTGATTCGGTCAGCATGAATCGTTCGCTAGAGGTTCGCGTGCCGCTGCTTGACACTCCGCTAGTTGAATTTGTCTGCGCGCTTCCAGACGAAGCGCGCCGCCGCCCCGATCAACAAAAAGCGCTGCTGACCGAATCTCTCGCCGATCTGCTGCCGCCTGAAATCCTGGCGCAGCGCAAACGCACTTTCACGCTACCGTGGGAACAATGGCTGCGTGGCCCGCTGCGCACGCGTCTGACCGCCAGCTTCGCGGAGCCAGCAAAAACTTTAGCGCCATACCTGAAGCCGAATGCGTTAACCAACGTGTGGAACGATTTTCTATCCGAAAAAACCAGCTGGTCCCGCCCGTGGAGCCTCTACGTGCTCAACGAATGGTGCAAATCTCACCTGTAGCGCGGGTAGATCGAACTCGCCTCCCGCGACGCGCGGGTCCATTTCCAGTGCAACCAATCAGGAATCACTCACAGGCGGACGGCGCGCCAGCGCTTGCGCAACACAGTTTTATCGCAAGTCTTTGATTTTTTTCCTAGCTGCCGCAAGCAGCGGGCCGGGAAGTTCGGAGTAGCCTTCCTGGGCGGCAAACTGCTGGCCATCCGTGTATATCCAATCCAAGAAGTCGGCTAACGCGGCGGCACGCCCGGGATCGGCCGCTTTGGTCCGCAAATACATCCAGGTGAAACTGGCGATAGGAAAAGAATCGACTCCAGGCGCATTAACCAGTGAAGCGGCGAGGCTGTTCGATCGCGACACTTCCACCGTCTTACACGCCGCGCTGATGCTTTCCGGCGAAGCCTTAACAAACTGACCGGCGAGATTTAGCACCGCCGCTTGGGAAATATTGTTCTTCACCGCGTATTGGTACTCCACGTAGCCTATGGAGCCGGGACTGTTTTTCACCTTGTCCACCATGTCCGAACTGCGTTCCGCCGGCACGCCGACCGGCCACTTCGGTGAAGCGGACACCCCAACTTGCGAATGAAACTTGAGACTTGTCTTGGAAAGAAAATCAGTGAAAACGTAGTTGGATCCCTTTCCCGGTCCGCGGTTGACCACTTGGATCGCAACGCTCGGCAGAGCAATCTTGGGATTGAGTTTCGCTATTTGCGGCGCATTCCAGGTCTTCACATCGCCTAGGAAAATCTCCGCGAGCACCTCGCCCGAAAGCCGAAGCTCCTGGTGCACGGCGGGAAGGTTGTAGACGGGAACGATTCCCACGAGCACCACTGGCATTTCAAGCAAGCCATTTTCTTCCCGCTCCTTATCCGTAAGCGGAGCTTCCCCGGCGCCAAAATCGCCCGCACCATGCGAGATCTGCTTGATTCCTTCGCTGGTGCCGGCCGGAAGGTAACGCACCTGAATATTTGGGTTGCGCTTGTTATATTCCTGCGTCCATCGGGCGTAAAGAGGCGCCGGCACGCTCGATCCGGATCCCACGAGGACCACGGTTTGCGCTTTGGCAGGAGCGCCGTGCAGCACAAGAACAAAAAGGCACAAAATCCAGGCCTTCGAAAACCGCCAGCAATCAGAACGTCGCCGCCCAGCACTGGACGCCAAAGCATTCGTTGGAACCTTCATCGTGTTCCTCCCGATTCTGGCTCGCGCATATCGATTGCGGTTTCCGTTTTCGACTTCCGAGCAGACGGCATTGTACTCCTGCTGCGCGCCGCTTCGACGAACCAGAATTTGCCACATCGCACGAAGATACTGTCATTCTTGACAGTATCTTCGCGCGGACAACCGAGGCTAAATCGATCCCCTAACGGAGAACCCATGAAGAGCACACTGGCATGGTTGGAAACCTCGGCGAATAGGATGGGGATTGGCGCGAGAGTGGTTTTGCTGGCAGCGACGGTTTGGCTGGCGGCGCTTTCAACTGCCGCCAAGGTGCAGGTGGACTTCAACCCGGACATCGATTTCACACAATATAAAACCTTCGCGTATCTGGGCGGAACAAATCAGTTGGTAATGCTGCAATTGAATCCCGATTTGATCAACGAACGCGTGCATCGCACCGTGGCGCAGCAGCTGACCGCCAAAGGAATGCGCGAAGTGAAGTCCACCGAGAATCCGGATCTCGTGGTGCGCTATTGGGCCACCAGCACCAAGGACGCGGACGTCTCGATGGTGACCGTCGTCGGTATCTACGAGCCCTTCATCGGTTCCTACTGGGGATTTTGGTATACCACCATTATGGCCACGACCCAGCGCCAAGGCACATTGCTCGTGGACCTGATCGACCCCAAAAAGAAAGACTTGGCGTGGCGCATCTATATCATCCGAAGAATCACCAACTCGGATAAAGTTTGGCAACAGGCGGAACAGGACTTTGCAAAAGGCTTCGAAAGCTATCCACCCTCCGCGAAAGAAGTGGAAGATAAAAGGAAAGAGCGCGCGGAACATCCACCCAAGGATACCAGCCCGCAGTAAGGCCGGTAATCCCGGTGTATTTCGCCGGCACTGGATACCTTGCAGCGCAGTTTCTGATTCTCCCGACGGGAAAGTCTTTTCCTTGCCCTCCTTCACTTTGCCTGCTGA
Source organism: Acidobacteriota bacterium (assembly GCA_013289855.1). Taxonomy (GTDB): domain Bacteria; phylum Acidobacteriota; class Terriglobia; order Acidiferrales; family UBA7541; genus Acidiferrum. The sequence goes on along the minus strand of JABCZD010000014.1, from coordinate 68,942 downwards.
GACCACCACTGCCTTTTCGGCGCCGATTATGCCCGTCTCTTGTTTCGTTGAAAACCTTGGCGCCGCAGTGCTCGCCGTCATCCATTTGGCTTGGACCCTTCTGGCGCCTGCTTGGGCGCTGATCAGTTCCCGTTGGGCTACGAGCAAATCGAAGTAGTTTTTCTCGACCTTCATCGCGACTTCCGCCACCGGCATGCCTGCCTTTGCCTTGGCGATATTCTCGTCCGCTCGCGCGATTTTCACGAGTTGATAGATTGAAAAAAGCGGTGTGACCGGTTGCGCCGCGTCCAACGGCTGAGATATTTTGCGGTTGGCTAAGCTCGTTCAGGCTTGGTCCAAACCAGGAGAGTCCGCTGAGCTCCTTGGGGCTGAGTTAGCAATCAGTCTAGAATGGATTCCGGTGGCGACGTATATGTGCATATCAACTAACCGCAACATGCGTTCCTGCTTTTTACTCAAGACAATTCTTGTGAGCATGGCGTTCGTCACGGTTTTGAAGGTTTGCCATGCACAGGACAAGACCGGACAAAAGCACGCGGTGCGGCAGCCTGATATGACATCAGGAAGGGAGACGTTTCAAAAATATTGCGCTCCCTGCCATGGAATCGCCGGCGAAGGAAACGGTCCAGCAGCTTTCGCGCTGACGCCGGCGCCTGCGGATCTCACGACACTTTCTCGGCGCCATGAGGGAAAGTTCCCTTCGGGTTATGTGGGTGCCTTATTGGTGTTTGGAAGGAACGTAACTGCGCATGGATCGGACGACATGCCTGTATGGGGATCCCGTTTTAAGACGCTTGATCCAGCTCACGATCCGACTGGACAGCAACACGTCGACGATGTGGTTGCCTACATCGCATCTCTTCAAGTGAAATAACTTCAAGCTGAAGCTTCGGCTAAAATTGGCGCGCGGGCGACCCTTCAGCCGCCAGAAACCTGAAAGGACCGAGTGAGACAGACGGGATGTTCACCCCAATCAGCCAATGACTGCACAAACTTTCCTGGAATAGCTTTTGCGGCTGCGATTCAGGTATACGCGGGTGGTAGATTTGCCGGGGGTCTGTCGGACTTCATGTAAACTATTTCATCACCGCATGAACATTCTTGGCATCAACGCCTATCATGGCAACGCTTCCGCCGCTATCGTCTGCGACGGCCGCCTCATTGCCGCCGTCGAAGAAGAGCGCTTCAATCGCGTCAAATACGCCGCGGGATTTCCCGCTGCGGCCATCCGCTATTGTCTGAAGGAAGCGGGCCTCACGCTTGCCGATATTCATCACGTCGCCGTGCCCCGCAATCCCTACGCGCGATTGGCCACCAAGCTTTGGTATGCCATCCGCATGCCCTCTTTCGCTCGCGAGCGCGCCAAGGTTCTCGTAAAATTCACTGGCATCCCGGAAGCACTTGCCGCCGCGTTCGACCTGGATCCTGCGAAACTTTCCGCAAAATTTCACCGCGTTGAACACCACCAGGCCCATCTCGCCAGCAGCTATTTTGTTTCACCCTTTGAGAACGCCGCGTTGCTTTCCGCTGACGGCCTCGGCGATTTTGCCAGCACCATGTGGGGCACGGGTGATGGCAATCGCATGAATATTGCTGGGGCCGTAGCGTTTCCGCATTCTCTGGGACTTTTCTACAGCGCCGTTACGCAATACCTGGGCTTTCTGAAGTTTGGTGACGAATACAAAATCATGGGCCTGGCCGCTTACGGCGAACCCACCCATCTCGATGCCATGCGCGAAATCGTCACTTTCGATCCGCGCTCCAGTGGCAACGGCTTTCGCCTCGCGCTCGAATATTTCACCCACCACCGCGCGGGTCCGGAAATGTCCTGGGCCGAAGCCGATAAAACCCCCACGCTGGGCAAGCTTTTTTCCGACGAGATGGGCAAGAAACTCGGCGGCCCCGCGCGTTCTGCCGAATCTCCGCTGGAGCAACGCCATCGTGACCTGGCTTCGGCACTGCAAGCGCGTCTCGAAGAAGTTTACTTAGGAATGCTGCGGAAGCTTGCCGCGCAAACCCACAGCAAATCCGTGTGTCTCGCTGGCGGCGTAGCCTTCAATTGCGTGGCCAACGGAAAAATCTTCGACGCCACGCCATTCGAGCAGGTCTATGTGCATCCCGCAGCAGGCGATGCGGGCCTCGCGGTCGGCGCCGCCTATTACATCTGGCATCAGATTCTCGGCAAGCCGCGCAGCTTCGTCATGAATCACGCCTACTGGGGTCCGGGTTACACCCGCGAAGAAGTTCGTCAAGCCATCGACAAAACCCCCCTGCGCGGCGCCGGCTACTCCATCGCGGAACTTCCGGAAGAGGAATTAATGAAGCGCACCGCCGCGGAAATTGCCGATGGAAAAATTCTCGGCTGGTTTCAGGGCCGCGCCGAGTGGGGCCCACGCGCGCTGGGCAATCGCAGCATCGTCGCCGACCCGCGCCGCCCGGAAATGAAAGACATTCTAAATCGCCGCATCAAGCATCGCGAAATCTTCCGCCCCTTCGCGCCTTCCATCCTTGCGGAGCGCACCGGAGAATGGTTCGAGAAATCCTATCCCAGCCCGTTCATGACCCTTGCGTATTCTGTGCTGCCGGAAAAGCGTGACAAGATCCCCGCGCCCACGCACGTCGACGGCACCGGCCGCCTGCAAACCGTGACGCGCGAGGCCAACCCGCGCTACTGGCAATTAATTAAAGCGTTTGAGGACCTCACCGGCGTACCGGTGGTCCTGAATACTTCCTTCAACGACAACGAACCCATCGTCTGCCGGCCCGAAGAAGCGCTGGACTGTTTTCTGCGCACGCAAATGGACGCGCTAGTCCTCGGAGACTTCCTGATCACAAAAAATTCCAATCCGTAATTTTGGAGTGCGGCGGTTTACCCTGAGCGATTTGCGCGAAGAGCTTCGCGCCGCTTTTTCGGCGCAGACACGTTTTAACCACGTGTCGCTAGAGGCCCGCGCCAATCCATCACGAAAGATTCTGCAATGTCTGCTTGATCAAATCCGTCGTGCCGCTGTACGGATCGCCCGGGCTGTCGAACTCCATCGAACAATAACCCTTGTAATTGTACCGCTTCAGAATTTTAAAGGTCTTGGCCATATTGACGTGGAATTTTGCGCCGATTTCATTCACTTCCAGCGCTTTCACATGGCAGATGTTGTAGGCCTGCGAAAACATGGCATCGATAGCGACGTAAGCCTGCTCCTCGGAGAGCGTCACCAGGCTGTTCGCGAAATCCGGCAGCGCATGCAGCCACGGCGAACTCACCGTGGCGATTAATTTCGCGATGAAAAATGCATCTTCCGTAACCGGATTGTCATTCTCCAGATTCACTACAACATTCTTCTGCGCGCCGTATTCCGCCACGTGCCGCAAACTCTCCGCCGCGCGCTGCAGGTCCGGCCCGGAATCTTTGGCTTCTCCGACGTGCGTCCGCACGCTTGGCGAACCTATCGCCACGGCCACATCGATCCAGCTTTTGCTTTCCGCGATGGCCTTCTCGCGCTCCGCGGCGTCCACCGCGTAAATACTGTGCTCGCCGTCCACGGCGATGTTCACCACGCTGACGTGCGCAGCCTCAAAAGCCGCGCGCAACTGCGCCAGGTACTGCGGATCTTTCGATACGAAATGCGGGCTCCACGGTTCGATTTTGTTGATCTTGAATTTTTCCACCACGTGCGCGGCAAAATTCTGCAGCGTCATTTTCGCTGGTGGCGCGGCCTGCGCGCCGCCGGAATTTACCGGTGTAGACAGGTCACCCGATTGCGTGGGCGTAATGAACTGGCGAAACGGATACGACGCAATGGATATGCGCTCGCGCGGCGCCGTCGGAAACGCGATGTGCGGACCAGCGATTGCACCGGCAGCTTGACTGGCTACTTCGCCGGCAGTTTCGCCGACATATTCACCGGCGAAATCGAGCGCGGGGAAGAGCAGCGCGCCTGCAAACGTGCTGGCTAGCGTGGTCACTGCTTCCGAGAGGAAACGGCGGCGCGTTCTTCGTCTTGGTATGGGTCGCGGAAAAATCATGCGCCGCAATTGTACACCGACGGCGAAAGTTTATCGCGGCCGCGCGTCACAACAGTTTTTCGCGACGCGGGCCGCGAAATCATTTTGCGGTGCAAGCAACCAAGTTACTTCGCGGCGGCGATGGAAACTTCTTTTTCGATGGGCGCGCCGATCAGGTTGCCCCACTCGGTCCACGAGCCGTCGTAGTTGCGCACGTCCTTGATGCCCAGCAAATACTTCAGGACGAACCAGGTGTGCGAGCTGCGCTCGCCGATGCGGCAATAGGCGATGACTTCCTGTTCGCCGGTAATGCCCTTGCCGCCGTAGAGCTGCTTTAGTGCGTCAAGAGATTTGAAGGTGCCGTCTTCGTTCACGGCTTGCGCCCAGGGAATGCTGGCCGCGCCGGGAATGTGTCCGCCGCGCTGCGCGGTTTCCGTCATACCCGGAGGAGCGATTATTTTCCCGCTGAATTCGTCCGCGGAGCGCACGTCGACGAGTTGCGCTTGCGAACGCTTTTCCACGGCGGCGAGAACGTCGTCGCGCTTGGCGCGAATGGCGGCGTTCGCTGCCTTCACTTTGTAGGTGGTCGCAGCGACAGCCGGCTTTTCGTTGGTGAGCGGGCGCTTTTCTTCCAGCCACTTTTTGCGGCCGCCGTTAACGATCAAAACTTTTTCGTGACCGTAATATTTCAATTGCCAGAAAGCCCACGCCGCGAACCAATTGTTGTTGTCGCCGTAGAGAACGATGGTGCTATCCGGCGAGATTCCCGCTTTGCCAAGCAACTCTTCAAACGCTTGCGGATTTGCCAAGTCGCGGCGGATGGCATCTTGCAGTTCGGTTTGCCAATTCCAGGAGATGGCGCCGTCGATGTGACCCTGGTCGTAAGAGGTGGTATCGACGTCGACCTCGACGAGGCGGAGTCCGGGATCTTTGGCGTGCGCGGCGATCCATTCGGTGGTGACAAGAACTTCTGGGTGAGCATATTCAGACATGATGGTTTTCCTTCCCTCTAAGTTGAGGGAAAAGAGTAGCGCAGCTTGCGGGGTAAATCACCCTCTTTTTTATCGGGATTCCGGTAACCGCTGCTTTTGCTCTCACTTTCGGCATTAACCTCATATAATCAATAGTTTACAGCCGGCCAGGGACGGTAGATCTACGTGGCGATTTCCAGTTTGCCGTCCTTGGTCTCCCATTCGATGCGCACCAGCCAGTCGAAGTGCATACCCTGACTTTGCAGCCACGCCTCCAGCGCTTCGCGCGATTCGGCGCGAAATTCGGCGAACATCTTGCCTTCGAGCATGTTTACGAGCACGCGTTCGGCGCGAGCGGGGCCGCCTTGCTGCATGCGCTCGGCAAGATTTTCCGCGCCTTGGCGGGTCAGGCAGGCCAAGGTGTGTTGCGTGAAATAGCGTGGCATGGGCGCTCCCTCGTTGGCAGATCGCGATTACGGAGTCGAGAGCGCAGTCTAACAAGGGGCGGGGCGAAATACCAAAATGACCGCGACACGTCAATCTGGCGACAGATTCGGAAGGGGCGTGGGCATCAGCGATGACGGAAATCCTCACAGACCAACCTGAGGGTCGGCACCTACATGAGCAATTCGTGGATCGGGCGTTGCCTGTACTGGGAGGCAGGTTCTGGAAGGGCACATGAGCGGCGGACGATGAAATCCGGGAGGAGGAACGGTTTAGACTGAACGGTAATTGCTGGAGCGGAGGCAAGAGATGAAATGGATGTTTTTTCTGGTGTTGGCGGTGGGGCTGGTGCTGAGTGGCAGCGTGTCCTCTATGCCGCAACAGCACACCTCGACCTTGGAAGGGTTGGTGCTGGGGCCGGACAATAAACCGGTGGCTAATGCCGCCGTGACTTATCAATCCGGGGGAGGCAGCGCGCCACACGTGGTGCACACGGACGGGCAGGGGCGATTTTCGGTGCCGAAGCTGCGAGCCGATATTTACGACGTACGGGCGTCCGCGCAAGGAATTTACTCCGACTGGAAGAAGAACGTGAATTTGCGTCCTGGGCAGATCACGACGCTGACGCTGCGTCTGACGCATGCTCCGGAAACGCCGGCGGCTCCGCCAACGGCGCAACGGTAGAACTACTAAACCTCTCGATGATCGAAGCTCCTGGCTGCCAAATCCTGATGCTGAAAGCTCTCCCGATTTGGGAAGGGCACGAGCCACCGAACACGAAACGCCGAGGCAGGGACCACCCCCATTTAAAATTTTTGTAAGTGTTCATTCTGGAGGATTTAAAGTTCTTTGGAATGAACACTTGCGCAAGTGCGCATTCTAAAGTAATTACGGCACTTTTATGTGGACTGGAGAGGTAAGGGGTGGGACGGGCGAAACGGAGCAGGATGGTTCGGGCTCGCAGGAAGGGATGGATTGCGAATTTCACGCGAAATGATAGCATAACTATAAAATCTTGTCAAGAGTTATTTATTAGTCATTCGAACGATGGGCAAAGGCCGGGCAATCAGGGACTTGGGGGCTTCGTTGTTCGCGCGCTTAGTGCGGTACTATGTTTCCGAAATCTGACGGCTTGATTCTCATGGAGGATCGCTCATTGTATCAACCAATTTGCAATTTCGCTCGTGCCCTCGGCGCCGGTGTGCTGGTGTTCTTTGCTCTTGCTTCCGCGGGTGCGCAAACGATGCGGCCGGAGGCCGAAAAGCAACTGGCGCACGACATCTACAAGGAATTCATCGAGATACAGTCCGGGTATACGACTGGGGCGACTACTCCCGTGGCGCAGGCCGCGGCGGCGCGGTTGAAAGCGGCGGGATTCCCCGATGCGGATATTTTTGTGGGCGGGGCGAGCCCGAAGAAGGCCAATCTGGTGGTGCGCTACCACGGAACGGGGGCGCGCAAACCGCTGCTGCTGCTTGCGCACATCGACGTAGTGGAAGCCAAGCGGGAAGACTGGTCCATGGATCCGTTCCTGCTGACGGAGAAGGACGGGTTTTTCTATGGACGCGGTACGGGCGACGACAAAGCGCAGGCGGCAGTGTGGATCGCCAATCTGATTCAGTACAAGAAGGAAGGTTTTAAGCCGGATCGCGACATCATTGTGGCGCTGACGGCGGACGAAGAAGGCGGCGGACCGTTTAACGGCGTGGCGTGGCTGCTGAAGAATCACCGCGACCTGATCGATGCGGATTTCGCGCTGAACGAAGGAGGCTGGGGCGAATCGCTGGAGGGCAAGAAGCGTTCGAACGATCTGCAAGTGAGCGAGAAGTACGTGCTGAATTTCCGCTTCGAAGTGCACAACAAGGGCGGGCACAGTTCGATGCCGGTGGCGGATAACGCGATTTACCATCTGGCGTTTGCGCTGGCGCATCTTTCGGAGTTTGGTTTTCCGCTGAAGACTAACGAAGTAACCGCGGCCTATTTCCAGCAGATGTCAAAAATCGAAGGCGGGGCGGTGGGGGATGATCTCGCGAGAGTGGCGGCGGGTTCGCAGGAGGCGATGCAAAAAGTGGCGGCAGCGTCTCCCGTGTGGAACGCGACGCTGCGCACCACCTGCGTGGCCACGCAACTGGAGGGCGGACACGCGATAAACGCCTTGCCGCAACTGGCCGCGGCTAACGTGAACTGCCGGGTGCTGCCGGAAGATTCCGCGGAATACGTGCTCGGCACGCTGAAGAAGGTTGTCGGCGATGAGCAGGTGAGCATTACTTCCACGTCGGACTTCGGGGCCGGGCCCGCTTCGCCGATGCGTGCCGACGTGCTTGCCGCGGTGAACAGCACGACGCAGAAAATCTGGCCGGGAGTGCTTACGGTGCCCATCATGGTGGCGGGCGCGACGGACGGGCGCTATCTGCGGGTGGCGGGAATTCCCACGTACGGCATTCAAGGATTTTTCTTTGACCGCAACGATATCCGCTTTCACGGGCGCGACGAACGGATGGCGGTGCAGTCTTTCTACGAGGGTCAGACCTTTCTATACGATTTGGTGAAAACGCTTTCGCAGCCGACGAAGTAATCGAAGAACAGTTTGGCGCTTGGCTGTGCCGAATAACTGCTGAACGATTACCACACAACTACCGCACAGGTACCAAACAACGCATCGGTGATAGATTGCATCTGGATTGACAAGTCTATAACCGTAACGCTTGGCGGAGGTCGTGATGAAACGTGCCTTGGCTGCGCTAGTGCTGTCGCTGGTATCCACGTCATTTCTTTCTGCTCAACAAAAAAATCCCGCGTCGACTACGAAAAATACCGCGCCAGAGGTGCGACGCGATGCTGCCGCCAGCGATGTGCGTGGCACGACGGAGACGACGGAGAAGCTGCCGGTGCGGCGCGTGGTGCTGTACAAAAATGGCGTTGGTTACTTTGAGCATTTGGGACATGTGCGCGGAAGCCAGGACGTACACATTGATTTCACTAGCGCGCAGCTGAACGACGTGCTGAAGTCGTTGACGGTACTGGATCTGGATGGCGGACGAATCAGCGGGGTGGACTACAACTCCGAAGCGCCGCTGGCGAGGCGGCTGGCGACGTTGCGGCTGGCTTTGGGAGAGCGGCCGACGGTTTCGGAGTTTCTGGGGGCGTTGCGCGGTGCGCGAGTGGAGGTGCGCAGCGGTACGGGCCCGGCGCTATCAGGAAAGCTACTGAGCGTGGAACGGAAAACGCGGAACGCCACGAATTGGACGGTGGAGACGGATGAGATTTCATTGATCAGCGATTCCGGGGAAGTACGAACGGTGGATTTAAATCCCAGCACCAGCGTGCGGATTGCGGACAAAGATTTGCAGATAGAAGTGGGACGCTATCTGGGGCTGATCGCTTCTTCGAGGGATCAGGATGTGCGACGAATGACAATTTCGACGACGGGCAACGGGGAACGCAAACTGTATGTGAGTTACATCAGCGAAGTGCCCATTTGGAAGACGACCTACCGCATTGTGTTGCCGACGAAGAGTGATAAGAAACCGCTGCTGCAGGGCTGGGCGATTGTAGATAACACGGTGGGCGAAGATTGGAACGACGTGGAGTTGTCGCTGGTGGCTGGGGCGCCGCATTCGTTTATTCAGCAGCTTTCGGAGCCATTCTATGGGCGGCGTCCAGTGGTGCCGCTGCCGGAAAGCGTGCAACTTTCGCCGCAGACGCATTCTTCGGCACTGTCCGGCGGAAATGGGAGATTAAGTGGGGCGATTACGGATCAGTCTGGTGCAGCAATCGGTGGAGCGTCTGTGGTGCTGAAGGATGAGAACGATAATGTAGTGGCGCAGACGACCACGGACAGTTCGGGGCTGTATTCGTTTTCTTCGCTGGCAGTAGGAGGTTATCGCGTGGAAGCGCAGTCCCTCGGCTTTCAGAAAACTGTGATTTCCCAGATTAACGTCGGGCCCGGTGAAAATACCGTGAACTCACAATTACAGGTTGGTGCCGCGAGCTCCACGATTGAGGTATCGGCCAGAAACCCGACAGTAAACACGGAGTCGGCGTCAATCGCTGGTACTGCGGGATTGCGCGGGGTGGCGAAGCGGCCGCACGTGGGAGGCGGGATCGGCAGCGGCTCGGGAGGTGGAGTAGGAGGAGGAACATTCAGGGCCGACACCAACTATTCCGAAGCGATTCTAGAGGAAGCGCGCGTGATGGTTGCAGCCGCGGCCAGTGGCCAGGGACTGGGCGATCTTTTTGAATATAAATTGAAGGATCGAGTATCGCTGAAGAAAAATCAGTCGGCGCTGGTACCAATTGCGCAAACCGATATTGAAGTGGAAAAGGTTTCATTGTGGGCAGGAGCTAGAGGGTCGGGGCGGCCGCTGCGAGCGCTGTGGCTGAAGAATACGAGCAACTTGATGCTGGATGGCGGGAGCTTCAGCGTGCTGGAAAATGAAGTCTTTGCCGGGGAGGGCTTGACTGATGCGATCAAGCCGGGAGACCGGCGATTGCTTTCGTACGCGACGGATTTGGGACTTTTGGTGGCAGCGCAAAAAAGCGCGCAGCCACAGCATGTTACCCGGGTGAAAATCTCCAAAGGGATATTGACACAGGTCAGCGAACTGCACGAGAAGACGGTGTACACGGTTAAGAATCAAGACGACACGACACGAACATTAGTGATCGAATACCCGGTGAACTCTTCCGCGAAGTTGGTGCCCGGAACAAAGGAGCCGGAAGAGAGGGCGCCGGGGCTGTATCGCTTCAAGATGGAAATCGCGGCGAAGGCGACAGCGTCGCTCCCGATTGAAGAGGTGCAGCCGCTGGAGCACACCTATCAGTTAGGGGATCTGGAGAGCAATCAGATTGCGTTATTTATACAAGACGGAAGCGTAAGCGCGGAGATGGCGGCGGCGCTGGGTAAGATCACAGCACAGAAAACCGTGGTGGCAGGATTTGAACAAGAGATGGCTGACCGGCAGGGGGACATCGACCGGATTGTGGAGGATCAGGGGCGGCTGCGGGAGAACATGAAGGCGTTGCGGGGGAGCGCGGAGGAGAAGGCGCTGCTGCAGCGATATACGCGGCAACTGGACGAGCAGGAGACGCAGCTCGAGACGCTGCGGAAGAAAATCAGGGATACCGAGGCGCAGCGGGATGCGGCGAATGAACAGCTGGAGAAGATGATTGGGGAGTTGCAGCTGGAGGCTACGTTTTAGGTGGGCGGCGAGAGAGGGATTGCCCGGAGGAAATGAGCCAGGCCGGACTAAAGTCCGGCACCTACATACGGCGGCGAGGAGTACTGGTGATTTGGGCCGCCGGAGGCGAGGTGTACTACAACCCTGGTACCGGGTGGAATGAGTCTGGCGGCCCATTGAGAGGACGGGTGGGGGCGCGTAAGGTCTGAGGAACGGGTTGGGGGCCGCGCGGGGACAGCGGCTCCGCAAGGGGTCGTGTGCGAGCTACCCAACCCGCCACTTTTCTTCCCTCTAGATAGATAGGCAGATGTTGGTGATAGGCCCCGGCTCTGGTCGGGGCTTTTTGTTTGGTATTGGGCTATGCTCGTGCATTCTGGACGGGGTATGGAACACGGGTGTCTTGGCAGCAGGATTATAATGCCTTATTTTTGTTTGACATACGACTGAATTAGCGTCTTGAGGGAGCGTTCTAGGGTGTCCGAAAATTCCGTCACAGTTGAGGATCGTTGCGGGGAAAGACGTCGGCAAGATGCCTGCGCAACTCGGAATTGGGTCGGCATGGGCTGCTTGGAGCATGTGTCGCTCCTCCGGCGCTCGGTGATGTTGGGTTACGGAGACCCAGCCCTTTCGGGCTGGGCTAACCTGTGCCGCGCCTTGCGGCGCTGGTTGGGGGGAGGACGGAATGGGCTGAGGGCCGCGCCAAGCAGTGGGCGACTGAGCGAGCGGAGAGTTGTGACAGACGGCGTCCGCTCCCCCGACAGGGTCGGGGTAAAGAGCAGGTGGCTTCAACGGTGGGTTGCGGTGGGGCTGTTGGTGGGGTTGGTTACGGCGACGCCGGCGTGCGCTGGGAACTTGCGGCTTGGGACTGATACGGCTGCGGCGTTTGCGCGGTACGTGCGGGCTACGGATGCGCGGAATGATTTCGAGCTGAAGCGTGGGACAGGGTTGTTGTGGATTGATGGGTTGCCGGAGGAGGAGCGGGCGGCGGCTTATGAGCGGTTGCGACGGGGAGACGTTGAGGTGCAGAAGCTGGAGACGATGGATGGCGCTTCGGCGATTGCGTGTCCGGGTGGGCTGATTCATCACTGGGTGGGGGTGGTGTTTATTCCGGGCGCGTCGGTGGACGATGTTTTGGCGGTGTTGCAAGATTACGACCGGCAGGCGGTTTATTATGCGCCAGATGTGGAGCGGTCAAAGGTGATCTCGCGGGATGGCGGGCACTTTCGGGTGTATCTACGGTTTCGGCGGCACAAGGTGATTACGGTGGTGTTGGATACGGAGCACGAGGTGAACTACTTTCGCGATGCGGCGGGGTTGGCGCATAGCCGGAGCTCAGCGGTGCGAATAGCGGAAGTGGAGGATGCTGGGTCGGCCGCGGAGCGTTCGAAAGAGCCGGGCGATGATGACGGATTTTTGTGGAAGATGGAGACCTGGTGGCGAGTGGAACAGGCGGATGGCGGGGTGTATGTGCAGAGCGAGGTGGCTTCCTTGACGCGGGGGATTCCCACGGGGCTGGGATGGCTGGTGGGGCCGTTTGTCACGAGCATTCCGCGGGAGACGCTGCGGTTTACCTTGGAGGCTACGCGGAAGGCAGTGGAGGGGCGAAGGGCGAAGTAGGGATTTATCTGGGTTGAAGCGGCGGGCACGGCATGCCGTGCCCCTACGACGGATTCTACCGATTAGGCGGGGATGACGCGGCCGGAGGCGGCCATTTTTTGCATTTTGTCGTAGGTGGATTGATCTTGGACGCGAAGGCAGAGCAGGGTGGTGCCTTCGAGGTGTTTGACGGGGAGTTCTTTGGCGAGGGCGTTCCAGAAATGGGTGGGGCCTTGGGCGCTGCTGTAGTCGTGGCGGAAGATTACGCCGCCGGGCTTTACGACTTTAAAGGCTTGGGCGGTCTCCGCCGCCAGGCCCTGGGGCTGGTCGCAGGCATCGCAGAAGACGATTTCTGCGGAGGCGTGGTAGGGGGTGGAGTCCCAAGTGTCTACGCCGTCGAAGATTTGTTTGATTTTGCTTTTTAGAGGCTGATCCCAATAGTAGAAGCCGACTTCGTTTTGGCCGGGGATGGGGGGGAAGTCCAGGGTGACGACTTCGCCGTCTTCGGGGAGATGCAGAGCGATGTTGAGGGCGGTGCGGCCTTCGGCGGTGCCGAATTCAACGACGCGTTTGGGCTTCAGAGAATTTACAACGTGAGCGAGGATCATTAGTTCGTGAGGGTGTGTGCTTAGGGTGCGGGGAAAAGGGTGAAGCAGGGCCGGAGAATGGGTGAAATCGATCTCCGGGAAGAGTTGTTGGACGGGGATTCGTGGAACGGTGAGATCGTTGCGCCAGGGCAGGCCGCTCCATAGCCACGGGAGACCGAAGCCGGTGTACATACGATGGGTGTAAGTGACGTATTGCGCGGCGCTGGCGGGGCCGCTGGTCAAGAAGACGCGGAGGGCGTTTAGATTCAGCGCTGCCAGGCCGCGGAGGGCGCGGCTAAGAGTGCTTACGTGGCGGTCATCGTCCATGCGGCTTCTCCGATAGAAAATTATTTTTCAGATTTTTTTGTGCGCGCGGCGCTGAGTAACTGCCAAACCTGAGCGGCGGTGTTGTCCCAGGTCCATTCGCGGGCTTTGCAGGCCGCAGCGCAGGCAACTTGTTGCCTGAGAGCTATGTTCGCATAGATGTAGCGGAGGCGGGCGGCCAAGGCATGGGAATCTTTGGGATCGGCGAGAACGAAGGCGTTGACGCCGTCTTCGACGAAGGCAGAGATGCCGGCGAGCGTGGAGGTGATGGCGGGGAGACCGCAGGCCATGGCTTCGGCGACGGGCATGGCGAAGGAGTCTTCGAGGCTGGGGCTGACGTAAACGTCGGCGGTGGCATAAAAGGACATGACATCCGGGGAGGGCGGCTCCCAACGGCAGCGATCTAGCACGCCAAGACTTGCGGCCAACTGGCGAAATGGTTCGACGGTGTCGGCGCCAGCGACGAGTAGGCGCAGCGGGAGCTGCGGGAGAAGGGACAGGGCGTGGAGCAGAGTGAGAAGGCCTTTGACGGTCCAATCGTTGCCGAGCAAGAGCAGGACGAAGTGATCGTCGGCGAATCCGTAACGATGGCGCGCTTCTGGGCGGCGTGCTAGACGAGCCTCTGGGGAGAACACCTTGGCGTCCACCGCGTTCGGAATGATTTGCACATCTTCGCGCTGAAAGTAGCGCGCCAGGTCGGCTTTGGTGCGCGGCGAGACGGCGGCCAGAGAGACTGCGCGATTGCGATAGAGTTTGGTTTCGAGTTGGGTTAGCAAGCGATAGTAAATTTTGCGGTGCAGATTGCGGAGAATGCCGGCGGGGGAGGGCGAGTTTCGAGATAGTTCGCGCAGGCTGTGAAACAGGGCGTGGACGATTATGACGTCGGCGTCGGAACAGTTGATGCCTGGGGAAAGAACCAAGTCAAACGGCACACCGGACCGGCGGGCAGCTTTTTGCCGCGCTGTACGGTTGCGAAAAAACCACGCCAAGAATTGCAGAAGATGCGGACCCGGTAGGGTGGCGACGCGATGCCAAATAATGCGGGAGCCTGGCGAGGGATCGCGGTCGTTGGGGCTGCCGACTTCGAGGCCGGCGATTTGTTGAGCGAAGAGATGTATCTCGCAGGGGTAGCTGCGCGCGAGACGTTCGAGGACTTCGGAGAGAGCGCGTTCCGTGCCGTGCTGGCGATCGAGGAAGGGGGAGACAACGGCGAGACGCAAGCGGTCACGCGACTCGATGTTCGAGCGGGCAGGCAGATTACCTGGCGGATTCACGGGCAAGTTCGCAGGCAAGTCAGCGCGCAATTCAATGCGTCCCGGTGGGTATCTGACGGATGGAGGCGCCTGCGGACTCGCCGGATGCCTGAGCCATGAGCTTGAGGGTGGGAAGGCGATACAAGACTCCGATGAGCAGCCAGAGATAAGCGTTCATGACGAAGTTCTGGTAGGTGTTGAGACCGTTGTAGGTCAGCGGGACAAGGACCATGAAGGAATACCAGAAAATTACGAACGCCAGCGGAAAGAGCGGTGAACCGCGCATTTTTTTGACGATTTTCCAGGTAGAGAAAACGATCGAGAAACTCAAGACCAGCCACAGCACCAAACCGACGATGCCGAGCTCAAGAACGATTTCGCCGTAGCCGCTCTCGACGCCGACCCCCATGGGGGCGGCATGCATGATGCGCGCGACGTACTGCGTGCCCAAGGAGGCAGTACCCAAACCATAGCCATAGGGCCAGCGTGGGGCATCGAAAGCGGCGAGGAAATTCTGGAGAGGATAGTCGCGGGCACGGTAGACAAGTTCACTGGAGGGACTATCGAGCGACAATGTTTCGTTGTAAAACGTAAAGCGGTCGAGCAGCGCGTCGGGGAAAGTAAAGAGTAAAATCACCACGGCAACGGTGGTTCCCAAGAGGACGCGCTGCACGGTTCGCACAATGCGCATGGCTTCGCCCTGGCGCCACGGAGCGCCCCAAAAAAATGCCGCAGACGCAGCAACGGCGTTGAAAACTCCCCAAATTAAGGCTCCCCGGGAACCTGTGAGGGCGACCGCGCCAATGACAAGGACGAGGCCCGCAAACGCCTGGAGGCGTCCGCGGCGGCTACGCAACACCAGGTAGCCAGCGAAACCGATGGCAATTAGAAGAGCAAGCATCAAGTACGCGCTAAAACGGCCGTCGCTGACGAAGACCGAGGTTGGCCGGTAAATGATGACCCCGGATATTGGCGCCACGCGGTAGAGCTGGCTGAGATCCTTAATGTCGGCGGCGGGATGCGCGGGATTCAGAAAAGTATGACCCAGAATAGCCTGAGCGATACCGAGCGCCGAGATGACGGCAGCTAAACCAAGACTGATGGCGAACAAGCGGCGCAAGTCCTTCTCGGAGTCGATCAGCGCGTAGCCGACAAACATCAGCGGGATATAGTAAAAATAAAGCTTGAAGCCCATCAAACCATAAAAAATGCTGGTGGCCGCGGGATTAAAGACTTGCATGATGCCGAACCAAACGAACAGCAACAAGGGAACACGGAAAGGGAAGCGGAAGGTGGCTACTTTTTTGTCGCGCCAGGCGATGAAGAAGGCCATGTAAACGATGGCAACGAGAAAATCCTTGCCGAAATAAATGGCCATGTTGTTGCCGAGATATTTTCTGGCGAGGTCTTCGAATAAGAGCCAGGTGAGGAAAAGATACAGGCCGTTCCGCCAATTGTTGAGCATGGCCACGGTGCTGGCTCCGACGATTACGGTCAGAGCGACGTAAGCCAGACCGTTCATGTCGTCGCCAATAACGTAGTCAGCCAGCTTATTGGCAGCGTAGACGAAAAAAATCAAAAATGCGATTAGATACAGCGGGTTACGCCGAAGATTGCCGGTGGAGGCCGAGACCCGCAAATTACCTAAGATGGGTTGCACGGATACTGAATTATGGCCGAGGGCGACGATTTACGGAAGTAGCATTCGCGTAGCACGCGAGGCTCGGAAAAGAAAGAGGACCTCTGGAGCGAAGCTTTTTATAGGCTGTTTCACAAATAAATCCGGACGGGGCCGCAACGACCGCAAGGGTTAAGGAGAGGTCTCAGGGTGAACAGTGTCTCTGTCTTCTATATTTGGCGCGCATCTGAACAAGGGAGCGCCGCGATTCACGGCTAGCGGATGAGGGCATCGCGATAGACTTTTTCGTGGGCGGCGAGCATGAGCTGAAAATCGCAGAATTGGGTGGCGCGTTCACGGGCTCGCTTACCGAGGGTGACGCGAAGATTAGGGTCATCCAGGAGGCGCGCCAATTGTTCCGCGAGCGCGGAGGCGTTACCGGTTTCAAACGTAAGGCCGGCGTCGCCGAGAACTTCCACGAAAGCGCCGAGATCCGAGGCGACCACCGGCAAGCTGCGCAACATATTTTCCGCCACGACCAAGCCAAATACTTCTCCGCCGAGCGACGGGACCACGACTATCGAGACCGACGCGACCGCGGCGTCCAATTCGCTGGCACTCAGGCGGCCGGTGAAACGCACGATACCCGCGAGCTGTGATGCGTTGGTCGATTCTTCGAGGGCCCGGCGTTCAGGTCCATCGCCAACGACGAGCACGGTGAATACTTTACTGGCGCGCCGGAGTATTTGTACGGCTTCTAGCAAGGTGGCAACGCCCTTGGTGGTAACGAGGCGGCCGAGGAAGGCAATCACCGGCGGGTTCCCGGATGGCGAATCGACGGATGAGGTAGCGGAAGCGGCGGATTCCTGCGGAACTGACGCTGTGCGTCGGGGAAGTGTGTCAGTTCCACGTGGAACAGTGGCATCGGGAAGTCCAACAACGCCATGCGGAACGGCAACCGACCTCGGAATTCGAATGAGTTGCCCAAGCCATCGTGTGGGAGTGATATTGGCGGCCACGCGCGCGCAAAGGAAGCGCCGCGCGAACGTGAGGAGCCAGAGTTTTGCGGAAACGAGCCAGCCCTGCGAGGAGTTGCAGCGCAAGCAGACGCTGTGGTGGCCAGCCATAAAGTGTCCTGGGCAGGGTGTTCCGGCAGGCTCGATCAATAGTTGTCCGTTGGGGCAGATGGTTTGAAAGCCGTGATGCTCGACGACCACGGGTTTGCGCGCGAGCAAACCAAAGATCAGCGGGGTTAGCGCCGGGCCGGCGACGTGAAGAACGTCGGTGGCGCGAATCAAACGCCAAAGCTGAAGATTGCTGGGACGGCGGATGACGCGGAATGGCAAGACACGGTCATCGTAAGTCTCGGCGGGAGTTTGCGTGACGAGCGTGATTTCAAACCGAGGTTCGTCTTCAGGAATGCCGCTCCCGTCGCGGAGTGCGGCGAGGCCGCGGGACAACGACAGCACCAGGGTCTCCACGCCGCCGATGCTGGGCGCAAAAAAGTGAGAATAGATGAGCAACTTCATTCGGAAGTTTGGTGCGAGGCGATAGATTCGGCGTGGTCCGATGAATTGGCCACCAGCGGCGCACCAGGAAATTTGCGCTTGGCGGCATGAGCGCGGTCAATCGCCGCGAGCGCTCCGGCGACATTTTCACGGGGCGACCAGGTCTCCATGCGCTTGCGAACCGCGCTGCGCAGGGATTTCAGACGCGCAAGATCGGAAAAGATGCGGCACAGCCTATCGGCGAGAGCCGCGGCATCATCGTGGGGAAAAATGAAATCAGGAGCTACCGGAGCGACGAGATCTTTCGCCGCGCCGACGCGGTCGCTGACGGCTACCGGGCACCCGCAAAGCATGGCTTCATTGACGACCATGGCAAAGGGTTCGTACTCGGAGGGGAGAACCATCAGATCAGAGGCGGAGTAAATTGCGGGCAGCTGAGACTGATTGACGAAGCCGAGGAATCGGACGCGATCAGCTACGCCGAGCGTGGCGGCTTCTGATTCCATTTGTGGGCGCAGAGGACCTTCACCGGCGATGATTAACGAAGTCTTGGGAAGTGCAGCTTTTGCGAAGGCGTGCAGCAAATCGAGGGGACGTTTCCATGGCTGGAGTTTGGCGCAGAAAACGATAACTCGCTCGTCGGGATCGGTAGCGTCGATCCCCCAAGATGCGAGCACGGCGGAGCGGTCTGCGGCGTCGGAAGCGGAGAGCCACCAGGCATTGTCGACGGTATTGTGCAGGAGGGCGATGCGGTCAGGGGGTACGCCCAGAGACTGCATCATCTCGCGACCAGGCGTGGATACGACGAGCACCTGGGTGGCGAGCCGAAACAAAAGAGGCCAGGCGCGGCGTTTGAGAAAAAGCTTCCAAGGACGGCTCTCGCGAGGTTCGATGGTGGAGGCATCGGTGCCGAAAATAAATGGGATACCGCGACTGCGGGCGGCAAGGTAAGTAATCCAAAAACTTGCGCGGCGATAGCTGGTCAAGCCGATGATCGCGTCGAAATTGCCGGAGCGAATGAGCTTCCAGAGGCCGGGGTTGCAGAGTCCCCAGAAGGATTCTCCGCCATCTCCGCGATTGGGCACTTGAACCCATGGATAGCCGTCGAGGAGCGGGACGTCCCATTGCACGGTGCGGCCAAATTCGGGGTCGTGGCCCGCTTCGGCGCCGCGCAAGCTGCAATAGGCGACGGAAAGATCGATTCGCGGATGGCGCGCCATTTCGCGGAAGTTGGCGGAGGCGTATTGAACAGGATGGGTGGCCACCTCAAGGACGCGGTAGCGGCGCTGAGGCATAGCGAGCCCGGGCGATTTGAGAGCGTTGGATGGCGGAGATGCGGAACGCAAGAAGATGCCCTGCGAAAGTATACCCGGTTTCGCGGGTTGCGGGGCTGTGCTAAACTTTGGAGGTTCCGCAGGGATTTTCCGCGGTACGCCTGTAGGTCTCCGCACAGCACGCGTGATTCCGTGGAAATGGCAGGATTGTTGCGGGTTCGCGTGAAATTCCCAATGTAGACCGTGTCACGGTCGCGCATGACGAAGAGGATGTGTTATGTCCGGGCATTCAAAATGGGCCACGATTAAACATAAGAAGGGCGCGACGGATGCGAAACGCGGCCGCGTGTTTACGCGCATCATCCGCGAAATCAGCATTGCCGCGCGTATCGGCGGCGGCGATCCGAACTCTAATCCACGGCTGCGCACCGCGATTCTAGCGGCCAAGGGCGCAAACATGCCGAACGACAACGTGGAACGGGCTATCCTGCGCGGCACCGGGCAACTGGAAGGCGAACAGTACGAAGAAGCGACGTTTGAAGGATATGGACCGGGCGGCGTGGGCATGCTGATTCAAGTGGTGACCACGAACCGCAACCGCATCGTGGGTGAGTTTCGCCATCTGATGGGAAAGAACGGCGGGAATATGGCGGAGACTGGCGCGGTGGGATGGATGTTCAGCCGTAAAGGCGAAATTTCCATAGCGAAAGAAGCTGCCAGCGAAGACAAGCTGCTGGACCTGGTGCTGGAAGCCGGCGCGGAAGATTTGAAGGATGATGGATCCAGTTGGTACGTGGTGACGCCGCCGGAGGCGCTAGACAAAGTAAAGGAAGCGCTGGCCAAGACGGGAATTACGGCGGAGTCTGCAGAAATTGCGATGGTGCCGCAGAATTACATCAAGCTGACCGGGGCGCAGGCAACGCAGATGGTGCGGCTGGTGGAAGCACTGGAAGAGCATGACGACGTGCAGCACGTTTACGCGAATTTTGACATCGATGAGGCGGAGATTCAGGCGGCGGTAGCAGGCTAGCTGAATCGGAAATACGGTTTGCGGCCACCTGGATATTTCCGGGTGGTCTTTTTTTTTGTGGTGGACGGTTCGCGGCGTTTCGAATTAATAGCGCGGTGTTACAAAGCTGTGGCTTGGCGGGGCGCTTGGCCGTAGACTTGGGAAGTGAATTCCCAGAATCCAAGTGAAGAGAATACGGTTAGCTACAGGGCCCATAGCGGAACCCGTTTCCGCGTGCTGGGGGTCGATCCGGCGGCGGTGGGGCCGACGGGTTATGGGGTAATTGAGAGCGACGGGCGCGGCTGCCGCCTGTTGCATTATGGCGCGTTACGGATCACCGCCAAGCGGCAGCAGGAATCGCTGGGCGCTGGTTTACAGGAAGTTCACACGCTTTTGTGCAAATTGATTGAGGAGTTTTCACCGCGCGCGCTGGCGGTGGAGGGGATTTTCAGCGCGCTGAACGTACGCACCGCGCTGCGGCTTGCGGAAGTTCGCGGGGTGGTGCTGCTGGCGGCGGCGCAGCATCAAGTGACGGTGCACAGTTATTCGCCGCGCGAAGTAAAGGCTTCGGTGGCGGGGTATGGCAACGCCGACAAGCGACAAATGCAGGTGATGGTGCGGACGTTGTTGCGAATGACGGAAATTCCGGAACCCGCGGATGCCGCGGATGCACTGGCGGTGGCGCTTTGTCACATGCAGGCGCAGCAGATGCGTGCGCGTTACGCACTGCCGGAAGACAGAGATTTGGCCAAGATGGTTTCGCGGCGGCGCAACTCTTCGGCCACGAACAGCGCTGCCGGCGCGGCGGCGGTGGCGACAACCGCAGCAACACCTCTCGCTGTGCCGCGCATCGTAATCGATCGATGAGATTCCGCGTGTGGTCCATCCTGTTGGGTATTGGAGTAGTTTTGCGGACATGTGGCGCTTTTTTTGCGGCTAGCGCGACACCACCCGCAGATGCGCGCGCGACACAGGCGGGGGCGAAGAATGTGGCGTCGGGCAATAGCGCCGAGATTACCTTCCGCCGGGTATTCAAATCGAGCACGCCGGAACTGATTGAGATTGTGGTGCACGAGAATTCGGACAACGCCACTTATGAAATCCGGCAGCTGGATGACGATGCGGGGTCCACACCGTTTGCCGTGGGGGCACCGCTGCGCGCCAAGATGTTCGCGTTGGCTGGGGAGTTGAACCATTTCCAAGGGCAGGATCTAGACGTGCATCGCAAGATCGCCAGCCTGGGTGAAAAAACGTTCCGCTGGCAGCAGGGCGCGACCACTTACGAAACGAAATTTAATTACACGCTGAACGCCGCGGCGACGCAGTTGCTGCAAATCTTCGAGGGCCTGGCCAGACAACAGGAAAGCTTCGAGCTACTGACGCGCCGCATGAAGTACGATCGCCTGGGAATCAACGACGCGCTACTCGAATGCGACGCCGACTACACACGGGGGCTGCTGCCGGAGCCGCAAACATTGTTGCCACTGCTGGATCAGATTGCAGCGGACACGCACCTGGTGGATATTGCGCGGCAGCGTGCGCGAAACCTGGCCGAGCGGATTCGGCATCCGAAATAAAAACGCGAAGCCGAGAACCCGGTTTGCGCGCTTGTCTCTGACTACAATCCTGAGTAGAATCCCCGCAAATACAGGCACGGTAAGAGGTCGTCGGAGGCTACGATGAAAAAAATCATTGTGGGGTTGGTGCTGGGGGCCGTTCTTGGGGCGCTGGATGGGGGGACTTCGTGGTTCACGCCGGAAGTTCGCGCAATGCTGATGCAAATTATTATGGGCTCGATGATTAAGGATGCGGTGGTCGGGATACTCGCCGGGATTTTCGCGCTTAAGGTGCGTTCGGTGGGGGCGGGCGTAGGGTTTGGAGCGGCGGTTGGTTTTGCACTGGCGTTTCTGGTGGCGTACATGCAGCATGCGCACTACGTCGAGATTTTGATACCTGGGACCATCGTGGGCGCGATACTCGGGTATGCCACGCAAAAATCCGGCTTAGCGGCGCCAACCGCCCAACTGGCACAGCAATAAGCGCAGTAAGAACGTGCGACCATCGCTTGAGAACCGGTCGAGAGAGCCTCAAGAATTCGAGGTCGCGCTTTGCGCTAGTGCGCGGTGGAGAGAGCGGGCCGCGGAGTTGTTGCCAAATCGCGGAGTGCTTCGGCGTAGGGGGCGTGCGCCACGCCGCGTTCTGTGATAATTCCAGCGATGTAACGCGCTGGCGTGACATCGAAGGCGGGATGCGCAGCGGGCACGTCAGGTGCTATGCGTACGCCTTGAATGTGGGTTACTTCTTCCGCGGAGCGTTCTTCGATTGGAATGCTGTCGCCGTCCGGAATGGCCAGATCGAACGTGGAAATTGGAGCTGCGATATAGAACGGTACGTTGTTTTCTTTCGCGAGGACGGCTATTTGATAGGTGCCGATTTTGTTGGCGGTGTCTCCGTTCGCGGCGATGCGATCCGCGCCCGTAACGATGGCTTTGACCTGAGCGGTTTTCAGAAAATGGCCCACCATATTGTCGGTGATAAGTGTTAACGGAATGCCGCCCTTCAGCAGTTCCCAGGCAGTAAGCCGGGCGCCCTGCAAATAGGGGCGCGTTTCCGGCACCAAAACGTGCAGGTTTTTCCCTTGCTCCACCGCCACACGAATCACGCCGAGCGCCGTGCCAATGCCCGCGGTGGCCAGTGCGCCGGCATTGCACTGTGTCATGACCAGACCTTCCTTCGGCATGAAGGCGGCGCCGAATCGACCGATGGCTTCATCGGTGGCTTTTTTCTCCAAGTGGACGAGCTTGGCTTCTGCGACCATTTCTCGTCGAATGGTGTCGAGATCCGCGTTCGCACTGAGGAGCTCATTAAATTTTCGGTCCATGCGTTCCAGCGCCCAGAAGAGATCTACGGCGGTGGGCCGCGTCTTCGCCAGGAGATCGTAGATGGCCGGCATTTCAGCGCGGAGCTCGGCGACGGATTTGGCCGGGGAATGCCGCGCGGCTAACGCAACTCCCATAGCGGCGGCGACGCCGATCGCGGGCGCGCCACGGATCACCATTTCACGGATGGCTTTGGCGACATCGCGATAGTCCGTGTAGGTGTAGCTGATTTCTTCGGCAGGGAGGCGTCGCTGGTCCAGCATCACGACCCCTGCTTCCGTCCAGGCAATTGGTTGTGCCACGTACATGCGGCTCTCACCCTCGCGATTTCGCTTACGTTGTTAGTTTACCGTGCCCACGGTGATCCGAAAAATTGCTTCAATGCCCGGGCAAGCCGCTCTGAAAACCTTTGGTCGCCACTATGGAAGTTACAGCGATCAACGAGTTGTAGCCCAGATGCATCAGGAAGCTGGCTAGAACTGTACCGGTCCGGGCCCTGGCAAAGGTGAAGATCACACCAACCAGCGTGAGCAAACTGACCAAGCCCCAATTCCAACCGAGTTGCGAGCCGTGCATCATGCCGAAAAGTATCCCGGTGATTAGAATGCCGCTGGCGGTGCCGAATCGCACGGAGCGCGCAGAGTCCATGCCAAAATGGGCCGCCAGGTTGGAAAGCTTTCCGGCGAACAGGGGATACAAATAGCCGCGAAAAACCGTTTCTTCCACGAGCGGAGCGATCAACACGGCCATGGCCATGAGCAGCAACGCGGCGTGGGGATCTTTAAACAATTCCTCGATTGGCGCACTCTCCGCGTTTTTTACGCGCGAACTGGCGAGCGCAACGAAAATGGCCAAGCCGCTTCCCGAGACAAAAAACATCCAGGGTTTGTAGCCTGCCGAGCCGATACGCAGGGAAAGCTTTCGCCATCCTAGAGTCCACCAGAAAGGAGCGTCTCGTAGCACCCCGAGAGTGATGTAGAGGAAAAGAAATATCACTGCGAACCATAAAACCTGCGTGGCAATCAGAAAGCCGGGATTCGAAAATAGGTTCTGCATCTGGAGCTGCGTTTTGTGAACGTATGCGGAGATTACCAGCGCCAAAACGGTGGGAACAACGAGCAGGCTGGCGGCGGCGGCAAACAGGAACACCAGGAGATGCGGCCAAGACCAAGAGATACGCAAATCGTCCGGCAAACGAATTGTGAAAGAGGAAGACGGCGGCGGGGGTTCCGCTAACGCAACCGCAACGTAAGAAATGGGGTCTCCGGGGAGCGACGACACTGGCTGTTGCGGCTCGACGTCGTCAGCCAGCGGCGTGTCGGCCTGAACTTCTGGCGGGCTCGCCACGATGTCCTTGCTCGCATGCGCTTCGGGCTTGAGAGGCAAATGGCCTTCCATGGGTTCCATTATTTCACGCGGCTCGATTTCTTGGGCCAACCGGCGGCGAGCGCCGCCCCGAGCAAGGGCATGAGCAGTTCGTGATGACCGGTGATGGCTAAACCGCGCGACTGCGCTGCGCCTTTTTGCTTTCCTGCCTCGGTCGGACGCCGGACCACGTTCTGCAAGGGCCGGTAGTGTTGGATGAAGTCGAAATTGGCCGTGGTGATGTTGCGCAAAGCCACGCCCTGATTTCGCGCCACAGCCACGGCCTTAAGAAAGATTTCCGGTAGTACTACCGCGGAACCCCAGTTGAGGTACGCGCCTCCGCCGTCCATCTTTCCGACCATGGCGCAGAACAAGCGGAAATCGTGATGCGTTGCGGTGCCCAGCGCTGCACCGTCGGCCATGGGATGCATATGCGGAATATCCGTGCCGATCGCGAGATGCACGGTGACGGGAACTCGGCGTTTGAAGGCGTTCAACAATATGGATGCGGCGGCGTTCTCTGGCGCGAGCTTTCGCCCAGCTAGAAATTTACCGGTGGCCTCGCCGTAACCGATTCCATGAAATGCGGAGGTCACCGCGATTTGGTTCAGGAAAAGGCCGGTTTCCGTGGCCATGCCAAATTCGCCAGTTTTCAGGCTGGCACTGACGTCCTCGGAGGTGCCACCGGAAAGCGCAACCTCAAAATCATGCACCAATGCGGCACCATTCATGGCGATTCCAGAAACGAAACCGCGGCGTATCAGTTCGTTGATCACCGGACCAAGACCGACTTTGATTACATGACCACCCATGCCCCACAAAATGGCCTTGCCGCGCTGCTTGGCAAGAAGAATCGCCTCAGCCACGTCGCGCAAATCGTTTCCGGCGAGAATTGCAGGGAGGGAATCCAGAAATTTGGCGAGCGAAACGTTCGCGCCGGGTGGTTTGGCGAAGTCACGAACATTCACTTTGTTCTGACGCGATGCCAACGGATACGTCCGAACATTGGTAAGCGTAACCGGCTGGATGGGATAGACAGTCATGGTGTCCCGTTCACTTTATGAATAAGAGCGTCCGCGCGCAAGACGGAAGAAAGGCCGCGCATCGGGAAGGCATGGCGGCTTGGATCAGCGAGCGACTCATTTGCCGTCACCATTCTGCTGGGCGTCCTCGCGGCTCTTGGGATGAACGACAGCGGCGCCATTTCCATTGGCGTGCCCATTCACATTCAGCACACGCTGAAGGGCCTGCCCCGTGTAAGATTTCTTGGTGCGCGCCACCAGTTCGGGCGGACCTTGCACCACGATGCGACCGCCACCGTCACCGCCTTCCGGTCCCAGGTCGATGATCCAATCAGCCTGCTTGATGACATCCAAATGATGCTCGATGATCAAAACGGTGTTGCCCAGCGAGACCAATCGCTGCAATACATCAAGAAGCTTCCTCACGTCATCGAAATGAAGTCCGGTGGTCGGCTCATCAAGAATATATAGGGTGCGGCCGGTTTGGCGCTTGGAGAGTTCTCGGGCGAGCTTGATGCGTTGCGCTTCGCCGCCGGAAAGCGTGGTAGCGGACTGGCCCAGGGTGACGTAGCCGAGACCTACTTCCACGAGGGTGGCGAGTTTTTGTTGAATTTGCGGGATATTTTCGAGTAATTTCAGCGCATCGACGGATTGCAGGTTCAGCACGTCGCTGATGGAATGCCCTTTGTAACGGACCGCGAGCGTTTCCGAGTTGTAACGCTTGCCGCGGCAAACTTCGCATGTCACATAAACGTCCGGGAGAAAATTCATTTCGATGCGGCGTAGCCCATCGCCTTGGCAGGCCTCGCAGCGGCCTCCTTTGACGTTGAAACTGAAGCGCCCCGGCTTGTAACCGCGTTCCCGCGATTGCGGCAGCATGGAAAAGAGTTCGCGAATCGGCGCAAAGACTCCGGTGTACGTGGCGGGATTCGAACGTGGCGTACGGCCGATGGGAGCCTGATCGATCTCGATCACCTTGTCGATATTCTCGACGCCGAGAATTTCGCGATGCGTCGCCGGGGCTTCCGACGCGCGATACAGCTTCTGCGCCAGCGCACGGTACAAAATATCGTTCACCAGCGTGGACTTGCCTGAGCCGGAGACGCCGGTGACGACGGTCAATAATCCCAGTGGGAGGGTAATGTCCACATCGCGCAAATTGTTGGCTGTGGCGCCTAAGATCTGTATGGATTTGCCGTTCGGAATGCGGCGCTTTTCGGGAATGGTGATGCGCGCCGCGCCGCTCAGGTACTGGCCGGTGAGCGATGCAGCGGTGGCGGAAATCTGCTCTGGCTTTCCCTGCGCAACCAAATAGCCGCCGGCGTTGCCTGCGCCGGGACCGAGGTCTACCACAAAGTCGGCGCGGCGAATGGTGTCTTCATCGTGCTCGACGACGAGCACAGTGTTTCCGATGTTGCGGAGTTGCTCGAGGGAGCCAAGCAACCGTTCGTTATCGCGCGCGTGCAGGCCGATGGACGGCTCATCGAGCACATAAAGGACGCCGCGCAAGCGCGAACCGATCTGCGTCGCGAGACGAATGCGTTGCGCTTCTCCGCCAGACAGCGTCGCGGCGGAACGATCCAGACTGAGATAGCTCAAGCCAACAGCCAAAAGAAAATCCAGGCGCTCGGCGACTTCTTCCAGCGGCCGACCGGCAATTTCTTTGTGACGGGCGCTGAGTTGCGCAATGATTTTGTCCACGGCCGCGCGCGCAGACTGCAGCGAAAGCGCGGTGAAGTCCGCAATGGACAAGCCCCCCAGCTTTACCGCCAGCGATTCGGGCCGCAGCCGTTTGCCATGGCAGGCCACGCACTGCGTTGCGGACATGTACTGCGTCATCCATTCACGGTAAGAATCCGAGGTGGATTCGGCGAAGTTGCTTTCCAGATATTGCAGGATGCCCTGAAAACGGAAGTTTTTCGTGCTGCGCGCGGTTTTGGCCGCGCTATCGCCGCCGAACTTGCCGTTCGCCGGCGGGTAGCCAAACAACAGCATATTTTGCACACGCGCCGGGAGCTTGTCGAACGGCGTATCCAAATCGAATTCATGCGCGTAGGCCGCCAGTTCCAATGTGCGCTTTAAAATGCCGCTGCTTGATCCCGGTCCCAACCCGCCGTCGAAAAGCGGCCGCGTCCAATCAGCAATTACTTTCTCCGGAGTGAAATCGTATTTCGAGCCCAGACCATTGCACGCAGGACAAGCGCCATAGGGCGAATTGAAGCTGAAGGAACGCGGCTCGAGTTGCGGGACAGAAATACCGCAATCCGGACACGCCAACTTCTCGGAAAAAACATGCTCCTGGCCGCCGACCACGGCTACGGTAACGAGGCCGGAGGCCAGCTTGAGCGCCGTGGCGATGGATTGTTCGAGGCGCGAGGCAATGCCTTGTTTTACGAGCAGCCGGTCCACGACCACTTCGATGGTGTGATTCTTGCGTTTATCGAGCGCAGGCGGCGCGTCGAGAGGATACAACTCGCCATTGATACGCACGCGCACGTAGCCATCCAGCGCGAGCTTTTCGAGTTCTTTGCGGTACGCACCCTTTCGTCCGCGCACGATGGGCGCCAGGATCATGATGCGATCCTCTGGCTGGCACAGCTCTCCGTGCAAAATTGCCTGGACGATCTGTTCGCTGGACTGCCGCGTGATGGCCTTGCCGCAGGTGGGACAATGCGGAACACCTACGGAGGCGTAGACCACACGCAGGTAATCGTAAATTTCCGTAATCGTGCCAACGGTGGAACGCGGCGAGCGCGTGGTGGTTTTTTGTTCGATGGCAATAGCGGGCGAGAGCCCTTCGATCACATCTACTTCCGGGCGTTCCATCTGATCGAGAAACTGGCGCGCGTACGCGGAGAGCGATTCGACGTAGCGGCGCTGCCCTTCCGCGTAAATGGTGTCAAAGGCCAGCGACGATTTTCCGGAGCCAGACAGCCCTGTAATTACCGTGAGGGAGTTGCGCGGAATCTCCACGCTAATATTTTTAAGATTGTGCTGCCGCGCACCCCTCACCACCAGTTTAGTCAGGCCCATGGTTTCCGCAGCGCTCCCTCCACAGGAGCCTCTGGCGCACAGTAGAGACAATGCGACCAGAATAACTTTTAACATTAGCAGGATGTGTTCGACGGGGTCAATAAATGGCGATGAGAAAGACTTTTCCGATGCTTCCTACATACCAGATTTGCCTGACGAGTAATTTTGCGGGGGTGGGGCATTTTTTTCGCGGACAAAAGTTGGCAGTTCGCTGCAAACAAAGACTTTAGGATTGGCTCGCTGGTTGCAATCTAAGCGTTAGTGGGGGAGGCGAGCCGAGGATCCCTTTAGGGGATTGAGGGCTGGGCCGGTTCGCTACTCCCCCCTTTTTCTGTTCCTACCTGAACAGTTTTCCACAGGACATGGAGTACTACTAATTCGTAGTCGGCCGAATTTCCCAAGGGTGCACCCGAAACGCGCACTCGCGACCCGCTCTGAGAGCTTCCATCGGCAATATTGGCAATAATACTGTCACGGGAATCAGACAGATCGCGTGACGGTGGTCGCAGGGCTGCGGAGAAAGCTAAAGTCGTGGCGGGTATGATAGTCAGTGAGTGTCAGCGCGAGCATAATTCCAAGCCAGAAAACGGCACAAATAATTACCAGATGAGTGCGCTTGGGACTGTATTTCGCGTGCATGAAAAACAGAACCACCAGCGTGGCTTTGAATGTGGCAATGGCCAAGGCTACGACAATATTCCACGGTCCCAGGTCTTTGTACGCCGCGAAAACAGTTAGGGCGGTGCCCACCATCAGCGCCAGAAAAATCCCCACGTAAAGTTTTGGCGACGCAATATGATCAGACACGCGGTGTTCTCCTGGCTCGCTAATTGTGCCGGTCAATCA
Organism: Acidobacteriota bacterium; assembly: GCA_013289855.1. Taxonomy (GTDB): domain Bacteria; phylum Acidobacteriota; class Terriglobia; order Acidiferrales; family UBA7541; genus Acidiferrum. The sequence continues at coordinate 40,031 of JABCZD010000014.1, read as the reverse complement.
GATACAGCAGTGGAAATAGATAAATCCAGACGATGTCGACGAAATGCCAATACAAACCGGTTACTTCGACCGGCGTGTTGTATCCGGGGCCGAACCGTCCGCCGAACGATTGCGCGATCAGCCACAGCAATAAGCCGGCGCCAATAACCATGTGCAGGGCGTGCAAGCCGGTCATCGCGAAATACAGCGAAAAATAGAGCTGCGCGTGGGCATTGAGGGCAATCAAGCCACTGCCCGGGTTTTCGTTCTCTTCGGCTTTAATGGCTTCTTCGATCTCTCTCCGCTCATCTTCGAGTTGTTTTCCCGCCAGACCACAGGAAGAGGGATTGTTGACGCAGTAAGTGACGTTGAAAGTGCTCCCGGGAATTAAGTGGTGATCGTACTTCTGCTTGTATTCGATCGCCTTTACGCCCAAAAATGCGCCACCTAAAATCAGCGTGGCAATCAAAAAACCGGTCACCCGCTTTTTCTTGCCCACCTGCGCGGCCCAGACGGCCATAGCCATGGTCAAGCTGCTCATAATCAGAATTACGGTGTTCAGGCCGCCGAGTCGCAAGTCCAGAGTGTTGCCGCCGATGCCGAAGGCGGCGCTGAAGGCGTGGCGGTTGATGGTGTAGGTCAAGAACATGCCACCGAAAAACAAAACTTCGGTGACCAGGAAGATCCACATGCCAAGTTGGGCAGTGTCTTTCTGCTGTTCCAGCGTTTCGAACTGTCCGTAAAGCTCTCCGGTGCGGTGCACGCGGTGCTCCTCTTTTCGTTCGTTTCGCGGCGGCTAGCAGACCACCGTACTGCCGATCACCAAATTCTGTACGGCGTTATTCCTCTCAACGCGAGCACAAAAACGTCCGCCTCAGAAGGCGGCCGCTACAAGAACTCAGTCGTCGCCGTGGGCGGGCAACAAACCGCCTATGCCGGGCTCCAAAGCCAAATCCGGGCGATGCTCGAAATCGTATGGCTCCCAATCGACGACCGGTGTGACGTCGAAATTCTCTGTCGGCGGTGGCGAGGCAGTTTTCCATTCGAGGCCGGTGGCGGGCCAAGGGTTCGGCCCCGCGATCGCGCCGTATTTTAGCGACCACACCAGATAAACCATGGGCAGGAGGTAGCCCAGCGCAAGAATCGATGCTCCCGCGGTCGACATGACGTTTAGCGCCTGGAACTCGGGAGGGTAGCTATGATAGCGGCGCGGCATTCCCAGGTAGCCAAGAACAAACTGCGGGAAAAATGTGAGATTGAATCCGACGAACAGCACCACTGCGGCGATACGCGCCAAAAATTCCGGATACATTCTGCCGGTGATCTTGGGCCACCAGAAGTGCAATCCGCCGACGTAGCCCATCACCGCGCCGCCCACCATGATGTAGTGAAAATGGGCGACCACAAAATACGTGTCATGCAGATGAATGTCCAGCCCCAGGCAGGCGAGAAACAAGCCGGTCAACCCGCCGACCAGGAAAAGTCCGATGAAGCCCAGGGCGTAGAGCATTGGCGTATCGTAGGAGATTGAGCCTTTGTATAACGTCGATGTCCAGTTGAAAACTTTCACCGCCGAAGGAATGGCCACCAGGTAGCTCATCAACGAAAAAGCCAGCGCGGCGTAAACGGATTCGCCAGTGAGGAACATGTGGTGCGCCCAAACGAGGAAGCCGATCACCGCGATGGCAATACTGGAGCCGGCGATGAAGGAATAGCCGAAGATCGGCCGGCGGGCGAACGTGGGAATGATTTCGCTGATAACACCCATAGCCGGAAGAATCATGATGTACACGGCCGGGTGCGAGTAAAACCAGAAAAGATGCTGGAACAGGATGGGGTCGCCGCCCATAGCGGGGTTGAAAAATCCGAGGTGAAACATGCGCTCTAGGCCCGCGAGGAGCAGGGTGATGGCGATGACCGGGGTGCCCAGAACAAAGATAATGCTGGTGGCGTAATGCGCCCAGACAAATAGAGGCAGACGGAACCACGTCATGCCCGGCGCACGCATGGTGTGGATGGTGACCAGGAAATTTAGTCCGGTCAGGATCGACGAGAAGCCGTTGATGAAGACTCCTATAACTGCCGGGGTGACCGCGGAGTTCGAATAAATGCTGCTCAGCGGTGTGTAGAAGGTCCAACCGGTATCGAGGCCGCCGGTGCTAAAGGAATAGAGGACGAAGCAGCCGCCGATGATGTAGATGTACCAGCTGAGAAGATTCAGCTTGGGGAACGCCAAATCCTTGGCGCCGATCATGATGGGAATAAGAAAATTACCAATGATCGCTGGAATCGACGGAATCAGGAAAAAGAAAACCATGGTCACGCCATGCATGGTGAACAACTTGTTGTAGGTCTCTGGCGACACCAGGAAGCCACCGGGGGTTAAGAGGTGGATGCGGATCATGGTGGCAAAAAGTCCGCCTATGAAAAAGAAGAAGGTTACGGAAGCAAGGTACAGCAGTGCGATGCGTTTGTGATCGGTGGTCAGCAGCCACGACTTGAGGCCATAGGAGGCATTCAAGTAGTGCACTTTGGGCATCTCGTGTTCCATAACTTATTTCTTTCCCGTGGTCTGCGTACCCTGGCTTGGCGTAGCCCCCGCGCCGGTGCTTGGCGCTGGTTCCGCTTGCAGAGACTTCACGTACGATATCAGATCGAGAGTCTGCTCTTCGGTCAGTTGTCCCTGATACGAAGGCATTAGTGGCTGATACCCGGCAACTATCTTGGCGCTAGGATTAAAAAGCGATTCGCGGATATATTCTTCGTCGGCGGTTACCGTGGAGCCATCTGCCAACTTCACTTTTCCGCCAAAGAATCCGTTCAGCGACGGTCCGCGGCCTCTGCCATCGCTTGCGTGGCACGCGAGGCAGGACCGCTCCGCAAAAAGTTTCTCGCCCGCGAGGACCGGATTTGCGATCGTGCCCGAGGAACCGGAAAGCCATGCGGTGTATTCATCTGGCTCCATTACCGTGACCCAACCACCCATGATCGCGTGATTCGTCCCGCAGTACTGCGAGCAATAGAAATGGAACTTGCCGGTCTTGGTTGGCCGGAACCACAGCGTGTTATAGCGACCGGGCACCACGTCCATCTTCACGCGGAATGCGGGTACGGAAAAATCGTGGATCACGTCTTCGCTGCCCATGATCAGGCGTACGTTTTGTCCCACCGGCACGTGCAACTCATTGATCTCTCTCTGGCCGTTCGGCTGTTGCAGTTTCCACATCCACTGTTTGCCGATTACATAAATGTCCAGGGTGTCCGTGGGCGCGCGCCGGAAATCCACGTACACCACTGCGCCCCAGGCAAACATGGCCAGCGCCAACACCAAGGGCACCACAATCCATGCGGACTCCAGGCGCATGTCTCCGTGAATCGCTACGCCGATTTCCCCGGTGCTCTTGCGGCGAAATTTGTAGAGAAAGAAAATGATCGCAAGGGTTACGGCCACGGCGAAAAACACGCAGATCGCGATGATGAACACCATTAGCGCATCGACTTGCGGCGCGAAGTTGGAGGCTTGCTCCGGATAAAGTGGCAATTGCGACTGCACGGCTTAGTGTGCTCCTTGCGGCGCGGCGAGATCGCGGCGCCGGAAAACCAGAATACCCACCACGATGCCAAGCACCGTCAAAAGGCCCGCGAGGCGGACAATCCTGAGAATGGCGGTGCTGTAAGTAGCGGAGCTTGGATCGTATTGGAAGCAAAACAACAAAGCGTGATCGATGGGTGAACCGATCTTGCCGGCCGAGGCGTCTACAAGGCCGAGTCGCATATCGCGACCGGGGTACTCGATGCCGTAGAAATAACGCGAAATCCTGCCGTCTGGCGTCAGGAGCATAATGCCGCTAGCGTGCGAGAATAAATTGTTTTTGGCGTCGAACTTGTACCGAAAGTTTGCCGCCTTCGCCGCCGCGTCGATGGCTTCCTTGTTGCCTGTCAGAAAGTGCCAGCCGCCGTCCGTGGCAGGACGTTGGAAATGGCCCAGCGCGCTCTTCTTTTTTTCTGCGGCCATCTCCGGCGTCTCGCGCGGATCAAAACTCACAAACACCACGTCATAGTCGCGCCCGGGATTAAATGACAACATCTTCAGCGAGCCCACGACGCCCTGCTCCACCTGATTGCAAAGCATAGGGCAGCCGTAATACACGAAGGCCAGAAGCACTGGTTTGCCGTGCTCGAAATAGTCACCGAACTTAACACTTTGGCCATTTTCGTCTGTGAACGGCAAATCCAGAGGCATCTGCGCATTGAGCGTCGGCTCGAATCCCACGTTCTGCAAAGCCGGAGGCATAGTCACCGAGGTCGGGCCCACATTGCTTGGCGCCGACTGTGGGCACACCACGGCTGCCCCGCTAAGCAGCACCAGAACTCCGACCGTCGTCGCAATGGTCCGTATCATTCGCATGACACTAATTCGTTTTCTCCGGCGCCGCACTCGCGACCGCAGCCGCCGCTTTGGGCGCGTCCGCAGGCTTCGCGACTGGCGCGCTTCCGTGGACCCCGTGTTCCACGATCAATTTCATCGCGTCACTGACCGGGATCTGCGCGATTCCAGAATTCTGATCGATCCAGCGTAATTGTTCGTTGGCCAGAGTGTCAGCACGGACCTTGTCGCGCAATTCCTGCTGGGGATCGATCTCGTTACCCGGCACGCCTTGCAAACGTGGCGCCGGCGGATAGGCGCGTTCTGTTCTTTGCTGTTCGGTCATTTCTTTACGCATCGGGAGCATGGGCGCATCTGCATCCACCACCATCTTGGTGGTAACGCGCAGAATCACGACGGCCGAAGCGAATGCCAAAATAGTGGCCACCGCCAACGAAAACAGGTACCAGTAAATGGTGTGCACCTGTACGTCGTGCGTTTCGAACGCCACCGTGTCGTGCCGCGGCTCACCGCCATTTTCGTGCGGGTTTCCGCCGTGCCCCGTGTTGTGTTGCTCAGTGCTCATGACTTGCAATCGCCTCAGCCAGTTTAGGATCGCCCAACGGCAATAGCGGCGCGCGCTTCAAATTCCAGGCAAAGAAGGCCAGCCAAAGCCCAATCAGTGCAATCGGTAGAACGAAGTCCAGCGCATGTGGACTGGCGTTGTGATAAAACTCCGGCTGCGTCAGCCAGTATAGGTCCACAAGCCGCATGAAAATCATCCACATGGCTACCTTGGGAAGAAGGTTCTGGTTGCGCTTTAAATCCTTCGAGAGGAGCAGAAAAAAAGGCACGAAGAAATGAAAGATGAGAACGATGACGGCCACAATGCCCCAGCTGCCATAGAGGCGCGTGCGGTAGAAGCTGATTTCTTCGGGCAGGTTGCCAGACCAGATGATCAGCAATTGCGAGAAAGAAAAGTACGCCCACAACATGTTGAAGGCGAAGAGCAGGCCGCCAAACTGCCATAGATGGCGCTTCTGCAGGAGCCCCGCCAGCGGTCCAGTGTGGGCGAGAAAAACGACGATGATGGCCATGAGCGCCATCGAGGAGATGAGCTGTCCGGCGACGAACAGGAAACCGTAGATCGTGGAGGCCCAGTGCGGCGAAATGGACATCACCCAGTCAATCACGGCAAAACTCAGCGAGAAAACGTAAGCAATAATTCCCGGCCCAGCGAACATCTTAAAGCGTTGGCGCAACGCGCGGTCTTCGCGATTCACGTCCTGCTGACGGGACAACCGGTTGAATATCCAGGCTAGCAAGAGCCACAAAGCAAAATAGATTATCGCCCGAATGCGATAGTGGCTCTGCGTGAGATAGCTCTGCTGCATTAGCGAGAGCGGCTCTTCTTTGAGCTTTTCGGGATCCATCCACGCACCATACAGATGTTGCATACCAATCGTGAATATCGGGATGAATAAAATTAACAAGAGAGGCAGCGTGCGGGTCGCCGATTCGAGCGGTCGCCGGATCATAATGCCCCATTGGCCGCTGGTGAGATGCTGCAACATGAGAAGTCCCAGCGAACCTAAGGCAAATCCGAGAATCAGCATGTAGCCCATCAGATAGGCGCGGAAAAAAGCATCCTTGGCTTCGGGATCGCGCAACCCAAGGAAGCATCCGAGAACCAGAGCGATAGCGCCAACGGCCAAAGCGGAGTTCTGCAGGCGGTTGACGCTCTCAGGAGCTTGGTATTCCTGCGCGGTCATTTCGCCGAATCTCCTTGAGAAAGTTTTTCGCGCAACTCCGCGGGCAATTCTGAAACATGCGCATCGCGGCTGAGTTGCAGCGCCCGCACATAGGCCACGATGGCCCAGCGATCGCGTGGCGGGATTTGTACTCCGTAGCTGTACATTTGCCCAAAACCATTGGTAATCACGTCGTAAAAATATCCATTGGGCGCTTCACGCAAACGGTCGATGTGGTAACTCGGCGGATGCTTCATGCCGCGCAACGCCACCATGCCGTTGCCGTCGCCTTGCAACCCGTGGCACGGCGTGCAAAACGCGGTGAAGCGTTCCTGGCCGCGTTCGAGCAGCGCTTGATCCACCTCCAGCGGAAAGGCATTCGAATCCTTGGGAATCACGAATTCGTCGTTGGCCAGCGAACCTCGCGCCACGGTATTTTCGAGCAGCGGGCGCTCCGAACGGCCGTCACGGAAGAAATCCGAAGGCGATAGCGGCCGGTACTTGGGCTGCGTGGCCATATCCTGATGCAAGTGGTCGCAGCCGCCCAGGAAAAGCACGCTGCAGGCGCTCGCCGCTAGCAGCAAAGGAAAGCGCGTAAGATGACGCCGGGCCCTACTCATCCTGCACCTCGGTCACATGCTGGGCGTTCAAGCCATGCAAAAATCGCGCCGTCTCCGCCAAATTAAATTTCGGATCGGTGGCTTCGATGCAAATGAAAAACTTGTCTGACGACGCGCGCAAAAAGCGGTGCACATTGAAAACCGGATGATGTGGCCGCGGCAAGCCATTCAGCGCAATCATCCCGAAGACGGCCGAGAGCGCCGCTCCCAGCACGGTCAACTCAAAAGTGACGGGAATAAACGCCGGCCAGCTGTTCAGCGGCCGCCCGGCTATGTTCATGGGGTAGCTGACAATGTTCACCCAATATTCAAAACCAAAGCCGCCCAAACCGCCGCCCAAACCGCCCAGGAGCGTCACAAGCGGGACCAAGTTACGCCCCAGCCCCAACGCTTCCGAGAGCCCTTCTACCGGGAATGGCGCGTACGCGTCCATATGCTTGTAGCCGGCGTCGCGCACCTGCTCCGCAGCGTGCAAAAGCTGATGCGCGGTCTCAAACTCACCCATCACGCCGTAAAGTTGTGCCCTTTGTTCCATTAGTTGCGTTCCATCACTCGTGTTCCTCGGTCTGGTGCGCCACCAGTTCGCGCATTTCAGCCATGGCAATCGCCGGCAAAGCCCTGGCGAACAGGAAAAGTAGCGTGGTGAAAAGGCCGAGAGTGCCCACGAAAGTTGCGTAATCCCACACCGTCGCAGAGTAGCGGCCCCACGCGGAAGGCATAAAATCTCGCGTCAGGCTGATCACTACGATCACGAAACGTTCCAGCCACATACCCGTGTTGATGATCAGCGACATCACAAACAGTGCGGGAATATTCCTTCGGACTTTCTGGATCCATAACAACTGCGGCGTCAAAATGTTGCAGAGAATCAAAGCGAAATAATATGGCGAATACGGCCCGTGAAACCGCTGTTGCACCAGGAACATATCGAACTTGTTGCCACTGTATCCCGCCAGGAACCATTCGAAAAAGTAGCCGTAGGCCACGATCAGGCCGGTGGCCAGCATCACCTTCGCCATATTTTCCAGGTGCCGCATGGTGATGAAATCCTGCAGACCGTAGGCGGCACGCAGCGGAATGGCGATGGTCAAGACCATGGCAAAACCGGAATAAATCGCGCCGGCCACGAAGTATGGCGGAAAAATCGTGGTGTGCCAGCCGGGAACGATGGCCACCGAGAAATCGAAACTCACTACAGTGTGCACGGAGAGCACCAGCGGCGTAGCCAATCCGGCAAGCAACATATACGCCGACTGATACCTGTGCCAATGCCGCGCCGAGCCACGCCAACCCATGGCCAACGCGCCAAAAATCATCCGTTGCCATTGGTGCGGAGCGCGATCGCGCAGGGTGGCAAGATCAGGAATCAGGCCCACAAACCAGAAGAGGAGTGACACTGTGCCGTACGTCGAAACCGCGAAGACGTCCCAAATGAGCGGGCTGCGGAACTGCGGCCAAATCCCCATAGTGCTGGGATACGGAAACATGTAGTACGCCATCCACGGGCGCCCAGTGTGAATTAACGGAAATAAACCGGCGCAAGCCACGGCGAACAGTGTCATTGCTTCCGCGAAACGGTTGATGGAGGTGCGCCATTTCTGATTCAGCAAAAATAAAATGGCGGAAATCAGCGTCCCTGCGTGGCCGATACCGATCCACCACACGAAGTTGACGATGGCGAAGCCCCAGCCGATCGGGATGTTGATGCCCCAGATTCCGACGCCTTTAGCAATCAACCACGCGACGGCCACGGTAAGCATCATTAATAGGGAAAACGCCAGCGCGAAACCAGCCAACCAGCCCAAGCCCAGGGGCCGCGTCAGCACCACACCGCTGATTTTTTCCGTTACCGATTCGTAGGTGTGTCCCGGCGCGAGCACCGGTACCAGACGCCGAATCTCCGGATGGTTTACTGGTGGTTGCGCGGCGCTCATGCCTTCTCCAGCTCCGGATTAGGATTGCGCACCGCGGCCAGATAGGTGGTGCGTGGCCGCGCATTCAGCTCGCCAAGAACGGTGTAGTTGCGTTGCTGCGCTTTCAATTTTGCCACGCGGCTGGTGGGGTCGTTCTGGTCGCCAAAGACGATCGCTTCGGCCGGGCACGCGGATTCACACGCGGTAACGATTTCGCCATCGCGAATCGGACGATTTTGTTTGTCTGCCTCGATGCGAACGTTGCTGATGCGCTGCACGCAATAGGTGCACTTTTCCATCACTCCGCGGCTGCGCACCGTCACTTCCGGATTGCGCAACAGCTTCAGCTGCGGCGTCTCCCAATCCTGGAAGCGCAAGAAATTAAATCGCCGCACTTTGTAGGGACAGTTGTTCGAACAATACCGCGTCCCGATGCAGCGGTTGTACACCATGTCATTCAAGCCTTCAGAGCTGTGTACCGTGGCGCCCACCGGGCAAACCTGCTCACAAGGCGCGTTTTCGCACTGCTGGCAAGGCACCGGCTGGAAAAATGTTTCGGGATTATCGAGCGACTCATTGTATTGCGACGGGTCACCCGTCTCTTTGTTGCCGGTCTCCGTCGCCGAAAGCGAGTTCGTGTAGTAGCGGTCGATGCGGATCCAATGCATTTCGCGGCCGCGCATCACCTGATCTTTGCCAACCACCGGGATATTATTTTCCGATTGGCAGGCCACCACGCAAGCATTACAGCCATTGCAGCTGTTCAGATCGATGGCCATGGCCCAGGCGGGCTTTCCGGCGTAAGGAAATTCCTGCGGCTTGTAGAGCGAATCCTCGTAAGGCGGTTTCTCGTCGTGCTCGTGCGCAAAATTCGGGTTTTGCTGATACTCGTGCAGCGTTCCAGACACGAGGATCTGGCGGCCCTCCATGTTGAAGTGGTATTGCGTGCAAGCCAGCGGGTAGTCGGCGCCCGTCTTCTTCATCGTGCCGCCGCCAGCTGTGAACAGCGCCTGCGAGGTGCGCACCACGTAAGCGTTAAATCCTCGGTTCGTGCCAGTGTATCCCGCGCGGCTGCGTCCGTAGCCCAGCGGCAGAACTACCACACCGTCCGCTTGCCCCGGCAAAGTCCAAATTGCCGCCGTCACTTTGCTGTCCGAAAGAGATATGTCGACAACATTCGAAACCACTTGCCCATGCTCACCGCCGCGCGAGGCCACCGTGTAATTCAACTCTAACTTCTCCGCGGTCTTAGCGCTGACGAGAGCGGCGTTGTCCCACACCAGCTTGGTTAACGGCTTCGGCAATTCCTGCAGCCAGCCGTTGTTGGCGAATCTCCCGTCATAAATCGATGGATCGGGTCGGAAAATAAATTCCAGTTCGCCGGCTGGTATTGCCTTCGCCGGCGGCAAACTTGCCAGGCTGAATTTTGCCGCGTCAGCAACTGGCGCAAATGCCGAATTTGCCACCACGCCGTCATTCAAAGTCTCGCGCCAGAACTTTTCAAAGTCCGCACCCGGATTGGCGGCTTTCAACTTCTCACGCAACGCGTCGTAGTCGGAAACGCCGGGTTTGTCGCTAAACGCCGCCAGAACTTCTCGCGCCGAGTGCGATGCATATAAAGGCGCAATCAGCGGCTGGATGACGCTCAGCGTGCCGTCAAAGGCACGCGCATCGCCCCAGGTCTCCAAGTAATGCGACTCTGGAACGTGCCACTGCGTGTACGCCGAGGTTTCGTCAAAGTGCGAGCTGACGTGCACGGAATTGCGTACTTTCTTTATCTTCGAAACGAAATCAAAATCGTGCGGCGCGGTGTAGATAGGATTCACGCCCAGGATCAGCAGCGTGTCCACCTTCCCGGCGTCCATATCCGCGCAGAGGTCCGTGATCGACTGCAGATGATTCACCGGTTGTGCTTCGACCGGCTCAGTCTGAAAAACCGTGACCCCAGCGTTGCCTAGCGTCGCGTTAATCGCGTGCGCCAACGCATGCACTTCCGCACTTTGCTGCTCGCCGGCCACCACCAGAGAAGCGCCGCGGTGTTTTTGCAGGTCGGCGGCCACTGCAGCGAGCCATTTCTCGGCGCTCGGAAATGTTGCGCCACCGGCCAACCCTAATTTCGCGGCCAGCGCTCGCGCAAAAAGTTCCACATCGGAGGCGCGAAGCGGCAAACGATGATCCGCAGTCGAGCCGGTTACGGTCGGCGTCGGTTCCACCACGTACAGCCGGTTCATGCCACCGTCTGGACCGCTCAATTTCCGGCGGCGATAAAAGTCCTTCATGTACCGCACGTTGCCCGGACCGCTGGCCAGAAAGTCGGCGTCCAACGACAAAATCACGTCCGCTTTTTCCACGCGATATACGGTATTCAAATAGCGCCCGAACGCCTGCTTGGCGCCTTCGCGTGCGCCATCGCTGACCGCCGGCTCCCACTGATGCCATTTAGCTTGCGGATACAGCTTTAAGAGCGCTTGAATCTGATACAACACCAGCGACGAAGTAATCGTCCCGGTCAAAATCCGGAAGTTCGCGCCATTTGTGCTTTTGATCGTCGCGGCTTCGGCCTGCGCGCTGTCTACAAACTGCGACCAACTCCGGATGTCCCCAATATTCCGCGTAATCTGGGCGCGGTCCGGATCGTACAAATCCAGGATCGACGCCTGCGCAAAAGCATTTGTGCCGCCCAGACTCGCGGGATGATCGGGATTTCCTTCGATCTTGGTCGGGCGCCCTTCGTGACTTTCCACCAATACGCCGATGGCGTCCGCGCCAAACGGCATCACCGTGGCAAAAAACAGCGGCTTGCCGAGCACCAGGCCTTCGGGCTGCTTCACATAGGGAACTACATTTTCGCGCGGCGGTATGCCGCAACCCGACAATCCCGCAAATGCCAGCGAGGCCGCCATTAACTTCAGAAAATCGCGCCGGTCTACCCCTTCGTCCCACTCCGAAGGCGCCTGCCGCGGAAATTCGCGCTGCAGCAACTCTACAAAGTGCGGGTCTTCCGCCAGTTCTTCGAGCGAGCGCCAATACTGCTTTCCGGTTTTCGCATGCAATTTCGTCCGGACTGCGGCCAAATCGAGAGTGCGCTCTGTTGATGAGCTTGGCGTTGACGCGCCATCCGAACTCGCCACGGCGCCCGTCGCCGCGCTCAGGATGCGCAACTCGTTGTCGTGGGCGTGTCCGTGTTCGTGCGCGTCGTGATGCTCGTGCGTATGCTCGTCCATAAATTCGCGCTTGCTCATTCCATCCATCGCAACGATTCCATCAATCCATCCAGCGGCACATTGGCACTAACGATGACACGTCGAACAGCTCGTCAAATCGCGCACCGAACGAACATTGTATTGCGCCGCCAGCAGCTTGCCTTTTTCCGCCTGGTCCGGTGCCGGCTTCCAGTCCATATTGAAAATGTCTTTCTTTTCGCGCAGGTTCTTTTCCGGATCGCGGTGACAATCGAGGCACCACTGCATCTGCAGCGTGCTCGCCTGGAACATCAACGGCATCTGATTTACCTGCCCGTGGCAGGTCGAGCATCCAATACCTTTGTTCACGTGAATGCTGTGATTGAAATACACATAGTCTGCCAACCGGTGCACCTTAACCCATTGAATCGACGTATTCGTGCTGTAGCTTTCGCGCACCGGGGCCAAATAGCCCACGTTGTTGAACAGTACCGAATGGCAATTCATGCACGTTTTAGTGGGCGGAATTCCCGCCGTCGCGGAGGTCTCCACGCCAGCGTGGCAATACCGGCAGTCAATTCCATCATCACCAGCGTGATGCTTGTGACTGAACTGGATCGGCTGGTCCCGCGTCAGATACTGGTTGGTAAAATTCGGCGAACGCACCCCGCCCAAGACTGCCGTCAAGCCCAGCGTCGCCAGAATCACGACGGCGAGGATGCTTATCCTCGCGGTGGAGTTTGCGCTGCGGTGAAAAAGCTGGGGCATATCAGTTTGTCGTTTTTATCGCCAGCCCGCCCCGATAATTTCGGCGGCTGCGGCCTTCGACACATTCGATCATCCAGCACATCTGATCGTCTGTGACGCGCTAGTGTCCACCAAAACTTTCGGGAATGCAACCACGCACCAAAAACAAATTTCGTTTTCGCGGACTGCATACGCAAGCAAGAAAACGATAATTTCGAAAATTTCGAAACGAGGCATCCAACTGCGCAAACTTTCCTGGCTCGGCGTTGTTTCCAGCATATTTCTCGCTTCGTGCGCCTTTCCCCGGCTGCATTTCCACTTTGTTCGGCGTTGGATCCTCACATCCCTAACCCTGGCCCACTTTTTCTTCTCGGCGGGATTCCCGCGTCCGTGTTATCGTATTACTACCCTTCGCCGCCTCGCTTTGCGGCGGAGCTTACCTTGTGACGTGCTGCCATCTCGGCCGCCGACGCTGCTGGGGCGTGGTCCAACTGGTAGGGCACCTCACTGTTAATGAGGCCGGTGAAGGTTCGAATCCTTCCGCCCCAGCCAATTTCTTCCGCGATCAAATAGGCATTTACCGCCTTTATGCTTAGCGAAGCCATCGGTCGGCGCGATTTGTCATAGACAAGCCGCTTTTGCTAAGCGTACGGTTTAGACATGCCGGGACGTTTCGCCAGCGTGGGCCTGTCTTTCGCAGCAGTTGCCCTCTTTTTCATCTCGACGCCCCCCGCCGCCGCTCAGGGCGCTCCGCCATCCGCTTCGACAACTACCTCTTCCGACGCGCTCCACTCGGAAACGCCCCTGGAAATAATCGTGGTGCCTTCGCGGCAAGGTGCGGAGCAAATTCTGCAACGGCTAAAAAACGGCGAAGACTTTGCCGCGCTCGCAAGAGAAAAATCCATCGATCCCACGGCCAGCGCTGGCGGCTTCATGGGCAACTTTTCCCCCGCCGAGCTTCGCGCCGAACTGCGCGACGCGCTGCAACATCTTGCGCCCGGAGAGGTCAGCGAAGTGGCGCAAATACCCGAAGGCTTTGCCATCTTGAAAATAATGGCCGCTCCCTCCGCGGGCGCCGGGCATGCCGATTCCGAAGGCACGCTGGCCCTAGCCGCGCGTGGCAGCGTAAAACAAATGCTGCTAGTCTCTGGCTTGCCGGAAGCCGAAGAAGCCCTGCGGCAGTATCCCAAGCCGGACGATTGGGCGATGGACCCACACAAGGCCTGCGACGCCCGCAAGGGATCACTCGCTGGCGCGATCGCGCACATGGAAAAAGTTCTGGCGCCCCAAAATCAAGCCGCGCTTAAATCGCGTAGCCCTATGGACGTGCTCGAATTGCACTATTTTCTTGCCGAGTTGTACGCCTACGAGGGAAGAATGGATGCGGCGCTTTTGGAATTCGAGCAAGCCTATCAATTAGCGCAATCAGCGGCCCCGGAACAACTTGCGCAAATGGAAGAAACACTCGGCATCATGTATTTGCACAAGTCAGAAATGGATAACGACATTTATCGCGCGCCTGGCGTGCGCTGCCTGTTTCCCATGTGGCCCGGTTCAGCATTCAAAAACACTCTCAACTCCGAAAGAGCCATCGCCCATTTTCAGAAATACCTGGAAGAAAAGCCCGGCGAGCTGGATGTGAAGTGGTTGCTGAACCTGGCGTACATGACCGCGGGAAAATACCCTGCGAGTGTTCCACCGAATTACCTCTTGCCGCCTTCGCTGTTCGAATCCAAGGAAGATGTGGGCCGATTCGTAGACGTCGCGCCGGAGGCTGGGTTAAACCTTTTCGCCATGTCCGGCGGACTAATCGTCGACGACTTTGAGAACAACGGCTTGCTCGACGTAGTGACCTCCAGTTTCGACATGTGCGCACCGATGCACTTTTTCCGCAACAATGGAAATGGCACCTTCACCGACAAGACCGCCGAGGCTCACCTCTCCGATCAATTGGGCGCTCTCAACATCATTCAAACGGACTTCAATAACGATGGCTGCCTCGATATCCTGATGCTGCGCGGCGCGTGGGAAGGCCCGCAACGATTGTCCCTGCTACGGAACAATTGCAACGGAACATTCACCGACGTCACCGACGCCAGCGGCATTGGCCAAGTGGCCGTCGCCACGCAGACCGCCGTATGGGCGGACATCAATAACGATGGCCTGCTCGATCTTTTTGTCGGCAACGAAAACGGCCCGAGCCATCTCTTCCTCAATAAGGGCGACGGCACGTTTGAAGACATTTCGCACTCCGCGGGCATCGATCAAATCGCTTTCACCAAGGGAATAGCCGCCGCCGACTATGATGGCGATGGCTATGTGGATTTTTACGTTTCCAATCTCGGCCGAAATTTCCTGTACCACAACAATCACGACAACACATTCAGCGAGGTCTCCGAGCAAGCCGGCGTCACCGGTCCCGGACAATCCTTCGCCACCTGGTTTTTCGACTACAACAACGACGGCTTGCCGGACCTATTCGTTGGCGGATACTCCATCTCCGTGGACGAAACACTTCGCACCTACACCGGCGCGCCCAACAATGGCCCGACACTGAAACTCTATAAAAATCTGGGCAATGGAAATTTTCAGGATGTGTCGCAGGAAGTCGGCCTGGAAAAAGGCTTCATGCCTATGGGCGCGAACTTCGGTGATATCGATAACGACGGTTTTCTCGACATTTACCTTGGCACCGGCAGTCCCTCGCTGGGCTCGCTGGTGCCCAACGTCCTGCTGCGCAATCACGACGGCAAATATTTCGTCGATGTCACCGCGTCTTCGGGCACCGGCGAACTCCACAAAGGCCATGGTGTCGCATTCGCGGATATCGATCGAAGCGGTCATGAAGCGATTCTAGAGGAAGTGGGCGGAGCGACGCCCGGCGACAGCCACGTCTTCCGCCTTTTCGCGAACCCCGGAAACGCCAACGACTGGATCAGCGTGAAACTGATCGGTGTAAAAACCAACCGTGCCGCCATCGGCGCGTGTATCAAGGTAACCGTGCGCAACAAAGGCCAGGAGAAACGCTCCATCTATCGCTGGGTAAGCAGTGGCGGTTCGTTCGGCTCTTCGCCGCTCGAACAGCACATCGGCCTAGGCAACTCTGCCACGATTGAAAACCTGGAAATTTCGTGGCCAACGAGCAAGACCGTGCAGACCTTCACCAATGTCGGCAAGAATCAGTATCTATCCATAAAAGAATTCGACAAGCAGTACAACAAACTCGCACGCCAACCTTTTCATCTGGGAAATCCATCGAAAGATGTCGCAACGAAAAACGTCGCCGGACAGCATGCCACCACTACCCAACAATCCGTGTCCGGGCAATAGACGCCGCACCACTGTGAGGTTTTCGTGCCTCGCTCTGCTGTGTATCTGCGCCAGCGTGGCGCGCGCCGACACCAAATATCCCGTCCGTGGCGTGGTCCTGAAAATTGATAAATCGCGTCAGACTTTCGTAGCTTCCTGCGACAGCATCCCCGGTTACATGGAGGCCATGGTCATGCCTTACCCGGTCCACGATGCCAAGGAACTCGATGCGCTCGCTCCCGGCGCGCTCATCGACTTCACGCTGGTGGTAGAGAAAGACGCCGCCTACGCGGAAAACATCCGCGTGCGCAAGTATCAAAGCGTTGAACAGGATCCCGAAACCACACGTCGCCTGAAACTCCTCGACGGCGCATTTGGTTCGCCGCCCGCAGGAATTCTGCAGCCCGGCCAGCCCGTCCCGGATTTCGTACTCACCGACCAAAACCGTCGCCGTGTCGCGCTCTCGCAATTCTCCGGCAAAGTGATACTGATCAATTTCATCTACACGCGTTGCGCGCTGCCTAATTTCTGTCTACGCATCAGCAATAATTTCGGCGTGCTGCAACGCCGCCTCCAGCCACGCATGGGGAAGGATTTAATTTTCCTCACCGTAACTTTCGATCCCGTGCACGACACTCCCGAGGCTCTAACACGCTATGCCAACATCTGGCACGCAGACCCGCAAAACTGGCGTTTCCTAACCGGTTCGAGTTCCGATATCGCGCGCGTCTGCGCATCGTTCGGCGTAGATTTCTTCCCTGACGAAGGCTTAATGGATCATTCTCTCCACACCGCCATTATCGACCCCACTGGAAAACTCGTGGTGAATCTCGAGGGCAACGAATACTCCGCCGAGCAGCTGGGCGATTTAGTGCAAACGGTGCTCGATCGCGCTCCTGCGCGCTGACTCTGCGCCCGTCACTACGCGCTTCGCGCAAATATCCCGCGTCTTTTCCGCACTACCACTATTCGCCGAGTACTATTCCAGTTTTTGCCGAAATGGACTACGGTATCCAGGCAATTCCCCCGCCCAACGCTTTTACAGCGTCCGAGTTATAAGGAGGCCCCCATGAAATTCATCCCATCAACCATTTGCACCTATGTATCGCCGTTGCTCCTGGTCTTGCTCTTTTTATTCCCGACGGAATCCGCATTGGCAGCGCAGCTCGTCGTGGCTCCCAACAAAACCGAATGCCCGAATGCGGCCTTTACGCAAATTCAGGCCGCCGTCAATGCCGCCAATCCCGGCGATCACATCCGTATCTGCCCAGGCACCTACCCCGAGCAACTCACCATCACGAAGCCGCTGGACATCGACGGAGACAACGGCGCCATTTTGCAGCCCGGCCCAATCGTGCAAAACACCACCAGCCTCTTCGACGCTTCTCCCATCGCTACCGCAATTCTCGTCGCCGATACCACCGACGTCTCCATCAACGGCCTCATCGTCGACGGTATCAACAACGGCATCGCTCAATGCGGGCCCGATCTCATCGGCATCATGTTCCGCAACGCTTCCGGCGCCGTCGCTGACTCCGCTATCAGGAATTTCACCTTAAGCGCCAGCCTCGCAGGCTGCCAATCCGGCACCGGCATTTTCGTGCAAAGCGGCGCCGGCCAAATTTCCACCGTAACAATCGCCAACTGTTCCATACACGACTTTCAAAAAAATGGCATCACCGGCAACGAAATCGGCACCACTGTCTTTATCCAACGTAACGTCGTTACTGGCAGCGGCCCCACCCCGGCGATCGCGCAAAACGGCGTCCAGATCGGTTTTGGCGCCAAAGGTGCCATCCAGCACAACGTAGTCACCAACAATCTGTATTCCTTGTGCATAGCAGTGCCGACCTGTCAGGCCGTAGCCACCAATATTCTGGTCACGCAATCCGATGGCATCGAAGTCTCCGGCAACAAAGCCGGCCTGAGCCAAGTCCCTATCTTCGTTGACGGCAATCACGCCCACGTTTGCGATAATGAAGCTTTCGCCGCAAACGTCTTCGATGACATCCGCATAGAGGGGCGCTCCGCGGAAGTAGCGGTCAATCGCCTTTTCAATGGCGCAGAATCCGCCGTCTTCCTCATGGGTAACAACAGCTCCGTGCAACAAAACGAAATCGGCGATTCCACCATCGGAATCCTGGAAGCCTCCGGTTCAACCGCCAATCTGATCGTCGACAACCGCTTCTTCGCCACTCCGACCCGTGTCCAGGATCCGGCGATGCGTAGCCTTGCAAAGGCGATCCAGCCGATGCGCTGAAGGCTCTGCCATCTCGGTCGCGCGCCGACGATTTCCATACAGTTTGCGCGAAGCGCGGCGGCATCATTGAGAGCATATCGAGGCACCCGCCTGCACGCCCTCGTGCGGCAAGGCTGTTTCGTGTAGCTTTTCGTTTAATTGCGCAAACGTATACTTCCCCAATAAACACCACGCCGCATTCGAGCAGTTTGCGTTAAGCCCTTGGTGTCGCAAGATAGAACTATCAGCTAGGCTGGGAAAACAAGCGTGGGGTCTTGCTCGTGGATCGTCCTAAGTCTTCCCCTTGGGACCGGCCTTTTTTTTCTGGGCTGGTCATTTTTTTCGTCAGCCTTCACATACTGCTGCTTCTGGCGGCCTCGCATTTTCCTGCCTTATCCCTGTTTGTCGGCCTCCTGCAATCAGTCTTGGGAGCAATGGCAGCCTTGGCGGCCTGGCAGGCGTCGCGCCGATCCACGGGCTTTTCCAAAATCTTTTGGCGTTTTCAAGCTTGCGGCTTTTTCCTCTGGGTTTTGGCGCAAACTCTGGCGACGGTATACGACGCAATTTTGCACTGGCCGGTCAGTCAACCATGGCCCAGCGATCTGTTCTTTTTTCTATGGTTGACGCCAGTCTTTCTCGCGTTATTTCTTGACCCCGATGCCGATTCGCAGCATATCGCCTGGACGCAATGGCTGGATTTCGCCCAAGTGGGCATTCTCGTTACCTCCGTTTATGCCTTTGCGTTCGAGGTTCCCGCGCATTGGCAATCGGGAGTAATTTCCTACGAAGTGCTGGCCCTGGTGGTGAGTTGTGCGCGCGATATCCTTCTTGTGACCTTTTTCCTTCTGCGCACTCTCCGCTCCCATGACCCTCAAGTGCGCTCGCTGTATGGCCGAATCACTATTTTCCTCTCCCTATATACGGTCGCGGAATGCCCTTATCTCTACCTGCAAGTATTCGAACGACTGCGACCCGGCACTAAGTGGGACCTTCCTTACACTTTGGCCTTCGCGGCGGCGACCATTCTCATCGTGACCTCGTGCTCCGACGCCGTGCAGAAGGCGCCCCGCACGCCGGCTCCCAAGAAGTCTTCTCAGCGCGTGGCCTTAAAGCTGGTTCCGCTGGTTTTTCCTATGGTCGTTTTGCTGATGGCGGCACACATCGCCGAACAGCAATTTGCCATTGCCGTCGCGGCGGTGCTTTTGTCTTTCGCTTGCTCCAGCGCCAGAATCATCTTGACGGAGCGCCAACAGCTGCGCTCCGAGGCCGCTCTGGATCAAAGAAACGCTCTCTTGAAGTCCGTGTTCGAGGGCACTGGCGATGCTATCTTCGTCAAAGACATGGCCGGCAACTACTTGATCGTCAACCAGGCAGCAGCCAGCTTTTTTGGCAAGCCCATAGACAAGATCATCGGACGAACCGCCTTCCAATTGACCGACTTAACCACCGCCAAAACCCTGACGGAACACGATCGGGACATTCTGGAATCTGGCACGAGTGTTACCGTGGATTTTCAGACCACTACTCTGGAAGGCGTCACGCGCTACTTTTTGGTCACCCGCGCGCCTTACCGTGATTCCAGCGGCAACACCATCGGTGTCATCGGCATCTCGCGGGATATTTCCGATTACAAAAGGATGGAAGAGCGTTTGCGCCAGTCGCAAAAGATGGAAGCCATCGGCACTCTCGCGGGCGGCGTGGCCCATGACTTCAACAACATTCTCATGGTGATTAGTGGCTATAGTTCGGTCTTGAGCGACGCGCTCGACACCGAACCCAAGCTCCGGGGCCACGTCGAGCAGATCCAAAAAGCCGGCGAACGAGCGGCATCGCTCACGCGCCAACTGCTTGCTTTCAGCCGCAAGCAAACTATCCAGCCCGTGCCGCTCAATTTAAACAACGTCGTCACCGGAGTTGAAAAGCTGCTCCATCGCTTGATCGGCGAAAACATCGTAATCTCCACGCATTTGGCGCTCGAACTGGGCACGGTAATGGCGGATGCCGGTCAAATGGAACAAGTGCTTTTGAATCTGGCGGTAAATGCCAGGGATGCCATGCCGGACGGCGGCAAGCTCTACATCGAAACGCGCAACACCGTCTCGGAGGCGGCTAAAACGCACGGATCATCGGACGGCAAGCCGCGGGAATATGTTGAGCTCGTCGTGGGCGACTCCGGCGTTGGCATCGATCCATCCATTCAGCCGCATGTCTTTGAGCCCTTCTTCACCACCAAAGCCTCGGGGAAAGGCACCGGGCTGGGGCTTTCGACGGTTTATGGCATCGTCCAGCAAGCGGGCGGATCGGTAACTTTCCAGAGCGCGCTCGGTGACGGTACGAGCTTTCGCATCCTGCTACCGCGCATCTCTTCCGCTGGAAGCGTCGAAACCTCCAAGGAAAATCGTACCGTGAAGCTTCAGGGAGGTGAGACCGTGCTGCTCGTCGAGGATGACGCTTCGGTTTGCGAACTAGTCCGCGCGGTGTTGACTTCCTACGGCTACTCCGTGCTGGCCGCGCGACGGCCCCAGGATGCCGAAACCATTTGCGGAACGCACTCCAGCCGCATCCAGCTCTTGCTGACCGACGTGATCCTACCGGAAATGAGTGGCGCCGAGCTCGCCAAACGCCTGACTGCCCTGAACCCGCAACTTCGCGTCCTCTTCATGTCCGGCTACATTGACGATTCGGTCGTCCGGCAGGGAATCCGGGATCCGGGCGTGGCCTACCTTCAGAAGCCTTTTTCTCCAACGAGCCTGGCGAAAAAGGTGCGAGAAGTCCTCGACTCCGCGTCCGTGCGTTAGTCGTCTGCGTCTCTATTGCTTCCCTAAATAGTTTCCGATCACGTTCGCGCAAGCTTCGACGAATTCCTGCTCCAGTTTGGTAAATGTGTTTAGAAAATAGCTTTCGATATCCAGTTCCGCCGCAAGCTTTTGCTTCACGAAAATGGGAACGACGATTTCAGACTTGACTAGGGACGAACCGGCAAGATATCGCGGATCCTTTGTGACGTCCTGCACTACCACCACCTGCCCACTACTCGCTGTAGCGCCGCACAGGCCGCTGTTGAGCGGGATGCGCCCGTGTGGTACAAAGCTGCCGACGTATGGTCCAACGAGCAGAACGCCGGGGTCCGTCGGATCGGCCAGATAGAAACCGACCCAATTGTAAGCCGTCATCTTTTCGTGCAGGCGCTGCGCGATACGTTCCATAACCGACTTGGCGGTCGCGGCAGTCACCGCAAACTCTTGAAATTCCCGCAACAGATCTCTGTGCACAGGAGTCATGTTTTCACCCAGCTGTTCAGCGTCAGGGATTTTTGATCGCGCACCGCGTTCCTCCGTAATTAGCTTAGTTTACATGAGCTGGCTGCTGGTCTCGCCATAGGCACACAGAACAATATTTTTGTCCCGTGCGGAAGCCGCCCCGTTCATACTGCCAATGACAATTCGCTCGCCATTCCGCTTGTGACCACCTCCGCAAACGCTCCGCCAGTCCCCGCCAGCGCCAAACGCCACGCCTATCTGGTGGCCGCGGGAATTTTCCTAAGCCGCATCGCCGGACTCGTCCGCGATCGCATCTTCGCCCATTACTTCGGGAACTCCGACGCCGCCGACGCCTTCAAAGCCGCGTTTCGCATCCCCAATTTCCTGCAAAATCTCTTTGGCGAAGGTGTGCTATCTGCCAGTTTCATCCCGGTGTACGCCGGATTGCTCGCGCGCAAAGATGAAGCCGAAGCCCGTCGCGTCGCCGGCGCGGTAGCCTCGCTGCTAGCACTGACTACCTCGCTCCTCGTCCTCGTCGGCGTTCTCGCCACGCCTTATCTAATCGACGCCATCGCCCCCGGCTTCCATGGCGAAAAACGTCAACTCACCATCCAGCTTGTTCGCATCCTCTTTCCCGGCGCCGGATTGCTGGTATTTTCCGCCTGGTGCCTCGGCGTGCTCAACAGCCACCGCCGCTTTTTTCTTTCCTACACTGCGCCAGTGCTGTGGAACGCCGCGATGATCGCCACGCTGTGGACTTTCGGTAGCCGCGACGCGCAATATCCGCTGGCGCAAACTCTTGCATGGGGCTCCGTCGTCGGCAGCGCGCTGCAAGTTGGCATGCAACTCCCTGTAGTTCTTGGCTTACTCCGCGGCTTCCATTTCACGCTATCCTTCGGCGCAGAGAATATTCGCACCGTGGTGCGCAATTTTGCGCCCGTTTTCATCGGCCGCGGTGTGGTGCAGATCAGCGCCTTCATCGACGCGTTGCTCGCCAGCTTGCTGCCCGGCGGCGCCGTTGCCGCGCTCGCCTATGCACAAACGTTGTACACGCTTCCCGTAAGCCTCTTCGGAATGTCCGTTTCCGCCGCTGAACTTCCCGCCATGTCCGGCGCGCTGGGTGCGGAAGAAGAGGTCGCCGCCGTCCTTCGCGTGCGCCTGAATTCCGGGCTTCGCCAAATTGCTTTTTTCGTTTTGCCGTCGGTGGTCGCCTTCCTGATGCTCGGCGACGTCATCGTCGCCGCCATCTATCGCTCCGGCCGCTTCACGCAAACCGACGTGCTCTACGTCTGGGGCATTCTCGCGGGTTCCACCGTCGGCCTGCTTGCTTCCACGCTCGGCCGCTTGTACGCCTCCACCTATTACGCACTGCGCGACACGCGCACTCCGCTGCGTTTCGCAGTCCTCCGCGTCATCCTAACCACCATTCTCGGCTACCTCTTCGCCTTGCCGCTCCCGCATCTGTTAGGCATCCAACCGCGCTGGGGTGTCGCCGGACTCACCATCTCCGCGGGCATTTCCTCGTGGGTAGAGTTCACTTTGCTGCGTCGCGCGCTCAATCGCCGCATCGGGGCCAGCGGTCTGCCGGCAACTTTTCTCGCCCAGCTCTGGGCTGCAGCCTTAATCGCCGCAGCCGTGGCTTGGACGGTCCACCACGCCGTCGGCCCGCGTTCGCCGATTCCCGTCGCAATTTTAGTTTTAGGAATTTATGGCGGGTTGTACTTCGCCGCAGCCCTGCTGTTCCGTTTACCGGAAGCTCGTTCGATCTTCAGCCGCGCCAGAAACGCTGTAAGTTAGCGCAAGTCGTAAGCAATCAGCCCTTCGTCGTCGGCAGCTTCGCTTCTTCCCAAGCTCGGAATCCGCCGTCCATCGATTCCACATTGGTGTAACCCATTTTTTGAATATTGTCCGCCGCCAGCGCCGAGCGATATCCGCCGCCACAATACAAAATAATCTTCGCATTCGTGTCGGGGATCATTCGGTCGATGTCTCGCTCGATCACGCCTTTGCTCAAATGCGTGGCGCCGGCCGCGTGTCCCGCTGCCCACTCGCTCTCTTCGCGCACATCGATTAAGTGAAACTTTTCTCCCGCGTCGCCCCGTCGTTTCACATCGGCCACGGTCGTTTCTTTCACGCGCGCCCTCGCATCGTTGACGATCTTCAGGAATTTGTCGGAATGTTGCATGGAATCTCCTTTGAGAAGCTTGGGGAGATCAGAATAGCACACGGAATATTTCGCGCACCTCGGCCGCGATTAAGGTACTTCGCACATGCGGCTGAGCGAACGCGTTTGTCAATGTGAATGCACGGTTTTCAACGAGGCGACTCCGCGGCCTGATCCACAACATGCAATCCTTTGACGGCGAACTGCCCTGGCGAACCGCACGCTGCCTGTGCTGCGTGCCTCTGGCGGTAACCAGCCCGGAATCTGGTCGATACCCGCACCCGTGTACGCAGTCCGTCGATCACCGCTGGTATTACCGGCTGCGCCGCGCCGCGAATCAAAAATATCATCAACGCCGCTTCTCCCGGCGCATCCACGCTAGAGGTAATGCCCACGCCTTGCACCCCGGCCTGCTTCATCCATTCCGCCGCGTGGGATTTCTGCACCGCCAGCGCTCGCGCGATTTCGGCCTCCGAAATTATCTGTACCGCAACGGGCGCGGCCGCCGCTTGCTCCGCGGCCACACTGTCCGCGGACGAAAGTGCCCCACGCTTTTCCGCCATCTCGCTCGCCACGATCCGCGTGCGTACCCCGTCAAGTTCCGCCGGCAAACTTGCAGCCAGCTGGCCACTGCCAATGCCCTCGCTCACAAATAAAATCACCGCCGCTTCCTGCGGATTGTCGTAGCTGCTTCCAATACCCACGGCCTGAACTCCTGGCAGCGCCAGCAATTCCGCGAGGTGCGCGTCCCGCGCCGCTTCGGCCTGCTGCATCGCCGAGTTCGCCGCAGTGGCGTGAACCACCACCAACGCCGCTGCCATTCCAGCCTGCGGCCCAGGCAGGCTGCATGCCGCCACCGCATGCGTATTAGCGCTTCCCAAAATTGTCGGTTGGACACTCGTCGCGGGATCGGCCATTTGCGCCAGCACGTCGCCAATGGGATTCGCTATCGTGTCCGTGTCCGAGCCCGCAAAAAGCAGTCCGACGGCGTCCGCCGAGTTCATGTCCACAACCAACGATCCGGAATCGCCTTCCGCGCTAAACGTACCGTCGCCCATGCTGATGGCGTCGTTATAGGTCACGTTAAACGTCGTACCCGTGCCGCACCCCTTCTGATATTCCACGGTCGCTTGCACATTCATCGAAGTGATACTCGCGCACGTCAGTCCCGTCGAGCGTCCGCTCTTCGCCACCGCTTCTCCCAGCGTCGCCGTTATCCCGCTCCCCTCGTGCGGCGGACCATTGGTCGGTTGGTTCCCGTTATTCGTTCCACCTAACTGCAAAATTGTTCCGTTGGGATCCACGTCGTTGCTGACCACTAACGCAATCGCCGCATCCGCCGGCGTACCCGTTCCATTCTCCAAATTATAAAATTGTGAAAGATTTGCCACCGTATTCGCGCCGTTCGTTGCACAGTTATTATCAATCAATCCCGGCTGCACGATCCCTTCGCCGGTATTACCGCTGCCCGCCACTCCCAGATCCGATCGCGCCAGCACGTGATTATTGCTCAAAATATATTTCTGTCCTTCGCGCACCACTTCCGAACCAATCGTGCCACCGCAGCAAAACGTCTGTCCGCTGAGCGTTGCCGTATCATTGCCGTTCCCGCCGGATACGCCGAGCACCGTGGGCAAATTCTGCTTGTTCTGTTGCGGCGGATAAATCAACACGTCCACGGAATCGGATGCCGAATTGTCCGCAACGGAGACCGCCGTCACGATCACGTCGACGGTTTGCCCATCATCGTTGGCCGCGGTAGAAACCGGCACCGCGTGCGGCGCAGTGTAAACTCCGGAAGTCGAAATCGTCCCCGTCTTCGCCGAACCTCCTATCACGCCGTTCACTTCCCAAGTGACATTCGTATTCGCGCTCCCTGTCACCGTGGCCGTGAAGGGGATCGCCGGCCCGAACGTCTGCGCTACGGTCACCGCGCTGCTCCCGTTGATCACCACTTTCACGCCGGTCTTTTGGCTCAACGTCACCGTGGCATTGCCGGTCTTGCTGGGGTCGGCAAACGATACCGCGGTGACTGTCACCATCGGAGGCGCAGGCAGCGTCGTTGGCGCCAGATACACTCCACCTTCCGAAATTAGTCCCGACGACGCGTTGCCGCCAGGCACGCCGTTCACCTCCCACTCTACCGTTTGATCCGTAGCCCCCGCCACGTCGGCGGTGAATTGCTGCGTTGCGCCTAGCGTCAGCGCCATACTTCCCGGAGTCAGCATGACGCTGCTCGCCGTTCCCACCGAAGCGGAGCCGGCGTTCGGCAATCCACTGCAACCGCCAAGGAGGGCAATACTTGAAAACAGCATGATTACGGGGATAGCCCGACGCATAGAGGTTCCTCACGAGGGATAAATCCTCTCTACGCTATCACGCACAAACTTCCGCTCCTCGAACCTGCGCAGCGCCGGTTCCACACTTGGAACTGTCCTAAAGGCCGGGTCTCAAAACGAAGTTGCAGGTCCAACACGAAGTTGCACCGGGCAACAAATGGCATCGGGTAAGAAGTTGCATCCAGCCAGAAGCACAACTATGGCATGTCGACAGGCACCTGAGCGAACGTGGCGCGAGCGCGCTCGAACCCCTGCGGCAGTACATGCACCGTGCCTTGAAACGGCCGGTCGATGTCCGCGATCGCCACAAGGATGAACGAAAGCACCAGCGTTAGCGCGGTCACCTGTATAACGTGCAGCTTGAAATTGTCCGTACCGAAGAGGCAAGCGGACAGTGTCGTAACTCCGCCGCCGAAGATCATCACCATCCACAGGATTGTCGGCAGATTAGAGTGGCTTTCGAGCTCGCGGAGGCGGCGATGTTCCGTCATGCTGGAAAGTTCGCTCAGCGTTAGGCTCATGCTGGTCTGTTCCGCAAAGGTCTCGGGCTTGACGTGCATCATCACGGCCCACAGCTTTTCCACGATCCCTTGACCGGCAAAAACCCACTCGCGCCGATTCATCGCCGGCCACTCCTGTTCGATCACAATGTCGGCATACTCTCGCGCAAGTTGGTGCACCGCAACGCGCTGCGCCGCGGGAAGCCCATCGGCGAGCCGAAAAACATTCACCAGGCAATTCGCCTCGTTGTCCGCATTGATTTCGGCCGATTGGAACGAAGTCCACACCGCATACAGCATGAAGCCGATAATCACCGCGTACGTTGTGCCCAAAACGCTGACCTGCCAGCCGATAATGTCGTTGTGCGTCCGGCGTTTCGAGCCTGGCCAAAAACGTTGCAAAAGCCAGACGCACAATAGCGACCCAGAGGTGCATGCGAGAATGACAATGACATTCTCGAAGGAATTGAGCACGGCTGCGTCCTCCCATTGCACTGCGATCTCTTCCGGCGGATGGCCCTAGGCGCAAGCTATGCCGAACATTATCGAGCTCATCCCTCGCCGCAGACTAACATTCTGCGGGCTAGTCCAGGTCTCGCCAGTTCGGTCCGGCGCAAATCTCTACCTTCAGGGGAACGGCCAGCTTGTGGGCTTCTTCCATTTCTTTGCGAACCAGAGCTTCCAACTCTTCCTGCTCGTCGGGCGGCGTTTCGAAGAGCAATTCGTCGTGCACCTGCAAGATCATCTGCGCTTCGAATTTTTCTTGCTGCAACTTTGCGTCAATGCGAATCATCGCTAGCTTGATCAAATCGGCTGCCGTGCCCTGTAGCGGCGAATTCAGTGCCGTACGTTCGGCGAAATTGCGCAACTGTACCTGGGGTGAATTGATTTCCGGAATCGGTCGAATCCGGCCAAAAAGCGTTTTTGCCACGCCGCTCTTGCGCGTCTCCACCAGGGCTTGCTCGAGATATTGCTTCACACCTTTGTAGCGGGTGAAATACGCGTTGATGAACTGTGCGGCTTCTTTCTGCGACACGTTGATTTGCTGCGCCAGACCGAACGCCGACAGCCCGTAGATAATTCCGAAATTGATCGCCTTAGCCGCCCGTCGGTGCTCCGGCGTCTGCGCCATGGGCCCAACGCCAAATACTTCCTGCGCCGTCCGGGCGTGAATGTCTTCGCCATTGCGAAAAGCGTCGAGCAGCACTGCATCCCGCGAAAAATGCGCCATAATCCGCAGCTCAATCTGCGAATAGTCCGCCGAAATCAGGATTTTCCCTTTGTCCGCCACGAACGCCGCGCGAATCTGCCGCCCTAGCTCCGTGCGAATCGGAATGTTTTGCAGATTGGGATCTGAGGAACTCAGCCGTCCGGTCGCCGCATTCGTCTGCGAAAAGCTGGTGTGCAGCCGCTTAGTCTCCGGATGAATCAACTGCGGCAGCGCATCCACATACGTCGATTTTAATTTCGCAATCTCGCGATACTCGATCACCTTCGCTGGCAGCGGATGCCTCGCCGAAAGCTCCTCCAGAATTTCCACCGCCGTCGAACGCGCCTTAGCCCGCCCGCGCTTCACAGCTGGCTCCAGCCCCAATTTGTCGAACAGAATTTCGCCCAGTTGTGCCGGTGAATTTACGTTGAATTCCACCCCCGCCATTTCCCAAATCTCTTTTTCCAGCCGCCGTATCTCGCGCTCCATGGACTCGGACATTGCCGCCAGCGCCTTGGGATCCACGCCGATACCGACGCGCTCCATGTCCGCCAGCACCACAGTCAACGGCAAATCAATGTCTGCGTAAACGCTGGTCATCTCTTGTTGCTTTACTGCTTCGCGCAATACCGGCGCCAGTCGCTGCAGATAATCCGCGCGTTCCCCGGGCCCGCCCCCCAGCATCGCGTTCCACTGCCGCATCACCACATCGGCAAAATTGTGATTTCCCGTGGTCGGTCGCAGCAGATAGGAATAAATCTGTGTGGCGTCCTGCAGATTCCGTCCGCGTCCCGCCAGCAATTGGAACAATTTCGCGTCGTGCACAATCTTCGGGCGTTGCGCGTCTTGCAGCACCGGCAGCAGCGCTTCTAGCGCCTCGCCTTGCGCATCCATCCACACCGCGCGGCCCTCTCCGGCGTTCGCCGAAACTTCAATGCCCGCGATGCGCGTGCCAAATCCCTCGGACTCCCGCTCGCCCGCCTCCAGGTTAAGCCACACCGCCAAGGGAGCTTTCGCCGGCAACCCTGCCAGGTACTCGCGAAATTCCGCTACCGTCGCGAATTGCGCATAATCCGTTTTGACCGCAGCGCCTTCGCTCGCCGGAGCCGACGCCGTAACCGCCTCCGTGCCCAGCTCGCGCAGCAACGAATTAAATCCCAGCTCGCGATAGACTCCCGCAAGCGCCCCCACATCGGGAGTCCGTCGCGCCAGTTTCTCCAGCTCTAGCTTCACCGGCACATCCGTGGCGATCTTCGCCAGCTGCTTGGACATCAGCACCTGTTCGCGTTGCTGCTGGAGTGCCTCGCGATACCTCTTATTCGGGACCTCGTCCGCATGATCCAGCGCGTTCTCAACCGTTCCGTATTTCTGAATCAATTCCGCCGCGCCTTTTTCTCCAATTCCTTTTGCGCCCGGAATGTTATCGATGTTGTCGCCGAGCAGCGCCATGTAATCCACCACTTGTTCCGCCGTAATGCCAAGAATCTCCTTCACCTTGGCTTCATCCACGATCACATCGCCCTTGGCCCCGCCAGAGCCGGTGCGCAGCACCCGTACGTTTCCGCATACCAGCTGCATCATGTCTTTGTCGTTGGTGATTACCAGCACGTCCAGCTTCTGTTTCGCAGCCTGCAGCGCCAGTCCGCCAATTAAATCGTCGGCCTCAAATCCATCCAGCTCCAGAATCGGCAGGTGCATCGCTTCGCACAATTTCCGCACGTAAGGAATCTGCTGCGCCAGCTCGTCCGGCATCGGCGGCCGGTGCTCCTTATATTTCTCAAACAGTTTGTCGCGGAAGGTCGGCGCCTTGGTGTCAAAGACGATGGCGATGTAGTCCGGCGCGTAATCCTTGATCAGCCGGCGCAAAATATTCGCAAAAAGAAACGGCACCTTGGTCGGCAGTCCGGACGGCGCATTCATGCGCACCATCGGCGCATAAAACGCCCGGTAGATATGCGCCATGGCGTCCACAAGAAAAATCTTCTTCGCAGCAACAGGCATACCATCGAGTATACCTGTTGCGTCCGCCGTCTGCGGCGGACACCTTTCTGTTAACGCACGGAAGCAAAAAAAAAGAGGCGCCAAAGGCGCCTCAGGAAGAAATAAAAGCTGTAGGGCGAAACCTAATTTGCCACGGCGTTCGCAGTCGCGTCGGCGATTCGCGGCGGCTGAATCACGATCAATATCCTCGTCCCGCTCTCCAAGCGCACATTCTTCTTCGTCGACATCATCACCGTGCCATCGGACCCTTCCGACAGCGGCGTGTAAATCCGAATGTCCGGCGCGCCCAGCGCGCCTTTACTATCCGAAGTCAGCTGCCCATGTTTCGTGAACGCCCCTTGCGTCAGCGGCAAATCCACCGCCGGTGGCTCACTGATCGTCATCCGGCTCTCGCCCGGCTCTCGCGAAACCGCCACCTTGTTCTTCGCCGTACCGTCCGCGTTCAAATTCGTATCCAGCGGCAACGCCCCTCGAACCATCCCGGGATCGTTCCGCACCGGCGCCTCGGCATCCGGATCGTCCCCAGAGGCCGTCTCTACCGCTGCCGATGCATTCGGTCCCACCGCCAACGCCTGAATCCCGGCGTTCATCACCGTTTCCTGGCCGTTCTTCAAAATCGCTTTGTCAAACTGCAGGAACAACGCGGCGCGATCCGGCCCATGCGTCGAAATCGACCTTCGCACCACGTGCCCCTCAATGATCGTCCCGCGCGGCAGAATCACGCTGCGGCCATAGCGCACCGTTTCGGTCGTTTCCGCCGTGAACTTGTCCCCAGCCTTGTTCCGGCGCGCGTCCAATGTATCCAGCAGCTTGGCATTGAAAGCCGTGCCCACGCTCAACGGGCACACCACGCCAGCTTTGCCTTCCGCTGGTTTCGCCGCCGCTGTCGGTGTCGCCGCCGCATCCGAGGTAGCCGGAGGTACCTGCTGGGCGAACGTCGCACCCGCCATTATCAGTGCCGCGATTCCCATCGTCATCCATGAAGTTTTCATCGCGGCCCCCCTTTACCTTTTCATGCCGGACTTAACGCCTTCGTGAAGGCAAGAGCCGGGCGAGTATCAGATGCAGCTCGCACGCCACATTATACTGTCCTTATTTTTCAATGCTCTACAGACAACCGTGTAGGAACCGCTCGGGAAAATACAGCGTTCTAGTACCCGCATTTTACTTGTTCACCGCAGATCGGCGCAAGCCGCTCTAGAGGATCCCCAGCGGTCGCGCCACTTCCCGCAAAATATCCGCCGCCTTCAAAAGCTGATCGCGCTTGTGCGCCGCGCTGACGATCGCCCGCAACCGCGCCTTGCCCTCCGCCACCGTCGGGTACCCCACCGCAGGTGCAAACACCCCGGCTTCGAACACTTTCTTGGAAAACTCGAACGCCTTCGCCGCATCTCCCACATGGATCGGAATAATCGGCGTCTCGCTCGCCTTGAACTGAAACCCGCGCTTCTTCAATTCCCGCTTGAAAAACTTCGTGTTGGCCCACAACCGCTTCACCAGTCTTTCGCCTTCCGGCGAGTCCAGCAGCGTGAACGCCGCCGCGCAAGCCGCCGCGGTAGCCGGCGGATGCGAAGTCGAAAACAAGAACGGCCGCGCCCGCAAGTACAGAAAATCAATCAGATCTCGCGACCCGCAAACATAACCACCCATCGACCCAATCGCCTTGCTCAGCGTCCCCACCTGAATGTGTACCCGCCCATGACAATTCAAATGGTCCACGGTTCCGCGCCCGCCTCGTCCCAAAACGCCCGAAGAATGCGCATCGTCCACCATCATGATGCAGCCGTATTTTTCCGCCAGTCCGCACAGCGCGGGCAACGGAGCAATGTCCCCGTCCATGGAAAAAACGCCATCGGTAATAATCAGCTTCTTGCCGGGAAAGCTGGCATGCTCCTGCAAAATCCGTTCGCAGTCCGCCACATCTTTGTGCTTAAAAACTTTGATCGTGGCTTTCGAAAGCCGCGCCCCATCTATGATCGACGCATGATTCAACTCATCGGAAATAATCAAATCCTCTTTGCCCAGCACCGCCGAAACCGTCCCCGCATTGGCCGTAAATCCCGATTGAAATACCACGCAAGCCTCAACATTCTTAAACCGCGCGATCTGCTCCTCCAGCGCCATGTGAATCTGCATCGTCCCGGCAATGGTCCGTACCGCTCCTGCGCCCACTCCCAGCCGTTTCACCGCGTCCACCGACGCCTTCCGCAACGCCTTGTGCGTCGCCAGCCCCAAATAATTATTCGACGCCAGATTAATCACCTCGCGCCCATCAAAAGTACAAACCGCCTTCTGCTCGCCCTCCAACACCCGCAATTTCGGCGCAACCCCCTTCGCCCGCAGCTCGCTTAATTGGTCGGAAATGTACTGCGTTGGATTCCCTTTCGTAGTTTGCGTCCCTGCATCACTCATAATTGGCCTCCAAATTCTCCGTGTCCTCTGTGAACTCGGTGTTCTCTGCGTAACTCTTTCTTTTTCTATATCTAATTACATTTTTACTTCGTTACTTCATTCCAGCCGGGTACATCAAAATCTTCCCTGCCAACCCCTTCTGTAACATCGCAAACGCGCCTTCAAAATTGTCGAGTGCAACCCGCTCGCCAAACAGCGGCTCAAGATTCAATCTTCCCGCCTTCAGCAAAGCCGTCATCTGTACCCACGTCTCATACATCCGCCGCCCATAAATCCCCTGTACTGTCGCGCCCTTAAAAATCACATCCTTAACCAAATCCAGCTGCACGTTCTCCGTCGGTATTCCGAGCAGCGAAGCGCGCCCCCCGGCTCGCAGCGCCGCAAATCCCTGCTGAATCGCCGTAGGATTCCCGGACATCTCCAGCAGCGCATCGACGCCAGTTCCACTCGTCTCACGCAAAATGCGCGCAACGGCATCCTCGCTGACCGGATCAATCGCCACGTCCGCTCCCATCTGCAAAGCCATCGCCCGCCGCTGCGCATTTGTCTCGCTAGCGAACACCGTCGAACTCCCGCAAGCCTTCGCCACCGTTATGGCCATCAACCCGATCGGTCCGCACCCGGTAACCAACACCGTCTGTCCCGCGATCGGCCCGGCCAAAACCGTATGCACCGCATTCCCCAATGGATCCAGTATTGCCCCGTACCGTTCGGGAATCGCCGCATCCAGCTTCCAAATGTTCGACGCCGGTATCTTCACAAACTCTGCAAACGCCCCATCCTGATCGATCCCGATAATCTTCAAATTCTGGCAAATGTGCGCTTCGCCCAACCGGCACTGGTGACAATGCCCGCAATTCACGTGCATCTCCGCGCTGACAAAATCCCCCGCGTTCACTGCCGTAACTTCCTCGCCGACACGTTCCACGACCCCGCAAAACTCATGCCCCAACGTCACCGGCGGCTTAATCCGCCCCTGCGACCACCTATCCCACCCATAAATATGCAAATCCGTCCCGCAAATCGACGCCGCCGATACGCGCACCAGCGCATCCGTCGGGCCCACCGTCGGCACCGCAACCTCCGCAATCTCCAACCCTTTCGCCGCCCGCACCTTCCGCAGCGCCTTCATCATAGCCATTCAGCAAAACTCCCTATCACCACACAAACCAACCAATGCTAGCACACGCCCAATCCCGACGTAGCGGCACGGGCATGCCGTGCCCCCTACCCTGGGAACGCCGATCTCCCGATCGGCTCTTTCTTCTCCTCTACCGCTGCAACACTTCACCGAGCCAAGTAAATGCCATTTACAAATGGCATTTACCATCGTACAATACCATTCATGCCCACAGTTCCTATCGACAAGGCCGGTCGCGTCGTTATGCCCAAGCTCCTCCGAGACAAACTCGGTCTGGAACCCGGTGACAGCGTAGCTATCGAATCCGATGGCGACACTATCACCATGCGACCCGTCCGTCTGCAATCCACCATGATCAAAAAGTTTGGGATTTGGGTCCACAACGGCAGCCTCCCTCCCAACTTCGACATCGTTGAATTCCTAAACCAGGAGCGTGAAAAGCGCGCCCTCGAGTTCCTTGAGTGACCACGTTTTTCGATACCTCCGTACTGGTTGCCGCGTTCGAAACTAGCCATCCCCACCATCTCGAAAGCATCCAACGCCTCGCCGCCTGCCAGCCGGAAAACTCCGCTTGCGCTCTTCATACCTTTGCGGAACTGTACAGCTCTCTCACTGCGTTGCCCCTCCGCCCGCGCATCTCTCCCGATCAGGCGGCACTTTTCATTCAAGAAGTCCGGGAGCGCGTGACTCCCGTGGAGCTAAATTCAGACGAATACTTTACGATCATCCGCGAAGCCGCCGCACACGGCCTAACCAGCGCCAAAATCTACGACGCCCTACTCCTGGCCTGCGCCGCCAAATCCAAAGCCCAAGTCATCTACACCTGGAACCTGAAACATTTCCATTCCATCGCGCCCCACCTCGCCGATCGCATCCAGAATCCCTGATAAATCTCGTACTTTAGATCGCGGCCCACACACACCCGAGTTTCTTCATCTCGACAACTCCTCTAGCAGCACCCCATTCGTTCGCGGCCCCAGAGTCCCGACCACCGCCGCCACTAGCACCATCGCCGCCGCCAGCACCGCAAACACCAGCGGCACGCCATAAACCAGCAGCGCCCCAATCAGCAGCGACGTAAACGCCGCGCTCAACCGGCTCCAGCTGTACGTAAATCCCACGCCCGTCGCCCGCAGTCTTGTAGGGAACAACTCCGCTTGGTACGCATGAAACGCCGCCGAAAACCAGTAATTCGCCAGCGTCAAAAGCGCGCCAAATGCAATCACCGGCGCCGGCGCGATGGAATTCCCAAATCCCAGCCCGAATCCCGCCACCAGCAGCGCCAGAATCACGATGGTCCACTTGCGTTCAAGTCGGTCCGACGTCCACGCCGCCAGCAGCGGCCCCAACGGCGACACCATCGCAATCAACAGCGTGTACTCCAGCGAGTGCAACAAGGACACCCCCCGCTTCAGCAAAAATGTCGGCGCCCAATTCGCAAAGCCATAAAACCCAATCGTCTGCAGCGCCTGAAAAAGCACCAGCATCACCGTCCGCGAAAGATAAGGCCGCCGCCACAGCTCCCAAAACGATCCACTCTCCTCGCGAACCTTCTTCTCTGCGCCCTCTGCGCTCTCTGAGTCCTCTGCGTAAGCTCTTTCCCCTTCCTGAGAAAACGACTCCGCCTCCAGCGCACTCATCACCGCGTCAGCTTCGCCCATCCGTCCGCGACTTTCCAGCCACCGCGGCGATTCCGGCAAGCGCCGCCGAAACCACCACGTCAGCAACGCCCCAGACGCGCCAATCACCATCACCCACCGCCACCCACTCATCAAAAAATGCGTCGGCACCAGCACCCGCGACAATACCGCCGCAATCGGCACCGCGCTGAATCCCGCCACCTGCGTGATTGCCACGTACCGCCCCCGCGCGTAACTCGGCACCACCTCCGTCACATACGTATCAATCACCACAATCTCCGCGCCAATTCCGATTCCCGCGCAGAACCGCAACGCAATCAGCCACCCCGCCGATGGCGCAAAGGCCCCAGCAAACGTAAACACCGAATAAATCAGCAGCAGCAGGATGAACGCGCTCCGCCTCCCCATGCGGTCGCTCCCCATCCCAAACACCACCGTCCCCACAAACATCCCGAGAAATCCCGCCGCCACAAAAACGCTGAATTGTTTCAAGGAAAGAAAACCAGACGCCTGCAGCGCCGCGCCGATATACGCCACGATAAAAATATCGTAAAGATCAAAAAAATTGCCCAGCGCCACCAGCGCAATAAACCGCCGGTGAAATCTCCCCAGCGGCAGCCGCTCAATCCTCGCCGCTATTGTCACGCCCACTCAATTCTCCCAACTTGTAGGGGCGCAGCATGCTGCGCCCCAATCGCCACTCACTTCACCACCGCCACCACGCCAATCTTCTCCAGCGCCTCTAAATATTCCACCACCAGCTCATACGGCACCGGCCCATACTCCGCCGAAACCGCATCCCATATTTCCAGCGCGTTCCGCTCCCCATCCGCAAAATTCACAATTTCATAAGCATATTCTTCCCCGCCTCCCCAGCGCCCCTCATAACTCAAGAGTTTCGGCGTCACCACTCCTGCCACCTTCACCTTCTCCTCAAAATAGTCATAGCCAAAAACCGTTAGTGGTCCTTTCGCCCCACTTTTTCGCCTATAGACATGCGGTATTACCCGCGGTTCCCATGATCCCGCTAATGGGACGCAATCTTCTCCAAGATGCTCTTGTCTCGTAGGATGTCCGGGATCAATCGACAAAAATCGCGGAAAACTTCTTTCAACCTCAGACTCGTAATCAACGTACCGCCGGAATCCAGTGCAAGCAATTGTCGCCGATTGACCTCGCAGGCCTTCCCGCAATGACACGTCTCGCAAAAACCTTCCAATAGTAATTTCCGATTCAACGGCTGTTCGATCATCCCCTCTTACTCCCGCCAAAAAATACCCACTCGCCGCCCCAATAAACCCCGCCCGCTTCAACTTCGTAGTATCGATATTCGCCGCCGTATCAAAATTCGTATGAATGTACCGGTCCGGCCAGTCATTCAAATAAATCGCCGGTATCCCGAACGACGAATCCTGATACACCTCGTGATCGCTCCCCATCGAAAACGCCGAATACTCCGCCCGCAGCGGCTCTTTTCCGCCCTCCGGCGCCACCATCGGATACTCCGCCGTCCCCGTAGCTGCAAATTTGTAAGACTCCTCGTTCACCCAGTCCGCAAACGCCCACGCCACATCATGCACAAAGCTCGGCAAACTCATCGGCCCGCGCGTCACATGAAACACCGCCTTGGTCTCCGGCCCGCCGCCCACCATGTCCATGTGAATCACCGCCTTGATCCGCGCGGCAAATTCCGGCCGCGCATTCAGCAGCGCCATCGTCCCCTCCACCTCCGGGGGAAAAATAAATCGTATCGTCCGCGCCGGTTTCAGCAGAATGCCGCCACCGGTCAGCCAATGACAAAGCTGGAGTCTTTCGAACTCCTTGCGAGTCGCAGCGTCCATTTTGGGGTCATCAATTTTGCCAATCGGCGTGCAGCCACCAGAGGTACGGTCAGCGGTCAATTTCGCGAGTGTCCGCGCCACCTCCAAAATCGTAGCGCACCCGCTCGTATTGTCGTTCGCCCCCGGCCGCTGATGATCCAGGTGACACGAAAACGCAATCTCCTCCTCCTTCAACTTCGCGTCCAACCCCGGAATCACCGCCGTCACCACCTCATAATTCCCCGCATGCTGCCCAGCCTTCACCACCGCGTGCAGCGTAATCTTTTCCCCGCGCGCCAGCCGCGCCTGCAACGCCCGCGCCGTCTTGAGCGACACCATAAATCCAAAAGTTTTATTCGCGGAAAACGTCTCCAAATGCCCCCACCGAATCAAATTCTCATCCTCGCCAGACCACGCCGTCCTCTGGTTCTGCGCATAACTAACAATTCCCACGGCCCCAAATTTCCCCACCGCCAAATCCTGCACCGCCCCCGGCTGTGCCCCAACCAGAACAATTCTCCCGTCCACATCCTTCCCCGCGTAATCGCTCTCTTTAGTCCCCTCGCCCACATCTACCAACAGCGCCGTAACATCCGCAGACTCGCTATCCTCCGCCAACACCACCGGCTCCGCCTCATAACTCGCAATCTTCCGCTCGCCACTAGTCACTCGCCACTCGCCACTTCCTCCTTCCTGAACCTCCTTTGCATCGTTTACTTCCCACAATTCCCCCACTTCCGCATCCCACGCCGGTCGCGACCTCTGCGTCCCGTAAAAAATCTTCCCATCCGCCGGAAATTTCAGTATCTCCACATCGCTCAATCCATAAGCCCGCAACCGCCCCGCCACCAACTCCGCCGCCGCATGAAATCCCGCCGACCCCCTCTGCCGGTGGAACCGCGCAATCCCTTCTAAATTTCGCTTCGCCGTCTCTCCGCTCAACTCATTCGCCAACGCCGCCACATCGCGCTCCGGCAATAGCGTCGGCTTCTGCGCCCAAGCCGCGGATTCACTCATCAGTGCCAATCCCACCACCAAGCCAGCGGCAACTCGCACAATCACCTCCAGGCACAAAACTCCCCACAGCGCAGCGCGCATTCTAACCCTAATATTTTCTCTGGAATGCTTTTGTAGCACCGCCCTTCAGGGCGGCATCCTTTCCTGGGAACGCCAACGCTTCTCCATCCCGCGTGTTTGGCGGGATGAATCTCCCGATTGGCGCATTTTCCGTCTCCGCAACAAGTGGTTCTCCTGCAAGCCTAAACAGACAGCGATGCAGTGACAAACTGGCACCAGCTCCAAAATCCGAATAGTCCATTCGCGTTCCTCGTTTGTTTTCAACACGCGCGCGGCCTCGTCAGCGAGTGCTATTGGCAATGGTGTTGCTATTACAGATGTATCGGAACGTAAGACTCCACCAAAGAATTTTGCATTTAGTTCACCAAGCAACGAGTACGGCAATCTTTTGAAACGAGGATTAAATCATGAACAAGATACCCACGAAACAAACTGCGCGTGTCCGATACCTCTGCGCGTGTCTAACCTTGCTCGCGCTGTCTCACGCTGCTGTGGGCCAAGCTCCGCCGCCTACTGACCTCTCCTCCGAAGAGGTCGTCGCACGCGTTGCGCCTTCCGTGGCAGTCGTCCTCACCGGGGCGGGCGCGGGTCGCCTGAGCGGCGTCGGCTCCGCAGTCATTGTGCGGTCCGACGGCATCCTGCTCACCGCGTACCACGTCATTAAAGACGCGCGAGAAGTTCAAGTCCGCCTCAAGACCGGCGAGATCTACGACCGCGTAGAACTTGTCGCCGTGGACGAGCGCCGCGACGTGGCCGCCATTCGTATTCCCGCGGCCAACCTGCCTGCTCTGGCCATCCCACCGCTCGACGAGGCCCGGCTGGGCGAGCCGGTCTCCGTCGTTTCCAATCCCTCCGGGCTCACTTGGAGCGCGTCCACGGGAGTTTTGAGCGCTGTGCGACCGGTGGAGGAGGTGGTGGAAACTCAGCGCGGTTATCGCGTCTTGCAATTCACCGCGCCGGTTTCGCCCGGTTCGAGCGGCGGCGCCGTCGTGGACTCCAAGGGCCGTGCGCTCGGCATTGTGGTTTTCTCGAAGCCGGGGCAGGCCCTCAATTTCGCCGTTCCCATAGACGCCGTATTCGGGCTAGCCAGCGGGTCGGAGCATACTGCACTACCCTCGGGAGGCGACCTTCAGCCCCAGCAGCCTGAGCGGCCTCCTTCCAGCGCCAGCCTCGTGCATGAAAACCCTACAAACTCACTCCGCAAGGCGCGCACCGTTTTTATCAGCTCTCGCACCGTTTGGTTTACCACCGCCACGCTCGAAAAGGAGTTGATGAAGCAGCGGGACTTCCAAAATTGGGGGCTCACCGTCGTAAGGGACCGAAAACTCGCTGACCTGCATCTCGAGGTGGACCGACCGCTATGGACGTACACTTTTACCGTCGTCGTACAGGACTCTCGCACCAGCATGCTACTCGGCAGCTACGAGGTCATTGCCGCGAGCGGAGACCTTGCCGCCCCAACTCTCGCCGAGAAGATTGTCAAAATGATTGGCGCAGCCCGTTCCCCAGAAACCACCATCGCCAAAAAGGATTAATGCAAGGCTCTGCGTTCCCCCGGGAACGCCAACGCTTATGATCTGGGAAAATTAAGTTGATCGAAGTGGGCCGCATTTCGGCGTTCTGCATCAGACACGAGTTTATCAAAGCTCATTATTTCTACTAACACGCCTAGCTGCGGATTGAATCCGAAATATCCCAGGCCGTCTGGCGTAAGCGCGAGCGATGCAAATTTAGCTTGTCGAGCTAGACTTGGAGTCAAATCACAGATTAGATATGCGTATATAGGGGTCTCAGATTTAATCGTTATAGGCCTCCCCCCGCGATCCTTAGCCTCGCCACTCTTGATCAGCTCCACGTATCTGTAGATCTGGGCGATCGGATTCTCCTCATCTGTGTAATCGTCACGCATAGGGCGCTTAAACTCAATCAAGACAACTGATGAGAACGGAGGTGCTTCGTTCACAAAGGCAGCTGGACCGCTGAAAATAACAATGTCGGGTCTGTCAGAGCTCGGCAGGCTGACCTCTTGCATGTCGAACCTTATGTCAGACGCTAAGTAATAGTGGTACGCGAGTTTCTCATCTAGAATCCATAGGTTCATCTGATCGGGACGCACATCATCCGACGTCTTCCGGAGGGGGAATATAAGTTGATGAACAGAATTTTCCAGCTGATACTTACCTGAGCTGCCCACCTTCAAACTCGCCTTCAAGAAGTCTAGCGTTGCTTTCCGGTGTAGTGCTCCCCGCTAATTTAGACAGTCAGGGCCTCGTTTTTTAGTACACCTGCGAAAGCTAAGAACGCCTCGTGCGGAGTGCGGTTTTGCACTCCGCGGTGGGGCCGGTCGTGATTGTACTCCGC
>JABCZD010000013.1 GCA_013289855.1 Acidobacteriota bacterium | reverse complement strand
TGCACCACCTGCCATTTCTCTTCCGGGGAACGATCTACGCGTGGTTTTCTGCCCATGTTGCCTCCTGTCTTGGAGGCCCTGATCTTACCCAACTGAAGCGTCTAGTTTTAGCGGGGAGCACTACAACAACAACAACTAGCCCTGTCACGGCGAGTACCGGGTATCGCCCGAGCGGCGTTGGTGAATCTCCTTTGCCGGGTTCCGATAGGGGTGGGCGTGCTGCTACAATAATTTCGGAATCATAATCCATAGGAGACCCATGACCGATTTGTTGAAGCTGTTGCACGACGAACGAGCCTCTACCGCGAAACGCCTAGCCGGGATTGACGCCGCGATACAAGCGTTGAACGGAAACACACAACCGAAAGCTACGAAGAAGAGAACGTGGACGATGTCTGCTGAGGCGCGGGCGAAGATATCGGCGGCTGCGAAGAGGCGGTGGGCGAAGATTAAACGATAGGTAGGACGGGGCGAGTGCTTGCGGAAGGGGACTGTGTTTATCCTTATCCTTAGAATCATCGCATTTGCTTTCGGATTGCAGATGGTCATTAACGGCGCGTTTATGCTTGCATCTCCCCGCGCTTGGTTTAAGTTGCCGGGATGGTTTGCTCCTCGTGGGCCTCATATAACTTCGGAGAACTATTCTAGCGGTTGGGGTGCTCTCGAACTGCGTCTGGCAGGTGCTGTATTTCTCGGTGTTCCGATTTGGGCGATTTACAACATATTTTTTTCTCGCTGAGATGGACGCGCTCGCGTGCAGGAACGACATTATTTTCCACCATAAGGATTCTTTCTCAAACGGGCGGTATGGGCGTGGACGGCGGGCTGGAATCCTGTCCCGTCCGACTTACTCAGGGTAATCATCTAGGGGTGCCGCGAATTCAGACTCGAAGTGAACCTTTAAGGCATTTGAGCTGAGTGTTCCCGCCCAATACTTTACTTTTCCATCAGACGGTATCGGTCTCAATTCCACTTGCAACGAGTAAACGCCAGCGGGAAATCTGGCCACGTCATATTGCTTGGAATCAGCTAAATCTAAATATTTGCCAATATCCAATGGGAAAGACAAAGACTCACCGGGGTGAAGGACCGCAACGAAAAGCGTGACACCATTGCCGCAGGCAGTGCCTCCTTGATAAGGAGGGCCGTCGCCCAAATAAGGCAAGTGTCGATGTCGCTTACCCTTCGAATCTGTCAGATTAAGATTGATAAAGCTGGTTCTTGATACTGGCCTCCCACAATCGACCAGCAGACCGGTACTGAGTGTTACATCCTCGCGCTTCAAGTTACTGAATGTCACGGTGAAGTGCGTAGCCTTGTCAGGACCGGACGCAGCTTCGTCATGAGCCAGTGACATTCGCAATCCGTGGGCCGATTCAGTTTCGGCTTGCTGAGTAGCCTTCGCCGTAATCACAATGAAGGCAATCGCTCCAGTGAGCAGCAAAGCTTTCATGTTCGATATCAAGCGGCGCTCCCGTGCGGATTCTATCACCACAATTGCATTCAAGTGCCCGATTCGTGCGGGCAAGTCCCGCGTCTGACGGCTGGCAGCAAGCCCGGCGGGAGCCTGGCGCACATTTTCAAAATAGAGCCCGATTTTATTTCCCGGCGACGAATTGAATCTTCGGACCGTATTTCGTCACCAGTTTCTTCACGCGCACTAAATGCTGTTCAGCCAGCGTGAGCATGAATCCTTCCGACGCTTCGTGTTGATTCTGCTCAGGGTCTCTCAGAATCCCTTCAACATCAATGAGCAGCTTCTTTGTTGATGACAAGAACTGGTCTCTCACCTCTGCATTCACAATCTTATTTTCCAGTTGGGAGAGCAAGTCCTTCGCCACACGAAGCCTGGCTCTAAAGTCTTGCAACTGCTCTTCGCTAATGTCGGTCATCGGATTCCTCTCGTTTGCTAATCTCAGCCACTAAAAAACCGATTTTGGGTCTACAAGTATCGGAGGGATATTTTGCCGGTTGTGTCCCGATTTTTTGACACGACTCAGTTTTTCGGTCATTTTAGCCAAAAAATCCCGGTTTCGCGCTTGCGACGGTCATTCTTCGCATTAACAAGCCTTGGGACGCACGATCTGCCCAGCCGCGTCTAGGACATCGCAGAACCCCGAAGAACCTCCTTTTTTTCGCTGTCTTCCTCCAGAAGAACAGAGTCCATGACCCTTTAATTTGTCTAGTGTGCTGACGTTGTTGGCGTCAGCGAATTTCAGTTTCCGGCTTCGTAAAAGTCGGCGCGTTAGAGCGCGTGGATAACTTATGCAGGATCACCCCAGGTCGCGTCTCAGTGATAGCGACTATCAAGACCTACGACAAGTCCTTGACGGCGACGAATCGTTTATGAGCGGCATGCAAGTCGTAGCGCCGCGCTTCACTCAAGTCCAGCACAGAAAAGAAGAAGATACCGCGCCGTTCTTATATAACGATACTGGTACCCGCGAGTTTCTCCTGAAGCATTTCCCCTTGCTCGGGTCAGATCAATTTGAGCGCTCTCAGGCACACGTCTGGGCAGTGGTCATCTATCACTATTTCCGTCTGGGCGAGGCGGATAGATTTATCGAGCAGGAGATGAATTGGGAGTCTGGTCAGGTTTCGAGCATTGTCCAGCAAATCCGCCGAGTCATTAAAGGTCTACGACGCAACGGGAAACCGTATTCCAAGCGTCCGCGTGGACGCCCACGCAAGGCCAAGACCGAGCCAGCCAAGGTGGAAAAAATAAATGAGTCTACCCGAGATACCCCCTATGAGCGGGTAGCCTTACCTTCTCGGGACTCTAATCCCATAAGTTATCCAACTGGAGTGCCCGCCGAACCTAATTGAACGGTGGGCACCCCTTTTTTAGTCAGTAGTTGTACTAAATCCGATGCATTAGAGGACAGGAATGACCGCAACATTTTCAGCCGAAAACCGACTCCGCCAGTGGCTTAATTCGCGCCGCATGACTGCGGACAGTTTTAGTACGCTGGCACAACTGGACAAAATCTCAGGTGCGTCACAGAGCCGCCTTAATCAAGCGCTCAACAAAGGCAGATCGTTCGACAATTCGACTGCGGAGCAACTATTAGCATTGAGAACCGAAATTGAAGCCTTAGTGCAGGCAGTCGCGCCAATTCCGCTAGACCTCTCGAATGCTCAAACGGTCCACGATCTTTTGAAGGCTCGACGTGCGGGCGAATTGCAAATTTCAGTGACGTGGAATCAAGCGTAGACAGTGGTAGTAAGTAGGACCGCCAAATAGCGGTGCAACAAAGTGGGACTCAGGCTCGAAGAACAATAATTCTTGAAACGAGAGGAGAAATCAGACGGCAGGAAAATGCCGAGGAGTTTTTATGCAGAAAGAAGCGAAGGAATCGCTATTCGACGAGTTTCTGAAATCAGGGCGATATTTTGCCCAGGCCCGTAGAAACAACGTCAGCGACTCAGCAGTCCGACAAGTAGCGGAGCGTCTGGGGTTTCTGACGGAAGCCTACGACGCTAACGAAGCAAAAGCTGAAAAAGCAGTACAGCAGTAAGCAGCAAAACGACGGCAAGCACGATCTGTCGCGTCATTGATTGGATCAATTAATTGATCGAAGGAATTGGAAATGGAAGCTGGAACAGAAACAGAACGCAAAATTGGAGTAATCCGCAGTTGGAACGAACGGGGATTCGGTATTGTCCTCGTGACACACAAAGAAAGATATTTTTGCCACATCACGCAGTTTGACCGCGCGACGCCTCCAGAAGTGGGCGAAAAGGTGCGCTTCGATGTAAAGCCGCCGCGAAAGCCCGGCGAGTTACCGCAGGCGATTAATGTAACTCCCATTGAAATAGAATTGCCGTCCACGTCAGCGCTTGCGGGCATGGAATCGAACACGGCGGAAGAGTTGGTGTCGCGATGAATCCGACCCAGACTCTGCTAGCAATAAAAGCAGCACAGTTACGCAGCGAGGCGACCGCCGTCGCTACCGCGCCAGAATGGACGACGCCGAGCCA
The DNA here is from genome assembly GCA_013289855.1 of Acidobacteriota bacterium. Classification (GTDB taxonomy): domain Bacteria; phylum Acidobacteriota; class Terriglobia; order Acidiferrales; family UBA7541; genus Acidiferrum. The sequence continues at coordinate 116,804 of JABCZD010000013.1, read as the reverse complement.
TCAGGAACTCGATTTAGCGCAGATCAGTCCTGACGATTTTGGGATTGAACCGTTCGGCAGTGTTCATGATTGCAGGCTCTACGATTGCATCGAGGAAGCGAAATACCAAAAAGAACAGGTGCGCAAACTCAAGACGCTGCTGGACTGGGCGCTATACCATGTTCGCCGTCGTCGGTACATCTTCCCTTGCTGGCCGCGCAGCAAGGCACCAGCAACGAAGCACGGTTTCAAAGACTCCTCAAACGATCCTGACGCGGTACGCGCATGGTGGATGGAGAATCCAAATTACAACATCGGGATTGATCTGGGGCGCTCGGGCTTAGTCGTTGTGGACTACGACGCTGCTAGGCCGTTCGCGGACGCTGTGCCAACGGAAACGGTCAGGACGGGCCGCGAAGCTAAAGACGGAATCGAAGGCATCCAGATGTATTATCGCGGCTCCTGCAAGACGCGAAACATGTACGTCGATGCGACGGGTAAACCTTCCACCAACGACAACGATAAGAAGATCGGCGAGGTTCGCAGCCGTGGTGCCTACGTTTTGGGCGCAGGCAGTATCCATCCGAGCGGGCGCACGTACACGATTATTGATTTTCGCCCCTTGGCGCAGTCTCCAGAGCAGAACGAACCAACTCCCGTTGTCGCTGGTCCAGCCATCGGTACGGATGAACAGAACGAGATCGCAGACTATGTCGAGGCGGCTTTCGATGAGGCTGGTGTCGATTATCTCAGACGGCAAAATTATAAAGGTGTCGAAGGCGGTGGTTTCCAATGGAACATCATCTGCCCTTGGGATAGTTTGCACACCTCCCAGGTGACAGAGCCAACGTCCAGTTCGTCCGTCATCATGTTTGATACGGGCAAACTCATCTATGAATGCAAACACCGCTGCTTAAACGTTCGTCAGTGGAAAGAATTGCGCCACTGGATGCAGGAAAAGGTTGGTCATCATCTGGTGTTCGGCAAATCGGGCGATTCTTCGGACATCATCATTTTGCCGTTGACGGAGTCCAAGCCCGCTAACGATAAACCAATCGACGTGCCAGATGTAACCGTGGACGAATCCTCAACGGATTCCATTCCCGCTTTTGATCCGTCCGTCATGACTGGAATATATAAAAAGTTCGTTGATCTGATTACCCACGGCACAACAATGGCCCCGCAGTTTCCGTTTCTGATTGCGAAGGTTGTTGTCGGGGCGCGGATGGCAGGCAAAGTTAGGTTTGAAACGCTTGACGCTGAGCCGCGCTATTACGGTGCGCTAATCGGCGAGACAGGTAGCGGCAAAGGCGAATCTTGGAGACGAATGTCTCAAATTCTCAACCCCACTGGCTCTGCAAGCACTCCATCCGACATCAAGATAATCAGCAGTGCGGACTCTGGTGCCGGCCTTAGAGACTTTTTCTTCGAACCGCCTCAGGATCAAACCGTGATCTGTTACATAGACGAGATTGTGAGCCTGGGCAATAAAGCTACGGCGACACGCAACCCTGCAATCCTCGACACCATGATTGAGCTTGCGGACTCGACGCAGATTTCCAGAGTTCTTGCCAAAAAGAAAAACGGCCCAGGTACAAAAAGTAAGAGTGATGCGCGGCTGTGCATGGTCATGTGTGGGCAAGACGGCGACGTTTTTATGCAGGCACTCGCTGGACGGACCAAACTGGGTATGTTCGACAGGCTTTATCCAGAATTCGGCGTGGCAGTGGAGGCAGGCGACCTTCCCGCGATAAGTCCTAAAGATGCTATCGCGATGCTGATGGAATTAAACAGTCTGGATTTCTCTGGCACGATGACGATGTCAGCGGAGGCTAGAAATCGGCTGGAGCAATTCTGGGCAGCGCAACCCGCCGACGTGCGCAAGAAAGCACGCTTTAAGAAAAACCTAGCGCTGGATGCTTACATGGCAGCCTTCGGGCGCGGAGTTAAGCAAGTCGGTCTGGATGACCTAGAGATAGCCATTCGGCAGTTTACTCGTCAGCTCGTGATTCGCCGTGTCTGCTTCCGCAGCGAGGCACCCGATAGGGTCGGCTTCTACCTGGGCAAGATCAAAGACTTGACCAGCCGCATGCAAAGACAACTCGCCGCTGGCATACCGAGGGAACAGGTAGCACTGAGCCGCCGTGATTATGAAACTCTGACTCACGCGCACCGTGACAACGAGGGGCATATCTTTGAACGGGCTTGGAAGACGTATGAGCCAGTTTGGCTAACAACGGTGCCAGTCCAAAGGGCTAACGGGCAGAAATATGACAAATACCTGCCGGTGACGGAATAAGTGGTGGTAGCAGGTGGATTCGCCGTCTGGACCAGTTTTCACTTGCTACCAAGCCTCTCCGTTCTGAGTCGTCAAAAACGAAAAGTCAAAAAACGTGGTAGCAGGTGACGCCCATGAAATTGCTAGAGTTAAGCCAATTTTTTTCACCTGCTACCAAATACATACCCTTTTTCTGTGTGTATATGGAGCAAGTGAATGGTAGCAAGTGGATGACGGCGAACAAATCAGGCTAAAGGGTTCCGCGCCGGACGGTAGATAGCAATAGTCCGCGATCTCCAACGGCGTCACCCTGTCCAGCGGCAGTGCTAGGCGTTTCCTAGGAAAGTTATTTTAACGCAAAAATTCCAATTTTGACCGTCTCAGCGTCACCTTGCAGTATGTCCAACTCGTTATTTTATCGTTTAGGAGCGATTCTAGGCAAGCCGGGCAGGCGGTAGGTCTTCAGAGCCATCAGTCGCAAGATCGTGGCTGTACGCGCCAGCGCGACGGCACGGCTAGGCTAGTGGCGCGGCGGTCAGGATGGGCGGGAACAGAAGTAAAGGGGTGTAGCGAGGCAACCAGGACTCCACGAGATCAATTCCGAATCGTCCTAAGCAGATTTAACAGCGATTTCTGGATTCTGGATAATTCCGCTGAATTAATTAATTCGGGTGCGTGGGGGAGCGCGAATTATTTAATTCGGGCGCGATTGTTGGCCGGACCGCCAGCGAACTAATAGCGACAGGGAAAGAAAAAGCCCCCAGTCAGATCGGCTAGGGGCTTGTTAGCAGCTCGAATTTTGTCTTTTTAGGAGTTCTCAGAAGGACGGAAAAGCCAAAGCAACCGAGCTGTGAAAACAGACGGCTTACGCGGTCTGTTCCGCGAGGGTTTTATGGACAAGCGAGCGGCTGCAACCAAGCGTCACGGCGATCTCGCGGATGGTCTGCCCTTCGGATCGAAGCCCTTGCAGTCTCGCCGAATCAAGAGCGATAGGTTTGCGACCAACGCGGAATCCCTTGGCTCGACGGTTGGCGATGCCAGACCGCACCCGCTCGCGGATTAAGTCGCGTTCAAATTCAGCCATTGCCGAGATGATGCCAAACATCAGGCGTCCCGCTGGCGTAGTCAAATCGAGGCTTTCTTTCAGGCTGATAAAGGCGATGCCGAGCGATTCAAACTCAGCCAAGGCATTGACCAGGTGTTTTAGGGACCGCCCAAAGCGGTCAAATTTCCAGATCAGGACCGAATCTAGCTTACGGCGCTTGGCATCAGCCATCAGCCTGTTAAGTTCTGGCCGCGAATCCTTAGAGCCGCTCTGGCCAATATCAACGTACTCGCCGACGATTTCCCAGCCTCGACGCTGGCAGTGCTCGCGGAGTTCGCGCAATTGCATCTCCGGGTCTTGTCCCTTGTCGGAAGTGGAAACGCGAGCATAGATTCCAACTCTCATGACTTCACCTTGACTTTCTTAGGTCTGCCGCCGAGCTTGCCGTTAGCCGCCGACGACTTTGCCTTTTTCTTCGATGTTCTAGCGCCAAGCAAACGCATGGCTTCGCGGATTATCTGTTTCTCATTCACGCGTCGATGCTATCCGTTAGGTTATTTCATGTCAAGAGAAATCCGCAATCCAGCGAAATGTTTTTGCAACAAACCGCAACGGACAATCGCGGACGCGACAGCCCGGCAACGGAGCGCCGATCCTTAATTTATTTCCAGCGACGGAGTGAGCCGAATCAATTTTTATCTCTGGCGTTCGGTCTCGATGGTCTGGAATCCGTTTCGATTTTCACAGCGAAGACTCCACCGTGGTCGCCCCCGCCGTCAGGAACTCTTCCGCCTGCAGTGGCGTGGACAAAAGCGATTTCCATTGCACAAAAGTGACGCCCAAATGTGACGGGACGCAGCTACCCCGAGTACCCCGCCCAGTACGGTCGCCCGCCGTACTCATCCGTGGCGGTAGCGCACAGCACCCCCGTGTGCCAGTTTATTTTTATTAAGTCGGAATGCCGACGAAGGAAACCAAATGAAAAAGAAGTCCACTGCCCGCGAGCGCGAGCTACACCGTCAGCGCCAGCAGAGATATCGCAGCCGTGTCGCATGGGCAAAGCAGTTTGACGAGGAGCGAAGAAGCAAGATGCTGATCGATATTTATGAATATTTGCCTTTTCAGGATTATCGAACGTCTGAAGAAATGTTGACGACATGCCGGCGCTTTGCTTTCGCATTTCGGGCCAAAGGCATTCCATGCGATGACATTCAGCCAAATGAGACCGTCGAGAGCTTCGCCCGTCGTATTGTGAAATTGTTTTTCAGCAAACCCCTCGGCGACATCATGAAGTTTCTTTCGCTGAAAACCTATGAATTCGATGACGATATGGGGTATCGAAACGACCAAGCTCTCGAAACGCTTGCCTACTGGGAACCAGCGCCAGACTCCGACCACACGATAGACGTGACTAGCCTCGCGCCGATAGCTCTCGCGCCAGCAGCACGATCTAAGCAACCAAACTGTGATTGTGGCGGGAACAGCGAAGTTTGCTCGAACCAGAGTTGTTTATATTTTTCGTGGGAACTTCATTGGGAACGCCAGCGCGAAATCGAACGAAAAAACATTGAGAAATTGAATCAAGTCGAATACCTACAATTTCAGAAAGAGCTACTTGAGCAGTCCAGATTGCCCGTCGTACGGCTGGCGATGATTGAGCGATAGAAACAAGGTCGAATTTATCAGAGGAGAATCGATGTTCAAATGCACGCTTTGCGGAAGAGAGTTTGACCGCATTCCTGCCAATGCTGAAGAAATAAAATTACGGTACGGCATGTTGCACAGGTTCAAAGAGGGCGGAAGTTTTGCCGTCCACAGCCTGAGGCAAATACATAAAGATGAAAAGGAGCAAGAAAAGTGTCACTAAAGCAAGACCAGGAAAAAATAGCCGCCGAAAGGTTGGCGGTCGAAAATCAGCGAGTCTATACGTCGTGGATACGTTTGCACCCTGAACTGTCATGCATTGCCAATGAGAGATTAATTTTCGGCTATTTGGATGATGTAGTCGCCGTTGGCATAACCGAGCCTGATCTGGAGTTCGCGGTTTCACAACTGAGCAATCGTCTAGCAGTCAAGTCCGCCAAGTCCGTTGCCAAAGATCAGGCAGATGAACTAGCGGAAAGAAATGAAGCAATCCAGAAAGAAAATCAGCGCAAGCTGGCGATGTCAACCGATGAGCTGAAGGCGGACATACGCGCCAGCAAACCTAATCTGACGCCACAGCTACCGGAGTCGTGGCGGGTCAACGGCGAGACGGTTGCGCTGACGGCCGAAAATATCAAAGCACTGCCGGCTCCAGTGCTGGCGAAACTAATGCGGCTCTTTGGAACGGATGCTTTGAATGATCGATTGGGAGTTCAGAAACAAACTTATGTCGCGCAAAGCGCGAAAGGATATTTGTAGATGCAAACGCAACAGCAACAAGAAGTAATTTCCATAGTGAACGACTGGGCCGACAAACACGCTCCAAAACATTTGTCGCAGACAGATCATAACGCCAGTTTGATTGCGGATTTCATCGTTAAAAAGTGTGGGGGCTTTTTCAGCTTTTCAAATCTAAGTCGTGCCGTGGCTGAATTGGGCGACCTCGCATCCGGCGGCAGCTTGCAGTTTCATAGCCTGCCAAGGACTCCGAAAGAAATAGCACGAGAGAAGCGCGACTTTTTAGCAAAAATGGGAATCATCACAAACTCCGCCTCATGGAAGGCCGATTCAGCAGAGCTAACGCGGAAAACAGAAGCTAACATCAACTCCCGCAAGCAAGTCGCCGTGGACCTCGTTAACTCAAAAGCCAAGCGCGAAGTTATGGCCGAGATCGAAAGATATTCTGCCCAGCATTCGAGCGGTCGCAAAGATCATTCTGAGACAGATCGTCGCCGTGCACGGTTGCGGCAACTGTTGCCCAAAGATGAAAAAGCTGACTGGACTGCCGTCCTAGAGCGAGTCAAAGCGGAGATTAAGCGGTACCCAAATTAATTCTAAGGGGCGATCCGTCGCGCCTGATACTGCCGCGAGGCGAAGGAGGATAAATGTCAAAAAGTAAATGGAAGTTCCCATTGGAAATTCCTAGCGAGCGTCACAGTGGACGCGATCTGCCCGAGCCACAAAAAGTCACTGATGCAAAGCTTGATCGGAAGGCGCAGAAGCGTGCATTGGCAGCTAGGCAGAAAGCACAGAATCACGAGTAAAGACGGGCCGCACCAACGCGGCCTAGCAGCAAGCCGACAGGAGTCGGCAAAGGAAAAATATGAAAGACAGTAGTGCAGTGAAGCTCAAAACCAAAAACGATCTCCGCCCGGAGAAATTTCCAGACGGAACCAACTATCGCAATCCGAACATGAATTTGGATTTTGAAAACGGCAAAGCCGAAAGTGGAGCACGCCAGCCTAAAAGCAAGACGAACCGGCCCACGGAGACCTTCCGCGATGGCAAGCAACCGAAACCGCAGACCGTGCGCGATGCCGTGCCAGTAGCGGGCGCTCACGCCAACGCGGTGCACAGTCAGGTCTACGGCAGTAGCAGCTATCCCGAATCCAACCCGAAGAAACGCCAGACGAACAGTTTTGGCGTGGGGCCGAAAGCACAATAACATGCAACGGAAATCGAAATATAATAGGCGCATGTCTACTGCGCTTGTCTATTGCGGCATGCAGGCGGGTTTTGTAATCGGGGCAGATAGCCTTGCATTTAATAATTTGGCGCAACGAGTGGAGTCTTGTTCCGAAAGAAAAATTTTCGCATTTGAAAATGATGTCGCGTCTGCTGTGTTCGCGTGGTCCGGTACCGTCAAAGCCAGCAGTCCACATTTTGACGTTAGCCTCATCGAAGTATCGAAAGACATTCTTCTAAGAGTGGACTTCCAGAAATTTGACGAAGATTTCAATGCACGTCTCCGAGAGCGCCTCGCAATCTTGAGAGTCAATACAACTGGCGAATGTGCACACGGAGTATTTCTTTATTTCTGGAGAGGTGCCCCGATGGGGTTTGAAATCTCCGTTTTCAAAAATGGGTATACGTGGGATTCTCGCGTTCTTAATGGCGGGGCTGGTACTCCCACCGGAGAAATTGTAATCGTTAGCGGTAGAAAAGAAGAATCAATAGATCTCGGTAAAGCAACGTCGCTTGGTTACGCCAAAGCTTTGATTGAACGTTACGTTAGGGATTGCATCGACGACCCTAAAGAAGAAGAGATAGGCGGTGACGTTCAAATAGGCACGCTTACGTCAGAAGGATTGGATTGGATTATCCCGCCGAAGGCATAAAGCAGCGACTGGACAACGCCTAAGACTTCGATCCTGTCGAAACTGTTGTAGCTTTTAATCAAGCCGTAAAAGCGGCTGACGTTCTCTTCGGCCATCGACGGCTTGCTCTCTTGCTCCATCTCATCTACACCGTTTCTTTCGAATGCATCAGTTCAATTTGGCTTTCTCACGAACCGCCATCATGCGGTCCATATCATCATTCAAATATTTCAGCACCTTTTGACAGGCTTCACATGTCGGCAGATGGGCTATGAATTCGGGCGTCAGCAGACCTTCAGGGTGTTTGTCGCAGCATTTCGGGACGTTCATCGACAGAAATCTCCCGACGCGTGTTGGAACTAGGTCTTTTTCCTTTTTCTATTGAGATGACCTTCGACCGATCCAGCTAACTCTTGAACCTCTTTAGTGGTCAACGTGCTTGGCGCTCTCAAGCCTTTTCCTGCGAGAGACGCTATTTTTGGCGATGTTATCGGGGTGGGTTTCTTAGGAGTTGTCTTCTTGCCCATCGGGTGCCTCTCTTTCAATTCGGCAGTATTACACGCTGGCTAAGTTATGACAATACTTACGGTTAGGCGCTATCGCTTTCACGAGCCGGCATGCCCCACTCGGAATTACGCCCCCAAAACAGCCTATCAACCAAAAGCCATGACCCTATTGGCTGTCTTGTTAGGAGGGCATATGCCCCTAACGAAAAAGAACGTCTCACCAGCAGCACCAGCGACAAGTTTAATCTCGACGCTTCAGGAGATCGCGCAGCGACTCCTGGGCAAGCACTGGCAGTAGCAACATGAGCGTAGCGACTGCTAATATCGGACCCGCGATTGATTCGACGGCCAAAGGAGAAACAGTGGCCCGTCGAAGATACCAACGAGGAAGTGTGTTTCAAAATCGAGCAAAAACCGTCTGGCTCGGGGCGTACTCAGAATACGTTCTCGATTCAGACGGTGTTGAGAAACGGAAGCGAAAGTCCATCGTTCTCGGCCCTGTTCGCAAACCGGATGGCGAAGAGATGAGGAAACGGGAAGCGTTGCGCCTGTTGCAGCCCTACCTGGACCGCGTCAATTCTTCCATTTCGGCTCCGTCCCGCGAACACAAGAGCGCGACATTTGAAGCGTTCTTGAAAATCTGGGAGCGCGACTACCTATCGCTGTCGAAACCTTCCACGCAATCCACAATGCGTGGCCAGGCGAAACGGCTCAAGGCCTTCTTCGGTTCCAAGGAACTCCGGCAAATAGGCGCCGCAGATGTTCAGCGTCTTGTTGCCAAAATGGAAGCCGACGAATATGAGCCCAAGACAACTCGTAATCTTTGGGCGACCTTGCGTTTGATTTTAGACGCGGCGCTCGCTCAGGGGTTCGTGGATAGGCTGATTCCGAAACCAAAGCTCCCACGAGCATCCAAGAAAAAACCTCGATACTTTCGACTCGCTGACGTGGCCAAGATCATTGCTGCGTCCCACAGCGAGAGTCGGGTTTTCTATTGGCTCGCCGCGGAGACGGGATTGAGGGCGGGTGAATTGGCGGCGCTCACGATAGCTGATGTTAGCGCGACGAGCATCACCGTCAACCAAGCCGTCTGGAATGGCAAGGTGAGTACACCGAAGACTGAGAACGCTCTTCGAACCCTCGCCGTGTCGGCCCACCTCGGGACGTTGCTGACTGAACAGGTTGAACGCCAGAAATCTAAGCGGCACAACTTTTTGTTCTCGTCTTCAACGGGAACGCCTTGGGACATCAATCTGTTTCGGAAACGAAAAATGCAACCGCTGCTCTGCTCGCTGGAAATTCAGCAAGCTGGGCTTCATGCTTTTCGTCACTTCAATGCTTCCCTTCTAGATTCACTTCGAGTGCCACTCAAGACGATTCAAGAGCGCCTTGGGCACGCACTGAGCGGTTCGCTAACGCTAGATGTGTACACGCACGCGGAGTGGCCAGAAAATGTTGAAGGTGCGAAACGAGCGGGAGACGCAATTCAAAAAGCCGTGGATTCTGACGGCTTAACTACAATTCAAATGAAAAAGGCTTCCGGTGGAGTTCCAGAAGCCCTTGCTGCTTAGCAACTTAATTGGTTGCGGGGGTCAGATTTGAACTGACGACCTTCGGGTTATGAGCCCGACGAGCTACCAGGCTGCTCCACCCCGCACACTTACTATAGCGGACGCGCCCATAGCCGTCAAATGGAGCCGCACAGAGCGGCGCAACCGCAAGTTCCCGCACTCTCGGAAAACAATTAGGCGACGACGCCGAAAGACGAGATTTGTTTTTTTTTGATTGACAAGAAGCGCTCCGGTAACAACGATAGGGGGCAAAGAAGCCGGAGAATCCTCGATGAAAACGAAGTCCACGTACAGCTTGGGCCTGGCGTTTGTGCTTTCGTGTTCGCTGGCGCTATCGCCGGAGATGTCGGCTGTGCCGCAAGGGGGCGGGCAGCGCGCCGGAGAAGTTTCGCGTGTGATCCCCGCGGTAAGCATCGGGCGTGGCGGCAAGACCGTCGCGGTGTCCGCCAAGACCGTGGTGGAGTGGCAGGACACCATCAACACGCAAGCCAGCGCACGAGTGCGCGTGGGCTTGGATGATGGTTCGGTGCTGAACGTAGGCTCGGACTCTTCGATGAAGGTGATCAAACACGACGCCGCTGCGCAGCAAACCGATTTGGAATTAACTTACGGAAAACTTCGCGCTCAGGCGCAAAAAATCGCCAAGCCGGATGGCAAATTTGAAGTACACACGCCAGCGGGGGTCGCCGGCGTGGTGGGCACCGACCTGTACGTGGAATACCAGAATGGTGTGATGAATGTGATCGTATTTGAAGGATTCGTAAAAGTGTGCAACTTGTTGGGGCAATGCGTGGTGGTGAAGCCCGGGCAAATGACCACCGTGCGCAACGGCGATAATTCCGCGCCGCCAGCGGTGGTGCAGGCTCCGCAGTCCCTGCTGACCAGCGCAACCACGGACACCAACACCGGCGGTGGTAATTTGGGTCTGGCCGCCACGAACGCGGCGCACGTCAGCAAACTTACGATTCTGGTAGTGGCCGTGGTTGCCGCGATTCCCGCCGCGGTGATTCCTGTGGTGGCCAGCCATGGCAAAGGCACGCCGGCCAAACCGCCGGCCTGCACGGTGGGTGGCTCTGGACCGCAGCCGCGCTGCCAATAGACCAGCAGGCAGTGGCTTCGCCTGTCGGGCACCGCGTTTGCTTACTGCACTTTTACTGTGACTTGCGCAGTTTGCGTCGCGTTGCCCAATGTCGCGGTGATCGTCACGTTGTACTGACCTGCCGCCACGGAACCCTGCGGCGCAGTGCTCCCGCCGCCGCCGCAGCCCGCGAGTAGAGCGAACGTCAACGCCGCCACGGCCATTCCCCAGCGCACACTTTGCTTGCGAGCGGACAGCAGCCCGACCAGCAAGAGGCACGCCAAATACGCCAGGGAAAGACGCCAGCCGAGAGGCAGGCGCAACCCTGGCAAGGAAGTCGGCCTGGAACCGACGACCGTGCCGCCAGATAACGGAAACAATGTGCCGGTCAGCGTCACCGAACGGTTGGCGATCAGCGGCGCCGGGCACGGGGAGACCAAACAACCGACTGCTGGGCTCGAACAGGTCGTGGTGAGTGCGCCCGCCAGACCGTTAACCGATTGCACCGGAAACGTGAACGTCAGCGTGTTTGAGGGAACCGTTATGGTTCCGTTGATGGCGATCACCAGATTCGACGAATTAGAATTGGTGATGGTGAAGGTTTGCGGCGCCGAAGGGCCGGCGGTCGGAGCCGGGTTGCTTACCGTGACGCTTACCGGGCCAGCCTCGCTGAGTTGCGACGCGGGAATCGTAATCGTCAGGGTGCCATCGCCGGGCATGGCGCCGGTGTCGGCATTGCCACCGAAGTTCACGATGACCCCGGATACGAAGTTGCTTCCCGTAAGTGTTAGCGTGACGGGCTGCCCGACGGTCCCCGTCGTCGGGGAAATGGAAGTCAGTATTGGCGTGGGATTGTTATTCGTGAGCGCGAAGTTCGCGGATAAGCCTGTTCCGAGCACGAAGGCCGTGACGGTGTAGGTGCCGGCGAAATTGTTGGCGGTGAGAATCGGCGAGGTGGCCAGGCCGTTGGCGTTGGTGGTGACGGTCGCGGAAACAGCGTTCCCTGGGAAGGTGCCATTGGCGCCGCTGGCTTCGGGAGTGTTGAAGGAGACGGAGGCGCCGCTTACCGGAGCGCCTGCGGCAGTCTTTACCGAGACGACGAAGGGTGCGGCAAACGGGGCGTTGATGGTGGTGCTTTGCGGCGTTCCGCTCGTCGCGGTGATACTCACGGGAGCCGCGGCGGTGTTATTGGTGAGCGAGAAGGTGGCGGAGGAGTCGACGCCGGCTACGGTGGCGGTGACGGTGAAGGTGCCGACGGTGGCGTTGGCGGTGAAAACTGCGGAACTGGCTACGCCATTGGCGCCGGTGGTGGCAGTGTTTACGCCGCCGGCGAAGGTGCCGCTGGCGCCGGCGGTCGGAGCGCTGAAGGTGACGACCACGCCGGGCACGGGAGCGCCGGTGACGTCGGTGACGGTGACGGCGAGCGGCGCGGCGAAGGCGGTGTTCACCGTGGCGCTTTGTGGCGTGCCGCCCGTGGCGGTGATGTTGGCGGGAGCCGCGGCAGCCTGACCCACGCCCGTCAGCGTGATCGTTTGCGAATTCGGATTGGCGTTATCGAAAAAGGTCAGGGTCGCGGTGCGCACACCTGTCCCGGTAGGCAGGAAAAGTATATTTACGACGCACGAATTACCTACAGCCAGTGGCGTCCCGAACGCGCAAGTCGACGCTGGCGCGAACGTGAAATCCCCGGCATTGGTTCCGGTGATGGTTGCCGGCACGCTGAAGGTCAGAGGCGCGCTTCCGGAGTTGGTCACCGTTAGCGGGAGGATGGCATTCGGGTTGGGCAATCCGGACACCAGTTCCACATTGCTGAAATCGCCCAGCTCCCCGCCAAACGCCACACAGTTGCAGGTGAACGTGGTGCTATCTCCCGCATAGCCAGTAATGACCTGCACGCCGTTGATGTACGAGTTGGCCAATTGCGTGCTGTTGTTGAACACGACGGTCAGCGTTACCGGATTTGTTCCCAACCCCGGAATGTCGGACGTCGGACTGTTAGCATCAAACGGATTGATCACGTCGAGCTGGCCTCCATTTCCGTCGGAAAGGATCTCCAGGTCATACCGCAGATTGTTCACGCTTACGATGGGATCCTCGCCGTAACTGTAAGGCGCTCCCGGGAAGGTCGGAGAGGTATTGGCCGACAAATCGTTGAACGTCACCGTATAGATGTATCCGGAGGCCGCCGTCAGGTCGGTGAGGTTCGCGGCCGTCAAATTGTATACATCATAATTCGTATTCCATGGCCCCGCCGGGATGTCCCACATTCCATTCGAGGAACTCCCCGGCGCCGTGCCACCAGACTCGCCCGTAAATCCCAACGTGTTCGGGTCCATCCCGCCTTGATCCTGAATAATCACGTCCGCCAACGGCACCGTACCAAAACTGAGCGTCGTCCCGCTAAACGCGATCCCGCCCCCGCCGGCCGCACCCCCGGTCCCAGTAAGCGTCACGGTCTGCGTGCTGGCGGTGAGGCCAGAGTCATCCATGAAGGTGAGAGTGGCCGTGCGCAGGCCCACCGCCGTGGGGGTAAAGGAGATGTTGATGGAGCACGAAGCGGTGGGTTGAATCAGCGCGCTCGCCGTGCAGGTATTGTTTGGCGTGATACCGAAGTCCCCGGCATTGGGCCCGCTAAGGATCGCCGAGGTGCCCCCCAGCATGAGCGTCGAGCCGCCCGTGTTGGTTAACGTCACCGCCTGTGCCGCGCTGGTGGTGTTGAGGACCTGCGAAGCAAACGTAAGGCTGGCGGGATTAACGGAAGCGACCGGCGGACCCGTCGTACCCGTACCGCTGATGACCACCTGTTGCGTGCTGCCCGCAGTACCGCCGGAATTGTCGGTAAACGTAAGGGTTGCGGGCCGCGAGCCCGTGGCAGCAGGCATGAAGGCCACGTTGACAATGCACGTTCCGTTTGGAGCGACGGAAAGATTCGCGCTACACGTAGTGCCTGACACCGCGACATAATCGCCGCCCGCCACGCCGCCAAACGCGAAAGCCGGCGCGGCCAGCACCAGATTGGCGCCGCCGGTATTGGTCAACATCATCGTCTGGAACGCGCTCTGTATCCCAACGGCCTGCGCAGGAAAGGTAAGCGTCGTGGGGTTCAAGGACGCGGTCGGCGGCGCGCCAGCGGGAGGCAGTACCGTAAAAACATAAGCAGCAATGTTGCCGATCAGCGGGCTGTCCTCTCCAATACCGTTCCCGCCCGTGTGAGTGGAAGAAGCGTCCTGGCCGTCCGTGGCGTAGGCGTACAGGATGTGCATGCCAGCGGAAAGCGTCGGGGCCGTGCCGCTGTATCCTGGAGTGAGCGCGTTCGGGGTCGCTGCAGTCCATGGTCCTTGGTACGTGTCGAACTGGAAGTACAGGGCGTCCGGCGTCGGAGCGGTGGGCGCGAAGGTACTGGCGGCTAAGAACGTGAAGGTAGGCGTCGGGTTGGTCGTCGTGTTCCCGGTGAGGGGCGTGATCGTAGTTGTCAGCGGAATTGGCTGCACCTGGTCCTCGGTGATAACCGTGACGGTGCTGCTGTTTTCGTCATTTGCGACGTAAATGCGGTTTGTCACCGGGTTCACCGCGACGGCGTCAGGTTCAAGCCCGGCCGCCACTTTGGTGGTAGCGTTCGTGACACCATCGATCACCGTGACGTTACTGGTACCGAGATTCGCCACGTAAATCTTGTTCGTCACCGAATTCACCGCCACCGCACTGGGCGATCCCCCCACCGCCACGGTCGTGGTAGTGTTCGTGGCACCATCAATCACCGTCATGTTGCCGCTATCGTAGTTGGCCACGTAAATCTTGTTCGTTACCGGATTCACCGCCACGGCGATGGGTCCCGAGGCGTTAGGATCGGAAACCGTGGTGACGGCGTTGGTCAGTCCGTCAATCACCGACACATTGTTGCTTTGTTCGTTAGCCACGTAAATTTTGTTGGTTACCGTGTTCACGGCCACGGCGACAGGGAACGTCCCGACCGGCACGTTGGTGGTATTGTTTGTGGCCCCATCGAGCACCGTCACGTTGGCGGAACTCTCGTTGGCCACGTAAATCTGGTTCGTTACCGGGTTCACCGCCACGAAGGTAGGGCTCGTTCCGACGGTTACGGCAGTGGTATTGTTCGTTGCGCCGTCAATCACCGTCACAATGTGTCCGCCGAGACCGGCCACGTAAATCTGGTTCGTTACCGGGTTCACCGCCACCGCAACTGGGTTCCCGGACGTTGAAGCCGCCGCTACCGTGGTGACAGAGTTCGTGACGCCGTCAATTACCGTAACGTTGACACTGCCGTAATTGGCCACATAAATCTTGTTCGT
The DNA here is from genome assembly GCA_013289855.1 of Acidobacteriota bacterium. Taxonomy (GTDB): domain Bacteria; phylum Acidobacteriota; class Terriglobia; order Acidiferrales; family UBA7541; genus Acidiferrum. The sequence goes on along the minus strand of JABCZD010000013.1, from coordinate 101,796 downwards.
TACCGGGTTTACGGCCACGGCGTAGGGCTCTTGCGCGTTTGGATCCGATATCGACGTCGTATTATTCGTGGCCCCGTCGATTATCGTCAGGATGTTGCTCATGGGGTCATAGTTGGTCACGTAAATTTGGTTTGTAGCGGTATTTACAGCCACGTCAATAGGACTGTTCCCAGTCGTCACGGTCGCGGTCGTATTGGTGGCGCCGTCGATTACCGATACGTTGCCGCTGCCGCCATTGGCGACGTAAATCTTGTTGGTGACGGGGTTCACGCCAATTCCTTGCGGGTTGCTCCCGACCGTCAGCGTGGTAGTCACTTGGCTCGTGGCCCCGTCGATCACCGTCACGTTGCCGCTGCTGAGATTGGCGACGTAAAGCTGATTCGTCATCGAATTCAGGCCCAGCGAGAACGGGCCGGTGCCCGCCTCAATCGTCGTCGGGGCGTTGGTGGCCCCGTCAATCGCCGTCACGGTGTTGCTGCCATTGTTCGCCGTGTAAATCATGTTCGTAACCGGGTTTACCACGACCACATAGGGAGAAGTGCCAGCAGCTACGGTGGTGAGATTGTTCGTGACCCCGTCAATGACCGTCACGTTGGCGACGTTTAGATAGGAAACGTAGATTTTGTTGGTTACCGGATTCACGGCCAAGGATACGGGGTTCGCCAATACCGTCAAGGTGGTGGTGTTATTGGTGGCGCCATCAATCACGGTCACGGTGCTGCTGTTCTCATTGGCCACGTAAATCTGGTTGGTCACGGGATTTACCGCGGTAGTGTTAGGAAACGTGCCTGCCGCAATGGTGGTGGTCGCATTCGTGGCGCCGTCGATGACCGTCACCGTGTTACTGCCGCCATTGGCGACATAAATTTTGTTGGTGATGGGGTTCACGGACAGACCCCGCTGATTTGCCCCTGCGGGTACGTTGGTGGTCGCGTTGGTGGCGCCGTCGATCACGGTCACGAACGCGCTTCCGTTGTTGGCCACGTAAATCTGATTCGTTATCGTGTTCACGGCGATGACATAGGGGTTGGTCCCGACGGTTACGGTGGTGGTGGCGTTGGTGGCTCCGTCAATCACCGTCACGGTGCCGTTGCCGCCATTGGCCACATAGATTTTGTTGGTCACCGGGTTCACGGCCACGCCATGTGCGCCCGGGCCGGCCGCCACCGTGGCGGTGACGGTTTGCGCGCGCAGTGGCGCGGTCGCAAAAATCAATCCGGCAATCATCGCAAGGCCAGTAGTTTTCCAGGGTTTATTCAGTCTCACCGTACCCTCCCTAACCAAAGTCTCTAAGCGACGCGACGGTCGGCGATGCGAAAGCCACGGCCGGAAGTAGGTCTTCTGGCGCATGAGGAGTCGATAGTGGCTTCGTTTCGGAATTTCATCGTCGTCACCAACACGGGGTCACCGACACGGAGTCACCGACAAGAGCGCAGCGATTACGAACAAAGTGAATGGGACTAACTACTTGGGTGTCCAGTGCGCTTGCGAGGTAGGCGGGCACGGGCAGCCCTTTTGGCAACGTAGCGTACCACTGGAGAGAATGAACGGCGAGAACAATCCGATGCTTATCGCTGGCTAGGGGGCTGGGGGACGTCCGAGGCTCGATCCTCTTCCAGGTTCGGCGCAAGCCCCAGCCCAGTTCTGGGGAAGCAGAACGCAGCCGGTACGGGAGCCGGACGGGGACGAGAACGGGCAAGATTTTGGGGGTAAAGGCGCGGTACACCCTCGGGCGTCTTGAAACGGTGTGATTCTAAAGATAGTTAAAGTGGCTCTGTTGACATCCTTTAGGGCTGTTGGGTGCCTAAAGCGATAGAGGTTGTAAGTGAGACCGAGCAGCAAAGCTTGGCGGATTTGCGTTTCCGAGTCTTCAGGCGGAATCTTTCGATTTTCTTTGCATGCCCTCTTTGGCGGCTTTAAGTTTGACCTCGAGGGTGGCGGCTTTTTCCATAGCCTCGCGGAGCGCTTTGCGCCATTCGTCAGGCGAGTAGGCCGGATCGCTGGGAACACGGCGGCCCGCTTTAACGCCGAAGGCGACGCCGGCAGAGAAAATTTCGACAATTTCGGGATCCGCGATGACCCAGGCTTCGCTGAGGCGGCCTTCCGCTTTCCAGCTTTCCGTCATTTTGGCCTGCTCAGTTTTCAGTTCTGAGAAGCTGTTTCTGTCCGCCATATGCGAGCCTCCTGAGAGTTACTGGCAGTGTGGAGGAATCACGTGGTGGACCGAAACGAAGAAGGGGCAGGTTTGTTCAATGAGTACCGGGTGCAAAGGGCAGGGTGAGAATGAGCAGCCCAGGCGCGCCGCCAACTCCGGGTCAGGCGACTTGCCGCGGTTTTGTGCGAAGATGAAGCTGCGGCTGCGACCAGCTAGTTCGGATTGAAAGTTGCGGTGGTACGGCGCGCGGCAGTTTGCCGCCGTGTAGCTGACCGTGTCGCGGAGTATGAACAACAGCGATGTCCACGTGCATGCGAATCACACTGCGCTCCTCAGTCTCGATGGTGTTGCTTGCGTTTTTCTGCCAAGCCTCCGTTTTTGCGCAGGGGCAGGAAGAATCTGTGGTTCGCGTGGCGGTGAACCTGGTGCTGATGGACGCCACGGTGAAGACGAAGTCCGGCCAAATTATGGGCGATTTGAAGAAGGAAGACTTCGAGATTCGTGAAGATGGGGTGGCACAAAAAATAGAGATCTTCAGCCGTGACGAATTGCCGCTGAATGTTGCGCTGGTACTCGATTTAAGCGATTCGATTGGTCCGTTCCTGGGCCCTTTGCGCGATGCCGCGAACACTGCGCTTGCGGCGCTGAAACCCGAAGACGAAGTTGCGTTGTTTACCTTTTCCACCGAAGCGGAATTACGCGTGCCCTTCACAAACGACAAGAAAATGATCGGCCAGCAGATCAATGGATTCCACGCCGGGGGCGCCACAAATATCAATGACGGGATTTTTGTGGCCGCCAAGTATCTACTCACCGCGCCCCCGAGAGGTCGCCGGGTGATCATTCTAATCAGCGACGACGTGGGCACGGACGCGGGTGGGCAGGGGACGGCCGATATCGTCACCGAATCTATCGCCGCCGACGCGGTTTTATACAATTTGAAAATACCTGGATACAACCCGCCAGGAACAATGTTCGCGTCCAGCATGATTCCTGGGCTGGTGAACATCCGGAAGGTTATGGACCAGACCGGCGGAGAAATTTTCAATGTGCAGGACGTGGCGCATCTGGACGCTACTTTTAGCGCGCTGATCGAGCGGATCAAGACACGGTACACGCTGGGATACTACACGCAGGCCACCGCAGCCGAGGGCAAAGCACATAAACTGGATATTCATCTCACTAAATCCTTCGGAAAAAAGGGGAAGGATTATGTGATTTTGGCCAAAAACGGCTACTACGTGCATTGAGGGCTGTTGATATATGCGGCGACCCCGGAAGCCGCAGGGGCTGAAAAAATGAAAGCTGGCGTTTTTCGCTTCCCACAGGTAGCGCCCGAATTCCTCAAAATAGAGGATGTGCCGCGGCCACGGATGATACCCGGGCATGTTCTGTTGCGGGTTCTTGCTTGCGGAGTGTGCCGCACGGACTTGCACATTGTGGAGGGCGATTTACCCCTGCGTAAATCGCCGCTGATTCCCGGCCACCAAATCGTGGGAGAAGTGATCGAAGGCGCGGCGGCGGAATTGCCGGTGAATACGCGGGTGGGCGTTTCGTGGATGGGCGGTGTGGATCGCGATTGCTGGTATTGCCGGCACGAAATGGAAAATTTGTGTGACGTTCCAGCGTTCACGGGATACACGGTGGACGGCGGCTACGCCGAGTATGTCTTGGCGCGTTCGGATTTCGTGTATCCGTTGCCGGCGGAATTGGATGATACACAGGTGGCTCCGCTGCTGTGCGCGGGAATTATCGGCTTTCGCAGTTTGCGTGTTGCGGGAGTGGCGCCAGGGGAGCGCGTGGGACTTTTTGGATTTGGCAGCTCCGCGAGCCTGGCGATTGCTATTTTGCGCTCGTGGAAATGCGAAATGTATGTGGTGACCAGAGGCGAATCTCATCGTAAACACGCGCACGCGGCGGGGGCGACGTGGGTTGGGAAAGAAGATGAAAAGCCTCCGGTGGAACTGGACCGCGCCATTACGTTCGCACCCAGCGGAAAAGTGGTGGTAAGCGCCCTGGCTAGTTTGCGCAAAGGGGGCGTGGTGGCGATCAATGCGGTGCATCTGGACCAGATACCGGCTTTCGATTACGACAAACTGCTGTGGGGCGAAAGACAGATCCGCAGCGTGGCAAATATGACGCGGCAGGACGCGCGCGACTTTTTAAGGATTGCGGCGGAACTTAATATTCGGCCGCAAGTTACGATGTTTCCGCTGAGAGAAGCTAACAAGGCGTTGATGGCGGTGAAGGAAGAGACTGCGGAAGGCTCGGCGGTGATTGTTCCCTGACGATCCTGCTGGTACATGAACTTGTAATTTAGATGGCACGCGGTGGCGCGGTGGATTCCTGGAGATTTTCCGAACACAATTTGATAGACCGTTGAGGCGACTTTGACAGATATTGGACGGAGCGCATTAGAAAGTGTGACGGTTTTTCGATATGACGGTTGAGGAGCGAACGAATATGAAGCGAAGTTGGGCTCGCTGTTTGATGATGGTGTTGGTCTCTACGGGAATGGCGTTGGCGACGCAGGCGCAGTCGCCGAACAAGCTCTCGACACATTGGGAAGAGTTGACCGGGCCGGATTTTCGGGACGCGATTCTGCAAGCTAGGGGAACCTGCCTGCTGCCGTTCGGCATTCTTGAAAAACACGGGCCGCATTTGCCGCTGGGAACAGATTTATTGAACGTGCGCTACGCGTCGTTGCATGCCGCGGCACAAGAGTACGCCGTGGTTTTCCCCGAGTACTACTTCGGCCAGATATTTGAAGCGAAACATGAGCCTGGCACCGTGGCGTATAGCCGCGAGCTGCAGTTTTTGCTGTTGCAAGAAACTACAGATGAGATGGCGAGAAACGGCTGTAAAAAGATTCTGATCGTGAACGGCCACGGCGGGAACGAGAGTCTGCTTCCCTACTTTGCGCAAACGCAGCTCGACAAATTTCACGATTACGTGGTGTACATCCAGTGGGGCGGACATTCGCAGCCGGAAAATCCGCTGCATAAGGATAAGGTCGATATGCATGCGGGACAGTCCGAGACCTCGAACACCATGATTTCGCGGCCGGACTTGGTACATCTCGACCGGACACCGCAGGAATCTGGAGCGGATCTGGACCGCGTGCACCTGCCGGAGACGGTGTATACGGGAATTTGGTGGTATGCGAAATTTCCCGATCATTACTCGGGCGACGGCGGGTTGGCGGTGAAGGAGCTTGGCGAGGCGGACATGAAGCTCTGGATTACAACGATCAGCGATGCGATTCGGGCGGTGAAAGCGGATGACGTCAGCTTGAAATTGCAAAACGAGTTCTTCGAGAAGAGCAAACATCCGCTGGATACCAAACAATAGGTATTCGAGGATGATCAGCTTTGAAAACTGAGAAGAGCGCCGTGCAAGGGCTTCTTTGGACAGACTCCGCGCCTGTGGCGACGAAGCTGGCCACGCCTGCTGGAATTCACTTGGGTACCTCGGCGTTCACCGCCGCGGGATGGCCGGGGACGTTTTATCCCGAAGGGCTGGCGCCGAGAAATTATCTTTCCTACTACGCACAAAAGTTTGACACGGTGGAAATCGATTCGACGTTTTACGGCTGCCCGGCCGCGAGCACGGTGCGCGGATGGTATGAGCGAACGCCGCCAGGATTTAGTTTTTCCGCAAAGGTGCCGCAGAGCATCACGCACGAGAAACATCTGGTGGAATGCGGCGCAGAGATGGCGGAGTTCGTTTCGACCATGGAATTGTTGCAAGAGAAGCTGGGGCCGCTGGTGCTGCAATTTGGACGTTTTAGCAAGGCGGAGTTCCGCGACGCCGATGAATTTCTGGGAGTATTAGCGCCGTTCCTGGAGCAACTGCCGCGGTCACATCGCTACGTAGTGGAGATTCGCAACAAAGAATGGCTGACGCCGGAGTTCATGGATGTGCTGCGCGAGCGCGGCGTGGCGCTGGCCTTGATCGATCAATCCTGGATGCCGGAGTGGATGAATGATCCGCGAGAGTGGGCGGAGCGCAAGCTCGACCTGATCACCGCGGACTTCACTTACATAAGATGGCTCGGCGACCGCAAGGGGATCGAGGCGGTGACCAAGTCCTGGGACAAAGCGGTGGTGGATCGCCGTTCGGAGCTGCAGAAATGGGTGGAGGCCTGCGTAGTGATTCGCCGACGCGGGGTAGACATTTATGCCTACGCGAATAATCATTACGCGGGCCACGGGCCAGCAACGCTGGCGCTGTTTGCCGAATTGTACGTGCGAAAACCGGGCAGTAAGTTGGCGATTGACTTGGTGCGCGGCCCACGGTAAATTTCTAAGTGATGGTTACTGCCCGATTTTCGACGCAGCAGTTTGGCACGACCGCGTGTTGCTGTACGTGTCGCTACACGAGTGGGCAGGAGGATGCGAGCCGGTAAATCAGACAAGCAGTGCTCGAATTTCCCCGACGCCCACGATCCGAGATCGTGGGTTTTTTGTTTTAGTGTTGTACTGGGGCGCGGTCGCCAAGTGGTAAGGCAAAGGTCTGCAAAACCTTTATCGGCGGTTCGATTCCGCCTCGCGCCTCCAAATTTTCTGTGGTGAAAACTCCAGGCGATTTAACGGGAGTTGCGCAGCTGCTCGATCCAGCGTGCCAGGACGGCGTCCGAAGCTGCGTCCACATCCACAAACTCGATACCCATGCCAATGCGGGGCTTGACGATGCGCACGATGCCAAACGCCTCGACCTGCAAATCCTTGCGTTTCAGGGTGATGCGTGTGCGGCTGTTGATGGCCATGGGGCGGCTGGTGCAGACGAAGCAGCCACCGAGCGAGAGATCGGAGGTTACGCCTTCGGTGCGGGAGCCGGAGGCCAGGTCGATGAGTTCGGCGTCTGCAGCGAAGGGAAAGCGGATGGCATAGCGACGGTCGCGGAGCGCGGAACCGCCGAGTTGACTCTTGGAGCGTCGATCGTCCATAGAAATTACGTTGCTCATGAAACGGGCTGGTTGCCAGAACGAGCGTTTCCCTGGGACGGACGGTAACTCTCGATGCCTCAGTTTGCCCTAGTCCTGGCCCGGGCAATAGGCCGCAACACACGAAGTGAACGAAAGAGATAATAAGGCGGAGGCAGGGGCGACTCCGCCAAGGAATGGACATTCCCGAAGATTATTGTAGGGAACGACAAGCGGCCCGATACGCGGCGCCCCGCAGCGATTGCGGCGTGTTAACCTGCCAGGGCAAGCCAATCTATCGTTGAAACGTGACTATGACTTCAGACGGGTACCGGCAAAGCGACCGTGTTAATTTTCGTATGCCCGTGGAGGCGTCTTGGCTCGCCACCGGCGGGATGGCGATGAAGCAGACGGCGCAGACGCTGCTGGTCAGCCGCAATGGCGGGGTGCTGCGGCTGTCGGAAAAGCTGTCTGCCGGGCAGGAAGTGACGCTACGGCGGCAGCAAGATGGCGACGAGTGGAAATCCGCGCGGGCGCGCATCGTGGCGGAAATCGACCGCGACGCGGATGGATTCATCTATGCTGTGCATCTTCTTGAGCCTCGAACGGACTTCTGGGATATCGACTTCCCTGCCCCGCACAAATCCGAGGAGGCCCTGGCGCGCCTGCTAATGGAATGCGGCTTCTGCCAGCGGCGCGAAGTGGTGTACCTGAATGAGGCGGACCTGAAATCGTTTGAAATTCGCAAATGCGTGGCGCGACACTGCAAATACTGCGACTCTCCGGCGATATGGATTGAAGCGGTCTCGGAAGAGGCACCGGCGGATCAAGCAGGAATCCCGCTGCTGGTGCCGGAATACCGCGCGGCGCCGCGAAGAAATCGCACGCGAGTGAAGGCGCGCGTGCTGGCGTGCATTCGGAGGCGCGGTTTTCAGGAAGAAGTGGCAGTGTGCGAAGATTTGTCCAAGGGCGGGATCAGTTTTCGCAGCCGCAATGAATATCCCGAAGGCACGCGCGTGGAGGTGGCCGTACCGTTCACGCCGGGAAGCAGCGCAATCTTTGTGCCAATTCGCATCGTGTTTTCGCAACCGATCGTTTCGGCTGGATTATTTCGTCACGGTGCGGCGTATATCAAGCCGCCGATTGATTTTGGCGGTTAAGTTTGGCGGAAATTAACTGACCGCCGGGACGGTGTCGCGTTCGCGGCTGCGACGATGCAGGTAGTGCATGGCGATATTCAGATAAATCTCACCGCAAGGCGTTTCGAGGCACAGGACCAGCGCTTCGGTGTCCACGCTGTTGGCCAAGCCTTCTTCGTTGGCGTGAATTTCGGGTGGAAACACCTTGAAGCGGAAGCCCTGGTCGTTGAGCAGGGTGACGGAATTGCCGATGACCATGTTCGCGAGTTCGCAAACTGTTTCGCGCACCACTTGATCGGTGGCCTGGACCTCCATACCCGCCAACTGACCAGCGATCTTGATCGCGACTTCCGGCGACAGGTCGAGGATGACGCGGCCTTCGATGTCTCCCTTGATGGCGATCAAGGCAGCGACACCCTTGCGGCGATAAGCGTTTTCATCCATCGAAAGATCGCCGATCTTAGCTGGAGATTGCAGGGTCTCGGAAAATACCGAGTCCGCGGCGTCAATAAACGGCTGAATCAGTTCCATTCTCATGAGCGATGTTCTCCCGCGAGGGCTACTGGCGCGCCGGCCGCTGTTGGGTCGTCACTAAGCACGTAGCGAAGAATCTCGTAGAGCACTTCCGGCTTGACGGGCTTTTGGACAAAGTGCTTCGCACCCTTCTGCAAGGCGGCCAGGATGTTCTCCTGGTAGCCGACGCTGGAGACCATGACGATGCGGGCGTCGGCGTGCTGCCGCACGATGCGCTCGACAGCCTCGATGCCCTCCATCTGCGGCATGGTGATGTCCATTAACACCACGTCCGGCTTGGTGCGATTGAACTCCGCGATGGCCGTGAGTCCGTCGCCGGCTTCGCCGGCAATTTCGCCGCCGAACATCTCGATCATCTTCATCAGGTTTTTGCGGGCGAAGACGGAATCATCGACCACTAGATAGCGGACGGGCTGATTGTCTTTTCGAAGTAGAGCCGCGAATTGTGCCATGACCTTCTCCTCTCCTCTTGGCGCATCAACTGCATCAACTGGTGCGTTGCGAGGATACGGGCGTGTTCTCAGATTTTTCGTGCTTCTCGTTCTTGTCGGGCTTGTGAGACTTTTCCTGGGGGGCGCGGTCCGTTCCGCACTGGGAAACGAGAAAGGACGCGAGCCCATCCAGGGTAATAATTTTCGTGGCGTAGCCTTTGTTGATAGCGGCGCGCGGCATGCCGCCAACCACGCAGGTCTCTTCACTCTGCGCGACGGTCAAGCCGCCGGCGGCTTTGATGGCGCCGAGGCCTTCGGCGCCATCTTCACCCATGCCGGTCATGATCACGCCGATGGACAACATGCCAAACTCCTGGGCCACGGAATGGAATAGCACGTCGGCGGAGGGCCGGTGGCCGTTGACTGGCGGAGCGTCGGAGAGCACTACGACATCTCCGCGCGCCATGCGGCGAACCATCATGTGGCGATTGCCAGGGCAAAGGAGCACGCGTCCAGCCAGGAGTAGATCGCCAGATTTGGCTTCTTGCACAAAAAGCGGCGAGCAATCGTCAAGTCTGCGCGCAAACATTTCCGTAAAGCCTTCAGGCATGTGCTGGACGATGACGATGGCGGAGGAAAAATCCGCCGGAATTTGCGAGAGAACAAATTGCAGTGCATTGGGACCGCCAGTGGAAATGCCGATGGCGATGATGCGTTTCGGCGGCAGAGCTGCGCGCGCGGGCTTCTTCACCGATGGGGGTTCGTCCACAACGGCGGCAGGAGGAAGTTTGCGACCCGAGGCGCGCTTGGCAACTTTTATTTTCTCAATCAAAGATTCCGCGATGGATTCAAGATTCCCGGCGGCGGCATTATGCGGCTTGGAGATGAAGTCCACGGCGCCCAGGGCCAGCGCTTCCAGGGTGAAGGAAGCGCCCTCTTTCGGCGGCGTGCTGAGCAGGATGACCGGCATAGGCGCGCGGCGCATGATCAGGCGCAGAGTCTGCATGCCGTCCATGCGCGGCATCTCCAGATCAAGCGTGACGACGTCCGGGTGCAGTTCCTCAATTTTTTTAAGCGCGAAGGAGCCATCCATGGCCGTGCCGACCACTTCGATGGACGGATCGCGGCTCAAGATGGCGGGAATCAGCTTGCGCATCAGGGCGGAATCATCGACGACGAGAACGCGGATTCGTTCGCTCATGCGATGGCCCCCAAAGGAGTGGTGCGCGTCAGGCGTGACAATACCGCGGGTACATTCAGGATCAGCACCACGGTGCCATCGCCAAGAATGGATGCGCCGCTAACCAGATCGCTGGAAACAATTTCGGTGGGCAGCGCTTTAATCACCAATTCCTCCTCTCCGACTAAACTATCGACCACCAGACCGAAACGCTTTTCCGCCGCGCCGATGACAATGACGAAGCTTTTGGTCTTGGCCGGCTGCTCGCCGGCGACCGCGTGAATCTTGGTGAAATGTTCGAGGCGAATGAGGGTAAGAATCTGTTCGCGTAGGCGAAGGACTTCGCGCTGATCGACGCGGCTGATATCGCGTTCGTTGATGCGCGTGATTTCAACTACGGACGAGAGTGGTATGGCGAAGAGGCGGCCGCCGATGCGGAACAGCAGCGTTTGTATGCTCGCCAGTGTGAGTGGCGCTCGGAGCTGGATGGTGGTGCCGCGGCCGGGCAGCGACGAGATATTTACCGTGCCTTTCAACCGGTCGAGGACCGTGCGGACAACATCCATGCCAACGCCGCGGCCGGAAACCGCGGTAACTTCCTCCGCCGTGCTGAAGCCAGATTCAAAGATGAGATTCAAGGCATCCTGATCGCTCAGGCGTGCGGCTTCTTCTGCTTTGAGCAAACCTTTTTGCACGGCGTGGGCGCGTACGCGGCGGAGGTCGATGCCGTTACCGTCGTCGCGAACTTCAATGACCACCTGAGTGCCCTGATGGTAGGCGTTGAGATACACCGTTCCCCGGGCGGGCTTTCCTGAGGAGACGCGTTCGTCTGCCGGCTCGATGCCGTGATCGACGGCGTTACGCACTAAATGCATGAGCGGCTCGGCGAGGGCGTCGAGAATTCCTTTGTCGAGATCCGTATTTTGGCCGCTGAGCTCAAGTGCGACATCCTTGCCGCATTGTTTCGCTACGTCACGAACGACGCGTGGGAGCCGTCGAAAAAGCTGTTCGACGGGCACCATGCGAATCTTTAAGACGCACTTGTGCAATTCATCGAGCACGCGAGTCTGAAATGCCACTGCATCGGCGAGCTTGGCACGCACGGGATCTCGCGCATGGCGGCGTTCGAGTTCGCTGAGCGCGCGATTCAGCATGGATTTGCCGATGATCAGTTCGCCGACGAGGTTCATGACCGAATCGATGCGGGCGGCGTCAACGCGCAGGCTGCTGTCCGATACCGCCGCGACGGCAGCACTGGCACCAGCGGCTTGCGTCGCAAGGTCGCCGTTTTCCGGGTCGAAGACCTTGGACGATACAGCGACATTCTGGGCTTCGAGCAGGTCCGCGAGCAATTCTTGTTCTGGAGTATTCGCCTCGGAGATACGCGAGACCAGAGTTTCCGAAACAATTGCGGGAATTTTGCAACGAGCAGCAATCTTGTCTTCTGTCTGCTGCGTGGCAATTGCCGCTTCGATAATTTCAACGGTAGCCGCCGCGATATTGTCTTCCGGGCGCAACGCGATAACCGTGCCGATCGCGTGCAAAACGTTGCGCACCAGTTGAAACGCGGCGGCGCGCATCAGGCTGTTCGGATCAATGCGGAGTGCCACGTTGAAGACCGCTTCGCCTCTGTGGACCGCTTCCGCGATCATCAGGTGCTCGTATTCGGTCCAGGCGAATTTCGCGGGCAACACAGCATCTTTCGCGGCGCTGGTTTCCGGAACTGGGCCGGCGATGAGTTCGCGCGCCATGGCAAGAATATTGTTTAGCGGGGGAGGCGCCGTCTGATTCTGGCAGGCACGCAGCAGAGCTTCGAACGCATCTGCGGCGGCGAGGACCACTTCCGCGAGGCGCACCCCGTGCAACTGCGCTACTTGCGGGGTCAAGACGTCTTCGATTTCGTGGGCGAATTCGCTGATGCTGCTAAAGCCGCACGCAGCGGAATCACCTTTCAGCGTGTGCACTGCGCGCCGGACGCGACGCAGCACTTCTTCATCTGCGGGACGGGCCTCAAGCTCAAGGCCAGCTTCATTGAGCGCCTGCAGAACTTCCGCGGCACTCTCAAAGAAGAAGCCACGGAGTTCCGCGGCGCGCTCGTCGGGCAGATAGTTCACGAAGCACTCTCAATCCGTTGATAAGCAGTGCCATTGTTTTCGTGGACCATGCGGAATCGCGTGGTCAGGCCAAAAAGACTTTCGGCGTGGCCGACAAATAAATACCCGCCGGGATTCAAACAATTCCAGAACTTGTCGATCAGGCGTTTCTGCTCGGCCTCGTCAAAATAAATCATGACGTTGCGGCACAGAATAATGTCGTTGCGGCGCGGCAGGAATTCCGTCTTAAGGTTGTGAAAGTCAAACTGTACAAGCTCTCGAAGCTGCGGTTTGACACAGTACTTGTCGGCGGTCTTCTCAAAATAGCGCAGACGGGTGGTGTAATCGACAGGTTCCATCTGCTGCTCGGTGTATTGTCCCTGCTGCCCGACGCGCAAAATCGCATAGCTGATATCGGACGCTACCATCTCCAGTTTCCACGGCGGAGGGATGATGGGTTTCGGCGTGGGCATTTCAAACGGCAGCGGATTGCGCAAGTAGTAGTAGGCCAGCGCGTCGCTGATCAGCATGGCGACGGAATACGGTTCCTGGCCCGAGGAGCAACCGGCGCTCCAGACACGCAGGTTGAAATCGCGACGCTCCTGTTTTTTGCGCAGTAGTTCTTCCAGAACGGTTTTTTGCAACAGCTCAAGTTGCGGTTTGTTGCGGAAAAAACTCGTTTCATTCACCGTCAAGTTTTCCAGCAGCTCTGCGAGTTCGGCCTTGCCTTCACGGCTGGTGAGCAGGCGGTAGTAGCTATAGAAGGAATCTACCTGGCAGACCTTCAAGCGGCGTTGCAGGCGATCTTTCAGAAAATGCGAACGGCGCTCATCAAAAAACATTCCGCATTCCTGATACACGAGCGTTTGCAGAAGCTTGAGTTCAGGTTCGGTAAGCTGAATCGGTGCTGTGAGCGTGGCCATAGCGTTATGTGAGCGATGCACAAGCGAAGCAATAATTACAAAATTCGAGAAGGCGCTTCACTTTGCGACGGCAACTGGCTCTGCAACCTCCTCGAGTCGTTTGTACTCCGGACGATGCAGCAGCCGTGTGATATCCAAAAGAATGATGAGCCGGCCTTTCAGCTTTCCAACGCCCACTACGTAATTGGACTCGCCTTCGGCAAACACCGCGCTGGGCGGCTCGATGTCGGCTGGCGGAATCTTCAGCACTTCTGACGCCGCGTTAACAATCAGCCCCAGTAGCTTGTTGTCCAGCTCCACCACCAGAATGCGATTTTTCTTGTCGGCAACAATCTCCGTGTGCCCGAAGCGTTTTCGCAGATCCATCACTGGAATGATCTTGCCACGCAGATTAATCACGCCTTCGATCAAGTCCGGAGCGCTCGGAACGCTGGTGATTTCCGGCACGCGCACGATTTCGCGCACCGCTCCGATACGCACGCCGTACGTTTCGGTGCCGATGCGAAAGCCGACGACTTGGACGTCTTTTTCCACCGTTCTCCCCGAGCTCACGTGCGAGCTAATTCCGCGTAATCGAGATCCGGTTCTTGCACAGACTGCGAACCACCGCGCTTCTCGCGATGTTCTGCGTACCTGGCTCGAGACGGTGCGGCGCGATCGAGGATGAAGCGGTCCATGCTGTCCAGCAAATTGCGCGAGAGCTTGAGCATCTGCTCGGCGGCGGCTGAAAGCTCCGTGGAACTGGAAGCGGACTGCTGCACCAGTTCCCGCATCTTGTCCATGGCGCGGACCACCGCTTGCGCTCCAGAGGCCTGTTCTTCCACGGCGGAGTTAATTTCCTGCGTGATCTCGGTTAACCGGCTGGTGGCTTTAGCGATCTGAGAGGAGCCTACCGATTGCTCGCTGGTGGCCGCGCCGATTTCCTGCGAGAACTTGTAAACTTCCGTGACCACGTTGGAGATCTTGTGCAGCGCCGTGCCCAGGTCGTTGCCGAGGGTCAGGCCCTCTTCCACGATGCGCGTGCTGCGTTCCATATTTTCCACAGCCTGGCGCGCTTCACGCTGAATGCTCTGAATCAGGTCGGCGATTTCCTTGGTGGATTGCGTGGATTTTTCCGCGAGTTTGCGAACTTCGTCCGCGACTACCGCGAAACCCAAACCGTGTTCACCCGCGCGCGCCGCTTCGATGGCGGCGTTCAGCGCCAGCAGGTTAGTCTGCTCGGCGAGGTCGTCGATAACTTCGATGATCTTGCCGATGTCGTCGGCGCGATGGCCAAGAACGTTGATGATTTCGGCGGACGACTGAATGGCGCGATTGGTGCGATTCAAACCATCCGTGGCTTTCTCCATGGTTTGAATGCCGGTGCTGACTTCTTCGCGCGAGCGATTCGCAATGTCCAGCAGCACCTTGGCGGTATCCGCCACGCGCTGGATGGAAGTGACCATCTGATCGATGGACGCGGACGTTTCCGCCACGCTGGAGGCTTGCACTTGCGTGTTCTTCACCACGTTCTGCACGTTAATGCTCATCTCGTGCATGGTGCTGGTGACTTCTTCAATCGCGGAAGAGGCTTGAACGCTTACCTTCGCCGATTCGTCGGCGGCTCCGGCAACTTGATTAGATCCGGCAGAAACCTGGCCGGCGGAATCGCGCGTGGTGCGCACCAGGCTTTGCAAACCGTGAGACATGCGTACAAAAGCGTTGCCCAGAGTATCGCGCTTCGAACGCGGCACAACTTCAACGCTCAGATCGCCTTCCGCGACCGCCATCGAGACGCTAGCCATCTCTTTCAAATATGCGACCATGTTGTTAAACGTGGTCGCCAGCGCGCCAATCTCATCGTTGCGGTGAATGTCGATGTTTTGATCCAGATCGCCGGAATCACCGATTTCACGCGCCACGGTGATGAGGTGCTGCAACGGCTCGGTGATGTTCCGTGCGGTGAAGACGGCTAAAGCGACTCCCACCAAAATCGCGATAATGGTTCCGCCCAATGTCACCCACGTGCTGACATCTCTAGCCAAAGAAGCAGATTTATCAGATTCCTCGGAAGACCTGCTGATTTCAGCAGCGCGCTGATCGAGTACCACAGAGGATTTGGCGAGCCAGGAACTCGGATCTTTCTGTAAATAGAAAATTTGCAGATCCGAAACAGTGGCGTCACCGGAATCCACCTGGTGGCGCTTGGCCAAGAGCGGCTTGGCAAAATTGTCGCCCCAGCTGGTTTCCGTGGATTCCACCTGTAAGAGGCCTCCGCGCAGCGATTCCGTCGCCGCTTGCGACTGACCACGCTTGATCAAATCCGACATGGCCTGAAGCCCTTTGTTCACTTTCTCTTCGTCTCGGGGATCGCCGCTGAGCAGGAAATCGTTCAGATCCAGCCGGTTCATCATCATTTGATTGCGCACGGATTCGATGGTGCTCACGCCGTTTAGGGCCGCAGAAGCGTCCTTGCGCGCCGACCTCTCCTTGATTCCGGTAAAGATGCTGGCCATCAATAACAGCACGAGGAAAAACAAACTCGAGCCGAATCCGAGATAGAGTCGATTACGAATCGTCATTGCAAAAAACCTCCACTCACTCTGTCCTGGGTGCGCCGCCGGCACTCCCCAGAACCCTGCCCGTTAGCTTGATGCCCCACTGTGGTTACTGCAGAGGATCAATTGTTGCCGTTGTTGAGATCGTGAAAGTCGAATTCCACGACCTGCGTGGTCTCTTCAGGAGCCGGCATGAATTTCCAGTCCTTGACGGCGTCCTGGCAAGCTTGCACAAGAATCGGATGACCGCCGATTACCCGGGTGCTCTTGACCCGGCCGTCCGGCGTGATGACCACCTCGAGCTTGACCTTGCCGACCACGCTCATGCGTCGCGCAAGTTCCGGATAGACAGGTGCTACCTTCGTTTTGATCTTGCGGCCGGTATCACTTGTCGTCGCTGTCTGCGCGAGCACAGCAGTTCCGGCGAGCAGATTTGCTGCGGTTATAACCACCAATGCCAACTGCGTTGCTCTCCCAATCCTCATCGTCAACACCCCTATTGCGAAGCTCAGAGTACCCCGCCGAGGGAAAGGCACGTCGACTGCCACCGCGGGTAGCGGCGAATAAATCTCGTGAGAATCTCGTGGTTCCTTCATAACTAAAAGAGAAACGAAGAGTTAGCTCGCGAACCGTGTAGTGGGTTAGAAAATTCCTGCGCAGCGAAACGTCTCAGCGGGTAATGCGAAGCGGCGTGGTTCTCAGCCTGAGACGTGATGCTCTGAGACGCGGAGCGACCGTAGTCGATCAGGCAACTCGCCGCGGCAAGGCAATTGACTCACATTGAGACGGGGCGTTAGTTTAGAGAGGCGTGGTGGTCCGGCGCCGCAATTGGGGCGCAGGCCCCGATCCCTCTCTATGCGAACCGTCAAGTCCAAGGCGCCGGTCCGGCCGGCGCGTCTGCGCGTTAAAGTCGCTGCGGCAATTCCAGCGAATCGACACGCCGAAGAACTCATGGCGCTGGCTGTTGACGCCGCGCAATCCCGCCATCTACCGGATTTTCTGAATCGCTTCGCGGATCGTTCCGCGCATATGCTACAGGCGCCGTGGGGCTGCGTCGCGGTGTTTCGTGGACGCGAGACCGAGCTATACGCGGGCAGCGCCAACGTTAGAAGAGAGACTACCGAGCAAGACGAGTGGCTTTTTGCTTGCGCGCGTGAGCATCGCAGCAGCGTGGAGATTCGCGCACTACATCGCGAGCAAGCCGCGAGCTTCTTGCCATTGACCAGCGAGCCGCCCGCCACGCTGCTATTTGTGCCCATCAGCGCCAGCGATGGCGAAAGGTTGGGCACGCTGTGTTTAGCTAGTCCGAAGAAAAGTATTACACCGGAAGAAAAGCGCTTGCTGGAGGCGCTGGCCAGCCACGCGGCGTTGTCACTGGAGAATTTCCGGCGTTTTTCGCAGTTGGAACGTTCCAAGCGTCAATGGGTCGAGGATATCGACGCGATCAGCGACTATATCGTGGTGCATGACCGCTCTTGGAACATTGTCCGCACCAATCGTTCGTTAGCCTCGCATCTGGGCGTGCCGCCCGTAGCGCTGGTTGGCGAGGCCATGATCAGTCTGCGGCAAATCGCGGAAACCGGCAGCGCGCTGCCATGTCCCTTCTGCCGCGACACGCAGCAGGCGCGCGAAGAATATGTAGCCGCCTCCGCGGAAAAGATTTTTCTGGTATCCACCTCGCGCACCCCCGGCGTTGCGGACGATGATTCGCGCACCATTCACGTCTTGAAAGATATTACCGACCGCAGAGAAGCGGAACGGCGTTATCGCGAGCTGTTTGACAGTATTCAAGAAGGGCTTTTCTTTGCCACACCGGAAGGCCGTTTCCTGGACGTGAATGATGCCATGGTTCGCATGCTGGGCTATGGTTCGCGCGAGGAACTGTTGCGCGCCGATGTCAGCACCCATCTCTATCCCGCGCCGGAATCGCGCGAACGCTTCCTTCGCGCGCTTACAAAACGCGGTGTGTTGCGAAATTACGAAGAGACTTTGCGGCGCAGGGACGGCACCCTGCTGCACACCCTGCAGAACATTTCTGGAGTGCGCGATGCTCGTGGGCGCATCGTGCAGATTCGCGGACTGATGCTAGATGTAACCGAGCAGAAGACCTATCAATCGCAACTGCAGCGCGAGCGCGATTTCAATCAGAAGATCCTCAATACCACGCAGAGCATGATTCTAGTGCTGGATACCGCGGGGCTCATCAGTTACGCCAATCGGCGATGTTATGAGGCGGGCTATCAGGAAGAGGAATTGATTGGCCACCGTTTAATGGACTGGGTCGATACCACGCATCGCGAGGAATTTGAAGCCGCGCTGGAAACCACCGCGCACGGGCACCAGGTGGAAAACATCGAACTGCCGGTGCGGCGAAGCGATGGCTCCATGGGTCATTTCTCGATCAGCCTGAGCCCCATGCGCGACGAACAAAATACCGTGAATAGCGTCGTCGTGGTGATGACCGACATCACAGACGCGGCGCTGCTGCATGCCAAGTTGGCGCACAGCGAAAAAATGGCCACCATCGGCCGCTTGGTTTCGGGCGTGGCCCACGAAGTCAACAATCCGTTGGCGGCGATTCTGGGATTTACGGACTTGCTGCTGGAAAATCCCGCGGTTCCGGAATCCGCGCGGGAAGATCTACAGGTGATCCTGCAAGAAACGCAGCGCACCAAGGATATTGTGCAGGATTTGCTCAGTTTTGCTCGCCAGCGGCCGGTGCAGCGTGAACTGGTACAGCTGAACGCCGTGTTGCGGCAAACCATCAAGTTACGCAGCTACGATTTCGCCAGCCACGGCGTGGAAGTCACGGAGAACTTCGAAGACGGCCTGGCGCCGGCGCTGGGAGACGCGCAACAGCTCCAGCAGGTGTTTCTCAATATCCTCAACAACGCCTATGACGCTGTACAGGAATCCGGGCAGCGCGGACACATCGCCATCTCCACCAAGCGCAACGGAGAATCTCTGGAAGTGGCCATTAGCGACAACGGCACCGGCATTACGGATTCGCAAAGAATCTTTGACCCGTTCTACACCACCAAGCAAGTAGGTAAGGGCACCGGGCTGGGACTTAGCATCTGTTACGGCATTGTCCGCGCGCACGGCGGCGAAATTCAGTGCTGGAACAACGAAGCGGCGTCCGGCAGCACTTTCCTGGTGCGCGTTCCGGCGGCCACGGAGGCTGCAACCGCGGCCGTGGCCAAAGAAGCCGGACGATGAGTACTCCAGTCACCGCGCCGGTATTGGCGCCAATTCTGGTCATCGAAGATGAGCCTTCGGTGGTTGCTTTTTTGCGCGCCGCGCTGGAACGCAAGGGCTACAAGGTGGAAAATGCCGCGTCAGGCATGGATGGACTGGAGTTGTTGCGTGGCGGCCGATACGGAGGCGTGATCTCCGATATCCGCATGCCGGGCGCAGTGAACGGCGCGGAAGTTCACGCTTGGATACAGACCAACCGGCCGGAATTGGCGGCGCGAATTATCTTGATCAGTGGAGATACGGCGAACAGCGAGACGCAATCACTGCTCGAGCGTAGCGGCACTCCCTGTATAGAAAAACCTTTTCGTGTGCAGCACCTGTTATCTGTTGTGGAGAAAACCTTCGGGAAACCATGAGTCACGAGATAAAAACGCGCTTGTTGGTGGTGGACGACGAACAGAGTATCCGGCGCCTGTGCATGACCATCGGCACAACGCTGGGATTTGCGTGCGCCGAGGCGGAAAGCGCAGAGGTCGCGCTCTCCCGCTTAGACACTGAAACGCCGGACCTGTTGTTGACAGACCTTAAGCTGCCGACTAAATCCGGCGTCGAATTATTGCAGCAAACCAAGGCGCTCTTGCCGCATACCGAAGTGGCCATCATGACCGGGCACGGCTCCATCGAATCCGCCGTGGACGCCATGAAGTTGGGTGCCTACGACTACATCGAAAAACCCTTCCGCGTTGAAAAGATGCGTTTATTGCTGCAGCGCATGGCGGAAAAGGTCCGCCTCGTGACGGAGAATGAATTTCTGCGCGAGCGCGTCAGCACTGAGGAAAATCTCGACGGCATCATCGGAACCTCCGCAAACATTCAAGACGTATTGCGCATGATCGGGCGCTTGAAGGATACGCGCACGCCAGTGCTCATCTGCGGCGAAAGCGGCACAGGCAAGGAGCTCGTCGCACGGGCGATTCACTTTCGCGGCGCGCTGGCACAGACGCCATTTCTGGCCGTCGATTGCGGTTCGCTGGTGCCAACCCTGATGGAAAGCGAACTTTTCGGTTACGAGAAAGGCGCTTTTACGGGGGCCATCAAGTCCAAGGCGGGTCTATTTCAAGCAGCCAACGGTGGAACCATTTTCCTTGACGAAATCGGTGAATTGCCGCTGGAAATGCAGGCCAAATTGCTGCGCGTGCTGCAAGAAAAAGAAGTTCGGCCCGTGGGCAGCAACGAGAAGGTCAACGTGGACGTCCGCGTCATCGCGGCCACGAATCGCGATCTGGAAGAAGCCTATCGCGCCGGCACTTTCCGCAAAGATCTTTATTTTCGCTTGAATGTGGTTACCGTACAATTGCCTTCGCTACGCGAGCGCCGCTCGGATATTCCGATGCTGACCCACCACTTTCTGGGCCGCTACGCCCACGGCGCGCAAACGCAGGTGAGCGCCGCGGCGATGAAGAGCCTGCTGCAGTACGATTGGCCTGGCAACGTACGCGAACTAGAAAATTGCGTGGCGCGCGCCGTAGCGCTGGGCGATGGCAAGCTTATCGACGTGGCGGACCTCCCTCCGGCGATTCGCACCGAGCAGCCAGAAACTTCGGGGACGCCGCTGCAGGACGCGGCCTCTCTTTCCACCACGGCCCTAGCGGAGATGGAGCGTATGACCATTCTACGTGTCTTCGAACAAGCCAACGGCGACAAAGCCCTAACGGGTAAGATGCTAGGGATCAGTCGCGCCACGCTGTACCGCAAGCTAAAGCGCTACAACATTCCCGTGAAACCCGACCCGGACGTACAAGAATCGGATTCGCAACCCTAGCAATAACCCGCGCTGGACATTAGCCTGCCTCACGCCCAGCGCGCATTCACCGTCAAAAATCGTCATCAAACCACCATTTCTCGTCTGGTACCCTCGACGGGCTGAGACGAGACCGTTTCAGCGTGAGACAAATCCTTCGCGTCTCACCGGAAGGAAAAACCTAAGCCTCACCGTTTCTTCACTTTCTAGACCTTCCTGGAACGTTCCGCTTTGGAGCCTAGCGTGCAACTCTCCCTCCGGGACGCTTCGCCCGTTGCACCACTTCGTGTGCGCGAACGGTTTTCATGCGTCGCGAACCATGAACGGGTTGACGTCGAGTTGCGCGCTTGACTGCAACATCGCCGGGGAAAGAAACAGGTAAACGTGCAACAGTCCAACGCGTGGCCGGTTACCGAACTATCGCAAAATTGCGCCGAGCAATTATCGCGTTTTTTTCCGCAGGTGCTGGCTGTTCGCGTGCCCGTACAGGTCACCGCGCTGCGCCCCGGAAAAACGCGATTGCGCGAGGCCACCGTGCTGGAATTTGGGGGCCCGGAGCACGTGATTTTTTTATCGACTCTGCCGCTGGAATTTGCGGATCGCGTGAAAGTGGAAAGTGCACAAAATGCTGAGGTGACGGAGGGCAGCGTCGTCGCCGTGCAGTATCACGAGGGGCGCAAGGCCGTGGCCATACGATTTCTACACGGACCGTGCCATTGGGTGACACAGACGTGAGCAAAATGACTACACTGAATCTTCCGGCCCCTACGCGCAGCGAGGGGTCACGCCAGGCGCAGTGGGAGGAAGCGCGCTCGGTTTTTCCGATATACCTCGCCATGGCCAAACAGTTGGCTGTCGAAGTTCCCTTCCCTCCCGCCAAACGAAGTCTTCCGGAACAAGCCGACACGGAATTGTTCAGTCAGGTGCAACTATGGCTGGATTCCATGGATCAGCGCGTGCTCGTCCACGAATTACGCCACCTGCTGCAAATGACCACGCTGAACGCCAGCGAAACTGGTTTGCGCGCCTTAATTACCAGGCATCTTCGCAAGCCAACAAAAAATAATGTAGACCGCGACAAAATTGACTTTCTCATGGTGCAGTATTTCGCCCTCTGCGCACCCGCCAAGATCTACCACAAACAGATCGAACCGGCGGACGTCGCCGCGGTTATGAAGCCCGTTCTGGGCGAGGCGCCCGTCACACCGGTGGCCTGGTGCGAGCCCCTCGAAAAAATGATCCTATCGTTGCGTGAGTTCCGCACCCTGCGTTCCATCTCCACTTCCGAATTCATCGCGCAAGGCCGCAAGGTCAAGGAATCCGCGGGCGCCAGTTTTTACGAACCGGCGGCGTTGCTCTCTTTCACGCGATTCAACTTTCTGCTGCGTCGCACGCTGATCGAATTGATGCACGCTGACTTGATCGCCATTCGCGGTGGCTTGAACCAACTGGAGGCGGCAGGCGTCGTCACCCTCAATTGCCGTCACACCGGAACCGCAACGGTCGAATCGCTGGCCAAAATGAAGCAGGCCGCTGACGAATGGAAACAGCCTTTCCAGAAGGAATACACTGAAAGCACCGTCACGCAAGCCTTCGAAAAACTCTTGGGATTGCGTAGCGACGTCGAGCAAGCCATGGAGAAAGCCAGCCTCAAGATTTCCCCCATCGCTCTGCCGAAGAAGTCTGACGCGCCTGCCGTTCCGGCACCTCGCCCGTTTGAGAAATCGCCCGACTCTCCCGTCGAAAGAGCGGCAGATCCTTCGTCATCGAAAAATGAAATTGAGCCAGCCCTGGATTTCGAGTCCTGTCTCGAAAAAATCTGGGAACAGCTGATCGCCACGCCTCCTTCACGCGGGCGCTCGATGACTACTGTGAAAGTCGGCGACGCGCGAATCCTCATGTCTTCCTGGGAAGTGGCGGCGTTTGTCACGGAAGATGGCCCCGCCGCCGAGGATCTCCGCCGTGCGGTGGTCGCTCGCACCTTGGTGACCACGGCGCTCGAATCCGCCAAAGCCACGGGAAACGCCAGCGGACTGGACCGCGCACTTCCGGTGGCGCGTATCGAAGTCACGCGCTTGCAGGAGCGCGTGGACGTCGCCAAGCAGGCAAAAGATACCGAAGCGGCCGTGAATCTGGGCATTAGCACCAAACGGCTGCTATCCGCGTTGGACGAAGCCGAAAAGCTCTAGCAGCACGCTGGTCCTGCGAAATTCAGCGGCTGGCATATCTATTCGATCACGTTGGGGAGCACTTCTCTCTTGCGAAACGCCAATGTATTGATTCTTACCGATGAAGCCGAATTTGCTCGTTTGCTTACGGCATGCTGGCAGGCCGAACGTCAGGCACCTCGCGTCACCGTTTTGAATAGCGACGTGTGGGCCGGCCAAAGCGGCGCGACCTATGACCTCGTGGTCGTCGGCCCCATGCGCGACGGCAAACTATCAGACATCCTCCGCGCCTTTGAACCCACCGCCGCCGTAATTCTCTGCGCGCCCGCGGATTCGCGCGAATTAGGCCAACTGCGCGGAAAGTATCCGCGGCTCGTGCACGTCCCGTTGCGCGAGGACTGGGCGCAAACACTTTTGCTGGTGGCCGGAGAATCCTTGCGTCGAACCGAAGCGGTGCGCACCGCCCGCGAAGCCCAGCGCGAAGCCCAGCGCAACGAGCACCACGCTACCCTCGGCCGCTACATGCTGGACATGAAGCACAGCGTCAACAATGCCCTCACCTCGATGCTGGGCAACGCCGAGCTTCTGTTGCTCGAGCCCGGCCAGCTCTCCACCCAGTCTCTGGCGCAAATAAAGACCATCCACAATATGGCGCTACGTATCAACGAAATCATGCAGCGATTCTCATCCCTCTCCAGCGAGATGAAGGAAGCTGAGACAACATCTCAAGCTGAGAATCAAGAAGCCGCAATACCCGGCGGTTCGCGCCGTTAGCCCTCGCCGCAAAGCCAATAACTCCTCCACAATCAGTCCTTTAACAAGAACAGCAATGCCTCGTCAACTTCCCTCCACACTGGCTGTTGGCGTGCACCTTCGCTCCACGGATAACTATCGCGGGAGCCAGTCTGTGGTTAAAAAAGTTCTCATCGTCGACGATTCTCCAGCCCAGGTAAAGCTGATCCACGGCCTGCTGGAGCGCGAGGGCTACACTCCTATCGATCTCAACGATCCGCGACGCGTCGAAGAGACCATCACCTTTGAACGACCTACGCTAATCCTGCTGGATGTGGTCATGCCCGAACGTAACGGTTTTCAGGTTTGCCGCGAGCTGAAGAACAGCAGCGAATTCAGCTCCATACCGGTGATTCTCGTCACCTCCAAAGATACCGCCAGCGACCGCTACTGGGGTCAGCAACAGGGTGCCGACGGCTACGTAACCAAACCTTTTACCCGCGAAGAATTGCTTAGCGCGGTGAAGAGATTCGTATGAGCACGCGCGTCACGCAAACGCCGGGAGAGATCGCATCACGATGAACGAAGAGTTCCATCTCACGCCGTTGTCTCCAGAGGCCGACGCCCAGGAGATGCTCGAAGCTCTGGGCGCACTCGCGGAACCGCGGCCCGAATCGCAGTTCTGCGTCTTCCGCAGTGGCCGCGAACGTTTCTGCCTGCCGGTGCTCGATGTCGAAGAAGTGGTCGAATGGCCGCTCCTAACTACGTTGCCGCTGGGTCCCGCCTATCTTGTGGGAATTTTCAATCTTCGCGGCGCCATTGTTCCGCTGATCGATATCGCCATGACGGAGGGCCGCCGCCCGGGGCTTTTGCCGAAACACGTGGTGGTCGCCATAGTGCACAACGCCGCATCGCAAGAAGAAATTCGGCTAGGCATCGCCGCCGATGAAGTCATCGGCACGTACACCGTAAACGCGGAAGATTTGCTCGAGCAAGCTCCGGAAAATGTTCCGCATTGCGTGGGCATGCTGCGACACGACGACCGCCTGGCGCTGCTCATCGATTTGCGCCTGTTGCTGGAAGCTTTTCCGGGTCCGAGTATCTGATGTCTCGATTTTTCGCGAGCGCGTCGCTCTACCACGCGTTCGCAAGTGAGTTTTGGAGGAAGGCATGAAATCGCGCTTGAGTTCCACAATTTTGACGCTGGTGCTAGCCACTGGCGCAGGAACACTCTTCGTCGTCTGGCTGGCTTACAACGCCGGGCGGCAATCCGGCGGAGTCGGTATTTTTGAAGGCAGCCCCGGTACCAGTTCGACGATCTTTGCCGCGCTCCTGGCGTTGGGCATCACGGCGGTCCTCTTCTGGCTGCTCAACACCAAATTCGCCTCGCCGGCGCAGGAACTGGCGGAATTTTCCGAACGCTTGGCTGCGGGAGATCCTCGCGCGCGCGCCGAAGTCCGCAGCACGGATGAGTTCGGCTACATCGCGGAAAATCTAAACCGCGCCGTGGCCCGCGTTTCGAAAGCCAACAACAATCAGGAAGCCAGCGACTCCCTGCAGCGCAGCATCACCGAACTGCTCAACGTCATCAACCAGGTCGCGCGCGGCGATCTGACCATGCGCGGCAAAGTCACCAACGACGCGCTCGGCAACGTCACCGACTCCATCAACTACATGCTCGACAACTTTATGAAGGTTCTCGAGCGCGTCCGCAAGGCCGCCATGGAAGTCACTGCCTGCTCCAACAATATTCTTGTCGCCGCCGACGAGATGCAGGCCGGCGCCACGCAACAGGATCAGGAAATCACCAACACCTCCAGCGCCGTGGAAGAACTCACGGTATCGATGAAACAGGTTTCCAACAACGCCGAAGCCAGCGCCGAAGCCGCACGCCGCGCCCTCGATGCCGCCGAACAGGGCAACCGCGCCGTGCGCGACACGCTGGACGGCATGCAGCGAATTCGCGCTTCCGTACAAGCCACCGCCAAGAAAATCAAATCCCTCGGCGATCGTTCGCTGGAAATTTCGGAAATCATCAACGTGATTAACGACATCACCGAACAGACCAACCTTCTCGCTTTGAACGCCGCCATTGAAGCAGCGCGCGCCGGTGAAGCAGGCCGTGGTTTCGCGGTCGTGGCCGACGAAGTTCGTAAGCTCGCCGAACACAGCCGCAGCGCCACCAAAGATATCGCCGCGCTCATCAAAGCCATTCAAGCCGAGACAAACGAAGCCGTCGTGGTCATGGAAGAAGGCACCAAGGAAGTGGAAAGCGGCGCAACTCTCGCCGATCAGGCCGGTCGTGCTCTCGACGCCATCTCCAACGTCGTGCGGCAATCCGCCGAACTCGTCCAGGAAATTTCGCTGGCCTCCAAACAACAGGTGCGCGGCACAGAAGGCGTCGCCCACGCCATGCAGATCATCTCCAGCATCACGCGCCAGACCTCTCAGGGAACGCGCGGCACGGTGGCCACCGTGAGCCAACTCGTAAAACTCTCTGACCAGTTGAACGAAGCCCTGGCGCAATTCCGCGCCGCCAAAGCCGCCGCTCAGGCTAATGATGAGTCCGAACGTCTGGTACCCGCCGGCGCAGCCCGGTAAAGAGTCACTTCCGCATCCGGCACAAAACGGATGGCAGGCGTGAGCACAAATGAACCGAACCCAGGGATTGCTGCACGGTCTGAGCGAACACGAGTTGAGCGAGATTCGCATGCTCATCGAAGAGCGCACGGGAATTTGCTTTGACGCTTCGCGCGAAAGATTTCTTTCTACGCGTGTCGAGGAACACCTGCGCGAAAAAAACTTCGATCGCGGCACGGATCTGTTGCGCGCTGCGCGCAAGAGTAATGTCGAATATGAGTCTCTTCTCGAACGGCTTTTAACGCAGGAAACCAGTTTTTTCCGCTATCCCAGCGTTTACGAGGCCTTCGAAAAGCGCGTCTTGCCGGAGCTGCACGTCAAAAAATTCTGGACCAGCCCCCGCACACTGCGCATCTGGAGCGCCGGCTGTTCCACCGGCGAAGAACCCTATTCGATTGCCATGACCATCAGTGATTCCGGCTCTTTTGCGGAGTCCTGGAACGCCGAAATTTTGGCCACCGACGTCGGAAGGCAAGCGCTGAAACATGCTGAGCGCGGTCTGTACACCGGCCGCAGCGTCGATACCTTGTCGGAAAAACAGTTGGCCACGCATTTCGCTCCGGGTCCGGGAGGCCAGCAGGTGAAGCCGCGCTTGCGCAAGATGGTTACCTTCACGCAGATGAACCTGGCTTCTGCGGTTTATGTTGGCCGCATGGACGCCATCTTCTGCATGAACGTACTGATCTATTTTTCCGAAGAACGTCGTCGCGCCCTGGTGCAGCGCTTTTACGAAACGCTGGAGCCGGGCGGCTACCTATTCCTCGGGCATTCCGAGTCCATCTCCAAAATGCCCGTGAAATTTCAAGCCATCGTCCTGAATGACTGCATCCTGTACCGCAAGCCAACAGCGGAAGAAGCGCTGAAGAGCGCGCTCGTGGCGGAGGGACGCGCGTGAGTTCCCCGGACCGCGAAGCCGTCGAGCTGTTTCTGCAGGAAGCGGCGGAGCATCTGCAGTGTCTGCGCGAATACGTCGGCGTTCTGCAGGATTTCGAACCGCGCCGCGAAGACGTCGAACGTCTCTACATTTCCGCGCACACTCTGAGCGGCACGTCCGCCAGCTACGGCTATCCGCGTTTTTCGGAGGTTGCCGCCAAGCTGGCCCACGTTTTTCAATACGCATTGAGCGTTTCTCTCGGCAGCGATCTGCACGGCCCGCTCACAGAATTCTTGTCTGACGGCATTTCCTTGCTTGAGACCGACCTTCTCGAGATCAGCGATACCGGCAACGAGGTCGTCGACGACATCGCCGCCTTCAAGGATCGCTATCGCTTCGCTTTTCCAAGCGAATCGCACTTCAACTTGCAAGCTCCAGCTGCGAGCTCCGATCTTGCGTTCGCGGCCGAACCGCTTCCCGAACTCCCCGATGCTGCGGCTACTGGCTCCTACTTTGATTCTTTGCCGGCCGATGACGAAGTTCCCGATGAAATCCTCGAATTCTTCCAGCCGGAAGCCGAGGAGCATCTGCAAATCGTCAGTGACTGCCTGATCTCCCTCGAAGGCAGCAACAATCCGGAAGAAATAAACAAACTCTTCCGCGCCATCCACACGGTTAAAGGGTCGGCAGCGCAAGTTGGCCTCAAGCGTCTCGGTGCCATCGCCCATCGCGTGGAAGATTTGATCGGCCGCCTGCGCGACGGCGAACTCGAGCCTTCGCCTTCCGTCGTGGACGTCTGCCTCGAGTCCGTGGATATCCTCAAAAAAACTTTGCATTGCGAGTTCATCGACGACGCCGAAATGCGCACTATAGTCGATTCCCTGCTCGGCCGCATCGCGGAATTCGCGCCCGCCGATAGCGATGAATTCGAAGCGATCAGCGATCCCGAAGGAGCAATCGAAGTCGCCGCGCACGCAGAGCCTGGCGCGCAGCAATCCGTAACTCCGGCGGCAAAGAAATCCGGCAAGCTCCAGCCCGCCAATGGCACCGCGGCGAAATCGGTCCGCATTGCGCTCGAACGCCTCGACCGCATGATGAACACCGTCGGCGAGTTGGTCATCAACCGCACCCGCATGGTGGGCCGCGTCGACGAACTCGAAAAACTCGTCGAGACTCTCAGCTTCTCCCGCGAACGCCTGCAGGGCAAAGTCGCCGAATTTCAGGACAAGTACGAATTCACGCGCATCAACACTTCCCGCACCAACACCGCCTGGAAAAATTCTCATACTCCGGAAATGTTGACCAGCGTGGCCGCTGGCGAAACCTCCTTCTTCTCCGAGTTCAGCGAACTCGAAATGGATCGCTACGACGACTTCAGCATCCTCTCGCGCTCCATGGCCGAAATTTCCGCCGACGTGAACGAAGTGCTCTCGCAATTGCAAGGCTTCATCGGACGCGTCGAAGGCGACATCGATGAATTCACGAAATTAGCTCACCACCTGCAGGACGAATTCACTGCTGCCCGCATGGTGCCCATCGGCACGCTCTATTCCCGATTGTCCCGCGCCGTCCGCGATGCGGCAAAATCAGCCAACAAGGCCGTCGAACTCGATCCCACCGGTAGCGAGACCGAACTCGACAACAACATCATTCAGCAAATTTCCGATCCCTTGGTCCACTTGGTCCGCAATTCCGTCGCTCACGGCATCGAACGCGCCGAAGATCGCGTCGCGGCGGGCAAGCCTCGCACCGGCCGCGTCGCCTTGCGTGCCTATCATCGCGGCAATCACATCTACATTGAAGTCGAAGACGACGGCCGCGGCATCGACTACGAACGCGTAAAGCAAAGCGCCATCGAACGCGGTCTAGTCTCCCCCGAAACCGCGGATCGCCTCACCGAACGCGACCTGCGCGAAATGCTTTTCCATCCGGGCTTTTCGACTGCGCCCGTAAAAACCGAACTGGCCGGCCGTGGCGTGGGCCTGGACGTGGTTCGCGCTAACCTGACCGCTCTGAACGGCGAAATCGACATCCAAAGTACCGCCGGCTCGGGCACGAAATTCACACTGAAAGTGCCCCTCACCCTGATCATTTCTCCCGCACTCTTCGTGCGCTGTGGCGTAACGAGCTTCGCCCTGCCGCTCGCGGTGGTGGAAGAAATTCGCCGCCTGCGCTCCGACGAAATCGAAGACGTCGGTGGCAAGCTACTCACGAAAATTCGCGACGTCGTCACTGAGGTCGTGCGTCTGGACACCTATTTGGGCCTGCCCCCGCTCGAGCCCATCAACGGTTACTTCCACATGGTTGTAGCCAATATCGGCGATCGCAAAATCGGCCTGGTCGTCGAAGAAGTCGTCGGCAAAGACGAAATCGTTATCAAGAGCCTCGGCGAATATCTCCGTCGCGTTAAAATTTTCCCCGGCACGACCATCGCGCCCGATGGCAGCCTAATTTTGCTCATCGACCTGAACCGCATGGTCGCCGCCGAGCCCACGGAACGCCGCGCCCTGCAGGCCAACGCCAGCGCCGCCCGCATCTTCGCTCCAGGTTCTGCGGCCGTGGCACGCGGCACTATTCCAAGCGAAGCCATCGACCGCGTCGAGCAAGAACGCTTGATCGTCGTGGCCGACGACTCTATCAGCGTGCGCAAATTCGTCGGTCGCATGCTCGAGAAAAACGGCTATCGCGTGAAACTCGCCGCCGACGGCCTTGAAGCCGCCGAGCTCGTCGCGCAACACGGCTGCCACCTGGTCATCACCGACCTCGAAATGCCGCGCATGACCGGCTACGAATTAATGGCCCAACTTCGCCAGGGCCCGACCACCCGCCGCATCCCCGTTCTGGTCGTTACTTCTCGCGCCGGCGAAAAACATCGCAACCGCGCGGTAAAAGAAGGCGCCGCGGCTTTCCTGACCAAGCCCGTGCAGGAAGATCAGCTCATCGCCGCCGTCGAAAAGCTCATGGGAACGGAGGTCGCGCGACCGCTTGTACCGGTAGCGTAAATAAATCATGCCGACCCCCGCCCCCAAAAAATTCCGCGTTCTAGTAGTCGACGACTCCGCATTCATGCGCAAAGTCCTCGAAACCATTTTCAACGCCGATGAGCACCTTCAAGTCGTCGGCCACGCCAAGGACGGCCGCGAAGCCGTAGCCCTGGCCGAATCGCTCAAGCCCGACGTCATCACCATGGACATCAACATGCCCCACGTCGACGGCCTGCAAGCCACCGCGGAAATCATGACCACCAACCCGCGCCCTATCGTCGTGGTCAGCTCCGAATCGCGCGAGGGCGCTGCCAGCACGCTGCGCGCTCTCGAACTCGGCGCCATAGAATTCGTCGCCAAGCCCTCCAGCGGCATCGATCTGGACATGCAAAGCGTCCGTGAGGAACTGCTGCGCAAGGTTCGTATGGCCGCCAAAGTTCGCGTGGTGCGTACCGCTTCGCGCGTCGCTTCAACTCTTCGCAACGCTCCAACAACGATTGCCGCACCACAGCGCGCTCCCATCTCGACGCCCGCGGCCTCCTCTGGCCTTGATCAGCGCTTCCCAGTCGTAGTCCTCGCTGCCTCCACCGGCGGCCCAGCCACCGTCATGCGCATGGCTCCCGGATTTACCTCCGACTTTCCAGCGGCCGTGATCCTGGTGCAGCACATGCCCGCGGCCTTCACCACGCAATACACCGCGCAGCTGGCGGAGTTCACCAGCATTCGCGTCAAAGAGGCCGAGCCCAACGAGCCGCTGCTCCCCGGCGTCTTCTATGTTTGCCCGGGTGGACAACATTTGCGCGTCACGCCCACGGGTCGCATGCAGCTAGACGGCACTTCCGGCCGCATCAACGGCTATCTGCCCAACATCGACGTCACCATGGAAAGTGTCGCCTCCTACGCCGGCGCCATGTCCATCGGCGCAATTCTCACTGGCATGGGCAACGACGGCGCCGTCGGTTGCCAAGCCATCAAACGCGCCGGCGGCTTAGTCCTCGCGCAAAACGAAGAAACCTGCGTGATTTTCGGCATGCCCTCGGAAGCCATCAAGCTTGGCGCTGTAAACGAAACCCT
The DNA here is from genome assembly GCA_013289855.1 of Acidobacteriota bacterium. GTDB lineage: Bacteria > Acidobacteriota > Terriglobia > Acidiferrales > UBA7541 > Acidiferrum. The sequence goes on along the minus strand of JABCZD010000013.1, from coordinate 70,409 downwards.
GGGCATCGACGATATCTACCCGGCCATCGAGAAACGCGTCATCAGCATCTCGCGGGTAGCCCCGGTGGGAGCACGCTGATGCGCCTCGTCCCCAAAGCGAAAGCGCCCGCCGCAAAATCGGAACAAATTATCCTGTTCCGCGTCGGCGGCCAGCTCTTGGCCATTTCCTCGGCATCCGTCCAGGAAGTCCGCAGCGTGGATAGCCTCGCCGGGGCGGCAGCGGAAATCAAGAATTCCGGATTGCATAAAGTACGACACCTCCTGCTGCGCGGCGAACAAAGACTCTTTGTGGTGAATGGCACCATTCATTTCGGTCTGCCGCTCATCCCCGGCACTTTGGTTTTCATCCTGCGCCAGACCCGCACTGCGCTGTTGATCGACGGCATCGAGAAGATGACTAGCATGACGCATCTGCAATCGCTCCCGCTCGCCTTTTGCGCGAACGAGCGCCATTGGTATCGCGGCCTCACCGCCCTCGACCAAACCGTGGTCCCGGTCGTGAATCCTGAAGGCTTCTTGACCGACCAGGAAATTTCCATACTCGAAGCCTCGCAAGCTCAGCAAGCCGCCAAGGAAGCATCGCTTGCATCAGCCGGTGAAACGCCATGACCGCCGTCGCCGAACTCGAACTGCAATCCGTCGTGCTGCTGCGCCTTGGCGACCGTCGCTTTGCCATCGCCGCCACCGAAGTCTCCGAACTGGTCGCCCCCAGCCGCATGTTCAAATTTCCCCACCGCACGCCGCAAGTCGAGGGCGTGATTCTCCGTCGCGGCCGCATCGTCCCCGTCTGCGAAATCGCCGAGCAACTCCTCGGCAAAAAAATCTCCGCCCGCCGTTTTTATTTAATTGCCGTTCGTCGCTACGGCCGGCAAAACGAGTGGGTCGCTCTTCCCATCACGGGAGAATGCGAATTGATCAACGCGGAAATTACCGACCCGAGCGAATCCGACGCGCCGCACGTCGCCGGATGGATCTCTCACGACGGCAACGTCATCGAAGTCCTCGACGTCAGCGCCCTCACCGCGCGCCCCGAAGACCAACCCGCTTTTGCCCGCGCCCAGACCCTCGTGGAGGCCATGTCGTGATCCTCGCCGGCCGCCCCGCAAAAATTTTGCTGATTGACAGCAACGTCTATTTCGCCAAGCGCCTCAGTGACGCGCTAAAACGCGAAGGCTTCGAAGTCGTCACCAGCACGCAAGCCGCATTCGCGCTAACCGCCATCGAATACGACGCGCCTTCCGCCATCCTCTGCGCCACCAACATGCGCGAAATGGACGCCCTCGATATCGCCCGCATCCTCCGCGCCGACGCCAAAAACAATTCCCTGCCGCTCATCGCTCTCGGCGACGGCAGCCAGCGCGCTCTCATGCAAGCCTTCCAGGCCGGCTGCGACGACTACATCGATCGCCAGCGCGCCCCGGGCGTAATTGCCGCGCACGTCAAACAAATCATCATCAGCAAAGCCGACGGCTTCCAGCCCACGCAAATGCTTGCGCAGGCGGACACCAGCCTCAGCGGCAGCCTCACGCACCACGACCTTCCCGGCGTTATGCAGATGCTCGGCCACGCCCACCAAACCGGCGCGCTGCACATCAACGCCGGCGAAACCGACGCCTTGCTCTTTTACGACGCCGGCGAAATCGCCCACGCCGAATGCGGCGCGCTCTTTGGTGACGAAGCCGTCATCCACATCCTAAAAAGCTGCGTCCAGGGCGGCGCGGGAGTATATAAATTTGTATACGGCGCCACCTCCGCCCAACGCACGGTACTCCGCACCGCCACCGACCTGATGCTCGACGCCATGCGGGAGTACGACGAAAACACCCAATCCTTGGCCGAAGATCTAACCAACGACTTGGCAGATAAGGAAGCCACATGAGCGAAACCATGCTGATTCCGCCGCCGGGAGACTCCACACAAAAACGTCTCCCCACCGTCTATTTCATCGACGACAGCGCCACCATGCGCGAAGTCATCAAGATCGCCTTCCGCCGCGAGAACATCAACGTCATCACCTGCGCCGACGCGCAATCCGCCATGGCCCAGTTCGAACAAAACCGTCCTGATGTGGTCATTACCGACGTCATCATGCCCGACAAAGATGGCTACACCGTCTGCTCCGAAATCAAGCAACACCCGGACTATTCCGAAATCCCAGTAGTCCTCATGTCCGGCGTCGTGAACAAAACCGTCGCCGACAAAGCCGTCTCCGTTCGCGCCGACGAACTGATTCGCAAACCGTTTCAGCCGCAGGAACTGATTCTGCGGGTAAAAAGTCTCTTGCAACCGAAAAACGCCGAATTGTCCGGCCTCGGCAGAACTCCCACGCCCAGCGCCGCCCTCAACCAACTCTTCGCTCCCACCGCTCCGGTGCCGCGTCCGATTTTAGCGGTGCCTCCCTCAGGGCAACCCGCAGCGACAGAGTCAGCGTGGCCCCGCGCCCTGGCCGACGCCTTCAGCCCACGCCCTCCGGCTGCCAGCAGCGCACCGCAATCGATGCACGCACCAACGCATCCGCAAGATCAAAGTTCACGCCCCGTCGCCACTCCAGCCGAAATCCAAAAACTCCGCGCCGAAATCACTTTCCTCGACACGCTAGTAAAAAAGCTCCAAACCGAACTACAAAACGAGCGCCAATACAATCAATCCCTCGAATCCCAAATCCGTGCCCTAACCTCCGAATAGTCGCCGCTTTTGCAGTGGACTATGTAGCGGCCGCCTTCTGAGGCGGTCGCCTTTCTGCCGCAACACCCTGATCGAAACCCTATGCGACGCCCACTGTGCCCCTAAAAAAACAACAGCACAACGCCGCAATAATATTCGGAAGAATACCCCCGGCCTCGTGATACTTTCGTTCCAAGAAACACACTCATCCTCGGAGCCAACTAGCGTGCTCGAACCAAAAAGTTCCATCCTAACCCGCCGCAAATTCACAACCACTGCTTTTCTGACGGGCGCGGCCGCGACCATAGTTGGCACCACATCTCCAGCCGCAGCCGCAACATTTTCGCAAACCGCGACAACCGTCCCACCTCTCAGCGAAGCCAGCCAATCCGAAGCCTCCCTCCGCTTGCAAACCATCGTTACCCTCTACGGCCCGCGCTTCTCCGAAGACCAAAAAACCGCCCTGAAAAAAATCTGCAACTCCACACAGTCCTCTCTCGATCGCCTCCGCGCCTACAAAACCGAAAACTCCGACGACCCCGCTCTGCACTTCAAGCCCCTCATCGAACACGAAAAAAGCCCCTCGGCCCCGCATGCGAACTCGCAAACCGCGCCCGCCCCACCCAAGGCCTAAGGACGCCTGACTAATCCCTTCTGAGGACCCTGATGCCCAGCGAAGAACTTTTCAATCTCCCCATCACCGAACTAGCCAAGCGCATCGAATCCAAAAAACTCTCTCCCGTCGAACTCACCCAGCTGTACCTCGACCGTAGCGAAAAGCTCGGCCCCGCCCTCAACGCCTACGCTCGCCTCACCCCCGAAATCGCCCTCGAGCAAGCCACCGCCGCCGAAAAAGAAATCCATCGCGGACACTATCGCGGCCCGCTGCACGGCATCCCCTACGCTGCAAAAGACCTTCTCTCGGTCTCCGGCATCCCCACCACTTGGGGCGCCAAGCCCTACGCCAATCAAATTTTCGACTACGACGCCGCCGTCATCGACCACCTCCGCAACGTCGGCGCCGTCCTGATCGGCAAAGCCGCCATGATCGAACTCGCAGGCGGCCTCGGCTACCGTTTCGCCAACGCCTCGCTGCAAGGCGCCTCCAAAAATCCCTGGAACACCGGCTGCTGGACCTGCGGCTCCTCTTCCGGCTCCGGCGCGATCGTCGCCGCCGGCCTCGCCGCCTTCGCCATCGGCACCGAAACCTGGGGCTCCATCGTCTGCCCCTCCTCCTTCTGTGGCATTAGCGGTCTGCGGCCCACCTACGGCCGCGTCAGCCGTTACGGCGCCATGGCTCTCGCGCCCAGCATGGACAAAATCGGCCCCATGGCTCGCAGCGCCGAAGACTGCGCCCACATCTTCGCCGCCATCGCCGGACACGACATCCGCGACCGCAACACTCTCCCCATCGACAAAGCCGCCTTCACCTACTCCCCCTCCATGCAACTGAAAGCGCGCCCGCTCCGCATCGGCTGGCTAACCAACGCTTGGACCAACATTGACCCCGCCGTCGCCAAAGTAGTTTCCGTCGCGGAAAAAATCCTGCGCAAGATCGCGCCGCAAACTCGCGACGTAGCCCTCCCCACCGGTCCCTGGGAAGATGTAGGTGGTTTGGTGGTAGCCGTAGAAGCCGCCGGTTCCTTTCGCGATCTAATCCGCTCGGGAAAAGTTAGCGAACTCGTTGACCCCCTCGGACAAATCGCCGGCTACGTGGGCGAACAAATCTCCGCCGCCGACTACATCCAAGCCCTGAAAATCCGCGAAATCCTGCAAAAGAAAGCCGACCCCCTCTTCGACAACTTCGATGTCCTGGTCGCCGCCGGCCAGCCCACCCCAGCCTCACCCATCGACATGAACCTCGAATCCGGACCCGACTACCCAGATCCCCTAGGCGCCATCGGCAACCTCTGCGGCCTACCCGCCCTCTGCGTCCCCTGCGGCTTCACCGACAAGCATCTCCCCGTAGGCCTCCAATTCGTAGCCCGCGGCGGCGACGACTTCTCCGTAATCCAAGCCGCCCGCGATTTCCAACACCACACCACCTGGCACCTCCAACACCCCCACGTGTAGCGGCGGGTCTTCAGACCCGTGCCTTCGACTTTGTAGCGGCCGCCTTCTGAGGCGGCCGCCTTTCATTTTTTGAGCGAACCACGGTCGCTCAACCTCTCTAATCTGTTAGCGAAATGATCGATCAGGCGAAAACAACATCGGCGAGGTAAAGTCGATTGATCTGGGACCCACTACCAGCGCCGCAGGCGCGACACAATTTAGCCCAGCGCGCAAGCGCTGGGTCCACGCGACCACCGACCCGGGAGCGCCGGAGGCGCGGCACATACACCCGCGTCTTACTCAAACCCCCGCCAAACCACAATCTCCCTACCCAACCCCATCATTCAACAATTCCCTAACCGTCCGCAGCAACACGCTCCGGCTAAACGGTTTCGTTAACAACCTCACCCGACGATCCGACAACGCCCCATCCGCCGCCGAATGCTCGCTGTATCCGGACATATACAGCACCCGCAAATCACTCCGCTGTTGCGACAATCGCGCCGCCAATTCCTGCCCGCGCATTCCCGGCATCACCATATCCGTGATCAACAAATCGATCTTTCCATTGTGCTTCAACCCCAACTCCAGCGCTTCCGTGCCATTCTGCGCTTCGATCACCGTATACCCGCCGCTCTCCAAAAACTCCCGCGCCACTTCCCGCACATCCTGCTCGTCCTCGGACAGCAGCACCGTCTCCGTCCCGCGCGGAACCTCCGCAAACGGCAGCACCGCCCCGGGCGCTTCGGCTGCCTGATCCACGCGCGGCAAGTAAATCTTGAAACATGTGCCCTTCCCAACTTCGCTGTACACCCAAATAAATCCGCCGCTCTGTTTCACCACTCCGTACACGGTAGCCAATCCCAGTCCTGTACCCTTACCCTGTTCCTTGGTGGTAAAAAACGGCTCAAATATATGCGCCTGCGTCGCCGCATCCATTCCGACGCCCGAATCGGAAACCGCCAGCATCACATACCGCCCCGGCTTTACCACCGGATGCCCCGCGCTGTAAGAATGATCCAAGTCCGCGTTCTCCGTCTCAATCACCAGCTTCCCGCCGCCCGGCATCGCGTCTCTGGCGTTCACCGCCAGATTCATGATCACCTGTTCCATCTGGCTGCCGTCCGCGCGAATCGTGCCCAGTGCCGTGGCGGGACGAATCACCAGTTCAATATCCTCGCCAATCAGGCGTGGCAAAAGATTCCCCATATCCTCCACGATCGTATTCAAGTTGATCGCTCGCGGCTGCAGCACCTGCATCCGGCTGAACGCCAGCAGCTGCCGCGTCAACGCCGTCGCGCGATCCGCCGCCCGGTCGATGTGCTCAATTTTTCTCGAAATCTGATCCGACGGCGGCAGCACGTTCAGCAACAATTCTGTGTGCCCCTTGATCACCATCAGCAAATTATTAAAATCGTGCGCCACGCCTCCGGCCAGCCGCCCCACCGCTTCCATCTTTTGCGCTTGCCGCAGTTGCTCTTCCAGCGATTGCCGCTCGCTCACATCTTGCGCCACCATCAGCCGCACTCGCCGCCCGGCATATTCCACTTGGTGCGACGTGATCTCCACATTCAGCGCCCGCCCGTCCCTTCGGACGTGCTTCCAGCTCGCTTGCACCTGCGCGCTATCCAGCCACGTGCGCATCTGCTCCTTGAACCCCGCGCGCTCCTCCGGCAGCCGGATGTCCAAAATCGTCATGGCGTCAAATTCATCCGCGGTGTATCCGTATTGCCGCACCGCAGCATCATTCACCTGCAGAAACCGCAGCGTCTCGCTGTCGAACACCCACGTTGGCAGCGGATTATGTTCAAACAACAGGCGAAATTCCGATTCGCTCTGCCGCAGCGCTTCTTCCGCGCGCCGCCGTTCGATCGCCAAAGCGATGTGCCCGCCCACCGAATCGATGAATTCCAGGTCTCGCTCGTCATACGCATGTTCGTTCGAATAATGCTGCACCACCAGCACGCCGATCGTCGCCGTGGGTGTCTTTAGCGGCACTCCCAGCCACGAGGGCGACGGTGAGCCCACCAACTCCACTTCGTTCTGCTCTACCAATCGGTCGAATTCCGACTGCGGTATCAGCCGGGCCTTCCCCGTGCGAAACACGAATGCCGTGCAGCTCCGCCCCACCCGTTGCGGCGCGGGCGCACTGTCGTACTCATCCGCAAAAAATGGAAACTGAAATGAATCCGAGCACGCGTCGTGCAGCGCCACAAAGCAATTTTCCGCGTACAAAACCTTCTTCAGCGCCTGGTGGATACTGCTGAGCAATTCGTCAAGGTTAGCTGTTTGATTTAATCCGTGAACCACTTCGGAGATCACCTGCCGCTCCGCTTCCATGCGGTGCAGGTCTGTCACATCGAGGTAGGTAACCACCGTTCCTTCGATCAGCGATTCCCGCGACGGTATCCGCGCGTCCGCCTCAAACCACCGCCACCCTCCGTCACGCCCTCGCAGTCGGCACCGTCTGCGTTTCCCGTCGCGCCGTTCTTCGTCGTTCTCGCGCAGCAGTTGCTGGTGCCCCGCTTTGTCGCTTTCGTGCAGTAGGCAATCGATTGTTAAGCCGGTGAGTTCTTCCGGGGCGTATCCCAGAATCTTCGAAAATCCCGCGCCCGCGAACACGATCGTGCCGTCGCTGGCTTGTATCGTCACCAGCTCGCGCACGCAGTCCAGTAGCGCTGCAATTTGTTCCGGACGGTCGACGAGATTTTGTGCGAACGGGGCGCGCTGGGACATTCGTTTCGCTGCCTGAGAAACGCCGGGAACCACTAAACTCTTGCGCGCCCGCGCTTCTGCAGCCTCCGATGACAAACGTATCTCGACGACGACCCGAACCGGTCGAGGGAAGCAAACAAAACAGTTCGTAGCATATCGGAACTTCCCTCAGAAAGTAGCGCAAGATTCCATTTCTGCCACCAAAGTACAACTGCCCTTTGGTACAGGCGTTTCGTCCCATCTTCGCCGCCAAGCTCGCCAACCTCGAAAAAAATCTCGCCAAATCCCTATTTTTCACTTGACTCCAATTGCCATTATGATACACTTTCGGCTGGCAGGACCGCGTCCCGACCCGATCGGGGCGCTTTTTTGTGTCCGGGTAGCCCCAGACGCTCGACGTTCCTAGTGACTACTTACCAAACAAAAAGAGCGCGTAAACCCAGCAGAATGAACACTTGCGAAAGGTTGTGAAAACACAGGTACTTAAAGTTCCTTTCTTTTCACAACCTTTCGCAAGTCCCACCCCCCTCCGCCCCCCGTGGCACCGCCAAGTCCTGGCGGTGCTCCGCTTTAATTCGGAGTGCGGTCTACCCTGAGCGCCATGCGCGAAGGGCTTGACGCCGCTTTAGCGCAGTAAGCACGAAGTTGTAGCGGCGGGTCTTCAGACCCGTGTTTTTGCCTTTGTAGGTTTAGCCTTTGTAGCGACGCCCTTTCAGGGCGTCACCCGCTCCCTCAGTCGGCCCATGCGTGATGCAGCCGAGAGCCCGCGGCTCTGTCTCCCGGCTCCCTCTTTTCGCAGCGATCGCCCGCTTGCCCCAAATTTTGCAAGGTTCGCCGCAAGGGCACCCTCGCCAGGCGCCTCTTTCAACAGCGTCGTCACATTCGCTCAATTGCCGGATGAAGATGCCGCAGGGAACGCCGATACTCTGTCTCGCTAATGCAGCAAAAACGCCGTGCAAGCAATCGCCACGCCCACACCCGCGATGGCCATGCCCGAAAACCAAAATATCTTTTTCTTGGTCAGTAGCGTCATCGAACAAATGACCAATCCAATTTCCAGCAGCGCCTCGCCGGCGTCAAAGCGATCCTCGCGATGCCCAAAAACGTCCCGTTCCGCTTCCAGTTTCTTGGCTTCGTTAGAAATCTCGTCTTTCTCGCGTTCGTACTTCTCTGCCGACTTCACATATTTCTCGCGCAACGCTTCGGTCTTCTCTTTATCCGAAGGCGCCAAGCCGCCCAGCAAATCGGCGTTGGCCTCCATCTCGTGCCAGCGAATGTTCTTGGCTTGATAGAAGTTCCACTGATCCGAAGCTTTCGCCTGCAACAATATTTGCTCGTTCGCCGCGCGATGCCCGAACATCGTCACCAGCGCCACCAGTACCGCCAGCGTCGAAATCGTCACCGACACCGGCAGTATCAATGGATTCTCTTCGGGCGATCCTTCGGGACGTTCGGGTAACTCGAATTCGGCCATAGGTTGCTCTCCACTCAAATATGGAATTACAAAATGAAAGCTTTACGGAGTATCGGCGATGGCCTGCAACGAAGACCGCGCCGCGGCGATGGTGCGATCGATATCATCGCTCGTATGCACCACCGAAACAAACGCCGCCTCAAACTGCGAGGGCGCCAAAAAAATATCACGATCCAGCATCTCGCGAAAGTAGCGCGCATATCGCGTCTTGTCGGAACTCTTCGCTCCCGCATAATTGGTGACCGGCTCGGCGGTAAAGAAAATCGTCGCCAGCGAACCAATCGTATTCACAACCGCGGGAACTCCGGACTCCGCAACCGCTTTGCGCAGCCCCGCAACCAGCCGCTCCGCGTTTCGATTCAACGCTTCGTAAACGCCCGGCTTGGTAAGTTCATTCAGTGTCGCCAACCCCGCGCGCATCGCCAGCGGATTCCCCGCCAGCGTCCCGCCCTGATACACCGGGCCAAGCGGCGCCACGCGATCCATATATTCGCGCCGCCCGCCGTACGCCGCCACGGGCACGCCGCCGCCAATGATTTTTCCGAGCGTGGTGAGGTCCGCATCTATGCCCAGAAGTTTTTGCGCCGCGCCGTAGTGCAGCCGGAATCCGGTGATTACTTCGTCGATGATCAACAACGCCCCATTGCGCTGCGTAATTTCCCGCAGCCCGCTCAAAAATCCCTCGGCGGGAAGCACCACACCCATATTCGCGGCGATAGGCTCCACAATCACCGCGGCAATTTTTCCCGCATGTTCCGCGAACAGCCGTTCCACGGCCGGCAAATCGTTAAACGGCGCGTTCAGCGTTAGCGCCGCCAACGCCTCCGGCACACCAGGACACTCCGCAATACCCAAAGTCGCCAACCCGGAACCCGCCTGTGACAGAAAACTGTCGGCGTGCCCGTGGTAACAGCCCTCAAATTTCAAAATGTAATCTCGGCCGGTAACCCCGCGCGCCAGCCGCACCGCGCTCATCGTCGCTTCCGTCCCGCTCGAAACGAAGCGAACTTTTTCCATCGACGGAATCGCGCCATGGATCACGCTGGCCAGCTCGATCTCCAGTTCGGTAGTCACGCCGAAACTAGTCCCGCGACGCGCCTGATCCGCAATCGCCGCCGCTACCGCGGGATGCGCGTGACCCAGCAGCAACGCTCCCCACGAGCACACGTAGTCCAGCAACTCGTTGCCGTCCGCGTCGTACAAATATTGCGCGCTGCCCCGCTCAATGATCAGCGGCTCGCCGCCCACGGAGCGAAACGCCCGCACCGGACTGTTCACGCCGCCCACCAGCACCGTCTCCGCCCGCGCAAAAATCTCGCGCGAGCGCTGCCGGTTCGGTTTCACCGCTTTTGTAGGTGCATTCATAATGGAGTTTTCATCACTTTAGAGTGCGCCAAATTGGACATTTGCACGGAACACGGGTCACGGAACACGTTCATCTTCGCCGGGGCCTGCAAAACAGCGCAGACCAAAATATCACGGCGCCAGCCAGCGCGACGCATCCTTAGCATGATAGCTGATGATAATATCTGCGCCCGCGCGCTGAATGCCCGTTAAGATTTCCAGCACCACGCGCTTTTCGTCCAGCCAGCCGTTGCCCGCGGCCGCCTTCACCATGGCGTATTCGCCACTGACGTTGTAGGCCGCCACCGGCACGTTGCAAGCGTCGCGCACCCGGCGAATCACATCCAGATACGGCAGCGCCGGCTTGACCATCACCATATCAGCGCCTTCTTCAAGATCAAGCGCCACTTCCTTGAGCGCCTCGCGCGCGTTGCCGGGATCCATCTGATAGCTGCGCCGATCGCCAAACTGCGGAGAAGATTGCGCCGCCTCGCGAAACGGTCCATAAAAACCCGAACAATATTTCGCGGCGTAAGAAAGAATGCTCACGTCGGCAAATTTATGTTCATCCAGAATGTTGCGAATCGCCGCCACGCGCCCGTCCATCATGTCGGAAGGCGCCACAATGTCCGCACCGGCGCGGGCGTGCGAAAGCGCCTGCTTGGCAAGAATCTCCACGGTAGGGTCGTTGGCCACGTCGCCATTTTCAATCACTCCGCAGTGCCCGTGATCCGTGTACTCGCACAAACAAACGTCGGTGATCACCAGCAGCGGCAGCTTGGCCTTGCGTATCGCTTCCACCGCGCGTTGCACCACGCCCTCGGCCAGCAGCGAACTACTGCCGCGCGCATCCTTCGCGTCAGGCAAACCAAACAGCAAAACTCCAGGAATTCCCAGCGCCGCAACTTCGCAGCATTCTTCGACAATGCGATCCACGGACTGCTGAAAAACGCCGGGCATGGAGCTAACTTCCAGTCGAACATTCTCGCCCGGACAAACGAACAACGGATAGATCAAGCCGGCAGCAGTAAGCCGCGTCTCACGCACCAATCCGCGCAAAGCCTCCGTCCTGCGCAATCGCCGCGGCCGGTGCACCGGAAAACTCATGATTTTTTCTCTCCCGCAAAATGAAATCGCTACCGACGCAAGGCTTTAGGCCCAGTCGCGGCACCCGTACTGCTCATGCACTTCGCGCGGTCTGCGAAATAGTCGGTCAACAAATGCACAACCTCATCAACGATAGTACCCGATGCAACCAGCGGCTTCGGTATCCCCGCGCGTCCAAGGGCGGCGCCCGTCGACGGTCCGATAGCTACAAATGTCACTCTGCTCTGGATGCTTGCAATGCGTTCGCGGCCGACGACGCTTACCAGAGAGTGCACGGCTGAAGGACTGAAGCAGACTATGGCGTCCACAGTTTCCGCTGCAAGAGCCCCGTTGAGCGCCTTCGCGCATTCACGAGAATGTTCCGTGCGATAAGCGATGGCTTCGAGTACTTCCCCGCCGTACTCACGAATTGCCGCAGGCAATTCGGCGCTCGCGATGTCGCTGCGCGGCAATAAAACCCGACGCCGGCGCATCCACTCACCGAGTTCGTGGGCCAGCGAAACACCGTCGTGCACCTTCGCAACGTAATGAACCTCTAACCCTGAGTCTTTCGCGGCTTGCTGCGTTGCGGGCCCGACTGCCGCGATGTGTACCTCGCGAGCGGCGTTCGGATCCGCCGCACGTAACGACCGCAGGCGCGACGCTACCGGCTTAACGGCGTTCTGGCTAGTCAAAATAATCCAATCGCCAACGCGAAGGCTTTTCAGACCAGCGTCCAGTTCGGTGAAATCTTCGGCGGCGACGATCTTGATCAGTGGAAATTCCAACGGTTCGCCGCCACGATCACGAAGGACGGCGCAAAGTGCAGCGCATTGCGCCAGGGGCCGCGTGACTACGATGCGCTTTCCGGCCAGCGGAGATTGTGATGGATCACTCACGCTGGCGTCCTACGGCTTGCAGAATCTCCAGCGCGCCAGCATCCAGCAACTGCCGCGCGAGCTGTTCGCCGATTTGCGCGGCGTTTTCGGCGGCGCCGGTGGCGCGCTCCTTGATGTACTGCACGCCGTCCACGGAGCACACCACCGCTTCCATCAGCAATTCGCCGCGCTCCATGCGCGCCCACGCTCCCAGCGGCACCTGGCAGCCGCCCTGCATCGCGGCAAGCAATGCGCGCTCCGCGATAATCGCGGTGCGCGTCTCGGCGTCGTCCAGCGCACCGACTATGGAGGCAACCTCGGCATCTTTCAGGCGCGCTTCGACAGCGATCGCTCCCTGCCCAACCGCCGGCAAGCACACTTCGGGCGAAAGTGTTTCCGCAATGCGCTGACTCAGCCCGAGGCGATCGAGGCCCGCTTTCGCCAGTAGAATTGCTTCATACTCGCCGCTATCCACTTTTCGCAAACGCGTATCCACATTGCCGCGCAAGTCGCGAAAATCCAGATCCGGACGAATGTGCAACAACTGCGCTTGCCGCCGCAGACTGCCGGTTCCCACGCGCGCGCCTTGCCGCAGGTTCGCCAGCGAAACGCCGTTCGCGGAAACCAAACAATCGCGCACATCAGCGCGCTTGCACACCGCGGGAAAACACAGCCGCGTCGGCGTATCCGTGGGAATGTCTTTCACGCTGTGCACCGCCAGATCGATGGATTCATCGAGCAGCGCTTCTTCCAGTTCCTTGATAAAAATTCCTTTGCCGCCGATCTCGGTCAGCGGCGCAAGCTGCAGCTTGTCGCCCGCTGTCTTGATAATCACAATTTCGGCGTCGATGCCGGTAGCCGCAAGAAGCTGCTTGCGCACGCTCTCCGCCTGCCATTTGGCCAGCATGCTTCCGCGCGTGCCGATACGCAAGGCCCTCACGACTTGTCGTCCCCGGGAAGAAACAGGTCGCGCAACGCTTCGACGTTTTGTATCTTGCGTCGCAGTTCGCGCTCGCCGCGCAGTTGCTGTGCCGGCTCAATCAATAGTTTTTCCAGCAGGTCGCCCACCATGCTTTCAAGATGGTCGCGATCTTCGTCGCTCAGATGACGCATGCTTGCCAGCCGCTCGCGAAGGAAATCGCTGCGCTCCTGCTGCACACGTTGGCGCAACGCGGCCACGAAGCCGATCAGCTCCACGCTGGCCTGCCAGGAGAGAAACTTTCCTACATGCTCATCAATGATCAACTCTGCCTTGGGAATTTCGCTTTCGCGCGCGCTGCGATTTTGCTGCACGATATCCGAAAGATCGTCGAGGTTGTAGGCATAGACGTTGTAGATTTCGCTCGCCGCGGCTTCGATATTGCGCGGGACGCCGAGATCCATCAGGAACAAAGCGCGATTCCCGCGCGCACTCATCACGCGTTCAAGATCGGAACGCAGCAGCACCGGATCTTCCGCAGCGACGGAAGTCACCACCACATCCGGCGTCAGTAGCGCATCGTCCCAATTGCCCCACGGAACCATAGTGCCGCCAAACTCTTTCGCCAGCGCAGCGGCGCGCTCCACGGAACGATTCATTACCGCCAGGTGCGCGATGCCGCGGTCACGCAGTTGCGAAACCACTAATTCGCTCATCGCGCCGGCGCCGAGGACCAGCGCGCTGCGTTCCTTGAGCTTCCCAAAAATGCGCTCAGCGAGTTTTAGCCCAGCGGACGCCACGGACATGGGCCGCGCGCCGAGCTCCGTCTCCGAGCGCACGCGCTTCCCTACTTCCAGCGCGCCTTGAAACAGGCGGTTGAGCACCGGTCCGGTGGCGCGCTGCTCGTGCGCGAACTTGTAGGCGTCGCGCACCTGGCCAAGAATCTCTGCTTCGCCGAGCACCATGGCATCGATCCCTGCGGCTACGCGGAAGAGGTGGCGCACGGCCTGCTGATCGTAATGGTGATAGAGCGAAACGCTCAGAAGGTCGTGCTGCACGGAATGAAATTCGCTGAGGAACGAGGAAAGTCCTGGCGCGGATTCGTGCATCGCTTCCGGAGGAACACCGTAGACTTCGCTGCGATTGCAGGTGGAAAGCACCAGAGTTTCTTCGAGGAGTCCGCGGGAACGCAGTTCGTCGGCGGCGCGGCGGGCTTGTTCGTTGGTGAAAGACACCCGTTCGCGCACCTCAAGAGGCGCGGTGCGGTGGTTCAATCCAACGAGGACAATTTCCATGCTGCTTTGGGCGCCTCTAGAAGTAGCGGTGACTCTGCGAAAAGTACAAATTCACTACCGTAAAACTGAGAATGACGATTACAAAATTAAAGACGCAGAATTTTGAAGCGCGCGCGCCGCGCCAGGCCGCCGTACGCGCCACGATGAAATACACGGCATAGAGCAGCAGCACGAGCAGGGTTATCACATATTTGGGATCGTAATACCAGAATTGGCCGTGCAGGCGATCCACCCAGATGAAGCCGAGGGCGGTTCCAACGGCGATAGCGAAGAGGCCGATCAGCACGCTGGAGCGGCTCATGCGCTCGAGCAGGTCAAGCGGTGGCAGGCGCCACACCACGTTGCCCATCTGGCGGTTGCGCAACAATCGCTCTTCGCCAAGATAGATCAGGCTGAGCACGAACGATAAGGCGAAGGCGGCATAGGCCAAAATGCTCAGCGTAACGTGCAGGGCAAAAACCGGGCCGTGCGCCGGGGTCGGACTAAGGCGGTCCGGCGGTGCCAGGTGCGAGGCCAAAAACACGGTTAACACGATGGACAGGACGAATGGGCCGACAGAGCGTTGCTGGTGGATCAGCTCCAGAACCAAATAGGTGAGCGCCAGCAGCCAGCCAAAGAGCGAAAGCGAGCCGTAAAGGTCATGATACGGAACGGTGTGCAAGCCGCGGGAACGCTCCAACAGCGCAAAATAATGCGCCACGATGCCCAGGCCAAGAAAAAGGGTCGCCGCCCGGCCGGTCAAGTTTTTGCCGGTGTTCAGGAACCCCAAATACATAGCCAGGCTGAAGCTATAGGCGAGAACCGTAAGAATGAGATAGGCGTGGTTCATGGCTGTAAACCGCGTAATGTCCACAGAACGAACAGTATAGCTCACCCGGGCCGAGGCGTCCGCACGACTGGACCTTGCCGCGCCGACACAATCAGGCATCCGGCGCGCATACTGATAAGATGGGTTTGTTGTTTCGGGGAAGCAGCGACAGATGGTCATTGATCGATCGGGTGAGGAACTTCGAGCACGGGTTTTTATCAGTTGTGGCCAAAATAAAGACTCTGAGGAGCCATCGCTGGCTTCCAGCATTAAGGACAGACTGACGGCCCTCGGGTTTGACGCCTACATAGCCGTCGGAGAACAATCTCTTCGAGGCCTGAAGGAAAATCTCTTTGAACAACTGAATAGGTCTGAATACTTCGTCTTCGTCGACTTTAAGCGCGAGCGATTGGATTCCAAAGACCTCCATCGCGGCTCACTTTTTTCTCACCAAGAACTTGCCGTCGCATCGTTTCTAGAGATTGAAGTGCTCGCCTTACAGGAACAAGGCGTCAAGCAAAACGACGGAATCTTAGGCTTCATCCAGGGGAACGCGATTCCCTTTTCGGAAAGGAAGTCGTTACCGGATCTGGTAGCTGAGAATGTGCAACGTCGCATAGACGAAGGTAAGTGGAACCCTCGGTGGAGGAACGAGTTGGTCCTAAGGCGGGAACCAAAATACTTTTCGGACGCCATGCAGGTTCAACTTGGGGAGTTCGGCAGGTTCTTCCATGTTGGTGTTCATAACCAGCATCGCAGCAAGATAGCAATGAACTGCTGCGTTTACCTGGACAAAGTGATTGCGTTGGACTCGGGGCTCGAGAATCCTGTGAAAACGGTCGAATTTAAATGGGAAGGTTACATGCTGCCGAATGCCCACATACAGGCGGGTACGATTCGCAAATTCGACGCGTTCTGGATAAAACGCGACCAGCCGAACAAGCTAGAGTTCAATAGCTTCTGTGATGCCTCCTACTTCAAGCCCCATATCGTGGGTCCGGGCCGCTACGAACTGACGTATTTAGTAGTGGCAGACAACTTTCCACCTGCACGAGGTTCGTTCACCCTTACTTTGAACAATAAACTCGACGAGACCTCTCTTGAACTGAAGCCGCTGGTCTAGGGGCACAATTGGTCGGGTAATCGGAAACTGGCCCACTACGGGACACTGCGCTTGGAGCGGTATTGCCATGCCGGATTTGCTATTCTGTGCACGACAACCGACATGAGCTTAGTAGCCGACAACTTGACGCGTAAAGAGCTGTTTCTGCGGGCGTGCCGCGGGGAGAGCGTGCCGCGACTGCCGGTGTGGATGATGCGGCAGGCGGGGCGGTATCTGCCGGAGTATCGCGCGATTCGCGCGGAGCGGCCCTTTCTGGAAGTTTGCAAGACGCCGGATTTGGCGGTGGAGGTTTCGCTGCAGCCGTTTCGTCGGCTCGGCGTGGACGCCGTGATTGTGTTCTCGGATATTTTGATTCCGGCGGAAGCCATGGGATTGAAGCTGGAGCTGGGCGATGCCGGGCCGAATTTGCCGGAGCCGGTGCGCACGGTGGCGGACGTCGACCGGCTGCGTATTTTCGATCCGGAAGTAGAAACCGCATTTTTGAACGAAGCGATTCGACGGATTGTCAAGGAAGTTGGTCCGGATGTGCCGGTGCTGGGATTTGCGGGCGCGCCTTTTACGCTGGCTTGTTACATGATCGAAGGCAAAACCAAGGAAGGTTTTGCTACCGTGAAAAGCTTCATGTATCACCAGCCGGCGGCGTTTGAAAGGCTGCTCGCGCAGATTGCGCGCGCGACGATCGGTTATTTGAAGGCGCAGATTGCGGCTGGAGCGGCGGCGGTGCAGCTATTTGATACCTGGTGCGGAGAGCTCACGCGCGAAGATTACGAACGCTACGCGCTGCCCGCGGTAAAGGAAATTATTTCGCGCATTGCCGGAGAGGTTCCGGTGATTTATTACACCAAGGCTTCCAATCATTTGATACCGGCGGTGGCGCGGTCTGGCGCGGATGTCCTCAGCGTGGATTGGCGCGTGAATTTGGCGGAATTGCGGAAGTACATCGGGCCGAAACTATCTTTGCAGGGCAACCTCGATCCCGCGATTCTTTTTGGTCCAGCGGAGAAAATTCGCAGCGCTACGCAGGAGTTGGCGAACTCGCTTGGCGGTCGCGGGCACATCCTCAATCTGGGGCACGGCATCTTGCAGCACACGCCGGTGGAACACGCGCAACTGTTTATCGAGACAGGGCAGCAGATTGAGTTTGCGCAAACGCCACCAGTAGCTATCAGCGCGGAGGCACGGCTGTGACCCCGCCAAATATCACGCCGCCGAATCCGACGCCACGAAATGTGGCTGACGATTCCGCACAAGATGCGCGCGACGAAATGCGCGATGAGCTGCACGTCAGCGAGGAGTTTCTCGCCAAGTACAATCGGCCCGGGCCGCGCTACACCAGCTACCCGACGGCGCCGATCTGGAACGATTCGTTCGGCCCGAATGATTTGGAACGCGTGCATGAAGCCGCCGATCGAGCGCAGAGCCCAGTATCGCTGTACATGCATATTCCCTTCTGCGAAAGCTTGTGTTTGTTTTGTGCGTGCAATGTGATCATCCAGAAAAATAAGGCGGTGGCGTTGCCGTATTTGGATGTGCTGAAACAGGAAGTGCAGCGCGTGAGCCGCAGCGTCTCGCGGCAGCGCCCCGTAGTGCAATTTCACTGGGGCGGCGGAACGCCCACGTATTTGACGCCGCCGCAAATCGAAGATCTCTTCGGAACTACGCGCGAACTATTCACGTTTGCGCCCGACGCGGAAGTCGGGATTGAGGTGGACCCGCGAGTCACCTCCCGCGAGCATCTGGAAGTGCTGCGTAAGCTGGGATTTAACCGCTTGAGCATGGGGGTGCAGGATTTCCACCCCGAAGTGCAGCAAGCCATCAATCGTATTCAGCCGTTTGAGCTGACGCGTGATTTAATTGCCGCGGCGCGCGAACTGGGATTTGACAGCATCAACGTGGATTTGATTTACGGACTGCCGTATCAATCCGCGGAACGCTTCGCCAAGACAGTTGATCAGATTATCTCGCTGGCGCCGGACCGCATCGCGCTATTCAGCTACGCGCACGTGCCCTGGTTGAAAAAGCAGCAGGGATCCTTCGCCGCGCACCTGCCCGAAGGCATGCAAAAATTTGAGATTTTTCGCACCGGCTTGAGCAAATTTCTAGGCGCCGGCTACCTATACATCGGCATGGACCATTTCGCGAAACCCGGCGACGAACTGGCCGTGGCGCAACGAAATCGCACGCTGCACCGCAATTTTCAGGGCTACACCACCAAAGCGGGCGCGGACCTTTACGGCATGGGCATCACGGCGATCAGCGGCATACAGAACGCCTATGCGCAAAATCATCGTGATATCCCGTCGTGGCAAGCAGCGGTGGCCGAGCGCGGCATCGCCACCATGCGCGGCTATCAGCTTTCGGTAGACGACCGTTTGCGCCGCGCAGTGATCAGCCGGCTGCTCTGCCACACAGTAATCTTTAAGGACGAGATTTTCCGCGAATTCGGAATCGATTTTGATATCTACTTCGCCGACGCGCGCGAGAAACTCGCGGGCGCGCGTGAAGACGGCCTGCTCACCGAAAACGCCGACGAGATCCG
Organism: Acidobacteriota bacterium; assembly: GCA_013289855.1. Lineage (GTDB taxonomy): Bacteria > Acidobacteriota > Terriglobia > Acidiferrales > UBA7541 > Acidiferrum. Next base: position 51,512 of record JABCZD010000013.1, on the reverse strand, counting down.
CGCCACCTGGCTGGGGCGCATCTTCATTCGCAACCTGGCGATGGCCTTCGATCCGTATCTGGAAAAGCAGCAGCTGGACGCCAAACCGCTTTTCTCCAAGACGCTGTAATCCCATGCGCTGCGCCTGGTCCGCCCAATCGTGACTTCGCCGGCCGCGCCCGCGTTTTTTCCCGCCATCGTGATTGGCGCGGGCATTTCTGGGCTGGCTTGCGCGTATACGCTGCGGCAGCGCGGAATCGATGCGCAGCTTTTTGAAGCGTCGGAGCGTGCCGGCGGCGTGATTCGTTCGGTAGCGCGCGACGGTTTTCTTTTTGAGCTGGGGCCGCAGAGCTTTAACCTTACCGAGTCGCTGCGGAAGCTCAGCCGCGAACTGCGTATCGAAGCGGAGATATTGTCCGCGCCTGCAAAACTTCCGCGCTACCTGCTCCTGGACGGCCAGCTTGCGCCAGCGCCTCTTAGTCCTCCGGCGTTTATCACCAGTCCCCTGTTCAGCGGGAGCACCAAGTGGAGCGTGCTGCGCGACGTGCTGGGCCATAGCAGGCCGGCCGCCGATACGGCCGCAGGCGGTGAGTCCGTGGCGCATTTCGTTCGCCGAAAATTCGGCGATGAATTGCTGGAGAAATTGGTCGGACCGTTTGTTTCCGGAATTTACGCGGGCGACCCGGAAAAGCTAGAGTTGCGCAGCGCGTTTCCGCAGTTGTTTGCCGCCGAGAATGCGCGTGGCAGCATCATTCGTGGTTTGCTGCGCGCTAAGCGGCGCGGCGGCAAAACACCAACTCTGGTGACCTTTGAACATGGCAATCAGACGCTGGGTGATGCGTTGGCCGGCAATCTCGGACCGGCGCTGCATTTGGGGGTAGCGGCGACAATCGTCACAGTGTCGCCATTTGGCGCACGCGGTCGTTTCCTGGTGCACTTTGCCAAGTCGCAGGAATCTTCGGCCGCGGCGAATTCCGTTTATGCGGACCACGTGATCATCGCCACGCCTGCGAGCGCCGCCGGCAAATTGCTCGGCAATCTGGACGAAGCTTTGCCGCGCTTGCTTGGAAGCGTCGAATACGCTCCAGTGGCGGTGGTGTCTCTGGGCTACCGGCGGACGGCGATAACAAACAGCCTGCATGGATTTGGTTTTCTCGCGCCGCGGAGCTCGCGATTGCGCATCCTCGGCTGCGTCTGGAATTCTTCGTTATTTCCCGGGCGCGCGCCGGAAGAAGCGGTGCTGGTGACCAGCTTCGTGGGCGGCGCGTTCGACAAAGCGGCGTGCCAGCTTCCGGCAACCGATCTGGAAGGGCTGGTGCATCAGGAATTGCGTCGCATTCTGGGAATCAGCGAAGCTCCGATCGGATCAAATGTACAGGTCTGGAGTCACGCCATTCCGCAATACGACCTAGGCCACTACAGGCGAGCGCAAACATTACAGCAGAAACTGGCCGCTTTCCCAGGATTGGCGCTGGCGGGAAATTACCTGGACGGTCCGGCGGTGGGTGCGGTGGTGGACCGAGCAATACGACTCGCGGACTACGTGCTGGATGGCCCGACGCGCTAACTGCTTCAGGTGGCATCCGATATCCCGGAACTGTCGTATTTACAGTTGCAGGGGTACTGCGCGGCAGGAGAAGATACTACCCTCTTACACCTGTGTTCTTAGCCGCCCTATCACCGAAGCAACACGATGACGCTGCGCTGGACGCGGCGCTCGTCCAGCAGATCTTGTGGAGAGATATGCGGGCCTTCGAGCAGCTATACGACCGGCACTGCCGTCTGGTTTACGGGCTGGTTTTCCGCATCGTGCAGCAGGCGGGTTCGGCCGAAGAGATTGTTCAAGACGTGTTCCTGCAGCTGTGGCGCAATGCGGCGCAGTACGATGCCGCGCGCGGACCGTTCCTGCCCTGGCTGCTAACGATGGCGCGCAACCGCGCCTTTGACAATTTGCGCCTTAAGAGCGAGCGGCAGCGCCGGCGCGAAGATCAAACGGAAGAAATGCCGGTTATCTGCACGGTCCCGCAGTTTGAAAAACAGCTGGACGAAAAGCGGCGGGCGGCGCGCGTGCGCGAATTGATGACTGGCCTGCAGCCGCAGCAAAAGCGCGCTATCGAGCTGGCGTATTTTGAGGGTTTGAGCCACACGGAAATTGCAGAGAAGCTGAAGGAGCCACTGGGAACGGTGAAGAGCTGGATTCGCAACGGTTTACTGCGCATCAGAGAAGGACTGCAGGCAACTTCGTGAGCAACGACTTGAGCAACGACGTCCGCAGCGGCGACCAATTCGGCGAGCTTCTCGAAGCTTATGCGATGGGTGCGCTCGATGCCGGCGAGCGCGCGGCGCTGGAGGCACATCTGGCGACCAACTGCCCGGATTGCGTGCCCGCACTGCAAGAGGCGCGCTGGCTGGTCAGTCAGCTGGCGTACGCGGCTCCCGAAGCGGTTCCTTCCGATATGCTGCGCGGGCGGCTGATGAAGATTGTGCGCGAAGAGGCGGCGCGAGAGGCGCCGCGGGTTGCGGTGGCGGCCAAGTCCGCTGTGCCTTACTGGATGTGGGCGGCGGTGGCGGCGCTGCTGTTGGTAGCGGCGTATACGTCTTGGGACGCTCGCCAATTACAGCGGCAAATTCTTGATGTGAACGATCGCGCCACGGCGGAACTGCGCAGCCGCGAAAAAATCGAAGAAGAACTTGCCGCGGTGCGCCGCGAAGCCAGGATTCTGGCGGATCCCGAGTCGGTGAAGATCGCGCTGGCTACCAGTCAACCCGAGATTGGGCCGCTGCAAGCGAACTGGAACGCGAAATTGGGATTGGTAGTTAGCGGGCAGAAAATTCCGCAGCCTGCCGGTGATCGAGTGCTGCAACTGTGGCTGATTCCGAAAGCGCCGGGAGGAAAACCCTTGCCCTCGCAGACGGTGCGTCCGGATGCGAATGGCAACTTTGTGCTGCTGGTCGCCAATCCCCCGGAATTGATGGCGGAAACCAAGGCGCTAGCCGTGACCGACGAGCCGGCGGGCGGAAGTCCTCAGCCGACCACGACGCCCAAATGGGTCGGCGGCGTTAGTTAAGCGTTTCTCTGTCGCGCCTATTTCTTATTTTTTGCTCGTAGCGCCAAGCGCGCTTTGCGCCGGCCCGCGGCCTCGGCAAATCGGCGCTTTTCTTCCGCGGTTTTCAGGATCAATGGACAGACTGGTTTTGGCTGGCGCGTAAATTCATCGATGGCCACGAAGGTCACCAACGCTGAAGTCGTATGCTTTTTCTCTCCAGTAAGCACGTTTTCGGAATAGACCTCAACTCCGACCTCCATCGAACTTGTGAAAACGCGATTTACCTGGGATTTCAGGATGACAATTTCGCCCAGATTTACGGCGTTCCGGAAGTCGATGGAATCCACCGACGCGGTCACTACATAACTGTTCGAGTGGCGGCATGCCGCCATGGCCGCGGCGATATCCACCAGATGCATGACTTGTCCGCCGAGTAGCTTCCCGAGAGCGTTCGTCCATGCCGGCAGAACCACCTCAGACATTTCTGAGCGCGAGGCGCTCACCGGCTTCCCTGGAAGAGCCTCTGCTTCCCTGCTTCTCTTACTCGCACTTTTGCTGGTCATTCGCCCTCGTCTCCCTGATCGTTCGCTGCGCGCGCGGCGTTTTTCGCCTGCTGTATAATACGAGATGAAATGACAACCGAACAAAAGAAAAGCCGCAGACAACTATTGGAAGAATTCATAGCCAAGAAGCCGGAAGACGCGTTCTCGCGCTATGGTCTGGCGCTGGAATGCGCCAACACTGGCGACACCGCGGCCGCGGACACGCATTTCCGCGTGCTCAATGACCGTCACCCGGACTATATCCCGGCCTATCTGATGTACGCGCAGATGCTGGCGCGGGAATCGCGCTCTGCCGACGCGCGGCAGGTGTTAACCAAAGGAATCTTGGAAGCTGGCAAGAAAGGCGACGGGCACGCGCGTTCCGAAATGGAGTCCCTGCTGTCCGAATTGAGCTGATTTTTCTTCGGCGGTCGCCGCGCAACGCCGTCCCTCTCCATCTGTTATCATTTACTTGAGACATGCGGCCAGAACGCATTCCGCTCTTTCCCCTGAACGTCGTTCTTCTCCCCGGCGCTGAGCTTCCCCTGCACATTTTCGAGCCGCGCTATCGCGAGATGGTGAAACGCTGCCTGGAAGATAAATTGGAATTCGGCATGCTCCTGTCACTTCCCAAAGGACTTGCGCGGGTGGGTTGCACCGCAGAGATCGTTGAAGTGCTTAAGCGGGAAGAGGATGGAAGGATGGACATCCTGACGGTGGGTCGCGCGCCGTTTCGCGTGCTGGAGATGTTTACCGACGCACCGTTGGTGGAGGGCCGCGTTGTCTATTTGGAAGACCAACCATCGGTGGCGGGCGACTCCGTGCGAAGAGACCTGGTGGAACTTTACGAAACGTGTCACACGCTGGTTTTCGGCGACTACCCCAAGAACCTCAACGGCCAGCCGGCAGAAAATCCTTCTTACGTGATTGCCGGCACGTTGCCGATGGAATTGCCGTGGAAGCAGCAGATTCTGGAACTACGTAGTGAAGCGGACCGCCAGCAGCGGCTGGTCTCGTATCTTCGCGAATGGGCGCCGCATCTACAAAAAGCAGCGACGGTGCGCAGCCGCGCCGGGGGCAATGGCCACGGTTTGAACTGAGGCGGCATCTAACCGTTGGCGTCGACGTTTGATGTGAACGACGCGTTTTCGACTTCGAGCATTTGAAGCCGGTGCAAGGCGCTGAACAATCCAGCGCGGAACAAGGATCAACAAAGGACCTATGACAGCGACCACGGCAACACACTCTGCGAGCCATCCCAAACCACGCACGATTGGTGAGCTGAAGCGCATTCCGGATTTCGATGCGCACGGCGCTTCGCGCTCGGTGAAAAATGAAATCCGGCGGAATCTGTTGCGCGCCATTGAAAAGGGCGAGCCGCTGTTTCCTGGTGTGCATGGCTATGAAGACACGGTGGTCCCGCAAATCGTGAACGCGCTGCTTTCGCGCCACAATTTCATTTTGCTCGGATTGCGCGGACAGGCCAAGAGCCGCATCCTCCGCGGGCTGATCAACCTGCTGGACGCCGAAGTTCCCGTGGTGGCGGGCTGCGAAATCAACGATGACCCGCTAGAGCCTATTTGCCGTGGGTGCCGCGAACGGATTGCCTCCGAAGGCGACAACACGCCCATCTTCTGGATGCCGCGCGAGCAGCGATATATTGAAAAACTGGCCACACCGGACGTGACCATGGCGGACATCATCGGCGACGTTGATCCTATCCGCGCTGCCCGCGGCGGACGCGATCTTTCCGACGAGCTGACCATTCACTACGGTTTGCTGCCGCGCGCGAATCGCGGCATTTTCGGCATCAACGAACTGCCGGATCTGGCCGGCAAGATTCAAGTGGGACTTTTCAACATCATGCAGGAAGGCGATATTCAGATAAAAGGCTATCCGCTGCGGTTGCCCTTGGATGTCCTGTTGGTATTCACGGCCAATCCGGAAGACTACACGGCGCGCGGGAAAATCATCACACCGCTGAAAGATCGTATCGGCGCGGAAATTCGCACGCACTACCCTGCCAGCGTCGCGGAAGGCATGACCATCACCGCGCAAGAAGCGTGGGTTTCTCGTGATCCGGAGCGCAAAATAGAGGTTCCAGAATATTTGCGTCACGTGGTGGAAGAAATTGCGTTCCAGGCGCGCGAAGACAAGCGCGTAGACCGGCGCTCGGGCGTTAGCCAACGACTGCCGATCACCACGCTGGAGAGCGTGGTCAGCAGTGCGGAGCAACGCGCGGTGCGTACCGGCGAGCCTGCGTCTGTCGCGCGCGTCACCGACGTTTACGCCGCGCTGCCGGCGATCACCGGCAAGCTGGAACTCGAATATGAGGGTGAACTAAAAGGCGCGGATTTCATTGCGCGAGAATTAATCCGTACGGCGGTTGGCCGGGTCTTCTCGAAGAACTTTGGCGAGACCAACTTTCAGCCGGTTATTCAATGGTTTGAGGCCGGCGGTGAGTTAAAGTTACCGGAACATGCGACCACCGCAGAGCGTTCCCAGCAGTTGGCGAAAATTCCAGGCTTGCTGGAACATGTGAACCGCTTAGGCGTCGAGAATCGCAAGGACGCAGGTCCAGCGGCCGCAGCGGCGGAGATGATTCTTGAGGGACTGTGGGCGCATAGGCGCATTGGCCGCACCGAAGAGCGCGGCTACTACGCGGAAAAACAGCGGCCACCGGAGCCGCGCGAGCCGGGCAGCAACCGTCCGCCGCGCCGCGGATTGAATTGATTTGTAGTGCGGCGGCTTGACGCCACTTTTGCCTAGCATCAGTGACGTCGCAACAGCATTGGAGCAATCGCTTGTTTTGATCGTTCGTGGCACCGCCGTCAGCCAGAAAAGCGGCGTCAAGCCGCCGCACTCCAAATTGGGCTAGGCTGCACCACCAGAGGCGACAAAATGAAATTTATCCGCTACGGAAAATACGTCGGCGAACCCGCAGATGCGGTCGACCTGGAAGAACTCGTCAAGCGGCTGGGCGATTTTTTTCTGCAGAGCGGGTTTGAATCGCAATATTACGGCGTTAACGAGATGGATCCGGACCGCTCAATGGAGGCGCTGAAAGAAGCGATTCTGCGCGCGCTACAGGAAGGCGACCTGTTTCCCGACGACGCCATGAGCGAAGAGATGCAAAAAATGCTGCAAGATCCCGGCGCGATGAACAATCAGGAAATAAAAGATCTGATCGAAAAACTGATGGAACGGCTGAGCCAGGAAGGTTTTATCAATCCGCAGCAGCCCCCGCAGGTGACGCCGCCCAATACCAGTTCGGCGCGCGGCCAGGTGGGCGACGCGCAAGAACGGCAACAAGAAGTGCGATTCGAGATCACGGACAAAACGATCGATTTTCTCGGATTCAAGACTTTGCAAGATTTGCTGGGCTCGCTGGGCCGCAGCAGCTTCGGGCGGCACGATACGCGCGATTTGGCTACCGGCGTGGAGTCCGGCGGGATTTCGCGGCCGTACGAATTTGGCGACACGCTCAACATAGACATCAGCGCCACGCTGTTCAACGCGGTGCGCCGCGAAGGCGCCAAAGTTCCCATTGAGATGAATTACTCCGACCTGATGGTGCACCAGTGCGAGTACCACAGCTCTTGCGCCACGGTGGTGCTGCTGGATTGCAGCCACAGTATGATTCTATACGGCGAAGATCGTTTTACGCCTGCCAAACGCGTGGCCATGGCGCTATCGCATTTGATTCGCACGCAATATCCCGGCGACACTTTGAATTTAGTTTTGTTCCACGACAGCGCGGAAGAAGTTCCCATAGGCGAACTGGCGCGCGTGCAAGTCGGCCCGTACTACACCAACACGCGCGAAGGCTTGCGCATGGCGCAACGCATTCTGCTGCGCCAGAAGAAAGACATGCGGCAAATCGTGATGATCACGGACGGCAAGCCTTCGGCGCTGACGCTAGAGGACGGACGCATCTACAAAAACGCTTTTGGCCTGGATCCCTTCGTGGTGGGACAAACGCTCGAAGAAGTGAACAAGTGCAAGCGCGCCGGCATCATGATCAACACGTTCATGCTGGCCAGCGATTACAGCCTCATCAACTTCGTGCAGAAGATTACCGAAATGTGCAAAGGCAAAGCCTACTTCACCACGCCCTACAATCTTGGCCAGTACTTGTTGATGGATTACATGCAGCACAAAACCAAGAACATTCACTAGCCCGTACCGATCGGACCGCTTTTGCTGCGAGCGCTTGCTGCGGTAAACTTTGGCCATGGCACTTTTGCGCCGACTTGCGCGATTGCTTGGAGCCGCCGAAACTATGACCAATCTTGATGCCGGAAAGATCGCTCCCGGATTTTCTCTGCAGGCGCTGGACGGGAAAGAGTATTCGCTGAACGCGGCGATGAAGCGCGGCTTGGTGGTGGTGGCGTTCTTTAAGATTTCCTGCCCGGTGTGCCAATTCACGTTTCCGTTTCTCGAACGACTGTATAAGCGGTACGGCGGTGAGGGCGTGACGTTTTTGGGAGTCTCGCAGGACGATATGCGCGCCACCAGGCACTTCGCCGAAGAGTACGGCGTGACATTCCCAGTACTGATCGATGAAGACGGATACCCCGTCTCCAACGGATACGGCCTGACCAACGTTCCCACAACTTTTCTAATCGATAGCGACGCCACGGTGCGGACCGTGTGCATGGGCTTCGACCGAGCAGGATTTGAGAGCATCGCCACCGAATTGGCGGTGCGGCGAAAGTTAGTGCCCGCGGCGTTGTTTCGGAGCGACGAAAAGGTTCCGGATCACAAACCTGGGTGAGGCTCCAAAAACTAGGTCCCGGTCGGGACCTCGGCAGAAGATTCGCAGAATCTCAGTAGGCGTCCGGCTCTAGCTCTTTCTTTTTATGCTTGGGTGGACGGGTGCGCTTGTCGGCGATTACGCGCGTCGCGGCCGGAGCAACTCCAGACTTTCGCGCTCTGCGCCGCGCTTCTTTCGCGGGATCGATGCCCTTCTTCTTTCGCTTCTTCATGGTTTATCTCTGCGAGACGATTTCCTGCACCGCACGCCACGCCTGATCAATGGCTTCGTTCGTGTACGCAAATGCTCCCGCGTCGGAGTTCGCGATATGAATGTTTCCGAACGCCGCGCGGCCGATTTCGCACGGCGACTTTCCTGGCGGCCAGACCGGATCGTAGAGCGAATTATATTCATACGCGTAGCCATGCGGCCAGCGGTTCACGGTGATGGCCTGAATGTCGCGCGCCGCGTCGAAGCCGCCAGCGGCCAGCATGCGGTTGAGCTGATCGCGGATATTGCGTTCAAAGGTTCCAAATGTGGTGGTGTAAAGTTGAGCGCGGCCGGCGCGTTGTTGGTCTCGCGCGGGAAGTCCGGGCGCGCACGGCACGTATTGCATGTGAATCACGCAAGGTTCGTCGACTTTTTCCGGATACGCGTATCCGCCCATGCTTACGGGAAAATCGAGCGTAACGCCGCCGAAAAAGCTTCCTAGACATTCTGCACTGTTGATTTGTAGTTTCTCAAACGGTTGGCGATTGCGCAGCACCACGTTGGTGTAGACCAGCGGAACCTTTACACCGTAAGCCAGGCCGTCGCGCTGCTGCTGCGACATCTCCGGACACATGTACGGAATCACCACATTCCAGCAGGCGAGGATGCACTGCGCGGCTCGCACCGAGCGTGCTTGGCCATCGCGCACATAGGTGATTTCCACTTCCTTGGGCGCAGCGGCGCCGCCGCCCTGAGCAACATTTCGCGCGTGCACCACCGTGGAATTCAGCCGCACCTGAACAGCCGCGCCGGGCTGATCCAGTTTCGCGTAGTCCATTTTAGCCAGGACGATGTCTTCCATGGTGTTACCCGGCGCACTGCCCGGAATCAACGCGCGCACGAGCAGGCGTGCGATCGAGGCGTTGCCATCCGGAAAATGATAGATGTACGGTTCGCTGTCCTGACGGGTAATTTCGAGTCCCATGCCTGGGCCGTACGGCCCTGATAAGTCCATGCCCGCAAAGCCCGGATGGTAGCCCAGCTTGGCGAGGTCGCCGGCGGGGACCGCATCGATGCCCACGCCATACAAACCGTAGGTGCTTTCTTGAAAAAACGGAATGACGTCCGGCTGCACCTTTGCATCGCGCAAAAGAAAATCCTTATAGCTGGTCTTGGCTAGGTAAATTTTCTTTTGCTCGAGGCTCATCTGCGGCAGGTAATCGACTTTCGCGGTATACAGGCGAACGATGTCTGCTTGCGCGCCTTTTGAGAGCGGCGTCTTGGCGAGGAATTCGGCCCACGTCGGTTGACCGAGTCCCGTGACGAGGGCGTCGGCGCCAAACGTTTCTTTGGCGAAGAAGGCTCCGCGGCTCATGCCTCGCGAAGAAAAAAACTTGGTGTCGTAATATTTGGTGAATCGTTCCGGCTCTATGCTCAGATCGCGAAACAATCCTTTGGCTTCGGCGCTGTACAGCTTCGGTCCGGCGATGCTCTGCGTTCCGCCGTAGCCGAGGAGCAGTCGATCACCGTGCTGAAACTCATTGCGCTTGGCGTGGCCGCCGAAGTCGTCGTGATTGTCCAGAATCAGGACGCGCGCTTTCGCGCCGGCATGTTGGCGGTAAAAATAAGCCGCCGCGAGGCCGCTGATTCCTCCTCCAACTACGATTAAATCGTAATGTTCGGTGTCTGGCGTCGCCGCAGGCCAGGTCTTGCCGTCACGCATGGCATGCGCCACTTCCCACGAGCCATCGTGGCTGCCGCGCATGCCGGTTTTCGCCGGCGGATAGTAGCCGGGAGAATTTTGCGCAACACCGTCAACGGTGGACCGCCCTCCGGGCATGCCGAAGACTTCGGCCCAAGCAGAATGCGGAAGCGCGAGCGACGCGCCAACGGTGACACCAAAACCGTTCAGAAAATCTCGCCGCGTAATGTGGCGATACATCCCCAACTCGTTCTCTCGTTTATTCTCGGTCAACTCGCGAGCCTCGCTATTTGTCGATGCCGTGCGTCTACAAACGTGGAAATGAGCTTAACGTACGCGACGCGAACGAGGAAGGGTGTGCCTGCACCGTCGCTCGCCGCTATCAACGCGCGTTCTGGGTCCTAACTCTAAAAGCTGAAGAGCATTTGGAGATCAAAGCGGCGGTTGGCCGTGGTGGTCGAATAAGGCCGCCCAGCCAATCCGTTAGCGTAGCTGAAAATCGGCGAAGTGACGATGCCAACGGGCGTGGCCACGTTCACGTTGTTGAAAAGATTTTGCGCCGAAACGCTGAACGTCAGACCATATTTGCGGTTCGTGGGATTGCCGGGACCGAAACCTCCGCCGCCCGGACCTCCGCCACGGCCACCTCCGCCTCCAGGACCGCGACCGAAGGTGCCGCCGCTTGGTCCGCCCAAGCCCGCATTCGCGGCGCTTTCCTTCTTGGCACCAAAACCAAAAGACTTGCTGACGCGGAGGTTGAAGGTGAATCGTCCGGGGCTGGTGCCGTAATCGTACGGGACGAGGATGTCTCCCGGCTCCGGCATGATATTGAAACAGCCCAGCCTGGTCGACACCAGGTTGGACGGCGCACCAGGGCCACAACCAGTGCCAAACGCGGGCCGGTCGTTGAAGATCGAATCGTTATTATTATCCTCACCGGTCGTGATGTTGTACGGAATGCCGGAACTGGCGATGACAAACGGGCTGAGACGGAATGCGTACGGAAGGCCGATAGTGCCGCCGAGGAAAAGGCGATTGCGTATGTCGTATGGAGTACGGCCGTAGTCCTGCGAGATATCGTAAGAGTTAGAAGCGAAAGTATTCGGGCCGGCAGTGTCGGCGTCGGCGTAGTTGAGCACGTAGTAGCCGAAGAGCGAAAGCTTAGTGCCGATGCGGACGCTGCTGTTAACGATCAGCTGATTCTGCTTAAAAATTCCTTCGGATTGATACTGATAAATGTCCCCTTCTGCGGGGTTGGGGCGTGGCTGCGTGGCGGGATCGCATCCAACAACGGTGCACGGCAGCGGAGCGTTGATATTGGTAGTGACGTATTGATGGACGCCGCGAGAATTGAGATAGGTGACCGCGAGGTTAGCGTACTTGGTTAACTGCCGCTCGACGCTGACGCCCGTCTGCATGGTGTACGGTGTCGTCAGATTGGGGTTGTTTTGATACTGCGTGCCAAGCGAGCTGGAGCTACCGCCTGCCGAGAGGCAGGTGGCCGGCCCGAAGTCTCCGTTGGCGTTGGCCGTGGGAAAGCAGGCTGGATTGACAATGGTGGTTTGGGTTTGCAGGACTCCATTCAGGCGTTCCTGCTGTTCAACGAGCGTCTGCGTAAAGCGATCGTAGAAAATTCCGAAACCCGCGCGAAGCACAACAACGGCAGGCCTCTTCCCTTTCGCTCCCACGCCCCACGCTGCGCCGAGCCTGGGAGCGAAGTCATGCTGACCGCTGAGATTGCTTTGTGCTTCATAACGCAAGCCGTAGCTCAACGTGATGTTCGGCCGAAACTTCCAGTCGTCTTGCACGTAGGGTTCGATATCGAAGTAGGTGTCGGTAAGCGAGGGCGTGCCGGTAATCACCGAATATTGCCTGGCGCCAAATCCAGCCGCTATCACCATCGCTGGAGTCGCCCCAGCTTGCATCAACTGAATGGTCTTTTGGTAGATGTCCAGCGAGGTGAAGGTAAATTGGCCATTGAAGTTATTGGTCAGACTGTTGTCATCTTGCGTAGCGCGGACGCGGCCGCCAAACTTGATGGTGTGGTTTCCGGCGGTGATGGCCGTAAAATTCTGCACCTCGTAAGAATTTTGCACGTCGGATTGGTTGCCAGTGTTGTTGGGACCGCCGATGAATGCGCCTTGCACGTTGACCGTGGGATTGTCGATGGTAAAAGGCAGGCCGGCGGCGACGATATTCTGGCCGGTGTTGCCGTGAATGTACTGAAAGCGCGTTTCGTTGATGGTGCGCGGACCAAGTACCTGCGTGTCAACGACCTGCAGAGTGTCCTCGGTTTCCAGTTCATTGAACGCTTGGGTTGCGAGATTAAAGCCACCGACGCCCTCATTTTGCTCATTGTCACGAAAATACTGGTAGCGGACAGATAGCGTATTGGTAGGGGTGAGTTGGAAATCGAAGCGCGGGCCGAGATTAGTGCGGGTCTGCGGAAAAGGCACGGCTCCGGAAAAAGGCATGGTCGTGGACGGGTCGGTGGGATCGAGCACCGTAGCGCTGATAATGTTCAGATTGTTCTGCTCGCGACGGTCAATGCTGAAAAAGAACGAGGCCTTCTTGCCGAGTGGGCCACCGAGACTCGCGTTGTACAACTCGGAGTCGTAGCCGGGCTGCGAGGCGTCGCCGAGAAACGGGTCTCGCGAATTGAAAGCGGACGAAGTGCCAGTTACCTGCACTTGACCATGCCAGTTATCCGTGCCCGGCTTGGTGAGAATTTCGATACGGCCGTAGCCCAGTTTGTCGTACTCCGCGGAAAAAGGATTTTGGTTGATGCGAATTTCGCGAATGGAAGATTTCGGCGGAAGCTGCCCGGCGGTGAACCCATCGATATAAATTTGCCCGCCATTGGGACCCGCCGACGGCCCCGCGAGAGCTTGCAGCTCGGACTGAAACTCATCCGGATCATCGGACAGTGCGTCCAGATCTTTGCCCTTTATAACAATCGCGCCCGCATTGTTGGCGGGATTGACGTCCACGGTGGTGCTGGAATCGTTCACAACTACTTTTTGTTCCTGCACTTCGATGGTGAGCGGGATATTCAGTTTTTGTATCTGTCCCGCGGAAATGATTACGTTGGCTTGCGTGAACTGTGCGAAACCGTCGGCCACGGCTTTGACGACATATTTTCCGGGTGCCAGATTCTTGAACTCGTAGAATCCGTCCTTGCCGGCGGTGGTGTCGAGAGACGCTCCTGCGGGCGTGGTGAGCAATACGGTGGCACCAGCGACCGTCGCACCCGAAGGGTCGGTCACTTGCCCGCGCAACCCTCCCGTGGCCGCTTGGGCGGCAGCACCTCGCGCGGCGAGCGAGCCGGCAAACAACGACACGATCATTAACAGGATTGCTTGGAATAGCCGGGCTTTCATTACTTCTCCTAAATTAAATTGTCGACGATTTCATTTGCCGCGCGCGGGGCGGCAGTTCCTATGGCGTTCCCGCGTCGCCACCGGGTGCGCCTCCGAGGCTCCACGGCTGAAGGATAGATTGCCCACCTTTCGGCGAACCCTGAAGGATGGGTTCAACCCCAGCGAGCAAGATGATCGCGGTAACGGCGCCGCCTTCCGTGCCCTCGGTGGTAACTACCATGACGGCGTCGCCCTTTTGCAAATCAGTGAGATTCGCGGCCGGCATTCTGCCAATAAGTTGCTGCAAGTCTCCGCCGCCTTGACCGCCGGGCCGGCCCGCGCCGGAGCCGTTCCCGGCGCCGTTTCCTGCACCATTTCCCGCGCTCGGCGCAGCGGAGTTTACGCCACCTTGCGCGTCCTGCACTACGTTTCCGGCGGGCGCCGACGGTGCCCCGCCGCCACCAGACGGCGTGGCGCCGGTAGCGGCGCTCGGAGTCTCGCCCTTTAGGCGTGCAGCGATGCGTTGCGCCACAGCCGGAGGTAACTTGCGGACCTGCGAGTCTGCAGTAACTTTCACGGTAACGGGCTTCTTGGTGGTCAGGTCCTGCACCACCAGAGTGCCGGCGGCGGCGTCCAACGACGAAACCGTGCCAGCGATATTTCTGAAGGTTCCGGAAACAACTTCATCGGCGGTCAACTCGCTGCCGTCGGCGCTGCGCGTGCCGCGCGCGCGCAACTGGTCTCCCACCTGGACTTTATCGAGGCTGGACAATTTCGCATCGTCGAATTTCACGGAGTCTGGAGCGTAGCGTCGCAACACGGTGGCTTTACTCACATTAATCGCCACATTTTTCTTTTCACCCGCGACGGTCACCGATATGGTGATTGTCGAAGTGGCGGAATCCACGGCGCTGACGATTCCTCCCAAGCCATGCTTTTGCCATTCCGCGCGATCGCTGGCCTGCTTGGCGGCCACATCGGTCTTGGCCATGGCGATTACGGATGCGGCGTCCACCGATTTTCCGTCCGCATCGGTCTTACCTCGCACCAGGATGCGGTCGCCGACCTGCAAATCGCTGAGCGCGATGGGAGTCGCTTGCTTGATGTCTTTCTCTCCCGGGGCGACGCGCACGATCTTCGTTCCGTCTTGAATCAGAATGGTCATTTCACTTCCGGAATCAGGCGCCAAGGTCACCGACTTGTCGGTTACCGCTTTTACCGTGCCCACGGCGCGAACCAGCCCAGCATCTTGAGTAGACGCGGGCGCGGGGGCTTGGGATGCCAGGACCATCGCCGCAGAGATCGGTTGGGCAATCGCCAACGCACCTGCTACGGCGGCGAGAACGGAAAACCCTCTGGAGAATTTCCCAAGCTTACTTCGCAAGTCCAGGCTGCTCATCTGGAAGCCTCACTTAAGATTCGTAGGTCCAACGCCGAGTACTGCACTCCATTGTGGCAGGCTCCGCCCCAGCTGGTTTAACCACGGAATGTTGGACGTTGCGAAGCAGCGAACTGGTACAGGGTGCGAAAAAACTACGAAGACAAAACTGCGTTGTAAGTAATTCTGAGCCGCTAGTGACGAGTGGCGAGCGGGAGCGGCAAAACCTGTTGGAGTAGATAGCGCTGGACCTCGAATTTCGTATCATACTGAGCGGAAGGAAATTGAAGTCCTTTGCGCTCAGTATGATACGGAAGTGCTCATTCTAGAGAGTTTACGTAACGATTTTTGTTGTACATATGGTAACTAGTTGAGTATTGCGGATCAGGCCGTGCAGATTACGGAGTCACCGCCGTTCCGCTCAGGGTGACTACATGTGGGCTCCCCGCAGCGTCGTCCACAATGACCACTTGGGCGCTTTTGCTGCCCGCTGAAGTTGGTGTGAATAGGACTGTAATCTCACAACTTGCGCGTGCAGGCAATTGGCCACTCCCTTCTGGACACGCATTCGCGGACTTTCCGATGTGGAACTCGCCAGCGTCCGCACCGGCAATACTGATCGCCGAATTTATATTGAGTATCGCGCTGCCGGAATTAGTCAACAGAATCGCGTGCGGCACGGACGCCGTACCGATAGCTTGACTGCCAAAACTCACGCTAACGGGCGACAACGTTATACCTGGTACAGCAATTGAGGGCAACCCGCGCAAGGCGACGTTGCGGGGACTTCCCGAAGCGTTGTCGGAAACGGTCAACGCGGCAGTAAGTTCCGTGGCACTCGTTCGCGGATGAAAAACTAATCGGATGGCACAACTTGCGCCGGCGGGCAAAACTGCGGGCTGCATAGGGCAGTTGTTGGTTTCCAGAAAGTCACTGCTGTTTTCACCGGTGATTCCGATACTGGTAATCGCAAGATCGGCTTGGCCAATGTTGGTGAGCACCACCATTTGCGGACTGCTGCTGGTGCCCAGCGCTTGCGTGCCAAATTTCAGTTCCATGGCGGAGAGCGTCACGAGCGGATCGCTGGCATGCACCGGAATACTGCATCGCAACGCTCCCAGCAGAAGGATTAGAACGAGTGCAACTCTTTGACCTGAGATCTTCACACTGCACCTGCGATTCACGGGGAATCCAAATCTTCTGACTCCAGTATTATTATCGTCGCTCGCGTACAAGCACGGCCTTGCCGGCATAAACAAAAAGAGAGGCTCGCGACGACGGAGCCCCCCTTCGCTTCTTCGTATGGGTGGAACGCCCGCTGGCGACGGTCCACATGGGTCGTGATCACGAGTTTCCGGCGGCTCGCGTCTTCCGCGCGTCACGCTCGTAGTTGACGTCGGATTCATTGTAAGCACGGGTGAACTCGTCCACCTGTTTTTCCGCGGCGTCTCTGGCGATGCCGTAACGTTCCTGGATCTTGCCAACCAACTGATCCTTCTTACCGGCGATGACTGTCAAGTCGTCGTCAGTCAGCTTTCCCCACTTCTCTTTTACTTTGCCTGCTGACTGCTTCCACTTGCCTTCGATCTGGTCCCAGTTCATAACGCCTCCCTTGGATTCTCCGAATTTGTTATCTCGGAGGTTACGCGAGCTGGTTACGTGAGCTGGTACGTTAGCTTGCACAAGCAGAAGAGCACGTCGCCCGAAAGAGACGGAATACTGCAAATAATGCACGACCCTCACGGCGGAGCTGTAGCTAGGTATTTTGGCCAGTACCGGATTTAGGGTATGGGACCGCCCATTCGCGGTTGTTAGTCTTAGAGGGTTGCGAATCGAAATTGTTCGCATTGCCGCTCATCTCGTCCCGCTTCGCGTGCCACCGGCAGTTTCCCATCCGCGCTGCGGTAAAATATCTTGGACATGGCGCGACGCCAAAATCCCCGCTGTGGGCCGGGCGTGCAAGGTCGACGCCAGTTCTTGTTGCAGGCTGCCGCGGGCCTGGGCGGGGCAATTCTCCTGGACCCGGCGCTGCTCAGCGCATACCAATCGCCACTTTCCACGAGCCAGGACGCCGTACAGTCTCTCGGCGCGACTTCGACGCGGCCGCTGTCGCCCGACGACGATGCGCTGCTCGAAGAAATCTCCAAAGCTTCCGCGCAATTCTTCTTTGAACAGTCCGATCCCGCGACCGGACTCACCAAAGACCGCAGTTCCGCGGAAGGCAACGATTCGCGCAACGTGGCCAGCATCGCCGCTACCGGGTTCGGCCTGACCACGCTGTGCCTTGCGAACCAGCGCGGTTGGTCCGACGCACAAAAAATCCGCGAGCAGGTCCGTGCCACACTTCGTTTTGCGTGGGACAAGATTCCTCATGAACATGGTTTCTTCTACCATTTCCTGAATATGCGCACTGGGGAACGCGTTCTGGCATCGGAAGTTTCTTCCATCGACACTGCAATTTTTCTTTGCGGCGCGCTGGCCTGCAAGGCTTACTTTGACGATGACGAGATCCGCGATCTCGCGACAAAGCTTTATGAACGTGTTGATTTTGCGTGGCTCTTGCGTGGCGAAAAGCTGGCATCGATGGGCTGGACTCCCGAACACCAGTTCCTCGGTGCGTCCTGGGACACTTACAGCGAATTGATGATGTTGTACCTGCTGGGAATGGGCTCGCCTACGCATGCGCTGCCGAGCGAAGTGTGGAATGACTGGGGCCGGCCGATGTTCGATTTCTATGGCGTTCGTTTTATCGGAGCTTATGCCCCGCTCTTCGCACATCAATATTCGCACGCGTGGTTTGATTTTCGCGGCAAACGGGACAACTTCGCCAACTACTTTACGAACTCCATCCTCGCCACACGGGTGCACAAACAGTGGTGCCTGAGTTTAGCCAACCAATTTCCAGACTATAGCGAAGATCTTTGGGGCATCACCGCCTCTGACTCACCACATGGCTACGCCATCTGGGGCGGTCCTCCTCCCATGGGGCATCCAGACGGCAGCATCGTGCCTTGCGCCGCGGGTGGTTCGCTGCCATTTTTGCCGCAGGAAACGATTCACGTGTTGCGTACGGTGCGGGGGAAATTTGGGGAAAAAGCCTGGCGCAAATACGGTTTCGTGGATGCGTTTAATCCGCTAACCAACTGGTACAGCCCCGACGTGATCGGCATCGACGTGGGCATTACGTTGTTAATGGCGGAAAACGTGCGCACCGGTTTTGTCTGGGAACAGTTTATGAAAAACGAAGAGGTGCAACGCGGCATGAAGATTGCCGGTTTCCACGAAGACGTGCCAGAAACACCGCGACCGCCGGATGCACTTTTTCCGTTTTGGCCCGCTTGAACGGTATTTCCGGATATCCGCGCTCTAGCGGTCGATTTCGACCAACGCCAGTGCATGTCCGCGAAGAGTCAGTTTTAGCGTGTTGTCCGTGATTGGTATCGAATGTGCCTCAGGCAATGCCGCAGCGGCGCGCAACTGCGTGATCTGCGCCTGTGTCAGGAATTGCGGACTGTCCATCTTTTGGTACGCCGGCAGCGGCGAGCCGTGTTCGTCGTCGACGATGGTCACACGCGCGGTGTGCTTCCCCGTTAAGCCCTTGAACTCTAATCGCACGACATCGGCGCTGCTGGGCTGCTCCTCCGGCGGAACCATTTTCCCCCATACTGCGAGAACGATGCCACCATCTTTGCGTCGCGTAAGCAACGCTGAATCGCTATCGAGACCAATCCGTTGATCCCCCAATTTATGCAGTATCGCAAAGTCATTAAATGCCGGCTTGGGAATGCCATCTTCGGCGAGCAATCCGAAGCCCCCGTAGAACGGCTTCTTCACCACGCCTTGCTCTTCAAAAACATCCGAGAACGTCCAATAGCTCATCATCGCCGTCAGGCCATCACACTGACGAATCGTGTCCGCCATCCATGGGCCCAGGTACGCGCTATCCGTTACTTGCGTCTGGTTGCTGTAATCGGCGTTAAATTCGCTCCAGATCAATGGCATTTTCGGATACGCCGAAGCCAGAATCTGCTCATGAACCTTTTGCACCGCGCGGCAAACCATTCTGTCGCGCGGAATCACCTCGTGCGTTCCAAATACATCTTCGGCCTTGTCGTTGCCGTAGACATGCGTCGATACAAAATCCACCGGGACGTTGTTTGCTTTGCAATGCGCCAGGAAGCGATCCGCCCATGCCGCTTGCGCCGTTGCTGGTCCGCCTACGCGCAACCGCGGGCTGACGCGCTTTATCGCTCTAGCCGCGCGGTCGTACAACTCGTAATAAGTGCTTTCGCGCGGTTCGCCCGTCCAGAAATCCAGGTTCGGCTCGTTCCACACTTCGAAATACCATTGCGCGACCTCATCCTCCCCGTAACGCTCCACCAGATGACGCGCAAAAGCTTCCACTAATTTGTCCCACTTGTCCCAATCCTTAGGCGGCGCAACATTCGGTTTGTACCAGAACGACTGGACCAGCTTGGCGTCCGAAGTGAGCTTATTGGGCATGAAGCTCATCTCCACAAACGGCCGCACGTGATTCTTCAATAGCCCGTCGTAGATTTGATCGATATAAGAAAAGTTGTAAACCGGATTCCCATCCTTGTCTTCGTCGTACAGACCAACCTCATCCAGAAAAATTCCGTGAAAGCGAATGTATTCAAATCCCGTGACGCGCTTCACGTCTCTCAAATCGTCACGATAACTTTCGCGCAAAGAGAGTAGGGCGCGCCCCGAACCATACATTTGCTCCCAGAAATGAGGAAAAGGGTGCGACGGAGCCTCAAGATTTACCGTGATGGTGATCTCGGCTCCGTGATTAGCATCGGCTATCGCCTGAGTTGATTGTCCCCGTGCCGATGAAATCAAGCTAGTGAGATAGAGCGCCGCGGTGAGGGTCAACAAAGCGCAGTGTCGGGAAAGAATTGATTTTTGCTTCGCAGGAGTTACCAATGGTGAGTGGCGCATCAGTTCAGGCTCTCTAAGCAACCCACTCCTCGCTCTCGGCCGCCGCTGGTTCGCGATTCGTCGTGGATGGTTTTCGTTCATGCAGAATCCTCTCGGTGCCGGCGACCATCACTTCTTCATGAAACAATCGTTGAAAAACAGCGTTGGAGAGCAAATTGGCTACCGACAATAAACTCATGCCCTGATGATGCGCCATCCAACTGCGAACTATTTCACCGCTGACCTTTTCGCCCTTTTTCGGACGTCCATAGTCCGCCGATTCGTAAAATCCCGTCGCGCCCATCCATCCTTGCCGTTGCATCTCCCGCAAGTTGCGCACCGCGCTCGCAGGATCGACGTTGAGCGCCAGGAATGCGGCATAAGGGGTGATCACCAAGCGCTTCGGTGTCTCCGCTTTTAACGCCAGCGCCTTTACGCCAAAGGCGTGATACTCGTAGTGCCCCGCATCGTTGCGCACGCTGCTGGCGCCTTCCGAAATGCCCCAGGGAATCCCCAGCTTTTCGACCACCGCCCGCTGGCAGGCTACGGCGCCACCCATACTGCTCGCCAGCAGCGTCTCCGGATAAGTTTTCATCCACAGCATCGGCATCAGGTATTCAAACATTGTTCCGGTCCACGACAGCAGCACGTTGTGGCCCGCGAAATGCGTGTGTACCCGGCCCAGTTGGAACCAACTGCTCTGGGGAATATCGCCCTTGGCGATGGCCACGAATACCGCGCTCCGCGCCTCTGACGCCAGCAAGTCGTAACAACTTTCGACCAATTCCTTTTGCTCGACGTCGTAGCCCACCGACAACATTTTGCGTTTCGCGTTATACAGAAAACGAAAATCCATTTCCTGCACCAGCAGGTCCGCTTCTTCCGCAATTCTAGCCAAGCGGTTGACCGTCTCGCGCGCCTGCAACGCGCATTCCGACAAGCGCTCGCGCAACCCCTGCAGCGCACTATGTTCTTCCGACCAGAAGGAATACTCATCCAATTTTTTCTGGAGCTTGCTCACAAATCCGGGCAGCTCCTGCAGCGTCAGACCAGCGGTCACGTTGCCATAAAGCATCTCGCCGACTTGCTTGCGCACCGCCGCATACTCGGGCAGCATCCACGGCGTCAGGCGATCCACGAGTTCGTGCAGCTCGCGCACTCTCGCCCGGCTTGCCAGTAACCACCAGCGCGCCGACGCATAAGAGGACATTGCGATGCCGACAGGCGCACCCGATGGTTCGTCATCAGGAACCTCGGCGATGATCGCCTGCAGACGCGAGTCGATTTCCTGCAGCGCGGCAAACCACGCGGCGAAATCGTCGCCGAGCCGCGCGCAATAGGCGCGCAACGCCGCGAAAGTTTCCGCTATCTCCGCGCCCGCGCCTGCCAGCCCGCATTCTTCGGCGGCAATTCCCAAATGCTCCCGAATGCCGCGCAACAATCCTGCGCGAAAAACCGGCTGTTGAATAACGTCCAGACTTCCCTGCTTCACGCACCAAAGTGAACACGCCAGGTTGCCACTATCCACGCTAGACACAAATCGCGGACCAACCGCCGCCAGTGAAACAGTGTCAAACCAATTGAGGAAATGCCCTCTCACTCGCGGCAGTTTCTTCGCGCTGGCCAAGGTCTTCTCAACCGCGTCGAGGTAAGCGTGTACATCGAGGAAGCCAAGATCGTAAGCCGCGTATTGCGCGTTGAACTGCAGGCCCAGATTCGTCGGCGATAAGCGATGCGCCACGGTCCACGGCTCTTCCTGCACGTTGTCCGGAATCAGCCAATTATTTTCCGCGCTGGCGAGCTCGCGAAAGTATCTCCACGTCTTCAAGGCACACAGCCGCAGGAAATCCTCGTCGGCGGCATCGATATCGTTGCGCACGCTGTGCAGCGGGCGATCCAGCCATTGCGCCGCAGGTTTCGCAAGCATCCACAGCGCCAGAATGGGCAGTGACGGCAGCAGCGCCGCTGGCCGGAAAAAGCTCTCCGCCAGCGCCAATAACAAGCCAACCACGGGGGTCCAATCCAGATACACATCCACCGGCGTGCGCTTTTTCTTGGCATCCATCTCCGACTGCGCCGCCGTCTCCCACTCCAGCAGATGGCGCCCGCTGACTGTCAATCGAAACACCGTGCGGGCGATTGCATCCAGAGTCACCAGCGTTTGGTGCGCCAAAAACGTCAGGGTGATAAGCACGGTAATCTGCCCGGAAGTAAAATCGCCGAAGATCTGCCGCAACAATCCAGCACGATCTTTGGCACGCCATAATCGCGACATGCCCAGGACTAGTTGTACGTAGCTAGGCACCAGCATCAGCGCCACAGTCGCCGCCGTCCACGCCGCCGGCGAACCCGGCAAGTAAAACCACGCCGCCACTAACAACACGAATGTAGCCGCCTCGATCACGCTGCGCCGCAAGTTATCCAGGATCTTCCAGCGCGAGACCACATCCAGCGGATTCTTGACAAAAGCTCCCTGCGCATCGGGCACGCGCGGTAGAAGCCAGCGCAGAATTTGCCAGTCCCCACGAATCCACCGGTGCTTGCGCCGGCTGTGCGCGCTGAAATGCGACGGATAGTCATCGATGATCTCCACATCGGAGACCAGCCCGGCGCGTGCGTACGCACCTTCGATCAGATCGTGGCTCAAGATGGCGTTCGACGGAAACCTTCCCGCCAAAACTTGCCGGAATACGTCGACCTCATAAATGCCTTTGCCAGTAAAAATCCCTTCGCCAAAAAGATCCTGATAGACATCGGAAACCGCGCGCGCGTAAATATCCAATCCCGTTTGTCCCGAATAGATGTATGCCAGGCGGGACTGATTCGCCGATTGCACGCTGATGCCCACGCGCGGCTGCAGCACGCCATATCCCTCATCCACCGCGTTGGTCGCAGGATTCACAGATGCACGGTTCAATGGATGCGCTAGCGTCCCCACCAGCCGGTGCGCGGACTCTCTCGGCAGCTGGGTATCGGAATCCAGCGTAATCACGTAACGCACCCGCGGCAGGATCGAAAGATCGCCTACCTTCACTGGAAAACGATCGTACTGGCCGCGTAGAAAATCGTTGAAATCCAGTAATTTGCCGCGCTTGCGTTCCCATCCCATCCATTTATTTTCAATTTCATTGAATACCCGGTGCCGATGGAAATGCAGGAACGGTCCGCGTCCGCCGCGGCCGTATTTGCGGTTCAAGCCCTCGATCAGGCCCGAGCACAAAGAAACAAATTGATCCCGCTCGTCGAAACGTTGCTCTGAATCGGGTGGATCGGTCAGCATCGCAAAAAATAGGTGCGGGTCGCGGTTGCCGACGCAACGAATTTCCAGGCTGCGCACTAGATCCTTGATTTGTTCTTCGTTGATCAGCAGCGTCGGCACCGCCACAATCGTCAGGCAATCCTCAGGAATGCCGCGTGAAAAATCCATTCGCGGCAGCGCTCGCACCGGCGTCAAAAATGTCACCAATTGGTTGACTATTTCCACGGCCGATTCGCTGGCGGGCAAGATGAGCAACAGCACCGCCGCAATGATCGGTACCGCGCCGCTCACGCTGCTCACTACAAAAAACATCATCAAGAAAACAAGAAACTCCAGCGTCAAGAAGTAAAAAGCTTCTGGCGAGTCCCGAAAATTTTCCGTCAGCGATTGCCAGCCCCGGGGCTTGTATCCGATCTGCTGTTTCATCAACTTTCGGCCGCGCCCTAGAAGATAGAACCCTACGTGGCCACGGCGCTCTCGTGCGCGTTCGTTGGAGTGCTTTTGATTCATCGCCTGGCGCGAAAACTCCACCGCCAGCCGCGCAATTTCAAATTCATCTGTTTCGGATGCCAGCGCAAATCGTTGAATGGCATTGCGATAGAGTTCGCAGCTCTCGAAATCCATGAGCGGGTATGCACCCACGGGATCCTCGCGCAGCAGCGCTTCGGTCCTGCTAAGTGCCTGGAACGAATCTTTAAGTTCGGTGTGGCTAAGGCGGTGCAGGGTCTTGAGTAGAGACGCAAAAGATGCGGCGGCACATTTATCAGAAACGACGGCTTGCTGTTTGTCGACGAGGGATTCGGGGGACGCCGGGGCCTTGGCAGCAAAACGGGACGCAATGCATTCCAGCGCCACCAGCTGCATCATCGGCTTCAACGCCCAAATCTCGTGCATTTCAAGGTAGCCGTGCTCTTCGAATGCCTGCACGTAAGTCGCGAACACGCTTTCGTCGAACAAATAGCCCACGGCGGACAAATACGCGCGAGCGGCAACATAAGGCCGCGGCAACTCACCGGACGGCTCGTTGCCCCCGGGTACCTCAGCCTCGCCTGCCTCACTGACCTCACTCTTGCTGACCTGCAGTACTGGAAGGTCCAACTGCAAATATTCTCGTACCTCCAGCGATGCCGAACGAAGCACTCGCAGGTTATTCGATAAATCGCGACCTTCGCTATCCGCGGCTTGAAAAGCCTCTTCATTTGTCGACACGAGACGCCCAGCCTCAAGAATGCTGGCCATAGCACGGTCAAGCTTGGCTTCGAGCGCGGCGCTTCCCGCCACCTTCCTTCCTGCGACCCAAGCCTTCGCACTGGCCCGCGCATGCGCTTCTAAGCTCGGGCCAATCACGTCTGCAGCCCGCTGGCTCGTTTCCATCGTTTCGGTCGAGGCGCGCGGCTCCGCACTCATTTCGAGGTGCACCTGAGCCAGCCGCTCTACTTCGACCAGATCTTCTTCATTCATACAGACTCATTCATCCAACCCGCTTGTCGGAGAATTGCCGGTCCGCGACGGCGACATTCTACCGGTAACTCGACGCCTGCATCTCAAACATCGCCGCATACCGCCCGCCGCGCGCCATCAACTGTTCGTGTCGGCCCTCTTCTGCGATCTGCCCTTTTTCCAGCACCACAATCCGATCCGCCATTTTCACCGTGGAAAAACGGTGCGAAATCAGCAGCGCCATTTTTCCCTGCGTCAATTCCGCAAAACGTTCGAAAACTTCATGTTCCGACCGCGCATCCAGCGCCGCTGTCGGTTCATCCAGCACCAGCAGTTGCGCGTCTCGCAAATAAGCGCGCGCCAGCGCCACCCGCTGCCATTCCCCGCCGCTCAGGTCCACGCCTGTTTCAAACCGCCGCCCCAGCATCTGGTCATAACCCAGCGGGAGTTTCCCAATCACGGACTCCGCCAAACTCTTCTTAGCCGCCAATTCAATCCGCGCCAGATTCTTGCGCTCGGAAATTTGCCCCATGGCGATGTTTTCCCACGCGGTCATGTCGTAACGCATGAAATCCTGAAAAATCACCGCAATCTGGCTTGAGTAGTCCTCCAAATCGTACTCCCGAAGATCAATACCATCGACATGCACGCTTCCCGCGGTCGGGTCGTAAAGTCGCGTAATCAACTTAACGATCGTGGTCTTGCCTTCGCCATTCTCGCCAATCAACGCAATGCGCTCGCCTGGCATCACCCGTAAATTCAAACTCTTCAGCACCAGCCGCGTGCTGCCCGGATAGGAAAAGCTCACGTCGCGAAACTCAATTCCCTGCTGAATCGGCCTTGGTGCGCGCAAAGCATTTGGCTTGGAGGTCACCAGCGGCTGCAGCGCGAAAAATTCCAGCAAGTCGGTCAGAAACAAAGACTGGTCCGCGATACTCGAGAACGTCGAAAAAATCATCTGTAGGTTCGAACTGGCGCCGGCAATCGCGCCGGTAAGGAACGTCAACGTTCCCACGGTCATGGTTCCAGAAACGGTTTCAAAAATCACATACACATACGCCCCGTAATAACCCATCGTTGTAACCAGCGAAAGCACCGCCGTGGCGCCCAGCCGGCGTTTCGCTAACGCCACATTTTCGTGGTAAACGTCGTCGGATAATTCGGTGAAGCGATCTGTCAAATATTTGTTCAACCCAAAAAGCTTCAACTCCTTCGCGCTGTCTTTACTGGCCCCCAGAAATCGCAGGTAGTCGATCTGTCGTTTCACGGGAGTCAACCGAAACGCCAGCGCATACCCCAGGAACGCGAAATGGCTCTCCCCCAGAAACGCCGGCACCACGCACAAGATCAATAGCAACAGCAGCCAAGGAGAGAAGAACAAAATGCTCGCCGCCAGCGTCGCGGTGGTAATCACCTGCTGCACCAGCAGCCCCATCTGCCGGATCATCCCCAGCCGGTCGGTCGCCTGCACGCGCGCGCGCTCCAACTTGTCCTGAAAGCTAGGATCCTCGTAGCAGAACAAATCCAGCCGCGAGGCGTGCTCCATAATGCGAATGCTGATATGCCGGGTGAATTTGTCCGCCAGCAGCGTGTCGCAAAAATCCACAATGCGATTTAGTATCGTGGCAAATGCCGCCAGCCCAAACTCCGCCGCCACCAGCCACCAGAAGTCATGCCGCAACACGTTTCCGCGCGACACGTGCGAAACCACCGCGTCGATAATCAGCCGCGTCACCGCCAACAGCCCCAGCGGCACCACCGCCACCACGGCACGCAACGCCAGTTCCGCCCCGACCACCGCCGGACTCGAATCCCAAATAATCCGCAGCACTGGAGGAATATTCTTCAGTGCCTGCAAGCGCTTTCCCCAGGCATTCTGGAAATTTTCTTGCACGGCTTCGGAGTTTACGGCCACGGTTGGGTGCGTTTCACGCTCGGAAAGCTTCGCAACGCGAATTTGCCTTCATTGTACACGCGATTGTACAGACAAAGAGCGTCACGGTGCTCAACTCTAAAAGCATTTCTGAAGAGGGAAATAGACCACGGAGGGTGCTTCCAGACAATACCGTCGAACCCTTAGGCGCGCAAACGCGTCGCCAGGCCCAGCGTCGACGCAACCGCAAAGATCCCGACGGCGGCCAGGTTGAAGAAGTGCGTAAATCCCGCCAGCGCATCAGTCGCGCCAAACATTACCACCAGAAGCGTAAATATCGCGAAAACACCTGCAATTTTGTAACTCGCTGCGTTTGTCATCGTTGTTTCCCGCCTTTTGCAACGCGAACAACGCGGTCAATAAATGCAGTTTTGCGGCCATTTTTCCCCATTGCAAACAACGCACTTACGTTGAAAAAACTCCCGGTTCTGGGCAATTTCTGGATATCCCACGTAAATCTTTCCACCTCATCAACTTATCTCCGTCGCCCAGGCGCCCTGGCAAATTCCGCATTTGGTCCGGCCCCCGCTACCCCCTCCTCGCCAAAATGCCTACACAGTCCCGTGTATTGTCCGCACCGCCGTATGCCTCTATACCTGTTACCACGTTCTCTCGCGAGGACGGCACAACGAGCAAAATGACCTGGCGATCATCGCCGAAGGAGCATGGCCGATCATGGAGAAACCTTATCCGCAAACTGAGGAGACCCCACTCATCGCCCGCGCACGACGCGGCAACGCCGAGGCCTTCTCCGAATTGGTTCGGCGACACTCCCAGCAGATTTACGGAGTTTCCTTGCGCATGCTCAAGAATCACGAGGACGCCGAGGATAACGTCCAGAACGTCCTCTGCAAGGCCTTTAACAACATCCGCCAGTTTGAAGGAAACTCCAGGTTTTCCACCTGGCTTGTGCGCATCACCATCAACGAAGCCCTGATGAAGTTGCGCAAGACGCAGACGGATCGCGCCGCCAAGAGCGCTGAAATGCTACGCCCAGATACCGATGAGCCTTTGATTCCCGGTCGAAGACAATCGCCCCAACCCGGAACGCGCCTATATCGCCAAAGACCTCGCCGATAAGGCCTTCCACGGGTTGCACCCCTCCTTGCGAGACACCTTTATTCTCCACAAAGCCGAGGGCTGGACTAATCGCGAACTCGCCAGAGCCATGGGCATCACCGTCGAAACCGTCAAGTCCAGGATTTTCCGCGCCCGCGTGAGAATGCGTAATCAGTTGCTTACCATTTCGAAAGATCGCGCCATCGCTGTTCAGGCCTAAGGCGCAGCCCTAGCGCAATCCTGATACCCTCACATCAAACAACGGCGGCGGATCGACGCTATCGCTCGTCGATCCGCCGCTCGTATACAACAAATTGCCTCTTCCAACGACCTTCGCTGGTATTTGGCACGTCGATCCGCAGAACCGTTTTACGGAAGTCGGTTAACTTACTCGAGTTTTGCCGCTAGCGTATCCAAAGCGGTTTTACCTGTTTTCAGTACCTTAGACACCGTCTGTTCGCCCTTCTCAAAGGCGTCTTGCACCTGGTCGAGCGAGCGCTTCGCTTTGCGACGCAGCCGATAAGCCTCATCCTCCACCGTGTCGCCGATCCATTCACGCGTGTCCTCACCCGATTGCGGAGCGAACAGCAACGCCACGGCGGCTCCCACTCCCACGCCCGCCAAAAATCCCAAAAGCACGCTTCCCGTATCTTTCATCCTGACCTCCTGATGTGTCCGGTATCTCCGGGCCGCGACTTCCAAACCGCTACATCCTAACGCCATCGGCGCCCTGAAATCTCAATTTGTTCCGGCATCCGACACCGCTGCCGGTCGCGACCCTCGTGAAATAAGTTCCTTGGCCACCGCCGGGTCGATCCGCGGACTCACGTACGTGCCTTGCGCAATCACCACGTTCAGCGCCTGCACCAACTCCTGTTCCGCGTCCGTCTTCAGCAAGTAGCCATTAATTCCGGCCTGGAAGGCCGTGCGCACCAGTTCCGAAGATTCGTGCAGCGTCAACAACAAAATCTTCACGTTCGCATTGGTCTTGCGAATCGCCCGCGTTGCTTCCACGCCGTTCAGGCCGGGCATCGATACATCCATGACGATCGCTTCCGGGTTCAATTCTCGCGCCATCCGCACGGCGTCCTTGCCATTATCGGCCTCGCCGCACAATTGCCACTCCGGATGTGCCTGCAAAATTCCTTGCACGCCCCGTCGGATAAACGCGTGATCATCCACGATCAATACTTTAGGCACGGTCACCCTCGTACTCCCAACCCGGAAAGGGGGACCCAGTGCTTCCCAGCACTCGCAATAGCCACAAGCCTGCTTGCGAAATCAAACATGCCGCCGTCCAATCCGTGGCTCTACGCTTCGATAATCTGGTTCTTGACCGCATAGCGCACCAACTCGCTCACCGAATGCAGTTCCAATTTCCGCATGATATTTGCGCGATGCGTCTCCGCTGTCTTCACGCTGATATTCAGCGCTACAGCTACCTCTTTACTGCTCTTGCCCTCTGCCAGCAGTTGCGTGATTTCCCGCTCACGCGATGTCAGCCGGCTGCGGTACTCCGTCGGAGCGGCATTGGGCGTGCTCTGTTTGCGAAACCCGTTCAGCAACATCTCCGCCGCGCGCGGCGTAAAGAACGACCGCCGGTTCGAAATTGCCTCCACCGCGGCTACCAAGTCGCGATCCGCGTCCGACTTCATGATGTACGCGCGGGCGCCGGCTTCCACAATGTCGTGTACCAGCTGGTCGGAAAAATGTAGCGTCAAAATCACGATTTCCGTCTTCGGCAACGCCTTGCGAATCCTGCGCGCCGCCTCCAGCCCGTTCAAATCCGGCATGCTTACGTCCATCACCACTACATCAGGTTTATGTTCTTCGGCCAGGGACACCGCTTCCCGCCCGGTCTTGGCCTCCGCGCACACATTCCACCCGGCATGCGCAGTTAGCAACTGCTTCAGCCCTCTGCGGATAATGTCATGATCATCAGCAACAAGGATTCGTAGGTTCATACTCCCCCATATCCCAACAATACGGATTCCGGCTAGCCAGACACATACCATCTTCCATGTATTTTCGCTCGTCAATATGGTGTTTCATTTGTGTATTAACACCCTTCTCAAATTCCGCGACTGTCTGGCCCTTCGGCGTCCGCCACACTTCTCGCTAACGCTTCTACACCGTCCATTACGCCGTGCTACACATTTGCACCGATAGCCCACAACCGCCGACTGCGATGCAATGGTGCTGTTAACAAAAGCTTTTCAGCACTCCCGTTTCACACAACTTCAGAAGGAGATCAACATGATCACAGTTCTTCTTGTAATTTTGCTCCTGATGGCCATCGGCGCATTTCCTAGCTGGAACCACAGTCGCAGTTGGGGCTATTTTCCCAGCGGCGGCTTGGGCCTTGTCGTGCTGGTTCTCCTAATCCTGCTACTTCTAGGCCGAGTATAATTCCCATCTCGGAAAAACTAGCTAACCGGCAGCTTCGGGGTCGTGTAGGTGCCGGACTTCAGTCCGGCCTCCTGTGCTACATCGAACTCCGCCAACTTCGCCATGCCGCACTCACAGCCAACCATTCAGGCGAGAAGAGTGCAAGTCCTCTCTCGCCAATTCTAGAATTTATGTACCATTGTCATAGTCAGTATCGTCTCAACCACTGGAGTCCCTAGCCCCGCGCATGCTCGACAAACACACCTATTTCAACGACACCCGCTCCTTCGTAACCAAGAGCTGGGACTCGCTCACCCGCACCCTCACGCGTTCCGAAACCTACGGCGACCCCAAAACGGACGACGAGCCTATCCTCTATCTACCCGCCGAAATGCCCGAACCTGCCGCCATTAGAGATCTGCAACTCCGCTGCCGCGTCGACGTCCGCCGCTTGCCGGAACTGGTCGCCATTCCCGGTGATGTGCACCTCAACAAAATTGAAAACGAAGGTCTCCTCTATCTCGAACATCCCTACGTGGTCCCCGGCGGTCAGTTTAACGAAATGTACGGCTGGGACAGCTACTTCATCATCCTTGGCCTGCTTCGCGACAACCGCATCGGTCTGGCCAAAGGCATGGTCGAAAATTTCTTTTTTGAACTCGATCACTACGGCAGCGTCTTAAACGCCAATCGCACTTATTACCTCACCCGCTCTCAACCACCGTTTCTAACCTCCATGATTCTCGCGCTCTTCGCCGCCGATAAATCCTCCGGTGATCTCGACCACGCTTGGCTCGCTCGCGGTTACGCCTACGCCCAGCGTGACTACGAACAATGGGCTAACTCTCCCCACCTCGCCGGCGACACCGGCCTTTCCCGCTATTTCGATCACGGTGATGGCCCGGTCCCCGAAATCATGGGCAACCCCAAGAACTACTATCGCGGTGTCGCCCACTTCTTCCTTCTCCACGAAGGCGAAGACGCTTGCTGTCTTATCCGCCTCAACAACCACAATCCCGCCGCGGCCGTCACTGGACCGATCTTCCCTTTCTTCGGCCATGAAACAAAGGCCGCCGACGGCCATCCGGAAAAAGTCGAAGACGTCCATCACCTGGCCCTTACCGCCGATTTTTACAAAGGCGATCGCAGCATGCGCGAATCCGGTTTCGATGTCTCCTTCCGTTTCGGCAGCTTCAGCGGCCAAACGCACCACTTCGCTCCCGTATGTTTGAACTCCCTGCTTTATAAAACCGAGCTAGATCTCGCCGAGATCAGCAAAATCCTCGGCAAACCCGATCAAGCCGAGGAGTGGAAGAAAAAAGCCGCGGCACGCCAGCAACTCATGAACAAATATCTGTGGAATCAGGACTGCGGCCTCTATTTCGACTACAACGCCGTCACCAACACTCTCTCAACCTACGAGTACGCCGCCACCTTTTATCCCCTGTGGGTCGGCGCAGCCTCTCCCGAACAGGCCGCGGCTGTCGTAAAAAATCTCGCCAAGTTCGAACAACCCGGCGGCATCGCCATGAGCACCCGCGAATCCGAAGCCCAGTGGGACTTTCCCTACGGCTGGGCTCCCATCCAACTGCTGGTCGTGGAAGGCCTGCGCCGTTACGGCTATCGCGTCGAAGCCGATCGCATCGCCGAAAACTTCCTCACCATGGTCGTGCAAAACTACGAAAAAGATCATACCATCCGCGAAAAATACAACGTCGTCACCCGCAGTTCCGCCACCCGCATCCGCGTAGGCTACAGCCAAAACGAAATCGGCTTCGGCTGGACCAACGGCGTCTTCTCCGAACTCCTCGCCCAACTTCAAAACCAATAAATCGTGACACTAGCATCGGAATTATCCTTTGTAGGAATCCAGCATGCTGGACCCCATCTTGGCGAGCTTTCGAGCGCTTCGGCATACCAAAGTGTTTGCGCCGTCTCAAAATCGTCCGATAGGTCGCGTCCCAAAAACTGACGTCTCAAATCCGTTGACAACTCCCATGCGCCTTCCCTAAACTCAAAATGTACTTGGTAGAGGTGCGGACACCATGAGTAGCGCTGTGCGTCATTCCGATTCGCTTCGGAGCACCGTGCAAAAGGGGTTTTCCTGTTGTTGCTGTCCGCCGAAGTCGCAGCGCTAGCTGAAATCGCTGCGGTTGGGGTTCAGGCCTAAGACCTGTCCACTGTCATCCCGACATAGCTCTTGGTAGCACAGGCACTCTTGTTTACACCCGTTAGGGTGCCTGGCTTTTGCCGCCACCGAAAAGAGCCATGAACGGATGGAGCGCTATCGAGGGGCAGCAGCCGCGTTCTATCTCCGCGCGTCCTCCCTTTCCTTAACGCTTCCAAGAAAGTCTAAATCGCTATGAATGTTTTCGCACGCACGCGCGCGTTAGTCGATCTCGAGTCCACCACCGGCCGCGAATCCCCGGTCGCCGACTACCTCTTCACCCACTTGCGCGAACTCGCTACCCAGCGCAACGGCCGCCTCGAACGCATGCCCGCCGCGCACGGCCGCGACAATATCCTCGTAACCTTCGGCACCCCCACGGTCACGCTCTCCACCCACATGGACACCGTGCCTCCCTTCTTCCCCAGCAGCGAAAACGAAACTCACATTCACGGACGCGGCGCCTGCGACGCCAAAGGCATCATCTCTGCCATGATCTCCACCGCCGAAACGCTGCTCGCCGAGAATCTCCGCAACTTCGCGCTGCTCTTCGTCGTCGGCGAAGAACGCGATTCTGCAGGCGCGCGCGCCGCAGCCAGGGCCCCACGCGGCTCGCGCTATCTGATCAATGGCGAGCCCACGGAAAATCTCCTGGCGCTCGGCTCGAAAGGCGCCCTCCGTTACGAACTCATCGCTCAAGGAAAACTGGCCCACTCCGCCTACCCCGAACTAGGCCACTCTGCGATTCATGCCCTCCTCGATACCCTGCACGACATTCGCGAGATGCCCTTGCCCCGCGATCCCATCCTCGGCCAAGCCACGCTGAATGTCGGCACCATCTCCGGCGGCCGCGCGCCAAATGTAATCGCTGACGAAGCCCGCGCCGAAATCATGTTCCGCACCGTGGGCGACCCCACATCCATTCGCGCGGAAGTACAGCTCCTCGCCGCAGGCCGCGTCGAAGCCCGCGAAGTTCATTACAGCAAAGCCGTCCACCTGCAATCGCTCGAAGGCTTCGCCACCACCGTCGTCGCTTTCGCAACGGACATTCCCGTCTTCGACGGCTCTTGGGGACAACCCTTCCTCATCGGCCCCGGCAGTATCCACGTCGCGCACACCGCCGACGAGCACATCGCCAAAAAAGATCTTCTCGACGCCGTGAACATCTACGCGCAAATGGTTCGCCAACTTATAGCCACCGGAGTCCCCGCATGAGCACCGGACTCGCCATCGTCGGCTACGGCAAAATGGGCCATCTCGTCGAACAACTCGCGCCCGAGTACGGCTTCGCGGTCCAAGCAAAATTCACCAGCGCGAACATCCACGACCTGTCTCCCGCATCGCTCGACGGTGCGCAAATCGCCGTGGAATTCACCACGCCAAGCACCGCTCCAATAAACTTGCAAACTCTCGCGTCCCTTGGCGTCAGCACCGTCTGCGGCACCACCGGCTGGCTAGCGCACCTCCCAGAAGTCCGCGCCGCCGTCGGCGCCGCAAACACCGGACTCGTCTACGGCGCTAATTTCTCCGTCGGCGTTAATCTCTTCCTGCAAGCCGTAGCCACCGCCGCCGCATCCTTCGCCAAACACCCCGAGTACGAAGCGTGGGGCTGGGAAATCCACCACTCCGCAAAAAAAGACGCCCCCAGCGGCACCCTGAACGCCCTGGCGCAAGAGGTTCGCAACAGCGGTTACACCCGCACGCTAACGCTTTCCTCCAACCGCGCTGGCGCAAATCCCGGAACGCACGAGATCGGTTTCGACTCCGCCGCCGACACCATCACGCTGCGTCACACCGCGCGCAGCCGCGAAGGTTTCGCTCGCGGTGCCCTGCGCGCCGCACAATGGCTCGTCGGCAAACGCGGTGTACACGAATTTCGCAACATCCTGGGAGATCTGAACTAGCGCCACCAGCGCTGGTTAGCACTCGGGAAAGAAAATCGCACCACGAAGGAGCAACAACATGTTCACCGGCGCAGGCACCGCGCTAGTAACACCATTCCACCAAGATGGCTCACTCGACGAGTCCACATTGCGCAAGCTGGTCAAGCGCCAAATCTCCTCCGGCGTCGACTTCCTCGTACCCTGCGGCACCACCGGCGAAAGCCCCACGCTAACGCACGAAGAACATCTCCGCGTAGTCGAAATCACGGTCGAAGAAGCGAGCGGCAAAGTCCCAGTGTTAGGCGGCGCCGGCGGCTACAACACCTCCGAAGTAATTTCCCTGGCCCGCGAACTAGCCGCCCTCGGCGTCGACGGCATCCTCTCCGTCACTCCCTACTACAACAAGCCCACGCAGGAAGGCCTTTATCAACATTTCAAAGCCATCGCCAGCGCCGTCAGTCTGCCGATCATCCTCTACAGCGTGCAAGGCCGTACTGGCGTCAACATCGAACCCGCCACCGTCGCCCGCCTCGCGCAAATTCCCAACATCGTTGGCATCAAAGAAGCCTCCGGCAACATCGGGCAAATGGCCGCCATCCTCAATCAGGTCCCAAACGACTTCATTGTCCTATCCGGCGACGACGCCATCACCCTCCCGTTAATCGCTCTAGGCGGGCGTGGCGTAATCTCGGTGGTCTCCAACGAAATTCCCGCGCAAATGTCTGAAATGGTGCGCCTGGCCCAGGCCGGCCAGTTCGCCGAAGCCCGCGAGATTCATCGCCGTTATCATCCGTTGATGGAAATCAACTTCGTGGAGTCCAACCCCGGCCCGGTAAAAGCCGCCATGGCAGAAATGGGCCTGCTGGAATCCGCGTGGCGCTTGCCGTTAGTCCAGCCGCAGCCCGCCAACCTCTCACGCATTCACGCCGTACTCGAAGCGCTAGAACTTCTCGATTCCTCTCAAATACGCAGCGCCGAAGCTACGGCAAACTCGCTCGCCAGCCCCACGAACGAACGAGCCCGCATCGAACAAACGCTCATCGAGAGAAAAAAAGTTGCATACGCAAATTGAAAATCTCTTCGACCATCCACCCGCAGCCTACACCGCAGAGCACTTCGCGCTCTTCGCAGAATTCAAGCACGCGCTGAATCGCGGCACAATTCGCGCCGCCATTCCCGACCCCAGCGCCCCCGGCGGATGGCGCGCCGAACCCTGGGTGAAAAAGGGAATCCTTCTAGGCTTTCGTATGGGCCAAATCGTGGACATGTCCATCGAAACAAAAAAACAACCCTTCTTTGACAAATCCACCTACCCGCCGCGCTACATCACCACCACCGACAACATCCGCGTCGTCCCCGGCGGCTCAAGCATCCGCGACGGCAGCTTCATCGCCCGCGGCGTTATCTGCATGCCGCCCATGTTCGTCAACGTCGGCGCCTACGTCGACGAAAACACCATGATCGACTCCCACGCCCTAATCGGCTCTTGCGCGCAAATCGGCAAAAACTGCCACATCTCCGCAGCCTCACAAATCGGCGGCGTCCTCGAACCTGTCGGCGCCCTCCCCGTCATTATCGAAGATCACGTGATGGTCGGCGGCAACTCCGGCGTCTACGAAGGCACCATCATCAAAAAACGCGCCGTCCTCGGCACCGGCACCATCCTCAACCGCTCCATTCCTGTCTACGATCTCGTCCGCGAGCAAGTCCTCACCGCCACCGACGACTCCCCATTAATCATCCCCGAAGACGCCATCGTAGTCCCAGGGAGCCGCGCCCTAACCAGCGAGCCAGCCGCCAAATGGAAGCTAAGCCTCCAATGCGCCGTAATCGTCAAATACCGCGACGCCAAAACCGACTCCCGCGTCACCCTAGAGGACATCCTCCGCTAGAAACGCCTCACAAAAAAAAGGGCGAATCCCAATACAGGATTCGCCCAGTTAACACCAACCGACAATCGTTTCAACTCGTACAGTTCAGCTGAGTCTCAAAGTCTCCACTCAAACCAGCCGTCGTCGCCCACCCACCATCGCGTGGTATATCACCAACACCACAATCGCTCCCACCACAGCCACCATAATGCTGTATAAGTTCAGTCCGCTAACTCCGGCATGCCCAAACGTGTTGAACAGCCAGCCGCCCACCACCGCTCCTACAACCCCCAGCACAATGTCCAGCAACAATCCCTCTCCCGTGCGATTCACGATCTTGCTGCCAATGAATCCAGCGATCAATCCAAGAAAAACCCAAGTCAAAATCGGCATGTGAACTCCTTCTATACAATTCCGGCGTCTGTTTTGGCGCCGCCAATTGGCCGCGCCGCGATTCGCGAGATGAGCGGATAGTCGCACCGCGTTCTCACCGTCGCCATCAGGCAAACACTGCATATCCACCCACATCATCCTGCATCTTGCGCTTGCCCAGTGTTGCGCGCCTCACGCTCGCGTCCGCGCTCGCAACCTAGTTTCATTGCTGCAACCCGGCAAGGGCTACAAAACCGGCCCGAGTTTCGTCGCCACCTGATGGCACGAAAATTGCTCTTCTCTACGCCAAACGATGATGTAACGATCCACCCGCAAATGCGTGAACAAAAGATGAAAAAAATCATTGCCCTGGGGCTTTTCTGTCTTTTCTCCATGCACCCCACAGTCGGTCAGACCATTCGCTTACAAGGAACCAAGCTTGCCTTACCCGAAGGAAATGTAATCGGAGCCGCGTTATCCGACGATCTGATCTTCGTCCAGCAATCGGTCTTTCATGCCGATGGTCCGACCGTTCGGTCCGCCCGTCGGATATTGTCGTGGAGCCTTAAGACCAACTCTGCAGAGAAAGAACGAATGCTTGAAGCGGATGCATCGCCCCTAGGTGGGGACGAGTGCGGGCGAGTCGAAGTTAATATTAAGGCGCGACGTATTTACGTCTGTGAGAATCATGAGTCGATGGCCATACTGAACGCAGACGACCTAACTACGATTTCAACGATACGTTGCGGCGGTCGTATCTATGACTTCGCCGTCGATTACTTGCTTCAGCGCATTTTTGTCGTGTGGCGCTCCAATTCAGATGTCCAATATTTGACTGCGTTTGACATGGCTAGCGGCAAGGAGCTTGAGCAGACCAAAATCTCATCGGGCTCCCCAAGTAACGCTCAGCTTATTGTTGATGCGCGAACGAAGAGAGTGGCCGTAGCTGAGGCTGGCTATCAGCACTCCGGGATTACTACGTACCTCTATGGGTGTAGTTATACGGGCAGCATGACATGTGAGTACATCGAAAAATTACCGCAAGTATCACAGATCGCTATGTGGGGCCCGGAAGTGCTACTCGCCAGCGGGTTATTCGGTGATGACCCCCATGTCTGTCTTACAAGCGTAAATCTCACGACCCACGCAACAGCGAATCAGTATTGCTCTTCTCGGAAGGGCGTTCACTACGGGGTCGGGATCCTCGACGGGAAATACGTCGTCGGCTACTCGGGAGTCGTCAAGCGTTTACATTGGAAAGAGACAACTCTTGATGTGAGCAGTTCGGTCTCGGTATGGATTTATGAAAACGGGACAGTAGCAGCGGAAGCTCTCCAAGAAGGGGACGAGGGATCTTTCCAAGGCGCCGCTCGAATAGCGTGCAATAGGGCAGCACCGGAATTTCTCTTGTACAGTGTGACTTCTAACATCGCATACATCTATTCAATCCACGACGTCGTCAGCGACTCTTCTCGATGAAAACGCTCTAGCAACAAACGCTTGCGAGTTTTTACGACGCCAGCCGCACCGCAAACTCAATTTTCAGTTCGTCTTTAACCCTGATGCCCGCTTTTCCGGGAGGCGTTATCCCAAAGTCCGTCAACTTCACGGTGGCTTCCCCGCTGTATATCCCATCCTTCAATGTCACCTGCACCGTGACCGGACGCGTCTGCCCTCGTAACGTCAGATTCCCTTGCAGCGTCCACTTCCCTTGCCCTGTAGACGCCGCACCGCTGGACTTGTACACGATCTCCTGATGCTGCTCGCTATCCAGCACATCTGGCCCCAGCATCGTCTTCTGCACCTCCGCGCGATCCTTCTCGGACTCGTCCTTATCGACCACGCGCAGCTCCCGCGCATCCACATGTATTTCCACCGCGGGGTGCGCGCCCGTTTCTGCCGTGCCGCTGTGAATCGGCGCCGATACTTCGTGCTCGTGTCCCAGCGCCGAAAATGCACCCGTCTTGCCCACATGGATGGTCAACGTGGATTTCTGTGTATCGACGTTACGCTGTTGTGCCTGCACGCCCAGCGCGCACATCAGGCTCGCACCCATCAGAAACACGATCCGTCTCATCGCTTCACCTCAAATCAATTTACAGGAATATCCTGTGCCTGCCGTGAGCATAGCGCAGCACGGCGCAGTCCCTGTCATAAGGCTGTCTCCAGATTGTCAACGCACCGAAAGCCAGCGGGCGGACCCCACCGTTATACCCAATCATTCGAACAGACAGCACATTCGCTAACTGGCATCCCTTCCTAGTCCTAACCCCCACATCGTTCGAACGCTATACCTCACAGTTATCTATTTATAAGATTACTTTCCCACGCTATCATAAGTAATGTCGCGCCCTCTTGCCACCTTCACGCTCGGCTCTCCGCGTCTCACATCACCCTTACTCGCCGGCCCTCGACCGACTGCCATCCGGCGGAACTCCGCTGCCGTATCGCCTCGTCGTCACGTTGTTACCTCATTACTCCGCACTTCCATCTCGATCCAGAAACACGACCCTTTATTTTCAACAGCTTGCGCACTCTTTTTAATTCGCAATTCTGTCTATCCCTATTGTTTTGTGACAGCTGCCACTCTTTGGTAAAAACACCGGGGGTGGGGTATCCAAACAACCCGCAAATCTCCGCGCGCATAACTCCAATGGAATCTATCTCTTTCGATGATATCCCTTCTAAACCATTTGGAATCTATCTCTTTCGCAATAGGGGTGGGGGTAGGGGCAT
Source organism: Acidobacteriota bacterium (assembly GCA_013289855.1). Lineage (GTDB taxonomy): Bacteria > Acidobacteriota > Terriglobia > Acidiferrales > UBA7541 > Acidiferrum. The sequence goes on along the minus strand of JABCZD010000013.1, from coordinate 12,490 downwards.
AGCCGCTTCTTCAGCGCAGCTTCTTCAGATCAAACGTGGCGGAGATAGTCTTCCCGCCGGGCGTCACCACCTCGATCACCGTTTCCTGCGAGGCCACGTCCTTGGCGTCGAACTCTATCCACACCGCCGCGCCATCCAGCACTGCGGGCGTGCCCTTGGTCGCCGTCGAGTAAATCGGCTTGTCGTGCAGCGCTTTGGACGGGATATTCTTCCCGTTCTGCTTGAAGTAAAACTGAAAGCTCTGCCAGAAATTCTCCGGACGCAGATCGGTTTTGGCCTGCGCTTCGGTCGTGGGCGTTGCGGCACTGGATTTCGCGGCATCGGGCATCGCTGCATCTGGCTTCGCGGCACCGGATTTCGCGGTATCGGACTTTGTCGCATCGCCGCTTGGCATGCCGCTCGCCGGCACACTCGAGCCCGTATTCGTCTCCTTGCCGGTAGCCTCAGCGATGTCCTTGCCGTTGTCGTTGGCCGCCTGCGGATACACCGACGGCAGCATCAACGTCACGTTCACCAGCAGCGTGTTCCCCACCTGCCGATATTTTTGCGCCGCCTGCTCTTCCGTGTAACCCGCGGTATTTTTCCGCGACTCCTCCACCACCTGCGCGAACGGCGTCAAAATCTCAATCTCCGCGACGTGCAAATCGCTGCTCGCTTCCGTCATCTGTTTGATGTACGGTGCAAAAAAATCCCCGGTGCTTTTGTCGTTGCGCTGCCCCAGCACGTACGCATCGTGCACGGCCTTGGCGTCCAGCGGTGTTTGATACGCGTCCACTGGCATCGCCAAGCTCAGCATCACGGCTGCGGTTACCGCAACGCCGCGCACGAACGTGGAACTCCGCTGCTTAGTTTTCGTAGTCACGTCAAAAACAGCTCCAGCCACCAGGTAGAAACATACTTCCAATTGGATGCCGCGCTGCCACTTTCGAGGCGTTTCGTGAATCCAACTGAAGGCAAATTGTCGCAGTCCAGTGAAACACGCCCAACCCCAGGAGCTGAGCTCCAAGGAGAATGTCTTGCACAATTTTTGGGGCGACACGCGCTCGTTGTTAATATCCGGAATCATCCTGGCAGGCGCCGTGGCCGTGGCGCTGCTCGCGCACTACGTGCTCTTTCAAATCGTCGAACGCCTGGCACGCCGCAAGGGCGACCGCGCGGATCAATTCTTCGTCAAGCGTTCCAAATCCCCAGCGCATCTTATCTTGCCGTTGCTCGCCCTGGAACTAGCGGTTCCCTTCGCACCGCTGCCCGCCGACCTGAAAAACATTCTGCAACATATTCTTGGTCTGGGCGTAATCGCCAGCGTCGGCTGGGGCGCCATAATTGTGGTGCAGTTGCTCAGCGACATGGTGTTTGCGCGCTACACCATCGACGTGGACGACAATTTAACCGCGCGTCGCATCCGCACGCAAACGCAAGTGTTGCAGCGCACCGTCGTGGTGGTCGTAACGGTGTTCACCGCCGCGATCATGCTGATGACTTTCCCCGCTGTACGCCATATCGGCACCAGCTTGCTGGCTTCTGCTGGACTCGCCGGACTCATCGTTGGTATGGCCGCGCGCAGCACGCTCACCAACGTGATCGCCGGCGTGCAAGTGGCGCTCTCGCAGCCCATTCGTATCGACGACGCCGTGGTGGTCGAAGGCCAGTGGGGCTGGATCGAAGAGATCGACGCCAGCTACGTCGTGGTGCGTATCTGGGATTTGCGGCGACTCATCGTGCCGCTCAGCTACTTCATCGAAAAGCCGTTCGAGAATTGGACGCGCACGCGCGCCGATTTGCTGGGCACAGTAATGATCTATACGGACTTTACCGCGCCAGTCGAAGAGATTCGCAAGGAACTTCTGCGCATTTTGCAATCGACACAATTGTGGGACGGCAAAACCTGGGGTCTGCAAGTCACCGACGCCACGGCAAGCACCATGCAACTACGCGCGCTGATGAGCGCAAGAAATGGACCAACCGCATTCGATCTGCGCTGCTACGTACGGGAAAACCTTATCAAGTTCGTGCAAGAGAAGTTTCCCAGTTCCCTGCCACAAGTTCGCAATCAAAACTCGGGCTCACCATCGCAATTCACCGCGCTGCACGACAAGGCCGCAGCAGCATCGCAGTCATAAAAAGTGGAGAGGAACTGCTCAGGAAAATCGACGTGGTGCAAGAAAGGACTGAAATTATTTTCGGCCGGAAGGCCTATGCAGAGCAAACCCTGCGAACGATCGACACGCGAGCATCAATTCCGAACGTAGCTCAACGAATCAACGCACATCAATGAACGGAGATAAGCGGCTCCATGGCGAGCGACGGAATAATTCCGCCGAAGCGGTTATCGTAGATAAAATATTCGCCGGGATTGATGTACTCAAGGCGCTTCAGTTGCACTCGAGCTTCGTCCATGCCGTCGACCGCGCGAACCCACACCATTTGCCCGTCCGGCAGCCTCTTGAAAATATCAACTTTGCGTTTCATCGCCGTCTCCCGGGCACTGGTTGGCAGTGCTTCCATCTATGCAGACCGGAGTTTGCGGATTCTTATTCCGGGTCTCGATTGACTACACTTCTTACTAGGGCAGTCTGTGTGCCAATGTTCGCGAAACTCGCAACTCCAGTGTTCACAGCAAGAAGCAGGTACGCGACGTTGAAATCGTGCGCGTTGCTGAACGCCATCACACGCCGTATTTACCGCTGCGCCGCCGTTTTTTCTTGGTCCAGTACTGGTCCCTACAGCGAACGCTGCAGACGGTCTGCCATGGCTCTGGACGGCAAAAACGCAACGCTTGCGTGGGTGCTGTTGTGCCAATCAGAAACACCTGTTTGGCGCTCGCCGTGCTTCATTACTTATTGCGGGACACGCCTGTCCAGACGCAATGCCGACGCCAAATACCATGGATCGCTTCCTGGCCCGCCAGCCGATACTCACTCCAGAGAAACACATTTTCGGATACGAAATTCTGACCCGCTTAGGTCCGGAAAACTACTTTCGACCGCCAGAGGGCGAAGCGCTGCATGTGAATGCGATGGACGAATTTTTTCTGATGGGTTTAAAGCATATGACCAATGGACTCCCGGCGTTCGTAAACTGCTCGCGGGAGTTTCTGCTGCGCGACTATCTGGAACTGCTGCCGCGGGAATTCGTGGTGGGGGAAATTCTGGAGACCGTGAAACCGGCGGAAGACATTGTGGCGGCGTGCCGGCGCATGAAGGATAAAGGCTACCGCATGGCGCTGGACGATTATCAGGACAGTCCGGAAATGGAGTGCCTGGTGGATCTGGCGGACTTTATAAAAATTGATTTTCTGGCCACCAGCCTGGGCGAGCAAGCGCGACTGGGGGACAAATTCCAGCGACTGAAAATTCCGCTGGTAGCCGAAAAGGTAGAAACACTGGAACAGTTTCAGCGCGGGATTCAGATGGGCTACGAATTGTTTCAGGGATATTTTTTCTGCCGCCCACAGATGGTGGAACGGCGTGGGATGGCGGCAAACAAACTGATCTATCTGCGGCTAATCGAGACGCTGGCACGGCCCAACTTCGACATGCGTACAGTGATTGGAATGCTGAAGCAGGAAATGTCGCTGAGCTACAGGCTGATGCGGTATTTGAACTCTCCGGCGTTTTCCATGTGCGTGGAAGTGCACTCCATCCCGCACGCTCTGTCGCTGCTGGGAGAAAATGCCACACGAAAATGGCTGTCGCTGGTGTGCCTGTCGGCGCTGGGAGGAGACGAATCCTTCGAGACTATCAAGATCGCGCTGATTCGCGCGCGATTTTGCGAACTGTTGGCGGAAAAAGTGGGCATGCACACGGACAGCGAGGATTTGTTTTTGGTGGGACTGCTGTCGGTGATGGACGCGCTGCTGGGCATGCCCATGAAGGAAGTATTGGCCAACCTGCCGCTGGCGAAGGATGTGACCAGCGCGTTGATCGGGCGTCCGAGCCGGCTGCGTCCCATTTTCGATGTGGTGCTGGACTACGAGTCTGGAACCTGGGAACAGCTGATCGAGTCCGCCAAAGCCACCCGGATCGATGAGAATTCGGTCCCGGAACTGTATTTGCGCGCGGTGACCTGGGTGGATCACATTTTCGATCCGCTGCAAGGAACTCTAAGCGCTTGAGCGAGTGACCTGAGTCATCAAACATGCCTAGCATTAGATTAAGAGCGTCGCAAAAATCGCAACTGACTTCGCGGATGGTGTATATTCTTGGCGCATTCGGGAGAATTATGCGGCCATCACACCTGCGAAATACATTTCTTGCGTTGCTTTCCATTTTTCTATTTTCCTGCGCGGCCAAAAAAGCACCGGAGCGGCTAACGGTAATTGCACCGGCGAATTTTTCCGGCACGATCGCTATCACGGCGTGCGATGCAAAGGCCTTGCCAGACCGGATTACGATCGACGGCGGGGGCCACGGAACGACGTCTATTTGCTCGGCGTCGCCGGATTTGAAGATTGTGGTGATCCGGGGCGGACAATCCGTCGAGCTGCCAGCTACGATTGGCAAGACCGGAGACAACTACGTGGTGAGTATTCGCGCGGAGTTCAAGCCTTCCGCGGCGGCGCAGCAGTGATGTTGCGTTCGCAGAGGTGAACAGCGAGCGCTGCGCTGCGTTTTTCAAAAATGAACAAAGGAGCACAACCAGGATTGACTATGCCACAAAGGCAAATCCGCCGCGGGCTGCGGAAAAGCGACCGCCGCAGACGGCGGCCGCTACAAAGGCTTGCTGATGGACCTAGTAGGTGGACTGCTGTTCGAAGATTTTTTTGGGATTTTCTACCAGCATGGTTTGCAACTGCGCTTCGGTGACACCCTTTTTGCGCAGCGCAGGTAGGACATCATTGTGGATGTGCAGGTAGTGCCAGTTGGGAAGGAATGCCTTCACGGCGCCATCTGGGGCCCAATGGAAAAAACAGCAGGCATCGTGCGAGAGCACCATTTGATTGGCGTGTCCGCGCTGGCAGAGCTGGGCAACGGTATTGACGCGGTCCGCAAAGCCGAGGATGGAGTCGACACCAAAGCGATCCATGCCGAGGTAGGAACCGTTGCGCATTAATTCCTCGAGATAGTCGAGATCGGTGCTGTCTCCAGAGTGGCCAATCACGACGCGTGAAAGATCCACACCTTCTTCGCGAAAAATGCGTTGCTGATCCAGTCCCCGGCGCAGTACGGCATGCGTGTGCGTGGAGATGGGCACGCCACTTTGGCGATGCGCGCGGGCAATGGCGCGCAGGATGCGTTCAACATCGGGAGTGAGCCCGGGCTCGTCAGTACAACATTTCAAGATGCCCGCTTTGACGCCCGTGCCGGCGATGCCCTCGCGAATATCGTGAAGGAACATGTCGGTCATAGGATCGGCGCCGGTGGCCTTGTCTGGCGGTCGCAAAGAAAAATAATGCGGCGCGTCGCGGTAGGTGTAGATACCGGTGGCGACGATGATCTGCAGTTCGGTTTGTTTGGCGATTTCGAGGATGCGGGGGATGCAGCGGCCAATGCCGATTACGGTGAGGTCGACGATGGTATCCACACCGCGCGATTTCAGTTCGTTGAGGCGCACGACGGCGTCGGCGACGCGTTTTTCTTCACTACCCCATTCGTGGGGATAGTTGTGCTGGATTTCCGTGTCGAGGATGAAGACGTGCTCGTGCATTAGAGTGGTGCGAAGTTGCAAGGAGTCTATGGGACCGCGGGCGGTTTGGACGGTGGGCAAGGTTATGCTCCTCCTGGGGAAATTGCTTCATTGCGAAGCGGTGGCCTCAACGACGGTTCGACTGTCGGCCCGATGACGCCCTGAAGAGCGTCACTACAAAGGCGCTATCAGTTGATGCCGACGCCGAAAAATAGGCGGCGAATACCGCGCGAGAAAATCGGACATGGTGGGCGCGGAAAAAGCCGCAGGGCTCAAAGGCAAGCGCCCTGCGCTACAGAGCTTGCTACCGAGTGCGGCCGCTTAGAACGCGAGTTGGAGTCCGAAGCTGATCTGGCGCGGCGTAAAGGCCGAGCCAAAGGCCAGCGGGCTAGCGAGTTGCGAGGCGGAAGTTGGCACGAAGCCCTTGTAGTTGTACGGGCCGTTAAGGAGATTCACCGTTCCTTCTGGCGTGGCAACCTGCGCGGATGTGGTAAGACCTGTCACGGGATTAACCACCGCGGTGTCGGGGAAGATATTGCTGACGGAGCTGAAGTTGGTGTGGTTGAGGATGTTGGTGGCCTGAACGATGGCCTCGACGCGCAGCCCCGACTCTTTTTTGAGGTAGAAGGATTTGGAGATGCGCATATCCCAGCTCACGAAGCCGGGCCCTATGCCGTCGTTGCGGCCTTCCATGTATGGCCGTGCCTCACTGCTGTGACTTCCCCCACCGTTCGGCAAATCGAGCTGGCTGAAAGCCAAGCTGGGCACGAGCAGGGTAAACGGAACACCACTGCGCGCGGAGACGATGGGAGAAACGGTGATGTCCGAGAATACTTTGTCGACAAAACTGCCACCGTCCCAATGGAAGGGCGTGGTGTAGACGGCGTTGGCTACGAAATTGTGCTTGATGTTGAAGTCCGAAAGAGAGCGGTCGGCAGAAAGAAGATCGGGCCGGAAAGGCGTGCTCAAGGAACTATAGTCGCTGGTGTCGTCGATAGCCTTGCTAAAAGTGTAGTTGGCCTGAAACTGCAATCCCCGCGAGAAACGCTTGGTGAGCGAAGCGGTCATGCCGTTATAGGTGGAACTTCCGGGCGAGGCAAATTGATTGTTCTGCAGGATCTGGGTATTTGGTTCGCCAGCCGTGCTGCCGGGCCTGGGCATATAGGCCGGCCCGACAAAGGGATCGATGGGCACGGCGGTGTCCCGGATATAGTTGGCTTCCTGGTTTATTTGGATATGTACGCCGCGATAGAGGTTATAGCCGACCTCAAGGGACAGGTTATGAGCGAGCTGCCGGGCGATGCTGGTGCTGGCTTGGATGGAGTATGTAGGCTTGAAGTCGGGAGAAATGGTATAGAAAACGCCGTTTTCCTGATCCGGGCCTACGGGGTTGATGACGATGCCGGCGGCAGCGAGTTGCGCAGTGGTCAACTGCGGATTGGGATTATCGAGCGTCGCGAGACTTTGTTCGATGGCGGTGGCGGTCAATATCTGCACCGGCTGCCCTGAGAGGGTTTGCAGAGCCAGGTTGATATGCTGGCCGCTGGTACCGAGAGAGTTGAGGTAAAACGGCACGAGGAAAATTACCGGCGCAACGAATAAACCGCTTCCGGCGCGCACCACGGTTTTTCCGTCACCCATAACATCCCAAGCCAACCCCAGGCGAGGCGACGCGTAGGTGCTACTCGGAACCGGGCTGGCGGACTTGTTGTAGTCCACGCGAAGTCCGTAGTCTACGGTGAGATTACGCCGGATCTTCCAGGAATCTTGCGCGAAAAATCCCAGGTAGTGGTTCCAGCCGCTCCACAAGCCGTTGCCGTTGGCGGTGAGGAGGGAACCTGGGACCCCTGCAACGTAGGACTCTGGAGCGGTGAGGTTGGTGGAGACGGGACCGGTGGCGGGATAACCCTCGGCGAGGTTGAACGCAGCCAAGTCCGCTTGAAACGCCGCCGGAACGATATCAATAATCGGCAGAATTCCGTCAAGGAAATTGTACTGGCCCCCGAACCATAGTTGCTCAAACACGGTGTACTCGGCGGGCCGGTAGGATACGCCGAACTTAAGGTTGTGCTTGCCCTTCAGCTTGGTAATAGTGTCGTCGAACTGAAAGCGGTTTTGCGTAGCGTCATAGGGATAGGCGAACGGAGTACCCACAGGGCCAAGGCTGCCCAGGCCAATCTCCGCGCGCATGGGATTTGGCGCGAGGTTTTGAGAATTATCGTGAGGAGCGGCCTGAATGCGCAGGGTGTTGATCATGGTGGGATCGAAAACGTGGGTCCAAGCGCCGGTCGCCGTGTAATCATCGAAATTCAGCCTGGTGGAGTAGTCGCGCTGTTCGCCACCAGCTCCCGTGACCTGATAAACCTCGTGAGTCAGAGAAAATCGCAGCGAGAAGGAATTTTTTTCGCTGGGTTGAAAATCGAGCCTGCTGACCCAATTGTTGTCGCGAGCGTTTAGATTGGGCGCGGCCTGCACAACGGCGCCGGCGTTGCCATCAAACACGCCGCTATTCGGCGCAATCAGAGCATTCAAGATGGGATCTTCGAGAGGATTGAATACCGGCGAAGTGAGCAAGCCTTCACCGAGCGGCGCCAGCGGCGAATTGGCGATCTGCGTCAGGTAACAGGCTTGGGAAACATTTTGAAAGGCCGCAAGTTGGCCGGGGCATAGGCCGGTTGCGGGGTCGAAACCATTCGGTTGGGCAGAAATGCCCTGCGCTGCCGCGGTGCCCAGCAAGTTAGTGACAACCGGATTGTCGAGCTTCTGGTGTTCGTAGGAAGTGAAGAAGAAGAGCTTGTCTTTTTTGATGGGGCCGCCAAATGTTCCGCCAGCGATGGCGTTTTGCTCGAAGGGCTTGACGCTGGGATCCGGGGCGAAGGCGTTGAAGAAGTTGGCGCCGTCGGTATGGTCGTCGTGGAAGTAACCGTAGGCGCTGCCGTGGAAGGCGTTGGTGCCGCTCTTGGTGATGATGTTAATGGCGGTGCCGGAGGTAAATCCGAATTCCGCGTTGAAGGAATTGCGGTTCACCTGGAATTCCTGGATGGAGTCGAGCGGCACGTTGTTGACGCGCAGCGCGCCCGAGCCGTAATCATTTTCGCCGCCATCGATGGTGAACAAGTTGCTGCGTCCGTTGCTGCCGCCGGCGGAAAAACCAGAGGAGAGATAGCCGGTGCCGATATTCGGATCCTGCAGCGCGGGAGTGTTGGAATTGGAGATGCCAGGCACTGTGTAAATGGAGGCGACGAAATTGCGGCCGACGTTCGGGAGGTTGGTAACTTGGAGCTGATTGATGGTATTGGCCTGCTGGGTTTGATCAACCTCGATCAGCGGAGCGGAGTTGTAAGTAACTTCTACGGTAACGCTGGCCGCGCCCACCTGCAGGTGCGGGTCGTAAACGACGATCTGGCCAACGGTAACAACCACATCCTTGGCGACTAATTTCGAGAACCCAGGAGAAGTGACCTGAATCTCGTAGGTACCGGGATTCAGGGCCAGAAATTCAAAGTTACCGTCCGCGTTGGTAGTCTCGGTGGAAGCCACGCCGGTGGCTGGATTGGTCACCGTCACGGTGGAGTTCGGCACGCTCTTGCCTTGGGGGTCAATCACCGTCCCGCGCAGGGAACCGGTGGAGTACGACGACTGCGCAGTAGTTGGCGATGGCATAAACAGACCGAACGCCAGGACGAACAGCAGCAGGAAGTAGGAAGTCCAGCCGGCGTTCCACGACACCGAACCTTGCGATGCGCGTTGACGGAAATTCATAGGAACCTCCCTGGGCGATTTGAGCGATTGAATTCAATCTGGCCGTGTGATTCCTCTATGCATGCAGTCGCACCAAGTGAAGGCTGGTGGCGTATTCAGCGTCGCCGCAAGCCTCACCGCTACTGCATCGTGGAACGTTTTTCCGCAGTCTTGGGAACCATTGCGACCACAGCCCCGAGTCGCTCCTGAGCAATTATGAGTGTTGGTATCACATTGTAGCGACTAACGTCAATGCGAAAGTCGATGCTTCACATCAAGATTTTCGATAGCAACACTCGGGGCCATCCAGAACGAGTCCTGCGGAGGTTGGCTGTCGCGCGGAACGGGCCACGCCCTGGGTTACCAGACGTAGCCGAGGTCGCGGGCGCCGGAGACGCTGGCCTTGCGCAATAGCCGCGGTGAAAGGCGGCGCATGTTAAACACGAGGGTGGACGACGGGCCGACGAGTACAAGGTGCTCACCGCGTTGGACGGCGCGGACGATGCGCGTGCCGACCAGTGAGGGATGCGCGCCCTTGGTCTTGTAATTTCGCTCGAGTTTGTCCAGTGTGGACGCGGGGACGCTCGGAGCGATTGCGCGGCGATTGCTCACGATGGGAGTGTTGATGATTCCGGGACACACCACCGTTACGCCGACTTTGGTATCACGAAGCTCCATGGCGAGGGTGTCGGAGAGCCCTAAGACCGCATGCTTCGAGGCGGAATAGGCACTAAGGTTGGGGACCGGGTGGATACCCGCAGCGGAGGAGACATTTACGAGATGCCGTGCGTCCCCTGCGGCAATCATGCCTGGCAGGAAGGCGCGGCTCATGTGGACCACGCCCATCAGGTTCACACCCATCACTTGGTTCCAGGCGCTCAGCGGAGTTTCAAGAAACGGGCCGAGGAAGCCGATACCGGCATTGTTCACCACCACGTGCGGCGAGCCGACTTCGGCTGCGATTTTCGCTGCCAGCGCGTCAACAGCAGCGGCGTCGCTAACGTCGCACCCAAATGGCAAGCAGCGCCGGCCCATGGCCTCGATCAGCCGCGTGGTCTCGGCCAACCGCTGGGCGTCAAGGTCAATCCCCAGGACGTTGGCGCCTTCGCGGGCGAACGCAAGCGCGGTCTCGTGGCCAATCCCCGACGCAGCACCGGTCACGAGCACCCATTTCCCTTTCAGATCATGCAACGCCATTTTTTGTGACCTTCCCGCACCAACAGTGATCGGGCAATTCCAAGTTTCAAGTCCACAGAATTGGCGGACGAAAAATATCCGCCCTATGGCCGCTCCGTCTCAGCCCAACACTGACTTTACGATTGCCGCCGCCTTGGCATACGGCGCGAAGAAGGCGTCGAAGTGATCCCCTGCTCCTCGCACCACTACGCCACGGTTGTTAGAGAATTCCCGGAAGCCCTCAATGCCGTGGTGACGCCCGATGCCGCTCATGCCAACGCCACCAAAGGCCAGCGACGGCAGGGCGCCCTGGATGGCGCAGGTATTGACCGCCGCGCCGCCGGAAACAATTTGGCTGAGGATCTGATCGGTGGACGCCGGGGCGTCGCCGAAGACATACAGTCCCAGAGGACGTTCTCCGGCATTAATCATCGCGACAGCGTCGTCGACGTCGTCGTAAGGCACAACCGGAAGGATGGGGCCGAAGATTTCCTCCTGCATGATGCGCAGATCGGGCGCCGGGTCGATTACCAGCGAGATGGGCATGCGGCGCGTGGCACGGTCGGTCCGACCGTTGGCCTCAAGCTCGACGACCAAACTTTTTCGATCGCGCGCTTCTTGCAGCATGTCGGCGAGACGGTCCAGGTGGCGAAGAGAGATGATGCCGGTGCAATCAGGGCTTTGCGAATAGTTCGCGGCGGCGGCTCTCATGAAGTCGAGCGACAGCTTTACAAAGGTGTCTACCTCCGCGCGAGGCACCAGGCAGTAATCGACCGAAATGCACATTTGACCGTTCTTGACGGTCTTGGTGCCGATGATGGATTGCACGTTGGTGGCATTGACGGAGCCTGGAGTGAGCACGGCCGGACATTTGCCCCCCAGTTCCAACGTGACTGGCGTTAGATTGCGCGCAGCAGCCTGCATGATCTGCCGGCCTACGTTCGGGCTTCCGGTATAAAGGAGGTGGTCCCACGGCAGATCCGCGATAGCGCGCGCGAGGTCCAAGCCGCCCACTGCAACATAGACGAGCGTTGGATCGAAGGTCGCCTCCACCATTTCTTGAAGGAGTTCCGCCGAGGCTGGGGTGTACTCGGAGGGTTTTACGATCACGCGGTTCCCCGCGGCCAGCATCTCGATCATCGGCCCAACGGAAAGGTCGAACGGAAAGTTCCAAGGCACGATATTGCCGATGAGGCCCTTGGGTTGACTGTGGATATAGGCTTGCGCGGTGCCCATCATGGCGGGGTCGATCTCGCGGGCGGAGGGACGCATCCAGTCTTCGAGGTTTTCCAGAACGTATTTCGCGCGGCCCACGGGGCCCAGCACCTCGATGAGATCGGAGGCCGGAACGGGATGGGACCCGAAATCTGCGCTGAGAGCGGTACTGATGGGCTCGCGATGGCTCAGCAGCATTTCGATGAGCTTGCCGACGCGGGCTTTTCGTTCTGCAACGCTAGGATAGCGGTCGGTGTGAAAGGCGGCGCGTTGCGCAGCAAATGCCGCGCGGAGTTCGGCGATGGCCGTCTGGTCATTCGTCGAGGACGACGTAAGCGGCTGCGTCTCACTCTCCAGAATAGACATTTTGTTTTCTCCCAGACGGTGACCGATGATGTCTATCTCAGCGCAGTGAAAGTAAGGATTCGATCGGCCGCGTCGCCCATCAGTCGCTGCTCTCATCGGGCTCGTTGCTTACTGTACTTTCACTGTGACTTGCGCGGTTTGCGTGGCATTGCCCAATGTCGCGGTGATCGTCACGTTGTACTGACCTGCCGCCACGGAACCCTGCGGCGCAGTGCTCCCGCCGCCGCCGCAGCCCGCGATTAGAGCGAACGTCAACGCCGCCACGGCCATTCCCCAGCGCACACTTTGCTTGCGAGCGGACAGCAGCCCGACCAGCAAGAGGCACGCCAAATACGCCAGGGAAAGACGCCAGCCGAGAGGCAGGCGC
>JABCZD010000012.1 GCA_013289855.1 Acidobacteriota bacterium | reverse complement strand
TTTCTCTTCCGGGGAACGATCTACGCGTGGTTTTCTGCCCATGTTGCCTCCTGTCTTGGAGGCCCTGATCTTACCCAACTGAAGCGTCTAGTTTTAGCGGGGAGCACTACACCATCGTATCTTCGCCGCGTTCAAGGTCCTGGGCTGGGAGTCCCAGTTGCCTACGGATATAGAAAAGCCATTGAAGAATCTCACTTACACGAAAAAATTATTTGAAAAACTTGAAGCGGCAGGAGACTACGCGATAGCGTGGCCCGGCGAGAGCGAAGTCGGTAAAATGGGAGTCGCTGAGACGCCGTGACTGCTGAGGATGAACTCCGGTCACGCATAGCTGGAATATCGGGTTTTGCAGGCCTCGGTCACGCAGACAAGGTTCGAATATTTGCTTGGCTTCAACACCACCTTTTCAAACGCGACAGATTTAGCACTGGAAATATCAACTGGTGTTACGACACGCTAGCCTACGCTCCTAGCAACACAAGCCAATACCTAAAGAACATGGAGGGAAAAGAACTTCTCAAGGACGCGAGCGGGTATCGCTGTGAGGCAAAGTTCCGCGCAGATTATGACGCTAAGTATGGCGAGCACCAGATAACGGTGAGCATTCGCCAGATGGTAATGGACCTTGTGAACGAACTGCCCGAACTCGGCGAGAAGGACATCTTCCAAGAAGCTCTTATCTGCTTGAAGAACGATGCTGGCCGCGCGGCAATCATCATGGTTTGGAACATCGCGTTCTATCACCTCTGCCAATACATTCTGAAGCACAAACTGGCGGAGTTTAATAACAGAATTCCGCTTCGGTATCCCAAGAAGTGGAAGGCGGCGGACATGCCTCTGATTAAGAGGTACGAGGACTTTGGAGATGAGATGTCGGAGCGAGAAGTGATTGAGGTAGCCAACTCGGCGACCATCATCACAGGGACCATACACAAGGTGTATGTGGAGAAGCTTGGAAAGCGCAACGATGCCGCCCATCCTTCCCAAGCTCACATAACACAGATCCAAGCAGAAGGATTTATCGACGATCTGATCAACAACACTGTGCGGCTTCTGACTATTTGATCAGGATTCTTGTTGTCGCTGACCGAGGTGACCAAGGAGGACAGATGAAACCGGGGGATAGCACGAACGTTCAGCACCATCGTTCGAACGCAATACTATAAAGTACTATTGACATGCGATTACGGCCTTGCTATCCTCTGCCATGTCTCCCGCAAGACCCATCTCCGCCCCGACCTCCCCGCTTCACCCCACCCCCAAACGTTCGCCCTCCAACCCTCACCGCCCCGTTTCCACATCCCCTCACTCTTGCGCTCTTCCGCAAAAACGCCCCGTAACCTCTTTAGAATCCGCACTTCCAAGATTTGCAAATTCGTGTTTTGTAACTCCAATAGAATCAATACGCAAAATCCAAATTTCGCCTAATTCAGCAAATCGTCCGTCTGCAACCCTAGCATTTACAGTATTTACAAACATGCCTCCGTGTAACCCCAGCAGAATGAACACTTCCGAGAAACACCACGGGGTCCCCACCCCTGTTCCGTGGTTAACCATTTTCCATTCAATAGATTACGCGGATTTGACGTGGCGCAACGTCCGTCCGAATACAGCTGAAGACACACGCGAGCTCTGTAGCGTGAGACCGCCGGCATCGGAAAGGTTCAGTTTGACTCGGAAGGATCTTCACTCCGTGGGGCGAACGGCAGAACCGCAATCACCCGCGTGCCCCGGCTGCTTGTCGAAGCATCCGCCGAAGCGCCCAGCGAAGACCCGGACGGGGTGTCTGCGCCCGCGCTCACAATTTCCAGCGTGCCGCCCAGTTGGCGGACTCTTTCTTGCATGCCGCGCAACCCGACGCCCGCGCGCGACTTCATGGTCCCGGCGGATTCCGCCACCTGCAAACCTTTTCCCTGGTCTGCGACTTCCACGCGCACGTCACCATTCTCGCGTCGAATACGAATTTCCGCGGTGGGACTTCCCGAGTGGCGATGAATATTCGTCAGGCATTCCTGCACGATGCGGAAAATCGCCGTCTCCAGGTCCGGATGCATTCTTCCAATCTCCGGCGACACCTGCAGATCCACGACGATTTTGCTGCGCGCCGTCAGTCCCTCGGTGTACCAGCTCAGCGCGGACGCCAGCCCCGATTCGTCCAGCAGCGGCGGATGCAAAAGGTAAGATAGTGTGCGAATCTCCGTGGACAACTCTTCGATCAGCTGCATGCTATCGGTGGTGGTCTCGCGCAATTCCGGATTCGACTTCGCCAGCACGCGATGCAGCTTGGAAACATTCATCCCCAGCGCCGCCAGCGTTTGGCCCGCGCTGTCGTGCAGTTCGCGCGCGATACGGCGCCGTTCTTCGTCCTGCAATTGCAGCAGCCGGCTGGTCAACTCACGCAAACTATCTTCAAAACGTTTGCGTTCCAGGATTTGCATTTCCAGTTGCGCGGTGCGTTCGCTCACGCGCGATTCCAGCTGATTCTGAATGCCCACCAATTCTTCGTTGCGCAGCAGCAGCGACTGCTCGGACGTTTTTCGTTCGATGCCCAGCGCGATCGCATTGGCCACCGCGCCCAGCGTGCTCAGCGTTGCGGCGGGCAACGCGCTGCGCGAAAACACCGCCAATACGCCGACCAGGCGATCGTCCACCAGCAACGGATGTCCCGCGAACGCCACCAAACCTTCGCGCTTGGCCCATTCCTGATCGTGGATTTGCGGATCGCCGGCGATCGAATTGGTCAGCAACGGCACATGTTCTTTGGCAATTTTTCCGATCTTGAATTGCCCAACGGGAATGCGGTTTTGCTGCGCGCCATTAATTGTCGCGTCCGCTCCCGCGCTGGCGCGCAATTCGAGCGTGGTCTGATCGTCGCTCAGCGTCCACACGCGCGCAAACGCCACGCTAAGTTCGCGCACGATGGCTTCCGCGCAGCGTGCCAGCATCTCCGACATGGACGTGGCTTCCACCAGCGCCACGCTCACGCTGGCTTGCAGCGAGGCTAATCGCGCAAGTTCTTCCAGCGCCGCGATGGCGGACGCAGGCGACTCAGCGATATTTGCAGAAGTGATGGTCATGATCGCGTGCAATTTTTTCGCTGCAACTCGAACCGTCTTGAATCGACACGAACCGTCTCAGACCGTCTTGAATCGACACGAACTGTCTCGAACCGACTCGAACCGTCGCGAAGCGACTTGGACCGACACGGCGAGCGCGGATTTGCCGTCCTTCCGGCATTCCCCTAGCTTCCCGTCTCGCTGGGACACCATTGACCTTACCGTGTTGGCGCAGGGTAATTCAAGCCGCTCGTTGCAAGGGCCCCTTTGTTGCGCATCCGACGCTGCGAATCCCTGCGGCTGGACTGTTCTTTCGCACCGGACTTTGTCCTGTCCATTTGTCCTACGTATTCGTCTTGCGTATTCGTCTGGTGCTTTCGTCTTGGAACACTGGGTACGACAATTGTAAATATTCCGTAACACTTTGGCGGCCGGTTCTAACTACAATGTTGTGTTGCACTTTTGCTGCGTCCGACTCTTCGTGAAGGAGTTTTTGCCCCGCCCCAATGGATAAACGTAAGTTTCTCTTCGTTTCGATCTCCGGACTAATTGGAGACATCGCCTGGCAAGTTCTTAAAGAAGGTCACGACGTTCGCTATTACATTGAAGCGCTAAAGGAACGAGACATCGCGGATGGCTTTGTGCCGAAGAGCAAGGATTGGGAGAAGGACGCAGAGTGGGCCGACATCATTGTTTTCGATGACACGCTGGGGCAGGGAGCTAAGGCGCAGGCGTTGCGCTCAAAAGGGAAGCCGGTAATCGGCGGCAGCGAATACACCGACAAACTCGAAGATGACCGTTCGTTTGGCCAGGAAGAGTTGAAGAAGGCTGGCGTAAATATTATTCCATACGAGGATTTTGATTCGTTCGATCCGGCGATTGAATTTGTGAAAAAAAATCCGGACCGCTATGTCATTAAGCCCAGCGGGGAAGCGCAAAACGTGAAGCGGCGACTTTTTGTGGGCGAAGAAGAAGACGGCGAAGACGTGATTCGCATGCTGGAGGCTTACAAGAAAGCGTTTGCGGACGAGATAAAAGTTTTTCAGCTGCAACGGCGTATCAACGGCGTGGAAGTGGCGGTCGGAGCATTTTTTAACGGCAAGAAGTTCATCACGCCAGTAAACATCAATTTTGAACACAAGAAACTTTTTCCCGGTGAGGTTGGTCCTCCAACCGGGGAGATGGGCACGGCGATGTTCTGGAGCGAGCCGAACCGCCTGTTCAACCAGACGCTGGTGAAAATGGAATCGATGTTGGCGGCGGAGAACTATGTGGGCTACATCGATTTGAATTGCATCGTCAACAACAACGGAATTTATCCTCTGGAATTTACGTCGCGGTTTGGATATCCGACGATCAGCATTCAGCACGAAGCGATGCTGACGCCGATCAGCGACTTTTTCTGGGAGCTGGCGAACGGGCTGGAGCCGAAGTGGCGCACGCGGAGTGGGTTTCAGATTGGTGTGCGCATCGTGGTGCCGCCGTTTCCGTTTGACGATGAGGCTACGTTTGAATCCTTTTCCAAAAACGGCGCGATCGTTTTCAAGAAACCAAACACAGACGGCGTACACATTGAAGACGTAAAGCAGTTGAATGGGCAATGGCTGATTGCCGGGACGTCCGGCGTGGTGCTGATTGTGATTGGGCTGGGGCAGACCATGAAGCAGGCGCAAGCGCAGGTTTATTCGCGCATCAAAAACATCATGATTCCGAACATGTATTACCGCACGGATATTGGAGATCGCTGGGGTGAAGATTCGGACAAGCTGCACAATTGGGGTTACTTGCGGTAGAGGCTTATTTTCACAGCCATTTTGGAGTCCCGATCACTTCACTTGAGTTTGCTTCCTCACTAGCTGCACGCTACGTCTCGCCTTTATAAACATTGCCAATAGTGGCCGGCGATATTGCGCGGTTCTCATGATTGAGAAAAAAGTGGCAGGCGCAGCGCTTTTATCGCTATGAACTCTGACGCTGCTGCAGCAAGGCACGAAAAAGCATGTCCGATGAGAAAGAGATCCGGGAAGTGGTGCAGGGAGAGAAGCGGTCCGAAAAAACGGGAAAGTACAAACCGCTGCGCAGGAATAAGCGGACGGAAATAGCTATTGCGCAGCTATTTGAGAACGGAACCGAGAGGGAGCTCACGCGATTCTTGCGCGAGAACGGATTGCCGGACGATTCGCCGCGTTTCGCGCAGATCGTGAAGCTTTTCCGCGACCACGGCGGGAAACGGTCGTAGCGAGTTTATCGAGTTCCTTCCGGGCCTTGGTTTCTTCGTCTTTCGGAAGGGTTTTGAAATGCTCTTCCAGAATGGCGGCGGCACGCCGCACAGCCTTAGCCTTGTTTGACGTTATTGGCACAAAAACCCCTCTCAGTGCTTCTCCATTAAACAGCAGCGAGAAGCGGAAAACAAGAGTACGCGTCTGCAAAATCGCAAGATTCAGAGCTGCGGACACTCCGGTCTCGTGACGAATCACTCTCTGAATCGTCTATAGAGCAGGCCGAGGCCGAATCGCGCTGGGCTGTGGGTTGCGGCGTTCGCAGGGCTGCGGAATTCGGGAACCTGCGGCGGGGGCGGTGCGTACAGTACTGAGGGGCCTTGTTATGCAAATTTTGCTGGGGAATGTTCGGTACGCGCTGCGCCAGTTCCGGATGTCGCCCATTTTTGCCGCGGCGGCGGTGCTGACGCTGGCGTTGGGGATCGGCGGGACCACGGCGATATTTACGTTGATTCACGCGGTGATGCTGCGTTCTTTGCCGGTTTCCGATCCAGGCAGACTGTATCGCGTGGGTGAGGGCCGGGATTGCTGCGTGGAAGGTGGGCCGCAGGATAACTGGGGAATGTTTTCGTTCAATTTGTATGAGCGGATTAAGACGGAGACGCCGGAATTTGAAGAGGTGGCGGCGTTCCAGGCCGGGCGCGGGATGTTGGGAGTACGGCGCGAGGGCGTCGAAACGGCGGCCAGGCCGTTGCGCTCGGAGTATGTGACCGGCAACTATTTCTCGACGCTGGGCGTGCGAGCATTTGGCGGGCGGGTATTTACGCCGGAGGACGACAAACCTGCTTCCGCGCCCGTGGCGGTGCTTAGCCACCGCGTTTGGCAGACCACTTACGCCAGCGATCCATCGGTGGTGGGCGCAACTTTTGTGCTGGAGGGCCATCCGTTTACCGTGATTGGAGTTGCGCCACCGGGATTTTTTGGCGAAACACTGGAAAGCGACCCGCCTGATATCTGGCTTCCGGTACAACAGGAACCGATGATGGAAGGTCAGGGTGGGCTGGTGCATCAGTCGATCTCTGCATGGCTGCGCATCATTGGGCGTTTGCGGCCGGGAGCTTCCATCGACGGTATGGCGCCACGCCTGACGGGAGTGTTGCGGCAATGGCTGCAGAACGATTCCGGATACCCCGCGCAATGGATGCCGGACGTGATCCGGCTGCTGCCCAAACAGGTGGTCAGCGTGGTGCCTGCCGGTGCGGGCGTAGCGGTGATGAAAGAGGACTACGCGCGTAGCCTGCAAATCTTGCTTGCGGTGTGCGGCTTGGTTCTGCTGATCGCCTGCGCAAATGTGGCGAACCTGTTGCTGGCGCGGGCGGTGGCGCGGCGTGGACAAACTGCCGTGCGACTGGCACTGGGTGCGTCTCCGCGGCAGATCGTTAGCGAAGCGCTGACAGAAAGCATTCTTTTGGCGATTGGCGGCGGCATCGCGGGACTGTTGGTGGCGTTCGCGGCCGCGCGGCTGCTGCTGGCGCTGGCTTTTCACAGCTCGCATTTTCTTCCCATCAGCACCGCGCCATCGTTCATGGTATTGGCGTTCGCCTTCGGTTTGTCATTGCTGACGGGAATTATCTTCGGGGCCGCTCCGGCGTGGTTTGCCACGCGCACGAATCCGGCGGACGCGCTGCGCGGGGCGGGGCGCGCCACGAACGATCGGTCTTCGTTCGCGCGCAAAGCGCTCCTGGTGGTGCAAGCTGCGTTATCGGTGGTGCTGGTGGCGGGTTCCACAATGCTGGCGCGCAGCCTGAACAAGCTGGAGCATCAAAATTTCGGATATCTAGTGGCTGGCCGCGTGGAAGTGGATTTGAACAATCCGCCGGCGACTTATACGCTGCCCAGGTTAGAGGCGCTGTACCGTCAGATGGAGGAGCAGCTCAATGCGCTGCCCGGCGTGCAGGGTTCTGGGCTGGCAATGTATAACCCGCTCACCGACAATTGGGGCGAATTGATCATGGTAGCTGGGCATCCTCCCGGCAAATTGAGCGAGGAGTCAGGCGCGTCGTGGGACCGCGTCAGCGCCAACTATCTGCAGAATTTTGGCGTGGCTATTTTGCGCGGGCGGAATTTTACAGCTGCCGACAATGAAACCACCGCGCCGGTCGCCTTGGTCAACGAAGCGTTCGTGAAGCGCTTTTTCAAGAGCGACGAAGATCCAATCGAGCAGCATTTCGGCCTGGACATGCCGGAAAATGCCGGCACGTTCCGCATCGTCGGCGTGGTTCGCGACGCCAAGTTTGCGGGCTGGGGATTGAACCAGCCGGCGCGTCCAATGTTTTATGTGCCACTGACGCAAAACGTGGAGTATCCCGATGCGCTGATGAAGCGACTGGAGCTGCGCTCGCACTTTATCGGGGGAATCATGCTGGTAACCAACTTGTCTCCCGGCGCGCTGGAGCCGCTGCTTACCAGGACGTTGGCGGACCTCGATCCCAACCTGACCATCAACAGCATCCGGACCATGCAGCAGCAAGTGGACCTTTCGTTCGATCAGGAGCGCGCGGTAGCCAGCCTTGCGGGCCTGTTTGGATCCGTAGCGCTATTGCTTGCGGCCATCGGGCTGTATGCGGTGACGGCGTATTCCGTCGCGCAACGAACCAACGAAATCGGCATTCGCATGGCGCTGGGAGCGGACCGGCCGAAAGTGATTCAGTTGGTCCTGCGCGGGGCGTTCAAGCGCGTGCTGATTGGGCTGCTGCTGGGACTGCCGCTGGCGGTGGGCGCCGGGCGGTTGATCTCCGCGCAACTTTACGGTGTTTCGTCATGGGATCCGCTGGCGCTTGGTGTGGCCGCTGGCGCGCTGGCGATTTGTTCGTTTTTTGCCGCGCTGATTCCCGCGAACCGCGCGGCGTCCATTTCGCCGATGACCGCGCTGCGGATTGAATAGTGCGGCGCTGTTCAGAAAAATCCTCCTGAGGTGAACTTGCGAGTTGTATAAACGCTCGTTTTGCCTCATGTTCTTTCTTCGGGAGGAGCTCATGGTCATACTCTGGTTAACGCCGTTGTTGTTAGGCTCGGCGTTCGCGATAGTGAGCGCCCAGGGTGCGACGTGGAAATTACTCAACTTGGTCATCATTGCGGGTTGCATGGGATTGGGTCTCGGCATTGGCTATGCGGCCGGCTTGGGCAGCAAAAATATGGGATCGGTTCCGAATGCCGCCATACCGTTCGCGATGATTTTTGGAACGGTGGGAGCGATGGGATGCGTGGCGCAAAATAGGTCGCGCGATAAGATTTGAACTCCGCAATAATCTCTGCAGATAATTTTATTGTCTTGAAAAGAAGTTGAAGGCCATTACTGCGTTTTCTGTCTCACCCCGCCGGACCACCTACCCAGAACGAGATTAAAAAGCTGCATGGCGATTACCGCACTTTGCGTGCGCAGAGTGGCGGGAAAATACTAGACTCATGGCTGCGACGACGCTTGTTCGGAGGGCATACAGCCATGCGAAGAGTTACAGGAATTGGCCGGGGCGTGATGTGGGTGTGCATTGCGGCGCTGCTTTTGGGGCGAGCGAGTTTGTTGCGTGGCCAGGAGCATGGAGCGGCTGAAGACGATGGCGCGGCGGCTGGCGCATCTGGCGCGGGCACCGGGAACGTCACGACTGCTGCGGCGATAGCCGGGCCGAGTTCCGCGGCGGCGAAGGGCGTGGCACCGGCAGCTGCGCCCGGAGCCCCCGATTTGCAAGCGCGTGTGGAGAAGCTCGAGGCGGAAGTGGCAGAGTTGAAGAAATTGCTGCTTGCGAACGTTTCGATTTCGCCTGGGAAAAACGGGGGCAATGGCGCGACGCTGCGGGAAGTTGCGTTTGTAAATTCCGAGGCCGTACCGAGTGATGTAGGCCCGGTGGCTTCAGGAAGCAGTGTGACGGCGGCGAGCAATGTTTCGCCGATGTCGAGCAATGTATCGTCATCGTCCAGCAATGCCGCGGAGGTGGTTAACCCGACGGAGGTTAGTCCGGCGGACCGCGCGGAGCTGAATTTTCTGCACGACACGACGATTAATGTCGGCATCGATGGCTACTATGCGTACAACTTCAATGCTCCGGTGGGGCGCGTCAATTTGCTGCGAGCGTACGACGTCTTGAGCAACAACTTCAGCTTGAATCAGGCGAGCGTTATTTTTGAACATGCTCCGAATCTGGAGGAGGACCGGCGCTGGGGCGGGCGCGTGGATTTGCAGTTCGGGCAAGCGACAGAGACGTTGCAAGGGAATCCGAACAACGAGCCGCGGCCGGAAATTTATCGCAATATTTTCCAGGCTTACGGGACGTATATCGCGCCGGTGGGCAACGGTTTGACGGTGGACTTTGGGAAATGGAGCAGCTCGATCGGGATTGAAGGAAATTATACGAAGGATCAGATGAACTATTCGCGGTCGTACTATTTTGATTTTTTGCCGTTTTATCACATGGGCGTGCGGGCGAATTATCCGGTTAACGATCGCTTTACGCTGACGTACTGGGTGGTGAATGGGACGAATCAAGCGGAGGCGACCAATGGTTTCAAAGATGAATTGTTCGGATTCACGGCGAAACCCACGAAGTCGGTAACGGTGGTGGTGAATTATTACCTTGGGCAGGAGCATCCGGATCGCGTGGAGGTGAATCCGACGAGCCCGATTCCGGTGCAGCCGGGATTGAGTTTTGAGCCGATAGTGCCGGCGCCGAACGGGCGGTTGCATATTTTCGACGCCTACGTTACCTGGCTGGCAACGCCGAAGCTGACCATCGCACTGGAAGGCGACTACGTGATTCAGCGGGAATGGCGGTTCCAGTCGCCGGGAGAGTCTGACTCGCCTGCGCATGCGGATGGCGGCGCGGGATATGTGCAGTATCAACTTTCCTCGCGATTCGCCGTGGCGGCGCGCGCGGAATATCTCTCGGACCGCGGCGGAATGTTCAGCGGATTGAATCAGGCGCTGAAGGAAACGACGGGAACGTTTGACTACAAGCTGGGCGATGGGTTTCTGATGCGTTATGAATGGCGGCGCGATTTCTCGAACCAGCCGTCGTTCTTGACGGATACGTACGGAGTGCTCAGCAAACACCAGACCACGGCGACGGTGGGATTGGTTTGGTGGTGGGGACGCAAAGAGGGCGCGTGGTAGTGGGGGTGAACGCGGGATGGCAAGGATTCGGCGAATAACGTATAACGTCGTCGAGAGCAGGTACATCCGAATTAACGATCGGGAGTTAACGACGACGGAAACTAGAGGAGCGATATGAAAATTACGGCGTTGATCGCGCGGATTCTGCTGGGCATTGTTTTTGTGGTTTTTGGCTTGAACGGTTTCTTGCACTTTATTCTGGCACCGATGCCGACCGGACTGGCGGGGCAATTCGTGACGGTGCTGTTCGCCTCGCACTACACGTGGGTGATTTTTGGAGTGCAGTTGCTCGGTGGGGTGCTTCTTTTGGTGGGCCGTTACGTGGTACTGGCGCTGGTGCTGCTGGGGGCGGTGATCGTAAACATCTTGACGTTCCACATCCTGATGGCGCCGGCTGGTCTGCCGTTGGCATTGGTGGTGACGGTGCTGTGGGCGATTCTTGCGGTGCGCAACAAACAGCACTTGGCGGGAATTTTTGTGCCGCACGGAGAGTGACGGGACCTGACCGATAGGACAGGCGAGGACATCCCGAAAACAGTATTGGCGGGCGTGACACAAAATTACCTTGGTTTCATTGACGGGTTCGCGGGTGGCACCTAGGCTCAAGGTCTGAGGCTGCTATCCCGATGATTGAGGTTCACGAGAGCAAATCGGCGCCCGCGCTAGAGATCGCGCACGTGCTGTTCATGGACATCGTGGCGTACTCGCGCTTGCCCATGGATGAGCAGCAGAGGGTCATCAACGGATTGCAGGAAGCGGTGCGCGCGACGGCGGAATTTACGCGCGCGCAAGCCGACGACCAATTGATTCGCTTGCCGACCGGCGACGGCATGGCGCTGGTGTTTTTCCGCGATCCGGAAGCTCCGGTACGGTGCGCGTTGGAAGTCACAAAAATCCTTCGAAGCTATCCTGAAATTAAATTACGCATGGGAATTCACTCGGGCCCGGTGTACCGCATCGCGGACATCAACGCGAATCGCAACGTGGCCGGCGGCGGGATCAATATCGCGCAGCGGGTGATGGACTGCGGTGATTCGGGACACATTTTGGTGTCTGAAGTCGTGGCGGACGTGTTACAGCAATTGAGTTCGTGGAACTCGCGCTTGGAGGACCTCGGCGAAGCGGAGGTGAAGCACGGCGTGCGCGTGCACCTCTTCAACCTGCACACCGAAGAGGCTGGGAATCCGGAAATGCCGCGGAAAGTGCGTGCGGCGCGCAATGCGGCGGCGCAATCCAAGTCCGGAGCAGCGAAGAAAAAGCGTTCGCTGAGTATGATTGCGGCTTTGGTGGTGCTTGCGGCGCTGGTTGGCGGATTTTTCTTTGCCACGCGCAGTGCCCACGCGCTTAGCGAGAAAGACACCATCGTGCTCGCGGATTTTGACAATTCAACGGGCGACCACGTGTTCGACGACACGCTGAGGCAAGCGCTGGCGGTAGAGATTGAACAGTCGCCGTTTTTGAACACACTCTCCGAACAGAAAGTGCATGACACCTTGCAGCTGATGGGCGAAACGGAAGGCGACCATCTGACCGCAGATATGGAACGGCAAGTTTGCGTGCGCGCCGGGAGCAAGGCGCTGCTGAAAGGGTCGATCTCCGCTTTGGGCAATCAATACGTGATTGGCCTCAACGCGATTAATTGCGCCTCAGGAGATTCTTTGGCCAACGAGCAGACGCGGGCGGCGAGTAAAGACGCGGTGCTGGACGTTGTTGGCAAAGTGGGGAAGACGGTGCGGAGCAAGCTGGGAGAGTCGCTCAGCTCCATTCGCAAATACGATATTCCGCTTGAGGAGGCCAGCACGCCGTCGCTGGAGGCGCTGAGCGCGTACACGATCGCCAGGAAGACGCAACGCGAAAAGGGCGACGCGGCGTCGATTTCTTTTTTCAAGCGAGCCCTGGATCTGGATGCGAAGTTTGCGCTGGCGTACGCCGGCTTGGCTACCGCGTACAACAATCTTGGACAAGTAGAAAATGCCAGCGAAAACGCGCAGAAGGCGTTCGATCTGCGGGAGCACGTGACGGAGCGGGAGAAGTTGCGCATCGCGGCGTTTTATTATTCGTTCGTTACCGGAGACGTTCCGCAGGCCATTCAGGCATACGAGCTGTGGGCGCAAAACTATCCACGTGATTATCTGCCGCACGCAAATATGGGGAATCTGTACATCTTGCTGGGGCAATACGATAAAGCGATCGCGGCGACTGAAGAGGCGCGGCGCCTGGAACCGGACAATGCGCACGTGTACAGCAATCTGGCGACGGCTTATCTTGCGCTTGGGCAAACCGAGCAGGCCACGGAAACTGTGGCGCAGGCCGCGCAACAGAAAGTGGACAGCACGGTATTGCGGGTCAGCCGGTACCAGCTGGCGTTTCTTCGCGGCGACGCAGCGGAAATGGCCGCGAATGTGGCGTGGGCGGCGCATTTGCCGGGCAGCGAGGGAGTATTACTTTCCACGCTATCGGACACCAATGCGTATTACGGACGACTGCGCTCGGCGCGCGAAACTTCACAGCGCGCAGTGGACTCCTCCGCCGCCAGCGATATGCCGGAAGCGGCGGCGATCTGGCAGCTCAACGACGCGCTCCGGCAGAACGATTTCGGCTATCGCGACCTGGCGCGAAAACAAGCTGACGCCGCACTGAACCGCGCATCAGGAAAACAAGTATGGATTCTGGCAGCGCTAACATTCGCGCGCGCGGGAGACGGGGCGCGTGCAGAAGCGCTGACGCGAAAGCTGGAGCAGGACTATCCGAATGACATGCTGTTGCGAAGTTACTGGCTGCCGGTGATACGCGGAGCGAGCGCGCTGGAACGCGGAGATGCGGCTAAGGCGGTGAACTTGCTGCAACCGGTGATTCCGTACGACATGGCGAACCCTTTTCCGATTAGTTCTTCGCCGCTGGGAAATATGTATTCGGTCTACGTGCGCGGCCAGGCCTATTTGCAGAATCAGCAAGCAGCCCTTGCGGCCGGCGAGTTTCAGAAAATTCTGGCGCAGCGTGGGACGGTGCTGAACGCGCCGATCGGTGCGCTGGCGCGCTTGCAGTTAGCACGCGCCGATGCGCTTTCTGGCGACAACGCGAAAGCGCGTGCGCAATACCAAGATTTTTTCCACCTGTGGAAAGACGCCGATCCCGAGGTTACGATCCTCAAGCAGGCCAAAGCAGAATACGGGAAGTTGCCGTAAGTCCTGAGCTGGCAAGCGTTTACTCGTCCCCGCCGGTACTACCAAATATTGTGTAACTTTTGTGTTAGCGGTGCATCCGAAATGTGTCTGCGGACGCCTGCGCGGAGGCTTGCGAGGCACTCCGGTGCGATTCCGCCTTGCGTGGACTCGCGGCAATCCCGTGCGTGAGCGAAGGCGGCGCGCGGCGGGATGAATGTAACGGACTGCTCTGGCTGGTTCTTCGCGATTTGGCATCGAGAGGAGAGAAGAAGATGTCCACCAATCCCGTGGCGGCGAGCGGGAACGTTCCACTTCCTACGATTCCCACGCAACCCTTCCGACTGGATGTGCCACTCCACGAACTATTGCAGCATGCGACGCGCGAACCGTTCCCGCCATTGGCGCAGGGACCGGTGGCGCTTCCGGAGCCGGTGTTTCCACAGCATCCGGAGCTGCTGCATGAACTCGACGCGGAAGATATCTCCGCGCACGACACGGTGGTGCGCACCGGCAAGCGGCATTGGCCTACCGACCGCATCCTTAAGACCATGCGCGGGTGGATGACGCCGTACTTTAAGTCGCGGGTTTTGCCGGGAGAATTTCAGCCGATCATTGCTTATCTTTTTACGGAGTGGAAGTGCAATCTGGATTGTCACTACTGCTGGTCGTACGACAATCGCGTGCGCGGGATGACGGAGGACACCGCGCGACGAACCATCGATTGGCTACACGCGACGCCGTGTCGCGTGCTGGCGCCGACGGGCGGAGAGCCGCTGCTACGGCCGGATTTCGTGCACAAAGCAATTTATTACGCGGCCAAGAAGGATTTTTGGGTGTACCTGGCGACCAACGCGCGCTTGTTGCGCCCGGAGGTAACGGATCGCCTGGCGGATGCGGGGATCGCGACGATTAATTTCGCGGTGGACGCCATCAATGAGAAGCCCGGCTTGCCGAAGGCGCTGGAGCATGTGCGAGAGAATTTTGACTATCTGGTGCGCCGGCAGTATCGCTACGGCTATACGATGTTTTTCAACACCAACATTTGCCGGACGAACATAGAAGATGTGAAGCAACTGGCGCAATTGGCGCACGACAACGGAATATCGATCACATTTCACATCAACGAAGCTCCAATGATGGAGCAGACGCATTTCAAGCACTTTCACGAAAATGACACGTACATTCGTCCCGAGAATTTTGCGATGGTGGACGATCTACTGGATTGGCTGATCGACAAGCAGCGACAGGGTTGGAAGATGGTGGATTCTATTCCGCGGCTGCAGAACATGAAGGGCTTCATGCGCGGCAAGGGCGAGCACTGGGGTTGCCGCGCGGGACAGAATTGGGTGATTGTGCGGACGGATGGTTCGCTGGCGCCGTGCTTCCCGATGTACAACGCGAAGTACGATTGGGGAACGGCGGAGAACCCGAAATTCAACAAGCAGCAACTGGCAGAGATGAAGCACGGATGCGAGCCGAACTGCTTCTCGACGCTGGGCTATAACGTGGCGTATTGCTACAGCATGGCCCGGGTGGTGAAGTGGCTGGCCAAGCAGGCCATGCATGGATTTCAGGGTGTAACAGGAAGCTTTGAATGAGTTTCCGTGGCTACGGCGGGGCGATTTTCTAGACACACATACCGTTAATTCAGGATTTAAAGTCTTGCCGAGGGGCGTTAGACTATCGGCCCGAAGCTTTGCGAGGCGCTTTTGTGGGCTTTCGCTTTGGTTTCGCCGCTAAGGAGAGTTATGGCTACCTCGGTTTGGAAGGGTTTTCTCTCATTCGGACTGTTGTCCATTCCCATCCGGCTGTTTAGCGCGGCGCGGTCGGAGCGTATTTCGCTCAACCAGTTGCACGCGGTATGCAAGTCGCGCATCAAGATGCCGCTGTTCTGCCCGGTGTGCGACCGCAAGGTGGAACGCTCGGAAATTGTGAAGGGCTACGAATACGAAGACGATCAGTATCTGCTGTTCACGGAAAATGAGCTGGATGAGATCGAGCCGGACTCCGGGCGCACCATGGAGATTCAGGAGTTTGTGAAGCTGGATGAGGTAGATCCATTGTATTTCGAATCTTCGTACTATGTGACGCCGGAAGACGAGGGCAAGAAAGCCTATTATTTGTTGTTGAAGGCGCTGGAAGAGTCGAACTACTGCGCGATTGCCAAGCTGACCATGCACCAGCGGGAACATATCGTGATCATTCGTCCGCGAGATAACGGGCTGACGCTGCACACCATGTATTACCAGAATGAGATTCGCGAGGTCGCGGAGTACGGGAAGAATGACCACGTAGAGGTGAAAGACGCGGAGAAAAAATTGGCGGTGCAACTCATCGAGAATCTTGCCGCGGATTTCGAGCCGCAGAAATATCGCGACGAATATCACGAAGGCATGATGGCGCTGATCGCGGCCAAGCAACAGGGGCAAGCGGTGGCGGGAGTGTCGCACCCCAAACGCGCGCCAGTGGTAGATCTGATGGCAGCGCTGAAGCAGAGCCTGGAGCAACGGCCCACGGCGCCGGTGAAGAAACCGCCAGTGCGAGCGATTTCCATCGTCAAGAATGGAAAAAAATCGGCAAAGAAGGTCGCCAGCTAGCGGTACATGGGAACGAGCGAGCAATACACGCGAGCGGATATTCAACGCATTCTGAACGTCAGCGACAAACAACTGAAGCAGTGGGAAGAGTTCCAGTTTGTAGCACCGCTGGCGCCCGCCGCGAAGGAATTTTATGATTTTCGCGACCTGATCGCTTTGCGCACCGCGAAGCAACTGATTGAGAAAGGTATTTCTCCCACCAAGCTGCGTCATTCCCTCGAAGCCCTGCGAAAAAAACTTTCCGAAGTGAAGTCGCCGCTCACCGAACTGCGCATTATCTCCAACGGCAAAGATTTGATTGTGGAGGGCGCGGCGGGTGGTCAGCTGGAAGCAATCTCCGGGCAATTTCTATTAAATTTTGCGACGCGCGAGCTGGTTGAAAACGTGCGCATGATGCCAGACCGCAACGCGGAGGCGTGGTTTCGCGAGGCCCTGGAGTACGACGCCGACCCCGCCACACGCAAGCAAGCGATCGAGGCCTATGACCGCGTGCTGGCGCTAAAGCCCGGGCACATCGATGCGCTGCTCAATCGCGGCACGCTGGCGTTTGAAGATGGTCAGCTTGAAGCGGCACGCGATTATTTTGTGCGCGGCGTGGAGCTAGAGCCGCAAAACTCCGTGGCGCGCTTCAATCTGGGCAGCACCCTGGAGGATCTGGGGCTTTTGCAGGAAGCACGGCAACATTTGCGTCTGGCGGTACGCCTGGATCCGCAAGACTCCGACGCGCGTTACACGCTGGCTACGGTTTGCGACAAGTTGGGATCAGAAGAAGAGGCGCGCGAACATTGGCTGGCGTATCTGCGACTCGAGCCCGCAAGTCCCGGATCGGAATACGCGCGCGACCGCTTGGGCGCGGACCGGCTGTAAGTTTCCCGCAAGAACTCCACCGTCATTTGCATGAATGGTTCAGGCGCATTTTGCAGCAGGGATCTAGTCGCCCAATTTTAGTTTTTCGAGGTACGCGCCGTACGCCAATTTGAGTTTGGCTGGGTCGGGTGCGGACGTTGAATGGTCGAGAAGCAGGGTGATGAATTGGTCCATGGTTTTGTCGATTTGTGCGAAGAGATCGTGGTTGGTCTTGGATAGCGCGGTGTCTCCGCCGTAGTCCTCGGCCTTGTCCCAGGTGCGCTCCAGCACTTTTGCTAACGTAGCGGCGGTGGCGTTATCGCCTTTTTGCGAGGCGGAAAAGGCCAACTGGGCAAGCGCGCGATAGGGTCCCATTTTGGTGTTGTCCACACCTCCGTTTTGCGCAGCATGCTTTTCTTGCGCAGAGGATTGCGCGACGGAACAGAGCGTCAGCAAGAGCGCAACCGCGACGAGAGCGAACAGGTTCGGCTTCCGATTGAGCATTGGACGAGGTCTCCTTGGGTCGTTCTGTGTGGATAAGGTGATGCAAGCGAAGTGCTGAGGCCTAAGCAAGAGTACAACGAGTAAGTTGGATGCCAACGCGGTGATTAGAAAGAGTTAATAAGTGTTACGCGAGCGGATGGAAGCGCTCTTGCTGATAGAACAACACGGATGCGTCCCGGTATTCCGGAGACGTGCGGGCGCTCGCAAAATGCGCTGGGCTCATGTTATTTGCTATTGGGTCGATAGGGGCTACAGGGGAACTACGCTTGTCCAGCAACTTCAACGATGTGCATCCTGGCAAGGCCAGTAACCTGCGCAGGAGTCAGCGGGTGTGTTTGAACGTAGACGTGGAGATTAGCCTGGAGCGCGCCGGAGGAAAAGCAGTTTCGGAGCTTACCAAGACGCTAATCGTAAACGCGCACGGGGCGCTGATCCTGCTGAACCTGGCGGTCTCGATCGGAGACTTGCTGCGCATGAAGAATTTGAAAACCATGGAAGAACTGGCCTGCCGCGTGGTGGATTGGAGCGCTGGAAATACCGGCATGCCAGAAGTGGGGGTGGAGTTCGTAAAGCCAGCGAGGAATTTCTGGCACATCGCGTTTCCACCGGCGGATTGGAGTCCGCGCGGTCCAGAGTCAAAGATTTACGGGCCGCAAGTGGTGGCGAACCTGGGCAAAGGGCAGAAGCCGTAGGTTTCCCCCTGACGCCAATCTTAATGCGGGATATTTCTCTCAGGCGGTAATGCTACATCGCTTCATGATCGCCGGCGCGCGCTTCCAAGTAGAGTAGCTGGAAGGTGGTTCCGGGCGCGGAGCCTTTGACCGCTACGATGTGCTGTTTTTCTTTGCTGCCGGACTTGAAGAGTTGGCCGCCTGCGTCCGGTTTATCTTCATCGCAGGTCAGCTTTCCGGACTTGTTGTTGTCCTGCGGTTTGCTCGCGGGCGGGTTGCTGCAATCGAGAACGGGACCATATTTCGCGAGCGCCTTGCGGTAGAACGCCGCCACCTTATCGGGCGCGTCGGCAGTCTCCAGTTTTAACACCACTAATTTAAAACCGAAAGAGTTTCCCCAGAGTCCGAGATTCGCGGCGGAGGAATCGTCTTTTGTGTCTTTTTGCGGTTTCGCACCGGGATAGAGAGGCAGGCCGAGGTCTTTGGCGGTGGCTTCGCTGCTGATTTTGATGCCGGCGTTCACGTCCGCGGACTTTTTGGGCTGGTCGTCCTGGGCGTGCAGGGAACGGGCGTTGCTGGCGGCAAAGATTAGCAGCATGGCCGCGAATATGGTGCTGAAAAGCAGCAAAGATTTTGTGGTGGCGAACACTCGGTTTGGGTAGTTCATGAAAGTAGGTACGAAGGATAGCTCGGATTTGTTCCGAATCTGTGGCCGCGATACTGGCTCAATTGGCGACTGTCAGTTCGACCTGCGACGACGCAGCTATACGGGCGCCGGGGGCGGGAGACTGATCGATGACCGCGGCGTGCGGCCATTGCGGAGCGGCAACGTAATTCACTTTGCGGTGAAGCTCGGCGGCGTCCAGGCGGTGCTGCGCGGCGATTTCGTCCAGCCCGATCAAGTACGGCATCACGAAGCTTTGTTCTCGGGGAGCTTGCGCCACCAGGACGTCCACGCGCGGCGTTGCGGAGCCCGCGCCGGGCCGCGGATTTTGCAGCACCACTTCGTCGGGGGCTTCATTCTCCAGCGTGGTGGTGGAGACTTCTCCAATTTGCAAGCTGTTGCGCAGTAGTTCGATGCGCGAGGTGCGCAGCGAACGGCCCTCGAGCAGCGGGATTTCCAGTTGCCGTTGCCCCAGACTTACGACCACATGAGCTTGTTGCGATTGCTTCATCAGCAGGCCCGCGGTGGGGGTTTGGCGCACGATGGAGTTGATCGGCAGGTCGCTGTAAATATGATCCGCCACCTTCAAGACCAAGCCCCGGGAACGCAGCACAGAACTGGCTTGAGCAACGTTGGTGCCCACTAGATTGGGCATGGTGGTTTCGCGGCCGTGAATGGCGATGCGCATGGCGGTGATGGCGCTGAGGAACGCGGCGGATGCCAGGATGAAGACCAGCAGGGCGACGCGGCCGAGCCATTCGAGACGTTCGCGGAGGGTCATGGCGATTTCTGTGGCGCTCTGGACGACAGCTCAGTGCCGCGCGTTCTAGTGACAATTCATTGTCGCGAGTTATGCGGCAATTTCAAAGAATATTTTCCGGTCGTGCTTCCGCGTCTCTTATTTGCCGGTTAGCGGCGGCGCGGGGTAGTCGGGAAGCTTGTCTTTGCTAGTGTCGGCGCGCTTGACTTCGAGTTCGTCGAAGAGCAGCGACGGGGTGATGACCGTGACGGAGACGCCGCCGGTGCGGTTGTCCACCAGGGGATCGTTGCCTGCGGCGATCAGGTCGGCGCGCAACGAGCGGACGTCCAATTCGCTAAACACCGCGCCGCGGACCAATTCTTCGTGGCCATCGCCGGCGTAGACGCGGTAGAGCAGTCGGGGCGAATTGCCCGGGCCCAGCGTGTCCACGCGGTAGCCGTAGGGTTTGCCTTGTTCGGTGACCATCTGGATCAGCCGTTTTTTCAGCTCTTCCGGAGATTGCGGCTCGGAGCTCTTGAAAATCAGCACGCCAGGATTCGGCTGCGGTGCGGCACCGGGCGCGGCGCGACCATGACCGTTGGAGGTGGTGAAATCGCGAATCGGTTCGCGTCCGATTAAATAGTTGGTGAGGGAGCCGTTGTCGACGAGGACGACGGTTTGCGCTTTCACGCCTTCGCTATCGATCTCGTAGCTGCCGACGAGGCTCTTACCCTGAAAATTCTTGAGCGAGGGATCGTCCACCAGCGTGGCGAAATTAGGGAGCACGCGCGTTTTATAGCTGGTAGCGAAGGCCCCGACGGTGCGGTTGGGCTTGCCAAGCTGTGGCTTGCGGCCCAAAACGTTGGTGCCGAGCAGGGACATGATAACGTCATTCGCGGCGTCTGGCGCGAAAAGCACCGGGCCGCGATATTCCTCTTCAACGATCGGCGCTTTGCGCAGCGCGATGATGGTGTCGAGAGTTTTTTTGACGTCGGAGAGCAACGCCGCTTGCGTGGGGAGTTCGCTGGCATTGGCGACCGTCCAGGCCGGACTGCGGCCGAGGCGCATGCCGTCTTCCGCTTGCGCGGAGGCGGAGAACTGCACGCTGTAGGTGGTTTTGCCGTCGCGCGTTACCGTGCCCTCGGAATTGACGAAATATTCGTTGTTGGCGGAAAAGTGCGCGGAGGCGGCGACGTTCTGTACTTCGGGATATTGTTTGTACAGCGCGGTGATATTCTGCAAGCCCGTTTTCCATAGAGCAGTGTCGACTTTCAGCGCGACGGTGGGCTGTAGGGAAGTAACCACCGGGGCTTTGGCGAAATCGTCGACGGGATTGGGGTCAGCGGAAAATTGTTTGAGCGCGGCTTGTTTTTCCGCCAGCTCTTCGCCCGCGGCTTTATAGGCTTCGTCGGTGACGATCCAGATTTGGTGGCGCAATGCGAGGGTATCGTTGTCCAGCGGAAGAATGTTGGCTTCGCCGACGCCTTGGCCGTAATAGCTATCTTGTTTGTAATCGCCGACGCGCACGACCACGCGCAGGATGCGGATGTGCGCTTCCTGGCTGTCGCGCAGCGCGCCAAAGATGGCGTCAGCGGTGAAGTCTTGCACATCGTTGACGCGATACTCGATGTAGTACGGGGCCGCAACCTGATCCATTTTCAGATGGTCTTTGGAGCGCTCGAGTTCGGTGAGCAGCGCTTCGAGCAGCGGATCGCCCTTTGCCGCGGCGTTGGCAGCGAGCATTGGGGAGGCGTTGGCGGATTTGGTTTCGTCGGTGCGCGCGGCGGCAGTTAGCGTTTGCGCAGAAAATGCCAGCGCGATGGCCGCCAGCGCGACGAGTGCCGGGCGGAGAAGATTGCGGGCGGGCCAGACAAAAGCACGGGTCTGAAGACCCGCCACTACAACATCGCATTTCACTGGTGCACTTCTCACTGTTGCACCTCGGGCTTGGCGGACTTGCTTTGCGCGTCAGGTGCGGCGGAATCGGGTGCGCCGGGCGGCGAGAGAATCGGCTGGCGCTCATGGGCGTGCTGGCGTTTTTGCACTTCCATCTCAGAAAAGAGCATGGCCGGAGCCACGGCGGAAACTGGGACGCTGCCGCTCTCCGCGCCGCACACGCCGTTGAAGACGTGCTGTTGGTCACCGGTGGTGATGATGCGGGTCAGCGCGGCGAGCGGCGTGCCGACGATGTCGACGCCGCGCACCAGTTCGTCCGGGCGGCCATCGGCGTACACCTTATAAACAATTACCGGCAGCACCTGGAAAGCTTGCGGCAGTGAACGCTGCGTCAGCGTGAAGCCGCCTTGGATGTCGTCGAAGTACAATCCGTAGGGCTTGCCTTGTTTTTTCACTTCGTCGATGAGTTTCTGCCGCATTTGGTCTTCGGGAACTTTTTGCGTGGAGGTGACGATTAAGTTGCCCTGGCGGCCGGTGGGCATCAGTCCAGGTTGGTTGCGGCCGTGTCCGTTGGACTGCGCGAAATCCTTGATAGGCATGCGGGACATCAGGAAGCTCTTCAGCACGCCATCCTTAATAACGTCGACGCGCTGCGACGGGGTGCCTTCGTTATCGAAGGCGTAGGTGCCGGCGAGTTTTACCCCACCGATTTCCTTGATCGTGGGATCGTCAGAGACGCTGAGGAATGTGGGCAGCACTTCCTGGCCGATTTTTTTTGTGAAGGTCTGTCCTTCTTCTTCATCCTTTTGCCGGTGGCCTTCCAGGCGATGGCCGAGAACTTCGTGGAAGAAAACCGCGGCGGCGCGTCCGCTCAGCAGCGCGGGTCCATCATAAGGTTCGGCGACCGGAGCATCGCGCAGGGCTTTCAGGTCCACGGCCATTTTGTCGATCTTGGCATAGAGTTCTTTTTCGCTGGGCAGACCGTCCGCGCTGGGCGCTTGAAAAGTTTCGACGCGCAGCAGTTCCATGCCGTCGTTGGCGCGCGTTTGCGCTTCCATCACCAGCCGCGTGGATGCGCTGGGTGTGACCACGGCGCTGCCTTCACTGGAAACCATGCGGGCGTTGGAATCCTGCACCTGCAAGATTACCGAGCCGAAATATACTTCCGGATATTTACGAAACTCCGCGGAGAGACGCTTGATTTCGGCGGACCATGCGGTGTGGTCAAAGGCTGGAGGCGCGCCGGCTTTGCCGATATGCGTGGTGGGTGATTCCTTGGAGAAGTCCGGAGACTTGTCTTCTTCTTCGGCGCGCACGGCATTGTTGGTGCGCACGTTGAGCAGCGCCGGAACGGCGCGCTTGTATTCGCGATCCGTAAGTTCCCACAGCGTGCGTTGCAGCGCGTCTTGATCGTCGCCGAGGGGCAGAGAGCCGGACGTGACGCCGCTGGGACGGCTCTGGCCGTGGGTGTTGTCGAGTGTGTCGGAGCCGACGCGCATCGTTACGTCGGCTTGGCGGCGGTGCGCGGCGAAATCCTGCAGCAGGCTGCCGTAAGAGCCGACGAGCACGGTGAAATCCTGGTCATAAACGGTGTAGCTGAGGTAGTAGGGAGGTTGGTCAGTCTTGGTCAGATCGGTGTTGGCGCGGGTGAGCTCCACCTGCATGGCTTTCAGGACCGCGTCGTTCGCCGGGGTATCTTTCGCCACCGGTTTGTCGGTGTTGGCGCCAAAGGGTACCGCCGTCGAAAATGGCGCGAATGCTAGTTGCGCGGCCAGCGCGCACGCGGCGGAGGCGCGCAGCCATGGCGCTCCGGCGTTGGCTGTTGCACGGCTAGGTAATCTTTCAAATCTGCTCATGAACGTTCGGCTCCCGGGGCCGCGGACTCGCGGCGTACAGCGAAAGTACAGTGTGAATGGCGCAGGTGCTACAAACGGCGAGTATGCCTGAGCGATGCTTCTGGAGCAAATGGACTATACGAAATGGTCTCCAGATACTAAACGCGCGCCGTTGGCGAACTCGGATGCGGAAATTTGTTTGCGTCCTTCCAGTTGGACGGTGCGAAGGCGCAGAAGGGTTGCGTCCCCGCAGACTACCAGCCAATTCTGCGTAACATCCCCTTGATCGACGATCAACTCACCGGGACGATGAGATCCGAGAGGTATTGTGGTTCCAGTGATTGGTTCGCCCGAAACATGGCATGTTTGGCCGCGAAACGTAGTCGTAGTCCCAGGCCATGGCGCGAAGCCGCGCATGCGATTAAAAATCGTTTGCGAAGACAAGCTCCAGTCAATTCGTCCATCTTCCTTCTTCAATATCGGCGCCATGGTTGCTTCCGCGTTGTTTTGCGCCCGTCCGGTGAGCGAACCTGCCGCAAGTCCGCGCAATGTGGCGAGCATTAGTGGCCCGCCAGCTTCCGACATTTTGCTTGCGAGTTCGGGCGCCGTTTCGTTTGCGTCAATTGGAATTTCCTGCTGCAGCAGCATGTCGCCGGTATCCATGCCGGCGTCGATGCGCATGGTAGTCAAGCCAGAGATGGTTTCGCCATTCACGATCGCCCAGTTGATCGGCGCGGCGCCGCGATATTTTGGCAGCAGGGAAGCGTGCAGATTAATCCAGCCGAGTTTCGGAATGGTCAGCAGGCGCGCCGGAATGATTTGGCCGTAGGCGATGATGACGATCGCGTCCGGTGCGAGCGCTTCGAGTACCGGCTGAAATTCCGGGGCGCGAATCTTCTGCGGCTGGTGAATCGGAATCTTCGCGTCCAACGCCGTTTGTTTCACGGGCGAGAAGGTGATTTCGTTGCCGCGGCCTTTGGGACGATCCGGCTGCGTGATGACCGCTGCGATTTCGATATCCGGCTGCGCGACGAGATGTTTCAGGGAAGGAACCGCGAATTGCGGCGTGCCGCAAAACACCAGGCGCAAATTACCACTCGCCTTGTTTGCGCATTTTCTTTATTTTGCGGCGAATTAGATCGCGCTTGAGCATGCTTAGGTGTTGGATGAAAAGGACGCCGTTGAGGTGATCGATTTCGTGGCAGAAGGCCCGCGCCAGCAGATCTTCGCCGCGGATCTCGAAGGATTCGCCGGTGACGGTTTGCGCGCGCACCGTCACAAATAGCGGCCGCACCACATAGCCGCGGAAGCCTGGGATGCTCAAGCAGCCTTCTTCTTCGCGCTTTTCGCCTTCCGCGTGAATGACCTCGGGGTTAACCAGAACGATTTTGGCTTCAGAGTTTTTTCCGGCGGTTACGTCGACCACTGCCATGCGGATACCTTTACCGATTTGCGGCGCGGCCAGGCCGACGCCTTGCGCGGCGTACATGGAGGCGAACATGTCTTCGGCGAGATCGGCGAGTTCGGCGTCAAATTTAGCTACGGCGACGGTGTTTTTCTCGAGAATGGGATCGCCATATTTTACGATGTTGTAAATCTTGCGCGGCGGGCCGGCTGGGATCACCGGTGCTGCGGCGGGCGGAGCTGAGGGCACCGTTTCCGCTTGCGCTTCCGGCGCGGGCGCGGCGGACTCTCCGACGGGTGGAGCGCCGACCGTGGTGCTGGATTTAAAACGCGGCGATTTGATGGGCATAGTTGTCGAAATTCCGGCGCAGTTCGGTTAGCGAGTCTCCTCCAAATTTTTGCAGAAAAGCATCGGCTAACACAAGGGCTACCATGGCTTCGGCAGCAACTCCCGCGGCGGGCACCACGCACCAGTCGGAACGCTCGTAGGCCGCCTGGATGGGCTGCTTGGTGACCATGTCCGCGGTGCCGAGGGGTTTTCTCAGCGTGGAAATGGGCTTCAGGTAGCCGCGCACGATTACGTCTTCGCCGTTGGTGATGCCGCCTTCGAGTCCGCCAGCGCGATTCGAGGAGCGCTGGAAGCGCTTCGCGGCGGAATCGTAGGAGATTTCGTCCTGCACTTCGCTGCCGTAAGAACCCGCCGCTGCAATGCCCGCGCCAATTTCCACGCCTTTTACCGCTTGAATGCTCATCACCGCTTGCGCCAGGCGGCCATCGAGTTTTTCGTCCCACTGCGCGCAGCTGCCCAGGCCGATGGGTACGTTGTGCACCACCACTTCAAAGATGCCGCCGACGGTGTCGCCGGCTTTGTTAGCGGCGTCGACTTCGGCTTTCATGCGGTCTTGCGTTTGCGGATCGACGCAGCGCAGCGGCGAATCGAGGTCTTTGCTAAGCGCTGCGATTTCGTCCCACGCTGCGGCGCGTTCCAGTTTAACGTGGCCGACCTGTGTGGTGTGGCTGGCGATCTCCGTGCCAAGTTCGCGCAGCAGGAGTTTGGCGAACGCGCCAACGGCCACGCGGGCCGCGGTTTCGCGCGCCGAAGCGCGTTCCAGAACGTAACGGGCATCGTGAAAATTAAATTTTTGCGAGCCGGCCAGGTCGGCATGGCCGGGGCGCGGCGCCACTAACTTTTTCTCTTGTGCGGCGGCTTGCGCTTCGGCGGAATTTTCTACCGGCAAGAACTTTTCCCAGTTGGCCCAGTCGCGATTCTCGATGCGTAGCGCGATGGGCGCGCCGATGGTCTGCCCGTGACGGACTCCCGCGAAAATGTCGGCGCGATCTTTTTCAATTTTCTGCCGGCCGCCGCGTCCGTAACCGAGCTGGCGTCGATGCAGCTCGTGATTGATGAAGCCCACGTCGATAGGCAGGCCGGCAGGAAGGCCCGAGACGAACGCCAGCAGTGCTTGTCCGTGCGATTCACCGGCGGTGTAAAAACGCAGCATTACGCTAGAGCCTCAAACGATTCGCGATTGCTATTGCTAAATAATACGTTACCGCAGTGTAGCGGGGGCGATGACGAAGGTCCAGCGGAGCCGTAGGCGCACTAATCAGGGGTCGAGCCCTCGTCATCATCTAATTTTGGTTTTACAGGAGCAGGCAGTTCCACTTTTCTGGTAAGGACTATTTCAATTTCCTCTATATCTCCATTCACTTCCACGTCCTTTGTGGTCGGTTCCCAATCGGGGTCGAGGACGGAAATGGCCAAGCGAACTGTCCCAGCGGGAACTCTTTCAACGGTAAACTCTCCTAACGAGTTGGGATAAACGTCTTCTAGAAGTGGAAACATCTCGCCTGCAGCCATGGTGGCTCGGATGGAAACGTTTGGAAGAGGGCTTCCGTCGCTGCTTCGGACGACGCCTTCAAGGGTAAAGATTTTTTGTTCGTGCAAAACGATGTCAACCCAACGGTAGTCGCGCCCGGCGAAGACTTGCACTGTTGCCGGGTTTGTGTCGTTTGCGCGTAAGGAGAAAGTGCCAACCCATCTAGCGGGCCCGTAGCTGGAGTCAACCGCGGTTACGCGATAAATCCCTGGGAGGAGAAAATCAGATTCAAAAGACCCGTATTTGTCGGGCGAGGTGTACCGGGCAAGTAATGCAGCCTGAAAAACACCATCTTTGTCCTCTGGCCACTCTTCGTCGGACGGCCACCCAGGTCTTTCGTAAGAACTGTCCGAATCGTTCCAAATATATATTCTGGGACGAAAGAGGGGCACACCGTCGGCTCGCCTGACCGCTCCCAAAATTTTACCTTTCGAGCTGCGTTCCAACTGGGCTTGCGTCAGCAAATCCCCTGGGTGTGGGGGATCTTTTCTAAGAAGCCTAAGCGCGGCGCCACAGCGTTCGACGGGGGCTGTGTAGCTACATGCTGCAACCACGAGTCGGCTTTCATCGGACGAACTGGCGAAGACTAGGTAGGTTTTTCCAACCTTAAATGAATAGCCGCAGCTATTGATCGCAACACCTGAGTGAACACTAATCTGCGCACCCTGCTTACCTTTGAAGGTTTGGAGCACGTCGAAAACGACCAAATCTTGCGTGTCGTCCGATTTACCGTCCCCGTGCAGAAGTATTGGGGTTCCCAAGAAGACGGAATCTGCTTGGTCGACCGACTGCTTAACGAGTTCATATACGGAAAGACTCTCATGAGCGACACAGCTGCAACCCACCGAACGTGGACACTGAAGCAGGCTCAGAAAGAGAAGACCCCACGCACCGCGGTATACAGAAAGCAGTCTCATAATTTGCAATGTTATCTTAACCTGCAGAATCCACCGATACGATGCGTGGGAGTGCGTTGAAAGCTGCCCGGATGCTTACCCCAGTTCCGTTTCCTGATGAATTTGTGTAGCCATAAACTCAGCCACTACCGCAAAATTGTCAGCGGCACGAGGTTCGGTCATAGCACGCATTAACTCCAGATTTTTTAGACACCGCACGTGTCCGATGGTGCCCGCCACCAAA
Organism: Acidobacteriota bacterium; assembly: GCA_013289855.1. Taxonomy (GTDB): domain Bacteria; phylum Acidobacteriota; class Terriglobia; order Acidiferrales; family UBA7541; genus Acidiferrum. The sequence continues at coordinate 99,905 of JABCZD010000012.1, read as the reverse complement.
GGTTTGCCACCACACAGCGGCTTTGTTTCTCGCGCCGCGCCCCGCCAAACTTGAGCCATCGCGAAGCCTTGCTTGACGCCATGGGGACTGGCGGTTAGGCTGCTTGCCAGTAGTTTTGACGGGGATTTTGGTGTGCTGTTCGGCAGTACTTTGACGGTACTTTTGACAGTACGGCCGACGACGCTTTTCGCGGTACTACGATCACGTGGCAGACGCTCCTCTTCAGGTTACCGGACGTGAAGTGAAGGCCGAAGCGCAGATTCCCATCCGCGTGGTGCTGATGGACGCGTTTCGCTCGTTCGTCTTGAGCGTGCAGGACTATTCACTGCTGGCGTGGCGCTCGCTCACGAACGTCTTCAGCGGGCCGCACTATTTTTCAGACACTTTGACGCAGATGGACGATATCGGCGTGGGTTCGCTGCCGATCGTGCTCCTTGCGGGCTTTTTTATCGGCGCGGTGCTGGTGTTGCAAACTGCGACGCAGTTCGTGCGCTTTGGCCAGACCGCCTTGACTGGCGACGCGGTGTCCATCGCGCTGGTGCGCGAACTTGGACCGACCTTGACGGGATTGCTGGTGGCTGGGCGCTGCGCGTCGGGCATTGCATCGGAGCTTGGGTCGATGCAAGTCACCGAACAGGTGGATGCCATGCGCGCCATGGGCACCGACCCTTACCGCAAGCTGGTGACGCCGCGCGTGGTGGCCACCCTGCTAATGGTGCCGTTGCTTACCGCGCTCAACGATTTTGTGGGCTTGCTGGGCGGCTGCGTGGCGGCCATGCTTTCGCTGCGTTTGGGCGCCGTCGAGTTTTGGACGCGGGCCATTAATGCCTTGGATTTCGGCGATTTGATGCAGGGTCTGACCAAGCCGATGGTTTACGGATTTATCCTGGCCACCGTGGGTTGCTACAAAGGTTTGACGGTGCGCGGCGGAACGCAGGGCGTCGGCCGCGCCACCACGCAGGCGGTGGTGGTCTCTTCCGTGATGATTATTATTGCGGATCTATTCCTGACCAAGTTCGCGCTGTATATGTCCAACAAAATTTTCTAGAGAAAAAGCTGAAATAGGAAAATAAGGAAACGACGAAACCGAAAATATGGCGACGGCGAGCACAACGGCAGGGTATGCGCGGGCGGAGTTGCACGGCGGACCTGCGGTGAAATTTACTGATGTAGCCATAGGTTTCGACGAAGGCGAAGTCCTGCGCGGGATTTCCTTTGAAGTGGCGGAACGCGAAACGCTAGTGCTGCTGGGCGAAACCGGGACGGGGAAGACCTTGACGCTGAAGTTGGCCGCGGGATTGTTGCGCCCCACGGCGGGTCGCGTGGAAGTACTTGGCGAAAATGTTTCCGGGATGAGTGAACGGGAATTGCTGGCGTTCCGGCGCAAGATCGGATTTGTATTTCAGGAAGGCGCGCTGTTTGACTCCATGACCGTCGAGGAGAACGTGGCGTACCGGTTGCGGCAGGATCAAGTGCCGGAAGCGGAGATCGCGCCGCGCGTGGACGAGGTGCTGGAGTTCGTCGAAATGTCGGACACATTGGATCTGCTGCCCTCTGAATTGTCCGGCGGGATGCGGCGGCGCGTTTCGATTGCGCGCGCGCTGGTGAGCCGGCCGGAGATTGTGCTGTATGATTCGCCGACCGCGGGACTGGATCCAGTGACTTCGCAGACGATCATCACGCTGATTTTGCGGCTGCGCGATGTCTACGGCGTGACCTCGCTGCTGGCCACGCACCGTTTGCAGGATGGCTTTGCGCTGGCGAACTTTCGCTTCGACGCCACGGAAAAAAGTGTGGTGCGGATTGCCAAGGGTGAGCCGTCGGAGACGGCGACGCGATTTATGGTCTATCGCCAGATCGCGAGTGACAATGGAGCCGCCGGCGCCGATACGGACGAGAACGATTCCTACGGCAACGGAATATATTTCGATGGCACGCCGCAAGAAGTGATGAATTCCAAAGATCCTTATATAAAGCGGTTTTTGACTTGAGCTCTTGCATGCGCAATGGATGGCTTGGATTTTTCGCGTTGATGCTGTCGAGCCTTAGTAGCGGTACATCGTTCGTGCTTTATCGTGGAGGCATCTAGAGATGGCGCAACGGAAACAGCTGACCTGGACCGAATTGCGCGTGGGGCTGTTTGTGCTCGTGGGATTGTCGGTTTTGGGCGCGGGAATTTTTTATGTCACAGGCCCGGAAATGCTGGGACCGAAGTACCGTTTGAGGACGTTTTTGCCGGATGTTGCGGGATTGGCGAATGGCGCTACCGTGAACGTGGACGGCGTAGCGGTTGGCAACGTGGTGTCCATTGAGTTCGCTCAGCAGGATCCTGGGCAGAAGGCGGTGAAAGCGCACAATATTGAAGTAGTGTTGCGCGTGGAACGTAAGTATCAGAAATATATTTTGACGGACTCCACGGCGGCCTTGGTTACCGAAGGCTTGCTGGGAAACAAAGACATCAATGTGACGCGCGGATTCACCGGGATGCCGCTGAAAGAAGGCGAGACCATTCCGGCGGCCAAGAGCGTGGACGTGATGGCGCAGCTCGGCGAAGTTTCTACCAGCGTGGCGAATCTGCTCGATGGAATTAAAGAAGGTAAGGGTACGCTGGGGAAGCTGGTGAATGATCCCGCGGCATACGACCATTTAAATGGCGTGCTGGCCAAGGCCGATTCGCTGATTACCGGAGTGCAAGAGGGACATGGCACACTGGGCAAGCTGGTAGCGTCCGACGAGATGTACACCAAAGTGAACCAAAGTCTGGATGACGTGAACGGCATGCTGGCGGATGCGCGGGCCGGAAAGGGAACGATTGGAAAACTACTGAATGATCCGACGCTCTACGATCAGGCCAAGCAGGCGCTCGCGAATGGCAATGGAATGATTGACGACGCGCGCGCGGGCAAAGGAACTTTGGGCAAACTGATCACGGACGATACGCTGTATAGCAAGCTTAAGGATACGAGCACGAATCTGGCTACGGCTACGGCGAAGTTGAATGACAATACCACTACCGCGGGGAAGCTGTTTTCCGATCCCGCACTGTATGACAATTTGGCAGGTTTGACCGGAGATATGAGACTGTTGATTGGAGATTTCCGGCAGAACCCGAAGAAGTATTTACGGATTAAGGTAAGTCTGTTTTAGTGCGCAACAGTTTCGATTCGGTTGCGGGCGACTTTGTGTGTGAGCTTGCAGACGCTGGATTGTTGCTCCGTTTCTTTGTTGGAAGAATAATAGAATAGGGAACGAGTGTGTAACTTGCGTTGAGTCGGCAGTGCGTCTTGACTCCGTCGCGGCGCATCTAGAACGATAAGAATCAAACTGACTATTTTTTGAAAATCGTGGAGTTTGGGAATTGATGGAAAATCAAGACACGTTTAAAGATGTGGTCAAGGATCCGGGGAAAAAGGACGCGCGTTTGGAGGCGGGCAAGTCTACGTTGCCGCAGCCGGGCCGGCCGGTGCCGAGTCGGGCTTATCCTGGGGCGCTGATTGTGGTTGAGGGCACGGACGGCTCCGGGAAAAGTACACAATTATATCTATTAAAACGATGGCTGGAGATTGGCGGCTACCGCCTGCATTTTACGGAGTGGAACTCTTCGCCGCTGGTGAAATCCGCAACGCGGCGCGGCAAACAGCGGCGCCTGCTTACGCCGACTACGTTTTCGCTGCTGCACGCGGCAGATTTTGCGGATCGCTGCGAACGGCAAATCATGCCGTTGCTGCAAGGCGATTATCTGGTTTTGGCGGATCGCTATATTTACACGGCGTTTGCACGGGATGCCGCGCGCGGGTGTCCGCCGCGCTGGCTGCGAAATCTTTACCGCTTTGCGCCGATTCCGGATATTACGTTTTACTTTCGCGCGCCGCTGGACGTGGCGGTGCATCGCATCTTGAGCGGGCGTCCGAAACTGAAATATTACGAAGCGGGCATGGACTTGGGATTGTCATACGACCGGGCGGAAAGTTTCCGATTGTTCCAGGCGCGCATTCTGGAAGGGTACGACAAGATGGTGGAGTCGGATAATTTTGTGGTGCTGGACGGCACGCTGCCGGTGAATAAATTGCAGAAGCAGATGCGGGATATCGTGGCGTCAAAGATTGATTTGAAGCGTTTTGCGCCGCGCGCGCACGCGCCGGAGCAGGAGTAGCGATGCCGGATTCGGAAAAAGATAAAATTGGCGGCGGTGGGACGTTGGACGGATCTCCGACGGGCGCGCCCGCGGTGACGAAGGCCGCGGGTGAGGAAGCTGCTACTTCGCAATATTTTTTTGGCGAGCCGCTGGTGGGATTCGATCCCAGCGAGATTACCGGGCAACTGGTAGTGATTGAAGGCATGGACGGGTCGGGCCGCTCGACGCAAATTGCGCTGCTGCAGGAGTGGCTGGAGTCGGAAGGATTTTCCGTGCAGACCAGCGGGCTGCGGCGCTCCAATCTGGTGGGGCGGGACATCGACGAGCTTTTGGCGAAAAATGCGGTGACGCGGCTGACGCTTTCGCTGATGTATGCCACGGACTTCTTCGATCAAGTGGAGCATCGTATTTTGCCGGCGTTGCGCGCCGGCGCGGTGGTGCTGGCGGACCGCTTTATCTTTACGTTGATTGCGCGCGGCGTGGTGCGCGGGATCAACCGCGATTATTTGAGCGGCTTGTACGCCATGGCGCTACGGCCGCATTTGACGTTCTGGCTGAACGTGCGTCCGGAAACGGCGTTCGCGCGGGAGTTTAAGAAGGCGCAGGCGATCAGTTATTGGGAAGCTGGGCGGGATATGTCGCTTTCGCACGATTTGTACTGGTCGTTTATTCGCTATCAAACGATGATCAAGCGGGAGTTTGAAGTGATGGCCAAGAAAAACGGATTTATCGAGCTGGATGGCGAGGCCAGCGTCTCGCAGGTGAACAGGCAACTGCGCCTGAAGATTGGCGAAGGTTTGGGAATTCGCGCCACAAAATATACGCCCTCAGCGGCGCTGGCACACCTCTGGCGGTAAATAGCTAAATGTCCGAGCCGGTTCACATCGCGGCCATTGACGCGGGTTCCAACGCGGTGCGCCTGAGCGTTTCGCGGGCGTTTTCGGCGATGGATATTGAGCCGCTGCACAACGAACGATATTCGCTGCGGCTGGGCGAAGGCGTTTTCTTGCGGCACCGCTTCAGCGAAGAAATTCTTCGCAAAACCGGCAAAGCGTTTGCACATTTTAAAGAAATCATGGAAGAGTTTGGCGTGACGCGTTATCGCGCGGTGGCCACGAGCGCCGCACGGGAAGCGCGCAACCGCGACGCGTTTGTGCGGCGCGTGAAACAGAAATCCGGGATCGCGCTGGAAGTGATCTCGGCGGTGGAAGAATCGCGGCTGGGCCGGGAAGCGGTGATTTCCGCGCTGGGCCCGGAGTCTCCGCCGCGCTGCATCATTGATCTGGGCGGCGGAAGCCTCGAGGTCAGCGTGTTGCGCGACCATCGCGTCTTGCAATCGGCGCAACTGCCGGTGGGCACGGTGCGGTTGATGACCACGTTGGATATTCCTAATGTGGTGCGGCCGGCGCAGGCCGAAGAGGTGCGGAAATACGTGCGCGCGCTGCTCGAATCGAAGTTGCCTTTGCCGCCAAACGTTGGGGATGGCGTGGCCGTGGCGCTGGGCGGGAACGCGGAAACGCTGGCGAACGTAGCTCCCGGGCCGCGACGGAATGGTTTGCCGACGATTGAATTGTCGCTATTGCGCGAGCGGCTGCCTGACCTGTTGAAGCGCGACGTGCGCGAACGGATGAAAGCGTATGGTGTGCGGCGGGATCGCGCGGACGTAATGGGCATTGCGGCGATCACGTTCATAACACTGGGGCGATATTTGAACGCGCGGTGCCTGGTGATACCCAGCGTTGGGCTGCGCGAAGGATTGCTGCAAGAGATCGCGCGCGAGGCCTTTTCGCGCAAGGAGCCGCATCGCTACAATTCTGCGGCGCGGCAGCTGCTGGTGGCGACGCGGAGTTTTGGGCGGCGGCTGGAGTACGACCAAACGCACGCGGAGCATGTGCGTGAAATGGCGGTGATGCTGTTCGATCAGTTGCAGCCGGTACACCATTTGCCGGCGCAATCGCGGGTGCTGCTGGAGGCTGGATCGTTGCTGCACGATGTGGGACATCGCGTGAGCCATCGCGGGCACCACAAGCACGGAGAATACTTGGCGCTGTTTGGGGACATGCCGGGGCTCGAGGGCCGCGACCGGAATATCGTGGCGGCGTTGGTGCGTTACCACAACCGCAAGTCGGTGCCAGCGAGTCACCATCCCGGGTACGCGGCGTTGAATAATACGGATAAACGGGTGGCGCGGCGGTTGGCGGCGATATTGCGCGTGGCCGAGGCGCTGGACCACTCGCACCGGCAGCGCGTGACGAATTTGCATACGTCGTTCCAGCGCGGCGCAGTGGCCTTGCAGGTAGACGCGCGCGGAGATGCGACCGAGGATTTGCGGGACGCCACGCAGAGCGCGGGATTGTTTGAGAAAGAATTTCACGTGAAATTATATTTCCGGCAGTCGGTGACTTGAGACAATTGGATTGCCAGCAGTGGATTTGAAACAAGTTTCGATCAAGGAGCGTTCGAGATATGCGGATTTATGTGGTGCGTCACGGAGCGGCGATTGACCGCGAAGATCCGAAATGTCCCAAGGAGGCGGAGCGGTATTTGACGCGGGTAGGCATCGATAAGACGAGAGAGGTAGGTCGCGGCTTGGCGCGGATGGGGATGAAAGCGGATTTGCTGATGTCCAGTCCATACGTGCGCGCGCTGCAGACGGCGGAGATTTTTGCCGACGAGCTGGGGTATGGGAAGCAGAAAATCCGGCAGACGAATTTGTTGCTGCCGAGCGCGGATGCAGCGCTGTTGTTTCGCGAGTTGGCGAAAGAGAAGGATTCATCGGAGATATATCTGTTCGGGCATGGCCCGCAGGTGGACGACATGATTGCGTTGGCTTTGGGCGCGAGGCGCGACTGCACCGCGCTGAAGAAGTCAGCGGTGGCGGTGATCGAGTTGAAACGCGTTAGCCCGCCGATCGGGCAGTTGCTTTGGATGGCCCCGCCGAAGTTGTTGCGGGGGGCGGGGAAGTAACCTGACCTCGCGGCCTAGCGGTCAGCGTGACAATCACAAATGCGTATCACCGTCGACATCCCGGATGCTCTGTACCGCGAACTGAGGATCAAAGCGGCCGCTGAAAAATGCTCGGTTGCAGAGCTAATCCTCCGCGGCGTGCGCGTCGAGCCGAGTCTAGACTCGTCGAAGCGCGGGCGGCGCGTGGTACTTCCACTCATACGCTCGAAGCGGCCCGGCACGCTGGACATCGACAATAGCAAAATCGCCGAGCTCGTACCTTTTCCTTGATATCAACCTGGACTTGTCTTCCTGCCGACAGGCTCGGTCAGGGGGGCGGCATTGTGAAAGGTTGTGAAAACACAGGGACTTTAAGTGCCTTTGTTTTCACAACCTTTTGTGAGTGTTCATTCTGCTGGGGTTAAGCAGAGATTTTGTTGGCTAGATAGTTACTACGTTTCTCCGGCTGCGGATTAGCTCTAGCGCCCCCTTCCTTAGGCTGCCAGACTCTCAAACCAGGTTCCAGCCATTGCTTTGCGGTCCGGGCTCGGTTGGACAGAGGCCGCAGGGCTCAGAAGCAAGCGACCCTTCGAAGCTCAGGGCAAGCCTGCGCTAGAGTTACGGCGTAAGGCATGCGTATACACGGATTTGGCGGTCGTTTGGAGAGTTTAGAGCGGTAAGAATGGCTAGGCGTATTTGTCTACAAGAGTAAGATTACAGGAAGTACCTAACGGTTGTCAAGGGGAAATTTTACGAGACTGTAAGTTCGCGGAAACATAGAACATAGATGGATAGAGTGATTGACAGAAATGTTAATCCGATGCAGCGGCGAGGTGGGAGGCTTCCGCAGGGGCGAGGGATATGGGGATTTGGGTGGAGTTGGAGACGGGGATGGGGCGGAGGATGATTGGTTGGGCTAAGTAGACTTCTAAGAGGTGCTTGGCGGCGGCGAGGCGGGCGGCGGATTCGACGGAGTCGATCAGACCGGGGATGCGCAGGACGATCGCTTCGGGGGTACGTTCGGCGCGGAAGTGCGAAGAGGTGTTTACGCCGGATTTGCGAACGGCGCGGGCCAGGCGGAGGACGCCGGCCAGGGCGCGGACGGTATTTTGTTGCTCGGCTGACAGTTTTGAAAATACGGAATTCTTTTCCTGCGGCTCCGCGCCGCGATGGTAGCGCACGGCGGCCAGCACGATGGCCCACTCTCCGCTGGTGAAGCCCGGCGGGATGGGGAGGCGCCGCAGAAACTTGAAAGCGGCTTTTTGCGAAGATTTTGGCTGCGGCGATTTGCGCGCGTGGCCATTGCGGACGTTTTGCAGGATGGCGGCGACGAAGAGCAGCTGGTGGGCGCGCGGGTCGGCGAACACGGCGTCGGCTTTGCCGCGACGCAGAGCGCGAGAAAGTACGCGAAAGAGGGATTTGGCAATGCGCGCGGTGCGCATGGTGCGATGCTGACGGGCGTCGGAGGCGCGGGCGGTGGCGCGCAAGCGAGCCAGGGCCGCGGCTTGCAGGGCTTCGCCGTGCGGCAAAGCGCGACGCCAGGTGTTCCACAGGCTGGTGCTGCCGAGCATAAGCTGACGGTAGGTGGTGATGCGCTCGGAACGTTCGCGGGCCAGTCGTTCGCGCCAGACGCGGCGCGAAGCTTCGAATTCCTCTATGGAAGAATTTTTTGGAGTGGCAGACTTCGCGGTTTCGGAGAGAACGTCGAGGTCGTGAACGTCGCCGAGCAGGTCTTGTACGCGCTTTAGATTTTCTTGCCACTGGACGAGGTGCTCTGGAAGGAAATTTTCCACCGTGTAGCGGAAGCGCTTCATGTAGATACGCAGGGTGTGCCAGGGCTTGGAGGTTTCGGTGCGCAGGGCGCGCGCATGAAACTCCTTTGCGGCTTCAAAGCGTTCCAGGACCAGGCATTCGGCGGCCAAGCTGCCCGGGGGAACGAGGCGGCTGCGCTGGCGTAAAACACGTTCGAGGCACTGCCAGTCTTTCTCGTTGAACTTGCGCGCGGCGCGCAAGGCATCCTGGAGGAGTTGCGACTCGCGCGCGGCAAATCCGGCGAGCAGCTGCGCGGCGATGGGATCATCGGCGGGCGCTAGCTTCGCGACCCAGTTTTCCATTACTTGCGCGTCGCGCAAACCGCCAAGGCCGCGGAAAAGTTTCCTGGCGGCCTGGCGCATTTCCGGCCACGCGGGATGCGGGTCCACTTCCTCCATGACGGCGGCGACGGAGCGACAGCGGCGAATGCTGACGCGAAGATCGTGCACGCACTCGTCGTTATCGTGGTCTTGCGAGTTTTTCTGCGAGTTGCGGGAGGATTCGCGGGATAGATCACGGGGGGATTCGCGGCCGGTTTCTCGCGCGGCATCGCGGGCGGCTTCTTTAGCGGCTTCTTTAGCAAATTGGCGCAGATTTTCCAGTTCCTTGAGGACACGGTCCATGGAATAGCGCAGACCGCGGTACTCATCGTTTGCTTGACGTCCGGCTTGGGGAGCTGGACGGGGCGGCTGGTGCGGAGACAAACGTGCGTCAGCCCAAGTGGTTACCGTGGCCATGCGTTCCTTCGAAACGACATGATATTTCCGGCCGATTGTCCCGGCAAGCCGGAACCCCTGTCGAGCGGAGGTTATAGGGTAGCGCTTGGGCGGAGGCGCGTCCAGTTGAGGGCGGCGGCCCAAAGGTCCGGCAGCATGCGTAACAGGAGGAAGGCCATCACGAAGCTCATGGCCGCGCAGATCAGAAAGATGCGGGCGGGGTTGGGGTGCCCAAGGTGCAGCATCGCATATTGCGCCAGAGGCTGCAGGGCGACGCCGATGAACGAGAGCAGGTTGGCGGCGGCGATGGTGCGGCCTTTTTCGTCGGGATGCGGGCGGTGCTGGATGGCGGCGTTGATGGGCACGACGAAGAAGCCGCCGGCTCCGCCGAGGAAGGCCAGGATGACGAGCACAGCGGTGAAGCTGAGTCCGGGCAAGGATAAAAGTGCGGCCATGGCAGCCATGACAGCTATGGCGGGGAGCAGCATGCCGAATTCGATTTTGCGTCCGGAGGCCATCCCGGCGAGAAAGCTGCCGATGCCGATGCCGAGGCTCAGGCCCGCGAGCAGGTAACTGCTGTGAATTTCGTCGACGCGGAGGATGTCGGTGGCGTAGAGAACGATGTTCAAGAGCAAAAGGGAACCGAGGAACCAGAAGAAAGTATTGGCGATGACGGCGGTGAAAAGGGTGCGGTCTTCGCGCATGTGCGCGATTTCGCGAAAAAATTCGCCTGCGAAATTCCATTTGAAACGGCGATTGGGGGCTGCGGGGGGGAGTTTGTCGATGCCGGTGGTGGCGAGCAAGCCGAGAGCGGAGAGCAGCAGGAAGATAACGCCGGACCAGATTTGGCGGCCGTGAAAAGTGTGGACGAGATATCCGCCGGCCAGAGCGGCGATGATGGCGGAGAGCAGCGTAGTGAGTTCGATGATGCCGTTGCCCCAGCTTAGCTTTTCCAACGGCAACAATTCGGGGAGCAAGGCGTACTTGGTGGGACCGAAAATGGCGGCTTGCGAACTGATGAGGAACAGGCAGGCGGCGCAGAGTTTGAGTTGATCGGTGGCTAGGGAATAGGTAGCCAACGTCATGGTGGTGAGTTCGAGGCATTTCACGGCGAAGGTGACATTGCGTTTGCTGAATCTGTCGGCGAAGTAGCCGCCAGGGATGGAAAAGAGCAGGAAGGGGATGGCGAAGAGGAGTGGGACGATCAGGACGAACCAGGTGTCACGCTGCTCTTTGGAGAAAGCGGCTTCGAGGACCAGGAAACTGACCAGCCATTTGAGGGCGTTGTCGCTGAAGGCGCCCTGGAATTGCACGAGGATGAGGGACCAGAAGCCTTTGAGGCGGCGCTTTGGTGATGCGTTATTTTCGTGCTTTTGGGGGTCTATTGGAGCAAGTCCAGAAATGGTGCCGGGCATAGGAATCGAACCTACACGACCTTGCGGTCACCGGATTTTGAGTCCGGCGCGTCTGCCAGTTCCGCCAGCCCGGCGAACCAATAGAATAACACTAGTTTAGAGTGCGGAGAACTCGACTTTTTAGTCATTCGGGTACGAATGAAAAGTTCGGCAGGCCGGCTGCGCCACGGAATTGACGTAATACCCCTTCCGAGCTATATTCATTGGATGGCATGGGAAGTCGAGGTCACCGACGAGTTCAAGGTCTGGTGGAATGAACTAGCAGCTGCGGAGCGGCGGTCCATTGCGGCCATCGTTGAGGTCCTAGAAGTCCGCGGTCCGAGCCTCGGCAGACCGTACGTCGAGAGGATACATGGATCGAAGTATCCGAATATGAAGGAATTGAGAGTCCAGCATGCCGGCGAGCCGTACCGGATTCTATTTGCGTTTGATCCGAGAAGCTTCGCGATTCTGTTAGTTGGCGGGAATAAGACGGGCGACAAACGCTGGTACCAGAAATTCGTGCCCGTCGCTGACAGGATTTACGAAGACCATCTGAGGGCTTTGAAGGAGGAAAAACGTGGCGACAAAATTTAGCGAGCTGAGGAACAAGATGCCGCTGGCGGACCAGAAAGCTGCAAAGCGCCGAGCCGCCAGAATCATCAAGGAGCTTCCGCTTGATGAATTGCGGCAGGCTATGGATTTCACCCAGGAACGGCTCGCCGCATCCCTGAACATCAAGCAATCGTCCATCTCCAAGATCGAGAAGCAGACGGATATGTTCGTGAGCACGCTGCGAAAGTACATCGAGGCGATCGGCGGAACGTTAGAGATTAGCGCAAACTTGCCGAATGGGACGGTGCGTATCGCGAAGTTTGCGCGGGCGAAACGGGTACGGCGGTAAGCGACGGAGTCCTGCTTTGAGCATGTGTAGCAGGGGCGGTGCATGGCGCTAGCGGTCGAGGAGACGGACGGCGCCACCGAGGAGGATGAGCAGGGCGGTGAGCTTGAGGTAGGTGTGCAAGATCCAGCGGGCTGATGGTGGTCGCATGAAAGATTCTTGCTTGCGCAAGGTGCCGGGAGAATAGTACGGAGGCACCAGCACGGAGGGACGGGGTGCGAGACTGGCACCATGAACAGTTGCGGGGTGTTTGGCCGCGCTTCTGGTACGTTGGCTGGTGCGTATGATTATTGTATGATGTTCGTCATACGGAGGTAGCTGATATGCCGCATTCCCGTAACGTTTCTACAGTTCGCGCAGGCAAAAAGTCCGCGCGCAAGATTCGCATGACGGTATCGCTGCAAGAAGAGACGGTGCGTTTTCTGCGGCGGCGGAAGGATCAGGTGCAAGCCGCGTCCATGAGCGCCTGCGTGGAAGACGTTGTGGCCGCCTGCCGCCGTATGGTTGAGGCGGAAGAACTCAATCGCCAGACGCGCGCTTACTACGATGGAATTTCTGACGAAGAACGGGCCGAAGAAATGGCCTGGGGTAAAATGGCGGAGCAAGAATTCCAGCGTGTGGGAAGAGCGGAGCGATCATGACGCAAGCCCCCGCGGGAGTTCCGCCGCAACCGCTGCGTGGAGAGATTTGGTTCGTGCCCTTCCCGAGTGATCTGCCGGGGAAATTGGACCGGCCGGTGGTCATCGTTTCTCCTAATGGCAGAAACCAGCACCCCAAAGCGGAAACGGTGCTGGTAGTGCCGTTCTCGACCAGGGTGCGGCCGGGGCCAACGCACATAACTATGCAGCCCGGCGAAACCGGTTTGCATCAGGTTTGCGATCTACAAGCCGAAAGCATCACTACTATTCGGAAAGCGACCTTACGGCGGCCGCGAACACAAACCAGGACGCTGACGGAAGTGCAAATTCGTGCCGTTGCTAGCTGCGTAGTAAAAGCGCTGGGCATTCTTCCCGATGGAGAGCTGTAGGTGTTGGGGAAATTGCCAGCAGCGAAAAATAATCGATAAAGGTTTCATTAAATCGGTTTAATATAAGACCCGCCCGATTGAGCGATGACGGTCGTTCGCATATTCGTTTGTATAATCGTCGCGACTTTCGAAATCAAAACTGCTGCTAGCTGAGGAGCCTTATGCTGCGTTCGCCGTGGTGGTGCAAAGCGATTCTTGCCGTGACTGTGCTGCTGATGAATTTGGGTGTGGCGGGCAGCCTGCGCGCCCAGAGTTCAGATTCTAGCGCGGCACCGGGGAAGGTATTTTTACATCAGGGATGGGAAGTGCAGTCTTCGTGCGTCGCCAAAGAGGGTGGTGAGAAGATTTCGCTGGTGGGATTTGATGCCGGCTCCTGGCACAAGACGGACGTTCCGGCCACCGTGGTGGGCGTGCTGGTCACCGACAAAACCTATCCCGATCCGGATTATGGCAAGAATCTGAAGAGCTTTCCGGGGATGGATTACTCCGACAAGACTTTTTTTGCGAATCAGGAGATGCCGAAGGATAGTCCGTTCCGCTGTTCGTGGTGGTACCGCACGGAGTTTTCGTCGCCGGCAGCCGGGCAGAACGCAAAAAACTGGCTGCATTTTCTGGGCATCAACTATCGCGCCAATATCTGGATCAACGGAAAGAAGCTAGCCGGAGACAAAGAGGTGGCGGGAACGTATCGCGGCTTTGAGTTTGAAGTAACGAAATTCCTGGAAAGTGGCAAGAACAACGCGCTGGCGGTGGAAGTGTTCGCGCCGGGGAAGAACGATTTAGGAATCACCTGGGTGGACTGGAACCCCACGCCGCCCGATAAAAACATGGGCATCTGGAAGGAAGTGTTTTTGACGTCCAGCGGCGACGTGACGGTGCGCAATCCTTACGTGGCGTCAAAACTTGGAGATGGTTATACCACTTCGGCGCTCACGGCCAGCGCGGACTTGCACAATGCCGCGGATCACCCTGTGCAAGGCAACTTGCACTTTGAAATGGAAGGTGTGGAGCTGAATCAGGCGGTGTCGCTGGCGGCGGGCGAAACGAAGACTGTGAGATTTACGCCCGAGCAATTTGCGCAATTGCAGTTGGCGCATCCCCGTTTGTGGTGGCCGTACACCATGGGCGAGCCAAGCTTGTATAAGGCGACGCTGACGTTCGATCTTGCCGGGCAGGGCATCAGCGATTCCGCCAGCACCACCTTTGGAATCCGTGAAGTTACTTCCGAGCTGACTCCACAGGGCGGGCGGCTTTTCAAGATAAACGGCCATAACGTATTAATTCGCGGCGCGGCGTGGGCGCCCGATCTGTTATTCCGCTGGTCGTCCGCAAAGCTCGACACTGACCTGGCGTACGTTCGCGACATGGGCATGAACACGATTCGCCTGGAAGGGCGGCTGGATCGCGAAGAGTTTTACACGAAGACCGACCGCCTGGGAATTTTGGTGATGCCGGGCTGGACGTGCTGCGATGCGTGGGAAAAATGGTCGAACTGGAAGGCTGAGCAGCATGCAATTTCCGGCGAATCGCTCAAGAGCCAGATACGCGTTTTGCGACAGCATCCCAGCGTGTTTGTGTGGCTGAACGGCAGCGATGGTCCGCCGCCGGCCGATGTTGAAAAAAACTACCTGGCGATATTGAAGGAACTGGATTGGCAGAATCCTTCGGTGTCCTCCGCTTCGGAGACGGCGACGACGGTAACGGGGCCATCCGGCGTGAAGATGACCGGGCCATATGAGTACGTGCCTCCGGTTTATTGGTTGACGGATACCAAGGCCGGCGGGGCGTATAGCTACAACACGGAGACCAGTCCGGGTCCGGCAATTCCCCCGCGCGAAAGCTTGGAGCGCTTTATTCCCAAAGAGCATTTGTGGCCCATCGACGATTTCTGGAACTATCACGCGGGCAAAGAACGGTTTACCACGGTGAATGTGTTTACCGACGGCCTGAATCGCCGCTACGGGCAAGCCAACACGCTGGACGATTATTTGCGCAAAGCACAGGCGGTTACGTATGACGGGCAACGCGCGATGTTTGAAGCCTACGCGCGCAATAAATATGTATCCACCGGCGTGATTCAGTGGATGTTGGACAACGCCTGGCCATCGCTGATCTGGCACCTCTACGACTATTATCTGGTTCCAGCGGGCGGCTACTCTGGCACCAAGAAGGCCTGCGAGCCGGTGCATATCCAATATTCGTACGACGACAATTCTGTGGCGGTGATCAACGGGACGTTTGCGTCGCTGAAAGGCCTGAAGGCCAGCGCAAAAATTTACGACATCAACGCCGTGGAAAAAGCGGCCAAGGACGCGACGCTCGATCTGGGGCCGGACAGCAGCAACAAGGCGTTCGCGCTGCCGGCGGTCCCAGGGATCAGCACAACGTATTTTCTGCGCTTGCAGCTTCATGACGCGGCGGGTGCGTTGGTGAGCGACAATTTTTACTGGCTCTCGACCAAGGCCGACACGCTGGATTGGTCGCACAAACAGGATACGGTCTATACGCCGCAGAAAGAGTTTGGCGATTTGACCGGATTGCAGAGCTTGCCGCAAGTGAAGGTGGAAGCCACGATTGTGTCGAAGGGCGACGCAGGACTGGGGCCGCAACCCGCGCGCATCGCTGTGAAAAATCCGAGTGCCAGCGTGGCGTTTATGGTGCACCTGCGATTGACGCAAGGGCCGGGTGGCGCGGATATCGTGCCCGTGCTCTGGGAAGACAACTACTTTTCGTTGCTGCCCGGGGAATCACGGGTAGTGTCCATGCGTTATGTGGGTGCGCCGATTGCGGGTGTCGGCGGCCAGGTGCCGGTCGTCAGCGTGGACGGGTTTAATGTGACGCCGATTACGGTTCGGCCGTAGTGATTCAAGCCCCCGCAATGCAAAAAAGGCTCGTCCGCGTCGGCGATTGGAGCACAACCAATCGCGGTCTGTGATTCATCCAATCGGATGCAGGTGGGTCGTTTATAATCGGGCATCGGCGTCGCTTGGTGACGTAACCGTGCCCGGGTGGCTCGGTTCTCAATCACCGGGAGAAACTACGAGCTAGCGTCCCGCGAGAGGTGCAGCTTGAAAATTTGGCAGACACTGGCTTCCGCTTCAGCGCTGGGATTGCTGCTGGCTGGTGCAGCTTCGGCGGACACGCTAGAGTTGAAAGATGGGCGCGTGCTGCAGGGGCGATTCCTCGGCGGCACGCAGGCAGTACTGCGATTTGAGTGGAATGGCGAGGTTCGCACTTTCAGCGTGAACGACATCGTGGCGCTGACGTTTACCACCGTTTATCACGATCAGAATAACGCGCCGCCTTCCGCGCCTCCTACCCCTCAAGACAATAGCGCTCCCCCTCCGGCACCGAACAACAGTGAACCGTCGCCTCAGGCACAGGACAACGCGGCTCCGCCAGTTCCCGCCGATCCACCGACAGCGAACGTTCCTGATGCGCCGACTCCGTCTGCGACGCCTCCTCCCACGAACCCGCCACCGCGTGCGCCGGCTCTGGCTGCCAGCGCTCCGGCTCCCGTCGCGCCGGGTAGTCCAATTACTCTCCCAGTGGATCAAAGTCTGTTGATTCGCATGATTGATGGCGTGGATTCGAAGAAGAACAATGTAGGCGACGTATTTCATGCCAGCCTCGAAACCGATTTGACGGTGAATGGTGTTTTGGTGGCGCGCAGGGGTGCTGACGTGTATGGAAAACTCGCGTATGCCAAGGAAGCCGGACACTTTAGCGGGAGTTCCGAATTGGAACTGGAGCTAACGCGCATGGTGGTCGACGGCACGGATTATCCCCTGGTCAGCGACGATTACACCCTGAAGGGCAAGGGGCGTGGCGGCGATACCGCCAAGAAGGTCGGTGGCGGTGCGGTCCTCGGCGCGCTCATCGGCGGCATCGCCGGGGGCGGCGCTGGCGCGGCGATCGGCGCGGGTGTCGGCTCGGCGGCAGGCGCGGGCGCGCAGGTGCTTACTCGGGGCAAAGAAGTGAAGGTGCCCAGCGAGACGCTGCTGGAATTCAAGTTACAGCAGCCGGTCACAGTAAACGCGACCACCAGCCCGGCGGCGCACTGACGGTCGGCGGTCGGCCGGGCGCCCCGGTCTTGTCGGGGTAGAAATCGGGACGACGGATAAGCGAGCAAGACGAACAGGGCAGGCGGATAGCCGCCCGTTCCGTTTTGGGTCAACCAGCGAGCGCCCGGCTGTTCCATTTCGGGACAGTTGGCTTCCCGCCACTCCCGTTATCAAATTGGAAACATTCCCCCCAACTTCCCGCTTGCTACTCTGGCTGTTAGTGAATAGGATACCCCCTGGATAGGAGATCGGCATGCCAAAAGAGAAACCCAGGGTAAACATCGGAGAGGTCATCAAGAGCTATCGCAGCCAGCGCGGATTGTCGCAAGGCGACATCGAGCGGCGCACCGGATTGCTGCGTTGCTATCTTTCGCGCGTAGAGAACGGGCACACCGTGCCCTCGCTTGAAACGCTGGCGAAGATCGCGCAAGCCATGGACATTTCGCTGGCCGATTTTTTCCCCGGCACGGAAACGCCGCGGGACAAAGAGACCCAGAAGATGCTTGGAGAGCTTTCGGCCGACGAAATTCGCTTTCTGGCGGAGATCAAGAAGTACAGCAACACGCTATCGGATGGCGACAAGCGCCTGGTAGTCGCCATGATTCGCAAGATGGCCACCATGTTGCCGCCGCCGGGGCCAAAAAAGGCTGTCGTGGCGCGACGCTTGACGGCGTAGATGGTTTGAGTAGCGCTGGCACTCTTCTGTGCGGCGGCTGTATCGCGTACGCAAAGCGCACAGGCAAGAGTGCCTGTGCTACCAAAACTAACCCTGCCCGCGGATCAGGCGCATGGCGTCGGTGACACCGGCTTCTTTTGCGCCGTTGCCGCTGCGGCGGTTGTCGTCGGCGGTTGCGGATTCGTCGCCATCGGAACTGCTTTCGCCCGGCGCGAGAAATAGGTTTGAAGCTACGGCGTGCTGCTTGGTATACAGGTCGTAATATCGCCCGCCGGCGGCGTACAGCGATTCGTGCGTGCCGCGTTCGATGATGCGGCCCGCTTCCACCACTAAAATTTGTTCGGCGCGGCGAATGGTCGAAAGGCGGTGCGCGATCACAAACGTGGTGCGTCCGCGCATCAGGTAGCGCAACCCTTCCTGAATTAGGGCCTCCGACTCCGAATCCAGGCTGGAGGTAGCCTCGTCGAGGATCAGAATGCGTGGATCCGCGAGAATCGCGCGCGCGATGGAAACGCGCTGCTTTTGTCCGCCGGATAGTCGCACGCCGCGTTCGCCGACTACTGTTTCGTAACCCTTCTCGAAGCCCTCCGCAAATTCGTCCACGCGCGCGATGCGGCAGGCCGCTAGAATCTCCGCTTCGGTGGCGTCCGGTCGGGCGAAACCCACGTTCTCGCGAATCGTGCCGTCAAAAAGAAAGGTTTCCTGCAGCACCACGCCAAGTTGTGTGCGGTAAGACTCCAGCTTGACGGTAGAAAGATCGATGCTGTCGACGGACACGCGGCCGGATGCCGGGACGTAAAATGCCGCCAGCAATCCAATAATGGTGGATTTTCCCGCGCCAGACGGGCCGACCAGCGCGGTCACGGTGCCGGGCTCGGCGGTGAAGCTGATGTTGTGCAGCACTTCCTTGCGCACGTCGTAAGCGAAGCTGACGTCATCGAGAACCACTTGGCCAGCGATACGCCCGAGCGTAACGGTGCGGCGCGGGTCGTCGTCTTCCTTGGTCTCGTTCAAGATTTCGCGCGTGCGTTCCAGTCCGGTGATGGCCTCGGTAATCTGCGTGCCGATGGCCACGATTTGAAACACCGGCGCAATGAGCAAGCCGAGAAAAACGTTGAACGCGAAAAATTCGCCCAGCGTCATCGTTCCGCCGAGCATTTTGTGCGCGCCAACTTCCATAATGAAAGCGCTGACGACGCCCATCAAACCCGCCGCGGAAAGACTCATCAGCGAAGTGGCGGTCAATGTTTTAAGAACATTGTCGAGCAGCCTCTGCACGCCGGTGGCGAAAATACCTTCTTCGCGTTCTTCGGCGTGGTAGCCCTTTACCACGCGAACGCCGCCCAGCGACTCGGTCAACCGGCCGGTAACTTCCGCGGTGATTTTTGGCCGTGCGCGGAAAATCGGGCGAATGGTGGCAAAAGCTTTGTTGATGGCAAAACCGAAAACCAACAGCACGGAAAAAGCCACGGCGGTCATCACCACGCTGGTGTGAATCAGATACACCAGCGCGATGATCGCGGTCATGATGCCGCCGACAAACTCCACCAGGCCGGTGCCCACCAGATTGCGCACGCCTTCGACGTCGCTCATGATGCGGGAGACCAGCACGCCGGTTTTGTTGGCGTCGTAAAAGGAAACCGGTAGCCGCCCGATGTGCGCCTGCACCTGGCGCCGCAGGTCGGTGATCATTTTTTGCGCGGATTTAGAGAGCAGCTGCGTGAGCGTGAAAGACGTGATGCCTTGCAAAATGGTGGCGGCGAGGATGCCCAAGACAATTGGCGTGAGCAGGTGGATCTGTCTTTTGGTGACGACGTTGTCGACGAAAAATTTTGTGGAAGCCGGGAGCACGAGTCCGGATAGCCGGTTCACCGCCATCAGCGCGAAGCCGGCGATCAGCAATCCGCGGCGCGGATGAATCAGCGCCCAAACGTCCGGCAGACTCTTCCACGCCTGCTTGCGCTTTTCCTTCTTGGTGAGCGACTTTTCGTTTTCCGAGGGCATGGAGGAGGTGCGCTGGCGATGACCGATGGAGGTTTGATGTCCTGGAACTCGCAACGTTATATGGTCCGATCCATTCAGCTTGCGCTCAGTAGCACAGGCACTTTGGCCTGTGCCGGTTTGTGTCGTTCGCCGCACCACACCGCACAGGCACCCTGGCGGGCGTAAACAAGAGTTCCTGCGCCACTAAAGGCCACGAGGCGCATTCCGCAGTTAATCGCTGGCGTTGCTGCCGCGCGGCACGCGGGCGATGGCCGACGGCTCGAAACTGAGCACGCTGGAGACGAACTGGCTGAGCGAGATGCCCAGATGGCCCAGCACGCGTTGCTTGAGTGTGGTGTAGTCCTGCGCGCCGCTGAACAGATCCCCCACCAGCTGACGGAACACCGGGCTCTTGCGCATGAATTGCACCATGCGTGTCGGCACGGAAGTGCCAAGAAACGAGCCGCGATAAAAGCGCCGTACGATGCGGGCCGCGAATTCCAGCTCGGCGGAGAACGCCGCGCGCACCCGCGCCGGATATTTCTCCGGGCAGCCTTCAGCCACCGATCGGCCGAGCAGTTCGCCAGAGCGCAGCGCGTAAAACAGTCCTTCGCCGGTAAGTGGATCCACCCACGCCGCCGCATCGCCGATCATGGCCCAGTTGCGGCCCACCACGGTGCGCTGCGAAAAAGTGTGTTCCTGCGGAGAGGGCAGCACATGGCTGTAGAATTTGGCCCCGGCGGTCGAAATCTTTTGCTTATCGACAAACGTGCCCAGATGCGACTTCAACTCCGCACTGGTATGCGCGGACATGCTGCCGCAAATACCCACGGACAAATGATCCTGCCGCGGAAATGACCAGATGTATCCCTCAAAGTGCGGCAAGAATTTTATGGTGATGGCGTCGGCGGTTTCCGGGACGAAATACCCTTGCGTCATTTCCAGTTCATCGCGCTTCAATGGGCGCGTATCCGGCAGCAACTGATTGCGCGCACCCGCGGCCAACACTAGATAATCGGCCTGGTGCCATTCACCCTCGACGCAATAGCGCGGCTTGTCGCTGGCGGTATCCACGCCGATGACGTGCGAGCGCTGTACGCTGCAGCCCGCTTCTTGCGCGCGTTCGAGCAACATGCCGTTGAGCACCGTGCGTGAATAGATCACCACGGGATGCGCCATCTTCATGGTCACGCGCTGCTCGTCGCTGGCGATCAGCTCTACCGAGCGCACTAATTTTTTGGGATACGGATTGTCCAGCAGAAAAGGGAAGCGCAGGATCGCTTTATGGGTCAGTCCACCGCCGCAGGGTTTTTCCCACGCCAGGTGCTCGTCGAATATCTTAACCGCGTGTCCCGCGCGGGCCAGTTGTTCGCCGCACATCGCGCCAGACGGTCCGCCGCCGACAATCGCAATCTCAGCCATAAAGTGGTCTCGCGAAAAGCCGCGATATCCGTTCTGGGCGCGGAACCCCATTTTGCGATGGCCCAGGGGGGACGGGGCCAAACAGGTGAAAAGCGCCTTACAACAGCGGGAAGATCACCAGAAAGAATCCGGCGAGAAGTATAGCACCGAAGAGTGCCGCCGCTGCCGCCGACCGGGTAACTCCCCGGACAACGTCCATGCCCCAGCGTTGCGCGATGCTGAACAGGGCCATATACGGCGCCAGCAGCACCAGCAGGATTTCGCCGCTGTGTAGCGTGACAATGCCGAATACCAACGGCAGCCAGAACAGCAGGCGGTAAGACATCGCCAGAGATATTCTGTTCCAACTATTCTTTGCCGCGGGCTCGCCGAGCAGAAGTTCCTCCGCCATTAGCACGGGAAGCACCGTAAGAAAGAGCAGCGGGAAGCGCTGCCAGCGCGCACTGTCAAGCCACGATTCGGTGAGCGAAAGTTCGAACCACGCGCTCAGGAGCAGCATCAGCACCACTGCGGCGAAAATGGCTCGCAGCGCGGCGACATTGCGAAAATCGAAGCCGTTCGTAAACGGACGCCAGTGCAATGCGATAAGCAGCAGTCCGCTGAACAACAAAAATCCCGCGAGATAGTCGGCTTCAAACACGCGGACTGTGGGCAGCGGTTCCCAATAGCGCAGCATCGCCACCGCGAACAATCCGACGACCAAAATTTCTATCGCTACGCGCCACCACGGAATTCGCGAATCCGCATCTGCGGGCGCGTCCCCTGGATCGAGAGCATTTTTTCCGGCGGCTTCGCGCAAAAACGGGCCAGCTAGCAAAAGGATCCCGGTCAGGCCCAGCACGCAGCCGAGGAACGGCCATCGCGAAGGAACTTTCCATGCGACAGCCGGAAAAGCCGCAGCGTCATCTAGCCGCAACACTTTTGCTGTCCAGGTTTGTGCCAGACGCAGCGCCGCCGGCCGAAAAAGCAATCCTCCGTGCGTGGTCCACGGCACAATTTCGAAATGAGAATTTACGTCGATTCCCGGTTGCAGCAAGTCCCGAGCATTGGCCGTCATTTGCTGCGGCTCAAGACTTCCGCTGATGATTTCCGTGTTGGGAGGCAAAGGCGGCGGATTGTCGAACAGCAAAACGTCCGCCGCCGCGCCGTGCGCGGCCCGCATCGGAGCAGGCGAAAAGGCAATCACGCCGGCCACCGGCACGCGTGCGGCAATGCGAATGGCGATGGCTCCGCCCATGGAATGTCCCGCAAGAATCGTGCTTTCCGGCGGCGCCATGCCGCGCGAACGCAGTTCGTGTAGCAAATTCTCGCTGCATTCCTCCGCGCGTGCCGCTGAAAATGGTCCCGGTGTGCGGCCGTGGCCCGGCAAGTCGGGCACAAACACGCGCAGTCCTTGCAGCGCGAATCCCTCCGCGAAGTACGACATAATCTTTCGATTGGCGGCCAATCCGTGGAACAAAACCACAGTGCCGCGCGACGTGGTACCGGAAGATGCAGCGCTAGACGACGCCGCACCGGCCGGTTCGATCACCGTGGTATCCATGCGGCAACCGCCAGCGTCAATGCGAAAAGTCCGCTCGTGATAAGGGCGCGGCAGCACCAGCAACAAGCCACCGACGATGAGCGCTACACCCAGCAACGCGCGGCGCACCAGGCGAGTCTTCGCTCGCGGCTCGATCTGCAAATTGCCTCCGCGCTCCGTCATCGCCGTGGGCGCGCCGTCGAAAGCCGCCCCAGTGCAACGCCAGCGACGCGCGCGTGATAAACTGATGCTTCTGAATACATGCTGCCCGCTGCGCCTTGCGCTCCCATGGAGAACCTTTGAATTCGGGAATTCTTACGCTTGAAGAAGCGATGCTGCGGTTTGGCCGTGGTACACACGGTCACCATGATACCCGCAACGCTGCCTCAGAACGCCAGCGGGTGGTATTCACCAACGGCTGCTTCGACCTTTTGCATCCCGGACATATTCGCACGCTCGAAGCCGCGCGCAAGCTGGGTGACGCACTGATCGTCGGCCTTAACAGCGATCGCGGTGTGCGGCAACTGAAAGGCCCGGGCCGGCCAATTCTCCCGGAACGCGAACGTGCCGAGATCCTGGCGGCGCTGGAATGCGTCGACGCCGTGGTGATTTTCGACGAACCAACGCCGCGCGATATCATCACCGCGTTGCTGCCCGACGTACTGGTCAAGGGCGGCGATTGGGCCGGCGATCAAATCGTGGGCCGCGAAGAGGTGGAAGCCGCGGGCGGACGCGTCGTGTCCATCCCGGTAGCGCCGGGTTACTCCACCACCGCCATTCTGCAGAAGATTCGCGACGGTGCCACGTCCGCCAGGGCCGCGCAGAATTCGGGCGCCGCGCGAGCGGAGTCCTGATCACGCACGCATGATATTCCCCGTAGTTCGCGAACGCCTCGAACCTGTGCTGAGCCACCCCTCTGTGCACGGAGCGCTGGCGGAGCTTCGCGCGGGCGGCAACCACGTGTCGCTTTCCGGCTTGCACGACGTAGCCAAGGCGCTGATCGCCGCCTACCTCACGCGCGAACTGCGCCGCCCCGCATTCTTCGTCACCGATTCCAATCGCCGCGCCGAGTCACTGGCCGATACCCTGCGTTTTTTCTTTGGAATTTTTCCCGGTCCCGCCGGCGGCATCGCCACGCTTCCCGCATTCGATACGTTGCCGTGGGAATCGCAGAGCCCGCACGCCGATATTCTGGAGCGCCGCGCCGCCACGCTCTTCCGTCTCGCGGATGGCCAGATTTCTCTGGTGATCGCGCCGGTACTGGCCGCGCTGTGGCGCTATCAGGATCCCGTCACCTATCTTTCCCTCGCGCGCACGCTTACCAAAGATGCCGAAGTTCCGCACGAGGAGTTGATCACTCATCTCGGCTCCGTCGGGTACACGCGCACGGAAATGGTCGAACTGCCCGGACAATGTGCGGTGCGTGGCGGCATCGTGGACGTATTTTCTCCCGAAGCTGTGCGTCCCGTGCGCATTGAATTATTGGGTGACAGCGTCGAATCTGTGCGCGAATTCGATCCCCGCACGCAGCGTTCGATCTCTCCCGTGGGCCGCGCCACGCTTCTTCCGCTGACGGAATGGTCCTTCGCGCCCACGATTACCAACGCCGATGATGACCCGTCGGTGTGGGCGACGCCGTCATACTTCGGTCCGTCCGTCGGCGCCGGTACTTCTTCTCTTTTCGAATTGGCGGAAAGTTCGCTGCGCCCCGTTATTTTTCTCGACGAACCGCAGACGCTGCAGGAAGTTTCACGCAAACACCTCGAAGCCGCCACCGCCAACTACGAGCGCCACGGCCAGGCCAACTCTCCCGCCGCCCATCATTTTTTCTGGAGCGAACAGGAATTTTCCGCCTGTATCAAAAAAGGTTCGCAAATCGAACTGCAACAGCTCGCGGTCGGTACCAGTGGCGGGCCGCAGTTTGAGCTGTCGTCCCGGCCCAGCGCGCGTTTCCACGGTGACGTAGTCGCCTGCATGGCCGCCGTAAAGTCGCAGCTCGCCGAAGGCGGCAGCGTGTTTCTTTCCGCCGCCAGCGCTGGCGAACTCGAGCGCCTGGCCGACATCTGCCGCGAATACGAAGCGCCCTACGTTCTTGGTGAATCGGAAGACGCCGCCGCTGGCTTTACCGCCGAAGCCGCGCACGAACTCGCGAAATTGCTGCTCATCCGCGCGCCATTTTCCGAAGGCGTCGCGTTTCCCGATTCGCGCGTCACGCTTTACGGCCAAGGCGATCTCTTCGACGTTGCGCCAGCCGTCGATCGCCCCAGCCGCAAAATCCGAACCTCCGGATTCTTCAGCGATTTCGCCGACCTAAAACCCGGCGACTTTGTGGTTCACGTAGACCACGGCATCGGCCAGTTCGAAGGCCTGCGCCAAATTGTTTCCGATGGCCGTGGCGGCGAATTCATGCTGCTGAAATATGCCGACGATGCGCGCCTGTACGTTCCGCTGGAGCGCATGGACCTGGTGCAAAGCTACCGCGTCGTCGAAGGCGACCATCCGCCGCTCGACAAACTCGGCGGCACCGCATGGAATACCCGTAAAACTCGCGCCAGAAAATCCGTCGAGGATATGGCCGATCAGCTTCTCGCGCTTTACGCCGAAAGAAAAACCGCCGAAGGTTTCGCATTTTCCGTCGACGGAAATTTCCAGCGCGAATTTGAAGACGCCTTCGAATTTGAAGAGACCGCCGATCAGAACAGCGCCATCGCCGACATCAAGAAAGACATGGAGCGGGCCACGCCGATGGATCGCCTGCTCTGTGGTGACGTCGGCTATGGCAAGACCGAAGTTGCCATGCGCGCCGCGTTCAAGGCCGTCGCCGACAGCAAACAGGTGGCGTTACTTTCTCCCACCACCATTCTCGCTTTCCAGCATTACGAAACTTTCAAGCAGCGTTTCGCCGCCTTTCCGATGCGCATCGAAATGCTCAGCCGCTTCCGCACTCCCTCCGAGCAAAAGAAAATCCTGGCCGATGTGGAATCCGGCAAGGTGGACATCATCATTGGCACGCATCGCCTACTCTCAAAAGACGTAAAATTCCACGAACTCGGTCTTCTCGTTGTCGACGAAGAACAGCGCTTCGGCGTGGCCCACAAAGAGCGCCTCAAAGAAATGAGCAAAAATGTTGACGCGTTGGCGCTCTCAGCCACGCCCATCCCACGCACCTTGCATATGTCGCTCGTAGGCCTGCGCGACATGTCGGTAATCGAAACTCCCCCACGCGACCGCCTGGCCATTCAAACGGTGGTCGCGCCGTTCCAAGAGGAACTCCTCCAGCGTGCCATCGAAACCGAGCTAGCTCGCGACGGCCAGGTCTACTTCATTCACAATCGTATCGAGTCCATCTACTCCCTCGCCGCGCTGGTGCAAAAATTAGTTCCGAAAGCCCGCGTGGTCGTCGGCCACGGCCAAATGGGCGAAAAAGAATTAGAAAGCGTAATGCTCAAATTCATTCGCGACGAAGCCGACGTTTTAGTAGCCACAACGATCGTCGAAAATGGTCTGGACATCCCGCGCGCCAACACCATTTTAATCAATAGAGCCGATCGCTTAGGCCTAGCCGAACTCTACCAACTCCGCGGCCGCGTCGGCCGTTCCGCACAACGCGCCTACGTCTATCTCCTGGTCCCGCCGGAAACCGTCCTCTCGGACATCGCCAGAAAGCGCCTCTCCGCCATGAAAGAGTTCAGCGAACTCGGCGCCGGCTTCCGCATCGCCGCACTCGACCTCGAACTCCGCGGCGCCGGCAACATGCTCGGCAGCCAGCAGCACGGCCACATCGACGCCGTCGGCTTCGACATGTACTGCCAAATGCTCGAACGCGCCGTCAGCAAACTCAAAGGCCAGGAAGTTCCGCCCGAACTCCGCACCACGCTAAGCCTGGGCTTCGACGTGCGCATTCCGCAGGACTACATCCCCAGCGAGAACCTCCGCTTGCGCACTTACAAGCGCATCTCCACCATCGCCACCGACGCCGAGCGCGCCGACGTCCGCCGTGAACTCGAAGACCGCTTCGGCCCCGTCCCTGCCAGCATAGAAAACCTTTTGCAGTATTCCGTCCTCAAATCCATGTGCGAGCGTCTGCGCATTTCCGCGGTCGAGCGCCAGGGCAGTCGCATCGCCATCCGCTTCCACCCGGAAACGCAACTAGACCCCGCCACGCTGGTGAAGGTAGTTCGTTCGCGCAAGGGCATTAAACTGGACCCCAGCGGCGTCCTGTGGATGGAAGTGAGCCGTGGCGAACCTGCCGCCGACGCCGTCAGAAACGTATTGCTAGGCCTGCAAGGCCAGAGCTAAACTTGAGGTATCAAGGAGATTCATGCGTAACCTCGTATTGCTGATCGGTCTCTGCTTTGCCCTGCCTTTGATGGCGCAACAAACTCCCCCCGCTACCCCGCCGCCGGCCACCCCGCCCGCGTCCCAAGCCCCTACGCTTGAAAAGCCTGGCATGGCTGAACCCGAGCCGGAGCCCGCCGCCAAAACTCCCCCCGCTTCTTCGGGTACCGCAAAGACAATTCCGCCGAAGCCGGCAGCGAAACCCGGCGCCAAGTCTACGGATCTAAGCAACGCCACCACCGTCGAAGAGATCATCGCCCGCGTAAACAACGAGATTATTACCAAGTCTGAGTACGAAAAAGCTTTGGCCAGTGCGGAAGAGGACTCCAAGAATGACTGCCAGACTCACTGCACCGCCGAACAATTGAGTGTCGAAATCGAGGATCGCCGCAAGCACGCCTTACGTGATTTGATCGATCAATCCTTACTCGTGCAGCGCGCCAAAGACCTGGGCACCAGCGTTGAGCCGGGCGTCATCAAGAAACTGGACCAGATCCGTATCCAGAACAAACTGGGCAGTATGGAAGATCTGGAAAAAGCCGTCACCGCGCAAGGCATCAACTGGGAAGATTTCAAGAACAACATTCGCAATGGCTTGCTCACCCAGCAGGTCATCGGCAGCGAAGTCGGCTCGCACATCACCATTAGCGCCCAGGACGTGCAAAAGTATTACGAAGCGCACAAGACCGAGTACGTCCGCCCTGAAGAAGTCGCGCTGCGCGAAATTGAGATCAGCACGGAGGGGAAGAAGCCCGACGAAATTCCCGACCTCAAGAAGAAAGCCGATACCGCCCTGAAGCGCGTGCAAGACGGCGAGGACTTCGCCGAAATCGCCAAGCGCCTATCCGATGGCAGTACCGCCAAGGACGGAGGCTTCCTGGGCGTCTACAAGCGCGGCGAGCTTTCCAAAGTTCTTGAAGACAAAGTCTTCACCATGAAGCGCAACCAACTTACCGACGTCATGGAAACCAAGCAAGGGTTTCTAATCCTGCAGGTCCTTGAGCACTACGACGAAGGCCAGCAATCGCTGGACAAGGTACAAAACGAAATTTCCGAAAAACTTTACAACGAGCGCCTTGAGCCTGCCGTCCGCGAGTACCTGAAGACCCTGCGCCAGCAAAGCTACGTGGTCATCAAGCCCGGTTATCAAGACATCGCCGGCGGCGGCAACTCGGAAATTCAGGAAGTCAGCGCCACGCCGGAAGTCACGAAATCCAAGAAGGGCCATAAGAAGTACGGCCTCTTCGGCAAAAAGTCAGGTGACACTTCCACGCCGGACCCGACTCCCGCGGCAGCGACCACGCCACCGGCGACGACTCCGCCTCCGGCCACGCCGCCGGCCAAATAAAAAAAGCTAGTGAAGAACGGCCAAATGAAGAAGGCCCAGCGGAAACCCCACTGAAATGCACCACTTGAAAAATTACAAATGAAGAAATCCTTTGTCACCGAACTCGCCACCGAACAAAGCATCACCTCGTTCTTCCTGGTGCACGAAAAAGAAATTCGCAATACCCGCGAAGGCAAGCAATACCTCCGCATGGAGCTCGGAGACCGCAGCGGTACGGTGGAAGCCCGCATCTGGGACGCTTTCGATGCCATCGCCAAAGACATTAATCGCGATGACTTCGTAAAAGTGGCCGCCCGCGTCGAAATCTACCGCAACAAACCGCAGCTGGTCCTGCAGCAAGTCCGCCGCGCCACGCCGGAAGAAATCGATCTCGCTGACTTTCTCCCGCACACCAAAGAAAACGTCGATCAGATGTGGGAGCGCTTAAAAACCTACGCTGCCGAAATCGAAAGTCCCTGGCTGAATAAATTGGTCCTGAGCATTCTGAACGACCCGCAAGTCGCGCCGCGTTTCAAGCGCGCCCCCGCCGCCAAAGTGATGCACCACGCCTTTATCGGCGGCCTGCTCGAACACGTCGTCGGCCTCTGCGGCCTCGCCAAACAAATCGCTGCGCACTACCCCGAACTGAACGTCGATCTTCTCCTGACCGTCGCCGCCCTCCACGACGTGGGCAAGCTCGACGAACTCTGCTACGAACGCGCCGTAAGTTACACCACCGAAGGCCAGCTCCTCGGCCACATCGTCATGGAAGTAGAAACCATCTCGAAAGCGATGGACGCCATCCCCGGCTTCCCGCCGCCACTCAAAGCCGTCGTCCAGCACTTGCTCATCAGCCACCACGGCCAATACGAATTCGGCTCCCCAAAGCTTCCCATGATCCGCGAAGCCCTGGTCTTTCATTACATGGACGACATGGATTCCAAACTCGCCGCCGTCCGCTCCGCCCTGGCCACCCCCAGCGGCGAGGACCTCTGGTCTATTTTCAGCCCCGCTCTGGGCCGCAAATTCCTCAAGCTCGACGAATACCTGAAATCTCCGCCCGCATCTGCCGTTGAGATCACACCAGCCAAGTCCACATAAATCTAGACGGCCCCCTTCGGCGGACCCTTGTCCCAATCGTGCTCCGTTTTTTTCGAGTGGGTGTATTCTCAAGGCATGTTGCTGCAAGCTTGCGTCTCAGCCAATTGATATTCCGATGCGCATCCTCATCATTGAAGACGAACAAAAAGTCGCCGCTTTTATCCAAAAGGGACTTTCCCAGGAAGGCTACGCCGTTGACGTAGCGCACGACGGCGAAGAAGGCGCCTACCAGGCTGAGAACTTTGACTACGATGCCGTCATCGTCGATCTAATGCTTCCCAAAATGCCCGGCTTGGAGATTTTGAAAAAAATTCGCGCGCGCGACCTGCGCTTGCCCGTTCTGATTTTGACCGCCCGTGGCGCCGTGGAAGATAAAGTAGCGGGTCTCGATGGCGGCGCGAACGATTACCTCGTCAAGCCGTTCGCCTTCGCCGAGCTTTCCGCGCGCATCCGGGTACTGCTGCGTCGCGGCGCACAGGAAAGCACCACTCTACGTTTGGCGGACCTGGAAATGAATACCGCCACGCGCACCGTCACGCGCGCCGGACGCAAGATCGATCTGAAACTCAAAGAATTTTCCCTGCTGGAGTTTCTGCTGCGCAATGCCCGCCGCACCGTCACGCGCACCATGATCATCGAGCACGTGTGGGACATTCATTTCGATTCCGTCAGCAACGTTGTGGACGTTCACATCAATACCCTGCGCAACAAGATTGATCGCGAATTCCCCACGCAACTCATCCACACCGTTCGAGGTGTCGGTTATATGCTGACCGACGAACCATCATGAGCAAACTCAGCCTCCGCGCTCGGCTCACGCTGTTCTATTCGCTGATGCTCACCGCCATGCTGTGCGTTTTTGGCGCGGTCTTTTATCACTCCCTGAATCTCATCGAAGACCGAAATTTGACGCAGGAATTGCGGCAACGCGTAGTTCTCCTGAACAGTCACGAGCGCGTTTCCGGCGGCACCATGCAGCTAGCCGTCGACCCCAACAATCCTGATGAAGCCTATCTGGTCCACTCCGCGGCCCGCTACTACCAGATCTTTCGTCTTCCCGGTGGCGACTTAGTAGTGCAGTCTGAGGAATTGGCCATGTTGGGGCTTCGTCTAACTCCCGATCAAGTCCGCTCTCTCTCGGCGTCCGGAGAATTCACCGATCAGCAGCTGAATCAGGAACGCTTTCGCTTTCACAACGCGGTCCTCTCTGGCACAGACGCCAACTCTTTTTTGATTCGTGTGGGCATTCCTCTCGCACCAGCGGATGATGCGCGCAAGGTCTTTCTGCACGCCGTCCTGCTGATGGCGCCGCTCGGCGTCTTCGCTTCCGCTTTACTGGGTTGGCAGATGGCCCACCGGGCCCTCCGCCCGATGAAGGAATTGGCAATAGCCGCGCGCCAAATCGATGTCGACAAGCTGCAACAACGCCTGCCCCTGCGCGGCACCGGCGACGAAGTCGACGAACTCGCGCAATCCTTCAACGAAACCTTGGCGCGTCTGGAAAATTCCGTCGGCGAGATGCGCCAGTTCACCGCCAGCATCTCGCACGAGCTGCGCACCCCCCTCACCGTATTGCGCGGCGAAACCGAAGTGGCTCTGCTCGAAGGCCATTCCGTCGAAGACTATCGTCGCCTTCTCGTGAGCCAACTGGAGGAATTCGACAGCCTCACGCGCATGATCAACGATCTTTTGGTTCTCGCCAGCGCGGAGGCCGGCGAAATCCGCTGGTCGGAACAAAACGTCGACCTCGCGCAGTTGGCGGTCAGTCTCGCCGAACAACTCGAGCCCGTCGCCGCTGCTAGAAATATTCGTCTCGAGACCGTCGCCGAGTCCCACGTTCACGCGCGCGGCGACGCCGCCTGGCTCGAGCGCGTCATTCTCAACTTGCTGGACAACGCCATCAAATTTTCGCCCAACGGCGGCCGCATTCAGATGACCGTCACTTCGGAAAGCAGCAGCGCGAAGTTGCTCGTCGCCGATCAAGGCATCGGCATTCCTCCGGAGGCCCTCCCGCACGTCTTCGAGCGCTTTTACCGCGCCGAGCCCTCTCGTTCGAAACGCATCCCCGGCGTAGGTCTTGGCTTGGCGCTCGCACGATGGATCGTCGAAAAACACCGCGGCCGCATCACCGTCGAAAGCACCCCAGGGCAGGGAACGCGTTTTACGGTCTGGCTCCCGCTGTACACCACTGAAGCCCGCCCGTAAGGCTGCAACGCATTGAAAGTACGTGGCTTATTCAAACCCCTCTTCATTAAGCAGAAATTAGATTCATTTCATGTTCATTTCAGCCTGCCCACTTACCCTTTCCTTGCTCGCTCCCCTTGCGTCCTAGGCGCAACCTGAACGCTCCAGGGAGACATTCGATGAACTATCCGAATCTCGGAAGAATCCCTCGATCACAAGGAGAAAATAGCAGTCATGCACAGCACAAAAAAAATTAGAATCTGGAGCTTGGCCGCCATACTGACCGGCGCGATGTTCGTCGCCGGCGTCGGTATTGCCGAAACTTCGCACTCCAGTGCGAAGCTCGAGGCGCCCATCTTTGCTCCTGCATCGAACAACACCGCCATGGCCGCCTCACCCGCCATGACCTACTCGCCGCTCATCAAGGAAGCGCTGCCAGAAGTTGTGAACATTGCTTCCTCGCGCATGGTTCAGCGTTCCGAAGAAGACTCCAACCCCATGCTCAACGATCCACTCTTCCGCCAGTTCTTTGGCGATCGCCAGCCGCATTCGCAACGGCAACAGCCCCAGCAACCGCAGGAAAAAGAGCAAGGCCTCGGTTCGGGAGTGATCGTCGCCACCAACGGCTACATCATCACCAACAATCACGTGGTCGATGGCGCCACCGACATTAAAGTCTCTCTGCGCGACAAGCGGGAGTTCACCGCCAAGGTCGTCGGACGCGACCCCAAGACCGACGTCGCCGTCCTGAAAATTGACGCCGATCATCTCCCCGCTATTTCCATGGGAGACTCTTCCAAAGTGCAAGTCGGCGACTTGGCTTTCGCCATCGGCGATCCCTTCGGCATCGGCCAAACCGTCACCATGGGCATCGTCAGTGCCACCGGCCGCGCCAATCTCGGCATCGAGGACTACGAAGACTTCATTCAGACCGACGCCGCCATCAATCCCGGAAACTCTGGCGGTGCGCTCATCGACGGCCGCGGCCAGCTCATCGGCATCAACACCGCCATCCTGTCGCACAGCGGCGGCAATCAGGGCGTTGGTTTCGCCATCCCCATCAATCTCGTCAAGCGCGTCATGGACCAAATCGTCGACCACGGACACGTCGTGCGCGGCTTCCTCGGCGCCACCATTCAAGACGTGACTCCCACCATGGCCAAGGCCCTCGGTTTGAACGAAGCCGGCGGCGTGCTCATCGGTGATGTCACCGCCAAAGGCCCTGCGGCTCAAGCCGGACTCAAGGCCGGAGACGTGGTCATCAAGCTAAACGGAGAACCGGTTGCCGATTCGGCCGCTTTGCGCTTGCACATCTCCGAAACCGACCCCGGCACCACCGTGCCCCTCACCGTGCGTCGTGGCTCAGACACGCTGAACTTGAACGTTAAACTCGGCGAATTGCCTGCCGACCACGAGAAGACCGCCGATGGCAGCACCGACAACGACGGTTTGCAAGGCCTGCAAGTTGAGCCGATCAGCCCTGCGGCTCGCCAGCAATTGCATCTTGGTGACGAAGCCCAGGGCGTCGTCGTTTCCCAGGTGGATCCGAATAGCGCCGCCGCTGACGCCGGAATCCGCGCGGGAGACCTCGTGGCCGAAGTCAACCATCAATCCGTAACCACGGTCAGCGAATTCGAACAAGCCATGCGCAACACCCAGACCAAAGCAATTTTGCTGCGCATCGTTCGCGAAGGCACTGGATTGTATGTCGCCATCGCTCCCCGTTAAACGGTAGCGACCGCGAACATCGCAATTCCATGTAACGGCGGCGGGACTCCTCTCGGTGAGTCCCGCCGTCTTTTTTTTTGGTGAGGAGCCCAACGCCATTACAGAGCGCGTCATTTTTCCATCGGTGGGACGCTCGGAATTTAGTTCACTGCGGGTGCCGCGTTGTGAAGGTCCAGCGTAAGAGAGTTTGCGCCCGCCTTCAGCGTGACCGGCATGTTCCACATCACGGGCTGGTTGTTGTATCGCGTCGAGATCATCAGGTAATACGTCCCAGGCGGCACGCCGGGCAGCGTTCCGCTACCGTTGACGTCGGCCCTCACCGCTGACGCCGCATTAATGTTGATCGCGTCCAATATTTTTTGGCAGTCCGGCGTTCTGCTAACACAGATGCCGCCCACGTATTTATACGGCGACATTCCTGCCGGCACGGCTACGCCACCTTTTGCCAGCGCGGCCGCGTAACTGTCGCGCAAAATCACATAAGGCCTTCCGGCCAGCGCGTTCGGCGCCCCCGGTTGCGCGGGCAATCCGGATACGATCGAGAGAATCGCGTTGCCCAACGGCGCCGCCGGTGTCGAAAGCGTTCCGCCGTTGTTGTTCGGCGCCGCTCCTCGTGCTCCTGCGGACGCCGTCATCGTCGCCGCGGCACCGCCTCCCGAGGGTATCGCTTTGCTCGGCGTGAGCACCGCAAGGTTGCAAGTCTGCTCCAGCGGAGCAAACGTAAAATCGCCGTTGTCGTTTTGTCCGGTTACAACACGCCCATGCACCTGATACGGGCCGGTGCCGTTCGGTTCTAGCGATCCATCCGGCTTGAACGCCAAGCTCAGTGGATGGTCCGGCGCATTAATCTGAATCACCGCCTTACTTCCATCCGCTACCACGCCGTACGGATAAGCCCGCGCCGCGTCCGGCCCGCAGCCCAAAATCGCCGACTCCGGAAAGAACTGCACACTAAATCCTGTCGACGCCGCGAAGATCCCGTGCATCCGGATCCCTGGCGGCGTGGGCGCGCCTTTGTCTCCGCCAAACATGCTTTTGAGCAGATCCGTCTGCATCGTCTGCACGCCAACTCCGGCCCCCTTGGAGGAGAGGTTTAACGCGGGGCAGGTGGCTGTTCTGGGCGAGAAGGTCGTATGGCCCCCGGCGTCGGCATTGATTGCACCATAGATGCGATTACCGCTCGAATCGTATACCGGTCCGCCGCCGGAGGCGGCCTGACTGTTCGTTATCAGTGTCCCGTATTGGTTTTTATATCCCCCGCTATAAGGATTTCCATCGCCGCCTCCGCTCGCGTATCCGGCAACTACTCCGTCTATCGTCAGCGGACCCGGCCCCACCATCGTTCCATCCGCCCTCAGCGTCAGCGCCAGCGCCTTCGGCGTGGTGTCAATATGTATAACCGTACGGTCGCCAGCGAACTCGATGCGGTAGTTGTGCTGGTCCGGCGACAGAAAAGCGCAGTTGACCAGCACGCCTCCATCAATAAAATCTAGCCGCCAGTTTCCCGCGCCCTGAAACACTCCAGCCATCACTGGCCCAGGCGGTGTCTCTTTAGCCGCAGACGGCAGCACCTGCGCCACCATCGAGCTAAACGCCCCCAGCAGCGCATTCCCCGTGCACGACGCTGGCAGCCTTCCCGACGTAATGCACCGGTTGATGGTCCGCTCCTCCGGCGTTAGCGGCTTCTTGCCCGTGATCGCCTGTTGCGCGCGCGCTTCAATCGCATCGTTCTCTTCCATGGCTTTCTTTTCGTTGGCCGCGTAGGTGTCCGCCACCTTTTTATCGAACGCTTTCGCTCGCGCCACTTCCTCCGCCGAAGGCTGCTTGCACGTCGGCAGCAGTTTCTTCAGCGCCGCCCGCGTTTCCGTCGTATACGCCATCATCCCGTTGGCCAAAATATGGTCCGGATGCCCCACAAAGCACGTCCCCGCATCCGACAAATCGCGAATATTGCAGTTCTCGATGTACACGCGCCCGTCGCTGCACACATAGTTCACGTGCTGCAGGATGTCCTGCGCCGCGGCCACGCCCGTGGAAAAACACACCAGCAGTCCAGCAACAACAATTTGCAGATAACGGTGCGTATGCATTTCAGACTTTCTTTTTCCGGCCTCGTTCTTCGCCCCGAGCGCGTCCTCGGATCCGCCTTGTTTATTTCCGCAATCACTTTCGCCGAGCCGCGCATCGCCAAAATCCTACCCAGAAGCGCCGAGTGTAGCGCAGCCGCATAGCACCGGCAATGCAAGATACCGATGGATCGCGGCCCGGGCTCCGCCTTTACCTTCCTGGTGCCGCCCACATGGTGAGCCGTGCGTAAGCCCCCCATAAATGGGGCCGCAATCACTCTTGACACCAGCGGTTTCATTCAACTAATGTCTCGGCGCTGCCATCCGCGCCTCTTGAATGAACGCGAACGACCGCACCGACCCCCGAACCAAACGACATCACCTAGCGTCTTCAGGAGGGCCCCCTTGAAATTCAAGATTAGAACCCCCCACGTTTTGCGCAGTGCAGGTCCTCACGTCCTCATTCTTCTGATATTTGTTTTTGCAGCAATCCCAGCCTTTGCCGCGTCCGATCCCGCGATTCCATCGGGCGATATTCGCATCCATTACCACCGGCCGGACGGCAACTATACCGGCTGGACTGTCTATGCCTTTGATAACACCACGGAAGATACCGGCAACTACGGTGGTGGACCCGTTCAGGTAACCGGTACCGACAGCTTTGGCGTCTATTTTGACGTCGGAGTCACCTCCGGCGCGCAAGAGGTCGGCCTCATCATTCACAACCCAACAGCTCCGGGTGGGGATCAGAAAGACACTCCCAACAATTTGTTCGTCGATCCCGCGACGCAAGGCTTCGAATATTGGGCATTCTCGGGAATCGCCAAGCTCTATACCTCTGCGCCCAACCTGAGCGCTCCCACAGCGCTCCTGCCGGGATACGTTCGCGTCCACTACCATCGCACAGACGGCAACTATTCCGGCTGGACCATTTATGCCTTCTACGACACCACGGAATACACCGGTGACTACAACAGCGGGCTCGTGCCTCCAACAAATTCTGACGCCTATGGAGTGTATTTTGACGTGGCAGTAGTCGCCGATGCACAGAATCTTGGGCTAATCATTCACAATCCCTCGGCGCCCGGCGGCGACCAGAAAGATCCGGGTCCGAACGAGTTTGTCGATCCGGCAACGGAAGGCTTCGAGTATTGGGGCTATACGGGAATCGGAAAGCTGTACAAGAGCCAGCCAAGCCTCACCAATCCCAACGCGATCCTCCCCGGATACGCTCGTATCCACTACTATCGGCCAGACGGAGACTATTCGAACTGGACCTGCTATGCCTTCGAGGACACCGCGGAATATACCGGTGACTACAACGACGGACTGACCGGAGTGACCAGCATCGACTCCTACGGCGCGTACTTCGATATCAGCCTCATTCCCAACGCCCAGAATCTCGGTTTCATCATTCACAACATTTCTACCGGCGTGAAAGATCCCGGGCCAAACCAATATCTGGTGGTGGGCACATACTCGCAAGCCTGGGCCATCTCCGGCAACGACACCGTTTTCACCGTGCCGCCCACTCCGGCCCAGATACTGGATAGCCTGCTGAACGTCCAGCAAGGCTACTGGCTTGATCGCGAGCGCGTGGCCATTCAGCCGCAATTTGTGCAGAGTGGCGATACCTACGCGATTACCTCCAGCTTGACGGGTGGCCTGTCCGTTGGCGCCACGGGCATCACAGGAGGAACCAGCATTCCGCTCACCGTTGGCGGAAGCCTAACGGCGGACGAGCTGTTCCGCTACCCGCAACTGGCCGGCTACATCGTCTTGCAACTACCAGCGAGTACGCAGCTTTCCACCTTGCAGACTTTTCTACAGGGGCAGCTCGCGTTTTCCGCAGTCGGCGCGAATGGCTCCGTGCAATATGCCACCGGCCTACAAATCGCAGGCGTTTTGGATGATCTTTACTACTATCCCGGCAAGCTCGGCGTGGTCTTTCGCCGCCCGGATGATCGAGATTGGCGCGACTGGCCGGACGACGATAACTTCGCCGTTAAAGTAAAGCTTTGGGCACCGACGGCTCAGGCCGTTTCATTGCAGATCTTCAACCATGAGTCCGATACCACGCCCGCTACGGTTCTGCCGATGCATGAGCACAACGGCGTCTGGGTCGCCCACGGCGACCGCAGTTGGAAAGACAAATATTACCTCTACAGCGTGCAGGTCTGGGTTCCAGCCGATTCCGCGGTAGACACGAATGTCACCAGCGATCCCTATTCCATCGATATCGCGCTAAACGGCGCGAAGAGCAGGTTCACCGATCTCGACTCCGACGAAACCAAGCCCATCGGCTGGGACGAGGATACCTCTCCTCCGCTGCACAGCTTCAGCGACATGAGCCTGTACGAATTGCATATCCGCGATTTCAGCATCAACGATCTCACCGTGCCCGCCGCGCATCGCGGGCTCTACGAAGCTTTTGCAGATCAAGACTCCAATGGTATGAAGCACCTTCGCTCGCTGGCGCAGAGTGGGCTCAGGGCGATTCACATCCTGCCTTCTTTCCACTTTGCTAGCGTGAATGAAGACAAATCCACGTGGATTATCCCGACCGGGCTGGCGCAATATCCACCGGACGGCCAGCAGCAGCAAGCCGCCGTCACCGCCAGCCAGACGAGCCCTGCCTACAACTGGGGCTATGATCCCGTGCACTACATGACGCCCGAGGGCAGCTACGCCATCAATCCCTATACTCGCGTGCGCGAATACCGCATCATGGTGGACGGATTGCACCGAGCCGGCCTCCGCGTGGTCCAGGATGTGGTCTTCAATCACACCAACGCCAGCGGCGAAGCTCCCAATTCGAATCTCGATGAAGTAGTTCCCAATTACTATCACCGGCTCGACGCCAATGGAAACCTCGAAAACGCGTCTTGCTGCCCGGACACCGCCAGCGAACACCTCATGATGGAAAAACTGATCATCGATACCCTTGTCCTCAATGCGCGGGACTACAAGATCGATGGCTTCCGCTTCGACATCATGAGTTTCATGTTCACCTACAATATTCAGCACATTCAGCAGGCCCTGCAGGCGCTCACTCCGGAAAAAGACGGCGTCGACGGCTCGAAGATCTATCTCTACGGCGAAGGTTTCAACTTCGGAGACACCGCAAACAATCAGATCGGGCCGAATGCCTCGCAGATCAATCTCTACGGCTTTGGCGTCGGCACCTTCAACGATCGCATCCGCGATGGCGTTCGCGGCGGTAGCCCGTTTACCGATGAACGCGTGCAGGGCTTCGCCACCGGCGTGTTCACCGATCCAAGCGACTTCACCAACAGCAGCCTCTCATCGAGTCAGCAGCAAGCGCAATTGCTCCAGTATTCCGACTGGATCGACGTAGGTCTCACGGGAAACCTGCGGGACTACATGTTTACCGACAGCGCTGGCGTCACCGTAACCGGCGCCCAGATCAGCTACAACGGTCAACCCACCGGATACACCAAGAGTCCCATCGAGGCCGTGAACTACGCCTCCGTCCATGACAATCAGGACCTCTTCGACGCGGTGCAACTAAAATCCAGCTTCAACGACACCATCGCCACGCGTGCCCGCAGACAAATAATGGGCATGAGCCTGGTTACTCTGGGGCAGGGAATTCCATTCTTCCAAGCCGGCGACGACCTGCTGCGCTCCAAGGACATGGACCAGAACAGTTACAACTCCGGCGACTGGTTCAACAAGATCGACTGGACCGGCCAGACTGCAAACTGGGGCATCGGTCTGCCCATCGCCAGCCAGAATCAGGGCCAGTGGCCCATCATGACGCCATTGCTCAGCAACTCCGCGTACACTCCGCTGCCCGCGAACATCTCCTACGGTGCCGCGGCGTTCAGCGAACTGTTGAAAATCCGCTACAGCTCCGACCTCTTCCGCATGGCCACGTTTCAGGAAGTGCAGCAAAACCTCACCTTCCTGAACACCGGACAAAACCAGACGCCCGGCCTGATCGTAATGAAGCTCGATGCGAACGGCGGCAACTACGGAATCTATAAACACATCGTGGTGGTCTTCAACGCCACCAATGCGCCACTGACCTTCACCGACAGCCGCCTGCAGGGCTTGGCCTTGCACCTGCACCCCATCCAACAAAACTCAAGCGATCCCGCGACGAGCCAGTCCACCTTTAACTCGAAAGCCGGGGCCGTCACCGTGCCCGCGCTTACAACCGCGGTCTTTGTAGCCGAAAAAGAATAGCGGTTCACATCTCCAGCAGTTCAGTGGCACAGATCTTCAGTCTGTGTGCTTTTTTACGCGTCCCCTGCGTCGCGGATGCGCCGTGCACAATCATTTGGCGATCAGTTTCAGAACTCCAGCCGCAATTGAAACGCAATCATGCGGGGAGTGCTATCACCGCCCAAGCCGACGCCGAGGAGGCCCGTTGGCGGAGAGGTCGTGGAGGTAAGCGCGCCAAATCCAGTTTGGGTGGAAGGCTTGCCTGGGATTCCGGCAAGAACCATGCTCGGAAGCGCGAAATTGGGGTGGTTGAATACATTGAAGAATTGAACGTCGAAGCGCATCTTTACACGCTCCGACAACAGAAACCACTTCGTTATGTAGAAGTCACTCCAGGTAAAATCGGGCCCGCGCAGCGCGTTGCGCCCGAGATTTCCGAATTGACAATTCGCTGGGCTGTCGCCTCCGTAGCATGCGCCGGTACTGGGATCCACGCTCGATACGAAGGCGTTGGGATTGAGCCACTGCACCGTACCGGGCTGCGTGACACCTGGAATCGCCTGGTGCTCGTATAGCGGCACGCCGGGAATCACGCTCGCGAATTGCGGCCCGCTGCCATTCACAAGGCCGTTGCCATTTGCGGAATAGGGCGCGCTCAGAACGGAAAACGGAATTCCACTGTGCCAAAAGACCGTCCCCGATACTTGCCAGCCATTGAGCGCGTATCCCATAGCTCGGTTTTCGACCTTGACCGGCAATTGATACACATATTGCGCATTAAGATTGTTCCGAATATCGTAGTCGCAAGGCCCGTAGTCGCGGGCCAACTCTCCCGGCAGCGGCGCCAAAATTCCTCCCGAGGAAAATTGTAGGAAGCCCCCATTGGAAACCGTGTCCATACAACGGCTCCACGTGTAGTTCAGTTGTCCCATGAAGCCGTGTCCCAGACGCTTCTTGGCGGTTATTTGCAATCCGTCGTAGTGGCTGTTCGCGCCCGTCGAAAATTGCGTCACCGCGGCAAATCGCGCATCCGTAGGTTGCGCGTAAGGAAACGGCGCAAAGCATCCGTCACACACGGTTTGATAGCCGTTCACTTGTGTCAGATACGGCTGATTCACCGCGCGCGTACCCACATATTGCGCATCGATACTCGCCGCGCTTCCAAACTGATGCTCCAGTCCCAGGCTCCACTCCATAAAATAAGGCGCGTGCAGTTTCCCGTCCGGCACCGCCGTGATATTGACCGGCGGAAGACACGTCGCGGCATTCACCAGGGAGGCTGCGCAGGAAAGCTGCCCCTGCGGAAATCCTGACGTGAACGTTTCATTGGCTGCCACCGTGGCATCCACTGCGCTATTAGGTACTCCCGGTGCGATGCCTGTCCCACCAACGGTGCCAAGAAGGCCGCCCTGGAAAGTCTGCACATAGGGCGGATTGCCGCCAACCACATCGGCGATGCTGCCGGGCAAAATGTCGCTGAATAGCCCGAATCCTGTGCGTAATACAGTTTTGGGTTCAAACTGCCAGGCAATGGCCGTTCGTGGCTGTAGGATCGCCAGCGGCGTAGAGGAAAACACGTTCCCAAGATGCGTTTGGATCGCGTCGTCGAGCGGCTGATTGACATCGTGCAAAATGGAAGCAAAGGAACCGTTAAGTCGCGCGATTTCCTCATGAGGATTTAGCGGATTGGAATTGAAAGTGTCGCGCAGGCCAAAAGTCCATGTCAGCTTGCGCGTCACTTTCCAAGTGTCCTGCGCGTACAGGTCCAGATTCAGAAAGTTGAACGGCTGGTTCGCCGATGTGGGAAACGTCTGCGTGGCTGTCGAAGCCACGCCGTAAATATATTGTTGCAGCGTGGTGTACACCTCGGTCGGAACCGACCCTTGTCCGAAGTCATAGTCATTCAGCCGAAAGATCCGCGTATTCGTTCCAAATCGCAGTTCGTGCGCGCCATGGCTCCAGGCTAGGTTGTCGTTGATGAAGAATCGCGCGGCCCGCCGCCCCTGCACCCACGTATTATCCAGTCCTCCGAGCGTCGTGAACGGGGCATTCGCGCCGCTACCTTGCAAAACGATGGGAAACGCTGCAAGTGTCTGCTGCAGATTGGCCGGACCGAACAGGCTTTCGTACCAGGAAAAGGCCGGGTTGAAATAGTTCACCAGGTTCTGCGAAAACACATGCGTGTAGCCCGCGGCAAAAGAATACAGCGGCTGCGGCGAAACCGCGTCAAACAGGGAGTTGATCGGATCCGTGTACGCTGCTTGTACGCCGGTATCGGCTTGAAACCGAAACCATGTCGTGTTTTTCTGGTCGATGTTGTAATCGATGCGCGCCGTCTGCACCTGCTCGTGATCGTCGCTCGAATGCGAGACGCTCTGCCGGTTCGCGCAACCGTTGCCGTCATTGGCAATCGCAGGTGTGCCTCCGCCCACGTCGAACGGACAGCCCAGCACCGCCAGAGACGTTCCGCCGGTGTTGCCGTACAGTGAGAACATCTTCTGATAGAACGGAACTTCCTGCGGCGCGGCGGGATAAAGGACGTTACCGGCAGCGTCCTTGAGGCCTAGAGGAAGTTGTTGTAGCACGTAGTTTTGAAACGCCACCGTCGGCACTGTCGTGGGCGTGACAATCGGCAGAGCAATTCGCACCCATTCGCTGTCAAAAAAAAAGAATAATTTATCGTGGCGAATCGGCCCGCCGACACTGCCCCCGAAATGGTTCACGGTCGAGCGCGGTTTGTGATTCCCAGGCGTGGCATTCGTGAAGTAATCGGCCGCGTTGAACCTCGCTCCATTCCACAGCTCATAGAGATTCCCGTGAAACTGGTTGCCGCCGGACTTGGTTACGTAATTGACCTGCGCCGCTCCATATCGCCCCTGGTCGACTGCATAGGAAAGCGTGTTCACGGTCACTTCCGAGATCGAGTTTAATCCCAGTACCAGATTCGTCGAGAGTCCGCTATTCAGATTCGTCAACGGATCATTCGTCTCCAGTCCATCGACGATGTATCCGTTCGATAGCGCCGGCAGCCCGTTAAACTCCACATTCCCGTATCCGTTTGTGCCACCCACAAAATCGTTGCCGCTTCCCGCCGTGTTAATCAGCGCACCCGCCGCAAATTGTAGCGGATACGTCAAATCACCTCCGGGATTCGGAAGGTCCTCGAGCGCTCGCGCGTTTAGCGTTGTCGAGGTATTGGCGTTTTCGGGATTGAGCATGGCTGCATCGCTGCTGATCTCTATCGTTTGCTTGGCCTGGGCTACCTGCATTCGGAGGTCTGCGTTTTGCTTTTGCCCTAGGCCAGCGGTCACGCCATCGTTCTGCATCGGGTCGAAGCCCTCCGCTTCGACTTTGATCGAGTACGCACCGGGTTTCAGCTGCGGAAAACTGAACCGCCCGTTCTCGTCGGTCTTGGCACTGCGCCGCATCCCGGTCTCGCGATTTACAATCGTGACCAGCGCGCCTTCAACGGCGGCGTTGCTCGCATCACTTACCGAGCCAACTATGGCGCTGGTGGTTTCACCCTGAGAAAAGGCTGCTTCAGGCGAGAGAAAATTAAACCACCCGACAAAAATAAATATCAAAAGAGTTGGGCGCAGCATAGTTGTAAGCCGAGTTCGGTTCATTCGAACCGCTCGCATGATTAACCTTACTTAATATAGGTTATTAATGCAAGTAAATACAAAATACGAAACGGCATAAATTAGTGGATTGGCAAGCTTCGGCAGGGGGCAATCCGCGATCGTGGGCGGATGGCGGGTGGCGCAGCGTTAAGCCGTGAAAAACTATCCGGGGTGGCCTACGCTCGGTTTTGCAAAGCGTAGGCCGCTCTTCCGTTAAGGCCGACCCGCTCCTACGCCAGTTGCTCCCAGCCCACCTCGAGCGCCGCGCTGAGCTTCTTCCAACTACTTGTTGAGCCTGCCTTGCGCTTGATTTCAATCGCGGGTGGATCACGCTTAATCCGATGAACAACATTTCGGGGTGGCCTACGCTTTGCGGTTTTTCCTTTCGCAAAGCGTGGGGCATTCTTCGCTGCGGACCGACGTTCGCTCGCAGATTCCCACCTGTCTCAACCTACCGTCTCATTCCATTCGAATGGTATACTCACAAAATATCTATTGACAAGATAACTCCGTCATGCTATAAATCCGTGTGTTAAATCAATCGACCCGTTTGCCAGCCGCCTCGCACTCACTCCCCGATCGTCATTACTTCACACTAGATCCGCGCGACCAATCGCCTACACGTGTAACCGAGCGCAAAACAAGAGCCCTTTATTTTCAATCGCTTACACACTCTTCTCAATCCACAGATCGCTCCATCCCTAGCATTTTCTTAACGTTGCGCACTCTTTGCCAAAACACCCTTGGGGTAGGGTATCTCACCGCATTCCAGAATTTCGCTTTCCCCATAACTCCAATAAAATCTATCTCTTTCGCTAAAGCGCGATGCAAACCCTTTAGAATCTTACTCTTTCAAAACACCTCCCTCCAACTCCTTTGGAATCTTACTCTTTCGCAAAAGGGGGTGGGGTGGGGGTGGGACCTGCTAATTTCCATTTCTTCGTCCGCCGTTGCGGGCGAACCGGAGAGCCCATACTTGGGCTACACTGAACACTAAATGCTGCCCGCGTCCTTCCAAATTCGCGATCTGACGATCCGTCCCGCGGCGGTTCTGGCCCCTATGGCCGGCGTCACGGACACGCTCTTTCGGCGCGTGATCCGCGGACTGGGCGGTTGCGGCTTGCTGATGACCGAATTCACCAGCTCCGAAGGCATCACCCGCAGCGCTGCCAAAACCCTGCGTTATCTATATTTTCAGGAAGACGAACACCCCATCACCGCGCAGCTTTTCGGCGCCAATCCCCCAGTCATGGCCGACGCCGCGAAAATGGTCGAAGACCTCGGCTACGACGCCGTGGACATTAACCTCGGCTGCCCCGCCAAAAAAGTGGTGAAATGTGGCGGCTCCGGATTGCTCCGCGACCTCGATCTGCTCGCGCAGATCTTTCGCGCCGTGCGCGCCTCCGTCCGCATTCCCCTCACCATCAAATTGCGCGCCGGTTGGGACGAAACCTCCATCGTCGCCGTTGAAGTAGCGAAACTCGCCGAAAGCGTGGGCGTCGAAGCCGTCGCCGTGCACCCGCGCACCCGCGAGCAGGGCTATACCGGCAGCGCCGACTGGAAAATTATCGCCGCGGTAAAGCAGGCCGTGAAGATTCCCGTCATCGGCAATGGCGATATTCAGACGCCCATGGACGCCACGCGCATCGTCAAAGAAACCGGCTGCGACGCGGTCATGATCGGCCGCGCGGCCCCCACCAACCCCTGGATTTTCTCGCAAATGCAGCAATACGCCGCCACCGGCAGCTACACCCTGCCGACCGACGAAGATCGCCATCGTTTACTCTCCGGCTACTACCAGCAAATAAACGCTGCGCAATTGCCCG
The DNA here is from genome assembly GCA_013289855.1 of Acidobacteriota bacterium. Lineage (GTDB taxonomy): Bacteria > Acidobacteriota > Terriglobia > Acidiferrales > UBA7541 > Acidiferrum. Next base: position 54,923 of record JABCZD010000012.1, on the reverse strand, counting down.
ATGGCGTAGGCAAAATGAAGCAGTTCGCGTGCTGGTTCACACATGGCGTGGGGAACGGCAGCGAACTTCGTCGAATCGTACACGCGGCGCGAACGCCCAGCGAAGTGCTTGAAAGCGTGGAAAAGTTTTTTGCGCAACGAGCCGCCGCCGTCGATCATCAAATGGTTAGCGGTGCAGGCGTCCGTTCAGACCTTTCCTGCAGCGCTGATCATGTGACGGTCGCAAATGTAGCTGACCGCCCAGCGGTCAAGGAAAACGAGGCCACCCCTCATGGTCCAGCTCAGCTCGCCGTCCAAGCAGAGGTCGGAACGTAGAATCGCCGTGCGCCTGCCGCTGAAAGTACGCGGTCGCGATCGCCGCGGTGTCACCTTTGAAGAAGATACTTCCAGCGAAAATCTATGCCGCAGCGGCGCCGCGTTCGTCACGCGCTTTGACGTGGCCATCGGTTCGGATCTCGAAATCCGCATCCCGCACGGCCATTACGCCAGCCGTCACCACGAAGCGGACTTTTCCACGCACGGCCGCGTCGTGCACATCGCCGCCGCATCCGGTCCCGGCGAACACGTAATCGGCGTGCAGTTCACCGGCCCCCGTTTCCAGCGCGTCTTCCGCTCCGAATCCGCAGCGTGATCGCTAGCCGCGCTGCGGTTTTGTCTTCGTAGTGGTCGATCTTTAGATCGACATTTTTTCTCGCCCGCCGGCAGGGAATTGGAATCTGCATTCGTCGCAATGCTTCAATCGCGGCGTTTTTTTTTGCCCCGATTCGCGCCGCTTGATCTAACGAATATTTAATTTCTTAAGGCGCGGGAAAATATCAAACTTCTTCGGCGCTTTGGCGTTCGTCGAGAACAGCATCGTACGCGGCGCGGCGCGTTAGGCCGCGTTCTTTTGCCGCAACTTTTAACGCTTCTTTGCGGTCGAGTTTGGCTTGGTGCATTAATTCTTCGACGCGCGCGGCGATGGACTGCGACGTTCCGGCTTGCGAACCCGCAGCAACGCCTTCTTCCGGGGCGATGAGCAAAGTGATTTCTCCGCGCGCGGGTCGTTCGGCCAGCGACGCCGCAAGTTCCGATAATTTACCGCGACGAAATTCTTCGTGCAGCTTGGTGACTTCGCGCGCCAAGCACGCGGTTCGATCGCCCAGAATTTCTTGTGCGTCGGCTACGGTTTCCGCCACGCGGTGCGGCGCTTCGTAGAAAATTATCGTGCGATCTTCGATGCGCAGACGCTCCAGCGCGCGGCGGCGTTCGCCGCTGCGATTGGGCAAAAAACCCACAAACAAAAATTCTTCGTTGGGCAAGCCGCTGGCGGAAAGCGCGGCCAGCAACGCGGAAGGTCCGGGAATCGGAATCACCGGAATTTTATGGCGGACGCACAGCGTCACCAGGCGATGTCCCGGATCGGAGACCAGCGGCATGCCGGCGTCGCTGACCAGCGCGATTTTTGCGCCCGCTTCCATGGCGACTACCAACTCGGGCGCGCGCGTGATTTCATTGTGCTCGTGGTAACTCACCAGCGATTTGTGGATGTCATAGTGCGTCAATAATTTCTGCGTGTGGCGCGTATCTTCGCAGGCGATCTGGTCGACTTCTTTCAAGATGCGCAGCGCGCGCAGGGTGAGGTCTTCGAGATTCCCGATGGGCGTGCCGACCAGATACAAGCAGCCGCGGGATGCATCCGGCACGTGCGCGGGAAGTTCGTCTTCTTGCGGGTCTGTGGTGTCTTCCGTCCCGATCGCGGTTTGACCAATAGCCGCGTCATCACCGGTCGGCAGGGAGCCTCGCTCGGAGTGTGCATCCGCTATGGGGCGCGTGCGCATAGGTCGAGTTTAGCACGCGTTCAGAAGCGCTGCGGCTGCATGGTATACTCTAAAGTTTGAGCAGCGTCAGGGAGGACTGTCGGTGCCACTGTATGAATACGCGTGCCTGAAGTGCGGGCGTCACACGGACAAAATCGAGCCGGTGGCCGGGCCGCACCTGAAGAAGTGCCCGCATTGCGGCGGGAAAGTGGAGTCGGTGATCACCGCGCCGGCGATCAAGTTTAAGGGATCTGGTTGGTACGTCACGGATTACGCGGGGAAAACCGCGCTCGGAGAGTCGCCGGAGAAGAGCGATTCGTCGAAGAATGACAAGGATAGTTCGGACAAGGCTTCGGCGGATAAGTCGGAGAAATCAGACAAAAAGGACGCCGCGAAAAAGGACTCTTCGTCTAAAGAATCGAGTTCCAAGGAATCCGCGAAGGAATCGAAAGAAAGCAAGCCTGCCAAGAAGAAGTAGCCTTTTGTACTCCCGCCCAACTGGGGCGAGAGATGGTAGCGACAATGCAGCCGGGAACGGTTCTGTAGTGGCGAATCTTTAGATTCGCAGCCGTTGTTGGCCCCAGTCATCAGAGTGCGAATCTAAAGATTCGCCACTACAGAAGGTTCTAGCGGTGATTACGCAAAACCTTCATCCGCGATCACAGCTTGAGGGTCTTTAGGTAGGCGCGGAAGGCTTCGTTTAGTTCTTTGTTTTGCAGGGCTAGTTCTACGGTGGCTTTGAGGAAACCCAGTTTGTCTCCGGCGTCGTAGGAGATGCCATCGTAGATGTAGGCCCACAGGCCTTGTTCCTGGGCGAGTATGCGCATACCGTCAGTCAATTGAATTTCGTTTCCTGCGCCGGGCTTGGTGCGCGCGAGGCAATCGAAAATTGCGGGTGGCAGGACGTATCGTCCGGTGATGGCTAAATTGGACGGGGCGTTTTCCGGCTTGGGTTTTTCCACCAGGTCGCGAATGCGCAGCAGACGCGCGCCGAAAGGCGGTTGCGGGGCGGATTCGCCGTCGACGATACCGTAAAGATGCGTTCTATCTTTCGGGACTTCTTCAACGGCAATGGCGCCAACGCCGGTGGCTTCGTACACGTCGATCAATTGTTTAGTGGCGGGATTTTCTCCCGGGATAAGCACGTCGCCGAGGAGCACCGCAAAAGGCTCGTCGCCCACCAAGTCTTTCGCAACCAGCACGGCATGCCCGAGCCCGAGCGGCTCCTTCTGCCGCGTGTAACTGACTTGCACCATGTCGCTGATGCGCCGCACCATCTCGGCTTCGGCGTGTTTTCCTTTTTCTTCCAGGAAGCGTTCGAGCGATGGGGCGTGATCGAAATGATCCTCGATGGCGCTTTTTCCGCGGCCGGTGACGATAATGATGTGCTCGATGCCGGAGGCCACGCACTCTTCCACGACGTACTGAATTTGTGGCTTGTCGACGACATTCAACATCTCTTTCGGTTGGGCTTTGGTGGCGGGTAGAAATCGCGTGCCGAGCCCGGCAGCGGGCAACACCGCTTTGCGGACTTTGCGCACAGGTACGGCGGGCTGCGACGGAATTGGCGAGGTCGGCGTAGTCATAGTCGAGAGTTTGCTCGGTTGGTCAGAATTTTCTTTCCGGCCGTTGTTTCGCGAAGCAAGAGGCCACGAAGGACAGTAGCTGTGCGCTGGAGATTTTGTCAATGAAGGGAAACTTGTAGACCTTCAGTTTGCGGCCCGGGCGAGTCGTTCTTTGATCAGGGACATCGATCGGGCAGTTGTGCGGAGGCCTATCGGGAACCAGCGAAATGGCGGACAGCTTTGTTCACCTTGACATTCTACTGGAGCCGCTATAGCATCACCTAGAATGTCTACCAAAGAACAGAAAAGCGCATCGAATTGCTGGAAGGCATCCTATACCTGCTGATTCTGCAAGCTGCTGCGTAGGAGCAACCATGATGCGCCGCAAACGAATGTTGGTGGATCTCGACCAAGAGATTCGCGACCACATCGAGATCGCGACACAGGAGAATATCGATCGCGGCATGTCGCCGGAGGAAGCGCGTTATGCGGCTTTGCGTAAGTTCGGAAACGTGACCCGCGTGAAGGAAGACGTTCGCGAGGTGTGGAGCTTGGTTTGGCTGGAACAGCTATTACAGGACATCCGCCTCGGCCTGAGGCAACTCCGAAAGAATCCCGGCTTCGCCACTGTTGCAATCCTCACGCTCGCCCTCGGTATCGGCGCGAATACCGCGATCTTCTCGGTGATCAATTCTGTTCTTCTCCGGCCTTTGCCGTATTACGATCTGGACCGCTTGGTAATGGTTTGGGAAAACAATTCACAGCATCCCAATCCGCACAACACTGTTTCTCCTCCGAATTTTCTTGACTGGCAGAACCGGAATACCGTCTTCTCAGACATATCTTTTATTTTCGACGAGCGCGGCAATCTCACGGGAAGTGGCGACCCGGAAGAAGTCGTCGTCCAGAACGTCTCCACCAATTTCTTCCCGCTCCTTGGAGTCAATCTCCTCTTAGGTCCTGGCTTCACCGCGGAAAATGGCCAGTCCGGCCACGACAATGTGGTCATTTTGAGCTACGGCCTTTGGAAAGAACGTTTCGCTGGAGATCCCGCGATCATTGACAAACCCATCGTGCTGAATGGGCATCCGCTAACCGTGGTTGGCGTTGCGCCTAAGAATTTCCAATGGTTTATCAAGGATGGCTCACTCACCGGCGCAAGGCCTCAAATGTGGACGCCATTTGTGGTTCCTCAAGCATTTCACCAGCACAAGCAAATGGGCCGCTTCATGACTGTTGTTGCGCGACTGAAACCAGGGGTCACTCATTCGCAGGCGCAGACCGAGATGAGCACGATCGCGTCCCAACTGGAACAGGAAGATCCTGATTTCGACGGGCACTGGGGCGTCAACGTTGTTTCCTTGAGAGAACAAAGTTCTGGCGATTTGCGTCCCGCTTTGTTGGTTCTCTTTGGCGCCGTTACTTTTGTCCTCCTGGTTGCCTGCGCCAATCTTTCCAGCTTGCTGCTCGCCCGTGCTGCAAGTCGCGAACGCGAAATGGCCATTCGCACCGCCATCGGCGCGGGCCGGTGGCGAATTGCGCGCCAGTTGCTGCTTGAGAGTTTGCTTCTCGCACTGATTGGCGGCGTCGTCGGGGTAGCGCTCGCCGTCTGGGGCACCAACGCTCTTCTTGTCGCCAGCCCCGCAAATCTCCTCGACCTCCGCTCCGTCTCACTGGATTTTCGCGTGCTTAGCTTCGCCGTCGCCGCAACGCTTCTCGCCGGCTTGCTCTTCGGCTTTCTGCCGTCCTACATCTCGGCACACTCGCAAGTCTCGGAGACGCTCAAGGAAGGAGGCCGCGGTTCCTCCTCCGCAAATCGTCGCGCCTTCGCACGCAAGGCCTTCGTGGTAGCGCAGTTGGGCCTAGCCCTCGTCCTACTCACCGGTTCGGGCTTGCTGATCCGGAGTTTCGTTCGCTTGATTGGCGTTGATCCAGGATTTGATACCGGCCACCTCTTAATCTTCAAGGTCACGCTGCCTCAATCCAGATACGGTACAGACCAGTCGTGCATCACCTTCTTCCAACAGCTTCTCGCCCGAGTCAGCGCCGTCCCCGGAATCCGATCAGCCAGCATGGAAAGCTTTCCTCCGCTTACCGGTCTCGGCGCCGCCACCGGCGTCCATATTCTCAGCCAGCCGTCACTCGCCCTGTCGGATCTTCCCGTTGCCAACGTTCGCGTGATCGGGCCGAACTATTTCGCCACGATGAGTGTTCCCTTGCGCGCCGGCCGTATTTTCAATACGCAGGAGTTGGCGGAAGAAAAACACGTGGCCATTATTAATCAGGCCTTCGCGGAGAAATATCTGCATGGAGTCAATCCTCTCGGCCAGAAAGCGGTCATCTACATGAAGAGCGACGCGGAGTCTGAGAGCCAGCCGTCCGAAATTGTCGGCGTCGTTGGCGACGTCCATCAACTCGGGCTCGACGCTGCCCCTGAACCCACGATTTATTGGCCGCACCCCGAGCTCGTCATGTCGGGCATGACGATTCTGGTACGCACCTCGAACGACCCCTTGGCTCTGCTTTCCACCATCCGTAATCAACTGCAACAGCTGGATCGGGAACTGCCCATGTCCGCCGTGGCAACGATGGATCAGCTTCTCGCCGACTCTCTTTCCCGCGCGCGCTTCACCATGTTGCTTCTTGGGATTTTTGCTTTGGTCGCTCTGGTGCTCGCCGCCGTCGGCGTCTATGGCCTGATCGCCTACAGCGTGACCCAACGTACTCAGGAACTTGGCATACGCATGGCTATCGGCGCCCAGCGCCGCGACGTACTCCGCCTCGTTCTGGAACAGGGCACGCGCCTCACGCTTCTCGGCGTCGCCGTCGGCGTGCTTGCCGCGCTCGCGCTCTCACGGCTCCTTGGCGGTCTGCTTTTCGGCGTCAGCGCCACCGACCCTCTCACTTTTGCCGGTGTGGCGGGTTTGCTTGCGGTTGTCGCTCTGCTCGCCTGCTTCGTCCCCGCTCGCCGCGCAACCCGCGTCGACCCGATGGTAGCTCTCCGATATGAATAGGGTTCAGATCAAGCAGGTCGTCGGACGCGATATGGGACGCGCCCGTCGCCAGCCCAACTTTCTTTCAATGTGGTCGCTCCGTTGTCCCCGTCAGTGTGCTGGCGCGGAGCCGCGCTTGGCGTGGGGGTCATTTTTCTTGAGGACGAAAGACAGAGCGAACATCGCTACCGCCGCTATGCCGAGCACCCAGTAGGCGTCGATGTAGGCCAACGCGGCGGCTTGCGACTGGACCGTGACGTAGACGCGGGCGAGCGCCTGCCTTTGCGCCTCGTGCATGCTTAAGCCCGCGCGAGACAGCTGTGGGACCAGCCCGTTGATGGCGTCGTGAAAGCGCGAACTGTGCATCCTTGGGCTGGTGACCAGCGTGGCCTGATGAAATTGCGAGCGCCGCACAATCAGCGTGGTAATGATCGAGGTTCCGACGCTGCTACCGATATTTCGCGTGAAGTTGACGAGGCCCGCGACGGCGTTGCTCTTATCCTCGCGAATTCCGATGTAAGCAACCGTGGTGGCGGGCACGAAAACAAAACCCATGGGCAGATACTGGCCGATGCGCAGCCAGGTTGCAGAAGAGAAGCTCATCAACAGGTCGATTCTTTGCGTGGAGACGTACATGCCGACGGCCAGAGAGATCCAGCCAAAGGCGATGAGATAACGCGCCTGGAAATGGCCGATGAGACGGCCGACGAGCGGCAACTCAATCAAGAGCAGGATCGCCGACGCAGACAGCACCATGCCCGCCGATTGCGCCGTGTAACCCATCAGCGTCTGAAGAAACTGCGGCATTAGCACGGTGGCCGCAAAAGAGACCGCGCCAACCATAAACATCATCATGTTGGCGGTGGCGAAGTTGGCATTCTTGAAGAGCCGCACATCGACGATGGGATCTTCGTGAAACCACTCGTGGATGATCAAGGCAATCAGGCACAAGCCGCCGATGACGGCCAAGGTGATGATGAATTTGGAGCCGAACCAATCGTCTTCTTGCCCCTTGTCCAACATAATCTGCAAGGCGCCGACGCCGAGCGCGAGCAAGGAGAATCCGAAGTAGTCGAATTTTATTTCTGAGCGCTTACGAAGAACGAGAGAGGGCGGGTCCTGGATCAGGCGATAGACGAGCGCCATGGTCAGCAGGCCGACGGGTAGATTGATCAGGAAGATCCAGCGCCAGGAAGCGATGTCGGTAATCCAACCGCCCAGGGTGGGACCGATCGCCGGAGCGCACACCGCGGTGATGCCGTAGATGGAAAATGCCAGGCCGCGCTTTTCCGGCGGAAAAGTGTCCGCGAGAATCGCCTGCGCCAAAGGCTGCAGGCCGCCACCGCCGGCACCCTGAAGAACGCGAAAGAATAAAAGAAAACCCAGGCTCGGCGCGATTCCGCAAAGCAGAGAACTGAGGGTGAAGATGCCCATGCAAGTCATGAAGAAGCGCTTGCGTCCGAACAGACTCACCAGCCATCCGGTGATGGGAAGCACGATGGCATTGGCCACCAGATAGGACGTGAGTACCCAGGTGCTCTGATCATTGCTGGCGCCCAGATTGCCGGCGATATGCGGCAAGGCGACGTTGGCGATGGCAATGTCCAGCACTTCCATGAACGCCGCCAGCGAAACGGTGACAGCGATGAGCCAGGGATTGGCAGCAGGGCGAAAAATTGTCTGATTCGCGTGGAGGGAGATGGAGGCACTCATCGCGTTTGCGGGTATGCACTCTGCCAGCAACGATAGTATCCATCGGCGGAGAGATTTCGGCTAGCGCTTAAGCGACGGCCTTATCGCCGAGTTCACTGGGCGAGTGAGATCGGCGCAAAAAAACAGATGGCCGGCAAGGTGGCTTGCCGGCGCTTTGGGGAAAACCACGCCATCGACGGGGTGTGCGTTTCAGAACAGCCCGACGGCCATTGTTTGCGTACACTTTTCAAATGGGGTCTCTCGGCGAGGTCGGACTCGACGGGATTTAAATCAAGTGCGTGGAATTGCAGTCTGTCTAAGTGCGATTTGACGATCCATCGCTACATCTGAACAAAAATCAAAAACGATGACGCGTCCATTCGAGCGCGCGTGAAAACGGAGTGCTCGCACTGTGAGTGTTTCTTCGGGTGTCTTAAATGAAACGATGCGCGCGGCAGCCGGCGACGAATTTCGCGAATTGCTCGCGCTGGTACGGCAAAGCGGGTTATTGGCGAAGCAGCCGGCGTATTACAGCCGAAAGATGCTTCTCAATTTTGTTTTGCTCGTAAGCGCCTTCGCGCTGATCGCAACATTTCACAATCCGTGGGCAGAACTCTGTAATGCCGCGTTCCTGGCGTTTGTCTTTGCGCAACTGGGCTTTGTCGTGCATGACGCAGGCCACCAGGAAATCTTCAGCGGCCCGACTGGAAACGAGGTCGTTGGCCTCATTCATGCGAATTTGTTGCTGGGATTCAGCTACAGCTGGTGGCTGCACAAACACAATCTCCATCATCGCTCTCCAAACCACGTTAGCGCCGATCCCGACGTAGACATACCGCTGTTCGCGTTTACGAAGGAGCAGGCCGCCGGAAAAAAGGGGCTGGCGCGGCTCACGGTGAGGTACCAGCATTTCTGTTTCTTTCCCTTGTCTTTGCTTGAGGCATTTGTGTTGAAGACGGACAGCATTCGGTTTCTGATTCGCAATCGGGTAACGCATCCGATCGTTGAAGTGAGCTTCCTCATCTTGCACGGGTGCTGGTTTCTGGGCCTGCTTAGCCTTCTGCTTGGCTGGCCGCACGCGATCCTGTTCGCTTTAGCGCAACAGGCGTTCTTTGGACTGTACTTGACGCTGATCTTCGCCCCGAATCATCAGGGGATGCCACTGCTCGAAGGCGCCGCGGCAGTAAATTTCCTGCGCGAACAGGTGCTCACGAGTCGGAACGTCAAAAAACATCTCGGAATCGATTACTGCACGGGCGGGCTGTCCTGCCAGATCGAGCATCACCTGTTTCCGACGATGCCCGCGAACAGGCTGCGACAGGTGCAAAAGATAGTCAGAGCCTATTGCGCGTCGCACGGGATTCCATATCACGAGACGTCATTGTTCCAGTCGTTTCGCGAGGTCTATCAGGATTTACGAAAAAACAGCTTGATGATGAGTGGAAATTCCAAGGGCAACACCGTCACAAATCGCAGAGACTTGTAAATTACAGCACTCACTTAGCGTGCCGGAAGAATTTGGCATGGTTGGCGCGGAGGTGCTGACGAGATCTAGGTACACGACGGCGGCGAAGTTATTCCTCAGAGAAAATCACTGCGGCAGCAGAGTTTTCCAGCGGATCCACGAGTCTTCGCGGGCCTTTTTGTTGGCGTCGGTGGCGTCCGGAGCTTCGCCGGCGCGCATGAAGCCGTGGCCGGCGCCTTCGTAGGTGACCGGATCGTAAGTTTTTCCGGCGGCTTTCATCGCGGTGATGGTGTCTGGAATTGTGGCGTCGATGCGGGCATCGTTGCCGGCGTAGAAGCCATAAACGGGGGCCTTGATGCGCGACATCGCGTCTTTCGCGGGTGGCGGGCCGTAAAAGACAAAAGCTGCGGAAAGATCGGCGCGGTTGGTGGCGAAGCGGAAGGTTTGTCCGCCGCCCCAGCAGAATCCGGCGACGTATAGTTTGCCATTGGAGGCGGGAAGCTTGAGGGCGTAGTCGGCGGCGGCGTTCAGGTCGCCGGTAACCTGATCGGGATTTAATTTGCTGACGGCTTCGGTGACGCCGGTGGAAAAATCCTTGGTGCGGCCGCCATTGGGCGCCATGCCGCTGAGCAGGTCTGGAGCAACGGCGATGTAGCCCGCGGCGGCGACTTCGTCGGCAAGTTCCTGGGCCCAGTCGCTCAAGCCGAAAATTTCGTGGATGACGAGGATTACGGGGCGCTTCTCTTTGGACTCCGGGTAGACGATCAGGGTGTCGACATCGCGGCCATCGTGCTTCACGGTGACCCACTCGCTATGGCGTGGCGATTTATCGATGCGTTCGCGGGCCCACGGCTGAGACCATTCCTGCGCGGCTAGCACCGGCGCGCCCAGCGATACGCCCAGCAACGTCGTCAGCAGCATCCCCACGACTACCGTCATCATTCCTGCGAATCGCTTCATGGCTCACCTCATCCCGGAATACTGCGAACGATGCCCGAAGAATGTTAATTGCGCGGGGAGACGCGAGCAAGGGCTTTTCGAGTTCGATCAGCTTTCATCTGCGGACGTCGAGTTCACGGGCGGTCCTGATGGCAGATAGGAGGCGCGCGGACCGCGTTGCCACGCCGTGAGCGCGCGGCGGCGGTAACATCGCGACACCCTTCCTCCAGAAGGAGGAGTATCGATGAAAGCCGAACGACGACGCGAACCGAGGTATCCGTTTGTAGCCATGGCGGAAATTGTGGATGAAAAGGAAAATGCGCGAACGTCTTCACGAATCAGCGACCTGAGCCAGCACGGATGCTACGTGGAGATGATGAATCCGTTTCCGCAGGGGACGAACGTGATGATCGAAATTTACACCGAGACGGAGTCTCTAGAGACGCACGCTACGGTGGCGTTCATTGAGTCGCGAGAGGGCATGGGATTGAACTTCCACGAAATGCCCGAGTATTCCGCGAGTGTGCTGAACCGCTGGCTGGTGCAAGCCAAGAAAAACAAAGCTAACTGATTTCCGCGGCGTTCATGGCGGCAGCGCCTGGTTGCAGCGCCTGGTTGCGGCGCGTGATAGCATCTTATTTTATGACCGCGACTATTTTGGGTATTGAATCTTCTTGTGACGAGACGGCGGCGGCGGTAGTTAACGACGGCCGGACTATTCTCTCCAGTGTGGTGGCTTCGCAGATTTCCATTCATCGTAAATATGGCGGGGTGGTGCCGGAGCTGGCGTCGCGGGAGCATTTGCGGCAAATCGTGCCGGTGGTGCGCGAGGCGCTGTTGCAGGCGGAGGTTGAGTTTCCTGCGCTGGATGCGATTGGGGTGACGCACGGCCCGGGGTTGGTGGGCGCGTTGCTGGTGGGGATTACTTATGGGAAGACGCTGGCGGCGGCGCTGGATATTCCGCTGGTGCCGGTGAATCACCTGGAAGGGCATGTGCACGCGGTTTTTTTGGAGGCGCATAAGGCTGGGCGCGAACCGAAGGTTCCGGCGGTGTGCTTGATTGTTTCTGGCGGGCATACGGTTATTTACGAGGTGCGGGCTGAGCGCACCACCGAACAAATCGCGGAGGACCTGCCCCAGGAGCTAAAGCCCGTCGGTAACGGAGCGCTTAATGTCGGAGCTGAAGCTCCGACCCACAAAACAGAAGCGCCGACTCACGACACAGGGGGTTTTTCGGAAACGGGTTTGTTTTCTTATCGCAAAATTGGCGGGACACGGGATGATGCCGCGGGCGAGGCTTACGACAAAGTTGCGAAACTGCTCGCGCTGGGGTATCCCGGTGGGCCGATTCTTGATCGCTTGGCGGCTTGCGCGCGGACTGCGCCGTCGATTAAATTTTCCGCTACCAAAATGAAGGGCAATGCGTTTGATTTTAGTTTCAGCGGGTTGAAGACTGCGGTGCTCTATCACCTGCGTGAGCATGCCGAATATAACGAAGAGATTCATTTGCGGAACTCGGCGATTGAACGCGGTGAACGGTCGTTTGAGCAGTTGCTGGCGCTATGTTCACCACAGACTTTGGCGCTCATCAAAGAGTTTCAGGATGCCGTGGTGCGGGATTTGGTGGAACGGACCATGTCTGCGGCGGAGAGTATTTCGGCGGAGAGTGTTTTGGTTTCTGGCGGGGTGGCGGCAAACAGTGCGCTGCGCACGGCTTTTGAGGCGCGCGGGAAAGCTGCGGGGATTGAAGCATTTTTTCCCAGCCGCGCACTTTCCACGGATAATGCCGCGATGATTGCGGCGGCGGCTTATCCGCGGTTTCGGGCGAGGATGTTTGGGGACGCTAGCTTAAATGCGGATCCTAGTTTGGCGCTGGCTTGACGTGGGCCGAGGAAGTCTCAGCCACAAAGCGTTGGCCCGGCGTTCTTGTTAACGCTGATTAAACGCAGAGGGCGCAGAGAAGAGTTCGGTTAGAGGGATTCGCGAATGATAACGTCCGCCGCGGACGGTGTGCGGTTCCTGCCTGCTAGTGATCAGACATTGATGGTCTATTTTGGTGAAGAGATTTCGGTGCGGGCGCATGAGTGCGTGTTGAAAGTTCTGCGGTTGCTGGAACGAAAACCGATTCCCGTCGTGCGCAATGTCCATCCTGGATATTGTTCGGTTTTGGTGAAATTTGACGCGTTGGCGTGTACGCATGCCGATTTGGAAGCGATGCTGAGGGGATTCTTGGCTGGTCTTGAAGACGTAAGGATTGAGAAGCCGCGGTTGGTGGAGATTCCGGTGTGTTATGGCGGGAACTTTGGACCGGACTTAGAGGATGTTTGCGCGCTGCATGGATTGACGCCGGATTCGGTGATTTCTGCGCACTCCTGTGTGGAGTACTTAGTTTATTTTCTGGGATTTGTGCCGGGGTTCGCGTATTTGGGGCGGATGGAAGATCGCGATGTGGAAAAAAACGCGGGGCTCAGAGGCAAGCGCCCCGCGCTACAGGTGCCGAATGCGCTACAGGGGATTCCTGCTACGCCGCGGTTGGCGGTGCCACGTCGCGTGGTGCCGGCTGGGAGTGTGGGGATTGCGGGGACGCAGACCGGGGTGTACCCCTTCGCAACGCCGGGAGGGTGGCGCTTGATTGGGCGAACGCCGATGAAGATGTTTCGCGCGGCGCCGGAGGTGAGCAGCGTTTTGTCGATCGGGGATCACGTACGATTCGTGAGCATTTCTGTGGGGCAGTTTGCGGAGATGGAAGGAGTGCCTGCGTGATTCGGGTGATCGAGCCGGGATTGTTTACCACGGTGCAGGATTTGGGCCGCGAAGGATTTGGGGCGATGGGCGTTTCGGCGTCTGGCGCGGCGGATGCGGTGTCGTTGCGTGTGGGGAATTTGTTGGTCGGGAATCATGATCGAGCCGCAGCGCTAGAGATGACGTTGGTCGGCGGGACGTTCGAGTTTCCGGATGGCGATACGGTGGTTTTGGCGGGGTGCGATTTTACGGCAACGCTCGATGGCGTTAGCGTGGAGCTGTGGACTCCGGTGGCCGTGCGTCCGGGACAGACTTTGCGGGTAGGAGCAACACGAGCCGGGGCACGATGTTACTTGTGTGTGCGCGGGGGAATCGCGGTGCCGCCATTTTTGGGGAGCACGTCGACGCATGTCCTGAGTGGGCTTGGAGGGTTTGCGGGGCGGGCGTTGCGGAAAGGTGATGTGCTGAAGATTGGCAACCTCGGGCGAAGGTCTGATTTTGCAAAATTATCTGCGCGTGCGAGACAGTTGCTGGTGCCTGCAAGGGTTTTGCGCGTCACGCCTGGGCCGCAGTGGGATAGGTTTGGGGAGGCTGCGCAGGGCTTGTTCGCGTCAGGCGCTTATCACGTTACGGAGGATGCGAATCGCATGGGGCTGCGACTGGCGGGTCCGGCGATCCCGGCGCCTGCGGGCGGGGAAATGATTTCCGAGGGTGTGGCGCTCGGGGCGGTGCAGGTGCCGGAGTCGGGGATGCCGATTATTCTTTTCGTGGAGCAGCAAACTACCGGCGGTTATCCCAAGATTGCCAACGTGACTTCCGCGGATTTTCATAGCTTGGGACAGTTGCGGCCGCGGGATGAGATTCGGTTTGAGATGGTGACATGGGAAACCGCGCGAGCGCTGTTTCGAGAACAAGAAGAGGTGCTAGCTTCGGAGGAGTTGCTCTTCGCATGAAGCGTTCGCCTTTGCAGGTCGATTTGAATTGCGACATGGGCGAGTTTCCGGAGGCGGTCGCCGACGGAACGCAGGAAGCGCTCATGCAGTCGGTCACTTCGGTGAACATTGCCTGCGGCGGACACGCGGGCGATGAACACACCATGCGAGCCACGATCGAGCAGGCGATGCGTTATAAGGTTGCGATTGGGGCGCATCCTGGTTATGCCGACCGCGCCAATTTTGGACGGGTTGAGTTGCAATTGTCGGCGGAAGAGGTGGCAAAGTCGGTGTTCGAGCAAGTAAGTGCGTTGTCGCAGATTGCGGCAGGTTGTGGTGCGCGGCTGACGCACGTGAAGCCGCACGGGGCACTCTACAATCAGGCAGCGCGCGATCAGACGTTGGCGGCGGCGATTGCGGAAGGTGTGGCGCACTGGAGCAGGGAAGTGGTCATGGTCGGGCTGACGGGTTCGTCGATGCTCGAAGTTTTTCGCGAAGCGGGTTTCGCGGTCGCTGCCGAGGCCTTCGCCGATCGTCGTTACGAAGCTGATGGCAGCCTGCGCTCACGAAAATTTCCCGATGCGTTGATCAGCATTCCTGACGAGGCTGGCCGGCAGGCGCTGAGCATCGTCCAAGGCAATGCGGTGATTGCTTGGAACAGCACCAAGGTACATGTCCAGGCGGACACCATCTGTATTCATGGAGACACACCAGACGCGCCGAAAATTGCCGCAGCTGTGGCGGGTACGTTGCGCAAAGCCGCGATTTTGCTGCATGCGCTTGCCGGTGCAGGATGATGGCATAGCCCTTGCCAGGCGAATGGCACTGGTCGACAGAGAAAAAATGAGGAGCTGGTGAAACGATCTGAGTACACGAATGCGAACGCCGAATGAAGACATCGAGCGACCTATTGCGGTAGTCCTTATGATGGGCGCGCTGCTTCCAGTCCTCTTCATAGGTTATGCGTATTGGCGGGATAACGGTCTTGCGAGAGGCTTCGATAAAATTACCGTGGGTGCCACGCAGCGAGATGTGGTCCGATTAATGGGTAAGCCCAAGAAGATTGAAAAGTGTGGGGAGTTTTTTGGGCCGATTCCGCAGTCTGAGATGAAGGGTTGTGCCAGCGAGTACCTATACGCCGTGACGGTTGCTCCATACGTTCCCTCTTACTACGTTATCCGATTTGACGAGGGCGGGCGTGTCCTCAGCACGGATCCTTATTCGTCTCCTTGATTGAGTCGCCAAAAGGGCACAAAAAAGGCGGGCAACTTTGGTTGCCCGCCTTTGAAGTTTGCCGCCGGATCGACGGGCACGGCATGCCGTGCCCGTCGTCGGAGACGAAATCTACTCGAATTTTTCGGTCATTACCGGGAATTGCAGCTTGGCCTTGGCGAGCGACTTGACTACCGTGGCTTCGGCGTTTTCCGCGGAGGTGTTGCGGGCGGTGGCCATTTCACTGACCAGGAGATACTTGGCGCGCTCCAGCATTTTTTTCTCGCGGAAAGAGAGGGGTTTGCTGGTGCTGAGGGAAACGAGGCTCTTGAGGACTACGGCTACTTCGAGGAGTGCTCCGGTGCGCATGCGCTCAGAGTTCTCTTTGAAGCGATGCTTCCAATCGTGATGCGAATTCAGCTTGCCCTTTTCGAGAAAGCCGAGGACTTTGCCGGATTCCACGGAACGAATCACGGAACGCAGCCCGACGGAAATCGCGTTTGTCTGTGGAACCATTACGCGCAACCCACTGGAAACAATGCGAATCATGAAGTACCGTTCGGTTCTGCCGTTCAAGATGCCGTAGCTGATTTGCTCTACAATTCCAACGCCATGATTGGGATACACAACTTTATCGCCGATCTTGTAGTCCATAGCTTCGGTTGCCCCCTGGAGGTACTGGAAACAGTGTAGGAGTTTGTGTTCGAAGAGTCAAGATATATCCTCTGGAATCAGGGGCTTAGCAAAATTTAGGTACCAATTTGGCAACGCAATTGCATAGCGGGATTGTGAATCCCTTCGAAAACTTTGAAATTTTCGCCCAGCGCGTGCCGAAACTCGCCTCGGTATTCTTGCGCGTCCGGAGTTTTCCCTCAGCTCGTGTAAACTCGGGATGTGCTTATTCTGGCTATAGATACGTGTGACGCTCACGGCAGCGTGGCGCTGGTGGAAGAACAAGTCGTCTTATCCGCTGCGCAGCACGACGGCGGCGAAGACTACTCCACGTGGCTGCTGCCTGCGATTGATCGTGTCCTCAACGCAGCGAGCCGCCGCATCGCCGACGTGGGGATATATGCGGCTGCCGCGGGCCCAGGTTCATTTACCGGCATTCGCATCGCCTTAACGACCGTAAAGGCCTGGAACGAAGTCTTTGGTAAGCCCATCGCGGCGGTTTCAAGGCTAGGGGCTTTCGCGGTTCAAGCAATTGGATCGTCAGGGTTAGG
This sequence comes from Acidobacteriota bacterium, assembly GCA_013289855.1. GTDB lineage: Bacteria > Acidobacteriota > Terriglobia > Acidiferrales > UBA7541 > Acidiferrum. Next base: position 38,362 of record JABCZD010000012.1, on the reverse strand, counting down.
ACAGCCAGAATTTGTGGCGGCTTACTGCGACGCGCAGCGTCAACAGCTGTATGGAGCGCTGTACCAGCGCATCGGGTCCTCGCATCAGGCGATCGGAGACGCCCGGGTGGTGACCCCTGGCGAATTGATTGGCTGGGCAGGCGAGGTCGCAGGGGGCCAGTCGATAGCGTGGGTTTCACCCGACCCTGCGTCGCTTGCCGGCGATCCCGGGTGGCAGGAACGCGCTGCCAGAGGCGAGGTGCTTGAACAAGTGCCACGACTGGTGGCACCGGCCATTGCAAAGATCGCGGCGCAATTGGCGGCGCAGAACCGGCTGACCGACGCCCTCAGCTTGGACGCCAACTACATCCGCCGTCCGGACGCCGAAGTAAAGTGGAAGGGTTACAGCAGACCTGTCGTTTAGCGCGGTCGTTCGTCTCAGAAGAGGCGCTCAGCTGCGACTGGCCGAGCCAACCCGAAAAAAAACATGCGCAGCTTTCGCCGCATGGGTAACATTCGTTTAATGCCCACCCTCCGCCCCTTCGCGCCACCCGACGCTACCGCCGTGGCGCAGCTCGCGGCTGCGTCGCCCCAAGCCGCGCAATGGTCCGAGGCGAGCTACGCGCAGCTGCGGGAATCTGGCGGTTATGCCGGCTGGGTAGCCGTTGCGCCAGACGGTTCGCTCGCCGGTTTCATCATCTCGCGCACCATCACCACCGAAGCCGAAATCCTAAACCTCGCAGTCGCCTCGCAACTTCGCCGCTCGGGCATTGCCGCGGAATTGCTCGCATTCGCGCTGGAAAATTTCACGCTCGCCGGCGTGCGCCGCGTCTACCTGGAAGTCCGCGCCTCCAACGTCCCGGCAATCGCACTGTACGAAAAACACGCCTTTGTCATCACCGGCACCCGGCCCAATTACTACCAGTACCCCACCGAGTCGGCCGTACTAATGGAAAAGTTACTCACAGCGCCCAAGTCCTAGAACCAACTTCCTACTTGACGCCGCTATTCCCAGTGCTATCGTGCGGACTATGGAGCCGTAACACGGCATTAATCAAATCTCACATTCCCCAATAAAGGAGGAGGACCGCATGGCCAGTATCGCGCGCAACCCTCGGGACCTACTGCTCGAGTCGGACGCCACCTACCAGCACCTCGCCGCACAGCACGGAAAGTACGAAGCAGAACTCCACAAAATTGCTACCTCGCAGTTCCTCAGTTCCGAAGACCTCCTCGAAGAAATCAAGCTTAAAAAGTTAAAACTGCACGTGAAAGACGAAATGGAGCAGTTGGCGTCGCGTATCCGCCGCCAAAGTACGCCGCATTCGCAATAGAGTTCCACAGCGATTCCTGAAGCGCCTTTAGTGTGAAGCTGTTTGTGTGCTTTCGCGGAGCCATGCGCCTCGCGACAATCTTTTGGCTAGCCGCGCTAGCTTCGCGGCAACTTCACGCCCTGTGGTATCTTCTCTAAAGCATGGTTAAAGAAGGCTATTACTTCGGCATTCCACCGTTGCTGCTGGGTGTGATTTTCTTTTTCCTGCACTGGGTGGTCGTCGCGGCAGTGCTGGCGTTCTTTGGCCTGTTCTGCTTCTCATTTTTCCGCAATCCCGAGCGCGCCATCCCGAGGGACCCTGGCGCCATCGTCTCCCCTGCCGATGGCCGCGTCGTGGTCATCACAGACGAACCGCGCGCAGGGATTCCCGGCAAGCGCATCAGCATCTTTCTCGCCGTCTGGAACGTGCACGTTAACCGCACGCCCGCCGCCGGCGCCATTACCAGGCTCGACTACCAACCCGGAAAATTTCTCGCCGCCATGCGCGCCGACGCGTCCGCGCAAAACGAACAGAACATTTTCACGCTGGCCACCGAGCACGGCGAAATCGTCTTCAAGCAGATTGCCGGGTACGTCGCGCGCCGCGTGGTGGCCTGGAAGAAAGTCGGCGACGTCGTTGCCCGCGGCGAACGCATCGGTTTGGTGCGCTTCGGTTCCCGCGCCGACGTGTGGCTGCCCGCATCCGCCAACGTCGTCGTCAAACTGGGTGACCATGTGGCGGGCGGCTCCAGCATTCTCGCTTTCCTGCCGGTCAAATCAATGGGACTATCGTCCAGTCCAAGCGCTTCCGTTTCGGACGCAAATCTAATTTCGGCGGGCCAGCCCAAGCCATGATCCCTGAAGCCGAACAGCACGAAATTCCGTTCAAGGAGCGCCGCATCATCAAGAACCCGCGCATGCGCCGCGGAATTTTTCTGCTGCCCAGTATGCTCACCGCGGCTAATCTACTATGCGGCTATTACGCGGTGGTGGCTGCTTTGGTTGGGGGCAGCGACGATTTCGATCACGCGGCGAAAGCCATCGGTATCGCCATTGTTTTTGACGCGATGGACGGGCGCATCGCGCGTCTGACGGGAACCAATACGGAATTTGGCGTGCAGTTTGATTCGCTGGCGGACGTGGTCAGCTTCGGCATTGCACCAGCAGTGCTGGCCTACGCCTGGGGCGTGCGCAGCTTGCCGGGAATTCAGAGCGGTCAGTTTCATCGCTTGGCGGAATTCGGCTGGATTGCGTGCCTGATCTTTTTGGTTTGCTGCGCTTGGCGGCTGGCGCGCTTCAACGTGCAGGGCATGGCGCCGGGCGGCTCGAAATACTTCGTGGGCATGCCCACGCCAGCAGCCGCCGGGGTGATTGCTGCGCTCATTCACCGTTTCAAGTATCCCTTGCACGATTGGCGCTGGGCCATCGTGTGGCTGTCCCTCGCCGTGGCATTGGGCGCGCTGATGACCAGCACCATCCGTTATTACAGCTTCAAGGATCTGCCGTGGTCCCGGAAGCAGCCGTCGTTGGGCATCATCGTGGTTTTAATTATTTTCGGCATCGCGTGGCAGTATTCCGAATATTTCTTGATGACCTTCGCGTGTTCTTATGCCGCGATTGGCGTGGCCTTGCATCTGGTTCGCTACATTCGCCACCATATGTCGACGCGGACTGCCTGAGCGATGCCTAGTACGCCATCATCCGCGCTCAATCCCGCGGGCCGCAGAGACGCTAAGCGCATCGTGATCGCCGGCGCGTCTTCGTTGCTCGGCGCGGAAGTGCGCGCGCTGCTCGAAGAAAGCCGTTTCGCGGGTGCGAACATTCGCCTCGTTGACGAACCGTTCGCCGCGGGCCTGCTCACCGCCGCGGCCGGTGAGCCTGCCATTATCCGTCCCGTGGAAGAAGGCAGCTTCGATCGCGCGGAAACCGTTTTCTTCACCGGCTCCGCCGAATTCACGCGCGCAAACGCTGCCGCTGCTCGCCAGCAGGGCGCGACCGTTATCGACCTTTCCGGAGCTCTCGCGCAGGATGACGCGGCGACCGCATGGTTTCCCAAGCTCGATCGCTTGCGTGGCAGGGAGTTCAAGAAGGGGAGTCCGGCATACGCCATTCCTTCGGCGCCGGCCACCGCTGCGGCCGCGCTGCGCCTCGTGTTGCTCAAGTTACACATCGAATCGCTCTCGGTGGTGTGCTTCCAGTCAGCTTCCGAAGCAGGCCGCCCGGGCATCGAGGAGCTGGAAACGCAAACTGGACAGTTGCTTTCCTTCCAAGGCGTAGGACGTCCGGTGTACGACACGCAGGTAGCCTTCAATCTCGTCGATCGTTTCGGCCCGGCCAGCGCGCAGGATTTGCGCGTGGTGCGCGAACGCGTCCGCGCGGAAACGCAATTGTGTCTCGGCGAAACGGTAAGCGCTCCGGCACTGCAAGTGCTCCACGCTCCGGTGTTTTATGGCTCGGCGTTTTCCGCCTGCGCGCCGCTCGGCGAATCCGCTGGCACCGCTTCCGCGGAGCAGATCGTCGCCGCGTGCTCGGATGCGGGTTTTGTTTTCGCCGACGTCGCACAATCCCGCCCCAGCAATGTCAGCGTCGCTGGAGAAAGCATTCTGCAACTCGCCGTGCCGGAGCTGGACACTTCGCCTCCCGGCGCCTGGTGGTTTTGGGGCGCCGCCGATAATTTTCGCTTGCCGGCCGCCAACGCCGTTAAACTCGCGGAGATGCTTTCATGATTGGTCGGCGGATGGATTTTCGAGCCATGCGAAAACAAAAAAATCATATTGACGATCGACGTAAAATCTCGCCTGCCGCCGTCGTGCTTGCCGCGTGTTTCGTCCTGCTGAACGTCGCAGGTTCGGGCTGCGGCTACCACGTCGCGGGCACCACTAGCGCGTTGCCGAAAAATATTCATACCATTGCCGTTCCCGCGCTCGAAAATAAAACTACCAGCTATCGCATCGAGCAGCGCCTCACCGCCGCCACCATTCACGAATTTGTCATCAAGACGCCGTATCATATCGTTTCCGATCCCGCCAATGGTGACGCCGTTCTACGCGGCAAGGTCATCAGCGTCGAAGCTGTCCCGCTGCTGTACTCCAGCACCACCACCGCAAACCCCACCACCAGCCGCGCCACCACCATGCTGGTCACCGTGAAATGCGAGGTCACGCTGGAAGATCGCATCACGGGAAAAATCCTCTATCACACCGACAATTTTCTGTTTCGCAACGAATATGAAATCTCCACCGACGTCACCAGCTTTTTTGAAGAGGCGGATCCGGCCCTCGATCGCCTGGCCCAGGATTTCGCCACCCGCCTGGTCGCCGCCGTTACGGAGAACTACTAATGCCGGTGAGCGCCTGATGCCCAAAGTGAGCACCGAAGAGTTGCTCGCGCGCCTGAAGAAGGGAACTGCGATCCCGGCGCTGCTCTTGCTCGGCGAAGAACCTTACCTTCGCGATGCCTGCCGCGCGCACTTGATCGACGCCTTCGTGCCCCCTGCTTCGCGCACCTGGGCCGTTTCGCGTTACTCCGCCGATCGTGGTGAGACGCAAGCCGCGCTCGAGCAGGCCCAGACCATGCCCATGCTTTCCCCAAACCAGGTGGTGTTTCTCGAAGACGCCGAAACCATCGAAGCTTTGGCGGAAAAAAAACGCGATGCCGCCGTCGAGCAATTCGAAGCTTATTTCAAAAACCCCGCGCCGTTCACTGTGCTGGTCCTCGAAGCCTCGAAACTCGATCAGCGCATGCGCCTTGGCAAATTGCTGGCGGAAAAAACGCTAGTGGTGGAAGTCGGTCTTGGAGACAACCTCGAACAGCGCCAACTCGCGGCCACTTCGTTAGCCCATTCGTTAGCCAAAGATGAAGGCGTGACCTTTGAAAAAGGCGCGGCGGAAGATCTCGCCGAATTCGTCTCCGCCGATCTGCAGCGCTTGAAAACCGAAATCGCCAAGCTGGCCACTTACGCCGGAGACCGCAAACAAATTCGCCGCGAAGATGTCGCCACCATGGTCATCTCCGAAAAAACCACCACGGTCTGGGAACTCGCCAACCTCCTCGGCAATCGCCAGTCCCGCACCGCGCTGGAATTTCTGGATCGCCTCCTCCGCGAAGGCGAGCAGCCCCTGCAAATCCTCGGCGCTATCACGTGGATGTACCGCAAAATTATCGAGGCCAGCGAAGTTCGCGCTGGTAATGGCTGGCAAGCTGCCCGCGCCCTCGGTATGCGCCCCGAGCAAGCCGAGCTCGCGTTGCAAGCCGCCAGAAAAATCCCCCGAACCAAATTACTGGCCGGCCTGCGTTCATTGCAATACGCCGACGACCGCCTGAAACGCGGCAGCGAAGATGCCCGCGCGGTAATGGAATTTCTCCTCGCGCAGCTCACCGCACCAGAAGCAAAATCTGCCGGGCGATAGCTAATTTATATTCCCACCTCTGTGCCATCGCCTTTGTGGCGGCCACTTTAAACAAACTAATTCGTTCAAGACTCTATCACCCGCGCAAAAAAAGGGGACGGCCGAAAGCCGCCCCTTTCTGGTTCAGAACAATAACAGCGTCAGTGATTGTCGTCGCCGTCGTGATCGCCGTCATGGCCGTGGCGTCCGAAATCAAAGAGGTCGAAAAGATCGCCAATGGCCGGGCTGTTGAGGGGCACGTAGGGATTATCATCGTCGACCCTGGGATTCGGGAAATTATCGCGGCTGCGGTCTGTTAACGGCTTTAGCTTCCAATTCCGTTCGATGAACTTCAGGATCGAGACGTGGTCGTTGTATGTGTGGCTGATGTGGCCGCCGAGGCTGAAGGGTGATACCACAATCATCGGAATACGTGGTCCGTCGCCGAAAAAGTCCAGCGGCTGGATGTAGCCGGAATCATAGAAGCCCCCACCCTCGTCCAGCGTGATGAACAAAACGGTAGACGCAAACAGCTCCTTGTTGGCGGTGAGATGATCCACGATTTTCTTAGCCATGGCCTCGAAAAGGTCGAACTTTGAGGATGCGGGGTGGCCGTCGAGCAACCCGTCCGGCTTGACGAAGGAGACTGCCGGCAAAGTGCCATTGTCCACGGCGGCGAAGAAGTCCGTCGCATCCTTGATGTGCGCGGCCCGCTGCGCAGGGTCACCCATGATCGCGTTGGTGTAGGACTCAAAATTGCAAATGTTGCAGTAGGCTCGGCCAATCTGCACGGTCGGATCTGTGCTAGTCGGATCGTGCTGAAGGGCCACTGCGGCGTTGTACGCTCCTCCGTAGTAGGCCCAGGAAATGCCCTTTTCGTTCAGCGCTTCGCCGATCGTCCGGACGTTGCTCGGCGGAATCGATCCGCCGCCTGCAATGCCCTTGGTGTCCACGGTGCCGTCTGGCAAGAAGCCCGGGTTGTCGTTATTGACCATGTAGTAGTGGCTCTTCTCGCAGTTCGGCTTCGGATGATAGGGTAGCGTCGCGAGATAGTCGCGAATCGGATCGACACCAGGCTGAGTTGAATCCGCGCACTCGGTGAAGTTGCCGTCGAAATTGATGTCCACCGCGTACTGGTTATTCGAGCCGGGAAGAGGATTGGGATTGGCGATGTGGGATGGCGGAGTGGTGGCGTTGCCCTTACCATCGGACCAGAAGACGGAGTCGCCGCTGCCCAGCATGACGTGGTTTTGCCCTGTGCCGCCCATGGTCGCCTGATGATAATTATCGCTCATGGAGTATTCATCGGCGAGCGATTTCAGAAATGGGACGTCTCCGGCCTGCATGTTATAGAAGGCCATGGAATTGCCACCGCCATTGTCGTCAACCTGGTTGGCAATGGGGAAGCTGTTGGGGTCAGGCTCGCTTGTGTAGCTGGTGATGACAAAGGGATACAGGTCGTTCAAGCAACCCGAGGGGTTCTCCCGTGTGGCATTGCGGATATTGCAATCGGACTGTTGCCACATCTCGTAGAGACGGTGCGTGGTGTCGCCCGTGTACGAATCGTACGGGAGAGTCGCTCCCTTAAGCGGGAACGGCCCGTTCGGCAAACTGCTGAAATTTTGTATTCGCGAATCGAAGTCCGGAAGCTCAGCCGTTTGTGCAGCACCGGACGCGCCGGTGGTCAGCAAAGGAAGATCCGCGGTTTCCAGCGAGGGCTCGATGGCTCCGAGATCTGGAAGGAAGGCAGCCGGAAATGGCGGCGGTTCGCCGGTGGCGGGGCTGGGCGAAAAATTTAGGGTCGGCTCGGGAAGGATGGAATAGGGAGCCTTTTCATGGCTATCGAGGCTGGAGTAATACGATGTCTTGAACGGCGCGATGGCTTGGAATTGCTGTGCGTGCTTGAAGTGCGGGCCGGGCGTACCGTCGGCATTGATGATTCCCTCGGACAGTAGGTTCTTCACGTGCTCGCCGCTCGGTGAAACATAGGTTGCGAAGAGATGATCGAAGGTGCGGTTCTCGCCGATCAGCACGATGACGTGCTTGATCGGTGTACGCGTGTCTCCATCCTTATGTTCTTGGTTGGCATTTGCCATCGGTATCCCTATCGAAAATTGCAGAAGCGCGAGGGACGCAAGTCCCACACGCACTCCGTTTCCGACGTGTGATGCAATATTCTTAAGGTTCATTCGAATTCCTCCTCGTCTGACTGATGAGAGCGGGCCGTAGATTATAGCGGTTGGTTGTTTCGTTAACGTTGGGCTAGGGTGAATGGCGCAAGAAAGCATCGTCTTGGCAGCCAGTCGATGGCTGCCATGCTACGCTCAGTCTTCGTATTTGCGAAGGAAAAAAAAGGGCGGCCAGCGAATGGCTGCCCTTTCCATCGCAAATTGCAATCGCGATTTTCTGTTCCGGCTATTTGAAGTCAAACAGATCAAACAGGTCGCTGATCGCCGGGCTGTTCAGCGGCACGTATGGGCTGATGAAGTCCAGTGAGAACGGGTTCGGGAAATTATCGCGGCTGCGCTTCGTAACCGGCGGCAAATTCCAGTTGCGCTCGATGAACTTCAGGATCGAAACGTGATCTGCATAATTGTGCGAGATGTGTCCCGCCTTCAGGTGCGGGCCCACAACGAGGAAGGGAATCCGCGTGCCATCGCCGAAGAAGTCCAGCGGCTGGACGTAACCGGAATCGTAGTATCCGCCGCCCTCGTCGAAGGTGATGAAAATCGCCGTATCGTTCTTATATGGAGACGCTTCCACGGCTTCGACGATTTTCTTCACGAAACCTTCGAACAGATCCAGTTTCGAGGATGAAGGGTGACCATCAACCAGCCCGCTGGGCTTGACGATGGAAACCGCGGGTAGCGTTAGTCCATCAATCGCTGCGTACAGGTCCGTGGTATCCGCCAAGTGCGCCGCGCGCTGATCCGCATGCGCCATGATGGAAGTGTCGTACTGGAATGGATTGCAAATGTTACAATACTCGTCCGTTACGACGCCTTGAGCGACGTAGTAGTTGTTCTGATATTTATCGCCCAGGTAGGCATCCCACTGGTCGCCGTAGTACACCCAAGAAATCTTGTGGGCGTTCAGGTCGTCGCCGATGCTGGGTGTTGAAGAAGGCGGCACGGTGAAGGGTGTATTCCCTGCGGTGGTGTCGATGTAGGCGTTGCTGCCGTCGCCGAAATAGCCGGGATTGTAGTTGTTCAGAATGTAGTACTTACCAGCTTCGCAGCGCGGATCGATGGGCTCTGGCAGGGACTTCAGATATTTCACGATCTCTTTCACTCCAGGCTGGCTGGGGTCCGAGCAGTTGCTGTATGAACCGCCGCCAGACGCCGAAGAACCGTAGCCGCCATTCCCGTAGCCGTCCTCCTGGTACCAGTTATTCGTACCGGCCGCCGGATCGGGGTTTTCCACTTCGCTGACGACTCCCTGATTGGGGCTGCCTTTGTCCACTTCCACGCCGTTTGGTGGAACATAGGGAGTTTTGCTGCTCGGATCGTAGAAAAATATCGCGTCGCCGTGCCCGAGCATGATGTGGTTGGCGCCTGTGCCGCCGTTAACCGACTGATGGAAGTTATCGCTCATCGCGTAATTGTCCGCCAGGCTCTTGAAGTAAGGCGCGTCGCCTTGCTGCACGTTGTAGAAACCGAGGGCCGTTGAGCCTTCACCGGTCAGCGATGCCCCAGGCGTGTTTGGCAAATAGTTCGTGGTGAAGCAGGGGAGCGCGGCTTTGTCAGAGGAGCACAGCGGCGGTTGTGTTACGCCATTGGTGCCTGCGCCGACCGTTACCTCCACCCAGGAAAACAACTTGGCGTTGCAACCGGACGGATTGTCAAAACTGGAATGATCCAAACCGCAGTTCAGCTGCTGCCACATTTGGTAGAACCGATGCACCGGGCTAGCTGCATAGGCGTCGTAGTCGAACGCGCCACCGGTCGTTGAATTTGTCAATTGAAACGGGCCGGCCGGCAGGGACGTTACGTCGGTGATGCGCGTATCTGGGGTTCTGCTGCTCAGCCCGGTGCCGCCGCTGAGGAGATCCGGGTAGTAGGCGGGGTCTAGTCCGTTTTCCGCGGTCATGGCTAGCGTAAGGCTGTCCGGGCACGCGGTTATCGGGGTCGACGCGCTGCACAGATTCGGAACGTAGGAAACTTTGGCGCCACCCACGAGTGGTGCGGGAAGCTGATTGTTGGGAAACTCTGACTTGGGCGGATTCAGCAGAAACGCATCCGTAGTGCCGATGTCTTTCGCTGCCACTTGATGAGCTTTCTCGAAGTTTGGCCCGGGAAGCGCGTTCTTTTTCGCGTCCAGCTTGATGATGCCTTTCGACAACAGATTGTCGACCGATTCGCCCTTCTTCGGTTCATAAGTGGCAAAAACGTGGTCAAAACTGCGGTTTTCGCCGATGATCACGATCAAGTGCTTGATCGGACTGGTGGTTTTCGAGCTGTTATCGGGCGTTTGCGCATTGGCCATCGGCGCACCAATCGAGAACTGGAGGAGCGCGACGGTAGTTAGACCGATGCGTACTCCGTCCATCGTATAAGACGCAAGACTCTTTAACTTCATTAAAATACCTCCACAATTTTGAGTGCGGTACCGCTAAGCAGGATGAGTTGTAGTCGTCGCGTGTTTCATTTCAACGCGCGAAATATTAATGGCAGAAGAAAAAGCTGGCGGCGCTCGTTAACCGCATCCCACGCTCTTAGCTGCTCTGCTTTCGGAATGATTTCGATTAATTTGCTCCGCAAAAATGTCCACAGCTCCGCCTTATGGGATCGCAGTCCTATTCCTAGCGTGGTCTATATGTTCTGTCCTGCCCTGGCGTTATCCCGCGCGAAGCTTCGAGCGCCCCCTAGCGCCGCATCTTCGTGCTGGATTTGTTCTTGCTTGAGCCGGGAACTTTTGGCGCTTCCGATTGCGCCGCCGGTTCGACGCGAATCAGCCCCATCATCCCGCCATCCTCATGCTCCAAAAGATGGCAGTGATAGACGAACATCCCCACGGTATTCGCATCGCGAAAATCCATGCGCACTCGTACGCTGGGATATTGCAACGCCCGTCCGTTGTAAAACGGCACGTTAACCGTATCCCGCAAAAAAGGCTCGTCTACCGGCACTCCAGACCAATCCATCAGTAGAAAATGAATCTGGTGAATATGAAACGCGTGCAACTCCGTCGAGCGGTTCTCGATGATCCAATCTTCCACGTCGCCTTGCTTCGCCACGATATTCGGCAGGTCCGACGCCGGATCAAACGCCGCAGGCGTCTGGCCGTCCACGGTGATGTAAAACGTCGTCGCGCTATTTGGATTATTCGGGTCTTCCAACTTCTCCGAAAAATATAATCGTCGCACTCGCGTCGGCGTCACGTTCCCCAGCCACGGCAACGCCGGCGGCGGCAACGCTTCGGGATTCGCTGCCAGCGTCGACCGCGGTTCCGGCGCATCGTCCGCAGCCACAATCGAGGCCAGCGCGCGGTTCGGATCGTTCTCCCCGCCTTGCCCGGTATTCACCGTCCGCGTCACAAACAACGCCGGCATCCCCAGCGGCGGACCATTCACAATAAATTCCACGCGCGCGCCTGGCGGCACTCCAATGTGGCCGTGCCACTCGACGGCGTTCGCCGCGTTGCCATTTTCATTTTTCGGCACGCCATCGATTGCCACAATCCCCAGCATCTGCGGCGCGCGCTTGAACACCACCGCCAGATTCAGATACGTAATCGCCGAAGCGTTCAACACCCGCCAAAATTGCCGCTCTCCCGGTTTCATTTTGATCACCGCTGGCGGATAATCCGGATACGGCACCGGCACAAAATTCACCGAAAGATCTTTCGCCGGTTTGCCAAATCCCGTGCCGTTATTCGCGGAGTCTCCATCGCGGTCGATCAGGTTGTGCGGCACCACCGGTTCGGATTTCGACGGCGGCGCATCCGGATTCAGCAAATTTTGATCGCGAATCACTAGCACGCGTTCCGGCAATCCCGCCACTTCGCGATTCGCGCGTTCAATCCCCTCAATAATCATCGCCCCGGACGCTCCGCCAATCACCTGCGGCGTGCTGAACCCGTGAATGTGCGGGTGATACCAATACAATCCTGGCGGCTCGTTCGCCGGTATGCGAAAGCGATATTCAAACGCGGGATCGCCCGGTTGAATCGACGTCTTCAACACATCGTCCTGATGGCACACCGGCGGAATCGTCAGCCCGTGAAAATGCAAATTAGTCGACGTAATCGTCATCGTGCTGCTATTGCACGGGTCGGAATTTTTCTCTGCATGTCCGTGCGTGTGCGCCTGCTGCACCGGTTGCGCGCTTGGGGCGGGCGTCGCCGCGCCCTTCGCGGCGCTTAATTCGTTCTTCAAACGCAAAATCAGCAAATCCCCAGGACTCACTCGCAGCGTTGGCGATTGCTTTCCATCCGCCAAAAGATAGCAGTAGCGCGTCGACCCATCTTTTTCCGTAGAGTTGCGTACCGTCAAATCCACTTGCAACACGCCATTCGTGCTGCGCAAATCCTCCGGTTCCTGCACCGCGCTGCCCGGCGCCGGCCGCGGACACGCATCCTGCACCACATCCTGTGCGCGCACTACCGATGATGTGCAAGCCATCGCCCCCGGTACGAAAACCATAGCGAGCGCTCTCGCCGCTCGACGTAATAATAGTTCACTGCCTGCCATGTTCGAAGTTTTCCCTGCTGTGCTCCGCGTTTGTGCTGGGGAAGACACAACTCTAGCAGGTTATTTGAGGAAGGTTACAGTGCGGTGACAATCGTATAAACGCTCTCGGGAAGGCCACGCGGCGATTCCGTTTGCGCTACCAAAACGCGGGCAGGGAAGGGCGCGTTGCGCGCCTTTCCTCGCTCCACAATTTTTTTAATTTGAAAATATCCTTGAAAAAGCGGCAGGTATAAATTTACTTCGCGGCTTTAGCTTTGAGTCCGTTGTACGCCAGCGAAAGCCGAGACTTATACCGGTTCCCGGTATTCTCGTGCAACACGCCCTTGGTAATCGCGCGGTCAATCGCCGCCATCGTCGGATGCAGCAAATTTCCCACCGCCGTCGGATCCCCCGCGGTAATCGCCGTGCGCATGCGCTTCATGAAACTCCGAACCCGCGTACGATTCGCGCGATTCACGTCCGCCCGTTCGTGCGACTGCGCCGCCCGCTTCAATACTGACTTTTTCTTCTTCTTGATCTTTGTTGCCTGACCCTGCGCCATCTATTGCTCCTTAGTGTTATCGCTCAAACTATTAAGTTTAGGTGACGCCTCCAGTGAAGTCAATCGCCCGCAATTTTGGAGTGCGGCGGCTTGACGCCGCTTTCGCGCAGTAAACGCGGCCGCGTTTGTAGCATCTTGTCTCGACCTCAGGTCAGCTCCGCGCGGCCCCTTCGTAGCGACGCACTTCAGGGCGTCACCGTCCCGTTACCACCCTCGTCCGACGCTACATCTCGCACCACCACAATTATTCCAATCTCTTCGCCACCGAAACGCATCTATACGCCAGTGTAAACTCATGCCACCCGAACCAAGCATCGCAAGGAGCACCACCATGTCACCCAATTCCACCAACGGCATCATCACCATCCCCAGCCTTCATACCGTCGATCAAACCGTAGAAAAACTAAAATCTCTGCTCCAAGCCAAAGCCGTCACACTCTTCGCAATAATCGATCACAGCGGAGAAGCCGAAAAAGCCGGCCTACAAATGCCACCAACAAAACTACTAATCTTCGGCAATCCCAAAGGCGGCACGCCGCTAATGCTAGCCGCCCCCAGCGTAGCCATCGATCTCCCACTAAAAATCCTAGTCGCCGAATCCTCCGACGGAAAAGTTACCGTCTCCTACAACGCCCCAGAATATCTCCAGCAACGCCACCAAATCCCCGCCGACCTGCTGCAAAACATCGCCGTAGCCGCTACCCTAGCCGCCAAAGCCGCCGAATAACCGCCGCCGCCGTAGGGGCACGGCATGCCGTGCCCGCGCTGCGTCGCACGCGGTACTCAATTAGGATTTGGAGGCACAGCCAATCCCGGCTGTGCCTCTTGCTCTGGAGACTTACTGAAGAAATGATTCGAAGCTTTTACGCAGTCGATCAGCGCGCTTCCGGCAGCGTGTACTCAAAATCGTAAGAATGTTTCCCATCAGCCGCAATAATGATCGTCAATTTTCCCGCCAACCCCACCAGTCGCCCGGTGCCCGAATCCGGCACCACGACAATCGATAGCATCTGTCCCGCGGCAGACATCGTCCCGTTGTGCTGCAGCACAAAACTCCCGCTACGCCCGCGCAGCGTCCCGCTAACCCGCTCGATGGCTACATAGCCGGCCGAGCCTTTCACATCCGTCATCGCCGTAAGCATCGTCCCTTTGGACGTGCCTTCCAAATCCCCGTGAAATTGTTTGTCAATCGTCATGCGCCCCAGGCTCGCCCCTTCCGCCTTATCCACGGCTCCGTCTGGACTCAGCTTCACCGTGAAATCCCCAGTTGCATGTATGGTCATGGGTATCGCCTTTTGTTTCGAGGATTTCGCGGGAGAAGTTTTCTGCGCCTGCGCCGCCGACGGCGTCAAGCTAGTCGCAAGAAATACCGCGCCAGCAGCGACCATCACTGCCGTGCGCTGCCCTCTAATCCGATCACCCGCCCCGCGCGTACTAGCAATATGACTGGTAGGTAGCTTCATGAGCCGAAAACTATAACACGCCACCGCCCGTCGCCCAGCAGGCTTGTCAAGTTGTCACTCGCGAATGCCCACCCCAGACCGGGCACTCCATACCGGCTGTAACGATTTGCGCTCCTGAATCACTATCTGCTGGACTAAACCAAGCAGCCGCACGCGCGGCAGTACACCAAAGGTGGGCAATGACCAATCTTTACGCGCTAAAGTACGAACTAGACGGTTCCGATGGTGAGCTAATCCTCAACGCGCTAAATCAAGGCGAAGCCATCCGCAAGGCCGAACAATGGTTCGCCCGAAAATTCCCCAACAGCGTCCCCGCGTTTTCCGCCAAGCCGCTGGCCTCCATAGTAATCTGCGGCAACGAAAAAGAAATCGTCTGCCAACCCGCGTCCTCAGCACCCGGACCGCCCTCCGGCCGCAACTAACCTCCGGCGCAAAACTAGCTCATCGCGAGGCACCTGTAGCGCAGGGCGCTTGCTTCTGAGCCCTGCGGTCTTTCTCAGCCCGAACCACCAACGCGCAAACATCTTCGGGAGGGCACGGCTTCAGCCGTGCCGCCAGGCCCCAGAGCAAGCAGGGGTTTCAACCCCTGCGGTCCGAGCCCAACCGCCCCAAGCATCCCCAAAAGCCTCCCCGCAACAAACTGCTTGACAGAGTGTCTCGCGGACACTATACTGGTGTCAGTAAGACACTCTAGGAGGTCCATATGTTCGCCATCCGCTTCATGAAAGCCGCCCCCACCACCTACGTCCTGCACTTCAAAAATGGTCGTCTGCGCCGCGAAGGCCCCGGCCTCTCCTTCTTCTACTACGCCCCCACCTCTACCATCGTTACTGTCCCCCTCGCCAGCACCGACGCTCCCTTCGCCTTCCAGGAAACCACCGCCGATTTTCAGTCCATCGCCATCCAGGGCCAGCTGACCTACCGCGTAGCCGATCCCAAACGCCTCGCATCGCTCCTTGACCTCAGCATCACTCCCCAGGGCGCCTACCGTTCCGATGACTTTCGTCGGCTCACCGAGCGCCTCGTGCAGACCACGCAAACGCTCATGCGCGCGGAAACGCAAAAGCAAACCCTTCGCGAAGCCTTGACCAGCAGCGGAACCCTCAGCGTCTCACTCCTCACCGCGCTAAAAGCCTCGGCCTCCGTCGCGCAACTCGGCGTTGAAATCCTCAATCTCTCACTTCTGGCCATCCGCCCCACGCCGGAAATGGCCAAAGCCCTCGAAGCCGAAGCCCGCGAAGCCCTGCAGCGCCGCTCCGACGAGGCCATCTATGCCCGCCGCAACAACGCCGTCGAACAAGAGCGCCTCATCAAGGAAAGCGAACTCAACACCGAAATTGCAGTAGAAGAAAAACAGCGCCAGATTCGCGAAACCCAGATGGCCGCGGAAATCGCTATCGAGCAGCAACGCGCCGCGCTCACCGACCAGCGCGTCGCCAACGAACGCAAAGACGCCGACAGCCGCGCCTACGCCCTTGAAGCCACACTGAAGCCGGTAAGAAACATGGATTGGAAAACGCTGATGATGGTCTTCCAGAATGGCGGCGATCCAAAAATGATGATCGCACTGGCGTTTCAGGAAATGGCCACCAACGCGCAAAAAATCGGCGAGCTAAACATTTCTCCCGACCTGCTGAATTCGCTGATCGCGGCCAAGCCGCCCATCCACATCAACCCTCCCGCGCCGCCGAAAGGGAAGTGAGCCATGCGCGCCATAGCGGAACGGTCAAATAAGCCAGCTAAGCCAGCCGGGTTTGAAAAGATCGTCCTCGTCACGCGAAAAACCCGGCTCGCCGAATTAATCGAGCGGTTCAACACCCTGCCGCAGGCCAAGTTTTACATCGAACACGCTGGCGGCGATTTCGCCGAATATCAAAGTGAAGACGAAGCTTATCTGCGCTCCCTCGACGCCGTGCGGCGCTCGATTGAAATTGGCCTCAAGGTCCAGGTTGTTGATCGCGCGCTAGTTCCCACCTTCACTTTTCTGCCCACCGATCTGGTCATCACTCTCGGCCAGGACGGGCTGGTCGCCAACACCGCCAAATATGTCGGCCACCAGCCCATCATCGCCGTCAATCCCGATCCCGAACGCTTTGACGGCATCCTCTTGCCGTTTTTCCCCAATCAGATCAACCACGCCATTGAACAAGTTTTCGAGCAGCGTTGCAAAATTCGTGCCGTCACTTTGGCCGAAGCAAAACTGAACGACGGTCAACGCCTGCTGGCCTTCAACGATCTGTTCCTTGGCGCGCAATCGCATATTTCCGCGCGTTACCGCATCAGCTGGAACAAACTCACGGAACAACAATCTTCCAGCGGCGTGCTCGTCTCCACCGGTGCCGGAAGCTCCGGATGGATGTCCTCCGTATTCAACATGGCCTCGGGAGTAGCCGCGCTCACCGGTGGCCATGCCGTTAAATCCCTGCGTCTCGATTGGGAAGATCGCCGCCTGCTCTTCGTCGCGCGTGAGCCGTTCATAAGCCGTCATTCGCAGGCCCACGCCATCGCCGGCGTCGTCGAACCTCGCGAAACTTTGCAGCTCGAATCGCTCATGCCCTCCGGCGGAGTGATTTTTAGCGATGGCGTTGAAGTCGACTATCTACAATTCAATTCCGGCGCTATCGTCTCCGTGCAGGCCGCCTCCGAAACCGCGCAGCTTGTCGTGGCGTAGAGGCAGTTGTCACAATGTTCGCGGGTAGAATATTTCGAGGTTCGGAATGTCAGACTTGCGCGTGACCGTTGACATCGTCATTTTCACCGTGCGCGATGGCGCTTTGCAGGTGCTTCTCGTCAAGCGCGGGGTTCCGCCCTTCGCCGGCCAATATGCCATTCCCGGCGGCTTCATCCACGCCGACGAATCCCTCGAAGCCGCCGCCATCCGCGAACTGCACGAAGAAACCGGCGTGCGCAATCTTTTCCTCGAACAGCTCTACTCCTTCGGCGACCCGCGCCGCGATCCCCGCGGCCGCGTCATCACCGTGGCCTACTACGCGCTGATCGCTTCCGATAAACTTTCCGTAGTAGCGGGAGCCGACGCCGCGGAAGCCGGCTGGTTCGCGGTCACAAAAGTTCCGCCGCTCGCCTTCGACCACCAGCAAATTCTCGCTTGCGCTCTCGAGCGCCTGCGCAATAAATTGGAATACACCACTGTGGGCTTCCAACTGCTGCCCGCAAAATTCACTCTCGGAGAATTGCAATCGGTCTACGAAGCTATCCTCAACCGCAAACTAGACAAGCGAAACTTCCGCCGCAAAATCGCCCTGCTCAAAATCCTAAAGCCGCTGCGCCAGTACCAACACACCGGCCGCAAACCCGCCCAACTCCACCGCTTCGCCGCACCCACCAAAAGCTAACACACAAAGGAATTCTCGCCGGGAGGCCCGACTTTGCAGTCTGCGGAAAGAGTCCTCGTTATAACTCGGAGGCGGGAGGGCCCGACTTTAGTCGGGCCGTATCCTGTCGCCACAAAGCGGGCTTTAGCCCCTGCGGTCGCATCCGGCGACGCCAGCAAAACGTTGCTTTCACCGAGTTGACCTCTCTGACGCGAAAACGTCCGCCACTTCGCATCCGTTATTTCTGTTCTCCCGAACAGCAGTCATGCTTTCCGTTCGGTTTCGCGTCCGGGTTTGGCGCCGCTTCCGCGCGTGTCGTCGGCCAGTATGGCCGGTCGGCATCCGCCAGGCGCCCATCCTCGTAACGATCGTGGTGCCGCACCCACGCCATGCTGAAGCTCAGCGCACCTTCATCGCGACCCTTCGGCGCCAGGTCCAGAAAGTTGTACGCGCCGATCAAAATGTCCCCACCACGCGCGAACGTCGAATACGTATGAAAAATATCCCCGTTTTCGTCTTTGAAAAACACGCTGGTCCCCGGCGCCTCTTCACTCGGGAATCCGCCGTTCTCGTAGTTGTAATACACATCTCCCCGCGCCAGTTCTTCCTTCGTGAAAGAAACGTGGTAGTCGCGGTTGAATTCCGTCCCGTGCGATGACACCCAGTTGAAATGCCAGCCCATGCGTTTTTTGAACTCGGCAATTTTCGCCATTGGCGCTCGCGAAACCGCCGCGAACGTCACATCCCGCGTATTCAGGTGTGGAATCGCTCCGTCAACGTGATCCGCGAAGAACGAACAACTCGGGCAACCTTCCTGCCACTCGGGCCCAAACATGAAGTGATAAATAATCAGCTGGCTGCGCCCGTCGAAGAGCTCGGCAAGCGTAACCTTGCCGTTCGGCCCGTCAAAAACGTATTCCTTTTCGACTTTCTCCCAGGGCAATTCACGCCGCTCGCGGCTAAGTTCGTCGCGTAAGCGAGTAAACTCTTTCTCCTTTTTCAGAAATTTCTTGCGCGCTTCCAGCCACTCTGCCGGCGACACAACTTTTCCGTGAGCCGCGTTCGCTTGAGCAGCTTTATTTTCCTGCATTTGTGCTTTCATGTTTTCCTCCTTCGACTTTCACTTCCAAACTGGTTGCCTGCGCGTTGGGCTGCGCATTACTCTGCGCGTCCGTCGGCGCGCCAAACTTTTTCCACGCGAGCGTCGTCAATCCGCCGGACGACATCACGCCGCTCGCCATCACCACGATGCCGCTAATACATACTGGACACATAGCTACCTCCTCGCGCCGCGGATCGCGGCCAACATGACTAATGCGCGCGGCCAGCTTCGGCGCGTTTCTTCACGCCGTCCATCAGGTGGCCCCAGCCTTGTGAAACTCCGGTTCGCTGATCCTCTGGTATCAGTCCGAACGCCGAGTGCCGAAATTTAATCAGCGTTCCGCCGTCCACTTCGCTCAAACGATATTGAATGTTGGAAGCCACACCGTAGGACATAAACAACGGCCCGCAAATTTCCAATAGCGTCGGCCGTTTGATCGCCTGTACGTTGCCCCAGAAATGCCCGTTGCCATCGCCCAGATCGCGGAACCATCTTCCGCCTGGCCAGGCTTCCAGTTTCATCGGCATCGGTTTTTCTTCCGCGCCGGTGTTATAAGGCCCCAGCTCTTCGAGCAGCGCCGCAAAAGTAATTTCCAGCGATGCGCGAACATGCATCTCTTTCACGATATTCAATGTCACGTCTTCGATTTTCATCATGGCCGTTGCAGTCATGCGTCCTCCTTAGGTTGTTTGGTGTTGCGAGGTTGTCCGATGTTGTGATCTGAATTGTTAGACGTACCACTCTTCAGTTCCGCACGCTGTTTCACACGCAGCAGTTGATTGCTCCACAGCCGCTCGAATGTGCTGGACCATTCGTGCAGCGGTCGAATCGCTTCCGCATTGGTGCGATACAACATGCGCCGCCCGTCGCGCCGCACGTGCACCAGCCCCACGTCACGCAACACCCGCAAGTGTTTCGACACCGAGGGCTGTTCGAGTTCCAGCGAATCCACGATGTCCCCGACGGCTCGTTCCTGGAGCGCCAGATAGTTCAGGATGTCCCGCCGCCGCGGCTCGGCCACGGCGTTGAAAGCATCGGAAGTGGTGGCAGCTCGCGGCATGTGAATAACATATACCCATACAGGAATATGTCAAGCAGTTTTTTTGTCTGCACCCAACCGCGCGGCACGTGTCCGTCATTGAGCTAGGAAAGTGAAGGAGTGCCCTCCCGAACGTAGTCTGTTTTTTGAACGGCTGTCCGAATTGCGCTGTCTGTTCTTGGCCATAGCGCTTCGTCGATGACGTCGCGCGCGATCTTGACCGATGGTGTGTCTGCTAGAGGATCCTTTCTTCCAACAAGCGCAAAGAAAAACCCCGCCCGGCTAGTGCCGAACGGGGTGGTGTGACGATTGGGGGCGGACCGCGCGGGGCGGTTTAGTTAGTTGTTGTGGTTGAAGGAAAGCGGGAATTCATAAATGGTTTGGCCGACGGGAATGCGCAGAACCACTTGCTGCGCTTTCTTGTCGCGTTCAAACCACACAGCGCCGGAAGCGTTGGCGCCGGGAGCTATGGAACCTTCGCGCAACGCGGTGTTCTGGATCTGGCGAACGGCGTTGAGATTCACGTCATGCTTTTCCGCGGAGAGCTGTTCGGATTGCGCCTCCACCAGATAGTTTGGCGTTTGCGTGCTGACGAACGGCGTGTTGTAAGAGGCGTTCACGACGGCAGCGGCTGCGGGCGAGGTGGCGCGGTTGGTGGTCCAGAGCACGCCATGGCTGACCGACTTGGCCATTTCCTTGGGATCCTGATACAGGAGCGGGTGAGCCGCGGGAGCCAATTCCGTCATCATGAATTTGGCGGGGTTGATGAAAACCTCCGCGTGGCCGCCGTTAGCGACGGCCACATTGGCGCGGAGTTTCCAGCCCGTGTCGTGCAGCGTAACCTGCACGGTGACGCCGTTGGCGGTGAGGGATTCGACGAGCGAATCATCACTCATGAACTGGTCGCTGCCGGCGGCGCCGGAGGTCCAGCGCGCGACGTTGTTCTGCACCGTGGCGGAGGCCAGCGGTTTACCAAAATTACTTTGCACCGGAGCCGCGGCGGAGAGATACATGCGCGCCACGTACCCGAAGCGGTTGTCCGCGGTGCGGACGTTGACGGTGTAGCCTTCGATATCGGAGAGGACGGCGACTTCCTCGCCACACGACAGGTTGCCAGTGACCTGCAGCGGCAGAGCCTGTTCCGCGTCCGCGGTCATCGGAACGCTGGTGATGTTGTGGCAGCGAACCCATTCTTTGGTAATGGAGTTAGAGAGGGAAGCGAGAGGCGCCTGTTGCGCCTGGGCGGAAGCCGCAAATGCGAGTCCGGCAACGGCCCCGATGAGCTTGAGTTGGGTGTTCATGATGTTGTCGAGCACTCCTTCGCGCGAGCGAATCGTTAGCGAGTTTTAATTTCAGCGTACGAGAGTCATTCTCGCGGTAGGATGTGCGACGGTCTATAGCTCGTCGGTACCAGAGTACAGGTGCTGAGTACGACACTTCGTACAGGCACGAAGTACAGGGATGAAAATTCGTATGCGGAGGCAGCGATGAAACGGAATTTATTTGCGGCGCGCATTTTTGCGATCGCGATTTTCTCGGCCACGTTTCTGAGTGGCGCGGCAACAATCGCGCAGACTGCGGCACAAACTGTGGCACAGACTGGGGCGCCGATTGTGGCACCAGACGCGACGGAGTTGGCGGACGTGAAGGTGCGATTGGCGACGGCTACGGCGCGACTGGCGGAGGACACGCGGATTCTACAGGATTGGCCGAACCTGGCGCGATATCGAGAGGCGAATGCGAAATTGGCCGCGCCGGCGGCGGGGGAAAAGCGCGTGGTGTTTATGGGCGATTCGATCACGGATATGTGGGCGGAATCCCGGTTTGGCGGATTTTTTCCCGGGAAGCCGTATGTGGATCGCGGCATCAGCGGGCAGACCACGCCGCAAATGCTGATCCGGTTTCGTCCGGATGTGATTGCGCTGGAGCCGAAGGCGGTGGTGATTCTGGCGGGGACGAATGATATCGCCGGGAATACCGGTCCAATGACGCTGGAAGAGATCGAGGGGAATTTGCAGTCGATGGCGGAATTGGCAAAGACGAATGGGATACGCGTGGTACTGGCGTCGGTGATGCCAGTGAGCGATTACGGGCACAACGCGGAGGGCGTGGCGCTGAACATGACGAAGGGACGGCCGCCGACGAAGATTCTGGAGTTGAACGTGTGGATAAAGAAGTATGCGGAGCAGCATGGCGAAGTGTATCTGGATTATTTTTCGGCGATGGTGGATGACGCGGGATTTTTGAAGAAGGAGTTGAGCCCGGACGGGTTGCATCCGAATGTGGCGGGGTATGCGTTGATGGGACCGCTGGCGGAAGCGGCGATTGAGAAAGCGTTGAAGAAGTGAGTGGAACGCGATCCCGGGGTGGGGCTTGTGGTGGAGTGGC
This sequence comes from Acidobacteriota bacterium, assembly GCA_013289855.1. Classification (GTDB taxonomy): domain Bacteria; phylum Acidobacteriota; class Terriglobia; order Acidiferrales; family UBA7541; genus Acidiferrum. Next base: position 16,127 of record JABCZD010000012.1, on the reverse strand, counting down.
AACCGAAGCCGAAGCGGGCACGGCATTCCCTCGAGGATCGGGATAAAGCCGTGCCCCTACGGTGGGGTGGAAGCCGTAGAGTATTGACGCGGGTGGTGGCGGTGTTGCGGCCGGCGGTGGCGCGGAAGTGAAATGCGAATCTAAAGATTCGCCACTACGAAAGCTATCGTCGTCTTCGGGGAAGTGGCGGATGGCGCCGGGAATATCGATGATGATTTTTTGTGGTATGGAGTCTTCCTGTTTGTCGATGGCGGGGAGGGTGCGGAGTAGCAGGCTGTTGATATAGGCGAGGACGGCGGCGCGTCGTGGGGAGATGCGGCCTTGCTGTAGGGCGAGGGAGAGGTTCCAGAGGTGGGTGTGGATGTCGGCGGCGGATTTTTGTTTGGGGAGGTCCTGGTTGAGGAAGGCGGAGAGGTCGGCAGAGTCGTCGTGTTGGGCGGCGGCGTGACGAGGGCAGAGGGTGGCGTGGTTCGAGGCGCGCGGAGTGCGGCACTGGCGTCCGCTTGAGGTGCGGTGCTGGCACCGTTCCTGAGTGACGGTAAAGCGATGAGAAGTTACGGTGGAGCGTTGGTGTAACGTATTGCTATCTTGCGGGTTAAAGGCTTTGTGAAGCATGGTGTCCTTCCTTTGAATTGATTTTTTGAGATTTTGAAAATAGTTGTGCGTACCCACCCCGGGGTGGTTTTTGTCAAAGAGTGCGCAGACGATTGATGGGATTGGAGTTACGCGAAATTTGGAATTGAGAAGAGTGTGTAAATGATTGAAAACACACGGAAGACTACGGCGCACGTGGACAGTTCGGCGCAACGGGGTGCTTGCCGTGGGGCATTGATTTAATCGGGCTTTAGTTGGTTTTGCTGGAGGTTAAACGCGGTTCTCTACAGGAAGAGAATAGCAGGGTTACGTTACTGTGTCAATAGCATAATTTTTCGGGGAGGGGAATTCGGGCGGAGTTGCCGATTGGTGGGGCGGGGGGATTAACGAAGAAAGATCAAAGACAGTTCAAAAGAAGGACCTGCCCTCAAAAAGCGAGGATGGGCGGCGCCTAGAAGCGGTTTCCGGCTTATGTCCGAGCTACCCTCCTGTATGCTCTGCTACAAGGGGAAGAGGGAGTGTCCTTTGTTGAGGTACTCATTGTCATTCTGCTGATACGGATAGTCGACCCCTGATGAAAAGGAGGACGAATGAAGCGAATTTTGCGTTTCTGCATATGGGCGGGCTGCGGTGTTGCGTCGATGACGGCAGCGCCCCAGCCTCCACAGAAAACGTCGATGGAAGGTTCCCGCGCAAATAGGTCAAAAGCCACGATTGAGGGCTTGGTTCGAGATATTGCATGCCCCATTCAGAACCTGGACGGCACCGCGACTAACTTGAGCATGAAGTGCGCGCTGGCATGCGTGAAGGCCGGTTCGCCGGTGGCGATTCTGACCAAAGATGGTGACCTGTATCTGACTATCTCTGACAAAATGCCGGATTACGATCAGAGGCAAAAGCTGATGCCCTTCGTGGGCAAATATGTGCGAGTGAGCGGAATCGTGTTTGAGCGCAACGGGACGCACGCGATTGTGATCACGGAAATCAAGGAAATGAAGGACGTGCACGTGACGTTTGAGGGGGAGTAAACCCGTTGCGGGAGTCCTGATTTAACGCGCTTACTGGACAAGTGGATCGGCTCAAAAGCACTTGTGCGGTAACCCGACTTACCAGGCACTGAGACGAAGACGCTGAGTAACTAGGAAGATCGGGTTCAACTATTGCAGCTTGGCGTATTCCGCTTTGGCTTCCTTGAGGATGGGATGTCATTACTTCGGCAGCCCCATCCGACGCAGCAGGTCGGTGTAGCGGGGGTCGGAGCGAATGTTGTCGAGCTCCGGGTCAACTTTGATTGTATCGACGTGATTGCCAGCAGCAACGGCTTTCTCCAGAGCCGCGAATGCAGCGTTCTTCTCGCCGAGCATTGCAATTGTCGGGCCTAGATTCTGCGGAAGACTAACTCTCCAGTTGGACTTAAAATACCGGGGCCGCCAGGGGCGAGATAAAGAAAATCCCCACCCTTCGCGAGAAGTTGCGAGGGGTGGGGAATAGGTACCGAACGAAACGTCGGTGATAACGCCGCGAAGCCGGGCTAGTTACGTTACCAACCCCAATTTGGCCCACCGTGGCAGGAGCCGACGCCCTGGTCGGTGAAAGTAGCCGGTGTCCCTGCAGGCGCTACTGGAGCCTGCAGTGCCGACTGGAAATTCCACTTGTAGCCGTTCGGCTCAAGCGTCAGGGCCATCACACCCCAGAAGTTCCCGGTTGACCCCGCCTCGAGATTCAAGGCGTTGAAGTTCGGATTGCCGGTAGGATCCTCTAGGTTTGTTTCGTTTGCGCCGCTCGTCGCAGTGGTGGTGACGACCGGATCGAGGGTCTCGCCACCGGTGCCCACGATGAATTCACGGATGCCATTTCTGGGATCGTAATTCCCGGAAGGGTCAAGGGGGCGGTAGTGGGCATAGAGGTGGTCGTGTCCGTTCAGTACCAGGTCGGCCTTGTGTTCGTAGAGCAGCTGCCAAAAGGCCTGAGCGGCAATGCCCTCTGGAGTGATGCCGTTAGTGGCGCTGAACGTGGGCTGATGCCAGTAGGCGGCTGTGCACGCGGAATGATTCTCCTCGAGATCCTTTTTCAGCCATGCGAGTTCGGCGCCAAACCAGGAGCCCGTGTTCGAGCAGCCGCCCGGCTGCGTCGAGCACTCTATATTGAGTGAGATAAGGTGCCAGGAGCCGAGATTGTAGGAGTACCAGCCATCTCCGACTCCGCTCCCATTTACGCCTCCGTTCGCGCCCAATTCGAAGTGCCCCGCCTGTCCGTCAGCCCGCGGTATGGGTTGGGGGCTGGGAATGGTAGCGCCCGAGCCGCATGCCGCCGCCAAAGCTAGCGGGCACGGGTCCGGGACCGCAGTCGTGATTGGATTGCCGTTGGCATCGATCTGGAAGCCGTTGTAGTAGGAAAAGTAGCCGTAGCCGCCAACACCGGTCTCGCTGTGCTCGTCATAAAACTCGTGGTTGCCGGGCGCGGGCCGATGGAGGAATTTGAAAGCGCCATAGGTCAAGTCGAACGATTGTTTAAAGTCCGAATATTGGCCTACCTGGTATTGCAGATCCCCAGCGATCGCGACGGCGTCGGGCTTCATGGCCTCAATCAGATTCGCAGTGGCCTCTTGGGATTGCCACAGAGAGATGCTGGTGTAGGGGGGCTTGGGGTTGCTGCAGAGTTCGTGCGCGGCTTCACCCGTCGGCTCGACTATCGTACCGTTTTCCACCTCGCCTGGCTGGCAGGCGATGTCGCCAACCACTGCAAGCACTGGCGAGCGCCACGTCTTTGCGTACGGCCAGGCGTTGTCGTTGGAATGTGGATCCTCATTGCGGTTGGAGTTCTGATTCTGTGCCCGTGTCCCAGCTGCGAATGCCAGCGCCAAGGCAGCCGCGCCAACGAGCGCTGCCGCTCGGAAGCTTCTCCCGATCGTGTTCATGCGATTCCTCCCGTTTGGACCTGTATTCGGATAAGTGCCAAAGCGGTGATTTTCATCTCTTCAATATTTCGTGGGTATCTCTAATGTGTGAAAAGCTCGTGACTGCAATTCTATTACATGTAATCAGTAAGGCCTTCGCAAAAACTTGGCCTCCCCGCGGCAGGTTCGTTCATTTTCAGAGTCGCCGCATGGCCGTTTTGCACGCGATGCGGTGCTCAGGCGTAGCGAAATAGCGCCATGAAACCAAAGTCCATATGCTGTTGGATATGGCAGTGAAAGAGAGTCAGGCCCGGCTGGTCGGCGACCAGATCCACGGTGGCGCGTCCAAATGCGGGAACGATCACCGTATCCTTCATGATGCCGGCAGTGGGCTTGCCGTTGAGCTCGACGAGCTCGAACAGGTGCCGGTGCATGTGCAGGGGGTGAGCATCGTCGCTGCGATTGTGAAACACCAGCCGGTAGCGGCCTCCCTGCCGGAGTATGAATTCCCGTTCATGGGGAAATTCCTTGCCGTTGACGAGCCAGTGATTAATGCCATGGGGGCCACCGGGCACTTTTTCAAAGACCATGTCGATGGTCTGGTCTGGCGCGGGGTGCGGCGCGGTCTTGCCAAAGACGGTGTAGTCCCAGCGCGCGTTCGGAGGTGGAAGCCAAGTCGCGCGCTGCTGCTGCTTGGCGTACTCCACCACGATGCCCATGCCGGATTGCCGCGCGACATCGCGCGGCTCCCCTAAAATCCAGACGCCCGGCTGATTCATCTCCACGATCGCATCCACGCGCTCGCCGGGGGCGATCTCTACCACGCTGACCAGCTGAGGCGCGGGCACGGGATTGCCGTCGAGAGCGATCACCTGAAACTTGTGGGCCGGCAAAGCCACGCGATGAATTTGCGAAGCGCTGGCGTTGAGCAGGTGCATCAGGATGCGCTGACCCGATTGCACGCGGAGGGGATCCCCGGCGCCGAGCATTTTATCGTTGATCGAATAGAGAGGAGCGTTGACTTCGAGCCCGTTGGGACGCGGGTCTGGAGTGGCGGGATTTTCGGGCGTCGGGTCGTTAGGATCCACCGGCATTTCGTCCTGATCCATCGTACTCAGGAAATACTCCCATTCACGAAGTGCCAGAAAGACCTCCTGATCGTAGAGCCCAGGGTCATTCGCGGAATCGATCATGAGAAAACCGAATTGACCGGTGTAGGAGCCCCGATGCAGATCCATCATTGCCATCGTGTGTGAGTGGTACCATCGCGAGCCCGCCGGCTTGGCCACGAATTGATAGCGCCGGCGGCCGTGGGGCGGGACCGGGGGCGTGCCTTCTTCCTCCGCCCCATCCACTTCCGACGGAACGAGTAAGCCATGCCAATGCACGTACTCGGGAACGTCTGTATCATTCACAACGTCTACGGTGACGAGTTGGCCCTCGCGGACCCGCATGAGAGGACCGGGAACCTTATTGTTGTAGGCGATCGTGCTGATGACAACCTGCGGGGCTAGCTCAACCATCATGGGTGCGATTTGCAGGGTGAAATCCGGTGCACGTCCAGTGGCTTTCGATTCCGGCGTCGCCATCTGCGGATGTTGTGGCGGCCCCGGAACGTGCCGGAGCGCTAGCGATTCCGCGAATGCGGGCCGCAGCTTTCCTACCCCCGCCCCGATCACGGTGGCCCATCCAAGCCGCACAAAATCCCTTCGGTTCATCTGATCCTCACCCGCCCGCAATGCCAACCCAAATAGCGCTGCCCTTATGAAAATCCCCGGGTCGTGTAGCTATTTCTTCCCCCTTCAGCCTTTGGTATCGCCACAAACACACAAAGGCGAGGCGTGAGAACTGGCATGTTTTCTCTTCCGGGTGAGTTGCAAGAACTAACTGATTCTTGCCCACCGCAACAATTTGCTCAAGTCCCGATTGAGCTGGCAGCGCTTACCGGACGGGTGGGCTATAGTACGCTCCATGCAGCGAGCCGAAGTTCCTACGGGACAACCGGCAAGGTCGCGTGTCGCACGCAATATCGAATGAGGGGTGGTGAAGAATGGCAACGAATACGGGAGCGCCGCCTTCCGCGATTCCAGCCGACGACCTTCGACGGAAGCTGGTTGTCCAAAATGCTGACGAGGCCGCGCATGTCGGACTTGTCGGCGACACCTATACGATCCTGCTATCGGGAACTGATACTGCAGGTCAGTTTTGCCTCATCGACATGCACGTTCCGCCGGGCGGCGGTCCTCCTCCGCATCGCCATGATTTCGAGGAGACATTTGTTTTGCTAGAGGGCGAACTGCAGGCCACGTTTCGAGGAGAGACGCAAACGGCGAGGGCGGGCGACACGATTCACATTCCGGCCAACGCTCCTCATCAATTTCATAACTCCTCCGCGAAGCCAGTGCGGATGCTTTGCATCTGTTCCCCAGCCGGGCAAGAAGAATTCTTTAAAGAGGTAGGGACTGCGGTTGCGACGCGCACTGCGGCACCACCCAAGCTCGACGAGGCGCAGCAAGCCACATTCATAAGAAAGGTGATCGAGCTGACGCCAAAGTATCGAACCGAATTGCTCAAGGAAGCTCGTTAAGCAGCAAATGCATGTCGATCTGATGAGGGAAAAAGCGGGGATGGGCACCCATAATTAGTCTTCCGGGTTGCGTCCGCGCCACGCGCCGGAAACCGCTGACGAGTAGCGTCAGGACGTGTGCCGCACCTCCGGTGCTCCGGAAGATCCTCGATGCCCTTGACCGCCTCCGACACCCAGCACTTACGTGCTGGGCTAAATTGTGCCGCGCCTCCGGCGCTCCGGAGGGTTGGTTGGCCGGCGCGGTACGACTGGTACCCGGGGCGACATGGCGCTAAAGACGCTTTGCGCACGAGCAACTGCAGCCTCCTTGGCGTCGCGGGAGAAAACGTGGCTCTGGAATTCATTTATGGGTGGAACGCACACGCTGCGTAGACATTTTCATCATCCCGCAGCCACGGGAACGGGTGCGGAATAGAGCGTTAGAAGCTGCTGATTGCCGCTATTTCCGTATCATAGACATCGAAGATCGTAAGTATCTTGGTCATCTGCATTATGTCGTGGAAGTTTCTGGCCAGATGGCAGAGCCGGATGGACGCGCCTTTGTTCTTGGCGCTGAAATTAGCGGCGACCAAAGTGCCGAGGCCCGCGCTGTCAATATAGTTGATGTCCGCCATGTTCAGGACGATTTTCTTCTTTCCCTCGGCGGTCAGGCTCTTTAGTTTCTCGCGGAAAAAATGGCTCTCCTCGCCCAGCACGATACGACCGTCGAGAGTTAGGACAAACACTCCGTTTACTTCCTTTTCCGTCATTCTTAAAATCATAATTAAGTCCTCAACGCGCTGGATGGTACGGCTCTCCGTCTTGGCGGTCAAGGTTTTTGAATACGCCGCTAGAACTTGGCGCACGTCCGAAGCCGACAGGCTTTATATGTTCGTGCCTTCTCGTCGTTTTTACGAAACTTATAAAAATTGATTTGCGGGTTCCACCCGACTAAGCCGCGTTGAACAACGGTGGCCAGCCCTTTGCGAAAAAAGTCCGGTTTTGCAAAGTCAGAGGCAAGCCAACACCAAAGATAGAAGCGAGGCGAAGAGAGATTCTTCGCTACACAGGCCGACGCGTTCGTCCCGAAGAAACGTCCGGGACGCAGAAGGCGCGCAGGAAGCGAACGCGAAAGAAGAGGCGTCGGCCTGTTCCGCTCAGAATGACGGTGTGGATTAATACCTACTGCTGGCGGTGAACTCGAATTCGACTATTTGCGTAGTCTCTTCCGGTGCCGGTTGAAACTTCCATTTTCGCACCGCGTCGTCGCAGGCCTGCACGAGAATTGGATGACCACCAATGGCATTTGTGGCGGTAACGCGGCCATCCGGCGAAATCACAACCTGCAGCTTGACCTTGCCGCTGATGTTCATGTGTCTGGCGAGTTCTGGGTACGTGGGTGGGACCTTGGTCTTAACTTTCCGTCCGGCGTCGCTGGTGCTATCCGTCTGCGCGAAACCTGTGGCTCCCGCGAGGGAAATTGTAAGCATGAGAATCATCGCTAGCGTAGATGATTTGGCGCCGCTCATTCGTTGCTGACCTCTCTGAAAGTAGATGCAAGCAATTGAGATTACCAAACGGAAGTGATCACTCGATTTCCTAAACTTTGCGCTCGTGTCGTATGCACGACTTGGCCGCTGGTACAGTTAGCGATTGTCAGCAGGGCAGGAGTGACTTTGCCGGTTCTGAAAGACGAGGATGGGTTTCAGAGTCTTTCTCGCGCGTTAGGCCACGGCCACCTGCCGCGCGTTGTTGTTGAAATTTGTTGCGCTGCGACTTTGCAATCATGTCGGGAGATAATTTGCGGTCCTTTTGTCTGGAAATGTCGGTGCGAAATCGGAAGCCGAAAATACAGGGAATGTTTCGTCCCCCTGCGTCCATGCCCGTTGTCAAACTGTTCTTGGAACAGGTCATTTATTTTGTATAATCCAAGCCGCAACTAGGATTGGTAAGAGTGCGGGTGGTACGGGCCGCGTTGTTAAATTATGTCCAGGTAATTCAGGAGGATCATCATGGCCGCCGAACACCCCAAGGTTCCAGGCACCCCAGCAAACTTCGAAAAAGACCACCAAGATAAGATGAAACTCAATGCGGCGTTCGAGCAATTCAAGGAATTGGTCGAAAAGGAGGCGAAGACCTCTCCAGACGTTCGAAAACTGATCGTCCCCATGTTAAGACTGGAAAAAGCGATCATCATCGGGGCCCATGGCAGGCATTTCATTCCAGTGAAACAAGCCAAGAAACAGCGGTCATAGCAGGCGAGCGATTTCCAGGGTTGTCGAGCGTAGAATCGCTTTTCAAAAATATGCGTGCATTGCGGGGGACAGGCAGGGGCGCCGAGAAGCTACTTAAGCGATCTGCTTGCCTAGTGTTTTTCTTTGAGGATGAAGGGCTGCGCTGCACGAACTATCTAACTGGGACAACCGTCGCAAGCACGCCGGTCCTGGTGGCTGTTCTGAACTTTTTCGATCGCTGGCGGAAATCCAAAGAAATCAAGCTGCTGCTCGGCAGTTATAGCGCCAGCTCGGTGCGGAGTACCGTCCGGCAGCTTATGGACCACACGTTGTTGATTGAAAAAGGCTCGGCGCAAGCGAAGCGCGAAGAAGGAATGGCGGCGTGGAATGCGTGGGAAGTTGAGGCGCGTTTTTTCCACTTTGCGACCAAGCATGCCTTTCGCCTGGGTGCGCCCTTGCCGGATGAAATAGAGTTTGCTCGAACGCTGTTGCGCAAAGGCCCGCAACCGGAGCTGGTCAAGGGCTACCACTCTTCTAAACATATTCCGCTACCAAGCTACGCTCCTTCCCTGAACTCCGAATTCCCACGCGTACTGCTTGGGCGGCGCACCTTTCGGCAGTTCGGACGCGGGCGGCTTTCCCTCGAACACCTTTCCGTGTTGCTGTGGCTGACATGGGGCGTCACTGGGCGGCTGCGGTGGCCGGGCTTAGGAAAGCTATTACTGAAGACAAGCCCTTCCGGCGGGGCGCGCCACCCGATAGAGGTTTACTGCTGGGCGTTACGGGTGGCGGACTTGCCAAACGGCGTCTATCACTACCAGGGTGATGGGCATTATTTGGAACGGCTGCGAAACGGTGTACAAGCCACTCGGGTTGTAGAACTGTGCGCGCGTCAGGAATGGGTGCACGACTGCGCCGCGCTGTTCGTGATGACGGGGGTGTTCCCCCGGGTGATGTGGCGTTACGGCTTCTCTCGCGCGTATCGCACGGTTTTGTTGGAAGCGGGACATTTTTGCCAGACGTTCTGCCTGACGGGCACGTGGTTAGGGCTGGCACCGTTCTGCACCGCAGCGCTGGTCGATCCGGAAATCGAGGCGGACCTGCAACTGGACGGCGCCAACGAGTCGGTACTTTATGCTGCGGGCGTAGGAGTGAAACACCCGACGGCATCGGCGAACTAAGAAGTGGCGGCGGGAAGTAACGGCTCTTGCGTCTCGTGCCGCATGGCTTCCAGCCAGGTTTGTCGAGCAGATTCCAAGTAAACCTGGAAATCGGGATCTTTGCGCAGATTCTTGTACAGTGGATTGCGAGCGAGAAACGGATAGCTGTGGATACCGAGTTCATCCGCCCTTCGCAGCCAGCGGAGCGCTTCGGCATTCTGATGGGCGGCGGCCAGAACTTCTGCGACGTTGATACAATATCCGGCGTCAGACCAGTACACATGTTGATGCTTGCCGAGCCATGCCGGAATGGAAACGGGCCTCCCTCCCAAGACGTTGAGCAGTGTTTCAAGGCCTTGCACAGTCGGGTCATGAGGTGACCGGGGCGAGAGAGCGCGAGCGATGTCGTCAGCCTCGACAAGTTTGCCGCGTGCCGCCAAAATGCGCGCAAGGGTTACTTCGCCGAGAAGATCATTGGGATACAGCTTCAGATCGTCGCGAGCCTGTTGCTCAGCGCGATCTAAATCGACTTGATAGCGAAACGCGATAGCTAACTCTCGACGGACTAAGTTGGGATCCAGTTCGTTGGCACGAAGAAACGCACGTACGCTTAGGTCAGGTAGCCCCCGGTCAATATAATAAAAGCCCGCCGCATAGTAGGACAGAGCGGAGCCTGGTGAGCGGGCGAAAGCTTCACGCAGGCGGGCTTCCGCTTGATTGGATTGACCTTCTTGAAGTTCAATGAGGGCAAGGGCCGCGTAAGCCTCGCCGAGACCAGGATCCAATTCGATAGCGCGGTTGGCTTCCTGGCGAGCCAGACCAAGACTTGTTGAAGCATCGGAGTAGCCCCAGAAAACGGCAATCCAGTGCAGCTTGGCTAAACTTACCAGAGCCAGCGTGAAGCGGGGGTCAAACTCAAGCGCTTCGTTCAGCCGTTGTTCCGCGCGCGCGAGTTGCTCCGCGCTCGGGTTTTTCCAGAACAATTCCATCTCATAGTTGCTGTGAAGATAAGCTTGGAAGGCATCCGCCCGTTGCGTGGGAGGAGATACAAAACGAGCCCGCTGTTCCGCGTCGGTAGAGGCCTTAAGCGAATTCACGATCTCACCGGCCATCAAGTGTTCGACTTCAATCGCCTCGGTAAAACGCCTGGTATAGGCATTTCCGGCAATCTGGGCATTCTTTCGGACATCAAGAAGTTCAAAACTGAAGCTAAGTGTTCCACCATCGATCTGGTAGCTGCCGCTCAAGATCGCATCCACGTTCATTCCGCGACCCAATGCGAGCGGGTCGAGCTTTGGATCAGCGAGATTCACCGTCACTGGCGGAGGGTGCACCTCGAGTAGTCGCGCGTTCGTCAATTTCGCACTGAGCACGTCGGCGAGGCCCGCGCCAAAATAATCGTATTCCCCCGGGCCGCCGATTCTGCGAAAAGGCAGGATGGCGATCGAGTGGATGCGGCTGACATTTGCCACTCCTGAGGCCGCGCCGGCTGGTTGGCGTTGCCGGTGAATCCAAGTGGTTGCTATGGCGGCCGCAGAAGCCAAAACGATCAGCACAGCGAGCCCCCAGCGAAGCAGCTGCACGCCAGCGGGCCTATTCTTTGGCGAGGTGGGCGTGGGTTCGGCAGTCCTGCCCCTGGCTGCCGTGCGGGCTGATTCCGTGTCGCGTTTCAGACGCTGCAAGTCGGTGCGAACGTCCGCCGCATTCTGGTAGCGCAGATCGCGGTCTTTCTCGAGAGCCTTGTGTATGGCCTCATCTAGCTTCGGAGGAATATCGGGATTCAGTTGAACGGGAGACACCGGGACGCGGTTGAGGATGCCATCGACGATCACCCCCGAACTTCCGCCCCGGAAAGGTAGGGTACCAGCCACCATTTCATAAAGTACAACGCCGAAGGAGAAGAGATCGGTACGGGGATCGAGGTATTGAGCTCGAACCTGCTCGGGAGACATGTAGGCGACCGTGCCCAAAGCCGTTCCCGGGAAGGTGAGGTGTTCGGGGTTGTCTGCCAAGGTCGTCTCGGCATTGGCATCGTCGGCGGGAGAATATGAATTGGTGACTTTGGCGAGGCCGAAATCCAGAATCTTGATATGGCCGCGCTTGGTCAGGAAAATGTTTGCCGGTTTGATGTCGCGGTGGATAATGCCTTGGCTGTGTGCTGCAGCAAGGGCATCGGAAATCTCGATCCCCAAGTCCACCACCTCGTTCGCCGGCAGCGCCTTGCCGGAAATGCGGCGCTTCAACGTCTGGCCATCGAGAAACTCCATAGCAATGAATTGCTGGCCATCTTGCTCGCCAATGTCGTAAACGGTGCAGATGTTGGGATGGTTCAAGGCCGAGGCGGCGCGCGCCTCGCGTTTGAATCGTTCCAGCGCATGGGAGTCGTGCGCGAGATCTTCGGGCAGGAATTTGAGCGCGACGAAGCGGCCTAGTCTGGTGTCCTCGGCCTTGTAGACCACACCCATACCGCCACGCCCGAGTTGCTCCAGGATGCGGTAGTGGGAGACGGTCTGCCCGATGAATGAGCGGGAGTCCGCCATTTCTCGACATCTTAGGTTGCAGGCTGAGGTAAAGTCAAACGAACGCGCGACGTGGATAGCTGGCTGTAACTGGACTTGCGATCGATATACCTCGACGAACCCATCAAACCTATGAAGGCGTGTTGACGTGCTGGAAGGCATTACCGCAAGCATGCTCGGCGAGCCTGAAGTCGAGCCTGCCATCTACTGCGTAAGCCACAAGTAGGTGATGTATGCCAAGCTCAGCGCGGAGATGATTATGAGAGGTACGAGGTACGCGCCGAAAAAGGCATGCAGATACGCGCCGAGGACGGTTCCTAAAGCCAGCATGCCGGTCTTGAAAATGCCGGTCTGCCACCATTTCAAGGTGAGCGACTTGAAAAGATTCATGTTTGCCGCAATCTGGCGTGGCCCTTGGCCGGACGGAATTTTCGACATACACATCCGGGATAATTGCACACCGTATCAGGTTTCCCGTGAACGCGCTTTGAGGAGTGCATGGTCTTGCTGTGCGAGCATTTGCACGGCTTCTTCAGTCGACTCCAAGTCATGCGTGGGATTTTAACACCGGCGGGAGACTGTGCGGGGTTGTTGGCGCTCTCCGCTACCTTCACGCTTTTTCGCGTCGTTAAGGATTCAGAGTGACCTTGATCGCCACGTTGGTTGGTGACGTCGAAAGGATGCCGAGAGAGGCGTCGCGAAAGACTAGGAGGTAGTTGCCTTGGGGCATGGCCTGACTGTGATGAAAGGCCGCGGTCTTTACTGCGCTAAAGTTTGGATCGCCGGGCAAGTCTTTAGAACCACTGGAGCGCAGCTTGTCCATTTGGTCGAGAGGGATGAGCGCGACATCGAGAGGATTTCCGCGCAAAACGTGGATGTCGATAGCGAGGTTGCCGCTGTACAACGTATCTATTGGGATGGAGCGCCACGATTTGGAGCGAAGAGTTTGCGTTTCGTCCTTGAGGACGACAGAAGTGTGCACCGCCGAGGCCATGACGACGTTTGTCTGAGGCGTGCCAGAATTCGGACGGATGGCGAGATAAGCAGCAAGCAGAAAGACGAACAAGCCGGCGACATAGAACGCAGAGCGAAGCCGCGTGTGGATTTTGGTGTCACATGACCTGCAACAGTGATGGCAGACCTTGGCGTCGTCCGGAATGACTTTGGAACAGTGCGGACAGTTCATCAGACATCTCCTACGCCTACAGAGTATGTGGGGCATCATACGGGCTGCAATAGAACCCAACGTCAGAGCTGGCGTAAGGATGACTGTCCGTTAGGGCAGGAAGCGACTACGAGGAATGTGGCTTGGTCTACTGATGAGGTCGAGGGGACACGAACGCAGTGCAGATCCGGTTCTGCCAAAGAAACGGCGACAGATTCTGGGTGTCAGCCGCAGTTGGACTGAGCGAAGGATTCAAGGGTTGGAGTGGGGTCTGATAGCAGCGCCAATTCCGATTTCGGGGCAACGAACTCCGAAAAGCCGCAGGCCAGGCAGACGAGCACCGTGGGAAATATCCAGATGGGGGGCTTGTTCACATTTTTCAGTCCGCGGAAATGCAGCATCATTTCGGCGGGAAATTCCGCCTGATTTCCCGATACACATGAGCGACAAGACATACGCGGCCTCCTAACAAATAGGCAGAGATTCTATACCAGTAATAAATGCGCAAGGCAAATTACAAAGATGAAATATTCAGCAGGCCGCGATGAGGAAAAATGAACCAAGGCGAAGGGCACACCGTCGCCCAGCACGTGGTGCCCCTTGCCCCACTATGTCAGGTGATGTTTTTGCATATCACTCAGTAATCGTCCATCAGGGTTTCCCTATTATTTTTATAGGGGACCCCGCCGGAGAAATGGTGACGAGTGGCGACAAGAATTCACGGGTCTTGACTGGGGATTCACGGGGGGTTCAGGAGGTTTTCGCGGGGCGGTAATCTTTGCAATGGCAATTCGGGAAGTGACAGGGGGTATGGGTTTTGTTGTCGATATTTTTGACGTAGTGGATGGTTTTGGCGTGCTGACACTGACAGGCTTGTTTTTTGAAGACGTTACGGCGCATGTCTGAGGCTATCACGAAGTGGGATGAAGAGGGGTCGTGGCGTGGTGTTACGTGGGGTATTTATCCGTCCCTGGCGCCGACGAATTGATGGGGGTCGGAGGTGGAGAGGTTGATCGTGTGAAACTTACTGGCGGAGGCGGGGAGTTGCCTACTGCGTGACGGCGGCGTCAAGCCCTTCGCGCGAAGCGCTCAGGATAAGCCGCTACTCCGAAAATGATTCCGGTGCGACGCGCGATGCGGCGGGTCCGGCTTGCCACAGTGTGTTTCGTGCGACACGCGTGTTCATCTTGCTTGTTGAATAATTTTGACAATTTGCGTGCTGCTGATTTGGCCATTGGTGTGCTCTGCGCTAGACGCGACGGGTATCGCTAGCGGCGGAATGGGTTGCTCTGCCGCAGCGCGCATTTGAGAGAAGAGGTGCGGAGATGGTGGCTTTGAAATTTGTATTGTTGCTGGTGGGTGCGGGTCTGCTCGGAAGCGCGGGAGTGCTGGTGGCGTATGACATTTATCTTAGTGACTATTTTGGCGAACGGGGGCGATTGCGGTGGGCGCTGTGGCGGAAGGAATCGGGGGAGGGTGTTGGCGAAACGGCGGAGTCGCGGCGGAGAGAGTTGCGGACGGTGAGGTGGCGGCTGGCGTTGCAATTTGCGGCGGCGGGCGCGCTGGCGGTGTTGCTGGCGGAGAGTTTTGTGGTGATTCCTGATGGGGCGGCTGGGGTGCGCGTCAGCCAGTTGTGGGGCGTGCGGCCAGGGACCTTGTATCCGGGACTGCACCTGGTGACGCCGCTGCTCGATTCCGTGGCGACGTATGACACGCGCGAGCAGGTGTACACGACGGTGGCGGCGGAAAATCCCAAGCTCGCGGAAAATGCCAAGCCAGCGGCGGATGTGTTGACGGTGCAGGCGCGCGAAGGACTGAATATTGGCCTGGCGGTTTCGGTGCGGTACCGGCTAGACCCCAAGAATTTGGAGACGATTCATCGAGATTTGCCGCAACCGGTCGGTGAGGAGATGGTGGCGCCGATTGTTTCGACGACCTACCGGCAGCTGGCGCCGGATTATTTGACGCGAGAGATATTTGCGACCAAACGGGAGGAGTTGCGGAAGAAAGCGGCGGAGGCGATTACGTTGCGGCTGGCGAGCGACGGGATCATCGTGCGGGAAGTGTTGCTGCGGGATCTACAGCTGCCCACCGAATATGCGAAGGGGCTCGAGGGGCTTTTGCTGAAGGAGCAGGAGAATGAACGGCTGGGGACAGAGGCGGAGATCAAGCAGAAGGAAGTGAAGATTGCCGAGCTGGAGGGCGAGGCGCAGAAGGCGCGGGATGTGAAGGCGGCGGAGTCCGCGGCGCAGGTGCATGTGCTAGAGGCGAAGGCGGAGTCGGATGCGATGCAGTACACCTTGCCGCTGAAACAGAAGCAGATTGAACAGTCGAAACTGGAGGCGCAGGCACGCAAAGAGGCCACGCTGCAAAACGCGGACGCGGCGGCGCAGGCGAAGGTGATTGACAGCAAGGCGGAAGTGGAACGGCAGAAGAATCTTTCAGACGCGGAAGCCAATCGGATTCGAGTGACGGCTGCGGCGGATTCGGAGCGGATGAAGTATGAGGCGTCGGTGCTGAAGTCGAATCCGATGCTGATTCAGAAGATTATTGCGGAGCGGCTGTCGGACAAGTTGCAGATCATGATGGTGCCGATCGATGGGAAGAACTTTTTTGCGAATGATGTGATGCGGTCGGCGTTTTCGGGAGTGGCGGGAGGGAAGGACAAGGGCGGAGCGTCGGACGAGGACGGCGATGACGCGGCGCCGGCTCCCGCAGCGACGAGTACCTCGGCGCAACGGAAAGTGCCGTCGAGGCCGTGAGGTGCGCCCATCGATAGGGAGTCGACTACGGCATCCGACGGAGGCCATGCCCTGCCCCCCTCCAGTTGTACCAGCGGATATGAGAGTCTAACGCCCGATGAGCGGTCCCCTTTTCCTGTATCACCCGGAGAGTGAGTCTTCGGCAGTTTTGGTGCTTGTGAATTCGCGGCTAGCCGCGAATTCACAAGCGATTTCGTGTGGCGTCCTCTCGCCCAGCGCCCTGTGAGGACG
>JABCZD010000011.1 GCA_013289855.1 Acidobacteriota bacterium | reverse complement strand
CCTGCACACGCTCTCTCTTCCCCGCTTCGTCTTGATCACAATCCGCGCCCGCACCAGGTAGGCAATATGTTTTGAAATCATCTGCTGCGAGAGTGCAAACGGTTCCGTCAATCCATGCACAGAGGCAGGCCCGTGGGAGAGTCGTTCGATCATCGCCCGGCGGGTTGGATCAGACAGAGCCGTAAATGTTGTGTCTAACCTATCCACAACCATATGGTAGTGAATTATCCGTCGATGTCAAGTATGGATTTTGCAGTTCCCGACTTCTGTTTCCTGATCTCTGAACCTGACACCGTCCCGATCTGTGCTGCATAACTCACCGATGCCAAACGCAAAACAGAGAACAGGGGTTGCCATCGGCGTAGTTTCCATGCATAATTGAGTAGGCACTCGGTAATGGAGAAGCTCAGTGGCGCGTCCTAAAAGCGAAGACAGGAGAAATGCGATCCTCGATGCCGCGACGCGCCTATTTGCGGAGCGCGGTCTTACCGCGGCCCCGACGTCAGAGATATCCAAACTAGCTGGCGTCGCCGAGGGAACTCTGTTTACGTACTTCAAGACCAAGGATGACCTGATTAATGCGCTTTACCGGGAGATCAAGCTGGAACTGGCAGACGCCATGATGTCGGACTTCCCCCGGAAGAAGAGTGTTGGCACCCGGCTGCGACATGTCTGGGACCGCTATGTGAACTGGGGCATCGCGAATCCGAAGCAGCGCAAGGTGCTGGCGCAACTTATGGTTTCGGAGGTGCTCACGAGAGAATCCAGAGACGCGGGAAGCGCGCCGTTCGTGGAGTTCCAAGCCGTGATTCGTGACGCGATGGAGCAGCATATCTTTCGGAATGATGTGCCGGTGGAACTGATCTCGAAGTCGTTGGCAGCGCTGGTAGAGGCAACGATAGACCTTACGGAGGTGAACCGAGCCAAAGCGAAACAGTACCGGGACAGCGGTTTTCAAATGTTCTGGGCGGGCATAACCAAGTAACGAGTCGTTGCATCTCATAAATGAATGAATGAGTGAGTAATCACTATACAATTCAAAAGGAAAATGGAGGATATTCGCGATGGCCAAGGTCTGGTTGATAACGGGAAGCGGAAACGGATTGGGAAGGGACATCGCCGAGGCGGCGCTGGCCGCAGGGGATAGCGTGGTAGCCGGTGCACGCAAGACAGAGGAGCTGGCACCGCTGGTGGCGCAGTACGGTGATCGGGTGAAGCCCGTGAAACTGGACGTGCGCGATGAGGCCGCCGCCAAGGCCGCGGTGCAGCTGGCGGTGGATACTTTCGGGCGGCTGGACGTGCTCGTCAACAATGCTGGTTACGGGCAGATTGGGCCCTTCGAGCAGATGAGCGCGGAGGACTTCAAGGCTGTCGTGGACACCTGCTTTTACGGCGTGGTGTATACGACGCGCGCCGCCGTGCCGGTGATGCGCAAGCAGAAGAGCGGCCACATTTTTCAGGTGTCTTCCATCGGCGGGCGCTTCGGTATTCCCGGCAATACGCCGTATCACGCGGCCAAGTGGGCAGTCGGCGGATTTAGCGATTCGCTGGCGATGGAAGTCGCGCCGTTCGGGGTCAAGGTCTGTACGCTGGAGCCGGGAGGCATTCGGACCAACTGGGCACGGCGCGCGGGTGAGAATATTCCGGAGCTGCTGCCGGAGTACGAGGCCTCGGTCGGTGCGATACACAAGATGTTGCGAAGCATCGAAGGACGTGCGGAAGGCGATCCGCGGAAAATAGCGGACGTGATCGTGCAATTGGCGAACAGTGACGAGATGCCGATGCGGCTGATCCTCGGCGTCGATGCGGAACAGCGAGTGCAACAAGCGGAGGCCGCGCGCGCCGCCGAGGCCGACAAATGGCGACATGTCACGGTCTCAACGGTTTTTGAAGATGGGCGCTTCGATGGCCGGTCGTATAGGACGAACAGCGGAACCCAGTCCTGAGTTGCATGAGCTCCGGCTCAGCTATGAGCGCGCTCATGCCAAGGGACCACGTCCAGCGTGATCCCCTCACAATTTTCTTTGTTGTCTGATGGGTCTCCTGCTTTAGATCCCTTGGGCGTGCGAGCGAACGGTTTCGAGGTGCGGCGCAAGAAACGCAGCGCGGTCCTGTCCATAGTTGAGAGCCGCGGTTCCACCAGCGGTGAGGAAGGTGGCATCGGTTACGCCCAGGAAACCGAAGACGGAGCGCAGATAGGGCTCGACGAAATTGAAGGAGGCCATCTGCGTCTGAGGATCATAGATACCACCCGTGGCAATGATGAATGTCGCTTTCTTGCCGACAAGCAGTCCCTTCGGCGCTCCGTCGGCATAGGAAAAGGTCTTGCCCACCCGTGAGATCTGATCGATCCAGAGCTTCAGCACTGAGGGCACACCGAAGTTGTGCATCGGGGCACCGATGACGTATTCGTCGGCCCGCGCCAGTTCGGCCAGAAGAGTGTCCGAGAGCGTCAGCAGATTCTTTTGCTTCGGAGTGCGCGCCTCTTCCGGGGTGTACGCGGCGCCGACCCACTCGGCGGAGACCGGAGGTAGCGAAGTTGCGTTGAGGTCGCGGTCAATGACCGTCGCGGCAGGATGCAGGGATTTCCAGCGATCCACAAACGCACCGCTCAACTGACGCGAGACGGACCTTTCGTAAAGCGGGCTAGAATCGATGTGTAATAGGGTGGCCATGGCAAATGCTCTCCTTCGTTGTAATAGACATATGTTGCATACAAATCGTATGTCGTATACAAAGCGATTGTCAATTAAAATTAATAGGCAATTGTCGCTTACACATCGATTGCTTAGAGGGATTGAAGGGGCTATTCTAGAGGCTGATGGCACAGCTGATCCAACCAGCGGACGTGGGTGAATCGACGGACCCGCGCATTCTCCGTAGCCGCCGCATGTTGATGGATTCGCTCGTCCGTTTGCTGGGCAACAAAGAGTTCGAGGATATTTCTGTCCAAGAGATCGCCGACGAAGCGACGCTGAATCGGGCCACGTTCTACCTTCACTATCCGGACAAAAACGCGCTTTTGCGGGCGATGACGGCAGAGCGGTTCCGCTGCCTGATCACGCGCCGGGGGCTGTCCTTCACGAACTGTG
Organism: Acidobacteriota bacterium; assembly: GCA_013289855.1. GTDB lineage: Bacteria > Acidobacteriota > Terriglobia > Acidiferrales > UBA7541 > Acidiferrum. The sequence goes on along the minus strand of JABCZD010000011.1, from coordinate 145,026 downwards.
ACGGTGCATTGCGCGCCATCGCGTTAGGCGTGTGCGACTACCTTGCCGAAACTGCGGGCTGCCCGAGCCAATTGGCGAAGATGCCCCTCGAGGGCTCTATCATCCCGGTTGTAGAGGACATGTTTCGGGAGGGGGCAGGCAATCATCCGGTGAAAGCCGGCGTCGATCCGGAGCTACTCGCAACTTCGGCCGCTTGGGCCATCTTTGGGGCCGCCAGCCGCTGGTATCAGACGCCCGACCGGATTTCTGCCGAAGAGATGGCTGGCAAAATTGAGGCGATGGTAAAACCGGTGTTCCTGAGCGCTGCTGAGCACTTTTGATTTCCATAAATTACGCGGCCTCGAATCCGAATTGCCGGTAGCGGCGCGCTAAACGCAAAACACCCCGGAGGTGATTCCGGGGTGTTCGCGTTTTAGATCGTTTTGTTGATCCGAGTACTCGTGAAGAGTGAAAAGGTTACACGAGGCGCGGTGATTTGCGGTCCAGGTACGAAACCATGGGCTGCGCTGGAGCAGGCACGTTGGTGGCGCCGTGGAAGACGATGTCTTCGGCGCTGAGCTTGCGCTCGTAGACGCGTTCATTGGCATCATTGTCGGGACGAACCGTGGAGCCTTCAAGTGACACGCCGATGAAAGCGCCGCGTGCGCGGGAATAGCTCAACACTTCGGCGCGAAGCGTAACGTCAGACTCCGCGGAAGCGCTGCGGCCAACGGGGCCGGCGGCGACGGAGGCATCACCACCGAGCTTCACTTTGCTGCTCAGAATGGAGTGAGCGCCGCGAGCATTCATGACGAGGAGCACGAAGTCCGTGGCTTCTCCGCCGATTTGAAAACCGATGCTGCCGCCCTCAAGCGCCATCATGGAAGGCGCGCTCCAGGGACCGTTGAAATGCTCACCGGTGCGGCAAGTCATCACGCCACGTCCGTAGCTGCCACCAACGACAAAGGCGGCCTTCAGAACGGATGGGAAAACGATGATGCATTCCGCTTTGTCAATGAGGCTCTGCGGAATGTCGTCGGGAATATCCATAATTTCTTTGACGACGTGACCAGCGTTTTCAATGCGGTTGGCCTCTTTTTCGTCATCTCTTGCGGCCTTGGTGGTGACCGGCAAAGCAACCATAGCGAGCGCGATACTGAGCGCAACGAAGTGTTTCATAATGGCAAATATCTCCTGTTCTTGAATTTGAGCCCTGACTACATCGAAAAGAGGGCGGGCGCGAACTCCACGTTCCGTCCCGTGCTCCCGACCGGCAAACGAGCGTTGCGTCTGCGCTAAAGGCCACGAGCAAAAATCAGGCCAGAATGAAGTGGTCGTTCGCTCTTCGACTATACTTTCAACAGTGAAGAGTCTAGCGAGAGGTCCGGAATTGAGTAATCGGGTAAACGCGGTAGGGGCGGTTTTATTCGCTGTAGTACTTTTGTGGGCATTTTCGCCTTGGATGCCAGCCGCGCGCGCGCAAGGCGGTGACGAACGAAGTTCGCCGGCACCACTGCATACGACGACGTCGCCGCACTCGACGGCGCATGCAACAAATGAAGCTACGCGCAAGACGCAGCCAGAAGGAAACGCAAAACGCTTTGCCGCTCGCGCAGATGCGTTGATGGACGGCGGAATCGCCGGGCGCGGGGAATGGGGAGCGCTGGTGGTGGACGCCGCAAGCGGCGAAGTTCTGTACCAACGCAACGCGGACGAATACTTCGTGCCGGCATCGAATATGAAATTGCTGACCACCGCGCTGGCGCTGGCGAAGTTGGGGAGCGCGTACCGGTTTCGCACCACGATCGAAACGCGCGGCGTGATCGGCGCGGATGGAGGGCTGTCCGGCGATGTGGTGCTGGTGGGACGAGGCGATCCAAATCTTTCCAATCGCAGATTCCCGTTTACGGGGAAAGAGGAATTCGATGGTTCGCCAACGCGCGTGCTGGAAGAGTTGGCGGACGCGCTGGTGGCGCGCGGAGTGAAGTCCGTATTTGGCGACGTTGTGGGAGACGACAGTTATTTTCCGGCGGAGCGTTACCCGAGCGGCTGGGAAATTGACGATATGGTGTGGGAGTATGGCGCGGCGATCTCCGCGATCGTGGTGGACGATAACACTGTACGGCTGACGCTGACGCCGGGATTGAGTGATGGCGATGCGGTGCTCGCGGCGGTGACGCCGGCGACGCCGGACTTTGTGGTGGAGAATCGCGTGACGACATCCGCGGCGGGAGTGAAGTCGGATTTGACGCTAGTGCGAGAGCCGGGAGCGAACGTGGTGGTGGTGACGGGGACGCTGCCGGCGAACAGTGCGCCGCGCACGCTGGTGCTGGCGATACAGGAGCCGGCGCTGCACGCGGCGGCGTTGCTGAAACAAATGCTGGAGGCGCGCGGCGTGCAGGTGAGTGGAGTGGCGCGCGCGCAGCATGAGAGTGTGGCGGCGGCTGAAGCTCCCGTGGTGCTGGCCCAGCATATGTCGGTGCCGCTGAGTGACTCGGTGAAGCTGGTGAACAAAATCAGCCAGAATTTGCATACGGAAATGTATCTGCGCACAGCGGCGCGGCAAGATGGTGTATGGAAAATGCCGGAGGAGTTGACGAAGTTTCCGGAAAGCTTTTACGCGGATGCGGGGATTGCGCCGGGAGACGTAGTGCAGGCGGATGGCTCGGGACTATCGCGGCACGATCTGGTGACGGCGCGAGCACTGGTGGCGATGCTGAGTTACGCGCAGAGGCAGCCGTGGTTTGGCGCGTATTATGATTCGCTGCCGGTCGGCGGCGTGGATGGCACGCTGGAAGATCGCATGAGGAACACGGCGGCGGCGGGCCGCATTCACGCGAAGTCTGGATCGCTGGAGCATGTGCGGACGCGTTCGGGATATGCGGAAACAGCGAGCGGCCGGCGGTTGATTTTTTCTTTTTTGGGAAATAATCAGCCGGGGAAAGGCCACGAGGCGACGGATGTTTTGGATGGATTGTGCGTCGCGCTGGTGGAGGAGTGGGCGGTTGCGGGGCCGGCGAAAAAAGCTAAACACAATTGATGGTGTGCAGCATCGGCGTGGAGAATTTCCTTGGAGAAAGTTTAGTTCTGGCTTAGATCATGTCTCGTACCGCAGAAGACGTACTCGAATTCGACAAATTGCGCGAACTGCTGCGCTTGCGCACCACAAGCTCGCCCGGGCGGCGGGCAATCGATGCGCTGCAGTTCAGCTGCGACAGGGAAGCGCTGGAGGCGGAGTTTGCGCTGATCCGCGAAGCGCGCGAATGGTTGCGCGCGGCGTGCGAACTGGGATTCGGAGCGCTGGCCGATCCGCAGGGGTGGCTGGAAAAGATCGCGGGCTTGGGGATTGTTCTAGAGGCGGGGGAATTATTAGATGCGGCGACGCTGCTGGAAACGGCGACGTGGCTGAGGCAGCAGTTTCGCGAAGAGGCGGCGAAATTTCCGTTGCTGGCGGCGCGCGCGGCTGGAGTGGGAGATTTTCGTGAGTTGCATGCGGCGATCCGGCGGTGTGTGCTGCCGGGCGGAGAGATCAGCGACGATGCTTCGACGACACTACGGCGCATTCGCGCCAGCATCGGGCAGACGCGCGATGCAATACAAAAAACGCTGAAACAGATTTTACGTTCACGAAACGCCGAGGCCGGCGAAGACTATGTGACGCTACGCAACGATCGTTTTGTAATTCCCGTGCGCGCGGAAAATCGCCGCAGCGTTCCAGGAGTGGTGCATGGCGCCAGCGCCACGGGGCAGACGATATTTCTGGAACCGCTGGAAACTCTCGAAACCAATAACCAGCTGGTGCAGCTTGCGGAAGATGAGGCGGTGGAAATTCTGCGCATCCTGCGGGATTTGACGGGGCGGTTGCAAGCGGTGCGCGAGCCGCTGGTGAGCGCGGCGGAAACGATTGCGCACCTGGATGGCGTTTTCGCACGCGCGCGGTTTGCGCGAGACTTCGATGCGACCATGCCGGAATTTTCCGACGTTGCGGAATTGCAACTGGAACGGGCGCGGCATCCGATGCTGGAAGACAAATTGCGGCGGGAAAATCGCGAGATTGTGGCTATGACGCTGGCGCTTGGCGGCGAAGAACGCGTGCTGGTGATCAGCGGACCGAACACTGGCGGAAAGACGGTGGCGCTGAAAACTACGGGACTGGCGGCGCTTTCCGCACAATCCGCCATTCCAGTAGCGGCGGAGCGCGCGGTTCTGCCGCTGTTCGATCATGTCCTGGTGGATATTGGCGACGAACAATCGATTGCAGCGGATTTGTCCACGTTTTCTTCGCATATGCTGAATTTGAAAGCGATTCTGGCGATGGCCACGGAGCGCTCGCTGGCGCTGGTGGACGAAATGGGGACGGGCACGGCTCCGGAAGAGGGGGCGGCGCTGGCAGTGGCGCTACTCGACGATTTCCGGGAAAAGAAGTGCATCGTGCTGGCCACCACGCATCACGACCGGCTGAAAGCGTACGCTTCGAGCACGCCGGGGGTGGTGAACGCGGCGGTGGAATTTGACGACGTGAATTTGCGGCCGACGTACCGGTTGATGGTGGGCGTGCCGGGGGGGTCCAGCGGGATCGCTATCGCGCAGCGACTGGGGATTGCGGCGTCGATTATCGAGCGGGCGCGTTCGCTGCTGGCGCCAGAGTCGCGCGAGGCCGCCGACCTGATCGCGTATCTGCATCGCAGCCGAGATGAACTGGACCGCATGCAGCAGCAGATGTCTCGCGAGCGGCGGGAACTGGAAGAAGCGCGCGCGAAGCTGCGCGCGGAATGGGTGGAGCGGCAGCAGCGGCGGATCAAGGAGTTCGAAGCGAAATTTGCGGAGATGCAAAAGCGCTTCGATGAAAATGTGGCGCGCGTTGTGGAAGCCGTAAAAGAGCGGGAATTGCGCGGCACGCTGGAAAAGAGTGCGCGGCGAAAAGTGCAGGAAGTGCGCGGCGAGGCGCGCGAGGAGTTGAATGCGGCGGTGGTGCAGACGATTGCCGAGTCGCAGGCGGATCTGGGCATCGCGCCGGCAAAAACTGGAGCGATTGCGGCGGATTTGTTGCAACCCGGCGCGCGTGTCCAGGTGCGCGGGTTCAGCAAGCCGGTGGTGCTGCGGCGTGTGGAAGGAAGTAGCGCGGAAATTGAAGCCGGGCCGTTGCGCATGAAAATTGGCATCGATGAAATTATTGGCTTGGAAGCGCCGGCGGCCGGGAAGGCGCCGAGCGTGGCGACGACGCTGCGGAATGTTAACGTGATCCCGGCGCCGAGCGCCGGCAGCGCGACTGGCGAGCTGAACGTGATCGGCATGCGCGTGGAAGAGGCTACGGAGCGACTGGACAAGTATCTCGACGAAGCGTCGCTGGCGCATCATACGCGGGTGCGCATTATTCATGGGCATGGCACGGGAGCGTTGCGCAAGGGGATTGCGGAGTTTTTGCGCGGGCACCCGCTGGTGGAGCGGTCCTCGTTCGAGTCCGAAGAACACGGCGGGCGCGCGATTACTGTGGTGGAGTTGCGCACGTGAAGTTCGGGCGCCGGCGGGAAGCGAGCCTCCGTTCATCAGAGGAACCTCTTTCTAAGAGATTGTAATTTATGGCGGAAGCCGGATCATTTGCGGACCGCGTAAAACAACAGGCGGACATTGTTCGCGTGGTGGGCGAGTACGTGCGCCTGAAGAAGAGCGGGCAAAATTTTACGGGATTGTGCCCGTTCCATGCGGAGAAGTCGCCGTCGTTCGCGGTGCATCCGACGAAGCAGATCTACCACTGCTTCGGATGCCAGGTGGGCGGGGACGTTTTTAAATTTGTAATGGAGATGGAGAAAGTCGCTTTCCCCGAGGCCATTCGCATCGTCGCGGAAAAATGCGGCATCGCGGTGCCCAGCGCACGGGAGCGTTCTCCCGAGGAGCGGCGCGAAAATCAGCAGCGTACAGTAATTCTTGAAATGCATCGAGCCGCGCAGGCGTTCTTCGTCAAACAACTGGAAAGGACTTCGGAAGGCAAGGTAGCGCGCGCGTACCTGGAAGACCGCGGGCTCGATGGGAAAGCCATTGAGCAGTTTGGGATCGGCTACGTGCCGAGCGGAGGCGATGCGCTGCTGCGTTTGCTGCGGCCAAAGTACAAGAACGACCAGCTATTGGTGGACTCCGGCTTGATATCGCGAGATCAGAGTGGACGGCTCTTCGATCGCTTCCGCCGGCGCATCACCTTTCCGATTGCCAATGAAGGCGGAAAAATCGTGGCCTTCGGTTGCCGCGCGCTGGGCGACGACCAGCCAAAATATTTGAACTCGCCGGAAACGCCGATCTACTCGAAAAGCAATGTGTTGTATCACCTGGATCGCGCCAAGGATGCGCTGCGTCGGCAGGATTTCGCCATTCTGGTGGAAGGCTATATGGACGCCATCGCGGTGGCGCGCGCGGGAATCAGCAATGTGGTGGCCAGCTGCGGCACCGCTCTTGCTGAGCCGCAGATCAAATTGCTTGGGCGTTTCACCAAGCGCGTGATCGTAAACTACGATCCGGATAGCGCGGGACAAACCGCCACAGAGCGTTCCATAGCGCTACTGCTGGAGCACGATTTTGAAGTGAAAGTGCTGGCCTTGCCGCCGGTCGGAGACAAGAAGGCCGATCCGGATCTTTTCATTAGCGAAAAGGGGGCGGAAGCCTACCTGAAACTGCTGAAGGAATCGCCACCGTATGTCGACTATCTGATCGCACGGGCGCGGCAGATGGACTTGACGACGGGCGAAGGGAAATTGCGCGCGGTAAATTTTCTGCTGCCGTATGTTCAAAAAATCCCGAATCGCCTGCTGCGTTCGGAGTGGGCTACCAGAATCGCGCAACAGTTGCGCATTGACGAACCGGTGCTGCGCGCGCAATTGAGCAAAGCGGCTACCGAGAGACGCAGCGAGCTAAAGGCGCAGCCGGAAATGCTGGGCCGCGTCACCAAACCCGTGGAACGCCGCCTGATCCGCATGCTCGCCGATGCCGAAGATTTTAAGGCGGAGCTGGCGCGGCGCTTGCAGCAAGAGCGCCTGTACGAAGGCATGGAAGGCGAGAAAATCATCGCGGCGTTGATCGCGGCGAATCTGGCGTCACCGCCGATGGCCACCAGTGATATTGCCGGTACGCTCGAGGACCGCGACCGCCGGCTGCTCTTTGAAGTGCTCTTCGGGGAAGAAGAAGCGGCCAGCTGGGAAGAGGCGGAAAGCTGCCTTGTGGCGCTGCAGCGCAGGCAAGTAGAGCGAGCCGTCGCGGAAATACAACGCGACATCGAAGCGCAGCCGGCGGGTGCCAACCTGCGAGGATTGCTTGAACGCAAACAGGAACTAATGCGCAGGCTGGCGGCCCACTAGCGTGGCGAAAAAAAAAGCTCGCTGCCGCGAGGCAACGAGCTTTGAGCAGAGTTCAAGGCAGATTAAGAAACTAAGCTAGCGCTTTACGAATACCATGCAAAGGCCAATCAGGCCCATGCCAGCGGCGAGCAGTGTCAGCGACGTTGGCTCAGGTGCTGTGACACTGAAAGTCGGCGCATCCATGTAGTTGACACCCGTTTCCCCGAAGACGAAAAGAGAATTGTTCGGGACAGGGTCGCCGGAGAAGAAATTCACACTTACGATTTGACCCAAAGTGAAAGGCCCGGGAACCGAGGCGCAGTCATTCGAGGTCAAGTTGTCGTCCAAACTGTCGCAGCCGATAGTCTGTCCGACGAGAGCGGCATTCACGACAAAGGAAAGGTTCAGATGGCTGAGCGCCACACCAGTTTCGTTGACGAGCGCGATGCAACCGTCATCGTCAGCAAATGCTGTAGGAATTCCCGTCGCTGTGCAGCTTCCAAAGGAAAAGCTGTAGATCGCAGTGGGATCGGTGACAACACCGAAGTTTCCAACTGGAATGGGCGTCTCCGGATCGAAAACCACGTGGATATCATCGGCGAACGCAGCCCCTGCTGCGAAGCAACACAAAATTGCGGCGATCAGAGCTGCTCGAAGCATCTTCATAATTTTATTGTTCTTTCTCCACGGATGTGTTGCTGCACATAGGGTATACGACTACGCAAGGCTGTCAACGGAAAAGCGCGGTACCACGGGTAACATTTTAATAGTAATGGTACCCACTTAGGGATGTGCCAAAACGGAGCAAAATCGCCAGCTACAGCTTGGCGTATTCGGCTTTTGCTTCCTTCAGAATTGGAGTGGTTGGATCCACGTCCTTCCAGACACTGAAGAAGGCGTCATACGACTGTTTGGCTGCCGCTTTGTCCCCGCTCATTGCCCGAGCGCGCCCAATTTCAAGGCGGGCCAGGGAACCGAGCGGGAAATTGACGACCAAGCCGGGATGATCGATGATTTTTTGAAACTCGACGGCCGCCTGCTGCCCCAGGCCTTGCTTCAGAAATGCTTGCCCACGTACATAAATCGGGTACAAGGTGGAGACTTGAAACTGAAGCGGCTGGCCCAATTCGTAAGTAACGGCTGGTTGCAATAGTTCGACAGCCTTTTTGCCATCGCCTTTGCTGAGGGCGACGGCCCCACGAATGGTTGGCAACCAGTAGCCCTGAATCATGGTATCCAGGGGAGAGTCTCGGTCAAGCTTGTCCGCCAATTGTTCTGCCTTGGCGGTGTCCCCCGCCCGCGCTAGCGCCAGCCCTGCCATTATTTCGGCATCCCTACCGCTAGACAAGGACAAGGCTTCCGTGGCGGCTTGGCGAGCTGCGGCGGCATTGCCGAACTCGACGTCACGTAGGGCCTCGTTTGCCTTCCAACTCGCGGCGGTCTCCAAGGCATCGCCATGTTTGGCGGAGTCCACCGCGCGATCAGACAAGGTGTTGGCGGCTGCAAAATGGCCTGCGTAAGCCTGCGTATCTGACGCAGCGGAAAGCAGCAGATCCTCGGCCCCCGGTTTCCCAACGCTCCAGTCCAACTGTTCTTTCATTGCCGTATCGTCATGTTGCAGAAAAGCCAAGGCATAGCGGGCGAGCCGGAGTGGCGCGCCATCTAGCTTACGGATTTGTGATTGGTCCCAGGCCGTCTTGGCGTCTTCCAGGCGGAGCAGCGAATAGTAAGCTCCGATCAGATTGGCGTAGGCCCCCATGTTATTGGGTTCGATGTGCAGCACTGCGCGCATCTCCTCGACAGCCTTTTCATACTGGCCCAGGCTAAGGTAGTCGGCGCCCAGGTTGCCGTGCGCGACGTAGTCGCCGGGGTAGTCCATCAGCCACTGGGTGTAGCTGCGATCGGCCTTCTCGATTTCGCCGGTTACGTTGCTGTAGTAGCGGCTTTCAAAGTCGAAGCGTTCGCGTTCGCTCACCCGGTCGCGCAATTCATAGGCCTTCTTGTAGGCTGCGGTGGCCAGACTTGGCTGATCGAGGTTGGTGTACACCGCGCCCATGGAGGCGTACGCTTGGGCGAAATTCCCATCTAGTTCGAGAGCACGCTTGTAATAAGGCAGGGCTGCGGATGGGCCTTTGGCCCGGGAAGCGCGACGTCCCTCGCTGAAGGCCTTAAGCGCTTCGAGGGACGACGTAGTGGCCTGATCGACCGGCTTGCTGAAGTGCTCGACGGAAACGAGCGACTCGCCTAATTTTTGGCGCAAGTCGTCTCCGGCCTTGCCCAGAGCTTTCAGGACGCGGTCGCGATTTTCGGCCTGGGCTTCGGCGTTAGCGAGCACATCGCCGGTTTGGCAGTCGATGGCTTTCAGTCCGATCAAGTATTGATTTCCCACGCTGACGATGGAACCGGCCAACACTGCGCGGCTGTCGGTGCGTACGCACACCTCACGCGCCACATCCTGCGTAAGTTGCTCTGTACGAGGCTTATTCATCATTTTCAGCGCGGCAGCGACCTTGGAGTCGGAAAGCACGTTGAGGAACGGCGATTGGCCCAGCTGAATTCCAAGGGCTTGTTTGAGGGTGTCGTCGAAAACCGTATCTTGCGTCGAGTTGGAAAAATCGGCCAGGACGACGGTGTCGCGATCCTTGAGCTTTCCGGTGTTGTGCGGCTGAAAAAACCAATAAATCCCTCCGCCAATCAGCACTGTAAGTACGGCCAGGGCGGCGCCGAGAATCTTCCACGGAAAGGTGCGGCCAACCTGGATTACCTCTACTTCTTCGTCTTCCGTTGGAACGGCGACGGCTCTTGACGTCGAAGCGGCTGCCACGCGCTGACTCTTGGAAGAGCGGCGAACGGCAGTTTTGGTCGACGGCCTCGTATCCGGAGGTTCGGGGCCTTCGGGCAGATCGGTAAACGTCGAGGTTTGGCCCGAAGCGCTGCGTTGCAGACGCTTCAACTCGACGCGCATTTCCGAAGCATGCTGGTAACGAAGATCGCGGTCCTTTTCGAGCGCGCGGCTGATGATATTGCTCAACTCGTCCGGCAGATCCGGGTTGAAGCGCAGTGGCGATTGCGGAGCCTTATTCAGTATTTCCGCAAAGATGACGCCGGTGGTGTCGCCGCGAAACGGAAGTACGCCGGTGGACATTTCATACAGCACCACGCCCAGCGAGAAGATGTCGCTGCGCGTATCGAGATCCTTGCCGCGCACTTGTTCGGGGGACATGTAGGCGACGGTGCCCACGGCGGTGCCGGGATTAGTAAGGTGGTCGGTATCGACACCCATGGTCACCGTGGCGTCGGAGGGCGCGGTGGAACCGGGGGCGGGCTTGGGATTGATCATCTTGGCCAAGCCGAAATCAAGAATCTTGGCGTGTCCGCGTTTGGTAATGAAAATGTTGGCGGGTTTAATGTCGCGGTGCAGAATCCCCTCGGCGTGGGCGGCGTCAAGGGCGTCCGCGAGGTCGATGGAGATTTCGGTTATGCGCGGCACGTCCAGGGTGCCCGCGGCAATGAGGTATTTAAGCGTTACGCCGTCCAGATGCTCCATGGCGATAAAGCGTTTGCCTTCGTGTTCGCCAATTTCGTAGATAGTGCAGATGTTCGGATGATTTAGCGCCGAGGCCGCGCGCGCTTCGCGCCGGAAACGCTCCAGCGATGCGGGATCCTGTGCCATTTCTTCGGGCAGAAACTTTATGGCCACAAACCGGCCAAGCTCGGTGTCCTCGGCTTTGAACACCACGCCCATGCCGCCGCCACCGAGTTTATCGACAATGCGGTAGCGCGAAATTGTTTGACCGATCATGCGTATGTCGAGGAGGGTCCGTGCGGGAGACACTGCAAATGGACACTCGTGATTGCAGATGATATGTGCAGTGCCCAACAAGAGTCAAAGGTGTGGGGCGGGTCATACCAGCGGAGGATGACCGGTCAGGTAACTGAGGTGCAGCATTCGAGGGCACATGTTGGGCGTCGTGCCAGGATGCTGGTAACCATTCGCGGCGGGAGGGGTACTCATTTTGGGAATTGGCATGTGAGTTGTTAATGTCCGGCTCCTATCGCCGAGTGGATATGGTTGAGTGATCGCGGTCAAGCGATGTATCGGTCGCGCCAGGGGAGAAAATGGGAGTTCCGGCCAGTGCGCCGGGAGTTGTCGGCACGGTTTGTGGAATTTCACAGATTTCCTCTAATTAAAAGATTGACGGAATGAGACTTAAACGTGTAGCGTAATAGGGTTTCGCGAGTATCGTTTTTGTCCCTAAATGCATCTATATAGAAGTGTTTCTCCGCAGCTTTTCCGGGCCTCGGACGAGGCAATACAGCGCACGGCGGAAAATGCGGGCGATGGGCGCAGGGCATGCTTTTCACGAAACAAAGGAAATGAAGCGGTGATGGCGTTTGGCGGCCAAATGCGAGAGCCTGCCTGCGCTCTGATTTGCGTCTTGGCGCATCTCATTATAAAAGCTCTGTAAGTTTGCTTGGGATTAACGGGATTGCGATGGGAGGACTTTGTGGCGGCAGTAGGTCTAGAAGAAAAATATGAAGCGGTAAAGCAGCTCATTGTCGTTGGCAAAGAGCGCGGTTACCTGCTGTACGATGAGGTCAACGATTCGCTTCCTGCGGAAGTGCATTCATCGGAAGAGATTGACGACCTGTTGACCACGTTTGAACGCAACGGCATCGAGATTTACGAAGATGCGGCGTCCGCCAAAGCGGCACGCGCGGTGGAAGTCTCCACGGAACCTGGCGAGCGGGACGAAGTCCGCAAAGACGACGTGCACTCGGACGAAGGCAGCAGCGAACTGGATTTAACCCCAGGCTCGCTGGAGAAGACCAACGATCCGGTGCGCATGTATTTGCGCGAGATGGGTACCGTGCCGCTGCTGACGCGCGAAGGCGAAGTGACCATCGCCAAGCGCATCGAGCGCGGGCAACTGGTAGTGATGAAGTCCATCACGCGTTCGCCCATCGTCATCAAGGAACTCATCGCGGTTGGCGAAGATCTGCGCAAGGGTGCGCGGTCTATCAAAGAGATCGTCATTTTTGACGATGAAGAACTGACCGAAGAAAAAATCGCCAACAAGACCAAACAAACTCTTAAGTACATCGAGAAGATCGGGAAACTTTACGAGACCGCGCTGAAGCAAGCGGTGAAGCTGGACAAGACGCCGAAGGCGAAAAAGAAGTCGTACATTCGCGCCAAGTGGGAAGTGGCGCGGACGCGCGTGGAAATTTCGCTAGCCATTCGCGATATCGATTTCAATCTTTTTGAAAAGAAGCGCTTGATCGACAAGATGCGCGGCACGGTAGAGCGCTTGCAATCGCTGGAACGCGAAGCCGGGCGGCTGGAGCGCCGTGCGGACGTCGCTAAGGGCGATGTGGCGGCGGAAGCGCGCAAGGAATTGCGCACGCGCCGCACCGAACTGAAGGACATCGAAGACGCCAGCGAAGTGGGCTTAACGGAGCTGAAGCGCACGCTGACGTTCATTCATCGCGGTGAAGCAGAAGCCGAGCAGGCAAAGAAGGAATTGATCGAAGCGAACTTGCGCTTGGTGGTTTCCATCGCGAAAAAATATACCAATCGCGGCTTGCAATTCCTGGATTTGATTCAAGAGGGCAACATCGGATTGATGAAGGCCGTGGACAAGTTTGAATGGCGCCGCGGCTACAAATTTTCCACCTACGCGACGTGGTGGATTCGCCAGGCCATCACTCGCGCGATCGCCGACCAGGCGCGCACCATCCGTATTCCGGTGCACATGATCGAGACGATCAACAAGCTGGTGCGCACCAGCCGCCAGTTGGTGCAGGAACTGGGGCGCGAACCGACCAGCGAAGAGATTGCCAAGCGTATGGACATTCCGGTGTCCAAGGTGCGCAAGATTTTGAAAATTGCGCAAGAGCCGATCTCTCTTGAGACGCCGATTGGCGAAGAAGAAGATTCGCATTTGGGAGATTTCATCGAAGACAAGGCCGTGGTTTCGCCGTCGGACGCGGTCATCAACCTGAATTTGAAGGAACAGACGTCTTCGGTGCTGAAGACGCTGACGCCGCGCGAAGAAAAAGTCATCAAGATGCGGTTTGGCCTGGATGATGGCAGCGAGCACACGCTGGAAGAGGTAGGCCAGTCGTTCGCGGTCACCCGCGAGCGCATCCGGCAGATCGAAGCGAAGGCGCTGCGCAAGTTGCGGCATCCGTCTCGTTCGCGCAAGCTGCGGGCGTTCCTTGAGGGGCCGTCACGGGATTACCTCTAGAAAAATCAGAACGACTCGTTGAAAGTGAAACGCCTCCGACGAACATCGGAGGCGTTTTTATTTATTGGCGGAATTCAGCGATTACTTCGATTAGGCCCACAATGTTCTTATTGAACTCCGCCAGTTCGTCCGCCGGAATCCAGTATTCCTGATGAACGCGCGCGCCAACGGTCTGAATCTCAAATTTTGCCAGATAAGCTGTCTTCACCTGGAACTTCGTCACAATTCCAATCCTCGCTTCCGAGTTCTTAGCATTCCAATCGCGCGCGATCGGCGTCGCGTATTCTTCGTTGAGCACGGGGTAGAAGATGGGTTGGCCCGGCAATCGCGGGGGAAATTCGCGATAGCCAGAATCGGCGATCAGTTTTAGTTCATTCGGACCAATGGGGCGATACAACGCGGTTGTCGGTTCCATTTTGTCCTGCTGAGGACAGTTATGCGGGGAGTTCAACGTATGCGGAATAAGTTTGCGGCTGGGGAATAGGTTGGCCCTCTTCACGCAGGCCGTCGAGGTGAAAAGCTATCGCGTCGTGCATGTTGCGTTCGACTTCATCGCGAGTGTGGCCTGTCGCGATACATCCTGGAAGATCCGGGGAATAGGCGGAAAACCCGGTTCCCGCGGGCTCGATGACAATCAAGTATTTCTTCATGGCTTCAACCCTGCTTGTTTCAGGATACTGTTCAATGTCCCGGGGGCGAGTTCGTCGCCCGGCTTTCCAGCGATCGTAACCAGACCCAGTTTAACAGGATGTTTGAATTGGCGGTGACTTCCTCTTGTCCGTACGTGAAACCAGCCATCTCTCTCGATTTGTTGCGTGACGTCGCGGACCTTCACGCCGAGACCATAACTTCCTGTCCAGAAAGAGTCAACCTGGCTGGGAGGGCGCGTATTAGAATGGAGCGCGGAAAGAAACACGGATGAAAACTACAGAAAAAATTGCGGCGATGGCGCTGCTGGTGTTGCTGGCGGCGGTGGCTTACGGGTTGCTGCGCACCGGCGGGCCCATGACATCGGTGCAGGAGGTGAACACGAGCGGCGGCGCGTTGTCAGCCCAAACGGCGGTGGACCAGTCTTCGCTGATCACCGCGCAGCGGCTGGCGGCGCTGGTTACCGCTGCGGATGAACAGGGTTTTGCGCAAGACGCTTTGCGCATTGCGGACCACGCCGTGGACCTGCAATTTGCGCAGGCGTTGCGCGACGTTACCGAGCATCCGCCGGCGCTGTCTGTCGAAGCCAAGGAGATTCAGACCAAGTTGCAGGTCGCAGAGACGGCGCTGGAAGCCGACAAGGCGCAGGTTGCGTTGCTGACCGCGCAAGAGGCCAAAGCGAAGGACAGCAAAAAGGATGCGCTCGCCGATGAGTTGGAGTTGGCGAAGTCGCGGCAGGAACTGGACGGCGATGAAGTTGACGATGCCAAGCAGGATCTGTTCCGCGCGGGCGGTAATCCGCAGGCGCGCATTCAGCAGTTGATTGATGAACATGCCGCGACGGCGCAAAACACGCAGAAGGCCTTGGGCACGGTGTCCACGGCGCCAGAGGAACGCGGATTGATTCACCGCTTCGGTCAATGGAATGCATTGCGAGCAAAAGAATGGCAACTCTTGCAGGCTAAGGCCGCGGCGGAAACGCTGGTGGCGGAACTTTCCAAAAAACACAGTGCTTTGGATGCCAAGCTCAGCGCGGAAAAAAACAGCGCGGCGGCCTCCGGCTCAGCAGCAGCGCCGGCCGCAGCGGGAACCGCCGCAGCGCCGCCATCGCCCGCTGCGAAACCATCCGGCACTGCCTCCGCCAATGCCGCTGGGCGCAGCCACGACGAGGCGCTATCCATGCTAAAAACCACTAAACGCCGCGCCGTGGATCAGCAGGCGCTGGCCACCTTTGATAAGCGCATCGACGACCAGAAAGACCTGGCCGAGGTGTACGGCAAATGGAGCGCGCTGATTACGGCGAAGAAGCGCGCCACCGAGCATCGCATGTTGACGGGCACAGCCATTATTCTGGCGATACTGCTGCTCGGACTGGTATTCGATGGCTGGCTGGAAAAATTGTTGGGCAAGACGTCACTGGACCGCCGTCAAGTGGAGACGCTGCGAACCGTTACGCGCGTCACGTTGCAGATTCTGGCGGTGCTTTTTATCTTGCTGGTAATTTTCGGCCCACCGTCGCAGCTCGGGACATTCTTGGGGCTGGCGGGCGCCGGGCTGACCGTCGCGCTGAAAGATTTCATCGTCGGATTTCTCGGCTGGTTTGTATTGATGGGCAAGAATGGCATTCGTCTAGGTGACTGGGTGGAAATCAATGGCGTCACCGGCGAAGTCGTGGAGCTGGGAATGTTTCACACCGTGCTTCTCGAAACCGGTAACTGGACGGATTCCGGTCATCCCACGGGACGCCGCGTCACGTTCACCAACAGTTTCGCCATCGAAAATCACTACTTCAATTTTTCGACTTCCGGACAGTGGTTGTGGGACGAACTCCAGGTGGTGCTGCCCCTCGGACTAGATCCTTATCCAATCGTCGCGGCCATTCAGAAAAAAGTTACGGAGAGCACCGCTGCGAGCGCACGCGATGCGGAGACCGAGTGGAAGCAGGCCGCCGGGGATAGAAACGGTGTGCAGATGACGGCGGCTCCGGCGATCAACGTGAAACCGGTGGTGGGCGGCGTGGAGATTTCCGTGCGTTACATCACCAGTGCGAGTGAGAGGCATCTGCTGCGGGCGAAGCTGTATCAGGAAGCGGTGGATTTGTTGGGACAGGCTGGGGCGGCGGCGGTTAAGCAGAAGAATGACGCGCCCGCCAAGCCACCTGGAGCGTCTAGCTAACTGTATGTTTATGTCGCTAGCGCAAAATATTTTTGAGTTTGCGTTCGCGCTTATTCTTGGGAGCTTAGGACTGCGTGTTGGTTTTCTCGAAGTTCGCTACTTCATAAGAACGCGTCGCAGCCTTCATTGGCCGACGGTGCCAGGCATTGTGCAAAAGGGAGAGATATTGTCCCCAGGCTCGCCGAAGTATATCCGGTCGGCTTCATTCCAGAGTAAGTGCAGTTATGTCTACACGGTCGACGGTCGCTCTCATTTCGGATTTTTTGTCGTTACCGCCAAAGACGCACAATCCGCAGAACGGTTTCAAAAGCAATCGGATGGATGTGCTGTCGCTGTTCGATATCATCCGAAGAACTCAGATATTTCTCTGCTGGCAGATAAAGAAGTAGCCGGGCGCCGAATCATTCAGGATCCTTTATGGTTCGATTCCTGGTGAATCTCAGGCAACGGTCATCGAAACCGTCGTGGTGTGATGTTCGCCCGGGTACAGCATGACCGCGTTGCCCAGAATATTTGCTCCCTCGGCGCAGAGCATTTTCTTCCATTCATCCGCGCCCATATCCGACATTTTGTTGGCGGCGACTTCCCACGGATTCCAGATCACCGTGGTGCGGGAGTTTTGTTTGGCGATATGGATACGACGGTGCAGCACCGGATCGATCAGTTCCAGCGCGCTTTCGTTGTTGGTGTAGGCGCTATCGGTTGCCGCGGTGATGGCCACGTCTCCGTTTTGTTTTTTCTCTTTATTTGCGTCGGTGTTGTCCAGGTAGGTGGCCTGATCTAAACCCTTGATTCGCGCTTGATGGATGTCGCCGACGTGGTAGTAAGTGTGCAAGGCTTCTTCGTAACGGAATTGCGCGGCGCCGGTGTTGGTCGCGGTTAGGGCGAGTTCCAGGGCCACGCCGAAGGTGGCGCGGAGCTGCAGGCGAAAATCTTCGGGCCACCACTTTTTTGTAGTGTCGTCCGATTCCGTAGCCATCGTCACAACCACATTGTTATTTTCGGATTTGATTGTCTCGAGCCTCCAGTTCTTCGTGCGCACGAAACCGTGCGCGGGCGCCGCAGGATCATCAGCCTTGCCGCGGAACCACGGAAAACAGATCGGAATGCCGCCGCGAATGGCCTGGCCCTCGCTGTAACGCGCGCGGGTGCTCACGAAAATTACTTCTTCCGCGCCGGCGGGCTTCCATGAAGTCACTTGCGCGCCGTGAACGTGCATGGTCCCGCTGCAGTGGGGCGTGGTGATACGGATGATGGCATTTCCGCCCTCATCCGGCACGACCTGCGCCAGGCCGGCAATTGCAAAGCGGCGATCGAGTTCTGCGGGTGTTGCGTTGATGGGCGTCATGGGGACCGATTCTAGCGCTGGTCGGGAATTGCGTGGTAGCTTTCGTTTTTCGCAAAACGTCAGCGATGTTTGCCGCTAGCTCGTGACGCTGCGGGCGCGAACTTCTTCGGACGTCAGTCCGAAAATCGGCGGCGTCTTCACGCCAAGAATTCCCAGATACATATAAATTTGCCCGCGATGGTGCACCTCGTGCTCCACCATGGCGCGCAACCATTTCCAAGTAGCCAGCTCTCCACCCGTCGTGACGCATTTGCCGGCGAGTTGCTCGTCCGTCAGTTTCGCGAAGATCACCATCGATTCGGAGTGCAGCCGCTGCATCAACTCCAGCGTTGCGGCAAGGTCGGTCGCCAGTTCCGCGCCGTGCGAACCGTAGCGGCTTGGTTTTCCTTGCACGTTCTCCGCCCACATATCGCGTTCGGCTACGGCGATGTGCCGCAATAGATCGCCCAGCGTGAACTTTCCCTCCGCGTAGCTCCAATCCATTTTGTCCGGCGGGATGCAGCGCGCCACGCGCAGGGTGCGCTCGCGGACGTTGTCGAAATAGCGCAGAAAAGGCTGAATGGTGTGGATTTCCATGATGGCGGCTCGTCGAAGAACGCTCCGGGCAAAAGTTTATCGCAACAAAGGTTATCCCAACAATTGCCGTGCGCGCGACGCGAAAATCGCCGCCACCACGTACAGCACCGCCAGCAGCGTGTAGCCCGCAGTAAGGTTGACGCGTTCGGCGATCACTCCCAAGCCCACGCTCATCAACACTTGGATGATGGTGGTCAAAATGGCCATGGCCGATTGCGTGCGCCCCATAAAATGATACGGCACCAGGGACATCAGCGAAGACTGCGCCACTACGCCACCCATCGAGCGGCATAAACCAAAAACAAATTGCAGCGCGGCCGCGCCGGCCAGAAACGCCACGTACGGCGTAGCCATATGCCCCACCGCGAGCAGGCTCAACGCGGCAACATACAGCGGCATGCGCATGCGCTGCGGCAGTTGACTGGCAATCAACCCTCCGGTGACCGCGCCGGCGGCCCAGCCCGCTTCTACGAAACCCAGCCCGCGCGCGCCAGCATGTAAAACATCGTTTACCAGCGCCACGAGTACCACGTTCGCGCTGACCACCCCCGCCATCATAATCGCGTGCGTAATTCCCAGCGCGCGCACCACCGGCTGCTGCTTCAGGTACTGCACGCCTTCTTTAAAATCTTTGTACATCGCCAGCGACAGCCCGGCTTCGGCAATTTCGGGATTCGCGCCGCTCTCGAGCGCCTCCGCGGTGGCCTCCGTGGCCGCGGAATAAACGCGATTGCTCTTGCTGAGTCCGCGCGGCGAAACGTAACCGCTGCGCACCTGGTACAAGCAATACGCCGAAACGAAATACGTGGCGCCGTCGATGGCCAGGATTCCCCAGATGCCGGCCCGGTCGTAAAAAAAACCCACCATGGACCCGGCGATAAGCATGCCGCTCTGCACGCCCACTAGCACCGCGGCGTTCGCTCCGGTAAACTGGCTCGGCGGGATCACTTCTTGCACCAGGGAGTTTACGTTGGCCCAATACATGGCCGAGCCCGTGCCGGTGATCAAGGTCATGGCATACAGGTGCCACAGTTGTAGGTGGCCGCTCCAGGCGATATACGCGGTGCTCAGCACCACCACGCCGCGCGCCAGGTCCAGCAGTACGCCCAGGTAGCGGCGATCGAAACGGTCGATCAGCACCCCGCCAACGAAGGGAATGAATAATCCCGGCAGCGTCACCACGATCACTTGCAGGCTGACCTTGACGGTGGAATGCGTGGCCGCGAGAATGTACCAGCTCACTCCGGCAAAATTCATGCCGCTGCCGAACAGCGAAATCAGCATGGCGAGAAAGAAATAGCGGAAGCCGCGCTGCGCCCAGATCAGCTTCCAATCGACAGGGTTGGCGACGGCGGTGGCCATGGGACTCTTTAGTTTACTATTGCCGAGCAGGTGTTCCCGGTTGTTGCTGGTGCACGACGCGAAAGAGAACTTACGTTAAGGAATTGCGCGAACCTCGCGAAATTGAACAATCCAGGTGCCACATGGGCAACGAAGTTAATTGCGTGGTGAAATTCGGCAAACAGCGTTCCGAGGGCAAGGCGCTGCTGGAAACCAGCGAGCTGATTTTTCGCGGCGACTTTCGCCTGAAAATTCCGTTCGCAGCGATGAAATCGGTGGAGGCCGTGAAAGGTGAGCTTCGCGTGCAGGGCCCCGACGGCTCGGCGGTTTTCGAGATCGGCGAAAGCGCGGCCAAATGGCGGGAGAGAATTCTTCATCCAAAATCGCGCATCGAAAAGCTGGGTGTGAAACGCGGCGCGCGGGTCTCCGTGTTGGGAGATTTTGATGAGAGTTTCCTGCGGGAGTTGTCCGAGTTGACCGATAACGTCGAAACCGCGGCGATTGCCGACGACGCCGAGTGGATTTTCTTCGCGGCGCCGTCAAAGAAGGAACTTGCTCGCGTGCCGAAGCACGCCAAGAAAATGAGCGGCAGCGTGGCGCTGTGGGTGGTCTATCCCAAGGGCCAGAAAGAGATTAAGGAAACCGACGTGATTGCCATGGGCCGCGACGCCGGCCTGAAAGACGTCAAGGTGGTGGGATTTTCGTCCACCCATACCGCACTGAAATTCGTGATTCCACTCGCGGAGCGCTAGGGAATTGCCATTCGCGTGGAACGTATATAAACCTTTCGCATGCCGCGCGGCATGTTCCTGTTTATCATGACTCCATGAGCGGATTGCTCGAGGTCAGCGGGCTGACGGTGGAATTGCCCACGCCGCGCGGATGGGTACGCCCCGTGAACGACGTTTCGCTGCGCATTGCCGCGGGCGAAACGTTGGGGCTGGTCGGCGAGTCCGGTAGCGGGAAGACCATGCTGTCGCTGTCGCTGATGGGATTGTTGCCCACGGGCGCGCGTGTGAGCGGCGAAGCCTGGCTGACGCCCACAGAATCGAACGGCGCAGGCGCGCGACAAAATCTTGTCGCCTTGCGTGAAAAGGAATGGCGCGCCGTACGCGGCGGCGAAATCGCCATGGTGTTTCAGGAGCCGATGACCTCGCTCAATCCGGTGATGCCCGTCGGCGCGCAAATCGCGGAAGCCATTCGAGCGCACAATGCACAACTAACAAGTGACGAAGTGCAGCGCCGCACCATCGCAGCATTGCGTCGCGCGTCGGTGCCCGAAGCGGAAGATCGCGCTAAACAATTTCCGCACCAGCTCTCTGGCGGATTGCGGCAACGCGTGATGATCGCCATGGCGCTGGCGGCGGGGCCGCGTCTGTTGATCGCCGATGAGCCCACCACCGCGCTGGACGTCACCGTACAAAAGCAAGTGCTGGCGCTGCTCGATCGATTGCGCCGCGAAATGGGGCTGGGCATGCTGTTCATCACCCACGATCTAGGCGTGGTGGCGCAGGTGGCCGATCGCGTCGCGGTGATGTATACGGGACGCATCGTGGAGCAGGGCCCCGTGCGCGAAGTGCTCACACGGCCGCGGCATCCCTATACGAAGGGATTGCTCGCGGCTTCGCCAACTCTCGAGCGTGGCAAGCTCGATCCCATTCCCGGCGCCGTCCCGCAATTGACGGCGCTTCCACCAGGCTGCGCGTTTGAACCGCGTTGCCAGTGGCGCCGCGAAGATTGCGTCACGGCGGTTCCGGCGCTGCGTGCGGTGGATGCGGGCGGCGAGCAGCACTCTGCCCGCTGCGTGCTGGTGTGAAACCGTTCGCGGCGCTTTGCAGCGCCGCTTTTGTGGCGTTGATTTTATGGGGTCGATTTTATGGGGTTGATTTTGTAGCGGCCGCCTTCTGAGGCGGTCGCCTTTCGTAGCGTGACTTTGAGGCCCCGCTTTTGTGGCGTTGATTTTATGGGGTCGATTTTATGGGGTTGATTTCGTAGCGGCCGCCTTCTGAGGCGGTCGCCTTTCGTAGCGTGACGAACACCGATATTTGCGAGGCGCATGACGAACCACGAAATCCTCTTGCAAGCGTCCAATCTGCGGAAAAATTATCATCGCGGAGGCGGCGCCTTTGCGCAAAGCAGCGAACGCGATCAATTTAAGGCGGTCGATGACGTCAGTTTTCAGATCACCGCAGGCGAAACCTTCGCAATCGTAGGCGAAAGCGGCTGCGGCAAAACCACGTTAGCGCGCATGTTGCTGCGTCTCGTCGAACCAGACGGTGGCAAGATTATTTTCCAGGGCCGCGAACTCACCGCCTTGAGCAGCGCCGAAATGCGCGCGGAACGCCGCCAACTGCAAATGGTCTTTCAAGACCCCTACGCCTCGCTGAATCCGCGCATGCGCGTGAGCGAAATCGTCGCCGAGCCACTGGCCATTCACGAGCCAAAACTCTCCAGCATCGAACGCCGCGAGCGCACCTCGGCTATGTTGCGTCGCGTCGGCCTCAACGAAGAATCCGCAGCGCGTTACCCGCACGAATTTTCCGGCGGCCAGCGCCAGCGCATCGGCATCGCCCGCGCGCTAATTTTGCGCCCCAAATTAGTAGTAGCCGATGAGCCGGTCTCTGCGCTGGATGTTTCTGTCGGCGCCCAGATGCTGGTGCTGCTGCAAGAATTGCAGCAAGAATTTGGCCTGACGTATCTGTTGATCTCGCACAGCCTTCCGGTGGTCGCGCAGGTGGCCACGCGCATCGCTGTCATGCGCGCGGGAAAATTCGTCGAACTCGGCGAAGCTGAGCAAGTCCTAAGCCACCCGCAACATGTTTACACCAAAGAGCTTCTAGCTGCGGTGCCGGAACTCCCCGCCGCAAGTGCCTAGGCTCGATAATTCCGCAGAAATATCCATCCAACCTAGATATATTTATCCCATCCGGTGCGTAATCACCGGCGAGGGCTCAGTAGCACAGGCGCTGATATTTACCCCGCAGGGCCGTTGTGCGCGGCGTTCGTCACACTGCCGCCAAAAATCGAGTGGAGGACTACCATGGGCACATCTTCCGCAGCGCTGGCGAACGCCGCGCCGCAACCGCAACTCGGAACCTTCTCTAGAATCGTGGGAGTATTTTTCGATCCCAAAGGAACCTTCAAAGACATCGCAGCCACCCCGACCTGGATCGTTCCAGTAATCTTGCTCTTGCTATTGAGCACCATCGCCTGCGTCGCGCTAAATCAACGCATGGATTGGCGCGGCTATGTTTCGCAGCAAATCGAAAAAAGCCCGCAGGCCGCGAATCTGTCTCCCGAGCAGAAGGAGCAACGCATCGAAGGCGGCGCAAAAATGGCGCCGATATTTGCCTATATTTTTGGTATACCGGTCGCTGTGCTGGCTGTTCTGGTAGTCGCCGCAGTGATGCTGGGCGCTTACAACCTATTTGCAGGAGCTGGCGCAAGCTTCTCGCAGGCGATGGGAATTATTTCCCACGTCTTTATGACCTCTATCCTCAGTACCGCGATTTTCTTGCTGGTGTTGTTCATAAAACCGGTTGGAACTTTCGATCTCGATAATCCGGTGGCTACCAACCTCGGAGTGTTGGTCCCCGAGGACGCCGCAAAGTGGCTGCTGTCTCTGGGCAAATCGATCGACATATTCTCTTTCTGGATGCTGATTTTGATCGCGGTTGGTTTCGCTGCCGTGAACCCTCGCAAACTGAAGTTTGGCAAGTCTTTCGCGATCGCGCTCGGAGTATGGGCGGTCTACGTACTCGTGAAGGTGACTGGTGTCTGGATTTTCTCCTGAACCCGCCGTGATACGCTGATGGCATCGTGTTTTCGTTCGATGTCTTTCATACCAACGCCACCGGAGCGCGTCGCGGGCGCCTGACCACGCCGCACGGCACCATCGAAACACCAGTATTCATGCCAGTGGGCACGCAAGCCACGGTGAAATCTCTGCGCCAGGAAGACCTCGAAGAGCTTGGCGCAGGCATTATTCTTGCCAACACCTACCATCTATTTCTTCGCCCCGGCCACGAACTCGTCCGCAAACTCGGCGGGCTGCACAAATTTATGTCCTGGAACCGCGCCATCCTCACCGACTCCGGCGGCTACCAGGTCTTCAGTCTTTCCGATTTGCGCAAAATCAATGACGACGGCGTGCGCTTTCGTTCGCACCTCGATGGCTCCGAATACTTTCTAACGCCGGAAAAAGCCGCGGAAATTCAGCTGGCCCTCGGCTCGGATATCGCCATGGTGCTCGACGAGTGCATCGAAACGCCCGCGCCGCGCGACAAAGCCGAATCCGCCCTAAAACGCACTACCGCCTGGGCCCAACGTGCCCGCAAATATTTTCTCGAAAATAGCGCGCAAAAAGTCGCGCCCGAGAATGAGCAATGGCAATTCGGCATCGTGCAAGGCGCCACCTTCGCCGATCTGCGCCGCGAAAGCGCCCGCCAACTTCTTGACATCGACTTTCCCGGCTACGCCGTCGGCGGACTCGCGGTCGGCGAGCCATACGACCTCACCTGCGAAATGGCCGCGGAAGTCACCGCGCTTTTGCCGAAAGATCGCCCGCGTTATTTAATGGGCGTGGGCCGCCCGGAGCAGCTCGCTGATTACGTCGCGCTCGGCATCGACATGATGGATTGCGTGCTGCCCACGCGCGCCGCCCGCCACGCCTGCCTGTACACCAGCGAAGGCCGCGTGCTCATCAAGAACGCGCGCTACGCCCAAGATCAAAGCCCTATCGATGCAAATTGCAGCTGCTCGGTTTGCAAACGTTACACGCGCGCGTATCTTCGGCACCTGTTCGCCGCCGGAGAACTCACCGCCGCCATCCTCGCCACCCACCACAACATCCACTTTTACCTTGACATCATGCGACAAATCCACGAGGCTATTGAGTTTGGGAACCTAGCGAATTTCTCATCTGCGATGCGCGCGCGTTATACTGCTGGACCGGCGTAGCGCAACGAAAAAAGGGCGCGATTCGCGCTTCCGTTGGGCACCTCCGCGGGGCACCAAGGGCAGAGAACACGATCGGAATTTGGCAGCGAGGAAATCTCGCCACTGGCAGATTCTGTCGCCTGCGGGCTTTTGTTCGGGGCGCGGATAGCCGTTATAAAGAAGGGTTGGTCTAAAAAGCACTCATGATTTTGGCGAATTTGTCGGCGATGTTGTTTCAGATTGGCGGCGGTGCGGGTGGTTTCGGCGGGTTTCTTATTCCGCTGGGCCTCATGTTCGGCATCATGTATCTGATGGTCATCATGCCGCAGCAACGCCAGCGCAAAAAAATGCAGGAAATGCTGGGAGCGCTCAAGACCGGCGACAAAGTCATCACCAACGGCGGCATTTACGGCACCGTCAGCGGCATCGACGGAGACTCTTTGATCCTGAAAATTTCCGCCGAGCCGCCGGTAAAAATCCGCATCTCGCGCGCAGCAATAGCCCAGGTGGAGGCATCGGAAGATGCAAAATAAGCCCACCTCGCGGCCAGGCAAAACTTTCTGACCATGACTCCTAACCTGAAGTGGAAAGCGCTTTTCATTCTGGCGGTAATTCTGTTCTGCATTTATTTCCTGGTGGGCTATCCGACCTTCCCAACCTCCGTCGCGCAAGTAAAAGATAATTTCGCGCACCAAATCAAGCTCGGGCTGGACTTGCAGGGAGGCACGCACCTCATCCTCCAAGTGCAAGTGCAGGAAGCCGTCGCGCAAGAAACGGATCAAACCGTCGATCGCCTCACCGCGGCACTGCGCGCCAAGAATATTACCTATGACGAAGTCCGCCGCGCCGACGATACGCATATCCTGGTGCGCAAGATCGATCCCGCGCAGCTCAACGCCTTCCGCGACCTCATCACCGCGCAGTACGGCAACGTTTGGGATCTCGGATCCGCCGCCGGCGATCCCGACAGCTATACGCTGACACTACGCACCGGCGCCATCGCGCAAATCCAGGAAACCACCATGAATTTGTCGCTCGAGACCATCGAGCGCCGCATCAACGCCCTGGGTTTGACGGAACCCACCATTCAGCTGCACGGCCGCAAAGACAATGAAATCCTTGTACAGTTGCCCGGCGAAGGCGATCCCACCCGCGCCATACACGTAATTCAAGAAGGCGGTCAACTTGAGCTGAAACTCGTCGAGGACCCCGTTACTTACACCTCGCAGCTTGATGCGCTGCAAAAGCACGGCGGCGTGCTTCCCGCTGGAACAGAACTGGTCCCCGGCGATGCTCCGAGTCGTAGCGTTTCCGGGACGCCGGACGTCGGAGAAAGCTGGTACCTGCTCAGTCGCGCTCCCATCATCACCGGCCGCGATCTGCGCACCGCCCAGGAAAATCGCAACACCGGCAACCCCAGCTTGTATCAAGTGAATTTCTCACTCTCTGCCGACGCCGCGCGCCGCTTCGGGCCGTTCACGGAGCAAAATATCAATCGCCAGATGGCCATCGTACTCGATAAGCGCGTCTATTCCGCCCCGGTCATCAAAGGGAAAATCGAGGACAGCGGCGAAATTACCGGAAACTTCAGCCAGCAAACCGCGCACGATCTCGCATTGGTTTTACGCGCCGGCGCCCTGCCCGCCTCCATCAAATTTCTCGAAGAGCGCACTGTAGGCCCCTCCCTCGGCGCCGATTCCATTCGTCACGGCGTCCAGGCCTCCGTACTCAGCTTGCTGGTCGTCATGATCTTCATGCTGGTGTACTACCGCTACTCCGGCGCGAACGCGGTCCTCGCCCTGATCCTGAACCTCCTCATTTTGCTCTTTTTCCTGGCCATGTTCGGCGCGGTCCTCACCCTGCCCGGTATCGCCGGCGTCATCCTCACCATCGGCATGGGCGTCGATTCCAACGTGCTCGTCTTCGAGCGCATTCGCGAAGAGTTGCGCAACGGAAAGTCTGCCCCCTCCGCCGTCCAGGCCGGCTTCGACAAAGCCTTCCTGACCATCATCGACACCCACGTAACCACGGTCGTTTCCGCGTTTTTCCTGTTCCTGTTCGGCACGGGGCCGATCCGCGGGTTCGCCATCACCCTGACCATCGGTTTGATCGCCAACGTCTTCACCGCGATCTACGTTTCCAAAACGATTTTTCAGTATCACCTCTCCAAGATGGATCGGCAGGGGGAATTGAGCATTTAAGACCTCAAACGCGTACTAGGACCACTGGGATACACGGTTCACTCGATGCAAAACGAGCGTTCTCTAGGTTATAAGGTGCCAACACTCTATTCTTTCCATAGAGAAGACCGCGCCGGGAACAAAGCCGAACCCCTTGGAGTCTAAGGAAGGGAAGCACAAGCGGCATGATTGAGCTATTCAAACAGCCAAATATCGATTGGATGGGCAAGGCCAAGTTCTTCTTCGGGTTGAGCCTGCTCCTTCTCATCATCGGATGGACATCCGTATTCCTCAAGGGTGGCCCGACGGGCGGCGGTCTTCCTTACAGCATCGATTTCAAGGGCGGCACCAACGTTGACGTGCGCTTCGCTAAGGCTCCCAACGTCGATCAGCTGCGCAGCGCGCTCTCCGCGCAAGGCCTCGGCGGCAGCGAAATTCAAGCCATCAGCGACAATGCCATCCCCGGCGCTCAGGCCAACGAAGTAGTCATCAGCCTCGAGCAAAAAGGCCAAGCCGATCAGGCTCTCGACACCAGCAAAGCCCAGGTGCTCACCGCTCTCAACGTCATCTACGGCCAGGGCAATGCCAATCACCCGGACTTCAACGCCGCCACGCCCGCTTCGCTCAACGACATTCTCACGCAGCGCGATCCGTTGGTGCTCACGATCAACGCTGGCGATCGCTATCAGCAACTCGCGAAAAGCATCCTGCAGTATCGCGACAAAGAAGCCAACGGCGTGCTTACGAATTTTGACGACCTCGCCAAGGTCAATGGCGTCACCGCGCCCGTTCTTTCCTCGCTGAAAGATTCTTACGCACTCGGACCCTTCACCATTCGCAACGTCGAAATCGTTGGTCCCAAAGTGGGCGCTGAGCTGCGCCTCCAGGCCGTCTACGTTACCCTCTATGCTTTGGCAGGCATGCTGGTATATATTGCTTTCCGCTTCGAGTGGGTCTATGGTGCCGCTGCCGTTCTGGCCGTTTTTCACGACGTGCTGATCACTCTGGGCTTTTTCTCGTTGCTGCATTTTGAAATTTCGCTCACGGTCATCGCGGCTTTGCTCACGCTGGTCGGTTATTCCATGAACGACACCATCGTGATTTTCGATCGCATTCGCGAGAATAACCGTTTATTGCGCAAAGAATCGTTCGCGGACGTCGTCAACAAGTCCATCAACCAGACGCTTTCGCGAACCATTCTGACCAGCGGCCTGACTTTTCTCACCGTGCTCGTACTATTTCTTATGGGCGGGCAGGTACTACGTGCTTTCTCCTTTGCTCTAGTGGTGGGAATTGTGGTAGGAACGTATTCCAGTTTTGGTATCGCTGCTCCGCTCGTGGTCGCCTGGGTTAACTGGCGCGGTCACGGCTCGGCAGTTGGCGCCGGACCCGCAGCCGGTAGCAAAGCCCGCGGAAGTGAGGGCGCCCCCGGGCGTCTCGCCGCCGCAGGCAGGAGGTCATAAAACATGTTTGAAGATATGGTGGTGTCCACATCCAAGGCGGTCCGGACCAATAAGCCTTGGACTGTTGTCCTCTCGATGATCTTCCAGGTGGGATTTCTCTCCATCCTAATCTTGATCCCGCTGATTTACACCGAGGCGCTGCCCAAGACGATGATGGCCACGCTGCTCGTCGCTCCGCCTCCTCCGCCGCCCCCGCCGCCTCCTCCCGTCGCGCAAGTCGTGCACATCAAGCCGCAAGTCCACTTGATGGATGCCGGCAAACTGGTGGCTCCCAAAGTTATTCCGAAGGACATCAAAATTATTAAGGAAGACGCCGAGCCCGACATGGGCATGAGCGGTCCCGGCGTGCCGGGCGGCGTCGCCGGCGGCAGCATCGGCGGCGTTTTGGGTGGCGTGATGGGCGGCATCGGTGCGGCGCCCCCTCCTCCCAAGGTCGTGCAATCGCGCATTCGTCAGGGCGGCAACGTGCAACAAGCCAAGCTGATAAATCAGATCAAGCCTAACTATCCTCCGCTGGCGCGCCAGACCCGTATTTCCGGCACCGTCCGCCTGCACGCCATTATCGGCAAGGATGGCACAGTACAGTCGCTCACTTTGGAGTCTGGCCATCCGCTGCTGGTACAGGCCGCGCTCGACGCGGTCAGACAGTGGCGCTATCAGCCGACGCTCTTGAATGGTGTGCCCGTCGAAGTCGACACCACCATTGACGTGGTTTTCTCTCTCGGTGGCTAGTAACGCAGCTCGCAGCAAGATTTGCATTAAAGTTCGCAACGCGGTTTGCAACAAAGTTCGCAGCAAGGTCCGGTGCTCCAGCCGTGGGGAAGGGACGCCGGCCCGGCAACAAATTCTGGCTTAAACGCTAGTTTGATAGAAAATTCTAAGGAGCAAACGAATGGTGGCAACAGTGTACGTTTACGCGGCCATGCTGTTTCAGCAGGCCAATGGTTCGAACTGGGATCTACGCACGATGTGGGGCTCGATGAGCGCCCTGCCTCGCACCGTAGTCGTCATTCTCTTCATTCTCTCGATCTATTCCTTCGGCGTGATGATTGACCGCGCCCTGATGTACAGCGCGGCGCGCAAGCAGTCTCGCGTGTTCGTGCAGCAGGTTGCTGGCGCGCTCAAAGAAGGCAAACTCGACGAAGCTATCGCCATTGCCGAGCGCAACAAGAAGAGCCACATTGCCAAGGTCGTCGCGACGGGCCTTTCCGAATTTCAGTCTGCCTCGCAACAGGTGAGTGACGCCGACGTCATCGAAGCCGCCAAGCGCGGTCTCGAACGCTCCGTCGCCATCGTGCACGCGGAAATGAAGCGCGGCCTCTCGGCTCTCGCGACCATCGGTTCTACGGCGCCGTTCGTCGGACTCTTCGGCACGGTAGTCGGTATTTTGAACGCCTTCAAAGGCATTGAAACCAGCCACGCTACCGGTCTCTCCGCGGTTGCCGGCGGTATCGCTGAAGCTCTTGTCACCACCGCGCTCGGCTTGCTCGTCGCCGTGCCCGCTGTGTGGGCCTACAACTACTTCACCAACAAAGTCGAAGCCTTCGACGTCGAGATGGACAACTCCTCCATGGAGCTGATCAACTACTTCATCCTCCGTCGCGGCGCGGCCAAGAAATAACGGCGCCCTATGGGATACAAACCCAAAGTCGGCAGTCAGATGTCCACGCCGAACGTCATTCCCATGGCGGACATCATGCTCGTCCTGTTGATCATCTTCATGGTCGTCACTCCCATGTTGCAAAAGGGCAAGCAGGTAGACATGGCCAGCGTCAACAACACCCATGACATGCAGGCTGCGGATAAAGACGACGCCATCATCGTCGCCATCACCCGCAGCGGTGATATTTTCCTCGGCACCACCAAGACGGAAAAGGCCGACCTCACCAACCAGATCAAAGACCGCATCTCCAACCGCCTGGACAAGACTGTATTCGTCAAGAGCGATGCTCGTGCCAAATACGGCGACGTCGTCGGTGCCGTGGACGAAATCCGTTCCGCGGGCGTGGATCAACTCGGGTTGCTCACCGAGAAGAATCACTCCGCGGGTGAAGCGCCGCCAACACCACCTGCTACACCTCCGGCGGACTAAGCCCGTTCAGCGCGGAATAGCAACGGTTTAGTTGAACCATTCGTTTGTGTTTGTTTCAGGCCGCGCCGTCACCCACCCGGCGCGGCAGAATCACGAATAGTCTTAGTTGTGCTAGGAGAATTGCCATGGGAATGTCCGTAGGAGAAAATACCGGCGGTGCAATGGCGGAAATGAACATCGTTCCGCTTATCGATATTTTGCTGGTTTTGCTGATCATCTTCATGGTCATCACGCCGTTGACGCCGAAGGGCATGGACGCGCTGGTGCCCCAGCCCAATCCGAATCAAAAGCAGGAACAGGATCTCAGCGACAAGACCGTTGTCGTCCAAGTGATTGCCGACCCCAAGTCCGACAAGTCCAAGCTCAAGATCAACAATGAAGATGTCACTTGGGAAAATCTCGGCGCTCGCATGGAACAGATTTTTAAAGAGCGCGCCGAGAAAGTTGCTTTCGTCAAAGGCGATAACGATGTAATGTTCATGGACGTTGCGCGCGCCATCGATATTATGCGCGGCGCGGGCATCGACAAGGTCGGCTTGATCACGGCAAAACTTGAAGCGGGGCAGTAAACACAGAGATTTGTAATTGGGCGTTGCCCTTCGCAGGGCGGTTGTGAATTCTCGCGCCGGCCGTTTTACGGTCGCGCACATCAGGGATGGTTCTTTCGATGACTCATGCATCGCTAGCAGGTGCGGGCTCCGTAGCGGTCCGTCCTTCGCAGTCCGCTCGCCGCGTCGCCGCACTCGCGGCGTTATGTCTTTTGGTTCTCGGCGTCTCCGGCTGCGCTAAGCTTCACGCGCGCGACCTTTTGAACAAGGGCGTGCAATCCTTCAAGAACGGCCAGTACGATGTGGCCATTGAGGACTTCAAGCAGGCCAAGGACCTGGATCCCACCCTGCTGAATGCCCGCCTCTATCTCGCCACCGCTTACGCCACGCAGTATATCCCCGGCGCTCCGTCCCAGGAAAATATGCAGTTCGGCAATCAGGCCATCGCCGAGTTTAAAGAAGTTCTGCAAACCGATCCCAACAATTTAAGCGCCATCGACGGCATTGGCTCCATCCTCTTCCAGATGGCCGGCACGCCGTTTGACGAAGCCAAATTCGAAGAGTCCAAGACCTTCCATCAAAAGCACATCAGCCTGCAGCCCAACGATCCCGAACCTTACTACTGGATCGGCGTCATCGATTGGACCCTGGCCTTCCGCGCCAACGGCCTGATGCGCGTGGACTACAATAAAGAACACATCAATAAACAGATCAAGGATACCGATCCTCTGCCGCCGGCCGTTCGTGCCGACTATGTCGCCAAAGAGGGCGCCCTGATCGACGAAGGCATCGCCGACCTGAAGAAAGCCATCCAGCTTCGTCCTGACTACGACGACGCCATGGCCTATCTCAACCTCCTCTATCGCCGCAAGGCGGACACCGTGGAAAGCGCCGACGAACGCGCCGCCCTGACCAAGCAAGCCGACGACCTGATCGACCAAATCAAAGAAATCAAGCAAAAGCGCGCCGACCAGCCGCAACCCGCCGGCGGCTAATCGAAGCCACGAAACCCTGGGAACGCCAACGCTTTTCCATCCCGCGTCTTCCGCGGGATGAATCTCCTGATTGGCGTTCTTTTTGCGCCGCTACTAGCGCCATTTCGATCATCGGTCGACCGACCCCGCCCCTTAGGGGTTCTCCGCACCCCTCTGCGAACTCTGTGTCTCTGCGTTATTCTTAATCTTCGTCTTCCTATCCCCTCCACGAAGGGCCCATCCCCAACGCCCGCCCCTTACTCCTATCCCGCAAATGGGTCACGCAACTCCTTGTCGGCCCGAGACTTGCCGCCATTTTAAAAGATGCCACAAAAAAGTCTTGACAATTCAATTATCATTGTTTACTATTGTTTCCGTAGAGAACCACGTCCAGTCCGTTGCGATCTTTCCCAAAATGAACCAAAGCCCCTGCTTATCGACCGGCGGGCTTTGCTATGCGTAATCATTTAGTAACTAACAACCCGCGCTAACTCCTTTAGAATGCGCACTTACAAAAGGATGTGAAAACAAAGCACTTTAACTCCCTTTGTTTTCACATCCTTTCAGGAATCCCCCAGGGGATTCCCACAGAAATCCGTTTCCTAATTCCATTCTCCGCGGCTTTCCCCCAGCCGCGTTAAGAGGTAAACTACGCCATGCCGTCCTCCGGCAACGCCCCGCTAAACTTTCACCGCGACCGCGATGATCGCCAGCTGGACGCTCGCCTCGAGGAACTCCTCGAAAAACTCCGCAAGAATCGCCCCTCCGAAGATCCCTGGGTGGTTCGCCGCGCCTACGAAATCGCCGCCGAACGCCACCGCGACCAGCTGCGTAGCTCTGGCGAGCCCTACCTCACCCACCTGCTCGAAGTAGCCCACATCCTTGCTGACATGCGGATGGACGCCACCACGCTCACCGCCGCACTGCTCCACGACGTCATCGAAGACACCGAATTCCCGCTCTCCCGCATTGAAGAACGCTTTGGCGCGGAAGTCGCCCACCTCGTTGCCGGCGTAACCAAGATCGGCCGCCTCAATATGGTCGCTCCGGAAAATCGCCAGGCCGAAAACGTTCGCAAGATGCTTCTGGCGATGGTTAACGACGTTCGCGTGGTGATGGTCAAGCTCGCCGACCGCCTGCACAACATGCGCACCCTGGATTACCTGGAGCCCCACAAGCAGCAGCGCATCGCCAAGGAAACTCTGGATATTTACGCGCCTATTGCGCATCGCCTCGGCATGGGCATCGTTCGCGGCGAGCTGGAAGATCTTGCCTTCCGCTACCTTGAGCCCGAAGCTTTCTTCGCGCTGCAAAAGCAAGTCACCGACAAAGCCCCTGTGCACCAGCGTTTTTTGGAGGAAGTGCAGAGCACTATCCGCGCCAAGCTCGTCGAAAGCGGTATTCCCGCGGAGCTTGAAGCCCGCGTAAAAGCTCTCTACTCCCTGCACAGCAAAACCATTCGTCAAGAACGTGGTCTGGAGCAGGTCTACGACCTGCTCGCCGTGCGCGTCATCACCGATACCGAACGCAATTGCTACGCCGCGCTGGGCGTGGTGCACCACATCTGGCGACCAGTCCCGGGCCGCTTCAAGGATTACATCGCCATGCCGCGGCCGAATCTTTACCAGTCGCTGCACACCACCGTGCTGCACGGCGGACAAGCCTTCGAGATTCAAATTCGCACCCAGGAAATGCATCGCCTGGCGGAAGAAGGCGTCGCCGCGCACTGGAAATACAAGAGCGGCAAACCAGCCGCCGATGACGACGATCAGCGCATCGCGTGGATGCGCCAATTGATCGAGTGGTCGCAGGAACTTCAGGAACCCGGCGAGTTTCTCACCACGCTCAAAGTCGATCTGGCGCCGCTGGAAGTTTACGCCTTCACGCCCAAAGGCCGCGTGATGGAGCTGCCGCGCGGTGCCACTCCCGTAGACTTCGCCTACGCCGTGCACACGGAAGTGGGCCACCAGTGCGTGGGCGCCAAGGTTAACGGCGTGATGGTTCCCCTGCGCCATGAAGTCACCAACGGCGACGTGGTGGAGATTCTCACGCAGAAAGGCCATCGCCCCAGCCGCGATTGGCTCAGCTTCGTCAAATCCTCGCACGCCAAAAGCAAAATTCGCCACTGGATCAACGTGCAGGAGCGCGAAGAAGCCACGGAAATGGGCCGCAAGCTTCTGGAAAACGATTCTCGCCATTTCGGCCGCGGCCTCAAAAAAATTCCCGAAGCCGACATGCTCAAGGTCGCCGCGGACCTGGGCATTTCCAAGATCGAAGATTTGTACGCTGCCGTAGGCTTCGGAAAATATTCCGCGCGGCAAATTCTTACCCGCGTGTTTGGCGACGCTGCGAAAGACGATGCCGTGGAAAATGTGGACGCCAAGCCCACACTGGTAAAAACCGTCAAGCGCATGCTCGGCTTTGGCGAAGCTCCGCTGGTCGTCAAGGGCCAGGACGATTTGCTCGTCTATCGCGCCAAATGTTGCAACCCGATTCCCGGCGACGAAATCATCGGCTACATCACGCGCGGACGTGGCGTGGCCGTGCACACCAAGAGCTGTCCCAACGTGCAAAACTTGCTGTATCAGGCGGAACGCCGCATCGCCGTCGAATGGGGCGGCGACAGCGCTTCCACCTTCCCAGTGCAGCTCTCCATCCGTGCCAAGGACCGTGCCGGCTTGCTCGCCGAGATCACCGCCGTCATCAGCGGCGCCGGCTCCAACATCCGCAACCTCGAGAGTCGCCCGGACAAACTCAACGCCCGCATCGAAGCCAGTCTCGAAATCGCCGACAAACGCCAGCTCGAAACCATCCTCGTCAATATCCGCCGCATCACCGGCGTAATCGGCGTCGAGCGCGTCTACCAACCCGGCGAAGGCTCCGCCCCCAACTAGCGTTCGTTTTAGAGTGCGGCGGCTTGACGCCGCTTTCGCAGCTGCAACATCTAGCAAATCTGCGAATGGGGCCTCTCGTGGAAGTGCAGATCGACGCGCGACTCAAGATTTAAGCCAGAGTTAGGTTCGCACCGTAAGGGCGGCGGCAAGCCGCCGCACTCCAAAACGAATTCGCGACCGCCGCGACGTACCTGTCCTTTCGCCGGGTGTCGCCCAAAACACACGCGTCCCAACCCTGGCAGTTGAGCGCTTAGAATAAGGGTATGCGTCGTCCAGCTTCTATTGCGATGGTTGGTGTTCTACTCGGCGGGTTGCTGCTCGCAGGCTGCGAAAAACATCCGACGACCAACTATCTTCCGCTCGAAAATTCTGGCTTGTCTTCCAGCACCGTGGAGCAACTCAAGAAGCTGAACGTGACCGCGGTGGAAATCCCGCAGATCATCACAATTAAAGGTCTTGGCCTGAGCGATGACGCATGTCTGACGATGGTCAAGGACGCGCGTTCCCACGGGCACGTTTTTAGCAGCGGTGATTCCGCGAGCAATCTTGTGAGCGCCGGCTATTCCGAGCAAGACATTCTCAGCATGGCGCAGTCCGACCAAATCGACAGCATCAGCACGGAAGCCATCACCCTGAAATTAATCGGGCTGTCCGCGGCCACGGTGCAAACGCTGGTTAGCCGCCACCTCCAGCGCCAGCCCACGCTTTCCAGCGAAGAAATTGGCCGCCTGAAGAACACCGGTCTTAGCGAAAGACAGATTCTCGAGTACATCAACGCAGGCATGACCGACGACCAAGCGGAAAAAGAAGTCGCCGCCCGCGTAGCCAAGAGAAATCACGCCAACACGGATTTCGTTCGCACGCGCGCGAGTCGGCGCTGATTTTGGCGGGCTGGCTGGCGCTCTCCGCAGCCGATCGTTAACTCACACCGCTCAGTACCCGTTTCGTGCCAATTTGTCAGCCAGTTCCGTTGAATTCTCTCTACACCGCGCTGTTGCTCCCCGCCTTTCCCCGTTACAATCAAGAGGTTTTGCGGCCGCGCCTCCAATCCGTTTTTCCCTTTGCTGCGCTCCTGCTGCTTTGCGCCATGTGGGCCAGTTCGTGCGCCGCGCCGCTGGGCCCAGGCTTTGTCGTTGAGAAGCAGGAAATTCGCGTGCAATTCGCACCTTCGGCGCAAACCATCCACATTGAGGCGGACTATCAGCTCCGCAACACCGGCGTCCGCTCTATTCGCGAAATCGAGATTTTGCTCCCGAACGAAAAACGTCTGAACACCGGCGCCGCTGCTACAAAATGGGACGGCGCGGATATTGTGAGCGAGCCACGCACGGGCGATGCGCGCAACTCGGTCATTCGCTTCGCAACCCCGTGGCCAGTGGATGCCGCACACGCGTTGCACATCTCCTACGATATTCTGCCGCCCGCTGCGGACCGCAGGGATCTCAGTTTCGCGTCCGACGCATTTTATTTACCCGCCGCGGGCTGGAGTCCCGAACTGCCGCAAGTTCGCGGATTCCTCGGCTTTGGCGGCGTGCCTCCCAAAAAATGGGAGCTGGTAATCAATGCGCCCGAAGGGTTTCTGGTACATAGCAGCGGTACGCTCAAGAAGTCCTCGCGTGACAGCAAGAATGGCACGCAGACCTTTCGCGCGTTACAGACCGTGAAAGATCGCTACCCGTTCGTGGTTGCGGGACGGTACAACGCCAGAGAGATTCGCGCTGCGCATCAGAAAATCATCCTCTGGAGCCGGGCGTCCAGCAAGTCTGGAGTTCTGCAGCAGGCCAGTGGCGAATTAGCACGCACCATCGACGTCTACAATTCCATTTTTGGAGCGCCCAACAGTCGTGTTTCGACTTTCTGGGTGGTGGAGTGTCCGGTCCCCGAAGGATGTATTTCCAATTTTCGTTCCAGCGCCGTGGCACTCCTCAATGAAGATTCGCGAGAGGAACCGACCGCCGAGCTCGCTTCCTCCGACACAGTGATGGTGGATGTTAGCAAGGGAGCGCCAAAGCTGGCCGCCGCAGCCGCTCCATCGCTTGCCGCCAGTTGGTTGGGATACGGCCGCAACCCTGGTTTTTATCAGCAAACCGAACCGCTTTCGTTACTGCCGGTTTTTGCGGCCGCCAGAAGCCGCGAAGAAATTGAAGGTCCGCAAGCGCGTGGCGAAACGATTCGGCATGCGCTGCAGTTGGTGCCGAAAGACGCTGGCGCGCGTCAGCTGCAAGAACCCCTAAGGGCGCAAAAATCGCTCAAAGCGCCGCAATCCGCTGCCACGCCCGCTGGAGGAGATGTTATTGGAAAGGACGCACTTGGCCAAGCCTCGGACAGTGCCGCGATCAACGTCACGCGCGAAGCTCGCCAGATCGCGCGCGCCAAGAGCTTTCTGTTCTTTTATGCGCTGCAGGATCGCTACGGTCCCAAAGTATTTAACGATGCGATCGACCACATGCTATACGCTCGCGCCGGCCGGGGTTTCGATCTCGACGATTTGATCGCCGCGTTCGAGCAGGAGACGCACCAAAACGTCGCCGCATTTGTGCGGCTGTGGATGAAGCATCCCGGTGTTCCGGCAGACTTCCGTGCGCGCTACGAAAATTCCGCCGTGTCCGCATCGCGCGGCGACGCGCTGCCACCGTTATCCGTTCTTATTTCTAAAGGAGCTATACCATGAGAGACATCGTTCTAACCGACCGCGGTCCAAAGCCCATCGGTCCCTACTCGCAAGCCGTGCGCACCAACGGCTTTCTATTTGTCTCCGGCCAGATTGCCATTGATCCGCAGACTGGAGAACTTGTGGGCGCGGGTATCGCGGCGCAGACGGAGCGCGTGCTCGAAAACGTAAAAGGCATTCTCGAAGCCGCCGGCTCGAACCTCCACCACGTGGTCAAAACCACAGTTTTTCTGAAGGACATAAACGAGTTCGCGGCGATGAATGAAGTCTATGCACGCTTCTTCAGTAGTGCTCCGCCAGCTCGCACAACGGTGCAGGTGGCGCGCTTGCCGAAGGATGCGGCGGTGGAAATCGAAGTGATCGCGTCGATATAAACGAAAAATAACGCCCGCAAACATCTGCGGACGCGAAATGGTCATGTTTCGGCTGATGAACTTGGTGTAATTGCAAGAATGGTTACAAATAGGCCTTAAGGACGGTCCGGACTTTCCAGCGCTTGGTGAATCGCGACAGCGGTTACGATGGCCACCACGCTGACGGCATACCACACAAATTTGCTGCTTCCCGCGCTAACCGGGCCGCCGCCAACCTTGGTGCGGCTGTTGTCGGCGCGGGGGGTCGTTGGATTCGGTACCGCCTGGGCTACGGCTTCACCGTCGTCGGTATCCGAGGCCGCGCTAGTCATCAACGCCAGAGGCGCCGGAACCGGTGGAACCGGAGGGCCTTCATTGCCCCTCCGCACGCTGGTCATCTCCCCGGCCTTCACGATCACGCACGCTCCGGACAGATTGCAGACCTTCACGGTGCCTTCAAACACGATCACGTTCATGATGTCGTTGAAGTAGTCCACGTAAAGATCCGTGCCCACTACGCCGGCAATTCCCGCGGCGGTGTGTACTTCAAAAGTGCCGCCCGGCTTGGAAATTTGCTGCGCCCTGGCGCGGAGCTTGCCGTAAGTCAGTTCCAGGTCCGTTTGTTGCGCGGCAGAATCGTGTTTCACAACGCGCAGCAAAGAGCCCGAGCCGACGTTCAACACGGATCCATCGTCGAGACCGATGCGCGCCCGGGCGATGGTTGACGTATTGATCTGGTCTTGCCAATCCACGATGGAGTTTGCCGTAGCATCCAGGGTCTGCCCGCCACGGCCGATAGTCACCTGGGGAATAATGCGGGAAATCTCACCAGCCCGCGGCTCGCCTCCAGTCTGCTGCGGCGATTCGCCTCGCGCTGGGGAATTTGCTGAGGCAACCTCTGCCGGAGTCGGATCCAGAATCACGCGGTAGGCGGAGCCTTCCGCGACCACGCGGGTTTCGCCGCTTACGGTGAAGGCCAGGGACCCGCGCGTGCTTTTCACGATCAGTTCCTTCGGTCCGAGCACCGAGACTTGTCCTACGGTGGGTTCATCGGAGTTCGCGCGAATTGCGGCATTTGCAAAATGCAAAGTGAACGCTTTGGCGCTGGCGGTAGAAAATGTCGCCGTCCCAGAAATCAAGGTCGCCGCCGGGATCGCGTCATCGCTGGATAGGGTGGCCACGCCGCCGCCGGCCAGCAAGAATCGCGCTGCACCAGCGCGGACCTGCACGCTACCTTTGGGTTCGGTGGTCAGTCTGTCGCCGCCGAATACCGTGCTGCCAACCGATGCGGCGGCAGTTCCCACGCGCGCATGATCCGCGAACACCACAATGCCAAGTTGTGACGCCGGCGCTGCCCATAGAGGCGCTCCAAGCATCGTCACCGATACGGTTGCTGCTGCCATCGCCGCGAGGATTTCGCGCATTCGTCGCATAAAGGTTCTCCAACTTGCCTAACGTGAGGATACTCACCAACTTCCACAACGTCAATCAGCAAAGAGTACCCAACGCGAAGGCCCGGAAGCAGCGCCTGGAACTTGACATGAACGACTACAGGGCCTACACTACGGAGTTTTTAGATGGCCCCGGAAGGCACACTGTGGGGCGGGACACTCATGGACAAGAAAAGGCTCGAGTACTACAAGAAAAAGTTGGCGATACGGCGCGAGGAGTTGATGAAGACCATCGCGCGTACGCAGGAGGAAGGCCGCACCGCCGATGAAGATCCCACCGTGGATCTGGCGGACAAGGCGGCGAACTCCTACACCAAGGAGTTTTTGTTCGGCATGACCAATACGGATCGCAAGATCCTCAACCTGATCGACGCGGCGCTGAAGCGCATCGATACGGACGATTATGGCGTGTGCGCCAACTGTCAGGACGAATTGCAGCAAAAGCGCCTGGAGGCGGTGCCCTGGGCGAAGCACTGTATTACCTGCCAAGAGAAGATGGAGCAGGGCCTGCTGTAGCCCGCTGGCGCGCGATCCCTTCGGGATCGAGACTTCCCCAGGAAATTGCTTTTGGGTCAAACGAGCAGAAGACGGCTGCATTTCTCCGCCTGGTTGAGGAGTGGGCACGGCATGCCGTCCCCCCCGGAGCGCTGCGGAACCGAAGCTTTTGGTCACTCTCCGTGTTACTTACAGAATTATTTATATATAACGATAATTTAATGCTTTCTTCTGAGAAGCATGAGGAGTAATCTTTGCCAGCGTGCGGCGCCAATGAATGGTGCCAAATGGCTACGGCGTGCTTACTTCGCTCCCTTTACGAGGCATTGCGAACTCTTTGCTGCGCGAGGCCGAAGATGCGCTGGTCAGCATCTTTTTCCCCGCGCCTTGCCGCATTTGCGAAAAACTGCTGGCACATGCCAGTCGCGTCCCGATCTGTGAGGATTGCCTCGATTCGTTCACGCGGGTCCCGGAACGAGCCTGCGAGATTTGCGGTCAGCCGCTGGAGTCTTTTCATCCGGTTACAGTCGAGTCGCTGCGTTGCCCTCATTGCAACCCTCCGACCTACGCATTCGCGCGAGCGCGCAGCCTAGCCATCTATCAAGACCAGCTGGTGCGCGCGTTGCTAATGCTGAAATATCAGAGGACGGACCCCCTCGCGAGGTGGTTCGCAGCCCGTATGGTGCAGCTGGTGCGCGGCGAAGGAGAAGCGTTCGAGGCCGATTTAGTAGTACCAGTCCCCTTACACCGAAGTCGCGAACGAGAGCGCGGATATAACCAGGCCGCACTGCTCGCCAAGCCACTCGCCAAGGCGCTCAGGCTGCCCTACAGGCCTGTTTTGCTGGTGCGCACCCGCCAACGCCCGGAAAAAACGGTGCTGTCTCTGGAGGAGCGCAGGGAGGCCGTCCGTGGCGCCTTTGCCACACGTCCAGGCAGCCAAGTTGACAAGCTACGCGTCTTACTGGTAGATGATGTATTGACGACTGGAGCCACGCTCGACGCCTGCGCGCGAGCGTTACTCGATTCCGGAGCCAAATCGGTTGTAGGGCTGACCGTAGCCCGCGCCGCCCGAAGCCCGGTCACGAAGCACAGTCCAAGCTAGCCCGAGGTACGCGCATGAGCCCTGCGAGGTCCAGTGCGAGCGAATCCCGGGGGCGCTATACCCCCGAAGCCGCCGGAGCGCTTGTGCCTGGCAGCGACGGACCTGCCGGTAGTAGACCCTACAACCCGATCACGCCACGGCGAGCGTCGCTAATGCAGGAGCCTGTGTTGGTGCTCAATGCGACGTACGAGCCTATTAACGTGACGGCGGTGCGGCGAGCCATGGTGCTGATGCTCAAGGGCGTAGCGCAGGCCGAAGAGATGCACAACTCGGAAGTTCATTCTGCGGCGCATGCGCACAAAGTTCCATCCGTTATCCGGCTTTTGGCCTACCGGCACATTCCGCAGCAGAGCCGGGCGCTATCGCGGAAGAACATTCTGCTGCGCGATCGCAATACCTGCCAGTTCTGCGGGCGCATCTTTCCTAGCTCCGAGTTGACGCTGGACCACGTGGTTCCCAGGTCCCGCGGCGGACGCTCGTCTTGGGAAAATCTGGTGGCTTGCTGTTACCGCTGCAATAACGGCAAGGGCGACCGAACGCCGGAAGAGGCGGGTCTGAAACTGGCGCGGCGGCCGCGGCCGTTTACGCTGCACACTTCGCGACAGTTGATGCGGCTGATCGGTCATCGTGATGAGCGATGGCGTAAGTATTTGTTTTACTAGGGCTTCCGTCTAGTATAAAAAAATCTCAAAGAAATATTGCGATACGTGAAACCAATCTCAAAGCGGTGCATCTAACATTTCAAAACCACTTCGAGGACACACCCCGGGAAGCAGTTAAGGCAACCCCTTAACTGCTTCTCTCCTTTTACGGCTGTTTTTCAATTGGGGCGCCAAAGTCACGTACTTCAGTCGGGGATTGCTGGGGGTGGCGTGTTTTTGCGGTTTTCCGGGAAGCTTTCCAGCGCCTCGGCCTCGTCTTGAAATTCCTGAAAAATTTGATGCAGCTGCGTTACTTTGAAAATTTCCTCCACCTTGGGCTTTAGTCCCACCACTTTCATTTCGCCGCCGCTTTTGATCACCGTCATATAATTGCGAACCAGTTCTCCGATGCCGGAGCTATCCAGATAGCGAAGACCGTCCAGATTCAAAACAATTTTTTTGCGGCCCTGTTTCAGAAGCCCGGAGATCGTGGAGCGCAATCCTTGAACTTCAAAGGAGGTGAGGCTTCCTGTGATGTGTACGACGGAGATTTGACCGTTTTCCCTGATCGTTGCGGAAAAATTCACCTGGGCACCTTGACCGATTTCACCGCAATGATTTTACCTGCTGGACGCGCGGTATGAACAGCGGTATTACGACGTAGAACGCCAGGCGAAAGTAGGGAAACGCTTAATGGCGCTGTACCACGCGCAGACCGCGGCGCCAGCTCTCCGCCAATCCAACGCGAACCACCTCGAGGTCGCGGGTAAGGTAGCGAAGCAACACATCTGTGGTGGGATGAAAGCGCAGCGCCGGGGCCACCAAGTAGACGAGCGGCGCGGCGTCTTGCAGCGCCATACCGGGGAAATAGCCGTGGCGTTGAAAGTCACCCTGTTGCAAATGACGGCGAATACGCAACCAATAATCGCTGGCCTGCAAGGGAAGATGGATGTGTTCGCTAGCCTTTAACTCGATAATTGCCAGGCGGCCGGAACGCGTGGCGCAGAGCAGGTCCAGAATGCCGTGGCCCCCCGCGGCGTTTGCAAAAACCTGCGCGTAGACGAATTTAGCGTCGAGACAGGCGTCGACGCGGGCTACGTCTTCACGGACCAGGGCTTCGAGCCAGCGTTCCGGTTGCGCGCGGTACAGTGCGTGGCGGGTGTCGCCAGCCAGGGGATGGCGATGCAGCTCAAGCTCGTGCAGCCGGGGAGTTAGAAATGCGCTGGCATCGCCGCGGATTAACTTGCGCGATTCGCCATGCAGCACGAACAGTTCGCCACTTTCCCACACGGCAAAGGGCAATCCGCGAAAGCGCAACACCACCGTGCGCGATGGCGCGGGATGCAAAGTGATGCTGCGTGGCGCCAGCGTTACAATCGGCGCGAGATCTGGATGCGCGCGATTCAGCAAATCCTGAAATTCGCGATGCGGTACCAGCCACGAATCGATATTTCCCGCCTGACTGATATTCACCTCTTCGAGCACGTCCAGGCGGGAATCCAGCGCGAATAAACGCACGCCCAAATTCGGTGCGAGCGCGGCACAGCCATGGGCCACGGAGCGCACGCCGCCGGCCGGCAAAATCAGCCGCAGCCCGGAAAGGGAACCGCGCATGCTGCTGGACCGCAAGCGATCCAGCCACAACAGTCCAAAGGTGAGGATCTTCGCGATGGTTTCCGGGGATTCATTTTCGCTGACGGCGAGCACTGCGGTATGCGTGGAACCGCGATGCGATACGCCGCGCGCATAATTTCCCGGCAGCGAATGCTCCAGGTCTTCGCCGGTGACCAGCGAGTCCAGAACATCGTCGGGAAATTGCTGTGCAAGAATTCCTTTCAACCGTTCGCAAAATTCCTGGCGCGAGAGTTCGCGCGCTTGACGCTGAAAATCCTTACGAACAAACTCCAGGCGGTCGGGCTTCAAGCGGCCGAATCGTTCCACGGCCAGTGCCAGGCGTTGCTCGGAATGGTCGGTGATAGCGAGCACGCGCCGCGTCAGATTGTAGTATTCCGACCAGATGTGCAGCAGCGGCTTTTCCCCGGAACCGCGAATCTCCCAGGAAAGACCTTCGAGCGGCGCGACGCGGCCGCCGTTCTCGCGCACTTCCACCAGACCGAAGGCGGAGAACTCCTTGAGGCTGGCTTCGAGTTCAGCGGCGAATTCCACGCGCTGAAGTATAAATCAGGACTGTTACTTATCAATTGTTATTTTGCAGCGGTAAAGCGCAAAGCGGTAACTGCTATGGCGGGCTGCTGCATGTTCCAGGAAGCGGGGACGTGCTCGAAAGAGATTTCAAAATCGCGGCGCGCGCCGGCAGCCAAGGGAGGCGGGTCGAGCACCGAGCGCGATTCGCGCAGGATGGTCTGGCGCAACTCGTCAGAGAATTCCACGGTTAGTTCGAGGCCTTGCAGGGAGCGGTCTCCGGTGTTCACCACTTCGCCGGACAGCGTGGTCACTTCTTGATTCAGGAAGTTTTCCACGCGGTTCATCGCTATGTTTTCTATATGGATCTGCGGAGCGTAAGCTTGCTCGGCGGGGCCGAAGAGCAATTGCGCACCGGCAGCGGTGAGATGACGCTTGGCGCCGTTGGGCTGATTGCCGTGAGACCACGGGTTAAGCAACATACCGCTTGGCAGCACAAGCGCCGCCACCAGCACAAACACCACGGCGATGCCGGCGATCAGCGCGAAGCGGAACTTGCCGCGATTCGGCTCCGGGTCCTGCAGCGCCCCGAACTGGAGATTGTCGCTCATGTCTCTTTAGAATCGCACGGTGTGCCCGTCACAATGCGGAAACGCGTCGGAGCAATTCCTCACGGGCCAAAGTCCAATGATAGCTGAACGGGT
Source organism: Acidobacteriota bacterium (assembly GCA_013289855.1). GTDB lineage: Bacteria > Acidobacteriota > Terriglobia > Acidiferrales > UBA7541 > Acidiferrum. The sequence goes on along the minus strand of JABCZD010000011.1, from coordinate 100,738 downwards.
GTCGTACGAGCTAAAGCTCGGACCCACAAAATCTCCACCTGCAAAACAGTTAATTTTCCGCGGCGCTCAACGGCCGAGCATCAGGCGTTGCGCCAAAGGTTCCGGAAGGTGTGCGCTGCGCATGCGGTCTTGCACCGCAGAGATATCGTACGGCACGCGCCAGAACTCCACGATGTGATGTTCCAGGTCGGCGATGGCGAAGGCGGCGCGTGGATCTCCATCACGCGGCTGGCCGACGGAACCCGGATTCAGCAGATAACGCCGGCCGGGTTCCAGACGCAGCGCGGTAAAACTCTCGCTGGGCCGCGGGCGAATTTGCAGCAACTCCACGCTGGAATCGAGAAAGGAAAAACCGCCCTGATGATGGGTGTGGCCGAAGAAGGTGACGGCAGAAGAGGAGTCGAGCAGTCCATCCATGGCCTGCGCCGGAGTAAACACGTACTCATCTTCGTCCTGATACGCGCCGTGGATGAGCACGATTCCATCGGTGGGGAACGGCCCGGGTTGTAGTTCCTTTAGCCACGAGAGGTGCTCGGGCTGCAGCTCGGCGCGCGTCCATTCGACGGCAGCGCGGGCCACCGGATTGAAATCGATGGTATCCATCACGCCGGAAATTGCCTTGTCGTGATTGCCGCGAATCGTAGTGGCGCCCAAGGCACGAACCCGCGCTGTTACCTGATTGGGATCTGGGCCATAGCCGACGACGTCGCCAAGGCAGACGCATATGTCCCAGCGGCCTTCGGCGGCGGAAAGTACCGCCTCGAAAGCAGTCGCGTTGGCGTGCAGATCACTCAGGACGAGAATGCGCGTGGCGGACATTAAGTGAGTACGGAGAAGTATAAAGGAAGGGGCGCGATGATGCGAGCGGCCCGGCAGCGCATTACGACTTGTAATGTAATAGAAATAACAAATTCCTCTAAATATCAGCTAAATATTTGGAAAAGATTTTCCCATGCCTTCCCACAAATGGGATGCGGGCGAAACCGCCAGCGGCGGCAGCGAAATATGTACAACAATTGTTTGCATCGTCCGAAACATTTTTTCAAGTCACTTCGTCTATACCAGTGCAGCCAGAGCAAGCCTCTGGGGATGTGAAAACGAAAACCCCGCGGTGGCAGCCGCGGGGCGTGCGACACGCAATCTTTCCGGCCGTTAGTCCAGGAAGTATAGGTGTCTTCCGGGCGAGACTACTCGTCCGCCGCCTGCGTGTCAACTCGTTCCTCTTCCACGTGGTCCTGTTTGGCTGACTCGAAGTCTTCGAAAGGCAGGATACGCTCATGAATTTCAATGCGAAGTTCCGCAGTTTGGCGTTGTTGGCGGCGGTGGTTCTAGCCGTTCCCGCGTTCGCAAAACCCACGGTTACCAGCATCTCCATTTCGCAAAGCGCCAAAATCGGCAAAGCCGAATTGAAGGCCGGCGACTACAAGCTGATGATCGACGGCAACAAGGCCACAGTAGAGAAGGGACGGAGCGTCGTAGCGGAATCCGAAGGCCGCTGGGAAGATCGCTCCGTCAAAGCGAACACCGATTCGTTGCTACTTGATGCCGATGGCAGCGTGAAAGAAGTGCGTTTCGCCGGCAAGACCAAAGTATTCGTTTTCAACGAATAGCAAACGGCTGTAACTTGTGGAGGACTGCCGGTGAAGGCTTTCAATAATTCGAACGGGAAGTGGCTAGTGGCAACGCCAGAAATAGCCACTTCCCTGCTCGTGAGCCTTTCAGCGCAGCTTTTGAAGTGGCAATATCCCGGCGAAGCGTGTGGCGAATTGCCGCAAATTATCGCCGTAAAATACGGTGGGCTAGCACGCAGGTTTTTCGCGCGCGCCCTCAGTTTGCGAAGTTATTAAGCATCCTCCTAATCGCGCTTCAACGCAATGATCCAGCTCGTTGATTGAGCGCTATGATCAGGCAACAATTTAGCGCGATAATCCAACGCCATAACTCAACGCAACAATTCATCTTAACAACATGCAGTCGCCGTAACTGTAAAAGCGATACCCGCCGAGCACCGCGTGCTGGTAGGCTTCGAGTATTTGTTCTCTTCCAGCAAAAGCGCTGATCAGCGCCAGCAGCGTCGAGCGCGGCAAGTGAAAATTGGTCAGCAGCGCGTCGACAACACGAAACGTGAATCCCGGGTACATGAACAAAGCGGCTTCTCCGCCACCGGCGGCGATGAGTCGCGGACTTTTCGCGTAGCCCGAACCGGATTCCAAGGCTCGCAAGGCAGCGGCTTCGAGCGCGCGCACTACCGTGGTTCCCACAGCAAGGACGGGCCGACCTGCGGTGCGCGCCGCACAAATACGCGCCGCGGTATCCTCGGGAATTTCGTAACACTCTGCATGCATGATGTGCTCTTCGAGCGTTTCGCTGCGGATGGGCTGAAACGTGCCCAGGCCGACGTGTAGGGTCAACTCGCAGGTTTCCACGCCGCGATCGCGGATGGCCTGCAAAATCTCCCTCGTGAAGTGCAATCCGGCGGTCGGCGCCGCCACAGCCACCGGGTGCTTGGCGAAGACGGTCTGGTAGCGTTCGCGATCGGAATTTTCGTCCGCGCGGTTAATGTATGGCGGCAATGGTATGTGGCCCAGCGCCTCGATGTGCTGAGTTACGCTGCGCGCGTCAAGCGATTGAAACTTGATGGAACGCATCCCGAAATCCGCGCGGCTGACGATTTCTCCCGCGAGCTGTCCTTCGCCAAACAGTATTCGCGCTCCGGGCTGAAGTTTCTTTCCTGGCTTGACCAGCGCTTCCCACGTGTCTGGGGCAATTTCGCGGGAAAGAAATACCTCGATCTGTCCAGTAGGCCCCGGCTGGCGAGGCGTCGCGGAAAGCCTTGGTGTGGGATTAGTGCGGCGACCGAAAAGACGCGCTGGAATTACCCGCGCATTGTTGAAGACCAGCAATTCGTCCCCACGCAATAAGCCTGGCAACTCTGAGAAGAAGGTGTCTGTGAATTTCGCCCGATCAGGCGGTTCGCGGTCTACCAGCAGAAGGCGAGCGCCGTCTCGTCGCTCGGTGGGGTATTGCGCGATTTGGGCGGCGGGGAGGTGGTAGTCGAAATCTTCGAGACGCATGAGTGCTCAGTGTAGCAGCAAAATGGCCGACACGAGATGGTGCCGATGCATCGAAGGAGCTGCTGTTTCCCGAGAATTGAGAAGCCGCTCCGGAACCAAACCGCACGTCATAAACATATCATAATAAACTATTTATAATGTTCATTTGGCGTTGCTTATTTGTACTTGACAATAAAGCACGCATATTTTATTATTGCGTTGCAGTCACATACAGTTGACAGGAGTTTAACTCACATGAGCATCTTGAATCGCTGGGAAGGCCATCGCGGTACTTCCTCCTCGCAAGACCATTTCGGACGTGTTTTCAACGAGTTGTTCGAGCGCGCCGGCCAGGAATCCAATCTCACCACCTGGGCGCCCGCGGTTGACATCTTTGAGAACGAGCACGAGCTAGTAGTGAAAGCGGACCTTCCGGACGTGGACCCCAAGGCTCTCGACATTCGCGTCGAGAACAACCTGCTGACCATTCGTGGCGAACGCAAGTTTGAGAAGAAGAGCACCGAGGGCAACTACCTGCGCGTGGAACGCGCCTATGGTTCCTTCGCACGCAGCTTCTCGCTGGCCAACACCGTAAACTCGGAAGCCATCAAGGCCGACTATCAGAACGGGGTTCTGACCTTGAGCCTTCCGAAGCGTGAGGAAGCCAAGCCGAAGCAGATCAAAGTCACCGTGGGTGGCACGTCCACGGCGCCTGCGATGGCGGCGGCCGCCGGCGCGAAGTAACGCGCTAGCAACCGGGTCGAGTGACGCTGGCTGGTAGAATCAGCTGTGTTAAGAAAAGGGCTGGCGTGCTGCCAGCCCTTTTTCTTGGCATTCTTAGGCGCATCACCCCAGCTTTGGTGGCATCGAATAGCTGGATGCGGTGATCGACCGGTAGAAAAGCACGAAAATTGAGAAGAGGCATGGAAATGTTGCAATTTGAAAAAATGACGGTAAAGGCCCAGGAGGCCTTGCGACAGGCGCAGGAAGTGGCCGCACGCCACGAGAATCAGCAGATTGAACCGCTGCATTTGCTCGAAGCATTGGTGGCGCAGAAAGACGGTGTGGTGTCCCCGCTCTTGGCGCGCCTGGGAATTCGCCCCGAAACCCTCAATCAAGAAATCGCGCGTGAAGTTGCGCGGCTGCCAAAAGTTGCAGGTTTCGATCAACAACATTTGGGCAAAGCGCTGAACGCGGTGCTGGAACGCGCGTTCGACGAAGCGAAGAATTTCAAGGACGAATATGTCTCGACGGAACACATGTTCCTGGCCATCGCGGGGGCCGAACGCGATCCCGCCGGCCAGCTGCTCAAACGCCAGGGCGCCACGCACGAAGCTATTCTGCAGGCGCTGACCAGTGTGCGTGGGACGCAGCGTGTAACCTCGCAAAATCCCGAAGCCACCTATGAATCGCTGGAGAAATATGCCCGCGATCTCACGGAGATGGCCCGCCGCGGCAAGCTCGACCCGGTGATTGGGCGCGACGAAGAGATTCGCCGCGTGATGCAGATTCTCGCGCGCCGCACGAAAAATAATCCGGTGCTGATTGGCGAGCCCGGCGTTGGCAAAACCGCTATTGTCGAAGGGCTGGCGCAGCGCATCATTGCGGGCGACGTTTCGGATGTTTTGAAAACCAAGAGACTCGTCGCGCTGGATCTGGCCGCACTGGTGGCCGGCGCAAAGTATCGCGGAGAGTTTGAAGATCGCCTCAAGGCGGTTCTAAAAGAAATTACCGACGCCGACGGGCAGATCATTCTGTTCATCGACGAGCTGCACACTTTGGTAGGTGCCGGCGCGGCGGAAGGCGCCATGGATGCCTCCAACATGTTGAAGCCCGCGCTGGCCCGCGGCGAATTGCGTGCCATCGGCGCAACCACGCTCAACGAATACAAGAAAAATATCGAGAAAGACCCCGCTCTGGAGCGGCGCTTCCAGCCGGTGCTGGTGAGCGAGCCGACGGTCGCCGACACCATCGCGATCCTGCGTGGTCTTAAAGAGCGCTATGAGGTGCATCACGGCGTACGCATCAAGGACGCCGCCATTCTTGCGGCTGCGACGCTTTCAAATCGCTACATCGCGGATCGTTTTCTGCCGGACAAAGCCATCGACCTGATCGATGAAGCCGCCGCCAGCCTGCGCATGCAGATTGACTCGTTGCCGGTGGAGATTGACGAAATCGAACGGCGGATTATGCAACTGGAGATCGAACGGCAAGCGCTGCTCAAGGAAAAGGACGCACACTCGAAAGAACGCCGCGAACAGATCGACAAGGAGCTGGCGAAACTGAAAGAGGATTCGAGCGGGCGCAAAGCCACTTGGCAGGCGGAGAAAAACGCCATTGCCACTATCCGCAAGCGCAAAGAACAGATCGAGCAGCTGCGTGCGGAAGAACAAAAGTACGAGCGCTCCGGAGAACTGGCCAAGGTGGCGGAGATCCGCTACGGCCAGATTGCCGCCGCGGAGCGCGATCTGAAGCAGGCGGAGGCGCAGTTTGCCTCGCTGCACAAAGGCTCGCCGATGCTGAAGGAAGAGGTCGACGAGGAAGACATCGCCAAGCTGGTGAGCAAGTGGACGGGAATTCCCACCGGACGTTTGCTGGAGGGTGAAGCGCAGAAGCTCGTCAAGATGGAAGACCGGCTGCGCCGGCGCGTGGTCGGTCAGGAAGACGCCCTCGCGCGCGTATCCAACGCCGTGCGCCGAAGCCGCGCAGGATTATCCGATGCCAAGCGTCCAATCGGCTCCTTCATTTTTCTTGGACCCACGGGCGTGGGGAAAACCGAACTGGCGCGCGCTCTCGCGGAATTCCTTTTCGATGACGAAAAGTTGATGATCCGCATCGATATGTCCGAGTACATGGAAAAGCACAGCGTGTCGCGCCTGATGGGCGCGCCGCCGGGCTACGTCCGGTATGAAGAGGGCGGACAACTCACCGAGCAGGTGCGGCGTCATCCGTATTCCGTGGTGCTTTTCGATGAAATTGAAAAAGCGCATCCGGATGTTTTTAACGTGCTGCTGCAGATTCTAGAAGACGGCAGACTCACTGACGGGAAGGGCCGTACCGTGGATTTTCGCAACACCGTGCTGGTGATGACCAGCAATGTGGGGTCGACGGCGATTTTTGAGCTGTCCAGCAAGGATCCCGAGCGCGCGCGCAAAGAGGCTATGAACGCTCTGCGTGCGGCGTTTCGTCCGGAGTTCATCAATCGCATCGACGAGATCGTGATCTTCAATCCGCTAGGCAAGGAACAGCTGGCGCGCATCGTGAATTTGCTGCTGAAGAATGTTGAACAACTTCTCGCGGAGCGCAAGATCACTTTGCAACTCACGCCTCCCGCGATGGAGCTGCTGCTGGCTGAGGGCTTCGATCCTGCTTATGGCGCGCGGCCACTGCGGCGTACCATTCAGCACTTGATCCAGGATCCGCTGGCGATGCGTATCCTCGAGGGCGAAGTACTGCCTGGAGACCACGTACTGGTCGACCGCGATGGAAAGAAAGAGCTCATGAAATTTGAGCGCGCCGCGGGCAAGCAGCCCGCGGCGGCCGCGGTGGTGTAAACGGCCCGCAGATTTCGCGGGACGAAGGGAGTTAGGAACATGAAAATTCTGAGAACTGGCGTGCTGCTGATCTTTCTTAGCATTTTGCTGGTGATGGTGGGCGGCTACATCGGCGGCGCTAGCGGACTAAAGATTGCCCTTGGTATTGCCGTGTTGATGAACGGTGTTTCGTATTTTTACTCCGACAAGATTGCTTTGCGCTCCAGCGGAGCGCAGCCCGTAACGCGCGAGCAAGTGCCACGGCTGTATGCGGTGATGGAGCGGCTGGCGGCCAAAGCTGGACTGCCGGTGCCGAAGCTCTATGTGATTCCGCAAGCCGCTCCGAATGCTTTTGCCACCGGGCGTAATCCGCAACATGCCTCGGTCGCTGTAACCGAGGGCTTGCTCGAGCTGATGACCGATGACGAACTGGAGGGCGTGATCGCGCACGAGTTATCGCATGTGCGCAACTACGACATCTTGACCAGTTCGATCGCTGCCACCCTGGCAGCCGCGGTAACTTATCTGGCCCACTTCGGCATGTTTTTTGGCGGCGATCGCGAGGACCGCGAAGGCGGCGGCCTGGGTGCGATCTTAATGATGGTTCTTGCGCCTTTGGCGGCTATGCTGTTGCAACTCGGTCTTTCCCGGGGCCGCGAGTATGCCGCGGATGAGACCGGCGCCCGAATGGTGGGACAGCCCTATGGCCTAATCAGCGCGCTGCAAAAACTGGGCGCGTACAACAAGCAGATCCCGACCACGGCGGTATCGCCTTCCACCGCAGCGCTGTGCATCGTGCAGCCGCTTTTTGGGCGTGCAAGCTTGTCAGGCCTGTTCAGCACCCATCCTCCCTTGGAAGATCGCATAGCGGCCTTGCGGGAGCTGTCGGTGACCCCGTTGCGGTGACAGCTGAGTCGCTTGGGACGCCATCGTTGCGCCGACGTGTCCCGAACGGCTGCACATTTCGAGCCAGCGCGAGTGTAATAGTTCCATAATACACGCGTGACGGTTTTCCCGGCGCATTCGCGAGTCGTTCTAGCAAATTCAAAACAAAGAGCTTAACAAGAGCAATGTTCTACAGTAGTTTGGCGCTCGAACTGCCTTAAACAATGTAGTTCGAGGAGTTTGCATTTTCGGTTTCAGGGGATGAGGCATATGAGCTGTCGGGACACTATTCATTTGATTTGTTGGTACTTAGAGGGCAGATTGTCGCCTGCGGTCGAGGCAGAGATCAAGAATCATCTCCTGAAGTGCGATGATTGCCGCGTCGTCCAGGAGGCCGCGACGACCACTTTGGACCGGGAATTCGGAACATACAAAGCCTCGGAGAACCGGCCAAGCCTGCGACCTGTAATTCAAGCGGCCTAGTGCACAACTCTAAACTATTGAATCAAAACCTTTTACTGATATACGCGAGCCTAGGGCTATTCACCTCAATACTTCCTTTATTCACTGACCTCACATTCGATTCTAGTCAGCAATAATTACCGCAACTGAAACAAACATGTAATCTTTACTGGTTCTAGTACTTCTAAAACTAGACTGCCGCGCAAATCTTCCCCGCCTTAACTCTAACATTAAAAGGCTTTTAGCTTGGTTTCTCCGACGAACCCGCCCGTGGAAACCGGTATGCACTCATGACTGGCGACGCGATTTTCCGGCGCATTAGTGCATCAACATCGCACCAACATCGCGAGGAGAGCCTTAAAATGAGCGAATTTCAAGAACCTGTGTACTCGGCGAGCACCACCAGCGGCACCCCCCGTTGGATTGGATTGGCCGTCATTCTTTTGGGTGCCACATCCCTGCTGGGCGTAGGCGTGGGCTGGACCGCCCTAAACCAAGCCAAAAGCGTAGGGCAGTCTGCCGAGAGTTCCCTGAAGCAGAGCAACGACGCGTTGAGCCAGCGGCTGGCCAAGTCTGAAGATACCAACCAGCGCCTGCAGAGCGATCTGAAGGTGGTCACCGATAAGCTCAACGTAACGGAATCTGATCTGGAAGCCGCGCGGAAGCAGACCAAGGCCGCCGTGGTGGCTTATGACAAGAAATTGACCGGGCTCAAGAGCGACGTGAGCACACAGTTGGCAACTAAGGCGAGCACGGACGACGTCTCCAAGCTGGGCACGGACGTAAACGGCGTGAAGACCGGTCTCGATGCGACCAACAACAACTTGCAAATGGCCCGCAGCGAGATGGGCACGCTCATCGCCCGCAACCACGATGAAATCGATCAGCTGCGCCGCATGGGTCAGCGCGACTACTACGAGTTCACCGTTACGCGGAAAGGCTCCGCGCAACGCGTGGGAAGTATTGAAGTGGAATTGCGCGACACCAACATCAAGAAAAACCAGTACAGCATCAACGTGCTAGCCGACGACAAGAATTTTGAGAAGAAGAACCGCTCGGTGAACGAGCCGATCTTCTTCTACACCGGCGGCAGCCGCGCGGCCCTGGAGTTGGTGGTGAACAAGGTCAGCAAGACCACGGCCTCGGGTTACCTCAGCGTTCCGAAGTCCGCAGCGACGGCGTCCGCGAGCAGCACCACACCAGCCGCCCAATAAAGCGTTTGGGCCGGCCCGCTGCTCGGCCTGGTCCATATGAGTTTTCCTTGGGAGCAGCCAGACCACTAAGTTACGGGAGGATCCCAGAGAATCCTCCCGTTTCTTTTTTGTGGATGAATTGGCGGAGAACTTGTTGCGAGAGTTTGTCGGGACAATTCGTCGCGCAACCTGCATCCGCTCCGTTTTGTTCCACGCGACATATCCATTACGATGAGTAAGCTGCCTTTGCCGGGCGCAGTAGTTTTGTCGCGTCTCGTTTGGGCAAACACTCTATGGCCATTCGGCTTTTTCATTGTAAGCGGGCGTTAACGCCGACCGCAGAAATCGCGGATGCCGGCGTCCTGGTGCGCGATGGCGTAATTGAGGCGGTCGGCGCGCGCGAGTCCATGAGCCTGCCATCGGGTGCGCAGGAAATCTCCGCCGCCGACCGCACGGCCATACCCGGTTTTGTGGACGTGCACATTCATGGCGCCGGTGGCCACGACGTGATGGAAGGCACTCCGGAAGCCATGTGCGCGATAACGCGCTCGGTCGCGACACATGGCACCACATCGATGGTAGCCACCACAGTCACCGCCAGTGCAGACGCCACCTTGCGCAGCGTGGCGGACATCGCGAAATATATTTGCGAACAACACGAGGCCGATGACGCCCGCGCCGAAGTTCTGGGTATTCATTTTGAAGGTCCGTTCATCAGCCCCGTCCGGCGCGGCGTGCATCCAGAGGAGTTCTTGCGGCTACCCTCGGCCGAGTTTCTCGAGCAGTTGCTGCATGCGGCGGCGGGAAACGCTTCCATCCTGACCATCGCCCCTGAATTACTGGGCGCCATGCCGTGCATCGACGCCGCAAGAAAAGCCGGGATGGTGGTGGCCATGGGTCACACCGATGCCACTTACGAACAATCGCGCGCGGCGATCGCGCACGGTGTACGCCATGCGGTGCATGTCTACAACGCCATGCGTCCCTTTTCCCATCGCGACAGCGGAGTGATCGGCGCCGTGCTCACCTCGCCAGAAGTCAGCGCGGAATTAATCGCTGACGGCGTCCACGTCGATGAAGCCGCCATGCGACTACTGCTGAAAGCCAAAGGGGCGGGCCACGTAATTTTGATCAGCGACGGGATTTCCGCCACCGGAATGCCGGACGGAAATTATCAGCTGGGAAACATTCAGGTGACGGTGAGCGGCGGAGTTTGTCGCAACGCGGAAGGGAAGTTGGCGGGCAGCACGCTGACACTGGATCGCGCCCTGCGAAATATCGTGGCGCTCGGCGCTTCGCTCTGCGATACCGTGCGCATGTTGACGCTCAATCCCGCCACGCTGCTCGGACTCGAGTTCAAGAAGGGCGCCTTGCGAGCGGGCGCGGACGCGGACATCGTGCTGCTCGACGAAGGCTTATGTGTGACTGGCGTGTGGGCGCGCGGAATCGCAATCAACTAGAACGCCGTCTGTTAAGTTGTCATCCGGAATGCAGCGATCATCAAACTACTTGCTATGGATGAAGCGGGATATTCAATTCCGTGGCGAGCTGCTGCGCACTGAAGGGGCTGCACGCAAAATATCGCCCGGAAATTTCCAGCGTCGGCACTTTGCGTTTTCCGTTGTTGGCTTTGATGACTAGCGCGGCGGCGGCGGGATCTTCCTCAATGTTTACTTCGCGAAACACCACGCCGCGTTCCTTCATGAAGGACTTCGCGCGGCGGCAATCCGGGCACCAGTTGCTGGTGTACATCGTGATGAGATCCACGGCTGAGCGCCTCCAGGATACCTTCGCTGACGGCATTAGATGATGCTGGCAGGTTCGGCGTCGCAAGCCTCGTCCAGCCGCATAAGCTAATTCTTATTGACGTCTCAAGAAAGTTGCTCCAAGAAAAGTTGCTGGCCTTAGGCTGCTCCCACGGGCACGCCGCGATGTTTCCGCGCCACCTGGATGCGGATCAGCGCGCGCTGCAGGGCGACCGCAACGCGGTCCCAATCAAGTTCCGGGGCATGGGAAGCTATGCGGTCCTGAGCGCGTTTCAGCGCCGCTTCGGCGCGCGCCACATCGATTTCTGAAGCCAGCTCCGCGGTTTCCGCCAGCACCGTCACGCGGTCTGGCAAAACTTCCGCAAAGCCGCGGATAATCGCGATCGGATCGGACGCCGCGCCTCCAGCCTTGCTGTGAAAAGTAAGCTCGCCAATGCCCAGCTCGGTGATCAGCGGCGCAGCACCGGGTAAGACACCCAAGTAGCCGTCCGCGCCCGGAAGTTGCACCTCCACCACCGTTTCGCGCAACAGCTCGCGCACCGGCGTGACGATGATCAGTTGGATGGCGTCCGGAAGCATTTTCGTTTACGAGCCCGCCTTCATTTTTTCCGCCTTCTTCAGCGCTTCGTCAATGGTGCCCACCATATAGAACGCCTGCTCGGGAATGTCGTCATACTTGCCTTCGACAATTTCCTTAAAGCTGCGCACGGTGTCTTCGATCTTCACGTACTTGCCCTCGAGGCCGGTGAACTGCGCCGCCACGAACATCGGCTGCGACAGGAACTTTTCAATCTTGCGCGCGCGCGCCACGGTGCGCTTATCCTCGTCGGACAATTCTTCGATACCGAGAATGGCGATGATGTCCTGCAAGTCTTTGTAGCGCTGCAGAATCGATTTCACGCCACGCGCCACGGCGTAGTGTTCGGCGCCGACAATGCGCGGGTCCAGAATGCGCGAGTAGCTGGCCAAAGGATCGACGGCGGGATAAATTCCGCGTTCCACAATTTGCCGGCTGAGGTTGGTAGTCGCGTCAAGGTGTGCAAACGTGGCCGCTGGAGCTGGGTCGGTGTAATCGTCCGCGGGCACGTAAATCGCTTGCACCGAGGTGATCGAGCCGTTCTTCGTGGAGGTGATGCGCTCCTGTAGCTCGCCGATTTCTGTGTTCAACGTGGGCTGATAACCTACCGCCGAAGGCATGCGGCCGAGTAGCGCGGAAACTTCCGAGCCCGCTTGCACGAAGCGGAAAATATTGTCGATGAAGAGCAGCACGTCCAGATGTTCTTGATCGCGGAAATATTCCGCCACGGTCAAGCCGGTCAAACCCACGCGTAAGCGCGCTCCGGGTGGTTCGGTCATCTGTCCGTAAATCAACGCCGCACGCGATTTTTCCGAGTTGCCGGGAACCACCACGCCGGCTTCTTGAAACTCCAGCCACAGGTCGTTGCCTTCTCGGGTCCGCTCGCCCACGCCGGCGAAAACCGAAACGCCGCCGTGCTGCATGGCTACGTTGTTGATCAATTCCTGAATCAAAACCGTTTTGCCGACGCCCGCGCCGCCGAACAATCCGATTTTTCCGCCCTTCAAGAAGGGCTGAATCAAATCGATAACCTTGATTCCCGTTTCAAACATTTCCAGCGTGGTCGATTGATCCTCAAGAGGAGGCGCCGGACGGTGAATCGAATAATTCGTCGGGCTGGTCAGCGGCCCCAGTTGATCCACGGGCTTGCCCAGCACGTTCATCACGCGCCCCAGAGTTGCGCGTCCCACGGGAATGGTGATCGGCGCGCCGGTATCCACGGCTTTCATGCCGCGCACCAAGCCTTCTGTGGGCTCCATGGCCACAGTGCGCACCCGGCCCTCGCCGAGATGCTGCTCGACTTCCACGGTTACGTCCACCGCTTCTGGCACGTTGAACCCTTCACTGGAAATGCGCACTGCGTTGTAGATCGCGGGAAGATGTCCCGAGTCAAACTGAATGTCGAGCACGGGTCCAATAATCTGGACCACGTGTCCGACGGCTGCCGTCTGTTCCGCCATGCTCTCTCCTAGGCGCCGTAATTCGCGCCGCTGACAATCTCGATAATTTCCTTGGTAATGGCCGCTTGCCGCACTTTGTTCATGTGCAACGTCAGTGCCTCAATCACGTCGCCGGCGTTCTTGGTGGCCGAATCCATAGCCACCATGCGCGCCGCATATTCCGCCGCTGAAGATTCCAGCATGCTGCGCAATACCTGCGTTTCGATATAGCGTGGCAAAAGTTTTCCAAGCAACTGCTCTTCCGGCTGCTCGTAGATGTAATCGACGGGCGTCTCGTCTTTCTTTGTATCGCCGGCGTTCTCGCCCTTGCTGTCTGCTTCGCGAATCTCTTCCACCGGCAACAGTTTCTGCACCACCAGGTTCGCGGTCATCACCGACTTGAACTCGCTGAACACGATATAAACCGCGTCAATCTCTTCCTTGGTGTACAGCTCGGTGACCAGCGCCGCGATATCCCGCGCCACGCTGAACTCCACCTTCGCCAGCACGTTCACGTACTCCGCAGCGAACTGAAATCCCGCCTTCTTCAGCGAGTCGCGGCCTTTTTTGCCCACCGGAATCGCCACAATTTTCTTGCCGCTCTGCTTGCGGATGAAGTCGCCGGCTTTGCGCAAAATATTGCTGTTGAACGCGCCGGCCAGCCCGCGCTCGCCGCTCAACACGATGACCAGAATGTTCTGCTCCGGCCGTTTTGCCAGCAACGGATGCTCGGGCTCTTCAACGCGGGACATGATCGAGCGCAACATCCGCGCCAATTCCTCCGCATACGGCCGCGCAGCAAGCGCAGCTTCCTGCGCGCGCCGCAGTCGCGCCGCGGCAACAAACTTCATCGCGCGCGTGATCTGCTGCGTGTTCTTTACCGAGCGGATTCGGCGCCGGAAATCGAGGAGTGTGGCCATGTCGGTTGGTTAGTCGTGGTTCCTTATTTCGCGGCAGCGCTGGCAGCCGGCGCGGCATCCTTGATCGAAGCCATGAAGCGTTCCTTGAAACTGTCCGCGGCTTTCTTGATCTCCGCTTTGATCCCGTCGTCCAAGGCCTGTTTTTCGGCGATGGTTTTCAGAACGCCGCCGTAGCTGCTTTCCACGAACTGAATAAATTCACTTTCAAAGCGCCGCACTTGATCCACCGGAACGTTGTCGATCACGCCGCTGGTGGCCACGAATAGGCTTAACACCTGTTTCTGTACGCTGAACGGTGCGAATTGATCCTGCTTCAAAATTTCCGTCAGCCGCTGCCCTCGAGAAAGTTGCGCCTGCGTAGCCTTGTCCAGCTGGTCCGCGCCAAACTGCGCGAACGCCGCCAGCTCGCGATATTGCGCCATGTCCAAACGCAGCGAACCGGCCACTTGACGCATTGCTTTGATCTGCGCGTTGCCGCCCACGCGGCTTACCGAAATGCCCACGTTGATGGCCGGACGAATACCGGCGTTGAAAAGATCCGCTTCCAAATAAATCTGCCCGTCCGTGATGGAGATCACGTTCGTCGGAATATAGGCGGAAACGTCGCCGGCCTGCGTTTCGATTACCGGCAAGGCTGTCAGCGAACCCGCGCCCAACTTGTCGTTCAGTTTCGCCGCGCGTTCCAAAAGCCGAGAGTGCAAATAAAAAACGTCGCCAGGAAACGCTTCGCGGCCGGGAGGACGTCGCAGCAGCAAAGAGATTTCGCGGTAGGCCTGCGCATGCTTGGAAAGATCGTCGTAAAAAACCACGGCGTGTTTCTTATTATCCCGGAAATATTCGCCCATCGCGCAAGCTGCGTACGGCGCAATGTATTGCACCGAGGCTGGTTCCGAAGCCGACGACGCCACGATGATGGTGTACTCCATCGCGCCAGCGTCCGTAAGCGTCTTCACAATCTGCGCAATCGTCGAACGCTTCTGCCCAATGGCGCAGTAAATGCAAACTACGTCGCCGCCCTTTTGGTTAATGATCGTATCCAGAATTACGGCGGTTTTTCCCGTTTGGCGGTCGCCAATGATCAATTCGCGCTGTCCGCGCCCGATGGGAATCATCGCGTCGATAGCCTTGATACCCGTTTGCAATGGCTGCTTCACGGGCTGGCGATCCAGAACGCCGGGAGCCAGTTTTTCCAGCGGATTGCGTTGCTTCGAGGCGATGGGGCCCTTGCCATCCACCGGTTCGCCGATCGGACTGACCACGCGACCGATCAAACCCTCGCCCACCGGCACGGACATAATCGTGTTCGTGCGCTTGACGGTGTCGCCCTCCTTCAATTCGGAAGACTCGCCCAGTAGCACCACGCCAACCTGCTCTTCTTCCAGGTTCAGCGCAATGCCAAACATATCGTGCGGAAACGCCAGCATCTCTCCGGCCATCACTTTGGCCAGTCCGTGCACGCGCGCAATGCCGTCACCCACGCTGATGATCGTCCCTACTTCGTCGACCGCTACGGTCTGCTCGTAATTCGCAATCTGCTCTCGCAGAATCTTGCTGATCTCATCTGCCTTGATGTTGGCCATTCCCGCTCCGTCGCGTTCCTTAAACTTTTTCTGAATTCCTGCTCTAAACCCGTTTCCGGACAATCGGCTGGCACTGCAACTTCGTTCTCTAACTTATTCCGCCGCTAGACGCGCCCGCATCTGTTCCAATTGGTTGCGTAGCGAGCCGTCGTAAATCGTGTCGCCCACGCGCACCAGCGCCCCGCCCAGCAGTTCCGGATCGATAAAATAGTTGGGGTCCACGGTCTTGCCGGTCAGTCGGGTCAGCGATTGCGTCAATTCCGCTTTCTGCGCTTCCGTCAGCCGCACCGCGGAATAGACCTGAGCTTCCGCTATACCCTGGCGTTGCCGCACCACTTCCTGAAACGCATCCGCGATTTCCGGCAAATTGTGCGCGCGCCGGTGGTCGACAATCACAAACAAAAAATTCCGGATAATCTTGCTAGTGCCCAGCCGCGTGGCAATTTTTTCGATCACCCCACGCCGGTCTTCGGCGGAAACCGCCGGACTGCCCAGAAAATTCTGTAGTTCGGGCGATTCCGAATACGCAGAAGAAAATTCCCGCAACTGCGCCGCCGCGGGCTCCGCCGCCCCTTGCGCCAGCACGACGTCCGCCAGCGCATTGGCGTACTGCAAGTTCGCCGACTTCAATTCGGCCTCGCTTCCAGGCTTTTCACAAATTCGCTGACCAAGTTTTCCTGTACTTGCGGGGTCAATTGCTTCGCCAGCAGAGAACCGGCGCCATCGACGGACAGTTTTGCCGCCAGCGTCTTCAGTTCGTGTCGTGCGGCGCGCTCCGCGGCAGCAATCTCGGCCTTCGCGGCGGCGGCGATTTTTTCCTCGTCGCTTCGTGTCGCTGCTTGCAGGCGGTCGACTTCCGCCAAACTCTCGCGCTTCGCGGTTTCGCGCAATTCCGCAACTTCTTTTTCCAGGTTGGCGAGCTTGCCTTCTGCTTCACGCAGCAGGGCATCCGCTTCCGCCTTAGCTGCCGTTGCCTTGGCTATTGCGGCGTGAATTGTTTCTGCGTTTGCGCGAAATTTTGGCG
Organism: Acidobacteriota bacterium; assembly: GCA_013289855.1. Lineage (GTDB taxonomy): Bacteria > Acidobacteriota > Terriglobia > Acidiferrales > UBA7541 > Acidiferrum. The sequence goes on along the minus strand of JABCZD010000011.1, from coordinate 84,306 downwards.
GCAGCACTTTGCCGAAGACCCAGATCACGCCCCCGGCGACGATCGCGAAGTTAATCCACTTGAAGATTTCCTGCGCGGTCTGCGTCGTACCATTGGTGCTGCTCTCTTCTTCGGCGCGCGCTACGCCCGCGGCGAAAAGCGCCACAAACAATACCCCGGCATACAACAAAGCGCGGCGCTTCATCGGGCCTCTCTTGACGGACGCAACGGCGATTGCAGCAATCGACTGACGATTTCCGCGGAAAGTTGTGGCACCGCGGCGGCCAGGTCTTTCGCCGCTGCCGTCAGTTCGCTCGAAACCCGTTCTTTTCCTTGACCAACCTGCGTGGCTGCCTTCGCGCGCGCATCTTTCAACTTTGCCGCGCGCTCTTCCAGCAGCTTTTTCCGCGCCGCTTCCTGCTCCGCGTAAACCCTGGCGCGCGCTTCGCGCAGCGCGTTCTGATACTGCTTAACCTTCTCGGCCGCCGCCTGCTGCGCGCTCTCCGCCGCCTTTCGCGCTCCAATCGTGCGCTCCTCGCGCTCGGCCATCACCTTCAACAATGGCTGGAAAAACAGCCCGCGCAGAATAAAATAAAATACCAGAATGATCAGAACGGTGGGTACCGCCTGAAGGAACAGCTCTCCCAGTTGGCGTAGAATTTCCATCTAAATAGCGAACCTGGACCTCGTTTATGAGTGACCGCGGAGCGGTTTTCGACTGGGTAAGCAGTCTTGCCGTGTCCCGACCCGGAGCGGCGCACGGCGAGCCAAAAGCTGCCAACCCGAACACAACTTTATAACATCTGCGATGGGTGTGCGTCAAACCAGCGGAGACCGCTTGTAGTCCGTCTATTTCGTCTATCTGAAAGAATATCAGACTTTTAGATGCGCAATACGAGGCGTAAACGCCGCGAACAAACTCACCTCTCCCCTCACTCGCAGCTCGCGCCTTCCGCGCCACCCTACTCGTTTACGTTTTGCACTCTAGCATCGCTCTTCAGGCGCTCGCTCTGGCGAATTCATGTAAGATTATGCGCCAGCGTTGCTCGAATGCAGTTGTTCGACACAGCCTCATCATCCAATTCGTCGAGGGTGCCAGAATTTTGACGCTTGCCGCCACGATTATTCTCGTTATCGCAGCCTGCCCCTTTATCTACTACCTGCTCTCACTCTACAGCGCCGCCCGCTATTTTTCCGCCGCCAAGAAAGAAAACACCCCCAACGACGATTTCTTCCCGCCCATCAGTTGCCTTAAGCCCATCAAAGGCCTCGACGATGAAGACTATGAGAATTTCGCCAGCTTCTGCCGTCAGGACTATCCCAACTACGAAATTCTTTTTTGCGTGGACCAGGACGATTCCGCTGTGCCCGTGCTCGAAAAGCTCATTCGCGACTTTCCCGATTGCCAGATTCGCCTGATCTTTGGCTCCGGCCGCACGGCCATCAACGACAAGGTCGCCCGGCTCGTCCGCCTGGTCGACGAAGCCGAACACAATCTACTGGTAATCACCGATGGCGACATTCGCGTTACGCCTGATTATTTGCGCACCGTAGCCGCCCCGTTCCGCGACCCCCAAGTCGGCGGCGCAACCTGTTTGTACGTTTCCACGGAAGAAACCAAATTCATTCAGGAATTGCAATCCGTCGCGATGATCACCGATTTCTTCGCGGGCATCATGGTCGCCTGGCAACTCGATGGCGTGAAATTCATGTTTGGCCAGACCATGGTCATGACGCGCCAGGCCAACACCGCGTTCGGCACCTACCGCGTAATCGAGAATCGCCCCGCGGACGACCTCCTCGCCGGACGCATGATCGCCGAACAGGGCTTCATCGTTAAATTGCTCCCCTACGTCGTAAAAACCGTCGCCGATTTCAATTCCTTCCGCGATCTTCTCTACAAGCGCGTTCGCTGGATGACCGTCATGCGCTCCATGCGCCCGTGGGGGCACGTCGGGCTAATCTTCACCTGGGGATTGCCGTGGACGCTGGTCGCCATCGCCGTGCACCCCACGGCATCAGTGATTGCATTTTTTCTCGCCGCCTATGCCACGTTGCGCGTCGCCATGGCCTGGCTCATTGGTATTTTCGGAATGCAGCAAAAAACCTTTTGGAAAAAGTTGCCGCTCATTCCCGTGTGGGACGCCGTGGCTTTTGTCATTTGGCTGGCCAGTTTCACGCGCACCACCATCCGCTGGCGCGGCGTGGACTATAAGATCCGCGATGGCGCGTTCGTACCGCCCCCGCAGGCCAAGTGAACCTTTTCATTACGTTGATGTCGACGCGGTGACGGTCGTGCGCTACTTGGAAGGAACCACGTTGCACAGCAGCAGTTTGCCCCCGCTGCTTAAGACCGTCGCAAAACGTTCCGTGCCGATGAGCGCTTCCAAACGATTTACTTCCTTTTGCGAGCCGACAAAATAATATCGGTCAGCGCTGGTCCACAAGGTTGCGAAATCCGAATCCGTCAGAAACACCGCGGGCGCTCCCGGCGCCGCTGCGCCGTAATCCAGATTCTGTCGCTTGCCGTTCAGCAGCAACGGACTCGTATTCGTGTAAAACGGCACGGAAGAAAATGTGTAGTAGTGCCCCTGGACGATAAGTTTCCCGGGCGGCTGGGACAGCAGCGCGTCCGCCAGCGGACGTGAAGAGAGATACGGATCAAACACCACTAGCGCCTGCCGCGCCGCCAAGAAAAACATCACCATCATTAAACACGTAAGCAGGTACGCTTGGGTGCCCTTCCGCAGGAAATTTCCCAGCGCTCCAATCAGGAACGCCGCGCCCGCCAGATAAAGCGGGAATCGCAGATACGCAAAGGAATCCAGCGTCAGGTCCAGCATGTGCCCCAGAGAAAGCGTGTACGCCGACGGATTACGCGAGAGCGCCATGGAAATATCTCCCGGAGTGGGCACATTGCGCACATGGAACGCAATCGCGATACAGGCCAGCGCCGCGCCCCCGGCAATCGCTCCCAGTACTCGAGAGCCTCGCCGGATCCACGGAGTCTCCGCGGCCATCGCCGACCCAATCAACAGCGCCAACGCGGGATAACACGGCATGGAATAATATTCCTGCGTCGTCGAAAACGTAAAGAAAACCAGGATGAAACCTGTCCAGCAGAGCGCCAGCAACCGCGTCCGTCCCGCGCGATCGATGGGTTTGAACGATAGCTTCGCCAATGCCGGAAGATATACGCTCCACGGAAACAGCCAGATCAAGTGAAACAGCCAGAACCATGCGCGCGGCACGGTGTTGTAGTCGCGCGGATAGCGCATGTTCAGAAAGCGCAGCAGTTGCTCGTTGATGAAATAAAACCACAAGAACCCGTGATAGTGGCCTGCCTGGCTCTGCAGCGTCCACGCAAAATACGGCGGATTGCGCAGCGTGGCCAGAACGATCCACGGAACCGCGATCAATAGCGCGATCGCCGCTCCAGCAAATGGATGCAGCCGCTTCCACGTCTGCCACGAGAACAATTGCCGCGTGAACAGCAGAAACAGCAGCGCCGCCGCGATGGGAAACACCACCGCGACCAGACTCTTCAACAAAAAACCGATCCCCAGGCTCGCCGCGAACACATACGCCCACGCGCGCGGATGCTTCTCCTCCTCATCCAGCGCGCGCAGAAAAGCCCACATCGCCAGAGCAATCGTAAGCGTCAGCATCACATCGGGAATCAAGATGCGCGTGAACAGCCACAGCCCGACGCACGTCGCCATCACCAGTCCCGCGTACAATCCCGCCGGTTTCCCAAACGCCCACTTTCCGAATGCCGCGATCAACCACGCCAGCCCGATCGCCGCGAGCGCCACGGGGATACGCGCCGACCAGTCATGCACACCGAAAATCTTGTAGGTACTCGCAATCACCCAGTAAATCAGCGGCGACTTCTCCAGATACAAAACGCCATCAATGCGCGCGGTGATCCAGTCGCCGGAGGTCAGCATTGTCCGCGCGATCTGCGCTTCCACGGCGTCGACATCGTCCATCAACGAGGGGGGGGAAAGGATGCAGGTTAAATAGATAGCCGCGGCCACCAGCAGCACTATCGTCAGAGAAACGCCCCAGCGCTTCTCTACTATTTCGCTAAACAACGTGCGGGCTCCTGGCACGGAAGGATTGCAAAATCATACACCAGTGGGGATTGTGCCGCGTCTGCGAAAGAGCTTGACCCTCTTAGTCAGCCGTGTGGCGTCTGGGAAGGATCTTAGATTTGCCGGTGGGCGAGGGTCGAGGAAGCCAATGTAGGCCGCAATTTCTCACCAGCTACTTCACTGCGTCAGCACTTTTTCAAAAAACTCCAAAGCCCGCGGATCATTCGATTGTCCCAGCCAGAACATCGCCTGCTTCCGCACTTCCGCGTTCCGGTTCGTTTCCGCCACTTGAATCAATTTCGGCACGCCTTCATCCTTCGGCAACTGGCTCAACGCGAACACCGCTTTCTTCTTCACGTCCGTTTCCGGATCATTTTCAATAGCGTTGCTAATCGCGCCCACGGCCTTCTTTCCCGCCTTCTGCGCGAGCCAAAATAGCGCCTGCCCGCGCACATGCCCGCTCTGATCCTCGCGCGCCATGCGAATCATCTCATCCAGCGCTCCAGGTTCGTGGCTCACCGACAAGGCAAACGCCACCTGCGCGCGCACCTCCGAGCTCGCGTCGCTCTTCGCCATCGTCCGCAGCATCGCCAGTCCAGTTTCGCCGCGCGCCGCCCCCAACCAGAAAGTTGCTTTCTTCCGCAACTCCTCCGGCTGCTGCGCCGACACAAACTGTGCGAAGGCACGGTCCGCGTCCGCGTGCAATGCAATCGCGGTCAGTGCTTCGCCGCCCAGCGAATCATGTTCGCGTTCATCGAAGTGCGCGCCGAGCACATATCCGGTCAGCAACTCCACACTATCGCTGGCCTTCACATTCGTGAGCCACACAAAGCGTAGATTCCCCACATCCAGGGTGCAATCCTCCGAAGCCACTTGCACGCGCATCACCTTGTGGTCCTCCACACGCAGCAGCACCGCCAACCGATGTGTGCCTTCCAGTTTCAAGGAATCGTTTCCATTGGTGCTGAAGCCCCGATTCCCGCCTTCCAGCTGACAGGTGCCGCATCCCACTCCATTGCCATAATTCCCGCAGCACGCAGAGTGTTCTCCCGGCGCCTGTGGCACGCCGTACCCGATCCATTCCCTTTTGTCCGCATGTTCCTCCACGCTGTGCACCGTAGCGGCCAAACCACCGTTCACCACCTGCGTCTCTCGCGTGGCGTTCATCAGACGCGGCGCTCTTTCCGTCGCCTGCTCCTGTGTCTGCCCCTGCGCAGCGCGCGAACTTCCAGGAAAAATCATCGCGGCAAAACAAAGGCCGGCCTGTATCACCAAGCCCTTCCACGTCATTCGCACCATTGTCATCGCGCCCTCACTTTTGCAGCAATTCCATCATGTAGTCCGTCGATTCCTTGGAATTCATCAGTGACAGTTTTTGCACCGCCATCTTCTTCAGTTCCGGATCTTTTTCATTTCGCGCAATTGCCACCAGCTCCTTCGCATTTCCCCCTATGAACAGCGCGTTCAGCACTTCCTCACGTACCCCGCGGTCCGCTTCTTTGTTGTAGATCGCTTGCAACGCACTGCTGGCATTTTCTCCGCCAACCAGCCCCAAATTGCGAATCGCGGCCCGCCGTAGTTCTACATCCCTTTCGTTTTGCGCCGCCTGTAGAAGTCTGGTCGTGTCGCCGGAAAGAAAAAATGCTTGCAAGATATCGCGCCGCAGCTCGACCGACGTTTCCGCTTGGTACAGCTGCTCCAGCTCGCTGTCGCCTTTCACCAGGCCCAGTTGCCGGATCGCCTCGCGTCGCAAATCCGGATCCTTTTCATTCTTGGCCGCGGTGAAAAGATCCTCCTTGTCCCCAGAGATCATGAAACTCTTTAGCACCGTGCGCTTCACCGCGGTGTCGCTGGTCGCCGCATAGACCTCTGCCAGCGTCTTGCGCGATTCTGCTCCGCCGAACAGCGCCAGATATTCCACGGCTTTCCGCTGCAAGTCCGGATTACTCTGGCCCCGCGCAATTTTCCCCAGTATTTCCCGCGCTTGTGGCGACCCGCTCTGCGCCATCACAAACATCGCGCGTGATTTTTCCTTGGGTGTTCCAGAGCCATTCAGGACCTTTTCCAGCAGCGGCATCGCCCGTTCCGGATCGCTGTTCATCAGCCCCTGAATCGCCAGCATCTTGAGTTCGTCGTCGCTCTGATTCTCTGGCTTCGCCGGTTGCCCAGACGATTGCCGCACCTCGATCTCCAGCGCTCCGGCATCTTTCTGCCAGTGGCTCTGCGGAAAGCGCTGCTTTAAGTCCGCGATCGTGGCCAGCGCTGCTTCGCGCTTTCCCAACTTATTTTCCGCGTATGCCTTCCAGTACAGCGCCGCGTCCGCCAGCGCCGCGTTCATTTTCGCTACCTCGCCGAACCTTTCTTCCGCTCGGTCAAAGCGATCTTCATCCAGCGCCTCGCGCCCGCTGTCATACACGTCCTGCAGATGGTCCGCGCGTTCCTGCGCCCGCTCGCGTTTTTCCGCTTCGCGGTCGCGTGCTTCTTGCGCGCGTTCCTCCGTGCTCGCCTGGGCGTGTAGCCCCGCTTCCGACTCCTCGGTGGTATGTTCCACCGATTGCATTCCTGCCGGCGCGGCATGCAACGATGGCGTGAGCGCTCCCGCCAAGAAAAACATCCCCGCCGCCATCCAACTGCCGTTTTTGCTCCACGAATTGCGCATGCTCATACCTTCTTCCTGTTGTTTTGTAATTTGCCGCTCTCTGCCGGAGTCGCTCGTTGCCGCTCTTCCAGTTCCTCACCCACCACGCGCACCTTAAACAAAATTCCGCCCGTCTCAATGCGTTCCCGGATGGCCTGCAACTGCGCCCCGTTCACCTCGTCCGGGCTGTGCGCCACATCCAGCAGCACGCGCTCTAAATCGTCCAGCACGTTCGCAATCCGGCCGTCGCCCAATTCCATCGCCGTCTGCCGGTACAAGCGGTTTTCCGACAGCAAGTCTTCCGCGCGCTTCTGCTCTATGGAAATATCGATCAACTGCGCTCCGCTCTTTTTCCCTTCGGTGTTGGAAAGCTCCGTCAACATCATTTCCGAACGCCCCAGATGTTCGCCCACCGCCAGCAGCAGTACTTTTTCCCGCATGTTTACGGGGCTATTGTTGGCGACGGGCACATCCGGGCGGCGCACTCCTCGTCCCGCAAAAAACGCCACCACCACCAACGCCGCCACACCCGCAAACGCCGCAAATCGTCGAGGTGTAAAAAGCCCTTCTCCGAAAAGTTGACCTGCAAAAAGTCCCTGCCGCCATCGCACGCGCTCGACGTCCCTGCTCGCGTCGCCCCGCAGCGGCTGCAACTTCGGCTGCAGCTTCGGCGCGACCTCTTTCCACACGCGCTGCCCGTAGTCGCCGCCTGGATCCGGCACCTCCAGCGTGTCCAATGCCGCAAACAACGCCGTAAGTTCCTCGTTCAACCGCGCAAACTTCGCGCGGCACCCATCGCACTCCCGCAGGTGTTCCGCAACCGCCGCGCTCTCCGCAGCTTCGCCTTCGCGATATGCGATCAACTCTTCTCCGCTCGGATGTGTCATCGCGCCGTCCTCATCGCACCGTCTCCATCACGCAACACCCTTGCTTCCCATCGCTCGTGCTCCTGCGGCCTGACCCACCACCGGTGCCAGCAGAGTTCGCAACTTCTGCACCGCTCGAAAAACCGTATTCTTCGTCGCCCCCGAATTGGATTCCAGCGCCGCTGCGATCTCCTCGATGCCGCAGCCGTGCCAGTGGCGCATCACGAACGCCGTCCGCTCCGCCTGCGTCAGCGAGTCCAACGCCCGTGCAAGCTGTTTTCGCAATTCCACGTTTTGCGCCAGCCGTTCCGGAGAAGGCCTTCCATCCGGCACCAAATTCATCACGCTTCTCTCCACGCTTTCCGGCGCACGGCTGCTGGGTTCTTCACGTCGCGCATCTTCGGTTCGTTTCTGCCGCATCCGGTCGATCGAGTAATTCGCCGCGATGCGGTACACCCACGTCCCGAAATTCGCGCGCGCCTCAAATTGTTCTAATTTTTGATACGCCCGCAAAAACGCCTCCTGCACCACTTCTTCCGCATCGTGCTGGTTGCCGGTAAGCCGGTACGCCAGCCGGAACACGCTCGCGCTGTGTCGCTCCACAAGCACACGATAAGCATCCCGGTCGCCCGCGAGCGTCCGCTCGATGGCCCCGGCGTCACCCTCCAGTGGGCTACCCGTTCTTTCCGTCATCCGCATCCTTAGACAGTATTTCCACCCCGCGGTTAGGTTCCCTTGCGCAAGTCTTTGTAGGGGCTCGGCATGCCGTGCCCGCGCGGACTCGGTCGCCGTTTACGCGTTTGTAGTGGCGCAGCATGCTGCGCTCGAGCTTGCCCGGGCGTCAGCCTCCAACGCACCCGTTCCCACAAGCTTTTTCAGCTAACCCATAGCAGGACGACAATCCCGATTTACCGTATCATTGAGGTAGTCCCACTGGAGGCACCAGAAGTGATTCCACGTTATACCCGCGAAGCCATGGGCCGCATCTGGAGCGACCAGAACAAATTCGCCAAGTGGCTGGACGTCGAATTAGCCGCCACGGAAACGCTTGCCGAAGCGGGCCAGGTTCCCAAAGAAGCCGCTGCCGCCATCCGCACCCGGGCCAAGGTTGACGTCGCTCGCATCCACGAACTCGAAGCCCGCGTAAAACACGACGTAATCGCCTTCACCATGGCCGTCGGCGAATCGATCGGAGACCCCGCCGTTGCCCGCTGGCTGCACTATGGCATGACCTCCAACGATGTCGTCGATACCGCGCAAGCTCTGCAAGTCCGCGATGCTTCGCTGATCATTGAACGCGCCCTCGTCATCTTCGGCGAAGTTCTCGATCTCCGCGCCCACGAATATCAGCACACCCCGCAAATCGGTCGCACCCACGGCGTGCACGCCGAGCCCATCACCTTTGGCCTTAAAATCGCCAATTGGTTCGCGGAAAATCAGCGCAACATCGCGCGCTTCCGAGACGCCACCGCGCAAATGGCTGTTGGGAAAATTTCCGGTGCCGTTGGCAACGCCTCACACCTCGGCCCGGAAATCGAAGAAAAAATCTGTAAACGGCTCGGTCTCACCGCGGCGCCGGTCGCCTCGCAAGTGATTCAGCGGGATCGCCACGCGCAATATTTAAGTTCGCTAGCACTCATCGCCGCGTTGCTCGAAAAAATTGCTCTGGAAATCCGCCATCTTCAACGCACCGAAGTGCGCGAAGCCGAAGAACATTTCGGCGGCGAGCAGCGCGGCAGCAGCGCCATGCCGCATAAACGCAATCCCGTTACCTGTGAACAAATCTGCGGCCTTGCCCGCGTGGTGCGCTCCAATATGCTGGTCGCTCACGAAAATATCGCCCTCTGGCACGAGCGCGATATTTCACACAGCTCCGTCGAGCGCATTATTCTTCCCGATTCCACCATTCTGGTGGACTACATGCTCGCCAAAATGACCACGCTGGTGGGCGATATGCGTGTTTTTCCCGCGCGCATGCTGCGCAATCTGGAATCTACGCACGGCTTGGTTTATTCCGGCCAGCTGTTGCAGGACCTGGTGGAAAAAGGCATGCCGCACGACGATGCCTACAAAGCCGTGCAGGAAAACGCCATGACCGCGTGGGAATCGGAAGGGAACTTCAGCGAACTCGTCGCCAAGGATCCGCGCATCACAAAATATCTGGACGCCGCCGCGCTAGCCCACGCTTTCGATTTGCAGCGCCAACTCCGTTACGTGGACGCGATCTTCGCGCGCGTCTTCCCGATCCCCGCCACAAAATCCAGTTCCGCCGACTAGCTGTGCTTTAGTAGCACAGGCACTCCTGCCTGTGCGGGTCTTTTCCTCAGAAACAGAGTCGCCGCAACAAATTTGCCAACCAAAAAAACAAAAAGCGCCGGTCAGAAAACCTGACCGGCGCCTTGTGCTCTTGCCTCTTCTAATCTCGGCTTGCGCTGAAATTAGCTGCGGAGGCGGAAACTCGAAAAATCATCATCCATCAAACCGCCCGTAAAGCAAACAACTAATTTTCCAGTAGGCGGCGTGATGCAAACCCGCTGTCAAGTCGGGTGCCGCGCCGCGCTATGCCTCACTTACTCGACGCGCTGCACGTAGCGCGCTTCCGTGGTGTCCACCTTGATGCGATCGCCTTCGTTGACGAACGGCGGCACGTTCACAATCAATCCCGTTTCCAGCGTTGCCGGCTTCATCACCGCGCTGGCTGTGGCCTTTTGCAGCGTCGGTTCGGTCTGCACCACCCGCAATTCCATGGTATCCGGCAAGTCCACGCCGATAGGCTTTTCCTCGAAAAACTCGATTTTCACGGTCGTGTTGGGAATCAGGTAAAACACCGTTTCGCCCAGTTCGTCGCGCGTCATCTGCATCTGCTCGTACGTTTCCGTATTCATGAAATGAAAATCGTCGCCCTCGTTATACAAGTACTCGAATTCGATCTCATCTAGGATCGCGCGGTCCACGAACTCTTCCGCGCGAAACCGGTAATCGATCATTACCCCAGTGCGCAGATTTTTCATCTTGGTCTGCATCGATCCGCGTTTGTTGCCCGGCGTGCGGTGGTCGACGCTGAACACCGTGAACAGCTGCCCCTCGTGCTGCACCACCATGCCGGGACGAAGTTGCGTTGCTTTGACAGTACTCATGATTTAGTGCGGCCGCTCGGCGGCCGTCAGCTCCCTGACGCAATTGTATTGATTTCGGAAATTCCGGCGCAGCGGGCAACAGCTGTCCCACGTTAAAGCAAACGGAATGACTCGAGGCACGCCGACGAAAATTCTTCGTCAAACGCGAACCTACAGTATAAATGGCCGCATTCCGCGCGGTCAATGCTGGCTGGGCACCTCTTCGACGTGCGCCGCCATAATCTGTTCGATTTCGTCGGGCGAACGCGGCAAGCGCGCGCTGAGCAGTTTGTTGCCCGTTTCCGTGATCAAAACATCGTCCTCAATGCGCACCCCGAGATTCTCTTCTGGAATATAAATCCCCGGTTCGTTGGTGACCACCATGCCCGGCCGCAGCGGTTCGCACGCCGAGCCCGGATCGTGAACGTTCAGCCCGATGTTGTGGCTCAACCCGTGAATGAAGTATTGCCCCAGTGGCTTGCCATGCAAATCTTTCCCGTGGGAATTGATGTAGTCGTAGGCGATGCGATAGGCGCTTTTGTTGCCCTTGCGGCACACGTCCTCGCCGGGCTTCATCGCCGCCAGCGCCGCGTTTTGCGCTCCCAGCACAATCTCATAAATTTCGCGCTGGCGCGGCGTGAACTTCCCGTTGGCCGGAATAGTCCGCGTAATATCGGCGGAATAGCCGGAGTACTGCGCGCCAACATCCATCACCACAATGTCGCCATCCTCAATTTTTCGCGCCAGCTTGTCGTAGTGCAAGGCCGTGGAGTTCGGCCCCGCGCCAACGATGGGAGCGTAGCCCTCCGCCTCGGAACCGCCCATGGCGTGAACCTCCACCATTTTGGCCGCGATCTGATATTCAAAAAGCCCCGGCCGCATCATTTTGAAAGCGGCGATATGAGCGTCGAGAGAAAGGTCGATGGCCTGTTGCAGAAATTCCAGTTCACCGGGCGATTTGATCTGTCGGAGCGTTTCGATGCTGGCGCGAATATCCTTTAATTTAGCTTGCGGTAACACCAGCTCCAGCCAGTCCACCACCTGTTTTTCGTGCGGATACCCGCCCTCTTCCTTCTCGTACGGCAGGATCGTGTAGAAGTTCGCGTACGATGGCGCCAAATGCTCGATAACGGCGCGCATCCCAGAAAAATTCTGCACCGACGCGAAACCGGTCCGAGCTTCGATTCCCGGATCGCTGGGAGACATGCGCACGCCATTCCATTTTTCCTTGGCCGGATCCTTGGCCGGCAGAAACAAGATTTCCGTCGGTAGATCCGTTGGCGCCGCAGGCGCGTGTTTAGCCGGGAAAATGATCAGGCCCGCGCCTTCCTCATTGTGCCCGGTGAGGTAGTAGAAATTTTCTTCCTGCGCAAAAACGTAAGCTTCGGAAACCTCTTCCCGGCCGGTGTAGCCCCAAAGCAGGATGGGGCCGTCGATCTGCGCCGCAAGCTTGGCGCGGCGTTCGGCGTACACGCTATTCGGTTCGCGTTCGCGGCGTTGCTGCGCCAAGCCCGGCGAGGCGGCGACAGCGCCCAGCAGAAATAATGTGACAATTTTGCAGACGCAACCATAGCGCACAGAACTCAATCGACCTCCTCGTTTCAAGCCAATCCGTTTCCTGAAATTGTATAGGAAGCGGCGAGCGGAGCGAAATCGGCATCGAAACGTCAGCGCTCGCAGGGCACAGATCAAGTGTCAGAAAAAAGGTGGGACTTCAATACGTCTCATATCCTACTGGCAAACTTCGTGTCTCTGTTCCTGCTCTTGCGCAGTCATCACCCGGGCAATTTCTATTTCGATCGCTTTGGCGGTGACGGACTTGGAACTATATCCGTCCATCCCCGCGCGCCGACATCCTTGCCGGTCTCCGAGCTAAAGCCTTGCGAACCCAGCGATATTGCGCCCTTTAAGGCCTACAGTTGGCGCTACAAGACATGGCTCGTTCTTCTACCAAGCGTTCCGAGGGCCAAACCTCGGAGTCTGTCACGCATGGAAAGGCTCGCCTCCACACGCAGTCAGTGCATTATTCAGCACTTTCTAATGGAACCGGTCCTGGCGTACCATCACTACTCCCAGACGCAGGACGTGAAAGAAATGCCCAGCTTACCGGCCCACAAAAATCGCCGCTCGAAGCGTGTGCCCTTGAAGCAGCGCGCGAGCCTGATCGTCAATCTGGACCGCAGACCGAGAAGGCTCCCCTGTCTGGTCCTCGATTCTTCGAAAGAGGGTTTCCGGCTGCGCGGAAGGTTTGACGTGCGGCGCGGGCAAATAGTGGAAGTTAGCCTCGATGACGAAATGCCTACGCCGCAGCGCTGCAGCGTGGTATGGGTCGGCAAGGTAGGAACCAAGCAGGAGGGAGAAGTGGGCTTGGAATTTGTGTAGCGATCATCCACCACCGGACGCGCCTCCATGGAAGTTGAACCCAAATGGCCAATCTCGATCTCACCAAGACTTCCAAGCGCACTTCTCGAGCTAGCCGAGCCCTTCTCAAAAAAGCAGAAGTCCCCGCGTTGCGTGAGGCCGCATTCCAAGAAAACGAGGAGCACTACCGCGACTTAGTTGAAAACAGCTTCGACTTAATTTGCACGCACGATTTCGACGGGGTGATCTTATCCGTCAACCTCGCCTCCGCACGCACCCTCGGCTATGAACCCCACGAACTCGTCAACCGCAACATACGTCAGTTCCTAAGCCCCCAGAGTCACCTTGAATTCGATGCCTTTCTCGTCGCGATCCGCACGCAAAGTGTCTTCAAAGGCTATCTTCGGCTGCTGACCAAGAGCGGGGAGACGCGGATTTGGCGGTTCACCAGCACGGTAAAGAGTGACGGGACGCAAGCTCGTTTTGTGCGCGGCGCGGCGCACGATGTAACGGACATTTTGCAAGCCCAGAAAGCGTTACGCAGGAGCGAAGAACGCCTGCGCGTGGCCGCCGCCGTGGGCCGCATGTACGCCTGGGAATGGGATCCCGCCACGGATCTGGTGCTGCGCTCTGCAGAAAGCGTGGACATTCTCGGTTTGAACGGCGCGACCACCGACGGCGTCGGGAAAGACTATTTCAATTTCGTCCATCCTGATGATCGAGACAAGGTCTGGGAGCTGGCTACCTCTTTGACGCCAGCGGTCCCGGACTACCGAACGGAGTATCGCAGGTATCGCCCGGACGGCACGATGTTGTGGCTGCAAGAGAGCGGGCAGGCCACGTTTGACAAGGCCGGGAAAATGATCCGGCTAGTGGGCATGACCGCGGACATCACCGAGCGCAAGAGTGCGCAAGATGAATTGGCAAAGGTTGGCGGACGCCTGATCGAAGCCCAAGAGCAGGAACGTACGCGCATCGGAAGGGAGCTTCACGACGACATCGGCCAACAACTTGCCATAGTGGGGATTGGCCTGGCGAACCTCGACGGATTACTTCTCGGATCATCTGCAAAAGTACGGAGGCACATAAAGAAGTTACAGAAACGTGTCTCGGAAATTTCGACGGACGTCGGAGCAATATCGCAGGAGTTGCATTCTTCAAAACTTGAGCTGCTAGGCTTAAACGTCGCAGTGCGAAGTTTGTGCCAGGAATTCGCCAGATTCTACAAAGTGAAAATAGATTTCGTGGGAAAAGACCTGCCTCGCCAATTGCCCAAGGATATTTCCCTTTGTCTGTTCCGCGTTGCGCAAGCGGCTTTAAGCAACGGCGTGAAGCACAGCCAAGCCAGGCAGTTCGCAGTGCAATTGGTGAAAATGCCGGGCGCCATTCATCTGTCGGTTCGCGATGATGGCGTGGGCTTTGCTCCCGAAACTGCTACGAACCAACGGGGCCTCGGCCTCATCAGCATGCGCGAACGGCTGACTCTGGTAGGAGGGACGATGGAGATCCGGTCGAAACCCCGGGGTGGAACGGAAATATTCTGCAGTGTTCCTTTCGCCAGCTAAGGCTGGAACGTGTCCGGCGGTTTGGGTGTCACGAATAGCAGCGTGATAGGCTGAGGAGTCGCCGTGTTGTGACTTTTCTTCGATTCGTCGGGAGCCAGCTGGGTGCTCAAAAGATTCGCGGTTTTCCTTTCGGTGTTTCAAACCATCTTATTTCTGGGACATTATTTTTTGTTCGAGACGCTGGTGTTTGCCTTGGGCATTGCGGATCGGTCCGTTCAGTTTAATTTGGCAAGCGCCCTGGCGGTTTTGTCCATCTGCTTTCTGGGAGCCTCCCTCTTGGCCTTCCGCTATTACAACGTGGCCGTCCGCACGCTCTATAAGGTAAGCGCCGTGTGGCTGGGAACGTTTAGCTATTTATTCATGGCCGCGTGCGCGTGGTGGCTTGCTTACGCCGCGCTATCCATAGCAAAAGTAAATTTCTCGCCGCGTGCATTGGCAGAAATTCTGTTCGGACTGGCGTTGGTCACCAGCGCTTATGGTGTGGTGAACGCCGCGTGGACGCGAGTGAAGCGCATCACCGTGCAACTCGCGGGATTGCCCGCGTCCTGGCACGGTCGAACGATTGCGCTGGTGAGCGATTTACATCTCGGCAACGTGCGCGGTGCGCGCTTTACGAGCCGAATTGTGCGAAAAATTCTGCGCGAGAAGCCCGCAATGGTGCTTATCTCCGGCGATCTATTCGATGGCACGCCGCTAGATGCCGAGCGCGCGGCCGCTCCGCTGGCAGAATTGTTTCAGGATTCGCTGACGCCGTTGGGCGCATTCTTCGCCGAAGGAAATCACGAAGAATTTTCCAGCCCGGCCGCGTTTCTGGCGGCCATTGCGAAAACCGGCGTCCGCGTGCTGGACAATGAAAATGTGGATGTGGATGGATTGCAACTAATCGGCGTGCCCTACAAACATGCCACGCACACCGAGCACTTCCGTTCCGTGCTGGCAAAGATGGGCATCGATCGTCGCCGTGCCAGTATTTTGATGACGCATGCGCCGGACCGCCCGCAGTTGGCCGAGGAAGCGGGAATATCTCTGCAAGTTTCCGGACACACTCATCGCGGGCAATATTTCCCGTTCACCTGGATCACCGCGCGAATCTATCGGCAGTTTGTTTATGGGCTGAGCCGGATCGGCGGCCTGCAGGTGTATACCTCCTGCGGCGCGGGCACCTGGGGTCCGCCGCTGCGCGTCGGCTCCCAATCAGAAATCGTAATCATTCGCGTAGTGGCGAATCTTTAGATTCGCACGGTTTTTCCGCGCCACAATAAGATGGCCCCGGAATGACGTAGGGTAACTAAATAACAAACAAAAAACCGGCGTAACCTGTGCAGAATGAGCACTTGCGCAACATACTGAAAACAATCGACTTTAACGGCGATTATGCACTTGACACAGATTGCCCTTGGAGTCCAGTATGAGCTGCCGTGACAGGGCAGGCTTATTCGGCTTGCAGTTCCTTAACTTTGGCGGAATAGTCTTTGCAGTCCTCATCATAGCAGTTGTGTGCCTTGCAGGACTGCCATTGGAAGCCGATCAACGCAGCATTCGGTTCGAGAATATCCTTGGCGTTATTGATAGTGAGGTGCGTCATTTCGAGGCAAAATTCTGTGAGCCTATCTGGGTCTCCCGGGAAAATATCCTTGTAGACAACACTGCCCCAAAAAAACAAATGGGACTTACTCTGCCACGTCGATACCAAATCAGCTTTCGAGACATGGGCGAGAGTTCCATATACCGCTTTAGGTCCAACAATGCCGTTCACTCTGCTGGCCCTGTTGTCAGCGTAGGAGAACTCGGCCGGGAGATCGTTGGGCCATGCTTCTACGCTGGACTGGAAAATTACGTTTCTGGCGGGGGTAGTGCCACTGTTGACCCAGTTCAAAGAAAATTCTTGGCCGATCCACTCATCAGGAGGAGCGGTATATCTTGGTCCGAGTACGGGGCCAGCGAGACTAAGAAAAGCCCGCGCGTTAGCACGATGGGTCTCGTCGGTCAAGTCAGCTACGCGGTAGAGTTGATAAGTGAAGAGAGTCAGTATTCCAGTGAACACGGCGGTCCACATTACCCCTTTGTCCTTAAACAGGGGATTCCAAATATAGCGACGAAGGTAATGCTCTTTGTGCTGTCCATTTTGTGTTTCTTGCTGGGAATTGGTTATTTCGCTCATGGGCTGGAGTCCGGGCGAATCATCGTTGGGCTAGCTGCACCGTTTTTCACACTGAGCGTATAACACAATGAAGTGTCGCGCAAGCCACCTCCGTGAGTATATACTTCAGTTCCAGTCCTAGTACTTTAGTTTTTTTGGTACCTACGCACACACAAATTTGACACGATGTGCCTTCTACATGTAGAGTGTTTGTTGAAGGGGGGTTCTCCCGATGCCTATGACCGTCGAGCAGGCCCGAAAAGAGATAACAGAACTGGAGGTGAAGCTGAAAGAGCACGCGGCATTGATGAATCGCAAAATGCTGCTCGAACAATTTCTCATGTTGGCTGAGCGTTTGGACACATCGACTGCAAAGCATGTGAATCAGCCCCAGCCCATAAGCAACGTAGCCAAGCCCAATACTTCCGCTGCCGCGCTTGAAGTTTTGCGAAAGCAGGGACCGCTGCATTTGCGAAAACTGCTTGAGAAGATGCAGCAGATCGGTTGGACAGGAGACTCAGCGGACGCCAAAAAGAGGGAGAAAGCCTTGTACGTTTATTTGCACAGAAACGGCCAATTGTTCGAGAACGTAGGAAACAATGTCTGGAAGGTTCGGACAGCAGAAACAAAAGCGGCCAGCTAACTCGGTTAAGAAATTGGCTGGCCGCTCTCAGTACTTGCGCGCCTTAGGTTAACGTAGACCGCCGGGCCTTGACCCCGGAGGCGAGAGATCAACCCTCTCAGGCGCGACCAATTTGAAGCAACCCCGACAGGAGACGCTCCACATGTATTTATACCATATTCGCGGGCCACCAACAAGAAATAAGGGATCGTTGCTCCTGAAAGGCCAAGAGGAGAGCGGCTTTTGGCTGCTCTCCTCCCTTTACTGCGGGTCCGTGGCAGAGTGGTTTATTGCACCCGATTTATAATCGTGGAGAACGTGTTAACGCACGTTCCGGAGGTCCGAATCCTTCCGGACCCGCCAATTATGATAACATCGCGACATGAAAGTCGAAAAAGAGAAATTCGACGCAGCTCTGGCGAAACTCCTCAGCACCAAGCCCGAGCCTCGCAAGAAAATAAAAACGCTCGGCAGGCGCATATCTAAGCCTCTGATACAGGCGAGGCCGTGAGCTTTGCGTAGGGCAGCGCTTTTTCGTTCACGATATTTTTCAGCGTTGAATCAAACATCTGCTTTTGCTCATCCCGCCGATTGAACCGAAACGAAAACTCATCGCAGTAGCGGCCAAGGTGCTTTATCGAAACCTTGTGGAACGTGCCGTAGACGCCGCGCTTGAGCAGGGAGAACGCATTCTCAATCGTGTTGGCGTGAATGTCGCCGTTCACGTAGCTGCGCGTGTGATCGATGACGCGGTGGCGTCCAGTCCATTTGCGCTGGCTGATTATTGCGTAGGTGGGATGGCCGTCCGTCTGGAGCGTGGCATCCGGCGAAATATGCTTCTCTAGCATGGGTTCGATTATTTCCATCTTGGCGTCTGCGATGGGAACAAGGCGCAATCGCCCGCCACGCTCTACCATTCCGAGCACGATATCGCGCTTCTCTTTCTTGACGTACGGCTTGCCCTTGCGCGGCTTCTTGGGAGTGAGGTACGTTTCGTCGGCTTCCACAACGCCAGTCAGCAAGCCGCCGTCTTTCATCGCTGCGCGGATGCGGTGGCACAGGTGCCAAGCGGTCCGGTAATTCACGCCGATGTGCCGCTGTACTTGTTTCGCAGAGATGCCCTTCTTAGCCTCACAGATCATCGCAATCGCCATCATCCATTTGGTGAGCGGGAGATGCGTATCGTTAAAGATCGTGCCGCTAGTGGCGCTGAATTGCTTCCCGCAGCCCTTCTCTAAGCACTGGTAGATCGTGCCGCGCTTGTTCGCGCCTACCGTCTCGCGGGTAATCTTCGACACGTTCATCACGCCACAGTGGATGCAGCCAACGCCATGCGGCCAGCGCATCTTTTCGATGTATTCGAGGCATTTCTCTTCAGTGGCGAATTGACGGGTTACGTCTATGAGGTTCATAATGCGCAAAGTCTAGCGCATTACCGTATCTGTGTCAAGTGCATAATCGCCATTTAACCCATTTGCGCTCAGTATGATATGAAATTGCTGCACGTGCAGAAGGTGGCCTACAGACTCAAAATCCCGGCGCTCCAGTGGCCGCAGGGCGCATTTCAGCCGGCGGAATAGCGGTCCGCCCGAAGCGCAGATTGGTGAAGTACACCTGACTCAACGACATAAATCCCGTGTACAGGTAACCCCACACGAAGAGCAGCAGGAACGGCACGGTGGCGTAATTCTCCCGCAGGACGGAATAAACTACCGTAGCTGCGAAGTACAAACCCAGGAGTACCTCGGCATAGGCGATCCAGCCGGCTTTGTTGCGATAGGATTTCTTCGCAAAACTTCCGGCTTTCCCCGCGATATTAAATTTTGGCGTGCGCGCGAAGTCCGACTTCTTGCCGATAATGGCTTCGATCACCGCTTGCGCGTTGCGTATGGAAATTCCAATGCCCGTGGCCATCACGAACGGTAAATATAAAAAGGTGCGCCACCAAGTCTTAGGGCGGAGTTCGCGTTGCGAGACCAGATAAAAACTGGAGATGGAGCACGTGGACGCCAGAAATAGCGGCAGGTCGATGAGCAGCATTTGAAACCAGCCCTGGTAGAAACGCACGATCATGGCGGGCAGCAGCATGGTGGAAAGAATCACCATCAGCGGGTAGGAAATATTGGCGGTGAGGTGAAAAAAAGCTTCGGCCTTGACGTGCCACGGAACATTCGCGCGAAAAACTCTCGGCAGAATTTTTTTCGCGGTCTGCATCAAACCCTTGGCCCAACGCGCTTGCTGTGCTTTGAAGCCGTTCATATCCACGGGAAGTTCCGACGCGCAAGCAATTTGCGGTAGATAGAGAAATTTCCAGCCTTTTAATTGCGCGCGATAAGAAAGGTCGGTGTCTTCGGTGAGCGTATCGTGCTGCCAGCCGCCGGCTTGATCGATGGCGATGCGCCGCCACACGCCGGCCGTGCCGTTGAAATTAAAAAACGTGCCGCGCCGCGAACGCGCGCCATGTTCAACGACGAAATGCCCGTCCAGCAGAATGGTTTCCACGTTGGTCAGTAGTGAGTAATCGGAGTTGAGGTACGTCCAGCGCGTCTGCACCATGCCGATTCCAGGTCCGCCCTCAGGGTTCATGAAATACGGAATGGTGCGGCTCAGAAAATCCGGTTCAGGCACAAAGTCCGCATCGAAGATGGCTACGAACTCGCCTTTGCTGGTGCGCAAGCCGTTTTCCAACGCGCCAGCTTTAAACCCTTCGCGATTGGTGCGGTGGATGTACGTGATGGGTAAACCCTGCGCGGCATAGCGGTCCACGCAATCGCTGGCCACCTGGCGGGTTTCGTCGGTGGAGTCGTCGAGCACCTGAACATCCAGCAACTCGCGCGGATAATCGAAACGCGAAATGGCGTCGATGAGCCGCTCGATCACGTAGCGCTCGTTAAAGATGGGAAGCTGAACGGTGACCCGCGGCCATTGCGCAACGGGCGGCGGCGCCGCCGGGACGTTTTTAGCGTACGCGAAATATTCGTAGACCAGCCAATAGCGGTGCAAGCCATACGCCGCGAGCACGAAAAGCACGATGAAATAGGGGATCATCATCGCCAGGTCGAAGGCGTTGGCGTGGTACATGCCGCTGAAGGTGCGGTCGGTGATCTTGCGCCAGTAGTGGCCGAGGCCGCCTTGCGCGGCGAGCAGCATGGCGAAAAGGTTGAAAAGTAGCACGGTTTATATCGCGCCCGGCCGCTAAGACGAAGAAGTGCGGCGGCCTTGGCGAGTGGGAATTATAAGGTATAAATGAGCCGCGCGGGCGGCGTGGCCCTTATTTTCGGCGGCCCGGCAAGTCGCGTCAGATTAGGGAATTAAAACAATCTTCCCATGCGCGCCGGGCTCCAGAACCTCCCGATGCGCGCGCGGAGCTTCGACAAGGGGAATTTCTTTCCCCACGATCGGACGCAGCGTGCCGTTTTCCATTCCGGCGCCAAGGCCCGCGTGAATATCCGCGGTTTCCGCGGCGGTGAGCGCCCACAGCGTGAATCCGCGAACCGCCGCGCGGCGGCTCATCAGTTCACGGGCGTTGATGGTGACTTCGCCGCGATTGCCGACCACGATGATGCGGCCGTTGGTGGCCAGCATTTTCATGTCGCCAGGCAGATTTACGTTGGCGAGCATTTCAACGACGATGTCGACGCCGCGTCCTTCGCTGGCTTCCATGATCTGTTCCGCATAGCCCGGCTTGGCGTGATCGAAAACACGGTGCGCGCCTTCGCGCGTGGCAAGTTCCAGGCCCTTAGCGGTGCCGGCTGTTCCGAAAACCGTGAGGCCAGCAGCGCGAGCCAGTTGCAACGTAGCAGTGCCCACGCCACCGCTGGCGCCGTGCACTAAAACCGTTTCCGATGCATGCGCTTGCGCGGAATGGAACAGTGCGTGGTACGCCGTGCCGTAGGGCACCCAAACTCCGGCGCCTTGCGCAAAGTTGATTTTCTCTGGCAGGCAAAACACCTGTTCCTCTAGGGCCAGTGCGTATTCCGCGTAGGCACCAGTAATAGTTCTGGCGGTGTACACGCGGTCGCCGACCTTCACTTTCTTAATGCCCTCGCCGATGGCTTCAATTACGCCGGCGGCATCCGAGCCCGGCGTGTACGGCAGAGGCGGTTTGACGGCGTACGTGCCCGCGCGCATGTAGGTGTCGTAAGGATTGACGCCCGCGGCGTGGATGCGCACCAGCACCTGGCCCGCGGCGGGTTGGGGTGTTGGGATTTCTTCAAGCTTCAATTCTTCGGAACCGCCAAATTTGTGGACACGGATGGCTTTCATGTTGTGGCTCCTGCTGGCGAGAAGATGCCGCCCTAAAGGGCGGCGCTAGAAAACCTTCTACAAAAACCTTTGCACAAAAACCGTGCGGCTGAAAATCGGCTAGAAGTGGTCGTCCAGCGTCACTGCAGCGGCGCTCTTCTCCACTTGTCCCATGACTTCCGCCCAGGCCGTGGTCTGCCAATTGTCTTTTCCTTTTTTCAGTGGAATCCACGGCGGCAGCGGCTGACGCAAATACGTTCCCAGGGAATAGATGTACGGCTCATACATGTTGCGCAGCTTGGTGAGCTTTTGATCGGCAGCTTCACCGTCGCGTAGCTTCAGGCCGCGCTCCGCCAGGACGTCGCGGATGTGACGGAGATTCTCCGGGGTCAGGCGGTCTTGCGGCAGCGGAACCGGCGAGGTGCCGAAAACTTGCGCCAGATCCGCCACCGCGTGCCGCGCGATGGCGAAGGTCAGCTCCGCTTGTTTCTCGCAAGCGCCGTCGATGCCGACGATGACCAGCGCGCAAGTATCCAGGATCGAAGTAAGCGAGGCCACCCAGGATTGGTTGTCATGCTGCGAGCGGAAATACGCCAGAACCGGATAGGAGAGATGGCTCTCCATCAGCTCGGCGCTCCAGCGTTCCCAGTCTTTCAAAAGAATGGCAAGCGCTTCCAGGCCGTGCGGGTAGCTGTGACGGCGCAGCAGTTCACCCGCCGTAGGTGGCGTTCCCGCGCGGGAATCGAGCAGCGAGATATTTGTTTCGCGGGTCGCGAACGAGCCATAGATAAACGGCAGATACCCGATGATGGCGGCGAGAAATCCAAAGCCGAAGCCCGCTTCCGTAACCACCAGAAAGCGCGCCAGCCCGGAACGCGGAAGCACATCGCCAAGTCCCAGCGTGAAAAACGTGGTGCCGCTGAGATACATGTCGGTATTGAAACCGGACGGGCCGTTGTTGATCAGCACCGCGGAGCCCGCGCCGAATTGCATCAGGCCGAAACTCAAAACCAGACCGACGGCCCATACGCCCACCAGCACCAGCAGGGACATGGGACCGTAAAACCCCAGCAATGTTTCGCGGCGCTTGGGAGCATGGACTACGCTGATTATCAGCGTCCACAGGCGCCACGAGGTGCGATAGAAAAAACGTGTGAAGCGAAACTTGCGGGTGACCCGGCGCGGCAAAATAATGGCTTCGAAGGCGTCCCAAATCACAAACATAAACAAGGCGACGCCCAGCAGGAACACGCCGGGTTCGGGAATCATGTGCGACACAGTATTCATGGCTGAGAATGGGCGAACGCTTGGCGATCAGGCTTGCAGATGCGCGCTAACGGTGATTTCGGCTTTGAAAAGCTTAGAAACCGGGCAGCCGAGTTCCGCGTTCTTGACCGCAGTGTCGAATTTGGCTTGATCCGCTCCGGGAATCTTGGCGATGAGATTCAGGTGACTCTTGGTGATGGAGAAGCCTTCGCCGTCTTTGGCCAGCGTAATGGTGGCGGTGGTTTCGAGTTTTTCGGCGGTCATGCCCGCTGCGCCGAGTTGCCCGGAAAGCGCCATGGTGAAACAGCCCGCGTGCGCCGCGGCGAGCAGTTCTTCGGGATTGGTGCCCACGCCACTCTCAAAACGCGAACTGAAGGAATATTGCGTCTGTTTCAGCGTGCCGCTATCGGTGGTTAGAGTTCCTCGGCCGTCCTTGATGCCCCCGGTCCAGACTGCTGTAGCTTTGCGATCCATGTTGTTCTCCTTGAAAGTTTGTCTAATTTGGGAAATGCTCTCGCGTTGGTGCCCACACGCGATGCCGCTTGGTATATCGGCGCATTCGTTAGATTCGTAATCTAAGAATTCGATTCGCCAGCGCCCTGCAAAGGTATATTTAGTTTGCTGGATTGTCGAGCGGAGGACGCTAATCGCGCCGGGTGCGAACATTGATGGCGAAAAGTGAGCGTCAAAGGGAGGACAGCCCGACGAACGACGGCCCGACGGACGGTGTTGCGCCCAACGATGACCTGAAACACCGTCCCTGGCCGCTGCCCGGCGGTCCATGGGTGATGGCGCAGCGTTGGCACGATTTATTGTTCGCGCATTGGCCCGTGCCGGCTGCGGAGGTGCGCGCTCTTATTCCCGCCGGAGTCGAGATCGACACTTTTGACGGGTTCGCGTGGCTGGGCGTGGTGCCGTTTCGCATGTCCGACGTGCGGCTGCGCGGCACGCTGGCATTGCCGTGGCTATCGTTCTTTCCGGAACTCAATGTGCGTACCTACGTGGTACGTGACGGCAAACCCGGCGTGTGGTTCTTTAGTTTGGACGCCGGAAATATAGCAGCCGTGGCCATCGCGCGGCGGTGGTTTCATTTGCCTTATTTTCACGCCAGCATGCACATTGCGGAGGGCGACGCGTGGATGCACTACCGAAGCGCGCGGACGCATCGCGGCGCGGCGGCAGCGTCGCTGCAAATGAAGTATCGTCCCATCGCTCCGCCGCAAACTGCGCGGCCGGGCACGCTGGAATATTTCTTAACGGAGAGATATTGCCTATACACTGCGGACGGCCGGGGACGCTTGATTCGCGGCGAAATTCACCACGCCCCCTGGCCGTTGCAGCTTGCGGAAGCGGAGTTTGCGGAAAATACCATGGCCCGCGCGGCTGGAATTGCACTTCCTGCCAGCAAACCGCTGCTGCATTTTGCGAAGCGGCAGGATGTGGTGGTCTGGCCGCCGCAGAGGATTAGCTGAGGGGTGAAGTCTTTCCGTTACGGGCGCCTTCTACCACTTGTGAAAAACAAAAAACGCGCCGGCGACGATGCACGCGAATCCCGCACCGTAGTTCCATTTGAATTTTTCGCCGAGATAGAGAATGGAGAAGACCGAAAAAACCGTCAGGGTAATCACTTCCTGAATGGTTTTCAGCTGCGCCGGGTTGAATTCATACGAGCCGATGCGGTTGCCCGGCACCTGAAAACAGTATTCGAAGAATGCGATGCCCCAGCTCGCGAGGATCACTTTCCACAGTGCTTCGTTGCGGTACTTCAAGTGGCCGTACCAGGCGAAGGTCATGAAGATATTCGAAATTGTCAGCAGCAGGATGGTTCGCATCGGCGCTCTCGCTCGTGAGGATTTGCAACACTAGAACTGAGATGTTGAATTCGAGGAAGTTGGTGCGGAGTTGCGAACTAAACGTTGAGGGAGAGCGAGACCAAATCCGTGCGCTGGTGCGGCTGGATGGGGGGCATCTTGGAGCGGTCGACGCGATTGTAGGCGGTGTCGCGTTCGACTGGAACGCGTCCCGCGGCGCGAATGAGTCTTTCCAGTTCGCCGCGCGGCGTGAACTCTGACGTGCGGGCGCCGGCGTCGTGGTAGATCTTTTCTTCGGCAACGGTGCCGTCCAGATCACTGGCGCCAAAGCGCTGCGCGATTTGCGCAATCGCCGGAGACAGCATGATCCAGTAGGCCTTGATATGATCAAAATTATCGAGCATCAGGCGCGCCACGGCGATGTTGCGCAAATCGGTGTAGCCGCTGGCGGCGGGAATGTGCGAGAGAGCGGTGTTGTCCGGATGAAACGCCAGCGGAATGAAGGTGACGAAGCCGTGCGTTTCGTCCTGCAATTCGCGCAGCTTCATCAAATGGTCCACGCGCTCTTCTTCCGTTTCCACGTGTCCGTACAGCATGGTGGCGTTGGTGCGCAGTCCGGCTTGATGAGCTTTTCGCGCAATGCTGAGCCACATCTGGCCGCTGACCTTGTGGTCGCAGATAATTTTGCGCACGCGCGGGTGGAAAATTTCCGCGCCGCCGCCGGGCAGGGAATCCACGCCCGCTTCTTTCATCTGGCGCAGCGTCTCTTCGATGGAAAGTTTGGCGATGCGCGCAAAGTAGCCGACTTCCACCATGGTGAAAGCTTTTAGGTGCACGCTGGGGCAGCGCTGCTTCAGCCCGCGAATCATTTCCAGGAAATACTCAAACGGGAGATCGGGGTGCAGCCCGCCGACGATGTGAAATTCCGTGGCGCCTTCGCGCACGCCTTGCGCGGCGCGGGCGTAAATTTCTTCCAGCGCGAAGGTGTACGCGCCGGGGGCGTTGGGATCGCGTCCAAAGGCGCAAAGTTTGCAGTGGGCCACGCAGACGTTGGTGGGATTGATGTGGCGATTTACGTTGTAATAGGTGATGTTTCCGTGGAGCTTTTCGCGCACGTGATTGGCGAGCCAGCCCACGGCCAGCAGATCCGGCGTGCGGTACAGCGCGATGCCATCGTCCATGGACAAGCGTTCGCCGGCCAAAACTTTTTTGGCGATGGGCGCCAGGCGCTGGTCAGTTATGGTCAGTTCAGCCACGGGAATATTGTATCAGGAAGATGTCCGCGCGCGATGGGTCTGTCGCATGCGTATGTGGCGCAAAACCTTCAAACGTTTCAAACCTTCCAAACCGCCGCGGCAGCGCCCCAGAACAGCAGAAACGACATGCTGATGTAACCGTTCATGGCGAAAAAAGCCGCGTCCAGCTTGCTCAAATCGTCGGCCTTGACCAGCGAGTGCTCGTAGGTGAGCAGCGCCGCGGCGACGGCCACGCCGAGCCAGGCGGGCCAAGGCAGCGCGAAACTCGCGGCCAACCAGCACAGCAGCGCGACTGCCCCCACGTGCAGCGCGCGGGCGATCAACAGTGCGTTGGCAATGCCGAAGCGTTTGGGGATGGAGAAAAGTCCGGCGCGGCGGTCGTAGTCTACGTCCTGGCAGGCGTACAGCACGTCGAAACCCGCCACCCACAGCGTCACGGCGGCGCAGAGAATCAGCATGCGCAGGTCCAGCGCGCCAGTGATGGCGATCCACGCGGCCGCGGGAGCTACGCCCAGCGCCAAGCCCAGGAATAAATGCGACCAGTTGGTGAAGCGTTTGGTGAAAGAATAAAAAAACAGAATGGCGATCGCTACGGGCGCGAGTTTTAGCGCCAGCGGATTCAGCTGCCACGCGGCCACAAAAAATATCGCCACCGCGGCTACCGTAAATAGCCACGCAAAACTTAACGAAAGCGCTCCGGTGGCCAGTGCGCGTTGCGCGGTGCGGGGATTTTCGCGGTCATAGCGCAAATCCACGATGCGGTTCACGGTCATCGCCGCGGAGCGCGCCGCCACCATGGCCACCACGATCCAGAAAACTTGTTGCACCGAGGGCCAACCGTGCGGCGGCTGGTGCGTGGCCCGCGCGGCCAGCAGCGCGCCGGTCAGCGCGAACGGCAGTGCAAACACGGAATGCTCGAACTTGATCATCTCGAGCACCGTGCGGATGCGGCCGTGTTGTATCGCGCTGTCAGGCATCGGCTTTTTTCGCCGCCAGGCTGCCGGCCCAGCGATACATCTCTTCCTGCGGAAGATTGATCTGCGCCAAAACGCGGCACACGTATTGCGTCACCAGATCGTCGATAGTTTTCGGATGGTGATAAAACGCCGGCACCGCGGGCATAATCACCGCTCCCGCCTGCTGCGCGCGTAGCATGTTTTCTAGATGAATGCGGTTAAACGGCGTATCGCGCACGCACAAAATCAGCTTGCGGCCTTCTTTCAGCATCACATCCGCGGAGCGCGAAACCAGATCGTCGCTAACGCCCGAGGCAATCGCCCCCAGCGTGCCCATGGAGCAGGGGATCACCAGCATGGCGTCGACATCGTGACTGCCGGATGCGATGGAAGCGCCGACATCTTTGTTGGGAAGCAATTCAATTTTGCGCGGCATCGCGCCCAGAATCCGCGACGGCAACTGTTTTGGATCACCGGACGAAATCACCAGCTCTTCGGCAAACAGCCGCTGCCCAGCTTCGGTAATCACCAGATGAATGCGCGCCACGCGCGAATCGGCTTCGAGGAGTTGCAGGGCTTTTTGCGCGAGTACGGCTCCGCTGGCGCCGGTCACACCTACGGTTATCGTTTGTGGTTTGCTGTCGGGCATTGCTCTTGCGGATGGAAAATAGTCTCGCAGCGGCTTCCTCGCAAGTCAAGGTAGCGCAGGCAATCCCGCCTGGGCGGTTTTGCACCGCCAGCAAACGCAGAGTACAGAAGCGGCTATACTGGCGGTCCGGTCCCCGCACGTAAAAGAGCGCAGGGCGGCGACGTTATGCGAAAAGAGGATCTCGCGCAGCTAATGGAAGCGGTTCGCGCGGGAAAAGTGTCTGCCGATGCGGCTGTCCAGCGGCTGGAAAATTTGCCGTTTGAAGATTTGGGATTCGCCAAGGTCGATCACCACCGCACGCTGCGCCAGGGTTTCGCCGAAGTTATCTTCGGCAAGGGCAAAACACCCAAGCAGGTGGCGGAGATTGTACGGTCCATGCTGCGCCGCGATACGCAGCAAAATGTGTTGATCACGCGCGCGGACCAAAAAATCTTCGCTGCCGTGAAGCGCGTGAGCCGCGCGGCAAAGTTTCACGAAGTTCCGGGCGTCATCGCCATCGAACGCAACCGCAAAATCACCGGCAAAGGCCTGATCTGTGTAGTTTCCGCGGGAACCAGCGACATTCCCGTCGCCGAAGAGGCCGTACTCACCGCGCAATTGATGGGCAACCGCGTGGAACGTTTGTACGATGTCGGCGTGGCGGGAATTCACCGCCTGCTGCAGCACCGCGAAGCGTTAACCAAATCTCGCGTGATTATCTGTGTGGCGGGCATGGAAGGCGCGTTGCCAAGTGTGGTCGGCGGGCTAGTCAGCGCGCCGGTGATCGCGGTGCCGACGAGCGTGGGTTATGGCGCGAGCTTCGGCGGCGTGGCCGCGCTGCTGGGCATGCTCAATAGTTGCGCCTCAAATGTTACGGTGGTGAATATCGATAATGGCTTCGGCGCCGCCCGCGTGGCGAGTTGTATCAACCACCTTTGACTTTGTAGCGGCCGCCTTCTGAGGCGGTCGCTTTTGTGGCGGCGGTGAAGAGTCTTCGCAGGTCGGAGAAAAGGACACCGCAAATTAAGAAGCACAGCACAGTCACCGCCAACAGCCAGCCCTTGAATGCGCCCCAGCCGTATGCCACCAGCAGAGCCACGACTACGGCTCCAAGGCATTCCCGCACGAACACGAAGATGCGTTCTGAGCGTTCCTTGGGCGGATTGTTCCAGACGAAGCTTCGGAAAATCGGTATGAACGCGATGCACGCAGCCACCGCGAGAAAGATTCTGAAAGGTGCTAGTGCTGCGTTATCCATAAATTGCGTTCATCAAGTGCCGTTCTGGGTTCCCTCTTATACTCCCGAAGGGCGATTAGCAAGCAAAACCTTCATCACCCCAGCTTGCTGCGCAAATTCGATCGCCGCGGAAGCCTCGGCAAGCGCGAACGTGCGCGTAATCAGCGAAGTCGGATCGACTTTTCCGGAGCGCAACAGCGCAATCGCCTTGGCAAAAGGTCCGCAGCGTGATCCTACCACCGTGATTTCTTTGACCACAATCGGCCAGGTCTCCACCGGCGCCGCGCCGTGGAATGTGGACTTCAGCACCAGCGTGCCGCGCGGCTCCGTCATGTGTTGCGCCAGCGCTAAGCCGCGGGGTGAACCGGTAACTTCGACAAGCAGGCGATATTTTTCGCGAATGCGTTTCAAGTCGGACGCGTCACCGTGAACTCTGCGCGTCTCCATCCCCGCGCGGCGCGCCAGCGCAAGTTTGTCCGCGTGTTTTCCGTACATCACCACACGTGGCAACGCGGTGTGCAACACCCGCGCAATCAATTGCGCCAATTTCCCGTCGCCCAGCACCGCAGCTTCGCGAAACGATTTCATTGGCACTTGCGACAAAATCTGGCAAGCCGCCGCAAGTGGCTCGACGAACACCGCCTGTTCGTCGCTTACGGAAAGCGGCACGAGGTGCAGATTCTCCAGTGGCAGCGTCAAATATTCCGCGAACGCGCCATCCTGCGCAACAATTCCCAGGACGCGGCGCCGCGCGCAATGTGTCAGCAGCCCGCGGCGGCAAAAATCGCAAACCGGCCGATATCCCAACGCCGAACAATGAATATTGATTTCGCCGGTGACTCGCCGTTCCAGCCACTTGTTCTTGATCGCCGCCGAAGCGCCGCGCACCTCCACGACTTCACCCACGAATTCGTGGCCGGGCGTGCCATGAAAATCGTGGTAACCGCGCAGAATTTCCACGTCGGTATTGCAAATCCCCGCGAGCCGCACGCGAATTAGCGCCCAGCCGGCACGCAGCTGCGGCAGCGGCTTGGCCACCTTCACCAGTTTTTTGTGGGCGACGTTAAAGGCGAGCACAGCTCAACGATATCCTTGTACGGGTCCTTCTACGAGGTACTTCTAGGCGGTCCGCTGCGCGCAAGCAAATGTCACATATCCTGCCATGCTACTTTTCGGTTCTTTCCGGCAACGCACGCCGAGCGGCTCCGCTGGCCATGCGTTCCATCAACTCAAATTTGGCTTCGAGCCGCACCAACCGGCGATCGATGTCCGTATATGCCTCGGCCAGATCCTTCACCCGCGCGGTCAAACTTTCCATGCGGTCTTCGATCAGCACGATCTTGCGAATCGCCGCCACCGCATCGCGCGCCCAGCTCACTTGCCGTTCCGTTTGTGTTTCAGGACGCGATCGACGAAGACGATAGTTTCGTCCAGATTCTTGATCATGCGGTCGGCAGCGTGGTTGGCCGATTTCGCCAGCCCGCGCAGCTCCGCTTCGCTCTCGATCGGCACATCCAGATACAAATCCACGGCGTCACGGACTTCCTGGGAAAAGGATTTCCCGCGCAGCTTGGCGCGGCGCGCGAGCCGCTGCTTCTGTCTGGCGTCCATGTGAATCAGCGCCGTGGCCATATATCGCTCCTATATCACCCCTATATCATAACACCGCAGCGGCTCCGGTTTCCATCCGGTGGCGGCGAATCATTCATGCCGCAGCGCGACCATGGGATCCACGCGCATCGCGCGCCGCGCGGGAATCCAGGAAGCCGCCAGCGCCACCAGCACCAGCAAAAGCGCAACGCCCAGGAACGTTGCAACGTCGTGCGTGCCCACGCCAAACACCAAACTAGACAGAAAGCGCCCGACGGCAAACGCCCCGGCCAGCCCAATGGCAACGCCAATCAGCGTCAATTTCAGCGACTGCTCCAGAATCATGCGGCGCACATCCACGGTCTGCGCGCCCAGCGCGATGCGCACGCCAAGCTCCTGAGTGCGCTGGCTGACCGTGTAGCTCATCACGCCATAAATCCCGATGGCGGCCAGCAGCAGGGCCAATCCGGCGAAGATCGCCACTAGCACCGACGAAAAACGCCGCGGCGAAACGGAATCCGCAAGCAAGCTATCCATGGTCAATACATTGGTCACCGGCAAATTCGGATCGAAGCGATGCACAACTTCGACGACCGCGGCCGCCAGGCTCCGCGGATCGGAAGCCGTGCGCACAATCAAATAGCGCGGCCACCCGCCGGCAAAATAAAGGTCGTAGGTCGGCGCGTGATCCAGTCCATACTGGTGCACATTTCCGGCGATGCCAACGATCGTGTTCCAGCACGGCTTGGGATCCAGCGAGCAGAGATTGATGCGTTTCCCCAGCGCGTCCCCGTTCGGCCAAAAGCGCCGCGCCATCGTTTCGTTAATCACGGTATTTACCTGGCCGAAGTCGTCCTCATTAAAAAAGCGCCCCGCGCGCAGCGGGACTCCGAGCGTGGAGAAATAGTCCAGACTCACAGTGCGGTATTCCGCCAGCGGGCGTCCTCCGCTTTCGGCAATCGGCTGCCCTTCGATGACGAATCGCGCGGCGTGACGCAATCCCCCCGACAGCGGCAATTGCGCGATTCCGCCAACGGCCTTGACGCCCGGCAACGCGCGAATCTGCGCCGCGAGTTGCTCGAAGAGCTGGGACTCTTTTCGATCGTAGGCAGTCCCCTCGGCCTCCGACAGCTTGCTGGATTCCGCTAAGGAGAGTGCCGGCTGCTCAACCTCCATCGTCAATGCGTGATCGGTCCGGAATCCGGGATCCACTTCCAGCAAGTGCTGAAAACTTCGCAGCAGCAGCCCCGCTCCAATCAGCGGGATCAGTGCCATGGCGATTTCCGAAACCACCAGGAGATTGTGCGTGCGGTGACGACCCGAAGCACTTGAGCCCCGGACGCCCTGTTTCAACGTGCCGGACAAATTAGACCTGAGCATACGCAAGGCCGGGATCAATCCGCAGACCAGTCCGGCGGTCAGGCAAACAGCCGCCGTAAATCCCAACACTCGGCCGTTCAAGCCCGCTTGACGCAGCACATCCAACTCTGCGGGAACGAACGTCAACAAAACCTTCAATCCCACCACCGCGAAAACCAAACCGAGCGCGCCGCCAAATAACGCCAGCAGCGTGCTTTCCGTGAGCAGTTGCCGGACCAATCGCCACGGGCTGGCCCCCAGCGCCAAGCGCACCGCCACCTCGCGCTCCCGCGCGGCGTTTCGAACCAGCAGCAAATTCACGATATTCGCACAGGCAATCAGCAAGACCAGCGCGACCGCGCCAAGCAACACCAGCAGCGTGGGCCGCAATCTCGCGGCCGATTGATCTTCCAGCGGCTCGACCAACACGCCAAAATTCTTGTGCGGAGCCGGATAGGCGAGGCTCTCTTGCTGGTGCAGCCGGACCACTTCGTCGCGCGCTTGCGCCAGGCTCACCCCGGCCTTTAGTCGCGCAATAGCATTGAATCCGTGGTGAATGTGCTCGGTGAGGTCGTCGTCCGATTGGCCCAGGGGCATCCATAAATCGGCGGAAACCATGAGGGGCACGGTGGCCGGCAGAACACCCACGATCGTGTACCGCCGATTGTCCAGAGAGATGCTGCGGCCGATCACGCCAGGATCCCCGCCGTAACGGCCCTGCCACAATCGATGGCCCAGGATCACCACCAGGGCGCTTCCAGCCCGGTCTTCTTCCGGAAGGAATCCGCGCCCGGCCGCAGGCCGAATTCCCAGCATCGGAAAAAGTCCGGAGTCCGCGTAGCCTGCTTCGACGCGTTGCGGTTCGCCTTCGCCGGCAAGATTAAATCCCTGGGTATTGGTTCCGTACGTCCCCATCTCCGAAAAACTCGCGTTCTGCTGTCGCCAATCCTCGTAGTCGCCCGGAGACAAGCCAGCCTTGGGAACTTGTGGCGGATAAGTGTTCCAGATGGACACGAGCTGCTGCGGCTGTGGATAGGGGAGCGAACGCAGCAGCAAACTTTCGACCACGCTAAAAATTGCCGTGTTTGCGCCGATGCCCAGCGCCAGCGTCAATACGGCGACGACCGTAAAGCCGGGGTTTTTCGCCAGCGCACGCAGGCCGTAACGGATATCTTGCAGCAGGTTTTGCACGCAAATTTCCTCGCCGGCCGGGTTCCGGTATCGTTTGACTAAGTGACGTACTTTAGCACAGTGCGGCAGCGAGCGTCTTGAGCAACAGCGGCTCTTGTTCCGGGAAAACGGTGCGCAAATCGATCACCAGGCGGTCGTCCTCCACCCGCGCGATCACCGAGATGCCGGCTGGCGCGCGCCGCAGCCGCTGTTCCAGTTGCGCCGCAGAATAGCGCACGCTGGCGAAGCGCAACAGAGTGGTAGGAAGCGTTTGCGATGGCGTGGAACCGCCGCCGGCGAGCGAATGACCGTTGGCGATTTCGCATTCGACTTCGCATTTCACTTCGCACTCCACCCCATCGCGTGGCAGTTGCGGGCGGAGCAACGCCAGAAACTCCTCGCTGCGCCGCCGCAATTCTTCTGCCGTGATACGCATCATGCGCAGTGCGGGAAGTTCATCCCACGCCGCGCGCAGGTAGGCGCTCAGCGTGGATTCCAGCGCCGCGATGGTCAGCTTATCGACGCGTAGCGCGCGAAACAGCGGGTGGCGCCGCACGCGCGCGATCAACTCCTTCTTGCCCGCGATAATGCCGGCCTGCGGTCCGCCGAGCAGCTTGTCGCCGCTGAACATCACAATGTCCACGCCCGCATCGATAGATTCACGCACCGTGGGCTCGCTGACACCGTGCGCGGAAAGATCCACCAAGCAGCCTGAGCCCAGATCCTCGATGAGCGGAATTCCCGTGCGGCGGCTCAGCGCCACTAATTCTTCCAATGCCGGCTTCTCTGTGAAGCCGACCATTTTGAAGTTGGAAGGGTGCACGCGCAGCAGCAATTTCGTGTTACCCGTGATGGCCTTTTCATAGTCGGCAAGATGCGTGCGATTGGTGGAACCCACCTCGCGCAACACTGCCCCGCTCTCCGCCATGATTTCCGGAATGCGAAAGCCATCGCCGATTTCAATTAGCTCGCCGCGTGACACCAAAACTTCCCCGGTTTTCGCCAGCGCCGCCAACACCAACAACACCGCGGCGGCGCAATTGTTCACCACGATGGCTGCTTCCGCGCCGGTCAGGCGTTCCAGCAGATGCGCGGTGTGTACATCGCGCTTGCCGCGCGCGCCCCCCGCCAAATCGTATTCCAGGTTGCTGTACTGCGTGGCGGTGTGGCGAAATTCTTCCACCACTTCAGCGGTTAGCGGGGCGCGGCCCAGGTTGGTATGCAGAATCACGCCGGTGGCGTTGATTACCGGCTGCAACGAGCGCGCCAGTATGCGCGACACCTCGCCGGCGATGCGCTCCTCAAGGGAATCCCTCGTGAGCACCACGACGACGTCTACGCGCGCCGCGCCATCCGCCGTCCCTGCGCCGAGGATCCGCGCGCGCACATCCGCGAGGACCGCACGCGCAATTTCCACCACTAGTCCGCGATCCGTGCGCGCCGCCAGGTCTGCCAGGCGCGGTTGCGCCAGCAACTCGTCGACGCTCGGTAGCTGCCGCAAAAGCTCGTTGTGTTCGCTCGAAAGCGTGCCCTTCACGCGCGTCTCCCTGCCGCCATTTCAGCATAGCGGGTCAAGTGTGGCAAGGCGCTTCGGGCCGTAAAATCCGCGCAAAATCACCGCCGTGCCCCACTGTTCGACGGTACAGGATGCCCCGAACCATGGTGCGGTATATCATCCGTAGCACACCCAGCTCATCCGGTTGACGCTGCGCCGCCGTACTTCTAGCATGATAGTTCGGGTCCCCACTATGGCCACTATCGACGAAGATCTGGCGGCGCTCGAACGTGACATCCGCCAACTGAAGATCGAGTACGATCAATTTTTCGGTGGCGGCAGAAAGCGCCCGCCCACGGAAATTGAGTGGCGCATCGAGCTGCTGGTCAAGCGCTACGGCGAGCGCGGCGGGGAAATGAAATCCGGCCAGCGCTTTAAGTTCAGCGGCCTCACGCAGTCCTACGCGAAGTATCGCGACATGTTCCGCAAGCGCACCAAGCAGAAAGAAGAAGGCAGCGTCACGAGGCACTATGGCGCCGCCGCCCGCGCCATTGAAGCGCAGCGGGCGCAACAGCAAATGGAAACGCACCCGGAAGCCGCCGCAGCGGCAGCGGTCGCCACCCACGCCGCGGAGCAGCCCATCTTCCGCATGACCTGTTCGCAACCCGAGAGCGAAGCCGACAAAGTGGGACAGCTGTACGAAGCGCTGATGAACGCCAAGGAACGCGCCGGCGAATCCAGCGGCAAACTTTCTCGCGCCAGTTTCGACGAGTTTGTGCGCAAAAAGACCAGAGACTTGCAAAAGCAACAGAATTGCCGCGACGTCGAATACGTGGTGGAAACCGTTGACGGCCAGGTCAAATTGAAAGCGTTGGTTAAAGCCTAGTCTCGCCGCCTGACGTCGAACTTTTCGCTTCCTGCCTATTTTTCACTTTGTTTTCCACAGTCTCACCCGCATTTTTCTCTTGGAGCGTTTCCACTTTCCTGCATCTTCTGTCACGCTTAGACTGACGCTGTTTTTTTTCTGGAGGACCCATGGCAGTGGAACGCGCGCTCATCAGCGTTTTCGATAAGACGGGAATCGTGGAATTTGCCAAGCGCCTGGCCGCGCTGAAGATCGAAATTCTATCCACCGGCGGGACCGCGAAGCTTCTGCGCGAAGCCGGCGTCGCCGTGCGCGACGTTTCCGATTTTACCGGCTGGCCGGAAATGCTTGGCGGGCGCGTCAAAACGTTGCATCCCAAAGTCCACGGTGGGCTACTCTTTCGCCGCAAGCACGCCGACGATCAGAAGCAGGCCGCCGAACACGGCATCGCACCCATCGATCTGGTGGTCGTGAATCTATATCCTTTTGAGGCCACCGCCGCGAAAGACGGCCTCACCGCCGAAGAGCTGATCGAAAACATCGATATCGGTGGGCCCACTATGCTGCGTTCGGCGGCGAAAAATTTCGAAAGTGTAACAGTGGTCAGCGACCCGCAAGATTATGCGCGTGTGGCTGAAGAGCTGGAGACCACACGCGAAACTTCACTGACCACCAAGTTGGAACTCGCGCGAAAAGTTTTTGCCGCCACCTCCAGCTACGACGGAAAAATCACCATGGAGCTGGAACGCCTCTCCGCCGCGCAAGGCGTCGGCGGCACCGCCGGACACATCGCCTTGGCGCCGAAAGCCGCCCTACCCGAACGTGTGCATATCTCGCTGCGCCGCCAGCAGGAATTGCGTTACGGAGAAAATCCTCATCAGGCCGCCGCGCTATACATTCCTGCGGGCCGGGCTCCGGAAGGCTTGGCCGCCGCGAAGCAGCTGCAGGGCAAGGAGCTTTCCTACAACAATTTGGTGGACCTGGAAGCCGCGCGCAGCCTGGCGGCCGAATTCACGCGCCCTGCGGCCGTCATCGTCAAGCACAACAATCCTTGCGGCACCGCGGAACAGGAGTCGCTGCTGGAGGCTTATCGCAAGGCGCTGGCCAGCGATCCAGTTTCGGCCTTTGGCGGCGTGCTGGCCTTCAATCGCGTGGTTGATGCCGCCACCGCGGAAGAAGTGGCAAAACTTTTTGCGGAATGTATCGCCGCGCCAGGTTTTGACGCGCAGGCCAAAATGATCTTCGCGGCCAAGAAAAATCTACGCTTGCTGGAATTGCCCGCGGGCGGCCTGGAACCGGAACGCGAGCTGCAACTGAAACGCATCCTCGGCGGCATGCTGGTGCAGGAGCCGGACCTTGGCGAACTCAAAGACCACGAACTGCGCACGGTGACCAAGCGCGTGCCCACCGCGGAAGAAATGAGCACCATGCGCTTCGCCTGGAAAGTGTGCAAGCACGTCAAATCCAACGCCATCGTTTTCGCCAAGCACGGCGCCACGCTGGGCGTCGGCGCGGGACAAATGAGCCGCGTCGATTCCGTTAAAATCGCGGTGATGAAGTCGCAGCAATCCTTGCAAGGCAGCGTGGTCGCGTCCGACGCTTTCTTCCCGTTCCCCGATGGCGTGGAAGAAGCCGCCAAAGCCGGCGCCACCGCGGTGATTCAGCCGGGCGGCTCGGTAAAGGATCCGGAAGTCATCGCCGCTGCGGATCGCCTGGATATGGCCATGGTCTTTACCGGCATGCGCCACTTCCTCCACTGAGTCGCGAATTACTTGTTACTCGGGGCGCGCCTTGCCAGCCTGCGAAGCAGTTGGCGGAATCTCAATCCGAAACATCTGAAACGCCGCGTTTTGGAAAACTGGCGTCAATACCACCAGGTGGCTCCCGGTTAGCTGCTGAAGCGGATCCGACATGGCCTGATTTTCAACAAGCCATCGAGCATTGACCGACGCCAAGAAATCGGCCGATTGTGCTGATGTGTCGTCGGGGGCCAGCTGTCCCACGTTGCGATTGGCAAAAAGCGCCAGTGTCCGCGAAGCGGGGAATATCAATACGTCAGCTGGCTGCGTGTTCGCCGCGATATACGCAAAAAGTTCGCGGGCTTCGGGGTCTCGCACGTCGATCAAATGCTCCTGCGCGGCGCTCCAGCGGAAAGCGCCTAGATAGGTAATCGCGACGAAGACGAAGAGAGCCGTGGCCATCGCCACCCGTGTGTAACGCGCAAAACGCGACGTGAGGTTAAAAAACTCCGCCAGACCGTAAGCAAAATATAGTGGCAAGACGGGAAGCAGGCCGCGCAGTCCGATCTCCGCCGTCCACACTAGCAGCACCGCCAAATACCCCAGCAGATAAAATTCTGCCAGCGATTTGCGCCGCCACAAGTTCTTCAGAAATCCCACGGCCGCGAGCGCGGTAAACAGCAGTGCGAAAACAATCTGCGCGGGCTTGCTACTTCCATTGCGCCACACGTAAGACAACGTTTTCCCGTAAAAAAGCGCATGCTGCCAGGTCGCCGTAGCCGACAGATGCACCGCACTCATGTACGACTTCGGGGAGATAAAGATAATGTTCTGCGACAGGATCAGGCTGCCGGTCATAACCACCACCGCGATCAGAAAACGGCTTGGACGGCGAAATTTGCAAACATCCGCCAGAATCAGCGCTGGCAGCAACACAATTCCAATGGTTCGCGTTCCGTAAGCGCCATAGAGCAGCAGAGAGAGAAGCAGCGCCGCGCCAAAACGCCAGGAGCGCGGATCGAGCTGTTCGTAAATCCTCTGCGCCACCAGCAGCGCGCAAAACGAAAACATCAAGTACGGAAACTCCGAAAGCAGATAATCCCGCTGCTCCCAAAACACCAGGTTAAAGCTCAGCAGCAGAATCGCGGCGCAAACCGCCCATGTAGGTATCTCGTCCCCAAGAAATGAAACAAAAGAAACCAAAAACACACCGAAGCACAACACCGTAACCATCTTCATGGCTCGCAGGTCAAATCCACGAAGTTTGTACACCGGTGCCAGAATCAATGGATACACCGGCGGATACCCATGCGACGGCGCCATCCACAACGCGTCGGGATTGGGAACGTACCGAATGTCGGTATACGCGTGCCCGTCCACCAAATTCTCCGCGTGCATCACATATGCCGCGAAATCATCCAGTGCAAAAGGGTGTCCGGGCGTAAGCGTCGCCACATACGCCATCATCACCACCGCAACCGCGATCCAGCCCCAAATGTGCCGTCGCAAAATCGGCGTATGTGAATCCGACTGAGAAAGTTGAATGTGGATAGCCCTCTCGTCGCGCTGGGTTGCCCGCGCGGAGAAATAGTCTAACCGTTTCGCCACTCTCAGGTGTGCATCACTTTCTGACTGCCGCACACCCTGCGAATCCGATATTGAGACTGCCGGGGGGCTAGTATAGACTGCGCCGGGCCGCGATTCCGGCCATCTAGTAAAACGGTTTGCTACTTGCTTGCCAGGGCCGTGCGCGGCGGATGTTGCCGCAACGGAGAGTAGCAACTGATTCCGGCCCATGCCGGAGGAAACTTCAGGAGACACGGATGCTGCTTGCATCGTCGGTGGCGATCACCAATCGCGTTTTGGCGCCGGTGGACATCGCCATCATTGCCGTCTATTTCCTTATTATTTTTGGCATTGGATTTTATTTCGCGAAAAAGGGCCGCAACTCCGAAGAATATTTTCTCGCGGGACGCAACATCGGCTGGTTCGCCATCGGCGCTTCTCTTTTTGTTTCCAATATTTCCACGGAACACTTTATCGGGCTGGCCGGCTCTGGCGCCTCCTCGGGCTTGGCGGCGGGAAATTTTGAATGGGAAGCCTGCTTGATGCTGTTGCTGCTCGGCTGGGTCTTTGTGCCGTTCTACTTGCGCTCCAATGTTTTCACGATGCCGGAATTCTTGGAGCGGCGTTTCAACCGCAATTGCGCGAACTATCTGGCCACGATTTCCGTGATCGCTTACATCTTTACGAAAATTTCCGTGCACTTGTACGCCGCGGCCATTGTGCTGCAGCGCGTCGTCTCATGGAACCAATGGACCGTGGCGATTGTTTTGCTCGTGGCCACCGGCATCTACACCATCGCCGGTGGATTGGCGGCGGTGATTTATACGGACCTGGTGCAAACCATAATTTTGTTGCTGGGCGCGCTGGCGCTCACATTAATCGGACTGGATAAAGTTGGCGGATTTGCCGGGCTGCGCGCCGCAATCCCGGACAGTTATTTCCATATGTTCCGGCCGATGAGCGACAGCGAGTTTCCGTGGACCGGGATTGTGTTCGGTGCGCCCATTCTCGGCCTGTGGTACTGGTGCACGGACCAGGTGATCGTGCAGCGCGTGCTCTCCGCCAGAGATGAGGGTCACGCCAAAGCGGGAACAATTTTCGCCGGCTTTTTAAAAGTTTTGCCAGTGTTTCTCCTGGTCGTCCCGGGACTGATCGCGTTCGCGTTATATCCGGAGCTGTTCACCAAAGTGAACGGCCAGGTCACCAACGGCAACATTGCCTTCCCGTCCTTGATCGTCAACCTATTGCCCACCGGAATTGTTGGGCTAATGATCGCGGCGCTGCTCGCGGCGCTGATGGGCGCGATGAGCTCCGTATTCAACTCGGCATCCACGATGATTACGCTGGATTTTTATAAAAAGGTCCGGCCGGCAGCGAGCGAGGCGCAGTTGGTGCTTTTTGGCCGCATTGCTACCGGCGGAATGGTAGTGCTTGGCTTGTTGTGGGTGCCGTTTATCGAGCGGCTCAGCACGCAGCTGTGGATCTACTTGCAGAGCGTGCAGGCGTACATCAGTCCTCCGATCGCGGTGTGCTTCATCTTCGGAATTTTGTGGCCGCGCATCAATGGTGAAGGCGCACTCACTTCGCTGCTGGTGGGCTTCGTGCTCGGCGCTGGGCGCTTCATCATGGAAGTTTTGGATAAGACCGCGCACTATCAGTCAGGATTTGTTCGCGAGTTGGTCGACGTGAATTTTCTGCACTACTCGATTTTCATGTTCGTGGTTTGCACCGCGGTGCTGATTGCTGTGAGCATGATGTTTCCCGCGCCGGAACGCAAGAAACTTGCGGGGCTGACCTTCGCCACGGTGGACGATAAAATTGAGACGGTGACCGTGAATGCGCCGCACTTGACGCGGGAAACCCCGCGCGAGCGCAAGATGAACATCGCGTTTTCGCTTTTGCTGATCGCCACCATTACCGTTTTGTGGATTCATTTTCGCTAGTTTGGACGAGACAGGATCGTGCATGGACTCCGCAACGATCCTCACGCTAAAACCGAATGTGACGCGGGAAGAGGCCCTGCGCAAATTTTCCGTTGGCGTGGCCGCGAGCTACTGGAGTATGCGCGCCGGCGCATTGCAGCGTATCGCCGACGCGTACGTGCCGTATTGGGGATATCGCGTGCAATACGATATGGCGGGAGCGATGCAAACGCGTTTCCTGGCGCTCGATGCGGTGAGCGGTTCGCTGGACCTTTTTCAGTTTCGTGTACTGCCGGACAAAGAACAGCTGCTTTCCCTTGAGACGCGAAATCATTTGCCGGCGTTGCTCACGACGGAGCGCGCCGAAGAGTTGCTCCGCGAGAAAGCCCTGCGTGTAATCTTTCAGCAGGGCTTTTTCAAGTTGCGAGGAGGCAAAATCGACGTCGCACGCGACGGTGTGGAGTTTCACGTTCCTTACTGGCTCGGTTTCTACGGTGACGCGAAGATCGCGCGCTGCCGCGTGATGGATGCCGTGCGGCGCCGCGTGGAAGGGGCAAAGGCCTCGGCGTTTTTTGAGGAGTGGCTCGCGGCGTGATACAGCTGTAGCAAACGTCAGCACGGAAATAAAAGGCGAACCGTCGAACAGTTGACCTCAAGATAAGTTAGGCACAATGTTGTGCCTGCCCCAAGAGGGAATGCTTCTCTCGGGAGGATCGACCATGAAGGCCTTGCTGGGACGGCAGATGCGCTGCGCTGCAGTTTTGGTGTGCGCAACACTCGGCGCGGTCAGCGGACTCGCCGCGCAGAGCTGGCAACATATCGGCGACGTGTCAAAGGTCGAAAAGCTCGCCGACGGCGTGGAGCTGACCTCCGGAACCGCTAAAGTGCGTGTCACCGCGGTGGGCGACGGAATCTTTCGCGTACGCGTCGCCGCCAGCGGAACATTTCCTAAGGATTTTTCCTGGGCGGTGATTGCGCCGCCCGCGCCGCCTCCCATCGGGATCGAAGATGGAAAATCGGAAGTACGCATGACGGCGGGCAGCGCCATCGTGATCGTGCAAAAGTCACCGCTACTCGTTCGTTTTACGGATTTACAAGGCAACATTTTGTTGGCAGACGAGCCGACCCTGCCGATGGCCTGGGACGGCGAGCGCATTCACGTCTGGAAAACGATGCCGGCGGATGAAAATTATTATGGCTTGGGCGACAAGGCCGGGCCGATGAACCGGCGCAATCGCGCGTTCACCAACTGGAACACCGACGAATTCGGCTGGCAGGAGTCCACCGATCCGCTATACAAAACCATTCCATTCTTTATCGGCTTGCGCGCCGGCCGCGCCTACGGACTTTTCTTTGACAATACCTGGCGCAGCGTTTTTGATTTTGGCAAAGAGTCGCCGGACTATTTCTCGTTTGGCGCGGAAGGCGGCGAGCTGAACTATTATTTCTTCTCCGGGCCCACGCCCAAGAAGGTGGTTTCGGATTACACGACGCTGGTGGGGCGCTCGCCGTTGCCGCCGCTCTGGTCGCTGGGCTACCAGCAGAGCCGCTACAGCTATTATCCGGAAGCGCGAGCCCGCGAAATCGTCGAGACCATGCGCAGCAAGAAAATTCCTCTGGATGCGATTTATTTCGATATCGACTACCAACAGGACTATGCGCCCTTTACCGTCAATCGCCAGTATTTTCCAAACTTTGAGAAAATGATCGCGGACTTTCGCAGCATCGGCGTGCACACCATCCTCATCACTGATCTGCACATCAAGAAAAATCCGAGTGCTGGATACGCGCCGTACGATTCCGGAATCCAGAATGACAATTTCGTAAAAAATGCCGATGGCGGCGTCTTTGTCGGCTCCGTCTGGCCGGGCGACAGCGTGTTTCCGGATTTCACGCTTACGCGCGCGCGCGATTGGTGGGGCGGGTTGTACAAGGATTTCGTGGCCATGGGCGTGAGCGGTTTCTGGAACGACATGAATGAGCCTTCGGTGTTTCTGCGCGCGGACAAAACCATGCCGCTCAGCGTGC
Source organism: Acidobacteriota bacterium (assembly GCA_013289855.1). Taxonomy (GTDB): domain Bacteria; phylum Acidobacteriota; class Terriglobia; order Acidiferrales; family UBA7541; genus Acidiferrum. The sequence continues at coordinate 41,789 of JABCZD010000011.1, read as the reverse complement.
GACACCGGCTCGACGATGGCACCAGCCTGGACCATCGCGCCATACACAATGTTTTCGGGATGGAAAATGTTCGCGCTACCTACGATGGCTTGCGCAAGCTGCAGGGAGATGAGCGGCCGTTCGTGCTGACGCGCGCGGCGTATTCCGGCGCACAGCGCTACGCCGCCACGTGGACCGGCGACAACAGTAGCACCTGGAATCATCTGAAAATGAGCACGCCGATGCTGCTGAGCATGGGCATTTCCGGATTTCCGCTGGTGGGCGACGACATTGGCGGCTTCGCGGGATCACCGCCTTCTGACCTATTGACGCGCTGGTTTGAGGTAGGTGCGCTCAATCCCATTTATCGCGATCACACCGCGAAAGACACCGCGGACCAGGAACCGTGGGTCAGCGGACCGGAGCAGGAAGCAGTGCGCCGGCGCTACATTGAGCTGCGTTACAAACTGATGCCGTATCTTTACACCGCCATCGAGGAAGCCGCGCGCACCGGGATTCCCCTGATGCGGCCGCTATTTCTGGAATATCCGCAGCTGACGCAATTTTATGGCGACAATCGCGATTTTATTTTTGGTGCGGATTTTTTTGTCGCACCTGTAGTGACGGAAATGACGGATGTGGAAACCGTGCAGTTGCCTCCCGGCGATTGGTATGACTTCTGGAGCAGCGAGAAGCATGTGAGCGCTGCGGCGTTGCGGTTGCATCCGCGGCTGGAGGAGATGCCGTTGTACGTGCGGGCTGGAGCGATCGTTCCGATGCAGTCCGTGGTGCAGAGCACTTCGCAAACACCGGATGGGCCGCTGCAGTTGCGCGTTTATCCGGGCGATGACTGCCGCGGAACGTTGTATCAGGATGATGGACACACTTTTGCCTATCAGCGCGGGGAATTGTTGCGCGTAAATTTCTCGTGTCACGCCGCGGCGAACGGCGTGAGCATTCAGAGCGTCGTAGAGAAGAATTCTTTTCAGCCGTGGTGGAAGGCTGAGGAAGTTATTTTGTATGGCGCGGCGGCTGCGCCGAGAGCGGTTACGGTGGACGGGAAGGGAATTACGAGCTCACGTTACGATGCGGCCTCGCATAGCGTCACCTTTGTGATTCCTGGCGGTGCGCATGGATGGTCAGCGCAAATCGATTATTAATTTCCTGCGACGAAGGTGCGGCGATTTGTGCGGTGACAAAAGCGACCGCCTCAGAAGGCGGCCGCTACAAAACCCGAGTTTCAGTACAGATTAAAGATTGCGATGGATTGCGCGGGGACGGTGACGCGCAGCTCGCCGGCGGTTATTTCCGCGGTGGCATTGCCAAATAATGGAGAAGCGGCTGGGAGTAGCTGCAGCGGCGTATCGCGCGTGTTGATGCGCAAAGTGCGCGGTGCGGCTTCATTATTGAAGGCAACCAGCAGGTGTTCTTCGTCGGTATCGCGCAGAAAGACGTAAGCCGACCGGTCGGAAAATACGTGCCAGAGACGGCCGATTTGCAGCGCGACGTGTTCGCGGCGCAGATGCAGCAGTGATTGCACGTACGAAAATAATTCTTGTTGTTGCGGCGTGCGACCGGAAGCCTGGAAGGCGTTTTGGCGGTCAGTCTGGCGATCTGGGGGCCAGCCGCCGGGAAAGTCGCGGCGATTGTCGGGATCGTCGCCGCCGGACATGGCGATTTCGTCGCCGTAATAGAGTTCGGGAATTCCGCGCAGTGTCAGGACTAGTCCGAAAGCCAGTTTTTCTTTTGCCAGCGAACTTCCCGCCGCGCTAGCGAAGCGCGCGGTGTCGTGATTCGCGAAGAAGGTGATTAGATTTTCCGGGTGCGGATAAAGTTCGTCCTGGCGAAGAATGTCGGCGATTTTCGCGGCGCTGGCGCCGCGCAACAGAACGTCGCGTAGCGTGAAATAGAGCGGGAAATCGAAGACGGTGGTGACACCGGAATCGATGCCGTCCCAGTGACGCTGTCCGCCCGCGAAGAAAGAAGTCACTTCTGGATTCGGATGAAAGACTTCGCCGATGGTGGTGAGGCGGGGATAGATGGCGCGCAGTCCGGCGCTCCAGTTGGCCCAGAAGCGGCGCGGCACGTAGGGAAAGGTGTCGACGCGGAAGCCGTCGAGTCCGGAGGTCTCCGTCCACCAGATAGCGTTTTGCAGCAGGTACTGCGCGACGACGGGATTATCCGTGTTCATGTCTGGCAGCACGCCGAAGAACCAGCCATCGGTAATGTTGCGGCTAAGACTTTCGGGAGCGTGAGGATCGACGAGGGTCTCAAAGAGGTCGTTGGTTTTTGCCGCGCCTGCGGCGGCGCCGTAGAAAGTTGGGTCCGTTGATGAGGAGGTACTCAGGTGTTGTTGCAGCGTCCCATGGAACCAATCGGGCAAAGGTGGATCTTTCACCCAGGGATGCAGCGGGCCAACATGGTTGGGTACGATATCGAAGAAAACTTTCATTTTCTGGTGATGCGCTTCCGCAACTAATTGACGATAGTCGTCGAGAGTGCCGAGGTGCGGGTCGACAGCGTAGAGGTCGACGGCGCCGTAGCCGTGATAGTCCTCGGCGGCGCCATTCTTGAGGATGGGCGTGAGCCACAGCGTGGTGACGCCGAGATCCTGGAAGTAGGAAAGATGGTCGCGGATGCCGCGTAGATCGCCCCCGTGATAGGCGCGCGGTTTATTGCGGTCGAAAGTTTGCAGGGCACTGTGACCGGCGCTTGCTGGCGAGTCGGGCGATGACGAAGAGCCGAGCTTCGGCTCGTCGTTGGTGGGATCGCCGTTAGCGAAGCGGTCCGGCATGATCAGGTAGATGGCGTCTTGCGGTGCCAGACCCTGGAACTTGCCGAGGGTGGGCTGGCGATTCGCCAGGGGGAGCTCGAAGGAGGTTTCACCTGTGGCGGTGGTGATGTGGCAGACGGCGGTGCCGGAGCGGGCGTCTGGCGCGATTTTCATCCACACGAAGAGGTAGTCGCCGCCAGCGGTGGCCTGGGTGCGGGACACGTGGACGGTGTTGAGGTTGCAGATTACATGGGTGGCTTCGAGCTTGTGGCCGGAGATGAGCAGCATCAGTTCGGGCGTCAGGCCGATCCACCAGTTGGGTGGCTCGAGTTTGGTGACGACGGGCGCGTCTGGCGATGGCGAGGTTTGGGCTTCCTCGAGCGCGAGCGGCGCGGCTGGGAGCAACGGGACAATCAGCACGATGTTCAGCAGTAGGATGAACAGCGCGACGGTCGACGCGAACGGACCGATATGCTGGGATAAGAAGGGTCGTGGCATGTGGTGTTTTAATTTGTACTACATCTGGTCCGAAGGTTTGGACCTAATCTTCAGGCCAATCTTTAGCAGGGAGTGACGGAGTGGGCCGGGTTGCCGGCAGGGGTACCCCACCTTTGCAATTCTTGTAAGTGCGCATTCTAAAGGGGTTGAAGTCCTTTGTTTTGATACGGTTTCACAAGTGTTCATTCCAAGTGGTTTACGATAGGCGACAGTTCATAACATAGTTATGGGGAGATAAGAATTTTTTGGGAAGCGCTGGGAGACAGGGGCGAATACGGACGAGCAGGCGCAATTCTCTACGCTCATAGATTAACAGATCGGCAGTTATCTTGTCAAGACATATTTTCGGGAGTATCAAAGCTCGATAAAAATGTCCCCTTTTTTAGCTCGATTAAAATGTCCCCTCCATGCCTGGGTTTGCTTCTGAAGTGACCTGCACTGGGGGCGCTGGAGCGCAACTGCGTCTGCTGCCCGCGGAGCCGCCCGGGACCGTTCAGGGAAGCTCGTCGACTTGCATGTCCTGGTCGATGGCGAGATTGGGATAGCGGATGGGGGAGCCGGCAGGAGCGGGGGCATGGCGGGCGACGGCGCTGAAGTTCCCTCCGGAACAGGAGACCGTGTAGGTGTAGCCGTCGCGCTCGCTTCTGTTCATAGCCAGGGAATTTGAAGAGATGAGTTCGCCGAGAGAGACGCAGTTGCCGTTGGTGGCGATGTAGGCGCGTTCGGCTTGCGCGATCTGCAAAAGATCGGCGCGGACGCCGGTGAGGCTGATGGCTTGGGTGGGAGCAGTGCCTTCGTCGGAAACAGGCATGTGTTTGAAATAATACTGATAGACACCAAAGAGCAGTGCAGCGGATACGAGCAGTGCGGCCAGAGCGCGCATAGGGCGAGTCTGTTCCGTAAACAGCGGTGTGGCAAGGCGGGCATGGAGCGGGCGTGTAGAAGTAGAAAACAGCACGACCCACGAGAGCCCCCGGCGCGCACTTCTTTGGTAGACTGCAACTGCCGCCGAACCCCCTTCCCGGTGCAGCGTTTCCATTCGGAAAGCAGTGATGACGACAACGCAAATTTTTGCGGCGGAGCTATCCGCGCAGGAAAATTCCCGCGAAATGGACCTAGAAGAAGCGCGGAGCATTCAAGGCTTGATGCTGCCCGCGGAAGCTTTGTGCACGGGACAAGTCACGGTGGCGCACGAGTTCCAGCCAGCGGCGGAAGTCGGCGGAGATTTTCTGGATTATTTTTCGCTGGCGGACGAGAGCGTTGGCTTATACCTGGGCGACGTGTGCGGCAAGGGTTTGCCCGCAGCGTTGTACGCGGCGCTGGCGGTGGGCACGCTGCGCGGCGTGCACAAAACGGGGCAGTCGCCGGCCAACGTATTGAACACGCTGAACCGGCGGTTGACGATCCGGGGAATTCCACGGCGATATACCACCATGCAGTATGCGGTGTTCAATCCGGAGAGCGGAGTGATGCAGATTGCCAGCGCGGGAATTTCCGGGCCGCTGCACCTGTTTCCGGGAGGCTGCCGGATACTGGAGTTGTCCGGGCTGCCGCCGGGGATGTTCCCGGATGCGAGTTACGAGACCACCACGGTGCAACTGGCGCCGGGGGATGCCATGGTGTTTTTCACGGATGGCATTATCGAGGCGATGGACATCGCGGGCAACCCCTTCGGGACGGAGCGACTCCGGGAGCTGTGCCATGGGCAGGCGGTGGCAACGCCCAGAGAGCTGCTGGAGCGAATTTTTGCCACGGTGCGGGAGTTTGCGCGCGGCCGAGCGCAGCACGACGATATGGCGGCGACACTGTTTCAATATCTAGATCCCGAGGCGGAGCAACAACGGCAGAAACGACACATTTAGGGACGGCCGCCGCACATGCCGGAATGCGCTCTATGTAGCGAATGCGCAAGTGGTGCGGAGGTTTTAATTGACACCCTGAGGGAGCTCCAGTAACAACGATATATAGAAAGTCTGTGTAAACAGGAGTGTCCCGATGAAAACGAAGTCCTCATATTGTATCGGCCTGGCGGTGATTCTTTCCTGCACGCTGGCGCTATCGATGGAAACGCCAGCCGCGCCGGACGCGGCCGCACGAGCGGGCGAAGTTTCGCGGTTGATCCCGGCGGTGAGCATCACGCGGGGCGCGAAGACCATAAACGCGTCGACGAAATCCGAAGTGATGTGGCAGGACACCATCAACACGCAGGCGAGCGCACGGGTGCGCGTGGGGCTGGATGACGGTTCGGTATTGAACGTGGGGTCGGACTCTACCATGAAGGTGGTGAAGCACGACGCGGCGGCGCAGCAAACGGAGCTGGAGCTGACGGTGGGAAGACTGCGCGCGCAAGCGCAAAAGATCGCGAAGCCGGACGGAAAATTTGAAGTGCACACCCCAGCGGGAGTGGCGGGCGTGGTGGGCACGGATGTGTACGTGGAGTACGAGAACAATTTGATGAACGTGATCGTCTTCGAAGGATTTGTGCGGGTCTGCAATCTGGCAGGTCAATGCGTGATATTGAAGGCCGGGCAGATGACCACGGTGCGCTCGGGCGACAATGCGGCACCACCGCCACCGCAGCAGGCCACGCTCTCGCTGCTGACCAGCGCGACGACCGACACCAACATCGGCGGCGGTCCTGGCGCTACGACGGCGGGCCTGACCGCCGCGGGCGCGCATTCCATCGGTACCTTGTCCTGGGTTCTGATCGCGGTGATCACCGCGGCGGCGGTGGGGATTCCGGTGGGGGTAGCGCACGGGCGAGGAACTTCCACGCAGCCGCCACCGACGCAGACGAACCCGTGCCAGTCGGACCCCCAAAACTGCGGTTAGAGCATTCCGAGCGCGGGAAGCGCGGTCGGAATAGGTAGTCCTGATGCAACCAAGCTAAGGCGTTTCCCAGGCGTTGGCGAAGCTGCCGCTGACGGTGTTCCGAAGGTGCAACGATATTTGTAGCTCAGGCGTCCAATGATAGTGAGCAGCTGCCTGCGAACGTTTGTGCCCCTGTGAACGCTATCGTACACTGGACCTTCCGCAGACTTGCCTTAACCTAAGTGAGGATTCCTTTGAAGAGCTTTATCCGTAACACTGTGAATAGCCTTTCGCGCACGCTGGTTTTTTCGGCAGGCGTAATCCTGATAACGGGGTACGCGGCCAACGCTGCCCCACCGGATGCGGCGGTGAAACGCTCCCCGCTGCTGGCAGCCATGCAAGCGGAGCTGGATCGTTCGATCAAGACGTTTGGCAATCAAACGCCACCCGCATATTTCATGGGCTACACGATTACGGACTCCCAACGGGTCAATGTGTCTGGATCGAATGGGGCGTTGCTGAGCAGCAGCGAGGATCGCAACCGCTGGCTGGAGGTTTCGGTACGCACGGGAAGTTACAGCCTGGATGATTCGCACAAGGTTGGGGATAAAGAAATGCCGAATGGCGGGCCAGGCGCTCCCGTGCCGGTGGATGACGATGCGTCGGTGATACGGCGGGCCATCTGGCTGGAAACGGACAAGCAGTATCGCGCGGCGGAACAGGCGTACATCAAGATCAAGACCGGCAAAGAAGTGAAGGTAGAAACGGCGGAAGGGCAGGCGCCGGATTTCTCGCAAGAGAAGCCTCGGGTGTTTATTGGGCCGCAAGTCTCCATCGACGTGGACCGCAAGCCGTGGGAAGCAAAAGTGCGCGCGTACACCGCGGCGTTTCGCGATTCCAAGGCGGTGATTAATTCGATTGTGACGTTTACCGCGAATGCGGATAACGACTTCCAAGTAACCAGCGAAGGGACGCAACTGCAGTTTGGCCAGATCCGCTACCGGCTGGAGCTGTTCATTCAGGGCAAGGCGCCTGACGGCATGGACCTGGACCGTTATTACAACTTTGATTGGGTGAGCGCGGCGGATGCGCCGGATGACAAAGCGGTGTATGCGGCGGAAGCGACCATGCGCAAGGAGCTGGAAGGCTTGGTGGCGGCGCCGCTGAATGAGCCGAGCGTGGGACCGGCGCTGCTGACCGGACGCGCGGCCGCGGTATTTTTTCACGAAGTGTTCGGGCACCGCGCGGAGGGCCACCGGCAGAAGGATGCGTCGGAGGGGCAGACGTTCGCGAAGAAAGTGGGCGAACAGATCCTGCCGAGTTTCCTGACGGTGATTGACGATACGACGATGACGAAGCTGGGGTCGCAGGATTTGCTGGGTTACTACCAGTTTGACGATGAGGGCGTGGCGGCGCAACGGGTGACGCTGGTGGATCACGGAGTGCTGAAGGCGTTTGAAATGTCGCGGTCGCCGCTGCTGGGATTTCCGAATTCGAACGGGCATGGGCGAAGGCAGCTGGGAGCTACGCCGGTTTCGCGGCAGGGAAACTTGATCGTGGAAAGCAGCAAGATGGTGACCAACGCGCAGCTGCGCGAGAAATTGATCGAGTTGATCAAGCAGCAGGGAAAACCGTACGGATTGCTGATCGACGATATCGCGGGCGGGTTTACGTTTACGGGGCGCGGGCAACCGCAGGCGTTCCAGGTTTTGCCGCTGGTGGTTTACAAGGTGTTCCCGGATGGACGGCCGGACCAGTTGGTGCGCGGAGTGGACATTGTGGGCACGCCGCTGGCGGCGCTGACGAAGATCGTGGCGACGGGCGATACGCCGGAAGTTTTTAATGGCTATTGCGGGGCGGAGTCCGGGTCGGTGCCGGTGGCGGCGGCTTCTCCGGCGATTCTGACGAGCGAACTGGAAGTGCAAAAGAAAGAGAGTTCGACGGATCGGCCACCGATATTGCCGGCTCCGGCGCACGATCACGCGGCGGTGAAGACCGGAGGCGTACTGTGAAGCGCGCAACGCGGTGGATGACTTTGCCGTTGCTGGGCGCTGCGCTGCTGACTTTCTGCGCGAACGCGGCGTTTGCGGATGATCCGAAAGACAACGATCAAACGCTGCACGCTATGACCGACGAGATGAATCGCTCGAAGGCGCGCCTCGAACTGACCATTCCCGGCGTAGATAAGAAGGTGACGCCGTACTACATCGAATACCGATTGCTGGATTTGGATGTACGCGAGATTGTGGGCGATTTTGGGGCGTTGCTATCGAGCACGCACACGCGGACAAGATTCATGAACGTGGCGGCGCGCGTGGGCGATTACAAGCGCGATAGCTCGAACTTTGTGAGCGATGACGGCTTCCGTGGATTTATCGGGCCTACCGGATCGGTGGGAATCGATCGCGACTACAACTCCTTGCGGCAAGATCTGTGGATCGCCACGGATCAGGCGTTCAAAGAAGCCGCCGAAACGTATTCGCGCAAGCAGGCGTACCTGGGAACGCTGGCGCGGCAGACGAACATCGATGATTTTTCGCAAGCTGAGCCGCTGCACATTGTGGAACCGCTGGTGACGCCGGATTGGAGCAATCGCAATTGGGAGCAGGAGGCGCGGGATAGTTCGGCGACGCTGCGGGCGTTTCCAGAACTGTACGAATCGCGCGTGACCTACTATTTGGTGTATGCGACGGAATACCTAGTCACCAGCGAGGGAACGGAGATTCGCACCAACCGGGCGTTTGCTTCGATTGAGTCGGCGCTGAATACCCTGGCGGATGACGGAGTGCCGCTCAACCATTTTTATGCAACGTACGCACCTAAACCGGCGGATTTGCCCAATGTGGCCGCAGTGCGAGCGGCGTTGAACGTGACGGGAACGGAATTGATGACGTTGCGCGCGGCTCCCTCGGCACAGGACTACACCGGGCCGGTACTTTTTGAAGCGCGGGCGGCGGCGCCTTTGGTGGCGCAGGTTCTGGGGCCGGCGCTGAACGGCGGGAATCCGCCGATTTCGTTCAGTCCGGTGATGGAACAACTGCTCACGGGGTTGGGCGGGAAGAGCGATTGGGTTACGCGCGTGGGGGCGCGGGTGCTGCCGACCAGTGTGACGCTGGTGGACGATCCGACGCTGAAAGAATTTAATGGCACGCCATTACTCGGCGGGTACGCCGTGGATCAGGAAGGCGTGCGTGGAGAAAAAGTAACGCTGGTGGCGAACGGTACTCTAAAAGGCGAACTGATGTCGCGGCGGCCGGGACCGGATTTTGGCGAATCGAATGGGCACGGGCGCGCGGCGTTTCTGGGCGATGCGTTGCCGACGATGAGCAATTTGATTTTGACCTCCAGCGAGGCGGTCTCGCCTTCGGACTTGAAGAAGAAATTTCTTGACGAGTGCCGCGCGGAGAAATTGCCTTACTGCATGGTGGTGCGGGAGATGGACAACCCGTCGGTGAGCCTGCTACATCAAGAAGACTTCCAGGAGTTGCTGGCGAGCTTCGGTGGCGGAGCGGGTACGGGCGATCGCTTGCCGCTGGTGATGTATCGCGTCTACCCCGACGACGGGCGGGAAGAAATGGTTCGCGGAGCGCGGCTGATTGGCGTGAATGCGCGCGCACTGCGAAATATTTCCGCGGTTGGCAATGACAGCTTTGTGTTTAATTACATGCAGAGCCAGGTGGCGGGATTTGCGGGCACGGCGCTTAGCGCGTTTGGCTCGGCGCAAAATGGTCTGCCGGCCAGCGTGGTGGCTCCTTCGCTGCTGTTTGAAGAGCTGGAAGTGCGTGGGGCGCGCGGCGAACCGAAGCGGTTGCCGCTGCTTCCTGCGCCGTTGATGGCGGCGAAGTAAAAAACGGCGACGGAAAAACGCTTGCAACGCGGTTGGTATTCGCTGCTGTTGGTTTTTCATGAATGCCTCCATTCCATCTTATGAATGAGACCACACGACGCGTATTTATTTTCGGGGCGGCAACGCTCGGCGCTGGCGGATTGCTGTTGGGAGTGCAGCGCATCCTTTCGTCGGCTTTTGCGGACTCGGATGGTGAGGTCGATGCTGGTCCGGTGAAGGTCGTGCAATTCGGCGTGGATGGCGCGGCGATCGGGGTGGCGAGTTTGCCGAAGGTGCGCAAGAGCCTTGGCGAATGGAAGAAGCAGCTGACGCCGCTAGGGTTCGAGGTTACGCGGGAAGCGGGCACGGAGTGGGCTTTTTCCGGGGCGCTCGACAAGGAATACGGGAAAGGGTTTTATCGCTGCATCGATTGCGACAATGCGTTGTTTGATTCAGCGGCGAAATTTGATTCTGGGACCGGATGGCCGAGTTTCTGGGCGCCGATTGCGCCGGAAAATGTTTACGAGAAGCGATCCGTGAGCTTTGGCACGCTGCTGCGCGAAGTGAAATGCACGCTGTGCGATGCGCATCTGGGGCATGTTTTTACCGATGGGCCGAAGCCTACCGGGCTGCGGTATTGCATGAATTCGGCGGCGCTGCGTTTTGTTCCGCGAGTTGCGGGTTGACCCGCAGAGGCTAAAGCCACTTTTGATGTTTCGTTTACGGCCCGACGGAAGTCGGGCCCTTCCGTTTCCGAGTCATCACGCGCACTTTTTCCACAGACTATGAATCGGGCCCTCCGCTTCGGAAAGCACGTCTCACATACTCTGAGGCCAATACACACGAACAGCCATCTACGCGGTAATTAGCTGGGAGTTGGGGTAGTCTAGGCGGGCGATGCTGGTTTCTGAACACAACGAGATGGCGCGAGAAAAGAAGCGGGCGGCGCTATTGAGCGTGGGCTCGGCGGTGATACTGGTGTCGCTGAAGAGCTTCCTGGTGTTGCGCACGGGGAGCTTGGGCGTGTTGTCCGAAGCGCTGCACTCTTCGCTGGATTTGGTGGCGGCGATCATTACATTTCTTTCCGTGCGGGTTTCGGATCAGCCGGCGGACGATCGTCATCCCTATGGGCACGGAAAATTCGAGAATTTTTCGGCGTTTGTGGAAACGGCGCTGCTGGTGATGACCGCGCTGTACATTATTTATGAGGCGTTTGACCGGCTATTTTTTCACCACGTACACATACAACCGAGCGTGCTAGCGATTTTGGTGTTGTTTGTGGCGCTGGGCGTGGACGTGACGCGGGCGCGCAAACTTACCCGCACAGCGAAGAAGTATGCCAGCGAAGCGCTGGAAGCCGATGCGCTGCATTTTTCCACCGACGTGTGGAGCACGATGGTGGTGATCGCGGGGATCGGCCTGGTGTGGGCCGGGGAAACGTGGAACGTGCCGGCGCTGATTTACGCCGATGCGCTGGCCGGGCTGGTGGTGGCGGCGGTGATTTTGTGGGTGGGCTCGCGGCTGGGCAAGCGCACGCTGGATGCGCTGCTGGACGTGGCACCGGTGGGTTTGCAGCAAACCATCGCGCGCGCGGTGGCGAGCATGGACGGAGTTTTGGATGTGGACCGCATTCGCGTGCGGCGGGCGGGAAACCGGCACTTTGTGGACGCGACCGTGAGCGTGGCGCGGACGGCGAGCCTGGAGCAGGTACACGCACTGAGCGATGCCATTGAGAAACGCATTGGAGAGATTGTGCCGTCGGACGTGATGGTGCATGCGGAACCGCGCGCGCCGCAGGGGGAACATTTGTTTGAGGCTATTCGCGCGGTGTCGCAGCGACGGGGGCTGGCCATACACGACATCACGGCGCTGCAGCAGGATGGGCAACTCTTTGTGGAGTTGCACCTGGAGGTGGACGAACAGTTAAGTTTGCGGGATGCGCACCGGCAGGCCACGGAGCTGGAGGATGACATCCGCGAATTGCGCAGCGGGCCCATGGAAGTGACGATACACATCGAGCCGCTGGGGCGGCGTATTGCCACGCCGGATACTGGGGCGGGAGAGATGAAGCAACTGTCGCGGGCGATTGAAGAGTTCACCAATGGCCTGGCGGCGGAATACCATGAGCTGGTGAATTGCCACGACGTGCGCGTGCGGCAGGTGGAGCATCGCATTGTGGTGACGTGTCATTGCACCATGAAGAGCGCGCTGGCGATTACACAGGTGCATGACGTGACGGCGGCGCTGGAAGACCGCGTGAAGGAACATTTTCCGCAGATTTATCGCGTGACGATTCATCCGGAGCCACTGGAGGAGCGCTGACGCGACTCATCGGGTGGCGCGGGCTGCTTTAGAAACAGGTGGTCGCTATGATTACCGTGGGCTGGCTACTACTAACGCTGGGCAATCTGCTTATCACATCACAAAACCTCCCCGACGGATGCCCGCCACAAGGCCGCGCGGGTGATTTTTCACGACTGTCGATTGATTTGTGTTTTCAGGACGCCGAAAACGAACGGCGTGAACTGGAGCTTCCCTCGCCCGATCACTCTTTGCGGCTCGTTGTGAACGGTGAAGATGGGCAAGTGTATGCGCGGGGCCAGAAAGTTGGCCCGTCGTTTGCGATCACGCGTGACGAGGAGATCATTTGGTCTCCCGATTCCCGAGCGCTTCTCTTTACGATCAGTTTTGGCGCAGCTGGCCCAGTTCTTGCGAATTTCGGCACGGTCCAAAGAGCTTCGACTGACAAGGACACTGACGTCACGCAAACGATCCGAGTAGATTTTGCCTCTCGTCATTCCAAAGATCGATGTCACGCAGAGGCAAATGTGGGAGGCCTGGCATGGCTCGACGGTTCTCGTAAGGCGGTGTTTGTGGCCGAAGTTCCACCGTCTCCTCAGTGCGAGAAGGATGGTGGATACTTCGAGGGCTACGTAGTTTCTTTCCCTGATGGCAGCATCTTAGAGCGCCATTCGATGAAAGAAACAATTCGGCGTTGGCGTGGTGTTTTGGGTTCGAGGCTTGAGGACGATATTGCGCTGCTAAAGGATCGTTGACGCGGCGTGTGATCGCTTACCAAATAAGGTGGCGGCCAACGCGAGCAATGCGGGGAAGCATTCCAGGACGTAGCGCGGCTCGGGTGTTTCTATCGTGGTGAGGAACGCAGTGCGGAGCAGGATGAAGACGAGCAGCGTGATGATTGCGGGATGGACTGCGCGGTTCCAACGCCAGAGGCGCCAGGTGCCATAAATTCCCAAGAGCACGTAAATTATATTCAGGAAGAAGAATCCGACCGTCACGGATTGATCTACCTTGTCGTCCTGCCAGGATTGTTTTAGCGGGAAAACGGTTCCCGAGACAGGGATCAATTCGATGCGGGGCGTGAACCACAGAGTGAAGGTGCGAGCCGCGGGGACAAAGAGGTGAGTGCGCAGGGGATGCCTGGCGGTACGTTCCCGGGCGATTTGCGCGAAGGCGGCGTCTTCCTCTGGCGTGAGCGTCAAATCGTTGTTGTACTGCTCCAGAATATCGGCGACGCGGGATTTTTCTTCTTCACTGTCGAAGGCGCGGGCGGGAATGGCGTCGATGTCGATGACGTCGTCGTTGAGCTTCCAGGAAACCTGATAGCAGTCCCTGACACGAAAGAGCCAGGTTTTTTCCCAAGCCATGAAACCGTAAGGGACCAGTTCGCCGGGAAGATTGGAGTTTTTGGGCGCGAGGAACTGCACTTCATGCAAGGTGATGGCGTTGCGCAGCGCCCACGGCAGCAGAGGCAAGACGCACGTGATGCCGCTGAGAATGACAATGCGCAGCCAGCGACGAAATTTTCCGGTGGGAAATAAAACGATGGCCCCGACGAGCCATGCGGCGATGAGGAGTAGAGGCGTCTCTGGCCGGAAAAGCGTGCCCACGCCGACGGTGAAACCGGCCAGGATGGCCGCAGCGCGGTAGTTGAGGTTCCAGTCCCACTTTTGCTTGGCGACCGTGGGCACGGATTCGTCGACGCTGGACGCCGCGACAACCAAGAAAAACAGCGCGATGCTGGTGAGTAAGACGGCAATGGTCTCCGTCAAGAGCGTCGCGGAATAATTCCCGACGAAAGGGCATAAAGCCGCGAGCCATACGCCGGCAAGAAAAACGGGTTTGGAGTTGGCATCGCGGTCCACTATGGCGAAGAGCGTGACGCCGAGAATAGCGATGACCAAACAATCCAAAAGATCGATCAGCGCCTGCGCGAGCATCACGAGGAGGTGAGCCGCTGCCCCAGTCTTTCCCGTAAGCAGGTAGAGCAGCGCGAGAAATGCCGGGTATCCGGGCATGCGCAGATCCACCGGCGTGACGGCGCCGTTGACGTTCATGGCATAGACGTGGTGCTGCAGCCAGTTGGTGGCCATCTGCTCGTAGAGAACGGTGTCGCCGGAATTGGCGGGAAATTTGAGGATAAAGAGCAGCCGCAAAGCGAGACCCAACAACAGGGGAACAATAGGAGTGGAGAAAATTCGCTTCATCGATGAAACGCATCTTACAATAAGGACAAGCAGCGACGTACGCACAATCGACTAGCAGGACGGAGAACGGCCTGAACGCCGGCCGCGACAAGCATTCATGAAGGAACGCCGACCGATATTTTATGACGAGGAACGAGTGCGCTGGCGGCGGACGCGGCGGGCCATGGAAATTTCAGGCGCGTTGCTGACGCTGCTGCTGGCCTATTTTTTCATTACCATTGCGGTCAGCGTGGAGCTGCCCGCGGGATTGCTGCCCAGCACGAACCCCGGCTTGCACGCACTGAAATTGAAAAAGAAGCCGGTGCCGGCGCGCGAAGGCCGCCAGCGGCGCGTAGAGCATCTGGGAAAGGTTCCGGCGAGCTACGATCCACTTCGCGCAGCGTTTTTTGTCAGCTGGGATCCCAACAGCATGGCTTCGCTGAGAAAACACTACAAAGACCTGGATTTGCTGCTACCCGAACAACTGCACGCCGTCAGCGCCGATGGCGCCATCACCATCGTGGACTACGAGCACGGGCAGCGCACCGCAAAAGCGACGCCCGCCGAGGCCGTGGCGATTTTGAAAGATGACAAACTCCATCAATGGATGAAACAGGCCAACGTGGAACTGCCCATGATGGGCCTGCTGAACAATTACGACGGCGTGAAATGGCGGATCACGGAAATGGTGGAGATGCTCGCAAGTCCCGCGTCGCGGCACAACCTTTCGCGGGATCTGGTGACCTTCGCAGTGCAAGCGCACGAAGCGGGCGTGCTGGTGGATTTTGAGGAAGTGCCGCCCGACAGCCAAAAGAACTATCGCGAGTTTGCCGCCGAACTCGCAACGGGCATGCACGCCGCCGGACTGAAATTGATGATCATGTTGCCGGGGCGCGACGACGCTTACGATTACGAATTTTTCGGCAAGCAGGCCGATGCCATCGTGTTGATGGATATGGACCAGCATTGGCTGACTTCGCCGCCGGGTCCGATCGCGTCGCAAGATTGGTATGTGGAAAACCTGCGGCAGGTGCTCGAAGAAGTTCCAGCGCAGAAGATCGTGGTGGGCGTAGGAAGTTACGCCTATGACTGGTCCGAAAGCGGGAAAAAGACGCCGCAGTCCGCGGAGTCACTGACCATTCAAGAAGCGCTGCTGCACGCTTTTGAGTCCGAGGCGCCGGTGGAATTCGACGCTGCGTCGCTGAATCCGCACTATTCCTATTCCGACGAGCAAAATCACGTGCATCAAGTGTGGATGCTCGATGCGGTGACGGCGTACAACCAGTTGCGCGCTAGCGAACGCCTGGGCGTGCAAGGCACGGCGTTGTGGCGGCTGGGGTCGGCGGACACTTCCATCTGGCCGATATGGGATGCCACCAGGCCGGACGATGCCGCGCGCAACAAACTGACGGACTTGCCGCCGGGGCCGGATTTGATTCTCGAGGGTAATGGCGACATCTGGCACTTTGTGGATACGCCGAAAAATGGCAAGCGGAGTTTTACGTACGATCCCGTCACGGATCTCTTTACCAGCGAAAAATACGACGCGTATCCCCTCTCTTACAATATCGATCAGATCGGAGCAGCGGACAAAAAGATCGCCATCACTTTTGACGACGGCCCGGACCCGCAATGGACGCCGAAGATTCTCGACATTCTAAAAAACAAGGGCGTCCCTGCCGCTTTTTTTGTCATAGGGGAGTATGGAACGCAGCGACCTGACTTGTTACGCCGAGAATATGCGGAAGGACACGAAATTGGCAATCATACGTGGACCCATCCTACCTGGGAGGATATTTCCAAAACGCAGGCCAGATGGGAACTCAACCTTACGCAGCGGCTGATTGAAAGCACCCTGGGCGTGAAAACAATTTTATTCCGGCCGCCATACGGCATCGACCATCAACCCGAATACGCCGAGGAAGTGGCGCAGCTGCCGTTCGCCCAGGAAATGGGCTACCTGATCATCGGCCAGAAAATCGATCCGCACGATTGGCAAGTTATCAATGGAAAGCAAACTCCCGCGCAAGAAATTCTCGATGAAGTTTTGCAACAGGCTAACGACGGGAACATTATTTTGTTACACGACGGCGGCGGCGATCGCACGCAAACCATTGCGGCGTTGCCAAAAATAATTGACGCGTTGCGGGCCAAGGGATATTCGTTCGTTTCGGTTTCAGACTTGTTGGGCAAAACGCGGGCGCAAGTGTTGTTGCCGCTTTCTTTGCAGGAACAACTCGAAGCACGCGCCGATGGTTTTATTTTTGGCCTGTATCACTGGTTCCGCCTGGGTATTGCCACGGTATTTATTGTCGGGATCGTGTTGGTTAGCGGCCGCGCGCTGATTATTGGCATTTTGGCGCTGATCGAAAAATGTCTGCCGGATCACCACGAACTCGCGGATCCGCCGCCGACGGTAAGCGTGTTAATCCCAGCGCACAACGAAGAAACCGTGATCGTGCAGACGGTGAAGTCCGTGCTGGGCTCCGATTTCAAGGGTCTGCAGGTAATCGTCATCAACGACGGATCCACGGATGCTACCGGCGACCTGCTGGATGAGAATTTTGCGGGCGACTCGCGGGTGCAAATCATTCATCAGGTGAATCGCGGCAAGCCCGCGGCCTTGAGCGCGGGCCTGGCGCGGGCCGACACCGAAATATTGGTGACCATCGACGCGGATACGGAAATTGAGCCGGACGCCATCAGCAAACTGGTGCGGCATTTTTCCGATCCACAGGTTGGCGCCGTCGCGGGCAACGTGAAGGTCGGCAATCGCACGCGCTGGCTCACGCGCTGGCAGGCGCTGGAATACATCACCAGTCAAAATATGGAGAAGCGCGCGTTTGATTTGCTGAATTGCATCACCGTGGTGCCCGGCGCGCTTGGCGCGTGGCGGCGCACGGCCGTGGAAGCCGCGGGAGGAATTACCGCGGATACTGTGGCAGAAGACGCTGATTTGACCATCGCGATTCGCCGCCTGGGGTGGCGCGTCAGTTACGAGGAAGAGGCCATTGCCTGGACGGAAGCGCCGGAAACTCCCGGCGTGCTGATTCGGCAGCGGTTTCGCTGGACGTTTGGCACACTGCAATCTTTCTGGAAGCACAAAGACACACTGTTCCGGCCAAAATATGGAACGCTGGGATGGGTGGCGCTGCCAAATATTTTCTTGTTTCAGGTTCTGCTGCCGCTGATTTCGCCAGTGATCGATTTATTGTTCCTTGGCGCGGTGATCCTATGGGCCTTGGAGAAATGGCATTTCCCGTATATTCCGCAGTTTCATTCTGAGACCAGCGATTTACTACGGTCCGTGCTGTTCTTTCTGGGATTTTTGCTGATTGATGTGTTGACCTGCGTGATTGCTTTCGCGCTGGAGCGCGATGAGGACTGGTCGCTGCTGGTGCCCGTCCTGCTGCAGCGTTTCTATTACCGGCAATTAATGTACGTGGTGTTGTTCCGTTCGGTGAAAGAAGCGGTGAGCGGACGGCCGGTGGGTTGGCATGGCGTGGGAACGGAAGCGCCAGCGCCGCAGCAGCCGAGGACCGTGCCGGCGGAATCGTGACGTTTTCGTCTAGCGTTGCGGTTGGTGTGCTCTGCGTGGGTGTTTGGATTTATTTGTTTTTCTTTCGCGGCGGATTCTGGCGCGTTTGGCGCTTAGATGACGACGCTGCTCAAATCCCTGCTGGACAACAATTCCCTTCCATTGTGGCAATCGTTCCTGCGCGTAATGAAGCCGCGACGATTGGACGCACTGTCGCGGCACTTTTGAGGCAAAAGTATCCCGGAGGTTTGCGTATCGTGGTGGTGGACGACCATAGCAATGATGGTACGGCGGAAATTGCTGCGAAGGTTGCAGAGGAAATCGCAGCACGGGCGGCTGGGGAAAGTTGCGGTGCTGGAGAGTTTGCAATTTATTCTGCGGCAGCGCTGCCAAGCGGCTGGACCGGCAAACTCTGGGCGCTGAACGAAGGGGTTCGTTGCGCATCGGAAAATGAGCAGATCCACGGGGCAACTGCTGAGTTTTATTGGTTTACTGACGCCGACGTGGAGCACACGCCCGATACGCTGCGGCGGCTGGTGTCCCGTGCGCAAAGAGATAAGTTGGATCTTGCATCGCTGATGGTGCTGCTCCGCTCCCGAACATTCCCCGAAAAAATACTGATTCCAGCGTTTCTCTATTTTTTCCTGCAGTTGTATCCGCCGAAGTGGATCGCCGACCCCTCCGCACGCACGGCAGGAGCCGCGGGCGGCTGTCTGCTGATCCGCCGAGAAGCGCTGCAACGGATCGGAGGGCTGGCATCGATTCGCGATGCGATGATTGACGATTGCGCATTGGCGCGCGCGGTAAAGACTTCCGGTGGGCGGGTTTGGATGGGCGTAACGCGAGCGAGTATCAGCCTGCGTGACTACAAGAGTTTCGGTGAAATTCGCGACATGATCGCCCGTACTGCCTTCACACAGCTCCGCTATTCCGCGCTGCTCTTGCTGCTAACGATTGTTGGCCTGGGTCTGACGTACCTGGCGCCAGTAGCACTATTCTTTGCCGGCAATGTGCTGGCGCGCGGGCTTGGAATATTTTCTTACCTCATGATGACCGCGTCGTTTTTTCCTGCGGTTCGCTACTATCGCTTGTCGCCCGCCTGGGTGTTTCTGCTCCCCGTCACGGCTTTCTTCTATGTGTACGCGACGTTGCTCAGCGCCGTTCGCTATTGGCTGGGACGCGGAGGACAGTGGAAAGGGCGGGCACAAGCGCCGTCGTCGTCATCCACTTCGTCGTCCTCTTCGTCCTACTAGCCCCGCCGACTTCGGCAATGGAACGTCGCGTCGTTGCAAAAACTGTGGTTTTGTGCATCGAAGTTTGTTATTCTTCACGAAGGTACAGGGCTGCATCCCGCAACTAAGGAGCGGCACCGGAGGCCAAGATGAGCGCATTTCCCCGCGAAGGCAACGGAAAATTCACCGTTCCCGAACTACTGCAGCGAAAATCCGAAATTCGCAATTCCGCAAACGCAAAAATCACCTGTCTCACCGCTTACGATTACCCAACGGCGCGCCTGCTCGATGAAGCCGGCGTAGATGTTTTGCTGGTAGGCGATTCGCTGAGCATGGTGGTGCTGGGCCACGAGAACACCCTGCCCGTAACTATCGACGACATGCTGCGCCACACTGCGGCAGTGCGTCGTGGCACCAAGCGCGCGTTGGTCGTCGCGGACATGCCCTACGGCAGCTATCACACGGACAACGCCGAATCGTTGCGTAACGCCGTGCGCTTCGTAAAAGAGGCGGGCGCCGAGGCCGTCAAGATTGAAGGCGGCGAGCGCCGGCTGGAGTTGATCGTGCGCCTGACCGGGGCGGAAATTCCGGTGATGGGACATGTGGGATTGACGCCGCAATCCGTCAACGCCATGGGCGGTTACCGCGTGCAAGGAAAAACCGCGGATGCCGCGGAGCAGTTGCTGCGCGATGCGCGCGCCGTGGAGGCGGCGGGAGCTTTTGCGGTGGTGCTGGAAGCCGTGCCGCGGGAACTGGCAGCGCAGATCACGCGCGAACTGCGCATTCCCACCATCGGCATTGGCGCCGGGCCCGATTGCGACGGGCAAATTCTGGTGCTGCACGACATCTTGGGATTGAATTTTGGCCACACGGCAAAGTTTGCGCGGCAGTACGCGAACGTGGGGGAGATGATCAGCCGCGCAGTAACGGAATACTGCGACGACGTGCGGCAGGGTAGCTTCCCGTCGGATGCTGAGTCTTATCATTCCGGCCAGACAATTCATTCGCGCAAAAGCGTTCCCGTCATCTGATACATTTACATCGATAAACCTGCGGCAATAAATTTTGAGGCGAGCATGACCCCGGAAGAGATGCGTGTGCTGTACGAGTACAATGC
Source organism: Acidobacteriota bacterium (assembly GCA_013289855.1). GTDB lineage: Bacteria > Acidobacteriota > Terriglobia > Acidiferrales > UBA7541 > Acidiferrum. Next base: position 21,528 of record JABCZD010000011.1, on the reverse strand, counting down.
GTGGGCCAATCGTCGCGCGTTGGAAGCGGCAACGGCGTTGAGCACCGAACAGTTCACGCGCGCGCTCGGCTCCAGCTTTTCTTCCGTGCGCGACACCCTGGCCCACATTTGCGCGGGGGAGTGGGTTTGGCTGGAACGGTTTCAAGGGCGATCGCCCGCGGCATTTCCGGATGCGCAGCAATTCACAACGGCGGCCGGCCTTCGCGAACATTGGCACGCGCAAGATGCGGGGCTGTTGGCGTTCGTGAATGGGCTTACGCAAGATGACCTCAACCGCGTGATGGAATACAAAACCTTTAAATTCGGCGTGTATCGCAATCCACTGTGGCAATCCATGCAGCACGTCGTGAATCATGGAACCTATCATCGCGGCCAGGTCACCACGCTTCTTCGCCAACTGGGCGCGCAGCCAACCCTGACCGACCTGATGCACTACTATCGCGAGCGCTCCGCGGCCGCAGCCTGACGCGCCAGCCTATTCCTTGGAAACCATTCGAACTATCGCCTGGATGAAAGAAGCCGCGCGGCAAGCGCGGACAGAGAGCCGCATCGTTGGATTTGTTCCCACGATGGGGGCACTGCACGCGGGTCACTTATCGTTAGTGGCGCGAGCCAAGCGCGATTGCGATCCGGTGATCGCGTCCATTTTCGTGAATCCGAAACAGTTCGGTCCGCAGGAAGATTTCACCAAGTATCCGCGGACGCTGGAAAAAGACGCGGAAAAATTCGCCGCAGCAGGAGTGCGCGCGCTTTTTCTGCCGGAAGCCCCGGAAATGTATCCGATGGGGTTTGCCACGTATGTGAGCGTGGAAGGTTTGAGCGAACGGCTCGAAGGCCGAACGCGGCCGGGGCATTTTCGCGGCGTTACCACGGTGGTGCTGAAACTGCTGGAAATCGTGCAGCCGCATTTTGCCTATTTCGGGCGCAAGGATGCGCAACAGGCCAAGCTGATCAGCACTATGGCGCGTGACCTTAACCTTGACACGGAGATTATTCTTGGGCCGATTGTGCGCGAAAGCGATGGATTGGCGATGTCATCGCGCAATGCTTATCTGACGAGCGAAGAGCGGATCGCGGCGACGGTGTTGCATCGCGCGCTCGCTGCCGCCCGCGAAGAGTTGGCCGCCGGAGAACGCGATGCCGCGCGGCTGCAAAGCAGCATACGGCGGGTGCTCGATGCTGAACCGCTGATGAAGATTGATTACGCGGAAGTGGTCGACGTGGATTCCTTCGAACCGGTGGCGCGGGTCACGTCTTCTTCATACATTCTGCTTGCGGCGTATCTCGGGAAGACTCGCCTGATCGACAATATGTTTATGGAGTTGCGGGATGGTTCCGCTGATTTTACGTTTCACTTGTGAACGGTCCCAGGCCGGGCTAAAGCCCGGCGCCTACACAAGCGAAGACAAAACCACCGTCGCCGCTTTGTCAGCTGAGTTCGTCTAAGACTTCCGCGGCGTGGCCCTTGGCCTTTACGTTGTCCCACACCTGCGCGATTTTCCCGTCCGGCCCAATCAAATAAGAGCTGCGCACAATACCCATGAACGAGCGACCCATGAATTTCTTCATGCGCCAAGCGCCGTAAGCTTCGATCATCTTGTGCTCGGGATCGCTGAGCAGAGTAAAATTCAGCTTCTGCTTCGCAGCAAATCCCGCGAGCATTTTCGGCGCATCGGCGCTGACGCCCAGGACCGTGACATCCTGCTTCACAAACTTCGGCCGCAAATCCCGAAACTCGCAGGCCTCGATCGTGCAACCGGGAGTGTTGGCCCGGGGATAAAAATAAATCACCACGCGCGTGCCGTGGAAATCCTTGAGCGACACATCTTTCCCATTCGCGTCTTTCAGCGTAAAGTCCGGAGCCTTGTCGCCAACTCTTAAAGCGGTTTTAGCCATAATCGACCTTCCGCGGAGGCGGAATCAGGAAAGCAATTTTCGCAGCACATCATTGACTACTTGCGGATTGGCCTGCCCGCGCGTGGCCTTAATTACCTGGCCAACGAAAAACTTGAAGACGCCTTCGTTTCCAGCTTTGAACTTGGCCACATTGTCCGCGTTCTTCTCGATCACCTCGCGAGCGATGGCTTCGATGGCCGAGGTATCGCTACTTTGCGCCAAGCCTTCCGACGCGACAATCTCCGCCGCGCCGCGACCCGACTCAAACATCTTGGCTAAAACGGCTCTGCCACTTGTAGAAGTTATTTTGCCACCAGCCACCAGCGCGATAAGTTCCGCCAATCGCTCAGCCGCAACGATTCCGTATTTGTCCGCGACTTTCTTTTGTAGATCCGCAGTAACTTCCGCAAGATGGGTTAGCCTTTGCATCCAGCCAGCGGCCTGTTTCGGATCCGAACCAGACTTCACTAAAACCTCAAAATACGCAGCTTCTTGCCGAGTTTCGGTGAGCACAGTTGCTTCGTCCGCAGATAGACCGTAAATGCTCACAAAGCGCGCGCGCTTGGCCTCCGGCAATTCTGGCAGGTCTTTGGCCGCAGCCTCGCGCCACGCCGCGCTAACGTGTACGGGCAGGAGGTCGGGCTCGGGGAAATAACGGTAGTCGTGCGCTTTCTCTTTCGAGCGCATCGGCACGGTATAGCTTTCCGCTTGATTCCAGAGCCGCGTCTCTTGCGGCACGCGATTGCCACTTTCCAGCACCACAATTTGCCGCGCAATTTCGTATTCGATGGCTTTTTGCAAAAACCGGAACGAGTTCAGGTTTTTTACTTCCACTTTGGTGCCAAATTCCGTTGCGCCGCGCAGCCTTACGCTCACATTGGCATCGCAGCGTAGCGAGCCTTCTTCCATGTTGCAGTCGCTGACCCCGGTGTACAGCAGAATCTGTTTCAGCGCGGTCAGATAAGCATGCGCTTCTTCCGGCGCCCGCATGTCCGGCTCGGAAACAATTTCGCTCAATGGCGAGCCGCAGCGGTTGTAGTCGATGTATGCCTTGGTGTCCGACTCCGCAAAGCCTTCGTGTAAATTCTTGGCCGCGTCTTCTTCCAGATGCAGCCGCGTAATGCCGATGCGCTTGCGCGCGCCCGCGTGATCGATCTCGATCCAACCGCCCGTGGCCAGCGGCAACTCATATTGCGAAATCTGATAGCCCTTGGGCAGGTCCGGATAAAAATAATTCTTCCGAGCAAAACGCGAATGTTCGTGAACGGTACAATTCAGCGCCAGCGAAGCACGCATGGCCATTTCCACCACGCGTTTGTTGAGCACCGGCAACGTCCCCGGCAATCCCAGACACACGGGACAAGTATTGGAATTGGGAGCATCACCAAACCGCGTGGAACACCCACAGAATATTTTGGTGTTGGTATTGAGTTGCACGTGGACTTCTAGCCCGATCACAGACTCGTATTTCGCCAGTACTTCCGGCGAAAGGGTGGCTTCTTCTGGTGTAGTCTTCGCCATGGTGGAACGAAAATTATAGCATCGGTAGGAGATCGCAAAATATAAAGGAATCCCGCTCCACGATCTCTCCGGTGCGCACCCGAATCGGGCTGTGACAAATCGGCCCATCGAACACAAAGGTGTGGAACTCGCCGTTTTCGCCACAAAAATCAACTCCCGGTGGCAGCTCCGCGAAAAAGGCTTCGTCGAGTTCTCGGCCTGCGAAACGCCGCGCCAGAATTTTGCCGTCGACGCATACCACAATCGAACGAAAGCCCTGCGCCTGAAAGTACTGGATCAGCTCGCGCGTATCTCGTTTCCAGATGGGAAACAGAGCCGTAATCCCCATACGTGCAAGATTCTTTTCTCGATAGGCGCGCAGATCTTCCAGAAAAATGTCACCGAAAGCCACAGTGCGAACGCCGTTCGCAAAATGTGTAACCAGCGCCTCTTCCATCCGCGCTTCATAAATGGCGTTGCTGCAATTCGGCGGGATGCGCACTTCGTGCAGCGGCAAGCCTATCGATTGCGCCTGTTGCCGCAAAAGCTCGCACCGGACGCCGTGCATGCTGATCCGTTCGTATCCCTCCGTCACGGTCGTTAGCAACGCAGTGACCTGATACTGCCTTTGCTCAAGCAGCGTGTGCAGTGCCATCGCACTGTCTTTGCCGCCGCTCCAGCAGAAAAGGACGGGTTCGGACATCGTGAAACAATCCTTCTGGGACATGGTGCCTCGCCGAGATGGGGCGCAGCGTGCTGCGCCCATACAACGGCGTCATCGCGGTCCGGCGCCGCGTCGATAACAAATCAGTCTCGACCGCTGAACGTATACCTCACACCGGCATGCACATCCCGACCCAGCGCGGGATAACCCAGGGCATCTTGATATTGTTTGTCAAAAAGATTCGCCGCGCGTGCGTACAACGATACGCCGTGGCCGAGACGATAGCTGCTGGCAATATCGAACCGCGCGTAACCCGGATTGCGCGTAAATCCCAATCCAAGAAAATCGCTGTCGGTCCGCACGCCGGTAAAATACGCGCCCAAGGTCACGTTTAGCCGGCGGAAGGAACTGAACAGCGTGAGCGAACCGAAGTTTACCGGCCGCCGCAGCAGCCGATTCCCCGGAATTTCAGAAGGGTCGAACGCATTGGGCGATTTGATCACCAAGCTGTCATCATAAGTGTAGTTTCCCGCCAGGTTCAGCCAGCTCGCCAACCTGGCTTGTCCGGTTAGATTGAGTCCCTGCGCCCGCGCAATGTCGGTATTGAAGTAATACCCAAAATCCGGTCCCGCGCCGGGAATAGTGATGCCGCAACTGTTGCCGGTATCGGGCGGCGGATTGGCCGTGCAGAACTCAAAACTAACGATATTGTAGAAACGGCTGTAAAAGAATTCGCCAGACACCTGGATGCGATCGTTAAGCAGTTTTTGCTCGACACCCGTAGTCGTAGTCTTGCTTTCTTCCGGCCGCAGCGACGGATTTCCAAAATCTCCGAAGTTGTCGCCGAAAGTCTGGTCAAAACGAGGCTCCTTGATGCCCTGGCCATAGAAGACGCGATACAGCGTGTCGCCCCAAAATCCTTTTCCATAGCGCAACGCCACCGCTGCTCCAGCCCGCGGCACCACCCGCGTTCCAAAATTAGCGTTGGCTTCGGCGCGCCCGCCGAAATTCAGCGAAACGCGGCGCTGCGGCCGGTAACGGAAATCCAGGTAGCCGCCCTGATTGTTCCTCCGCGCGTGCGGCACATCGATCGACGTAAGAAAAGCGTTCTCAACTTCATACTCGTATCCCGCGGTTACGGCGAAATTCGCCAGCACGTAGCTCGTCTGTGCCGTCACATTCGCGCGATTGTACTGAAAGCGGCTTTCCCCGGTGAAGTCGCAGAACTCCGCGGTGGCCACGGCCGTGGGATTGGTCTGCGGACAAAACGCATTGAGATCGGTGGCGTAGAAACTTTGCAGCGGATTGTTCGTGTTCTGGTAGGTGTACGATTCCCCGCCGCTGATCTCATGCCGCCAGTGCTTCCCGGTGGCAAATTCCCACCGCCCGTTGGCGCTGAAAATATGCTGCACGTAGCGCTGGTACAGGCTGGGCGGCTCGAACACGGTTTGCCCGGCGATGCCCGCGGTACTGTCGTTGTTGCGCACCGTCAGGCGGAGTTGATCGTTGTCGCTGATGCGGTAACCAAAATTGCCCGACTCCGTGCGGTTGATAAACGCGTCGTTTGGTCCCTGCCCGTCCGTCGAAAGGTATGACGCCGCGGCGGAATAGTCGAACGCGCCCAGCAATCCGCTAAGCTGCCCGCCGCCCCGGCCCGAAGAAAAAGTCCCGCCTTCGGCAAACGCGCTGAATTCCGGAACGCGCGTCTCGCCGCGGTGCGTGAACAGCTGAATCACGCCAGAGACCGCGTCGGTGCCGTAGATAGCGCTCTCCGCTCCACGCACGATCTCCACCTTGTCGATGTTGTCCAGCGAGAGCGTGGAAAAATCCACGGCCCCGCCGGGAGGATTAATCGGCGTGCCGTCCACCAGCACCTTGGTGAAGTTCGAATTGCCGCCGTTCAGAAAGGTAGAAGCCGTTCCGCCCTCCGGCCCGGTGCGCCCGATGGCGACGCCCGGAGCAAACAGCAGCGCGTCGGTTACCATCACGGATTGCCGTGCATCGATTTCTTCTTTTGTAATCACGGAAACCGAAGCGGTGGTTTGGTCCACCAGTATGGGTTCCGTTTCCGCGGTCACCACGACACTGGAGGAGAGTGGCGATAGCTCGAGGCTCTGATCGAGCCTGCGCTGCTCATTCGCACCGAAGTCCAAAACGAAATCACGCGGGATGAAAGGCGTTAGCGCGATCCATACCAGATAGCGGCCCGGCGGAATCGCCAGACTAAAAGTGCCATCCGCGGACGAATTTGTTTTCCAAACCTGGGCGCCAGTGTCGGCTTCGAGTCGCGCGGTAATCTGTACTCCACCGACACCCGCGCCGCTCAAATCCACTAGTGTGCCGGAAAGATGCGCATCCTGAGAATGTTCCTGAGGTTGAGATTGTTGCTGAGCTTGCGAAGAAAATTGCACGGCCAGAAAAAAAACTGCAAAGACAGCAAATCTAGAGAGGTATGTTTTCATGGTTCCTCCGCTCCCTCACGCGCGGGAGTTTGAAGGTTGTCCCTAGTGATGCCTGCTAACGTTGCACATCACCAAGGCTGCGGACTTCGCCGGTCTCCTGGCTTGGCGGTCTTGCCTGCTGGCAACCTTCCCGCGGCGCTGCCCGCCTGTTTCGACGAACGCTGCGCCACAGTGGCCTGCCAACTTTTCTTTCCGCCATACAGTCGCGCGGCGGCGACGGTCTCTCTTGCGAGTGCAACCGCGATGCGGTTGCCCGTCTTCCCGAGCACGAAGTCTGCGGTGATTGTCGGGGGCAATAACGCCGATTGGCGCCGCGAATGCCCGCTACTGGGTTATTCAGTTCCGCGGCTTTCTGCCACCGCGGCGTTTCGTTACATCCAAAAAATCAAGATCGTTCCGTGGACTTTCCAGACCACACGTTTACGTGCGGCCGGCCGGATGGACCCGTCTCCACGGTAAGCGGCGTCTGGAAAACCTGTTCCAACAACTCGCGCTGGTACACGCTGGACGGTGGTCCCACGCGCAGACACCGCCCACGCTGCAACAGCGCCACCTGATCGGCATACTCCGCGGCGAGGTTCAGCTCATGCGTCACCACCACCACGATGTAGCGGCTGACGGACGCTAGGCGCCGCAGCGCATCCAGCAAATCTACTTGCGCGGCAATATCCAGATGCAAGGTCGGCTCATCGAGCAACAACATCGCTGGCTGCTGCGCCAGCGCGCGCGCCAAAATCACGCGCTGTTTTTCGCCGCCGGATATTTTGTCCATCCGGCGATCGGTAAGATGCTCGGCGCCCACTTGCGCCAGTGCGTTACGCGCCACGACCACGTCTTCTTCGTTCTCGAAACGCAAACTGCGGCCATACGGGTGCCGCCCTTGCATCACAAATTCCCACGCTCGCGATGGAAACAGTAGCTGGCTCTCCTGCTGCACCATGGCGATGCGTTGTGCGCGAGCGCGCGGCGGCATCGTGTGCGTCACGAAGCCGTCCAGCAGCACGCGCCCGGAAAGCGGCGCCAGCACCCCGGCAATCAGATTCAGCAGCGTGGACTTGCCGCACGCGTTCGGCCCCAGAATCGCCACAATCTCACCCGCGCGCGCCTGCAGGCTCATTGCCTCGAGCGTGAAGAGCGGCGCCTGCGCGGAATTCGACGCGTACGCATAGCTCACCTGCTCAACGCTTAAGATAGCGTTGCTCGCCGCCGACACCGCCACAGAATCTCTCGCCGCGCTGCTCAACCCATCCTCCGCCGCAGCAGGTAAATAAAAAGTGGCGCTCCCGCGAGCGCCGTCATCGCGCCCACGGGTAATTCACCGGGAGCCACCACCGTACGCGCCAGCATATCGGCCAACACCACGGCAATTGCGCCTCCGAATGCTGCCGTGGGAAGCAAGATGCGATGGTCGGAGCCGAAAATCATCCGCATCACGTGCGGCACCAGCAATCCCACGTAGCCGATGGCACCACTCACCGACACCGCCAACCCGGTAAGGATCGACGCGGCGACATACACGACGATGCGCACGCGCCGCACGTCCACTCCCAGATGAATGGCTTCTTTTTCTCCCGCGAGCAACAGATTCAGATCCGACGCCGTCGTGTAGATCGCGCCAGCGGCCAGAAAGAAACCCACGCGAATAATCCATTGCAGGTTGCTTTGCAAGGGCGTCGAGAGGTCGCCCATCAGCCAGAACGACATTCCGCCATGATCGCGCTCGGAAATAAGATTTAGCAGCAGCATGATCAACGCATTTAAGAAGGATGCCGTGATGATTCCGCCCAAGAGCAGCGTGGTGCTGTCGATCTCGCCGTCTCGCTGCCCCAGCAGATAAACTCCAGCTATGGTAACCAGCGCTCCCATGAACGCACCCAGGGGCGTGAGCAACACCGCGACGTCCGGGGCAAGCCCCAGGTGCGGCTCGATCATGTACGCAAGAATCGCGCCGACCGCCGCGCCGCTGGAGACTCCCAACACGTACGGGTCGGCCAGCGGATTGCGCAGCAAGGCCTGAAAACTTGTGCCCGCCACCGCCAACGAAGCGCCCACAAACACACCCAGAAAAATTCTCGGCAGGCGAATATCAAAGATAATCAGGCTGTAATTGCTGGGCAGCTCGCTGGTCTGATGCAAGGCAAAACGAATCAGTTCGCGCGCTAGCCCGTAAAGTGAAACCTGCACCGCGCCGAGTTTCAACGCCAGCACCACCACCACAAACAGCACCGCAGCCAACGCCGCGCAGCGCAGCAGCAACCGCCGTAGCGTTAGCGGTTGCATGCCAGGTGCTCGATTCTCATGCAAAACGCTGCGTCGTTCGCCACCAGACTCGTGGATTGTGCCGGCGGTGTTTTCTCCGGAGCAGCATTCGGTTTCTCAACTTTTTCTTTGTTCAATGGGTCTTTGTTCACTGGCGGCGCAACACTGGGGCTATCCGTGAACGCCTCCGGGTGCAACTGTCGCGCCATATCCTCGATCGCCGAGACGATGCGCGGCGCCGGGCGGTTCACGGCGTCGCTCACCACGATGAAGCGATGGTTGCGCACCGCGTCCAGCCCGCGCCATCCAGGAAGCGCGCTTAGCGCCAAGAGATCCGGAGCCTTTTCGTCATTTTGCACCGTGAACACCAGAAACTCCGGCTGCAGCCGCACAATCTCTTCCAGGCTGACTTTCGGCCAATCCTGCGTCGTATCCACAATCGAAACCGCTCCCGCTTTTCGCAGGGCGTCGGCAATAAACGTGTTTTTGCCGATAGTGATCAGCGGTTCGGTCCACACCACGAAGAGCACGCGCTTCGCGGGCAGCTCGCCCACGCGCTGCTGCAATTCGCTCAACCGCTGTTGCATCTCCCCGGCCAGCGTGACGCCGTTCTGCGCCGCGCCAAGAACATCCGCCAATTTAATCGTCGAACTGAGAATTTCCTGCACGTTATGCGGATCGGTCGTATACACCGGGATATTCAGATCGTCCAGCGCGCGCACGGTTTCAAATCGGTTGATGCTGGTCATCAACACGACGTCCGGCCGCAACGCCACTACCTGTTCGAGGCTCGGGTTGATGGTCCCGCCCACTTTCGTCTTTTTCTGCGCCTCGGCGGGATAGTCGCAATAATCCGTGTCGCCTACCAAGTGCTCTTGCAACCCCAGCGCGTAAATCGTTTCCGTCAGGCTCGGCGCCAGCGACACAATGCGCTCCACCGGCTGCGCCAGTCGCACGGTGCGCCCGGTCTCATCGACAACCTCCCGGACCGCGCGCGCGCTTTGCTGCGGCGCATTTTCCTGCGCAGCCTTACCCGCGGGCGCTTTTTCGCTAACTGGCGCTCCAGCTGCGCTCGGAGCGCCCGGAACATTCGTCGCGTTCGGCGTTTGCGCCGAAAGCCAGCCGGCGCACAGCAGCACGGCCGCCAGCGTAGCGCCGGCTTTGCTCATCCGCCAAATGTATTTGCCGTCCAACAAAAGCTTTCCTCGCACCAGAAATCGCGCCCAAAAACAAAAAAGCCCCACGAGACAACGGGGGCTCTTCGACCGCGTTCCTTCTCGCGAAGAACGCGCGTATCGGCGGCATGGGAGGGTGGCCTGGCTTACGGCTACTTCAGCCGCTCACAGTGGCGGGACCGCGGCCGATTCTCACGGCCTTCCCCGCTGCCCTTGCCAATAAAAATGAAATCCGAGTGTAAGCCGCGCCCCATGGCAAGTCAATCCACGCGCGAAAATAGCGGCAAATCGCGCTATTTATTCTTCCAGTTCGGCTTCCGCTTCTCCACCAGCGCCCGCAAACCTTCCTGCGAATCCTCCAGCTTGTACAGCTCATTCAGGAAAATGCTCATGGAGTTTTTCATCCCATCGCGCAGCGACAATCCCATGCCGCCCAGAATCGCCTTCTTCGCCATGGTCAATACCGGCCCGGAATGCGCCGTAATCCGCGAAACGAGATCGTTCACCGTCTGCTCGAGCTGCGCCTCCGGGACCAGCCGGTTGATCAATCCCAATTCCAGCGCCCGCTCCGCCGTCACCGCTTCTCCCGTCAACACCAATTCCAGCGCCGTCTTAGGCCCCACCAGAAATGGCAGAATCGTCGACGCCAGCGGCGGAAACACGCCAATGGTAATCTCCGGCTGCGCGAACCGTGCTTTCGGCGTGGCCACCACCAAATCTCCAAACGCCGCCAACTCCGCGCCGCCGCCAATCGCCGGACCGTTGATCACGCACAGCACCGGCTTGCCCACGTCCAGCATTCCCGCGAACGCCGCGTGAAAAGCATCCAACATTTGAAACACGCGTTGCGAGGTATATTCCCCAATATCAATTCCGCCGCAGAAAACCTTGCAAGCCGAATCCAGCACCAATAGTTTCACGTCGTCGCGCTCGCCCGCCGTGGTAATGGCGTCGGAGATTTCCCGCAGCATCACCTCGTTCAGCAAATTGTGGTCCGGCCGGTTCAACGTGATCCGCGCCACGCCGCCATCGATGGCGAATTTCACAAACTCAAACTCTTCCGGCTTGCGGCGCACCACTTGCGACATAAAATCCGGAACACTCACTGGCTTAATCATGCGACCCCTCTCCGGACCGCTGGGGACCCGGAACCTTCGCGTATGGCAGTTTTTCTTCGCCTTCAAATGCTAGCACGCGAAATTGTGTCCATCAGAAGAGACGATGCACCTGGTGCGCAATCGGTTCGCAGCGAACGCAAGTCTGACCCTCTCAAACGTTCCCCTTGCTTACCGAGAGGAGCTTGTGTATCATACCCTCGGTAACCGAGGAGAGCCGCCAAGGCGCACCGATGAGCAAACCTTCTGACCTGCTACAAGGCACTCTCGACCTTCTGCTCCTGAAGATTCTCGCCCTGCAACCCATGAACGGCTGGGCCATCAGCTTGCGCCTTAAACAAATCTCCGGCGACGTCTTGCAAGTCAGTGACGGCTCGCTCTACCCCGCTCTTCACAAGCTCGAACAAGAGGGTTGGATCACCGCCGAATGGAAGCCCAGCGAAAATAATCGCCGCGCAAAGTTTTACTCGCTCACCCGGCTTGGCCGCCGGCATCTGGAAAAAGAGGCCGCCAACTGGGGCCGTCTTTCCGCCGCCATTTCGAATGTAGTCAGACTCGAGGAGGCCTAAGCGCCACGTTTATATAGCAAGGGCATATAGCGCGTCCGCTTAACACGTCCACCTAAGGAGTTCCCATGCGCCCTCAACATTGGCTGTACACCATCCCGCTTCGCCTGCGCTCCCTCTTTCGCCGCCACGACCTCGAGCAGGAGCTCAACGAAGAACTCCAGTTCCACCTCGAGCAAAAAATCGCGCAAGGCATCGCCAAGGGCCTTTCTCTAGAAGAGGCGCGCTACGCCGCCATGCGCTCCATGGGCGGACTGGAACAGCGCAAAGAGGAAACACGCGATGCGTGGGGCATTCACTGGTTGACGGATTTCTTCGACGATGTGCGCTACGCCATCCGCAGCCTGCGCCGCACCCCTGGACTCACCGCCTTCGTAGTCATCACGCTGGCGCTGGGAATCGGAATGACCTCGGCAACATTCAGCATGGTCGATGCACTGATTTTCAGGCCCTACCCTGTTCCGCATCCGGGCAGCGTAGTCACTCTGGTCAGCACGACTCACGATAGTAACTTCGACGCTTTCTCCTATCGCGAATACCTGGACATTCGCTCCAAAACCAACAGCTACGCTGGCGTGATCGCCTACGCCGATATGCAGCCTGTCGGCTTTACCGCAGAACCCGCAACCACTCCGCGCATCAAAGGCGGCATGCTGGTTTCCGGCAACTATTTCCAGGTGCTCGGCGTCGAGCCGCGGCTGGGGCGCGGTTTTCGCGAAGACGAAGATCAAGAGCCGGGTCGCGACGCCGTGGTGGTGCTCGGACCGGACTTCTGGAACCACGAATTCGCCAGCGACCCGGCGATCTTGGGCAAAACAGTTCGCCTGGACGGTACGGAGTTCACCGTGATTGGCGTCGCACCAGACTCTTTTCCAGGCTTGCTGATTTTTGGGCATCCCGACTTCTATGTGCCACTGGCCATGGCGCGGGTGTTTTCCACCAACTTGCAGAAAAATTTCTTCGAAGATCGCGACGATCGCGAGCTGAACATAAAAGCGCGCCTGAAACCGGGCACAACGCAGCCGCAGGCACGGAATGAACTCGCTGTGCTCGCCAAAAACTTCGAACGCGAGTATCCCAAGGTCAATCGTAACCGCGGCGCAGCCGTATATACTCAGTTCGAAGCGCGCACTCGGGAAGATCTCAATTGGAAATTCGGCGTCATCTTTGTGATCTTGGGGTTGGCCGTCCTTCTGGTGGCTTGCACCAACGTTGCGGGACTCCTTCTCAGCCGTGCCCGCGCACGCACTCGCGAGATCGCCGTGCGCTTGGCCATTGGCGCCGGCCGTTTCCGCCTCATCCGCCTGCTCTTGACTGAAAGTCTGATTCTGGCCTCCCTCGGCGGATTGGCCGGGATCGCCATCGGCTCCGGAATCGTGGAGTGGTTCCAGTCTAAACAAAATATAATCTTTGCGACCGAGTTGCCCGTCGCCATACCGTTCCGCATGGACGCCCGCGTGCTCCTCGCCAGCCTCGCCTTAGCGGCCTTGAGCGCCATCCTCTGCGGCCTCGCTCCCGCGCTGCAGAGCTCTCGTGCCGACCTGGTGAATGGACTCAAGTCGGGTGATGTTGATCTGCCCGGACGCAAACAACTTTGGGGCCGTAATTTGCTCGTGGTGGCTCAGGTCGCCACCTCTCTCATGCTTCTCACTGCCTCTTTCCTCATGGCCCGCAGCTTCCAGCGAAGCTTGCTCGATGACGCCGGTTTCGCTAAAGATCATCTGCTGATGACCAGCTTCGATCCGCGTCTGGTTCAGTACAACGCAACGCAGTCGCAACAATTCTACAAACTGCTGGCCGAACGTGTACGGCAAGTACCCGGAGTTCAAAGCGTCGCTCTCACGCAAAATATTCCGCTCGGTACAGACGACTTTGACGCTCTCGCCTTCGTTCCCGACCATTTCCAAATGCCCCGCGATCGCGAAAATTTCAACTCCACCATGGACACCGTGGATGAAGGCTACTTCGACACCATGCGCATTCCCATTTTGCGTGGCCGCGCCTTCCGGGCTTCTGACACCTCGGATGCCCCGCGCGTCGCCGTCGTGAATGAGCAGTTCGCGAAACACTATTGGCCGAACGCCAATGCGGTGGGCCAACACCTCCACCTCGAAAGCAGTACCGGCGAGCTGGTAGAGATTGTTGGCGTCTCGCAGACCATCAAGACGCAAAACGCCAGCGAACGAGCCGTGGATTTTGTTTATTTGCCGCTGGCCCAGCATCCTGTTACGCGCTTGGTTTTAATGTTGCGCTCCAGCGGCGATCCGCTCCAATTGGTGCAACCCGTGAAGGACGTTGTCCGAACCCTCGACGCGAACCTGCCACTGTTGCATACCATGGCGTATGAGGAGTACTACCTGAATGAGGCCGTGCGAGGTCCAGGAATTGCCATCGACCTGGTGGGCGCCATGGGTGCGGTGGGCCTCCTGATGGCCGTCGCCGGTTTGTACGGACTAGTGGCCTACAACGTCAGCCGCAGAACCCGCGAAATCGGCATTCGCATGGCTCTTGGCGCCGCAACTTCCGACGTGCTCCGCATGGTCATGGGCAAAGGCCTCGTGCTCGTCGCCTTTGGAACCGTCCTCGGGCTGGCCATGGGCTTCGCCGTCGAGCAGCTCATGAATTCCATGCTCTTCAACGCTGGCGGTGTAGACCTGGTCGCCTATTTCATCGTCGTGCCATCAATGTTTCTCGTCACCATGCTCGCCGCCTACGTGCCCGCGCGACGCGCATCTCGCATCGCGCCAACCCAGGCTCTGCGCTACGAGTAGTGCAGTTTGTTCCTCACAACCATTGTTCGCTCTACTCCACGACGATCTTGCCCACCAACTTCGATTTATTGAGCGGGTTCTTCGGTAGTAATTCACCTGCCTGATAAACTTCCCAATCGCAAATTCACCTGCGGCCAGTCTCGCATCCCCATCGCCGCCTTCCCACAAACGTTACTTAAAGAAACCTGCGTCGGGCTGCCCGACCCCGATAAACTACGGGTTGCGTCAGCAGCTCGCATGCACTACATTGACACGCCATCGCCTGCACGGGCGGGCCGTTACCACGCGGATAAAGGAGGCCAGGAATGCGCTTCGGTGTAAGACAGTTAGCCTTGAGTTCTGTTTTGGCGTTCGGATTCGTCGCTTGTGGCGGAGCGTCCGAGCCTTCGGAAGCACAAATGAAGGACGCCATGGACTACGCCATGAATCACCCGCCCGGCGAACCCGCTGGCGAACCCATCAAGATCATTTTTTTCAAAAAGGAAGCTTGCGACGCTCCCACTCCGCAGGGCTTCCGATGCACCTTCGATGTGAAGGTCGCCTCTAGGAATATCGGCGCCTCCATGTATAACAACATTTCGTTCGCCGAGTTTTATAAGGACAAGGAATCAGGCAAGTGGGCGATGCGGCCACCATTCTAGAAGAGCGCCTGCCTCCCACTGCTTGCGCATAGAAAACCGCCCCGTGCCTTCCAGAGTTGTAGACATACGGAATTCGCCGTGATAAAAATGGTTTCAGGCTTCTATCGACGCACTTGTCGAGAAGGAGGTGATCCCTGAGGTATCTGAAGAATTGATTTAAATTAAGGGCGCTTGTTACTTTTAACAAGCGCCCTTTTTTGTCCCTGCGCTCTAAGAAAATTGCGGGCGCTGTTAGGAAAAATGCACCGATGAAACGTTATTTTCCCCTCCTCCTGTCAGCGTTTGCCGCCGCCTTCGCTGTTTCGTGTTCTTCCGCTCACAATCCTATTCTCAGCAATGCCGCAGCTACTTTTGAAAAACCGCCTTCACTGCTCGGCACGGAATGGCTGCTTACCGACCTGCCCGGCACAACCGTCATTCTCAACTCGCAAGCCTCATTCGCTGTCCTCGGAAACGGCCGCGCCTCCGGAAATGCTTCTTGCAATCGCTTCACGGGCGCCATCGCAATCGACGGCAACACCATCAAATTCGGGCCGATCGCTTCCACCCGCATGGCCTGCGGAGACGAAGTGCTAAACGCCCAGGAAGCGCAATTTCTAAAATTCCTCTCCGCCGCGAATCACTTCGAAATGCGCGACCCCTTTCTCCTGCTTTTTGCCCAGGGCTACGATCAACCTCTGCACTTCTCTCGCATCCCACCAAACACGTTCGATTAACCCGCTGACGCAAGCCTTCTCGGGCTGGCTGTGCCACCGAATTCGCATTCGCCACGCGCCACTCGGCCGGATTTTTCTCCTGGTCCCACATCCGACCCCGGTGCTACATTCACGTTCCGGAAAGCCCACCATGGAACAACGCATCAGCCTCATCACTCTCGGCGTCGCCAACCTCCAGCGCAGCACCGCCTTCTACGAGCGACTCGGCTGGCGTCGCTCCATGCTGCAGGCGGAAGGAGTCGTATTCTTTCAGGCCGGCGGCATGGCTTTCGCGCTATATCCCCGGTTAGATCTCGCCAAAGACGCGAACATCTCCGCCGCCGGCGGCGGCTTCAGCGGAATTTCCCTCGCATACAACACCCGCACTCGTGAGGAAGTAGACTCGGTTCTTGCCGAAGCCCAAGCCGCAGGCGCAGAACTCTTGAAGCCCGCGCAAGAAGCCTTCTGGGGCGGCTATTCCGGCTATTTTGCCGATCCGGACGGCTTCTTGTGGGAAGTAGCCTGGAACCCGTCGTTCAAAATCGCACCCGACGGCAGCATCCAAATTCCCGACTAACCGAGAATCTCATTGCCAGATTTCGCGGCTGATCGTGTACCCCATGATCTGCGAATGTTAGGGGTAAACTAAGCTGTGACCCGGTCATCTCGCCCAGCCCGCACCGGTACCGTAACTTTTGACACTTTCCAGCACGCCAAACAACTCCTACTGTTGGCATGGGTTCAAGATCGACGATTGCAGCAGCTGGCCAGAACGATGCCTAAATGGATGTTGATGTGCCCTAGCTGCGAGATTAAATTTCAATTCGCGCCAATCGACGACAGTCATGCTCAGGAGCGCCTCGTGCCGCCAAAGCCTCTATTCCCGATCATCGGTCTCGAAATCAAATGTCCACAGTGTGGACATCGAGCGACCTATCAACGTACCGAGCTGATCTATGAAGCCTAGACCGTGGACGGTCGCCCAAGAAGAGATCTCTCTGTCTACGCCGAGCGCGAATGGCGCTGCTACTTTCACCACAGGTGCGGTCAAGCGTCGGCTTTTAGGGTTGCGGGAATTTGCATCGGCACGAGAAAATTGCTGGCGAGCAGATACGCAAACAAGTGTCCAAGAGGCGGCGCGTGCCGCAGCTGGGTGGCAGAAACCATTCCATTCGTCTCACTCCATTCCCAACCGCTAGCCGAAAAATCTTTCAGTCGTTCCCGCAGCTCGGCAGCGGGCATCGGATAAGCGTAGATGCGCACATTCTGCGCGAATAGACGTGCAAGTGCCTCCAGAAGTCTGCCTTCGAGATTGCCGTAAATGTCCTCAAACGCCCGAATGATCAGGGAAAGGCCTGCGACGAAGCGCACAGGCGCCTGGGTATAGCGGTTTACGAGAGTCTCCATATTGTAAAGCTCACCTTGGCGAAAGAGCAGCACATCGCCGCCAGCAGCGAGAAGAGCATCGATACGACGAAGCAGATCGGGGACCTCCACCACCGGTTCGTTCGGCGTGAGCGGAGCGATCGTCAGGCAAAAAAAGCCAGCGGGCGCCACCCGACCTGCCGAAACATTGGTGTCGCCCAGCTCCTTCTGAAGCTCCTGAATGGCCGAGGCCAACAATCGCATGTGAACTTCTGAGTGAGCCGGATCCCCGTGGCCAAAGTATCCCGGGGCAAGCACCAAGGCTTTCTTGTAGAGTGCTTCGGTAGGAGGAACTGCGGGGCCCTTAGAGGGGAAAAAGACTGCCTCGGCGAATCCCCCACTGACCAAGCGGGCTAGCAGAGTGCGGCGATCCCAGCCTTCGAATGCTGGCCCGCTAAGATCAATGTAGTCAATCTCGATTCGCTCCTTGACCACGTCTTCCGCCAAGCCTGCCAGAAATGATTCCTCGGTCTGCAATTCATAGTACGCCGCGTAAATGAGATTGACGCCCAGAATGCCGACGGCTTCCTGCTGGAGGACATTCGAAGGATCGCGCATATTGATGTGCAGCAGGACGTCGTTTGGAGGGCCAGCGGGCTGCGATTGAAACCGCAGACCGACCCAGCCGTGCGCGTCGTTCGTCCCGGCGAAGTTACGCGCGGAGACGGTATCAACAAAAGAGAAGAACCGCGTATGTGCGCCACGGCTATCGCTTAGCTGCGCGAGAAGCTGGGACCATTCCTTGTCCAGCATGGCCGCAAGTCGTTGCCTGGATACGTAGCGCGATCCGGAGCCATAAAGATCGTCGCTGACTTCCTTGTCGTAGGCGGAAACCGTCTTGGCGACCGTAGCGGAGGCGCCTCCAACCACAAAGAACCAGTGCGAGACTTCCTGCCCGGCGCCGATTTCGGCGAAAGAGCCGAAGGCGGATGCATTGAGATTCAGCGTGAGCGCTTTGTGGTGCGTGTCGAGTTTTTCAGTGGAAGGCATAGTCAGGCTCCGCTCGTGCGCGACGTTCTAGCAGGTGCGTAGCATCCGTGACGAGCCAACGAAACTGCCCGCGCGTGGACGATTTTACCCGAGATTTTTTGATTTCGAAAATAGCCAGGACTCAACAACCGTTTTGTCCTGATGCGCGTTGCGCCGCCCCCCGAGCTCGCACGACTTATCGGGGCTTAGCCGGCTGAAACGGTCGGAGCGGGCCGACGGGTCGCCGCGAGTCTGGTGCACAACTCGTTCGCTCATTTCGGTGCGGAACGATCGCCGACCTGTCGAAACAATTTGCGACTTGCTGCGTATAGAAGATTGCGGGTGTTCGGAAGCCCCTTGGCGCCCCGCTAGATGGCATGATTCCGCGAAAGGTGTGTCCATGAACAAAAAACTTAGTTTTGTGTTTGCTACACTGATGGTGGTTCCCGTTGCTCTGCTCGGGCAGGAGAAGCCAGCTGCGCAGTCCGCTCCGCCGGCGAACCCGATTACCGCGAGCGAAAAAGGTTTTTACTCGTTTGTGAGCAGCGCGGTGGTCGGTGCGGCGCAGAAAATGCCGGAAGAAAACTACTCCTTCAAACCGACACCGGAGGTTCGCACGTTTGGCCAGCTCGTTGGCCATGTCGCCGACGCTTCGTACTCTTTCTGCTCGCAGGCTATAGGCGAAGCAACCCCTGTAAAGGACATCGAAAAAACCAAGACGTCAAAGGCCGACCTGGTCGCTGCGCTGAAGGACGGGGTGGCGTACTGCAACAAGGCCTTCGACAGCATGACCGATGCAAAAGGCAGTGAAATGGTGAAACTCTTCAACTTCAACATAGCGAAGCTGACGGTGTTCTCGATCAATACGGCGCACACGGACGAGCACTATGGAAACATGGTGACCTATTTGCGACTCAAGGGGATCGTGCCGCCGACCAGTGAAAGCCAGCCCGCACCGCCGCCGAAGTAAGCGGCTCAAACACCTAACTCCTGCGCATAGATTCATTAAGGTAGGCGACGCCGACGGAAACAGAGTCGCCACTTCAATTCGCATTTCCAGACCTGCCTATGGCGCTTGACCTTTCTTGTCCATTTGTTCTATATTGTATAAGAAATGAAGCGTGGACAACTTCTCGGATCGCTGGAACAGATAATTCTGCTCGCCCTTGTGCGTCTGGATGGTACCGCTCATGGAATGATCGTCCGACGCGAGATTGAAGAACGGACCGGTCGCAATATTTCTATCGGTGCCGTGTACGCGACTTTGGAGCGGCTTGAGAAAAAGGGCTATATCCGCTCATTTACCGGCGAACCGACGCCACAGCGCGGGGGGCGTGCGAAGCGGCTTTTTCGCATCGAGGGGGCCGGTAAACGAGCCCTACAGATATCCGAGCAAACTATTCTCAGCATGACGGCTGGATTGAAAGACCACTGGGGGACGATATGAGTCGCTGCCCGCCGCCGACATTTGCTTGCAGGCTTCTCGAATCTGTTCTGCCGGACGCCTATGGAGAGGCCATACTAGGCGACCTGATCGAGGAATACGCGCTTCGCATCGAATCCACGTCGCGATCCATCGCGTCTCGTTGGTTTTGGAGTCAAACCTGTCGCTCGGTGCCGTCCCTGGTCTGGTACTCGCTGCGGCGCGGAAATTGCTTGATCAGAATGAGCGTCGCTGTGGGCGTGTACATCTTCATGGGAACGCTGAAGTTTGCTGTGGACTTGATAATCTCGAAGTTGCTCGCTCCCGATCAAGCGACGTATGTCGTTCTTGCGCCGATTGTGTTCCTCACGACAACCGCAATTGGTGGATGGGTCGCTGCGCGAATTCGCCGTGGCACAACGATTTTTCTAGCGCTGATGGTGACAATTACAGTGGCCATTTTGATAGACCTCAAGGTTTGCAGCATACCGGTACCGTGGTGGTATCAGTTTGGATTTCTCGCGCTAGGGCCTTTGGCGGTGATCATCACGCCGGCACTTTTTGGACGCTTAAAGCCACGAGAAGTTGTCGCCTAGGTCTCTGGCTCGGGACCATCGGAGCTCATTCGCGGACTAAGGATTTACCGCAGAAAGGTAACTATGAAAATCAACTCTTGGAACTCGAACCGTTGGACGGTTGTCGGCATCGCTTTGTTTTCCTTCGCCGCTGGTTCGCTCATTACTGCCCGCTTGATGCATGGGAATCAAGTGAGGGCCGATAGCAATCGCGTCTTCGAGCTTCGCGTTTATCACGCTGTTCCTGGCAAACTACCGGCACTGGAGGCACGGTTTCGCGACACGACTTCAAAGCTACTCGCCAAACACAATCTGAAGGTTCTGGGTTACTGGGTACCCGAAGGTGCTCCCGCTTGGGACAATACATTTGTCGATATCTTGGCGTATGCCAGCCAGGAGGAAGCCAAAAAGAATTGGGCCGCACTTGTGGCCGATCCAGAGTTTCAAGAAGTGATCAAATCCGAGCAGGCCAACAAGCTGGTGGAGAAAGAGGAGTCGACGTACATGCGTCCGACGGATTTTTCACCGTTGCAATAGCGTGACTCACCAACTCTAGATGAGGTTTGATACTCCCGACGAGTCGGCGACGTGGAACTAGCCCAGCTCGCGGGTGGATGCTCCCTGACGAACGAAGCTATCGGAGAAACGAGTATGCGCGCAGCCGTAATGATGGAAAGGATTGCCGAAGGGTCGCCGCGTCCCAAGGCCAGGACTACCGGTGTCATTTACTTGCTTTACTTTCTGACGGCCGTATCCGCCGAGGTCTTCGTGGGCCACAGCCGGCTTGTTCTATACGACGCCGTCAACCTCATAGCATACGCGTTCTACATCGCCGTGACGCTGCTCTTCTATTTCCTGTTTAAGCCGGTGAACAGGAGTCTCTCTTTGCTGGCAACGCTCTTCAGCCTCGCAGGATGCGCGAATGATTTACTCGACCTCTTTCATCTCGCACACTACAAAATCAACTCCCTGGTATTTTTCGGGCCCTACTGTCTGTTGATCGGCTACCTCATTTTCAGGTCAACTTTCCTGCCTGGAATTCTGGGCGTCCTGATGGCACTTGCCGGGTTGGGTTGGCTGATCTTTTTGACACCGCTCGCAAACCATCTATCCACCTACCTTAAGGTCATCGGCTTCCTCGCGGAAATGTCGTTGATGTTGTGGCTCATCGTGAAGGGCGTGAACGTTCAAAAATGGAAGGAGCAAGCCAGGGCCGCGGTAGAGTGATGGAGTATTCGAGAACGATCCACATGCCTCGTAAACGCGGCGGTCTCAATGGGTCGACGCAACACTCAGCTCGAACCCATTTGCAAGGAAAACAAAGATTGAAATCGCTTGCTAGGGTTAGATTAGCCGGAACACTACTCTGGCTAAGCTTTAAGCGGATACGAC
>JABCZD010000010.1 GCA_013289855.1 Acidobacteriota bacterium | reverse complement strand
TGGTTGGGACAGCAGCAACCCAACCTGCATCGCCGCATGCTACAAAAACCGCCACAAACCCAACGCTTTCGACCTTCGCAAGGGCAAACTCCGTCTAATTGGGACAGCCCTGCGGCATGCCGTGCCCCTACGAGTAGGCTTTGGGATTAGTGGTGTCCGCCGCCACCGCCGTGCGATCCGCCACCACCGCCACCACCGTGCGGAGCACCGCCGCCGCTGGCGTGAGGTGCGGCACCGCCGCTGCTATGACTTGGAGCGGCTGCTGGACGGCTCGGTGCAGAGTAGGTGCGAGACGGCGCGGAGTAGGTGCGGCTGAGCGCAGAGTAAGCGCGCGGTTGCGGCGTGTAGCTGCGATTGGCGCCTGCGTTTGGCGCACGATTGCTGGAGTTCATGGTGGAGCTGCCATTGTAGCTGCGCGGTGCGGAGGTGGTTGCACCGGTGCGTGCCCATTCTGGGCGGTTGGTTTGATTTACGCGTGCGGTTTGCACGGCGCCGTTGGCGGAGACGTTCCTGCCCGCGCCTTGCGGGGCATTGCCGTGATCGGTGGTGTTGCCTTGCGCGGACCACGTGCGCGTTGAATTGCCCGTGGTGCGGCCATTTGTCGCCGCAGTGTTCCCGCGGTTGGCCGCGACCGAAGCCGTCGAGCTAGAGTTAATCGCGTGAACGGGCGCCCCCGCGGCTGGAGACGGCGTAGTGCGTGCCATAACCGAGCGGTTCTGCACGGAAGCGGGCGGCGTAGCTACCCTTGCTCCGGTATGTGCCGCCGCGCCGGAGAAACTAGAACGGTTGGGCGAAACGCCGGCGCCATTGGTAACTTGCGCGCTCTTGAGCGAAGCGGAGGAGATGTTCGCGGCACCGCGATTGACGCGTTCGCCGTTCGCAAAACCGTTGCGGGACATTGCGGTAACGGCATGAGTGTTATGCGCGTACGCGTAGTTGTAGCTGTGATTGTTGATGGTGCTGCTGTTGTGGATGACGGTGTTGTTGACGTTGATACTGTGCACGTAGCCGTATCCCGCGTGATACCAAGGATGAAATGGTTCGCCGAAGCCTAGCGGGAACCAACCGATACCGCCGCCGAAGCCGAAACCAAAACCAACACCGAAGCCAAAGCCACCGCCCACGAATCCGACGAAGGCCGGACCGTAGTAGGGACGAGCGTAGATGGGACCGGGAATCCAACCCCAACGAGATCCGTAGTAGCCCCAGCGGCCATAGTGATAGGGGGCATAGCCCCACGGCTCGTAGCCGACCCAGCTCCAACCCCAAGGGCCGACGTAGTTCCAAGCGCCATCGCTATAGGGAGCCCAATCCGGTCCAACGTTGTTGGGATACCAGACGGAGCCGACATTCGGTTCCTCACTCCAGGTGCCGTTGTCGTCCAGGTCGGCAACGCCGGGAACGTCACGATTCACGTAGCGCGCGGAGGTGGAATTATCTTCGCGGAGATCGCGTTCGTTAGCCCAAGTATCGAGGGCATCGGGGGGCGGTGCGCCGTGCGCGGTGTATTGAATGCTTCCATTGTCGGTACCAACAAATTCGGCGCGCTCGCCCGGATGAACGGTGTAGGCTTTTCCGCCGGCAGTGGCTTCGCCTTCGCCGCGGATCGCAGTGATGCGGGTGCCATCGCCGTTCTCGCTAACGTCGATGCGATAGGCGCCGGCTTGCTTCACCATGAAGGCTACGTTCGGCGTATCGACCTCATAAATATCGCCTTCGCGCATTTCGCGCACGCGGAAACTGATGCTGCCTTCCGGCACGCGGACCTGAGTAACTGGGCCATCGAGATTCAGGAAGGAAAGAGCAGTCATATTGCCGAGATGAAAGGTGGCTTGGCCGGCTTGCAATTCCGCGCGGGAGTCTTTGTCGACCCAGATCTTGTCACCAACCGTGACGGGGCGATTCATTACCGCGTTGCCCCAATCGCCTTCGCCGCCGGGTTGTAGGGAGACGGAACCCTTCAGGAAGCTGACGCGGGCGGCGCGGCTGGGAGGCTCGGTCTGTTCGGTGCCCGGAGCGCCCTGGGTTCCCGGAGTGTTGGCCGGGCCGGGAACGTTAGGAGCATTGGAGATCGGTTGGTCGCCGTTGGGCTGACCAAGTGGCGGACCATTCGGATTCTGGGCGGGATTCTGGGCGTTCGGAGCCGGTTGATCGGCGGTGGTGCTGGGTGGCGTATCTTGCGCCAGCGTCTTGGGCGCGGCGTAAAAGCACAGAAGACCGGTGAAGCTCAGCGACAGGAGAAGTCGGCTTGAGGCGGTATGAGTGGTCTTCAACATAGGTATTTGTCCCCTAATTTCTCGCAAGAAGCGTAGCGTACAGCAGGGAGCGCATAATCTAGTATGCACCTTATATATCCCAAGAGGTAGAACCCGGCTATTGGAAAAAAGTTGCCGTTGGGGTGGTACTTGAGGGCAGGTGAGGGCAGTGGCTGCAGGATACAGAAATGTAGGGGTTTAGTGGTGGCAAACCCAATGCCATAAGGCGGTTCGGAAGGCGTAAGGCGGAAGACGCGGCTGGACAGAAAAAGCCGCAGGGCTTAGAGGCAAGCGCCCTGCGCTACAGTAGGGGCGCCGCGCGTAGGAGCAACGCACAGCGCGAAAAGGATGCTGGCTTTTACGGTAACTAGCCCTAAATCTGTCCTTTCGAACAGGCGCTAATTTAGTTTCCGTTCCTTAGACTCGGTGCTTGTGGGCTCCTCTGCCCTCTGGGAGAATGAAACGCTATGAAGGCTCAATGGCTGACAGCAAGCGCGGTAGCACTCGCGACAATGGCATTCGCAACGGCGGGCACGACGCCGGCGCAAACGTGGCGGCAGGTGGGACCTCCGGGCGGCACAGTGATTACCCTCGAAGCCGACCCGCACGATTTGAAGAAGATCTATCTTGGGACGTCGGATGGACACGTATTCTCATCGGTGGATGAGGGAGCGCACTGGCAGCTGCTGAGCCGAATTGGAACGGGGCAAGACGACGTAGTTACACACATTCTGGTGGACTCGCGCGATTCGAATCGGCTCTACGCCAGCACCTGGACGCTGTATTCGGGCGGCGGCGGCGTGTATCGCAGCGACGACGCGGGGCATACCTGGAACATCATCGGACTTCCGAAAGAAACGGTACGCGCGTTGGCGCAATCGCCGACGCATCCCGACGTGTTTCTGGCGGGTTCGCTGACCGGCGTGTATCGCTCACTGGACAGCGGAACGAGCTGGACGCGCATCACTCCTGAGCATCACGACGACCTGCGAAATTTTGACTCCGTAGCTTTCGATCCCCATAGCGACGACATCATTTATGCGGGGACGTATCACTTGCCGTGGAAGACCAGCAACGGCGGTAAAGACTGGTTTCCGATCAAGACGGGAATGATCGACGACTCTGACGTGATGACCATCATCGTGGACCCGAATAATCCGGACAACGTGCATGCCACGGCATGCTCGGGAATCTATCACAGCGTGAACGGCGCGCAGACGTGGACGAAGTATCAAGGAATACCGTTTGCGTTTCGGCGCACGCAGCTGATTCGGCAGGATCCGCGGAATCCGCAGGTGCTGTATGCCGGGACGACCAGCGGACTGTGGAAGACCACGAACGAAAAAGATTTCAAGCGCATCACGCCGGGCGATTGGGTGATCAACGCGATCATTATTGATCCGAAGAATCCGGATCGCTTGATTCTGGGCACGGAGCGCGAAGGCGTGCAAATCAGCGAAAACGGCGGAGCGACATTTACTTCGTCGAACGTGGGATTCCATCACCAGCACATTCTGGATGTGGCGATGGACAAGGACAACGCAGCGCGCGCGCTGGTGGTGCTGACCTTTGACAGCGACGCATTCCTGGTGACCAAGGATGGCGGAACGTCGTGGGCTCCGCTGGGACCTGGGCTAAAGCGCACGGATTTGCGACATGTGTATGCCGCGCCGACAGGATGGTGGGCTTCGCTCACGACCGGCGGATGGATGAAATATGACGAGACGACGAATAAATGGGTGAAGGCGGGATTGTATGTTCCGGAACCGGTGGCGACGCCTGCGGCGGCTTCGGCGGCGGCGAAATCGAAAACGGGAACGAAGACTGCGGCGCGTCCTGCTCCCAAGGCCAAAACTCCCGTTCCGCAGCTGACGGCGTTCCTGGTGAACGATATGGCGTTCGGCAGCGACGCGTGGTACGCGGCGACCGCCGGTGGCGTGCTGGTTTCCAAGGATGCGGGCAAAACCTGGAAGTCCGTGGCGAAAGACGAGTTCGTGAAGCAGCCGGCGCAATCGCTGGAAATTTCCGCGGATAGCGCGCAGGTTTGGGCGGTTTCTCAAAAGAACTTGCTGTACACCGCGGACAACGGCGCGACGTGGAGCGCCAAGGAACTTTCCTTCGCGGCGGCCGGCAATTTGAAGCTGCACCGCTTGGACGATGCCAACCTGTATCTGACCTCCAACATGGGGCTGTACGCTTCGCACGACGCGGGACGCAGCTGGAACCGCGCGGACGTTCGCGAACTGCAGTTCCAAGATGTGGCAGGCAACGGCAACGCGATGGTGCTTTCGCTGCAGAAGCACGGGCTACTGGTGTCGTTCGACTCCGGCAAATCGTGGCAGCGGCTGAACGATCCTCTTGCGGACAGCTACTTCCCGGTGGTGCGTTTGCGGCGCAACGGCGGGCTGGTGGCGGCATCGGCGACGGAAGGTTTGCTGACGCTGGAACCGGGAGCGCGTTCGGCCAGTGCGGGCGTGGGCGTTTCGCAGGTTACACCGGCGGCTACGGGAATCGCGCAGCCGAAACAGTAGTTTCAGAAATGTTTTAGGATTGAACCGCGGCTGGGCGATTTTTGATCGCCTGGCTGCGGTTTTTTTATTTTCGCGCAGAGGAGCATGGAGTCTTACGCCCGGGCAAGCTGGGCGCAGCATGCTGCGCCCCTACAAAGGAAGGAACGGTGAAGATTCAGTTGCGGGGAGTGTTTAGGCCGATTTGGTAGCCGATGCCGCGGATGGTGCGAATGAGCGGGCGATCGTGGCCGGAGTCGATCTTGCGGCGGAGATAGTTGATGTAGACGTCGACGACGTTGGTCATGGTGTCGAAGTGCAGGCGCCAGACCTGTTCGACGATGGCGGTACGGGCTACGGGTTGGCCGGCGTGGCGCATCAGAAATTCCAACAAGGCAAATTCCTTGGGACTCAATTCGATGGGACGGCCGTGACGCTGCACGGTGTGGGTGACGCGATCGAGTTCGAGATCTTCGACGCGTAGAAAGACGCTGACGGAGCGGTTGCCGCGGCGCAGGACGGCACGAATGCGCGCGGCGAGTTCGGCGAAGGCAAAGGGCTTGGCGAGATAATCGTCGGCGCCGGCGTCGAGTCCGCGCACGCGCTCTTCGACGAGGGACGCGCCCGTGACGATGAGTACGGGGAGATCGGGCTTTTTGGAACGGATGCCCCGCAAAACGTCGAGGTCGGTGGCGCCGGGCAGGCTTAGATCAAGCAGCACGACGTCGTAGGACTGCTCGGCGGCGAGACGCTGGGCTTCGAGGCCCGTCGAGACCATTTGCACGGAGAACTGCTCTTGCAGCAACCGCTGGTGAAGAAAATCCGCCAGCGGCGCGTCATCTTCAGCGACAAGAATGCGCATCGGCTCACACGAAATACACAATAAAATTTGGAAGGGGGTGAAACAAGTGTGGTCCGGCGAAGCGTGGGTGTCAATGATGCTGCGCGGGTTGTTGCGGAAACACCACCCCCATACGCGGGTCCGCAAGAGCGGCGCGCTAGTTCAGCGTTAGTTGAAAGGCCGCGAGGGATTGAGGATGACGATGTCGACGCGACGATTGCGGGCACGGTCTTCATCGGTGTCGTTGGGGGCGGCAGGATGGTATTGCGCGAAGCCGGCGGCGGAAAGGCGCGTGGGAGTAAAGTTGTAGCGAACGATGAACATCTTGACGAGCTGCGAGGAGCGCGCGGTGGAAAGCTCCCAGTTGGAATCGAAATATTTGTTGTGGATTGGGACGTTGTCTGTGTGACCTTCGATGCGCAGGGCCTCGCCGCGCGATTGCAGAATGGCGGCGAGGCGGTCGATAGCGCCCTGCGAAGACGCGCGAATGGTTGCAGAACCGCTTTCGTAAAATCCAATTTCGCGCAAGCTCACCACAATGCCTTCCGGACGAGCGGTCACGGTGACCACGTGCTTTTGAATCTCTGGCGCCAGGGCCTTCATTAGAGCCTCCTCAATATCTTTGAGCGGCTGCTCGGTGAGAGGGTTGAGAATTCCTTTCATGGGTTGCACGAATCTGCGGAAGTCCCCGGTACGTTCGGCATTTTCCACGACCTGTACCTGGGTGAAAGGCACGGCCTCGGAGTCGCTCAACGGAATCTTTGTGTTGGATGTATCGAACACACCCATTTGCTGAAAGGCCACTTGAATGGCCAAAGCCAAATTTCCAACCTTGCGCTTATCTACCTGCGACGAAGCGTAGAGCACCACGAAGAAGGCGAAGAGCAAGGTGACAAAATCGGCGTAGGAGACCAGCCAGCGGTCGTGGCTAACGTGTTCGACGGGCCTGCGCCGCTTCTTTCTCACGTAATGTTCCTCCACGTAATGCTTCTCACGGAGTGGCCCGTTTGTTGGCGTTCTCGTGGGCCTCGGCAAAGAAGCCGGCGAGCTTAGTTTCAATCATGCGGGGATTCATGCCCTCGAGAATGGAGATGACGCCTTCGAGCATCATTTCGCGGAGGGTTTGCTCCTGGCGCATGCGCAATTTTATTTTCCCGGCGACGGGAAGGAAAAAGAGGTTGGCTGCGCCGACGCCGTAAATGGTGGCAACGAAGGCTACGGCGATGCCACGGCCGACTTCGCTAATGTCGTCGAGGTGCTGCATCACCTGAATTAATCCGAGTACCGCACCGATGATGCCGATGGTGGGCGAGAAGCCTCCGGCGGCTTCGAAGACGCGAGGAATGTTTTCGTGGTGCTCGGCCTGGTTGTCCAGTTCGAGCTCCATCATGCTGCGAATCTCCTGCGGTTCGGTGCCATCCACGGCCAGCATCAGGGCTTTTCTTAGAAAGGGATCGTGAATGTGCTCGGCGTCTTTGTCGAGGGAGACGATGCCTTCCTTGCGAGCCTTGTGAGCGTAGGAGGTGATTTCCGCGATGAGGTCCACCGGGCTGCGGGAGTTATCGACAAAAACTTGACCGAGCCGCCGCACGGCCGCCAGGATCACGCGCAGCGGGAACTGCAACATCACCGCTCCCAGCGTGCCGCCAAAAACGATCATTGCGGCGGTGGGCTGTACGAGCTGGGTAATCTTCCCGCCCTCGAGGATCAATCCAAAAAGGATACCGCCGACAGCGATGCCTATTCCCGCAAGACTACTTTTATCCATCGCCAATGCGCCTCAACTCTGCTTCTCGAGTGCGAGGGACGGCACCACCGTCCCCGCGCTGGCTGCGACGCCCGCGGATTGTAGGGTTAGCCCCGACAGGACGGCCTGACGAAAGGCGACAATTTTCTGCAGCACTTCCTCAGAGGTCTCACGCACAACGACTTTTTCCCCCGTAAGCAGTGTCAATACGGTGTCCGGAGACTTCTCAAGAAACTTGATGAGGTCGGAATTGACGACCAGCGGCTGATTGTTGAGACGCGTTAGCTGGATCATAAATTGCGCCGAGCGACTGGAAGATCGCGCCATCGCGATCGCCAGCATCGATGCGCACCCCTTCCAGAAAGTACGGCGTGCGTACTATCGGGCAGTTTGACTTGCAGTTGAAAGCCCGCAGCGGTGTGGATTTGAGGAGTCTTATTGGCCAGCTTCGTGCACCAGCCTATTTTTTGAGTTCGCTGTTTCGGCGCAGGTGTTTCCACGAAATGCGGCAAGAACGGGACTTGGGGCGGAAATCGATGAGCGTGCGCGCGTTTTTTTGTAGTGTGCAAGCAGGACTAAGACCGGCGCGGCCAGGAGGAATCGCTCCCGTATCGGTATTGGGTGCCGAAATGAACTTTCATGCGCTGCGCTTGTGATGATATCCGGCTGACGAACGATTTGGTGTTCGGGCAACATCGGGGAACGAAATGCGGTGCCAGGTGATGCGATGTCGACGGAAAGGACGGACCAACCGTGCCTAACGAACTGCAGCGGTACGTATTACTTGACCGCGACGGAGTAATCAACCGGCGCATATTGGGAGGCTATGTCACTTCGTGGAAGGAGTTTGAGTTTTTGCCGCGGGCGCTGGAGGCACTGCAGTACCTGGCAGTGCACGGCTACGCCGCGCTGGTGATTTCGAATCAGGCTTGCGTGGGGAAAAACCTGTTGACGATCGCGCGTCTGGAATCGATTACGCAGCGGTTTTTGACGGAAGTGGCGCTGGCCGGCGGAAATATCAAGCAGGTGTATTACTGCGTGCACATGCCGAAGGACGATTGTAACTGCCGCAAGCCGAAGCCTGGCTCCATTCAGCGTGCGCAACTGGACTTTGCTTTCGTATCGCAGACCACGTATTTTGTGGGCGATTCCCCGGAAGATATGCAAGCCGCGGGCAGCGCGGGGTGTCCGGCGGTGCTGGTGCGACGCGATGCATTTCTGGAAACGCGCTTGCCGCGGGAGGTCTCCACGATGGTGGCCTCGAATCTTTACGAGGCCGCGACGATGATCGTCGCAAAACAAACACGCAACGCCGGCTGGCCGGAGAGCGTTGTGCCCGCGCGCGATTCCAACAAGTATTTCCATGCGCACCAGCGATGAACGGGGAGAGCGCGCCGGGAAGAATGGTCTGGCGTCGCAAGAATTGAAAGGACCGAGTGTCAACGATGAGCCCGCAAAGCGCCGCTGAAGCGGCCACACCGCCGAAACTTGACTCGCCGAGTCTTAACTCGCTAAATCCCGTTCCGTTAAATGTCGCGCCGTTAGACCCTGCGCTGCCTGATGCGCGCGATGCGCGCTATTTTCCCGCGAGCTTTCAAGAGCACCTGGACTCCGCGTATTACGGCGGTGGTGTCGACCTGGTTTCCTACCGCGGTTACATGCGCGCGGAAATCGAGCGGGGGCGCGAAATCGTGCGGTTGCTCCGGCCGTGGACCTCTCTCGAAGGCAAGCGGGTGCTGGATGTGGGTTGCGGCTTCGGCGGACTGCTGATTGTGATGAAAGAGGCCGGCGCGACGGGGCTGGCCGGCGTGGAGACGGACACCAATCGCATCCACTGGGCTGGCGTGCGCATGCGGGAGCTGGGCTACGAAGCCGATTTGCGTCAACTGGATATTTGCGAAGACCAAACGGTAAGCGAGCTTGGCGCGTTCGACGTGATTCTGGCGCAAGACGTGATCGAGCATGTCGCCGATCCGAGCATCACCATCCGGCACATCAGCAGAATGCTTTCTCCTGGCGGCGTGGTGTTCCTGCAGGTGGGAAATAAATTTTCTCCCGACCAGCTGGCCGGGGATCATCACTACAAACTGCCCGGAATTACCATGCTCTCAAGGCCGCAAGCCATCGAATATTTTTGCACCCGGCTGAAGCAGCCCGCGAGCGCGTACGCGGTGGGGTGCTGGCGCGAAGAAAAATACTACCGCCACGTTTTCCGGCGCGGCGGCGTGGCGCTGCACCGCGTGGACCGCTTTCGCACCACGGACCACGTGATGTGGTACGCCAGGGCCATTTCGGAACTTTGCACGAAGTTGCAAGAAGGAAATCTGTGGCTGGACCTGCGCCCGGAATTAAGCCGGCGCATGACGCGCCGCATCACCAAGTTGGCGGCGCTGTACGTGCATGCTAGCCGGCTACTGCCGCAGATGGTCGACAATCTGGCGCTGCTCGAAACGGCGTGTGACGCGATTGTTGGCAGGTTGTTGTGGGGGGTGTGGCGGCTGGTGGGCGTGAAAAATTTGCCGTTGCCGGAACGGGACCTGGGAACTCGGACCGCTGGTCCCAGCCTCGGGCGCGGAGATGCCGAATGAATGTGCGCGAAAAACACACCATGGGAGTGCGGCTCTTCGCCGCGGGGCAAAAGCAAGAGGCATTGACGTTATTGCGCGAGGTGCTCGCCGAAGAAGAGACCAGTGAAGTGTGGAGCGACTGGGCCGCAGTGCAGTTCAGTCTGAATGTCGCAGGCGAAGCGGAGAAAGGCTTTCGCATTGCGCTGGAGCTGGACGCGGACAATTTTCAGGCGGCGTTCAACCTGGGCTTGCTGCTCAACCGCGGCAACAATGCAATGGAAGCCGCGCCGTTTCTGAGCAAGAGCCTGGGCAGCGCGAACCATATCGAGCGCGCCCACGCGCAAGCGCTGCTGGCACGGCTTACGCCAGCCGTTGAGCATCAAGACGCAGGAGCGCTTGAACAGTATTTGCGAAGCTTTCTCTCCGCCTCCGCAAACGAGCAATCGTACTTCGAGACGCACGTGCATCGCTACGTCGCCACGCTGCAGCAACTGCCTCGCGGCACGGCAGGCATGCGGCTGCTGGAACTTGGCGCCGCGTTTCATCACCTGACCCCGGCGCTACAGCGCTTCAGCGGATATAGCGAGGTGCGCTGCACGGATATTTGGACGGGCGCGGCGCAAGAAACCAGAACCATCACCTCGCAGGGCGCGGACGAAACATTTTCGTTTATCGTGGACAATTTCGATCTGCAGCGCCAGCCGTGGCCGTATAGCGATGGCGAATTTGACGCTGTGTTGTGCTGCGAGATTCTGGAGCATTTGCACAGCGATCCGATGGGATTGCTCGCGGAAATGAATCGCGTGCTGAAGCCGGGCGGCGTGCTGAAGCCGGGCGGCGTGCTGTTGCTGACCACGCCCAATCTGGCCAGCGCGCACGCCGTGGAAGAAACCATGCGCGGAGCCAGCCCGTACGGCTACGGTAAGTTCGAACTCCGCGGCAAGTCTACGGACCGGCACAATCGCGAATACACCGCGGCAGAAGTGGTGCGCATGGCGATGGCCGGAGGCTTTGCCATCTCCGAGCTGCGCACATTTGATTTTTACTGGCCAGGAAATCGCGAAGTGCTCAAGTCTCTTGCGGTGCGAGGATTCCCGATTGCCGGCCGCGGCGACTCCACATTTCTTTCCGCGCGGAAACACTCCGCGGTTAAGGACCGCTATCCGGAAGAGCTGTACGCGCGAGTCGGCGTGCAAGCGTCACGCCGGGAAGAACAATCGGATCACGGAGAACGACGGTCGAGTAGCGAAAAGGCGGCGAGTGGCGAAGATCCTGTCGAAAACAATGCGCCACACGATTTCCCGCGGAATATTTTGCTGGTACATGAAATCTTGCCGCACTATGACTGCAGCGGCGCGGATTTGCGGCTGTACGAACTGGTGCGAGAATTGCGCGCGCAGAACCACAACGTCACGTTTCTGGCGCGCGACGACCGCGACGAACCGCGTTACCGCGCACCGCTGGAGGCCCTAGGCGCCAAGGTTTTCGCCGGTGATCCGGAGCGTCTGCGGCATCTGGGCAAGGATGATGGTGCATCGTGGGAGTTTCGCAAGGTAGTGCGACGCGGACAGTTTGACATCGCCATCCTCAGCCATTGGTTCTGGTCGGGAATTTCCGTGCCCGAACATTACATGGACGAGATACGGCGCTACTCTCCCGCAACGCGCGTGCTGGTGCTTTCAGAGGACCGCCACGGCGAACGCGAACGCCGTTCCGCGAAGCTTACTGGACTGCTCTCAGACGTAGAGCGCGGAAATAATTTTGAACAGCGCGAGGCGGAGATCTACGGCCGCGCGGACCTGGTGCTGTACGTAACGGAAACGGACCAACAGCGCTTCCTCGAATTAATTCCGGGACTTCCCACCGAGCACCTGCCGACGATCGCGGAAGCGGCATCGGCCGGCCCAGGATTTGCGGCGCGGCAGGGCGTTTTGTTTCTCGGCAATTTCGATAATTTAGCGAATCGCGATGCGCTTGGCTGGATGCTCGACAAGGTTTGGCCGCAGATGCGCCAGCAAGAGCCGACACTCACGCTCTATATCGCGGGAAATGCCGCACCGGAAGGGCTCGAGAAACGTTATCCCGGCGTGGCCTGCGTAGGGAAAATCGATCAATTGGGGCCGCAATTCGATCTGCGGCGGGTGTTCGCCGCGCCGATCCGCTACGGCACGGGAATCATCACCAAGAACATGCACGCGATCGCGCACGGCCTGCCGGTAGTCACCACAGCGATCGGCGCAGAGGGGCTGGCACTGCAAAATGGCGCGCACGCGCTGATCGCCGACACGCCAGAAGAGTTCGCCGCGGCTTTGCTGCGGCTGTATCGCGACGAGCAGCTATGGGACGCCATCGCCACGACCGGACGCGAATACATCCGCGCGAAATTCTGCCTGGCAAATCTGCAATCGCAAATTCGCAAGATCGTGGCGCGTGCCGCCGAAATCCGCACGTGCGCAGCGGAGCCCGAGCACAGCTGGTCGTACCGAAACGTAGAGACAAGCTGCCCGTGGGTACTGACGCAGCAGCCGGCGCATTACCGGCCGATGCTGCGCACGCTGGCGTATTGGCAAGAAGGCAAGCGCCATCTGGAAGCGGGCCGCGCAGCGCAGGCGCTCGAACAATTTCGCCACATTTTTACCTTCGTTCGCGGGCCGCTTCCGGCGTCTGCTTTCCATTCCGCGCTGCTAGCGGATATGGCGAGGTCTTATCGCGAACTGGGCGACACGCCTGCAGCGGAACGTTGCGCGCAGGAACGGAAGAAACTTGTTTGGCAATGGAAGACCAAGTTGCCGGAAGCTCCGGTCAACAAAAAGAAAAACGTCGCCGCCAACACTCGCGGTCCAGAAATATCCGTGGTGCTTCCCACTTTCAATCGCAGCGAAATCCTTCGTGTGTGTCTGGCGGCGCTGGCGTTTCAGTCCCTGCCCACAGCGCGATGGGAAGCCGTGCTTGTGGACGACGGCTCGACCGACGACACCGAAGCGTTGTACAGCAATGCCCTACTTCCCTTTTGCCTGACCTATGTCCGCCAAGCGAATCAGGGCGCAGGTGCCGCGCGGCGCGCCGGCGTGGAACGCGCTAAAGGCGAATTCCTGCTGCTCTGCAACGACGACAGCATCGTTTCTTCGAACCTGCTGGTCGAGCATCTCACCACGCATCGCAAGCGCAGCCGCGAAAAAATCGCGGTGCTTGGGGCATTTCGCTACTCGGAAGGCGTCATCAAGCGCGCCCTCTCGTTGTATGTGAACACCACGGCGTTCTTGTTTCCGCAAGGCACGCTGAAGGCGACGGAATCGTACGATCAGGCGCACTTCATCACCTGCAATCTGAGCGTGCGCCGGGATGCTGTGATTGCCGCAGGAAACTTTGATCCCCACTTTCGTGTTGCCGAAGATACCGAACTGGGCACGCGCCTCGTCCAGCGCGGCCTGCGCGTGGTTTACCACGCGGGAGCCACCGCCTGGCACGAACATGCCGGCTTCACCTCGCGAGACCTGGTGCAGCGCGCAAAAGCCTACGGCACCGCCAACTGGGATCTGTTCGAAAAACATCCTTCGCTTCTCGGCAAGGGCACCGGTCCATTTGGCTCGTTGACGCCGCAAGACGAAGTCCGTTTGCAATCGCAGGTGGATCACCAGCGCATCGCCGTCGCCAGCGGTCTGACGGCGCTCGAAGCGCTCGACGAAATCGACTTCCGGTCACTGTTCCGGGACCAGACAAATGGCCGGCAGGACGCGGAAGAGTTGATGCGCAAGGTTGGACAAATTGTTCCGATGGTCTACTGGCACCATCTGTTCGAACGGTTTCTCGAACGTTGGCGCGAAGCCCGCTCGCTACAGGCAATCGCAAGCGCAGCACCGGAATTGCAAGCCCAGGCGCAACGCGGATGATGCCGATGCTCACGCTTTCGATGATCGTGCGCGATGGCGCGAAGCAGCTGCCGGCGTGCCTCGAAAGCGTGCGCGGCATCGTAGACAAAATATTGATCGCGGACACCGGCTCGCAGGACGCCAGCATCGGCGTAGCAGAGTCTTTTGGCGCGAGAGTGATCGCGATTCCGTGGGACAACGATTTCGCCGCGGCGCGCAACGCGGCACTAAAGCAAATCCGCAGCGTGTGGGTGCTCTCACTCGATGCCGACGAGCAGCTGGACGAAAGCGCGCGGCAGCAAATTCCCCGGCTACTTAAAAACTGCGCCGTCGCCGGCTACCAGGTGACCATTCGAAATTACATGCGCAGCCTTCAGAATCGTCTGTGGGACCGCCCCGCCAAACCGAATGACTCCAGCCTTCCCACCGCGCGAAATTATCCGGCTTACGTGGAGCATCAAAACGTGCGGCTGTTTCTGCACGATCCGCATATCTACTTCGTTGGCCGTGTCCACGAAAGCGTGGGACCAACCATCGTGAAAGCCGGGAAAAAACTCGGCAAAGCTGACTTCTTCATCCATCACTTCGGCTTGGCGGGCGACGAGGCCGGCCAGGCGCGCAAAAACACTCTCTATCGCGAATTAGGCCGCCAAAAAATCAGTGAAATGCCGGACAACGCCCAGGCACATTTCGAACTTGGCCTGCTGGAGATGGACAACTTCCATAATTTTGCGGACGCCCAGCAATTGTTCGAACGCGCGCGCACGCTCAACCCGCGCTTTGGTCTGGCGTGGTTTTTCGAAGGCGTAACGCTGAAAAAACTTGGCCAGACTTCCCCGGCGTTGCGCTGCCTGGGAGAAGCTGAGAGTTCCGGGCATCGCACCGCGCTGGTGGCCGAAACGCGAGGCGACATTCATTACAACGCCAGTCAGTTTTCCAGCGCGTGCGAATGTTATGCCACGGGCCGGCGGCGCGACCCGGCCAATGCTTCGCTGCAGAGCAAATTCGGACTGGCCACCCTACGCGCCGGGGATCGCAATCGTGGCATGCGAGAGTTGCGCCGCGCCGTCACCGCCGCGCCGCAATCGCCGGACGTTCATGACCGCCTGATGCTCGCCCTGGTATGGATCGGTGATCTGCACGCGGCAGCCACCGCTGCCCACAGCAAGTTGGCGTCGATCGCTACCTGCCGCCCTTCCGATTTTCTCCGCGCCGCTAGCCTGTGGAGTAAGGCCGGAGAGTGGTCGCGGGCGGTACAGATCGCTGACCAAGGCCTGCAAAGCTATCCGAACGACGCCACTCTGCAACAAGCCTCCGAGGAGCTGGCGCTGGGGCCGCAAATTCCCACTTTGGCAAAGAGCGCCGGATGAATACCAACCGGCCAACGATTTCGTACGCGCCGCGCCTAAAGCCTTTTCACGACGGGCCGATAAAGAGACTGAGTATGTTGGACGTTCCGCAGTGAGTGCGAGCCACTTGGGCCACAAGGGTTCAAGCCCCGCGCACCAAGGCTCCCGGAACACTTACCAAAATCGCAGCCGAAAAAAGGAGCTCCACCGATGGCCATCAGTCTTCTTAATAATATCTCTGCACTGGAAGCACAGAATCAGTTAGACATTACGCAGAACAACCTGCAAAAGACGCTGTTTGAGTTGTCTTCGGGTTCGCGCATCAACTCCGGCGCGGACGACGCGGCGGGACTGGCCATCGCGAATGGCTTGCAAGCGAACATTACGGCGTTAAATCAATCCTCGAACAACGCGAACGACGGAGTCGGGGCCCTGCAGGTGGCGGATGGCGCACTCTCACAGGTGACCACGCTTCTCAATCGCGCGGTTACCCTGTCGACCGAAGCGGCCACCGGTACGGTCAGCAGTTCGCAACGCGGCGCACTGGACGCCGAGTTCACACAGATTAAAGCGGAAATCGACCAGATCGGCAG
This sequence comes from Acidobacteriota bacterium, assembly GCA_013289855.1. Taxonomy (GTDB): domain Bacteria; phylum Acidobacteriota; class Terriglobia; order Acidiferrales; family UBA7541; genus Acidiferrum. Next base: position 161,569 of record JABCZD010000010.1, on the reverse strand, counting down.
CACCACGGCGTTCAACGGCACGTCAGTGTTCACTGCCGCCACCACGTCGATTTTCCTTTCCGATTCAAACTCGCAAAGCTCGATTGGTGTCACCGTCGGCACGATTGCATCCACGTCCGTCGTCAATGGTGCGTCTACTGTTGACCTCGGTACCGATGCTTTGACCACCGCAACAGCCGCAGCCACGGCCTTGACGGACATCAACCAGGCTATCGCCAACGTCGCCGGTATTCGCGGCTCCATCGGCGCGGGCATCAATCGTTTAAATGCCGCTGTCAACGTCATCAACAACCAGGTACAAAACCTGACTTCGGCGGAAGATCAGATCACCGCAGCCAACATTCCGCAGCAGGTCACTAACCTGTCGGAGTACACCATTCTCAACCAATCCGGCATCTCGGCGCTGGCGCAGGCGAACTCGGCGCAGCAGAGCATTTTGAAGCTGCTGCAGTAATTGGCGTAAAAAACAACGCGGCGGCGGGCGGAGTTCTCCATGACTCCGCCCCGTCGTGTTGTTAAAAGCAGTCGTTAACGGCGGGTAAACGCAGTCCGGATTGATTTTGGATTTTGACGGAGGCCCTTTTGGCAACATCACTCAATGGCTTATCGACGGCGGACGGATCCTCAAATACTGGCACCGGGCTCGGCCAAGGTATCGACGTGCAGCAGTTCGTCACCCTTGCGGTAGCGGGCCAGCAGGCGAATATCACCAATCTACAAACTGAGCAGACCGGACTCAATTCGCAAACCACCGCTCTGCAGCAGATCACCACAGACCTCAACAACCTGCAAACCGCGGCGGACGCGCTGAGCGATCCACTGGGCGCATTCGACGCGCTGGATGCCACCACCTCAAACTCCGGCGTGGTCAGCGCCACGGCGGCGAGCACCGCCACCAGCGGCGAGCACACGGTAACCGTCACCAACCTGGCCACCACTTCCTCGTACTACACCAATCCCGTGGCTACCAGCAGCACACCGCTCACCACCGGCAGTTTCACCGTCGAAGCCGGCAGCAACGCGCCGGTCACCATTACCGTCGACAATACCAACAACACCCTCGACGAACTCGCGGCGTCCATCAACAATCAGAACGACGGCGTTACCGCGAGCGTCATCACCGACGCCAACGGCGCGCGGCTGGCGCTGGTCAGCAACACCTCCGGCGCGCCCGGCGATCTAACCGTCTCCGGAAACACTACCAATTTAAATTTTAATAAAGCGGTCACCGGGATCAACGCGTCCCTGACCGTCGATGGTGTGCCCGTTAGCAGCACCACCAACAGCGTCAGCGGGGTAATCAATGGTGTGACGCTTTCGCTTAGCTCGCCGGCGCCGACCACTCCGGTCACCATCTCCGTCAATCCCGATACTGCGCAGGCCACCACTGCGATCAATGCTTTTGTCTCCGCCTATAACACCGCCATCGGCGACATCAACACGCAATTTTCGGTGAACGCCGATGGCAGCGCCAACGGGCCTCTGGAAGCGGACAGCTCGCTGCAGCAAGCCCAGCAATCCTTGCTCAGCGCCATAGATTTTTCTTCCACCACCAGCGGTACGGTTTCGAATCTCGCCAGCATTGGCGTCAATCTCAATAACGACGGCACGTTAAGCGTCGACTCCGGCACCCTCGCTGGCGCTCTATCGGCAAATTACAGCGATGTGCAAAACTTCCTGCAAGCAACTTCCACGGGCTTCGCCAACAATCTGAGCAATACGATTACCGGCCTTACCGAGCCCTCGAGCGGGATCCTGAGTCTGGACGCCTCGGGAATTGCGCAGTCCTCCAGCGATCTGGCATCGCAAATTTCGGATCTGCAAGCAGCTCTAGTGGTCCAGGAGCAAAACCTGACCCTCATCTATGCGCAGGTGAACGACACGCTGCAGCAACTTCCGCTGCTGGAAGCACAAACCAACACGCAGCTATCGAGTGCCGGAGGATGAACAATCAAAACGCAGCGCAGTCATACCAGTTGGACACCGCGCGGGGGGCTTCGCCGATTGGCGGCGTGGTGGCGCTATTTGACACCATTATCCGCGATTTCCAGCGCGCCTCCGCGGCCATTGCCGCCGGCAATGTGGAAACGCGCGTACGCCAGTTGAATCACGCGCTTACGGTGATCGCCGAGTTGCAGGGCGTGCTGGACTTCGAACGCGGCGGCATCGCTGCGGCGCGCTTCCGGCGCTTCTACGAAGTGACACGCGGGCTGATCATGGAAGCCAATATTCGAGGCACGCAGGAATCACTGCAAGAGCTGATCGCGCTGTACACTCCAGTGCGCCAGGCTTGGCGCACTATCGACCAGCGCGTGCCCGCTGGCGAACTCCGCCCACCTGTGCGCGCCAGCGTTCCCGAACAAAACGCGAATGCGGAAGACTTCGCCACACCGGGCAGCCGCTGGGACGCTTGATGAGTACTCCGCTGCTCGAAAAAGTTGCGCGCATCAACTCGCACATCGGCGGGCTGCTCAAAGTGGCGCGTCAATCGTTGCGCGGCGAATCCATCTTCGGCGTCGCCCAGGTTCGAGCCTTGTCAGCCGAGGTCGCGGAAATGGCCCCGGTGTGGGCACAGGCTTCGGAACTGCGGCGTACGCAGCCAGAACTGCAAGGCGAACTGGACCTCTATAAATCGCAATTGAACGAACTGCACGTTACGCTGCGCAGCGTACGTTTGATGCTGCTCACGCAACGCTCCCAGATGGAGGCCAGCCGCGCGCAGCTCGCGGCCGTACGCCATTGGGCGAATGCATTTCAGCAAACGCGCTGAACTGATTCCTGTTTGGAGCGAATACTATGAACGGCCGTTTGCTGGTCTTCAACTGCCACGAGCCCTGGGTTTATCAGCTGCGTTCGCTCGGCCAACCACTCGATATCATCACGGATTTGCCGGGCCGCCACTTTCGCGGATGGGACCAAGAACTGCGTCCGCCGCCGCCACATTCCCGCTTGCTCTCCTTGGCGCAAGCGCGGGAATCGCCTCTGCCCTACGATGTCATCATCGCGCACAACCTTACAGACTTGCTCGATGCGTGAACCCTGCGCGGGCCTCGTGTGCTGGTGATTCACCTCACGCTCGATGGCATGATGCTGGAACAAAATTCCAAAACCGATCCTGCGGAATTCAAGCGAACCGTGGCGGAATACGTGCGGCACACCGGAGTACATGTGGTGGCGGTTTCGCGATTGAAGGGCGCGTCCTGGGGTTTCGCCGATGATATCGTGCTGCTGGCCGCCGATTCCGCGGACTATCTCCCCTGGCAAGGAGATCTCCCCCGCGGACTGCGCGTTTCGAATTTTGTGTTGCGTCGCGCGCACACGCTGTTGTGGAATTTTCACGAAAGGGCATTCGCCGGCGTTCCCGTCACGCTGGTGGGACATAATCCCGAAATACCCGGCGTTTGCGCGTCGCGTTCCTGGGACGGCCTGAAAGAAACCCTGCGGCGCCACCGTTTCTTCGTTCACACCGCGCACCCACAACTTGAAGATGGCTACAACATGGCGACTCTCGAAGCCATGGCAGCGGGCTTGCCGGTGCTCGGCAATGCTCATCCCAGTTCGCCGGTCGAGCATGGCCTCAGCGGCTTTTTATCGGACGACCCCAAGCAGCTTGCCGGATACGCCAATCTCTTGCTGGCGGACCGCTCGCTGGCGCGAAAAATGGGACGCGCCGCGCAAATACGCGCCGCCGAAAAATTCTCGCCGGCGGCGTTCCAGTCGGGCATGCGCCGCGCCATCAGCAAAGCGCAGTCGAAGTGGGAAGAAGCGCGCGTGGCCGTGGCCGGCTAGCAGCATGCAGCGCGTAACCGGAATCCGGCGCTAGGGCGCTAGGTAGTTAAATAAGTTTGGCAGGCCCAAAACCTTCGCGGTGGCATCCAGCAAGGATTGTTGCGCAGTCTGGGACTCCGAGAAATTCGACGCCGCGGTCGCCGGGTCGATGCCCACCAGCGTATTTTCCTGCGAACTCAGATTCAATTGATCCTGATTCAGAAAGCTGTCCGTAGAACTGATTTGGTTCAACGCGTTTCCGTAGAACACCTGGTTGGTGGACACCTGCGTCAACGCGCTTTGCACTTCCACCACCGCCGTCCCGATGCTGCTCTCGTTGCCGGAGAGCAGCGCGGTATTCAAATCCTGCAACGACTGAAATGCGCTGCCCGCGGCATTCTGGAAAAGTTGCGAGCCCGGCAGATTCGCGCCAATGCTGTTTCCGTTGGACAGCTCCACGGAGGTGGTGCCATTGTTTCCGGCGTAGGTAACCGCGCCGGTTGTGGCATTCTGCACGAAAGGCTGCGTGTTGACGGCCGTGCCGGCGAAAATGTATGTGCCTTGATAGGTGGTATTCGCCAGCCCCAACGTCTGAGTGATCAGTCCTTGCACCTCACTCGCAATCGCTTGCCGGTCGCCGGCGTTCAGCGTGCCGTTGGCGCCTTCCGTGCCGATGGAGATGGCGCGCGTGAGCGCTGTGACCACGTCGTCCAGCGTGGAATCCGCCACCTGGAATTTTGCCTGCAGCGTGCCCGCGTTCTGCAGGTACTGATCGTCCTCGGACGATTGGTTGGCGTTCGCCACCAGTTCGGCCTCGGCTGCCGGATTGTCCGACAATTGATTCACGCCCCGGCCCGTGGCAACTTGTTGGGAAGCGGTGGTTTCATTCTGATTGGCCTGCTGCAGTGCCACCAGCAGGTTGGGTAGTACGTCGGGATCGAGTCGTATGCTCATGGCTTAGGCAGCACCCAGAATGCCGATGGTGTCCTGCAATAACGTGTTGACCGCATTGGAAACTTCCGCCGAGGCCTCGTACGCGCTCTGAAAGCGTATGAGGTTGGCCGCCTCTTCGTTTACGCTTACCCCGGAGACCCCGCCTTGCAGGTTTTGGATTTGCTGCAGTACCGCGCTTCCCGTTTGCTCGCTGGTCTGCGCCGAAGAAACGTCATTGCCAATTTTGAAGACGATTCCCGAATAGTAGTTTAGCGGCGTCTGTCCGCTCACGATGTTTGTGTTTTGCAGCGCCAGCAGCGCGTTGGCGTTGGCGTTGTCGCCGGTCGTGCCATCCTGGCTGGCGGCAATCAGCGCGGGGTTGGTGATGGCCACGGTTAACCCTGCTGCCGCGCTCGCCTGCGCCGTGGGCGGCACAAAGATTGCTCCTCCAGCATTGCCATTCAGGTCGAACCCCGCCTCGTTCTGCGTATTCACCGCGTTGGCGAAATTAAACGCCAGTGTGTCCAGCGAATTTTGCAGCGCGGGAATTTCCTGGTCGCGAATTTGAATCTGTCCGGCAAGCTGACCGGAAGTAATCTTCGTGGTGATGTCCGTGCCTTGCGAGAAAACGTCCTGCTGCCCCGTCGCGGCATTTACTTGCGTGCTCAGCGCAAAGCTCTGTCCGCCAACCACGAGCGGCGCACCGCTGCTCGTCGTCAGCGTCAAACTATTATTTCCCGCATTGATCTCCGAAACATCCACCAGGTTGGACAGTTGATTGATCAACAGCTGCCGCTGATCCACCAGCGGTCCGGGATTTTGCCCCGCGCCCGTGGTTCCCGAGATCTGCGTGTTCACCGCGGCGATTTGCGCGGTGAGTGTGTTGATCTGGCCCACCGTCTGCGTTACGGACTGATCGGTACTGCCCTGCAACGTCGAAAGGTTCACCGAACTTTGGTTAAACGCCGTGGCCAGGTTTTGCGCCGCCGTCAACACCGCCTGCCGCGTGTTGGTATCGCTGGGGTTCGCGGAAAGCTGCGACAAACTGTTGAAAAACGCCGTTAGCGGCCCTTGCAATCCCGCTCCACTGGTCTGGTCAAACAGCGATTGGATCTGTTGCCCAGCGCCGATGAACGCGTCGAGCTGGCCCTGCTGCTGCGTTTCCTGATTGACGCGCAAGTCCAAAATACTGTCGCGCGTGCTCGTCACGCTCTGTAGCCCCACTCCCGTGCCAAAGGTGATGTTGCCGAGCGTTATGGGGGCGGTTTCCACCAGGTTAGCAACCTGCCGGGAATATCCCGGGGTGTCCACATTGGCGACGTTGTTGCTGGACGTCGCGAGCGCGTTTTCATCCACTTGCAACGCGCCCACTGAGATGTTTAACGCCGCGGATAGTCCGCCCATGGCTACACTCTTCCTTGTGCGGAATGGCGCGCGCGATATGGCTCGGCGTAGGTCGCCTCAAACGTCGAATACAAGTTCAACAAAGCTCCCGTCGTGCGCCGGCACCGACGCAAAAGCTCTTGATGCGTAGCGTTCAGCTGTTTCACGCGCCCTTGCGCGGACTTCATCCGTTCTCCGGTTTCCACGAGCCGCGCCGCCACCACTTCCCTTTCGCTTCCGGATCGCCCCGTCGACGTCCGCAAGCTCGTTACGCATTGCTCTTGTAACTTATCCAGTTGCCTATCCAACGCGCCCACCTGCCGGCAGAGTTGCTCTTGCTGCGCGATGCGCGCTTCCAGCCCGCTCACATCCAGGCAAATAATATCCGCACGTACTTCGACAAACGATTCCGCCAGCGTGCCGAGCAGTCCAATGCGCCGATCCAACATTTCCAGGTATCGCTCAGTTTCGTTATTCACGCTTCACGCCTGTTCATCCAACTGGTGTTCTACTTCATTTTCAATTTCAACGAGCGGCGCCGCCGGCTTCTTCTCCACCGCGCTGGCCTTCCGTCGTTCTTTCGGGCGCGGGTACTCCCCTTCTTTTTCCGCGCTCCCGTTCACACCCGAGCTCAATGGCTCAATGCGCGTCGGAGTTAGGTTGTCGGGCATCGTGCTGTGCTTCGCCCTCGTTGCTTGCGATCACTACTTGCGATCGGTACTTGCGATCATTACCGACAATCGTTATATGTGATCGTCACTTGCGACCACGCTCCCAGCACTTCCCTCTTACCCCGAAACGTTCAGCTTCCCGTACTCCTGCGCAATCGCGTCCGCCACTTGATTGCTCGACGGCTGATACTGCCCCTGCTGAATCCGCTCGCGAAAGCTGCTCACCAGTTGGCTCCGTACTTCCAGCACGGCCGTTAAACTCGCCGTCAACGATTGCACCTCTTGATGCGTGCTGGAAATGCTGACCGTATCTTCGCCGCTGCCCGGCAATACCTGCGCCGCTTTGCTCGTCCCGCTTACGCGGTCGCCCGTACGCTGGCTCTGCACCGGCTCCGATTGCGCATCGCCAGTAATCTGAATCTTGGGATCAATATTCATGACCAAACTCCTTCGCGGCGCGCCGAGGGTTTTCCAATTTGGAACCGTCCCTGTGACAAACTTCAGAGCGCTTTCCGGTCCTATCGACCGAATCTTGCAAGACTTTAATTGCGCTCCGCGTCTCTGACGCTTCTAACCACTACTATCGGCGAAATTCGGTCAAACCTTTAATCCCCGCGCCTCCTTTCAGTGCCTGCGAACCCGCAATCTTGGGCTCTAAGTCCTTCATTATCAGCTTGGCAATTCCCAGCCCGCCGCTCTTCCCCACCGCGCTGCACATCGCGTCCATGCCCCATTCATCCATCGCGCCGTGCGCCGGATCGCTGTACTCCGAATCATCATCGTCAAACGCCGACTTCATGGATTTCCACAAATTCGACATCAGCATCGACTCAAACTGCCCCGCCGCCTGCTGCAACTTGCGTTCCCGAGGCGTGGTCGCTGCCTTCGTGCCATGCGAGTTAGCGTGAGACGCTATACTCGCCGCATCCAAAACCGGTCGCGACGCCAGCCCGTTCGCCCCCTCCGCCAGCTGGCCCAGCATCATTCCCGTCGCGCTCATAACACGTCCAATTCCGCGTTCAGCGCGCCCGCGGCACGAATCGCTTGCAGAATCGCCACCACATCTCGCGCCGAAGCTCCCATCATCTGTAGCCCGCGAACAAGTTCCTCCACGGTCGCGCCTTCCTTCAACTGCACCACCTGCAAAGGCGACTCTTGCGCGCGCACCTGCGTCTGCGGCACTACCTGCGTGGTGCCGTTCGAAAACGGCCCCGGTTGCGAAACCTGAAACTCCGTGCTCACTTCAATCGATAGGTTGCCGTGCAAAATCGCGCACGGACCGATAGTCACGTTTCCGCCCAGCACCACCGTCCCCGTACGCTCGTTCACCACTACTCTCGCGATCGTCTTCACGTGCACCGCCAGGCTCCCGATACGCGCCATCAGCGCGGGAACATCCACGCCCGCCGCGTGTACATCCGCGATCTCGATGCGCCGGCTATCCACCACACGCGCCGCCGGACCTCCCAGCTCCGTGTTAATCGCCGACGCCACGTCCTTCGCCGTATCAAAATCTTCATCGCGCAGCAGCAGCGATAGTGAACTGAACTTTGCCAGGCTCACCGACGAATCCCGTTCCACCACCGCGCCCATCGGAATGCGCGCCACGTTTGGGTGATTCACCACTTTCGTATTTCCGCCGCCGCCCGCGCTGTATCCGCCCAGCACCAGTCCGCCCTGCGCCACCGCATACACCTGCCCGTCCGGCGCCGAAAGCGGCGTCAGCAGCAGCGTCCCGCCATATAAACTCTTTGCGTCTCCAATGGAAGAGACCGTCACATCCAGTTGCACGCCCGGCCGCGAAAACGGCGGAAGCGTGGCCGTCACGAACACCGCTGCAATATTCCGCACCTGGATCGTCGTGATCTGGCTCTGAATATTTACTCCCATGCGTTGCAGCATGTTTGCCAGCGTCTGCACAGAAAAAATCGTCTGCTGCTTGTCTCCCGTTCCCGCCAGACCCACCACCAGCCCGTACCCGATCAGCATGTTTTCGCGCACACCTTCCACCGTCGTGACGTCTTTGATCCGTGCCACATGCGGCCCCGCCGTAGCGATCCGCGCAGGCTGGTCGGCGCAAACCGCGCCAGGCTGCATCACCACCAGTAAAAATACGCCCACCCATCGTAGGGGCATGGCATGCCGTGCCCGTCCGAGGCAAGCTTTCAGCGCGTCGTCTCTCTTCCGCGAATCCATCCGCATAGCCGATCCCTCAGTTACTAATCCAGCGTCAGAAACTAAACAGCCGCAGCAAAGTTCGAATCACGATATTCGGCTGCCTTGTAATCTCCGCCACCGCGCCCTTGCCCTTTATCTCCACCTGCATATTCGAAATCTCCGACGATGCAATCGTATTCGTCGGCGAAAGATCCTCCGGCCGCACCAGCCCGCGCAATATCACCGTCTGCCGGTCGTTGCCCACGGAAATATCCCGTGCTCCTTGCACCACCAAAATTCCGTTCGGCAGCGTTTCCACCACTTGCGCTGACAGCGTCAACTGCACATTCGAACTCAGCGTCGAAGCGCCTTTTCCGTCCAACGTATTTCCCGAATTTGCGTTAAAGAGGTTCTGCAGCCGGCTCCGCGCGCCCACCGTGCCCACCAGCCCGGTAATCGCCGAGTTGCTCGTGAACGCGCGAGACTGCTGATTCTCTCCGCTGGTATTCGCAATGAAGCTGTCGCTCAAATTGATCACCACCAGGTCGCCGGGATTTCGCGCGCGATAGTCCGTTGCCAGCACCGCCAACGCGCCCACGCCGCTCCACAAACTTCCTACCGTCGTCGGCGCCACCGTGTTTGCCACCCGCACGCTCTGCAAATAGTCCTGCAGCGAAGAGTTAACCGGATCGGGCTTGGACTTCACCAGGCGCGAAAACGGCCACGCGGAGGCTTCCTGCACCACCATCGCCAGTACCATCACCGCCAGCGCCACCACCGTGAGCAACACGTATCTTCGCGAACGCATTTGCCGTCTCCTCCCGAGCACTCCCGCCCATTTTTCGCCGATGTGTTTCCGTGACCTGTAGCGCAGGGCGCTTGCTTTTGAGCCCTGCGGCTTTTTCCGCGCCACGGATCACAAAGACCGCAGGGCGCGAAACCAAGCACCCTGCGTTACAGGCAATACGTCCCGCTAAAAAATCGCATCGAGCTCCCGCTCCCCGATCACTCGCGCACGCAGCGTTCTTCCGCTAGCCAACACGCGTACGCGAATCGTCTCGCCCGCGCGGCCTGCCTGCAACGCTTGTACCTCCAGCAAAATATTCGAATTCTGCGAGTGCAGCCGCAATCGCGCCGCCTTTCCCGCCGCCACCAGCACCGGTCCTTCGGCAACCTCCCCACCGCTTAGCGGCGTGGTCGCCTTGCGCGGTGTGCTCGCGAGTACCAGCTTTTCCGTGGCTTGCGGCATGCCCGCGACGTTCCCCTCCAGCAAAATCTTGCCCGCCGGCAGCCGCGCAAAAACCTCAAACGGTACTCCGTGCGCTTCCGATTCCGCCGCCACGCGAAAACTCGCCTGTCCCGCAGCCACATTCACCGTCATGTCCAGTACTCTTAACCGCGCATCTCCCAGCGGAACCCGTAGTCCAGAGTCCCAAGTAATATCGGCAGGTCGCACGGCGATCAGTGCCGCTTCCGCATGGGACGACAAGGAAAATCTCGTCACAGCCTCCCGCACGCTGGCAAGAATTTCCTCGCAGCTCAGCAGCCGCCCGTCGCGCTCCACGGAAATCACTTCCGGAATCACAAATTGCGCGGACGCTATTCCCGAGCGTTCCATTGCTTCCGCAATCATCGCGGCTTGCAAGGTGCGTGCGCTGCCGTTTTGCGGCGTTTTGCCCAACGAAATACCACTAGCCAGCTCTCGCACTTTTCCGGAAATGTCGTCCGGCAAAAGGTTCGCCAGCAAAATCGCATCGCCCGAAATTCGCACCTGCGCCAGCAGCGCGATCCGCGCCGCACCGCCCTCGCTATTTCCCGCGAAAAGAGTGCATCCCAGCGCTCCTGCAAGCGCGGGAATCAGCGCCGTGGTCAGCCACTTCACATATCGTCGTCGCGTTTGCATTCGCATCTTCCTTCTTAACGGGTTCCGGCTATCGCCGGCCCGGAACCACCACTAGCTCGTCAATCCATTGATCGTCTGCGCCATCTCGTCCGCGGCCTTCACCACGCGCGAGTTCGCTTCATACGACCGCTGCGCCATGATCATGTTGATAAATTCCGTCACGATATCCACGTTCGAATTCTCCAGCGCGCCCTGCTGAATGCTTCCCAGCCCTTCCGAACCTCCCGGCGTCCCCACAATCGGATTTCCCGAGGCCGTAGTCTCCAGAAAATAGTTGTTTCCCACGCTGCTCAATCCGCCGGCGTTGGCAAAGTTTGCCAGCTGAATCGTTCCCACGGTTTGCGATTGCGTTTGATTCGGTAGCGTCACGCTCACCGTGCCGTCCGACCCGATGGTCACGTTCGTCGCCGCCGCCGGAATAGTGATCGCCGGCTGCAGTTGATTTCCCTGCGCGTCCACGATGATGCCCGTGGAATCCATATGAAATTCGCCGGACCTGGTGTATGCGACCTCCCCGGTTGGCAGCTGGATCTGAAAGAATCCTTGCCCCTCGATGGTCAAATCCAGCGGATTCCCCGTCATGTTGTAGTCGCCCTGCTGCTGAATCACTTCCGACGACGCGGTTCGTGTCCCCAAACCAATCTGCAATCCTGCGGGATAGGTAGTTTGCTGCGTCGCTGCCGAGCCCGGCGCCACCAAATTCTGGTACACCAAGTCCTGAAATTGCAGCCGCCGCCGCCGAAAACCCGCGGTGCTGGCGTTCGCCAGATTGTTGGCCACGTTGTCCAGATTCAACTCTTGCGCCTGCATGCCGCTCGCTGCCGTATACAACGCTCGTGACATAGCTTTAAATCTCCTCTTCGTTGTCCCTGCTATTGCTACACGCGGCCGATATCCTGCGCCGCGGTCTTATTGAATTCGTTGTGAAAAATCGACAACGCCTTCTCCATGGCTTGCGCCGTGCGTTCCAAGTCCATGATGGCCACGGTGGTGCGCACCGCGTCGCTATTGGACGACTCCAGCGAACCCTGCATCACAGAGACATTCGTCGCCGCCTTCCCGCTTCCCGCCGGCGCCGTTAGATTGCTGCTGCCTTCCTGCGACAGCGCCGTGCCTGCGGGGAAATCCTCAATGCGCAGCTTCGCCACCAGGGCGCCATCCACTGACACTGTCCCGTCTGCGCTGATATTCAACTTGCCCGCGGGCAGTTGAATTGGCTGCACCAGCCCGTCCGGCTGCGCGCTCAGGACCGCATCGCCGGACTGCGTGACCAGCTTGCGATTCTTATCGATCGTGAAGCTTCCGTCCCGTGTGTACCGCACGCCCGCGGCGGTCTGCACCGCAAAAAATCCCGTTCCTTGCAGCGCCACGTCGGTGTCGTTCCCGGTCAGGGTCAATGTGCCCTGCGACAGGTCCAACCTTGTTCCGCCCAACACCCCATATTTATTCGCCGCCAAGTTCATCGCCGAACCGGATCCCGGCTCCAGCCAATCTGCAAACGTCCGGTAAAACGTATGCTGCGCCTTGAAACCGTTGGTGTTCGCATTCGCCAAATTGTTGGCCAGCACATCCAACGCATCGATGCGCGCCTCGTACCCGGTAAACGCCGCATAAAATCCGCTATTCATAACGCCACAACCTCACGCCACACCACTGCACCGCGCGGCCCACTCGTCCAAGCCTCGCTCGCCAGCCAATGAGTTGAAAAAAGGGAACTTACCAGCCCGCCACAATGCGCCGGACAAAACCTGGGTCAGCTTTGCCGACCACACCCGCGCCAACCGGCAAATCCTGCCGTGACCAAAACCTCTTCATACGTTCCGAGGCGCGATTGTATCTACTAGTACCTATAAATTGCTTGACCATCTGGCTACTATTCGTTATACTGCCCAAGTAGAGAAGTACGCCTGCACCCCAGCGGTGCATCACCCCAAATCAAAACAAACTCAATGTGACCCTTGTCCGCAGTTTGGAATGCGGCGGTTCACCCTGAGGGGTCTGCCCGAAGTGCTTGACTCCGCCTTTACTGGCCAAAACCTAAAACGGCCGAAAGACCGAATTGCTGTTCTCAGCCCGTAGTAAACCATCCGTGTAACAGAAAGCCCATAACCTATTTAGAATGAACACTTGCAAAACTCTATCAAAACAAAGAACTTCATCCCCTGCAAAATGAACACTTACAAAATCAAACCCGTGGCGTATCCCCAGATCTCAGATTTTGTGGCACAGCCTCCCTGGCTGAGCGCCTTGGCCGCACACGGCCCTCGCGCAAAATCTCGCGACCAGCTGCCACCCTCCACCATCCAATGGAAGCAAACAGCGCTAGAATAGTCTCGCAGTCCACAGGGAGAACATCATGAGCGAAATCGCCACATTCGGAGCCGGCTGCTTCTGGGGAGTCGAAGTCGCGTTCGGCCGTATTCCCGGCGTGCTGGAAACCGCCGTAGGCTACTCCAACGGCCACACCGAAAATCCCACCTACAAGGACGTTTGCACCGACGAAACCGGCCATGCCGAAGTAGTCCAGGTAACCTACGATCCCGCCAAGGTCACCTTTAACAATCTATTGGACGCCTTCTTCGCCCTGCACGATCCGACACAAGTGAATCGCCAGGGCCCCGACTTCGGCAAACAATATCGCACCGCCATTTTCTTCCACACGCCGGAACAGCAGGCCGAAGCCAAAGCCAAGATCGCCGCGCTAAACGCCAGCGGCAAATTCAAGCGCCCCATCGCTACGGAAATCACGCCCGCAGGCAAATTCTATCGCGCCGAAGAATATCACCAGAAATACCTAGAAAAGCGCGGCGCCGCCAGCTGTCACATCTAAGGCTCGCGCTCCATGAAATGTGTTTTGTAGGGGCAACATGTTGCGCCGCAGCTTGCCCAGGCGTCGGACCTTTTTAGCTGCAACTCCAGTCTTTGCCTTTGTGGCACAGTCAATCCTGGTTGTGCGCGTTACCCGTTACCCAGCATGCGATAGCAATGCCGCGCGATCTGCGCCTCTTCCCTACTGGGAATAATCCGCACGCGCACGCCGCTGCCCGAGGCGCTGACGACTTCCGCATTGCCGCTGTTGCTTCCGGCATCCAGAACAATCCCAAAGGTTTCAAGCCCGCGACAAATTCTAGCGCGCACCATCGCATCGTTTTCGCCAATACCGCCGGTGAAAACCAGTAGCTCCAAACCGCCGAGCACCGCCGCGAACCCCGCGATGGTTTTCTGCACGCTGCGGCAAAACATCTCGATTGCCAAGAGTGCTTCGTGATTCTCTCCCACTTCGTGCAAACGCCGCATGTCGCTCGACAGACCAGAAATTCCCAACAGCCCCGATTCTTTGTCCAGCAACTTCTCCAGCTCGTCGACGCCGCTGACGCCCGTGCGCAGCAAGTGCAGCAACACGCCAGGATCCAGATCGCCAGTGCGCGTGCCCATGATCACTCCTCCAGTAGGAGTGAGTCCCATCGAGGTATCGACGGACGCGCCATCAGCAATTGCCGTGACGCTGGCTCCGTTTCCCAAATGCGCCACGATGACACGCCGCGGCACGACTGCGCCCAAAGCGTGCAGCACTGATTCGCACGAAAGCCCATGAAATCCATAGCGTCGTACCCCCGCTTGCCAAAATCGCTCTGGCAAAGCAAATCGTGCGGCTGCCTCTGGCAAGGTCTTGTGAAATACCGTATCGAAGCAGGCAAATTCCGGCACATCCGGAAAGCTTCGCTGTGCGGCCGCAATCAGTTTCAGCGCCACCGGCACGTGCAGCGGCGCGAACTCGCTCGCCGCAGCAAGCTGCTCCAGCACTTCTGGCGTGATGCGCTGATGTTCGCGCAGCGACGGTCCACCGTGCACCACGCGATGTCCGATTCCTGCCAGCGGCGGCAAGTCTAGTTCGTGAATATCATCCGCAATCGCAGCAACGGCGTCGGCTTGTTCGGAGATTTCATGCTTGCGGTCGTGAATCTCGCGCCCATCAGCGGAGCGCAACCGCAGTCTTCCATCCTCCTTCCCAATGCCTTCAACGGCGCCGGTAAAAGCTGGACGAATTTCTCCGTGCTGCGCAAGAAATACACCGAACTTCAGCGATGAAGATCCGCTGTTTAAAACCAGTAACGCTAGTTCGGCCATCGCTGAAGTAGCTCCGGATTCAATTCAATATGCAACTGCCAGGGCGACACATGCCGCATCGCGCGTCGCACTTTATGCTTTAACGCTTGCTCCATTTCCAGTTTCTAATTTCCGGCAAATCTTCGCCGTGCTCCGAAACGTATTCCTTGTGCCGCTGCATCGCCTCGCTGTACTGCTGCTTGGCCCGCTCCACCAAATGCGCCAGCCGCGGAACGCGCAGCACCACATCCAGCGCCAGCCGGAAGCGATCCATGCGGTTCAGCACCGTCATGTCAAACGGCGTAGTGGTCGTGCCTTCCTCAACGTATCCGCGCACGTGAATATTGTTGTGATTCCGCCGGCGATATGTCAGCCGGTGGATGAGCGTAGGATAACCGTGGAACGCAAAAATCACCGGCGTGTCCTTGGTGAACAGCGCGTCGAAATCTTCGTCCGCCAGTCCGTGCGGATGTTCCGAAGTCGGCTGCAGCGCCAGCAAATCCACCACGTTCACCACGCGGATGCGCAAATCCGGCACGCGTTCACGCAGCAGCGATACCGCGGCAAGTATTTCCAGCGTGGGCACATCGCCGGCGCAAGCCATCACCACATCGGGATTGCCGCCGTCATTGCTGGCGAACTCCCAAATGCCCATGCCGGTGGTGCAATGCCGCACCGCATCATCCATATTCAGCCAGCTCGGCGCAGGCTGCTTTCCCGCGATGATCAGGTTCACGTAGTTGCAGCTGCGCAGGCAGTGATCCGCAACCGAGAGCAGCGTGTTCGCATCCGGCGGCAAATAAATGCGCACCACATCGGCTTTCTTGTTGGCCACGTGATCGATAAAACCAGGATCCTGGTGGGAAAATCCATTGTGATCCTGCCGCCACACATGCGAGGACAACAAATAGTTCAGCGAAGCAATCGGTTTGCGCCACGGAATTCCGCGCGTGGATTTCAGCCACTTGGCATGCTGATTGAACATCGAATCAATGATGTGAATAAACGCCTCGTAACAGGAGAAAAATCCGTGCCGCCCGGTCAGCAAATATCCTTCCAGCCAGCCTTCGCACATGTGCTCGCTGAGAATTTCCATCACGCGGCCATCGACGGCCAGGTGTTCATCGACCGGCAGCGTCGAGGCTTCCCACGTCTTGCTGGTAACCTCCAGAATCGCCTGCAACCGGTTCGACGCCGTCTCATCCGGCCCAAACACGCGAAAATTTTTATGCTCCTGATTGAACTTCATCACATCGCGCAAATATTTTCCGAGCACGGCCGTCGCTTCCGCCTCCGGGCTGCCCGGGGTCTTCACCTCCACGGCGTAATCCCGAAACTGCGGCAACCGCAACGGCCGCAGCAGCAATCCTCCGTTGGCATGCGGATTCATGCCCATGCGCCGCTGCCCTTTGGGAGCCAGCGCGGCAATTTCCGGCTTTAGTTTTCCCTGCGCGTCGAAAAGTTCTTCCGGGTGATAGCTGCGCATCCACTGTTCGAGGATTTTCAGGTGCTCCGGTTTTTCGCGCAGCTCGGCGAGTGGCACCTGATGCGCCCGCCAGGTGCCTTCCACCGGCTTGCCGTCCACCACTTTGGGTCCAGTCCAACCTTTCGGGGTGCGTAAAATCAGCATGGGCCAGCGCGGACGCTCTTTCTCTCCTTCAACTCGCGCGCGCTTCTGGATGGCTTGAATTTCCGCGAGCATGGCGTCCAGCGTTGCCGCCATGCGCGAATGCATCTCAATCGGATCATCGCCTTCGAGAAAATACGGAGCGTATCCGTAGCCGCGAAATAGCGACTCAAGTTCCTCCCGCGGGATGCGCGCCAGCACCGTGGGATTCGCGATCTTGTATCCATTCAAGTGCAGAATCGGCAGCACCGCGCCGTCGCGCGCGGCATCCAGAAATTTTGTGGAATGCCAACTGGTGGCGCACGGCCCGGTCTCCGCCTCGCCATCGCCGACTACGCAAGCCACCACCAGATCCGGATTGTCGTATGCCGCGCCAAACGCATGCAGCAGCGAGTATCCCAACTCGCCGCCCTCGTGAATCGATCCGGGCGTCTCCGGCGCCACATGGCTCGGAATTCCATACGGCCAGGAAAATTGCCGGAACAGTGATTTAATGCCGTCGCGGTCTTGCCCGATGCGGGGATACATCTCGCTGTACGAACCCTCAAGGTAGGTGTGCGCCACGATGCCCGGGCCACCGTGGCCCGGCCCGATCACGTAAATCATGTTCAGATCGTTCTCGTTAATCAGCCGATTCAAATGCGTATAAATAAAATTCAGTCCCGACGTAGTGCCCCAATGCCCCAGCAAGCGCGGCTTAACATCGTCGATAACCAGCGGCCGTTCCAGCAGCGGATTGTCTTTGAGATAAATCTGGCCAACGGTGAGGTAATTCGCCGCCCACCAATACGCATGCATCTTCGTAATCTGCTCGGAACTCAGCGGCGTGCCCATTGCAACCTCCTCTAACCAATTCTCACGGGCTAGAGTACCCGAAACACGGTGAATAGCCTGTGACATCCGGCACAGGGGGCGGTGACGTGAGGACTAGCAGATGGGCGCGGATCTACTGACGGGCGTCGTGACTGAAATCGTACCGCTGTGGCGACGAGCGATTTTCTAGCGTGCGTAGAGGTCGATCTTCCGCAGCGCGTTCTACACTTCGCAGGAGACGGAGCGCGTTGCCGCCGAGTATCAGAGCTTCATCTTCGGCAGGCAGTCCTAGCAGGCGAATTTTGTGGAGTTCGAGGCCGGGGTGCAGCCACGGGCCATCCGAACCAAAGAGCAATTTGCGCGGTCCGGCACGTTTGATGGCCGCCACGATGTAGTCGAAACGGCGGACCCCGGAAGTGTCCGCGTAGACGTTGGGATAGCGCGCCAGCTGTTCGACGACGCGTTCGTGTGCGCGCCAATCGTCTGCGAAGCTGCCGAGATGCGGGATGATGAAGTTGACGTCGGGATATTGCTCCGCGAATAGATCGATTCCGTGGGCCCGGCCACCCACATCAACCAGCATCGGAAGGCCCAGGCGCTTAGCGGCTTCGCAGACTTCTCGGGTAGGCATGGCTTCGAAACCGTGAACCTTAAGGCCGCGGAATCCCCACTGCTGGACCGCTTGCGAAAGCATGGAAAAAATACGTCCGGCATCGCGCGCGGGGTTGACGAAAGCAAAGCCGATGAGGCGGCGAGGATTTCTTGCGACAATCTGCGCGACCTGACGATTGGCGACGGCGTAGTCCGAGTGGAACAGCGGAAAAATCACGGTGCGCGAGATGCCCGCGGCGCGGGCGCGGCAAAGATATTTGTCGAGCGGCGCGTCCGTATTCCAGGGAGCGGTCATGGCGTTGCCTTTGCCGGCGTGACAATGGCAATCGATGATCATGGCGTTTTCCTTCTGCGCTGAGTTAATCAGCGGCGGCGAATTCGTTAGACAATGCTTCTGCGCGGCGACGATTGCCATTGCGGCCGAAAGCGATTCCCTTCAGAAACCAGATACTGGTGGCGATGCCACGATAGAAATTGGGCAGATGGAATTTTTCGTTGGGCGCGTGCATGTTGTCGTCGGGTAGCGCGAAGCCCATCAGGACGGTGGGGAGTTTCAGGATTTTCTGGAAGCTGTCGACGATCGGAATGGTGCCGCCGGAGCGGAGGAACACCGGGGCGACGCCGAAAGCCTTGCGATAGGCCTCGGATGCGGTGCGAATGGCCGGGTGCCCGGGATTGATCAGGGCAGGTTTGGCGCCGGGTTCGGAGCGCACGGTGACCTGCGCGGTTGGCGGAGCGAGCCTCGCGATGTATGCCCGCAACAGCCGATCAATCTCCGCAGGATCTTGCGTGGGGACCAGACGGAAATTTAATTTTGCGGTAGCGTGCGAGGGGATGACGGATTTGGCTCCCGGGCCCTGGTAGCCTCCCGTGATACCCGTGATGGCGAGCGCGGGTCGCAGCGTGATGCGTTCGTAGAGCGTGTATTCAGCTTCGCCCCAGGCCTCTTGCAATTGCGCATCCTTCAGAATTTCCGCGTCGCTGGGACCAGTGCGCGCCATGTAGCGACGCTCGCGCGGCGTGACGGGCAGAACGCGGTCGTAAAAACCTGGGATGGCGATGTGACCAGCGGAATCATGTAGCTGCGCGAGAATTTCAGAGAGAACCTGCAGAGGATTGTGCACGGCGCCGCCAAAATTGCCGGAGTGCAAATCCTGACGCGGGCCGATTACGGCGATTTCCGCACTGAGCGCGCCGCGTTCCGCATAGTTGATGGCTGGGCGGAGCGGGCCGAGCATGCGCGTGTCGGAAACAATGGCGACGTCGGAAGCCAGCATTTTCGCGTTGCGCTCAAGGAATGAGGGAAGGTTGGGGCTGCCGATTTCTTCTTCTCCTTCAAACAGACAGCGCACGTTTACCGGCAGGCGTCCCGAGGTACGCAAAAAAGATTCGATGGCTTTGAGGTGGATAAAAAGTTGACCTTTGTCGTCGCACGCGCCGCGCCCGAATAAATTTTGTCCGCGAACTTCTGGTGTGAATGGAGGCGAACGCCATTTGTCCAGCGGGTCGGCGGGTTGCACATCGAAATGTCCGTAAATCAGAACGGTTGGGCGGCCCGCGGCTTGTTGCCATTCGCCGTAGACGAGTGGGTAGCGGCGCGTGGAGATAGCGGCAACGCGCTGGAGTCCGATCTGCTTCATGTGCGCTGCGAGCCATTCGCCGCATTTGCGCACGTCGTTGGCGTGTGCGGGCTGCGAACTAATGCTGGGGAAACGGACGAACTGCTTCAGCTCTTCGACGAAGCGGCGGCGGTGGGCTTGCGAATACTTGAGAGCAGTTTGCGCGTGCATGGCTTCACCCGCGCCGCTCGAAAACCAGCAGGAAGCGCGTATCCAGTTGCGGGTAGCTCGACGCCGGCGCGGCCTCGAGCGGCAGCCTCGCGCGGCGCACACGAAATCGTTGCGTCAGGCGTGGGTGGTAAGCGACAGCGGCTTGCAAGAGCGAGGCGTATCGCGAGGATTCCGTGTACACAATCCAGCGGCCGCCCGGCGCCAAGCGCGAGAGGCGCGCGCGCGCGAACGGCGACGGCAGGACGTAGTGCCGTCCCGAAGGATAGGGATAGTTCTCGAGAATCAGATCGAAGGTGCCGCACTGCCGAGGCAGATCCTCAATGCGAGCGAGCAGAAGATGGCCGCCAGCGACGCGAAAGTTTCTGGCGGCATCGGTTTCGCGAGGGTTGACGACGAATACTTGATGGCCGCGGGAAGCGAGCTTGAGAGCCTCACGAAATTCCTGCGGCGTTTCCGATCCGACCAGAAGTACGCGGAGGAATTGTCGCGGGAAGACAGAGTCTGCGCAAGCAGGCCGCAATTCGGGACAGGCGACGGAGCAGGCGCCTTCCGATGCCACGGGTCGATCGAAAACGCGTTCCGCGGCGACGCCCATTCCGGAGATGCGGCGACGAGGTCTTCTGGCGAAAACCGAGGAACTTGCGCCGCGCCATTGAGAAGGAGTCGACTTTTGCACGGCCATCCTGCCGGGTTTTCAGATACGCCCCAAAAGAATTTCGGCGCGACGATTTATGGCGCGTCCCGCGGGCGTCGAAAAATAATCCATCGTCATGGGCAAGGCGTGGGCTTGTCGAAATTCGGCCCGAAGTTTCCTGGAGCCACGGCATCTTTTCGAATGGCCGCAACTTCAGTGGCAAAATCCGAATCCTTAATCGTTCTGGCGACCGTGTGCGTGTAGTTGTACACACCGCTGGCCACCGCGGGCATGGCGGTGACAAAAGCCGGCGTGGCCTGATCGCTGGAGTGTCCCGTCTTCCATGGAATCGCGGTGAAGTTGCGGCGGCGCAGATAGTCGTCGCTCGCCAGATCCATAACGGTCTTGAAACGTACCCAGCAATTGTTGATCAGATTAAAACTAGCAAGTGTTTCCGCCGGCTTCAGTCCCCCCAAAGCCTTTACGCAATCGTCGAGTTTGCTGGTCGCGGCGGCATTGAAATTTCCTCCCGCAAGAATCGCTTTCTCGGCTACAAGCGTTCCCAGATTGTTTGAACACAAATCTTCGGGAGAAAATGACGAATTGCGCGTGCCAGGTCCGCTCATCCAATAAGTCAAAATCTCATACGCGAAGCCATCGTCATTCGCTATCCGGCGGGCAACTGGGATGAACATGGACTGTGGGATCTGAGAAAGAATTTTTGCTTCCCCGTGCACGCTCTTCACCGTTGTCGGCGCACCAGACACTGCGCTGATTTGATCGTAAATAAATTTAGTAACGTCAATCATGTCGCGGATATGGCCCAGATCCATAAATCCGGCCTTGCCGGAGTAGATGAGGCCGGTCTGCTCCGTGGAGGCGTCGCCGTGTGTGCCGAGATTTGCAGGGTCGACAAAATTTGAAGTACGAATTTTGGGGGCTAAAATGCAGCACGGACGCGATACCATCGGGGAAAGGATTGGCGCGGAAGTTGCAACGACAGGTGTCGACTCGAAAAGTGCCGGTGGCAGTTTG
Organism: Acidobacteriota bacterium; assembly: GCA_013289855.1. Lineage (GTDB taxonomy): Bacteria > Acidobacteriota > Terriglobia > Acidiferrales > UBA7541 > Acidiferrum. Next base: position 140,136 of record JABCZD010000010.1, on the reverse strand, counting down.
CCAGAGGGCCGCGAAGCATCCAAGTACACGGTGACCCGCCGGTTCAATCCCGGACCGGCGGGCGAAGCGCGGTGACGAAGAGGCTGGGTGGCCCCCGCCGACTGAACCACAATGCTGACGCGGCGGCTGATGCCTGGCGTTCGTCGTTCCATGCTACGCAACAAGGTGTCGCGGACGGCGGCAGCGCGATTGCGCCCCAGTTTTGCGTTGTAGGAGGCCGGACCTCGCGAGTCGGTGTGCCCCACCAGCCGTATTCGCACAATTGGACTTGACGTTTTGAAGCGCGCGGTCACGTAGCGCGCGACCTTTTCTATCAGGCCGAGCTGATGCTTGTTCATCGCCGACTTATCAAAACCGAAATAGTCAATGTGAAGGAAGGGCCGGCCTCGCAAAATTTCCGGAGGCAGCGCCAGCGGGCCGCGCCTGGGTTGAAACGAGTGAATTCTTCGCGCCGGCAAGGCGATCGAAGGCGTGATTTGCCCGGCTTCCGTTTCCGCGATTTCAGCCAACACTGCGTTCAGTTCGTTTTCCAGCTCACGCTCAATTGCTGCTGTGGACGGAGAAGGCATGGAAATTCCTCCAAGCATTCGCTTTCTTACCTGATATCAGGACGCGCGAAAACCAATCTCAAAAATGGCTTGGCGTACTGCTATGAACTTTCTTCAGTGCCGGTAAATCGCGCGTTCCGGCTAGCAAAATGTGAAGCTCTAATATTCGTACTCGTACTCATGCGCACGCGGACTTCTTGCTGGAGCCCGCCGCGGGCTGGCCACGCCAGCGACTTGCTTCGATGGGTCGCCCGGAGGGATGGGCGACGATTGCGTCCAGGGCAGCACGCGGGCCGTCGCGGGACGACCGGCGAGGCCCATGGCTTGCGCACTGGTGAGCCACTCTTCCGAATACTCAGCGATTTCGAGCAGTAGGGTTTCAAATTGCGAACGCGCGGTCTGCAGAATGTGCGGCTGCGCGAGCCAGCGGAGAACTTCGCGTCCGGTGACGCCCATGCGCTGACGGGGAGATGTGACGAGGCGTTCGTTGAAATAGCGGATCAGCACTTCTTCCACCACGTCCCAGGCGTTGTCCGCGCCAAATAAACGCTTGATGTCGTCGGAGTTGAGGATTTTGAAGGCCTCTTCGAGGAGCTGCATGACTTCCACGCGCAGCACATTGAGGTGGCCGAAAGACAGCCACTTCAAATTGTTGCGCAGATCGAGACCGGAGCGGCGCACGATCGCGATAGAACCGAAGCTGGGATCGTAGGCGCGCTCGCGAATCACGTCAGAGATGCGCTTGTCGCGCCAGAAGAGTGTCACCTGGTGGATGAAATGCGCGAAGAGTTTGTGGAAGTCGGTGTTGGCTCGTGAACCGGTGGGAACTGGCCCGCCGCCGTAGCCGAATACGCGGCGATACGCGGCGAGGCGATCACGCTGCGTGTAGCGCAGCACTTCGCGGCGATCGAATTGATACAGCGCGTAGGCGCCCTGGCCACCGGAGAGACGAACGGTGCCGGCGCGGAAAAGTTCTTGCAACTTTTGCACGACGCGGAAGACGCCAATCTTTTCGTGCTGGTAAATGTAATAGACGTCGCCGGTGGCGATGATGCGCTCGGAGGTGATGGTCTCGTCGTACGGTTCGACGCCCGGCGGGATGCGCGTGACGCCCAGATCTTTGGCGGCATCCGGACCGATACCGGCGAGTTGCGCCAGTCCTTTATCTGGCGGCGGCGTGGCCTTTTCGTCGGCGTTCACCACCGACGCCAGCAAATCATCGATTTGCTGGTTGATGGCGTCCGCGAGTTGCGGATTCGCGATCAAGTCCGCCGAGAGTTTATTGGCGACTTGTTCGCGCAACGCCGCAATTCGGTCATAGAGGCTTTGATAATCTTTTTCCGTGGCCATTTTGTCCGCCCCCTTGCTATGCGCCCGCAAAATTCCAGAGCTTTGCAGGCAATTCCTTCGTTCTCTCTTCCCATCGATGCAAGACGTACATCAGTTTCGGGGTTCCGATTACAAACCTCCGGGCTGCGCCAAGCGTTGCCCGAAGAACCTCGAACCGGTACTAAATTTTCTTTGGCCGTGCCCGCCCGCCCTGGAAAGGACGGGGAGGCGTTTTCCGCGAGACTCCGGCGGCCATGCGCTCCAGTTCGAAGAACTGATCGTGAAGATCATCAAACGCGTTTCTCACGCGAATGGTGCGGAAACCGTCCGGCAGTTTGTGGGCGTTCGCGGGATTGCGGGCTTCGTGCACCAGGCGGCGGAGATTCCGCACCACTGGCAAGAAGCCGTCGCCGACGCCCAGCTTGCCGGCATTCTGGATGAGCTGCGGTCCTTCCACCTGCGAAAAGTCTTGCGAGATTTGCAGCAAATCTTCCACGAACAACGCGGGATCGCCGCTGGTGAATTCAAGCTGCAGCGTTTGCCGCTCCGCTTGGCTGATGAACACAGAGTCCAGCGTGAAGCGCACTTCGTTCACGGTGTCCGAAATTACGGACAGCTGGCGGGATAGCAGAACCAGCTGAGTGCCCAGGAACGGTTGCTTGGTATCGAGGCCGAAGAATTGATAGTTGTTGATCCAAGTCTGCGCCAGCGACGTCAGATAATCGGACAGGATGCGGAAATTGGTCATGTCCTGTTCGTCATCGATGGTGTTGATGAACTTGCTGGTGGACATGACGGAAAGCTCATCGCGCAAGCGGCCGAGATTTCCTTTGATGGTGTCCGGCTCGGTGCCGGAGGACAGAGTGGGCGGTTGCGATCCTTGTGCTTGCAGGTCGATCAGGAGATGGAAATATTGGTTGACGCGGAATTGACGCGGCCCGCCGAGCGTGCCCAATTCGTTTACCAGTTCGGTGAATTGGCTTTGAATGATGTCTTTGAGCGCGTCGATCATTTCCTGATCGGCGTCCGGATTCAGCGCGTACAGCCCGTTCAGTAGCGGCACGGACTGATCGAGCGCTTCTTGCGCGCGCGCGTACATGCTGGCCTGGGCGCCAGTGATGCCGCCGGAAAGGTCGGTCTGGACGGTGTAACTGCGCGGCGTCCACGTCGCCTGCGTGTGGCCGTCCACTTCGGTGAGCGTGAACGACTGCGTGAGTGCGCCGACGAAGGCCGCCGGATCATTGTCATTGAGCTTCCAGCCCAGCACTTGCGAGATGGCCTGCGTCGCGGCCGGACCAGCGGAAATTCTGCCGGAGCCTCCGGTACCGCCAGTCGCGCCGCCGCCTCCGCCGGTGGTGCCGTAGGAAGAAGAGGGTGGCAAACCCACGTCTTCGGTCATCGTCGGGTAGGCGACGCCCTCTTCGGCAGCGCGCGCCTGGCGAAGCCCGGCTTCTTCCAGAATCTCGTCATCGCCATCGGCCCGTTGTTCCCCATTCACGCGAACGAAGAAGGTGTCTTTTCCGTTATTGGAAATCGCTATTCCGCCGGAGGTGACTGTCAACGCCTTGACGGTCACCCACTGACCACGTTGCGGAATGTTGCCGCTCAATTGCAGGTACGTTGCCTTCTTCGCGGGGTCGTAGGTCGCATTGGCTACGGTGATTGCCGGACCAGGTGGTTGTAGTGCGACGGTGTAATTGGCCGCCAAATTCGGGTTGTTGGCCGGGTTGCCCACGGGATTAGGTATGTCCAAGGGCTCGGAAAAATAAACCACCACGCTGCTTGGCGAAGCCACGCAATCTGCAATTCTCAGGGCGTGCTTTCCGTTGACGGCGGCGCCGATCGCCTGCCCGGGCACTCCGATGCCGGCGATGCCACTGCCCGGCGTTGCGTTTACGCCGGATACTTTTACCGTAACCCAGTCTCCCAGATTGAACGGCGGCAAGCCCGGAGCGGCAGGAACCAGAAATGGAATTACAACGACGTTAGGCGTGGCTGGTACGTTGGCAATGCCGGCCGGGGTTAGCATTACCGCGGTGAGCTGCGTAAGCACCTGAAGCGCCGCTGCATTCGCGCTGGGATCGAACACGGAGTAATTGGCCGGATTTGTGGCCGAAGGTGGGTCCACGGGATCCGAGAACACGAGCGTGATTGAACTCACAGTTACTTGGCAGTCCACCACTGTCAATGGCATGATTGTTCTCCTTCGCCCAGGTTCACTTTTCTTCCCGGCGCGCCGTGCTCGATTTCTGATTACGTCCAATGCTTCCCGCGCCAGTGACAACCCGACGCGTTCGGCAATTCAAGTCAAACCCTCAACTTCATACTCTTTTTCCGCCGGCGCCGTCGCCGTGATCTGCTGCCCGATGGACGTGGACTGCACCGACACCGTGCTGCTCCCGGCGCGCTCGGTGAGCTCCTGCCAGGCGCGAAAATAGGCTTGGGCTACAGCGTGCAATTGACTGGGAAACCGCTCGAGCCACTGCCAGACGGTGTTTGCCCATTTGCTCCACTGGGAGCCGTTTTCCTCTCCGAACTGCAGCAGCTCCGCGACTCTGTCATAGGGCAGCAAGTTCACCGAAATCGCCTCGGACAGCTTTTGATAGGCTTCTTGCGAAGCGGTCAATTGTCGTCGTGCGCGATTCAGGTCCATGCGCGGGCCGACGGCCTTCTCGGCCTTGACGGCCTCGGCAAGCGCGTTCTTCAGCCAGCCCTGCAATTCGACGACGGTGTCGTGCATGCTGTCCACCAGCATGGGACTTTCGCGTTCGGACCGGTCCACGCCCGTGGTCAGACTGAGTCCCTCGAGAAGCCCATGCAACCCGTCGAGCTGGGCGGTCAGATCTGCGAAGGCTGCTTCCAGCGCCATGACCTATCTCCTCGTCAGCTCTTGATAAAAATTCCGCATGATCACGCCGGGACGTGCCAGGCGCTTATCCAACGCCACCCGCGTGGCGCCGATCAGAAAACGCGCCGGAATAATTCCGGGATCGATGCCGGCAGCCAGGCGTCGCGCGGCCTCGTCGATCATCTGGTGCTCTTTGCGTTCGAAACGTATCACTTGCGCCAAACTCTTGTTCCCCAGCGACGGAAACGGGCGGAAGCAAACGGTGTCGACCGCGAGCTTGTTGGCTTCCGGAAAGGTATCCAGAATTTCTTTCGGGATGTCGCCTTCCGCCGCGCTCGGATAAGTTCTCGTCCACACCTTGCGGTAGTGATCCGCTTCTTCGGAGAAACCGATACGCCGCAAAAGTTCAAAGTTAATGTGCGGCCGCAAATAGGGCGTCGGGTGAGGTCCGCGTGGGCTAAAGGCGACCGTAGTTTCCGGCGCGCGCCCAACTACATCCATCAGCGAGCCGACGAATTGCGGCCCTCCCAGCAGCAATCCGCTCATGTCCGCGAACATTTCGCGATTCCAGCGCGTCCAGGTGGCGGCCACTCTGCGGCTCATTCCGGCTTTGAGCAAGCGCATGGCGATGGCTTTGGGAACGTCACGGCTCAGCCCGAGATCGCTCTGCAGATTGTGGCTGACCTCGTGCAGCACCGCGCCGAGCGTCCAGGGATTGATCAGCCGGTGATACGGCAATTGCACCAGCGGAAACGGATTCAGCTGTTTGCCCAGGCGCGTCATGGGAATGCCGCGGCGAAACGTGGCCGGCGAAAATCCCGTGCGCATGTAACTGAACGGCGGCGGATACGGTATCGAACGCGCTTTGCCCAGGCCCATATACGCAACCTGATAGCAGTCCATGGCAATGCGATCGCAACTGAGCAGCCAATTGGCATATTTCGATTGCCGCTGGCCAAAGAGTTCGAGATAAAAATCCCAGATACGCTCGATGCCTTGCACCCAATGGTGGGCTTTGCTTTTGCGCTGCATCAACTCTTGCAGGCGGCTGGTGGACGGCTCCGCGAGCGCCGCTTTGGTGGCTTGCGAAACCCGTTTCGACATCTGCATCAATCCGCGGCGCAGCGTGGTGATCAGCGAGTTCACCGCCTGGATGTGAGCCTCCGAGGGAACTTCCGCGCCGGTTCCGAACTCTTCGCGCTTGAAGGGCTGCAAAGCCGCCGCGTGACGCGTCAGGTTCAGCGACTGCGCCCCGATCCACGCGTTCCTGGTTTCATCCGCATTCGAAGATGCGGCGACGCGCGGCGGTTGGGAGGCCGGAGAGACTTCCGGCGGCCCTTCCAGCGGGAGAATTTCGGAAGCGGTGGCCATTGAGGCTTACCTCACCAACTGTCCGCACAGCCGGCAGCAAGGCGCGGCGATACGCTTGGGCGCTTGGGATAGCGTGCGACCGCAACTGCAGTGAGGTGTTGCCAAGACTGTGGTGCCGGTCACCGTCGGGGCCGCGGGCGCCGGAGTACCGACGATGCGATGCGCCTGGCGGTCCAGCGTGTGGGAACGGCGCACCGCCAGCGCGCGGTGTTTGGGATTGCGCAACACCGTGCGCGTCTGATTCGCCAGCGTACGCACCGCAGCTTGTGGCGTCACCGTGTGGCCCGACGCCGCCTGGCGTGCAATGTGCGCCACCGTTCGCCGCGCGATGCTTGGAATGGTGCGCACCAGTGGACGGGTGTGCGGATTGCGAAAGAGCGTGCGCGTGATCTGCGAGACCCCGCGAGTAAGCTGCGGCGTGACGTGGTTCACCGTGCGGGTAATCTTCGGCAGGAGCTTGGCCACTTTTGGCAAAGCCTTCGCGGCCAGCGGCAGCAACTTCGAGGCCACCAGCGGGATCAACGGTAGAAATCCTTCCGCAGCCTCCTGCTCGCTTTCCGCCTCTGCTACTTCGTGCGCCATGTGCTCCATCATGGCGTCCGGGTAGACCCTGCGAATCGGGCTCAGTTCGTGGAGAGACTCGTGAGAAGACTCTCCAAAGGATTCCGATTCCAACTCGGGCAAAGCTTCGAACTCGTATTCATACGCAGGTGTAGCCATCAGTTTTTCTCCGTAGCCAATTGGCTTGAAAACGATTTGCTTGGATCAGCCCCGAATTTTGCGCGCGCTTGGACGGCGCCGGGACATTACACGGCTGGCTCGCACGTTCTGCGCAATGGCCGCGGTGCACGCTGCGGGATTGCCGAGCACGCGACGCACTTGCGTTGCCATGGCGCGTCCGGCGGCGCGACGCGTAACCGGTTTGCCGGCGGCGGCGCGGCGCTTCAGCGTGTTTACGGAACGGCGCACGATTGTCGGAATGGCGCGCACGGCCGGGCGCGAGGTACGGCGGCGGCGCAAGATGCGCGTGAGAATGGCCACTCCGCGCACCATATGAGGAAGAATTCTGCGCAGCGCGCGGCGATCCGCCGGCGACATGGTGGTCATCACCGAGGCTCCGGCCATGGCTTCGGCCTCGCCTTCGTGCGCTTCCGTGGCGGCGGCTTCGGCCATCACTTCGGCGAGTGCTTCGTGTTGTGTGGTCTCGTGATAGGCGATCTCGTGCGCCACTTCGTGCGAGGCCTCGTGCGATTCGAACTCGCCTTCCATTTCGGCTTCGAATTCGTGCTGCTCGTATTCGCCTTCGCCGAGCGCCGAGGAAGCCACCTTGCCGAGCACCGCGCCAAACGGACCGCCTATGGCCGTGCCGACCATCGGAGCCGCCACCTTGGCGATATTCTTCAACAGCGGCGCGGCCTTCTTAACGAAACGCCCGATCCGGCGCGCCAAGCCTCCGAAGAACTGTTCGCCGGCTTCATGCGAACCTTCAAATTCGTGCAGCTCGTGAAGTTCGTGCGACTCCTCTTCGAACTCATGCGACTCTTCTTCAAACTCGTGCGACTCTTCTTCGCCTTCGCCGAGCAAGCCGCCGAGAACGTTGCCGATGCTGCCCAGAATGCCTTCGCCTTCGGCACCACCTTCATGTGACTCCCACTCGAACTCGCCCTCGTCCTCGAATTCGTGGGATTCGTGCGCTTCGTGAGATTCGTGGGCTTCATGGAGTTCATGCAGCTCGTGCTGCTCGAACTCGTCCTCACTCTCGCCCTCGCCTAAGAGGCCGCCGAGAACGTTGCCGATAGCGCCCATGATGCCTTCGCCTTCGGCACCACTCTCATGGCTTTCCCACTCAAGTTCCTCTTCGCTCTCGTGAAGTTCGTGAGCGAGCTCTTTGTCCAACGCGGCCTCATAGCTGTTCGCCATGTTCGCCCTCCCTTAAAGTTGCCCGAGTCGCACAAGGTAATATGCCCGCGACACAAGGTGCGCTAGTCGCATTTTGTAGGTGACCCGAGCGTGGTCGCGCATTCGAAGGTCGTTCCAAAAGGTGAACTTATACAGGGCAGCTTGTGCGAGGGAATGGAAGTGAGGGAGGTGGATCAAGGGAAGCAAATCTTGGGAAGCAAAACGGGGGAAGCAAAGCCTGGGAAGCAGAATATGCTCCGCCAACTTGGTGTCACTCAGAAGAGTTACTAGCGATGAGGGCGTTCCTGCGTAACATATTCGTTCTAACGGGCCTGTTTGACGGAGACCTACCTCCCTTGGCAATGGTTCTTCCCGCGTTTATCGCGCGGGGAAAACGAAAAACATGGCCATAGGGTGAAACGAATTTGCAAGAAGAGACACTAAACAGAAATGCTCTGTAAAGGGGCCGTACCAGAACGTAAGTAATACTGCGTATTGCGTTGTGTACTTGTAGGCTTACTCTCCCCTGCCCCTGATGTTGCTCTTCAGAGTATCGAAAGCGGATGATGCGCCCCCACATCCCATTAGCGAACCGAACCTCTGGCCCCGCCCACCGCGCGTCGGAACCCACCCCTGAAGAATTGTTTAGGGCTTTGATTTCCCACCTTCCGTCCGGCAGTTCCAGTGACAAGCAATCTCTCGCCGGAGCGGCGCAAGAATCGGATGAAGTGGTCATCGACGCAGAAATTGATGGATTCCGATACTTTTTGGTGCGCGCGCCGAAATCAACGCACTCGCAGGTCGCGCTAAGCCCCCGCGAAAAGGAAATCGTGCGCATGGTGGCGCAAGGTCATCCGAACAAAGTTATAGCGGGCGTCCTGAACATCAGCTCCTGGACAGTTTGTACGCACCTGCGGCGGGTGTTCGCCAAATTGGGAGTGGGTTCCCGAGCCGCGATGGTCGCGCGGCTCTTAGAATTGGGTGGCGGGCGATCGAGCGCCAAGACGGCTGAAATTCCCGAGCATCAACCGCAGCATTCGGGCGCTTCGCGCCGAACCGCCTAGCGCCGAACCGCTCACGAAGTCGCCCGCGAAACGAAGTCTTTGCCCAATGATTCGCGATACGGACCGCCATGCGGACAAGACTACCCGGCATCGTGACTCTGTCGTTTTTCGTTTTTTGAATTTTATGGCGGAGGACGCAGTCACGAGCGAACTCCTCTCCCGTATCGCGACACGGAAATTTACAGGGAAATATCAGGCAAGCTTATGGTTTTCTGGGCTTTGTTACCCGGAAAAACATACAGGCAGTAAGGGTTGTGAGCAACACATCGAGAAATGCCTTTTGGCGCCCATTCAGGGAATTGGAAATTGAACTGGGAATTCTAGATCTGAAATTGCTTGTGGGATGCCCGCTCGGTAACACTTGCTTCCGCAGACTTGTGACGAGTCATGGAAACCTGGAACCGAGAGGACGTTTACACTGAAATATGGGAGCAGCCCCTGGAATAGGTGTCAGTAAAGTACGGAATCTCCAGTGGCGCTGGGAAAACTCCGCCGCAAACTTCAGATTCCTGTCCCGGGCCGCGCATATGGATATAACTTCGGGGGAACCGGAGGCGTCGGGAAGCTAGATCAAACCATGAATCTAACGATTTTCCGCTGTACCGCACCTGCACGCAGTCGACACGACTCCCCGTACCGACGAATAGCTGGTATTAGGTGAAGCGTCGACATTAGGCCCGCAGCCGTAACATTTGGAAGCTAAAACTTACGCACGACGCCGCGCCATCACTCGACAATCAGTGTCAGATTGACCGCCTGGCTGGCTGCGCCGCTCGTTCCCGTCACTACGATCGTATAAGTTCCAGGCGGCGTGTTGTGTTGTGCCGGCCCGGTCCCATAGCCCGATCCCCCACCACAACCCGCAATCGCAAAGACAATCAGCAGCGGCACCCCCACGTAGCTGAGTCCCAACTGCACCCGCGCGCCCCTGGGCTTCGCCGGCGGCAAACTCAGCGCCATCGCCATACTTCCAAAAACCAGCGCTGCTCCAAACAACACATAAATCCAGAGAGACCCAACTCCGCCAGCTGTCTGGGTAGTCGTCACGGTAACCATGAAGCCCGATCCCGCTCCGCTCGCCAGCACCACGGGCATTGGCTGAATGGTGCAAGTCGCATACGTCGGGGCGCCTGAACATCCCAACTGTACTGTCCCATTGAATCCACTCGCTGCCACCGCTTGCAGTTGGAAACTCGCCGTCGCCCCGGGCTCCACCATGGCGTTCAAGGTCTGTCCTGCAGCCGGCTGGAACGTAAACGGTTGGCCCGTTGCCGCCGTGAGATTCACCACTGATGTTAGGGTCGTCCCCGGATACGAGACCGTCAGCGTCCCCTGCTGCGCCCCCGCAGACTTCGGCTGGAAAGTCACACTGAGCCCGCACGTCGTAGCACTCGGCAGCGGATTGGCACAGCTGTTGCTGATCACAAAATCTCCGGAAATGCTGACCGTATATTTTTGCGCCGACGCTACCTGATTCGTCAGGTTCACCATCTGCGCGGCACTCGTCCCACCCACGTAGACCGTGGATCCGAAATCTAGCGACGTGGGAGAAACCTGCAGCGGCAGCACACCATTTCCCGCCACTGTAACGTTCTGCGCTACGCTACTGATGGACACGCCAATCGTAAGGGCCCCTCGGCTGAAGCCTAGCTTCTTCGGACTGAATTGCACCGATACCGTACACGTCCCACCCACTGCGATCTGCCCCTGACAGTTGTCCGTCTCACTGTAGTCTCCAAGCGAAGATTGAATTCCCGTCACCGCATACGGCGAGTTACCGCTGTTAGTCAGCATCAACGGCAGAGTCTGGCTCCCGCCCACCGCCGTAGCTCCGAAATTCAAACCCGCAGGGGAGGTTTGTACCAGGGTGTTGTTTTGCGTCTGGCCATAGAGAGTGACATTGCCACCGCCGCCCGAGGCGGTGACCATAAGCGTGCCGTTGTACATACCAGCCATCCCCGAATTCATCTTCACGGCGACGGCGCAACTCTGATGCGCGGGAATGGATGCGGCACAGTTGTTGCCAGTTATAGTGAATACGGGATCACCCTGAAGGGAAAATGTGGGAACGGGAAGTGTAACATTCGAAGTGTTGGTGAGATTAACCACGCGAGGGATGGCGACACCGTTGATCTGCTGAGTGGCGAAGCTGATACCGGTGGTTGAGAGAACTAAGGCCTGAGTGCTGAATTGCGAGTAAAAGGTGTAGCTCTGCTGGAATAGCCCGGAGTCCCAGCCGATCGTCAGGTCGCCGGAATAATTGTTTGCACCGGGGGTCACGGAAACCATGATCGTGCAGCTGCCGCCCGGGAGGACGGTGCCACAATTATTGGTTTGCGTGGCGTTGCCGCTGGCGGTGATGGAATCGATGACTGAGTTGACGGTGCCGGCATTGGAAACGGTAAGAGCGATAGGGGCGGTGGAGGTGCCTTCCAGTTGCAGGGGAAAATTGAAAGGCACATCCTGAAATGTCAATAAATCTTGGACCGGTGTGTCCGGGATTTGCCCCGGAGCCAGAGTTAGTGCGAAGGTTTGCGAGGACGGGCTGGCGTCGCTGTTGATGGTGACCGAGCCGGAGGCGCGATTGCCGTTAGCGTCTGTTACGGTCAGACTGCAGGAAGTGCCACCTGGCAAGGTTATGCCACATGTGCCCCACTGTTTGGCGAGACTGCCGCCGAAGGTGATACTGCTGATGTGCAGGGGTGCCGTGCCAACGTTGCGCAGAGTGAGATACGGCGCCAAGTTGTTCAAGACGATTTGCGGCGCGCTGGATGGGCTGATTTTCGCCAAGAAAGTTCCGGAGGTATCGAGGTTTTGCGTAAGGGAGGGACCGATCATTACAGGGTCGGGGAAAATTAAGAATCCGCTGTTGGATTCCGGGCCAGACAGATAGACGTTGAGGTCGGCATCCACGGCTACCGCGGAGGGAATCTGTTGCGTGACGTGACCGCCAAAGCGGGTTAAAACGACCGGTGCACTGGTGGGATCGAGTTCGAGTGCGTATCCGCCTTGAGAAATATCCACGTCCACCGCATTGGCCAAGGGAAACGGGCTGGTGATATCCAAGCCGACGATATGCAAGTGGTTGGCGAGATCGATCGCTACTCCATAAGGATCCAGACCCCCGAGAAAAGTCGAATACTGCAACCCAGTGAAGGCAGGATTCACGGCGAGGACGTAGGAACCGGCGGTATAGGAACCTAGGGGCGATTGCGGAAGCGCCGAAGCGTTCAGTGTGAAAGGAAAATCCGGGGTCTGCGCGCTACCAATTAAATAAACCACGCCATCCGGACCGGAAACCATCGCTTGCAGGGTATTGAAAGGAGGTTGAATGTCACCACTGGCTCCCAATCGCGTGGAAAACAGGAGCGTCTTTCCGTCGCTGGCGAATTCTGCCAAGAAAAGATCTCCGTCACCGTATTGCCAAGGGGATGCGAGAGGCGGATCCGCGGTGGCCACGCCGGCGATCAGAATATTTCCGGAAGAATCGAACGCTGTGGCCTTTGCGAGCGAAGGCCCGGCACCTGACCCCGGGCCCCCAAAATAACTGGAGAAAACAAAATTTGTGCCGGCGGAATTTAGTTCGGCGAAAAATGGACCACCGCACGAGGTACACAGGCCTCCACCGTACTGGGACTGGAAAGCATTTACGGTGATGAGCGTACCGTCGAACGCGCCGCCGACTACCAAGGCGTGGCCCTGACCGTCGACCGCGATACTGTAAGGAAGGGCTTGGCCGGAGGCGAGGAGAGTCGCGTATTGCAGGGCACCGGTGGGGTCAAACTTGGCTACAAAGCCGGCATTGCAGAATTGAGAGCAGACACCCAGATTGTTGGAGGTAACAGGAAAGTTGGCAGCGGCGGTAATGCCAGCGAGGTAAGCGTTCCCCTGACCATCGATGGTCAGGGCGTTGACACTGCTGCCGCCGTCAGAGGCGGCCACGTACGTTGAGTAGACGATGGCGCTGCCAGCAGGATTTAACTTGGTCACGTAGACTTGCTGGGAACCCGAAAGATTGGGGGACTGGCCGTTGGTGGTCGGATAGTCGGCAGCGGAGGTGGCTCCGGCCACGAGCAAGTTTCCCGAGCTGTCGACCTGAATCCCGGCCACGCTCACTCCAGCACTGGCCATGATCGAAGTGGCATATTGCACCACGGGGTCGATGACGATCGGCGCATCGTTGTCGAACGCTGCGACGTAGAACCGCACTGTCTGGTCTGGCAACAGAACGTAACGGGCTTCCACTGGCACGCGCTTCTTGCCGACCCACTGGTAGGCCTCTGGCGCCGCGAGCCGCCATTTTGTCGCGCCAAGGGAAATTTGCAATCCCCCATCCGCGGTTACAGCGACACTGTCCGCAGCATCGAAGGCAAAAGCAATTTCATCGGGGGAGGTATGCGACGCGATCGTAAAATCGTACTCCACATTTTGCTGGTTGCCGTGAAACACGGCATCGATCCCCGGAAATAGCGCGGGATAGCGCACCGCGCCGTAAAGCGGCAAATGCGAAAGCCATTTGCGGGGATCGTTGGACAAATAATAATTCACGTAGCCGCCGGTAGCGCTTTCTCCCTGGGGGGCGGACGGCATGGCGTTCACAAAATGCATGCGCAAGGGTTTGGCGTCCGAGGCAGCCCCGGCGGACAGCACCAAGTCGTTGTTCGTCAAAAAAATTGTGCCCTGGGACGTGCGCGCCAGATACCGGACCTCGGAATTTACCTGGCCGCGATTGACTTCGAAGGTCAACGGTATCGCAGCTGGGTGAGCTTCTCGCGCGCCGGTAGAAAATGCGGCGATCAAAAAAAGAATGGCGATCCGGCATGGCAAAGAGTGCATTGACGCGGTGACCTCGCTAGAAATGTGTTAGCACCGATTAATCTCTGCCAAATTCCGCCCGCAAGCCCCGGACATTTGTTCCATTCGCTACCCAGAAACAGCCGGAACGCTTACCTTGCGACCCGCAAATGCACCTGAATTTCCGCGCTATGGACCACGGTATCGATGTCCTGCCCCACGGCGGCCTTCACGGTGACTACGAAGGTGCGCACCTCCGTCGGTGAAGAAGTTGCGCCGCACCCTACTAATGCGAGCAGTAATGAACATGTCGCGAGAGCCAAGGCGAGACGCGGATAACCGCGCCACCGCGATACACCCAGAAACATTGCAAACATGGTCAGCAACGTTGCGGTGGGCCACAATTTCGGCGACCAGGGCAATGCTTCGTTCTGCGCCGTGGAAACGATATCCAGCAAGGAGGTTCCAGCACCCGCGATTCCGTTGGGAGAAAATTCGCAGCTGTAGCCCTGTGGCAGACCGCTTGCGCAGGAAAGTTGAACGATTTGCTGGAAATTTCCCAACGGGGAGACAGTAATTTGGAAGGAAGCGGCCGCACCTGTGCGCGCGGGAATGGCCGAGGGCTGGATTTGGAGAGCAAATGCGGGTCCGCTCGTCGGCCACATTTCATTCAAAATTGGCGAAGCGCTGGGCGCGAATTGAGAGGTGCCCGAATAACTGGCGGTAAATGTGTGTACGCCACTGGTGAGTTGAGCCATCCGTAGGCGCGCAACGCCCGCGCCATCCAGCGCCATGCTTCCCAGAATCATTCCGTTATCCAGAAAAGTTACCGTACCGGCGGATGGAGAGTTCGTTGAGGATATGGTGGCTGAGAGCGAAGAAGTGGTCCCGGCGGCATCAGTTTCCCGGACGAGGGATGCCACCGTGGGGGCCGTGTCCGTGGAAGCTGCGCTGATGGATTCGCTGAAGGAAGTAGACGTGCTGCTGGCGTAGGGTCCATTGGCGTTAAAGGTGGCAGTGATGGTGTGCGGTCCCGTAGCTAGAGAAGCAGTACTGAAAGCCGCGCTCCCGCTGCTGTCCAGCGATAGAGTGCCCAACAAGGTAGTTCCGTCAAAAAAGGACACACCCCCAAAAGGCGCCCCAGCCGCGGAAGTCGTAGTCGCCGTAAATGTCACCACCGTACCCGCCGTCGGAGAAGTAGTTGAGGCCGCCAGTGAAGTTGCCGTCGCATTCGTAGTAATGGTCACCACTGAAGACGCCGAGGTGCTCGGCGAAAAAATCGCCGCCACATACGTCGCCTCCGTGTCTGTAAATCCAATTTGGCTAAAGCCCGCATACTTCGCGGACAATGTGTGCGCCCCCGGCGCCAGTAACCCCGTATCGAATAATGCAACTCCAGAGCTATTGATGGTCTCCGCCCCGAGGGTCTTCGCGCCATCTAAAAACGTAACCACTCCGTTCGGCACTGCAACGGTGCTGCTGACGCTCGCCGTCAGGCGGATAGTTTGCGTGGCCAGTATCGTCGCCGGAACCCCGGACAAAGCCGTGGTCGTCGCATACGTCGGCGGCAGGATGGTGTCCTCTACTGCAAAATTTTTCGGTGCATAGGTGGCGTCGCCGGAATAAGCGGCCCCGATCATGTGGGCGATAGGGAGGAGGGTACTGCTGATAGTGTAGCTGGCTTTGCCGTTGGTTACAGTCACATCAGCCAGAAATACTCCGTCCAGGGTGAAGCTCACCTGGCCAGTGGGAACCGCCCCGCCAGACGCTTGGCTGGCCACCGTCAGCGTCACCGTAAGCGGCTGTCCAGAAACAGACGGTTCGGGAGTAATCGACAGAGTGCCGCTAACCAGCGAACCAGTTCCAGATGTTCCTTGTGGCTGGTTTAGCAGTACGGCCACCGTGGTGCCACCAGTGTTCGCCACCACGATATCCGGATAGCCGTCGGAATTCACATCAACGACGTTAAGCGCAGAGACGGCGCGCCCCGCTATGTAATGCACCTCCGAATCGAAGGTGCGATTGCCCAAGTTGAGCATTACAGCGACGCTGGCGCCGTCGGTCAACACCATGTCCGGCTTGCCGTCGTTATTTATGTCCGCGACGACCACCTGCACATACCGGTGCGACAATGGAATGCTGACCGGCGCCTGAAAGGTGCCATCACCGTTGCCGTAGAAAATTTCCAGTGGACTCAACGTAACCGCAGGATTGGCGTTGGGCACATAGATTGCGTCGGCTTTGCCGTCACCGTCAACGTCGGCTACCGCGACCAAGTCATCTGGCCCGATATTCTGGAGCGAGGTGGAGGTGGCATAGGTGAAGGTGCCGTCACCGTTGCCCAGCCAAACCTCCATATGGTCGCCATAGTTAATGATCAAGTCCGGTTTGCCGTCGTTGTTGACGTCTCCGACGTTAGCGTGGCCGGGATCACTGGCGATACGGATGGTGGTGTTCGCGGTTTTGAAGGAGCCATCGGCCTGGCCCAACGAGACGATCACTTGTTCGCCGTTGATGTCAAGAATATCGGTGCGCCCATCGCCATTGAAATCGGCCATCACCGTCGAGCCATTGGGATTAACAACAGGCGTGGCAAAAACTCCGTGGCCTAAATTCAGAGCCACCGATTGCGTCCCGGCGGAACTTTCGTTGGGAACCAGATCGGAGATGTTCAGGTCGGGTTTGCCGTCGCCGTTAAAATCGCCAACGAGCAACGTTGTGTCTGCGCCCGTCGACATGTAACTAGGATTGGGGTCGGGACCCAGAGTGAAGTTGCCGGTGCCGTCGCCTAGCAACAAGCGAGGGAAAGTGGCCGGCAAAGTGACGGCGATATCCTCATGCCCGCCGCCGCTGAACTGCGCCACCGCGGCGGCGCCCACCTCTTGTCCCATATCGTAGTAAGGCACACTGTCAAACGTCCCGTCACCCTTGCTGAGGAGAATACTGATCCCACCTTCAACAGGCATGGCCAAATCTTCCTTCCCGTCACCATTAAAATCGCCGGGAACGAAATTAGGATAAAACAAGTAGGTCGAGTAGGGATTGGTGGAGCCGCCACTCAGGGTGGTATGCAATCCGGAGAACGCGGGCGCACCGCCAGAGACGCCCAGGCCGAGTGTCACGCCCACACCCGTATTATTTACGAACGCGAGATCTACGATGTGGTCGCCATTAAAATCGCCTACACCCACGAACTGGTTTCCACTGGGAACGGAGCCGACGGTCACAAATGCAGCGAAGGTGCCGTTGGCGTTGCCTTTGAAATAGACGATCTGATTGGGATAGACCGAGGCGAGCATGTCCAAAAGCCCGTCGCCGTCAACATCGGTGAGAATAAATCCGCCACCGCTTGTCCCAAGTGAATATCGAACGAAATTCTGAAAAGTGCCGTCCCCATTGCCGAGAAAAACCTCAAAGAGCGCTCCCAAATTGTCGGTAGCGATAATGTCCAGCTTGCCGTCACCGTTGAGGTCAGTAAGATAGGTGGTGCTTCTCGTGTAAGTAAGAATCGAGCTCGCAAAAGTAAAGCTTCCGGAGTTGTTTCCCAGTAGCAAGGAAATCACGCCGTTGGTAGTATCGGTGACGACTAGATCGGCCTTGCCGTCCCCGTTGATATCGCCGACGTTGACGGGACTCACAAATCCGGGATCTCCATCGATGTTGGGCGGTTGAAACGTGGTCACGATCGGAGCTTGAAATGTCCCGTCTCCGTTGCCCGGCAAAACTGCTACTTGGCTGGTGAGCTGGTAGGGAAGCGCACCCTGCAAAATAATGTCCAGCCGGCCATCACCGGTCACGTCGGCAATGGTGATGCCGCAGCAGATGCCCGAGGGCATTGCGACATCCTGGCTATGCACAAAGTTGCCGTTGCCCTTGCCCAAGAGAATGTGCAGGGCCATCTGGCCGTACTGATTTCCATCCAAATAGATTAAGTCCAATTTCCCGTCACCATTTACATCCGCGGTGGTGACTTGTCCAGGATCGCTGCTGGTAGGTATGAGCAAGGGATTTTGGAATGTCTGCGCCAACGCAGGCAGGGGAAGAAACAGCAGCGCAAATGTTGTCGCAAAACGAGTGAGAGGACTGGAAGGCAGCATGGCACCGGTGACCCGAATTAGCTGTTAATCGGCGCGCCACTATACCACGGGTTGCATAGCGTGTCTTACTTTATTAGTTAGCGCCGCGCAGGGTATCTAAAAATGAGTATTGACTCGATTCGCGCTTGGGCTGACAATAACGCACTTTCACTGTTGATAAAAAACAGTTTGAAAGCTTGGGACCAGCCCCGTAATGAATATCTTTCCCGGGAAATTAGATACTTTGGCGCGAACCGCATGCTGCACTGTAGGCGTTTTGCTCCTGCTCTGGGGCTGCGGCGGAGGCGGGGGCGGCTATACTCCGCCTCCCCCTGTCCCGGACTTCAGTTTAGGATTCAGCCCCACGTCCGTCTCTATCTCCGCTGGTGGTTCCATGACCACTTCGCTATCGGCTACCTCCATCAACGGTTTCTCTTCCGCGATTTCAGTGCAACCGACCGGGCTACCCCAAGGTGTTAGCGTTTCGCCCTCCAATATTTCCGTAAGTCCGGGGACGCCGGTCACTGTGACAGTATCTTCCTTGCCGGGCGCTTCCGCCGCCATGACCAACGTTACGTTTATTGGAACGGCTGGGAACCTTACGCACACGGCATCTTTGGGGCTCACCGTCAATGTGGTTAAAGGCGGGGGCGGCAGTCCACTTAGCACACGAACCACCTATGTGCGGACCGACGCAGTCACGGAGTACGGGTATTCTCTGAACACGCATTGGGTCGTCTATAACTCCGCGACCTCGCGATTTTTTGTGAGCGATCCGTACTCAAACCAGATTTTCGTCATGGATGCTGTTTCGCAGAAGAAGATCGGCGCGATCACCGTACCCGGCGCCTGGGGGATTGACGATACCCCGGATCACAGCACACTCTACGTGGGAACTCTGCAGGGAGATGTGTACACCATTGATTCTATGCAGATGCAGATAACCCATCGCTACATTGCTTCGCAGATTGGCCCCTATGGTTTCCCCGCTATCTCCGCCCTCGTGCTCGCCGATGGCCGCGTTGCGCTACTCGGTAAGCAGGGCGGTATCCCCAGCGTTGACGGTTCGCAAAGTATCGCGCTCTGGAATCCCACCGACAACTCCATAACCATATATGGCTCGGTGAACGTCGTCGGGAGTCCAACACTGCCGCTCCCACTGTTGAACATCGGGGGGTTCGCGCGTACGGGGGACCGCGCAGGGGTATTGATTGGCAGTATCGATAGCGATGGCACGCTGTGCGAATTGGTGGTTTCCACTGGGCAGTTTATGAGCAACGTCATCGGCGGGTTTGTGACCACTAATTTATTCACGACCCCGGACGGACGGTATGTGGTGGTGCGCGGCGGAACTTCGGACCAGGCGGTTTTCTATGACGCTCACACGCTAAATCAGGCATTCGCCATCAACTTACCTTCAGGATCGACGTCCTCGGCGTCCATTTTCACATTCAGCAGCGACTCCAGCACGCTGTACTTCCCCACCGATTCAGTGGTGTATGCCTACAACATCGCTTCGCAACAGCCGTTGGGATGGCTTCCCAATATGATCGTCGAGTACACCAGCGGCGGATTTGAGGTCGGACCAGCCGCCAGCCCCAACTACGAAGCGATAGACGCCAATGGTGTTTTGGGCGGTCCGCTTGAGGAAGGATTCGGATTCCTGGACACCACGCAACTACGCAGCGGCCCGGTGACCACAACATTCACGAATGCATTTCTAATGCCCGCTACCGGTCCTGTGGCCGGAGGCACCGTGGTGCAAGTGAATGAGCCGGCCACGGTAAATAACCAGAGCAAGATCTATCTAGGCGTAAATCCCGCCACCGGAATTTCTTCGACAAATAACAACGTTTCCTTCACAACGCCAGCGGGACAGCCGGGCCCGGTGAATGTTTATGTGTTTTCAAACGACGGCGGGATGCAACTGATTGCCGATGGTTTTAGTTACGGGCCCACGATTTTAGAAGCGACTCCCGATAGTTCCACCGCGGAAGGCGGCGGCACGGGCGTGATCTATGGCTACGGATTCTTGCCCGTTAACGCGACGCAGGTTCCTTCCGATCTCACAGTGAGCGTCGGGGGAAAAGCCGCAACCATCCAGGGCGCGAATCCCAATGCCTATGGTGTGGAGCCTATTCCTTATGAACTGCAATCCATCTACTTCACGATTCCCCCGGGCACCGCTAATTCTTCCGCGGACGTGGTGGTGACCAGCAGTTCCGGAACAGCGACAGCAAGCGGTGCATTCCATTATTTGCCCGCCGTGCAGTCTTTCCCACTGGCAGGAGCTTCGCTGATGCAAGGAATCTATGATCCCGTTCGCAGTCTTTATTACTTTACGGATGCCGGCCAAATTCAGGTTTTTTCCCGAGCCCAGAGCAAATGGCTAGCGCCTATCGCGGTTCCCGTACCGCAGGGCGCTACGCCGCGTTTGTGGGCTCTGGCGCTATCGTCGGACGGCAGCAAGCTGGCGGTGGCGGATTCCGGTGCCGGTGTTGTCTATTTGCTCGATCCGGCGAATCCGGCAAACGCCAAGGCCTTCCCTATCAACCCGCCCAACGAACCCCCCGGATTTCAGGTCAGTCCCGCTGGTGTCGCTGTCAGCAACGGCGGAATCGTATACCTTGTGGTGGACGTCCAAGGCGGCACGGGCGCCAGCAATTATTTTGTTTTGAACACCAATAGCGGAGCGCTCGCCAACCTGAACATCACCGGACCAGGTCTCGCGACCGATCTCTATTTGCGACTCGCACTGAGTGCCGATGATACCCGCGTTTATTTCAACAATGACGGCTACATTTTCAGCATGGACACGGCGACGAACACCATCTTTAACGCCACTGTCGGCCAAGGCTGCTGCTACGGCGACTACGACCTCGCCCTAGCGCACAACCAGGTGCAACTGGAAGCCAGCAGTTATCTTCTGGATTCCGACTTGAACGGAGAAGCTCCTTTCGTTCTGAATGACCGCGAAGTGCTAAGCATTTCTTACGTGTACGGAGCGAAATTCAGTCCGGACGGCAGCCTGCTGTTTCAGCCCACCACGCAGGGCATCGACGTGTTCGACGGCAGAGTGGGCAGGCTGCGGTCGCGCATCGAATTTCCAGTGCCTCTCTCGACGGGCTACGATGCACTGGTCTCCGATGGCCAAGACAACATCCTCATCGCGATCACGGGAGCCAATAGTGATGCCATCGCGGTTGTGGATTTGAGCTCGGTTGAAGAGCCCCCGCCTCTCCCATATCCGGGTGCGGCGGTGCGCTCGAGCGAACCGAAGCCTGGCAACACGGTACAAAAAAATGCTTCGGGGAACACCAGTTCAACGGAAGAAAGACGCCCTGCGCAAAATCGCGGCGTTCCGCATGTGATTCATCCGCCGTTACTACATCCTCGTTGACGAATCTACGATGCAGGCAATCTCTTGATCCGGGATTCTGAGCCAAACAAAGACGCCGCAAGCATGTATGGGATTTTTGCCATGCTTTCTGGCGATAGGGTTTCCGTGCTTCTCGGGCAAGCGCCTCAATTCGTGGAAGAGCCCAACGTTGGTCAGTCGACAGCCTTCGTCGGCGCCGTCCATTTGAATCCTCATTATTCCGCACGGATTTCTCTGGGTGTAAGATGCCTGCCATGGCCTCTCCAGGACGCGAGTCCGAATCGAAACACATCCTCGAGGCGCAGTGGCGAGCGACTCTGGAGGTAATTCCGGCATACACCTGGTACGCTGATCCGTCTGGCGCGCTCACTTTTGTAAATGACCGACATGCGGACTATCTCGGTCTGCCGAAAGACCATCCTCTTCGATTCGGCATTGCCACCGGCGCAGCGTGGGATTCGCACGCTCAATCGCTCGAAGAGATAGGCCCGCAACGGTTTTTGGGCAGACCGGGAGCGCCTTTCCGAGCGTAGAACGCCATCTGGGCCGTTCCTTTGGAGAGTCCCGATTGGTCGCACACTTCGCTCCAAGAACTGCCTGTTTTCCTAAACGCTGCAATTTGGCGCCCATGGGGATCGAACCCACAAGACCTTGGGGCTTTGCCTCGTTCATCTCCAAAGTAACCTCGACATTCGGTCCGGAGAGGGAAGATCGAATTCTCGCGTTTTCCGACATGTAACAACCGTGGAGAGAAACACGTCGGTTCGATTCTCGCAATCAGCCGCCAACTTACGGCTTTTAAGGGGGTTCAAGGCAAAGAGGAAAAACAATAAGACTGAATGGCGGAGAGGGTGGGATTCGAACCCACGGTAGGGGTTAACCTACACACGCTTTCCAAGCGTGCGCCTTAAACCGCTCGGCCACCTCTCCACATGTCCGCCTCTCCATATGGAAAAGCGCGTGGAAGCAACCCTACCAATCTAGCAGAAACTCATTCCGCGCGCACACCTTCGCCGGGCGTGGAATAGCCCTGTCACATCGTATCCCCCTGCGGAGGTATCCCCTTGCGGATGTTGCAGTGCGTTCAAGCGGCGACTGCCTGAACGACTCAAGGGGATACGATGTGCTAGGGCCTCCCTCACCTTCGCCAGGCAGCGCTCGCGATCACCAACTCCCCAACGCATCCGCGGATTGCGCCCGCGTCAACATCTGCCGGCTCAGCGCGGCAAACTCCGTCACCAGATCACCAGCGTCCTGCCCGGCCCATGTTGCGCTATCGATCTCTGTGCGCAACACCACTGCCGTGGCCAAGTCCGCGCTACACGCCAGACACAACTTCTCCGTCCTGCCTGGCAGCTCGAACAATTCCGTCGCCTGCCCGCACATCCCGCAACTGCCCGGCACTTCCTGCTGAACGCTATGTAAATCTCCGCCCATCGGGGTCTCCTCCTCGACTGCAACGGCTGCGTCACGATCCGATCCTCGCAGCCGATTCCTTGCACCCCAAGCGTAGAAAACGCCCCGTGAAGAAGTCCCGACCGATTTGATAGGAAACCATAAGGCCCGCATCACCCCTTCGGCGGCGCCTTAACATCTAGCAACGTTTTTCCTAACAATTTCCTCACGAACTTTTCAGGACTTTCTGCCGTCCCCGCCTCTAATATTTCCTCGTTTACTCAAGACGTTCGCGCAAGATGCGCGCGTCGCTCAGCAGGACGTGATCACGATATGACCCTCACCCTCTTTCTAGCGCTCAGCATCCTCGGATTGGATTTTCTGCTCTACGCCCTTTTTCAGTGGACCTACGGCGAGCGTCGCAGGAAACGTGTCCGCCCACGCGCGCCTCGCCAGCACACGCTCAGCCACCACCGCGTACAAACGATTTCAAGCGCTCGCTAACCAGCTCGCGAAAAAAGTCCTGTCTTGTGGGTCTGTAGGTCGGAACCTATGCTTCGGTGGCACAGCCAATCCTGGCGGTGCGGCTGTCCGCCGGCCCCAATCCTTGCCGAATCCCAGACGTAGCTGCAACGCCGCACTCCGCGTGCGAACCGATTCTTCCTCTGCTAAACTTATCTGGCTCTACCCTATTCCGGGATCGTCTAATTGGTAGGACATCAGCCTTTGGAGCTGAGTATCGTGGTTCGAGTCCACGTCCCGGAACCATATTTCCGGCCGCAAATTTCGACCCCGCCTACGGCCTCCGCAACCCCATGGCTTCGGCAGTGACATCCGTGTATTTCAGCCCCGCTCCGGTGTTGAACAGCACCACGCGATCTTCCAATGTTAATTCCCCATTCGCCAGCAGATGGTCATATGCAGCGGTGGCCGCCGCACCCTCCGGCGAAAGAAAAATTCCTTCGTTGCGCGCCCAATCTTTCAGCGACTCCAAAATCTTCTCGTCAGGAAAAGCTAGCGCGATCCCGTCGGACTCTTCCAAAATTTGCAGCATAATGTAATCCCCGTAAGGTTTCGGCACGCGCAAGCCAGACGCAAACGTCGCCGCGTTTTCCCACATCGTGCTGGCCGCCGCTTCCGCTTCAAACGCCCGCACCACCGGCGCGCAACCCGCCGATTGCACCGCGATCATCCGCGGCCGCTTCCCCGGCCGCACCCAGCCCAGTTCTTCCATCTCGATGAACGCTTTCCACATGCCGATCAATCCCACGCCGCCGCCCGTGGGATAAAAAACCGCGTCGGGATATTCCCAGCCCAGCTGCTCGACCAGTTCGTATCCCATGGTTTTCTTGCCTTCGATGCGAAACGGCTCTTTCAACGTGGAAATATCGAACCAGCCCTCCTTCTCTTTTCGCTCCGCCACCATGCGCCCGCAATCGGAAATCAAGCCATCCACCAGCGTCACATTCGCGCCATACAAAATGGCTTCCAGATAATTCGCAAGCGGTACATCTTTAGGCATAAAAATGTTGGCTTCGATTCCCGCCGCCGCCGCGTATGCCGCCAGCGCACCCGCGGCATTCCCCGCCGAAGGCACCGCCAGTTTGCGCAATCCCAAATGACGCGCCATGGTCACCGCCAGCGCCAGCCCGCGCGCCTTGAAACTCCCCGTGGGATTCGCGCCCTCTTCTTTCACGTACACGCCCGGGTAGCGCTTGCTGCGCAACATCGGCGTCCAGCCTTCACCCAGCGTCACCGGTGTTACCTGCGGCAGCACCGAGCGATAACGCCACATGCCCGCCCACGGCGATTGCGCGGCGTCCTTGGCTATCGCATTTCGTCCATTGATTCCGCGCGCTGCGGAAAGGTCGTAGCGCACGTACAACGTTCCAGCGCATGCGGGGCAAACCGTCTGTGGCTTATCCGCCGGAACATAAATGTGGCAGCGGGAACATTCAAATTGCTGGATCGTTGGCATTTCCGAACGATAGCAGTGGCAAGAACCCGCGAGCAAGTTGCCAGCAAAAACGTAGTGGGTCAGTTTCCGGTAATCCGACTAACCAGGAGTTAGGAAGCTTGGAGCGTTCACCTTCCCAGTCTTCAAGAGACCTCGACAGCAGTGCCGAACTTGGTTTCAAGTAGTTTCTTCAAGATTCCCGAGAACCCCGGAATCAGTGCGCCATATGCATGCCGCGCATGGCCGCCAAACGCGCCGACGAGTGCATCACATTCTCCATGGGCGATTCTGATTCGCTCGCCATGCTCTCGAAGTAGCGCGCCGACAAGTTCCTGGCGTGCCTCGGCGGAGTTACCTTCGCGAAAGGGCACGCCCAACACGCCAACCAAAAGCGAAGGCATCATATTTGTAACAGAAACATGATGTTGGAATAGCGTGTCTATCACCGTGTCGAGCATTGCCGAGACCTGCTGAGGATTCGTGTCGTCGACGAGTATCACGACGAATTGGAAGTGCTTTACCTGGGGCGGCGGGATGACTCCGGGCTTCGTTTCGCGTAGCAGCTTTCGGATTACTTTGGGGCTAACATACTCCCCAAATGGAGTGCGGCGCCTTCGTAAGTGAAGCATTTCCAGGATTCCCATTCTCGCTCCATTATTCTCTGTACGCTAGGAACGGGCG
This sequence comes from Acidobacteriota bacterium, assembly GCA_013289855.1. Taxonomy (GTDB): domain Bacteria; phylum Acidobacteriota; class Terriglobia; order Acidiferrales; family UBA7541; genus Acidiferrum. Next base: position 114,795 of record JABCZD010000010.1, on the reverse strand, counting down.
ACTCTCCTGACGGACCAATCTACGACGCTTACGGATCCAAAGTCCTGATAAAACGCGCTCACCGGACACGTGGATTTCCGCCTTCGCCCTGGGCACCCGGCATATCAACTTTCCTACGACAAGAGTAAAGCGTTCCTCCTACGCCGATACTTCATGTATCCCATGAATGCCCCGATCGAATAACCAACTGAGGCTGCGAATGGAGTTGTAAAAATCAATTCACCCAAGCACTCGCTGCCACTGCATTTGAGACTCGGACCGAAGAAATTGTCCCGAATATATTGTGACCTGCTGACAGCTAAAGGGTCGTTATACCAATAACGAGAGTCGCTGTTCATTCCGAACGCCAGCCACGCAAAACCAATCACCCACACCCATATCGCGGCTGTGTGCCCAACGTCGGCGTTTAGTGCAAATCCTAGCAGGAGCGCAACCAGAACAATCATCGGGGAATACGGCTCTAATCCGGTGTTGTAATAAGCGCGGCCTAAGATGGCTTCCGGCATAAAACCAACGACAAACGATCCGCAGATGCCGATGAGTGCATGAGTGCCGAACGCAGGCCAGAAAGATAAACGTTCGAAGCCTTTCATAAATTCAGGGTATCACGTGACCATCCGCACCTTTCGGCGGGTACTCTGCTGAAGCGGAAGTCATGGCGCAAACCCGTTTAGCTTTTATCCACATGCCTGATAAACGCGCTGATCGGAAGCTGACCCAGCACTAGAAAAAAGACTGTGCGTCAGCTTCCCATAACGGCCGTGCTACACCGTCACAACAATTTTCCCAATCTGCTCGTTCGATTCCATGTACCGGTGCGCTTCCACGATCTGCGCAAACGGAAAAACCTTATCGATGCGCGGCTTGAAGTCGCCGGCCTGCACATGATCGAAAACATACTGCACACCCTTGGCCTTCAACGGCGGAACAGAAAGCACCTCGCGCAACGTGTAGCCACGAATCGATAGCCCTTTGCCCAGAGCCGTAAACAAAGGAAACGGCGTCGGCTCCGGCGCCAGCGCTCCATATTCGAAGATGGTTCCACCGAGAGCGGCCGCCTGCGCCAGCAGCTCGATGCCTTTGCCACCAATGGGATCGAACGTCACGCGAGCTCCGTTGCCACCGGTGATCTCCTTAACCCGCGCCAGAAAATTCTCTTCCGCGGTGGCAATCACGTGGTCTGCTCCCACTTCTCGCAGCGTGGCTTTTTTCTTCGACGTCCGCGTTGTGGCAATGCTGATTGCGCCTTCCGCTTTTACCATTTCTATCGCGGCAATTCCCACGCTGCTGCTGGCTGCTGTGATGATTACGAAGTCGCCTTTCGTAATCTGCGCATGGGTAATCAATGCGCCGTAGGCCGTCAAATACTGCATCCAGATGGAGGTGCCCTCTTCGGGCGTCAGCTTCTCTGGATAAACCGCCAGCGCACTGACCGGAACAATCGCCACTTCTCCATAAACCCCATAGTTCGTCATCAGGAATGCCGGAAGCGTGCTGACCTTTTTTCCAAGCCAGCGCGTGTCCACATCCGGTCCCACCGCCGCCACCACACCCGCCGCCTCATAGCCCAGCTTCGAGGGCAGCACAGCGGACTCCAGATATTGCCCGCTGCGGAACATCACCTCGGCACGATTCAGCCCAATCGCTTTCACGTCCAGACGAACTTCGCCTTTCCCAGGCTCGGGGATTGGCTCCTCTTCAATCTTCAATACTTCAGGTCCACCCAAAGCATGGAAGCGCACGATTTTTGCGGTTTCTTTCGCCACGTTAATCTCCTCCGCTGCTGTAGTCCCCTGGTCTACTTCCCTTGGCAAAGTTTCAGATGCGCGAACCTAGTTGGCGGGTACCCCGCAATCGCATAACGAGGTTCGGTGTTCCGTGTAAGAGATGTTCGGTATACCGTGCCATAGAGACTAGCGCGGCAGTGTGCCATAGACTATGAGGCCCATGCCCGGTAACCCGAGCACACAGGCAAGTGGACTGCGATAGTGGCGATTTCGGACAATGGGCCTTCTGCCCCCGGTTACTTCCGGCTTGTCCGTGATCCGCTCGGGATCGTTGGTTTTTTGCCAAGGCGTCCTGTTCTAAGGTCAACCGGACATGCATCAACGGCGACGGGGAGTCCGGTATCTTGGCGATGTTCGGGAGGCGGGCGGGTATGGAAGACCAACTTCTGGAAATGCTCCGCGGCCAACTCGCCGACATCCTGTTTGGAGCAGTTTTCCTGTTCATCGGATTGGCAGCTTCCTCCCTTGCCGCCATCCGTCCGCGGAGGGGCGCACGCCTTGTTATTTGGCTAGGAATATGGAGCGCGATGTACGGAACCGGACTCCTGTTTCGGTCGCCGGCTGTCGTTGCGGCTCTGCCGCGCCTGCTTCAGACGAGCGTCCCTTACGTGAACACTCTGATCGCGTACCTGCTCTCTGTCGTTGCAATGTCGGCCTTCTTGGAATTAAGCCGGGGTGGAGTTCGGCCTCTCATCAAGATTCTAATTCTTGCCGAGGCGGTAATCGCTGTTGTCGGAATTGGCTGGTTCGCAGTCGGCGGCTCCGCCGACAAGTTCATCCTTTACCACAGGCTTGTCTCGGATTGCGGCCTTCTTGTCCTCGTAACAGTCGTTACCGTGAAGAAACTGTCTGACAAGTTCTTGGTTCTATTCAACCGCCGCGTTCTAGCCGCCGGCACACTCGTTTTAGCGACTGAGGCTTTGTGGACTAACGTGTTGCACCCGCTGCATTACCAACAATCGGGCCTCTCAAGCCATCTGGCTTTTGCTGTGTTCCTGCTTTCGATGGGGTACGTCGCCGTGCAGATCATCCTTGCTAGCGAGCATCGCTTGCTGGCGATTGAAGACGAGCTCAAGGTCGCCCGGGACTTGCAGTTCTCAATCCTTCCTGCAGCTGTTCCCGAGGTCCGCAGCCTTCGGATCGCGGTTGCCTATCGGCCCATGGCCGCCGTCGCTGGTGACTTCTATGAATTCATTCCCGTCGATGGGCAGCGGGTGGGCTTCCTCGTGGCGGACGTCACTGGACACGGTGTGCCGGCCGCCCTCATCGCTGCGATGATCAAAGTGGCGGTGCAATCCGTGGTGAGCTGCGCGCATGAGCCGCGCGAAGTATTGCGTGGCTTGAACCGCATCCTCTACGGACAACCACGCGATCAATTAGTCTCTGCGGCCTATCTGTGGCTTGATACCGAGAATCGCAAGGCACGGTATTCAGCGGCGGGGCACCCGCCGCTTCTGCGCTGGCGAGAAGGCAAGCTGGAACGCATCCAAAGCAATGGTCTGCTGTTCGGAGTCATCCCGGAGACCGACTACCCCGTTTGTGACCTATCGATCCACTCTGGCGACCGCTTCCTGCTTTACACAGACGGCGTGATTGAGCCCCAAAATGCCAGCGGCGATTCCTTTGGCGACCGGAAGCTTGAGCAAGTGGTTCGCGACAATCAGTCCCGCCCGCCTTCTAAGTTATCGGAGCAACTGCTCTCCGAGATACGCGTTTGGCAATCGGCCTCGATGGCCCAGCAGGATGACATCACACTCATCGTCATCGACGTGGTTTAGTCATGGCGAATGCAGGGCGTGACGCCAAAGGATCGGTCCAGGACTAGCGGGGATTCCATTTGGACAGTCGGCTACACGGAAGCTATCCTGCAGCCGCGTTCTAGAGATAATCGAAGCGAACCGTCGCGACACTTGGACGATTAACGCGCTAATCGGAAACAGACTCACCACACGGAAGAAACCGCGTTGTTCGCTTTTTCCCGAAGCGTTATATGATGCCCATCGCTCGCCCCAATGGCGACTCGCGAATGGCCGAACATTCCAGCTCACTCCAAAACAAAAAAACGCCTAGCGCAAATCTCGCGCTGCTCGCCGCCGGCGTGTTCCTGTTTCTGACTGGCGCGGCACTGCAAATCGTTACGCCCGGGCATAGCTGGCCGGCGTTCATTCGCGACGCGGCGCTGCTGCTACTCGCGGTAGCCGCCGTCCGTCAGCGCTCGCTCACCCTCTGGATCTTCTTCGCCATGCTGCTCGGACTCGAAATCGGACTGGACCATCCGTACTTCGCCGAACGCCTGCGCTTTTTGAGCGACATCTTTCTGCGCTTGATCAAGGTCATCGTCGCCCCGCTGATCCTGGCCACGCTCATCACCGGCATCGCGGGTCACGGCGACCTGCGCGCCGTAGGCCGCATCGGCATCAAGAGCCTGATCTATTTTGAAATCGTCACCACCATCGCGCTGTTTATCGGCGTCGCCGCCATCAACCTGAGCCGTGCCGGCGAGGGCTTGACCATGACGCCGACGGCCGCGCAAATCCAGCTATTGCCCAGCACCGCCGCTCAATCGACCGTGGCGACCGTGGCGCCGGTTCGCTGGGACGATTTTATCCTGCACATCTTCCCGGAAAATATTGTGAAGTCCGCCGCGGAAAATCAAATTCTGCAGGTCGCGGTCTTCGCGATTCTTTTCGCCATCGCCCTGACGCGCGTTCCCGAGCCCACCCGCGCGCCCATTCTGCGCTTCGCCGAATCCCTGGCGCAGACCATGTTCAAGTTCACAAATATCGTCATGTATTACGCGCCCATCGGTGTGGGCGCCGCCATGGCTTACACCGTGGGCCACATGGGTATGAGCGTGCTCCTCCCGCTGGGAAAACTTTTGCTGACCGCCTACGCGGCGCTCGCGGCGTTTCTGCTTTTCGTCCTCTTGCCCATCGCGTTTTTTGCGCGCCTGCCGCTTGCACGCTTCTTGCGCGCCGTGGCCGAACCCGCCACCATCGCCTTCGCCACCAGCACCTCCGAGGCCGCGCTGCCCCGCGCCATGGAATGCATGGAAGCCTTCGGCGTGCCCCGCCAAATCGTGGCCTTCGTGATTCCCGCCGGCTACAGCTTCAATCTGGACGGCTCCACGCTCTATCTCGCGCTGGCCTCCATCTTCGTGGCCCAAGCCGCGGGCATGCACCTCACCTGGCCGGAGCAGCTGCTGATGGTCTTCACGCTGATGCTAACCAGCAAAGGCGTAGCCGGCGTCCCCCGCGCGGTCCTGGTAGTCCTGCTAGCCACAGCCGCCACCTTCCACCTCCCCACCGAACCAATTTTCATAATCCTGGGCATCGACGCCCTGATCGACATGGCCCGCACCGCCGTAAACGTAATCGGCAACTGCCTAGCCTGCGCCGTAGTAGCCCGCTGGGAAAATCAACTAAACTTATCCACCCTCCCCGACGCACCTTTCTCCAACGCGCCTCTGTAGCGGCCGCCTTCTGAGGCGGACGCCGTTACCCCTCGCTACGGCTGGCGCCAGGCAACTCGCCACGGCTGGCGCGCCGTTGGGGCGGATGCTCTCATCGCTTTCGCTTCTCCGCTTACGAAAGTGACGCCGAATCGACACGCTATCCACATACAATGTCGTGCCCCAACGCGATACCAGCGCCGGAGGCGCGGCACAGTTTAGCCCAGCCCGTAGGGCGCGCCCAACATCGCGAGCGCCGGAGGCGCGGCACATCCGCTCGATCGCGCCATCACAAATCCGTTCTCGAACGAAAATCTTCGTATCCCAAAACGCACGCGCCTCAACGCCGTCCACCAACATCTAAACCATCTCGCCAAGGAGCACCTCACCACCCATGCGCGCCGCCATAATCAACACCTTCGGCCCCCCAAACGTAATCGAAATCGCCGACATCTCCCGTCCGCAAGCCGCGCCAGGCCACGTCGTGGTGCACGTCAAAGCCGCCGGTGTAGCCCCCTGGGACTCCCTTATCCGCAGCAACACCAGCGTAACCGCGCCGCAACTCCCGCTAATCCTGGGCTCCGATCTCTCCGGCGTGGTTGACTCCGTCGGCTCAGGCGTCACCGAATTCAAACCCGGCGATGAGGTCTACGGCGTCACCAACGAACAATTCATCGGCGCGTACGCCGAGTTCGCCCTGGCCAAAGCCGCAATGATCGCCCGCAAGCCCACCAAACTAAGCTTTCTGGAGGCCGCTTCCGCCCCGGTTGTCGCCGTAACCGCTTGGCAGATGCTTTTCGAATACGCCCGTCTTAAAGCCGGCCAGACCGCCCTGATCCACGGCGCCGCCGGAAACGTCGGCGCCTACGCCGTGCAACTCGCTAAAAACGCCGGCATTAAGGTGTTCGCCACGGCCTCCGCCAAAGATGCCGACTACCTCCGCACCCTGGGTGCCGACACCATCATCGACTATCGCCAAGCCAAATTTGAAGACGGCCTGCCTCTCGTCGACGCCGTAATCGACATGGTCGGCGGCGCAGTCCGCGAACGTTCCATGCGCGTCTTGCCTCCGCACGGCATTCTGGTAACGGTTGTCTCCCCTAAACCCGAAGACCTGATCCGTCGCTATGGCGACAAGGTAGTCTTCTTCTTAGCCGATGTAACCACCACTCGTCTCAACACCTTAACCACCCTCTTCGACAGCGGTAAACTCCTAACGCAGGTCGGAACAGTCCTGCCCCTAGAGCATGCCCGCCTAGCCCACGAGATGTTAGCGGGCGCCCCGCATCAACGCGGCAAAATCGTCCTGCAGTTGTAGTTCCCTCATTTTTCACTTGACAGATTTTGCCTATATGATATACTTACCCACATAGATAACTTCGTCGGAATCGCCCGGCAGGTAACCAAGTGGATACTGAAAGGATGCCGTAAACACTGCAGAATGAACACTTGCAAAACGATATCAAAACAAAGGACTTTAACTCCCTTTAGAATCACACCGATTCAGAAAACCCCGGGGGGGTCTGGCCCCGCGTCCACTTCTCTTTAGGCGCTTCCGGGCCTCATGCTATACTTTCTTTGTTGCACCAGCCGTTTTCCTGAGGAGCGCTGCCATGGAATGGACCACCCCGACGCACGAAGAGATCGACCTCAGCTGCGAAATCAGCTCGTACGCCAACGCCGAACTCTAGTCGCTGCAGGCCGTTGCGTACGAAATTCCAGACTTAGTCGCGATCCTGCAGGGCAGGCACCCCTCTCGCCTGTGGCAACAGTTTCACCAACTCTGGTTGCTACCCTCTCGTTACTGCGTCACCCAACAACTTAATCTTTCATGCGAATCAAAATCCTAGGCTCCGCGGCAGGTGGCGGCTTTCCGCAATGGAATTGCGCCTGCCCAAATTGTCGCCGCTTTCGCGACGGCAAGTTCCACGGTTCGGCGCGCACGCAAACGCAAATCGCCATCGAAGCCAACCCGGAATACGCCCACCGTCGATACTGGACCTTGATCAACGCCTCTCCGGATCTGCGTTCGCAAATCCTGGCCACCAAGGAGCTGCGCCCGTTCCCCGATGGCAACACCTCCACCTCGATCCGCGAGGTGTACATTCCCAGCGCCGACGTGGACTCCCTGATGGGCCTGCTGCACTTGCGCGAATTCCAGGGATTTCGCGTGCTTTCGACGCCGGCGGTGCGCCGCATCGTCGCGGAGGAAAACTCCATCTTTCGCGTCCTCGGGCGCGCCGCGCCGCCGGTGGAGTGGATCTCGCTGGAGCCAGTCGCCACCGTCGATACCGCCAAGCACCACAATCCCGAAGGGCCGCCACTGCTCTTCTCGCGCGCGGTCCCGCTCGGTGGGGAATACCCGGACTACGTCAGCGGAAGACTGCGCGCGGCGCTGCCCGCCGACGAAGCGGTCATTGGATTGCTCTTCGACCACTGTGGCAAGCGCCTTTTTGTGGCGCCCACGTTGCCCAACCGCAATACCGGCTGGAAAGAGTGGGCCGCCTCCAGCGACGTGGTGCTCCTGGATGGGACGTTTTGGAGTGACACCGAATTGATACACACCGGCCGCAGCAACAAGACCGCGCGCGAAATCGGTCACTTGCCGCTTTCCGGTCCGGGCGGCTTGCTGGAGCAGTTCCCGAAGTCGTCCAAGGCCAGAAAAATTCTGCTTCACATGAACAACACCAATCCCATCCTTGACGAAGACAGCGCGGAGCACCGCGCGGTGCTGGAAGCAGGCTTCGAAATCGCCTACGATGGCATGGAGCTGCACCTGTGACCATTGCCACGGAAAGACACGCGCTCCCGGAGCCTGAGTTTGTCGCGGGTTTCCACGTGATCGGCGAAGAGCGCTATCATCACCAGCATCCGTTCCACACCATGATGCACGAGGGTAAGTTGACGCGCGGTCAGCTGCAGGCCTGGGCGCTCAATCGCTACTACTATCAGAGCCACATTCCGATGAAAGACGCCGCCATCCTGGCGCGCAGCGACGATCCGGGATTTCGCATGGCGTGGCGCAAACGCATTGTCGATCACGATGGCGACGCCGGAAATCCCGGGGGCATTGCAAAATGGCTGAAGCTGGTGGAAGCCACGGGACTGCCACGCATGCAAGCGGTGCGTGGCGAAGGAATTTTGCCGGCCACGCGCTTTGCTGTGGACGCTTACATTCATTTTGTTTCCTCGCACACGCATCTTGAAGCCGTGGCTTCTTCGCTGACGGAACTTTTTTCCAAGCAGCTGATTTCCTTGCGGCTCGATCGCCTGAAGCAACACTATCCGTGGCTGGCGAGCGGCTTGGATTATTTCAGCGGGCGCTTGACGCAGGCGACGGAAGATTCCGATTTTGCGTTGAATTGGGTGGTGAAACACGCGCGCACGCGCGACGAACAAGATTTGGCGTATGCCGCGCTGCGCGCCAAATGCGATATTCTGTGGGCGCAACTCGACGCGCTTTACTACGCGTATGTAAATCCCGGATGGCCGCCGCCCGGCGCCTTCCGCCCGAGCGATCTCTGATGACCGACACGTCCGCGACACTCGATCCGCAAAGCAAGCCGCGTCTGGCGCCCGGATGCCGTCTGAACAACGATGGCAAAGAACCACGCACGCTGCTGATGCCTGAGCGCGCGTTGCGTCTGCAAGGTCCCAGCCTCGAAATCATCGAGCGTTGCGACGGCCAGCACACCGTGGAGCAAATCATCAGCGAGCTGCAGGAAATCTACAGCAAAGCGGCTCCCGAAAAAGTGGCGCAAGACATTCTCGGGTATCTAAAGCTGCTACACGACCAGCGGGCCTTGGATTTTCAGTAGTACAGACTTCAGTCTGTGCGCGGTGCGGCCCACGCTGCAAATCTCCACAGGGCGCTGTATCGATAGTTCCGCGAATTTTTTGGTGCGGGCTGCGCAGCGCACAGACTGAAGTCTGTGCTACTTAAAGAGACCGGCAAGCCAAGCATGCCCTCTATATCCAATCCGCTGGCGCTGATCGCCGAACTCACGCATCGTTGCCCGCTGCACTGTGTGTACTGCTCGAATCCGCAAGAACTACAATCGCGCGCAACGGAACTTTCTACTGCGGATTGGTCGAGGGTATTTCGCGAGGCCGCCGATCTCGGGGTGCTGCAAGCTGATCTAACTGGCGGCGAGCCGCTGGCGCGCCCTGATACTGTTGAATTGGTCCGCGCGGCCCGCACAGCGGGCTTGTACGTAAACTTGATCACATCCGGATTGCCGCTCGACGAAGCGCGACTCGACGCGCTGATCGACGCCGGGCTCGACCATTTCCAACTGAGTTTTCAAGGCAGTACGGCGGAAATAGCCGAAGAAATCTCTGGCAGCAAAACGCACGCGCAAAAATTGCGGGTGCTCGATTGGCTCAAGTCGCGGCGCGTGGCAGTGACATTGAACTTCGTGATTCATCGCCGCAACATCGCGCAAATCGGGCAGATGCTGGCCATCGCCGAAGCATCTAGTGCGTCGCGTGTGGAATTTGCCAACGTGCAGTACTACGGATGGGCGTTGGTCAATCGAGCTGCGCTGCTGCCCACGCGCAATCAACTGGATGATTCACTGGTGATACTCAAGCAAGCGCAAGAACGTTTGCTTGGAAAAATCCGCGTGGAGTATGTGGTTCCGGACTATTACGCAAGATATCCCAAGGCGTGCATGGGTGGCTGGGGCCGCAAACTCTTGCTGGTCACGCCGAACGGCGAAGCACTGCCTTGCCACGCAGCGAGGGTGATTCCAGGCTTGCCTTTCGAGAACGTGAAGGGTTGCAGCCTTCGCGATATTTGGGAAACGTCTGATGCGTTTCAGAAATTTCGCGGCCAGGACTGGATGCAGGAGCCTTGCAGAAGTTGTGACCGCCGCGGGATGGATTTTGGTGGATGTCGGTGCCAGGCACTCTTGCTGACGGGAGATGCGGCGGCTACGGATCCTGTTTGCACGCTGTCGCCGAGGCGGGCGAAGGTTGATGCGATTGTCGCTGGCGTGAACGAGGGGATGTTGTCAGTGAATTCCGAGAAGACAAATTGGATTTATCGACTAAATGCCTGACCGAATTGGCGCGAAAAGATCTGTAGCGCAGGGCGCTTGGTTTTGAGCCCTGCGGTCTTTGTGATCCGCGACGCGGAAAAAGCCGCAGGGCTCAAAACCAAGCGCCCTGCGCTACAGGTGATGGTTCACGTTGTGCTGCTGCGATGCATTTTTGCCGCGGTTACAACCGCGCACAGGCAAAAAAGCTAGTTTGCGGAAACTGCGGACTCTGCTGGCGCTTGGTTTAGTTTTAGCACTACGCGAGCGAAAAAAAACAGGCTCGCGATCAGAACGAGCAAGCCGAAAATCGTCAGGGTGTACGGCGCGCCGATGTGCTTGGCGATGCCGCCGGCAATTAGCGAACCGACGGGCTGCACGCCCATAAACATCGTGGCGTAGACGGCCATGACGCGGCCGCGCAGTTCATCCGGGACACGGCTCTGGACGATGGTGTTTGTGGCCGCCATTTGCACCGTGGCCGCGAAGCCCACAAGAAAAATTACCGCGGCGGACAGCGGGAAGAATCGGGACTGTGAAAAAATCACCAAGCCGATGGCGCAGACCATGGAAGTTGCAGCGATCCAGCGCGCCAATCCCGTGTAATTAGTGCGCCCGGCGAAATACAACGCGCCGATGACCGCGCCGACGCCGGCCGAACTCATCAGAAACCCCATACCCCTGGCGCCGCCGTGCAAAATGCCGTCCGCAAAAATCGGCAGGAACACAGAGTATTGCAGTCCGAAAAGACTCAGCACGCTTAAAAGCAAAAGCGCGGACCGCACCGGCACATCGGCCATGGCGAAGCGAAATCCTTGAATGAAACTTTGCCACGGCGATTCCTTGCTGGGATGGGGCTTGGCGCGACTTACGCGCATAGCCAGCAGCGCGCCGATCACGGCCAGAAAGCTGACGCCATTCAGAAAAAAACACCACCCCTCGCCAACCCAGGCAATGGCAAAACCGGCAACTGCGGGGCCAACCACGCGCGCGCCATTGAAAATGGAAGAGTTTAGGGCGATGGCGTTGGGCAAATCTTCTTTGCCAACCATCTGGACAAAAAGAGACTGCCGAATCGGAACGTCGAAGGCATTCACGATGCCGACGAGAAACGCGATCAGAATAATTTCCCACTCGGTGAGCATATGCCGCAGCTGCAGCGCGGCCAGCACGAAGGCCAAAATCATGGAGACCGTCTGGGTGGCAATCACGCCGTACAAACGGTTATAGCGGTCGCCCACGTAGCCGCCCACGGACGCCAGCAGCAGGATGGGAATCTGATTCGCAAATCCGTAAAGCCCCAGCAGGGCCGCGGAATTAGTCAGCTTATAGACCAGCCAAAGCTGCGCGGTGGTTTGCATCCACGTCCCGATGAGGGAGACGAGTTGCCCGCCGATAAACAATTGAAAGTTGCGGTGCTGCAAGGCGCGAAAGCGCGTGGTCACGAGCGGAACATCCCTCTATCTTCGATGTCGCACAATAATGATACGTCATGCGTGCAAGAAGGCGTGTTCGTCTAGGTCGTTTTTCGATTTTACTTTTCGGGTTGCTTCCGAATCCGCGTCCCGTGGAAGAGACTCCTAAGAGAATGCGATCGTTTTGGAAGTTCAAGGTAGAATGCGCGGGGTTATCTGAGCACCGACGCTCTCAAGGAGCCACTCATGCGACGGCATCAAATTAAAATACTCTGCGCTACTCTTCCCCTATTGGCCGCGGCGTCAGTGTTGCTCTCGGCTGTCTCAGCATGTGCTCAAGCACCGTCGGCCGCCCCGGGAACCTCGCAGCCCACGATTTTGTACGGCGCCGCTTACTACAACGAGTACATGCCGGCGGAGCTGCAGCCCGGGCGGCTGGAAAAAGATGTCGCGCTGATGAAGGACGCGGGCATCACCGTAGTGCGCATGGGCGAATCTACGTGGAGTTTGTGGGAACCTGCCGATGGGCAATTTGAATATGCCTGGATGGATCGCGTGGTGGATGCCATGGGCAAGGCCGGCATCAAGGTGATTATGGGCACGCCCACGTACTCCATCCCCACGTGGATGGCGCACGCGCATCCGGAAATTCTCGCGCGGCCGCTCGGCGGCGCTTTTGTCGGCTACGGCATGCGGCAGAATATGGACTTCGACAATCCGCAGTTTCGTTTCTACGCGGAGCGCGTGATCAGCAATCTGGTGCAGCACTACAAAGATAATCCCGCAGTGATCGGCTGGCAGATCGACAACGAAACAAGCTCCTACGGAGCATCGAACGCCGACGTTTTTGCGGGATTCGTGGAGCACCTCAAGAAAAAGTTCGGCACCACGGATGCGCTCAATAAAGCATGGTTCCTGAACTATTGGGGCGAGGACGTGAACGACTGGGCGGACATGCCCACGCGCGACAACGCCACCAGCACAAGTTACAAACTCGAATGGACCCGCTGGCAGCAAATCCGGGTTACCAATTTTTTGACGTGGCAGGCGGAACTGGTGCGCAGGTATCGCCGCGCGGACCAATTCGTTACGCAGGATTTCGGCAGCATGATGCGGCCGGACGTCAATGAGCCCGCCGTGGCCGCAGTGCTGGACGTGGTCGCAAACAATCCATATCACGGCACGCAAGAGCATCTCGACGGGGCGTGGCAAGCGCTGCAAGGTGATTTTTCGCGCTCGCTCAAGCACACCAATTATTTGGTCACGGAGACGAATGCGCAGACGCTGGGTTGGGATTCCGCGGGCCAGTTCCCGCCGTTCGACGGCCAATTGCGTTTAGACGTTTACACGCACGTATCGAGCGGGGCCAACATGGTGGAGTACTGGCATTGGCACTCCATTCACGCGGGACAGGAGACGTATTGGAAGGGCGTGCTCAGCCACGACCTGCAACCGAATCGCGCGTACGCAGAGGTGACCCGCGTGGCGCACGAACTGCAGAAGATCGGCCCGGAACTTGCCAATATGAAGATTCAAAATTCCGTGGCCATTCTGTACAGCGTGGACTCGTCGAACGCCATCAGCTTCATGCCGTTGATGCGGAATAATGAGAACGGGTGGGTGCCGGGCAAAGCGGCTGGAACGTACAACAGCGTTGTTACGCAACTGCATCGCGCACTTTACGACGCCAACGTCGGCGCGGATTTTGTTTTTCCGAATGTTAGCGCCGCGGAGATGGCGCAGTACAAGCTGCTGATTGTTCCGTGCCTGTACGTTGCGGACGACGCGCTTTTAAAAAAAATCGCGGACTATGTGCACAACGGCGGTCATGTCTTGATGACCTTTAAGAGCGGCTTCACGAACGAGAATTCCGCGGTGCGTTGGGAACTCGCGCCGGGACCGCTGCGGCAGGCGGCGGGATTTACCTATCAGGAGTTTTCCAATCTGGAGCAGCCGCTGGCGCTGAGAGGCGATCCGTTTAACACCGGCGAAGAAAACAAGGTCAGTACGTGGGCGGAGTTTCTGCAACTGGAAACGGCAAAGCCGTTGGCGGTCTACGACCATCCTTTTTTCGGGCGTTGGCCGGCGATTACGGCGAACGTCTTCGGCGCTGGAACGCTGGTTTACGAAGGCACCTTGCTCTCGGATAAGCTGCAGCGAGCGGTCGTCTTGGATGCGCTTCGCGATGTGAGCCTCGCCGGACCGGATCAGCAGCTTCCAGCGAGCGTTCGTGTGAAACACGGAATCGGCCAGGATGGCCGGAGGCTGCACTACTATCTCAACTATTCCAGCGCGCCCGCGACGTTCACGTATACCTACGCCGGCGGCGCCGATCTGCTGACGGGTCAATCGTTAACGCAAGGGCAGAACACGACGTTGGCGCCGTGGGATTTGGTTATAGTGAAAGAAAAAGTCTCGAAAAACTGAACGCGACGGGCTCAGGGCCCCGGCGTCGCTATGGGCAGTTCCACAGTTACGCGGGTGCCTTCCGGGGTTGAGGAAATTTGCAGAGTGCCCCCGAACTGGCGAACCCTTTCTTGCATTCCGCGGATGCCGACCCCGATTTTCGCACTGGTCAATTCTTGTTGTTTGTCAGCGGGAATACCCTTGCCGCGATCGCTGATCTCCACGGTGAGCTGATTTTTTGCGATTGTGAGATGAATGCTCGCTGAGGAACTGCCAGAGTGCCGGTGCACGTTGGTGAGGCTTTCCTGTATCACGCGAAAGATAACCAGCTCCAGTTCTCGTGGAAGTCTATCCAAGTCTGCCGGCAGGTTGACGTTGACCTGAATGTCGCTCCGTTTCGAAAATCCTTCCACGTACCAACGCACGGCGAATCCCAATCCCATCTCGTCGAGCAGTGGAGGATGCAACAAGTACGAGAGCGTTCTGATTTCTCTCGATAGACCATCCGAAAGTTCGCGGGCTTCAGCCGCCAAGCCAGCGATGCGACTCTCTGTAGCACCGCACGCGGCTTGAATCGCGGAAAGATTCATGGTTAGCGCGGCCAGAGTTTGTCCGGCATTGTCGTGCAGCTCGCGCGCCATATGCCGTCGTTCTTCGTCACGCGTGGTGAGCAGGCGGCCAGACAGTTCGCGCAGGCTCGATTCCGCGCGCTTGCGTTCGGTGATTTCAGCTTCGAGCGCCGCGGTTCGCTCCATAACCTTTCTTTCCAGTTCGTCGTTCGCTTTTCGCAGCGCGGCTTCCGCCATCTTCAGGGGAGTGAGCTCGGTGACGAAAGCTGCGACTTCCTCGCCTCGTTCCGGAGTGTCAATGGTGGAGGCACCGACCAAAATGGGGATGCGGCGGCCATCTTTTGCGAGATAAGCCTTTTCGTACACGTCGCAACGGCCCGTGGCGCGGAGTTGCGCGACGGCACGAGCGTCCGCCGGCGCATATTCCGGCGGCGTCAATTTGTCCCAACGGACCTTACCAGCCGTAACTTCGCTTTCCGTATAGCCGAGCGTCTTGAGAAACGTAGGATTTATGTAGCGCAGTTCGCCGTCGAGACTTCCGATGACCATCCCGAACGGGTTTGCGGCAGCCAGTGCGTTGAAACGGATGGCCGCGCGCACCAGTTCGAGGCGTTGTATCTCGCTGTGCAACAGTCCGGCGATTCTGGAGCCGATGAGCCGGAAAAAAGTTTCGTAGCTTTTGTCGAAGGGCAAGCGCGGACTAATGCCACAGATCAAAACGGCCGGCAAGGGCGCTGCTGGTGTGGCGAGAGGCAGCACGTAGCCGCGAGTTACGGGCTCTGGCCACGGATCGCAGATCAGAGAGCCGAGGCGATTCTGCAAATCCTGAACGAGCACGGGAGTTTGCGTGTGGACAAGATCGAGCAGCGGAGAGCAGAGCGCGTCTATCGCGACACCTGCGGTAGAGGTGGCGCCGAGGCAAAGGACTTCGCCTTCATTCATCTGATACAACGCGGCGAAAGGGATGTCGCTGGATGCAGGCTCCAGCGTCTTTATGATTCCCTGCGCGAACGGGACCAAATCGGGTGCTGGAGAAGTTTGCGATTCGGCGAGTTCGCTGGCAGTGACCGCGAGCAGGGTTTTCAAGCGGCGGTTACTGAGTACCTGCTCGGTAGTTTCGCTGCACACCACGAGCGTGCCTTGAACGGCGCCTTCGATATTCCTTATCGGGCTATAGCTGTACGTCCAATAGACCTCTTCTGGTTTTCCATCGCGATTGATGGGGACCAGTTGATTGGTGTTCCAGGTGGAAGCGCCGCTGGTCATCACGGCTTCAATTTGCGGCCCGATGATGGACCAGATTTCCGGCCAGCATTCCGTCCCGCGTTGCCCTACGGCCTTGGGATGCTTGTCGGCGCGAATGCTGGGGCGGTAGCCATCGTTATAAAATTGGATGAGTTCCGGACCCCACCATAGAAACATCGGATGGCGAGAGGCGAGCAGCATGTTGACGGTGGTGATTAGGAGGTCCGGCCAGATTTCGATGGGGCCGAGCGGCGTGCCGCTCCAGCAAAATCCGCGAATCAGGTCCGCCATTTCTCCATCGCCGACGATGCGCGAACCTGGTTGGCGTTCCAACGGCACGCGCGAGTACTGCTTTTCTTTAGGAGTTACAGGCGGCGATGACATGGCTGAGCGTCCTTGCGCACAGTCATTGTAGGCGCAACCGAAGGGTAGCAAAAGCGGAGGTCAGCTACAACGAAGCGCGAGACGCCGGGCGCGGCGACTCGGCTCCTATTGGTTCGGTGGGTCTGGCGCTCCGCCGACGTGCAGGTGGCTTAGGTCGCGCAGCGTGGACTTATCTTCTTCGCTCATGCCGCGCGTGAAGTTTGGATCGTTGAGATGCTGGTTGCGCGCGCTCTCCGGCATATTTTGTAACACGGAGAGGCGATTTTGGATGGCGCGCTGGCGGTCTGGGGACATCTGCTTCCATCTTGGCAAGACGTCATTCTTAATGTGGTCGCGCTGCGCAGGCGTCATTTTCTGCCAAACTTGAGCGCGCTCTTGCACCTGTTGCCGCTGCTGCGGGCTTAGGTTTTGCCACTTTCTATTGTTCTCGAGGACGCGCTGCTTATCTTGCGGCGGCAAGCTGTTGTAATTTTTTGGCGGCGTATTCGCGGAAGGCGGACGATCCGGGTGCACGGCTCCGCCGCCGGGGCGATTCCAGTCGGGAGTGGATTGCGGGTGGCCACCGGCCCCGTTTTGCCCACCATTGTGATTTTGCTGCTGGGCTTGCGGACGCTGCTGGTTTTGTTGCGGCTGTCCCTGATGCGGGCCTTGATGCGGGCCTTGTCCTTGATGTTGCCCTTGTCCCTGATGCGGCTGGTGCGGCGGCGCACTCGCGGGCTTCTGTGTAGCGTAATGCGGGTGTTGCGCAGCGTAATGAACATGTTGCGCGGCACACTCCGGCGCAAGTCCGGCGCTGATTCCCAGCGCGAGCACACACCCAGCGAGTTGGAGTCCTAGTCTCATTGCTTCTTACATGGTTGGAGACGTCTGCGGCGCGTCACCCTGCGGCACATCCTGCGGCGCATCTTGTGCTACCGGAGCGGGCAGATCGGTCAAGGGCTCGAAATTTGTGAGCACATCATAATTTTCGAGCACCGGCATATTTTGATTGATCTCCGCTTCCGTGGCGGGATTCACGGCGTAATTCGAAGGCCGCAGGCCCACCCACGCGATGCACAAAGCCAGCAACGCTCCGGCCATGGCCACGCGCGGCGAAGGCGCGAGCCATGCCCACCAGCTCTGCTTCACGGGCTCTGCCGCAACACGCGCGCGCACCCGCACATCAAACGCCGGCGACGGCGCAATCTGCGGCATTTCATCCAGCAGCGAAGACACTGCGCGAAATTCATTCACGCGCAATTCGCACGCGGTGCAGCTCGCAAGATGCTTCTCCATTTCCAGGCGTTCGCCTTCTTTGAGGCGCCCGTCCACATAACTCAGAACTTTGTTTTCCATGCGTCCACAACTCATGACGGCCTTCCCTTCCCAGCTTTTACTGCGGTACTGCTATTGCTTCGCATGCTGCGCTACCAGTGGGGCTAGTTCCACTCGCAACGCTTCGTAGGCCCGGAACAGCAGCGACTTTAATGCGCTTTCCGAACACTCTAAAATCTTGGCGATCTCGTTGTAATCGAGTTCCTGATACTTGTGCAGCAGCACCGCGGCGCGCTGCTTTTCCGGCAGCTTCTCGATAGCGTGGCGAATCATTCTACTCCTCGCCTGGGCCACCAAGTGCTGCTCGATGTCCGGATGCTGATCCGCCACATCGATGGGCCGCTCGTCGCCATCTTCGGAGTCCGGCGCCAGCGGGGCGTCGAGCGAAATTTCCATGCGCTGATGCCGTGTATCGCGCACATTGTTGAGTGCCAAGTTTGTGGCGATGCGGAACAGCCACGTCGTGAACTTGGCGCTCGGCACGTAGTCCTCACGCGCGCGATATACGCGCAGAAAAACCTCCTGCGCGAGATCCTCCGCCTGCTCGCGGTTCCGCACCATTCGGTACAGAAAGTTCACGAGCGGACTGCGGTAACGATGCAGGAGAAGCTCGAACGACTGTTCGTCGCCGGACTTCACGTCCAGCATCAGTTGGACGTCCGACCTGGCCATAGCTACCACATCCTATCGAACACCAGTGGAATGTGAAAGTTGCGAGTTCTGGAGGGGTTCGTGGCGGATACCGCGCAAGCTAGACTTTAGCGAAGTGCCGCATTATCAATAGACTCAGGACGCCCCCAAAGACCAGCAGGGCCAGGCGCCAGTTGGGCTCGCGGTTGACCTCGGGAAGCAGGTCGGTGGCGGCGACGTACAGGGTGACGCCGCCCGAAAGCGGCAGGGCGTATTTGAGCTGACCGGAGAGGGCGCTGGTCAGGAGGACGCCCACGAGTGTTGAAGCTCCGAGGAGGCCGGCGGCCCATATTGCTGCGCGACGCCCCTTCCCTCCAGCCATTACGATGGTGGCCACGGTGAAGCCTTCGGGGAGTTTGTGAAGGAAAACGGCCACAAAGATCGCCGCCCCCAGCCACGTGGAGACCAGGAAGCCAGCCGCGATGGCTACGCCGTCAAAAAAAGTATGGATGGCCAGACCGAGTAGCACTGTGGTGTTGGCGTGGTGGTGATCGTGCTGCCCCGCCTCTGGACATTCCATTTCGTCACCGAAATGGAAGTGCGGGGCGATGGTGTGCTCAAAAAGATGGACGAGGAAATAGCCGATCAGGACGTAAAGGAGCGCGCCTTCACCGGCTAGGTGGACGGATTCGGGGATGATGTCGACAAGCGCTACGCCGAGCATGTAGCCCGCACCCAGCGCCAGAAAATATTGCAGATATTTTCGCGGCCAAGCTTTGTGGATTACAAAATAGCCGCCGAGCAAGTTTCCGCCGGCGGCCACTAGTCCGAGACCAGCCGCTAACGCGGTCCGAGTTGCTAATTCCTGATCGATCAAGGTGGTTCGCCTTTAGTGGCACAGGCACTCTTGCCTGTGCGCTTTGGCTCACGTCTAAAATTGTGCGATATCGCGTGAACGCCGAAACTCGCTGCGGATGCACGCGCCGCACAGGCAGAGTGCCCGTGCCACTAAAACCTAGCCGCTGTGGCGGAACAGAATTACGTCGCCTTCTTGCACGATGTATTCGCGGCCTTCGAGGCGAACTTGCGCTTTTTCGCGCGCGGCGGCCAGGCTTCCGGCGGCTAGCAAATCATCCCAGCGGACGACTTCGGCGCGGATGAAACCCTTCTCGATGTCACTGTGAATTGCGCCGGCGGCTTTCACGGCGGTCGAGCCTTTGTGAATGGTCCAGGCACGGACTTCCGGTTCGCCGGCGGTAAAGAAAGAGATGAGTCCCATCAGGTCGTAAGTGGCGCGAATTAAACGGTTTAGGCCTGGTTCCTTCAATCCGTAGGAGGCCAGCATTTCGGCGGCTTCTTTTTCTTCCATCTCCGCCAGTTCAGCTTCGAGTCGTCCGCAAATGGCGACCACTGCGGTGTTTGGTCGGCCCTGCAACGCGCTCAGCTTGTGGCGCTCGATGGCGGTGTCCAAATCGGCGGCTTCATCGTCCCCCAGATTCAACACGAACAACATGGGGCGCTGCGACAAAAATAAAAATCCCGCGATGGGCTTGCGCTCTTCCGCGGTCAGCACCAGTTCGCGTAAAGGCTTTTCGGCTTCCAGGTGCGCTTTGCACTTTTCCAGAACGTTTTTTTCGCTGAGCAAAACCGGTTCGGATTTTTTCTTCAGATCTTTTTCCACGCGTTCCAGGCGGCGTGAAATCTGATCGTGATCGGCCAGAATTAATTCCAGTTCCAGGTTTGTCGCATCACGCACCGGATCGATACTGCCCTCCGAATGGGGCACCGAAGGATCATCGAAAACGCGCAGCACGTGCGCGATGGTATCCACGTCGCGCAGCGGCGCCAGCGCATCGCGATTTTTTTCTTTCTGCATACCGCCCAAATCGACGTACTGCACGGTGGCATAGGTGATCTTCTTGGGATTGTAGAGCGTAGCCAATTGCTGCAACCGCGGTTCCGGCACTTTCGCCACGCCCACGTGCGTCGCCTGACCGCCCTTCCCTTCGATATTGGCCTTCGTGAGGATACGAAAAAGCGTGGTCTTCCCTACTTGCGGCAGTCCAATAATTCCAGTTTGCATAAGCTCAAAAGTTTAGCACACCGCGCTCGATGGTCTTCAGTTCCACGCCGTTCAAGCCCCGTCTTACCTGGAGAATGACCAAGGCATCTCTTCGCGTTGACTGGGCTCGCGAGCCCACCTAAGATTAGCGCCCATACGCGTCGACCGCGCTTTAGCGGCACGCGCAACCCCCAATGATTGGCCAGACGCTCACTCACTATCGCATCGTGGCAAAGATCGGTGCCGGTGGCATGGGCGAGGTGTATCAGGCGCGCGATGAACGGCTGGAACGCGATGTTGCTCTGAAGGTTCTGCCGGCCTCGGCGCTGGCCGATAAGACGGCGCGCAATCGCTTTCGCAAAGAAGCGCTGGCGCTTTCAAAACTAAACCATCCAAACATCGCAACGATCTTCGACTTCGATACCGACGGTGGCGTGGATTTTCTAGCCATGGAATATGTGGTCGGGGAAACGCTCGCGCAGAAAATCGCCGGCGCGTCCCTGTCAGAAAAAGATGTGCTCGCGATCGCGGTACAAATTGCCGACGCTCTTGAAGAAGCGCACGAACACGGCATCGTGCACCGCGACCTGAAGCCCGGCAACATCATGGTCACGCCGAAGGGGCGCGTAAAGGTTCTCGATTTTGGCCTAGCCAGGCTACTGCTCCCAGCGGCCAGCCTCATGTCGGCGGAGACGGTGAGTGAAGCGCAGGGCGCGTCCGGGACGCTGCCGTACATGGCGCCCGAACAGTTACGCAACGAATCGTTGGATCCGCGCAGCGACATTTTCTCGCTGGGTACAGTCTTGTATGAGATAGCCACAGGCCGTGGGCCGTTCGCGGACAGCAATTCCAGCCGTGTGATCGAAGCTATTCTGCATCGCGTGCCGGTACAACCACGCGCGCTCAATGCGCGACTGTCTCCGGAGCTTGAACGCATCATCTTGAAGTGTCTCGAAAAATCTCCGGAGTTGCGTTATCAATCGGCGAAGGAACTGGCCGTCGATCTGCGCAGATTAAGCACACCGACCACCAGTGCAAGCCCCGAACGCGCAGAAGCCGAGAAATCGCGATGGCCCGCGGTCGCCAGCATTTCGGCGATCGCGCTGCTCGCCCTATTGGGTACACTCGCCGCGCTGAATGTCGGTGGCGTGCGCGACCGGCTTACTGCTTCAGACACGCCGAAGATCCACTCGCTGGCGGTATTGCCGCTGGCCAATCTTTCAAAGGATCCCGAGCAGGAATATTTCGTGGAAGGCATGGCCGATGAACTGATCACAGAACTGGCGCAGATCAGCGGCCTGCGGGTGATCTCGCGGACCTCCACCATGCGTTACCTGCGCGACCCGAAACCAATTCCGGAAATCGCGAAAGAGCTGGGCGTGGATGCGGTTATCGAAGGCTCCGTCGAGCGTTCGGGCGACCAAGTGCGCATTACCGCACAGCTGATCAACGCGCGCACGGACACGCATCTATGGGCACACAGCTATCAGCGCGACCTGCGCGACGTGCTAGCCATGCAAAGCGAAGTGGCGCGCGCCATCGCCGGCGAAATTCAAGTGCAGTTGACACCACAAGAAAAAGCCCAGTTCGATCGCTCCCGGCCGGTCAATCCCGCTGCTCACGAAGCGTACTTGAAAGGACTTTATCACTGGAATTTTCACACCGGCGAGGAATTGCAAAAGGCCATCGTCGAGTACCAACGGGCCATTCAGATCGATCCCAACTACGCGCTAGCCTATGTTGGGCTTGCGGATACTTACCACCTACTTCCCTTTAACGGCGACGCCGATCCACACGTGGTTTTTCCCAAGGCCCAGGAAGCAGCCCAAAAGGCCGTGGAACTCGATCCGGGTTTGAGCCGCGCGCATTCCACGCTGGCCATCGGGCTCAGCCGCTACGATTGGGACCGCGCCGCCGCGGAACGTGAATTCAAACTGGCTATCGTGCTCAGCCCGAACGATTCATGGGCCCCGTCGTTGTACGCGGAGATGCTTTCGCTCGAGGGGCGTCATGACGAAGCGATCGCTCACGCCGCGCGCGCTCGCGAACTCGATCCAATCTCCGGCCCAGTGTGCCTGCAATATGGCAGGGCGTTTTTGTACGCCCGCCAGTACGACCGAGCCGCGCGGGCCTTTGAACAATCCCTGGAAGTAAATCCCAAGTTCTGGCCACTGCATTTATTCCTCGGAGAAACGTATCAGCAGCAAGGACGATATCCAGAAGCGTTGGCCGAGCTTCGTCAGGCTCAAGGCCCTACGCAAGAAGCTACCGCTGCGATAGGCCGCCTGTACGCGGCATCCGGCAAGAAATCGGAAGCCGAAAAAATTCTCGTTGATCTGCTGCAGCGGGCGAAGACCGGCTATCTGCCACCCACGTACATCGCGGGAATGTACGCTGCTTTAGGTGACAACAATAAGGCTTCCGAGTGGCTGGAGAAGGCCTACTCCGCGCGCGATTCGCAAATCGAATTTCTCGGCGTGGAGCAGTGCTACGATCCCTTGCGCTCCGACCCGCGCTACGCCGACCTAATGCGCCGCATAAATCTCGCGCATTAGAACAGGAACGCCGATGTCCACGACCTCGCAAGCCGCGCTGGACCCCAATTCTCCGGTGCTGAGTCAGCTGCATGAACTGCTGCTCGCCTCCGGCTACTGCGAAGCGGGGATCGCTCCAGCAATCGACGAAGCGCCGCCGCTATTACCCGACGCCGATGCGGAGCCGACGCAACTCAATACCCTGGTCCGTCTCTTTTTCATCAGCGAGGACTGTCAGCCGCACAACGTCGCCGAAGCCATCCGGCCGCTGACACTTGCGCAATTGTTGCAAGCTGGAGTCGTTCGCATGGAAGGCGACTTAGTCACCGCCGCGATTCGCATCCAACCCTACGGGCGCATGCTCTACGTGTTCAACCGCGATACCTCGGATGCCGCCCCCGAAGAAGCTTTGATGCTGATCTCGTCCTCCTCGCTGGAAGTTGCTCACCTGATGACGCGGCGACCAGCGCAAAGCGCTCTGGATATCGGCACGGGCTGCGGCTTTCTTGCAACCGTGCTATCGCCATTTTGTGAACGAATCACTGCCATCGATGTGAATCCCGCGGCCATCCGCGCCGCGGAGTTCAATGCGCGATGGAACGGCCTGAAAAACATTTCGTTTCACGCCGGCAATCTGCTTGAGCCAGTTCGCGGCCAGCTTTTCGATCTGATTGTTTGCAATCCACCGTTCCTGATTACTCCGATTCCCGCCGCGTTTTCCAGCCGCTACCTCTTCAAACACTCCGGTCTGCCCGGCGATGCTTTCTGCATCAACCTGGCCCGCGAAGCTTCGCAACTCCTCGAAGAAGGCGGCTATTTCCACATGATTTTGCAGTGGGAAGAAGCCTGTGACAGCGCCTGGAGCAGCAATCTTGAAAAATCCCTCACGGGGCTGGGTTGTGATGTTTGGGTCGCGCGCATCACGACTGTCACCGCGGAGCAGTACGTCGCGGAATGGATTGACTGCCTGAGCGAAGCGGAAAAACCCGACGCCGAAATTCTCACGCAGCAGGCGCGGCAATATTTCCAGGAGAAAAATGTCGCCACCACCAGCATGGGCGTGCTGACGCTGCGCCGCGCCAGCCATCGGCAAAATTATTTGTGGTTTGACGAAGCGCCGGACGATCGCCTGGAGCCTTACGGCGCAAGCGTGGCGGCGCTTTTTGATGTTCGCACGCAAATCGAGGAGCACGGCGACGCCGGCCTATTGCGACGAAGACTGCGAGCCTCTCCTCACCTCACGCTCCTGCAGACGTCGCACCTTGAAACGCGCGAGTGGCTGCCCAGTGCTTCGGAGCTATCTCTGACGCAAGGCCTGAAGTACTCCTTCGGCGATGTCGACGAGCAACTGCTCGAATTGCTCCCCATTTTCGACGGAAAATTAACCGTGAAGCAAGTGGTGGATCAACTGAACATCGAATATCCGGTGGCCAACGATCTCATCGAGATCAACTTGCCGAAGATTCGCGAGTTGCTGTGGTACGGCTTCCTGGTTCCCACCGACCAAGCGTAAAATAAGTCGCGCAAATAGATTCACTCCTGAAGCCATCGCGGTTCACTTTTTCGAAACGGACCACCATGACCGACGCGCAATTTACGCTGCCGTTCGACCTCGCCGCGGCTCTCGTACATCTCGCCGAACGCGACGAACAGTTGAAAGGCTTAATCGCAGAAACGACGCCCTTTGAAGTCGACATCGCCGAAGCGCAAACGCCTTACGACGCGCTGCTCGAATCCATTTGCCACCAATCCATCTCTGGCAAAGCCGCCGCCACGATTTTTGGACGCGTCAAAGCTCTGGGATCGAATGGTTGCGCGCCAACGCCCGAGGAAATGCTGCGCATTCGCAAGCCAGCGTTGCGCAAGGCTGGACTTTCCGGGGCAAAAATTCTGGCGATGAAAGATTTGGCCAAGAAAACGATCGAAGGCGTGGTTCCAACGCTTGAGCGCGCGCTAGAAATGTCCGACGAAGAACTGATCGAGCGGCTGGTCTCCGTGCGCGGCATCGGCGCCTGGAGCGTGGAAATGTTCTTGATCTTCCGGCTGGGACGCCCGGACGTCCTGCCTATCCACGACCTCGGCGTGAAAAAGGGCTGGTCCGTGGCTTACGGCAAAAAGCACATGCCGCGCCCGGCGGAGTTGCTGGCGTTCGGCGAGCGCTGGCGGCCTTACCGCACCGTCGCGAGCTGGTATATGTGGCGGGCCTTCGAGCGTGCGGGTTACAAGGCCACCAATAAAATCCGTCCCGCCAAACTCAAAAAACGAAAAAACAAAGCTCGCAAGAGCAAAAAGCCAAGTTAGACGTCGCGTCGCGCACCAGTGCTTTAAGCACAATGACGGCAACTGGGACGCTTTTGATTTGGTAGCACAGGCACTCCTGCCTGCTCGGTTTTTGCGGGTGCCTCCAGGAGGGATATTGCGTGCGGCGAATTACGGGTTCTACGCCATAGCGGTTATAATTGCCGCTCATGGCTAACCGGGCGTACCTGCGCGTTTGGACGCGCGATTTCACCGAACCTACACTGATTGCACAATTCGCGCGATTCTTAGCGACCGCGCCGCTCTCCGCTTCACAACCCACCTTTACCGAACTCACCGTACAGCCCATCGATGCCACGGAAACTCCGGTAGCGTCCTGGGACTTGCGTCCACTGAAATATGGTCCAGCTGAAGTCGCGGCCCTGGCAATTCAGCAGCTAAGCTTCGATTCCGCATACATGGTGTACGGCAAATGGGACTTGTGGGGACTCGATATCGAGAGCCTGAAATGGCAGCACAAACCGGAACCGCTCCAGCTCACCTGCAACGGCCTGGACTATGACGGTGGTATCGCCGTCACCGACGGAAATTTCAACGTGGATTTGGGTTTCGAGCATTTCTTTACCGGGCATGCCGGATTGCTCGCGCCGGGGGCGGCCACGAATCCGTTTGACTCCTCGGACCATCCGATGGAGCACACCTTTCGCAGGTGGATGTCCTCGGGCGGTAACCTGAAGGAATATCACGCCCGCACCCGCCAGAACATCCAACAGCTATTCGCCTGGGTCGAACGAATTGAGGGTGCTTTGCCGGTAGAGCGCAGCGAATTGTGGAGCGAGGGTGAAGAGAATTTCGAGGCGCGGCTGGATGCGATTCTGGGTCAGCATTAGTTTGGGGATGTTGATAGGTGTGGCCGCTTTTGCGCAAACTCCGGCTCCTTCGAAAGCGCCGGCGGCGAAACCGCGAAAAGCGAATGAATTGACCCTTGCGGGATTGCGACCGGGACGCGACAAAGCGGCGAAAGCGATTCAGCTATTCGGCAAGCCGGATTTTCGATCGGCCGACAAACAGTCGCTGGTTTGGGGATTCGCGGGCATCGACGGGGCGTATTACCTGAATCTCGACATAGACAAAACGGACGTGGTGCAGTTTATCCGCGTATCGCAGGGCGACGGTCCTAGCGGCGTGATCGTGCCGAGGCACAGCCCTTTCGCAATACGCACGTGGGAAAGTGGCCGGGGACTAGCTGTCGGAACCACCGGTTCGCGCGTCGTACAGTTATATGGCGAGCCGGATTCGCGGAGTCCTTCCACGAGGGCCGGGCGGAAGCTAGAATTGCTGTACTACGCTTTCGATTGGGCGGGCGCGGACGTGCCGCAGGTGATGGAAGTATTGTGCACGGTAGAGGATGATGGGAAGCCGGGGCGGGTGGTGGACATTACATTGGCGGCGCCAAGTTTGTAGCTACGGAAAACAGACCAAATGAACGGGACCATAAATGGCAATCTGACGAAGTGGACGAAGGCGGGCTCGCGGCGCATCGCGTCGGATTGTACTAGCGGCACGCGTATCACATCGTTGGGATTGGCGGCGATAGCGCTGACGGCCTTTATCGGCTGTGGAACGAATCCGCCTGCTCCGAGTGCAAATGCTGCGGCTCCAGCGGCGGAAACCAAGCCGTCGGCGCCGGCCGTGCCGGACGAAATACAAGGCGCGGCGAAGACTTTGCTTGGCAGCGATGTAAAGGTGCTGGTCTTCGGCGATCTTGCAAAAAACGGCAACCAGCAATTTCTGGCGGCGAATGTCCTTCCCAAGACGCCAACGAATGCCATTCCCGGAACAATCATAAGCCGAGCCGTAATCGTCGAAAAAGACGACGGCCAGTGGACCGAAGTGCTGCACGTTGACGAACACTTGAAAAATCAAAAAGGGGTTCTCGGGCGTACGCCGCTGCAACCCGTAACCGGCTGGCGTCTGCAGTACGAACAGGATCCCGTGCAGGGTTTGCAACTGTACTTTACTCCGGAAAACACCAGCGATCCGCACGTGCTGCCCATCGGCGTGCGCTGGAATCCCAAGGCCAAGCGCTATCAATCCACGGACGCCTCGTTTGAGAAATTTCTTCCCGAAGCGGCGCAGATGGGTGGGACGCCGAGGTCCTCATTGCGATGAGTGCGCCTTCCACAGCAAAGCCCGGCTTTCCAGCGTCGGCGAAGCCGCGCAAGAGCTCCGCGCTCGAAAATCTTCTGGGGATGCGCCCGTACTTGAAACGCTACCCCGGCGCGATTGCCCTGGGCATGACCACCCTGCTGCTCATGGGCTTGATCGGCAATCTGATCCCGCTGGGCACAGGTATTTTGACGGATACGCTTACGGGCAGTCCGCGGCCCTTTGCACATGCCGTGGGCGAAAGCGGCGCGGCCACCGTGGGCGCCGGCTGGCTCACGCGCGTCATTCCCTTCTACCAGCCTCATAGCCGCAACACAGTGATGATCTATTGTCTGCTGCTGATTTTGTGCATCGCCATCAAAGGCGTGCTCTCCTTCTGGACGCGCTGGGTGCTCATCGGCGTATCACGCGACATTGAATTCGACATTCGCAACGACTTGCTGCAGCGGCTACTGATCCTCGAGCCCGAGTTTTACGTGCGCAACCGCACCGGCGAATTAATGTCCCGCGCCACCAACGATCTCAACAACGTGCGCATGGTGCTCGGTCCCGGAATTATGTACAGCGGCACCACGCTGGCCACCATGGTGCTGGCGCTCAGCGTAATGATGAAATTGTCTCCGGTGCTGACGCTGTGGGTGATGCTGCCCGTCCCGGTGGTGTTCGTGGTGGTGCGCCACTTCGCAAAAGTCATTCACGACCTGTACGAAAAAATTCAGGCTTCGCTCGCCATGCTTTCGGCAAAAGTGCAGGAAAACCTCGCCGGCGTTCGCGTGGTGCGCGCCTATGCCCAGGAAGAAGCGGAGATTCGCGGCTTTGACGAGCCCAATCGCGAGTACGTCGCCAGCAACGTCAAGCTAATCCGCAACTGGAGCCTGTTCATGCCCTCGCTGCAGGCCATGATCGGCACCACGTTTCTAATCGTGCTGTGGCAGGGCGGCCATGAACTGCTGCGCAAAGAAATTTCTCTCGGCGCGCTGATAGCCTTCTACACCTACCTCGGACAACTCGTCTGGCCCATGATCGCCCTGGGTTGGGTGACCAATATTTTCCAGCGTGGCGCCGCATCCATGGGCCGGCTCACCTACATTTTGCGCGCGCAACCTCAGATTGACGACCGCAACGCCAAGCCTGCTCTCGGCACCGTGTCGCAAGGTGAAATTGAATTTCGTAATTTGACGTTTCGTTTTCCCACCACGATGGCAGGCAATAGCGCGGCTCCCGCAGCGAAAAGCAGTGTCGCAGGAAACGTCGCCGGAAATGCCGCGGGCAATGGCGCAGGCGCGTCACATGGCAGTTCTAACGACGCCGGGCTCGGCGGCCCAACCGTATTGCACGATATCAGCTTGCGCATTCCCGCAGGTTCCACGCTGGCAATAGTCGGCCCCACGGGCAGCGGAAAATCCACGCTGGCCGCGCTCGTGGCCAGGCTATGGGAAGCTCCGGAAGGCTCGCTGCTGGTCGATGGCCACGCGATTCGCGAATGGCCGCTCGAGTCGCTGCGTCGCGCCATCGGCTACGTTCCGCAGGACACCTATCTTTTCAGCGAAACCATCGGCGAAAATATCGCTTTCGGCCTGCCGCAATATGACGTTGCCCGCGTGCGCGAAGCCGCCAGCATCGCCAGCTTCGATGCCGAAGTGCAGGACCTTCCCGAAAAATATCAAACCATGGTCGGCGAACGCGGCATTACCCTCTCCGGCGGCCAGAAGCAGCGCACCGCGATCGCCCGCGCGGTGATCCGCGATCCGCGCATTCTGATTCTCGATGATTCGCTTTCCAGCGTGGACACCCAGACGGAAGAAAAAATCCTCTCTGGCTTGCGCGGTGTAATGGCCGGTCGCACCACCATCTTGATTTCGCATCGCACTTCCACGGTGCGCGACGCCGACCAGATCGTGACCTTACGCGACGGGCGCATCACCGAGTGCGGCACGCACGACGAACTTTTAGCGCGCGGCGGCTACTACGCCGAGTTGTACCACAAGCAGTTGCTGGAAGAAGAGCTCGAACGGGCATGAGCAATATTCACGAAGAAGAAGTACTCGGTAAAGCTTACGACTCGCACCTGATGCGGCGGCTGCTGCAGTACATGCGCCCGTATCGCTGGAGCGTGGTGCTGGCCCTGGCCCTCGTGGCCGTGGTGACCCCGCTCGAACTCGCCCCGCCCATGCTTTTCCGCACCGCCATCGACAAATATTTTACCCCGGCGGTCCGTGGCACCATCACTGAAAGTGCGGCCTGGTCCGGCGTCAAGTGGATCAGCCTGATCTTCCTCGCCGTGCTGATTTTCGATTTTCTGGCGCAATACATTCAAATCCGCATCATGCAGCGCGTCGGCCAGGAAACCATGTACGACATGCGCACGGAAATTTTCTCGCACATCCAGCGCCTGCCCATGAGCTTCTTCGACCGCAATCCCGTGGGCCGCATGCTCACGCGCGTCACCACCGACGTCGACGCGCTCAACGATCTCTTCGCCGCCGGCGTGGTCACCATGATCAACGACTTCTTTCTGCTGGTGGTCATGGCCGTGTGGCTTTTTTCCATCGACCACCGTCTCGCCTTTGACGCCTTCGCCGTCCTGCCCTTCATTTTGTGCGTCACCTATTTCTTCCGGAAGTTTGTGCGCGACGCCAACCGCCGCATCCGCACCGCCATCGCCCGCATCAACGCCTTCCTCCAGGAATATATTTCCGGCATGAGCGTGGTGCAGATTTTCAACCGTGAACACAAAGCCCGCCAGGAGTTCGAGAAGCGCAATCGCGACAACATGCTGGCCTGGCGCGACGCCATTCTGGCCTTCGCCCTGTTCTATCCCGGCGTGGAGTTCTTGAGCGTTTCCACCATTGCGCTGATCTACTACTCGGGCGGCAATCGTGTGCTCAGTAGCGGTTTAAGCCTGGGCGTTCTGACCGCCTTCACCATGTACGCCACCCGCTTCTTCCGCCCCATTCAGGACTTGAGCGAAAAATTTAACATCCTGCAGTCCGCCATGGCCGCCTCCGAACGCATCTTCCGCCTGCTCGACGAAAAAGTGACCATCGCATCGGATCCCAGCGCGGCGCGGCTCGTCAATCCGAAGGGCGAAATCGAATTTCGCAACGTATGGTTCAGCTATAAACACGAAGGCGAAATCACCGTCGCGGATTGGGTCCTCCGCGACGTTTCCTTCATCGTAAAGCCCGGTCAGACCGTCGCCATCGTCGGCCACACCGGCGCGGGAAAAACCACGCTCATCTCGCTACTGCTGCGCTTCTACGACGTGCAGCGCGGACAGATTCTCCTCGATGGCGTGGATATCCGCGCCATCAATCTCCAAGATCTGCGCCGCCAGTTTGGCATCGTTCTCCAGGATCCCTTCTTATTCACCGGCTCCATCGAATCGAACATCCGCCTGGGAACACCTGGAATCGATCGCGCCACGGTCGAGCACGCCGTCGACGAAATCGGCCTGGGCGATTTTGTGCGAGCACTCCCCACGGGCGTAGCCACCGAAGTAAACGAGCGCGGCTCCACGCTTTCCGGTGGCCAGCGCCAATTGATCAGCTTCGCGCGCGCCCTGGCGCATAATCCGCGTTTTCTAATTCTCGACGAAGCCACTTCCAGCGTGGACACCAAAACCGAGTTGCAAATCCGCGAAGCCCTGGATCGCCTGCTGTGCGGACGCACCGCCATGGTCATCGCCCACCGCTTAAGCACCATTCAACACGCCGACCGCATCCTGGTCTTCCACAAAGGAAAACTCCGCGAGCAGGGCGCGCATCAGGAATTGCTAGCCGAACGCGGCATCTACTACCGCCTCTACCAATTGCAATACAAAGAGCAGGAACTAGGCCTTCCGGAACTGGAAAGCGCCAGCCCAAGTGATAGCGCAGGAATAGCGCGCCTGCCAACTCCGTCGCCCGCCCATGATTAAGTCCAGTACCACGCCTCCTGCAGCGCCTCTTGTAGTGGCGCAGCATGCTGCGCGCCGTTCAGCCCAGACGTTCACCTTCAGCACCCTCCTCTCTGCGCCCTCTGTGTCCTCTGCGTTGAACCCCTTTCCCCCGCAAACAAAAACTCCCCCGTTTACCGACACCGACGCATAAATGCCGCCCACCCTCCTACTCTCCGCCGGCGAAGCAAGCGGCGATATGTACGCGGCCCGCCTGGCAACAGAAATCAAAAAACGCGCCAAAGTAGAAATCTTCGGCATGGGCGGCGAGCAAATGCGCGCCGCAGGCGTAGATGTAGTCACAGACTACCGAGAAGTCTCCGTCTTGGGCATCACAGAAATCATTAGCCATCTGCCATCGCTGGTGCGCGCCATGCGCAAACTGGTAAGCGCAGCGCGCCAGCGCAAGCCAGTCTTAGCGATCCTCACCGACTTCCCCGGCTTCCATCTGCGCCTCGCCAGAAAACTGAAACCGCTCGGCGTCAAAAATGTCTACTACGTCTGCCCGCAATTCTGGGCCTGGCGCCCCTGGCGCGTGCGCGTGGTGCGCCGCCGCTTCGCCAAAGCGCTATGCATCTTCCCATTCGAAGAAGAGTTCTACGGCAAAGCCGGCGTCCCCACAAAATTCATCGGTCATCCTCTGGTAGGCATGGTGAACGCCACCCTAAGCCGCACGCAGTTTGCTGAGAAGCACGGCCTTGATCCCGCCGGAGCCATCGTCGTGTTATTGCCCGGCAGCCGCATGGGAGAAATCGCGCGTCACTTGCCCACCATGCTCGCGGCCTGCGCCGAACTGCGCAAAACGAATCTGCGCGAGACCACGCAGCAACCCGCCTTCGTAATCGCCGTAGCACCCGGCATCGACCTTTCACACATCAATCGACTGGTCACCGCCAGCGGCATTTGCGCGGTTGTAGTCCAGAACGAAACCTACGACGCCCTAGCCGCCGCCGACGTCGCCCTGGTCTGCAGCGGCACCGCCACCATCGAGGCCGCCCTCCTCGACGTTCCCATAGCCGTCGTCTACAGAGTCACCGCGTTAACCGCCATCCTCGCCAAGCCGCTGGTCCGCACCAAATTCTTCAGCATGGTCAACCTAATCGCCGGCCGCCAAGTTGTCACCGAACTAATCCAGGAAAAATTCACCGCCGAAGCCGCCGCGCAAGAACTCCGCCGTCTCCTCGATTCCGAGGACGCCCGCGCAAGCCTCCGCACCGGCCTAGCCGACGTCCGAGAGAAACTAGGCCCACCCGGCGCCGTCGAACGCGCCGCCGATGCCATCGTGCAATTGCTGCGATAGTTTGCACCGCAACAACTACAATAGCGACAGGAGCCGCTACGGGCCCTCACAGGTCTCAAGGCAAGCGACGTGTTGTAAATCGAGCTTAAGGCACTGTCTGTGTTTAGCGACTTACCGAGAACGTTTACGTGGACGAGAAAACGACTAAACGAAATCGATTCGACTGGCACCTGCCGTTCTATGCCGTGGTAGGCGCGCTGATCCTCTTTGTGCCGTTCATGCTATTTGGCATCGATATCGTCGAAATTCTGTACATATTTGTGGCTGCCCCAATCGTTGGCATAATCTTTCTGGTCGTCGCTATTCGGAAGACGGGAGTTCGGAGGCTAGCGGCCCTGTCGATGGTGGTTGTCTATTGGGCTGTCTCATGGGGTTTGTTCCAGAACTCGCGTGAACTGCGCGCCACCACTCGATGGTTCCTTAAGTCAAAACAATACAAAGCCAAGGTTCTGGCACAACCGGATTCGGGAGACGGAGCTCTAAGGCATATCGAATGGGATGGGTGGGGATTTGGTGGAGCTGGTGACACCGTTGTGTATCTTGTTTTCGACCCGAACGATTCGCTTTCGACGGCGGCTAGGACCGATTCCCCAGGAAAATTCAGCGGCATACCCTGCGAAGTCTATCGCGTCCGCCGGCTGGAGAGTCACTATTACTCGGTTCTGTTTTATACCAACACCGATTGGGCCCACTGCAATTAACGGCAACATCTCAGAACTAGGTGATCCGCATTATTTTGTGCGCTGGCAACGCTTTCCGCGGTATTTGGTATCCTATGAGAGTACAAGAGCATGTCGTTCTTGAAAGGTTCGTAATGCCCTGCCGCCGACCGCTATTTCCCGCGCTCTTAGCTCTCCTGGTCTTTGCCACCGGGTGGGCGCTCCCCGCTCGGGCGCAAGCTCCGCGCGCCACCGTCCCCTTCCTCGCGCAGCATTACGACGTTTCCGCCACGCTCGACGGCGTCAGCCAACTCCTCACCGCCACCGCCAAGGTTGAGTTCCGCGCCCTGGAAGTCACTAGCACGCTGCGCGTCGAACTGCACCCCAATCTCGAAGTAAAATCCGTCAAAAACGAAGCCGGCAAGTCTCTGCAATTTGAACGCGACACCAATCCCCTCTACGTTTTGGTCAACTTGCCCGCCGCCGTCCCACGCGAAAGCAAACTAACTCTAACCTTCGAGTACTCCGGCTTGCTGGCCAACGCGGAGAACAGCCCGGTGCCGGGCATCAAGGTCGCCCTGATCGATCGCGAACTGGCCTACTTGCTGCTCCCATCGCGCTGGTTTCCCCTCACCAACTATCCCTCCAATCGCTACACCGCCACCTTCCACCTGAATGTTCCGGACACTTGGGCCGTGGCCGGCACCGGCAAAGCTTTAGCCGCGCAGCCCATGGCCTCCACCGGCGCCCTCGCCGGCGGCCGATTACTCTACACCTTCGAGTGCAAGACTCCGGAACCCCACGGCAGCTTCGTCGCCGGCAACTTGCAGCTTAATCCCAAGCAAGCCGAAGGCATCAACGTATCCGTTTACGCGCCGCGCGCGCAATCCAACAACGCCGCGGATTTCGCCGCCAGCGTGGCCCGCTCGATGACCATCTTTTCAGACATGTTTGGCGCCTTGCCCGATTCGGACATGCAAGTGATTCAATTGCCGGACGGCACCTTCCGGGACTTTCCCGCCCCCGGCGTTGTTTTCCTAAGTCAGCGCGCGTGGAATCCCAAGGTCAATGACAAGACCATCGCCCGCAACGTGGCCGCGCAGTGGTGGGGCAATCAGGTCCTGCCCGCCAGCACCAACGATGTGTGGATCAGCGACGGCCTGGCGCAATACTGCGAAGCGCTGTACGCCGAACAAAACGCCGGCAAAGAAGCCGGTCTGCGTACCATTGATGAATTTGCCGTCGGCGCGCTGATGTACGACGATGCCGCCCCCATCGCCCAGGCCGCGCGTCTCGCGCCGTACTCGCCGGACTACCGTTCCGTCGTCATGAACAAGGGCGCGATGATTTTTCACATGGTCCGCGCGCAAATGGGCGAGGTCCCCTTCGGCGCCTTGCTGCACGATTTTTATGAAAAGTATCAGGGCAAGAGCGCCACGGTGGAAGAGTTCGAGGCTATGGCCGTCCGCCAGGTGCAAAAAACCGCCGCCAAAGGCGGAGAAACTCCCGAACAATTGCGCGGATTTTTTGTGCAATGGCTGAACTCCACCGGCGTGCCGGAATTCACTCTGGAATACGTCGTCTACCGCACTCCCAAAGGCTTTCGCATCGCCGGCAAAATCAAGCAGCCGTTGGACACCTTCCGCATGCTGGTGGATTTGCGCGTGGATACCGAAGGTAATCCGGAAATCAAAAGCATCGACGTAATCGGCACGGAATCTACCTTCACCATCGAAACCTTTGGCCGGCCCAAGCCCGGCGGCATCAAGATCGACCCGGGAAATTTGATTTTGAAAGGCAGCACCAGTTTGCGCGCGCGCGCCGCTATCGCCCGCGGCGAAGAACTGGCGGAGCAGGGCCGCTACTACGACGCCGTAACGCAATATCAAAAAGCCCTATCCATTCAGCCCAATCGCCCGCTGGCGAGTTTCCGCATGGGCGAAGCCTTCTTCTATCAAAAAAATTACCAGGCCGCCGCCAACGCCTTTCGCGAAGCGTTGCAAACCGTTCCCGAGCCTTCCGAGAAGTGGACGGAAGTTTGGAGCCACATCTATCTCGGAAAAATTTTCGATCTATTGGGACAACGCGAACGCGCCGTGAACGAATACAGCAAAGCCAAGCAGACCAACGACGATACCGGCGGCGCGCAACAGGTAGCCGAAGGTTATTTGAAGAAAGCCTATTCCGAAGGCGCAATTTCCGCGGCCGCTCCCACCACGGGTACGACCACGCCGCAATCCGCCCCAAGTTCCAACATCCCCGAGCCAGCGAGCGGTAAGCCAACCCTAAAGCGCCCCGACAACCTGCTGAATCACGCGCCAAGCCCCACGAACTAACTTTTTTGCGATTTACTCCGAGCCGGCAGATCTACCCTCCGATGTCCGCCCCCGCCTCTACGCCGCCCTGCAATCAATACTGGGGTTGTAGCGGCCGCCTTCTGAGGCGGTCGCCTTTGATTTTTTAAGCCCTGCGGGCTTTGCCCAAAGGACTTGACGCCGCTTTGGCCGCGTAAGCCGGTCCGCCCTGTTTTCTCTGCTCCTCTGCGTTCTCTGCGCCTCTGCGTTATCTTTAATCTTTCCGAAGTACCGCGAATTACACCTACGTCGCGGCCTCGATATCCTCGACCTCCATCACTCTCCCCGCGAATCGCTCCGCCACTTCACGACAAGCGCGCAAGGTCTCTTCCGACGTAAGCTTCGTGCGCACCAGTTCAATCTCGGCGCCCACAGAAGCCGTGTCGCGGGAACGCATCCCAACACACCGCTCCCGGTATACCGTCACGTCGCTCAGATCCAGCACAGACATTGTCGCCGTGGTGCTAACAAAAATCGCCCCAGGCTTGGCAAATTTATCGAAGATGGTAAAAAGCTCCAGCTTCATCTCCAGCTCTTCCGGCACCGCCTCGATAATCAAATCCGCGTCGCGAATAGAATCTTCCACGGTGCCTGCAAGAGTGATGTGCGAAAGCGCTTCGCTGCACGCCGAAGCGCTTATCTCCCCGTGCCCCACCGCCTCATCCAAGGACGCCCGGATCCACGCAATTCCACGCTCCAGCATCTCTCGTGAGACATCCTCAAAAATAACGGCGTAGCCGGCTAGCGCGGCAGCGCGGGCGAACCGCCGCCCCACCCCATGCGCGCCAATCACCGCAATCCTCTTCACCCTCATCACCCCGCCTTCCAGTTGTAGCGGCGGGTCTTTAGACCCGTTCCTTTGCCTTTGCTCGTACCGGTGCCTTTGTTTCTGCCTTTGTTTCTGCCTTTGTTTCTGCCTTTGTTTCTGCCTTTGTTTCTGCCTTTGTTTCTGCCTTTGTTTCTGCCTTTGTTTCTGCCTTTGTAGCGGCGCCCTTCAGGGCGCCATCGGACCACCGAGCACGAAACGCCAAACGAAAGAATCGCTCACTTCAACAATTCCCGATACGCAGCTTCGTCATAACCCAGCACAACAGTCTTCCCGCACACCACCACCGGCCGCCGAATCAGATTCGGATGCTCCGCCATCAATCGAATCGCCTCCCGCCGGCTGGGCGGACGTTCCTTCATCTTGTTCGAACGGTACAGCTCATTGCGCGTATTCAGGAACGCCACGTAGTCCCTCTCCCCAATCAGTTTCTCCAGCTCGTCTTCGCTGAGCCGCTGCTCATCCAGGCTGCGCAGCTCCAAAGCAGCGCCATGCTTCTCCAGAAAAAGTTTGGCCTTCCGGCAGGTAGTACACGATGGCTTTTGCAGAAACCGTATTTTGCTCTTGGGCATATTCAAAAATCCATTACGTATAGTACCAATAATATTACTTTACAGTTATGGTGAGACGCGCTACACTCTTACTCGTAGAAAACTGCGTCCGGCTACTTCCGGTAGTCCATCCGAACAACTCTAAATTCAGCAGTTTGGAGGAGGCTCATTCGCCTGCCGCCAGGCCTTCACCATAGTAACTATTTGTGCAACAAAATCTCTAGGTAAACCATTTAGAATGAACACTTTGCAGAAGGATGTGAAAACAAAGCAACTTAAAGTCCCTTTGTTCTCACATCCTTTCGCGAAACCCCAATGGGCCCCGGCTTCTTCGCCTCTTAATATCGCGGCACGCTAGGATCGATCTCCGCCGACCACCGATCGATCCCTCCGACCAGCGAGCGCGCCCCCTCCACTCCCTGGCTGCGCAGCCATGCCGCGACGTCCAGGCTACGCACCCCATGGTGGCAATAGCAAATCACCTCGCCCGCCACATCCAGTTTCTGCAAATTGGCGGGGATCGTCCCCATAGGAATAAGTTGCGCCCCGGCAATATGGCAAAGCTGCGTCTCCCACGGCTCGCGCACATCAACCAGCAGGATCGCAATACCGCTATCCAGATGTGCCTTAGCTTCCGCCGGGGTAATGTGCAGGTCGTCCATGGTACCCCCCCGAGTAACGCCTCAAACTCAGAGTACAGATATAGCCAACTTTTTGCTAAAAATGGAAGTCGAATCGTATCGGCCGACTCTGACGCTGTCCATTCAGCCTGCGGGAAAACGCTCTGTTTTGTAGGTGGCCGAACAATCTCTCTGTTTTGTGGGTCGGAGCTTCAGCTCCGACATTAGGTGCTTGGCTACCAATGCGCTTTAGCGCCTGAGGGAACTGCCTTTACCCTTTTTCGACAGTCTACTTGCCCTGAAATTTCGGCGCCCGCTTTTCCAGAAACGCTTGAATGCCTTCCCGGCAATCT
Source organism: Acidobacteriota bacterium (assembly GCA_013289855.1). Classification (GTDB taxonomy): domain Bacteria; phylum Acidobacteriota; class Terriglobia; order Acidiferrales; family UBA7541; genus Acidiferrum. The sequence goes on along the minus strand of JABCZD010000010.1, from coordinate 76,931 downwards.
TCCGTCAAGTAACAGTGAATCTGCCGCCGCACTTCCTGCTCCAAAGCATGCGTCAGTTCTTTCTCTTGCGCGCCAAACACCGCCTGCTTGATGGCGCGAATCGAGACTGCCGGTCCTTGCGAGATTTTTTCCGCCAGCGCCTTCGCCGCGCTTTCGAGTTGCGCCGCGGGATACACGTGATTCACGATGCCCAAGCGCAGCGCAGTTTGCGCATCAATCATTTCTCCGGTATAGAACAGCTCTGCGGCCTTCGCCGGACCTACCAACTGGGGAAGAAAATACGTTCCTCCGTAATCGGGAAACAATCCGACGCGTGCGAAATTCTCTCCAAAGGTAGCCTCTTCCGAAGCCAGCCGGATATCCGCGGCCAGAGCGATATTCATGCCCGCGCCCGCGGCCGGCCCTTGCACCACCGCGATCACCGGTTGCGGCATGGTGCGAATCTTCAAAACCGCCTGCATTCCGGAACGCAGCAGCGGCTCCAGGTCTTTCGTCCCGCCGGTCAGGCGGCCTTTGCCGATCGCCCCCAAATCGCCGCCGGCGCAAAATGCCCGTCCGGCGCCTGTCAATATCACCACATGAACGCTGGCGTCTTCTTCCAGTTGCGTCAGCGTCTTGATCAGTGCCGTGGCCAGCTCGTTGTTCAGCGCGTTCAGCTTTTCCGGGCGGTTCAGCACCAGCGTGACGATTCCGCCGCGCCGCGTTTCCAGTAGCACCGGTTCGGACGCGGCTGCTTTCGCGGTCTCACTCATTGCCATCCTCCGCGGAAAAACTCTTTACCTCTGGGCCCTTCGCCGTGCGCGCAACCAGCTGCGCCAGCTTCCGAAAGTGTTCCAATTTTTCCGCCTTGCCAACCAGCTTCGGCCCGCCCGTCTCCGGCAGCACGTAGACCCGCGCGCCATACAACGATTGCTTCTGAATCCCGAATTTGCACTTCCGCTGCGCGAACTGCTCGTAAACAATCTTGCCGTTGAACGCCACCACGTGTGGCGCAAACTCTTCCAGCTTTTGGGACAGCACGATTCGCCCTTCCGCGAAATCCTCGCGTGTAAGCTCGGCGGTGGTCTTCGTCGGACGCTTTACCAAATCCGTAAGCCCGATGCCAAATTCAATCACCCGCTTGTCGTCGTGATAGTCAAACGGCTCGGGAACCACGCCGCCCTCATACAGAATGGGCCAGAACTGATTGTCGCGCCCGGCATAGTAATGCCCCACCCGCGCCGAAGATTCGGTGGGGTTGCAGCCGACGATCACCAACTTCATGCCTTTGCGAAGATGGTCGGGAAGCGTTCGCATTGTATGATTCCGCTCGGTTCTTCGACTAGCGGCCCGAAGAGCAGGCGCGAACAAGAGTGGAGTTTTGCCCTTTCAAATCGCCAGCTTCGTGGCATCCGCTTGGGATGAGAGTCCCAGGCGCAGCGGACGGTTCCGTGTCACACAAAACTCTATTTCTACCTCGTCCCTCCGTCAAGCCCCATGGCGGAACCGTTTCCAGTTTTGTGAGTCTCCAGCGGGTACCACGTCATCCAATAGGTGAATGGCAGAGGTGTGGCGTGCTCTGTGCTACCTTTATGACTGAGGATAATCGGACCGCGCCTCTAGGAAGCATGGCGCGGCCTATACGGAAAGCTTTGAGCACCCCTAATCCACACCGCCTGGCCTCCACCGTCGCCCGCGAAGACGAGCACTTGCTTGTAGCCGCCGCGAAGGGCGGTGATCTGTCCGCCTTCAACGAACTCGTTAGCCGCTACGAGCGCAAAATCTTTCGCCTCACCATGAACATCACGCGCAACCACGAAGACGCGGAAGACGCCATGCAAGACGCGTTCTTAAAATCCTACTCTCACCTCAAGGATTTCGAGGGCACCTCGCGCTTCTACACCTGGCTGGTGCGCATCGCCGCCAACGAAGCGCTGATGCGCTTGCGCAAGCGCCGGCCCAATCAATTCTCTCTCGACGAACCGATCACCACCGAAGACGAAGAACTCATGCCGCGCGAGATTGAGGATTGGGGCCCGAGTCCCGAGCAGCGTTACGCGCAGTCTGAAATGCAGGAAATTCTTTCCGGCGTAATCGATGGACTCGATCCTTTATTCCGCACCGTGTTCGTCCTGCGCGACGTGGAAAATCTTTCCACGGAAGAGACCGCCAAAATCCTGAACATCTCCGTGCCCGCGGTAAAATCCCGCTTGCTCCGCGCCCGCATGAAGCTGCGCGAGAAACTGCATCCCTATTTCCGCAAGGAAGGCCTCCATTGAACTGTGAAGGCGTAACTCGCGAGCTCTCCAATTACATCGACGGCGAAGTCGACGCCGCCTTGCGCCAGGAGCTCGAGCAGCATTTGGGCGGCTGCTCGCACTGCACGGTAGTCCTGAATCAAGTAAAAATGACAGTAGAACTATTCTGCGACGCCGAACCAGTAGATCTACCCACCGACGTGCGCAATCGCCTCTACGCCGCCCTGCAATCAAAACTGGGGTTGTAGCGGCCGCCTTCTGAGGCGGTCGCCTTTCCGGGACAACGCTGACACGCATTGAGTCTACGGTTCAAAAAATCAAAAGCGACCGCCCGAGAAGGCGGCCGCTACAGGAAGAATCACAAAACCGCTTACTCACGCCAGAACGGTAATTCCCTACCCAATCCTTTCTCGCGCGCCGCCGCATACACTTTCACTGCCACCGCCAAATCCCAGGAAGCAATCCCGTTGGATTTGAACAGCGTAACTTCCGAATCGCTAGTGCGCCCGGGAGCCATCCCCGCGACCACCTCGGAAAGCCTCTTCACCCCAGTCCAGCAGGTCTCGTCGCCATGAAACGCAATAATCAAATCGCCGGCTTCCTGCCGCGACTGTTCAATCGAATCGACCACAATCACATCCGCGCTGGCCACCGCCTCTTCATCCAGCTCCCGCTTGTTGGCGTGATTGGCGCCGATGGCATTGACGTGTACGCCGTGCCCCAGGTCCGCGCCATTCAGCACCGGCAAGGTGGTAGTCGTCGCAGTGGTAACAATATCCGCGCCGCGCACCGCATCCGCGGCGGAATCCACCGCCGCAATCGCAATTCCCAGGCGCTCGGACATTTCCTTCGCGAACTTCACTCGCCGACCCCCATCGCGGCCATACGCCCGCACAAACTCCAGTTTGCGTACCGCGGCAATGGCTTCCAGTTGCGTGCGCGCCTGGCCGCCCGTTCCGATAATCGCGGCAATGCGCGCTTCACTTCGCGCCAGATATTTGGTAGCCACGCCGGTCGCCGCGCCCGTGCGCAGTTGCCCCATGTAGTCCGCCTCAATCATGGCCAGCAGCTCTCCCGTGGCCATGGCATACAGGGGCACCAGAAATCGCACCAGGCCGCGCGAATAGGTGTACTGCTTCATGGCGATGTACCCGCCGGCATAATCCGCCGCGGCCATGTAGTGAAAAAATCCGCCGCCCGGCAATTCAAAGCGTCGTCGCGGATGCACGATGGTCTCGCCGCTGGCTTGCTTCCGGGAAATTTCCTCCACCGCTTCGATGGCCGTCGCCATGGTAAGCGTCGCGCGAACCTCTGCCTCACTGATGTGCAGCGTCATATTTTCTCTTCGTATCCTCTAGCGGGCCACGGCTCGCTGTTTCGATTTCGCACCACTATTTTTCCCGGTATCGCCAGGTTCGCGAATGCGCCGCACCACCGTCTGAATCATGCGGTAAACGCGCTCGCTTTTGTTGGCGTCCATCTGGTGAAAGCGAAACTCCGGCTCATTCTTGGGGCCCTTGCCCAGCCGAATCGGCAAAGCACCGCACAAATCATTCTCGATGAACGCCGTTTCGTAGCGAGACTTGCGCGAGTTCCAGGTATATACGCGCAGCGTGGTGAAGTCGCAGGGCTGGCCATCCGATCCGCGTGCGCCAGCCACCAGATATTGCGATTTTTCTCCAGACGGATCGCTGACGCGATTCAGCTCAAACCAGGCAATCGTCCGCACGTTCGCCGAAGCCGTTCCCTCACGCACCGCCTCCGGCAGATCGTATTCGATAAACCGCGCAATCACCCAGCCGGCAATCGGAACAGTCTGATCCCCAGCCTGCGTGGTGGTATTGGTGTCCGCGGTACGCGCGGTAGCTTCGCCCGGCGGGCGCGTGGCCAGCCCGCGCACCAGGTACCATTCTTCTCTCTTCGCTTCCTGCGGCTCGGCCGACTCTTTTTCGTCGCCCGCCTGCGACCAATCGGCCACCGCGCGTCCGACAATTTCCACCGCCACGCCGCGTCCGAACTGGTACAGCCGCGGCTCGGTGCGTCCCGGCTGGACGCGCAAATTGGTGGCTACTTTGGTTCGACCGCGCGCCTGCACCGGCATGGCGCGCACCTCGTCCAGCAATTTCGCGCTGCGCTGCCACAGCGCCGGCTCCATCAAGTAGCGCGTTTCCACCCAACCCACGCCGCCGGCCGAAGTTCGCACCTTGGCATTGTCATTTCGGCGCGCCAGGATATCCACGCGGTCGCCGTAGTGCAGGTATCCGAGCGGTTCGCGCACCTGCGCCACGCTGCTGAATAGCGTCACGCTGCGCTCGCTGATGAACGCTTCGCCCAGAATCTCGTGCTTGGGCCGGAAGTACCACGCCAGCAGCGCGACCACGCACAGCAATGGCACGGCTACCAGCAGCTTACGCTTCATGATTTGCGATGGACGCGTACAAGGCGTGCAAGTCTCCGCCAGAGATTGTACCTGATTCTAGCGACGCACCCGGAACCGCGGAAGGAAGGGTAACCGGTCAGCCAAGCCTTCGTAGCGGCCGCCTTCTGAGGCGGTCGCCTTTACGGTTCCGCCTAATTCCTGTAGCTTTTCGTCGACGTCAACGCGCGGAAAAAACCGCAGGGCCCAAAATCAAGCGCCCTGCGCTACAGTTGGTCAGGAGACGATGGTGGCGGAAGTGGTAGCCGGTACGCCCGTAGGCGCCAGCGGCAGCACAATCCACAAAATGATGTACGCCAATCCACCGGTACCGGCACAGAGGAACAACACGACCCATACCAGGCGAATCAGCATTGAATCGATGTCGAAATAGTCCGCCAACCCGCCGCAAACACCGGCGATTTTGCTGTCCGTGCTGGAGCGCACCAAGCGCTTACGCGGACCACCTGGATACGTATACGAAGCACCGCCTGCCTCGATCGGCTGCGCGGCACCGCAGTTGTAGCAAAACTTCGAACCTGTGGCGATGTCCTTCTGGCAATTCGGGCAAGTCATGCGATTACCCCCTGCAGGCGCAATGCGGCGCCTTGCCTTCTCAACAATATACGAAGGAATATGGCGAAAAGTTTCATCCCCGTCAAGGAGGGTTTTGGTAGCACAGGCACTCTTGCCTGTGCGGGTTTTGCCGGGGCAGGTTTACGCCCGCAGTCTTCTCAAAATTCGGCGTTAGTGGTCGAGGATGTCCTTCACCGCGGCCGCAATATGCGAGGTCTGCGGCAGAATCGCGTCTTCCAGCTTGGGGTGGTACCCGCAGAAGCTGTCCATCGCGGCCACGCGCTTTACCGGCGCGTCGAGTTCGTCAAATAGCTCGTCGGCGATACGCGCGGCGATCTCCGCACCATATCCCCAGCTGCGCATATCCTCGTACGCCACGATCACGCGGTGCGTTTTCCGCACCGTCGCGGCGATGGCTTCCCAGTCATAGGGCGAGAGCGACCGCAGATCGATAATCTCGACGGAGATCCCCTCGCGCTGCAATTGCGCCGCGGCAACTTCCGCGCGGTGCACCACGGCACCGTAAGTAATAATACTGACCGCCGTGCCGTCCTTCACCACGCGCGCTTTGCCAAACGGAATGGTGTAATCCGGCCCCGGATATTCCGAGCGATTGTATGGCTGGCGGTACAGATGTTTGTGCTCGAGGAACATTACCGGATCGTCGCAGCGCATCGCCGTGCGCAGCAGTCCCGCAACATCCAGCGCCGTGGACGGCATCACGACACGCAAACCCGGGCAGTGCGTAAAGATCGATTCGCCGCTTTGACTGTGATACACCGCGCCACCCGTCAAATAGCCGCCAATGGCCACGCGGATCACCACCGGCGCCTTGAACGTGCCATTCGAGCGCCAGCGCATCACGCACAATTCATCGCGAATCTGCATCATCGCCGGCCAGATGTAATCGAAAAACTGAATTTCCGCGACGGGTTTTAATCCGCGCGTGGCCATGCCAATCGCCCGGCCAACAATGCTCGCCTCGGCCAAGGGAGTATTGAAAACGCGATCCGCGCCGTACTTGCGTTGTAGCCCCGCGGTGGCCTTGAAAACGCCACCCTTGCCTTTCACATGTTTCAGATTTTCTTCGCGGCTGGCGTCGGCGACATCCTCGCCAAAAACCAGGATGCGCTCGTCGCGACCCATTTCGTCGGACAGCGTCGCCGCCACCATTTCCACCATGGTCTTCGGCGCGCCGTGGAATTTCGGCTGCGCCTCGAACGCGCTGGACGTCGGATCAACATCCGGCGAATAGATATTCACGCCAATCGATTCGATGGCCGGCTCTTCCGCGGCCAAGGCTTCGTCCGCGGCATCGCGTACTTCGCGATCCACGCCGGCTTCCAGCTCTTCTATGCGCTTGTGGTCCAAAATACCTTCGCGCACCAGGAACATGGAAAATTTCGCCAGCGGATCGCGCAGCGCTTCGGACTCGCGCTCTTCCTGCGATTTGTAAAGCTTTTCGTCGTCGGATAGCGAGTGCGAATACGGCCGCGTGACGTGCGCATGCACCAGAGCAGGTCCGCGGCGCTCGCGGCAATAGGCGATGGCCTCTTTGCAAACTGCATAGCTTTCCAGCGGGTCTGTGCCGTCGCATTCCGCGACGTGTAGTCCCGGGAAGCTGCGCGTCAATTTGGAAATGCTTCCGCCCGCGGTTTGCACTTCTACCGGCACGGAAATGGCATAGCCATTGTCTTGCACCACATAAAAGAGCGGCAGCTTCATGGCGCACGCCGCGTTCAGCGACTCCCAGAATTCGCCCTCGCTGGTAGCGCCGTCGCCGGAGGAAACGTACACAATCTCATGCTCGCGATAGCCGACATGCTCGCCGAGCGGCGCTTTCTTGGCCTCCGCAATGGCCTTGCGATGTTGCCCGTAATAGAGCGTCGCTTCCGCCGCGCCCACGGCTTGCACGAACTGTGTGCCGGTGCAGGAAGACTTGCTGACAATATTCCACTTGGGATGCCCCCAATGCGAGGGCATCTGGCGGCCGCCGGAGCTGGGATCGTCTTTCGCGCCGACGGCCTGCAGCAGCGTATCCAGCGGCGTAACGCCCAGCGTCAGGCACAACGCGCGGTCGCGATAGTAGGGATAAATCCAATCCACGCCGGAACGAAGAAGCAACCCCGCAGCCGCGCTAATCGCCTCATGCCCGGCGCTGGAAATCTGAAAGTAGATCTTGTTCTGGCGCTTCAGTTGAATTTCGCGGTCGTCCAGCTTGCGAGAGAGGTACATCACCCGATACAGCCGAATCAACGCGTCAGCGTCCAAACCGTGAGTTTTCTGGGTATCAAAACTGGCGATCTTGACGCGGGTTTGTGACGCCATTCGTTCAGTCCTCGTGCGGAAGAATGCTACCAACTCAGGGACAAACTTGGATTATATCGGATATCCCGGCCGCACGCGGGCTTTCCCGCGCGGACGGCACCGCGCTTGCAACGTCCAATTTGGCGCGGTTCTGTCACGGACTTTGTCACGAACACTCGGTCACTACGTTCGGTCACTAACCCAAATCGGAAAAGTGCTTCTCGGACTCTGCAAATTCGGGATCGCCCTGCTTGATTACTTGCGGCGATGCGCTCTTAAACGGTTCTTCAGCGGGAATGCGATCGAACCAGCGCTGTTCCGAAAGCTTTTCATGCGACGAAAAATATAGCCGTACCAGAAGCGTTACGTTGCGGCCATCGGAAATCGCCTCGGCGGCGTCTTTCGCTTCGTCGTGTTTCCCGGACTGCGCCTTCGCTTTGGGCTTGCCCTTGGTGTGCTTTTTGTCCGGGTGTTTTTTCTCGGCGGATTTTGCTTCTCTGTGCTCGTCATGCGCTTCTTCGCCGGCCAGCGTCGCGGCTTCGCCTTCCAGCTCTTCGCCGCGGTCTAGTTTGTATTGTAGTTTCTTGTCCAAGCGGAAGGCCTGCTTCCACACATCCAGCTTGTGACGAGCCTGCTGCGCCGTCGCCTCGTCAGTGCCAAAATCAAATTTCATGTACGTATGTGCCATGACAGAAGTCTGGAGCGGGCCCGACGCCAAGTCAAGATGGGTGCCAGAGATAGCGCCCGGCAATGACGACCTTAGGCGGTAATCTACTCTCCGTGCGTGCGCGAAAGCACGAATTGTCGTAGACTACCTTTTCGCAGACTAGTGCGCATGACGAACCGTCGCCAAAACTCGCAGAATCGCCTAGCGGTCTGGCTGTGTCTCTTCGCGGCGCTTTGCCTGTACGCGCCGCTCGCCCTCTCCGCCTGGCCCGCAAATTCTTCCTGCTGCGAGGACGGACTTTGCGCCATGCCTGAACATCATCACCGTGGCGCAGCCTCTAATTCAGGCGCCGGTTCCGACACCAGCGTCCACTGCGATCACCAAACGACGGGCGATTCGGGGATGACCAATTGCAACATGTCCTGCTGCGACCAGCAGGAAGGTGCCCCGATGGCTCCCGTGGCGTATGTTTTGCCTGCGCCAGTGTCGCTGGCCTCGCCGGCAGTTGCCGCGCGCGCGCGGCAAGCCGCAACGACGAACGATTTCTTCGTAACGCTCGATCCGCTCTTCCCTCCTCCTCGCGCATAGGGCCTCTCTCTAGCACGCAGCGCGTGCACCAACTTCGCGTCGCGCCGAATTATCGCTAATCCAGCAGTTTTCTTTTACCTCAGCCGCGCGGCTTGGCCGCGCGCTATGCCCTTAAATCGAGGAGAACGATTCTGATGCGACCTAGATACCTAGTTGCCGCAGTCTTCTGGCTGGTAATGTTTAGCGCCGCGATGGCCGAGGTCTTGGGAACGGTCCGCGGCGTGGTGCACGACCCGCAACATCGGCCAGTCCCGAATATTCAAGTCACGTTGAAAGCGAAACATTCCGATTTTTCCGTCACCACACAAAGCGACGCTAACGGTGAATTTCTTTTTAACGCCGTGCCCGTGGGCGACTATCAGGTTACCGTGAGCGACCCGGGATTCGTCACCGAGGTGCAGGATTTCGGCGTGCTCTCCGGTAGCGCGCCAGTGCTGCATTTTGAATTGCATGTGGCGCCGCAGAACCAGTCGGTTACCGTCACCGCCGATGCCGGTCCGGCGCAGGCCGAATCCGTGACCCCCACCACGCTCGTCGACCGCGAGAAAATCGAGACAACCCCCGGCGCTTCGCTTACTAACAGTCTGGCGATGATCACCGACTATGTGCCAGGTTCATATTTCACCCACGATCAACTGCACATTCGCGGCGGCCATCAAGTGAGTTGGCTGATCGACGGCGTGCCCATACCCAATACCAACATCGCAAGCAATCTGGGCCCGCAGATCGATCCCAACGACATCGAGATGCTGGAAGTCCAGCGCGGCAGTTACAACGCCGACTTTGGCGACCGCACCTACGGCATCTTTAACGTTTCGCCGCGCACCGGCTTTGATCGCAACAACGAAGCGGAGCTGGTGACCACGGTCGGGAACTTCTATCAAACGGACGATCAACTAAATTTCGGCGGCCATTCCAACCGTTTCGCGTATTACGGCAGCGTCGACGGCAATCGCTCCAATCTGGGATTGCAGACGCCCACTTCAGCAGTCATTCACGACGCCGACAATGGTTTCGGGGGTTTCACTTCTCTGATTTACAACTTGAATTCGCAGGATCAGTTGCGTTTTGTGGCCCAGGCGCGTCGGGATTTTTATCAAATCCCCTTCGATCCCAACGATCCAAATACCGCGGGCGAGTATCTCAAAGACGCCAATCGCGAAAGCGATTCGTTTGCAACCTTTTCCTGGGTGCACACATTCAGCCCCGGCCTGTTCACCACCGTTTCGCCGTTTTTCCACTACAACAGCGTGAACTACGAAAGCGCTCCTTTCGATACTCCAGGCATCACGTCGCAAAGCCGAGCCTCGAAGTACGAAGGTGCGCAGGCTACCGTCAATTGGGTGAAAAACTGGAACAATTTGCGCGCCGGGCTCTACGGCTTCGCTCAACAGGACAATCAAACCTTTCAATTTACTTGCAATCCTATCAACGCGGCATGCCCCGAGAACCTGGCCGCTACCGCGGGAAGTCCCACGGGAGGTTTGTTCGCAGCGTATCTCGATGATCAAATACGGCCATTCCCCTGGCTGACCATCAACGCCGGCATCCGTCAAACGCATTTTGACGGTGGCGGCGTCAATACCATCAACGGCCTGGTCTCCACGGTGGAAAACGCCACGGATCCGCGCGTGGGAATTTCCGTGCGCGTCCCGAAAATCCATTGGGTGTTCCGCGCATTCTACGGGAAGTTTTATCAGGCTCCGCCGCTACAATCTATTTCCGGACCACTGCTGCAATTCGCCACGGACCAAAATCTGGGCTTTGTTCCGCTGAAGGGTGAACGCGACGAAGAGCATCAATTCGGAGTTACCATTCCATTTCGCGGTTGGACCCTGGACGCCGATAACTTCCTTACCTTGGCGAACAATTTCTTCGATCACAACAACTTTAATAATTCCGACCTGTTTTTCCCCATCACCATCCAAGGCGCGCGCATCAGCGGCTGGGAACTCACACTCCGTTCCCCGCGCATTCGCCATCGCGCACAGGTGTATCTCACCTACTCGAATCAGACGGCGCTGGGCTTCGGCGCCATCAACGGCGGGCTCACCGATTTTTCTTTCGGCGACGGATTCGGTCCATTGGACCACGATCAGCGCAACACTCTGCACATCGGCGGGCAATACACCTTGCCGTGGCACTCCTACGCTTCCACCGACACTTATTACGGCTCAGGCTTCACCAACGGTGATCCCACCGCGCAATATCCTGGTCCCTATTTGCCTGGGCATACCACGTTCGATCTTTCACTGGGCAAGGATTTCGGCGAGCGCTTTTCTATTAACGTCACCAGCCTCAACGTGGCCAACCGCCGCGTGCTGCTGGACAACAGCTTCACTTTCGGCGGCACACACTACATAAATCCGCGCGAGATTTACGTGCAGGTCCGCTACCACTTTCATTTCTTCTGAGTTTGTCGGTTTCACCGCCGTTGGTGGTGTTTCTCCGTGGGTGCTGCCTGACCTCCAGCAGGCAGCACCGCGGTAGAAAACACCAGGGAAACCGGAGAGAAGCGGTTGCGCCGTCCTCCATACGAGGATAGAATTTCACCGATCGCAATATGAATGGCGATGGAGTTCGCCAAAACCGCCGGCGCGCGCAACTGCGCTGGCTGATGACTCCTGGATGCCAATTGGCGCCAGGAGTTTTTTTGTTTGCGGGTGACCACTCCATAGTTTCACACGACGCGCAGGGCACTCGTGCGGCGCCACCCGGCAACGGATCGGAGCAAACTTGCGACTTACTTTGATTGCGATTTTCGGCGCCATCGGCACGCTGGCGCGCTACGGATTGCAAGGCGTAGTGCAGGTCCGTGGCGGTTTTCCCTACGGCACCTTGCTGATTAATCTCACCGGCTGCTTCCTGCTCGGTTTGATCGGCCAGTTCACGCTGAACCGCATGGTGATCTCGCCGGACTTGCGCATGGCCATCGCCGTGGGCTTTTTCGGCGGCTACACCACGTTTTCCAGCTTCGGCTGGGAAACCGCCAAGATGCTCGAAGAAGGCGCGTGGGTTCGCGCCACCGCGTACATCAGCGCCAGCGTGGTGATTGGCGTGCTCCTCTCCGTCGCGGGCATTCGCCTGGCCAACAAAATTTAGGAGTTTTTTTATGAGCCACGAAAAAACACACGAAAAATTTGAAGGCGAACGCACGCTGATGCGCATCCACCTCGGTGAATCCGATAAATGGCACGGCAAGCCGCTTCCCGAGGCTATCGTCGAAATGCTGCGCAAGGAACATTTTTCCGGCGCCACCGTCCTGCGCGGCGTCGCGGGCTTCGGCGCCTCCAGCGTCTACCACACGGACAAAATCCTGCGCCTCTCGAGCGACTTGCCTATCGTAGTCGAGGTCATCGAATCGCAAGAGCGCATCGACGCCATCCTGCCCCGCCTCGACGAAATGATCGAAGGCGGCCTGATCACGCTGGAAAAAGTCCGCGTAATCCTCTACCGCGTGGCAAAAAAATGATCCCTAACGAACTTGCCGCAACGCGAATGTTTTTTACTTTGTAGGGGCGCAACATGTTGCGCCCCAGCTCGCCCGGGCATAATGTTCTTGGCAATCCTTAGTCTTTGACATTCGCCTGCGATATGGAACCAACACCAGCCAAAACTCCCTGGTTAAACCGCACCGTCCTAGGCGTCGGCCTAACCAGCCTCTTCAGCGACTGGAGCCACGAGACCGCCACCGCGGTGCTGCCCGCGTTTTTAGCGATCATCGGCGCAGGCCCCGCCTGGCTAGGCGCAATCGAGGGCATCTCCGACGGCCTTTCCAGTTTCACAAAACTCTGGGCCGGCCACCTGACGGATCGTTTGCAAAAGCGCAAACCGCTGGTAATTTTTGGCTACGCCGTCACCGCGTTGGCCACAGGCTCCTTCGCCTTCGCCACGCAAGCCTACGACGTTTTGTTCGGCCGCGTGCTGGCCTGGCTGGGCCGCGGCGTGCGTTCGCCATCGAAAAAAGCTTTGCTCGCCGCGGACGTCCCTCCCGGCGCCTACGGCCGCGCCTTCGGCTTCGAGCGCCTGATGGACACCGTCGGCGCCATCGCCGGGCCCCTAACCGCGCTGTGGCTGCTCAACGTTACGGGACATTCCTATCGCAAAGTTTTTCTATACACGCTGATTCCCGGATTGTTAGCGGTGGCAATCTTCGCGTTGCTGGTTCGCGAACGCCCCATCGCCGCGAAAGCGCGTCAATCGTTTCTCACCGGATTGCGCACGCTACCCGTTTCCTTCCGCCGAATGCTGCTCGGCGTTGGAGTTTTTGGCGCAGGCGATTTCTCGCACACACTGCTAATCCTGTACGCGTCGCGAGCCTTGACGCCGGCACACGGACCCGCGCGCGCCGCGAGTCTCGCCGTCGCGCTCTACACCCTCCACAATATTTTCAACGCGGGCTCGGCGTACCTCAGCGGCTGGCTCAGTGATTTCCTGCCCCAACGCAAATATGTTTTAGCCGCGGGCTACGCGGTAGCGGGCATCGCCGCGATTCTTCTTTGCACCGGCACGCAATCGCTCGTCCTGCTGGCCGTGATCTTCATCCTCGCCGGACTTTACAAAGGCACCGAAGACGCCCTCGAAGATTCCCTGGCCGCCGAATTCGTTCCCAAAGAACAGCATGGCATGGCCTTCGGCACGCTCGCCGCCGTAAACGCCGTCGGCGACTTAATCTCCAGCGTAACGGTTGGCGCGCTCTGGAGCGCCTTCAACGTGCAAACCGCCTTCGGCGCTTCCGCCTTCCTATCCTTCGTCGGCGCCCTACTAATCCTCCGCCTGCGCCGTTAACTTTCCGCGCGAACGAAGTGACAGCATCGATGGACCCTTAACGGTTGAATTAATCTATTGATGTTGATAATTTGGTGTCGCTGAGGCACTGAAAAAAGATGGGAACGATGCGGGAATGGGTGGATGTCGGTTTTAGTTCGATATTTTGGGGCGGCTGGATGTTGATTTGGGAGAGCCGTAAGAGAAAGGCTGCCAACCTTAAGCCTGTCATCTTGCCTGCAAGCATTTTGATTTGGGCCTTGAGCGGACTGGGTTTTGGTTTAGCCATGGGTTTTGGATCAAAGGCACTGCAATGGCCGCTGGCGATTGCTATTGCTGCAAGTTTTGCTGGCGCCCTCGTTATCTCGGTGGTCTTCAATCGTGAGCGCGACCTAGCGTTCAATCAACCTCCGATTTGGCTGCGGATTGTATCTTTCTTTCTCATCGTGGGTGCTTTCGCCTTGCTCGCGATTGATAAAGCGACCCCTATCGCTTACTTGGCGTTTATCGCCGTGGGAGTCCTGAATTTGTTAGATTACTTCCAGTTCAGGGACCGAGGGCTGCACGCGCCTCACTAAAAAGAGTCCTGCTCCGCGCCTAGGCTGCTACAATCAAACCAGGAGCCGCTCAGATGCCATCCGTCATCATCGCTGACCCGGAAATTCTTGGCGGCGAACCGGTGTTCCGCGGCACCCGCGTCCCCTTCAAAGTTTTGACCGACTACCTCACCGGTGGCGACACTCTCGACCAGTTCCTGGAAGAATACCCGAGCGTCTCGCGTGAACTCGCCATCGCCGCCATCGAAGAAGCTCGTCTTAACCTCACCTCACAATTGAAATGAAAGTGTTGCTCGACGAGTGCGCTCCTCGCGCGCTGAAAAGACATCTGGCCTCCTCCGGACACGCGTGTTCCACCGTTCAGGAGCAAGGCTGGTCGGGAATCCGCAATGGTCAACTATTAAACTTGGCGGAAGGCCAGTTCGATGTATTTATCACCGTGGACGCAAACCTCCGCTTCCAACAAAATCTATCCGGTCGCAACATCGCCGTCGTCGTAATCCGCTCATCCTCAAATCGCCTGGAGCATTTGCTTCCGCACTTCCCGGAGTGCCTTTCCGCGTTACAGGATATTCGTCCCGGTCAAGTGATCCAGATTGGGAGTGCCGACTAACACTGCGTAACCGAGGGCACGCTCTGGAGCGCCTTCGACGTGGAAACCGCCTTCGGCGCTTCCGCCTTCCTATCCTTCGCCGGCGCCCTGCTGGTCCTCCGCCTGCGCCGTTGGCTTACCGTGCGGACGAGGTGTCACAGCGTCTTGGAGTGCTACGTTACCGCTTCCTGTGCGTTCCAAAATCGAAGGTGCGCATCCGCGACCAACCGACTGATCGCATCTCGGTCCACCTCATCCGGAAGCGGCGAACTCACCTGAGCAGCTAGCGCCTCTGATTCCAGTTGCGCGCCGAGTTCTCGAATTTCGGAAAGAGAATACTTACCTTTGCGGATTTCGACCAACTCATCCCGGTTTGGCCGCGGCAGCGTAATGCGTCCATGCTCCATCAACTCTTTCGCTTCGCCGTACAGCCGAATTACATGCATGGCGTACTTAGTGTCGTATCCATGCTTATGCTCAAGTTCAGCGCGGTGAATATTCTTCTGCCCCTTCTCCCCGAGCAATCGTTTCATCTGATCGTTCGCGAATCCGAGAAACGGCTTCACATGTCCCTTCGCCAGGAACAGCTCAGGCTGGGTTAAAAAGTGGCTCCAAGTTTCGGTTGTGAACTCGAACGGCGCGAACAAGAAATGCAGCGCCGATGGATTGCCCTTGGCCGCGAGTCCTGCCCACTTCATCAGGGTATAAAGACAAACGTCGACATCGAGCGGCCCGTTGCCGCCGAGTTTGCCTCCGGTTGTGAAAACAAAATGCTCCTCACGTTCGAGCCCGAGAACTCTCGTTGGTGGCGGAATGTAAAGACCGTACCAATCGGTGTCGTCGGTCGCGCCCAGTTTTGCACCGTGCGCTTGCGAGCCCCCCGATGCACGCCATGATTAGGTTGTTTTGATAACCAAATCCGTATTGAGCGAAGTCAGGTTTCACGTTGTGTTCCCGAACGCCGGAAGCGATAAGCGTGGACCAGCATACCATTCGCTCAAGAACACCGTTGCGCGCCTGTGCCCCGCGTGCTAGCCTGAGCGAACAAAAGGCGAATTACTGGAGGCCTCCAAATATGTCCGAATCTCTCGCGGTGCGTTCCGCTCGGGAATCGGTCGCGGTTGCGATTCCTGATGCGCTGGCGCTTAGCGCGGTGCGCGATGTGCTCGATGTCTTTGTCGCGCGCGATCGCGACGGCGAAATGCTCACCGCGGTGCGGCATTTTCCAGCGCGCGAAGCTCAATGGGCGGAGTTTCCCGCCTGGGTGCGCGCGGACCTGCGCGCGGTGTACCAAGCCAAAGGGATTCGCCGGCCATACACGCACCAGGCTGCGGCGGCCGAGGCTGTTCACACCGGAAAAAACGTCGTCATCGTCACGCCCACCGCCAGCGGCAAGACGCTGTGCTACAACTTGCCGGTACTAAACGAAATTCTGGAAAAGCCGGACTCGCGGGCGCTGTATCTTTTCCCCACCAAGGCGCTGGCGCAGGATCAGCTTGCTGAATTGCATGACTTGAATGTCCGCCTGGACGATCGCTTCGGCGTTTTTACGTACGACGGCGACACCGCCAGCGACGCGCGTAAAGCCATCCGCGAAAAAAGTCACATCGTGCTGACCAATCCGGACATGCTGCACACCGGCATCCTCCCCCACCACACCAAGTGGACGCGGCTGTTTGAAAATTTGCGCTACATCGTGATCGATGAGCTGCACACCTATCGCGGCGTTTTCGGCAGCCATCTTTGTAATGTCTTGCGCAGATTGAAGCGCATTGCCAATTTTTACGGGCGCGACCCGCAATTCATCTGCTGCTCGGCGACCATCGGCAATCCCGGCGAACTGGCCACGCGCCTGCTCGAAGAAGAGGTGGAAGTTCTAAACGCCAACGGCGCCCCGGCCGGCGAGAAAACTTTTGTCTTTTACAATCCGCCGGTGGTGAATCGCGCGCTGGGCATTCGCCGCAGCTACATTAATGAGTCGTCGCGCGTGGCGCAGGAATTTCTGAAGCGCGAAATGCAGACCATGGTCTTCGCCAATTCACGGCTGCACACCGAATTGCTGCTCACCTATTTGCAGCAGGCCAATCCGCACACGCTGGGCAAGCCGGACACCATTCGCGGTTACCGCGGCGGCTATCTGCCGGGAGAACGCCGCGAAATCGAGCGCGGCCTGCGCGAAGGCCGCATCCGTGGCGTGGTTTCCACCAGCGCGCTGGAGTTGGGCATCGACGTCGGCTCGCTGGACACCGTGGTCATGGCCGGATATCCCGGCACCATCGCCGGAACCTGGCAGCGCGCCGGACGCGCCGGGCGCCGAAGCGGCAGTTCCTGCGCCGTGCTGGTGGCCTCTTCCGCGCCGCTCGATCAATACATCGTGCGCCATCCGGACTATTTTTTCGGAAACACGCCGGAGCAAGCTTTTATACAGCCGGACAATCTGGAAATTCTGCTCAATCATCTGAAATGCGCTGCCTTCGAGCTCCCGATCACGCCGGAGGAACGCTTCGGCGATGTGGATCTTCCCGATCTTTGTGCGCGGCTTGCCGAAGCCGGCTTTCTGCATCGCGCGGGAGAAAATTATCATTGGACGCATGAAGCCTATCCCGCGGACACCGTGAGCTTGCGCTCCGTCACCAGCGATAATTTTGTGATTATCGATATCACTGGCTTGCCCAACGTCATCGGCGAAGTGGATTTTCCCAGCGCGCTCACCAGCGTGCACGAAAAAGCCATCTACATGCACGGCGGCACGCAATTCCACGTCGAGCATCTGGACTTCAAGGAACGCAAAGCCTACGTGAAAAAAGTCGACGTCGACTACTACACCGACGCCATCCGTTACACGCAGGTGCGTATTCTGGAAGCCGCAGCAACGTCTCCCGTAGGGGCACGGCATGCTGCGCCCCGTCTCGGCGAGGTCCCTACTAGTACGAGCGCACTTATTCCCAACGCTTCATCTCATTCCCACGGCGACGTGCTGGTACGTTCGCAGGTGATCGGCTTCAAGAAAATAAAATTGTTCACCAACGAAAATATCGGCGATGGACGACTGGAGCTCCCAGAAAACGAAATGCATACCACGGCGTACTGGATTACGCTGGAGCGGCCGATGCTCGATTCCCTGCTCTTTTCCGTGAGCGAGCGGCAGAGCGGAATGTTTGGCCTGCTACACGCTCTCGAGTCCGTGGCGACTTTGCTGCTGATGTGTGACTGCCGCGACCTCGGCACAGCCATCGGCGAACGCCCTCCCGCACCCAACTCAGAGAGCGCAACAAGCACCGACAACGCGTCACCCGACTTTGTAGGGGCGCAGCACGCTGCGCCCCAGCTCGGCACGCCCGAACTCAGCACAATTGACGAATTCGCGCCAACCCGATTGCGAGACGTGACCAGCAGCAACACGAAAGAATTCTTCGAACCCAATCTGTATCTCTTCGACGCCTACCCGGGCGGCATCGGCTTCTCCGAACCGCTTTTCCGCGCGCACCAATTGCTGGTGCGGCAAACCCGCGAATTGATCGCCGCGTGCGCCTGCGAGCAGGGTTGTCCATCCTGCGTGGGACCGGCCGGCGATTTGGCGCCGCGCGCGAAAGAAGCAGCGCTGGCGATTCTCAATCGGTTGTGTGCCTAATGGCGGCGCCCGCTGACAAATTCTCGCGGCTCTCCGCGCTAAGACCTACCCGCAATCTTCCAGCTCGCCCCGCCGCATTGCGCGAACCCTGCGAAGAGGACACGCTAGCGCGCTTGCTCGGCGCGAGCGTCCGGCGCAATCGTTTTGGCGAACATCTGGCGGTAAGCAACTGGTATTCCAGCCCCGAATTCTCCGCGCCTTCCGCGGTGGCTCTGGAAATTCTTTCCCGCACCCGCGATGAAGTGCAATCGGGACGCACGCGCGACGCCTTGAGCGATCCGGAGAAATGGCTTTTTCTGGACACTGAAACCACCGGCCTCGCCGGCGGCACCGGCACCTACGCATTCTTAATCGGCTTGGCGTGGTGGGACGCCGGCGGCCTGCAGGTCGAGCAATTCTTCATGCGCGACTTTGCCGAAGAGCATTCCATTCTTTGCGAACTGGCGGCACGCGTGGCCGAGCGCCCAGTGCTGGTCACCTACAACGGCAAAACCTTCGATTGGCCGCTGCTTCACAGCCGCTTCACCATGACGCGTTCGATTGCGCCGCCAAAACTCGCCGCGCATCTCGATTTACTGCATCCTGCGCGCGCCGTCTGGAAATTGCGCCTCGGTTCCGTGCGGCTGAGCGATCTCGAGCGCCATGTGCTCGATCCCATTTCACTGGGCTGGAGCCGCGACGACGACACCACCTCCGCGGATATCCCGCAATTTTATTTTGACTATCTGCGTGGCGGGCCGCCGGAGCCGCTGCTGGGCATCGCCAAACACAATCAGATGGATTTGCGCGGACTCGCCGCGCTGTACTGCAAACTGAACCATTTGATCGGCACGGAATTGCCGGAGCATGGCAGCGTCGATGGCCGCGACCTGTTCGGATTGTCGCGCTATCTGCAGCGCCGCGGACATGGCGCGCGGGCGCAAACCGCGTGCACGCAGGCGCTCGACTTCGGCTTGCCGCATGAAGTGCGCCCGCAAGCGCGCCGCGAACTGGCGCTGCACGCCAAACGCAGCGGTGAACACGCTCGTGCCGCGGAGCTGTGGCATGAGATTGTCGCCGGCGATCCTGCCGAAGGCGTCTACGCCTGCGAGCAACTCGCCATTCACTACGAGCGCCGCGTCAAGGACGATGTGCGTGC
This sequence comes from Acidobacteriota bacterium, assembly GCA_013289855.1. Taxonomy (GTDB): domain Bacteria; phylum Acidobacteriota; class Terriglobia; order Acidiferrales; family UBA7541; genus Acidiferrum. Next base: position 57,455 of record JABCZD010000010.1, on the reverse strand, counting down.
CCTGGAATTTGCCCAACTGGCGCTGGCGGAACTACGGAAAGCACGTTGGCTATCGAGCCGCACGCCCGCTGGCCATTATGCCGGAGCATTCCCTGGCGCATTTCCCAGCACGCGCAGTCTTCGCACCAGTCCTGCCAAAGAATCCCGCCTGGAAAAAAGCCTGCTCCACCGCATCGCCCGCCTAGAACAACGGTGCGCGCAAACCAGCACGCCCCCTCGCCCTCTCCTTGACCTCCGGTAGCGCAGACGCCGAGCGTGTCGCAGCTTTCGGCGCAACCCCGCCTGCCGCGTCATTCCGAGGTGGTCCGCCCCGCGACTCTAGTAACTAAATGGCACCTAGAAGATCTCCGTAAACCCCGCAGAATGAACACTTGCATAAGATACTGAGCGGAAAGGACTTTAACTCCATTTAAATCAAGATCTTATCTAATTGGGCGAGCCGCGAATCGGGAGATTCGCGTTTTCGGGATGCGTCCAGGTGATGATTTTGGTTTGCGGCTTGGAAGGATTTATTGGGGCTGCTTCGGGAGATGGAAAGCCGACCGCTTTGTTTACCGCATCGAAGACGGTTCGCGTGCTGCCTTCTACCGTAATGCATTCAGTCATGGCGCAGTGCAGGTAGACATCGCCGTCGGGAGTGGTGAAGGAGAAGAAGTCCGCGCGGCGGAATAGGTTGCTACGTTCGGGATATTTCTTTTCCAGGGCTTCGGAGTACTGTCCGAAGAAGCGCGCGGTTTGCACTTCCCCGGCCAGGCGGAGGCGGGTGATGAGCACCAAGTGCTTAGTGCGCTTCTGCTCGTACACGACGTAGCGGTCGCCTTCCCACGCGGCGGCCAGCGGGGCGGCGCGGTCCTCGCCCAAAAATTGCTTTAGCACTTCTTTCCACCCGAATTCGCCGAGCAGGTTGTCTTCGAGCTTGGCGTATTCCGGGCCAAGCAAGTTATCGACAGCGGGCAGCGCCAAGGAGACGGGCATCTTGCCGCTCTTGTACAGCGCGGGATGCATGATTTGTTGCGTGGAGACCGGCGGGCTCGAAAAGATTTTGGCCATGGAACTCCAACCGTTGGGCTTAAGGATGGCCGCCGAAAACGAAAGCCCCGCCAGATAAGGAAAAATCAGCGAATCGCGCAGAAATGGAGGAGCCTTTTTCATCGAGGGCGAATCACCCAAATCGCCGACCATCATGCCGGGATCGATGTCCGGAACATCTTTTATGGAAAGGCCTTTGTCGAGGAGCAAATAGTCGATCATGGCCGCCATGGCGCTGCCTTCGAGGACCGATTCGCGCGCCAATTCGGCATCGTCATTGGGACGCGCGGCCTTCACCCAGTGCTCAATTTTGTAATGCTGGTCTTGCAGTGCGTGGGTGAGTTCGTGGGCCATGACCATTTTCTGGTCGGCGATGGGGATCCAGTCGGCGATATAAAACTCCTGGGCCTTGGGGTCGTATAGACCTGCGATCTGTTCGGTCAGCAGGTCGACCATAAAGTTATCGAAATCAAAGCCTTTGGGGAGCAAGCCGAGGGCTTCAGCGCTGCGCGCGGAGGAATAACGCTCGGCAGGTTCCTTGTCTTCATTCATTTCGCGGATTACGTAGGCGCGGATCTCGTCGCGGGAGCGAAGCGTTTTTTTCACCGGGGAGCGCAAACTGAGTCCGGTAATCTGGCTCATCTGGGCGAGAACCTCGTCTGCCGCGGCGGTAAATTCCGCATTGCTGGGTTTGGCACTATCGCCGGCCGAATGGGTTGCAGACGCAGGAGCATCGGCGGCACGGTTTGGCGACGCAGAGGGCGGAGGAGGCGCTACGGGGGTTTGCTGGGCCCGCATGCGAACGCCAGAACAGAGAATCGTGGCGACCGCCAGGCAAAGGGCTGCTGGCAGCAAACACGCTTTAGCGAGCGCACGGGCAAGTTTCATGATATAGGCAGAATAGCAGATTCCCTTTTCCTGGTTCGGAGGAGAAAGAGGCGACGGAACGCGGCAAGGCTTGCGGAAGGATACCGGAGCGAACATTCGTTATAGTGTAAGTGTTCGAGGTCAAGTCTGAGGGCCAGCATCGCGCTACCGCGCGGGGCCAGGGAGCTTGGCCTGCTTATTGCGCGTTCCTTTTGTATCCTGGTTTTGCGTTGGCGCTTAAATTTCCTTGCCGATAATTCTCGCTTTATATTACTGACTAGTTTATGTTCTAATCGAAAGTAGACCTCTCCCGAGGGCAGGATGGATACCGGACTTCGCCTGCGGCAAATCCGCGAACGATTGGGATTGACCTATCGCGATGTCGAACGCGCCAGCCTAGAGCTGGCGTCAAGGCGCGGTCGTCCCGACTTTATTCTGCACATCAGCCGGCTGGCGGATATCGAGAATCACGGCGTGATTCCCGGAATACACAAAATCTACACGCTTGCAGCGGTCTACCATCTGGATCCCTTGCAGATATTCGCGTGGTACGACGCGCCGTTGAGCGAACTGTTTCAGGATGGCGCAGTGTCGCGGCCGCCAAACACGCATCTGGCCGCACCGCCGGTGGCTCTACGCACGCCGATTCGATTCGATCCGGCCTTCGATCCACGACGCACGGAATTCCTCTCTCGCATGGTGCAGCAGTGGGGACGTTTTGAGGGCACGCTGGACGCCGGCGACGGCAACTGCCGCTACGGGTATGTAGGACTATCGGACCGGCGCATGGTGCCGCTGCTGCGTCCGGGCAGCATCGTGTTACTGGACGCCTCGGATCGTGGAGTGCAGGAAACGGATTGGGCGACGGAGTATGACCGTCCGCTGTATTTTGTGGATGTGCGGGACGGGTATCGCTGCGGATGGTTTCACCAAGACCGCGAGCGATTGACGATGCATCCGCACCCGCTGTCGCGCTGCGCGCCAGAATTTTGGCCGCTGCCGGAGGGCGCGGAGGTAGTGGGGCGTGTAATCGGGGTGGTTACGCGTCTGAATGAACCGTGGAATGCTCTCGCTGGAGAACCTCCAGCAACGCGCGCATATTCGAACAGAAAAGCTCTTTAAGATAGCCCGGGGCGTCTTCCGGTATCAGAACACGGAAGGCCTCCATGCGGTTCCAGTGCTCGACAGTTTGCCGATAGCCGCTGGCCATAGCCTCAAAGCAGACCTTCAGCTCTTCCTCCTGTTGCTCAAGGGGCGATTCCAGAATCCGCTCAAAAATTTGTTCGTGACACATCTCCAGCGCCTGCTGGATGGCCTCGTCAGGATAAAGCACTGCTAATCCAGCGTGTTCGTAGCGGCCGGTGGAGAGATCGCGCAGCGAAGCGATATGCACCAGACGGGCGAAAGGGCCCGGCAAAGCTTCGAGAGTCGTGAGCGTGAAATCCTGCACCACACGACTGTTCTGTTGAAGCTGGGTAAGAGCTTTCATAGCGCCCCCTGTTCCGTGTTCGGAACGTTTTGCGGCGAAAAATTCGTTCCGGTGGAGACCCCGCGACACTGCGCGCGGAGGGTTTTCCATCATGAAAAAGCTAGTATCCGCCGTAGTAATTTCCTTAGCCGTTGTTACGATGCTACTGCCGGTTATAAATCACGTCAATCTGATTATCAGTAATGTTCCGAGTACCGGGACCGTGCTGATGGCTGACGGGGGTTCAAATCCACCGCCCGTGCCACCACCCCCGAACGTTGTTGGTCAGAGCACCTGAGGGGCCGACGAAGGGCTAACGGGATCGGCAGAAGCGGTGCAGGCCGGTGAAGTGCGCAGTATTGATGAGCGTTTTCTAATCAATGCCGCAGCCCACCGGCCTGCCGGTTCCAGTACCTTAAAAGTGTTTGCGGTTAGTACAGCGGTTTATACAACTAATTATCTTCATGTTAGTATTCCGCTCGACTATGGTCGCAGCGATTGGACAACTTGAGTTATACGCCTGGGCAGCATGCTTCGTGCTGCAGGTCGGGCTCATGGTGCTGCTGCTGGTGCGGCGAAACCATTTACGATTTCCTGCGTTCGCCTGCTACCTGGCGGGGAGCCTGGTGCAGAATGTGGTGCAAGTTGTTCTCTATCTCCACTGGGGATTTAATTCAAAGTTTGCAAGCGTGGGGGCGTGGAGCGCACAAGGTGTAGTCAGCCTGCTGCGAACACTGGCGGTGCTGGAAGTGTGCTATCGCGTGTTCGGCCACTACCGAGGTATCTGGACGCTGATCTGGCGAACACTGCTGATTGGCGTGATGGTGATCGCATTTCTGGCGATGACCATGGGGGATCGGAATCTGCAGCTAAGGATCCTGTACGCGGATCGCGCGGTGAGTCTAGCTGTGGCCTTCGTGGTGGTAGCGCTGCTATTGTTTGCGCGCTATTACCGAGTGCAAACCGAAGAGCCGGCGCAGTCGATAGCCGTAGGATTTTTCCTGTATTCCTGCTTTGTGGTGCTGAATGATACGGTGCTGGAGAGGCTGCCAGTAGCATATTACACGATCTGGAATTTCGTGGGCACGGTGGCGTTTACGGCGAGCGTGCTGGTGTGGGGATGGGCGCTACGACATAGGACCGCGGAGACCGCAGCTTCGCCAGAAATGCTGCCCGCATCTGTCTACAAAACACTGTCGCCGCAAGTAAATTCGCGATTGAGCCTACTTAATGAGCGCCTTAGCCGTCTATCCGGAAGGGAGGAGCAAAGCCCATGACGGCGTTTCTTTACGTTGTCTCTGGCGTGGCGGTTCTGCTCCTGATACTTCTGGGCTGGGCGTTGCGCAGCCCTTCGGACCCACGGAAAAAGTCCGGCCCACTCGAAGAACACCGGCGAAGTAATATCCAATACTTCCCACAGATTCAGCAGGCACTCGCGGCGGCGGACCAGAAATTCCTTCTGGAAAAGGGGGGAACCGAGCTGGCGCGCAGCGTGGCCCGCGAACGGCGAAAGGTGGCTCTTAGCTTTCTTTCAGCGCTGGACGAGGAGTTTTCCCGGCTGTTGCGACTGGCGCGGATTATCTCGTCGCTTTCGCCGGAAGTCGCGCCGATACAGGAGTTCGAGCGGGTGCGACTAACGCTGGCGTTTCGATACAGGCTGCAGGCGCTGCGCGTAGAGCTGGCGCTGGGGGCGGCGGGCACGCCACAATTGCGAGCGGTGAGCGATATCGTGAGCCAGCTAAGCGTGCGCATGGAAACGGCGATGAAGGAACTTGGCGAGCGCGCGGCGTTAGCGGCGGAGATGGCGTCAGCGATTGAGCGGGGCGACCTCGCCTAACGAGGCGGATGTGGAAACGTCGGTTTTGTCTTTTCCCTGCAAAGGCGGCTTCAAAGGTAGTTCGACGCGGAAAGATGCGCCGCGTGACGGGACATTGCGCACGTGGATGGTGCCACCGTGTTCGGTAATAATCCCATAGCAAATACTCAATCCCAGGCCTGTGCCTTTGCCGACGGGTTTGGTGGTGTAGAAGGGATCAAAGACGCGCGAGGGATCCTGAACGCCTGGACCGCTGTCGGTGAATTCCACAAAGAGGATGGCCTGATCCGCGCCGGTGGTTACCCAGACGTCACCGTTGGTGGCACGCTCGAGAATGGCATCGACGGCGTTATTGATCATATTTAAGAAAACCTGCTGTAACTGGTGCGGATCGGCGGAGAGCGTGGGCAGGTCGGCTCGAAGATCGAGGTGCAGACGGATATTGCTCATACGCAAATCGTAGTCGCGCAGGGCGAGAGTGTCTTCGAGAATTTGGTTGAGCTGCACGGCGACGCGCTCCGGTTTGTGCTGGCGCGAAAAGCTGAGAAGATTTTGCACGATGCGGTGGGTGCGTTGGGCTTGCTTGTAAAGCTTATCGGCGTATTCCAACCCTTGCGGCCCGGTTTGTCCACTGGAGGTGAGGAGCTGGCTGTAGCCAAGAATGGCGGTTAAGGGATTATTGAGTTCGTGCGCGACGCCGGAGATGAGTTGACCGACGGCGGCCATCTTGTCGCTATGCAAGAGTTGTTCCTGGGTACGGCGGAGATTGTCGTAGGCCTGGCGGGTTTCTTCATAGAGCAGGCTGCGTTGCATAGCGCTGGAGATCTGGCTGCCTACGGCGATGAGCAGGTTGACGTCCGCCGGAGAAAACTCGCGAGGAGTGCGGCTACTGACGACGAGGCCGCCGAGGATGCGGTCCTTGGCCCACAGGACCACAACGTAGGAAGAGACGAGTCCCTCCTTGCGCAGCATGTCGCGAATGGGCTGCGGGAGAGGCAGGGACTGCGCGGAGAGGAACGTGGCATGCACAGCGTTGATCTGCCGCAGCATATCCGCTTGCAACTCCATAGGCTGAAGACTTGGGGGATATTCGGAGCGCTGGCCGACAACAGCGAGGCGCCGCACGCTGCTATTGCGTTCTTCGAGCAGATAGATGGAAGCGGTATCCAAACTGAAGAGCTCGAGAAGCTGGCGAAGGGTGCGCTGGAGAGAGTCGCCAAGATCGAGCGATTCGGTGAGCGTTTGCGCGATGGAATTGAGGACCATCAGTTCGCGATTGCGTCTGCGAATTTCGCCTTCGGCGTTTTTACGCTCGGTGATGTCCAGCACAAAGCCTTGATAGGCGGTGACGTGGCCCGCGTCGTCGCGCACGGCGGTAGAAGACTCGAGGATATTGCGAACCTCGCCATCCTTGCGGCGCATTTCAAATTCAAAATCGGCTACCGAACTGTGCTCCTGTAACAGACGGCGCAGTCGTTCACGGTCGGAGCTATTTACGAAAAGGCGGTCGGGGATGTCGAGGGCCAGCAACTCTTCGCGGGAGCTGTAGCCGGTCATGCGGAGTAAGGCGTCGTTGAAGTCCAGAAAACGGCCGCTGGGGGTGGAAATAAAAATACCTTCTTGCACGCTGGCGACGAGCGTGCGGTATTTTTCCTCGGCGCGCTTGCGCTCGGTAATGTCCTTGAGGACGTGGACGACGCCGAGTTCCTTGCCGGAAGCATCGGCGAAAATGGAATTGGAAGCCAAGAAAAAGCCGGGGAGCCACGGGTCGCGTTCATCGCCTTCGCCGGCAACGCCTTCGCAGTAGGGACACACACCGTAGGACGCGTCTCTGCGCGAGAAGGAATCGCTGATGCCGCGGCCTGCGATGGCGCGGTATTCGCGGCCGAGCAAGTGGCTGAGGCGTTGGTTCACGCGCAGGATGCGTCCGGCGCGGTCGTGAACCAAAATGGGGTCGCCGATGGAGTCGAAGGTGTCCGCCCATTGTTGTTGCGCGGCGGCCACCTGTTCGAAAAGCTTTACGTTTTGCAGCGTGAGTCCCAAGAGGTTGGAGAGATTGACAAGGTAGGCCACTTCGTCCGGTAAAAACTCGACCTCGCGCGTGGAGCCCACGGCGATGATGCCCAGCGGACCATCTTTGCCCCGCAGCGCGAGAGTGAGCATTTCCTTGATACCGGATTCCGTCATGCGAGCTTTGGCGACCGGGTCCTGCCCTTCTTCGAAGCGCACACACTGGCAGCCTTCCTTCAATACCTGGCGAGCCCAGGCTTCTTCGCTGGGGAGCTTGGCGTACTTGGACAGGTACTGCGGGGTGAAACCGACGGCGGCGCGAACTACCAAGACGGAAGAGGCGCCTTCGGGTTCCAGCATTCTGACGAGGCCGTGAGTTCCGCCGACGCTGTCGACCAGGTGCTTGAGCACGCCGGCTAAGGCGTCGTCCACGGAGAGCGTCTGCGTGCTGGCGGCGGTGAGGAGGGTGAGGCGGCGCATTTTGTCGTGCAGTTCTTCGGTACGGCCGCGGGCGCTTTCGAGGACCACCACGACCATGGCAATACCCAGAGCTACGCCGAGCAAGTGGTCGAAAGCTACGCGCAAGATAAACAGCGGATGTTGCGGCCACATGGTGCGGTCGAGTCCGTGCAGGCCCGCGAGGAGAAAAAGGCCGCCCAGAAGACGCGTTCCATGGCCGGAGTGCTGCTTGGACCACCGCCACACCAGCCATCCGGCGGCCAGGCAGACCCCGCTCTCAAGCTCGGCGGTGCCCCAATGGACGGTGACGGCTTCCGGCCGCGCGCCGCGCTCCAGATAGAAGGTCCAAACCAAAGCGACGGCTACCGCCGGGATCATCGGCCAGCGGCGGCGTTCTGGGGCCGCAGTCAGGTCAAGAACGGAAATCAAAAAGAAAAAGAGCGCTGCGGCGTGGCCGAGGACCACGACGATCGCGAGTTCCGGGAGATTCCGGGAGAGGAGGGCGACCTCGGCGAGAGCGGCGCAAGTGAAACAGACCCATCCGGCGAGCCAGAGGCGGAAGTAGCGGGAATCCTGGTCGCGGCGGAAGAGCGCAAAAAGGACGAGCAGAATAATCGAGGCGGTAGCCTCGAAGAACGCGCTGCCGAGCAGGCCCTGATTCTGCAACACAGTTGACTGCCCTCCCGGCGGAATTGCGCTCACCGCATGCCGATAACGAACGGCGGATTAAATCCGGCAAAAGAGAATAGTTATTAGCGAGCCTGAAGTGACGCTAACATGCTGTTTTCTTAATGGGCAAGTGCCCAACCGGAAGGCTGTGACCTCACATATAATGGCTGATGGGAGTGCCCCCCGTGGAAATGGAAAACATTCTGGTCGTTGACGATGAGGAAGCCATTCGCGAGGTGGTCTCGACGATGCTTGAGTCGAAGGGCTACCGGTGTACGGCGGTAAGCAACGGCCGAGCCGCGCAGGATCAGGTGAAGCGGGTGACGCCAGACCTGGTGCTCAGCGACATGATCATGCCGGAAATGGACGGCATCAAGTTGCTGGATTGGATCCGGCACTATGATCCGGAAGTGCCGGTGATTATGGTTACTGCCATTCACGATATTTCCACAGCGCTGGAAGCCATTCGGCGCGGGGCATACGACTACATACTAAAGCCATTTGAAAAAGATCAATTGTTTCTAGGGGTTGGAAGGGCGCTGCAGCACCGGCGCCTGGTGGCGGAAAACCGAAATTACCAGCGCAACCTGGAGCAACAGGTGGAGGAGCGCACGGCCCAGCTTAGCGGCGCACTGGCGCAGCTGGAACAATCTTACGACGATACGCTGGAAGCCCTGGGCAGCGCGCTGGACCTGAAGGATGCGGAGACGGAAGGTCACTGCCAGCGAGTGACAGCTTTCACCATTTCCATTGCGAAGGCGCTGCCGGTGCCGAATCCTTATTTGCCGGTGCTGGCGCGCGCGGCGTTCTTGCACGACATCGGGAAGATGGCCATTCCAGACAGCATCCTGCGAAAGCCCGGGCCGCTGGACGACGAAGAGAAGCAAGTGATGCGTCGGCACTGCCAGATTGGTTACGACATGTTGATTCGCATCCCGTTTTTGCGGGATGCCGCGGAGATTGTGCTGGCACACCAGGAGTTCTTTAATGGCACCGGTTATCCGCGCGGGTTGAAGGAAGAGCAAATCCCGCTGGGCGCCAGGATATTTACCGTGGCGGATTCTCTGGACGCCATGATCAGCGACCGGCCGTATCGCCGGGCCTTGCCAATGACGCATGCGCGGGAAGAGATTCGGCGCTGCGCTGGGACGCAGTTCGATCCCAAGGTGGTGGAGGTGTTTATGTCCATACCCGACCAACACTGGATTGAATTGCGGCAGAATTTGGGGTCGCCGTTCCGGCTGGCGCATTTGAAGAGCGCGATGCGCAATTCGGTGAATTCGTAGGAGTCCCGGACCACGGCGCGTATTTCGCAAAACTCTGGGAGTTAAAAAAAAGACCGAAAACCCAAGCAGGGTTTTCGGTCTTTTTGATTTGTTCGCGTGCTCTGATTACTAGAACACGATCCTTAGACCGGCACGGAGCGAGCGGGCGGTGCTGGCTTGCACGGTAGGATCGGCGAAGCCGGTGAATTCCGAGTGGATACCGGCATCCTCGATAAAGGGGTCGATGCCCGACGGAATTGATCCGTACTGGACGTGGTTGAAGGCGTTCAACATATCGAGATGGAGTTGAACGGTTACGCGCTCCCAGAACTTAACGTTCTTGAAGATGGAGAGATTCACGTTGTTGGTCTTGTTGTCGCGCAGCGAGTTGCGTGCTGCGTCGCCGAAGGGCGTGCCAAAGATGGTGTCCGCTTCCTGGCCGTTGGCGATGAATCGCACCTGTGCCTTGGTTACCGGAGTTCCGACAGCATCACCATTGTTGATGGCATTCAGGCTAATTAGTTCGCTAGGTGTCAACGAGCATCCCACACCAAAGGAGTTGCACGCGTCGGAGGCATAGATACCAACCTGCGTCGGCGAAACGGCGGGGTTGCTGACGAAAGGCCGCGCTCCACCATCGGGAACACCGGCGAAAGCGTCATTAAACGCTACGTCCTGGTAGTTGGAGGTGGCCGCAGAGACGAACACCTGTTGAGGCGTATAGGGCTGACCAGAGGACAGGATATAAGCGGCGGAGACTGCCCATCCACCTACCAGGTGGCCGACCACGCCATGCTGTTCACGGAAGAACGGAAGTGCTTCGGTTGCGAGCAGGGTGAACTGCTGCGGGAAATCTAGCGCGGACAAGCCGTGTTCCGCTCCCGTGTAGTTCTGGGGATCCTGCGAGAACGCGATGCCGCCGCCAGCTCCAAACGTACCGAATATTTCATCGGCGTTGTCGGTGGTCTTGCTGTAGGTGTAGCCAGCCCGCATGGACAACTGGTGGAAGAGGTTGGTGGTGCGGAATTCCACCTCCACGCCATCGTAATCGGAGTAGGCGGTATTGGTGCGTTGACGAATTACGCCTTCGTCGCAGTTCACGCGGCCGATCGCCCTGGGAACCACGGCATCGGCAGCAGAGCAGGGAGTCTCTCCCGCAGGTAAAAGGTTGGGAAAGTCCGCCGCGATTCCCGCGATATAGGGATTCGCGTTGATCGATTGGAAGAGGTTACCGGCGTGGTTGCCAACGTAACGCGCTTCGACAACAGCGTTCGGAGTAATCTCGCGCTGAATACCCAAGGACCATCGGTCGGTCCTCTGGGGGCCAAAGTTGGGAGTTATGTTGGTCTGGTTAAAGTTTCGTGGATCCTGTACGCCAAAGGTAAGGAAGGAACTAAGCGAGCTGCGAACCGCCGGTCCAAATGGATCCACCGGGATGCTGGGTAGCGGAACGGCAGGCGTAGGGGCTATTGTCTGCGCTAGGACATTCGGAGCAGCAGAGGAAATATTCAGGTAGATATTATAGAACGGGGGATCGTAAGCCAAACGATAGCCGCCGCGGATTGTCGTTTTGTTGTTCCCGAAGATTTTATTGTTTATTTCTGGTGTCCACGCGAAACCAACGTTCGGTCCAAAGCTAGACTTGGGCGAAGGCGTAGTCGGGAACGTGGTAACCGAGGTGGGCAGCGCGGGATTCCAGAAGGGGTCGGAACTTGCCTGCTGTTTAGTGGTCAGTTGGTTAAACAAATTCGCCGGCTGGCCGTAGTAGCTCCAGGTCAAACCAAGATTCAGAGTGAGATTTTTCTTCAGTTTGAAGTCATCCTGGGCGTAAAGGAAGGTATCGGTCTCCTTGAAACCAAGAATTGGGTTGCCTGCGGTTACGTTGATAGAGCTAGCAGTATTGAGCGCCATGTTCACGAAATCCGGAGTACTTATGCCATTTTGTGGGATGTAGCTGTATGTACCGTTCACATTAGGCAGGAAGAAGTTCGGCGAGCGCTGATAAGTAAGGTTCACACCGAACTTAAACGAATGGCGACCCTTATTCCAGGTGAGGTTGTCCTGGCCTTGGTATTGGTTGACGATGCGGCCTTGGGGAGCGTTGTCCGCCGGACCAAAACCCAGATCTCCAGATGACACCGCCACGGAGGTGAGCGCATCTGTAATGCCTGCCGCGGTAGGCACGGTGTTACCGATGCTATTCCCACCGAATCCAAAATTTTCGCGACCATAACTGAGGCGGAATTCGTTGGTTATATTTGACGTGATGGTGCGGACCCAGCCGAAGCTGTACTGCTGACCGAGTCCAGGTTCGCTGGCGGGATATCCAGCGGCGGCCGTACCGAAAGCATTGGTATTGAAAAAAGTTGCCTTATTATAAATATATCTGCCGGAGAAGTGGTTTTTCTCGGTATTGAAATCCATTCGGTAGATGAAGTTATATTGATGAGACCCCGTCGAGAGGGTGCGCTGAATGCCGCCTTCCTGGACGTTGCAGCCGGTGCCGCCGTCGTTGGGGACAGGAACGGTAAAGGTGGGTGTGCTAGGGTAATTAACTACCGTCAAGTTCTGAGCAGTAGGATTCCCAGCGGCGATCCCGTACGGGCCATATTTTGTCAAGACTTGCAGGGCCGGAGAGGTACCGGGCAGACCCGTGGTGGGATCCGTGTAAGGAAAGCAGCTCTCTAATTGGCCAATCCCTAACGGGGTAGGCGTCAAGTTCCCGGTGGAGAACACGGAACTCCCAGGGATAATTTCCGTGTCGAACCCGCCGAAATAGAAAAGATGGTCTTTAACCATAGGGCCGCCAACGGTGGCGCCGGCGAAGCTGTCGTTGTAGTGCGGAACCTGTGTAAGTCCTTCAAAGGACTTCTGTTGCGTCTCCAAGGCATCCAGGCCGGAGTTCCCTTCCGTCCCATAGATCGAACCGTGCACGGTGTTGCCGCCGTTCTTGGTCAAGATGTTCACGACTGAGCCGGAGTTGCGTCCGTATTCCGCACTCATGTTGTTGGTAGTGAGCTGATATTCCTGCACAAACTCGGTGTCGCTAAGGAAGACGCCGGGGCCGCCGACGGAGTTGTCATTGTTGTATTGCCCGTCAATCTGCTGGTCGTTGTTGCGGCCGCGGATTCCTTCCACCGCGAAGCCGACGCCGTTGGTGTTGCTGAATCCGGTGTCGCGGGTGTTGGATACGCCCGGGACGAAGAGGGCGAGGTTGTCGAGGCCCTGATTGGCCTGAATTGCCGGCATCGTCTCCAGCGTGGCGTTGCCAAAGTTGGTGGTGATCTGAGCCTCGGTGCTATCAATCAGCGGAGCGGCACCCGAGACTTCGACGGTAGCCGCAACGTCGCCAACCTCCATCTGAACTTGGCCTAACCCAGTGTCTTGGCTGGAATTGACATCGACGGCCGCCACGGCAAGCTTACGGAATCCCGTCTTAGTGATTTCCACGGCGTACGTGCCGATGGACAAGAGATTGATGCGGAACGATCCGTTGTTGTCAGTGGTGGCGGTGCCGGTTTCACCCGTGGCTTTGTTCGTGACCTTTACGGTCGCGCCGCCAATCGACGCGCCCTGTTGATCCTGCACGGTTCCAGAAATTGAACCCTTGGTGGTCTGCGCACTTGCGACTGGCTGCGCAACAAGGCTCAGAATCCCCACGAGAATCGTTGAAAACACCGCTAGCAATATAGATTGGTACTTCCGCGCCATCTTTACCCTCCGGGTCAAAAATGCGGTTAAAATTTAAAATGAAAAGACGACAGCCGAGATGGCGGGACAAGTTGCAAGAATGTGTCCAATCCGCTGTTTATTTAAAGTTAAGCCAGAATTGACATAACTTCTTTATTTTATGAAGAGTACTAGAACTATAGACAGAACGCTGCTTCCTAAATCTTCCATAAACTGTAGGCCAGACGCGGCTCGCCTACCAGATTATGAAGCCGAGAAATGGGCTCCCAATCGCGGGAGGAGACACGAAATCCGGACGCGCGAGGCATTTCAGCCTAGGAGCGTGAGCAGCTCGGCCGCGCCCTGCGCAAATTCTGCGGTTGGGGTGATGAGGCTGACGATTAGAAATCCGCCAGATGGGAAGTCATAGAAATGGCCAGGATGAAGGTATACGCCCTTGGCGGTTAAAAGGGCGAGGGCCAGTTCCTCGTCGGAGCGGGTGGCGGGGACACGAAGTACCACGTACCATCCGGCTTCCAGCGCTAGCCGAGTGCAAGCCTGCTGCTGTGCCAGCTGACGGTCCAATTCGGCGAGATTGGCACGCACCCGAGATAGAAGTTGCGTTTGAAAACTGCCGCGATGCTGCAATAGAGCGTGCAGGGCATGCTGGACCGGCGCGTTCATGGACAGATATGTGTCGGCGATGACTTCCAGGCGCGATAGCGACGCATCTCGCAACGCTGCGGGCCCGCTGACGGCCAGCCAAGCAGCCTTCATTTGCGGCAATCCGGCAATCTTTGATATGCCGCTCATGGTAAAGGTCGGCGCGCCGGTGTTCGCGGCAAAAGAGCGCGGAGCGTGCCCGGAAAGGGGATAGTCGAGAAAAACTTCGTCGGCGATGATGGCCATGCCTCGCGGGGCGCAGATATTATTTAACTGCTCGATTTCGTGGGGCTTGCAGAAATGTCCGGTGGGATTGTTGGGATGCACCACAATGACGCCGCGGGTTCGCGGGGTGATGGCCTGCTGCAGTGCGTGAAAATCGATCTGCCAACCGTGATCGTAGAGTAGCGGATAGCGGACCAGACGGACGTCCTGCAGGTCGGCGAGGAAATCGAAAAGCGGGTAGCTGGGTTGCGGGACGAGGATTTCGTCCCCCGGATTGCAAAGCAGGCGAAAGACATACGAATAGGCTTCGCTGGTGCTGGTAGTTAGCAGAACGCTGTCTGGGGAGACATTGTCGCCGCGCGCGGCGTAATATTCGCAGACGGCCTCGCGCGCCTTAAGCAGCCCGCGAGGCTCGGGCTCGTAGATCAACGAGGCAGGATTGGCTAGCGCGGCCAAGATTGCTTGGGCGTCATAGGTGAAGCCGCATTCCGTCGGATTCGATGCGGTCAAGTCGAGCACGGGCTTCCCTGCCGCGCGACGCTCCGCGAGCGCTACGCTCAGTGGGTTTGGCGCAAGATTCCAATTCGTGCGGTTAGCGAACAGAGGCGTTCCTAGTTACTGTGATTGATTCGTGCGCCCGGGCAAGCCTCGGCGCAGCATGCTGCGCCCCTACAAAGACACCGAGGCGATCGGGTGCACTGTCGTTCGATTTGGTCCTATTTTCCAAGATAGAGCAACGCGAGGAGGAAGACCCACAGCGCGTCCATAAAATGCCAGTAGTGTCCGACAATTTCCGCGGCGACGGGCCGAGAGACTTTGGCGCGGTCAAAGTTGCGCAGCAACACGTATAGTAAGGCACCTAGCCCGCCGAGCAGATGCACGCCGTGGAGTCCGGTAAATATGTAGAAGAAACTGCTGGCCGGATTGGAAGCCACGAAAATTCCCTGCAGTAATAGCTGGCGCCAGGCAAACACTTGGCCGGCCACAAACAGAATGCCCAATCCCGTGGTGAGAAACCACAAGGCGCGGAAGCCGCGGAGATCGGAGCTGGCCAGTCGGCGGCGCGAAAGCTCCAGCGTCAAGCTGCTGGCGAGCAGAATCAGCGTGTTCACCCAAAGGATGGCGGGGATGTGCACGGGGATCCAATCGTTGGAGCCACGCCGGACGATAAAAGCACTGGCCAGGGCCATGAAAAACATGAGGATGGAAAGGATGGCCAGGGTTACGCCGGTGTAGTAGCGGCGCGGCGAAGGTTGCAGCGGGCGCCGCCGCTTGCCGCTGCTGTCGTCGCCGCCGCCGCCACCAAGGACTGGAGGCTTGCCGCCACCACCACCGCCGACGTCTTCAATGATTAGTTCGATGTCCTGATCTATCGCGGTGCCCGGCATACTTCCCTGCTTTCTATCGTTCCGGCTTGGCTAGGCGTTGGGACGCTAGCGGCTTGGGCGCAATAAACTGCGGAATAAAATCATCGTTACTTCCCGAGGCGTCGAATTCATACGCGCCACGGTGCACTAAGGGCTGCGAATGCTGGGTTGATGGCGAACCGTTTTGCGCGGAGGCGATCATCCATTCGAGCGTGGTGGCGCGCCACGGATTGCCCTCTGTCACGCGTTCGCCACGCCACAGCGAGCCGATAAAGTTGACGAGAAACAAGGCTTGCGCTGCCACGGTCAGCAGAATCGCGATGGTGACGAAGGACCGCAACTCGCTTACCTGGCCGCTTGCGTAGCTGCTCGCCGCGCCATTGACGGGCGGCACGGCACGCGCTATCAGACCCAGCCAGTGCATGGGCATAAAGACGCAATAGACGCCGACGAAAGTAAGCCAAAAGTGGGCCTTGCCGAGCCCTTCGTTCAATCGCCTTCCAAACATTTTGGGAAACCAGTAGAACAGCGCGGCGAGAACTGCGAAGGTGGCCGCGACGCCCATCACCAGATGAAAGTGTCCGGTGACGAATTCGTCGCCGGCAGAAACAACGGGAAGATCGCGGCGCGAGAGAAACAATCCAGAAAAGCTTCCGGACAGAAACAAAGAGATAAATCCGAGAACGAAAAGCATCGCGGTGTTCAGGCGAATCCTGGAATTCCACAGAGTGCCTAACCAACTGAGCAGCAAAATGCTGGACGGCAATCCCAGTGAAGAAGCCAGCAGCCCAAAAAACATGGGCGACTCAGGAGCCATGCCGGTAGCGAACATGTGCTGGCCCCAGATGCAGAAACCGAACACGCCTACGCCGCAAAGGGCCAGGACGACGGCTCGTTCTTTCCAGACGGGGCGGCGGGCAAACGTGGCGAGCAGGTGCGTGACGATGCCGAAGCACGGCAGCAACGCCACGTAAACTTCGGCTTGCGCAAAGAACCAGAAGAGGCGCTGCCAAGTCACCGTCGGAAGCCCAGGAGGTGATGCGCGGAAAAAATGCGTGGCCAGCAGGCCATCGGAAAGCAGCAGAGCGCAGGCCGCAAGCAGGATGCTAAAAATCAAGATACTGAGAATAGCGTTGATGAACCACGCCCAGACGGTCACGGGCAAGCGTGGCAGGGTCATGCCATTGGCGCGCAGATCGATCACCGTGACGCTAAAGTTGACGGCTACCAGCAGCGCGGCCAGGCAGAACATTGCGACGCTGACGAGCCACAATTTTATCCCGCCGGCTGGTGCGAGGAAAAATGCGCCGGTCATCCCGGCGAGAGACACGGCTGTCATCCAGAACGCAGCCAAATTGAGATTGGGGAAGGCCGTCTCCGCGGCGCCAATCTGTAAAGGCAGGAAATAATTGCCAAATCCGGCCTGCGGGGCGGCGGTCAACACAAAGAAAACCATCAGCGAACCGTGTAGAAGCGTGAGCGCGGCGTAGCGATCTGGAGTGTTACTGAACACGCCGAGAAAACCGAGGCCGGAATTCGGCCACGCCAAGTGCAGGCGCATCAACAGCGACATGCCCATGCCCAGAAACACGCACAACAAGGCCAGCCAGAGATATTGCAGGCCAATGGTTTTGTGGTCCGAGCTTAACAACGAGCGAGACAAGAAGTTGGGAGACGGGTCGGGCGCCAGTTCGTAGGGCGAAGTCCCGTCGCTGTCGTAAATAGACATTCGTGATTAACGAGGCGTTTCCGGGCGCGTCAAAATGAACGACGAATAGAAAACTGGCTCGAACGCGCGTCCCCACTACAATACATTCGTCCCTAAATTTCAAGTTGAAGATGCTTGGAATAGCTGAAAAAGCGCAGGGGAAATCAGGAAAAATGGTGCGGTCGAGAGGACTCGAACCTCCACGCCTTGCGGCGCTAGCACCTCAAGCTAGTGCGTCTGCCAGTTCCGCCACGACCGCGCTGAGAACAACTTTAATGGCCCGCGAGCGAAGTGTCAAACAACTCTCACAGCCTTCGTTTCGCAAACCGTGTTTTCGCGATGTCCCGTTTCGCGACGTTCATCTCGCCGCAAAACAGGGAAGGCAAGTCGAACAAACTAATGCTTCGGCGCTGCAGGCGCGGGCTGCGAACTCGCGGGCGCCTGAGGTGCTGGCGGCTGCGGCACAGACGATTGCGGAGCAGGCGCAGGCGCGACAGTCTTGCTCGGGGCGCTTGCCGGAGCGGGCTTGCTGAACTTCTGCAAAATCGATCCGCCTTCTTCCACTGCTTTATCTGTCCGCAGCACCAAGGCCATGGCGCAAACCATGAACATGACGGCGCACCACGTGGTGGCCTTGGAGAGCACGTTCGCGGCGCCGCGTGGCCCAAACGCGGTCTGGCTTCCCGCTCCGCCGAATGCGCCGGCGAGGTCGGCGGCTTTGCCGCTCTGCAGCAAGACCACGATAATCAGCACCAGGCAATTTAGAACGAAAAACGCGGTCAGCAGCCACCCGGCATACTTAAAGCCGAGCAGAATAATGCCGAAACCAATCAACAGGGCGATCGCCCACTTCATCCAGCCAGCCATACCTTCCATGAACAACACCTCATGCAATCTTTGCGAATCACCATCACGGGCTCAGCCCGGTAACGCTGTGGAATTTCCGGATCGCGAACTTCAATTCGAGACAACTACGTGTAATTCACTATACTTGCGAACGATTTTGCGTCCAAGCTCGCACCGCCCACCAACGCACCATCCAGTTCGTCTTGCGCCATCAGTCCCTGAATATTGTCAGGCTTTACGCTGCCGCCATACAGGACGCGGAGTGCCAAGGCGTGCCCTGCAGTGTACTGCTCGGCGGCGCATGCGCGGATGAACTCGTGAGCCGCTGCGGCAATTTCCGGGGTCGCCGTGCGGCCCGTTCCAATAGCCCAAATCGGTTCGTATGCCATTAGAATACGGGAGAATTCGTCGGCGGTCAACGAACCGGGGCCACCAGAAAACTGCCGCCGCAACACTTCCTTTTCCAGGCCAGCGTCGCGATTCTCGAGCGTCTCGCCAACACAAACAATCGGGGTTAGACCCTCGGAGAGCACCGCGAGCGCTTTTCTCGCCACCGTGTCATCTGTCTCGTGGAAGAATTGCCGGCGCTCGGAGTGTCCAACGAGAACGTAACGGCAGCCCGCGTCGGCGAGCATGCCGGCACAGATTTCTCCGGTCAGCGCGCCGTTTTTGCCCCAGTAAACATCTTGGGCGCCGATAGCGACCGCTGAGCCTGCCGCTCTCTCCACCGCTGCGGAAATTGCGGTAAACGGCGGAATTACCACGACGTCGCGGTCGCGCACGTCGCGCACCAGAGGGAGAAACGCGTCGAAGAAATCTCTCGTCTCGCCTAGGTTCTTGTACATCTTCCAATTACCGGCGATTACGCGTCGTCGCTTGTGTGCGGTGGTCATATTGTTGTGCTCACAACTTGTCCGTCAGCGCTTCCACGCCGGGCAGTTTGGCGCCGCCAAGAAATTCCAGCGACGCACCACCACCGGTGGAAATATGGGAGATCGCGCCGGCCACTCCGGATTGATGCACAGCCGCAACGGAATCGCCGCCGCCAACAATCGAGACGGCCCCCGCGCTGGTGGCAGCGGCAACGGCCTTGGCGATCGCCAGCGTTCCCGCGGCAAACGCCGGCATTTCAAACACGCCCATCGGGCCGTTCCACAAAATCGTTTTCGCGGTGGAAATTTCCGCCGCGTAGGCCGCTACCGTTCGCGGTCCGATATCCAACCCCATCTGATCTGCGGGAGTATCGGCAACGCCGGTTACCGTCGCCGGAGCGTCCGCCTTGAACGCTGGGGCCACCACATGATCCACCGGCAGGAGCAGCTTGAAACTCTTGGCCTTGGCGTCGACGAGAATTTTGCGCGCCAGCTCCAGCTTGTCTTCCTCCACCAGTGACTTTCCTATAGGCAAACCTTGCGACTTCAAAAAGGTATAGGCCATGCCGCCGCCGATCAGCATAGTATCGGCGACCTTCATCAGGTTCTCGACGACTTCAATTTTGTCGCTGACCTTGGCCCCGCCGATGATGGCCACAAACGGCCGCGCCGGCGCGCTGAGCGCTTTGCCCAAATAGCCCAGCTCCCTTTCCATCAGCAATCCCGCCGCGGCCTGCTGGACGAATTTCGTGATGCCCACCACGGAAGCGTGCGCACGATGCGCCGAACCGAAGGCATCACAGACAAACTGTCCATCGCAGAGCGCCGCGAGTTGCTTCGAGAATTCCTCGTCGTTTTTTTCTTCCTCGGGATGGAAGCGCACGTTTTCGAGCACCAGCACTTCGCCGTCACGCAAGGCCTTGCTCTGGCCTTCCGCGCCCGGCCCGACGCAGTCTTTCGCGAAGGCTACGGGTTGACCCAACAATTCCTCGAGTTTTTTCGCCGCCGGCCACAGCGAAAACTTGGGGTCCGGGCCGCCTTTGGGCCGTCCCAAATGCGACGCCAGCACCAGGCGGGCGCCCTTTTCGATGGCGAAACGGAGCGTGGGTAGAGTCTCACGAATGCGTGTGTCGTCTGTGACCACGCCATCCTTTAGTGGCACATTGAAATCCACGCGGATAAACACGCGCTTCCCAATCAAATCCAAATCGCGAATCGTGAGTTTGCTCATGAATTCTAGCTTTTGCCGCCCGGGTAATTCCAACTCAAAACCAAAGGAACGGGTCTGAAGACCCGCCACTACACAAATAAAAATCAGAACGAAGATGGGGCGCAACATTCTCTCGAACTTCGGGATAGAGCTGCGCCCCAATCTAAAAAATACGGGCGATTGCTCCCCTAAAACTTCGCCGCCATGAATTTGATCAAATCGCGGCAGCGGCAAGAATAGCCCCATTCGTTGTCGTACCACGCCAGAACTTTCACGCAGCGATCGCCGACGACTTTGGTGTACCCGGCATCCACAATCGAAGAGTGGGAATTTCCCTTGAAGTCCGAGGATACCAACTCTTCTTCGGTGTAACCCAAAATACCTTTCATCGCGCCGTGCGCCGCGTGCTTCAGGGCGGCATTTACCGTCTCGACGGTCGCCGGCTTGTCCACAAACACGGTCAGGTCCACCACGCTGACGTTTGGCGTCGGCACCCGCATGGCATAGCCATCCAGCTTGCCTTTCAGCTCCGGAATCACTAGATGCAAGGCCTTCGCGGCGCCCGTTGAACTCGGAATCATGTTCAGCGCCGCGGCTCGCGCGCGTCGCAGATCCTTGTGCGGCAGATCCAGCAACTTCTGGTCGTTCGTGTACGAGTGAATGGTGGTCATGGTGCCGGCTTGAATGCCAAACGTGTCGTGCAACACTTTGGCCACCGGCGCCAGGCAATTCGTAGTGCACGAAGCGTTAGAAACCACGTTGTGATGCGCGGAATCGTAGGTGTTGTCGTTGACGCCCAGAACGAACGTGGCGTCCGGTCCATCCGCGGGCGCCGAGATAATCACCTTTTTCACCGAGCCGCGCAAATGTTTCTTGGCGTCCGAGCCTTTGGTAAACAGCCCGGTAGATTCCACCACAATGTCCGCGCCCACGCTGGACCAATCAATCTCGCCAGGATCCTTGGTCTTAAAAACTTTGAAGGTCTTGCCCTCGACGGTGATGGAATCCTCAGTGTGCGACATGCGGTGATGCAGATTTCCCAGCACGGAGTCGTACTTCAGCAAATGCGCGAGCGTCGCCGCATCCGTCACGTCGTTGATGGCCACAAATTGAATATCTTTATCGTCGATCGCGGTGCGCATGATGTTGCGCCCGATGCGGCCAAACCCGTTAATGCCAACCTTGATAGCCATTCTTCCTCCGGTGCAGTATTCGCGAACCACTTGCGGCTCGCGGAAAAACTCTAGCGGCACACGAACTCCACAGGGACAAATCACTGTGATGCCGAACACAAAATGCTATGGGGTGCACGAGCAAAAGTCAACGCATGTAAGTGAGAGAAGAGCGGTTATGGATTTGCTTCGGTAAATGCTTCTGCTGGGCGACGGATCACTTCGGGAATTGCTTCACGCTGGTGACGCGCTCGCCGGTGAAGCGCACGAAAACCGTCTTTGACGGCGGCTGGCCGTAAATCCAGTCTTCAATATCGTTGCCATCCGCATCGCGTTCGCGGACTTTGTGGTCCGGCTTGCCCACGGCCGCCACAACCATTTCGCGGTCCATGCCCACGACGGCCTCGCGCTCCTGAATCGCTTTCTTGATATCGGGGGGCAGCGTGTCGATCCATTGCACCGACGCCGAGCGCTGATTATTAAAGTTCACAAATGGCGAAAGCAAAGTCTTTAGATCGTCCGGCGTAAGGTCGGGCACGGCTTTGTTGAATTCCAGAAATAGCGTGCTGCCGAGTCCCGGCTGCAGGCCGGCGGGGCCGGCATCGGGATTGGGATTCGTGCTGCTAACTTGTTCCGTGGGCATTCCGCTCATCTCGATGTGAATGCGATCGCGCAGTCGCTTCTTTCCGCGGCCGCCGCCATTGAGGTCCACGACGATCTGATGGTTTTGAAACTCCAGTTTGGAGATCACCACGTTATCGCCGGGGTGAATCGCGGCGCCATGAGTCGCCACGGCACGATCCAGCTGCTCGGTATTCGTGGGGGTTCCGACATTAACGATGAACCCCTCCTTGCCCGCGGGCAGCGGCTTCACCGCTTTGGCGAGTTCGCCTGAGACGTAGCGGACCAGCAAGAGCTTGGAGTTGTCTTGCAGCGTGCCGCTCAGGTTCAGGCTGGTTGGCTGCGCGGTTGCGGGAGCCTGCTGGTCGGGGGACGTCGACGCGCTTGACGGCGGAAACAGTTCGATCTCGTCACCGGGAGCGAAGGTCGGGGCCGGGTTCGCCTCCGGGCGCAAGCTGTTGATCCGCGGTACATCCGCGTCCGCTAGCATTAGCAACGATAAGAAACATGCGGTATAAAAAGTCATAGTTGAAAAAACCAGCGCGGCGGCCCGAGCCACCCCCAGCACTACCGCCTACCCACTATTCCGTAACACTATTCTATGATGCGCCGAGCCCCCTGAACAGTTTCCGCTGCCCCGCTCGGACGCGTGTCGCTTAACTGTCCCTGCAAGTCGGGCGACTGTACTTAGGTACGGGGGAGTTTAGCGCGAAACCACCTGCACACCCTGGCGATCGATCTTTATCGGCAGGACTTCCGCCCCAGCCTCACCAATGGCGCGTTCCACTCGTTCTCTCGCGTCCGGATCGATCAGCAACACCACGCAGCCGCCACCGCCCGCACCGCATACTTTGCCTGCCAGCGCGCCGTTTCTGCGCGCTCCAGCAATGGCGCGATCGATCATCCGCGTCGAAATAGTCGGCAGATTCCTCTTGCGGAAACTCCATTCCTCCCGCATCAAGGCGCCGGCGGATTTCCAGTCCGCGCCTTCCAGCGCTCCGCGCAACTGCTGCGCCACCTGCGAGATGCGTTCCAACCCATGGCGCACCCGCCCTTTGCCGTCAATATGCGCCTTAAAAACTTCCCAATTGTTGATGCCATGCTGGCGCGGCTTGCCGGTGTAGCAGACCACCAGGCGTTTTTCCAGTTCGTTCAAATCCACGCGCAGCTCCACGCGATGTTCGCCTCCAGGGGGCAACTCAATGGCTGCCGCCCCACCGAACGCCGGCGGATAATGATCCTGCGTGCCAGTGGGCACGTTGATCACAATGGCTTCTGCGTCGCGGCTGATGTGGATCCAATCTTCCTTGCTCTTCCCTGCCCCCGTAAAGCGGTCGAGCGCCGCGCAAATGGCCACGGCCATCGCGCTGGACCCGCCAATTCCCGCGCCCGCGGGAGCCTCGGAATCGGTTGTTAACGTGAAACCGCCCGCCGGACGAAAAAACTTGGCGATCTCCGCCAGCAACGGCAATTTATAACGCGCCGCGCGTTCCATCGCCGCGAACGATGCAAACGATTCCTTGCGTTTAATATCGCGCGAAACCAGATCGATGCGCTCGTCGCCGCGGGCGTGCGTTTCTATTGTGCAGTAAGCGTAACGCGAGATTGCTACGTTCACCGTTGCCGCGCCGGGATGAAACAGGTACAGCGGCCAAATATCCAGAGTGCTGCCAGCCAAGTCCACGC
This sequence comes from Acidobacteriota bacterium, assembly GCA_013289855.1. Taxonomy (GTDB): domain Bacteria; phylum Acidobacteriota; class Terriglobia; order Acidiferrales; family UBA7541; genus Acidiferrum. Next base: position 33,833 of record JABCZD010000010.1, on the reverse strand, counting down.
GCGTCGGCGCTTTCGCTTCGATAATCATGCTCACCTTTTCGGAAGATTTTCGCGGATCGTTTTTTTTCGACCCGCCACGCGAGATTTTCAATTCGGTCCGAGCGCACGCTCGCATTCGGGATAGCTGGCAAACGCGTAGTTTCCATCCCATCCGAGTTCGCGCATGCCGATCTCGGACGAATAATAGGCTCCGGAAATCCATTCTTTCAAATTCTCAAAATGCTCGCGATTTGCCTGCACTTCAGAGAAAGTGGTGAGCAGAGATTCTTGTTCTGTCGCGTTCAACGCCGAAAACTGTCGACCAAAGCCTGCTTTGGCGCTTTCTTCGATCGCTGCCAGCGACGCGCGGAATTTCTCCTGGTGCCGAAATGTCTCCACGCTCAACAGCAAATCGATGAAGCGGTTTACGTCGGCCTTCGTTGCTCCCGGAACCATGCATTCGGCGAGAGCAACTAACTCCGCATTCTGCGCGGTGCTCAGGAATAAAGGCGACCATTCGGCGGTTTTCGATAATTGCGCAGCCTGCTCCAGCATCGCCCCGTTTTTCAAATGTTCGTAAATCGGGTGAGCGGAAGCCAACATCGGCCATGCGGCGCCGGCAGCCATGCCGTTCAGCAGCCTCTCCACCATCTCGCGCCGGGTGAACTTTCGGCTTCCCGCATTGTCTCCGTTGCCCACGCGAACTCCTTACTCTAATCACGCAATAACGCCGCGGCGATGTTAGCATCCGACTCCATCGCTCACAACATCATACGAACAAACAGGACATCTTCTCAGCAGACATCCTCCACTTTGACCCGCAGTCTCCCGATTGCTAGCATGCGTAGTCCATCAGCGATCACAAAATATGCCAAACAAAACAGATCCCTCTTTCGATGTCCTCGTAGTTGGCTCCGGAGCCTCCGGCGGCTGGGCCAGCAAGCGCCTCGCCGAAGCCGGATTGAAAGTCGCGTTGCTCGAAGCTGGCCGCCCGCAATCCGACAGCAATTTCTCCGAGCACAAGCCCGCGTTCGAGCTCAAGTATCGCAACATGGCGTCCGAGCTCGTCCGCAAGACCCGCCCCATTCAATCCAAGTTCGAGGTCTGCAACGAATACACCGCCGATTGGTTCGTCAACGATCTTGACGAGCCGTACACCACACCAACGGACAAACCCTTCAATTGGATGGGCCGCCTTCGCATGACCGGCGGACGTACCAACGTTTGGGGCCGCGTCAGCCTGCGCTTCAGCGATGCGGACTTCAAAGCCGCATCGCACGACGGTTACGGAGAAGACTGGCCGCTCGGCTACGACGATATCGCGCCGTACTACGACCTCGTCGAGAAGTATGTTGGCGTCACCGGAATGCGCGAGGGCCTCGCGCAACTGCCCGACGGGCAATTCCAGCCACCCATGCCGTTCACTTGTCAGGAAGCGGTCTTTCGCGAAGCCGCGCGCACAAAGCTCAGCCGCGTGGCCACGCTGACCCGCTCCGCGAATCTCACGCGTCCGATCAACGGCCGCGGCCCCTGCCATTTTTGCGGTCCCTGCGAGCGCGGCTGCGTCACCCATTCTTATTTCAACTCCGCGTTCACCACGGTTGCCGACGCCGTGGCTTCCGGCAATTGCACGCTCATCTCCAACGCCATGGTCTATAAAGTTTTGCTGGACCCGGACCGCAATCGCGCCCGCGGCGTGCTGTATATCGATCGCGAGAGCCGCCAGCCGCGCGAGATTTTTGCCCGCGTGGTCATTCTCTGCGCGCAGTCGCAAGAGTCCGTGCGCATTTTGTTCAACTCCGCAACACCGCAATACCCCAACGGCCTGGCGAATTCCAGCGGCATACTCGGACATTACCTGACCGCGCACGTGCGCAGTGGCGGCGGTAGCGGCGAGTTTCCCGGCTTGGTGGGCAAGCATTCGCTTGGAAGTCCCGTGAAGCCCGTGGGCATTTATGTTCCACGCTTCCGCAATCTGCAAGGTGCCCCGCCCTACAAGAAATTTCTCCGCGGCTTTGGCTATGAATGCGAATCCAGCGTGGACTTCAATTGGGAAGCGCCCGGCTTTGGCGCGGCCTACAAAAAGGCGCTGCGCGAGCCGCGGGCTTCGCTGGACGTAACCGGTTTCGGCGAGGTCTTGCCCCGCTGGGACAATTTCGTCGAGCTCGATCCCGCAAAGAAAGACATCTACGGCATCCCCGTGATCAAAATTCACATGTCCGACGCCGAGAACGAACGCGCCATGATTCACGATATGGGCGACTCCGCGGGAGAGATGCTCGAAGCTGCCGGCGCAAAAAAGATTCGTACCTATGCTAACCCCTCCGCGCCGCGCTGGGCGCTGCATGAAGCGGGTATGGCGCGCATGGGCGCAGATCCAAAAAAATCAGTGCTGACGCAGTTTCAGCAAACCCACGACGTCAAGAATCTCTACGTCATGGACGCTTCAGGCTTCACTTCAAATCCCTGCCAAAATCCCACACTCACCATCATGGCGCTGTGCGTCCGCTCCTGCGATTTTCTCATGAACGAACTCAAGCACTCTCCGTGATCGCAAGTCTGCGCTGCCCCGCGACGGCATGGCATCACTCATGCGCCCGGAGTTGCTGTCTGGTCGATTGACGGCGGATTCCTGATCTATTTCTTACTACCAACGCAAGCGAATCGCGAGTTGCATGATACGCGGCGTGACAACTCCTGACGGGCCGCCAAGACCATTGAAATTTTTCGCCGCGTCATACGTGGCTCTCTGGAAGTTGGCCAGCGTCAGAACCTGTCCATTGGCTCCAAGATATAAGCCCGTGAACGGATTGAGGCAGCTTGCCGTGCAGTTGAAGTTAGGATTTGGCACGCCGTTTACGGTCAGCTGCGGCAAGGACAGGAAGTTCAACACGTCATTCGCATTATTCAAGATAAACAGTGGGTGGTTGAACACGTTGAAGACGTCCATCTTGAGCTCCATGCTCGCGGACTCCCATTTGGGAATTTTGAACGCTCTCGTCAGCGATACGTCGAACCGGTAAAGCGGCAAGGTCTGCCCGGCGTTCCGGGCGAGGTTTCCGCTGATATATTGGAAGTCCACAGGCACGCCCGTAAAGCTGTCCACCGGACCCGATGTACTGGCCCCCGCAGGAGCAACAAAGGTGGTCTGTATAGCCGAGCAATTGGCGAGTCCCGCGGCAATGCAAGCCGCCACGCCCGATTGGCTTACCGCCAGGTTGGTACCAGAGATCGACGCGATATTGGTGGCCACCAGTGCCCCGTTCGGCGCGTTCGCGCAACCCGTGATTGTCGAGCCCGCCTGGCAGACATTGGGCCGCTGGTTCGTTTCCGCGCCGATAGCCGGGAAGTTTGATCCAGTAAAAGCACCGTCCCCGGTCGAAATAGGGAATGGTCGGCCGGATTGCAGGGTTCCTAGCACGCCAAAAGTCCAGTTGTTCAAAATCGTTTTCGCTACTCGGCTATCGAGCAGGTTATTTGTATCGGCCACGAAGCTGAAATTGGCCAAGTGACGGATATCGATTTGGGCCAGTGCGTTCTCCAGGCTCAATGGTGCCAAGGGATTTGCCGGCTCGGCCACGCCGTAAAAGTCCTCGGCGTCGTCCATCGTTTTCGAATACGTGTAGCTGGCGTTGAATTGAAAATGATGCGACATCCGCTTTTGCGCGGTGACCACCAATGCGTTATACCCGGACGAACGGTCACTGGAGATTGTCCGTATCGCGTCGAAGGACGAGTCCGGCCGATCTGGCAAATACGAATAACCGGGATGCGCCGGGTCGGGAATAGGAGTCGGGAAGTTGGTGTCCGTCTCTCCAAACAAACCATGCCCGAACACACCCTGGTAGCCCAAGCTATAGGTGAACGAGGACCCCAGTTGCCGTTGGACCACCAGCGACGCCATGTAGATATTCGGGTTCTTTATGCTGGGCGATAACGGACGCACACGGCCAAAGTTGCTGTTATCGCCAGCGAGGAAAGGCTGCAAGCTCGCGGTGCTCGGCTCGTTTGGATACGCCACAAGGACCGCGCAAGCGGCTGGATTTGACGGCATAGGGTTGATCGCGCCAGACCGTGTGAAGCAGTCGGTCGCTGCAATGCTCGTGGTCAGAAAATTCGTTCCGTCGAAAATTCGAGAGTCGACTACCAGATTGAGAAAAGCCATCTCTGTGACCACGGCGCCTGCCGCGCGAATAACGGACTTTCCTTGGTCTCCAAACATGGTATGCAGAAACCCGTGCGTAAAATTGGGGCTCCAGGCGATTCCCAGCCGCGGCTGCCAGTTGTTGTGGTCCGATCCACACGCCGGAAGCAGTCCATTGCCTTGTAAGCAACCGCCCGGCACATTGGGATCGTGGATAGTACCGCCATTGAACGCGCCATCCTCAACGTCGTACCGCAAACCGTAGTTTATGGTGACCCCGCGGCTGACGCGCCAGGAATCCTGAGCATACAGTCCATAAATGTTATCCGCACCGATCGTCTGGCCCGGGCCCGAGCCGATGGTGAATTGTGTGGGACACAATCCATAGGGTGCACAAGCGGCTTGCGCGGTGAAGGATTCGTACCGCCCGTAGCCAAACTGTTGATACAGATAGTCATACGGAAAATGGCTGATGTTGAATCCGAACTTGAACGTGTGCGTCCCGTGGGTCCACGAAAGATTGTCGATGTACTGGTAGCGGTTCTGAAACGTCCCCATTGGGCAGCAGAAGTTCGCCCCTACATACGCGTTCGGCAGTACCTGGCCGGGCTGTGTGCTGTCGTTGGTCATAGACAGCAGGTACCGATGCCAATAAAACCGTGCTTCGTTGACGGTGTGTGTGGCCAGCGTCGATACCAAACCTATATTTAATTCGTTGTCGTGCCCTATCGTGTCTACCAGCCCGCTGGGGTCCGTGTTTGGTCCGGTCTGAAATAAAGCGTTTGGGGAATCGTCGCGCTGCACGTTGTAGCGGACGCTCAAAAGTTCCTTCTTTGTCAGCATCAGGTCAATTCTGCCGGACCACAGCAACTCGTTCACCGGTTGATTGATCGTGATCGGTGAGCCAAATGGCAGCAGCGTTGCCGGCGTACCCTGCGCAACCTTTTCCAGGCTGGCGAACCAAAAAAAACGGTTCTTCACAAAGGGTCCGCCAGCCGTGAATCCGTATTCATGCTTGAAGAAAGGTGCGCGGTCCGCCGGATCCGTGAGGTTATAAAAAAAGCTGGACGCGCCTAGGTTCCGGCCGCGGAAGTAAGCGTGAAAATCTCCGTGAAAGTCGTTCGTTCCAGACTTGGTGATGATGCTCAGGATGGTGTTGCCGGCTTGCCCGTATTCGGCGTCATAATTGTTGGTCAGGACCTGAAACTCCTTCACTTCCTCCACCGATGCGCCCAGCGCGTCACGCGCCGAGATCACTTGATCGGAGATGTTTCCGCCATCCACATAAATCGTCATACCGTGATCGGTGACATTGCCGGGACCCACGATGTCGAACGAGGTTCCCGTATAGTCATACTTCAGCCCCGGAGCCGATACCGCCAAACCGAGGTAGTCGTTGGCCACGCCGCCAAAATCTTGATACGAGGTTGTCGTCGGCAAATCAGCCATGCTCTTGTCGTCGATCACCGTGGACACATCCGTTTTCGTGGTCTCGACGAGCGGCACCTCCGTCGTTACCGTCACCGACTGTATTTGCCCCGCGATCCTGAGAGTAAAGTTGATATCGAGGTCTTCTCCAACCTGCAATTTCACGTTCTTCGCCCGGCTGGTAGCAAAAGACGGGGCTTCGATGGAGAGGTCATAGATTCCCGATGGCAGGTTGTCAAACCGGTAGAGGCCGTCCGCGGTCGTTTTCGTCGTCCGTGTCATTCCGGTTTCGACGTTTGTCGCCGTCACCGTCGCCCCGGGCACCGACGCTCCCTTTAGATCTTGCGCCAGGCCGGCAATCGTCGCGAAAGCCGCGCTCTGCCCGTACGCGCCGACCGCCATCAGCAGCAGCAACGCCGCCGCGGCGATCAGGCTCTTAAGGCAGACCTTCAGCCTGCCGGAAATTGGGGAATTTTCTGTCGGTGCGCGACCCACCACAGCAGGAAAAAGAGAAAGAAACACCGCGAGTACAGGAGACTTCATCAAAGATTTTCCCTAGTGCTCGCACCTGAAGCTAGTTCCGCTTCGAGCTCAAATCGTTGGGTAGGATATTCTTATCGGTGGGGATGAAGCAAGCAGACAAACTCATACTGGGCGTCGCGGGAGGAGAGGTACCGCGGGATGGCTTTTCGTTTGTTGGCGTGAGGTGCTATTTCGGGTGATTTGCCTTCCCCAAATAGGCATAGAGCATCTTTTGTCCGCTTGGTTGCTTGCCACCGGCTGCAGGCTCGACGGTGACGAAGACGGAACTGATATTTTTCACCAGCTCCGGGTTGTCCACTTTCAGCATCCAACGCCCCTGGGCTTTGGCGTCAATTTGCAGGTAACCCAAACTGCGCGACGCGCTCTTGTTGGCTTCCGGCACAGCCCAGACTTGAAAATTACGCTTGCCATTTACAACCCGATCTTCGTTCAAATCGAAGGCGTAAAAACTGAGCGATTTCCCTTCGTTCAGGAAAACGCGGCCAAAGGCCTGACCGGGCTTGCCATCCGGGTCCGTGTCGTGGACGTCGATGACATGCAACTGGCGCGACAGCATCAGCTCGCGTACATCCTGCCCCGCCGCCACAAGTTGCCGCTCCTCGTCTAGAGTAGCGCTCGCAACCCGCAACTTATTCGTGAGATCGGCAATCCGCAGCTGCTCCTGTACCATCGAGGCTTCGTCGTTGGCGCGCAATTGACCAATTCGCGCCGCCTCGTCTTTTGCTTCTGCCAATAACTTCTCCTGGTTGCGGGATTCATCCAGCAATTGCGCGTTTTGGCTGGAGGATCGTTCAGCCTCCCCTCGCGCCTGTTCGCTGTTGCGGCGCAGGTTCTCAGCAGCAGCGGCGGCGTTTCCCAGTTGTGCGCGGAGATCTTGAATCTGGCGCTGGCCCGAGGCGAGCGCATCGTTTAACTGCGCAACGCTCGTGGTCAGTGCGGAGTTCTCGCGTTTAAGTTGATCGACCTGTTGCCTGGCCTGCAGCGAATCCTGCGATCCGGGTCGCCAGTTTCCGTGGAAAATCAGCGCGAGGATCACGGCGGCCACTGCGGCCGCAGCCGTGACGAAGAATCCAATTCGCCTACGACGACGCGGGGAGGCTGGTGCGACATCCGGAGAGAATTCGATCCCCTCGATCCGGGCGCGACGCAGAAATCGTGCCCGGATGTTGTTATCGGGCTGGGTCTTTATCTTCTCCACAAACTCGCGAATCGGGCCCACCGTCAGCGGCAGCCCGGAGCGCACGAGTTCGCAGAACTCCTTCTCGGCTTTCCGGCATGCAACGCAATCCTTGGCGTGTTCACGGAGCTCCACGAGTTCCTCGTTCGACAGGAATCCCCCCGCTTCCAGAGCGGCTAACTCCTCGAAATGAGAATGATCACTCGTGTCACTCATGGCCGCCTGCTGCCTTTCCCTTCTCCGGAGCCTGCCCGACAAAGGCACGCAGTTTCTGAAGTCCCCGATAGTAGTGGTGCCGCACATTCAACAGGGAGTCTCCGGTTTTGCTGGCGATTTCCTTCATGGAGAGCCCGTTCGAACTAGCCAGCTCGATCACCCGCTTTTGCGGGCCGCTGAGTGTCGCCAGGCCTTGCCGAAGCAGGTGCTTCAACTCAACCTGCGTAAACCTGCCGACTGTGGAGACCGTTTCAGGCAAGCGATTCTCCACCGTTTCGAGATTCGCCTGGCTGTAGAAGTTTCTGGCGTTCAGGTGTTGCTTGCGGTTGATGGCGCGATGATAGGCGTACTGAAGGATCCACACCTTAGTAGTGCCTTTGGCAGGGTCGAATTGTGCCACGGCACGGAAAATTTCCAGGAAGACGCTCTGCATCACGTCTTCCGCCTCTCCCGGATCCCGCACGATTTTCAGTGCGATGCTCAGCACCAGGCGATGGTAGCGGTCATACAACACCGTAAGGGCGTCGTTGCAGCCAGCCTGTAAATGGGCCATCAGCTCGCCGTCGTCCTTATTCCTTAACTCGGCGAAACTTGGCGGCCGTACTCCGGGCGTGAAGGGCATACGGGGCGGCGGGATTGCAGCTTTTGGCAACAAGCAGTCAGTGCGTCGCCAGGTTGGGATTAGCGGCTTCCTAGGACGCCTAGTTATATTCGGAAATGTTTGAAAAGGCAAACTGGTGGAATTGACGCCTGACGAAGCGAGTCAACGAGGAAATTTGAATTAACGAAAACTACGCCATACCAACGATGTTGTTTTTGACCGCAAACTGGATGAGCTCGGCGGTAGTCTTACATCCCATCCATTCCATAGCGCGGTATTTGTGGAAAGCCACGGTCCGCGGCGTCACGTTGAGCACGTCCGCAATTTGCTTCATTGGTTTTCCCTCGGCCACCAGTTGAATCACCTCGCGCTGACGAGACGTGGGAACTTTAACTCGCTCCTTCGGCTGCGGATCGCGAACGAAAGACTCCTGCATCCCACGCGCGATCTGCTTCGTTACGTAGGATCTTCCCTTCAGCGCTTCCGCAATCGCGTGAAACAATTCCGAGCCCGCGGAACTCTTCAGCAAATAGGCGGACGCCCCGGCCTCCATCGCCTTGGTCGCAAGATCCGGATCTTGGTTCATGGTTAGGAAGACGAGCTTCACTTCCGGCATTTTCTGCTTCAGCTGTCGGCCCGCATCCAGACCATTCAGCAGCGGCATGGCGATATCCAACACCACTACGTCAGGGTGAAGCCGCGGTACAGCCTCCAGCAATGCATGGCCGTCAAAAACCGCTCCGACCACTTCATAGTGCGGCTCAAGAAGTACTCGAAAGGCTTCTACCAGTAGCCGATGGTCATCGGCTAGCAGGACGCGCTGTAATCTCATAGCTCCTCGATCTCAGAACGAAGAGGCATTCTCAGCCGGCGCATGCCGCTGCGGCCCTCTCCGGTCGCGTCGACGTCGTGGCCTTCCCATGTGCCACACCGTCATTCGCAAGTAGCCGCAACTCGCTTTCCGGCATGGCAAATTCCGCAAGGCCGCAATCCATGCATACTTGGAGGTTTGGAAATACGAAGATTGAGGGCTTGTTCAGGTTCTTTAGCCCGGAAAAATGGACGTTGATTTCCGAGACAAACTTTCGCTGGTTCTCCGAACGGCATGATTTACACGTCATAAGCTCACCCCACACGAAGCTATCGTCGAGTACGAACCACGGCTCGTTATGTCGGAGTTTGCCTTCCCGACTCGTGATTTGTGCCAACGAGACCTAAAAAAAGATTTGACGACGAAATTTGCCGGGTACGTGCGGCGGGCGCGGTCTTGCAAACCTGCTGGCTCAAAAAGAGTTGGACCTGGCTCACAACTGAGGGAAATGCGATCGCGCAGCAGGACTCGCGTCCCGGAAATTAGTCCTTCTCTTGACGGGAGGTGAAAATTATGGAGCGGCCTATCGGAATCGAACCGACACCTGAACCTTGGCAAGGTTCCGTACTACCACTATACTAAGGCCGCTGAACTTCACTTATTCTTATAACACGCGCAACGGATGACCGACAAGCCCTGCCTCATCCGCGATGTCCAACTACAAGCACCTTCGCGGCGCACGCCTCAGGAAACAAGCGAGATGCGCGCCGATTTCACCACCGGCGACCGGCGCTGCCGCTCCGCGAAGCGTGTTGCCTTTTCTTTGTTCGTATACACACGGCCGAACCGTTCCCCGTCCGCGTAAAAAACCGTCACCAGAAAATGGTGATGCTTGCGGCGGCGGTCCTTCCCGAAACCATTCGCCTCTTTTTTTTTGCTGTTTACCTTCTTGGGCACTGTGACCACTCCATTCATTTGCGAACCGGATTTTGGGAAAGCCGTGTGCCAACAATGTCTCAAAGAAGTCGCGCACACGCAAGTACTATGCTCATTACTAATGTGCAATTTTCTCGGCGCTGTCTTTGTTCGGACACATATCAAATATGCCGTACCTGGCCTCTATCTATTTTGTGACCGGCCACGCGTATCGCAGCATCAAACTACCATGCCCAGCTAGCGCCTGGGCCTACGAAACAGCCGCTCGTAAATGTTGCATTTCATGAAACATTTCGCGCTTTTCGACGTCTGTATATATGAGAGGAACGATAAGCTGGTAGCTAGGATTGGTTGAATACATCATGATTACCGTTACAAAGCGACCGCCCCTCGTCGAAGACCTGCACCATCACTCGCAGGACCAAATCGTTGAACTGCGCCGCTTGCTCAGCAACTGCGCCCCTTCGCAGCCTGACCCGCGAAGGCCGGGATTCTTTGAGATCGAAGGGCAGCATAGTATTTTCTACGTCTTTAAATATCCCACGGGAGAGAAGGTTCTCCTGCTGGGGATCTGGGAACGCGACCGCGTCGCCGAACTGGCCACGCTTTCCTGCACCGCTGCGGCATAAAGCCTTATCTCCAGCTACCGCCAGGCAAACCTGCGAGGGCGAAACCCGCGCAGGTAGATAATGTCAGTCCTTATCCAGCCTCAATGCCGCGGAATTGATGCAATACCGCAATCCCGTAGGTTTTGGCCCGTCATCGAACACATGTCCCAGGTGCGCCTCGCACTTGCTGCACCGTACCTCCGTTCGGCGCATCCCGTGGGACATATCGTTTTCCTTTTCAACAGCTTGCTCCTCCGCCGGGGCATAAAAGCTTGGCCACCCCGATCCTGAGGCGAACTTTGTTTCAGAACGAAACAGCGGCTGCCCGCAGCAGACGCATTGATACGTCCCCGGGGCCTTGGTCCCTTCGTACTCCCCGGTGAACGGCGGCTCCGTTCCCTTCTCACGCGTCACATAGTATTGATTCGGCGTGAGTTGCTTCTTCCACTCTTGCTCGTTCTTTTGCACTTTCCCGTCCATGCGCTCTCCTCACTTAATTCCCAGTCTGGTGCATCCCGTGCTCTATAGGATTCGGGGACAGGGGGCTAAGTTTCACCCCTGGAGTCGTACTCTGCAAGCTATGTCATCCGAGATCGCCAACACCAACGTTTCTTCGACCAGCGCTACTGACGCCAATTATCCGCAAAAGCGCCGCAGCCGCCGCGTTAAAATGACGCGTCCGGTGCGTGTCCGCCCGTCCGAGCCGCGCGATGATCACTTCGAGGATCGCATCGTCAGCATAAATGTATCAAAAGAAGGCATTTATTTTCATACCCGCAAAGCCGGCTATTACAAAGGCATGCGCGTTTTTGTAACCTTCCCCTACTCACCGAACGATCCCATGACCTGCGAATATGTCGCTGAAGTCGTCCGCGTGGAGGAATTGCCGAATGACAGATTTGGCGTCGCCGTCGATCTCAAGATGAGCATGAACCTTGGCAAGAAGTAGCTGCCTCAAACGTCGCCCCCACGCCAGCGCCTCGGGGCCACCTCCTATCGCACCCTCCCGTCGCGCAAGCCCATCCCAAATGCCCTGATTGACAGCCCCGCGCGTTTCGTTTACCCTCAAACTTCGATGTCTACACTTCGCGCCAATCGCCACCATCATCATCACGGCCATACGCCGCGCGTGCTGAGGTGTGCATAGCAATTCGCTAACAACACACTCTTCGGCCCGCTGGCTTACCAAGCCCAGCGGGTTTTTTCTTTTTATGGCCATTGTTTGCAGCACGGTCAGTCAAGGAGTCGGCAAGTGAACCAACTCAACATCGATTTTCAAAAAGCCGCTGGGCTCGTTCCCGCGATCATTCAAGATTACCAAACCGGCGAGGTGCTCATGCTCGGCTTCATGAACGAAGCCTCCCTGGCGCAGACGCGTGCTTCTGGCGAGGCCGTCTTCTTTAGCCGTTCGCGCAACAAGCTCTGGAAAAAAGGTGAGTCCAGCGGACACGTGTTGAAAGTCCGCGAACTTCGCATCGATTGCGATGCCGACGCCCTGCTCGTCAAGGTCGAGCCCGTCGGCCCCGGCGTCTGTCACGAAGGCTACCGCTCCTGTTTTTTCCGCACGATTTCGCCCGCCGGCGACATGACCATCAATTCCGCTCGCGCCTTCGATCCCCAACAAGTCTACACTCCAGAGAAATCCCGATGATCCAACCAACGAGCGAACCAATGAGCCAGCCCGCCTCGGCATCTCCGAAACTCAAGCTAGGCATCCCCAAAGGCAGCCTGCAAGAAGCCACCATCGACCTCTTCGCCCGCGCCGGCTGGAAAATCTCGCTAGGTTCGCGCAGCTACGTCCCCAGCATCGACGACCCCGAGATCGAATGCCTGCTGGTCCGCGCCCAGGAAATGGCGCGTTACGTGGAGTCCGGCGCGCTCGACGCCGGCATAACAGGTCACGACTGGGTCGTCGAAACCTGCGCGCAAGTCGCCGAGCTTGCCGAATTCGTCTACGCCAAGCAGCGCCTCTCGCGCGTGCGTTGGGTGCTCGCCGTCCCGGAAGATTCTCCCATGCGCCAGCCGCGCGACCTCGAGGGCAAAGTCATCGCCACAGAAGTAGTCCACATCACGGAAAATTACCTCGCCCAACACGGCGTAAAAGCCCGCGTGGAATTTTCCTGGGGCGCCACGGAAGTAAAAGTCCCACAACTTGCAGACGCCATCGTCGAAGTCACGGAAACGGGTTCGTCGCTGCGCGCCAATCGTCTTCGCGTCCTCGACACCGTCCTCGAGTCCGCCACTGTCTTCATTATGAATCGCGCCGCCTCCGCCGATCCGTGGAAAAAAGAAAAAGCCGAAAATTTGATCCTCATGCTGAATGGTGCCATGGCCGCGGCCAGCAGAGTAGGCCTGCTACTCAACGTTCACCGCGACGACCTAGCCGCGGTTCTTGCCGTTCTCCCCGCGTTAAAAAATCCCACCATCTCCAATTTAAGCGATCCCGCATGGGTCGCCGTAAACACCATCATCGAAGAATCGGTAGTCCGCCAGATTCTTCCCAAGCTCAAAGCCGCCAAAGCCCAGGGCATCGTCGAATATCCCTTAAACAAAATCGTGCTCTAATGCGCATCCTAAAACTAACGCCAGCCGTCGAAAAAAAACTCCTTCGCGCACGCCAGGAACGTGACCGCGAAGCCGAACGGGTCGTTGCGGAAATCATCGCCGACGTGCGCAAACGCGGTGACGCCGCCCTCATCGACTACGCCAAAAAATTCGATGGCATCAACCTGCGCCGCGAAGGAATTTGGATCAGTTCCAAAGAAATTCGCGCCGCTCGCAAAAAGGTAAGCACCGACTTTGTAAAAGCCATCACGCAAGCCTCGCGCAACATTCGCCGCGTCGCCGAAAAACAATTGCCGCAACCCTGGAGCATTGAGGTCGAGCCGGGCGTAAAAATTAGCCAGCGTGTCTCGGCCATCGAATCCGTTGGTTGCTACATTCCAGGCGGCCATTTTGCTCTGGTCTCTACTCTGTTGATGACCGCCATTCCCGCGCAAGTGGCAGGCGTTCCGCGTATTCAGGTGGTCTGCCCGGGTTCCAACGACAGCTTGCTGGCAGCCGTTGATTTTCTGGGCGTCGGCAGAATAGCCCGTATTGGGGGCGCGCAAGCGATTGCAGCCCTAGCCTACGGCACAAAATCCATTTCCCGAGTTGAAAAAATCTTCGGCCCCGGCAACAAATACGTCACCGCGGCCAAACAACTTGTCAGCGGCGATTGCGCGATTGATCTCCCCGCCGGCCCCACCGAAGCTATCGTCGTCGCCGCCGAAGGCAACCCCCGCTGGATCGCCGCGGACTTGTTAGCCCAAGCCGAACATGCAGAAGACGCGGCTAGCTTCTTTGTCACCACTTCACGCGCGCTCGCCCAACAGGTACAACGCGAAGTTCAGTGGCAACTCGGCGAAGTACCCGCGCGCATGGCGCTCTTCTCCACTAAACTCGCCGGCGGAATCCTCGTTGCCAATTCTCTCGACCAAGCTTGCGAATTCGTCAATCGCTTTGGTCCCGAGCACCTCAGTCTGCCGACGAACTTCCAGGAGCTGTTACGCAAAATTACTTCCTCCGGCACCATCTTCCTCGGCCGCTGGGGCGCCCAACCCCTCGGCGACTATGCCACCGGCAGCAACCACGTCCTCCCCACCGGCGGCTGGGCGCGCAAGCGCGGCGGCCTCTCCTCAGCCGACTTCGTGAAATGCATCAGCGTGCAAACCATCGCGCGAAAGGGTTTTCTCCGACTCGCCGACACCGTGGAAACTCTGGCAGAATCCGAAGGCCTGCTCGCCCATCGCAACGCCGTGAGGGTCCGTCGATGAACATTGATCTCCCTGTCCGCAAAGCGATCCTGAATCGCCACACCTACGAAGCCCCCGCCGAAGGCCGCGAAGGAAAAATTCGCCTGGACTTCAACGAAAACACCGCCGGCTGCTCCCCGGTGGTGCGCCGCGCACTCTCCAAAATCACCGCCAAGCAACTCGCCATGTATCCGGAGTACGAGCAGCGCACCAAACGCATCGCCCGCCATCTTGGCGTCCGCCCGGAAGAATTGCTACTCGCCAACGGCGGCGACGACGCCCTCCGCGTTTTCTTCGACACCTTCGTCGAACCGGACAGCACCATCTTAATCTGCGAGCCTACGTTTCCCATGTATCGCTACTACGCGGAAATTGCCGGCGCGCAAATCGTCGCGCTGCGCTACGACCCCACCATGCAATTTCCCCTGCTGGACGCGCTGGCAGCCGTAAGAAAAAAACCGCGCGTGCTCTTCATCGCCAACCCCAACAATCCCACCGGCACACTGATTCCGCCGAGAGACATTCGCGCCATCCTGCAAGCCGCCACCCATACTGCCGTCGTCATCGACGAAGCCTACGCCGATTTTTCCCGCGTCACGGTAGTTCCGTGGATCCAAGAATTCCCCCATCTCTTCGTGGTCCGCACCTTCTCCAAAGCCGCCGGCCTCGCCTCTCTCCGTCTCGGCGCAGTAATCGCAAATCCTGATTCGCTGCAATTCCTGCGCCGCGCCATGCCGCCCTATCCCGTGAATTTGGCCGCGCTGGTGGCCGCCGAAGCCGTCCTAAAAGATCGCGCCGCAATTCGAAAATATGTCAGCGCCGCGCTGCGCATCCGAAAAGACGTCGCCGCAAAACTGTCCAAGCTGGGCGTCACAACCTATCCCAGCGCTGGAAATTTCCTCCTCGCCGATTTCGGTCCGCAAGGCCCGACCCTCTTCGCCAAACTCGCGCACGACGGCATCCTGCTTCGCGAGCGCAGCAAAGAAATCGCCCCCGGCTTCGTGCGCATCACCATCGGCACAAAATCCGAAATGGCTCAAGTTCTAAACTCCATCCGCAAGTTCGCCAAACAATCCGGCATCGAGAAATTTTCCTGAGAGCGATCATGCCCACTAAGCGAGCCACCAGACCAGCAGCCAGAATATCCAGCAGGCGTGCCACCATCCACCGCAAAACCACCGAGACCCAAATCCGCCTAAAGCTAAATCTCGATGGCCAGGGAAAATCCAAAATTTCCACCGGCATCCGTTTCTTCGATCACATGCTTGACCTCGTCGCCCGCCACGGCGCTTTCGATCTCACCATCGCCGCCAAAGGTGACCTCGACGTCGACCAACACCACACCGTAGAAGACGTCGGCATCGCACTCGGTGAAGCCGTCACCAGGGCCCTCGGCAACAAAAAAGGCATCCTCCGCGCAGGATATTTCCTAATGCCCATGGACGAATCCCTAGCCGCCGCCGCCATCGACCTAAGCGGCCGCCCCCACTGCATCATCAAAGCAAAAATAAATTCTCCACGCGTAGGCGACTTCCAATCCGAACTCCTGGAAGATTTTTTCCAAGCCTTCGCGCAATCCGCCCGCGCCAACGTCCACCTTCGTTGTCTCTACGGCCGCTCGTCGCATCACCAAATCGAAGCCCTCTTCAAATGCTTCGCCCGCGCCCTGCGTTTCGCCGCTTCCCGCGACCAGCGCCTCCGCCACGTCCTCCCCAGCACCAAGGGCCTCCTATGAAGCCCACTCCTCGCCCTTGTAGCGGCGGGTCTTCAGACCCGTGCCTTTCTCTTCTCTGCGCCCTCTGCGCACTCTGCGTTAAAACCAGCTTCAACCCGCCCCGCCGGCGCGCAACGGTGACGCCATGAACGTAACGCTACTCGACTACGGCGCAGGCAACGTCCCCTCCGTCCAACGCGCCCTCCATCGCCAAGGTATCCACTCCGAACGCGCCACCACTCCCGCGCAAATCTCCGCGGCCAAAATCCTAATTCTCCCCGGCGTAGGCCACTACGCCGCACTAATCCGCGCCCTAGACGACCAATCTCTCCGCCAGCCACTGTTAGAAAAAATAAACGAAGGCACCCCGTTCCTGGGCATCTGCCTGGGCCTGCAAGCTCTCTTTGCCACCAGCGAAGAAGCACCCCAACTAACCGGCCTGCAAATTTTCCCCGGCCAAGTCGAAAAGCTCCCGCAAACCGCCAAACTCCCGCACATGGGCTGGAACACTCTGCAACTTTCTTCGGAATCGCCGCTACTCGACGGAATCTCCCATCAAGATTATTTCTATTTCGCCCACTCCTATGCCGTCACGCTCCCCACCGATCGATCGGAATCGCCAACAATCGCCACCAGCCATCACGGCAAAAAATTCATCGCCGTCCTAGAACACAAAAACATCTGCGCCGTGCAATTTCACCCGGAAAAAAGCGGCACCCCAGGCGCCCGTCTCCTAGCCAATTTCCTGAGGCCCCACTCATGACGCGCGGCCCCATCTCTTGTAGCGCAGCTTTATCCCGAGGCTCGAGGGAAGGCTGCGCCCCAGTTCGCCCAGCCTTTTGTAGTGGCGGATCTTTAGATCCGCATTTTCTCGTTCTCTGCGATCTCTGCGTCCTCGGTGTTGAAACCAACCCGCTCCAACTTGCCCAATCCCACGCGGTGACGCCATGAGCCTAGCCCACCGCATCATCCCCTGCCTGGACACCGACGGCGCCCGCGTCGTCAAAGGCGTAAATTTCGTCGGCCTCCGCGACGCCGGCGACCCCGCCGAACTGGCCGCGCGTTACAACGCCGAAGGCGCCGACGAGCTCGTCGTGCTGGACATTGCCGCCGCGCGCGACCGCCGCCCCACTTTCCTCGAAACCATCCGCCGCGTAGCCGCCGAGCTAGCCATCCCGCTCACCGCCGGCGGAGGTGTCCGCTCCCTCGACGAAGCCCGTTCCGTAATCCGCGCCGGCGCCGACAAAGTCACCGTAAACACTGCCGCGGTTGAACGCCCAGAGTTGCTCACGGAGCTTTCCGCCGAATTCGGCGCACAAGCGGTGGTTATCGCCATCGACGCAAAATTCAAAAACGATCATTGGGATGTAATGGTGCGCGGTGGCCGCGAATCCGCCAATCAGAACGCCATCGCGTGGGCCCAGCGCGCAGCAGAAAGCGGCGCAGGAGAAATTCTAGTCACTTCCGTCGACCGCGACGGCACACAAATCGGGTTTGACATTCCGCTAACGCGCGCCATCGCCGCTGCCGTAAACGTCCCGGTAATCGCTAGTGGCGGCGCAAGACTCCCACAGCATTTCGCCGAAGTTTTCCGCGAAGGCCAGGCGGACGCCGCCTTAGCGGCATCGATCTTTCATGACAACATTCAATCCATCCGCGAACTAAAACAATTTCTCGCCACGCAAAACATCGAGGTCCGCTTTCCGTGCTAATCCCCTGCATCGATCTGCAAGCCGGCCAAGCCGTCCAGCTAGTCCACGGAAAAAAACGCGAGCTAGCCGTCCCAGATGTTTTCGCCCAACTCCACGCCTTCAAAAACTACAACTGGCTGCACATTATCGATCTAGACGCCGCCATGGGCCAAGGCTCGAACGAGAAGCTCGCGCGCGAACTCTGCGCCGCCGCTCGCAACAAATACAAAATGCAAGTCCGCATCGGCGGTGGCATCCGCACCGTAGCCCACGCGCAAAAAATTGCCGCGTGGCGACCGCATCAAATCATCATAGGAAGCGCCGCGTTCAAGGAAGGAAAAATCGCCAACCAATTCTTGTGCGCGCTAACCGCCAAAATCGATCCGCGGCAAATCGTAATCGCGCTGGACACCGCCAACTCCAAAATCACCATCAAAGGCTGGCAACAAAAGCTAAAACTCTCGGCCGAAGAAGTAATGCCGCAACTCGAACCCTACTGCTCCGCATTTCTCTGCACCGACGTCGACCGCGAAGGCACTATGACCGGCGCCAATCTCAAATGGTTCCGCCAACTCCGCCGCGTCACCACTCACCCCATCATCGCCGCCGGCGGCATCAAAACCCACCGCGAAATCGCCGCCCTGGCCCGCCTAGGCATGGACGCCGCCGTAGGCATGGCCATCTACAAAAACCGCCTAAGCTAAATCTCTCTCCGCGATTGCGAAAAAAACTGTCATTCCGAGCGAAGCGAGAAATCTGCTTTCTTTCACGTCGCCGCAGTCGCAAAATACAAGCATGACCCCGCGTCGCACCTACCGAATATACGCATTCGCAATATAATCCTGCACCATCCGCTGCGTATTAAAATACGATCCATTCACCGCAATCGCGTGCTGCATAACATCAATAAATTTCCGCCGCTCGTGGTAAAACATCGGCAAAATCGCGCTCTCCAGCTTGTAGTACAAAGACTCCGCCTCGCTGTGATCATCGGACACCGGATCCTCCGGTACCCCGCGCCGCAAATCCCCAATCGCCCAGCCCGTCACGCCCTCGATATGCCCCTCCACCCACCAGCCATCCAAAATGCTCAAGCTCGGCACGCCATTCAGCGCCGCCTTCATCCCGCTCGTTCCCGAAGCCTCCAGCGGAAATTGCGGCGTGTTCAACCACAGATCCACGCCCGCCGTCATCTTCGCTCCCACTTCCATATTATAGTTGTCCAGAAAAACCGTCGGCACCGCTTTACGCAACGCCTTCTTAGCCTGAAAAATTTTCCGAATTAAATCTTTCCCACTGCCATCGTTCGGATGCGATTTTCCGGCGTAAATAATCTGAAATTTGCCCACGTTCTTGGCAATCTGCCGCAAGCGGTGCAGATCCTTCAGCAACAGGTCCGCGCGCTTATACGCCGTGGCGCGCCGCGCAAACCCCACGGTAAATACTTCCGGATCCAGCTTGATCCCCGTTTTTTTCCGCACCAATTCAAACAGTTCGTGCTTGGCAATCAAGTGTGACGCCCACACTTCTTCTGGTGGCACGCCCAGCACCCCCCGCAAGCTGTAGTTGTCCTCACGCCAGTCTGGCACGTAGCGGTCAAACATTTGTTGAAACGATGGCGCCGACCACGTCCCCGCATGCACGCCATTCGTAATCGCTTCGATCGGCACTCCCGGAAACATCTTGCGCGACGTCACCCCATGCTGCTTGGCCACGCCGTTCACGTACTTCGTCAACCCGATCGCCAACTGCGTCATATTCAGCGTTGCGCCGCTCTGCGCTGCGGCTTTCAAATCCGCATACGAGTCTTGCACTTGCAGCACGCGCTTCATCAGCGCCGCCGAACCCGCATCCGACAAATCCAGAAAATCCGTCTGGTTCGGAAACACCCGCGTCAAATATTCCATCGGGAAGCGGTCGTGCCCCGCCGGAACCGGAGTGTGCGTTGTGAACACGCACTTGTTCCGCACCTTCTCGATATCTTCTCCGCGAATCCGCTTGCGCCCCCGCGCCCGCGCCTCTTCCGCCAGCAATTCCAGCGACAATAGCGCCGCATGTCCTTCATTCATGTGAAATCGCGCCAAATCGTGATACCCCAACGCCCGCAACATCCGTACCCCGCCGATTCCCAGCAACACTTCCTGGCACAGCCGGTAATACGCATCCCCTCCATACAAACTCGCCGAAAGCGCGCGATCCGCGTCCGCGTTCCCCGGCAAATCCGCATCCAGAAAGTAAATCGGCACCGCGTAGCCGCGCACACCCTTGGCCTCATACCGCCAACAGCGCAACTCCACCTTCCGCCCTTCAATCGTGACGCTCGCTCGCGCCGCCTCTTCTTTCAAAAAGTCTTCCACCCGCCAGTCCACCGGCTCTTCCGTCTGACTGCCATCCTCCGCCAGCCGCTGCTCGAAAAATCCCTTGCGATACAGCAGTGACACCGCCACCATGGGCAATCGCAAATCCGCCGCCGCGCGAATCGTATCCCCGGCCAACACGCCCAGTCCGCCGCTATAGCTCGGCATGGCGCTCTCCAGCGCAATTTCCATGGAGAAATACGCTATCTTCCGCGTCCCCATCGTGTTCTCAGTCGCCATTTCGCTCGCTTCTCCGCGCCAAGCGGACGTCACATCCCCAAAAGAGCTGCGCCGCAAACCTCATATTCTCTGGTAACCCGCTCCGACAAGCAATAGCGCGGCCATTTCCCGCATCCTGATCCGCAACTCCATCCCGCCGCACAATGAAACTATTCGGCCACTCGCATCACTACCTCATTAGCCCGCGTCGCCAAGGACTCGCCAAGGAATGGTTTCGCCCACGGACCCCTCGGCCAAAACGGTCCACCACCATCCACGGTCGTGGCGCATCCTACGGGTACCGGGCCCTTACGCAAAGGAGCATCTGAATATGTCCTCCAACGAAAAACAAATCTCGCTAAAAGGCAGCACCAAGCACCGTCTACCCCACGCCCAAATCTCCGGAGAAGTCCCGCACGGCGAATTTCAAGTCACCGTGATGGTTCGCCGCAGGAACCCCCTGCCCGACGCCCACGAGCACAACAAGCTAAAGCCCAAAGATCGCACCTACATGACCCGCGAAGCGCTGGCCACCGCCCACGGCGCCGACCCCGCCGACATCGCCAAAGTCACCGCCTTCGCGAGCGAACACCACCTCAAAGTCATCGAATCCGACCTCGCCAAGCGCCACGTCCTCCTCTCCGGCACCGCAGAAAACTACAACCGCGCCTTCGGTGTCGCCCTCAAAATGTATAAATCCAACGAAATCACCTATCGCGGCCGCGAGGGCGACATTCTCCTCCCCGCCAACCTCGGCGGCATCGTCACCAGCGTTACCGGACTCGACAATCGCCCGTTCGCCAAGCCGCATTTTCGCATCCGCCACGACGACAAAGCCAAAACCATGACTGCCGGCGCTCACAGCGTCGGAAAACCGCACGCTTCTCCAGCTCCCGTCCCTGCGGGTTTCTCGCCCCTACAACTCTCTCAGCTTTATAATTTTGCGGCCGCCGACGGCACCGGCCAGACCATCGCCATCCTCGAACTCGGTGGCGGCTACCACACCACCGATCTAACCACCTACTTCCAGGGCATCGGCGTCAAGCCGCCCAACGTCTCCACCGCCACCTACACTGGAGGCGGCACCAACAGCCCGGGCACCAACGCCTTCGCGCAAAATAATCCGGACGTCGAAGTCGCCTTGGACATTGAAGTCGCTGGCGGCATCGCCCCCGGCGCAAAAGTAGTCGTCTATTTCGCTCCCGATGCCACCGACCAAAGCTTCCTCGGCGCCATCAGCGCCATCGTCCACGACACCGTCAACAATCCCAACGTCGTCTCCATCAGTTGGGGCGGTCCGGAAGACACCGCCTCCGGCCAATTTCAAACCGAGTTCGACCAAATCCTCCAAGCCGCCGCGCAAGTCGGCATGACCGTCTGCGTCGCGGCCGGCGACAGCGGCTCCGCTGATTTTGCCGCCAACGATCCCAACTGGGACGGCAAGACCCACGTGGACTTCCCAGCCTCCAGCCCCAACGTCCTGGCTTGTGGCGGCACGCAAATCACAGTAACGGGAAAGGCCATCTCCAACGAAGTCGTCTGGGATGACGGCCTCAACGACGGCACCGGTGGCGGCGTCAGCCGCGTCTTCGCCCAACCCACTTACCAGGTCGGTGTCGAGAGCCAGAAGGCTGTGGATCCCGCAGGCCCCGTAATGCGAGGCGTTCCCGACGTCTGCGGCGATGCCGCCCCAGGCTCCGGCTACCAAGTCCTCTGCGACGGCCAGGCCTTCCCGGACGCCTCGCAAGGCGTTCCCCCGGTCGGCGGCACCAGCGCCGTAGCCCCACTTTGGGCCGGCTTGGTCGCGCGCCTCAATCAATCCCTTGGCAAACCAGTGGGTTTCCTCAATCCGCTGCTCTACGCCATCCCCACCACCGCCAAAGCCTTCAACGACATCACCACCGGCAACAACGGCAAATACCACGCCGGCCCCGGCTGGGATGCCTGCACCGGCCTCGGCTCACCCAACGGCCAAAACATTTTAGCCGCCCTGAAGTAGTCACGGCATCGATGCGCAGAATAAAGCCGCCGCACGGGTCTAATTTGGAGTGCGGCGGCTTGACGCCGCTTTCGCGTAAGTTAACCACTGGCATTCTTGAGGCAAGACATTTAAGTTCTCACCGGGCCTAAGGCAATCAGGAAGACCCGACTTTATGCGTCGCACGCCGCTGAGTCGGTCACGATTCTCGGTCACTCATAACGGGTCACAGGTCACGGATTACTCACGATCCCGCATAAAGCTGAAACGGCGCCCAATAATACGGCTTGCTATAAACCGTCCCAGACCGCAACAATGACAACTTCGCATCCCGCAGCGCGGTTGCCGGCGGCTTGCCCTGACTCAGTCCCCCGTACAGCGCATCCATCAATTGCGGTGTCGAACTATCATTTACCTCCCATAACGCCCCGATCACGTTGTGCGCCCCTGCCCGCAAAAACGCCCAGGAAAGTCCCACCAGTCCTTCGCCCGAATACGCTCGCGTCCCGGCTCCATTGCATGCCGATATCGTCACCAGATTCGCGTTCAGCCGCCGCGTCACAATATCCCGCGCATAGAGTTTGTAGCTTTCTCCTCCCGGACTCAGAATTACCGCGGATTCCATGGGCTTCGTCAGACTCGCGGTCCCATGCGTCACAAAATGTAAATAAGCGAAGCGCTCCGGATCGCCGGAAAGATAGGCCGCCGGCGTAGCCTCCTTCCCCTGCAACACTTCGCGATCCGCCGTCGCGAAATAGTGCTCCACCGTTTGCATTTCCGCCGACGCTTGCGGCAGGTTGGGGAATTCGCTGCTGGCCTGTTCCGTGTTTCCGATTAACAAAAGTTTCTTCGCCGCCGGCGCGCGCCGCGCCGCGGAAGCCGCCAGCAGCGTCAGCGAACTTGCCGTTGTTACTGACACATCTTCAATCCAGTAATGCGGCTCCACGCCTGGGGAGATTAACGTTTCAAAATTCAGCGCATACAGCCCGGCATCCGGCAAAATGATCACCTGCGCGTTCTTCGCAATCAGCTCCTGCGCGGGTTGCACCAGCATCTCGTACAATTTCACACCGGCGCGGTTCGCTGGATGCAACGCGTCCCGCGACGCCAGCAGCGCCTCGCGATAATCTTTTACCGCGCGCTCGATCTCCTCCGACCCAGCTAGCTGGAAATACACCGTCTTATCCGTCGTGATCACCCACAAATGCGAATGCGCACGCCCCAGCCAGTAACAAAGCAGCGTACTGTTCAGCCGCTTGGACAATCCTTTCAATCCCACGCCTGCAAACGCATCCACAACTCGCGTGCTTCTCGAGTTCAGCCCCTCCGCCAGCGTCCGCGCCCGGCTGTTCTCCGCAATCTGCAGCGCCTCCACCGCACGTCCCTCGGAAATCAGGAAATCAATATATTCCCCGTAAAATTGTATGGGGCCCGACATAAACGAAAGTCGTGACTCCTCACGTCCCACTGCTTGTCTGGCAGCATCGACGGTTTGCAAGCACCGCCGAAACTCTCTTTCGGCGTCCTCGCTTCGTTTTTCATCACGATACACACTGGCCAGCCGCGCCTGCGACTCCCAGCGTGATGGCGTCTTCGCCTTCGGATCCGCGCCAACCTTTTTAAACCGCTGCTCTGCTTCATCCTGGCGCCCACGCAGCTCGGCGATCCGCCCGGCGTCCAGATTGGAATTGACCATTTCGTCGTGATCAAAGTCCGCGCCTTCAAGTTCCAGCGCCTCGCGATTGTGTTGCTCCGCAAGCTCCACTCGGTTGGTCCTCAGCGCAATTTCCGTCAGCGCGTTCAACGATTGCACGGTCGACAACGGCTCCCGCAGCTCGCGCGCCAGCACCAGCGCCTCGTTCGCGGCTGCCTCCGCTTGCGCATAATCGAGGGTTTCGCTGTACACGTACGCCAGATCGGACAGCCACTCGATGCGCTCGTCTTTTTTCCCCGCATGTAGCGCCGCCTGCGCGGCCTGCCGGTAATAGTCCCTGGCGTTCTCATAATCTCCTTGGGAGTCGTAACTCCAGGCGATATTCCCTAGCGTCGTCGACACCGAGGAATTCTTTCCCGTCTTCCTCGCCAGTTCCAGTGCTCCTTTGTAGCGATCCGCAGCCTCATCGTAATGCTCCAGCCCCATGCTGACCTCGCCCAGACTTCCCAGCGCCGCCACCTCCGACACCGTTACCTGCTGCGCTCTCGCGATCTCCAGCACCTTGCGAAAGGCTGCCTCCGCTTTGCCATATCTCTTCTGACTGATCTCCAGGTCGCCACGCACCTGCATAACCTGCATCAAGATTTTTGGAGGGGCGTGCACCGCCAGCCGTTCGGCTTCGGCTATGTGGGTTTCCGCTGCGGCAGGATGTTGCGAGTAATCTTCCGCGTTCGCCAGACTCATCTCTCGCAACACGGCGACATCCATGCCGGCCAGTTCCGCGGGAAGCGGTTGCTTGATTCGTTCGATGGCGTCCGCAAATTGTCCCCGAAAAATCTGCGTACGCGCGCCCAGTATTCGATACTGCCAATACCAATATGCGTCGCGCTTCTCGTACGCGCGCGCCGCAGCGTCGGCTTGTTGCAACGCGGCGTCGAACTCGCCGCGTCCCATTTTTTGCGCGATTTCGTCGCGAACCGCCTCAGGGTTTGCAGGCTTAGGAGAAGTATTGGATTTTTCGGGCACCGCCGACGCTTGCGCCCTCTGCGCGCTCGGCTTAGTACAACCGCAAGGAAAAAGCCCGCAGGCCACCGCCATGAACAGCGCTAGCCCTGTGTTGGCGGTGGCGGTGGCGGATAGGTGTGGCCGTTTGCTCCGCTTTGCGCCACCACTCCGCCGCCACCTACCGGCGACCCCAATTCCAGTCGAATCATCGTCAGCGTCCGTCGCCACGGTTCCACCAACACTTCCGCCAGGAACACCTTGCCGAAGTGCGGCACGTGAAACCCGTGTCCTTTCGCCGTAACTCCCGGCGCTTCCGCGGTCATGTCCGTCGCCAGCGAGCAGAGAATTACCCCATTGTGCTTCTTCACGTCGATCGCACTGCCGTCTTGAAAGGGATCCTGTGCCATTTTGCGGAATTTTTCGTTGTTTGCCAACTCTTTGTCCACGTCCGAAAACTTCGGCAACTCGCTGATCAGTCTCGACTTCAGCGCTACATTAACGGGGCAGCCCGCGATCTGCAGATTCTCAAATCTGCTCCCCGAGAAAGAAAAATGCGGCTCATCATCCTTGTTCGTCCAGAACGACGATACCCGCGACACCACACGGTCCGCCGTGACCACGTCCAATATGTTCAGCCCTTCCACCGTCGACGTTGACAGCGTCGTGTGGAAAATCTTGTCGCCCTCCCGGTGTTCACTTCCCGAAACGTGCGAATACCCCGCCTTGAACGATGCAAACTCCTTTACCCGGAAATTCTCTACCCGCGAGCTTCCGTGCCCCCCAATCGTGGGCAACGATACCGGCGCCTGCACTTCGATGTCGTGGTGAATAGGCCGGTGAAAATGCCCGCTCAGCGCCAGCGCGCAGGCGTTGTAGTGAAACGTCCGCTTCACAGCATCCATGGGGGACTCCTTTAGGGGCATGTCACAGCAAAATGTTTAATTTTCCAAGGAAATTTAATTCTCAAAAACCACTGTAAACCCAAGCGGATCGAACTTTTTGTCCTCGTGGAACTGCGCGCTGTGGTCCGCGTCTCCCGCGATAACAATTGAGTACGTGCCCGGAAGCATCATACCTGCCGGTATGAAAAGCTCAACACTTTTGTTGGCCTGTTCCGCCGTAACGCTGATTTGCCGCAGCACCCGTCCTGAGGCGTCTCGCAACTGGCATAGGTATTCCGGGAAGTTTTTCCCGGGAGGAATATCGAACGTCAGCGCGAAGCTTTCGCCTCGCCGGACCGCAATGTGCACCGCCGCTCCCCGCGAATTCGCCGCGGCCAGCGGAAAACTATTCAGCACCTGCACCGAAGCCTCGGAACCACCCTTGAGCTGCGGGATGGTCACCAGGTTTTGATACCCCAGCATCGCCAGCAGCGCCGCAAACACCGGCAATGCAAACGCCGGACGCAGCCAGCGCGACCACACGCTGCCATACTCCTTATTCATGTCCTCCGCGCCACGCGGCCCTTCGTCCGCAAAAATCTCCCGGCTCGTTTCCGCAAAAATCGTCGCGGCCTTGATGTCCGCGGCGCACTCCGCGCAATCGAAGAAATGCTCTTCATACGCATCGCGCAATTCCACCGGAAGCTCGCGCATCACGTACCTCTCCGCCGCTTTCAGCTCTATCGCTTCCTTATGTTCCATGCACGTGTCTCCGCCCACCCTTAGCTATCGATCGTTTAACCGGCCGCCCCAATCCAGCGATGCGCCTGTTCCAGCCATTAGGTAGTGCAGTTCATCCCTCTTTCGTTTCAAGCCTTTTGTTTTCCTGCGGATTGCGCCCGTTTTGGCACCTCCCGCGCCACGAACTCCATCCGGAAGCGCGTTTTGGCCCGATGCAACAGCACTCGCAGGTACTCTCGGTCTACGCCGCGCTCGCGGCAGATTTCATCTTTATCTTTCTCCAGGAAAAAAAGTTCGCGCAGCAAATCACGATCCTTGGTAGATAATCCCGCAAGTACTTGCCGTACCTGTTCTCGCGACTCCTGCGATGCCAGCACCGCATGCGCGTCAGGAGCTTTGTCCGGCATCTCATAGTGCGCGTCATCCAGCGGCTCGGCCCGTTTCCCGGAGCGCTCTCGTTCATGTAAAGCATTCTTGCAGATAGAGTTAACAAAGGCTCCAAACCGCTCCGGCTGGCGGATGGCCCCCTCGGTGCGCACCGCCGCCAGCACCCTCTTAAACGTCTCCTGCGTCACGTCCTCCACCTTATCCGGCGGTAACATGCGTGCCCTCAATAGAATACGGAGCAACTGGTCAAAGTACGCGACAAAATGCGCCTCCGTCGCCGCGTCCCCCGTCCGCAGTCGCTCTACATATTCTTTATCGAATGCAAACAGCTTCACGGTGTGCCCTCTGCCGCCGTGCCCCGGAGTCCGTACTGGAGAGTATAGCCATCCCATACCGAATTGGGCAATGAATCGCGGGGACGAATGGATCTCGCTAAAAGCGGCATTTCCTGACCGGCACTTTTCCTGGCAACGATCAACTCTGTCCCGATTTGAAACGAATTGCGCTCTACCGACACTACCCTGCGTAGGCGTCGACGCTCGTCACCGGCTCTTACCCGCGGGGAACGTTCCCCGTACCCGCGTGCCCCAACTGGCGCGTCTGAGCAGCCCCCTGAACGACCTTGGTCCGAACCCCGAGGTCACTCCAGCGAACTCGAAAGCGCTGGGTTATGCCGGGCGCGCCTCCTCCCTCGCTCGCAACCGGGAGGCGATAGTTGGCGTACTTGTGTTTGCGAAGAAATTGTTTCGGAACAAAAATCTTGGTTACCGATGTCGGCGCGGTTGTATCGGAGGATTTCGTGGCAACTCACCCGGGCAATGCAGGTTGGATGGTAAGTGATGCGGTCTACGAGCGTGGCTACGAACAAGCTCGAGCCGTGCACAATGGCGCAGAACATGAACTTATCGCGGCCTCCGCTCTGTCCGGCAAAAACGCTGCGAACACCTCTTCTGCTGTGACCGCGGCAGCTTGCAAAACCACCATCAGCATAGAGTTCGTTGCCAAACCCAACGAGTCGCACCACGTTCACGCCTTGGTTCCTGCGGCCATCACCTCAACCTTGGAAGGCGTTGCCGGCTTTGCCGGATGCGCCGTCATGGCTTCGCACCAGGAAGAGCGCTTGGTCACTGTTCTGACCTTCTGGCAGGGTGACTTGAGTCCCCGTGCCGCCGCCGTAAATTCCGGTTGGGTCTGCAAACTCATCGAACGCTACATGGATCGCCGCCTGCGCGTGCAAACCATGCGAACGCATCTCGCGATAGCTTCGCCAAATCATGCGCCTCCCGCGCGCGATCTACATCACGATGAAGACCGCGTCCCTGTCGTTTAGAAATATAGACGCGTAGAAAGGTCGAAGAATGGAAGCGTGAATGTATAGCTGCTGACCACTCTTCTTGATGCGCCCGCGAATGCGGACCGGCGAGGCAAAGTTCTGTGAAGCAAGTTTCAGTAGAGCAAGTTTATTAGACCTGGGGGGCCCGAACGACTATGAGTGGGGAACACGTTGGCAATCCACCGAACAGCATTGGAAAATTTTGCGCCGTGGAGGGATGCCACGATCTGGCCGCCGCCGCGCTCGACGAACAAACTTTGTGCCTCGATCATTTCCTCTCACGATGCTACCAGACCCTTGAAACGTACGACGGCCACCGCGATCACACGTACCTAGTCCACGACGCAGAGCGCGCCCAACGCCGCCGCTTTCTGGAAGAATGCTCGACACAAGCGCTGAACGTCGGACTGCGCAACGAAAATTTGAACAACCTGCAACGCAGCCGCCTGCTGGATGTTTTGCTTTGGGCCGGCGAACTCTCCGAATACGCAAGCGCACCACAATTCGGCCTGCGGAGTAGCACGGAGCAGAACAACTCGCGCGGCCGCCTCCCCCGCGAACAGTCCACCGGCTACTGAACGCCGTAACCCAATTCACGCGGTTCGCGCCCGTCGCGGGCAATGACGCCGCGGGCGCAGATGCGCGCGGCGAGCGCGGCCGAAAAATCCATAAACACTGAAAAGCAAAAAAAAACTCACACCAATCTGCAATATCGATTCGGTCTCGAATATCGATTCGGGAATTTCTCCGCCGCTCCTCGCCCCCAATTTCCTACCGCTTCACTCATTCCAAACGTCTTAGCGTTCGCTCTTCCCCGTCATTCTGGCCCGCGGATTGCTCCCCGGCTTTGGAGACTTAAGCAAGAAACTCTCCGGGAGCGCAAATGCATTTGCGTATGGGTTTACCTGTTTGAAGCCGGCTTTCTTGTCCTTCAGTTCCACCGTCCTCACCCCGGAGCGCATCGCTCCAAGTGAGGTTGCCAAGCCGAGTAAGCCCGCTCCCAGCGAAGAGCGCCAGCCACACGCGCCGCGCCAACCCCGCTTGTTGCAAGAAGCCGCGTGGCCGTTTCGCGCCCTGCTGGCCACGGGATTTATTTTGCGTCTGGCGTTTGTCGTCGTTCCGGACCGCGACGCGCTCACCTTTCACAGCGGCGGCAGCGACGCGCCCTCCTACGTTTTACTCGCGCAAAATTTATTAGGGCATCTCGGATACGCCTACGCCGGCCAGCCCACTGCGGTGCGTCCGCCGGGTTACCCGCTGCTGCTCGCTTCCTTTATGGGCATTTTCGGTGCGCACTATATTCTCGCGCTGCGCGGCCTGCAATTTTTACTGGGCCTCTTCACCGTGGCGATTTGCGCCGCCACGGCGCGGCAGCTTTTCGGCGAACACGCCGGGCGCGCCAGTTTGCTCTTGGGACTTTTTCTGCCGACGCTTATTTTCACCACCGCGCAAGTTCTAACCGAATGTTTGGCGGCATTGCTCACCGCCATCTTCCTCCGCAATCTCATCGCGCAGTGCGAATGTTCGGACGTGCGCTCCGCGTGGGGCATGGGATGGACCGCCGGCGTCGAATCCATGGTGCGCTTCAACGCCGCGGCACTGCCTTTCTTTGCTGCGTTCGCCATTCTGCGCGGCGGCCGAAACCGCGCCACGTGGCAGCGCCTGGCCGTCGCTTTGGGCGTGCCGCTGCTGGTCGCCGCTCCGTGGTTGATCCGCAACGAAATCGCGTTTCGCGGCCAGGTCCTCTACTCCACGCAGTCGGGTCCAAACGCCGTGCAGGGTGTCTTGACCTCCGAAGGCCGCACGCAGCCGGGCGACTCCGACAAGCTGACGCGCAACCTCGGATGGGAGTTACACCAGATCGAGACCAATAATTCTTCGCGCCTCGCGTTGCCTTCCGAAGCCGTGCTGGACCAGCGCGCGCTGCTGATTGTTCCGGCGTTGTGGACGCGCGAGGGCAGACATGTTTTTTCTCTGCTCGGAAAAAAAATAAGCGACTTCCTGCTCAGCGTGGATCAGTTGGCGGGCACCGCTTCTCTTCCGCGCGGCGACCGCTTGATTCGCGGCGCCGGCGTGCTGGCGTACTGGCTGACGTTGCTGCTCGCGGTATGCGGCTGGTGGTGGCTGCGGCAAATCAAGCCGCGCATCGCCACAGTGCTGCTGGTATACGCCGCGGGCTTCACGCTGCTGCACCTGCCGCTGGTGATGAACACGCGGCTGCGCATTCCGCTGCTGGAGCCGCTGTTCGTGATACTGGCGGGAGCGGGATGGTACTGGATCCGCGAACGCTGGTCACCGCCAGGAGTCGCCGAGATTTAATTATTTCGCGCCGCCACTTCGCATTCCTCCGCCCATTGCATTTCGCCGCCTGTGGCCAAATCAATTCCCGCGGAATACTTGGCGCGCGGAATTTTGCCGTACGTCTTCACGCGGCCAGAAATTTCCAACTGAAACGCGCTCCCGTGGTCGCGATATGTCCCGCCGAAGTATCGCCTACGTGGACGGCCAGCACGCGCTCAAAGATTCCCGGATCGCTCGCGAACGTGCGCATCACGCGGCGCCGCAGCCACGGGCGTCCATCCATCCTGAGCATCAGTCGCGCCATGTGCGCGGGACGCCGCCGCAAACGGCGGTGCGCTCGCTGATACGCGCGCAGATCATTCATTTCCAAAGCGTCGGCCAAGGCCGCCGCCTGGCGAAAACTCAGGCACAATCCTTCACCACTAATGGCGTCCACGGTTCCGGAAGCATCGCCGATGAGCGCCACATTGCCGCGCGTAACGTGTTCCAGGCGGTGCATGGAGGTAACCGCGCCGCGTTCGGTGCTACTGACCGGCGCGTTCGCGAGACGCTCCGCGAGCTGCGGAAACGCGCGCAATGCCGCGTCAATACGCAGCTCTGCATTTTGCGCGACGACGGCCACGCAGATTTCGTGCGGCGCAACCGGTGTTAAATACGCTTGCACGCGCTGGCCCCAATACACTTCCGAACAGTCAGACCAGGGCGTCACCTGATAATGTTTGCGATAAGCGAAGCGGCTATCCAAATGGGTGTACGCCTCCAGCCCGCTCCACTGGCGCACGCGCGATCTGGCGCCATCCGCACCAACAATCCAGCGCGCGGGAATCACCGCTCCTCCAGACAGCGCTACGCCATCCTCCGTCAAACCCATCACCGGCGTTTCCCACAAAAGCGAAACGCCAACCGCCGCGGCCCGGTCAATCATTTTATGATGCAGCACTGGCCGGCGCAGTCCAATTCCGGTGCCGCCGGGAAAACTTGCGTCGATGCTGGAGTCCTCCGAAATAAACCGCACGCCGCGCAGCGCAAAGCCGTCGGTGGCGTCCACGGCCACGCCGAGTTCGGCCAAAGCCGCCAGCGTATCCGGCATCAAGCCTTCGCCGCACGCTTTGTCGATGGGCGGCTTGGCGCCGTCCGCCACAGTGACGCGAAAGCCTTTCTTGCGCAGCGCGATCGCCGCCGCCAATCCGGCGGGTCCGCCGCCCACAATAAACACGTCGGTGCTCGAGAGCATCAGTTAATATCTCCAAGTGATAGCCACAAGGTTGCGAGAACCTGCGGAGAACTGCTGAGAACCACTTGTGAAACGCGCCCGAGTGCACCGCAAAGGGTCTGGCGAGCGTCTTTATAAAGATGCCGCTGGGTGAACGGAAGATGCACCGCGAGGCGCACGGGGCATCACCGTCACCATAAAAACTGACCTCAAAATCGCGAAAATGTTACGCATCGCGGCAGAAACTGGATACCATCGGATAGAATCGCCCCGATTGGATCGTAACGATCGGCTTGCAGCAAAAAGATCGTGGCGATAGGATCGGGCGTCCTGAAAAATTGCTGGCTGCCAGATTCTCCGGCGGCGCAACAGGTATACTGACGCGAGCGCGAAAACGCGCATCAAACTAAGCTGCAGCAAATTAACGGGCAGCAATCAAGCTGCGTTAAATCACGGCACATCAAAACGAGGAGACGATTATTTTATGGGGAATCGCGACGCACGAGGCAGAGAAAAGAAAAAACCGAAGAAAGTGGTGCCCAAGACTTCCGGCCAACCGCCAAGGCCGATGACCACCTACAAGCCGGTGACGCCGACCGCGGTGACGCCAACCCCGCCGCCGACGGTCCCCGAGAAGTCCTGAAGTTCTTCCAACTCAGAAATTTCGGATTCCCTGCTACGTAGTTCAGGGCGGGACAGGCGGACTGTCCCGTTTGGTATGGGTGTGTCGAGATTCGCTCCGCGGAAAAGCTGTAGCGGTTTTGCGAACGCCCGTGGCGGCGATGGCGCGGGTGTGCGATTTTGAGTCGCGTGGCTGGTGCATTTTGCGAGGAGTTGGCGCGGTGGTTGGGGCGGTAGCGGGCGAGTCTGCCGCGAAGGACCACGTTGCGACGTGGCAGTGATGATCCGTAGCCGAACGGCGGAGGGTCGTCGAGGGTTGAAGGTGGTGCAGTTGATTGGGCAGTGGGCAAGACGAAGTTATCGGCGGGCGCGGGCGGCGGAGGCGGTAGGTTGCGGATGGGACGCGGGGCGCCGGTCATGTCGATTCCGGCGGAGTCGCCGGAGGAGTCTTGTTTTTCGATGACGGGGAGGGTGCGGAGTAGCAGACTGTTGATGTAGGCGAGGACGGCGGCGCGGCGTGGGGAGATGCGGCCTTGCTGGAGGGCGAGGGAGAGGTTCCAGAGGTGGGTGTGGATGTCGGCGGCGGTTTTTTGCTTGGGGAGATCCTGGCTGAAGAGGGCGGAGAGATCCTCAGATTCGTCGCGTTGTAAGGCGACACGTTTTGCGTGCGAGCGGGTGTGAAAGGTGCAGAGTGTTGCGCTGTCCGGGGCGAGGAGCATGTGGCACTGCTTGCCGTCTTTGGAGTGGTGCTGGCAGAGCGTGGATGGATCGGATTTACGAGGCATAAAGTGACCTTTCTTCTGTGGGTTGTGGGTTTGTGCGGGTTGTGGGCGCACTGAGCGATTGGGAATGGCTGGGATTAGTAACTAGGGTGATACGGGGGTACCCCCGGGGGTCATTGTGAAAGAGTAGGATTCTATTGGGTTTACGGGTGATTCGCGCGAAAGAGATAGATTCTGTTGGGGTTACGGGCCTTCGGCCGCAGGGCTGAGGGTAAATGAAAAACGAAGTAATAACGCAATGAGGTAACGCGGTAATGAAACGCGAAGAGAGCGTTGCGGATAGGGGACGGAGCGGGGGGATTGCGGAATGGAACGCGAGCTTCACGGGGCATGGTAGCGCAGGCTGTGATGCTTGTCAAGAGATATTATACTGTAGTACTAGATTCGAATGATGGGCGTAGTACTTTCGAATGGAAATTCGGGGGCTAGTCCCGTTTTGGAACGGCCGAGTGCCCCACCCTTTGCAAATTCAAAACCGCAAAGGGTAGGCCACCCCGAAGGTCTTTCACGTTATTAAGGATGCGCCGCCCGCCCGGGAACTTCGTTCGATTTCACGGCATGCACTTGCATCAGATGCCTGATGAAGTTCGACATGTAGTGCTCCCCGCTAATTTAGACAGTCAGGGCCTCGTTTTTTAGTACACCTGCGAAAGCTAAGAACGCCTCGTGCGGAGTGCGGTTTTGCACTCCGCGGTGGGGCCGGTCGTGATTGTACTCCG
>JABCZD010000009.1 GCA_013289855.1 Acidobacteriota bacterium | reverse complement strand
TTCAAGGCGGAAGCTCCTGTCCTTAAAGTTGGTTCTTGTCACGGAACCCAACTCAAGGTAACAGGTCTTTCCGCCCTCGTTTCAGAACCTAATTTGGACAAGCCTGCGGCATGCCGTGCCCCTACGAAGACTTTGTCCGCGTTTCGACGAAGCCCCTTCGCTTCGTGCCGTGGAGCGGCGATGCGGCATCCAAACCAAAGAGATTGCTTAGGAGAAGCCCATGCCGCTGGTACGCATTTCGTTGCTGCAAGGCACGACACCGGAATATCGTAAGGCCCTCGGAGATGGCGTGCACCGGGCCATGGTGGAAGCGCTAGCGGTTCCTCCGGACGATAAATTTCAGGTCATCACCGAACATGCGCCGGGCGGTTTGGTCAATGATCCGCAGTATCTCGGCGTGCAGCGCAGCGATCGCGTGGTGTTCGTGCAAATCACGCTGAGTTCGGGGCGCAAGCCGATGCAGAAGCGCAAACTCTACAAACGCATGGCGGAAATTTTGCAAGAATCGCCGGGGCTGAAGCCGGCGGATTTGCTGGTCAATCTGGTGGAAGTAGTGTGGGAAAACTGGTCTTTCGGCAACGGTGAAGCGCAATATATGGATCAGTAGCGTGCTTCGAGTTGCGGATGCAAAACCCCTATGAACTCCTTGCGACTGGTGCTGAGTCTGCTGCTCGTGCAAATGCTGGCAATCGTGATTTCGCTTAAAGCAAGCGGTGCGCCGGCGCCGCAGGGCAGTCCCGCGGCTGGCTCTGCGCATAGCGAGAACTATCTTGGATTCGATCGCAACATTTTTCCTGGCGATGCCGCCTTGCCGATTCTGCGCAAAACTTTTTCGTTCGCGGGCTTCTGGATTAGTCCGCCGCCGGGAGAGACCTCGAATACCTGGGTTGGCAAGCGCGCGCTGCTGCGCGAACAAGGTTTTGGATTTCTGGTGCTCTATCGCGGGCGCGAAGAGCGTGAACTGAAGACCGCAGCGGAGGCCGCAACCAAAGGCACGAATGACGCTCGCGACGGCGCAGCGAACGCCAAGCGCGAAGGATTTCCTCAAGGTACCATCGTATTTCTCGATATCGAAGAAGGCGGGCGACTCTCTCCCGCCTACCACGCCTATCTGCGCGCGTGGGCAGACACTTTGCTCGCGGCCGGTTTCCGCCCCGGAGTGTATTGCTCAGGAATGCCGACGCACGAAGGCCCGGGCGTGACCATCACCACCGCCGATGATATTCGCAGCAACGAAGCCCCCAGAGAGTTTTCCTATTGGGTGTACAACGATTTTTGTCCCCCCGCGCCGGGCTGCGTCACAAAACTCAGCGCTCCGCTTCCGTCGGCTAGCGGAACGCCTTATGCGGTCGTGTGGCAATTCGCGCAATCGCCGCGCAGGAAACAATTCACCGCGAAATGTGCGGCCACCTACGCCCGCGACGGCAATTGCTACGCGCCCGGCGATGTGACGCATGCCTGGTTTCTGGATTTGAACAGCGCCAACTCCGCGGATCCTTCGAGTGGTAACGGCGGCGCAAAATAATTGTCGGCGTGAAATCGCAACAAAACAGCGACCAAATCAGTAACGACGTTTCGTTACGGATTGCCCACTACAGGTTGGTCGGGTCGCGGGGAAACTTAAAATACGGCAGGCGCACGCCTTGGTCGAAAATCTGGTCGGCGCGAATCGCGGCCGGCGGCAGAAATCCCTGAGAGCCGCCATTCGTCACAAAATCGTCTTGATCCACACCGTCGCCGCTGACGCCCAGTCCGCCGACGAGCTTGCCATTAATGAACAGTCCGGTGCTCCCCGGGAAAAATACGATGCCGCTCTTGTTCACGTTCGGCGGACCCGCCTGCGAGCCCTGCGTGCAAGGGTTGGCGGTATCCTGCAGAAATAAATTGAAAAATGGGCCCGGATTGTCCGGCGGCGGATTCCCGCCGATGCCCGGCGGATACAGCGGCATCGCGCCAAAGCTGATGGTGCGGTTGGTCACCGCGGTCCCTAGCGGCACGCCGGGCAGGTCCGTAGGGGCCACAGTGGGACTATTGAAATAAGTCATGTTGCGCGCTTTGGACGCCGCAACATCCACGC
Organism: Acidobacteriota bacterium; assembly: GCA_013289855.1. GTDB lineage: Bacteria > Acidobacteriota > Terriglobia > Acidiferrales > UBA7541 > Acidiferrum. The sequence continues at coordinate 179,457 of JABCZD010000009.1, read as the reverse complement.
TGAAGATCGTGGCATCGGGCATACGCCGCAGCCCGATGAACGTGCCGTCCAGGTCCGCCACGGCAATCACCATCCTGGCGGTCGACCCGAGCGGCAGGCGGATGGCGGCGCGTGTCATGTTCGCGGTCGCCTCGGCTTGGTCAAGAATTGTGGTTACTTGCGCCGCGGTAAGGCCACCAAGGGGACCGTTCGTCGGCGTGATCAGGTCGCCGTCAGGCGGCTGCCCCGTGCTGCTTTTGGGTGAAAATCCGGGCACGTACGCGCCTGTTCCCGCTACCGGTCCGGCCGTAAACCCGCTAGGCAACGCGGTCTGAAGGACAAATGGTAGCTGGATACCCCCGATGAAAACCGCGCCCGGGGGCGGCACGGACTTCAATCCGAAGGTTTCCGGCGCATTCGCGCGCGCGGCCCCCGAGCCCACGAGCGCGACATATTCCGCCACATTCAAATTGCTGGAAGTAGTGACCACACCTATGCCGCCGAGATTCGTGGAGAAGGTTCCCGCACCCCCAGGCTGGTCGAAAATAGGCACGCCGCCGGGATTCACGGCGTTCGGATTACTGTCGAGGGTATCGGCTTTACCGGTCAAAACGCCCGCTCCCGGCCCTCCGGTGAGCGCCGTTGCAGGCGGCAGCAGCGTTTCGTAAGCCACGGTAGGCACCAAGGTGCATCCGCGATTGGTGTTTTCAATGCCGTATAAATCGGCGTTCGGCTGATTCGTGACACCGGGCGGCAAGTGAATGCCGCTCAGATAACGCACCGTGCGCGAAGAAAGCGGCGCCTGATCGTTGCTGAAAAAAGCTCCGGTCCGCGCAAGGGCAACGGCGACATCATTGGCGTTAACCATCTGGCCGTAATTCCCGATCGTCACAGTTGGCGCATTCTGCGTGCGGAATACTCCCAGCACGATCCCGGCGCGGTCTACCACCGCAACGACCATATCCACATTCACGGAATTTACCGCCGCCGTCACAATGTTCTGCACTTCCGACGCTTGGATCGGCGGCGCGGGCTGCGCCGCTGTCGGCGGCGGATCGGGTCCCACTGGCGCGCCGCTGCTGCTGCCGCCACCGCAGCCTGTCACCAAGAATGCCAGAAGTGCGGCAACGCCCAGAGCGAGGGCTACGCCGAAAAACAGCAGCTGCTGTCGCTGGCCGCGAGTCTGACGGAAAGCCAGCGGTTTCCGCGGGGAATGGGACTTCACGTGGGACACAATAGGCCACTTGTTATCACAGAAAAGCGCCCCGCCTCAATGGTTTTTGTGCGGCGGCGGCGGCGAGCCCCGCACGGCAGATGACCGGTACCCCAGATGCCCGCCGAAAACTGTTGCTCCGGGGTGCCTAATATTGTTATGTAGTAGCGATTCCCGGGCGCTCTGTGGTCGTTCGGATGCAAAGTTTCGCATAGTTGTTCACTGGTCTGGCCCATGATTCGTATTTCCCCGCGGCGAATTCGACGCTTGCTTGGCGTGCTGTGCTGTCTAACGGCATGGCCCGTGTCGCTTCTCGCTGGCGCGCTACCACAAAATCAGGGCAACTCGCCTGCATCGCAAACTCAAACCACGCAATCAGGCGGCACCATCACGCAGGAGTCGCGTCAGGCCGCCGCTCCCGTGCGCATTCCGCGCCAGCAGGCGTTGACGACTACCGCGCTCGATGGCATTGTGCGCGACGCGGGTTTTTCCAATATAACGATTCCCGTGCCGGGAGCCCGCCTCACCCTGCGCGATTTGCAGTCCGGTCGCACTTTCACGGGAACCGCATCCGGCGAAGGCGTTTTTCGTATTTTCCCGCTGCCCGCCGGCCACTATGAGTTGCGCGTGGAGGCTCCGGATTACTCCACCTTTGTCCGTGCCGATGTAACGCTGAACGCCAACGAAGTATTGAGCCTGGAGATTTCTCTGGTGACCGTGGCCGCTGCTGAAGCGCGCTCTCGTCTGCCGCGTCAGCCCGATTTAGGCCCGGCGCTTTCCGCCGAAGCCCCGGCTTCCTATGGTTCTTACCGTGAATTCCGCCATCGCCTCGATGCCGATCCTGGTTACATTGAAAATCTTTCTCCCGACACTCTGCCACCCGTAGCCGACGTCTACAATGCGCTCCCCGATCGCTGGGCTCTGGATCAGCCGGACTACCGCCGGTATCCGCAAAAGGGCGAATACGCTTATACCAAGCCGCACTGGTACGATCCTTTCAATCGCAATCGCTTCAAGGGCGATGAACCGATCTGGCCTGAACTACTCGGCCAGCAGGTTTTCCTGAACGTCACCGCTACCTCGGAAACCTTTTTTGATGGCCGCCGGGTGCCCTCTCCAAGCAACGTCAGCACCGCGCGGCCGGGCAGCTCCACATTCTTCGGACAAGGCGAGCAGGCCTTCGTCGACCAGACCATCCGGATTTCGTTCGATCTGTTTCATGGCGATGCGTCCTTCAAGCCCATCGATTGGCGCATCCGCATTACTCCGGAATTTAGTTTGAACGACTTGGATGTGCGCGAACTCGGCATCGTGGGCCCCAGCGTCCGCGATGGCACCAACCGCTTCGACAACCACTTGGGCGTGCAGGAAGCTTTCCTCGAAGTGAAGCTGCACGATTTGGGACCGAACTATGATTTCGTTTCGGCGCGCGCCGGAATTCAGCAATTCAACGCCGATTTCCGCGGGTTTGTCTTCGTGGATGAGCAGCCCGGACTGCGGATCTTCGGCGATTTACATTCCGATCGCATCGAATACAACGCCGCCTATTTCAATTTTCTCGAAAAAAATACCAACAGCGGATTGAACACCGCGCACTTGCGCAACCAGCAGGTGACGCTGGGCAACATCTATCTGCAGGATTTTTTCTTTCCCGGTTACACCGCGGAGTTTGTCGGGATCTGGAATAAAGATGATGGCGGCTTACATTACGATGACAACGGATTTCTCGTGCGTCCCGAGCCTGTGGGCCAGGTAATTACCCAAGGCGTTGGGGCCGTGCTGCATAGTCTCAGCGTCGGTTATTTTGGCTGGCTGGGCAGTGGGCACATCGGCCGGCTGAATGTCACGCATGCTTTTTATGAGGCCTTCGGTAAGGATACCTTCAATCCCTTGGCAGGTCGCAAAGTCACCATCAACGCGCAGATGGCGGCAGCGGAGCTTTCCTACGACCACGATTGGATTCGCTACCGCGTTTCTGCTTTTTACACTTCGGGAGACAGCAATCCGCAGGATGGGCGCGCCCACGGCTTCGATTCCATTATCGATTTGCCGAATTTTGCCGGCGGGCTATTCAGCTTCTGGAACCGCGAAGCTATCCGTCTCACCGGTTCGGCGATTCAGCTCACCTCGGACGGCAGCTTGATCCCCAGCCTGCGTTCCAGCAAGGAAGAAGGCCAATCGAACTTCGTAAATCCCGGAATTTTTATCGCCAACGCCGGCATTGATTTTGATATCACGCCGAAGCTGAAAGGCTTTGCGAATTTCAACTATTTGACGTTTATGGACACGCAGCCGCTCCAGTACATTTTGTTTCAGGGGAATATCCACCATTCCATCGGCGAAGATTTTGGCGTGGGCCTGGAGTACCGGCCGCCGCTGAGCGAGAACATCGTTTTAACCGGCGGAGCTTCCATGCTGCAGCCGGGCCAGGGATTCACCAATATTTATTCGGACCGCACGTTGTTTTCGCTATTCGGCATCGTGAAGTTTACGTTTTGAAGTTGGGAGCGTAATTGAGGACTGACGGCATGGGGCAATGGACGCAACAATCCGGGCGCACGCGGTTGTTGGTGATTGCCGCGTTGTGTGCGGTGTCGGCGTTGCTGCTTTTTGCCGGGCAGTTGCGCAGCGACGCCGGCAAAACGCGTCATAACGCTGCTTCGCCTATCGCGGCCTCTACGACAGGTTCTGCAGCGGGAAAGCAAGACGCCCCGGCGACTCCTTTGCGCGGCCAGACCGCCGAAGCCGCAGCGCAGAAATCCGCCGGTTGCGAGAGCTGCCACATCCACACCGATGAGCCCACTATGCATCCCTCGAAGACCGTTTTTCTGGGATGCACGGACTGCCACGGTGGAGATGGCTCGGTTCATATCGCCGAAGGAACCGCGGCTACTTCCGCCGAGTATCAATCCGCAAAGCAAAAAGCTCACGTCCAGCCGCGCGAGGCTATTTTCAAGGATACGAGCGCGGTTCCGCAGCGCGTTTACACGAAATGGCTAAAAGAGTCTTATGAGTACGTGAAATTCGTGAATCCCGGCGATCTGCGCGCGGCCCCCGAGACCTGCGGTCCGGCGGGCTGCCACGCGCAAGAGACACGCGCGGTTTCCACCAGCATGATGACGCATTCCGGAATGCTGTGGGGCGCCGCGCTTTACAACAATGGTGGCTACCCGGCGAAAAATGCGCGCTTCGGCGAAAGTTACGATCATGACGGCAAGCCGCAGGGCATCAAGACCTATCCGCCACCACTGCCGGAAGAGACGCGCACCAAAGGTGTGCTCCCGGAGCTCGAGCCGCTATATCGCTGGGAAATTTCGCAGCCCGGCAACGTGCTGCGCGTCTTCGAGCGCGGCGGGCGCAAGAAAGGCGAGCTCGGAAATCCCAATCGCGAAGAAGATCCCGGCAAGCCAGACGATCAGCTCAGCGATCGCGGATTTGGCACGGAACTGCGCACCGATCCGGTGTTCCTGGGATTGCAGAAAACGCGTTTGCTGGACCCGGTCATGTCTCTGCCCGGCACCAACGATCATCCCGGCGACTATCGCGGCAGCGGCTGCACGGCGTGCCACGTGATCTACGCGAACGACGACGATGCCGCGCATTCCGCGAATTACGCGAAGTATGGGCACTCCGGATTCAGCGCGTCTTCCGATCCCACCATTCCGAAAAACCAGTCGGGCCATCCCATCAAGCACACCTTTACGCGCTCCATTCCATCCAGCCAGTGCATGATCTGCCACATTCACCCCGGCACGAACATGGTCACCACTTATTTCGGACTCACGTGGTGGGACAACGAAATTGATGGCGACAAAATGTATCCACCGGTGCAGCGCAATCCCACTGAGGAAGAGCGCTACCAGGCCTACATGCGTAATCCTGAATCGGCGGCGGTCCGCGGTCTTTGGGGCAACGAAAAGTTTCTTGAGGCTGTTGGCAGCCCTGAATTCAACGCCAAACTAAAAACCACGCAGTTCGCCGATTTCCACGGACATGGCTGGATCTTCCGCGCGGTCTTCAATCACGATCGCAAAGGCAATTGGCTCGATAAAGACGGCAAGCAGATCGCCTTCGACGATCCGGACCGTTTTGGCAAGGCTGTGCACCTGGCGGACATTCACCTGGAAAAGGGCATGCAGTGCGACGATTGCCATTTTGCGCAAGATAATCACGGCAATGGGAAAATATATGGCGAGCCGCGCGCCGCCGTGGAAATTGATTGCGTCGATTGCCACGGCACCATCCGCAATAAAGCCACGCTGATCAGTTCGGGGCCAGCGGCGCCGGAGTCGCAACGCCCCGGCGAGCCGCGCGGCCGCCATCTGGAAACTCTGCGCACGCCCTGGGGTATGCGGCGCTTTGAATGGCGCGGCGATGCGCTCTACCAGCGCTCCATGACCGACGAGCACAAAGAGTGGGAAGTGGTGCAGACCGCGGACAGCATTACGCCGGGGAATATTCACTTCAGTCCGAAATCGCTGCGCGCCAAAATGATCACCACCGATGGCAGCGTTTCGTCGCGCATGCCGCAGGACGATACCCACCTGGCGCACCCGAACTCCTCGATGACCTGCTACTCCTGCCACACTTCGTGGACGCCCACCTGCTTCGGTTGTCACCTGCAGATGACCGCCAACGCCAAGAAGCCGATGCTGCATAACGAAGGCTTAATGACGCGCAATTATACCAGCTACAACTTCCAGGTTTTGCGCGACGATATTTATATGCTCGGCGTGGATGGCACGGTCACCGGACACCGCATCGCGCCCGCGCGTTCCAGTTGCGCGGTGCTGGTAAGTTCGCAAAACGCGAACCGCGAATGGCTGTACTACGAGCAGCAAACCATCTCCGCCCCAGGATTTTCCGGGCAGGGCTATAGCACGTTTGTGCCGCACACCGTGCGCGCCAAAGAAACCAAGCAGTGTAGCGACTGCCACGTCTCCGAGCAGAACGACAACAACGCCTGGATGGCGCAGTTGATGTTGCAAGGCACCAACTTCATGAATTTCATGGGCCGCTACATTTACGTGGCCACCGGGAACAAAGGCTTCGAAGCCATCACCGTGGCCGAACACGACGATCCCGAAGCCATCTACGGCAGCGACTTGCAGCGCTTGGCCTATCCCGCCGACTACAAAAAATTCGAAGCGCACAATCGCGAACTGCACGCCGCTTCCGAACATCCCGGAAATGTTCTGGACATTCAACAGCGCGGCGAATACGCCTACGCCGCCGACGGTCACGGTGGGCTGCGCGTCTACGATATCGCCAACATCGACAACAAGGGCTTCTCGGAGAAAATGACCACCGCTCCGGTTTCTCCGATTGGCCAACGCTTTTATTTGCCAACAAAAGACGCCGTAGCCGTGGCCTCGCCCAGCACACTGGCCGTCGATCCGCTGCGCCAGCAGTTGCCGGTAAACGAAGAGCAGCCCATCCATCTTATGTATGGCTTCCTCTACGTGGCGGACCGCGAAGAGGGCTTGGTCATTGTTGGCAATCCCGATTTGAAGGCCAAGAGCCCCGGCGTGGGCACGTTGCTTGACGGCAATCCCGCGAACAACTTCCTAAAGCGCGGCGCTACTTTCAATCCTGGCGGCGCATTGACTGGCGCGCACCGCATCACCATCGCGGGCACTTACGCGTACATCTTGACCGACAAAGCGCTCGTTGTCGTGGACCTCGATAATCCTCTCGCGCCGCGCATCACCGCAACGATTGCCGCGCCGGTGCTAAATCAGCCGCACGCCGTTGCCGTGCAATTCCGTTATGCCTTCGTTGTTGACGCCGACGGTATGAAAGTTCTCGACGTCACCGATCTCGCGCAACCCAAGCCCGTGCAGTACGCCATCGTTCCACTCCCCGATGCGCGTAATATTTACGTCGCCCGCACTTACGCCTACATTTCCGCCGGCAAGCAAGGCGTCGCCATCGTCGACGTGGAAAATCCTGAGTCACCCAAGCTCGATCAAGTCTTCGACGCCAATCACCAAATCAATGACGTCAACGACATCAAAATTGGCATGGTCAACGCTGCAGCTTTCGCTTTCGTGGCCGATGGCAAAAACGGCCTGCGCATCCTGCAAATTATTTCGCCCTGGGACGACGCCGCGCACTTCTCCGGCTTCAGCCCGCGCCCCACGCCCAAGCTCATCGCCACTGGCCACACCAAGGGCCCCGCGCTAGCCATCTCCAAGGGCATCGATCGCGATCGCGCCGTCGACGAGTCCGGCAACCAGCTCGCCATCTTCGGCCGCCGTGGCGCCCGCCCGCTCAACGCCGCCGAAATGCGCAGCCTCTACGTCCACCCATCCAGCCACCAGCCGTATAAGGTTACCGACGACGCCCCAGTAGGTGCCTCGGCAGTAGCGCCAAACCCGGCAAAGCCTTCAACCAGTGCGCTAGCCTGGCTAGGCAAGTGGTTCCGCTAAATCCCGTTTCATTCTTCGTTTTCTCTGAGCCCTCTGCGTCCTCTGTGTTAAATCCTAGCCCTTGCCCCCCGCAGCCAAGTCATAAGCCCGTCTCAACTTGCAATCTCAAAATCTCCCAGCGTCCCTTGTTCGCCTTCCGTTCGTCAGGCCCAGCCCCAAATCGGAACACTCCATCTCCAACATATGCCTAGGTTTGCTGGCCCAACTCCTTTATTTTTATCCGCTTACCATCACGCCGCATCTAATAGATTGCTAACGAAACCTTTACCGAATATACGCATGAAAACGATTAAAATTATTCACGTCTGCCAATACCGCAACCCGGTTAGTTTAGACGTAGCAAGTTGCTCGCGTCCCCGAACCAAGCAACCGGGTAACAGTACTGGAAGGAGTACTAGAACATGGTAAAGCAATATCTACTGGCCAGCGACTTCGACCAAACGCTCAGCTTCAACGACTCTGGCGTCGTGCTCAGCGAACTCATCGGCTTCAGCGGTTTCCACGACAAGGTCAAGGGCCTCTCCGCCATCAATCTCGTCCAACAGGGCGCGGAACTCAGCTACCTGATTCTGCACGACCCCGATTTTCGCCACGTGCGCCGCGAACACCTCGTCGAAACCGGCAAGCGCATCCGCCTGAAGCACGACGTCGCGCTCTTCGCGCGTTCGCTGGAGAATCTTACCGACGGCTACAAATTTCACTTCAACGTGATCTCCGCGAGCCCGCAGGAAATCATCCAGTCCGCGCTCGAAGGCATCGTCCCGCCAGACCGCATCTTTGGCACGCGCTTCCGCTACAAGGAAGGCACCGGCGAAGTGGACTCCATCATCCGCGCCACCGCCGGATGGGGCAAAATCACCATCCTCGAAGAAATTCGCGCCGCGCTCGGCATCACGCACGACAACATCATCTACATGGGCGACGGCAGCTCCGACCTTCCCGTCATGATGCACGTCAACCAGCACGACGGCCGCACCATTGCCGTCAGCGAAGCGCAATTCATCACCCGGGTCGCGCAACGCACCGTCCTGAGCGACAACGCCATGAGCGTGCTCGTCCCCGTCCTCGAAGACGTGCTCAAGTGGGACTCCGCCAAAATCCGCCGCTTCTTCGCCGCCAACGGTTTAATTCTCCGTGAGTGGGACAAGACCCGCACCGACATGCTCACCATCCAGGACTCCACCGAGCCCTTCATCGCCGCCTCGACGGGCGTCGCTCACTAACCATCCTCGGCTGCTCTCCGGTTGTGTAGGTGCCGAACTTTAGTCCGGCCTGTGTAGCGGGTCCGTTCTTCGCGCCGAAAATTATCGACGAACTAAAAAAATGGCGGACTCCAGTCCGCCATTTTTTGGTTGCGGTCCGGGAGGGCCCGACTTTCAGTCGGGCCGTAAACGAACGCTAAACAACCGGCTTCAGCCGCTGAGGTATTGCTCTGCCGTCTTTTCCGTGAATTCTCCAGTCCGCCATTTGATTTTTTCTGCCGGGGGGAAAATACTCCGCCTTAATTGACTGCACGGCACTCTTGTGTTTGACTCATCGTTCTTCCGGAGGCCACCTTGCCATCACGCCATCTCTTCGCCGCTCTCTGCTCGCTGGCCGCTTGCTCACTCGCCGCCACCCCCCTCCGCGCTCAATCCCACGAAACCGTCCACTACCACGCCACCATCGACAACGTAAAACCCACCTTCGGCCCCGCCGAACCCGTCGCCCACCTCAAACCCGGCGACACGCTCGAAGCCAACTCCCTCGATTGCTTCGGCAACGCCCTGCAAAAACCCGGCGACCCCTTCTCCAACATCAAAATCGACAATCCTCTCACCGGCCCCTTCTACATCGAAGGCGCCGCTCCCGGCGACACCTTGGTGATCCACATCCTCGATCTCGAAGTCGATGGCAAGCAAGGCGTCGGCACCTTCAGCCCCGGCTTCGGCGCGGCCAACTCCACGCACTACACGCCTATGCTGGAAAAGCAGCCGCTCCCCGAACGCGCCTGGTATTACCCCATCGACGCCGAGAAAAAATTAATCACCTTCCACGCGCTCGATTCCAATTTCGAAACGCAATTCCCGTTAAAACCTTTTCTCGGCTGCATTGGCGACGCGCCCGCCAACGGCGAGGTGCGCAGCTCGCTGGTCCCCGCCGAATTCGGCGGCAATATGGACGCCCCCGAAGTCTCTCCCGGCAACACGCTCTACCTCCCCGTGAACATTCCCGGCGCGCTCTTCTATTTCGGCGACGGCCACGCCGCCATGGGCGACGGCGAAGTCGCCGGCAGCGCCGTGGAAGTCCCCATGAAAGCAAAATTTCGTTTTGAATTGGTAAAAGGAAAAAGCACCGGCTGGCCGCGCCTCGAAAACGATCGCGAACTGATGACCACCGGCATCTACCGCCCCGTGGACGATGCCGTCCGCATCGCCGTTACCGAACTAATCGCCTGGCTCCATCGCGACTATCAACTCTCCGACCTCGACGCCTACGAACTCTTCTCCAAAGTCGGCCACCTCCACCTAACCGAAATGGTCGACCCCAACTACGTAGTAGTAGCCTCCATAGAAAAAAAGTATCTCCCCCCGCGCAAGTAGCTTTCCTTGTGAAGGTCGCGTAGCGGCCGCCTTCTGAGGCGGTCGCCTTTCCGGCCGTGGCACGCCGGCGCCGGACTTCGGTTCCGCCGCCCAGGTCGACGCTTACGTAGGTGCCGGACTTTAGTCCGGCCTGGTGTTTTTCTTTTTGGATCGGAGCGCCGGAGGCGCGCCACAATTTAGCCCAGCACGCCAGTGCTGGGTGCCCAATCCCGCAAAACGCCAGAGCGCCGGAGGCGCGGCACAACCCTCTTGCTCCTCCCCACGAACGTTGCTACAATTGTTATAACAGGAGCCACTCACCATGCTCGAATTAAAAATCCGCAAAATCGGCAACTCCCTGGGCGTAGTCCTACCCAAAGAAGCCGTCAACCGTCTGCAAGCCGGCGAAGGCGACCGCCTCTTCCTTGTGGAAGCACCCAACGGCGCCTACCACCTGACCCCCTACGACCCCGCTTTCGAAAACAAAATGAAAAAGGCCGAAGACATCATCGGCCGCTACCGCAACACCCTGCACACCCTCTCGAAGTAATCTGTCTTTTGTGGATCTACCCTTTTGTGAAATCTGTCTTTTGTAGAGGCCGCTTTCCGAAGCGGTCGCTTTTTTCGGAGTGCGGCGGCTTGACGCCGCTTTCGAGGCGCAACCGCAACCATCAAACCGCCGGCACCGTTACGAAATTCTTGGATCACACAAAAAATGACCAACCCCATCTGGATCGAAGAACACGAAGCCCTAACCCTCCACAACCGCCTCCTCGCCCTAGACGGCGGCGCCTCCGGCGTCCGCGACGCCGGCCTCCTGCAATCCGCCCTGGCCCGCCCGCGCCAGCTCCACTCCTACGGCGCCAATCCCGACGTCATCGACATGGCCGCCGCCTACATCTCCGGCATCGTCCGCAACCACCCCTTCGTCGACGGCAACAAACGCACCGGCTTCGTAGTCGGCATCCTCTTCCTCGAACTAAACGCCGCCCACTTCACCGCCTCCGAAGAATCCGCCGCCCAAGCCATCCTAAGCCTAGCCGCTGGCACACTCGACGAACCGAGCCTCGTGTCTTGGCTCCGCGCCAATGTTAGGCGTCCCTGACCGCGCAACGCTGCATCCCCCACGCCGAGGCAAAATAGTCTGCTATGCTGGTAGGAATCTTTTTGATGATGTTATTTTTTTAGAGTTACTCGGAGAGCATCGCGTGAGTCAAGACCACGATCCGTCGCTCCAGGCCCAGTACCTACGACAGTGCCTTGCACATGATAAACGACCACTCGGCATTTTGTTGGGTGCAGGGTGTCCGATGGCTATTCGCGTGAACCGAGCCGGGTCAGATCAGCCTCTAATTCCAGACATTGCGGGAGTAACCTCCATTGTTTTTTCGGAACTCAGCAAATCTTCACTGAAGAGTCCGTTCGAGGTCGCGGTTTCGCATTTTGCAACTGACGGTTTACCTCGTCCGAATATAGAGGAATTTCTGAGCCATTTGCGTTCATTGGGGAAGGTGGCGGGCAAGGACTCTGTGCGAGGTTTGTCGGCAAAGGAATTGATCGACATCGACACCGAGGTCTGCGAAATTCTGTCGCGAATCGTCGGGCAGGATCTACCGGGCACGGGTACCCCCTATCACAATCTTGCCGCTTGGATCGGTGCGGTTGAACGTGCTGCGCCAGTCGAGGTCTTTACAACCAACTACGATTTGCTAATGGAAGAGGCGCTGGAATCTAATCGCGTGCCATACTTTGACGGATTTGTAGGATCTCGGTCAACCTTTCTCGACCTGCAATCCATGGAAGACGGAAGGCTACCCTCTCGTTGGAATCGAGTTTGGAAGATACACGGGTCTCTAAACTGGTATGAAGACGCTGGGGGCAATATTCATCGCGGCCAGTCGAGCGACACTCTCTCAGCAGGAAAACGGAGGGTCATCTATCCTTCGCACCTTAAGTACGACGAAAGCCGTCGCATGCCGTACTTATGCATGATCGACCGGCTGCGCTACTTTTTCAAGAACATCGCGCCGGTGATTATAACGTGCGGGTTCTCGTTTGGTGACCAACACTTAAATGAGATTCTGGTGCAGGGACTGCAAGGAAATCCTTCGGCAGCGGTTTTTGCCTTACTGCACGGAGATTTGAGTCGGTATCCCCAAATCGTCACCCTGGCAGAGAATAGGATAAACCTCAATGTCCTCGCGAAAGACCAAGGCATGATCGGTAGCCGGGCTGCAGCGTGGACCCAAGGCAAAGACTCACGCTCCTGTACAGACACTACTGCCATCAGATGGGTAACGGACCCTGTGAACGCTACGCTCAAAAACGCCCAATTTCTGCTCGGAGATTTTGGCAACTTCGCACTATTTGCGAAAGAACTAATCGGATAGCAGCGATTCGTGAGGAAATGTAAGTGTCAAACGATCCGACCCTACTCGGTGTGGTCGAAGACGTCAACGGCGCTACCATCGGCGTCTCACTGAACCTACAAACTTTGTCCGGTCTCGCCTTTATCGGAGGGATCGGCTACCGGATCGGTCAGATAGGCAGTTTTGTCCGAATCCCGATCGGTTTCATAGATCTGTTCGGCGTTGTTTCTCACATCGGCGCGGGTGCGGTGCCCGCGAACATGCTCGAGAGGCAGCTCGGAAGCAGCCGATGGATGACGGTTCAACTTCTCGGTGAAGGGCAAAGGGGGGAAGACTTCAAGCGCGGTGTGTCCCAATATCCGACAGTCGGTGACCAGGTTCATTTGGTCACGAATCAAGATCTCGCAAGAATTTACGGAGCCCCCGATTCGCCGAATTTTGTGAAGGTAGGACACCTAAGCAGCGCTGAATCCATTCCCGCCCTAGTGGACCTAAATAAGCTCGTAACGAGACACGGTGCCGTCCTTGGTACGACGGGAGCAGGCAAATCGACGACAGTGGCTGGTCTGTTGAGGTCGTTTTCAGAAACGAGTAAATATCATTCCGCGCGCGTGTTGCTACTCGATATTCACGGAGAGTATTCAGCCGCGCTGAAAGATCGAGCCACAGTTTTTCGAATAAACCCGAACCTGGGCGCCGGCCAGTTGCCGCTCTACGTTCCATATTGGGCGATGAGCTTCGATGAACTGATGGCCGTTACCTTCGGCGTGGTCGACGATAATCCCCGGGCGGCGATCCTAGAAAAGATTACTGATCTAAAATTGCAATCTCTACAAGTAACTCCAAGAAATGGCGTCACGGCCGATAGTCTCACCGTAGATTCGCCTGTGCCGTTTAGCATCAATCAGCTTTGGTGGGACTTCCACAGAGACATGTGCGCGACGCACAGGGTCGCCGGAGGGCAGTCGAGACAAACCGAGGCCCTGCTTGAGGACGCAAATGGAATACCGGTGCAGTTGGGAAACGCAATGCAAGTCATCCCTCCGAAATACGCTCCTCACACGCAGGTCGCACCTCGAATCTACCTAAGTCAATCGCCACTAAACTTCAAGAGATCTCTCGAGAGCCTGGCCTCGAAGATGCGGGACCCTCGATTTAACTTTCTGTTCAGGCCCGGCGATTGGTTTCCGAACCTGCAAGGGCAGCCGACCTCGGATTTAGACCGACTCCTCGAACAATGGCTCGGCGCTCCGCACCCAATCTCAATCCTGGATTTATCGGGGGTTCCAGCGTCAATTCTCAATGATTTAGTTGGAGTCTTACTACGCGTTGTCTATGATGCCCTCTTTTGGTCGCGGTATGTTTCAGAAGGAGGGCGAGAGCGGCCTTTATTGGTCGTACTAGAGGAGGCACATACGTACCTCGGACGCGGTGAACAATCTCCAGCAGCACTGGCTGTGCGAAGGATAGTCAAAGAGGGAAGAAAGTATGGCATTGGCGCCCTGATCGTCAGCCAACGTCCCTCAGAGATCGATGCGACTGTTCTTTCTCAGTGTGGAACGCTCTTTGCGATGAGGCTGTCAAATTCACTCGACAGAGCGCACGTTACGAGCGCAGTTACCGACAACTTGGAGGGGCTCCTCGCAATGCTTCCGGCTCTCAGGACCGGCGAAGCCATCATATTGGGAGAAGCCGTTCAGTTGCCCGTCAGGACGCAATTGGATCCTCCAGGCAAAAACATGCGCCCCGATAGCTCGGATCCGCTCGTTTATGACCCAGACGGTCCAGGAGGATGGAACCGATCCAGGGAACCGGCCAATTACCGAGAAGTGGTTGAAATGTGGCGCAAACAGGATCCACGGTCACCGAGCCTAAAGTAGAAGAACGCTGAGAAGGAGGCTAAAAATTGAATAGAGTTCCAGTTTCTTCCAGTAGCATCAAATCGATTGGACATGATCCACAGTCCTCGACGCTAGAAATCGAATTTGAGGACGGTAACACCTACCAGTATTTCGACGTCCCGCAGGCCGTTCACGCTGAACTGATGCAGGCTGCATCGCAAGGAAAGTTTTTCAGCAGCCAGATTAAGGGACATTACCGATACGCGAAGGCTTGAGCTTGCTCTGGTACAGTGCAGTTCTGCGACAGTGCGTGGAAAACACCTCGGCTCGAACTAGGCTAAGCCATCATCAACCGCCTGAGCTTGATGCGTTCCGCGTCCACCTGAGCGAGTTCGTACTGCGCCTGCTGCGTCAACCAACTCTCCGCGCTGCCCCCGAAAACCTTGGAGAGGCGCACCGCCATCTCCGGCGAAATCCCGCGTTTACCATTCACCAACTCGGACAGCGTAGTGCGCGTTACGCCGAGCGCTGCCGCTGCGTCCGTAATCGTCAAACCCAAAGGCGTAATACACTGCCGCAGCACCAAGCCTCCCGGATGCGGCGGATTCTTCATCGTCATACTCCTGCCTCCCTAGTGGTAATCGACATAATCAACGTCCAGGCATCGCCGTCCACGACCTGAAAAATTACTCGCCAATTCGCCTGCACCGTCACCGCCCAACGCCCCTTCAATTCACCCTTCAGCGGGTGCAACCGAAAGCCCGGCAGGTCCATATCGCAATCACTGCAGCTGCGTCGAGCCGCGCTAAAACGTCGCCCAACTTTTCGGCATGCTCGCTGATGACGCCCCGAGCATCATCGTCCTCATAAAGCCGTCGTAAGCCCTTGTGCCGGATCGTCCGTATCACTTTTCTCCGTAACGCGTAACGTAACGCATGTCAAGCCTTGTTGACCGCAGCCTCGTGCGCGCCTCTAGGCATAGCAGAGCGACGTTGCTAAACGCCGCGGCCAGTACTATCATTTTGCATTCGAAACTAGTACCTGTAATTTAATTGCTTGACACGCCAACTTGCCCATGCTAGCATAGTCCGTGATAGCTCGCCCCACCATCTCTGCGCCGTCCCGACTGAACCGCCCCACCCTACCCTCGCGCGACAACTGCTCCCACCTGATCAGCAATTTGACAAACCTAAAAAACGCAAAAATCCACTTTGCCAAGTCCCCTAAAATCACCACGATACAAGTTGTCATCCGCGCAAACCCTTACCGCTCACAACGATACGAAAATGTACGTATGGCCGACCCAACTCCCAATAATTTTTTTCAGTTCGGCATAACTCCCACGGAATCATACTCTTTCATTAGTTTCCCCTCTAACCCCTTTAGAATCCTGCTCTTTCGCAAACACCCCGGGGGTGGGGGCCCACTCCCTCCGACCGCTTTTCTCCAATCGAAGCTTTGTCTGGTACGCTTTGCCTTTCTGGAGGCTGCTCATGGCGAAGAAAAACATCCTGATGCTCGTCGGCGATTACGTCGAAGACTACGAGGTAATGGTCCCGTTTCAGGCGCTACTGATGGTTGGGCACGTCGTGCACGCGGTTTGTCCCGGCAAGAAGGCGGGCGACAGCGTGCGCACCGCCATTCACGATTTTGAAGGCGACCAGACTTACTCGGAAAAACGCGGCCACAATTTTGCCCTCAACGCCGATTTCGACGTCGTCAAACCGGAGGACTACGACGCGCTGGTGATTCCCGGCGGCCGTGCGCCGGAATATTTGCGGCTCAATCCGCGCGTGCTGGAAATTGTTCGCCACTTTGCCAGCGCGAAAAAACCCATCGCCACGCTCTGTCACGGCCCGCAGATCCTGGCGGCGGCCGGCGTGCTAGCGGGAAAAAAGTGCAGTGCGTACCCAGCGGTCGGCCCGGAAGTCACCAGCGCCGGCGGCATGTTCGCGTCGCTCGCGGTCACCGACGCGCTCACCGACGGCAATTTGGTCACGGCTCCCGCGTGGCCCGCGCATCCCGCATGGCTAGCACAGTTTCTAGCGGTGCTCGGAACGAAAATCGCGCTGTGACGGTTCTTAGTAGCACAGGCACTCTTGCCTGTGCCCGCTGTTACGGCGTGCGCGTTGCGACAGAGCAAATCGGGCAGTCTAGCGACGCTAGTGATGGATGAAAGGACGCGTATTCGTGTCGTTGCAAACTTCGAGATTTGCTTTCTAAACTTGCGCACCCGGTAGATAATTGCGGGTTGCAACTATCTCAACAACAGCCCCAGCGAGGCGAACAACTCATGGCGAACATCAACACCAAGAAGGGCGTTATCGGAATTCTTACCGGCGGCGGCGACGTGCCGGGACTAAACCCGGCGATTCGCGGCGTCACGCGCCGCGCGCTGCAGCAGGGCTATCAGGTGATCGGATTGCGCCGCGGCTGGGCCGGAATCGTGGAGCTGGTGCGCGACAAGGACTACGACAATTCGGACAACTTCCAGATTCTGACGAAAGAGGCGGTGGAACGCGCGGGACGCACCGGCGGCACGTTTCTGCACTCTTCGCGAACGAATCCCAGCCGCGTGAGCAAATCCAGCGTGCCGCCGCACCATCAGGCCGCGTACAACGCGGAGAAAAACGACCTAACTCCGGAAGTTCTGAAAAATTTGGCGTGGCTCGGCATCGACTATCTTGTGCCCATTGGCGGCGACGATACGCTCAGCTACGGTGTGCGGCTGCACAAAGAAGGCTTCAAAGTGGTCTGCATCCCGAAGACCATGGACAACGACGTTCCGGGCACGGACTACTGCATCGGCTTCAGCACCTGCGTGAATCGCACTATCGAGCTGGTGAATAACCTGCGCACTTCGGCTGGTTCGCACGAGCGCTTCATGGTGCTGGAAGTTTTCGGCCGCTACGCCGGATTCACCGCCATGGTGCCGACCATGGCCGGCGTGGCCGAACGCTGCGTAATTCCCGAGTACAAATTCAATATCGAACAGCTCACAGAGTTGATGGTCGAAGACCGCCGCAATAATCCCAGCCACTATTCCACAGTGCTGGTTTCCGAAGGCGCGATGTTCGAGGGTGGCGACATGGTGTTTGAAGGCGAAGCCGCGGACGCCTTCGGACACAAAAAGCTGGGCGGCATCGGCGATCTGGTTTCGGAAAAAGTAAAAGAACTCTCCGCTAAATTCAACAAAGGCAAAAAAATCGACGTTGTAAACCAGAAGCTCGGTTACTTCGTGCGTTGCGGCGCGCCGGACGCGATGGATGCCATCGCGCCGATGATTTACGGCAACATGGCGCTGGATCTATTGCTGAAAAATATTTCCGGGCGTCTCGTGGTACTGAAGAATGGCCGTTACGGCAACGTGCCGATCGAGACGATCACCGCTACCAAGAAAGTCGTCAACGTCGCGGAGCATTACAGCACCGAGCGCCTGGCTCCGAAATTTGACAATCTTGAGGGCAAGCCGCTCTTCGTCATGACCGGCGACGACGCCTAAGGAGCTGTGAGAGAACGAGCCGTCATTGCGCATGCCAAAACCGCAGCGGCCGTAGCGAGCAAAAGTACCGGCGAGGTACCGGACCAACGGTGCGGTATACCGCGAACCGCGTGCTGCACTACACGCTTCCCCGGATGGGCAGCGTTGCCGCCAGGGTTTAACCTCTTCCCGATCATAAAGGTCGCAGATTATTCCGGCGCATTCCCGCTGCCGACCTCTCTGAAAAGGAAAAGGAGCTTGCCATGGATTTGCTTTGGACCCTCGCGGTGATTCTGTTGATTCTGTGGCTGCTAGGCCTGGTGACCGCGTATACCCTCGGAGGCTTCATCCACATTTTGCTGGTGGTGGCCATCATCGTGATTCTGATCCGCGTAATTCAAGGGCGCCGAGCGATATAGCCGCGATATAACTCGTCGCGTAGAATTTTTCGATATTTCGCTTCCCATGTAAAACTCGCGGCCAGAAGGAGCCGCATCGCAATGAAATCCGCAACACTGATTGGAATTGTTTTGGTAATTCTCGGCATCGTAGCGCTGGCGTACCAGGGTTTTACCTACACGAAGCGCGAAAAGGTAGTGGACCTCGGTCCCATTCACGCCACCAAAGACACGAAGGAAACCGTGCCACTGCCGCCGATCGTGGGTGGATTGGCGCTGGTGGGCGGCATCGTGCTCATCGCCGTCGGTTCGCGTAACTAGCGATTGGTCGGCGCGATCAACGGTGCTGAGTCGCGGGTTCTTGCGCGCTGGGTTGCGCGGCGGTGAGGGACGTTCCCGAGCGCTTCCACCGAGCCAAGACCAGCTTGCACTGTGGCGGGCGTGAGAGTATTTTAGGGTGCCACGCCGCAGGCCCACGGCGCTGTTACTCGACGCTGTCGGCAGGGAAAGTACGATTCCGGGCCTTGCGGTTTCCATAGATTGCTGTTTATATACGATAAATTCACAGCACGAATTGCCTCACAAGGAGCCTGAGAATGACGTCCGACACCACCAAGCCCGAACAGTTTGAGGAAGTTTTGACCAGCGTTGCGGAATCGATCGGCTCCACGCTGGGGAATATCGCGGCGAAAGCAAATGCCGCAAAAGAAGCGCTGACGCCGAGTCCGGCGACGCAAAGAAAAGTGGTTACGCGGGCGAAGTCGGTGGAGCGCCGCGCCAAGGCAATTACGCGCAAAGTAGCCAGGAAAGTCTCAAAGGGCGCGAAGAAGGTAGCCGCAGGCGCGAAACGAGTTGAGAAGGCGGCAGGGAAAAAGGCGAAGAAAGCCAAGAAAGTGGCGCGCAAGGCAGTAAAGAAAGCGAAGCGCCGTTAGCACAAACAGCTTGCGCGCGCGGCTTCATCCGTAAGTTCGCACGTGGGACGACGCAATAGACGCAATAATTTCGGCAACTTAAGTTCGGCAAGTGAGTTCGCGCGAGCTTGCGACCAACTTGTCGATTTGACGTTGCGCAAACAACCTGTGGAAGGATTCGCGGCGTCCGGTGTTTATCGCGGACGCCGCACTTCTTTTGATATCAGATCTATTTCGGGAAGGCAGAAAAAACCGAATCAGGGCGTGACGATATCTTTCAGCTTGGCGTGCACCGCGACGGCCGACAAACTGGAAGAATCCCATCCGCCGCCCAGCGCTTTCACCAGCAGAACACTGGTCACCAGGCGCTGCCCGCGGATGATGGCCAGTTCCTGCTCGTCGGCCAGTAAATTCTGCTGCGCGGTTACAACATCCAGATAATTCACGAGTCCGCCTTTGTAGCGGTCCGTGGAAATATCCAGCGTGCGACGCGCCGAGTCCACGGCCTTCTGCTGCGCTTGCTGGGCCTGCTGCAACACCGTCAAGCCAGTGACGCTATCCTGCACTTCGCGGAAGGCATTCAGCACCGTGCCGCGATAGCTGGCGACGTTGGCATCGTAGCCGGCGCTGGCGAATTGCACTTGGGCGCGGCGCGCCCCGCCGCTGAAAATGTCTTGCGCCACGTTCGCGCCTAAGGCCCAAAAGATACTGGAACTGCTCAACAGGCTGCCGATGGACGAGGTTTGCCATCCCGTGGCGCCAAACAAATTCAGCGAAGGATAGTACGCAGCTTTAGCGACGCCGATCTGCGCGTTGGTGGCGGCCATAAGCCGTTCGGCTTCGGCGATGTCCGGGCGGCGCTCCAGCAAATCAGAGGGCAGGCCGAGAGCGAGAGGCGGCGGCTCGGAATTCAATTCATTGGCGCCAAGATGAAAATCCGGCGCGGGCTTGCCGATGAGCACGGCAATAGCGTCTTCAAATTGTTTGCGCTGCTGTTGCAGCAGGATGGCTTGCGTGCGCGCAGTATCCAGAAAAGTTTCTTCCTGCGCCACGTCCAAGCCGGAAGCAACGCCGCCTTTGTGGCGAGCCTCGACCAACTCCAAACCTTTTTCGAGCGCGTCAACGGTGCGGTTGAGGATGCCGATCTCGGTATCCTGCTGGCGCAGAGTGAAGTATTCGCCCGCCAGTTCCGCAGTAATGACCAGACGCACGTTTTCCAGATCCGCGGCACTGGCCTGGTACGAGGCTTGCGCGGATTCGATGCTGCGACGGCGCTGGCCAAAGAGATCGACTTCATAGTTCACGGCAAAAGGCAGCGCGTACGTATTTTGCGTGAACGCGGTACTGCTGGTGATCGACGAACTAAGCACGCGGCCAGCACTCTCGCGCACACGCTCGGCGCTGGGCTGGTTGGTGTTGGGCACCAGACCGAAAGTTGGAAACAGAGTGGAGACTTGAACGGCCGCGGAAGCGCGCGCCTGCTGCAGGCGGGCCACGGAGACTTTCAAATCCTGGTTGGCATCGAGGGCCTGCTGTTCCAGATCGTTCAACTTGTCATCGTGAAAGACGCTCCACCAGGCGCCCTTGGGCAAGTTGTCCATGGGCGCGGCTTCGACCCACGGCGCGGTGGTGTCCCATTTTGCGGGGACGGACGCCGCCGGGCGATTGTAATTTGGCCCGACGGTGCAGCCAGCACTTAGCACAAGCGCGCATGAGAGAGATGCAGCGTATAGGGACAAATATCTTGTGGACACGCGCCTCATCACGGTTTCTTCGAACTCCCCGCCGGGGCTTTGCTCGAAGCGCCGCTATTCCCCGCCGGAGCGTTGCCGTTCGCAGGCGGTGCGGCCGAGCCCGCGGCCGCAGGTTGCGGCAGCTCTTTCACGTTGACGTGCTGGCCTTCATCGAGGGAATCCGCGGGATTTACGACAATCCAATCCTGCGCGGAAAGTCCCTGGAGTACTTCGAGGGTGGTGCCGTAATCGCGGCCAATTTGCAGCGGGACCAGATGGGTCTTGTGGTCGGCGTCGACGGTTACGGCGCGCAAACCCTCCGCGCGGAAAAGCAAAGCGTTTACAGGAACCTGCAAGCGCGCACCCGTGACTTTCACCTCGAGATGCACTTCCGCGTAGCCGCCCGGCAATAACTCGCCGCTTTTGTTGGGCACGTCGACTTCGGTAAGGAGGGTGCGCGACGCTGGATCGATCGCATTTGCAGTACGCACCACTTTACCTTCGAAGCGGCGGCCGGGGAATTGCGTGAGCACCAGGTAGGCGCCGAGTCCGGTATGAATGGCCGGGGCGTAGGCTTCCGGCACGTTGACATAGACGCGGATGGGATCGATCTGCGAGAGCACAAAAAGCAGTTGGGTGGCGCCGGTGTTTCCGGCGTTGATCAAATTGCCGATGTCCACGTTGCGTTTGGTGATCACGCCGCTGAAGGGCGCGTAAACATGTTTGAAGGATTCCAGATCCTCGAGCCTGCGGACGTTGGCCTGGGCGGAGTTTTCGGTGGCGGTTTTTGCTGCAAAGTCGCTGGTGAAATTGTCGACTTCCTGTTGCGAGACGGAATCGGTTTTGAGCAGGTCTACGTAGCGATTCGAGGTGGTTCGCGATAAATCGGTATTGGCGTGCGCGGTGTTGAGGTCGGCCTTAGCCTGGGAAAGCTGCTGATCCACTTCCGGCGTATCGATTTCCGCGAGCAATTCGCCTTTAGCTACGTGGCTGCCGATATCGTGATACCAGGACTTCAAATAGCCGTTGGTGCGCGCGTAGATAGGCGATTCGACGTAGGACTGCATGGCGCCGGGTAGCACCAGATCTTCCTGAGAGGCTTCCGTGGTGGCGTGGGTGACCGAGACGGTGGGCACGGCTAGAGTTTCGGTTTCGTCGGCCAGCGCGCGGTATTGCGAGCGGCGCTGCACGAGCGTGAGCGCGCCGAGGACCACCAGTGCGAGCGCTACAATGATCAGGATCAGAAAAAGATGGCCCTTCTTTTCGACCCCGCCGTGCTGCGGTTGATTCTGAACTTCGCGTTCACTCATCAGACTGCACTCCGTTTCCTACGAATCAGCAATGCCATTTTACCGGTTACCGGCGCCAAGCTGCACAGCGCGCGCCCCAGGGCTTGGCACGAATCACGCGAGCGACGGCGCTCCGCCCGGTTCACCAGCTTCGTACCGCGTCCCAGATTCCTCGGAATTTTTCTGGCGACGCCCATGGATAATGGAAAAAACGCACGGAACGAAGAACAGGGTGGCAAAGGTGGCGAAGAGCAAGCCGCCGATTACCGCGCGCCCCAAGGGAGCGTTCTGTTCGCCGCCTTCGCCAAGCCCCAAAGCCATAGGGATCATACCGATGATCATGGCGAGCGCAGTCATGATCACCGGACGGACACGCACAAAGCCCGCCTGCAGCGCCGCGTCATGGGCGTTCTTGCCTTCGTCGAGCTGTTCGCGGGCGAAGGATACCATCAGGATACTGTTGGCGGTGGCTACGCCGACGGACATGATCGCTCCGGTGAGCGAGGGCACGTTCAACGTGGTGTGGGTAAGCAGCAGCATCCAGCAGATGCCGGCGAGCGCGCCAGGCAACGCGGTGATGATGATGAAGGGATCGAGCCAAGACTGGAAATTGACGACGATCAGCAGGTACACCAGCACGATGGCGCCGACCAGGCCGAAGCCCAGCCCGGTAAAAGAACTGCGCATGGTGAGCACCTGCCCGCGCATCACGATGTGGCTGCCCTTGGGCAGTTGGCTTTCGACGCCTTTGACGCGCTTGGCAATTTCGTCGGCCACCGCGCCGAGATCCCGGCCATCCACGGAGGCATAAACATTGATCATGGGCTGCACGTTGTAATGAGAAATGACCGCAGGGCGGGCGACAGTGGAAGTCTGCGCCAGGTTGGCGAGAATTTGCGAAGGGGTGGTAGGCGAAGGTCCGTTGATGGGGGTGTTCTGCAACTCCTGATAAGTGTCCACGCGATATTGCGGAGTTTGCACGGCGACGTTGTAGCTGACGCCATTCTTGGGATCGAGCCAGAATGCCGGGGCGGTCTGAAAACTGGAACTTAGGGAGACCAAAACGTTGGAGGCGACGTCGCGGGCTTGCAGCCCGACGGTTTGCGCGCGGGTGCGGTCAATGTCCATGCGCAAGGTGGGGCTGTCAAAGGCCTGCTGTACGTGGACATCCACGGCGCCGGGAATATGCTTGATTTGGTTGGCGAGCTTTTCCGCGACGAGATAGTTTCCCTGCTGGTTCGCACCGGTGACTTCGACGTCGATGGGCGCGGGGACGCCGAAATTGAGAATCTGCGTAACGATGTCCGCAGGCTGGAAAAAGAATTGCACGCCGGGAAAGCGCGCGGGCAGTTTTGCGCGGAGATCCTGAATGTACGCTTCGGTGGGCTTGCTGCGGTGCTCGTTTAGCTGCACCAGAATTTCGGCATCCGAGGTACCGAAGGTACCGGAGTTGCTGTAGCTGAGGTTGATGCCGCTGTAAGGGACGCCAAGATTGTCCAGCAGGGTCTCCAACTCGGCTTTCGGAATGGTTTCGCGAATCACGCCGTCCACTTGGTCGGCCAGACGCGCGGTTTCTTCAATGCGCAGACCGGTGCGCGCACGAAAGTGCAAGCGAATCTGCCCGGCATCGACACGAGGGAAAAAGTCGCGGCCCAGGAAAAAGATCAAGCCGGAGCTGAGCACACAGAAAGCAAGAAAACAGGCGGCGAAGAGCGTGGACCTGGTAAGCGCGACGTTCAAGGCACTGTGATAGCCGTCGCGAAAACGCTCAAAGCCATGCTCGAACTTCTGCTGCAGGCGGCGGAAAAAGCCCTGTTTTTCACCGCGATGTTTTTCCGGGTCGTACTCGTCGTCGGCGCTGAGGAGGTACATGGCCAGAGTGGGGACGATGGTGCGCGACCACATGTAGGAAGCCAGCATCGCAAAGCTGACGGCTTCGGCGAGCGGCACGAAAAGGAACCTGGCCACGCCGGAAAGAAAAAACATCGGGATGAAGACGATGCAGATACACAGCGTGGAAACGAAGGCGGGCACGGCAATCTGCTGCGCGCCGTCGAGAATGGCTTGCACGGTTTCCTTGCCCATGGCCAGGTTGCGATTGATGTTTTCAATTTCTACCGTGGCGTCGTCGACCAGGATGCCGACGGCGAGGGCGAGGCCGCCGAGGGTCATGATGTTGATGGTTTCGCCGAGGGCGCTGAGGCAGAGGATGCTGACAAGAATCGAAAGCGGGATGGAGACGGCAATAATGATGGTGCTCTTCCAGTTGCCAAGGAAGATCAGAATCATCAGCGCAGTGAGCACCGCGGCGATCAAGGCCTCGCGCAAAACCCCCTGAATGGAAGCGCGCACAAAAAGCGATTGATCGAAAAACGTGGTGACGTGCAGTCCTTCGGGAAGCGAGGAGGAGTAAAACTGGAGGGTTTGTTTGACGCGCGCGACGATATCCAGCGTGGAGGCCGAGCCAATTTTGTAAACGCTCATGAGCACGCCGCGCTGGCCGTTGGCGCGCACGATGTTGGTTTGCGGAGAGAAGCCGTCGCGGATGTGGGCCACTTCGCGCATGTAGATGGTGGCGCCGTTCACGGTTTTGATCGGCAGGTCGTTCAATTCCTGGACGGTGCGCGGAGCGCCGTTCAGCTCGACGTTGTATTCGATGGTGTCCAGTTTTACGGTTCCGGTGGGCAGCAAAAGATTTTGGGCGTTGACGGCGTTGACGATGTCCACGGGAGAGAGACCCTTGGATTGCAAGGCTTGCGAGTCCAGGTCCACGGAGATCAGGCGCTGCTTGCCGCCGTAGGGAAAGGGCAGCGCCGCGCCCTGCACGGTGGCGAGTTGCGTGCGGATAAAGTTGTTGCCGTAGTCGAAAATCGCCTGCTCGCTGAGGTTGTCGCTGGTGAGACCGATTTGAATGACGGGAACGGTAGACGCGGAATAGATGGCGACGAGCGGAGGTGTTATGCCCGGGGGCAGTTGCTTGAGAATGGTCTGCACGATGGCGGTGGTTTGCGCCAGGGCGGTTTGCACGTTGGCGTGCGGCTGGAAATAGATTTTGACCACCGCGATGCCGTTGAGGGATTGCGATTCGATGTGCTCGACGTCGTTTACCAGCGTGGTGACGGCGCGCTCGGAGTTGGAGGTAATGCGCTGCTCCATGTCCTGCGGCTCGAGACCGGTGAAGTTCCACACCAAGCTGATGACCGGGATGTTGATGTCCGGGAAAATATCCGTGGGAGTGCGCAACAGGACAACCGGCGTGAGCAGAATGATGACCAGCGCCATGACGATAAAGGTGTAGGGACGGGCAAGCGCTAATCGGACAATCCACATTTAGAGTGAGTCTTCCTTGGGCTGAGCCCCGGCAGGGCGACGCGGAGCGAGTTCCGTGCGGCCGCCAAAATCGCAATCGTAAAGGATAAGAGTATTCCCTCGTTTAGATTCGCCGAGGCATTCCTTCGGGTACGCCTGGCGCCCGGACATCCCGCAGCGGCGAATCATTGCCAACTGTACCTTTAGGACATTTGCAAACCTAGTGCCAATAAGGCGGCACCGTCATAATCAACTAAGTTTATTGTTTGCAGCGAATTGTAGGAAATTGAGTTTTGCATTCTGCTCTGTCCCGCAACGTTTGGATGCCGCTATATAGGCAGTTGGTACGCGAATGCCGGAATGGCATGAGGGGGATCGGCGAGTGCGTTCTTGGCACAAAAGTCGGCGACCCTTATTTGTGGGTCAGCGAATGGTGTGTTCGCTTTGATCGTCTTGTGGTGTTATCTGCGGATCTTCTTTTGCGCTGCTACTTGTGCGTCATAGTGAAGACGCCGTCCCAGCCGGACGGTGGTTCGTCAAAGAGATATTCCTGGCAACGCTTCCAATAGGTGCGCGCGGGGCCGTCGGTCTCCCACTTGGCGAGAATGGTCTCGAAGGCTTTTTGCGCGGCTTCCCACTGGCGCTGACGGTAGAGTTCGCGAGCGAGGCGGAAATCCTCGAGGCGGGATTGCGCGGCTTCAGGCGGGCCATAGTCGGATGGTTCGCCGGCGCGGCCGACCAACTCGTAAATGGTTACGGGGAGTTTTTTACCTTTTACGCGGATGAGGTCCAACTCGCGGAATACAAAACCGGCGGTAGAGGCGGCGGAGAAGGTACTCTCGTTGACGATAATGTGGGTGCCGTAGTCTTTGTTCAGACCTTCGAGACGGGAAGAGAGATTTACGGTGTCGCCCAGCGCGGTGTAACCGTAGCGCAGCGAGGAGCCCATGTTGCCGACGCTGGCGCCGCCGGTGTTGATGCCAATGCCGATATCGAGGTGTGGGCGACCTTCGGCCAGCCATTTTTGTTGCATCTCGTGCACGCGCTTCATCATTTCGAGCGCGCTTTGGCAGGCTTTTACGGCGTGGGCCTCGACTTCAAAAGGAGCGCCCCAGAAAGCCATCACCGCATCACCGATATATTTGTCCAGTGTGCCGGAGTATTTGAAGACGATGCCGGTCATGTCGGAAAGATATTCGTTGAGGAAGCCGGCGAGCTCCTGGGCATCGAGCTGCTCGGAAATGGTGGTGAAGCCGCGAATGTCGCTAAACATGACGCTGATTTCGGTTTTGCGCGGCTCGACGAGTTGCGGATTGAGGAGCAGGCGGCGGATGACTTCAGGACTGACGTATTGTCCGAAGGCGGTGCGCACGCGGCGCTTTTCTTTTTCTTCAACGAGGGCGCGATACAGGGAGACGAGCAGGACGTTGGCGGTGATGGTGATTGCGGGAATCGAAAAATTGAGCCACCAGCCGTTGACGAAGGCGCGATAGTCCACCCATACCAATGGGGCCAAAAGGCTCAAGCCGAACCACATGAAGCGCGGCGGAACGAGGGCCATGAAAAGGCCGAGGGGAACGCCGAGCAGCAAAATTACAACTGCGTCGAGCAACTGCTGCTTCGCGCCGCGCTGGAGGAAATTTCCGTGCAGCAGGTTGTCGATAACGTTAGCGTGGACTTCGATACCAGGATAGTCGGTGCCGCCATAGGGAGTGGACTTGATATCGCCGATGCCGGTGGCGGTGGCACCGATGAGGACAATTTTGCCGCGGAAGGTGGCGGGCGGGATTTTCCCGTCGAGAACTTCGGCCATGGAATAGTGCGAATAGGTGTTGGCGGGGCCGTGATAGTTGATGAGCGCTTGGCCGATATCGTTGGGCACAACTCGGGCCTTGTCGCCGAACTGAATGTCCTTGATGCCGGTTTCGCCATACGTGAGCAACAGGTCGTCGCGGACTCCGAGGTAGGCTCGAACGGTCATAACGTCGAGCGAACCGTAGAGATCCCACTCGTGAACGTCTTCGGAGCGACCGTAGGGGAGCACCATGGTGGCGGTGCGCACGATACCGTCGGTGTCCGATGGGGCGTTGAAGAAGCCGGTGCCGGAGGATGCGCCGGAGAGCGCGTTGGTGAAGATGTCGAGATTGGCTTCGGCACCCTGGGGGATGAGTTGAGCAAGGCGATATTTGGCGATGAGGTTCGCATAGTCTTGCTTGCCGAACGCGGCGCGGCTCTTAACCACTTCGACTTCAGGAATGCAGAAGAAGCTTAGTTGCTTGGCGTAGGCGTCGAGGACGGCGGAGTCGATGTCGCGCAAGTCGGATTCGGTGTAGAGAAAATAGTTACCCAGGACAACGGGGCCGAATCTTTTGATGGCGGCGGCAAATTGCTGGTCGGCATTGGACGCAGTCGCGAGGCCCTCAAGTTCGGCGGCGAGGCGGCTGTCGACTCGCGCGATGCGTTCTTTTCTGTCTTGCAAAGCTTTCTCAAAGGCCTGGATGGAGGCGGCGCTGACCTCGGGTTTGCTGAAGGTGATGTCGAAGCCCGCGACGGAGGCGCCGTCGCCGCGCAGGATGTCCAGGAGGTTGGCGAAATACGACCAAGAGAAAGGCCAGTGCCCCAGGACTTCTTGCGAGTGTTGATCGATGTCCACGATGACGATGGCCGGATCGGCGGGTGTGGCGCTGGGAGGGCGATAACGGAAGCGGGTGTCCAGCGAGTCGTACTCGAAGCGCTGGAGAAAGGCGAAGATCGGAGTAGGGCGTTCACCGAAAAAAGTGAAGTAATACAGGGTGAGAGCGGCGAGGGTGATGATCAGGCTGATGAGGAAGGAAACGCGGTGGTGCCACCAAGCTTCAAGCAGTTCGACAAGATGGAGGATGCCGAGACCGCGTGTGTTTTTGGCTGGTGGGGCGGGCATTAGGAAAGCGCGCTACTCACGGAAAATGAAATTCAAGCGCACGCCACAAATTTCCAGCAGATCGCCGTCGTTGAGGCGGACCGGGCCGGAGATGGGAGCGCCGTTGACGTTGGGGACTTTGTCGCCGGCGACGACGTAATAGCCGTCATCGCGCTGATTGATTTGCGCGGCCATGGCGGGTTTGAACCAGCCCTTGAGGCGCACGGTGGCGAGACTGGATTTGCCGATGACCGTGAGCTTGTTGGTGAGGGCATATTCTTTCTGGTCGGTTCTGCCGGTGAGGACGACGATGGTGGGAACTTTCAGGCGGCCGGCGGCAAACTGGGTGCGTTCGCCCATGGCGGCGGCTTGCTGCAGCATGTCGCGGCGAACCTTGGTGTCCAGAACCATGGTTTCGTTGATGCGCGGAGCGTTGGCTTTGCGGCCGGAATCCCAGGGCACAGGAGCGTCGCCGCGGGCGTCCACTTTGATGTGGTGTTTGCCGACCCAGATGGAGTCGCCGTCTTTCAGCGTGGCGCGCTCGATGCGCATGTCGTTGACGAAGGTGCCGTTCAGGCTGTCCAGATCTTCGACGACCAATTTGCCAGCCTCAAAATACACGCGCGCATGATAATTGGAAACCGCCAAATTATCCACTGGGAGATCGTTGTCCGGGGAACGTCCAATACTTACGGCCCGGCTGCCGACTGGGACTTCTTTCACCAGTTTTTCTTCAAACATCAGGCTGAGCTTCGCCATATTACTTTCCTCCTGCGATACCGTTGCCGTTAGCGGACTTGTGTTTGCCGCCGAAAAGCCAGGAAAACCAACTCTTGGAATCCGCGTTAGTGGTTACAACGATGACAGTGATGTTGTCCGCGCCGCCGCTCTCGTTGGCGAGGGCCACTAATTTTTCCGCGGATTTGGCAGGGTCGGGATCGGACTGTAAGGTGCCGGCGATTTCGGGCTCGGTGACCATGCGCGTCAAGCCATCGGAGCAAAGCAACAAAACGTCGCGCGGGAAAAGCGGGTGCTCCTCGGCGTCTACTTCGACTTCGAGATTCGCGCCCAAGGCGCGCAGCAAGACGCTCTGCATTTCGCTCTCTTCAGCTTGCGCGGTGGTGAGAATGCCGCGACGGACCTGTTCGGCGACGAGCGAATGATCGTTGGTGAGCTGTTGCAGCGAGCCGGTGCGCAAGACGTAGGCGCGGCTGTCGCCCACGTGCGCGAGGCTCATGCGGTCGTCGGCAATCCAGAGCGCGGTGAGCGTGGCGCCCATACCGGTCTGCTCGGAGTGCTCGGCGGCGGATTCAAATATTTTTTTGTTGGCCAGGTGAATGGCGCTGGAAAGGCGCTTGGTCTTGCTGCTCCAGCCGGCTTGGGTGTCGCCAAAAACGGGCAAGGCGGGATTGTTTTCGCCTTCGACGCAGTGCTTGACGACGGTTTCGACGGCCAAGGCGCTGGCGACTTCGCCGTGCGCTTCGCCGCCCATACCGTCAGAAAGAACGAAGAGTCCCATGTCTGGGACAATGCGGTAGCAATCCTCGTTGTTCGAGCGTACGCGACCCACGTCGCTTACGCCGCCGCTTCTGATTCGCACACGAACTCCTGAATGGTGGGAGGACACCCCTGCCCACACACTTGGACCTGAGATTACGCTAGCAGACCCCCGGCTGGCGCGGAAGACTGTGAACCCTACTGACTATGGGCTTTTTAGCCACATTTTGGGAGAGGGCCGGGGGCGGTTCGGGGGACGGCTCCGCGATGTGGGAAGGCGCGTTGGAGGCTCCGCAGGAGACCCGCGGGAGATGCCGGTGTGAAGCGATTCGGCATTTTTCCGGTGCGAGTTTGGCGGTCTCAACTACAATGACGTTCATGCGTAAGTCGGATTTGCAGAGCATGTTTTGGTTGGTCGAGGCGTTGGTGATTCTATCGGCCGTGTGCGCTGTCGGCTGTTCGCTATGCGCCGCGCAGCAGGCGACGCAGCCCGCCACTGCGCCCGTTACGCAAAGTCCTCCGCAGCCTGCCGCGCCGCCAGCGTCGGGAGCCAGGATATTGCTGCTGCCGAGGCAGATCGTTTCCGGAGAGCGCGCGACGTTAGCGGTTTTGGATGTGAACGGCAGACTCACGCCGGGCGTGGACGTGACGTTTTCCAATGGTGATCGTTTGAAGACGGATGCCACGGGCAGAGCGCTATTCGTCGCGCCGCTAACGCCCGGGGTGATTTTCGGAAGCATCACTGGGCGCGCGGGGCGAGTTAGCTCCGTGGTGCTTTCTCCCAAGGAGGCCGAGGCTGCTGGCTTAGAAGTGACGAGCGTGCCGCGCGTGGCTTCTATTACGGATCGCTTCGATGTTTACGGGCACGGTTTCTGCGGGGATGCGGACGCGAATCAAGTGAGCATTGGCGGTCAGCGGGCGCTGGTGCTGGCGGCCTCTCCGATGTCGCTGGTGGTGCTGCCGCCGTCGGAAGCGGAGCCCGGTGCGGCCAGCGTGGAGATTTCCTGCGGCAAACGCGTGGGCGCGCCGTTTGTGATTACCTTTGTGGAGCTGGCGCTGGAGGCGGACGCTTCACCGCTGGCGCATGCCGAACGTCGCGCGCTGCGCGTGACGGTGCGCGGCAGTACGGCGAAGTTGCCGCTGGAGGCGCGCAATCTGTCGCCGGACATCGCGGATTTGGCTGGTGGTAATCCGGCGAAACAGCTTAGCAGCGGTGGCGCGGATAATGCGGCAAAATTTGAGGTGGTAGGAAAACGCAAGGGTAGCTTCCTGATTTCGATTCGTTTGGTGGCGAGTAATTTTCATCCGACGGCGACCGTGCCGTAGGAGAGGGCCCCGCGGAATCGCGAAAGGTTGCGAAAACACAGGGACTCTAAGTTGCTTTGTTTTCACAACCTTTCGTAAATGTTCATTATAATGCGCTTATGACCGTTATTTAGATACTAATTGGTTATGAGTACTGAAACTTCGGCGAGAGCGGTCAGGTTCGGGCGCAGTTTTCTACAGGCGAAGTATAGAGAAATTGCCACGTATTTGTTAAGGTAATTCCGAATATTTTTGTATTTCGATTATTTTGAGGGTTTTGAAGGTCGGGTGTGGCGAAGACGAATATTGCCTTGCCGTTTTATAGGCGCTCCCCGGCCAAGGCTCGCCTTTCGCAATATTCTCCCGGCCGGCGGCAGTTGCCCTCCTTAGGCGCTCGATGTGGCGCTCGGAATCCTGAATTGCCATCTTAAACCTCGTTGTTTCTTTAATTGCTTTTTTATTTGACATTATGCCAACTGTTTGCTTTAATTTGTCTATGGGAAACGAAAACTATCGGAGGGCGTACAGGACAGCAGCGGACGAACTTGAAGCTCTGCTTGCTCAGCAGGACCAAATTGAAGAGCGAATCCTGTCCCTTCGCAAAACGCTTAACGTTCTTTCTACACTCTGTCAGCAAGACGGGTTGGACACTGGCGATCTGGACAAGAAATTTGCGAGTTTGGAGAAAGCTATTGAAAGCAGTCTCACCGATGACATCTTCCAGATCATATCTGCTGCTCGCGTGCCGCTGACGACCGCAGAGGTCCGCGACGAATTGAACAAACTTGGCGGTAGCCTCGCAGAGCAAAGTAATCCGCTTGCCACTATTAGCTCGATTTTGAATCGCTTGCATGAGAGTGGGCGCGTTCACGAAACAGTGAAGAATGGAAAGAAGGCGTGGGAACGTATGTCGCGGATGGCGGAGGCATTCAGGAAGGGCAGGATGCTCAAAGATATTCCACCGCCTGACGAAATTGAAGATGCCATGCCGTTTAAGAAGAGGTGAAAAATAAAACTCACTGTACGTCAGCGTCAACTGAAAGCAGCAAAGAATTCAAGCGCGGAGCTAGTCCGAGCCTGAACCCGAGACCTTTATTTTCGGGCTTTCTCCCGCAGAAAGACAAGGGAAAGCCTACGGCCTGCCTTCGTTGCAAACACCAAGAACTTCAGGGCATGCTTGCTCGCGCGTCTACTCCCTGATATTTTGCTGGTCTGGTAAACTGTGGGAATTGGGGCGATGAGTCAATGGCGAAGGACGACGACGAGATAGAGAAGACGCGAGCGGAAGACCAGGGGCTTGTGCCGAAGGCAAAACGCCTAGCTGCGCAACGGGTACGCGAGGATAAACTGTTTGCCCGGAAACTCGGCCAGGCCAAAAGGTTTAATGATGCGCGTGCTTTCGCGACTTTACTGAGGCTACGGAACGTACCGGAAGATTCGCAGGAGTGGAAGAACGCTTGGAAGTTTTTCTATTCCTAATTCTCAGATTTTTGATTGCTGCAAGCCTAATTTTTTGTTCGGTCTTAGATAGCTCATTGAAAAACGGGCGAGTCATCTCTGCAATGCGTTGGGCCTCCCCCTGTTCCTTGGAGAGTTTTTTCTTAGGATCCATGTTTTTATGATCTCACCCATAGCGTACCAATTGTCAAGCGTTCATTGGACACAAACCGTATAACGGTGTTGCGGGATAAAATACAGACGATAACGCAGAAGCGCAAGGAACGCGGAGGCACGCGGAGAAGAATCGATTTGGCTCGTTGGGAAAGGCGACCGCCGCCCCGACAGGGTCGGGGTAAACGCCAGGTGGCCGCTACAAAAAGCGTGCCAAGATCGCGATGAAGCCGGCTAGGCCGATTTTTTTGCGGCGGTTTCAGAGGCTAGCGGGAGGATGGTTTGGGTGGGTTCGGGTAAGGATTCCAGTAGAGATTCCGGATTGCTGACGTTCAATAAATTTTCCAGGGTTAGCTGAGTTTTTTCGAAGCGCTTGTCGGCGTCTTGGTAGCTCTTCTGAGCGTTACCGATGTGGGTACCGATTTTGTCGAAGACGGTATAGAAGGTTTCCATCTGCTTTTTCACGCCGGCCAGGCCGGCTGCTAAATGCTTGGCGTTTTCTTCGATCTGCATGCCGCGCAGGCCCATGGCGATGACACAAAGATGCGCGTGCAGCGTATTAGGAGAGACGGCGATGATTTTTTTGTCGCGGCAGTAAGCGTCGAGCAGCTGTCCTTTGCTATCGGCGGTGACCAGCAGTTCGGAATAGACGGTTTCCGAGGGCACGAACATTAACGCAACGTCGAGAGTGTGTTCCTGGGGGACGATATATTTTTTGGCGATGGAGTCGGCGTGACCTTTGACCGCGGTGGCGAAGGCGCGGCGGGCGTCGTCGCCTTCCTCGGCGATGCGGCGGAAGGCATCGAGGGGGAATTTGGAGTCGATGGCCATGAGTTTCTTGTCGCGCAGGTGAATGACGGCGTCGGCGGCTTCTCCGCTGGAAAAGCGATACTGCATGGCATATTGCGATGGGTGGAGCGCGTCTTCGAGCATGCGTTCGAGGGTGACCTCGCCGAAGGAGCCGCGGGATTTCGCGCCGCCTAGAATGCTTTCTAGAGTTTGCGCGGTTTGCGACATTTGCTTGCCGGCTTGTTGCACTTCGCCGAGTTGCTTTTGAATTTCGCCGATTTGCTCGCGGGTGTTTTTCAGTTCCTGAGCCATTACGGATTGCGCCTGCGAAGTGATTTGTCCGGTGACTTGCGCCGCGCCCTTCATGCCTTCCTGCACGGCGGTGTTGACGCTTTCGAGGCGCTGCGAAACGCTGTCGGCGATAGCTTTTACCTGGCCGGAACTTTGCGCCTGGTTGGTGGCCACGGATTGTAGTTCGCGGCGCAGCTCGGCCATTTGCGATTCGAGCAGTGCGCCGCGTTTCTGGGTGCGCGAAGCCTCCAGCATGAACCAAATTACGGCGGCGGCCGCGAATAGCGCCACAACGATAAATTCCACGGTCATGCGTTCTCCAATGCGACTACGGGAAACGGTCTACTTACTTTACTCTCCCTTGGCCATTTCTTAAAACGCGGACATTTTGTTAACACTTAGGACAGCAGGGACGAAGGCTGTCGCCACGGAGCATCGCGAGCCGCTGATGCGGTTCATTGCTTAATCTTTGAAACAATAACCCCGTTTCTCCGTCTATACTCCAGTACCTGAGGAGCGACCCTTTGAGCGACGCGAGCAGCCTTTCGACGAGTGAAGAGCAGCACGCCCTGACGGATCCGCTTAGCCAACCATCGCCCGTGCCGGAGAAGCCATTTTCGGTGCGGGACATATTTTTTGGCAAAGATGGGATGCGCGCAGGCTGGAGCTTGCTGTTCTTTCTGGCGTTCATGTTCGGAATACTCCGGGGCGTGGCCGCCATTAGCAGGCTTTTGCAGCTGGCGCCGCCCGCGCCGGGAGCGGAGATCACTCCGCGATTTCTGTTCCTTGGCGAGTGTATCCCCCTGCTCGCGACGATCCTGGTCACGTGGATCATGTCGCAGATCGAGAGACGGCCTAATTCGATGTACGGTCTTGGCGGTCGGAGAGCGATTCCGAATTTTTTCGCAGGGCTGGCTTGGGGCGTCACATTTCTTTCGTTGCTGGTGTTCACGCTCTCGAGAACCGGCTTGCTGGTGATCGATAGCCGACTGCTGTTTGGCGCGGAGGCGCTGCGTTGGGGCGCGGTCTGGCTGGCGGGATTTATCGTGGTTGGTCTTTTCGAGGAGTATCTTACGCGCGGCTACCTGCTTTTCACGTTGACGCGTGGGCTGGCCGGGACGTTCACGTGGCTATTCAAGACGCCTTACGGCAAGCCGATGGGTTTCTGGACGGCTGCGGTGCTGCTGTCGGTGCTGTTCGGACTTGGCCATGGCAGCAACCCTGGGGAGTCACCCATCGGCTTGCTTTCGGCGGGACTAGTTAGCCTGGTGTTCTGTCTGAGCTTGTGGCGCACTGGCTCATTGTGGTGGGCGATCGGCTTTCACGCTGCGTGGGATTGGGCGCAATCGTTTCTGTACGGAGTCGCGGATAGTGGAATCATGGTGCAACACCATCTTTTGGCCACGCATCCTGTTGGCGGGCCACTGATGAGCGGCGGAAGCACCGGACCGGAGGGCAGCGTGTTTGTGCTGCTGATTTTGGTGCTGGTGAGTTTGGTGATTATTTTTACGCTGCCGAAGACAAACTACGGGATTTCTTCGGAACTGCCCGTAAGCGGAACATAGGGAACGATGAAAAAAAGGGGCGCTGTGAGCGCCCCCTTCGCGGTGCTTCGGTACTTTATTGTACTTTCTTCACTTCCGGAATTTTCCACGAGCCGTTCAGGATGGTCGGATCTTTTTCCTTGGGCCAATACAAACGCATCATGAGCACAAAATCGTCTTTCGGCGCGGGCAGCCAGTTGGATTCCTTGTCCTTGCCGGGTGAGTCGGCCTGAATGTAGAGATCGGTTGAGCCGTCGGCGTTGGTTTTGAGCTTGTCGCGCTGGCTTACGTCGTAGCGGTTGAGCGGGTTGGCCACGAAAAAGTATTGCGCATTGTACATCGTGAGCGACCAGAAGCCGTCGACGGGCGGCAGCTCACCCTTGTTGAAATGGAGAACATATTTGTTTGCGCCGTTGTACTTCTCGACGATTTTCGGGCCTTCGGAAGTAGGATAAACCGCGTCTTGCGGCCGATTGGCACCCAAGCCAACCCAGGTGATGGTCGCACGCTGAAGATAGTTGGTGCCGTAAAGCCCGGTCTTGGTGGTGAACACCCAGCCGTTTTCGAGCTTCGCGTCTCCAGCAACGATGCCTTCCTTGAACCATGCGGCGATTTTATCCTGTGCGGGCTTGGGCACTTTTGCGATTCCGGCGGCGATGCTGGGGTCGAGTTTGGAAGCGTCGAAGTCCTGTCCCGGCACGATGCCAATTTTCGCGAGCTTGGCGACCATGGGCGCATCGTCTGCATTTGGGGGATTCGTCTTCAAGAGTTGTGCGAAAAGCTTGAAGTACGAAGCGCCGTCCATGGCGTTGAGCTGATCGCGAACGGCGGTCTTGGTATCGATGGCGGGGTCTACGACACCGGGGGCGGGAGTGTATGGCTTGCCGTAGGAAGATAGCGGTACCGCGGCCATTTGGTCCTGCAGCGCGTGAACTGCTTTATAGTCCTCTGGCGTGCCGGTGCAATAGATTCGTCCAAGCAGCCACACCAAACCCGTGGGAGATTTATATTCCGTTACGCCCGCCGGAAGTGTTCCCGTCCAGCCCGGTCCGGTAATGGCGTATTTCTGTGCCCCGGTGCCGGTGGTACGCTTGCCGGGAACCTGAAACACGTCAGTCCAGCCGTCGATCATCGGGAACAAGGCGTAGCGCCCCTTCAAGTCTGGAATGCTGACGACCCAAGGCTCTTTGGAGACATCCAGCCACAAGATGGTGTAGAGCGTGTCGGCGTTTGGTGCAGTGACGGCGTTGAACGAAGCGTTGGGATATTCGCGCAGCTTGGCAAACTGACCCATGGGCGCGAAAGTTCCTTTCGATTCTACGAGATTCGTGGAGACACGGCGCGTCATCTCCATGGTCATCAAGGGGTACGCGTAGACGTATGCGTCCTTAGCGGTTTCAAATGCTTCTACTTGTTTCGCGTCATCTGCGACCTTTGCGGCTGGGCCGCAGCCTGAGATTACTAGACCGGACAAAACAGCTGCCGAGATGGCAGCCCATACTTTCCTGCGCATAATCCTCCAAGACAACTTCAATCGGGAATGTGTGGTGGCCCGAAGTCGTAAGGGAGGTTGCGCCGGCGGCACGGGGAATGCCATCGGCAAAAATGACAGGTACCTCGCTGACTCAGAAGGAATTTGCGCCATCCAGGTTGAGTCAGCCGAGGACGATATCTGGAAGCTCGGCTAGCGTGGCGATTTGCGCGTCGGGAGTTTCGGGGATGTGTTCTGGAGGTTGGCCGGTGCGGTTGCACCACACGACGCGGAAGCCGAAGGCTTTTGCGGAATAGGCGTCCCAGCCATTGGAAGAGACGAAGCAGATACGGTCGGCCGAGGCGTTGAAACGCGCGCAGGCCAGCGCATAGATTGAAGCGTGCGGCTTGTAGATTTGCACTTCTTCGACCGACAGAACGGCGTCGAGTAGGTTGGTGATGCCTGCGCTAGCTGCAGCCGAGGCGAGCATCGCGGGTGTTCCATTCGACAAAATGGCGAGCTTTATTTCGGCGGCTTTTAAGCGCTGCAAGGTACTGGCGATTTCCGGATAGGCGCTCAGGGATAGATAGAGATCCATCAGGCGGCCACGGAGTGCGGGACTCGCAAGGTGAAATGTCTCCATCGCGAAGTCCAGCGCATCGCCTGTTAGCTGCCAAAAATCGGTGTGGCGTCCGGTGAGGCTGCGCAGCCAAGTGTACTGCAGTTGTTTTGCGCGCCATAGCTCGGCGAGCGGCTGCCATTTTTCTCCGAGTGCATCCTGAGCGCTGCGCGCGGCGGTGTTGACGTCGAAGAGTGTGCCGTAAGCGTCGAAGACGCGGGCGGCGATGTTGTGAAGCTTGACGTTGTGAAGCTTGCTAGTCATTGCTACTCGCAGGTGGGGATGGCTTGCTTATCGTAACCCACGCGATGACGCACGCGCGATAACGCACGGCGATGATGCGGGCGAGAAAAGCGACCGCTTCGGAAAGCGGCCGCTACAAAATCAAATGTGTCACGGACGGAGCGTGATTATTTCAGGGCGCCGGGGAGATGGCGCTGCACTAGCTTGAAGAGTTTGTCGCGGTCTTCGTCTTTCATGTGCACGAATTCGACGCCGCCGCCGTCGGGGCCGACGTTGCGGACGACCGCGGTGAAGTTGATCTTGCGCAGGCCGGAGCGAACTTCGAGGCGAATGGAATCGCCGACGCTGAGCTTTTTTGGCGAAGAGAGATAGGCGCCGCCGAGGCTGATGGTTTTGACGCGGGCCAGGCCGGCCTGGCCGCCATCGATGTGCGCGCGCAGGGGCGACTCCAGCGGAATGCGCACGTAGCGGCGGGGAATAACGTAGCTGGCGCTGGCTTGCGCGGCGGCTTCAAATGCGGCACGCGAGCGGCCCGACGACGGGCGATTTTCCAGAAGAGAAAGCGCTTGTTCGGCGGCGGAACGCAGTCCGGAGGGTTCGGCGTAGGCCAAACCTTCGCGCCCTTCCGCGAGTTGGCGCAACAGTTCGGCGGATTCGGCGGCGTGCATGCGGCCGAGGGCTTCGATGGCCTTAATGCGTACGAACTGGTCGCGGAGGATTTCGTGTTCGCCGGCGGCGATTTCCATGAGTTGCGGGATGGCGGTGGTTTCCTGCGCCAGGCCGATCTGATCGATCATCATCGGCACGACCATCGGGTGGGCGTCGGCGAGGACGGCGCAAAAAACGAACGCCGAGCTTTGCGCGCAGCCGGAGTTCGACGGGCGCGAAAGTTCGCTGACGGCCAAATCCTGCAAGTTCCATTCCCAGCTGGCGAGGCCGCGGGCCAAGCCGCGCAGCAAGCGTTCGGGATCCGCGGCGGAGAGCAAGCGAATCGCGGCGCTGACGCGCTGGCGGCGGGCCTCGTAGAGCCGCGCTTCGAGCAGACTTAGGACTGGCACGCCGATGGTGCGCAGCAAGCGCGCCATGGCGGGAATCATTTCCGCGCCGCGTGGTTCGGTGAGCAGCAGGGTCATGCGGTCGAGAAGTCTTTCCGGGTCGCGCTGCAGCAGGCGGGGCAAAACGGGATCGAGAGCGCGATTGGCCAGCGCGGCGTCCACCAGTAGCAGCCAGCGGTCCTGCGCGACGAGACGTTGCGAGAGCGCGGCCATCAGATGATCGTGTTCGTTGCCCTGCGGCGGCCGCTCGAGGCCGATGAGGATGGTTTCGAAGCCCGCGTAGTCGGCGCGGTTGACGGCGATGCGCGCCAGGGTTTCGATGAAAGCGGCGAGCAGCGCGCCGGTTTCCGGAATGGTTTCGGCGTCCAGGGCTTTCATGGCGCCCAGGCTCAAATCGTCGGGCAGTTGATTGGGCCACAGCGATTCGATGATGGCGGTGAGTTCGTTTAGACCAGCGGCGACGGTACGACGTGCGGTGGCGTCCGGATGCGCGAGTCGTCGCGCATAGTTCAGGACCATGCTGCGGGCTTCGCGGCGTTGCGCGTCAGCGCCGGTTTGCGCGAGATTGCCAAGCGTTTGCCGCAAGGCTACGACCGGCACGCACCAAACGTCTTCTCCGCGCAAGACTGCTGATTTTTCGCGCGGCGGCAATTCCAGCCAGAACTTTTCAATGAGCTGCTGGCGATGCAGTTCCTGCGACCATGTGGTGGCAAAGGCTGATAAATGTTGCGAAGCATGCGGACCCGCGTATCGTCCCGAGTCCACGATGGCTTCGGCTAAACGGTGGAACGTGGGAGTGACCACGATCGGGGTAAGGGTTCCGGTAGAAAATTCCGCGGTCAGAAATTCAAAAATTAGGCTTTCAGACAAACGCAAAAGATAGGGTTGCGGACGCTCCCCGCCGAGTGGCCCATATTGGGAAACCGAGGTGAGCAACATGCGTACGGTGTCTCGGCTGGCATTTTCCATAGCGCCGTGAATCGCTCGCGCTGCTTCCTCTGGAGCAAGTCCACGTGCGCTCTCGAGCGGAGGAGTTAAACGCGCCAGCAATTTCAGCGCGGCGGCGAGATCGTCGAAGTCCGGCGCTTGAATGGGTGTTTCGCTGCTTTCACGCGGCGCGCTTCCGCCGTAGGCTACCAGTGCGGCTATCAGGCTGCCGAGAACGGTATCGACACGGCGCTCCGTCTGAGTATTTACCGAAATACCTTCCACATGATTCTCCAAGAGTTTGGCCGGCCACGAATTAGACTTGCCGCCACGCATCGGCTGCTCTGATTTTAGCAACGATGCCTTCATGAGGTGCGACAAGGTGTCCAGTTCGCCTACATGGAACTTCCGGGAGAAAACCAGGGTGCGAATACCGGCGCGATGCAGGTCCGCAGCCAGCGCCGTCATTTCACCGCGCAGATCCGGCAGCTGCGTGTCACCAAGTTTCGGCGCGACGATGCCTCCGCGTTCAATGCGCAGCTCCAAGCCGTTCAGTTGCGCGGCCACCTGACGGAGGGCTTCGTACGCGCTATCGAGATTGTCCAGGCGTTGCGGGTGGTTTTGCTCGTAGAGGCGCTCCGAGCGGAATAGCTTTTGCAGGCCGCGCAGGGCCTTGGGAACGTCTTCCTGCGAGGCGGTCTCGCTGCGATCGGGAGCGGTGCTCAGAGGTCGTGGCGAGACGCGCAGTTCCGGGGCCGGAGCGTCTTGGCGCTCTTTGCGGCGACTATCCCGATCAACCGGAAGTGTGGCTCTTAGAACCAAGTACGATCTCCGCGTGCCCAGACTCAAGCGTGTAACATGCTGATACTGAAGGGCCCGCCAAGCGCGTTAGAGATGGTTCCGAGAGGGCGGGGAGTCCCTGAATAAGTAAGCATGCACGGGGCTAACCTGCGGGGGCGGGCGCTAAGTTGTTTGTTTTTAGTAGGCAAAAAACTTCGTGCTAGGACTGGAGCGCGCGAAATGGCTCAAATTGTTACCAAACGGGAAGGGTTTTGCGGGTTGCGGCATGGCATTTTCACTTGTTGGCCTTGAGGATCGCTCCCACGGTTATCGTTCCGCCCTCGGTGACCTCTACGGGCCTTTTGGCCGACTGGAACCCTTTCATTTTCAACGTGATAGTGTGTAACCCGGCGGGCAGTTGCACGCGTGAGGGCGTAAATTGGGTGGTGGTGGTTCCGTCCAGGACGATTTCAGCGCCGGGGGGCGTCGAGGTCACATTGGCCCAGGCCACCTTGCCCTCGTCCTTGGCACGCAACTGAACCTTGAATTGCGTCTGTATGTTGTCTTGCACTTGCACACCGCCGGAGTAGCGTGCGTAGCCCTCCAAGTGCAACACCATATTGTACTGTCCGGGTGCCAGCGGCAGCGACATGGGCGTGTGGCCGGCCTGTTTAATTCCATCGACAAATACGTCCGCACCCGGCGGGTCGCTGACCACCATAATCCCCACGGCCAGGGATTCCAGTTTGATTTTCTGGTCAAGCACCTTGCCGACCTTCACTTGTAGCGCGGTTTGAATGGTCTGGTAACCCTCTTTCTTCACCTCCAGGCTGTAACCACTGGCGTATAGGTCATTAAAGGCGCAAGGCGTTTGACACTGCTTCAGTTGCCGTCCGCCTGATCCATAGAGCGTGGCGGTCGCGCTAAGCACGTCCGTGACGACGTGAATTGCACCGCGGCCTGGCGCGGGCACCGGGTGCGTCCC
Organism: Acidobacteriota bacterium; assembly: GCA_013289855.1. GTDB lineage: Bacteria > Acidobacteriota > Terriglobia > Acidiferrales > UBA7541 > Acidiferrum. The sequence continues at coordinate 137,926 of JABCZD010000009.1, read as the reverse complement.
GTCGTCGCTTTCCGCGGTGGCGACCGGCGCGTCGTCGTATTCAATATGGTCGATCAGCCGGATGTCTGGCGGCGCATCGCGCAGAAATTTCAGTAGCGCGCCGTGCTCAGCCGGATGCAACTTGCCGGAGATGGTCAACATGTTCCCAACGCCTTGCACGTGTGCGCGCCCGGTCAGCCCGCGTTCCGCGAGGACGGCGTCAATGCGAGCTTTATACTCGGCAGCCTTCGGGCTCAGGCCCAAGTTTGTCTTTACCGGCTCGGGCGTACTCGCAACGGGTTTCGCAGGCGCCGTTTCCGGGGCCTTCGGAATCTCGGTAGGAGCTGCAGCGGTGGGTACCGTAACCGGAATTGCGCTGCCATCCGCCGGTGGCTTAGCCGCAGGCGTCACACTTAAGTCTTGCGAGATGGCGGACGAAGGTGGAGCGACGGCGTGCGTTTGCGGGGTGACCGGCGTCCTGCTCGCGACATTGCTGTGCGCCGTCTCCGCTTCATGAAACTCTTTCGCGGCCAGAAATACGGGCTGCAGTTTGGTCGCGCCATAGGCGATCACTGCGAGCAGCAGCGTCGCGATCAGCACGGTAGTGAGCACTCCGCTCTTCTTTTCGGGTTCGGCGATTGGCGGAATGCTGCCGGTCCGGCGAATCACGGGCGTTTGTCCCGGATTGCTGGCGCGCGAAGAGAGCGAGCCGGCGGTGGCGGCAATGTGACCGTCGTTTAAATTGTCCGCGTTCCGCCCACCATTTCCCATGGACATGGTGGCCACGGGAGAACCGCCGCCCAACGCCATCGTGGATTGCGGATTGCCCGGCAGGCTAGCGTTGCTGTGCAATGTGTTGGCGCGATAGTTGCGCAGCTCTTCCAGCAGTTCGCGGCAGGTTTGATAGCGCTCTTCCGGCTCTTTGCAGAGCGCCTTCATGATCACCGCGCTGATGCCGGGATGGATGGAAGGGTCCAGCTGGCGCGGCGGAATCGGATCCTCGTTGACGATCTTGTAGATTACCGTGGTAATGTTTTGTCCGGGGAAAGGCTTCTCTCCGGTGACCATTTCATACAGCATTACGCCAAGCGAAAAAATGTCGCTGCGGCCATCGACGGCGCGACCCTTCACCTGTTCGGGAGACATGTAGCTGGGCGTGCCCATCACGTGCGTTGTTTGCGCCACGGTGCCAAATTGCAGGATTTTTGCGGTGCCGAAGTCGGTGACTTTTACGGTGTCGTCGGCGGTCAGCATCAAGTTCGCGGGCTTGATGTCGCGATGCACGACGTGCCGCTCGTGCGCGAAATCCAGCGCGCTGCAGGTCTGTTCCATGATGCGCAGCACGCGCGGCAGCGAGAACTTTTGGCCCTCGTCGAGCAGCGCCTGTACGCTCTTGCCTTCCACCAGCTCCATAGTGATGTAGTACAAGCCGTTTTCTTCGCCGGCATCGTAGACCACCACGATGTTGGGATGGGTGAGCAATCCGGCGGCGCGCGCTTCCGTCTGGAAGCGGCTGAGCAGCTCCGGGCGGGAAAGGCCGGTGCCGACTTCGCTTAAGCGGATGGTTTTGACGGCGACGGTGCGGCCGATGACCGGATCGACGGCCTTATACACAACGCCCATGGCTCCGCGGCCGACTTCATCGATAATCTCGTAGCGCCCGGCTTTTGCCACCATGGTCATAGTTGCGTTGTAGCCTTCGGGGTTGCGGACGCCTGACAGCCCTCCGCCGACACCCGGACCCCCACTTTGCACAGTACCCAGCATAATTTCAGCAGGTCAACGCTACGGGAGTACTAGTGTGGCGCACTGGATACGTTGGCCTTGCGGCGGGGGCGGAGAGATTCCAGCACGCGCTGGGGGCGAAGCCTGGGGAGCCGATTATGACTGTTGGAGGAGAAGGCGGAGATTCTGTTCAACGCGAAACGGCGGTCTCAGGGGCGCCCCGGCACATGTCTGGTAACACGTGAGGGGTCAGGATCGACTACTGCCCGTGAGATTTTGCCAGTTCGGCTCGATAAATCGATTGGTATACAGCACCTTTGTATTCGCCCGAACCGTCTTCAAAGTCGTTTAGAGCAAGCAAATAAAGGTCAATCCGGTTCTTGCTGCCAGTAACAAGCGTCTCAAGCCGAAAGGCTGCGCTCCCCCTAGTCTCCTTTGACGGCGTCATTGGACCAGCCATCTGGATGAGCTGCTCTTCGCTCTTGTGGTCGAATTCCTCTCGAAGCTGGTCCGTTCTCGGTCCTTGTATCACGTCTGCAATCGATCCCACCTTGAGCTGGATAAGGGGCACTCTGTGGATTTCGGCAAGTAGATCGTCTACGGTCGTCAGTTCTTTATCCAGGTCGTGGGGTGGATTCCAACCACCGAAGCACGCTTGGATGGTTAACGCGAAAACGGCCGGGCATGAGTATATACAGTCGTCAAGAACGTCTGGACGGCCAATGCTCTTGACCAGAATTGGGGGAAACGAGGGATCGCGCACTAACGCTGAAAGGTACACAGCTCGCTTTGCAGCAATCGGATCGGTTCGAAGCAACCCGGGATAATCGCGCAGACTTTGTTGAATGCGTGGAACATATTGCTTTGGGTCAAGGAGGATCTGGTTTAGGGCGGCACGTTGTTGTGCTAGCGACTGAGAATGAAGCAGCAAGTCATAGCTGTCAATGTGAGCTGCCTCGGACTGGGGTTTCCCAAGCATGCGATCCATGAAAGATGGAATCAGAAACAGCGAAATTGCGCCAAGAAAAGCTACGAACCATGCGAGACGGGCCACAAGTTCCTCTCCATCGACTGGATTTGCTCTATGATGAATCCTTTTGCTTCGACGTTGACTACTCCATTTGTGGGTGTTTCAACGTTAGCAACGTGCCGCGAGTGGGTTTCAGTACCTGATAACACGCTTACAGGAACATGTGGATTTCCGCGAATCTAGTGGTGAGTGGCCGCCGACAACTCTACATCGAGCACAGTAAGAGTTGGGGTGACCGATTCATCGTTCTCGGAGTAGGCCGCTCCTGAGACACTTGCCATTTTAAATGCGCTCCACGTCCCGTGGCTAAAGGTTTTCTCGCCCCACGTGAGCTGCTTGCCTGTGAGCGTTCCCACCCGCCCAGAAAAGCCTATCATTAGGCTTCTCTCGACCTGGTTTTTCTTCGACACTCGGCGCAGGTTGAAGCGTAGCTGGTAAGCAAGATTCCCCACATGCACTTCAACCGGAACGTAGTTCGTCAAAAAATTTGGTTCTTCTTCCAAACTGACCTGCAATTCACTTCGTGTTGCCGTCTCGGCGTGACAAGAATGCTCTCTGCATCTGTTGAGGGAAAGTTCGTAGACGATTAGCATAGGTTCACTCGGAGTGAGATAGGGCATACCGATCGTTGCGAAAAACAAAGTGAAGGGTAACAACGCAGGACGATTCATGACTAACTATAATTTTAAAGCTTGTGGAGATCCCGCGAAACAAAGATACCTGCGGTCGTTGTGGTAAGACGAAACACCGTCGACCGTCTGAGCTGGCAGCGCTAACCGAGAACTGACCCATTACCAATTGCAGCGAGGTAGATTCGCGGCGCGACCTGTTGCACACTAACCTGTCGCGACCCGGGCATGGGCTATTGGGGAGGGGGCAAATCTCTATGAAATTCGACGCTATCGTGATCGGCTCCGGCCAGGGAGGGAATCCGCTGCTGCACAGCCTGGCGGACCAGGGCTGGCATGTGGCCATGGTTGAAGAAAGGTATCTGGGCGGCACTTGCATCAACACGGGATGCACGCCCACCAAGACGATGGTGCATCGCGCGCAAGTGGCGCATTACGCACGCAACGCCGCACGCTGGGGCGTCCGCGCTTCCGATGTTTCTGTGGACATGCCCACGATCATCGCGCAAAAAGACAAAGTGGTTCTCGGGATGCGCGAGGGCCAGGAAAAACAGAAGGCCACGCGACCCAACATAAAATTGTACCGGGGCCATGCCCGTTTCACGTCCGCGCACCAGTTGCGGGTAGGCGATGAGTTGCTGGAAAGCGAAAAGATTTTCATCGACACTGGCGGCCGTTCGTCCATTCCGGAGATTCCAGGGCTTGCGAACGTGCCCTATTTGACCAACGAGTCCGCAATGCAGCTGAGTTCTGTTCCTGAACATCTGCTGATTCTGGGCGGCGGTTACATCGGGCTTGAATTCGGACAGATGTTTCGCCGCTTTGGCAGCGCGGTCACCATTATTCACAGCGGCCCGCGAATCGTTGCGCAAGAGGATCCCGAGATTACCGCCGCGTTGCAACAGGCTCTGGAAGCCGAAGGCATCAAGTTTCTTCTCAACGCAAGCACCACGCAGGTGGAAGCCAGTGGCGGCTCGGTGAAGCTGAATATCGAATGCGGCGCCACACCGCAACAAGTAAGCGGCTCGCATCTTCTGCTGGCTACCGGGCGCAGGCCGAACACCGACGCTTTAGATTTGGATAAAGCTGGCGTCCAGTGCGACAAGAAGGGATACATCGCGGTGAACGGAAGGCTCGAAACCAGCGTGCCCGGCATCTGGGCGCTTGGCGACGTGAAAGGCGGGCCCGCCTTCACGCATCTTTCCTACAACGATTTTCAAATCGTTTACGGCAACCTGATCGAAGGAAAAAACCTCTCTATCGAACATCGCCTGGTGCCGTACTGTGTGTTCACCGATCCGCAACTCGGCGGCGTGGGATTAACGGAGGCTGCGGCCCGCGAAAAAGGTTTTAAGTTGAAAATCGGCAGAATGCCCATGACTTCCGTGGCCCGCGCCATCGAACGTGATGAGACTGCTGGGCTGATGAAATTGGTGGTGGATGCCTCCAACGACATGATTTTGGGGGTGTCGATATTGGCCCCCGAAGCCGGAGAGATTGTTCAGATACTTGGCACGCTGATGCTCGCGAAGCAGCCCTACACGCTGCTGAAAGGTGCGGTGTACATTCATCCCACGCTGGCCGAAGGATTTTTCGGGTTAATGGAAAGCGTCAAAGCAGTCGACTGAAGCTTGGCACCGCGGCTCGATCTTCGGTACAACTAAAAAAAACCGGGGGAAGTCGCGAGACTTCCCCCGGTATAAAACCACCAGTGACTGCGTGGTGTTGCGAATGCAGTCTACTGAAGGGCCGAATCAGCAACCGTCGCTGCGGCGCCGCTCAAGGTATAGTGAATCACGCCGGACTGGTCCGAACCGAAACCACGTTGACCGGTGGAACCGATACCGAGAGGCACGCCAGTCGACTTGAACACGTTGTTGGTGGTGGACGCACCGAGCTGCGAACCCACAGCCGTGAACAGATAGCCGCTCTTCTGGCCAGCCGAAAGAACTGGGTCCAGCAAGCACGCCGTCGCAGGGGTTCCGGAAGTGCCGGCAACGCAGGCCGCCGACGTTCCGCCGAGGCTCGCCAAAGTCAGAGAATATCCCGTGTCAGGATACGCGGAGGCATACGTCACTTCCGCAGTGTTGATCGAGCGCATAGAGCCGACCGCAGACGCTTCGTTGGCGGCCATACGCGAACGCAACAGGTTCGGGATAGCAATCGCGGCGATGATCAAAATAATCGCCACTACGATCAGCAACTCGATAAGTGAAAACCCTTTTTGCTTCTTCATGATTCCATCTCTCCTTGAAGGTTTAATGTCAAAGCACTCCCTACCTTAGGCAAAACGGTTGCCAATCGAAAACCGACTAAGACCAGGTTTCGGAATCCATCCCTTACTGATGATTCTAAGGCGTTTACGTGGATTTCTAACTCTGCGGATCGCCATTGAAATGGCTGCGACTTGCCGTTACCTGCGAAAAGTGACATCTTTTGTCAGCGCGAAACGCCGTTTACAGGCACACGCTCCGGACACCCGGTTATATCTATATAAGGAAGGTCTAATCGTGGAACTGGTGGGAACGGCGAGGCTCGAACTCGCAGCCTAGAGTTTAGGAAACTCTCGCTCTATCCAGTTGAGCTACGTCCCCATCTGCAATCCGCCGCGAGGTAGCGCGCTGCGAGATCTTCATAGCAGCGCGTGCCAGGGCGTTATCAGTTTTAATGTACCACGACATCCGTCGAGGAATCCTGGCCGGTTCGCAGCGTCGCGGAGAGGACTTAGACGGGAGTGCAAATTCTAGTGTGGTTTAGAAGATTCGGCCGCGACGTGATCGACATTGGAGAGTCCGGCGTTCGCCGCGTCATGCGCGCCATAAGCCTGATTACCTTGCTGCCCGCGCTGCTGCTCCGCCAGGGCGTTCAGTTGGGCAAAGATTGCACGCTCTTCGTCCGCCTTCGCCGGCTGATTGGTTTTGGCGTAAGCCTTGGCCAGACTGAAATGTACTTCCGGGCTGCCTGGCGTAATCGCGTTGGCGGTTTGCAACTCCGCAATCGCTAACGTCTCCTTTCCGGTCTCGAGATAACTCCTGCCCAGCAGGTAATGCGCGGTTGCGTTGTGTGGCGCGAGTTGCACTGCGTGTTGCGCGGGTTCCAGCGCATCCAGCGGCCGATGCCGCTTTAGTTCCAGAGTGGCGATACCGATATACGGCAATTCGCCAGCTGGAGACAACGAGATCTCCTCGCGGAATTGTTTGGCGGCTTCATCGAACTGCGAAAGAGAGGCGAGTGCTGTCCCATAAACGTAATGCAGAAACGGCGTCGAGGGATATTTCTTCAGTATTGCATCCAGGCTGGAAAAGGCTTGATCGTATTTGCTGTCCTTTAGCAGCACGGCAATTTCTCCCGCCGTCTCGACAAGCTGGTGCTGTCGTGTTTCCACTTGTTCCGGAAGCATGCGCATATGCAGCAGAGACATGCCTAGCGCGAATTTTATTTCCGCGGCGAGTGAACCAGATCCCACGGCGGACATAAGCAACTGTTCCGCGCTGTTGAACTGACCACTGTTATTAAGCAAAATTCCCAAACGGTATTTTGCAAGCTGCACGCTTTCAGCGCTGCCGCTTAATCCCAATTGCTGGCCGCGCTGCAGGTGAATCAGCGCGTTGTCGTAGTTATGTAGTGCGAATTCGCTCAAGCCCATCACGGCCCAGCCCGTTCCGGACTTGGGATTTTGCTGCAGCCAGGTTTTCAGCGCGGCAATCGCCTCGGTATAGTTTTCCGCGGAATAATCGCGCATCGCGACGTTCCACACTGTGTCGCCGAGAGCCGCATCCGTACTGCCTCGGTTTGCATCGCGCCCGTCCGTCGCCAAATGGACGTGCGCATTTGCGGGCGCTCCGTAACGCGCAATCATCCAGTCTTCGATGCGCGGCTTCGCGGCGCCGAGGTTGTTGGCTGCGACCAACTCTTCCGCCGCTTCTCGCTTCGCGCCGGCAGCGGTGAAAGACTGCGCCAGCACTTCGTGCGCTTCTCGCGAATCGGGCACAAGGCGGACCGCTTCCGTCGCAGCGCGCAACGCTTCTGGCGCGCGGTTCAGTTGGAGTTCGGTACGCGCGATAGCAATTTGCGGAAGCGCGCGCTTTGGCGAGATGTTGGCTTCCCGGCGAAACTCCTCGAGTGCGCCTTGCAAATCTCCGCTCGCTGATAGCGCTTGGCCCGCGGCGTAATGCAGGTACGGGACGTCGGGATACTTCGCGATCGCCGCTTTCAGCGCCGCCAATGCGTTTGCTAAATTGCCGGTCGCTTGCAGTGACGCGATTTCGCCAGCGTCCAGCACCAGCGCTTCGCGCGAAGGATCTACCTCATCAGGTAACAGCGGAATTCGCAACAAGCTCAAGCCCAGCGCAAATTTAATCTGCGGCGGGATTTGACCGGAGCCCGCCACGGCCGCCAACCGCGCGGTCGCTTTCTCAAATTCGCCGTTGCGAATCAGCAGCAATGCCAAATGGTATTCCGCCACGCGTGCGATTTCCGGATCGTCCACGGCGCCGCCGAGCGCGTGACCTTTTGAGAGGTGCTCGAGCGCATTCGCGTAATCTTTGGTCTCGAATTCGCAGAGGCCCAGAAACGTCCACGCGGGACTGGCTTGTGGGGCGAGTTCGGCAAGCGCGCGAAACGCCGGGATGGCCTCGGCGTAGTGGTCGCGCTCGTACTGCAGCGTGCCCACGTTCCACCAGCCTTCTTGCCACTTGGGATCGATTTGCAAAGCTTGCGCGTAGTTTTGCAGCGCCGCGTCAGTGTGTCCCGCGTCGCGCGCGGCGCTTGCCGCACGCACATAATTCTGGAACGCAGCATCATCTTTGCCGCCGTGCGCGGTTTGCGCACGCGCCGCCGCGGTACCAAGGAGCAAGAGGAGCAGCATCGCAAAAAACCCGAAATATTTTGCGCGGCGATGGAACATGGGCGTTTGTGCGGCCGAAAGGTCCGCAAGCTCCGAGCCTAACATTTTTCGTGGCATGATATCGTCGCACATGGACGATCCCATTTCGCGCGCGCACCCGTTGCAAAGCTCGGCGCGACATCCGTCCCAACAGTCGTTGCGACGCTTGCTGCGACATCTGTCGCGACGTTTATCGCGACATCGGTCGCAGCGCTGGTTGCCAGGCTCGATCCAGTTTTCGCGGCGCGCGTTTCTGCAGGCCGCGCCGCTGCTCGCGGGAATGCCCTTCGCGCAACGCTTCTCGTTTTTGAACGCAATCGCAACGCCGCCGGCGTTGCCGGCCTTCGAAGAAATTCCCGCCGCAAAAAGCGGCATTACTTGGGTGCACACCGCGGGAAAATCCCCGATGAAGTATCTTCCGGAGACCAGCGGCGCCGGCTGCGCGTTCCTCGATTACGACAACGACGGCTGGATGGACATTTATCTGGTCAACAGCGGGCCGAGCGATTTTTACCAGCCGGCGATGCCACTGCGCAACGCGCTGTATCACAACAATCGCGATGGCACGTTCACCGACGTAACGCAAAAAGCCGGAGTGCCCGGCGGCAGTTACGGCATGGGCGTGGCCGTCGGCGACTACAACGGCGATGGCTTTCCCGATTTATATGTGACGCAGTATGGGCGGAACATCCTCTATCGCAACAACGGCGACGGCACGTTTACCGACGTTACCGAAAAAGCCGGCGTGGCCGCGGCGGGCTGGAGTTCCAGCGCGGTGTGGTTCGATTACGACAACGATGGCCGCCTCGATCTGTTCGTTTGCCAATTCGCCGAGTTTGATAAGTCTGTCCCCTGCGGCGTGGATAGCGACGGCACGCACCACTACTGCATTCCGCGCATTTTTAAGCCGCGTCCCAGCTGGCTGTTTCACAACAATGGTGACGGCACTTTCTCGGATGTGAGCAAAGAAACCGGCATCGCCGCGCACCTCGGCAAAGCCTGGGGCGTGGTGGCCACGGATATAAACAACGATGGGCTGATGGATCTCTTTGTCGGCAACGATACCGTGGCGAATTTTCTTTTCGTGAATCGCGGGGGCCGTTTTGAAGAAGCGGGTTTGGCTGCGGATATTGCCTACAGTGCGGACGGTCGCGCGCGCTCCGGCATGGGCGTGGACTCCGCCGATTTCAACCAAGACGGCTGGATGGATCTTTTTGTCGCCAACATCGATCAAGAATTTTTCTCGCTGTATCAGAACAATCGCGATGGAACGTTCGACGATCTCGCGATGCCCGCGGGAATCGGCATGGCCACGCGCTGGATGAGCGGCTGGGGATTGAAGTTTTTCGACTACGACAATGACGGCGACCTGGACCTGATTCTCGCCAATGGCTTTCCGGATGATCTCGTCGAGGAACATTCCCACGAGGTAACTTACAAAGAGCCATTGCTGTTGTTTAAAAAGCAGGGAGCGATCTTCAAAAATGTAAGCGCGCAGAGCGGCCCGATTTTCTCCAAAACGTTTCCGGCGCGAGGATTGGCGGTCGGGGATTTCAACAACGACGGCGCGGTGGACGTGCTCATCTCCAACAATGATTTGCCGCCGCTGCTGCTGCAAAACAATGTGGGCAAAGACAATCACTGGCTGGGTGTGCGGCTGGTGGGGAAGAAATGCAACACCGACGCAGTGGGCGCGCGCGTAACGTATCAGGCCGGGGATCTAAAGCGCTCGCGCATGAAGGTGGGCGGCGGCAGTTTTCTGTCGTCGCACGATCCGCGGTTGGTCCTCGGAATCGGCAAGCGCAGCAAAATGGATTGGGTAGAAGTGAAATGGCCGCTGCCCAGCGGCGCGGTCGAGCGTTTCAGCAATCTGCCGATCGATCGCTACGTAATTTTGGTTGAAGGTTCCGGTAAATGGAGCGCGGCTTAAAATCCGTATTTCGCGAGGACGGCACCCGATTTTCGATCCAGCACGGCTAGCGCTGCGTGCTCGCCCAACAGAGGGAATTTCAAGTGTCCGCCCGTCAACTTATCTCGTAAATCGATCTGTGCTTCATCGGTGCTGTCGGAAATCAGAATGTAGAGAAGCGAATCCTGCAACACAGTCGCGTAAACCAGGACGCCGCTGGGCAACGGAGAAAGCAGATCGAATGCTAGTGTTAGGCCGACGCGGCCCGCGACGTAATTGTAAAGTTCCGTGGCCGGCGAGAGGCTGTCGGCCAATTCCACGGGATACGCGGCCCAGAAGATTCGTCCCTTGCCGCGCGGAATTTCCTTTAGCGTTGCGCCATCTTTGAAGCGCAAAGCATCGAGCCAATTCTGTTTGTCCTGATCGAAGTTCAGCGGAACCACGCGATCGTTCAGCTTCAAAGTTGCTTGGCGAAAAGTCAGCGGTTCGGTAGTCGCGTCTGGAACAATGGCGGCCTCCCGCGATACGATTTGCCAATGGTCGTCGCGGTCGAGCGGTCCGGTAATCAATAAATTGCCGCCGCCGTCAGCATACTTCAGCAATGCTAGCCACGCTTTCTCCGTCAGCGCTTGTGGCGAAGGCAAAATCACCAGTTTCGGCAAGCCGAGTTTTTCGATTTGATTTTCTGCAATCACTTTCGGCGCGAGCCGCGCGCCATAGGCCAACGCACGCACGGCATTGCGTTGCGCGGCGATTTGCAAATCGGCAATCGCGGAAAATTGCGCGGCCTGCGACGTAACGATCGTCACGCTGGGCTGTACGGGATTGCGCAAGTGCGGGCTGAGCGTCGTCGCGAAAGTCCCAAAATCGCGCATCACCGTGGCTTCCGGTTTTTCCGTGCCGTCCGTGCGCACTGCGCCAATGGGCGTCTCGTTGCCTTCGGTCATATAGGAATTGGTGTTCCACAACCACTCGATTGCGCCAGAGCCTTGGATGAAGGAAGCCGCGAATTTTCGTTCAAAGAGCGCCGCTTCGTTTTGCAAATCGCGGCGCGCGACTTCATCCAAGTTTAGTTCGCGCTGCAGGCCAGTTTCCTGAATCAGCATGGCTTTGCCCGGCTGCTTGGCGACCAGCGAATCCCACACGATGAAATCGTTTTGCCACCACGAATGATTGGTGGTGAAGTCCACTGACGCGCCGAAGAAAGCCGGGGAGAGACGATTCACGAAGCCGCCTTCATCCTGTCCGACGGTGATCAGTTGCTGCGAACCGGTGGCGCGAATCTTCTCGCGCATGCCGGCAACCCACTGCGCGAAGCATTCTTGCGAAAAAAGCGAGTAGTCATAAACTTTCAACGAATTGTGGCCGATATACATTCCGCGCGAAGTGAACTCCACCGCTTGCGGCAGCGCGATGGTGCCTTGCACGGAAGCGGGCAAAACGTTCCAAGCTGCGGCCAGCGCGCCGCGATCGGGATAACGCTTGGTCAGCCAGTCATTCCATCGCGCCAATTCCAGGACGTCTTCATTCGGTAGCAGCGTCCACAGATGCTTGGAAAAGCTGGGCTCGTTGATCAAATCCCAGGCGAGAAACGGCACATCGTGAAAACGCGCCACCACCGCGGCCACCAGCGTTTGCTGTTTGCGGACCGCTTGGGGATCCAGATAGGGATTTACGCCGCCCAGAACTTCCGGCAGAAACGCGAAGAAATTGAATTGCACCGGCAAATTATATTTTCGCGCGGTCATCAAGTAGGCTTCGACGGTACGCAGCGTGCGCTCGTAGGGCTGGCCGTTTTCGTCACAGAATTTGTCCCAGCCGGTCCACCAGCCGGCGCGCAGCATGTTCAGCCCCGCGGAATGGATTTGCGCCAGGTCGCGATCCCATACGTAGACATTGGGATGCTCGAAATAGAGGCGCTGCACGTCGCTGGACATATAGGTGGTGCCGGCAACCGCTAAAGGATGGCCATCGATTTCCAGGTAATCGCTGTTCACCGTGAATTTCGGGCCAGAGCGCAAATATTCTTCATCGCGAATCCAGAAGCCGGAGTGATAGATTGCCACCGTTTTGTCGCCATCGAGAACTTTGGCTTCGACAATATGAAAGCCCTTACTCGCGGGAGCATCCAGCAACAAAGTCTGCAAACCAGCGAGTGCGGCCGTCTTGGATGTTCCACTCGAAGGCTGTCCTTCCGAGAAAATCGTGACCTTCATGGTTGCGGACGCTGGCGCTGGCGTCGCGGCTTGCCACTCCACATTTAGCTCGACGGGCTCGCCCGTCAGATAAAGGGGCAATGTAGGTCGAACCGTGAAACTTTCACTGCCGCGCATCGCGCGCGTTGCAAGATCCGTGATCAACTTTGAGTTATCCGATGCGCTGTAGGCATCTGAGCTCAAGTCGGCAGACAAAAATATCCAGCGCCCGCCGTCAAAACCATTTTGATGGTGATCGATCTCGATGAGCGGCGCGGCCAGTCGATGCCCATCTTTCACGCCCCACGCCAGCGTATCGAGGCGCGCATCGATGGACCCTGCCGCGCCCCCGCGGTTGTATAGATCAACGGCGCTGAGGCGAATAACGGGACTGAACGCGCGTTTCCAGGTAAAGCGCGACGGTTGGACCGTCACCTCTGGATTGGTTTGGAATTCAAGACCGTCGGAACCCGGCGTGTCCTGATATTGGTCGATCAAAAGTTGCCGTACAAAGCGCACGCTATACTCGCGCAACTTCCAAGCGTTTCCGTCGCGATACGCCGCGCGCGTGAAGGGCTTCCCTCCGAGCACCAGCAGATTTCCGCCGCGCTGCAAGAAGGAAAAAATCGCCGACCAATCCTGCTCGGGAAAAGCCGAACCGAATGGCAAAACCAAGAGGCGCGTTGCGGCGGAATTCAAGTCCGCGGCCAAGGTTTCCGCCGAGGCAAAGCGCGCGCCGGGCAGCATCGCGGATAATTGTTCATGTGAAGCAGCGGTGGAATCGGCGGAAGGGAATCCAGGCTCAAAGAAGACGACGGCGCCGGAAAAATCCTGCGCCGCGACGGGGCGCGCCCAGACGGCGCACATCGCGAGACACAGGAATGCGACGCGCAACAATATTAGCGAGTTAATTTTCATCGCGGGAACCTTTCCGTGGCCTTAGCCGGGCAATGCGCGGCCCTGTTCTTATACCACTGCGCGATGCGCCATAGGCAAGTACAAAATCGTTATTGTAAATGCGCGCTGTGGCATTATCTCTCGGCCGCTGCTGCCTGGTATGGCGCGGCCACGTACTTTTGGTATTGACTGTAGCGGGAAACCCCGCACACTACACGGCAGCATGCGGGCCACCCCGGTTGCACGCAAATTAATTTCTGGAATGAGTGCCACTCCGAATGCCTACGATTACCACGACAAGTTCGACAGCCTATAGCGGCCAATCCGACGGAAAGAATTACACCGGCGCGCTGGCCATGGTGACCACGCTGTTTTTCTTCTGGGGATTTGTAACCGTACTGAACGACATTTTAGTGCCGCACCTCAAGAATATTTTTGATTTGAACTACACCAAGGTAATGCTTATCCAGTTTGCCTTCTTCTCGGCGTACTTCATCTTCTCCATTCCCGCCGCAAAAATTATCGACACCATCGGCTACAAGGGCACTATGGTCGCCGGACTTGTCACCACCGGCGTCGGAGCCTTTCTGTTTTACCCTGCGGCCAGCGTGCCATCCTACCCGCTCTTTCTCGGCGCGCTTATGGTGCTGGCTGCGGGCATCACCCTCCTACAGGTCGCGGCCAACCCTTACGTCACCGTGCTCGGCAAGCCGGAGACCGCCTCCAGCCGCCTGAATCTTACGCAAGCCTTCAATTCCTTTGGCACGTTCATTGGCCCGTACATTGGCGGCTACCTAATCCTCAATGCCAACGCGCAAACTAGCGCGCAAACCAGTCAGCTTTCGGCTTCCGCGCTGCAGGCCTATCGCGTCCACGAAGCCGCCAGCGTCAAAGTGCCGTACCTGTTTATCGGAGCCTCGCTGATCGTCTTTGCCGTAATCATCGGCCTGTTCAAGCTGCCTGCCATGCCGGGCGCGGAACGCCACGGTGAGAGCGGGCCGAAGGTCAGCCTCTGGAAATATCGTCATCTGGTGCTGGGAGCTGTGGGTATTTTTGTTTACGTCGGCGCGGAAGTTTCCATCGGCAGCTTCCTGATCAACTATCTCGGCCAGGCAGACATCGGCAATCTCCCGGAGTTTACCGCCGCGAAATATGTCACCTACTATTGGGGTGGCGCGATGGTCGGCCGCTTCATCGGCTCCGCCATTTTGCAGAAGGTTCGCACCGGCACGGTGCTGGGCATCGCCGCCATTGCCGCGGCCCTGCTCGTTTGCACCTCGATGCTCACCTTTGGCGCAGTCGCCATGTGGAGCATCATTCTCGTCGGCTTCTTCAACTCTGTGATGTTCCCCAGCATCTTCACCCTAGGCGTTGCCGAACTCGGTCCGCTGACCGGCGACGGCTCGGGATTCATGATCATGGCCATCGTGGGTGGCGCAATTCTTCCTGTGGCCCAGGGCGCCATGGCGGACCGCTTCGGCATCCACCACGCCTTCCTCCTCCCGGTCCTGTGCTACCTCTACATTGTCTATTATGCTTTCAAGGGATCGCGGCCAGTCGTCCCTGCGGCCGCGTAGGGCCCGGGCACGCCGGCCCAACATCATGGCAACTTCTGAAGCTGCGGACCTACTCTTCGTCGGCGTCGACGTTGGCGGCACAAAAGTCGCCGCGGGCTTGGTGAATTCGCAGGGCGAGATCGTCGCAAATTTGCGCAAACCGATGGTGGCCGACGGCGATGCGGCCGCCGGACTCGCCTCGGTAATAGCCGCCATCGATGCGTTGTTTGCCGCGAATGCCAACGCGCGCGAAGCGATCCGCGGCATTGGCATCTGTGCACCTGGACCGCTCGATCCCAAGACCGGGATAGTTATCAATCCTCCCAATCTGAAATGCTGGCGTAATTTTCCACTGGCGGCGGAAATTTCGCAGCGGTACGGCGTTGCGGTGAAGATCGACAACGACGCGAATGCCGCGGCGCTGGCGGAAGTGCGCTGGGGTGCGGGTCGCGGCTACAAAAATGTTTTCTACGCATGCATCGGGACGGGAATTGGCACGGGCATTGTATTTGACGAGCGCATCTATCATGGGCGTACTGGGGCTGCTGCCGAAGGCGGGCACGTCAGCATCGATTATCGCGGGCCGGTGTGCGGGTGCGGAAAGCGCGGGTGCATTGAGATTCTCGCCGCTGGTCCGGCGATTGCGAGAAGGACGCGCGCGAAACTCTCCGAACAACCGGCTCGCGAATCCGCGCTGCGCGCGCTGGCTCGCGGCAATGTTGATGCGGTGACGAGCGAAATGGTCGACGCAGCGAATTTGGCGGGCGACACGCTGGCGCACGAAGTGCTGCGCGAGACGGTGGAGCTGCTCGCGGTATGGCTGGGGAATACCGTGGATTTTCTGGAGCCGGATGTGATGATCGTCGGTGGCGGCGTGGCCGCGATGCTGCGTCCCTTCTTTCCGGAGCTGCCCGACCACGTGGCGGCGCACTGCGTCAATTCACGGAGCAGGGAAATACCGTTGCTGGCCGCGCATTATGGCGCGGATTCAGGCATCGCGGGTGGCGCGGCGTTGTGCAGCGTCGATCGCTGAAATCATCGGGGGCTGAAAGCTAGCTACTTGGAAGATCGGATCGTTCAACACAGTGTTCGCAGAGTTCACCGAAAGAGATTTAGTCTTCCCGAATGATTTCAGTCCCCGAATGAGCTCCCACGCTGTTAAGTTCTTCATCGCCCGCAAATTGCGAATATTCCTTCGCCGCACGACGTTCGATACCCGTCATTCCATCTGCGTCAGTGCAATATTCTCATTCGGGATACGCTTGGCCCGCGCGCACAATGCGTATGCGGTGGTCCGTGAAGTCCGCGTGCATCTCCGGGACGTAAACTTTGGCCATGTGGCATGACGCGCAATTCTGCGTGCTGACCGGGCACGCGGGACCGGGATGGTCTGCGGTTTTCTTCGCGCTCGCGCCATTTACGTGGCACTTCAAACATGCGCCGTCGTACGCGGCGCCGTCCGTTTCGAGTTGCTTGTGCGGATCGTGGCACGCGATGCAGGTGAGGCGGGCGTCGCCCTGGCCCCAACATTTACTTTGTTCCAGGCGATAGGGTTGCGAGCGAGCGGTGGTTGGGCCCGACCCGCCCGCGAGTTTTACATCCCAGAACGTGGCGTGGCACGCGCCGCAAAAATCTACGGAGTCCGCAGGTTTGAGTTGCGCCGAGTTGAAAATCGTAGCGGGACCGGTGTCCGCTACGCCTGTGAGCTTCGCGGTTTGCTGTACCGCCACGTGCTTGGCGCCCGGGCCGTGACAAGCCTCGCAGTGCACGCCCGGCGCCAGAGTCGCTTCGTTGAACTGCCCTTCGAAGGCCGAGCCGGTGGTGTGGCATGCGAAACATTTCACTACTTCTCCCGCGCCCACCTTGCGGTACATGGCTTCTTCTTCATCCTTGGCTGTGGTGAGTGCGCGGCCGGGCGTGAAATCCAGGGTCTTGAGCGGCGTGAAGTAGGTGACCCGCGCCTCGTAAAAAGTTCCATCCTCTTTCTTGAATAGATAGGACTGACCGACCCGGCCGATACCGAACGCCCATAAGAGTGGGTATTGCAGCGTTTTCTCGCCGTCATTAAGGGTGTACAGCGTCTGCTGGGCATCGGTCTGTAATTGATAGTGGTATTGCGCGAAGGTGAATTTGAGGGTGGGGTGAGAGTTGAGAATTCCCGAAGCGCGGGTAAAGAGCGCGGCGTTGGCCATAGGCGTAGCCAATTGTGTGGCGGCGATTCCCGCGTGGCAGGAAGCGCAGACCGCTCCACCGGTGTATAGCTTTTGTGGCCCGCTCGATTGCGTGGGCCAGAAGCCTGGGTCAGCGACGTGGTCTTCTGTGGAAAGCTGCGCGAGGGTTGACGGCCCACACAGGAAGCAGAGCACAACACTCAGTGCCAAAAAACGAAGCCGCAACAGTAAATTGACTTGAACTTTTTTAGCGGCGGCGAGCACGCCTCAGTGTGGAAGAAAGGGTTTGCAAAATCAATTCAGCGGCAAATGTAATGGATCGGAACAGGTTGGTTCGGGCGCTAGTCGCGGGTGATGCTATCAATATCGGTTAGCTTGCCGGGGCCAAATGGCGTGGTTACTGGGCCGCTTGATGCGCGCACCACCAGCTCCGGTTCAATTGCGATTTCCGGGACGTACTCCGCGATACCTTCGATCTGGTCGAGCACGCACTGCGCTGCGATTTGCCCCATGCGTTGCAGTGGCTGGCGCACGGTGGTGAGTCCGGGATTGGCGTAGGCGGCGCCGGGAATATCGTCGAAGCCGACCACGGAAATATCATCGGGCACTCGCAAGCCGGCTTCTTTGAATGCCCAGATTGCTCCGATGGCGGACACATCGTTGTAAGCAAAAAGCGCGGTAAATGGCTGATGGCGCGCGAGCAGCTGTTTCGCAAAAGGATAACCCAGGTCCGGTGTTGAGACGGTGCTGTCGATCTGCATCGTGAGCTCGGGGCGAATGCGAATGCCGAGTTCTGCGGCGATTTCGCAGATGGCGCTCCAGCGGGTGGCCGAATCCGAGCTGGCCGGATGACCCTTCAGGAAGGCGATCTCTTCGTGGCCCAGATCCTGTAGATGCTTCAACGCCAGACGCGCCGCGAGCTTGTGGTCCAGCGTAATGTTGGTGACGCCGGCAACGCGCTCGTGTCCGGCGACCGCTGCCGTGGGCAGAGGAGGTTTTTCTTGGATCGAAGTGTCCGTGGTGATGAAGCCCTCGACGCCGCGCTCCAGTAGCAATTGCGAGTAAACCTGCAACAACTGCGGATCATGGCGATGAATCACGGTCAGGAAAAAATAATTGTTTTTACGCAGATACTCTTCAACGCCGCTGATGACCATCGCTCCGTAAGCGTCGCCGATCTCTTCCGCGATTACGCCGATCGTGTAGGTGCGCTGCAAACGCAGGGAACGGGCGAAATAATTGGGGCGGTAGTTGAGTTCCTTGGCGGCCTGAAAGATTCGCTGCTTGGTGGCCTCGGAAATCGAGTGCGCAGCGGCAGAGTTGTTGAGCGCTGCGGAGACGGTCCCCGGTGTAAGACCGAGGCGTTCCGCGATGGTCTTGAGCGTGACTTTCGCTTCGTGCGGCGCACCGTCGTTCTTTTTTGTGGTCACATTAGCATCCGTTATCGACCGCAGTGTACTCCAAGTCCGAGACGCTGTGTCTTGCCATTATCTGCCGCCGGCGGCCATTGTGCGAAGCTGCCCCGACGCTTCTGAGCTGCCCGAGAAGACGTTGAAGCCGTGAGGGTTGAAGGGCCTTTTGGGGAAACGGGGGTAGCGGTCCTGGGCGCGGTGGGCGTGGAGCGCCGCTATGTCCAACAAATGCAGTACTATATAGCGGTTTTAAAATAACCATATTTTTTCTGTAGAATATCATTATTTCTGCTTGACATTCCGTGCCGGCACCCTTATACAGGTGCTAATAGAAATGCATTAGGTCGTGTGTCGAGGTCCAAAGGGGTAGTTGTCTTTCTTCTTCCAAGCAGCAAAAGAAGTAATTCGGGGCGTGTCGGCAGTCGGAACAATCCGGTCGGGGTATATCGAAATTTTGGTAATGCCGGATTGAAAAAATCATCGAGGTGGGCGGATGAAGATGCGTAACTTGCAGCATGGTGCCGAGACCAGGTATTTTTCAATCACTCGCGCACTATTTTGTTTTTTGCTACTTGCAGTGGTCATTCCTTTTGCGGCGCACGCGCAGCAATATTCCGGAACCATCACAGGTACGGTAACCGATCCCGGCGGAGCTTCGGTTGCGGGCGCTTCGGTGACGTACGTCAACGTGGGTAACAATTCCACGGATACGACGACGACCAGCGAGTCGGGTGTGTACACCTTCGCGCAGTTGCCCGTAGGCGTGTACAACATCACGATCAAGCAAACCGGCTTCAAGGAGTTCGTTTCCAAGAACGTGGAAGTACACACTTCCACGATCACCGAAGCGAACGCCACGCTGCAGGTCGGCGCGGTCACGGAAACGATGACTGTCGAAGCCAGCGACGTGCAAGTGCAGACCACGACGGCTGCCGTCGGCGAGGTTGTGACCGGTACGCAGGTCCGCGAATTGCCGCTGAATGGCGAGAACTTTATGAACCTGGTGACCTTGTCACCCGGCGTTTCCACCGCCAACGATTTCGATGGCCGCGACAAGGGCTTGACGGGTGGCAGCGACTTTTCCGTGAACGGCAATCCCTACACCAATAACTTGTTCCTGGTCGACGGCGTTAACAACAATGACGTCGGTTCGAACCGCACGATTCTTGTTTATCCCTCGGTGGATGCCATCTCCGAGTTCAAAATCATCCGCAACGCCTATGGCCCGGAATATGGCCAGGCTTCAGGCGCGATTATCAGCATCACCACGCGATCCGGTGAAAACCAGTTCCACGGCGGTTTCTTCTATGCCGGCCGTAACAACGCACTGGACGCCAACGATTGGTTCTCAAACTTCAATAAGACTGGTCAAGCCGAGCTCCGCCGCAACGACTGGGGCTACCACATCGCGGGACCGATTATAAAGAATAAGCTCTTCTTCTGGTTTAACCAGGAGTGGAACCGCGAAGTACGAGCGGTATCAGAAGCTTCGTGCGTGCCTTCGGCTCTTGAGCAGCAAGGTAATTTTAGCAATTTAGACAACTCGGGAAACCCTCTTGCGCAGGCACAATTTTTTGGCGGCTCAGCGCCGACAGCGACAACCGCTGGCGTAGTTCCGAAAGACGCTTGCGGTGGGAGCATGCCGGCGCAGTGGGTTGGCACGGGAGCCAGCGCGCAGTTGGTATCCACGATTCCCGTGGCGCAGCAAGCGGCGGGGAATCCGTTCCGCTTGGCAAATCCGGATCCCGCGGGCACATTGTTGGGTCAATACTATCCGTTGCCGAACGTGAACCTGGCACCAAACGCCACCGGCAATAACTGGGCGAGTTCGGAGAGAACGTCGCCGAAGTGGTACGAATGGAACGTTCGCGGCGACTATGACATCACGTCGAAGAACCGCGTCACATTCCGCTGGACGAATGACTCGTGGAGCAGCCCAGGACCGAACCCGAACTTGTTCTGGGGCGATTCGATCTTCCCGGTCATCGATTCGAATTGGAGCCAGCCGTCGAAGAGCGTGATGGGTAAATTGACCTCGCAACTTAGCAATACGATGGTCAATGACGTGGAATTCGGATACGGCCATAACGCCATTATCACTACGGTGCAGAATGGCCAGAGCCTGGTGGACCAAATCAACGCGGCCATCCCGACCGCATGGCCCGCTTCCCTGAAGCAGACCGGCGCAATCCCGCAAGTCGGCTGGGGCGGCGTATCGCCCTACGGCAACGGGCAGAACTACTGGAATATCGCGCCCTACACCAACCACGAAGATCTGTACGCGCTACAGGACAACGTTTCCAAGGTACAGGGGAACCACATCTGGAAGGTTGGCGCGTACTACAGCACCAACGCCAAAGTGGAAGATAACAATGGCGGCACCGACCAGCCCTTCATCAACCCGGCGTCCTATGCGGTTTCCGTCTCGACCGGGAACCAGCTCACCAATCTTTTGTTGCCGGGCGAACTCTTTACGACCAGCGAAAACAGCGTTAATCAGACGGCGCAAGTGCACTGGCATGACTTTGAGTGGTATGCAGGTGACACTTGGAAGATCAAACGCAACGTGACCATACAATACGGCTTCCGATGGTCTTTCTATCGCGAACCGTATGGTTCGAATAACGAATGGGCTTCCTTTAGCTTGGCGGACTGGAGCGCTTCGGAGGCCGCAGCGAATCCCTCTGATGCCTGCAACGGAGTAATCATTGTGCCGGGCACGACGCCTTGCCAAACTGCCGCAGCACAGCTGGCGGCACTCGGTGTCTCCCTGCCTCTTTCCAACGGCACGCCTGGAGCGAATCGTGCGCTAGTCAACAACAACAACCACGACATCGCGCCACGGCTTGGCGTCGCTTGGGACATCTTCGGCAACGGAAAGACCGCTTTCCGCGCCGGTGTAGGGCAGTTCTACCAGCGGGAATTGGTGGGTATCGACGAGGGTTTGGCCAGAACGGCTCCCTTCGTGATCAACGCCACCGACGTGCGAACGCTGGAAACCCCGGCGCCGCTCGCGAATCCTGCCGTATCTCCGAACGCGGCTAAGGATCCCCGTGCGGTAACGCCAAACAGCTGGCAGTGGAACGTCACCGTCGAGCAGCAACTTGCCCGCAACATGGCCCTGCAAGTGGGCTACGTTGGGAACGCTGGTATCCACCTCACGTCCATGCAGGACTTGAACGCGGTACCACAAGCCTTGTTCCTGGAATCCGCTTTTCTGAATGGCGGTGCCCAGAACGCGCTGCGCCCGGCGGACAATTTCGGCCAAATCGGCGATTTCCTGCGCAGCGGGCATGCTTCCTACAATTCACTCCAGGCGCTGTACCGCTGGCGGCTGAGCAACTTCTCGACGTTCCAGGTGGCTTATACCTACTCGCACTCGATCGGCGACGTGGAACTCGATAACTCTTCGGGCAGCATCAACCAGCAAGCGACCACTGATCAGGCCGAGCCTGGTCTCGACAAGGGCAACACCAACATCAACCGTCCGAATATCTTCGTGGCCAACGAGGTGTTCTATCTGCCGAAGCTGTCGAACAAGAGCCAGTTAATCCAACAGACCATCGGCGGCTGGGAAGTCAACAGCATCATCAACGTGGAAAGTGGAGCTTCGTTGAGCGTATTCTCCAACGGCGCTGGTGATGCGAATGGGTGCAACAATCCCGCCGTTATCCCTGGAGCCGTAGTGGTACCCTGCACGCAGAGCACTGCCGGTTACTATCAACTCAGCTCTTTGCTGGGATCCGGTTTCAATAGCAACAACCGGCCCGATGCATCGGGCGTCAACTGCAACTCCGGAGAAAACGGCAAGCAGATCTTGAATCCAGCGGCGTTCACGTTCGTCGGATATCAAATCGGCACCGTTGGCACGGCCCCGCGCGGGTATTGTTTTGGCCCGAACAACCGCAACGTCGATGCACAGTTGGCGAAGAACTGGACCATCAAAGAGCGCTTCCGCGTGAAGTTCAGCATGGACTTCTTCAATCTCTTCAACCATGCAAACTTCTACGGCAACCAACTTGAAGGTACCGGCTTCAACGCCTCGGGCTTGAATTGCGGTCAGCCAGTCAATGGCTCCTTCAACGCTTGCTCGCCGACGAACAATATCGTTACTTCCCAGATCGGCGGCCAGAACAATGCCTTCGGTCAAGCGCAACAAGTCCATCCCGGACGCGAACTTCAGTACACTCTGAGGTTCACGTTCTAAACAACCGAACCGATAACGTAGGTCAGCAACTGGCAGCGGGGCTTGAAATTTCGAGCCCCGCTGTTTAGTTTTAAGTGTGCGTAATTCGTACCGAATTCCTGTGAACAGGCCTTTCCATAGCTCCTTGTTTAGCTGCTGCTTGACCCGAAGGCGCACATCTTTCCTGATTGCCTCCGCTCTTTTCATGCTTGCGGCATGGGAAGTGACGCAGCCCGCGCGTGGCGCGCAGTCACAACCTGCCACCCGGCCTGCACAGAAGAGTCGCGACTCACGCGTCTCTGAGGCGCAGGCAGAGCTCGTCAAGCGCATGGCTGCCGCCCAGACCGCGCGCACATCGGGGGATCCCGAGGCCATCGCGGCGGCAAACCAGCGGCTGATCGCTCTGGCGCTGCGTGAATTGGGTCAGTTAAGGCTCCTGCAGGGTGCCTATCCGCAATCGGTGGAGCTGCAACAGCGCGCGCTGGCCTTCGAGGACACCGTCGATCAGCACGTGGATCTGGCCATTGCCGAAATACAGGCTGGCCAGCTCGATGCCGCGATAGCCGAAGCCAACAAGGCGCTGGCGGTGCAGCCCGATAACGTGCGAGCCAACATCTTGCTCGGCAGAGCCTGGATGGGCAAACAACAGTATGCGAATGCCGTAGAGCCACTGTCTCGGGCCGCTGGGCTCGCCCCGGATATCGAAACCGAATACTCGCTGGGAATTGCCCTGCTGGCCGCCAAGAATGACGAAGGCCGAGCCCAAGCGGCCGCGCTATTTCAACGCATGCAGCGCGAACTTGGCAATAGCGGTTCGCTGCACGTGCTCTTCGGCCGGGCGTATCGCGACGCCGGCGATATGCAGGAGGCCATCCGCGAGCTCGAGCGGGCGATCGCCCTCGATACCCGCACCCCGCACGCACATTATTTCCTGGGGCTAGCACGCCTTTCCCTGAACGAGTGGAAACCTACGCCCGAGGCGCGCGCCGAAATCGAAAAAGAGCTGCAGTACTATCCCCACGACTTTCTTGCGAATTACATGATTGGCTATTTGGATTCCACGGAACGCCGGTACGACGAATCGGACCGCTTCCTGGAGGTTGCCAGCCGGACGAATCCGAACTGGCCTGAGCCGTGGCTGTATATGGGCCTGAACGCCTATGGCCGGAACGATATGGTGCGCGCCGAGCAGATGCTCCGCAAATCTATCGAGTTGACCGGTACAGACGAATCTCGCGCCAACTATCAGATTCGCCGCGCGTACGTGGATCTGGGCCGTATACTCGTCAATTCCGGGCGCGCGGAAGAAAGCGAAGCTTATCTGGCGAAGGCTCGCAACCTGCAACTCAAAACCATGGAAGATACGCAACAAAATGTCACATCTATCGCGCTGGCCGGGGGCGCGGGCTCCATGGCCGCGGTGATGCCGCTCAGTTCCCGGAGCGAAGCGGAAGCTGCCCCGCTGCTCCCTGGCAGCGTCGATCCCTTCGCGCCGGTCGATCCATCCGTCGTGGCGCGTTCCAATTTAAACGAGAAGCAGCGCGCCGCCGCGGACGCTCAGGAGGCGCGATTGCGCGCGGCGCTGGGCCTGGCGTTCAACGATCTGGCTACCTCCGAGGCCGTCCGCGCCAACTATCGGGACGCCCTGGGCCACTACCAGGAGGCCGAGCGCTGGGATCCCGCGATCTCTGGATTGGCAAAGAATCTTGGCGTCTGTGCGTTCCGCGTGGCCAACTATCCGGAAGCCATTCGGGGTTTGCGGCTGGCTCTCGAGCAAAATGGTGGAGACAATCCGGTGCGAGCGATGCTTGGCATGGCGTTGTTTGGCAGCGATCAGTATGCTGAGGCCGTCGCGACTTTCACCCCTTTGGGCTTGCGTGGCGAACAGGACCCCGCCGTTGGTTACTCGTGGGCGGCGTCGCTGGCAAAGCTTGGTGACTTAAAACAGGCCGCCGCGGTTCTCGCGGAATTGGACAAAACCAACCTGCCGAACGACACTTTGTTCCTTGTGGGCCAGCTATGGATTGAAATCGGCGACTATGCGCGCGCCACCGCCACCTTTCATCGCGTGCTGCAAGCGGATGCCAATTTCCCTAAAGCGCACTACTACGCCGGCCAGGCTTACATCCGGGCCGAGCAATGGCCGGAAGCCTCCGGCGAATTCCAGGCCGAGTTGGCGACTAATTCCGCGGACCCCGAGGCCAGATTCAATCTTGGATTCGTGTACCTGCAGCAATCCAAGACCGACGATGCCAAAGATTTGTTTGAACAGATTGTTGCCGCGAATCCCAGTCATGCCAACGCGCAATATGAATTGGGGAAAATTTTGCTTGATCGCGGACAGATTGCCGAAGCCGTCTCGCACCTTGAAATTGCCGCGCGCCTTAGTCCGCAGACCGACTATATTCATTACCAGCTGCAGGCCGCGTACCGCAAAGCTTCCCGCATCGAGGACGCGGATCGCGAATTGAACATCTACAAGGATCTGAAAGCCCATCAGCGTGACAAAGCAGCGTCACAGCTACCCAACTCATGACCATTCTTTATCCAGCGGAATACCTGTGAGCGGACTTCTCGGCGGACGATTCGCGCTGGCCTTGTTAGTAGTTTGCACTGGCGCATTTATTGCTCGCGCGCAAGGCGGTCACCCGGAACCACCACCGCCACCGCCCGGCGCGAGGGCTACCAAATGCGCGGGGCGTCCCGTGCCGCAGCTCGAAGACATTACCGCGAAGAGCGGCATAGCATTTCGTCACACTGCCGACCCTTCGAAAAAATACATCGTCGAATCGATGAGCGGCGGCGTGATTATTTTTGATTACGATCGCGACGGCTGGCCGGACATTTATTTCACCAATGCTCCCACGGTGGAAATGGCTGTGAAGGGCGAAAAAAGCCGTGGCGTGCTGTACCACAACAATCACGACGGCACGTTTACCGATGTCACCGCGAAATCCAAGCTTGACGCTACTTGTTTCGCCATGGGCGGCGCTGTCGGCGATTATGACAACGACGGCTGGCCCGATCTGTACCTCACCTGCCTCGGTGGAAACGTGCTCTATCACAACAATGGAGACGGCACGTTCACCGATGTGACCGCCAAAGCTGGCGTCGCGGATGGCCGCTGGTCCACCGGCGCGGCCTTCGGCGATTATGATGGCGACGGTTTCGTGGATCTGATGGTCACGAATTACGTGGACTTCCGCTTGAACGACCTGCCAGGTTTCGGAAAATCTCCCAACTGCAAATATCGCGGCATCGACGTGCAGTGCGGCCCGCGCGGATTGCGGGGCGCCGGCGATTCGTTGTTTCACAACAATGGCGATGGCACTTTCTCCGATGTCTCGAAGAGCGCGGGCGTGAGCGATCCCAACGGTTACTACGGCATGAGCGTGATCTGGGCGGACTTCAACAACTCCGGCCGGCCGGACATCTACGTGGCCAACGATTCCACGCCAAAATTTCTTTACAAGAATTTGGGCGACGGAAAATTCAAAGAAATTGGCCTGGAATCCGGCACCGCCGTAAGCGAGGACGGCTCGGAACAGGCTTCCATGGGTATCGCCGTGGGGGACTATTCGCACAACGGCCGCCCGTCTTTGTACGTTACCAATTTTTCCGACGAATACGATTTGCTGTTCCGCAACGACGGTAACTGGAATTTCACCGACGTCTCATATCCATCCGGCGTGGCCCTGCCATCGCTGCCCTGGGTCAAGTGGGGCACCGCGTTTGTAGATGTCGATAACGACGGCTGGCTCGACCTGATCGCTGTCAGCGGGCACGTGTACCCTCAGGTAGACACCTTGCCCTCCGGCGCGGGCTACCGCGAACCGAAGCTGTTGCAACTCAATCAGCGCAACGGAACATTCTGTGACGCCAGCACGCAGGCCGGCCCGGCGCTGCAAGAAAAACGCGTATCGCGCGGCTTGGCGGTTGCGGATCTGTTCAATAACGGCAACATGGACGTTGTCATCGGCGACATCGATGGCGCTCCCATGCTGCTGCGCAATCACGGCGTCCCCGGCGCGCACTGGGTCAGCTTTGAACTTGCCGGGACCAAGAGCAACAGGCTGGCGCTCAATGCGCGCGTTAAAATTGTCGCCGGGGGCATGACGCAAACCGAAGAGATTCACAGCGGCGGCAGCTATCTATCGCAAAACGATTTGCGCGTCCATTTCGGTTTGGGGACAGCGCAGAAAATTGACAGCGTGGAAATTCGCTGGCCATCGGGGAAAACCGAAACGTTGCCCGCTATGGCGGCGGATCAATTTTATTCCGTGCTGGAAGGGCAGGGAATTGTGCCTGCCGAACGCATCAGGCCGTCCAAAGTGCCGTAGCAAGTGCAGTCGCTTCAAGTCTTAGCATCACGCGCACGGCGTCGTCATGGTTCGAGTGAAGCTTTGATTTTCTAATCGATCATCAATTCTTGGCGCGATCTTTAATCTCTTTCGCCAGTTTTTCAATCTGTTGCGCCTTCTTTACCACCGTCACAGACAACGTCGAGTTGCTGTCTGTCTGCTTCATTGTTTCCCGCAGTTCAAAAACCAGCGCATAGAGCTTTTCGACCTCGGCTTTTACTTCCGCCTGATTTTGTTTATCCAGCGTCTTGGCATCAGGCTCTTTGGCGCCCGGGCCGTTCATGCCTTGCGGATAACTCGGATTCGGCGCATTCGGCGAGGCCACGGGCTGTGGAGTGCTCTGCATTGGCCGCTGCGCCGCAAAAAAAGAGGTAGGTCCTGCACCCACACCTGCAAAGAGCGCGCCCGCTGCAATCACCAATTTAAGGCTGAAATATGCTCGTGAATGTGGTCGTGAATATGACATGCATGCCTCCTCCGCAGCCGCCCACGCTCTGCGATTGTCGCCAATTTTATACCTCCTTTTCGCGAAACACATCCCCATCCTCTGGACCTGGCCGGTCACGCCTAAGTGCCCCTGCCGTCCACCTTTCTATGTGCTATCATCTCGCCTCTGCGCCGAGACAATTGCGCTCCGGTCCCGCCAATTGGAGCCAATAGGAGGTCGTCATGAGCCGAAAAGTCCGCATAGTCCTCATCGTGATTGCTGTTGTTATCGTGCTTCTGGTGATCCTGCCCTATCTTGTTCCGGTGAATCAGTTCCGGCCCACCATTGAGGAGAAAGTCGGCGTCGCTCTCGGCCGCAAAGTGGAGCTCGGCAATCTGAGCTTCTCACTTATTGGTGGCTCCCTCTCGGCGGAAAATCTTTCCATTGGCGATGACCCCAAATTCAGCCCCACGCCGTTTCTTACTGCAAAATCGCTAAAGGTTGGCGTCGAGATTATGCCACTAATCTTCTCGAAATCGCTGAATGTCACAGGCGTCACCATCGTGGAACCGAAGGTCACTCTGCTGCGCAACGCCGTGGGTAAGTGGAACTATTCCTCGCTGGGTGGCGCTGCCAGCGCTCCCGACCCCAAGGCCGCTCCGGCGAAATCTGCCGCACCGGGAGGCGATGTAGCCATCAAACAATTGGATCTCAAGGATGGCGTCATCATCCTTGGCAACACCAATTCCCAGAAGCGCAGCACCTATGATCACGTGGACGTTTCCGCGTCAAACGTCTCCAGCGCCTCCAAGTTTCCCGTCAAAATCAGCGCGGATCTTCCTGGCGGTGGTAAATTCAAATTCGACGGGACGGCCGGGCCGCTCGATGCGACCGATACGGCTCTCACTCCGCTCGATGCCAAACTCAATATCTCGTCGATGAATCTCGCGACATCCGGCGTTCTCGATCCTTCTGCTGGACTCGGTGGCTCCCTCGATTTGGACGCTACGATTGGTTCGCAAAGCGGTGTGGCCCAGATCAAGGGCACCGCCAAGTTGTCCAAAGCCATGCTAGTCGCGGGAGGCTCACCCGCGGGCGTGCCCTTGACGGTGGATTTTGACACAAAATACGACCTCGGCAAAAACACCGGAGTCTTGAATCCATCCACCGTGAAAATTGGCTCGGCCGCTGCGCATCTGTCTGGAACCTATGCCACCGCTGGTGAGAGCACCACCGTAAATATAAAAGTGACTGGCCAAAATATGCCGGCTCAGGACTTGGTGGCCTTCCTCCCCGCGCTTGGCATTCACATGCCGAACGGCGCGTCACTTACCGCCGGCACGATCAACACCAATCTCGCTCTCGCTGGGCCCACGAATCGACTGGTGACCACCGGCGACGTCGGCCTATTCAGCGCCACGCTTGCCGGGTTTGATCTGGGCTCGAAAATGTCCGGCGTGGGATCGCTCGCCGGGTTGAAGAGCGGCAAAGACCTCCAAATCGAAAAATTCACCACGAATTTACGCGTGGCGCCCGAAGGCTTGAAAGCCGACGATGTCATCGCCGTGCTTCCTGCGGTCGGCAGCCTTGCGGGAGGCGGCACCATCGATTCGAAAAATGATCTGGACTTCAAGATGGCCGCGACGCTCACCAGCGGTATTGGAGCGGTGGCTAGTCCCGTTTCCGGGGTGGCGAATGGTCTCGGCAGTGCCACGGGCAAAGGCTCCAATAGCGCTTGCAAGGGTGGCACCACCATTCCGTTCATGATCAAAGGCACCACCGCGGATCCGAAATTCGTTCCCGACGCCGGTGGGCTTGCTGCGGGCATGGTTAAATCGCAAGCGGGTTGCGCCGGTGGACTAGTCACTGGAGCCGTCGGGGCAGGCGCGCAGGCTCCTGCAAATGCGGTGAAAAGTGTTGGTGGTCTCTTTGGGAAAAAGAAGCCCTGAGCCAGCGCGATTCCAACGCTTTTTCGAACGAACAACGCTTCGCGGCGACGCCCAAGCGCTTCCGGTAGCATGGCCAGCACTATTGCCTGTATCGTCGTGACATGAATCGGGGCGAAACGTCTCGCGGCTATTGTGCGTCTACACCCATAACGCCCGGGGGCTTTATCTCCTCAAATCGGCTGAAAATTGCATAAGGAGTTTTGCATGCGTTCCGTCGTGAACCGTTGGCATACCCTTGTATCTTTAGTCGTCGTTTTATTCGTCCTGGCGGCTTTGCCGGCCGTTACGCGCGCGCAAGGCGGGGAGCCACGGTACTTCGCCATTCGCGGCGCCAAAGTGATCCCCGTATCCGGCCCGCCCATCGAGAACGCCACTATTCTCATCGCTCGGGGGGTGATCACCGCGGTCGGCAAAGACCCCGCCATCCCCGATGAAGCGTGGGTCATCGACGGCAAGGGGCTCACTGTTTATCCCGGTCTCTTTGACGCCTTCACCGATGTAGGGATTTCCGCGAGCGCCGCAGGTCCCAGCGGCGGCGAGGCCTCCGGCCCTCGCGGCAGATCGCAGGGCGAACGTGCCAACGGTCCCGAAGATCGCCCCGGCACCACAGCATGGCGCAATGCCGCCGACGAAGTAACGTTGACGGACAAGCGTATCGAATCGTGGCGTTCCGTGGGCTTTACCACCGTAGTGTCAGCGCCGAAGGGCGGCATCGTGCCTGGGCAAGCGGCCGTTCTCGACCTTGCGGGCGATCGCCCAGGTGACCTGGTGGTGAAATCGCCCGCGGCCATTCCGCTCAATCTGCAGCCCCTCGGCGGCTTCGGCACCGGTTTCCCAGACTCCCTCATGGGCGTGCTCGGCTACGTTCATCAGCTGTGGATCGATACGGATTGGTACGCCAAAGCGGATGCCGCTTACGACAAGAATCCTCGTGGTGTCGAGCGTCCCCGCTACGACCGCAATTCCGCTGCCTTAGCCGACGCGCTAGAGGACCACGCCCTGGTGCTGATTCCCGCCAACAATTCCGTGCAGTTGCGCCGTTCCTTGGTGCTCGTGGATCGCTGGAATGTAACGGGAGTGATTTATGGCGGACAAATGGCCTATGAAGTCGCCCCGGAAATTGCCGCAAAAAAACTTCCCGTCCTCGTGAATCTCAAGTGGCCCGAAGCAGAGAAGGACGCCGACCCGGACGATAAGCCATCCCTCGAGACGCTGCGTTTCCGCGATCGCGCTCCGTCTTCTCCTGCGGCGCTCTCCAAAAGCGGCGTGAAATTCGCGTTTTATTCTGGCGGCATCGCCACTCCCAAAGACATTCTAAAAGCCGCAAAAAAGTCCATCGACGCTGGTTTACCTCCTGACGCCGCGCTTCGCGCCATGACGCTTTCTCCCGCGGAAATTTTCGGAGTTGCTGACCGCACCGGCTCCATCGAAAAAGGGAAAATCGCCAACCTGGTAGTGACAGACGGCGATATTTTCGAGGAAAAAACCAAAATCAAAATCGTTTTCGTGGACGGTCGCAGATTTGAACCCCGCGAGCCCGACCGTCCCACCGACCCACCCAAAGGCGACATTACTGGCAAGTGGAAGCTGGCCTACACTACGCCGCAGGGTACGGAGGGGTCCACCGCGGACCTCACCATGGCTGCCGACGGCACTATCTCCGGCACGGTAACCAGTACGCGCGGCACGGCGACTATCATCAGAGGGTACCTCAGCGCCGAAAAATTCAGTTTCACCATCAACATTCCCATCGAAGGCTCCCCGGTTGATGTTGTCTTCTCGGGCACCTTCGAAAATTCCGCATTGAAAGGCTTGCTGAGCGTAAGCGGCCTGGGTTTCTCTACCGATTTCACTGGCACCAAGCCCAATACATCATCCGCGGTGACACGTGAGAGCGCGCAAGCGGCGCAACAGCTTCAAGGAGACGTTCGATGAGCCGGCTCCAGGTATTGCTCGCCGTAGTATTCCTCGTGCTGGCCTCCGCGTTCGCCGCCAGGGCCACGACGCCCGCGGATGTTCCACCCGCACCGGCGGCCATCGTCATTCAGAACGCCACCATCCTCACCGTTTCTCACGGCACCATCGAACACGGCTCGATTCTCATCGAGAACGGAAAAATTGCGGAGGTCGGGCAGTCCGTTCACGCGCCGAAAGATGCGCAAGTGATCGACGCCGCCGGCCAGTTCGTGATGCCCGGCATCGTCGATTGCCATTCGCATATCGCGGTTGACGGCAGCGTGAACGAAGGCAGCATCTCCGTTTCCTCCATCGCGAATATCGCGGAGGTTTTGAATCCCGACGACATCAGTATTTATCGCGATCTGGCCGGCGGCGTAACGAGCGCCAACATTCTTCACGGCTCCGCCAACTCCATCGGCGGCCAAACCGTGGTCATCAAGTTGCGCTGGGGTCAACCCGCTGCCAAGTTGCCGTTCGAAGGCGCGCTGCCCGGCATCAAATTTGCGCTCGGCGAAAATCCCAAGCGCTCCAACTTTAGCTTTCCCGGCCAGCCGAAGCGCTATCCCGCCACGCGCATGGGCGTCGAAGAAACCATTCGCGGCGCGTTCACCGAAGCCCGCGATTATCAGCGCACCTGGGTGGACTACAACAAGCGCGTGTCCGCCGGTGACAAGACCGCCGTTGCACCGCGGCGCGATCTTCGCCTCGAGCCACTCGTCGAAGTCCTGGAAGGGAAGCGCTACGTGCACGCGCACTGCTATCGCGAGGACGAAATTCTGATGCTCCTCCGCGTGGCCAAGGAGTTCGGCTTCAAGGTTCGCACCCTGCAGCATGTCCTCGAAGGCTACAAGGTTGCCGACGAAATCGCCGCCTCGGGCGCGGGCGCTTCCACATTTTCCGATTGGTGGTCTTACAAAGTGGAGGCGTTCGACGCCATTCCTTACAACGCGGCGCTTATGACGCAGCGCGGTGTGCTCGTCTCTATCAATTCCGACGACGCCGAGGAGGCTACGCATCTCAATCAGGAAGCCGCCAAATCCATAAAGTATGGCGGCATGTCTCATGACGATGCGCTCAAAATGGTCACCATTAATCCCGCGATTCAGCTGGGCATCGATCAGCGCGTCGGCTCCATCGACACGGGCAAAGACGCCGACCTGGTGATTTACAACCATGACCCGTTGAGCGCCTACGCCGTGGTGCAAAAAACGCTCATCGACGGTCGCGTGTATTTTGACCGCCAGCGCGATATCGCCGGCCGTGCCGATCTGGAAAAAGAGAAAAAGGCCTTGCTCGAGAAAGGAAAGAAGGCTGGTGAGAAAAAGCCCGACGCCACGGTTGAAATCGGCAAGAAACCGGCGGACAAATCGGACGCAGCCAAACCCGGCGCGAGCAAGCCGGACGCCGCGAAAACGCCCGCTCCGTCACCCGATGCTCAGAAGCCTGAGGACAAAAAACCGACGGACTCCGCACCTGACAAACCCAAACCGCCGCAAGCCGCCGCAGTTGCCGGAGGTGGGCTGTGAACCGCGTTCTAGGAATTATCCGCGCAGGAATCGTTTGCTCTTTGTTCTGCGTCTTGCTGTTCACCGCCGCAGTGCAATCGCAGCAATCGCCGCAACCAACCGGAGCGGGAGCGGCAACGCCTCCCGCCGCATACGCCATTACCCACGCGAAGGTATTCACGCTCGCCGGCGCACCGATTGAAGATGGCACCGTGGTGATCCGCGATGGCAAGATTTTCGCCGTTGGGGCTGGTATCCAAATCCCCTCTGATGCGCAGGTCATCGACGGCCATGGCCTGCAAATCTATCCGGGTCTGTTCGACTCCATCACGCAGATGGGTTTGCGCGAAATTGGCGCTGTCAACGCCACCGTGGACGAAACCGAGACCGGCGACTTCAATCCCGACGTCATCGCCGCCACCGCAATTCTGCCGTCCAGCGAACACATCACGGTTACTCGCGCCGCGGGCATCACCGAAGTTCTCGCTGTCCCCGCCAGCGGCGGCATGGACTCTTTCGGCTCGTCAGGCCTTCTCGGCGGTCAGGCCTCGGCCATCAATCTCTCCGGCTGGACCATCAACGAAATGCTTATCAAAAAGAGCGCCGCGATGGTCATCAATTGGCCTTCCATCGAAACGCGCTCTTTCGATTTCACTACTTTCTCCGTCAAAGAAAAGCCGTACAGTGAAGCCAAGACGGAATACGACAAGCACGTCAACGAACTTGCTGATTGGCTCGAACGCGCGCGCCACTACGCGCAAGCTCTAGGGCATGCCGGCCCGGCTGACTACAACGCCGACGTGCGACTCGCGGCGCTGGTCCCGGTCGTGCGTGGTCAGCTACCCGTTCTAGTGTTTGCCGATCAAGCCCGCGATATTCGCAACGCCGTCGAATTCTGCGACAAACAAAAACTCAAGATGATCCTCGCTGGCGGTGCGGAAGCTTACAAGGTCAAGGACTTGCTCCGTTCGAAAAATGTTCCGGTCATTCTGCGCCCGGTGCTCACGGAACCCAGCGAACGAGACGATCCGTATGATCGTCCGCTTACGCAACCCGCCGAGCTTGCCGCCGCGGGCGTCAAGTTCGCCTTCGCCAGCTTCGATAACTCCTTCGCCCGCCGCCTTGGCCAAAACGCCGCCAACGCCGTTGCCTATGGTCTCCCATACGATGAAGCTCTCAAGGCTGTCACCATCTATCCCGCGCAAATCTTTGGCCTTGGCGATCAGTTCGGCACGCTGGAACTTGGCAAAGCCGCGAACCTCATCGTCACCAATGGCGACCCTCTGGAATTAACTACCGACATCCGCTATCTCTTCATTCGCGGTCAGTTAACCTCCACGGACAACAAGCAGCTTCGCCTCTACGAAAAATACAAGAACCGCCCGAAGGGCAAGTAGGACCCTTCGAAGACGGATGTATCTCTTACTCGCGCAGAAAATCTGTAGCGCAGGGCGCTTGGTTTTGAGCCCTGCGGCTCTTTCCTGCACATGAAACTTTTCGCGCCATCCTGCGTTTATAAGGCAGGCGCAAATGCACACCCGTCCCAACATCACCCGCATCCCTCTAATGGTCTTGTCCTTAGGCTTCCTTTTCTGCGCCGCCTCTCACGCGCAAGACCCAGAAAAAATCATCAGCCAATACCTCAAAGCCGCAGGTGGCCGCAAGACTCTAAGCAAAATACAAACCATCTCTCTCGAAGGCACGTTTCCGGCCCCGGAAGGCGTCCCGGGCACCTTCACCTTCTATCTGAAAGCCCCGAATCACTACTATTCCGAGCTCATCGTCGACAGCAAGCCCGTCATCGAGGCTTACAACGGCAAATCCGCTTGGCACCAGGATTCTGGCGGAGAAGCTTCCACGCTTCTTGGCGATTCCAGCGCCCAACTTGAAGCCGCATCGCAGTTTTACAACTCGCGGCTGCTGGACCTGAAGAAAGCCAAAATCGCAGCGGCGTACATTGGCCATGCCGAAGTACGCGGCAAAGATAGTTTACAAGTGGAACTGACCACCGTCACCGGTTTGAAGCGTGAGCTATTTTTCGATGTCCAGTGTCACCTCCTCGTCAAAGAATCCGCGCCGCTCGATGGCCTAACCGAAGAGCGCATCTATTCCGACTACCGCGCCGAAAATGGCGTGCAACTTCCGCACGCTATCGAATTACATCGCGGCAACGCTGTTTACAACATCACGTTGACGCGCGCCTCCGTCAACGGCACAGTCGGCGAACGCGTGTTCGACTTCCCAAGAAAATCCCAGGTCCAGCTCCCCGACCTCAAAGCGCTCTTCAAGGAGATTGACGACCACCAGAAAGCCATCGACAAAATTAAAGAGAACTATGCCGGAACCCGTGTCGACGACGAAACCGAATACGAAAACGACGGCCGCGTAAAAAAACGCGAAGTGAAGGAATACACCTTCTTCTACCTTGATGGAGACGAAATCTCCACGCTGGTGAAAAAAGACGGCAAGCCGCTCAGCGCGGACGAGCAGCAGAAAGAAAACGAAAAGACGCAAAAAGAAATCCAGGAGATCCAAAAGAGGCAGGCCAAAAAAGACGCCAAGGAAGAAAAACAGAAAGAAGAGGGCAAAGACTCCGATTCCGAAGATCCGGGCATCGAAATATTCCTCCGCGTTTCCCAGTTTGTGAATCCTCGCAGAGAAAGATTTCGCGGTCAGGATGTCTTGGTCTTTGACTTCGAGCCCAACCCCGATTTCAAGGCCCATAAGCTCGAGGAAAAGGTAGTGCAGAAGCTGGCTGGAGTGGTCTGGATCGACGAAAAGGCCCACGATGTAGCCCGCCTCGAAGCCTATTTCGTCGGCGACATGAAGTTTGCAGGTGGGCTGGTCGCCAACCTCCAGAAAGGCACCAGCTTTGTCATGGAACAGCAATTCATCAACGATGAAGTATGGTTGCCTACCTACCTCGAAGCGCACGTCGGCGTCCGCGTCCTCTTGGTCAAAGGCCTCAAGGTCAACGAAGTGACCAAATATTCGGACTACAAGAGGTTCAACATTGAAACGCTTTCCTCCATTGGCAAACCCAAAGACGCGCAGCCTTCGGCGGCCGACCCGAAGCCCTGAATGAAATCTGCTGTACCCCTTGGAAGATTGTGTATCGTCCCAAGTTATGAAAGTCATGGAAGTTAGGTGCTTGAACTAAAAGTAAGTGACGTCACCCAAGTCGTCGTAGAATTCACCTCAAGGGTTCAACCGGGGTAGCGCTCGAGAGGTACAACAATGGTCTCGTTCATCCGCTCCATATCCCACGACGTTGCAGAACGCAAGCGTCGCGCACCGTTCTCGTCTGTCGCCATCCTTGCGACCTTCATCGTCGTCGCTTCCGTCGTGCTCGGCGGAGCGCTGCTACTTCCTGCGAAAGCGCAAAGGTCAAGGCGAGTTCCGCCCGAACAGGAAGAGCCAACGCTGCGCAGCCACTCCCGCCTCGTGATGCTAGATGTAGTGGTTACCGATCGCGCCGGAAATCCCGTCACGGGTCTGCACAAGGATGACTTCACCGTCCTCGAAGACGGCCAGCCGCAGAGAATCGCTAATTTTGAAACTCCCGCCTCCCACTTCAATGCGGGCTCCGCCAATCCCCAAAGCAACGACGACCCGGGCCTCGGCTCTCTTGGGGCAAAGCACGGCGAGTCCGGTCGTCCGGAAACCATCATCGTATTGGACGAATTGAATACCACGTCTGAAGATATGTCCTTCGCATGGCAAATGCTGCTCAAGTTTCTAAGCAAGCAGCCCGCCACGCTTCCAGACCCCACCGCCGTGATGGTCTTGACCAAGAGACACCTGCAAAAAATTGCCGGTCCCACGCAAAATACCGCGCTCCTCGTTGAAAAAACTAAGAAAATAGATTTGGAGTTGCCCTCGCACTCGAACACTGGCGGGACGCAAGGCTCCGCCGACCTCATGCTTACCTCGCTCCTCGCGCTCGACGAAATTGCTCTCTCCAGCGCCGACCGAGCAAGCCGCAAAAACGTCATCTGGGTCGGTACCGGATTCCCGATTCTTTCCTCGTACAATGTGGCCCTTGTCGACCGCGAGCGTTTCCTCAGCTACGTGCGCTACACCGCGAACTGGCTCCAGGAGACGCGAACTACTATGTACACCATCGATCCAAAAGGTTTGCCGGTCGCGGATGAAGACTTCGTCGCGAGTCTCGGCTCAACCGTCGTCTCGCAAAGCGCCGCCAACACGCCTTCAGAACTCATCTTTGAGGGCCTGGCGCCCGCCACCGGTGGCAAAATCTATCGCCTGCGCAACGACATCGACGTGGCCATCGCCAACGCCGTAACTAGTGGCGCAACCTACTACACCCTGGCCTACTATCCGAAAAACACCGACTTCGATGGGAAATTCCGCAAGATTCGCGTGCAAGTCGCGCCGCCAGGACTCGACGCTACCACACAGCAGGGTTACTACGCCTTCGATGAAGGCTTCGGGGCCTCCAAAAAAGAATTGGACTTTGCCCTCTCTCGCGCCGTAACCAGCCCTCTGCCGTTCGCCAGCGTGCAGTTTGATGCCGTTGGCAAGATCCTGTTCGCCCCGCCGCCCTCCGCGCGCTTTTCCGTTAGCCTCGATCGCGACACCGTTTCTTGGAATCGTCAGGCCAACGGCGACCAGCACGCGGAAATTACCTTGGTTACCGCCGAAGTCTCGGGAAAAGACGCCGTGCTGGCCTATAAAGTGAAGGAAATGGAAATTCTCGTCACCAAAAGTGATTTTGAGAATTCCACGAACGGTCGCGTCATGTTTATTGTCAACACCCCACTGCCGCCCAGGACCGATCGCGTAAGATTTGTAATTCGTGACGCTGCCAGCGGCCGCCTCGGCACTTTCGACGTTGCGCGCCAGGCTCTCGGCCACCAGCTATCCGCATCTAATTAAACGCTTTTCTGTTGTCGTTATTGACCAATTCGACGAGCGCGCAATCCGTTGTAGGGCGGCCCAGCTTGCCCGGACGTTTGCGTCAAAGCGCCCACTTTCGCTGTGTATCCGCAGTGCAGCCATCTGATTTCGGCGAAAACTACTACGAAACAATCGGGGAAGCAATCTGCGGGGATAACACACGGCAGGAATCTCGCTAGTTCGTAACCACTGGCGTATCCAGCACCTCGCGCACCTTCGCTGCCAGCGCACGGGGACTGAAAGGTTTTTGCAGGAACGATACGCCGGCTTCCAGCACGCCACCTTGCGCGATCACATTATCGGTATAACCGGACATAAACAACACTCGCGTTTGCGGCCTTTGCGCGCTGATCCGCCGCGCCAGTTCTCGTCCGCTCATCGCCGGCATCACCACGTCGGTCAGCAGTAGATCGATTTTCTTGTCGCACCCATTGGCCAGTTTTTCCGCTTCCTCCGCGCTCATGGCTTCTACCACCGCATAGCCCTGCGATTCCAGGACGGTTCTTGCCAGCTCGCGTACCGCGTCTTCATCCTCTACCAATAAAATCGTCTCCGTGCCATGCGGTACCTCGCCATCTTTTATCGCGCCGCTTTCTCGCGATACCGTTTCTTCCACGCACGGCAAATATAGCTTGAATGTGGTGCCCTGATTAACCTCGCTATATACCCAGATATAGCCACCACTCTGCTTCACGATTCCATACACCGTGGAAAGGCCCAGTCCGGTACCGCGTCCCGCTCCCTTGGTGGTGTAAAACGGCTCAAAAATGTGCGCCTGTGCCACGCTATCTATCCCCACGCCTGTGTCGGAAACGGCTAACATCACGTACTTTCCGGGCTTCACCGTCACGTGCTCGTCCGCATAACCAGCATCCAGGTCCACCGTAGTCGTCTCCACCGTCAGCGTTCCGCCGCGCGGCATCGCATCGCGCGCGTTGACCACCAAATTCATTACCACCTGTTCGATCTGCGCCGGATCGGCTTTCACCGTGCCCAGGTTTTCCCCGCATATCGTCCGCATCTCGATATTTTCGTCGATCAACCGCCGCAGCAATTTATCCAGCCCAACTACGATGCTGTTCACGTCGATGGCCTTCGGTTGTAGCACCTGTCTGCGGCTGAACGCTAACAATTGCCGCACTAGCGCTGCCGCCCGTTCTGCCGCCCCGGAAATCTGCGTTACGTCCGCCACCACACCCGCCGGCAAGCCCGTCCGGTTCAGCGCCAGCTCCGCATAGCCTTTGATGATCGTCAGCAGATTATTAAAGTCGTGCGCAATTCCGCCTGCTAGCCGCCCCACCGCTTCCATCCGCCGCGATTGCTGCGATTGATTTTCATGCTGCTTCCGTTCCGTGATGTCGACAATAATTCCTTCCATCAACGGTCGGCTATTTTGGTTTTTTACCACTACCCCGGTATCGCTGACCCATACCGTTTTTCCGTCTTTCCGCACTACCCGGTATTCCGCTTGAAACGGCGCTCCTCGTCTGCACGCCTCTTCGGCGGCCACAATCACTCCATGGTCTTCCTGGGGAATATGCCGGATCCAGTTTTCGGACTCCACCAGCCATTCCGCTGCGGCATATCCAAAAATATTTTCTACCTGCGGGCTCACGTACAGCCATTTCCCCTGGATGCCCAATTCCGCGACGTAGCTGATCGCTGCCACCTGTTCCACCAGCGTTTGATACCTGAACTCCGCGCTGATGCGCGCCAGTTCGGCCTTGCGGCGGTCCGAGATATCGCGGCTCACGCACACCGTGCCGCCGTCCGGCAGCAACGTCACCGCCATTTCAATGGGAAGCTCGGAGGCGTCTGGCTGATGGATGGTCATCGGTCCGAACCACTTTCCGCTGGCTCGCAACCCGTCGCGGATCTGCTCCTCCACCGTGTCGGAATCACGGGAATCAACGATTTTTCGCCAATATTTTCCGACGATGGCTTCCGGCCCGGTTTGCCCCATCATGCGAGCGAACGCCGCATTCGCGTAAATGAAATTCCCGCCATTTCCCACGATTCCCATGCCGTCCACCGCGGAATCCATTGCCAGAGCGTGCCGTCGCACGGTCTCTCCGCTTTGCGATTCCCGGAATTGACTGATGCACAGCCGCACCGCATAACAAATGATCGACCCTGCCAAGAGCGAGTACCGAAACAACCGCCATCCCGCCGGCAACTCCGCCACCTGCACCAGTACGATCAGCGGCGCCAAGGCGTACGTCGCATTGTTCATCATCAATTGTGAGAAGGTCCTGGACTTTTCCGCCGCTCTCCGCGAACTTTCCTTGCTCGGCTGCCAACCGGCGGCCCATATCGCGGTCAGCAACAGCGGAACCGTCCAGCACAAATCGTAAATGTTGCCCGTCGGCGAGTCTTGAATCTTTTCGTGATACTCGGAAATTGCCGCGCCGATCATGTCCAGCGTCAGATACAAGGCCAGCCCGCCAAACAATATTCGCGTTTGCTTCAGACGTGTGCGCACGCACTGAAACAACGCCAGCGCGATCAATGTGGTGTTTTCTCCCACCTCCACCAGCGTTTCAAGCCGCAGCGCCTGATGCGAGTCCAGTTGCAACGATGGGATGTAATACAGCCCGACGTACACCAGCGTAAACACGATCACCATCTGTGTAAAATCGGCGATCGATTCCAGCAGCGCGTAGGTGGAGTTTTCGTTCTCTTCCAGCAGCAACGCCATCGCAAAAAAGGCGCCCTGTAGATCGAACAGGAAACGTACCAACGAGCCGGACGGCGGCTCCATATGCAGCGCTACTTCGTAGTACGCCCAGAAAAAGTTGGAGATGCCCCAGATCGCGAACCCGCATCCCACCAGCAACCAGAAACGATGCGCCAGTCCCCGGCTCCTTTTGCGCGCGCCAAAACAAGCCGCCATTGCCAGAAAGCTCGACAGAATCTGCAATGCATTCGAAAATAGCGGGGTATACGGCCAGGCTTTGAAAATCGTAGCCAGCCCCACATGCAGGGCCACCACGACGCAAGAGATCATCACCAACAACTTACGCGGCATCGCAATTCCTCTGGAAACAATGATCTATTGCCGGTTATCCAGTGTAATCAATTTTGCGACGCTTCAGAACAGCCTTGATCAATCGTGTGTAGAGGTGGTGAACCGGTCCATGGGCCATCGAAAGCGGCCCTCGCCTATGTGGCTCTCGCCTCTACGCAGCTCTCGCTTTTATGTAGAGTTCTTCCATGGCGGCCCGGTTTTGCTTACCGTCCTTCAAACGGATACTTATCCTGCGCCTGCACCGCCGCCGCCACATTCCGCCGCAGCGCGATCGTATCCACCGGCGCCCTCTTGCCAAATCGCTTCAGCACCGCCATCTGCGTGGTCAGCATGTCGCCCTCATTCACCGCCGCCAACGCCCGCTTCGCTTCATGCTCCACGCGTTCCATAGCATCATGGATGAACACCCGCGCCGCGTCGCTCATCACCTGCGTGGCTGCCTCGCCTTTAGCCGCTGCCGCTTTCTGTGCGCGGAGCAAGCTCGACTCCATGCCATAAATTTCCATCACGATGTTTGACAGCGCCGCAATCAGCTCTTGCTCTTCCGCCAGTTTCTCGCGGAATTTCTGCACCGCGCCGCCTGCCGCCTGCAGGAACATCTTCTTCGCATTGGCCACCACTCGCGCTTCCTCCGCCAGCACGCCCTCCGGCGCCTCTTCAAACGATGGCCCGGCCAGCACTTCTTCCGCCAGCTTCATCGCTGCGGGAATCAGCGCCAACTGCCCGCCCATCGCCCGCTTCATCAGCATCTGGATAATCAACATGCGGTTAATTTCGTTGGTGCCTTCGAAAATCCGGTTGATGCGCGAGTCGCGATACGCCCGGCACACTGGATAGTCCTCGTGAAATCCATATCCGCCGAAGACCTGCACCGCCTCGTCCACCACGTAATCCAGCATCTCGCTGCCGTACACCTTCGAAATCGAACTCTCGATCGCGTACTCGTCCAGCACCGCCATGGTGTTTTTCACTTTGTCGCCAGAGCCGGCCGCCGCCGCCATCGCCAACTCCATGTTACCCGCCGAGCGATACACCATCGACTCCACCGCGAACAGCTGAATCGCCATCTCCGCCAGCTTTTCTTTCAGCAATCCAAACTCGCCGATCGACTTCCCAAACGCCTTACGTTCCTTCGCATACTTCGACGCCGTGGCCAACACATGCTTCGACGCGCCCACGCCCGAAGCCCCCAAAGTAAATCGTCCCGCATTCAAAATATTGAACGCCACGATGTGCCCGCGCCCAATCTCATGCAGCACGTTCTCTTTCGGTACCTTGCAGTTTTCCAAAAACACCGGTGTCGTCGAACTTCCGTGAATCCCCATCTTGTGCTCTTCATTGCCCGGCTTACATCCTTCAAACGCGCGTTCCACGATGAACGCCGTAAACTTCTCGCCATTCACTTTCGCAAACACAATATAAATATCCGCGAAACCGCCGTTGGTGATCCACATCTTCTGCCCGTTCAAAACATAATGCGTGCCTTCCGCGTTCAACTCCGCGCGCGTCAGCGAATTCTGCGAATCCGACCCCGCCTGCGGTTCGGACAAGCAGTACGCCCCGATCAATTCTCCGGTAGCCAGTTTCGGCAGATATTTTTTCTTCTGCTCCTCGGTCCCGAAATACACAATCGGCAGCGTGCCAATTCCAGAGTGCGCTCCGTGCGTCACTGCAAACCCGCCATACAGCGAAAGCTTCTCCGTCATTACCATGCCGGAAATCTTGTCCAGCCCCGCGCCGCCATACTCCTCCGGTATTCCTCCGCCCATCAACCCTAATTCGCCGGCCTTCTTCACCAGTTCCGCCATCAGCCCGGGCTTTTTGTTCTCCAAATCCTTGATGTGCGGGAACACTTCCTTAATCACAAACTCTTCCGCCGTTTGCCCAATCAGCCGCTGATCGTCGGTCACGTCCGCCGGGGTAAACACATCCTGCGGTAGCGCCGACTCCAGCAGAAAACTCCCGCCCTTCGCTGCGGACTTGGTTGCGGTTGCAGTGGCCATGGCTAACGACTCCTTCAAGCTAATTTAAATTGTCAGTTGAGTTGCGACGCGAAACCCCATTCTACCCTCGCCCCCCGCCAAGGGCAATCACCCACCCGCCAACAAGCGCGCGCGGTCGTGCCATATCCGCTCGCCAGACTCCTTTCAGAGCAGTATTATTCCTTCAGCAAATCGCATCTCCGACGGAGGAAAATCACATGTTCTCACTCGAATGCATGCCTAACCGGCGCGACTTCCTCAAGGGTGGCCTCGGAATGGCAGTCGGTCTCTCGACGCTTGTCGCCCGTCCCGAATCCGCCGCCGCTGCCGAAAACGCGTGGATCGTCGGACCACAACCCGGCTTCACGCCCGAGGTCGGAACGTTGACCTCCATGCTGGCCTTCACCCGCGACCAGGTCGTACACAACGTGCGGGGCTTGTCGCAGCAGGACTTGGACTTTCTGCTCGACGCCAAAGCCAACACCATCGGCGCACTGCTCCTGCATCTAGCGGCCACTGAGACTTACTATCAGATGAACACCTTTGCCGGTATGGATTGGGATTCTTGGCCTGACGACGTGAAGAAAAAGTGGGACATTCCCATGAATCTCGGAGAGCCGGCACGCAAAGCCATCAAGGGAAACAATCTCGATTATTATCTCGACGCCTTGCATCAAGCCCGGGAGAAGAGCCTTGCCGAATTTCGCAAGCGCGACGATAAGTGGCTGGCCATCGTGGTTACCCAGGGAGACTTTTCCGCCAACAACTACGCCAAATGGTTTCATGTCGCCGAACACGAATCCAACCACGACGGTCAAATTAAATTCCTGAAGAGCCGTGTTCCAGGCGCGAAGCAAACTCCTGAATGAGCAACGACGCCCCACCCCTACGGCTTACTCCCCCAGGGGCGATCCTGTAACTCGCATCGGAAAGCGCGCGTCAGACTTCGAGCAACTCCTGAAGTGCTTCCTTATTCTTGATGACCAGCGTCGAACCGTGGATCTCAATAAGCTGTTTGCGCTTAAAACCAGTAAGCAGACGAGTTACCGTCTCCCGAGAAGACCCAATCGTGTTGGCGATCTCCTCGTGCGTCAGCGTCAAAGACACCTCAGGCTGTCCCGGCTCGCTATTTTTTCGTGCTCTTAAATTCAAAAGAAAGCGCGCTAGTTTTTCTTCTGCGGAGCTCGACAGGCCAAGGTAGCGGACCTCTTCGCAAGTTGCGTGATAAATCTCGCTTAGCATCTCTGCCACCCGCAACGCCGTATCGCCGTGTTCGCGCAAGAACGCTAGAAAATCCGCCCGACCTATATAGTTCGCCTGCGTGGGCTCCAGCGCTTCGGCGGTAACTTCATATGGCTTTGCCGACAGCGTGCTCGGCAAACCAATAATCTCTCCCGATTCTGCGATGCGGAAAATTACTGCCTTTCCGGTCGCCGAAGCTCCGAAAAGTTTGACACGCCCGTTGCAAAGAATGAACACCCCGCGGGGCTCTTGACCTTCCACAAATAGCACGCCTCCACGCGGATACGTCGCTGGCGAGGAAATTGCATCCAAGCCCGTCAGCGCTGCCCGAGGGAGATTACAGAACACCCGGTCTTTCAGCACCGGGCACGCCAGGCAACTTTCGATTACGCGCAGCCCGTATGGGGTCTTCATATCGCGGCATTATACGACGCTTTCTCAACCCCTGTGACCTGGCTCACTGGCCGGCGTGACCGCCGGCACTGCATTCCACTTAGCGAAGGTCTAGTTTTGTGATGAGAGGTGCAACATGCCAGCAACTCAAACGAAACAACGCGTCAGTTTTCGCAATATCCTGTTCGCCACGAACTTTTCTTCGGCCGCCAACTCCGCCATGCCGTATGCCGCGGCTCTCGCAAAGACCTTCGGCGCTAAGCTCTACGCCCTCCACGTTCATGAACCGGCCAATTATGCGCTGCCTCCAGAAATGTGGCAGACCCTGCAAATGACTCGTGACATGGAGACGCGATGCCTTCGTGATGTGGTGAAGCGCGACTTCCCGGGAATCACTCCTGAAATTTTGCAAGACGAAGGCGGCGTTTGGCCCGCTTTGGCGGCGGCCATCGAAACCCATCACATCGATCTAATCGTCATCGGCACCCGAGGCAGAACCGGAATCGGTAAGGCCCTGCTAGGCTCGCAGGCTGAAGAAATTCTCCGCCACGCTCCTTGCCCGGTTCTTACCGTTGGGCCTCGAGCGCTCGCCCAAGACATCGTCCACGGAAAGATCGCGGCTATTCTCTACGCCACCGATTT
Organism: Acidobacteriota bacterium; assembly: GCA_013289855.1. Classification (GTDB taxonomy): domain Bacteria; phylum Acidobacteriota; class Terriglobia; order Acidiferrales; family UBA7541; genus Acidiferrum. The sequence goes on along the minus strand of JABCZD010000009.1, from coordinate 92,944 downwards.
TGGCCCGGCATCGCTGACTGCCGCCCCGCTCGCTATTTCCTTGGCCCAAGAGCATCAGTCCAAGCTCACGCTTTTGCATGTCGTCGAAAATCGAACCTCCCATCACATGGCTAGTGCGGCGGAGTTTGGGGAATCCAGCGAAGGTCAGCTCCGCGCGCTGGTCCCAGACCAGGCCAACCTTTGGTGCGCGCCGCACTTCATCGTGGAACAAGGTCCCGCCGTAGATAAGATTTTGGAGGTCTCGCAGCGCACCAATGCCGGCCTGATCGTCATGGGCGTCCACGGACCGGAAGGAATACCAGGGGCAGCTACGCATCTTCCCATGGCCACCGTTCACAAAGTCGTCGCCTATGCTGATTGCCCGGTGCTGACCGTACGCGGCTGACGAAACGACACCGGGCCGCCCATTCGTGCGGTTCTGCTGATCTCTACGGTTTAACCGTCAATTGAAATTGCCCGGTGTGCGTCGGCGCATCGTTCGCCGACGCCGTCACCGTCACAACGTAGCTAACCGGTTGGACCAATCCCTGTCCCTGTGGTGTGCTTGCGCAACCCTCGAGCGCTACAACCGCCGCCAGCACTGCGCAAGTTGCATACACCGGCGCCCACCGCACCGTGGCTCCTACGGCTCTCCGTTTCCGCGCCACCACTGCGGCGAGGACCGCCACTATTCCCAAGAGCAATCTAGCGGCTTCTCGCCCACCCGAGAAAGGTGACTGCAGCGGAATCTGCGCCTGCCCCGCGTCTGGTGCATACACCGTCAACGTCGTCGTCCCAGTCCCGCTCGCCGGATTCATGCTCTCCGCACTAAAACTGCAACTCCCGCCAGCCGGCAAGTTCGAGCAGGCCCACCCCAGCACTTGCTTAAATCCATTTTTCGGCGCAACCGTAATCATCAACATCCCGCTTCCACCCGGCACCAGCGTCAGCGACGAACTGCTCATCGACAACGAATAATCGCCCGTAGGCGCAGCCGCCACCGTCACCGTATCCGCCGCCGAACTGGACGCCGCATAGTTTGTGTCGCCGCCATACGCTGCCGTGATCGTATGGCTGCCCACCGCGAGCGTAGAGCTAGTAAACGACGCCGCACCCGCGTTCAACATCGCGGAATTAATCTGCGACCCGCCATCGAGAAGTGTAATCGCGCCCGTTGGGACGCCCGTCCCTGACTGCGCCTTCACGCTCACGGTAAACGTCATGCTCTGTCCGCTCGTCACCTGCATCGCCGAACTTGAAACTGTCGTCACCGTGCCAATCTTCGCCGGCGCAACCACCGTCACCGACACCGCGCTCGAGGTCGACCCAGAAAAATTAGCGTCCCCCGAATACATCACCGAAATCGTATGCGTCCCAATCGAGAGCGTGCTGCTACTCACCGAACCGGATCCGCCATTAAGCGTCGCCATCCCAAGCGATGTTGCCCCATCCAAAAACGTCACGCTTCCTGTCGGCGTCCCCGAACCCGAAGCAGGCGTCACCACCGCATTAAACATTACGCTCTGCCCGCTAGTCACCTGCGTCGCAGAAGCCGAAAGCGCCGTCGTAGTATTGGTTTTCGCCGCAGCCACAATCGTCACCGACGCGACGCCAGAGGTCGATCCACTAAAATTCGTATCCCCTGCATACACCGCCGTTACAGAATGCGTCCCCACGGCGAGACTCGATGAACTGAACGTCGCCATCCCGGATCCGTTCAGCACGCCGCTCCCGATCTGTGTCGTTCCATCAAAAAAATTCACGCTACCCGTCGGTACTCCCGATCCCGAAGCCGGCGCCACGGTAGCCGTAAATGTGACGCTTTGCCCAAAAGTCACCTGCGCAGCCGAAGCGCTCAAACTGGTCGTAGTAGCCGCCGCTGCCGTGCTCTTCGGCGTAAACACAAAAACCGTCACCGAATAAGCCGGAAACGTATATCTCACCGCCCCCGACGCCACTGCCACCGGCGTCCCTGCAACAATTTGCGTCAAATTTGCATTGCTGTAGCTGAACACCGCCGCTGTCCCAGCCGCGTTAAAATTTGCCAGCGTAAGGCTGGTCGCAATCGCGCCAGTGGTCTTATTAATCGCCACCACCGTCAACGCCCCATCACTAGACCGCAGCGCCCCATAAACCGACAGCTGCCCCTGATCGCTGCTCGTGGAATTTACCGCCATATCTCCAAACTGCCCGCCCGCGCCATCGTAATTTCGATACACCCGAAAACTGTATGCCACCGGATCCGTGGGCTTCGGGACGATCCACATATTCGCGAAATCCAAACCTTCGCGCCCATAAATCCCTAACACGTCCGCTTCGGTCAGCGCATCCACCAAGGGATTCGTCCCGCTGCTGAAGCTGTACTCCGAAATCGATAATTTTGTCCCGGGATAGTACGTCGCAATCCAATTCTGGAAGCGCGGCAACAGCATCATCGGCCCATCAAAATAATATTGTTCCACCCAGCTCCCGGAATTAAACGTGCTCTCCCACAGCGCTCGCGTGGATGCCAGCTCCGCCGCATCCGTCGACCCGCCGCCATAATAATGTTCGTCGAAATAGTCCAGGATCCGCTGGTGATTGGTCTGCTCGTACGCCGCCATCTGCTGCAAGTAATACTGTCCCGCGTACAAATTATTCTGCAGGCTGGGCGTGCCAATCCATCCTCCCAGCGTGAAATCCACCGGCCCAAAAACTTTCGCCGAACTGTCCGCTTGCTTGATCGCCGCCGCATACTGCTGCCCCAAGCTGATAATCGTGTCGTAATCCGGCTGCACCGGCTCCACGTCGCGATGCGTGTTGCTCCAACCACCCGGCTCGTTATCCAGTTGGTAGTACGGCACCCCGCCATTCGACGCGGTCCCAAAGATCGTAACTAAATGCTGTACCCACCCCAGCTGCAGCCCCGTCGTGTTGTCGATGTGATTCGCGTAAATATTGTTGTCCATCAACTGCGTGCCGTTCGTCGTCAAGCTGTTCCCGCAATTGTCCCCGTTCGGATGCACATACGGATTCGTCGATTGCTGCGGCCCATAAACAGAAACCGGGAAACTGCAATTCCACGCCGCCGTCTTGTTCACATACGGAATGATCGGAATCGTCATTAAGGCGTGCGCGTTAGACGCCGCCTTATACGTGCTGACCATCAAATCGGCGGACGCGCTAGGCGTTGGACTGGCTTGCCCGTTTCCGCCCATAAAATACCAATCGAATCCCGCGTTGCTCGAATCCACCATCCAGTTGTATCGCGTGGTCCCGTCCCCACCCCACCGCACATTCGGCACCTGAATCTCTTTCGCAAACCCCGCGTCCAACCCATAACTGGCAATTCCATAAATATCCGGATTGATCGCGTGCGGGTTCCCCGCGGCATCCACTAACAACACCGGCGTCTGCGCCAAGCCACGTTGCGCTCCGCCACCAACACAAATCACCATCATCGCGACACACCACACCCCGCGAAGCACCGCGCGATTCATGAGCAGCTCCAAAACCACGCCAAAGATGTCTGGGAATTTAAACGTTACCCGCCCGCAAAAACACAATCAATGGTACCCACGTACAGCTGAACACCCTTCGGCGGAAAGCCCGACCTTAGCCGGACCGTAGGCCATCCGACAAGCAAAAATGCCCAAAATACGTCTTGACAGACCAATTATCATGAGTTATTCTTTTGGATGTAGAGAAGTGCGCCTCGCCATCTGCAAAACCCCTTAAAACTTAGTCCCGCTCCCATCGCCAGGGGTTCTTTTTTGGTTCGCAAGTTCGCGCGCGGCCACAGTTCGAGGCGACCTGCGGGACCCACAGGCGGCACAAAAAGGCGCGATTTCCGAGGTAACCAGATGGTAACGCCAAACCGACCGTAAACCTTGCAGAATGAACACTTGCGAAAGGATGTGAAAACAAAGGAACTTTAAGTTCCTTTGTTTTCACATCCTTTCAAAAGCCGGGGGTAGCCCGATGCCCTTGCCTTTGTAGCGGCCGCCTGGCGTTTACCCCGACCCGGTCGGGTCGGGGAGGCGGTCGCCTTGGCTTCAACCATGCCCGCTAAACAAGCTATAAAACAATAGTCCCAGCACCAGCAGACTAACCAACACGTAAGTCCAGTCCCGTTCGTACAAAAACGCCCCAACCGAAAACACCACCCGCGCCACCGGCGTCGCGATCAGCAACAATAACCCCAATTGAATCAATCCACTACCATGCCACTCCCATGCTTGGCCAACGATTCCGCGCACCGTCCGCAATTGCGTAGGTTCGCCATCAAATACATGGTAATCCGCCACGGGCAAGCGGTGCCGCTCCAGGAATACAGCGCCGCCAATGGCAACTATCGTCGCCGCCAGCAAAACTCCCGATCGCAGCACAATCCCCATCAGCTGGTCGACACGCTTATCCTTCTGCAGGTCTATAGCGTGCGTGCTCTGTGCGTCCATCTTAGAATTTCCCCGCAATTCCGTTGTAAATCATCTCAATGGCCAATATTCCAATCACGCTGCTGAAAACGATTCGCAAAGTTTTCACCTGCGCGCCCGCCAGCACCCGCGCGCCCAGCAGCGATCCCGCCAAAACTCCCAGCATCACCGGCATCGCCAGCCCTGGATCGATATACCCGCGGCTAAGATAAATTCCCGCGCTCGCCGCCGCCGTAACACCAATCATGAAATTGCTCGTCGTCGTCGACACCTTAAATGGCAGCTTCATCGCCTGGTCCATCGCCAGGACTTTAACGGCGCCGGACCCAATTCCCAGCAAGCCGGACAAAACTCCCGCCACATACATAATCAGAAAGCCCAGCGGAACATTCCGCACGTGATAGCTTGTCAATCCATTCGCCGTCGGATACGCGCTATCCATCCGCAGCCAGGTAGCAATGCGATCCACTCGCTCATCCTTGGAAACGTCGGATTCCTTGCGGAACGATGCATAAGCCGAATACAACAGCACCACTCCGAAAATGATGGCGATGATAGACACCCGCAAATACAGCGCCAGCGCCGCGCCGGAAAGCGCTCCAATCGTGGTGGCAATCTCCAGAAACATTCCCACGCGAATGTTCGAGTACCCGTCGCGCACATACGCCGCCGCCGCACCAGAAGACGTAGCAATCACCGACACCAGCGCCGCACCAATGGCATACCGGATGTCCACGCCAAACAGCAACGTCAGCATCGGCACGATCACCACGCCGCCGCCCAACCCAGTGAGCGCTCCCAGAAATCCCGCTAGCAGCGACCCAAAACCAATCAGCGCCGTAAATTCCAGTGTCGTCAATCGCCACTCCAAAATAAAACCGCCACGAACGCCGCGCCACGCGAACGTCCGACGCCGTGGAAGCAACGTCGCACTATCAACGCCACGCAACGAAGACCGCGAAACACAACGAAGACCGCAAAGCACAACGCCCTGCCACGAACACCGCGCGACAAATGCGGCGCAACGAACGCGGAGTTAACCGGAAAGCGCGTGCTCCCCGGCTTCGGCCCGACAGTGTACTGCGCCGGGCAATTCGCCGCGAGGAATTAAATCACCGTCGCAGGGTTCGATGCTCGTCGCGGACCCTGTGCCACTTTTATTTCACCATCCGCAGCTGTTAATCGTCGCCGCTGCTGGGCCGACTCAGCCGTCGCGCTGTTATGGGTTACCATCGAACGCTCGGCGGAGAAAATCGAGGCGCAAATCTGGCTCCACGCGTTTGGCGTCGGGCGAAGATAAACTAAACGCGTTCGCGAAAAAATGGTCGCAACGATGGTCTGAAATCCTCGGCTAAGAAGGAGAACCCATGGCTTGTCCGGTAATGCATTTTGAAATTGGTTGCAAAGATCAGCAAAAGACCCAAGAGTTTTACGGCAAACTTTTCGACTGGAAAATGCACATTGAAGGCCCAGCAGCCATGATTGCCGCGGAGCCGACGGGGATTGGCGCCACATCACCGCGCTGGGCCAGCTCAGAGTACTGGCTGATACACGCGGCCGATTTGTGCTGTCGGGGCGGCTGCTGCGGCGGCCTCTTTGAAGGAAATTAACAGCAAACGCGATTCCAGGCCCTCTGCCACAGTAAACTTCGGCACTGCGCCTGCTGGAAGCCAGATTATTTCGCCGGCATGCAGCGTTTGCGTCGCTGCGCCCGCTACATGCGCAACTGTGATGGGAGCGGCGGAAACCGCCACCAGCAATCCGGGTTGCGCGTGCGGTTTATCAGTGGCGTCGCCTTTGCGGACCACCACTTCAGACACGCGAATCTCGTCGGTCTCAAGCAACGGACGGACGGCAATTGGCGCGTCCGCCGCGTAGCCGCTCAAATCGCAAGTGCCGGCATCGCCGGGCACAATTTTCTCGCACAGATTGCGCGGCTCGCCCTGCGGACGCAACAGCTCTATCGTCACATTGTTGAAAGGGATTCCCGCGTCCGCACGCACCAGGTGCGCGAAGTTCCCGCGCGAGTAACCCACTTGTCCGTCGGTTAGCTTGACGCGCGCTTCCGGTTTGCCCGCCACGGCGTTCGCAAAATCCGCCGGTCCCAGGCTGACGTAAACATACGGCGCATTGTGCGCGTGCAACAGCGTCGCATCGCCGGTGGGGATGCTCACTCGCAACACGCGCACATACGAATTTTCCAGCACCTGGTGATGATGTGGCTCTTCGGCTGCCGGAATAGCCGCCGGAGCTTGCGCGCGCATCGGAAAGGCCATCAACGACAACGCAATCGCAAGGAATGCGAGCGACACGGTTTTCATTGACGATTTATCCCTCAAGCGAGCCGTTCAAAAATTCCCGCGGCGCCCATTCCGCCACCGATACACATGGTGACCATGCCGAAGCGCCCGTTCTTGCGCTGCAGATCGCGAATGACCGTGGCCGTCAACTTCGCGCCCGTGCATCCCAGCGGATGCCCGAGGGCAATCGCGCCGCCGTTCGGATTTACGCGCGAGGCATCGAGCCCGGCCTGTTGTATCACCGCCAGCGACTGCGCCGCAAACGCTTCGTTCAACTCGATCACGTCAATTTGCGACAATGACAGTCCCGCCTGCTTCAGCGCCTTAGGAATCGCATACACCGGACCGATGCCGAATTCCTCGGGTTTGCAACCTGCCGTGGCGTACGCCACGAAACGCGCCAGGGGTTTCAGCCCCAACTCGCGCGCGCGAGCTTCACTCATCACCACGCAAGCGGCCGCGCCGTCACTCATCGGCGAACTATTTCCCGCCGTCACGGTCCCGGCCACATGAAAGGCCGGCTTCAGTTTCGATAACACGTCATAGGAAGTTTCCGCGCGCGGCAGTTCGTCGGTATCGAATGAAATGGTCTGCGTGACCGCTTTCGCGGGCTTGCTGCCATTCTTTCCGCCGCTCGCCACGGCGCCGTTGACCAGCGTGGTAATCTTCACTTCCACCGGCACGATCTCGTCTTTGAATTTTCCTTCCGCAATAGCAGCCAGCGCCTTGCGATGCGATTCCGCGGCAAACTGATCCGCCTGCTCGCGCGCGATGCCAAATTTCTTGGCGATATTTTCCGTGCCCAAGCCCATATTGATATACGCGTCGGGATAATTGTCGATCAACCAGGGATTCGGCGAAATTTTATTCCCACCCATGGGCACGAGCGACATCGACTCCGTTCCGCCTGCCACAATGATTTCCGCGCCGCCCGAGCGAATGCGTTCCGCGGCCAGCGCGATGGCTTGCAAGCCGGAGGAGCAAAAGCGGTTGATGGTCATCGCCGAGGTTTCAACGGGCAAGCCTGCGCGCAGCGCGGCAATCCGCGCCACGTTCATGCCCTGTTCGCCCTCCGGCATCGCGCAGCCCAAAATCACATCATCCACATCTTTAGCATCCAGCCCCGGAACGCGCGCCAGCGCTTCCTTGATCACCAGCGCCGCCAAATCGTCCGGACGTGTGGTGCGGAGCGTCCCCTTATAACCGCGTCCCACCGCGGTACGCACCGCGGAAACAATCACAGCTTCGGTCATAGAAATCCCCCTTGCAGGAACCCGCTACGGATTAGTTGAGCAAAACGCAAACCAACACAACACTATTGGATGCTCCCAACTTCTAAAAAGCAACTGTAGCGAGCAGCCGTTGCAACAGTCGCTTAGCGCGACGCAGCACTGATCGCAGTGTGATCCGTGACGCGGAAAAAGCCGCAGGGCTCAAAACCAAGCGCCCGCGCTACAGGTGTGAGGCGAAGGAGACTTAGCGTGCCTTAATTGCCGCGCCTTTTCGCGGGACAAAAATCTCTCCTGGCGGCCTGATGTTGAATTTTTTGGAATAGTCTCCCTGATTCACGGCGATGCCCAGCCGTCCGCGCGAATCGATATACAGCAGCGACTCGCCGACCGGAACATCCATAAACGTTTTTCCAAACGGCAGGGCCAGCGGCTTCTTGTTCAGTTGAAACGAAATCTTGTCACCAAAGTTGTATCCCAATTTTTTAATGTCATCGCCGGTGATATCCGTAATCAACGAGCCAAACGGATCGTCGAGTCCAATCACCTCGCCAGCTACTCCTTTGTCCGTCAGGGTGGCGGCTTTGGGCGTCAGCCGCACCAATTGCGCGACTTCCGGTCCGGCGAGCGTATAGTCCCAACCCATCACCAGATGCGCGCCGGCGGGAGAAAAAATATCGCGTCCATGAAACGTGGAAGATATTGCCGCTTGAATCATCCAATTCGTATTGGTGATTTCGTAGGCGTGGGCCAACCCGTCGCGATCGATGACCGGCGTGACCAACCCATTGTCCGGCAGCACAAAATATTGTCCCTTCTTCGATTTCACGATCACCGCTTTGCGCGACGTTCCGACGCCGGGATCGATGACCGACACAAAAACCGTCCCCGGCGGATAATATTCCGAGACCGCTTCCAGAAACCGCGCGCCCTCTTCAATGGAAAACGGCGTCACCTGGTGCGTAATATCCATGATCCGCGCGTCCGGCGCGATTCCCAGCATCACCGCTTTGCATAGAGCGACCGCATCGTTCGCCGTTCCAAAATCGGTCATAAATACCAGCGTGGGCCGCTGCGCAGTTTGCGACGCGGAAGGCGCTGAAGGTTGATCCGCGGCAGTTTTTTTCACCGGAGATTGCGCGCACCCCGCGCCGTGAAATAGACAAACCACCATGCCCAGAACTATGAAGAGTCGCGCAGCCTGCCCATTTTTCCGATTACGAATTCCAGAAATCATCAGTTCTCCTTAATATCGCCGCATTATACACAAGGCACGCGCAACCCTTACTACAAGCGTCGGGCAACGGCGGCACGCTGACGCGCGGTCTCGGCCTTCACGAAGGTCTCCGTCCCGATTCGCTGGCTCGTGCGCAAAGCACAATTTTCATTGGATTACCTAGCTGCCTTCGGTAAGCTTAATCCGCTTTACAGGGACGTCGTTCATCCGAAATTTTACCTCGCCGCAATTGCCCAGCCCGGCCGGTAAACAGCTCGACAAATAAAGGAGAAAGACCGTGCGAAGAAGTTTGATTTTAGCTTTGGCTACGTGTGTCTTCGCCGTCGGCATTCGCGCCGACCAGATAACCCTGAAAAACGGTGACCGCCTAACCGGCACCATCGTCAAATCCGACGACAAAACGTTGTTGATCAAAACAGAATTGGCCGGCGACGTGAATGTGCAATGGGCCGCAGTCACCTCCATCACGTCCACGCAGAACCTGCACCTGGGGCTGAAGGACGGGCAAACCGTGGTGGGCACAGTGACCACCAGCGACGGCAAATTCGATGTGGCCACGAAGACCACGGGGAACGTGGAAGCTCCGAAAGATACGGTGGTCACGGTGCGCAATGATGCCGAGCAGCAATCCGCCGACGCTGAAATCGAGCGGCTGCGCAATCCGCACCTCCTCGATTTCTGGAGCGGATTTATCGACAGCGGGCTCAGCGATACCAGTGGTGATTCCTCCACGCTGAGTTTCACGCTTGCTGCCAAGGCGGTCCGCCTGACGCCCAAGGACAAAATTACCGTCTACTCCACGGCGGTTTATTCCACTGACGATACGACACCGCCTTCGCGAACTATCGCGAAAGCTATCAACGGCGGCATTCGCACCGACTTCAACTTGAATCCCAAGATTTTCGTATTCGGCTTCACTGATTTCGCATACGACGAGTTCCAGCATCTTGATTTGCGCAACGTGCTGGGCGGTGGCTTCGGCTATCACCTGATCAACACCAAAGCCACGCAATTTGACGTCTTCGGAGGCGGCGACTTCAACCAGGAATACTATTCGGCGATCACCACGGTCACGCCGATAGTCCCATCGCTGACGCGCAAAACTGGGGAAATCAATGCCGGCGAAACTCTAAACATGAAAATTCTAAATGGGCGGACGCTGGTCACGGAGGCGTTTACGGTCTTTCCCAACATTTCCAACAGCGGTGATTTGCGCTTCACGCTGGGAATTTCAGCGGCCACGAAACTCAAGTCCTGGCTCGCTTGGCAAACAACGTTTACAGACAGCTTCACGAACTATCCACAGCCTGGCTTGACGAATAACAATACGATTCTCTCAACCGGCTTTCGCTTGACATTCGGGACGGGCAAGCTCTAAAACCATGCAGCGAAACCAGGCCAACCGGAATTTTTCTAATCGCAGTTCAGGCGTTTTGGTTTTAAACAGGAGGACAGACTATGAGTGGTTTATTGTGGTGGATTATTGTCGGTTTGATCGCGGGCTTTCTGGCAGGGAAAGTAATGAAGGGCGGCGGCTACGGAGTGGTCGTCGATATCATTCTAGGAATGCTGGGAGCCATTGTCGGTGGCTGGATTCTCGGGCCTCTTGGTATCGGCGGCGGGCTGATTGGGTCGATTCTGGTGGCCTTTGTGGGCGCGGTGATTCTGATCTGGATCACGCGGCTGCTTAAGAAGGCCTAGAACCTAGAGATGGAAAAGATGCGCCGCGGCAAGTATCCGCCGCGGCGCATCTTTATTTCGCACAGTGTTCCTAATTGGCCGGAGCTTGCGCGGCCAAAAACCATTGCGGGGAATCGGCACGGAGATATTTCCAGCGTGTGCGATCCACTTCGGCTTGCGCTTTGTTGCCGAGCTTTTCTTGGGTTAGAACGATCTGCCGCGCGACCAGAGGATTCTGCGGGTCGCTGGCCAGTTCATCCGCGGCGCTGGCGTAATCTCCGGTGGCGTACAAAACATAGCCGCGAGCCGATTCGTAGCAGTCTTCGATGATGGTATCGCGCGTATCCCTAGCCAAACCTTCCAGTTCTTGAATCTCATCGTGCGCGCTTTCTACTTTTCCCAGCTTGGCGAGCACGCGTACTTCTTCGCGCAAAATGGAAGCCAGCGCGGTGTGGCGATCGCCTTCCGCCATAGCGTTGAAAGGGTTGGAGAAGATGCTCTCAAGGCGCGAAAGCTGCGTTAATTCTTCGTCCGTGTTTGCGGCGAGAAAAGCGCGGCCCAAGCCAATGTCGTACTGGGCGTAGCCGTCATTGGCATCGCGAGCCTTTTCTTCCAGAGCGACAAGCTCTTGGCGTCCGAGCTCGGGCTTACCTTCCCAGAAGCGAATCAGGACCTTCTGGAATTCGATATGCAGCTTGTCTCGCGTGGTTGGCGCCATAGCCACGGCCTTATCCATTTCGGCGCGGGCTTCGTCGTACTTGCCCATGAGCGTCAGCGTTTCGCCGACACCCAGTTGCGAGGTATAAAACGTCGGCGATATTTTCAGCGCCTTGCGGTATTCGATGACGGAGCCTTCGTCGTCTCCTGAAAAGCGCAAAACTTCGCCCAGCGAATCGTGAGGATTCGGCTGGTCCGGCAATAGCTCCGCGTAACGCTGCAGCGCGGCCTTAGCTTTGGCGGGATCAGGGTCACCGGTTTCGATATACGCGTAGCCCAGCATATTTAGAGAGGGCGGAAACTTGGGATCGCTTTGCAAAGCTTTCTCGAAGAGCTTCCGCGAGCGGTCGTAGTCCTGCTGAAAATACAGCCATTCCGCGGAGAGATACAGAACGTGCTTGTTGTCCGGGAAGCGCTTGAGCATGTCGTTCATCAGCGAGATGGCGGGCAGCAGGTCCGAAGATTGCGTGGCGACCATCCAGCGAACGAGAAGTTGTTCTTCGGGAGGTGCATTGTCAGCCAGGGCGTTGGCTTTGGCTAGCGCGGCCGTGGCCGGTTCATCGCGGCGCGCGGCGAAAGACCAAATGGCGTAGGCCAGCGCGAATTGCGGATCCTTATCAGCTGCCTGTTTGGCTTGCGCGATGCACTCGTCGAGCTGCACATTCTCGTAATTATCCAGGGCCTTTTCCGCCAAGGTGCGCGCTTCGACGGAGTGTGTGGAAAGCGGAAGCGTGCCGAACAGCAATTGCGCTGGTGGCTTCGCGGCGGGCGTAGGCGCTGCGGCGTTCTTTGTTGTCGCGCCGGCTTTTGCGCGTACCGGGGTAACGCTCGCAGGATTGTTTTGAGCGGCGCTGCTGGCGGTCCACGCCAGCGAACAGACCGTCATCACCGCTACGATTTGAAGTTGCTTCATGACGCCACGCTCCAGCCACCCGTTCGGCGGCTCGTTCCACAGCATTCTCGGTCCCAGGACTGCAAAAATATCGTGTGGCGCGGCGGGCGGATACTGTACCAATGGCCACTTGGTGCATAAGGATAATCATCGGGAACTGGACGGTGGATGTTTCGCAAACGTCAACATCCTGGGCGACAGAAAAGGCGATGCTGCATACCCGTTGAGCACAGGCCGGGAAACTTCCGCTTGCTGCATGCGCGAAGGGTGGCAATACTTTGGAATAACCTGCCTGAAAGTGAGCGTGGGTATGAAGCACTTTGCTATTTGGAATTTGCGGTTGCGCGCGACTGTCGCCGCGTGCTTGCTGCTGGGGGTGGCCGTTCCCGGCACTCCTGCAATCAAAAATACGGCGATTGTGACCTCGGCGGCGAATAAGGTAAGCGATGTTCCCCTCGCGGACCTGGTAAAGCTGTGCAAGGGCACGCTCAAGGCGTGGCCGGATGGCAGGAACTTCACCCTGGTAATCAAAGATCCGGATGCGCCGGAAACCCGTATCGCCATGGAGAAGCTGTTTGGAGCGCCAGCCGGTGATTTGCGAGCCTTCATCGCCAAGTTGAACGAAGTGCGTCAGGTAGTGAAGATTGTGGATACGGATGATAACGTCATGCTGGCAGTGGCGTCGATTCCGGGCGCGATTGGTCTGGTGGATGTGTATTCCATCAACAGTTCCGTAAAGGTTCTGCGGGTTGACGGCAAATTGCCCTTTGACGTGGGATACGCGCTCAAGGGCAACGCCTAAGTCTTTTCCCCTCCGAAAACCTTGTAAAGACTGCGCCGCCAGGAAGTGCCTGCGAGCCTGCCTGTCTTCCTCGTGCATGTTCAATGGGTGTCCTTCGGTATTTCGATTGCTTCACAAATTGAAGGGTTTAGGAGATCCGAGCTCGCGTCTGCAGGGGCGATGACAGCGGTGAACGCCGGCGATCCGGCAAGATCGGCCTGCACAGGAGGACATCCATGCACATACACGGCAACCAATTGAATCCGAACATACAACTGAATGCGCTGGATGCCGCGGAAAGAGCCGCGGCACAGCGGGAAGCTGCGGAGACCCGGCGGAAGCTGCGCGCGTTTGCCGCAAAAGTGGCCGGTGAGAGCGGTTATGGAGAGGATTGCGTGGTAAAGCTGGGTACGCGGCAAGAACCCCAGTACCAGACCAAGCAGCAAAACCGCGAGGCGCAGAACCGAGGGAAGGACCTAAAGGCTGGTGCGGCTGCTGGGAATGAGGACAAGTCGGTTTCAGAATGGGCGTAGTCGCTGTTGAGCCTGGCTGCATGACTCCCGAGTGCGTGTCAACGCGAGCGAGGCGCCGCATTCTGTGAGCTGGATGGGCAAAATATGACCCTCTGTCCCGGCAAATCTTGACCCGTGAGCTTTGGCGTTTGAACAGGCTAGCCCGTCCGAACTCCTCCAAATTGCGAAGCAGTCTATGGCTGCGGTTCACCTAGAGCTCATGGCCTCTGGCACATCTCATATGGAGCCGGAAGGGCCATTTAGACGACGACTCCGGCTAGCTCGAAGTGCCGCCGCATGCAACGCCGGTGGGCCTCCTGTCACTACCTTTCGCCTCCGCGTTGGCCTACTAATCGACTGTCCATCCGTACAGGGCCGCCAAAGCTAGTACAGAGAATATGGGGCGAAAACATGGGCGAAAGTCGCATTCTGTCTAAGAGTATTATTATCAACTAGATGCGGCACAATTCGGGCCGCCGAGACGGTACTAGGAGAGTGGTTTAGGGCCGAAAATGTGCCTTTTGTACCATCGCCTATTAGAACCCGATAGTGTCAAATAGGGCAGGTGGAAAGCCTAACCTAACGGACAGGTCAAAGCATCAAATGCCCGAAAGGTCAGGCGAGTCGTTAGGGTGCAAGTAAGGGTGGAAACGAAGGGTTGGGTGGGCCTGCCGGAAGTCGCCGCAGGGCTCGAAGGGCCAGATAAAACTATGACAAACAAAGACAAAGGCCGTAAATGGATGTGGTGGTTTCTTGGGATTGTAGCCGCGTTTCAGCTGTATTTCGTGCGCGAGCTGCTGGCGGCGTTTGCGCTGTTTGCGGTGGGCTTTGCGGTGATCGCGGGGCTGGTGGCCAGCGTGTACATGCTGCAGAAGACCTGGGAAGTCGCGGTGGCCCGGCTTGCGGCCAGTGCGCACCCGGTGGTGGGCTTCGCGCGGCGCGCGGTGGCGGCCGTGGAAGACTTGGCGCGCCGGCCGTTGCGGCGTCCAGGGACGGTACGGTCCTCCGTTTAGTGCTTATGAAATTTCCTGACGCCCTCGACCTTTGGGGGCGCGGTACCCGGCCGGTCTTTTACTCTCCTTGAGATTTGCCGGGTGCTACAGGAACTGTGCAGGACAGAACCGACCGTCCAGAGAACGGTCGGTTTTGCTTTGGCGTGAGCCTTTCCCGCTTCGTACCTCCCGTGACACCGTGCCAGCCAATCTCCCCTATATTCCACAGCCCTATTAGGTAACGCGGCTATCCACGAATGAAGATGTGTTAACCTTCCGGCCGTCTCGAAGGGAGATTCACCATCATGACAAAGTTGAGCATACATCTCGTAATCTCCGGGCTATGTGCCCTGACGCTTGGCTGCTGCATTTCTGGCGCGCGGGACAAGGCCGCGCCAGCGCCGAAAAGGGTTGCGATTCGTGCGGGCCGCTTGATTGATGGCAAAAGTGACACGCCCATCGGCAACGCGCTGATCCTTATAGATGGAGACAAAATCGTCTCGGTGACTCCCGGCGGGACGGCGCCGGCGGGAGTGGAGGTCATCGATCTGTCGCAGTCCACGGTGCTGCCGGGGTTCATGGACACGCACACGCACATCCTGCTGAACGGAGACGTCACCGCGGAAGACTACGACGCGCAGCTGCTGAAGGAATCCATCCCGTATCGCGCGATCCTGGGAGCTCGCAACGCGCGCATCGCGCTGGAGCACGGGTTCACCACGCTGCGCGACCTGGAAACCGAAGGCGCAATGTTTGCCGACGTGGATGTGAAAACCGCAATTGCTAACGGCGAGGTGCCGGGACCGCGCATGCAGGTGGCCACGCGCGCGATGGCGCCCACCGGCATGTATCCGCTGCTGGGTTATTCGTGGGAGCTCAAAGTGCCGACTGGGGTGCAATACGTGGACGGCGTCGATGCGGCGCGCAAAGCAGTTCGCGAACAGGTGATGTACGGCGCGGACTGGATCAAATATTACTCGGACCGCAAATACCATTTTGAAGCGGACGGCGTACTGCACAGCATGGTGAACTTTACCGACGAGGAAGCCAAAGCGATCGTGGACGAAGCGCATCGCCTTGGAAAGAAGGTCGCGGCGCACGCCATCGGCAGCGATGGAATCGCCGCGGCGTTGAAGGCTGGGGTGGACACCATCGAACACGGCGATGGGCTGACGGATTCGGAGCTCGACGAAATGGCTAGGCGGGGTATCTATTGGGTTCCCACGATCACGGTGGGACTGTACGTGGCGCCGGGCCGCGCGGGCGCCTGGCCGAAAATGGCGCAACTGCAGCGCGACAATTTCCCGAAAGCCAACAAGAAGGGTGTGAAGATCGCGTTGGGCACGGATGCCGGCGGGTTTGACTGGAAAGAGTTGAACCAGGCCAAGGAATTTGAATACTACGTGCAATATGGGATGACGCCGATGCAAGCGATTCGCAGTGGCACGGCGGTGACGGCGGAATTGCTGGGCTGGTCGGACAAAGTCGGAACGATCGAGGCAGGGAAATGGGCGGACATCGTCGCGGTGTCCGGCGATCCGCTAAAAGATATCACCGAGTTGCAGCGCGTGAGGTTCGTGATGAAGGGCGGCGCGGTGTACAAAAACGATGCGCATTGATCGTCTGGATCAATGAATGGATATAGGCGCCCGTCTGGACTCATTGGGTCCGGGCGCCGCCTTTTATCACTGGCGGTTCTTTCTCGCTTGTTTCTTTATTGGTCAAGAACCAATCTTAATCGTATGACCCCCGCCGGACCCTGCCGCGGCTCCACGCTTACGTTTTTTCGGGTTCAGCATGTCCGTCACAAATATTTCAAACTTGCAATGCGTGTCTTGGTCGCCAGGTTCCGGACCGGCCATCAGCACAAGAGCTCCGAGTGGCGGCAGCACGCCGTACATGGGTGGGTGATCCTTGTCGCTGGGAACGCACAGCTGAACGCGATAGAAGTCCAAATCCTCGTTGGTCATGACCAGAATTCCTTGATTCGGGATTTTTGGATTGGACGGATTTACCACTCCATCCGCGACCGTTACCTCGGTAACTGCGGGCACTTCTTTCTTGGGTTTCTTCATCGCTTGCCTTTCCTTTGCTAGTTTTTTCCAAAGCCTTCTAATGACCGGTCCGGAAACTTAAATCCTTCACCAGCGAGCGTAGCGCCGGCCGCTGGGCCAAGTCCGGCAGCGTGGTCCCCGCAGCGATGCTTTGCTTTGCGTAGGTTAAAGCTTTCGCACGCTCGCCGAGCATTTCGTACGTTTCCGCGGCATCGCCGAGCACGTCGGCATCTTTGGGGGCCAATTCCAGCGCCGAGGCCAAGTGTTGCAGAGCTTTGTCGCGCGCGCCCTTGGCCGCGTAGGTTTTCGCCAGCAGGGACTGCGCCGTAGTGTCTTGCGGGTGCGCCGCCGCGAAAGGCTCGAGCAGCGCCAGTGTTTTATCTCGCGCGATGCGTGTCTGCGTCTCGTCGCCCATCCATTCGCTGGCTATGCGCAGGTTGTCCCACACCAGATAGTTTGCATCGTTCAGCTCCAGTGCCTTGCGCGTCATCGCGGACGATTCGCTGTAACGTTTTTCGTCCAAATACAACACCCCGAAATTCGCATAGGCGGCATAGCTGGGTGCCAGCGCAATGGATTTCTGCAAAGCTCTCTCCGCCTCGGCGCGCGACGGTTCATCGTTAATGTCCACATAGGCGGAGGCCAGATTGCTCCACGCCGTGGCGTTGTCGGGCGTCAGCTCGATCACCTGACGATATTGTGCGATAGCTTCGGTCTTGCGTCCCTGCCGGTCGTAAAACATGCCCAAGTTGTTGTAGCTGTCCCAGTAATCCGGTCGCAGCGCGGCGGCCTTTTTGAAAGTCGTTTCCGCGTCTGCGGTACGGCCCATGTGTTCGTAGTTTCGCGCGAGGCCACCGAGTGCGCTGGCGTCCCGCGGATTGATTTGCAGCGCTTTCTCAAATTCCTGTTGCGCCAGATCGTTTTGACCGAGCGAGGTGTGCAGCATTCCGAGCGAAATATAGGTCGTCGCCAGGTGGTCGTCCAACTGGCTGGCGCGCTGCAAATTCGCTGAGGCTTCAGTGATCCATTTCGGATTGGGATCGACCTGATTTTTCAGGCGGTACGCTTCGCCGAGTTCCGCGTAGCCCAGCGCGAAACGAGGATCCGTTTGCACGGCGGCTTGCAATGAGGAAATGGCCATATCCAGATTGCCGGGCTTGTCATATCGCTGAATGTAGCCAAGCGCTTTCAAGTACGCTTCGTAGGCCGTGGGCGCGGCGTTAGCGCCGGGTGAGCGTAGCGTGTCGGCGGAGGCGTGGATGTTCATCATGGCGGCGAGACGCGATGCCGCATCGTTTTGCAGGACGGCCAGGTCGCCGCCGGCGTCTTCGAGCGTGGCCGAGCCGATTTGCCGCAGCAGCTTCGCGTCAATCAGATCGACGGTTAATTGCACGGACTGACCGGCGCGTTGAATTTTGCCTTTGACCACCATGGTGGCGCCGAGTTCGCGAAACGCCGCGGTGGGTTCGGTCACCTTTTGGCTGCGCACGACGCTGGCCGGCACCACCCACAGAGCATGCTGCGACTGGTCTAGATTGGAGAGCTTGCTTGCCGGTGAGCGAATCCATCAGGCCGTCGGCGAGCGCGGCGTTGGCGGGATCGTTGCCCGCGTTGTCGATGGGAAGGACGGCGATATGTTTTTCTCCGCCGGTGTACCAGGGCGCGGTGACCTTTTCTCGCAGCGCTGGGGAAAAAAATAACGCTGCAGCGGCCACAAGCAAAAGGCTCACCGCGCCGATTGCGCTGTACAGCCATCCGCGGCGACGGTCGGCGCTGCGCTCGGATCCGGCGGTTGGCGGACCAGCCCAGCGCGGTGTCGAGGCATGCGCCAAATATTGTTCCAGTTCGCGCGCATCCACCGGCCGCGTCGCGGTTGGCGGATCGGCGGGGGCCACCGTTCCCGTGGGCGGAGGCCTACTACGACCAGCCTCTCAGCCTAACTGCTGTCGAACAGATCTATGCAGACACACCACTAACCGAGTCATTGGTAAAACAAGTTAGCGCCGAGGCCGATTTAGCAAGCGTCTTAGCCGATGCCGATGAAATTGGTTACCCTGTTGCGCCCGGCTCGTAACGCCGTCTTGCTGGCAAAGATCTTCAATCCCAATGCTTCAAGTTCGGCCAAAGTGTCTGCAGATTTTGCTTTAACCCTCGGCATAACAAAATTGGCCGCTGTTCGGAAGGCAGGCTGTAGGCGTTGTGCAATTCCGCCGCTACCTGCACGCTGTCGAAAAATTGTTGATCGTTATCCGGATTCGCACTGCCTAGCACGATGACAATTTCGCCCGTGTAGTTGCGCGGTCCCCAAAGGAAATAGTTTTGGTGGCCGCTGATGGCTTTGGGCAGGCCGTAATTTGGGCCGAAGAAATCGATGGCTCCGGCTTCGCCATAATTGTTGGCGAAAATCGCGGTCTTGGTTTGCTCTTGCGGTGAAAGGCCGTGATACACCTGCGCCGTGGCCGCCACCATCTCTTCCCAGCCAAATTCATCGGCGTAATGTTGCGGCAACGCTGCCCCCATGTGGCCGTGCTCGCTGCGTGGCACGGCGATAGGCAATAGCTCCTGATACTGCAAATAGGTGTTGATCGGCAATATCGGCAGCACTAACGGCAGCATCGGGAAAATCCCCAGGATCGCCACTGCCATGACGGCGGTTTGTAACGCCGTGCGCAGTGCCGCTCGCGCATTAGAGAGAAAGTTCTCCACGGCCAGCGCGCCACCGGCAAACGCCACGGTATACATCGGCGCGGAATAATAATTCTTTCCGTGTGCCAGCAGAAAAAACGCAAACGTAATCACGAAGGCCCAGCCAAAAACGCGATACGCTCTTGCCGCGCGCGCAAAAAAATAAAACAGCACTCCTCTAATCCAAAAAGCGGCGCTCGCCGGATTCATGAGCAAAATCTGCTGCCAGACGAACTGTCCCGGCGAAAGCACCACGTCGCGCCCGGACGCGCGAATGTTGCGCATTAATTCCAAGAACGGCCAGTGATGCTGGATATTCCAGATTAAATTCGGCAGGAAAATCAGCAGCGCAACGCCACCGCCGGCAAAAAGCCAGGGAGTAAAAAGGAATTTGCGCTGCGGTGTAAGCAGTAGTCCAAGCAACAGGGCGAAAGCAAAGACGGCCACGGAATATTTATTTTCCAGGCCCAACCCGGAAATCGCGCCAAACGCCAGCCACCATTTTGGGTTATCGGTGCGAATCATGCGCAAAATCGCGAACGCGCAGCCGGTCCAAAACAGCGGCTCCAGCGCGTTCATCGCAAATTGGTGATCGATCGCGTACCAGACGCCCGGCATGGCCGCCAGCACCGCGGCAAAACCCACGCCAAATTCCCTGGCGCCCAGTTCGCGCGCAAATGCCCCGGTCAAAACAATGCGCCCCGCACCCGCCAGTGCCGGCCACAACATTAGCGTCGGCAGGGAAGTACCCAGCGTGTGCCGGGCAATCCAGCAAATAAAGACGATGAGCGGCGGCTGATCCACATATCCCCAGGCCAAATGTTCCGAACACGCCAGGTAATACAGCGCGTCTCGAAAATATCCATACTGCGTGGACGTCAGCATCAGCGCCGAAAAATAGATTCCCGCAACAATTGCGGGTATCAGCAAGGATGGCCGCCCAGAATCGTCGCCCTGTGAAAGAGTTTCCGTCTCCGAAGTCATGGCCGGGAGAATAGCAGAACCTTTATCAAGCGCAACGAAGCTTTTCCACGGGCTTTGGGAGGGAATTGCCGCGCTTTTGGCGCTACGCAGCGCTTGTCAGGATCCCGCCGAAGCAATTCGCTAAAAACAAAAGCCTTCCGATCGAAACCGGAAGGCCTTTGCTAATTATTCGAGCAATTAGTCCACGCCGATTTACTTGGGGTTCAGCTTGCCCAACAAGGTGTGAATCATTTCCTGCACATCGTCCTGCGAGATGGTGCCCTTATGCGCAGGTTGCTGCCCCTGCGCGCGGTACGCCAGCTTTAAAGTGTTCCGCTGCAAGAATTCAAAAACGAACAGGCCTTGCCGGTAACGCACATTCTGATAGTTGATTTGCGATGATCCCCAACCCCAGTAGTTCGAGCAGCCATACGGTCCGCAAACCACCCCGGGATATCCGCCATTGCCATTCGCCGTGGTCACGTCACGCTGCTGCACCACCAGGTGAAAATCGACAAGAAAATCCGCCGCTTGCGGATCGCTGATTTGCGTTAACCCTTTTTTCGCCAATTGCTTCTCGATTGCGGTACGCGCCTGCTGCCGCGCAACTTCATTGGCGGCATCCGGTTCGCGAACTACCGCTGGGCCCCCTGCGGGTCCGGCGGGCGCAATCACGTCGCGCGAGATCACCGGCCGAGTGTCGCGGCCCGCAGCCTGCGGCGGGGCTACCTGCATCGGCCGCCACGCCCACGTCGCATGCTTCGCAACAGGAATGGTGGTATCGCGGAAGGTTACGATGCGTTCATCGCATCCCGAAAGAAACACTCCACAAAAGAAGATCGCCGCGGCAGCCAGCGACAAATTACGCGCGGCAACGCCGGAATGGCCAGGGCCAGAATGCCTCACCTGCATGGAACTCTCCTCCACAATGTAACCTCACCACTCTGATAAACCCTGCTCCGGTCGGATAGTTGCATGGGAAAGAATAGTTGCACGCGGACGAACGGTAGGACGCCAGCTCGCGCCGCAGGACGGATCGCCCAGGTCGCTGCCCACCAAGCCCAGGCGTCCTATCGCTATTAAGCCCGCTTGGCGCCCCAATCGGCGGGAGGAAACGTCACCGGCCAGAACATCGGCGAAGGCTCGTCAAACTGAAATGCCACGGCGTAGTAATCCGGGCTAGGCTGGTCGATGCGCACCACGTGGCATTGTTCCTGCACGCCCTTGCGGTTCACCAGCACAAACGGTTGCCCGGCGAGCACTTCCATTTTCAGCTTCAGCAGCCCGCCATGGGCGTTGACCACCAGGGTCTGCGTCTCTTCCTGCACCTGTTCGCGTTCGTGTGTTTCCGTCATCACCGTTACCGGCACTTGCAGCATGACCCGTTCGCTGCGGCGCCGATTCACGTGATTTGCGTCAGGTATGGACAATTCGGGTCTCCGGCTACTTTCGCGATTCGCGAGCTTCTGGAACACGCACGGAGCGGTTACGCTGCGGGCTTCCGTACGCGGTAGCATGTTTCTCGCCGGTCGGGAGCGAAGGGCGAGATAACGCAAAACTAATTTTCGTGTCACCCCAAGTTTATCGCACGTCAGTCGTGGCCTCCCGGTTTTTCGGCCAGCTTGTTTCCAACGCGAAACGTCGCGCGGCTACGGCGCGGCGTAGGGTATGATAGAGTGGTGTGAATTCAGCAACATAGGATGAAGATGGCGACTGCGACTAATGAAAAGGTCTTGCTGAGAGTGCGGCCGCGCGGCTTCTGTGCCGGCGTGGTACGCGCCGTGGATATTGTGGAATTGGCGCTGGAAGCATACGGCGCTCCGGTTTACGTGCATCACGAAATCGTTCATAACACGTATGTTGTGGAGCAATTGCGGCGGCGCGGGGCGATTTTTGTCGAGTCTATCGACGATGTACCGCACGGCGCGGTGCTGGTGTTTAGCGCTCACGGCGTGCCCCCCACGGTGCGCGATGAAGCCAAGCAGCGTTCCCTGCGGGTGATCGATGCCACCTGCCCGTTGGTCACAAAGGTACATCTGGAAGCCCTGAAATTTGCCCGCGAAGGTCGCACCATCATCCTTATCGGGCACAAGGATCACCAGGAGATTGTTGGTACTTCTGGTGAAGCGCCTGACCGCACCATCGTGGTCGACTCCATCGCCGCGGTGGACGCCCTGGAAGTGGACCAGCCCGATCGACTGGCGTTCCTCACGCAAACGACCTTAAGTCTTTACGACACTCAAGAAATCGTAGCGCGCCTGCGGCAGAAGTTTCCCCTTATCGTGGGCCCCAAGAGCGACGACATTTGCTATGCCACGCAGAATCGCCAAGAAGCTGTCGAGCAAGTGGCGCAAGATGTCGATTTGATTCTGGTGGTGGGCTCGCAGAATAGTTCCAATTCCAACCGTCTGGTGGAAGTTGCCAAACGCCGCGGCGTGAAGTCGAAACTGATTGATTCGGCTACCGATGTTGATGCCAGTTGGCTGGAGGGTGTTTCGCGCGTGGGTTTGACCGCCGGAGCTTCCGCTCCGGAAGTGTTGGTGGAACAAGTAAGCCAACGCCTTGCGGCCCTTGGGTACACGGACCAGCGCGACCTGGACTTGATTCGCGAGGATGTGCGTTTTACGTTGCCCGCGGAGCTGGCGACGATTGCGCCCGCGCCACGCCGCTAGTTTTTGGCTTTATAGGCTCAGGGGGCTGCCGGACAAACTGCGGCGCTAACGCCGCGGGAAGCTAGTCTCGGCAGTGGCTTAGAAACGAAAAATTAAGGAGCGCTCTATTGGCGGTCAAAATCGCCCGTCATCCGAAGAAGATTGCCTTGATTGGGGCGCCCTCCAGCGCTGCGGCGTTTCTCGCCGGCAGCGAAAAAGCTCCCGCGGCTTTGCGCGCTGCCGGGCTGGTGGAAAAACTGCAAAGCGCCGGCTTCGAAGTAATTGACCACGGCGATTGCGCCACGCGGCTGTTTGCCGACGATGAAGAGCATCGCCGCGCGCGCAACCTCCCTGCGATTGTCGCCAGCCTGAACGACTTGAAATTGCGCGCTGAGGTGGCCATCAAGAGCGGCGCACTGGTGCTCGTGCTGGGCGGCGACTGTTCGCAAGTAATTGGATTACTGACCGGCGCGCGGCGCTATTACAGAAATATCAGCCTGTTTTGGTTCGATCGCGACGCCGATCTGAATACTCCTGCCACTACGCCCTCTGGCCGCATCGATGGCATGGTCGTTGCCAACATCATCGGCAAGGGTGCGCCGGAATTGACGCGCTTCTGGGGCGATGGAGCGTTGGTACGCGAGCCGGACGTGTTGCTTTTTGGCCTCGAACGCCTCGACCCGCCGGAACAGGAATTTCTGACGCGTTCGCCCATGCGCCATATTTACTTGGCGGACATAGCCTTGAAGGGCGCGAACAAGTCCGCGCAGAACGCGCTGACCCAGCTGCATGCGGATACGCGCGAATTCGTCGTCCATCTCGACACCGATGTGCTCGACGCCTCCGAGTTGCCGAGTGTAAACGTTCCTGGCAACGGAGGGCTGCCCTTCAGCGACGCTCGCGCCATCTTGCAGGAAATTGTTAAGCACAAGAACCTGCTCGCGCTGGACATTGCACAATACAACCCCGACAAAGATCCTGACGGCAGTGGCGCAAAGAAATTGGTAGACCTGTTGGTGGATGTTTTGTCCGCGCGGATTGCCGCGGAAGATGCGCCGCCAACTCCCGAGACAGTTCCAGAGAAAACTCCCGTGCCTGCAACCGTAACGGCGGAAGAGCCGGCCGCGAAGGAATCCTCCGAGGCCCCTGTTGCCGATCCAGCCCCCGAACCGGAAGCGTCGCAGACGCCCGGTGTGCCTGAGGCATCCGCCGAGGTACCGGCCGAAGTACCGGTTGAAGCGTCCGTCGAGCCGTCCGATGCGGACGCAGATTCCCCGGAAGTTTCTTCGTCTCAGTCGTCTTCCTAATCCAGAGAAAACCAGAGTTATTTTCTTGCGAGGTTTCACGGATGCGACGCGGGCGCAGCCTCGCGTTTGCGCAAGTACCGCGCCAAGCCCAAAAACGAAAGGTCCATGCCAGCCGTGAAAGCGTAAGGATCGGCCATGCCTTCGGGGACAGCGCTGACCAGCTCCGCGCGCACCGTCTTCACAAAGCCCTCACTCGCGGCGATTTCGTTCGGGCGCTGTCGCAAGTTATGCGCGGCAATTTCCGACCAGCGATGCAACGTCTCGCGAAACTGCGCGATGTGCGCGGAGGGATTTTGCGCATAGCCAAAGTGCGTCACGAATAAACGCGCCGGGCGCCGCTCCAGGATCGCGTCAAACGACGCGTCCCAAAGCTCCAGATTGATGTCCGGCGGCGGCGTGGCCGGCAAAATGTACGGCCCGTTATCGATGCGAATCCCGGCGGTATCGCCCACGAAGGCCGTGCCTTCTTCGTGATCAAAATAGCTTACGTGGTGCGAAGCATGTCCCGGCGTGTACACCACCTCCAGCTTGCGCGCGCCCAGCGCAAGAGTTTCTCCGCCTTCCAGGATCCGAAGATTTTCCGCTGGCACCGGTAATGTTTCCCCGTACAAGCGCGGCAACTCGCTGCCCCATAGTCGCGTCGCGCTGGCCAATAATTTCGATGGATCCTGCATGTGCGTGGCGCCGCGGCTGTGAACGTAAACCTTGAGCAGGGGATTCTCGCGCACCAGTGCGCCCGTGCCCCCGGCGTGATCCAGGTGAATGTGCGTCAACAGAATGGCGTCCAGATTAGCAACCGTCAGACCATGTCGCTGAAGTTCCTGGCGTAAAGTATCCAGCGTTGAAGCCGGCCCCGGATCGATCAGGCAACGGTGACCTTGAGAAGTGAGCAGGGCGGCCGCGACGGACTTCGCACGGCCGTTCCAGTTCGTGTCAAGGATATGGATGGAGTTCATTGATGTCTGTTGGGGGCGCCGGCGTACAGGCGCGAACTCAAAATTGTATCGGATTTCCGCATCGTACGCTCGTGTCAACGTCGCCGCAGCATTGGCACCCGGTGCCATAGGCGCCAGATGTTTGAAGTGAAAAACCGTTGGTCGCTATTTGAAAAATACATTTCGCTTGGAGCACCCCCGGAAGCATCTTCATAATAGGTGCCAAGAATTGTGGCAGCACGCCTACAGCAATAACTGGAGAAGGGTATTTCTATCGATGTGATAATCTACAAACGCAACGAAACGATGATGATAAATCACTGTCGTGCAGCGGCTAAACACATCACCGGAGCTCTCGGAATGATAGCAAGAGGATTGACGACTGCAGTTCTGCTGGCGCTGGCCATTACCGGAGCTGCGGATGCGCAGACGGTGACCAGCATCGACAACGCGCCCCTGGACGCGAGCGCCGCCGTGGCCCCCGCGCACAACAGCGCTGCGACTCTCACGGTTGGCGACGCAAGCGATGTTTCCGTTGCGGGCGCTTCCAAGAGCGGCGCGGACAGTAAGTCCACGACGGCAGATGCGGCGCTTCCGAATGCGCCGCAGGCGAAGGCTACTTCGTCGCAGGCCAAGCCCGTGGCCGGCTACACGCGGCCGACGCATAAAGTAAAATTGGTGAACTATCTGTTTGACGCCTTTGGACCGTATCCGATCGTTGCTTCGGGGCTGCTAGCCGGCATCAACCAGGCGCGCAATTCGCCGCGCGATTGGGATCAGGGGATGACCGGTTTCGGTCGGCGCTGGGGCTCGAACTATGGAATTAGTGCGATCACCACTTCAACGCGCTACGGACTCGCCGACTTGTTACGTGAAGATACGCTGTATTATCGCTGCGAATGTTCGGGATTTTTCCCCAGGTTGAAGCATGCCGCGATTTCCACTCTCACGGCCAGGCGTGGCGCGGATGGTCACCGCGAATTTTCCGTGCCCGCGCTGGTCGCGCCCTATGTCGGAGAAATGGTCGCTGTGCATGCATGGTATCCCCAGCGCTATGATTCGATGGATGCCTTCCGCCAGGCCAACTACAGTTTGCTGGTGTACGCGGGCCAGAACATAGCGTTTGAATTCCTCCCCAGTGGGCCGCATTCGTTACTAGCAAAGTTTCACTTGCAGAATCGCCGTTTTGCTCCCGAACCGTCAAATTAATTAAGCGTGCGGATTACTGCCCGCCTTCCCGCTTGAGGTACACTCTGACCGCAACTTTCTGGCACACCGTGGCGGCGCGCCAGTAGGTGAAGAATTGCGTCTTAACAGCTATGAGTAAAGAGCTTCGCGCAAAAGGACGGGTAAAGACATCGTGATTTGGGCGCGGGAGTTATCCGCCAGCGTGAACGAATTTTTCGCCAGGCTGGCCAGGCGATACATCGAGAAAAGTTTGGAAATTGTGCTGCGTGGCACGGATTTGGTGCCGTCCGTCCGCGCCGCCATTACCTCGTCGGATTTTGAATTAACATATTTGCGGAATGCCGCGATCTACAAGTCACGACGCGATCTATTTGCCGCTTGCCTGGAAGAATCGAAGCGCGTGGCAGGCGGATTGAATATGGAGTTCGGCGTCTACAAAGGCGACACCATCAATACCCTGGCGAAATTGGCGCCCGAGCGCAAATTTCTGGGGTTTGACTCCTTTGAAGGGTTGCCGGAAATGTGGGACATCGAATCGAAGCGCGGCGCCTTCAACGTAGGCGGCAAGCTGCCCCAGGTTAGAAAAAACGTTTCGCTGATCAAGGGCTTTTATTCCGAGACCCTTCCGAAATTTATCTCCGAGAATCACACTGACGCGGTCGCGTTTGTTCACGTCGATTGCGATTTGTATAGCTCCACCAAGGAAATTTTCGCTTATCTCGGTGATCGCTTTCGCGTGGGCACGGTAATTGTGTTTGATGAGTTTTATAACTATTCGGACTGGCTGCTGCACGAATACAAAGCCTGGCTTGAATTTGTCGAAGAACGCGGAATCAAATTTACCTATATCGGATTCATTCGCATCGCCACGCAGGTGGCGGTCCGCATAGATGAGATAAATTCGCGGCGATAAAATGCCTAGGACACCAACGCGCGCCGGTAGATGTCGCCGGTTTCTTGCGACGGCCTCGGAGATGCCATGTACGCCCAGAAATTCAAGGTTGAACTGGAAATTCGCGGAGAACGCAAGGCTTGCCCCTTGGAATGGTTGGACTCTTTTTGCATGCGCAACTTTACCAACAGTGCGGATTTTGATGACACGCTGCCGACCGCGGACGGTCGCGTGGAGGCCAGCTTTCGCTTGACCCCGGAGCGCTTTGCGGAAGGCTTGGGAGCTTGGCTGACGCAGCGGGGCAAGGGCGAAGGGCAGCCGGTGCATGTCAATGTAACCCTGGAGTAATTGCGTAGCGTTTTGCGCGCCACCACAATTTCCACATTCTATTTGCGGTGAGATTTGTTGTCGGACTGGTCACTTGCCGTAATCAGCCCATCGTTCAGCGCCTGGTTCGCCGGTTTGTGCGCGTGTCCCGCCAGCGCGGCGCGAATTTGCGGAATGGCCTCCAGCGTCGCGGCTTCCCCGGCTGCCACCAGCTGCGGAGTTTTTGAAAAATCGTCCCAAACAAAAGGCTGCACGTCAGGTTCGATAATTACGTCCGCTTGTTGCCGCCAGGTTACGTCGGCATGCTGTTGGATGATATTGAACGAGCGGCTCAGCACATCTGTGAAAGTGCGCGGCTGTTCCAGATTTCCCGGATCCAGATGCACGGCGATCACGATCTCCGCGCCTTGCAGAAAGCACCCTTCGACAGGCACAGGAGACGTAAGAAAACCGTCGACCAGCGTGCGATGGTCGAACTGAATGGGCACGAATAGCCCGGGGTAGGAGCACGAAGCGCGCAACGGCGGGGCGATCGGTCCGTGATCGAAATACACGGTGATCCCGGCGTTCAGGTCCGTGGTGGCGATAGTGAGCGGTGTTTTCAACTGCTCAAAGGTGGTGGCCGAAGTGAAGCGCGCCAGATATTTTTCCAGCCGCTGATTGGTGGCCAGGCCAATCCACGACGGCGTCCAGCGTCCGAAATCGGCGAACGTGGTTTGCAGTCCAATGCGCTCCATCTCTTCGAGCGGCGTGCCCGCGCAGTAGACTGCGCCGATCAGCGCGCCAACACTGGTGCCGGAGATAAAATCGATGGGAATATGGGCAGCAAGCAGGGTGCGGATTACGCCGATATGCGCGATGCCGCGCGCAAACCCGCCAGACAGCGCAAGACCAACGCGCGGTTTCGTGGCGTTGGGATCTTCACCGCCATACGCAAAGGCGCGAAGTTTATTGGCGGCTACGCTGAGCCATCCTGGTTGTGATGTGGGGTCGGCCATCCACTATTCAGTTTAAGGCCAACGCAGCGGGATGTCAGTTGGTTTGACCGCGGCATAGCGGTTTTGTAACCTGTCCTGCGGTACAAATCCCCGAGCAAAAAGGCTGGCTATGAAACGTAGCATCGAAAAAGCGGTGGTGCTGGGCGCTGGAACCATGGGTGCGCGAATCGCCGCACACTTTGCGAATGCGGGGTTACCGTGCATTTTGCTGGACATGGTGCCGCCAGGAGCGCCCGCCGGTTCGCCGGACCGCAACAAAATCGTGCGCGCCGGGCTGGAAGGGGCAAAGAAGTCCAAGCCTGCGGCATTTTTCACCAGCGCGCTGGCGGAAAAAGTAGCCATCGGAAACTTTGAAGACGATCTGCAACGTGTGGCCGAGGCTGATTGGATCATCGAAGTAGTGGCGGAAAATCTCGAGATCAAGCGCAAGTTGTTGGCGCGGGTGGCGGAGTTTCGCAAGCCGGGCGCCATTGTCACCACCAATACTTCAGGTTTGCCCGTGCATTTGATTGCCGAAGGCATGCGCGAGGAGTTTCAGCAGAATTGGTGCGGCACGCATTTTTTCAATCCGCCGCGCTACTTGAAATTAGTTGAACTGATTCCCGGACCGAAAACTTCCAGCGATGTACTCGAAACGCTTCGCGATTTCTGCGACCGCCGCCTCGGCAAGGGCGTCGTGGAAGCCAAGGACACGCCTAACTTTATCGCCAACCGTATCGGAACATTCTCCATGCTGAACGCCTTGAAGTTGATGGGCGAATTGGACATGACCGTGGAGGAGGTGGACGCCTGTACCGGACCGGCGGTGGGCTGGCCGAAGTCCGCGACATTTCGCACCGCGGATTTGGTGGGTGTGGATGTGCTCACCCACGTGATTAAAAATATTTATGAAACTGCGCCTAACGATGAATCTCGTGAGCGTTACAAAATTCCGGCGTTATTGGAAGAGATGGCCAAGCGCGGCTGGCTAGGCGACAAGACCGGCCAGGGATTTTATAAAAAGAGCAAAGAGGGCTCACGAGAGATTTTGACGCTGGATTTGAAGACCCTCGAGTACCGCCCCAAGCAGAAAGCGAAATTCGCTTCGCTGGAGGCCGGGAAGGGAATCGAAGATACGAAAGAGCGCCTGCGCGCGCTGGTCGGGCCGATTCTGCAAGGACAGAAAGGCGACAAGGCGCAACAATTTCTGTGGGGCGCTCTCTCGGAAACATGTTTGTACGCTGCGCGGCGCGTTCCAGAGATTTCGGACAGCGTCGCGGAAGTGGACCGCGCCATGCGCTGGGGCTTCGGCTGGGAACTCGGACCGTTTGAGATTATGGACGCGCTCGGCGTGAAGGAATTCGCCGTGCAAGTCGAAAAGGAAAAACGCGCGCTGCCGCTGTTGATTGAACGCGTGGCGCCCGAACGAAAAGGGTTTTACGAAAGTGAGAATGGCATCACCACGGTTTTCGACATTAGCGGAAAGGCGCGAACCGTATCCGAGTCCAGCGGCGTGATTATTTTGAAGTCGCTGAAGGAAGCCGGAAAAGAGGTTGAGCGCAATTCTGGCGCGAGCCTGATTGATCTGGGCGATGGTGTGGTCTGCTGCGAGTTTCACGGCAAGATGAACGCCATCGGCGCGGATTTGATCAGCATGATTCACAAAGGGTTGAAGCGCCTGGAGACCGATTTTGACGCCATGGTCATCGCCAATCAAGCGGTGAATTTTTCCGTAGGTGCCAACTTGATGCTGGTGCTGGTGGGCGCGCAAGAGCAGGAATGGGACGACCTGCACATGGCGGTGAAACAATTTCAGAATGTAAATCTGGCCATCAAATACGCGCGCAAGCCGGTGGTGGTGGCGCCGCAAGGCATGGCGCTGGGCGGCGGCTGCGAAATTGGGTTGCACGGCGCGCGCATTCAGGCGGCTGCCGAATCGTACATGGGATTGGTGGAAGCCGGTGTGGGGCTGATTCCCGGCGGCGGCGGGACCAAGGAGATGTTGATTCGCGCCAACGAGCGTGCGGGCAGCGGCGACGATTTGGACCTCTTTCATGCGCTGGTTCCTATTTTCCAGACCATCGCGATGGCCAAAGTCGGAACCAGCGCAGAAGAAAATCGCGATCTGGGGTTTTTGCGGCGCGAAGACGGCGTCTCCATGAATGGCGCGCGGCTCGTGGGCGATGCCAAGCAGGAGGCGCTCAGCTTGGTGCGCGGCGGATGGAAGCCACTGGCGGCGAGTTGGCAAGAGGGTGCGCAAACCACGCAGGTCAAAGTGCTGGGTGAGTCGTTCCTGGCGGCGGCGAAATTGGCGATTCATATGTTGCAGCGTGGTGGTTACGCGTCGGATTACGATGCTGTGGTGGGGCGGAAGCTCGCGAATATTCTGGCGGGTGGCGCGTTGAGCGCGCCACAGATGGTCAGCGAGCAGTATTTGCTGGACCTAGAGCGCGAAGCGTTTGTGTCGTTGTTGGGCGAAAAGAAAACGCTGGAGCGCATGGCGTTCACGCTGAAAACCGGGAAGCCGCTGCGGAATTAGTCATGCTGCCGTCCGACGATGTTGCGCGACTTTGTAGCGGCCGCCTTCTGAGGCGGACGGTTTGTGGCGTTGGAGCAAAGGCGACCACCTCCCCTTACGGGGTAAACAGAAGGCGGCCGCTATAATTCGTACAATTCGATTAGGAGTTTTTCGTTTTCAGCGGCGACCAAAAAGAAATTAATGCGCGTGTTGTCGGCGCCTG
Organism: Acidobacteriota bacterium; assembly: GCA_013289855.1. Classification (GTDB taxonomy): domain Bacteria; phylum Acidobacteriota; class Terriglobia; order Acidiferrales; family UBA7541; genus Acidiferrum. The sequence continues at coordinate 61,490 of JABCZD010000009.1, read as the reverse complement.
GCCGCGTCGCGGGGTAGACGGGAATGAGCGCGAAGACAGTTCTCAGAATTTCTGTGGCACGGTCGACACTCTTGCAGCGGAATTCCACCTGTTGAATGCCTTGGCCAAATTTCTTCAGGTAGCGCGCGATGGCGCCATCGCCTGCCGGATCTTTGCTGGTGAGAATATCCAGCGAAACGGCGTTCGGAAAATGCAGCTCGAATTCCTCGGCATCCTGGTCCGGCGGAGCTTCCGCGAGCGCGGGCTTGCCTGCGGCGGCGCGGATTTTCGCGAAGGCCGCGGGGAAAACGGCCAGGCCTGCCGTGGCGTGAAGGCCAGGAGTGGATAGCAGGTCCGCGAGTTCAGTGTTTTGCTGCCATTTACTCGCGATGATTAATGCTGGAGCAATACCGGTATCATATATTTGTCGCGCCGCATGCGCCCGGACGGAATCGTCGGCGGAGGAGAGAGCATCTACTAGCTGCGCGGAGATGGCGGGCATCGGCGAAGCGATTGTAACGCAGGGCCGGACTCGACGAGAAGGATGCCGCGAGAAATCGGGCGAAAAGACTGCCGAACGTACGGTTTGCGGGCGATGGGCAGCGAAACAGGAGCCAAACAGAGTAACTTAAGCATTGCCGAGAACATCTGAGGAACATGCCCAAACCTGTCTTATTAACGGTTGATGACGATCCCGAAGTGTTGCGGGCGATTGAGCGGGATTTGCGCAGCCATTATTCCGAGCACTATCGTGTGATGCGCGCGAACTCGCCCACGGTGGCCCTCGATACGCTGAGGGAATTGAAGGCCCGCAACAATGCCGTGGCGCTGCTGCTGGTGGATCAGCGCATGCCGCAAATGGATGGCGTCGGCTTGCTGGCCGAGGCCATGGTGATGCACCCGCTGGCCAAGCGCGCGTTGCTGACCGCCTATGCGGATACCAGTGCGGCCATCGAAGCGATCAATACCGCGCGCGTGCATTCGTACTTGATGAAGCCGTGGGATCCTCCCGAGGAAAAACTTTTTCCGGCGCTGGATGATTTGCTCAACGATTGGACTTCTACGTTCCGGCCGCCGTATGAGGGCATTCGCGTTCTCGGCACGCGTTACTCGAATCGCTCGTACGAGCTGCGCAATTTTCTGGCGCGCAACCAAGTGCCGTATCAATGGATCGATATTGAATTGGCGCAGACCGATCCGGAAGTAAAAGGGTTGGTGGAATCGCTGGGTTCGGAGACGCACCATCTGCCGGTGATCCTATTCTCCGATGGCGCACGGCTGGCCGAGCCGCTGCTACCTGCGGTCGCCGACAAAATCGGTTTGAAGACGCACGCGCAGGCAAATTTTTACGACTTGGCGATTGTGGGTGGTGGACCCGCTGGTTTGGCCGCTGGAGTTTACGGCGCCAGCGAAGGATTGCGCACGGTAATGATCGAGCGCGAAGCGCCCGGCGGACAGGCGGGGCTCAGTTCGCGGATCGAAAATTATCTCGGATTTCCCGTTGGCCTTACTGGCGAAGATCTGGCGCGACGCGGCGTGCAACAGGCGCGGCGTTTTGGCGTGGAAATACTTTCGCCGCAGGAAGTGACCGGCGTGCGCGTGGAAGGTCCATATCGCTACATAAAGCTGGCGGATGGTTCGGAGATTTCCTGCAACGCACTGCTGCTGGCCATGGGCGTGCAATGGCGCTCGCTGGACGTGCCGGGAATGGACCGCTTGCAGGGCGCCGGCGTTTATTACGGTGGCGGAACCTCCGAAGCATTGTCCTGCAAGGGCGAGACGGTGTATATCGTAGGCGGCGCGAATTCGGCCGGACAAGCGGCGATGCATTTTTCAAAGTTTGCGGCGAAGGTCGTAATGCTGATTCGCGGCGCGTCGCTGACCTCCACGATGTCGTACTACTTGATTGAACAGATCGAGAAGGTGCCGAACATTGAGGTGTGGAGGCAAGCCAGCGTGGTTGGCGTTTACGGAGAAACGCGGCTGGAGTGTATCGCGGTGCAGCACGCGGACACCGGAGTTACGGAACAGTTGCCGGCCTCGAGTCTTTTTATCTTTATTGGAGCACAGCCGCGTACCGAGTGGCTGGACGGCATAGTGATGCGGGATAAACTGGGCTTTGTGCTTTCCGGGCCGGACGTGGTGGTGGACGGCAAGAAGCCCAAGTCTTGGACGCTAGATCGCGAACCGGGTCTGCTGGAAACGAGCGTGCCGGGGATATTTGCCGTGGGCGACGTGCGGCACGGATCGGTGAAGCGCGTAGCGTCCGGCGTGGGCGAAGGCGCGGTGGTGGTACAGTTCATTCATCAATATCTCGCGAAGGTGTAAAAAAGTTTCACAACGTTGCGTCGAACGTTCTAGTGTTGAAGTTCCTGGGAGCGCTTGTGAGCGATGTACCGTTGGTCGGAAGTCCCGTAGGCGCGGATCGCGAAGAACTGGCCGAGAAGCTGCGGAAAGTGAAAGCGTTTGCAGACTTGTCCGCGGAAGACTTGGATTGGGTGCTGTCCAAGGCCCAAGTAATTCGCGTGCAGGGCGGCGACGTAATTTTTCGCGAGGGCGAGCCCGCGGACCGCATGCTGGTGATACTGGAAGGGGAGCTGCGCGCGCGGCGCGAGTCCACCGGCACGGACAGCATGGTTTTCGCTTCGCGCGCCGGAGACGTCACAGGAATCCTGCCATTTTCCCGCATGACGCATTACGGCATCACAGGGCGCGCGCTCACGCCGCTGCTCGGATTGGTATATTACACCAAGGATTTTCCTGAGCTGATCCAACGACAGCCGGTTTTGGCGCAGAAATTAATCGGACTGCTGACCGACCGGGTGCGGGATTTTACGCGCACGGAACAGCAGAACGAGAAACTGGCGGCGTTGGGCAAACTGTCCGCCGGTTTGGCGCACGAACTCAACAATCCTTCGGCGGCGGCGCGGCGCTCTGCCGGCGCTTTGAAGGAGTGTTTGCAGCGGCTGCGGACCGCCAGCCATGACACCAATCTGACCTCCGAGCAGTGCGTTCTGCTGACGCAGCGGGAAGAAGAAATTCGCACGGCGTTGCGGCCCGCGGAAAATCAGGACGAATTCAAGCGCCTGGAGCGCGAAGAAACGATACAAGCGTGGCTGGAGAAACATAAGGTGGCCGACGCCTGGAAGCTCGCGCCATTGCTGGCGGAAGCCAATCTTCAGGATGAGCACCTGGAGAGTTTTGCCGCGATATCCGGCGAGTCGCTGGCGGCGGAGCTGGTGCGTTTTGGAACGCTGCTGGAGATGGATCGCATCGCCGTGGAGCTGGACCACAGCACCGAGCGCATCTCCGATCTGATTAAAGCCATCAAGGAATATTCGTACATGGACCAGGCGCCCTCGCAAGAGGTGGACCTGAAGCAGAGCCTGGAAACCACGCTGACGATCATGAATCACAAGTTGAAGCACGGAATAACCGTGACGCGAGATTACGCTCCGAACTTGCCGAAGCTGATGGCATACGGCAGCGAGCTCAACCAGGTGTGGACCAATCTGATCGACAATGCCGCCGATGCCATGCACGGCAAAGGGAAGTTGCTCGTAAGGGCGAAGCAAGAGAATGACTACATGGTGGTGGAGATTGGCGACAACGGTCCGGGAATTCCCGCCGAAGTGCAGTCGCGAATTTTTGAGCCATTTTTCACCACCAAAGAAGTGGGCGAAGGCACGGGCCTGGGACTGGATGTGGTCCATCGCATCGTGAAGAAGATGCATGGGCAGATCAATGTGAAGTCCGTGCCGGGCGAGACACGGTTTATTGTACGCATTCCGTTAAAGGGCGCGGTTTAAGGCGCAAGGAGCAGCAGCATGTCTGATGATGTGTGCGTGGATCTGAAAAAAGCTCATAACGTGAAGGCCAACTCCAAGGGTTGCGAGGAATGCTTGAAGCTCGGCGACACATGGGTCCACCTGCGGCTGTGCCTGACCTGCGGGAAGGTCGGCTGCTGCGACGATTCCAAGAACCAACATGCCACGAAGCACTACCACGCCACCAAGCACCCAGTGATTCGGTCGATTGAACCTGGCGAGAGCTGGGAGTGGTGTTACGTACACGAGATGATCAAGGAGTAGCGGCGAGACCGCTCGGGGCGCTTGAGCCAAGGCGTCCGCCTAACGTCACCGGTGGGCTAAACAGAGGGTGGTGGCTACGGGAGGCCTCCAGGGAATTGCGAAAGGATGTGAAAACAAAGGAACTTAAAGTACCTTTGTTTTCACATCCTTCTGCAAGTGTTCATTCTGGTAGAGTTACGAGCAAAATTTAGTTAGTAGTTGGTTACTCTCATTCCTATACGTACTACCACCGCCTAGCGTAGACAAGGCCCGGTTCCGCTGGAGCTCCAAATTAGATGGCGTGAAGGGGTTGCTGGCGTTGAGGCGCACTTCTGAACAGAAGAATGATAACTGAATTACGTCTGAGCTGTCAAGTAACATTTTTGGTTTTCCTTGAGAGGGATGGACCCAACCGGGAGGGGAAGTTGAAGCTAGGGAGCTTCGGACTTTCGCGACCCGGTTCGTGGATGTTTCCGAGTTGCCGACGATCCTGAAGTTAAGTACAGAGAAGCGCGTTTATTAGGATTGCCCCCCTGTGCAAGTGGCGTCAGCTCTCCCGCAACGCGGACATAGGGTCGATGCGGGAGGCGCGGCACGAGGGGAGATAACCTGCGAGGGCGGCGACGGCTGTCAGCAAAATGAGCATGCCCACAAAAGTGACTGGGTCAGTGGCAGTTACGCCGAAAAGGAGGCCGCTGATGGCGCGAGCGAGAGCCCAGGAAGAGGCAACCCCGATGAGCATGCCGACGGCGGCGAGAGCGAGCGTTTGAAAAAGGATACTGGCCTGAAGTTTTTGCGCGGAAGCGCCGAGGGCCATGCGAATTCCGATTTCTTGCGTGCGCTGGCTGACGGAATACGAAACGACGGCGTAGATGCCGAGCGAGGCCAGGACGAGCGCGAAGGCGGCGAAACCGGCGAGCAAGAGGACGACGAAGCGGCGGGGTGAGGCGGCTTTGTCGACGATTTGTTGCATAGTACGGAGCGTGCCTGTGGCGAGTGTGGGATCGCCCGGTTTCAGAGCTTCGCGGAGGCGCGGAACGAGTTCGGAGTTAGGGAGCGACGTGCGAACGACGAGATCGACCGAGCCGAAGTCCTGCGTTTGCCGGATAGGAATGTAGAATTCATTGCCGGACTTTTCTTCGAGAGCGAGATGGTGCACGTCGCCGACGACGCCGATAACCTTACGGTCGGGCTTATCGGCGTTGACGATCTGGCCGATGGGGTCTCTTCCTGGGAAGAGAAAGCGGGCCAGCGTCTCGTTGAGGATAATGACTTTTTCCGAGTCCATGTCGTCGCGCTCGGTGAAGTCGCGGCCTGCCCGAAGAGGAACGCCCATAGCTTTGAAATAGCCGTTACTGATAATACGAACGTAGCCGTCGGGATATTCCTCCGGCTTATAAACCTGACCTTTGCCGCTGACGCCCCAACTGCGGTTGTGGCCGAGAGGAACGGCGTCAGTGAGCCCGGCAGCTTCGACTCCGGGAATTTCAAGCGCACTGTGGAGAGCTTGCGTGAAGTAGGCGTTGCGCTTTTCCTGGGTGTTATAGCTCGAGTTGGGATCGATGCGAAGCGCTGCAGCACGTTCGGGATGAAATCCGAGATCGATATCGAGGACGCGAAGGAAGCTGCGGATGAGCAAGCCCGCGCCGACCACGAGCACGCACGCGAGAGCCACTTCCGATACAACAAGAGCGCTGCGAATCCATGTGTGGCCATGGCCTTTGCTGGAGCCGCGAGTGGCGTCCTTCAGAGTGTCGTGGAGCTTGATGCGGGGAACCTGGAAGGCGGGGAAGAGACCGAAGAGGATTCCGGTGAGAATGGCAATCAACGCAGTGAAACCTATGACGGAGAAATCCATGTGTACGTCGGAGAGGAGAGGGATGCTGATAGACGTCAAATGCGCGAGAACGCGTGTACCGAGAAAAGCAAAGAGCAGGCCGAGCGAGGCGCCGCAGCAGGAGAGCACGACGCTTTCGGTAAGCATCTGGCGAATGAGACGAGACTTTCCAGCTCCCAGCGCAGCCCGAATGGCGATTTCTTTTTGGCGTGAAGCGGAGCGCGAGAGAAGCAAGTTGGAAAGATTGGCGCAGACGATGAGCATGACCACGCCGACGGCACAGGCGAGGACGATGAGTGCGGGGCGAAGCCGTCCGTTGACATGGGAGGCGAGAGGAGTGAGCGAGGCGTCTATATCATTGCGCTCAGGATGATCATGAGTGATGCGCTTGGAGAGGATGGTGAATTCGGCTTGAGCGCTTTGGGCTGATGCGCCGGGTTTAAGACGTCCGACGACGGCGAGCGTGTTGCCCCAACGATTGGTTTCCGCCGTGAGAGGAAACGGATTGAAAAGATCGATGCGGCTGCCGGGAGCGAAAATTGCGGCGAAATCCAAGGAAGCGGGAAGAACACCGACGACGGTGGCGGATTGATCGTCGAGCGTGAGTGATTTACCGACGATATTAGGATCGGAAGCAAAGCGGCGCTGCCAAAGACCGTAGCTGAGCAGGACCACACGGGGGCCGTTCCACTTGCACTCGTCGGCGGTGAAGAGACGACCGAGTCGAGGCTCGACGCCGAGAAAGGAAAAGAAATTTTGCGAGACCGGAACACTGGTGAGGCGCTCGGGCTCGCCACCGGTGCCGGTGAGTTTGTTATCACCGACACCGTAGAAGGCGAAAAAAGCGGCCATGTCGCTGAACGACTTATTTTGTTCGCGCAGATCGAGAAAGTGCCCAACCTGCATGGTTTGGCCGGAGAGCCCAAGCGCGCCAGGAGAATTGGCTACCCAAACCAGGCTCGCGGGATCGCGGAACGGAAGAGGGCGGATGAGAAGCGTGTTAACGACGCTGAAAACGGTGGCGCTTGCGCCGATGCCGAGGCCGACGATGAGAATGGCGAATGTAGTAAAGCCGACGTCACGGCGCATCGTGCGGAAGGTGTAGCGGAGATCCTGCAAAAGACTGTCTAGGAATGGCAAGCTGCGGGTGTCACGGTGTAGCTCTTTGGCCGGTTCCACGCCGCCCAACTTGATGAGCGCGACGCGGCGGGCTTCTTCGGGAGTCATGCCGCGCTGGATGTTTTCTTCGGTGAGGAGTTCGATGTGGGCGGCGAGCTCATCGCCAAAGTCGTGATCCAGCCGCGTCTTGAAAAAGAACGCGCGCAGGCGCGAGAAAAAAGCGCGCAGAGAGTCATTCATCGCTGGGGCTCCTTTTGGGCGGCGAAGAACCGTCCCATGACGATCGAAAGCTGCTCCCAATTCTGGGTTGAGGAGGCCAAGCGGCGGGAGCCACGCCGCGTGATGGAGTAGAACTTGGCGCGGCGGTTGTTGTTCGAAACGCCCCATTCGGAGCGGATCAGGCCGCGCTGCTGGAGTCGCATCAGAGAGGCATATATCGTGCCTTGATTCAGTAAGATAGTGTCTCCGCTAACCTGCTCGATGCGCCGGGCGATACCGTAGCCATGGAGTGCGCCCATGACCTCCAGGATCCTGAGCACCATGAGGTCCAGGTTGCCCTTCAAGATGTCGAGTTGAGGTGACAAGAACCCTCCTGTGCAATTCCCACAGAAGGATAGACGATAGCCACGCCAGAAAGTTCCGTCGCGTTTCAAGATTCCTTGGGCGTTGTCTACTTAGGCCTATCAATGTCTTTTGCTGAACAATTGGAGGCCGGGAGACACAACAGCGGCGCCCTGACAAATCTCGAATCTTGACTTTACTGGTCGAGCATTGAGGTGACAGTTTTTGCGCGATTCTGCCTTGCCGATCCAGAACGGGATGCCGTTCCAGAAAGCTTTCGCTTAACTGATACGTTCGGTCTTGCTGAGGTGATTTGCTGGGACTCGCCCAATCGTTCTGTATAGCTCCCGTATGGCGGGCGTGGACCGATTGCCGTCTTCACTTCATGAGAAGAACGATCAACGTGGCGGCGGTCGCCAAATGAAGCACGATATGCGCAGTATTTGGGACGATTCCATTGCGCGGCGCCAAGAAGGAATGCGTTTTGCCGAACATGATTTGATAGCGAGCAGCTCGCTCCGGTTCAGGTCGGAAAAGATAAGGTATCCACCAGGCGCGGACTTGTCCAATGAAGAGCAGGCCATAGCTAATCACGAGCCAGTCGTAAAGCCAGTCGGGATAAGGTCGTCTAAAGTGCAACAGGCTAAAGCATAGCCCGATGGTCCACGGTACGCTTTGCATGAGCGTCACAATGACAAGACGGCGTCTCGTATCCTGGCTGCGTACCGCTGTGACATCGTTGAGGCGCCCAAGCGGAACCCAATCGTGCACCCAGAGAAAAAGAACCTGAAACACTTGGAGAGCGAGCAAAACCATCTCGATTTCGCGATTTGCCAGGAAATGCTGCTGTGCCATTCTCGTCCCTTAGCACCGTTATCAGGCTGTCCCTGAAAAAGGATTAGTGAGAGCAAGCCGTAGTTTCATCACTTTTTACTTTTATGCACTTTCGCGCGAGTGCCCGCAGGCGCTTTCCTCTGCAATTTCATTTGATTGTATGCAACGGCGGCACGGACGAGATTTTTTAGAGCGCGCTCATTCATCTTATCGCCCTCGAAAAGATCGATCGCTCGCCAGGCGTTGCCTTTGAGGCCCGCGTTGAAGAGCTTGTCCGGATCTGCGAGGCGCGCCCCGTTGGAAAAGGTGAGCTTCACCTTATCTTTGTGGGCGTTGCCGACCGCGATCATTCCGTCGTGCGACCACACTGGGCTTCCCATCCACTTCCATTCCTCGATGATCTCCCGGTCGGCCTCAAGGATGGTCTTGCGAACGCTGGCGAGCGTTTTGCCCCGCCAGTCCGTGAGTCCTGCGATGAGCTGGTCGATGCGTTCCGATGGATTCATTGATCTCTATGCCTCCAATTCTTGTCCCGTTTTCATTCTCTTCGAAAGAAGTCGTCGAACGACGTGGCCTTTCCACATCCATAGCCCCGAAAGAAGCAAAACAGGAAGAAAAACGTACCGAACAGTGGAGGCGTAGTATGGAGTGTCCGAAGGTGAATCATAAATGTAACCGATTATCGGAATGCCAAAGATAATGTGAATCCAGCGAAAAATCGAACGTTTGGCAGCCTCTTTCATGATTAATTTGTCCGCCCTCTCTGAGACGGCCCGTCGGGCGTCTCGATACCGAACTGCTTGGCGTACTCCGCGTGCAGCCGCTGCCAGCCGAACTTCATGGCCTCGGGGCCGACGATGCGTCCAACCGGCGCACCCGCGATCTTGCGCTCAAGAACATCGAGGCAGATGTGCCACCCGGCCGCACCCATTGCGATAAAGCGGCGGCCGATGTTGGTCCACAGCGTCAGGCGCGTGCCGCCACCAAAGGCTTCCAGTTCCCAACGGATATCGTGGTCACCCCAGTTGTATTCAAGCGCTTTGGGGGCGTCGGCTCGCGTCACTCTTGTTTCGGAAACCTGCGGCTTGGGAGCTGCCACCGTGGTGAGCGTCACCGTGGCTCCGACCGTGCCCAGGCTCCCATCGGCATCGAAGGGCGCCCACTCGCGCAGATGCGCTGGCTCGGTAAGCGCCAGCCAGACTTTTTCCGGCGCGTGGCGCAGTTCTCTGACGAGAATGAGCGTCCACTTCTCTCCGTCCTTTCGTACCTGCGCCCCGCTGGCGGGACCCGGTGTGTACTGCTCGCGCTCGGTCATCTTTTTCTCCTTAGCGTGAGTAGCGTACCAGCTGGGTGAGCTGAATGAGGTTGCCGCAGGTGTCCTTCAGCATCGCAATCGTCGAGCCGGTCACGTCGGTGGGCGGCATCGTGAACTCGGCACCGAGGGCCTTGATTCGCGCGTAGTCGCCCTTGACGTCGTCGGTGAAGAACATGGCTGCGGGCTGGCCCTGTTGAAAGATCGCCTGCTGATAGGCTTTGGCCGCGGGGTTGTCATTCAGCGACAGTTGCAGCTCGGTGCCGTCCGGCTCCTCGGGCGAGGCCACGGTCAGCCACCGATAGGGGCCCTGACTGAAATCGGTCTTCTTGGTAAAGCCCAGCACCTCCGTATAGAAGCGCAGGGCCTTGTCCTGGTCGTCCACGTAAACGCTGGTCACTTTGATTTTCATTTCGTTTCTCCCTTCTTATGTTTGTCACGTCCGCGGTTTGCGGCGCGTCCTCTTGTCTTCTTTTTTCGTTGCGGTTGACTCTTCCATGCGGTCGAGCAGGCGTTCGAGAGCATCTACGTGATCCGACCAAAACCGACGGAACTGATCCAGCCAGGCATCGACCTCCTGAAAGGGTTCAGGTTTCAGGCGGTAGAGACGGCGTTGCGCGTCCACGGTGGATTCCACGAAACCGGCCTCACGCAGCACGCGCAGGTGCTTTGACACGGTGGGCTGCGACATACGAAGTTGCCGCTCGATCTCTCCCACCGACTGTTGGGAGGAGACCAGGAGGCTCAAGATCGCGCGGCGGTTCGGCTCCGCAATGATTTCGAAAACAGATTCCATGCTCTTAGTATACGCCACAGAGCATATGCGTGTCAAGGCATGTACAGGGGCCCAAGCGACGAGTCCCGTCGGCGTGCGGGGAGGCACGTAGTGACCCAGCCAGTCCAGCATCGGCGCCAGCGCATCGGGCTGCGCCCGATAGTGAATTTCGCGCCCCTCTCGGCCAACGCCGTTCTCGATGGCACCTGCCCGACAATAGGAGTGGTCGCCGCGCGAGGCTATTGCAGCGGCAGCCAGCAACCTTGCGGATATTATGGCTGGAGCGATATCGGTCGCATCGAGCCGGGGCGTGTGGCCGACGTGCTCGGAACCGGACGAGAGCGGAACTTGAACTCCGAGAGGCGGTTGTCACGGGAGGATTGGCGGTGCATACTGAGTATTCGAGGTCGGTAGCGATGGCAGAAAAACATCTTGCAGCTGCGATTACGAAGCGGTTTGCGGGCATGAGCCGGGAGGACCGCGTTGCCAAGATTCGGAAACTGGCCGGAACCTCCGCAGAAGATGAAAAGTTTGTTCGCGAGACGTTTCCGGACCTTTATCGCGAGGCGTTTGTTACCCCTCGCCGCGTGGCGGGCGAGCGCTCGGGATTAGGCCAACGGCGTGCGCGATCCGGAGCGCATCGCTAGCCGTTCTACCCAAGAGTTCTCCCCATTCAACGACCATCCTGCGGCGCTTCTCGCCGCCGTAAACCCCGCTAAGGACTTCGCGAAGAATATCCTCGTCAGAGAAACCTGCTTCACGCGCGGCGCGAATCAAGCGAACTTTGTTAGCTATACTCATGCGTTGGTTGCCTGCGTAATATACCTCAAAGGGAGAGGCGAATAGAAGTTAAGCTCAAAGCCGAACGTCAAGCATGAAATCTAGTTGGATTTTGGCGGCGTGAGCAAGGACACGGCTACGGCGATTAGCAGGATTCCGGCTACCGCGGAGAGGGAGATTTGGACGGAGATGTGGAACCAGGGTTCGACGATCATTTTGCCGCCGATGAAGACGAGAACGCAGGAGAGGCCGGCGGTTAGATAGCGCATGCGGCCCAATACCCCGGCCAACAGGAAATATAAGGCGCGGAGGCCGAGGATGGCGAAGACGTTGCTGGTGTAGACGATGAAGGGGTCGCGGGTGATGCCGAAAATGGCGGGGATGGAGTCGACGGCCAGGGTGATGTCGGTGATTTCGATGACCAACAGAACCAGGAGCAGCGGGGTGGCGAAGAGTTGGCCGTTGCGGCGGACGAAGTAGTGTTCACCTTGATAGTCGCGGGTGACGCGCAGATGTTTGCTGGCGAAATTGTAGATGGGACTTTTTTCGGGATGGATTTTTTCTTTTTTGGCGAAGAGCATGTGGACGCCAGCGTAGACCAGGAACGCGCCCAATATGTAGAGCACCCAGGAGAAGCGCTCGATCAGTGCGGCGCCGGCGGCGATCATCACGCCGCGCATGAACAGCGCGCCGAAGACGCCCCATTCCAACAATCGTTGCTGCAAGCGCGGGTCCACGGCGAAAGCGCGGAAGATCACCAGGAATAGAAATAGGTTGTCAACGCTGAGAGCTTTTTCGATCAGATACCCGGTGAAAAACTCCAACGCGGCGGGGGCGCCAAGAGTGTAGTGCACGCCGACGCCAAAGAGGATGGATAGGGCGATCCAGACGAGGCTCCACAACGCGGCCTCTTTAAGGCTGCTCTTATGCGGTTTGCGGTGCAGGACGCGCAGGTCCAGCACTACGGCGAGGAGAATGAAAGCGTTGAAGGCGACCCAGCGGAGAGGCGTGCCCATAGCGGCTGAAAGGATTCTACTGCGGGGCGACTATGTGCGCATCGATTCCGTTCAGATTGGTCAATTCCACGCGCGTGGTGCGGCCGGCTTCGACGGCGACGGGAACGTCCCAGCGCAGGCGCGCGTCTCCGGCATCGGCATCAAAATTGAGAGTGCTGATCCAGTAGTTGCCGGGGAGCAAGCCCGCGAAGGTGGCGTGGCCGTCGAGGTCAGTGTCGGTTTTGGCTACGAGGTATTTGGTCTGCGCGATTTCCGGCGCCGCGCGCAGGATGGCTTTTTGCTGGTCACTGATGATTCTGGCCCATTTGGTTTGCGGATTGATGCCGGTAAATTCGAGTTCCACGCCGCTGATGGTGGCGGGGTTGGCTTTGACGAATTTTTTCAGAGCGTCGATATATTCCTGGTGGAGCTTCTCATATTTTTCCGGGTGATCGGTCTTGTCGGCTTCCGTGTATTTGGCTTTGGGAAAACCGTTGGTGACGCCGCCGCTGTTGTTGTGCTGATAGGCGAGCAGGAATTCGGGCACGGTGATGACGTCGTCCGGGGTGATGGACTTGTCGAGATCGGGCATGGTGAGGTCAAGAACGTCGTGGGCCTTGAGCCAGGCTTTTAGTTCCTTGGAAACTTTTAGCGTTTCGATAAATTCGTCGCGCGGCGGCAGCACATGCTGCGCGGCTATATCTTTGGCGACATCATCGTAGCTGCGCGTCAGCACAAAGAAGGTGAATTGGCGAACCGGTTCAGGGTGCGCGGCGGTCGGCGTGATGCGCGCGGTTATCTCGATGCCACCTTTTGCGGATTGTGCGCGCATTGCGGCGTGCGGTGAAGCGAGGCAAAGCAAGGCCAACAAAATGGGGACGGACATTTTTCTCATGCGGGAATCGTAGCAGATTGTTGGGGCTTGAGAAGCGTGAGGAAGGGAGGTGTTGCTTCAATAGACTGGTCGGAGGGCAGCTCGGGGCGGCGAGAAGTTGCAGCAGCGGACGGGGATCGACTCAAGACCACTTCACGGGCTAAAGCCCGTTGAGAGCTAGCGCTCAATGTCGGATCTAAAAGCTCCGACCCACAAAACTGGAACTTTTTGAAGTGCCAGTAGATTCGAAGTGCTAGTAGAGATGGAAGAGAACTTCGATATGCGTGCGGCAGGCGACGGGCTTGCCGTTAGGACCGGGGGCTGGGCGCATCTTCCACTTCTTGACGCCTTCCATGGCTTTTTCGTCCAAGCCGAGGCCGGGGCCGGTTAGGACGATGGGGTCGATGACGCGGCCGTCTGCGGTGATGGTGACGTCGAGCACGACGGTGCCCTGATATTTGGCTTTGCGCGCCTCATCCGAGTATTCCGGGGATGGACAATAGATGCACTGTGGCTGGCCAACGCCGTTCACGCCGGCGCGGAAGTGGCCGCCGCCGGTGCCGCCGCCATCGCCAGGACCTAAGCCGCCACCGGAGCCGCTGCCGATGCCGCCGGCTTCGCCGGTGCCAAAGCCGCCACCACCGCCGGAGCCGCCGGACATATTGACTGAAGCGGCCAGGGGGTCACCCAAGTTGTTGAGGTTGGGACTCGGGACCTTTAGATCGGGTGGCCCGAGCAACGAAGCATCCATCGGCATCTTAGGTGCAGGATTCGGATGGGCTTCAGGGGGCGTAAATTGCGTCATCTTGAATTTTGGTGCTTTGCCCTTCGTAGCGGGCAAAACTTCGCGATCGCCACCACCACCGCCGCCGCCGGCTTTATTGGGGCCAGCAGGCAGCTTGGACACGTAGTCCGAAATATCCAGGGGCGTAACATCGACGGCGGGATTCTTGGCTTGCGCAGTCTCAGAGAGCTTTAAGAAGAACGGGACTATCAACAGCACCATAATGACGGCGTGCAGACCTATGGAGAGAACCTGGGTCCAGCCGAAATTCTCGTCCTTGGACCAGATATCTTTGACCTTGATAGGCCTGCTGGTTACCTGCAGCGGGGGCAGCTGCGTAGGCGAGAAAAACTCTTTGATGCGGTAGCCGAAGCCGCCAAAACTGGTGCCCCAGGAGACGGCCAAACGGCTGTTGACCGGGCCCTTGGGAACAGGCTTGGAGCTAAAGAATTCTTTGAGATTCGCCGAGAAGCCGTCGCCGTAGGTCTGTGGCATCAGCGTGGATTTCACGTTGCCGTTGACCTGTATGGGGCGCTCGGTGAGGAACTGTTTGAGGTTGGAGAGAAAACCGTCGGAGACGACGTACTTAGGGGTGCCGAAGTCCGGCAACGCGGAAGCCGGAACCGGAACGGCTGGCAGGGGCGTTGACCCGCTCGGCCTGGTGAGCTCTGGCGGCAGAAGATCTATGATTGGTCCCGGCACCGTATCCCCTCAACTTTTAGACGCAGCAACCCTGCGTTCGGTGTCCCAAGCGGATATGATTCGCGGGGGCTGGCAAAGGTTGTGCGCGGCCCACGCGGCTGACACCAACTGGCATTCATTGTAACATACGGAATTCGACCGCCTTCCGATGTTTCTCGCCGGATACCTGTTCGAACGGGCGGTACACAGCAACACGACACTTTGTAACCCAATGGGGGCTTTTTTTTAACGCTTAAATTATGCCTGAACCTCTTGAAGTGAAGAAGACACTGAACTTGCCGAAGACGGACTTCCCGATGAAGGCCGGCTTGCCGCAGAACGAGCCGAAGCAGCTGGCGGCGTGGGACGAAAGCAAGTTGTACGAGCGCATTTTGGCGGCGCGCGAAGGGAAGCCGCTGTTTGTGCTGCATGATGGGCCGCCGTATCCGACAGGGACGATTCATCTGGGCACTGGGCTGAACAAAATTTTGAAGGATTTGGTGGTGAAGTCCAAGAGCATGGCGGGTCATTACGCGCCGTACGTGCCGGGGTGGGATTGCCACGGATTGCCGATTGAGACGCAGGTGGAGAAAGAACTTGGCGGCAGGGGGAAAGTGGCGCCGGCGGAGTTTCGCAAATTGTGCCGTTCGTTCGCCACGCGTTACGTGGATCAGCATCGCCGGGATTTCAAAAGGCTGGGAGTTTTCGGGCGGTGGGACGATCCGTATCTGACGATGAATTTTGAATATGAAGCCACCATCGCGGGGGCGTTTCTGGATTTTATGGAGAAGGGGTACGTGTATCGCGGGCGCAAGCCGGTGTATTGGTGCTTGTTCGACCAGACGGCGCTGGCGGAAGCGGAAGTGGAGTATGAGGACCACGTCAGCCCATCGGTGTGGGTGACGTTTAAGGCGGCGGGTGACGCGGCGGCTAAGCTGGGCGCGGGAACCAGCGCGGTGATCTGGACCACCACGCCTTGGACGCTGCCACACAATCGCGGCTTAGCGTTTCATCCGGATTTTGAGTACGCGGTCGTGGAGACGGAAAAAGGCCGGCTGCTGCTGGCAGCGGAACGCGTTGCGGCGCTGCAGGCGGAGTGCGGAATTAAAGAAGCGCACGTGGTGGCGACATTTAAAGGGCGCGAATTTGAGGGGCTGAAATTTCAACATCCCTTTTTGCCGATGGAAGTGCCGGGGGTGCTCGCGGATTATGTGACGCTCGATCAGGGCAGCGGGATCGTGCACACGGCGCCGGGTCATGGCGCGGACGATTTTCGCACGGGGCAGAAATATGGACTGGAGACTGCTGCGCCGCTGGATGATCGCGGGGTGTACCTCGAAGGCTTGCCGGAATATAAGGGCAAGGATGTTTTTAGCGCGAATCCGATCATCGTGAAATTGCTGGGCGAACGCGGAGCGTTGCTCGGCCATGCCAATTACAAACATACCTATCCGCACTGCTGGCGCTGCCACAACCCGGTGATTTTTCGCGCCACGGAGCAGTGGTTCATCGATCTGGATCGCACCGCGCATGGCGGAACGGCGAGCTTGCGGCAACTGGCGATGAATGAAGTTCATGGCGTGAAGTGGACGCCGGCGTGGGGCGAAGAGCGCATTTATGAGATGGTGCAGGGGCGGCCGGACTGGTGCGTTTCGCGGCAGCGTTTCTGGGGTGTGCCGATCATTGTTTTTTATTGCGACGGTTGCGGCAAGCGGCTGGAAGATTTTGCGGCGCTGAAGAATGTGCTTACGTGGTTCGCCAAAGAAGGCGCGGATGCGTGGTACGAACATTCCGCAGAGGAACTGCTGCCCGCGGGGACAACCTGTTCCTGCGGTGCGAGCAAGTGGCGCAAGGAAAACGACATTCTGGATGTGTGGTTCGATTCGGGATCGTCGAATCTTGCGGTTTTGAAGGGCGCGGAGTGGCCGGCTGATGTGTATTTGGAGGGGCCCGATCAATATCGCGGGTGGTTTCAGAGTTCGCTGCTGGTGGCCACCGGCGTGCGCGGACATGCGCCATTCAAGGGCGTGGTGACACACGGGTGGACGCTGGACGAGCAGGGTCGGCCGATGTCCAAATCGCTCGGCAATATCCTCCTGCCTTCGGAAATTTGCGAAAAGTGGGGCGCGGATTTGTTGCGCTTGTGGGTGGCCTCGCAGGAATATCAGGCGGACGTGAAGATGAGTGAGCGGGTGATGACCCAGCTCAGCGAGGCGTATCGCAAGATTCGCAACACGTTTCGCTTCGCGCTCAGCAATCTGGGGGGCTTCGACCCGGCGCGAGACGCGGTGGCGCACGAAGAGATGGAAGAGATCGATCGCTGGATGCTGGAGCGCACCGCGGAGCTGGTGAAGAAATGCCGCGAATGGTATGCGGCGTATGAGTTTCACCGCGTGTATCACGCGCTGCACGATTACTGCGTGGTGGAGCTCAGCTCTTTTTACTACGACGTGCTGAAGGACCGTTTGTATACCAAGGCGGCGGCGAGCAAATCGCGGCGTTCGGCGCAAACCGCGGTGCTGGAGATTACCAGCGCGCTGGTGCGCATCGCCGCGCCGATTCTTACGTTTACCGCCGAGGAAGTCTGGAGGTACGTGCCGAAATCCGCGAGTGCTCCAGAGAGCGTGCATATGACGCTCTTCTCTGAAGAAGCGGAATTGCGTACGGGACTCGCCTCGGACAAGATGACGAATTGGGAGCTGCTCGCCAAGGTTCGCGTGGAGGTGCTCAAAGCGCTTGAAGGAGCCCGCGCGGAAAAGGTGATCAACTCCGGGTTGGAGGCCAAAGTTTTTATAAATGGTGATCTGGCGCTGAAGGCTAAGTTGAAGCCATATCTCGCAATGTTGCCGGGCCTGTTCATTGTGTCTCAGGTGGAAATTCCCAGCGTAGGATCTGGAAGTTCGGGCGCTTCGCTGGAGGTCACCATTCAAAAGGCGGACGGACAAAAATGCGAGCGCTGCTGGAACTATTCGACGCACGTTGGAGAGAATGTGCGCTATCCAACAGTGTGTGAACGATGCACGGAAGCGCTGAACGAAATCGAAGGCGGCGCGGCGGTGGCCGCTCCGTTGAGCGCCTGACGGTGACGCCTACGAAAATTCCTGCGATTCACATGGGGCCGCGCGCATGACTGTACCCGCGCGCGTGCGCTGGCTGTGGCTCACGCTGGCCGTGGTGATCGCGGATCGCGCCACGAAAGCGTGGTTCGAAACGCAAACTCCCGAGGGTTGGCGGCACGAAGTAGTGGGCAATTTTATTTATCTCGTGCATAGCCGAAATCCGGGAATTGCGTTTGGCGTGCTGGCCGATTCTGCGTCCGCTTGGATGCGTGTTGCGCTGATCGCCGGTTCGCTGGCAGTGATTGCGATTCTGGCGTGGATGCTGGTGGCCAGCCGGAGCGGCGGGGCGATGAGCGCCGCGGGGCTGGCGTTGCTGCTCGGCGGCGCCACCGGGAACGTCACCGATCGCATCGTGCACGGCGCGGTGACGGATTTTTTTGAAGTGTGGCTGGGCAGCTACCGCTGGCCGGCGTTTAACGTAGCGGATTCCGCCATTTTCATCGGGGCATCCCTGCTCATCCTGGATGTGCTTTTTTCTTCGCGAACCGGCACCGTCGCGGCGCGCAAGAGCGTCTGAAGCAATTTGGCGGGAGGAGTGGTCTATGCGTATCTCGAACAATCTGAACCGGCGTGATTTTTTATCCGTAGCGCTGGGCGCGGCGGCGGCGAGCACGCTTCCTGGCGGCGGGCGTTCACTTGATTTAGCGGCTCCCAGTCCGAGCGTTGCCTCGGAAATCGCGGCGGTAAAATTTCCCAAAGATTTCATTTGGGGCGCGGCTACCGCTTCGTATCAGATCGAGGGCGCATGGAAAGAGGATGGCAAAGGCGAATCGATCTGGGATCGCTTTTCGCACACCACCGGAAAGATTCGCGGTGGGGACACCGGCGACGTGGCCTGCGACTCCTATCACCGCTACAATGAGGACATACAGCTAGCGAAAGATTTACACGTCCAGAGTTATCGTTTTTCCATCGCCTGGCCGCGCATTCAACCGAGTGGCAGCGGCGCGCCGAATCCGAAAGGCATGGATTATTACAAGCGACTGGTAGATACGCTGCTGGAAGCGAAGATTCGTCCGCTGGCGACGATTTACCACTGGGACCTTCCGCAAGCGCTGGAGGATAGCGGCGGCTGGCCGAATCGCGATACCGCGGACCGCTTTGTGGAGTATTCGCAGATCGTGACACGCGCGTTGGGTGATCGCGTGAGCCATTGGTGCATTTTTAACGAGCCGTGGGTTTTTACCACGCTGGGCTACCGCTTGGGCACGCATGCTCCAGGGAAGACCGATACGGGAGATTTTTTGCGTTCGATTCATGTGGTGAATCTGGCGCAAGGAAAAGCGTTTCACGCTATAAAAGCGATAAATGGGAAGTTGCAACTGGGCACCGCGTACAGCATGACGTCGGCGGAACCCGCCTCGGATTCACCCGAAGACCGCCAGGCCGCGGAATGCGGACACGCGTGTTTTAATTTGCTTTTTCTGAATACCGCTCTGAAGGGGGAATATCCCGCGGCGTTTCCGGTTACGCCCGAAGTGATGGGTGTGCGCCCCGGAGACATGGAATTGGTGCGCGCGCCGCTGGATTTCGTTGGCATCAACTACTACACCAGGGGAATCTTCTCGCGTCCCGAACACTCGATAAGCGCGCCGTTAGGATTCGAGCGCGTTGACGGGACGCAGGGGCCGTTGACGGACAACGGCTGGGAGGTTTGGCCCGACGGTTTCTATCGCTTGGTCATGCGCATCACCAAGGAGTACGACAAGCCGGTGATCGAAATTACCGAGAACGGCTGCTCGTACACGGACGCTCCGGATGTCCATGGAAGAGTTCCCGATGTTCGAAAGATAGAATTTTATCGCGGATATCTTACCGCGCTGGCGCATGCCATGCGCGATGGCGCGAATGTTCGCGGCTACCACGCCTGGAGTTTGCTGGACAATTTTGAGTGGGAACAGGGATACACGCAGCGCTTCGGCATGGTGTATGTGGATTACCGCTCGCAGGCTCGAACGGTGAAGGAGTCCGGGAAGTGGTACGCCAAATTGGCGGCCAGCGGAGAATTGAGCTGATGCGGGAGGCGGATGCGCGCGAAGGCGGCGCGCTTCCCGATGCCATGCTTTTCTGGGGCGATACAGATGCGCACAACTTTTTTTACCGCGGCTGCGGAAGACGTGGGCGAGCGGCTGGATCGCGTGGTCACCGCGCATTGCCCGGAGTTGAGCCGCACGCGCGCGCAGGAATTGATCGAGGCCGGGCTGGTGCTGGTCGAGGGGCGCACGGCGAAAGGATCGTCGAAGGTCCACGATGGCCAGCGCATCACGGTCGAAGAGCAACCGCGAGCGCCGATGACCGCGCAGGCGGAAAGCATCCCGCTGGATGTGTTGTACGAGGATGATGATGTGATCGTCATCAATAAGGCGGCGGGAATGACCGTACATGCCGGGGCGGGAAATCCCACTGGAACGCTGGTGAATGCTTTGCTGGGGCGCGGGCAGGGACTTTCGCAGGCTGCGGATCTGTTGCGGCCAGGCATCGTGCACCGGCTGGACAAAGATACGTCTGGCGCGATCTTAGTGGCCAAGAATGATTTCGCGCACGCTAAAGTTGCGGAAGATTTCCGGCAACGCGTGGTGAAGAAAACCTACCTGGCGCTGGTGGAAGGGTCGCTTAGCGAAGCGAGCGGGCGCATCGAGCTGGCCATCAGCCGCGATCCTATGCGACGCACGCGCATGACCACGAAGCGCAGCGCGATTTTGCAGAACGCCCGCGAAGCGCGCACCGATTGGCGAGTGCTCGCGCGCGTTGCCGACACCACGCTGGTGGAAGTGCAGCTGCATACCGGACGCACGCACCAGATCCGCGTACACTTCGCCGCGCTGAAGCATCCCGTGGTGGGCGACACGCTGTACGGTGCGGCCGGCCGCTTGCGCGAGGGGAATAGCACGCTAGCGCCGCTGGAGCGCAATTTTCTTCATGCTGCCAAGCTGGCGTTTCGCCAGCCGCGCAGCGGAGTTTGGGTGGAGGTGCGCGCGCCGTTGCCGGAAAAGTTGCGCGAATTCTTGCGCGAACTCTCCACCGTCTCCCGCGCAGACCCAGGCGTGATTGACGCTGCTCTGGCCCCCTACCTATAATCGAAGCTCATGCGACGCGAGCTGATTTCTTCGTTGGCCAATGTTCTTTTAATTTTTGTCCTGTTCATCTTTGTTTCTGGTTCACTTCGTGCGCAGCAGCCCGCGCCGCCGCCGCCCGCCGCGCAGGCTCCGCCAGCCCAGACTCCGCCGGCCCAGGCTCCAAATGCGGCGTCCGGCACCGTGCGGGTTGCGGTGAACCTGGTGGACGTGCTGTTTACCGTGTTGAACCGCCGTAACAAGCTGGTGCCCGAACTGGATAAACCGGACTTTCAGGTTTTCGATGACAACGTAAAGCAAGAAATTCGTTTTTTCAGCAAGCAGACTGACTTGCCCTTGCGTATCGGCATGCTGCTGGACACTTCCAATAGCATTCGCGATCGCCTCCGATTCGAGCAGGACGCTTCGGTGAATTTCTTCTTCAGTGTGCTGCGCCATAACAAAGACGAAGCGTTTGTGATGACCTTCGATGACGAGCCGCAGGTATTGCAGCGCTTTACCGGAGATACCGGCCTTTTGCGTGACCAAATCGTGAAAACCAAGGCTGGCGGCGGCACCGCGATCTACGACGCGATTTACACCGCGTGCTTCAATGAGCTGAGCCATCCGCCGCGTCCTCCGGGAGACCAGCCGGATGTGGTGCGGCGCGTGATGATTCTGATCAGCGACGGCGACGATAATTTATCGACGCACACCCGCTCGGAAGCCATCGAAATGGCACAGATCACCGACGTGGTGATTTACACCATCAGCACCAACACCGAGTGGGTATCGATGTCGCAAAAGGACCAGAATACCGGCAGCGGCTTGAAGTATCACCTGACGGACGGTGACAAAATCCTGCAGAGTCTGGCGGACGAAACCGGCGGCCGCGCATTTTTTCCGTATCGCGTGGATGATCTCGACCAATCGTTTCAAGACATCGGCGATGAGTTGCGCAATCAATATTCCATTGCGTATTTGCCGACCAATTCTGTTCTTGACGGCCGCTACCACAAGATTCGTATCGATGTTCCCGAGCACAAGGGCTACCAGGTGCGCGCCCGGCAAGGATATTTTGCGCGCGCCAATCCGGCGTTTTCGCCGAGCAACACCACCGAGCCCAAGCCAGCAGGAAAGGGCGCAATTCAATAGCTACGGAATTTGTTGCGGACTTAGCGGAATCAGCGCGAGGTATCGCGCAGCAGAATGGCGTCCGATTCCATGTGCCCGCGACCGAAGGCCATCTTGGAACCGTCCAGCGAGAACGCGAAGGACGAAATCGACTCCGCGGTGAAATGCGTCAATTGCCGGTTGGGCGAGCCGTCCAGCGGCTGAATCCAGATGTTGTCCACGCCTTTCTCTCGCACGATGTAGGCGGCACCTTTGCCGTCTGGCATGAATACATGACCCGGTAGCGCGCGAGGATCGGCGTCGATGCTGCGACTTTCTTTGCCGCCGATCGTGTGCAATGTCAACACCACTTTATGGTCGGCGTCGCGAACTTCGTCGGTCAAAATCGTTTTGTCGTCTGGCGACAAGCTGAACAACGTGCTTTCGCTTTCCAGCACGGTTTCAGGTTCGCCACCCTCCAGCGATACCCGCTTGATGACCCCCGTCTTTTCGCCGAGGTCCAGGTAATACATCCATTTTCCATCGCGCGAACAGACCGGAGCGTTTTGGTTGGAGCCAAAAGTTAATTGTTTCTGGTTTGCGCCGTTGGCGTCCGCGCGCCATAGATTGACGGCCGTCGCTGCGGCCCGCCCGATGGGCCGGAAAATTATATAGCGGCCGTTCGCGCAAGAAACCACGCGGTCCGCGGGATGTTTGGCGTCGGAAAGCAGCACCGTCTCGCCGCCATTTGGGTCGACCTGGCGAATGTCCGGCCCTTGCGCCACCAAGAGCCGGCCGCCGTCGGTCCAAGACCAGGCGTAGTATCCGAGGTTCGAGGAAAGATTCACTTTGCGAACTTCGTCCGGCGTGGCTACCGAAGCGATTTGCATCTCAAAGCGCGGGGTGGATTGAATCGCCACGATGGACTTACCATCCGCGGCCAGCGTCGCGTGGGAATAGTAAGTCGTATCGTTCGTCAACTGGCGAAAATCTCCGCCAGGATAGGAAATCATGGCAATCTGCCGCCGCAGGAATCCCGTATCGCTCGAGGCTACCGTGGTCAGAATGGCCTTTCCGTCAGGAAACCAGGACGGCTCGTAGAAAAGCTTGTCTTTGGCAGCGCCAACCAGCCCGCCCTTGCCGGTTGCGACATCCACGGTCAGATACCCCGACAAATCCGTTTCCGTCGGCTGCACCACCGGTATCACGATGGTCTTGCCATCCGGCGACCACGACAGTGTGAAGCTATCGAGGCGCAGCGGGCGATGCTCGAAAATCGCGTGGTCCGGCGAGCCGTCGCTATGCGCCTCTCGGAGGTCCACAGCCAGCGAATTTTCGTGTTCATGCAGGTAAGCAAATTTCTGTCCGTCCGGAGCGAACGCGATCGGACTATCGATATCGTTCAGCACCAACCGCGGCGTGCCGCCCAGCACCGGCGAACTGAACAGCGAGTCGATATCCTCTTCCGATTCATCGTGCCGCACGAAGTAGAGGTAATTTCCGTCTGGCGAAAATGTTACGCCGGTGTAGCGCGTGGCAATCGGGGCCACCACTTGGGTATTGCTGCCCGTGGGAATATGCCGCAGCCACAACGATTGCGATCCGTTCTCCTGCAGTACATGCAGCAGGTACTTTCCGTCTGGAGACAGCGCGGCCAGCGAAACTTTTCCGTTGTTCGTCAGGTTCTCGATGGAGATTTTTTCGAAGGGCGCGTGTTGCGTGCGTTGCAGCAGCGTGTACCCGCCGAACGCCGCGGCCAGCAGCACCACGGCCGCGATCGCCAGCAGCACGCCGCTGCCGAATTTATTTTCGCTGGCGGCGCGTAGTAACGCGGAGCTGCCAGTCTTAGCCGGGATCTGCGAAGCGCCACTGGTAGTCATCGCCACCACGCCGCCGCTCTGTGGCGCTTGTGGCAATTGTGGCGTTTGTGCCGCTGACGCCGATTGCAACGACTGCGCCGGAGCACCTTGCGCCGCGGTAACCACCTGGGACGACCCCGACGGCGGCCGACCCGGTTCGAGTTCGCGCTGCAGCCGCTTCAAGTCCGCGCGGAATTCCGCCGCCACCTGGTAACGAAGTTCCGCATCCTTCTCCAGCGCTTTGTTCAGAATGCGCTCGAGCTCTGCAGGAACGCCGGGACGCAACGTTACCGGCGCAACGGGCGCGTGGTGCAGAATATTGTCGAACACCACGGCGCTGGTGCTGCCGGGGAAGGGATGCCGCCCGGTCAACATTTGATAGAGCACCGCGCCCAGCGAAAAAAGATCGGTGCGTCCATCGAGTTCCATGCCGCGCGCCTGTTCGGGAGACATATACGCGATGGTGCCAACGGCCGTGCCGGGAGAGGTGAGAAGTTGTACGCCCGGATCCGTCAACGTGTCGCCGTGCAGCGAATCGTCGCGATCCACAATCAGTTTGGCCAACCCGAAGTCCAGAATTTTTACCGTGCCGCGCTCCGTCACAAAAATATTTCCCGGCTTGATATCGCGGTGCACGATGCCTTTTTTGTGCGCGGCGTCCAGCGCGTCGGCCAGCTGGATGCCGACTTCCACGGTGCGCGGGATGGGGCACTCGCCGACAGACAGCGATTTATCCAGCGACTGGCCTTCCAGCAGCTCCATGGCGATAAACGTCACGCCTTCGTTTTCTTCGATGGAATAGATGGTGCAAATGCCCGGATGATTGAGCGCCGATGCGGAACGCGCTTCGCGCAAAAAACGCTCTAGCGCCTGCGCTTCGCGATTCGTTTCTTCTGACAGAAACTTGAGCGCCACGCGCCGGCCCAGCTTGGTGTCTTCCGCTTCGTACACCACGCCCATGCCGCCGCCGCCAAGTTTGCGCAGGATTTTGTAGTGGGCGATGGTTTGGTTAATCACGGTTATCGTTGAAAGATGATGTTAGTCGTTCAACGAAACGTGGTCAATGGAGTGTGTTTGCAGCCGCTGCGAGAAATGAAAGACTGGTTCGGCCGAATCCGCAGGGGGCTGCTGCACCGCCTACGCACCTACTCCTTCGGCGCGTAGTACCCTTTGCGCGCCAGCACTTTCAAATCATGATTCGTGGTGTCCACTTTAATCTTGCGGAATTTCCCGTCGCGCGCACTGTTCGTCGGATAGTACCCCAGCGTGTACTGGCTGCGCAGCTCCTCGGAAATTTCATCGAAGGCCTGCGACAGCTTTCTTTCCGACGAAACGGAGATGACCCGCCCCCCGGTCTCCTCCGCGAGCTTCTTGGCCGCGCTCACGTTTGCGCCGTATCGCGGGTCCGCCACCAGCAGCAGGTGAATCACCGTGTCCGTGCGCTGCGCGGATTCGATGGCTTCTTCAATTCTCACGCGGCTTCCTTCGTCTTGCGCGTCGGTGACGATAATGATGGCCTTGCGCCCGGCCTCGGTGTTCAGTTTCTCGCTGCACGCCAGGTAAATCGCGTCATACAGCGCTGTTCCGGTTTGGTGTTGCGTTCCAATTGGCCCGGGATTCCCGGCGATCATACCGCCACCTGGGATGTTGACTCGGGCTTTATGCACGGCGCGGTCCAGGATGGCGCGATCATCCGTAAAATCCGACAGCAAATCCACGTCGGAGTCGAAAGACATCACCAACGCTTCATCGCCTTTACGCAATACCCGCGCAAGAAAGCTGCTCCCGGCCTCTTGTATTCCCCCGAGCATGAACTGTTCGCTGCCCGAAGTGTCCAGCAGCAGCGCCAGCGTAATGGGCAGCGTGGACTCCTTGGAAAAGAACGCGATGGTCTGATCCTGATTATCTTCGGACAGTTTGAAATCTTCCTTCTTCAGGTCCGTCACAATCTTCTTGTTCTTGTCCCGCACCGTGGCAAAGATATTCACCAGCGTCACTTGAGACTTGATCGTGCCCCCCTGCGTAGCGGGCTCCTGCGGCATCGCCGGCAAAGCTAAACTAGCTGCAACCGTTGCGGTCGCCAATTGCATCAAAAGTTTTTTCACGGAAGGCATGTATACTTTCCCTAGACGAGATGCCCGGTCGCATCGCGACGCCGGGTTATGTTGCCGCTGGTTGACCCACGTTGACCCAGAACGAGTAGCTTCGGCTTTTAGGATGCTGCCACAGGGCGCGATGGATGTGTCGCCCGCTGGATACTGTCGCGTGGCACAAGCGGGCAACCCATTTAAACGCGAGAAGAAGTGTTACCCGAGGGCTATGAAAAGTCTACGAAAAATCGCTGTGTACTGGGGATATGCGACGGTCTGCGCGCTTCTACTCGGCGGCAGCGTGTCGCGACTGGCCGCGCAAACTCCCGCGCAGACGCCCGCGCCGCAAACCCCGCCGCCGAGCGCGCCAGTCGGTCCGGACGGCGCCGAGAGCGGCGCGTCCAAGCCTAATGCGCCCATGCAGAAGCCCGCGGCTACGACGTCCGCGCCTGCGCAAACGCCGCCAAAAGCGCCGGGCACGATTCGCTCCGTCACCAATATCGTATTCGTTCCGGTCACCGTCAAAGATCGCCAAGGCCGGTTAGTTCCGGACCTGCACCGCGACGAATTTCGCATCTTCGAAGACGACGTCGAACAGAAAAATTTCCATTTCACCGCCGAAGCTTATCCGCTTTCTATGGTGATACTGATCGACAACGACCTCAAAGCCAAATACGCCTCACAAGTCGATGCCAGTCTCGCGTCGGTGCTTGCAGGCATGAGCACCGCAGACGAAGCCTCCATCTGCCGCTTCGATCAGTTTTTTCACGAAGGAAAGGGGTTTACGGCCAATCAGGACCTTTTGCTTACGGAATTGAAACGCACCACGCTCGACGAGAGCCGGCCCAGCGTCGCCCCTCCCGGCGGTCCGTTTGGCCCTCCGACCATCAACGGTCAGGCCGCTCCTGGCGTCAATCAACCGGATGCCTATCCCTCGACGCAAGTGATCGGTGGCCAGCACACCAAGACGATTGATGACGCCGTTTACGCCGCGGCGCAATTGCTGCAGGACCGCGGGATCAACCGCCGCAAAATTGTTCTGCTGATTTCCGACGGAGAGAACGGCGCCAAGTTTAATGTCAACCCTTACGCCAACGTCGTGAAAGAGTTGCTCCGCTATAATATTTCCGTGTTCGCCGTGGCCGTGGGCAGCGGATTTTCCGAACGCAAGTTCACCCGCATGACCGAGTACCCTCACGCCACCGGCGGCGACACCTACTACGCCCTGAAGCGCGAGACCTTGGATGAGTTGTATTCCCGCATCACCGAAGAAGCCCGCCACCAATACACCTTGTCATACGAGCCGGCGGGAACGGATCGCTCCGCGGACTATCACACCATCGAAGTGCGCGTCGAACGCGAAGGTTTGAAGGTCACCGCGCGCGAAGGCTATTACACCAGCGGCCTCCAAAAATAACCAAGTTTTTTTGGAGTGCGGCGGTTTACCCTGAGCGCTTCGCGCGAAGGGCTTGACGCCGCTTTCGCAGCCGCAGCACCGGTGCCAAATCCATTAAAACGAAGCCGCGACGATCGCCATCAAATATGCGACTCGTGCTCCGGACAAATCATCCGGTAAGCGCAGCTTTTGCAAATAAACCCGCTCTTCGCCCCAAACTCCCCGGCGCGAATATCCGCCGCCGTCTCCTGTACTTTCCGCTCCGCCTCGTCAAAATCCTTCTTCTCCCGCGTGGTGGTCTGTAACTGATTGTTTTGCAAATAGTGGAACACCAGCCGCACGGGATTCCATTCGAATATCTCCTTCGCCGCTAGCGCATAAATGCTCAGCTGCAGATTCTTTCGCGCGTCGGCGTCGCTGCGCGGCCGGCCCGTCTTGTAATCCACGATCTCCACATCTTTTCCGCGCGGGCCGTTCAACAGATTCACCTGGTCGAAACGCCCGCTGACAATCACGTTATTCGCCATCGGCAATTCGAACGCTTTCTCCTGCTCCAGAATTTCCGGCGTAGCTTCCAGCATTGCGGTGTGGAACGCCCGCAGCTGCTCCAAGCCATCCTTTTTGTATTCATCCTGCTGGTACTCGTCTTCGAAGCCGCGCTCCGACCACTCCGTATCGAAAAGCCGCTTTACTTCGTCAAAGCCAATGCGGTTGCCTTTGCGCAGTTCTCCCATAAACCGTTTGATCGTTTGGTGCATCACGCGGCCGAACGTTAGCGTGGCCTTTGGCGCGCCGTCCAGCGACCACAGCTTTTCGAATAGATATTGCGCCGGGCATTTACGGTAAGCCTCAACCGAGGATGGGCTCAGTTTCAGCGGTTCCGGGACGATCGTTTGGTAGCTTTCCGCCCATTGCCCAATGCGCGAGAATATTTTCGCCGGCCCGGTGGCGGCAGGAAACAGTTCGTCCATGCCCGCGGCGTGCAATCCATCGCCCGTGGTTTGCGCGGGCGCCGGCACTTTCGGCGCCAGTTGCCGCACATCACGCCGCTTGAGGGCTGGTTCCATCATGATGTCTTCAATGAAAACCGGCACCTTGCCCTTCTTTTCCGTAAGCGTGGTAATCGTTAGGCGGTCTTCCGCGCGCGTCAACGCCACGTAAAATAATCTTCGCTCTTCCTGAATGTGAAAGCTGCCTTCCGGCAACTCTTCCTTCATCAGTGACAAAGGAAACTCAAACAACGGCGCGCGATCGCTCGATGGAAACTGCCGGCTATTCACGCGCAGCAAAAACACGTGCGCAAATTCCAGCCCTTTGGCGCCATGCACGGTCATCAACTGCACCGCGTCTCCGGGCGTCTCATCCTCCAAACATATTTTTTCGTTGGCTTGCTCGTAGTAGTCGAGATACTCCAGGAATTCCGCCAGATCGCGCCGTTCGCTTTTCGGCTCCCATTCCTTCGCAAATTCCAGGAGCCGGCCCACCGTTTTTCTATCCGGTTCGCTGGCCCGCTGCGCAATTTCCAGCCATTCCGTCAACTCCGCCAGTATTTCCCGGGCCGTGCGGCGGCGCACCGTCTTTCGTTGCGCCAGCAAAAACGCCAGCAATTCATCGGTGCTGCCGTGCGAGGTATCAAATGCCAGCTCGCCTTGCGGCGATTGCAAAATATCGTAGATCGGCCGCCGTTCTCGCTTGGCGCGCTCCGCCAGCCGCAGCAAATCCTCCGGCTGCATCTGCCACGCCGGCATGGCCAGAATCCGCGCGCACGCCACGTCGTCATACGGCCTGGCGATCAGCCGCAAATATGCCAGCACATCGCGCACCAGCGGATGCGCCAGAATCGACAGTTTGGTGATGACGAAGGGAATCTTGCGCTGCGACAATTCCTCCACCAGCTCATCGCGATGCGCGTGTTGGCGATACAGCACCGCCAAGTCCTTCCATCGCCGCCCCGCGCTGTGAATGCGCTCGAGTTCGTTTCCTACCCACCGCGCTTCGCTCTCTTTGTCCGCCAGCTCCGTGATGCGGATGCGTTCGCCTTCCGCTTTATTCGGGGCAAGAATTTTGTTGGGGAAGTCCGCGCTCACCTCGTTTTGCGCGATCACCTGCTGCGCCACGCGCAGAATATTCGGCGTCGAGCGATAGTTCTCCGTCAGCGCCACGCGAAACGGTCCGGAATCCTGCCCTTGTTTCCAGCCCGCAAATCGTTCGAGAAACATCTTGAAGCTTCCGAACGATGCGCCGCGAAAGCGGTAAATGGCCTGGTCGTTGTCGCCCACCACCACGATGTTGCGCGGCTCGGCGCACAACAACTCCAACAGCCGCAGTTGCGCGATATTCGTATCCTGAAATTCGTCCACTAGGATGTGTTTGTAGCGTTCCTGCAAGGCCGCGCGTCTCACGGCGTCGTTTTCCAGCAGCGCCGCCGCATCGGTAATCAGGCCATTGATGGCCACGGAATTTTTCTCGCGCAGCAAATCGTCGCTGGCGCGATACGCGCGCGCGATCTCTCTCTGTTTCCCGACTTCTTCCAACCGCTCCTTGTAGGTATCTTCGTCGAGTTGTCCGCGCTCCGCCTCCAGCTTTTGCGCTTCGCCTTCGGCAAAGCGCGCGTAGTCCGCGCTGCTCACCAGTTCGTCCTGGCAGCGCGAAAAAAATTGCAGAAAATCGTTCAGGAATTGTCCCGGCTCCGCCAGCTTGCGGTATTTTTCCAGCTTCAGCCGCCGCATGTTGCGCCGCAGCAGGATCCAGTGGTCCACTTTTTCCAGTATCTTGCGGTCTGGCGCAATCTCTTTCAGTAATCCCTGGCAGAACGAGTGAAACGTCTCAATCGTCAAACCCTTGCCGCGCTCGCCGGTACTCTTGGCCACCCGCGAACGCATCTCTCCCGCGGCCTTGTTCGTAAAAGTCAGCGCAAGGATGTTCTCGCCCAGCAGGGAAGCGTCGGTGCTCAACAGATGCTTGATGCGCTCCGTAATGACGCGAGTCTTCCCGGTTCCCGCCCCGGCAATCACCAGCAGCGGCCCAGACCCGTGTGTGATGGCTCGCCGCTGCGCTTCGTTCAGCTTCAGCCCGCTATCCGGCAGTGGCGTAATATCAAATAAGGTCGCATTCATACGTTCGATTTTATGCCTACCCTAGGCGAATATAAAGCGAAATACAGGGCCCTTCTTGTCGCGCGGCGGGATATCTTCGTTGTGCGGCACGCCTGGGCCCGCTCTTCCTCGGCCGTACCCGATTTTCTTCGGCTGCCACCAATATTCTTTGACCGCACCCACGATTTTTCTTGACATTCTCGCCATCTAGCTGTACAGTTACTCTCGTACAGAATTGCGTCTACCCCCTGCAACGTCCTGAACATTACATTCTGTCATTGCCATGCGCTCTGTTATCGGTCGCCGAACTATCGACCCGCATCCGTAAGCCGTTCAGAATGAACACTTACTAACCGTATCAAAACAAAGAACTTCAACTCCTTCAAAATGAACACTTACAAAAAAACACCCGTAGGCGCCCACTCCCGCGTGAATTTTTTTCGGCGCTCTAGCGTTGGGACTTCTTTCCGGCGACTACATCGGAGGTAAATTGCGCAGAACTTTTACGCGGCACGGTTACCGGCTTCCAGTCGTCCCCGGCGAAGTGCTTGGCCAGAAAAATGATCTGCCCGATATGCAAAGCGTAGTGCGCCACCTGGCGGTTGATCGCCTGCATCACCGAGTGGGGCTCCGCCCGGATCCTCACCGTCTTGGTCACGTCGGCCTCTGTAAGGTTGTCCAGAGCGTCCAGGAAAACTTGCCAACCGGCGTCCCACAACGTAAACAGTTCGGCGCGCGTCTTGGGCGGCTCTTCAAATTCGCTGTCGCGGTCGCGGTCCGGTTTCTCTCCGTCGCTGGTCAGGAAATTTGTCCATCGCGACCGCATATTTCCCGCCAGATGCTTGACGATGATGGCGATGGAATTAGATTCCTTATCCAGGGTGGCGAAGAGTCCGGTGTCGGGGCACTGTGCGAGCGCACTTTCCGCCATTCTCTTGTAATGGCGGAATAGCGAGATCGAATCCTTGATATACGAGGTGGTTAGTTCGTGGGCCATCTGCGGATTGTACTCCCGGCAACGGCATTCTCGGAAACGCTTGGAATACCGCAAACAAGACAAACGGCGAAGGCCTCCTCAGGTCTTCGCCGTTTTCAAGTCTGTTCTGAAGAGACGACTCTAGTTACAAGAACCGGAATCGTTAACAACGGCACTAGCGCGCCGGAAGTGGTCGCGGTTTCGGTGCGTTCGCGCCGCCCGATGCGCCCGATGCACCAGCCGCCGCGGCGGTGGCTTTGTCGCTGTGACCGTTTGCGCCAGAAGCGCTCGCGGCGGGCGCTGTAGACGAGCCATCCGAATTATTCGGCGAGGCCAGTTCCAGCTTTTTGCGCAGCGCGGCTTCCAGGCGGTTGCGAATGTCCTTATTTTCCTTCAGGAAAACGCGGGCATTCTCGCGGCCCTGGCCCAGACGGTCTGCGCCGTAGCTGATCCATGTGCCGCTCTTTTCCAGGATGCCCTTGTCGACACCGAGGTCAATGAGGTCGCCTTCGCGCGAAATGCCTTCGCCATAGATAATGTCGAATTCAGCTTCGCGGAACGGCGCGGCCACCTTGTTCTTCACGATTTTTGCGCGCGTGCGCGAACCCACCACTTTGTCGCCTTCCTTGATGGCTTGAATGCGGCGAATGTCCACGCGCATGGAAGCATAAAACTTCAGCGCCCGCCCGCCAGTGGTGGTTTCCGGATTGCCGAACATCACGCCAATCTTTTCGCGAATCTGGTTGATGAAAATCAAGCAGGTGTTGGACTTGGATACAATCGCGGTGAGCTTGCGCAACGCTTGCGACATCAGTCGCGCCTGCAAACCCATCTGCGGGTCGCCCATATCGCCTTCGAGTTCCGCCTTGGGAACAAGCGCGGCGACGGAGTCCACGACCACCACATCCACGCCGCCGGAACGGATCAGCGTCTCTGCAATTTCAAGAGCCTGCTCGCCGTTGTCTGGCTGCGAAACCAGCAGGTTGTCCACATCCACGCCCAGCTTGCGGGCGTAGATGGGATCCAGCGCGTGTTCCGCGTCGATGAACGCCGCCTGGCCGCCGAGCTTTTGCGCTTCGGCGATCACGTGCAGCGTCATGGTGGTTTTACCGCCGGATTCCGGCCCATAAATCTCAATCACGCGACCGCGCGGGAAGCCGCCTACGCCCAGCGCGGCGTCAATCGAAAGGCATCCGCTGGGAATTACGCTGACGGGTACCAGCACGTCGCGGCTGCCCAGCCGCATAATGGATCCTTTGCCGTAAGACTTTTCAATCTGGGATATTGCTGCTTCGAGAAGTTTTGCTTTGTCGTCTGCCATTTCACACCTCGGTAGAGAAAAGTCGGTGCCGGCCTCTGCGGCTAGGGCCACCGTAATGCTAAAGCTCGGGACGATGCGCGTAGCTCGTCAAGACGGCGTTTGCGCCGGGAAAGCGCTGCGCCTGCTTTGGAAACATTACTGGCCGGGCATCTTATCACTCGGTTTATCAGAATGCCATCCAAATCCAGCGCGCCGTCTTGCTTTTACGGTTGGCAACCGTGCTCCGCGTCATGATCGCTCAGCCGGGCCTGCGCCAGCCGCTCGCGCTGGTCGAGAGCTGCCCGCTCGGGAGCCGTCAGCCGGCGCAACCGGGACAGGTTGCGGCCGCGCGTGCGGGCCTCGCCAAGCTCATCGGCGAGTCTCGCACGTTCCAGACAGCTTAAACCACTGGCCAAGAAATCATGCATAAAGCACCTGTTGAAAACCGCGAGGCTGAAAGTAACAAAAAGGCGAACAAAAGGCAAACACTATTTTCGCTTATCTTTCGCTATTGTATGCCGCTGATTCTGCGAACCTTAGCGCTACAGGGTTTTCGCTTTTCCACAGTTTTTTCAACTATACGAGTAAAAACCGCGTCCCGTCTTTCGCCCTAGCCAGCCGGCGGCTACGTATTTTTTGAGCAGCGGGCAGGCGCGGTATTTGGGGTCGCCGAGGCCTTCTTGGAGGACGTGCATGATGTCCACGCAGACGTCCAGGCCGATGAAGTCGGCTAGTTCCAGCGGGCCCATGGGATGGTTCATGCCGGTTTTCATTACCGTGTCGACGGCTTCCGCGGTGGCTACGCCTTCGAGGACGCAGTAAGCGGCTTCATTGATCAGCGGCATTAGGACGCGGTTGGAGACGAATCCTGGGGCATCGTTTACAGCTACTGGTTTTTTGCCGAGTTTTTCGGCTAGCTCCATCGTGGTAGAAAAAGTAGCGTCGGAGGTTTGCAGTGCTCGGATGACTTCGACCAGCAGCATCATCGGGACGGGATTCATGAAGTGCATGCCCACGAAGCGGTCGGCGCGTTTGGTCATGGCGGCCAAGGTAGTCATGGCGATGGAAGAAGTGTTGCTCGCGATGATGGCGTTGGGGCCGAGGACGCTGTCGGCCTCCGTTAGTACTGCGCGTTTGATTTCGATTTTTTCAGGCACGGCTTCCACCACAAAATCGGCGGCACCGACGGCGGACATGTCGGTGACGAGCGAAATGCGAGCCAGCACGGCGGCGCGTTCGGCTTCTGGAAGCTTGCCCTTTTTGATCTCACGATCTAAATTTTTCGCCACGGTTTCGAGGCCGCGTTCGAGGAAGCGCTGCTCAACGTCGCGCAAAATTACGTGGTAACCGGCGCGCGCGAAAACGTGCGCGATGCCGTTGCCCATGGTGCCCGCGCCTAGGACGGCCACGGTCTTGATCTGTTCGATGGTCATTTAGCCTCTTTGGTATGGCGTTGCTCGTGCGAAAAAGCGCATAGGCACCCTGCGGGTGTAAACAAGAGCGCCTGTGCTACTAAGAGCGAATTTTTCGTGAACGCGCGATCGAAAATAATTTCACGTCGGCGGCGCGCCTTCGGTGACCTCGCGCACAATCTCGCGGGCGCGCGCTTCATTGCCCGGCGCCACCAGGATGATGAATTGCATCGTGGAAGTATCGTAGTGCGCGGGGATCTGATTTTCCGCCAGCGCGCTCATCACGAACTGCGCCTGCTTCTCGTCGCTGCCGGACCACACCGTCAGCGTCGCCGGCTCATCACCCACCGCGGGCATGCCAGCCAGTGGACCTGCGCCCACAGGCTGCGCGGGAATTTGTTCGTCGGCAGGCTCACGGTCCAGCAAGGTTTCCAGAATGATTTGCGCGGGCTCAAGATCGGTGGACAGGACGGCTACTTCGAAGCCGAAACGCGGCTTCCAGTCAATGGGCAAAGGATCAGCGGTCGGCGCGACTTCATCGTCGCCAAGCGATTTATCGCTGAAGGCAATGCCCGCGCCCTCTAGAGTTTCGAGCAAATCGCTGTGGAGCACCGCGTCTTCACCGGCCCACAGCGTCACAAAGGAACCTTCAAAGGAACCTTCAGGTGTTGCGTCAGACATGGAAGCCTCAATTCAATGCGGTTTGGGATTATGAAACAATCGCCGCGGCTCGCCAGTAGCTGCAACTGCAATCGCGGACGCCACGCTCGCGACGTTGTGGGCAAGGCAGCGTCGCGCGACAAGTCTACACCAGCTGACGCGACAGCTCACGCAACGGGCGAATCCGCGCATCATCCGCTCGGAGGAGAAACTTCCGTGACTTCTCGTACAAGTTTGCGCGCGCGTTCTGCGTCTTCGGGCAATACCAGCAGACGGTGCGCCGTGCCATTCTTGTCCCTGTGAAAGTAAATCCCATTAGCTTGCAAACAGGACACCAGGAACTCGGCGAAATAATAGTTTGTCCCGGACCAGACTTCGGCGGTGGCATCCTCCGGGGAGCGGCCTGCGAAATCCGGGTTGGGCGAATCGTCTGAATCATTTTGCACGTCGCCGGAATTTTCCGCCGAGCTCGCGGGTAGTAACGGAACTGCGTCGGCCCCATCCTCATCCGCTCCGAAAGCCTCTTTCACGGCGAGTTCGGCCTTAGTGTAAAGAGAAAAAGGTACGCCAATTTTCAGAGCGCTGGTGTTACTGAGACGGAAAAGATGATCCTCGCGGCGCACAGTTTTGAAAGGGATGCCGGCTTCCTGGAGGACCGCGCAGAGTTCGGCGTGGACGCGGGAATCTTCGCCGTGCCAGAACGCGCAGAAGGGATCTTCATCGGGCCTGTAGTCGTACGGCGGACGGTCTTCAGGGATGGCGAACGGCGGCGGATCGCTGGCTCGAGTACGCCGAGGCGGCGGAGCAAGTTGCCAAACGAGTGGAATCTGGCAGTCAGAGCAGACGTTGAAGCCGTCGCGGTATTCGGCCTTGCATTTGGGGCAAATCATAGCAGCAACACAGTTTACTACAGGATGACACGACAGGAGGTCGTCGCGTTTTAGTGCGCTGGCAACCCCACTGGCGGAACGTCGACGCCACTCGGAAACCGTGAGTCTTTTTGGCGGGGTGGCTCGTATATTTCAGTAGAATGAGCACAACATGCACATTTCCCGCTGCACAGACTTTTCCCGCCGCGAGTTTGCTCGGGCGCGCGGCGGCTTCGTTTTCTGCGCTGATGGCCATTAATACCGCGGTGGATACGAGCGATCGGCGGGCGCTGGCGGAAGGTTTGAAGCGCCGCGATCCGGAGTTGCTGGATCAGCTGATCGAACAATATCAATACCGGCTGTTTCGCTACCTGCTGTATCTCACTTCACATCGCGAACGCGCGGAAGATTTCTTTCAGGAAACGTGGATACGCGTGCTGGAGCGCGGGCACCAATACGACGGCAAGAACAAGTTTGAAGCGTGGCTCTTCACCATTGCGCGCAACCTGGTGATCGATTGGCAGCGGCAAAGAAAAGTCCAGAGCCTGGATATGCTGACCGATCCGGCGCAGGAGCAGCCGCTGCAAATCGCGGACACGCGCCAGCCTTCGCCCTTGCACGCGGCAATCAGCGAGGAGCGAGATTCCGCGGTGCGCGCTTCTCTGGAACAGATTGCACTGATTTACCGCGAGGTGGTGGTGCTGCGCTTTCACGAAGAGCTGCAGATCGATGAAATAGCGACGGTGATGCACCTGCCGATTTCGACGGTGAAGACGCGCCTGTACCGCGGGCTGGAAGCCATGCGCGTGGCCATGCAGGAAGGTGCGGCATGAACTTTGCAAACGGGAATTCGGGCATGAACGAAGTTCACGCGCGCGCCAAACAGTTGATCGACCAGCATCACGTCGAAGGGCTGTCTGAACAAGAGCGTGCGTGGCTGGACGCGCATTTGCGAGATTGTGGCGAGTGCTCGACGGTAGCGGAATCCACGGAAAATGCCTTGCGGACGCTGCGCAGCAACGCCATTCCGTTTCCTTCGGGATTGGCGAGCCGAACGCAATTTCGCGTGCGCTTACGAGCGCAGCAATTAGAAGAACGCGCGCCGCGCCGGCTGGCGATATGGGCAATCGCGGGCGTTTCGTGGGCGCTCGGCATCGCCACCGCGCCGTATGTGTGGCAGCTATTTGCCTGGGCGGGCGAGCGGCTGCACGTCCCGAAGCTGGCGTGGGAGCTGGGATTTGGATTGTGGTGGCTGATTCCCGCGCTGATCGCTGGTGCGATTCTGCTGGCGGAAAGTCCGCGCCAGAAATTCAGCGAAGGCAAACAGCGCGGTTGACGGCTGGGCAAGCTGGGGCGCCCCGACCCGGTCGGGGCGCCCCTACAACGGCAAGGGTACGAGTTTTGTAACGGGAATCGAGGAGAGTATGGCCGACTATCAAAATCGCGTGAGTCAATCGTTCAGTGAACGGATGCGGCTGAACCGCTTTCGCCGCAAGCGCGAAAGAAGCAGCTTCCGCGAAGAGTTTCGCATCGTTCCGCGGTGGCTGGTGATCACCGTGGTGCTGCTGTGGCTGCTGGCGATTGCGATCGGCACGTTCGTGAATCTTGGGCACAGCTTCGTGCTGTACAGCAGTCCAGGTGAGGTGGTGGCGCAAGCGCCCCATCAGATCTGGCCGTACGAATTACGGAATGACCCGGTGCTGGCGTCGTTGGCGCTGGCCGGCGTGATTACCGTGACGGCCATTACCCTGGGAAGCTTTGTGCTGTTCCTCGGCTACGTCTATCACGACGCCAAACGGCGCGGGATGCATGCCGGACTGTGGATTATGCTGATCCTAATTCTGTCTCCGGCGTATCTGGCGATTGGCTTCCTGCTGTACTTTTTCTTGCGCGAGCCGCTGCCGTACGGTTGTCCGCAGTGTGGAACAACGGTGGGCGCGCGATTTAACTACTGCCCGAACTGCGACGCAAACTTGCATCCCTCTTGCCCGAACTGCCGGCAGGAGGTTGGCGAGGCGGACAAGTTTTGTCCGAACTGCGGCAACTCGTTGCCGCGGGGCGGCGTGGTGGCAGCAGGTATGACGGCGGAAGGACAAGTGGCAACCTAGTTGCACCCGCAATTCTAGCTTTGCTGCATCGAACTATAGATCGCGGACCTATTGCCCATTTTTCGCAAAGAGGGGTATTCTTCGTATATGGCAAAGAAAAAAATCAACAAAAAGCCAAGCTTGAAGGAAACTGTGGAGACGCTGGTCCAGATTGCGCAGGAGCATCTGGCTATGTTGCCCAAGGAAGACCAAGAGAGAATCTTTGCCAGGCTGGAACACCGAGGATTCACCGCTCGCCGTGGTACTTCTTCCAAGCCTGCCAAGACCGCACGTACTGTTCAGACCCGGGCTTCTGCTCGAGGTCGCGGGTAAGCAGTTCTTCGAACCGTTTCTCGTTTCCCGACCTCATCGCGTCATAAAATTTCTCTCGCAGCCGGGCGATCCGTTTTTTCTCTTCCGCGTCGATGGGTCTCTTGCCTCGCTGTTCTTGTTCGCTTCTAACGTCGCGGATATCGTCTTCTTTCGGCATACGCTGCGGACCGCCTTTGGAGCCAGTTCGGGCAGAAGCATACCATTGCTTAAAATAATTAGTTGACAAAAGTGTGCTAGGCCTTTACGGCTACGGCCGCGATAGCCTAGTAGCGCTCGACGGCTAGTGCTACGGCGTTGCCGCCGCCGAGGCAGAGGGCAGCGATGCCGCGTTTTAGATTGCGGCGCTCCATTTCGTAGAGCAGGGTGACGAGGATGCGCGCGCCGGACGCGCCGATGGGATGGCCGATGGCTACAGCGCCGCCGTTTACGTTTACCTTTTCGGGATTGAGTTTGAGTTGGCGTGTAACGGCGATGGCCGCCACGGCGAAGGCTTCGTTCAGCTCGATCAGGTCGACATCTTTGTCGCGGTCCCAGCCGGTTTTCTTCAAAAGTTTTTCGACGGCGTCAACGGGTGCCATCATCACCCACTTGGGCTCAACGCCGCTGGTGGCTTGCGCGACGATGCGGGCCATGGGCTTTTTGCCGAGCACCTGAGCGTGGCGTTCGCTGGTAACAATCAGGGCGGCGGCGCCATCATTGGTGCCCGGAGCGTTTCCGGCGGTCACCGTGCCATCTTTCTTGAAGGCGGGTTTTAATTTGGCGAGAGCTTCCAGGGAAGCGTCCTCGCGCGGCGATTCATCGTAACGAATTACGAGCGGTTCGCCTTTTTTCTGCGGCACCTCTATGGGTAAGATTTGTGCTTCAAAAAAACACGACTTGCGCGCGCGCACAGCCTTCTGGTGACTCTCAAACGAAAAGCGGTCTTGTTCCTCGCGCGTGATGCCGTATTTCTCGGCGACTAGTTCGCCGGTCATGCCCATGTGAAAATCTTCGAATTTGTCCCACAGGCCGTCATGGATCATGGAATCGACAAGCTTGCCGTCGCCCAAGCGATAGCCGGTGCGGGCCTGCGGCAACAAATACGGGCAGTTGGACATCGATTCCATGCCGCCGGCGACAACAATTTCCGATTCGCCGAGTTGCACGGCTTGCGCGGCAAGGGCGACGGCTTTCAGACCCGACCCGCAAACTTTGTTGATGGTGAGCGCGGCAACCTTGGGATCGCACCCACCTTTGAGCGCGGCCTGGCGAGCGGGATTCTGCCCAAGGCCGGCTTGCACCACGTTGCCCATGATGGCTTCGTCGATCTGCTGGCCGTTGAGGCCGGCGCGGCGGGTGGCTTCGGCGACGACTTTCGCGCCCAGTTCGGTGGCAGAAAAGCCGGCTAGGCCGCCTTGAAATTTTCCCACCGGCGTGCGCACGGCGCTAAGAATTACTGGTGTTTCCATGAAGACCTCCAGAAATAGTCGCCCAAAACAATTTGATGCAGCGCCGCGGTATGACGTCGCGGCGGGGGTAGCACAGGCACTCTTGTTTACCCTGAGCGGCGAAGGGCCTGTGCAGATTTGCGACATGACATAACGTCGCCCGTCTGCACAGGCAAGAGTGCCTGTGCTACTAAATCCCGCAGCAGACTATTGCTCGTCAGCGCTCGGGCCATACAGCGCCGGCAGGGGCACATCGAGCGCGCGGAAGTATCCGGTAAGCTGCGCGCGGTGATGGATTAGGTGATTGAAACAGTGCACGCGCAAAACGTCATACTTCGGCAACTGAAACAGGACTTTGCCGCTCCACTTGAGCGTCCAGGTATCGCGAAGCAGATTGTCGTCGGTCAGCCCGGCGATGGCGCCGCGCGCTTGTTTGCTAATACTGTCGAAAGTGCCGAGCAAGTCCGCGTGCTTGTCTACCTTGGGAAATGAGGCACCGGCAATCTCCATTTCCGGCGTCTGGATGACGGCGATGGAAAAGCCGGGTAGCGTGGCGATATGGCCGGCCAGCCATCCCAGCGTCCCAGACTTGGCGTGCGGCTTCCAGTCCCATTTTTCAGCGGGCACGCGTTCCAAGGTTTTCCGGGTGTTGGGCATTTCCACATCAAATTCACGGAGCAGCAGTTCACTGAGGGGCATCGTATTCTCCTGATTGATCTAGCAGAGGTAACCCGGGGAGGTAATTGTACCGCGACGAGGGTTTTTTCGCTGAGAACTTTTGGGGGCGACTTTGGCGGGAAAACTTTGTTAGCGAAACTCCCCGCAGCTATTGCAAAATACCGTATGACTATCACCGACGCTTCCTTCACGCGGGCTGCCCTATCCTCAAGGACGCGCATGCTCTCCGCCAAGGCCGAGCAGTTCACCGAATCGGTGATTCGCGAGATGACGCGGCTGGCGCAAAAACACAACGCCGTCAATCTATCGCAGGGTTTCCCGGATTTTGCGGCCCCCGCGGAAATCAAAGAAGCGGCGCGGCAAGCCATCGCGGACGACATCAACCAGTACGCCATCACCTGGGGTGCGAAACCGCTGCGCGACGCCATCGTGGAAAAATTCGCGCGGACGCAGAATGTGCGCGTCGATCCCGAGCGCGAGATCACCATCTGCTGCGGGTCGACGGAAGCGATGATGTCCGCGATGATGGCGATCATCAATCCCGGCGACGAAATTGTAGTCTTCGAGCCTTTTTATGAGAATTACGGGCCCGACGCCATACTGAGCGGCGCGACCCCACGCTTTGTGCGCATGCAGCCGCCCAAGGATACCAACTCCGAATGGACTTACGATCAGGACGAACTGGCCGCGGCTTTCAACGAGCACACCAAGGCCATCATCCTGAACACGCCGAACAATCCCACCGGAAAGGTTTTTACGCGCGGCGAACTCGAATTCATTCGCGACCTGTGCGTGCGGCACAATACTTTCTGCATCACCGACGAAATTTACGAGCACATTCTTTACGACGGCACGGCGCACATCTCCATGGCGCAAATCGATGGCATGCGCGAACGCACCATCGTCATCAACGGATTGTCGAAAACCTACAGCGTGACCGGCTGGCGGGTAGGCTGGGCCATTGCGCCGCCGCACGCGACGCAGTCCATCCGCAAAGTACACGATTTTCTGACCGTGGGAGCGGCTGCGCCGTTGCAGCAAGCTGGCGCCGCGGCATTGCAATTTCCGCAGAGCTATTACGACAAACTGTCGGAAAGCTACGTTGTGAAGCGCGAACGGCTGCTGAAGATTCTGACCGCCGCTGGTTTCACCGTTTATAAGCCGCGGGGCGCGTATTACATCATGACGGACATTGTGCGGTTTGATTTTCCGCACGATGATCCGCGCTTTGCCGCGCCGTCGCGCGACGTGGCGTTTGCAAGATACCTGGTGCAAGAGATCGGCGTGGCGTGCGTGCCGGGATCGAGTTTTTACAACAACGCGCAGGACGGTGCTTCGCAAGTCCGGTTTACGTTTTGCAAGAAGGAAGAAACCTTGGCTGCGGCGGAAGAGCGCTTCCGCAAGCTGCGACTATAGAAGCGCGCGGCGAGATCGCAGAACAATATTCCCTTGAGTTGCTGCCTTCCGCGTTAAGACTGAAGAATTTCGAATGTGATTCGGCAAAGCTGCGGTCCTCCCGCCAGCGTGGCATCCGCAGAATTTGTAAAACATTTGTCCCCGTTTGGTGAGTATTTCCTGCCGCAAGTATTACTCCCGCGTGACAATCCTCTTTCTGGCGGTCTCTACCATTGTTTTCGTGCTTGGCACGCGGCGCAGAGTGTTCGGCGATTGCTCCGCGCACCGGCCAATGAGTTAAAGCCAAAAAGCCGCGGGCGAAGCGGCTGGAAAATTTATCGGAGCGAAAAAATGTCTCGATTGCTTTCACGGGTAGCTTTAGGACTAACCCTTTGCCTGCTGGGTTCAGCCGGCAGTGTGTACGCGCAGGTGAACAGCTATGCACAGACGAATCTGGTGTCGGATACCGCTGGAATGGCAAAGATCACCGATCCGAAATTGAGCAATCCCTGGGGAATATCTTTGTTCCCCGGAGGAACGTTTTGGATTGCGGACAACAATAGCGGAGTCTCGACGCTGTACGACGCGCAGGGGAATATTCAACAACCGGTGGTGACCATTCCGCCGCCCAACGGGGTAGCAGCGGTCTCGACGCCTTCGGGCACGGTGGCGAATGCCACGCAAGGGTTTCAGGTCACTTCTGGAGGCTTCACCGGTGCCAGTCAGTTCCTTTTCGACACGGAAGACGGAACGATCTCGGGATGGAATGGCAACGGCACAAACGCGGCGTTGGCGGTGGACAATTCCATGGGCGGGGCGGGCGCGGTTTACAAGGGATTGGCGATCATCACGAATTCCAACGGCACCTTTTTGCTGGCGGCGAATTTCCGAGCGCCGGCGCTGGAAGTGTACGACGCGAATTTCAAGCTCACGCAACTTGCGGGAAATTTCACAGATCCGACGCTGCCCTCGGGCTTTGCACCGTTTGGCGTACACGTGATTGGGAGCCAGGTGATAGTTACCTACGCGATGCAAAATGCGGCCAAGCACGATCCGGTCAATGCGCCGGGCAACGGATTCATCAGCCTGTTCGACCTGAATGGTAATTTCCAGCGCCGCGTGGCCTCGAATGGAAATCTCAATTCGCCGTGGGGTGCGGTGATGGCTCCAGCAGGATTTGGGGCGTTCGGCGGCGACTTGCTGGTGGGAAATTTTGGCGACGGCACGATTAATGCGTTCGACCTGGCGACTGGCAACTTAATTGGCCAGATGAAGGATGGCAACGGGCAAGCGATTGTGAACTTGTCGCTATGGGACATGGTGTTTGGGGTCGGGGGAACGGGGGATCCGAATACCCTGTATTTCACGGCCGGACTGACGGACGAGCAGCACGGACTGTTTGGCACGTTGACCGCGAATGCGCCGCCGCCAGCGGTGGGGGATTTTTCGATCGCAGCTTCGCCGGCTACGGCCAAGATTTCAGCGGGGCAATCCGCCACGATTTCCGTGACGCTCGGCAGTCTCAACGGATTCGGCTCGGCGACTACTCTCTCCTGCTCCGGACTGCCGACTTTGGCGACCTGCTCGTTCTCGCCAAGCTCTGTTACTCCACAGGCGGGAGCGCCGGCAACTTCCACTCTGACGATTTCCACCAAGCCGGCGGGTTACATGGCACAAGTGATCCCGGGCATGGATTCCATCCTTTGGGGCGCGATGTCGGCATTTGGGCTGCTTGGACTGGGCTTGGCACAAAAAGGCCGGAAGCGGGGTACGATACGCGGCGGGGTGGTGCGCAATTTTGCCATGGCCTCCGCGCTGTGCCTGGTACTTGTAGCGGTGCTGACGATCGGCGGTTGCGGCGGATACGGATCGTCGTCGAACCCGACTACTGGCACGCCAGCGGGTACCACGACGATTATGGTTACCGCTACGTCTGGAGCGCTGACGCACTCCACAGCCGTGACGCTAACCGTGCAATAACCCTACCGGAAGAAAGGCGAGACGCGTAGACGACTCCAACTGCGCATTGTTCCCTGGCTCTTCTACCGCGGCACTTACGGTGGGAGAGCCAGGTCGTTTTTTCACGATGCAGGAATTGGATTCTAAATTTAGCTCAGCGATGCATAGGTATTTTCGATTCAATCAGGCACTTGAAATCTAGGGGTGATTTGGAGGAGAATCGCCGCAACAGCGGGAAGCGGTATTCCCAAAATTACGGGGGCAGTAGACGAATTCTCGGTTGCCGGTTGGCATTTCGTCTGCCGCCCCCACGAGTGGTCTTGCCGATATAGACGAAGCCAGCGGCGGAAATGTTTCGCGAAGGTTGTAAAAATATCTGACTTGACGAGAACCGTTAGGGCCGTGAAAGCGGCGTCAAGCCCTTCGCGCAAGCCGCTCAGGGTAAACCTCCGCACTCCGATAAACCAACTCTAGGCAAGTTCCACGGTATGCAAATACTGGGCCACAT
This sequence comes from Acidobacteriota bacterium, assembly GCA_013289855.1. Taxonomy (GTDB): domain Bacteria; phylum Acidobacteriota; class Terriglobia; order Acidiferrales; family UBA7541; genus Acidiferrum. The sequence goes on along the minus strand of JABCZD010000009.1, from coordinate 17,560 downwards.
CCACCTTCCAATGGAGCTGATCGGAAATTGCGCCCTGCAGGGCGCGTGCCGCTTGCGGTTCACCGTGGGTGAGGTAGGTCTGCTTGGGCGCGGACGGCAAGCCTCCCAGCCAGCGCAGTAGTTCGCTTTTGCCGGCGTGCGCGGAGAGCTGTCCCATCGAAACGACTTCGGCGTTTACCGCGACCGCGTGTCCGTAAAGCCGAATCGATTTTGCGCCGTCCTGCAACGCCCGCCCGCGCGAACCCTCCGCCTGGAAGCCGGCCAGAAGCACCGCGTTGCGGGCATCCGGCAAGCGCTGTTCGAGATGATGCAGTACGCGCCCGCCGCTGGCCATGCCGCTGGCGGAGACGATGATGCACGGTTTCTTCACCTGATTGATGGCCTTGGATTCCTGCACGGAGCGCGTCAGGTGAAATTCGTGGACGTTCAGCGGGTCGCCCTTGCCGCCATCGGCGCTTTTGAGTTGGCGGAATTCACTATCGTGGTCGGCGGAATATTTCAGATACAAATCCGTGGCGCTGATGGCCATCGGGCTATCGACGTACACCGGAAGGCGTGGGATTTTGTTGGCGTCTTCCAGTTGTCGCAAGTAGTACATGAAAGTCTGCGTGCGGCCGATGGCGAAAGAGGGGATTACGATGCAGCCCCCACGCTGCGAGACGCGATTCACCACCGCGGCAATTTCGGCCGCGGGATCCCCGGCTTCATGCTCGCGGTCGCCGTAAGTGGATTCGCAGAGGAGCACGTCGGCTTGCGTGGGCGGCGTAACCGGATCCTGCAGGATCACCTGATCGTAGCGTCCGATGTCTCCAGAAAAAATCACCACGGTTTTCTTACTGGGCTCGGTGATCGTCAGCACCAGGCTGGTTGAGCCCAGAATGTGGCCGGCGTCATAGGCCACAAATTGAAACTCCGGGCTCACGGTGAACGGTCCGGTGCGCGGCACCGGCTGCAGCAGCTTCAGGACCGGGTCGACATCCTCGCTGACGTACAGCGGACGCGGCTCAGCGTGCCGGCTATAGCCATGTTTCTGCGCGTGCAGCGTATCCTCTTCCTGAATGTGCGCGGAGTCTTTGAGCAAAATGGCGGTCAGATCGATGGTCGCGGGATTCGCGAAGATCGGCCCCTTAAATCCAGCTTTCACCAGACAGGGCAGCCAGCCGGTGTGGTCAAGATGCGCGTGGGTGAGCACCACGTAGTCGATGGTTTTCGGATCGATCGATAGCGGCTCGAAGTTGCGATCGCTCAGCTCCGGCGAACCCTGAAAAATTCCGCAATCGAGCAGCAAGCGTTTGCCCGCGGCTTCCACCAGATATTTCGAGCCGGTGACGCAGCCCGCCGCACCTAAAAATGTGAGTTTCGCCATGAAGTGTCCTCAGTAGCTAAAAAGAAGACGTTCTACAGTACCTCAATCGAAGGGAAATGGATGATCACCGAATGAATTCTTCGCCATGATTTGCGCACAAAGAGAAAGGGCGAACCAAACATCGGCTCGCCCGCTCTTGCATTCTCGACAGCGAATGGACCGACTAGTCCGCGGCGCTGGCTTGTTTTTTCGCGACCACGGCGTTGATGTCCAAGCCCAGGCCCTTGGCCACACCGGTTCCGTACGCTGGATCGGCCTTGTAGAAATGCTGGATCTGCAGCTCTTGAATGCGCTTGGGAACGCCGTTGCCGAGGCTGCCCACGATGTTGTCGATGAGGCGCTGCTTGGCGCCCGCATCCATCAAACGGAAGAGGTCGCCCGGCTGCGAATAATAATCGCTGTCGTTGCGGTGATTGTGGCGATCCACTGTGCCGCTGACCAGCTTCGGGCGCTCGCGGTACGCCGGGTCCTGCGTTGGGCCGCCAAAGCTGTTGGGCTCGTAGTTGGGTTGCGCGCCGTAGTTGCCATCGAAGCGCATCGCGCCGTCGCGGTTGTAGGTGGCGAACGGGCACTGCGGCTTGTTCACCGGCAGGACTTCGTAGTTGACGCCCAAGCGGTAGCGATGCGCGTCAGGATACGAGATCAGGCGCGCTTGCAGCATTTTGTCTGGCGAGTAGCCCATGCCCGGAACGATGTTGCGCGGCTCAAAGGCGGCCTGCTCGACTTCCGCGAAATAATTTTCCGGGTTGCGGTTGAGTTCAAGTTCGCCGACTTCGTGCAGCGGATAATCCTTGTGCGGCCATACTTTGGTGAGATCGAACGGATTGAGGTGATACGTGTCGGCATCTTTTTCCGGCATGATTTGCACGGAGACGGTCCACTTGGGGTAGTTGCCCTTGGCGATGGCGTCGAACAGATCGCGTTGCGCGTAGTCCGGATCGATGCCGCGCATCGCGCTGGCCTTGTCGCCGTCGAAATTCTTGATGCCTTGCTTGGTCTTGAAGTGCCATTTGCAATAGAAGAGTTCGTTCTTGGCGTTGATCAAGCTAAAAGTATGGCTACTAAAACCGTCCATGTGACGGTAGCCGTCGGGTGTGCCGCGGTCGGAGAAGAGAATGGTGACCTGATGCAGGGATTCGGGCGAGAGGGACCAGAAGTCCCACATCATCGTGGGCGACTTCAAATTCGTCTGCGGGTCGCGCTTCTGCGTGTGGATGAAATCGCCGAATTTCAAAGGATCGCGAATGAAAAATACCGGCGTGTTGTTGCCGGTCATGTCCCAGTTGCCTTCTTCCGTGTAAAACTTCAGCGCAAAGCCGCGCGGGTCGCGTTCTGTGTCGGCGGAACCTTTTTCGCCGCCGACGGTGGAGAAGCGGATGAACGTCGGAGTCTTTTTGCCCACACTGCTGAACAACTTCGCGGTGGTGTATTTGGTGATGTCCTTGGTGACCACGAAGTGGCCATGAGCGCCGGAACCCTTGGCGTGCACCACGCGCTCCGGGATGCGCTCGCGGTTGAAGTGCGCCATCTTTTCAAACAGCAGGAAGTCTTCAAAGACCACCGGACCGCGCGGTCCAACCGTCAACGAATTCTGGTTGTCGCCCACGGGGCGCCCGGAATCCGTGGTCATGAATTTCGGCCGTTCGATGTGCAGATCTTTTTCTTCAGGCAATTTTTTCTTTTCGTTCGACATAAGCTCTCCTCAGTTCACACAAATTGCGACTGCGAAGAAAGGATAGGCTGCCGCGACCTATACTTCCAATAGATAGTTCGGATACGATGGATAGGCACAGCCTATGACTCTATTTGTGAGATGCGTGCCTCCTCATGGAACTCCATCAACTTCGTTATTTTTGCGCCGTCGCTGAAACGGGGTCGTTTTCTCGCGCCGCCGAACAATCGTACGTCTCCCAGCCATCGCTATCGCAGCAAATCATGAAGCTGGAGGATGAACTTGGCGCCCGGCTGTTCGATCGCCTGGGCCGTTCCGTGCGGCTCACCGATTTGGGCAAGACCTTTCTTCCACGTGCGCGGGGCGTGCTGCGCGAGCTCGAAGCCGCCAAAGGCGACGTGGTCGAACACAAGGATTCGGTCGGCGGTTCGGTGAGCATCGGCGTGATTCCCACCGTCGCGCCCTATTTGCTGCCGCCGTATCTCACGAGTTTTTCACAGAAATTTCCGCAAGCGCATCTGACCGTGATCGAGGAGATTACGCCGGTGCTGCTGGACCGTCTGCGTGCCGGAACTATTGACGTTGCCATCTTGGCGCTACCCATTCGCGGGCACGAGTTTGAGATATCGCCGCTGCTTACCGAACGGCTTTTCGCGGCGCTGCCCGCGAAACACAAACTCGCTGCGCGGCGGTCCCTTTCGCTGAAGGATCTTCGCGCCGAACCTTTTCTGCTGCTGCGCGACGGTCATTGCTTTCGCGACACCGCCGTGGCCGCGTGCGACCGCGCGCGACTAAACCCGCAGATTATTTTCGAGAGCGGGCAATTCAGCAGCCTGCTCAGCATGGTTGGCGCGGGCATGGGTGTTTCGATTGTTCCGCAAATGGCCATCGAGAAATCCGCGCGTTGCCGTTTCGTGCGAATCGCGGACGACTCCGCCACGCGAACTATCGCCGCGTTGGTGCTGCGTGGGCGTTCGCTTACGCGCACGCATTTGGGATTTCTGACGCACTTGTGCGCGTCATCGGCGGAGCGCAAGACCCACTGATAACGTCGTTGTCTCTCACCTTGTAGCTAGTCGCGCGACAGTGCTAGAGCAAGCTCAGAGAGCCATGTATACTTTTGAGATAATGAGTTCGAGGTTGTGGAGTGAGGCATGATATTTCGCTTCGAGCGACGCATCTCGGAAATCGCGAAGAACCATGGTTGGGAACTCATTGGAGTGCCGGCCGCCGGTTGTGCATGCATATTTGCGATCGGTGTGAGCCAAATTGCTGGGCGCTTCTCCGATCAAATTACCCTCTTTCCTCCATGGCCGGTGCCCATTGCGGTAGGCGTGATTTTTGGTTTTGTAAAAAATCGGAAATCCGTTTCGGCGGCCGCTTTCTTCGTGTGGGTGCTCCCGGCGATTTGGCTGCTGTTTGGTCTCTGGGGCCAATGGACGTCGACGATCCGCGAATACGCGTGGCAAGGTTGGCACGCGATGTTCGCGCATACCTGTGAAGGTGAAGATTGCCTCGGCCCAATTTTTGCGTGCGTTCCGCTGGTCTTTTCGGTGGCGTATAGCACCACTGCAGCAATTCTCTGGGGAATCCGACGTAAGACGAGAAAGATCCATAACGAACCGCTTCGCACGCAAAAATTGATTTGAGTTGAAGCGGACCGAGGGTTTTACTGAACGAAGCGGCGGAAGAAGCTGTCTTGCTTCCACGCCGGACGTTGTTCGGCGTCGGCTACGCGCAGCACCAATTTTTCCAGAATGGCGTTGAACTGTGCCGCGGCCGCCAGGTCGACGGGTTGATTTACATCATCCGAGGGCGCGTGGTAGCGCTGGTTGTACCAGGCCTTGAAGATTTTTTCTTCCGGCGTGCCTGGGACGTAGCCGAATTTGAAGGCCAGCGATGGGACCCCTTTTTTGATGAAGCTGTATTGGTCGCTGCGAATAAAGCGATTGTGCTCCGGCTCCTTGTCCGCCTGGATCTGAACGCCGGCCGCTTCGGCTACCGCGCGAACGTCCTTGCCCAAGCTGGATTCACCTAGGCCCTGAACCTCGAGATATTTCAGGGGGAACAGCGGGAGGTACATGTCCATATTAATGTCCGCGATGATGGCGCCCGGTCACCGTGGGATGCGCGGCAAAGTATGTCGAGCCGAGTTCGCCCTTTTCTTCGCCAGTTACGGAGAGAAAAATAATCGATCGTTTGGGCCGCGCCGCGGAATTTTTTAACGCGCGCGCAATTTCGATCAGCGAAGCGTCGCCTGAAGCGTCGTCCATCGCTCCGTTGTAGATGCGATCGCCGTTGACGGGTTCACCGATGCCCAGATGATCGAGGTGCGCGCTGACGACGACGTATTCATTCTTGAGCTGCGGATCACTCCCCGGAAGCAACCCGACGACGTTCTCGGACTTCACCTCCGAGCGCGTCATGCCCACGCGCGAACGAATTTTCACCGCCAGCGGAAAATGCGGAAGCGGCTTGTCCGCATTGATGGCCGCAAGGACGTCTTGAAAAGCGTGGCCGCTGCCGGCGAACAGCATTTCCGCACGGTCGGTATTGAACAAAATGCTCACCTGCAAAGGCGGCGGAACGTCCTGGCCAGGATCGCGTAGTTCCATGCGTGGCTGGAAGCGCGAAGCGGCGATGCGCGACCATGGTACTTCGGCGCTCTTGGGATTCGGAATGGCGATCACGCCGATGACTCCGGCTTTGACCAGCGCGCGCCGGCGCTCCTCACCCGATTGATAATGCGCTTTGATTGGCCCGGACATATCCGCAGGGCCACCAGTAACGAAGACGGCGATCTTACCTTTTACGTCGAGGCCCGCCAGATCGTCGTAGTGCAATTCGGGGACGGTCAGCCCGTAGCCCACGAAGACGGCGGCCGCTTCGACATTTTCCGCCGCGTGAGAATTCACGCCGAGTATGGCGTCGTCGCCCAATTTCACCGCCTCGACTTTTCCGTCGCGCGGCAACTCGAGAGAGCTTCGCGATTCGTCGATGCGCACTACGTCAAAATCCATGGGCTGCCGGTAACCGTTGACGCCCGCGGGCTGCAGACCTCCGGCACGAAACTGCTCGGCCATGTAATCAGCGGCTTTTTCGAAGCCGCGGCTGCCGGTGTCGCGGCCTTCGAGGGCGTCATCCGCCAGAAATTGCACGTGCGACCACCATTGCTTGCCGAGCGCATCCCAATCGGGGCCTTGCGCAAAAGCGGCGCCGCAAGCGGCGGCTAGCAACAGGGAAGCGAAAACGCAACTCGATCGGGTCATGGCTTGACCACCGAAATGGTCATGTCGCGAAAGTCCAGCGTCAACACCGAGCCGTAAAATAATCCCAGACCCACAGTGGCATCAAACATTCCGTCCGGCTCGTGCACATCCGGAGTAGGGAAGTACACAATCGGCGCGCTGACGCCCAGCGTAGTGTTCTGAAAACTTTCTTTATTCGCGGGGGCGGATTTCATGTCCACGCCGCCATCCGTGAACGGAAAGCTTTCCGTCTTTTCGCTTTTCGCGGCGTCGCTTAACCCCAGCTTGTCGATCGACAGCGTGTACACCAGCAGCGTGCCGGTATACATGGTGTCCACCTGCGCGGTCACGGGCTTGCCGTTAATGGCAAACCCTTCGGCGACGACGATCGCAGGACCTTTCTTGCCGAAAGTAATCAGGGAAAATTTATCGCACACGCCGCCGCACTCCGCGGGCTTGGTGAGCAGTTCAGAGATGCGCACTTTGTGCGCCACAAAATCGATTTGCAACACACGATCCTTGAACGCAGTGTACGCCAGCGTGCCGGCGACGTCCGGCATTTGCTTTTGTCCAATCATTTCGCCGAGCGACAAACCCAGCGTGGGAACTTCGCGCAACGTAACCTCTCCGGTGGCTCCCGCCGTTCCGCCGATATGCACAGCGGGAATCGCGGTGATGAACATCCCCGCTGGCGCACCGGGAGGCATAGCCTTGGTTGGCTTTAGGCCTGCGGCATCCGCGATATCTTTATCTAGCACGGAGGAGACGTTTCCGGTGTCCAGCGCCAGTTTCAGCGTTTTTCCTTCGCCGATGCGCGCTTCGATGCAAGGCACGCCTTCGCAATCGAGGAGCGTGACCTCCGCCGCGAATTTCAGCGTCTCCGTTTTGGAAGTCGGCGCGGTTTGGCCGTGGACCGAATAGGTAAGGCTCATCAACGCCGTGACAGCTATCGTCGCCCGAAAACACAACCGCAATCCGCTCATGAGAACCTCATCAAAAATCGTTGGAAGAAAAAGATTTATGCAAAACCTCGCTCGCCAATGGACGAATCGAGCGCCTAGATGTTAGCATTAGAAACGTTCGTTCGGTGGGCTGTGGCGCAGTTGGGAGCGCGTCCCGGCGAAACCGGGAAGGTCGTGGGTTAGCAAGTTTGTACAACGGTGGGGCTGTGGCGCAGTTGGGAGCGCGCCTCGATGGCATCGAGGAGGTCGTGGGTTCGAATCCCATCAGCTCCACCAAAAGTTTAGAATGAGCGATGAGCGCGTCCCGGTGAAACCGGGAAGGTCGTGGGTTCGAATTCCATCAGCTCCACTAAAAAAACTTCAATCTTTAGTCACTTTGATTTAATTCGCGTGTCAAGGCTCGCCCCACGACGACTATTTCACAATGGGCACGCGCAAACGGTCGGTCGCGAAGGCCACCGGGCCTTTGTATGACCTACCAATGGATTTGCGCACTTCGTCCTTCTTGCCTTCCACGTCCGGCGCCAGGTGGCTCAACAGCAGGCTTTTCACACCGCTCTGCTGCGCGGCTTCGCCAATTTTTCTTGGCGGCGTGTGCAGCTCGTACAATTGCGATGGCGATTCAGGCGGATCGAGCACCGCACAATTAAAAACCAACAAGTCAGCGTTCTTTGCCAATTGCACTAAATTCGGCAGCGCCGACGCGTCCATATCGCCCGAAAAGACCACCACGCTGCCGTGGTACGAAATGCGATAAGCCACCGAAGGACAATCCCCGTGATGCGTGGCGATCTCTTCAACCACCAAGCCGCCCTCATCGACAATGGTCGTGCGTGGCGAGTCCAGACTTATGGCTAGATTGCGGACCGCGAAGGTCTCGTCAGCGCCAAAAGTTTTTTGATAGGCAAACGCGCCGCCTTCTCCCACCAGCAAATCCACGAACCGCGAGGTCTTGGGAAAAAGCCCAGCGCCGTCCGGACCAAATATGCGGTAGGTAATCGGCCCATCGCTGTTAAGCGCGCGCGCGTTAAAGAATGCGGCCATATCTCCACTGTGGTCGATGTGCAGGTGGGTCAGTAAAACCGTATCCACCTTTTCCAAATCCAGCTGCAGTTCGCCAATGCGCACGAAGGCGCCCGGTCCGGCATCCACCAGGATGCGCGGCGTGCCATCGACCATCACGATGAAGCTGGAACCCGCGCGCCCAAACGGTCGCGGCCCTCCGGAGCCGAGCACCACGACTTCCAGCGCGTGTTTCCGCGCAGCAGTCGCCGCCGGCGTGTTTGTGCGAGGAGTAATCGCCGCAGGCATGCGAACCGCTGGTGAAAAAAGTAACGCGCACGCGAGCAACACTAAAATTTTCATGGTCGTGGTTTTCCTCGCCTATTGCGTCGCCGCCAGTTTCGTCTCGCTCAAATCCAACTCATATTGGATGTGCCGTAGCACCTCATCATTGATTTTGCCGTCGTTTCGCAAGCGCAGCGCCGTTTCGCGCTCTACTCTTAACACATCGCGCATGGCTTCGATTCGGCGGTCTTGCAAGGCCAAGTGCTCGCGATGGTCATCCTCGCTCTCTTCCTCGCCGCGATCGCGCAAAATCTCCAAGCGTTTGCGGTAATTGCGAGAGAGTTCCTTATAAATCGCCAGCTCCAGTTTCTGCTCTTTGGCTTGCGACGCTTCCAGCCAGGCCAGCGCGGCTTGCAAAATCTCCCGCCGGGCCTCGTCCTCTTCCTTGTTATCCCCGCCCGCACCCGCCAATCCCAGCGCGCGGATGAGCGACGGCAGCGTCAGGCCCTGCAGCACCAGGGTCACCAGAATCACGCAAAAAGTCATAAAGATAATCAGGTTGCGTTGCGGAAACGGACTGCCATCCTCAAGCATTTCCGGCAAGGAAATCGCCGCCGCCAGCGCCAATACTCCGCGCATGCCGGTCCAACCCACCACAAAAATTTTGCGCGATTCCGGCCATGACTCCTGCTGGCGCAGCACGCGCCTGCGGATCGCGTAGGCGAGATACGTGCCGGGGTAAACCCACAGCATGCGCAGCGCAATGACTATTCCGCTGAAACACAATCCGTAAAAAATCAATTGCCGCAAACTGTAGCCGCGAATGGCCGCGAGCACATAGGGCAGTTGCAGCCCGATCAGCACGAACACCAGGCCATTTATGATGAACGTCAGAGACTCCCACACCGCATCCGCCTGGATGCGCACGTTGGGGGAAAAGAAATCGGAACTCTTGCGGCTCAAATACAACCCGCAAGCAATTACTGCCAAGACCCCCGAAGCGTGAATGGCTTCCGCGCCGAGATAGGTGGCATAGGGCACCAGGATGCTCACGACAATTTCGATGGGACCGTCGTCGATGCGATGTTCAAACCACTCCACCACCAAGCCAATTACCATTCCAAATAGCAGCCCTGCAATGACCAAATAAGTCAGGCGCAACGCGCCCGACCAGACCGTAGGGGTAGCCCCGTTCCAAACCATGGCGATGCCAAATTCCAGTGCCAGTAGACCGGTGGCGTCATTCACCAGGCTTTCGCCCTCAAGAATGTCCACAATGCGACTAGGCAAGCCGAGACGTTTGGCGATGGTGGTCGCTGCGATGGCATCGGTGGTGGCCACCACCGCGCCCAGGACAAATCCCAGCCGCCAATCGAATCCGGCGAACAACCACCGCGAGGTGTCTGCCACGCCGAGCACCGTGAACCCCACCAGGCCGAAGGCCAGGAAAAGAATGCTGACCAGGTTGTACTTAAAATCGCGCCAGTTCGTGTGCCACGCGCCGTAGTACAACAGGGGTGGCAAAACCACCAGAAAAACCAAGTCCGGATTCAGCGCGACTTTCGGAATCGCGGGCACGAATCCCACCAGCAGCCCGCCGATGACCATCACAATGGGATACGGCGTCTGCAGTTTCCGCGCCAGCACCGCGAACACCACCACAAACAGCAGCAGCAACAGAAACACCAGCTCTACCGCATGCACGCCTTCGCCGCTAAACATTCCGATCCCTTTTTTATGACGACCGCTAGAAAATATGCCTGGCGGCTCCAAGATACCGCACTTCCGTCACCACACGAACGTCAACGCTGCTCTTTGATGATCGGCGGATGAAATGAGCTACCAGTCCATCGGGATTTTCTATACCGCCGGAATCGTGCTTGTGTTACATATCCATCGAGTTCTAAGGAATTATTCTTCGGTTTTGTTCATTGGAGATTCTTACTTCGCGCTGAAAGATTTTCCGAAAGCGCTTGAATGGTATGACCGGGCCATTGCGCTCAATCCCAACGGCGAAACCGCCTACCGTTACGAAGCCGATATGCTGACGAAAAACGGCGACATGGAGAGAGCGCGAACGCGCGCAATCCAAGCTGTGGTGGCCGATCCGTACAACGCCATCCCGTGGCGTGGCCTGCAACAGTGGGCCACGGTAAATAGATTGCAGTTGCATACAGTTCACATCAACACGCGCAGCAACATAGATGCGAACGGCAAAGACGGAACAAACGTTACATTGGACCTAAACTCTTTGACGCCAGGCGGAAATGCCTGGATCGTCTACGTCGGCTCGGGAGCCGACTGGCGGCAGAAAAAATTTCAGGAGACCTATCCACTGGAACCGCAATATCGCCACAGCCTGGCGGAAGAAACCGAGGCCTTGAGCGCCGCCGCATCCGTGCTGAACGAGTCTTCGGCAAAAACCTCCGGTAAGCCCGCGGATGCCGATCTGCTTCTCTTGCAAACCATCGCCGCAGCGAAAATGCTGGAGCCTTATATACTATTCAACGCGGCGGACCAGGGCATCGCCAAGGATTATCCGGTTTACCGGGAAACCCATCGCGTGCAACTGGAAGAGTATCTGAGCCGTTTTGTGGTGCCGCCCGCGCCGACTAAACCGTAATCGCCCATGCCGACCATTCTTGCCACCATCCTCAAACGTATTTTATTTGCCAGCGCGGTTCTATTGCTTGCCGTCTATGGCGTCGATTCGGTCTCTGTGTGGCGCCGCGCCCGTCATCCTACTGCCACCAACCCTTACGAAACGCTCACCGCACCTCGGCTTTTTGCGATCGCCGAAAAAGGCAACAAGACCGAGTATCAGATTGATGCCGACAATCCCACGCAAACGGTCACCTGCGTCCATGCGCTCTTTCCGCACGCTGGATATTCGCCGTGCTGGCAGGCGGAGCGCACACTGCACCAGCCCATTCCCATGTGAACTTCCTCCTCCGCAGGCAATTTCCGAAAGCGCCATTGACTGCCGGATGCCGCCGCCGCTCCGCTGCCAATGTAGGCCGCCCTACGCTCCAAGGTCGACTTCTTACCTCTATCACTGTCGCGCTATAGTCACGATTCGCGGCACTCGCGGACCTACCAGAAGTGTTATCATCTGGCGAACGCGGAGCGACAGAATCAAATTCTCGTTCGGTGAAGAATGCCCTCTCGGAAAAAGGTCAAGCTGGCGTTCGCTTCGGCCGTTGCTTTCCTGCTCATCGCCGCCGCCGCTGCCGGCATTTCGATTTCCCGGCTCACAACTAACCTCAAATGGATCGCGCACACCTACGACGTTCAGGTGGCTCTGGGAGACATTAGTTCGTCCATGACCGTTGCGGGTCGCACGCGATCCGGTTTCGACTCCACCGGCGACGAGAATTTGCTCCAAAAATTCGACAACGTCGCCAACTCCATCCCGCAAAAGCTGGCGCATCTCGAAGAGCTTATCTCCGACAACCCGCAACAGCGCTCAGCCATAGCCCGCCTAAGGGACTTGGAACTTCGCCGTCTCACGATTCTGCGCGAGGCCATCGAAACGCGGACGTTGGGCCCGCGCGACGACGCCAGTCAGCACGAAACTTCTTCACAGATGGTCAGCCTGGGGACGGACGCGGACGTTGTCACGCAGGAGATGCTCGATAACGAAGAACGGCTATTGGTCTCCCGCCGCGCGGCTTCCAATTTTCTTTATGCCATCGTGATGTGGATTTTGGTTCTGGCCTTCGCAGTGTCCCTGGTGCTGTTCTACGTCTACTACCGGCTCCTGGAAACGGAACTCTCGGAACGCGAACGAGCGGAGAAATTAGCCCTGGAGAGCCAGGCATCGTCGCGCCTGCTGAGCGCGCGGCTGCTGCATCTTCAGGACGAGGAGCGGCGTAAGTTTTCCCGGGAGCTACACGATAGCCTGGGGCAATATCTGGCGGCCGCCAAGATGAGCCTCGACGCTTTTGCCAACCGGCGCGACGCCGGCGAGCTACTCGCCAGCGCGCGCTCCTACCTGGAACAATCGCTGGCCGAGACGCGGACCATCTCGTACCTCTTGCATCCGCCATTGCTCGACGAAACCGGTTTGGGCGTGGCGGCGCGCTGGTTTCTCGAGGGTTTCGCGCAGCGCAGCGGCATCCAGATCGACAGTGAAATACCCGAGGATTTCCCACGCTTGCCGCGCGACGTCGAGTTGGCACTTTTCCGCGTGCTGCAAGAGTGCCTCACGAACATTCATCGCCATTCGAAGAGCAGCCGCGCTGACGTCACCATTCGTCGTTCACCGAACGAAGCATATCTGCGCGTACGCGATTACGGCACCGGCATCGCTCCGGAGGTTTTGCGGCAATATCGCGAAAATGGCACGAACGTGGGCGTTGGTTTGGCTGGCATGCGCGAACGCGTGCGCGATCAGGGCGGCAATCTTGACATTCACTCGGACGCTTCCGGGGCCACCGTGGTGGTCACGCTGCCGTTGCCTGTGGCAGACTCTTTGCCGGTCGCGCCAGACGCGTTACCCTCTGCACTCGGTTCGGAAAACGCGCGCGCTTAGCAAAATTGCCCACTATCGCCATCACTAGCCTTCTTGCGCTGGCCTCCCTCTGGGCCGTTGCCGCCCTTTATTTTGATGTGCGCACGCCGGAATTTCGCATTTCCGCGGTAATTCTCTACGTGGTTTGCGTAGCCGGCGTTTTCTTGACCCTACACTCGTTCTGGCTTCGCAACCTCGTTTGCTTCGTGCCGTTTTTGGTGGTCCTGATCTGGTGGTTGCGCCTCAAGCCTTCGAACGACCGTCCCTGGCAAGCGGACGTCGCGCAAACCGCGTGGGCCGAAATGGACGGCGACCTCGTCACCATTCACAATTACCGCAACTGCGACTACCGCACCGCATTTGACTACTCCTGCAGCTGGAGCGATAAGCAGGTCAGGCTTTCCGAGATTCGCGGTATCGATCTGTTTGTCGTTTACTGGGGTTCGCCCTGGATCGCGCACCCCATCGCCAGTTTTCAGATTGGAGACCACGATCACGTGGCCTTCTCCATCGAGCTGCGTAAGGAGGTATCGCAGCACTATTCCGCAATCCGCGGTTTCTTTAAGAACTACACGCTGATTTATACCGTGGCGCCAGAAAGCGACCTGGTCCGCCTGCGCTGCAACTTTCGCAAAGGGGCTCATGGACAAGGTGAGGATGTCTACCTATATCGCACCACCGCCGGGCCCGATTGGTCGCGCTTGCTCTTCCTGGCCTACATCTACCGTATGAACGAGCTCCGCGATCATCCTGCGTGGTATAACGCCATCACCAGCAATTGCACCACAAACATCTTTACCGAACGCGCGGCGGCGGATAACTTTGTCCGCGTACCGACGGCGCCCCTTCGCAAGCTCCTGAACAAGTTCGATTGGCGCATCCTCCTCAACGGCAAAGGCGACAAAATGGAATATCAGCGCGGCGACTTGGTGACCGAAGGACTTGCCTTCGAGGATCTGAAGCGTCAGGCGTATGTCAACCCGGTCGCAAGGGCGTCGCAAGAACCCGAGGGTTTTTCCGAGCGCATCCGCCAGAGTCGCGTGGGGTTCTAGTACTTAGGCCCGCGAATGCCCTGTAATGTCCTACCCTAGCATCCATCTTAGAAGCCCATCTTATTCCCCGTATAGACCCTCCTTCACCACAAAATCCGCATCCTATCTACAGTCCGTTCAGCGCGTTACGGTGCATGCAACCTGACACGGACGATCGGGTTTCTACTTAGGGCAAGGCCCCGAGAGCCGGGGTCCATGCGCTGCTACACTTGAAGCTGGACAACAGAAGATGGCTCCCGACGCTAAGCATTGCAGTCATGAATCAGCTGGCGGAAGCCTTTAGCCGTTTTCGATGAACCGAAGAGACCAACTCGGCGCAACTTTAAGGCTCGCGATTACGCTCGCGCTAGCCGCATTGGTTTACGCCGCGCCCGCTCGCGCGGACGTGACCGTGCTCCTTGAGGAGCCCTACAGCGTTGATGGGGAGCTGGCGGGTACAGGTCACACCGCCGTCTATCTCAGCTCCGTTTGCGCGGTCTCGCCGACCGTCCTTCGCCGGTGCGAGCCGGGCGAACTTGGTGTGGTGCTCAGCCGCTATCACCGCATCGACGGTTACGACTGGCTGGCCATCCCGCTGTTGCCGTATCTCTACGCCGTAGAGCGCACTGAAGACATTCCACTTTTCGCCGATACGAAAATCGAATCGGCGATGCGCGACGCCTACCGTCGCAAGTATCTGGAGAGCATCGTCCCGGACGGCCCCGAAGGCGAAACCCCTTCGGGCGACTGGTACGAACTCGTCGGCTCGGCCTTTGATCGCACACTCTATGGATTTCAGCTGCCGACATCCGACGCCGCGGACGACGCCTTTATCGCTGCCTACAATGCGCGCCCCAATCATCAGGCCTATAAACTCGTCACCAGCAATTGCGCGGACTTTGTGCGCGATGTGGTCAACTTTTATTATCCGAAGGCCACGACCAGGAGTCTTTTTGCTGACCTGGACGTGGCTACCCCCAAGCACGTGGCGAAATCTTTGGTCAGCTACGCGCATCATCATCCGGATTTATCATTCTCCGCTTTCGTGATCCCGCAGATTCCCGGAAGCATCAAGCGCAGCACACCGATTCACGGCATCGTTGATTCCGTTTTCAAGGCCAAGAAATACGAAATCCCATTGTTGGTGTTTCACCCCATCGTCGGCGGCGGATTTGCTGTGGCTTACGTCGTTAGCGGGCGCTTCAATCCCGCGCAAAACGCCATGATGTATTCGGCTGACGGCGCGCTCGAACAGCCGCTGACGAAAGCGCAGCGCAGCGCGTATGCCAAGAGCCTCGAAGGGTTGCTGCGCGGAGAGCCAGACCTGGCGCCGGGCAAAAACGGCTCTGCCGAATGGCGCGAAGTGCAAGCCAAGGCTACCTTTGCTCCAGACGCTGCGGGGCATCCAGGCCTGCGCGTAACTCTGGATGAGCGCGGATCGCCGGCTGCGGAGCAATCCGCGAACGGAGCATCGTTCATCGGGCTCACGCGAGACAACATTCTCGACTCTACAGTTCCGCCCGCG
This sequence comes from Acidobacteriota bacterium, assembly GCA_013289855.1. Classification (GTDB taxonomy): domain Bacteria; phylum Acidobacteriota; class Terriglobia; order Acidiferrales; family UBA7541; genus Acidiferrum. The sequence continues at coordinate 1,956 of JABCZD010000009.1, read as the reverse complement.
TTGACGCGTGAACTTCTAGTCGTCCGCCTGCGTCAGGCGCTTAGCAAGGGCACTTCGCCGCACACTTCTGAAGCGGTCCTCCGCGCCGATCTAGAGCTGCTGGGAAAGATGCTATCGTCCCCGCAGCAAACCGCAGCCGCAATCTCCCTGGCGGATTCAGCTCCTCGTTGACCGCGGCTTCTTTACCGCAACTTTTTTCCACAGTTTCCTGACCGCGACTCCCATCCACGTTCCCTATTTCGCAAGCTTTGCGAAATTTAATTCGGACGGGATGGCGACCGTCGCTCGATTAGAGCGCCGCGGTCAAGCGGCGATCGGCGTACTCGGAGACGTAGGCGCCGAAAAGTTCGTTCAGCCGTTTCGCCACCGGGCCGCACGGCGTGGCGATGCGATGCCCCGCGATTTCGCCCACGCTGATGACATTGCGATTGGTCGACGAGATGAAAACTTCGTCCGCGGCATACAAATCTTCTGGACGCAGGGTTTGCTGCGCAAGAGGAATTCCCGCGTCCGGCGCAATTTCAAACAGGATGCCGCGCGTCACGCCTTCCAGGCACCCGGAGTTTAGCGGCGGCGTATAAACCTTGCCATCCTTCACGGCAAAAATATTCGCGGAGGTGCATTCCGCCACTTCGCCGCGTTCGTTCAGCAGCACCACTTCATCGAAACCCGCGCGCGTGGCCTCTCCCACGGACCACACGTTGTCCAGCCAGGAAATGGTTTTTACGCTGCACAGCGCGGAAGCGGCATGGCGGCCGTGCTCGCGCAGAGCCAGCCGCGCCGGTTCTCCATATTTCGGCATATCCGCGGTGGTGATCAGCAAATCCACCTCGGGACGCGGCTCGTCGCTCTGCCAAAAGCCCACATCGTTCTGCACCAGATAAATCCGCGCGCATCCTTCGCTCACGTTGTTCGCGCGAATCACTTCATGCAAATGCAGGCGCACCTTGGCGCTGGTGTAGGGCATGGGGAGGTGCGTGATGACTGCGTCCTTTTCCAGCCGGCGCCAGTGCCGCTCGTAAGCAAAAGCTTCGCCGCGCGCGATGCGCAGCGTGGTGAACAAACCATAGCCGCAGATCAGTCCGGCTTGTCCGGGCGAAAGCCGCGCTTTCTCAACTCGAATCAAGCTGTCGTTATGGAAAATATTGTCGTGAATCACGTCCGCCTCAGGATGGCTTGCTTTCGCATAATTATTGTAACCCACCTGCAACGCCCGCCAAGACCGCTGGGTGTATCGGTTGCAAAACTGTTCCGAACTGAAACTGGCGTACCCCCACCCCCCGGGGTCATTTTGAAAGAGTAGGATTCCATTGGGTTTAGGGGTGAATCGTGTGAAAGAGTAAGACTCTATTGGGTTTAGCGTGATTCGCGTGAAAGAGATAGATTCTGTTGGGGTTAGAGGAATCGATCTGGAGAGTCCAAGAAATTGGTTAGAAATACCAATACTACCCCCCGGTGCTTTTGGCAAAGAGTGCGCAGCCCTAACAAAACGAAAGGGATAGGGGGAATTGTGAATTAAGAAGAGTGCGCAAGCTGTTGAAAATAAAGGATCGCGTTTTTGCGCCGGTGCGCAAGAGTGAAGTGACGCGGGAATGGGGCGACGAGGGTTGTGGGGCAAGGGTTTGGGGGTGTCCCGTGAAGCGCGGAGATGGGTCTTGCGAGAGACATGGCAGAGGATAGCAGGGCCGTAATCGCATGTCAATAGTACTTTATAGTATTGCGTTCGAACGATGGTGGTGAACGTCCTGTCCGCCCATTTCGGGTCTTCGAATGGTGGTTACCGTTTGAAGTTCTTTGCGTGGCGATGAAAAATAGAACTGGCGGTAATGTTCTGTAGTGCTCCCCGCTAATTTAGACAGTCAGGGCCTCGTTTTTTAGTACACCTGCGAAAGCTAAGAACGCCTCGTGCGGAGTGCGGTTTTGCACTCCGCGGTGGGGCCGGTCGTGATTGTACTC
>JABCZD010000008.1 GCA_013289855.1 Acidobacteriota bacterium | reverse complement strand
AAAAAATACTGCATACTCGGTTCAAGGCGGAAGCTCCTGTCCTTAAAGTTGGTTCTTGTCACGGAACCCAACTCAAGGTAACAGGTCTTTCCGCCCTCGTTTCAGAACCTAATTTGGACAAGCCTGGCCCCCAGGCAGCCCCTTTTTCTTGACGATGCAGCTCTCCTTTGCAGGAGTATTTGGCCGGAGAAAACTAATCCATTATTCCCCGGGCGTTGCTTACTGGGCGACTTTCTTGTTCGACATGATCGACTTGCCTTGAGCGACCTTCTTGCCCGACAAGAACTGCTTGGGCTGAAGCACCTTCTTGGCGTTCATCACGGAATGCCCGGCGGACACCTTCATGGAGGTCCGGTTCTCGCCCTTGACTACTTCCGTGCTGGCAACATTGGCCTTCTTGGTGGTTTTCAGTGCGCTGATGAGCGACTTTTTCTGGATGGACATTTGAGCTCTCCTCAAAATCTAAATTTTGGTTTTAATCCCCTGCACGAAACCTACTATTGCAGGATGCGTGCCAAACTTCCGATTGCGATCATCGCGTCGCTCGTGCAATGAAATCAGCGACTTACGGGAGGCTGCAGCCGAACTGGCCAATTGAACAGGGTCAAAAAACAAAGTCCGGTTAAAAATTAATCGCCCGCGGGTTAATTTTTAACCGCTTTTCTCGCAAGCGCGTTATGTAGGCCCCTGAAACACAAGAAGGCCGCCCATTGGGCGGCCTTCTTGTCTTACATCAGTGCGTCAAGTTTGTAGAGCGGATCTTCGGGTCTCTCAGATTGGGTAGGAACCCAAAGCCTGCGCCGTCCTTTACCGCTTTTTCATGTTTACAAATCTACGGGGCGTCAGCGATGCGTTCTTCGTGCCTTTGACGCCGGGCTTCGCGGAATTTGAAGCAGCTTTCTTGGTCCCTCTCGATGCGCTAACCAAAGACTTTTTCTGAACGGACATTTGCGGCCTCCTCAAATCTCAATTTCATTTTACTCCAGCGGACACTGAAGCATGTTGCAGGAACCGTGCCAAACTGGTGCGCGTTGCAAACTCTCCGCGATTGCAAATGAAATCAGAGACATGCGACGAACTCCGGACGCCTCGCCCTGTCGACAAGGGGGTGAAAAGAGAAGGCCTAGCCAAAAAATAACCTAATGCCGGGTTAAATTTTAACCATTTGGTTTCAAGTGCCTCGGACAGGCTTTCTTAGACGCAAAAAAGGCCGCCCATTGGGCGGCCTTCTGTTCTTGCTGATACTCAGTATCCTGAGGTCCGGGAGCGCTCTACAGAGCTTCCCGGCTCGACTACTTCCGTCCTCGCAGGTTCACCTGCTTCGATCCTTCGAGCTTTGCGGTTTTCATGCTGGTCGCGGCACTGGCGGAAATAGCTTTCTTGATCCCTGAAGACTTCACGAGGCTCTTTTTTTGCGGCGTCATTAGCGGGCTCCTTCACTCTGAATTTTTTGAAACTATCTACTGCACACAGTCCTGGGAGCAAGGAGCGTACCAAACTGCCACGCCGGCTACAATTGCCGGCCCGGCAATGCAATCAAGCACTTGCGCCAGCGCCAACGGCGCGCTAGCTAACCACTAACCCTCCGCAGCGCTGGCCCGGTCAATAATTCATCCCGCAAGGGTTAATTTTTAACCGCATTACAGCTTCAGCTTGCGGCAGAGGTACTTCATGCGCTGCCCGTCGATGCGCAGCAGCGCCGCCGCCGCCGATTTCTTGCCGCCGGTGCGCCGCAGCGCCGCGCTCAGGTACGCCACCTCGATCCGCCCCATCTCCGCGTCAAAGTCCACGCCATCCTCCGGAATCAGGATGGCTTCGTGGCTGGCGGTGCTCGAATACAGCAGCGTCTGCGGCAGTTGCTCCGCGGTAATCACCGCCCCGTCATTCATCACCACCAGCCGCTGCACGATGTTTTCCAGCTCCCGCACGTTGCCCGGCCACGAATAGTCCTCCAGGATCTCCATCACGTCCGGCTGCATGCTCTTCAGCGCCTTCTTAGCCGACGCGCAGTACACCCGCAGGAAATGGTCCACCAGCACGGCGATATCGCCCTCGCGCTCGCGCAAGGGCGGAATGGCAATGGGCACCACGTTGATGCGGTAATACAGGTCCTCGCGGAAACGCCCCTTCTTCACCAAATCTTCCAGATCTTCATTCGTCGCGCAGATCAACCGGAAATCGATCTTCTTGGCCGTCCGTCCGCCCAGCCGTTGCACCGCATGCTCTTGCAGCACGCGCAGGAGCTTGCTCTGCAAGCCTTGATTCAGCGTGGTGATCTCGTCCAGAAACAGCGTGCCGCCCTGCGCGGACTCAATCAACCCCGCTCGCGCGGTGTCCGCCCCGGTAAACGCTCCTTTTTCGTAACCGAACATCTCCGACTCGATCAAGCCCTCCGGCAGCGCCGAGCAATTCAGCGCCACGTAAGGCTTGTCGCTGCGCCCGCCGGACTGCACAATAGCCTGCGCGATCAACTCCTTGCCCGTGCCGCTTTCCCCGCGCAACACCACACTGGTGTTGCTGTCCGCCACCGATATCACCGCCTGGTATACCTTTTGCATCGCGGTGCTGCCGCCAATCAACCCGCAAAAGGCGGACTTGTTCTCAATCTGCTCCACCATGCGCCGGCCTTCAATTTCCATGGCACGTTTCTGGATGGCGCGCGTCAGAACAATTTGCAATTCCGGGAAGTTGAGCGGCGCCAGGAAAAATTCATCCGCCCCCGCGCGGCTGGCCTTAATCGAGACCTCGCGGTCCGTCGCGCGTGTCATGGCCACGAACACCAGATCCTCGCGCAGCTGGCGCATCTCGCGCAGCACGTCGATCCCATCGCTGGCGCCCGCCCCGATGCTGTCCAGGTCGAACAGAATCGCGCGCAGCTGCGCATCGTCCATCAACTCTTTGATTTCGGATTCGTTGCTAGCCAGCACGGTACGAAAAGCCGGCCCCAGCGCGCGGCGAATTTCTGGAAACGCGGTTTCCTCGTCCGTGATCACAGCAATAGGGTATTGCTCTTCGCCGGTGCTGCCTTCGGTGGAATGCGTGCGGTCTGTCAAAGGAGTCCGAATTATAGGGAAACAGAGGTGCGTCGTAAAGCGATTGTAAGGGCCGGAAAGTTCCGTTAGCGGACGTCCACTTCGCGAAACCCAAACCCCTGCAACATCCCAGAAATCGTGCTCCGCGCGTTATCCGCAGCCTTCTTCAAAATGCCATCTTGCAACGCTGCCTGCTGCAACTGCCGCTCCGCCTCTTCACGAACTTCGCTTTCCAGATTGGGGTCCGGCGAAGAAAACAGCCCGGTATCGCGCGAATACACCCGCGTCTTCGCGTTATCGATGCGCGTGCTAAAAACCTGCGCCGCAGGCAAATGAATCGAAACTTTCTGCCCTTGCACCTGCACATCCGACGGCTGCAAACCCGCAAGGTCGATGCCCCCGACCACTTCTCCGTGCACCACCAGCAAGAGCCGGTCGCCCGCCAAGAATTTCGGCAGATACGCATTCTCGTGCTCGCCAGAAATAATCTTGTCCATCGTATAACTCACCGTTTCCAGCCTCTGCAGCTGCTGAATCTGATGCACCACCGTCGGTTGATCCACGTTGATTTGCGTCCGCCCGCTGCGTAGCGCGGAAACCAAATGATAAAGCCCGTAACCTGTAGCCATCCACAATCCGGCGCCCAGCAAAACGACGGTGAGCACCGCGCCTGCGAGCAAACCAAGAATCCAGCCCAGCACGCTGCGCTGCCGTTGCGGAGGAACCTCGCGCGGCGCCGAATAATCAATCAGGAGCGGATCGTCATTGCCCATGGTTTTGTCCCACAAGAGTCTCTGAACCGCCTCAGTCTAGCGCAAGCATGCTTCTCGCCTCTCGCCAATCCTCAAATCGCCCGCCCCGCCGCCGCACCCGACGCCCACGCCCACTGAAAGTTAAACCCGCCCAGGTGCCCCGTAACATCCACAACTTCCCCGATAAAATAAAGCCCCGGCACCTTACGACTCTCCATCGTCTTACTGGAAAGCTCGTCCGTATCCACGCCACCAGCGGTAACTTCAGCCTTGTCGTAACCCTCCGTCCCCGCCGGCGTCACTCGCCAACCATGTACCGTTCGCTCAAACTCTTCCAGCGCCACATTTGTCCACGCTGGCGGTTCATGCAAATCCAGCCAGCGCGTGGCAAAGCGTTTCGGCAAAATCCCCTGAAACGCGTTCCGCAGCGCAGTCATGCTGCGAAACTCCGTCTCCAGCACCTTAGCAATCACATTCCGCTCCGGCGCCAGATCGATGCGTATCGCGCCGAAATCTTCGGCCCCACGTCCAGGTGTGCCGGGCTGATTCCAGTAAGAAGAAATCTGTAAAATCGCCGGCCCGCTAAGCCCGCGATGCGTAATCAACATCTTCTCGCGGAACGACACGCTTTTCCCCGCGCCCTTGCCCGAAGCGCGCCCACGCTCCTCCCCATCCTCATCCAGTCGAACGATCACTTCCGCCGAAACGCCAGCCAAATCGCAATAGTCCTGATGATCCTTCGCGCCAAAAACCAAGGGCACCAGACCGGGTCGCGTCGCAACAATCTTCAGCCCAAACTGCCGCGCAATCTCATAACCGATCGCCGTGGCTCCCATCTTGGGAATCGACAGCCCGCCCGCCGCCACCACTACCACAGGCGCGTGAAACTCCGCGTCTCCGGACCGTACCAAAAAGTTTGCTCCGCGCCGCACTTCCTTGCACGCACTGTTCAAAAAAATCTTCACCTCCGCATCGCGGCACTCCTGCTCCAGCATCCCGGTAATGTCGCTGGCGGCGCGGTCGCAAAAAAGCTGCCCCAATGTTTTTTCGTGATAGGGAATTGCGTGCTTTTCCACCAGCGCGATGAAATCCGTCGGCGTGTAACGCGCCAACGCGGACTTCGCAAAGTGCGCATTCCCGGAGATAAAATCCTCTGGCCGGCAATGCAAATTCGTGAAATTACATCGCCCCCCGCCGCTAATCAGAATTTTCTTGCCCACGCGCTCGCCGTGTTCCAGTACCGCCACGCGCCGTCCGCGTTTCCCAGCCTCAATCGCGCAAAGCAGTCCGGCGGCACCGGCTCCAATTACGATGGCGTCGAATTTATGTTCCGTGGATGGCATCAAACCTAAGCGTGAAAACGGCGGGTCTGGCGCAGGAAGTTGGCCTTCGCAGCTACTTTTTTCGCCCGGCTAACCATAGCACGAATGCCCGCCCGTCAATCCCCCACGCATCCCTCCTCTCGTGGTTGACTCCCAATCCGCAATCCAACCCGCCCTTCTTGACTTCCCCCGCCGTTGCGCGAAAATAAAGCTCCCTTCTAGTTGTCCCTCCAACTGCGTCGCAACGTCACCAGTAGTACCCGCGAAGAGGACCTCTCCCTATCGCAGTGCCTGCAGGTTCTTGAACGAACGCGCGCGCCTTTGCCATCCCACATACTTGACCGCGCGCGGGAAAGGAAAGTATGGGTCTCTTTGGACAGTTCTTCAGTTCCGGCGATTTCCAGCCCCACGGCTTCTGCTACGCCTGGAACGCGCGACTCGTCTGGCTCCACGTCATCTCCGATGTATTGATTGCCGCCTCCTATTTTGCCATCCCCGTGGTGCTGCTCTGGCTCGCTCGCAAGCGGCGCGACATCCCATTCAGTTGGTTATTTCTGCTCTTCGGCGCGTTCATCGTCGCCTGCGGTACCACCCATCTCATGGAAGTGTGGAATCTGTGGCACGCGCAGTATTGGCTCGCCGGCGCCGTAAAAGCGCTGACCGCCGTGGCCTCTGTCGGCACCGCGGTGGTCCTGGCGCGCACCATTCCTCAGCTGGTACGGGTGCCAAATCTTACGGAGTGGGTCAAGGCCAACGCCGACTTGGAAATCCGTATTGCACAACGCACCAAAGAATTGCGCGAGAGCAACGAGGCCTTGCAGCAAAACCGCGAAACCCTGGGCCTGGCGCAAAAAGCCGCAAGAATGGGCGCCTGGGACCGCGACATAACCACCGGCCGCAGTACCTGGACCGCCGAACTCGAAGAAGTCTTCGGCGTGCAGCCTGGCGCCTACAACGACCATTCGCATATCTGGCCCAATCTGGTGCACCCCGACGATTTGCCTGCCGTCGACAAAGCCGTCGCGGAATCTCTGAAGCAAGTCTCCGAATTTTCTTCCGAGTTTCGCATCATTCGCCCGGATGGCGAGCAGCGCTGGATTTGCGCGCGCGGCAACGTCATCCGCGATGGCCAAGGCCAGCCCCATCGCATGGTCGGCGTCAACATCGACATTACCGAACGAAAATTAGCCGAAGAGCAAATTCGTTTGCTGAATGCTTCGTTGGAATCCCGCGTTGCGGAACGCACCAGGGACCTAACCAACGCCAACAACGAGCTCGAGTCTTTCAGCTATTCCATCTCTCACGACTTGCGCGCACCCCTCCGGACCATCGACGGCTTCAGCCTGGCCCTGCTGGAAGATTGCAGTGACAAACTCGATGAAGCGGGGAAGGGCCATTTGCAGCGTATCCGCGCCGCCGCCCAACGTATGGGCGCGCTCATTGACGATCTGCTAAATCTTTCCCGCGTCACCCGCACGCAGCTCAACTCTCAGACCTTCGACCTTAGCGCAGTCGTCTCCGATGTTGCCAGGGAATTGCAGGCGACCCAGCCCGGGCGCCACATCGCCTGGAAAATTCAATCCGGCGTCCTGGCTACTGGCGATTCGCATCTACTCCGTGTTGCTATCGAAAACCTTCTCAACAACGCCTGGAAGTTCACCTCTCGGCGTGCCGAAGCCTCCATCGAATTTGGCAAAACGCAGGACAATGGCGCCTCGGCATTTTTTGTCAAAGATGATGGCGCAGGCTTCGACCCCACTTACGCCGACCGTTTATTCGGCGCCTTCCAGCGTCTCCACGCCGCCACGGAATTTCCCGGCACCGGTGTGGGTTTAGCCACCGTGCAGCGCGTTGTTCATCGCCACGGCGGACGCATCTGGGCGGAAAGCACCGTGGACCAAGGCGCAACCTTTTACTTCACCCTGCCGCAGATTGATTCCCCCGGAGCCACAGCATGAAGAACAAACAAATTCTCCTCGTCGAAGACAATCCCGATGACGAAGCCTTGACCGTGCGTGCTCTCAAGAAAAGCAACGTGGCCAACGGCATCGTGGTGGTCCGCGACGGCGTCGAGGCCGTGGACTATCTATTTTGCGAAGGCCCGTTTGCCGTCACCGGACCGCGGCCACTTCCTCAGGTCGTGCTGCTGGACCTGAAGCTCCCCAAGCTCGATGGTCTCGGCGTTCTTCGCCGCATTCGCGCCGACGCACGCACGCGCCTCCTTCCCGTCGTCATTCTCTCTTCTTCCGATGAAGAAGAGGACCGCATCCAGGGCTATTCGCTGGGCGCCAATAGCTACGTTCGCAAGCCCGTCAACTTTGAGCAGTTCCTCGAGGCCGCCGCGCAACTCGGTCTCTACTGGTTGGTCCTAAACGAACCTCCGGTCATCAGGAATATCTAAATGGGTAAACCACTGCGTGTCGTCTTTGTTGAAGACTCGGAAAACGACGCTTTGCTCCTCGCTCGCGAGCTGTCTACTGGTGGATTCGACCTCCACTCCCAGCGCGTGGACTCCGCTGCCTCGCTCAACGCCGCACTGGACAGCGGCGATTGGGACTTGATCCTCTCCGATCACAGCATGCCCGGCTTTTCCGGTCTCGAGGCCCTCGAGATCGTTCGCGCCCGCGGAGCCGATCTGCCTTTCATCTTCGTCTCCGGCACCATGGACGAAGCCACCGCCGTTGCCGCCCTCCGCCGCGGCGCGCAAGACTATCTAATGAAGGGCCATCTGCAGCGTCTGCGCCCCGCCGTCGAGCGCGAAATTCGCGACGCCGCCGAGCGCCGCGACCGTAAGCGCCTCGAGCAACAGGTCCATCAACTCCAAAAATTTGAGGCCATCGGCCGACTCGCAGGCGGCATTGCCCACGACTTCAACAACATTCTCGGCGCCATCCTGGGCTGGGCGGAAATGGGTCTGGAAGATTGTCCCGCCGGGACGCGTCTCAACGACCGCTTCCAGAAAATCACCGATCAGGCCCACCGCGCTGCCAGATTGACCGCGCAAATCCTGGCTTTTGCCCGCCGTCAGATTCTGCAACCGCGCAAACTTGATCTCAATTCCTCCATCGAAGAGGTTACCAATCTGCTTCACAAGCTCATCGGCGACCGCATCGAAATCCGCGTGCTTCCCGGCAGCAACTTGCGCATTACCATGGCCGACCCCTCGCAGATCGAACAGATCTTGATGAATCTCGCCCTCAACGCGCGCGACGCTATGCCGGACGGCGGCAAGCTGACTATTGAAACGCAAAATGCCGATATCGGACCTGAACAGCTCCGCCTCCATCCCGAAGCACGGGCCGGCGGATACGTCATGCTCGCGGTTTCCGATACCGGTGTCGGCATGGACAAGGCCACCGTCGACCGCATTTTCGAACCATTCTTTACCACTAAGGAACTCGGCCGCGGTACTGGCCTCGGTCTCGCCACCGTCTACGGTGTCGTCAAACAACATGAAGGTTTCATCTATGTCTACAGTGAACCCGGCAAAGGCACCGCTTTCCGTCTTTATTTTCCGCGCTGCGCCGGCTCTCCGGATGTCCCCGAGGAAAAAGTCACCGTGGAACTCCGCAAAGGTTCGGAGCTTATCTTGTTCGCCGACGATCACGACGGCCTCCGCCAGTCCGCGCAATCCATGCTGCGCGACCTCGGCTACAACGTCATCCCGGCGCGCAACGGCCGCGAAGCTGTGGAACTTTTCAAGCGCAACGCCGACAACATAAAACTCCTGGTGTTGGACATCGCCATGCCGGAACTCGACGGCCCCACCGCGTTCGAACAGATCGCCGCTCTGCGTCCCGAAGTCCCGGTCATTTTCACCACCGGATACATGCCGGAAGTCGTTCCTTTTGTTGCCCACACCAACAAAAGCGCCGTCATGCTCCAGAAGCCCTACAGCCTCAAAAGCCTCAGCCAAGCCATGCGCGACGCCCTCGACGAAGCCGCCGCGTCCCCCGTTCCCGGTTCGGGACACGCCGCCGTCTCCGCGCCCACCACGCTGAAACGCAATTGATCGCGTCCTCTCAGCGACACCATCGAGAATTTAGTTCTAGTACCCCAATATGTCTTGACATAAAGACTAATCCTTGATATCTTCTTCCGGTAGAGAAGTGTAGTTATGCCCCATCCCGACGTCACCCAAACCTTAACCGGCAGCACTCTTCGCCGTGTCTCCGCGTTCTCTGCGTTAAATTCTTTTCTTGGTTTTCGTAGTAACCATCTGTGTAACATCAACCGCTCGTAAACCACCTGGAATGAACACTTGCAAAAGGATGTGAAAACAAAGGACTTTAAGTCCCTTTGTTTTCACATCCTTTCAGAAAAACCCAAGGGGATCCCAACAGAATCCCCCGTTGTTTTGCTCGTCCCGTACCGTGCTCTCAACTGCTATCCTTACAATGTAAACATTTCAGGAGACCATCGCTTCCGTGCCACCGTTGATTGCCGCGCAAGGTTTGGCTAAAAGGTTTGGCGTCGCCCCGCTATTCCAGAATCTCTTCTTCACCGTCTCCGAAGGCGAACGCATTGGCCTGGTCGGCCCCAACGGCTCCGGGAAGTCCACGCTCCTGGAAATGCTCTTCGGCCGCGTAAAGCCCGATACCGGCGACGTGGCCATCCGCAAACGCACGCGCATAAGTTTCGTCGCCCAAATGTCCACCTACGCCCCAGGCGACACCATTCGCAAAGTTTTGGAACACGCCCTCGACCGCGCCGAAACTCCGCAGTCCGAGCGCCTCGGCCGCATCGCCGAAATCATGGGCCGCGCCGGCTTCCTGGACCTGGAAGCCGAAGCCGCCGCGCTCTCCGGCGGCTGGCGCAAACGCCTGGCCATCGCCGAAGGTCTCGTCCAGCATCCGGACATCCTGCTCCTCGACGAGCCTACCAATCACCTCGATCTCGCCGGCATCAAGTGGCTCGAAGCTCTGCTCATCAACGCCAATTTCGCCTGCGTAATCGTCAGCCACGACCGCTATTTTCTCGAGAATATCGCCACCACCATGGTCGAGCTGAATCGCATGTATCCAGACGGCTCCTTGCGCGTGGCAGGGAACTACAGCACCTTTCTCGAGGCCAAAGAAGCCTATCTTCACGCGCAACAGCAGCGGCAAGACGCCGTGGAAAATCGCGTGCACACCGAAATTGATTGGCTTCGCCGGGGCCCCAAAGCGCGCACCACCAAATCCAAAGCCCGCATCGACACCGCCCATGAAATGATCGGCGAACTTGCCGGCATGCGGTCACGCAGCCAGGTCACCAGCGCGCGCATCGATTTCACCGCATCCAATCGCAAATCAAAACAATTAATCGGCGTGAAGCATCTCTCCCATACCATCGCCGGACACGAACTCTTCCACAACATTCATTTCGATATCACCAGCGGAATGCGCGTTGGCCTCGTCGGCCCCAACGGCAGCGGCAAAACCACGCTCCTTCGCTTGCTGCTGGGAGAAATCGCGCCAAGCCACGGCACGGTAAAACGCGCCGACCCGTTGCGCCTGGTCTATTTCGACCAGAATCGCGAACTCGATCCCGCACTCTCGCTGCGCCGCGCCCTGGCGCCAGACAGCGACGCCGTGATCTACCAAGGCAACGTAATCCACGTAGCCAGCTGGGCCGCCCGCTTCCTCTTCACCGGCGAAGATCTGAATCGTCCAGTGGGCCGCATGTCCGGCGGCGAACGCGCCCGCGTTCTGATCGCCCAACTAATGTTGCAACCCGCTGACGTCCTGCTGCTCGACGAGCCCACAAATGATTTGGATATTCCGACGTTGGAAATTCTGGAAGAAAGCCTGCTCGAATATCCCGGCGCGCTGGTCCTGGTCACGCACGACCGCTACATGCTCGACCGCGTCTCCACCGTAGTTCTCGGCCTCGACGGCCGCGGCGGCGCCGAACGCTTCGCCGACTATTCACAGTGGGAAGATTGGCAGCGCCCGGCAAAATCCAAACCATTGCCCACGCCGCGCGCCAGCAACATACAAACGTCCCCAGCCGCAGCCGCCGCCAGACCAGCGCCTGCCAAAAAGAAACTCTCGTATACAGAAACACGCGAACTAGCCAGCATGGAAGAAAACATCGCCGCCGCCGAAGAAGACCTCGAACGAAAGCGCTTGGCTATGGAAGAACCTTCCATCATCAGCGATGGTCCCCGGCTGCACGCCGCAGCCCTGGAACTAGAGCAAGCGCAGAAAGCCGTCGAGCACCTCTACACCCGCTGGGCCGAACTAGAACAAAAGCAAGGCGTAACCTCAGAATCCCTAGGCTAGTTTTGGTGGCACAGACTTTAGTCTGTGCGCGGTGTAAGCCAATCCTGGAAGCATCCGCAAGCTCGACGGCGTTTTTCTCTGCGTCTTCTCTGCGCCCCTGCGTTAAAATTCTTTCTGTTTCTCTTTCTTGCCTTGATCTTTATATTTTTTCTCTTACTCCGAGGTTCTCTTCATCGCCAAATCCATCGCCAGCTTCTCCGTTGGCGCCAAATTGCGGCATTGCCCCTTGGCCAAATCCGCCAGCGCCAAGGGACCAATCGCTACGCGAATCAAGCGCAACACCTCAATGCCGCGCGCCTCAAACATGCGCCGAATCTGCCGATTCTTACCTTCGTCCAGCGTCACTTCGAGCCAGCTGTTTTTTTCGCCGCTGCGCAAAATCTCCGCGCGCGAAACGCGCAAGACTTCGCCATCTTTCACGGCAAATCCGGCTTCCAGCGCAGCCGTCAACGCCGCATCCGCGACCACGGAAATCTGCACATGATAAATCTTCGCCAAATGTGTCTCTGGCGCCGCCACGCGCGCCGCCCATTCCGAATCATTGGTCAGGAGCAACATCCCTTCGCTGGCCTTGTCCAGCCGCCCCACCGGCCCCACCCACGGCGCGTCCGCAGGCAGCAGGGAATAAACCGTGTCGCGCCCCTGTTCATCGGCGGCGGTAGTAACCACGCCGCGCGGCTTGTTCAAAACAAAATAAATTTTTGCGCCGGCTTCCACCGCTTTGCCATCCACTTCGATGCGATCTTTTCCGAGCCGCACCGGCGCTTCGGGATTTCTCGTCAACGAGCCATTCAGCCGCACACGGCCGGCACGCGCCAATTCCGCCGCCTCCGACCGCGAACAATAGCCCATCTTGGACAGAGCTCTCGCCAAGCCGACGCGTTGCGTATCGTTCATTGCGGATTTAACTTTATGAGATTTTGATTTCTTCAAGCGTCAGCTCGCTGTCGGAACCCGCTGCCGCCATTGTAAACGCTAAACCACGCCAAGTCGTAATTGGAAGTCGTGACGCTAAGTCTTGGAAGCCGCCGCCGCGGGTTTCGGCGCGGCCTCACCCGGTTTCGTCTCTCCGGGTTTACTGTCTTCCGGCTTGGCGTCTCCCGGCTTGCTGTCCGTGGGTTTCGCGTCTTCGTGCTTCACTTCGCCATAGCGTGCGGAAAGCCAAGCGCGCACTTCTTTGGGATCGTACTTGAACGGGCCGTTCCCGCCTTTGTACGAGATTTTTCCATTTTCGTCGATCACATACAACCGCTCCGGCCACGCGGAGTACGCGCCTTCCGCTTGATTACTCATATCATCGATGCCAAACGGCACGGGATACTTATAGCGCTTGATGAAATCGTTAGCGATGATCACGCGCTGCTCCAAATTCTTCGGCTGCGCGTAGCAAACATCGTCTTTCACGTTGGATTTCATCTGCCATTCATCCGTGGGATGCGCTTCGCGCACATAAATGGTTAGAAAGTCCGCGTGCTCTTTGTAATCGTTATAAATCTGCGCGATGTCGCCCACCTGGCGACGAAAGGGCGGTCAAGTAAAGCTGCCGAAGACCAGCACCAGCGGCTTCGCACCGGTGCGCTCGCGAATATGAAAATGTTCGCTGCCGTCCAGCGCCACCAGCCGCGCGTCCGGCGCGTCGTCTCCCACTTTCAAGTTCCCGCGATGCATGTGCGGCAGCGCGTAGCGCACCATGCCATAGGCATCTTTCGGGCTGCCCGCCATAAGTGAAAGCCCAACAAACGCGGCGATCAGTAGCGCGAGCACCACACCAATCGTGATTTTCCAAAAAAGACTCATAGTGAGTAAGCCGGTGAATAACGCGTGCGTCGAAACTAACAGCAGGGCTCACGCCCGGGAATAATGGTTTTGTATTAGCTGTCGTGTGTCAACCGAATTTACTTGCCGCCGTTGTTCATCAGCCGCTCGCGATGTTGCTGATAATTCGCGAGCGACTTCTCAATCACTGCCAGCGCGGCATACGCGGGACGAATCTCTTCCACCTGCACCTGTTTGCCTTCCAGCTGTTTGTAGTCCTGGAAAAATCTGCGCAACACCAGCAAGCGATGCGGAGGCAAATCGCGTGCCTCCAGGTAGTCGCTGAACTCTGGATCGTTGGTGGCCACGGCAATTACCTTGTCGTCGCTGGCGCCGGAATCGATCATGGTCATCAACCCGATGGCGCGCGCCTTGATCAACGCCAGCGGCTGCACCGGCTCCTGGCATAGCACCAGAACATCCAAGGGATCGTTGTCTTCCGCATAGGTCTGCGGAATAAATCCATAATTCGCGGGATAGAAAACCGCCGAGTGAATAATGCGGTCCACTTTCAGCAATCCGGTCGCTTTATCCAATTCGTATTTAACGTTTGAACCCAACGGTATCTCGATCACCGCCTGAAAATCACGCGGCAGCTCATTGCCGGGAGATACGTCGTGCCATGCATGCACCATCAGTGGATTCCTCGCTCAAAAGATTCGCGTAGATATTATGACCCGGGCAGGGGATTGCCGCTAGCACGTGTGCCGTAGTAGATTCGCACGGTTTGCTGTGCTGTTGTAGTCGCGAATTTTTAGATTTCGCACAGATTAGCGTGTCGCCCGGCAAAGAATGCGAATCTAAAGATTCGCCACTACGAAACCCGTCAGGCCCGGGCTTTGTCGATCATCTCTTCCCAAATGCCTTGCGACTTCAAAATCAATTCGACCAATTCGCGCAACGCGCCCCGGCCGCCAACCGCTTTCGTCGTGTAGTGCGCCGCCTTTTTCACTTCCGCTGCGGCGTCGCCCACCGCCACCGCCAAACCCACGCGCCGCATCACCGTCAAATCCGGCAAATCGTCGCCGAGGTAAGCGACCGCGGAGTCCGGCACGCCCGCCTTGCGCAGAATTTCTTCGTACGCGGGAATCTTTTGCGGCTGCTTCTCGTAGACAAACTCGATGCCCATCTCTTTACAGCGCCGCCGCAGCGCCGCGCTCTCGCGTCCCGTGATCACGCCGGTGCGAATCCCTGCGGTGCGCGCCAGCGTCATGCCCTGGCCGTCATGCGCATCAAACGTTTTGATTTCCATGGCCGAGCCATCCGGCATAGACAGCAGCGTGACGCCGCCGTTGGTAATCGTGCCATCCACATCCATCAGCAGCACTTTAATTTGTTTTGCGCGCTTTGCCAGCGCCGGCGGAATCGTAATTCGGGCCACGGTGGTCTCCTAAGATGAAAGTAGCGATGTCATTGTATCGGGCGTCATTTCGAACGAAGCCAGAAGCCTGTTGTGTACCGCCCTTGGTGGCTTTGATGCTCTAAATCAACTGCAAGGTCCACAAATCGTGCAAATGCACCACGCCGAGCGCAACGCCGTTTTCGTCTGTCACCACCACGCTGGTGATGCGCCGCTTTTCCATTAAATTTAGCGCTTCGCTGGCCAGCGTATGCGCGGCAATAGTTTGTGGATTGCGCGTCATGGCAGCGCCAGCCGTTAACTCTAAGGCCTTGCCGCCCTGTTTCTCCATCAAGCGGCGCAAATCTCCGTCCGTGAGGATTCCGGCAAGTTTGCCGTGGGTCGCGGTTACCGTTGTCATCCCCAATTTTTTCGCGCTCATTTCGTGAAACACGTCGGGCATCGCGGCGGTCACGTCCACGCGCGGCATGGCCGCGCCCGCGTGCATCAAATGCTCCACGCGCAATAGCTTTTTGCCCAGCCGACCGCCAGGATGCAGCGCGGCGAAATCATCCGGCTGAAACCCGCGCCGCTCCAGCAGCGAAACCGCCAGCGCATCGCCCACGGCCATCGCCACCGTGGTGCTCGCGGTGGGCGCCAGATTCAGCGAACACGCTTCTTCGGTGACGCTCACATCCAAAACCACTGCGCTGGCTTCTCCCAGCGTTGATTTCGGTTTTCCGGTGAGCATTACGAGCGGCATTTCGAGCCGCTTCAGCGCTTCGAGCAGCGCCACGATTTCATCCGTTTCTCCGCCGTATGAAACGCCAAGCATGGCGTCGCCGCGCGCCAGCATTCCTAAATCGCCGTGCACGGCGTCCGCGGGATGCAAAAAAAATGACGGCGTGCCAGTGCTGGAAAGCGTCGCGGAAATCTTCCGCGCCACTAAACCCGATTTGCCCATGCCGGTCACCACCACGCGCCCCTTGCATGCCAGCAAAAGTTCTACGGCGCGCTCGAAAGCACCATCCAGCCGCGCCATAACTTCTTCGATGGCCCGCGCCTCGATGCGCAGGACGCGCCTGGCGGTTTCGAGACTCATGCGTCCCATTTCCTGACCACTTCTGAGAGTTCTTTCAATCGTGAAAGCAAGCCGGCCAGTTGATTCAGCGGAAGCGCGTTTGCGCCATCGGAAAGCGCCTCTTTAGGATTGTCGTGCGTTTCGAGGAACACGCCGTCGACACCCGCGGCTACAGCGGCGCGTGCCAGCGTCTCGATAAATTCCGGTTGGCCGCCGCTGGCGTTTCCTTGCCCGCCCGGCAGCTGCACGGAATGCGTGGCATCGAACACCACGGGATAGCCAAAGTTTTTTAGGATGGCGAAGCTGCGCATATCAACTACCAGATTGTTGTAGCCGAAAGAGGCACCGCGCTCCGTCAAGATTATTTTTTCCGTGCCCGTGGAGATCAGCTTTTCTACCACGTTGCCCATATCCGAGGGCGCGACGAATTGTGGCTTCTTCACATTTACAATCTTCCCGGTTTTTCCGGCAGCCACCACCAGATCCGTTTGCCGCGCCAGAAACGCGGGGATCTGCAGAATATCGCAGACTTCTCCGGCAGGACCCGCTTGCGACACGTCGTGAATATCCGTAAGAACTGGAACGTTCAAATCGGTTTTGATTTTTCCCAGGATCCGCAAACCTTCGCGCAGGCCCGGTCCGCGGAACGCTTTCACGGAGGTGCGATTGGCTTTATCGAACGAAGCTTTAAAAATGTACGGCACGCCGGCATCGCCGGCGATTTTTGCCACAGACTCCGCCATCTTGCGCGCGTGGCCCTCGGTTTCGATCACGCAAGGTCCGGCGATCAAGAACAGCGGTTTCGTACCGCCAAGCCTCAGATAACCTAAAGTAAGTTCACGAGTGGGATTCATGTTCGACTATCGAAGATAGCACAAACCGCGGAAGCGACTAGCTGATCGGCGACGAGTTGAACGGCGGAATCCCTGACCAAATATAAGGGGAGTTCAGTCAATCACGACTCTCGTGTCTTTAGGACTCCGGCGAGTAGGCCAGTGGCGGAAGGCCAAAATCGCAAACAATATGAATGCAACAGGAGTTCCAAGCATCATTCCGGCGGCGTACAGAGCGCAGATGCCGCTCGTGCAAGGCCAATTCGCGATAGCCAAGGCGAAGGATATTCCCGCGATTCCAGCAAAGATGATTGCAGTAAGTCTCATCACTATCGTTACCACATTCCGTTGTAGCGGCGGCACCTGCACTAGCAAGCATGCCTACGCCCAGACCCGGCTTAAGCGCTGGCGTGAGGCGCGGCGCGGAAAGCACCGGCGCGCTCCGGCTCGGCGCTTTTCGCGTGTTGCGTCTCCGGAACGGTTTCTGGAACTAGCGTGCGATGGCTTTCGGCCACGCTAGTGGGTCGGTGTTTTTTTTTCTGATGTTCAAGCGCCGCGCCGATGAAGGCACGGAACAGCGGATGCGGCTCGAGCGGTTTGGATTTGAATTCCGGATGAAACTGGCAGCCGAGGAACCAGGGATGTTCCGGAGCTTCCACAATTTCCACGTAATTCTCGTCCGGTGTGCGCCCGGTGATTTTCAATCCCGCGGCGACCAGCTGTTTTTCATACTCTCGGTTGAATTCGTAGCGATGGCGATGCCGTTCACTGATGTCCGTTTTCCCGTAGGCTTTGGCTGCAAACGATCCGGGCGTCAGCTTGCAGGGCCACGCGCCCAGCCGCATGGTGCCGCCCATTTCGTCCACGCCCAGCAACTCGCGCAACTTATAAATCACGCGATGCGGCGTTTGCGGATCAAACTCCGTGCTGTCCGCATCCGGCAATCGCGCTACGTCTCGCGCATATTCAATCGTGGCGCACTGCATGCCCAGGCAAATTCCAAAAAACGGCACGCGATGTTCCCGCGCGTACTGGATGGTGTGCACCATGCCTTGAATGCCGCGTTTGCCGAATCCGCCGGGCACCAGGATGCCGTCGTAACCCCGCAATCGTTCCGCAGCCTGCTCCGCCGAAGTAATTTCTTCGGCTTCGATCCACTCCAGTACGGTTTTGTATTGGTGCGCCAATCCGCCATGCAGCAGTGCTTCGCGCAAACTCTTGTAGGCATCTTCGAGCTGCACATACTTTCCGACCACGGCGATACGCACTTCACCGATCGGATTGTGCAGCCGGTCCACCAACTCCAGCCACGGAGCAAAATTCTGTGGGCGAGCTTCCAAATGCAGCAGCCGCAAAATCTGCAAATCCAGACCTTCGCGATTCAGCTCCACCGGCACGGCGTAAATGGTGTCCACATCTTCCATGGAGATTACGCACGCGTCCGCGATGTTGCAGAACATGGCGATTTTTTTCTTCAACTCTTCGGGAATGTGGCGGTCGCTGCGGCAAAGCAAAATATCCGGCTGAATCCCCAAGCCGAGCATTTCCTTCACGCTGTGCTGCGTGGGCTTGGTTTTTTGTTCGCCGGCTGCGGCGATATAAGGAACCAAGGTTACATGCACAAAAAGAGTGTTCTCCGCGCCCAGCTCCAAGCGCATCTGGCGAATGGCTTCGAGGAAGGGCAGCGACTCGATGTCGCCAACGGTTCCACCAATTTCCACGATCACCACATCCACGCCGTCGGAAACTTTTTTAATGGTGGCTTTGATCTCGTCCGTGACGTGCGGAATCACCTGCACGGTCTTGCCCAGATAATCGCCGCGGCGTTCCTTCGTCAGAATCGTTTCGTAGATACGCCCGGTGGTCCAATTATTCGCACGCGTTAGGTTCGCGTGCGTGAAGCGCTCGTAGTGGCCGAGGTCCAGATCCGTCTCCGCGCCGTCTTCGGTGACAAACACTTCGCCGTGCTGAAAAGGACTCATCGTGCCGGGGTCCACATTCAGGTACGGATCGCATTTCTGTAGGGTGACTTTAAAACCGCGACTTTCGAGGAGACAGCCGATAGAGGAGGCAGCTACGCCCTTGCCAAGAGAAGAAACCACACCGCCGGTTACAAAGATATATTTTGGCGCCATCCGTGAAGCCCGCGCACCTCATAAAACCAATACGCCGGACTGTTAAACCTCCGCAGGAGTGACGTACACACAATTATGGGCACGGCGCGCGAAACTGTCAAATGCAACAGTTCGCTCCGCTCAAACAGAAATTCAAATGGAGCGCACATTTAAGACCGGCGCAAAAGCAATCAAGCAGAACGCCTATCCGCCACCCATAAATCAGCGAAACCTTTTTCTACCATCCGTGTTTATATGCGCGGACAGGTTCTAGCGGAATCAACCTCCCGACCTCCTGTTACAGGATTGCGCACAATTTTGCGGGTTGTTTTGCGTTGCCGCGAAACTGTTTAGCAATTGCCGACATCTTAACCTTCGTCTAGCAGCGGCACGCGTAGTCGCTTTGCAGCCGCGGGCTTCGCGTTATTCGCCGCGTGTTGGAATTGTTCATGCCACCCCTTCGATGCAAGAGGCGCTTGCAGGGGGTGCACATAGGTACCCAGCAGTCTGCCTCCGAGCTCGCCCGGATCGTTCCGACGACGCGAGCCTGCGTGGGGTTATCCGTACGTTTACGTTCTGGTTTGCGTGAGTGCATCTTTCCGAAAAAAGGGGAACGAAAGAAAACATGTTGAAAAGAATCGCCACTTTAGTCGCCACCGCGGCACTGTGCTGTGCGACAGCCGCGCTTGCCCAGGAACAGCAGTCGAAGACGCCCACGCGCGCAGACGTATATACCGTCGCGCGTGAAAGCAGCTTGCAAGGTAAGGTCGTGAAATACACTCCGGACTCGGCCACTACAACCGCTCCGGCCGGGGCCAACGTCGAGTTGCAAACCTCCTCCGGCATCGTCAACGTGCACCTCGGCAACGCGCGCTTGTTGACCGCCAATCATCTTTCACTCGAGCCCGGCGACGCCGTCACCATCGTGGGAGAAACCCTCCCGTATGGCGAAGGCACCATTTTCGCCGCGCGCATCATTCAAAAGGGCACGCTGTCGGTCACGGTGCGCTCAAAGAACGGCATTCCTCTTAAGCCGACGTCGCACAGCGGCGACGCGCAGCAATCTGCGGCAGGTGCGCGATGAAAAACACCATGAATAAGGCGCCTAGCAAGATCTCGCTCACGCATCTCTTTCTTTTGGCCACGCTTCTCGTCGCCGGCCTGACCGCGGCCTGCAGCGGTGGGAACGCCCCGCCGATCCCGCCGCCGAACGGCATGTACTCCACCGCAAGCCTCAAGGGCACCTACGCGTTCACCATGGCCGGCACGGACCCGACCGGCAATCCCATCTTCCGCATCGGCAGCTTCCAGGCCGACGGACAAGGTAACATTTCCGCCGCGATTGAGGACGTCAACGATGCCGGCCTTATCGAATCCTTTCAGTTCCTTCCCGCGCCAGCTTCGACCTACACCGTGTCTTCCAACGGCAAGGGTTCTTTGACCTTGGCGCATACCGACCCCACGGTGCCGGGAACGGTCGATGTGTTCACATTCAGCATCGCGCTCACCTCCACGTCCAGCGGCCTGATGATCGAATCGGATGACAGTTCCACGATGAGCGGAACTTTCCAGATACAGAACATCACCCCGAATTTCGCGCTGTCTTATGCGTTTGAAACTTCCGGCGTGGATATCGCTTTGAACCAGGGCGCGCCGGAATCGATCGTAGGCGCATTTACCACGAACAGTACCAACCTGATCACCGGTGGAACGCTTGACGACAACGACGGTGGGGTGCTCTCCGGACCGCAAGGCATAGGCCAGGGCGCGATCATCCAGGATCCGATGTTCTTCACACAGTTTGGCCGCGGACAATTCCAGTTGAATGTCGACATCGGCGGAGAGATATTCAATCTCACGTACGAATTCTACGTTATCGACGGCACCCACATGCAATTCGTCGAAACCGACGCGGCGAAAGCCACCTCGGGA
Source organism: Acidobacteriota bacterium (assembly GCA_013289855.1). Classification (GTDB taxonomy): domain Bacteria; phylum Acidobacteriota; class Terriglobia; order Acidiferrales; family UBA7541; genus Acidiferrum. The sequence continues at coordinate 219,813 of JABCZD010000008.1, read as the reverse complement.
ACGGCCACCGCGCAATCCAACGTACCCACCAACGTCAGCCAATTCCCCGGCAGCTTTGTGTTAGCCGTGGGCGGTAGCGCCGACACCGGTGCGATCACGCGCGTCGGCGTTTATACCGCGGACGCTAGCGGCAACATTTCAAACGTGGCGCTGGATCAAAATATCGGCACCAAAGGCGCCACCGTCTTCCCAGCAAGCAACAGCGCCGTCTCGGCCTTCACCTACACGATTGATCCATCCGGCGACGGTCGCGGCACGTTGACCTTAACCGACAAGAACTCTGGCGACGTGTTCAGCTATATCTTCTATCTCTCGAGCGCGACGCAAGGGTTCATTCAAGACACCAGCGGCGACGTGGTGGCTGATGGATCGCTGAACGCGCAAACGAGCGCCAATATCAGCCTCAACGGAAGCTATGCCTTCAACTGGACCGGTTCAAACTCAATTGACGGCGGCATTGAGGAAGACTTCGTCGGCACGTTTACTTTCCCAAGCGGTGGGGGACCGCTGATGAACGGCGACGTCGACTTCGTGCAATTCGGTTTCGCCAATCCGCAACTCAACCAGTCTTTCACTGGGACGTTTGTACTGAACGGCGCTGGTACTGGGGGCGGAACCGCGGGCAACACCTTTACCTTGAACACCACTAATTCGAGTCCATCAACGGCTAACTTCCGTGCCTACGCGATCAGCAACACCAGCTTCGTGATCGTAGGTCTCAATACCGGCCGGGTAGTTCTCGGCCCGTTAGTCCTACAACAATAAACTGGGCGGCCCGTTCGGCCGTCCCGCAACGCCTACCCGCAACATCCATCGACCGCCCGGCAGCGCATCGCCGGGCGGTTGATTTTTTTAAGCGTCCTTTTTTACGAGTGATGGTGTTCCGCCTGCTTCAGCAATTTCTCGACGCGCTCCACATCCGCCGGAACGTCCACGCTCACCGCGTCATGCTCCACTTCGGCCACGCGAATCTTCCAACCGTTTTCCATCCAGCGCAACTGTTCCAGCTGTTCGACGCGTTCCAGTTCGCCCTGCGGCAAGGTTGGGTACTCCAGCAAAACCTCTCGCTGAAAAACATACAGCCCCAGATGCTTCAAATGCCGCACGCGAATTTTTCCCGCCGCATCGCGCACCCAGGGAATCGGCGCGCGCGAAAAATACAGCGCATTGTCGTCGAAGTCCAAAACCGTCTTCACCACGTTCGGATCCATGATGTCCGGTGCATTCTTGATCAAAGTCGCCACGGTGGAGATCGGCGCGGCTGGTTCCTCGAGCAGCGCCGCGATGGCGGTATCCACCGCCGCCGGATCCAGCAAAGGTTCATCTCCTTGCACATTAACGAAAACATCGCCGCTAACGTGCGCGGCCACCTCGGCAACCCGCTCCGTGCCGGTGCGATGTTCCGGACGGGTCATGCGCGCCTCGCCGCCAAATGCTTCCACCGCCGCGACGATGCGTTCGTCGTCGGTGGCCACAATCACGCGATGTGCGCGCTTGGCCAGCCGCGCCCGCTCGTAGACCCGTTGAATCATTGGCTTACCGCCCAGCAACACCAGTGGCTTGCCCGGCAGTCGCGTCGAGGCATACCGCGCCGGTATCACCACCACCACTTCTTTCCCAGCTTCCACGGGCTTCCTCTCCTCGTTCACCATGCTCTAACATTCCTGCTTCTTGCGGCGCGGGCGAAACCTTTTTCTGGAAGAATGCTCTAAGCTTTTATCCGCCAGGTGACTTTGGCGATGCTATCATGGCGCGTGATGGCGTGAATCCGCCGGCTGACCGAGCTTTCTTCGTCAACCGGGTCCCGTCCCCCCTTCCCACGCCGATTCGACTTGTCTTCGGTCGCGCCAGTGGTAGAATCCGTCTCAGTCTTACCCGCGCGGCCGTTCCCCGCAGTCGGGAACGTAGGGGGTTGCCGTGAAGCGCCACCTGTTCTGTTCTACCGGGAAATTTCCCCGGTCGCTCGACCTCTGCAATCGTCCAGCAATTTCTTCGCTCGCAGCTCTGTGTTTTGTTTGGTTGCTATTCGCGGCCATGCTCGCCGTGCCCGCGCACGCGAATCCGTTGGCGGCACTTCTAGCGGTGCCTCAATCGCCCGCGACTGACGACAAGGCGCAGGCTGGCGTTCCGCACGATGCGGCGAAAGATGCTCCCGCCATCACGGCCAGCGCGGCAAAGGATGACGCCAAGCCCCCCGCTAAGCCGGCTGACGACGTACGCAAAGATACTCCGGGCATAGTCGTCAACGCGCGCAAAGGCATCAAGATGGACGTGGACCTCGCGCTCATCAACGCCACGGTCACCGATCCCTACAATCGCTTGGTCACCGGCCTCGATCCCGACAATTTCCGCATCTTCGAAGATAATGTCGAGCAAGAAGTGGTCACCTTTTCCGCCGAAGACGTGCCCATTTCCATCGGCGTGATTTTCGATTACAGCGGCAGCATGGCCAACAAAGCCGCCAAGGCGCGCGAAGCGGCCATCCAGTTTTTCAAGACCGCCAATCCCGCGGATGAATTTTTCCTGGTCAGCTTCAACGAACACGCCGAACTCACCAGTTCCTTCACCAACAGCGTGGAAGACTTGCAAAGCCGCATGCTTTTGAGCGCGCCCAAAGGCCGCACCGCTTTGCTGGACGCCATCTATCTGGGGCTGAGCGAGATGCGTAGTGCACACAACGCTAAGCGGGCCTTGCTCATCTTGTCGGACGGGGGCGATAATCATAGTCGGTACACTGAGAACGATATCAAGCGCCTGGTGAAAGAAGCCGATACGCAGCTGTACGCCATCGGCATCTTCGACCCCGTTGGATATCGCAATCGCACGCTGGAAGAAGGCAACGGTCCTTCCTTACTCAGCGAAGTCACGGAGCTGACCGGTGGCCGCGTTTTCCCGGTGGAGAAGCTGGAAGATCTGCCGGATATCGCTTCCAAGATCGGCATGGAGCTGCGCAATCAATATGTCCTGGGATATCATCCAAGCAACAAGGCGCACGATGCGCGCTGGCGCAAAGTTAAGGTCAAGCTGCGCCCGCCTCGCGGACTTCCTCCGCTCACGGTTTACAACAAAACCGGTTACTACGCCCCCAGCCACTGATAGCTTTTGTAGTGGCCGCCTTCTGAGGCGGACGCTTTTCGTGACTACGGCAAGCGGTATTATCGTGGCCGCCGTCGCGGCCGTAGCCTTCGCACAAAATCCTTTTCCTCCTCCCCCGCCTCCTCCCCCGGGCCAGACTTCGGGTCAGGGTGGCGCCATTTCCGTCAGTGTCAACCTGGTGGTCTTGCACACCACCGTGCTGGACGATCGCGGACGTTTTGCCGAAGGCCTCAAACAGGAAAACTTTCGCGTCTTTGAAGATAAGGTGGAACAAAAGCTTTCCGTTTTCAAACGCGAAGATATTCCCGTCAGCATGGGCCTGGTGATCGACAATAGCGGCAGCATGCGCGAAAAGCGCCCGCGCGTGAATGAAGCGGCGATTACCCTGGTGCAGAGCAGCAATCCCAGCGACGAGGCGTTCGTCGTAAATTTCAACGACGACTTCTATCTCGATCTCGATAAGGATTTCAGCAACAGCATCCCGGAATTAAAAGAAGCCCTCGAGCGCATCGATTCCCGAGGCAGTACCGCGCTCTACGACGCCATCATCGGCTCGCTCGACCATCTGAAAAAAGCCAGCAAAGACAAGAAAGTTCTATTGATCGTTACCGACGGCGAAGACAACACCAGCCGCAATTCCCTGGAAAAAACCATCCGCGAAATCCAGCGCACCAACACCGTGATTTACACCATCGGCCTGCTCGGTGATGAAGCCAAGAAATCCAAGACCAAAGCCAAGAAAGCCCTGACGCAGATCGCCCAGGCCTCCGGCGGCTTGGCATTTTTTCCGGAAAACGTCGAAGACGTGCACAACATTTGCGAACAGGTCGCGCACGACATTCGCAACCAGTACACGCTGGGCTACTACCCGTCGAACGATCGCCGCGACGGCAGCTACCGCAGCGTACAGGTTGACGTCATCCCCCCGCGCGGCCGCGGCAAGCTCGTAGCCCGCACCCGCAACGGCTACTATTCCCCCGGCGGCCAACCCACTTCCGGCAACTAATCGTTAAATCGGCTTTGCCCTCGCGGCGCTTATGCTATCTTTTCAAGCTTCGCGGCCCCGGCCTACTCAGCGGAAGCCGCCTCAGGTCTCATCGCTATAACTATCGAGGAGTCCCTTGAAAAAATATTGCGCCTGTCTCGCCCTCATCGCATTGTTGTCGTGGTCTTCGCGCGCTGCAGATAAGCACGCCTTCGGCGTTGACGATTGGACCGGCCTGCGCAGCGCGCGCGCCGTGGCGGTCTCGCCGGACGGCCGCAGCATCCTGTATTGGGCCGGCTCGGGCGTCGCCAAGGGCGCTACGAATGAAGAGTACTGGCTCGTCGCGCCCGATGGCACAAATCCGCGCAAACTGATCCTGCCCGAAAGTTTCTCGCCCTTCGGCTTTACCCGGGATGGCTCGGCCCTCTACGGAGCGGTCGGCGAAAAAGTTAAGCAGCTTGCTACCGTTCCGCTTGGCGCGCCTCTGGAAAATCTAAAAGCTTTGACCTCGCTGCCCTCGGGTATCTCTGTAGCAACGATTTCGCCAGACGGATCGCGCTTCGCCGTGCTCGCCAGCCAGCGCGCCCCCGACCCACTCGAAGAGGTCCACACCGTTGTGCAAAACGAGGAGTCCAGCCTCTACGTCCTCAACGCTTCCGGTGGCGGCGGTGCGTGGTGGTGCCCCGCGCTCAAGGACATCGCCGGCATGGAATGGTCTTCCGAGGGCTCAAGCATCGCGCTGGTCTCGCAAACACCGATGATCGGCTATCACTTCATTCACAGTTTCATCGACGTCTGCACCGCTTCCGGAGCTCGCCGCATCGCGGAAATTCCCAACTCCGCCGCGTCCGAGATCCCCAGCGGAGCCGGAGGAATCGCCTGGACTCCCGACGGCAAGGAACTCGCGTTCGTGAGCACCACAACCGACGTGCTCACACCCGATCACGTCTGGACCGTCCCGCTCGCGGGTGGCGCGCCCGTGGATCGCTCGCCCGATTTAGCCGGCTCGGCCCTCGGTCTGAACCAGGATGTCCACGGAAACATCTGGGTGATCGTGGCGCGTGGTGTCCGCGGCGAGGTGGACTCGTTTGACGGTCGCGCACTCAAGACCGCTTTTACTTGGCCGGCGGGAACCGTAGACGGTGCGCCGGTCGCTCCGGAAATTGCCGCGGCGCCGCAGGTGCTGGCCTTCACCGTCGGCGATCCCGAGCATGCTTCAAACATAGCGGTGGCCGAAGGAACGCAACTCAAGAGAATCACGCATGAAGGTGACGATGTGCTCGCGAATGTCGCGTTAGGCCCGGCCAGCGTCATTCACTGGACTTCCAAGGAAGGCATTCACCTCGAAGGTATCGCCACGTTCCCGGCCGGCTACGTCTCCGGGAAAAAATATCCCTTCGTGGTTTTTCCGCACGGCGGCCCGGAAGCGAACGACTCCTTCGAAGTCGACGCCCTTTCGCGCTTTCTCGCCGGTTTGGGATACGTCGTCGTGCAACCCCAATATCGCGGCTCCACCGGCTATGGCACGGAATTCCTGCAGGCTATCTATCAGCATTTTGGTGATCGCGCCTATCGCGATGTGGATAGCGCCACCGATTTCGCGTTGGCCCAGGGCTGGGCCGATCCCAACCGCCTCGCGATTTTCGGCTGGAGCGCCGGCGGTTTCATGACCTCCTGGACCGTCACGCAGACTCACCGCTATCGCGCCGCCGTCGAAGGGGCTGGCATTACCGATTGGCTGAGTTTCATCTGGACCAGCGACGTACAGCAGATTGACTACGACGCGCGCTGGCCCGATGCAGACCCCACGGCGTTCCTGCAATTCTCCGCCGTCATGCACACCGCGGACGTCACCACTCCGCTGCTGATCCTGCACGGCGCCGCCGATGTGCGCGTTCCCACGTATCAAGGCCGCGAATTTTATTTGGCGCTGGCAGCGCGCGGCAAGACCGTGCGCATGGTCACGTACCCCGGCTCCGGCCATTTCCCCAGCCGCTGGGAACAGCGCCGCGACGTCTTCCGCGAAATCGCCGCCTGGTTCGCCCGTTATAACCCGTAGCCGCGCGGCTGCGGCACCCACCACTTGTTTTGCATCTGTCTTTGGCGCAGCATGCTGCGTCACAACTTTGCTCGGCCATCAGCCGACATGTGATTTTTCCTAACCGTGCTCGATTTAGAACTGCGGCATGCAGGTTGGTCGATAGAGAATATGGAGCTGTAGATCTTCAGGCGGTTTGCCAGTATTTCCGTCGACGAGCTTGAACTTCCACGTGCGCACAGTCTTGATCGCAGCGTCGTCCAGGCGGGCTGAGAGCGATTTGACGACGTGAATCTCTTTCACGCGGCCTTCGCTGTCCAGAGTCAACCCTAGGACCATGTCCCCCGCAACGCCAGCTTTTCTGTCTTCCTCGAAGTACGGAGGAAGTGAAGAGTCATAATCATCCGGCGTGGCGATGACTTTGCCATCTCGGTTCTCGAGCCAGCTTGTCGCCCGAACCTCACCAGCATCAGAAACCGCGCCGGGACATTCCTTGGGATGGCCGTAACTGATTTCCACGGTAGTGACCAGCGGCGCGTGGGTGGGTGGTTCAAATTGCCACCGCTTCACGCTATCAATCGCCGCCGGGATTAACTCTGGCGGCCCGCTTAAAGCTTTGGCGTCCGAAACTTGTCCCTTGCCGTCCACCACGATGCTCAACACCACCTTGCCCTCGATATTCTTTTTCAGCGCTTCGTCAGGGTACGGGGCGGTTGGAGCACTGATGATTTTTGGCCGAGGTATCGGCGTGCCAGTGATGTCTTGTTTTTTCGGGAGAGTTTGATCCTGTGCTTGCGTGGCGGACTGAATATTGCTCGCGAGCAGCGAGACCACGGAAAATGCGAACAGACGCGAGAATCTCATCTTTCCCTCCCAGCACTATCCTAGTTCGCCCTCGATCTCACCGTGCCAGCCCATCCAAAACCTTGCGCGCCCGCGCGAACTCCGCAAATCTCTTTTCTTCCGCGCGAAATTCCGGCGAATGCGACAGCAACGTGCACCCCGACCGCCGCGTCGGATGCTTCACATGCAGCATCTCGTGATACAAAACATACTCCACCGCAAACTGCGGCACGCCCGGACGGTCCATCCGCCGGTTCAGTAAAATTTGATTCGGCCCCGGATCAAAGCACCCAAACTGCCGCCGCCACCCGCGCGTGCTCCAGCCAATATGTGGCCGCTGCAACTCGCTGCCAAAATATTGCGCGTTCAATTCATCGAACAATTTGTGCAGATCAAAATGCCGCCCCTGCGGGCCCGCAGACGCCAGCCGCACGCGCCCGCGCCGCATCCGCGTGATGCGGTCTCGCGTGCGATTCGAGCGCGCGTATTCCAAATACGCCTCGAACAAATCTTTATGCCCGCGCCGCCGGTATAGCCGCGACAAAATCAACGCCGCACCCGATTCCAGCACCGCCAGCGGCGCGCGCTGCAACAAATCCGACAGCCGCACAATCACTAGATCGTCGCGCCGTCGAATGGTCATCGAAAGGGAAGTGTACGGATAAAATTCCACGCGAAAACGCGGCGGCCGCCCCTCGCACCCCAACCGGGTGAACGCCCGCTGAAATAGCGCGCTGCCTCCGGGAACCATTGAGCTGAAGCGTCCCATGGTCATCGTTAGCGCCCGCTCCCTAATTCTTCCGCCGCACTGGAGGCGCCGCCACTTTTTTCTTGTCCTTCTCCGCTTCGTTCATGGCGTCGGTGGTGCCTTCGATCGCGTCGTCCAGGTTGTTCTTGTAAATCTCCAGCTCTTTGGCGTCGGTTTGAATCTTGCGCAGCACGTCCAGAAATCCCTTGGCCTTGGACGCCATCAAATCCACGCCCGCGCGGACGTTTTGCTGCTTCTCGATCCCTTCTTGCAGCAGATCGGCGGCATCGTCCACGCAACTCTCGTATCCGTTCATCAGCCCGTTGAGCGTCTCTTCGTGCAGCGCCAGCGCCGGATGCTCCAGTTCGTACTGAAATTTCTTCAAACGGTCTTCCGCGAAGGTCAGAAACAGGGCCACTTTTTCATTTACCGTTTCCGCGTCCCGGATTTTGTCGGCTTCGATCCCGGAAAGATAATCCTTCTGCTGCATTTGCTGCGCCGGAAGCGTCCGCACCAGTAACAATGCCAGCGCCGTCGCGCCGATAAACCTTGCCGCAAGTCTGAACCCCGAATTTCTCATGGCTACATTTCCTTTACGCCCGGCTTCACATCCGCCTTCACATCGGGCTTTGCGTCAGGTTTCGCGCCGGGCTGCCGCGGAAACAGCAATCGCAATAATTCATCGTTCATGCCCGTCAAATCCATTCGCACCAATTGCAGCGGCGGTTTGAACTCCTCCGGCGCGCCGCGCAGCGCGTCTTCCACTTCACGAATTCCGCGGTTGACGTGCATTTGCAGTTGCCGGTAGCCGTTGGATTGCCGTTCCGCGTCCGGATGCACCTTCTTCAGGCCCGCCAGCGCCGCGTGAACGTTGTCGCGATACTTCTCCAGCGTCACCCCCGCCGTATTATAGTCTTCCGCTTTTTCCGCCGCATGTAGTGCGTCGAACTGCGCATCCCCCAGCTTCTGCAGCAGTTTGGCTTTGCGCACCGCATCTTCCTCGTGATCGAATTTCTCCTGCAATTCGTTCAGCGTTGGGGTCGACCCGCCGGCTGCTTCTGTCGTTGCTTTCGCGCTCGCCAGAATCGCCATCATTCCCAGCGCCACCACGCTGATCGCAAGCAATGAGCGGTCGATTCCCATGTCAGCACTCACCATGTTCCAGGCCCGTAGAACTATTGCCGTGCGTTACCGTAAATCCCGCTCACCAAATCAAGCACCGTAAAGTACGGCGCAAATCCCGCAACCGCGCCTATTTTTTCCCCTCCAGCATCCGCTTTAACACCTTGCTGCGTTCCGTGGCCTGCCACACCTGATCCGTATTCTTGTCCGTGGTCGTATCCAAAAAAGTTTGATACGCCGCCAGCGCCGGCTTCGGCTGATTCAGTTTATCGTAACAAAGTCCGCGAATGAAAAACGTAAACGGGATGGGCTTTTCCCGCTTGGCGATTTCATCCATCGTCGCCAGCGCCGCCGCATAATTTCCACCCAGATAATACGTGGAACTCAAATCCTTCAAATAAATCAGATTTGCACTGTCCAGCACCAAGGCAATCTTCAGCTCCTTTTCCGCCGAAGGAAAATCCCGCGTCTGCATCATCAGCCGTCCCAGACCGCCATGCAGCTGAGCATCTTTCGGCGAGAGCTCCAGGGCCTTCCGTATCGCCGCAATGGCCTCGTTCCATTTCTTCTGCGCCACCAGGATATCGGCGCGTTCGCGCAACGATTCGCTCGTTACCCCGTGCACCGTGTCGGCAAGATTGAGTTCCGCCAGCGCCAGATCATATTTCTGCTCCGCAATCAATAGATACAGCAGCCGTTCGCGCGCGGCTTTGTCCGCGGGTTGCACCGCCAGATAATTCTGAAAAGCCTCCGTTACGCCCGGCTTGCTCTGCGCGTCCAGGCTCTTGGCCAATCCCAGCAAGGCTGCCGCATCGTTCGGCTTGCTCTCCAGCACCGCGCGGAATTTCGACTCTGCCTCCGCCGGACGCTTTAGTCCAAGATATAGCATGCCCAAATGGTCCAGCGTTTCCGTATCGCGCGAATCGAGCTTGCTCGCGCCCTCCAGCGTTTCTACCGCTCCCGCATAATCCTGGCTACGCTCTTGCGCCACGCCCAGCAACAATCGCGGACGGCTTTCCGCCGGCAACAGCTCCACTAATTTTTTCAGCGGGGCCACCGCCGCCGCCGGCTCCTTGTCCACCAGCAAAAGTCCCAGGTTCAGGTATGCCGCGGACATTTTCGGGTCGATCGCGATCACCCGCTCGTACTCCGCGCGCGCCTCGTCGTTGCGCTGCAGCGCGGTAAAAACATACGCCAGTTGAAAATGTGGGAAAGCGATGTTCGGCTCTTCGGCAATCACTTTTTGCAGCGGTTCAATCGCGGCGGCAAAATCTTTCTTGTCGATATCGCGTTGCGCCTCGTCAAGCAGGTCATTCAGGGGGTTAACAATCTTTTCCGTGCGCGTCTGCGGATTCCGCGACGGCGGGTTTTGCGCCGGAGGAGTCTGCTGCTGCGCTGCAACTTCGCAAGAATTGTTCGGTGAAACACACCAAATCGCCCAGACCAACAGAACTGCAGTCACTCGCGCGACAAATTTTATCTTCAATCTGAACCGCATATCTCCCGTGCCTAAATCCAGCGCCGGAGGCGCGGCAGACGTTAGCCCAGCCCGCAAGGGCTGGGTACGCTGCGACCAATCGCATGAGCGCCGGAAGCGCGGCACATGTTTCTCAACCCTTGCGCTACCACATTCACAATCGCCCTCATTACAACTCCTTACGAATCTCCCGACCCGGGAACTACGATTTTACAATCGCCGGCAGCTCTTGCTTCGATGCCCCATTTCCGCCACGCTTTGCCTGCCCGTTTCCATTCAACACCCGCGCCAAGAATCTCCCCGTATGCGATTGCGCATTCCGCGCGATCTGTTCCGGCGTCCCCGTCGCGATAATTTTCCCGCCCATCGCGCCACCTTCCGGTCCCATATCGATCACCCAGTCCGCCGACTTCACTACATCCAAATTGTGCTCGATCACCAGCAACGACGCGCCACTCTCCAGCAATTTCCGAAACGCCGCGAGCAACTTCGCAATATCGTCAAAGTGCAAACCCGTGGTCGGTTCGTCCAGAATATACAAAACGCCGTCATTCTCGGTCCGCGCCAAATGTGCCGCCAGCTTCAAGCGCTGTGCCTCGCCGCCGGAAAGCGTCGTTGCCGATTGCCCCAGTCGCAAATACCCCAACCCAATCTCGTTCAATATCCGCAACTTCGAAACCACCTTCGGCACATTCAAGAAAAACGCCAGCGCCTCGCGCACCGTCATTTCCAGCACATCATGGATATTCTTGTTGTGATACTTCACTTCCAGCACCGCGGTCTTGAACCGCGTCCCGCGGCACTCTTCGCAAATCAACTCCACGTCCGCGAGAAATTGCATTTCTACCGTGACGGTCCCATCGCCCTGGCACGTTTCACATCGCCCGCCCGGCACGTTAAACGAAAAATGCCCCGCCGTGTAGCCGCGCCGTTTCGCGTCTGGCGTATCCGAAAACACTTCGCGAATCGCGTCAAAGGCCTTCAGATACGTGGCCGGATTCGACCGCGGCGTGCGCCCAATCGGCGATTGATCAACAATAATCGTTTCGCGAATCGCGCCGTCTCCTTCGAGGCGCTCGCAAAACTCTTTCACGCTTCCGCCCATGCGCTTCGCCGCCAGCGCTTTGTACAGCACGTCGTGAATCAGCGTGGACTTTCCCGAACCGCTTACGCCCGTCACCACCGTCAGCGTTCCCAGCGGAATCATCACATCCACGTTCTGCAAATTGTGCATCGTTGCGCCAAACAGCCGCAAAAACTTTCCGTTCGGCTTGTGCCGCGTGTTCGGCACCGGAATACGCAATTCGCCGTTTAAATATCGCCCGGTAATCGACTTCGGCTCCGCCAGCATCGCGTCATAGCCGCCCGCGAACAGCAGCTTCCCGCCGAGTTCTCCCGCTCCGGGCCCCAAATCCACAATAAAATCCGCCGCATGGATGGCGTCCGGATCGTGCTCCACCAGCAAAACCGTATTCCCCAAATCGCGCAGCGATTTCAAAATGTCAATCAGCCGCTGCGTATCCCGCGGGTGCAAACCAATCGACGGCTCATCCAGCACGTACATCGCCCCGACCAGATGCGACCCCAGCGATGTCGCCAGCTGAATCCGCTGCGACTCTCCGCCAGACAACGTCGACGTCAGCCGGTCCAGCGTCAAATACTCCAGCCCCACTTCATCCAGGAATTGCAGCCGCGAACGAATCTCTTCCAGAATCTTATCCGCAATCACTCTCTGCGCATCGGTCAGTTGCACCGAACCAAAAAACGCCCGCGCCTCCGTCACCGTCAACTTGCAAATATCCGTAATCGTCTGCCCCGCTACGCGTACCGCGCGCGCCTCCGCCCGCAGCCGCGTTCCACCGCAATCCAGGCAGCGCGCATAGCCACGAAAACGGCTCAAAAACACGCGCACATGCAATTTGTATTTCTTGCGCTCCAGATAATTGAAAAAGCCCTTGACGCCATCGAAATCGTTTTCCGGGTCGCCCTCGAGCACCAGCCGCCGTTGTTCCGCCGTGAGTTGCCGCCACGGCACGTTCGTCGGAATCCCCCGCCCGCGCGCCCATTTCTTCATGTCCGCCAGTAGCACGCGGTAACGCGGCTTGGTCCACGGCTCAATCGCGCCTTCATCCAAGCTTTTGCCCTGGTCCGGCACTACCAGATTCAAATCGAAATCGATGGTGTTCCCAAATCCCTGGCATCGCGGACAAGCCCCAAACGGATTGTTGAACGAAAATAGCCGCGGCTCCGGTTCCTGATAAACGGTTCCATCGTTCTTGCACTCGAACCGCTCATTGAAGCTCAACCGCTCCGCTGGCCCCGCCGCATCCGCCACAAATTCCAGAATCGCCTCCCCCGCGCCCTCGCGATAACAAATCTCAATCGAATCCACTAGCCGCGCCCGCGACTCCGCATTCACCGCCAGCCGGTCCACCAGCACAAACGCCGGTTTGCTGAAATCCACATCCAGCAACGATTCCGGCGTAGAAAATTCATGCACCCGCCCATTCTGATAAATCCGGTTAAATCCGCGCTTCTGCAAATCAATTAACGCCAGCCGCAACGCATCGCGCGCAGCCGCCTGCGCCTCGGCCTTCGCCGGCCCAGTGGTTTTCTTCCGCAGGATGCGCCGCACTGCGGCAGTGGTGGTCTCCGCTTTCTTCATCGCCTCCGCGCTCACAGGTTGTGCAGTCCCGCCCACGCGTAGCTCATACATCACATAAAATCTTCGCCCCGGCGCCAGCTGCAATATCCGCGTTGCAATTTCGTCTGGACTATCCTTCTTTACCTCCACTCCGCACTTAACGCAAAACGTCTGCCCGCACCGCGCAAAAAGCAGCCGCAAATAATCGTAAATCTCCGTCGCCGTTCCCACCGTTGACCGCGGATTCCGCGTGGAATTCTTCTGCCGGATCGCCACCGCCGGCGCAATCCCGCTGATCTCATCCACATCCGGCTTTTCCATGCGCTCCAAAAATTGCCGCGCGTACGCCGACAGCGACTCCACATATCTCCGCTGCCCCTCGGCATAAATCGTGTCGAACGCCAGCGAAGACTTTCCCGACCCGCTTACCCCCGTGACCACGGTGATCGCATTGTGCGGAATATCCACGGTCACGTTCTTCAGGTTGTGCACGCGCGCTCCGCGCACTCGCAACAAATCCTGTTCCGCCGGGATAGCTGTGATTTTGTTGGTAGCCAAAGGGAGTCCAGACAGCGCGCCAAAACGCACCCTGCCTAAACTTCTAATTATACGGAACCCGCAAAACGGTAGCAAACCAAGTGAAGCTCAAAAAATCTCTCATCGAGGCGCCAGCAAACATCGCCGCCGGCAGCGTTAAAAAACTCGTCATCCTGAGCGAAGCGAAGGATCTGCTTTTCCCGCACCCCGGCCCGTCCAATCCGTCCCCGCCCGCCCCACTACTCCAGCCGCAAAATAATATGCCCAATCCCGCCTTCCACCTTCAAATGAATCGTCGCCGGAGACTTCCCATAAGCCGCATTCACGTACGAACCGCCTTCCTTCTGCAATCCATCCGTATCCAGACTCCCAATCCCGCCGGACGCCTGCACAATCACTCCCACATCCTTCGGCAAACGTATATCCGCTTCGCCCACGCCGCCTTCGATATTCGCCGTTAAGTCTTCTTTGCGATCCCCGGTTAAATCCACCTCCACGCGTCCCGCACCAATATTCAATTCCAATTTCGTCAGCGGCACGCCGCGCAGCCGCAAATTCCCCTGTCCCGCTCCCATGTCAATCTTCAAATCCAGCGGCACGCCGTCGCCGAATCGCAAATTCCAATTCCGTTCTTCACGCCCAGGGAACACGATGTTCGTGTGATCTCCTCCGCCTTCGGAAATCTTCAGCAACCCGCTCGCGCCAGAGTGCTCGTAATCCACCTCTGGCGCGCCGGAACTTTTCCGTTGGTCAAAACTGGCATCCAGCAATTTCGCGCTTCCCCCGCTCACCGTCAGCTCGCCCGCCGGCATTTCCACCGTCGCCCGCACGTCCTTCACGCCGCCAGCCTCCACCGTGCGGGTGGTGTGCTCCATCGACGAAGACGCCTCCAGCCCCCGCGAAAACGATCGCCCGTGCCAGAGCAGCACTCCAATCACCACCACAAACGCCAGCACCCCGATCGTCAATCCCGAAGAGTATGTTTGCGTCGAACCGCCCCGCCGCGTGTTATCCCAAATTCTCCCCAGCCCCAAGAAAATCAGGATCAGCGGCCAGTACGTCGCCAAAATCCGCCACGGATCAATCTCCGGCCTCCAATTGGCGTACAAAAACAGCCCGCCCACAATAATCAATACCAGCGGAAACACCAGCGATCGGGCCGGCCGTGGCCCACGATTCCCCTCGTCATATCCGCTCATGGCACACCTTCCCACTCTCTAATACGCGCCAAACAAAGATAAAGTTCACCCCGCCAACCATTTACCCCACAAATCATTCGCCGCCCAATCTTGTAGCGGCGGGTCTTCAGACCCGTGCCTTTGTTTTCGCACCAACGCCGCCCCCGCCAACACTCGTCGCACCAACATCCGCCGCGCCAACTTCGGCTCCGCCAACGTTGTACCGCATCAATCTCTTTTAGGGGCGCAGCATGTCGCGCCCCAGCTAGCCCAAGCGCACGATTCGCAGCAGTGCAGTGCCCCGAATCACGAAGTGTGCCGCGCCGCGAATAAAGCGCCGGAGGCGCGACAGAAGTTAGCCCAGCCCGCAGGGCTGGGTTCGGTTGCAGTAAAGCCCGCGAGCACCGGAGGTGCGGCACATCTTCCGCCCGCATCCACGCTCCGCCGCCACCCGGTATGGTACATTGCGTGAAGCGCCGACAAACCGAAGCCACAATAAAATGTCCCGCCAACCCCCCTTCCCCCGCATCCTCTGGATCGTCCTGGACAGCGTCGGCATCGGCGCCCTCCCAGACGCCGCCGACTACGACGACGTAGGCCGCAACACCCTCGGCCACATCGCGGAATCCCGCCCACTCCACATTCCAACTCTTGTGAACCTCGGCCTAGCCAACATCGCTCCACTAAAAAATCTCGCCCCAACAAAAACCCCCCAAGCCGCCTACGGCAAATCCGCCACCCACTCCCCCGGAAAAGACACCACCACCGGCCACTGGGAAATGGCCGGCATCTGGCTCGACCAGGCCTTTCCCACTTACCCGCACGGCTTCCCGCCAGAAATCATCGCGCAATTCGAAAAAGAAGTCGGCCGCAAAACCATCGGCAACAAACCCGCCTCCGGCACGGAAATCCTGAAAGAACTAGGCGCCGAGCATCTCCGCACCGGCCATCCCATCGTCTACACTTCCGGCGACAGCGTCTTCCAAATCGCCACCCACGAAGACATCGTCCCCATCGCCGAGCTTTACAAAATGTGCGAAATCGCCCGCAAACTTCTCGACGGCCCTCACAAAGTAGGGCGCGTAATCGCCCGCCCGTTCACCGGCACACCGGGAAATTTCACGCGCACTCCGCGCCGCCACGATTATGCCGTCGAGCCGCCCGTACCCATGCTCATGGACGTGCTCGCCGAAAAAAATATTCCCATCCACGGCATAGGCAAAATCCACGACATCTACAACGGCCGCCACCTCGAAGATTACGCCACCACCATCAGCAACTCCGATGGCATGCAAAAACTAACACAATCTCTAAGCACGCATCCGCAAGGCCTGATCTTCGCCAACTTAGTCGACTTCGACATGCTCTACGGCCACCGCAAAGACGTAGAGGGTTTCGCCAAATCTCTCGAAGAATTCGACCAGTCCCTAACCAAATTCCTCCCGCTCCTAACACCACAAGACCTGCTCATCATCACCGCCGACCACGGCTGCGACCCTGACCCGCGCTGGCCCACCACCGACCACTCCCGCGAATACGTTCCCGTTCTCGCATTCACGCCCAGAAACGTGGCCGTTTCCGCGATCGATCGAAATCTAGGCACGCGCACCACGCTAGCCGACCTAGGCCAAACCGTAGCCGATAATTTCGCCACCTCCCCACTCCTCCACGGCCAAAGCTTCCTGGCGCTTGTGTAGGCGCCGGTCTTCAGACCGGCCTGCTCTTTTGCCTTTGCTTTGCCTCTTCGATTGATCTTCGTCCTTAACTTTACCGCCCCAACAAAAAAATCCTCCCCGAACTCTCGTCCAGGGAGGAATTCATGCTTTGCAGATTTTAACTTCCAACTCGCAATCTAAAACGTCAGCTTCAGCGACATTTGCATCTGCCGCGCGCTCCCAATCGTCTTGTTCACCACGCCCAACCCCTGCGGACAATTATAAAATCCCGTGTTCGCCCCGTTATCGGGATTCGCATTGCAAGTGATCGTCGGCAGCGCTGGCGTTCCTTGGATGGGGAAGCCATTGAAGTTTTCGTTTTGCGTCACGTCGTCAATCGGAAGATCGAAGCTCGGCGTATTCGTTATGTTAAAAATCTCGAAGCTGTACTTCAGGTTGAAGCGGTCACTGAGCTTCGTATTTTTCACAAACGATACGTCCAGTCGCCTCTGCCAGGACTGCACGAAGATATTGCGTTGTCCGGTCGTGAAGGTCGTTTCGTACGGATCATTCGAGGGGATCGCTCCGTTCATCGCCCCGGGCGCAAGCAGTGGAATCGTGAAGCATTGCGGCTGCAGCGCCGGCTGCGCCCCGGTGCCGATGGCGCCGGTTACCGCCGTCTGCGGCGTGCACCCGTTCCCCAACGGCACGATTGGGTTCGTAATGCCGTCCGAAACACCGTAAAAAACGCTGCCCACCGCTCCGCTGTAGTCGATCACGCTGAACGGCTGGCCGCTCTGGTAAATTCCCAGACCCTCAATCTGCCAGCCATTCGTGACTTTGCTCTGCCAGGACGAATCCGCCGCAAACTTTGGCAGTTGGTAAACAAAATTGAAATTGAATACGTGCTTTCGGTTGAAGTCCGAAGACCCGTACCCCGACTTCAGATCCAGCGCATTGTTTCCGTTGTAGAAAAGTCCCAGACCGCTCTGTTCATCCGTGGCGTGCGAGTAGGTGTACGAAAATCCAATCTGCAGACCGTGGCTCATGCGCTTTTCAATATGTGTCTGCAGCGCGTTGTATGCCGAGATCCCGGCCGCCGTGTAGCTTTCCGCCTCCGACGAATATCCGACGTATGGCACTCGCAAATCGATATTCCCGCCTTCATAGGTATCCTGGTAATTTCCCGCCGGCGCGTTCGTCATCGGATTATTCGGCAGCGCAATCGGATTGAACGTGACGGGATCGAGAATCTGGTACCCGTAGGAATAAATCTGTCCGTTGATCGGATGGCTCGGCGACGCAATCTGCGCCTGGTTGAACGGCACGGGAATCACCAAATGCCGTCCCAAATTCCCCACATATCCCACCTGGATGGAAATATCGCTGCGCGGCTGCCATTGAATGTCGAACGTAGTGTTGATGGTGTATGGCAATTTGTTCGCACGGTTGTAGTCCGCGAAAGTAAGCGGCTGCGCCCCGTTCATCAAATCCGCGTTGCCCGGAAGCAGCCCCAATATATTCGCCGGGTTGCCGGTGGGCGGCGGTTGCAGCGCTGTTCCCCATGGGTGAGCGAAGGATCCTCCCGTCGGATTCGCCAGCGGGCCATCTACCGTTCCATCTGTCGTGGCGTTATTACACGTCGGAATGAACTCCTCGTAGGCCGGTCCAAGATTGGTGCATACCTGCGAATTAACAAACGGCTGCGATTGATTGAATCCGTAGGGGCCGCCGGTAATCACGCCGGCGGCAAATCCCGGCGAAAGATAAGTGAACAGTTCTCCGCGATCGTAATACAGCCCGCTTCCCGCGCGCACCACCACCTTGCCGTGGAACGCTTCCGGACTCCACGCGATTCCGATGCGCGGCGCCAATCCCCACTGCCGCCCGGTCAGCGTGCTGTTGCTCACGCCTTTCGACCCGGATTGCGGGTTGTTGCCTGCCACGATAATTCCGGATGACGTTACCGTTCCGGAGGTCGCGTCAAAGGAATAATCAGACGGGTCGAAGTTGTACAGGCGCCCGTACTTCTCCGTGAACGCCCCGTTCCAGTCGTAGCGCAGCCCCAGCGTAATGCTCAGATTGGAGCGGAATTGATATTTGTCTTGCACGTAAAAACCGTTTGCTCCTGCGCGCAAGTAGCGATTGGCGTTGCCTTGCAGATACGCCGTGGTCACAAAGCCGTCGGACGTGTAGGGCGTCGGCGCGCCTTCCAGAAATTGCGAAAAATCCGCGAAACCGATAATCCCGTTGTTGGTTCGCAGGTCGCGGGTGTTCAGTTGCGTGTAGGCGTAGCTGCCGCCAAACGTTACCGTGTGTTTTCCCTTGGTCCAGATCGCGTTAGCTGACGGCATGAAGCGATTCTGAAACACTCCGGTAAATGCTCCTTGCGCCGCCGCGCCTTGCCCAATCGTAAGTGGTATGTTGAAAACAAAGTTCGTGTTTGCGGCTGAATCGTTTCCGAAGTCGTCGACAATTCCGATCCCCGGAAAAATCGGCGAACCAAACGTATCGATTCCTAACTGTTGCGGCGTGAACGGCTCCGAGATGGTGCTGTAAACTTTTTCGCGAATGAAGCCAAAGGTCTCCGTCACCGTCAGGTTCGGTTTCAGAGTTTGCGTGTTGCCGATCGATGCCACCTGGCTGCCCGCGTCCAGATGTTGCGTGAAACCTGCTACGCTGGAGTACGCATATGGCGCGGCCGTGGGATCGTGCTGGTAAAAGTATTTGAACGCCACCGTATCTTTCGCTGTGGCGTTCCAGTCCAGGTCCGCCACCGCCTGATCTGCCTTGAAAACTGCCGTTCCAGGAACGATCGCGTTTTCCGGAAAATTCACGCTCGGCGTACTGCCGTCCGCCGAGGGAATCAGAAATTGCCCGTTCGGCAGCTTGGCTTGCAACAATGTCACAGCAATCTGGCTCAAATCTCCGTTGCCCGTCAGGTTGCTGCCGAATTGCGCGTTTGCTACCGCCGCCAGCGCTGCCGGCGAGCGATCATCCGTCAGTCCCGCCGGAACCGTCAGCCGCGATATTCCAATCTCCGCGTCCGAACTCCGCAGGTGCTGATAGGCGATAAATCCAAACAGCTTATCCTTGATAATCGCTCCGCCCAGTGTGCCGCCCGCGTCGTAACGATGCAGCCCGGGATTTTTCTGATCCTGCGGAATGTTGGGGTCGGCATTGAAGAAAAATGGATCCGCGTTCAGCCAGTTGGTCCCGCGATGCCCGTACGCGCTGCCATGCAGCGTGTTGGATCCCGACGCCGTGCTGATGTCGATGTGCGCGCCGCTGGTAGAACCCTGCTGCGCGTCATACATGCTGGTGTTCACGCGCAATTCCTGAATCGTATCCTGCGGAGGCGTCGGCAGCGCCTGTCCTATCGCCAGGTACGGGGACGCCGTGCTCTGAATTACCGCCGCGCTGCTGCTCGCTGCTCCGCTGACGCCGGTGTTATTCACCACGCGCGCCGAAGCCACCGAACTCGTGCTTTTCCCGTTAAACAAGTTGCTGGCGTCCACGCCGTTCAACAAAAATGAATTGCTCGTGTCGCGTTGTCCGTTGGCCCAGATCGGTTGATTGCCCAGTCCCGCGTTCGCGCCCGTTCCCGCGGGAAGTTCCGCGTTCACGCCGGGAGACAACGTCGCCAACGCCGTGAAGCTCCCCGTCGGCAGCGGCACGTTGAGAATCTGATCCTTTTCCAGAATGTATCCATTGGTCGTATCCACTGCGTTCAGCAGAGGATTTGCCTGTACTTCCACTGTCGTGCCCACCTGTCCGATTTTCAACGTCACGTTCAACGTCGCGGTGCGGTCCGCTTGCACGGTGATCGACGGAATTTTCTGCGTATCGAATCCCTCGTGCTTGAACGTCAGTGTGTACGTTCCGATTGGCAGGCTTACAAAATCGTAGATGCCGTTCGCGTTCGCCGTCTGTGTGCGCGTCATCTTGGTTTGATCGTTCACCAGCGTCACTTCGGTGTCCGCGACCGACGCCCCGGAACCATCTGTGATGGCTCCGGTAATGCCGCCAAGAGTTTGCTGCGCGCGCAGCGCGGGCGCTGCTGTGAAGATGTTTGCGAGAGCGGTCACCAGGATTGCCGCGAAGGTTGCGGTGCGGATTGTTGCCCGAATTGTTGCGCCAATCGTTGCGGGAATTGTCCTGCGGATGGCCAAGCTGAGGTGCGAAGCAAAAAAGAACGAACCGAGCTTTGTGCTCTTTTTCATGCGCTGCAGTCTCCTGAAAAAATGGACTTCCACCCGGCTTGAAATTTGCCGCCACGAAAATGCAAGAAACAACTCTTGGAAATGGAATGACTTCCGCCCGGCCTCGGCATGCGGGCAGCCCGAAAACTTGGACTGAAACTATTGCACTTCGCGGCGGAATCGAAACGCAATCTTTCGTTAATTCAGATTCGTTTTTTCTATTTCGTCGGTGCCAAGCGCGGACCGCATTTTGCGCGGGTTTTCGCATCAGTTTGGCCAGTGCCGCCGCAAAGAATTGCACAGCATCCTGTGGAAAACTTCCACTCCTGCGCTCGTCATGCAGACTGTGCGATCGACAGCGTCGCCCATTCGCGCCCCACGCCTCCGGACGCAATTCCGCTCCGCCGCGCGCAAATGAAAATATTTTCATAAAGTCGCAAGCGAACGGAATAAACCATACAATGCTTTGGTTATTGTTCGGGTTGCTATTTCTGGTCATTGTTGCTTGCTGTTTTGGTTGTTGCTGCGAAGAAGGAAATTACCGTTCCTACCTCGATGCCGGAGTCGAAATCCAACTCATGAGAATAGTATTTGCGTTGTCTACATTTGGGCTGCTCTTACTGTCGTTGACCGCACCCAACGCGAACGCCTGGGGCTGTAAAGGCCACCAGACGGTCGCGTTGCTCGCCGAAAAACATCTGACGCCCGAAGCCAAAAAAATGGTCGATGCCTTACTCAGCGGCAATCCCATCGATCCCAAACTCAAGCGCTACTGCGGCGACTCCGTACGCGACGCCATGGCCGACGCCTCCACTTGGCCGGATGACGTCCGTAACGAAAGAAAGAACGGTCCGTGGCACTACATAGATATTCCTTTGGGCGCGGAACGCGGCAGTGTGGAACAGTACTGCGGCGCGGAGGGCTGCGTGACGAAAGCCATCACGGAAAACGCCGCGATCGTGCAAGACCAGAATGCCGATCCCGCCAAGCGCGCCGATGCCTTGCGCTACGTGATTCATTTTGTCGGCGATTTGCACCAACCGCTGCACGGCGCCACAAATAACGATCAAGGCGGAAACTGCGTACCGGTGAATTACTTGCGGCGCCAAGCGCGCGAGAATGGAAATTCGTTTTCGCCAAATCTGCACAGCCTGTGGGACACTGCCATCGTGGAGCGCGATATGGAAGGCGCGGATCCCGCCGAATTTGCGGAAACACTCGATGCGCTGTTCACGCGGAAAATCGCGGACTGGCAGAAAGCTGGAATCCACGTCGACGACTGGATCTGGGAAAGTCATGCGTACGCGGTCAGCACCGCCTACGGCGCGCTGATGCCGAAAATTCCCGTGGCAGCCAGCGTGACAGTGCACAGCTGCGCCGACGACAACAACGTTGGCGAACGTCTGCTGCGCCTGCACGTCGCGGCCGGCGCGGCGTATCAGGAACTCGCTAGTCCGGTGATCGAAGAACGCATTGCGCAAGCCGGAATCCGCCTGGCGATGATCCTGAACGAAGCGGCTAAGCCGATGCCATGAGCGGTTAACGCAATTCGCGCCAGCAATGGATCGCGAAACAGAAACCATTTTGTTGCGGCGGTTCATATACTCAATCCGCTATTCAATCCGTCAACTCGATTTCCGGCATGGCGTTCAGCAACAGCACAATTCCGATCACGACGAACATGCGGAGGGCCGCTTCCTGACCGTTCCAGGTTTTGGATTGCCACATCAAAAACCATTCTCCGCCCACGCTTAAGAAGGCCAGCAGCCACATCAGTAAGCTGAGCGTGAGCGCGGCGATGGCTACGTTTTTCGCTTTAGAAAATGCCGCAGCGGAGCCGCGCAGCGCGCGTGCCATGCGAATCGCGCCCCAGCCGCAGAGCAGTAACGTCACGGATTCCCATGCGATGATCGAAATATAGAAGATGGTGTGCCACAGCGGGGGATTCAGCGCGCGCCACATGGCGTGATTTTCTGAGAACGTGGAATCCATCATCAGAACGTGGCGAATGAATTGAAAGTTTGAGTTGTAGTCGGTGAGATTGTCGAACACCAATAACAAGTAGTAGAACGCCACGGCGAAAACCAGCGCCGTCTTGGCCACGCGCAGCGTCATGCTTTCGTTAAGTGTTTTCATCCCGAGTATTCGTTTTCGACTGCTATCTTCGATTGTTTCGGCAAAGTACGTTCACACCAATCTTTCTTTTCGCGGGTTCCAGAAAAACCAACCTAGTCCGGCCGCCAAGTAAATTAAGTAAATGTATGGCAATTTTCCGTATGGACCTTCCGGCACGGGATACAAATTGCCGATGAGCGCCAAGACCATGGCCGCGGCGGCGAGCCACGGAATAATTTGCGCGCCATCGCTGAAAACGCCGTGTTCACGCAAATATTTCGGCAGTCCCAAACAAACCAGGCCGTAGGCCACGATGAACCCGTAAGTGGCCAGCGAGCCGAGCCAACCGTAAATATCCAGGCCGCCGGCGCCGCGCGCGGCGAGAATCGCGACCGGAGCAACCGCGGCGATGCCGGTGACGACGATGGCGCGGCCGGGCGTTTCGTTGCGCGCGTGCGTGGCGCGCAATCCGCCGTGCGCCAGTCCATTGTGCGCCATCAGCAGCAGCACGCGAGCCGCGGCGGTGATGCAGCCCAGCGTAGCGGCGAACATGCTGACCATCGCGCCGATGTCGATGATCAGTCCGAAGAGCGGCACGCTGCCGATGTCCGCGAGCACGTGCATCGGCGCGGGACTGGTTCCGAGATCCTGGCCAGCGAGATGGAAGGCCAGAACTTCGGTGTACGCGCAGAGCACGAAAATTGCGCCGCACAACAGCGCGCTTTGAATCACCGCGCGCGGAATGGTTCTGAGCGGTTCGCGCGCTTCGGCGCCCAGCGTGGTGGCGCTTTCAAAGCCTACAAAACTGAAAAGCGCGAGAACCAGGCCGAGGCGGAGGCCGCTGCCAGTCATAGCGTGAAGATGCAATTGTTCGCCGTCCAGATGCGGGCCGTGGCGGAGCAGCACGAGGACCACGACGAAAAGAATGATGGCCACGGAAATGGCTTCGATCCACAGCATCAGGCGGGCGGAAATTTTGATGTCGCGCCAGGCGATGGCCATGGAGACGGCGGTGACCAGAAGAGCGAGAAGCGCGCCGGAAGTCGAATGTCCGGTGAGGTCGTGGACCAGGAGGTTGGCGTAATGAAAAAATCCCGCGATGACGCTGCTGCCCGTGCCGACGTAAGCGAGAAGCAGGCTCCACGCAGCGACCGCGGCCAGCCACGGCGGGAGAACGGTGTGCGCGTAGGTGTACAGCGAGCCGGGCGACGAAGAGTAGCGCGCGTATTTGGCGATGCATAGCGCTACGAGCAGAACTGCGGCGGTCGCCAGCAGGTACGCAAGCCAGGTGCCGTTGCCGGCCAGGGCGCAGACGAGTGGAATGGTGGCGGCGGGGGTGGCGGTCGGCGCGATGGTGGAGACGGATTGCGCCAGGGTTTCGAGCGGGGAGAGCGCGTCGCGGCGCAGACCGTAGCCGGCCGTTTGCGGATGCTCCGGTGCCACGGTCGCCATGTTGGGACGTTCCTCGCTTCGCCAAGGATGCTGTTGAATAAAAGTGTTTCACGATACAGGCGTTGCGGGGTTGGCGCAAGGGGCGCGGCGTTTGAGCGGTGCAAATATGGAGTTGGGGATTTTGGGATTGCGAGTGCAGGAGCGGGCACGGCATGCCGTGCCCCTACGGTGGGACGGAAGCTGCGGAGTTTTGACGCGGGTGGTGGCGGTATTATGGGCGGCGGTGTCGGGTTAGAAGAATGCGAATCTAAAGATTCGCCAGTGCGAAGGATGGGAGACGCGATAGAGGAATGCGAATCTAAAGATTCGCCACTACGAAAGCTTTCGTCGTCTTCGGGGAAGTGGCGGATGGCGCCGGGGATATCGATGATGATTTTTTGTGGAGCGGAGTCTTCCTGTTGGCTCATCGCGGGGAGGGTGCGGAGGAGGAGGCTGCTGATGTAGGCGAGGACGGCGGCGCGGCGTGGGGAGATGCGGCCTTGCTGAAGAGCAAGAGAGAGGTTCGAGAGGTGGGTGTGGATGTCGGCGGCGGATTTTTGTTTGGGGAGATCCTGACTGAAGAGGGCGAAGAGGTCGGTGGAGTCGCCCTCCTTCGCCAGAGGAAAGGCGGCTTCGGCGGACTGTCGTCGTCCTTTAGCGGCGGCTAGTTTGGCGGTAACGCGTTCGTGGAAAGCGCAGAGCGCTGGACTGTCCGGGGCGAGGAGCATGTGGCAGCGTTTGCCGTCTTTGGAGTAGTGCTGGCAGAGGGTGGCTGGATCGGGTTTACGAGGCATAAAGTGTCCTTTTTGTGCTGGTTGCAGGCGCACTGAGCGATTTGGGAGGGATGGGATTAGTAACTAGGGTGATACGGGGTACCCCCCGGGGTGCTGATGAAAGAGTAGGATTCTATTGGGTTTAGGGGCAATTCTCGCGAAAGAGTAAGATTCTGTTGGGGTTACGGCCTTTCGTGGACAGGGCTCAGGGTAAACGAAAAACGAAGTAATGACGTAATGAGATAACGAGGTAATGAAAGACGGACAGGGCGTTGCGGATTGGAGGCGGCGCAGGAACTTTTCGGAATGGAATGCGAGCTTCACGGGGCATGGTGGCATAGGCCGTGATACTTGTAAAGAGATATTATTATGTAGTACTACGTTCGAATGAAGGGGATAGTACTTTCGAATGGAAATTCGGAGCCTAGTCCCGTTTTGGAACGGGTGGAACGATAAGGAAAGTCAAAACCTCCACACTAATGAACCAAACCCTTAGAGAGGTGACAGTCCTAGTGCTTTGAGACGCAAGTCGAGGAGACGGGGGTCTATGTAGACGTTGTGACTGAGGAGTGCTCGGAAGGCGTTGCGAAGATCATGAAGGTGGCCCGCCTGGTGAAGTTTTTCGAGAAGGCCAACGCTTCCGTGGACGCGCAGGCCTTCGGCTGCGGCGAATTGACGGGCCTTATGGTCATCAAGAAGTACGATGTTGGCATGGAGTTCTTTTGCCAGGAATATGGTGCCGAGTTCTCCGGCGCCGAGGGAATGGCGTTCACGCGCAGCTAGTAAGGCAGCCGGATCTTTTAACGATTTTACGACAATCCATGTGGCACCGGCGACTTCCGCGGCGCCAGGCAAACCCGCACCAGCGACCACCACCTCGTGGTGTACTTCGAAAGAAATATGCAAAACCGGGAAGAGTTGAGGGAGGAGGTCAAAGCAGCCGAGCTTTGCCAGAATCACGAGAGGCGAAGAATCGGCGACGATGGTCACGCTTTGTTGAGGTCAGCAGAGCGGCGTTCGTTGTCCAGAGCTTCCAGGGTATAGCGAAGCGGCGGGACGCCGTGCTGGGCAGCGAAATCCATGAATTGGGCGAGGGGGGTGCGGCAGAGCTCGGCGGCGCGGCCCAGAGAGATTTTGTCTTCGCGATACAGTTCGAGCGCGAGCAGGCGAGCGGCTTCGAGGGATAGGTTACTGCCCTCGAGGTTGGCGGCCTTTAGAAGCGCTGAGGGCAACTCCACGCTGACGGTTTCCATGAAGCAAAATTACCTTATCGGTGCGTGATTGTCATGTGGCATTCGTTGGAGGTGTCGAGATCGTTGGCTGGTCTGGAAACGACACACCGCCGCAAGACGAGGGAAGGGAGACGGATTGAAAGCCGCACGCTTTAACGCCGACGAGCGCCCCACCCTTTGCAAAGTGAAAACCGCAAAGGGTACGCCACCCTCGAAGGTATTCGTTGATCGGAGGATGCACTAACCGCGAATTCAAATTTCAGAAGAACCTATCGGCCACCCGCCACCGCACGATACCACGCTAGTAGCGGTCGTGATAACATCCGGCCATGAAGCTAGCTTTTTCGGTCGCTTTGCTGACCGCGCTGGTCGCTGCATCGATAGCCGCACCCCAATTAGCAACCCCGCAACCGCAGGCGTCCTTTGATAACTTTAGGCACGGTACGGTGGTAGTTGCTGGGGCACTGGACGACGAAGCCTTGATCGCGGCAGACAGCAGAGGCAAGGCGACCCACGACAAGTTCGATGATAAGGACTGCAAGTTATCAAATTATTCGGGGAAGGTAATCTTCGGTTCGGCGGGCCTTCGAAGATTAGGAATGTCGATTGACGGCAAACGACACGATTGGGATTCTCACGTTATTGCTAAACAGGCGGCGATGGCGGCCATCGCTTCTCACTCCGAAAGCCCAGCAAGAGCGACCGCAGAAGGATGGCGTGACTGCGCGCTCGATTTATTTACAAAAGCGCTCAAAGGCAACCCTGAAGGTTTCGTGCGGATGTTTGCGCCCGTCGGGGCTTTAAAAGATAACTTCACCCAAGCGGTGTTCGCCGATGTTGAAAATGGACGAGCTAGGATTTTTCTAGTAGAGCTGCATTTGGCTCACCCGCCACAGCAGCTACCAAGCATCCACGCTAAGTTTGAAGAATTACCCCAACAAAATGCCACGGTGATGTCGTTCAACTCCGTCACTAATGAGTTTATCTCCGGTCAGAATCCCAAATTTAATCAAATAAAAATCGCTTGGCAATCTAGCCTCGGATTCATTTCACCTCACGACTATTATTTCCGCTATCTAAATCAGTTAGCTGTCTGGAGCGTGGAGTTCGCGAGCGATTTTTATGTTGGAGAACCCGTCGGAGTTGGAGGGGCTGTTGACGTGGTCGACATCAGGCCGTCTGGCGTAAGGTGGCTGTCTCGAAAGCCAAATTGCAAAGAGGTGGAGTAGTCTAACCGCTTATGCACGCCTCCCTCTGCCGCGCCTATTGCGCTGCGGGAATTCTAGCCTTATTTCGGGTGCGGATGATGGACAGGATGACGTATTCGTCGCGGTCGATTTTGAAAGAAGCGCCATCCCTTGGTTACGCGGCCTTGCCAGACTCAACGTGTCGCTGTCATCCCCAGAATCTCCCGCAGCCGCTTGCGGTCACTGACCTCGCGGGGCGAGCCGCCCGGCTTCTTAAGCCATTTCGTAAAATCCTGCAAGCGGACCTCGTGCTCGACGCGCCCGTTCGCCACCGACACCGTGACGCCGTCCTCACCTACATCAATAGCCTGCTACTCCGCACCCTCCCCGCCATCGATAAACAAAATTCCCCTCACGATTCCGGCGGAATCGACATGACCGACGCTCCCCGCCCCGTCCGCAACCAGCCATCAACGTCCCACCCTCCCTCGCAGTACTCTCCTGGGACCTACGTAACTCCAAACTCATGCTCGCCGTCCGCGCCAAGACTCTACGGATTCCAACCCACCGCCCGCCACCGGCACCGTTCTCACAACTCCCGACGAACGGGCTGGCGGGGTGCGAATCTGAAGATTCGCCACTACGAAAGCTCGAAGAGGACCGCGCGCCTACGCACGCGCTCACGAGGCTCGATACGTCGCGTCACGCAGCGACGCAGAATCGAAATGGACCGCCGAATGCCAAAGGCCTTGTACCGCGCCTGCGGCGCTCCGGAGGGTGTTGTGGTGCGCTCGCACACCCAGCGCTCGCGCGCTAGGCTAACCTCTATCGCCCCTTCGGGGCTCCGGATTCGTTGCGCGCGTCACGCCACGCAGCCTTCCGCGCCTGCGGCACTTCCGCGGCCCTCGGAAGGACCGTTATGGCGGAACCTTTGGTTTGGCAACTGGTTTGGCAAACCGCCTTATCCTGGCTCGTTTTTTCCAGCAACAAATTGTCTTGTTTGGTGTTTGAAAACACAGGCCCACAGAGTCCGGGTAGCTCGAAAAACGAACGTTATAATTGATGTATCTCACTTTCAGGAGGAAGACCATGTCTGTTCTCTCAGGAGTTCGCAAGCTGCTGGTTGCGGCGGCTATTGCTGCGCCTATGCTCACTCTGCCGGTGGCGCACGCGCAGGTGGCTATCGGCATTGGTATTTCCGTGCACGTTCCGCCACCGGCTTTGCCGGTGTACGTACAGCCCCCGCTTCCCGCGCCGGGCTATCACTGGACGCCAGGCTATTGGGGCTACGGTGACGCCGGCTACTACTGGGTTCCTGGAGTTTGGGTGCAACCCCCCAGCGTTGGCGTGCTATGGACGCCCGGGTATTGGGGCTTCGCCGGCGGTGCCTATGGCTGGCACGCTGGCTACTGGGGCCCGCACATCGGCTTCTATGGTGGAGTTAACTACGGCTTCGGCTATGGCGGCGTCGGGTTTGCCGGCGGTGAGTGGCGCGGTGGAGTATTCGCGTACAACAGCGCGGTGGCGAATTTTGGTAGCGTGCATGTGACCAACGTGTACGAGAACCGCACCATCGTTACGCAGAACACCATCGTCAACAACGAGCACGTGAGCTTCAACGGCGGCGCGGGCATTCAGGCGCAGGCGTCGGCCACGGAGCTGCGAGCTGCCAACGAGCAGCATATTCAGCCGACCGCGAACCAGGTGCAGCACGCGAACTTCGCTGCGCAGGACCGTTCGCAGCTGGCTTCCGTGAACCACGGAACGCCGGGAACTCCGGCGGCCTCCAACGTGAACGCTTATCATCAGGTGGCGCAGCAGCACGCGGCGTCACAGCCGATATCGGCTGCCGACCGCAGCGCGGGGAAGAACTACAACCCCAACACGCGTGAAGCCAATCAGGACCAACGCATCGCCAACGGGCTGCGCAGCGGTCAGATGACCTCTGGCGAAGCCGCCAAAGCCGAGCGCACGCAATCGAACATCGACCAGCAGGTGCACAACGATCGCGCTGCCAACGGTGGCAAGTTGACCGGCCAGGAGAAACAGCAGATCAACGGCGAACAAAACGCCGCCAGCCGCCAGATCTACAACGAAAAGCACAACGGCAATACCGTCAAACCCAACGCCGTGGACGACCGGGAAGCCAACCAGCAGCAGCGCACGGCGAACGGGCTGCGCAGCGGGCAAATGACCTCTGGCGAAGCCGCCAAGACCAATGCCAACCAAGCCAAAGTCGCCCAGCAGGTGCATAACGACCGCACCGCGAACGGCGGGGCACTCAACGCCGAGCAAAAAAAGCAAGTCAACAAAGAGCAAAACAAAAATAGCAAACAGATCCACAACGAAAAGCACAACGACAAGACCACCAAACCGGCCAAGTGAACGGCCGCTAACCAGAAGGAAGAACTGCAACAAGCAATGGATAAAAGCGAACGGCTGGCGAGGATGCCAGCCGTTCGCTTTTGCGTTACGCATGGAGACCGATGATTCGGCTACAGAGACTGCGGGGAAAAGCGCAAGAGCGGCTCCTCAGCCGCTGAAGCGCCTTGGTAGCCAAGCGTTTGCTAGACAGCGTTAACAAAATTGCAGCGTAGCTAAAAGCTGGAAATTAAAAGACTAGAAGAAATGCCACGGCCACGCGAAAACGGAGGCGTGGATTTGTGGGATCGTCGGGGTTTGAGACGGCTGCGAGCTATTTTTCTATTTGCTCGACGGGATTGATCTCCCACCAATGGCTGCCGACTTTCGCGTCGTAGCGGGTGATGCCGTCGACGGTGATGGGCTTGCCGATTTTAGGCGCATCGCAGGGAATTTTTGGAATGCATTGTGCGATGACGCAGCGGGCGCGGTCCATGCCGTCGATTCTGGGGTTTTCGCAGATGCGAATGGTTACGTCGCCGTCGTCGCGTTTGGTTACATCGGTGACGAAGCCGCTCAACGCGGCGTGGCTGGACATTTTCTCGGTCCAGCGATTCGGATCCTCAGCGACTAATTCGCCGATGGACAGGTCGGCGTAGGTGCGCTTGGGCTCTGCTGGCTTAACCGGAGTTGGCGATGCAGTGGTGGAAGTTTTCTTGGTGCTCGATTTTGGCTTGGTCGTTTGCGCCACGCATAGAGCGGGAAAAGTCAGGAGGAAGAGCATTGCCGTGTATTTTCGCATGTGGACCTCGCGGAGACGTTCCAATTGGGGCCAATTGGGCCAACTTGAGCCAACTTTGACCGACGGGGGCCAACTTGGACCAAGTTAGGCTAGGGCCATGATAGATGTCGGGGAAAAGCGCCACATCACGTCGTGACGCGGCGTACCCCAAACGGTTACTGTACTTTCGTACGGGTGGCCGATAGTAGGACGCGCAAGAATCTTTGTAACGTTCAGTGGTGCGTGAAGGCGGGTTACGTGGGATCGAGTTTGCCGACTGCGTCGCTGGTGGGGAAGATGAAGACGCTTGGCTTGACTTTCGTGGCGGGCAAGCGCGATGCTACCGCGTCCTAGTGGGGGAGAGTTTTGGGCGCGCTAGCGGAAAATGAAGGCTGGGGCGCTGAATTCGAAGTTGGGACGACTAAGCGGTAGTGCGCAATTTAAAGAGGAACCGAATGCGATTTCCGGCGGAGGCAAGTGTGGGGCGGTGGCGAGTGGTTTTGCTGGCCACTCTGGCGGTGTGCACGGCGATGCCGTTGACGGCGCAAGAGTCTGGCACCACGAATACCGCAACGACGACAACTAACACAACGACGACGAGCGCAACGCGACAGGTGTTGACGGCCGCGGATTATTCGCGGGCGGAAAAATTCATGGCGTACAACACGCGGCCGCTGGTGTTGCACGAGGTGCATGCGAAGTGGCTGGACGGGGAGCGTTTTTGGTACCGCAACCTTGGGCCGGAGGGAAGCGAGTTTGTGATTTATGACGCTGTACACGGGACGCGGCAGCCGGCGTTCGACCACGCCAAAATTGCTGCCGCGCTTTCCACGGCGGCGGGAGCGGCGTATAACGCGGGGCACTTGCCGTTCGTGAGCTTTGAGTTTTCGGCGGACGGGAAGGGCATTTCGTTTCAGGTGAAGGCGCAGCATTGGAGCTGCAATTTGCAAACGTACAGCTGCACAGAGGACAAGAAAACCGGGAAGGGCGCGGGGGCTGCGCCGGAAGAGCTTTCGCCGGATGGCAAGCGGGCGGCGTTTATTCGCGATTACAACTTGTGGGTGCGCGAAGTGGCGACGGGAAAGGAAACGCAGCTGACCACGGATGGCGTGAAGGATTTTGGGTATGCCACGGATAATGCGGGATGGATTCACAGCGACCGGGCGATCCTGCTGTGGTCGCCGGACTCGAAAAAAATCGCGACGTTTCAGCAGGATCAGCGCGGGGTCGGCGAGATGTATCTGGTGGAGACGAAGGTGGGGCATCCGGTGCTGAAGGAGTGGAAGTATCCGCTGCCGGGGGATGAGGTGGTTACGACGATCCAGCGGGTGATCATTAATGTGGATGAGCCGAAAGTGATCCGGCTGCAGCTGGCTGCGGACCAGCACCGCTCGACGCTGTGTGACGACGTGGAATGCCGCGGCAGCAATTGGGACGACGTGGAGTGGAGCGCGGATGGGACGCATCTGGCGTTTGTTTCGACGTCGCGCGATCACAAGCACGAGCAATTGCGCGTGGCGGACGCGGCGACGGGAGCGGTGCGCGATGTGCTCGAAGAGAGGGTCGCGACGCAGTATGAATCCGGGTGGGGGCGGGCGAACTGGAGGTATTTGCCGGCGTCGAACGAAGTGATCTGGTTTTCCGAGCGCGACAATTGGGGACATTTGTATTTGTACGATTTGTCGACGGGAAAATTAAAAAACCAAATTACGTCCGGCGACTGGGTGGTGACGCAGTTCCTGCGCGTGGATGAAAAAAATCGGCTGCTGTACTTTTTGGCGGGCGGGCGGGAAAAAGGGCGGAACCCTTATTTCGCGCATTTGTATCGTATCGGGTTCGACGGGAAGAACCTGACGTTGTTGACGCCGGAAGATGGGAATCATGAGGTGAGTTTTTCGCTTTCCGGGCGGTATTTTCTCGACAGCTACTCGCAGCCAAACGTCCCCGCGGTGGCGGTGGCGCGAGATGAAGCGGGCAAACTGCTGTCGACGGTGGAGAAGACGGATATCTCGCGGCTGCTGGCGGCGGGCTGGATCGCGCCGGTTCCTATTGTTGTGAAAGCGCGAGATGGAGTTACCGATCTTTATGGGTTGATGTACGGGCCGACGAATCTGGATGTGACAAAAAAATATCCGATCGTGAATCGTATTTATCCGGGACCGCAAGGCGGCAGCGTGGGGTACTGGGGATTTGCGCCGGGGCGCGGGGATCCGCAGAGTTTGGCGGAGCTTGGTTTTGTGGTGGTGGAAATCGAAGGGATGGGGAATCCGCTGCGCTCGAAGAAATTTCATGACTTTTACTACGGGAACATGGGCGACGACACGCTGCCGGACCAAGTGGCGGGGATGAAAGAGCTGGCGCAGAAATATTCGTGGATTGATATCGAGCGTGTGGGAATTTATGGACACTCCGGCGGAGGGTATGCGGCGGCGGATGCCATGTTCCGGTATCCGGATTTTTTTAAAGTGGGGATTTCGGAATCGGGCAATCACGACAATCGGGAATATGAGGACGATTGGGGCGAACGCTATCAGGGACTGCTGGTGAAGAATGCGGACGGGACGAGTAACTACGACGATCAGGATAATCAGAGTTTGGCGAAGAATTTGAAGGGGCACCTGCTGCTGGCGCACGGGACGCTGGATGATAATGTGCCGCCGTATAACACGCTGCTGGTGGTGGATGCGTTGATTAAGGCGAATAAGGATTTTGATCTTTTGCTACTGCCGAATCAGCACCATGGGTATGGGAGCGAGGCTTTGTACATGACGCGGAGGCGGTGGGATTACTTTGTGCGGTATTTGCTGGGGGCGGAGGCGCCGCATGAGTATGAGTTACGGGCGCCGGCGCAGTAGGGGTGCTAGCCGGAGCTGGACACGCCGGAGTGAAGAGACTGCAGAAACGGCCCCTCAGCGGCTAAAGCCCGTTTTTTAGCGCGGCCTTTACGGCTCGACTAAAGTCGGGCCCTCCCTGGTTGTCTTGGCATCAAGCTCAGCGCTGGCGGCGCCGAACGGCGGAGTGCTGAAGCCTACGCACGGCGAACGGCTACATCAATTTGGAATTTGGATGGCCGGCACTGAAGCCCGGCCGCTACAAAATCAACGGCAAAAATCAACGGTTGCAGGGGCTACGAAAATTGATTCGTGGGTGCGTGTTACGATCGTGCGGTGACGGGGAAAAGATGAATACGGAGTCGATTGCGGAAAATCTCTTGCGGGTGGAGGAGCGGATTGGCGCGGCGTGCTTGCGCGCGGGTCGGGCGCGGGCGGAGATTACGTTGATTGGGGTGTCGAAGACGCATGCTGCGGGGGCGATCCGCGAAGCGTATGCGGCGGGGTTGCGGCACTTTGGGGAAAATCGCGTACAGGAGTGGGAAGGGAAACGCGGCGAGGTGGAATTACTTCCGGGCGCGGTGTGGCATCTGATTGGGCACCTGCAGAGTAACAAGGCGGGGCGGGCGGCGAAGATTTTTGATTGCGTGGATTCGGTGGATGATTTTGCGGTGGCGGAGCGATTGCGGCGGGCTTGGAGTGAAGGCGGGCGGACTGATGGCGCAGGGAGATTGCGCGTGTTGATCGAGGTGCGGGTGGCGGAGGAAGAGACGAAAAACGGCGTGGCGATTGGTCAGCTTCCGGAGTTGGCGGAACGAGTCGCGAGATTGGATGGGATTGATTTGGCTGGTTTGATGTGTATTCCGCCGTTCTTGGAGGAGGTGGAATTGGCGCGGCCTTATTTTCGAAAATTGCGTGAGGTGCGTGACGATCTTGCGGGACTGCTGGGGAGAAAGTTGCCGGTGTTGTCGATGGGGATGTCGCATGATTTTGCGGTGGCGATTGAGGAAGGCGCTACAGAGGTGCGGGTGGGGACGGCGTTGTTTGGAGTGAGAGCGGGGAAAGAGGAGGCAAAGGTAGAATAAAGACCAACAGCAACGACTTGACTTAACGCAGAGAATGCAGAGGCACAGAGTTCACAGAGAAGACATGGAACGTCTGGAAGACCGAGAAGTAACGGAAGAGGGTACGAAGTATGGCGCTATTTACGGCGATTAAGATGCGGGACGTGGAGTTTAAGAATCGGATTGTGGTTTCGCCGATGTGCGAGTACTCGGCGGTGGATGGGCATCCGCAGACGTGGCATTTGGTGCATTTGGGGAGCCGGGCGGTGGGTGGGGCGGGGCTGGTGTTTACGGAGGCGTCGGCGGTGCAGGCGGTGGGGCGGATTTCTGGCGCGGACACGGGGATTTATCTGGATGCGCACGTGGAATCGTGGCGGCCGATTACGAAATTTATTCGCGAGCATGGTGCGGTGGCGGGGATGCAGTTGGCGCATTCCGGGAGGAAGGGAAGTACTGGGGCGCCGTGGTTGGGCGGGAAGAAAATTGCGATTGCGGATGGCGGGTGGGAACCGGTGGCGCCGAGCGCGGTTCCGTTTAATGACGATTATCCTTTGCCGCGGGCTTTGAGTTTGGCGGAGATTGATGGCGTGGTGGCGGATTTTCGTCGCGGGGCGGAACGTGCGCTGGCGGCGGGATTTGAAGTGATCGAGATTCATTCGGCGCACGGATATTTGCTGCACGAATTTCTCTCGCCGCTATCGAATTTGCGGACGGATGAGTATGGCGGGAGTTTTGAGAATCGGGTGCGGCTGCCGCTGCGGGTGGTGGAAGCGGTGCGAGAAGTTTGGCCGGAGAGATTGCCGCTGTTTTATCGGGTGTCGGCCACGGATTGGGTGGAAGACGGGTGGAATTTGGACGCGACGATTGCGTTGGGGAAAAAGTTGAAAGGGATGGGCGTGGATTTGATCGACGCGTCGTCTGGCGGGAATGTGGCGGGGGCGACAATTCTTGTGGGGCCGGGGTATCAGGTGAAGTTTGCCGCAGAGATACGAAAGCAGACGGGGATCGCTACCGGGGCGGTGGGAATGATTACGGACGCGGCGCAAGCGGATACGATTGTGGCGACCGGGCAGGCGGACATGGTGTTCTTGGCGCGGCAACTTTTGCGAGATCCGTATTGGCCGCGGCGGGCGGCGAAGGCGCTGGAGGTGAAGATTAAGGCGCCGGTGCAGTATGAGAGAGCGTGGTGAGAGATATCGTTTTCGCTCAGGTGGAACGAGCGGAAAGGCGACCGCCTCAGAAGGCGGCCGCTACAACGGCGAATTGTGCTGCGAGTTGAAACTAATGTCGAGACCCGGGCGGTCGTGTTTATGGTGCGGGTGCAGCCGCGCGCTAGTAAGGATGAGATTGCTGGGGAGATGGATGGGGCGTTGAAGGTGCGGTTGCGGGCGCCGGCGCTGGAGGATCGCGCGAATGAGGCGTTGGTAGAGTTTCTGGCGCACGTTTTGAATTGCTCTCGCGGGGCTGTTAGGATTTTGAGCGGCGAGCGGAGTCGGACGAAGCGGATTGAGGTGCGCGGGGTGACGGAGGAGCAGGTGCGAGGGTTGTTGACGACAGAGGCCTAGCGGGATTCGATTGCGCCGGGTTTTACGATAGCCGGCGTAGACGCGGGCCTGTATGGATGCGGGCGCGGCGAAATTTCTTCTTGTTCTCTGCGCACTCCGCGTTCTCGGCGTTCAAATTTCCATTCAGTTATTGCGGAGTGTCCTTGATGAGCGTGGCTATTAAAGAGATTCAGAAAGATTTGCTGGCGGCGGGGCTCGACGGGTGGTTGTTCTACGATTTTCGCGGGCGGGATCCCATTGCGCTGCGGCTACTGAAATTGCCGGAGGGGATGAGGACGCGGCGGTGGTTTTATTTTATTCCGGCGAAAGGCGCGCCACGAAAGTTGTTGCACAAGATTGAGACGGCGGCGCTGGAAAGTTTGCCGGGGGCGGCTTTGTACTATGCGGGGTACGGGGAGTTGCAGGGGAATTTGAAGAGGCTGCTCGGTGGCGCGAAGCGCGTTGCGATGCAGTATTCGCCGAAGAATGAAATTCCTTATGTGGCGATGGTGGACGCGGGAACGGTTGAGTTGGTGCGCGGGGCGGGGGCGAAGGTGGTCAGCTCTGCGGATTTGGTACAAAAATACGAGGCGTGCTGGACGCCGGGGCAGTTGGCGTCGCATAGGGCGGCGGGAGCGGCGATTGACCGGATTGTGGCGGGGGCATTTAAGCTGGCCGGCGACCGGGTGCGGGAAAAGAAGGCGGTGTCGGAGTTTGATTTGAAGGAATTTATTCTGCGGGAGTTTGCCGCGGCGGGAGTTGTTACGGATGAAGGGCCGGACGTGGCGGTGGGGGCGAACGCCAGCGATCCGCATTATGGGCCAACGGCGGAAAAATCGGCGGCGATTGGCGAAGGGGATTTTTTGCTGCTGGATGTTTGGGGAAAGATGAAGAAGCCCGGGAGCGTGTATTACGACATTACCTGGGTGGGTTATCTGGGAGCGACGGTGCCGGAGAAATATGCCAAGGTTTTTCGGGTGGTGCGCGAGGCGCGCGATAAGGCTGTGGTGCTGATTCGCTCGCGCGTGGCGGCGGGTAAAGTGCTGCAAGGCTGGGAAGTGGATAAGGCGGCGCGCGACGTGATTGAGAAAGCGGGTTACGGGAAATACTTTTTCCATCGCACGGGACATAATATCGGCGAAGCGATTCATGGGAATGGTGCGAACATGGATGGTCTGGAGACGCATGATGTGCGGCGGTTGATTCCGCGGACGTGCACGTCGGTCGAGCCGGGGATTTATTTGAAGGATTTTGGGATTCGCAGCGAGGTGGACGTGTATATCGGCGAGCGCGAGGCGTATGTGACGGGGGCGGTGCAGACGGAGGTTTTGGCGCTGCTGGCGTGATGAGGGCGGTTGCGGGTGATTTTGAGATTATGGCGCTTTGTACACCGAGAAGGTGGCGTCAAGCCCTTCGCGCAAAGCGCTCAGGGTAAACCGCCGCACTCCAAAAAAATTGGTGCGTACATAAATTATGGATGAAGTGACTGGGAACGAGGCGGTTTCGTCCGAGGTTAGAGCAGAAGTTCCGGCGCAGGCTGGGCCTCACCCTGGCGGCGAGCGGGCTGCATACGTAGCGCAAAAAAAGCCGAGTGGGCGGGAAGCGCTCGCGCTGGCGATTGCGGTGGCGGGGTGGCTGGTGCCTGGGCTGGGGCATGCGTTGCTGAGGATGTGGGGACGAGCGGTGGCGTGTTTTATAACCGTGGGCGTCCTGGTGGTGCTTGGCGCGGGGATGCGCGGAAATATTTTTAGTTCGGGCGGGGGAGATGCGTTCGACACGCTGGGGTATGTGGCGGATCTGGGCGCGGGCGGATTTTATTTTGTGGCGCGGTCGATTGAGAAATTTGGGGCAGATGTATCACACGCGAACGGGGACTACGGCACGCGATTTCTGGCCACGGCGGGAATTTTGAATTTACTGGCGGCGTTGCACGCGTTTGAAGCGGCGCGGGGGCATAAGGCGTGAGCTTCGTCCAGGTCGGGGGCACGATTGGGAGCATGATCGATACTTCTTCCAGAATTCGGCTGAGTCATTTCCAGGGCATGCTTGTATTTGCCGTGATGATTTCGGTGGCGTTCGGATTTCTGAGCCGGCGGCGGCCGATGGATCGGGTGAAGTACATAGCGTGGTCGCTGTTTTTGTTTTTGGTGATTGGGATTGGGATTGGCTGGGCGATGTATCCGTTTTCGCGGTAAGGCGTGCGATAAATCGCGCGCACGCATAGAGTAGGGAACCGTGGCCACGCGCCAAGACAAGATTCGGACGCAACCTTTTGCTCAATTCGCTCCAGCGGGCCGAACCGCAGCGCAGATTTTTGCCGTCAACGAGCGCATGAACCAGATGCTTATCGAGCATCTGGACCCTGCCGCGTGGAAAGCGAAACCGCCCGGCAAGACCCGCAGCATTGTGGCGATCTTCACGCACATGCACAACGTGCGCACGAAGTGGGTCAGGCTCACGGCGCCGCACCTGAAAGTTCCACGACAGCTTACCCGTGCGCATTGCACGCCCAAGCAGGCCCGTGCGGGATTGGCCGAGAGTGGCGCACGCTGCACGGAGATGCTTGCCGAGGCGCTCGGCGGCGAGGGCCGCATCAAGGAGTTTTGCAGAGACGGCTGGGCCAAGGCTTGGCCGGTTGGCCCGGAAATGCTGTGCTATATGCTGGCGCACGAAGCCCACCATCGCGGGCAGGTGTGCATGCTGGCGCACCAGATGGGATTCCCGTTGCCGCAAGAGTTGGGGTACGGGATATGGAATTGGGAGAAGCTGTGGAAGGAGTGCGGGGCGACTGGCGGCCCGGCTGCGCTTCATAAGGAAGCGCGCCAGGGCGCCGGCCGCACCGCCATGTAGGATGCTTTGCCGGAGTTCTACGGACGATTCTTAGCTAGTGCGAATTGGCGGCGTCCGCGGAGAGTCTGATTTCCTCGCTGGCCTGAACGAGAAGTTCCTTGGCTTTCCCGGCGTGACCGCCCAGATTGTAATGATTGTCTTGTTGCGCTTCGTTTACTTTTTGCCACGCTTGCTGGATGAGTTGCTGGGCGGCGCGCATGTTTCCGTGCCGTTCGCCAACGTTGACCGGCGGCTCTTGGGCAAAGGCAAGCGCGGCAAAGGCTACGCAGAGCGCGAGAGCTACTAGCAAGTTTCTCTTGATCATGGGTGTGTTCCTCCTGTGGTGGATAATGGTTCGAACCCGGCCGGGTCGGCCCGCCAGATAATACCGTAATTCCTGCTGGCTTCGTAGCCTCTTCGAAGCAAGCGCCGGGGAAACCGCGGTGCACCGGTGAATTGACAGAAAATTTCTGCGAATGCTATTGTCGTAAAGGCAGGCCGAGGTAGCTCAGTGGTAGAGCAGCCGATTCGTAATCGGCAGGTCGCGAGTTCAACTCTCGCTCTCGGCTCCAGTTTTTCTTGCAACACCTTCCAAATCATGTAGTTTAACTTCTGGATCCCGCT
This sequence comes from Acidobacteriota bacterium, assembly GCA_013289855.1. Lineage (GTDB taxonomy): Bacteria > Acidobacteriota > Terriglobia > Acidiferrales > UBA7541 > Acidiferrum. The sequence continues at coordinate 180,516 of JABCZD010000008.1, read as the reverse complement.
AGCCGACGAGTCCTGTGGACATGTGTCCGGTCGACAGACGTAAAATCTAAAGAGAATGGTGACCGAACCCATGCAAGATGCGGCGAAAAATTTATTGCTAGTGCTGGTGGCGTTGTTTCCTATTGTGGATCCGATCGGTGGGAGCCCGTTTTTTCTGGTGCTGACCAGCGGATACACGACGGACGCGCGAAAAGCATTGTCGTGGCGGATTGCGGTGAATAGTTTTTTGTTGCTGATTGGGTCTTATTTTGTGGGGACTTATATCTTGGCGTTTTTTGGGATTTCGCTGCCGGTGGTGCAGGTGGGCGGAGGGCTCATCGTGATTGCTACAGGCTGGGCGTTGCTGAGGCAGCGAGACGATGAGAAACACGATGTGCACAGGACCGTGCAGCCGCAGGATACATTTCGGCAGGCGTTTTATCCGTTGACGTTGCCGCTGACTGTGGGGCCGGGATCGATTTCCGTGGCAATTACGCTGGGAGCGAACGCGGCGCACCGGCATCCCTTTCATCCCTTGACGATTATCGCGGCACTGGTCGGATTGGTGTTGATCGCGGTCAGTATTTTTTTGTGTTATGGATTTGCAGAGCGTTTGGGGCGGATGCTCGGTCCAACGGGAATGACGGTGATCACGCAACTGTCGTCGTTCTTTTTGGTTTGCATTGGGGTGCAGATTACTTGGAATGGGATGAAGGAGTTGATGGAGTCGGTGACGCTCCACATTGGATGAGCAGGGCGGTTGAAAGCTGCGGCGCACAAAGATTCTTGTCTCACACAAACCCTGAAGTACCCATCAGCGGTGGCGATACGTCACATGCCAGGGGTTGGTGTATTATGCGTGCCTATAAGTAATGGAGAAAATAAAGATGCGTGTGACCCACCTGTTTTTTTCCTTAATTATTGCTGTGCTTTGTCCGTTGATGCTTGCCGCGCAGGGTGGACATCCTTTGCTGCAGCGGCCGGCGTTTAACGGCAAGGTGATTGTGTTTTCGTATGCGGGAGATTTGTGGACGGTGGAGCGCGTCGGCGGGCACGCGGTGCGGTTGACGACGGGGACGGGGATTGAGACGGACCCGGTGTTTTCGCCGGATGGAAACACCATTGCGTTTACCGGAGAGTACGACGGGAACACGGATGTATTCGTGGTGCCCACGATTGGCGGGGTGCCGAAGCGGCTTACGCATCATCCGGCGGCGGATGCGGCGGTGGGATGGATGCCGGACGGGAAGAACGTGATTTTCCGGTCGAACCGCGAGAGCGGCAGCCCGCGGTATACCAAGCTGTTTAAGGTGTCGGTGAATGGCGGGCTGGCGACGGCGCTGCCTTTGCCGATGGCGTTTGCGGGGAATTTTTCTGCGGATGGAAAATATCTTGCGTACTCGCCGGTGGGCGGCGGCGCGGCGTTTAATTATTCGGCGTATGTGGCGTGGAAAAATTATCGCGGCGGGTTGGCCAGCTCGGTGTGGATCGCGGACATGGCCACGCTGGACGTGGTGAAAGTGCCGAAAGAGCGCTCGAACGATTACGCGCCGATGTGGGTGGACAAAAACGTTTATTTTCTTTCCGACCGCAACGGCGCGACGACGCTGTTCCGGTTTGAGCCGGCGACGAAAGCGGTGAAGGAAGTGGTGAAGAACGACGGGGCGGATATTCGTTCGGCGAGTGCAGGGCCGGGCGGAATCGTGTACGACCGCTTTGGCGAATTGTTTTTGTACGACGCGGCCAGCGGGAAGACGCAGCAGATCAACGTGGATGTGAGCGCGGACCTGCCGGATGTACGGGCGCGCATTTCTCCGGTGGAGCGGGACATTCAGAACTATGGGATTTCGCCGACGGGAGTCCGCGCGGTTTTTGAGGCGCATGGCGAGATTCTTACCGTGCCGGCCAAAGAGAGCGCCACGCGGGACATCACCAATACGCCGGGGGTGATGGAACGTGATCCGGCGTGGTCACCGGACGGGCAGAGCATCGCTTATTTTTCTGATGAGTCTGGGCAATATGCGTTGCACGTCAGCAGTCAGACCGGCGCGGGCGAGGTGAAGAAGTTTCCGCTGGCGAATGATGCGACGTATTATTTTTCGCCGCACTGGTCGCCGGATGCGAAGTTAATCGCGTTTCACGACAACAAGACGGAGATCTGGGTGCTGGATACCGTAGCTGGAAAAGCTACGGTGATCGACAAAGCGTTTGTGGACGATGGCGATTACGACGCGTCGTGGTCGCCGGATTCGAAGTGGCTGGCGTACACGCAGACCGTGCCGAATCGCTTTCATGCGCTATTTCTGTACTCGGTGGCCACGGGGAAGAGCACGCAGGTCAGCGATGGGATGAGCGACGTGCGCTTTCCCGCGTTTGATCGCGGCGGGAAGTATTTGTATTTCACGGAAAGTACGAATTACGGGACGACGACCAGCGGCCTGGACATGAGCAGCGACGCGTTCAGCGTGACGCGCAGCGTGTATGGCTTGGCGCTGGCATCGGATACGGCTTCGCCGATTGCGGTGCAGAGCGAGGACGAGAAAAAACCGGACGCGAAAGATAAGAAAGACGGCGATGCCGCTGGTGCTGGGGACAAATCCGCCGATAAGGCCGCATCGGATGCCGCGGCCAAGAAGCCGGATGAGGCAGGGAAGCCGGAGAAAACAGAAAAAGCCAAGCCGGTGAAGATTGATCTGGAGCATCTGGAGGATCGCGCGGTGGCGTTGCCGATTCCGGCGGCCAATTTCGCCGGTCTCACAGCGGGCAAGGAAGGCACGCTGTACTTGCTGGAGGGCGGCGGAAGATTCGCGATGGGTCGCGGGTTGACGCTGTCGCGGTTTGAGTTGAAGACGAAGAAAACTGAGAAGCTGGCAGAGCACGTAGCGGGATTTGATCTTTCGTTCGACGGGAACAAGATGCTGTTGGAGATGGCTGGCGGCGATGGTGCGCCAGCGCCGGGCGGCGCCGCACCGACGTTTCTAATCGTGGCCGCGGATGTGCCGGTGAAACCCGGCGAAGGCAGATTGGATATATCCCGCATGGAAGTGCGCGTGGATCCGCGCGCCGAGTGGCGGCAGATGTTTCACGAGATCTGGCAAGTGGAGCGGAGCTTCTTTTACGATGCGCACTATCACGGCGTGAACACCGTGGCGGAGGAAGCGAAATTCCGCCCGTATCTAGACGAGGTGGGATCCCGCAGCGATCTAAATTATTTGTTCCAGGAGATGCTGGGAGATTTTTCGATCGGGCATCTGCGCGGCTTCGGTGGAACGATTGCACATCCAGCGCGCGTGCCGGGTGGTTTGCTGGGCGCGGACTACGAAATTGTAAATGGCCGCTACCGCATCAAACGCATTTACACCGGCGAGCACTGGAATCCGCAGACGCGTGCGCCGTTGACGGAGCCGGGAGTGAAAGTCGCGGAGGGAGATTTCATTCTGGCGATTGGCGGCCAAGAGCTGAGTGGCTCTGATGACATTCAGCGATTGCTGGAGGCGACCACGGGGACGCAGGTGGTGCTCAAGGTCGCTTCCGACGCCAGCGGCAAGGATGCGCGCGACGTCACCGTGACGCCCGTCGGAGAGGATCTTACTTTGCGCAATCTGGCGTGGATTGAAGCGAACCGGCGCAAAGTGCAGGAGCTGAGCGCTGGGAAATTGGCGTATGTGTATTTGCCGGACACCGCGCTGGGCGGGCTAACAAATTTTAATCGCTACTATTTTGCGCAACTGGACAAACAAGGCGCGGTCATCGACGAGCGCTTCAACAGCGGTGGGCAGGCGGCCGACTATATTATTCACGCCATGCAGCGCACGCTGATGAGCTGGTGGGCGCCGCGTTACGGAGCGATCTACCGCACACCGCAGGCGGCGATTCTGGGGCCGAAGGTAATGATCATCAATGAGTTCGCGGGCTCGGGCGGGGATGCCATGCCGTGGTATTTCCGTGAAGCGCAACTGGGGCCGTTGGTGGGCAAGCGCACTTGGGGCGGGCTGGTGGGTATTGGCGGGATTCCGACGCTGATGGATGGGGGAAATGTGACCTCGCCCAGCTTTGGATTTTTCAGTCCCGAAGGGAAATGGGATGTGGAGAATCACGGCGTGCCTCCGGACTATGAAGTGGACATGGAGCCGAAGCCGGTGAGCGAGGGGCACGATCCGCAGCTGGAAAAAGCGGTGAGCCTGGCGCTGGAAGAGTTGGCGAAGCATCCCGTGCCGGAACCGCACAAGCCGGAGTATCCGAATTACAATCGGCAGACCGCGCCCTGATTTTCAAAGCGCGCCGGGAGCGGCACGTTTTCCCAAGCATCGAACACCAAGGCGGCCAAAACATGGGGGAGAGCGTCGCTACTGCTTGTCGTAGACGGCGACGCTGCTGCTGGTCTTGCCGCTGGCATCGGTGCCTTTGGACGTAAGCGTAAGCGTCTTGCCGTCGGCGGAAACTACGGACTTGCCGGTGCCTACGACCTTGCCGCCCCTCATTACCTTGTAGGTCAGGCTATTCGCTGCGCCGAGCGTTACGTCGATGGAATCTGCTCCGAACGGCCCCGCTCCGGTGATGGGGTGCGGTTTGCCATCGAAGTTCGTGGTGTAGTTGAACTGTTGATTGCTGCCATCGGCGTTGGTGCGGTCGACGCTGACTTTCATGCCGTTGGGAGAAGATTCGACAATCCTTGTTTCACTCTTACGCGCAGTGCCGGCGTCAAATTTGGATTTTGCCACGTTGAGTTGCCAGGTGCCGACAAACGCGTCGGTCTGGGCCAGCGTCAGGCCCGAAGTGAACAGCGTCACAAGGAACAACGCGGCAGTGGCGAGCAACCATCTGCGCGAAGTTCCCTTAAGCGCGCTTTCTGCAGACATCCCAATGGTTGATGATGATGTATTCATGTTTTTCCGCCTCTAAGGTGAGCCCTATATCACGTAAACGCGACCGCCAGAAGCAGCTGAGCCACTTCTCGATAATCTGTCACGAACACCGCGTTGGATACTGTCACTTTTGACGATTCTCAAATCCAGGCGCTAGCACTGACTTGCGGGGGCCCAGGCGTCGGTGATGCGAGAAATATCGTTTTATGCAGTAATCACCCTACAGCACTCAGTTAGGCGTCGTGACATGATTTTCTGGAGTGCCAAGCTGGGCTTGGTATTCAGGAGGCGAAACATGTTTGGGATGCTTCGATTACAGTTCGCCACATGTTTGTTTGCGAGTATTTTCTTCTTGGGCGCGATCGTGCCGGTGCGTGCGCAGGATAGCAAGGTGATGGGGGAAGTGCAGTTTGACGGCGCCACAAAGGTGGAAAAGGATTCTGGCGTTTGGGTGGATGGAGGATACGTTGGCTACCTGAAGGAGTTAAAGGGCGATAAGAAGGTGCTGCTGTTGCCGGGTGAACACGAAATCGTGGTGCGGCAGTCTGGGTATAACGATTTTTCGCAAAAGATTGTCGTGGAACCTGGACAGACCCAAGTGGTGGCTGTGACGATGCACTTGTCGCCGCGCGCGGAGATTCCGGAGATTACCGCAACGTTGAAAGTGACCGTGCAGCCGGGACGCGCCGCGGTGTTTCTGGATGGCAGATACGTGGGACACGCCAGCGAGTTTGGCGGCGCCACGCACTCGATGCTAATCAGTCCGGGAAAACATCAGATCAAGGTGGAATTGCCGGGCTATCGGACCTTTGAAACGGAAGTGAATCTGCTGGCGGGGCAGAAGTCTGAGGTCAAGACGGAGCTGGCCAAGGGCAGCATCGAGCAGGCCAGTCCGGATATTAAACCCACGCAGTAAAATCTCTGGAGTTTCCTAAGATCCAGCGCATCTGCACCATTGATTTCGTGGGCAGCTAGAGATGCTGGCGGAATTGCGCCAACTTTCCCTTTTACAATTCCTCTAAAATCATCGCTGCATCGCTTATGGATGCATGCTTATGGAATAGTCGCGCGTATTCTTGCCGGAGCTGGTAAAGTCCTGCGATTTATTGCTCCGCGAGATGCCCGTAGGACTATTGTAAAGGAATGATAGAGTCTTGCGTTGGGAATCGGTCGGGTGCAGGAGGGTTGGACGGATGAAGTACACGCGGCGAACGGTGGTGGCGGGGCTTGGAGTGGCGGGAATTCAGGCGGTGGTGTCGCCAGTGGTCAAGAATGTTGGCGCGTCGGCGCTGGCGTCGCCTTTGGCGGAGAGAAATATGGATGCAGCTACGTGTCCGTTCCGGCTGGCGGTGATCAACGACGAGATTACGCAGGACTTTGAGAAGGCTTGCGCGATCGTGGCTGGAGAGTTCGGCTTGCAGTGGATTGAATTGCGCTCGATGTGGGACAAGAACGTGACGGCGTTGAACCAGAAAGAGTTGGAAGATGCGCGGAAAATACTAGCCGAACATAAATTGGCGGTCACGGATATTGCGAGTCCCTTGTTCAAGACGGATTGGCCGGGGGCGCCGCGTTCGCCACTGAGCGAAACGCGCGACCAGTTTCATGCGGACTTTGATGCTAACGCGCAGGATAAATTATTGGAGCATTGCGTTTCGCTGGCGCATTTTTTTGCCACGGACCGGATTCGCTGCTTTGATTTCTGGAGGCTGGACGATGTGAAGCCGTACCGCGCGGCCATCGATGCCAAACTGCGGCTGGCCGCGGAGCGTTGCGCCAAGGATAAGCTGATTTTGTTGCTCGAGAACGAGATGGCTTGCAATACGGCTACGGGAGAAGAGTCGGCGGCGGTGCTGCGCGCCGTGCCGAATCAGAATTTCATGCTGAACTGGGATCCGGGGAATGCCGCGGCGATTGGAAGCACGCCTTATCCGGATGGCTACCAATTGTTGCCGAAGGATCGTATCGGGCATTGCCACTGCAAGGATGTGGTGCGCAAGGCGGATGGCAAATATGATTGGGCGCCGGTCGGCGGCGGCATTGTCGATTGGGTGGGGCAACTGCTGGCGTTGCAGCGCGATGGCTTTCACTACGCGCTGAGTCTGGAGACGCACTGGAAAGGCGCGGGAACGACGGAAGCGTCGACGCGCGCGAGCATGGAAGGACTGCGGAAGGTGTTTGCGAAAGCCGGGATATCGTGCTGAACATTCCGCAGGAACTCGCGTGCCAAACGGTTCTCTCGACCACAGCCTTTGGATTTGGTCGAGCATGGTGCGGTACTAACTAAAGATCGCAAAGGAAAACTATGGTAACGCGACGTGAGTTTCTCGATGCCCTGGCGGCGGGCGCGGCGGGATTGGCCATCTCCAGTACGGCGAAGAGTTATGCGCAGATTTTGGGCGCGAACGATCGGCTGAATTTTGCGGTGATTGGCCTGAACGGGCGCGGCTACGCACATCTGGCGTCGCTAAAGGCGAACAAGAGCGCGGCGCGTATCTCGCACGTTTGCGATGTGGACGGAGACATTCTCAAGAAATTTGCGGACGCGACGACGTCGCAGATGGGCGAGGCACCGGCGGCGGACAAAGACTTTCGCAAGATACTCGAGCAAAAAGATGTGGACGCAATCACGATTGCGACGACCGACCATTGGCACACGCCGATGGCGATCGCCGGGTTGCAGGCCGGCAAACACGTTTACTTGGAGAAGCCATGCAGCCACAATCCGGCCGAAGGCGTGATGCTGCTGGAGGCGGTGCAGAAGTACCAAAAGCTGGTGCAGATGGGCACGCAGCAGCGCTCTTCGCCGCACACGATCGAGGTGATTGCGAAAATTCGCGAAGGCGTTATTGGGCGGCCGTATTTTGCGAAAGCCTGGTACAGCAATGTGCGGAAGTCCATCGGCACGGGCAAGGAAGTGAGCGTGCCGCCGCAGCTGGATTGGGATTTGTGGCAAGGTCCTGCGCCTCGGCGCGGGTACAAGGACAATGTGCATCCGTACAACTGGCATTGGTTTAGAACTTGGGGCACCGGCGAGGCGCTGAACAATGGCACGCACGAGATCGATGTGTGCCGCTGGGCCATGGGCGTGGATTATCCGAAGCGCGTGACCTCCTCAGGCGGGCGCTACCAGTTCAAAGACGATTGGCAATTTTATGACACGCTGATCACCAGCTTTGAGTACGATGACGCGATGATGTCCTGGGAAGGCAAGAGCTGCCAGGGCATGAAATTCTATGGGCGCGATCGTGGATCGACGATTATGGGAACCACCGGCACGGTGGTGCTCGATCGGGACGGTTACGAGATTTACGACCTCAAAGGAAATAAGAAGAGCGAGTTCAAGGTCGGCAGCAAGACTTCATCCGCTGACCTGACTGGCGCGGACACTATGACCGACTTGCACTTTGCGAATTTCATCGCGGCAATTCGTAGGGGTGAAAAGCTCAATGCTCCGATTGCGGTCGGCAACGTCGCCGTGACCATGTTGCAGCTTTCTAATATCGCGTGGGAGGTCAACCGGGAGCTGCAGGTTGACGCGACGGACGGACGCATCCAAGACGACCCGGAAGCGATGAAGATGTGGGGACGCGAATACGAGCCGGGCTGGGCGCCGCACGTCTAATGCTTCGTTTGTTCCGTTCCATCACATTTAGCTGCGTGGAAAAGATCGGACCGTGCTTTAGGTTGATAATTTGCGGTCAGCGACTTCCGGCAGTGACTGGTGGTATTAAACTTTGGGTATTTTGATGAAGCCGCTGATCTTTGCTGTTTGTGTTGTGTCTGCGTGTAGTGGTGTGTGCGCGCAGACGTCTGTCTGGCAGCCGTCGGCGGGGCACGCGCAAGTGGCGATCTGGCCGGGAGCGGTGCCGGATGCGCAGCCTGCCGCGGGGCCGGAAGACCACGTGACCACCAGTACGTCCGTGATTGCGGGACAGCAGGTGTATGCGGTGCGGAATGTCACGCGGCCGACGATGACGGTCTATTCGCCAGAAGGGAAAAATACTGGCGTCGCGGTGCTGGTGTTTCCCGGCGGGGGCTATCAGGATCTGGCGATCGACCTGGAAGGTACGGAGGTGTGCGATTGGCTTACGTCGAAGGGGATAACGTGCGTGCTGCTAAAGTACCGCGTGCCCAATTCGGGAATGCATTGGGATGAGCGGTGTCAGTGTCAGATGAAGCCGAAAGCGCCGACGGCGCTGGAAGATGCGCAGAGGACGATGGGCCTGGTGCGTTTCCGCGCGGCGGAGTGGCACATCGACCCACACAAGATTGGAGTACTGGGATTTTCGGCAGGCGGGCACCTGGCGGCAGACATCAGCACCCATTTTGAGAAACGTTTGTATCCGAGTGTCGATGCGGCGGACAATGAAAGCTGCCGTCCGGATTTTGCGGTGGCTCTTTATCCCGGGCATCTGTGGATTGACGATAAGAAATTCGAGTTGAATCCGGATATTCGCACGCATATCACCCGCCAGACGCCGCCAACGTTTTTGCTGCAGGCGGAAGATGATGACGCGGACAACGTAAACCAATCGCTGGTTTACTACATTGCGCTGAAGGACGCCGGGGTTCCCGTGGAGATGCATTTGTACGCGCACGGCGGGCATGCGTTCGGGTTGCGGCGCACGAAGCTTCCGATAACGGAGTGGCCTCAGCTGGTGGAGACGTGGCTGGGGACCATCGGAATGATTTCGGAGTGAATCGTATTGGGGGCGCAATTTGATAAGGCTTGAGAACATCGGCAACCCTTGCGGAAAGCGGGTGATTACGCATTGGTGAAAAACAACCTAACGCGCCGCGGTTTTGTGCGCTCCAGTGCGATCGCGGCGGCAGCGCTTGCTACATCCTCTTTTACATCGTTTGCTGCGTCGAATGATCTCTTGGCGTCGGCTCAGAATGCCCCGTCTTCCGCCGAGGCATCGCCGGTGCGTTTGGGACTGGCCAGTTACACGTTTCGCAACTTCACGCGCGGGCAGATGATCGGCCTCATGAAGCAGCTGCGGATTTTCGCGCTCAACGCCAAGGACGTGAAGGATCATCTCCCCATGGATCCGGAAGGCGAGAAAGTCGCGCTGGCGGATTACGCCGCAGCCGGCATCACGCCGCACGCCGTGGGCGCGATCTATTTCGACAAAGATGACGACGCGGACATCCGCAATAAATTTGAATACTGCAAACGCGCGGGCGTTGGTGTAATTGTTGCTGGCGATCCCGCGCCGGGCACGCTTCCGCGAATCGAAAAGTTTGTGAAGGAATACGACATCCGAATCGCCATCCACAATCACGGGCCCGAGGATAGGCTGTGGCCGTCGCCGCTGGATGTGCTGAAGGCGGTGAAAGGAATGGACCCACGCATGGGCTGCTGCATCGACGTAGGCCACTGCGTGCGCGCGGGGACCGATGTGGTGCAGGCTATCCGCGAAACCGGCCCGCGGCTGTTCAACGTACACATGAAAGACCTGACGGATTTCCAGAGCAAGGATAGCCAGGTCGCGGTTGGAGACGGCAAGATGCCGGTGCGGAAAATGTTTGAAGCGCTGGCCGCGATGAAATATCAGGGATTCGTTGATCTAGAGTACGAAGTTCACCCAGACGATCCTATGCCCGGAGTTATCGCCAGCTTCGCATTCATGCGCGGCGTCCTGACAGGTCTGGGCTATCCAATCAATAGTTGAGTAATTCTTCGGGTTGCCTCCCCTGCCTTCGAGCACGTCTTGTAGCCGGTCGACTCCTGCCGCGCCACTGGCGCGGGCTTTCTGTCCCAACTTCACCACAGAAGTTTCAGGCCGAATTGCACTTGGCGCGAACTGGTGGCGGTTGAAGTGATCACGCCGGCGGTGGGTGATGGTCCGCCGGTGGCGGCGGCGTAGACCACGGGGTTCGGGTTGTTGAAATTGGTGTGATCGAAGAGGTTGAAAATTTCCGCGCGGAATTGCAGGTTCAGGCGTTCCGAGAGCGCGAATTTTTTGGCGGCGGAGACGTCGGTGGAGACCAGCGACGGACCTTGCAGCGTGTTGCGGCCGACATTGCCGTAAGTTCCCGGAAGCGGTTGGATGAAGGCGCTGGGATTGAAATATTGGTTGGGTCCGCCTTCGATTACCGTACCGGTGAATGCGGGATTTATGGATGGGCGAACGGGATTGCGCGAGTCGCCGTCGTTCGATGGATTGTAAGAGAGCTGCGGTGTGAAAGGCAGGCCAGACTGCAGAGTTTGAATCGCGCTGACTTGCCAGTTGCCGAGGATTCTTGCAACCCAGGGATTGGCGTCCGCACTGCTTTCTCGCGCAAAAGGAATATCGTACGTGGCATTCAAGACTGCGGCGTTGCGAACGTCAAACGATGCGCGGCCATAGTCCGCTCCGGGGTCGAGCGGGTTGGCCACGAATGCTGGGGAGTTGGTGGCTACGCTGGTGTTGAGATTGTCGCCGTCATCGAGCGATTTGGAGAAAGTGTAAACGCCGCGGAATTGCAGGCCACGGCTGATGCGGCGGCTGACGTCCACTTCCAGCCCGTTGTAGGAGCTGACGCCTTCGGAAAACCAGTGCGTGGTGTTCGAGACCTGAGGGTTTTGCAGCGGCGCGTTGGCCGGGTAAAAAAGCGTGCCAGCAGGATAGTTCGCTGGGCAAGGTGCGGCCGGGCAGATCGTCGGAATGGGGAGGTTTGCGTCGATGGAGACTAGTTCGTGGTAGCCGTGCGAGCCGATGTAGCTGACGGACAGGGTTGTGCTGGGAGCGATTTCTTGCTCGACTTTGAGCGACCAGGATTCCACCGTGGGCGTTTGTAAATTGGGCTGCACGCCGCTGGGGATAATTTTTGCGTTGGCGTACGTCGCACCCGGAGCGATGCTGGAAAACGGAATGTTTTTTGCGGCCTCGACGGTATTGAACGGGGCGTTTTGATCCAGGCGATAACTGAGATTGTCCAGCAGCGCGTAATACTCGCCGAAGCCCGCGCGGATCACGGTTTTCTTGGAGCCGAAGGGCGACCACGCGAGCGCGACGCGCGGCGCGGGCAGGAATGTGGCGTTGTTTTGCGTAAACGGGGAGCTGCCAATGACGGGTTGTGTGACGATGACGCCGTTGGAATTGAACGCGTAGTTGGAAGCGCGGCCGTCCACCTCGTTATATCCGTTGGTGGACTCGCTGCGGAAACCGATGCGCAATTCCAGCGATGGACTTAGGCGTATGGCGTCTTCGGCGTAAAAGGCGCCTTCGAGCGAGCGCCATCCGAGCGGCGTGAAGCTTGGCGCGAAGGTGTAGGTGCTGACGGTGCCCTGCAAAAAGGTTTGCAGATTGGTGAAAGAGGTTTGGCCGTATTGGTCCTGCAGCAGAACATCGTTAGCCTGAATTCTTTGCAGCCATGCCCCGAAGGTCAGCAAGTGTTTGCCATGCGTAATCGTGACCTGATCGCTTCCGGTGAAGAGATTGCGCACCGCGCTTAAATTGCTTCCGGCGTTGGTGCCGCCATTGGTGATCTGCGAGGCGCCGTTCAGCGTGGTGCCGCCGCCGACGACTACCGCGCCAACGGGCTGATCGGAATGAATGAATCCTGGCAAATCCACAGTGGTTCCGCTGTTGAAGTAAAATGCGCCGCGGGAAAAGCCGAAGGTGGCGCGATTTACGACGGTGGGAGAAAAAATGTGCGTTTCGCTCAGGCTGGTCACTTGCTCGCGCAAGGTGAGGTTCACAAACGTGATGGGATTGCTTGTGGGAGAGTTGGCTTGGCTGTCGTCGATGGTATAGACCGCGGCAAGCGAATCATTTTCCGAGAGGATCTGATCGAAGCGCAGCGTGCCGAAATCTTCGCGGATGTGCTGCCGCGGATTGCTGAAGGCCTCGGCGATTCCACTGTTGGCGCCCGTGGAGGTCAAAAGTTCGGGACCGTTGGCGACCGGCCAGAGCGCCAGCAGCGGCTGGATGCTGGGGACGGCGCTGGCGCGCGAAGAGTTGTCTGGTACGAGGGTGAGATCGCTTAAGCCCAAAGTTTGCCGGAATCCTTCATAGTTTCCGAAAATGAACGATTTGTCTTTAACGATGGGGCCGCCGGCGGAGCCGCCGAAAACGTTGCGCTCGAAGTGCGGAATATTGCCGAAGTCGAAAAAGTTACGCGCGTCAAGCGCGCTGTTGCGCAGAAATTCGTAGGCCGAGCCGTGGAAATCGCTGGTGCCGTTGGCGGTAACGATGTTGACTTGCGCTCCCGGGCGCTTTCCGTACTCCGCGCCGTAGGTATCGGCGACCACGGCGAATTCACGCACGGCGTCAACGCCGAGGAGCAGGCCGCTGGCTCCGCCCGGCGTGTCGTTGATTTCGGAAGCGCTGGTGTACTCCACGCCGTTCAACAGGAACAGATTCTCTTGCGGGCGGCGGCCGGAGACCGCAAACATATTTCCGACCACGGAATTTGAAGTGCCAATTCCGCCGGCGCGCTGCGAAGTGTAATTGATGATGCCCGGGTTCAGGGTTAAGAGTTGGTCGTAGCTTCGTCCGTTTAGCGGCAGATCTTTCACCTGGCGTTCGCCGACCAGGCCAGAAGTGTCTTCCGTGGTGATTTCGAGAGCCGTGGAAACGACGGGAACTTCGACGGTTTGGCGGACCTCCCCGACGCGCAACTGGAAGTCGACCTCGGCGCGTTGGCCGACGGCAAGGGATACGGAACCGCGGTACGCGGTCTGAAAATCGGCCTTAGAAGCAGTGATGTCGTAGCGGCCGACAGGCAGCGCGGCCGCGTTGAAACGCCCGGATTCATCGGTGAGCAGCGAGCGCTCGGTGCCGGTTTCGAGATTGCGGATAAGCACGGTGACGCCAGGCACGCCTGCGTTGGTGGCGTCGGTGATCGAGCCCCACAATGAAGAGTCGCCCTGAGCGGAAACTGTGACAGCTAGTAAGGCGCTGGCCATGAAGAGCGACATCGCGTAAAACACAACTCTCTTTGCGTAGGGAACTACCGCTTTGAGCGAATCCATTTTCGACACTCCAATTTGAGTTTTTTTTTGCACGCTCAAGAGCGTGCGGTGCAGTTCTTCGCGAAGAGCGAAGTAAATTAAGAAACAGACTTCACGGCGTGGAGAACGACGGAGGGATCAACAACAACGACAGAGCGGAAAAGCACCATAAGACCGCTTGATGAATGTTAGTTGCGCGCGGTATAGCGATGTCATGGCCGCGAAACTCCTGGAATACGGCCGGCGAGCTTGGCTTGCGCGGTGGCGTGTTTCGCGCCCAATGCGTGCGCGCCAGACCAAATCAGTTGCAGTCCGGCGAGTAGCGCCACCGTGGCCACAACTGCTTTCAACTTTTGCGCAGGCACTTTGCGCGCGAGCAAGCAGCCGAGAATCACGCCGGGCACACCGCCTGCGAGCATTTGCAGCAAGACAGGCGCGCTGATGGAGCCAAAAGTCCAATGCGCGACGCTGCCGATGACGGCCAGGACCAATCCGAAGAGGATATCCGTTCCTACGACCTGTGCTGGCGCCATTTCCGAATAGTTCAGCAACAGAACGGTGCCGAGCGCGCCTGCGCCTGCAGACGAAAATCCGGACTCCACGCCGATGGGAAAAGCCAGCCACGGCAGCCAATGGGAATTGTTGCGGGCAAAGCGCGGATTCTGCACGCGTGGCAGGAAGCTGATGCTGGAAGAAAATGCCAGCAAAAGGCCGAGAACGATTACGACAATGGAGCTATTACCGCGGTTCGCGAGAAATCGCAAAATGAAAATGCCAAGCACGAGGCCGGGGACTGCGCCGATCAGCAAAAGGCGAAAGTAACGGCCGTGGACCTGGCGGCCTAAAAGATAAAACGGCGCTGCGATCAGACGGAGCACTCCGGCAAATACGAATGCCGTGCCGACGGCTTCGCCGGCGGGCAGACCGACGATTAGCAGTAGCGCGGGAACGGTGAAGCTGCCGCCGCCGATGCCGGTGAGTCCTACGGCCAGAGCGATTAAGAAACCGAGCAGAAAGTGGATCACTCGGCACGCTCCGAAAACGTGTGAATGCCGCATTCCAGTTTTTTGCCGCTCCAGCGGCCGGAACGCGGGTTGGCGGGATCGATGGGAAGCGCGGTGCAGGGTTCGCAGCCGATGCTGGAATAGCCCTGGTCGTATTGCGGCAGGTAGCTCAAGTTGTGCTTGCCGGTGTATTCCCAGACTTGCGCCCAGGTCCAGTCGGCCAGCGGGCTGACTTTCAAAAGCGTTTTGCCGCTGGGTAAACGGTGCTGTTCGATTTTTTTTAGATTTTTTCGCGTGGGCGATTGCTCGCGGCGCAATCCGGTGAACCAGATGTCGAACGGTTCGAGGGATTCCATCAAGGGCTCGACTTTGCGCAGCTGGCAGCACTTGGCGGGATCTTCGCGGTAGAGAATTCCGAAGTCGGATTCCTGTTGCGCGACGGTTTTCTTCGGGATGGCGTTGACGAGATTCAGTTGCCATTCCGCGGCGATACGGTCGCGGAATTCGTAGGTTTCGCGAAAGTGGTAGCCGGTTTCCAGAAACAAGACCGGGAGCGCTGGCAGATGTTTTCGCAGGAGATGCAGGACGATCATGTCTTCGGCTTGAAAGCTGCAGGTGAGGCAGACGGGTCGCTTTGCTGATGCAGTCACGATGCTATCGACCAGCGTTTCCGCCGAATGGTTTTCCAGGGCTTCTGAATTCACGCTTGTATTCGAGCCGGTATTCAAGTCTTGATGCATGTCAGTCCACCGTTCCCGAGTTCTGCGCGACAGACTGGATTTTCAGCGACTCCGCGCGTGAAAGAATCTGCGCCACGATTTCTTTGTGCTCCACGCTCACGAAATCAAATCGCGCTTCTCCGGCAATTGTTGCGAGAAGCTGACTTGTTTCGGGCGAAAGTTGCTCACCGACGAGCAGGACTATGAATCCGACGGACCATAGGGCGCGCAAGACTGTGGAAAGTAAAGCGGGAGTGAGGGAACTGCGATCTAAAAGAACAGTCGCGAAGCCTTGGTCAAAGAGCGCGCGCTCCGCGGCTTCAGCCAGCGAGCGGCGATCGGGAACGACGAAGATCGCGGGGCGGTGACCGTGGCGCGCGAATCGTTCCTCAGCGGTGATGGCTGCTCGAGTAATCGCGGGACCGCCGACTTCCGAAGCGGTGATTTGCCACGGGGCGATTTCTTGCGTGCTGCGTGGCGTGCTGTGTTGCGTGCGTTGTTGCGATAAATCTTCGCGAATCATGCCGGCGCCAGCGGTGGCGTTGGACAGCGGATGGATCAAAATGAAACTTCCCGTGGTGCGGCTGCGATCGTAGGGATCGAAGAATAGTGGACTGCCGGTTTCCAGTTCGAGTAAGGCAATGCCGTTCATGTCGAGGGATTGCGCGGGTTCTTCGTGGAAGGTGTTGACGTCGACGCGGTGGCGGATGCGCGTGACCGTGGCTTTCACTTGCCGCGTGGTGTGTTTAATGAGGTAAGCGTGGTCGAGTTGCAGCGGTTTTTCGTTCAGCCACACGACGGACGCTGTGAAGTGATTGGAGACGGAAGGCGGAAGGCTGGGTGATACGAGCATGTCGCCGCGGCTGAGGTCGATCTCATCTTCCAGTTTCAGCGTTACGGATTGCGCGAGCGCGGCGGAAGCGAGTTCTCCGTCGAAGGTGACGATGGAATGGACGCGCGTGGTTTGCCGCGACGGCAATGCCATCACGGCGTCGCCGGGGCGCACACTGCCGCCGGCAACTTGTCCGGCAAAACCGCGGAACGCGGAGTCCGGGCGAATCACATACTGCACAGGAAAGCGCAATGCACTTTCGCTGGAAAGCGGCGGAATGGGCACGGTTTCCAGATGCTCGAGAAGGGTGGGGCCGCTGTACCACGGCGTGTTGCGGCTGCGATCGACGATATTGTCGCCTTCGAGTGCGCTGACGGGGACGCACTGTGCGGCGGCAATTTTCAGGCGTTCTGCCAGCGCCAGGAAATCATTTTGCAAACGCAAGAAAACGTGTTCGCTGTAGCCCACTAAATCCATTTTGTTGATGGCCACCAATAAATTCGGGATTCCAAGTAACGCGGCGATGTAGGAATGGCGGCGCGTTTGCGGCAAAAGGCCTTTGGTGCGTCGACGAGAATCACTGCGAGGCTGGCGGTGGATGCTCCCGTGGCCATGTTGCGCGTGTATTGTTCGTGGCCGGGAGTGTCGGCGATGATGAATTTGCGACGCGCGGTGGCGAAGTAGCGGTAGGCCACGTCGATGGTAATGCCTTGTTCGCGTTCGGCGCGTAGGCCGTCGGTGAGCAAAGAGAAATCGATCGGGCCGCTGGAACGGTTGATGCGGCTTTTTTTAACGGAAGCCAGTTGGTCTTCGTAGAC
The DNA here is from genome assembly GCA_013289855.1 of Acidobacteriota bacterium. Lineage (GTDB taxonomy): Bacteria > Acidobacteriota > Terriglobia > Acidiferrales > UBA7541 > Acidiferrum. The sequence goes on along the minus strand of JABCZD010000008.1, from coordinate 163,355 downwards.
GCCTTTGGTGTCATGTAACAGCCTGCCGATGAGCGTGGATTTGCCGTCGTCCACGCTCCCGGCGGTGGTGAAGCGCAGCAGATCCTTGGCGAGATCCCGTTGTAGGAAATCCTCGAAACTCTCGTTCGTCGAAGGAACATTTGGCGCCGAAGAGACATAGGGCGCTGAAGGCTCGTGCGATGCCACGCGGAGCGACGGCACGAAAGGGAGGGAGGACACTAGAAATAGCCCTCCCGTTTTTTTAGTTCCATCGAGCCTTCTTCGTCGTGATCGATGGCGCGATTCTCGCGTTCCGAGCGGCGGAAGGAGATCATTTCCGCGATAATTTTCGGAAGCGTATCGGCGTCCGACCGGATCGCGCCGGTGCAGGGCACGCAACCCAGCGAACGCATGCGGCATTGGATGAGCTTGGGCTCTTCGCCGGGAAGCAACTCTTCTTTGGAGTGAATCAGCACGATGGAGCCGTCGCGGATTACGGCGGGCCGTTCCTTCGCGAAATAAAGAGGCACAATCGGAATGTTTTCGACGTGGATGTACAGCCAGATATCGAGTTCGGTCCAATTGGAAAGCGGGAATACGCGGATGCTTTCGTTTTTGTCGATGCGGGAGTTGAAGAGGTTCCACAGTTCGGGGCGCTGGTTCTTGGGATCCCATTGGCCGTGGGCGTCGCGGAAGGAATAGATTCTTTCTTTGGCGCGCGATTTTTCCTCGTCGCGGCGTGCGCCGCCGAACGCGGCGTTGAAACCACGCTGCGATAGCGCGTCGAGGAGCGACTTCGTTTTCAGCAGGCCGCAACACTTTTGCGTGCCGAGAGAAAAGGGATTCGCGCCGCTTGCGATGGCTGCTTCGTTTCTGTGGACGATTAATTCCGCGCCGATTTCGCGCGTGTAGGAATCGCGAAAGGCGATCATTTCGGGGAACTTGTAACTGGTGTCGATATGCAGCAGCGGGAAGGGAATGGCTCCCGGGAAGAAAGCTTTTTGCGCCAGGCGCAACATCACCGAGGAGTCTTTGCCGATGGAATAGAGCATCACCGGGTGCGCGAACTCCGCCACGGCTTCGCGAAGGATATAGATGCTCTCGGCTTCCAGCGTCTGAAGATGATTCAGGCGCGCCGCAGTTGCGGCGGTAGCGAAGTCGCTCGCTACGGCGGTGCTTCGGTCAGCGACAGATAACTCCGGCATTGGGTGAACCACGCGCTTTCTTCTTGCTTGAAAAAAAAATTGCTACACAAATAAAAAACCCACCGGCCAGCGAATCTGGCGGTGGGAAAAACTGCGGCTCGACTAGAGTTGGATTTCTAGACTACACGCCTCCCTGCGCCAGAACACACCTGCGTACAACACGTACAACACGCGCAGAGGTGAAGCTGGTTTCGGTTGGCGAGAGTGGACATCGAGTTCATTCTACGTTGGCTGCGTTGGGACTGCAAGCCGGGAGTTTATTCGGTAGTAGGTCAGTTTCCAATTACCCGGGCGGTCTCAATGGGTCGACGCAACACTCAGCTCGAACCCATTTGCAAGGAAAACAAAGATTGAAATCGCTTGCTAGGGTTAGATTAGCCGGAACACTACTCTGGCTAAGCTTTAAGCGGATACGACAAAACAGAAAGCTTCTTTTGGGAAAGCATAGTCAAATCAACGTCTTGAGGGTGTTGCATCGACCGGTTGAGCTGACACGACTAATCCGGACTTAGGAACGTAGCTACATCTCCGTGGCAAAGAGTCACCAGGATGCCGCTGCTCTCCAAGATGGCGAAAAAGGGATGATCAGCTTCCTCGAATCTTCGTGCGCCGCGGAGCCGAACGAGAGCAAAATATGAGAAGAGACAAGTAGAAAGGAGAATTGATTATGGAGGTAGCCAGAAACATGATTAAAGCGATTATATTCGCGACATTGCTCGTGACTGTGCTGGTGAGCGCTTCTTTAGAGACACGGTCTCAAGAGCCCGCTGCGTCCTATCCCAAAATGGCTCCCGTCGATCAGTATCTTATAGCCGATCGAAATGTAGAGATTTCGATGGCACGTAGCGCAGCGCCACCGTCGATTTCAAATGATGCTGAAGTCATGATCCTCGGACGGCGTGGCTACGAATCTGCCGTCAAGGGCAAGAATGGTTTCGTCTGTCTTGTAGAGCGATCATGGATGTCCCCGTTTGACTTTTCCCAGTTCTGGAACCCGAAGATGCGAGGGCCCATCTGCTTTAATCCGGCCGCAGTGCGGTCAATCCTTCCCTTGACCTTGAAGAGAACGGAATTGGTATTGGCCGGACTATCCAAGGCTCAGATCATCGAGGGTATCAAGGCATTCGATGCTAAAGAACTGCCGCCCGTCGAGCCCGGCGCGATGTGCTACATGATGTCAGCCCAAGGGTATCTAAACGACTCAGCCGGGCATTGGGTTCCTCATTTGATGTTTTACGTTCCGCTTACCGATGCCAAGTCATGGGGAGCGGATTTGCCCGGCTCCCCGGTAATGTTGAATCCACAATTTGCGGGCGCTCCGGAGCCGATTACCGAGTACATGATTCCGGTGTCCACTTGGTCGGATGGAACAGCCGCACCGAAGGAAGCGCAGTGATATTTGATTTCAATGCGTACTTAGAACTCTAAATGTCAGAGGGGACCTTATCCCTCGTGACCAGTTGAGCCAAGTGCTTGATTAACGCGCTAACCGGAAACCGACCCACTACCGTTTATTCGGCTTAGAAAATCGTGCAACTGCGGTTTGCGTTATGTACGTCGAAACGGCTGGAGAAACCGCACCGGCCCATCGTCGCTCAGGGTAAATAGGTGCACCCTGCGGGTGTAAACCTGTGCCACGCACTTCACGGAGCTTTACGAATCCACCATAAGACGCGGCCGATGATGCGCCAGTTGCGGTTTTTGCCTAGCGGGACGGGTTCGTATTCGCGATTCTCGGATTCCAGAAGTTGTGTGCCGTTCACCATCAGGAATCTTGACAACACCAAGCCTTGCTCTTCCTGCCAGGTTACGACAATTTTTCCCGTGAGTTGCTTGGGATCGATCTGAGCGCAGTCCACGGCTACGATGTCGTCATTGTTGATGAGTGGGGCCATGGAGACACCACGTACGCGTACACAGTTAGTTTCTCCGGGATTGGGGCACCACAGGTCTGGTGCGGCAATCATTTCGCTGACCGGTACGGTGTCCAGGTCGAGCACCTGATCGCCCTTGGCGCCGTGCGTGGCGGCATGCGCGGCCAAAACTGGGATGGCCACCAAGCGCGTTTTCTGGGGCATTTTGCTGAGGCGCTTGTGGACGCCGGCGGCGACAAGTTCTAACTCTGGGAATTTTGCGCTGCGCAGTTCGCCGTGGCCTTCGGGGAACATGCGGGAAAGATCAGTGTTTTTGAAACCGGCGCGAGCCCAGAACCACCAGCAGAGCGGCTCTCCGGCGAGATTACCTAGTTGGATGTAACACTGCGCGGGGGGTTCGTGGGTGCCGCGTTCCCAGCGGGAGAGGGCCATGGCGGAATAATGGAGGCGCGAGGCGAAGGCCGCCTGCGTGAGCCCCATGGAGTCGCGCAGGGCGATGATTTTGCGCGACCACTCAGGCGAGGGTGCTTTTTTAGCCTTCATTTAGAAGCGACAATTCCACATCTGCACTAACATATGTGTTAGGCTTTCACGAGCATGAGTCTCCGTTGGGGACTCGAAATGAGAGTCATGACCCGTGACAACTCCAATGATAACACGCTTGCGTTCCCGGTGCTTTCCATTTTTCGCGGACTCTACCAGCGCGTGGCGGCGAAATTGGGCGTCGACCCCTCGTACGTAAGCCGGGTGGCCCGCGGGGAGCGGCAATCCCCGGTGGTGTTGGCGGCGTTGCAGGAAGAGATGGACGTGATTCGGCAACATCTCAATAACCAGAACGGACAGCAGAATGCGCAGCTTCCGAATGGTAAGTCGAAGGATGGCGAGCTGCAGAACGGGAAACAGCAGAATGGTAAGGCGCCAGACGGAGCATTGCTGGATGCGAAAGCGCTGAACGGAGCTTCGCGCGACGGTCAGCGGGCTGCGGGCAAAACGGCGAAGGGCCGGCGATCTTCCAGCGCGGGCAACGAAGCGAAAGCCGCGGACTGAGCGTCCGACGCATTATTTGTAACCCTCAATTTGCGACTATTCTGCAATTTCCCTCTGTAGCGAATCCTACCGGTACATTCCAATAGGCGAATTGAGTTTTGTTTTCGTTGTAGTATGTCTGCGGTGACATTGGGACTTACAACTAGACCGGCGAGCGCGCCGGCGGACCAGGGCGAAGTAGTGATTCCTACTTGCGAGGCTTCAGAAAAGTTCTACAGAACCGTTCCTCAGGGGCTAAAGCCCGCCGAGAGCCAAGTACATATCGTCGGAGCTAAAGCTCCGACCCACAAACATGAGCCTTTTCCTGAAGAGTTCTACGAAGCCATTCCTCAGGGGCTAAAGCCCGTCGATAGCCGAGCACGTATTGTCGGAGCTAAAGCTCCGACCCACAAAACTAAAGCTCCGACCCACAAAAACTTAGCGTTGCGAACTTGGCGTGTGGCAAGGCGTAGCTCCTGCGGCTTGTTTTTGATGATGGTGTGGGCTGCGGTGGCGGCGCCGCTTTCGGTAGGGCAGGCGGTGCCAAAGCCTGGCGGTGTTACGAGTACTGCTGCGACATCCGCTGCCACCAACAACACAGAAATTCCTGGCAATGAGGCTTGCGCGAAGTGTCATCGCGGAATCGCCGACACTTATGCGGCGACGGCGATGGCGCGGGCTAGCGGTCCGGCGATGCAGGGCTTTTTGGCTGGCGAGCTGCAGCACGAGGCGTCGGGAGTGCACTACCGGGTGTACGAAGATGACGACGAGGTCTGGCTGAGTTTTGATCGCACCGCGCAACCCGAACTGCATGGGAAGCGTAAGTTGCTGTATTTCATTGGCTCCGGGCATCGCGGGCGCACGTTTCTTTTTGCGGACGAAGGATTCGTATTTGAGTCGCCGATTAATTTTTACGCGCAGAAGGGAATCGACGCCAAGGGCGTGTGGGATATGGCGCCGGCGTTTGAAGGTTCGCATGAGGTGCCGCTGAATTTGCCGGCTGCGTCGTCCTGCCTGGCGTGTCATACGAGTGGTTCGCAAGGGCCGATAGCGGGCACGGAAAATAAATATGGTACGCCGCTCTTTGCGCATGCGGGCATTACGTGCGAGCGCTGTCATGGCGCGGGCACGGGGCACATGAACCAGATGGGCGCGACGCCCGCTAAAGTTTCTGGCGGCACGAAGACAGCCGCCGGTGCGCGCGGGGCGACGGGAGTGACAACCGGTGCTGGAACGGCCATAGCAGCCGGAGCGACAACTGGCGTAACAACGGGCGCGGCAACTGGTGCGACAGGGGACGTCGGAACGGGCGCTGGGATTGTGAATCCCGCGAAACTTGCGCCGGCGCGGCGCGACGCGGTGTGCATGCAATGCCACCTCGAGGGCAACGCGGCGATCGAGCAGCCGGGGCGACACCTGTATCAATTTCAGGCCGGTGAAGACCTTTCTGATTTCGTGCACTACTTTGTGTTGACGGGCGGCGGCAAGGACAAGATGCGGGCGGTGAGTCAGTTTGAAGCGCTGGCAGAGAGCAAATGCAAGCGCGTTTCGGGTGATGCCATGACGTGTACGTCGTGTCATGACCCGCATTCATCGCCGACGCCGGTCGAGAAGGTGGCTTTTTACCGCGGGAAATGTTTGGCGTGCCATGGCGAGCCTTTTGCCGCTAAGCATCACGTGGAGCAGCCGGACTGCGCGCAATGCCACATGGCGCGGCTGGCCACCAACGATGTGGCACATACGCAGGCCACGGATCATCGCATTCTGCGCGTGCCCTTGATGCCGTTGCAGGGCGTGGGATCGGCGTACGACCCCTCGCACGTGCCGCCGGCGGAACCGAAACTGACGCGCTTTCCGACGCCTACGGGATCAGCCTCTCCGGGACTGTCCTCTACGGGACTGGCGCCTGCGGAATCGGCGCCTACGGGACAGGCGGACGAATCGGTGCGCGACCTGGCGCTGGCCTGGGTGGCGATGGGTGGCGGCAACTCGAGCTATGCGTTCTCGCAAGCCACGCGTCTGCTGGAGCAGGCGGTGGTGCAGAGTCCCGAAGATCCGGCGATACTTTCCGCGCTGGGGTACAACGAGCAGCGGCGCAAACTTATCGACAAGGCGCGCGAACACTACGAGCACGCGTTGCGCATTGATCCGCTGGCGGGCGAGGCGGCGTCGGATCTGGCGGTGATTGAAGCGAATGCCGGGCACATGGAACGTGCCATCGAACTATGGAAAGGCGCGTTTGAACGAGCGCCGGCGCGGAGTTCGCTGGGATTGAATTTGGCACGCGGCTTGTGTGTGGCCGGGCACGGCGACCAGGCGCATGCGGTGGTGGCCCGGGTGCTGGAGTTCAATCCGGATTCGGCAGCGGCGCGCGGGATGCTGAGGCAACTGGACTCCGGAGAGGCCAAGTGCGTCGCGCATTGAGGATGTGCCGGGCTCCTTGGTGATGCGCTGGCGGCCAAACTCGCCAGTCGGGTCGTTGCGTTGGGATTGGATGGATGACCCCTGCGCGTCGCGAAAGGTTGTGAAAACACAGGGACTTTAAGTGGCTGTGTTTTCACAACCTTTCGCAAGTGTTCATTCTGCGGGAGTTATGGGCCATTTTTAGTGATAAAGTGGTTACTAGGAATTCAGGCCGAGGCTTGGCTGGCAGTTGGCCGGGCGCACTTCTCTACGCGAGAACAGTAACAAATCAGTAGGTACCTTGTCAAGCATCATTTTGGGAATTTTTCAAGGACCAGACTCGGCGAAAGTTCGAACGAGCGTTGGGTCGACCCCTTGAACTCGCATGACTTATCAGGAGCCGCCACTTCTTCATTTTATTGGAATGTAGACTGGACGGAATGCCAGTCGAGCGTCGGGGAATTTGGTTCCGGCGGCGTCCGTCAATTGGACCGTTAGATTGTGTCTCTTACCGTCAAGCTGCGGCGGCTGGAAGCCCAATACGTAGCGGAAATGAACTTGTACGAGAATGTCGTCCAAGGCGGTACCAAACATTTTAGGTGGCACGGAAAAGAACTGTCCCCCGGTCTTAACTGCCAAAAACCGCGCTACGTTTGGCTGTGCGTGGAAGTTGGCAAGAAAGATTGAACTTACAGGTACCGCTCCGTCGTTAATGCCAAAAACGATCACGGAAGTTTCCAGGAGGTCTTTTAGAATATCGTCAACTTCCTCACGCGCCATTCCGCTATGGTCGCCGTACAAAAATACAATTACCGGCAGCGGTTGCGGAGTTGTAGACCTGGAAATGTCCAAGATGGATCGCAACATTCCCTGCAAGGCCAGTTCACCTTTGCGCGTTGCAGGTTCGACCGGCCGTAGGTGGAACAGTCCGTCCAATTTATTGAGCGCTTCATCGATGTCGTGTGACGGCATTGCGTCAACTTGTTGCTTTCCGTTGTCACACCAGTGCGCAACGGCGAATGTGTCGTTTTTATCGAGATGATTTAGCGCGGGCCTCAGAAGTTGTCCTTGACCACGGATAAAACCCGAGCCCTTCTCGTCCCAATCGTGCTCGTTACAGATGACCACGAACCACAGTGCTACTGGTCGGGCGCCGAAGCGAGCGCCGACGTCAAAACTCCGGATATCCATTTCCGAGCCGTCATCAAAGACTCTAAAGTCACTTTTTTTCAAATCTTTAAGAGGTAGACCAGTCTTCGCATCCTGCGTAATCACGTCCACCAAAACAAGAGAGGAATTCACGCGGATAGTCGTTTGCGACGCTAGGGCGGTCTGGGAGAGGCTTACCATCGGCAACTGCAAGACATAAAACAAAGCTGGAAGCGCCAGATAGGAGAATCGCAAAGCGTTTACGGGCGGCACGGGATGACTTTCCATAACAAATCTATATCATGCCGAGCCATGTGGAGACCAAATGAGTCAACCCTCCGTCAGAGGGCTTACACACGCCTGATAGACGCATTAAAAAAGGCCGCCCTCTTGATCGTTCACATCTCCCCTGAAGGCAAAGCGGGAACTCACCTGCACTTTCTCCACGGTCTGCGCGGGGATTTGCGGGCGACCCGCCTTGGCTACTTTGTGACCTTGGCGATGAAGACGGCGAAGGGTTGCATGGTTAGGCCGTCGGAGGCGGCTGCTACTGGGGCGTGGGCGTTGGTTAGTAGCAGGGAAAGTTTTGGGGCGGAGAAGCCGGCTGGGGCTAGATTGAATTGAACTTTTTGCTGGGTGGCGGACATGTTGAGGACGACCATGATGGCTTCGTCTTTGTAGCGGCGGAGATAGGCGAAGACGTTGGGGTCGTCTTCGTTGATGGCGAAGTAGTCGCCTTCGAGTAGCGTGGGTTCTTTGTGGCGCAGGGCTAAGAGCTGGCGGTAGAAATTGAGGATGGAATCGGGATCTTTGGCTTCGGTTTCGACGTTGTGCGTTTTGGCGCTGGCGGGGACGGGCAGCCAGGGCTTGGCGGTGCTGAAGCCGGCGTTGACGCCGTCGGTCCATTGCATGGGGGTGCGCTCGCCATCGCGGCCCTTTTCAATCGGCCAGCCGATTTTTCCGATGGGATCCTGAACTTCGTCGCGGCTCTTGGGAATGTTGTTTTCCATGCCGATTTCTTCGCCGTAATACATGATGGCGGAGCCGCGCAGGGTGAGGTACAGGGCACCCATCAATTTGGCGATGTCGTCATTGTGCGCGCCGTCGGCGTAACGCGTGTAGGAGCGAACGATGTCGTGATTGGTGATGACCCAGACGGGCCACTGGCCGGAGGAATTTACCTCGCCGATGTGGGCGCGGTATTCATTGGCGCTGAGGCCTTTGAAGCCGGTCATCATCAGGTCCATGGGCATTTGCAGTTCGTCGTTTTTTGCGCCGTAGTAATCCTTGAGTTGGGCGACGTTGGCGGTCCAGGTTTCGCCGATTAAAACAGAGCCGTATTCGTTGGCCACGGTGCGGAGTTTGCGCATGGCATCGTGAACTTCGGGGAGTTTTTTGTTGTATTTTTCGTCTTGATTGGGGCGGCCGAATTTATCGGTGCCGGGGAGCGGAAGATTGTCGGTGAGGTTGGGATCTTCGTAGAGAGTATCGACGGCGTCGAGACGGAAGCCGGCCACACCGCGCTTGTACCAGAAGCGAGTAACGTCCAGCATGGCTTTTTCAACCGCGGGATTGCGCCAGTTGAGATCCGGCTGCTCGGGATAAAAATAGTGGTAGTAATACTGATTGGTTTTGGGGTCGAGAGTCCATGCGGGGCTGCCGAAAGTGGAGAGCCAATTGTTGGGGAGCTGATTGGGGCCTTTGCCATCACGCCAGATGTACCAGTCGCGATGCTCGGAGGTTCTTGAAGATTTAGAGTCGATGAACCATTTGTGCTGATCGGAGGTGTGATTGACGACGAAATCGAGGATGACGCGGATGTTGTGTTTCTTGCCGCCGGCGACGAGGTGGTCGAAATCGGCGAGGGTGCCATACATGGGATCGATGGCTTCGTAGTCGGAGACGTCGTAGCCGAAGTCGACCTGCGGGGAGGGGAAGCACGGGGTGATCCAGATGGCGTCGACGCCGAGTTGCTTTAGATAGTCGAGGTGCTGGGCGATGCCGTTGAGATCGCCGATGCCGTTGTTGTTGCTGTCGGCGAAGCTGCGCGGGTAGATTTCGTAGAAGACGGCGTGTTGCCACCACTGGTGGCCGGCGGGGTCGACGGGTTTTTGCTGGGCGTGGGCGGCGAGCGGCACGAACACCGTGGCGAGCAATAGCGCGAGAAGTTGCGTCTTCTTCATGTTGCGTCTCCTGAACAACGACAACTAGGGCCTAGAATTTTTGGCAGTCCGATGCTTCGAAACGAGGTGAATCGTCAGCGAACTATTCACGAATGTGTTTGGCGCGCCATTCGGAATGCGTACGCGAATCTGTGGCGAAGCCGAATCGCGCCCAACTAACTCACCACCGTCCACGGAGGCTACTTGGAGTGGGTCCGAAACGCTGAGGAAATATTCGTGATTCGCGATTCCGGAGAGATGTAGCGTAAGTTGATCTCTGGACTGCGTCCACTCTTCGGTGAGTATGTGCAAGCCATCGCTGGCGGCGCCGAGATTCGGAAGGCTGGGCTCGTAGGAGACCGCAAAATCATTCTGCACGAAGTACCGCAAGGTGCGTGGTGCATCGCCGACATCGAATTCCACACGAGCATGCTGGTCAGTTACAGATGGCTCGAGATAGAACTGAACGTCCTTCCCGTCAAGCGTGACACGCGTAACCGTGGCGCGTAGGCTAAACGCCGGAACAAAGCCGAGGTCACAGGGTTTCTCCTTATTTCCGACGCCATCGCTGGTTGGCTTGGCCCTAACAACCACGGTGGTGACACTTGGGTCGCGCATCCAGGTTAAATCGAACACGCACGAACCGGCACGGATATTGCGAGCGGAGAGCGTTCGCCAGTTGGCGGGAAGATGAGGAGAAAGCTTTAGCGTGTTGCGAATAGCGTTGGCGTCGAGGCCGAGCATGCCGCGGAGGATGGGGTTGACGACCATGGCGGCGGACCAGATTTGGTGCGGGGAACTGGTGGAGAGGGAAGAGTAGTAATCGCCGGAGAGGACTTCGGTGGTATGGCCGAGGGAGCCGTCGAGGGCGAGGAGGGCGTTGGCGCGGAGATTGCCGTAGGCTGGAGCGGCGCGGTGGTAGTGGTATTCGCCGACGCTGGCCCAGCCGGTGAAAAGGGGCCAGACCGCGCCGAAGTGGTAGCCGCCGGCGCTGTATTTTGCGGAGTCGCTGGCGATGATGCGCATGCCCCAGTTGGTTTGGTGGGCGGGCTTGGCGAGTTCATCGATCATGGAGTTAGCTTTTTCCGAATCGAGCAGGCCGAACCACATGGGCACGGTGGAGAGGACCGTGGATTCGTCGATTTTCTTATCGTCCTTGTCCAGTGCGAATGCGAAGTGTTTGGTTTCTGGAATCCAAAATGCCTCGTTTAAGAGTACGCGCTGCTTGTCAAACGTAGCCATTTTAAGGGTTGGCGATTCGTTCCCGGTGTTCCACGAAAGCAATCCCATAGCGCCTGTGGCTTCGGTGCTGAGAGCACTTTGGTATAGCTCAGTTTTTACGGGGAGGAGTGGGCCCCCCTCGACCCAGCCGTGGCCGATGCCGAAATTTTGAGGGAGGCCTTGTGCGTCGTAGGTGGATTGAAGAAACGCGTAGGCTCTTTGCAGGCTGGGCCATTTCTCTTTGACAAAGGCTACGTCACCACTTGCGAAGAGGTAATCCTCCATAGCGATGATGTAGAGCGGGGTCGCGTCGGCGCTGGCGAAGGCGTAGGGATAGTCGGTGAACCAAGGGACGAGGCTGGCGCCTTGCGCGATTTCGTGGGGGATTTTTCCGTCGGCGCGCTGGACTTTGCTTAGGAAATCCAGGGCGAGGCGCGCGCTGGCGAAATCGCCGGAAGCGTCGTAGGCGAGCGAGGTCCACATGGAATCGCGGCCGAAGAACCAGGCAAAGCCGGGGCGCTGGCTGCTGCCGGAGGTGCGATAGCCAGCGACGATGCCGGTGCCGAGGTAGGGGTTTTTTACGACGCCTTGGAGCTCGCTGATGCGGGACCAATCGTAGGCTTGCTGGAGTTGCGCGTCGGGGAGTTCGAGGCTGAGGGTGCGGGCGAGGTAGTCGCGATAATAGTTTGCGGAGGATTGCAGTAGTGCGGCGGAGTCATTGAGCAGGTGATGGTAGGTGGCTTCCGCTTCCGCCCCGCCATTCATCGAAGCGGCGATGACGATTAGTTTGCTTTCTTTACCCTTTCCGGTTACGCCGAGGCGGAAGCCATTTTGGTCGGAACTGGAATAGTTGGTGGCGTATTCGACTTGCTCGCTCCTGGCGCTGGGCGAACCTACGAACGCAACGAACTTTTTTGTTTCTTCGCCGAAGTAAAAGGATTTGCGGGGCTCGTCCCAGTAACCGTAGGTGCCGCCGAGTCCGGCGGGCCATTCAAGCTGAAGATCGCGCTGGAAGAGCGCTTCAATTTCGAGCGGGTGCTCGGTTTCGATTTCCAGGCGGATGATTGCGCCTTGTTCGGCAACGGGGACGAAGAAAGTTTCGCGGACGTTGTAGGTGTCACCGGTGTAGAGGATGGTGACGGATTCGGGGCGCGCGGTGATGGTGCGGGCGAGAGTGGCGGAATCGATGATGCGGTCGTCGGTGTGGAAGCGGAGGTGGAAGTCGCGCAGGATTTTTAAAGGATAGACCCAGGCTTCGACGGTGCCGGATTCGTTGCCGAAGATGCCGGCTTCGGTGCCGACGGCGGAAAGAAATTCCCAGGGGCGGATGGTGCGGGAGAGTTCCAGGGGGGCGGGACTAGCGGACGAATTGATCGGAGCGGCGGATGAAGGAGTGGATTGCGCGGTGATTTGTGGGGCCCGCAGAAAAATGAAAACAAAAATAGTGATGACGGCTGACACTTCGCGGAAATGAGACGCCCTTGCAGGGGATTTGGCGTCGCCGCGTGCGTGGTGGTGCGAATGACGTGTTGATGCCGTCGCTTGCAATGTGGAGATGCTCTGACTATAAGAGGAGCGGGTGGGAGTCTAGCACGAAGATTGCGCGGGAAGGTACAGGGTCAATTTGTCGTCAACACGAAGAAGGTTTTTGCGGTCGTTGAGCAGGTCGGCGGTGGTGCTGTCTTTGGAGAATGTGCTGGCGCTGGTTTGGCCGAGGAACTGGGTTGGGCTGGCGAGTTTGCCAGAAAGGACAAATTGCGGTGATGCTGAAACCAGAGCACAGGCAGAAGTGCCTGTGCTACTGAAAGGCGTTGCGGCGCCGCCGGCGGAGTTGGGAGTTAGTTTTGTAAATGTGGCGCGAGAGGCGGGGCTTAACGCTAAAACTATTTTTGGCGGGGAGCACAAGAATAAATATTTGCTAGAGACTACCGGCTGCGGTGTGGCGTTCTACGACTACGATAACGATGGCTGGTTGGATATTTTTTTAGTGAATGGGGAGCGGCTGGAAGGGTTTCCTGCCGGTCAGGAGCCGACTTCGCATCTTTTTAAGAATAATCGCGATGGAACATTTACGGATGTGACGGTGAAAGCTGGGGTGGCGCACTCCGGCTGGGGGCAGGGGGTGTGTGTCGGGGACTATGACAATGATGGATACGAAGATCTGTTTGTCACTTATTTTGGCAAAAATGTTTTGTATCACAACAACGGCAACGGGACGTTTACGGATGTGAGTGAAAAGGCCGGGGTAGCGGGTAGCGGCAAACGCTGGAACACGGGGTGCGCGTTTTTTGATTACGACCACGACGGGCATTTGGACCTTTTTGTCGCCAACTACATTGATATGGATTTGAAGACGGCGCCGGTGCCGGAGTCTGGGCCGTGTCTCTATAAGGGCGTGATGGTGGCGTGCGGGCCGCCGGGACTGATTGGCGGGAAAAATATTCTGTATCACAACAACGGGGATGGGACGTTTACAGATGTTTCGGAAGGTTCGGGGATTTTGCAGGCGAATGGGACGTACGGGCTGGGAGTGCTGACGGCGGACTTTGATAACGATGGCTGGCCGGATGTGTATGTGGCGAATGACTCGACGGCGAGCGCGTTGTACAGCAATTTGAAAAATGGAAAGTTTTCAGATGTGGCTACAGAGGCGGGTTGCGCGTTGAGTGCCGATGGCAAACCGCAAGCGGGGATGGGAGTTTCCGCCGCGGATTACGATTTGGATGGGAATCTGGATATTTTGAAGACAAATTTTGCGGGCGATACGCCGTCGCTGTATCGCAATTTAGGCGGAGGGGTGTTCGAAGACGCGACGTTTCCAGCAGGGCTGGGGAAGCACACGCAATTTCTTGGGTGGGGCTGCGGATTTTTTGATATGGACAACGATGGCTGGCCGGATATTTTGATTTGCAACGGGCATGTGTATCCGGAAGTGGAGCAGTTGCGGACGGAGGCCGGGTATCCGCAGCAGAAGCTGTTGTATCGAAATATGCGCGACGGGCGATTTGAGGATGTTTCCGCGCGGGGCGGACCGGGGATCGTGACACCGGTCGCGGCGCGGGGGTGTGCGTTCGGAGATTTTGATAATGATGGAGACATCGATGTGGTGGTGAATACGGTTAATGATTTTCCGCAACTCCTACGCTGCGATTCCACGGTGAAGCAGAACTGGATCAAGGTGCGGACGATCGGGGTGAAATCGAATCGCAGCGGAATTGGGGCGCGGTTGCGGTGCGTGACGCATCCGGCGGACGAGAAGAATCCGCATGCGCAGATTGATGAAGTGCGGAGCGGGGGGAGTTATATTTCGCAGAATGATTTGAGGGTGCATTTCGGAATTGGGAAGGCGGAGAAAGTGGAGTTACTGGAAGTGAGGTGGCCCAGCGGGGCGGTGGATACGCTGAAGGATTTAAAGGCGAATCAGGTTTATTACGTTACTGAAAGTCGGGGGATTACGCGGACCGTGGCGTTTGACATAGCGCGGGGCGGTAAGAGGTGAGAGTTGCGGATTAGCTGAGTTGGGATTTCAACGCAGAGAGCACAGAGAGCGCAGAGAAGAAAAGATCTCATTAGTTGTCGAGGATACGCTTGCCAGCGCCTTCTTTGAGTGAGTGGATTTTGTCGATAGCCGGATTGTCGAAGCGCTCGATGAGGCCGCTGGGCCAGCGGATTTCGATCCAGTCTACTTTTGGTGCGACGCCCAGGCCGAAATGCACGCGCATGTCGTTGTTTGAATCGTAGCTTGAACCGCTGCGGACTTCGTCGACTAGAACGCGCGGGCCGACTTTTACGCGAATTCTTGCACCGATGCCGTCGCGATTGGATTTTGTGCCGACCGTCTTGATGGCGATCCAGTGATTTGGATTGTGGATGCCGTTGACCAGCAGGCTTGGCGCGGCGTTCATGTTGCTTACTACCGCGGATTGCTGGCCGTCGTTCCACAGATCGCCGATGGCCAGGCCACGAGAAGAGCTGACAGTGGTTATTCCAGGACCCGCCGACGCAGAAATATCGGTGAAGGTGCCGTTGCCGTTGTTGTGGTAGAGAATGCGCGGCTCTTGATAGCTGCTGCCTAGATGCTGCGAATCTACTTCTGGATAGACGTGGCCGTTCACTAGCAGGAGATCGGGCCAGCCATCGTTGTCGAAATCGAAAAACATGGTACCCCAACCGAGGTATTGCGTGTGGAGGCCTAGTCCGGCGGCGGTGGTGACATCGTCGAAGGTGCCGTTGCCATTGTTGCGATAGAGCGTCGAGGTGTCGTCGGAAAAATTGGTTTTGAAAATGTCCAGGTGACCGTCGCCATTGAAGTCGGCGATGGTGGAGCCCATGCCGGCTTGCTCTTTGCCGTCTTCGTTGAAGGCCACGCCGGCTAGGACGGCGACGTCGGTGAAGGTGCCGTCGTGGTTGTTGCGATAGAGGATGCTGGGGGTGCTGTCGCAGGCGACGTAGATGTCCGGCCAGCCGTCTTCGTCGAAATCGAGCGTGGAGACGCTGAGGGAGTAGTGGCCGTTGGTTTTGTCGATGTTAGCTTTTTTGGTTACGTCTTCGAAAGTGCCGTCGCCGCGATTGTGGTAGAGAATATTGCTGGAGGACTGCAGGCCCATGGGGCCGCACATTACCGGCACACCTTTCCAGATGCAATTCGGGCGATCGCCGGGGGCCGGCGCGGTAGTGACGTCGAAGTCGACGTAGTTGGCGACGAAGAGATCGAGATGGCCGTCGCGGTCGTAGTCGACGAAAGCGCAGCCGTTGCCCCAGGATTTTCCGGTACCTGCGACGCCGGCTTTTTCGCTGACGTCGGTGAAGGTGCCGTTGCCATTGTTGTGATACAAAATATTTTTTCCGTAGTAAGTGACGAAGAGATCTTCGTTGCCGTCGTTGTCGTAGTCGCCGACGCAGACACCTTGGCCCCATCCGGTGTGGGTGAGCCCGGCTTTTTGCGTCACGTCGGTGAAAGTGCCGTCGCGATTGTTGTGGTAGAGATGGCTGGTGGGAGTTTGGCCTGCGGGAAAACCGTCGAGCGTGGTGCCGTTGACGATGAAGATGTCTGGCCAGCCGTCGTTGTCGTAGTCAAAAATCGCCACGCCGGTGCCGGTGGTTTCGATGATGTATTTTTTGGTGTTGACCCCGCCGAAGATGGTTTTGCCGGTGAGGCCGGCGGAGGTGGCGCGGTCGGTGAAGTAGGCCAGAGGTTGCGGAGCGGCCGCCGCTTTCTGGGTTGTGACTTGCGGCGTTGATGGCGCGATGGGCTTTAGGGCTGGAGTTTGCGCGGGGCTGGGAATCGCCAGCGAAGTTAGCGCAAGGAAGAACGTGAGAGCTTTGCGGAACTCGCAGCGGAGTAGGAAAACTTGTGACAGAAAGGTAGACCTCGGCGTGTTCGGCAACGGTTGCGACCTTGTAGCTTCACGACCCAGATTCCGATGAATACTACGGCGTCGCACTTCGTGAAAATACTAGCATTGCGCACGGCGATGCTGCGAATATCCGAAGGATGAAAAATTGCTGTCTAGCGATGAAGGATATTGGCGCGTCTCGACGATGCAGATTTCATGCGATTGTCGCAGCGGGTTTTTTCCTTTCGCTGGGCCCGTACTTCGTACACGCGCAGACCTCCCGAACGCCGGCTACTGGAAAACGCGACGACCCGAACGCGCTGTACGCGAAAGGGATGGCGAAACTGCAGGCGGGCGACCTCGCTGGAGCACGAACCATCTTCGAAGACGTCGTCCGCCTGGCGCCTTCCAGCGCCGAGGCGCATAACTCGCTTGGGTTTGTGCTGCTGACGCAAGGTGACGCGGCGGCGGCGATTCCGCAATTGCAAGAAGCGGTGCGGCTGAAGCCGGAGTTCGTGCAGGCGCGGACCAATCTTTCTGACGCTTATCTGCAAAAAGGTGATACCCAGCTTGCGCTTACGGAAGCTCGCGAAGCAGTAAGACTGGCGCCCGAAGACTCTGAAGCGCAACGCACGCTGGCGCGCGCCCAGGCGTTGGCGGGCGACCTGAGCGCGGCGGTGGCAACATTTCAGCGCGCTATCGAGGCGGAACCGCAACGCGCGCAGCTGTACGACGAACTGGGAACCATACTGGTGCAGCAGGAAAAACTAATCGACGCCGTGACGCAGTTCGAAAAAGCCGCGGAGCTGGCGCCGGAATCGCTGCTGCCGCATTTACATCTTGGCGTCCTTCGCGAGCGACAACATTTGCCCGAGCAAGCGGAAGCGGAACTGGGCATCGCGTTGCGCATCGATCCCAATAACGCGCAGGCACACTATTATCTGGGGCGCGTACTGCGTGCCGAAAACAGGGCGGAAGGGGCCATCGTGGAATACCGCGCGGCGCTGCAGACGCAGCCGGATTTTCCGGAGGCGCTGCACGACCTGGGTTTGTTGCTGCAACGGGTGGGGGAAGTCGACGAAGCCGCCGCGGCGTTTCGAAAACTGACCACGCTGCAGCCGGACAATGCCGATGCGCACAATAATCTGGGGCTTGCGCTGCTACAGATCGGCGATGGTAAGGGATCGGTGGTGGAGTTTGAGACGGCGCTGCGTTTGCGGCCGGGCGACAGCGAATATCGCAAAAATCTGGGCGCAGCATATTTGCAGATGACCGATTTTGATGCGGCGGTCGAACAGTTCAGCGCGGCGTTAAAAACCGCTCCGAACGATCCGACGCTTCACTACGACTTAGGGCTGGCGCTAAAGCTTAAGGATCACTTACCAGAGGCCGTCGCAGAATTTCGCAAGGCCACGGAGATTGATCCCGACCAGCCTGACGCGCACTACACGCTGGGCGTGACACTTTGGCAGGAGGGTGAACTGCCTGCCGCCGAACGAGAGCTTCGCGCCGCGATTCACTCCCGGCCGGATTACGCGGAAGCTTATTACACGCTGGGAACGGTCTTAAAGCAGGAAGGAAAACCGTCGGATGCCGCGGCCGCGCTGCGCGAAGCGATTCGGCTGCAGCCTGATTTTTCGGGGGCCCATACCACGCTCGCGGCGGTATTGCGACAGCTCGGCGATGTTGCCGGGGCGGCGGCAGAAAGCAAGGCCGGCGCAGAGATCGCGCGAGATAAAAACAATCTGCAGTCAGCCGTGTTCGCCACAAACTCTGGCAAACGGCTGATGAGTGCGGGAGATTTAGACGGCGCGATTTCTCAGTTTCGCGCCGCCATCAACGCTAAGCCGGATTACGCGGCGGCGCACTATCAATTGGGAATGGCGCTGCGCCGTAAAGGGGACGCTGATGGCGCGCAAAAAGAATTGCAGGAGGCTTCGCGGCTGGATGCGCAATTTGCGACACCGCAACCGCAGCCCTGAAGCGCCCGAGCAAGCCGCGAGGAGCAGACAGAGTTTTCATGGATGCGCGTTGGTGCGCAAGGCGACGATTTCCGATTCCACGGGAACGCCTCTGGCTACCTTCACGCGGATGATGGCTTCAAAGGGTTTTAGCTCAGAAGCTTTGGAAACGGACAAACGGGTCAACAACTGCTGCAAAGTATTTTCGCCGCAGACGAATTCCACGGCAGCCTGCGTGCCAATTGTCGTGGTGCCGGCCAGAATCAAGTCGGAATATTGGGGATTCATGCCGGGCACCAACGCTACCACGGCATAATCTTCCACCAGCGTCTGATTCGATGGCGACGCCAGATATTCGCTGGTTTCGCCGCCCAAGGGCCGCGCATTCACCACTTCCGTATCGCCCTTGCGCACCCCAGAGGTCACGCGGCGAAACGTAAACTCTTTGGTACTGGGAATTTCCAGTAGGGCCAGGTTTTCCGACGGCGAGCCGATAAAGATCAAATTGTTATTTTTGGCGTCATCCAGGGTAAAGAGACTGCCGCGCTTGATGCGCAGCGATTGGTGCAGGGAGCCAAAAACCATATCCAGGTCGTGAACCGCCAGCACTTCGCCTACGCCGGTGTAGTGATCGAGGGTTTTCGCGCCGGTATCTCTCGCGGCGTCAAAATAACGCATTCCGGTGCCGGGAAGGCCAACGAACTGCGCGTTGCTGAATATCACGAGAGGAAGTTCAGGGCCGGCCAGAAAGCCAGACCAAAAGGTGCGGAAGGTCGGCGACGGAGCTTCGCTCGCTGAAACGGTGGAATGCGGAACGGACCTTCGTGCCCAGATGAGCATGCCGATGACCGCGAGCGCCGCAGCCAATAGAATTGACAGCGTGGCCACGGCGGCCACCCATTTGCGAGGGAGCACTAGCGACTGGGTCGATCCATCTGGTTGCGGGTGCAGAAGAGCGTCGTGCGAAGCCCCATTCTGGTGCTTAAGGCTACCGTACGGAGGGTCGTGAAACGTCAGGACGTAGGTGCCTTTGGGCAACTCCACGCAGATGGCGTCCGATGCGCCCGCAGTGCTGTAGTGCTCGCTCAATTTGGTGCGCAGCCTCCCGGCTTGTACCCGCACCATGGAATCGAGTTGCGGATCGAAATCCGCCTGGCGGCCGAAGACTTCTGTGGCGATCTGGTATTCCTTGAGCGACGCGCCCGGATGTTCTAAGGCGTGGTTGGCCAGGTAGCGCAAGAGCTTGCATAGTGATTCGGATCCATGCAGCGCCTGACTATTAACCAGTTTATCGATTTCCGTCAGGACTTGGGCCTTAGGCAACATCCCCCACCCCGGTAACAGCCATGTAACAGGAGCCTACCAAGCCGGACAACTAACTGCAAGCGCGGGGCTTACGAAATGTAACGGTATCAGACGCAGTGAGACTTACGGATGCCCGCAAAATATTGATAAGACGCATCATCATAATTGTTTTATCGTACCGCGTAATCGTTTTGCACTAGCCCGTTTTGGTTCGGCTCTCGGGGGAGTCGGGCCTGTTCACCGTGGGACATTGATCGTGTGTTTTGAGGAGGGGTGGAATGGCCAGGCGCATGGTTGTGGTTTTGCTCGTTGTGTTGTCCGCTGGATTCCTTTTGAATGCTCCGGTCACGATGGGGCAGGCCGTGTATGGCAGCATCGTCGGCACCGTTACCGACACGCAAGGCGCGGGGGTGGCTGGGGCGAAAGTCACCGTCACTTCAACCACCAAAAATACCGCTCAGGAAACCACCACCAACGAAAGCGGCTACTACACCGTCTCGCATTTAATCCCCGACACCTACAGCGTGAAGGTTGAAGCCGCGGGCTTCAAGAGCTACGACGTCCCGTCCGTTCAAGTATCCGCTGACGAGGCACCCAAGGTTGACGCCCAGATGCAGGTCGGCGCGGTGAACCAAACCGTCGAGGTGACCGGCGAAGTCCCTCAACTGAAGACGCAGAGCGCGGACGTGGCCATCGAGTTCAACCAGAAGTATGTCGAAGACTTGCCGTTGCTCAACCGGAATTTTACCAATCTTGAGTTGCTATCGCCCGGAACGCAGAAGATAGTTGGCTGGAGTCACGCGGCCACGGAAAACCCGCAAGGCGGGCAGCAGATTTTCGTGGATGGCCAGCATTTTAGCGGAACGTCGTTTATTTTAGACGGTACGGACAATCAAGACGCCATCTTGGGAATCATTGTGGTTAACCCCAATCTGGACGCCATTCAAGAAACGAAGATCGCACTGCAGAATTACAACGCGGAGTTCGGCAAGGCCGTCGCGGGCGTCATTACCGTGCAGACGAAGTCTGGAAGTAACGAAATCCACGGCACAGGGTTTTATGATTACCGCGGGAGCGACCAGCAAGCGCGTGATCCCTTCACGCAATTCGGCACGCTACCGAATGCTACATACAAAGATTTCGGTATTTCCGCCGGTGCTCCGATCATCAAGAACAAGCTGTTTGTTTTTGGCGACTATCAGGGTGTGCGAGAGATCAGCGGCGCGTCGCAGGTTTCGACAGATCCTACGGCCGAAGTGGCAAGCACCTGTAACCCGCTGACAAACGCCACGAGCAATACGCCGGGGTTCTGCGATTTGAGCCAGTATCTCGGAACCGTCCAGACCGGCACCGGGCAAGTCTTTAATCCGAATACTCCCGGTAGTAATCCGCTGACCGGTACCGGTCGCTTGCCGTTTGCCAATAATATGATTCCCATCGCTGATATCTCCGCGCAGGCGGCAGCCGTTTTGGCAGCGTTTCCGGCACCAACGGCTACGAGCCTAACGAACAATTTCGTAGGCTCAGGCTCGGGTAACTTCAACCAGAACGCCTTCGACATTCGCGTCGACTACAACGCACCGCACAACTTCCAAGTTTTCGGGCGATTCAGCCTGGATTACTTCAACCTCGCCGGTTTGGGAGCCTTGGGCGAACTTGGTGGCCAAGGATTTGGTCCGGGCGGTCTGAACGGGTCGTCGACTGTTCACAATTACAGCCTCGCGGTTGGTTTCGATAAGGCCATCGGAAACACATTGCTCACGGACTTCCGGTTCGGTTATTTCAAGTACAACCCGGAGACGGCTTATTCCGACGCGAACATGGCACCTATGACCGCGTTCGGAATTCCTGGCCTGAACCTTGGATCGTCAGAAACCGGAGGCCTGTCCTCTTTTAACCTCACGGCCGGTGGCAATAACCAATTTACGCCATTTGGAGACGGCCTCAACGTTGGCCGCTGCAACTGCCCGTTGACCGAAAGCGAACAGCAGTTTCAAACCGTATCCAACTGGACGAAGATCAAGGGCAATCACCAGATCAAGTTTGGAACGGATATTCGTTACGCTGAGAACCTGCGCGTTCCCAGCGACAACAACCGCACTGGTATTCTCAACTTCGACGCCGGCGGCACCTCGAACGGTGGGGATGGCGGGCTCAGTCTGGCCACATTCCTTCTGGGTGACGTAACCTCGTTCCAACGCTTTGTGAGCACCAGCACGGATGCCGCGGAGCGGCAACGACGCTTCTTCTTCTACGGACAGGATACCTGGCGCGTCACCAGCAAGCTGGTGTTCAATTACGGACTACGCTGGGAAATCTACGATCCAGAGTATGTCAACGCCAAAGGGAACGGTGGCTTCGCTAATTTGGATCAGGGCGTTATACGCGTAGCGGGCTACGGCGGTGTGGGCTTGAACGGCAACATCGACAACACCTATAAGGCTTTTGCCCCGCGCCTCGGAATCGCCTACTCATACGATCCCAAGACGGTTGTGCGCGTCGGCTATGGTCGCAGTTTTGACTTGGGCGTGTTTGGTTCGAACTTTGGTCACGTGGTAACGCAGAATCTGCCGGTTTTGGCCAACCAATCGATTGCGGACTCCAACTTGAATTCGGCCGCGACGAACAATATGTCGCCGGTATTTACGCTGGCACAAGGGCCCCCGGCCTTCAACTTCTCGCAGGTGATATCTTCGATCTCGCCTACGGGCACTTTGCCGCTCCTCGGTCTGGACGGCACGTCCAGCTCGAGAATTAGGCCCACGATACAGCGCTTGCCGACCGTGGACGCGTGGAATGCGACCGTGCAACGTCAGGTCACGTCGACGATTTCCGTGGAGATCGCGTACGTCGGAAACAAAGGGACGCACGTTTTCAATCCTAGCGGGCCCTCTTACAACCCGAACGAGCCGGCCGTCGGAGGCGGCACTGACGTTGTAGTGTGCACTAATCCTTTGTTGAATCCGTGCCCGCAAGGGGACGTGGCTCTAGGGTCATTCAATCCCTTCTTGCCGCCTAACGACCGTCGCAAGTATTTCCAGAACGGCATTCCGTCCTTTACATATCCCGGATTCAGTTTCACTGGTCCTGGAGGGGTACAGATTCCAACACCGCCTTGTTGCGCGGTGGACCTGACCTACTTCGGCAACGACTCCAGTAGCAACTACAATTCACTTCAGGCCAAGGTCGAAAAGCGCTTCTCGAACGGGTTGCAGTTCCTGGCGCACTTTACCTTCTCCCATTCGAATGCCTTCGATCAAGGCTATTACGACGTGAACCCGAAGATTGCCTACGGCCCTGACCAGTACAACCGCGATAAAGTCTTCGTGTTCAACTCCGTCTACGAATTGCCGTTCGGCAGAGGAAAGCACTTCCTCGGCGATGCCAGCCGGGCGCTCGACTACGTGGTCGGTGGTTGGCAGATAACGAATACGTTGACATACAGCAGCGGCTTGCCTTGGACAGCAACCCTCGGCGACTGCGGCGAGACTTCGGGAAACATTGGGCCGTGCCGTCCGAACCTCACCGGCCAAGGCTTCCAGGTAGGTCCGCGAAAAGTGAACGGCGTCTGGGTGGAGTTCGTGCCTGTCCCATCGCTCAGCACCCAGAGTGCGTTGACGCCCGCCGACGTTGGCGTAGATGCCTGCACCTTGGCGCGACCGACGTCAGGGGCATTCTCCCTCCCGGCGTGCGGCACAATCGGCGACGTGGGATTTGACACCTTCACGGGGCCGAATACCTTCTTCTCCGATCTTTCGTTGACGAAGAACTTTAAGATTACCGAGCGCATCAACGCGAAGTTCCGCTTTGACGCCTACAACGTGTTCAACCATGTCAACTTTGGCTTCAACTCCAACCAGGGCAATACCTGCATCGATTGCGCAGGTCCTGCCAACAAAGGCAACGCGGGACAGATCCAGGATATCGAAGCGGACGGCTCCCCAGGCTCCCCGACCGGCATGCGCCAACTGCAGTTTGGCTTGCGCGTAACTTTTTAACCCAAACACGACCACCCCACACCCAACGGGGAGCCCTCACGGGCTCCCCGTTTTTTATGCTCTAATCTTGGTGCTTTCCTTGAGGGATTTCTTCACGTGGCCTGTAATGCAGCGACGAAGGTCTGCCGGCTAGAGCTCCTGTTCGGGCCGCTGATGCTTGTTTTGTGTGCCGCGACTCCGGCGTTTGCGCAGACAGCGCAGACGGCACCACCGGAGGCCTCAACCCAGATCACTGCGCCCGCTCCTCGCGTAGCAACGGAAGCCGGCGCGGCGGATTTCGCCGCCGCGCGCCATCTCTTGCAGCTTGGCAAGTTTGATGACGCCATCACCCAACTTCTGGACCTACAATCGAAAAATGCTGCTGTGCCCGGGCTGTCGCGCGAACTCGGCGTGGCCTACTACAAAAAAAGCGACTTCCTGAGCGCCGCCAAATATCTTTCCGCCGCACTGGAGGAAAATCCTCGCGATGAGGAAGCCACCCAGCTGCTCGGCCTCTCCTACTACTTGGCGGGCCGGCCGGCGCAAGCCATCCCGCTGCTCGAAAGGGTGCAGACGTGGTACGCCTCGGCAAATGTCGATGCGGCTTACATTTTGGGGATCTGCTACATCCAGGCGAAAGACTATCCGCAAGCACGGCACGCCTTCGCCAAGATGTTCGCGGTTGGCCCGGAATCCGCCGCCAGCTATCTTTTCACCGCTCGCATGTTGCTGCGCCAGGATTTCGGTCCGGTCGCGGAGGAGTACGCCAGCAAAGCTGCCAGCCTCGATCCCAAACTGCCGCTCGCTCACGAGTTACTCGGTGAACTGTACCTTTATCAATCCAAGATTCCTGAGGCCGTCGCGCAATTCCAGGCCGAGCTGTCCATCAATCCTGGCTACGCCGCGGCTTATTACAAGCTGGCCGACGCGCAATCCCGCCTGCAAAAATACGATGACGCCGAAAAACTACTGCAGCGTTCTATTTGGCTGGACCCCACCTCCACTGGTCCGTATATACTTCTGGGCAAAGTACTGGAGAAAAAAGGCGAAGCTGAATTGTCGATGCGAGCGCTGCAGCGCGCGTTGACTATGGACCCCAACAACCCGATTCCGCATCATCTGCTGGGCCAGGCGTATCGCGATCTTGGCCGCGCCGATGACGCCGAACGAGAACTTAAGCTCGCGGAGCAACTGCAGTCCCACCAAAATGAAAAGCCCTAAAACAACTCCGGCGAAAAAAACCGCGGCTTCCAATGAACGATTCACCGTCGTTGGACTCGGCGAAATGCTCTGGGATCTTTTGCCCTCGGGCAAGCAACTCGGCGGAGCGCCGGCGAATTTTGCGTACATGACGGCGCTACTCGGCGACCACGCGCTGGTAGCCAGCCGCGTGGGCAAAGACCGCCTCGGCAACGCCGCCGCGCGCCGCCTGACGCGACTCGGGCTTCCAGCAACTTTTCTGCAAGTAGACGCCGATCGTACGACCGGCACCGTCAATGTAACCGTTGACGCGGAAGGCCAGCCGAAATTCGAAATCATGGAAAAGGTAGCGTGGGACTTTTTCGAGTGGACTCCGCAGTGGCGGGAGCTTGCTGCGAAGGCTGACGCAGTGTGCTTTGGCTCCCTAGCACAGCGCTCCGCGCAATCCCGCGCCACCATCCTGGCGTTCCTCGAAGCCGTGCGCCCTGGAACGCTGCGCATCTTTGACGTAAATCTGCGGCAGGCATTTTTTAATAAGGACGTTCTTTCGGAATCCGCGAGCCGCGCCGATATCATGAAGCTGAACGACGACGAAATCATGCGCGTCACCGAGTTGCTTGGAGGCACAGCGCGCGATCAGCAAAGCGCCGCGCAATGGATACTCAAGGAATACGGACTCAAACTCGTGTGCGTGACCCGCGGCGGACAGGGAAGCCTGCTGGTTACGGCGAAGGCCACGGATGAACATCCCGGCCATCCCGTGAAAGTGCAAGACACCGTTGGCGCCGGCGATGCGTTCACCGCGGCCCTGGTGCACAAATATTTGCGCAAGGCTCCGCTGCGCGCCATGAACGCTGCCGCCAACCGGATGGGTTCATGGGTCGCATCGCAAGTCGGCGCGACGCCGCCCGCGGATCCCAAAGTAATATTGGAGTTTCACGATTCGAATGAAGAGGGCACCGCAGCGTAAGCCTGAGCATGCGTCTTTCCAGCGGCCGGGCTGTTAGTCCCGGCGCTTTTCGTACGGCGTCGGCGAGAAATCCGACGTCAGCGTGTCGCGGTCGCTGGTTGGTCCTGTTCCTTCGCCAACTTTTCCACCAGCGGCTTCGGCAGGTCGTGCAACAAATCCAGAAATACGCCGTTCGTCCATCCGAAGCCGACGATATTCATGTGATACCCCGCGGTCACCGCCGTCTCCGAAGAGCGCGTAACGGCGTTGTATTTTTCGCGGATCGTCCAATCCCGGCGAAAATTCTCCGCCACGGTACTCAGGAACTCGTAGGACACGCGATTCGCGTCTTCCTCAAAACCGTAGCGCCGCATGCCCACCAGGGCCAGTAATTGTGTCGGTGCCCAGGCGTACGGTGCGTCCCACTGGCCGCCGGTTTCGTAGGGGCTCATCATCAAGCCGCCCGGCCGCTCAAAAATTCCGATGTGGCTGGTAACCGCGCGAGCTTGTTCCAGCGTGGCCAGGCCCGCCCACAAGGGGTAAAACGTGGTTATGTAGTCGTAAGTAGAGCGCTGTTTTCTATCGAAATCGTAGTCAAAGAAACGGCCCCGCTCGGCATCCCACAGATACTTCTGGATGTTTGCTTGCCGCTCCGCGGCCAGCTTTTTCCAGTGCTCCGATTCGCCGTTCTTGCCGAGAGCCAAGCTCATCTGCTCCAGATCTTTCTCGGTCTTGAACAGCAAGCTGTTCAGACAAACTGGGGCAAAGTGGTGCGTCCCAGCGCCGTACGCGCCAAAGCGAAACGCAATATCAAACCCCGATTCGCGCATCGAGCGGTCGCCTTTGTAGAAATCCCCACTAAGCGACACCGTGGCCGTCGCTGTGCATTCTGGCCGACTCATGGTCTTCGCCACGTCGCAAACCTGCACCTGATATGGCGAGCCGAAAATCGCAGCGCTCGGCTTTGCGTCGTCCTTGAGCACTACATAACTCTGCCCGTAAGCTTCATCCGCGGCAGGGCGCAGCAGGAAATACGCCGCTACATCGCGATAGTGCCCAGTCTCGTCCTTCACGCTTTCTGGGGAAGGGCCCTCTCCGAGATCGAAATACCGTGAAAGTCCCGTATCGCCCGCCAGTAACGGTTCCCGCGTCCACATATCATGGTCGCGCACCGCGTAGCCGTAAGCCTTCTCAAGCCAGGCGAGGTCTTCGTGACCAGCGGCTTTCTGCGCGTCGTACACCGACAAAATCATGGAGGTCAAAAATGGTGGTTGCGAGCGGCTGAGGTAATAGCTGCGATTCGCGTTCAAAACTTCGCCGTACTGCGCAATCTCAAAAAAGAAATTTTCCACCATGCCGTGCGCCAACTCCACGCGGCCATCGCGCACCAGTCCACGAATAATGAAATAGCTGTCCCAGCCATACATCTCGTTGAAGCGGCCGCCGGGGACCACGTAAGGGTGTTCGAGATACAGCAGCCCCTGCGCGTCGAGAGTCCCCGGATCAATTTCGCCGGGAATTTGAATTTTCTTGGGAAGATGCCTGATCTGGAAATTGCAGCGCTGCCGTAGCGCATCCATTTTCGACGGCACGGAAAAATCCGCGGGGAAATACAAAACCGATTCGGAGGCTGCCAGCTTCGGATCCACCACGTTCGAACACTCTGAAAGCGAACGCGTCAGCGTGTCCCACCCGGTGGAAATATATTGTCGAATCGGAGCGAGACCACCTGCGCCCGCCGACGTAGGATTGCTCTGCGCATGAACGGCATTCGGACTCGCCACGGCCAGCGCGAGGCAGGCAACACATAGAAAAAAAAGCGAAAACCGCTTCGGTCTGCCGTCCGACCGCGACGCGGAAGCCGAGCTCGGAAACGAGCCAGCGGGGTGCCTCTTCATAAGTGCGGGAATGATAGCGGTTTAACGCTTCGCGAGCAACATCTCTTTTGTCTTGAATACGATAGCGGAGGATTCGAAGCCCTGAACCTCGCCCACAATACCTCGATCTACCCTTACTCTGGCACCGCTGCATCGAGGGCTGCCGGGGGTGTTTGATGAGGAATCTGATGCGTCGGTCGCCCGCCCTTGACCACGCTCCGCACGATCACGTACAGAACTGGAATAAATAAAAGATTCAGCGTGGTGGCCGCGATCATCCCGCCAAATACCGTGGTGCCCACGGAAATTCTTCCCGCGCGCCCGGCGCCCGTCGCCAGCACCAAGGGCACCACACCGAGGATAAACGCCAGCGAGGTCATCAGAATTGGGCGCAAGCGAATTCGCGCCGCCTCAATCGCCGCGTCCACCGTCGAGCGACCGTCCGCCCGCAACTGTTCCGCAAACTCCACGATCAAGATCGCGTTCTTGCTTGCCAAGCCGATCAGCATGACCAATCCCACTTGGCAATACACATCATTCTGCAAGCCGCGCAAAGCCACCGCGCCAATCGCGCCGAGCAGCGCCACGGGCACGGCCAGCAACACGATAAACGGCAATACGTAACTTTCGTATTGCGCGGCCAGCGTCAGATATACCACCAAAAGTCCCAAGCCAAATAAAATGGCCGCCTTGCCGCCAGATTCGATCTCTTCCAGCGACAACCCACTCCATTCGTAGGTCATGCCGTTGGGCAGGTTCTTTTTCGCCAGATCTTCCATCGCTGCAATGGCGTCTCCCGAGCTCTTGCCCGGCGCGGCCGAGCCGTCCACTTCCGCGGAACGGAACAGATTGAAATGGCTGATCACCTGCGGATTGCCCGTTTGCTCCACGTCCACCACGTTATCCAGCGGGATCATTTTTCCCGTATCCGAACGCAAATAATATTGTGAAATGTCCTTTGATGTGGCGCGAAAGGGCGCGTCGGCCTGCAAGTACACGCGATACGCGCGATTGTTGAAATCGAAGTCATTTACGTACACCGAGCCCATGTACACCTGCAACGCGTCGGTAATCTGATTGAGTGGCACCATCAAACTTTTCGCTTTTTCGCGATTGATGTGCACCACATATTGTGGGTCATTCGCCGTAAAACTGGTGAACAAACCGGTTACGTCTTTACTGGAATTGCCGGCGACGATCAGCTTGTTGGTGGCGTTCGAAATAGTTTGCAGCGAGTTGCGCCCCAGATCTTCCACCTGAAAACTGAACCCGCCAAAATTTCCCAATCCTTGCACCGCAGGCGCATTGAAGGGGATCACGAAGCCTCCCTGAATGCTCATCAGCGGACCGCGCAGTTGCGCCAGGACCGCGTTCGCGCTATGACTTTCTCCCTTGCGCTCGGCAAATGGCTTCAGCGGCAAAAACACCAGCGCGCGATTGGAAGCTGAACCGGCGAAACTGAATCCGCCGATAGCAAAAGTGCCTTCAACGTCCTTCGTCTGGCTGGCTATCTCTTCCACCTTGCTGCAAAGATCCAGCGTGTACTGCAGCGACGCACCTTGCGGCGCGTTTACCGCGACAATTACATAGCCTTGATCGTCCTCCGGAATGAACCCTTGCGGTACGCGCATATAAAGCAGGTACGTGGCTCCCAGCAGCAACGCAAACACCAACAGCGCGGCGAATCTCCACTGGATGCCGCGAGTCAGGACGCGACGATAGCGCTCTGTGCCGGCTTCCACCACGCGATTGAACGCTTTAAAGAATCGCCCTTGCGCGCGCTCGCGATGATGTCCGAGCAGAATCGCGGACAGCGACGGCGTCAAGGTAAGCGCATTAAACGCCGAAATGGCCACGGAAAATGCGATGGTCAGCGCAAATTGGCGAAATAAAATTCCCGTGGTTCCGGGAAACAGCGCAACGGGCACAAACACCGCAACCAACACCAGCGATGTCGCGATCACCGCGCCGGCGACTTCTTTCATAGCCACGGACGCCGCGTTGTGCGGCTCGGTGATGCCTTCCGTGATATGCCGCTCGACGTTTTCAATTACCACGATGGCATCGTCAACCACCAATCCCGTGGCCAGCGTGATTCCGAAGAGCGTAAGGGTGTTAATTGAAAATCCCAGCGCCTTGATAAAAATAAACGTTCCTACCAGCGATACCGGGATGGTGATGGCCGGAATCAGCGTGCTACGCCAATCCTGCAAAAACAGATAAATCACCAGCACCACCAGGAAGATTGCTTCCAGCAACGTGACCAGTACGTCTTGAATGGATTCGCCGATTACCGCGGTAGTATCGAACGCCACGGCATATTTCAATCCAGGAGGAAAGTTCTTGGAGAGCAGAAGTAGCTCGGCTTTCGCCGCTTTATCCACATCCAGAGCGTTAGCGCCTGGCAATTGCGTCACGCCGAAACCCACTGCTTCATGTCCGTCGAAGCGCAATACCGAGCTGTAATCTTCCGCGCCCAGCTCCGCGCGGCCCACGTCCTTTAGCCGCACCAGCGTCCCGTCAGTCCCAGTCTTCAAAATAATATTTTCGAATTCCGACGCATCCGTCAGCCGTCCGATGGCCCGCACGCTCACCTGAAAAGTTTGGCCGTTCAGCGCCGGCGGTTTGCCGACCGCTCCCGCGGCCACCAGCACATTCTGTTCCTGCAGCGCGTTCAATAGTGTCGTGGCGGTCAGCCCGCGCTGCGCAAGTTTTGCGGGGTCCAGCCACAATCGCATGGCGTATTTGCGTTCCCCGAAAATCTGCACGTCGCCCACGCCTGGCACGCGCTTGACGGCGTCCTTCACATACACGTCCAAATAGTTGCTCAGGAACAGGCTGTCGTACTCGCCGTGTTCGGTATACACGCCCGCGCCAAAAACAAACCCCGTGGCCTGTTTGGTGATGATTACTCCGGTATTTTTTACGGCTTCAGGCAGGCGCCCGAGCGCTTGATTCACGCGGTTCTGCACGTCCACGGAGGCCAGGTCCACGTTGCGCGAGACGTCGAACGTTACGGTGATAATGCTGGTGCCGTCGTTGCTGCTCGTGGACGCAATGTATTTCATCCCTTGAACGCCGTTGATAGCCTGTTCCAAAGGGATGGTTACCGCGGATTCCACCGTCTGCGCGTTTGCGCCGATATATCCGCTGGAAACCACCACCTGCGGCGGCGCCAAATCTGGAAATTGCGCCACCGGCAGCGTCGGGATGCAGATGGCTCCCGCCAGCACGATGAAGAGTGCGCACACGGTGGCGAAGACCGGGCGCTGAATAAAGAAATCAACAAACAAAGTGTTTTTCCATTTTCGTGGAGTCCGCGCTAACGAAGCTCATCGCCATGGCGGCTAGCGGCCGGTACCAGTCTTGCCCGCGGCTGGCGCGGTGTTTTGCACCGTCTCAGCCACCGGCATCCCGTCCTGCAGAAAGTCCGTTCCGGAAACGATCACGTGATCGCCGGGCTTTAGTCCGTCGAGCACCGCAAAGTCGTTGCCCACGGTATCGCCCACCTTCAGCAATTTTTGTCGCGCCACGGGCCCTTTGCCTTCGTCCACCGTCACATATGCAAAAAATTGTCCGTTGATCCGTGTCACCGCAAGCACTGGAATCACCGGACCTTCGTGCTGTCCCCAAATCACTCTGGCGCGCAGTTGTTGCGCGATGCGGAGTTTTGCGCCCGGATTCTCTATCGATGCCTTGGCCAGTACCGTCTGCGTGTCGGTGTCCACCTGCGGCGAGATAAAGGTAATTTTCGAATTGGCCGCCACGTTTCCCGATTCGTCCAGCAACTCCACCGGCAGTCCCAGTCGCAGGGCCCGCCCGCGGTCCGCGGGCACGTAAACGTACGCTTCCAATGCGCCGGGTTGGTCCACAGTCGTCAACAGCGTGGAGACAATCACGCGATCGCCCACGCGCACCGGAATGTCACCAACGATTCCATCCATCGGCGCCGCCACCTTGTAATACTTCAACTCCACGTCCTGTTGTTTCACTAAATCCGACAACGACTTTAGTTGCGCTACCGCGGCATCATAGGTGCTCTGCGCGTTGTCCAAATCCTGTTTGGCGACCACCTTCGCGTCGTACAGTCGTTGCTGCCGATCCAGTTGAATCTTCGCGTAGTTCACGTTGGCTTCTTGCGCCGCACGCGCCGCGTCCTGGCTGCCCACCGTGGCTTCTTGCTTCAGCGGGTCGATCTGCATCAGCGGCGTCCCGGTGGTTACTTGATCGCCGGACTTCACAAATATCTTGGTAATCTGTCCTTCCACCTGCGGGTTAATGTTTGCCGACCGGCGCGACTTCAGGATCGATAGGTACTCCGTGGCATCCGGTATCGTGACCGACGGCGTAACCTGCACCTGCACCGGGAACGCATGCGGCGCTTCGGACGCGCTTGGGTTGCTGCCAGCCGTCTTTGAGCACCCCGCGCTCCATGACGCGGCCAGGCAGAACAATAGCGACACCCTGGCCCCGTATCGCTTGGCGGCCACGCTGGCACACTTAGCCGGTCGTCCCTTCCGATAAACTATTCCGCTCACGCTTGGGTCATTCACTTGCATGCCTTTTGTAATCAGTAGTTTACGTTGAGTGGGAACAATGGTCAGATTCCCGTGTTAGTTAGACGCACTTCGCACACTATCGGTTATTTTCCGGACGGCTGTAGGCTAATAGAAATCGCGGGGGTCAATGCGTTTGCCGGACAGCCCCAGCTGCAGCACTTCCATCTGCTCCGGCCGATCAAAGACCTTCCCCGGGAAGAATCTCTTCGTCAGCACCCGCACGCCGCCGAACGCCACACCCAGCACCACAGCCACAAGCATGAAAACGCCAGTCCCGATAAATATTTTCACCAGCGTACTGACGATCGGCGGGTCCGTGGCGGTCGTGCTCGGTTCATTCCAGGTAACCTGCGTCTCGTAATTGATGGATTGCCGCAATTTCGCTCCGTACGTCGCCGAACTCGGCGCAATCACCACCGACAGCAGCGAACCTTTGCGCTCCAGCGCCCCACGGGCATTCCCTCCAGGAATCACGCCAAGCAGATGCCGCAAATGCTGCTCAGCCAACTGTGGATTCGGGTACTGGATCAAGAGCAGCGCGCCGTGGTTCGCGCCTGACGCGTACTGCGCCGTCATTATTTCTGGCTCCGCCCCGGTAACAAATCCCATTTCGGACGATATCCCCACGTACTCGGGGTGACCAATCGACGTTACTGCGTTCTGAAACCCCGCCGCACCTTGCGCATATTTCTGTGAACCATCCACTAAACCCTGTTCCGGCAAATACCCGCGCACCGGCGGAAGCGGTGAGGGATCTGCATGCGTGCGCAATTCCTTAATGAGACTCTGCAGATCTCCCTCGGTAATGTTTTTTGCTCCGGTAATCTGCACCAGCAGGTCACCGATCTCCACAACTAGGTTTGCATCGTCAACCGCCGATAGCGGCCCCGCCGAAGAAGGCTTCATCCCCGGAGTCAGCTCCGCCGTGTAGCCCTCGTAGGCCCCGGTCGGATCGCGAAACTTGGCAATCGTCAAGGAAACCTGGTTTCTGCCGTCGCTGTAATCCCGCGCCATGCGTTCGAGTAGCCCGGCCTCGCCACTCTCCAACGCGGCAGTTCCGGAGGTATTCGCAGCCGCAATCGCCGGCCCGATAGCCCGCCATGCGCCAAATTGCTCAGGAAAAATCAGTTGTACGCTCTTCTTGCTGCCGCCCGATTCGCTGCCGGCTGCAAACACCCCAGGCACAGTTACGCCGAGCAAGCACCAAACCGCCACGATCATGAAGGTAAGTCTGCGCATCCCTGCACTATATTAGACACCAGAACCCAGCTCCAAGTTACTCGTATATTCTCGCCTTTGAGGCTCCTGTTTACCTCGATCGTAGGAGGTGGCGACGGCATTCGACCGTGTAGCGGACAAAACCTCTGGAAACAGCCTTACTTGATTAGCTGGCTTCGCTGCCGCAGTTTTTTCTGGGGGCGCTATTTCTGGTTGCTGGATTGTTCCAAGGCCGCCGCAGCGCGAGGGCGCGCCGGTTTGCCAGACTGATTGAATGCCACGCTATTCAAGCTCTCGAGATAACTCGACACGCCCGAAAAAATTCCTTCAGCCACATGCTGCCGCTGCTCCGGCTTCTTTAATAGTTGCTCATCCGCGGGATTGCTCAGAAACGAAATTTCCGTAAGGATCGACGGCATATCCGCGCCAATCAACACCACAAAGGGCGCCTTGCGCACGCCGCGATTCTTCACCGTCTTGGCCGACTTCTGAATCTTGCTGGACAGCGAATTCTGCACGTCCTCGGCAAACTCCTTCGATTCGTCGATTTTTTCCGTGCGTGCAATCTGTCGCACCACATCTTGCAGGTCGTGAATCCCTTCCGCGCTCGTGGCATTTTCTCGCGCCGCTACTTCCATCGCTTCCGGCGTGCCGCGCAAATTCAAATAGTAGGTTTCAATCCCGCGCGCCGCATGGTCCTGGCTGGAATTAGCGTGAATCGAAATAAACAGATCCGCCTTGGCCTGATTGGCGATATTTGTGCGCTCTTCCAGCGGAATAAAGGTGTCGTCCGCGCGCGTATACACCACATCCGCTCCGGGCAATTTCTGTTCAATAATCTTTCCCAGCCGCAGCGCCACATCCAAACACAAATCCTTTTCCATCAGTCCGGTCGGCCCGATCGTCCCGGTATCGTGCCCGCCATGGCCGGCGTCAATCACGATGCGCCCAATCTTCAATCCCAGCGTGCGCGTCAAGGTCGCCTGGCCGTCGTGCGTGGCCGTGGGCGCCGTTGCCGGGCGGATTAAATCCGGCTTCGCGCTGGCATTGGTTACCTTCAGCGGCTTGGTGCGCTGGCTCTTCTCGTTCACTACACCGTTATTCGCCACCGCGGGATTACTGCCGTTAGCTGCTTGGACCGTAGGCGCGGCCGTCGAATTTCCAGACGAAACAGATGGCGCAGTCGTAGCGCTCTTCGTCGCCCCAAGCACCGTCGCATCCGGCCCAATGTCCGCCGACGTCCCATAATCTCCCGTGGTATTCGCCCGCAAATCTTCCGCAGGCACTGCTACTGGAGGCGGCATCCGCGCGTCGTGCTTCAATTTCGCGCTGCGCACCGGAGCACCCGGCGCAGTCGTTCCGTACAAATCCACAATCAGCTGCGGCGGATTGCTCGAAAGGGAAGCGGTGTAATCCTTCACGCCCGTCACATCCAGCACCACGCGCACCACGCCGGCCTGATTCTGCGCCACGCGTACCGCCGTCAGCAGATGACCATCCACCTGAATGTTTCCCCGCGCCACTTCCGGCGTCAGCCGCGCGTCGTGCAAATCAAAAAATATCCGCTCCGGATTGCTGATGCGCGCCGAGGAATACTGCACGCTGCCTTCAAGATCAATGACCACCCGCGTGGAGTCGCCATTCGCTGCACTGCTCGCGCGTATCCGCCGAACCCGGGGCGCATACGCCGAATCGCTGCTCGGCGCGCCGCCGCTTTGCACATCGCCTCCGCGCACCACCACGTCGCGGGAGACCACTGCTCCGGCGTAGCCACCCGCGTTAGTTCCTGTCTCCACCTGCTCCGCGGCTGATGTCTCCGTGCGACTCGCCGCCGCAGCATTCTTCGCCGGCACCGCCGCCGGACTCTCCGGTCGCCCGCCAGTCTGCAGCAGCGCGATTTCCGCCATGCCTTCTTCGGCCTCGCGTCGACGCGGAGAACGCGGATACCGCTTCACAAATGCATCGTATGTTTTCGTTGCCGCCGCCAAATCCCCCAGCTGGTTTCTCTGCAACTTCGCGGTGCGCAACATCGAATCCTGGCAGTATTTGCTCGTTGGATATTCCCGCGTCAAGAACTCATACGTATCCACGGCCGTCTGGTAGTAGCTTCGCCCGAACCGGTCGCCCATCTCTGTATAAAGTTCCGCCACCGCCAAGAGCGAATCCGGCACTTCCGCGGCGCGCGGTGTAATCAGCGTCACGCGATGGTAACTCGCCACCGTCTGCTTATATTCCGCCAGCGTTCTTTTTTCGGGAGGTTTACTGTTTAGCGCGGAGCGTTGTTCTTCCGCCCTCAAATATTGTGATGAAGCTGCCTGCCGCTTAGCCGCCGCCGGGGTATTGTCTGGTGCGCCAGTCGCATAACTCTGTGCCGCGGTGAGCCCGCAAAACACCGCGACAATTAGCGCGGATACCGCCCGAAACGCAAAACGCGCATGCAAAGCAAAAACTGGCGAAGCCGGGGCGAAGCCCTTGTGGAAATTTTTTTCGCATTCAGACAAGCTCCCGCCAGCCCCCAAATCCGCGTTCACTGGGGCGCCCCATCCAACGCGCGGCACTTCAGCTTGCCCGCACATCCACATCAAGTGCCTTCTTCTCCGCAACTTGCACAGCGATCAAAATCCGGCACGCCAAAAAACTCAACGCAGAAAATCACTCGTTCGAAAAAATAATCCGTCCGTTGGCATCCACGTCTCGGTGGATCGCCCGCGCATTCGTAAACGCTTCCGACAAGCGCCCCGAACCCGGCCGAAAATAAGCGTCCTGCACCTTCTGCACGTAATTCCGTGTCTCGCGAAACGCCGGTATCCCGTGAGCCCGGTCTACCGCACCCTCCCCAGCATTGTACGCCGCTAGCGCCAAGTCCAGGTTGCCATTATATCGTTCCAGCAGTGTCTTCAAGTAACGAACCCCGGCGTCGATATTCTGTTGCGGATTAAACAGGTCATTCGCTCCAAATCGTTGCGCGGTGGTCGGAATCAGCTGCATCAGTCCGCCAGCACCCTTCCGCGATAGCGCTCCCGAATTCCAGTTGGACTCCGTCTGGATCACCGCCCGGATCAGCGCCGGATCCACGTGATGCCGGTCCGCCGCCTCGCGGACCAGTTTCTCAGCCCCATCCCGGTCGATGCTTACCGCCGCCCGCGAATACCCGTTAAAAGAAGATTCCGCATTCATGTAGATAGTTGCGCGCGGTTTGGCTGAACCCAGCCGAATGGTTACCGGTGGCTCTGCGTTGACGAACAGTTGCCGTCCATCCTCGCTGGTCACCTTGGCGATCTGTGCTTGCGCCGGCGCGGAAAAACACGCCACCATCGCTAGAATGAAGCCAGCCGGGATTGTCGAGCGTCTGTCCATCACCTTGGGGAAGGCGAATAAAATCAATCGGTTCCGAACTTTGTAGCGGCCGCCTTCCGAGGCGGTCGCCTTTTCTTCGCCACTGGTCTTAATACACGTGTCCCGAACAATTCAGCAAGAGTTCACCTGCGGAGTGTCTCCTGCCGGACACGCACCCGGCGCAACTCCAATCATAGCAACGCCTCAACCATCCCAGGAACGGTACCCAAGGCACTTTTTAACGCCAATGTGTCCTTTCCGCCAGCCTCCGCCAAATCGGGCCTTCCGCCGCCCGAACCCCCAACTTTCTCGGCTAGCCCCTTAATCAGCTTCCCGGCATGCACTTTCGCCGTCAAATCCTTCGTAACCCCAACAATCAAAGCCACTTTCTCACCATCCGGCATCCCCAACGCCACCACCCCGGAACCCAGCTTCTGCCGCAGCGAGTCCACCAGCTGCCGCAACCCCTCCCGGTCCACATTCCCAACTTCTGCCGCCACCACCTTCACGCCCTTAACCTCGACGACCTTGCCTACCAGATCGTCCAGTTGCCCCAAGGCTCCCTTGCGCTTCTGAGCCTCCAATTCTTTCTCCAGGGTCTTCACGGTAGCCGCCATCTTCTCCACCGTAGCTAAGACTGAATCCTCGGCCACATTCAACGACCCCGCCACCTTGGACAGCACCGCCGCCTGCTTCTGGAAGTGCTCGAGCGCCCCGATTCCCGTGACCGCCTCAATCCGTCGCACCCCTGCCGCAACGGATTCTTCGCTGATGATCTTCAGCACGCCCACGTCGCCGATGCGGTGTACATGCACCCCGCCGCAAAGCTCCTTGGAGTAAAAGCCTCGTGGCGCCCGTTCATCCGGAATGGTCACCACGCGCACATTGCTCTCCGGATATTTGTCGCCAAAAAAGGCCAACGCCCCGGAAGCCAGCGCGTGATCGATCGACGTAACTTCCGTCTCCACCGGCGTATTCCAGCGAATCTCGTCATTCACCTGCTGCTCGATATCCCGCAACTCCTCGGCATCCACCGGCGCAAAATGCGAAAAATCGAAGCGCAGCCGCTCCGGAGCATTCAGCGACCCCGCCTGCTTCACATGCGTCCCCAAAGTATTCCGTAGCGCCGCATGCACCAGATGCGTCCCCGAATGGTTTCGAATGATCCGCGCCCGCCGCTCCGCATCCGCCACCACGGTAACGCGTTCCCCAACGCGCAGCGTTTCCTTGGCCTTAACGCGATGCGCCACCAAGCCTGCAACAGGGTAGTAAGCCCCGCTCACTTCCGCGAGCACCTGCGACTCCGACGCGTCATAAAACGCGCCAGTATCCGCCACCTGCCCGCCGCTCTCGGCGTAAATCACTGTGCGATCCAGCACCACCTCGCCCGTCTCCCCAGCCTTTAACTCCGAAACCGGCCCGCCCTTCGTAAGAATCGCCTCAATGCGAGAGTCCTTGTCCTTAATCGCCGCGGCTCCATGCGCATAAAAATCCTTCTCCGTCTTGTGACTCTCCGCAATCTTCCCGAACGCCGGATTCGCCGCTTCTTTTCCGCTCCCACCCTTCCACGAAGCTCGCGCACGATTGCGTTCAGCCGCAAATGCGGACTCGAAGCCGACGTCGTCGAAACCTACTCCATGATCTCTGGAGGCATCTTGGATGAAGTCGTACGGCAAGCCGTAAGTTTCGTAAAGACTAAAAGACTTTGCACCAGCTAAAATCGGGTGATAGTTTTTTTGGAAGTATTTTCTCAGCTCTAGTTCCCATTCGCCGATAACAAGCTCAGAGCCTGAGCTTCGCCTGGCGTCGAGTTGATCGGTGGGCAGCATTTGGTTTACGAACTCCATTGCCGCTTCGCGATCAACCTTGCCGGGATGCTCAGCGATGAACCTGTCGACGAGAGCTGCTTTCGCCTCAGATTTAGCCGAAGTCAGTAACTCCTCGAGTTTCCCCGAGGCTAACTCGACGGTTCGTGCGAACTGTTTCTCTTCGGTCAAGATAGTTTCTGAAACGCGTCGAGACCCCTCCCGCAATTCTGGATATGCCTCGCCCATAACATCGGCGGCGCTTTCGACCATCTTGTAAAGAAACGGCTTCTTCTGGCCCCACATATGACCGTGTCTTATGGCGCGGCGCATGATCTTACGGAGAGCATAACCGCGGCCCTCATTCGATGGGGTGACGCCATCGGAAATCAAAAAAGTCGACGACCGGGCATGATCAGCGATGATCCGAACGGACGGGAACGCATTCGGATTCGCGTTCGGATCAACACCGATTAGCTTGGATGCCTCCTCCACGAGCGGCACAAACAAATCCGTATCGTAATTAGAAATCACGCCCTGCAAAACCGCCGCCACCCGCTCCAGCCCCATCCCAGTATCCACGCAAGGCTTCGGCAGGGAACTAAGCACTCCCGACGGATCGCGGTTAAACTGCATAAAAACCAAATTCCAAATCTCCACATACCGCCCGCAATCGCAAGGAAACACACAATCCGCGTGCCCCTCTTCCGACGCCGCCACTCCCATGTCATAAAAAATCTCAGAACAAGGCCCGCACGGCCCGGTATCCCCCATGGCCCAAAAATTATCTTTCAGCCCCGGAATCGGCACGATCCGCTCGCTCGGCACGTTCTGCTCCAGCCAAAAACCGCGCGCCTCTTCATCCACGCCCAGCACCGTCCCAGCCGCCACCTCCGCCCCGCCAAACACCGTCACATACAATTTCTCGCGCGCAATCCCAAACCACTCCTTCGACGTAATCAACTCCCACGCAAACGCCACCGCCTCGCGCTTGAAATAATCTCCAAACGAAAAATTTCCCATCATCTCGAAAAACGTATGATGCCGCTTCGTAAATCCCACATTCTCCAAATCGTTGTGCTTCCCGCCGGCCCGCACACACTTCTGCGCCGTCGTAGCCCGCACATACTCGCGCTTCTCCAACCCCAAAAA
Organism: Acidobacteriota bacterium; assembly: GCA_013289855.1. Classification (GTDB taxonomy): domain Bacteria; phylum Acidobacteriota; class Terriglobia; order Acidiferrales; family UBA7541; genus Acidiferrum. The sequence goes on along the minus strand of JABCZD010000008.1, from coordinate 123,661 downwards.
TACATCCTTGAACTGATTCATCCCCGCATTCGTAAAAAGCAGCGTCGGATCCCCATGTGGCACCAGCGACGAACTCCGCACCCGCCGATGCCCCTTCTTCTCAAAAAACTCAAGGAACTTTTCCCGTATCTCATTCCCAGTCATCATCGCGCTCACATACCATCCCGTCTTGTGTAGGTGCCGGACTTCAGTCCGGCCTCAATCTCTTTGTGTTGCGTTCGCCGTTGTAGCGGCTGCCTTCTGAGGCGGACGCCTTTGCAGGGGCGCAGCATGCTTCGCCCAGCTTGCCCCGCCGTCTAATGCAACGCTGCTTTTACATCAACAAAATCGCAGTCCCACAGTATCGCAGACCCTTCAATAGGTTCGCCACCGGTGGCACAGGCTTCAGCCTGTGCACTCTGCTCGTCACATTCGTCCGCGCCCGCACAGATTATCTAGAATGCTTGTATATTAAATCCGCAGCCATGGCCCGCGAGCGTTATGCCTTCATTACCGGACTCTTGCTACTCGGACTCTCCGGTTGCGGTCAGTACCACTTCCGTCCACGAGGCGTTCCATCCTCGGCAGTCTGGGCCGACCACACTTTCATCGATTGCTCGAATGAGGCGAATTCCAAATTGTACCGATGCACGGTTTTCAAGGACGATACGGGGGAGGTACTCGCCGAAGGACTCTTCCGTCTCGATAAAACTCATGGACCGGCCGAGACAAAACTCCGTTACGCCGCGTTCGGCGACGGACGTATTTTCCTTGAAGATACGCGAGTATTGATGCAAACGTCTGCATCGCCACGAGATCCCAGCCACCGCATCATGACTGACCGTATGCGAACGCTGGCCTCGCACGGTGGCGCCAAGCCAATCGATTGCGGAGCTCCAAATGCGGCTGAGAGTCCCGCGAAATGTGCACTCAAAGCTTTCGCTGATAAAAAACCATTCTTCGTTCGCTGGTATTTGTTATCCGATGACTATTTCAGTTACAGCGGTATCGCCATGGACAACTCTGGAGTTGCCTGGAGCGCAGTTTATGCCCACGCCATCTGGATCAGCGTCAAGGAGCCAGGCCAAGTTCAAGATCCGGCTCAGACTCTCTTCGATGACGGACACACCCTAGTGTTCCCATGTCCCACTCCGGTTGTTCTCACGGAAGACTCCCGCGGCGTCATTAATTGCTACAAACCGGTAAGCGACCACGAACCGCTGCGCAGCCACAACCTACATTAGCCCGCTCATCCGCGCCAATTTCAACGCCTCAATCGCCGCCCCACGCGCCCCAGCAGTATCGCCATTCGGCATAACGTAAATCGGAATCCCCACCTGTTCCTCTCGCTGCGTGGGCATTCCCGTGCGAATCTCCTCCAGAAACCACCGTTGAAAATCCTCGCTGGTTTCCAAAGCGCCGCCGCCCACGATCAACGCATCTGGGTCAAACGTATTCACCATCTCGTCAAAGAAAAGTCCCAAAGCGTGCGCCTGCACGCGAAAAATCTCTTTGCACATCTTATCGCCCGAGTCCGCCATCCCGCGCACCAGCTTGGCCGCCTGATGCGCTTCCATTTTCGCGAACTCGTGATGCGGATAGCGCGTCAGAAAATATGGCACCAAATTTCTCTCGATCGCCGTGAGCGAACACAAGGACTCCAGATCCCCGACGCGTCCGCAATTGCACAATGGATTCAGCCCGCTGGTGTCGGCAATACTTTGGTAGGGAATCAGCACGTGGCCCAGCTCCCCGCCAAATCCATTTTTGCCTTTCACCACGCTGCCTTCCAGGATGACGCCGCCGCCGTTGCCCGTACCAATGATCGTCGAGACCGACGTTTCCCGGCTGCCCGAACCAAAAATCGCGTAGTGCCCCCACAGCGCCGCGGCATTCGCGTCGTTCAGATACGAAACCGGCTTATCCAGCTTTTGCGCCAAGCCCCCGCGAATATCGAACTCCGCCCACTGCGGATGCACAAAGTTGGTGGAACCTCGTGCGCTCAGCTTGCCCGCCGAGCTGGCCGGTCCGGGCGTATCCAGCCCAATGGCCACCACGTCCGACAGGAAAACTTCCGCAAGTTCGGTGGCCACTTTAAGACCCGCTGCAATCTGCCGCAGACACACCTCTGGCCCCTGCTTGGCAAGCGACGGATGCTCGCACAGTTTCTCAATCAGGAATCGCTCATGCTGGTCCACCAGCGTATAGTTAATGGACGTTCCGCCGAGATCCACACCAGCTACGACCGGCATGTGATTTCACCTCTATTCCGCAACCCTAGCTCGGACAGCCTAGCAGAATTCCCTTCGCAACATCTCAGAAAACCCCAATTTGCGAAATGCTGGCGGGCAGCCGAGCCGACGCGACTCGCGAATCGCTTTGCGAGTCATGCATCTGCCCGCTGTGGAGGACGCGCTGGGGCAATCGCCCTTTCCGCAGGCGCACACCCACTGTGCAGCGCATAGGCTATCGTGAGCTTTCTACTTGTTCGCTTGTAGGATTAACAGGTGCGCTAGAATTTGCTGCACGCCATGTCTCGGTCAACACTCTGGAAATGTCCGAAATGCGCCCGGCCCTTCGCCAATCGCAACCAGTCCCATTCCTGCTCGCGCATCACCCTGCGCCAGCATCTTGCCAACAAAACTCCCCGCGCCGTCGCCCTCTTCCGCATCTTCGCAAAACTGGTAAAGTGCTGCGGCCCGGTACGCGTGGTGCCCGAAAAAACTCGCATCGCCTTCCAGGTCCGTATGAGCTTCGCTGCCGTAGCTCTAAGGCGCGATCACCTGATCGGCCACGTAGTCCTGGCTCGCCGACTGAAAAATTCCCGTTTCGGGAAGATCGAATCTATCTCCCCACGCAACCACGTCCATTCCTTCCGCTTCTCCTCCCCCAATGAAATGGACCGCGAGGTTCAAGCCTGGCTCCGCGAAGCCTACCAGGTAGGCCAGCAACGCCACCTTTCGAGAGCCCGTCGCCGCCAGAAAAAAACTCAAGATAAAGCTTGACAACAAAGCCACTACTCTGTATGATTACCGCTGTAGAGAAGTACGCCCGCCTTCCCGCAATAGCACTAAAAACCAAGGTCATTCTGAGCCTCGATCGCAGGGCTCTGCCTAGTTACCATTTTATAACGAAAAACGACTAATAACTCTTGTAGAATGAACACTTGCAAAAGGATGTGAAAACAAAGGACTTTAACTACCTTTAGAATCACATCCTTTCAAAAAAAACCGGGGGGTGTCCTAGCGCCCATGAGTATTGCATGCCGCGCAACGACCAGCTTGACGACTCCGCAGGCCTTCCAGGTCTGTAGCGGCGGGTCTTTAGACCCGTTCCTTTTGCCTTTCGTAGTGGCGAATCTTTAGATTCGCATTGTGATGCCCTGAATCTGGCTAAGAGCTCCGTTGACTCGTCGGCGCCGCCCGCACCAGCCACGCGGCCCAGCCCAGACAAACGATTAGAAGCACGCTGAAGATTGCGGGTCCGATCCCAAAATAAATCAGGCTCAGCGCAAAGCCCGCCACTTGCGCCGCAAAAAATGCCCATCCGAGCATACCAATAGATTGCGGAATCTTTTGCGCCAGTTCGCCCAAATGCCACGCTAGGAATGCCGACAAAAGCATGGATACCGTGCAGGACAAGCCAAAACCGCGATAGAACGCCCCGTAACTGAACGTCGCGCCGCGCTCCTCGAAATGAACGTTGTTCATCGCGTCAAATACCGCGCGTCCTTCCGCGGAGTGCGGCAAAAAGCTCAGAAATCCAAACGTATGACCCGCGGCAAACAGCACGAAAAAGACTGCCGCAATGCGATACAGCAATCTCGCTCTCATCGTCATCTTCTCCGAGTCGGAAAGTGAAATCCCGCGATGTTAATAACATGCGAGGCAGGGAATTGCAGGAAGCGTGCGGCGCTGGGCCGCACGCTTCCTCCATCCTGGTCGCGCAACGCGACTAGTTGGTCTTTTCTGCTTCCGCGGCGAACGCCTGCAGCAAACCGTTCCAGCCGCCTTCCGAGTCCACCATGCCGCGCATGGTTTCCCAACCCGCGCCGATCCGCGAAAAGTGCCGATGCTCCAGGTCCACGCGCGTCAACCCGTTGCCCAGCGCCGTGAACGTCACTTCCACTTCGCTGGACTTCGCCAAGTCCGGCTCGTACTGCCACTGCGCGGTAATCTTCCACGCCATCACGAAGCGCCGCGGCGGTTCCCACGCGGTAATTTCGCCCCAATCGCATTCCGATCCGTCGGTCTGCTCGCTGTAGCAGCGGCCGCCAACGTGGCCTTCCATGACCGTTCGCTTCATCGGCACCTGCCCGATGTGATGGCTACGCGGCCACCAGCGATCGAATCCCGCGGTGAACACCTCGAACGCGTGTTCCACGCTGGCTTTCACCGTCACGTTCTTGCGCACCGGCGTATCCGGCACCGCCGACGCGCTCTGCAACGACTGTTCCGCGCTACTCATTGCTCCTCCTCGTTATGTTCGTTAGGTTTGTCGTGGTTGTTATGCTTGTCGTGGCTGTTGCTCTTGTTCGGACTGTTGCGTTTGTTATGTTTGCGTGCTTTTTTCTCGCGTGCTTCTTGCGCCACTGGTTTTTCTACTTCGCGCTTAAACGCACTCAATGCTTGGCCCCAGAACTGTTCAAGGTATTCGCGCAAGGTTTCAAATCCCGCGGGATTCAACTGATACAACCGCCGATTTCCCGCAGGCCGATCAACCACCAACTGCGCCTCCTTCAGCACACGGAGGTGTTGCGAGATAGCCGGCCGGCTCACCGGAAAATCCCGCGCCAATTCGCCCACCGGCAACGGCCCGTCAATCAAGCGCGCCAAAATAGCCCGCCGCGTCGGGTCCCCCAGCGCATCCAGCTGCGTCTCTTGGTAAGTAGTCACTAACGGTAAGCTACAGCTTACACAGCTCGGCTGTCAACACCTTTTTTCCGCACTCGCTTCAGGAGTGCTCAAGGTGTCCCTGGGACGTTACAGTGGATTTTTTACAGTGAATAGCGCGTTTCTTGCTTTTGAGTCTTCCGAGGGATTGGAATGTCAAATTGTTGAGACCACGCTTCAGCGCACGTGTTATGCAGGAATATTTCTATTTGGAGGTTTTCAATAACGTAGTAACGGACGCTTACGCCGTTCTGCGGCGTCACGAGATTGTTTCGGTCCTCGCAATGACCACAAACCTTCGTCCATTGCCGCATCCCGGCCTCCCGCACAAGCCATGTCTGTCATCGCCTCGCTTAGATGGACGCGCGGCGCACAGCGACGGTTTCAGTGCCATGCTCGCGTCCAATGCTCCGGAGAAGCGCCTCCCCAATGGCCCGCTGCGTTTCGCGGAGTGCCGCGGAACCGGCTGACTTACTTGCTCGAAAGCACGAACTTGTTGCCATCTACATCTTGGAAAATGGCGGCGGTTCCCCAGTCTTCGCGCTTGGGCTCCTTCTCAAACACGACGCCATGCGATTTCATGATCTTCGCGGTAGCGAAGACATCGTCGCACCAGAAGGACAGTGGCTGAAAATCGCCGATGCGATTCTCGTGGCCATCCGGCGTGAACAGCACCAGTCCGGTTTCCGCGCCGGGGATTTTTAGTTCAATCCAGCGCTGCTTCTCGCTAAAAAATTGGTCGGTGGTAACCTTGAATCCCAGTTTCTCCGTAAAAAACTTCAATGACGCATCCTGATTGTGCACGGGGATACTGACGAATTTCAGTCCACGAATCATGGCGGTGGCCTCCTCGGTGCCGCGTTTTGAGTGAACGCTGGCGGACGGAGAATAACGCCGCACACTTAGTAGTTGCAATCAGGCAATCGTTGCTATATTAACAGCAGGTATAGCGATGCCAACTATCGATACGTATGTCACCGATGTGCTCATGCGCGACCTGGTCGGCCATGACCGCCGTCCCGTGAGTTTTCTGGTGTATCTGTGGCTCGCGGCCGAACAACAGCGGCGAGGTCTTGCCGTGCAAATCAGTTATAGCGCTCTCGCCGAGTGCATCGGCGTATCCAAGAGCGCCGCGCAGTCCGCGGTGCACTGGCTGGTGCGGCGGCGGCTGCTCGCCGCGGGCAAAGAGAATGCTACGGCCACGCCGCGCTACACAGTGTTGAGTCCATGGAAAGATCTGGCGCGGCGCCGCTCGTAAAATCTCAGAAAGCGATTCAGTGGCCGTTTTGCAGCCCGATGGAATTGAGATTGTGGACCCAGCGCGCTGGTCGCTTATCATCGGACACGATCAGCTCGAATGGACCGTGATCGCCCAGCGGCTGCCCGTCGCGCGTGTCGGCCACAATCACTTGCCCGGCGTGAAAGTTCGGATCCACTTCCGCCAGAGAAAGCAGCACGGAATATCCATCGGTGCCTGACGCAAGCAGATAGCTAGTGAGAGGTTCGCCGCGCAGCTCCTTGCCGAGCGGCACGTTGGCCTGCGCCAGCAGCGTCGCCAGTGGCACGCCGGAGTAAGTTTCGTCGACGTTGCTGTGCGCATTGTGGAGCTTGATTTCAATGTGGGGAAGACTGCGGAACTGAGTTGCGGAATATGCGATCGGAACGTGGTAGGGATCGGCTTTGAGCACCAGCGATTCCTTCGGATAAACCGCGACAGGGCCTCCGAAGTTGGCGATCTGCAGGGTCACCGGCACGATCTGCCTAGGATCAGCGGCGGAAGTTATCCCGGTAATCTCGAAATGCTGCGACGTGGTTTTGAAGCCTTGCGCGGAGACGAACACGGCGTACTCACCCATTGGCAACTGGACGGCGACGTTTCCTGTATCGTCGGTGTCCATCTTCGCCGGAAGGGGCACCGGCGGAGGGACGATCTGTACTTTCGCCCGGACGATGCAGGCTCCGCCTTGATCGCTCACCTGAATGATCACGGGAAATTTAAACTCGGCTTGTCCGCGCGCCACGGACGCGTTTGCCAGGGCGATTGCGAGCGACGTTGCCAGGAGTAACGTGAAAAATAATGGTCTTCGCACTGCGGAAGCATAGCGCGGAAGTAAAACTCTGTCAGCCCACTCTGGCGGGAACGCGTCGTTAACTAGGCTGCGCCTTCGGGGCCAAAAACGGAAAGCAGATGGCCGTCAACGTCCCGGAAATGTGCAACCCAGTCGGTCGGAGTGGCCTGGCGAGGTTCGCCCAAGAAGGAAATTCCTTGCGCAGTTAAGGCGCGATGTGCGGCACGCACGTTCTCCACGCGGAAGACCACCTCGGTGGCTCCGGCAATGTGCGGCGCAGACTGCGCGTGTCCGCGGCTGAGGCCGAGCATCACCGCTCCGCATTGCAGCAGCGCCAGTGCGGACTCCTGCATAATCACTTTAAGGCCTAACTTGTCGCGGTAAAACGCCAGCGCCGCGGGCACATCGCGCACGCCCAGCATGACCGCGGTAATTCCGGAGATTGGCGTCGCTGCGTCCATCACTGCCTCCCTCTTGCCCGAGCCCGACCCGGCAAGTAGACTACTTAGCACCGCTAACTAATAATTGTTTGCGGGTGCGCTGTCAAGAGAATAATTAGCATAGCTAATCGATGACGAAAAATCTTGCAACCGAAGAACTGGCCGACCAGCTGCATAGCGCGGCCATCCGCCTGTTGCGACTGGTGCGCGTACAGGACGCCGCGAGCGGCATCGCTCCGGCGCGCCTCTCGGCCCTATCGGTGATTGTATTCGGCGGCCCGATCTCGCTTCGCGATTTGGCGAAAGCCGAGCAGGTTCGTCCGCCAACCATGAGCCGTATTGTCGATGCGCTCGAAACCCAAGGCCTGGCCCGGCGCCGCATCGATCAGAAGGATCGCCGCGCGGTACTCATCGCCGCGACAAAAAAAGGCGCGACGCTACTGAAACAAGGCCGCAAGCGCCGCGTAAAATTTCTTGCCAGCTATCTGTCCAGATTGGACCGAGTCGAACTCTCGTTGATTGCCGACGCCCTCGGAGCGATCCAAAGGGCCTTGCAACCGCGCTGAGTCGCCTCGTTGAAAAGCCTTTCCCCAGGTCCGGACTGACGTCACGGCGGCGCGTATGCTTTGCTCATGACCCTATCAGCGCGAAATCATCTGGCAGGCACCATCGTGGAACTGGAATTCGGCGGCGTGATGGCTCACGTGGTTGTTCGCGTGGGCGAGAATCTTATCGAAAGCGTGATCACCAAACGTAGCGCCGAAGAAATGCAATTGAAGGTTGGAGACGCCGTGTCCGCGGTCATCAAGTCCACCGAAGTCATGCTCCAGAAGTGATGTCGCGGCATGGCGGATAGCGCCACAGACTGCCGCGAACCGCTCTCTTAAATCTGCTAATCTAAAGACGAATTAACAGGAGGTGTATCGTGCGATACGAAGATTTGTCCAACCAATTCTGCTTTCGAGCGCAGCAGTAAGCGTCGTAGAGGATATCCGTCCGAAACAAAGGTCAAGCGAGGTCACCGCGTGGTTCACGGCGACAAGGAACTGCTGGAAAAGCTTGGCCGCAACGATTTATGCCCATGCGATTCCGGGCGCCGGTTTTAAGAATTGCTGTATGCCATCAGGCAAATTCGATGGAAGCCGCCGCGATCACTTTTTTCCGAAAGTAAAAGTTCACCGATACGGGGCGACTTCATGTCGCCCTATTCGTTTTGAGAAGGAGGAATTTTTATGTCCACAGCTGAGACGCGATGGCCGGCGCTGCCGTTGGCCGAGTGGAAAGACACCTACGCCACGCTGCACATGTGGACGCAAATCGTCGGCAAAGTGCGGTTGAAGCTTAGTCCGCCGATTAACCATTTCTGGGGATGCACGCAGTACGTGACGTCGCGCGGGCTGACGACCTCTTCTATTCCTTACGAGCACGGTTCGTTTGAGGTGCTCTTCGATTTCACCGCGCACATGCTGGAGATTACGACGAGTCGTGGCGAGATTCGCGCGTTTCGCCTGCGGCCTTGCACCGTTGCCGAATTTTACGCGGAATTTATGGCCGCGCTGGAATCGCTGGGGATTCACGTGAAAGTCTGGACCATGCCCGTGGAGGTGCCGCGCCCGGTGCGCTTCACGCTGGACGAAGGCCACAAGTCTTACAACCCGGAATACGTGCATGGCTTCTGGCAGGTGCTTGTTACCGTGGACGCGGTCTTCCGCGAATTTCGCGCGCGCTTCATCGGAAAGTGCAGCCCGGTACATTTCTTCTGGGGAAGTTTTGATTTGGCGGTAACGCGCTTTTCCGGGCGCCGCGCTCCAGAGCGCCCCGATGCCGACCCCGTCACGAAGGAAGCCTATTCGCACGAAGTGATCAGCGTGGGTTTTTGGCCCGGCGACGGCGAAATCATCAAGGACGCGGCGTTCTACGCGTACGCCGCTCCCGAGCCCGCTGGATTTAGGGATCGCGCGGTTCTGCCCGCTAAAGCTTTCTACAGCAAAGAAAAAAGCGAGCATTTTCTAATGTACGACGACGTGCGCACGTCCGCGAATCCCGCCAAAGACTTGCTGGATTTTTGTCAATCAACCTACGAAGCAGGCGCGATAGCCGGGAATTGGGACCGGCAAAACCTGGAACGCAACACGTAACGACTCACTTTTCTGGATGGCGCCAGGAGTTACTCCGCGGATTCTACTTCCGGAACTTCTGCGCGGGTGATGTTTTTTAGTTCGCGGCGGATTAGGTCTGGAGCGAAACCGGCGCGCATCAAACTGCCGTAGAGGGAAGCGATTTTGCGGTCGTCGATTTCGCCGCGGGTTAGTTTAAGTTTGCGTTCGATGCGGGCGCGCACCAGCGCCGCTTCATCGGTTTGCTCGGCGGCCTCGGCTAGCGCGGCGTCGATATGTTCGTCTGCGACGCCGCGGGCGCGGAGATCGCGAGAGATGCGGAATTTTCCCTGGCGGCGAATCTCGGTGCGCTGACGTACAAATTGTTTGGCATAGCGGGCGTCGTCGAGCTGACCGCTTTCTTTCAGCCGTGCCAGGACCACACGAACCAGCAATTCGTTGTTGCAGCGCCGCATCAGCAGCTTCTGCATTTCATTGACGCTGTGGCCGCGGCGCATCAGCGCGCGCACCGCCACGTCATACAGTTCGCCTTCACTGTCTAGTTTCCGCTGCGCCCCGAACATGCAAAGAAGCATAGAAGCAAGCTGCGCGCGACGCAAGGCGGGGTTTTGTTTTGACTCGTGTAGGCGCCGAGCTTCAGCCCGGCCTCGGTGGGTTTCTAATGGCGGCCCGACGACTGCAAGGTGGCCGGACTAAAGTCCGGCATCTACACAATTACCAGACTAGCGCTGGGTGTGCGTGACTATTTGCGGGCGAAGCGCTCGAAGTCGGCCATTTGGCGTTCCATTTCTTCGCGCGCGGAATCGGCGGCGGAGCGGACGCCCTGAATACGGAGCTTGAATTCGTCGGCGTTGGAAGCGCGCATCAAGGCTTCTTCTAGCGTGATCAACTGGCGCGTGTACAGATCGAAGAGCGACTGGTCGAAGGTCTGCATGCCGTACTGGCTGGTGCCGGCGGCGATGGCGTCGTGAATCAGGCGCGTCTTGTCTGGATTGATGATGCAATCGCGAATGTACGCGGTGGCGATCATCACTTCGCAAGCGGGCACGCGGCCCACGCCGTCGGAACGGCGCACCAGGCGCTGCGAGACCACCGCTTTAAGAGTTGCCGCGAGCTGCAAGCGAATTTGCTTCTGCTCCGGAGGCGGAAAGACCGCGATAATACGCTGAATGGTTTCCGTGGCGTCCAGAGTGTGCAAGGTGGAGAAAACCAAGTGGCCGGTTTCAGCGGCCAGCAGCGCGGTGGAAATGGTTTCCAGGTCGCGCATTTCGCCGACCAGAATCACGTCGGGATCCTGACGCAGAGCGGCGCGCAACGCGGTGGAAAAGTTTGCGGTGTCCACTTCCACTTCGCGCTGATTGATGAAGCTGCGCTTGTCGCGATGCAAAAATTCGATAGGGTCTTCGATGGTGATCAAGTGATCGGCGCGATTGGCGTTGATGCGATCGATCATCGCCGCCAGCGTCGTGGACTTACCAGAACCAGTGGTTCCCGTCACCAGCACCAAGCCGCGCTGCTCTTCGCAGATGCGCGTAATCACCGTGGGAAGATTCAGTTCCTCGGCGGTGCGAATTTTTGTGGGGATGACGCGCAAGACCATGCCGACGTTGCCACGCTGCTGAAAAACGTTGACGCGGAAGCGCCCGAGTCCAGCTACGCCATACGCCATGTCCAACTCAGCGGTTTCTTTGAATTTTTGCTTTTGCCGGTTGGTCATCATGCTGAAAGCCATCGAGAGCATTTCTTCCGGCGTGATGCGCGGGACCTCGGTGATGGGCGCGAGTTGGCCGTCCACGCGAAGATACGGGTGGTTGCCGACCTTCAGATGCAAGTCGGAAGACTTATTTTCGACGGCCCGGCGAAGCAGGTCATCAATGCTGATAGCCATATATATCGGAACCCCGCAATCCTGCTAACACGCGACGTTAGCACCCGTATTGGAGGCGGGCAAGGCAGCAGGAATGGCGAGTTGCGACGTAATTACCTGCCCTTTAGGACAGTTTGCGCGGTTTAGAGCGCGATTGCGCGCTGCGGAACACGATGGCAGGGGACGCGACGGGCACGGTCCGCCGCGGCGGATGCCCTTACGAAAGCATCAGTCGGGGAGTTTCTTTGTCAGGTAAATGGAATCGTATAAGAGACCGGCAAGAAAGCCGCCTGCTAGAGGACCAACCCAATACACACCCTGATTGGCAAGGTGCGCGCCGGTGGCGAGCCACGGACCAAAAGCACGCGCGGGGTTCAGCGCGCCGGTGGTAAACGGCATGGCTACGAAGATGCCAAGAACATAAGTTACGCCGATGGCCAGCCCGGCAGTTCCTTGCGGAACCTCGTGGTCCGGGTCAGTGGTGGCAAAAAATATAAACACCACGAAAAAGGTCGCCACGGCTTCCAGTGCCATACCCGCCCATTTGGGAAAGTCGCGCACCAGTTCTGGTGCGCCAAGCGCGACGTTGCGCCAGGCCTCTTCGGGCAGCACCGCGCGCAACAGATACGACGCGGCAATGGCGCCGGCAATCTGTGCCACCCAGTACATGGCGGCTTCGATGGTGTTCACCCGTTTGGTAGCCCAGTAGCCGATGGTGACGGCGGGGTTGAAATGCGCCCCAGAGATTTGACTAAGAGCCGCGAAAAAAGCCGCAATGGCCAATCCATGTGCCAGCGCCACAATCAATAGATTTACATCGAGAGTTCCGTGCACGTATTGCACGGCGCAAGCCGCGCCTTCGCCGAAAAAAACCAGCGCGAAGGTGCCGAGAAACTCGGCGGTCAGTTTTTGCGGCGTGTTGTGCATCCAGAAGCCTCCCGGCCGGTTCTGCCGCGCGAAGCGAACGCGGCATCCGGCGCGAACGTGGATTTTAGCTGTAACGAAGGGATGGACGCCAGCATTCTTCGCATGCGGTTGATTGCGGGCGGTGCGGTCCGCCGCTAAATCTGCGACTTCTGTTTGGTTTTGGCAGTGCCTTTCTCGCGATACAGCGCATGGTCGGCGGCGCTCAGCAATTCATCGAGCGATGCGCCATCGGCAGGATAGACCGCGGCGCCGGTGCTCACGGAAAGCTTCGGCAGTTCGCCATCGTTCTTCAGTCGTTCGGAGATGCGCTGCGCCACCTGCAGCGCGGCTTCGATTTCGGTTTCCGGTAGAACCAGTACGAATTCGTCGCCGCCATAGCGCGCCGCGGTATCGATTTCGCGGCAATGGATCAGCAGAGTATTGGCCAGTCGGCACAGCGCGCGGCTGCCCACCAGATGTCCGTACGCATCGTTGATGATTTTCAGCCCGTCCATGTCCAGCAACAAAATAGCGAAAGGACGGCCGGTGCGTTCAGAGCGTTTGATTTCCAGGTCCAGAGCATCCAGCAAGCGGCGGTAATTAGCCATGCCGGTCATAGGATCGGTGACCGCCAGCTGCCGCACGCGTTCATCAGCGCGTCTGTGTTCGGTAACTTCGGCTGCCAGGGACAGCGTGGTGATCGCCATGATGGCGATGAAGGCCTGCAGCAACAAAAGGGAAGCGTTCAGTGAATCGCGAGAGAACGGGCCAAAGCCATGCGCCGTGCCCCAAGTGGCAATTGCCGCCAGCACAAACGTCGCCGTCACCGCGTAACGCCGGCCAAACCGAAACGCCGCCCAGACCAAAAAGGGTGTGTACAGATATTCCAGCGGATAGTGTTTCAGCGCCGCGTGGAAGCCTCCTGCAAAGACCACCCAGCACGTAAACGTCAGTCCGGCAAAAAGCGATACCAGCTCAGGGATGCTCTGGCGATCCGTCCGGAGCCGCGGATTTTCCACCCACAGTAAAATTAACGGGGTGACGATAATCGCACCCGCCCCGTCTCCGAGCAGCCATGTGGCCCACACCGACGCGAAAGACGTGTGCGCCGCCATCAGGCCGCCGAAAAGAGTGGACGAGACGCCAATGGTGGCGCTTATGGCGGGGCTAAGGAGCCCGGCAATTAAAGCAAATTTGAAAATATCCTGCGCACGCTCGAACACTTGCTTGCCGCCGGCAAAGCGGTTGATCAGGTAGCAGCCGGCGAGCGCCTCCAGCGAACTGCCAGTGGCCACGCCCAGCGCAGTAAAGAATCCATCGGGGGTGGTGAGCGCCGCCAGTAGAGAGCCAAGCAAAATGCCTGGCCAAGCGCGATAGCCGAAAATCAACAAGGCGGCGAGCGCAATGCCCGCGCCGGGCCAAACGGCCGTAGCCGTGGCGTTGGCTGCGGCAAGTCTCAGCCCCAGTTCCCCGGCGGCGCAATAGGCCACAGCGAGCCCGACGATAACCAGCGCGTCCTTGCGAAGTCGCGAAACGTCCATACTCTCCCTTCACAGCAACAATCCGAAGCGTTAGAGCCGATCCCTCCAGGAAATAAACGAACCTAGCCATCCACTCCTGGAGACGGAGCACGATCCTTCGGAACCTCTAATGTTACAGAATTGTAGTAAGGAAGGAACGGACCAAAAAATGGTCCGTTGCCATGATAGCAATCTCAGTCGGGACGCACTACAACGGGGATCCTACACGCTCCCGGATAGGCTTCACCCACGATCGTAGCCGATGGGTACCGCCGAGCGCAGTTCGGATAGCGCTATCGCATTCTGCAGCGCCGCGTTCAACGAGAAGCAGCGCCCACTGGGGCATTTACCGGCGTTAGCCAGTTGTGGCGGTCGGGCTTGCTGCCGCTGGTCAGGGCAAAGAATTCATCCTGCAGCTTCTTGGTGATAGGGCCGGCGACGCCTTTGCCCACCATGATGTGGTCGACCGAACGGATGGGCGTGACTTCCACAGCCGTGCCCACAAAGAAAACTTCATCGGCTATGTACAGCATTTCGCGCGGGATCACCGATTCTTTCACCGGGATATTCAAGTCTTCGGCCAGCGTGATGATGGCGTTGCGCGTGATGCCAGGGAGAACGCTTGCACCCAGCGGCGGAGTGTACAAGATGCCATCGTGCACAAGGAACACGTTCATGCCCGAGCCTTCGCTGAGATAGCCGCTGGAATCGAGCGCGATGCCTTCGGAGAAGCCGTTGAAGGTGGCTTCCATGCGAATCAGCTGGGAGTTCATGTAGTTGGCCGCAGCCTTGGACATGGCGGGCAGGGTATTCGGCGCGATGCGCGTCCAGGAGCTGACGCCCACGTCCACACCTTTGGCCAGCGCTTCAGGACCGAGATACGCGCCCCAGGACCAGCAAGCCATGTAAATTTCGATGGGATTGTTAAGCGGCGTTACGCCTGCTTCGCCGTAGCCGCGCAGCACGATGGGTTTCACGTAGCAGGAGCGAATTTTGTTCACGGCGACGAGTTCGGTGGCCACGGCGGAAAGCTCGTCCACGTTGAACGGCAATTCCATGCGATAAATCTTGGCGGAGTTGACCAGTCGCTGCATGTGCTCGCGCAGCCGGAAAATTGCCGGGCCTTGCTTGGTGTCGTAGCAGCGAATGCCCTCGAATACCGCGGAACCGTAGCTCACCACATGGGAGAGGACGTGCAGCGTGGCGTCGTCCCAGTTAATAAGTTTGCCGTTGTGCCAGATTTTTTCAGTCTTCGGAATGGGCATGATCGCTCCTGGGTTTTGCGCCGCACGCTGCAACTACAAATTTGAGAATACGGCACGGGATAACGAGCGTCAATGCGATGTGCGCAAGCATGGTCTGCGGCACTAAACCAAATTGGCGTCCGGCTCTCTAAAGTGTGGGAGCGAGGAGCAGCGCAACAAAACCGGCGCCGTCACGGCGCTTGTTTCGGAGGATCATTGGGTGCTGCAGGGGCGTTGACAGATTCCGCCATGG
Organism: Acidobacteriota bacterium; assembly: GCA_013289855.1. Taxonomy (GTDB): domain Bacteria; phylum Acidobacteriota; class Terriglobia; order Acidiferrales; family UBA7541; genus Acidiferrum. The sequence goes on along the minus strand of JABCZD010000008.1, from coordinate 108,374 downwards.
CCTTCGCTTTTGCGACGGTACGGCTGGAGTTGTTTTCCCAAATTCCCAAAAGCACGAACGGGAGTGCCGTGGCGGCCACCAATAGCTTGGCACGGCGCGGAATCTTGGATTCTGGCTCCCAGCGAAACAGCTGTGCGGACAAGAAAAAGGTCAGGCAGGCCCACAAGGCTAGCGAAGCCAGGGCAATCAGCACGTCGCGGTTCCAGAGGGCCGCCGACCAGTAAATGGCGTCTTGCAGTTCCGTGACCAAATACGTAGCGGGAAGAAACAAGCCCACGCGCTGCACCACTTGAGGAAGATCGGCAAGAGGAATGGTCGCGCCGGAAAGAAAAATGAGCGGCAACCAGATCAGCTGGTTGATGACCTGAGTTTCCTGCATGGTATTGGTCACGCTGGCCACTACCAGGCCGAGCGACGCGAAAGACATAGTCCCCAAAGCAATCAGAACGAAAGACGTGGAAACATCGCCAAAATCCTTGACGTGGAAAATGAAACGGGCGAAGAGCAGTTCGACGATGATCGTGGGCAAGGTAAGAATAAAATTAGCGACGATGCTGGAAGCGAGCATGTCGCTGGCGGTAACCGGGGTAACGTGAAAGCGCCGCAAGATGCCCTGTTCGCGGAACATCACGAGCGCCGCACTGAGCCCCCAGAAGCTGCCCATCACCGTGAGGGCGATGATCGGACCCAGCAGGTAGCGCACGCCACGAGGATTGCCTTTGGCGAAAACGCCTGCGTAGAGAAAGAAAAAGGCAAACGGCATGATGACGCTGAAGAAGAGGAACATTCTGTTGCGCAGCGTCAACTGCAGACGCATGCGCGTGAGCGTCAGGAAGTTTGTCAATCGCGTAGCCTCCTTCCGGTGAGTTCGATGAACACGTCTTCGAGCGAAGGCGTCAGAATTTCCAGCCCCAGAAGTTCGTTGCCCTGGGCTTCCAAATGTTTCACCAGCGATACGATGGCTTGCGGCGGGCGCTGCGCGTGCAGGATGTACGTGCCGTTGAGTTCGCGGCAATCGGTGACGCCATCCAGATTTTTCAACTGTTCCGGCAGTTCGGGCCTAGTGAGGCGAACTTCCACACGCGTTTTGTCTCCGGAGCGTTCCTTCAATTCGCGCGGCGAACCCAAGGCAATCACCTGGCCGTGGTCGATGATGGCCACACGATCGCAAAGGCGCTCGGCCTCTTCGATGTAGTGCGTGGTCATCACGATGGTTTTCTTCTCGCGCTTGAGTTCTTCGACGATGTCGTAAATCTCCCGGCGCACTTGCGGGTCCAGGCCGGAAGTCGGCTCATCGAAGAACAGCACCTGCGGGTCGTTGACCAGCGCCATTGCCAGCGCCAGCCGCTGCTTCTGCCCGCCGGAGAGCTCTTTATAAAACGCATTGCGCTTTTCCACCAGGCCGAAGCGCTTCAAAAGTTCTTCGGGATCGCGATGCCGTTTGTAAAAGCTGGAAAACAGTTTTAACGCTTCCATCACACGCAGTTTGTCTGGCAGGGAAGTGGACTGCAGCGCGGCGCCGATTTCATGCTTGAGTTTTTCGGGGCTGCGTTGCGGATCGAGTCCGCAAACCGAGACCCGGCCGCTGTCCGGCGCGCGCAGACCCTCGAGAATTTCCACGGTGCTGGTTTTGCCGGCGCCGTTCGGGCCCAGAAGCCCAAATACTTCGCCCTCTTCCACGGTGAAGCTGACGCCACGCACCGCTTCAACATTTCCGTAGTGCTTGACGAGATTCTCTACCTGCAGAATGGAATTGGACATGGTCAAAGAACCTTTAGCATACCGCAGGTTGCGATTGCGCAATGCCACGGCAAGCTGATCACGCGCTCAGGCGCGTTTTCGCGAGGCGACCTTAGGTTTTACGCCGCGCTGACGGCTTTTGTTTCGCGGGTTTGGATTTGCGCTTTAAGCCGGAGGGAGTCCACGCGCAGGTTTTCATGTCGACGCGAGTTTCGGTGATTGTTGCGCCTTCCGACGCCAGCAGCTTTTTTTGCAGTGAGGCATAAGGCTCGCGGATCAGAAGCCTGCCTCCGGCCCCGACCACGCGATGCCATGGTATTGCTTGGCCTTTCGGCGTAGCGGCCATGGCGTGTCCGGCGGTGCGCGCTCCGCCCGGAAGCCGCACGGCCTTGGCGAGTGCGCCGTAGGTCAGCACTTTGCCGCGCGGAATCTTCCTGACCAGTTCGTAGACGACATCCCAGGACATAACCATCGCTCCAAAAGTGACCGCGCTGCAGAAGCACGGCGCGCGCTGCGCGCAGCATCGTAGAAGCATCTAACTAAGTGGGGCAAGCGGAATCGTAGAAGCATCTAATTGGTGGGGCAAGTGGAAATTCCGGCTGCCGGGTTTAATACCGTAGCGGCGAAGCAGCGGGCAGCATGGTAGAGGAGAAAACGCGAAGCAGATGGAATGGAATTGCCGGAATATGGGTCTAATACTGTAGAAGCGCAACGCCGGAATGGCGGCGGTGAAACGAAAAGGGACAGTTTAGCCGCGAGCATGAGGGGAATCGATGAAACGCAGCGAAAAAACGCATGAAAGAAATCGTGCAGAGTCCGCTATCTTCGTTTCACAACGTGCTCATTACTTATACGCAACAAAGTCGTCGGGAACCGTGTTTAATCTTGTGGACGTAGTGGAAGCAAAGTACACTACAGCAAGAATCGCAGTTCCGGGGTGAAGTTATGGCTTTCGTACGCCGCAAAGGGAAAGCGTTCTTTCTGGTGCACAACGTGCGCCGCGGCGGAAAAGTCCAGCAAATTCACCTGGCCCGGCTCGGCATGCGCGCGCGCATCACCGACGACGTGGTCCGCCAGGTAGCCAAGAAGCATCCTTTCGTGGAGCTGAACTGGAAAGCTCTGCGCGAGCAATTGAACGGGCAACTCAGTCAGCAAATGGAACTCGCGGACCCCAACTCTCCCGCGATCCAGGGCCTCGTGGGCACGCTGCGAGCGCTCAATCTGGATCTGGCGGACCTCTTTCCGCCGCTCCTAAAATTTTCCGAATCACCGGTTGTGGCGCAGGAGCTGCTCGTGCAGTTACGGCTGCTGCAATCCACCATCCAGGTCAAGCTCGATCAATTTGATCGTGGGCGCGGGCGATTCGGAAGTACGTCCCAAGCGGCTTCTCAGGTCCTCTTGGGGCGTTAGGAGGCGGTCATGAGCGAAATCATCCTTTCACTCGATCCAAACAAGCGCAGCGTGCAGACGGTGGATTTTCAAACCGCGCTGCGCGCCAAGATCGTGGGACAGGCGGAAGGCGTGCAAGCGCTGGTCGACCTGTACCAGGTTTTCTGCGCCGGTTTGAACTCTCCAGGCCGGCCGGTGGGCAACCTGCTGTTCCTCGGACCAACAGGATCGGGCAAGACGCGCATGGTCGAAGCGGCGGCGCAGATTCTGTTTGGCGACGCCAAGTCCATCATCAAGGTGGATTGCGCGGAATTTCAGCACTCCCACGAAATCGCCAAATTGATCGGCTCGCCCCCGGGTTACCTGGGGCACCGCGAAACGCACCCGCTGATTACGCAAGAAGCGCTTTCCGCATCGCATACCGACAAGCTCAAGCTCAGCTTCCTGCTGTTCGACGAAATCGAGAAGGCCTCCGACGCCCTGTGGCAATTGCTGCTGGGCATGCTGGACAAAGCCACGCTGACGCTCGGCGACAATCGCAAAGTGGATCTGTCTCAAACCGTGATTTTTCTCACCTCCAACCTTGGAGGCGGTGAGATTACCGAATTGATGGAAGGCGGCATGGGTTTTATCCAGCCAAAAGATAAACCTGCCGACCTGCTCGACGAAAAAGTGGAACGCACCGCGATGGAAGCGGCGCGACGGAAGTTCTCGCCCGAATTCATGAACCGCTTGGACAAAGTGGTGGTGTTTCACCCGCTGCAGCGCGCGCAGCTCGAAGAGGTGCTGGGCATCGAGCTTGGCCACGTGCAGCAGCGCGTGCTCGAAACCGCCAAAGGTCAATTCCTATTTCGCGTAACCGATAATGGCCGCGAATTTCTCCTGAAAGAGGGCACCGACCAGCGTTACGGCGCGCGCCATTTGAAACGCGCTATCGAGCGCCACGTCGTCTATCCACTGGCCAATTTGCTGGCGACCGAGCAGGTACATCTCGGCGACCTGGTCCGTATCGATTGGGACCGCCAGCACGATGGACTCACCTTTGTCCGTGAAGGCGAAGGAGCCTTGGTGCAGAGCACTTCCGCGGAAGCTGCCCCAGTTCTTGCAGTGACGGAGGCCACCGACGGCCGACCGATCAACGCGCCTGCGGAGGTGGTGGTGGAGAGCCGCAAATCGCGCGCGGCATTGCCAGCGGCGACGCCAGTGGCGGCGCCCCAAGCGCGCAAGAAACAGGACCGCGTTAATTCTTAGCGCACTAAAACGTGGCTGCGGGTCTTCAACCAAAGCTTGAGTATTGTTGGATTTGCAAAGGGGTGCGTCGCGAGGCGCGCCCCTTTTTGTCGTTTGCCCCCTGACACAAAGTGTTTCACCGCTCTCAGTTTGCACGCGGATGAAACAGTGTCTCAACACTTGAGACGGATTCAGGAATTTGCCCAATCGTAAGTCATTGAAAGTAGTCGCAGTTAAGAAGATTCTATTTTTCAAAAAGATTGGCACTTGCCATGCACAATCTCATTCCTAGCGGGTCGCTGAGACACGCTGCTCGTCTGGGGGAGCCGGACGAGTCGAAGGATGCCAAATGAAAGCCGCGGTTCGACAGCAACTGGATCCGACGATTCGCAGCATCGATACACGAGAGTTTGAGTCGTCTTTACGCGCCAAGGTGGTTGGGCAGGCTGAGGGCGTGCAGTCGCTGGTGGATATGTACCAGGTATTCTGCGCCGGCCTCAATTCGCCGGGGCGCCCGGTAGGAAATTTGCTGTTTCTCGGGCCCACCGGTTCGGGCAAGACGCGCATCGTGGAAGCGGCCGCCGAGATTTTGTTTGGCGACGCGCGCTCGATCATCAAGGTGGATTGCGCCGAGTTTCAGCACTCTCACGAAATCGCGAAATTGATTGGTTCGCCCCCAGGTTACCTCGGGCACCGCGAGACTCATCCACTTATCACCCAGGAATCGCTGGCCGCGTCGCACACCGACAAGCTGAAGCTCAGCTTCCTGCTGTTCGACGAAATTGAAAAGGCCTCCGACGCGCTTTGGCAGTTGCTGCTTGGCATGCTGGACAAAGCCACGCTCACGCTGGGAGACAACCGGCGCGTGGACTTGTCCCAAACCGTGATCTTCCTGACCTCCAACCTCGGTGGTGGCGAAATCACCGAGATGATGCAGGGCGGCATGGGCTTCATTCAGCCCAAAGATAAGCCTGCCGACGCCCTAAACGAAAAAGTGGAACGCACGGCCGTGGAAGCCGCGCGCCGCAAATTCTCTCCCGAATTCATGAACCGGCTGGACAAGGTGGTGGTCTTTCACCCGCTGCGCCGCGAACAGCTCGAACAAGTTCTCGAGATCGAGCTCGGTCAAGTGCAACAGCGCGTGCTGGAAACCGCCAAAGGACAGTTTCTCTTCCGCGTCACCGGTCAAGGTCGCGACTTCCTGCTGCAGGAAGGCACCGACCAGCGTTACGGCGCCCGCCACCTGAAGCGCGCCATCGAACGCCACATCGTTTATCCGCTGGCTAATTTGCTGGCCACCGAACAAGTGCATCTCGGCGACCTGGTGTGCATCGACTGGAACACCGAACAGGATCGCTTGACCTTTGTGCGCGAGGGCGAAAACCTGGCCGTACCGGTGCGCAAAACCGAACCATTGCTGACCGCGCGTGCCACACAAGCGCGCAACGGCAAGTCCGTCGAAGCGCCGACCACCACCATCGCGCCGGAGCCTATGCCGCGCATGGCGCGTTAGATCAGCGACTCGCACAACTTTCAGCTCAAACAAAGGGGCGTCCCGGCCCAGCGGACGCCCTTTTTGTTTTTTGCGACAGAGTTCGGATCATTACTTATTGTCGCGGTGGCCCACTACAACGGCCGCCAGCCGCGTCTCGGCAGATAGCACCCTGACGCCGTGGACCTCCTCCGCGCGGCGTAGTGCGTCCGTAACGCTCACGCAGATATTTTCCGCGCCCACGTGCCGCTCGAACTCCGATTGGCGCATCAGTTCGGCAGGCTGCGGACGCGCGCCGCAAAGAATCAGGGAGCGTCCGGAAGCGTGAACGGCGTCAGCCAATTCGCGGATCGCAGCGAGACCCGTCGCGTCGACGGCGGTCATGTTGCGCAGTCGCAAGATCACGATGGGCGGCAGAGCGCCGAGGCTGTCAAGAATCTCGCTGAACTTGTCGGTGCTGCCAAAAAGAAACGGACCGTGAATGCGATACACCGTGGCATACTCCGGAATGTCTTTGCCCTCCAGGATGTGTACCTGGCTGTCGGCCACATAGTCTTTGGTAACTCGCGTTACCGTTGTGGTTCGCGAAACTTTGCGGATAAATGTGAGCGCCGCTAGCACCATGCCCACTTCCACGGCAAACGTCAGATCTGTGACTACCGTGAGCATCATGGTCAGTAGCCATACGGCGATGTCCGCTTTTGAGTGCCTGAGAATCTCGGGAATTTCGCTCCATTCCCCCATGTTGTAAGCCACGATCATGAGGATCGCGGCCAGCGCTGCGAGCGGCACGTGCTTCACCAGCGGCGCGGCAAATAAAACGATCGCGAGCAAAGTTAGAGCATGGATCATGCCCGCAACCGGGGTTTTCGCGCCGGCACGGACATTGGTAGCCGTGCGCGCGATCGCGCCCGTCGCGGGCAAGCCGCCAAATAGCGGCGACACAATGTTAGCGATGCCCTGACCGATTAATTCCACGTTGGGATTGTGTTTGTCGTGGCTCATGCGGTCGGAAACCACTGCGGACATCAGCGACTCGATCGCGCCCAGCATCGCCACGGTGAATGCTGAAGAAAAAAGTTGCCGCACCAGTTCGTAGTGCAGCGGCGGAATGGCTAACGTCGGCAGCCCGCTGGGAATCCCGCCAAAACGTGTGCCGATGGTTTCCACGGGGACGCGCAACAGATAAACCAGTCCCGTGGCGCCAAACGTGACCAGAATGGCGCCAGGAATTTTTTTGGCATATTTGAGGCAAACCACCATTACCACGATGGAGGCCAGCGAAATTGTCATCGCCGGGATCGAAATGGTGTGCCATGCGCGGCCATAAGCTTCCATGCGATGAAAAAAATCACCCGGCACATGATCCATCTGCAAACCAAAAAAATCGCGGATCTGCGTGCTGGCGATCAAAATGGCGATGCCATTGGTAAAGCCGATAACCACCGGCCGCGGAAAATACTTCACCGCGGTGCCCATGCCCGTGGCGCCCAGCAGCACCAGGATTACGCCCGCCATCATGGTGCAGACGAACAATCCCTCGATACCGAACTTCGCTACGATGCCGGCCACCACCACCACGAACGCGCCGGTCGGTCCGCCAATCTGCGTCTTGCTGCCGCCCAGCGCCGAGATAATAAATCCCGTCACGATGGCGCAGTACAGTCCGGCTTGCGGAGAAAGCCCCGAAGCAATTGCAAACGCCATGGCCAGCGGCAGTGCCACCAGGCCCACGGTAATTCCCGCGATCAAATCGGACAGAAATTTGTGCCGGTCGTAATCGCGCAGCATTAAAACGGATTTGGGTAGCCAGGCGGCGAGAGCGGGCGTCATCTTCGGTTCGTTTGGAGGGGCGACTCGTCAAACGTGATTACAAGAATAGCAGGCGCGCTCGATGAAAAGCGTGACGCCCGTCACAATTGTGTTCAGGTGGGAAATCAGACTGATGGCGTCGGTTCGGGATGCTGCGTTTTCGTGGCGTGATGCAACTTGCCTTCCGGTTTGTCGGTGGACTTCCAGCGCAAAATCGGCTTGCGTGCAGCTCCCACTTCGTCCAGTCTCCGCACCCTCGTAGTATGTGGCGCGGTTTTCACCAGCGCGGGGTTTTCCGCCGCTTCCAGCGCGATCGCCCGCATCGCGTCGATAAACAGATCGCACTCTTCCTTCGATTCCGATTCCGTGGGCTCGATCATCAACGCCCCGGGCACAATCAACGGAAACGCCGTGGTATACGGATGGAATCCGTAGTCGATCAGCCTTTTTGCGATATCCATGGTGTTCACGCCGTTCTTTTTCTGCAGCGCGTCGCTGAACACCACCTCGTGCATCGAGGGCAGGGAATAAGGCAAATCGAAAACGCCTTCCAGATGTTTGCGAATGTAGTTCGCGTTGATCACCGCATCTTCGGTAGCTTCGCGCACTCCCGGACCGTACGCCAAAATGTAGGCCAGAGCACGCACCAGCAGACCGAAATTGCCGACGAAAGCTTTCACGCGTCCGATGGAGTCCGGACGATTCGCATCCAGCGCCAAACGCCCGCCGTCTTTCTCCACCAGCACTGGCACGGGGCGGAACGGTTCCAGAATCTTCTTCATCGCCACCGGCCCGGTCCCCGGACCGCCGCCGCCATGCGGCGTGGAAAAAGTCTTGTGCAGATTCAGGTGCATCACATCCACGCCAAAATCGCCCGGCCGCGTGATACCCGTTAGCGCGTTCATGTTCGCGCCATCCATGTATAGCAAAGCGCCCTTGGTGTGCAGAATCTCCGCGATCTCCGGAATACGCTGCTCGAAAATCCCCAGCGTGGAAGGATTCGTAACCATCAGTGCCGCAACATCCTCGGTCACCAACTCGCGCAGCTTGTCGACGTCGATCTGCCCGTGCGATTCCGATTTAATGTTTTCCACTTCATAGCCGGCAATCACGGCCGTCGCGGGATTGGTGCCGTGCGCGGAATCCGGGATCAAGACTTTCTTCCGAGGATTGCCTTGTTTTTCCAGGTACGCGCGAATCAGGAGCAACCCGGTCATTTCGCCCTGCGCGCCCGCGGCGGGCTGCAACGTGATCGAGTCCATCCCGGTTATTTCAAGCAGGCATTTTTCCAGCAGCTGAAGAATCTTGAGGCAGCCCTGCGAAAGTTCCTGCGGTTGATACGGGTGTTCGGTAGCCAGTCCATCGAGGCGCGCTACAAATTCGTTCACCCGCGGATTGTATTTCATGGTGCAGGATCCCAGAGGATACATGCCCAAATCGATGGCGTAATTCCAGGTAGAAAGCCGCGTAAAATGCCGCAACACCTCAATCTCGCTAACCTCGGGAAAATGTTCCACCCCTCCAAGGCGGTGATGGGCACCGAGAGCACGCACGGGATCGACAGCGGGTACGTCCAGCGGCGGCAATTCAAACGCGCGTTTGCCAGTCGAGGATTTCTCGAAGATCAAACCTTCGTTCTGCGAAGTATGCCGTCCTGCTTTCCTAATTTTGCTATTCATGATGGTTTTTGTAATGGCTGGGCTTTAGTCCCGGCGCATCTTCGCTGTTGTAGCGGCCGCCTTCTGAGGCGGTCGCTTTCTGCCACCGCGCCACGATTGTCACAAACGGCACCGCCCATTTCACAACGGTACCTCCAACACCCGCCGCAACGCTCCAGCAAAATGCTCGATCTGCGCCCGCGAGGTCGTCTCCGTAACGCAAACCAGCGCATGCTTCGTCAACTCCGGATAAGCGGTCCCCAGCACAAAAGGTCCAATAATCTTATCCTTCAGCAATTGCGCATTAACGAGCTTCACCGAGCGAGGAAATTCCACGGTGAACTCGTTAAAGAACGGCGCGGGGAAAGCCCGCCGCACTCCAGGAATTTTCTCCAGCTCGCCGAGCGCAAACGCCGCCTTCGAAAAATTCTGATGCGCCATCTCTCGCAACCCTTCCTTGCCCAGCAAAGTAAGGTGCACGGTCGCCGCGAGCGCGCAAAGCGCCTGATTGGTGCAAATATTCGAGGTCGCCTTCTCGCGGCGGATGTGCTGCTCGCGCGTCGCTAGCGTCAAAACAAAGCCGCGACGCCCCTCGGTATCGGCGGTCTCTCCCGCCAGTCGTCCTGGAAGCTGGCGCACAAATTTATCTCGCGAAGCCATCACGCCGACAAAGGGTCCACCATAGCTGGGCGCGAGCCCGAAGCTCTGACCCTCCATGGCCACAATATCCGCCTCGGCCGGAGGCTTTAGTAGTCCAAGCGAAACGCCTTCGGTGATGGCCACCACCAGCAAAGCGCCAACGCCATGCACCACACCGGCTAGCTCGGCGGTTTCTTCAATCGCGCCAAAAAAATTAGGCGATTGCACCACTACGGCGGCAACATCGTCGCGCAGCGCACTGTGCAGCGCTTTTTGATCGATAGTGCCGGCGGAACCATAAGGAATTTCTTCCAGCTGCAACCCACAGTTGCGCGCATAAGTCCCCAAAACGTGCCGATACTCCGGATGCAGCGAGCGCGCCACCAAAACGCGTCGCCGATCCGTCAACCGCTCCGCCATCAATATCGCTTCGGTTGTCGCCGTCGATCCGTCATACATCGAAGCGTTAGCGACTTCCTGCCCGGTCAGCTGGCATATCAAAGTCTGAAACTCGAAGATCGCTTGCAACGTGCCCTGAGTGATTTCCGCCTGATACGGGGTATAAGAGGTAAGAAATTCCCCGCGCTGAATGATCACGTCGGTCACCACGGAGCGCAGGTGGTTGTAAACTCCCGCCCCCAAAAAGCTGGAATAGCCCGTGGAATTTTCCGCCGCGCGTTCCTTGAAATAGCTGATCACCTCGGCCTCGGACATCGGCCCAGGAAGATTCAACAACTTCTTCAATCGATAGCGTTCCGGAATACTGGAGAACAACTCTTCGGCGGATTTCACTCCGATAGCAGCAAGCATTTCCTGCCGCTCGGCAGGGCTTTTTGGGAGATAGCGCATCTACGCGGAGGCTTCCTTGGTCTTCTCCGCAACGTAAGCTTCGTAAGCGGCAGCGTCCATCAACCCGGAAAGGTCCGCCGGATTAGCCAGTTTGATTTTAATTAGCCAGGCCGTGCCGTGTGGATCGGTATTGATTTTTTCGGGCGTGGCCTGTAACTCCGGATTGGCCTCGAGCACTTCGCCCGCGGCGGGCGCGAAAATCTCGCTCACCGCTTTCACCGATTCCACGGTGCCAAACGATTTTCCCGCCGTAACTGCCGCGCCAACCTTCGGCAGCTCCACGAACACGACGTCGCCTAGTTCATGCTGCGCGTAGTCGGTAATGCCTATGGTCGCGACGTCACCCTTGGTCTCCACCCACTCATGTTCTTTCGTGTAGCGGAACTGCGTTGGATAGGGCATGGCAAAATCCTTTCGTCATTAGCTGCAAAATATTCTCTGCGAAATTGTTGCAAAAATCTTTACAAAATTATGCTGCCGGCACCGCCGCTTTTCGCACCCGTTTATAAAATGGCGTGGGCACCACTTGCGCTTTCACGCGTTGTCCGCGAACCTCCACAAAAATGGTCGTTCCCACAGCGGAAAGCGCCGGCGGAACGTAAGCCAGCGCAATATTTTTCCCCAACGTCGGCGAAGGCGAGCCGCTGGTAATCACTCCCACCGCCGTACCGTTCTCCGAGCAGCACCCGTGTCCGTCGCGGCCGATTCCGCGCTCGATCATCTCCAGCCCCACCAGCGCCCGCGTAACGCCCGCGCCTTTCGCGGCCAGCAGCGCCTCGCGGCCAATGAATTCGGGTTTGTCTATCTTAGCGTAGCGACCCAACCCCGCTTCCCACACATTAATCGCCTCGCTGATTTCGTGCCCATACAGCGCCATCTTGGCTTCGAGCCGCAGCGTGTTCCGCGCCCCCAGCCCGCACGGCAAAATCCCAAATTCGCGGCCCGCGTCCATCACCGCGTTCCACACCATTGCGCTGGTAGCCGCATCGCTCGGAACATAGATTTCAAATCCATCTTCCCCGGTATAACCAGTGCGTGCGATCAAGACATTCGGCAACCCACAAACGGTTCCCTGCGTGAACCAATAATTCTTGATCGGGGCAAGGTCGGCGTCCGTCAATTTCTGAAGCACGTCCACCGCGCGAGGCCCCTGAATCGCCAGCTGCGTATACGCGTCGCTCAGTTCTTCGACCACGCAATCAAATCCGCGGGTGTTCTCGCGCACCCAATTAATATCTTTTTCCCGAGTTCCCGCGTTAATCACCAGCAGAAAATCATCCTCGCCCAGCCGATGCACCACCACGTCATCCACAAACGTCCCGTTCGGATAAAGCATCGCCGAATAGTGCGCCTGCCCAATCGCCAGCTTCGACGCGTCATTCATGCTGAGGTGCTGCACCGCAGCCAGCGCGCCGCCGATCGCTCTGCCACTGTGAACGCGAATGTCGCCCATGTGGCTGACATCGAATACCCCCACGCCGTTGCGCACCGCCTTGTGTTCGGCCACCAGCCCGCCGGTCGCGGGATACTCCATGGGCATATCCCAACCGCCAAAATTCACCATTTTGGCGCCCAAGCGGCGGTGCACCGCATTTAGCGCCGTCTTGCGCAGCTCAGATGCGATAGGAGTTGTGGCCGATTCCATTCTGTTTACTCGGGCGGAAAGCGATACTAGCACGCGCCTCCGAGCCGGGTCAAAGCGATGGCTTTCATAGCATAGTCACTCTTGCTTGTGCCCCCTCGAACAAGGAAATCCTCACGAAATCGCAGTTACCGAACCGCCGCGCTTGCTTCAGCCGCGTCTTGATGAGTGGGATGCTGTCGGGTACAGTCTGCTGGGAGGCTCACATGCCCGAACCGACGATGTGCATGCAGTGCGGCAAGTTCGAGTCCGATTGCACGTGCGAAAAATATTGCACCATCTGCAAAGGGCAACACGCCGTGCGCCTCTGCTCCGATGGTTTGTACTATTGCCCGGAGTGCCGGGAAGCTTGCGACGTTTCAGTAGCCAACAGCCGCGGCGATTGAGGCTGCCTTGTGTAGCTGCTGGGCTTCGGCCTGGCACTTTTTCCGCGCCACCGTAAACCTAAATTACATCTTCAGCGCGAAGGTATTGTGCTGAATCAGCGAAGTCATCTGCGCATCCGACAAACTCAAGTGCAGCACCACGCGATCGCCCGCCGGCGTCACGCTTGCCTGATCCAGCATCTGCGCCAGATCCGGATTTTCCTTGGTCGCCTGATAACGCTTGTAAAGCATCCCCGCCTGGATCAACTGTCCCAGCGCGTTCGCGTCGTCCACCGATCCGCAGACCGCCGAAAACTTGCCCTCAATGCCGTCGCCGGCGTTCACCGAAATAATCATGTTCTGCATGCGCGTGATCAGTTTCGCGGCTTCCGGGAACTGTTGCACTTCCGGCGCCAGTTGTTGCATCGCCAAACGCGTATACGCCGGATTCAAAACCGTCCACACAATGCCCGTGCCGTTCGCTTCGCTAACCAAAGGAAATAGTTTGTCGTTGCGCAGCAAACTGTCTTCCTGGCCGAAGTGCACTTCGATCATCTCTTCGAGCAGCTTGCGGTGGCCAAACGCCGCGGTGCTTGAATCGAAATAGAGAAAAAACAAATCGTTCGCGCCAGAGCCGGTGCCAAAGGCATACAGCGTGTACCCGCGCACCTCAAAGGTCGGAAGCTTTTGCTGCTTGAAATAAGCCTTCGTAGCGTCCGGAGTAAAATTGCCCAGCGCCACGCCCACCACTTGCTCGCCCGTTGGCACCGCGGACGATCCAGCCTGCTCCGTCTTCGCCGTCATGCCTTCGGGCACCAGCCCCCAAGCCAGCTCTTCCACCTGCGAATTCGGATCCACCCCCGCGGACGCCAAAAACTTCTCAAATTGCTTGAAGTTCGCCGGCAGCATCTGTTCCTGCAATTGCGGGAACCATTTCATGGTGCGGGCTTTTTTCATGTCGGCGTAGCCGAGTTCCCCGGTCTCCTTGGGGAACAGCGCGAGCTTGTCCGCGCCCAGCGTGCCCGCAGAGGCGGGCTTGGGCAAAGCAAACGCAGTGGCGAGCACCAAAGCAGCAGCCGTCAAAACCACGCGCGCCGCGAAATGTTTGGTGGCGCTCAATTTTATCCTGTGCAACTTCATGTGGTGCTCCTTTCAAAATGCCGGGAGGAAAATTACTTAGATGCCGTGGCCTCGTGCGCGGTCGCCCCCAGCCGGCTACGCAATGCCTCTAGTTTTTCGCGTACCGACTGCACGAACCCAGCGTCGTTGATGCCATCCAGGTTGATTTCCACGTTAGCAAGTGCGCCTCGCGCCCCGGCATCGGCCATCAGCTGCGCCACCTGCAAGTCTGAACGCATGGACGCCGCCGCGATAGCATGCAGTTGTCCCAATTGTTCGAAAAGCGCAACTGTCCGCTCAGCCACTTCCAGTGGTACTTCCGTGGCACCCCGCGTAGCGCGTTCCACTTCCTGTTTTCGCAACTTGATTTCGTCGGGGCTGGTTTGCGGCAGCTTGTATGCTTTCAAGACCTCGTCGTACGCCAGCGCGTCGCGATCGATCGCGGCGGTAAGCGCATCGCCGCTCTTGCGCAGCACATCCAATTCCGTCGACAGCCGATCCACGAATGCCGCCTGCGATTTTTTCTTGCGCGAAAGGGCCGCCACCATCTGCCCCAGCGCCGCCGCCGACGCTCCGGCGAATGCGGACACGCTGCCGCCCCCGGGCGTTGGCGATGGCGCCGCCACGACATCGAGAAACGGCCGCGCCAGTTGTGCGAGTTTCGTGCTCTCTGAATTTTCCGCGGGCGCGCCGGAAAGCGCCGCGGCCAGCTTATTTTCAAACACTTGTGAGGGAGAAAAGTCTTCCAGCTGCAGGAAAAAATCGGCCGCCATTTCGATGGCCCTTTTCGGCACCAATCCCACGATCTCGCTGCCCACCGGCGTCACGCCGTAGCGTTCTGCTTCGCGTTTAACCAGTTCGTATACGCGATGCATCGGGGTCTGCTCGAAATCGGTAAGGTTTATGGACACTTGCGCCAGCCCGCGCGCCTTCAATTCCACGCCCATCGATTTAACGTAGCGCAATCCGCCGGAAGAAAATCGGATAGCCTTGGCAATCTTGTTGGCGATGCCCACGTCCGCGGTATTCAGATTGACGTTGTACGCCACCAGAAATTTGCGCGCCCCCACCACCGTGACGCCCGCCGTAGGATGCAGTTTCGGTTCGCCAATGTCCGGCTGCCGGTCATGATTATTTTTCAGCTGCTCGCGCAGCCCTTCAAACTGTCCACGCCGCACATTTTCCAGATTCACGCGATCCGGGCGCGTCGCCGCCGCCTCATAAAAAAACACCGGAATCCGGTAGCGTTTCCAGAGTTCCTCGCCTACTCGCCGCGCCAACGCTACGCAATCCTCAAGCGTAACGCCCTCAATGGGAATAAACGGAATCACGTCCGTCGCTCCGACTCGCGGATGCGCCCCGGAATGTTCATTCAGGTCGATCAACTGCATCGCCTTGCCGGCACCAAGAATCGCCGCCTCCGCCACCGCATCGGGCTCGCCCGCCATGGTCACTACGCAGCGATGGTGATCGGCGTCCATCTCGCGACCCAAAATGTAGACGCCCGGCACCGCGCTCATCGTCGAAACAATCGCCTCGATCTTCGCCGGATCGCGCCCCTCAGAAAAATTCGGCACGCATTCAATCAGTCTGGTCATAAATGTTTGCGGTTTCCCACGCCTGTCGAGGTTGACCTTCGGTCGGATGTCGCCAAGTCTATTCGCTGGCGTAAATGATCTGGCCGCGCTTCAAAGTTATCGAACAATTGTTCACTCCAAAATAATAGGGAATTTCGCGGTAATCCGCCACATCGAACACCGCGAGGTCCGCCTGTTTCCCGGCTTCAAGCGACCCAATGGTGGCCTCAAGCCGCAATGCGTAAGCCCCATTTATCGTAGCGGCCGTAATCGCCTCCTCCGGCGTCATCCGCAATTGCGTGCAAGCCAGCGAAAGAATCATCGGCATGCTGGGTGTGGGGCTAGTCCCGGGATTATAGTCGGTAGCCAGTGCCACAATCGCGCCCGCCTCAATCAACGCGCGGGCCGGCGCATATTTCTTCAAGCCCAGATGAAAATCACAACCAGGCAAAAGCGTCGCCACGGTATTCGATTTACCGAGCGCCCGGATGTCGGGGCTGTTCACCTGTTCCAGATGATCGCAACTGGCTGCCCCTAGCTTCACCGCGAGTTGCGCGGCTCCAGTACGCGAAAGTTGTTCCGCATGAATCCGCGGCGCGAGACCATACTTCACACCCGCTTGCAAAATCCCTCGCGACTGCGTCAGGCTAAACGCTCCGCGGTCGCAAAACACATCGCAAAATTCCGCCAGGCGTCCAGCCACTACCTCCGGCATTATTCTATCGACAAGCAATCGAATATAGCGTTCCGTGCCATCCGCTTTGCCGCGATACTCCGCCGGAACCACATGCGCGCCCAAAAAAGTAGAAACAATCTCGATGGGCTGCCGCGTGGCGAGGCTCCGATGCAGCCCCAGAATTTTCAGCTCGCTCGCCAGGTTCAGTCCGTACCCGCTTTTCGCCTCAATCGTGGTAGTTCCGTAAGCCGCGAACTGCGCAAGCGCGCCGAGCGCTCGCACGCGCAAAGCTTCTTCGGTCGCCGCGCGCAGTTTTTGTACCGAATTAAGAATCCCTCCGCCTTTGCGTGCAATCTCCTCGTAACTTGCTCCGGCAATCTTCAGCTCATATTCTTCCGCGCGGCTCGCGGCATGCACCAGGTGCGTGTGCGAATCCACAAATCCCGGCAGCACCACTCGCCCATCAACATCAATCTTTTCGGCGCGCTTCGCCTCGGGAAGCCGCTCCACCTTCGCCCGCGCGCCTACGGCAATAATCACGCCGTCGCGAAGGAGCAGCGCTCCCTCGTTAACGATCCCCAATTCAGAAAGAGAATCACCTCGTCGCGCCCCACGCCCGCGCAGCGTCAGCAGTTGCGACGCACCTGTAATCAGAAGGGAACCACTCACGAACAGTATTATGCCCGAGTTCCGGAAACCGAGGACGCAGCGTCACCCACGTTACAGATCGCGACGTGTGTTAAGCGCTCGCAGCCCGGCCCCGGTACGCTGCGGCGAACACCTCTTGCGCGAACTGTTCAAACGTCGTCGGCGTGGTGTTAGCGGCCGACCGGGGCTCTTCGCCAACGGCGATGCCATCGTTGAACGCTCGCATCATTTCGACATACATTTGCGCAGTCTTCGTCGTAACGCCTTTTTGCTCCAGCGCCTGCTCCATCTGCGCGTAGGTAAACTGCACGTAAGCCAGCTCCGGTTTGCCAATTGCGTGTCCGATGATCGACGTAATTTCCGTTCTGGTCACATCCCGCGCTCCAAGCAATTCCCGCGTGGATTTACCGGAGAAATCCAGCTTCAGCAACCGCTCCGCGGCATAAGCGCCGATGTCGCGCGTGGCGATGAGCGGAATTTTCAAGTCCGGCCGCAGCGCGCTGCCAAATATCCCCATGTTTCGAATCAACTCCGCTGCCGGCAGTTCGTTTTCCATAAAATACGCGGGGCGAAGATGCAAAACGTGCAGCGACGAGATGCGGTTCAGTTTTGTCTCCGCACTATGCAGGCCTGCGATCGGTCCGGTACCAGACGGCAATTGCGCGGCAATACTGCTGAGATTCACTGCATATTTGAGGCCGGAAGCTTGCACCGCCGCTGCCAGCGCGTCGCTTTTCTCGTCCTGGGCGGCGCGATAATCGGGCGACGACAGGTCCGGAGGTATCAGCAAAAATGCCGCACGCGCGCCTTCCAGCGCCTTTGTGAGCGCCGCGACATCACGTATTTCCGCCGGAAAGGGAATGCCACCCTTATCCACGAACGGTTGCAACTTGTTGGCGCCGCGCCCGACCACGCGGACCTTTTCGCCTTTCGCCAGCAGCGCGTTTGTAATGACCGAACCGATGTTACCCGTGGCACCTAGAATGACGTACATGGCTGTCCCTCCTTAGCTGCTAACTTCGATGCCGTGCGTGGTCCCATAGGTATAAGGGCGTAGCGGGGCCGCGAAGTGCCTTTGCGGGAGGCCCCGCGGGGTAGCTCCCGACGTAGCGAACGAAGAATGCTGCGCGTTTCGCGCTAGCGACTTACGATTGCGGGGACATCGGTATCTTTACGTCATGCCCTTTTGCGAACGCCGTCGCTTCCGGGTATCCCGCATCCACGTGCCGAATCACGCCCGTGCCGGGATCATTGGTAAGCACGCGTTCGATCCTCACTGCCATTTCTTTCGTTCCGTCTGCAACCGTCACTTGCCCGGCATGCTGAGAGTATCCGATCCCCACGCCGCCGCCGTTGTGAATCGAAACCCACGACGCCCCACTGGCCGTATTCAGCAGCGCGTTGAGCAACGGCCAGTCCGCAATTGCGTCAGACCCATCCAGCATCGATTCTGTTTCGCGGTAAGGAGAGGCCACCGATCCGCAATCCAAATGATCGCGCCCGATCACAATCGGCGCTTTCAGTTCGCCGCTCGCCACCAGATCATTCAGCGCCAGTCCAAATTTATCCCGCTCGCCATAGCCCAGCCAGCAAATCCGCGCGGGCAAACCCTGAAATTTAACTCGTTTCTGCGCCAGCTTGATCCAGCGCGCCAGATGCGCATTCTCCGGAAACAGTTCCAGCACCAATTGATCCGTCCGCGCAATATCCGAAGCCTCGCCGGAAAGCGCCGCCCAACGAAAAGGCCCTCGCCCTTCGCAAAACAGCGGCCGAATATACGCCGGCACAAAGCCCGGAAAGTCGTATGCGTTTTTCACCCCATGTTCAAACGCAAACGTCCGAATATTATTTCCGTAATCAAACGTAACCGCTCCCAGCTTCTGTAAATCCAGCATTCCCTGAACGTGCCGCGCCATCGCCGCCATGGAATGCTTCTTGTATTCCTCAGGATTCGTCTTACGCAATTCAATCGCAGCGTCCAGGGTCATGCCATTCGGCACATATCCGCCAATCGGATCATGCGCCGAAGTCTGATCCGTCAATAAATCCGGCACCACGCCGCGCTGCGCCAGCTCCGGAATCAAATCCGCGCAATTGCCCACCAACCCCACCGATGTGGCTTCGCCCTTGCGCACCGCATTCTTCAGAATGCGCAAAGCCTCATCCAAGTTATTCACCATCACATCGCAATAACCCGTCTTGACACGCCGCTTGATGCGCTCCGCATCCACGTCAATTCCCAGGAACGCCGCGCCGTTCATCGTCGCCGCCAGCGGCTGCGCCCCACCCATTCCGCCCATGCCGCCGGTCACCACCAGCTTCCCAGCCAAATCCCCGCCAAAATGTTTCTTCGCCGCGGCCGCAAACGTTTCAAACGTTCCCTGCAGAATTCCTTGCGTGCCAATGTAAATCCAGCTTCCCGCGGTCATCTGCCCGTACATCATCAATCCGGCGCGGTCCAGTTCGCGAAATTTGTCCCAGTTATTTGCGTAGCCCACCAGATTGGAATTGCACAGCAACACTCGCGGAGCATATTCATGCGTGCGAAAAATCCCCACCGGCTTGCCAGATTGGATCAACAAAGTTTCATCGTTCGCCAAATCTCGCAGCGATCGCACAATCGCGTGAAAACTCTCCCAATTCCGCGCCGCTTTTCCCGTCCCGCCATAAACCACCAAATCTTCCGGCTTCTCCGCAACCTCCGGATCGAGATTGTTCATCAGCATGCGCAAAGCCGCTTCCTGCTGCCAGCCTTTACAAGAAATCTCCGTCCCGCGCGCCGCCCGAAATGGCCCCCGCGAGAGTGCCGCACCAGCTGCAACCTCAGAGAAAATCGTGCTCATAATTGAAAAACTCCCAAATGCAACGCCGTCACCATTCTATAGCAGCCCACCCAACTTGGCACCGCCCACGGTTTCGTAGGGACACCGCATGCCGCGCCCGCTCGGCGCTACCGGGGGTTCTAAAGGTTTTCTGCAAAGCTGTTGTATAATTTGAGTCCCCCCTGACAACTCAAAAGGCCCTCCGCGCATTCAAATGCGAGAGACTATAGTGCAGCGACTTACGGTCGAAACAAGCATTCGACGCCCGCAAAGGCCCTGAAAGGCCGCTAAAGGACAGCCATGCCGACGTTGCTCAAAAACATTCAATGTAAGTCGCTGCTAGCCGCTGGCTCGCTAGCCACAACACTCCTTCTCAGTACCGCGTTAGTCGCGCAAACTCCCCAGCCTCGCATCACCACCGAAATCGATAACGCCCAGCGCGCCATCGTCCTCGGAACCCATCCACCCCTGGCCAGGCCGGAGTTCGACGCCGGCCGCGTTCCCGCCACAACCAAGCTCGAAGGCATCACCATGGTCTTCAGCCGCTCCGATGCGCAAGAAGCGGACCTGCAATCGTTAATCGCCGCGCAGCAAAACCCCGCCTCGCCGCAGTATCACCAGTGGCTCGCGCCCAATGAATTTGCCGCGCGTTTTGGCGTGGCGGACTCCGACGTCGCCAAGGTCCAGTTCTGGCTCCAGCAACAAGGCTTTTCGATGGACGCCACTTCACAAAGCAAAACGCGCGTCAGCTTCTCCGGCTCCGTCGCACAAATAGAGTCCGCCTTTGCCACGGAAATGCACTATTACAACGTGGGTGCCGCGCAACATTTCGCGCCCTCAACGGATATCTCCGTACCGGCCGCGCTCTCCTCCCTGGTCCAAACCGTAGCCAATCTCTCCACCTTTCGTCCCAAGCCTCACGTAAAAATCACCACGCCCCAGCACGTCCCAACTCCCAACTTCACCTCCAGCCAAACCGGCAGCCACTTCCTCACTCCCAAAGATATCGCCACCATTTACGACATCAATCCCGCCTCCAAAGCCGGCCTCACCGGCTCGGGACAATCCATCGCCATCGTCGGCCAATCGGCCGTCGCGCTCACCGACATCGAGAATTTTCAAGCCGCCCTCGGCTTCGCCAAAAAAGACCCCACCGTAATCTTGGTCCCGAATTCCGGCACCTCCGCCATCGCCACCGGCGACGAAATGGAATCGGATATCGACCTCGAATACTCCGGCGGCACCGCAACGGGCGCCACGATTTTTTTCGTCTACGTTGGCAACAGTAAAAATTCCAGCGTCTTCAATGCCCTCAGCTACGCCATCGAACAGCGCACCGCCCCGGTAATCAGCATCAGCTACGGCATCTGCGAGTCCGATCTCAGCTCCGGCGAATACTCCAGCGTCAACGGCCTCCTCGCGCAGGCCGCCACGCAGGGTCAGTCCGTCGTCACCGCCGATGGCGACGCCGGCTCTACCGATTGCTCGGGTAACACAGACCAAACTACCGCCGAACAAGAAGCCCTTGCCGTCGACTTTCCCTCCAGCAGCCAGTACGTCACCGCTATGGGTGGCACGGAATTTCCCGCCGCCGATGTTGCCGCCACGAACACCACATACTGGGAATCCGCCAGCGGTACCGATGTCATCAGCTCCGCTCTTTCCTACATTCCAGAAATGGTTTGGAATGACGATTTCCCGCCGATGGGCAGTACTGCCGGGGGCCTCTCTTCCGGCGGCGGCGGTGCCAGCACTCTCACCGCGCGACCCAGTTGGCAAACCGGCGTCCCCGGCATCCCCACAGGAAATTTTCGCTTGCTGCCGGACCTCTCGCTTACCGCCTCTCCGAACAACGCCGGCTTCCTCTACTGTTCCAGCGACACCAGCACCGACATCACTGGCAGTTGCACCCCCGGCAACGGCTTCCGCGATGCCAACAATGTTTATCTCACCGTCGCGGGTGGCACCAGTTTCGACGCTCCCATCTTCGCCGGCATGCTCGCCATCGTGAACCAAAAACTAAATTCCGCCGGCCAGGGCGTCGTCAATACCACTATCTATAAGTTAGCCTCCAACGCCACCACCTACGCTTCCGCCTTCCACGACATCACGAGCGGCACCAACGAATGTACTGCCGGCTCCACGCTCTGTTCCGCCGCCGGCGAATCGGAATTTCCTGCCGGCACCGGCTACGACGAAGCCTCCGGCCTCGGTTCCGTCGACTTCAACAATTTGCTCTCCGCCTGGGCCAACTCCACCGCACCAACCTCGGTGGCAACCACCACCACGCTCTCGCCGGCCACCAGCACTCCGGCCTCCGGAGCGAGCGACGCTGTCACCGTCACCGTCGCGTCCGCCTCCGGCGCCAGCACCGCAACGCCCACCGGCACTGTCACCGTCGTAGTCGACGGCAACACTGAGGCACCGCTCACCTTATCAAACGGCTCGGCAGCGTTTACCTTTGTCTCCTCGACCGCGGGCACGCACACCATAACTGCCACCTACTCTGGCAACAGCACCTACGCATCCTCAAGCGGCTCCATCACCTTAACAGTCGCCAGTGCGGCCCAGAAAACCTTCCTCATGTCCGCCACCGCCGCCTCGGTCACCGACGGCAATTCCATCACCTCGACCATCACGGTCACTCCACAAAACGGCTTCACCGGCACCATCGCCTTTGCCGTCACTCCCGCAATAACCAACGCCTGCTTCGTTCTGCCCAATCTCACCGTATCCGGCAGCACCGCCGTCACCGGCACCTTGACGATCTACACCAGCTCCACCTCCTGCGCCGCCGCCGGTGCCGTCACCTCGCCCGGCAGCAAGCCCAAGGCAATTGCGGCAACGCCCGTGGCCTCGCGACAACGCGCCATCTCGCCAGAAAATTCTTCGCAACGATCATGGCGCGAGGGCACGTGGCCGTTCTCCTCCGCACCCGCCACTCCAAATCGCGCGTCGGTCAGCGTCGCTTTCGCGAGCTTCCTGTTAATCGGATTGCTAGGCCTGCGCTCACGCAGACTCGCCGCGTTCAGCGCCCTACTTCTGCTTACCATCTCCGGCCTAGCCATCTCCGGCTGCTCAAGCGCCGGGTCAGGTTCGCCGTCCAACCCCTCAACCCCCACATCCTTAGCCGCCAAGGGCACCTACAACCTAACCATAACCGGCACAGATACTGCCTCCGCGGCCATCAGCGCCTCCACAACCACAACCCTGAAAATCGACTAGCCGTCGCCTCTGCGGCGTCATTCGAAGTGCCAGCTCCTCTTGCCTTGTGCACCATTTGCCGGTTGCTTCATCAAAGGGTGCAGGGAGTATGCTTGCACCTATGCCGTACCGCTTTGAGTTCGACTCGCTGAACAAAATTCTGCTCCTCCGCGTCGAGGGCCGCCTCACCGAGGAATTGTTCTCTGAGTTTTACCGCGACGGCCAAAAGCATTGGGCCGCACACAACGCCAAAATGAGCATCCTGGACTACACTCTCGTCACCAAAGTTGCCGTTTCCACGGACTTCCTCAGGCGTTTCGCGCATGGCGAACCCGCCGGCGACGTATCCACCCGTCCGCGTGTTATCGTTGCCCCAACTCCACTTCTCTTCGGTCTTTCTCGCATGTTTCAAATGATGGGCGAAGGTACGCGACCGCTCCTGCAAACCGTTCACACCCTCGACGAAGCCTTCGCCGCCTTAGGTGTGCAATCCCCCCACTTTGACCCCTTAGATTAACGGCTGCGCATTTTTTACATTCCCGCCGCCCGGTCCTCAACCAGTAATTGACCTATTAGCGTCGAACCCTTGCTTAACACCCGCATTCCTTTCCTCGCGGATGTACGCTGGTTTGACAAAGCACCACCTGAATCATATTGCTTGCGCTCGCCGTGCTGCCGCATTTGCGAGGCCAGACAAACGATTGGCCCTATGCTCAGCACAAAATACGGAGGAAGCGAAAATATGTTGCTACCAGTGTTACGCAGGCTGACCTTTTTGTCCGCCATCCTCGTCGTCATCCTCAGCGGACCGCTCGTGCACGCGCAAGACGCCAACAAATTAAAAATAGGCTTCTCCATTGAAGCCATGAAAGGCGAGCGTTGGCAGACCGACCTGGACTCCTTCACCGCGCGCGCCAAGCAGTTAGGCGCCGAAGTCATCTCCAGCGATGCCGGCGGCGACGATGATCTTCAGCTCCAGCAGGTCAAGGACATGATCAAGGCGGGCATCAATGTGCTGGTTGTACTTCCCCATGACGCCACCAAGGCCAGCCGCATCGTCGACGCCGCCAAGTCCGCCAACGTCAAGGTCATCAGTTACGATCGCTTGGTCTTGAATAGCGATGTCGATCTCTACATCAGTTTTGATCGCGTCGAAATCGGCCGCATGCAGGCGGAAGTTCTCGTAAAACATGCGCCCACTGGAAACTACGTCCTGATCGCGGGTTCTACTAATGACGAAGGCGCCAAAATTCTGCACGATACGCAGATGAACGTTCTGCAGCCGCATATCGCTCGCGGCGACATTAAAGTGATTGCCGATGCCTATACCAAAGAGTGGCTGCCTACCGAGGCTTACCTTTTTATGCTCCAGGCCATCGCTTCTTCCCAAGGCAATATCGCCGCCGTTCTCGCTTCCAATGATGGATTAGCCGGCGGCGCGATTCAGGCACTCCGTGAACATAATCTCGCCGGAAAAGTTCCAGTCTCCGGACAAGATGCGGATCTGGCGTCCGTTATATGCATTGCCCAAGGCACCCAGACCATGACCGTTTACAAGCCCATCGCCTACGAAGCGGAACGCGCCGCGGACGAAGCAGTTCGCCTCGCCAAGGGCGAAAAGCCCCACGCCGATCGCACCATCAACAACGGCAAAACAAACGTGCCGGCCATCCTCCTAAAACCCGTGCTCGTCACCAAGGACGACATCAAGACCACGGTAGTCAAGGACGGTTTCCAAACATTGAAGAGCATTAATCAGGGATTGTCCCCAGACCAACAAATCAAGTAAGCGCCCGCACTCGCGACCAACCCACGAGTGCTCGCGCAATCGCACGCCGACGCTCAGTTCTAACAGTTGGCGGAGCCCCGACCTGCTTCGAGGTTTCTCTTGTGCTTTTCCGGTCAGGCCCTGGTTAGCTGCCCTTTAAGCATCCTTCATGCATTCGTTCCGCCGTCCACCGTCAAGTTCGCGCCAGTAATATACGACGCCTCCGGGCTGGCTACAAACGCCACCAACGCAGCAACCTCGTCAACAGTTCCGTAGCGGTGGAGTGCCGTCGCAGCCTTCTGCGGTGTCGCCCATTCACCCGAGGCGGGATTTAAGTCCGTGTCGATCGGGCCAGGCTGCACATTGTTCACCGTGATGCCCCGGCTCCCCACCTCTCTGGACAACCCCTGCGTGAACATCTTCACGGCTCCCTTCGTCGCCGAGTACGCCACCAGGCCTGGCGTCATGGTCCGCTCTCCCACGCACGAGCCGATCATGATGATGCGGCCGCCCCTCTTCATGTGCTTCATCGCCGCTTGCGTCGCAACAAAAACGCCGCGGACATTGAGGTTCATCATATGGTCCATCTCTTCCAGCGTGGTCTCCGCGAAGCTCTTCGGAATGGCCGTCCCGGCATTGTTCACCAGTACATCGAGCCCGCCAAACGTGCTGACGGTCTTCTCCACCGCGCTCTTCACTGCTTCTGCGTCGCTGGCGTTCGCTTGAATCGCGATCGCTTTGCCCCCCGCGCCTTCAATCGCTTTCACCACCGCCGAGGCCGCTCCCGCATCCTTCGCGTACGTGATCGCCACACTCGCTCCGTCCGCGGCCAGGCGCTTCGCAATCGCCGCGCCAATCCCGCGCGACCCGCCCGTAACCAGTGCCACTTTCTTGCTCAACTTAGACATAGGGTCTCCCTTGGTTTTCCATAGCCGTTTGTTTTCTGCAATTGCTCGCCTTCCGCAATCGCCTGAATCACAGTTACCGGCTCGCATTCGCTCTTCGTTCTGAAATACACGGAACCGATACGAGTAGCCGTTTTGATGTCTCAGGTTCAGCAACCGCTACAATTTGTTTTCACCCAGACGCCGTTCTTCGTAGTGGCGAATCTTCAGATTCGCACGCCGTTGCTTCGCCTTTGACTCCTTGCACCTATCCGACAACCGCTGCAATACGGAATTTAGCTTCATGGCGGGAGGGTGACAAACGTTTCTCTACAACTCGGCGGGCGTTCCACCCCATTCTCTTGGATCAACGTCCGCAATGGATTGCGAGAAACACCATCGGTGGCCGGCGAAGTCCTCAACATTATATTGTCGTTCGCCGTAAGGATAGTCCGCTGGTTCCCGAAGTATCTTTCCACCGCTCCGCTTCACACGCTCGTAGTGCGCGTTCACGTCCGGAACTCTCACCATCACTGCAGTTCGCAACGACACTCCCGCGCTCTCTTCAATCAACACCACCGCGCCCCCATCGCCCACATTGAGTTGCGCTCGGTGATTCCCCATGCGAATGCGCAGCGTAAACCCAAACGCTTTACACAACCAATCGATCGCGCTGCCGATATCCGGATACGCTAGTTCGGGTATCACAATGCTCCGAGCCATGGATCGATTGGAAAGCATCGCCCGGATCATAACAAAGCCGGCGAACGAGGAAAAACCTCCTTCGCTTGAAATAAGAATGACATGCGTAAAGTTATGGCGCGACAAGTCGTTCTCAGCCGGATAGTTTCAACTCGCGAATCGCATCTCCAGCACCGCTGAGATCCGCCAGCCGCATCTCCGAGTACTTGCGAGACAGAATCACACCCGGCGCGCCCGCGCGGAAAGCCGCCAGAACTGCTCCCTTAACGCTTTGCGGCGTGCACTTGCTGTTACTAGGCTCGGTCGGAATATCAATATCAATCCCCGGCCAGATGAGGGTGTTCGTGCCGGCCACCGCTTCCAGCGAGCGTTTCGTCTCGCGGAAAACGTAATCAGCCGAAAGGCCTGTATGTGGAATCTGGTCGTAGCTGCCTTCGTTAAATCCCATCACTGCATAGTTAAAATCGATGAGACCCTGCTTCGAGAGATCTCCATAAAGTGTCGACCCAATATTGTCGGCATACAGCGCCATGCGTTTACCACCAACGTTGTTGTACATCACCACCTTTATGAAATCCGAGTACTTCGCAAGCTCACGGAGATCCTGTTCCGCGCGATAAATGGGATTGAAGGAATTGTTGTGCCAGATGTGCCAGCCCACCGGTACGCTCGGCTTCGCTGTCTTCACCGTTTTGTAGATCACGCCGTAAGTTTCGCGCAGGCTGTCCGTCCACAGCATCTCCCACGCTGCTAGCTCGGGATACCGCAACAGCAGCCGCCAGAATTGCACGTAGTAGCCGTCCACAGGACGGTGACCACTCCGCGCCGCACGAACGTATTTTTCTAGCTCCAGGAATCCTTCCCGCGCGCGCTCTACATTGATGCCGCGCTGTTTTGCCTTAGTCTCGCAAAACTCGCAGAAGCACGTCACCTGCCCCGGATCGATCGGCGGAACATCATGCGTGGCTCCCAAACTGTCCGCAAGCGCTCCCTGTCTCTCGGAGCCCCACATGATTCCGTCGATCTCATACGAGCGCGTATAGTCCTCGACCAGACCGGTCAGAAAATTTCGGTACTCCGGGTTGTTGACGCATAGCGTCTCGGCATTTCGCCCGTACAAATCTTTTTCCTGCAATTTCTCAATATTCGGTACGTCGCCCCGAAACACGTCCTCGAGCCAGCAGATCACTTTCATGCCACGCTTCTTGGCCGCAGGAATTACCTCAACCAGAATGTCCAGGTTGCCGTGGTCGGGAGCGCGCGTGTCCTTCAGAATCGTATTTTTGTAGAATTCGGGATGTGGCGTGGCGAAGTTCCCACCGTGGAAATTCAGGTCGTATTCCTGCTTCCCGTGATCCGGCAGTGGCTGACCCGGAATCTGTCGTCCGGCGATACCACGCCCATAGGTGAACACCGCAAGAAATAGCGTATTCACGCAACCGCGTTCCTGCAGCGTATCAAGGACCTTCTCGGTGCCTTCATCCACAAACGAAATTGCCCCCACTTGAATGCCAATCATTTTGGAGGCGGCCTTTTGAGACGAAGCAGCAGCATGTCCTGTACCTGGCATGGCGAGGGCGGCGCCGGCGCCAGCGGCAATCGTCAGAAATTCACGGCGATTCATATCCCATCTCAGCATGAATTACTCCCGCGGAAAATTGCTGTTACTGCCGTGCCCTCACCGCGCCTTTACATCTACACCAACGGTTGATCCGGTTTGTAGTTGTGGCGCAGCGTCAATGATCCATCGGGATTGACCTTTTGCCGGCACGCCCAACGCACCGGGTGCCTTACTCCCTTCACCTCCAGCTCGGCCTTCAGTCGCAGTCCTTCCCACTTCGTGCCCGCGGGCAGCATCAGCATCGCCTGACGAATACCTGTCGGCTTCGGATACCCGGGGTCAACGCATCCGGTTGCAATGATCTTGTTATCCGGCGTCAGCAGGCTCAGTCGCAGCACCCCGGGAACCGCCGCGATTCCGTCGTTCGCCAGTCCGATCACCACGCCTGGAGTTCCATCTCTCTCGAAGGTCCACAGGAATGACGGCCGAATCCTATACCCGATCCGCCGAGCCATCGCCTCAATGGGTTCCGGATATTTGTCGTAGTAGCTCAGGATGCTGCGCGCGGACTGGTTGTGCCAGCTCCAAACCGATAGATAGTTGGCCCCCACATCCGCTACGTGAAAAAGGATCTGTTCGTTGTAGGTAATTCCGTCTTCATCGGTGCGCAGTTCTTTCGGTTCGCCGGTGGTGAACCCTACTTCGCAAATCGCCGCGGCCCAGGGGGGACGGTTGCTCAACGCCTCGATCTGTGTGTTCTCGATAAAAATTGTATCGGTGCGCAGCCAGTTACACGTTCGCATCGTCCGGTCCAGCAACTCGGCGTTCCCCACGTTGCTGAAGTCGGGTTGCGTATTTGTCGCCAGCGGAACTTTGTTCCACTTCTCTACCTGCAGCTCAAACATGGCCGACCAGGTCTGTTCCGCAATCAATTGGCTTGGGAAGGGATTCCCTTCGTAAGGCCACGTATGTCCTTCACCCCAGAAGCCGTACATCATGGTGTCCATGAACTCCACCTGTGGATTGCCGTTGAGTTCTGCCGCCAACAGCTCATTTAACTCGCGAAACGCTGCTTGATAGGCTGGGTGATCGTAACGCGGCACGCGGTTGTCCTTGTGGTAGCGCGTTTCCGCGGGGTTGCCCTTCCACTCGCCCTTCAGTTGCACGCGGGGAACTTTGTTCAGCAGAAAATCCGGCATGCCCGGGTCCGCAACGTCCGGATTCTCAAGTTGCACTCGGAACCCGATTTGCTTGTTGTAGCGCCGCGCCAGGTCAAACGTAATCTTCCACCACTCCGGGAAGTCCAGTCTTCCCGGTTGCTTCTGCAATTCGCGCCAATTCGGGCGCAGGTACACCTTTTGCGCGAACGGCAGCTTGATCAAATCCTCCAGCGTTTGTTCCGTTGATTGACCAGGAATCTGGAGTGGTCCGGTGTCGTCGGAAACATACACAATCATCCCCATCCCGTAGTTGCTCACGATCTCTTTGGATGGCGTCGTCACCATCGCCACATCGCTGTCCGGAACCACCGCGCCAGGGCCGTACTGCGGGAACGGTCCCTGATAGAGTCGGTCCGGAACCGCGGGGCCCGGTCCCCAATCGTATTTCTCCCAGTTATGCTCCGGAATGTTGGCGTTAGCCGTGGCCTTGCCCAAGCCCACGGCAAATCCTGTAGCGGCGATGGACTTCAATAAGCTGCGACGGTTCATAGGCCTCCTGCAACGGTGCGATTCGGCAGTGTGCGCCGGCCCACATCATACATCAGACTCGAAACGTAACGAACGTATTCGAAGCAATTCGAAACAACGCCGGCGCACCCGCTAATTCGCGCCCATTTGCGCACTTCGTCTCTATGTCCCGATGCGTCCCGCGAGTGCCGCACCGACCGGTTCCGAAACCGTTCGGATGCGCGAAATTTACCCACAACCAATCTTTGGCGTTATTCAGACACTATTCCAACAGTTGCTATAAAATCGGCGATTGCGGGGTCCATCAATCGAGCCATGGGACAACTCCTCGAACAGTTTTACGGGGCATTATGGCTGACCCTCCTTTTCGGCGGTTACGTTGCTGCTCCCGCCCTATTGGTCTGGGGTTGGGTGCGTTGGATAAAGAGCACCAAGCCACTCACACTTTGGTCGATTCTCTCGTTAATCGGATTCTTGTTCGCAAGCGCATCCGGCTTGTGTGCGTTATTACTGTTTTTATATGTCCGCGAGCATGGAAGCGGGATGCACCACTTCGATGATAGGGTGTTCATGGGATTATTTCAGTTGGGCAGACTCCTCTCTCGCATCGCAATCGCTTTTGGCATTGCTGGCGTGTGGCGGCCGAATCCACTCAGATGGCTCGCTCCTGGGTCTGCTGCCGCCACAATAATGTTTTGGTTGTTCACCGGAGGAGATTGATTCGGTCCCAGCGCTGCGGATTCTTATTCTTGCTTGCCTTGAAAACGCCCAAAGGAAAGTGCCGATCACCGCCATGACTCAAGATGACATTCAGCTACTCTACGAATACGACCGCTGGGCGAACAACAGGGTTTTTCAAGCGGTCTCCACTCTCAGCGCTGAGCAGTTTAGGCGTGATCTCGGCGGCAGCTTCCGTTCTGTGCACGACACGCTCGTGCACATCGTCGCCGGCGAGTGGGGTTGGCTTACAATTTGGAACGAGCCCTCCCTGAGTTCCGCCTTCGTCACAGATTTGTGGACGCGAATCGACACTCTATTTAATCCGAATGCGTTTCCTGACCTCTCTGCGGTACGGTTAAAGTGGGCGGAAGTCGAGAGTGAACAAGTCGCGTTTGTGAATCGCGTAACCAACGAATCCTTGCGTAGGATGCTTCCTGTCCGCGAAACACACATCAGCCTGGCCCACCTCATGCAACACCTAGCGAACCATTCCACTTACCATCGCGGTCAAGTTTCCCTAATGATGCGGCAGCTTGCTGCTGCACCGCTCGCCACGGATTTCGCCATGTTTTTGCTGGAGGGCCGCCACGGAAGCGCCGAAGCACAGTAGTCTACTCAAAGAAGATTTGAGGGCGCCGAAAAAATTTTCTCGGTATCTCCGGCCTTGCCGATCACCGTACTACTGGATAATTCAATTCGAGCCTCCGCGAGATAAGACCCGGACGGTCGGCTACTCGGAAACAATCACGACCTAGCGTGCGAGCCACAACGCAAATCGAACGGCCTGGAATATGGTCCATTCGTGGTGAGCTCGCAGAATTCGGTACCACTCAAGTAGCGAGAGACGCTGGAGATCGTATTTCTCGCGCAGCGGTCCGACTTTTGGTGTCTCGCATGCCTCGATATCCTTCTCTCTACCAGTGTCATGCACCCTGACGGTATACAGCACTTTTGCGAGATTCACGTTGCGTTCTCCCTGATTAAATTGCGCTTGCACGTTCCAGATTGCCCCGGATGCGATATACAATTGCGATTAAGCCCTGAGGGTCGGCCGGTTTGCCGACTCCTTATTCAAATAGCCAGAGCCTGACAAACGCCCATAACAGCAGCCCAACCGTGCAAAACGCCGATAAGGATCCGACCAGCACATGGGTGCCGGAGAGATCGATTCGCTTGCCTGTGAGCAAGGGGCTAGGGTTTGCCCTGCCTAGTTTCTGCTGCGACTGAATCTGTGCCGTCTCCAGAACCATGCGGGAGAATTGAACTTGGCCATTTCCTTCTCGTATTTCAACGGGACGAAGCATCGTCTAACTCCTTGACCGCTCTTAGCGACGGTCATCCGTTCACAGCGGGTTAGATGAAACTCACGCGGCACGGCGACTCACACCTAGGTATTAGCCGATGCCTTCTCGCTGGCTGCCCTAGTTCGTGAAGAGCAAAGTAATCTGCGCCTACTGCCCGATAGCCCGTGGCAAAAGTTCGGATCCAGTTGCATTGCATCTTGGTGAAAAGGGCGAGCTGTTACCCTTTTTCGCGAAGGGCCTTCATTACCAGTGCATTGAGGGAGGATGTCGTGGTCTCGGCCAAAGAGACATCATGTCTCTGCAGCAGGCCCATCCGAATACAGCACCAGATCGCTCGGTTTAACGCACTAGTTTGTCAATGAAGGAATCCAAGATAGACTTGGCCGATTACGACAATCAGTAATACATTCTCCGCGAAGGGTTGAACGCTGCCCCCTTTCGCGGCTGCGTTCAGGGACAAATTGACTACGGTGCTGCGAGTGGCCCAGACGGCGACGAGATGCAAAGCTCCAGGAACGAGAAGCGGCATCATCCACGGAATTCGATTCTGGATGCTCCGTTCGTTCCGGCCAGTCCTAGCGGCGGCAGCGGTTTTGCTCGCGTCGATTTCGCTAGGCTGCCGTAAACCGGCAGAGCCGGTGACGCTCACCTTTCTTGATCCCCAAGGATTACTGGATCTGGGTGACCACCGCATGGTCTCCGATGCGGCGATAAAAGAATTTACCCAGGAAACCGGAATTCGCGTCATCCACCTTCCCACTCCGCAAGATAATCGAGCGCAGTTCCAACTGCTTCGCGACCTGCTGCAAAAGGGAGTTTCTGCACCCGACGTTTACGGCGTGGACACCATCTGGTCCGGCGCTTTGGCCGACTATCTCGTCGACCTCAAATCATATTTTTCTTCCGACATGCCGTCGGTAGATCCCGAAGTGCTCGCAAGCTACACCGTGCAAGGCAAATTGATTGCCGTACCGTATCACCCCAATTCCAGCGTCTTGTATTACCGGGCGGATCTGCTGCGCAAATACGGATACAGCTTGCCGCCGAGAACCTGGGACGAGCTGGAGACCATGGCCGTCCGGATCCAGAAAGGCGAGCGCGCCAGTGGTAAGAAAGACTTCTGGGGATTCATATGGCCCGGAACGGTCAGGGAATCGCTGTCGCATATCGCGCTGGAGTGGCAGGTGAGTGAAGGAGGAGGCCGCGTCATCGAGGCTGACAGGACCATCAGCGTTAATAATCCGAACACTATTCGTGCCTGGGAACGCGGTGCACACTGGGTTGGTTGGATCACCACACCCGGGGTAATTTCCTACTCAGAATGGGATGCCAGCAACGCGTTCTGGATTGCAGGCAACGCCGCATTCGCGCGTGGATGGGGGGACTATTTTCAACGCCACCCGCCTGAGGAACCATTTCATCAAGATGCGGGCGTAACCAGCATTCCGGCGGGAAAGGCTGCCCGCGTCGCTGCCTTAGGAGGATGGGGTTTGGCGGTTTCCTCGTCGTCCGCGCACCGCGCTGAAGCCCTCAGACTGGTGGAGTTTCTTGTGAAAAAAGAAGCCGAGGTCGAGTCCGTTTCCCGCGCAAAACCACAGTGGCAACTTCAGTTTTATGATCTTCCAGAGTTGTTGGCGAAGAAATATCCTTGGGCTCCGAAAGCCGGTGACCAATCGGGTGCAACCATTGTGTCGCGCCCATCCAACGTTTCGGGGGCACACTATGACGAAGTATCTCGCGCGTATTCCGAGGCCGTGCACTCCGTGTTGACAGGCCAGTCCACCGCCTCTCAAGCGGCGGCCACCTTGGAGAAAGAACTCGTTCGCATTACAGGCTTTGCAACGGCGCCTAGGTAAAAGGCAGGTCAGGATTGCGACTCAACATCGGTCCACGTCTCGTGCTGTGCTTCGTGCTGATCATCCTTTCCATGTTTGCGGGTGACGCAATCGTTTTGTGGCAATTCCACATTGCGCAACTCCAGGCCGAGCGCTTGAAGGATTACAACGAAGAGTTGGTCTCGGTGTTGCGCATCCATGCGAATCTTCTGGTATTTCACGACACCTTGGAAGCGGTAGCGAACGATGAAAACGCCGGAAAGCTCGTTTCAGAAGCGGAACGCCTCACTACCGCATTTTCCGAGGATACCCAGCGCGTCAGGAACGCCCTGAATTCCTTGCCCCCCGGCGTTCAGCCAGAGCCGATCTTGCCTACACTGGAAATCGTCCAGAGAACATTGGCATCGCAACTCGAGGAGATCACTGAGCTGGCCTCTCTGAATCAGTGGAGCACTGTGCGCCTGCGCATCGCCAACCAGGTACGTCCGCTCGAATTCCTGACCTCCGCTCTGGCGGAGAAAGTCGACCACCAGGTGAGTGAGGAGCAAGCGAGAGCCGCGCTCAATAGCAGGCGCCTGCAGCGTCGTGTGTTCGTCGTGTTGTCGATAACCGTAGTTTTTACCTTGCTGATCGCCGGTACTTTGGGCCTGGCGATTACCCGCAGCATCACGCAGCCGCTGGCGCGCCTCGTGGAAGGCTCCAGAATGTTGGCGCGCGGAGAGTTCAAATATGAAGTCCCCGTCCGCGGCGAAGATGAACTGTCCCACCTCGCGCAGGTATTCAACGACACCGCTCGGCAATTGCAGGACCTTTATGCCAGCCTGCAAAGCAGCGAAGATCGCCTTCGTCGTGTCATCAACACCATTCCGGCTCATGTATGGAGCACTCTCCCCGACGGCACCGTCGATTTCGTCAACCAGCGACTCTCGGACAGCACCGGACTATCGGCCGACGAGTTATCGCATTCTGGTTGGAGTTCCATCGTTCATGCCGACGACCTCGCGAGGTACCTCTCCCAGAGGCAAGCGGCCCTGGCGGCCGGGGAGCCTACCGAAAACGAGGTGCGCATACGAACCGGACAGCGCGATTATCGCTGGATGCTTGTCCGCAACGTCCCGCTGCGCGATAGTCTCGGTAAAATCATCAAGTGGTATGGCACGGCCATAGACATCGAGGACCGCAAGCGCGCAGAAGAGCAGTTGCGCCGCAGCGAGGCCTATCTTTCTGAAGCGCAGCGCTTAAGTCGCACCGGCAGCTTCGGCTGGCAGGTCTCGAACGGCGAGATTCTCTGGTCCGAGGAAACCTATCAGATCTTCGGATACGACGATGCGGCGAAGCCCTCGTTGCGCTTGGTGATTGATCGCACCCATCCCGACGACCGGCTCCGCGTCCGGCAACTTCTTGAACAGGTATCAACGAACGGCGAAGGCTTTGATACCGAGCATCGTTTGTTGATGCCGGACGGCGCCGTGAAGTATCTTCACGTCGTAGCCCATGCCATGCGGGATTCCTCGGGCATCGTTGAGTTCATCGGGGCGGTAACGGACATCACGCCTGCGAAAAAAGCCGACGAATCGCTGCGTAAAGCGCAAGCGGATCTTGCCCACATTAACCGCGTGACCACCATGGGAGAGCTAACCGCTTCACTGGCGCACGAAGTTAATCAACCCATTGCCGCCGCCTCCATAAACGCCCAGGCCTGCCTCCGCTACCTCAAGCGCGAGCAACCCGATCCGGAAAAGGCGGGTGTAGCCGCTTCACGAATGGTGCGTGACGTAAACCGGGCCGCTGAAATCATCAGCCGCATCCGGATGTTCTTCCGCAAGGGCGCCCACGCGCAAGAGCCGGTCGATATGAACGAAGTGATCCAGGAGATGGTCGTTCTTCTCAGTAGCGAAGTTATCCAGCACTCCATTTCCGTCCGCACCGACCTGGCGGCAAATCTTCCCGTGGTTTCGGGCGACCGCGTGCAATTGCAACAGGTGTTGATGAACCTGATGATCAATGGCATTGACGCCATGAAAAGCGTTGAAGGAACCCGGCAACTAACCCTCCATTCGGAACTAAGCGACGACCGGCAGGTGTTGGTTTCCGTCCACGATACCGGCTCCGGCCTGCCCATGGACCAAGTGGACCAGATCTTCACGGCGTTCTTCACCACCAAGAACGATGGCACCGGCATGGGGCTGTCCATCAGCCGCTCCATCGTCGAATTTCACGGTGGCCGCCTGTGGGCGATCAACAACTCCGGCCGGGGCGCCTGCTTTAAGTTCACCCTGCCCACCGCAGCTGCCGGTCCAGCATAATTTCTGTCGACGGTGTAACGGCGTTCATTAAAGCGTCCCGCGGTTGGCGCGGGTGGCGGCGGTGGTGAAGTTAGGCCACTCGGGGTGTATCGATAAGCGAGATGCGAATCTGAAGATTTGCCACGTTCGCAAGTGGGAAGGCTCGGAGACGGGGATGGCTCCCTGAAGGGAGCCGCTACAACGACAGACGAGGCGGAGAAGGCCGGATGCGAATCTGAAGATTCGCCACTATGAAAGCGCGGAGCCGCTACGACGGCAGACAGAACTGATGTTGCTGGAGGCGCGGAAGGGTGGAAGCCGTAGAGTTTGGGTGCCGCCAGCAACGACGAGTTGGGGGTTGGGTAGACCCCGGGACGAGCTAACTGCGGCGGTGGTAGGTTGCGGATGGGGCGCGGAGCGCCGGTCATGTCGATTCCGCCGGAATCGTGTGCGGAGTTTTGTTTTTCGATGGCGGGGAGGGTGCGGAGTAGGAGGCTGTGGATGTAGGCGAGGACGGCGGCACGGCGGGGCGAGATACGGCCTTGTTGGAGGGCGAGGGAGAGATTCCAGAGGTGGGTGTGGATGTCGGCGGCGGATTTTTGTTTGGGAAGGTCTTGGCTGAAGAGGGCGGAGAGATCCTCAGATTCGTCGCGTTGTAAGGCGACACGTTTTGCGTGCGAGCGGGTGTGAAAGGTGCAGAGGGTTGGGCTGTCTGCGGCAAGGAGCATGTGACACCGTTTGCCGTCTTTGGAGTGGTGCTGGCAGGACGTGGCTGGATCGGGTCTACGAGACATAAGTGTCCTTTCTTGTGCGGGTTGCAGGTGCACTGGGTGATTGGGAATGGCTGGGATTAGTAACTAGGGTGATACGGGGGTACCCCCGGGGGTCATTGTGAAAAAGTAGGATTCTATTGGGTTTAGGGGTAATTCTCGCGAAAGAGATAGATTCTGTTGGGGTTACGGTAAAGAGCGAGGTAAGGATGTGATGAGGTAACGAAATACGGACAAGGCGTTGCGGACGGTTGGTGGCCCTTCGCGCGAAGGGCTCAGGGTAAGGATGGAATGCGAGCTTCACAGGGCATAATAGCGTGGACCGTAATGCTTGTCAAGAGAAATTATTATGTAGTACTAGATTCGAATGATGAGGATAGTACTTTCGAATGGAAATGCGCGATCTGGTCCCGTTTTTGGAACGAGTGGAGCGACAGGGTTAGGTGCGAAAGGCCGGAGCGAATTCAAAGGAAAGACCCATCCTCAAAAAGGGGCACCCTGAATCGTTCTCTCGGCCTACGCCCGAGCCGCCCGCCTAGCTAGACTCCAGCGCTTTCGTCGGCTTGGGCTTGCGCCACATCCATCAACGCTTTTTCGAGTTGAACCTGCAAACGCCCGCGGGCAGCGATAATGCGGCGGCGGAGGTCGTTGAGTTCGGATGGGCCTTTAGACAAGAGAGCTTCAATCTCGGCTCGGCGCTTGGCGAGGTCGCGGTCCACGCGTTGAAGGTCGGCGGGGTCGACGCCCCGGCCAGGATTGAACTTAAAGGTGGCCTCCAAAGATTGCCGCCAGGTGATGAGCTGGATGATCAGGAACTGACCGAAGCCGGGGACGGCTTCGAGAGCTGACCGCGTGACATCCGCAGCATCGTCTATCCCGTAGGCAGAGAGCATCGCTTTGCGACCGTCTTTGATATGGGGAATCTCGGCCGCGGCGATGTCAAATTGCGCCAAGTAGTGGCGCAACTGAGTTTCATACAACGCGCGTTCGAGCTCGCGAACCTTTTGTTTTCGCCGTTCGGGAAGTTTTCGATACTCTTCGGTTAGAGTCCTCAGCCTGTCCAATTCGGCAGTGAAGTCCGCGCCAGAGGCCTCGTGCTGCCAACGGAATTCGAGGTTTCGGAGGCGGTATTCGGCGTCTCTGGCGGCTTGTCCGAACTTCGCCGGAGCGTCGCTATCCAAGAGTTTATGTAAAGCAAAGATTACCATACCGAAGTAGTACATGTACGCAAACCCATCCGGAGAGGTGACAACGAATGCAAGAGCGGCAACTCCGGCTACGATTAGAGCGGCGACCTTGTAGCGCCTTTTGAGAGCGGCGACCTTGGCGCGAGAAGAGGGCTGAACACGGGAAATGTAGCTGAGCATCGACGGCACATTTCCCTCGCCGGGACTGGGGATGGCGAGTATGCGAGCCCAGACCACTTCGATGCTGAACCCCGTGGCCGTGTCTACGATGGTGTAGTCGACGAATAAAAGAACGCCGGATGACTCGATCGAGCACCATGGGCAAGAAGAGAGGCCATTGAAAAAGAGGTGGGCCTTGTTCTTGGAGCAGACCATCAGCCGACCAGCCAGGGCATCCAATTCTGCAATCCACTGCTTGCCGTCGGGCCTGCCGTTCGCAGCACCAGGCGAGTCGAAGGCGCTGGTGAATAGGTCGCCGATTTCCTGAGGCAAGTGGGCGAGGGTGATGCAGGCAGGAGGAGGCAGCATTTGGGTGCGCTGTGCGTCCCTGGCGAAGGCGAAGCGTTGCTCAGCAATGGCTTTCTCGATGGGCATTTCGCCTCGGCCGAGGAACTTGCCGGCGAATGGGTGACGGCCCATGAACAGAAGGTGAAAGATGAGGACCGCGAGTCCAAAGTTATCGTGATTTGGCGTGCGGACGACTTCCCTGAATTCCGTATCCTGCAATTCCGGGGGAGTGTACAAAGGCACGCCGACTTCGCAAGGATAGACCTTTCCGTTTGCGGAGATTTGAAAGCTATCGCAATCGAGAAGGTTTACGATGGCGGTTTCCGGGGAAACGCGCACGTTGCTCTGGTTGACGTCACCTATCACGTGGCCGTGGTCGTGAATTGCGGCGAAGGCTCTGGCGACGTTCGAAGCGGTGTGGAGCAAGAATCGCCAATTAGCTTTAGGGGGAAATTCGCGAGTGCGGCTTTTCGGATTGTAGAGTAGATGAATGTCCTTGAAGCGGCTGACGTTTTTCATGAGAAAGCCGGCCACGGACCTGTTGCCGGCCATGAATAGGGTTCCGATCGGCCACGCTGAGAGGGCTAGCAAGCGCTCGCTCTGGAGTTTGACCATTTGCGAGAGCTTCTCCGTTTTTTCCGGGCCGGTTGGCTGGTGATAGATTTTTGCGACGAGCTCGGGTTGGCCCTCCACGCAATACACCGCGGCTTCGCCACCACGGCCGAGTTCCATGCCCAGACTGACGCGTCTTCCCTGGTGGTCAAAGAGTGCGGTCAGTGACATTGCTTTAAACCGCCGGTGTGGCCAAATCCGAATGGGTGCGGCTAGCAAGCACCAAGGTTTTGTCGTCGTCGGTTTTTTCATTCACACGCGGCGAAGCGAGAAAAGCCACGAGGGACGCGGAGAGTTCCGCAGAACAGCCTTCTTCCGCGGTTCGCAACGGCGCGAACAATCCTCTAAAAAAAGGCCCGTGGGCAATTTGTTGCTGATAGTTGAGCGCGATGGTCTGCAACCCGTCGCTAAGAAGGGCCGCTTCCACGATGCGCCGATTGATAGAGGCAAACTGAAGACGCTCGACGGCGTCGTCCTCCGTCACGAAATGCGTGGTATTGGCATACTCGCCCCTATCCGGCCAGAAAACATGTCCATAAGCGTGCTCCTCGGAATCAGCGAGGACTATCACGCCGTCTCCGATCTGAAAGCAGGCGGCGTGAGCCTCACCGACGAGGAGACCCAAGATGGTACAAGCGAAATCGCGACGTTCGCGGGAGGCCGTTTTGGCTTCTTCTTCCAGAAGACTCTGAATAGTGGCTATCCAGGTTCCGACCTTGTCTCTGGTGACTTGTTCGACGGTCTTGCCTGAATCCAAATGTTCACTTATGAGGCGGAGCAACGCGCGACAAGCGCTTGCCGCACCTTCACCGCCGCAAACAGCGCTCCCGGCTCCGTCAGCCACGGCTGCAGCCAGGACGGTTTCTCCAGCAGGCAGCGCATAGATCTGGCAATCATTGGCATCCTGGCATGTACCGCCCGTTTTTTCGTGGGAAGTTCCGATCACGGAGGTGGCAACATAGCGCCAGCCTCCCATGCTCATACGGCAGCCCATCCTTCAGGCGTAGTGGGATTCTGTAGAGGGACCTGCTCGTCCACGTTGGAACGCGATACCGCGCTCAATGAGTTCGAAAGCCAGATGAAGAGATCGCGGAAGCGGAGTTCCTTCAGCTGTAACGGTTTGCGAACAGCGATTTCAGCGAGCGTTTCAAAATTGGCGCCTTCGACTCCGACCGCGAAGAAAGAGAGTGCCTTAGCCTCTTCGCCAGCGTGCACTTTCTTAGCAGCCTCCTTCCATGCGTCCGTCGGCGCACCGTCGGTGACGAGGAAAATCCAGGGGCGATAATAGGAGATGCCATTGGATTTATAGGCTTGTTTGCGTTGATCCAAGATAGCCAAGGCCTGAAGTATGGCGGCGCCCATAGGGGTGTCGCCCGTAGTCTCAAGGTGTGGAGGCTGAAAAAGGTCGGCGGTCTGAAAGTCCGAGTGGACTTGGACAGGGCCAAAGGTGATGAGTGCTACCTCGACGCGTTTCTGCGCGAGGGCGTCGGCCGAAAGTTCATCCTTGAATGTGACCAGCCCCTTGTTGAGCTGGGCTATCGGCTCACCCTTCATAGAGCCAGAGGTATCTAAGAGCAAGATGCAGGGGCAACGGGGTTCGGGGTTCTCTGCAAACTCAGCGCCTGCAAAGCCAAAGGGCACCTGGTCCAGGGGATTTGCCAAAGCAGCCTCCATAAGCGCAATGCGAATGACGAGCAGTAGTAGTTACCATGGAAGAACTTGCAGAGGCAAGCAGGGAACCTCGAAGAATCGAATGAGCGTAGGTCGCGATTGGATTGCCTCGGTTGGTTGGATATTTTTCGCCGAGATTGCCGGATTACACATGCCGCGTTCTGCTGAGGCTGGTGTGAAGTGCGGCGCCGGCTTCTTCATCGGTTACGCGTGATCGGTTGAGTATTCGGCTAACGCCGTCCGCCTTTGGACGAGCGAAGCTGCAAGAAGAGCCAGTGGATGGAGGACGTTTTCATTGGTCTCGCGGTGGTAGTCGTTGGTTCGTGTTTCCTCTATGCTTGCAGCATCGTACGTACCATTTACAACGACCATCAACAACTCGTTCACGCATACAATTCACAGCAAAACGAGATATCTGAACTAAAGAATCGACCTGCGGAAGCATCAAAGAATACAGCGACGCAGCCTGTAGCAACGAAAGAATCCAGCAATTCTCTTCGTAGAAGGATCGTGCGTATTGCAAACGAGACAGAAGCATTTGAAACGCAAAGAAATCTTGACCGGACCGGAATTGACATGACGAGAGACGCACAAGGTACGTGCGAGAACATCCTCACACCCCTAGCATCGCGCTCTTTCGCGCCATGGCGGCTCAACGCGATTTCGTCTCAGGTCTTCGCTTAGTTCATAGAAGACTTTGTTGCGCTGCCTGCGTCGGCGCTGAACAGAGTGACTTCGACGCGGCGGTTTTGCTGGCGTTGCTCGCGGGTCTTTTCGTCATTCACGGGCTTGTCTTTACCCAGACCGACAATTTGAATGCGGTAGACCGGCACATTGTGCTGCGCGACGAGATACGTTTGCACGGCTTCGGCGCGGCGGCGGCTGAGTTCCAGGTTGTACTCAGCGGAACCCGATTTGTCCGTGAATCCCTGGATGGCGATGAAGTAGCGTTTTGCGGCGCTGAGCGGCCCGGAGGTCATCTGGTCGAGTTGCTGCCTAGCTTCATCGGAAAGCCGGGAAGAATTGACCTTGAATAAGACGGTCCCCGTGCTGGCGGCCTTGTAATCGTCGAGGTCGGCGATGCGGCTGCTCAACTCCGAGCGAAGCTGGTCGCGCACTTCGTCGGATTTTTTCGATGCGGCGTCGGCGCGACCCAGAGCGTCGGTAGCGCGTGCATCCGCTGACGTGGCCTTTTCATCGGCGGCACTGATGCGAGGTTCCGCTTCATCGAGTTGCTTTTGTGTGTTTTGGGCATTCTGGTCTACTTGGTTGAGCTTGGCATTCACGGGGTCAATCGACTGCGCCACGTACTTCTTGGTTGCGCAGCCCCCGAACAATGCCACGGTAAAGACTAAATAGATTCCAATGAGCAGTTTCATCGCTTCTCCTTGCGCTTTGAACCCAAATTCTTACTGCGCAGCTAGATAGCATGAAAGATAGGAGCCGGGTTCTCCTTCCACACTACAGAATAGATGCACTGCGCCAGCCAAAAGACGCGTTCTAACCCAGACCCGGCAACTGATTGAAAATCGCGTTAAGAAAAGGCGTCGGCTGTCCGCTCAGAATGACGGTGTGGATTACGGCACGCTGCGCTGGATCGATAATCGAGAGAGGACGGGACGAAGGAGGAAGCGGCGAGTGACTAGTGGCGAGAGAAATACGGTGGTCGCCGGGCGCGCTGATTCGAAGGGCTAATCGGAATTAGAAATTGATTGCGTGTGGGGTGGTATGTGATGAGAATGCTGGTGTTTGCCGCGTCTTCCAAACTCATGAAATGAAAGCAGGGTGGTTCGAATGTGGAATTGGGCGAAGGTACTAAATGTTTGTGGGTTCGCGGGCGTTGTGGTGTGCGCTGGCGGAGGATTGGCGGGGGCGCAGGAGAGTCCGAAGTATCAGGAGCCGCCGGCGGCGATTGTGCAGTTGGTGGACGCGCCGCCGCCGCCGCGGGTGAGTGTGTCGCCGGCGGGGAAGAGCGGGGAGGCGCGACGGATACTGATCGAGCAGTATTCGGGGTTGCCGCCGATTGCGGATTTGGCGCAGCCGGAGTTGCGGCTGGCGGGATTGCGATTTAATCCGAAGACGAATGGTCCGAGCCGCGGGAGGTACATTACCTCGTTGAAATTGCAGACGCTGCAGGATGGAAAAGAGATGGCGGTTGCAGGTTTGCCGGCGCAGGCGAAGATTCGGTTTGTGGCGTGGTCGCCGGACGGGCGAAAAATTTCGGTGGTGAACAGCAGCGACGCGAGTGGAGATGCGGGGCTGAGTTTGTGGATTGTGGATGCGGCGAGCGCGAAGGCGGGGCGAGTGGCGGGGGTGGCGTTGAACGGAGTGTTTGGCGATCCGTGCGAATGGATGAGCGACAGCGCGCGACTCATTTGCAAGACGATACCCGCGGGCCGAGGCGGGGCGCCGGTGCGGAGCGAAGTGCCGGATGGGCCGGTGGTGCAGCAGAATCTGGGGCGGGTGACGCCGGGAGCGACGTACGAAGATTTGCTGAAGAATCCGACGGACCAGGAGATTTTCGATTACTACGCGACGTCACAAGTGGCGGTGATTGGAATGGATGGGACGAGCGTGGCGATCGGCAAGCCGGGAGTGATTGAAGAGGCGACGGCGTCGCCGGATGGGAGGTATGCGTTGATTTCCGCGCAGCACAAACCGTATTCGTATTTGCTGCCGTACGAGATGTTTCCGCTGCGGGTGTCGGTGGTGGAAATTAAGACGGGAAGCGTGAAGGAATTAAGCGACAGAGCGCTGCAGGATAGCGTTCCGAACATACATGATGCGGTGTTTGCGGGGCCGCGGGAGTATCAATGGAGGAGCGACGCGCCGGCTACGGTTTTTTGGGTGGAAGCGGGCGACGGCGGCGATCCGCGGAAAGAAGCGGCGGTGCGCGACACGTTGTATCTGCTGGATGCGCCGTTTACGGGAGGCGCGCGGAAGTTGGCGGAATTGCCGATCCGGTTTCGCAGCGTGACGTGGAGCGAAAAACATACGGTGCTGGTGGAAGAGCGGCGCTGGAAGGATCGCGCACGGGTGATTCTGGCGGTCAGCGTGGGGGCGCCGGTGAAGCTGTTCGAGGGATCGTTCGAGGATCGGTACAACGATCCGGGGACGGCGGTCAGCGCGATGAATGGCGCGGGGAAACCGGTGGCGGTGACGACGCCGGATGGCAGTGGAGTGTTCTTGCGGGGCGAAGGAGCATCGGCGGAAGGCGACAAGCCGTTCGTGGCGGTGATGAATCTCGCGAATGGGAGTTCGAAGAAAATTTGGGAGTCGGAGAAGGGATATTTCGAATTTCCGTGGGATGTGATCGATGCTGGCCCGGTGAAGGTGCTGGTGCGGAAGGAATCGCCGACGCAGAGTCCGAACTATTATTTGTGGAGCGCGGGGCAAGCGCTGCAGCAGGTGACGGCATTCCCGAGTCCGTATGGAAACGCGACGTTGCCGACCAAGCAGGTGCTGAAGTACAAGCGCGCGGACGGGGTGGAGCTGAGCGCAAATCTTTATTTGCCGGCTGGGTATAAGAAGGAGGATGGTCCGCTGCCAACGTTGATGGAAGCTTATCCGACGGAGTTCAAGACGAAAGCGTCGGCGGGGCAGATTACGGGATCGCCGTATGAATTTACAGTTTTGTATTGGGGCTCGCCGATACCGTTTGTGACGCAAGGGTACGCGGTGCTGGAGAACACGAGCATCCCGATCATTGGCGAAGGAAACGCGGAGCCGAACGACACGTACGTGGAGCAACTGGTGGCGAGCGCGCAAGCGGCGATTGACGAAGGCGCGCGAATGGGCGTGGTGGACCGCAACCGCGTGGCGGTGATGGGGCATTCGTACGGGGCGTTTATGACGGTGAATCTGCTGGCGCACAGCAATTTGTTCAAGGCGGGGATTGCAC
Source organism: Acidobacteriota bacterium (assembly GCA_013289855.1). Taxonomy (GTDB): domain Bacteria; phylum Acidobacteriota; class Terriglobia; order Acidiferrales; family UBA7541; genus Acidiferrum. Next base: position 64,117 of record JABCZD010000008.1, on the reverse strand, counting down.
GAAGCGGGGCGTATAACCGGACGCTGACGCCGTTTGGCTTTCAGAATGAGGATCGGACTTATTGGCAGGCGCCGGAGGTGTATTACAAGATGTCGCCGTTTATGCACGCGGACCTGATCAAGACGCCGCTGCTGCTGATACACGGGGAGGCGGACAACAATTCGGGAACGTTCCCGATTCAGAGCGAACGGCTGTTTAGCGCGTTGAAGGGGCAAGGGGGGACGGTGCGGTTTGTGCTGCTGCCGCTGGAGGCGCATGGGTATGCGGCTAGGGAGTCGGTGATGCATATGTTTTGGGAGATGAATAGTTGGCTGACGACCTATGTGAAGAATGCGGGGTCGGCGTCGGCGACTGCGACTGCGGGGGTGGCGAAACCCTGAGGTAGAGCGGATGGAGGTGGGGTTATGAGGGCTTGGTGGGCTGGGGTGGGGATTTTGTTGATGGTAGCGGGCGGTTTGGCGGTGACGCGGGCGGCGGGGATTGGTCAGGAGCCTGCGGGGGCGGGCGCGAGTGGGACTGGTGGTAGTGATGCGCCGAGCCCACCTTCTCGGCCGCGAGTGAGACGTTGCATGGAGGGGGACAAGGGATGCACGGTCCCGCCGCAGACGGTGTATGCTCCGTCGCCGGACTACAGCAAGGCGGGGCGGAAGGCAAAGGTGCAAGGGGTGGTGACAATGTGGGTTTCGATCAGCGCCGAAGGGGAGGTGCAGGACGTGACGCTGGACAAGAAATTGGGTTACGGGTTGGATGAGGAGGCGGTTAAGGCGGTGAAGAAATGGAAGTTTAAGCCGGCTAGCCGGGAGGGCGTGCCGGTGGCGCAGCGGGTGATGTTGGAGGTGAATTTTAGGTTGTATTGAGGATGGGTGGAAGTGATCGGACGTAGTGAGTTTGAAGATGGGATGGCAAGGAGAAGAGCGAATCGACCTTGCGAGCGGCGCAGAAGTCGGAGGATGCGGGGCTGAAGTTCGACGGCTACGGAGGACAAGACGCCAATCGGGAGATTGGCGTTCCCAGGAAAGGCGTTCCCGCAGACAGGCTAGGATTCGTCGGAGGCGATTTGGATTAGGTTGGGTGGGGGTGGAGGTTGCTGGGTCCAGCGCGGGGTTTTGTCGGCGGCTTTGCGAAGGCGGTTAGAGAAGTTGCCGATTTTGGTGGAGCTGCCGATGAAATGGTCGACCTTTAGCGGGCCGGCCATTTTTATGGTGCGGATCCAGTGTAGAGCGCTGCTGATGGCGCAGCCGCATTGTGAGCAGTCGGGATTGCCACCGAAGACGCAGGGTTCGACGCGGCTTTTGAGGTCGGCAGAATAGTTAGCCGAGAGTTTAGCGAAGACGCAGTCGTCGGGGTTGGCAGGCGGATGGATGAGGGCCTTAGCGAAGCCTTCGTTATAGAGGAGTTTAGGATAGCGCTCGGCCAGGGCGGGGAGCTCGGCGGCCAGGGTTAGGCGATTTTCGGGAGTGAGGAGTTCGGCGCTTTGTTCGCCGATTTGCGGAGTGTAGACGCTGACCCAGACGCGATTGACTTCAGGGCGGTGGTTCCAAAACTTTACGTATTCTTCGAGATAACCGGGGCGTTGGAACATTTGGCGGGTGATGGTCCAGTGAATGTTGACTTCGCGGCCGCCGAGCTGGCTAAGGATTTTTTCGTAGGTGGCGGGCTTGCGGCGAATGTCGTGGTGTTCGGGGAGGCCGTCGATGGAGACGGCGACGCGGACGCGTGGGAGGGACATCCACTCTTTCGGAATCGGGATGATGCCGCTGGTGACAACGAGTGCGAAGATGCCCATTTCGCTGAGGACGGGGAGGATCTTGGAGAGTTCGCGATGACGGACTAAGGGTTCGCCGCCGACCAGGGAAACGTGGAGCGGCTTGTGTTTGCGGACCAGCTCCAGGACGCCGTTGACGAGGGCGTCGCCGCGGAAGTCGCTCAGCTCGCGGAGGGTGACGCCGCCGCCAAGGTGGGTGTCACCGTAGGCGTAGCAGCCGGGGCAAGTGAGCGGGCACTCGCGAGTTATTTCGATGCTGAGCAGAGGGACTTTGCCGGAGAGGATGCGCACCCAGGCGGCTAAAAGCCGGGCGGGATCGAGGTCGCTTGCTTGGTTTGCTAGGGCCATAAGCGTAGGATGCAGCTCCCGCGATGGGAGATTCCTAAAAAGTGTAAGTGTACTCGTGGAACGGTTCCGCGGGGATATTTTTTTGGTACCTATCCCGTTGGCCGAGGGTTTGCTGATTCGCCGGGAGGCGAAGGCCCTGGCAGGCAGGGCGGTGGGAACGGTTGGGAATAGTTTTCTAGTGTATAATTCGCGCGCTTGGCCTTTGCGAGGGTGGCTTTATGGCGGCGGAAAAAACTCCGACACTTTGGGTACCGGTGTGTTGCGAGAGGGTAATGCAATACAACGTGTATGGGCGGACAGAAATCGGCGCGTTCGGCACGCTGGGATGCAGAATTTGCGGGCGGAGTATAACGCTGGAGCCGGAGAGCGCGGAGAAAGTGAAAGAGTATGGAGAGCGTGCAGGAGTGATTCAGGTGATTGGTTCGCCGCGGCCGCCAACGGAGGGCCGAACAAAGGCGGCGCGTGACGCCGGGACGAATGATCCGACGCTGTGAAAAGTGGGGTGAGCGGGGCTAAAGGCCCCTCATCGCGTGGGGAAGAGGATGTCGCGGCTGAAGCCGCGACCCACAAAGCAACAGGCGCTGAGGTTTGCGGCGCACAAAGCAAGAGGCGCAGGGGTTGCGACTCACAAGACAGGGCGCGCAGGAGTTGCGACGCGCGAAATAGCAGGGCCGCGGCGGGACCATGATTGGCGAGACGATCTCTCACTATCGCATCCTGGAGAAGCTGGGCTCCGGCGGCATGGGTGTGGTGTATAAGGCGCAGGACACGCGGCTGGACCGCGCGGTGGCGCTGAAATTCCTTCCAGACAATTTACTGCACGATGCGCTGGCACTGCAGCGCTTCCGGCGCGAAGTATATGCGGCGTCGAAGCTGAACCACGCGGGGATTTGCACGATCTATGAAGCGGACGAAGAGAATGGCAGGCCGTTCATCGCCATGGAATTTATTGCCGGCGAGACGCTGGGGCAATACATCCACGGGGAGCCGCTGAGCGTGGAGCGCATTCTGACACTGGGAATTCAGATTGCGGATGCGTTGAGCGTGGCGCACGCGGAAGGAATTATTCATCGCGATATCAAGCCGGCCAACATTTACGTTACAAAACGCGGGCAAGCGAAAGTACTAGATTTTGGACTGGCGAAGCTGGCGCTGAAAAGCGGGGTGGTGGGCGAGGAATACGATGCGACGTCGAGCAGCGCGCAGGAGGCGATGTCGATTGTTGGGGTGATCAGCGGGACGCCGTCGTACATGTCGCCGGAGCAGATTCGCGGGGACGATCTGGACGCGCGGACGGATGTATTTAGTTTTGGGCTGCTGCTGTACGAAATGGCGACAGGGAAGCAGGCGTTCAGCGGGAACACCGGTGGCGCGGTGATCGAAATGATTTTGATGCGCGCGCCGGCGGGGGTGCGGAGCCTGAATCCGGCGGTGCCGGAGGCGCTGGAAGCGATCATTAATAAGGCGCTGAATAAGGATACGGCGCAGCGGTACCAGAATGCGGCGGAATTGTGCGCGGATTTGCAGGCGGTGAAGCGAGCGCTGGATTCGGGACAGACGGTGACGTCGTGGATTGTGGCGCAGCCGCGGACCGCGGAAGGCGTGGCAGGGACATCGCCGACGGGCTCGAGTCCGGCGGTGGCGGCGAGCGCGCCGAATTCGTCAGGCGCGGCGATCGCTGCAACGGTACCGACCACGCCAACGGTTACGGTCGCAGGTTCGAGCAGTTGGAACTATAAGTGGATAGCGATCGGGCTTGCCAGCGCGTTGGTGTTCGTTGCGGCGATAGGCGGATGGCTGTATAACACGCGGAAGACGCACGCGCTGGGCGAAACGGACACCATCGTGGTGGCGGATTTCATAAATAAAACGGGCGATGCGGTGTTCGACGACACCTTGCGGCAGGGACTGGCGGCGCAGCTACAGCAATCGCCATTTTTAAATTTACTGTCGGAGCAAAAGATTCAGCAGATGTTGCTGCTGATGGGTAAGCCGGCGGACGCGCGGTTGACGCCGGAAATTGCGCGGGATTTGTGCCAACGAGCGGGGAGCAAAGTATATTTGAGCGGATCGATCGCGACGCTGGGGAGCCAGTATGTGATCGGAGTTAACGCGGTGAACTGCCGGACGGGAGATTCGCTGGCGCGGCAGCAGGTGACGGCGGACAACAAAGAAGGGGTATTGAAGGCGCTGGATACGGCGACGACGGCGTTGCGCGCAACGCTGGGCGAATCCTTGAAGACGATTCAAAAGCTGGATACGCCGATTGAACAGGCGACGACGCCGTCACTGGAGGCGCTGCAGGCCTATAGCCTAGGTCGAAAGGTGATGTTGGGGCAGGCGGACTACGACGCGGCGGTGCCGTTGCTGCAGCGCGCGACGGCGCTGGACCCCAAGTTTGCGATGGCGTACGGGCTGCTGGGAACGTGCTACAGCAATCTGGGGGAGAAAAATCTTTCCGCGGAGAACACCGAGAAGTCGTACACGCTGCGCGGGCATGTGAGCGAGTGGGAAAAATTTTACATTGAATCGCACTACCATTCCTATGTGACGGGGGATTTGGAGAAGGCTCGGACGGTGTATGAGTTGTGGTCGCAGACGTATCCGCGGGATAGCATACCGCCGAGAAACCTGGGAGTGATCTATCAAACGCTGGGACAGTATGAAAAATCGCTGGCGAAAACTCGCGAGGGGATACAGCTGACGCCGGCGGCGCCGGAGGGTTACGCGAATCTGGTGGACGTGCTTTCGCATCTGAATCGCTTTGACGAAGCGCGGTCGGTGGCGAAAGAGGCGCTGGCGAAGAAGCTCGATGCACCGGACCTGCATTTTTATTTGTACAACTTGAGTTTTTTGCGCAAAGACGCGGACGGGATGGCCAAGGAGGTGGCGTGGGCCGCGGGGAAGCCGGGGAAGGAAAATATCTTGTCGTATTTGGAGGCGGAAGCGACGGCGTATAGCGGGCAGTTGGGCAAGGCCCGGGAATATTCGCGGGACGCGGTGGCGTCGGCGAAGCGCACGGAACAGAAAGAGATTGCGGCGCGTTGCGAAGCGGCTGCGGCGTTGCGCGAGGCAACGTTTGGAAATGCCGCGGAAGCGAAGCGCGGGGCGGCGGCGACGCTGGCGCTGTCCAACGGGCGGGACGTGCAATATATCGCGGCGCTGGCGGTAGCGATGGCCGGGGACACGATGCAGGCGGAGATCTCGTCGGAGGATCTGGCGAAGCGGTTTCCGCAGGATACGATTGTGCAATTCAACTATCTGCCGACGTTGCGGGCGCAGATTGCGTTGAGCCACGGAGGAAACGGAGCTGGCAATGGCACGGGCAACGGGATGAAAGCGGTTGAAGATTTGAAGCCGGCGGTGGCTTACGAGCTTGGCGCGCCGGGGAACAGCATATTCTCGATGAGCATGTATCCAGTGTATGTGCGGGGTCTGGCGTATCTAGATGCGCGCCAGGGAACGCTGGCAGCGGCGGAGTTTCAGAAGATGGTGGACCAGCCGGGAGTGGTCATCAGTGAGTCGATTGGATCGCTGGCGCATCTGGGGCTGGCGCGGGCGTATGCAATGGTTGGGGATTCGGCGCGGGCGAAGAAGGAGTATGAGCAGTTTTTTAAATTGTGGAAGGATGCGGATGAGGATGTGCCAGTGTTGAAGGATGCGAAGGCGGAATATGGGAAGCTGGGGTGAAGTGAGAAACGCAATGAGAATGAAACGCTCTACAAGTAAAATAGCGATTCCGTAACACAAGCCGGTCTCAGTTCACTCGCAATTCTTCACTGTTTGATAGCCACCTCTAGTTCGCCGGACTTTTCGTTAACATTCGCGGTGCCACACTGTGTGAGTTTTCCCGAGGCATCGAATCTGCAGCCGAAGGTTCCGGCGTTCTTCATGCCGCACTGACCGGCCTTTACGGCGACCATGTACCAACCGGAGCCTGCGGGCTGACCGGCCTTGTTTCCTTTGGTGTAAATGCCCATCAAGACGCTGCCGTTTTCCGGCGTGCCGTTCATGCAAGTGTAATTGTCTTCTCTGTAGGTGTAGAGGATGCCGCGCGCGGCGTCGAACAAAAACTGATTGTCTTCGATTTGGCCGTCATCGTCGATGTCCACGAGGTCGGTCCAATACGCGGCTGGGCCGGACGACTTTACGGCTGCGGGGCCTTTGCCGATGCTGGTTTTCTGAGATTGATTCTTGGCCGTGGCGCTGGGGTTGGGTGAATTTGCCGCGGCGGCTACGGCTGCGCCAACTTTAACCCGCGGCGCGCTTGCGGTGGTGCTCTGCGATTGCGACTGCGCGACGGATTGCACCACAAGGAGTGCCAGCAGGCCGACGCTGAGATTTAGTTTTGTAAACAATAGTGAATTCTTCACGTTTGGCTCCCGCCGAAATTTTTCTCGGCATGCGACATGGAACGGACATCGTACTCCATTCTGTAACAGGAAAGCGGCGCAGAGCTGCCGGGGGAGTCGCGTCATCTGACATCCGCCAAACGCAGCGGTGACGTTTCTGTGCGGCGAAAGGATTCGAGCGCGCGGGTGGCTACTCGTAACGCAGCGCGACCATGGGGTCGACCCGACTGGCACGCCGGGCGGGGATGTAGGCGGCGAGCAGCGTCACGGCGGTCAACAAAATCGCCACAACAATGATAGAGATGGGATCCCACGGTTTGACGCCGTAGAGCATGCTTTTCAGGAGGCGGGCGAGCGCAAGCGACGATGCGACGCCGATAACGACTCCAATGAGCGCGAGTCTCATGCTTTGAAGCACGACCATGCTGCGAACCTGTTGCGCGGTGGCTCCGAGAGCCATGCGGACACCGATTTCCTGCGTGCGCTGCTGAACCGAGTAGGCCATCAGACCGTAGACGCCGACAGCGGCGAGAAGCAGGGCGACACTGGCGAAAATCGTGAGCAGCGTGGTGTAGAAATCGTTTCTGGCAGTGGATTCGGCAACGACTTGCTGCATGCCGCGGACATGCGCGACGGGCAGGCCGCCGCTGGCTTCGCGGAGCTCACGCTGAATGTCAATGCTCAGAGAAAACGGCGGAAGCTTGGTGCGGACCAGCCATTGCGCAGCGCCAATGCGGTTGTTCAGGGCGATGACTCCATCATTTAGTTGTGCAAACGGGACGTACATTAACGGGTCTGGGGGTTGATCCAGAGAACCTTGGCGCATGTCACCAACGACTCCGACGATCTCGCGGGGCGGTTCCTCGAATTCGGGACCGACGCCCTTGCCAATAATGATGCGAGCGTCGAGGGCGTCGTTTTTTGGGAAAAATTTTCGCGCGAAGGTTTCGTTGACGATGACAACGCGAGGAGCGGCACCGTTATCGCGGTCGTTGAACGCGCGACCTTTAATGACCGGGACACGGAAAACGTCGAAGTAGCGGGGCGAGACGTCGATCCAACCCGCGCCGCCGGTGTACGGGCCTTCCTTGGGTGGTTGACCTTCGATGTTGAAAGGAAGGTCGTAGCCACCTTCGAGCGGGAGGCAGCAGGTCATGGCGGAAGCAGTGACACCCGGCAGAGTTTCCAGGCGTTGACGAACGTCGCGCTCGAGTTGTTCGACCGCCGCGGCTTTCTCAAATTGCTGGCCGGCCAGCGACATGTTCATGGTCAAAACGTTGTGGGCGTCAAAACCAGGATCGACGCCGCGGAGCGCGCCAAAGGTGCGTATTAGCAGAACGGCGCCGACGAGCAAAACCAATGCGAGTGCCATTTCGGTGATGACCAGAATCGAGCGAGCGCGGTTGTGCACGATGCTGGTGCCGGTGCGTGAACCGCTCTCGCGCAAGACGTTGCTGACGTCGGAGCGGGAAGCGACGAATGCGGGAGCGAGACCGAACAAGATGCCGGTGAGCACCGCGGCGACGAGCGTGAAGAGCAGCACTCGCCAGTCCAGCGAAACGCCTGCGCCATTTTCGCCGACGCGGGGAATGTCGCCGGGATTTATGGCGAGCAAGCCGCGTACGCCGAGGCAGCCGAGCCCCAGGCCGAGGATGGCGCCGGCGAGGGCCAGCAGCAAACTTTCTGTGAGGAGTTGCCAGATCAACTGGGCGCGTCCCGCACCCAACGCCGAGCGGATGGCGATTTCGCGACGGCGAATGGTGCCGCGCGCGAGCAGAAGATTGGCGACGTTGGCGCAGGCCATCAGCAAGACGAAACCGACGGCGCCGAAAAGCATCAACAAGCCGAGGCGCACGTCACCGATTACGCTATCGCGGAGAGGTATGGCGGTGAATCCATCGCGCGGACCGAGCACCGGAGAGTTGGGAAATTTTTGGCGGAATTGATCGGCGGCGAGTTTCATGGCCGCTTGCGCTTGAATAATTGTGACGCCTGGCTTGAGACGCGCGGTGGAGCGAAGGTAATGGCCTTGGTCGATACTGTTGGGGTCGGGCTTCAGCGGCAGCCAGATATCGCTTTTGGGGTCGCTGGCGAACGTTGGACCCAATACGCCGATAATGGTGTACGGTTCTCCGCCGAGATCGATAGCGCGGTTGATGATTTCCGGATCGCTGCCGAAACGGCTGCGCCACAATCCACTGCTGATCAGTGCGAGAGCGGGGCCGCCCGGGCGGTCTTCTTCCGGCGCGAAGGTTCTTCCGAGGGACAGAGGAGCGCCAAATACGCGGAAATAATCCGCCGACACACGAACGCCTTTTAGCTGCTCTGGGCGTTCACCGCCGGTAACGTTGATGCCTGGGCCGGAGGGATCGTAGGCCGTGACGGAATCGAAGACCTGCGTTTGCTCGCGCCAGACATTGAACTTTGGGATGGAGGTGATGTCGCTATTTCCGTCCTGTGAAGTTAGTTCAAGCTCTACCAGGCGATCTGAATTGGGATAGGAGAGCGGCTGCAAAAGGACGGTGTTGATGACAGAAAAAATCGCGGTGTTCGCTCCGATGCCGAGAGCGAGCGTCAGGATCGCGATGGCGGAAAACCCTGGGCTTTTGGCCAGAGAGCGCAAACCGTGGCGGATATTTTTTAAGAAAGTGTCCATCACGGCCCTCCAGCGCTGAAGCGAGGATGATCGAGAAATACGACCATATCATTGCCGGGAAGTCGAGAAAAGAAACGAAACGGTTCGCTGGAGTTGTCCCTCTTCTCAAAAACGTTTCCGAGGAATAAGATGCCGGATTTGGAGGTGCTCCATGCCATTCAACATCATGACGTTGTCACGAGTGGATATGCCGGTAAGCCAGGCAGAGGGCCAGAAAATTCTGGAACGCGATCAATACTGCTGCAGGTACTGCGGATTAGATGGCAAAGCCAGCTTTGAAAATGCGCTGGTGATGTCTGTCGATTTCGTGGTACCACGGGCGCACAAGGGCAAGAAGGATCCTGCGAATCTGGTGGCGTGCTGCCGCCCGTGCAACACGATCAAGGGGACGCGGGTGTACAAGAGCGTTGAGGATGCCAAGAAGTTTGTGATGGCGCAGCGTGAAACGTTGCGCCGGACGTGGGAAGGGCAGCACGCGCGGGCGTCGGCGAAGGCGGCGTCGGCTTAACGAGGTTCGAATAGACGATGTCCCAGCGTAACCTGGCCCACGGCGCTGAAGGGTGGGTCTTGAGCTTGATGTGTGGCCGCCGGATTGAAATCCAAGTGCTATTTCGGATCCTTGGGCGGGCAGTTTGCGTCGTAGATCTTCTGCATTTGCTTCAGTTTTAAAATACCGTAGAGGACGGTGATGGCCATGATGACGACCAGAGCGCCGGCGAAGTGACGTTCCATAGCGTATTCGGATACGCGGTTTTCGACATAGGCGGCGGTGATCAAGCCTAGGATGAGAATGTTGATGACCCAATTTACCGGCTTTGGAACTACGAAGTGCACGGTGCCAAAGCCAGCGAGTTGGTAAATCATGAACGGCAGGATCGCGACCGCCGGGAGCATTTCGGAGGCACCCAGCGCGACGTCAACAACGTTGGGCGCCCTGGCGTGCAATAGGGTGCTGTGCGCCAATTCATGGAACAGCGCGGGTACCGCACACAAGAAGGGCACGACGCAGAGTAACTCCAGAACCAGCGCGCCGCTCCAGACGCCGACCTTGGAGGAGTGGTCGGCACCTTTATCGGTCGATTGCGAGGCGATAAACAGGCCGCCAACGATGGCTGAGGCGCTGGAGAGCATCAGCAGCTCGACGGTGATGCCGAAGCTGGCGGGCTCGCCGGTCTTAATGAGCAGCAGGCCCATAAAGCCCGGGGTGTAGAACATTACGCGTACGAGGCGTGCCCATACGCGGGCGTCGCGCTCCGGCGGCAGGATCGGGAGGGGGCGCCCGTCGATTCCGGTAGTTGGTCTAGGCTTTGACATTTCTTGTCCTCACGCTGCAAAAAATTGGCGAACGATTTGTTCGAGAGTGCAGCCACCACTTTGTGGTTGATCCGCAGGAACTCCCAGATCCCCCGCTTGCGCGTAACTCGTGAAGTGAATCATAAACAACCGTTGCATTTCAATTGCGCCCCGCGATTCATTCAGGAATCTGGAACGGGCGATAGTGGCTTGCTTAGTCCAGGTTTGAAACTGTCAAAAGTGACAGCCCTAGAGTGCGGGCTGGGCATGGTGAACTGCGGCAGGCCGCGCGGTCGGGAATGCGGGAAGATCCCCAGATGCGCGCGGGTGAGGCGCGAACTTGATTTTTTGGACTCGACGACTGAGCACTCTCGCGTGGATGACGCGCGGGAAATTATTTTTGAAATTGTCGCTATTGCACGGTTTGATCTTGCCGTACCCCGCCGGAGGGTTCGGCGTGAATCGCAAACGATCTCGGAAGTTTCAGCGGCGGTCGTTCAGGAGGTATATCCGTGGGATGCGAAAATGAGCACTGGCACGGGAGTTAGGCCTGGGCGGAGAGGAGGCGTCCGGTTTTGCTACGGCGGCGTCCCATTTCCGCACGTTTTTTTCGATGGACTTACTAGAACAAGAGCTACAGGGCTTACGTTTCAATAGGATAGCTGACGCCTGCGCGGCCTTGGTTGTGCAATATCACAGCCGAACAAATCCTTGCGAGGTGGCTGATGAGAAGCTTGTTGCAGGATCTCCGCTACGCTTTACGAGCGTTTCTTAAGTCGCCGTGGTTCGCGGTGCTGGCGATTGTGACGCTGGCGTTGGGCATCGCCGTGAACACTACTATTTTCAGCGTGATCAATGGGTTTTTGCTGCGGCCGCTGCCGGTGGGCCATCCGGAGCAACTGGTGGTGCTGAGCTTGAAGCAGGGTGGCGACGCCGCGTTGCAAAGATTTTCGTATCTGGATTTTGTGGATTTTCGCGAGCAGACCAGCGCGTCGCTCAAGGATATCGCGGGCTATCAAATCACCCTCTCCGGGTTAATCAGTGACAAGGTGGGAGATCACGCGCTGGTGACGCGCGTGACGGGCAACTACTTTTCCATGCTGGGAGTTCAACCGGCGCTCGGCCGGCTGATCTTACCGACGGAGGGACAAACTCCGGGCAGCGATCCGGTGATTGTCCTGGGCTACGCGTACTGGCAGAAGCGCTTTGCCGGCGACAAAAACGTACTGGGGAAGCACGTGGAGCTGAGCGGACATCCGATGACCATCGTCGGAGTGACGCCGAAAGAGTTTCACGGCACGTACTACATCGTCAATTCCGATGTGTACGTACCGTTTAGCGCCGATATCACCGAAGTGGGCGATATAGCGGTGCACGATAACTATACGCATCGAGACGACCGCAGGTTGACGCTGATGGGGCGGCTCCTGCCGGTAAGCGGTTTGACGCAGGCCGAGGCTGCGCTAAACGTGGTGGCGCAACGCATTGCCGCGCAACACCCTGATACGGACAAAGCCATTTCCGTGCGGGTTTTTCCTGAGAATCGCGTGCGGCCCGATCCCGACCCGGACAACACATTGACGGCACTATCCGTAGCGTTCATGACCCTCGCCGGATTGGTGCTGCTGGTGGCGTGCTTCAACGTGACCAACGTTTTGCTGGCGCGCGCCACCTCGAGACAACGCGAAATGGCCATCCGCTCCGCGCTGGGCGCGGGAACAGCGCGGCTGGTACGACAATTTCTTACGGAGAGTCTGCTGCTTGCTGGACTGGGTGCGGGATTAGGCCTACTGCTCACGGTGTGGGCCACGCAATTCCTCAGCTCCGTTTCGTTCGGCACAGATTTGCCGATTCAAATCGATCTCTTGCCGGATGCCCACGTGTATCTATTCGCGCTGGCGATGGCGGCGCTTACTGGCGTGATCGTGGGCGTGTTTCCCGCACTGCGCGTGGCACGGCGAGATGTTAGCGCGGTGTTGCACGAAGGAGGACGCGGTTCGTCAGACGGCCGGCGGCGGCAGTTCGTGCGCGGCACGCTGGTGATCGCGCAGGTGGCGGGTTCGCTGGTATTGCTGATTGTGGCGGGCCTGTTTATTCGCAGCTTGCAGAAAACGGAAAACGTTTACTTGGGGTTCAATCCCGACGGTGTGCTGGATTTTTCATTGGACGTCCATCAAGCCGCTTACGGAGAGACGCAAGGGCGTACGTTTTATCGCGAACTGGAGTCGCGGGTGCGCAATTTGCCGGGAGTGGTCTCGGTGGGCCAGGCCTTCAGCGTTCCCATGGGCGTGGTGAGCGCGTCTGGTGCCGTGACGATCGAAGGTCAGCATCTCGAGGTTGGGCAACTGCCTCCCGCGGTGGGATTCAACATTGTGAGTCCGGCATATTTCGAGGCGTTGCGCATTCCATTGCAACGCGGACGCGTGTTTACGGACGCGGATGACGACAAAGCACCGCAGGTGGCGATTATTAATCAGACCATGGCGAAAAAGTTTTGGTCCGAGCAGGATCCCCTCGGCAGACGATTTAGCAGCAATGGTGCGGCGGGGCCATTTCTCGAGGTAGTTGGTGTTGTGCAGGACGGAAGATACCAGGGCGTGATTGAGGATCCACAACCTTATTTCTACCGGCCGCTCAACCAGTCATACCAGTCGATGCGAACATTTCACGTGCGCGCTTCCGTGCCTCCGGAGCAGCTCAAGATGCAGGTGCAAGAGCAAGTGCGCGCGCTGGCGCCGACGCTTCCAATTTCGCAACTAGAAAGCATGAACGAGGCGTTGCAGGGCGTGAATGGCTTTTTGCTGTTCCGTCTCGGCGCGCAGTTGACGGGTGTGATGGGAATTCTGGGGCTGATCCTGGCGGTGGTGGGAGTTTACAGCGTGGCGTCTTATACTGCGGCGCAACGCACGCAGGAGATTGGCATTCGCATGGCCGTCGGGGCGACGCCGCGCCACATTCTGACGATGGTGTTGCGCCAGGGATTCTGGAAGGTGGCCATCGGGATTGTGGTGGGATTGGCAGCGGCGTTTGCGGGAACGCGGGTGCTGGCCGGTCAATTTTATGGTGTTAGTCCCAGTGATCCGCTGACGTATGCTGGCGTGGCGCTGCTGCTGGTGATCGTGGCGTTGTTTGCTTGCTGGGTGCCGGCGTACCGCGCGACGCGCGTCAGCCCGCTGGTGGCGCTGCGCCTAGAATAGCGACGAGCGGTTTGCGCCCTCTTCCACGAGATCTTTCTTAGAGAAGACTAGGCGAGATTGGTCTGGTGTTGCGCCGCGTTCTTTATGAAGTTCGCGGTCACGTCCGGCGCTGTGACCGGGAGCATGTGGCCGCCCGCGACGAGCTCTAGATACAAACCGGGCACTTTAGCTTTCATCGCTACGCCGTGAAATTGGTGGTCGAGAACCGCGTCGCTGGTCCCGTACAAAACACTCACGGGAACTTTTAGCGAGGCATAACGCCCTGCCATCGCGGGCAGATCCGTGACGACGGACACCATATCCGTTGAGGTGTTATAAAAGCTGCGAGGGCGCAGGCCCAGGAGTCCGCCCGCTTTGGTGGGAAAATCGAGCGGTGCGATTTCGGGACTGAAGATGGCGTCCAGCACGGACTTGCCCCGGCGAATCGAGATGGGAGTTGCCAGGGTCCAGGCTACGGCGCGGCGGAGCACACTCGAGTTGATCTCCAGTCCCCTGAAGGGCTCGGCCACCGCGTCCGGCATGTGTGTTAACGGTGCAATCAGCGCGAGTCCGCTGATGCACTCCGGGTGATTAAGAGCCACAGCCAGGGAAATCGCGCCGCCCAGCGAGTGTCCAACCAATAAGGGACGATCGAGCCCCAAACCGCGAATGAACTGAGCCACCATCTCGGCCTGGAAGCTGATCCGCGCAAATTCGTCGCGCGCGCGGGTGGAATAGCCGGAGCCAGGCCTATCAATGACAATCACGCGGAAATTGCCGGTGAGGCGTTCCACTAGAGAGTGCGTGAAGTTGCCCATCTGGCCGCCGAGGCCGTGCACGAGAACGATCGCGGGGCCGGAGCCCTGATCTAAATAGTGGATGCGCGCGCCGGGAACATCAAGGAAGCGGCCGCGGGGCGGCAGCGCGAGTTCGACGCGACGCGCGGTGACGGCGGCGAAAATCATCAGGCCGGCGACAATTAAAATTATGACAATGGCTGCTGCAAGCAGGAAGGTCATCATTCGCGCGGCTTCAATTTTTCGATGTGCTTCATGTACGAGATCGGGAAGAAGCGCTCGATGAGCGCGATCATCTTGGCGTCAGAGCCGACGAGAACGCGCGCTTTTCTGTGCTCGATGCCCACAACAATAATTTCTCCCGCAGTATCCGGAGGCAGGGTCATCAGCTTTGCGGCAGTCTTCAGGTGGCGCTCCATCTCTTCCGCGGAAACACCTTTCGGGACGCGAGCGTTTTTGGCAATCGAGGTGGCGATGCCGCCGGGATGCACGACGGTCACGCCGACTTTGGAGCTGGCCAGTTCGTGACGAAGAGCATTAGAAAAACCACGGACGGCGAACTTGCTGGCGGAATAGGCGGTCTGTCCAGGGGGCGAGATGATGCCGTAAACGCTGGATAAATTTACGAGGCGGGCGTCGTCGCTGGCTTTCAACGCGGGCATGAAAGCGCGCGTCATGCGCACCACGCCCCAAAAATTAATCTCGAAGAGCCACTCGAAGTCCACTTCGCTGACTTGATCGAACGTGCCGCCAATGGCCACACCGGCATTATTGACGAGGACGTCGACACCAGGATGTTGCGCCAGCACTTGGGCCGGCAAGATGGCCACGGCGGCACGATCGGCCACATCGAGGCGATGCAGACTAACGCGCAAGCCCGGAGCTGCGACCATTTCCGCGGTGCGCGCGAGTTCGGCTTCGTTGACGTCCGCAAGGGCCAGATGGCAGCCGCGGCGCGAAAGCGAAATGGCGACGCCCCTGCCGATGCCGCCGGCAGCCCCGGTGATCACAGCGGTGCGATTACGAAGATTCATCGTGCCGGGCATAGCGCCTCGCAGCGGCTCAAGATTTATGTGCCCCGTTTTTGAGGCGCGCGAACTCCATGGTGCCGTCGTCCACGGTGGCGAAGCGGAGCGCCAGCATGTCCAAGGCGTAATTCTGGTTGAGCCTCCACGGTTTCTTGGAGCCTTGTTTCGGGAGGACGTTGCTGGCGCGCTGGATATAGCCGGAGCTGAACTTGATCGCAGGCTCCTCGGTGATGGAAGGATCTCGTCTGCGCGGCGTGCAGTAGGCGTAACCGCCGGCGTCCATATGATTCAGCAGGCGGCAGACATACTCGGCGGTTAGATCGGATTTTAGAGTCCAGGACGCGTTGGTATATCCGAACGACGAGGCCAGATTCGGAATATCGCTGTACATCATGCCTTTGTAGGTGAGCGTTCGCGTGGCGCTGGCGGGAGCGCCGTCGACTACTACCTGCATGCCGCCAAAAAGGACCACCTTTAGGCCGGTGGCAGTGATGATCATGTCCGCCGGCAATTCTTCGCCGGACTTCAAGCGTAAACCTGTGGGAGTAAAAGTTTCGATCTGGTCGGTAACCACCGAGGATTTACCGGAGCGGATGGAGGCGAAGAGGTCCGCGTCGGGCACGAGGCAGAGGCGCTGGTCCCACGGATTGTAATTGGGCGAAAAATGCTTGGCGACAGGGTAATCCGGACCAAGCTCTTTCTGCGCGAGTTGCATGATGCCCTGTTTTGTTGCGTCAGGCTTGCGCCGCGCCAGGTTGTAGAAGTACATGCCGATAAGCACGTTCTTCCACCGCACCAGACTGTAAGCGAGCCGCGCGGGGAGGTGTTTGCGCAGAAAGTCGGCAATGAAGTCGCGGGACGGGCGAGCCACGACGTAGCTGGGCGAGCGTTGCAGCATGGTGACGTGAGCGGCCGTTTCGGCCAGCGCGGGAACCAAAGTTACCGCGGTCGCGCCGCTGCCAATCACCACGACGCGCTTACCTTGATAGTCCAGATCCTCGGGCCAATGTTGCGGGTGCACGATGCGGCCCTGAAAGAGGTCCATGCCCGGCCAGCCCGGCATGTAGCCTTCTTCGAAGTCGTAATAGCCGGTGCACATGAAGAGAAAGTTGGCGGTGTATTGTACGGTTTTTCCTTCTGGAAGCTCGACGTCAACGGTCCATCTCGCGTCTGCGGTGGACCACGATGCTAGCGTGACCTTATGGTCGTAGCGAATCTTGAGATCGATGCCGCTTTCGCTGGCGGTATCGCGAATGTAGTTCAGGATGGAAGGGCCGTCGGCGATGGCCTTGGCCTCTCGCCAAGGACGAAAGCGGTAGCCGAGCGTAAACATGTCGGAATCTGAGCGTATGCCCGGGTAGCGAAACAGGTCCCAGGTTCCTCCGCTAGTGCTGCGGCCTTCAAGTATCGCGTAGCTCTTTGACGGACATTCCTGCTGCAGGTGATAGGCCGCGCCGATTCCGGAGAGTCCCGCACCCACGATCAATACGTCGAAATGTTCGATGACGGGCGCAGCACCAGCAAACCGGGGCGCGCTCTCGGTTAGAACCGTGCTTTCTGCCATTGCAATCCCTCTGGTCCCTTATACCACCGATACGAACTTCGCATTCTATCGCTCGCAGCGAGGAGCTTCAATTCGACGTGCGGAACTGTATCCAATCAGATACAATCGCAGGGTTGAATACGCTTCTTCGGTCATCCGATTTTGACGGTTGGCTGTCCAAACTGGCCGACCAAAAAGCGAAAGCCAGAATCCTGGCGCGGTTGCGCAGTGCGACATTGGGAAACTTTGGCGATTGCGAACCCGTTGGCGAAGGTCTTTCCGAAATGCGAATTCATGTCGGAGCAGGGTATCGCGTCTACTACATGCGAGCGGGAACGACCGTTTAAGTTTTGCTGGCGGGCGGCGTGAAAGCGTCGCAAACGAAAGACATTGCCAGAGCGAAAAGGATGGCGCGGGAATTCAAGGGAGCAGCACAATGAAGACAACATACAAAGCCTTCGATGCAGCGGCGTATTTGGATAACGACGCGGTCATCGCGGAGTATCTTTCGGCGGCGGCCGAAGATCCGAACCCTGATGTATTCGTTGCCGCACTCGGCGATGTGGCGAAAGCTCGAGGCATGGCGCAGATCGCCAAAGAGGCTGGACTCGGCCGGGAGAGCCTCTACAAAGCTCTGAGCGCGGGCGCACATCCGCGCTTTGAAACAATCAATTCGGTGTTGCGGGCGCTTGGCGTGAAATTTGCAATTGTGGGTTCGCGACGGACAAGGTCACGGTAAGCATCTGCCGACCGCGTAATCAGAATTGCGATTCGAAGTCATGGAAGCGGCGCTCTAATTCCCATTGTTGCGTGGCTTTTTCGCTGGCTTGCAGAAAAGTGGCGCAGAGTTTTGTTGGGGCGTCGGTACCCAGCGCATCGTGGGCGCACGGTGTGACCGTGGCGGCAAAATCATCGGGTTCGCGCCAGAGACTTTCGCCCGGTAAGAAATCGTGTTCCAGGCTGGTGCGCACCAATTCCTTAAGGTCCGAATAGTGGAGGTTGTAGGTGTCCACCGCGCGGACAAATTCGTGAGTCAGATCGATGCGGCTGACGCCTTCGTCGTCCGTGGAGAGCGCTACGGGGACATGAAATTCGTGGTAGATGGGCAATGGATGATCGTCGCCGGCGATTCCCAGGATTATGTCATTGCTGGTGAGATTAATTTCCACCATTACGTGTTTGGCCGCCATTTCTTTCAAGATTTCGTGCGGACGCGTTTCGTACATGATATCCGCGCCGTGGCCGATGCGTTGCGCGTGACCTTGTTCCACGGCCAGGCGCACGTGGCAGCAGAGACCTTCGTAGGGGACCAGGCCGGGCGCGAGTTCGCCGGCGTGCAGTGAAATATTTATTTTGGGATACAGCGTGTGCAGCACGTCGAGCATGTGCATGTGCAGGTTGTAGTCCGTCATGGCGGTGTAGCTGTCTTCCGGCATCACGAAATTTAGTCCCACGAAGCGGGGATCGACGCTGGCAGTTTCAAAGGCCAGCACCGCTTGCGCGAAGACGATTTCTTTGGGTAGCCCGCGCAGCACCTGATAGAGGTAGCGCAGCTGCACACGACAGGCTGGGGTGGCGTCGGACTGGTTGCAGTGTTCGCGCTGGTTGCGTAGTGCTTCCGCGGCGTCAAGTTCGGCGCGGGTGGTGGCGATATCGTCGCGCAGGCCGTGGGCCAAAAGTTGATCGCGGAGTTGTGCGAAATCTTCTTGCCCGTTTTTCTGCCCGTCTGCTTGCCAAGGTACGGCGGCGGCTGCAGCCCTAGCGTACGTGAAGGCTGGCGTGTGCATCAATTCCAGGTATTGCTCGTTTTGCGCCGCCGCGCGCGTGGCGACTTCGTCCAGCCACTCGCCGAGGTGTCGCTTGTCGGTGCCGTGAAATTTGTCAAAAGTGTCGAAGAAATGATCGTGGGCAGTGGTGCCGGTGGTGGGCACAAAACCACGCATGGAAAAGGCATCCACGAGCGCGTCGTAGAGAAATTGATCCTTGTCGGCTTGCGCGGCGGGCACGTCATTTTCTTTGCAAGTGGGCTCGCCGGTGACCGTGGAAGCGGATTCCGGTTTTGCGAAAGCCAGGGTGCTGACGTTTACGCAAAGATGATCTTCGATGGCATCTTGGATAAAAGTCTCGGCGTAGATCGCGCCAGAAAGGTGGATGTGCAAATCGGCGCCCTTGGGCATCTTTACGAGCCACGCGTAGAGGGCCAGCGGGCTGGACCTCGCTACATCGAGGCCGGCATCGGCGCGTTGCTCGGCGGCGGTTTCCTTGGGCGCTGCAGCGGGTTTTGCGGTGGGCTTGCTTTGCGCCTGTGTGGACGCCGTGCAAATCAGTGTAGCGAGAAGCAATGGTAGGGCGTGGCGGCAAACGGAATGCAAGAGTTTCATTTTCAAATCCTGTCGATAGATTATTTGCGGCGAAGAATCCGGCTGCGAAATCATTTGTGCTTGCTGGCTGTGATATAGATGCTGCTTCCTTGGGCCAGCATACCAGTTAGGGTGCCGGACGCGACGCGGAAAAGAAGGTGGCAAGTTTTTGTATGCAGGCAAGTCTGGGCGCTGCACGTCGCGCCCCTACGAAGGCAACCGCGGCGACTAACGAAAAGGGAGAAGGAATGGCGATGGGTGTGAAGTGTCTATGCGCCGGCATTTTACTCGGCACATTGGTTGCGGGTTCCGCGCACGCACAAAGTTCGCCAGCCACAATATCGCCAGCGCCGGCGACACTACCGGCTGCCGCGCCGATTCGTGTGAAGGTGGTGGTGGTCGCGATGTTTGAGCGCGGCGAGGATACCGGCGACGCTCCCGGCGAATACCAGTTTTGGGTGGAACGCGAGAAGCTCGACAACATCATTCCCATGCCTGCTGGATACCACCATGTGCGCATGAATAGGGATGGCGTGCTCGCGATGTTGACCGGGGTGGGCACCGCGAGGGCCGCAGCTTCCGTGATGGCTGTAGGACTCGATCCGCGATTTGATTTTTCCAAAGCGTATTGGATTGTTGCCGGTATTGGTGGCGGCGATCCGAATGATGTTTCGCTTGGCTCCGCGGTGTGGGCCGAACATGTGATCGATGGCGACTTGGCCTATGAAATTGATGCGCGGCAAATTCCGCAAGCGTGGAGCACGGGGTACGTCCCGCTGCGGCGCGGCACGCCGTATGAGCTGCCTGCCGATGACAGTCACGGTGAGCGCTACACGTTGAACCAGGGTTTGGCGCAGTGGGCGTATTCCTTAACGAAGGATGTGCCCCTCGGCGACTCCGAAAAAATTCAAAAAGCCCGCGCCAGGTTCGCCGGTTTTCCAAACGCCGTGAAGCCGCCTTTTGTGACGCTCGGCGACGACTTATCGTCCAGCACGTTCTGGCACGGCTCAAAGATGGAAGATTGGGCCAACTCCTGGACGAGCTACTTTACCGCCGGAAAAGGGAATTATATGGTCACCGCCATGGAAGATTCGGGCACCCTGCAATCGCTGACGTTTCTTGCCAATGCGGGCCGCGTCGATTTACAGCGCGTGCTGGTCTTACGCACCATTAGCAATTTCGATCGTGAGCCGCCCGGCGGCGACGCAGCGGAGAGCTTGCAGAGCATGGTGGCGGGAAATTACTCGGCGTACCTGGAATCGTTAAACGCCGCGTACGCCGTCGGTGATCGCGTGGTGCGCGATATCGTCGAGCGCTGGCAGCAAAGGGAAGTAGTGATTCCCGGCGCGCAATAAAAAGCGCGCAACTGATAAGGAGATTGCGATTGCTGGAAAGCATGTTTCATCTCGAGGAAAACCAAACCACCGTTCGACGTGAATTGCTGGCCGGGCTGACTACGTTCACTACCATGGCGTATGTGGTGGTGGTGAATCCGCGAATCTTGTCAGAGGCAGGCATGCCGGTCGAAGGCGTACTCTTCGCCACTTGCATTTCCGCGGCGGTGGCCACCCTGATCATGGGGTTGTGGGCCAACTATCCCATTGCGCTTGCGCCGGGGATGTCGCTGAACGCTTATTTCACGTACACCATCGTGATCGGGCGTGGCGTACCGTGGCAGACCGCGCTGGGCGTGGTGTTTCTTTCCGGCCTCTTATTCCTGATTTTGACGCTCACCAATGTGCGCGAGCACATCGTCAATGGCATTCCGGATTCTCTGAAGCACGGCACGGCGGCGGGCATCGGACTGTTTATCGCGTTTGTCGGTTTGCGCAACGCGAAGTTGATTGTCGCGAATCCGGCCACGTTCGTGGGACTTGGGAAAGTTTCGGATCCGCAGGTAATTCTGGCCGCGGCGGGAATCGTGCTGATTGCGATTTTGATGGCGCGCAAAGTGGGCGGCGCGATTCTTCTGGGCATCGTGGCCATCACGCTAGCTGGAATTCCTCTCGGACTAAGCCACTGGCCGGATCATTTTTTCTCTCTCCCGCATCCTTCCGGAACACTTTTTAAATTGGATTTGCGCAGCGCGGCAAAGATCGGCCTTGGCGAACTGATCTTCGTATTTTTCTTCGTGGATCTTTTTGACAACGTAGGAACGCTCGTGGGAGTGTGCGAGCAGGGCGGATTCTTGCGCGATGGAAAGTTGCCGCGCGCCAGTCGCGCGCTGCTCGCGGACGCTATTGGCACGTTGTTCGGAGCGGTCACCGGAACATCGACCGTGACAAGCTACATCGAAAGCGCCTCCGGCGTGGCCGCGGGCGCGCGCACCGGGCTCGGCAACATCGTAATCGCGGCATTATTTCTGGCGGCGATGTTTTGCGCGCCACTTGTCGCAGCTATACCAGTCTATGCAACGGCTCCTGCGTTGGTGTTTGTCGGCGCGCTGATGTGCGGCGCGGTGGCGCACGTAAAGTGGGACGATTTTAGCGAAGCTTTGCCGGCGTTTCTTACGCTGGTGGCCACGCCGCTAACGTTCAGCATCGCCACGGGGTTGAGCCTGGGCTTGCTTTCTTACACTTTCGTGAAGTTGGGAACCGGCCGATATCGCGAAATAAGCCCTTTAATATGGGTTCTTAGTGCACTTTTTCTGCTGCGCTACGCGTTCCTCGGCACCGAGTAGTTCGCACTTTTCATCCGCAACACAAAAAAATCCACTCTTCAGGGCGCCTCCCGTTGTAACGCAAATTTAATTTTCTAGTACAGCATTTGCTGTATCGACCGGACGGAAATGGCCTGATATTTCTTACATCTTCGGTTTTTAAGGAGCTTGCCGCCGCGACTTGGCTGCGATGTATGGTTTAGTACTTTTGTTCCAGTACGTATAAAACCTTTGCACAAATCGATTTATTGAATTATTTCATCGAAAAACTGCAAAGTTTGCGTACGAAATTTCTTTTATTTGCGTTATGATGCGCGTGCTCGAAACTCTTTGACCTCACGCGGGTTCGGTTGTAACGCAGGATGTGAAAGAAACATTCGGGTGTAATGTAGTCTCCCCGCGACGACCTAGCCCGGAAGACCATCTGTTGTAGCATGTGTGATTTTTTAAAAAAATTTCCGAAGTACGAAACGCTGCGTTAGCTGTCTCAAGAAGGATGAGGAGATCGGATAGTGAAAACCACTGCCTGCGTTAAAGCTTTCTTTACTACCTTCTCGTTGGTGATATTTGCCGGCTGGTGCGGAGGTGTCGCGACGCTGGCGGCCAATACTCCAAAGACCAATACTCCCGCGGCGAATACGCCCGCCGCAAACACGCCTGCGCAATCGAACGCGTCGCAGGACGTGCAACATCCGGTGCCGGGGCAGCGCAATCCGCGCTACAAAATTTGCCGCGACGACGCGCTGACGCTCACCTTTCCCATCGCGCCGGAATTCAATCAAAAAATTATGGTCATGCCGGACGGTTACGTGAACCTGCAGGGCGCGGGAAGCGTGTACATCCTCGGACTGACGGTGCCCGAAGCGGTAGAGGCCATCAAGAAAGCGTATGCCGGTGTGCTGCACGATCCGATTATCGACGTCGACCTTACCGATTTTCAAAAGCCTTATTTCGTGGTGCTCGGCCAGGTCGGAAAGCCCGGCCAGTATGATTTGCGCTACGACATGACCGTTACCCAGGCCGTAGCCGTGGCTGGCGGCTTCTCCCCCACCGCGAAGACGCAGTTGCTGTACTATCACCCGATTTCGCCCACCACGATGGAAGTAAAAAGATTGAATATCAAAGATGTGCTCAACGGCAAAAACGTGAATGAAGAAGTGCATCTCTCTCCCGGCGACATGATTTTCGTCCCGGAAAAAGCCATCACCAAGTTTCGTAAGTACGTGCCGTACAGTCTCGGGACGGGCTACTATCCAGCCACCAACTTTTAGCACCTAAGGCGGAAAAGAGAACGATGGTTTTGAACTACTACCAACTTGCTGAGCAACCGTTCGGGGTTACCCCCGACCCGCGCTTTTTGTACCTGAGCGCCACGCATCGCGAAGCCATGGCTTCGGTGCTGTACGGCGTGAAGGCGGGGCGCGGATTTACGGCGCTGATCGCCGAACCCGGCATGGGGAAGACGACGGTGCTGTTCAACCTGCTGCAGCAGTTGGGCGAGACCGCCAAGACGGCGTTCCTTTTCCAGTCGCACGACACTCCGCGAAATTTTCTGCGCAACCTGCTTTTAGATCTGGGCGTCGAAGATGATGGAGAAGATCTCTATCGCATGCAGGTCAAGCTGAATGAATGCCTGGTGCGGGAGACCAGTCAGGGCAAGCATTTCGTGGTGGTGGTGGACGAATCGCAGAATCTGGACGCGCCGGTGCTGGAAGTGGTGCGCATGCTCTCCAATTTTGAGACGCCGCGCGAGAAATTGATGCACATCATTCTCGCGGGGCAGCCGCAATTGGCCACCCGCCTGGCGTCGCAGCAAATGCTGCAGCTACGCCAGCGCATTTCCATCATCGCGCGGCTCGCGCCGTTTAACATCGACGAGACCCGCGCGTATATTGACCACCGGTTGCGCGTGGCCGGCTATCGCGACGAACAGCCGCTGTTCACCGATCGCGCGTACGCGTTGATCGCCGAGTATTCCGCCGGAATTCCGCGGAACATCAATAATATTTGTTTCAATGCGCTTTCCCTGGGCTGCGCGATGCAGCGCAAGACCATTAACGCAGCGATCGTTGAGGAAGTGCTGCGGGATCTGGACCTCGCGCCATTGTCCAAGTCCGCGCCAGCCGCGCTTAACCTGCCCGCCCAGATCGCGCCGCTGCAGGGGAATCTCTTGACGCGCGTGACCGCGTTTCTTCCCAAGCAATGGAAGGTGCGCGTAGGCATTGCCGCGGTGGTTGCGGTGCTCGCGGGATTCGGATTAACGGTGCTGGGCAAGAATCAACACGTTGCGGCCACTCCCGCCGCTGCGGTATCGATTGCCGCGGCGTCCGCGTCGCCGACGCTATCGACGAATGCTGCTGCTACCGCTGCTACAAACTCCGCGCCAATTACCGCGTCCCCGGATGTAGCGCAACCCGCGGTCGCCGATGGAAACCCCGTAAATCACCAAGCGGATGCACCGACAACGCCGACCGTGGTCGCTGACCCAACGGCTTCGCGCGCGGATTCCGAAGTAGTTCGCATCGAAAAGCAAGACACCCTTTATCAAATCTGCATGAACAATCTTGGTCGCTATGACCAGCAAGTGCTGGCGATGATTCGCGAACTCAATCCTGGTTTCGACAGCCCGCGCCACTTACACGTTGGCCAGGAAATTCGTATTCCGACCCCGGGCAGTTTAATGGCACGCACCAATCTTTCTGTAGAACCGTTGGGAAATACTTCGGCCGCGGAGGCGAAGAAACCATGAGCAAGAATTTTGAATTGTTGCAGCAAGTGGAGCTAAACGGTGGAACCGCATCTGCGTCGCACTCCGGTGTCTCACTCCCGTTTCAACCTGGGAATGGCAACGGCCATTCCGCACGGCTGAATCTGGACCGCGTGACGGAAGAGGAAACGCTGCGGCTGGTGCAGAGCATTTTTCTGTCGGCCGGGCCGACTCCGCCGCGCGTGGTGATGTTTGCGGCCATCGATTCTGGCAACGGTTGCAGCCACGTCTGCGCGCACGCCGCGGAAGTTCTGGCCAGCAACGTCACGGGATCGGTGTGTCTGGTGGATGCCAATTTGCGCACCCCTGCGCTGCCCGAATATTTTGGCGTAACCAACCACCACGGACTGGCGGATTCGTTGCGCAATAGCGGAGGCATCCGGGAGTTTGCCAAGACCCTGCGCGCGCCCAACCTGTTTCTGCTGTCCAGCGGCTCGCTGGCGGCGGATTCCACTCTGCTGGTCAACTCCGAGTTGATGAAATCGCGCATCGCGGAACTGCGAAAAGAGTTTGACTACGTGCTAATCGACTCGCCGCCGCTCAACACTTATTCCGATGGCATCGTCCTAGGACAGCTTTCGGACGGCGTGGTGATGGTGCTGGAAGCCAACAACACCCGGCGCGAGGCAGCGTTGCGCGTGGCGGAAGGCCTGCGCGCGAAACAGGTTCGAGTCTTGGGAGCGGTGCTGAACAAGCGCACGTTTCCAATCCCCGATTCGTTGTATCACCGGATGTAGTGCTTCGGAAGGGCCGTCGTAGCGCGGTTGCCGTTGGCCGCGAGACGTGCGGGGGAAACCAGCTGAAAGCGCCTGTTCGACTCCAACCCGCGAACAGAGTTCAGACTCGGCGATGGGACTGAGAATGGCGGAGCCTTGTCGACTTTAGCTACAGTGCGGGACGGAAACGACGCCAGCGAACCGGCGGCCGCCGAGCAATGCGCGACGCTTGCTGGCGACTTGCGGTGGTTTGCCATTCAAACGCGTTCGCGGCACGAAAAACGGGTCACTGCGGGTTTGCGAGAGAAGGCGGTGGAAGTGTACTTGCCGCTGAGCAGCGCGGATCATCAATGGAGCGACCGCCGCAAGGTTGTCGAGCTGCCGCTGTTCCCCGGCTATGTGTTCGTGAAGATTGCGCATGAGGCTCCCGCCCGCGTACCGGTGTTGCAGACGGATGGCGTGCTGGGCTTCCTGGGAGTTCGCGGGGTTGGCGTCCCGATTCCCGACGAGGAGATCGCGACGATACAGACGGTGTTGCGGGAAAAGATTCCTGTCGAGCCGCATCCCTTCGTGCAAGTCGGCGAGAAGGTGCGCATCTGCGGGGGCAGTCTGGACGGGTTGGAAGGGCTGCTGACGGGTATGGAAGGAAAAAAGAACCTGGTCGTTTCCATTGATTTGATCGAACGGTCGGTGGCCATCCGGATCAGCGGTTTCAGAGTTGTACCGGTCTCGGCAGGACCGCAGCGCACTTGCCAGACGGAAAACGGAAGACGAGTTTTGGCTGTGCAGTGAGTGGCAAAGGCTGCAACCGTGGAATTGAGTACCGATAAGCAGTCAGCAAGGTTTGAAATTCCGAGAGTGGAGAGGAAACAATGAAAAACAATCGCGAAAATCGGCACGAGGGCGCCACGTCGGAGGTGACGCTGCGCGACGCCTTCACACCGCTCTTCCGCCACCGTAAGGCCGCGATCGTCACGTTCTGTGCAGTCTTTGCTCTGGCCATCGGGGTGGCTTGGGTGTGGGCCGCGCGCTATTACCAGGCCAACATGCAAGTGGTGGTCGAGCAGGATCGGTCCGATCCCGCGATTACCTCCGCGCAAGTGGCCAACGTGAACAACACCAAACAGGTCACGCTGGATCAGGTGACCTCGGAGGTAACGCTGCTGCAGGGCGAAGACATGCTGCGCTCCGTGGTGACCAGTTGCCATTTGGCCGACGGCTGGTCGCCCATGGATATTTTTCTGCCGTTTGACCCACAGCGGCGCATGGCCGCTAAGAAGGAAAAGGCCACGCGCAACCTGGAGAAAAAAATCAAGGTGGAAGCGGAGACGACTTCCGACGTCATCGACGTGAAATATGGGCGAATGGGCGAGCCAGAGGCGCCTGCTTGCGTGCTGCAGACGCTGGGCAAACTGTACCTTGAGAAGCACCTACAGCTACAACGGCCAGCGGGTTCGAGCGACTTTTTCACGCAGGAAACCGAAAAGTACCGGCAAGCCCTGGCGGAATCGGAAAAAAAGCTAGTGGCGTTTAGCGCCGACCAAAGAGTAGCAGCGCCCGACCTGGTGCGCACCGACATGGCGCAGCAACTGGCGCTCTCGGAGTCCAATCTGTATCAAGCGCAACAATCGATTGCCGCGGACCAGAAGCGCATCGACAACGTGAAGGCGCAAATGGCGGCGACGCCGGCGCGCTCTTCCACCACGGAAGTATCCAACGCGTCGAACATTCTGATGCAGAACCTGCAGGCCAGCCTGCTGGCCGCCAAGGTCAAGCGCACGCAACTGCTGCTGAAGTACGATGCCAACTATCCGCTGGTAAGGGAAGCGGAAGAAGAGATCGCGGAGACTGAGGACGCCATTGCCAAAGCCAACGCCTCCAACTTCGTGAACCGCACCACGGATCGCGACCCGACCTACGAGTATTTGCGGCAGGACCAAGCCAAGACGGAAGCGGATTTGGCGGCGCAGCACGCTACGGCGGCGGCACTGGTTGGCAGCATTCGCGGGATTCAGACCGAACTAGTTAAGCTCGATCAGCAGGCGGTGACGCAAGCGGCGCTGCTGCGCGAGACCAAGGCCGATGAGGGCAATTATCTTCTTTATTTAGGCAAGCGCGAACAGGAGCGCACCTCGGACGCCTTGGACCAGCGCCGGATCGCCAACGTGGCCATCGCCGTACCCGCGGTAACGCCTATTCTGCCGAAGTACAGCCCATTCATGGTGATGTTTCTCGGTCTGGTGGCGGCGGTGTTTGTGGGCATTGCTGCCGCGTACGTTATGGAATATCTCGATCCATCCTTCCGCACGCCGCAAGAAGTGAGCGACACGCTGAGCATGCCGGTGCTGGCGACCATGCCGAAGAGGGCTGCATAGCGCTGAAAGAATACCGACGGCGGGGAAGGGAAGTCTTAGTTGCTTTCCTCCCGCGCCGCGCCCGCTGAAGAACTTGCCGACCGCGGTCGTGCCCGGCGAAACAATTTGGGATGTTGTGTTGGCGTCGCTAGGTGCGATTCCTCCGGCCGATTTTTTGATTCGCTCAACGCCCACAGCCCTGGGGTGGCAACAAAAGAAGTGGATGCAAGAGAACAAATCCTCGCACAGAGAGAGAACCAGTGAGTGACGTAAACCGTCGGTTTCTTTTGAATGCGCTGAAATTGTTCGATGTGGGCTTGGTGTTCTGTTCGTTCGGGCTCGCGACGTTTCTTGTGGCTACCGCACAACACGCCACGCCACTCGAACAATTTCTTTCGTACCGCGTAAAGCTGTCCAACTGCGCGATTTTTGCGCTGGCGCTATTTTTGTGCCACATAATGCTTTCCTTGTGCGGCTTGTATGAGTCGAAGAGATTGTCGACCAAGCGGGCGGAACTGCTGGACGCGCTAAAAGCCACCGCGCTTTCGACCGCGTGCCTCGCGGTTCTGGCGATGCTGTTCTCCTTGCGCATGGTGAACACCCCGAAATTTTTGCTGCTCTTCTGGGCCATCGTATCCATGGCGGTGTGTGCCTCACGCTGGCTGCTGCGCTACTGGCTGGCGGGTGTGCGGCGCGATGGACATAATCTGCGCCACATCCTGATCATGGGAACCAATGCGCGGGCCATCGCCTTTGCGCGGAAAATGGCCGCAGTGCCGGAATACGGCTATCGCCTCGTGGGTTTTGTCGATCACGATTGGGCGTTGATGCACGAGTTTCAAGCCACCGGATTGCCGTTGGCGTGCGACTTTTCCGGCGTGGCGGAGTTTTTGCGGCACAATGTGGTGGATGAAGTGGCGATTTATTTGCCGCTGCGCTCCTATTACGAGCATGCCGCGCGCATGGCCGCGGTATGCGAGCAGCATGGCATCATGCTGCGTTTCGATACCGACATTTTCAATTTGAAGCTGGCCAAGCCGCGCATAGTGGCCGTCGATGGCGATCCGCAGATTGCCACGCCGGGCGTGGTAAGCGAAGGCTGGCCCTTTGTGTTCAAACGTGGGATCGACCTGACGATTTCGTTGTTTGCGTTGGTGGTTCTGGCGCCGATACTCCTGTTGACCGCAGCGCTGATCAAACTTACCTCGCCCGGCTCTGTCTTT
Source organism: Acidobacteriota bacterium (assembly GCA_013289855.1). Lineage (GTDB taxonomy): Bacteria > Acidobacteriota > Terriglobia > Acidiferrales > UBA7541 > Acidiferrum. The sequence continues at coordinate 35,080 of JABCZD010000008.1, read as the reverse complement.
TTTGGGCAACAGCGCGTGGGCCTCAATAAGCGAAAATTCACGATGTACAAGTTTCGCACCATGGTCCCTAACGCCGAGAGAATTCAGGAAGAGTTGTTGCATTTGAATGAGATGACCGGTCCGGTTTTTAAGATTACCAATGACCCGCGAATAACGCCGATTGGCAAAATTCTTCGGAAAACCAGCATCGACGAACTGCCGCAACTGCTGAACGTGCTCAAAGGGGATATGAGCCTGGTGGGCCCGAGGGCTATTCCTACGCGGGATTATCAATTGTTCGATGAGGACTGGCAGCGACGGCGTTTCAGTGTTCCGCCGGGTATTACCTGCCTGTGGCAAATCAAGGGGCGAAGTGAGCTGCCATTTGAGCAGTGGATGGAATTGGACATGGAATATATCGACAAGTGGTCCATTTGGTTGGACCTGCAAATTTTGGCGCGGACAATCCCGGCGGTAATTAAGGGATCGGGAGCAGCGTAGTGCTTTTGCCGCCGCTAACCGGCCTAGTGCGGAGGATTCGCGGCATGACGAAATCAAAAAATCCGGGGGATCGCACTAATTATGCGCATTGCGGTGATAGGGTCTGGGTATGTGGGGCTGGTTTCGGCAGTTTGTTTTGCGGAGATCGGCCATAACGTCATTAGTGTGGATAACGATGGCTTAAAGATCGCCGCGCTCGAGCGCGGCGAAACGCCCATCCACGAGCAGTATCTTCCGGAGTTGCTGGCGCGACACAAGGGTGAGCGATTGCTTTTTTCGACCTCCGTGCCGGATGCGGTGCGGCAATCGGATGTGGTGTTCATCACCGTAGGTACGCCGCAATCGCAGACAGGCGAGGCGGATTTATCCTATGTGGAAGCGGTCGCGTATGAAATCGCGACGGCTCTTGCGGGTTCCAAAGTTATCGTGGAGAAGAGCACGGTTCCAGTGCGGACCTGCGAATGGTTGCACAAGTCACTGACTTTGAATGGCGCTGCGTCCGGCACGTTTTCCGTGGTCTCGAATCCCGAATTTTTACGAGAAGGCTCGGCGGTTACGGATTTTCTTTACCCAGACAGGATTGTAATCGGGGCGGACGACTCAGCGAGCGCATCGGTCATGCAGGCGGTCTATAAACCGTTGACGAGCGGCAGCTATTATGGGGAGCCGGCGCGGTTTCCGTTAGAGAGCTACCGGTATGCGAAGGCGCCGATGGTTGTGACCAACGCGAAGAGCGCGGAGTTGATTAAGCACGCCTCGAATGCGTTTTTGGCGATGAAAATTTCGTTTATTAACGCGGTGGCGAATATTTCCGAGGAAGTGGGAGCGGATATTCAGCAGGTGTGCGCGGGGATTGGTTCGGATTCGCGAATTGGGTCGAAATTTTTGAACGCCGGAATTGGCTATGGGGGCTCATGCTTCCCGAAGGATGTGCAGGCCTTCCGCTCCGTGGCTGAACAGTGCAACTATGACTTTGGTTTGCTGACCGAAGTGATGCGTATCAACAGTGATCAGCGCGTGCGGTTTTTGAAAAAGATCCGTAGTGCGCTGTGGACGCTGCGTGGCAAGCAGCTCGGTGTGCTGGGCCTGGCTTTTAAAGCGGACACGGATGATGTGCGCGAATCGCCCGCCCTTTCGATTATTGAGGCGCTGGTGAAGGAAGGAGCGCAGTTAAAAGTTTATGATCCGGCCGGCATGCCGAACGCCAGGAAGGTGTTGTCCGCGGCGAGCGTCACCTATGTGGACGATGAGTACGAAACGGCGCGCGGTTCGGACGCACTTTTGATTTTGACGGAATGGGCGGAATTTGCTGTGCTGGATTTCAAACGGATGCGCGCGCTGTTAAAATATCCGATCGTGATTGACGGGCGGAATCTCTACCAACCCGCGGCCATGGCAAAGGCAGGATTCATTTATCACAGCATAGGCCGTGCGTCGGCGCATCCGGCGGCGGAATCGTTGCCGGGTGTTGAGTATTCCGCAGAGCCTGTCCCGGCGCTGAGGGCCAGCAACTCCGCGGACTGAAAGCGCATTTCATCGTTTCAGAAATAGCGGGATCATGGAGCGCCCTGCGGAGATGAATTTATTTCGCGTAGGCCGAATCTTTAGTTCCGAGAAAAATACCTAATTCGAAGAATGATCGATTACGCCAAATCCTGGATTGTCCGCGTCAAACAGAGCACGTTGGGGCGGAACTCCGTGTGGATGTTCCTGGGCTATGGCCTTCGCATCATTGTCCAAGCGGGTTATTTTATTTTGATCGCGCGGGCGCTCGGTCCGCGCGAGTATGGTGCGTTCGTGGGCACCACCGCGCTGATCGCCATTGCCGCGCCGTTTGCCGGCGCCGGCGCCGGAAATCTGCTAATCAAGAATGTGTCACGAGACAAGTCTCTCTTTGCCGTGTACTGGGGCAACGCGCTCTTCTTGCTGTGCGTCTCCGGGCTCGCGTTAATGGGCGTCATCATAATTGTGGCGCACTGGATTCTGCCGCCGACGATTCCAATGCTACTGATTGTGGTGATTTGTTTGTCCGACATGATCGGGGCGCGCATCAACGATTTCGCAGCGAATGCCTTTCAGGCCATGGATCAGATGAACTATACGGCGAGCGTCGGTTTGCTTCCGTTTACCCTGCGTTTGATTTCCGCGGCAATTATCATCAGCGTTTGGCATCACGCTTCGGCAATGACGCTGGGGTGGTTTTATCTTGGCAGCACGGCAATTTCCTGTGTGGTCGGAATCGTGATCACGAACTGGAAGCTGGGCGCCCCGCGGCTACAGCTTTCACGGATTAGGGCGGAGCTGGTCGAGGGATTTTACTTTGGCGCGGGACTAAGCGCTCAGACGGTTTACAACGATATCGACAAGACGATGATGGCGAGTCTTTCGACTCTGGACGGCACCGGTATTTATGGCGCGGCGTATCGCGTAATTGACGTGGCGTTCGTGCCGGTCAGGTCGGTTTTGCATGCAGCGTACTCTAATTTTTTTCGCAAAGGGCAGCACGGCATTGCGGCAAGTTTTGCCTACGCCAAGCGAATCTTGCCGCGGATGATCGGGTATTCGGTTGTGGCGTTTGCCGGGCTGTATTTGCTGGCGCCCGTATTTCCCCTGGTCATCGGCAAGGATTTCGCGCGCACCGTAGAAGCGTTACGATGGCTGGCGCTTTTGCCGTTGCTGAAGACGATCCATTATTTCCTTTCGGACTCGGTAACGGGAGCCGGGTATCAGGGTTTGCGCACGGCGGCGCAAGTGTTCGTTGCCCTGCTCAACGTAGGACTGAATTTCTGGTTGATTCCGTTGTATTCGTGGCGCGGAGCCGCGTGGTCGAGTCTGGCCTGTGACGGCACATTGGCGGTTGTGATGTACGGCATTCTGATGTTTGTGATGGCCAGGGAGGCGCGCATGAGTCCTCAGCTTTCCGCGGAACGAGCATGAAGATATTGCAAAATCTCGAAAAAGCTTATGTTGTCGCGACCCTGCTGTTCCTCACGGGGGTCGGGGTAGCTGGAAACATTGGGGCAGGCGGTTTGACGGGCCGCGCACAGCCGCAGCCGTGGGAGAGTGTCGCGAGGTTACTTTTCTGTGCGACCCTAGTACCATTCCTGGTGATTCACTGGAGAAAAGTACTCGATGGTCTGCGCCATGCAGGCTGGATTGTCGCGCTGTGCGGCCTGGCGCTTGCTTCCACGGCGTGGTCGTACGATCCGCGTTTCACGCTGCGTCACGCCATTTTTCTCTGGGCTGTGACTTTGTTCGCCATTTTCATCGCCACTTGCTTCGACTGGGACGAACAGATGAATTTGTTCGGATGGCTGTCCATTCTAATCGTTTTTGGAAGCGCCTGTGCCGCCATCTTCATACCTTCCTATGGGCTCTCCACCGACTTGCACATGGGAAGTGTGAAAGGGCTCTACCCGCAAAAGAACACCATGAGCGCGATGGTGGTGTTTGTCATGCTGGTTTTCGTGTTCGGAAAACCAAAGGCCATACCAGCCTGGCTCCGAATTACCACCCTCAGCGGGGCTTGCATCTTGCTCATTCTCTCTAATTCCGCGACCGCGCTGGTTGCGCTGCTGTTCTGCATCGCGATGTACCCGGTCGTTCATCTTATGCGGATTTCGAGCCGCAAAACGTTGCCGCTGTGGGTTCCGCTCGTGCCGATCTTGGCGATGGGCGCTTTGCTCGCGATCCGCAATTTCGACATCATTGCGGAAGCGGCGGGCCGCAGTTCCACTTTGACCAGTCGCATACCTATGTGGAAAGAAGTTCTGAATGCCATCGGCAGACATCCCTGGTGGGGCTACGGATACGATGTTTTCTGGGTCGAATGGTCCCGGGATTTGCAGAAGGTACTGTACGTGCTGAGCGGCTGGCGTCCTCCCCACGCCCATAATGGATATCTCGACATTTTGCTCAGTGTCGGAATTGTCGGTTTACTTATATTTTTTGGCGGGTTTATCACCAGTTTGTGGCGAGCCGGTAGTTTGTTCCGCGCGAATGAGAGTAGCTCGGCGAAGTTCGCACTGTTCGTGCTGTTATTTTTGGCGGTGCTGAACCTGGGTGAAAGTTACATTCTGCGGTTGATGTCGTTTTTCTGGATTCCTTACGTGACGATTTATGTATCGCTGGCGCTGGCGCAGGTTGAGGGAAGGCAATTGGCTACCGAGACCGCGGCGTCCGACGACGGTGGGGATGGGGAGGTTTCCGGAGTGAACGGGATTCTTCCGGGTTACCAGACGTGAGGGGAACCGGAACGCACAAAAGGGTACCCCCTAGGGGTTTTTTTAAGTGCTCATTCCGGGCGGCTTACGCCGGACGCAGATTACACAAGTGGTTACTCGGACCTCCAGTGAGAGCGGACGTGGGAACGTCCCGACTTGAAACCCTTATGGTTGTTTAGGGGGATCTCGCGGGCGGTGAGGCGCAGTTATATACAATGGTAAGTGTCGCATATGTAAATTTTGTTGTCAAGAAAGAATTTTGAGCTTTTAGACGGGCGACGATAATCAGGGTAAAGCGGATACCACGGTCGGGTTTGTCGCCAGTGCTAGTAAGACATTGAATTCTTGACGTTTACGGGGGCATTTGTGCTGATTTCGGTGGTGATTCCGACACGCAATCGTCCGGACCTGCTGTTGCGGGCGGTGAAGAGCGCTTTGGCGCAGACGCACCGGGAGCTAGAAGTACTGGTGGTGATTGACGGACCGTGCGCGAAGAGCAGCGCTGCGCTGGCGAAAGTTTCGGACGCGCGGCTGAGACCGATTGTGCTGCCGGCTTCGGTGGGCGGTTCGGACGCGCGGAACGCGGGAGTGCGGCACGCGGCAGGGGAGTGGATCGCGTTTCTGGACGACGACGACGAATGGCTGCCCACAAAGCTGGAGAAGCAAGCGGCGGTGGCGATACAGGCCACGGAGCCTTACCCGATTATTTCGACGGGGATGGTGGGGATCAGCCCGACAGGAAGATTTCCCTGGCCGCGAAGATTTCCCGCGGACGGGGAGCCGATCTGTGAGTACCTGTTTAATCGGAGGAGTTTGTTCCGCGGCGAGGGGCAGCTGCAGACCTCGGTGCTGATGACGCGAAAGACGTTGCTGGAGCTGGCACCATTTACCAGTGGGCTGCGGCGGCATCAGGATACGGAATGGTATTTGCGGGTGGATCGGATCCCGGGAGTGGCGTTTCATTTTGTGCGGGAGCCGCTGGTGCTGTGGTACATCGAGCAGCCGCGGGAATCGATCACGAATGGGCAAAACTGGCGTTCGTCGCTGGAGTGGCTGCAAGGGAACCGCGAGCGAATGACGCCACGAGCGTACGCGGGGTTTATTTCGACGCAACTGGCGCCGGAGGCGTCGATGGAGGGTGCGTGGGGAGCGGTGCCGGAGTTGTTTAAAGAGATGTTCCGGCATGGCAGGCCGGGGGTGATGGAAGTTTCGATATTTACGGCCATGTGGGTATTGCGGTCGTCGTTCCGACGGAAGGTGCGGGCACTGTTCCATCCCAAAGCCCGGGTGGAAGAGGGATCCGTGGCCAGTTCGGTAGGCTTGTAAGATTTCGCAACGCGGGTTGCGAAGTTAGGGCGGGCTTGGGTGTGCTGAGGGGACGACAAACTTTATGTATGCGCAGCGGAAACGCGAGCCCCAGGGCGAGCGCGCGAGCAGCGAAGGCGATGTTGGAAGACTGCGCCTAAGCGCCGAACAAGAGGAGTTCTTTCAAACGAACGGGTACCTGCCGATTCAACAGATTGCCACGCCAGAAGAGGTCCGCGAGCTGCGGGCGAAAATCGAAGACCTGTTCGAACGACGGGTGGGCGAAAAAGAGGGCGCGCAGGAAGATTTTCTGGCAGGGGAAAAGAATGGGGTCAAGAAAACCGCGCCACAGATCATGAATCCGGTGAATTATCTGCCGGAACTGCACCGCACGCAGTGCTTTAAGAATGCCCAAGCGATTGCAAGACAGATTTTGGGAGAGAACGCGCGGTGCATTTGCGACCTGGCGATCGTGAAGCAGGCGTACGTGGGCACGGGAACGCCGTGGCACCAGGATGAAGCCTTTCGCGATCCGAAGCTGGAATATCACGAAATGAATGTGTGGGTGGCGCTGCAGGACGCGAACGTGGGAAACGGGTGCCTGCGGTATTTGCCGGGATCACACCGCAACGAGGTGTTGCGACACGGACCACCGAATAACGATCCAACGTCGCAAGCGCTGCAGTGTGTCGGGGCGTTTGACGAAGGAACCGCGGTGACGTGCGAACTGCCGGCTGGCGGGTGCGCGGTTCATCATTCGCGGATGCTGCACAGCGCAGGGCCGAATGTTTCGGCAGGTTCGCGGCTGGCGTACGTGATGGTTTTTGGAGTGCCACCGACACCGGCGAAACAAGCGCGGGAGTTTCCTTGGCTGGCGCAAAGAGATACGGCGGCGCAAGCGCGGCGCAGACAGTGGCTGATGCGCGGCGGGGTGTTCGTCGCCGCGTGGCGAAAGTTGCGGCGTGGGGGATTTACGACATGGAACGGCGTGAGGGAAAGCGTTGGCCGGTCGATCCGCAATTTACGCTCACACTCCTGAGCGAAGCCGTGAAAGAAAGGCAGCATGGCAACGGCACCCGGGTCCGAAAAAGCTACGACGTACATTCCAGGTCTCGACGGGATTCGTGCGATTGCGTTTGCGCTGGTGTACCTGGGGCATTCGGGGCTGGAGCGGTATATCGGCCGCGGGGGCATCGGGGTAACGATCTTCTTTTTTCTGAGCGGGTATCTGATCACCACGCTGCTGCGCATCGAAGCGGATGGCAGCGGCACGATATCCATCCCACAGTTTTACCTGCGGAGAACCTTCCGTATTTTTCCTCCGATGTACGTTACGGTGGCGGTGTGGATGGCGCTGGCGACAGCCGGGATCTTCGTGGGGACGGTGTATTGGCAGTCGATTGTGGTGGCTTCGCTGTATCTAGCGAACTATGTGAACTTTTTGACGCCACATGGCATCCCGGGCGGGCTGGGGATTTTATGGTCTCTGTCGGTGGAAGAACATTTTTACCTGCTGTTTCCGTGGCTATTTTTGCTGTTCCTGCGGAAGCGGTGGTCGCGGGGCAAGATGGCTGCAATTCTGGCCGGGCTGTGCGCGCTGGCGTTGGCGTGGCGCTGCGTGGCGATCTTGTGGCTGCATTCCACGACGAACTACTATCGGACGGATACGCGGTTCGATTCAATCCTATTCGGCTGCTTGTTGGCAGTCAGCGTGAATCCCTTCGTGGATGGGGTGCCGGCGTGGGTGCGGAAGAACGGCGCCCAACTGGCGGTGCTGGGGCTGACTGGCATCATGATTTCGGAGGTGATTCGCGGCCCGATTTTTGCGGACACGCTGCGCTACTCGATTCAGGGGCTGGCGCTGGGGCCAATTTTTATTTTTGTGCTCAGCTTTCCCAAGAGCTGGGTGGTGTCGGGACTAGAGCATTCCTTCATCCGATGGATTGGACGGCGGTCCTATGCGATGTACCTGATTCACGTTTGCGTGATTCACGCTTTTAATCAGCGACTGGGAATGAGCCTGGCGCTAGCCGGGGTGGTTTCTGCGCCGCTGGTGTGCGGGTACGGCTGGGCGATGGCAAAATTTGTGGAACAACCACTGGCCAAGTTAAAGCGCGGTCTTGCCAAGTCGTCGCGCAGGGGTTCCGCAGTGTTGGTGAGCGCCCACGCGGGGGGCGAGGAGCCCTAGAGCTCATGGAGCGGTAACCAGCTCACGAGCGCGAACTGATTGGGCCAGCGGGGTCAAGGCCCGCCAATCAGAACGGTTTGGTATGGTGCGCAGCGGGAAAGCTTAAATGGAATGCCGGATTAACTATTTCTGCGTTCGTTCCCGTCGGGAAATCCAGTGACCAGGATGGAAGACATGAAAAACGCCGTGCAGCGACGACTGTCTCGCGCGAAAGAATTGGCGCATGACTATGCCTATCTGACGAGTCAGTTCCGAAGGAGCAAGGCGCTGAAACGGCACTGCACGATTTGCGGATATGAAGGATTCTTCCGCTCTTTCGGGTTTCCACCGCGACCGGATGCGCGCTGTCCGGAGTGCGGAGCGCTTGAACGGCACCGTTTGTTAAAACTCTGGCTTGACAGCAATGCGAACGAAATCACCGGCAGAGATGTACTACATTTTGCGCCGGAAGAAGCGATGGCCGCGTTATTCCGCGGTCTTGCCCGGGTATACAAGTCCGCTGACATCGAAAAGGATCGAGCTGACCTGGTCTTGAATATCGAAGCGATGGAGATGGCCGACGGAACGTATTCATGCATCGTGTGCTCACATATTCTTGAGCACGTTGATGATCGGCGAGCCCTGGCGGAAATGTACCGAGTACTGCGCCCAGGAGGCGTGGCGATAATTATGACTCCGGTCATCGAGGGATGGTCGCGAACCTACGAAAATCCGTCCATCACCACGCCCCGGGGCCGGCAATATCATTTTGGCCAGCCGGATCACGTGCGGTACTACGGAGCGGACGTGCGCGAGCGAATTCGCGGTGCGGGCTTTGAACTCGACGAGTTCACTGCCGAGGAGCCTGACGTATCGAACTACGCGCTGTTGAGGGGAGAAAAGATCTTCATCGCCCGCCGACCAAATTGAGCCGGCGGGCATGTCGATCTTCTCTTCACCTTTCAAAACGCCGGCTTATGCTACTCGAACGCGAGTGCCATGAAGTTTGGCGGTTTGGCGCCGGTATGCGCTTCGATGTCCGCTAGTGTCTTGCGATACCTGGAGTTCACAACCGAAGCGTAGGCGAACACGGTGGCAGACTCTTTGGGATTCCATGGACCGGAGAAACCTTTTACGCCGGCCTTGGCGCGGGTTTGATCGAAGGGAACATGGCTATTCACAAATTCCTGATGAGTTTTTTCGCCTTCGGCGTAGGGAATGAGCCAGTTCACCGCGTCGTCAAGAAAAGAGCCGGTGGGACTTTTGTAGTAGTACCAGTCTTGACCATGCGAGTGGGCGGCAACGGTTGTGAGTAGAAGAGGCTCAAGATCATAAACTACGTAATGAAGGGCGTCGCGATCCTCAAAATCAATTACCGTGCCGTCGGGACGTATGTTGATGGCGATTTGGCGCTCGTAGGCGGCGTGCGCTCTTTGGACAAGTCCGTCGTCTCCCGCGGCAAAGGCGGCGAGAGCGCCCAGCTTTAGGCGGTGACTCTGGAAGTTGTTAATGCGAGTCGGATCCGGCTTATTGGGGCCTTTGTAGATGGGATTCTTCGGATCTGCTTCAGGGCTGCCTGGAGGGGGAGCCTTTTCCACCTCACTTAAGTAGGCTTGGGCGAACTGTTGGCAAAAATTCTTTGTCAGGGCCTGTACATCCGGCGGCAAATCTGAGTTGACCAAGTCATTGGCGACGAAAAAATAATAAAAGTCCTGGTCGTCAATGGGATTCAAAGCAGTCTGGTAATTGCTGGCCCAGGCCTTGATGAATCGCGTCGCGGCATCAAGATACTTCCTGTCGCCAGTGAGGCGAAAAGCCAGAGCCAGATCGGTCATTGCGGGAAGGTCAACCGCGGCTTGTTGGCTTTTGACATAGTCCGGATCGCCCGGCAGCTTACCAGCGATATGGAGCACAGGCAGTGCGTTTGGAGAGCGATTCAAATAGGTCATTGCGGAAGCAACAGTAGCCTGTCCCGCTGGAGAATTCGCTTTGCTATGAATCGCGCGAGCTGCCTGGTCAGAGATCAAGGCAAAGTTCTGGCCGTTAGCTTTTGCCGGCAAGAGGACTAGGGTGAAAGCCAGAGACAACTGTAGTAACAGTGTGCTTCGCATATTGGACATATACCCCTCGGTGGAACCGCAAAGACTTCAGTGTGATTGGGCTTGGGTGAGTTCGATATTGTCACGGCCTGATTGGGGTGTCTAGGGTTTAGAACGAATAATACTTTGGAACACGACGGCGATTTTTTCGCACATGACGGAGACGGTGAAATCGCGAAGGTAAAGCTGCCGGGCGGAGGCGCCGAGTTTGGCGCGGAGTTCCGGAGATTGCAGAAGGCGAAGGAACGCGGCGCAGAGTGCGGCAGGATCGCCGGGAGGGACGAGCAAGCCGGTGTCGCCGTCGCGGATTATATCTGGAATGGAGCCGACAGGGGTCGCGACCACAGGCAAAGCGCTGGCCATGGCCTCGATGATGGCCATTGGCAATCCTTCTTGGTAGGAAGGGAGCACGAAGATGTGCGCGGCGCGCATGAGTCGGCTGACGCGGTCGAGATCGACCCATCCAAGAAAGGTGGTGCGTTCGGCGATGCCCAATTGCACGGTTTTTTCGCGATGAGTTTCGATTTCTCCGCTGCCGGCGACATGGAGATGCCAAGCGAATCCTCGGAGATCGGGACGGGCGAGCGCTTCGAGCAAGTCGCCGACGCCTTTTCGCTGGCCGACCTGGCCGGCGAAGAGAATATTGAGAGGTTCGCCGGGGGCGGGCGGCGGCGCGGAGCCAAGGCCGAGGTCTGGCACACCGTTGGGGACGACACGAATTTTTGCGTCGGGTTGATGCAGGTGGTCTTGCAGATATTTTCGCCAGAATTCGCCAAGAACGATGATGGCATCGCTGTGGCGAAAAATAGCCAGCATGAAGGATTTCTTGCGGGGCGAGGCGGATTCCCACATGGTGGTGAATTTGGCGCCGTGCATATGGATTACCACGGGAATGCCGAGAGCTTTGCTGAGATAAACGAGAATGCCTTTGCGGAGCACGCTGCCGTACTCGGCCATGTGCAAGTGGAGCACAGCGATGCGGCGTAAAAGGCCGTAGACGAAGACGGTCGCAACGGCCGCGACGAAGTAGAAAGGCATAGTCCAGATATTTTGCAGGCTGGGGCCGTACGTGTTGATGAGCTTGACCGGAGGCTGGCGGTCGGTCCGTTTCCATTCGGCGAGGAGGTAGCGCGCCATGGTGGCCATGCCGCCTTGAACTTCGATTCCACCGGGTGTCACTACAAAGATGTATTTTCGACGCAATTGTTGGGTGGCAGCAATCCTGTCATAAATTAGGGGGAATCGCTCACTTCTCATGTCTCATCCGTCGCGATGAAATCCAGTTGCGCGGATGCTGACAAAGATTCTAACTCCTTGGTGACCACCCGGCAAACGACCGCGCGCTGCAGGAAGGAGTCGGCGGAGTTTGCGCAGCACGGGAAAACGAGAGCACGGCATACTTCAGCGAGGACCCATTGTGCATCGGGACTCGACGCCGGGCAAATGCAATGAGCTGAACGAGTGCTTTTCAGCTAGAAATTCTTAAAGGTGAATTTCCATCACAAATAATACGTTTGGCGAGAAGACAGCAGATGCGAATTCCAAAATACTCGACTCGGCGGAACGAGTTCGTTTACTGGGACTTGAGATTCACAACTTTACGATGGCCGAAACGCTGGCGGCTATCCGGGAAATCGTGGAGCGCAAGCGGTTCTCCTATGCCGTGACCCCGAACGTTGATCATATCGTGAAGTTTAACGAGAGCGCGGAATTCCGGAAACTCTATGCGAAGGCGGAACTGGTGGTGGCGGACGGGGTACCGCTTCTATGGGCTGCGAGGATCTTAGGTACACCTTTGAAAGAAAGGATCAATGGAACCGACCTTTTTGAACGTACCTGCCAGCTTTCTGAGCAGCTGGGATATTCGGTATTCTTGCTGGGCGGCAGCCCGGGGGCGGCGGCCAGTGCCTGCGAAAAACTCATGCAACGACATCCCCATCTGAACGTTGCAGGCTGGGATTGTCCACCATACAGATTTTACAAGTTCGCGGCGCAAAACGAGGATGTCCAGAGAAAAATTCGAGAGAGCTGCGCGGACATTTTGTTCGTCGGGTTAGGCGCCCCACAGCAGGAACAATGGATGTGCGACTACGCGGAAGGCTCCGGCGTAAGGCTCGCGATCGGGGTAGGCGTGTCATTTAGCTTCGTCGGCGGCCTGATTCCGCGAGCGCCCCTGTGGATGCAGCGCAACGGACTGGAATGGCTGTGGCGACTAGGAAAAGAGCCGCGGCGATTGTCGAGAAGGTATTTGCTAGATGACCTGCCATTTTTTGGATTGCTGCTGCGCGCTATTGTCGGGAGAATATCGGAACGGCGAAAGGCTCGAAGGGTCGGTGCCCCGCCGAGCTGATCGCGCGGTGAGGTGTGCCTGGGGCGAATTTAGCTCTGCGACGAACCAATTAGTAAGCAGAATGGTAATGTTCAGACTTGTCCCAAAACCTCTCAGGGAAAGCGGGCGTCAAATTGAATGAATCCGAAGGAACACCCGACTCAAGCTTGATGGGAACCTGGCGTAGGGCATTGTTGCATCGAGCGCGCGTAGCGGATTACGCGGCTCGGGTAGGCTTCTTGCCGCAAAGCGAGCGGCTATCAGAGCGAGTGCAACTCGTTCGCCTAGTGGTGTGTGCCATCGGAGGGTTTGCGGCGCTGTGGCTATTTTTCTATACATTGTCGGCGGCGTTTCCGTACTTGGCGCCGGGCTCGCAGATCGTGTATCGCGCGAAGCTGAACATCGAGCAGCGCGGCGAAGTGTTTCCGCTGAACGTGCACGCACAGCGGCTGGTTATTTTTGGCGATAGCCGGGTGCTCACAGGATTTATTCCCGATGAATTTGACCGGCTGTCGGCGAGCGATAGCAGTGCGGTGTATTCGTTTAACTCCGGATTTCCGGGTCACAACGATTTCGTGCATCAACTGAAAGTGATGGCAGAGCGCGGGCAGGCGCCGGATATTTTGTTGCTGACGCTTCCGTGGAACGACGCAAAGAAGGGCATCAATCCATTTAATATCGTGGGCGACGATCACGAGTTTGCCACGAAAATATTTCCGTTCCGCTTCCTGATCCGTGATGTGATCCGGTTTCTGCTGGCCTCCCGCGAGCGAGGGGGGCCGGTGCAGTTTTATGCGGCATCGCACCGAACCGCAAACGAGATGCTGGAGAATCGCGGATATTACTTCATAGCGGAGCACAGCCGGTTCGCGAACGACCGTCTGCCGGAGGATTTTTTGCTGGACGCGGATCGACCGGGAGTGATTGAGTCATCGCGCGCGCGGCCGCCGCTGGAGAGCACGGAACTGGGACAACTACGGGACACAATCACGCGATACCACATTGCCTGCTACTACGTGCCGTATTACGAGCGGCGAAAAGCGTACGCGCAGCCACCCGCGAAGGACGAAGAGTTTGCGCGGGTGATCGAGGGTCGGCTGCCCTGCAAGGTGCTTGGACCGCGCTATTTCAGCTACCCGCCGGGGATGTTTTCCGACGTGTTTCATCTAAATCGCGACGGGGCGAAAATCTACACGCAGGCCATCTATCAACTGGTGGCCGAAGAGCAGGCAGGAAAACACTGACGTGCGCTTCAACAGTTTTCAATTCGCGTTTTTCTTCATCGCGTGCTGGACGCTATTCCTGTGTCTGCGAGGAACGCCGAGAAAAATCTTGTTGTTGGTGGCCAGCTATTTCTTCTACATGTGCTGGAGCGTGAAGTACATTGTGCTGATCTGGGGCATAACGCTGATCGATTACGTGGCGGGGCTGCAGATTGAGAAGTCGGAGACCGGGCGGAGGCGGATGTACCTGGGCCTGAGCCTGGCCTGCAACATCGGCCTGCTAGTGGCATTCAAATACGTAAATTTCTTTGGCGCATCGATTACGCCGTTGATGCGCTTCGCCGGACTGCAGCAGGACATTCCGCTGATGCATATTATTCTGCCCCTTGGGCTGTCGTTCCACACGTTTCAGGCCATGAGTTACACGATTGATGTATACCGGCGGAGGGCTCCCGCGGAGCACAATCTGCTGAACTACGCGCTGTACGTGGCGTTCTTCCCGCAATTGGTGGCGGGACCGATCGAGCGGCCCAATGAGTTGCTGCCGCAGTTTCATAGCGATCCGAAAATTCGGCTGGACCTGGTGCGTTCCGGTTTCGCGCAAACGCTGTGGGGGCTGTTCAAGAAGATGGTGATCGCGGACTCGGTGGCGGAGTTCGTGAGCATGGTGTATCAAAATCCGAGGGGATACGGCGGCGCTTCGCTGCTGATCGCCACGGTACTTTTTGCGCTGCAGATTTACTGCGATTTCTCTGGCTACAGCGACATTGCGTTGGGAATCGCCCGGGTGATGGGGTACGAGCTGCGGATGAACTTTCGGCAGCCGTACTTTAGCCGGTCCATTGCGGAATTCTGGAGTCGCTGGCACATCTCGCTGACCACGTGGTTGCGCGACTATGTGTATCTTCCCCTGATGGGAGAACGAGTCAGTATACCGAGACATTATATGAGTGTGATTGTTACCTTAGGGCTGTGCGGGCTATGGCACGGGGCAAGTTGGATGTTCGCGCTGACGGGAGTACTGCACGGAACGTACATCGTGATTGGCGACGCGACACGGATGCTGCGACGCAAACTGCGCAGTGCGCTGGGTCTAGAGAAATTTCCTACGGTGGTGGCCGTGTGGCAGGTGTTCTTTACCATGTCCCTGGTGATGCTCGCGTGGATTTTCTTCCGCGCCGGGACATTCGATTCGGGCTGGTATATTTTGACGCACCTTTTCCCGCTGGGACATTTCAATTCTCTGCAATTTCCGATTGCCAGCCTGGATCGCGTCAACGCGGTTTTCGTGGGGATATTCACAGTAATGATGTTCGGTGTGGAGTGGTATATGGCGCATCCTGAACGGATACCGCGCGCGTGGTCCATCAATGTGTTTCGTTACGCGTGCTATTACGCGTGCGTGTACGCGGTAATCTTCTTTGGAGTGTTTGGGCACGCGGACTTTATTTATTTTCAGTTTTGAGACGGGAAACGAAATTGATGATGCCGCTGAGTTAGTGACGAACCCTGCGGGTTGAAGACTTAGCGGATGGTGGCGGTCAATCCGGTGGGAGGGACCGTGGCGGTGGTACCCACGAAACTCGTGACGCTGGCAGCCGGCAGACTGTAGGCGAAGGAACCGTTGTTGACAGAAATATTTGACTGCTGAATTAGATTCAGCGTGGCAGAGGTGACCCAGGGGCTTACCGTCGAGGCCGAGGCGCCATTCAAGGTAAAGGATTGTGAGACGTCCGAGTTGTTCCGATTGATGACCACGATGACGAAGGCGCCGCTGGTGACGCTTTTATAGGCGGAAACGAAAACGCCGCTCTGCGGCGTGACCGTTGCGTCAATGCGGTAAAATCCCGGGCGCGCAAACTTGCTGTAGTTGCCCATGATGTACAGGCGCTTGGAAACGATCCCAGAGGCGGAGTCGATCAGCCCTTCGTTGTCTCCGTTGAGCCCGATGATCCACCAATAGTGCCAGGCGTTGGCATTGGCAGTCGTCATCCAGTCGTGAATGTCCTGGGCGTAAGTGAGGGCGCTGGTGATGCTGGGATCGAAAGAATTGTGATCGTCGACCTCGGTTTCCCAAAGGTGCTTGCCGCCAAACTGACCCAAGGTGTACGAGGGCAGGCCGGCGTGGTTGTAGTCGTGGGTAGCGATGATGCCGACGTAGGGCAGAGCGGTGGGATCGCCCATGACGGCGGTCGAATACGGCGCTAACTGCTGCCAAGTGGAAGTTTCTGGCAGCATGATCAGCGGGGAGAGGCCGTCGGCGGCAAATGTGGGACCGAGATTGGCGCCGATAAAGGTATCAAGGTTCGTAGGGCTCCAAATGGCGGAAGCCCAGGTCGCAGCAGCGGTAGGCTCGTTTTGCAGCGACAAGGCATAGAGATTGATGCCATACAGGGTGCGCAAGCTCTTAACGTAGTTGGCGAGGTAGTTGGCGTAGGGCTGGTAGGAAACTGCGAGCAGAGCGCCGCCATTGACCAGATTGTTGTTGGACTTCATAGCCACCGGCGGCGACCAAGGGGTGCTCCAGACTCTAGCGCCGTTGGCGATGGCGAGTTGCATATCGGTGACTTGACCTGCGCACGTGGTGTTGACCGTCGAGCAGCTCCCGTCGTCGGGAACCTCGGTGCGGAGCAAGGAAAGTCCGACGCCCGTAGTGGTAGAAAACACGAGCGTGGCTTGGGCGTTGGTAAGCGGCCGATATTGAGTGGCATCGGAGGCACCGAAGCCGTCGATCACTTGTTCGGTATTGTTCCAATAAACGGTGGCCGTTTGCGCTGGGTTGCGCGGAGCGCAGAGCAAGAGCGAGAACAAGAACAGCGCCGCAAAAAGTGTCTTCGATAGACTCATTCGCATTGTTCCGAAATGGGAGGCGGGATTGCCCGCCCGAGAAACTAAATCGAGATTGAGAATACTGGGCGGATCAGGGCGGCACAACTGGCCGAAAGGTCAGAAAACAGCCCTGTTCCAGGAGGGTGCTCAATCGCTAAGGTCGCGCTCGAAGCGGCACGTCACCCGGAGAAAGAGCGCAAGGGTGAGTTCGATGGATCGTGGCGAGTGGAATGGGTGCGCGAAAGCGGAAAAATTTCTTCTGTCGCTATTATTTATTGGATGGCCATCCGAAAAATTTAGCCCTTATGTGAATCAACAGCTTTCGACTATGATTCGGGAGAAGCGGGGCCTGGCCAGAAAGCGTGGGTGAACGAGTGCGAAGTGAGAATAGCGTGCTGGTGACCGGAGCGGGCGGATTTATAGGTGGGCACCTGGTGGCGGAGTTTCGGCGGCTGGGGTATCAGCGGATCCGCGCGGTGGACGTGAAGCCGGTGGAAGAGTGGTACCAGCGATTTGAAGATGTGGAGAATCTATCGCTGGACTTGAATTTACGGGAGAACTGCGAGACGGCGGCGACGGGTGCGGATGAGATTTACAGTTTGGCCGCCAACATGGGCGGGATGGGTTTTATTGAGCACAACAAAGCGCTGTGCATGCTATCGGTGCTGATCAATACGCACATGCTGCAGGCGGCGCTGGCGCATGGGTGCAAGAAGTTTTTCTATTCGTCGTCGGCCTGCGTGTATAACGCGGACAAGCAGACGACGTTTGAAGCGCCATCGTTGAAGGAAGAGGATGCGTATCCGGCGCAGGCAGAGGATGGATACGGATGGGAGAAGCTATTTTCGGAGCGGATGTGCCGGCATTTCCGGGAAGATTTTGGCTTATACACCCGGGTGGCGCGGTTTCACAACGTATATGGGCCGTGGGGGACGTGGTTTGGGGGGCGGGAGAAGGCGCCGGCGGCGATCTGCCGGAAGGTGATTGAGGCGAAGCTCGGTGGGACGTACGAGATTGAGATTTGGGGCTCGGGAGTGCAGACGCGGAGTTTCATGTGGGCAGACGATTGCATTAAGGGTGTACAGCTGATCATGGATTCGGAGATTCTGGAGCCAATCAATTTGGGATCGACGGAGGCGGTGAGCATCAACCAGTTGGTGGACATCGTGGAGGACATCGCTGGGGTTAAGCTAAAGCGGAGTTATAATTTGGCGGCGCCGAAGGGCGTAAACGGGCGGAACAGCGACAACACGTTGATCAAGAAATATTTGAACTGGGAGCCGGATACTTCGCTGCGCGTCGGTTTAGAAAAAACCTATGCGTGGATTTACGATCAGTACCTGGCGCGCGAAAAAGGTTTACCGGGAGTGGTTCGCGAATCGTTTGTAGCAGGGAAAGCTTAGTCAGAGTCGTCTCTCACCCAAAATTTACATTTCAGCTGGCGGTGCGAAAAAGCCGCAGGGCTCCGCCCTGCGCTACAGGAGGCCTGCGGCTGCGCACGTTTATTTATTTTGCGGCCGCGGCGGTCTGCGGTATTTGCCGGACGGTTGGCGCCAGGCGGTTGGAGCCTTGGAATGGCAGCATCCAGCCGGGATATTCTGGAGGCAGAGCACTGACTTCGTCGAGTTGCTTGATTTGCTCCGCGGTGAGCTTGACGTCCACGGCGGCGACGTTGTCCTGGAGTTGCTCGATGCGTTTGGCGCCGATGATGACGCTGGTTACGACGGGTTTGGCGAGCAGCCACGCCAGAGAGATGCGGGCGGGGCTGCAGTTGTGGGCTTTGGCGATGGGAGCCATGACGTCGAGAATTTTCCAGGTACGTTCTTTGTCGACGATGGGAAAATCGAATTCCGAGCGGCGAGAGTTTTCGGGCTTTTGGTTGGCGCGGCTGAACTTTCCTGAAAGTAAGCCGCCGGCAAGCGGACTCCAGACGAGCAGACCGGTTTTTTCGGCTTCGAGGAGCGGGACGAGGTCGCGTTCGAGGTCGCGGCCGGCGATGGAGTAGTAGGCTTGCAGCGTGTCGAAGCGCGCGAGATTTTTGAATTCGGAAATGCCCAGAGCTTTAGCGATTTTCCAGGACTGCCAGTTGGAACAGCCGATATAACGGACTTTACCTTGCGTCACGAGGGTGTCCAAGGCGCGAAGTGTTTCTTCAATCGGGGTGACGGCGTCGTTGCCGTGAATCTGGTAGAGGTCGATATGATCCATTTGCAGGCGCTGCAGGCTGGCGTCGACGGCGTCCATGATGTGCCCGCGGGAGGCGCCGACATCGTTGCGGCCTTGGCCCACGCGACCGTAGACTTTTGTGGCGATGACAACATCTTTGCGGGGGATGTTGAGGTTCTTAAGGGATTGGCCGAGGATCCTTTCGCTTTGGCCGCCGGAGTAAACGTCGGCAGTGTCGAAGAAATTGATGCCGGCGTCGATCGAGGCTTTCACGAGCGAGTCGGCCTCGGCCTGATCGGTGGCGCCGATCATTTTCCAGATGCGGGCGTCGGCCATGGCGGAATCCTGGTTGCCGCCGAAGGTCATGGTGCCAAAGCAGAGAGTGGAAACGAGAAGTCCAGTGTCACCTAGAGTTTTGTATTGCATGGAGGTTCCTTTCGCATGGTTTGAGTCCGGAAGTGGGCATTTGGTGACATGATATTTTCTGTGGAACGGGAGGTGGCCAAAGTAGAGGTGGCGAAAGTATCGGACGATGCGAAGCTTGTGGAATGAAGGGTAGCACTGGGTGACTGCGGGAACGTGCTAGAGTTTTTGCTGGCAAGCGGAGTGGGTGGGTCGGAAGGGGCACAGGCTGAGAGTCTGTGCTACTGGAGGCGGTGTGGCATATCGGGATTTGCGGGAATTTGTGCGGAAGCTGGAGAAGAGCGGGGAGCTGAAACGCGTTAAGGCGGAAGTCGACCCCATTTTGGAAATTACGGAGATTACGCAGCGCGTGGCGCGGGACGCTGGACGCAAGGCCGATAGTGTTGGACCGGCGCTTTTGTTTGAAAAGCCGAAGGGCTCGAAGATTCCAGTGCTGGTGAATACCTTTGGCAGCGTGGAGCGGATGGCGCTGGCGTTTGAGGTGGACGCGCTGGATGAAGTGGCGGCGCGGATCAGCGGATTTATGGATATGAAGTCGCCGCAGGGATTGTTTGACAAATTAAAGATGCTGCCGAAGTTGGCGGAGCTGGGGTCGTTTTTTCCGAAGAGCGTGAAGTCTGGCGATTGCAAGGATGTGATTCGCAAGGGCGCGGACGTAAACCTGTTTGACTTTCCGATTTTGCAATGCTGGCCGCAGGATGGCGGGCGGTTCATTACGTTTCCGCTGGTGTTTACGAAGAATCCGGAGACGGGGAAGCGCAACGTGGGGATGTATCGCATGCAGGTGTATGACGAGCGGACCACTGGGATGCACTGGCAGACGCAGAAACATGGGGCGGCACATTTTCGCGCGGCGCGGGCGGCGAATCCGGAGGGGCGGATTGCGGTGTCGGTGGCGATTGGAGCGGACCCGGCTACGGCGCTGGCGGGGATGCTGCCGATACCGCCGGATTTGGACGAAATGATGTTTGCGGGATTTTTGCGCAAAGAGCCGGTGGAGATGGTGATGAGCGAGACGAATGATATTGAAGTGCCGGCGAACGCCGAAATTATTCTGGAAGGGTATGTGAAGTTGAATGAGATGCGGACGGAAGGACCGTTTGGGGATCACACGGGATTTTATTCACTGGAAGGGAAGTATCCGGTGTTTCATGTGGAGTGCGTGACGCACCGCAAGGAGCCCATCTATTTGACGACCGTCGTGGGCCCGCCGCCGCAGGAAGATTATTTTATGGGCTATGCGGTGGAGCGCGTGTTTTTGCCGGTGATGAAGATGCAGTATCCAGAGATTGTGGATGTGGCGATGCCGGCGGAGGGAATTTTTCACAATTTGATGATTGTGGCGATTAAGAAATCGTACCCGGGGCATGCGCGGAAGATTATGAGCGCGATTTGGTCGCTGGGGCAGGCGATGTTTACGAAGGTGATTGTGGTAGTGGATCATGATGTAGATGTGCACAACTACGGTGAGGTGGTGTGGAAGGCGTTATGCGCAATTGATCCGCAGCGGGATACGCAATTCGTTACCGGGCCGTCGGACTCACTGGATCACGCTACTTCGATGCAGGACTTCGGGTCGAAGATGGGAATTGATGCCACGCGGAAGTGGGCGACGGAAGGATTTGCGCGTCCATGGCCGGATGAAATTCTGATGGATGAGGCGACTAAGGCGCGGGTGGCGGGGATGTGGAAGTCGCTGGGATTGTAGCTGCCGACGTAGAGGAATAGAACGACCCGCTATAGCGAGTTTGTCCAAGCTAAACCGTCCACGCCTTTGCTCAACACAATTGGGGCTTCCAGCACTGGTTTTGTTGCCGCGAGGTGGCCGAGAAACTGGATCGTTCCGTCCTGCGGACAGCTTAAGAAGACGCGGTAGCCGTCGGGGGTGACAATGATTTCACCGCTTGACGGAGGAACCTCGACCGTCGCGACGATCTTTGACTTCTCCGTATCAATCACAAAAATCTTTCCAGATGGGGAAGCGGCAACGAGAGTTACTCCGTCTCCGAGAGGCGCTGAGGAGTAGACCGTATCGGGGAGCAGGATGTAACTCGCAACGGTGTTCGTGGCGGTGTCGATGACGGCGATGCGTGGCTGGCCTTGATCGTGAGTGTACACGTGGCGGCCGTCCGGTGAGATCGAGATGCGCTGCACGGATTTGGCGACGGGGATGACGGTGATGAGCGAGCGCTTCTGCAAGTCAAGGACACTGACGGTTCCGGTGGAAACGTTCGAGGTATAGGCGCGTTTGCCGTCGGGCGAAATTACGAACATGTGCGACTGTTCAGTGCCGGTGGGGATTTCGGCGATTACTTTGCGGGTCGTCGTATCCACGACAAAAATTGCGTTGGCGAGTTCCGCGGAAACGTAGAGCAAGCCGTCGGGGCCGAACTTTGCGCAGTGCGGGCGTACTGGTTTGCCAAGGTCGATGTGACCGGCGATGGCGTGAGTGTGGAGATCGATGACGTCGACGAATTGCCCGTCGGTGCCGGGTTTTCCCACGCCGGAATTTCCGTAGATGGGGACGTAAGCGAATTTTCCGTCCGGTGAGACCACCACTTCGTGGCCGTTGACGCCAACTTCGACAGTGGCGACAGTTTTTCTTTCGGCGATATCGAAAAGAACTATTGTGTGTTCACGCTGATTGGCAATAACAAGAAACCCTGGACCGATTAGCTTCGGGGCCGCAGGAGAATTGTCTGCGAGAGGAATTGTTAGTAGCGGAAGCAGGATCAAGAGCGAGCGATACATGGAGCAAACCCTCCGGGCGGTCAAGAAAAACGAGGAAAAGAAACGGTCACGACACGGTGTCATCGTCGCTGGCACTGCTGCGGCCACAAGTATAAGTGGGCAAAAATATAAAACAAGTCCGAGAACGCGGGACACGCGGAAAACGCTGCTTGTAAGCGTGCACAGAACGCAAGCGACGCTACGATTTCGCGATTGCGTCAAATTTGAAGAGGAAAAAGAAAGCACAAATAATATTCGCGCGGCGGCGCGAGCGATTGATGGCAAAGGATTACCGTCCGTAAGGACAGGTGGAGAAACAACGAAAAAGCACAAGTAATTGTGGTACCAAGACCTACACTACCCAACATCTGCTAGGCCCCTCCGACAAAACACCTAGAACTGCCTGCAATTACCAATACGCTTAGGACAACTGCGGCAGAGAATGTGTTGACGGTCGGAGCGCGCGGATGCCATAAACACTAGCACGGGACGCGTCCAGTCATTCGCGGACATGCCGGGTGCAAGTTGCGACAGAAAGAAGTTCAGTACTGGGGTGAAGTGGGTCGTGATGGAATCTCGCGAAGTGATGAATGTGCGTCAGGCGTCGCAATATCTGGGGATTTCACCGGATACCCTGTACCGTTACATCACGGAAGGCGAAATACCTGCATTCAAACTGGGAAATCGTTGGAAACTGCGTAAAACAATCCTGGACAGATGGATGGAACGAAAGATGAGCCAGGCGCACGCGAGGCGCCGTTAGCAACTTGCGAGCGAGAGGGGACAAGGCCTGAATATGGGTTTATTTGGCGGGAAGAGTAAACAACTGGTGGGATTGGACATTGGTTCCAGCTCGATCAAGACGGTGGAACTGAAGTCCACAAAGGCCGGCTACGAACTGGTGAGCTACGGCATGGAGCCGCTGGCGCAGGACACCGTGGTGGATGGCGCGATCATGGATGCGCCGCAGGTGGCCAACGCCATCAGCAAAATTTTTGACGCGCAACGAATCAAGACGAAGGATGTAGCGACTTCGGTATCGGGACATTCGGTGATCGTTAAGCGCGTGCCACTGCCGCTGATGACCGAAGAAGAGTTGTACGACCGCATTCCTTCGGAGGCCAGCCAGCATATTCCCTTCGACATCGCGGACGTAAACCTAAGCTACCAGTTGCTGGAGTCCATGGACTCACAGATGGACGTACTACTGGTGGCGGTGAAGAAAGACAAAATTCTGAATCACACCAACGTCTTGGCGCAGGCGGGGAAAACGCCACGCGTGGTGGATATAGACGCCTTCGGCCTACAGAACTGCTTTGAAGTGAATTACGAGCCGGATGCGGGACAGACGGTGGCGTTGCTGAACGTAGGCGCCAGCGTCATGAATATCAATATTGTGCGCGGTGGCGTGCCATTGTTCACGCGTGACGTTAGCGTCGGCGGCAACCAATATACGGACGCATTGCAGAAGGAACTGGATTTGAGCTTCGAAGACGCCGAACGGCTGAAGAAGGGCGAAACGCTGCCCAGCGTAACGGACGACCAGAAGCAGCAGATTCTGCGCAGCGTCTCGGACATTCTGACGCTGGAAATTCAAAAGACTTTCGATTTCTTTCGCGCCACGGCGAGCGGCGAAAACATTCAACGCATCGTGGTGGCCGGGGGAACGGCGCGCGTGCCCGGACTGGTGGATTTGTTGCGGGAAGAGTTCGCGATGCCGGTCGAAGAGCTCAATCCCTTTCGCAAAGTTTTGATCAATCCCAGCAAACACAGTGACGACCAGATTCGGGAAATGGCGCCGCGATTGGCCATAGCCGTGGGGCTGGCGCTGAGGAGCTTCGACTAGCCATGATCCGCATAAACCTTCTTGGACAGATTCGACCCCGCTCAGCGAGGCGGCCGGTGGATACGGGCGCGGCACTTCCGGCGCTGTTTATGGGCGCGGGCGTATTGCTCGGTTGCGTGTTCCTGTTCTACATGTACTCCCAATGGTCCAGCCAGCTGAGCGCGGAAAACCACCGTATCGAAGGTTTGCGCGCGCAGAAGACGCAGCTCGAACAAACCAAGCAGCAGGTAGAAGCGTTCGAGAAGCAGCGCACGACTTTGCAACAACGAGTTTCCACCATCGAGCAATTGCAGCGGGATCGCACCGGAAGCCAGGAATTGCTCAACATGGTCGCCGATACGGTGTCGCGCACAGAAAACCTTTGGCTGACGACGTTGACGCGCAAAGGATCGAGTTTGTCGATGGAAGGTTCCTCGGCGTCCATCAATGCGGTGGCCAACTTTATCACCGCGATGAAGCGCTCGGGATATTTTCAAAAGGTAGAGATTAAGGAATCGAAGCAGGACGACAAGAACACGGCGGTGCAGACGTTCCTGTTCCAGATTTCCGCAGAGATTGCTCCGCCAGTAGCCGCGGTCCAGACGAAGCCAGCGAGTGTGCCGTCGACGCCGGCGGCCGCACCAGGGAAGAAAGGTTAAGGACGCGCCATGGCCAATCCGTTTCGTGATATGTCGGTAGTCATGCAGGTGTTGGTGGCGGTGGCGATAGCCGTGATCCTGGTACTCGCGGGTGTGTACCTGCCATTTTCTCCGGTAGCCCGAGAGCGGGACGCCGTGGATAAAGCGGTGCTCGATCGAACCCAGCTAACCCAGGAAGTGACGCAATTGCAGGTGTACCAGCAGCGTTACGGAGAGCTGAAACAGCAGATGGACGCACTCTCCAAACAGCTTGACACCCTGAAGACCATCGTACCGGATGAAAAAGACACCGACGAGTTCATCCGCCTGTTGCAAGGAGCCGCCAGCGCGTCCAACGTGCAATTGCGCCGGCTGACCTCGCAAGCCATCGTGGCGAAGGAATATCACTTCGAAATGCCGTTCGAAGTACAAGCGGACGGGCCGTATTTCAACATGCTGGATTTTTTTGAGCGGCTGAGCCGTCTTTCGCGAATCATCAACGTCGGAGACCTGACGTTCGCGGATCCGGACGCGGCGAAGAGCTCGAAGTATCCGCTGCGACCTGGAACCACGGTAGCGGCAGTTTTTACGGCAACTACATTTTTCACCAAGCCGGCTGACCAGGGGGCAGCTCCGAAAGGGGCCAAGCCCGCTGGCGCAGTGGCTGGAAAACCCTAAGCGGGAATGAGCGAACTATGCGTTTTGTAAACACTCTCATCCTAGGGATTTTACTCGCGGCAACCGCTCCCGGTTTGCTGGCGCAAACGACGCAGCCCGCTGCGCCGCCGGCGTCCAAATCGGCAGCCAAGTCGTCCGCGAAAAAATCCACGACGAAAAAGACGGCGAAACCGGTGGAACAGCCCGCGGAACCCTCAGCAGGGGCCGAAGGCGAAGGCAAGGCCGGCCGCCGAGATCCCTTCGAATCGCTGGTCGGGCGCCAACAGGCGCAGGCTGCGGCTGCGAAGAATCTGCCGCCTGGCAAGGCGGGGCTGCAAGTGAGCACGCTGCGGCTTGATGGCGTTGTGCGCTCTTCGAACGGGATGATCGCTATGGTTACCAACCCGCAATCGCGCACGTACTTCTTGCGCGAGGGCGACCAGCTCTTCGACGGAAAAGTGGAAAAGATCGCGATGGATGGCGTTTCGTTTCACGAATTGGGCAAGGACGCTTTTGGGAAGCCCGTGGAACGCCAAGTAAATAAACGAATTTACTCGAGTGCAGGAGAACAGCAATGAAGACGACCCGGCCGGCCCTACGGTATGGCTGCTTGATCCTTGCGAGTTTGGCGCTGGTGGCCAGCCCAGTACTGGCGCAGACCGCCGATCCTGGCGGTGCACCTGGCGTTAGCGCCACAGCTGCGGTGATTTCCAGCGTGGCGATCACGCAGGCGCCGGAACGCGCGGCAGTGCGCGTGGAAGGCGAAGGACGGCTGGAGGTACACGCCGCCCGGTTGCAGAGCCCGGATAGACTGGTGCTCGATTTTGCGGGTGCACGCCTGCACGTGGACAAGACCTTGATTCCTGGCGTGTCCGCACCCGTGCGTGGCGTAAGGCTGGGGCAGTACCGGCCGGACATTGCGCGCATCGTGGTGGACTTGACGTCCGAAGCGCCGTATCAAATTGCGCATGACGGCACGGCAGTGGTCATCTACTTCGAGGTGCAACCCGCTGCTCCAGCGGACGCTTCGGCCAAGACGACCACGAGCACGACGACAAACGTAAGCGAGATCGAAACGAAGAGCGATGCGCAGGCGCGCCCCCAATTTCACTATGCGGCGGCCGCTCCGCGCAGTGCGGTGGCGCGCTCGCCCAAAGCCCTGCAAATTCCCGCTCCGCACTTTACGTTGCCCAACGAACTGACGCAGCCCGCTTTCCTGCTGGCCTCGTTCGGCGGGAACGGCCAACCAGCTCGCCCGGCGGATACGTCGGCGCAGCAGGCGGCGCAACAAGCCATCCAACAAGCGAATACCGCGGCGTCCACCATGGCGGCTGGCGGCGTCTCCGCGCCGGCAGGCAAGTACACTGGCGAACCCATCTCGGTGAACCTGAAGGACGTGGACCTGCGCGACTTCTTTCGCTTGATTCACGAGATCAGCGGCTTGAACGTGGTTCTAGACCCGGCCGTGAAGGGCACGCTAACCATCGTGCTCGATGAAGTGCCTTGGGATCAGGCGCTGGATATCGTTTTGCAGAACAATGGACTCGACAAGCAACTCAACGGCAACGTTCTGCGCATCGCCACCCGCGATACGCTGAAGAAAGAAGCAGAGACACAGCGCGACCTTGAAAAGGCTCAGGCCGATGCCACCAATCCGGTGACGGTTACGAGGGTGCTCAGCTACGCCAAAGCTTCGGCCTTGAAGGACACTCTGAAGAAATTCCTCTCGTCGCGCGGCGACATTCTGGCGGACGACCGCTCGAATCAATTGATCATTCGCGACATTCCCCAGGTCATCCCGACGGTGGACAACCTGATTCGACAGCTGGACCGCAAATCGCAGCAGGTCGAGATTGAAGCGCGCGTTGTCGCGGCCTCGCGTTCCTTCGCTCAGGACATCGGCACGGAGTTGGGCTTTGCGGGCACCACCACCGGCGGCCGTTCGCTCTTCAGCGGCGATCCTGCCGTTGGCGGCAGCGGCGTAACCACGGGAGCAGGCATTCCGCCATCGCCAGTGATGGTCAGCAGTAACGGCGGTACCTCTGGAAACGGCATCACCACCGGCATTCCGCTAAGCACCAACCTGTCGGCTGGCACGCCGACGAGCGGCTTCGGATATTCCTTCCGTTCGCCGAACTTTGCCCTCGATTTCTTCATCACCGCCTCGGAAGCCAAGGGCGTCGGAAAGTTGCTCTCGAAACCACGCGTGGTGACGCAGAACAACGAAAAGGCGACCGTCAAGCAAGGTACCAAGATCCCCATTCAGACCACCATCAACAACACCATTTCGGTGCAGTACATCGACGCAGTGTTGAAGCTCGAAGTGACCCCGCAAATCACCGCGGAAGGCACCATCTTCATGGACGTGCTGGTGGAAAATACTCAGGTGGACACCGGTATTCCTCGTGTGCAGGGTATTCCGGCGCTGGACACGCAATCGGCGGAAACCAAGGTGCTCGTCGCGGATGGCGGCACGGTGGTCATTGGCGGCATTATTGTGTCGCAACAAACCGTGAATATTCAGCAAGTTCCCATCGCTGGCAGCTTGCCGATTATCGGCTATCTGTTCAAGCGCACCACCGTCAACGTGCAATCGCAAGAATTGCTGTTCTTCCTGACGCCGCGCATCATTCCTGGGTAACTCCGGGCATGGCTTTGCGGCGTTAGCCAGACACTAGGCGGCATTTCAGAATATAATCCCAACCGGGCCGACAACGAGGAGACTACGGTCTCCTCGTTCTTTTTTGAGGGGTAGATGGACGCATGAACAACGTGTTCGCCCATAGACGGCGCCAACTGCAGGCGCGGCTGGCGGAAGAAAAGCTCGACCGCTTGCTGATTACGCATCCCGCGGATTGGTATTACTTGACCGGGTTTACGGGCGATTCTGGGGCCCTGGTGATTTCGCGAGAGGCCGGCAAGGGAGCGGCGTTGGTGACCGATGGGCGTTTCGTAGCGCAGGCGGGCAATGAGACCAACGGCGTGAAAATCGTCCAGCAAGGTGGCGCGCTATATCCAGCGGTGGGCAAGTTCCTCGCCGCGGGTCGTGGCCGGCGGGTCGGTTTTGACTCCGGACAACTCACGGTGGCGCAGCACAGCGAACTTTTGCATGCTACGGGTAAGCGCGTGGCGTGGCACCGTGCATCCGGGCTCGTTGCGGGGATGCGGATGCGCAAAGAGCCTGTAGAACTGGCGGCCATGCGCCGAGCGGCCCTCCTTGCCGGCGAGGTAATGGAGGCGGCGGCTCGCATGTTGAAGCCCGGCATCCGGGAATTTGAGGTGGCTGCGGAGATCGAGTACCAAATGAAGCAACGTGGGGCTTCCGGAGCAGCGTTCGAGACCATCGTGGCGTTTGGCGAAAGGTCAGCTTTGCCGCATGCCCTCGCTACTGGTAAACGCCTGAGGAAAAATGCGTTGGTGGTACTGGACCTGGGTGCTATACTCGCGCACTATTGCAGCGACATAACGCGCACATACTTTGTCGGCCGAGCGTCGTCACGTGTACGCGGCTGGTACCGGGCGGTGCTGGAGGCGCAAACGGCGGCCATCGCGGCGGTTAAGAGCGGGGCGAGTTGCGGAGAAGTAGACGCGGCTGCGCGCAATGTTCTGGCGGGTCATCGTCTGGATGGGTATGGTTTAGACCGCTATTTTGTGCACAGCACGGGCCACGGCCTGGGGCTCGAAGTGCACGAGGATCCTCGGGTAGCGCGGGGACAGCGCAAAGTTCTTGAGCCAGGGAACGTGATTACCATCGAACCTGGAGTTTATTTTCCGGGTGTTGGCGGGATTCGAATTGAAGACGATGTGGCGGTGCACGAGAATCGCACGGAAGTTTTGACCCGCGTTTCGCGGGATTTCACCGAGATCTAAAGACAGGCATGAAACGTAAAAAGCCCTCTAAAGCTAAAGGCAGTCCGTCGTTCGCCAGTCCGGAAATCGAGCAGATCGAGCAACTCCTTCGGTTCATGACCGAACATAATCTGGAAGAGTTTGAATACTCGCGTGGCGACCTGCGAATTCGTTTGCGCAAGCCGGCCACCGGGGTGTTTCTTGCTGGTCCGCGACCCGGAGTGCCGGAGATTATCGTGGCTGGCGAGTCGTACGGCGGCGCGGCTCAGGCGGCAACGGGGTCTGGCGGTGGTGGCCATGCGGCGCCCGCACATGCGGCTGGTAGTGCCGCGGAAACGCGCTCAAGTGAGGACTTGCACCTGGTTAAGTCCCCGATCGTGGGAACCTACTACGAATCGCCGAGTCCGGGCACGGACGCCTTCGTCAAGGTAGGCAGCCACGTGGAGATGGGGCAGACGCTGTGCATAGTAGAAGCCATGAAGCTGATGAATGAGATTGAGTCTGACGCCAGTGGAGAAGTGGTGAGAATTTTCGTGGAAAATGGGCAGCCCGTGGAGTATGGGCAGCCGCTTTTTGGAGTCCGTCCCGGCCGCAAGAGGTAGGCGGCGTTCCCCTTCTATGTTGCGGAAAACATGTTCCAAAAAATACTAGTAGCGAATCGCGGGGAAATCGCCCTGCGGGTTATCTGCGCTTGCAAAGAGCTGGGCATCTCCACGGTAGCGGTGTATTCGGAGGCCGACCGCAACTCGCTGCACGTGCGCTTTGCGGACGAAGCGGTGTGCATTGGCCCGGCGCGCAGCAGCGAAAGCTATCTGAATATTCCCCAGGTCATAAGCGCAGCCGAAATTACCAACGTGGATGCCATCCACCCGGGCTACGGCTTCTTGAGCGAAAACGCGAATTTTGCCAAAGTTTGCGAAGCCTCGGAGATCACCTTTATCGGCCCGACTCCCGAAGTGATCGAAATGATGGGAGAAAAAGATCGCGCGCGGCGGGAAATTACCGCGGCGGGGTTGGTGACCGTTCCGGGCAGCGCGGGTATCGTGGAAGGCGAAGAGCAGCTGGCCAAGGCGGCCGTCGTCATCGGTTACCCGCTGATTTTGAAGGCCGTCGCGGGCGGCGGTGGGCGTGGCATGCGCGTGGTGCGCAAGCAAGATGAACTTCTGAATGCTTACGAGACGGCGCGCAGCGAAGCACAACAGGCTTTCGGCAATCCCGATGTTTACGCGGAAAAGTTCATCGAGCATCCCAGGCACATTGAGTTTCAGGTCCTCGGCGACCAGTACGGCAAGGTGATTCATCTCGGCGAACGGGAATGCACCATCCAGCGACGGCATCAGAAATTGCTGGAAGAATCGCCGTCTCCCGCGATGGACCCCAAGCGGCGCAAGGAATTTGGCGCCAAAGTGGTCAAGGCGCTGCAGAAGATTGGCTACACCAACGCTGGGACCGTGGAATTTTTGATGGACGAAGATGACTCGCTGTATTTCATCGAAATGAATACCCGCATTCAAGTGGAGCATCCGGTGACGGAGCTGCTGACCGGCGTGGATTTAATCAAGGCGCAGATTCGCATCGCGGCCGGCGAAAAAATGGAAGACGCCGCCGGCGAAATTCATTTTTCCGGACACGCGATCGAGTGCCGCATTAACGCCGAGGATCCCGTCACCTTTGTTCCCTCCGCGGGCCGCATCACTACATTTCAGGCGCCTGGCGGAACTGGCGTGCGCGTGGATTCGGCAGCCTATGCCGACGCGGTGATTCCGCCGTTCTATGATTCGATGATCGCGAAGTTGATCGTGAAGGGCCGCGACCGCGGCGAAGCCATCGGACGAATGAAGCGCGCGCTCGAAATGTTCGTCATTGAAGGCATCAAGACGTCTATCCCCCTGCAACGGCGCATCCTGGCCGACCCCGATTTTGCCGCCGGCACGTTTGACACCCACTTCATCGAAAAATTGCTGGGAACGAACGGAAAATAAACGGTGACGCGGCTTGTCCTACCCCGCCTGTATGTGATACTTGATGCTTCGTTGCTAAAACAATCAGAAAAAAAATGCGCGGAGAAATTACTAGCGGCCGGTGTGCGACTTTTACAGTACCGCGATAAGCGAGCCAGCGCCAGAGAACTGCTCGAAAAGTCCCGTGGGATTTCCGATGCTGTCCGTCCGCACGGTGCGTTGTTTCTTGTGAACGACCGGCCGGACGTAGCCCATCTCGTGGGCGCCAGCGGCGTGCATGTCGGACAGCACGATTTGAGCGTCGAGCAAGCCCGCGCTGTAATTGGCGCCGAAAAATTGGTCGGAGTTTCCACGCACAATTTGGAGCAGTTTACCGCCGCCGCGTCCACCTCCGCGGACTACATCGCCGTCGGCCCAGTCTTTGAGACGCGCACCAAGGCCAATCCCGACCCGGTCGTTGGCGCGGAATTGGTCCGCCGCGCGCGGGCCCTTACCGATAAACCCATCGTGGCCATCGGTGGCGTGACTTTGGAACGAGCAGCTGAAATCATAGCTGCCGGTGCGGATTCTGTTGCGGTGATCAGCGACATCTTGCTGGCGCCGGATCCCGCGGAGCGCGCGGCAAAATATATCGCGCTACTTGAACGGATGCCGCAAGGCAATCATGCGCCGCAAAGTAAATCCACAAATGATTCGGACGTCTGGCTAAGCTGATCGCCGAACCCTATGCCCAAGAACACGCCTCCCACGTCCGTCGCGTCCACTAGTGAAAAAGGTTTTGTTCGCGCCATCGGCCTTTTCGACGGCACCATGATCGTCGTGGGCTCCATGATCGGCTCGGGCATTTTTATCGTGGCGGCCGATATTACGCGGCAAACCGGTTCGGCTGGCGGCCTGCTCTTGACGTGGATCCTCACTGGCTTGCTGACCATTGCCGCGGCCTTATCATTCGGCGAGCTTGCTGGCATGTTTCCCCACGCCGGCGGCCAATATATTTATCTGCGCGAAGCCTATTCGCCGCTGTGGGGTTTTCTCTTCGGCTGGACGCTGTTCCTTGTAATTCAAAGCGGCACCATCGCCGCCGTCGCGGTAGGCTTCGCGCGCTATCTCGGTGTTCTGCTTCCTGCCGTCTCGCCAAAAACCTGGATCGTCGCGCCCATCGCCCTCGGCTCAAAATACGCCATCAGCCTTTCCGTGCAGCAACTCGTTGGCATCGTCATGGTGCTCTTCCTGACGTTTGTAAACACTCTGGGCGTCCGCCTGGGCAAACTAATCCAAAATATTTTCACCACCGCCAAGACGCTCGCGCTCCTCGGCCTGATATTCCTCGGCGTCTTCGTCGCCCACAATCACGCCGCAATCTCCGATAACTTTTCTCACCTATGGGCCATTCGCAACCCGGTGAGCATCGAACCCGGCACAAATTTCTTCCGCCAATTCCTGCCCACCATCACCGCCGCCAGCGGCGCCTTCGGTTTGTTCGTGGCCTTCGGCGTCGCGCAAGTGGGTTCGCTCTTTTCTTCCGACGCCTGGAACAATATTGGCTTCACCGCCGCTGAACTAAAAAATCCCAAGCGCGATGTGGCGCTCTCCATGGTCTTCGGCACGCTCATCGTCACCGCGCTCTATGTGCTGGCCAACATCGCTTACTTGTGCGCCTTACCGCTGGCACAGATCCAGAACGCTCCCGACGATCGCGTCGCCACCGCCGCCCTGCAAGCCATCTTCGGCCCAGCGGGCGCGGTGATTATGGCCGGCGCCATCATCGTTTCGACCTTCGGTTGTAACAACGGCTTAATTCTCGCCGGCGCACGTGTCCCCTGGGCCATGGCGCACGACGGGTTGTTCTTTAAGGGTATGACCAAGCTGAACGCCAGAGGCGTCCCCGCCACCGCCCTGGTGTTCCAAGGTCTTTGGGTGTCCATCCTGATCATGCTGCGTACGCGACTCGTCGATGCCGCCGGCGCCGTCACATACGGAAATCTCTACAGCAATCTGCTCGACTACGTAGTCTTCTCCGTGCTGATTTTTTACGTCCTTACCGTTGCCGGAGTAATCGTTCTGCGCGCCAAGCGCCCAAACGCCGAGCGCCCCTATCGCACGTTTCTGTATCCAGTTCTACCCCTGTTGTACATCGTCATTGCCTCGGCCATTCTTTGCGTGTTGCTCTTTTATCGCACGCAAACGGCTTGGCCAGGTTTAGTAATTGTACTTTTGGGCGTCCCGGTGTACCTGGTGTGGTCCAAGCGCGGAGCGGCGAAGCATGCTTCACCGTAGCGATTTAGTTCTAGTGGCGCGGGCGGTTACGACTCTACAATAGGCACGCCAAATTGGCTGGCAAGAAGCGGGGAATAATCCCTAAAGGAGGAGTTGCGTGGGCAACCCCTTGTTCGCAACGAAGTCGATCAACACGCTGATGCAAGAGGCCGGGGACACCGGCACGCACGCTCTCAAACGCGCTCTCGGCCCCGTAAACCTGATGACCCTGGGCATCGGCGCCATCATCGGCGCGGGCATCTTTGTATTGACCGGCTCCGCCGCTTCGCTCTATGCCGGCCCTGCCATCATGCTTTCGTACGTGCTCGCGGGATTCGGCTGTGTGCTCGCCGGACTCTGCTATGCGGAGTTCGCCTCGCTGATTCCTATCGCCGGTTCGGCGTACACCTACGGCTACGCCACGCTCGGCGAAATCGTGGCCTGGATTATCGGCTGGGACTTAATTTTGGAATATGCCTTCGGTGCGGCGACCGTAGCCAGTGGCTGGAGCAGCACCCTGATCGCCTTCTTGCAGGATTACGGCATTAACTTGCCCCCGCAAATCTGCGACGTACCCGGCGCCAAGTGGGTCTTCTTCGATGGCCGCTGGTCTCCGCTAATAACCCTGGACCTCACCCCTTCGCAGCTCGCCTCCGCCCCCATGGCCATCGCCAAGTTTAACTTGCTGGCATTTCTCGGCGTCCTCGCTGTCACCGTCATCCTTATCATCGGCATCAAGGAATCGGCAAACTTCAACACCGGCATCGTGTTCGTAAAACTTGCGGCGGTGTTCACTTTCATCGCCGTAGCGTCCGCGTTCCTCCTGAAGCATCCGCAAATTGCGCATGAAAATTGGCGCGTCTTTCTTCCTCCCAACACCGGGCAATTCGGCTCCTTTGGATGGTCGGGCGTCTTACGTGGTGCCGGCGTGGTCTTTTTCGCCTACATCGGCTTCGACGCCGTCTCGACCGCCGCGCAAGAAGCTCGCAACCCGCAAAAAGATATGCCCATCGGCATCTTGGGTTCGCTCACCGTTTGCACCATCCTTTACATCGTCGTCTGCGGATTGTTGACCGCCATGGTGCACTATTCGCGCTTGAATATCGGCGCGCCCGTCTCGCTGGCCATTCGCGAAACCGGCGTCAAGTGGGGCAGCTACGTGGTCAATGCTGGCGCGCTTGCCGGTCTCAGCACCGTGATGCTGGTCATGCTCTTGGGTCAGTCTCGCGTCTTCTATGCCATGGCCCATGACGGGTTGCTCTGGAAATGGGCCGGTGAAATCCATCCGCGCTTCCGCACGCCCTACAAGTCCACCGCCATCGTCGGTCTCTGCGTGGCCATCGTCGCCGCCGTCGTGCCCATTGGTGATCTTGGCCAACTCGTAAGTATCGGCACGTTGCTGGCTTTCGTGATCGTTTGTGGCGGCGTATGGATTCTACGCGTGCGGCGCCCGGACCTGGTCCGGCCGTTCCGCACCCCATGGGTCCCGGTCATTCCGATTCTCGGCATGCTCGTTTCACTCGGCTTAATGTCCGGTCTGAAAGCCCTGACCTGGATTCGCCTAGTCGTATGGCTGGTCATCGGCATGGTCATCTACTTCACCTACGGCGTAAAGCACAGCCACGTCCGCAACGCGCAGAAGTAGCCGTCGAACGTTTGGGCCGCAGCCTGAGCCCTTCGCTTACAACCTGGAACTCCGCCACCATCGCGAATCTGTTAAACTAGGGTTAGGTAGCTCTTATGACCATCACCAACCCAGACGTCGCCCGCCTAATCGAGGAGCAGCTAAACACCCAGGCTTGTCCAAATTAGGTTCTGAAACGAGGGCGGAAAGACCTGTTACCTTGAGTTGGGTTCCGTGACAAGAACCAACTTTAAGGACAGGAGCTTCCGCCTTGAACCGAGTATGCAGTATTTTTT
>JABCZD010000007.1 GCA_013289855.1 Acidobacteriota bacterium | reverse complement strand
TCGGAGCGATCCCGTGACGCCGACACGTCTCCGAGACATTCCCGCTCTTAATGCCTTCCTGCACCACCTGCCATTTCTCTTCCGGGGAACGATCTACGCGTGGTTTTCTGCCCATGTTGCCTCCTGTTTTGGAGGCCCTGATCTTACCTAACTGAGGTGTCTAGTTTTAGCGGGGAGCACTACATGCGTCTGATGGGTGCGGTATTGTTCGGTTTGCCGATTTGGGTGGTCTACGACATGTTTTTCTCTCGCTGAGATAGCTATAGCGGTACGGGCGAGGGCGGCTGGTGTCGATCCATAGCCCGCTTCATCGATCAGCAGGGTCCTTTGCTACCGATACGCGCAGATGCATTGTTAAGCGTCAATTCCACATAGTGCAAGCAGCGCTTGTTCAACAACGATATCGAGTTTGCAGTTGATAGGCGCAAGTTCTGTACGCTTTTCGCCGCCCACACAACACCACTTCGTTTCATCCTTGGCAAGTTTGGTCTGAATGAAATAATAGAAATTGATTGGCTCCTTGCCCTTTATTTCCGCCGTCCGTTCGTCTGGATTGAAATCAATCGTTAACCCTCCCTCTTCGTCACGGACTTTGAATACGCGTGCCCCTTGGGAGGAGAATGCACAGCCAAAGGTACCAACACAACCCGGCTCGTGATTAACATCGTTAATTTGATTATGAAATTCACGCTCTAGGTCAATTTTTAAGAACGCAAAACCCTTGTCCAGCAAGTCGACGCGATTGTTTTGGGTTGTCGTTGATTGACGTTCTTTCGCCCTGCGGATGTAATGCGCTAACTTCTTAGACCGCTCTGACATTTAGACCATCCCCGCGAACTATGTCATTGGGCCGTAACTCACCGCCTCAGTAGATAGGCTTACGTAGTATCCGATATATCGTAATGCGATGCAATTGAGTCCTTTAAAGGTCCGTTGGGCGCTGGATAAGCCAAGGATTTGCGTTTACATTCCTAATATATCGCAGTACGATACGTTTGATTAAGATTGTAGAAAGTGGTCTGTCAACGGCCTGAAAGGAGTTTCCGGTGCTATGAACAGGATTCTCACGATCTGTCTTCTCGTGGCCTTCGGTGGAACCGCCCTTGCGGCAGTAGGAAAGCCGGACTTCAGTGGGACTTGGCAATTGGACCCGGTGGCAAGCCGCTTCAATAAAGAGCTTCCCGCTCCAAAGAATAGAATTCTGATCATCGAACATCACGAGCCGAGACTACACATCGAAATAAAAACAGATATTAAACATGGCGCTCAAGAAGACCAGGTGTTCGACTTAACCACCGACGGGAAGGAGGCCAGAGAGGGGAGCACCACCGCCAGCTTGACGTGGGACGACGTATACAGCTCTCGATTAGACTTGACCATAACAGAGGTGATTTCCGGTCACACCGTGGTAAAGGACCGTTTAATGAATATTGGAACGCAAGGGAAAATCCTCACCACCATATTGACAGTGCAAAGTCCAAGCGGTACCGAAACAGCTGACGAATTCTATGCACGGCGCTAGCTACATTCTATAAATTATTAGGCAATCTGTTTTCACTTAGCATTCCTGATATTCGGCCTGGCGGGTGGGCCGGGCGTAGGCCGAGAGCACGATTCAGGGTGCCCCATCCTCCCTCCTTTGAATTCGCCGCGACCATTGGTGCCTACCCTGTCGCTCCACTCGTTCCAAAACGGGACTAGATCGCGCATCTTCGTTCGAAAGTACTATCCCCATCGTTCGAAACTAGTACTACATAATAATATCTCTTGACAGGCACCACGGCCCATGCTAGCATGCCCTGTGAAGCTCGCACCAAAACGCCTCCCGGTGGCACAGACTTCAGTCTGTGCCTTTGTCGCCCACCCCGCAGATCTTCGCGCCCGCCGACCCAACCCCGCCTTCCGATCTCGCCTTGTCCGCGTTTCATCACTTCGTTACTTCCTTGGTCCGCTGTCCATTTGCCCCGAGCCCTGCGTGCGAACGGCCGTAACCTCAACAGAATCTTACTCTTTCGCACGAATCACCCGTAAACCCAATAGAATCCTACTCTTTCATCAGCACCCCGGGGTACCCCGTATCGCCCTAGTTACCACTCCCAGCCATTCCAAATCGCTCAGTGCGCCCGCAACTCGCACAAAAAGGACAACCTATGTCTCGTAAACCCGATCACACGTCGCTCTGCCAGCACCACTCCAAAGACGGCAAATGTTGTCACATGCCACTAGCCCCGGACAGTCCCACCCTCTGCGCTTTCCACGCCCGCTCGCACGCCAAACGCGCCGCTTTTCAACGCGACGACTCCCGCTTTACCCTGACGCAGGAAGGGCGACAGCCCGCCGAAGCCGCCTCTCCTCTGGCGAAGGAGGGCGACTCCACCGACCTCTTCGCCCTCTTCAGCCAGGATCTCCCCAAACAAAAATCCGCCGCCGACATCCACACCCACCTCTGGAACCTCTCCCTCGCCCTACAGCAAGGCCGTATCTCCCCGCGCCGCGCCGCCGTCCTCGCCTACATCAACAGCCTCCTACTCCGCACCCTCCCCGCCATCACCAAACAGGAATACTCCGCTCCACAAAAAATCATCATCGATATCCCTGGCGCCATTCGCCATTTCCCCGATGACGACGAAAGCTTTCGTAGTGGCGAATCTTTAGATTCGCATCCTGCCCCACCGCCACCCGTAACACCGCCACCAACCGCCACCAATCCACACGCCAACACCGTCCTCTTCACCCACGACGACCCGCCTCCATGCGGCCATGGATCGTCCGTGCCTCGCCGCAGCGTGGTCCTTCGCGGACGACTCGCTCGCTACCGCCCCAACCATCACGGCAACTCCGCGCAAAACGCATCGGTCACGCGGCTCAAAGTTAGGCGCTTTTCAGCACGCAAATTGCAGCTCGGTCTTCAACATGCAAAATCGCGCTATGCAAAATCGCAAACTGCAAGACCACAAGCAAAATTATTGATGAATGCAGAGAAGCGCGCGTGGCACGTTAGGAATTACAGTGAGCCGCGCAGGCCAAGGGCGTCTGCGTTTTCGCGCAGAGCTTTGATGCAGAAGGCGATGTGTTCTTCTAGCGGCACGCCGAGTTCTTCGGCGCCTTTGCGAACGTCTTCGCGATTTACGCCGCGGGCGAAGGCTTTATCTTTCAGGCGTTTTTTCACGGACTCGGGCTCGAGATCCAAAATGCTTTTCGAGGGGCGGACGTACGTGCACGCCACCAGAAAGCCCGCGAGTTCGTCGCAGGCGAAGAGCGTGTGCTCCAGCGCGGATTGCCGCGGCACGTTGGTGTAGTCGGCGTGCGAAAGGATGGCGCGAACCAATTCTTCGGGATACCCGGCGGCGCGCAGAATTTTTGCCCCTTCGGCGGGATGCTCGGTATCGGCAGCGTGCGCGTTGTTGGGAAAACGCTCGTAGTCGAAATCGTGCAGCAGCGCGGTGAGGCCCCAGAGTTGTTCGTCCGCCGAATTCTTACGGGCGTAGGCGCGAACGCAAGTCTCGACCGCCAGCATATGTTTGCGCAGCGATTCCGATGGCGTGTATTCGCACAGCAGCTTCCACGCGTCCTCGCGCGACGGCACCGCGGAAAGATTCGGATTGGCGTCAGTCATAGAATTGCAAATATAGCAGAGCTTGCAGCCCGCGAAACGCGACGGTGACTCATGAATGCAGTCGTTGCTACTCCAGCGGGACGTGGAGTTGCCAGAACAGGAAGCTCAACTCGTCGGTGTTTTCTTCGATTTGTTTGTTGATGGGACGGCCGCCGGAATGGCCGGACTTGGTGTCATAGAGAAGCAGGATGGGGCGGTCGGAGCCAGTAGAGGCCTGCAATAGCGCGGTCATTTTGCGGGCGTGGAGCGGGGCGACGCGGGTGTCGCCATCGCCGGTGATGAATAGTACGGCGGGATATTTCTCGCCTTTTTTGACGTGCTGGTACGGCGAGTAGGCGTAGATGTACGGAAACTGTTCGGGATTTTCCGCGCTGCCATACTCGGGGACCCAGTAGGGACCCAGCATGAATTTTTGAAAGCGCAGCATGTCTAATAGCGGATACAAACAAACGACGGCTTGGAAAAGCTCGGGCCGCTGGGTGATCATCGCGCCCATCAACAAGCCGCCGTTGCTGCCGCCGCGAATGGAAAGCTTGGCGGGGGTGGTGTATTTGTTGGCAATTAAAAATTCCGCGGCGGCGATGAAATCGTCGAAGACGTTTTGCTTCTTTTCAAACATTCCGGCGCGATGCCATTCTTCGCCGAACTCTCCGCCGCCACGCATGTTCGCCAGAGCCACGATGCCGCCGTGTTCGGCCCAAATGGCGAAGCGGGGGACAAACGCGGGCGTTTCGTTGACGTCGAATCCGCCGTAGCCGGTTAGGGTTACGGGATTGTTGCCGTCCAGCTTGATGCCTTTCTTGTGAAAAAGAAACATCGGCACGCGGGTGCCGTCCTTGGAGTGGTACCAGACTTGTTCGGTTTGGTAGGCCGCAGTGTCAAAAGGAATTTTCTGCTGGAACCACACCGAAGAGTTGGCCGTCGCCAGGTCGCGTGAATAGATGGTCTGCGGAAGATCGAAGCTTTCAAAGGAGTAGAAGAGTCCGGGCGAACTCCAGCGTCCGCTGACGACGGCGCTGCCCAGTCCGGGAAGCGGGATTTCCGTGGGGTTTTTGCCGTCGAGGTCGAGAATCTGAATTTGCGAGGTCACGTTGTGAAGATACTGCACCACCAGCTTGCCGTGAGCGGGAATCAGGCTGTCCAGCGTGGAGTCACGTTCTGGAATAATTTCGCGCCAGTGTTCCTGAGAGGGAGTGGCCACCTTGGTGGCGAAAACGTGCCAATGCGGAGCCTTCCAATTGGTCATGATGTAGAGCGTGTCCGCCGCGCCAAACGCCGGAGTGAATAAAGATTTCACACCGGTGACCACCGGAACGATGGGGCCGTGATTTTTCAGGTCTTGCAGGTACACTTCGGTTTGTTCGGAGCCCGAGCCGTAAATGACTATGTAAGAGAGATAGAAGCCGTCGTCGGAAAGTTCGAGGACGAGGATTTTATCTTTGCCAAGCGACTGGCCAAAAATGAGTTGGTCTTTTTCCGCGTCGGTGCCGAGCACGTGAAGGTAGGCGCGCGGGCCGTCCGGCGTGGCCTTGGTGTAGTAAACGGCGCGATCGTCGGGCGTGGGCTCCATGCTGAAATAATCCGCGGCCGGCAAAACGTCCGGCAATTCTTTGCGCGCGTCGACGTCCATGACATGCACGGCGACTTCGTCTTTACCGCCGTCGCGCCGGGCGTAGTAGAGGAATTTGCCGTCGGCGCTTACATTTTCGAGGATGGCGCTGGCGGTGTGGTCGGCGCTCCAGGGCAGCGGGTCTACGAGCACCTCATCCGGCCCATCTTTGCCGCGGCGCATGTAGAGCTTGGCGAGTTCCTGATCGGCGAGGCGCTTGCGGAAGAAATAGCGGCCGCCTCGTTCGCGAGGCAAAGAGATTTCGTCGACGTGGAATAGTTCCGCGAAGCGTTTGGCCATGGCGTCACGGCCGGGAATTTTGGAGAGGGCGGCGGTGGTGCAGGCTTGCTCGGCGTCAATCCAGGCGCGGGTTTCGGGGCTGTTTTGATCCTCGAGCCACTGGTAGGGATCGGGGACGACGGTCTTACCGTAGGTGTCGGTGGTGTCAGCGACGCGGGCAACCGGCGGACAATTCGCGGACGGCGTCTGTGCCGCGACAGGAAACCCAAGGCCCATGAATAGCAGCACAGGCAGAACGTAAGTGCGTTTCATAAGTATTCTTTCCATTACTCCAAAAATTGTTTGAACACACGGGTGTTTGACACCGTGTGTTTGAAGCAAAGGGTGATGGAACGGACCGTTTGAACCGCTGAGAACCTTAGCACAAACGCTGCGACTTTGTGGATGCGCAGGTGTTTAGAGAAGAGCCGAGGCGGGATGCCGGCGTGGGCGAGTGAATTGGCGGGAGCTTGGACCGTCGAAGGCGAAAAACAATGAGGAAAAACGCAGACAAAGCGAGATGCGTGCGACGATTTTCCGAACCGGCATGCGGCAGAACTGTACGAGGGTACAGGCGAAGCTTCGGCGTAACTGGAGAGTCAGCAGGGCGGGGCGGTAAAAAAAAATCAAAAATACTCTTGACAGGAAATGTCTGGAGCACGATACTCCCTCTGCGCCAGTTTTCTGCCTTCCCCCGCACGAACGTTTCGACGTTCCTAATCCCTATTCGCACGCCGGATAAACAGTCAGCGAGGAGCACTGGTGTCGGCACAATTAGAAAAAGAAACCGTCAGTTCGCTTGAGATGGATCGGGAAGTAATACGCTGCAAAACCTGCGGTCTGGTCCAATACCGTACGCGCACCGGGAATTGCCGCCGATGCGTGCGCGCTCTGCCTCAGCGTCTGGAGTTTATGATTCCTCCCCCAGAAGCGCCGGAGGAAACAGCCGCGGAGCCCACACCGGAAAGATTTGCCAACCAGGAGACTGTGGAGAATATCGGGCAGCGAATCCGCCAGTTGCGGGAATCGCGCAGCATGACGCAGAGTCAGCTGCAGTCGCGCTCGAAGGTCTCGCGGTCTTATTTGTCGCGGATTGAGAGCGGGCAGATGACGCCATCGCTCGGAACGCTGGAGAAGATCTCGGAAGCGTTGAATGTCGGCTTGAACCGGTTCTTTATACCGGAGTCCGACGGGGAAGCGCTGCTGGAAGATCCGTTCATCCAGGGATTGCGGCAATTTCTGCATCAGCTGGACTGGGAACAATGGCAGTCCATTCTGAAGCGCCTGCAAGCGATCAGCGATAACGTCAGCGCAACGCCAATTACGCTCCGCCCTATCGGTAATCCGGCGCGGCTGCCGCAGCCCGCGTCGGCGAATGGACCGGCCAGTGGCAACGGGAATGGTCATTTGGGCCACGTGAGCCACAATGGCAATGGGGTTCATTCGAATGGTCATGCGATGCAGCATGCCCATGGTCATCCGCCGGGGTATCCGCTGCGGCGGCCGGGGTCGGTGGTTTTCCAGCGGCCTGTTGCGCGATAAGAGCTGCGCGATAGAGTTGCGGGGTAAATCCGCATAAAAGTTTGCCAGGGTAAGCACATTACAACGCCCGTGATCGGTGATTCGATCACGGGCGTTGTTGTTTTTTGTGGGCGGAGAAATTGAGGAGGTTGCGGCGGTTCGAGAAACCAAAAAGGCAAAGGCAAAGGCGAAGGCAAAGGCAAAGGCAAAGGCAAAGGCGACCGCCTCGGAAGGCGGCCGCTACAAAGGCTTGCTATTCGCGTAGGATGGTGACTTTTGCTGAGGGGACTTCGAGGCGATCTAGGCGATGTTCTTTATCGAGGTAGAGAAGGACTTCGAGGTCGGAGGTGGTGGCGCGGAGACCTTCGTAGGATTTGCCGCCGGCGGTGGCGGAGCCGGTGGCTTCGACAGTGATGGAGCCGGGAGTTAGTTCTTGCGGGATGAGGACGGGAAAAGTTTGCGGGCCGCGTTTTTGCCAATCGTAGAGGCGGGCGAGGATGGCGTATTGGTGGTAGAGATTGTTGTCGAGAATGGCGACGAGGGGCGCGCCGAAAGCCATGTCTTGTTCGAAGGGTCGGGCGCCCTGCATTTCCAACGTAACTTTGGCGATGCCGTTGGCAAAGAGAATATGCGCGCCGTTGGTTTTTTCGGCTTGCGAGCTCCACTCGTAGCTGACGGGGGTGCCGTCGGGTTGCATCGTGAGCGTGCCGGAAATTGTGGAAGGGGCGGTTTGCGGGACTTTTAATTCGGTGGTGCCTTTGGCGACCCAGCCGGCGCCGGCGGGGGCGATTTCAAAAGTTTCGTGGGCCACGGTTTGGCCGTCGACCTGGATGGTGAATTTGCCTTTGTCGGCGATGAAGATATTTGCTGCTGCGGCGGTTTTTTGATTGGCGAGCGCGGAGAAGGTGGCGAGGAAAACTCCGGCCGCTGCGAACACCAAGAATAATTCTTTGTAGTTCGAGATGCGATTTGAGTTGTGCATAAAAATTCTCCTGCCCGATATGCGGCGGCCGCAAAAGAGCCGCGTGCCTGCGCCTGCTGAAACGCAGAATTACATTTACGAAAACACAGCATGACATTTTCCTCGACGGAATTGCAGGGTTTCACGCGGGAGGTTTCTCGACGACTAAATGGGATTCGCTGGCGGCACCGGGGACGATTCCGAGGCGCAGGATTTCGGCGACGACTTGCGCGGGATCGGCGGAGCTGTCGACGCGGTAGTCGGCGAGTTGATAGGAAGGCAAGCGCTGGGCGTGCAGGGTGCGAAAACTTTCTTCGTCGCGGAAGAGCGGGCGGCCGGTCATGGTCATGCAGCGGCTGAGGAGAATGTCCGCGGGGGAATCTAGCCAGAGTACGGGAATTGCAGCGGCGCGAAGGAATTCCGGGCAGCCGGGTTGGGCGTAGGTGCCGCCGCCGAGAGCGAGTATTGTGCCGGTCTGATCTTCGGAGGCGCGGCCGAGCGCGGCGCGGAGCTGATCGGCCTCGAGTTGGCGGAAAGCGGGTTCGCCGAAGCGCTCGAAAAATTGCGGGATGGTGATGCCGGAAGCGCTTTCGATGCGTTCATCGAGGTCGACGAAGCGCCAGGCCAGTTGGCGGGCCAGGAGCGTGCCGACGGTGGTTTTGCCGGAGCCCATGAAGCCGGCGAGGCAGATTATTTGCGGGCGAGTGGAGGGAGCGCGCGGGGGAAGCGTGGGAGTTGGGGTCATCGTAGGTGGAGATGCATGGTTCCCACCTATTTTACATGGCTTTTAGGGATGGCGTTTTAGATGGCGGGGCAGGTTTTGCGGCGGGGCGTTAGGTGCAAAGACAAAGTGGGCCAAGCGGTTATGCCGAGTAGTGGCATTAGCGTTTTGATGAGGGCTGGATCGCGGAAAGTTACGAGCGCACCGGCTAAGAGAAAAGTGACGCCGAGGATCAGCGCGGCGGGAGAGGGACGGGAGGATTCTCCGCGGAGGTGAGAGTTCAAGACGTCTGCGGCTACTACCGCGATGCCCAGGATTGCTGGGGCGAGTAGGAGTAGCCATGGGGAATTGGCGGAGCGAGCGGCGACTAGGGTGGAGAGGATTATGGCGGAGGCTAGGAGGAGGCTGGGGGTTAGGTTGAGCCAGGATTTTTTGGGCATGTTTTGGCCTCGTTTTGGTTGAGTGGAAGTCTGTTGGTAATACGTTGGAGGGGGTCTAAAGATGTCAGGTATTCGGCATTGCGGTGACTGGCGCGCAGCATGCTGCGCCACTACAAAGGCAGAGACGACTTCGTTCAGGCCACCGCGTGGCGGTGTGTGCCAGAAGGGACAGAGGCCGGACTAAAGTCCGGCACCT
This sequence comes from Acidobacteriota bacterium, assembly GCA_013289855.1. Lineage (GTDB taxonomy): Bacteria > Acidobacteriota > Terriglobia > Acidiferrales > UBA7541 > Acidiferrum. Next base: position 303,912 of record JABCZD010000007.1, on the reverse strand, counting down.
ACATAACCGTGCTGCGGCGCCAGGATTGGCTGTGCCACGCAGATCAAAGCAAAGACGCCAATCGGGAGATTGGCGTTCCCAGGTTAGTCGCGGCGGAGGATGCGGATGGTGCCGCTGTAGGAGGAGAGCTCGACTTTGGCTAGGCCCTGGCCGATGGTACCGATGAAGCCTTTGGTGTATTTGCCGGCGAGATGCTTGAGGCCGTGGGAGTCCGGCTTGAGGAATTCGGCGGCTTGATTGTCGACGGTGCCGGTGGAAGTTTGGGCGTTCAGGTCGAAGGAGTCGTTGGTGGAAAAGCGCACTTCGACCAGGCCTTTGCCGCTCTTCATGGTGTACAGGCCGGTGCGGACGAAATCGCCGTCAAAGAGAATGTTGCCAGAGGTGGTGAAGAGATTGACGTTGGAAAGCTGAGGCTGCAGCAATTGGGCGCTGCCGCTGATGGAGTTGAAATTGAGTTTGCCGGCGCATTGCGTGCAGACCAGCGAGCCGCTTTTGGTGGTGACGATGATGTAGCCCGAGACTTCTTTTAGATGGACGTCGCCCGCCACGCTTTCCAGGGTCATATCGCCCATGACTTGCTCGACGAGGATGAGGCCAGTCTGCGTTTTGAGCTGCAGCTCGGTTTCTTCGGGGACCATCAATTGGAAATTGGCTTCCGTTTCCGGGGGCTGCGCGCTGGGATCGAGAAGGGTGGAGGAGACGTCGATGCGGTCGCCGGCCTGCTCGGATTCGATACTGATTTTCTCTGAGGCTTGCGTGCCGGTGAGGACGACTTCGGGATTGCTCCAGGATTTCACTTCAATGCGGCCATTGCCAATGTTCTGGATGACCACCACGGGCCGACCCTTGACAGGAAAATGCTTTTCAAAATGTTGCGGACCGGCGGCGAGCGCAGGAGCTACCGGCCAGAGGAATATTCCAGCGCCCAGAACTGGAAGCACGTTACGCCCAATCAGTCGCAGACTCATGTTAGTTTACGCTCCTGCCGCGGTCCAACATCTCGGAAAGTAGTTCGGCTTTTTGTTGATAGGCCCCGGCCAGATATTCCCTGGCTAATTGGTCTCGCGGATTGGCTTTGAGATGATGCTCGCACTCCGCGATAAAAGCGTCCAAAGTTTGCAGATCCTTTTGCAGAGAATCATCGACCGGAGAAGAGGCGCGGGTTCCCGCGGTTTGCGCCGTCCGCAGAATATGTTCCTGTTCCGTCAACGCCGCGCCGGAGTCCGCCAGCGCATCGGGCGCCTGGACTTGCTCCGCGGTGCGCGACGGCGCAGAGGGCGGTGCAGTAAGAGGTTGGCGCAACTGAGCGATTCCCGCGGCGATGATTAGCAAGCCGACGGCGGCGGTGGCCAAAGCGCGGCCTTGCAGGAGCCCGGAGAAGCCGTGCCACCAGGAATGCGATTCGTCTGCTGGCAATGGTAGTTCGGCGACTGGGGCTGCCTCACGAATCAGGCCCTCGGCTACGAGTTGACTACGGAGAGAAATCCAGACGCGAGCGGGAGGTTCTACCTCAGCAGGCAATTCGTGAGCGGCAGCAGTGATGGCGTTGAAATCCGCCAGCAGGCCCTGGCAGGCAGGGCAGCCGGTGAGGTGTTGGCTAGCGGCTTCCGGAAGCGGCGCGAGACCCTCCCGTTCGAGGACGTCGACCAGGTCGTCGCACTGCATGCCGCTACCCTTGCCACTACCCTTAGGATTACGCATGGTACTTCATCCTGTGATGCATCCTGTACTCGGCTCTACTGCGAAACTCTTTTTTTGGTCCTGCACAGCCAACAATTTCCATCATTCTATCTCAGACTATCTCAGAGGCTATCTCAAGCTATCTCAACCGCCCGATGCTAACCGCCGTCCGTCTGGGCCTTGGCGGCGTGGCGTTCGTCGCGAGCGTGCTGCCGAATATCTTCCTGCAACAATTCGCGAAGCCGGGTACGGGCCTTGTGCAACTGAGATTTGGAGTTGCCCACCGAGCAACCCATAATCTCCGCAATCTCGTTGTGTTCGTAGCCCTGCACATCGTGCAGGGTGAACACCGTGCGGTAGCCGGGAGGAAGCTTGTCAATCGAACGTTCCAGATTGACACGGTCCACCGCACCGCTCAGGCGCAAATCCGGCGCTCCGACATCCTTGCGCGGACCGCCTGTTTCATCATCGGGATCAGTGACCTCGTCTAAGGAGGTGGCGGGGAGCGTTTTCTTGCGCAGGCGCATGAGCACGACGTTAACCGTCATGCGATGCAGCCACGTAGAGAACGCGGACTCTCCCCGGAAAGTCCCGATCTTGCGGAAGAGCTGCAGAAAGGCTTCCTGCATCAAATCTTCCGCGTCGGATGGCTCACGAACCATCCTTAGACACAAAGCGTAAACGCGCCGGCCGTGGAGTCCATACAGGAACTCAAAGGCCGCAGCGTCGCCCGCCTGCGCGAGGCGAATGGCTTCCGCTTCAGTCAAAGTTTTGGGTGTCTGCTGAACAGGCACCCCGCTCGGAGCTGCTGGTCGAGTTCGGGCCAACGGTCCAATAGCGGCGCATTTAAACGTTCGGATGCACCGATTGCTCCTTTGAGTTGTCCTCGCCGTCGGGCGGATTGTCTAAAAGATACGCGTCGAAGCCGCGCAGACGACACGGCATGCCGACTGCGTAGGGAACAACATTAGACACCACGCGAAACGAACGACAGCGGGCACCCCGGCGCGAGCGCCGGAAGACTGCTTTTATGGCAGTGGCTTATTCTCCCGCGAACTGGGGTACACGTCTACGGCGGATGAGCTTGCGCTGCGGTTTGAGCAGGCGCGCCATCATGCGGGAGTCTACGGTTTTCTGGAAGGAGAGCAGCTGGTCGTCCGGGAGGGCCCGGAGGAAGCACTTGAGCAAGACCATGGTCTCGCGAAAGCAGGTGTTTAGATCGTAGTGATTGTGGTCCAGGGCCAGCCACAGGGGAGCACAGTTTACCGCCGCGCCGCCTGCCAGATGCTGGGCAGCGTTGCGGAAGTCGACATCGAAATCGGTGACCATGTCTCGCAGGGAGGTGACCTTGCTGAGAAACTGTGCGCGCTGGGACAAGAGCACGCGGCTTAGCATGGAACTCATTCGCGCGGAGCGCTGGCCGCGGGCGCTGCGGAAGTTCGCGGGATCCAGAGGAGCAATACTCGGAATGATTCCGTAATGTTTGGCGTGTTCATCAAGGGAAGCGAGCAAGCCTTCCAAACGGTCGGTGAGGCGGGAGCATAAGGCGGGAGTTACGTCGACGGCTTGACAGGATTTTCTGAGATGACCCGATTCACGAAGGCCGATGGCTTCATCGAGGGAAACGCTGAGCATTACGTAGCAAGTTTCGGAATCGTTCGAATACACACGGAAGGCATTCAGTTTGGCATCGGGCATCCAGCCGTACCAATCCGTGTGGACAGATGCGCCTGAAGCCGGGCGGGGTGCAATCAAGCGGGTCTCCCAAGAGAACCACGGCGGGCAGCATACCACAAAAGGTTAGAACAAGTGGAAATTTGGAGAGAGACGGTAGGGGGCAGTTTCCGGTACTCCGACTTATCACAATCCGAGGTGTCAAACCCCGGAGTCCGTTTTGGACATTATGCGGGCCACTCTTTTTCGGATGTCGGTGTCAAATGGAGTGAGGGCCGCGCGAATGAAATTCAGCACCTTATTGATATCGGCTGTTGTCGGCATCGTTTCCGCGTCATTCACAAAAGCGCAGACTCAATCCGATCCGGACGAGCAACTCATTAGCAAGCGCCTGACGTCGCTGTCCGCCTCAAACGGTGGAAAGACAGTTGATTGTGGAAGCACAACCATGAACCGGCCAGACGGCAAGGTATCACTTTGTATCAGGGCCGCGTTTGAGGGTCTGAAGCCCTTCTACGTTTTGTATTCCGGTACGACGTTCGGATTTTTCAGGTTCGCCTACGGGTTGGCAGGTGATGCTGTCGGGAACATTTATGAAGTCGAATACGATTCGAGGGGGCTCCTCCGCTTCGGCTTAGGAAAGAAGTCGCAGGTTTATGACGACAATCGCATAAGAGTAACAACTTGTGTGAAGCCCGTGCGTCTAGGGAGCACGCAAGAAGGCGTGCTTGCGTGCATAACCCCGGTGAACGAGCAGGAATCGCAACCTGTGGCTAGGCAGATACCGATTGAGACCACCGTATGCGCCATTCTTGAACATCCCTCCGCATTCAATAACAAGATGGTGCGAATTCATGGATACGTTTCCGGGAATTTTGAGTACTCGGAGTTAGGCGCAGACGGGTGTTCCCGCACACTTTGGTTTGGGTACGGAGATGGAGAAGGCCCGCCGGATTTGGAGGCATTCGTTAGCGGGGGAGCGAGGTTAGGCTCGGAAGATGCTGAGGGGAAACTGATACTCCCGGTTCCAGTGAAATTGGTTCAGGACTCTAATTTCCAGAGATATCAGAAATTGATGAGAGCCCGGGCTAAATTGGACGAGCGTAATTTGAAAGAAGATGTTGGTGCGCTGACGTTTTATCGCCTCGCGGCAACCTTCACTGGAAGAATTGATGCAGTCTCGGAAGATGTACACGCATTCCACTTGAAACGGACGGATACGGACCGTGCTGATTTTCTGGGTTTTGGTCAGATGGGACTTTTTGACGCCCAATTTGTTCTTCAGTCTGTCGGGAACGATGCCGTCCTTGAGAGATTCCCTCAAAATCGGAGCCCCGAGTATGGTAAGCAGCCTAAGTCCTGACTAAGCGCTTACCGAAAACTGACCTATTTCCAAGGAAGGGGAGGGAAGAACTGTTGGCTGAGGAGCGGGCCAGTCAATGGCAAAGGTGGTGGGACTCTTGTGCGCGGAGGCTTTCTTGCAGGTGGTAGAGGATGTTCGTCAATTTGCCGCAGGCCAGGATTTCGCCGGTGCGCTTGTGCCACTCGGCGCTGCCTTCGGGGGCGGAGCGGCGCGCGGCGCAAGCTTCGGCGCAGACGAGCAGGATTTCTTGCAGGCTGTGCTCGACGACGGCCTGCATATCCATGCGGGCGGCGGAGGGATCGAGTTGCCCGAGGTGGTCACGCTCCGGGGATAGGAAAGAGTGGGACATCAGGAAACACTCCTTAGCTGGATTCACAAAGCGAACCAGCGATGCAATTGGGTGGCGCGCGAAAAAGCCGAACCGGAAGCCTGGCGGCCATTTCCCATAGGACCGCAGGCGGCATCAGTTTGCGCGCGACTGTTATGTTATAACAACATTGAGTGGTTAACGTCAAGAAGTATGCACGTGTATCAGAGAGATATACAACCAAGGGAATTTCAGCGCGGACTCGCATTGTTGCCCCCAAGCAGCGCGGGCCGCTATACTCGCGTGCTACGTTTTTTGAGAGGAATTGTCCTTTGCAATTTGAGCCACGAGACCAGTTTGAACAGCGGCAGAAAAAGCTGGAACAGATTCAGGCGCTGGGGCACGCGGCGTATCCGCACGAGTTTCGCTGGACGCATACGCCGGCGGCGATTGTAGCGGAATTTGGCAAGGCGGAGGCCGCGGAGCTGGAGGCGAAAAAAGTAGAGGTGCGCACTGCAGGACGCATCGTTTCATACCGGCTGATGGGCAAGGCGGGATTCGTGCATTTGCAGGGCAGCGGGGCGCGGATACAGATTTACGTGCGCAAGGATGTGGTGGGGGAAGCGGGATTTGCGTTGTTTCATTTGCTGGATATGGGTGATTCGGTTGGAGTACGCGGGCATCTTTTTCGTACCAAGACGAATGAGCTATCCGTGTGGGTGGAAGAGCTGACGTTTTTGTCGAAGGCGTTTCTGCCGCTGCCGGAAAAATGGCATGGCTTGGCGGACGTGGAGATTCGTTACCGGCAGCGCTATCTGGATTTGATCGCCAACGAAAAATCGCGGGAGGTATTTGTTACGCGGGCGCGGATTACACAGGAGCTGCGGAAATTCTTTGATGCGCGCGGGTATATAGAGGTAGAGACGCCGATGATGCATCCGGTGGTTGGCGGGGCGGCGGCGCGGCCATTTGTGACGCATCACAACACTTTGGACATTGATTTGTTTATGCGGATCGCGCCGGAACTTTATTTGAAGCGGCTGACGGTCGGCGGTTTCGATCGGGTGTATGAGATTAACCGGAATTTCCGCAATGAAGGGATTTCCACGCAGCATAATCCGGAATTTACGATGCTGGAGTTTTATGAGGCGTACAGCAACTATCGGGATTTGATGGATTTGAATGAGGAGCTGTTCGCGGAGCTGGCGAAGAAGGTGACGGGCTCGACGGTGGTGAAATATGGCGAGCTGGAGTTGAATTTCGGGAAGATGGAACGGCTGTCCATGCGCGAGGCCATCATTAAGTATTGGCCTGCGGAAGCAGGTGCTGCGCCTACGGCGGAAGAGTTGGCTGCCGTGGGCGGTCCCACGAGGATTGGGGAGCGTTACAACGCGTGGGCGAAACCTGCTGGGGCTCCTTACGCTGCCGCGAAGGGTGTGCTCAGCGCCGGGCAATGGATTGGGCTGCTGTTTGAAACTTTTGCTGAGGCGAAGCTGGTTCAGCCGACGATTCTTTATGATTTTCCGACGGACATTTCGCCGCTTTCGAAGCAGAAGCCGGATGATCCGACGCTCACGGAGCGATTCGAGATTTATGTTGCGGGGATGGAAGTGGCGAATGGATTTTCTGAGTTGAATGATCCCGCGGAGCAAGAGCGGCGATTTCTGGCGCAAATTGCGCAGGGTGGGGACGAGGTGCCGAAGCAGCTCGATGTGGATTATATTCGCGCGCTGGCGCATGGCATGCCGCCGACCGCGGGCGAGGGCATCGGCATTGATCGATTGACGATGCTGCTGACGGATTCGCAGTCGATACGCGATGTGATTTTGTTTCCGCAGTTGCGGCCCATTGCTGGAGGCGCTGAAGAGTCGCCCAATAGCGCGGAGACTGCATGAGCGAGATGATATGAGTCAAAAGCGAATGAAGGCGAAGCGAATAGCCCATGAAGATACACCTAGCCATCCTTACGAAAACTACGAATCCCACCGTTACTGGAAGTTGCTGAATAAGGGCATTTCTGACCTCGTCAAAAATCAGGATCTTACTGAAAGGGCGGCGCCTCCGTATATTGTCGGTTATTTGTGTAAGCTGCTCCTGTCGAGCCCGAATAAGCGGGCGCGAGTGTAGTGGAACCCATCGCGAAAAAAAGCGACCGCTTCGGAAAGCGGCCGCTACAAAAGCGACTGCGATATGCGATTTGAATGGTTTGTGGCGCGGAGGTATCTGCGATCGCCGTACCGGCCGGCGGTGCTGCGGCTGGTGACGCTATTTTCGATCGTCGGCGTGGCCGCTGGAGTGGCTACGCTGGTGATTGCGTTGTCCATGAATACGGGATTTCGCGAGACGTTGCAAGATCGATTGCTGGGTGTGACGGCGCATATCTCTTTGACGCGGCCGGGCTCCGGCGGCATTCACAATTACGAAGAGATCGCCAGCAAACTGGCGGCGCTGCCCGGGGTTAAATCGGTGACGCCCGCGGTGTATCAGCCGGTGCTGATGTCCTTCGCCGGAGATGCGCGTGGCGTGGTGACCAAGGGCGTTGATCCGGCGCGAGAAGAGCGCAGCGATGAAGCGCTGCGGCATATTGTGGCAGGCCAGCTGGATTTTTCGGCGGACGTGGACGGGATTGACGCGCTGATTGTGGGGCGGCAGCTTGCCGGGGATTGGAAATTGGCGCCGGGGGATTACGTTACGCTGATTAGTCCGCAGGGACGGCTGACGCCATTTGGATTGATGCCGCGGACGCGGCGGTTTCGCATCACCGGCGTGTTTGATTCGGGCTTTTACGATTACGACGCCAACTGGTGTTTCATGACCCTGCCTGCGGCGCAAATGCTTTCTGGCGCGGGGGACATTGTAAACGTGCTGGAGTTTCGCCTGCTGCAGCCGGAGCGGGCGGAGGAAATTGCACGCGAAGCGGAACATGCCGCGGGAGATGGATTTTCTGCAAGCACATGGATGGACCAGAACCGCGCGCTGTTTCGCGCGCTACGGCTAGAGAAATTAGTTACCGCGGTTTTTATTGGGCTGATTACTTTTGTGGCGGGGCTAAATATATTGGTGGTGCTTTCCATGACGGTTACGGACAAAGCGCGCGACATTGCGGTGCTGATGTCCATGGGCGCGCGACGCGAACAGATTCGCACTATTTTTTTGTGGCAGGGAATTAGCGTTGGCGCGACGGGAACGATTATTGGACTGGCCGTGGGGTATTTATTTTCGTGGGTGGCGGGAGTGTATCGCTTGATTCCGCTGGATCCGCAGGTGTACGCGGTGCCGTACGTGCCGTTTCATCCTAATATTATGGATGGCGTGTGGATCGCGCTGGTGGCCATGGCGATCGCTACGGCGGCCACGATTTTGCCGGCGCGCGCGGCATCGCGATTGCTGCCGGTGGAAATTTTGCGTTACGAGTGAGCAACGTCCGGGAGGATCGGTAGCGGAAATCGCGGACAGCGAAGGGTGGCGCTTTCTGGGGCCGATTTGGCGCACCGTTTGCTACTAGGAAGGTGTAGAAAACTGCACACAGAAGCGGAGGAACACGTCCATTTTTTTGGGTTCGGCCGGCCGGCTGCAAGCTATTGAAAAGAAGCGGGGTTAGGGCGGTACCGATTTGGTACCACAATAGCTCGGTGGCGGCCGGTTTTGGCGAGGCCAGGAAGGGCCAGAAAAGGGAAACATTTTGGCTTTCGGGGCTAGCAGGTTGCTGCAACCGGGAGCAGCCACATCTAGGACTTTTCCGGCATCTAAGAAGGTAGTGGAGAGCGAAGCGCCGGGGATTGACGACGGACGCCACCCCGCAACCAGCCACATGACGCGCAGCGAAGAAAATTCGGCGCAAGATTCGGCCACGGCGAGCGGGAAGAATCCCGCGTCGGGAAGAAGTCCAGTGCTCGAGGGGCGCAATTTACGCAAAGTTTACGGCGCGGCAGAAAATGCGCTGACGGTTTTGGCCGACGCGAGCATCACGCTGCAGAATTCCGAGATGGTGGCGATCGTGGCGCCTTCAGGGGCCGGAAAAAGTACTTTGCTGCATCTGCTTGCTGCGCTAGACACGCCAACAAGCGGTGCTATATACTTCGAATCGAAAGCAATTGAAACAAATAATGAAGCGGCGCTGGCGAAATTTCGCAATTGCGCCGTTGGTTTTTTGTGGCAACGTCACCAGTTGCTGCCGGATTTTACGGCAGCGGAGAATGTGGCCATGCCACTGCTTTTGCGTGGCGGAGATTCTGCTTCAGCGCTGCAAGTAGCGCGGAAGTGGCTAGCGGAGGTCGGTTTGGGAAATCGCGCCGACCACCGCGCAGGGGAACTTTCCGGAGGGGAACAGCAACGCGTGGCGATTGCCCGGGCGCTCGTCACCGGGCCGCGAGTGTTGCTGGCAGATGAACCTACCGGAGATCTGGACGAGCAGAATGCTTGGGCCATGTTCGAGTTGCTTGAGCGATTGCACCGCGCGCATCAGTTGACGTCGCTCATTGCGACGCACAATTTGGCGCTCGCCGCACGGTGTGATCGTATCGTAGGACTGGAGCATGGCGTTCTGAAAACTCGCGAGGCCACAGCCTTTGCGACGGGGACCCTCGGGGGAGAAGCGAGCTAATCGTGTTCGAACGTTATACAGAAAAAGCGCGACGCGTCATCTTCTTTGCACGCTACGAAGCCAGCCAGTACGGCAGCCCGTACATTGAGACGGAGCATCTGTTGCTCGGCTTGATGCGCGAAGATAAAGCGCTGGCGAACCGCTTCCTGCGGCAGCAAGGCTCCATCGAGAGCATTCGCAAAGAGATTGAGGCGCGCATCACCATCCGCGAGCGCATTTCGACGTCCGTGGAAGTGCCGCTGAGCCAAGAGTGCAAGCGTATCCTTAATATGGCGGCGGAAGAAGCCGAACGGCTCGGCCACAAGCACGTGGGCACGGAGCATTTGCTGCTCGGAATCCTGCGCGAAGAAAAATGTTTTGGCGCGGAAATTTTGATGGAGCGCGGACTGCGGTTGACGACGCTGCGCGAAGAGTTGGGCCGCACCTCCGGGGAAAAAACTGCGGCGGCGCGCCCCAAGGAAACGTCTTTGCTGGCGGAGTTCAGCCGCGATTTGACGCAGGCGGCCTCCGAAGGTTCGCTGGACCCGCTGGTGGGTCGCGATGGTGAAGTGGAACGGGTGATTCAAATCCTTTGCCGGCGCACCAAGAATAATCCCGTACTCATCGGCGAACCTGGCGTTGGAAAAACCGCGATTGTCGAAGGTCTGGCGCAGCGCATTTCCGATGGCGACGTCCCACCGTTTCTGGCGGACAAGCGCATTTTGTCGCTGGATCTTTCGCTCATCGTGGCGGGCACGAAATACCGCGGACAGTTTGAAGAGCGACTCAAGACCATCATGAAAGAACTGATGGAGAGCCAGAACTCCATCGTGTTCATCGATGAGCTGCACACTTTGGTGGGCGCCGGATCGGCGGAAGGCTCTCTCGACGCTGCCAACATTCTGAAGCCCGCGCTGTCTCGCGGTGAAATTCAGTGCATCGGCGCGACCACGCCGGGGGAATATCGCAAGTCGGTGGAAAAGGATCGCTCGTTGGAGCGGCGCTTCCAATCCGTGAAAGTGCCCGCGCCTAATGAGGAAGAAGCGGTGCTGGTGATTCAAGGCGTGCGCGAACGCTACGAAAAATTTCACGCCGTCAGCTATACCGACGAAGCGCTGAGATACTCGGTGTACCTCTCGAATCGCTACATTCCCGACCGTTTTCTGCCGGACAAGGCTATCGACCTGATCGACGAAGCTGGTGCGCGCGTGAAGTTGCGCCAGGCTACGGTGCCCGAAGAAGTCGGCGAAGTGCAGAAGCGCGTGAAATTCATCACCCACCGCATGGAAACGGCCATCGCCAATCACGAATTTGATAAGGCGCGGTTTTATTCCGAAGAAGAGCGCAAAGAAAAAGAAAATCTGCGCGGCCTGCGCGACCGTTACAAGCTGGATGACGCCTCCACGGGTATCGTCACCCGCGAAGACATCGAAGATGTAGTGTCGCGCTGGACGGGCATTCAGGTTAGCTCCATCAAGGAAGACGAGCAGCAAAAACTGCTGCGCATCGAACCGGAGTTGCACAAGCGGGTAATCAGCCAGGACAAAGCTATCACCGCCCTGGCGCGCGCCATTCGCCGTAGCCGCGCCGGACTAAAGTCTCCCGCGCGCCCCGTCGGATGCTTCTTCTTCCTGGGGCCCACCGGTGTGGGCAAGACGGAAGTCGCGCGACGGCTCGCGGAATTTCTCTTTGGTTCGGAAAAATCGCTGATTCGCTTCGACATGTCCGAATTCATGGAGAAGCACTCGGTCTCCAAGCTGATCGGCGCGCCTCCAGGCTATGTGGGTTACGAAGAGGGCGGCCAACTGACGGAACGCGTGCGCCGCACGCCGTACGCCGTGATCCTGCTGGACGAAATCGAGAAAGCGCATCCGGATGTTTTCAACATCCTGCTGCAAGTTTTTGAAGACGGCCAGCTCACTGATGGTCTCGGCAATACTGTCGATTTCCGTAACACCATCATCATCATGACCTCCAACCTTGGCGCGCGGCATTTGCAAAAGCGCACTTCGCTAGGCTTCCAGTCCGCCGGAGAGGAAGCGGGCACCAAGTCCGTGGAGGACCTGGTGATGAACGAAGTTAAGCGGGCCTTCAATCCGGAGTTCCTAAATCGCCTGGATGAGGTTATTATCTTCAATCCGCTTGCAGACGAAGACTTGCTGCGCATCATCGACTTGCTTGTGGGACAAATGAACGACACGTTGATTCACCGCCAGGTGCAAGTGGTGGTTTCGCCGGAAGCCCGGCAGTGGATCCTCGAGAAAACCTGTGCGGACCGCAATTACGGAGCGCGTCCGCTACGCCGGGCTTTGCAGAAATATGTAGAAGATCCCTTGTCCGAGGCCTTGATTCAAGGGGGCATTCAAAGGCCCGCGACGCTGCAGATTTACGTCGGGGAAGAGGGCTTGGCATTTCGACCGGTGGTTGAGGCAACCCCGGTCGTCCACTAGCGAATCTGACACCAACGACGGAACCCGGACGTACCGGGAACCACGCACGGCCGGCCCACACCGGGTCCGGCGGGAGAAGGCACAATTTGGGTTTGGGGGACGCGGCCTTGACGACCTCATCGGCCGCCGAAAGAAAATTTTGTGTGTTAGGCGGGATTCCAGCGCCCAGAGCGATCCGGTTCGCAGCGTTTTTGCTTTTGCTGACGGCTTGTTCGCCCGCGTGGGCGGGGAAACAGCCCCCGGGGGGCCCTGCGACGGCGGGGTCTAAAGTTGCATCCGCTACGTTGGATTCCGCAACTGGCCATGAGGCTACATCCGCGGCGGCGAATTCCGCGGCCGAATTTCCGTCCGAAAACACTTCCAACGCATCGCAAGAGCCAGCCCAATCCAGCGTGCAGGATGCTTCCGGCCAGACGCGTATCGTCATCGAGCGTATTGAATTCATCGGCAACCGGCGCATTCGCAGCGACACCTTAAAAGCCCGCATCTTCAGCCGCGACGGCGACCCCTATAACGAAGATACGTTGCGCCGCGACTTTCAGGCGTTGTGGAACACGCAGTTTTTCGAAGACGTGAAGATGCACGTGGAAGACGCGCCGGACAACCCGAACGCCAGAATTATTATTTTCGAGGTGACGGAGCGCCCGGTGATTCGCCGCATCCGCTACGACGGCATCCATTCCGTTTCCGAATCAGATATTCTCGACCGCTTTAAGGAACGCAAGGTCGGCCTGACGGTGGAGAGTCAGTTCGATCCCACAAAAATCAAGAAGGCGGAAGTCGTGTTGCAGGAGTTGCTTGGCGAACATGGCCACCAGTTCGCCAAAGTGACGCCGCAATATGAGCGCATCGCCTCGAGCAACGCGGTCATTCTTGTTTTCAAGGTTGAAGAAGGCCCCAAGGTAAAAGTCGGGAAAATTATTTTCATCGGCAACCACGCGTTCAGCAATCGCAAACTGATTCGCGCCATGCACCACGACCGGCCCTACGCCATTCCTTTGTACATCACGGAAATCAACGTGATGTCCAAGACCTACGACAAAGACAAGCTCAACGAAGACATTGAAGTGGGTATTAAAGGGCTGTATCAGGACAATGGCTACTTCAAGGTGACGGTCCCGGATCCGACGATAGAAAACGTCGATACCGACAGCTATAAGCTCGGAGTGCCATTGCCTTTCGCCGGTAAAGCCCCCGGCAAAGCCGTAAACATCACCATCCATATTGAAGAAGGCGCGCAGTACCACATGGGCACACTTAAGATCGTCAGCGCCGATCCGGATAAAGCGCTTTCGCTCAAGGTAGCGGCCTTGAAGGGCCTGTGGCCGATGAAACCGGGCGATGTTTTCTCCGCGGATAAAGTGCGCAAAGCGCTGAAGAATTACACCTCGGCGTACGGAGAATTTGGCTTTATCGATTTCACTCCGGAGCCCGAGACGGACGTTGATGACGCAACCAAAGTAATTAACGTGACGCTCAAGTTTGACGAGCAAAAGCAATATTATGTTCGCCGCATCGACTTCAGCGGCAACACCACCACGCGCGACAAAGTGATCCGCCGCGAATTGCTGATCGACGAGGGGCAGCTGTTCAACAAGCGGTTGTGGGAAATCAGTATCCTGCGCCTCAACCAGCTGAATTACTTTGAACGCATCGAAGCGGATAAGGCCGCGGAAATCAAGCGCAATACCAAAGACGGCACGGTGGACATTACCCTGAAGCTCAAGGAAAAGGGAAAGCAGTCCATCGGTCTGCAGGGAGGCGTCAGCGGCTTGGCCGGCACTTTCATAGGGCTGACCTATCAGACCAATAATTTCCTGGGACTTGGCGAAACGCTTACGCTATCCGCGCAGTTCGGAGACCTGCAGCGCAGCTTCACGTTTGGTTTTACCGAGCCGTATTTGTTCGACAAGCCCATCCAAAGCGGTTTTACAATTTTCTCCACGCGCTACAATTTCAATCAAGCCAAGCAGCTGGCCCAGGAAGAGGGCCAGGCCATCAGTATCAACCCGGAATTCGTGCAGGACTACACGCAGAACAGCTACGGCTTCACCGTCTACGGCAGTTACCCGGTGAAGAGACTTTCCTTTACGCGCTTTTCGTTAACCTACGGCCTGACGCATACCGACATCACGGCCTTTAACGACACTTCCAGTTTGCTGTTTACATCGCTGCAATTCCGCAGCGTGGCCGGCCCCAGCGCCCTGAATGGCATTATTTCGAGCGCCATCACGCCGTCCGTTACGCACAACACCATCAACAATCCGCAAAACCCCACCACCGGCAAGAGTTACTTTTACTCCGTGTCTTTAGCCGGCGGACCGCTGGGCGGAAACGTGAATTCCGTCACCAATACGTTTGACTTCAAGAAGTTTATGCCGACGTATCACAAGCGCAACGTCATCGGTATGCACTTTTCCACGGCGTTCATCACGGGTTACGGCGGCAAGGACGTGCCACCGTATAGCCGCTTCTACATGGGCGGCGAAAATGACCTGCGCGGCTACGACATCCGCTCCATTTCGCCGGTGACTTTTATTCCCACGCTGGTATCGCAGCCGTTTACTTATTACTCGAACACGCATCTTTCCGGATCTGGCGGCAGCACGCTGACAACCTTTTCCGTTCCCATTCTGGCTTACAGCATTGCGTTTCCCGGCGGCGACTTTACCACCTATGGCAATTTCGAGTACCGCATCCCCATCGCCGGTCCAGTGACCATGGCGTTGTTTATTGATGCCGGAACCGTGGGCATCGTGAACACCGGTGGTCTGAAGCTGGATCCTAGCGGGTTGGCCAACCTGGAAACGAACTTTCCGCTGGCCAGTGTGTCCGCCGTTCCCAAGCTTTCACAGAATTTAACCATCGCGAATGGCACAAATTTCCGGCCGCGCGCTTCCACGGGTATCGAATTCGTGGTGCAATTGCCCATTATTCAGGCGCCGTTCCGCATCTACTACGCGTACAACGTGAACCGCCTGCACGAACAGATTTTCGCGCCCCAGGATTATATCGATCCGGGAGAACTGGCTTCGCTCCAGTCGCTGCCGCCGGCATTCAGGAAGTTCGTGCTCGATCCGGCGCTGCAGGCGTTCATCAACAATCCGGGCAATTTGAATTATTTTGAGCCGCTGCGCACTTTTCGCTTTACCGTCAGCCGCACGTTCTAGCCCGCGGATTTTTCTCGCGGAGGCGCTGGCGCAGCGAAGATCGGGATTTTGGATTTCAGAATACACGCGCGGTCGTTACTGGATCGCGTGAATGCAGCATCGGGTCACGGATGGGCAGCAAACTGGGCCGAAGCTGGGCTGGAAACAGTCTGCGTCCGTAAGAATCAATCGGCGGCAGCGCCGCAATATGTGGGGGATAGCGTGCGAACGAAGGCGAACTTTGGGTTGAAAGCACTTCTTGGAACTTTGGTGGTGATGTCGCTGTGGTTGAGCGGCTGCGGGGGCGGCAGCTCGAACGTGCTCACCGTATCGGTGACGGACTCGCTCGGCGGCGTTGTGGTAGTCACCCAGGCGGATACCATCACGGCGACGGTTACCGGGCCGGATCTGGTCAACGGCGTCGCGGACGTGAACGTTACGTTTAGCTGCACCTACACCACCACCACCGTGACTGGCACCACCACCAAGACCTCCACTCCAGTGGATTGCGCTGGGGCGGAGCCCGCCATCGGCACATTCTCCAACGTGCAGCCCACGACGGAAATCTACACCGCGCCTGCGATGCTCCCCGATCAGACCAAGTATCCGAACTTGGTCATTACCGTTAAGGCTAACTCGACCGCCGTTCCCAGCAAGTTTGGCACGCTGACGATCACGTTGGACTCCGGCATTCTCGTCAGCATCGCGCCGACCACCGCGACCCTGGCAGTTGGTAACAATGGCAACGTTGGCGAGTCAAAACAATTTGTCGCGTCGCTCACCACGGACACCATTCCGGGAGACGTAACGTGGGGGCTCACCAATTCCACCGTGAACACTGGCGGAACGCCCTCGATCGCCGGCACCTATACGCCGACCACTCCGCAATGCAGCCCATCCTGCGGCACCATCGCCGCCGCCCCGGGCCAGAGCGGTAACGAGATCTATACCGCACCAGCGACGTTGCCTGCAAATACCACGGCGACCATTTACGCCATCGCCAAACAAGACACCACACGAGTCGCTATCGCCACGATTACATTGGTGAACGGCGGAAACATAACCTTCAATAGTTTATGGCCCACCATTGTCCCGCAGGGCGCGTCGCAAGCCGATGTGTTCCTCAACGCCACGAATCTCACGTCACAGATCGGCTTAACGCTTAAAAACAATACGACGGGTGTAACTACTGGTATCGACGCAGGTTCGGACGCTGTGAAAGTGTTCTTTACCCCGTCCACTTACGGCCTCACCACCGGACCCGTTTCCACGGGTGCGCGTCTACGCCTCACGGCAGCGCAACTCGCGCTTCCGGCGACGTATACCGTGGGGATCACGCCAGGTAACCCGGCGGATCAAACGACGCCCATCGCTACATTCAACTTTACAGTGGTCCCCGTCCGGCCTGGACTGGTGGCTTCCAACCCGCCCGACATTGCCGAAGGTACTACAAATTCGAACGTGTCCGTGGACGGCGGTTACTACGGTCCGTCAGGAGCTCCGATTGTAAGTTTAAATTTCAACGGCACCGCGTTGGCGATCCCCCCACCTCCAGTGGGTAGCGATCCGCGCCGGTTGATCGGCACGGTTAAGACCACCGGCGACGTTCGAGGACTTTTGCCGATCAACGTTACGAACGCGCTGGATGTCAACAACTCGTCGACCGTGTATAGCAACATCGCGATACTACCCGCCTACGCGAATCAGAGCGATAAGACGATCGCTACGACGCCTCTTCCGTTCGATATCACCAACGTGGTATTTCCCCCGTGTCCTTTGACTTCAGTTACCTGCGTGGCGGATACCAACGGCAATTATCCGACCCAGATATGTGCGACGCCCGGTACGATGGCATGCCCGATCCCAGCGCCGATCTCGTTAGGCCCGAACAGCAAGCCCAGCGCGATCGCCGTCGATCCCATCCTCGGTTACGCGGCCGTCACTGAGGCGGCGACCAACATGGTGCAGTTTATCAATCTAAGCACCACGCCGCCGTCGCTGGCCGGAGCTTTCCCCACGGGCAGCCCGGCAGCGGGCAATTTGCCGACGGGTGTGGCCATTGATCGCCAGGTTTGCGCCAAGGGCACGGCTGCTGATCCTGTCACCGGGCAATGCCCCGCGGCAGGTCCGTTTCAGTCCATCGCGGCGGTGGTGAACTATCAGGCCCAGACGCTGACCGTGCTCACCATCCCCGGGGGGGCGCTGCTCGAAACGATTCCTCTTAATAACCTGATACCGCCGTCGGGACTTACCGGCGCCGGTGCGAATCCCTCGCCGAATCCATATTCCGTCGGCATTGATCCTTTCACCCACCGTGCCTTGGTGGCGTTCGCTTCCACCAACGCCGGTTTTGTGATCAACCTCGATCCTTCGCAGAGCCCCAGCATATGTTTGCCGGGTTTTGCTCCCGGCGACGGTACGTCGTATTGCCCGGTGGCGCTGGCGACGTTGAATACCGGCACGAATCCACAAATCGCTTTCGAGCCTGGCGCGCACATGGCGTACGTATCGCCCGGCGGCGCGGGAACGCTAACGGCGGTCAATCTGACCAATCCTTCGCAGGGCCCCTTGCAGATCGCGTCCGCGATGCGTACCGCCAATATTGTTACCGTCACCATGGCGCCGAACACGCCGCACAATATCGTCCCCGGCACCTTCCCAACGGTCTTGATCAGCGGTTTGCCGCTCGGTAAGCCAGCAGGCACGAGCTTCAATGGTGCCTTCCCGGTGCTCAGCGTAATCAATAATCTGCAGTTCACTTACGCTCAAGTGGGTGCCAACGACGACACCAGTACCAGCACCGCCGCGCAGCAGGGTTTTCTCAGCGTGGGAACCGACAATATTACGTACTCGATTAGCCCGACCATTCAGGGCATCGACATCAATCCCATCACGAACAGCGCCGCGCTGGCGGATCCCAATAACGGCGGGTTCTCGGTCGGCGGACCACAGGTTACGTTCATCAATTCGCTGGACCAAAATGTGAGCGCGTTGAGCCTATGCAATGGGCTAAATCTGGCGATCGTCACGCCCACTCCGCAGTGTGCGCCGGAATTGGGCGTTTCCGCGGTGGCCTACCAGCCCTTCACCAACACGGTCGTGTCACTGAGATTTGACCTAGGGAATCTGCAGAACAACCAGATTTCTCTTCTGGATCCGGCCGCCAGCGACCGCGAAACCATTGTTGAAACCGGCCAATTTGCCGCGACCTCCATCTGCTTCCCAACCGCCTCCTGTGCGGCAAATCCGCAGCCGGCCGGCACTATCACCGTTAATCTCAACGGCGCCATCGCTGTCGATCCGATTCATAACCTCGCGTTGGCGGTCAACGCCGGCAGCGGCACGATCACGCCGTTGTATCTCGGAAACATCAAACCGCTGCAAATCGAAAGCGTGAATACGCCGCCAGTAGACCTCAACAACAGCGTGGCGAGTCCCGCGTTACTTTCGCAAGCCGTGCTGATCAATTCCACGGCGCTGCCGAAATCCATCAGCGGCATTCAGATTTTCGGCCGCGGATTTAGCAGTTCATCGCAAGTGCGGCTTAACGGCGTGCCTTTGCCGGCGTCGGACGTGGTGTTTTCCAGCGCCAGTCCGAGCGAGCTGCTCGTCACCCTGCCAGCCACCAACGGCAGCCAGCAAATTCTCACCGGGCCGCAGAATTTCGCTTTGGATGTCGCGAACCCCGGTGGCACCACATCGAACGTGATGGATTTGCACGTCGTCGAAGCCATTCCTATACCTGCATGTGCCGGCGTAGCTGCCGCACCTGGCGGCGTGGCCATTGCCGACGATCTCGTTAACTCCCAGCAGAACTTCGCGGTGGTCACCGAAATAGCCTGCGCTCAGGTGGCGGTAATCAACCTGAATGCCGGTGCCAAGTTTGCCAGTCTCACTACCATCGGCACCGGTAAAGGACCCACCGGAGTAGCGACCATTCCGCGGTATGGATACGCCGTGGTCACTAACAACACCGACGGTACCGCGTCGATCCTCGACCTCACGTTGGGTACCAGAGCCGTCGGTGCCACTACCGACATCGTCGTGGGCACCGGTCCAAACGGCGTCGCCATCGAGCAGGAAACTGGTCTCGCGGTGGTTGCCAATACCGGCAGCAACACCGCTACGGTCATCGACATGACGCCGCTGCAAGCTTCGCCCCAGGGCACCATTGCGCCGACGACGGTGGCCACCGATCAGCAACCCATTGGCGTGGCGATTGATCCCGACGGTGGCGCTAACGCCACCGGCTTGGCCGCGGTCACTGCGCTGAGTATTAGTTCCACGCCCGCGTCGGGTGCGATAGACGCCGTTGATATCAGCCTCGCGGTTCCGGCCAAGAATGCGGCTGCGACCACCTCCGTTGGTTCGATTCCCACGGGAATCGTATTTGATCCAGCCTCCGGTTCGCAGCTGTTTTACGCCACGGAAAGCGACTCCAATGCCTTCGTCGTTTTCAACCCGACTACAAGTTCGGTTTCCACCGTGCAGGTGGGTATCAACCCCTTTTCGATTGCGTACAATCCGCAGACCAGCTCGATCCTTACTGTAAATTCGGCGAGCAACACGATAAGCATCATCGATGCTCTGTCGTTCCAGAACCAATCCACCCTCGGCATCGGCGGTATTTCATTGTTCGCCGCGGCGATCGAGCCGTTGTCGAATTTGGCGGTCATTGCCGATCAGGCCAACAATCGCGTGCTGCTCTTTGCCATGCCGCACTGATGCGGCGGCGTTGCCCGCAAGCGGGCGATACGCGTACCTTTGCCGTTGCGGGCAGCGCGGGTGGTCGGCTATAGTATGAAGTTTGCAACGGGCCTGTTATTCCCTCTAGGGGACACAGTGGCATCACAAGTTTCTAGCCAATTCGGAATTGGCGCAGGTTGGCCGCATTGTGGTCACCCACAAAATAAGGAGAACAAAGTGAATCGCAGATTTGTAATTCGTACCGCCGCCCTCGCCGCTGTAGCCCTGCTGGGCTCCGCTGCGCTTCGGGCGCAAACGACCGCGCCCGGCTCGGCGGCCTCGGGAAAAGTTGGTGTCGTCGATGTGCGTCAAGCCATCGTCGCCACCGCCGAAGGCAAGCAGGCTTCTGCGGAGTTGCAATCGCAATTTGCCGCTCGCCAGTCGGAACTGGAAGGATTGAACAAGCAGATCGCCGATATCCGCCAGCGTCTATCCGTTGGCGCCGATAAGCTCAGTCCGGACGAAGGCGCGCGCCTGCAGCGTCAGGGCGAAGTGCTCACACGTCAGTTGCAGCGCAAGCAAGACGAATATCAGGAAGACGTCAATGCCGCGCAGGCTGACGTGGTCGACAAAATCGGGCGCAAAATGATCGACGTGCTGGACCGCTATTCGCGCGAAAACGGTTTCGTCATCGTGTTCGATTCTTCCGCGCAGAATTCGCCGGTGCTCTACAAGTCCACGCAGATCGACGTCACGCAGGACATCATCCGCCTCTATGATCAGGCGTATCCCATCAAGGCTGGCTCTCCGGCAGCCAGACCCGCTGCGGCGAAACCAGCCACTCCCCCGGCCACCAAGCCGGCTACTCCGCCGAACCACTAAACGGGACGCGAAGCATGGCGCTCGTCGTTTCGCTGCAAGCGCTTTTGGCGACGCCGTGTATCACAGTCTGATCTCTTAAATGCCCCGCGCTCACCACGCGGGGCTTTGTATCTATCCTCGTCCGTCGCGCGCTTGTCCGCAAACTTGACACCTTACGAGACGGCGGCTAGCGTACCAATGTAGTGAACTCGTACCGTTTGGATTACCGAAAGAGTAGCGATCGGGGGGCATTGCCCGCGTGGCATCTCTGTTTTCACCGCATCTGAAGCGACTGTTCCGCTACGTCCGGCCCTACAGTTTTCGCCTGGGCTTTGGGATTTTGATGATGGCCGCGATGGCGGTGGCCGAAGGCATTGTCGCGCTCATGATCCACCCTGCGGTGGACTACGTGCTGGATCCCTCTGTGGTGACCACGGCGTTGCCGCTGGTAACCTTGCCTTGGAACAAGCACTCCATCTATCTGAATCACTATTTCCCTGCGCGCATCCACAACGTTTGGCCGGTCTTCGCGATTTCGCTGTTGATTCTCTACGTCGCCAAGGGCATTGCCGAGTACCTTGGCACCAGCGAAATTCAGTACGTTGGACAGGCTGCGGTGAAAGACTTGCGCAATCAGCTCTATGCCCGGCTCATCCGCCAGCCCATCGGTTTTTTTCAATCCCATCCGACCGGCAAAATCATTTCCGCCACCATCAATGACGTTGAACGCGCCCGCTACGCCCTCGGCGAATGTCTCGCCGACATCTGCCAGAAGGGCTTCTCCTTCGTGGTCTTCATCGGCGTGATGGTCATTGTCGATTGGCAGATGGCGCTGGGTTGCGCCGTGCTCTTGCCCCTGGTGGCTCTGCCCATAAATAAATTTGGCAAAAAAATTCGTATGTCCGCGGAAACCAGCCAGGCGCGGCTCAGCGATCTGAGCCACATTCTCCAGGAAACCATCAGTGGCAGCCGCGTGGTTAAGGCCTTCGGCATGGAAGAATTTGAGATTGGAAAATTTCGCGAAGGCGCGCGCAAATTGCTGCGCGAGAACATGCGCTTGGTGCGCGCCGCGGTGATCACCGCGCCGATGATGGACATGGTTGGAGCCATCGCGATTCCGCTATTGCTTTTATTTGCCCGCGATCAGATTCACCACGGCGTCTTGACCTCCGGTACTTTCTTCACCTTTCTATACGCTATGTTCAACGCCTACATGCCTCTGAAGCGCGCGGGGTTCATCTACCAGCAGCTGCAAGCCGTCGACGGCGCCATCACCCAGGTGTTTGTGTACATGGATCGCGATGTGGAGGTAAGCGAGCAACTCGGCGCCAGCCGCCTTGCCCCGTTTGTCCGCGAGATTGCCTTTGAAGATGTCAATTTTACCTACGATCGCGAAGCCGTTGCGGTGCTCAACAACATCTCTTTCGCTGCGCGCAAAGGCGAGGTGATTGCCTTCGTCGGTTCCAGCGGCGCGGGGAAAACCACTCTGGTAAATTTATTGCCGCGATTTTACGAGCCGACATCTGGCCGTATTCGCATCGATGGCATCGACATTGCCGGCGCTACCATCCGCTCGCTGCGCGAACAAATCGCCGTGGTGGCGCAGGAAAATATTCTGTTTCACGATACCGTGTGGAACAACATCAGCTACGGCCTCAGCGATGTTTCGAAAGAGCGCGTTGTCCAGGCCGCGCAAACCGCCCTGGCGCACGATTTCATCTCCGGCTTGCCGCAGAAATACGACACCATCATTGGGGAACGTGGTACGCGCCTCAGTGGTGGACAGCGTCAGCGCATCGCTATCGCGCGCGCCATTCTAAAGGACTCTCCAATTTTGATCCTGGACGAGGCTACTTCCGAGCTCGATGCCGAATCCGAGATGTATGTGCAAAAAGCTCTCGCCAACCTGATGACCGGCCGCACCACTTTTGTGATCGCCCATCGCCTTGCTACTATCCGCCGCGCTGACCAAATTCTCGTTCTTGAGGAAGGCCAGATCCGCGAACGCGGCACACATGCCGAATTGTTGGCTCGTGGCGGCACCTACGCGCGTTTATACGCTTTGCAGTTTGCCGGCGACGACTTAGTATCGCCGCTCCAGACTTCCGCTCCGGGCACTACCGCTGTTGCTGACCGGGCATGATGGAAAGGAATAACTTGTCACCCAAGAGTTGTTTTTCGATGACCGGATACGCGCAAGCCCGCAGTCAAGCGCCTGGCGGCGCCGCGGAAGGCTGGGCCTTGCGCGCTAGCGTCAAGAGCGTCAATCACCGCTTTCTGGATTTGAAGCTGCAGCTCCCGGAAGGTTTTGACGTGTACGAAACCCGGGTTCGTCGCGTGATTCGCGAACGCATCGTGCGCGGCCACGTTCATCTCATTGTTAACTTTGAAGCGCAGAGCGCGGCGGGCGTGCAGCTGAATCAGCCGCTCGTGGAAGCCTATCTGCAAGCTGCCGAGGATCTGCGGCAGAAGACCAGGGCCGCTACCGGCATGGACGTCGTAGGATTGCTGCGGCTACCGGGTGTGATTCGCGGTGCCGGGCCAGCGCTGCCAGAAGACGAAGACGAGCGCGAAAAACTGTGGCAGATTCTGGATGCCTGTTTGCAAGAGGCGCTGACCACGCTAGACGGCATGCGCCGTGCCGAAGGCGCGCATCTGGTGGAAAATTTGCGCCAGCGCCTCGCCACCATCGCCGAGCATTGTGGCAAAGTGCGAGATCTGGCGGAATTGCTGCGCCCGGCTTTTGCGCGACGTTTGGATTTGCGCTTGAAAGAGCTTCTCGGCGGCACCGGCATCGACTCCGGCCGGCTGGCGCAAGAGGCCGCGCTGCTTGCGGAACGCAGCGATATCAGTGAAGAATTAGAGCGCCTGCAAAGTCACTTGCGGCAATTCGCGGCGTTGCTGGATGGCGCGGGCGAAGTGGGGAAAAAACTGGATTTTCTGCTGCAAGAAATGCAACGCGAAGCCAACACCATGCTTTCCAAGACTCCTGGAATCGAAAGCGAAGCGCTGGCCATCACCGGACTGGCGTTGGAAATTAAATCAGAAATTGAGAAACTGCGAGAGCAGGTACAGAACATCGAATGACTGCGGAAAAAGAACTTGTGCCTTCGGGAGTTTTGCCGCCCGCGTCGCCTTTGGTCTTGGTCGTTTCTGGGCCGTCCGGCTCGGGTAAATCCACTCTGGTACAGCGCATTCTGGAATTGCCGGGCACCATGGCCTCCACCTCGTGTACTACCAGGCCTCGTCGCGCGACTGAGGCCAGTGGGAAGTGTTATGATTTTGTCACGGAAGCGCAGTTTGACGAGATGGTGCGCAACGGGGATTTTCTGGAATATGCGCGCGTCTTCGGCAAACACGCTTATGGCACTCCGAAGAAGTGGCTCGACGAATCGCGCAAGACCGGCCTGGACCTGGTGCTCGAGATTGACGTACAAGGCGCTTTACAGGTAAAGAAAAAGTTGCCGGAATCCGTGGCCATCTTTATTCTGCCGCCGTCGCGCGAAGAACTCGAACGGCGGCTGCGCAGCCGGGGTACCGACTCGGAAGAAGAAATCACGCGGCGGCTGGCCAAGGCCCGTGACGAGATTTCGGCGTTTCGGGCGTACGACTATTGCGTGGTCAACGAAGATGTTGCCCTGGCGGGCCGCGAAGCCATCGCAATTGTTACCGCGCTGCGCTGCACCATCGCCAGGCGTCAGGCCCGGGTAGAAACACTTTTGGCATCGTTTGGGGGGAAAGACTAAATGAATGTGCTGACGAAAGCTCCGCAAAGCCAGTTTGCGTACGTCGTACTGGCATCGAGGCGCGCGCGGCAGATCATGGCGGGCGCGCCGCCGCTGGTCGAAAACCCGAAGACACTGAAGGCCACACGAATCGCGTGCGAAGAGCTGGAACATAGCATGCTCGAGTACGACTTCGTGGAACCCTCGTCGATCGACACGGACAAAGACGGCAACAAACGCCGCAAGTAGCGCCGCCCGCGTAAAGCGATAGCAACTGTGGTCGCAGCGGTGCGGCCCTCCGAAGGGCGCGTCCGCGGTATCATTTGCAGTGCGGCAGCTTGACGCCGCTTTCGCGTGGTCAGCGAGCCTTTGTAGCGACGCCCTTTAGGGCGTCATCGGGCCTCAGTCAGCTTTAGCCCCAGAGGAGCGATCGCGGCAAGCCGCGACCTCAACAGTATCGAGGGATTTATGCGCATCACCCTAGGCGTAACCGGAGGAGTAGCTGCCTACAAAGCCGCCGAACTAGTTCGCCGCTTGCAGCAAGACAATTTCACCGTCCAAGTAGTCATGACCCGCAGCGCCCGCGAATTTATCACCCCGCTCACCTTCGCCGCCCTCAGCGGACAAAAAGTAATCACCGATCTTTTCAGCGGCGCCGAAAACGGTGAAGCCAATCTGGAAAGCGCCATCGAGCACATCGCCGTAGCCCAACGCACCGATCTCTTGCTCGTAGCTCCGGCCACCGCAGACATCCTCGCGAAATTTGCCCGCGGCATCGCCGACGATTTTCTCACCACGCTGTATCTGGCCAGCACCGCTCCAGTGATCGTAGCGCCGGCAATGAATGTAAACATGTGGAATCACGCTGCCACGCAAGAAAACATCCGCCTGCTACGGGATCGCGGCGTCACGGTGGTCACTCCCGACGAAGGCTACCTCGCCTGCGGCATGATTGGCCCGGGCCGCCTCGCCGGACAAGAAGAAATCCTAGCCGCCGTTCGCAGCGTTCTTCACGCGCATCGAGATCTGCAAGGCGAAACAGTTTTGATCACCGCCGGACCCACTTGCGAAGACATCGACCCCGTGCGCTACATAACCAATCGTTCCTCCGGGAAAATGGGTTATGCCGTAGCGGAAGCCGCGGCGCGCCGCGGAGCGAAAGTGACTCTGGTCTCTGGCCCGACCGCTCTCGAGACGCCGGCAGGCGTCACGGGCATCGATGTCCGCACCGCCGCCGAGATGCACGCGGCTGTCCTTGCGCGCTTTGCGCAGAGTTCGATCGTAATCATGGCCGCGGCCGTGGCGGATTATCGCCCCGCAGTCAGCGCCGGGAAAAAAATGAAGCGAGGAAAAGAACCCATCGCACTGCAACTAGAGTCCACGACGGATATTCTGGCGGAGGTGGCAAGGGACAAACGGGGTCGCCTGGTCGTCGGATTCGCCGCGGAGACTGACAATGTCGCCGAGAACGCCCGCAAGAAACTTTCCGCCAAGAACGCCGACCTGATCGTCGCCAACGACGTCACCGCCGAAGGCGCGGGATTCGACGTCGACACAAATATCGTCACCATCTTCTCGCGCGACGGTCGCGACGTAGCTTTACCCAAAATGACCAAAGCGGAGGTTGCCCAGCGTATCCTCGACGAAATCGTTCGCGTCCGCGCCGCGCAACAAAAAAATGCCGGCGAATTAGCCGAGGCCTTCAACGCAGCCATTAAAGAGTCTTCTCACTAATGACTATGACCCAGCCATTCCGCGACGCGCTTCGCGAAAAAATCGAGCAACGTCTCAACTTCTATGAAGATTTAAGAATCGCTCCGTTCTATCGCGACCACCGGAGCGCAACGCCGCGCGCTCTCGCTCCTGACGCCGTTGCAACTCTGAACCCGGAAGAGGACATAACTTTGCCCAAGCCCGCAGCGAAGACCGCAAAAAGCGTCGCAAGCGCACTGAGTTCTTTTCCTGCGTCTGTAGGGACGCAGCCTTATCCCGAGCCTCGAGGGAATGCTGCGTCGCAGCTTGCCCAGCGGCCAGCCATCGAAAAGAGCATTTTTCCCAAGCCGGTAAAAACCTCGAATTTTTTCGAGTTGCTGGAACGCGTCGAGAACGACACTCTGTTAAAAATCCGCGAGGACATCGGCGACTGCACCCGCTGCCGCCTGCATAAAAAGCGAAACCATATCGTCTTCGCCGACGGCAATCCAAAAGCCGATCTGGTTTTCGTAGGCGAAGGCCCTGGAGCCGATGAAGACGCCACGGGAATCCCCTTTGTCGGGCGCGCGGGAAAATTGCTCACGCAAATGATCGAAGCTATGGGCTTGCAGCGCAAAGACGTTTACATCTGCAACGTGGTGAAATGCCGCCCGCCAGAAAATCGCCAGCCGGAACCCGACGAAGTCACCACCTGCTCGCCCTATTTGGTTCGTCAACTGGAAGTAGTCAATCCAAAAGTGATCGTGTGCCTAGGCGCCACCGCCGCAAAGACGCTCCTCGAAACCGACATGGGCATTTCAAAATTCCGCGGCCAGTGGCTGGATTTCCGTGGCAAAAAATTACTCGCCACCTATCACCCCGCGTACCTGCTGCGCAATCCGGCCGCCAAGAGCGAGGTCTGGAAAGACCTGCAAAAAGTAATGGCGGAACTAGGCCTCGAGGTAAAAAAGTCCAAGTCTGCCTGACCGTTCTAGCCGACGTTGTAGCGGCCGCCTTCTGAGGCGGTCGCTTTTTTCTTCCCGGCGACGCGTTCGCAATCTGAAAATTGTCCGCCTCAGAAGGCGGCCGCTACATCAAACTCAACGGATCCACATCCACCAGCACCGCCGTCTGCGGAATGTCCTTCGCATCGCAGTACGCGAGCGCACCGCCGAGTAGCTTGGTCATCAGCGAGCGTTTCGGCGATTTCAACAAGAATTGAAAACGATGCTCTTTCTTTAGCCGGGCTAAGGGCGCCGCGGCTGGTCCCAAAACGCGCAACCCTTTGCCGTCATGGGGAATAAAATACTCCGAAAGCTGCCGCGACCATTGAATGGCTTTCTCCAATATCGTGTCGCGCACGATGACGTTAGCCAGCGCGGTGAACGGCGGATACGCCATCATTTTGCGAAACTGCAATTCGCGATCAAAAAAGCCGCGGTAATCTTGTTTCACGGCGTCCTGGATGGCGTAGTGATCCGGATAAAATGTTTGAATCAGCACGCGGCCTTTTAAATCTCCACGGCCCGCGCGCCCGGCCACCTGCGTTAACAATTGGAAAGTTCTTTCCGCGGCGCGAAAGTCCGGCATGGTCAAGGACGAATCCGCGCTGACCACGCCGACCAAAGTCACGGCATGAAAATCGTGCCCTTTCGCAAGCATCTGCGTGCCCACCAAAATATCCAACGCGCCGTCGGCAAACGCACCCAACGTTTCCTGAAATTGCCGCTTGGTGCGCGCCGTGTCGCGATCCAGCCGTGCGATCCGCGCACCGGGAAATTCCTTGCGCAATCTTTCCTCCAGATGTTCCGAACCCTCGCCAAAAAAATAAACATATTTCGATCGGCATTTGGGACATTCTCGCGGTACGCTTTGGATCGAGCCGCAGTAATGGCACTCCAACCGGTTCCTCTGCTTGTGGTGCGTCATCGATATGCTGCAGTTTTCGCATTGCACCGCCGCGCCGCAGCTCCGGCACAACACCGACCACGAATACCCGCGCCGGTTGATCAAAATCATCGCCTGTGTCATGTTTGCGAGGCATTCCTGAATGCCCACATGCAGCGTCGCGCTGATCGGGCTGGTTTGCTTGGTACGCTGAAACTCCTCGCGCAGGTCCACAATTTCCACGCTGGCCATGGCGCGATCCGCCACGCGCGTAGCTAGCGTCAGCAATTCGTATTTCCCGTTTTCGGCGTTGTAGAAAGATTCAAGCGATGGCGTGGCCGAGCCCAGCAGCGCCAAAGTATTTTCCATTTTTGCTCGCACGATGGCCACATCGCGCGCGTGATAGCGCGGCGTCTCTTCCTGCTTGTAACTATTCTCCTGCTCCTCGTCGACGATGATCAGTCCAACGTTCGCTAACGGCGCAAAAATTGCCGAGCGCGTGCCCACCACCACACGAGCCTCGCCATTCCTTACGCGCCACCATTCGCGCGCGCGCGCCACGGCGCTCAATGCGGAGTGCAATACCGCCACGCCTTCAAACCGCGCGCCAAACCAGGCGCGGCATTGCCGGCCCATCCACAGCGTCAGAGCGATTTCCGGCACCAGAATGATCGCCGTCTTGCCGCGCGCCAAAGCATCCTGCACCGCGCGCAGATAAACTTCGGTTTTCCCGCTGCCGGTAACACCAAACAAAAGCTGCACGCCAAATTCACCGAGCGCAGAGCGTTCGCGAATGGCGCGCAACGCCGATTCTTGGTGAATATTTAGCTCGTGCGCCGGTGGCGTGTAACCCGCATCAAATTCGTCCTCGGCGGGATCAACCGGTTCCTCCCAGCTTTCCAGCACGCCGTCGCGCAGCATTCTTTCGATCACGCCGCGCGAAACCCCCGCAAGCTTCAGTAATTGCGAAATCGGCAATGGTCCGCGCTCGGTCAGCAATAAATTCCGGATGCGTTGCAATTTTTGTCTGCTTGCAGCGTCTTCCGGCGTCCCTTGCATGAGTCCCGTCGCGATCTCCTCGGCAACCTCATGCGTCTCCTTCCACGCGATAACGCGCTGTGTTTTTCTCGCGCTGCCGGATATGCGTTCGCGTATTTCCAGCAAGCCGCGGCGCTGCAGCTTCTGCAAGCGTGCCGCGTCGATCCCGGATTTCAGCGCCAACGCAAGAGAAAGCACTCCCTTTCTTTCGTCCAGCCGCAGCAACAATCTCGTTTTTTCCTCGCCACAACCCGGCAGAAACTTCGGTGCCTCTTCATCCAGCTTCCACTGCTCGACGGCTTCGCGCCCTGCCGCGGTCAGGAACACTTCACGAACGAGTTTTACGTCGGTAACGGGAGGCAGCATGCCGCGAAAAACTTCGCCAATCGGCGCCAGATAGTATCCAGCGATCCATTGCGCCAGTTCGATGAGTTTCGGCGTAAGCGCCGGAACCTCATCAAGCACCTTCGTGATTTCTCGAATCTTTATTTCGGGCAGCACGCCACTCGGCAGGGCGGCGAGCACTTCCACCACCACACCCACCATGGATTTCTTGCGGAAGGGCACCAGCACGCGACTGCCCGGCTGGACCGCTGCAGCAAGGGCCTCGGGAATCGCGTACGTGAATAGCGTGCGCGGCGGGACCGCCAGCGCCACGTTGCAGTAACGAAAATTCATCGGCGTGTAGTGTACCAGCAACGGAAACGCCACCGGAGTTGCCGGAAGCCGCCTATTTTGATTTGTAGTTAAACGTTAGCTTGGTCTCTTCGTTGACCACCAAGGGGCGAAGGAAGCGGTAGGACGTGCCAGTGCGCGGTACGTCGACGGCTACCGGGAGCACGCCCGCTACGCGCTGCTGCAGGTTGAAGACGTTGGCGGAAGCGGTTGGGGGCGGCGGCGGAGCGGGTGCTGGCGCGCTCGCCGCTTTGTGTTTTTTGTCTTTTCCCGCGATCGATCCAGTGTCCATCAACATTTGCGCGCCCGAGGACTCGACGACGACTGATTCGGAGGACACGGCGACGTCCATGTTCAGGCGATACGCGGCGGGATTGCCGGAATTGTACGAAATATTTTGCCGCAGCATGCGAAAGCCGGGAGAGGACGCGGTCATCTGGTAGCTGCCGGAAGACAACCCGGAAACGATCCAGTAGCCTTCGGCGGTGCTGGCTACGCGAAAGGTACCGCCGGTGGCGAGGTTTCGCAGTTCGATGCTGGCGTTGTTGATGGCCGCTCCGGACCGGTCAAAAATGAATCCACCGAGCTGGCCTGGAGCAAGTACGGCCGGTGTGAGCGTGACTACCCCCCCGAAGTCATGCCCGCTGCTCGAAGGGCTAGCGGAGCCCACGCTAGCGCCAGCTTGAAACTCGGCCTTGTCAGCCAGTGTTCCGCTGGGGACGTTTGCATAGGCATCATACTCAGGCGGAAACAGCGCAGCATTGGTGGCGTCTCCGGAAAAGTCCTTCACCTTGAATTGTTCAGGAAGAAAGAGTTCCCATTCGATGACGCCGATCGGGACATCCATTTTCGGGAGGGAAATGTCGCCGTCACCTTTCTTAGCGAACGGTGCGCCAGAGTGTAGAAACACGAAGGAGACGGTGTACGCGCCTGCCGGGCGGAATCCGGCGCGCAGCAGCGGGACGCGCGCGCCGTCGCTGCCTTGCACTGGTTTGACCTTTTCGCCGGCTACTTCGGCGGTGAGAATGGTGGCTCCGGCGGGCAGGTCGACCTTCAGAAATGGCTGGGCTTGGTTTCTGATCGTAAGTTTCACTTCGGTGAGGGAGCGGCCCTCGCTGGTGACCAGCGTTGTGACGGTGGCGCGTTCGGCGATGGCCGCTAGCACGCTGGAGTCCGGGAAGCGCGTCCACTCCAGCGCCAGCGTGGGCGATTCGTTCGGTTGGCGATGGTAGCGAAACGCCGCTTGCAGAGAATAACGCGAAAGCGCACGGAGGTAGGGATTCACTTCTTTAATGTCCAGGCGCTTCAGGCCGCCGGATTCTTTAGCGCTGAGCTCCAACGTGCCTTGGCCTTCGACCAAAACTTCGCCAGTTTCGCGCTGCGCGTCTTTGAAGGCGAGGATGGGCGCGGCGGCTTGCGAATCGCTGATGGGGCGTTCCAGAGAGATTAGGAATTCCTGCGCGCCCGGTCCGCGGCGCGCGACTTTAAGTTGCAGCACGCCGTTCTGAATTTCGCTGGATTCCAGCGTGAGGCCGTTGACGGCGGTGACTTCAAAGCCCGCGGGAATGGCGACAGAGAATTGCTCGGCCTCGCCCTGCACGACATTTAGATCGACCAGCGCGGCGATTTGCAGGTCGGATTCGGTGACGGAAACCAGCGATTTCACGTCGGAAAGAAAGCGTACTTCGCGCGGCACCACGGGCGCGACGACTTCGCGCGTGTTCCAAAAAACATTGGCGATTTGCCCGGGCACCAGCGTGGCTTCGATTTCGGTGTTGCCGTCTACGGAGGCGCGATGCGTGATGATGCCGTGGCTGAGCTGCACATTGGTGCGTTCGCCGGGCACGGTGAGCGACAGGCGCACGCTGCCTGCCGATGGAGCGGGAAGAGCGAAAGACGCGCGTCCCGTGTCAATGGCAAGCGCCAGGCCGGCGTCGAGCGTAACCGTGAATTCAGACTCTCCTGGAAGAATCGCGGTGTGCGTGCCGTTTTCCAGCAGCAGCGGAAGTGGTTTACTGCCGTGACGCGCGTCGAAGACAGTGAGGCCGGACGCCAGCGGGACTTTTGTTTCGTTGGCGGCCAGCGTTTCCCCTTCAAATTGTAGCGAGCCCAGAACGTTCTCGTCGACTACGTGGAGCTTGAGTTCAGCATGTTTTAGGACGTACGCCGCGGGCGGGGCTTCAGATTTTTTCCCGGGGCGATTGGCTAATGCGAGCAGGCGATTGTATTCATCGAGAGAGAGGGTGACGTTGCCGGTGGCGGGCGGCGGCGCATCCGATTTTTGCTGCGCGAGCGCCGGCATATTCACTCCGAAGGTCACGGCAATCATTGTGAGCATGGTTGCGACCGTCGACTCCAAGAGATGACGTTTCATTTGCCACCTGCCTTTTTGTCCTGCTGATAAGTGAACTCAGCGGACGCGGCCTGATTTTCACCGGTGAGTTCAGAGACCAGGTAGAGATAAGGCCCAAACGCGGGAAGGTCTACGCGCACTGGCAAAATGCCAGAGGCACGCGAGCCGCGTTCGCTGGCGTGAAATTTATCGACTAGAGTTTGCGCGGACTGTTTGCCGGATTCGCTCCGTTCGTCGACGGAAACCTTCGCCGGCGGGGCCACTGGCGCGGCCGCATTCATAAACGTGACACCGCCACCTGAAGCCGCAATGTTGCTGTCTACCGCGGGCTCCGGCACTTCAGCAACCAGCACTGGCGAAATTGGGTTGGCGTAGGTTTCTACACGAAAAGGCCCGGTTTCAGCGGAGAAACGGAATTGCGGCGGATAGAAAGCTTGCAGGCCGGTGCGCGAGATCGGCAGGTCCAGCGCGGGCAAAGCTATTTTCAGGCGGCCTTTGTCGGTCCAACTCGCGCCGGGCGCGAAGTACACGACTTCCACGCAAAATTCCGGAGCGTCTTCGCCCGTACGCGATTTGGAAAGCGGGACCAGCAGGCTGCCGTCTGGCGCGGAGCCGGGGCGAATGGGCCTGCCGGAAAGCGAGGCGCTCCAAAGCGTGGCCCCCGTCGGCAGCGTGATTTTTACGAAGCTGCGTGAATTGTTGCGCACCGCATAGCGCGCCTCCACTAGCGATTTTCCGTCCTTGGTGAGCAGCACGCGATAGCGGGCTTCTTCGACGTTGGCGAGCAACACCGCCTGTTGGCTATAGCGCGAGACATCAAGGTGTAGCGAGCGCGGCGCTTGCACGTCCACGGCGTGTGTGCGAAATGCT
The DNA here is from genome assembly GCA_013289855.1 of Acidobacteriota bacterium. Classification (GTDB taxonomy): domain Bacteria; phylum Acidobacteriota; class Terriglobia; order Acidiferrales; family UBA7541; genus Acidiferrum. The sequence continues at coordinate 270,920 of JABCZD010000007.1, read as the reverse complement.
TTGAGCGCGGGAGACTGGCGGCTGGAGACCGGTTCGCCCAGATCGCTGGCGTCCGCGGGCTGCAACCCTTGCGCCTTCACGGACTCGTCTTTTATTTCTCCCGCGCCCAGGATGTCGACACCGATGCCGCCAGTTTCGCGTTCCACGCCGGCAAGGCGCAGCAGCGGAATGTCCATTGCGCCATCGCGGGGAAGTGTAGCCTCGCCTGTGATGACAAAACTCGCAGATTGTTCCACGGGCTCAATAAAAGTGACGAGCAGTCCGCCAGACTTCATTTCCCAATCGGCAACCGTCGCGCCCTGCACCTGATTGATGGTGATATTTTGTGGAACCTGAATGCGCGCTTCCTTGGCCGCGCCTTGCGTGACGTCCAGCGTGACGTTGGCGCTAACGGATGTGGAATCTTCGCCGAGACCCAGGAATTGCGTGAGCGCGCCATGCATGCGCAGCGGCAGCGTGGATTGGTGTTCTTCCACTTTGCGGCGCCAGGCGAACACGATGGGCTCGGCGCCTTTGCCGAAGACGGTCCACTTTCCGCCGTTTGCCACATCGTGCGATTCCGAGACGAGTCCGCCGTAGAGCGAGAGGTTGACTCCAGTGCGCGGAATCTCCAGCACCACGCGGGTAACGCCGGATGCTGTGGAAGGCAGAGACAGCCGCTCTTCGCCCGCGGAAGCGCTGATCGGAAGCGCGACCTCCAAAGTGATCACCGCACGGCCAGGATGCGAGAGCAGCGCGGCAAGCTGCGTTGGTTGCGCAACCGGAAATGGCGAGAGCGAGAGCGGTTTGCCGTCCAGCAAAGCTTCGCGAACAAAAAGCCCGGGAGGAATGGGCACGCGCACCCAGCCGTTTTTTAATACGTCGACGGTAAGCGTGGCGCGTCCGGCGGCGACGTCGGAGTCAACGCGAAGGTCGTAGTCGACGCGGCTGAGCGTGGCGTCGACGGGCGGAGGCTCGGGCTCGCGCTCGGTAGGGAAAGCTTTCACGCGCAGCGAGCGGTAGTCAGGCACGGAGATCACTACCCAGCCGGGAGAGTGCGCGTTGTCTTGCGCGAAGACCGGACCGCCGCTGAGCAGTGACAGGACGCAGCTCGCGCAGATGAATAGCACTAACAATGAGTGACGCTTCGGGAAGCGCCAAGAGCGTCTTGAGGCTGGCATGGGTGTGTTCCTCACTGCTAGTAGAACGAGGACACACGAATTTCTTGCAAGGCGAGGAGTCCTGCGGCACGAGGCCATTAAAAGTTGCGCCTTTGCAGGAGCGAAAGGCTGTGGCAGAATCAGGCGCGAACCGGGAGTAGCTATGCGCTTACTTGTTGCGTCGTTTACTGCTTTGATCATCTTGGCGCCCGGCGTTGCGCTTGGGCAAACGGCTGGGGCTGCTCCCGCTGCAAGTGGACAGATCTCGACCGGTTCGCAGGCCGCGGCGGCGAAGCCGACGCAGCAGCAATTCTACGCACAGGATGGCGGCACTACCGAGGTGCTGGAGAGCATTGTGATTCCGCCGAAGGCGGACGCGCCGTTTACGCTGACGTTGCAGACCGAGTGGGTGCGCACGCTTTACGATGGCGGGACGATCACGTCCGTGAATCAGCGAAAGATTGCGCGGGACACAAAAGGGCGGATCTATCAAGAGCGGTGGTTTCTGGTGCCAAAGAATGGGAAGGTGCAGTCACGGATGACCACCATCCAGATTTCCGATCCGAATGCGCACACGCATTACAACTGCTTCATGCTGGAGGAGCCACATGTTTGCGTGTTGACAACGTTTACGCCATCAACCACCGCGGTGTACAAGACCGCGGGACCGCCTCCAGGACCGCTGCCTAGCGATACGGGCGAGGCGATTCACGAGGATCTGGGCAAGCAACTGGTTTCCGGCGTGGAAACGATTGGGACACGCGATGCCATCATTTATAATCCCGGCGTTTTTGGGAACGATCGCAAGGTGACCGTCGAACGGGAATTTTGGTACTCGGCGCAGCTGGGAATCAACTTACTCTCGAAGCGTAGCGATCCGCGATTTGGTGCGCAGACGTTTACCGCGACGAATCTGATTTTGTTCGAACCGGACGAGAAGCTATATGAGTTGCCCGAGGGTTTCAAGGTGGTGGACCGGCGGCAGGAAGCACCAGCCGACGTGGATTAGTTTTCGGACCGGCAAAAACAGATCCCTCGCTGCGCGGTGGGCGCGGTCACTGGCGTCAAGGGGACACGATCTAGCGCGTCCCTATTTTTTTGTGATGCGTTTCTTGCCGTTGCGTCTTGGCGCGGCGGACTTCTTGGGACCGGATTTTTTGTTTTTGTCGATGCGGAGTTGCCAGGCGACGCGCAGGGCGCCGGTCAGGACGTCTTCGTTGGCTTTGGCCAGGCGGATGTGGGTCGCGCCCATGCGGCCCCAGCCGCCTTTGATGGGCAGGAAGATTTCCGGGAGTTCTTCCACGAAGGCGGATTGCTGCCCGGGAGTGAGCATGAGGTTGCCGTAGCCCTCGTTTTGGGAGGCCAACGTGGCGAAGATACGGCCGCCAACGCGGAAGTCCGCGGCGCCCATGTGGGAGCCTTCCTCGGCGTCGGGCAAGCCCAGAGCGATAAGCCGGAAGTCGTTGGGGGTCATCTGCGCTCCTGTGCGTTCCTGGATGGCGACGATATTTTACACCGCAGTGATGCCGATTCCCGGTTAGAGGAGCTCAGCGGTCGGAGCTACGGCGCACCAAACGAGCTCCGTGCTATGAGCGTGATTTCCGCTGCACGCTAATCCCGCCGGTCGGACCGAGGCACGGCCGCTGCAAAGCGGCTACAAACGGCGACATAAGTCTACAAAAGACTACAGGCGGAACTCGCGTGTTAGTGGGAGATCGGCTTGGATGGTGTTGGTTCTTTTTGGAAGACGCGGTCTAGGGTGCGGCCCAGTTGCTCGATGGTGTCGGGCTTTAGGATTAAGTCGCGCAGGCCCATGTGCAGGGCGCGTTCCTGATCTTCAACGCGGACGTAGCCGGAGGTCATGACGATGGGAATGTCCGGGCGCGCGGTTAGGAGTTGGCTGGCGAGGTCGAAGCCGGAGAGTTGCGGCATGGCCAGATCAGTGACCACGGCGTCAAATTGCGCGGGATCGGCACGGAAAAGCTCCAGAGCTTTGGCGGGATCGGTTTGGCCGGTGACCTTGTAGCCCAGGCGCTGCAGCGTGCGAGTGACCAGCACGACGAGGGCTTCTTCGTCGTCCACATACAAAATCCTTTCCGTGCGTTGGCGTTGCACTTCACTGTGCGACTCCTGCGCGGCTGCGGGCGCGGAACCGGCGGCAGGAAAGAAGAGTCGGAAGGCGGTGCCGCGACCGGGCTCGCTGTAGACGGCGATGCCGCCATCGTGATTTTTCATGATGCCGTGGACTACGGAAAGGCCGAGCCCGGTGCCTTCGCCGGGGCCCTTGGTGGTGAAGAATGGGTCATAAATACGGTCGAGGGTACCGCGGTCCATGCCGCAACCGTTGTCGCTGACGTACAGGCGGACGTAGGTGCCTTCGGGCAAATTGAGGGAGTGGTCGGAGTCGTCTACCGTGAGTTTCGCGGCATCGAGACGGATCTCGATTAGGCCGTCGCTCTTGGCGCCGATAGCGTGCGCGGCGTTGGTGGCGAGATTGACGATGATTTGATGCACCTGCGTGGAATCAGCAAGAACCGTGGGGAGGTTGGGAGCAAAAGTGGTGCGAAATTCGACGGTCGCGGGAAGCGTGGCGCGGACGAGCTTGAGGGCTTCTTCCACGACGGGCTGCAACTCGAGTATCTGCCGCTTGATTTCGCTGGGGCGGCTGAAGGTCAAGATCCTGCGGACCAAGTCGGTTGCGCGGGAGCCGGCTTTAGCGATTTCGCTGAGGCTTTGCTGCACCGGATGTTCGGGCGGAAGATCGGCGATGGCCAATTTGGTATTGCCGGTGATGGCCAGCAAGATGTTGTTAAAGTCGTGAGCAATTCCGCCGGAAAGGGTGCCGAGAGATTCGAGTTTTTGTGAACGCTGTTGGAGGGCCTCGGCACGCTTGCGGGCGGTAATGTCGGCGTTGACCTCCAGAATGCGGATGGGCTGGCCCTGCGCGTCGCGATAGAGGACCCACAGGCTGTTGACGATCACACGGCTGCCATCGCGGGAACGATGCAAGAGTTCGCCTTCCCAACTGCCTTGCAGCTCCAAGCTGCGTTCGATCTGTTCAAGGGGAATGGGGAATTCGCTGTGCAATAGATGGTGCGAGATGCTGCCTACCGCTTCCGATTTGGAATAGTTATAAAGCTTCTCGAGACCGGAACTCCAAAAGACAATGTGGCTTTGCATGTCGCGCACCAGGACGGGAGCGAGATCTAGCAGGCTGGCTTGCTGGCGCAGGGCTTCTTCCACGCGATTGCGCTCGCTGATATCGCGCAAAATTACGGAAAAGATTTTTTGTCCGCCGATTTGTGCCTGCGAAATGGATGCTTCGATTGGAAATTCTTCACCGTTCGCGCGCAGACCGTAGATCGGCGTTAAGGCCCCCATTTTGCGACGGGTGGTGTTGGTGTCGGCAAAAGTACGGATGTGCGAGGCGTGGGAGCCACGAAAGCGAGGGGGGATGAGGCGCTCAAGAGAACTCCCCATCACCGCAGGTGCGTTGTATCCAAACATCTTCTCCGCGGCGGGATTGAATAGGGTGACGTTTTGGTGTTCGTCGACGGTGATGACCGCGTCCATTGCGGAACCGATAACGGCGGCGAGGCGGGCTTCTTCCTCTTTCATGGCGTGCTCGATGCGGCGGCGCTCGGTGGTATCGCGGGTGACTTTGGAGAAACCCACAAACAGCCCGTCATCGTGTACTACCCGTGTTATGACCACGCTGGCCCAGAAGCGCGAGCCGTCTTTGCGGATACGCCAGCCCTCGCCGACAAACTGCCCCTCGGCTTTGGCGATTTCCAGTTCGCGATGCGGCACATGATCGGCGGCTTCTTCGCGCGAATAAAATCGCGAAAAATGCTGGCCGATGATTTCTTCGGCGCTCCAGCCCTTGAGCCGTTGCGCGCCGAGATTCCAAGTAGCTACGAGTCCGTCTGGATCGAGTGTAAGGATGGAGTAATCCTTCACACCGGAAATCATCAACCGCAGATTTTCTTCACTGGAGCGAAGTTTTTCGTGGGCTTCGAGCAAGGAGCGTTCGGCCTGATGCTGTTCGCCGACACCGGCGTTCAGGAAAAACAGGGCGACGCATAACGTCGTGAGGCTGAGGAACAAGCCAAGAGGGAGGAGGAGAAAGGTTCTGCTGGCGGAGGCATTCGTTTGCGCGGAGCGGCGGTCAAGAAGGTCATATTCGTCGTCGCGCATCTCCTTAAGAAGCACGCGGATGTCATTGCTGACGGCATTTTCCGCGGCCGCGGCCGGTTGCAGCACGGGAGCCGCGGGACCTGCCTGCCTGCGCAGGGCGATGAGCTGCTCCCACAGCATGTCGCGTCGAGCGATGAGCGGTTCCAGTTGATCAAGGCGGCGCTGCTGACGCGGATTGTCGGCCGTGAGGCCGCGAAGAACCGCGAAGTGCTCACGCACCGCGGCTTGGGACTGCGCCCGTTGCGCCAGTAAATGTTCTTCGGCGGAAACGAGGTAACCGCGCGCGCTGCTGACCAGGTCGCCCATAGACCTGGTCATGGACTCAATTTCTTTCAAAACCTCCTGCGTGTGACTGACCCATTGATGGTCCTGCTGGAACTGGAAGGTGAAAATGGTGGAGAGCAGAGCAAACAGCAACAGACACGTGCCGCCAAGCAAGATTCCTCTGGTCGGCGATGCGGAAACCGACCATGTCAAGTGGCCTGCACCGCGGACGAAGGCCAGCAGGCCTAATCCGAGAATGACAAAACCCGCTGCAGCATTCGGCGCGACGCCGGGATAAACCGCCAGATCCGTGTGCAGGAGAGCCTTCAGGAGGTAGCCCGCCAGAACCATGGTGGCCATCAGCGTTATGGATGCGCCGAGCGCGGACAACAGAGGCCAGCGCCAGCGCAGTCCATTGTCCATCGCCGCCAGAAACAAAGCGATGCCGGCAAACACAAAGCACAGGGCAACAGTAGACGGCATTCTGCTGGAATAACCCAACATCGTTTGGCTTGCGTCTTCGTGAGATAACAATTGATCGATTCCGAGACTCCAGCCAAACAAATACTCGGTCAAAGTCAAAGCGCCGATAGCAGCTACCAGGATGGCGAAGGCGGTTGCCAGCCGGCGAGGGAATTTGGGCGGCTCTCGTTGCGACAAAAGCGCCAGTGCTATGCCGCAAAACATCATGGCCGCAGCGGTGTTGGCCCTCATGTTCGGCGAGTTGGGGAACAGACTCGTGAGCGTTGCAATGCCGGTAGACCGCCACAGGAAGCCCGTTGCGCCCAGAGCGACAACGGCTACGCTGGAAGCGAGCGTCCACGTGCGTGGCCCCATGATGCGATGAGACGGGGATGGCATTCGTGCTCCTCCGGACCTGGAACCCGGATCGTCGCGACGAAACAACTCGCCGCATCCAGAGGAATAACGGCGCACGGCGCGTGTTGCCACGGCAGTTTGGCCACGGGGGTCAGCTGTGAATTGCAGCTACATCGCCGTTCAAACTGAATGTCAACGGTGCCTAGAGAAGGAGAATCAACAAATAGAAGGGGTAGAAGCAGGCTATCGCGGCGGCGAGGCGGCGTCAACGAATGTGCCCTGGACAGCACGGCCCAGTTTTGTACCAGTTTGCGCGGGCTACCCCCGAGGGATTCGTGAAAGGTTGTGATAAAAAAGGTAGTTAAAGTTCCTTTGTTTTCACAACCTTCTGCAAGTGTTCATTCCAATGGATTTAGAAACACTTTTATATGACAAAATAGTAACTATAGCTAGGATGGTGCGGATGGCGAAGACTTGCTGGGTTCTTACAATGTTTTGCGGACGTATAGCGACAGTTCTTTACCGGAGAAGTATACCGTAAGAGTACATTGCTGTCAAGGGAAATCGTGGGATTGGGCGAAAATTCTTCGGGGTGGTTACGTCTCCGTCGCGCGGATGGAGATTCTGACACCAACGGATGACGCCCTAAAAGACGTCGCTACGAAGGCGTAGCGCCGTGGCAAGCACTTGGGTTATTTGCGGTTACGCCAGAGTTGCCAGAGAAAATAGGCGGGGGTGCCGAGGAGGAAGAGGGCGATGGCGGCTACTAAGAATTTGAAGCCGCCGGGGTTGCTGACCGCCGCGTAGATGGAGTTGCCTACGATGGCTGCGGCGACCAGTACGAAGATGATGGGAGTCCAGGGATAGCCAGGGACGCGGTAGGGGATGGCGGCATTTTTTGTGGCGCGGCGGATGGGGAAGATGGCCGCGGCACCTAAGCCGTAGAAAATCCAGCCGATGAAGATGGCGCCTCCTGCCAGTTCCGCGAATTTTCCTGCCGAGGCGAGGATGGCGGACCAGATTCCCAGGGCGACGATGGCGATGGCTGGGGTGCGGAAGCGCGGGTGGACCTCGGCAAACTTTTGGAAGAAGAGGTGGTCGTTGGCCATGGCGTAGAAAACCCGCGGGGCGGTGAGGATGACGCTGTTGGTGGCGCTGAAGGTGGAAATGAGGATGGTGACGGCAATAAATTTGCCGGCCCAGTGGCCGAGGACCAGAGTCGTGGCATCTGCGGCGATGGCGGTGCTGGCCGAGGCAGCCGCAGGTCCCAGCGCTACTAAGTAGGCGACCACCGCGACCAGGTAAAGAACGATCAATATCAGCGAGCCCATAAGGAACGCGCGGGGGAAGGATTTTTGCGGGTTGACGACTTCCCCGGCGCTGTAGGTGCCGAATTGCCAGCCTTCGTAAGCCCACAGGACGGCGATCATGGCCAAGCCGAAATTGGAAAAGAGGTTGAAGCCGTGTTGCGTAGTGCCGAGCGCGGGGGCGAGGTCAGCGCCATGGTGGCCCAGCGAGAGCAGGACGGCGCTTAAAAGGACGACGAGACCGGCTTTTACCAGCGTCGTCCAGTTTTGCAGGTCGGAACTGTGGCGCGTGCCCCATACGTTTACGGCGGTGACCACGGCGATCATGACGATAGCGATGACGGTCGAGACGGCGCTAGTGAGCGGCAGAATTTCGGCCAGGTAACGCGTAAAGGCGTGCGCCAGCGCGGCAATGGTGGCGCTGGCGATGACCAGGAAGAGGCACCAGCCGTACAGGAAGGCCGGGAGGCGGCCAAAGCCGTCGCGAATGAAACAGTAGAGTCCGCCTGCTTCAGGATTGGCGGCGGCGAGTTCGGCGTAGGTGAGCGCGCCGAGCAGGGAAAGAACGCCGCCCACCAGCCACGCTAGCAGGGAGAAACCTACCGAACCGCTTAGTTGCTCGAGGACCAGTCCGGGCGTGAGGAAAATGCCGGAGCCGATGACCGAGCCGATAAAGAGGTAGAAGAGGTCGCGTTGGCGAAGGGTGCGTAGGAGTGGCGGCATGTGACGGTGTAGTAGTGTCGCGCCAGATGCGAGAAAGCCAAAGTGATTTGTTGCGGGGCCGACGTGCAGCCGATGTTCAGTGCACAGCGAAGGCAGCGACGTGGCGTTAGGAGATGACGACGGGCATGGGCATGAAGGAGAGGACGAAAACCAGCAGCGTTAGGAAGGCTCCGAAGCGGCGCGGGGGATCCAGTTCCTGCGGGTCGTAGATGGGGATGATGCGCAGGAATTTGATGCCCAGGAGTAGCGCGGCCCACACGTACCAAAGCATTGATTGTCCCAGGTAGCCGAGGAAAATCAGCGCGATGGGCAGCACCCAGGAAACGACGTAGTGCGCGCGTGGGCTGATGGAACGCAGGATGTGGCCGCCATCGAGTTGGCCGGCGGGAAGAAGATTTAGCGAGGTGGCGAAGAGGCCGACCCAGGCGGCACGGCCGATGGGATCGATGAGGAGATTTCTTACCGGCACGCCGGGATACAGCATGGCGGAAAGAGCGTGCAGCAGCAGCGGATTGCCGAATGCCAGCTGCGTTTGCGGATACGGAGTGGAAATTAATTTGGCGTGCAGGATGCCGTATATGAGCGCGGGGACGGCGAATACGAAACCGACCAGAGGACCGCTGGCGCCGACGTCAAACAGTGAACGATTGGTGCGGATGGGCGAGCGCATCAGGATGAACGCGCCGAAAGTGCCGATGAGCGACGGAAAAGGAATGAAGAACGGATAACTGGCGTGAATGTGGTGATGGCGGCAGGCAAAAAAATGGCCGAGTTCATGAGCCAGGAGAATGGTGAGGAGCGTGAGGGCGAAGGGAAGGCCGGCGAGTAGCGCGGCGGGATGCTGGTAGAAGAGCGCGTAGGCGTGGAAAAGTTCGGTGAAAGAGGCGGGCTGATTTTGCTTGAAGGTGACGGCGAATTGCGTGCCGGCGGCCAGAGCGGTGCCGAGGGTGAACAGGAAGAGAGCTACGGCCAGTAGGAGGCTTTTTAGCGACGGGCGCGGGAAAGGCTGGTTATAGCGCTGCTGCGGCATGGGGCGCCATGCGGCTTGCGGCTCAATGGTGTGGGTGATGGTGGTGGCTTGGGACAGGGTTTTTGACCAGAGCCTGCTGGATTTTTGCAACGTTGTGACCATTGCTAGTACAGCATAGAAAATGGATTGGGCGCTAGTGTGGCGTGGGATTAAAGTTCGCGAGCTTGCGCGGCGGCCCGATGAAAGGATGCCGGAAAAAAATCTAAGTGATCGAGCTGGGTGCTGCTCCAGAAAAACCGCGGGGCTCAAAATCAAGCGCCCCGCGCTACAGGGCTTCGGCAAACAACGGCAAGAATTTTTACGCCGGGTGGTGGTTGACCTCGCGGGCTAGGAAGGCGTCCATGCGGGCGTTGGCCTGCTCGGCGATGGATATGGGGAAGAAGTTGAAGCCGTGGGCGCCGCCGGGATAGATGGCGAGCTCGGCGCGGTTCCCGGCGACGATGTAGCGCGCGTACATGAAGAGGGAATCGTCAAGCAGGCCGTCACGTGTGCCAACGGAAAAGAGGGCGGGAGGGAGTCCCTGCAGGCCGGCGTAAAGCGGTGAGATGTCCGGATGGCGCGCGTCCGACTGGCCGTGGAGATAGGCGGCCCGGAAGTGCTCCATGTCCACGGTGCGGAGGACTAGCCGCTCGTTGCCGAAGCGCCGCTGGCTGGGCGTCATGGAAAGGTCGTACGAGCCATAGACGAGGTTCGCGGCGCGGAAGCCCGTGAAGCCGTGGCGGTCGCGCATGCGCAGCAGCGTGACCGCGGCGAGGGTGGCGCCGGCGGATTCACCGCCGATGGCGAGCGCGTCGGAACCGAATTCGGACTTGGCGTTCTTGGCGAGCCACAAAGCGGCCGATTCGCAATCGTCCGGCGGGGCGGGGTAAGGGTTTTCTGGCGCGAGGCGGTACTCGACGCTCACGCAGGCGAGGCCGGCCTTTTCGTTCAGACGCTCGAGCATGGCGTCCTGCAGGTCAGCGGCGCCGAGCACCATCCCGCCGCCGTGGATGTGCAGATAAACGCCGGTGGGATTCTGCGGCGCGACAATGCGCAGCGGAATCCTGCCGCCGCCCTGGCCTTCGATGGTGATGGTGCGGGCGCGGGCGGACTTCGGCGGCAGCGGAAAAGGGCCCTCGCCGCGTGCGCGAGTGTCGCGGACGGTCTGCGCGCCCACCTCCCACCAGTTGGGCACGGGGGTAAAGATTCTGATGATCTCTGCATTAAAGCGCCGGGTTTCTTCGGAAATTGCCTCCGGACGAAATAACGCCGGGTCGAGTGGGTTTCCGGTTTCCGGAATTGTTTGGCTCATCGATCGTGGTCCTCCGATGTGCAGGACGGTACTTCATCCTGGATGCATGTCATTGTGATTATTCCGTAGGTCAGAAGGGAAGAGTATCACCTGTTGGACCGAGCGAATGTACCGATTGGTAGAGGCGAAAGAACGAGAGGAAGAATCAGCTCCTCCCAGAGCGGCGCAGCATCGGGAGGAGGGCGGGATAATTTACACTCGATCACCCCCGCGAACCGAGCTGAAGTTGAATGCTCCTTCGTCCGATTTCCACTTTCTTCAGCATAGTGGCAGTTACGGTGCAGATGGAGGCGGATTCAGCAGTTGGCGCGGACGAAAGAAGGCACCCACCAGCCTGTCTTCACCGAAGACTCGCCGCAGCTCTGTGAAGCCAAAAAAGGGAATGAGCACAACGAACAACAACACCGAGAAAGACAAAATTACTCTCCAAGATCCACCGCCGATAGCGGAGACGCTTGCGTGAAGCGATTGGCCATGAAACATGCCGACAGCTGTTTCTTCCGCAAACTTGAAACAGGTGAGCACAGTGGCGAACGCGAAAGATTTTAGAAGTGTCGGAACGATCAGCGGCGCTGCCCGGAACTGATCGGCTAAGTGTAGATCCTGAGCAATGAGAATGACCTTGCCAAGCGCTAGCGCGTTGATCAGGGCAAACCCCTGCGGTGCAAGGTCAACGTTATACTCAGCGAGGAGCATCGCTTTATAGAAGGCAAACGTCGAGAAAACAACGAAAAGGTAGAGTGAGATCGCAAAGTACTCCTTGACCTCACGAAAAGCTCTTTGCTTCAAAGTGCGTTTGGCTTCGCTCACACTACCTCCACCTCAGAGACAATTTCGAGGATGTCTTTTCAAGCCCCGTCATTGCTTTTCCAGAGCTAAGAGTATGCGCAACACTCGGCCTCGCCTGCCGAAGGTGGGTCAAGCCACCGGTTTCTTCGGTGGGTCGGGTAGCGGCCAGACCCGTGACATCAGATAACTGATGACAATTCCCATCAGACAGCCCAGAAGTACCTCCGCCACCTTGTGGAGGCCATGTGCGACACCGGTCCGCTTAGAATGCTCTGTCAGGCCCGATGCGACCACGATGGCGGCGGTGATTGGCGCTTGCCGCCACATCGTCGGTATGCGGACTAGGTATGTCGATACGAGGACGGTGACCGCGAGCGCTAACGGGAGCTTCCACTCACTCGACCCGCCCACGAGGAGCAAGAACAGACCAACCCCGCAGCCTACAAGCACGTTGATCATGCGCGCACGGAACATCCGGGCCGCCTCCTTCACGTGCGGGTCAGAAGCCGAGATCATCGATGCGATGGACCAGATCGGATCCGTGTTAAGGATGTCGCGTAACAGGTACCACAAAATCGTCGATGAGATGAACACGTTGACAGCGAACCGGACGCCCGTAATATCCTGTGGCAACAATCGGGGCCACTTCATCACATCCTCACAGCGACCGACGCGGGACGGTCACTCATGGCTTTGCGGTGCATTTCCCTTAAGACGGTAGACCGAGCCCGTCTTCGTCGTGCCTAGAGAAATCCAGTCCTTCACATCGTCCTGAAGTGAGATGAAGAATCGCTCGCAGCGCTTCCTCGCCTTCTCGTGTACATCTTCGCGCCGGTCAAATTTCACCTGAAACGCGAATTCACCTACGAGGGGTTTGTGTTCGCCGCGTGTGCGCCACAGGGCTATGTCGCACTTCCCCACCTGTCCCTTGCCGAAGTCCAGTTCTCCGAGTTTCAGCAGCACTTCTTCGACGATTGCCTCGCTCACGAGGCTTATCTTTTCATCGGGCGTTGTTTTCAAGACTCCCAGGGCGGGAAAGACCCGCAACAAGGTGGACATCGACGTGCGGTCCGTTTCGTGAACCTGACTCATCCCGAACTCACAAGTGTGTGAATACAGAATTCTGTAAGAACCAATCCTATCTTTTAGCGGCAGCGCCTCGGCCTTAAATTTAATCTTGTACTTTCCGGCTATCTTCGGGCGAATATCTACAGCCGTTGCTGTCTTCTCGTCCGAATGGCGATATTTGAAAACAATCTCAGGATCGCCCACGGGGAAACCGTCCACATAAGCGACCCGACGACGAAGAATGAAAGCGTTGTTATACAAGCGGAAGTCCGGCGTATCCATGAAGATTATCTCGCGGATATTGGGACGCAAACCGGCCTCCACATCCGGAACGAATCCCACCTCCTCGTTCTTTGCGGCTTTCTTAACCAGCTTCCCGAAATCCCGGAAACTCTCCACAGATGTGAAGCGGTCCGGCTTAAGGATGAGTTTTGCCTCTAGGTACTGAATCTCGTCGAGGGGATGACCGTCGGCATAGGTGCCTGCGGTTCCATTGCCTGAGTTATTCTGCTTTTCGTCTTCTTCTTCTTTCAGCTTCTTTTTTTTCTTTTCTTTGTCTTTCTTTCCCATAGTGACCTCTCAAAGTATCCAGAGCGCGCCTTCGGGAACCGTATACGTCAATCAAGAATCTTACAACAGGTAAAAATGACAGGCAGTCATGAGAGGACTTTCCGCAGAGTTTTGGCGAGGTACAGGGAGAAAATCTCTATTTAAGCGCTGCTATTGCAATTGATTCGTAATTGAGTCGTGCGCGAAGCCCTGGTAAGCGCGCTTCCCGGACAAGTGCCATCGGACCCTAGTGAAGCGTTGATTTCCGACGGTTATCTAAGACCAGAGAGATAATGAGTGGAATTGTGCACAAAGCGCCGACAATCACCAGAAGCAAAAGCTTCCGCAGCCAGACCGGATTCGTGCTCAGCTGAAATTGCACGGCCTGATAGGGAGACATTTGCTGACTTTGAATCTCCCGCAAAGCACGAAATTCGTAGAACCAGATTACCGCTAGCGAAAGCGGTGCGAACGACACGCCGACAATCAGGACCTTGGACCGAAGACTTATCACATTACCAGCGCTTCTGTAGAATTCGAGAAGGTGCGATACATCATTTTTGCGAAGGTCCTGGGCTCAGGTTATGCCTGGGATAACGGCGAGCTAGGGCTTGGCTTCTTCGAGGCCCTGGAGTTCTTTGCCGGGCTTGAAGCGGACGGCTTTGCCGGGAGGGATGCTGACCTCTTCGCCGGTGCGCGGGTTGCGGCCGATGCCGGTCTTGCGGGGCTTGACGCTGAAAACGCCGAAGCGGCGCAGTTCGATGCGCTGGCCGCGGCCGAGCGCCATCTTGAGCGACTCGAAAACCGTCTCGACAGCTTGCTCCGCTTTGGTCCGGCTCACGTTCGTGGTGGTTACCACGGCATTTACGATGTCCAGCTTGATCACACAGGCCTCCCGCCAATCCGTTGGCAGATGCTAGAGTGTGCGCCGCGGGTTGTCAAGGACATGACGCTTACACTACACTGAGCGTCTTTCCGAATGCATTTTATTTTTTCGTGCGGCGCCTGGAGCGCTGCTTCCTGGAGGAATGGATGTCTGTGAGGCCGGACCGCTGGATCCGCAAAATGTCGCTGGAGCACAAAATGATTGAGCCGTTCACGGATAGGCAGGTGCGCGAAGGAGTGATCAGTTACGGCGTGTCGTCGTATGGGTACGATATTCGTGTGGCGGATGAGTTTCAGATTTTTACCAATGTGAATTCGACGATCGTGGATCCCAAGAAATTTGATGCGCGGTCATTGGTGGCATTTCAGGGCGAGGTTTGCATTATTCCACCAAACTCATTTGCGCTGGCGCGGTCGGTGGAATATTTCCGGATCCCGCGGAATGTTTTGACCATTTGCGTGGGGAAGTCCACGTATGCGCGCTGCGGGATTATTGTGAATGTGACGCCGTTTGAGCCGGAGTGGGAAGGGTTTGTTACTTTGGAGATCAGCAATACCACGCCTTTGCCGGCGAAGATTTATGCCAACGAAGGATTGTGCCAGGTGATTTTCTTCGAGTCGGATGACGATTGCGAAATTTCGTACAAAGATAAAAAAGGGAAGTATCAGTCGCAGGGCGGTATTGTTTTGCCGCGGCTTTGATGAGCAAGGAATAATCAGGCTGCCCCCGACGCCCGGCACGGAGATTCTTTTACCGAAGAAGTGGCGAGTGGCTAGTGCTGAGTGGCGAGAGTTAGAAGCAAAGGGCGCCCCGACGCGGTCGGGGCGCCCCCATGACGCCCTGAAGGGCGTCGCTACAAATGCGTGACTAGCGGAAAAGTTTGGTCGTGATTTCGGCTACGTGTTTGCCCTGGTACTTTGCGATGTTCAATTCATTCGCGCTCGGTTGGCGCGAGCCGTCGCCTGCCGCGATCGTGGTGGCGCCGTACGGGGTGCCTCCAGAGACTGCGCTTAAATCAAGCAGGCCTTTTTCGCTGTAGGGCACGCCGACGATAATCATGCCGTGGTGCAACAGCGTGCTATGGAAGCTGGTAATAGTGGTTTCCTGGCCGCCGTGCTGCGAAGCGGTGGAGGCGAAGACGCTGCCCACCTTGCCGATCAGTCCACCGCTGAACCAAATTTGTCCGGTTTGATCGAGGAAGGTGCGCATCTGGCCGGCCATGTTGCCGAAGCGCGTGGGCGTGCCGAAGATAATGGCGTGGGCTTCAGTGAGATTCTCCAGCGTGGCGGTGGGAACTTTTGCGAAAGAGGCGCGCGCGGCTTTTGCGCCGTATTTTTCGAGGACGTCGTCCGGGATGGTTTCGGCGACTTGCAGCAGTTTGACTTCGGCGCCGGCGACGCTTTTTGCGCCTTCGGCGATGGCTTCCGCCATTTTGTAAATGTGGCCGTACATGCTGTAGAAAATTACGTTTACCTTGATGCTCAT
This sequence comes from Acidobacteriota bacterium, assembly GCA_013289855.1. GTDB lineage: Bacteria > Acidobacteriota > Terriglobia > Acidiferrales > UBA7541 > Acidiferrum. The sequence continues at coordinate 255,373 of JABCZD010000007.1, read as the reverse complement.
GAAATCCCTCCGAAAGTTTAATGCGAGATTTTACTAACGGCTAAGAACCTTTGACGAAACGGGCCCGGAATACTACCGAGGCCGGGCTAAAGCCCGGCACCTACAGAAGAGAGAATCTTTGAGCGGGGACGGCATGCCGTGCCCTTACGGCAAAACCTTTAGCTGTGGGCGATGTTGGCTACGGGGTAGCCTTGCTCGCGCCAGGCGTCCAGGCCGCCCTGCAATGGGCGGATGTGTTTGATGCCTTGGCGGCGCAGAAGCAGCGCCACGTGGGCGCTGGTGGCTTCGTTGGGACAGGTGCAGTAGAGAATTACTTCGCGGTCGCGCGGCAGGCGATCGTTTTTCTCTTGCAGTTCTTTGGCATCGATGCGGAAAGCGCCGGGAATGGTTTCGGGGTCGGCGTCGAATTCCAGATGGTGGCGAAGGTCGACGACCATGACGTTTTCGCCGGCGTCCATTTTCTCTTTTAGTTCCTCGACGGTGATGCGAGAGATGCGCAGTTGGTGGAGGAAGCGCTTGCGGCCGATGTATTTGTACACGATGTAACCGGCCATGGCCGCGACGATGAGTACCAGCAGGCCGCTGCCAAGCCTGGCCGCGCGCTCGGCGATGAATTCGATCTGACCGCTGAAGCCGTAGCCCAACAGCAGGAAACTGCCGGCCCAGAGCGCGGCACCGCCCGTGTCGTATAGCAGAAAGCTGCCCAGGCGCATGTGAAAGACGCCCGCGAGCGGCGGGGCCACGGTGCTGAAGCCGGGAAAAAATTTGGCAACCAGCAAGGAGCGCGCACCCTGGGTGGAAAAAAGGCCTTCCGTTTTGCGCACGCAGGAATCCGGCTCCAGAGAAATTTTGCAGAGCAACTGCAGAACCCTGATGCCTTTGAGGCGTCCCATTTCATACCAGATGGAGTCGGCGCACACCGAAGCAAATACGCTGACAGCCAAGCAGGCGAGAAGACTCATTTGGCCGCTGCCGGCCAGCGCTCCCGCAGCCAGCAGCAGAGGAAGCGAGGGTATAGGTAACCCGATTTGTTCCGCGAAGACCCAGCCTAGCAAGACTGCGTAGCCGTGATGGAGAAGAAACTCGAGCGTGCTATGCATGGACCGGAAAAGGCTCCCGTGCCTTTCTATAAGTATGACGGTACTTATGAAAGGAAAGAAGCAGTATGGCCCCAGTGGCCGGTCATGACAAATTTAGAGAGCGGTTTGCGTGTGCGCGGCTCGACTTCGCGGTCTTTATAGGGTTGTGGAAGCGCGGCCGCATCGCCGGGATATCCGATGGCAACGGCTGCGATGGCGTCCCAGCCAGCGGGAATGCCGAATACCTGGCGGGCCTTGTCCGGGTCAAAGCCGGCCATCTGGTGGACGAACAGCCCTCGCGCGGTGGCCTCGATGCAGAGTAGTGCGGTGGCGGCGCCGGTGTCATATTGCGCGTTGCGATTGGGTGCGCCAGTTTTAGCGAAAGCCAGTTCCGAGACGGCTATTGCCAGAACCGGGGCGTGCTTGGCCCAATTGGCGTTGAATTCCACCAGCGTGCTGGTCAATTTGGCGAAGTCGTCGGCATTGTCTTTCGTCGCCACGATGTAGGCCCAGGGCTGCTCGTTGCTGCTGGACGGGGCCCAGCGCGCGGCTTCAAAAAGGCTGCGCAAGACGTCCGCGGGGACGGGCTTGATGTCAAAGGCCCGCGGACTCCAGCGGTGGCTGATGAGCGTGTTAATCGGGTGGTCGGTTGGTGCTGGTTTCTGCATGGTGTCGGTCCTTTCGATATTGGCGTTACTGGTCGTCAACGGCTCGTGAACAGCTGATTCATGGAACGGCGCAGGGGTTACTTTTGTTTAGTCATTTCCATGTCGATGGTGATGCTGATGTCGTCCCCGACCGCCGTACCGGCGCCGCTAACGCCAAAATCCTGGCGATTCACTTTGGTGGTGGCGCCTATCGCGGCGCGGGTGTTGCCCCAGGGATCTTTGATGGAAGCTGACGGGCCGTCAACATCCAGCACCACGGACTTGGTGACGCCGTGAATGGTCAGGTCTCCGGTGACCTTCAGTTTTCCCGCGCCGGCTTGCTCAATCTTAGTGGATTTGAAGGTGATGGTGGGGAACTTGGCGACATCGAAGAAATTGGGACTCTTGAGGTCGTTGTCACGCATGGCCGTGCCGGTATCGACGGTGGTCGCGTCGATGGTGACGTTGACCGAAGACTTGGTGACATCCTGATCGTCCCACGTGACGGTACCGGTGACGCCTTTGAACGCGCCGCGCACCGTGGAAATCATCAAATGCTTTACGGCGAATTGCGCCGCGGTGTGCGCGGGGTCGATTTGCCAGGTGGAAGTGGACGCAGTTGCGGGGAGCGCGGCGGGAAGCAGCGAGAGAAGTGCGACGATTACCGCTACGGAAAAAGCGCGAGAGAATGTTTGGCCCATGGTGCCCATGATGTTGTCTCCTTCAATTTGATTTGGTTAAAAGAATTGTTACCGCTTGATCGCGAGAACTAGGAAATACCCTCCTGTAATTCACGCAATATGTTGGAAAGCGTCTTTAGCCGGGCGGCGGACATGTGCTGAAACTGGCGCTTGTGCATTTCGCGGACCGGCGCATCGAGGGCTTTCAGCGCTGTTAGACCCGGGGCGGTGATGCGCGTTTTGACCACGCGGCGGTCATCGGTCTGGCGCTCGCGGGTGATCAAGCCGCGCTTTTCCATGCGGTCGAACAGGCGCGTGATGTCCGGATCGTGGGAGATCATGCGGTCGCCAACCTCGCGGCAAGCCAGCCCGTGCGGCTCGGCGCCGCGCAGAATGCGCAGAACGTTGTATTGCGTGCCGGAGAGCCCCGAAGCCTTGAGGAGTTGTTCGGCTTGCAGGCCCAGCGAATCGGCAGCCTTGATGAGGGCTACGAAGACGTGGTCTTCGAGGGGCCCGGTGAAGTAGGAATCTTTGCGGCGAGAACTCACGGTGCAACTATAGTTGTTATGACGATGATTGTCAAGAGGAAAATGTCGCGATTTTTGCCGAGGCCGCTGGGACGGGCACGGTCGCGACGGGAGTCGAGACCACGCGAACCAGGCGCGGTGTGTTCAGGCTTTGCGAAGTACGCTTAGGCTTTGCGCAGCGGGCGGATTTGCAATTGGCTGATGAAGCTGTTGGGCGCCTGGGTGACGATAGTTTCCACCGCGTGCGCTACGTCCTCGGCGCGCAGGGCGTTGGGCTTGTTGGCCGCGAGCTTGCCGCCAAACTCCGTGGCCACGCTTCCGGGGCACACCACGCTGACGCGTATGCCGTGCGCGCGCAAGTCCTCCGCCATGCAGGCGGTCAAGCCTTGCAATCCCCATTTTGACGCGCAGTAGATCGCGCCGCCTGCGAAGGCGTTCAGGCCGGCAAGTGAGCTGATGTTGATGATGTCCCCGGCTCCGCGCGCGATCATTCCGGGAGCGACCGCGCGGGAAAGCAGGAACACACTCTTGAGATTGGTGTCTAAGATAGTGTCCCAGGTGGCTTCGGACTGCTCTTGCACCGGGCCGAAGCTTCCGATGCCGGCGTTATTCACCAGGATGGAGATGGGACCGATGGCGGCTTCGGTGGCGGCGATGAGCGCAGCAACTTCGCTGGCGCTGGAAACATCGGCGATTTGCGCGTGGGCGGACGCGCCGAGGTTCTCGTCCAGGTTCTTGTTGACGTCACGAAGCATGCCAAGCGTTTCATCAAGTGCGGATCGCTGGCGGCCGCAAATGACCACGCGCGCGCCGAGTTTCGCCAGGCGTAACGCGATGGCGCGTCCAATGCCGCGGCTGCTGCCAGTGACCAGCGCGGACGCGCCGCTGAGTGGTCCGTCATGTAATGAGCCGGAAGTGCCGCGGTCATTTGTTTCGCTCATTTGCGCCATAAGAATTCTTCCTCGTGCGTGCCAACGTTTTTATGCGACACTCATCCTAACACTACGAGTTTGCACAGTGGTTGGGATGCCTCGGGTGCTGGCGGCGAGAAGGCGGTTCGTGGAGCCTCGCGGCATAAAATCCGGAGCGGATTATCTGAAAATACTGTTAACGCGGTGTCCGTACAACTTGCGAAGCCCCCGTGGGTTTCCCTATACTTCCAAGGTTTCCTGAACGCAAAGCATGGCCCGGTGGGTGGTGACCGGGAGAACGCAATCATCCAGTGGCAGTCAAAAGTTCGAGGAGAGTGGGAATGAGAGCAATCGAAAAATTCGGGACCCTTGCAATGACCGCCGCGCTGAGCGTGGTCCTTGCAGGATCCGTACTTTTGGGACAACCGGCGTTCGCAGGACAGGACGCAGGGGCCAGCAAGCAGCCGTACACCATGGCGGAATACAACGCCTACACGGCGGCGGCTGCGGAAAAGAATCCGGCCGCCCAGATCAAGCTGCTGGATGACTTCGTTTCCAAGTACCCTAACTCCGCCTTGTTGATTTACGTTTATCCGCTCTACTACCAGAACTATGGCGTACAAAAAAATTATCCCCGAGCGATCGAGTACGCGGATAAGACCACGGCGCTAGGCGACAAGCTCGATGCCAACGCCAAGTTCTTCGCGCTTTATGCGCACGCGGCCATGTACAGCGCGTTGATTTCGGATCCCGCGAATAAGGCGGCGGGTCAGGATGCCGTCCTCGCCAAGGCCGCCCAGGATGCCGCCGCCGGAGCGCTCAAGGCCCTTCCCGATTTTAAGAAGCCAGAGGGTGTGTCCGACGATGTGTTCAACACCCAAAAGACGGCGTGGCTACTCACGCTGGACGCCGTTGCCGCGCAGGCCGCGATGGTCCAGAAAGACTATCCGGACGCCATCACCTATTACAAAGCAGATTTGGCATTGAAGCCCGACGATCCGATTGTTGAGTACAGCTTGGGGAGAGCCGAATTGGCGAGCACGCCGCCGCAGACGCTGGATGGCCTGTGGATCATCGCTCGGGCGGCGGGTTCGAAATCGGCGACCGCGCAGCAATCTAATTCGCTGAAGACCTATCTACGCAAGCTGGTGGCGAATTATCAGCAAGCGGCCTGCGACAATTTGACCGACGCGGAACTGAACGAGCTACTACAGCTTTCTGCCACCGCGCAAGATCGTCCCGATAGTTACAAGCTGCCGAGCGCCGCGGATCTCGACGCTGCACGCAAGGATATGACTATCGCCTCGGTGATCGCGGATTTGAAAGCCGGCGGCGACAAGGGCAAAGTCACGTGGCTGGCCTCCTGCGGACTGGAGTTTCCTGACGTTCCCGGAAAAATCATTGAAGTCACTCCAGGAACCGATTTGACGGAAATTAAAGTAGCCTTCGTGACCACCGAAGCGGAATTCGATGCTGCCACCACGCCCAACATGGATGTGAAAATCGTTGGGCAGCCGGATGCCGCGCGCCTGGAGAAAGATAATTCGGTGCGATTCACCGCCACGCTCGCCTCGTACGATCCCGATCCAGCGTTCATGCTGCACTGGGAAAAAGGCAAAGTGAACGTGGAAGACATTCCCAAGGAAAAGGGCAAGAAGCCGGTGAGGAAGCCAGCTGCGAAAAGCTCGAACTAATTCCTTGTAAGAGGGAATCAGCGGCTCTCCGGCCTTTTACCGGAGAGCCTTTTTTTTGGTTACGGCCCGTCCGCTGTCGCGAGCGGCCATTTGTTTGTCGCGACGATTTGTTTGTTCCGATGCAGAGGGCGGTCCGGCTAGCGCGAGCGCTTACGCCGGTGGCCGTTGTGATCCAGCTTATACACCTCGATTTTGCGGCTTAGCGTGTTGCGATGAATGCCCAGCACTTCCGCGGCACGCGATTGATTGCCGTGCGCGCCATCCAGCACTTTCTTGATGAAGCGTTTTTCAAACTCGCCGACGGCTTCGTCGAACAGAATTCCATCCTCCACCATTTGCATCACCAAACCTTCGAGTTGATCCTTCACGTTGCCACGCTCCACGGAATTTGAAATATACGAGGGGACCGGGGCTAATCGAGTTCGCGGCCCGCGAGGATACGAAACGCCTCGCGATATTTGGCACGCGTTGCTGCCACTACATCTCCGGGTAGTTCAGGGCCGGGCGGGGTTTTCGGCCACTGAATCCGTTCCAGATAATCCCGTACGTACTGCTTGTCGAACGAAGGCTGCGCGCCGCCGGGTTTGTACAACGCGGCGGGCCAGAAGCGCGAAGAATCTGGCGTGAGAGCTTCGTCGATCCAGATCAATTCGTCGCGCAGCATGCCAAACTCGAATTTGGTGTCGGCCAGAATTACGCCGCGCGGCTCGGCATAGGCTGCGGCTTTTTTGTAAATCTCGATGCTTACGTTGCGAACCCGTTCGGCCAGCTCTCTGCCAAGCAGATCGGCGGCTTGCGCGAAAGAAATGTTTTCGTCGTGGCCGCTGGTGGCTTTCGATGCGGGCGTGAAGATTGGTTCGGGCAAGCGGTCGGACTCGCGCAAGCCTGCGGGCAGCGCGATGCCGCAAACCTTTCCCGTGGCTTGATAGTCTTTCCATCCGGAGCCGGAGAGATAGCCACGCACCACGCACTCAACGGGCAGCGGCTGGGTCTTGTGCACCACCATCGAGCGTCCCGCGAGTTCGTCGGCGTGCGTATCGAAAGGCGGGGGAAAATCCGTGGCGCTGAGCACGTGATTGGGGATCACGTCGCGCAAAAGCGAAAACCAGAACAGTGAGAGTTGCGTGAGCACGCGGCCCTTGTCAGGAATGGGCGTGGGGAGGATGACGTCGAAGGCGGAAAGGCGATCGGTGGCGACGATGAGCAGGCGGTCGCCCAGATCGTAAATGTCGCGCACTTTTCCCCGCGCCGCTGGCGCGATGCCGGCAAAATGCGTTTCACGAATAGTCTGCATGGAAGGACTTACTGCCACGAATCACGTTCCCCCGACCGATGATTAACATTTTAACGTACGGGGAAGGGAAGTCCAAGCGCGCAGCGGTGGAAATCGGTGGAAGAAAACTTGTGAAGAATTATCGTGCGGCGCCGGTTATGCGCCTCTCGTTGCGTTGCGAACGTTTCGCCGCGAAGGTTACGCTGCCGAAGCTGCAGCCTGCCGCCGTGTGGGCGCGGAGTCGGCTTCGCCTTCCCAGCGCACGCTGACGATTTTCGAAACGCCCGGCTCCTGCATGGTCACGCCGTAGAGCACGTTGCCGATCTCCATGGTCTTGCGATTGTGCGTGACCACGATGAATTGCGTCTGGCTGCTCATCTCCGTGATTAGCCGCGTGAAACGCCCAACGTTCGCTTCATCCAGCGGCGCGTCCACTTCGTCCAGTATGCAGAACGGGCTGGGCTGATAGCGGAAGATGGCGATGAGCAGCGCCAGCGCGGTCATGGCTTTTTCTCCGCCGCTCAAAAGCAAAACGTTTTGCAGGCGCTTGCCCGGGGGCGAGGCCACCACGTCGATGCCCGCGTCACCGGAGCTATCCACTTCCGTGAGCCGCATCTCCGCCATGCCGCCGCCAAAAATTGTGTGGAAGGCGGTGGAAAAGTGCGCGTTGATGGCGTTGAAAGCCTGCTCAAATTTATCTTTGGAGATGAGATCGAGCTCGGCGATGGCTTGCAGCGTGTCCGTGATGGACTGCATCAAATCGTCACGTTCGCGGGTCATGAACGTGAATCGCGTTTCGCACTCGTTGAACTCTTCGAGCGCCATCATATTCACCGCGCCCATGGCTTCCACGCGCTGCTTCATTTCGCGGTAGTTGGCTTCCGCGACGGCCAGCTCCTCTCCGGACATGAACGCCGATTCCGTGGCGATCAAATCTTCCGGCTGGGCGTTTACTTCGGCCATGCACGTTTCGCGCAGGTGCTCGCGGTCGGAGTCATTCTTGGCGCGCGCGATTTCCGCCTGGCTGCGCAGCTCGCGAACTTCCTGCAGCGTTTGCCGCGCCATGCGCAGATGATCGTCCATGCGGGCCACGCTGGTGCGCGCGGCATCCCATTCCTGTTCCAGGTCGCGCTGGCGAATTTCCAGGCGCAACTTTTCACCGCGCAAGCCTTCGAGTTGCAGTTGCAGCTCTTCGTTTTGCTTTACCAGCGCGGCGCTTTCGTCGTTGATGGAAAGTTCCTGCTGGCGCAATGCGGACTCGCGGCGCTCCAGCTCGCTGCGTTCTTGCGCAAGCCGCTCGGCCAGCGATTCCGCGGAAGAGAGTCGTTCGTGCATGGCGGCCAGTTCGGCGCGGCCGGTGGCCAGTTCATCTTGTTCGGACTGAATCGAGGCGCGCAGTTGCGTCAATCCTTCGGTGAGCAGTGCGGTTTCCGCTTCGGCTTCCGCGCGCGTGGCCGCCGCGTTCACATGTTGATGCTGGGCGCGTTCGGCGCGCACGCGGGCGTTCTCCACGTCCTGGCGTATGCGCGAAAGATCGTTCTGGCACACCGTGAGGTCCAGGCCCAGGCGCGCCAGCTCGCTCTGCATTTGGTCGTGGCGCATTTTCGCGGAGATGGACTTACGCTCCACCTCCCGTTGTTCGGCGTGAACCGTTTCGAGCGCTTGCTCGGCTTCAGTAATTTGCGCGGCGATGCTTTGTAGCGCGGCCTGCTTCTCCGCCATATCGTGTTCCAGCTGCATCAGCTCGGCGTCGAGCGCGCGCAGTTCGCGTTTCATGCCCAGCGGGCCGGATTCGTCCGGACGTCCGCCGGTAACCATGCGGCCCTGATAGCAGGTGCCGTCCGGCGTCACGAACGCGTATTGCGCATTCTCGCGCGCCAGTTTTTCCGCGGCGGCGGAGCTTTCCGTCAGGTACGCTGAACGCAAGCGCGGCAAGAATTGTTTTGCGGCGGCGCCGAGAGGTTCGCGAAACTCCACAATCTTATCGAGGCGTGAGATGACGCCGTCTTCGGCGCGGAAATGCACGATGGGTTCGTACTCCGCCAGGCGCAGGCTGCGCAGCGAGTCGACGAAGAAGGTAGCGCGTCCGCCGACCTCTTCGCGCAGCATGGAAACGCCCGCGCGTGCGTGGTCGTACGTCTCGACCACCACAAACTCCAATTCCTCGCGCAGATATTGCTCCAGCGCCACTTCGTGTTTTTCTTCCACTTCCGCGTAGTCCGCCAGCACGCCCACGGCGCGGAAATCTTCGCCGCTGCCGCGTTCATTGGCGGCGAATAGTTTTTGCACCGCGTCGGCAGTGTAGGAGCGATCGCTCAGAATATTGGTCAACGAGCCGTGGCGCGCGCGCACGCCGGCCAAGGCGTCGCGCACCGCGTCGGTAAGCTTGGTGGTCAGTTCGCGCTGATTCTTGCATTCGGCCAGCTGCGCTTGCAGCGCGGCGGCATTTTCTTTCAACGCGTGCAATTCCCCGCGGGCAGTTTCAAAATCGTACGCGGCGTGATCGGCATCGTCGCGGATGCGAATCGAAGACTCCAGCATGTCGTGCTCGCTGATTTCCAGCTTGTGCAGCGCGGCGGCCTGATGCACCAGCGCTTCCTCGGCCTGCTTCTGTTCGCCATGCAGGCGCAACAGGCTTTCCGAGGCTTGCGACGCGGTTTGCCGCAGCGCGGTGATGCGGATTTCCGATTCCGCGATTTGCGTGCTGCGAGACTGCGCCCGCGCGGCCAGCTCGTCCACGCGCAATTGCAGCGCGCCCGATTCTTCACGCACCGCGGCTACCGCTTCCAGCTGCGCCGCGTTGCGCGCCGCGCACTCCGCCGCTTGCGCGATGGCTTGCGCCATTTCCGCGGAAATTTGTCCGCGGCGTCCGGCAAGCTCTTCGGCGCGCTGGCGGTTGAACGAAACGCGGTTCTCGCTGCGGTCGGCTTCGAGCGCGGTAAGATTCAGCACGTTTTGGTTCTGCTTGAGTTCGGCGTCCAGCTCGTAGATGCGCCGGTTCACGCGGTCGTGCTCGGTTTCTTGCGTAAGGATTCCGGCGGCTTGCTCGGTTTCCGCAGCGGTAAGTTCGGCGAGCGAAGTGGCCACGCGTTCCGCTTCGGCGTCCAGTTCGCGCGCTTTGCCGGCCAGCATCTGGCGAACAATGGCGCGCATCTGGTCGCGGACTTCCGAATAGCGGCGCGCTTTGGCGGCTTGGCGCTTCAGCGAGCCCAATTGCTTTTCCACTTCCACCACGATGTCGTTCACGCGCGAAAGATTAATTTTTGAAGATTCCAGCTTGGCTTCGGCAAGGCGCTTCTTGGTTTTGAATTTGGTTACGCCGGCGGCCTCTTCGATGATGGCGCGGCGCTCCATGGGCTTGGTGGAGAGAATCTGGCCGATGCGGCCCTGTTCGATGATGGCGTAGGAATCGGGGCCGAGGCCCACGCCCATGAACATATCCTGAATGTCGCGCAGGCGGGCGGTGCGGCCGTTGATTAGGTATTCGCTCTGGCCGGAGCGGTACAGGCGGCGGCTGACGACTACTTCGCCCGGCTTGGTGGCCACGGAGAGTTTGTCCGAACCGCGCTTGCGGCGCTTACCCTTTATAAGGTCGGGGATGAATTCAGGCTCGGCAGCGGCTTCGCTCTCTGAGGCTGCTGCTGCATCCATATTCACGGCCGGATCCAGCGACACAATTTCGCCGCCAGGTTCGCCTGCCGGAAGCTCGGCTACTGGAGCTGAAGCATCGCCATTCAGACCATCGCCGAGAGCCGGGATCGGCGCCGATCCCTCCGCCGAGGCCTCAATAATATCCGTAGCCTCCAAAACAAAGCGTGCCGCTTCAGCAAGTTCCGAGTCTTCCATGGTGATGGTTACTTCCGCCAGACCGAGCGGGGGGCGCTTCAGCGTGCCGTTGAAGATGCAGTCAGACATGCGGCCCGCGCGCAGGGACTTGTGGCTCTGCTCACCCAGCACCCAGGAGATGGCGTCCACCACGTTAGACTTGCCGCAGCCGTTAGGGCCGACGATGCAGGTGGTCCCCGAGCCGCTAAACGTAACCGTGGTGCGCTCGAAGAACGATTTAAAGCCTGTGATTTCCACTTTTCGCAGCTTCAGCAAAGTGTCCTCTTTTGTCCCAGTCTCCATGCTCGCCGGCGTGTGTCATCGCACGCGCAAACGCATGAAGAGAGACGACTTAGTATTCCCAGAGAGGGAGTGCGGCGTTGCAACAAAGCAACCAACGAGCGGTCGCAAGTCCTAGCCGTGGATACCCACACGTGGACACAAACGTTTGGCAGGTTCTCGATGAGAGGCCCTTGCCGCCTGGCGCAGCGATGGCGGTACGGGATGCAACCTTAGCATGCCACGAAACGCGCTGTAAAGCCCTACGCTAGGAATTGTGGTGAATTCTTCACGGCCACAAGGTTGGTCTTAGGTGACCTGACGATTCTTCGATAATCCAACTCATCAGGCATCTTTCGATTGTCCGGTTTCTCGGTGTATAGTCCACTGCGCTGATCCCGTAAAGCATAGTAGCGAACTTAAATGCCTTTAAATAAAAGAGAGTTCGAGACCGCACGAACGCGGAAATTCAGGGAAATCGAATTGTGCCCCGACGACGAGCGCACGATCGGTCACATCGAGGAATTTGGCTGTTCTGTCGTAAACGTGGCGCGGACGAACTACGGCCTCGGATGGTCATACACCGTCGGCATTTTCGACACTTGTGGAAAACCCGAAATTATTACCGTCGGGCTGCCGCCAGAAACCGCACACTTTGCGTTGAACGAAGCTACCAAGCTTATGCGGGCCGGTGCTGATCTAACGAAAGGGCGACACCCTGACCTCGTAGGTCGAGTCGAGTGCGAGTTCCGCCTCGTTGACCAAAAGTGGTTAAAACAGCTGATGGGTTGGGCGATTTGGTATTACGGTGACGCTGACTTCCCTGTACTCCAAGCGGTATACCCCGACCTCAAGAATCGATTTCCGGAGGACCGGGAGTTTGACAAAACGTTTGAGCAGCCGTTGATGCAGTCCACCGCTCCAATGACGAGAGCCGAAAATGATTTTTGGGCCTCAACTGATCCGAAAAGTAGTCTTTTCAATTGGAAATTCCCAGATCCTCCACACACGGGAGTCTTTCTCTCCCAAGCAGTTCACAACGGGACTGAGCCCGTAACATTCGTCTCACATGAGGCTGAAGATGGGGCGTGGCAGTTTCTCGGTGACAGCATGGCAGATGGAGGTGGCCCTTCACTCTCCTGCTTTCACCATCCAATCGACCGCGACCCGAGCCTGGCCGAATTAGCCGACCTGCCTCTAGGCTGGTATGCCGAACGCTCCAAGGTCGGACAACCGTGGGTTCGAAAAGAGCACAAGCCAGACGATGCGTCTGACTAGTAGATCACCGCGACAGAAATCGGAAACTAGTCATCACTCAATTTCACGGCCATCGGCACATTACACATCGCGTCAGAACCAATCCGGAAACATCTTGTCAATTAAGCCGTACTCCCAGTAGGAATAGAATTGTTCGTCGCAAACTTTCCACTTGCCATATTTTTTGTGCGCGTGGTCGGCCCAGTGCGGCTGCGTGCCGTCCAGATCGGTGAAGCCGTATTCGCGGCTTAGCGCCCAGGTGCTGAAGACGCGGCCGTTTTTCTTTTTCACGTTGAGGTCGGTCGCCAGTGCCACGACCGCGCGGCCGATGTAGCGCGGCGATTCCGAGATCATGAAATCTTCGGGGGCGTCGTTCTGGTCCGCGGAGTTTTGCGTGGCATTTTTTCGTTTGCCGGCGTCTTTCCAGTTCGCTTCCGTCACGCCAAAATGCTGCAGCATCGCTTCGGAGCGCAAAAAGCCCGGCGTCAAGGCCAGCGCGATGATTTCGCGTTTGCGCAATTCGCGAGCCATGACGAAGGCCAGCCGGATCACGGAAATTTTCACCAGGTCGTAGAAGATGTTTCCGCGGTAGTAGTAGCCGTCCCCATCGGTGATCTCGAAAATGATGGCGCCGCGCCGCCCGAACATCAGCGGCACCGCGAAGTGTGCGGTGATGATGTGCGAATGGATGGCCTGCTTCAGCATCAGCAGGCCATTTTCGAGGTTGGCGCTCCAGAACCCTTTGCCGAACTGCGTCAGCGGATCGCCGCCCCAAACGTCGTTGACCAGAATGTCGAGGCCTTTGTGGCGCCGCTTGATGACGCTGACCAGTTTTTTCACTTCCGCGGGAACGGTGTGATCCACGCGAACGGCGATGCCATGCCCTCCCGCCGCAGTAACCATCTCGGCGGTCTCCTCAATCGTCTCCGGCCGGCCCGGTGTTGGTGCAGTCTTTGCACGTCGCTTTCGCGAACTGCGCCCCGTGCAATAGACCGTCGCGCCAGCCTCGCCCAGCGCGATAGCGATGCCGCGTCCCGCCCCACGCGTGGCGCCAGCCACCAGCGCGACTTTTCCGTGCAACGGTTTTCCGAGTAGAACTTTGCCTGATGATTTCTTGTGCGATTTAGACATTTTCGTGCGCTCCGACGCGCATCCTAGCATAGCGGGGCACAACAGGGCACACCGGGAATCAATTCGTAAGTTGGTACGCCTGGGCAAGCAGGGGCGCAACATGTTGCGTCCCTACGAAGGGTGCGCGGCCGGTCGTTATTGCGCTAGCAAGTGTTGCAGAACTTCCAGGTCTGGCAGGGCGAGGTCGGAGGCTAGCCAGTATTCCATGCCGGCCTTGCGCCAGCAGATTAAATTGTAGCCGCGCACGGAACTGGCGACCGCCTTCTCATCGGCGGTAGTTTCCGGCCACACGAAGAGATTTACTTCGTGCTTGCGCCGACCGTAGATCAGCGCAGCCACGGTCTTTCCATTGATCACTTCCAGGCGGCCGCCTTGCAGCGGAAAGCCCTCGTCGGCAAAATCGCGCACGGGGACCGCGAAGTCCACCTTGCCGTTGAACCACGGCTTCACGGTGTGTTGATCGGTGGAAATCACATCCGAGAGATGGCCGGGCTGCAGCGAGCGCACGTGGGCGTCAACAATCTCGGCGGAAAGTCCCCGCTCCGAGGAAAGGCCATGGCGGTCGAGGACCAACCACCAGCCAAGAAAGCTCACGGCCAACAGTACCAACGCGGCCACGGCCAAACCTTGCCAAAATAATGATTGCCCGGATGATTGCGACGACGCTTGCGACCATGGACGCCACGCCGCGCCGAGCGCGAAGCGCGATGGCGCCGATTTTGGCAGGCTCTGCAGAATTTTCTTGCGCAGGTCGAGCGGGGCGCGTTCCCGCAATTGCGCTTGTTGCAGCGAAGTGCGCAGCGACTCTTGCGCTTCCAGCTCCGCAAGGCATTCCGCGCACGATTCGAGATGGTGCTCAAACTCCGCGGCGCGCACGGCGTCAAGCTCGCCATCGAGGTAGCCGTGCAGCGATGTTGTGTTTAGTTCACAGGTCACGGGCGACCTCTTTACCCTTGGGATTCGTAAGCACGTACTGCAACTGCCGCCGGGCACGGGAAAGCGCGGACATTACCGTTCCAATGGGCGCGGCGGTGATGGTGGCGATCTCTTTGTAGCTGCAACCTTCCAGTTCGCGCAGCACCAGCACCTCGCGAAAGCGCGGCGGCAACTCCTCCAGCGCGCGCGTTAGCCGCTCGCGATCCTCGCTGGCCATGGCCTGGGCCTCCGGCGACCCGCCATACGATCCGGCGGATGCGGGCCGCTCGCGAACTTCTACCGCGTGATTGGTCTCGTCAAATTCGGTCATAAGCTCCGCCGGGCGATTCTTGCCCAGCCAGGTGTAACAGGTGTTGCGTACAATCTGCAGCAGCCAGGCGCGCGGGTCGCCGCCATGGAAGCCGCCAAAAAAGCGGTATGCGCGCATCAATGCCTCCTGGGCCACGTCGTCGGCGTCGGAGCGGCTGCGCAGCAGCCAGCGCGCCAGGTTGAACGCGGCGTCCAGGTGCGGGAGCACGATTTCTTCAAAACGCGCGCGATCCTCCGGAGCAAGCAATCTCGATTCCTTCCCGGCTGCGTCCAGCTTTCCCGATGGACTTAGCTTGGCCGCACTTTTCGATGGCGCAAATGGGAGACTGTCCCAGGGCCTAGTTTATTCCCGATATTCCCTCCAAAGGCCAGGATTCTTTTTTGCCCTTAAACGCCGGAAAAAATGGATCGGGCGGAATAGAAACCCGGGTGCCGCAGTCTTGCATAACGAAACGCGGACTCCAGAGCCCAGCCCTGGGGTCGTAACCGCGAGGCCTAGGGCCGCGGACGAAGCGCGTTAACTGAGGAGCTAAAAATGAGCAAGAAAGACGAAATTCTGCATGACCACGATCTCATTGCAACAGTCGCGCAAGATGCGACGGGCGGGCACGACGGCATCGATCGCCGCGGGTTTCTGAAGTGCATGGCGTGGGCGGGCACCGGAGCGTTGTGCGTGATGCAAGGCGGCGTTCTGAAGTCGTACGCGCTGGGCACGCCCGGCAGTCGCGCGGCTAAGGCTTCGGCTGGCGAACTGAGCTTCGTACAGATCAGCGACAGTCACATGGGCTTTAACAAGCCGGCGAATACGGACGTGGCGGGCACGCTGAAGGCGGCGGTGGACAAGATTAACGGGCTCTCGACGGCGCCGGAATTCATGCTGCACACCGGAGACATCAGTCACCTTTCCAAGCCGGAAGAGTTTGATGCCGTGGACCAGATTCTAAAGAGCGCCAGCGCCAAGGACGTGTTCTTCGTTCCGGGCGAGCATGACGTGCTGAACGATGACGGCAAGCAATACCTGGAGCGCTACGCGAAACAGAGCCATGGTCAAGGCTGGTACAGCTTCGAGAAAAAAGGCGTGCACTTCATCGGTCTGGTGAACGTAATGAACCTGAAGGCCGGCGGACTTGGCTCGCTGGGCGCGGAGCAGATCGCGTGGATCGAAAAAGACGTTAAGAGCTTGAAGTCCAGCACGCCCATCGTGGTGTTCGCGCACATTCCGCTGTGGACCGTGTATCCGGAATGGGGTTGGGGCACGCAGGATAGCGCGCAGGCGCTGGCGCTGCTGAAGAAATTCGGTTCGGTGACGGTGCTGAATGGCCACATCCACCAAATCATGCAGAAGGTGGAGGGTAATGTGACGTTCCACACTGCGTGTTCGACGGCATTTCCGCAGCCAGCGCCCGGGAAAGCGGATTCCCCGGGGCCGATGAAAGTGCCGGCCGACCAATTGCGCGGCGTGCTGGGCATCACGGACGTAAATTCGGTGCACGGCAGTCACAGCCTTGCAGTGACGGACTCGTCGCTGGTGTAGTTGTCCGGCTCAGGCTGAATTCGCAACAAACGGCCAAGGTTTTGACGATTCACCGGGTTTCGGCGATTTAGCTTCGGCAATTCAATCGATAAGAAAAAGGAGATACGACGATGCGTGGAGGTGTGTTCGTTGGTGGAGCAGTTCTGATGTTGGCGATGGCTGGCGGCGGGTTTGTGCGTGGCACGGTGGCGCGCGGCGAAAACGCTTCGCCCGTGCTGGCGCAGCCGGCCGCAGCGGCTACTTCGCAGGCAAAAACGATGGAAGTGAAGATTGATAATTTCAAGTTTGGCCCCGAAGCATTGACCGTTCCGGTGGGAACGACGGTGACGTGGACGAATCGCGACGATATCCCACACACCGTGGTTAGCACGGAGGGCGTGTTCAAATCCAAGGTGCTGGACACGGATGAAAAGTTTTCGTTCACGTTTGCTAAAGCCGGCGCGTATGACTATTTCTGCTCGATCCATCCAAAGATGGTCGGCAAAGTCATCGTGCAGTGAGCCTGGTAATGACCAATCCATTCGATCCAAAAACGGTTTTCTTGGCCAAGCACGCGCAACACGTGGTGCTGATCCACTTTCCCATCGCGCTGTTTATGACCGGCGTGGCGTTTGATGCGGCGGCGCAGTGGAGCAAGCGGCAAGAGCTGGCCGCGGTCGCAGGTTACAATTTAATTTCGGCGGCGATTCTTACGTTTCCAGTGATTGCCAGCGGGCTGTTGGCCTGGCAGTGGGCGCTGGAAGGCCAGCGGCTCAAGGGGATTTTGCTGATGCATCTGGTGTTTGCGCTGGTTAGTAGTTTGATCATGTGGATCGTTGGCTGGGTGCATTTTCGCTCGCTGCGAAAGACAGGAGATCTTGCTGCAGGGTTTCGGATTCCTCTCGAACTTATCGGCGTCGCGCTCGTCGGGCTCACCGGGCATCTCGGAGGATTTTTGAGTGGTGTGAATTCACCGGTTTAGCGTGGCTGCGCGGCGGCCTTATGTAGCGGCCGCCTTCTGAGGCGGTCGCCTTTCCAGCGGCGAGAAGATCGCATGCAAAATAAAACGCGGATCGCCGTAGCGGTCCGTGTTTTATTTTGCGGTGGTGGTCGCGGCGGGGTCTGGTTTTTTCAGGTGCGCGTCGTACCACGCTAGGATGCGGTTTAAGCGGTCGAGCAGATGCTTTTGCTCGTGGAAGCCGTGCGGTTCGCGGGGATAGATCACCAATTCAGTTTCGACGCCATAGCGCTTTAGGCCGCGATAAAGCTCCTGGCTTTGGCCTAGCGGGTCGACCGGATCCGCATCGCCTTGCAGAATCAGCGTGGGAGTCTTGGCATTTTTCAAGTAGAGGAATGGCGAACTGTTGAGAAAGCCGTCGGGCTTTTCGTACGGCAAGCCAAAGAACCATTCGTCATAGGAGGGGCCGCGCTCGGTGCCGTATTCGGAGATTAAATTGGCCAGGCCGGCGCCGCTGACCGCGGCTTTGAAGCGCGGGGTCTGCGTGATGGCCCACTCGGACATGTAGCCGCCGTAGGACCAGCCACCGATGGCGAGCTTGTTCGGATCGGCAATGCCCTTGGCGACGAGATCGTCGACGCCCCACATTACATCTTTAAAATCCTTGCCGCCCCAATCGCCGCGATTCATTTCGATAAATTTCTGGCCGTAGCCGATGGAACCGCGAATGTTGGGATAGAAAACCGCGTAGCCGCGGGCGGCGAGAAGCTGGCCCCAGGTTTCGATTGTGTCTTGCCACGCGCCGGTTGGGCCGCCGTGGATGAGGGTGATCAAGGGGAGCTGGGATTTTCCGTCGTAGTTCGCGGGCTTTAGTAGCGCGGCTTCGATTTCCAGGCCGTCGAAGGATTTGTATTTGTAGAACTCAGGCTGAGCCAGCGCGAACCGTTTCCATGCATCGTTGACGTGCGTCAGTTGTACGGGCGCGGATTTTTCGTCCCACGAGTAGAGTTCCTGCGGTTGTGTGGCGGATTGCCCGGCGAAGAGTAAGCCGTCGGTAGTGATGGCGAACGCGACCGGATTGGTGGTCAGCGACTGCGGCGTGACGCCGGAGGAATCTTGCATGGTGCCGTGGGCGTCGAAGGAGTGAAATTTGGTGCGGAAGCCATCCGCGGCGATGGTTTCGAGGCCGCCGGATTTAATCCATTGGTAGTCGAAGACTTGGCGGTCCAGGCTAAGCGCGGTGAGATTTCTTGCCGCGGTGTTGCGGCCGTGCGTGAGGTCGAGGAGCATCAGGTCGTGCGGGGAAGGGCCGTCTTCGCGGCTGCCAATGAAGCTTAGCGTGGTGCCGTCGGGAGAAATTTTTATGTCGCCGAAGGGGCCGCGTGGCGCGGCCAGCTGCGTCATCGTGCCGTCGGAAAGTTTTATGGTGAAGATGCGGTTGGTGTTCTGATCAGATTCGGGATGATCGGTGGCTACGGTGATGACGGCGTCGCCCGATGTCAGCCAGGCGATTTCGGAGAGTTCCCATTTTGCGTCAGTGATTGCTTTGGCTTCTAGCGTTGCTACGTTCAGCAGCCACAGGCGGGCGTGCTTGTCTTCCTTATCGGTGACGTGGGCGTCGTCTTTATCTTTTTCCTTCTTTTCTTCGGCTTCGGATTTGGCGTCTGAGGCGAGGAAGGCGATTTGCCGGCTGTTTGGGGACCAGGCGAATTTGCTGATGGCGCGTTTGCCTTTGGTGAGGGCGGTGGCTTCGCCGCCGTCGGCGCGCATCACGTAGATTTGATCTTCTTCGTTGCGATTCGAGAGGAAAGCGAGTTGTTTGCCGTCTGGGGACCAGCGCGGATATTTTTCGGACTTTTTGGAGTAAGTGAATTGGCGCGTGGTGTTGCTGCGCTTGTCGAATAGCCAGATGTGGGTGGCGCGGCCGTCGTCGGTGGGAGGCTCGGTGACCACGAAGACGAGGCGGGTGCCATCGGGGGAGAGTTGGAGATCGGAGAGGAAGCGGAGGTTCAGGGAGGCTTCCGGGGTGAGCGGTTTTTGTTGTGCCGGGTTCGTGGCGTCTTGCGCGTGGGCGGGGCTGGCGACGGAGGCGAGAATTAAGAGCAGGGTGGTGACAATAATGGCGACGGAGCGACTGCGGATGATTTTGACGCAATTCATTTTGACAAGACTCCACGGGATAGCGGCAGCAACTTTACGGGGGTTCCGCGAGGGCGTCAAATCAGGCGCACTCCAGCCAACGCCGAAAGCAATGAGTCACTCGCATTCGAATTAATCTCTCCCAGTAGTATTAGTACCTAAAATACCACTTGACAGGTATTTCTATAACGTGCTATATTTTTTAGGTATAGAACTGCGTCCTAAAGCAGCAACATTCCCGAAAGCCTAAAAATCCTCACCCCAATCATAGGGGCATGGCATGCCGTGCCCGTCGGCGCAAAGCGTCGTCATGACGCGGGACGAAGCAAAAACTACCCATCCATAACCCGTTCAGAATGAACACTTGCGAACCGTATCAAAACAAAGCACTTCAACTCCCACAGAATGAACACTTACAAAAATAACCCCGTGTCCCCTCTGCAGCACACCAAAAAAATTAAAGCTCCCGACGCTCTGGTTTGTTTTCGGCAGGGTTGCAGATAGAATTGTCGTTTTGGTTTTGCGTTGCGGGGCACGCTGTGGGGCGGGGGCTTCGCGGAGTGGTTCGGCGACGACTAGCGCGAAAGTGCAATTCTGGGTGAGGCTCGCCGCTTGAGTGCGCATGTTGTCGTTGACTGAGAAAGGTTAAGAGCGGGGTTCACGCCCTTCGCGCAAAGCGCTCAGGGTAAACCGCACTGCAAAATGGCTGAGATTCGACTGCATAACACGATGGGCGGGGAGACTGAGGCGTTCGTGCCCCTCCGCGCGGGGGAGGTGCGCATGTATACGTGCGGGCCCACCGTGTATGACTACGCGCACATTGGAAATTTTCGGACGTTTGTGTTTCAGGATATTTTGCGGCGATTCTTGAAGTTGCGCGGATTCAAGATGTTGCATGTGATGAATTTGACCGACGTGGACGACCGGATTATCGCCAATGCGGCGGCGGCGGGAGTGGGGATTCGCGAGTATACCGAGAAGTTTGTGCAGGCATTTTTTGCGGATTGCAAGGTTTTGAGCATTGAGTCGCCGGAGCACTGGATTCGGGCGACGGACCATATCGAGGATATGGTGAAGTTGATTGAGCGACTGCAGAAAAAATCGTTTACCTACGATGGGGAAGGGTCGATTTATTACCGGATTGCGAAATTTCCCGCGTACGGGAAGCTGTCGCAGATTGATGTGGCGGGGATTCAGGCTGGGGCGCGAGTAGATAACGATCGGTACGAGAAAGAGAGCGCGCGGGATTTTGCGTTGTGGAAAGCGCCGAAGCCAGGGGAGCATTTTTGGGAGACGGAGATTGGTGCGGGTCGGCCGGGGTGGCACATCGAGTGCTCCGCGATGGCGATGAAATATCTGGGCGAGACTTTGGATATTCATACCGGCGGGATCGATCTTTCGTTTCCGCATCATGAGAATGAGATAGCGCAGAGCGAAGCGGCTACGGGGAAGACGTTTGCGCGTTACTGGATGCATGCGGAGCATTTGCTGGTTGAGGGCGAGAAGATGTCCAAGTCGCTCGGCAATTTTTATACGCTGCGGGACTTGTTTGCGAAGGGATATAAGCCTTCGGCGCTGCGATTCGCGTTGGCCAGTGTGCCGTATCGCAAGCAATTGAATTTTACGTTTGATGGGTTACAGCAAGCGGCGAGTTCGGTGGAGCGGCTGCGGAATTTTGCGGACCGGTTGGCGATGGGGAAGTTTCCGGCCGGGGTGTCGAAGGAGATGGTAGGGCGGATTGCGCAGGCGGCGGAGGAGTTTGACGCGGGATTGTCTGACGATTTGAATACCGCGCGGGGGCTGGCGGCGGCGTTTGACCTGGTGCGGGATATGAATATTGCCATGGATAAGAACGCGGTTTTTCAGGGCGACGTTGCCGGAGCGCGGGAATTTCTGGGCAACTTTGATCGTGTTTTTGCGGTGCTGGAAGATAACGACGGAGAAATGCTGCGGGCTCTGGGGTATGGCGGACCTGATACGTCTGGCGATGACGCGGACATCGAAAAGCTGGTTGCGGAGCGGCAGGCGGCGCGGCAACGGCGGGATTTTGCGGCTTCGGATCGGATACGTAAGGAACTCGCGGAACGTGGTATAATTCTTGAAGATTCTAAGGACGGCGGCGTCCGCTGGAAACGCAAATGAAGCTCTATCAACTACTCCAATTCCCAACGCATTGTTCGCCCGCCGAACTGCGTCCCAACCTTTACGGCGTAGATTAAGTCCCCTTTCTCCTGGCGGAGTGCGCGCAGGGATTGGTCTATCTGACCGATCTTGAAACGCATATCGGCCTGCCCCGCGGTTCCTCATCGACAATAATGCTTGATCAGGGCGCCGCCCATTTTTCCTCTGGAGGAAGAACATGATTACCGCTACCGAAACGAATTTGAAATTGCCCCGTCTGGTGACGGAGTTGCCTGGACCGAATGCCAAGCGCGTGGTGGAGCGCGATGCGGCGATTATGTCGCCGTCGTACACGCGAGATTATCCGTTTGTGGCGAAGCGCGGGCAGGGCGCGATCGTTGAGGATGTGGATGGAAATGCGTTTTTGGATTTTGCCGCGGGGATTGCGGTGTGCTCGACGGGGCATTGCCATCCGCGCGTGGTAGAGGCGATTCAGAAGCAGGCGGCGGAGTTGATTCACATGTCTGGGACGGATTTTTATTACGAGAGCATGCCGATTTTGGCGGAGCGGCTGGCGGCTATGGTGCCGGGGAACGAGGCGAAGAAGGTTTTCTTTACCAATTCCGGGACGGAAGCAGTAGAAGGCGCGATCAAGCTGGCGCGTTATGCCACCAAGCGCGACAAGATGATCGCGTTTTATGGATGTTTTCATGGGCGATCGATGGGGGCGCTGTCGCTGACGGCGTCGAAGGCCACGCAGCGGAAGAATTTTGGGGCGTTGCTGTCGGGGATTGAACATATTCCTTATCCTTACGCGTATCGTTGCGCGCATGGGCATACATCCGAGACTTGCGGCGCAGAAATTCTGGAGCAGCTGGAAGGGCAGATTTTCAAGCGGCTGTTCGATCCCGAGGATGTGGCGGGAATTATTATTGAGCCGATTCAGGGCGAGGGCGGATACGTTCCGGCGCCGAAATTCTTTTTGCAGGAGTTGCAGAGGATTTGCCGCCAGCACGGGATCATGCTGATTTGCGATGAAGTGCAATCCGGAATGGGGCGGACGGGGAAGTGGTGGGCGCACGAATTCGCGGGGATTGAGCCGGACATTCTGTGTTCGGCGAAGGGGATTGCCAGCGGGATGCCGCTGGGCGCGATTATTGCGCGGGAAAGCGTGATGCGTTGGAAGCCCGGGGCGCATGGGACGACTTTCGGCGGAAATCCGGTGTGCATTGCGGCGGCGCTCGCGACCATGGATTTGATTGAAGGCGAATATCGCGAGAACGCGGCGAAGATGGGCGACTACATGTTTGCGCGCATGGCGGATTGGACGAAGAAATTCAAGATTGTTGGCGACGTGCGTGGACGCGGGCTGATGATCGGCATTGAGTTGGTGCGCGACCAGCGGACGAAGGAGAAAGCCGCGGACTTGCGCAATTTTGTGGTGGATCGCGCGTTCCACAAGGGTTTGCTGGTTTTGGGGGCGGGCGAGAATACCGTGCGATTGTCACCGCCGTTGCTGATTGATAAGGAGCAGGCGGATTTTGCGATGCGGACGTTGGAGGAGTGCTTGCGGGAGGCCGAGGCGAAGATTTAGGGCGCCTAGGAAATGGCGGGCACGGCGTGCCGTGCCCCTACAGAACGATTGCACGATGACCCCGTAGCTGCGCACGAATTGTGTGCGGGTGCGGGCTTTTTGTTTATACTTCCGGCGTTGCGGAAAAAGCCGCAGGGCTGAGAGGCGAGCGCCCTGCGCTACAGTAGGCGAAAAAGAATGGCGATTTTTTCGCGGGCGGTGTTTCAGGCGGTGCGCTGGCGGGCGCGGCGGGGATTGCGCGACGAAGTGGTGTCGTTTGGCGGCAATGACGGCAGCTACGGCGGCAACGGTGGGGGCGACGCAGACGGGGACGCAGCGGCGCTGCAAAGTAAAGAAGCGTCGCGGCGTACAGGAATACGCGGGGAGACGTATGCGTATTGGTATTTGCGGCGGCTGGGATATGTTTTTGTGGCGCGCAACTATATGCCGCGGCGCGTGAAGGGTGAGATCGACATGATTGGGTACGATGGAGAGACGCTGGCGTTCGTGGAGGTGCGCACGCGAACGGTGCGGAAGGAATTTACGGCGTTGCCGGAACTAAGCGTGACGCGCGAGAAGCAGGAGATGCTGGCACGCACGGCGAAATTATTTTTGATGGAGCGCCGGGTGGCGGCGTGCCCGTGCCGGTTCGATGTGGTGGCCATCGACAACGAAATTGGGGCGCCTCCGGTGGTGCGATTGCATAAGGATGCGTTCAACCCGCAAATGTAACTTAGGATACGCGCGCCGGATAGGTGCACCGGAAGAACGCGCACGCCGCGCGGAAAGAGTTACAATCGGAAAAGCACACGGTGCGGTGCAAAGAATCATGTGCCGACGCAAATCGATTTTCTGCGGGCGAATTTGCTTGCGATGACGCACCCCTTCGAGGAGGAAAGCTTTGCCAGAGTTGCGAAAGGACCCGATCACCGGACGCTGGGTGATTATCTCGACGGAGCGGGGAAAGCGTCCGAACGATTTTTTGCGTGAAAGCGTGGTGGCGAAGAGCCCGAAGAATTGTCCATTTTGTCCGGGCAGCGAAGGGAAGACACCGTCGGAAATTCTGGTGTATGGGCGCAGCGGGGGTGCGGCGAATACCGCGGGCTGGAGCATTCGCGTGGTGCCGAACAAGTTTCCCGCGCTGGGGATTGAAGGCGAACTGGATCGTGAAGGCGAAGGACTGTTTGACAAGATGAATGGCGTCGGAGCGCACGAAGTGATTATCGAGACGCCGGACCACGCCGCGACGTTGGCGACGCTGCCGGAGCGGGCGCTGGAAGATGTGCTATGGGCGTATCGCGACCGCATGCTGGATTTGAAAAACGATAAGCGGTTTCGCTATGTGTTAATTTTCAAGAATCATGGCGAAGCGGCGGGCGCAACGGTGGAGCATCCGCACTCGCAACTGATCGCCTTGCCGATTGTTCCGCGGCGGGTGCGCGAGGAGGTAGACAGCTGCTGGCATTATTACGATGAAAAGGAGCGATGCATTTTTTGCGACATTATCCGGCAGGAGCGCGATACCGGCGAGCGGGTGATCGGAGAGAACGATCATTTCATTACGCTGGCGCCATACGCGCCGAGGTTTCCGTTCGAGATGTGGCTGCTGCCGAAGCAGCACGGATCGTCGTACGAAAATAATCAGAGCACGATGTACGCCAGCCTGGCGCGGATGTTGAAGGACACGCTGATGCGGCTGGACGAGGTGCTGGACCGGCCGGCGTACAATTTTATGATTCACACGTCGCCAATCGGCGAGGAAATTAATCCGCACTATCATTGGCACATCGAGATTATTCCCAAGCTGACGAAGGTGGCGGGATTCGAGTGGGGAACCGGGTTTTATATCAACCCGACGCCGCCCGAAGAATCGGCGAGGTTTTTGCGCGAAGCAAAAATTGCCAGCGTGGCAGAGAAAAAGTAAGGTCGCCGGAAGTGGCCGCGGGGTGGATGTAGCTCAGTACTTGCTGCGTTCAGACGAAAAGGCGACCGCCTCCCCGGCAAGCCGGGGCAGACAGAAGGCGGCCGCTACAAGGTTTGCTATACTTAGTAGTTTGGCGCGGTACCCAAGTGGCCCAAGGGAGAGGTCTGCAAAACCTCCATTCGTGGGTTCGAATCCCACCCGCGCCTCCACTTTTTCCCCTTTGTTTTGTTTCAGTTAGCAACCAAGTTTTTTCACGTGGCTGCCGCGTGGCTTTTGCCTCTTGAGAATAACCGGATCCTGCTCCGAAGCACGCTCCAAATCCGCTTCAAATTCGCGTTCGCGGACGATTACCTTTCGAGCGCCAGGCGGTAGGTGTTCCTTGTCCAGTTGATTTAGTTGCATACCATGGAGAAGTGGGCAGGCAAGGATCTGTTCCAAGGTTATGGGATGACACCCCTTCTGGAAGTGCAAGATCTGCATGTCTCGTACGGCGCCGCGAGCGGAAAGAGCGGCGTGGCGCTTGCCGGCGTTAGTCTGCGACTGCTCGCTGGCGAGACGCTGGGTGTACTTGGGGAGTCGGGGTCGGGGAAGAGCACTTTGGCGGCCGCGTTGTTGCGGATACTGCCGGCGAACGGAATTGTGGAATGTGGCGCGGTGCGCTTTGACGGGCGAGAGCTTTTGCAGTGCGACGCGCGTGAGATGGAAAAGATTCGCGGTGGGCGGATGGCCTTGATTTTTCAGGAGCCGTCGCAGGCGTTGCATCCGGCGCTGCGCGTGAGGCAGCAGGTTTGTGACGTGCTGGCCGCACATACTGATCTGTCGCGTGCGGCGTTGCGCGAAAGAACCGGGCGCGTGCTTGCGGCGGTTTTCCCCACGGAGACTGAACGGATCGCGCGATCGTATCCGCACGAGCTTAGTGGAGGGCAGCGAGCGCGGGTGCTGATCGCGCAGGCGATTTGCTGCGAGCCTGCGCTGATTGTGGCGGATGAACCGACGGCGTCGCTGGATGCGGAAACGCAGATGGAGATATTGCAACTGTTTCGACGGCTGCGCGAGGAGTTCAAGCTTGCGTTGATTTGGATTACGCACAATCCAGCGCTGTTGGCGGGGTTCGCGGATCGCGTGATGATTTTATACGCGGGGCGGGTGGCGGAGGTTGGGCCGACCGCGGAGGTGCTGTTTTCGCCGCGGCATCCGTATACCCAGGCGCTGTTGCGGTGTTTGCCGCCGGGACTTGGGAAGGGTTACGTCGGGCGCAAGACTAAACTGGCGGTGATTCCTGGGGTAGCACCTGTGACATTGCGGGATGCAGGACGATGCGTGTTTGAAGCGCGCTGTAGTGATCGGATGGATGCTTGCGTTTCGGGCGAGCCGGAATTGGTGTGCGTTGCCGGCAAACAGTTCGTTTCCTGTGTTAAGTACGCAGGTTGAGTGGAAGTGGAGAGGCTTACGATTTGGAAGCACTTTTAAAGTTGGAAAACGTAGGAAAGCGTTATGGGGGCGTAGACGCGTCTGGGGTCAGGAAAGAGGTGCGCGCTTTGGACGACGTTTCGCTGACGATTTATCCGCGAAGTACGCTGGCTTTGGTGGGTCCGTCTGGCTCGGGGAAGAGCACGCTGGCGCTTTGTATGGCATTACTGGAGCCGATGAGTTCCGGAAAAATCTGGTTTGAGGGCACGGAAATTACGAATTTGCCGGAACGGCAACGCCGGGCGGTGCGGTCCAATATTCAGATGGTATTTCAGGATCCTGTGAGTTCGCTGAATCCGCGCATGACTGCGCTGGAACTGGTGATGGAACCATTGCGGGTACAGAAACGTGGCGATCACCGGGCGCAGCGCGGCAAGGCTGGAGATCTGTTGGAGCGCGTCGGCCTCCGGGGAGAAAAGCTGAACGAACGGCCGAGTGAGTTCAGTGGCGGGCAACGGCAAAGAATTGCGATCGCGCGTGCGCTGGCGCTGGAGCCGAAATTGTTGATTTTGGATGAGGCGCTATCGGCACTGGATTGTTCAGTGCAGGCGCAAATTGTGAATTTGCTTTTCGAATTGCAGGCTTCGCTTGCGCTGACTTATGTATTTATTACGCACGATATGGCTATGGCCGCGCACCTGGCTGATGAGATTGCGGTGATGGATCATGGACGGGTTGTGGAAATGGGAGTTGTCGCGCGCATCGTGAATGGCCCGCAGCACGCGGTCACGCAGCGACTGCTGGCGGCGGCGCGCGGCATAGACAACGTGGCGGATGCGCCACGCCCGGTCCAATGAGTTTTCTGCTGCGACGGTTGCTGCAGGCGATCTTTCTGCTGATTGGCGTTTCCATTCTTACTTTTCTCTTTTCCACGCTGGCGCCGGGGAATTACCTCGACGAGATGCGGCTGAATCCGCAGATTTCTGCCGCTACGCTGGCTTCGCTGCGCGCGCAATACGATTTGAATCGCCCGCTGCCTTTTCGCTATGCGCGATGGGTGAATGCGGTGGCGCATGGTGAGCTGGGATACTCCTTTGCTTACAACGGTCCAGTTGCGCCGCTGCTGTGGATTCGCGCCCGGAACACGCTGCTGCTTACGTTGACGGCGATGCTGTTGGCATGGGCGCTGGCCCTGCCATTGGGGATCTGGAGTGCGGAGCGGCGGGGACATTTGCCAGACCGCGCCATATCGCTGGCCACGGCGACGCTGATGGTGGTTCCGGAACTGGTGCTGGCGCTGGGATTGTTGATATTGGCGGCGCGCAGCGGGTGGTTTCCGACCGGTGGCATGGTGTCTGTGGGATTTGCGGAACTGTCGCGATGGGGCAAACTCCGCGATTTGGCCATGCATATGGCGCTACCGGTTGCCGCGCTCGTGCTATCCGCTTTGCCAATACTGGTGCGGCACATACGCGCGGCGGTGGCAGAGGAGCTTGGAGCGCCTTTTTTTCGAGCGGCCACGGCGCACGGAATTCCGCGACGCAAACTGTTGTACCGCTATGCGCTGCGCGCGGCGGCCAATCCAATGATTTCGCTATTTGGATTTAGTGTGGGGACGCTTTTGAGCGCCTCTCTACTGGTAGAGATGGTGATGAGTTGGCCGGGGCTTGGACCGCTCTTGCTAGAAGCGATCCTGGCGCGGGATTTGTACGTGGTTATCGGCGGCGTGCTATTTTCGACGATTTTCTTAGTTTGTGGAAATTTTCTTGGGGACTTGCTGTTG
Source organism: Acidobacteriota bacterium (assembly GCA_013289855.1). Lineage (GTDB taxonomy): Bacteria > Acidobacteriota > Terriglobia > Acidiferrales > UBA7541 > Acidiferrum. The sequence goes on along the minus strand of JABCZD010000007.1, from coordinate 227,404 downwards.
TATTGGGCGGATCCGCGGATTCGCACAGCGGGTGGAGCGCGATGATGGATCGCCGGCGGGTTAGACGATGGTTTGTAGCGCTGCTTGTTTTGCACGCCGTTGTGGGGGGTGCGGGATTTCTCGCGCCTTACGATCCTGTGAAGCAAGATCGCGAGCACGCGTATTTGCCTCCGATGAGAGTGCACTTTCTGGGACGTGGGCACTTGCATCTTAGACCATTCTTCTATGCGGAGCGTTTGCGCGAAGGAACTTTTGACGAGTTCGAGGAGGACACTGAGAAAGCTATCCCGCTGCGTTTCTTCTCGACGGGCGAGCAATATCGATTGCTTGGCTTCCTGCCGTCGCGCCGGCATCTTTTTGGTGCGGAGGGTGCGCGGCTGTACCTTTTGGGGAGTGATGGCTTGGGCCGCGACCAGCTCTCGCGCATGTTGTATGGCGGGCAGATTTCGCTGCTTGCGGGCTTGCTCGGCGCAGGAGGCACTATTTTTGTGGCCGCGATGATCGGCACGGTCGCCGGTTTTTACGGCGGCTGGAGAGACACGCTGCTGATGCGGCTTGCGGAACTATTTCTAGCGTTGCCTTGGTTGTATTTGCTTTTTGCGCTGCGGGCATTCCTGCCGCTTACGGTGTCGCCGCTGAGGGCTTTTCTTCTGGTGGTGGTGGTTCTCGCAGCAGTCGGTTGGGCGCGACCGGCGCGGCTGGTGCGAGGAGTGGTGCTGAGCGTCAAGGAGCGTGATTTTGTCCGCGCGGCGCGGGGGTTCGGCGCGGGCGATGCATACCTAGTACGGCGTCACATACTTCCTGAAACACGGAGCGTGCTGTTAACGCAGGCTGCCATTCTGGTGCCGCAGTTTGTGCTTGCGGAGATGACGCTGTCTTTTATAGGGCTGGGGATACCAGAACCGGTGCCGAGTTGGGGGAATTTGCTGGCGATTCTGCAGCAGTACAGCGTGCTGGTGTCGTACTGGTGGATGTACCTGCCGGCGCTGGCCATCGTGCCGTTCTTTGTAGGATACCAAGGGCTCGCGAATGCATTGCACGTGGATGGTGTGACGGTGAAGATAGAAGGGAAGCGTGGAGGGACCCATCATGATATTGGAACGCGCTTTTCCCCTGCGCAAACGGATTAGCGGTGGACTGCTCTTGCTGGCCTGCGCTTCATTCTTTCTAATTCCTAGTTCGATGTTACCCCTGCCAAACACTCAGGAATTACTATCCGTCCCGGGCGAGATTGGCCATGCCGGCGGGCGGCTGGTGGTATCGCTGCGTGCCGAACCGAAAACGTTGAACCCACTCAGTGCGATCGATGCGCCGTCTCGCGAGGTCATCGGCGCGATGCAAGCCGATCTGATTCATATCAACCGTGGGACGCAATTGACGGAACCTGCGCTGGCAAAATCCTGCAAGGTTTCGTCAGACGGTTTGCAATACACGCTGGTGCTGCGCAAAGGGCTGCGTTTCTCGGACGGGCAGCCGCTGGATGCCGACGATGTGTTGTTCACCATGCGCGTGTACTTGGATGAGAGTGTTCACGCCACGCAGCGGGATTTGCTGATCGTGGGAGGGAAACCGATCACGGTGCGGAAGGTCGATAGCTCGACGGTGATTTTTCAAATGGTGAAGCCTTACGGAGCCGGCGAGCGGATGTTTGACGGGCTGACCATTCTGCCGCGGCATCTGCTGGAAAAGACTTACCTGGAAGGAAGGCTGGGGCAAGCTGGTGGGCTTTCGACTCCGGCGAATCTTTGGGCGGGAGCGGGACCATACCGGCTAAAAGAGTACGAAGCCGGGCAAAAACTGGTGCTGGAGCGCAATCCCTTCTATTGGAAAACGGATGTGAAAGGGAACACCCTGCCGTACTTGGACGAGTTGGTGTTTCTGTTCGTACCCAGCGCGGATGCGCAGGTATTACGGTTTCAATCCGGGGAGACGGATGTAATCAGCCGCCTGGGAGCGGAGAATTTTTCCGCGCTGGCGCGTCAGCAGCGTACTTACACAATGACCGACGCGGGCCCGGGGCTCGAATACAATTTTCTGTTTTTCAATTTGAATGATCTTGCAGCCAAGGCTGCGCCCGAGGTGACGAGCAAGTCGAAATGGTTCCACGAGGTGAAGTTTCGGCAGGCGGTTTCTGCGGTGATCGACCGCGATGCGATCGTGCGCCTGATCTATCAGGGACGAGGAACGGCACTGTGGGGGCCGGTGACCCCGGGAGATCGGCGGTGGGTGGACGCATCGATTGGACGCCCGCCGCGGTCGCCCGACAGAGCGCGTGCATTGCTGAAGGAAGCCGGTTTCTCGTGGAGGACTGACGGAAATGGGGCGACCGAGCTCTTAGATAGCGATGGGAAAATGGTGGAGTTTTCGATTCTGACCAGTTCTTCGAACGCGGACCGTACGAAAATGGCGGCGCTGATTCAGGAGGATTTGAAAGAGTTGGGCATGCGCGTTCAAGTGGTGCCGCTGGAGTTTCGCTCGCTGATCGATCGCGTTACGCAAACGAAAGAGTACGACGCTTGCGTTTTGGGGCTGGCAAGTTTCGATGCCGATCCGAATTCGGATCTCAATGTTTGGCTATCGAGCGGTGGAACGCACCTCTGGGATCCTTCGCAGGCGCATCCGGCAACGCCGTGGGAAGCGGAGATCGATGATTTAATGGAGCAGCAACTGGATACGCCGAAATTCGAGCAGAGGAAGAAGCTGTATGATCGCGTGCAAGAGATTCTCGCCGAATATCAGCCGATGATATTTCTGGCCAGTCCGGACATTTTGACGGGCGCCAAGAACAGCATCGGCAATTTCCACCCCGCGGTACTTGAACCGTATGTGCTCTGGAACGTCGAGCAACTTTATGTGCGCAGCGAGCAGGTGAGCGCCAGCCGATGAGCCCGGCGCTCATCAGGGCCGCCAAGAAGCCACCTGGCGGCTGGAATGACGCGCGCCTGGTGAAAGAATGTCTCGCGGGCAGCGACGACGCATGGTCTTTGCTGATCGAAAAGTACAAATCGCTGATTCATTCCATTCCCGTCAAGTACGGATTGCCGGCGCAGGAAGCCGCCGACGTTTTTCAAGCCACGTGCATGGAATTACTGGCACGCTTACCGGAACTGCGGGAACCGCGCGCGCTTCCGAAATGGCTGATGCAGGTGGCACACCACCAGTGTTACCGATGGAAGCAGCAGCAGGGGCGGCTGGTCAGTCGCGACTCGGAGGACTTACCGGTACCCGAAACGCCGGCGATTGCGGAAAGCCTGGTGCAGCAAACGCAAGAAGAACAGATGTTGCGCGAAGCGATGCGGGCGCTTTCGCCGCAGTGCCAACGCATGGTGGAATTGCTATTTTTCGAAACGCCGGCGCGTCCGTATGCGGAAGTCGCGGCGGAGCTGGGTTTGGCGGTGGGATCCATTGGATTCATTCGGCAGAAATGCATAGAGCGATTGCGGCGGCATCTTGATGAGTTGGGATTTCACTGATGCGGGCGATGGAGAAGAAACGAACTCGCGAAGAACTGCTTGCCGAGCTAGGGCGGCTGCAAACCGACGCGGCACGACGAAAATTTCTAGCACGGCATAAGGCGCTGGTAGGTACAGAAGTCGTCAAACAACTCGCCGAGCTGGTCGTAGAGAAAATCCGTGTGGATGTGCGAGAGGCGCTGTCGCTGGCCGACGCGGCCATGGTGATTGCGCGCGCATCGCGAGGCAAGGAAGACCTGGCGCTGGGACTGCGCGCCAAGGCCAATGCGCTATACGCCAGCGGCAACAACCGCGCGGCGGTGGAGCATCACGAAAAAGCCTGCAAGCTTTATGAAGCGCTGAAAATCTGGAAAGAAGCGGCGCGCACGCTGAGCAGTTCCATCCAGCCGATGATTCTACTCGGGGAATACGATCGCGCTTTTCAGGCTTCGGAACGTGCACGAAAGATTTTCACCGAGCAGGGTGAGACGAGGCGAATCGCCAGCCTGGAGAATAATGTTGGAAACATTTTTCACCGCCAGGACCGTTTCGAGGAAGCGCTGGCGCACTACGAGCGCGCTTATAAGACACTCTCTGAGTATGAGGATTGGGAGCGCGTGGCCATTGCCCTGCACAACATGGCCATGTGCCTGATCAGCCTAAACGACTTTACCCGTTCGTTGGATTGTTATCAAAAATCGCGTGAATTGTCGGAACGATATGGCATGCCGCTGCTGCGCGACCAAGCGGATTACAACATCGCGTACTTGTACTATTTCCGCGGTGAATACAGCCGGGCGATCGAGATGCTGTTCGCGACGCGGCGCGCTTGCGAGGCCAGTGGAGACGCCTACCATGTCGCGCTGTGTCACATGGACCTCTCCGAGATTTACCTCGAACTGAACTTGAGCGAAGAAGCGCGCGAAATGGCCCGCGAAGGATTTGTGCAGTTCGAAAAACTCGGCATGGGCTATGAAGCGGCCAAGAGCCTGGCAAATGAAGCGATGGCCTATGGGCAGCAGGGAAAAACCGTGCAAGCGCTGGAACGATTTACCAAGGCGCGCGAAATGTTCGCGCGAGAAAAAAATCCGGTGTGGCCGTGGCTCTTGGATTTGTATCAGGGGCTACTGCTGTTTCATGAGGGTCGGTACTTCGAAGCGCGCCGGCTGTGCGCGGGAGCGGCAGGTTTTTTCGATCAAACGGTCCTGCGCGGCAAGTCGGCGCTCGCGCATCTGTTGCTGGCCCGTGTTGCGTTGCAGGTTGGAGAGCCGGCCGTTGCAGCCGCCGAGACCGAGGCCGCCGCCGCGCGGATGAATGGTCTTCAGACGCCGGTTCTGATGTATCAGACGCACGTGTTGCGGGCACAGATGGCGCAGGGGAGAGGTGATCGCGCGGCCGCCGTGTTCTCCTACCGCGAAGCATGTAAATCGCTGGAGATCATGCGTAGCCGGCTGCACTCCGAAGAACTGAAGATTTCCTTCGTGAAAAACCGCTTGCAAGTTTACGAGGAGCTCGTCGGATTGCACCTGAGTGGCGGATCAGGCGAGATTCCAGCAGCAGAAGCGTTTGGCTGGATGGAGGCCGCGAAGTCCCGCAGCATGACGGAAATGATTTTTCAAAGCGGGCAGACGCTGCTGCTGGGCGATTCCGGGCATAGCGAGTTGGTCCGGCGCATTCGCGATTTACGCGAAGAATTGAACTGGTATTACCACCGCATCGAACAAGAGCAGCTGCGGCCCGAGGAAAACTCGCCTGCAAGACTGCAACAACTGCAGGAAAAGGCTGTGTTACAGGAAAATGAACTACTGCGAAGGATTCGGGAACTACCGGCGCAAGAGCGCGAGAACGCCGCGCTGGACGCACCAGTCGATTTTTCCCTGGAACGTGTGCAGGCGGCGATCCCGGCAAATACCGCGCTGATCGAGTACTACACCGCCGGGGAACGCCTGGTAGCCGCGGTGGTTACGCGGGAAACGATTGAAATCGTTCCGGTCTCGGTAGTGTCGCGAGTTCTGCATTTTTTGCATCTATTCCGGTTTCAAATTTCTAAGTTTCGCATGGGCGCGGCGTATGCGCAGCGGTTTGAGAAACCACTGTTGCAAGCGACGCAAGGTCATTTGGAAGCACTGTATCGGGAGCTTCTCGCGCCTCTCGAGGCGCATCTCCACGAGAAGCGCCTGGTTTTCGTGCCCCACGGGGCATTGCACTTTCTGCCGTTTCACGCGCTGCGTGCCGGCGATAGTTATTTGTGCGATACGCACACCATTTCCTACGCTCCCAGTGCGACGGTGTTCACCCTGTGCCAGGAAAAGGCCGGCAAGGATCTCCGCAATTCGCTGGTGATGGGAATTCCCGATGAGCGGGCTCCCCAGATCCTTTCGGAGGTGAAGTCCGTCGCGGCGTTGCTGCCGCATGCCGAGCTATTCCTCGGAGGGGAGGCCACGATGGAAGTACTGCGGCAACGCGGAACGCAAAGCAACCTGCTGCACGTGGCCACGCATGGATCCTACCGTCAAGACAATCCCATGTTTTCGTCCATTCGCATGGGAGATGGATACCTGAATTTGTACGATTTGTACCAGATGCGGTTGCCATCGAAATTGGTTACGCTGAGCGGATGCGCCACGGGCATGAATTTTGTTTCCGCCGGTGATGAGTTGTTGGGGCTGCAACGCGGGTTATTTTGCGCCGGCGCCACTTCGTTGTTGTTGTCTTTGTGGGATGTCCACGACCAAAGCACCGCAAAGCTGATGGAGGCGTTCTACAAAAACTACATGGATAGCCAGGATCTGTCTGGCGCGCTACAGAGTGCCATGAAACAGCTTCGAGATGAAAACCCCCACCCGTATTTCTGGGCTCCCTTCGTTCTGGTCGGCAAAATCACTTAATCCAATAGAGTTAGATAGTTTCCCCCTGCCCTATATTTTTTCTCTCCCTGACGCCCCTTATTCCATGAGTGAGGCTATATGCACTCCCGCCGGGGGGCGGAGAAACGATTGAGGCTGAGGGGGGAACGGACATGGAGCACTTTACGACCGAGCAGTGGATCGATTTTGTAAACCGGGTGATTCCGCCGATCAAGCTAGAAGCCATGCGGAAACACTTGGCAAGCGGCTGCGAGCGATGCGAGAAAAAAATGGCACGCTGGCAGAAAGTTCGCAACATCGCCGCCAGCGAGGCCAAGTTTCAGCCGCCCGTAGAGACGGTGCGGGTGGCAAAGGCGGCGTTCGCTGCAACCGGAATGGGCAAGCAAGAGGAAAGAAGGAACACGCTGGTGGAAGTTTTGTTCGACAGTTTTTTGCAGCCGGCGCTGACTGGAGCGCGATCGACCGCTATGGGACCAAGGCAAATGCTGTACCGGGCGGACTCGTACCAGATTGACGTACAGATCGAAGGGCAATCGCAAGGCCATCGGCTCGTGGTTACAGGCCAATTGATGGATGTCAGCAAGCCAGAGATGGTCAGCCGCGGTGCGCGCGTGACGCTTTCCGACCGCCGCGGGAACGTCACCGAGATGGTGACGAATCAGTTTGGCGAGTTTCGGGGCGAAATTGCGGACTCGGGCGACCTGGAACTGTCCGTCGTTGGGCAGAGCCAGCAGCCCATCACTATTTCACTGCGCCACGCGCTTGGCGAGCTGCCTGGAGAGAAAGCATGACAGCGCGGTGGACGCGCAATTTTGCAGCTGTTTGCGGAGCGGTACGCAAGTACCAGAGGCAAATAGCTCTATCGGTAGGCAGAGAAAGCACACTCGTACCATTGGCGAAACTGGATGAATTCTCGAGACTAGGCGTACGTCCTTTTCTGCCGTTGGCGAGGTGATTCGGCGGTAGGAGTAGCGAGAATCCTGGAAGGGACCATTCTATGAAACGCAGTCTACAAATGTTCGTGATTCTGGCCTTGATGCTTACTGCTGGCGGGCGTCCGGCCGCGGCACAAAACCGTTACATCGTGCGGACCAACAGAGGTTTGAACTCCGTTCTCGGACTGTGTTTGTCCGCGGGATGCCAGGTGCAGGGCACGTTGGATGGCCCGATTGGACAGACTTATCTTGTAACTTCCACCGGGAACTTGGTGTCCAATCTCCTCAATGGCACTTTAAATCTGCTCGACACTTTGCTCGGAATTCAGAGCATCGAACCGGATCGTTTACTGGCATTTCCCCAGGTGCCGCTGAGCAACATTCCTGCCGCGCTGAATGACCATCTTCCGGTGAACTATTACGGAACCGTGGTAATCCACGGCTACGTGGCACAACCTGCGACGCAGATCATCCGCCTTAGCGATGCGCAGCAGGGCTTCAATCTAAGTGGAACCGGTATCGTTGCCGTGATTGATACCGGCGTGGATACCAACCATCCGGTTCTGGTTCCGGTGCTGCTGCCTGGTTATGATTTCACGCGGAATCAGCCGGGTGCTTCAGAATTTCTGGACGTACCGCAACTGCAGGATCCCACCACCACGCAAGGCTCGCAGGTCGAGCAGCCAGTATTGGTGCAGCAATCGAGCGCAGCGATCCTCGATCAATCTTCCGCCGCGATTTTGGATGGCGGACCGTATTCGGCGTTTGGGCACGGTACGATGACTACCGGGTTGGTACATCTGGTGGCGCCACGAGCCAAAATCTTGCCGTTGAAGGCGTTCACGTCCAACGGGACGGGCTATCTTTCGAACATCGTCGCGGCCTTGTATTACGCGGTGCAGCATCAGGCGAATGTGGTGAATATGAGTTTTGATGTCGCTACATCGTCGGCGGCGTTGAATCAGGCAATCTCGTATGCGAACCAGAACGGTTTGATCCTTGTCGCGGCGGCAGGCAATGAAAGCACGAGCGCGCCAGTCTACCCCGCGGCGCTCAACAGTAGCGTGATGGGAATTGCGTCGACGTCGGATGCGGACCAGCTTTCGTCGTTCTCCAACTATGGTTCGACGGACGTATGGGTCGCGGCTCCGGGTGAGTACGTTGTAAGCACCTATCCCGGAGGAACGTACGCCAGTGCTTCCGGCACGTCGTTCAGTTCGCCACTGGTGGCGGGAACCGCCGCGTTGCTCTTGCAGGCCAAGCCTGCTCTTACGCAATCGAGCGCTTCCAGCGCGATTTCGCATGCCATCCAGCTGACGCCGAATCTGAATCATGGCCGTCTGGACGCCTATGATGCGGTCTCCGCTTGGCTGAATGGCTCAGGTTCGAGCGGGAATCAAGGCTCTTGTTCCTTGCTTTGTTTGTAATAGCCGAGGCCATTGGTGACTAGTGCGATTTCCACCGCCCACATGGCGGAATTGCTGCGAATTAAACAGGTTGAAGAGCAGTGTTCCGCCTTGCGCAGCGCAGTGATCTGCTCCTTTAACCAGCTCTTGGATTTGAAGGATTTGAATACCGGTGTGCACAGCACGCGCCTGGCGGAATGGGGTATGCGCGTTGGGCAGGAACTCGGCCTCTCTGAGGACGAACTGCAAAACCTGGAAGTAGCCGCGTTGCTCCACGACATCGGCAAAGTCGGAATTCCAGATGCTATCCTGCGCAAACCTGCGCGACTGGATGCAGACGAATATGCTCTAATGAAAAAGCACCCGGAATATGGCTGGGCGGTCTTGCGCATTCTTCCCGGCTTTGAACGCGCCGCGCTGGACATCCTGCATCATCACGAGAATTACGACGGAAAGGGCTACCCGGCGGGATTGAAAGAGACGGAAATTCCTGTGGTTTCTCGCATCGTTTCCGTCATCGATGCGTTCGATGCCATGGTTTCCTCGCGCCCGTATCGCCACGGCCTGCCACCCGAAGAAGCCGTCCGCCGGCTCGTGGAATCGAGCGGCACGCAGTTCGATCCCGTCGTTGTGCAATGCTTTCTGTCGTTCGCGCAAGCAGAAATGGCCATGGTGTTTGCCGCGGCCGGCACTTCCGTAGCCTCAGCTCTGTAAAACGTTACTCACCCAAGAGCCTCTGATTGGTTGCACGAGGCGCAACAGGGATTTATCGAGGCCGGACTCCCTAACGGTCAGCATAACGCCGTTCCACATCCTCCAGGGCAAGTACGACCAGCGTCGTCGGTTTGGCAGCGTAGTCAACTTCGCGCTCAACAGCATTGGGAATGACACCGAAACGAGAACAGCCGCTCGGGCTCCATCTGTTTGAAAAAGTACAGGATTGCTTGAGGCTGTAGCTGACTTCGCAAGGCGCGAGCCACCGCCAATGCTTCGTTTTATTTCTTTTACTTTCGTTTGTCTACGTATAGGATTACACTCTGGCGTGCGCGTTTGAGGCGATCAAGCCGAGGAATATTTCTGGACGGGACGAAAACGATGAAGAACAAGGTGTGCTCGATGCGTTGGGTGATACAGCTTGCAATGCTGACCGTCTTGGTAGCCGCTGCGGGTGCACAGGCGTTTGGACAGGATATTCAGTACCGAGAAGATCCGGACGCAGAAAAACGGATGACCCTGCTTTTGAAGGATTGGGATCCCAAGCCCATGCTGCATGTGGCGACGCACGAGGTGCCACGCGCGAAGTTTTACGTGATCGATGTGCACAATCACGTGAATGATGCGGGCGGGGTGCATGGCGAAGAGGTTCCGGCCGCCGAGGTTGTAAGAGGAATGGATCAAGCCAACGTGAAAAAGGTGGTGATCCTGACGGGGATGTGGGGAGAAAAACTGCAGGGCGTGCTGGACAAGATGGTGAAGCCGTATCCCGACAGATTCGTGGTCTTCGCGCAAATGGACTGGAGCAAGATCGACGATCCGAATTTCAGCGCGGAAATGGTCGCGCAGCTGGATGATGCGGTAAAGCGCGGGGCGCGTGGACTGAAGGTGCTGAAGGATTGGGGGCTGGGAGTGAAGGACAAGAGCGGGAAACTGGTGGCCATCGATGATCCACGGATGGATCCGGTGTGGGAAGAGTGCGGAAGATTGGGGATACCGGTGGCGATCCATTCGACCGATCCGGAGGCTTTTTTTACTCCGACGGATGCGAAGAACGAAAGGTACGAGGAGTTGATGCACAACCCGTCGTGGAGTTTTTATGGCGGAACTTTTCCGAGCAAGCTGACATTGCTGGAAGAGCGGAACCACATCGTGGCGAAGCATCCGAAGACGACATTTATCGCGCTGCACGTGGCGAATTGGCCGGAGAATCTGGATGCGGTATCGGAATGGTTGAGAAAATATCCCAATATGTACGTGGAATTAGGCGCGCGGGAATCGGAGCTGGGCCGGCAGCCGAGGCGGGCCGCGAAATTCTTCGCGGAGTTTCAGGACCGCATCCTGTTTGGAACAGATTCGGAGCCGGTGTCCGAGATGTATGCGAACTATTTTCGCTGGCTGGAGACGGACGACGAGTATTTCCCGTACTGGGGCTATCCGGGCCAGGGTAGATGGATGATTTATGGCATGGGCTTGCCGGATGGAATTTTAGAGAAGGTTTACCACGGGAACGCGGAGAAGATTTTCGCGATGTATCACGGAGACAAAAAATGAGCTGGCTAGGGCGAAGGTCGAGCGTGGCAATGCTGGCCACGATAACAGCGTTGTCTCTGGAGTTTGGTGGCGGATGCAAGACGGAGGAAAAGAAAACGGAGCCATCGTCGTCGGTGGTGGTGGAGACACAGGCGGACGGAATTCATTTGAAGACCGCGCAGGCTGAGTTCGTGCTTTCCGCGGCGGGGAGCCTTTCCGGACGACTCAAGAATGGAACTGAGTGGCTCAGCTTGGATGAAACGACGCCGGGGACAGGAGTTGTGGTCACCAGCGGCAAAAAGGAGATTGGCGATTTTGTGCGCGATTTGGCGCAAGCGCAGATTCAGCCGGCGAACGGCAAGCTCGGGGCGCTTGGAAAAAGAGTAGTGGTTAGAGGTCATAGCGCGAGCACGGGGCTTGATGAAGAGCTGGACGTCCAGGTGTACGACGATTTTCCCGCGCTAGCGCTGCTTTCCACGAGCTACAAAAATTCTGGAGCCACAGAAATTAGCCTGGATTCCGTAACGTTGCAGCGGCATTTGCTCAATGCATCTCTGGCGGACCCGCAAGCACAGGCGCATGAGATGTGGTCATTTTTTGGGTCGAGCATCAAATGGGGCAAAGACGATGTGCTGGCGATGCCGGCAAAATTTTCGCAGGAAAATTCGTTCGGGGCGCCGGTAGAGACGAAGGACGATCTGGGACGCGTCGGAGGAGGCGTGCCGGTGGTGGCGTTCTGGACGCGGAATGTGGGCCTGGCGATCGGGCACTTGGAAACACTGCCGCTGGTCCTTTCGATACCGACGGAGACGACGGCCGATGGGGAAGTGGAGACCGCCGTGGACGTTCCGGCAGGCACAACGCTAAAACCGGGTGAGAGTTTTGCGACGCCGAGAACGTTTTTGATGGTCTACCACGGGGACTATTACGAGCCGTTGAGCATGTGGTCCAAGGCCGTAGAGCGGGAAGGTTTGACGCGGCCGAAAAACAACGACGAGAATTATGCGGTGAGCTGGTGCGGCTGGGGCTACGAGTCCGAAGTGACGCCGAAACAGATGATCGCCACGATTCCCAAGTTGAAAGAGCTGGGAATTCACTGGGCGACGCTGGATGACCGCTGGTTCAACGATTACGGGGATTGGCAGCCGCGCAAAGATACGTTTGGCGGAGACGCGATTCAGAAAATGGTGAAGGATTTTCATGAGCAGGGAATCAAGGTGCAGCTCTGGTGGCTGCCCTTGGCGGTGGAAGATGGGAAATTCAAATACGGAGACCACAAGTATATTGTTTCGGATGTGGTGAAGGAGCATCCGGATTGGCTGATTCTGGATGAAAAGGGGCAGCCGGCGAGAATGACGCGGAATCTGGCGACGCTTTGCCCGGCGGTGCCGGAGGTGCGCGAATACTACAAGAAACTCACGGAACGTTTTATTCGAGATTGGGACTTCGACGGACACAAGCTGGACAATATTTATGCCACGCCACGTTGTTACAACCCCAAACATCATCACAAATCGCCGCTCGACTCGGTCTATGCGATGGGCGATGTGTACAGGACGATTTTTGAGACCACGCGCGCACTAAAGCCAGACAGCGTGACGCAAAGTTGCCCGTGCGGTACGCCGCCAAGTCTGGCGTGGCTGCGGTATATGGACCAAGCGGTTACAGCGGATCCGGTCGGATCGGTGCAAGTGCGCCGTCGCATCAAAATGTATAAGGCGCTGCTGGGGCCGAATGCAGCCATTTATGGGGACCATGTGGAGTTGTCCCGCATTACTGGAGCCAACACCGACAACGAGCAGGATGTTGGGGATGACTTTGCTTCGACGCTGGGAACCGGAGGAGTGCTGGGAACGAAGTTCACGTGGCCAGACTATGGACCGAAGCTCAAGAACGTATACCTAAATCCCGGGAAGGAAGAACACTGGAAGAAATGGATCGCGCTGTATAACGAAAAGATGCTGTCGAAGGGAAATTTCCTGGACTTGTATGTGTATGGCTATGATGCGCCTGAGGCTTATGTGATCGAGAAGGGTGGCGCGATGTACTACGCGTTTTATGCGCCGACCGGAGCGGACAAGAGCAGTGACGGCGTGAAGTGGAGTGGCGAAGTGGAACTGCGCGGCCTTGAGCAGCGCAGCTACCATGTGACGGATTACGTGCACAACCGAGACTATGGAACGGTGACCGGGCCCACTGCGAAACTGCGCGTTGATTTCACGGAGAGCTTGTTGCTGGAAGCGAAATAGGGGCGTTTGAGATCAGCGCTGCGACGGCATTGTTCGGAAGAGAAGAGCCGCTGGGGCGCCCTTACAAAGAGAGGAAAGCTTTGCGGTGCTGAGCGTCGCGGAAAGCTTCGGTGCCGCCGCTGCGGGTTGCGGAGAGGGCACCTGCAAGATTGCCGTAGCGCAAACACTCTGAAATTTCCCCGCCACGAATGAATTGATGAAGGAATCCAGCGTCGAAGCTGTCGCCGGCGCCGATAGTGTCCACAGCCGCGATTTTTGGCGATGAAGAATCAAAGGTCTCGGAGCCGCGGCGTGCCAGGGCTCCTTTTTCCCCGCGCTTCATGACCACCAGCGGAACTCTGGCGCCCAGAAAATCCAACGCCCGTAGCGGATCTTCCGCCTGTGCGAGACGGCAGGCTTCGTATTCATTGGGCAGCAGAACATCAACCCACTTTAAAACTTCGAGAACATCCGGCGCCCAGCGGTCTTCGGGATCGTCGTTGGTGTCTAGAGAGGTGGAGAGCCCGGCCTGCTTCGCGAGGCGAAAAAGTTCCGCGATGCGAGGTCGCAGAGCCTGTTGCAAAAAAAAGGAAGACAGATGCAGATGGCGAGCGTCGAAGGCGCTGGCGAGGTCGAGATCTTCAAAGCGCATCTCCGCCATCACGCCTGGATACGTAAGGATGAATCGTTTTTCGGGTTGGGGGAGGATGACCGTGAGCCCGGTTTGCTTGGCGGGAAATTCTCGAACGGGCGATACGTCAACGCCGGCTTGATTGAGCCGCTCCAGACATATTTTGCCGAGAGGATCTTCACCGATGGCGGAATGAAAGCCGACACGATTTCCGAGAAGGGCAAGGTTGTGGGCAAAGATCGCGGAAGAGCTTCCGAGCGTGAGACTCAGATTTGAAGCGAGGTGCTCGCGATCCAGTTCGAAATGGCCAGGAAGACCGTAGAGAACGAGGTCCAAATTCAGTTCGCCGACTACACTGATATCGAATTTATGGTGGCTGCTCATTCGCCGGCTCAGCAAACGCTCAATCGAGGAGGACTACACGACTCAAGTTTTTCGGTTCGTCCGGATTCAGAGCTTTTTTGACACCCGTGTGATAGCCAAGAAGCTGCCCGGGAACAACGAAGGGGGCGAGGAGGAAGGGTTCCGAAACTCCAGTGCGCAATTCGAAGAGCAGATCGGACGCCTGCCGAACGCTGTCACCGGCGCGATCGGAAACAGAAATGATTGTGCCGCCGAGATCTTTCATTTCCAGTAAGACTTCGGTCTCCGCCTGCATACCAGATTCGCTGAGCAAAAACATGATGCAGGTGTGGGGCGCGACGATGGATTTCGGGCCGTGGCGGAATTCGAGAGTGTGGTAAGCCTGAGCATAAGAATGCGACATTTCAGTGACCTTCAGCGCCGCCTCGCGAGCGACGGAGAATAGAGGACCTTGTCCGAGGTAGATATAGTCCGCAAACGTATGACTTGCGACGAAAGTCTCCACGCGATCATTCCATTTTTCGATGGTGGAAGCTAGCGCGGTCTCGACAGTTTCGAGCGATGAGGAAAGGTTCGGCACAGCCGCGGCTTCCGCGGCGAGCTGAACGAGGGCAAAAAGCATGGAGGTAAATGAGCGCGTCATGACCATGCTCTTCTCGTCCGCGGCGGGCAAGACGATGGTCGATTCACAAGTCTTTGCCAGTTCGGATTGCAACGCGCAGGTAATTCCCAGAGTCGCGACTTTATATTTATCGCGCAGCAGTTCGGCGGCGCGTAAAGCCTCGGAAGTGCGGCCAGAGCGCGAAATAATGACGGACTGAAGACCAGGCTCCGCGAGCTGCGCCGATTGTGGGAATAGCAGCACTTCGGAAGCGGGCAATGCGCGAGCGGGATGGCCTGTCAGTTGCGACCAACTGCCGGCGGCAGCTTCGGCTAGATAAAAGCTTGTTCCACAGCCGATAAAGAGCCACGGCCGGCGAGAACGCGCCTTTGTCTGCATGGCTTGAAAGGCGGCAGCTTGCGGCAGGCCATGCAAACACGACCTCCAGACCTCCGGCTGAGACAAGATTTCTGCAAGCGTGTGAGAACCGCGCGCGGGCGAGCTAGATGCGGGCATCATACCTTCCTCGACGAAACGAATTCCTGATACGTACGGCACGTACGCTTTTTTTGCGAACGTCTCCTACGGTTTCTTTTCCGCGTACGCAAAGCGCAAATCCATTTCGCTGGCGGCGTCAAGGGTCCACCGCCAGCGGTTGGACCGTGATTTGTTTCTGAAAGTCCTGGATATCCTCAATCCTGGCAGCGCCAGGAGAATCGGCCAAACAATTTGCCGCAGCGCAGGCAGCCGCGAGACGCAACGTATCTTGCGGCGAATATGCGGACGCGATGCCAAATGCAAATCCGGCGAGTGCGGAATCTCCGCAGCCCACGGTGGAATGCGGCTGGAGCAGAACTGCGGGAGCGAAGAACACAGGCGCGTCTTTGCCAGGACAAAACAGAAGCCCCTCCGAACCGAGACTTAAGGCGGCGCTCTGAGCGCCGATGCTCAACAATTTCTGGAGCGCAGCGAAGGCCTCGGAGATCGTGTTGATTCCCGTTCCCAGAACGTGAGTCAGTTCCTCGCGATTGGGCTTCACGAAATCGGGCTCGGCGGCAATTGCCAGACGAAGAGGTTCACCACTGGTGTCCACCAAGGTTCTGCAACCGGAGTCCCTCGCGCCGGAGATGAGGTCCGCGTAGAGATTTGGCCGGGTATTTGCGGGTAAGCTCCCGGAGAGGACGACTGATTTATTTTCCGAGTTCTCCGCAAACACCTTTCGGCATGCGCTTTCGAAACCCTCCCATTCCGCTGCGGAAAGCGCCGAACCCGGCTCTAGAATTTCGGTGACGGTGCCATCCTCTTCCACAATTTCCAGATTCGTGCGCGTTGGCTGATAGGTGGCGCAGGCGGTCGCGCGGATTTTGAGAGAAGAAAGACCGGCTCTGAGATCTTCGCCGCTCGCGCCGCCGCAGGGGCCGATCCAATGCGGTTGTGCGCCAAGCGTTTGCAGCACCATGGCCACGTGCACGGCTTTTCCGCCAGGCAAACTTTGGACGGTGCGGACGCGATTGATTTGTCCACGTTGGAGCGACGGCACGGTGAGCCGCTTGTCGATCGCCGGATTGGGACTAACGCAAAGGAACATGGCGCGATTCGGTGGTCACTCCCTGGCGCTGGAAGAAACGCTAATTCTTTCAAACCAAGGGCGCGCGGCGTCAAGATGCGCGTTCACGTTCTGAATGTTTCGCACCCCGTGTTCCCGCAGCCAGTCATCCAACGCTGAAACGCCCTGCTGCACGTAGACTGGGACGCCGCCTTGCCAGGTTGCGCGTCCACAGAGCACACCAGAAAAATTAGAGCCAGCTTCCGCCGCCAACGTCAGCGCCTCGGCAAAAATCTGGTTAGGAACCCCCTCCGACAAATAGATGAAGGGAAGACGCGCTGCTTTCGATGCGCGCCGGAAATGTGCGATCGCTTCGGGGCGCGAATAAACGGTTTGCGAACGCGGCAAACTTGCGGATTCAACGAAGTCCATATTCACAGGCACGCCGACTTTTAATACATCCACGGCATACTTGGTGTTGCAGAATTCTTCAACGGTGCGAATTACGACGTCGGGCTTGATGCGCGCGAATTCGGGACTCTTCTCATCCATTTCATCGTGATAGCTCACGAGCTCGAGGAAGAAGGGGACGTCAGCGTCTCGACATTCGACGCCAACGTTGGCTACCCAATTCTGTTTGAGGGCATTGATATCGGCGCCGCTGAAGGGGGAATAGTACAGCAACACCTTCACCGCGTTGGCGCCGGACGTTTTCAGGCCTGCGGCGGTGAAATCATTCAGCAGGCGCGGCAAGCGTCCAGCAACAGACTTGTCGTAACCACTTTGTTCATACGCGAGAAGAAGTCCCGTATCTTTTGCACGCCGATCCGCCGCGGGCAGGCCGTATTCGGGGTCAAGTAAAATGGCGCTGGCATACGGAGTTAGAAATTCGCTGACTTTTTCCTTGAACTGCACCAGCCACTTGCTGGGAATATCATTGGCATCGCGCCCGCTGGCCTTCGCAAAGAGCTTGCGCAGAGCACTACGCTGGTCGATGGCCAGCGCGGCGATGACGCCACGTTCATCCGCCAAAGCGCGCAACCCGTTCTGTTTTCCCGGTGAAAGTGACAAAATCTTCTCCCTGAAATAAGTCGAGATCTATTGAGTGTCCTCTAGCCAGACAGCTGCCGCGCGGTCGAATGCCGGAACAGAAAAAACTTGCGTGTCCCCGGCCGGCCGGGAAGTTACCCGCTGTTCTTCTCCCAGAAATGGCAGGAAGTGCAGAACGCATTTGTGGCGCGACGGGACCGTGATTTTCACGGAATCGTCTGGCGATGGTTTGACATTCTGGTGCGGAACGATTCCTGCGAAGTTCATCAGAAATACGTGGGGCTGGCCATCCACCAAAGCCGTGTTGGAAGCAATCAAAGGTGACGCGCTAACGGTTAAATCTGCCGACTGCGACAGAGCAGCCAAAAAGTCCGCTGGTTTGTTTTGCGACGCCGCATGGAAATCTTTTTCCAAACCGCGCAAATAGCTGGTAGCTGGTGAGTCACTGAACCGACTGACATTTTGTGTCGCGGGGAGGCTGGTGCTGTCGACCCCTGAGACGACTAGCTTTCCGCCGCGTGCCACAAACGCCGTGAGCTGAACGCGTTCGGAGTCGTTCAGGGCGGAGACGTCCGGAAGCACAAGCGTCGCTCCGCGAAATTCTGCAAGGGTTCTGGGAGTGACGACCTGAAATTCGATGTGATTTTGCAGGAGCAATAACAGGGTCCCGCGATACGACGGAAGAAATCGCGCCGCATCGAAATTGCGGCTCGATGGAGAAAAGTAGACTCCGACCGGATGCATGGGCGTACGGGGGAGATAAAAGGTCTTCTCGTGCTTCGCGATCCAATCGAAGATCTGTTTGCGGGTAGCGGAGTCGTTTGAACCAGCCATGGAGTGCCCCGGAGCGTCCCAGAAATTTGCGCCAGCAACCAGTTGCGACGCAGCCAAAGTCCGCATCGCTTCACTCGGGGAGACGTTTTTATCTCCGTCCCACGAGTAATTTAGGATCCAGGTGGCTTTACCTTGCGCAAAGGAGCGAAACGTGAGCATGCCCGCCTGATAGAGAAACCAATCCAGCTGCGTGCGCGACGACGCCATGTGATCGCCGTCCCCAAATTCATACTCATGGGCGATGGCATCCACTACGCCGTACAGTTCGTATACATCCGCTCCCACACGCACCGACTCTGGCTCGATGCCAGGATAAATTTCCGGAATGACCATGATCGCCGGGTTTACGCTGCGCGCGTTTTGCCGAATCACCCGCATGAATTCCGTGAAGGTATCGATACGAAAGGTCACCCATTTGCGGAATCCGGCGTTCGAGAAATCGCCCAATACAACGTCCTTGCGAGCGTCGAGGCCGTATTGCGCTTGAAACGCGGCCAGCGTGTAGGAATCGAAGCTGGCCCAGGAGTCTTCCCAGCCGTCGAAATGCGTCATCCAGTACGGAATATCGACGTAGATGCCGTCAATGCCCGTGGCGGCAATTTGCCGCACGCGTTCCATATAAATTTTCCGCCACGCCGGAGCATATGGCGTGATCCACACATCTTCGTCGCCGGGGCTAATCCAGAACGCGGCGCCGCCGCCAAATACCGCCGGTTCACCGGTGATTTTTTTCTGCAGCCAGTCCGGGTGGTCTTTCAGAACAGAATGCGGCGAATCTTTAGCGTTCGCGGTGATGCACTCGGTTCCGGCGATGTAAACGAAGGCTTTGTTTCCCGCCTTGTGAGCGGCCTCGGCCACGGAATGGATGGCTTGCAACTTTTGCGTGGGATCCAGGAAGCTTTCGTAGCGCCCGGGAATGTCATTATCCACTTCAATGCCGTATACGCCAGACGCTTTCGCGTCACTTACGATGTGCTCAGCGTTGTTGGGTCCGAGACCATATGCGCCGATTCGGACGTAGTTCGTCCAGTTCTGCACTGGAGCATCGGCGCGCGTGGCCGTGCACAACAATGCGGTCAGGCATAGCGCCACAGTGGTTGTCGCTCTCAATGCCGTCATGCACCCTTAGAATTCAAAACGCAAGCCAAATTGAATGAGCCGAGGTGTAAATCCGGGCGCGGAAGATAGCACCTCGCCGAAAGTCCCGCTGCCCACGCCCACGTCGGGAAACCCAAATCTTTCCGTGTTTGTGAAGTTGAAGAATTCACCGCGCAATTGCAGCTGCATGTGTTCCTTAATCGCAAATTCCTTGGTGAACGATAGGTCCACGTTGCGTATGCCGTCGCCGCGCAGATTCGAGAAATAGCGCGGCGCGTTTCCCGGCATCTGGTCACCGGGGTCGGCAAAACACGCGGCATTGAACAGCGACGAATTGGCGCTGCCATTCAGAGCGTTGGCCGCCGCCTGGTGATAGCTCAGCCCACTGGAGACCTGCGGACAAATCACGTCCGGTCGCTGGTTTCCATCCTGCAGGCGAGGGGTGGCCATGGCTATCGGAAGTGGCTGACCGCTCTGCAATGTAATGATGCTCGAGATAGCCCATCCGCCAATCGCGCCATCGAGATAGCGATTCATGTTCGATCCCAGCCAGCGCCCCTTTCCAACTGGAACATCGATGATCGTGGCGAGTACGAATCGATTCGGCACATCATTGGCGCTGATGGACCATTCGTTCTTTAGGCGGTCCAGCTGTTGCGGATTTCCCACCGTATATCCAAAAACTGTATTCAGATTTCCTACGAACGCATTGAATCCGATCGAGGAATCATCTTCGGACTTCGATTTTGTGTAGTTTCCCTCAAAGCTGACGTAATGGTTCATCCGTTTCTGAAAACGTATCTGCAGCGAGTTGTACCAGGAATTTGCGCCGAAGATCGGCAAGCCTTGGAAGGTTCCAGCGAATTGCGGATAAGGCCGCAGCAGGTACGACAGCGGAATCATCGGCTGGTTGTAGAGCGAGGCCGGTTCATTGAAAATGGTGCCGCCTGGCGTGGGGTTGGGCAAGACACCGTTTGTAAAGAGATCGAGAAACGGATTCGCGACTAGCGTCTGGAGGTAGTTCGAAACGCAACTGTCGGCATCGCAATTTGCATCCGCCGCGTGCTGTTGCGCGGAAATTTGCGACAACAAATCCGAGGGAATGAAGTTCCGGTTGCGGGTGCTGGAATATCCGCCCCAGGGAAGATGGTTGCTGCGATTCGCGGAGTAGTCTACGCCGATGGTGATTTGTCCGGGCAACAGGTGCTGAACGCCCAGGTTCCACTGAAAAATATCCGCATTTTGCGCTTGTTGGGTGCCCAGATTGTTGGAATTGTCGTAGCCCCATTCGGCAAGGGCGCCGTATTTCTGACCCTGCGCTTCCGAAATTCCTTGAGGGAACGGGTTTGCGAGCGTCGCGTTCTGCGAAAGATAATTATCTAGAGTGAAGAGAATAGGATCGGTGGCACTAAAAGCGGTGCCCGGATACTGAAAGTTCGTCGCCGGGCTCAGTCCGTAGTAGATGCCCGCCCCTCCGCGCAAGACTGTTTGCGGATCGATCGACCACGCGAAACCAAGCCGTGGCGCGACGTTATTGCGGTCCGTGGGCACGGAGCGCCCGAGACCGCCCTGCCCCACAAACAGCGTCGTGCCAGTTAGATCCGTCGGAGTAGTAAGCATTGTGTTGAACGCGTTGGGCAAATCGACGGTGACACCGGTGTTCCCTGTGAAGTCGCTATACTGCTGGTGATTGAACCTCTCTGTGTACGGGGAACTCCATTCATAGCGAAGTCCCAAATTGACGGTCAGCTTCGAGGTGACTTTCCAATCGTCTTGCACATAAAACGCCGTTTCCAGCGATTTATCCGCCACGGATGGTTGCACATTGATGAAACTCGAGCCCTGAGAGCCGGAGACTGCGCCGTATCCCAGTAACAAGCTGGCAAAGGAGTTTCCCTGCGTTGGAAAGTCAGTGCTCGAGGTCGTGGGCGTAGAGGCGGTTGAGCTTTGCGGGAAATAGAAATTGCCCGTCGGATAGTTGGGCTGATCGAAATTATTGAAAAACTGCCGCTGCTCGAATCCGAATTTGATGGTGTGCGCGTGCTTGACCCAAGATAAGGAGGAAGAGTAGCTGTAAAGAGTGTGGGCAAACGCGGTATCGGTGCAGCATTGCGTAAACAGCGATAGCCAATCATTGGTGCCGTCGAGTTGGATACTAGGCATGCGCTCGAAGCCGTTGGCTGCCAGACTGGAGGGAAATCCCACGCTGGAAAGGTCCGGGAATGCCGAGTTAACTGGCGCCGTTACGCGATCCAGTGCGAAGCGACTGGTCCACAGAAGGGTCGGAGTAAGTGTCCAGCTGTATTCCACTCCGATGTTGTGCACCGTGGTGGACGAAGTGAACCCGTCGTTGAAGTTGGCGTTCGCCAGGACGAATGGCACGTCGTACTCGCCATAGCTCTGGCTATAACGCACCGCTAGCTTCTGTTTTTCGTTGAAGAAATGGTCAATCTTGACGTCGAACTGATGCGCAGGTGCGTTGGTGAGGATGGACGTGCGGAAATTATCCAACCCAAATTGATCGCCTGGCACATTCGGCTGGGGATACATGTTGATAATTGCCTGGCCGATGGGGTTGATGAACTGCTGGGGGATCATATTGTTCTGGAATGCCGGACGCTGGCAATTTGATGTTCCGATGATTTGAACACACTGATACGGGTTATAGATCGTCTGCAACGCCGGGTTTCCATTCAGATCCGCCGTCATCGTGTTGGAAAAGTCTCCCATTCGTTCGGCGTCGGTGGGCACCGTCCCGTTGAGGTTCACGGGGTCATGTTCCCTGGTGAACTCTGCGTCGACGAAGAAAAATGTTTTTTGTTTCCGCAGCGGGCCGCCGAGCGAAAATCCATATTGATCGCGCACGTGGTCCGGTTTCGGTACCCCGGCGGCATTGTTGAAAAAATCGTTCGCGTCCAGTGCGGAGCGCTGCCCAAACCACCAGCCGCTTCCGTGGAACTGATTGGCGCCCTGCTTCAGCACCAGGTTCACCACCGTCCCGCCGTTGTTCCCGTACTCCGCAGAGAAGCTGTTATTCTCCACCTTAAATTCCTGCACGATCTCCACGGAAGGCTGGTAGTACACGTTGGTCGTGCCGCCTTCGCCCTGTTCAGGCGCGCTCGTCAGCGCGCCATCGATGCGCACCTCTGCGGTCGCGTTGCGTTGTCCGTTGGAAACGAAGTTCGTGCCGGAAGGATAAGAATCCTGCGTGCCCGATCCGGTGGTCTCGGTAACGCCACCCGCGAGGAACACCAGACCGAACATGCTGCGATTGATGAGCGGGATGTCTCGCACATACTCGTTGGTTACATCGGTGCCCAGCGTGGCGTTGCCCGTATCCAGCAGCGGAGCTTGCTCCGTTACGGTCACCACTTCGCTGATGGTGCCTGGCGCGAGCTTGAAGTCCACTGTTGCCCGTTGGCTCACGGCCAGCACCACGTCCTTCCGTTCTTGCGTCGCGAAATCCTTAGCCGCCGCGCGAAGGGTGTAGGTGGCCGGCCGAATGCCGGTGAAGACATAAACTCCACGGTCGTCGGTCTGCGCGTTCTCGACGATGCCTGTCGCCTCGTCGGTCAGAGAGACTTGCGCGTGGGGTAACACCCCGCCGGAGGAGTCCGTCACCACACCGCTCAGTTGTGCGGTGTAGGCCGCTTGCGCCGCAGCCCGGTTTGCGCAGCCAAAGAATAAGGCCAGCCAACAGAGCACTAGCAAGGAATTTCGCAATGTCGAGGTCATCGCCGTCTCCAGGAAAACCGGATTTTGCATCCGGAAAGCGCCACTTACGCTTTGTTTCATTTCATGTCTTTTACTTACTCTTGGTGGGTAAGTCAAGCGGAGATTGTGAGCAGCAAAAGTTTCGATAAAGGGGGTCGACTAGACGAGGGTGACTTCGACTTCTGCTTCGCGCAAGGCTTTCAGGTCGTGCTTGGGAATACCACGGTCGGTGATGGTTTCGTGGACCGCGGAAACGTCCATAATGAGCGACAAACTTCTCCGGCCGAATTTCGAAGAGTCACAAACCACTACTGTGCGCCGCGCCGATTCGGACATCGCCCGGTTTACGCGCGCCTCCAGTTGATTAGGCGTCGAGAGGCCATAGCCCACGTCGAAACCATCCACGGCCAGGAACAGCACGTCTGCGTTGAGTTTGCGCAGCGACTCCTCTGCCAGCGGTCCAACCAGTGAAAACGAACTCTTTCGCAGCGAGCCGCCGGTAAGGATCACCTCGACGCTGCTATCAGCCAGTTCAGCCGCGATATTTGTGGCGTTAGTGATGACGGTGAGACTGCGCATGTGCCGGCATCCTCGCGCAATCGCCGTGGTTGTCGTGCCTGAATCAAGAATGATCACCTGTCCGGGCCGAATCATGCGCAGCGCCGCGGCGGCGATGCGCATTTTCTCCTGCCGGTGCAGCCGCTCCTTTTCACGCAGGGTTTGATCCTGAAGAGCTCCAGTACGGATGGGCAATGCACCGCCGTGCGTGCGCTCCAGCATGCCCTGGTGATGCAAAGACTCCAAGTCTTTACGAATGGTGATGAGCGAGGTCCGAAAACGCTTGGACAAGTCACGGACGAGAACGCGGCCGTCGTTGCGCAATAGCTCCAGAATCTCCCGGCGCCGCTCCTCATTGAGCATGAAGTCTCTCCGACGGATAAGGTTTCGTTTTGTTTCCTTTTGACTCTCTCAAACTTTCAAACGAAAGTCCACAAACACCGCCGCCTTTGTGCGTATCAGCGACGGTTCTAGGCTGCGAACGCCTTCGCCGCACGAAAACCGTGCAAGTGTCCAAAGCTATTCGGTCCGTAGGATCAGCTTTGAATAGAGGCAAGCACTGATTTCGCGACAATCATAACGGTACGCTAGCTGACTTATAGCGACCCCGGCCTCTCGCGCGGAAAGAAAGAAGAAAACTGCACACATTCCTTTTGATTCGGTACAATCTCGGCGAAGAGCTGCTTCGCAGGGCAACGAATTACTCCGCAAGGCCGGCGCGAATTCCAGAGAGGAAAACGGCATGGCGAGTTCGCCCGAACAGGGTCGGATGACTGACGCAACGGCGGTCCCGATAAAGGAAATCCACGTACTGTGGATCACCGCCGGGCTGGGCTGCGATGGCGATACCATTGCGATGACGGCGGCCACGCAGCCGAGTATAGAGGACATCCTTCTCGGTGGCATACCCTGGATACCCAAGGTGCACCTGCACAATCCCTTTCTTACCTACGACAACGGCGAAGAGTTCATGAAACATTTTCATGAAGCGGCGGAAGGCAAGCTGGCGCCGTTCATCCTGGTGATGGAAGGATCGATTCCCAACGAAAAGAACAAAAAAGAAGGATATTGGGCGACGTTTGGGACGGATCAAGCTTCCGGACAGCCGATTCTGACGTGCGACTGGATCGATTGGTTGGCGCCGAAGGCGTGGGCGGTGGTTGCGGCTGGGACGTGCGCAACGTACGGCGGCATTCACGCGATGGAGGGAAATCCGACCGGCTGTATGGGATTGGCGGATTACCTCGGCTGGAATTGGAAGTCTAAGGCGGGCATTCCGATTGTATGCGTTCCAGGATGCCCGGTGCAGCCAGACAATTTTATGGAAGTACTGCTCTATTTGTTGCATATGGCGGCGGGGCGCGCGCCGATGATTCCGCTTGACGATGCGTTGCGTCCCACATGGCTATTCGGCGCGACGGTACACGAAGGGTGTGATCGAGGTGGATATTACGAGCAGGCACAGTTCGCGGATGAATATGGGGCGCCGACGTGCATTGTGAAACTGGGTTGCTGGGGGCCGGTGGTGCAGTGCAACGTTGGGAAGCGCGGATGGATGGGCGGGATCGGCGGGTGTCCAAACGTTGGGGGAATTTGCATCGGGTGTACGATGCCGGGATTTCCGGATAAATTTATGCCGTTTATGAATCAGCCGCCGGGGTCGCTGCTGTCTTCCAGCGCGGTGATGACGTATGGGCGCGCGATTCATGCGCTGCGGAGATTTACGCAGGCGTCTTTGAACAAGGAGCCGTCGTGGCGGGTGCGGCCTGCGGAGTGAAGCGAGGACGCTTTGGCGAACGGCGTCAGCGGCAGAAATCCAAGCGTTTGAGGCGGGCATCGTAGAGTAAAGGCTGGAATATGGCGGCAGATTTTCTCACGCATAGGGATTGGAGACGCGACGATACGGAAGGTGATGCTGCTGAGAAGTTATCCGCACAGCTGTCGGAAGCGGAGAAGGCACTTCAGGAGCTTGCTGGCGTTTTTTTGCAACAACAATCGCTCAATACCAGTCGAAAAATCAATTTCGCTTTAGAGACGGGGGTGACGCCGGCTGCGGAGGCTGCTGTGCCGCAGTATTTGCCGAACGTGGAAGCGAAGTATCGCGCGTTGGTGGAGCAGATTCCGGCTGTGGTGTTCATGGCGTATCTCGACGAGGGCATTGGTGAAGCGTACGTCAGCCCGGAGATTGAGACGGCGCTGGGATTTTCGCAGACTGAGTGGTTGGAAGATCCAGTGCGGTGGTATCAGCGAATTCATCCCGATGACAAGATGCGGTGGAGCGAGGAAGCCGCGGAGATGTTTATTTCCGGCAAAGCGCTGCGAGCGGCGTATCGGGTGATAGCGCGTGATGGCAGAGTGCTGTGGTTTCAGTGCGAAGCAAAAATGATTCGCCGGGAGGATGGGCGGCCGTGGTTTATCCACGGCGTGGGATTCGACATTACGGAGCGCAAGGGTCTGGAGGAAGCGATACTGGAAATCAGCGCCCGAGAACAGCGGCGCATCGCGCAAGATTTGCACGACGGCCTGGGACAACACCTGACGGGCATCGCATTCATGTGCAAAGTTCTCGAGGAGAAGCTTTCGGACAAGACCTTGCCGGAAGCGGAAGAAGCGGCCAAGATTGTTAAAATGGTGAATCAGGCGATCGATAATACGCGGCAACTGGCGCGCGGGCTCCATCCGGTTGCGGCAGAGCCGCTGGGACTGATGTCCGCGCTGAAGAAGTGGGCGAGCGAAGTGGAGGGATTGTTTCACATCGGCTGCAGTTTCCGGTGCGAGAGTCCTCTGCGAATTCACGACGCGAATCTGGCGACGCATCTTTATCGCATCGCGCAGGAGGCGGTAAACAATGCGATACGACATGGGAAATCGAGGAACATTGTGATTCGACTTTCCGGCAAGAACGGGGCCGGCACGTTGTCAATTCAAGATGACGGAGAGGGATTTCCCAAGAAGCCGGCGGATCCGCCGGGAGTTGGTTTGAGCATTATGAACTATCGTGCGGACATGGTAGGGGGATCGCTGAAAGTGCAGCCGAATCAAGACCGAGGGATCACGGTGACTTGCATGTTTCCTGTTCGAGGTATTGAATAGTAGGGAACGCCAATGATAACGAAACCTCAGGCGAGTGTTCAGACGAAGAAGTGTAGGGTGCTTCTGGTTGATGATCACCCCATTGTTCGTCAGGGGCTTGGGCTGCTCATCGACCGCGAAACGGATCTCTGCGTGTGCGGGGAAGCAGAGGGAGCGCATTCGGCGTTCCACGCCATCGCGACCCTCCGGCCGGATATCGTGGTATTGGACATTTCCTTGAGCGGGCCGGATGGATTGGACGTGCTCAAGGAAATCAGGATGAAAACCGGAAGTCTTCCGGTGCTGATTCTTTCCATGCACGACGAGTCGATCTATGCGGAGCGCGCCATGCGGGCGGGCGCAAATGGCTACATTATGAAGCAAGAGGCCACCGAGAAAGTGCTGGTGGCGATTCGAAGAATCCTGCAAGGAGAGGTTTATCTCAGCGATCGGCTCACAAATACCATGTTGCAGCAGTATGTAAGAGGAGCTTCGCCGACGAAGAGCTCACCGCTCCTGAATCTTACAGATAGGGAACTCGAAGTTTTCCGGTTAATTGGCGAGGGCCACGGGACGCGGCAAATTGCCGACGAGCTGCATCTCAGCGTGAAGACGATCGAGTCCTACCAGGCACATATCAAGGAAAAACTGGCGCTACGGAACGCGCGCGAACTGGTGCAGCACGCGATTGAATGGACCGTCAATCTGAACGGCGGTTATTAAACTGGTTTTCCACAAATATCCACATCAGGGAATTCCCTATGGCAGTAAACGACCGTCCCTGATGTTAAATACGGCGTGCGCCTGATTGTAGTCTCCCCAGTGCCGTAGTTATTCTCACCATCGAAAATGTGAATAGCAGTTTGTCCCGAACGCGTCATGCGCTTCCGTTGCGAAGCGCTTGATCTGTCCAAGTGGAGGTTACGCGTGGGTTCGGGATTGGGCAGAGTTGTCTCTGCTGGGATTCGCACGAGCCCGAGAGGAGAGACTAGAAATGACACCCGAAGCAATTCCTTACGGTCGAAAAACACAAAAGCCATCGCCGGTTCCAGAAGTACATATTCTGTGGATCACAGCGGGGCTTGGTTGTGATGGCGATTCTGTGTCGATAACGGCGGCGACCCAACCGAGCATCGAGGATGTCCTGCTAGGGGCTATTCCAGGATTGCCGAAAGTCCATCTGCATAATCCGGTGCTGGCCTACGAAAACGGCGATGATTTTCTGAAATTTTGGTATCAAGCCGAGCAAGGGAAGCTCGAACCGTTTGTTTTGGTGGTGGAAGGGTCGATCCCCAACGAGAAAATCAAGAAGGAAGGCTACTGGGCGGCGTTGGGGACAGATTCGAGGACCGGCCAACCGATTACCACGAACGAGTGGATCGATCGGTTAGCGCCGAAAGCGCTTGCGGTAGTTGCTTGTGGAACGTGCGCTACGTACGGCGGCATCCACGCCATGCAGGGCAATCCCACCGGAGCAATGGGACTGGCCGACTACCTGGGTTGGGATTGGAAGTCCAAAGCGGGCTTGCCGATCGTGAACGTACCTGGCTGCCCGGTGCAGCCGGACAACTTCATGGAGACGGTGCTCTACCTTCTATATCAGGTATCGGGATTAGCTCCGATGATTCCGCTGGATGACCAGTTGAGGCCGGTGTGGCTATTCGGGAAGACCGTGCATGACGGCTGCGACCGCGCCGGTTATTACGAGCAAGGTGATTTCGCGGAAGTGTACGGTTCGCCGAAATGCATCGTGAAACTGGGATGTTGGGGACCGGTGGTGAATTGCAACGTGCCCAAGCGCGGTTGGATGGCAGGCATCGGCGGGTGTCCGAATGTGGGAGGTATCTGTATCGGATGCACCATGCCAGGATTTCCGGACAAGTTCATGCCGTTCATGGATGAGCCGCCGGGAGCAAAGGTGTCCGCTGCGAGCATCGGCATTTACGGCAAGGCCATTCGAACTTTGCGCGCATTTACCAACGACACGGTAAACAAGGAACCGAAGTGGCGGCATTCTCGGCCAGAACTAACCACTGGCTATCGACCCGGGGCGTACTAATCGATCTAAGGAGCGGAAAACATGAGCACAATGACTTCTGCGGCAAAAGGCACGCCAACCGGATCAAGAAAACTGGTGGAGATGAACTGGGATCCGATCACGCGGATCGTTGGCAGCCTGGGAATTTTCACCAAGATCGACTTTGAGAACCGGCAGGTGGCGGAGTGCCACAGCACGTCGTCCATCTTTCGGGGCTATAGCATTTTCATGAAGGGCAAGGATCCGCGAGACGCGCACTTCATTACCAGCCGCATCTGCGGAATCTGCGGCGACAATCACGCCACATGCGCGACGTATGCGCAGAACATGGCGTTTGGCGTGCGCCCGCCGGCTATCGCCGAATGGATCGTCAATCTCGGTGAAGCCGCAGAATACATGTTCGACCACAATATTTTTCAAGACAACCTGGTCGGGGTGGATTTCTGCGAGCAGATGGTGAAGGAAACCAATCCGTCGGTATGGGCCAAGGCAGAGAAGAAAGAAGCGCCGCACTCCCACCTGCACGGCTTCCGGACTATTGCGGACATTATGAAGGCACTGAATCCCTTCGTGGGTTCGTTCTACCGCGAAGCGCTGCAGATGAGCCGAATGACGCGAGAAATGTTCTGCCTGATGGAAGGCCGGCACGTGCATCCCTCGACGCTGTATCCCGGCGGCGTGGGGACCGTTCCGACGGTACAGCTCTTCACCGACTATCTCGTGCGTTTAATGAAGTACGTGGAATTTATGAAGAAGGTCGTGCCGTTGCACGATGACCTCTTTGATTTCTTCTATGAAGCCCTTCCCGGTTACGAAGAAGTGGGGAAGCGGCGCGTGCTGCTGGCGTGTTGGGGCTCGTTTAACAATCCCGCGGTATGTGACTACACCTACAAGAACATGACGCAGTGGGGCCGGGCGATGTATGTAACGCCTGGAGTGGTGGTGGATGGCAAGCTCGTGACCACCGACCTGGTGGACATCAACCTTAACATTCGCATTCTGCTTGGCAGTTCTTACTATGACGGTTGGGAGCAGAGCGAAAAGTTTGTGCAGAAGGATCCGCTGGGCAATCCCGTGGATCAGAATCATCCGTGGAATCAGACCACCATCCCGCGGCCGCAGAAGCGCGATTTTGGCGGCAAGTACACCTGGGTTATGTCGCCGCGGTGGCTGGATAAGAGGACGGGTGACCATCTGGCTTTGGACACCGGAGGCGGACCAATCGCGCGGCTGTGGGCGACGGCGCTCGCCGGCTTGGTGGACATCGGTTACGTCAAATCGACAGGCAACAGCGTGAAGATGTATCTGCCCAAGACCACTTCACTGCCGGAAGTCGAGTTCGAATGGAAGATTCCGAAGTGGAGTAATGCCATCGAACGCGATCGCGCCAGGACGTATTTTCAGGTGTACGCGGCGTCTTGCGCGTTGTATTTCGTCGAACAGGCGCTGGCGGAACTGCACGCGGGAAGAACGCGGACATGGACGGAATTTACCGTCCCACAAGACGGCATCGGCTGCGGCTTCCATGAAGCGGTGCGAGGTGTGCTGTCGCATCACGTGGTTATCCGTGACGGAAAGATTGCCAACTACCATCCGTATCCGCCAACACCATGGAACGCCAATCCGCGAGACATTTACGGAACGCCTGGGCCTTACGAGGATGCCGTGCAGAACACGCCAATCTTCGAAGAGAACGGGCCCGACAAGTTCAAAGGCATCGACATCATGCGGGCGGTGCGGAGTTTCGATCCCTGCTTGCCGTGCGGTGTGCATATGTATCTCGGCAACGGCAGAATCCTGGAAACTCATCACTCACCGATGTTTGGCCAGCACGCGTGACGAGCTAGGCCGCCGAGAAGATGCGGGTGAGCGTGCAGGAGACGGGCAGGCTGGGGCGCGGTAAAACGAGTTTGCCACATCTTTTGCAGCCACCCGCTTCGATTCATCTTTGAAGGAGACTATGGCGCAGGACAAAGAACTGCAGAAGCGAATACAGCGCATCGGCGAAATGGTCGAACAGCTTGAGTCGGCCGCCGATCCGAATGCGCGCGCTATGGCGAAGGAGCTCCTTGAATCGCTGATGGCATTGCACGGGGCCGCGCTCGAACGAATCCTCCAGCTTGCTTCCGATGCCGGCGAACCGGGAGAGGCGATTATCAGGAAATGTGGACGCGATGATCTGGTTGGCGGTGTACTTCTGCTCTATGGGCTGCATCCGGAGAATCTGCGCACGCGTGTGACACGCGCGCTGGAGAAATCACAACGCTCGATGGAATCGCATGGCGCGAGCGCGGAATTGATCTCCGTCAGTGAAGATGGGGTAGTTACGCTGCGGTTGCACGTCAAGCCTAACGGCTGCGGTTCTACAGCCGCGTCGCTGAAATCCAATCTCGAAGCCGTGATACAAGACGCCGCGCCAGATGCGACATCGATTGTCGTGGAAGAAACAGGTGCAGGCCTGATGCAATCCGGATTTGTATCGGTGGCGCAACTTGAGAGCGGCCAGGGTATGTTCGGTTTATCGCTTGCGAGGGCCCAGCGGGGCGCTGACTGACATGGCTGCCGAGCTTCCATCGCAACAGGACAACGCGTTCGTGGCGCTGCGGCAGTTTGCCCGCAAACGAGCGGCCGTCGAACGCTGCGAAATGTGCAGCCGCGAGCTGGCGCACGAACACGAACACCTGGTCGAGCCGGCGAACCGCAAGCTGATCTGCGCCTGTGGGGCGTGCGCCATTCTGTTTGAGGGACAGGCTGGCACAAAGTACAAACGCGTTCCGCGGCGCGTTTTATTCCTGCAGGATTTTCAGCTCACGGACGGCCAGTGGGATGGATTGATGATTCCGATCGAGATGGCCTTTTTCTTCAAGAGTTCACCGCACAGAAAAGTGATTGCTTTGTATCCAAGCCCTGCTGGCCCAACGGAATCGTTGCTGCCCTTGGAAACGTGGGACGACATTGAGCAGTCCAATCCCGTCCTGAAGGGGATGGAGCCCGATGTAACCGCCTTGCTCGTTAACCGGGTTGGGCATGCGCGAAGCGCGACGCAGGCTGAATATTATCTGGTCCCTATCGACGAATGTTACAAGCTGGTCGGGCTGATTCGCACACACTGGCGCGGGCTCTCCGGTGGCACGGAAGTTTGGCGCGAGATTGGCGTGTTTTTTGCCATGCTCAAAAAGAGAGCCGGGTTCGGACGCGAGGCCGCGAATGCCTGACCTGCAGCTCACGATCGAAGGCGCCGAAGTGGTCCAGTACGCGGCCGCGCCGTTGCTGGCGTTCAAATTGCGAATCGCGAACAACCCAAGCGACCAGATTATTCACACCGTTGCGCTGCGCGCGCAAATCCAAATCGAAGTAACCCGCAGAAAATATGATGCGAATCAGCAAGCGCGCTTGATGGATCTTTTTGGCGAACCGGATCGTTGGGGCCAGACATTGCGTAGCATGCTGTGGACCCATGCAAGCGTCGTGGTCCCACGGTTCTCGGGGAGCGTGCTTGCCGACATCGCGGTGCCGTGCACGTTTGATTTCAACGTGGCCGCGACAAAATACTTTCATGGCGTGACGGACGGAGATTTGCCGCTGTGCTTCCAATTCAGCGGAAGCGTCTTCTATCAGGGACCGGATGAGACGCTGCAAGTCGCGCCCATCTCCTGGGACAAAGAAGCGAAGTACCGGCTGCCGGTAAAAATCTGGAAAGATTTGATGGATGCGTATTATCCGAATTCCGCCTGGCTTGCCGTGCAGCGGGACACTTTCGAAAAGCTCTATCAATACAAGGTGCGAGAGGGCATCCCTACCTGGGAAGAAGCGCTTGAGAGGGTACTGAATGCTCTTCCGGAAACGGTGCGGTTATGAATGCCGCGCTAGTCGATGGAATCGTGAAAGCCGTGCTGTACGAAGGCTACATGCTCTATCCGTATCGGCCGTCCGCGGTCAAGAACCGCCAGCGCTTCAACTTTGGCGTGGTGTATCCGCGCGCCTACAGCGAGGCGCAAGGGGGCACGGACGCCTGGACAATGCAAACGGAGTGTCTGGTCACAGGAAACGCGGAAACGCACTGCGTGGTACGCGTTCGGTTTTTGCGCCTGGTGACTCGTTCCATCGAAAGACTGCTAATTCTATCAAGCGAAGCTTCGTCAGTGATTGAAGGCGAGGTTGAAAAAGTCGAAAGGCTGGAGGTCAATGGCAAAACTTTCCAGCCATGGCAAGAGGCCGTGGAAGAAGTGATTGAAGTGATGGAATTCAATCTTGCCGCGCTGGGCGACCAGTCCATGCAATGGCCCTTCCGGCTATCGATCAAACAGGAAAAGGAAGCGATCTGGGGCGACGATGGATTGATTGTCGGAGTGATCGTTCGCGCTAAGGCGAGCGTTGCGGGAATGATTGAAATCGCTGCCAAACGATTAAAAGAAGGGGTATTCAAACTGAGGACGCGTATATCGAACATCTCGCGGATCGAAGATCTCGGAGCTGTGACTCGAGAGGAAGCGCTGGCACGATCTCTTGTTTCGGCGCACACAATTCTGGAAGTGCGAGAGGGAGAATTCGTGTCGCTGATCGATCCTCTCGAGGAGCACCGGGTGTTCGCTCAGACTTGCCAAAACGTTGGGACCTGGCCGGTCCTCGTCGGAAATGAGGGCCAGCGAGACACCATGCTCTCTTCGCCGATTATTTTGTATGACTATCCCGAAATTGCGCCGGAAAGCCCAGGCGACTTATTCGACGGGGCGGAGATTGATGAAATATTGTCACTTCGAATTATGACCATGACGGAAGACGAGAAGCGAGAAATGCGCGAGTCCGACGACCGCGCGCGGCAAATTCTCGAGCGCACAGAATCTTTACCGGAAGAACAGTTGATGAAGCTTCACGGAGCGTTGCGCGGGCTGCGCGCCGTCCGGGGCGAGACACCATGAACGAATGGGAATGGCAGCTTTTGGAAGACAAGAGTCCGGTGGAGTCGCTGGAGATTCAGGGCACTCAAATCCGGCGAGGTGATCGCGTCCGGCTGCGTCCGCGAGCGGGCGGCGATGTCTTCGATCTGGCGCTTGCGGGCAAGATCGCCGCCGTCGAATCGATTGAGCAGGACTACGAAGGGCAGCTGCATGTTTGTGTGGTTGTGGAAGACGATCCTGGCAGGGACATCGGCTTAATGCGCCAGCCCGGCCATCGTTTTTTCTTCGCACCGAACGAGGTGGAACCTGTTAACGAAAACGAAGAACCTCGCGTCGAGCTAACGAAAAGAATACTCATCGCCGGGATCGGAAATATCTTTCTTGCGGACGATGGTTTTGGTGTTGAGGTAGCGAACCGGTTAGCCGGTCGATCGTTTCCGTCAGGCGTCCGGGTGACGGATTTTGGGATCCGTGGTTTTGACCTTGCGTACGCGCTCATGGAGGGCTACGAAACCACCATTCTGGTGGACGCGTGCTCAGGCGACGGGCCGCCGGGTACGCTCTTTATTGTCGAGCCAGACTTGAAAGAGTTGAATTCCGGAACAAGGGAGCAGGGACTGATTGAGCCGCACGGAATGAATCCGATGAATGTGCTGCGCATGGCCTCAAACATGGGCGGACAGTTGAAGAAAGTGCTGGTTCTTGGTTGCGTGCCGGAGACGCTCGGCCCTGAAGAGGGGCAGATTGGCTTGAGTGATTCCGTGACTGCCGCGATTGACGAAGCCGTAAAGCTCATCGATTTGCTAGTGAAGCGAATTCTTGCGGGCGAATTGCCTGCAAAGAAATTAACTAAAAGTTTTACCGTTTAAAGGAGAAGCCCATGGCTGTCGAAATCGTGAATCGCACAGAAGAATCAAACGGGGCGGATAAAGAAACGTTGTATATGCTCGGTGGCGTCGCGTTGGTTATTTTTGGCGCCGGACTGGTGCTTTCGAATCCGACCGTGCGCCGGTACCTCGGAAACATGGGGGTCGGCAACCTGGCCAGCGCCGCCTTGCCGGACATCGAACGCTATTTCCGTTTGCGAGCGATGTAGTGGCGCATAATGTTCGCTAACACTAGCGTGACGTGACCCCTTCGTTACACTAGGATTGGTCCTGCGTTTACCCCACGGCGGAGGACGGCGATGCCTCAAGCAGACGCTGGTGTAGTTCATTTTGTTATCGATTCGAGAGCTAGCCTGTTTACGGTTCAGGCCTTAGCTTCAGGAATTGTGGCGGTGGTGGCGCACAGCCCCAAGTTTGCGATTCGGGATATTGCTGGAGCCGCCGCCTACGTTCCGGGGAACCTGCAGAATGCATCGCTGCGCATGACCATCAACGTGGCGTCGCTGGAGATCATGGATGAAGTCAGCAAGTCCGACCGCCGTGAAATCGAGCGCGTCATGTTTGATGAAGTCCTGGAGAAGAATTTTTATCCCACGGTCGAATTCAAAAGTTCGCGCGTCAGCGCCACAAAAACCGGCGAGAACATGTATCGCGTAAATATTGCCGGAGATCTGACGCTGCACGGGGCCACGCGAGGCATGGGCCTGGATGCGCAGGTCGTGGCGGGAGAAGACACCCTACGCGCACAGGGTTCTTTCACGCTGATGCAATCGGATTACGGGCTAAGGATTGCTTCCGTCGCCGGGGGCACCCTGAAGCTCAAGGATGAGCTGAAATTTTCTTATTTCATAATCGGGCGCCGGCAGAATTGACGACGAGGGCTTCTGGATATGCAAACAGCAACCCAACGAGGACTAGAGCCCGTGAAATTTCTTATCGACAAGACCGCCAGCCGGTTCACCGTGCAGACCTTTGCCACCGGACTGCTCTCGTCGTTTGGCCACAATCCGATCATCGGCATTCGTGATTTCGCGGGAGAGGTCCAATTCGTCCCAGCAACTTATGAAAAAGCGCATCTTCGTGTGAGCTTGCGGACCGCGGACCTCGAGATTCTCGACGAGATGAAGAGCGACGACCGAAAAAAAATCGAGCAGACCATGTATCAAGATGTTCTGGAAGTGCAACGGTTTCCCGAGGCGGTATATGAAAGCAAGGACATTGCCATCCAGAAACTTAGCAATGATTTGCTGCTGGCGCGCATCGCCGGGGATCTTTCGTTCCACGGCGCCACGCAGGGGCAATCGATAGAAGTTCGTGTGACGGATATGGGAACGATGTTGCGCATTTCCGGAGAGTTCTCTTTGCGGCAGTCGGACTACAACATCAAACCTTTTTCGTTCGCCGGCGGTGCTTTGCGGTTGAAGGATGAGTTGATGTTCAAATTCGAATTTGTGGCCAGGCCGCAGGAATGATTCGCAAGCGAGCAGACCGCTACGGCAAGATCGTGCCAAGGGGAGCGACACCGTGTGTTTAGCAATACCGGGAAAAATCATCGCGTTGGATTCGCTGAACGCCAGTCAAGCGTTGGTTGACGTTGTGGGTGTGCGCCGCAAAGTCGACTTGGGTCTATTGCAGGATGCCCCGCCGGTTCCCGGCGATTGGGTGCTGATTCACGTGGGTTTTGCCATGAGCAAGATCAGCGAGGCCGATGCCGCGGATCAAATGCGCACGCTGAACATGCTGGGCGAGGTCGACGCCGCGATGGAAGAGGTGCGCGGGTACGGCTTGGATTACGACATTCCGGATCCCTCTTCGCGGAGGTGGAAGCAATGAAATTTGTAGATGAATTTCGCGCACCCGAACTTATCTCCAAGGCTGGTGAAGAGATTCGCCGCCTCGCCGATCCGAATCGCCATTACCGCATCATGGAAGTTTGCGGCGGCCACACCCACGCGATCTATCGGTTCGGACTGAAGGATCTGCTGCCTGACAATGTTGAACTGATACACGGCCCCGGTTGCCCGGTCTGCGTACTTCCCATGGGCCGAATCGATGACGGGCTTTCTCTTGCCGCCGAACCGAATTTCATCTTCGCCGCATTCGGCGACATGATGCGCGTCCCCGGCACGCACGGCAGCCCGCTCGAATACAAAGCGCGTGGCATGGATGTGCGCATCGTTTACTCTCCTGCGGACGCCCTCAAACTGGCGCGCAATAATCCCGAAAAACATGTAATGTTTTTCGCCATCGGATTCGAAACCACCGCGCCGTCCACGGCCCTCACGCTGATACGCGCTAAAGCCGAAAGCCTGAAAAATTTCTCCGTATTCTGTAACCATATCGTGATCACTCCCGCGCTGCGCGCCATCATCGATGCGCCGGATATGGTGCTCGATGGTTTCGTTGGGCCTGGGCACGTTTCCACGGTAATCGGCTGCCAGCCGTACCTGTGGATCGCCGAGGAAGCCGGCAAGCCCGTCGTCGTCTCCGGCTTCGAACCGTTGGACATTCTGCAATCGATGGTGATGCTGCTGCGGCAATTGAACGCCGGCGAGGCCAAAGTCGAGAATCAGTACAAACGCGTGGTTGCCTGGGAAGGGAATCGCGCGGCGCTACGGGCCATGGAGGAAGTGTTCGAACTGCGTTCGGAGTTTGAATGGCGCGGCCTCGGATTTATTCCGCAATCTGCCTACAAATTGCGCGCGAGCTATGCGCAATGGGATGCCGAGCAGCGCTTCACCGTGCCTGGAGTGCGCGTGACGGATCCCAAAGCCGCGCAATGCGGCGAAGTTTTGCGCGGCGTCCTCAAGCCAGCGCAATGCCGGCTATTCGGACGCGAGTGCACTCCCGAGCAACCCGTCGGAGCCTTGATGGTTTCCTCCGAAGGTTCCTGCGCGGCCCACTATAATTACGGGCATCTCAAACCGGTTACGATTTCAAGCGCCGCGTACCGCGCGGCGGCGCATTGATTTACAAAAGGCGAGCCACGAATACAACATGGCCACCACTGCTCACAAGATCAAGTTTCGCGAAGCCCAGATCGAAATGGCGCATGGCGCCGGCGGCAAAGCCAGTCGTCGACTCGTTGAAGGATTGTTCGCGCCGCTTCTTTATGGCTCCTCCGCTGGACCGCTTGCCGACGCTGCGCACATTCAAATCAACGGTACCCGCATCGCCATGACCACCGACAGTTTTGTCGTCAAGCCGCTGCGTTTTCCCGGCGGCTCCATCGGCGAACTGGCCATCAATGGCACGGTAAACGACCTTGCAGTCTCTGGCGCGAAAGCGGAAGCCATTGTCGTCACCTTCATTCTCGAAGCCGGATTACCCACCGATGTCCTCGAAGCCGAAGTGCGCGCCATGGGACGCGCGGCGGAAAACGCCGGCGTGCTTATCGCCGGCGGCGATACCAAAGTTGTGGAACACGGCCACGCCGACGGTATGTACATCACTACCACGGGCATCGGCCGCTTGCTTTCCGGCGTTGCAATTTCGCCGCGCTCGGTGCGCCCCGGCGACAAAGTTTTGCTGTCCGGCCCGATTGGAGACCATGGCATTACCATCTTGCTTGCGCGCGGTGATCTTGACCTGGAAGCCGAGCTGCACTCCGATACGCGCTCGGTGTTGCCGCTCGTCCAAGCGATCGTTCGCGAAGCTGGCGCGGGCGTGCGCTGGATGCGCGACCCCACGCGCGGTGGCGTCGCCACTTCGTTAAACGAATTGGCGAGAGACTGCGGCCTAGGCATTGTTCTTTTCGAAGAAAAAATTCCTGTGCGCGACTCGGTGCGTGGCGCCTGTGAATTGCTAGGCCTCGATCCCTTGCACATCGCCAACGAAGGGCAGTTCCTTGCCGTCGTCGCTGCCGACCAGGCGGATGCGGCGTTGCAAGCCCTTCGTTCCACCACCGGCGGCGAAGCCGCCACTGTGATTGGTGAGGTTCGCGAACAACCCGAAAGCGCCGTCCTGGTGACCACGCTCTACGGCGGCACTCGCATGGTGGACATGTTGGTCGGCGATCCTTTGCCGCGGATTTGTTGAGCCTCGATCTTTTGAAGCGCTGGAGGTTTGGTCCATGCCTAATCTCGAACTCTACGGAACCACAAGCTGCCCCTACACCAGCGAGATGCGCGAGTGGCTCGAATGGAAGAATCGCGAGTTCATTGAATACGACATCGATTTCGACGCGACAGCTCGCGAACGCCTGCACCGATTGACGCAGCCGCCGTTTACCGTACCTCTGCTCGTCGAAGACGGCAAAGTGATTCAGGTCGGATGGCAGGGCCGGGGTTGCGTAGTAAACGCAAAATAAGAGTCATGCCGAAGGCGTATTCCATTGCGGTCCAAGGAGTGGTGCAAGGCGTCGGCTTCCGCCCTTTCGTGTATCGTCTTGCGCGCGCGCATGATCTGCGCGGCTGGGTTTTAAACGCGGAGCACGGAGTGCAGATTCATCTCGAAGGAACAAAGGAACAACTTCAAACCTTCCTTGAGGAGATGAAGGACCACCCGCCGCCAGCGGCGGTCATCACCGAAATCGTAGTAGCTAGTGCGGAAACAACTGGATTCGCGGACTTCACGATTCGCGAAAGCACCGCCGAACAGCAACCCACCGTACGTATCTCGCCCGACCTCCCGGTTTGCGAGAAATGTTTGCAAGAGCTTTTCGATCCGCAAGACCAGCGTCACCGCTACCCGTATATCAACTGTACGAATTGCGGGCCTCGCTACAGCGTCATCCGAAGCCTCCCATACGACCGTCCGAACACCACCATGGCAGATTGGCCGCTGGATAATTTCTGCGCCGAGGAGTATGCCGATCCCGCTAATCGCCGGTTTCACGCGCAACCGGTAGCTTGCCCCGCCTGTGGACCACATTATTTCTTTCAAGGCGGCGACGAATCGACGCGCGGAGATTCAGCCGCTGTTCGCAAGGCGGTAGACTATCTTCTAGCCGGCAAGATCATCGCGGTAAAGGGTCTCGGCGGTTACCATCTTGTTTGCGACGCACAAAATGCCGCTGCCATCAGTGCCATGCGCGTCAGAAAATTCCGCAAAGAAAAACCATTCGCCTTGATGGCGAAAAATATCGTGGTAGCACGTAGCCTCGTCGACCTAACTTCCGAGGCCGAGGCATTATTGACTTCGATCGCTCGGCCAATCGTCCTGGCCCCGGCAAAATTACACTTGCCCGGGGTCGCTCCGGAAAATGGCGAGCTCGGCGTCATGCTGCCTTACACGCCGCTGCACGCCCTGCTTTTTAACGCCAGCGCGCCCGAAATTCTGGTGATGACCAGCGCGAATCGCTCGAGCGAGCCGATCGCCTACCGGGACGCAGACGCATTGCAACAGCTCTCCGGCATCGCCGACGCGTTTCTGATTGGCGAACGTCCGATAGCTCGCCGCGTCGACGATTCCGTTGTCCGCGCCGGCGTTTTCGGTTCGGCCATTCTTCGCCGCGCACGAGGCTACGCACCAAGCGCCGCAGCAAGACTTCCCGTCAGCCGCCCCATCCTCGCTGTAGGCGCTGATCTTAAGAATTCGGTCACTCTGGTAGTCGACGGCCAAGCGTTCGTGAGCCAGCACATTGGTGACCTCGATCACTATCAATCTTTTTGCGCCTTTCGCGAAACCATCCAGGACCTTCTCGCGATGTACGAAATTGACGCCAGCGAATTGCTCGTCGTTCACGACGCACATCCGCAATATCTTTCGAGCATCCACGCCGCCGGGCTCGCCGCATCGGAAAAAGTTGCCGTGCAGCATCATCGCGCGCACATCGCTTCCGCGCTGGCGGAGCGCGGCGCGTGGGATCAGCGCGTCCTCGGAGTCAGTTTCGATGGCACCGGTTACGGCGATGACGGCACGATCTGGGGTGGTGAAATCTTTGTTGGCAGTATCCGTGAAGGATTTATACGCGTAGGGCATCTGCGTTCATCAACGCTCCCAGGCGGCGACGCTGCGGCCTCATTCCCCGTGCAGGCCGCAGCTGGTTTTCTTTCTCAGTTAAGCGACGTCCCGGATTTCACCGCTCTTCCCTTTGCGTTTTCTTCGCGCTATCGCGATGCATTGAAGCTCGTAAACACCAAGGTCCGCTCGTTCGCCACAACTTCCATGGGTCGGCTCTTCGACGCAGCCGCGGCGCTTCTCGGTTTCACGCGCGAAATTACGTTTGAAGGCCAAGCCGCGATGTGGCTTGAACACCTGGCCAGTCAAACGCCGGCGAACGATGCATATCCGTTCCCGTTCATCGCAAACGAATTGGATTTTCGACCGCTACTCAAAGCAGTCATTTGTGACCGTCAGCGTGGCCGAGACGCATGTGAAATCGCCCGGGCCTTTCAGCGCGGCATCGCCGCAGGTCTGCGCGACGCCGTCGCTGCTTTGTCTCGCGCGCATGGGATTGATACGGTCGTTCTTTCCGGCGGCGTTTTTCAGAACGAACTACTCATGCGCGACGTTAAAAATCTCTTGCAGCCCGAGCGCTTGAGCATTTGGACCAACCACATCGTTCCGACGAACGATGGAGGCATCAGCCTCGGCCAGGCCGCACTAGCCGCTTTCGCACATCCTTCTCGATCAGCGGCAACCGAAGAAACAGATGCCGCGTGGCTGGCTTACGTAACATAGTGTTTTGACGAATTGTTGGAATTGGCCGTTGCAATTTCGTGAGGCTTGCGGATGCATGAACTTTCCATCGCCATAAGTATCGTCGAAATGGCGCAAGAAGAAGCCGAAAGCCGCGGCGGCGTACAAGTCCAGGCCGTGCATCTGCGCCTCGGACTTTTATCGGGTGTGGTGAAGGAAGCCCTGCTTTCTTCCTACGAAATGGCTTGCCACGCCACGCCGCTCGAAGGCTCGCAACTTTTCATTGAAGAAGTACCCATCGAAGTCTTTTGTCCGAAGTGCGAGGGCCCCCGCTCGGTTTCTTCCATTCAATGGTTGTGCTGTCCCGAGTGCGGCACGCCGACTCCCGCCGTGCTGCACGGAAAAGAATTGGAAGTCGTAGCACTGGAGATCGACGCCATGGAGCCCCGCACCCTAGAGACTGAAGAATGAGCGCCCAACCTCGTCTAGTCGAAGTACGAAAAAATGTACTCAAGCAAAATGACGTGATCGCTCGCGCGCTGCGTGAACATTTTCGCACAGCCGGCGTGCTGGTGGTCAGCCTGGTATCGAGTCCCGGTTCCGGTAAGACCGCTTTTCTCGAGAAAACCATGACCCTGCTGCATTCCCGCCACAAAGTCGCGGCGCTCGTCGGCGATCTGGCCACGGAAAATGATGCGACGCGGCTCGCGCGTAGTCAGGCGCCCGTAAGACAAATCATTACCGGCACGGTCTGCCACCTTGAAGCGGCCATGGTCCAGAACGCGCTGGCAGGTTGGGACCTCAACCAGTTGGAATTCCTGTTCATAGAAAATGTTGGGAACCTGGTCTGCCCATCCTCCTACGATCTGGGCGAAGAATTGCGTTTCGTGCTGCTCTCGGTAACGGAGGGCGAGGACAAACCCCTCAAGTATCCAACGATCTTCAACAGCGCCGACGTTGCCATCATCACAAAATCCGACCTCGCCGCTGCCGTAGAATTTGACGAGGCCG
Organism: Acidobacteriota bacterium; assembly: GCA_013289855.1. Classification (GTDB taxonomy): domain Bacteria; phylum Acidobacteriota; class Terriglobia; order Acidiferrales; family UBA7541; genus Acidiferrum. Next base: position 185,386 of record JABCZD010000007.1, on the reverse strand, counting down.
CAGCCAGGCGAAATATTCAAGCGGTGCGCCCCGGCATGAAGGTTTTCAAACTGTCATCCAAAACCGGTGAAGGCATGGCCGAATATCTGGAGTTTCTCGAAAGCGGGCGCGTACATTCTCAGACCGCTGCCGCAGTTGGCGGATAAGTAAATCGGGATGTGTTTCTATTTGAGGCGTCGGGACCCAAACGCGTACTACCGTCGCAATTGCTACTGATTCACGCCACTGGCGAGAAACCCGCCGTCTACCGCTAGAATCTGTCCGGTAATAAAGGAAGCCGAGTCCGAAGCCAGAAACACCGCCGCTCCAACCAATTCCTCCAGCTTGCCAAACCTTCCCATCGGCGTGCGCATTAGTAGTTCATTTCCACGCGCCGTATTGTCTAGGAGCTCCGCGTTCAACGCCGTGCGAAATACTCCCGGAGCGATGGCATTCGTGAGCACTCCGTGTTTCGACCATTCCACCGCTAGTGAACGCGTCAGCGACGCTACGCCCGATTTACTCGCGGCATAGGCGGCCACTTCGTGTAGCGCCACGAAGCTGTTCAACGAAGCGATGTTGATAATTCTTCCGTACTTGCGGCTTAGCATATGCTTTCCAAAAACCTGGCAAGCGCGCAACGTGCCCGTCAGGTTGGTATCCAGAATGTCGCTCCATTCCGCTTCCGGAAAGTCCACCGTCGGCGCGCGTTTGATTTGGCCCGCGCAATTCAAGAGAATCTCCACTTTTTCGAAACGTTCCAAACATGCCGCGAGCAGTCGCTGCAACGAAGTAGTGTCGCGGATATCGGTAGTGAGGCGCAGAGTGTTTCGTCCGCGTGATTCGATCTCGCTGGCGACTTTCTCTACGTTCGCCGCATTCCGTCCCGTGGCGATTACATTCGCGCCAGCGTCTGCCAAGCCCAAGCTCAACGTTCTGCCAATGCCGGATGTGCCGCCGATCACTACTGCTACCTTGCCCGACAGGTCTAGAGCTGAAGACATTTTTTCTGCGCCCTCCGGAGCGCGCGCTACTGGTGAAGTCCTCTGCGGAATGACTATCCGGCCGCGGCGAAACTGCGCATAGCGTTCTTCGCGCAGACGACGACCTCGCTAAAAGCGATCTCGCGACGCCCACAAACCCAATCCAGGATTTTCGATAAAATAAACGTCTTCGCCGGCCACCCGATTCCAGCCTTGTTGCAGCTTTGCCGGATCGTACACCTGCAGCATCTCGTTCAGCTGAGCATATCCGAAACCTGCGCCCTCGATTTCTTCGCGCGTCAGATGCCCCGGGCACCAGGTAATCCGGAAGCGGCCTTCCGACGATCCGTGTATTAAGTGGGCTGCAGCGCTCAAATCCGCTGCCAGGTCTGCGTTATCCTGCACCATCACAAGCGTTGCGGGAGTTCCGTGATAACCATATTTGCGAATTAGCTTGTCGATGCGCGGGTCTTCACCGAAAGCGCTGACGCCCGGAGCCAGCACCACCAGTTCGCCGCCATCCGCCATCGCCATCCGCGTCCGGTAGATCGCTTTGTTTCCCAGCCACGTGCTGTGAAATTCGTCCGGGTCCAAATACACCACAGCTTTGCGAATCGGCTCGGGCATCAAGGTAAAGTTCACGCGAAAACTCAACTCTGCCGCGGCATGAAAACATTCCAGGTCATCGCCTACAAACAGACCGCGCACCACCGTCGCTCCGGAAGCATTGCGGCTAACCACGGTCAATACGTAAACGATCGGAAGGTGATTTAGAAAATGGCTCGCCGCGAAATTCAGCACACGGCGCACGGGATTGTCCGCGCGCCCCATGATGCGTTCCATGCCATAGACGGCTCCCAGATAGTGGCTGCGATTGATGCTGTCTGGTCCACCGGTCCCCACCAGAATATTTTTGTTGTAATTGGCCATGCCGATCACCTCATGCGGCACCACCTGGCCGATGGACAGAATCAGGTCGAAATCTCCGCGCAAAACCAGGTGATTGATCTGCGCGGGCCATTCGTAATCCAACTTTCCTTCCGATTGCTCGCAGATGAACTCCTTCGGCACGACTCCTACCGTTTCAACGTCCTCCCGCCATTTATGCTCGTGAAAAAGCTCAACAGGAACATCGCCAAACATACCGGCAATGCGCTCCGCAGACATGGCCTTGTGTGTCCCGAGTGCAGGCAGTACCGCGCGCAGATTTTCACCGTAGTGTTCCCATGCATAACGCGTCAGGTCGCCCGCGCGCGACGCTATGCGTGTTTGGTCCGGAGGAATGGCCAGCACTTTCTTGCGGCGCCCGAGCTTTTCGAGCGCGCCGATTAAGAGTTCCCGCAGCTCGCTCGAAAAGAGTTCGCGATCTGGCCCGCCTTGTGCGCAATAGAAACTCATGTTGTATGTTTCATTTTACAAGCTGTTCGATACTTCGCGCACGCACGTTGGCTCTCTTCAGCCCTGGCGCCAATAAGTGTAAGAATAAAAGCCCGACAAGGTACGATGTGGCTGCCACGGAAAATAACGGTGTATAACTGTGATAAGCCTGCAGCACCCACCCGGTGCTTACCGAAAACAGTACCGCACCCGCCGAGCCGGCCATGCCGCCTATCCCCACAACGGCCCCGACGGAGCTGCGCGGAAACATGTCCGACGCGGTAGTAAACAAATTGGCGGACCATCCCTGATGCGCCGCTGTCGCGATACTCAAAATCGCTACTGCGGACCATAGCGACGAGAGCCGGCTGGAGATAAAAATTGGCAGAATGAGACACGCGCAAATAAGCATCGCGAACATGCGCGCCTTCGCGATCGACATTCCAGCTTTATGCAACGCCGTCGGCAGCCATCCCCCCGCGATACTTCCGAAAGCGGACACGTTATACACGATGATGAGGGGCAATCCGATATGGCTTAGCCCAAGGTGGTAACGCTCGTCAAAAAACTTGGGCAGCCAATAAAGATAGAAAAACCAGATCGGATCGGTAAGAAATTTGGCCGCCGCGAACGCCCAAGTCTGTTTATAGCCGAACAGCGCCTTCCACGGAATCGTTTCCGCCGGTTCTGCGGCATCGCCTTTTATGTACTGGAGTTCCGCGGGACTGACGCGCGGATGATCCTCGGGGCTGCGATACCGCGCCAGCCACCAGACGATCCACGCTGCGCCGAAGATTCCGGTGGACAGGAAAGCAGCGCGCCACCCGAATTTTAGCGTAATCCAAGGTATTACGAGCGGCGCGAAGATAGCTCCGACGTTCACTCCGGAATTCAAAATGCCCGTGGCCATCGAACGCTCGCGCTGCGGAAACCACTCCGCCGTGGTTTTAATGGCTGCGGGGAATCCGCCAGACTCGCCAAGTCCAAGAAAAAAACGCGCCACGCCAAACCCAAACGCCGAAGCCGCCAGCGCGTGCGCCATGGATGCGACGCTCCAAAATGCCATAACGATGGCGTAGCCGATCCGGCAGCCCAGCTTGTCAATCATTCGTCCGGCAATGACGAGTCCAATCGCATAGGCCAATTGAAACGCCCCGACGATGTATCCGTATTCTGCTTCCGTCCAGCCGATGGAGTGCTGCAGCGTGCCCGCAAGTAACCCGAGCACCTGACGATCCAGGTAGTTGATGGACGCGGCGAAAAAAAGCATCGCGGAGATGGTCCAGCGCACCCCGGTCATCGGAGAACCCAAAGAATTCGGGGCAAGCCCGAAATTTTGCGCGTCAGCTGTCGGTTGGTCCTGCGGAGTCAGTTGCCCTGATGAGGAATCAATAGAGCTATTCATTGCGAGAAGCGCTCGCCCGCCAATCCCGGCAAGTGATATGCGTATTGTGTCTCGCGAGAATTTTCCATGCCCGCTATGCTCCCATTTCTAGAGCCGGTAAGCTTTTCGTGCCAAGCCGTAAGCGAGATCGGAAGCAATTTCGTGTGCTTCATCCTCGTCGAGACGGTGTTCAGCGACAAGCCGCGCCAGAAACGAGCAATCGACTCGCCGCGCCACATCATGCCTTGCCGGTATCGAAAGAAACGCGCGCGTGTCGTCATTGAAACCAACGGTATTGTAAAACCCCGCCGTCTCCGTCGTGTACTCGCGAAAACGCATCATGCCTTCCGGACTGTCATTAAACCACCAAGCGGGGCCCAGTCGTACGCAGGGATAATGCCCCGCCAGTGGCGCCAGTTCGCGGCTGTAAGTCGATTCATCCAGTGTGAACAGAATGATGCTGAGGCGCGACTCATTTCCAAAACGGTTCAACAAAGGTCGTAAGTCATGCACGTAGTTCGTGGCAACGGGAATATCCGCGCCGATATCGCGACCAAACCGCTCGAATAGCCGCGTGTTATGGTTGCGCAGACTTCCCGGATGAATTTGCATCACTAGGCCGTCGTCCAGACTCATCGCCGCCATTTCGGTGAGCATTTGCGCGCGGAAGCATTCGCGCTCGTGCGCATCACCTTTCCCTGAAGCGATTTTTTGAAAAAGACGATCCGCTGCATCCGGATCCAAATCCGCGGTTGCCGCCGTGGGATGGCCGTGGTCCGTCGCCGTGCAACCACGCGCCTTGAATTCCAGCCGTCTTTGTCGCAGCGCGAAAAGATAACCTTGCCAATTGCTCGTGTCCATCCGGGTCATCTGCCCGAGCCGCGCAAGATTTTCCGCAAAGCCGGGAAAATCCGGGTCAACTACAAGGTCCGGCCTGAACGTGGGAATGATCCGTCCTTTGAACCCTGTGAATGACGCTGCGCGAATCGCGTCGTGATCCGCCAGTGAGTCCAGCGGCGAATCCGTGGTTGCCAGCACTTCCAGCTGAAATCGCTCAAATAGCGCACGCGGGCGAAACGCCGGCGTCTTGAGCTTCTCTGTAATGACGTCGAAATACTCATCCGCGTTCGCCGGAGTAAGCCGCGCGGCCAGCCCAAAGAGCTCCTGGAACGCAAAGTCTAGCCACAGCCTCGTCGGCGTCCCGCGAAAAAGGTAATAATGTTCCGCGAAAATACGCCATACACCTCGCGAATCTTCCACGGATGCCGAGCCAATGCCCAGTTTTTCCAGTGGGACGCCTTGACTATAAAGCATGCGGTAGATGTAATGGTCCGGAACGACGAACAACTGCGCGGGATCCGAAAAAGGCTCGTTCGTGGAAAACCAATGGGGATTCGCATGGCCGTGCGGGCTCAGAATCGGCGCAAAGCTGATGCTGGAATAAAGCCGGCGGGCGATGGAACGTGTCGTCTGATCTGCCGGGAACAGTCGGTCCGCGTTTAGAATGGTCACCGCCTCACCTTGGCGCATAAGTTTGTCGATTAGGCACGGTCTCTCGCCGAACGTCATATCTTCCGCAGTACCCGTCAAAGTCGACCATCACGGCCCATGGTTCGTTTGGAACCACTCGCGATGACCGCTCCTGCGTCGACGAGATGCTATTCGCTCGACCTGACATCCACAAGTTTATTCGAGTCTAGATGATGTTAATAGACGTCAAGGAGAGTTGATCTTACTTCCGAATCCCTCCCGCACCCATGCTCTTCTCCTTGAAAAATCAGGGTTTTGTAGATCGTAATCCGCGCCAGGAAATTTTCACGTGTGGCGAGCATTTTTTCCCATAACGCAATCTCCAACGGCAAATACATTTCCAACCGTATTCGATGCCAGCGGCGGAATCGGTAATTTTATCAGTGTGATTTGTGTGGGCCAGGCGAAAAATCCCGCCCTTCGCCTTATATGAAGAGGAGGAGACGTTCATGAAAATCACCAAGGTGATGGGAACAGCCAGTTTGCTGTTGCTTTTCGGAATGGTGGCGCCAGCCCGTGCTCAGGAACCCCGCGAGCAGCAGGACCCGCCAAAGGAACAACCTAAAGAGCAACCCAAAGAGCAGCCCAAGAAGGAAGAGCCCCCGAAGAATCCCAAAGATCAACCTGATAAGCCGAAAGAGCAGCCGCGTCCCGAAAACCGCGAAGCCGCGCCTCCACGAGACGAGCACGCCAAGCCGGAACAAGCCCAGCGCGGACGTATTCCCGACGACAAATTCCGTGCGCACTTTGGCCGCGAACATACGTTCCACCTCGGCCATCCGCAGATCGTCGGCGGCCAGCCGCATTTTCAGTATGGCGGCTACTCCTTCGTGATGGTTCAGGCCTGGCCCGCGGGCTGGGGCTATAACGACGACGTTTACATTGTCGACGTAGATGGCGTGTATTACCTCGTAGATCTCGCACATCCGGGTGTACAACTGGCGCTAACCGTAGTCTTGTAGTGTGATTTAAATGGCTTAGCTATTTAGATCGAGGGATAACTGGAGCAGGTTCAGTCCACATAAGAGGCTTGCTGATTCCTGACGCCAACACTTGGACGCAATTTTTCTGGGGCAGCCAGGCGCCGTCGTTCGCGGATGGTGAAAATCCTCCGTGCGCTTCACGCCCGAGTGCCCCAGAAAAAACCGCGGGACGGTGTCGATTTACTCAGACCACGTAACCTAACAATTTCACTTCGCCGTCATAATCAGCGCTATCGATACCAACACGATCACCACCGCCACAAAAGCCGGAAACGCGTAGCTTCGCCGGTGTCGTCGGTACACCCATCTTCGGCGTAGAGTTTGTGAGATTGCGCTCATCGCCATTTCGACCTCCATTCACAACGCCGGCCGGGTGAGTTGCAATATCGCCGGCGCTAGCTTGTCGTACATTTCCATTTTGTCTACGAATGCGTCCGCACCGAGCCTCCCCGCTAAGGCATTGATCTCTTCATCGTCGGCTGCTGAAATGGCCACCATCCGCAGCGAACTCAGGCGTTCCCGCAGCTCGTGTAATTCGCCGTTTGCCTTCTCCGCCATGCGCAGGTCCAGGACCAGGACATCGGGTCGGAGAGCGTCGGCGAATGCGATCGCTTCGTGAAAATCGCATGCCTCGCCCACCAGTTCCAGTTCCACGCATTCCTGTAAGAATTGCTGGATGGCGCGGCGCATAATTTTCGAATCGTCAGCCAGAAGAACCTTAATTGGCACGAGACACCTCAAGCTCGCCCCACCCCCGACGGTCAATGGTCCCGGCTGGGGCGGGAGTCTCGACATAGCGCGTGCGATGTATCACGCGTGTTAGTGAACGACGATTTTCCACAGTTGTAAAAAACCGGTCAATCAGTAGTTCGCTGTAGTCCGAGCTAGGCCGTCGCAGCCCATGGAAAGCGGGAAATCTCAGCGCGTCCGAAGGCCCACTTGCTAGGGCCCGAGAGGCAGTTCCATAATGACCCAATTCTTTCTAGGCGTGCCAGCGCGGTCCACACCAGCGGTCCCCGGGGTTTCAGTCCTACCTCAACCATAATCGAATCAGCCGTTTGCCACGCTCTCCCAGTGCGTAAGTGGCGGTTTGCGTGCCATGAGGAATCAGGGGGTGACGTGTGTTTTTTGGCCGCCGGAAAAACCACCCAAACACGACTGCAAACTTTCGCCCGTGCCGTGCGTCACTGTGCATGGCTATTACCTATCTGTGGCTGTCCCTAGGCTCCGAAATGCTCGCGGCTCAGGGTATGGCTTCCACGGAGTTCCAGGACAAAGCGGTCTTCCTCTCCCAGTTTCCCAACTTTATCGAATGGCCGGATGCCGCGTTCCCAGCGCCGAAAAGCCCCTTCGTCATTTGTGTTTTTGGCGATTTCTCGTTCGGAACTTCACTCGCGGAAGCCACCCGCAAAGAGACATTTCACGGCCGCAAACTCGAAGTGCGCTGGGTTAAAAAAATCCCGGAACTGCCAGCCTGTCAAATTCTGTTTGTGAGCCGCTCGGAGGCCGCGCGGTACCGGCAAGTGCTGGCCGCAGTGGTCAACCAGCGCGTTTTGACCGTCGGGGAAACCTCGAACTTTCTGAAAGTTGGCGGAGCGGTTTACTTTTCCTTTGACTATGACACGCTGCATTTTGAGGTAAATCTGGCGGCGGCGAGCGGCGCTGGACTGAAGATGAGTTCACGGCTGTTGGCGCTAGCCAGACGCGTGGTCAATGTCCCAGAAGCGGCCAAGGGCTGACATGGGTGCACCACGCCTATCACTGGCATCTCTTCGGCAACGATTGCTGCTGTTGACCATGTTGACCAGCGCCATCGGTATGGCAGTGGGGTACATGGCCTTTTTTCTTTACGATGTGCATTCCTCCAAGGAGCACAAGGTCGCCGATCTGCAGGAGACCGCCGATCTGATCGGCACGAATGCCACGGCTGCGTTGGCGTTCGACGACGCGACTTCGGGCGCCCAGCTCCTGCAAGCCTTGCGCACCAACAAGTATATTCGGCGCGCCATCCTTTTCCGCGCTGACGATACGGTGCTGGCCATTTATGTGCGCAGCGACCTCGTCTCGGACGCCCGGGTTCCGATTTGGCCGGGGAAGCAGGTGTTCTGGGGCCCGAACTTCGTTTCCATCCGCACGCCGGTGAATACCGCTTCGCATCCCGTGGGATCTTTTTACCTCGAAGCGGGTTTTCGCGACTTGCAGGCACGCCGGCGGCGCTTTGAGCAGGTGACCGCTCTGATTGCCGCGGCCAGCCTGCTGCTGGTGTATTTTTCGACCGCTGCCTTACAACGTTCCATCTCCGGCCCGATTTTGCAACTAGCGGCTTTGGCGCGGGCGGTGGCCGCCAAACGAAGCTATTCACAACGCGCACCGGTGCTGCCGGGCCGCGAGCTTCGGCAACTCGGCGCGGACTTCAATTACATGCTCGGCGAGATCGAGCAACGGGACGCGGAACTGCGGGAAGCTCGCGACACCCTGGAACATCGCGTAGCGGAAAGAACCCTGGAAGTGGAAGGTCAGATCGCGGAGCGCCGCCGCGCCGAGGCGGAGTTGCAACAACGCACCGCCTTCCTGAATACCCTGATCGCCAGCAGCCCCATCGCTATCGTGGTGACGGACAACGTCAGCCGCATTGCGCTGGCCAACCCCGCATTTCACCAGTTGTTCGGATACATGGCCTCCGAGACTGGCGGCCAATTATTAGGCGCCCTCACAGCACCTGTGGAACAACGAGAGAAAATCCGTGCTGAATTCATGGCCATGTCGGCGAAGGACTCGGTGCACAAGACCGCCAAGCGCAGGCACAAGAGCGGCAAACTCCTCGATGTGGAGGTCCACATAGTCCCCTTGGATATGAAAGGGCGGCCACCGGAATTTCTGATTCTGTATCAAGACATCACGCAGCGCGTGGTGTCCGAAAAAGCCATACGGGAAAGCGAGGAGCTTTTCCGCACCCTCAGTTCCGCCGCCCCCGTCGGAATTTTCGTGGCCGACGACCAGGGCCATTGCCCCTATATCAACAAGCGGTGGTTGGAAATGACAGGGATGAGCGAATCTGAAGCGGCGGGACTGGGATGGAAATCGGCCATTCACCCGGATGACCTCGACAGGGTGCTACAGGAATACGTGGCCGCCATCAGCGCGGGACTGATGTTCACATGTAGTTACCGACTGCTGTCGAAAACGGGCCGCTGCATTCATGTCGAGACCATCGCGCGCGCCATTCCCGATACCGGCTCCGCTGCGCGCCGGTATATCGGCGTGGTGCAGGACGTCACCGAGCGATACGCGGTTGCGGAGCGCCTGCAGCAAGCCAAGGATGCTGCCGAGGCCGCCAGCGTGGCCAAAAGCGAATTTCTCGCCAACATGTCCCATGAAATCCGCACCCCCATGAACGGAATTCTGGGAATGACGGAACTAACCCTGGACACCGAGCTCACTTCGGAGCAGCGGGAAAATCTCGACATGGTGAAAAGTTCCACGGAGTCGCTGCTCTCCATCATCAACGACATTCTGGACTTTTCGAAAATTGAGGCCGGCCGTCTCGAACTCGAGCACCTGCCATTTTCGCTCATGGACTGCATCGAAAGCGCTTTGCAACCGCTGGGGCTGCGCGCCCAGGAAAAGGGCCTCGAGCTGGTTTGGTCGCTAGATCCCGAGGCGCCGGAGTGGGTGTCCGGAGACTCCACGCGGCTGCGCCAGGTGCTGGTGAACCTGGTGGGGAACGCGATCAAATTCACGAAAAGCGGCGGCATAACCGTGCGCCTCGAGCATCGCCCGTCGTCCAGTTCGGAGGAAGCGCTTTATTTTGCGGTCTCGGACACCGGCATCGGAATTCCCGCGGAAAAACATCACGCCATCTTCGATACCTTTTCGCAGGCCGATTCCTCCACCACGCGTGAATTTGGCGGCACTGGACTGGGCCTGTCGATCTGCGTCCGCCTGGTGAAGTTAATGGGCGGAGAAATGGAGGTCGCCAGCGCCGCGGGCCAGGGCAGCACCTTCTCGTTCACTGTGAATCTTCCCATCGCTGCTCCACCGCTGAACGCCGCGATGCCGATTATCCCGGAGCTCTCCGGCAGACGCGTGCTCGTCGTGGACGACAATGAGGTGAATCTTCAATTGATGGCTCGGCTCTTGCCGCAGTGGGGCCTGGCGCCCATGCTGGCGCCATCTGGGGCCACTGCCGTGGAAATGTTTGCGCGCAGCCTGCATACAGGCGAACCCTTCTCCGTCATCCTCATGGACCGCAACATGCCGGAAATGAATGGCTACGAGTGCGCGGAGAGAATACGGCGGCTCGAAGGCTGCGGAAATGTTGCCATGCTGATGCTCACCTCCGGGCTGGTCTCTGAGGATCGTAAGCGCGCCACAAGCCTGAACATTTCCCATTATCTGGCCCGCCCCATGCGGCGCCTGGTCCTGTACAAGGCGATTCTCGAAGCTTTGCATGTCCCCGATGCCAATCGCGGCGCCGTCCGGCAACTTCCGGCACAGACAGCGCAGACTGCCATGCGGCTGTTGCTGGTGGAAGATAACCCGGTAAATCAAAAACTTGCCGTGCGCCTGCTGGAAAAAATGGGCCATCAGGTCGTCCTGGCGGTCAACGGCAAGCAAGCCACCGAAATCGTGGAGCGCGAGTCCTTCGATGCCGTCCTGATGGATATTCAGATGCCGGTGATGGGTGGCCTGGAAGCCACGCAAGTTATGCGCGCGTCGCAGAATCCTCGGGTGCGGCGCTTGCCGATTGTCGCGATGACCGCAAACGCCATGACCGGCAATGCGGAGAAATATTTGGGGGCAGGCATGGATGGCTATCTTTCAAAACCAATTCGTAGGGATTTGCTGAAGGCGGAACTCGAGCGATTTTCCGGGCGCGCGCACGAAACAACGGCCGCGTCGCCGGCCGATTCCGCGTCGCCGTCCGCAGAAGAGTCATTCAACTACGGCGAGTTGCTCGAGCGCGTCGATAACGACCGCGAATTGCTCAAAGAGTTGTTGGGAATTTTTCGGCAAGACTTCCCGCACCATCGCCAGGAGCTGTTCGCGGCCGTGGCCGCGGGCGATATGCAGCGCGTCTCAAGCACCGGCCACGCCTTGAAGGGCATGTTTGCAAATCTCGCGGCCGGCCGAGCCGCTGCGCTAGCGGGCAACGTGGAACGTCTGGGCGCCAACTCGGAGTCGGCATGCCTGCCGCAGGCACTGCAGGCCCTGGAATCGGAAGTGGCCACGCTGTTGCCGCTGCTCGATTCCTGCCTTCTGGAGGTTTGCCGATGAAAATTCTGATCGCCGAAGACGACGCCATGTCGCGCCGGCTCTTACAAAAGACTCTGGAACGCGCGGGCTACGAAGTGCAAGCGGTCGAAAACGGCCGCTTAGCGCAAGAAGAACTCTGTCGCTCGGATGGGCCGCGCCTCGCGCTGCTCGATTGGGAAATGCCCGAGGTCGACGGCTTGGGAGTTTGCCGCGCCGTGCGCGATCGCAAAGAAAAAGCTTACGTGTACATGATTTTTCTTACTTCCAAAGAGTCCAGCGAGGATAAAGTCGCGGGTTTGCGCTCCGGCGCAGATGACTATCTCACCAAGCCCTTCAACGCCGAAGAACTCAAAGCGCGCTTGCGCACCGGCTTGCGCATCCTGCATCTGGAAGATCGCCTGGTGGAAGCGCGTGAAGAAATGCGCTTCAAGGCCACTCACGATTCCCTAACCGGGCTGTGGAATCGCGGCGTAATCATGGAACTGCTGAACCGCGAACTGGTCCGCTCCCAGCGCGAGAATAACAGTACCGCCGTTCTACTGTGCGACATCGATCATTTCAAATCCGTCAACGATACTTTCGGCCATCCTGTCGGCGACGAGGTTCTCCGCGAAGTGGCCAAGCGCCTGATGGCCTCGGTGCGTTCCTATGACTATGTGGGCCGCTACGGTGGCGAGGAATTTCTGATCGTGCTGAATAATTGCGATCCCACTTGCGCCTTCGGCCGCGCCGACCAGATGCGCGAGGCCATCGCCACCCGCGAAGTCATCACCAAGGGTGGTCCGCTGCAAGTCACCATGAGTGCCGGTCTGCTGCGCAGTGCGGATTGGCCCAGTCGCACCGCTGACTCTTGCCTCCTCGAAGTGGACACCGCGCTTTACGCCGCCAAGGCTGCCGGCCGCAATTGCGTGCGCGTCGCTATGCCGCCTCAAACAAAAAAGATCATTTCTGAAGAACCGGCGGAAAAGGTCCACGAACGCCAGTAGTAAAATTGCTTGCCGGGCCCGCTAAAAAGCGGTTTTTCCTTTTGGCTTGTTTTCTCCCAACATCTGCCGCATCGCTGCCGTCGAACCCGGTGAGCGCTTCTCTCTCCACGCTTCCAGCCGCCGGCACGTCTCTTCAATATTTGAAAACAGTAGCGGATTCTTGAATGCCGCGCGCCACGTGGGCACCACCGTGCGCATGCGGTCCCACACCACCCAGATCTCTCCGTTGCTTTCGAAAAATAGTTCATCGTCGATCAGTCCGCGGTTCACGATGCTGCCCACCATTTCCCAGTAGCTGATCACCATCCGGATATACGTGTTTTCCTCGCTGCCCTGCGGATATTTCTGCATCATCTCGTCGGGAGATTCCGGGTGAAAATGTTCCGTGAACCACGCCCGCGCCTTACGGATTTGCGGTTCGCGCCGCATGTCGTACAGCCGCAGCAGCAGGTTCACTTCCTCATAGCTCGCTTGAGACATGTTGCTCCTCCCAAAGATTCTGCCGGGTGTGCGGGGAATTCTCTACATCCTGGATTTCCCTACCGCGTTTCCTGCGTTTCCGTGTCGTGCATTTTTGACGGCGCAAAAAGGGCGGCATTCGCGCCCGTACTTCCACTAGAGGCTGTCGCGCCGGCTACGCCGGGCTGCGGCGCCGTCGCCGGAACCGTCGCAAGATTCGCCCACTCGAATCTCTGCACGCTGGATAGCGGGATACCCTGTTTCTGAAACTCGATTTGAATTCTCCGCCGCAGTTCGCGCGCCACTTCATCCTGTCGCGTTGGCACCGTGCGCACCTGCAACCGCACCGTCGATGCGCTGCGGTCGATACTCTGCACGCCCAGAATGCGCGGCCCATCCACCAAAGCCTGCGACCAGCTCGGATCCGCTCGCAGTTCCGCGGCCGCCGCCTCCAGCGCCAGCAGAGTTTTATCCACCGGACTCTCCGGCGCCAGCGCAATATCCACAAACGCCTGCGACCAGTCGCGGCTCAGGTTCCCCACCGTGCGAATGTCCCCGTTCGAAATCGTCACCAGCGCCCCGCGCGCATCGCGCACCACCGTGCGCCGCAGCGTCACGTGTTCCACGCGTCCCAGCGTTTCGCCCACCTGAATGGTGTCGCCGACCACGTACTGATCTTCCATCACAATGTAGAATCCCGTGATGATGTCGCGAATCAGGTTTTGCGCGCCAAATCCCAGCGCCAGGCTGGCCAGTCCCGCCAGCGCGGCCAGCGGTGTCACGTTGATGCCAAACTCCGAGAGCGCCGTCAATATTGCCACGGCCCATACAATTTTGCTTCCTGCGCTGTACAACACCCCCGCCAACGTGCGCGTCTGCTGCTCGCGGCTTTGCGCCACCCGAGATTGCGAAGCCGCCGGTCGCACCAGCAGCTTCGTCAGCACCCGCAGCAGCCGGTTTAGTATCAGCGCAATAATCAGAATTGCGGCGAGGTGCAACACGTTCGCCAGCGAGAAACTCGACCAGGTGGTGAAGGGACTGGACATAATCTTTACGAGAGAGCGAGTATAACACTGGAACTTGCAGACAGAACTTGCAGGCAGAACTTGCAGACAGAAGTTGCAAACAGAAGTTGCGGCAGTCAATCGTCAAGCATCCCATTGCCAAGGGGTCACACATGAGCAGCACAGTTTTAGGAAGCACCGCCAGCCGTCGGCGCTGGCTGAGTCTGTTCAGCGGTTCCGCAGCCGTGTTCGTCCTGCTCGGCCCGCCCGCCCGCCCGGCCGCGCAAAATCCTTCGCGCCCCACGGGCAGCGAGCCCGCCTCCGGCTCCAAGGACGACGAGGCGACAAAGTCAACGCCGCCCACAAAAGCGATCTTGGAGGCCAACGACAAAGACATCAAAAAAAACGTCGAAAAACTTTTTCAACTGGCTTCCGAGCTGAAAGCCGAAGTGGACAAAACCGATTCCGTGCAAGTCCTCTCCCTGGCCATGCTTCGCAAAACCGAAGAAATCGAAAAACTAGCCAAGGACATCAGGTCGCGCGCCAAAGGCTAACACAGTTATTTTGAAGTGCGGCGGTTTACCCTGAGCGCTTTGCGCGAAGGGCTTGACGCCGCTGTCGCCGCCGTTACGCCACTGCGGTCACGGTGACCACAATGTCAGCGGTTAGTGGCCGCCACAAATGTTGCGTTTGCTAAACCGCTTGCGTCAAGAATTCCCAGCCTTGTGGGTCGGAGCTTCAGCTCCGACATATGAGCGCTTGGTGGCCAATGGGCTTCGGCCCCTGAATTCGCATCTTCGGATTTTTTCACCACCTGCAAAGCCGTTATCGAACGCCCTTAGCTCTCCGCAAACACCACCATCGCCGGCCGAAAACAGCGCTATGGCCAAGCGTTCCACTTACACGTTAGAATCAAGAGCGCACGAAGCCTTCGGAACTTCGCGCGTTAACCAAGCAATTCGTCTTGCCATGCGCCTGTAGCTCAGCTGGATAGAGCGCTAGCCTCCGAAGCTAGAGGTCGTGAGTTCGAACCTCACCAGGCGCGCCATAAAAATTCCGCCCCCAAATCCTTCGCCCGATTCGCACAGCCCTTCTCAGACCTTCTAATCGGCGCGCCGTGAGAAAAATCTGGATCGCACAAATAAAAGGGGAGGGAACGCACCGTTTCAAGTGCGCTCCTTCCCCTTTGCTTCAACTTATATTTGTTCAGCCCGTCTTGCTTAAACAGCTAGTCCGCTGAGCCTATGACTTGCACGAGTTTCTTGATATCCATCAAAGGCAAGGGATTTGCCGGATCCTGAAGATTCGGATTCATATCGTTCGACGCGCCACCGGGGAAGCGCCTGATGTTCGGAAAATTCACGATGGATTTGTCAAACTCCATGATCGGGATATCAATCAACGAAAGTACCCAACCATTGTCATAGCCGGCATAGCGGCCGGGCGAGGTAGTCGGGGTGCGCGTGCTCACCGCACCGTTAAACGTCATGTCGTATTTCTCGAACGGGTCCATCGTGAGGTTGTAGGCCGAACCAATAGCACCGAGATTCTGCTGTGGACCGAGCCAGGTGTCCTTGGAGGTAAACAGATATTTCCAGGCGATTTTGAGATCGGGGTTCGTGGGATCGCCGCCGATGTCGGCGCGAGCGCCGGCGAAGGACTCACCGTCGATATAGATCCATCCGTCGCGAGCGGAATGCTTTGCCTTGCCCGTAATGTAGGCGCTGTTGTCGATGCTGTCGAAATAGATCGGTTTGCCGTCATTGTCTTTCCACGCGCCGTGCGGCGGCGGGGTGAGACCGACCATCGTTGCCAGCGTTGCCCAGCAGTCGATGTGTGACATCATTTCACCATAGCGTGCGCCGGCCGGAATCTTGCCGGGTGCCCACATGATACCGGGTACGCGGAAACCGCCCTCAAACGGCGAGCCTTTTTCCCCACGGAACGGCACGGTGCCGGCATCCGGCCACGCGTCCTGCCACGCGCCGTTGTCGGCAGTGATGATCACGATGGTGTTGGGAGCATCCGCACGGATCTCGTCCATAATGCGACCGATGTTGGAGTCCAGTTCCATCATGGCATCTGAATAATTGCCGAGGTGCGATTTGCCAATGAAAGCCCTGGCCGGAATGTTGGGGTTGTGCATCTTCATGAAATTAACATCCATGAAGAACGGCTTGCCCCCTTTGGCATGCGCTTTAATGTATTCCACCGCTGAGTCAGCCTGACGCACGTCGAATTCATGCAGGTAGTCGTAGTCGATACGCGCAACCTTGGTGGCTGGTTTGCCGGCGGTGCCTTCCCATTCGTATAGGTTGACGATCTGTTGATATTCCTCCCAGTAAGCAGGGTTGTACTTCGGGAACCACGGATGCGCGAAGCTGTCCGTGTCGTCATACGTATAGACGCCCGGATAGTAGGCGGCGAACTCTTTCATTTCGTCAAAACCATGTTCGATTGGGTAAAATTTGGGTTGATCCCCGAGATGCCATTTGCCCGAGAAGTAGGTCGAATAACCGTTCTTGTTGAAGAACTCCGCGATTGTCGGAGTGCTCTTCGTGAGGCCGTTCGGGTCGCCAGGCACTACCACCACTGAAAGGGCCGAGCGAATCGGGATGCGTCCGGTCATGAACGAGGCCCGGCCCGCGGTGCAACTCGCCTGGCCGTACCAGCTCGTGAACACGGCACCTTCTCGGGCGACTTGGTCGATATTAGGGGTCGGATGGCCCAGGTTCGCGCCACCACCATAGGCGCCGAAGTCGTTCCAGCCGGTGTCGTCGGTCATCAGAATCACAATATTTGGCTTTTGCTGTGCTGTGGCGATCGGAGTCAAAGCCGCACCCAACAGTGCCGCAAACCCCGTCAAAGTGAAAGCAATTGTTCCAGACCATCTCATATGCATCCTCCTTGCTGTGTCTCTAACTTCCCCTGTAAGAACGACACTGGAGCACTGGAGACGTACCAATCCGCGCCGCACACTGCAAGGGTGCGAGCATCCTGCCGCCAACCCCGCTGGCCTGTAATTGGCAAAACTGACAGGCCTCGCGTCTGGAGAGCGGGCGAATTAAATTGTTGTTGCCCGCGCCAAGAAAAAGGGCACCCCGTGTGGAGCGCCCTTCGCTTGCAACTTCACATTGTCTCAGCCGGCTGGTCGAGCTGACCCTTCGCGTGTGCCGCCTTCGTCTTGCAGCACCTGGTCGAGGTTGTAGCTCGCGGGATCCTGCAGGGGCGGATATTTTACGTAGCGAGTTAGCTCTTTCAGCCACAGCAACTGGCCGATGGGAAGTAAATTCCAATCATACATAGACCGATAAACGCCGTAATCCGCTGTTGCTGGGAAGCCTACGTCTACAAGGCCTCGCCAACGCCTGCACTGAGAGTAAGCGTGAGCCTCCGCGCGGTTCAGCAGCGCTCGACGCGCCCGGAGCTCGATGATTATGGGACCGTATTTCGCACCACCGTCGCGGAAGCTACTTGCGAGCGGGGGACGCCTTGGTGAGCACGCCATCCAATTGCTTGCCTGCCCCAGTCGCAGCTTGCGAACCCTCTGCGATATCCTTCGCGCTGCTTGCTTTGCCATACAGAGCCTTATTGGCATCATCATCGCTGTCCATTGACGCACCTTCAAGGGATACGCCGGCAAACAGTCCCTTGGAACGCGAATAGGTCAAAACATCGACATTCATTTGACTCGCGTTGTACGACGTTGCCTGAGCGCCGGTGGGACCGGCGGCCGCGGCAGCGTTTCCTCCAAGTTTTATCTTTCCATTCAAGATTTGTTCCGCGCCCTTTTGATTCATCACTGTGAGCACAAAATCGGTTGCGGTAGACCCGAGTTGTATGCCAATGCTGGCCTGGTCCAGCCTGTACATCGCTGGGGTACCCCAGGCACCGTTCATATTGGAACCCTGGCGGCAAACGAGTACACCTCGTCCATAGCTGCCGCCAATGCCGATGGCAACTTTTTTGACGCTGGGAAAAATCACAACACATTCGGCTTGGTCAAGGATATGCGTGGACAGTCCCTTGTCCCCCGAGAGAAGCTCTTGCAGTACTGTGGCCGAGTTGGCAATCCGCTCTTCTTCTTTTTTCTGAGCGAATAGCGGGGAAGCGATCGCCAAACAGAGTGCAAACACCATCATTCGTTTTTTCATTGTTCCTTACCTTTCTCCAATTAGGTATAGATTCTCAGCTGAAATCCAGAATGAACTGCAAAGTCGCGCGCGGATACGAGAACTATGTCAGGTGCAATAGCCCCGCGGCAAGTGTCGCTTCGCCGGGATTATGGCGTCGTGGGGCGCCCATTGTCGGGTGCGAGCATACTGCTGCCAACGTCCCGGCCTGTCAATTGGCAAAAATGCTAGGTCTCGCGTTGAGAGCTTGCCAGGGCAGCAGATAAATCCGGGCACTTTTTCCCCGAGCCATTTAGTGGCGAAGCGTCGAGACGAACTCGACGTGTCTGAGAGTCTCAGGGATTTAACTTGTTGTTTGAAAGGAATTCCGATTTATGTTTGAATCATCCCGCGCGGGGTCATCGTGAAAATATACAACCTCACCGGCTATTTGATTATTCTTTCCTACGTTCTGGCTTGCATGTATTTCGCCCCAGCTCATTTGGGACCTTGGAACGGAATCTTGATCGGTGGAGTTTATTTTATCTTTTGCTGGTTTCTTGGCGGGTTGTACTTGGCCGACGTTCTTCATTTGGGAATCGCTCATCGTTCTCTCGACTATAAGGAATGGTTCATAAAGGCCGTCACCATCGTCAACAACGTCTTCGGGCTCTACGTGGATCCGATTGCTTGGGTGAATCGCCATCGCTTGCATCATCTCCATGCCGATCATCTTGGGGATCCCAATAAACTTTCCGACGATGGTTTTTGGCGAACTCTGTATCTCTGTTTAATGCCGTATCAATGCCAGGAAAATTTGGCCGGCGACAGAATTTTACGGTCGCGGACTTTTCGCGTCGCCGCCAACCCGATTTTTGCAATACTTGCGCAAGCCTTTAGTTTTTATCTCCTATGGAAGCTGGTGGGAGGTCTGAAGTTTGCGTTGGCCATGTGGATTGGCATACGAATTTTTGCCGCGTGGGTAAATATGGTGCAAAACTATTGGACCCACACGCGACAGTTCGGCTACCGCCGCTACGACGACGAACAAGACAACGCCATGAACATCGGCGAGTGGCTGCCGGTAACCGCCACCTTTAGCGCTTGTCTGCAAAATAATCATCACCACTATCCGCGGCTGTTGCGGCTTAGCCACGACAAATCTGAATACGACTTTGGATTCATAACCGTCAAATTCATGAAACTTCTCGGCTTGGTAAAGGCCACAAAAAAAGGCGCGGAGTTGCCCGAGGACGTTCCACTAGGCGCGCTGGAATTTTAGGGCGTTTTTTTCTTTCTCGTAAATGGTTCGATTGTTTGCCCAAGAAAGCTAGGCGGAATCTCTTCGCCGGCGAGACCGTAACGTGCGGGCCATTCCTCAGGGAAATAATACGTTCCAAAAATTTTATCGATCCACGGAAAATGAATCGCAAAGTTTTTGTCGATGGCCTCTTTTTGCGAGGTATGGTGCCAATGATGATATCGGGGCATCACCAGAAACTTTTCCAGCCATTTGGCATTGGGACCGAAGTTGCAATGCGTCCAGGTGGCGTGCAGGGTAACAAAGATCAAGTACGCCATCAGGATCGATTGGGAAAATCCCAGCATCATGGGAACAAGAATAAATCCGCGCACCAAGGTGTCGTCCACAAAGTGCGAGCGTGAGCCCGCGATCCAGTCCAGCGCCTTTGAGGAATGGTGAATGGCATGAAAGCGCCATAGAAAAGGCACTTTATGCAAAGCCAGATGAATAAAATATTCCGCGGTGTCCGCCACCACCACGGCCAGGAAAAATTGCAAAAGCCAGGGCATGCGCGCGATAAATTCCTGCAGCACCGGAACCCCCAGATACTTGGTGGCCTGCGTGGCGGGCAATAGAACCAGAAAAGATAAAATTTGTATGGGCAGATGCGTGGACATGAAATAAACCACGTCCAACGTCCACTGGTTCCGGAAAGTTCCTTGTTCCGGATACTGCGGCCAGAGTCTTTCGAGTGGCACGTAGATGAGCGCCATCAACAGCAAATCCAGCAAAAACCAGTCCAGGCCGATGGCCGGCCCGTTGTGCAGATTATCGTTAATCTGAACGCTTGCTCCGCCCAACGCCGTTGCCGCGATGGCCAGCAGCATCCCGCTCAATGCCAGGATCTTTTTCTTGCGTTTAATGGCAGAAAATACTCCGAATAAAATCGCCGCTACGATTAGGCATTGGACTAAAACGCGCATCGTGTGCATGGGATAATGCACGCGCAGTTCCGGAGAGCTTAGTAGCTGGGGAAAATGCAGGCACAAAACTGCCCCGAAGGAAAGAAATCCAAAAAACGCCGACAATATCCCGCTCCACCAGCCCGTTCCAAAGCCGGTAGCCTCGGCATCGCCAAAAAACTCATTAATCTTCTGCTCGAGCACGATGTCACCTAGTTTACGTCCCTCGCTTGCTGCGCGCTATGGTCGCGCTGCAAGCGGATGGCGCATCCTTAAACACTTAAGACCCTCTACGGGATTTCTCCCCTCGCCAAACTAGGAGAGCCTTTGCTACACTCCTAGTTGAACTAGGGGACGAGGCACTCGGAGACCACCCCAATGCACAACGCTGCTGCATTACTACCCGGCACCCTCGATATGCTCATTCTCAAAGCTGTGTCCTTGAAACCGTTGCACGGTTACGGCGTCTTGTTGCGCATACGCCAGATCTCCAACGCTGCGCTGGAAATTCCCCAAGGGTCCTTATATCCCGCACTCTACCGCTTAGAGCACCACGGTCTCATCACTGCTGAATGGGGTCAGAGCGAGAACAACCGCCGCGCGAAGTTTTACACTTTAACGGCCGCAGGACGTCGCCGCTTGCGTGCCGAAACCGCCGGCTGGAACCGCTTGGCGTCTGCCATCGCCGCGGCCTTAAATGCAACTTCGGAGGAGGTGTGATGTTCCAGCGCCTTCGTTCTCTATTTCTCGTGCTCACTCGCCGGCGTGATTTCGAAGACGGCATGTCCGAGGAGCTCCGCTTCCACATCGAGCAATACACCGAAGACCTCGTGCGCTCCGGCATGTCACGCGAAAAAGCCGCCCGCGTGATACGGGCAGAGCTCGGAAGCCCGATCAATATCAAAGCGGATTGCCGCGAAGCCTTTGGCGTGCACTTCTTTGACGAGTTTCTCAGACAGCTCCGTTACGCTGTGAGATTGTTGCGCAAGACCCCGGCATTTACCGCCACCGCTCTTCTGACCCTCGCCGTTTGCTTGGGTGCGAACCTAACGATTTTTGCCGTGATCGATTCGGTGTTGCTCCGTCCCCTGTCATTTCCCCAGCCCGATCGCCTCATGACGATTTTCAACACGTATCCGAAAGCTGGCGTCGATCGCGACGGCTCCTCGCTCACCAACTACTACGAACGCCGCAATCGTATCCCTGCCTTCGCCTCGCTCTCCATCTACAGCTATGGCACGGAGATCGTCGGCGAGCCCGGCTCGACGGAGCGCCTCCAGACCATGCGCGTGTCTCCCGATTTTTTCTCTACTCTTGGGCTCGGCCCCGCCATCGGACGCACCTTCACCGACGAAGAAACCACTTCCGAAACCGACCATGTCGCCATTCTCTCCGACGCCTTTTGGCGACAACGCTACAATGCCGATCCCAACGTGCTTGGAAAGCAGATCCGCGTAAACAGCGTTCCCAGAAAGGTGATTGGCGTCTTGCCTCCCAGCTTCCGCTTTCTCTCGTCCGATGCTCGCGTGTTCCTGCCCCTCGCATCGCGCCCGGAAGATCGCCTGCCATCGCGGCGGCATTCCGGCGGAAATGTCATCCAAATGATTGCGCGCCTGCAGCCGGACGCCGCCCTCGCACAAGCCCAGTCGCAGCTCGACGCGCAGAACGCCGCCCTCGAAGTCGACGACCCGCAAGCCAAGATGATTGCCGACGCCGGCTTTCGTTCCTTGGTGGTGCCATTACGCGCGGACCACGTCGCCGCCGTGCGTCCCACGCTGCTGCTGCTTGAGGCCGGCGTGCTCGTTCTTCTTTTGATTGGCGCCGTCAATCTCGTGAATCTGCTCCTTATCCGTGCCAGCGCCCGCGCTAAGGAATTAGCCGTTCGCCAGGCCCTTGGCGCAGGCTGGCGATACCTCGTGAGCGAAGTACTCGTAGAAACCACCTTGCTCACGTTCGCCGGTGGATTGCTCGGACTCGCCGTCGGCGCCGCCGGAATCCAGTTGCTGCGCTCCTTGGGCGCGGACCGCCTGCCCTTGGGAACCCGCATCGTTTTCGACGCGCGACTAGCAATCGTCGCCCTGGTCGCTGCCATCGTCTTGGGCATCGTCTTCGCGCTGCCCATCGCCGGCTTCCATCTTCGACGGCATCTCGGCAATGCGCTTCACTCGGAGAGCCGGGGCGGCACCAGTGGGCGCGGCGCTCAAATCCTCCGTCACACGTTTATCGTCTCTCAGATTGCCCTGGCCTTTATTCTGCTCGCCGGAGCGGGTCTGCTCGGCCTCAGTCTTCAGCGCGTGCTAGCCGTTTCTCCGGGCTTCCAGTCGGACCATGTTCTTACCGGCCAAATCTTGCTTCCCTGGGCAGACTACCCCGAGGCTGGCCGCCTGAAATTTGTGCAAAACTTGATGGACAATCTCGACCACTTACCGGGCGTCTTGTCCGCGGGCATCGTCAACAATGTGCCGTTCAGTGGCAACATCGGCAAAAGCGCTGCCACCGTAGCGGGTCACGTTCGCCGCCCCGGTGAGTCTGCGCGTGGGCACTATTCTTACGGCGTCGCCGGCGACTATTTTCGCGCCATGGGTTTCTCTCTGCGCGCAGGACGATTCCTAACCGCCGACGATTCACTTCGCTCCTCGCGCGTCTGTGTTGTCGATGAAGACTTCGCGCGCTACTACTGGCCGCACTCCAGCGCCATTGGCCAAGCATTGTGGGACGGCTCCGAAGGGGGCAAAGATGACGAAGCCTTCACCGTCGTCGGCGTGGTTGGCGGCGTGAAGCAAGCGGGACTCACGGAAAACGAAGCCCAGGGCGCGATCTATTATCCTTACGCCTTCCGCCTCGGAGACAGCATCTTCGTCGCCGTCCGCACCAGCCAATCTCCCGAATCCTTCGCCATCACTTTGCAAAAGGTAGTTCGCCAAATCGACCCCGACGTCCCGGTCAGTGATCTTCGCTCCATGGACACTCGCATCTCAGACAGTCTGGTCGCCCGTCGCTCACCGGCGCTGCTGGCTGGCCTGTTCTCCGGGATAGCCCTGTTGCTCACTTCCATCGGCACCTACGGCGTGCTGAGTTACGCCGTAGCACAGCGCCGCCGCGAAATCGCCGTGCGCATTGCCCTCGGCGCACAACCTGGCCAGATTCGCGTCCAGTTTCTTTCCCTCTCCCTGCGGCTGCTAGTGGCCGGAACCCTGTTGGGCTTGCTCGGAGCATGGCAGGCGGGCCGCGCCATGCGCTCCCTGCTGTTCCAGGTTCCGCCGCTTAACTTAGCGGTCCTGGCGACTGCCGCCTGCCTAACAACGCTAGTGTGTCTAGCCACTTGCCTCCTACCATCGCAACGCGCTGCCCAAATATCCCCAATGGAAGCCCTAGCCGAACAGTAGCGGGCAAGCAATGCTCAACGCTCACGGCGCCAGGGGGGCGGCTTTGACCTGTTCCAAAACGGAACTTGATCCCCAATTTCCATTCGAACGTACTACTCTCGTCATTCGAACGTAGTACTACACTATAATATCTCTTGACAGGCATCACAGCCCACGCTACCATGCCTTGTGAAGCTCGCATTCCATCCTTACCCTGAGCGCTTCGCGCGAAGCGCCATCAACCACCCGCAACGCTTTTCCCGTATTCCCTTACCTCGTTACGTCGTCACCTCGCTCTTCGTTTGCCCCGTGCCCTGCGTGCGAAAGGCCGTAAACCCAATCGAATCTATCTCTTTCGCAAGAATTGCCCCTAAACCCAATAGAATCCTACTCTTTCATCAGCACCCCCGGGGGTACCCCCGTATCACCATAGTTACTAATCCCATCCATTCCAAATCGCCAAGTGCGCCTGCAACCCGCACAAAAAGGACACTTTATGCCTCGTAAACCCGATCCAACCACGCTCTGCCAGCACCACTCCAAAGACAGCAAACGCTGCCACATGCTCCTCGCCGCGGACAGTACGACGCTATGCGCCTTCCACGCCCGTTCGCACGCAAAACGCGCTGCTTCACAACGCGACGACTCCGCCGACCTCTCCGCACTCTTCAGCAAAGATCTCCCTAAACAAAAATCCGCCGCCGACATCCACACCCACCTCTGGAATCTCTCCCTCGCCCTCCAGCAAGGCCGCATCTCCCCACGCCGCGCCGCCGTCCTTGCCTACATCAATAGCCTGCTACTCCGCACCCTCCCCGCCATCGATAAACAAAATTCCCCTCACGATTCCGGTGGAATCGACATGACCGGCGCCCCCCGTCCCATCCGCAACCTACCACCGCTGCAACACTCTCCCTTGCAATACTCCCCGGGGGCCTACGCGGCTTCAGCAGCATCAGCTTCGCCTGCCGTCGCAGCGGCTTTCAGGTTTCGTAGTGGCGAATCTTCAGATTCGCATCCCGCCACCCCGACACCGACCACCGTTCATCCCACCCCCGACGAAACATCCAAGAGTAGTCATTCTGAGCGCAGCGAAGAACCTGCTTTTCGACCCGCCCCCGATCCCCGCGCCAACACCGTTCTCCTCACACCAGACGGCCCGCCGCCATTCGGCTATGGCTCATCCATCCCTCGTCGCAGCGTGGTCCTTCGCGGAAGACTCGCCCGCTACCGCCCCCACCACCACGCCAACGCCGCACAAACTTCATTCGCCACGCGATTCAAAATCAGACTCTCCGCGCCGCGCGAATCCGCCCTAGACCTCTCGCGCTCCGCATCTCGTTCATCCCATGACCGCCGCCGAACCTTCCTCCACCCATCTCGCGCTAGCCGCCGACACACCCACTCCTTTACCTCCTCTACTTCCTTCACTTCCGCTACCTCCCTTGTGTGCCGCGCTGTCAGTTTTGACAGTTTCAGCAGATGCGTAGGCACGATATTTGTTGCGGAGGCCAAGACACTTTTTGCCGAAGAAGGTACAATCACGCTCCGATCGTTCGTTTCGGGCGGAAAGGAGCAAGGTGAAACACGAACGCATTTTATTGGCCGGATCGGACGCTAGCGCTCTTGCGCTGAGAGATCTGATTACTGCTGCCGGCTACGAATTTTCCGCCGCCACGACTCAAGAGGAAGGATTGCGCATGGCGCAAGAGGGCGGCGTGGATGTGTTTCTGGTGGAAGCCGAAGCTGCGGATTTGCATTGTTGCGGGGCGCTGGTTGGCGTGAAGACCATGCCGCTGGGGTCGCGGCCGCGACTCATTCTGTTGACCGGAGGCGCAGCAGCGGATCGCGCGCGTGGCCTGGACCTTGGAGCCGACGACGTTCTCTCCGCGAATTGGGATCCCACGGAGCTGCTGGCGCGGCTGCGCGCGCAATTGCGCGAGAAGCGCGAGATCGCCGCGCTTGAAGAAAAAATGCGCATCTCCGAACAGGGCAGGGAACTCGCGAATACCGCGTTCCAAGCGCTTGCGGTAACCGAGAAAATGACGCGCGACGCATTCTCCCTGGGCCGCGTGCTGAAAATTGGCGTCTCCAGCTTGATCGTCTTGGCGCTGCTGGTTACGGGAATTTTTCTGCTGTATTCGCGGCGCGCGGACAAGGAAACCCGCCGCACGTACTCGGTGATTGCGCAACTGGAGCGCGGCCTGCGCACCCAGGAACAAATTTTGAAAGATGCGCAACAAGCGCGGCAGGACCTGAAACAGTCCGACGTAACGCAGCAAAAAGAGCAGCTACAGCAACAGTCCGAGGCTTTGCGGCAAAAACTTTCCAGCGCCCCGCACGGCGAAGTTTCGGATATACAAAAACAATTGAACGAAACCACCAGCAGGCTACAGCGCATTGAGGGGCAATCGGTGGCCGCCGAGGGCGTCATTCGTTCTTATGCGCCAAGCGTTTGCCTGCTGCACGTTTCCGTGGCGTTGCTGGACAAGAACTCTGGGAAAAGATTGCGCTACGGCACCATCAATCCCGATGGAACGCCGCTGAAGGATAGCGATGGCAACGTTATCTACACGCTGGATGGGCGCGGGCCGGAAGTTCGCAGCGATTTTTTTGGAACGGGTTTCATCGTCGGCCAAGGAAAGATTCTCACCAATCATCATGTGGCACAGCCGTGGTGGAAGAATGACGAGCTTGCTGGCGCGATGAAACAGGGCCTGCAACCGGTGATTGCCGAGATGGCCGCGTACTTTCCGGGCTCGAAAATCAGGATACCTCTGGAGATTTCGCAAATCTCGGAAGAGGCGGATCTCGCGCTGATGCACGGGGACCTCTCCGAACTAAATCGCCCGATTCTGAAGATTGATAGTAGAAAAGAAGCGGCGATCAGCGGACAGTCGCTGATGTCGCTCGGTTATGCCACGGGCTTGAGCGCGATTCTGGCGAGGGCGGACGAGGACGTGGTGAAAGACATTTTGAAGGTCAGCGACGGCGACCCAACGATCATTATTGACGAAGTGGCCAAGCGCAATTTGATTCGCCCGCTGGTGACGCAGGGTCACATCGGCGATGTGCTCGCGGACAGAATTGTTTATGATGCGCAGACTACTTCCGGTGGCTCCGGCGGGCCGCTGATCAATCAGGAGGGGCAAGTGATCGGCGTGACGTTTGCGGTGGTGCGGGATTTTGGCGGCTCCAATTTTGGCGTGCCGATTCGCTTCGCTCAGCCGCTGCTCAACCACTGATATGCCACCCTTGCTAATTAGCCGCCGACAATCCGGAGCAATTATTATCGTGGATTTGCGCGGAAAAATTGAACTCGGGGAAGCTAGTCTGACGCTTCGCCGTACGATCAACGATTTACTCGATGCTGGTCAAACCAAGATTATTCTCAATTTCGCGGACGTGAGTTCCATGGACAGCGCTGGAGTTGGCGAATTGGCTGGGGCTTTTACTCCGGTGAAGTCCAAGGACGGCGAGCTGAAGTTTTTGAATCCCACGAAAAAAGTTTACGACACGCTGCAGATCACGCAGCTGGATCGCGTTTACAAGGTGTATATGGACGAGCAAAGCGCGATTCGGAGTTTTTCTGAAACCGTGTAGCGCGTGATGCTGCGCAATCCTTAGGGCATCTGAAAATCGATGGCCAGCAGTGTGATGTCATCTTTTTGATGGAACCCCTTCGCATGTTTCGACCAGCCCGCCAGTTCGTCCAGTAGCAAATCCGCAAATGCATTTGCGTCGAGATGATGCTGGGAATCCACAAACTGTTTGAAAAGTTCGATGCCATAGTCCTCGTCCGACGGATTGCTGGTCTCCAAAATTCCATCTGTATAAAGGATGGCCTTGTCGCCGGGCTGCACCGCGATTTCCACCGCGGAATACGTTTCTTGCGGAAACATGCCGAGGAGCAGGCCGTTCTGGACAATTTCGGAAGCGGATCCGGTTGCGGCTTGCCACAGCAGCAGCGGCGGATGCCCCCCGGCGGCGTAACGCATGATCTGCTTTTCCATGTCCACGAAGATGTAGGCCGCGGTGACGAAATGATATTTGAATTTTCCGCACAAGGAATGATTCAATCCGTTTAAGACGCGCGCGGGATCAGACGCGTGCGCGGTTTGCGCGGAGAGCGCAACTTTCAGCATGGAGGCGATTAGCGCGGCGGGCAAACCGTGGCCGGAAACGTCGGCGACTAAAATGCCGACGCGTTTTTCGTCCACGAGAATGAAATCGTAAAAATCTCCGGCGACGGAATTCATGGGCAAATAACGCGCGGCAATTCCGAGGCCGCGGATTTTGGGAGTTTGGTGCGGCAGAATGGAGAGCTGAATCTCGCGCGCCATTTCCAGTTCGTTGTTTATGGTGAGGAGTTGGCGGGCGAGTTGTTCGCGGGCTTCGCGCAGGACGAGATGGGTGTGGACGCGGGCTTGCACGACCGCGGGCGAAAACGGTTTGTGGATGTAGTCCACGGCGCCGACCTTGAAGCCTCTGGTTTCGTCGTCGGCTTCGGTTTTGCCGGTGAGAAAAATTACCGGAATGTCTTTGGTTTCCGGCGAAGCTTTCAGGATGGCGCAGACTTCGTAGCCGTCCATTTCCGGCATCATGACGTCGAGTAAAATGAGGTCGGGATACGGTTTGACTTTGACGAGTTCCAAAGCTTTGGCGCCGCTGGTGGCGACGCGGATTTTGAAATCGTCTTTCAGAATGGAATTAACGACCTGAAGGTTGGCGGGAGCGTCGTCGACCACGAGCACGAGTTTTTTTTCTCCGGGGTCAGTCACTATGGCGGCTCCTAATTGGCACGGTATTCTCTAGCGATTTCGTCCAGCTTGGTCCGCGCGGCGTCGAAATCAAACGCGCTGATAGTGACGCCGAGAGCGGAGAGTCGCGCCGGGTCGCAAGTGCCGGCGAGAGCAGTTTCAAGCGCGCGAAAGGCTTCATCCGCGTCGGCGTCGCTGGACTCGAGGAGTTCGCGGAGTCGCGCGATGGCCGCGGATACGGCGCACGCGTCGAACGCCGGATAGGCGCGGGCCTCCGTGGGAGCATCGGGCTTAACGTCGGCCTTGACGTCGGCGGTAACGTCACTGAGGGCCAGCTGAATCGCCTGTACCTGCCGTTGTAGCACCAGGGCGAATTCTTCCGCCAGCGCGGGAACTGTCGCATCCATTTGGCGAGCGGCGCGCTCGAGTTTTCCCGCGGTGGCAAAAACGTCGCCGAGCCCGATATTTCCCGCGGCTCCCTTCACCCTGTGGGCGATGCTTTCGGTGAGCTTGCGGTCTCCACTGGCGATGGAAGCCAGGATTTGCGAATGAGTATCGCCCTCTTGTGCCGCAAACAGCGCGAGCAAGTTGCGGTAGAGGCGTTTGTTTCCGGCGACGCGCGCGAGGCCGCCGACAGTGTCAAGGCCATCGATCGCGGGCAGAGGGCGATCGTCAGGCGATGGCGCTGGTCTTTGTTTAGTTTCGGCTTTAGTTCCGGCCTTGCTTCCGACTTTAGTTTCTACTCCGGCAGGCTGGGATGAACGAGGCTTCGCCCAACGCTTCAATGTTGCGAACAAAGCTTCGGGTTCGATGGGTTTGCTGACGTGATCGTTCATGCCCATGTCCATGCAGTGCTGGCGTTCTTCGACCAAGGCGTGCGCGGTCATGGCGATGATGGGCAGATCGCGAAGTTTGGACTGCGCGCGGAGTAGCGCCGTCGCGGTGAAGCCATCCATCACGGGCATTTGCAGATCCATGAACACGATATCGAACGGCGGAGGCGGTTCGCCCGCGGTGAGGATTTTCACGGCTTCGCCGCCGTGATTGGCGACGGTGACAATAGCGCCGGCGCTTTCGAGGAGTTCGGTGGCGACCTGCTGATTTATTTCGTTGTCTTCGACCAGAAGAATGCGAACACCGGTGGCGTCGTGAGAAGTGGCCTCAGCTCGCGAGGCTTGCTTGGGTTGAGCGCTGTGGTCCGGGGCACTGAACAATTCAACCAAAGTGTCAAAGAGCGTGGAGGGCGTGACGGGCTTCAGCAGATAGGCGTCAATCCCGAGATGTTCGGCATGCGCGCGGACGTCTTCGCGTTCAAAGGCCGTGACCATGACAATTTTGGGGATGTGTTTCAGGCGATCGCCGCGCTTGATGATGCGGCTGGCCTCGAGGCCGTCCATGCCCGGCATGTGCCAGTCCATCATGACCAGCCGGTGTGGGTCTTGGGCGTCGGCGGAGGCAACTTCGCGAATGGCGTCTTCGCCGGAGGAAACGGAGGCAACGCGGAGAGCAAGTCCTTTGAGAGAATCGGTGAGGATTTCGCGAGCCTGCAGATTGTCGTCGACAACGAGGACGCGGAGGCCGGCGATGTCCGGAATCAAAACTTTGGGTTTTGATTTATCCGCGCCGATGCCGAACCACGAGGTGAAATGAAAAGCGCTGCCCTTGCCGAAATCGCTTTCGACCCAGATATGGCCGTCCATCATCTCGACAAGTTTTTTGGAAATGGAAAGGCCGAGACCGGTGCCGCCGTACTTTCTGGTGGTGGAACTATCGGCCTGGCTGAAAGCCTGGAAGAGGCGGGCGGTTTGTTCGGGCGTCATGCCGATACCGCTATCGTGGACGGAAAATTTCAGATGGACCTTGTCCAAAACCTTTTCTACCAGCGCGACGCGCACTACGATTTCGCCATGCCCGGTAAATTTCACGGCGTTGGTGACGAGATTGATCAGGATTTGACCGAGACGGAGCGGGTCGCCGACGAGGTTGGGAGGCAGGTCTTGCTGCGCAGCGATGAGGAACTCCAGATTTTTGTCGCTGGCTTTCTGACACACCACGCTGGAGAGGTTGGCGAGGACTTCTTCCAGTCGGAACTCGGTGCGCTCCATATTCAACTTGCCGGCCTCAATCTTGGAGAAATCGAGAATATCGTTGATGATGCCAAGCAGAGATTGGGCGGCAGCTTTAGTTTTCGTTAAGTAGTCGCGCTGCTTGGCAGTCAAATCGGTGCGGAGAGCCAGGTGGGTCATGCCGAGGATGGCGTTCATGGGGGTGCGAATTTCGTGGCTCATGTTGGCGAGGAAGCCGGACTTGGCCTTGGTGGCGGCTTCGGCAGCTTCTTTGGCAGCGACAAGTTCCTTTTCCAGCTGCTTGAATTCGGTAATGTCCTGCGAGACGCCGTACATGTCGGTGGGCTTTCCGCTAGCGTCCCTGACAATGTGAGCGAGCGCGTGAATCCAGGCGATGCGCCCGTCGATGGGACGTTTGTAGGCGAACACGGTGTCGTAATTAGGAGTCTTGCCCGCCATCGCGGCCTGGAAGTCTTCCTGCGCCTGCTGTGCGGCAGACAAGTCCGCAGCACGGGCGTTGGCGAATAATTCTTCCAGCGAATAGCGATAGTCGGCGCGCGGAAACTCGCCGAATAATTCGACGCGACGGGGAGAGGCGTTGTAGAAACCGCTGCCATCCATGGGCACGTGCCAGTAGCCGGCTTTGGTAAGTTCCAGGGCGGTTTCGGCGAGGAAATTGGCGTGGCGCAACTCCTCGTCGCGCTTGCGAAGGAGGTCTTCGGCGGCCTTACGCTCGGAAATATCCTCGGTCATGTTGAGCAGATACTGAGGTTCTCGCTCGGCGTTCCGGATTACGGAAAAGCGGCCGTCGGCGGTGACGACGCGGCCGTCGGGGCGAACGAAGCGCTGTTCGTACTCGTCCGATTCGCGCTTACCTTCGAGGAGGTCGGCGTAACGCTGAGCGGTCCAGTCGCGATCTTCGGGGTGTACCAGGCGATCCCATTTCTCGATGGAATTCAAATCTTCCGCCGTGCAATCGAGCATCTGGTGCAACGCGGGATTGGTAAAAAATTGCGGGCCGGCGAGTTTGCAAAGACTGATACCGATAGGCGCATTCTCGAAAATGGTCCGGAAAAGCTGCTCTCTTTCGCGGAGGACTTCCTGATTGCGGCGGCGTTCGGTGATATCGGAAATGGTGATGACGGCGCCGGTAATTTTTCCGCCGTCGAAGATTGGAAAGGAGGAGTATTCGACGGGGACTTGAGTGCCGTCGCGATGCCACATTACTTCGTTGTCGGCGCGACAGCCTTCACCCTTGCGGATGGCGAGGTAGATGGGGCATTCGTCGACGGGATAAAGGGAGCCGTCGGGTTTGTGGTGATGCACGAGTTCGTGCATGTTGCGGCCCAGGGCCTCTTCGGCGCGATAGCCCACCATTTCGCAGGTGGCGCGATTGATAAAGTTGCAGTTGCCCTGCATGTCGATGCCGTACACGCCCTGGCCGGTGAAGTCCAGAAGCTGCTGCATTTGCCGGGTGATGCGGTTGCGTTCCTGCTCGGATTTTTTGCGTTCAGTGATGTCTTCGGTTAAGGAGGCGATGTAGAGGGGCTTGCCGGAGGGGTCGCGGAGGACGGTGAAGCGGGCGTTGGTAAAGACGTCGCGGCCACTGCGGTGGACGAGATGCTGTTCCCATTCGTCGCGGTCGAGTTTGCCGGCGAGGAGAGCGGCGTAGCGCTGTGCGCCGGCGACGCGGTGATCGGGATGAACCAGCTGGTCCCAATTGGCCAGGTCGCCTAGTTCCTCTTCCGAGTAGCCCAACATTTCTTGAAAGGCGCGGTTGGAGAAGGCGTGGCGGTCGGCCACGCTGAAAAAGCTGATGCCGATCTGGGCGTGATCGAAGATAGAACGGAAGAGCTGGGTGTCGGACTGCAATGCGTCTTTGGTGCGTTCGGGCACAGTTCTCCCTCTCTGATGGCTGGGGCCAACCGGGATAGGTTACGCGGTTGCGGGGGTTTGGGAAGCTGTCATAAATGACAGCTGTGGGGAGTCGAAGGGGAGGGTTACGGGGCGGGGAAAGGTTAAATCAAATCACCTTGCGCGTTTCTTTTGTGTTGAGCACGACGTGGATCGCATTCGGCGCGTAGGTGTGGGAGATGTGCCGCGCCTGCGGCGGTCCGGACGGGTGGTTGTGGTGCGCTCGCCCACCCAGCCTGGCGGGCTGGGTTAAATTGTTGCGCGCCCGCGACGCTACAGAGGGCGAAAAACCATTCTTCCTTGGCGTAAAAACGGCTGGAAAAAGCGGCGCGAAATCAGAGTGGTTGCGGGACGTGATCGGTAATTTCTTCCTTGGCGGCGTTCCAATAGAGCTTTTTGCCAGAGAAATAAGATTGCGCGGCCATGATGCAGGCCACGGATTGCGCGAAGCCATCGCGAACGGTGGCGACCGGCTGCTGGCGCGAGCGGATGCAATCAAACCAGTTGCTCATGTGACCGGTGGACATGTCGTCGATGCCCATGGGCGGGAGCGATTTGTCCGGCAGAAGCAGGAAACGGGCCTTGCGCTGCTTGTCGACGTCGGGATCGTCTTCGTGGTTGCCCTTTTCTTCGATAACCTGGTAACGCGGGCTTCCTTCACCGCCGAGGTTGCAGAGCGTGGCCTTCTTTCCCATATAGCGAGAGAAGCTGGGTGAATCATTTCCGAAGCTGGTGGCGTAGCTGACGAGAAAGCCCTTGGGATATTGCAGCAGCGCCTGAAAGGTGTCGGGAGTTTCGCGGCCATCTTGCCAGGCGAAGATTCCGCCGTGGGCGACGACGGAGGTGGGAAAGTGATCGCCGGTGAACCAGTGGACCAGGTCGATGCCGTGACTCATCCACTGATCGGGGATGCCGCTGGAAAAATCCTTGTACAGACGGAATTCGAAATAGAGGCGAGGATCGAAGGGACGGGAGGGCTTGGTCATCAGCCAGCGCTGCCAATCGGTGTCCGCCTCACGCAGCTGAGCAACCTCTTCGCGTCCGCGCCAGCGAGGCCCGTGATAGTTCCAGACAATCTCGACTTTAGTGAGATCGCCGAGCGAGCCGCTTTGAAAAACGTCATGGGCTAATTTCTGATAGGGCTCGCTGCGATGCTGCGTGCCGACTTGCACGATGCGATCGCTAGCGAGGACGGCATTGCGCGCGGCTTGGACTTCGGCCAGCACATTGCCCATGGGCTTTTCCACGTAAACATCCTTGTGGGCCTGCACGGCGCGCAGAAGAATCGGCGAATGCGAATGCTCGGGCGTGGAAATCAAAACGGCGTCGACGTCTGTCAGTGCGAGGAGGTCTTCGAGGTTCTGAAAGGTGCGCGGCGAGCGGCCGTAGAATTTTTCGTTGGTGGCGCGGGCGGCTTCGCGATTGACAGACCAGAGATCGCAGACGGCGGTCATTTCGACGTTGTGCGATTGGTGCAGGAGCGCGGCAATTTGGGCGAGATCCCTGCCGCGGCTGCCGTAGCCGATGTGCGCGAGAGAAATTCGGTCATTGGCGCCGAGGATGCGGTCATAGGACAAGGCCGTGGAGGAAAACGCGGTCCCGGCTGCGAGCACGGTGGCTGATTTATTCAGGAATGCTCTGCGGTCCATGCGCGCGTCGTTCTGGGTCATGCGGTTCTCCTCACCGGGGCCTCTTTCGGGCTACTCCTTCGGGTGCGCCAAGGGAATCTGCGAAAACAATTGCAAATCGACGATCATGGAGAGACGGCGATCCAGTTGAAAAAAGGTGGCGGCCTTTTTCCCGGGCAAGGCCTGGGATACGGTCGGGACGTACTTCAGGCGCAAGGCCTGGGCTTCGGCGTCCACCTCCATCCAGTGGCGCACATAAATGAGCGCATCCTGGTCGCTCATCGTTGACCAAGTCTCGGCGTACTGCTTCAAGAGCGCGTACTTCGAGTTGTTCAATTCGTGCAAGTCGTCGGCGTAGTGTTTGTAGATGGGCCAGAACTTATTCCCCTCGGTATCGGACAGCGACATATTCTGCCCGATCACTTGCATCTTCATGGCGCGGATATCTTTGCGGAGCAAAGCAATGTCGTCGTCGGACACCGTGGGGCTCATGACTTTCTGCAGGATAACCTGCTGGCCCTGCGCCTGTGCCTCCAACGTCTTGGCGTGCGCTGAGGCCATTCCCCAACCCCACGCGGTGGCCACCACCATGCCCGCAATAAATGCCGCAGCCAGTCCCGCCGCTCCCGTTGTTTTGTGCTTCATGATCTCTCTCCTTACCTTTGTCCTGTTGCCACAAGGAATCAGTGAGAACAGCAGGCTGAGTGCATGTTAATACAGTTGGGCGGAATTTCTATCAGGAACAAGCGACCGTGGGGCCCGGAATAATTTCGGATTGCCCGTACGATGGTCAAGAGGATACAGTGCCGCCGGGAGACCTCTGGAGGCCAGAGATGAAAGCGTCTTTGCTGTATCGAATCACTGCGGTTCTTTTGGTGGTTTTTGCCATCGGACATACCCTTGGGTTTCGCCAGAACAATCCCGAATGGAGAGCAGGGTCGGTTATTGAGTCTATGCGGTCGATTCATTTCGATGCGCAAGGGTTTAGCCGGACGTATTGGGACTTTTTTAGCGCGTTCGGGCTTTTTTTCTCGGTGTTTCTTTTGTTCGCCGCGGTATTGGCGTGGCAGCTGGGCGGCTTTCCGGCAGAGACTTTTGCACGCATGCGCCGCACGGCGTGGGCGCTGGCCATGTGCTTTGCCGCAGTGACAGTATTGAGCTGGAAATACGCCTTCACCACGCCCATCGTTTTTTCGATGGTGATTACGATGTGTTTGATTGCCGCGGCATGGCTTGCAGCGAAGAAGCCAGTCTGAAGGCGTTGGTTGCATGTGTTCTGAATTCCGTCTCTATTGGGTGACACCGGCCGCAGTTTTTCCGCGATTTGCTGGTGAGTGGCGGATATATACGATGCGCTATCCGCGAAGTGACCGTACCGCGAGGCCTTGCCGCGCGAAGAGGTGTTTCGCTTGATCGAGAAAGATGTGCCTCGGGCGCTCGATGCGGAATGTTTTGCGGCGCTTCGATCGATCGCCTAGGCGTTAGTACAGGCCGAGGCCCGCCAAGACAGGGTCTTTCTCCCCCAGAGCATTCCAGCTTGCGTAAGCGAAACGGCCTTGCTAGTGTGGGTTCGCGTAGGCGCCCAACTTCCTCTCGCGCGAATCTGAATTCCACTCCTTTACGTATAGTCGAAGGGAGGGATACATGCGAAGTTTGCTCCTAGTCCTAGCCTTGTTCATTAGTGTTCCGGCATTTGCGCAGGAGACTGCGCCCGCGAAGACTTCCGCGCCTCCTACCGCTAGCACTGCCGCCGGCAAAATCCATTGGTATGGGTGGAGCGACGACGTCTTTGCGCAGGCGAAACGCGAACATAAATTTGTGCTGCTGGACCTGGAGGCGGTGTGGTGCCACTGGTGCCACGTGATGGACGCAAATACGTACAGCGACGCCAAGGTGCAGAAGTTGCTGCAGGCGAAATATCTGGCGGTGAAGGTGGATCAGGATTCGCGCCCGGACCTTTCGAATCGCTATGAAGATTATGGCTGGCCGGCCACGGTGGTCTTTGATGGAAACGGGCAGGAGATTGTAAAGCGGCAGGGCTATCTCGATCCGGATGAAATGGCGAGCATGCTGCAGGCGATTATTGATGATCCCACTCCGGGACCTTCGATTCAGAAGGAAGTGGCGATCGTGTATCCCACGAATCCTTTGCTGCCGGACAAATTGCGCAACGACCTGCGCGCGATGAACATTGGTGGATACGATTCTAAAGAGGGTGCGTGGGGCAACGACTTCAAGTTCATGGAATGGGATTCCGTGGAATACGCGATGACGAATGCGGCGCATGGCGACGCGCGAGCGGAGAAAATGGCGCGTCAGACGCTGACCGCGCAGCTGAATCTTTTGGATCCGGTGTGGGGCGGGGTGTACCAGTATTCGACGGACGGCGTATGGACGAATCCGCATTTTGAAAAAATTATGTCCATGCAGGCAGAAGACATGCGCGTGTACTCGCTGGGGTACGCGTTGTTCAAGGATCCGGCGTACCTGCACGCGGCGCAGGCGATCGACCAGTTCCTAGTGAAATTCCTGCTGAGTCCTACGGGGGCGTTTTATACCAGCCAGGACGCGGATGTGATTGAAGGGCATCATAGTGCGGAGTATTTCAAGCTAGACGATGCGGGCCGACGCAAGCAGGGTGTGCCGCGCGTCGATAAGCACATGTATGCGCGGGAGAATGGCTGGGCCATCGCCGGGATTGCGGCGCTGTACGGGGCCACAGGCGACAAGCAATATCTGGAGCAGGCGACGCGCGCGGCGCATTGGGTGCAACAAAATCGCGGCCTGCCGGACGGCGGCTTCCGGCACGACGCCAAAGATATAGCCGGACCGTACCTCGGCGACAACGTGGCCATGGCGCGGGCATTTGTGGCGCTGTACGGCGCGACCGGCGACCGGCAGTGGCTGGGCAGCGCCGAAAAGACGATGGCGTTTATCGAGAAGAATTTCAAAGGTCCGGCGGGATACCTGACGGCGGCGCACGCTACGGACAGCAACTCCAAGCTGCATCCGCAGCGCGACGAGAACATTGTGCTGGCGCGGACGGCGAATTTGCTCTTCCATTTTACCGCGCGGCCCGTCTATCAGGGGATGACCGACCAGGCCATGCGCTATCTTGCGGCCCCGGAGATCGCCCGGAGGCTGCCTGCGGCGAGCGTGTTGCTGGTGGATTACGAGGTGGTGCACCCTCCGCTGCACCTGACGATTGTGGGACCGAAGGATGATCCGGCGGCGCAGGCGCTGTTTCAATCGGCGCTGCGCTATCCCTCTGGGTACAAACGGCTGGAGTGGTGGGATGTGCGCGAAGGGGCGCTGCCCAATCCGGATGTGCAGTATCCGCAGCTGAAGACTTCCGCGGCGTTCATTTGCACGCAGCGGGCGTGCTCGCCGCCGATTTTTAAACCTGAGGACATCCAGACGAAGGTGGACAAACTTTCGAATATTCAGGCGAGCAACGCGAAGGGCGGAAGCCATTGAGCGACGTTGCGTTCAAGTTCAAAGGTGGCAAGCTGGCCGAGGGTGGCAGGGAAGATGCCCGCACGCGGGCTTGCCTGTAACCTTGGGGCGGATTGCGACTCTTATTGAGGCTGGAGGGGGTTGAGGGCTATACTCCGGGCTGTTGCCCGGGGTCCCGCAGCGCTCCAAACCGCAGGGCGAAAAGATTCTTCTCCCTTCGGAAAGCCAAAAGGTCTTCGGGGTACAGTTCGGCCCGAAGTAAGCAGTGAAGTAAAATCATACTGGAGGGAAGAAGTATCATGACCAAATCAAAGAAAATGCTAATCGCTAGCGCGGCTATCGCCGGCTTGCTCGCAGGCACAGGCGCGACGATCCAAGCGTCGAATCTGTTGCCCAGCATGCACTCCGCGACGGCGCAGGATACTCCCGCCCCGGCGGACAAGAAGGTGAAGGAAAAGCACGCTTGCAAGGGTCAGAACTCCTGCAAGGGCAAGGGTGGATGTAAGAGCAGCGATAACGGTTGCAAGGGCAAGAACTCTTGCAAGGGCAAGGGCGGCTGCGAGACCGACGGCTCGAAGATGCCGAGCTAGTTCCACAATAACAATTAACCTTTCACCTCCAGGCGAGGGCCGGTGTCCAGCGCCCGCCTTCGCCTGAGGTGACGGAGTGTGAGATGCCGGCGAATCGCTTCAATAATTTTACGGACTACGGAATCGGGATCGGCCTGCGCGCGACGCATTACGACCATATTCTTACGCGCAAGCCGGTGGTGGATTGGTTCGAGATTATTTCCGAGAACTTTATGGTGGATGGCGGGCGTCCGCTGGAAATCCTGGATCGGATTCTGGAGCAATACCGCGTGGTGCAGCACGGCGTGTCGATGTATTTCGGGTCGGCGGATAAGATCGACCGGGAACATTTGCGGCGGCTGAAGACTTTGGTGAAGCGCACGAAGACGCCCTGGGTGTCCGATCATCTGTGCTGGGGCAGCGTGGACGGGCGGTACACGCATGATTTGCTGCCGATGCCGTATACGTTTGAGGCGGCGAAGGTGACAGCGCAGAAAGTGCGCGAGGTGCGGGATTTTCTGGAAGTTCCCGTGGTGGTGGAGAACGTCAGCAGCTACGCGGAATTCCACGTTTCTGAGATGACGGAGTGGGAATTTCTGAACGAAGTGGTGGAACGGGCGGACTGCGGGATATTGCTGGATGTGAACAATATTTATGTGTCGTCGCAGAACCACTCGTTTGATCCGCAGAGGTATGTGGATAGCATTCCCGCGGAACGCGTGGCGCAGATGCATATCGCCGGGCACTCGAAGTACCGCAAATATATTCTGGATACGCACGATCATCCGGTGATCGATCCGGTGTGGAAACTCTACGATCGCGCGATTCAGCGCATTGGGCACACGGCTACGCTGCTGGAGTGGGACGACAGCATCCCTTCTTTCAATGAAGTTCATGATGAAGCGCTGAAAGCCAACAAGTTTCTGGCTAGTTCCGCTCTGGCTACCGCGGTATGAAGTTGCTGGCGCTACAACGGCGCATGGCTCAAGCGGTGATGACGCCGCTGACGCCCAGCGAGCGCATGCGCAATGTTTCGCCGCGCGGGCGTTCCATGCGGGCGGAAGCGGCGA
Source organism: Acidobacteriota bacterium (assembly GCA_013289855.1). Taxonomy (GTDB): domain Bacteria; phylum Acidobacteriota; class Terriglobia; order Acidiferrales; family UBA7541; genus Acidiferrum. Next base: position 146,300 of record JABCZD010000007.1, on the reverse strand, counting down.
GCTTTATCAAGCCCAACGACCGGCTAACGTCGTTTGAACGCCTGGAAATTTACAATCGGCAATATTGGTTCAGGATTTTCAGCGCGCTGGCGGAAGATTTTCCCGGGCTGCGCGCCGTATTGGGCGACCGCAGCTTTGATGCTTTGTCCAAAGCGTATTTGTGCGATTGCCCCAGCACGTCTTTTACACTGCGTAATTTGGGCGGAAAGCTGGAAGGCTGGCTGCGGAAGCACCCGCGATACGGTGGGACGCGGCAAAAGCTGGCGATCGATATGGTCCGCCTGGAATGGGCGGACATTGAGGCGTTCGACGGCGCATCCGTGCCGGCGTTGAAAACCGAAGATTTGGCCGGCGCGAATCCGGCGACGCTGCGCTTGCGCCTGCAACCTTATGTGCAGCTTCTGGACCTGCGCTACCCGGTGGATGATCTGCTGCTGGCGGTGAAAGGCAAGAATAAGGACGACGAAGATTTTGCCAGCAACGCTTTCAATGAAAAACACCGGCGCAAACGCGTGGCTGCGGTGGCGCGTCTGAAGCCGGCGGATATTTTTCTGGTGGTTCATCGCGTCGATACCTGGGTTTATTTCCGCCGCGTGGAGCGCGAAGAGTTCACGATTCTGAGCGCGCTACGAGCGGGAAAAACGCTGGGGCGCTCCATCGACGCGGCCTTCAGGGGCAGCTCGATTCCTGTGGAGGAACGCGCGCAAAATGTCGCCCAATGGTTTCACAATTGGGCAGCTCTCGGCTGGTTCTGTCTTTCCGAAAAATAGCTCGAACAATCCGCGAGCCGCGCAGATCGAAGGAGCGTCAACGTATCATGTTGCTGCAATTACACAAGCTGTACGCCTGGTTCGCCAAAGTGGCCTCGTACTTCCAATCTCCATTCCTGCTATTCGTGCGCCTGTACTGGGGATTTCAAATTGCGCAGAACGGCTGGGGCAAGCTGCACAATCTGGCCAACGTCAGCACATTTTTCGGCAGCTTGGGGTTACCGGCGCCCGGCGCCACCGCTACCTTCGTAGCCAGTTTCGAATTCGTGGGCGGGATACTGCTGTTCATCGGCCTGGGCTCGCGGCTGATCGGCCTGATGCTGGCGGTCGATATGACCATGGCGTACATCACTGCGGACCGCGACGCCCTGCTTTCTTTTTTTAACGACCCAGGAAAATTCTACGTCGCGGACCCGTACACGTTTTGGTTTGCCGGGTTACTCATTTTAATTTTTGGCCCCGGGTTGGTGGCGCTGGACACCCTTGTCGAGCGTTGGGTCATCAAACGACAGAAGCTTCCGGCATAATCGGCAGCGCGCTCTGAAGATCGCCGCTTCGCCAGGAACGTGTTTCAGATCGGTGGCCACTTGTCGACGACGCGAACGTCAAAGCACTGGATTGTGATACTCGGCATTATCCTAAGGCTGGTGAGTAGCTTTGCCTGCGCCAGCAGCGCCAGTACGGAACAAATGCTTTCAACCATCCAGATCGGTAACTCGCGCATTGACGTCACACTGGAATCTGGCGACCTAACAGTCTCGCATGACGAATTGCTCGCATGGGTGCGCAATGCCGCCGAATCGGTAGCCGCGTACTACCAGCGTTATCCCGTGCCGCATGTGGCGCTGCACATCATCCCATCCGGCGGGCGCGGCGTTTACGGCGGCCGCACGTTCGGCGAAGAAGATGGCGGCAGCATCCGCATTCACGTGGGAAAATCGACGACCGCGGCCGGGTTAAAGATGGATTGGATGCTGACGCACGAAATGGTGCACCTGACATTTCCCTCGGTGCCGGACGAGCATCACTGGATTGAAGAGGGCATTGCCACGTACGTGGAACCCATCGCGCGGGTGCGCGCCAAAAAATTTGACGCCAATGCAATGTGGTATGAGGTGGTTAGAGATATGCATCAAGGCCTGCCGGAATCCGGCGACCAAGGCCTGGACCACACGCATAGCTGGGGCCGCACGTATTGGGGTGGCGCGATGTTCTGCTTGCTGGCCGACGTAGAGATTCGCAAGCAGACCAACAACAAAAAAGGATTGGATGACGCGCTGCGTGGGATCCTGCTGGCCGGTGGCGATATGCGTCACGATTGGCCGCTCGAAAACGCGCTGGACGCGGGCGATCGCGCTACCGGGACCACCGTCCTGCGAACTCTTTACGCAAGAATGAAAAATGAGCCGTATCCCGTGGACCTTCCCGCGCTGTGGCAGCAGTTGGGCATCGCGCAGGACGGCGATACGGTTCGCTTCATCGATACCGCGCCTCTGGCGGCCATTCGCGAAGGCATCACTTACGGCACGCCTGGCGACTCGCCAAAAGCCGCGAGCGAAGCGCGGCCTCGCACGATTATGGTCGGGAGGCGCGCCAGCCCTCGTCCAATTAGCTGATCTTTCCTGGCGTTGCGTGCAAGCGCACTGTGTTTCTGCCGTTCGCAACGGTTTCTTGTTGCCAATCAGGTATAATTTCCGTGCAACCTTATTTCTGCAGCTCTCGTGAGCAAACTGAGACGAGCGTCTCATCGCGCGGGCTATCGATGGAGGAACGGAGATTTGCCGGACAAGAATCGCACGATAGCAGCCGCCTGCTTTCTATCCATTTTCACCTTGCTGATCTATGTCCAGGCAGCTGCGGCCCACGCCGTACTGCTGGAGGCCACGCCGGCGGCCAGCGCCAGCCTCAAAGGTCCGGATGTGGCGATACGTCTGCGTTACAACGTGCGCGTCGAGGCCGGACGCTCCCGGCTGTCGCTGCTGTTGCCAGATAAATCCGTGAAACCGCTAACCATCGGCGAGCAACCGTCGCCAGACATTCTTACCGCGCAAGCGGCGGGTTTGACGCCCGGTGAATACCGCGTGCGCTGGCAAGTGCTCGCCTCGGACGGGCACATTACCCGCGGAGAAGTGCCCTTTACCGTAGTCCCCTGATCTTTTTGCATGGACAAACTTCTCAACATTTTCGGTTACTTGTCGGTTCTGTTGCGCGCGGCGACGTTGTGCTTTCAGACGCTGACCATCGGCGGCGTTGTTTTCCTGGTTGCTGTGACGCGCGCCCCGGAATTGCGTACCGCCGCCGTGGTGGGCGCGTGCCGGAAATGGATTACCTGGTTTGCGCTGGCTTTGGCGGCCACGCAAGTTTTTTACGTTCTGTCCAATACCATGATTCTCATGCAGTCGGCGGAGATGAGTTTCAGCGAAGCGGTGGGCGCAAACTTTGTTTATGCCGGCGCACTGGCGGCTGCTTCCGCGTTGGTCATCGCCGCCATCTGCGGATTGCGCAAGTGGCGGGGCAATGTAGCCATGCTCATTCCTGCGCTGGTTATTCTCGCGGCGGCCTTGATGACTAGCCACTCCGTGGCCCGCATGGAGCATCGCGTGTTCCTGACGTTCCTTACCGGCTTGCATCAGGCTGCTACTGCTGCGTGGATTGGCGGTTTGCCGTATCTGTTGCTGGCGCTGAAGCATGAGCGCGACCCGCTGATCCGCCAGCGCATCTCCGCAAACTTTTCGCAGCTCGCCGTTGTCAGCGTGGCGTTGTTGTTTCTTGGTGGCGTGGGCCTGTCGCTTGCTTACGTGGGTTCGTGGTCGGCGATGTATGGCACCACTTACGGCGCGATGGTCAGCGCGAAAATTATTATGTTTGGTTTTCTGCTGATGCTCGGCGCGCTGAACTATCGGATCGTCAAAGGCGTCGCGCCTGATGCTGGCGGACGGCCTTCCAGCCTAATGCGTTTTGGCGAAGTCGAAATCGGCATCGGATTGACGATTATTCTGGCGGCGGCGTCTTTGACCTCGCAGCCTCCGGCCATCGATCTCGGCTCGGACAAAGTAAGCGCGGCGGAGATTTTTCAGCGTTACGCACCGCGCATGCCGCGATTGAAGAGTCCGCCGCTCAGTGCGCTGTCGGAGTCCGGGGAAGAAGTGGCCAAACGCGCCGCGGCTGCGGGGGTGGTTATTCCACCTTCGTTTGTGCCCGGTCAGGCGGCCGCTAGCTTCACCGGCCCCGGGGACATTGCCTGGTCGGAATACAATCACAATTGGGCTGGCATCATTGTTCTCGGGGTCGGGCTGCTGTCTTTTCTCAACCGTACCGGTTACTTTCCCTGGGCCAAGCACTGGCCGCTGATGTTCCTGGGTTTGGCGGTATTTTTGTTTTTGCGCTCCGATCCCGAGAATTGGCCGCTGGGCCCGAACGGATTCTGGGAGAGTTTTTCTGCGCCCGATGTTCTGCAGCACCGGCTGATCGTTCTGTTGGTGACGGCGTTCGCGGTTTTCGAGTGGTCGGTGGTGACCGACCGCATCAAATCGCCGGCCGCAGGCTTGGTGTTCCCTGGAGTGTGCGCTTTGGGCGGAGCAATTCTACTCACCCATTCTCATGCGCTGGGAAATGTTAAGGATGAATTGTTGGTTGAGCTCAGTCACATCCCGCTGGCTATTCTGGGAATTGCGGCGGGATGGTCGCGCTGGCTGGAGCTGCGGCTGCCGCCGGAGGATCGCACACGCCGCGTCCTCTCCTGGGTTTGGCCGGTGTGCTTTATTTTGGTAGGGGTAGTCTTGCTCAACTACCACGAAGCTTAAGCAAATGCGCGGCGCTGGACTTCCCAAATCGCTATCGCGAGCACAGCGGCGACATCAGTTTGCAAGATCTGCCCTGTGCGTGGCGGCATTTTTCCTAGCACCCGTCACGCTGATGGCGCAGAGCGTCACCGTTCCCATTCCTCCATCCGCCAAGAAACTTCCTGCCCCAAAACCTGTTCGCCCCGGCTTACCTGCTGTCCCGCAATTCAAAGATATCGCCAGTTCCGTGGGTCTGACCGTCCCACACATTTCTACTTCCGACAAAAGATACATTGTCGAGTCCATGAGCGGCGGGGCGGGATTATTTGATTGCGACGAAGACGACCGCCTGGACATTGTGGTGGTGAACGGTTCGACCATCGACCACTATCGCAAATCCGGTGGCGACCCGTTGGTCACGCTTTATCATCAAGAAGCGGACGGAGCCTTTAAGAACATCACGAAAGAGGCTGGACTGACGCGGGTGGGATGGGGCATGGGCGTAGCGGTCGCCGACTATGATAATGACGGCCACCTGGATCTCTTTGTCACCGGCTACGGCGGAAATGTTTTGTATCGCGGACTGGGTAATTGCAAGTTTGAAGACGTCACCGAAAAAGCCGGCGTGCGCGGCGGGGGATTCAGTACCGGGGCTGCGTGGGGAGACTACGATCGCGATGGGCACGTCGATCTCTTTGTGGCGCGCTATGTTCACGTGGACCTCGAACATCTGCCCGAATTCGGCAGCAACAAATATTGCAATTTTAAAGGGCTGCTGGTGCAGTGCGGTCCGTGGGGATTGAGCGGCGAAACAGATCTGCTTTATCACAACCGCGGCGATGGAACGTTTGAAGAAGTCAGCGCGAAGGCCGGGGTGCACAACGATATCGGCTACTACGGCCTCGGCGTGATGTGGGCGGACTACGATAACGATGGCTGGCCGGACTTGGTGGTCGCGAACGATTCTGTTCCGAGCTACCTGTTTCACAACAATCGCGACGGCAGCTTCAGCGATGTCGGAATGCTGGCTGGAGTGGCGTTGAGCGGCGACGGGCAAAGCCTCGGTTCCATGGGCATCGACTTCGGCGATTACGATCATTCGGGGCGGCTAAGTTATTTCGTCACGCATTTTGCCGAACAACCCAATTCGCTGTATCGCAATGAGGGGGAAAAAGGTTTCGACGACGTTAGCTGGACCTCGGGGGTCGGCCAACCTAGTTATCCCTACGTCGGTTGGGGCACCGCGTTTTTTGATATGGACAATGACGGCTGGCTCGACCTGCTGGTCGCCAATGGCCACGTGTATCCGCAAGTAAATTCCGCCGACGTTGGCGCACGCTATGAGCAGCCGTTACTTCTGCATCGCAACAATCGCGATGGAACGTTTGATGAAGTTTCCAAGGAGGCGGGCTTGGCTGCTCTGCCGCTGAAGTCGCGTCGCGGCGCCGCTTTCGGTGACATTTTTAATACTGGGAATATCGATGTTGTTCTGCTGAATGTGGGCGAAGCGCCGAGTCTTCTGCGCAACGATAATCACGACGGCAATCACCGGGTGCTCTTCCGTTTGGTCGGCACAAAAAGCAATCGCGCCGCGATCGGTGCGCGCATCACCATTCATTCCGGCGGCGTGCAGCAGTTCAGCGAAGTGCGCGGCGGCGGAAGTTATCTTTCGCAAAATGATTTGCGCCAGCACTTTGGATTGGGCAGCGCCAGCAAGATCGATGCGGTGGAAATTCGTTGGCCGAGCGGCACCATTGAAAAACTGCAGGATTTGACTGGTGATGCGATCTATACGATCGTCGAAGGTGCGGGAATTTCCTCTCGAAAGGAACTGCCCCCTGTGCCGCCGTCGGCCTCGCTCGCGCCACCAATTGCGGCGCCCCCTATTTCCTCACCCCGCTGACCTTCGTGTTGTCGTTGCGGAGTGTCGCCGCTGCATCTCTCGTGAGTCGGAACAATCATAGTGTCGCGCGCATTGTCCCACAGCGTTAGGTGAAGGCCCTGCAAACGGTAGTGCCCATATTGGACACTACGGACCCGCATCACTTGCGTAGAATATCGTTATTCTATAACATCAGCCCGGGTCGCGCTTCCCGCGAGACCTCTCGGTGTTTGCTGCCGCGGATTTCTTCGGAGGCTGGTCATTCATGCATAAGCTGTTCTGCGGCTGCGTTCTGCTGCTCTTTTCGTGTGTCACGCCTCTCGCGCAAGCCCAACAACCTCAGGATGGCGGCATCCCCAGCGCCGCCTGGAAACGCCCCATCGGAGAAGCGCTCGCGGGCGCCGGCACCAAAAAGACTACGCTGCCCGCCGATCATATCGATGACGGTTACTGGCAAGGCGCGCCCGTTGGCGGCTTCGGCGCCGGGACCTTCTCACGTACTTACCGCGGCGATTTTGCACGCTGGCACATGCAGCCCGGCGTTCATAAATATCAGACCGTGTGGGCCAACGAGTTTGCCATGTTTCAAAAATCCGAAGGTGACGCCGCGGGTTTCGCGCAAGTGCTCACTGCTGCGCATCCCGCTGGCCAAACACTCAGCTCCTGGAAGTGGAACTATCCCGTGGGCGCTGGCGACTACGCCGCGCTCTATCCCAAATCCTGGTTTGACTATCGTTACAATAAATTTCCTGCCCACGTGGTTCTTGAGCAGTTCTCGCCCATCCTTCCGGACAATTACAAAGAGACAAGTTACCCGGTAGCTGTCTATCGCTGGCACGCAGAAAATCCAACAGACAAACGTGTGACCGTCTCCATCCTGCTTTCCTGGGAAAACATGCTCGGCTGGCTGCGCACTTTCGGCCACGATTTCAACGGCGGCCTGGATCAGGGAAATTTCAATCGGGTGGTAAGTGAATCGCTCGGTCCCGCCGGCACCATGAAGGGGATCGTCTTCGACCGCGATCATCTTGGCCCGGTGCAGGAACCGTGGGACGGACAACTTACGATCGCCGCGCTCGAAACTCCTGGCGTCGAAGTTACCTACCAAGCCACCTTCGACCCGGATGGCGATGGCAAATCTGTTTGGGAGCCGTTCGCCAAAGATGGCCGCCTTGCCAACAGCGATGACACCTACACCAGCAGCGGTGAACCCTTCGCCGGTGCTATTGCCGTGCGGTTCACGCTTGAGCCACACGAAAAACGCGTCGTTCCCGTGGTCATCTCCTGGGACTTGCCCATCGTCAAATTCGGCTCTGGCCGCAAATGGATCCGGCGCTATACCGACTTTTACGGTGCTGACGGTCGCAACGCCTGGGCCATCGCCCGCGATGGCCTGCAAAATTCCGCCGCGTGGAGCTCCGCCATTACCGCCTGGCAAGCCCCGTTTGCCGACGACCAATCCAAGCCGCTCTGGTATCGCGGCATGCTCTTCAACGAAATGTACGTTCTTGCCGATGCCGGAACCTTCTGGGGCCGGCAACTCGGCGGCGATCCCAATGCCACGCCGGTCTACTCCTTCATGGAGTGCTACGACTATCCGTATTACGAAACCTCCGACGTCCGTTTCTACGGCTCCATGCCGCTGCTGAAATTCTGGCCGCAAATCGAAAAAGGCGTGATGCTGCAGTTCGCAGATGTGGTCGCCAAAAACTATCCGGAAAAAATGATCTGGACGTGGAAGACGCAGCAGATGCACACCGATAATTTTCGCATTCGTAAGGCCAAAGGCGCTGTGCCGCACGATCTCGGCGTTCCGGAAGAAGATCCCTTTGTGCAAATCAATCAATTCAGCTGGCAGGATACCAACGGCTGGAAGGATCTCAATCCCAAATTCGTGCTGATGGTTTACCGCGATTTTGTTTTTACAGGGGGCAAAGATCAGGAATTTCTTCGCGCTACCTGGCCGGCCATTCAGGAATCTCTAGCGTATCTACTGAAATATGATATCGATGGCGACGGCATGCCGGAAAATCAGGGGTATCCCGACCAAACCTACGACGAATGGGTGGTTCGCGGCGTCAGCGCCTATTCCGGTGGTCTCTATTTGGCCGCCTTGCGCGCCGCCGAAGAAATCGCCAAACAACTCGGCGAACCAGACAAAGCCACGCAATACCACGACCTCTTCGTCAAAGGCCAGGCATGCTACATAAAGAAGCTCTGGAACGGCGAATATTTCCGCTACGACACCGATAGCGTTTACCGCGACGACATCCAGGCCGACCAGCTCGCGGGCCAGTGGTACGCCAATATGACCGGTCTCGGAGACCTCGTCCCGCCGCACATGCAAAAAAGCGCCACGCAAAAAATTTACGATTTCAACGTAAGGAAATTCGCCGGCGCCACCATGGGCGCGGTCAACGGCATCGCTCCCGATGGCTCGCTGGTCAAAACCAACGAACAAGTTCAGGAAGTGTGGACCGGCACCACCTTCGGCGTGGCCGCGTTAATGCTTGGCGAAGGCATGAAAGACGAAGCCTACAAAACCGCGTGGGGCATCTATCACACCTCCTATGAAACCAAGGGCTACTGGTTCCGCACTCCCGAAGCCTGGGACATCACCGGAAACTATCGCGCCTCCATGTACATGCGCCCGGCCGCCATCTGGGCCATGGAAATGACCGTGCCACCTAAATAGTGCGGTGCTCGCGGCCTTACTATCGCTCACAACAACTTCACACCGCATTTCCGGCGTTTCCCGCGCTGGCGCATGCTATAAAATTTCATTGAGCCTCCAGCCAGCTTGTTCGCCGTTCCGGAGCGCTGACTCTCGACCAAATGTCCAAACTTCGTTTTTTGGTTTCGCTGACGACGAACGACAACGATTATCAGATCGAACAGGCGAAGTCCGCCGAAAATGCCGCGCGCAAGCTCAACGTGGAACTGCAAATTTCCTACGCCGACAACGACGCCATCAACCAAAGCACGCAAATTCTCAAAGCTGTCCAGTCCGCCGGCCCCATCCGCCCGCACGCGGTGATTTTTGAACCCGTTGGAGGTACCGCCTTGCCCCAGGTTGCGCGCGCCGCCGTCAGCGCCGGCATCGGCTGGGCCATCCTGAACCGCGAAGCTACCTACGTTTCTGAATTGCGAAAAACTTCCGCTGCGCCGGTGTTCTCCGTGAGCTCCGACCACATCGAAATTGGCCGCATCCAAGGCCGCCAATTCGCAGCACTTTTGCCCAAGGGCGGCTCGGTCCTGTACATTCAGGGACCGACGGAAAACTCCGCCGCCAAAGAACGCACCGCCGGGATGCAGCAGACCAAGCCTTCCAACGTGCAGGTAGCCATGCTTAAGGGCCAGTGGACGGAGGAAAGTTCCCAGAAAGCGGTCCGCTCCTGGCTCAAATTATCCACTTCGCAGCGTGCCGCTATCGACCTCATCGCCGCACAGGACGATTCCATGGCCATCGGCGCGCGTAAAGCTTTTCAGGAGTTGCCCTCGGAATCGGATCGCGAACGCTGGCTTAAACTTCCGTTTCTCGGTTGTGACGGTTTGCCGGACACCGGCCAGGCCTGGGTCCGCAGTGGCCTTCTCGCTGCCACCGTTTTTGTTCCGCCCAATGCCGGGCAGGCCATTGAGATGCTTGTCGAGGCCTTTCAGAAGAAAAAGCAGCTCGCGGAAACCGCGCTCACCATTCCCATCTCGATCCCCTCGCTCGTCGACCTCCAGAGGCGCTAAGCCTCCGCCCCGCTGGACCCTGGTGCAAGACCGCATTTTGCTGTGCCGCAGGCTACCCGAGCGACCGCCGTCATAGCCCCAAAATGACGAAAAGCCATTAAAAGAACGATTTACCTCATTGCTCTCCGCAGCGCTCGGCGTATAATGTCGCCAACCTTTGGTGCACATCTTTGAATCCTATTGTCGAGGGTAAGCGCGTGAAAAAAAGACCAAAAGCTTTTGCCATGGACCGCAGAAAGTTCCTGGCTTCGGGCGGTGGGGGGATTCTCGCGGCGGCGATTCCTGGCGCGGCGCTGGCCTCGGCAACCGGTTCTTCCGCAAACTCTCCCGTGCCGCTGGTTACCTCCATGATGGCGAATGATTCTGCCGCTCAAAACCCAGGCGCATCCGCAAACGCCGCGAAGCCCCGCAAAATTCCCATCGGTGTTTTCGATCCGGTGTATGCCGATCTTTCCATGGACGCCATGCTCGACACCGTCGTCGCACTCGGCCTCGAAGCTATGGAGATCGGCACTGGCGGCTATCCGGACAACAAGCATTGCCCACTCGACGAGCTGGTTGCCGATCCCGCCAAAGCCAGGGCCTGGCAGAAAAAATTTACCGACCGCAACCTTCAAGTCGCCACCTTAAGCTGCCACGGCAATCCCATTCATCCCGATCCCAAGCATGCCGCAAAAGATGCCGACACTTTCCGCAAAACTGTCCTACTCGCCGAGATGCTCGGCGTCAAGGTAATCGTAGGCTTTTCCGGTTGCCCCGGTGGCGCTCCTGGCGATACGCAGCCGAATTGGATCACCTACCGCTGGCCGCCCGAATACGCGCAAGCCATGGACTGGCAATGGAAGGAAAAAGTCGTTCCGTATTGGAAGGAAGCTGCAAAGTTTGCGCGCGAGCATGGCGTTCATCGCCTTGCCCTCGAGATGCATCCCAATTTCGTGGTCTACAATCCGCGCACGCTGATGCGCCTGCGCGAAGCTGTTGGCGAAGAGATCGGCGCCAACAACGATTTGAGCCATCTCTTCTGGCAAGGCTGCGATCCCGTCGAAGTCATACATTTTCTAGGCAAGCAGGGCGCGATTTTCCACGCGCACATGAAAGACACGGTCTTTTTTCCGGAAAACATGAACAAGTACGGCGTCTTGAATTTTTCTTTCGAAGCCAATGATCTCGCGCTAGCCTCCGAAACATTTCGCGCCGTCGGCTACGGCCACAGCGCCAGTCTGTGGAAGTCCGTCATCAAGGCCTACATGGACGTCGGATACCAAGGCATTCTGAGCATTGAAAACGAAGATCCCATTCTGCCCGGACCCGTGGGCGTCGAACGCGCGGCGTACGTCCTCAAGAATGTTCGCAACGAAATCCTAGGAGCCTGACATGCGCCGCAGACAATTTTTGGGCGCCGCAGCTGCGGCAGCTTGTTCCGTGTCCACGCTAGCGCCCGATGGCCTGGCGAGTTTCGCGGCTGAACCTCTACCAGATACTTCCGCCGGGTCGTCTCCCTTTCCGCTCTCGGTGATGTTGTGGACGGTGCGCCGGGAACTCCCGTTCGATCAGCGTCTCGAAATAGTCTCCCAAGCTGGCTACCACGCCGCGCAGCTCGTCAACGAATACAAGGATTGGTCAAAAGAAGATTTCGCGCGCGCCCGCCGCCAAAAAGAGGCGCTTGGAATTACCTTCGACGCCACCAGCGGCATCTCTGGCAGCCTCTGCGATCCGGCGCAACGTGCCGCCACGCTCAGTGAGATTCAGGCGCACCTGCCCGTTCTCGAAGAGTTGCAGTCCCTCAGGCTGATTCTGCTTTCTGGCAATCGCGTGGAAGGCATGAGCCACGCGCAGCTCCACGCCAGCTGCGTCGAAACCATAAAAGCGGCCGCGGACCTCGCCGCCGCCAAGAATATCGAACTGCTGATTGAAAATATCGATCCCGAAGAAAATCCCAAGTACTTTCTCACCTCGGTCACCGAAGGCTTTGAGATCATTCGCGAAGTAAACCGCCCCAACGTAAAATTTCTTTACGATTTTTATCACGATCAGATCGCGGAAGGGAATCTCATCGCCAAGCTGGACAAGAATATCGATATTATTGGGCTTGTGCACGTCGCCGACGTTCCCGGGCGCCATCAGCCCGGCACCGGCGAAATCAATTACACAAATATTTTTCGCAAACTGCGTGAACTGCATTATCGCGGCAATATCGCCATGGAGTTCATCTCCACGGGTGACACGGTAGCTTCGCTGCGCGCCGCCCGCGAACTGGCCACCAGTGTTTAGCTGTGGTGACGGATCTTCAGACCCGTGCTTTTGACTTTGACTTTGTTTGTGACTCTGTAGCGGCCGGGCTTCAGTCCCGACGCGCTTTTGAAATGACTAGGAGGCTGCCCATGCACCGCCGAGAACTTTTCCGTGTGTTAGCCGCTGGAGCCGTCATGCCCGCTCTCAACTCCAGTGCCATGGCCATGCTGCGCGAAGCGCAAGCCGCCCCCGGATACGCGCTACGCACCCTCGACGCTCATCAGAACGCTACCGTGATCATGATGACCGACGTGATCATCCCGCAAACCGACACGCCGGGCGCCAAGGGTGCTAAGGTCAACGAATTCATCGATGTAATCCTCACCGACTGGGCCACTGACGCCGAGCGCAAACGTTTTCTGGAGGGCCTCGCCAACGTCGACGAGCAAAGCACCGCGCTCTACGGCAAGCCGCTGGTGGATTGCACTCCCGCGCAACAGGAATCGCTGCTGCGCGCCATGGATGAAGAGTGGGTCCGCGAAGAGTACATACCCAAGCCCCATACCACCGGCTATCAAAAACGCGATCAGCAGCTCTCCGACAGTTTCTTCGGCGATTTCAAACGCCTCACCCTGGTCGGCTACTACACTTCCGAGATCGGTTTCACGCAGGAACTGAAAAAGGTAATCATTCCCGGTTCCTATCACGGCTGCACGCATATCGGCGACAACAAACTATGAAGCGTCGTACGTCGCGCCGTAATTTGGTGTGCGCCAGGTTGACGCCGCTTTTGCGCAGTAAGCAGGCCACTCTTGCAGACTCGTTGCGGTTTGTCGGAAGTTTTTTTGTAATTTCTTTGTAGCGACGCCCTTTAGGGCGTCACCACCGGCCCTTCACGAAGGCCAGTCGAGTTTCGCGGCAGCAAACGGAGAAACGAATGCCCAAGGTTGAATACGACGCGCTTGTAATCGGTTCCGGCATCACCGGCGGGTGGGCGGCCAAGGAACTAACGGAAAAAGGCCTAAAGGTTTTGATCCTGGAAGCCGGCCGCCCCATCGTTCCGGAGCGCGACTACGTCGAACACGTCCCCGCCTGGGAACTGAAATTTCGCGGATGGGACCGCCGCGAAGAACGCGAACGCATTCAGCCCATCCAGCGCGAGTGCTACTACGCCTGCGACGAATATTCCAGCCAGTTTTTCGTCAACGATCTGGAGAATCCTTTCACCACCGATGAAGGCAAACCCTTTGCCTGGATTCGCGGCCGCCAGGTCGGTGGCAAATCCATCATTTGGGGACGCCAGAGTTATCGCTGGAGCGATTTGGACTTCGAAGCCAACCTGCGCGACGGCATCGCCGTAGACTGGCCCATTCGGTACCAAGACATCGCGCCTTGGTACGACTACGTGGAAGAGTTTGCCGGCATCAGCGGCCAGGCCGAAGGACTGCCGCAGCTTCCCGACGGGAAATTTCTTCCGCCCATGGAAATGAACTGCGCGGAGCGCGTGGTAAAGGAAGCGATTCCCAAGCATTTCGATGACGGCCGCATGATGACCATCGGCCGCGCCGCCGTTCTCACGCAAGTACACAAAGGCCGCGCCGCTTGCCACTATTGCGGCGTGTGCCATCGCGGGTGCATTACGCGTTCGTATTTCAGCAGTTTGAATTCCACGCTGCCCGCTGCGGAAAAAACCGGGAACCTCACGCTTCGCCCTTACAGTGTGGTGCACAGCCTGATTTTTGATTCGTCTACCCGCCGCGTCACCGGCGCCCGCGTTATCGATGGCCAGACGCATCAGGCCATGGAATTCCATGGCAAAATCGTTTTTGTGTGCGCTTCAGCGCTGGAATCCGCGCGCATCTTGCTTAATTCCACCAGCCCGGAATTTCCCAACGGTCTCGCAAACTCCAGCGGCCAGGTCGGCCGCAACATCATGGATCACGCCATGGGGGGTGGCGCGGAAGGTCTCATCCCTGGCATGGAAGATGAAGTGGATTTCGGCAATCGCCCCAACGGCATTTACGTGCCGCGCTTCAGAAACGTAAAGTCCAAACAGTCTGGGTTTTTGCGCGGCTATGGATATCAGGGCAGCGGCTCGCGAGAAGGTTGGGCGCGCGGCATCAGTTCGCCCGGTTTGGGTGTTGATTTCAAGAACGCGTTGCGGGGCCCTGGCGCGTGGCATTTTTCCTTCTACGGTTTTGGCGAGTGCCTGCCCAATCCCGAAAATTATTTGGAAATTAACCCCGCGCAGAAAGACGCCTGGGGCATTCCCACCGTTAAGATTCATTGTGCGTTCGGTGACAACGAAAAGGCCTTGCTCACCGATATGTCCATTCAAGCCGCGGAAATGCTGGCCGCCGCCGGCGCCCGGGAGATCCGCCCCTTCGTCGAGAATAATCCTCCGGGCCTGGCCATCCATGAAATGGGCACCGCGCGCATGGGCCGCGATCCCAAGACTTCCGTGCTCAACGCGTATAATCAGGCGCACGACGTTAAGAATCTCTTCATGCCCGATGGCGCTTGCATGACTTCGTCGTCGTGCGTGAATCCCTCGCTCACCTATATGGCGCTGACCGCGCGCGCGGCGGACTACGCGGTTTCTCAAATGAAAAAAGGCGAATTGTAGTAGCTTATTCCCTATGGCTCAGGTCGCCCGCTCTCCTAAAACTTACGACGTCTGCATCATCGGCTCTGGCGCTGGCGGCGGCATGGCCGCAAAAATTCTTACCGAAGGCGGCCTCACCGTTGCCATGCTGGAGGCCGGCCCGCAAGTTTATCCGGAAAAAGATTTCAAGATGTTGATGTGGCCGTACGAGTTGCCGCATCGCGGCGCGGGCGTTGGCGGACGCGCCAGCGAAAACTTCGGCGAATTTCTAGCTCCCAACGGAGCCTGGAATATTTCCGGTGAACCGTACACCTCTGCTCCCGGCGCGAATTTCCAGTGGTTCCGCTCGCGTATCGTTGGCGGCCGCACCAATCACTGGGGCCGCATCGCCTTGCGTTTTTCTCCTATCGATTTCAAATCCGGCTCGCGCGACGGCTTGGGCGACGATTGGCCCATCAGCTACGAAGATCTTTCTCCTTACTACGACAAAGTGGAAGGCTATATCGGCGTCTTCGGCACCAAAGAAAATGTTTCCAGCGCGCCCGACGGAGTTTTTCTGCCGCCGCCCAAACCGCGCTGCACCGAGCTGCTGATCAAGAAAGCCTGCGACAAACTGAATATTATTTGCATTCCGTCGCGTCTTGCGGTTCTAACACGTTCCATCAATGACCGTGCGGCCTGCCACTACTGCGGCCAGTGCTCGCGCGGTTGCGTTACCGGCTCCAATTTCAGTTCCAGTCAGGTGCTGATTCCTCCGGCCATGGAAACCGGCCGCCTGACGCTGATCACCGGCGCGATGGCCCGCGAAATCATGGTCGGCCCGGACGGCAAAGCCACCGGCGTCTCCTACATTGATAAGGCCACCAGCACGGAGATGCGCGTCAATGCGCGCGCCATTGTGGTGGCCGCCAGTGCTTGCGAGTCCGCGCGCCTGCTGCTTAATTCCAAATCGTCGAGCTTCCCCGACGGCTTGGCCAACTCTTCCGGAACCGTTGGCCGCTATCTCACCGATTCCGTGGGCAGCGACGGCTGGGGAATTATTCCGCAGCTGGAAAAAATGCCTCCGCACAATCACGACGGCACAGGCGGAATGCACATGTACATTCCGTGGTGGAAGTTCGACCGGCAGAATGATTTTCCCCGCGGCTACCACATTGAAATGGGCGGCGGACGCGACCTGCCCGGCGTCGGCATGTTCAATCATCTCTGCCATAACGTGGAAGGCTACGGCGCTCCGCTGAAGCAGAAAGCACGCCAGTCCTACGGCACCGCCGTCGGCTTTGCCGGCCGCGGTGAGATGATCCCGAACCCCGATACCTACTGCGAAATCGATCCAGACACCGTCGATCAGTGGGGTATTCCGGTGCTGCGTTTTCATTTCCGCTGGTCGGAATATGAGTTGCGCCAGGCGCGCGATATGCAGGATACCTTCCGCTCCATCATTGAAACCATGGGCGGCGAATATCAAACCAAAACGCGCATCGAAGGCCAGTATCCTTTCGGAATTCTGGAAGGCGGCAAAATCATTCACGAAGTGGGCACCGCGCGCATGGGCGCCGATCCGAAAACCTCGGTGCTCAATTCCTACTGCCAGGCGCACGACGTGAAAAATGTTTTTGTCACCGATGGCGCGCCACTGGTGACTAATCCTGACAAAAATCCCACGCTAACGATCATGGCGCTTTCCTGGCGCGCTTCCGAATATCTGCTCGCCGAAGCCAAGAAAGGAAATCTCTGATGAGCGAAAAATCGAGCGGCTCGTCGGGCGACAAACTGCGTAGCGACTCGAGTCGCGAATCGGGCAGCAGGTTGCCGAGCGCCGGAATTTCCCGCCGCGACATTCTGAGGACCCTGGCCATCGGCGCAGCCGGCGGCTCCGTGCTGCAGGTAATTCCCGCGGAAGCCGCCGAATATATTCACCAGTTGGTGCGTACGGAGAAGGGAACTGCCGCTTCCGCGAAATACACGCCGAAGTATTTCTCCGCGCAACAGTACGCCACGCTGATTTTTTTGTGCGACGCTATCATCCCGAAAGACGATCATTCGGGCGGCGCGGTCGAAGGCGGCGCTCCGGAATTTATTGATTTGCTCACCAGCGAGAACGAAAAATTCCAGTTGCGCCTTGGCGGCGGCCTGTTTTGGCTCGATGGTTTCACCAGCGATCGTTACGGCAAGGTGTTTCTGGAATGCGCGCCACAACAGCAAAAAGAAGTCATGGACCTGATCGCCTATCGCAAGAACGCTATTAAAGACCCCACGCTCAGCCAGGGCGTGGCATTTTTTGCGTTGCTGCGAAACATGACCTGCGACGCTTTTTACACCAGTAAAATCGGCATCGCCGATTTGCAGTACATCGGAAACACTTCGCTGCGCGAATTTCCCGGCTGCCCCGCGCTGCCGCACGAGAGCTGACTCAGGCGTCGCGCTCCGTGACTCGTTTCCCGCAAGCCTCCTGCGTTCGCTAGATTTCAGTAGCGCAGCTCGCTTAAATACTTGTAGCTGATGGCGATGTCATCGATGGATTTGGCGGCATCGTTCTCCACGAAGTAGTGTTTTATGCCGGCCTGTTCGGAGTTCGCAAAAATCTTTTTCCAATCGATGGAGCCCTGCCCAACGTCGCGCATGCGCGTGGCTTGATCGTCCATGGTCCCGCCCTGACCCTGCCAGTCCTTTACATGGGCCAGCGGGAAACGGCCAGGATAGCGCGCGAAGTATGCCAGCGGATCGGCACCCGCCACGGTGATCCAGCAGAGATCGATCTCCATGCGCACCTGTTTCGGATCGGTGGTTTCCAGAATGAAGTCGTACGGCAGTTTGCCGCCCAACGCGGGAGACGGCACAAACTCAAACGTATGATTGTGGTAGCAAAACTGAATGCCGGCCTTGTGGCATTCCTCGCCGGCGCGGCTGAAGAGTTCCGCGGCGTGCTTCCAGCCATCGGACGATTTGCGCTGCGCTTCTTCGATCCACGCGCAGACCAGGTATTGCTGGCCCATGGTATGCGCGGTCTCGATGACCGCCGGCATGGACGTTTCCCAAACTTTGTATTCGATGTGGGACGACGGCGTGGTGAGGCCGTTGCTGTCGAGGATGGCGCGAAACTCTTTCGGCGAGCGATCAAAATAGCCGGCCATTTCCACTTCTTTGTATCCCACGGCGGCAACCTTGGCCAGGGTGCCGGGAAGGTCGGTCTTCATCAGGTTGCGAACGGTGTAGAGCTGTAAGCCGATGGGACTTACGCGGTGGTCGCCTTCTGCCGCCGCAGCGGATTCGGGCGTCCCGCGCCTGCCCAGGACGGGATCTGCCCAGGCCAACGGAGAGGCCAGGAGGCTGGTTGCAGCAATGGAGGAGCCGATGAATGTTCGTCTGTTCATGGGACGCATTTTACTACTCCGAGCGTCAAACGGGTAACCGTTTCGGTTCGACGCAGAACGCGCGCTGCCGAGCGCGTGGTTAACAGAATACAGCGGGAAGGCCATACGTATATTTTGCGATCGTTGTCATTCGATGGGGGTTGCGCGAAAAGCAACGCGTAGGATGTTGATTCTATTGGGGCGAAAATTACTGGTCTTGGATTGTCAAATATTTCAGTTAAGGTGCTCGATTTCAAAGAGTTGAGACGAAAGCGGTGAGTTTGACAAAGCTGTTTGCCGAAGGGAGTGGCTCTGGGAGATGAGATTTGCTGGGTCACGGCGGAGGCTAGCACATAGGTTACTCAATGTAAATAGTACTTTACATGGTATTCGAAAGGTAGTTGCGTCGGCTGATCGCGCGAAGAGCGTCCGCCGCAGACGGCGGACGCTATAAAAAACAAAGGCGGCGCAGGGTGCGCGCCGCCACTGCCGGGTTGATGTTGCGAGGAGCAGCCTTAGAAAGCGCTGCGGGAATTTAGAACTGGAAGCGCAAGCCAAACTGCATGATGCGCGGGTTGTGCGCTCCATCCAGGACCAGGAATCCCTGGCCGGCGCAACTCGGGTCGCCGGCGTTTTGCACGGCGCACGTGTCTGCGTTACCCAAACCGGCGCCGTTGGAATTTTGGCTGCCGTTCAGTTGGTTAAGTTGGGTGTGATTGAAAACGTTGAAGTTCTCCCAGCGGAATTCGAACGCATAGCGCTCCTTAAAGGCAAAGCGCTTGAATAGGCCGAAGTCGAAATTCGTGCGTCCCGGCAGTCGCAATTCGTTACGGCCAGAGTCGCCGAAGGTGAGCCCCGTGGGCAGATTGAAGGCCGCGGGATTGTAGTTCAACACTCCGAAGACGCCGGCAGCCGCCACCGCATTCCTTTGGGCCTGGGTTACCGCGCCGGGGTTGCCAACTACATCCAGATAGGAAAAGCCCGCGACGCCGTTGGCCACGCCAGCATTGTCCGGGGCAATGGCGCTGCCATCCGTAACGTAGAACGGAAGCCCCGATTCCACCACGGTAATACCAGAGGCTTGCCAACCACCGAGCAGCGTGTGCTTTAAGCCGGGAGCCTTGAAGAAGGGGAAGGCATAGGTATAGCTAAGCTCAAAGGTCTGGCGCTGGTCAAAGTTCGAACTGGCGTAGCCCGCAGATGGCGTGTAGGAATTGGGGTAGCCCGGATCATAGCGGTCCGAGGAGTTGTCCAGCGAATGGCTGTAGGTGTAGGAGGCGCTAAAGGTGAGGTCGCCCACGGTGCGGTCCACGGCCACCTGCAGGGCATTGTAGTTGGAGTTGGCCTCATTTTCGATGCGCGTAATGGAGCCGTAACCCTGGAACGGACGAGAATAATCCGCGAGGGCGTTGCCGCAGGCCACGGCCAGGTTGGTAAGCGCTGGCCCGGTGACCACTGTACCGGTGCTGATGGTCGCAGTGGTAGGGAAGCCGGTGACTTGGTCGAACATGATGCTGGAGCAATCGCCCTGGGTGATGGGAACACCCGTGGGATAAGGATTGTTAGCAGCGCTAACGGGATGCAGCTGATTGAGGTCTTCCGTTTGTACCAGATGCGTGCCCCTGCTGCCGACGTAGGCGACTTGCATAATGATATGCCCCGGCAATTCGTGTTGTATGTCCAGATTCCATTGCTGCACGTAGGGCCACTGGACGTTGTCGGGAATGGAGACGGGATTCAGCGGGCTTACCGCTCCGGTTGCTGCCGCAGCACCCACGTTGGCGTAACCGGGTATGTTGCTGACGCTGCCGTTGAGAACGTTCGGGGAGGGACTATTCTGGAGTGATTCCGCGTTGGCTTCGTTGCCATTGGCGTGTTCAAAGAAAATACCGTAACCACCGCGGATAGCCCACTTGCCGTCGCCTAGAGGATCCCAGGCAAAACCAATCCGAGGCCCGGGATTGACGTATTTGTTCTTCTCGCAGCCGGTCACGCCGTTTGCGGCGCCGCACTGGATGATGCCGTTAAAAATATTGCCGGAGCCGGGCACCAAGGTCTGGGCACCAGAGGCCGAGCTCGGGAGATTGAACTGCGGAGCCTGGGCAGGCATAAACGCCTGCGTGGAAAAGCCATATTCCTGGTCGAACTTTTCCTGATAGCGGCCAAAGAAGCTCCAACGCAGACCGAGGTTCAGAGTGAACTTTTTGGTGACGCGCCAATCATCCTGAAAATATGGCTCGAAGATTTTGTAGCGGTCATAAAAATAGGGCTGCGCACTGGTCTGGTTATAACCGGCGACTTGTCCAGTGAGGAAGTCCGCGAACGGGTTGCCGGTACTGTTGGGATTGCTCGCTGCAAAAGAAAGTTCACCTTGCAAATTTACCGTGGACTGCTGGTTTTTTTGCGCGGCCGCGAAGTAGGCGCCAAAAACAAAAGTGTGGACGCCATGGATCTTGGTCATATTGTCGCGATAGGTGTAGGTCGGGTTGGCGTTTTTCCACGGGAAATAGCCGGTGTCCTGCGTAAACCCGTTACCGTATTCATTCTGGTTGGTATTGCCGATCGCAATAGCGGGAAGCTTGCCGCCGAGTCCGTTTTCAAAAAGGGGTACCAGGTCGATCCCGGCGCTGGGAATGCCGACGGCGCCAAGCTCGGTAAGATTAATGTGATCGGCGGTGTAACTCGCGACGAACTCATTCAACAAGGTGGGCGTGAGGTTTGAGGTCAGGCGAGCCACAAAGCTGGTGGTCGGGCCCTTGAACGCCGTATTCGTGTTATCAAAGCTGCTGCCAACCACTCCCCACAGCGGACCCTGGTTTGTGGTGCTCCAGGAATCGTGAATGTAGTGAATGGCCAGCCGTTCGTTGTCCGTAATGTTGTGATCGACGCGCACCAATTCTTCGTACCAACCGGTGTAGTAGGAGGGGTTGGCGGTGAAGCTTGGAATGGGCTGCCCCGCCGCCTGTCCGGCAAAATAGGTTCCATTGATGCCGGAGAAGTTGTTGGCTTGCGGGATCAAGGCCAGTTCAGCGGCCGCCGTGGAGGTGATGGGCACAGTATTCATGGGGAAAGAGGTCGCTTGACCATTGGTGTTCAGCGAGCCGGACTGAAAGGGGCACTCTGGAAAAGCGGTGGTGTCGAAAGGCTGCGCGGGTCCGGCGATGGCGGGACAAACGTCATTGAAATTTCCCATGCGCTCGGCATTGGAAGGCACAGGCTGATTGATGGCGCCGTTGGAGCTGGGAACCGTCTCTCTGCGGAATTCTTGCGAATAGAAGAAGAAGGTTTTCTTCTTATCGTTGTTGTAGACGTGGGGAATGTACAGCGGGCCGCCGATCGTGCCGCCAAAGTCGTTCTTGTTGTATTCCGGCCGGGCGAGCCCGGTGCCATTGTCCTGCCAGGAGTTGGCGTTGAAGAAAGCATTGCGAATGTATTCGAAAGCGCTGCCGTGAAAGTCCGAAGTGCCGGACTTCAGTTCGACTTCCACTGTGCCAGAGGCGTTGCGGCCATATTGCGCGCCATAGTTGGACGTGAGCACCTTGAATTCGGCGATCGCTTCGAGATTGGGGTAGACGTTCAGGCTGGTGTTGCTGCCGTTGTCCATGTTGTCGCCGCCGTCGATTTCCCAGTTGTTGTACTCGGTGCGGCCGCCGTTGATGCTGTACTGCACGTTGCCGATGATGCCGACCTCGCCTTCGTCCGCGCCGGTCTGATTGACGACGCCGGGGACCAGCGTGACCAGCTGCGTGAAGTTGCGGCCATTCAATTCCAATCTGTCGACTTGCTTGCCGGTGATGGTGGTGCTCAGTTCCGCGGATTGCGTTTCCACTTGCGCTACGTTCTCACCGCTGACGATGACTTCCTGGGTGACCGTGCCGACTTGCATCTGCACGTCGACGCGAGCCTTCTGCGCGACGTCGAGGACCACGCGCTGCGCCGTGTATTTTTGAAAACCGGGTGCGGTGACGGTGATGACATACGTGGCGCCAGGGAGTCCCGGGACGTTGTAAACACCATCGGCGTTGGTGACCGTTTCGCGGGACAAGTTGCCCGTAACGGTGGCGATCACCACCTTCGCTCCCACTACCGCGGCGCCGGAAGTATCGGCGACCGTCCCGGTGATGTATCCGGTGTCCTGCGCGCGGCTTACGGCGGGCAGGCCAAGCAGGAAGAGAGCGACGAGAATCGGGGCCGCGCAGAGATGCAGCAGGCGGACATACGTAAACCACTTCGAAGGGATAAGCTTAGCCTTCACGTTGAAACCTCCGGGAAATTTTCAGAACACATGCGGACAGCAGCAACTTGCGGAAGCCCCTCGACAACGCCCTGCGCGCTGCGCAGCAACGAGAAAATACTAGAGCCGCCGGCAAACTTGCCGCTTCCAGGTCCCCTCGCGACCCTCGACGGTTCGCGTAAAACATCAAAAGTGCGCTATTAAAACGGATTAATACTGTATTTATACTATGCTGTCAAGCGCGAAATTTTGCAAGAGAGAATTTGCTTTCCGGCGCACAGGGAGTCACGACCGCTGTGACGGCGTTTGGCGGCGAAAATACCCGGCCCTTGTTTTCGCCGCCGCGCTACCGGAAACTACAGCTTCATGCGATTTGTCTCGTTCATGGCGGTGGTGGTGTGTGCCGGAGCTGCTTCGTCAGCGGTCCAGCCTGCATGCGCTGAATCCCTTGCGAGATTCGGCGCACCCAGCCAAGCTGCGTCGTCCGCGCGCCCCGAGCAAATTGACCCCCGGGCGTGGTTCGTCAAAGGGCAGGCCGCGCTGCAATCTGGCGACCTCGATGCCGCCGAGAAAGCCTTTCGCAAGGTGCTGTCCGTCGATGCGCGTTCCGCTGCGTCGTATGCCAATCTCGGCGTCATCGCCATGCGGCGCAAGGAGTGGGAGCAGGCGCTCGAGCTGCTGCAGAAAGCCGAGCATCTGGACCCGAAAATGGCGGGCATCCGGCTGAATATCGGGCTGGTGGAATATCGCCGTGCCAATTATGCCGGCGCGATCGCGCCGCTGGCGTCGGTGGTTAGCGTGCAGCCAGAAAATGTTCAGGCGCGGTATCTCCTGGGACTCTGCCAGGTTTTTACGAAGAATTACGCGGATGCGGTCGCCACGCTGCAGCCGCTCTGGGAACAACGCTCGTCGGATCTGATGTACTTATACGTTTTGGGCATGGCCGCGCACAATGCCGAGCACAGCGCCGCCAACGATGCCCTGGACGAACGCGCGCTGAAGCAGTTGATCGAGGTCGGCGGCGACAGTCCAGAACTGCATTTTATTCTCGGCAAGGCGTATCTAAATCGTCAGGAAGACGATCAGGCCATTGCGGAATTGAATCGCGCCGCGGCGGGCAATGCCAGCTTGCCTTACGTGCACTTTACGCTGGGCGTTACGCACATGCGGCTGGGCGATAACGACGCACTTGCCGAAGGGGAATTTCGCAAGGATATTGCCATCGAGCCGGATCTCGCGGACAACTACGAACAGCTTGGTATTCTGTATACACGCATGCAGAAGCCGGAAGATGCCGAGAAAGCTTTTGCCGAAGCGCTGCGTCGCGATCCGAAAATGGCTGCCGCGCATTTCGGCTTGGCGCAACTTTATTTCAATCAGGCGAAATTTGCGTTGGCGCTGCAAGAAGCGGATGCGGCTCTGGCGGAGGCGCCGGATAGTCAGAACGCGCACTACCTGCGCGGAAGAATTTTGACGCGACTGGGCCGGCAGGAAGATGCTAAAGCGGAATTGGCGGCCACGCAAAAGCTGATGAATCAAAATTTGGGGAAGGCGCGCGCGGATCTTGACGAAAAGGCTATTCCGAATCCTGAGTTGACGCACGACCCGAATTGATTTTGTGGCACAGCCAATTTTGGATGTGCACTTTGTCCACGAGTACACCGACTTCGCCTGCACTCCAACTAAATGTTCGGCGCCGGATAGTCGCTGCGATCTTGTTCGATTTTCGTCGCCACTTCGAGCAGCAATTCCTCTTCATGCGGCCGTCCGATAAGTTGCACGCCGATGGGCAGCCCGTCCGCGGAAAATGCCGCAGGTACGGAAATGGCCGGAAATCCCACCAGATTTAACCATTGTGATGCGCGCATGGTTTCGCGATATCCGGCGGGACCGCGCCACGTCCCCTCACCGTGACGGAACGCAGGTCCGGCGGAAACAGGCGACAGCAGCACCGGCACGTCAGCCATTTTGCGTAGGACGTCGGCGCGCAGGTGGTCGCGTTCGGCGCATGCGTTAAGCAGAGCATCCAACGTCGGACGCTGGTTCGCGTCAGCCACCGAAAGATATTCGCGGAATTGCGGGCTGAGTTGCGGTTCTTCTTTCCGAGAAATGCTATCGCGAAAAAGTTTCGCCACCATGGGGCCGAAGAAAAACCACCAGAGTTCGAGCGCGCGCGATAGTTCCGTCAAGGAAAATGGTTCGACATTAAAGCCGCGTCTCGCCAACGCGGTTGCTGTTTTTTGCACGGCATCGGCGGTTTCTGGCGTATGCCCGCCGAGCGCGGCGGTTTCCAGCAAGCCGATGCGCATTCCGCGCAGATTGGCGGAGGTAAAGTTGCGCGCAGCTACAGGCGCGGAAAGCGGATCGCCAGGATCCGGTCCCTGTAAAACTCCGAAAAGCACGCGGACGTCCGCGACAGTCCGCGCCATCGGCCCGACCACGCCGAGCCAGGGAAACGCGCCGTTGCTGGGAGGGAAGTGGCCGGTGGCGGGAAACCGTCCTGGCGTGGGCTTCAGTCCGCAAATGCCGCAGAAATGTGCGGGAACGCGAACAGAGCCGCCGCCGTCGCTGCCGACGCCTCCAGCGGAGCAGCCTGCGGCGATGGCGGCGGCTTCGCCTCCGCTAGAGCCGCCTGCGGAGTACGCCAGGTTCCACGGATTGCTGGTGCGATTGCCGCCGGCGCGGCGAAGCGCGTTGTCCGATTCGTAAGCCATCAGATTTTCCGGCGTGTTGGTGTTGCCGAGGAGAATTGCGCCGGCGGATTTGAGGCGCGCGACGAGCGGCGCGTCTGCGGAGGGCACGTAGTTGGCCCGCAGTCGCGAGCCCGCCGGGCAAGGCCAGCCGGCCACGTCGATGCAACTCTTAAGCGTGATGGGGACGCCATGCAAAGGGCCAAGTTGTGCGCCGGACTGGAGTGCGTCATCGGCTTTTTGCGCCTGCGCGATGGCACCCGGTTCGTCAATGTGCGTGAAGGCGTTGAGCTGCGGTTCGAGGCGCGCGATATTTTTCAGATGGGCTTCCACGATGTCGCGAACTTGAAATTTGTTGGCGCGCAGCCCGCTGGTGATTTCGGCGATCGACAAAAAATTTAGCGCAGGCATCGCAGTGCAGACTAAGCGGAGTGTACGAGCGGGTCAAGGCGCAGGTCGCGCGGGTATGGGTCGGTCTCCGATCACGCGACTATACAGGCAAGGCGCTTCGTCGGTCCCGAGCGTCCGCCGCCTAGGCTGGCTTCTTCTGTAGTTCCTGCTTCTGTATGGACAGGCGCAACAGACCCCACATGCTCGCAGCCGCCAGCACCAAAAGCGCAAGCCCCAAGAGGGGCCTGTAGGTCAGCCAGGCCACCGAGATAGTCAGGAGAGACAAGGCAGACGCCACCAAGCCCACGAATGCCGCTACTCCCACGCTCAAGAGACTGCCAAAGATGGGAACCACATCCGCAACAACCGCCAACGGATTAAAAATCAAGAAGAGTCCAATGAACATCAACAAGAAGCCAGCCGCTCGAAAGACCCAGGTAAGGGTTTTGTTCGATTTTTCCGCGGTCTTAAACATAGCGTCGGGGCTGACGGTGCCGTAGGTCAGAAGAAGGATGCTCCCCCCGGCTTTGGCTTGATAGGCTTGGAACGTGTTTGCAACTTGTCTCGCCACGATGCTTACAGTTGCCGGCCGGACAACTTTAAAAGTGACCCTGGTGTCCCCTACGGCCGGAGAAGCAGGATTCTGACCGAGATAATATCCCCCTTGGTGGAGCTTGAACCGGTTCTGCACGTCGGGCGCCGAATTGCCAGTGGCTGTCTCGTCCGCCGCATAGCGCTCCGTCTTGTCCATCTTATCGATCAGGGCGTCGGGCATTGTAAAGGCGCCGAGCGTGACGCTCTTTGCCGTCCAGGACTGGTTCGTTACTGGTATCGTTTGCGGATTCTCGTGCCCGCTCGCTTGCTTGAAGCCGCCTGAATTAATCAGCTTCGGTGACCAAACCTTCTCATACTTATAATTGGTCACGGTGGTCTCTCCGCCACCGAGGTGTTTCTGGGAGCTTGAGGTTTTCGATTCCTTCCATTGGTACATCTCTGCCACGCGCTCCAACCTGAGGGCCGAAATCGTGACGCCAAACTTGGGATCAGAAACCGAATCAGTTGTTGTCGCGTCGCCCGTCACATAAACCAGCTTCCCTTCGTTCGTGGTTTCCACATTGTCGCTAGCCACGCTAACAACTTCCGACGCACCTTCCCCCAGACTCTTCGCCGTTTGTACCGCCCGCCCTTCGTTCCAGAACAGCACCGGGAAGGCTACGATGAACATAACAATCCCTAGGAGAACGCCCTTAATCGACTCAATCAGCCTTGAACCCCAGGACCGTCCGCCGAACTCGGTGTAAGAATCCGCGTCCATGGCTATCTCCAATTCTAAGCTTTTATAAGTGAATGCGATTTGCTGGCTGCCGCTCCCCGCGCTTTTGATTTTCAGTGTAGCTTCGGTCAGTTTATCTTGAATTTTCCAACTGACCTCGAGGGCCTCTTGCTTCTGTGCTTTGTGGTGCACCCTTTGCGGTTCTCTGTAGGCGGCGGAAGCGTACCGAGGCCGATGAAGAGCACGTTCGGGCTCTGCAAGCAAAAGACTGCGGTCGGTACCCACTGACAATGTCAACTCCGGAGCAGTCGACTACATGGAAGTTATCCTGCAACCGCGTTCGAGGAAGTAATCGAAGCGAGCCGTCGCGGCACTTGGACGATTAACGCGCTAGCCGGAGCTGACCCACTACCGTCGGGCCGAAACGATGCGTTGAATACTGTGGTGTGAAAAAATCGTGCAAAAACGCTTTGTAAAAACGATTGACGACGGCTGGCGCAGCCGACAAACTGTGGCCAGCCCTCGGCGCACGCAAAATAGCGCCTAGGTTTTCCGCACGGATAGGATCACGTTCCTCATGCTCATGGTTTCTCGACGGCTGGCGCCGGTGGCGGTTGCAGGTATGGCGCTACTGCTTGGCGCGACCGCAGCGCTGCATTCGCGCGCACTCAGGCCGCAAAGCGCACAAAACGCCGCGGCTCCTACCTCGCCGCCGAAAAGTGCGGCCGCTGGATCTCGCGGTGCCTCGCATGACGATGCTCAAGCGCTGCGAGCAAACACCTTAGGCGTCGCATACATGAATCAGCAGCGGCCCGCCGACGCGCAAAAACTCTTTGAACAGGCCCTACAGGCCGACCCCAATTTTGCCGTCGCCAAAGTAAATCTGGGCATCGCGCTGCTCGCGCAGCAAAAACCGGAAGCCGCGCGCGCCGCTCTTGTCGCCGGCGCGGAACAACGCTCCGACGATCCATACGCCTGGTACAACCTCGGTTTGGTTTACAAAGATTTAAGCGAACAAGAAAAGGGCATCGCCGCGTTCGAGCGCGTCACGCAGCTCGCGCCCAACGAAGCCGATGCCTATTATTTTGCGGGCTATCTCTACACGCAATTGCAGAAATACGATCAGGCTATCGCGGCGTTTCAAAAAGCCCTGGCGATTTTTCCGTATCACGCATCCTCGGAATTTGGTCTGGCCCGTGCGCTTCAGCGCAGTGGCAACATCGCTGCCGCCAAAGAACATCTCGCGAAATTTCAGAAAATCACCAGCGAACATCTCGGCGCTCCGTTTGGCGCGGGCTACGGCGATCAGGGTCGCTTTTCATACGCCGAATTCGCCCGAAAACAAGGTCAGGACGCTCCGGCGCCGATTCCCGTAACGTATTCCTGGGAATCTGTGGGCGCGGCAATCACCAATAACGCCAACATGGCGGTGGCGCCCGGAGCCGGTTTTGGCGCATGTTTTTTTGATTTTGATGGCCGGGGACGGCCGGGCTTATTTCTCCCCGCCGGCTCGCCTGCATCCAGCGGCGTGTTGCTGCGCACAAATCCCGGTGGACGCTTCGAGGACGCCACCGCCAATTCCGGCATTGATGTAAAGTCTGCAGCTTTGGGCTGTGCCGCGGGCGATTTCGATAACGATGGCAAAACGGATTTAGCCGTTTGCTACCTGGACGGAATTCGCCTGTATCACAACGAAGGCGGCGGCAAGTTCAAGGATGTAACGGAAGCCGTCGGTCTGCGGCGCGATAGTGGGTGCCTGGGCCCGGCATTCGTGGACTACGATCACGATGGCGATCTCGACTTGTACATCACTGCTCAGCCGGGTGGCACTCCCTCCGCGCCTGCGCACAATGTCTTGTGGCGCAACAATGGCAACAGCACGTTCACCGAAGTTTCGGAAGAGACCGGATTGGGCGTCCCGGCCACCAATGGCGGCCTGGTGGTTACCGATTTCAACAACGACCGTGCCATCGATTTTGTAATTCCGGGTGGACCCAACGGTGCCACCGTTTATCTGAATCCGCGCGAAGGCAAATTTACCGCGATAGTTCTCCCCGACTTCAAGAAGGAAGATTTGCCGCCCGCCGTCGGCGTAGTGGCACTCGATTTTGACAAAGACGGCTGGATGGATCTGGCATTTACGCACGGCGGAGCGCCGGGCATCAGCCTGTGGCGCAATGTAGAAGGCAAGCGTCTGGAACGTGTGCCGCTGCCCGATTTGCACTGGAGTGACGCGTGGGGAATCGCCACGCTGGACTACGACAACGATGGCTGGATCGATCTGGTTGCCGTCGGACAAACCGCGCAGGGCGGGGAATTACGCCTGCTCAGAAATCTCGGCGCCAAAGGCTGGTCCGACGTAACCAGCGAGGTGCATCTGGACGCAGTGAAGCTGAAGAATCCCCGCGCCGTGATCGTGGCTGATTTAGCAGGTAACGGCAGCGCGGATCTTCTGGTGACGGAGCTCACGGGCGGTCCTGTTCTGTACCGCAATCACGGCGGTAACAAAAATAGCTGGATGCAGATCGATCTGAAAGCCTTGAACGACAACAAGAGCGCCATAGGCACGAAAGTGGAAATGTACGCCGGTGTGCTGTATCAGAAATGGGAGGTCGCCGGCGCTTCCGGATATCTCGGCCAAAGCGCTCTTCCCATTCTTGCCGGTCTCGGAACAGAAAAAAAGGCGGAAGTAGTTCGGCTGCTTTGGCCCACCGGCGTTCCGCAGGACGAAGTGAATCTAGCCGCGCAGCGTACGCAAACCATCGCCGAACTCGACCGCCGCGGCAGCAGCTGCCCAGTGCTGTTTTCTTGGAACGGAAAAGAGTACGAATTTATCGCCGACATGATTGGTCCCGGCGTGGTGGGCCACTGGGTAGCCCCCGGCGAACGCGACGTTCCTGATCCCACCGAATATCTAAAAGTTTCCGCGCGCAGCGTAAGTCCGCGCAACGGCCTGCTCAGTTTCCGTTTCATGGAGCCGATGGAAGAGACCGTTTATCTCGATCAAGTTCGCCTGCTGGCCATCGATCATCCGGTTTCTTACGACGTGTTTCCCAACGAACGCTTCGCCAGCAACCCGCCGTTCCCGGAATTTCGCGTCATTGCTAGTGAAAAAGATCCCAGCCAGAACGCGCGTCCCCCACTGGGCGCCTGGGATGATCGCGGCAACGACGTTCTGCCGCTGATCGCGAAGCGCGACCGCCGTTATGTCACCAGCTTCGACGCGTTGCCCCACGCTGGCTTTGCGAAGCTCCACTGGCTCGAACTCGACCTCGGCCCCTGGGACGCCAACAAAGCGCTGCGCCTCTTGCTCGACGGTTACACCGACTATTTCACCGCAACCTCGATGTACGCTGCCGATCAAGCCGGTATCAAAGTGATCGCCCCATACGTCGAAGCGCAAAACGAAAAAGGCGAATGGGTTCGCGTCGTCGAAGATATGGGCTTCCCCGCCGGGCTCGCGCGCACCATGGTCGCCGACCTCACCGGAAAAATTCCCTCCGGCACACGCCGCATCCGCATCGTGAACAATCTTAAAATCTATTGGGACGCAATCCGCATCGACCAATCCCCAGACCCGAAAGATGCGCGCGTTACCGAAGTCCCTCTCGCCAACGCCTCGCTGGCCTTCCTAGGCTTTCCGCGTGAGACGCATCTCACGCCCGCTACCGACACCACCTATTCCTATAGCCACCGCAGCATGACCGGCCCGTACGCCCGCGCCGCAGGCAATTACACGCGCTATGGCGACGTGCGCAGCTTGCTCAACGCCTCCGACGATCGCTTCGCCATTTTCAGTTCCGGCGAAGGCGTGAAGCTGGACTTCGATCCCCGCAAGCTCCCCGCCCTTCCCACCGGATGGGTCCGCGATTATTTCTTCTATGCCGACGGCTTCGAAAAAGATTTAGATTTTTACGCCGCGCACGGTTTCACCGTCGAGCCGTTGCCGCGCCACGGCCTGGTCTCTTATCCATATCTCGACGGCCAGGAATATCCCGCCGATCCCGACCACCTTAACTACCAGCTCGACTACAACACCCGCCAGCGCTCCGACCACATGCCGGCAACCTTGCGTTACGACTACACCGTTTCCCCAACTGACTCCGGCGCCGCTCCCAAGTGAGGCTCTGACGTAATGCCCAAACCCGCGGTGATGACCATTCGCGACGTGGCCCGCGAAAGCGGCTACTCCGCCTCCACCGTTTCCATCGTCCTCAACAACGCTCCGCTCTCGCGGTACATTCCAGCGGACACCAAGCAGCGCATCGAAACCGCCGCGCGCCACCTCGGCTATCGCCCCAATCCTCTCGCGCGTTCGCTGCGCAGCCGCCGTTCGAACGTCGTCGGCGTAATGCTTTTCGACATCACCGACCCTTTTTGCACGCCCATTTTGCGTGGCATCGAAAATTCCCTCTACCAGGGCAGCATGCTTTCGCTTTTAGCCGACGCGCACAACGAGCCGCGCCGCTTCGAACGTTACCTCGAAATGTTGCTGGACCGCCGTGTAGAAGCGCTAATCGTCATCGCCAACTGGCTGGTGATGGACATCAAACTCCTCGCCGACGTAACCCGCCGCCAGGTTCCTACGGTAATCGTGGGCCGCGAAATTGACATCGACACCGCCAACACCGTCGCCGCGGACAACGAAGCCGGCGCCGCCGCCGCGCTCGATCATCTTTTTTGTCTCGGTCATCGCGACATTGCCTTCATCCGTGGCCCCAGAACGCTGGCCAGCAGCGGCCAACGCTGGAAGGGCATCCGCGCCTACGCGCAGCGCGCCGGACTCACTCTCGACGCCAAACGCATCTTGGAGCTTCCCGAATCTCTCGATCCCAATTCCAGTTTCGAAGCCGGAGCCCGCATCACTACCGAACTTCTGCACGGCGGCAAACGCTTCACCGCTCTGATGGCGTACGACGATATGACTGCTATGGGCGCGTTGCGCGCGCTAAAGAAAAAAGGCGTGGGCGTACCAGAAGAATGCTCAGTGATCGGCTTCGACGACGTAGCGCAGGCCGCGCTCTCCGTGCCCTCGCTGACCACCATCCGTCAACCCATGGAAGCCATGGGCACGCAAGCCGTAGGAATTATCCTCGAAGCCATCGCCGCCGCGGAAGAAAAGCGCGAAGTCCCGCTAGTGCGCCGCCTCCTCCCCGCCGAACTAGTCGTCCGCGAATCCACCGATCACTTGTAGTCGCACCCTCGCTAACAAGCGTGCGGCTAACACAACCTCCGAGGCACAGCCATTCTGAGTTGAATGGCAACGCACAGCCGACTACAATTCGCTAAGGTCACCAAAGCCTCGAGTCGGCTTCCAACTGAAAAGGTCGCTGTCCCGGGTTTCGATGTGGAGAATGGCCATGTCACTATCGAGAATCTTCTGCGCAACACTCTTTTTCTCGATGTGCAGCGCCTGGGCACAAGCGCAAAACCAAAATCCGCCTCAGGATCCTTTGCCGCCCCCTGCCGCCGATTCCGATCCTGTACTCCTGCATAGGCGGCCGACACCAGCCCCGGCTTCCGGCCTTCCACCGGATACCCCGCCCTCTTCCGAAACGGTATCCCTCACCGTACCTAAGGGTATGGCGATTCAGGTGGTCCTCGATAAAGAAGTCAGGATCGCGAACGTCGGTCAGGCCATTCATGGCCGCACGGTTGAGCCGGTCTACGCGTTTGACAGGCTAGTGGTTCCTGTTGGAGCCGAAGTAACGGGTAAAATCACACAACTTGAAAGCGTTTCTGGCGGCAAGCGCACGCTGGAGGCGCTGAACGCTGATTTGACGCCCGCCCGCAACGTCGGTCTCGAATTCGATCAGCTTGTGCTCCCCAACGGACAACATATCGCGATGCAAACCGTTGTCACCCCTGGTTCAGGCGAGGTTATTGCGTTCGTCACCGCTGCCGGCGGGGAACAAAAGAAGTCCGTCAAGGATGTCGCTTCCGAGAAAGCCGAACAAGCAAAGGAACAAGCCAAGCACGAGTGGGACAACGCCGTGGCGCAAGTTGAAGCGCCCGGAAAAATCCATCGTGCGAAGCGCTATCTGATCGCGCAGCTCCCCGTCCATCCGCAGTACATCGACGCCGGCACGGTCTACTTCGCGGAACTTCAGGCGCCGCTGGAATTCGGCAGCGAGCCACTCACCCTGGAGATGGCCAGAGCCCTCGGCTCCCCGCCACCCGATGGCAGCTCCGTCCGCGCACGCCTCAACGCGTCCGTTAGTTCCGCGACCGCGCGAAAAGGCGATGACGTCGAGGCCATGCTATCCCGGCCGCTCTTCGATGGCGAACACCTCATTTTCCCGCAAGGCAGCCGCCTGAAAGGCTCCGTAGTGGAAGTGCAGTCCGCCCGTCACCTGAAGCACAACGGTCAGCTGCGCATCGTCTTCCACGAAATCGTCCCGCCCGATGGAATCGAGCAGAAAATTGCCTCGAGCCTGGAAGCCATACAGAGTGGCAAAGGGCAGGATCTCAAACTGGACTCCGAAGGCGGAGCCGAAGCGCAAACGCCTAAAACGCGTTATCTCCAGACCGCCATCGCTATCGGGCTCGCCGCTGCTTCTTCGGGAGACGATCCCATCAATGGCGGCGAAGGCGGCGCCGGAGGCTTCCGCGTCCTCGGATTCGTTGTCGGCGTCCTCAGCCGTTCGCAACCGCTCGGCATGGCCATGGGCGCCTTCGGCGCCAGCCGTTCCATTTACGTCCACTTCATCGCGCGCGGTCGCGACGTGGTCTTTCCAAAAAACACCGCGATGGAAATCGGAATCGGCCCGCGGCCCGAGTCGCCAACGCAGCTAAAGCCCGCGGATGGCTCAACCAAACCATAACGCCGCCACGCGAGAGGGTCGGGATTTTGTAGCGTCCGCCTTGCGTTTACGTCGACCGCGTCGGCGAGGCGCGCTCCCTTGCGTCCCGCACTGCTCGCAGTTCACCCCAAGCGTGGCGAAAAATCCGTCATCTCCATAAACGTCGAATCAATGCTTTCCACCAACTTCCCGTTCTCCTGCGATTTATCTCGCACCCGAATCCACTCCGGATCGTCCTGAAACGCCTTCCAATTCGCGGCCGCCGCCTCGCGGCTGGGATGTTGCAATATGTAAATAAGCGTATTGCCCTTAAGCGGTTCATCGAGCGGCGTCCAATACGCAATACTCTTCATGCCGTGTCGCGCAAACAATGCATCGGTGTGGTCGCGGAAACGCGCCACCAGCTCGGGCAACTTGCCCGGCACCGCGTGATACACGCGCAGCTCGTAAACCGTGGAATTAGTTGGCATAGCACTGTCCTCGTTCTTTTGTGAACCCGCCAAGGTTGACGCGGCCAGAGTCGACGCCACCCAACGGGCCGCTGCCAGGCTTGATGCCGGCAGTAGCGCTACCGCGGGAAGCGACTGAAGCAACAACGTTCGCCTTTTCATAGCGGCATCGTATCAGAAGGTTTTCGCTTTCGGTCATTCCTTAACCAGAAATTTTCGGACTTCCCCGAGTTCTTTTTTCTTTGCCTTGTCCACCACCGGATATTCCAGCTTCAAACTGTCCAGCGTCTCCACAATCGCCGCCGACACCACTAACCGCGAATACCACTTGTTGTCCGCCGGCACGATATACCACGGTGCGTGCTTGGTGGACGTCTCCTGGATCAGCTCCGCGTACGCTTCCTGGTAATCCTTCCAATACCCGCGCTCCTGAATATCCGCCATGGAGAATTTCCAGTTTTTCTGCGGGTCGTCCAGCCGCTCCAGAAAACGTTTCTTCTGCTCGCCTTTTGAAAGATGCAGAAAGAATTTCCGTACCACCACGCCGTTGTGCCCCAGATATTTTTCGAACGCGTTGATATCCTCGTACCGCTGCTCCCACACGTGTTTCCTCGTTAGGACTTCCGCCAAGTGTTCCGCTGCGAGCATTTTCGGATGCACCCGCACCACCAGCACTTCCTCATAATAGGAGCGATTGAAAATCCCGATTTTCCCCCGGGACGGTACCCTCTGATGCGCCCGCCACAGGTAATCGTGGTCCAGCTCCTCCGTGCTCGGCTGCTTAAACGACCACACGTCGCAGCCTTGCGGATTCACTCCGGACATCACGTGGCTCACCACGCCATCTTTCCCCGCGGCATCCATCCCTTGCAGGATCACCATCAGCGCCCATTTATCCTGAGCCCACAGTTTTTGCTGGAGCGCAGTCAGCAGTTGCGTGCCATGTTCCAGCAGCTTTTCCGCCTCTTCTTTTGAATTGATGTGTCCGACGTCCGCGGCATCCCAATCCGTTAGACGGAATTTTTTCCCTTTGCTGATGCGGTAGGGCTCCGCGATGCGTGTCGCTTCCTTGGTGAATTTGTGGATTTTCATGAGAATACAAGGGATTGTAGAGCAGAAACCGCCGCGCGGGGAATCGTTTCGAGTGTCAACTGGGATGGTGCAGCCCTGCTGCACGCACCGAAATGCCTGCAAGTCAAAAAAAAGCTCGCACCGTCAAAAAAAAGCTCGCACCGTGCAAACGGTGCGAGCTTTTTCTGTCAGTGATCAGCGCGCCTAAAGCAAAACCAGCCGCGCTGTGTCCGTTCCGATTCTTATTGCGATACAACTTGCCCGGTGGAAGGGTTGAGGATCAGTTTCGCCTTCCGCTGGAAGTTGAAGTTGAAGGCATTCGTGAGAGGACCGGCAACCGAGTCAAACGAGCCGTCGATTTGCGGAAGTCCCCAATTCTCTTCGATGAAGCGTACTACCGAGGATTGATCCGTCAGCGTGTGGTCCACGATGTTGTTCTTTGCGTAGGGCGAAATTACCAGCATTGGTATGCGTGGTCCATATCCGCAGCGGCTTTGCAGTGCCGCGAGCGCATTGACGCCCGTTCCGCAGAGACCCGCTCCGGTCAGCCCGTCCGCCGTACTGGCAGAGGTGTTCACGATGGGCGACATCACGTGGTCGTACCACCCGTCGGAATCGTCCCAGGTGATAATCACCGCGGTGGTCGGCCAATCGGGCAGCGTTTGCAGGAAGTTGATGGTGTTCACCAGGAACACTTGCTCATCGAGCGGCGAAGAATTGCCCGGGTGCCCGTCTTGCGCGCGGTTCGCCTTCAAATACGTAACTGAAGGGAGGCCGTTCGCCAGCGCCGCCGTTTGGAACATGCTCAAATCATACTGGTGGTTGGCCTGCCCGTCGTGGCCAACTTCTGCGATGGAGGTCGGCGCCAGGTGGTGGGGATTCGAGGTGGACTTATAGTACTGAAACGGATTGTGATGCGGGCTGTACGCCGTCTCCGGCGTGCCGTCGATGCGGAGCGTCTTGGTAGCGCATGCTGCCGGAGCGTTTGCGGTCGCAGGCGTGGTCGGAGTAAAACCGCCCTGGAACCATGCCCAGGAAATGCCCTTCGCACTCAACAAATTGCCAACGTTCAGGTTCGTGCTGGACATTCCTGCCACTTCGGTCCCGCTGCAATCGTCATACGCTGGATCGGGATCGCCGATCACCGAGTTGTTGACCACATCGCCGGCTGCGATGGCCGTCGCGCTGGCTGTGGGATCGGCATTTCCCGTCATGCCGGAGATTACGTTGATCGCTCCCGGCGTCGAGGGCCCAAAGTTCGTGCCGAAAAAGTTGTCGTTCAGCACGTAGTTCTGCGCGTAGTTCCACAACCCCGTCGCGGTATTTCCGTCGTAGTAGCCCATCACCACTCCCGCGCCTAGCCCCGAAACATCCGAATACGGGTTAGCAGGGCACGGCGTCGCCGCGAACTCGGGAAATTTGTCCATCAATCCGCTGTCGAAAGCCTGCTGTTCCGGAGTGTAATCATGGTTCTGGTCGCACGTGTAGTTCTGGCTGATGTCCAGGCGTACCGGTTGATAAAAGTTTCCGGCCTTGTCGGTGCTTGGGTTGCGCTCCAGCAGTCCTTGTGTCAGCCCGTTCACGGTCGGTGTAGCGCCGCTGGTGAAGAAAAATGGCTGACCGCTCGGATTCGCCGCGTGGGGGTAGGTTCCGAAGTAGTGATCGAACGATACGTTTTCCTGGAAAATCACCACCAGGTGTTTGATCGGTGTCGATGTTGCTGCTCCGCCGACGGCATTTACTTCCGGTCCAGCCGCCAGTGCTGACCCAGGCGCAACGATGCCCAGGTTCGTGGCCAGTAGCAACGCCGCTATCCAGCGTAATTTCTCTCGCATCATGAAATCTCCTTATTCCTGAATAATCTAGTGCGCTTGAAGCCGTTTCGCGGGGCGCGCCACTCCACGCGGAGGCGCGAGTAGCAATCGGGATCAAAACGCGTGCCGGAAGTAGATACACGGCCGTTGTTATTGGCAGATGACAACCCGATGAATACTATTTCACCGTCGGAATTGCCTCAGAGGATCTAGCCCCGTCATCCCCATGGGTCTGCGTTGGAGGATCCACGCGAATCAGGCCCATCATTCCCGAATCTTCGTGTTCCAAAAGGTGGCAGTGGTATGGGAACAGCCCAATCGCGTTCGGATCGCGGAAGTCCACGCGCAGCTTCACCCGTGGATATACCGGGTTCTTGCCATCCCAGTACGGCACGTTCACCGTATCGCGCAAAATTGCTTCGTTCACTGCTAATCCGAACCATTCCAGCAGCAGAAAATGCACCTGATGGATGTGAAACGCATGCAGCTCCTGAGAACGATTCTCGATGATCCAGTCTTCCACGTCTCCCTGGTGCGCCACGATGTTTGGAGTGTCGCTACTCATATCGAATGCTTTGGGCGTCTCACCGTCCACCGTCAAAAAAAATGTGGTTAGGCTATTCGGGTCGTGCGGATCCTGCAATACCTCGGAAAAGTAAAGCTTTCGCGTGCGCACCGGAGTAACGCTCCCTAGCCACGCCAGCGTCCCGTGCGGCAGAGGGACTGGTGCATCCGTCAATCGCGAGCGCGGCTCCGGCGCGTTCGCCTTACCAATGATCGTTGCCAGCGGCCGCGTGGGATCGTTCTCCCCGCCCGGCCCGGTGTTTACGCTGCGCGTCACCAGACTCGCGCGAACTCCTTCCGGCGGGCCCGAAACCTCAAATTCGATTCGCCCGCCCGGCGGAACTCCCAGATGGTTTTGCGAAATTGCCCGGTTACGTCCCAGACTCTGTTCGCCAAGCGGTATTCCATCAACCGCTACCAGTCTCACCGCTTGCGCTTGCCCTTCATATATCAGTTGCAGATTCAAGTAGGTGATCGCCGAGGCGTTCAGCACCCGCCACAGCTGCCGTTCCCCCGGTTTCATGGTGATCACTGCCAGTGGATAGTCCGGATACGGCACTGGCACAAAATTGAGCGAAAGGTCCAGCGCTGGCCTGCCCGTGCCCGTTCCGGTGTTCTTCACGTCGCCATCCGCGTCCAGCACCACTGGAGGTATCGCTCCACTCGCTACACCCGATGGCGCGGCGTTCGGATTTAGCAGCTTTTGGTCGCGAATTACGAACACCCGCTCCGGTAATCCCGCCAGCTCCGGATTCGCCCGCTCGATTCCTTCCACAATTAGCGCCCCGGAAGCCCCGCCCATCACCTGCGCTTTCGTCGAGCCGTGGATGTGCGGGTGGTACCAATACAATCCCGGCGGCTCATCCTTCGGTATCTGAAAGCGATATTCGAACGCCGCATCACCCGGCAGAATCATGGTGTGCAGCACGTCATCCTCGTGGCACACCGGCGGCACGGTAATCCCATGAAAATGCAGGTTGGTGGACGCCAGCCCTGCCGCCATCTCCTTAATCCCGCCGCCTGCGCACTCGTCAGTCTTTGCCCCAAGCCTGGCTTCCTCGTGCATCTTCACCTCGCCGGGTGCAGCGTGATTCATGGACGTAATAACCGGAGCGGCCGAGGTAGGGATTTTTGCCGTCGCTTCGTTTTTCAGGCTCAGAATGAGCGTGTCGCCGGGATGCACCCGCAAATTGGGGGACTCGCGACCGTCCTTGTCCACGTAGCAGAAGTTCATTCGGCCCGCGGCATCGACGGAGCTGCGGAACGCCAGCTCCACCCGCAGCACGCCATTCTCGCTTCGCAAATCCGCAGGCTCTTCCACCGCGCCACCGGCAGCCGGTCGCTTACACGCCGGACCAGCGCTACTTTGCGCCAACGTCCCAACCGCCAGCATCGCCCACACCATTGCCGCTAAAAATCCAGCCACCAGCCCGTGCATTACACTCCCGTTAAGTCGTTTGGATTGTGCAGAAAAAACAGCACCCCCTTCCCACACTTCATGCATACCCTGTTCGTGTTACTGCCCCATGAACGGCGCGTAAACGCCACTTGGCCCCCACTTACCCAGACCGCCGCGAACCACCGTTTCCGCCGGCCACAATTCTGTCGAGCCGAAGGGACATCCTTGACACTCTTAAAGAGCCTTGATATTTAACAAGATTGTTCTTGACATGCGAGATAGCATGTCATATACTTTTCCCGTATAGAATCGCGTCCAATCCGTCGTCATCCCCAAACACACGAACTCATTTCTGCGCCAGCGACCATCTCTGCCCGGCAACGCATTTCCTGGGAACGCCAACGCTTCTCCATCCCGCGCCTTCCGCGGGATGAATCTCCCGATTGGCGTCCTTCCCAAAACGAACCACGCACTCACGTGCGTGCGTCGTGGCCACGATCGCAACATTGTTTGTCAAGCGGGGAGGGTAACTGATCTATAATCATTAAGCTCTTCTAACTTCTTTAGAATGAACACTTGCAAAAGGTTGTGAAAACAAAGGGACTTTAAGTTCCTTTAGAATCACAACCTTTCGCGAAACCAAGGCGGTCGCACCCAGATCTTGCGGTGGGTATCTCGCCGTGCCCACGGCACGACCTCGCGCTCATGTATACTTCTTTAGTTCAAATCGTTCATGATTCCTTTCCTGCACATCGGCCCGCTGACCATTCCAACCTTCGGCCTGATGGTCGCCACGGCCCTTCTTGCCGCGGGCTACATTCTGCAGGCGGACCTCAACCGCCGCTCCCACTTTATAGGGGGCACCGCAGAACCTCCCAAAGGACCAAAGTCCCCTAACCCGGACCCACATCGGGACGATGGCTTCCTGATTGTCACCATCGCCGGGATCGCCGGCCTCTTGGGCGCACGGCTGTACCACGTTTTGGAAACGCCCAAGGAATTCTTCGCCGACCCCTGGCCCATGCTGTTCACGCGTTACGGCTTTGCCTGGTTCGGCGGTTTCCTGGGCGGGTTTGTTGCTCTGATCATTCTGGCGCGGCGGCTCAAAGTCCCGCTACTTGAATTCTTCGATATTTGCGCCCCGGCCGCGACCGTTGGCTACGCCATCGGCCGCATCGGATGCCTGCTCTCGGGTGACGGCGACTACGGCCGCCCAACCTTGCTGCCCTGGGGCATGGCCTTCCCCAACGGCGTCGTTCCCACCACGGAAACCTGCGTCCAGCAAGGCTGGCAGGCGAGCTGCCGCGTCCATCCCACACCGATCTACGAGCTTCTGATCTGGCTGGCCATCGCGGCTTTGTTGTGGCACTTGGGAAACCGGGCGTTGCGCGGGCGCATGGTCAGCGGCGAAATTTTCTGCGCCTATCTGGTCTTCACCGGTCTTGCACGTTTCTGGGTGGAATTTCTGCGCATCAATCCGCGTTCATTCTTCGGCCTAACCAACGCCCAAGCTGCGAGCCTGGTTTCCGTACTACTGGGTGGGTTTCTCTACTGGCGCATCAAAAGTCAACCAACCAAAGTTGCCCCATGACGCCTGGCTCTAGTCTCGCCACTCGCCACTAAGCACTCGCCACTTCTTCTCTATAAACACCCTGTTCGAGAAACCAGCGCGATGACGGACGAAGTATTCAGCGCAGAACACGACAAGGAATCACCGCGAACAGGGGATTGACAGTCTATAGAAGCGCCTTGCGGAACGTGCGACGCGAAGACTACAGCATCTGCCGCAGCACGTATTGCAGAATTCCGCCGTGCTTGTAATACAAAACTTCCTCAGGCGTATCGGCGCGCGCAATCGCGGAAAACGTTTTCGCCGTTCCGTCTGCGGCGGTGGCTCGCACGGTGACGCTCTTCTTCGGAGCCAGCGCGGACACGCCTTCCACGTCAAACACTTCGTGGCCGGTTAAGCCCAGAGTTTCCCGGTTCTGCCCGGGCAAAAACTCCAGCGGCAGCACGCCCATGCCGATCAAGTTGCTGCGATGGATGCGCTCATAACTCTCCGCGATTACCGCACGCACGCCCAGCAGGCGCGTGCCTTTGGCGGCCCAGTCTCGCGACGATCCGGAGCCGTACTCTTTTCCGGCCAGCACCACCAGCGGTACTCCGCCTTCGCGATACTTCAGCGACGCGTCATAGATAAACATCTTCTCGCCGTCCGGCAAATGCAGCGTCCAGCTGCCTTCGGTGCCAGGCGCAAGCTGATTCTTCAAACGAATGTTGGCGAACGTGCCGCGCATCATCACTTCGTGATTGCCGCGCCGCGCGCCATAGGAATTAAATTCATGCGGCTTCACGCCATTGGCAATCAAGTATTTCCCGGCTGGAGAATCCACCGCAATCGAGCCAGCGGGAGAAATATGATCCGTGGTCACGCTGTCGCCGAGGATCGCCAGCACCCGCGCGCCGTGCAGGTCCGTCAACTCCGCCGGAGTCTTCGGCATATTTTCAAAGTACGGCGGCATCTTGATGTACGTCGATTTGGGATCCCACTGGTACACGTCGCCCTGCGGAATGGGCATGGACTTCCAATGCGCGTCGCCTTCATAAACTGCGGCATATTGCTTCGCGTACTGCGCGCTGGTCACCGCTTTGCGCACGGTACTTTCGATCTCTTGCGGCGTAGGCCACACGTCGCTCAAAAAGACCGGCCTGCCGTCGCTGCCATTGCCGAGCGGTTCGGTGGTTAGATCAATGTCCATGCGTCCGGCGAGAGCGTACGCGACCACCAACGGCGGCGACGCCAGATAATTCGCGCGCACCAGCGGATGAATGCGCCCTTCAAAATTGCGGTTGCCGCTGAGCACGGCCACGGCCACCATATTGTTGTCTTTAATGGCTGCGCCGATATTTTCCGCCAGCGGTCCGCTGTTGCCGATGCAGGTGGTGCAGCCATAGCCGACGAGTTGGAACTTCAGCGTATCGAGATATTGCGTCAATCCCGCGGCGTTCAAATAATCGGTCACCACTTTCGAGCCCGGCGCCAGGCTGGTTTTCACCCAGGGCTTGGTGCGCAGTCCGCGTTCCACCGCTTTCTTGGCCAGTAACGCCGCGCCCAGCATCAGCGAAGGATTTGACGTGTTGGTGCAGCTGGTAATCGCCGCGATGACGACCGCGCCGCTGGAAAGATCGAACGAATCGCCGTTGTTCTTTACCTGCACGTGTCTTGCGGTCGAGGCGTCGACCACTTTCGTAAACGATTCCTTGGCCTGCCGCAGCGCCACGCGATCCTGGGGCCGCTTGGGTCCGGCCAGCGTGGGCTCCACGCTACCCAAATCCAGTTCCAGCGTGTCGCTGAAAATGGGATCTTCCGTCGCGTCCGTGCGAAACAGCGATTGCTCTTTGCAATACGCTTCGACTAGCGCCACGTGTTCCTGAGTGCGCGCGGTGAATTCCAGGTACGACAGCGTTTCC
Organism: Acidobacteriota bacterium; assembly: GCA_013289855.1. Lineage (GTDB taxonomy): Bacteria > Acidobacteriota > Terriglobia > Acidiferrales > UBA7541 > Acidiferrum. Next base: position 103,780 of record JABCZD010000007.1, on the reverse strand, counting down.
GCATCCACGGGAAAAAACCCCATGGTCGCGCCGTACTCCGGCGCCATGTTCGCGATGGTAGCGCGATCCGGAACGCTCAAGCTCGAAAGTCCCGAGCCATAAAACTCGACGAATTTTCCGACCACGCCTTTCTTGCGGAGCATTTCGGTGACGGTCAAAACCAAGTCCGTCGCGGTGGCGCCTTCGCGCAAACGGCCGTGTAGCCGGAAGCCCACCACTTCTGGAATCAGCATCGATGATGGCTGACCCAGCATGGCGGCTTCCGCTTCAATGCCGCCAACGCCCCAGCCAAACACACCCAGCGCGTTGATCATGGTGGTATGCGAATCGGTGCCCACCACGGAATCGGGATAGGCTTCAAAGCGGCTGCCGGAGGGCGAGACGCAAACCACGCGCGCGAGATACTCAAGATTGACCTGGTGGCAGATGCCGGTATCGGGAGGCACGACCTTGAAATTCTGAAACGCCGTTTGTCCCCAGCGTAAAAACGCGTAGCGCTCGACGTTGCGCTGAAATTCCAGCTCGGCGTTCAGGCCAAAGGCGTTCACGCTGCCAAAATTGTCCACTTGCACGGAGTGATCGATCACCAGTTCGGCGGGGAAGACCGGATTGATGCGCTTGGGATTTCCGCCCATGCGCGTAAACGCTTCGCGCATGGTGGCCAGGTCCACCACGGCCGGAACTCCGGTGAAATCCTGCAGCAACACGCGCGCCGGCATGAAGGCAATCTCTTTTTCCGCGGAGTGCGGTTTCCAGGAGGCGAGCGCGGCAATGTCCGCGGCGTGCACAAATCGTCCGTCTTCGCAGCGCAGCAGATTTTCCAGCAGGATGCGCAGAGAGAAGGGCAGTTTGTTCAAATGGCCGACACCTTTTTTCTCCAAGTGCTCGAGCCGCCGAATCTCAAAGCTCTGCGCCCCCACGTGCAGCGTGTCGCTGGTGCCAAAAGAATTTCCCGCAGAGATGGACATTCCAAGCCGTCCTTTCGACAAAATCGTGCCTCTATGATAACCGAATTCCAATCCCCTCGCGGACGGCTATACTGTAAGTCTCTTTCTTGTGTAGGTACTGAACTTTAGTCTGGCCCGCAGTTTGCTAGCGTGTTTTTCGCCATGAATATCGTTCTAATCTCAACTTACGAACTTGGACGCCAACCCTTCGGTCTGGTTTCTCCGGCCGCGTGGCTGCGCAAGCGCGGCCATACTGTGACGTGTTTCGATCTGACACGACAGACGCTGAATCCGGACGCCGTGGCCGCGGCCGAATTAATCGCCATCTATCTGCCGATGCACACCGCGACGCGGCTGGCCGCGCTGTTAATTCCAGACTTGCGCCGCCAAAATCCGCACGCTCATCTATGCTGCTACGGTTTATACGCGCCAATGAACATTGAATTGCTGCGTTCTCTGGGAGTGCAAACGCTGCTGGGCGGAGAATTTGAAAACAGTTTGGTGAGTGTCGCAGACCAGCTGTCTGCCCCTTTGACGGCGTCAGCGACGCAATCACAAAACGTGGCGAAACCGCAGGCCCAGACGCAACCGCTGATTTCTCTGGAACGATTGGCATTTGAGGTGCCCGATCGCGCCGGGCTTCCAGCGAACGAGAAATACGCGCATCTTTTGATTCCAGGCGACGGTTACCGCGTTGTGGGGTCGACGGAGGCCAGCAGGGGCTGCAAACACCTCTGCCGGCATTGTCCGATCGTTCCGGTATATAAGGGCGTTTTCCGCGTGGTGCAGCCTAAGGTGGTGCTGGAAGACATTCGCCAACAGGTTGCCGCGGGAGCACAGCACATCTCGTTCGGCGATCCCGATTTTTTCAATGGCATTGGCCATGCACTGGAAATTATTAAATTGTTCCACGCGGAGTTTCCAGCCGTCACCTACGACGTCACCATCAAGATTGAACACCTCAAGAAATATCCGCAGCATCTGACCACGCTACGCGACACGGGATGTCTATTCGTGATTAGCGCGGTGGAGTCCGTGGACAACTCGTTTCTTCAAGTCCTCGACAAGGGCCATACACGCGAGGACTTTCTTGCGGTGGTCGAAGCATTTCGCAATCTCGGCATGACGCTACATCCGACATTCGTGCCGTTCTCTCCGTGGACCACCATGGAAGGTTTCCTCGATCTGTTGCGCGTGATTCACGACGAAAACTTGGTGGAGAATGTCGCGCCGATTCAATTCGGTATTCGCTTGCTGATTCCCGCGGGTTCGCGACTCCTCGAACTGCCCGAAGTAAAGAGTTTCGTCGGCGAGTTCGACGCGCAATCGCTGGTGTTTCCCTGGAAGCACAGCGATCCACGCATGGACGCGCTCAGCGCGGAAATTCAAGAAATTGCGGCAGGTTGCGACGCGCAAAAACTTTCGCGTACGGCGGCGTTCGGCAAAATCTGGCAGGCCGCGCACGCATCGGCGGGCGTCGTTGCGCCAGCGCTCACGGAGCAGCGTTCTTCCGTTCTGGTGCCGTTCCTGAGCGAGCCCTGGTATTGCTGCGCCGAGCCAACGCCCGCGCAATTCGTATCGATCGGCGGCGCGTCGTCACTTCCGATCGCAACCGCCGTGGTGCAATCCGCGCCAGCAAAGCATCCCGCCGTCTCCGCGGACCAATTCGTCTAGCCAGGGAGAACAAGCGGCCCACTTATGCCTGAATCTGAAAAACGCGTGCTGCTGTTTGCCTCCAAGCTCGGCTATCAAACGCGCAGCTTTGCGGACGCCGCGAAAAAATTAAATGTTGAGTTGGTTTACGTCACGGATCGCTGCCACCAGCTCGACGATCCCTGGGAAGACCGCGCCATCCCGGCACATTTTGAAAAGCCCGTAGAAGCCGCACAAGCGGTGGTGGAAGAAGTGCGGCCCGCGAACGTGGATGGGATTTTAGCGCTCGGGGATCGCCCGGCGCACGCAGCCGCTTTTGCTGCTCGCTCGCTGAGCATTCCGTTTCATCATCCCGCGGCGGTGGAGGCTTGCCGCAGCAAGCTGCGCGCGCGCGAAGTGTTGCGCGACGCAGGCCTGCCGGTGCCGTGGTTTCGCGCGATCGCGCTGGAACCCATTCCCGAGCCGGCGCTGCTTGGCATCAAGTATCCGTGCGTACTAAAGCCGCTCTCGCTTTCCGCCAGCCAAGGCGTAATTCGCGCGAACAATCGCGAAGAATTTGTGGCGGCGGCCACGCGCATTCGCAAGCTGTTGCAAACGCCGGAAATTCAGGCCACGCGCGAGCCGCGCTTGAACGACATTATCGTGGAAGGATATCTGCCGGGGAGGGAAGTGGCCGTGGAAGCGTTGATGACGGCGGGCGCAATTCGCGTGCTGGCGATTTTCGATAAACCCGATCCGCTGGAAGGCCCGTACTTTGAAGAGACAATTTATGTGACGCCTTCGCGTCTTGGCCCACGACAAATTACCGCGATAGAAAATTCTTTGCGAGCGTCGGCTACAGCGCTTGGTCTGTCGCACGGGCCGGTGCACGCGGAGTTTCGCGTTGGCGATGGAGTCGAAAACGGTGTGTGGCCGATTGAAATCGCGCCGCGGCCTATCGGTGGACTTTGCGCGCGATCACTGCGCTTTACAGCATCGACAGAGGACAGCATCGGTCTCGAGGAACTTCTGCTGCGCCACGTGCTGGAGATGCCTGGCGCCGATGCTTCGCGGGAGACACAAGCGGCTGGGGTGATGATGATTCCCGTGCCGAAGAGCGGGATTTTCTCGGGCGTGGAGGGTTTGGAGCAGGGCGCGGTGACACCCGGAGTGACGGAAGTACTGATTACCGCGCGAGTCCACGACTATATTGCTGCGTGGCCGGAGGGGTCGAGTTATTTGGGATTTATTTTTGCCGCGGGAGAGAATCCGGAGTTGGTTGAAAATGCATTACGCTTGGCACACAAAAAGCTTCATTTTCAAATTACGCCGCGGCTTGCGGTGCAGCATCCTTCGGTGCGGGGTTGAAACATTTGCGTGACCGATCGGGTGGTCTTAACGCAGAGGGCGCAGAGAGAAAGGGGCGCTACTTACGGATGCTGTAGAAATAATGTTGTGGCCGGGAAAAGCCACGTCGGGCCTTTCGCGCAAAGCGCTCAGGGCAAACTGCACTCCAAACTAGCCTTTAGCTTTTGGCGCTACGTAGCCTTCTGGGAGTTTTGCGCCGGCGCCGAAGAAAAACTGCTCCATTTGCTCTTCCATAATTTTCATGGAGTTTGGATCGAGAGGATTCAGGCGGTATTCGTTCATCACCATTTTGGAATGCTCGATCCACAATTTCCAAGCGTCTTTGGAGACACTTTCATAGACGCGCTTGCCGATGTCGCCCTTCCAGGGCACGCGATCCAGCCCAGGCATATCCTTATCAAATTTCACGCAATGCACGATGCGCGAGCCGGGTTTGGCCGGCTCGCTGGCGGCGGGCGTTGGTGTACAAGATTCGTCGGCCATCGTTGATCCTCCAGGGAATCGCTAAACTTTACCTTACTGCACAACGATGTAAATTCCTAGGGCGGCGGAAGCTGACACGATTAGCGGGTTCGTTGCGGGCGATCCTGCTCTAGCGATAGCTGTTAGCGGTCGCGCCGCGACGCGGCTTCCGACAACGCTACAAATTACGTAAAAATCACGCGAGAGGTCACGCAAGAAATCAAGCCTGTGGCGTCATGCTATGCGCTTGACGTCTCTCATTGGGCGGTGTCACCATTCGCGCAATGACGGCCGATGTTCCCACCGCGACGCGGAATTCTTCCGCCGCGTCTTCCGCTGCTGGGGCAGTGCAGCGCTACTTCTTTGTTTTTGTGGTGCTCATTATCTGCTGCGGCGTGTTGCGCTCGTGGTGGGCCACCGCGCTGGACGGCTTCACATTCGATGAGGCCTACCACATCGCGGCTGGTGCGTCGTATCTGCGCTTCCACGATTTTCGCGTGAACCCCGAACATCCACCGCTCGTAAAGCTCATCGCGGGCGCAACGGCCACGCCTGCCATCTTGCACCTTTCTTTTCCGCCGCACTTCGAAGGCAAGGACCAAGAGCGCGAGTATGCCGAAACCGCGGTGTACATCGGCAGCAACGCGCAAGCGGTGCAGCATCGTGCGCGCATCACCATGTATGCCTTTCACGGCATTTTGTTCGTGATTCTCGCTTTGCTGCTGCGCAGGCTTTTCAATCCGGCGATCGCGGTTGCTGCGTTGGGCATTCTGCTGCTCGATCCGACGGTGGCCGCGCACATGCCGGTGGTGATGACCGATTTGCCGCTGGCGCTCTTCGGCGCGATTTCTGTGGCGCTTGCGGTGCTGGCGGTGCGCGATGATCTCTGGTCCGACGCGCTGTGGCTCGGGTTGTCCAGCGGGCTGTTGCTGGTCACCAAACATTCGGCGCTGCTGATCGTTTTGCCGATCATAGGCGGTTGCGTTCTGTATCTTATTTATTGCGGCGTGAAACGCCGACCGTGGACGCGCATGGCGATACGGCTTGTTACGTCCGCAGTGGTGGCCGGAATCGTGGTGTGGGGGAGTTACGGATTCCGTTACACGGAAAGCGGAATGGCGGAGCAGCAATTCAATCGTCCACTGGAGCGGAAAATCTCCGATTTGCAGAGTCACAATTCGCGGGCGGCGCTGACGTTTCTTTCGCGTTTTCACCTAGCGCCGCGGCCGTACGTCTGGGGTCTGGCGGACACTATGCGTGCGGGCATGGAAGGGCGCGGTGGCGAGACGCATGTTTTCGGGCGCATTTATGAATCGCGAACGCCGAAGTGGGTTCCGCTGGTTCTGGTGGCGATCAAAATTCCATTTGGGGTCATGGCGCTGGCGTTGGCCGGAGGTATTTTCTTGCTGGCGGGAAAATTGCCGGATGCGATGCGCTGGCCGTTGCTTGCGTTTTTAGCGGCTGGGCTATTTTTTCTGGGATTCGTGTGCTTGAAGGGCGTGCCGTACGCCGGGGTGCGGCATTTGTTGTTCTTAATTCCCATCATCGCGCTGTTCAGCGGTGTGGCGGTGGAACGCATTTTTGTTGGGCGATCTCGGCTGGCGTGGGCTTTTGCGATTATCGCGTTCCTGGCCGCGAGTGTCTCCGCGCTGCCGCAGCGGCGCATCTGGGAATATCACAATTTGTTGGCGGGCGGCTCGGCTAACGCCTGGAAATATTTCGACAACGAAAGTGTGGACCTGGGCCAGCGGTCGACCGAGTTGATCGCATATTACAAAGCTCACGTGACCGAGAATGGTGCGCACATCGATTACTGGGTGTCTCATGTGGTGCAGAAGAGCGTTGGCATTCCGATTGTGGAATTTGATTATGACAAGCCGATCAGCAGCGAGGTTTCCGGATGGTTTTTCACGGAGGCGACCAGCCTGGCGCCGCATCATCGTTTTGATATGCCGGCCTTACGCGAGGCTACACCGGTGGCGCGGTTCGGAAATTTGATTATTTTTCATGGGACCTATCATCTCCCGGGATACGTGGCCGGGTCGATGTACTGGCGCGCGAAATATTTGACGTACTTGCAGCCGCCGGATCCGGTGAAAGCGGAGGAGCTGTTTCGTCGCGTGATCGAACTCGAACCGCACTCTTATCCGGTCAGCATCGAGCTTGGCAATTGCGCGCTGAAGCGGCAGGACGTCCAGGGTGCCCTGGTCTGGTATCGCAAGGCGCTGGAAGATGCGCCGCCGCAGTTTAGAAATAATATTGCGGAGCAAATCGCCAAGCTGGGGACTGCTGGCGCTTCCACGGTTCCGCCGTTGCAGAATATTTCGCAGGAGTAGTGTTTGACGATGCGCGCGGGGGCAAGCACGCGGCGATGTGAATCGATTACTATCTGTGCGTGCGGTCTGGAAACGGAACTAGGAGCGCTCCACGATGACTCGTGCTACGGCTGTGGCAATTCTCTTTATCGCGGCGTTACTGGAGGCGGGCGGCGACACGCTGATCCGATTGGGATTGCGTTCCGCTATTTTCTGGCAACGTGGGATGTTCTTCGTCGTGGCGGCGGTGATTCTTTTTGGCTACGGCTGGACGGTGAATAGACCGCCGTGGGATTTCGGCAAGCTGTTGGGGCTGTACGTGGTTTTTTTCTTTGTGATCGCGCAAGTCATTTCCTGGGCGGCGTTCAAGCAGGCGCCGTCGCCGCACGTATGGGTGGGGGGCGCGCTGATCATTGCCGGCGGGGCGATCATCGCCATTGCCAACTAACCTGAAGAAATGAGGGGCGCAGCGAAGTCCATCCGAGGGTAATCCTGTACACTGCAACCGCGCTGCAATCGGATGATCACGCGCATTTCGCTACTGAAGAATACGCGGTTGCATGAATGTGGCATAAATATTGATGAGAAAGGTTCACGCGCATGATTCGCGCCACGGATTTTGAATTCCGCAATCGCGTATGGTTTTTTGCGCTGATCTTCGGGCTGCCGTTTTTTTCGCTGATTGTGGACCACACGCCTATCGGATCGAGACTTGCCGATTGGCTGGCGGCTGCGGTTCCCATGGAAGAGATTTACGCGTTGCATATCGTCTTCGGTGTGGCGGCGCTGATCATGTTTTTTGCGGTGTTGATTCGGATTTGGGGTTCGGCGTATCTGCGCAAGGAAGTGGTGCACGACCACACGGTGCACAGCGAAATATTGCACGCGGACGGGCCGTATCGTTACGTGCGCAATCCGCTTTATTTGGGAAACGTATTGATGGCCTGGGCCATGAGTTTTTTTCTGCCGGTTATCGGATGGCCGATTGTGGTGATTGGCATTCCGTTTTTTTGCTATAGATTGATCGGACGAGAAGAAGCAGCGCTGGCCGCCGAACAAGGGGAGAGCTATCGCGCGTTCATGAAGGCCGTGCCGCGGCTGTGGCCGTCGATTCGCGCGTGCATTCCCGCCGGGCAGAGCAAACCGGACTGGATCAGCGGGCTGGCCGCCGAGGCCTTCTTCATGTCTTTTGCGTTCGGGATTACGGCGTTTGCGATCTTTATCGATCCCCGTTGGTTCTATGCGGGGTTGGTGGCGTCGCCGCTGCTTAGTTGGCTCGCGGACCTGGCGACGCGCAAACATCGGAAAGCATCGAGCTAGCGCGACTCCGCCACCGGCATGGGTGCGGTGAGCACGCTCGGAGGCTCGCCCGGTGCGAATCCGTTCGTATCGTTTTATGCAAGTACCAGACCATAGTTTGTTGTCAGCGCAGCTTCTTTGCGTTGGGATAGGGGAGTGGAGTTCAACCTCATCGGGGCCGGCAGGTGTTTCATGAAGCTGTTCACAGTATCCTTCGCGGTGGCAATTTGCCTGTGGTTACCCGCACGCAGTGACGCGCAGAACACCGGGCGTATCGAATGCGCCCGCAATGACGGTTACGTGTATCTGTACAGCTCGATCGCCACGCTGGACGTTCGAGCGACGCTGCAATGTGGCGCGGTGGTGCAGATTACGAGTCGTTACGACAGCTACTTCGGCGTGCGTACCGCCAAGGGTGACAACGGTTTTGTTCCACTTAGCAACGTGATCCTGCTCAAGGATCAGCCTGCGACCGCGCTTTCCGCAACGGAGACGGAAGTACCTGCGCGCGAACGCATTCATTACGACGAGCCGCTGCGCGGAGCCCAGGCTCCCGCGCGCACTGTTGCGAGCTTCACTTTGCTGAAAGACACGCCGGTTCGTGTGAAGCTGCTCAAGACCATTTCTTCTAGTACGGCGCACGTTGGCGATCCCGTGGAACTAGAAGTGCTTGATGATGTTTTCGTGGAAGGAGTTTTGGTGTTGGCCAAGGGCTCGAAAGCCACTGGCGCGGTTGCCGAAGCGGAAGTCAAAAAGCGTTTTGGGCACGGCGGCAAGGTGGCCTTCACGCTTACTTCGATACGGCTCGCTGATGGCGAGCCGCTGCCGGTGCGGTGCTACGAGGAAGCTCTGGGATCTTCCAACGCTTCGAGCGATGCGGTTCTCTCGCTTGCTTCCGGGAAAGACGTCGAGCTGCTGAAGGACACCGAATTTACCGCGCTGGTCGACGGCGATTTTCATCCGAAGCGCGAGGCGTTCACAACTACCAAGGATGTATCGAGCGCACTGCCGGCAGTGGCGACGCAGGCACCGCCGCAGCACTAGTTATCCGAGGCTTACTTTTAAATCAGAAACTGTTGACGGCTTCCGCCACTGTGGGAAACAAGGGAACGAGTTTGCCGACGTTGGTGGTCTGCAAAATATCTTCCACGACTCCGGTGGCGCCAGCCACGTGCAGCTGGCCGCCTGCTTTGGTGACCTTGCCCTCACACACCACCAGGATTCCGACCCCTGTGCTGTCGAGCATGGTGACTCCGGTAATATCGAGAATAATTTTCTTGGTGTTTTCGCGAAGGAGTTCCGCGATCTGCATTTCTACGTCGCGCGAACTATTGCCTAAAATAATGCGCCCAGTCATTTCCAGGACGGTAATATCTGGCGGAAGCTGCTTGCGCTCGATGGTTAGTATCACGCCGCACCTCGATGCTTCGCGAACGTGCCGGCGCTGTTGCGTGTGGGTCGGAGGTTGGGTCCAGCGCGGCGATGAGGGATTCTACTCCACGGAGTGATATGACGGAATGAAAATACGCGGGCCCGACCCGCAAGCGGCGGAGGTTTCGTGACAAGACGCGGGCAACGTGCACGGTTGCGACTGTCATCCGACGTGTCTGTCGTACCTAACTCGCGCAACCTGGAATCGCCGACACTCTGCGAGGCTTCTGGAAAATGAGCAGCCGCCCGGTGCGCCGGTGCGAATTCGCTCGCTTGACATCCACCCGTACCTATCTTCACTATCTCGTAGTCCGGCAACGGCAATATGTCGCGCCGTGACACTTCGAGGTCCATCCACATGCCGGGCATCACCACACTTTTTTGGGACATTGGCGGAGTCGTGCTTACCAACGGGTGGGATCGGCATTCCCGCCGCGCGGCGGCCACGGCATTTAATCTGGATTGGGAAGAATTTCAGGATCGCCACGATCTGGCGTTTCCGGCGTTTGACGCCGGCCATACGTCACTGGACGAATATCTTGACCGCACGCTTTTTTACCGGCACCGACCGTTCACGCGCGAAGAGTTCAAAGCATTCATGCTGGCGGAGTCCAAGGAATTCCCCGAATCGCGCGCGGTCCTGCGCAGCGTGGCGCACTGTGGAAAATATTTCGTCGGAGCGATCAACAACGAGCCTTTGGAGCTTAATCAACACCGCATCGAAACTTTCAAGCTGCGCGAGGACTTCCAGGTTTTTTTTAGCTCCTGCTACGTACACGCGCGCAAACCCGAAGAGTTAATTTTTCGCGTGGCGCTGGCGGTAACCCAGCGGCCCGCCGCGCAATGCGTTTTTATTGACGACCGGCCGATGAACCTGGAAAGCCCGCGCCGTCTGGGTATGCAGGTCATCCACTTCCAAAATGCCGAACAGCTGCGTTCCGAGCTCAAAACCCACGGTATTGAGGTATAGTTCCCGGGCCCGCGGGGCGCGCAAAATCCGCGGAGGCACCAGCCGGCAGTGGTATTGAATCGTTTAAATGTTGCATAATAGGAGGGATTTCATGGCCGCACAAAACAAACCATCGGGATACGGCAACGTGGTCGAACCCTGTACGGTAGTTCTTTTCGGCGCGTCCGGGGATCTTGCCAAACGCAAAGTTATTCCGGCCATGTTTGACCTGGCGCAACACAAAGCCCTTGGGGCGCGCTACGCCATCATCGGCTTTTCCCGAACGGCCATGACCGACGAGAGCTTCCGCTCCACCATTGGCGAGGCCGCGAAGACTATTTCCGAAGTTGGCCCTATTGATCCGCAGCAGTGGAGCGAGTTCGCCGCCAACCTGTATTACAGCCCCGGAGATTACGGCAAGCCCGAATCGTACGTGGCGTTGGCGAAGCGCCTGAAGGAAATTTCCGAAGCCAAGCAGCTCGGCGGAAATCTCCTCTTCTACATTTCGACTCCGCCGGAAGTGTATCGCGATATTGTGGAACAAATCGGCAAGGCGGGACTCAACAAACCGGCATCACCCGATTCCTGGGTGCGCATCATCATCGAAAAGCCTTTTGGGCGCGATCTGGCTTCCGCGGAAGATCTCAACAGCAAAGTGTTGAGTGTGTTCGACGAAAAACAGGTCTACCGCATCGATCACTATCTCGGCAAAGATACGGTGCAGAATCTTTTGGTACTGCGCTTTGGCAACGGAATTTTTGAGCCGCTGTGGAATCGCAACTACGTCGACCACGTGCAAATCACAGCCGGCGAAACGCTGGGCGTGGAACGGCGCGGTGGCTTTTACGAGACTACCGGCGCGCTGCGTGACATGATCCAGAGCCATGTCTTGCAGCTTACCGCGCTGACGGCCGTCGAGCCGCCCGCTTCCTTCGACGCCGTCTCGGTGCTCGATGAAAAACTGAAGCTCCTGCAATCCATTCGGCCGTTCAATCCGGAACTGATGGCGCAATCAGTGGTGCGCGCACAATATGCCGCGGGGAAAATCGGAGACAAAGACGTTCCCGGCTACCGCCAGGAGCAGGGCGTCGATCCAAACTCCCACACCGAAACGTTCGTCGCCGCAAAAGTGGAAATCGACAACTGGCGCTGGGCCGGCGTGCCATTTTATCTGCGTACTGGCAAGCGGCTCGCCAAGCGCAGCACCGAAATCGTCATTCAATTTCGCTGTGCGCCGCACATGGTTTTCCGCAACAAAGGCATCGAGCCCAATCGTCTGGTCCTCAACATCCAGCCAGATGAAGGTATTTCCGTCTCTTTCAGTGCCAAGCGACCCGGCACGGAAATGAATATCGGCAACGTCACCATGAAGTTCAGCTACGAGGAAGGCTTTGGCAAAGCCACGCGGCCGGCTTACGCCACGCTGCTCAACGATTGTGTGCGCGGCGACGCCACGCTGTTTGATAGCGGCGACAACGTGGAAGCCGCATGGTCGCTGGTCGATCCGATACTCGATGTCTGGAACGCCACTAAGAGCGCTACCGTTCCGCAATATCCTTCCGGTAGCTGGGGTCCGGCGGAGTCCGATGCCTTGCTCGAGCGCGACGGACGTCATTGGCACAATCCGCGCTGACGCACACCACGCCCGCGAAGCGCGGTGAGCGAGAAGAAAAGTGCGCGGCAGCGGGGCACGAAGCAAAAAATCTGGGGGCCACGGTGATTCTTGCAGGCGATGTCGGCGGAACCAAATGCAATCTTGCGCTTTTTACCGAGAAAAGCGGCAAACTCACGCCCGTTTTCAGTCACCGCTTCGCCAGCAAAGAATTTGCGCAATTCGATCTAATCATTAAGGAATTTGCGCGCCTCGCTGCACCGCATATCGGCGGCCAAAAAATCCGCGCCGCCGGATTTGGCATTGCCGGACCGGTCATTAATGGGCAGGTTCGCGCGACCAATCTCCCGTGGATCGTCGAAGCCGCGCATCTCAAGAACGAAGTCAAAGTTGCGCATATTGAGCTGATGAACGATTTGGGGGCGTGGGGCCACAGCCTGCAACACCTTGCGCCGGAAGATTTTTGTGTTTTGAATGCTGGAAAACCTGAACCGGGAGGAACGCGTGCGTTGCTGGCGGCAGGCACGGGTTTGGGCGAGGCTATCCTGGTATGGAACAAGGGACGGTATTACGTGGTGCCGTCCGAGGGCGGGCACTCTGATTTTGCGCCGCACTCCGAGCAGCAGATTGAGTTGTTGCGTTTTATGCGCCGCCGCTACCCGCAAGTGAGCTGGGAATTGATTCTCTCGGGGCGCGGGTTCCGGACCATTCACGAATTTCTTGCGCCAAACATCAAGCATGCCGCGTTTGAAGATCCGGATGCCGATCCGGCTCCGGAAATTACCCGCAACGGTCTGAATAAATCTTGCCGCACGTGTTCGGATACGCTGGACCTGTGGACCGCCATTTACGGGGCGGAAGCGGGAAACCTGGCGTTGAAGGTCCTGGCGCTCGGCGGGGTGTACGTGGCCGGTGGTATCGCGGTGAAAATACTCGAAAAAATTAAAGATGGAGCGTTTTCCGCCGCGTTTAAAGACAAATGGCATTTCGAGGGTCTGCTGAGCAACATCCCGGTCTCCGTAGTGCTGAACGAAACGGCTCCGCTGCTGGGCGCGGCGTACGAAGCGCTCGCGGCGTTGGGAAAGTAGCAAGGCGCGTTTCGTTGAGTTTCCATGCCGCTGCCTGGCGGCTTGGCTTTCCGCAACTTGTTTCCGGCGTGGAAATCACCGTGCTGCGATGCCCTCCGCGCCAGGGGAAAGATTGCTACGCTCTCTCACATGAGTTTGTTCGAGGGCCTGTTTGAAGAGTGGAAGCCGATCTCGCGTGTCGCGGGAATCGCCTGGCTGGTCTGTTACTTTGTTTTTCTCCTATACGCCTTTGCGAACCGCCCGCACTTTCTGTTCGTCGATTTCGTAAATCTGATCATTCACGAAGGTGGCCATTTTTTCTTCAGCTGGTTTGGCGAAACCATCATGATTCTGGGTGGCACGCTCGGCGAACTGCTGGTTCCACTGCTTTGTGGTCTGTATTTCTTTTGGCACCGTGAGGTTGCCGGCACGGCTTTCTGCAGTTTCTGGTTCTTTGAAAATTTTCTCTACATTGGTACGTACATGGCCGATGCCCGCGCGCAGGATCTGCCGCTGGTTGGCGGCGGCGAACACGATTGGGGCACGCTATTCGGTCAGTGGGGCTGCCTGATGCAGGACCAGAACATCGGAGGTGCCACGGGCACTCTTGGCTGGACCGGAATGCTGGCCACCATGATTTGGTTGGCGTGGCGCGCGTGGCGGGACAGCCGTCCACAGTTGCACTATTTGCGCGAACGCCCCTGAATAAGGGATGGCGAACGCGATTTGTGACGGTACCGCGGCGAAACGCGGCCCCATACCTGTTAACCTTACCGAACTTTGGTAGACTACCTCGGTAAACTACCTCGCGTGGAAATCGACAATGAGCGAGCATGGCGTTCGCGCGGCGCAGATGACCGCGGGCGGAAGGAGAAACACATGAGCAGCGCGGTTCTTTCAGCAGCACCGGAATTACAGAATTATGTGAACGGTGAATGGCGCCGTTCCAGCGCCACGGAATTTGTGGACGTCACCAATCCCGCGACGATGGAGGTGCTCGCGCGCACGCCCATTTCGACTTCCGCGGACGTGGATGCCGCGGTAAAAGCCGCCGCGGATGCATTTCCTGCGTGGCGTAGAACTCCTCCCGGCGAGCGCGTCCAGTACCTTTTTAAGCTGAAAACTCTTCTCGAGGAACACATCGACGAACTCGCGACTATTACCACGCGCGAAAACGGAAAAACGTTTGGCGAAGCGAAGGCCGAAATGCGCCGCGGCATCGAAAACGTGGAAGTGGCGTGCGGCATTCCAATGATGATGCAGGGCCACGTGCTCGAAGACGTAACTCCGGGCGTGGATGAGATGCAGATTCGGCAGCCGCTGGGAGTGGTCGCAGCGATTGTACCGTTTAATTTTCCGGCGATGATTTCGTTCTGGTTTTTGCCATACGCCATCGCGTGCGGCAATACCTTTGTCCTGAAACCTTCCGAGCGCGTGCCGCTGACCATGCATCGCGCCATGGAATTGCTTGAGAAAACCGGCCTGCCCAAGGGCGTCGTGAATATCGTGAACGGCGGAAAAGATGTGGTGAACGCGCTGTGCGACCACCCGGAAGTGCGCGCCATCAGTTTTGTGGGCTCGACGCCGGTGGCCAAGCACGTGTACACGCGCGCGGCGGCCAGCGGGAAGCGCATGCAATGCCAGGGCGGCGCGAAAAATCATGTGATTGTGTTGCCTGATGCGGATATGGATTTGGCGAAACAAATTATCAGTGACAGCGCGTTTGGCTGCGCGGGGCAACGTTGCCTGGCGGTTTCCGTGGCCGTCACCATCGGCGAAGCACAGAAAACCTTTCGCGACGCCATTACGCAAGCGGCCTCCGCGATTCGTGTGGGCAACGGCATGGATAGCGGCGTTCAGATGGGTCCGGTAATTTCCGGGCAGAGCAAGCAACGCATTGAAGGAATGATTTCCGCGGGGGTCAAGGAAGGCGCGAAAGCCTTGCTGGACGGGCGGAACACCAAGATCGGCGGTTATGAATCGGGAAGCTTTTTGACGCCGACGGTGCTCGACGGTCTGCCACTCGACAGCCAGCTGGCGCACACAGAGATTTTTGGGCCGGTGCTGAGCCTGATCCACGCGAATTCGATTGACGAAGGCATCGAGTTTTTACGACGCAGTCCATATGGCAATCAAGCTTCGCTGTTCACCACCAACGGTGCGGCGGCGCGCAAATTCCGCTACGAGGCGCCCGCGGGAAACATCGGCATCAACATTGGCGTGGCCGCGCCGATGGCGTATTTTCCGTTCAGCGGCTGGAAGGAAAGCTTCTTCGGGATTTTGCATGGGCAAGGGCGAGACGCCGTCGAGTTTTACACGGAATCGAAAATTGTGGTGGAGCGTTGGTCGCGGCAGGAAACCCGCAAGTTTTAGTTTCTGGCGCTGTTCGTTAACGGCATTTTCCCAAAGCAGTTTCCTATGATCAGCAAACCTCTGCATCTGGACGTGAATGCGCAGATTGAGTGCGCGCAGACGCTGGCGTCGCGTTTTTATACCGACCCGGCGATTCTGGCGATTGAACGAGCGCGCATTTTTCAGCGCACCTGGCAATTAGTGGGCACGCTGAGTCATCCGTGCGGCGAAATGAACGGCGTGGCGCGGACGATTGCCGACCCGGAGAGTTATTTCACGGCGGAGGTGGCAGGCGAACCGATTATCGTGGTGCGCGATAAGCAGGGCACGCTGCACGCGTTCAGCAACGTGTGCCGGCACCGCGCGGGACCGATCGCGCTGGGCAGCGGCTGCAAGAATGTGTTGCGCTGCCAGTATCACGGCTGGACGTATACGCTGGACGGAAAATTGATCGGCACGCCGGATGTGGAAGGCGTGGAATTTTTTGATCG
Source organism: Acidobacteriota bacterium (assembly GCA_013289855.1). Lineage (GTDB taxonomy): Bacteria > Acidobacteriota > Terriglobia > Acidiferrales > UBA7541 > Acidiferrum. The sequence continues at coordinate 87,855 of JABCZD010000007.1, read as the reverse complement.
CAGCACCATGGGTATGGTGCCGCTGCGCGTAGAAACCTGGGAACAGTTTATTTTTGTGAATTTCGATACAGGCGCACCGCCGCTGGGCGAATTTCTGGGAGAAATTCCGCAGCAGGCCGCGGGATTCGAGTTTGCGGGACTCGAATTCGCCGAGCGGCGCGATTACGTGATCGATTGCAACTGGAAGGTGTACGTCGACAACTATCTGGAGGGCTACCACATTCCGATCGCCCACCCGGGACTAATGAAGGAGCTCGACTACGCGAACTATCGCACGGATACGTTTCGCTATCATTCGCAGCAGTTCGCGCCGATTCGCGCCATGAAGTCGGGCGACGCCGGCGAGCGCGCTTACGCACCGGGAAGCGGATTGCAGGAGGCGCTGTATTTCTGGATTTTTCCAAACCTGATGCTGAACATTTATCCGGACAATATCTCGACGAATTTGATTGTGCCGCTGTCGCAAGACAAGACGCTAACAATTTTCGAGTGGTTTTTCCACGCTGCCAAGTCGCAGCAAAACCAGGAACGCATCGTGCGCGCCATCGCCTTCAGCGACGAGGTGCAGCAGGAAGATATTGTGCTGTGCAACAACGTGCAGAAAGGGTTGCATTCAGCGACTTACGATCGCGGGCGCTACTCGGTGAAGCGCGAGAATGGCGTGCACCATTTCCATACGCTGCTCGGGGAATTTCTCGGCCAGGTCTGAAGCGGTGGTGCCGAGCTTTGGGCCCCGGCGTGGGACGCTCTAGCGACGGTGGAAGCGGACCTCGGGGCGAACGTCGGCCCGATCGTCGCGTCTCGGTCTAACTTGCCTTGAACATCTCCCGCACGACGATCTCTCGCGCTAGGTTTTCGACGTTACGAACTGCCTACGGGTGCGCCGGTGCTGGCGTGGCGGCTGGCGCGTTGTTGAAATTGAAATTTACTTTGGGCGCGCTGCGGGCGCCTTCGTCAGCTTTGAAGTAGGCGTCGTTGTGGACGAAGCCGGACATGCTCGCTACCAGGGAGTTGGGAAAAGTGGCGATGTAGGTGTTGTAGTCCTGGACTACTTCGTTGTAGCGACGGCGTTCGATGGCGATGCGGTTTTCCGTTCCGGCCAGTTCGTCCTGCAGGCGAAGGAAATTTTCGTTGGATTTCAGCTGGGGATAATTCTCAACGACCACCAGCAAGCGGCTTAGAGCGGAGTCGAGTTGGCCGTTGGCGGCGATTTTGTCGGAGGGAGTTTTGGCACCAATCAGGGCTGCGCGGGCCTTGGCGATGTCGCCGAAGACAATCTGCTCTTGCGTGGCGTAGCCTTTAACGGTCTCAACAAGGTTAGGGATGAGGTCGGCGCGGCGCTGGAGCACGACGTCGACTTGCGCCCAAGCGGCGTCGATGGCTACGTGTTTGACGGCGATCTGGTTGCGGCGTGAGATGAACGAGCCGCCGATGAGCACGGCGATCAGAATGAGTATGGCCAGGATTACGAGTGCGATTTTCATGAGTTCCTCAAGGTGGCGTTGGTCAAAGATAGCTTAACATGCAGGCATTTGCCGAAATTTTTGTCAGCAGCCGAGGCCCTCGCCTTCGTGGCGCTCGGACCGTGACTCGAACGGCTGCGGAATAACACGGCCACAGCGCTTTAATTCACCTTGGCGACCCGCTGCCATTCGTGTTTGGGAACTAAACGGTCGAGGGCGGTGACGACCTTTTCGATGGCCTGCAGATATGCGCCGTAGATGGCAAGGATGTCGTGGTTGGATTGCGGGGATTCGCGCACGTGCAGGGCGGCGCTCAGGGCTTGGGCGTCGGAGCCTGTTACGGCAGCGGTACGGGAAATTACTTCAGCGCGGCTGGCCGGCGGCGTTTCATCAAAGGCAATCAGAACGTGGCGAAAGAGCGTGAGCACGCTGGAAGTGGATTTGATCAATACCGTAGTTAGTTCGCCGGGGCGATCGGCCGCCAATAAAAAATGCTGGCGGAGTTTCAAAAGCGTGGTACGGAGCTCGTGTTCCAGTTCCACGCGATGGAGGTTCATGGGAACGTTGATGGCGGCGACGGGATCTTTGCCGTAGAGCGCGCGGTGGGCGTCGCGGATGTCGAGGAGCTCGATGGCGAAGACGTCGGACGAACGCGTGAGTTCTTCTTCGGTGAAGAAGAGTGGGGCGGGTTCGCGCTGATCGGTGATCCACCATTGAACCGCCGGAGCTACCCGGCGAAGGTCCGGGGCGGCCAGGGATCCCAGGATTACCAGGACATTCAGGTCGGAATGTTGTTCGTGGAAATCGCCGCGGGCGGCGGAGCCGTAGAGGATTACGGAGTGGAGATTCTTGGCGGCCAGTTCTTTTAGGCGGTTGACTAGTTCGGTCAGCTTGGAATCGGTGGATAGCATTTTTTTTGCTCCTGCTGTTTCGTTCCTTTTAACTGCGCTGCGTGTCCTCGCTTGTTTAGGAACCGCACTAGTCCATTCTTGGGTGATCCTGGCATCCGTCAAGACGGGCACGGCATGCCCCTACAGAGTGACCGTATTCCCGGGGGGACGGGGGTGAACAAAAGTCCGCCGCTACCAACTGCCGGAGGCGCCGCCGCCGCCGCTGCTGCCGCCCCCGAAGCCTCCGAAATCGCCGCCGCCTCCGCTACTGCCGCCGAACCCTCCGCCACTGTAACCACCGCCGCCGCGACCTGAACCGCCCAGGAACATGCCTAAAATGAACCACAAGAAACCACCGCCCCCACCGCCTCTTCCGCCACGGCTGATACCGGCAATGATGAGGTAGATGACGATGATGATCACGACCACCCAGGCACCGAAAGCGCTGCCGTGGTCGTCGGAATCCTGCTGCGGCGCGACGCGGACCGGCGCGGCAAGCGAGAGGGTCACGCCGCTATCGTCGGCGATGTACTTGGCTAGTTGCCAGGCGGCGGTTTGAATCGCGCCGTTGTAATTGCCGGAGCGGAGGAAGGGGACCATGGCGCGGCCGACGTCTCCGGCGCGAGCGTCATTTATCACTGGTTCGAGGCCGTAGCCGACTTCGATGCGATATTTACGTTCGTCCGGGGAAACGAGGAGAAGTACGCCGCGGTCGTCCTTTTTGGGGCCAACTCCGAGATGCTTGTAAAGATCGGCGGCGTAATCTTCGACGGAGCGGCCTTCGAAGGAGTGGACCGTGACGATGGCCATCTGCGCGCCGGTCTTTTGCTGGAGTTCGGTGCACAGGGCTGCGAGGGTGGATTTCGCGTTGGGATCGAGAATACCGGCGAGGTCGATGACGTAGCCGCTGGGCGCAATTTTGTTGAGGTCTTCCGCACGCGACCCCGGGGAGCACAAAATGCTGAGCGAGGCGAGGAGCAGTAAAAGTGCGGCGCTGAACTTTGGAAAAGGCCGAGGCATTTTTGGCGAGAGGCGGATGCTGGTTGCTCATCGACTATAGGACCTTGTGTGGGGAGGTGTAAAGGCCCCAAATCCGTTCCAAGGTGCGCGCAAATTAGGGAGGTTGACCGAGAGATGAAGCTGAGGGTGGAGGCAGCCTGTTCGTATGGACAGGTAATGGAAAGACACGAAGGGACAGGCAAAAGGGTGAATTTAGTACCAAGAGTACTAATACTAGCAAGCAGAGGTTCAATATGGAACTCTGCTTTGCCAAGACCTTATATAGCTGTCCGAATTGCGAGAGCAGCATGATCCGGCGATCTATGCGCCGGGGATTCGTGGAACGTGTATTCCTGCGCTTAACCCTGGTGTGGCCGTACCGATGTGATGACTGTGACTTACGGTTTTGGGGGTTTCAGCGACAAGTGCCGGCGCAGCGCGATGCGCGTGCTCTAGGAGTAGTGTAACTGCATCAAAAGATGAGCTTTACGGTGTCTTGGAGCACACGGCTCTCGTGATGCAACGTGTTCATTCTTGACGCCTCCAGACATGGTTGATTCTTCGAGCTAGTCAGCTCCCCTTCTTGGATTTTCCGCACCCCTTCGTCTCCCTCTCTCACAACGACACCTAGGTCGATCGTGGCTAAGATTTCTAGAAGTCATGGCCGCCCTCTTTACTCGCATACCGTTCGGGCGGACCTTCGGCCGTTCCATGGTTGCAAAGAACTGGACAATCGGTGCGGAAGAGTGAGCTGCCGACGTCGCGGAATGTGAGTATAGTGTGATGCTCAAAGTTCTGTGCGTAAGCCCGGCCGGCCGAAGTGGCATAGAAAGCCTTAGTTGCCTGATTTGAGGTGCCGGCTGATTTCGATTGGCACTACTCTTGGGATCGAGGGGAAAGATGGCGCGAAATGTCCGGTGTGCACTCATTCAAGCGCGAACTGCGGAGCCAGCGGAGAGTCCGCTGGAGAAAATCAAGCAGGTGATGATCGACAAGCACGTGGCGATGATCCGGCAAGCGGCAATGGCGGGCGCGCAAATCGTGTGCTTGCAGGAGATCTTTTACGGACCCTATTTTTGCGCGGAACAATCGACACGCTGGTATGACTTCACCGAGCGTGTGCCGGACGGTCCAACGACGCAAGTGATGTGTAAACTGGCGGCGCAGAGCCACGTGGCGCTGGTCGTGCCGGTGTATGAAATTGATGGCGACGGGATTTACTACAATACGGCGGCGGTGATCGACGATAGTGGGAAATATCTGGGAAAATATCGCAAGACCCACATTCCGCACGTGGCGCCGGGGTTCTGGGAGAAATTCTATTTTCGTCCGGGGAATTTGGGCTATCCGGTCTTTGATTTGGGATTCGCGAAAATTGGCGTGTACATCTGCTATGACCGGCATTTCCCGGAAGGCGCGCGGGCGCTGGGCTTGAATGGGGCGGAGATTGTATTTAATCCTTCGGCGACGGTGGCGGGGCTCAGCGAATACTTGTGGAAGCTGGAACAGCCGGCGCATGCGGCGGCCAACGGATATTTTATTGCTGCGATTAATCGCGTGGGCACCGAGGCGCCCTGGAATATCGGAGAGTTTTACGGGTCGAGCTACTTTTGCGATCCGCGCGGACAGATTTTTTCGCAGGCGGCGCGCGACAAGGACGAAGTGCTGATCGCGGACCTCGATTTAGAGATGATTTCGCAGGTGCGCAAGACCTGGCAATTTTTCCGCGACCGCCGTCCGGACATGTATGGAGATTTGGTGAAGCCGTGAGCTTTTGCAGGCAGTAGGCTCCGGAACCGAGCAGCGCATTTTTTCCGTTATTTTGGAGCGCCAGTGGCCTTATCGGATGGTCATGCGGGTCGTAGCGAACACGCGCTGCTGCAGGTGCGGCCGGAGGTTGCCGAGCGATTTGCGGAAGTTCACCCACCGCTAGGTGCGGTGGCGGCGCTCGCGGAGGCAAATCGCTGTCTGTATTGTTTTGATGCGCCGTGTGCCGCGGCTTGCCCCACGCACATTGATGTGCCCCGGTTTATCAAGAAAATTTCACAGGACAATTTGCGCGGGTCGGCGCTGACGATTCTGGACGCCAATATTTTGGGGGCCAGTTGTGCGCGGGTGTGTCCGGTGGAAGTATTGTGCGAAGGTGCGTGTGTTTTTCACCGCTATAACCAGGAGCCGATTCATATTGGATTGTTGCAGCGGCACGCCATGGATGCATTTTTCCAGGATGGCGCGGTACTGCCCAAGAAATCATCAACGGAGCACACCGGGCGAGTGGCTTGTATTGGGGCGGGGCCGGCGTCATTGGCGTGCGCCGCGGAATTGCGGTTGCGCGGGCATGGAGTGAAAATCTTTGAACGGCAGGAGCTGCCAGGCGGTTTGAATACGCACGGCGTGGCGGAGTACAAACTGCGGGCGGTGGACAGTTTGCGCGAGATTGAGATGATTCGCGCGCTGGGCGTGGAGTTCGCCTTCGGAGACGAGATTCGCGGAGAGGCCGCGCTGGCGCAGCTCGACAAGGACTACGACGTTATTTTTATCGGCGTGGGGCTTGGCGAAATGCGCCGATTATCCATTTCCGGCGAGCAGCTGAGTGACGTGCGGAATGCGCTGGAATTTATTGCGGGTTACAAAACGGGCGGGAACGTGCGCGTAGGGCGGCGAGTGGTCGTAGTCGGTGCGGGGAACACCGCGATCGACGCGGCGCGCGCGGCGAAACGTTTGGGCGCGGAAGAGGTGCATCTTTTGTACCGGCGAGGCTCACGGCAGATGGCGGCGTTCGAGTTTGAATATGAAGATGCCAAGCGCGAGGGCGTACTTTTTCATTGGCACACGCAACCGACGGCCATTCATGCGACGGAGTCCGGGGAGGGAATCGCGGCGGTGGAGTGCCGGCGCGTGAAAGAAAATGAGAGCGGATCGAGCGCGATGGAATTTTTGGCCGGTTCGGCGTTTCGCATTCCTTGCGAGATGGTGATCACGGCCATTGGACAATCACCGCTGCTGGAATTACTAAAAAGTTTGCGGGGCGTGAAGCTTGAGGATGGCCGGGTGCAGGTGGAGCGGGCGACTGGCCGCACCGCTAACGCCAAATACTTCGCCGGCGGCGACTGCGTGAATGGCGGGCGGGAAGTGGTGGACGCGGTGGCCGACGGAAAACGCGCGGCGGTGGCGATTGCCAGCGTGCTTGAGAAGGCGAATGTCCGAGGGTCGCATGTCCAAAGCTAAGGTTGCGCCGGATCTTTCCGTAATGTTCGCGGGGAAAATTTATTCCCCCAATCCGTTTTGGCTGGCTTCGGCGCCGCCAACGAACTGCGGCGAACAGGTGATGCGCGCGTTCGATGCCGGGTGGGGCGGCGCGGTTTGGAAAACTTTGGGTGAGCCAATTACCAATGTGTCTTCGCGCTATTCGTCAGTGGACTGGAACGGCCAGCGCATGATGGGGCTCAACAATATTGAGCTGATCACCGATCGTCCGTTGGATGTGAATCTGCGTGAGATCAGTGAGGTTAAAAAGCGCTATCCGCGGCACGCCGTGATTGTTTCGCTGATGGTGGAATCGAAGCGCGAGGCCTGGCACACCATCGTGCAACAAGCGGAAGACGCGGGGGCGGATGGGCTGGAGCTTAATTTTGGATGTCCGCACGGGATGAGCGAGCGGGGGATGGGAAGCGCGGTTGGTCAAGTGCCGGAATATGCGGAGATGATCACCGCGTGGGTGAAGGAAAAGGCGCGGACTCCGGTGCTGGTAAAATTGACGCCGAATATTACGGATATTCGAACCGTTGCGCGGGCGGCGAAGCGCGGCGGAGCCGACGGGCTTTCTGCGATCAATACCATCAATTCGATTACAGGAATTGATTTGCAGACGCTGGTGCCGCGGCCCAATGTGGATGGGAAGTCTTCGCACGGTGGTTATTGCGGGCCGGCAGTGAAGCCGATCGCTCTAAATATGGTGCAGCAGGTACAGAGCGACGCGGAGTCCTGCTTGCCACTTTCCGGCATTGGCGGAATTTCCGATTGGCGCGATGCAGCGGAATTTTTTCTGCTGGGGTGCGGAACGGTGCAAGTTTGTACCGCGGCGATGCGCTACGGCTACCGGATCGTTGAAGATATGACCGATGGGCTGGCGAATTGGATGGCGGAGAAAGGTTTTGCGAATATTGCGGCGTTTCAGGGATTAAGTCTGGCGAATGTGAAGGAATGGAAAAACCTGAATCTCAACTACAAAGTGGTGGCGCGGATTCATGAAGAAAAGTGCATTGGGTGCGAGCTTTGTTATACGGCTTGCTGGGATGGCGCGCATCAATGCATTCACCTGGATCGTGTTAGCGAGAGCGGAAATGGTCACACTACGCCGGCGACTTACGAAGCGCGGAGTCGCGCGGCGATTGCGGTCACTCCAATTCCGAAACTGGATGGCGGCATGAGCGAACGAGTTGGTGCGGAGCCTTACGCTACGCCATTGGCCCGGATACCGCGCGTGGATGAATCCGAGTGTGTGGGCTGCAATCTTTGTATGCTCGTGTGTCCGGTAGAGAATTGCATCACCATGGAGCGAATCGATATTGGTTTGCCACCGCAATCGTGGGAGCAGCGGTCGGCTCTGGGAATTCCGGTGAAGGTACAACACTAATGGGCTTGCTGATTAAAAATGGCACCGTGGTGACCGCCGATAAAACCTTTCCGGCGGATATTTCAGTTGAAGGCGCGAGCATCAAGGAAATCCGCGCGGGCATTCCCGCGACGGATGGGCAAAAAGTGCTGGATGCTTTCGGAATGTTGTTGCTGCCCGGCGGCATTGATCCACACACGCATCTGGACATGCCGTTTGGCGGGACGACGTCCAGCGACGATTTTGAAACGGGCACGCGGGCCGCGGCGATTGGCGGAACAACGACCATTGTAGATTTTGCGATTCAGGCGCGCGGGACGAAGACGCGCGATGCACTTGATACTTGGTGGAAGAAAGCCGAAAACAAAGCGTGCATCGATTACGGCTTGCACATGATCGTCACCGATTTGGGTGAAGCCGGGCTCGAGGATATGGACGACATGGTGCGCGAAGGAGTGGCCAGCTTCAAGCTGTTCATGGCCTATCCCAACGTGCTGCAGGTGGATGACGCCACGATCTTCCGTGCATTAAAGCAGACTGCCAAAAACGGCGCGCTGATTTGCATGCATGCGGAAAATGGCGGCGTGATCGACGTGATCGTGCAGCAGGCGCTCGCGGAGGGCAAGACCGCTCCGGTGTATCACGCTTTGACGCGGCCCACGATGGCGGAAGCGGAAGCGGTGCATCGCGCGATTGCCCTGTCGGAGATTGCCGGTGCGCCTGTTTACATCGTGCATCTTTCGTCGGAAGATGCGTTGAATGAAGTGCGCGAGGCGCGAAGCCGCGGGGTTCCGGCGTTTGCGGAAACCTGCCCACAGTATCTGCTGCTTTCGATTGACGAAATGAAACGCCCGGGATTTGAAGGCGCCAAATACGTGTTTACTCCGCCCCTCCGCGAAAAAGAAAATCTGCCGAAGCTTTGGGACGGTTTGCAGCAAGACAATCTTCAGGTGGTTTCAACGGATCATTGCCCATTTTGTTTCGAGGATCAGAAAATCCTTGGCAAAGATGATTTCACCAAAATTCCCAACGGCGGTCCGGGAATCGAAAACCGCCTGCAGCTGATGCATCACCACGGGGTGAACGCCGGGAAGATTTCGCTAAATCGCTTCGTTGAAATCGTGGCCACGGCGCCGGCGAAAATTTTCGGCATGTATCCCAAGAAAGGGACGCTGGCGGTGGGCAGCGATGCGGACATTGTGGTATGGGATCCGGCGGCGGCGCATTTGATCAGCGCGAAGACCCACAACATGCGCGTGGATTATTCGATGTTTGAAGGATTTCAAGTGCGAGGGAATGCGCGGCAAGTATTTTCGCGCGGCGAGCTGATTGTGGAGCATGGGAAGTTTCTCGGACGCGCGGGCCGCGGCGAATATTTGCGGCGCACGGCGCACGGTGGTGCCTGGGCGTGAGCGCCGCTCCAGTCTTAAGGGATACCAGTCTTTACAACGAGGACCTGGCGCCGATTCCAGTAGAGCGGCGGACCTGGGGAACTTACAACTACGCTTCGTTGTGGGTGGCCATGAGTGTGTGCATTCCGACGTACATGATGGCCTCGGGCTTGATCGCCGGCGGCATGAGCTGGAAGCAGGCCATCGCCACCATTTTGCTGGGCAATCTGATCGTGCTAATCCCCATGATTTTGAATGCACACGCCGGCACGAAATATGGCATTCCGTTTCCTGTTTACGCACGCGCTTCGTTTGGCGTCAGCGGCGCGAACGTGCCGGCGATTCTACGCGCCATCGTGGCGTGCGGTTGGTTTGGCATTCAAACGTGGATTGGCGGGCAGGCCATCTATGCCATGCTGCAAGTATTGTGGCCGGCGGGCGCCGGGCAGCCGGGAATCGCGTGGGGCTGTTTTTTCGCGTTCTGGGCGCTGAACATGCTCGTCGTGTGGCGCGGGATTGCCACCATTAAATTTCTCGAAGGTATTGGCGCGCCGTTTATGTTGGGGATCGGCTTGTTACTTTTGTGGTGGATCGCCGGAAAAGCCGGCGGCCTCGGACCAGTCTTGAATACGCCAAGCAAATTCCAAACAACCGGGGAGTTTTTGCGATTTTTTATTCCGTCGCTAACGGGGATGGTAGGGTTCTGGTCCACGGTGGCGCTGAATATTCCGGATTTTACACGCTACGCAAAATCGCAGCACGCGCAGATGGTAGGGCAAGCACTTGGATTGCCCACCGCGATGACGCTATATGCATTCATCGGCGTCGCGGTCACTTCCGCTTCAGCGGTTCTGTTCGGTCAGCCGATTTGGGATCCCGTGGTGTTGCTCGGCCGCTTCCATCAACCGGTAATTGCTTCCATCGCACTGGTGGCACTGCTGGTGGCCACACTGAACACCAACGTGGCCGCTAACGTGGTCTCTCCTTCCAATGATTTCTCAAACTTGAGTCCCCGGCTGATTTCGTTTCGCACCGGCGGCTTAATCACCGGTGTGATCGGAATTTTAATGATGCCCTGGAAGCTTCTCGGCAGTTTTAACAGTTATATTTTTGGTTGGCTGGTGGGGTATTCCGGATTTCTCGGCCCGATCGCCGGAATCATGATTGCGGATTATTTTCTGATTCGCCGGCGGGATCTGCAAGTCGCGGCGCTATACCAACGTGGCCAGGCGTACGAATATCGCGGCGGAGTAAATTATCGCGCGATGATCGCTCTGGGAGTGGGCGTGTTGATGGCGCTGGTGGGACTCGTGGTTCCATGGCTGCGCTGGCTGTACGACTACGCCTGGTTCGTCGGATTTTTTGCCGCAGGAGGCGCGTATTGCGTGTTGATGGGGAACGCGAGCGTGCCATCGAAGCAATTCGTGGAAATCTAGCAAAAGTCTCGTTTATCCCGCGTCAGGATTAGGAATATGGAAGTCGCGGACGATAGCGTTCAGGTCGTAACATGCGGCGATAAATTGGCGCAGTGTGCGGCGAGTGGCGCCGAAGGAATGAAATTCCTCAGGAGTCAGGCCGTCTACTTTAGAGGTGCGCCTTAACTCCTGGAACTTCGCCAGGTTACCCGTTTTCGCGAACCTGTAGCGCAACCCATTTAAATGTGAGAAATTAGCCCTAGGCGCCCGTAGCTCAGTTGGATAGAGCATCTGCCTTCTAAGCAGAATGTCGGGAGTTCGAATCTCCCCGGGCGCGCCACTCTTCGAACCTCCCAGCGTTACGTTTTGGTGCCGACAAATATGGTGTGGCGCCCCCCGCCCTTTGTCAGGCGGCCACGCACGCGCTGCACCTGCACGTCGAATCCGCCATGACGCAAGCGCTGCTCGAATTTCTTATCCTCCCGCGCAGCCCAAACCGCCAGAACGCCATCCATCTTAAGCGCCCCGCGCGCCGCAGCAATTCCGCGCTCATCATAGAGTCCGCCGTTGTTGGAGTCAGTAAACGCGCTCGGCCCGTTGTCCACGTCGAGCAACACGGCATCGAATTTCCCAGCGCCGGAACGAAGTATGATGCCGACGTCCGTAATCTCCGCCCGCACCCGCGCATCCCGCAACGGATGTCCCGCCAGCGGCCCGAGCGGCCCGCGATTCCACTCCGCCACCGCCGGCACCAACTCCGCGACCACCACCGTCGAGTCCACCGACACCAGATCGAGCGCCGCCCGCAGCGTAAAACCCATCCCAAGTCCGCCAATGAGCACGCAGGCCCGCTTGATCGTTCGCGCGCGTTGGCACGCCAACGCGGCCAGCGCCTCTTCCGAGCCATGCATGCGGCTGGACATCAGCGTCGCCCCGCCGGCCAAAATAATGTACTCGTCGCCCCGGCGAATCAGCTTCATCGCCGTACCGTCCGGACCAAGCGTCTCACCAAGCAACTCAACAGGCTTCACGCACGCAATGTTACCGCAGCGAAAAACGCAAGTAAAAACGCGCCGTTCGTCGCGCCACTCCTGTAGCGCGGGGCGCTTGCTTCTGAGCCCCGCGGCTTTTCCTTAAACCTCAGAAAAATTTGACGACCGGCGAATTTTTTATTATTTTTGCCTCGCGAATCCGCAAAATAAAATTCCGCCGACCACTTCCCCCAAACACGACCGCACAATTTCGCATTTCTTCTCATCAACAAAAAAACCCACAAATCTCCGCCACCCCTCATCCCCGCAAAACCCCCGATCGATCTGCGTTCCACCCACTTCGCCGACTAACCCGCCGGGTTCGGGAATTGCCGGTTGACAGACGCGCCGGAATCAAGTCCAATGGGATTTCTAGTTGTGAATCATTTGCAACTGGAGCTGTAGTTGGAAATCGGACTAGACCAGTCCGATATCACTCGGTCTAACGCTCGACGCACCTTGCAGCACGCTGCGTGCTTTTAGGTGCAAATTATTTGCAACTGGAAGCGGCGGCGCAGAATCTTGCACACGCAAACGATATTCCATCGGGAGAACTAGAATCGTGATCGGCCTGCCGCAGAATCTCGCAATCGCCTCTCGGCTTCAATTCTTCCGTCAACTCCGGCGCCTCGTCTGTTATCTCTCTCTGGCCGCGTTCTTGATTTTCTCAGGCACCGCCTCGGCCGGCGTCGGCGGCAGCATCTCCGGCACCATCACCGATTCCACCGGCGCCGTGGTCACTAAGGCCACCGTCACCGCCTCCAACGCAGAAACCGGCATCCAGCAAACCACCGTCACGGACACCAGAGGTTTCTACTCCTTCCCCGCACTCCCCATCGGCCGCTACGATCTATGCGTCGCCGTCACTTCCTTCCGCCCCTATCAGCGCACCGGCGTCGTTATCGATGCCAATAGCTCTCTCACCGTCAACGTAGTCCTGCAACTCGGCGAGCGCACCTATGCCGTCACCGTCGTGGAAGACCAGCTCCAAGTTGAAACCTCCAGCACGCAAAATGGCGAAGTCATCACCGCAGCTCAGATGACCGCCGTCCCCCTCAACGGCCGCAGCTTCACCGATTTGCTTTCTCTTCAGCCCGGCGTCGCCCCACTCACCTCTATCACCTCGGACACCGTGCAAGACGTCGGCGCTTCGGCGCTTTCGCCCTCCGGCAACCTCAACCCCGGCACCATCTCCATCAACGGCCAGCGCGAATTTGCCAATAGCTTCATCGTCAACGGCAGTGACGTCGAAGAAGACGTTAACAACGGCGCCGCTGTCGTCCCCAATCTCGACGCCATCGCCGAATTCCGCATCCTCACCAACAGTTTTGACGCCGAGTACGGCGAGTTCAGCGGCGGCCAAATCAATGTCGTCACCAAATCCGGGACAAATTCCTGGCACGGCGACGTTTTCGAGTTTCTCCGCAACACCAATTTTGACGCGCGCAATTTTTTTTCCCCCACGCGCGGCGCCTTCGACCAAAATCAGTTCGGCGGCACCATCGGCGGCCCCATTCGCAAAGACAAAATTTTCTTCTTCGCCGATTATCAAGCCACCCGCCTCACGCAAGGCATCGACACCGGCAACATCGCCGTGCCTTCCGCGCAGGATCGCACCGGCAATCTCAGCGACCTCGCCAGCTCCTTCCAGACCATCGACGCCAATGGCAACGCTGTCCCCACCACCGTAAGCGGCCCGTTTTTCGCCAGCCAGCTTTCGCAGAAACTCAACTACACCGTTTCCGCCGGCGAGCCTTACTACACTCCCACCTGTAACTCCACCGCCGCCTGCGTTTTCCCGGGCGCCATCATTCCGAAAGCTGCGTGGTCCGCTCCCGCCAACAACCTCCTGCAATACATCCCCGCGCCCAACATCGGCGCCGACACCTTCTCTACCTCCGCATCCAACGAAACCTTGAATGACGACAAGGGCGCCTACCGCCTCGACGCCAACTCCCGCTTCGGTCTGCTCTCCGCCTACTACTTCATCGACGACTGGTCGCAGAATAATCCTTATCCCGTCGCCCAAGGTGGCGCGAACGTCCCCGGCTTCAACGCCCTAAACACCGGTCGCGCGCAGTTACTCAGCCTCGGCGACACCAAAACCATCAGCCCCACCGCTGTGAATGAATTTCACTTCAGCTATTTGCGAAACTTTACCGACCTTGGCCAGCCCATTGGCGGCGTCGGCGTTAGCCTCGCTTCGCAGGGCTTCGAAGTCGGCGCCGGCACGCCCGGAATCGTGCCGCTCTCGCCAAAAACCGAAGGCGTCGAAAGCGTCGGCTTCAACAGCTTCACCATTGGCACCAACACCAACGAGCTGAAGCAAGCCGGCAATACCTATCAGTGGCTCGACAATTTTTCCAAGGTCCTCGGCACGCACACCCTGAAATTCGGCGGCGAGTTTCACTACGACCAACTGGCCGTCGATGCTATTGCGCAATTCAACGGCAACTTCCTCTTCTTCGGCACCGAAACCGGCTCGGACTTTGCCGATTTCCTGCTCGGCGCTCCCAGCCAATACAATCAAAGCCAGCTGCAATCCTTCTACGGCCGCAACAAATATGTCGGACTCTATGGGCAAGATAGTTGGCGCATCTCGCGCAGCCTCACCTTCAACTACGGTCTGCGTTGGGACCGCATTGAGCCCTGGTACGAAAAGTACAATCAAATCGCCACCTTCGTTCCTGGCGAACAGTCCGTGGTTTTTCCCGGCGCTCCTGCCGGCATCGTTTATCCCACTGACCCTGGCATCCCGCGCACTCTCGCGCCTCCCGACAATCGCGATTTTGCGCCGCGCGTCGGCCTCGCCTACTCTCCCAGCTCTACCGGCGACGGTTTGCTCGCAAGAATCTTCGGCGCTCCCGGCAAGACCAGCATCCGCGCCAGCTACGGAATGTTTTACACCGCCATCGAAGCCCTCACGCTCGGCGTAATGAGCGCCAACGCGCCATATGGCAGCACCTACACCAGCCCCGCTCCGCCGCTCTTCGCCACGCCATTCATCACCGCATCGAACGGCCAGAATCTCGGCCAGCCTTTTCCGTTAACCCTCGCCCCGCTGAATTCCAGCGCCAGCCATCCCGATCCCAATGTCGATTGGTCCACCTTCGAGCCCATCACCGGGCTTCCCAATTACCTTTCGACGAATCGCATTCCGTACACCGAGGAATATATGTTTTCGCTCGAGCGCGCGCTTGGCGCCAACACCGCTCTCAGCCTGGACTACGTTGGCACCCAGGGCCATCGCCTTTTGGTCATCGCGGAAGCCAACCCCGGCAATCCCGCGCTGTGCTTGTTCTTGAACAACCCCGCGAATCTCGCTCCCGGGCAAACGCCCTGCGGCCCGTTTGGCGAGGACAGTACCTACGTCACCTCCACCGGCACCGTCTACAACGGCACGCGTGGCCCGCTCGGCTCGAGTTTCGGCAGCAACGCCAATCAGGCCACCATCGGCAACTCCAATTACAATTCGCTGCAAATCACCTTGCGCCACACCAGCAAAAGTCTCACCGTCCTGGCTGGCTACACCTTCAGCAAATCGCTGGACCAGTCCTCCAACATCGGCGAGGCCGTCAATCCGCTTGATCCGTCGCTCAGCCGCGCGCTCTCTTCTTTCAACGTCCCGCAGAATTTTGTTGTCAGCTATAACTACCAGCTGCCGTTTGAAAAGCTGTTCCGCGTCACCAACCGCTGGACGCAAGGCTGGGAACTCTCCGGAATCACGCGTTTCAGCTCGGGATTTCCCGTCACCCTCGTCAACTTCGGCGACAACTCCTTGATCGGTTCCGAGCCCAACGGCATCAACAACTTTGGCATCGACGAGCCGGACTACACCGGCGGCCCGCTCCATCTGAACTCCAATCCCCTCAACGGCCACGACTATTTCGATGTTTCGCAGTTTAGCCAGAACGTCCTGGGCACGCCCGGCACCGCGCAGCGCCGCTTTTTCTACGGCCCCGGCTCCAACAATTTCGATATGGCTCTGCTCAAGAATCTGCAGCTGCGCGAAGCCAAGTCCCTGCAATTCCGCGTCGAAGCCTTCAACGTCTTCAACCACGCGCAATTCTTCGGCCCGCAAGCCGTCGACGGCAACATCGCCAGTTCCACCTTCGGCCAAGTCATCAGCGCCGCCCCCCCGCGCATCCTCCAACTAGCCGTAAAATTCCTCTTCTAGCGCGGGAGCGTTTCCCCTGGGAACGCCAACGCCTCTCCATCCCGCGCGTTTAGCGGGATGAATCTCCCGATTGGCGTTCTTGTGTCGCCGCGCCGCTCCACGATGGGAAAGCGCGGCGCATCACAATTTGGAGTGCGGCGGCTTGATGCCGCTTTTACGACGTAAACATCAGAGCGATATGCACCATATGGACGCGCTTTTGTAGCGAGGCCCTTCAGGGCCTCATCGGATTTCGTAGGGGCACGGCATGCCGTGCCCGCTCAGCCCAGCCGACCAATCCGCAACTCTTGTCTCTCCGCTCTCCTTCGCGTCTTCGCCATATCTTTTTTCCCCAGCGATTCTCCACCTCGCATAACGCCGCGTCCCGCGCACCAATACGCCGCAATTTCAAAAGAAGAAATCAAACCACTCACTCGTGATAAGTTCAGTTTGTAATTGTTGTTGCGAATACGCATATGAACCCGCTAGAAACCCTCGGCCTAGCCCTAGGCACCGGCTTCTCCTCCGGCCTAAACCTCTACGCCACCGTAGCCACCCTTGGCATCCTCCAGCGCTTCGGCATAATCGATCTCCCGCAATCCATGCGCGTCCTCTCCCACCCGTGGGTCCTAAGCATCGCCTGCGCCATGTACGCCATAGAATTTCTCGCCGACAAAATCCCCTACGTCGACACCATCTGGGACGCCATCCACACCTTCATCCGTCCGCCCGCCGCCGCCGTACTGGCCTACGCCGCCACAGGCGCCGCCCCGCCAGAATGGCGCTGGGGCGCCGCGTTACTAGCCGGCGGCGTAGCCCTAACCTCGCACGGCGCCAAAGCCAGCGCCCGCGCCGCTGCCAACGTCACCCCCGAACCTTTCAGCAATTGGATTTTAAGTTTAGGCGAAGACATTCTAGCCGTCTGGCTAAGCTGGCTAGCCTCCGCGCATCCGAAGACCACAATAATTCTCGTGACTTTATTGTTGGCGCTCAGCGCCTTCGTGCTCTACCACCTATTCCGCTTCGCCCGCGCCGCCCTGCAAAAAGTTCTAGAATCGTGATGTCAACCGTGATGTCGACTTCGTTGGGGTACAGCATGCCGTGCCCGTCCCTCGAGACGATGCCGCGCACCAATCAACCGGGCGTAAGTGGGACCAGATGTAGATGTGCGCGTCAGCCGTAATCGTCGCGCAAATCCCAGCGCCGGAGGCGCGGAACAATTTAGCCCAGCCCGCCAGGGCTGGGTGCGATAAGCGGAGAGAACGCGAGCACCGGAGGTGCGACACAACCGTTGTCGGGCCGCATTGGAGGTGTCCCGCAATGGTAAAACACACGAGGTGAAGCCATCGCCTCGGCGCGGCTATCCCAAAATTTTGTGCGTAACGCTCAACCACCACGCCGGCGATCCGCGCCAAAGATAAATCGCCAAGCCTTGCGCGGCAACCAATATCGGCAGCGCGTAGCGATACACAGCGTGCACCCGCCGATTAACCAGGAAATCGCGCGCCACGCCCAGCAGCATTACCAGGTCCAGAGCCAGATAGAAAAGATTGTTGTTGAAGAGGAAATCAAAACGTCCAAAGGGCGCGTCCAACAGCGCGCAGGTGGCCATGAAGAGCAACGGACGATGCCAGTCGGGCTTTTTGCGCCAGGCAATGGCGAGCGCCAACAAAACACCAAACGAGAGCATGTCGAGAAATGGAATGCTCAAAAAGGCCGGATCGGGCAGGTGAAGCTGCACAGCGTCAAAACGACCCATGACGATAGACGTCGTGATTCCCAGCGCAACCATTACGGTGGCAAGCGCCGCGCCAAACCATCCGAAAAATTGATGCCACTTGATGTTTCGCGTGCGCACTAGCGTGGATTGAAAAATAAAAAACAAAACCCACCCGGTAAACGCTCCGGCGTGGAACCACAGGATTCGCGGTCGTGCAATGGCGGGATGCAACAGATTCTGATTGACAGTGCGGCTAAAGCCGGTCGCTACAATCGCAGCGATCAACAGCGCCATACAGAAATAGAAGTATCTGTCCACCAACCCGTTGCGGCCGGTAAACACACTCGGCCGAGCAACCACGACGTTCTGCGGCAGCGAAACCATATTTGTTGGGACTCGACTTTCCAGGATTTAATTGCAGTGAGACTAGTCGCTACGGAAGGGCATTGCAAGAACAATCGCGCGTACACCAAAACTGCGCCTCGGTAGCACAGGCACTCTTGTTTATCCTGAGGAACGAAGGGCCTGTGCGCCTTCTGCAGCGCCAGCGAACGCCTCGCCCATGCAAGCAGTCCTGCGCAATCGTCGATCTCAACCACGCAACTATTTCAAATACGTCGCCAACCAATCCTGAAACGTCTTATACCAAAACTGCGCGTTCTGCGGTTTGAGCACCCAATGCCCCTCATCCGGAAACACCACCAACTTCGACGGCACGTCCTCACGCTGCAAGGTATTAAAGAATTCCAACGACTGCGTATACGGCACGCGAAAATCATTTTCCCCGCACACCACTAGCGTCGGCGTCTTATATTTCCCAAGCTCCCCCGCGTACCCAGACGCCGACCATTTCTTGTACGCCTCTGGATTTCCCCACGGCGTTCCCGGCGTATCGTGCTCGTTGAACCACAACTCTTCGGTAGCGTACATGGACGTCAAATCGTAAACGCCCGCGTGGCTGATGATCGCCTTGAACCGCCCCGTATGCGTGGCGATCCAATCCGCCATATAACCGCCGTAAGAGCCGCCGGCCGCCGCCATGCGCGTGCCATCCGCGAACGGATATTTCTTCAGCGCGTAATCCACACCCGTCATCACGTCGCTATAGGCTTTTCCGCCCCAATCCCCGGCGATCTCATCGGTAAATTTCTGGCCGTATCCCGTGGACCCGCGCCGATTAATCAACAAGCTGACGTAACCTGCCGCGGAAAAAACCTGCGCGTTCCAGCGATATCCCCACGCGTTGGACCACATCGTTTCCGGTCCGCCGTGCAGCAACACCAGCAACGGATATTTTTTCGTGGCGTCAAAATTCGGCGGCCGTACCAGGATGACCTGAATTTTCACCCCGTCGGCGGCGGTGAACCAGAACGTTTCCGGAGCGTTCATTTCCAGCTTCGCCAGTGCCGCATCATTGGCGTGCGAAAGTTGCCGCACATTCGTGCCATCGGAATTCGCAACAAATACTTCCGCGGGCATGGTCAGGCTGGTGCGCTCGAACGCCAGTGTCTTGCCGTCCGCGCTCAACGTGATGCCAGTATTGAAACTGTCGGCAATCAATTTCTTGGGTTCGGCGCCAGCTCCTGCCGCGTCCGTTGGTACGGCAATGGTGTAGACGGGATTGAGCGTCTCGTTTTCCGCGGTGAAGAAAATAGTCTTGCTGTCCGCGGACCACGTCAGCTCCGCGGCGCTGCGATCGAAGCCGTCCGTCAAGCTCTGCGCTTTTCCAGACTGCCGATCGTAAAGAATGATGCGCCAGCGATCGGACTCGTCGACTGGCGTCAGTTGCGCGTGATACGCGATGTACTTCCCATCCGGCGAGTAGACGGGATTGCCGTCAAAGCCGGGATTAGTGGTAATGCGTTTCGCTTCACCGCCGGACACCGCCACCAGAAAAAGATCTCCGTTGGTGCTGAGCGCTTCCACTTTATCGGTAACTGCGGTGAAGCAAATTTCCTTTCCATCTGGCGAAAAATTTATGTCTTCCGGGCCGCCGCGCTCGTCTGGAGGCACGTCGTAGTTAGCGCCTGGGGTCAGGTCGCGCGGGGCGGTGCTGCCGTCCGCGGGCATTACAAATAGGTGCGCGCGTTTGCCCTCGGACCAATGCGTCCAGTGGCGATACAAAAGCTGTTCGTAGACGCGCGCCTTCACCTTGGACTTTTCTTTCTCGGCATCGCGCGCGCTGTTGCACGCATCATCTTTGCAATCCGGATAAACCGAGGAAGTGAAGGCGATGGTCTCTCCGTCTGGCGAAAATTTCACGATGTCCGCGCCAGTGGACAGGTGCGTCATCTCGCGAGCTTCGCCGCCATCCATCGGCAGAAAATACACCTGCGAATTGCCGTCGCGCGAAGAAAGAAACGCCAGCGTCTTGCCGTCCGGCGACCACACCGGCGAAGAGTCATGTCCTCCGCTAGTCAGTTGCACGGCGTCGCCGCCCGCCGTGCGCACCGCCCAGATATTGCTGGCGTTGCGGTTGGCGTCCATGTCGGGCGTGGAAACCGCGTAAGCGACCCACGCGCCATCCGGAGAAATGGCGGGACCGCCGACGCGATGCATGTGAATCAGATCGTCAAACGTGATGGGATGTTTCGCGGCGCTTTGCGCGAACGCGAACTGCGCCAGGAAAAATATAGCAGCCAGAAGTAATGTGGCGCAGCGTATCGCAGTTCCCAGCCCAGTTCCCAGAATGTGGCGGCTCATGAATGCTCCAGCTGTTTGTGTGTGTCCGAATATTTGCAGCGCGGTTGTGAACAGCAAATCTTGTCACGAATCCTCCCATATTCCAACACGGTGTTCCAATAGTGTCATCCGCCTTCCAACCGCTCAGACGTCTGGCCTTCCAAACACTTTGCTACAATGGCGCGAAGATAAACGGAATGTCCGGAGAAGAGTAACCAATGAACACTTGGATTCGCGCGCTTGCAACTTCGCTCTTATTCTTCTCTCTGATTGGCGCGGCATCCGCGCAGCAGAATGCTGCGACTAAGTCGCGGGCGCGTGATCTGGGTGTGCCGTTCGACGGCACGCCTGGCCCATTCAACGCCATCACCGACGTCGCGGGCGTCCTCGTCGGCGAAACCACGCTCATTTCCGGCGAAGGAAAATTGGTCGTGGGAAAAGGACCGATTCGCACCGGCGTCACCGCCGTGCTGCCGCGCGGAGCGAATTCCATGAACAATCCGGTATTCGCGGGATGGTTTTCGCAAAACGGCAACGGCGAAATGACCGGCACCACCTGGGTGGAAGAATCGGGATTCCTCGAGGGTCCGGTGATGATTACCAACACGCACAGCGTGGGTGTGGTGCGCGACGCGGTGATTCAGTGGCGCGTCAGCCACGGCGCGCCGGACGCGACGGAATATTGGTGGTCGCTGCCAGTAGTGGCGGAAACCTGGGACGGCTGGCTGAACGACATCAACGGCTTTCACGTAAAGCCCGAACACGTTTTCAGCGCGATTGATTCCGCGAAGTCCGGACCGGTGCCGGAGGGCAACGTGGGCGGCGGCACCGGAATGATCTGCAACGAGTTCAAGGGCGGCACGGGAACTTCTTCGCGAAAGCTTTCCGGCAGCGACGGCGGATACACCGTCGGCGTGCTGGTGCAGTGCAATTACGGACGGCGGCCGAACTTGATTATCGCGGGCGTGCCGGTCGGCAAGGAAATTTCGGAGGACCCAGCGTACGCCGCGGCGCCCTTTGACGGATCGGAGCGCGGCTCGATTATCGTGGTGGTGGCCACGGACGCGCCGCTGGTGGCGCATCAGTTGAAGCGCTTGGCACGGCGCGTGTCTTTGGGGCTCGGACGTGATGGCAGTGTTTCCGGCAACGGCTCGGGTGATATCTTTATCGCGTTTTCCACCGCGAATTCCGGCGCTGCGGCGGTGGATCATGTCGTGGATTTAAGAATGTTGCCGAACGACAAGATGGATGATTTGTTTGCCGCCACCGTGCAGGCCACGGAAGAGGCCGTCGTCAACGCCATGATCGCTGCGGAGACCATGACGGGAATCGACAATCACAAAGCGATCGCCTTGCCCCACGATAAGTTGCGGGCCGTCTTAAAGAAGTACAATCGTTTGAACCAGTGATCTCCTTTCATCACAGGATCTACACGCGCGCGGCGAAACTATCGCTGGCCGCAATCGCGCGTGTGGCCGCGTGCGTGCTTGTATGTTTGCTGGCGTGCTCCTGTGCGCAGCACAAATTGCCCGAGGAATCCGCGCTGGCGATTACTCACGTCACGCTGATCGACGGGACGGGCGCGGCGCCGCAACCGGACATGACCGTGTTGCTGGTGCGCGATCGCATCGCTGCGATTACTTCTTCCGACGCGGCGGCGGACCTTCCTCGCCACGCCACCATCGTCGATGGGCGCGGAAAGTTCCTGATTCCTGGATTGGCCGATATGCACGTGCATCTGACCGGCGCGGGCGAGCCAGACGGCAGTCGCAAATTTATGATTCCGCTGCTGCTCGAGAATGGAATTACTTCCGTGCGCGATATGGGCGGTTACCTGGATTCGCTCCTGCCATTGCGCCGTGAGATTGAAGAAGGGAAGCGGCTCGGGCCGCGCATCTATCTTGCGGGACCGTATCTCGACGGCAATCCGCCGGCGTTTCAGCCTGCGCTGGTGGTGACCAACGGTGCGCAAGCTTCCCAAGACGTGCATGACCTGGTGCGACGCGGCGTCGATTTTATCAAGGTGCAATCGCACCTAAGCCGCGACGTTTATTTTCAGATCGCGGCGGCGTGCAAGGGCGAACATATTTCTTTTGTCGGACATGTGCCGGATCGCGTGACCGCGGCGGAAGCTTCGGCAGTAGGACAGAAGAGCATAGAGCATCTGACATGCGTGCTGCGGGCTTGCTCCGCGAATGAGCCGAAACTGATGCGCGAGCAGTTTCTTGCGGCGGCGGGAAAAGAGAAAGATGTTTCGTCACGCACGCGGCAATTCGATTGGGCCCAGGAGCTGCTGCAAAGTTTTTCTGAAGCACGTGCGCACGCGCTGCTTCAGGAATTCGTGGCGAATGGGACGTCGCAGACTCCAACACTAATTCTGTTGCAGGAAGATTCGTATCGGCGAGGAAACCTGGCCGATATGCCGGATCAGCGAGTGAAGTATGTGCCGCGCGCGGTGTTCGACCGTTGGAAGAAAGTGGCGCTGCAAGACGCGCTCGCCGCGCAGGCGCGAGATTATCCACTGCGACAAGAACTCATGGAGAAGTCCGCGCATGTGGTTGGCGAAATGCAAGTCGCTGGAGTGAAGATTCTTGCCGGGACGGATACGGCTGCGCCGTTTGTTTATCCCGGATTCAGCTTGCACGACGAGCTTGCGCTGCTGGTGCACGCTGGGTTGACTCCGATGCAAGCGCTCCAGTCCGCAACGTCTCGCGCCGCGGAATTCATGGGCAAGAGCGCGACGCAGGGAACGATTGAGAAAGGCAAAGTTGCAGACCTGGTGTTGCTGGATGCGGACCCGCTGGCGGACATTCAGAACACATCGCGGATTCGCGCCGTAGTGGTGCGCGGCCGATTGCTCGATCGAGCTGCGCTGGACGAAATGCTCTCTTCGGTGGAAAAGTTCGCCGCGGCGAATTAACAGTCATCGATAACGAATGGTTTGTATCAGTGGTGGTTTGCAGCAACGGATGTGCCGCACCTCCGGTGCTCCTTCGCGTAGTGGCGATCGCGCCCAGCGCTTACACGCTGGGGTAAACTGTGCAGCGCCTGCGACACTGATGTTATTTCCGCGGTGAGCACGCCAGGACCGATCAGACCCCCAATCACACCTGCGCCACGCCGCCGTCCACGAACAACTCGATCCCCGTCACAAAGCTGCTGTCGTCGGAAGCCAGGAACAGCGCAGCTTTGGCGATTTCTTCCGGTTGCCCCAGGCGGCCCAGTGGAACGATGGCGCTGATGTTCTTCAGCCGTTCCTGACCCACCGCGGAACTGCCGAAGAGTTCGCGCAAGCCTTCCGTATCGATGGGCCCAGGGCTGATGGCGTTGACGCGAATTTTACGGGCTTTGAGATCGGTGGTCCAGGTGCGCGCGAACGAGCGGATCGCCGCTTTGGTGGCCGCATAAACGCTGTTGGCCGGAAGGCCCTTGCTGCCGACGATTGAGGCGTTGAGGATGACGGAGGCGCCGTCTGGGAGCAGCGGGAGAGCTTTTTGCACCGTGAACAGCAGGCCTTTCACGTTGCCATCGAAAATACTGTCGTAGAAGGCTTCGTCAATTTCGCCGAGTGGGGCGTATTTGGCGATCCCAGCGTTGGCAAAGACGATGTCGAGTTTGCCTTTTTCTTTTTTGATTTGCGCGAAGAGGCGATCGAGATCGTCGAGTTTGGCGACGTCGCCTTGCACGCCGGTCACACCCTGTCCGCCTGTGACGCCCTGACCGCCCGTTCCGATTTTCTTTACGGCTGCGTCCAGCTTGGACTGCGTGCGCCCGGTGACGTAAACGTAAGCGCCTTCTTTGACGAACAGTTGCGCGGTGGCCAGTCCGATGCCGCTGTTACCGCCGGTGATGAGTGCGATTTTTCCGTCGAGCTTGCCCATGGAATCCCTCCGAGCTTTGTACCACACGGTATAGATGCGGCGGACGAGGCCGTGGTCGCACTTCGCCAACGCCCCTTCGCTATGAAATTGGGGTTGCGGTTTTGCGTGGCGGATTGAAGAATGGCGTTGGAACTATTTTTGCCGAGACGGTGTGGCGCACAGCTTCTACGGTCATTTCTACTTGCAGGGTGGTGCCGGGCGTGGCGTGCTCGCGATTTACCGAGGCCAACGCGATCATTTTTTTCAGCGTTGGCGACCATGTGGTGCTGGTGGCTTTGCCGATGTGTTTGCCGTTGCGGTAGACGGGGACGGGGACGCGGGAGGCCATGCTGGGAACTTGCGGGGCCATGTGCATTTTGTCGTAGAGGGCTTCTACTTCGTTCCAGTTGATTTCGAGGCCGACCAACGCGCGTTCGGGACCTTTCTTCGCTTCGCGAATTAATGCGTCACGACCGACGAAATTCTCTTTCTTCAGATCGACTAATTTTCCCAGACCGATTTCTGAGGGCGAATATTTTTGCGATTCGATCAGCGCCTTTTTGCTGGAAGTGTAATCGACTTCGATGAGGATTAAGCCGGCTTCGACGCGCGCGACGTCCAGCGCGATCATGCCTGCGGGGTGAACGTCGAAGGCTTTTCCTTTCGTGACCAGAGCGTCCCAAACTTTTACCGCGTCTTTCCAGGGCATCCAGATCTCGAAGCCGAGGTCGCCGGTGTAGCCGGTGCGAGAGATGTCCACGGGAACGCCGGCGATTTTGCTGTGAGTTACGCGAAAATATTTCAGGTTGGAGATGTCCGAGTTGGTTACGGCTTTGAGTAGACGGCCGGAGGTGGGGCCTTGCACGGCCAGGGCGGCGACGTGTTCGGAGACGTCGATGATTTCTACGTCCAGGCCAAAGGCGTTTTGCTGGAACCAGCGCAAGCTGGGGTCGGCGGCGGTCCAGCGATAATCGTTTTCGCCGAGGCGGGTGATGGTGCCGTCGTCGATGACGTGGCCTTGCGGATCGCACCAGCAGCAGTAGATCACCTGGTCGATCGCAACTTTGTTGATGTCGCGGGTGATGACGCGGTTCACAAATTTAGTGGCGTCTTTTCCGGTGACGCGATATTTGAAGAGCGGAGAGATGTCGATGAGCGCGGCGGAATTGCGAATGGCGTTGTACTCGTGCTCGTGGTGCATCTCGTAAACGCCGACGGTGTAGTAGCCGGACCACTCGCGATAGTTGAGGCTTTCGCAGAGGGCGAGGGTGCGTTCGTGGAATGCGGTTCCTACTGGCACTGGGGCTCCTGGCGCTTGTGGTGGTACGCCGTCTAAAGAGCATCCGCGCGACGGCAATCGCGTTGGTGTTGCTCGTGTTCAAGGTGCACAGGCAGGAGTGCCTGTGCTACCAAAAACCGACAGGCGATTATAGGTGTGGAGTTGCGGTGCTCGCAAGGCGCTGTTCGTTGCGGTTGCGGAATTCAGCTTCACGATAGATCCACCGAGGCATACGGATGAGTGCTCTGGTATAACGGTACCGTGTTTGGCCTCACAAAGCCGAAGCTGCCCATCACGGTGGAGCAGCACAAGTGGGTGGATAGCTCGTTTGTGCGTCTGGGGAAGCTACTCGGCGCGCAGCGCCTTCTTGGCGCCACCGTGATGCTGCCAACGCCCGAGTACTTTCCTGATCCGTACGATGGGTCGGAGCACGCGCTGCAGGCGATGTTCCATCGCGTTGCGACGCAGATGCAGGTGAATTCGGCAGAAGTCGACGTGACGATGTTCGCGTCCGAGAACGACCTGACGCGCCAACTGGTTCCTTTCTATGAAGGAGGAGGTTCAGGCGCCGCAGGCCTTTACCATCATGATCCTGAGGCCAGACCGCACATCTCGATTGATGAAAAGCAACTGAAGGATCCGATGGTGCTGGTAGCTACTCTGGCCCACGAGGTGGGACATATTATTCTGCTACGGCCAGGGTTGATGCAGCGCGACGAACCGGATATGGAGCAGCTGAATGACCTGCTCACCGTGTTTCTCGGTTTTGGCATCTTTACGGCAAATTCCGCATTTCGTTTCGAGCAGCACAACGACTACAGCTCGCAAGGATGGTCGGCGCGGCGGCTGGGATATCTTTCCGAGGAGCTCTTCGGCTATGCGTTGGCGCGGTTTGCTCTGGAGCGTGACGAGACGAAGCCCCAGTGGGCGTCGTTCCTCTCCACAAATGTCAGATCATACATGAAGCGATCGGCGAAATGGCTGAGGTCGCAGCAGGCAACGCGACTGTTGCAGCGAAATTAACGGTGTTGGATACGTTTTGGTAGCGTGTTGCTGGCGCTTATGCCGCACAGGCAAGAGTGCCTCCGCTACTAGAACCGACAGGCGATTATGGTGCGAAATCGCGTCACTCACAAGCGCGATGCCCCAGCAATCAGCCCAGCCAGCCCAACTGGAAGCCTTCTCTTCTTTTCTGTGCCCTCTGCGCCTCTGCGTTAAGTCTTCCCCCTCGCCGTCCCCACCTGAAAATCGCAAAGAATATCGTCGATCCGGTCAATCGCCTCGTCGATCCCCTGCAACCGCTCCTCGCGATCCTCGGACATCGCCGAGCTCGTCACCACCCCCAGCGATTCGCGAATCCTTCGATTCAACTCCCCAATCAGAACAATCCGTTCCTTAGCGCTCTTAAAGTTATGGTTCTCCCAGCTCGCCGAAACGTAATAGAAAACCGCCACGGCCCCCAGCGCCCCAATAATCACATCATTCACTATCGTCTTCGACGCAGGTATCCCGAGCCAGTCCAGTGCAATATCCATCCCATAGTTCGCGCCACACAGAAACACGAAAGTAATCGCCGCTGGAGCCAACGGGTCAGACCCCCGCAGCCGCATCTTTCCCTTCACCAATTCCATCATCACGTCCTCGGAGTATTCTGGGAGGCGGGGAGTCCCGGTCCACGAGCATATACCAAACCCGTTATATACAAGGATAGGCCGCCCGCAATCATAAAGCCCCTATTTTCGAACGAATTTCGCTTCCCATTTTGGAACTGCAAAAAATCCAAAATTCTTCTTGACAACATCAGCAATTCTCTGTACCATTAACACGTAAAGAACTACGTCTCGCCTCTCGCGAGCATCTCCAAAACACAACTCAATCTTTCACCCTCTGGAGGGATTCCCATGTCCGTCACTTTCTCCATCGACCGTCCTAACTCTTTGTGCTCCTTCACTTTCGCTGACAATCGCCGCTGCCGCATGCCCCGCTCCGGCACCCACCCGGAGTTCTGCACCTTCCATGCCCGCAAGGACCAGCAATCCCGCGCCGTCCAGAAATTCGGCCAGGACGTCGCTGTGGACCTTGCCGGCAAATACACCTCCGCCTGTGATCTGACCTCCGCCCTCAGTCGCCTCTTCGCCGCGGTGGCTCAAGGACACATTAAGCCTAGAACCGCCAACACTTTAGGCTACATCGCCCAAACCATGGTCCAATCCATCGGCATGGCCCAGCACGAATACTCCACCACCTTTGGCAAACGCGCCTGGATGGAAGCCATCGCCGACAATCTCTACCCCAACCGAAATGACCCGCCAACGGCGCCGGCCCCGACCGCCGCGCCGGTCGAAGCTCCCGCCGCAACGCCAAATTCAGCCACGTAGGTTTTAGTAGCACCGGCACTCCTGCTTACCCTGAGCAACGAAGGGGCCTGTGCACCGTTCGCCGCCACGATGTCAGGGCAGAGGTGATCGCCGCCCCATTCAGCGAAATCCTAACTCCCGCAAAATCAACACTTGCAATCTGTAACAAAACAAGCAACTTCAACACCTTTAAAATGAACACTTACGAAATTTTACCCGTGGCGCCATCCTCGCCGGCGCGCCTCTTGTGACCGCCACAATTTCGCACCATAATCCCCTGTCGGATTAGCAAGAACAGCATTGCGTGCCTCCGTTTCCTCTACCACGGAGGATTTTATGAAGAAGGCGGCGGTGGGTTTTCGCGTGCACTCGGGATGGAGTGCGATGGTGGTGGTGTGTCTGGAGAAGGGCGGGCGGCCGGTGGTGTTGCAGCGGGCACGGGTGCGGCTGGTGAAGACGTTTAGTTATGCGTACCGGCAGCCGTATCACACCGCGGAGAAAATGGAGTTGCCGGAGGCGGGAGAATTTGTTCGTGGAGTGCGGGCGGAGGCGGAAGAGTTGGCGGTTGCGGCGCTGCGCGGGATGAAGAGTGAGTTGAAGAAACTGGAATGGAAGTTGGACCGCGGGGCGTTGTTGCTGGCTTCGGGTCGAGCGCTGCCGGAGTTTGCGAGGATTTTGGCGTCGCACGCGCTGATTCATACCGCGGATGGAGAATTGTTTCGGGCGGCGATCCGCGGGGCGTGTGAGCGCAGTGGATTGCGCGTGACGGAGATTAAGGATCGCGAATTGGTGGAAAGATGCGCGGAGGAGTTTTCGGCTAAGCCTGCGGCGCTGCTGCGGCGGGTGACAGAGATTGGGCGGGAGTTTGGGTCGCCGTGGACGCAGGATGAGAAGTTTGCGACGCTAGCGGGGTGGTTCGCGTTGAGGTGAGGAGCGAGTTATGAAATTGCGATGGCTGCCGGTTCTGTTGGTTGCGTGCTTAGGGCTATGTGGTTGTCCGTCGTATTCCTTGAATCCGTTATATACGAGCCAAGACGCGGTTGTGGAGCCCGGGTTGGAGGGAACATGGATGGGCACGGACACGGACGACAAGGGAGAGATTACCTTTTATAAATCCAAAAATGCCGGATACGAGATTAGCGTTTTTGATCCGGGCACAAAGGTCAAGGACACATACGATGTCAACCTCGTCCGGCTGACGGGAAAGCTCTTTATGGACGCCCAGTACGAACAGGAAACCGTGGATGGCGTGAACGTCGACCCAGCGATCGGCGTGCTTCCCATGCACGTGATTTGGAAAATAAAAATTTACGGAGACGACCTAGCGATTGCGGAGCTAGATGATGATGCGATTAAGAAGCCGCATGGGTTCGGCGGAAGTAAATTGAAGCATGAATTGCTGAATCCAGGGATGTTCCAGCTATTGTTGGTTACAGCGGACACCAAAGATCTGCGGCGATATGTTGCGGCGCACGCGGATGACGGGTTTTCGGAGGTCGGGCATTTGAAGCGCGTGGGGAAAACGGGAGATTGATGTTCGGTTCTTCCCGGCGCGAGAAATAAGATTAGTCCGGACTAAAAGTCCGGCACCTACATAAGGCAACGGCAAAAGCAAAGGCGACCGCCTCCCCGACAGGGTCGGGGTAAACGCCAGGCGGCCGCTACAAAGGCCGGGTCGCGGCGGATTGCGCGGCGAGGCGTTTTGTCAGGGCGTCGATGCGCTGTTGGTAGTAGTTCGCCAGACAGTTGACCCAGCTTTTGTAGATCAGGCAGGTTTTGCTGCGCTGGGCTAGCCATTCGCGTTGCTCGGATTTTAGGGCTTCGCGGTCGGGGGCGGGGAGTTTGGCGAGAAGGGATTTGTAGAGGTCGTTGAGGTTGACGTCGAGTTCGGCGAGAAAATCGACGTGGCAGATGGCTTGTTCATCTTCTTTTTGGGCTTTGGCGCAATCGTAGCTGGTTTGGAAGATGCCGGTTTTTTGGATTTTGACGATGGCGAATTCCTGACCGTTCCATTGGTATTTAATGATTAAGGGAGTGTCGCGAAACTGATCATCGGTGAAGGTGGCTACGAGGAGGCCATCTTCGACGATTAAGTCATAGTTGCGGTTGCCGAACATATTGTCGTAGGTGTCTGGCGGTGGTTCGGCGATTTTTAGATCGAGAAGCTGGCCGGAAGAGTCGCGCGCGAAGACGGAGTGGATATCGGGGCCTCCGGTGCCGGTGTTGCAGGTGGAAGCGACGACGATGGCTTGGTCGGTGTTGTCGTGTTTGAAGTCGAAGTGTTCGAGCTTCGAGAAATAGATTTGATCTTCCGGGCATTCGTCGTTTTTAGCGAGGTAGGCGCGGATTTCGGGTTCGTCGAGCGGTTTGGAATTTTTTTGCGCGAAGGCGGAGGAGCAAGAGAACAGAAACAATAGGCCGGCGATCGCGCGTTGATGGATCTGGTGATGCATTTGAAGACGAACGTAGCAGGAAAGACTGTGCGATTGAAGGTTGACGGGGGGCAGTGGTGCGTAAGCGTGAATGGTTTTAAGAGGCCGGACTAAGATCCGGCGCTTACACGAGGCCGAACTTCTGACTCTGTAGCGGCCGCCTTCCGAGGCGGTCGCCTTTGCTGTAGGAGTGGGTCAGAAGCCCCGCCACTACAACGGCGGTGCTTGTGCGCGGGCACGGAAGTGCATAGAGTTTTGGCGTGGAACATTTGGCGGCGGCTTCCTCTGTGGCGACTCGACCTTTTCCTGCGTTTGAACCTCACTTTTTATTGCGTAGCGCCCATGCCATGACGATTGCGGCGGCGTTTTGGCCGCGGCGGTTTGCGTTGGCGCGCGCGGAGGATCGCTTGTTTCGCGTGGATCCGTGGACGCAGGTATTGGGGCATTGTCATTGGCAGAAGGGAAAGATGTTGGATGCGCCGGTGATGGTGATTGTGCATGGACTCGAGGGCTCGAGCGATTCGGGTTATGTGATGGGGATTGCGGAGCGGGCGTTTGCGCGCGGGTATCACGTGGTGCGCATGAACCAGCGGAATTGCGGCGGGACGGAGGCGCTGACGCCGACGCTGTATAACTCCGGGATGAGCGGGGATTATCGCGCGGTGTTTGAGGAGTTGACGGGGGTGGATGGATTTCGCGAGATTTTTTTTGTTGGGTATTCGATGGGCGGAAATTTGGTGGCGAAGATGGCGGGGGAGTTTGGCGCGGGGGCGCCAGGAGCGTTGCGCGGGGTGTGCGCGGTGTGTCCGGCGTGGGATTTGTCGGCTTGCGCGGATGCCTTGGAGCGGCGGGAGAATTATTTGTATCAGAACCGGTTTGTCTCGGGGTTGATGGCGCGGTATGAGCGGAAGACGAAATTATTTCCGGATCGCTATGTGCCGGCCCGCGGGCTGCGGCGCGTGCGGACGGTGCGGGAGTTTGATGATGTGATTACCGCGCCATCGGCGGGATTTCGTGATGCGGAGGATTATTACGAGAAGTCCAGCGCGAAAAATGTGGTGGGGGATTTTCGCGTGCCAGTGTTGTTGATGGTGGCGGAAGACGATCCATTTGTGCCGTACGTTTCGTTTTTGGCGATGGGGGTGGAGAAGAATCCGTGGATACGGTTTGAGGCGCCGTTGCATGGCGGGCATTGCGCGTTTATATCGCGGCATTGGGGGATGGAGAGATTTTGGGCGGAGCAGCGGGTGGTGGAGTTTTGCGAGAGCGTGCGGGCAGGGTCGGCGTGATGCCCCGCGGATTGGTTCAGTGTCGTTATGTTTTGCGGCTAGTGGTTGTGAGTAGCTTTATCTTTTTCTGCGCCGCTGCGGCAGGTTCGTGGGACGCGCTTGCGCAAAAATCGAGCGGCGACGATCAAAGTTATTACAAGGATGCGCATCCGTACCTTGAAGAACCGCTTGAAAAATTCGTCCTGCAGTTTCCGGAGCTAAAAACGTTGCAGCCGGCGACGGACCAGCAACCGTTAGCCATGATTCTGGATAAGACAGGCGACAATGTGAGGGCTTTCTTCCGCGACATTGTGGACCTCACCGCTGACGAAGAAATCACGCAAGAAAAATTGAGTTCGAATGGAACGATCAAAGCGAGCCAGCACAATCATTACAGCTACGTGATTCTCACGCATCGTGAAGAGCTTTTCCCTCACATCGAAGAATATCGCACGAACCTACCGGGAGTTCGCGCCGCAAAAGTGGGTGCCGACAATGGGTACGCGGTGGACCGTGGTTATGCGCTCGAATGTGGTCATTTCTCACCCCAGCGGCGATCAGAATCCACGTTTCTGTTTCTTGGAGATGAAATGATAGGGCCGCGAAATAGCTACGTGGTGGCTTTTGCGCAGCGGCCGGGTCACGCCTCGCCGGGCAGGGTGAGCGGGGGAAACTGGAGTGTGGCAGTCTTGGTGCAGGGAATCGCGTGGATAGACAAAGAGAGTTTTCAAATCATTCGACTGCGAACGGATTTGCTGGCGCCGCGACCTGAGGTTGGTCTGATGACAACGGAATTGGCGCTCGGTGAGGTGCAACTCGCGGACCTGACGGCGCCTTTGTGGCTGCCGAGCGAGGTGAGTGTGCGCACGGAAATGCGCGGGAAGATTTATCGGAATGAGCATAAGTATACGAACTACAAGCGGTTTGGTGTGTCTATTAAGATTGGGCCGTGAGAGCGTGGCGCGGCACCGTGGAATTCGTTCGCAGATAAAGCACAGAAGGCAAGCCGGAAATTGTTTGACTTGAGAGGTGATGCAGCGTAGTGTGACGCCAGTTTGTTTTGACGGCCCGCAGTCCAGGTAAGTTTCCCGCACTAAATAAAGTCAACTAGGCGAATCACTCGAGAAAAAGACCCAAGGAGGGTCACCCATGAAGCGTGTCTTGACGTTTGTTGCGATGGCGGTGCTGGCGGTAGCGGTTGCTGCAACGGTGCGAGCGCAAAGCAGCCCGATTGTTGGAACGTGGAAGCTGAACGTCACAAAATCGAAATATGATCCCGGACCGGTGCCGAAGAGTTTGACGCGCACGGTGGTGGCGGATGGCGATAGCTTCAAATATACGTTTGAGGGAGTCAGCGGCGACGGCAAGCCCATATCCTATGGGTTCACGACGAAATTTGACGGCAAGGACAACCCTATCTCGGGCTCCATACCAAGCGGAGCAGATACCATAAACGGCAAGCGGCTGAGCGCCGATCATTATGAGGCGACGCTGAAAAAGGGCGGGAAAGCAATCGGCTCGTCGAAGGTGTCGGTTTCAAAGGATGGCAAGGTGACGACGGTGGTGACGGAGGGGACCACCGCGACCGGCGCGAAAGAGCATGACGTGCAGGTGTACGACAAGCAGTAGGGATCGCCAGCATTATTTAGGCAGGCGATTTACACTAGCAATTTTCGGGCGGCCCTTTTGGGCCGCCTTTTTTTTGTGATGGGTTGCAGGCGTGAGGCGTGTCTTGGGAGTCGATGCTCTCCATGGATCGTTTGTGCTGTGGTTACGATCGCGCACAGGCAAGAGTGCCAGTGCTACCAAGGGCGAAAGCGGCGTCAAGCCGCCGCAGTCCAAAAGTACAAAGGCGACCGGCGCGGACGGCGGCCGCTACAACTACGAGTGGAAGGGGTCGGGTTGCGGAGTGGTGGGATTTGGTTCGGGGGTGGGGATGTCGAGATTGACGACGATGGGTTCCTGGCCGCTGCGCACGATTACGGCTTCGACGGGTTCGTCTTTTTTGGCGTTGAGTTCCTGGTGCGGGACGTAGGGCGGGACGTAGACGAAATCGCCGGGGCCGGCTTCGTCGACGAATTCGAGCCGGGCACCCCAGCGAAAACGGGCGCGGCCGCGAACGATGTAGATTACGGTTTCAACTTCGCCGTGGTGATGCGGGCCGGTTTTGGCGTCGGGGTGGACGATGACGGTGCCGGCCCAGAGTTTCTGCGCGCCCACCCGGGCGTGGGAGATGGCTTCGGCGCGGGTCATGCCGGGAGTTTGCGGGGTGTTGGTGTCG
Source organism: Acidobacteriota bacterium (assembly GCA_013289855.1). Taxonomy (GTDB): domain Bacteria; phylum Acidobacteriota; class Terriglobia; order Acidiferrales; family UBA7541; genus Acidiferrum. The sequence continues at coordinate 54,016 of JABCZD010000007.1, read as the reverse complement.
AGGTTGTTGGCGCGGACGATGCGCAGGCCGTGGTGTTGCCAGTCGGGGGCATTTTCGGGTTTCGATTCATCGGGCATTGTTGCTCCTTGTCGCTGAAGCGTTCCGCTCTCAGGGCGAATCAGTCGGACTTCCGTGCTGCCAGCCGGTAGCCGTAACAGGCGTCACCCTCTTGCGAACTGATGAGCGCTTTCAAGTCCCGAATGCGTCCCTCCGTCAGAGATCTCTTCAAGATTGCAAGGCACATCGGGTATACGGATCCGAAAGAGGCGATGTCCTGCGGGGGATAGATCGCGGCGAGCTGGGCGTCTCTGTAAGACTCCCAGGCCCTTTGTTCTGGACTGTCAGGCTTTAGACCCAATCGTTTGAGAAGGCTTTCCATTCTTACTTCGGAAGTATGCAGTTCCTTATTTGCGCAATCGTCAAGTTGCAGCTGAGTCGTGGCTCGATCCTTGCAGGTTCCGGCCTGCGGGTGCGGCGATTGTGCCGTAATCGGCGTCGCGAGAACAAGCAACGTGAACGATAAACGAGCGACCCAAAAGTAGCTGACGCCCACAGAAACCTCCAGGCACATAAGATGCGAATCTAAAGATTCGCCACTACGAAAGAAAAGTCAAAGGTAACGTCAAAAGAACGGGTCTGAAGACCCGCCGCTACAACCGCGCTACTTCCGGAGGTCTTTCGAGGGAGGCTTGGAAGCTACTCAGAAAAAAACTCTAGGGTCGCTGAATTTTTCGAGGATCGATGTTGTAGAAGAACGTCATGCGGAGTTCGATGAACGGATGGGAGAATTTATCAGGTAATGGGCTAAACGACGCGGCTGATTGAACTGCGCCCCTGGCCGCCCTGTCGAGATCGTCTTTGCCAGAACTTTTTGCTAACTTCACGAAGTCTGCGGGTACGCTTCCGTTCCGCTGCACGCGAAATTCGACTTGCACGATTCCTTGCTCACCTTTTTCGACTGAGGATGGCATCTGGGTAAACCATTCGCGCTTGATGCCCAAGTATACCGACCTCAGGTAACCACTAAAATCCGTGCCTTCGTCGGGTGTAAGCATTTCGAGGCCGGCATAGGCGGCCGCTTTAGGTTGAGTTTTGGCCGCGTCAGGTATTTGCGTAGTCTGCGCGATCGCTAGACCTGGAAGTAACAGCGTCACTGCAAGGATCAGAGAAAGCTTTCGACCGAGTCGAAAAGAGTATTTATTCCGAAGATTTTGCATGCCGATCTCCTTATACGAAATCTAGAGGCTTTTCGAGAGAGGCTTGGAAGCCTTTGGTTAGGAGTTGGGCGGGGCCGTTGGGGGTGATGACCATGTCGTCTTCACAGCGGAGGCCGAATTCGGTGGGGATGTAGATGCCGGGCTCGTTGGAGAAGGTCATGGTGGGTTCGAGGACGGTGGTGCTGGCGCGGACCAGGTAAGGATGTTCGTGACCGTCGAGGCCGATGCCGTGGCCCAGGCGGTGGGTGAAGAATTTGTAGTCGGGGCCGTAGCCGGCGTCGGTGATTACCTTGCGGGCGGCGTCGTCTACGGAGCCGGAGAGTTTTCCTGCGCGGGCGGCGCTTAACGCGGCGTTTTGCGCGTGTCTTACAATTTCGAAAACTTCTCGAACTTTTTTGCTGGGAGAGCCGAGGACGCCCGTGCGGGTGACGTCGGACTCGTAGCCCTCGACTACGCAGCCGCCATCGATTAGGACTACGTCGCCGGGTTTTAGGCTTCGGGGCTTTTGCGTGCCGTGAGGTAAAGCGGCGGATTCGCCGATTAGGGTTAGCGCGCCGCCGCGCAGATTCATTTTGGCGAAGCCGGCTTCGACGAGATGGCCGAGGTCGTCTTGCGAGAGGCCTTCTTTTAGGGAGGCGAAGACGGCGGTGAAGACGTCGAAGGTGGCGTCGCAGGCGATGCGCATTAGTTCCAGTTCGTGGGGAGATTTGTGGGAGCGGCAAGCGATGGTGATGGGGTCGGCGGAGACGAAGGTGAAGCCCGAGGCGGCTTGGCGGAAGTGATCGAAGAAGGTGAAGGCGGCGGTTTCTTCTACGCCGATTTGTCCGGTGCGAATTCCGCGATCGGTTAGGGCAGAGGCGGCAATTTTTGTGGGGCTTTGATCTTCTTGCCAGACGCGAATTTCTATGGGGAATTTTAGGCGTTCACGGAGGCGGCCTTCTTCGAAGGCGGGGACTACTAAAATTGGCTGGCCGGATTTTGGGATGACCAGGCTTAGCAAGCGCTCGCTTAGTCCCCAGTGGATGCCGGTGAAATAGTAGAGGGTGGTGCCGGGGGCGAGGAATAGGGCGTCGAAGGGCGGTTGGGCTTCCGCCATTTTTTTCTGGGCTTGGGCCATGCGGCTTTGGAATTCGTCAGGTTGGATCGGGTGGACGCGATCGCCTAGGGGCTTGAGACTTGCGAAGGCTGGGGGGAGTGGTTCGTTGGTGGATTGTGGTGGGGACATTTGCGGTTTGGAGAGGAATAGCGCGGAGGTTGCTGCGGTGGCTTGCAGGAAATTACGGCGTGAGGGACGCAAGATGGATGATGAGAATTTTTTTGGCATGGTCTGAGAGAGATTCTTTCATGGGGTGATGGTTGTCAAGTTGGGATTGCGGCGAGAGGCGGAAGACGACGAGAGCGAAAGACGACGGAGGCGATCGGATCAGAATGGGCGCGGAAAAAACCGCCCCCACGGGGGCAAGCAGGGCTCAGAAGCAAGCGCCCTGCGCTACAGATGGAGGATTATTCGTGGCGGATGGCTAGGATGTTTTGGTTTTTGATTTGGAGTTCGATGCCGAGGGGCGGGCGGACGTCGGCGCCTTGGACGATGGCGCCGCGGACCCAGATGTTGCCGGGGAGCATGGTCATTTTTTCTGGATCGAAGACGGTGTGGCTGCAAGGATCGCCGATCATGGCGTGCTTGGCGGTATGAAATCCGTAGTCGCGGCGCAGCTTGTCGAGATCGGCGATGTATTCAAGGTGGCAACTGCCGTAAGCGGTGCGCATGATGAGCGCCCAGTAGGCGGCGGGTTGAGAGGCGGAGCCGGTGGGCAGACGCACCAGCAAAGCTGGAAGATTCTCTCCGGTCGCGGGATCTTCCAGGAAGAAATCTTTAGAGGACCACGGTGCGCTCATTTCCGCGACGGTGGCGATAATCGGCTGAGCTTCGGTGGCGTGCGGGTACGCGGCGGTGGGGTCGGGAGCGGGAAGCGGAACCTGGAGTTGCGGCGGAGGCGAAGCGGGGAGTAAGTCCGCGCGCTTGGGGCGGATGGCGAAGTGAGCGGCGACGGCGACGAAGAGCAGGATGGTAACTAAAGCGCTAACAGACGCCAGGTTCGGCTTATACCCCGAGGCGCGGAACGGTGGACCACCCGACACGCCTGGGATACGCGGCATGTCTGGCTTGAAGCGGTCGGAGGTAGGCTGATCCGGCACAAAATTATTCCAGGAACTATAAGCATTCTAAGGCTGCCGGGCGGGCAGGGCAACGACGGCGGGAGAGGATGTGTCGAATAAGGGCATCCGTAGTGGGGATGGGCCTAGGAGGTGGAGGCTGCACTTCAGCGGCTAAAGCCGCTCTGAGAATGCGGTGATTATGTCGTGGCTAAAGCCACGACCCACAAAGCTATGCTGAGGCACAAAGCTATCCGGAGCCACAAAACTAGTCTGAACCAGAAAACTAGCCGCGACCCACCCACAGCTAGCCACGAGCCACAAAGCTAAAGCCACGCAGGCAAGGCCACAAAGCAAGGGGCAGGTACGGAGGGACAGGAAGGGCTGGAAGGGCAATCGGTTACCTTAACGGTGACATGGTGCGACGCGGGCCTTGTCTCTGGCGGCAAACAAATCTACTGTTAGGGGACACGAGGGCAAGGCAGCAATTCGCCGCCTAAAAACGTATGAGCGCCGACACACGTGGTGGAGCGCGGACGTTCGTTCGCAGCTTAAATATTCTGCTGAAATTCGCACGCCTGTACGAATTTGGGCACGCGCGAACCGCTTCACAATTTGAAATCACCTGGAAAGAGTTACGCGAAGCGCTGGATCACAGCGGCGGCGGCGGAGTGTTGCTGGGAGCATCGGGAAACCAGATTTTGCTGGATGGAGTTCCGCTGGGAACGGCGGCGGGAGAACGAAGTTTTGCGCAACTGCTGATTACGTCCGGTATTGCCAGTATTCACTTTTCACCACTATTGACGCAGCCGCAATTTGCGCGTTTTGTGCGGGCGTTTCCAAGCGGGAATGCCAAGCCGGCGTCGCTGGCGGACCAGTTGAAATCGGCGCTGGCGGGCGAGACGAGTATTAAGGTGAATGAGATCCGCTACGTGGCGGAAGACTCTTCGACGGCGGGCATCAAGATCGCCACGCAATTGGTGGCCAAAACGCTGGGCGCGCAAGGCGATAAGTTTCGCGATTTTTTAGAAGACCCGAACAAGATGTTGCAGATGATCTTGGCGGCAGAGAGTTCGCGCGGCGGCGCGGGAGGACCGGGCGGCTTTGGGGGACTCGGGTCTGGCGGGAGCGGTGGCCCAGGATTCGGTGGCGGAGGAAGCGGTGGCGGCGGCACGGGGAGTGGCGGAAGTGGGGGTAGCGGTGACGGCGCGACCCGCGCCAGCGGTGGAGACGGCAGTGCGGGCGCTGCGAATTTGTGGGAGGCGCGTCCGGGCGGAGGATCGACTGGCGGACTTGGTCCGGGATTGGGCGGAGGCCTGGGAATCGGAGGGGGCTCCGGAACAGGATCTGGATCGGGCTCGGGAGGAAGCGGAACGGGCTCGGGAACTGGATCCGGCCCTGGCTCGGGTTCAGGCTCGGGTTCTGGTTCCGGCGTTGGGGGCGGATCGGGTGGTTCGGGAGTTGGAGCAGGCGGTTCAGGATTTGGAGGCGGTGGTTCGGGGGTCGGTGGTGGTGGTTCGGGTGTTGGCGGCGATGGTTCCGGAATTGGCGGCGGCTCGGGAGTTGGAGGCGGGGGAGGAGCCGGCGCGGGTGGCGGGATCACCGGAAGGTGGCTTGCGGCGTCCGCCCAAATTCGAGGGCTTACACCTCCAGGATTGACTGGTGGGCTAGGCGGAGACGCTGCGCCCGCAGGCTCGTATCTGGTGGAGGAGGAAAGTATTCGGTCCGTGCTAGGACTATTTGCGCAACTGGGAAAATCACGAAAAGATTCCGCCGAGCCGCGCATGGACGCGCAGATGTTTCAATCGCGGCTGAGCACGATGCCGGTGCGGACGCAGTACACGCTGCAACAGGCGCTGGCGGGGCTGGCGGCGCAGGCTCCGGACCAGAAGCCGGATCAACCGATGCTGCTGAAGCTGGCGGAGCACGTGGCGATTCGCTTTGCGCTGGACAGTTACGAACGAGGCGAGCTGCGCGTGAACGCGGTGAAGCAGATGCTGGACCGCATGAACACGGAGATCGAAGGACTGCGGAAGATTTTGAGCACGCAAGAGCAGTTGATGGCGAACGCTGGCTTACAAGTGCAGAGCTATACGGAGCTGCTGGATCAGGAGTTCTGGGAACAGGTTCCGGAAGAGAACAAGAAGGAAGTGCTGACGTCGGATGAGGCATGGTGCGTGCCGCCGCGGAACGTGCGGGTGTTTCTCGAGGATATGTTGCGGCGCGGGGAACTGAAAACGGTAAACGAAGTGTTGATGAAGTACGCGGCGTGCGTGGGGCTGGACGCGGCAGACGCGCGGCGCACGACGGCGATTGGACTATCGGATTTGGCGGAATTGTATGGCAGCGGCGACGGCAGCGCGTTGATGGAAGCGATCCGGCGGCTGGGAAATCAGCTGGCGATCGAGCGCGAGCCGGAAGTACAAACGCTGGTGAGCGCGGCGTTCGTGCGCTTGAGCCAGGAGGCGGCGTCAAAGCGCTGCTATCCGGCGATGCAGCAGGCGCTGGCGTCACTCGACAGCATCGAAGCGCAGCGGCCGGGCTCGACGCAAAGCTTGCGCCCGCGCATTGGAGCGGAAGAGCGGCTGCCGGAGTTTATCGAAGAAGCGTTGCGCAGCGGACACATCGCGGATGGCATGACGGATATTTTGAATTTGATGCCGCTGGCGACGCTGCATTACGTGACCAACCGGTTCGGGCATTGCGGCTTCCGCGAAGATTGCGAGTTGCTGGGGCGCATTGTGGAGGGACTGGGTTCCGAGGCGGTACAAAATCTGGTGGAGATGCTGCAGACCGCTCCGGCCGCGGAGGCCGCGGAATCGGTGGGGTTGCTGAGTCAGATTGACCCGGACAGCGTGGAGAAGATTCTTCCGATACGGTTGACACAGTGGCCGCGCTCGGCGCACGACCGCACGGTGCGGCAGCTTTCCTCGGCGCCGGCGCCGCATCGCGCGCGATTGCTGGCGACGCTCTATGATTCGCTGGACGTGATGATTCGCCCGCTGGCGATTGACGAAATGGGCATGAGCGGGCAGCACGAAGTGATACCGAAGCTGGTGGAACTGGCGGAGCTGGATGCGACGCCCCCGTATGTGAGGCTGAAGGCCCTCGAATCGCTGGGAAGATTGCGCGCGGCAGCAGCGACGGAAGTGCTGCAAAAGATTATGGATGCGCGGCAGGTATGGCGATGGACGTATCCCAGCGAAATGCGGATTGCCGCGGCGCAAGCGCTGACGCGCATCGATCCAACGATGGCGCTGGAAAAGCTTTCCGCCAGCGGGCTGGAACGCAAGGATCTGTCTTTGGAGCCGCTTGATCCGGAGGTGACGTCCTCGGTAATTCGTCACCGGCGGTACGCGCGGCTGAAGCTTTCGCGGAACATGATCGCGATGACGACGAATTTGCGGGAAAACTTCAAGCTTTCGATTCCGGAACTTAATCTTGGCGGGGGAATCGGTTCCGGGGAACGCCATTTGGCGCCGGGGTCATTGTTGACGTTGAAACTTTCGCAGGGCGTGCGGGCGATCAAGGCGCAGGCGATTGTACGAGGAGCGCGGCCGCAGGCGATGGCGTTTGAGTTTGTGGACATGGATCTGGATGACCGCGCAAGATTGCGCAGGATGCTACTGGAACTCGGAGGGATACCTGTGGTGGCGGCGGTGACGAATCGCGCGCGGCGGCGTGGCCGGATTACGCTGCACAAACACTAGTTCAGAAGTAACGCGAAACTCGAGATGACCGGCGCATGTTGGCGGCGCTGTTACCTGTACTTCCCATATAAAACCCGTACTTTCGAGCAGGATGGCGACTTGCCCCAATGGTGGCGTGACGAGCGGGGCACATAGAACGGTTGTACCATTGCCCCAAACGAGCGGGAATCCTACCGTACTAGGCAGGGAGTCCTATTGCGGGACAGCCTCCAACTCGTGACATGAAACCGGATCCCAAAAGCACATCTGGACGAGCTTTCGTTCGCAGCCTGAACATTCTGCTGAAGTTTGCCCGCCTGTATGGCTACGACCACGCGCGAACCATGGAACAGCTGGATACGGCGTGGGAAGAGCTGCACGCGGCGATTCCTCCGGGCAGTGAAACGGGATTGTTGCTGGGGGCGACGGGCTCGCAGCTGCTGCTGGATGGCGTGCCCCTAGAAGGGGCGCCAGCGGAGAAACAGTTTGCGTCGCTACTGTCGGCGGCGGGACTGGCCAGCGTGCAGTTCTTTCCGTCCGTGACGCAGGATGAGCTGGTACATTTCGCGCACGCGTTTCCTACTGGAAAAGCCAAGCCGTCGGAGTTGGCGTTGCAGTTGAAGGCGGCGCTTGCTAACGCGAGGGGCATACGCATCAACGAAGTTTGTTTCGTGGCCACGGATGCGCGATTGAAGGATGCCAGCGTGGCGGCGCAACTGGCGGCCGCGGCGATGGGCGATAAGAAAGAGGATTTCACGAAGTGGCTGAACGATCCGCAAAAATTGCTGGAGTTGATTGCGGCGGCGCAGGGTTCGCGGAGTGGAAGTGAAGCGGGAGATGGTTCGCGTGGGAATGGTAACGGCGGGCCGGGGAATGGCAATGGTGGATCGGGGTATGGTACAGCGCAGATCGCCGGGAGTTCGCAGGCTGGCGGCGGTGATGGCAACGGAGCCAATACGGGCGGCAATACCCATGGGGGCAACGGGAACGGAGGCAACGGAAACGGGAGTGGTGGCGGATCCGGCAGTGGAACGGGCAGCGCTTATGACAGTGGACCGCTGGAGGCGGTAGGCTCCGGCGAGTTCATCGCGCCGAGTTCTTCGATGATGATGCGGCTGCGCACGGGCGAGCCGAACGAAGACGAGCTTTACAGCATCCTGGGTGCGCTGACGAGCTTTGGACAGATGGGTGCGAGTGGAGGTGGCTTGGCTGCGGCCGGTGAGTTTCAGGCGCAAATGGCGGAGTTGCCGGGACGCGCGCAGGACAAGCTGAAGCAGGCGATTGCGGGTTTGGCGGCGCAGGCGCCGGTGGGCAAGCCGGACGAATCGGTGCTGGTGCAATTGGCGGAGCACCTGGCGATTCGGTTTGCGCTGGAGCGTTTTGAGCAGGGCGAGGTGAAGGTCAACGCGGTGCGGCAGATGCTGGACCGCATGAACTCGGAAATTGAAAATTTGCGGAAGATTCTTGGCGCGCACGAAGACAAGATGAGCGACGCGGGAATCATGGTGGAGTCGCACCGCGAAATTCTGGACCGGCAATTCTGGGCGGCGGTGCCGGATAGCGGGAAGCGGGAAGTGTTGTTGTCTGGCGAGGCGTGGTGCATTCCGCCGCGCAATGTGCAGTCTTACGTGGGGGATTTGATCGCGCAGGGGAACGTGGCGGAAGCGATCAGCATTCTGCAGAACTATGCGGCGTGCGCGGATAGCGAAGACTCCGACGCGCGGAAGAAGACGGCGGTAGGGCTTTCGGAGATGGCGGATTTGTACGCCAAGGCGGACCCGAAGCTATTGAGCGAAGCGCTGCGGCACCTGGGGCTGCGGCTGAACCTGGAGCAGGATGCTGATTTGCAGGGACTGGTGAGCGCGGCGTTTGTGCGCTTGAGCCAGGAAGCGGCGACCAGCCGGTGTTATCCGGCGATGGAGCAGGCGCTGGATTTGCTGGTGGGAGTGGAAGCGCAGCGGCCGGGAATCGGACGAAGTTTGCGCGCGAAGATGGGGATTGAAGAACGCGTGCCCGAATTTGTGGACGAAGCGCTGCGTGCGCGGCAGGCGGCGGCGGGTTTGACGAGCGTGCTGAAACTCTTGCCGCAGTCGGCCATCGAGCAACTGGCGTCGCGCTTCAATCGCTGCGCGCTGCGGGATGATTCGGAGCACGTTTCGAATTTGGCGCACGACATGGGCGAAGAGGGTTTGCAGTACTTGCGGAGCACGCTGCGCGGCGGACCGGTGGCGGAAGCGGTGGAGATGGCCGGACTGCTGACTAAGCTGGACCCGCAAGCGGTGCAGGTTTTTTTGCCGACGCGTATGAAGGATTTTGGGCGTACGGCGCAGGATCGCATTATTCGGCAGATTTCTTCGTCAGGAGCGGCGGGGCGATGCCGCATTCTGTTGGAGTTGATCGATCACGTGGATCCCATGGTGATTCCGTTGGTGATTGACGAGATTGGCGTGACCGCGGATCGCGAGGCGTTGAGCCGGTTGCTCACGATCGCGGATGGAGATTTGCCGACGGGCGGCGGCGCGTATCTGCGCGTGAAAGCGATTGAGGCACTGGGGAGGATGGTGGCTCCGGAGTCGATTTCGCTGCTGCAGCGCATCGTGGTGGGACGAAAAGTTTTTGGCTGGACGCATGCGCAGGAGTTGCGCATTGCGGCGTTGCAGGCGCTGGAAAAGCTGGCGCCGGACTGGTATCGCGAATTCTTGCCCAAGAGCGGAATGGACAGCGACGACATGGCGCTGGCGCCGCTGGATATTGCGGTGAACTCGAAATTTGTGCGGCAACGGCGGCACACACGCATTCGGCTGCGGAAGCCGGTGCGGGCGACCAGCACGAACCTGAAAGAAACTTGTTCGATGGACATAAAGACGGCGAGCCTGGCTGGAGGCGTGGCTACGATTAGCCGGCATCTGGCACCGGGAACGCCGGTGCACATGCGGTTGCAGCTGGGAATGCGAAACGTCCTGGCTACGGCGATGATGCGGGATTATCGCGCGGAAGATATGGCTTTTGAGTTTGTGGATATGGCGCTGGATGAACGCAGCAAGTACCGGCGGCTGCTGGTGGACAACCGGATGAATGCGGCAACTCCGCAACGGAACGATTCCGTAGCGGTAGATAGCGAAGTACCCGTGCTTCGCTGATAGCGTCCGACCTTTGGGATTTTTCCTGCTAAGAATCGCTAAGTCCGACCGAAACGAAAGACGATGCCGGCGCTGAAGCGGAAATTGTCTTGGCGGTTGTTCAGGCCGTCGGGGATTTTGGTCAGGAAGTACTCGGCCTGCACGGGACGAATGGCGATCAGCTTGGTTAGCTTGATATCGATGCCGCCCCCGGCGGTCATCGCGAAGTTATTTTGCACGCCCGGATTCTCAATGCCGGAGCTGGTGAGAATGCCTCCGAAGAGGACCTGCGCAAACGGCGTGATCTTGCCGTGACGAAAATTCACTCTGGGGCCGAAGAGATAGGAAAACGCCTCGCCTTGCGCGCCGGAGTTGGCGGAATTGGTCGCTACGTAGCCTGCGAGATCTCCCACCAGGCCCAGCCAGTGGCTGGCGTTGTACTCGAATTGGCCGCCCCCGCCGTTAAGATTGAATGTTGGCATGGGCGGAAACCCGCCGACATTTGCCTGGACATTAAAACGTGCGTAGTCGTATCCCGCATAGACCTCGAATCGTGTGGTGGTGTCCTGCGCGCGCGCCGGAATGGTGGCAGCCAGCAACGCGGCGACTATGGCAATCACGAATGGGAATCGCATTTCGACCTCCTGGTCTGAGGTGAATGGTTGTAACGGAGGCCCACGGCTAGCCGGCGCGTAAGAACCATTACATCGCTACGCGCGGAGACGAGTACTAATCTGGTGCTTTGGATGCCGGCGATCGGCCTAGCTGGTTGCCTCGAATACTCGGGGAGATGCCTTGGAGGCGGGAGTTGGCCTGATTAAGGGCGGCAAAGGAGGGGAAGCTGTGGTTCTTGGCGCTGGTGCATCCAACCAGTTACAATAAGATGTTACGTTTCGCCGCGATTCGGCGGCTGTTGCAGCGTTACATATCAAAACCGTCAGGAAACGGCGAAGCCCCTCATGGAAGTCGTTCAAATACTGGATAGCGTGGTCGCGCGGTTTATAGGCACTAAGCACGAGCGCGACGTAAAGAAATTGCAGCCTCTCGTGGTGGCGATCAATGCCGCGGAGCCGGAGGTGCAGGCGCTCAGCGACGAAGAGCTGAAGTTGCGCTACGCAGCCCTGCGGGCGGAGGTACAGGAGCGCTTGCAGGATGCCGATCCCGCGGAACCTACCTATCGCGAGCTGATGCAGAAGGCGCTGGAGCCGGCTATTGTTCCGGCGTTTGCGCTGGTGCGAGAGGCGGGGCGGCGGTTTTTGAAGATGCGGCATTTTGATGTGCAGCTGATCGGCGGGATGGTGCTGCACGAGGGCAAGATCGCGGAGATGAAAACCGGCGAAGGAAAAACGCTGGTCGCCACGTTGCCGGCGGTGCTGAACGCGCTGGCGGGGCGCGGAGTACACATCGTTACGGTGAATGATTATTTGGCGCGGCGCGATGCGGAGTGGATGAGCCCCTTGTATCGCGCGCTGGGATTGAGCGTTGGCGTGATTGTGAACGATCTGGATGATACGCAGCGGCGCGCGGCGTATGGCGCGGACATCACCTACGGAACGAACAACGAGTTTGGGTTTGATTATTTGCGCGACAACATGAAGTACGACCTGGCGACATGCGTGCAACGCGGACACCACTTCGGCATCGTCGATGAAGTTGATTCGATTTTGATCGATGAAGCACGCACACCGCTGATTATTTCCGGGCCGTCGGAAGAGTCGACCGACAAGTACGCCAAGATCGACAAGATTATTCCCAAGCTGATTCAGGATATCGACTACACGTTGGACGAAAAGCACCGCACGGCGACGCTGACGGAAGAAGGTTTTGCGAAATGCGAGCGGCTGCTAGGGCTTTCGAACATGTCCGACCCGGCGAACATCGACATCATGCACCACGTGTACCAGGCCATGCGGGCACACGCGCTGTATAAGAAGGACGTCGATTACGTCATTAAAGACGGGGAAGTGATCATCGTGGACGAGTTTACCGGGCGGCAGATGCCCGGGCGGCGCTGGTCGGATGGCTTGCACCAAGCGGTGGAAGCCAAAGAAGGCGTGAAGATCGAGCGCGAGAATCAGACGCTGGCGACGATTACGTTTCAAAATTATTTTCGCATGTATAAGAAATTGTCCGGCATGACGGGGACGGCGGCGACCGAAGCGGCGGAGTTTGCGAAGATTTACAACCTGGATGTGGTGATGATTCCCACGAACCGGACGCTGATCCGCAAGGAACATCCGGATGTGGTGTACCGCACGGAGAGGGAAAAGTTTGAAGCCGTGGTCAACGGGATTTTGCAGGAAGATGATTCGCTGGCAAGCGGCATTCGGCAGTATCACGAGCGTGGACAACCGGTGCTGGTGGGCACGATTTCCATCGAAAAGTCGGAAGCGATTGCCGAGTTGCTGAAACAGCATGGCATTCCGCATCAGGTGCTGAACGCCAAACAACACGAACGGGAATCGGGCGTGGTGGCGCAAGCGGGGCGCAAGGGCGCGGTGACGGTGGCCACCAACATGGCGGGCCGCGGCACGGACATTTTGCTGGGAGGAAATCCCGAGCAGATGACGCGCGACTATTTTCTGAAGAAGCGATTGGCGATGCCGTACGCCTCCGCGCCCGCGGTGATTGGCGACGGAGGGGCGGCCGCGGACGCACCGGCGGCGGTGCCGATGGTGCTTTTCCAGCACGAAGGGAAGATTTTTCAGGTGCCGTCCGAGCAGTGGAAACCGATTTACGAGGAGTTTGCCGCGCAGTGTAAAACAGAGCATGACGAAGTGGTGGAGCTTGGCGGGCTGCACATTCTGGGCACGGAGCGTCACGAGGCCCGCCGCATTGACAACCAATTGCGTGGACGCGCGGGGCGGCAGGGCGATCCTGGCTCATCGCGATTCTTTCTATCACTAGAAGACGATTTAATGCGGATTTTTGGCGGAGAAAAAATTAAGGCACTGATGTTCCGACTGGGCATGACCGAGGGCGTGCCGATCGAATCGGGAATGATTTCAAAGCGCATCGAGAATTCGCAGAAGAGCGTGGAAGCGCAGAACTTTGACGCGCGGAAGCATTTGTTGGAATACGACGACGTGATGAACAAGCAGCGCGAGACGATCTATGGAATTCGCCGCTCGGCGCTGGAGGGCAAGGACCAGCGCGATTACGTTTTAAGCGTTGCGGAAGAAGTGGCGCGGGAACAGGTAGAAACATTCTGTCCGCGAGAGCAACATCCCGACCAGTGGAATGGCACGCAATTTCTGGCGGAAACAAACGCGCAGTTTGGCGTGGATGTAAAAGCCGCGGGGGCCGATCCGGAGACTCTGGCGCATGACGAGCTGGCCGACAAGACGGTGGAAGCGGTCAAAAATCGCTATGAGGAGAAAGAAAAACAATTTGGCGGTGATTTAGTGCGCTGGCTGGAGCGCCGAATCATTTTGGACGTGGTGGACTCACAGTGGAAAGACCATTTGCTTTCACTCGACCACCTGAAGGAAGCGATCGGTTTGCGCGGGTACGGGCAGAAAGACCCGCTGGTGGAGTTCAAAAAAGAAGCGTTCACCATGTTTGAAGACATGATGGCGCGGATTGACAACGAGACGGTGCGCTACCTGTTTCATATTCAGGTGCAAAAGAACGAAGAAGCGCCGCGCGGGGGAAGCCCACCGGACGGGCAACAGCCGCCGATTCAATTGCAGGCCCGGCCAGAGCCGCCGACACCGCAGCAGATGAGGGCGGCGGCCGCGCCGTCGGGACCGAATGTGACTTCGTCGGGGCTTCCTGCTCCAGCGCAGAGAATAGGCGGCGCCGCGGCCGCGCGCAGCGATGCCGTGCCGAGCACACCGCAACATTTGCCGGCATTCGCGAAAGAGATGGAACGCAAGCAGCAGCGGCAACAGCAGGATTTGCAGTATCAGACAGGAGCCGGGCAAGCCGAGCCGCCGAAGCCGGTGAAGGCCGGCGCGAAGGTTGGGCGGAATGATTTGTGTCCGTGCGGCTCCGGCAAAAAGTACAAGAAATGCCACGGGGCGAACGTTTAGCAGGCCCGCAGCGATGCCCGTTCTTATGGGTGGGTTGCAGTGGCTCTGAAGTGTAGCGATTGCATAACGGGCTCTAGGTCCGTAAGCCCATCCTTCTCGGGACTTGTCGCCATAAACTGCAACATATATTGGTTCTTGGGGACCGCCCACATCACGGCGTAGTAGGTCGTTCCTTCAAACACCAGTTTCAGGTACAGCTTTGCCATTTTGTTGCCATTGATAGTTACGCGTTCTGGGCCGCTCAGCAATTCAAACGGCATCTTTCCTTCTTTGGCCATGCTAGCTAGCGCGTTTGCATAGGCCTCGGCGGTCACCGGCTGCTTCTCGGCGCTCACGTCGCTGGCAAGAATCTTGAAGGTTCTGCCGACGGGACTATTCTTGTAGGGTGTCGGTTCGGAAACGGCCAGCAACGGCGTGCTAACGTCCGGTTTCTTTGCTTCCGCTTCAAGCGCAGGATTACCAGCGGCCATCTTTCTGCCATTTTCTTCCAGAACTTTCTTTGCTGCGGCGTTATTCAGCACGTGCCAATCGCGTGGAAAATCAAATGTAAAGCCGAAGTAGGGATTCTCATATCGATTATCCGTGACGCTGCTACCGTCGGAACTGACGATTGTTGCACCTTTGACCTGTTCAATCTCCGGCACCGTTTCGTTTGTCTTCGCTGGAGCGATTGGGCCCTCTGGCTTGGGTGCGTCTGGCACAGACGAGGGGCTCTGCGCTCCAGCAATCAGTGGCATCAAGAAGAGATAGCCACAGAGAATGCAAAGCGCCGCTGTGCATCGAAGCCTTTTAGGGCGAGTTGATGGGTTCATTGCGTTGCGAGGATATCGCTAACATTGGTGCAACATCAAGCCGCCTCGTTTTCGCATTTTGCGAACTGCTGCGGCTAGCTTGAGAAAGGTCCACCGAACACCCTATGATGGTTAGCTACGCTTTAAGGAAAGCGTCAACCCATGCCACCGGCACCGCAGCAACAACCTGAACGTCATCCGATTCCGGGCGTGAAAAATCTCGTGGCCGTGGCCAGCGGAAAGGGCGGCGTGGGCAAAACCACTGTGGCCGTCAATCTGGCGATTGCGCTGGCGAAGTTCGGCCACAAAGTTGGATTGATGGACGCCGATGTGTACGGACCCAATGTGCCGATCATGCTGGGCACGCTCGAACAGCCGAAGGCTACGGCGGAGCACCGCATTTTTCCGGTGGACGCGCTGGGCGTGAAGATGATCTCCATGGGCCTGCTGAATCCCGGCGACAAGCCGATGGTGTGGCGCGGTCCGATGCTGCACAGCGTGATCACGCAATTTTTGCGCAGCGTGGAATGGGGCGAGCTGGATTATCTGATTATCGATTTGCCGCCGGGGACGGGCGATGTGCAGCTCACGCTGATTCAGACGGTGGCGGTGACTGGCGCGGTAGTGGTGACCACGCCTTCGACAGTGGCGCTGGCGGACGTGCGCAAGGCGATTGAAATGTTTCGCCAGGTGAACGTGGAAGTTTTGGGCGTGGTAGAGAACATGAGCACGTTTTTGTGTCCGCACTGCGCGCAGGCCATCGATATTTTTGGGCACGGTGAAGGTGCGAAAACGGCGCAAGAATATGGCGTTCCCGTGCTGGGCGAAATTGAGATCGATCCACGGATTCGCGTGGGCGGCGACGTAGGTAAACCGGTGGCTTCGTTGGGCGAAGGAGCGGCGGCGGCGAAGAGCCTTTTTGCGCTGGCGCATGCGGTGGTGAAACGCGTGGATGAAGTGCGTCCGACGGCTGGCGGACCGAGCGTTCAGATCGACTGAAACTCCCCAATAAGGTAAACCACTATATCCGTTGTATCCTCGCTGCACGCGCGCCGGAAACTTTTCTGGCGTGGACGGCGTACATCCCAGCGGGGTTTCCCGGATGACCGAAGGTTTTAGCAACGCTGCTTCCAATTTCACAAATTCCGATGTGGCCTTCGCCGGGGGCGGCACAGACGACCCGTGTGCAAGCGACGCGAGCCGGAATAACTGGCTGATCCTCGGCGGATTTGCGCTCTTCACGTTCGCGATTCATCTTATTTTTTACAAGGGTTACGGCTTTTTTCGCGATGAGTTGTACTTTATCGCTTGCGGGAAACACCTGGCTTCGGGCTACGTCGATCAGCCGCCGGGGGCGCCGCTGGTGGCCTGGTTTTCGCAGAAAATTCTCGGACAAACTCTTTTTGCCATTCGGTTCGTGCCGGTGCTGTTCGCTACGGCGCAAATCCTGCTCACGGGTCTGACGGCGCGCGCGATGGGCGGGCGCGGCTACGCGCAATTTCTGGCTTGCCTTTGCGTGCTGGTGGCGCCGCAATACTTCGGCAGCTACTTGAACACGGACATGTTCATGATGCTGGGCTGGGCGGCGTGCGCATGGGTGGCGGCGCGAATATTTGCTGGAGAGAGTCCGCGGCTGTGGCTGCTGTTTGGGTTGTTCGGCGGGCTGGCGCTGGAAGGCAAGCACGCTATGCTGTTTTTCCTGCTGGCGTTTCTTGCCGCCGTGATGGTTTCTCCACAGCGCAAGATACTGCTGACGCCGTGGCCCTGGTATGGCGCGGCGGTGGCGTTCGTGATTGCGCTGCCGAACGTGATCTGGGAATACACGCATCATTGGGCGACGTACGAACTGCTTTCGAACATCGCCAAGAGCAACAAGAACTTAGTGCTGGGGCCGTGGCAGTACCTGCATTCGAATATCGATGCGCTGGGATTTCTGACGATTCTCGTTTGGGTGCCGGGACTGGTGTGGTGCTTGTTCTTGAAAGACGGGCGGCGGTTTCGGGCTATTGGATGGATGTGGATTTTCTCTTACATTTTGTTCATCGCGCTGAAAGGGAAGGACTACTACCTTACGCCGACATATCCCATGCTTTTTGCGGCGGGGGGCGTGGCGGTGGAATCGTGGTTTGCGCGGATTCCGCGAACCGCCGGGTGGATCGTGAAGGTGGCGTTTGCGCTGCTGATATTTCTGCGCGGGGCGATCTCGTTGCCCTTCGCGATGCCGGTGATGTCCGAAGAAAAATTCATCGCTTACGAAAAAGCTCTCGGAGCCGCGCCGTCCAAAACCGAAAATACGGAGTTGGAGGAATTGTCTCAACAATATGCTGACATGCACGGCTGGCCGGAACTGGCCGCGTCCGTCGCCAAGGTCTACTATTCGATCCCCGAGCCGGAACGCAGTCAATGCGCAATCTTTGCGGGAAATTATGGGGAAGCCGGGGCGATCGATTACTTTGGTCCGCAATATGGGTTACCGGCGGCGATCAGTGCGCACCAAAATTATTGGTTTTGGGGACCGCGCAATTATACCGGCGAGTGCCTGGTGATTATTGCGGGCAGCAGTACGCGCGAGCTTCTGGCGAAAAACTATACCAGCGTGGTGGCAGCCGGTGAGACCAACGCAAAATACGCAATTCCGTTTGAAAATCACCGGACGATCTGGATCTATCGGGGACAAAAAAACGGGACGCTGCTGGACGTTTGGCCGCAGTTGAAGCTGTGGATTTGAACGGTTTTGGCGGGGCAGAATTCGTCTAGCGCATGGTTTTGGCCGCTGCGAGCTGCACAGGTTAAAACCTGTGCTACCAAGCGCGCTTCCTTGTGAGTTTTTGCCGCGAATGTTATCTTGGCGGAGTTCCTTTTCATTGTGGATTGCTTGCGGCGCTCTGTATATCTTTTATTTGCAATAAGATAGCGCCGGTTGCGGATTCCGGGAAACTATTTCATTGGCTCGTCAAGCAGACATTCGCGCGTATCGCGGCACGCGGCCGGTGATTGCCGTTTCGGCTTATATTGATCCGGCGTCCGTGATTATTGGCGACGTGACCATCGGCGAAGATTCGAGCGTGTGGCCGATGTGCGTGATTCGCGGCGACGTGCACCACATCCGCATTGGCGCGCGCACGAATATTCAGGATGGTTCGGTGCTGCACGTGATGCGTGGGGAGTGGTCGCTGGTGCTTGGCGATGAGGTTACCGTGGGGCATTCGGTCACGTTGCATGGCTGCACCATTGAGTCGGGCTGCTTGATTGGCATGGGGGCGATTATTTTGAACGGTGCGGTGGTGGGCTCGGGGAGCATCGTGGCGGCCGGGACGCTGATACCAGAGCGGACGGTGATTCCGCCGGGCAGTTTGGTGATGGGCTCGCCGGGAAAAGTGAAGCGCGTTTTGGGCGAGAGCGATCGGGCTAGTATCCGGGATTATGCGCAGCGGTATGTCGAATACAAGAATATTTATCGCGAGGAATCTGCCGAGTGAGTGAGCAAGATCAGGAAAAAGCGGCCAAGCGCGCGCAATGGGAAGAGATTAATCGCGCGAAGGCGCTGGCCAGACAAAAGCAGGCGGAAGCTACAGACCAGGGTCAAGCCACTGCGGTCCTGCCCAAGAAACAATTTCAAGTAGTCAGAGGCACGCGCGACCTGACACCATCTGACACTCATCTGTGGAACCATGTCGAAACCGTCGCTCGGGAGGTATTTGGCACTTTCGGTTTCGGCGAGATACGTTCACCAATCCTTGAAAGGTTTGAACTCTTCGCGCGATCCATTGGTAGCGAGACGGATATCGTTTCAAAGGAAATGTATACCTTCGATTTGCTGGCCTCTCGCGAGGTCATGCATCTTCAGGGTCAACTATACGGTTCCCTCAGGAACCCGGGTCGCTTTACGGGAAATTTATTTGAGTTGCTTAAATGCCTGAAAGACGCTTGGGATTCACAGCAAATCGAGCAGACTGAATCCAACGACCGCGCGATCAAGAAACTGGAGCAAATATACAAGGAACTCTATTCGAGTATCGAGACCGACGAGGCTTTCCTGCAAGCTGCAAACGATCCCCAGATACGGAAGATGGTTCTTGAAGCGAGCGATGTGTCTCGGCAAATAGTGGTCTGGCCGCAATTTGTGGTTCTACGCCCCGAGGCCACGGCTTCGGTCTGTCGTTCCTACATCGAGCACAGCATGTTTCAGTTGCCGCAGCCGGTGAAGCTATATTACATGGGGCCGATGTTTCGGCGGGAGCGGCCGCAGAAAGGGCGGTACCGGCAGTTTTATCAGATTGGCGCGGAAGTTTTGGGCGGGAACGATGCTCCGGCGATTGACGCGGAAGTGATTGAAATGGTGATGACGTTTTTGGACAGGCTGGAGCTGCCGGGGTTGCAGCTGGACATCAATTCGATTGGTCACAACGCGCCGGATTGCCGGCCGAAGTATGTCGAATTACTGCGGGAAGAACTTCGCAAGGTGAAAGATCAGTTGGGTACAGACAGCAGGCGGCGCATCGAAACGAATCCTCTGCGCGTGCTGGATTCGAAGCTGGAATCCGAGCAGGCGATCATCGCCAAGTTGCCGCATATTGCCGACCATCTTTGCGACGCTTGCGCGACACACTACGCGGACGTAAAAAGTCAGTTGCAATTGCGCGGCGTGATCTATCGCGAAAATTGGCGGCTGGTGCGCGGGCTGGACTATTACATGCGCACCACGTTCGAAATTACGGCGCAGGGCTTGGGTTCGCAAAACGCGGTGTGCGGCGGCGGGCGTTATGATGGATTGGTGGAATTGCTCGGCGGACCACCCACGAAAGGCATTGGATTTGCCATTGGCGAGGACCGACTGATTCTTTCGCTGCAGGATGCGGGCAAGGTTCCGGCGCGGCAGGGAAGAGATGTGTATATCGCGTGGATGGGCGAGCATGCCTACCCGGCGGCGGTACGCATTGCAAAATTGCTGCGCAACGAAGGATTTAGCGTGGAGTTGCCGCCCACGGAACAAAAATTCGGCAAGGCGCTGGAGCGCGCCAGCAAGCTGGACTCGCGCTACGCCCTCATCCTCGGCGATAATGAAGTATCCGAAGGTTCGTACACGCTGAAGACGCTGGCCGATGGAACACAGGAAAAGTACGCGGAACCCGACTTGCTCGAATTTTTGAAGGGGCAGCAGTAGCACAGGTTGCCATCTGTGCGGGTTGGCACACGGCAAAACGCAAAGCAAAAGCGCACAGAGTGAAATCTGTGCCACCGAGGAGAACCGGACTTGCTCGATTTTCTAGGCAATTTGAAGCGCACCAATTATTGCGGAGCGCTGCGCAACAGCGACGCCGGACGCAACGTGGTGATCATGGGCTGGGTAGCGCGCCGTCGCGATTTGGGGAATCTGCTGTTTCTGGATATTCGTGACCGAGCGGGCATTGTGCAGGTGGTTTTCAATCGGGAGACGCAGCCGGAAGCGCACGCCAAGGCCGAGCAGGCGCGCTCGGAGTTTGTGGTGGCCGTGGAAGGCAAAGTGATCCTGCGCGGAAAATCGAATCCCGAGCTGGCCACCGGGGAAATTGAAGTGCTGGCCACGCGGCTGCACATCTTGAATAACGCGAAGACGCCGCCATTCCAGATTGAGGACGACATCAACGCTGCGGAGGAAACGCGGTTGCGATATCGCTACCTGGATTTGCGGCGGCCGAAGCCGCACGCCAACCTGGCGTTGCGTCATAAGATTTTGCTCGAAATTCGCAAGACTATGGACGAGATGGGGTTTCTGGAGGTTGAAACGCCCATGCTCACGCGTTCGACCCCAGAGGGTGCGCGAGACTATCTGGTGCCTAGCCGGGTGCACCATGGGCAATTTTATGCGCTGCCGCAGTCACCGCAAATCTTTAAGCAAATATTGATGATTGGGGGGCTGGACCGCTACTTCCAGATCGTTAAATGTTTTCGCGATGAGGATCTGCGCGCCGACCGCCAACCGGAGTTTACGCAGCTAGACGTGGAAATGAGTTTTCCGCGGCAGGAAGATATTTTCGCCGTGATTGAAAGCGTGATGGTGCGGGCCTGCGCGGTGGCCGGCGTAAAGGCGGACACGCCATTTCCACACATGCTGTATAAGGATGCGATTCGGAAGTACGGCAGCGACAAGCCGGACATGCGTTTTGGCATGGAGCTGCATGAAGTTACCGACGCGTTTCCGGCGGAAGCCAAAGAAAAACTGCAGATCGTGGGGAACGTCTTCGCTTTCGCGGCGCCGGGTGGCGCAACGTATTCGAGGAAGCAGCTCGACGAACTGACGGAAAAAGCAAAAGCCGTTGGGGCGCGCGGCGCATATTTCGTGAAGCTTGCGCCGGAAGGCATTACTTCGACCGTCGAAAAGCTGATCGGCGCCGACAACGTGAAAAAACTAACTGCTGCATGCGGAGCAAAAACGGGCGACCTGGTTGTCGCGGTCTCCGCGAAGGACGAGATCAAGGGCACGGAGGCTGCTGCGCTGGTTGCCGGCCAGTTGCGTCTGCAACTTGGCGAAGCTTTGAACTTGGTCGACAAGAGCAAATGGAAATTTCTGTGGCTCACGGGTTTTCCGCTGTTCGAATGGAGTGAAAACGACAAGACCTGGGTGAGTGCGCAACATCCCTTCACCGGTATCGTCGATGAGGATCTCGAAAAGCTGGAAACCGCGCCGTGGGAAGTGCGCTCGAAGGGCTACGACTTGGTGCTGAATGGTGTGGAGCTTGGCTCGGGCAGCATTCGAATTCATCGGCAGGACATCCAAGAGCGCCTCTTCAAAGCGCTGGGGCTAAGCGAGGAACAAATCCGCCGGCGCTTCGGTTTCTTCGTGGACGCGCTAACCTACGGTACGCCACCGCACGGCGGCATCGCGCTGGGGCTAGATCGTGTGGTCATGCTGCTGGCCGGCGAAAAATCCATTCGTGAAGTCATCGCCTTTGGCAAAACCACCGCTGCGGTCGATTTAATGGCAGAATCCCCGTCAACCGTCGACAAAGAGCAGCTCGACCAATTGGGTATAGCCATAAAAGAAAAATGAGCCGCATACGCATATTGCCGGAAGCGGTGGCGAATAAAATTGCCGCGGGCGAAGTTGTCGAGCGACCGGCGTCGGTGGTGAAAGAGCTGCTCGAAAACGCGCTGGATGCCGGCGCGAAAAGCATTCGCGTGGAAGTCGAAGCCGGCGGCAAGCGCATGATCCGCGTGATTGACGACGGCCACGGCATGACGCACGACGATGCGTTGCTGGCGTTCGAACGCCACGCCACGAGCAAGCTGAGAACGGCTGATGATTTGATGTCCATCGCGACCTTGGGCTTTCGTGGCGAAGCCATGCCCACGATCGCGGCGGTCTCGCGGCTCACGCTGGAGACGCGCGACGAGGCGGAAGCCGAAGGTACACGCGTGGAGTTTGCGGGCGGCAAACTGATCAATGTGAAAGCTGCCGGGCTGCCGCCGGGAACAACGATTAGCGTGGGCGATCTTTTTTATTGTGTTCCGGCGCGGCGCAAGTTTTTGAAATCGGACACCACTGAACTGGGCCATATCGCGTCGCTGGTTACGCATTATGCGCTGGCCAATCCCGCCAAGCAATTTCAACTCATCACGCCGACGCAAACGATCATCGATTGCGCGCCAGTAGAAAAAATGGGGGACCGGGTATACCAGTTGTTTGGGCGCCAAGCGCTCGAAGAACTTGTAGAGATGACGGCCGCAACATCGCCGTTCCGCTCCGCGATTACCGAGCCGGAGCTGGAAGCGAATGAAGAAAAAGCCACGCTCACGGTCTCGGGATTCACGTCGCGCCCGGAAGTACAGCGCCCCAACCGCAACGGCATCTACGTATTCGTCAATCGACGCCTGGTGCGCGACCGCTTGATCCTGCACGCGATTCACGAAGCGTATCGCAACATTCTTCCTGGCAATGTTTTTCCCGCGACGCTGCTGTTTCTGGAGATGCCGTACGACGAAGTGGACGTCAACGTACATCCAGCGAAAATTGAGGTGCGCTTTCGCCGTTCGCAATTCGTGCATGATTTTACGCGGGACTCGATTCGTCAGACGCTGATGGCCGCGCGATCGGTGGCCAGTTTTGCCGTGGCGGCTGGAACTGCGGCGCCATCCGGCGGGTTCAATCAACCCTTTTCTCCTCCATCACACTCTGCCGACGGCGCAATCGGGCAGTCACGCGATTCCGTAACTCCCGCGCCGATTTATTCCGGCGCTTCGCGCGCGATCATTTCTGCAATCGCGGAAAATGGGCTCGGCTCCGGTGTCGGTTCAGATAGCGGCTTTGACCTCACTCCCATGCCAATACGGCCTGTCGATCAGCGGTTTGCGTTCGAAGAGGGACAGCCGTTCGGCGGCGATTTAGGTCCAAGTGTGTCGCTGCAAGCGCTATCGACCGCGTCCGCACCACACGCGGCGACGCCCCACTGGGCCGCGGATTTTGCTGGCACGAACGGCGATGCGTCGGCCTCATTGCCGCGTCCCGAGCAGATCATGGACCTCAAGCCGCTGGGGCAAGTTAGCGCTAGCTTTATTGTCGCGGTGAACGGCGCGGGACTGTGGATTGTAGATCAACATGTGGCGCACGAACGGGTGCTCTTCGAGCAGCACCTCGACGCGCGGCGGGCTGGGAAAGTGGAATCACAGCGCATGCTGATGCCCATGGTCATCGATCTTTCGCCGCGCCAAATTGTCATCTACGAAAAAATCGCCGAAGAGCTAGCTGCGAATGGATTTGAAGTGGAACCCATGGGACCGAAAAGCTTCGCTATTCAAGCCGTTCCGGCGGGGATTGTGGCGGGCGACGCGGAGCAGTTGTTGACGGAAATTCTCGACGGCCTGGATCGGGAAAACGCCGCCATCTCCATCGACACGCTGCAGGCGAAAATCGCCGCGTCCACCGCGTGCCACGCGGCCATCAAGGTGAACATGCCGCTGGACCAGACAAAAATGGAGTGGCTGCTGGGCGCGCTGGCGAAGACGGACTGCCCGATGAGCTGCCCGCACGGGCGGCCGGTGGTCTTACGCTATTCCATAAAAGAAATTGAAAAAGCCTTTCATCGCATATGAGCCGTTTTAGCCATTTGTGAAACTATAGCGCTGGCCGCGCAGGCCAGCCTTCGGAGGCGAGTGGCATGAGCGATACACAGAAAACCGTGGCAATTTTTGGTCTCGCCAACAAGCGGAGCATTGCCTGGGCCATCGCGCTGAAACTGCAGGAAGCGGGGTACCGCCTGGCCATTGTTTATCAGAATGAACGCCTGGAACAGGAAGCTCGCGACCTGATTGCTGACTTGCCGGGGGCTGTGGGCTTCATGTGCGATCTTTCTTACGACGAGCAAATCGCCAAATTATTTGAAGAATTGCGCGCGCGTTATAGCGTGTTGCACGGCGTTGTGCACAGCGTGGCGTTCGCGCCTGCAGAAGAGCTGAAGGGGGAGTTTATCAATACCACGCGCGAGGGTTTCCGCATCTCCCATGATGTCAGCGTGTATTCGCTGGTGGCGGTGGCGCGCGCCGCTGCTCCGCTGATGACTGAGGGCGGCGCGATCATTACCATGAGCTACTTCGGCGCGGAAAAAGTGGTGCCCAAGTACAATGTGATGGGAGTGGCCAAGGCCGCCCTCGAAGCCAGCGTGCGGTATCTTGCCAGCGATTTGGGAGCAAAAAGTATTCGCGTCAACGCCATTTCAGCGGGGCCGATCAAGACCCTGGCTGCGCGCGGCATTTCCGGACTTGGCGATATGTTGAGGGCCCACGCGGAGCGCGCTCCGCTCAAGCGCAATGTGGATCCCGCGGAAGTGGGTGGAACGGCGGCGTTCCTGTTGTCCGACGCGGCTTCCGGCATCACCGGCGAAACGATTTACGTGGATTGCGGTTACAACATCATGGGCTTTTGAAGTAGACGCAGGATGCGATCCCTGCCAGCGCAATCGAAACACGCCATAGATCCATGCCGAAACTGACCATCGCCATCGACGGCCCCGCCGGTTCGGGCAAGAGCAGCGTTGCGCGGCTGGTGGCGCAACTGCTCGGGTATCTCTACCTCGATAGCGGAGCCATGTATCGTGCGCTAGCGCTCAAGGCGTTGCAAGAAAGCATCGCCATCGAAGACCAAGAGCAACTCGTTAAACTCGCGAAGAACACCCACATTGAGCTGCAATCGCCGACCGCCGAACAGGAACGCAGCGGCGCGAAAAATCGCGTGTTCCTCGATGGCTGGGAAGTTACGCAGGCTATTCGTACAGCAGAGGTGGCGCAGGCCGCTTCGCGCCTGGCCACCGTGGGCCCGGTCAGAGAAGTGCTCGTCGCGGAGCAGCAGCGCGCGGGTGCCGGCGGCGGCGTGGTGATGGAGGGGCGGGACATCGGCACGGTGGTATTTCCCAAGGCTGAACTGAAGATTTTTCTCGAAGCCGCGCCGCAAGTGCGCGCCGAGCGCCGCTGGAAAGAGCACCAGGAAAAAGGCGACAAAATAGCGCTCGCGGAAGTCGTTATCGAGGTGCAAGAGCGCGATCTGCGCGACCGCGAACGCAAAGTTTCTCCGCTGGTTCGCGCTGGCGACGCCGTGCTGGTGGACAACACGGCGATGGACATTGAAGAAACTGCGCGGCTGGTAGTGATGCTGGCGCGCGAGCGTGATCGCGAATTGGCGAAAACATTGTCTGAAGCCAGGGGGGATGCATGATGCGCAGCAGTTTGCTATTTCTGTTTGTCGGTGCGGCGATGGCCTTGGTTCCCGGTATCGCGATTGCGCAAAACAGTCTCTCGCGCGCAGCTGACGAGTTGCCAGCCGTGCGGCAATTCCGCGCCTACCTGGAGGATGACTGGAGACGCTGGATGGTGGAGTATCCGGAGATGGCCACGGTCGTGGGTTTTCCGGGGCAAAATCGCCGCTGGACCGACGATTCGCCACAAGGCATAGCAGAGCGGAAACAGCATCTGCATGAAAGTCTGGCCAAGCTGAAGTCATTCGCGCGTGCGGCACTGCCCGAACGCGAACAACTCAACTACGATTTATATCTTGAGTTGCTCACCACGGCAGACGAAGGACTGCAATACGGCGACGATTCTTTGCCATTTCGCAATGTGGTGCCAGGAAATATCTGGATGCCCATGACGCAAATGGATGGCGTGCAGCAAGGGGCCGCCGCGACCATCGCCGACATGCCCAACCGCACGGTAGCCGACTACGAAGACATTCTTGCGCGTCTTGCGGCGCTGCCTGCTTTCGTTCAACAACAACAAGCACTGCTACAGGAAGGCTTAAAGCGTGGCTACAGTCCGCCGAAGCTGATGCTGCGCGATCTGCCCAAACAAATTGCCGATTTGACGCCCGCCGATCCGTTGCAGAGCGCGCTGCTGCAGCCGTTCACGGAATTTCCCGCCGCCATTGCGGGGTCCGAGCGCACGCGCTTGACGAACCGCGCCAAGGAAATCTATAGCGCGTCGGTGGCGCCCGCGTTCAAAAGCCTGCACGACTACGTGGCCGGCACATACATTCCGGCGTGCCGCGAGACCATCGCCGCCTCCGCCCTGCCAAATGGCGCCGCGGCCTATGCTTTTCACGTCCGCTGGCAGACCACCACGAACCTCACGCCGCAGCAAATTCATGAACTGGGGCTCTCGGAAGTGAAACGCATTCGTGGGGAGATGGATAAAGTCATAGCCACCGCGCAATTTCACGGCACGTTCCATGAGTTCACGGAATTTCTGCGCAACGATCCGCGCTTCTATTACGACAACGCGGAAGACCTGGTGAACGGTTACCGCATCATCGACAAGCGCATCGACCCGGAGCTGGCGCACGAATTTGGCAAATTGCCCAGACTGACTTATGGCGTGACGCCCATACCGGACTTCAAAGCTCCTTCACAAACCACCGGGTACTATGAGGATGGCGCGCCGGATGTAGGCCGGCCGGGAACTTTCTTCGTGAACACTTATAAATTGAATGCCCGTCCCAAGTGGGAGATGGAAGCGCTCTCTCTGCACGAATCCGTGCCGGGACATCATCTTCAAATTTCGCTGGCACAGGAGATGGATGGGCTGCCGGAATTCCGCAAGTTCATTGGCTACTCGGCGTTTGTGGAGGGCTGGGCGTTGTATTCGGAAAGCCTAGGCGAGGAGCTTGGCTTGTACAAGGATCCGTACTCCAAGTTTGGCCAGCTCTCTTATGAGATGTGGCGCGCGGTGCGCCTGGTGGTGGATACCGGAATGCATTCCATGGGCTGGACGCGCGAGCAAGCGATTCAATTTTTCAAGGACAACACGGGAAAAACCGATCAGGACATTACCGTCGAGGTGGACCGCTACCTCGTGTGGCCCGGGCAGGCGCTGGCTTACAAACTCGGGCAACTGAAAATTCGCCAATTGCGCACCGAGGCGGAAACGAAGTTGGGCGATAAGTTTGATGTGCGCTGGTTTCACGATGCGGTACTGGAAAATGGCGCTGTCCCGCTGAGCGTTCTTGAGCAACGCGTGCAACGATGGACCGCCGCTGGCGGTCCATCCAGTTCGCAGAATCACTAGCGGTTGAGGTGAGGTTTTCTGAAGTGAGACGCTACGACTCCTGGGCAAGCAGGTCCACGTAGTAGACGCTACGTAGGCGCGGACATTGAGCCTAGGAAGTCGGCATTCGATTTCGTTTTGGTCAGCCGGCTAATCAGCAGCTCCATGGCTTCGACGGTGGATAGCGGGCTGAGCACCTTGCGCAAAACCCACACGCGGCTGAGTTCATCCGCAGGCAGCAACAATTCGTCTTTACGCGTTCCAGAGCGTTGAATATCGATCGCCGGGAACACGCGCTTGTCAGACAGGCGGCGGTCCAGGTTAATTTCCATGTTGCCGGTACCCTTGAACTCTTCAAAGATCACGTCGTCCATGCGGCTGCCGGTGTCGATCAGCGCCGTGGCGATGATTGTCAGCGAGCCGCCTTCTTCGACGTGGCGCGCGGCCGCAAAAAAGCGACGCGGGCGTTGCAACGCGTTGGCGTCGATACCGCCGCTGAGCACTTTGCCAGATGGCGGCGTGACCGCGTTGTAGGCGCGCGCGAGACGCGTGACGCTGTCCAGCAGCACCACCACGTCGCGTTTGTGCTCGACCAAGCGCTTGGCTTTTTCCAGAACCATTTCCGCCACTTGAATGTGCCGCTGCGGCGCTTCATCGAACGTCGAGCTGATCACTTCGCCCTTTACGGTGCGCTGCATGTCCGTAACTTCTTCCGGGCGCTCATCGATCAGCAGCACGATCAGCGCCACTTCCGGATGATTTACCGTGATGGAATTCGCGATGGACTGCAGCATCATCGTTTTACCGGTACGCGGCGGCGCAACGATCAGTCCGCGCTGCCCTTTGCCGACGGGGCAGAGCAGATCCAGAACGCGACCAGTCATATTCTCTTTGGTGGTTTCCATTTTTAGCCGGCCCTGCGGATAGAGCGGCGTCAGGTTGTCGAAGAATATCTTGCTGCGCGCAACTTCGGGATCTTCAAAGTTGACGGCTTCCACCTTGATCAATGCGAAATAGCGCTCGCCATCTTTCGGTGGCCGTACCTGGCCGGACACCGTGTCTCCGGTGCGCAAATCAAACTTGCGAATCTGCGACGGCGAAACGTAGATGTCGTCGGGGCCCGGAAGATAGTTGTATTCCGGGGCTCGCAAAAAGCCGAAGCCGTCCGGCAGGCATTCGAGCACGCCTTCCGAGAAAATCAAGCCGTTCTTCTCCGTCTGCGCGCGGAGGATCTGGAAGATCAACTCCTGCTTGCGCATTCCGCTGGCGCCGGGGATATTCAGTTCCTTGGCGATCTTGGCCAGATCGGTGATGTTTTTTTCTTTCAGCTCGGCCAAGCTGATACTGATTTGGTTGTTGCCTTCAACTGTTTCTTTCATATGTCCTTAATGGTGAAAATATTTGATTGTGATGACCCTGATCTTCGGGAATTTCCTACGGGGTGTCGCACCGGGCTAAAGAGCCATCGCGCGGCGAAAAAATAATGCTGACCGTTTTGCGGAAGCATTCACCGGCGACGAGGAAAGTAGCCTCGATGGGCAAACCAGACTTGCGAACATCTTGCGTCTAACGATCACCAATTGGGCGGCGAAGCGGAGCCACGACAAACAGGCGGCAACCCACAGGGTGGGCCGGGCCCGGAACTACGCTGCTTAGTTGGTTAAACTCGTGTCTTTCTCGGCCCCTGCCAAAAACGCATCCGCAACGGGCGCGTCGGCCACAACTGCTACAACGGGCACATGCTCAACCGGTACGATGGGGCGCTCCAAGGCTATTTGCAGAACTTCATCCATGGTTTCGACGAAATGTACCGTGAGGCTTGAGAGGATCTCCTGCGGGATGTCCGCCAGGTCCTTCTCATTGTCCTTCGGAAGTACCACGATACGCAAGCCCATTCGGTGGGCGGCCAATAGTTTTTCTTTCATACCGCCGATGGGCAGAACTTTGCCGCGTAGGGTGATTTCGCCGGTCATGGTAACGTCGCGGCGCACGGGATTTCTGGTGAGCGCGCTGACCAGCGAGGTGCAGATGGTGATGCCCGCCGAAGGACCGTCCTTGGGGATGGCGCCTTCCGGAACGTGCACGTGGATATCGATGTTGCGGTAAAAATCCTTTGTCAGGCCAAGTTGCGCCGATCGCGAGCGCACGTAACTCATGGCCGCTTGCGCCGATTCTTGCATCACGTCGCCGAGCTTGCCGGTGAGAGTCAGGCGGCCCTTACCTTCCATGATCGTCGCTTCCGTGGCCAGGACGGTGCCGCCGACTTCGGTCCACGCCAGGCCGGTGGTGAGTCCGATTTCGTTCTGTTTTTCCAGCCAGAACTCGCGATATTTTAGGACGCCCAGAAAGTCGTTTACATTCGAAGGAATAATTTCCGCGGCGGATTCGACGCCGTTGGTTACCACCTTGCGCGCCATCTTGCGGCCAATGTTTTGAATTTCGCGCTCCAGGCTGCGCACCCCGGCTTCGTGCGTATAGTGCCGGATAATGTGCAAGAGCCCTTCATCGGTGAATTGGAGATTTTTTTCGTTCAACCCCGTAGCTTCGCGTGCGCGCTTTACTAGAAAGCGCTTGGCGATCTCCAGTTTCTCCTGCTCCGTGTAACCGGGAATGCGCAGAATTTCCATGCGGTCTTGCAAAGGCTGCGGAATCGTGTGCAGAACGTTGGCGGTGCAGACGAACATTACCTTGGAAAGATCGTATTCCACGTCCAGGTAGTGGTCGGTGAAGGAGTGGTTCAGCTCCGGATCCAGCACTTCCATCAGTGCCGCCGACGGATCCCCGCGGAAATCCGTAGACATCTTGTCCACTTCGTCCAGCACAAAAATCGGATTCACCGCGCCGGCCTTCTTCATCATCTGGATGATTTGACCGGGCAAAGCTCCAATGTAGGTACGGCGGTGGCCGCGAATCTCCGCCTCGTCGCGCACCCCGCCCAGCGAGACGCGGACAAATTTGCGTCCCGTGGCGTGGCCAATGGACATCGCCAGCGAGGTTTTTCCCACGCCCGGAGGCCCGACGAAGCAAAGTATCGAACCCTTCGGATTCTTTACGAGTTGGCGCACCGCCAAAAATTCCAGGATGCGCTCTTTAACCTTGTCCAGTCCGTAGTGCTCTTCGTTCAGGATCTTTTCCGCGGCCAGAATGTCGCGAATTTCCTTGGACTTCTTCTTCCAGGGCACCGCCAGCAGCCAATCCAGATAATTGCGGCTCACGGTGGATTCCGCGGACATTGGCGGCATCAATTCCAGGCGCTTCAGTTCCTGAACGGCCTTCTCGTGGACCTCTTTGCTCATGCCCGCGGCGTCGATCTTCTTTTTGAGTTCGTCGATCTCGCTCTTTTCGCCGCGTCCCAGCTCTTTCTGAATGGCTTTGAGCTTTTCGTTGAGGTAATACTCTTTTTGCGCGCGTTCCATCTGGCGCTTGACGCGGGTATTGATGTTGCGATCCACGTTCAGCTTTTCCAGCTCAATTTCCAGGATGTCGCCGATGCGGTTCAGCCGCTCCACCGGATCGGTGGTTTCCAGCAAATCCTGCTTCTCGTCCACCGGTAGTTGCAGATTCGCCGCGATGGTGTCGGAAAGCCGCGCCGGATCATCCACGCGCGCCGCCGCAATCATCGTGTCGTAGTTCAAGCTTTGCGACAGCTTGATAAACTGTTCGTACAGCCCGGTAATCTTCGCCACGGCCTGCTCGACCTGCGGCGAAGGCTCGACTTTCGCGCCCAGCAAACGCACGGTAGCGCGGAAAAACCCTTCTTCCGTGGCCACGGAAACCGCCCGGGCCCGCTCCACGCCTTCCACCAACACCTTGATGTTGCCGTCCGGCAGCTTTACGCTCTGCACGATGTTCGCGAGCGTCCCTACCGCATAAATTTCTTCCGGCTTCGGATCGTCGATCGAAGCGTCATGTTGCGTGGAGAGAAATATCTTCTTGTCGCCGGCCAGGGCCTCTTCGAGCGCGCGCACGCTGGCTTCGCGGCCCACGATGAACGGCGTCATCTGCTGCGGGAAAATCACCATGTCCCGCACCGGCATCATCGGCACGCGCTTCAATTCCTGTTTTTCACGTGTGAACATTAGGGCCCCTGAAATTCGTTATACGCACTCGGTATGTGCGCTCTACCCGAGCTCTGCGCGCATTAACCCGCCGCTTGCCTCAGCCCATTCCAGCTTGGTCAGCCTTCTTAGCCAGCCTTCTCGAGCAAGCTCCAATTGATTTCGCGCGTCCGCACCATCTCCGCGGTAACGATGAAATCCCGCACCTTGCGTTGCATTGGCAGGTGATACATAAGCTCCAGCATGAGGTCTTCCAGAATCATCCGCAAGCCGCGCGCGCCAACTTTGCGCTGAAGTGCCAACTCCGCCACCGTCTCCAGGGCATCGTCCGTAAAGCGCAATTTCACATTTTCAAACTCAAAGAGCCGCTGATATTGCTTCAGCAAGGCATTCTTCGGCTCGGTCAAGATCTTTACCAGCGCACCCTTGTCCAGGTCGTTCATCACGCCGGCCACCGGCAAGCGCCCGACGAACTCTGGGATCAATCCGTACCGGATCAAATCGCCAGGTTGCACCTGTTCCAGCAATTCAGTGTTCCGCCGCTGTGGCGCCGTTACCGGAGTGCCGTCAGTATGGAAGCCCAGCGCCCGCCGCCCTGCGCGCTTCTCGATAATCTTTTCGAGGCCTACGAATGCTCCGCCGCATATAAATAGGATGTTCGTGGTGTCGACTGGGGTAAATTCCTGATGCGGATGCTTTCGCCCGCCCTGCGGAGGCACGTTAGCGACGGTACCTTCCAGAATCTTCAGCAGCGCCTGTTGCACGCCTTCGCCACTTACATCGCGGGTGATGGAAGGATTCTCATCCTTCTTCGCGATCTTATCGATCTCGTCGATGTAAATAATCCCGGTCTGCGCTTTCTGCACATCGCCGTCGGCAGCCTGCAGCAGCTTCAAAATAATGTTCTCGACGTCTTCTCCAACGTAGCCCGCTTCCGTCAGCGTCGTCGCATCCACAATCGCGAACGGAACATCCAACATGCGCGATAAGGTTTGCGCCAAAAGCGTCTTACCGGTACCCGTGGGACCGATCAGCAAAATATTGGACTTGCTCAGCTCCACTTCGCCCGGCTGCTTGTTCAAAAAAATCCGTTTGTAGTGGTTGTAAACCGCCACCGCCAGTTTCTTCTTGGTGCGGTCTTGCCCAATGACGTAGCCATCCAAAAACTGTTTAATCTCGGGCGGGCGGGGAAGCCGCCGTGCCGGAGCCGCCGCCTGCTCGCGCTTCTCGTCTTCCAGAATGGTCTGGCAAACGCCCACGCACTCATTGCAGATATACGCGCGCGGATAATCCGAAGGCGAACTGATCAGCTTCTCCACCTGTTCCTGCGTTTTATGGCAGAAGGAACAGCGCAAAGGCTCATCTGGGTAGGGTTTTTTCACGGGTATGAACGCCTCGTCTCCGCTGGGCTTGGGGCGAAGGTACTAATCACATTCTAGGCCGATTTATCTCCGGAACGAAACAGAAACTCTACCGTTGCTACCTGTTTACAACGTGCGCTTCACGAACATCGGTTTCTCCCCCGAGAAACTCGTTCGCAAACGTACGCCACATCGTGCGCCCCTTTTACTACATGACAGTCGCTCCATGCGACTGGATCGACGCGACTAGCGGTGCTTGTAAATAATTTCGTCGATCATCCCGTATTCCTTGGCTTGCTCGGGATTCATGATGTAATCGCGTTCGACATCTTTTTCGATGCGATCCACGGCTTGCCCTGTATGCTTCGCGAGCAGTGCGTTAATCGTGGTGCGCATGCGCAAAATCTCTTTGGCGTGCAGATCGATATCCGTTGCTTGACCTCCTAGACCGGACATCCACGGCTGGTGAATCAGAATCCGCGCGTTGGGCAGCGCAAAACGCTTCTTCGCCGCTCCGCCCGCCAGCAATACCGCGGCAATCGATGCCGCCTGGCCCACGCAAGTGGTCACCACGTCCGGCTTTACAAATTGCATGGTGTCGTAAATCGCGAAACCCGCTGTAATCGATCCGCCCGGCGAATTGATGTACAGCTGAATATCCCGCTCGGGATCTTCCGCTTGTAAAAAGAGCATTTGCGCGGTGGCCAGATTCGCGACGTGATCGTCGATCGGCGTGCCGATAAAAATAATGTGTTCTTTCAACAGCCGCGAGTAAATGTCGTAGGCCCGCTCGCCCCGGCTGGTTTGCTCCACCACCATGGGGATAAGCGTCGTGTTATAAATCGTCGCCGGATAAATCGATTCGTCGGAATTTTTCATTGGTCGTTTACGGGGTTAGGACTGTGTTTCGGCGCCAGCTGCGTTGGCAAGTGTTTCCGGTTCCGCTTTGGCGACGATCTTAATTTGCGAGTTCTGCGCTAGCCAGTCGAGCGTTTTGTCGCTGCGCAGCTTCGATTTCATCCTATCGAGCGTTCCTTCCTTTGTCAAACGCGCGCGAATTACCTCTGCGGATTCGCCACTATGGCTGGCCGCGTGTTCCAGCTCCGCTTGCACTTCTTCATCGGTTGTTTCGATATTTTCCGCCGTGGCGATGCGGTCCACGATCAATTCCGCCTTCACATCGTCTTTCGAGCGCTCTTCCTGTCGCTTGCGCAACGACACCCAATCCACATTCACCGCTCGCGGATCCACGCCCTGTTGCGCCAGTTGCCGCACCATGCGCTGCAGCCGCACATCCATCTGCTGTTCTACCAGCGCTTGCGGGACCGGAAACTCATGCAGCTTCACTAGCTCTGCCAAAACGCGCTCACGCTTCAAGTCTTTTACTTGATGCTCCAGCTGGTGCTGCTGATTCTCGCGAATCTTGGTTTTCAATTCTTCCAGCGTTGTGGCGTCGCTGACGTCCTTGGCGAATTCGTCATTTAGCTCCGGCAGAGTCTTCGTCTTTACACCCAGCACATCCACATCATAGTGATAGGTTTTGCCGGCCAGCTTGGGATCCGGATAGTCCGCGGGATAGTCCACGTCAAATGTCTTGTGGTCGCCGGTATTCGCTCCGCGCAAATTTTCGTTGAACGGCGCCATGGTCTCTTCCGCGCCGATGTGGCACAGCACGCTCTCCGCCTGCAGCGGCTCGCTGCCGTCGCTCGGCGTGCCCACCAATTTCAACTGCGCATAATCGCCGTCCGCCACTGCCCGGCCTTCTACCGGGGTAAACGTGGAAGCCCGTTCGCGCGCTTCTTCCAATGCGCGGTCCACATCCGCCTCGGTAACTTCCATCGGCGGCATTTCCAGCGTCATCTCTTTGTAATTTCCGAGCTCAAATTGCGGCAGCACTTCAAACACCGCGGTAAATTTCAGCGGTTGGCCCTCATTAAAATCCAGCTTTTCGACGGAGGGTTGCGAAACGGGTTGCAGCTTCTGCTCGTTCACCGCTTTCTCGAGCGTCTCCGGTACCAGCGATTGCAACACTTCCCCTTTGATATCGTCGGCAAAGCGCTTGCGAATCAATGTCAGCGGAGCCTTGCCCTTGCGAAATCCCGGCACATTTGCCAGCCGCGCAAATTCCTTGGTCACTCGGTCCATCGCCTTGGTCACATCCTCGGCCGGAATTTCCAATTCCAGCTCGCGGCGGCACGTTGCTTCAGCAGCTTCAGCCATAAATAATCCCTTTCCCAAGCTCGACAATATTGTCCTGTCAAATCGGTCGTGCAATCAAAATCTTTCGTTCAAGTAAATCGGCGGTCAAAACAAGTTGCGCGCAAGTCCAAAAATTGGTGGTTTACTTGGGGCGCTGCAAGAAGGTGCCAGACCAAACCGGCGAGAACTCACCCATCTCCACGATACGTCAGTATATTGGACCGCAGCCGCACCCGTCAATTCGGTCCCATTGAAGCGACGGCGCGAACGCCGTTCTGATGAATGGGGAGGGCGGCGTGCCTCCATTTTGCATTTGACACTTAGCCGCCACGTAACTACACTCGCGCCACTCTCCCGGAAAACTAGGGGTTCTCCATGTCGAGCCACCCTCCGCATATTCCGGACGCAGTGCCCGAATCCCGCGAACGCACCCGCCGCGTAGACCAGCACTCGACGGTAGCCGTCATCGCCATTCACGGAGTTGGACGCCACCTCCCCGGCGCCTCGGCCGAAGCCCTGGCGACACTCTTGGCTAGCATCGGCCGCAAGGATGGAGAGGCGGACCACATCTCGCACGCCGCCCCTTACGAGGGCTTTGACACATTGTCTATGGAGGTGCCGCTGGCGCCGGTGGCCACGGAACACTTCGTTTCGCGAACCGCCCCAAAATCCAAGTTTGGCAAACCACTCAGCCTCGCCAATGACCGCCATCAGGACACGTCGTGGAAGAGGATTAAGGGCGTGTTCGATGAGCGCCGCGG
Source organism: Acidobacteriota bacterium (assembly GCA_013289855.1). Taxonomy (GTDB): domain Bacteria; phylum Acidobacteriota; class Terriglobia; order Acidiferrales; family UBA7541; genus Acidiferrum. Next base: position 18,126 of record JABCZD010000007.1, on the reverse strand, counting down.
TTTCCTGGCAGAGATGCGCGATGACAGTTCGGGGATCGAGCACGAAAGCGAGGATTTCGGTTACCTCTACATGCTCGAGCAATTAGCTGACTATGAGGGCGAGCCTGACCGCTCTTTCTCCACGTTTCGCTTCGACTCGCGCCGCGCCAACTCCCCTTATGGGCACGTCACGCCCATTCCGGACGTCCACATTTACGACGCCCACTATTCCGATCTCAGCAAGCCGGAGAGTTCGTTCACCGGCTTTTTCTTTGCCTTCTATCAGTTGCTTTTCCATTTGGCGGGCATCGGACTGAACGGCGTGTATTTGGCGGAGGCGGAAAATTCCGTACTTGGCGCGCCCAGGTGGCCCTGGCGCCTTTTTTCCTGGCTGCATGCCAGCGCGGTTCGCACGCTTACGATGTTCATTCCGATCTTGAATCTCGTGGTCCTGGCCATTGGCCTGAGCGCGTTCGCCGACAAGTTCAGCGCCATCAATGCTCAAATCGTCGGTTATAGCCTCGGTGGCCTCCTCGGATTGACGGCGACGCTGCTCATCCGCAAGTATCACCGATCGCCCCCGTGGCCGATTCTATGGGCCCTTATTCCGTTCGCCGGCGCCGCCGTCGTCATCGTTGTTCTAGGGCTTGTCGCCTGCGCCGGACATAAATGGGTTTCCTCCATGAGCTACGGGCAATGGCTCGTCGTGCTCGTCTGGCTGATCCTCGCGGGCATCGCGATTTATTTCGTGGCCAAAAAATTTGCCGAAGTGCGCACTGGGGCGGATAAGCTTGCGATTCCGATTTACCTCCTGAATGTGGGGCTTTTTCTTTTCTTGTTCTTGCCGCACGCCAACTCCGCGGTACACAACGAAGCTGCGACCGCGGCTTTCCTTACTATCCAGCTCGTCTTCGGCGAACTTACCCTTTGCTGGGTGGTATGTCTGCTTTCAGCGCTAGTATCCTGGCTGGTTAGCGAAAAATGCTTGGCCGCTTTGAAGGACCAAGAGAAAAAATGCCGCGCGAGAGCGGCGCACCGTACGGGCCGTTTTACGTTCGCTGTTTCGGCCTCATTCTTCCTCATCACCACGATGATTCTTTGGAGCGGGGTGGCCCACTATACAAGCAAGCAGCTGCACGTCTTCGATCATGTCCCGGTACAGGTCATCGAAGACCGTTCGCTTGCGCGTGGCAAAGTGGCTTACGTCATCCCCAATGTCGACGATCTCGAAGCCAGTTTTTGGTGCATTGAACTTCCGCGTGGCGCCCATTGTCCCACTTCAGGCATCGCGCCCACCGATCCGGTGCATCCGTGGGACGACTACCTTGATGGTTTGATGTTGATCACCGTGACGCCTGGATTGCCTATTACGCTTCTACTCATCGCGGTCAGTTTTATCCTTCTGGTGTGGGCCGCTATGCCTTCGGTACTGTTCGAGATTTGGCCGAAGCGCACGCCACCGTCCGAGCACCACACCACCCGAAGAGCGGGTGAATGGCTCACGCATGGGCTGGACAATGTCGTCATCCTGATACGCATCCTGTGGTTTGCGATTGTTCCCATTCCACTAACATTTGGCTTACTCAATTTGCTCGCGTGGCACGGGCACCTTCTCTCCCTTTTCGCTAACCTGATCGACACCCTCAGTCGCTGGACGCTGCCAATGATTCAAGGAGTCGGTGCGATCCTCGCTGTTTCTGCCGCGGTGATCGTCACGATGATCTTAAAATACGGAGTGGTGATTCTTGACGCGATTCTTGACGTAGACAATTACCTGCGTACCGTGCCGGTGGAGCAGACTCCGCGTGCTTGCATCGCCGAACGCGTCACTTCGTTGTTGCGCTATGTGGCCGCTTATCGTGATCCGGAGGGCCGTCCTTACCAGCGGCTGATTATTGTGGCGCACAGCCTGGGCACGTTAGTCGCCGCCGATCTGCTGCGCTTTCTGTCAATCTCCACGGTCAAGCACCCCGATCCGGTGCTTCGCCCGGACGGTCTCCATGCCGACGCTGCGGCGCCCGCCATACCCATCTATCTGCTCACCATGGGCAGTCCACTGCGCCCGTTGCTCAATCGCTTCTTCCCCCACCTCTATGAGTGGGTCACCCCCGTACCCGACAATTCTTGCCACATGAATGCGGTCGATGCCGCACAACGCAAACGGCCACCGGAGATTCTAAGCACAACTCTGCCGCGACCGCAGGAGCTCTGCGTAAAGGGATGGTGCAACACCTATCGCAGTGGAGATTACGTCGGAAGGTATCTGTGGAGTGCGGGGTGGCTGAAACGTAATGACCACCTACTGGGCATAGGACCGGTAACCTGCTTTAACGACCCGTCACCCGCATCGCGAGCCGAAATGTGCATCGGTATCGGAGCGCACACGCACTATTGGGATCGCAGCGCGCCGGACGTCGCAGATGTCCTGCAGAAACTCGTCACCGACCCGATACGAGTTTTTCCGCAAATGGATCGGGCTTGTGATGGTCCAACGTAGAGGCGCTTAGCCCGCTGTGGCGTTGTGCTCAAGCGTTCGCGTCAAATCCGCGTACAGCAAACGGTGGAACAGATGCTCGCCGGCTTCGCGCCTCACGGACAAGCGTCCTGCAACGTAAGCGCGCGAACCGAGCCCGCGCTGCACGGAATCGCAGATGGCTTCGTCTTCGTCCTGAACTATTTCGCTGACCGCGATGCTCTCGCGGTTGCGCGTTCGCGCCGCTTCGCTGACGTCCGCAAAGTAATAGTCGAAGACCACGGCGCATTTATCGACGCTCAGCGGCAAAACCAAATTAGTGTCCATCACGCCTTCGTAGGCGTTGATCATAAAATTCGGATAAACCCATAGGTAGAACGCGCGTCCCTGCCGTGTGGCCGCTACGTCGGCCTCGGAATCGCCGTCCGAAGATAGCGGACTCGACTGCAAACACGCTGTGGCGAAATTCTCGATGGTGTATTTGGTGTACTCGATTACGCTGCTGAGTCCCTTGTGCGCGTGCGGCACGTGGTATCCGCCATCCAGATAATTGTCCACATACACTTTCCAGTTGCAGTTCAGTGTATAAATGCGCCGGTCAAAATAACGCAGCTTGGTGGTCATCGCCAGCGGCGCAACAATCTCCGGCACCACGCCCAGGAATTCCAGTAGCGGCGCGGCTTGCCCATCCAGATTCACGAAAACAAAATGCTCCCATGTCTGCACGCGCACCGGCACCAAGCCATTCTTCGCGCGGTCAAAATCGCATACTCCTTCAAACTCCACCATGCCCTTCAGCGCCCCATCATTTCCATACGTCCAGCCGTGGTAAGGACAGCGAAACTGTCTCGCGCAACCCGCCGCCTCGGTCACCACCGCCGCCGCGTGATGCCGGCACACGTTGTAAAACGCCCGCAACACCCCATCTTCTCCCCGCGCTACGACGATCGGTTCTCCAGCAATCTCCGCCGTAAAAAACTGCCCGCGCTCGCGCACCTGCTCCACGCGCCCCACAGCCTGCCACGAAGCAGTGAACACGCCCGCGCGTTCCGCTTCATAAAAATTGTGATCGAAATACCACGGCGAAGGAATAGTCCAAGCTTTTTCGAGCGGATCGCCAGGATTGTAGAGATTTACGAGAGAACGCACGCAGCGCTGCATCACCACTCCTTAAGCAGAAGGTTGGAAGTTGTGCCACCTTCGGACTCAAAAGGATCGAAACGTATGGTGCGGGAGAAGGGATTTGAACCCCTATGGCCTTGCGGCCGCCAGCTCCTAAGGCTGGTGCGTCTGCCAGTTCCGCCACTCCCGCCGGGGATAACGTCTCTTCACTATACCGAATTCCGCGAGGCTCGCGCCATGCCACCAACCGGTAACACCGCTGGATTAACACTTGTGAGCGGAGCATAATAGCCGTTCCCGCGGAGCGTTCTGGACTCCCCCCAAGTCGCAAGCTCTGGCGGGTTTAGCCGTCGCATCTTTGTATTAACAATACGGCACCGGCAACGAGGCATCGGCGACAGGTGTCGAAAATGCGCGTGGGAATTGCGCATCGGAACGGGCTCCAGAACTGGGTCGCAGAATTACCTTGCTGCTCTCGAGGGCAGCCGAATGATCATTCAGGAACAAAGCGATCAATTCGTAGTAATTCGGCAGACGGACCACGCCATTCTGGCGGGCTTCTTTGCGCGCGAATGGGGCAACGAGAATTTCGCCCGGCCGGAGCCCAAGGATTCCTTCCGCCTGGCCGCCGCCGAACACGACAACGGCTGGACGGAGTGGGAACGAAACGCGCAAATCGACTACGCCACTTTTTCGCCGTACACCTTCATGTCCATCCCCACGGCCGAGCACATCGAAATTTATAAGCGCGGAATCGACCGCATCGTAAAGGCCGACCAATATGCCGGGTTGCTGACCACCATGCACGTTGCGGGACTTTACGATCGGGCACGCGCGACCATGCCTGGTTTCTCCGCCAAGTACATCCGATCGACGGAGACGCAGTCGGTCGCCGAGTTCATTCAGCGATTGCGGTTGCAGCAACTGCGTTTGAAAGTGGATCTGCGCGCCGACGCAACGCTTAAGAATTTTGCGGAAGAAAAATCTCTGCAAAGCAATCTACAGCGCCTGGATGCGTTGGACCGTCTATCGTTGTATTTTTGCCTGGCGCCGCAAGCGAATGCCACCATCGACGGTGTGCCGGTCGACGACAACGGTCGCGAAGTCGATTGGGAGCTGCGGCCGCAAACTGGTAACGCCATTACGCTCACGCCTTACCCTTTTCGGCGCGACCCGCTAGACATCAGTATTCTGGCGCGGCGCATACCCAAGCGGCATTACTCCGATGATTTCGATGTGCAGAAAACCTTGGCGATGGCTCCGTTTTACGCGATGCATTTCACGCTCAGTGCCGGCAGCGCGGACGCGTTTTCGCGCGCCGCACGCGCGTGAGTGAGGATCTGACAGAGACCTCATAGTTGCCCGCTGGTTTTCCCGCGCCCCCGCGCCAAACCATTTCCGCTTGACTTTCCTGCATCCTGCCCGCATCGTAAAAAGCTTCGCTAGTGCCGTTTTTGTTGACTGACGGTTAAGAAAGGTTCTTGCGCTTCCTCATGACCCGTGTACGACTCTGCTTTCATGATCGCTGCTTTGATGGCACCGCGTCGGCGGCACTTTTTTATCGTTTTTATCGCGAGCACTTCGATAAGTCCGCCGAGTTTGGCTTCACCGGCATGACCCACAAGGCCGCGCAACCGTGGGTTCCTGGGCTATTCGACGGCAACGAAAACGTGATCGTGGATTTCAAGTATTCCAATTCTCCGCAACTGACTTGGTGGTTCGACCACCATCAAAGCGCGTTCCTTACTCCCGCCGACGCCGAACAGTTCCGCCAGCATCCCGGCGCACATATGTATTACGACCCGACGTACAAGTCCTGCACCAAATTTATCGCTACCGTCGCGAATGAAAAATTCGGCTACGACATTTCTCCGCTCGCGGAACTCATTCATTGGGGCGATATTATCGACGGCGCCCAATACGCCTCCCCCGAAGCCGCAGTGGAAATGGTGGAACCCGCGACGCAGTTGGCGTTGGTGATTGAAGCGGCGCCGGAGGACGGCTTGCCCGCGCGTATCATTCCAGAACTGGCGTATCGCCCGCTGAAGGAAATGGTCGAGCTTCCAATTGTTGCGCAGCACCTGGGCCCGCTGCTGAAGCGCCATCGCGACTCCATCGAAATCTTGCGGCAGCGCTGCGACGCGCGCGATGGGGTGGTTTTTTTTGACGTGGCGGATCTGGACCTGGAGGGCTACAACAAATTCATACCTTATCTGCTGCATCCCGAATGCGTGTACTCGGTAAGCGTCAGCGCGTCGAAAGTGCGTGCGAAAGTTTCGTTGGGCACCAATCCTTGGAACTTGGCCAATGCCGACGCTAATCTGGCTTCGCTTGCGGAACAATATGGCGGCGGCGGGCATCAACGCGTCTCCGCCATTTCTTTTGATCCCACGGAGGTCGCTCGGGCCCGCGAAGTCGCCGCGACCTTAACCGCCCTACTGCGCAAAAAATAATGTGGTAAAGCTCTTGCACTCTTGGCTGCGAAACCTGCCAGCTGACCCTGCTTTTTCCGTTTATTTTTGACGAGCGACCCTCGGGACTGTACGTTTGTATAGGGCTTACGCCATCGTGACGGCCTTCCCCCGCGACCGTATACAAATCGACAAAAATCCTCTGCCCATGTAAAATTCTTAAGTCGTGGACCGGTAGCTCAATGGTAGAGCAGCTGACTCTTAATCAGCGGGTTGCAGGTTCGAGTCCTGCCCGGTTCACCAGATTTCTTGCTAACTTCCTACTTCGGCACGACTTGAATGATTTGGGCGCCGCTCCGCGGCGTCCAACTTAGGCACATCTGGGAACAAAATCCCCGCCACTCGCTCGACCGCACGTCTTTGCGAGTCCGGAATTGCATGCATGTATGTGTTGAGTGTTGTTTCGATGTCCGAGTGGCCCAAAATTGCTTGAGCGGTCTTAACAGGTTCGCCTACCTCGCCTAACAAGGTGGCGCTGCCGTGCCGGAACGAATGCCAAGAAACACGTGGCAGGCTTAGTGCGTCACAGGCAGGCGCCAATGCCCGGTTGTAAAGATTCTTGGGGCTTAAGGGCGTGCCTTTCGTTGTGGAGAAGACTAGATCCTGTGGTGTGGAGCGACCGCAAGAGGCGCGGTGCAATTTGAGAGTCTCTTGTAATACAAGGCTCATCGGAATTGCCCGCCGGCTGCTTCGTGTCTTCGGAGTGCCGAATTGCCCGTCGGAATATGTTTCAGACACTTCGATGGTGCCGTGCTGAAAGTCAAGCCGGTTCCATCGCAGCGCGAGGATCTCTCCAATCCTCATGCCAGTCAGGAGGAGACACTTAGGCCAGAGCGCTAAATCATTCCATGGTCGTGTGAGTCCCGATGGTGCAATTCGTAACGGTCAATGTTCGAGAGTTGCGGGCGGCACCAGAGATCAAACGCACCAGAGACTCCAGGCGCGCCACAGCGGGGAGAGAATCGCCCGGTATTACGTCCGCACGTCGAGCTTTCAAGGGAGTTACGACGCGACTGCTGGAAGGGCAGTTAAAAAAGTAGATGCAATATCCAGAGAACGTGACACCGAACCTCCAGGGATGGTTCGGATTTACGCGTAGCCGCGCTCCTGGGAATCTTTCTGCTTTACAGACGTGTAGCCGGAATTACAACGTTCTAGAGACTTAGGATCATCAACGCCTATAGGTGGAACATTCTCGCACGACACCGACGCGCGGTCTGGGAACGTAACTTGCCGTGGCCTCCGGTTAGGACTCGTAGTACTAGGTTGTTAAAGAATTTTATTTTGCAAACGCCTTGCTTCGTAATACACTTCGCCGCGAACTCTCCTCGCGGTGCTGTCCCTGAATTGGAGTTGTCGTGCGTTTCTCGCGGCTGACATTTTTTGCCGCGCTTCTGCTTCTCGGAGCCCCGTTGCTGCTGGCGCAGAATACCATCACCACGGTGGTCGGCGGGGGTGCGCCCAGCGGCACCGCCACCTCGGCCGACGTTATCACGCCTGCTGGCGTGGCGCTCGATACCTCTGGAAATCTTTACCTCGGTCAGGGCTCGGAATCGCAAATCTTTAAGGTGACGACCGCGGGGACCATCAGTGTTTTTGCGGGGACTACGTTCACGGGGTTCGGCGGGGATGGCGGCTTGGCGACCGGCGCGGTGTTTTTTCAGCCCATCCGGATAGCGTTCGACGCCAACCAAAATTTGTACGTCTTGGATTACGCAAACAACCGCGTCCGCCGCATCGCCGCCAGCACCGGAATCGTCACCACCGTCGCAGGCACCTCCACGCAATGCCCTGGCGGCACCGGACAACCCTGCGGCGACGGCGGGCTGGCCACCAGCGCGAGTTTTTTTGGCCCGGAAGCAGTGGCGTTCGATACTGCGGGCGATATGCTCATCGCCGATCATTATGACGCGCGCATTCGCCGCGTCGACGCGATCACTGGAATCATCACCACCGTGGCAGGCACCGGCGCAGTGTGCGGCGCGACGGGCGTTTGCGGCGACGGCGGACTGGGCACCAGTGCGCAACTGCAATCGCCGCGCGGCATCGTCGTCGATACAAGCGGCGATTTATTTATCGCCGATGGCGCGCGCATCCGGCGCGTGGACGCCACCACAAAGATCATCACCACTATCGCCACGCCGCCGGACGGCGCGAATTTCCTGATTTTTGAGGCTTCTGGCGATTTTCTGGTCACCGGCAACAGCACCGTGTACCGCGTGAATCCCACGACGTTTGCCATCACCACGGTCGCGGGAACGCTCGGCGCTTTCGGCGAAAGCGGCGACGGCGGGGCGGCGACCAGCGCCGTGCTGGCTTTTCCGTTTGGCGTTGCGGAAGACACCGCGGGAAATATCTACATTGGACAAGCTGGCGCCGACCACGCCCGCAAAGTGGATACCTCCGCGCAGCACATCATCACCACCGTGGCGGGCGGCGGCTCCGGCGGCGACGGCGGGCCGTTACTGAATGCGATTCTGGGCGGCCCCAACGGCGGAACGATTGACAACCAGGGAAATGGCTACATCGCGGATCAATTGAACAATCGCATCCGGCGCATCGCGAAGGGATCAAACACCATCACCACGTTCGCAGGCACTGGCGAGCCCGGCTCGACTGGGAATGGCGGGCCCGCAACGAGCGCGACGCTCACGCTCAATCTACTCTCGAGCGGGCTCGCTGCCGACGTCCTCGATAATGTTTATTTCACGGATGTCGGACAAAACAGCGTGCGGAGCGTTCCGGCAGGGGGCGGCACCATCACGAGCTACGCGGGCGGCACGGTGTGTGCGGCACCCGCGAATCCCTGCGGCGACGGCGGACCGGCGACCTCGGCGAGCTTGAACACGCCGTCGGGTCTGGCAATGGACGCGAGCGAGAATCTATTTATCGGCGATGCGGGCGACGCCCGCGTGCGCAAGGTGGATGCCGCCACGGGAATTATCACCACCGTCGCCGGAAACGGCACGATTTGCACTACGCCCACGGCAGCGTGCGGCGATGGCGGACCGGCAACCTCGGCGAGCCTAAATCCGCCAGCGGGTGAACAACTCGTAGTGGCTGTCGATGGCGCTGGCAACCTGTTTCTCACCGACGGCGGCGACTATCGCGTGCGCCGCGTGGACGTGCTTTCGGGAATCATCACCACGGTGGCGGGCAACGGAACGCCGTGCCCCACGCCGGGCACCGCCTGCGGTGACGGCGGACCGGCAACCTCGGCGCAACTCACGCTGATCGATGCCGTGGCCGTCGACAGTTTCGGAAATCTGTTTATCGCAGACGAGCACCGCGTTCGCCGCGTGGATGCCATCACGCAAACGATTTCTACCGTAGCAGGCAACGGCACCGGCGGGTTCAGCGGCGATGGCGGCCCGCCGCTCTCGGCGGAACTGAATTATCCCTCCGCGCTCTGGGTCAATCCCGAGGAACAGCTGTTCGTTGTGGACACTAACAACAACCGCATTCGCCAAGTACCGCTCACCGGAACGGCGGTTTTTACCGGGACCATCACCAACTTTGGCGTGCTGCCGGTGGGAGCGCAAAGCGCGGCGCAGGTTTTGACGCTCAGCAACAGCGGCTCCAACACGCTGCTGATCGATTCGATCACTCTATCGGGCGTGGGCTTTGGGTCCATCGATACCTGCACGAACAATCAGTTGGCTCCCATGCAGAGCTGCACGATTAGCCTGACGCTTACGCCGCCTGCGCCGGGCCCGTTTCCGGGAACGCTGGAAATCATCACCAACGATCCGGTAACGCCCGTGGCGACCTACAGCTTCGGCGGAACCGGCGCTACTGCAACACTAGGTTCCATTACACTGACACCTCAGGGCCCATCAGTTGTCATGGGCTTGCCTCTGCAGTTCACCGCCATGGGGAATTTTAGTGATAGCACGACACAAGACATAACCAAGAGCGTCGTCTGGAGCACCATCAGCGCATTCACCGCAACCATTAACAACGCCGGAGTGGCGACCGGGGTGGGGATAGGCTCGACGGGCGTCAAAGCGGCGAGTGGCCTGAACAGTGCTTCGACCACGCTTACGGTGACGGCGCCGACGCTGGAAGGCCTTTCCCTGGCGCCAGCAGCTTCCTACATTCTTGTCGGGCAGTCGCAGCAGTTCACGCTGACGGAATTCCTCAGCAACGAGACGGAGCCGGTGGTCAGCAGTGGCGTCACCTGGACCTCGTCGAACACCGCAGCGGCCACCATCAACAGCGCCGGGCTGGCAACGGCGGTCGCGATCGGGTCGACCACCATTACAGCCACCTTCGCGGGCTTTTCCGAGCAGGCAACGCTCAACATCACGCCTGCGGGCTTTGTGTACACCGGCAGCCTGAATACCGCGCGGCAATATCACACCGCCACGCTGCTGAACGATGGCCAGGTGCTGATCGTCGGTGGTGAGGACGCCTCTTTTGATTCCTTAACGAGCGCCGAACTCTACAATCCGACGAGTGCTACGTTTACCTTTACCGGCAGCCTGAACACCGCGCGGCAAAATCACACCGCCACACTGCTGAACAACGGCCAAGTGCTGATCGTTGGCGGCGATGATACTTTTTCGGGGACGGCGGAGCTGTATAACCCGTCGACGGGGACGTTCACGCTCACCGGTACTCTTAACACGCCGCGCATGTACAGCTCCGCCACGCTGCTCCCGAACGGCCAAGTCTTGATCGCCGGTGGCGCGGATGCCTCCGGTACGCCTTTGGCCAGCGCCGAGTTATACGATCCAGCCACCGGGAATTTCACCTATACGGTTGGACCGCTGAACTTCGCGCGCGAGAGCCCGGCAACCACGTTGCTGACGAACGGTAAGGTGCTGGTCGCCGGTGGGCACGATGCTTCTGACAACCTGCTCACCAGCGCCGAGCTTTACAATCCGGCCACGGGCACCTTCACCACCACGGGAAGCCTGAGCAGCGGCTTCTTATTGGCTACCGCGACGCTGCTTAACGGCGGAACTGTGCTGATCACCGGCGGCTATTTCTCGACGGCGGACGCGGAGATTTACGATCCCATCGCCGGTTCGTTCACCAACACGGCGGCGAACTTTGGCACGGTGTATTTTGGCAATGGCGCGACGCTGCTTAATAACGGCACGGTGCTGGTGGCCGGAGGCTTGGCGCTTGGGGCCACCCCGATCTACAGCGGCGCAGTCGTCTACGATCCCGCCAGTGAAACCACCACCGAGACCGGAGACCTGAATACCGGACGCACCGGAAGCACGGCCACCCTGCTCAACAATGGGAATGTGCTGGTTGCGGGCGGCGACAACGATCTCTCTGGCACAACGACCGGCTTGCTAGCTAGTGCCGAGCTTTACAAACCGAGTTCGCTGACCCCTGCGAATTTGGGGTCGATTACCTTAAGTCCGGCAAGTCCGACGCTGCATACGGGCAGCACCGAGCTCTTCACCGCTACGGGCGTATTCCCCAGCGTGACGCAGCCGCTCCAGTCGGTCACGTGGAGCAGCTCGAACCAGGCGGTGGCCACGATTAGCAATGGCACGACCAATGGCGGCGCAGCGTTTGGTTTGACCGCCGGGACGACCACCATCACCGCATGTGCGGGCAATATCTGTGGCTCGACAACGTTGACGGTGACCGCAGTAACCTCGCTGGCGTCGATTGCCGTAACACCAGCCAATCCTTCCGTGCCCATGACCAGCACGGAACAGTTCATCGCCACCGGCACCTACGGCAACGGCAGCACTGCGGACATCACCGCCAGCGTGACGTGGAGTTCCGGCACGGCGGCGGTGGCCACGATCAATGCCTCCGGCTTGGCCACGACTCTTACCACCGGCACTTCGACGATCAAAGCCACGCTCGGCGCCATCTCGGGTTCCACCACACTAACAGTGACGCCGTTGGCGCTGCTTACTATCGTGTTGACACCGGCGCCGGCAAACACGTTCGTCACTGACACCCTGCAGTTTACGGCAACCGGAACCTTCAACAATGAAAGCACCCAGGACCTGACGAGTAGCGTGACGTGGAGTTCGTCCAACACCGCAGCGGCCACGATTGACTCGTCCGGGCTGGCGAGGGGAGTTGCTACCGGTACCACAACCATCGAGGCCGTGAGCGGCGGGATCAATGCTTCGACCACGCTTACCGTGTCTCCCAAGACGCTAATTGAGATCTTGCTGTCGCCGACGATGTCCTATATTACCGTCGGGCAAACGCAGCAGTTCACCGCAACTGGCGTGTATAGCGATGGCACCGAGGCCACCCTCTCCACCGGCGTTACGTGGTCGTCAACCACGCCGGCAACAGCCACCATCAACGCCTCCGGGCTGGCAACCGGCGTCGCGCTAGGATCAACCACCATCAGTGCCACTTTCGGAGCGGTGACCGCGTCTACGGCCGCCACGCTGACGGTGACGCCGGCGGGCTTCGTCTACACCCTTGGCAGCCTGAACACCGCGCGTTACAGCCACACTGCGACGCTGCTCGATACCGGCAAGGTGCTGGTCACCGGCGGCGACGATGGCTCCAGCGAAGCACTCACCAGCGCCGAGCTGTACGATCCCTCGACCGGCCTCTTCACCTTCACCGGCTCCATGAGCGTGGCCCGGCAATCGCATACCGCAACGCTGTTGAATAATGGCAAAGTGCTGATCGTCGGTGGCGACGACACCTTCTCGGGCGTCGCGGAGTTATACGATCCGGCTTCCGGCACCTTCACGCCCACCATCGGGCACCTCAACACTCCGCGCATTTATCATTCGGCTACGGCGCTCCAGAATGGCGAGGTTTTGATCGCCGGGGGCATCGGCAATTTCGGCGGCAGTATTTTGACGAGCGCCGAACTTTATAATCCAGCGACCGGCTTGTTCACCCCAACCGGCAATCTCAAGACCGCGCGCGAGGATCAATCCGCCACGCTGCTCGATAGCGGCAAGGTGCTCATTACCGGCGGCTTCCTCGAACAGCCCGTCGCGAGCGCCGAGCTCTACGACCCCTCGAGTGGCACTTTCACCTATGCTAGCGACCTGAACAGCGCCGACTATTACGCGAACGGCACGCTGCTCAACAGTGGAATGGTGCTCGTTTCCGGCGGCGAATTGGCCAACGGCGAGGCGGAACTCTACAATCCGGCTACGGGAATTTTCACCAATACCGCCAGCCTCGGGACCGTCTTCTCGTATGCCTATTACGGCAACGGCACGACGCTGCTGAACAACGCCACCGTGTTGCTGGTCGGCGGCGGTTTGGAAACCAACGACGCGATGTCACTCTTCGCTGGCGCGGTCATTTACGATCCCGTAAGCCAAACCGCTTTCAATACCGGAGACTTGAATACCGGGCGCTTCTACACCACCTCCACGCTGCTCGACAACGGAAAAGTGTTGGTGGTGGGCGGGAATGACGGTTCCGGTAACGCGCTCGCCAGCGCGGAGCTGTACACGCCCAGTTCGCTCACGCCGTCGAATTTGCTTTCGATCGCGGTAACTCCCACAGGTTCGTCGATCACCGCCGGCACCTCGCAAAATTTCATCGCCACGGGCACTCTCGTTAGCGGCGCCACGCAGGTGCTGCAATCGATCACGTGGGGCACCGCGAGCGCCGCCGTGGCCACCATCACCAGCGGCGGCGCGGCATTTGGCGTGGCCGCGGGTTCGACCACAATCACCGCCTGTGCGGGCACGGTTTGCGGTTCAACGGCGCTGACCGTCACGGCGGCGGCTGGCACGCAAACGCTGACGGTGAACCTGGCGGGCAACGGCGGCGGTAAGGTGACCGACAACGCGGGCTTGATAAATTGCACCGCCGGCCCGTGCACGGCAGCTTACCCAACTGGTCAAGTCGTAGTCCTGACGGCAACGCCCAACACCGGCTCGACATTCACCGGCTGGTCGGGCGCCTGCACCGGCACCGCTCCGTGCTCCGTCACCATGAGCGCGGCGAAATCGGTGACCGCTACGTTCGTGACCAACGGCACGGCGAGCTGCGGCCCGAACGACACGGTTTGGGTTGGCGGCGCCTCTGGCACCTGGAATACCGCAGCCAATTGGAGCACCAACGTAGTGCCCAATGGCGGAACCAACGTTTGCATCAACAATAATAAAGCGCCGGCTTCCGCGGTGACGCTGAACATCAATGCATCAATCGGAAATTTGACCATCAATCCGGGAAATTCGCTGACCATCGCCGACAACCAGTCCCTGACCGTCTCGGGCACCATCGCCAACTCCGGTGCAATCACCCTGTCGGCGGCGGCGGACAACGTGTTTCTTACCCTGAGCGGCACCGTGGCCTTGACGGGCGGGGGCACCCTCACCATGAGCCGCACCGTCGGTGGTCAGCCGGTCCTCAATAACATCAACGCTGGCGCGCTGATCAACGTAAACAACACCATTCAGGGCGCGGGACAAATTGGCAATAACGGGTTGGTGTTCTCGAATCTGGCGGGCGGTATTGTCGATGCCACCAACGCCTCGTTCCCGCTGCTGATCAATTCCGCGGCCACTACCAACCTGGGGTTGTTTGAAGCCAGCGGTTCGGGAATTTTGCAGTTCACCACCAGCGTGGTGAACAAGGGCGCGAACATCATGGCCGTGGGAGCCACCGCCACGGTGCAGTTCTACAACGGCGCCGACATCCAGGGTGGCACGCTCACCAATACCAGTGGCGGTACGCTCGGCACCGTGGCCGGCAACGAGAGCACTTTGGACGGCATCACGCAAGGCACACTGACCCTGGCCGGCATTTTCACCGGCGCAGATAACAGCACCACCGTCCTCGTCGGCACCATCAACAACACCGGAACCTTGCAGCTGAACGCAGCAGCCGATAACGTGGTTTTGACGTTCAACGCCGCGGTGACCTTGACCGGCGGTGGAGCCGTGCTGCTGAGCCGCACGGCCGGCGGCATACCGATTCTGAACAATACGAACGCCGGCAAACTGACCAACGTCAATAACACGATCCGGGGCGCCGGACAGGTTGGCAACAACGGCTTGGTGCTCATCAACCAGGCTGGCGGCACGATCAATGCAAACAACGCCTCCTTCCCGCTGCTGATCAATTCCGCGGGCACCACCAACCTGGGGTTGTTTGAAGCCAGCGGTTCGGGAATTTTGCAGTTCAACACCAGCGTGATGAACAAAGGCGGGAGCATCGTGGCCGCGGGGGCTGCCGCCACGGTGCAGTTCTACAACGGCACCGACATCCAGGGCGGCACGCTCACCAACACCGGCGGCGGAACGCTCGGTACCGTGGGCGGCAACGCGAGCACTTTGGACGGCAGCGCGCAAGGCACGCTAACCATCGCAGGTATATTCACCGGCGCGGATGACAGCACGACCCTGCTCGTAGGCACCATCAACAACACCGGAACCTTGCAACTAACGGCGATGGCAGACGACGTGGTGCTGACATGCAACGCTGCGGTGACCTTGACCGGCGGTGGGACGGTGCTGCTGAGCCGCACGGCCGGCGGCATACCCGTTCTGAACAACACGAACGGCGGCAGCCTGAATAACGTTAACAACCTAATCGAAGGCGCCGGACAAATCGGCAACAACGGCCTGGTACTGACCAACCAGGCGACAGGCATTATCAACGCCAACAATGCGTCTTTTCCGCTGCTGATCAATTCCGCGGGCACTACCAATCTGGGACTGTTCGAAGCTACCGGCTCAGGAACTTTGCAATTCGTCGTGGGAGTGGTGAACAAGGGCGCAAACATTATGGCCGTGGGAGCCACCGCCACGGTGCAGTTCTACAACGGTGCCGACATCCAGGGCGGCACCCTCACCAATACCAGTGGCGGTACGCTCGGCACCGTGGCCGGCAACGAGAGCACTTTGGACGGCATCACGCAAGGCACACTGACCCTGGCCGGCATTTTCACCGGCGCAGATAACAGCACCACCGTCCTCGTCGGCACCATCAACAACACCGGAACCTTGCAGCTGAACGCAGCAGCCGATAACGTGGTTTTGACGTTCAACGCCGCGGTGACCTTGACCGGCGGTGGAGCCGTGCTGCTGAGCCGCACGGCCGGCGGCATACCGATTCTGAACAATACGAACGCCGGCAAACTGACCAACGTCAATAACACGATCCGGGGCGCCGGACAGGTTGGCAACAACGGCTTGGTGCTCATCAACCAGGCTGGCGGCACGATCAATGCAAACAACGCCTCCTTCCCGCTGCTGATCAATTCCGCGGGCACCACCAACCTGGGGTTGTTTGAAGCCAGCGGTTCGGGAATTTTGCAGTTCAACACCAGCGTGATGAACAAAGGCGGGAGCATCGTGGCCGCGGGGGCTGCCGCCACGGTGCAGTTCTACAACGGCACCGACATCCAGGGCGGCACGCTCACCAACACCGGCGGCGGAACGCTCGGTACCGTGGGCGGCAACGCGAGCACTCTGGACGGCAACGCGCAAGGCACGCTAACTATCGCGGGCACATTCACCGGCGCGGATAACAGCACGACCGTCCTCGTGGGCACCATCAACAATACCGGAACGTTGAAGCTCACGGCAGCGGCGGACAACGTCGTGCTGACGATGGACGGCGCGGTCACCTTGACGGGTGGCGGAACGGTGCTGATGAACCGCACGGCCGGCGGTGTACCGATTCTCAACAATGAGAACGCGGGGATTTTGAATAACTTAAACAACACCATCGCGGGCGCCGGCCAGATTGGCAATAACGGTCTGGTGCTGAACAATCAAGCGGCGGGCGTGATCCTGGCGAATTCCGCGTTCCCGCTGGTCCTCAACTCCAGTCCAGTGAACAATGCTGGGCTGATTGTGGCCAATGGCTCGTCCACTCCGGGACTGTTAGCTGTAAACAGCTACACACAGACCAGCACCGGCGGATCTGAAGTCGCCGTCGGCGGACTTACCGCCGGCACGCAATATTCCCAGTTTCAGAATAGCGGCGTCGCTACGCTCGCCGGAACGCTGGATATCCTCTTGCTTGGTGGATTTATGCCTGCGGCGGGCAATCAATTCACGATTCTGACTTCGAGTTCGATTACCGGACAATTTACGAACATCGTTTCGCCGAACCTGCCAAACGGATTGGTGTGGAGCGTGGCCTACAATCCGACTTCGGTGGTTTTGTCGGTGGTTGCGGGAACGGCTCCGACTTTGCAATCGATTGCGGTGACGCCAGCCAATGCCACCATTGTGGCGGGGTCGCAGCAACAGTTCACGGCCACCGGATCGTATAGCAACAACACGACGCAGAACCTCACGAATATCGTGGCGTGGTCCTCCGGTACTGCCGCGACCGCATCGATCGACACGGCCGGTCTTGCTGCGGCATTGGCGGCCGGGACGACCACCATCAAGGCCACTTCTGGCACGGTTAGCGGCGCGACGGCATTGGCGGTTTCGCCCGCGGGTGTTGCGGAGCCGGCGATCGGGTTTAATCCAGAGAGTCTGACGTTTGCCACGCAGTTGATCACCACCACGAGTCCGGCGCAGACCATCACGGTAAGCAACGGCGGTACCGCGCCGCTGACGATCAACGGCATCGCTTTGACCGGGACGAATCCGGCGGAGTTTGTGCTGAACAATATCAATTGTCCGGTGGGAGCTGGCACGGCGCTGGGGGTGGACCTGAGCTGCAGCGTGCAAGTCGCCTTTGCGCCGCTGGCCGTGGGCACGCGCACCGCAAACGTCACCTTCACCGACAACACTGGCGGCGTGGCCGGCGCGCAACAGAATATTTCACTGACCGGAACGGCGTCCGCTCCCGCGCCCATCACCACCAGCGTGAATCTGACGTTCCCGGTTGGGTCGAATGTTTCGCAAGTAGCCACACTCAACTGCCCATCCGGCACCACGCCGTGCATCGACCCACAGGCACACTCCTTCAAGCTGGTCGTCGGCCAGGTGATGACGCCGTTCACGTTGACGGTTACCGCCTTCGAGGTGTCACTCAGCCAGGCCAACGGCATTTGTCCGGCCGGGCAGACCGAGACCACCAATTTCAATTGCCGCTTCGAGGATTACTTCCCACTGCAGACGGAAGCCAACGGCGACATCATCGTGCCGCAGTGCTACCCGTACTCGAACGGCAACTGCGTGTACTACCGCGTGTCCA
>JABCZD010000006.1 GCA_013289855.1 Acidobacteriota bacterium | reverse complement strand
GGAATTTTAGTTCCTGGTTGGGACAGCAGCAACCCAACCTGCATCGCCGCATGCTACAAAAACCGCCACAAACCCAACGCTTTCGACCTTCGCAAGGGCAAACTCCGTCTAATTGGGACAGCCCTGGAGCATGCTGCGCCCCACCTTACCCGGGCGAAACCTCTCGGCGTAACTTCTCGGCGTAAACCCCTGCACTTTCTCGATCCTCCCAAATACCCGAAAACGTGGAGGAACTTTTCCCCAATATCCCTGATACTGACGGCATGGCGCGACTCGAAGAATATAAACGCAAGCGCAACTTTGCCGTGACCTCCGAGCCGGCCGGAGATCCCGCGGCTCTTGCCGCGAAACCATCCCGGGAATTCGTAATCCAAAAACACGCTGCCACCCGCCTCCACTATGATCTTCGCCTCGAAATGGACGGCGTCCTGAAATCATGGGCCGTGCCCAAAGGCCCCTCACTCGACCCCACCGTAAAGCGCTTGGCGATTCAGGTGGAGGATCATCCCTTCGAATACCGCAATTTTGAAGGGCAAATTCCTCAGGGACAGTACGGCGGCGGCGACGTCATCGTCTGGGATCGCGGCACCTATACAGTAGATGGAACGCTAAGCGGACAAGCGCAGTTGGCCAAAGGCGATTTGAAATTCACATTGCAGGGCGAAAAGCTGCACGGAAGTTTTGTGCTGGTGAAAATCCGGCACAGCCAAAAGCAGAACGAGTGGCTGTTGATCAAGCACAAAGACGCGTTTGTCGATACGAGTTGGAACATCGACGAGCATGGAGAATCGGTCGTCTCTGGGCGCGCCGTAGACACCTCGAAAAAGAAAGCAGGGGCAATTCCGCCGCGCTCCGGCAACGCGGCGTTTGCCAGCAGTGAGAACCCACTCAGCGTTCTGGACGTGGCCAAAATTGCCGGAGCACAGAAGGCGGCCATGCCGAAGGAAGTCTCGGTAACCCTCGCGCGGCTGGCGGAAAAACCTTTTTCCAATCCAGACTGGATTTTTGAAGTGAAGTGGGATGGCGTACGCACGGTGGCGTTTATTGCAAACGGCCGCGTCACGCTACATGCCCGCTCCGGCCGTAATGTGACGCCGGAGTATCCGGAGTTTCAGGAGCTGACAGAGCACGTACGCGCGCCTACAGCAATTTTGGATGGCGAAATCGTCGCCCTCGATCCTGATGGACGAAGTAATTTTCAGCGATTGCAAGACCGCATCGGAGTAGAGAACCCATCGGCGAAATTGCTAGAAGCGACGCCCGCAGTTTACTACGCGTTCGATCTCCTGTACTGCGATGGGTACGATTTGCGCAAGTCCGCCCTGCGGGATCGCAAGAAGCTGCTGTATGAAATCTTGCGCACCGATGAACTCGTACGCTATTCCTCCCACGTTGAAGAAAAAGGTGAAGAACTCTTTGCAGTCGCCAAACAAAAATTGCTCGAGGGTATTGTTGCCAAGGACGCGCGCAGTGCCTACTCAGGTGACCGCACATCGCAGTGGCTGAAATTTAAGATTGTGAACGAACTGGATGCCGTGGTCGGTGGCTGGACCGCGCCGCGACGCAGCCGCAAATACTTTGGAGCGCTGGTCGTTGGTCTGTACAACGGAAAACAATTGCAAGCCATCGGAAGCGTCGGCACGGGTTTCGACGAAGAGCAGCAGCGAACCATTTTCGAGAAATTGCAAACCTTGCGCGTGGACAAGAGCCCCTTTCATCCTGTGCCCAGACTTGCGGAAGCGGTGGAATGGGTCAAACCGGAGTTGGTCGCGCGCGTGAAGTTTGCGAACTGGACCGACGGGGACAATTTGCGCGCCCCAGTGTTTTTGTCGATGCGCAATGATCGCCAGGCCAAGAGCGTAACGTTTGCCTCGGAAAAGCCTGTGCTGGCCGGCGAACCAAAGGGGCAAGCTACAAAGACAAGACCCCTGACAGGAGCTGACGCTGCGCCTAATGACCGGGTGCCGAAAAAGAAATCTTCGCTTTCCAAGTGGGCCGCGATGCGAGCTTCTTCGCGCATGCTAAATCCCGTCCAACCCGAAACGACCGTGGCTCCGAGCTTCACACCGCCCAAGCTGCACGCGAAACGCGGCGATAATTCCGGCACGGACATTGCCCAGCGCATTCGCGCCGAAGCCCGCCAGGATCTCACTCTGGACATCGACCGCAAAAGTGTTCACTTCACCCATCTGGATAAGATCTATTTTCCGGAGTCCGGCATCACCAAGCGCGACTTGCTTTCGTATTACAGCGAAATGGCAGATTACATTTTGCCTTTTCTCGCGGGACGCCCCTTGGTTTTGCGGCGCTATCCGAATGGAATTACGGGAACCGCTTTTTTTCAGAAGGAAGCCCCTGCGGGAATCCCGGAGTGGCTGGAAACCGCGACGATTTTTTCGGATGAGCGCGGTGGAGAGATGCGCTACGTCATGGCCGACGATCGCGCCGCGCTTTTGTATCTGACCAATTTGGGATGCATCGATCACAATCCGTGGTCTAGCCGCGCCGATGCGCAGGATACTCCGGACTATGTGTTCTTTGATTTGGATCCCACACCCGACACCGCGTTTAAGACCGTCTTGCAGGTCGCGGCGGAAATTGTTCAGGTTTTGCAGGCTATTCGCATGAAGTGCTATTTGAAGACCTCCGGAGCCTCCGGATTCCATATTTTTATTCCGCTGCGTGCGGAATATACCTACGAGCAGACGCGAACGTTTGCGGAAGTCGTAGGCCGGGTTGCAGCCGCCAGACTGCCGAAGATCACCACGTTTGAGCGGTCCGTCCGGCGCCGGCCTAAGGGCACCGTTTTGATTGACGCTTTGCAGAATGCGCGAGGGAAACCTTTGGCCGCGGCATATTCCGTGCGGGCGTATCCGAAGGCGCCGGTTTCCACCCCTTTGAGCGCCGAGGAATTGACCGCCGCAGCTGATCCCAGCATTTGGAATGTTCGGAGCATGGCCGCGCGCCTGCAGAAAAAGGGCGATTTGTGGGGAGAGTTTTGGAAGAACCGTCAGGACCTCGCGGTCGGACTCGGCAGGCTAGAGAAGTTTGTTCGGGACACCCATTGATTTATCGCGCGATGCTTCACTCTATCAGGTGTTCACCCGATTGCCCCTATTCGCCAGCCGTCGAAAAATATTAAACTGCGCTTTCGTCAGCACCAGTAACTCGAAACATAGGAGCCACGCATGCCTTCAGCCGTCTGGAAAGGCTCTATCACCTTCGGCCTGCTCACCATTCCTATTCGCATGTTCACCGCCGCGCGCAGTGAACGCGTGCAGCTGCACCAGATCCACAAAAAGTGCCACACTCGCCTGCGCCAGCCGCTCTACTGCCCGGAATGCAAGCGCATCGTCGATCGTTCGGAAGTCGTCAAGGGCTACGAATACGCCGAAGGAAAATATGTTGTAATCGACGACGAAGAAATAAAGAAGATCACCCCGCAATCAAGCCGCAACATGGAGATTCTGGCCTTCGTAAAAGAAAGCCAGATCGACCCCATCTATTTCGACGCTTCCTATTTCACCCTGCCGGAAAAGGACAATGAAAAACCCTACGCCCTGCTGCTCAAAGCTCTCGAGGACACCGATCGCGTCGGCATCGCCAAACTCACCATGCACCAGCGTGAATACACCGTCTTCATTCGTCCGCGCCATCACGGCCTCACCATCCACACCATGTATTTCGCTAACGAAATACACGAAGTCGCAGGCTACGGCAAACTCGATAGCTCTATTTCGTTAAAACCGCAGGAAATCAAACTCGCGGAACAACTGGTGGAAACGCTTTCCGAAGATTTCAATCCCAAGCAATACCACGATACTTTCCAGGAGAATTTGAAGGCCCTGATCGCCGCCAAGCAGCATGGCAAATCCGTCATCGCAGAGGAGCCCGCCCACCGCGCTCCGGTTATCGACATAATGGAAGCGCTAAAACGCAGCTTGGCAAAAGACCAGCAGCACAAATCCAAACGCGCGCCGAAATCTCACGCTGTCCAAGCCAACGACGCACGCCGCCGCAAAGCCAGCTAGCGCCAGGCCTTTGTAGTGACGCGGCATGCTGCGCCCCATCTCGGCAGGACCCACCATTCAAGCACAATCCGGTTTGCCGTTCCGTCGATTTGTCGTTCCGAGTCGTCTCTGAAACAACCGCAGCAACGAATCATTCTCGCCTGGGCCTCAATCTCCGCTCGGATCGATCTTTCCCTTGCACCCCGGATGCCCGCACTTGCACTCAATATCCGGAATCTTTTCCATCGACTCGCACTGCACGCTGCAATATTTTTCCTTCGTATGGCACGAACAATTCGGATGCGCGCACTTCCTGGTTCCATCAGACATATTTCCTCTTTTCTACTGCCTCGTTTCGAGGCCTAATCGACACCCAGCAGCATAGCCTATCGCCCAGTCGCGGTCTCGCTTTTCCCTTGCGCAGTCGACGAGCGAAATCGCCATCCATCTTCAAGCAAGCGCACCCCGCCGGCCATCAGGCAAAAGCCCTACGCATACGTGATGCGTTCTCTCTAGCCGAAATCTTCATCTCCGCTCTTACGGCACAGTCAATCCTTGCTGTGCGCCTTCGCCGGTCGATCTTTTCTAGCTTGAATACCACGCCGCGCTGATCGCCAAAGGAAGGATTCTTAGTGCGGCCATAACATCAACAACAACAGGACCACCAACCCAAGCAAAACCGCCGCAGCAAAAATTCGCAACCAGAATTTCCCGCCGCGAACCGGCGGTTGCGGTGGCACCAGCGGGTCCAGCACATCCACGCCCGTATGATTCCTCGGAGGACCACCCCCGCGCGCGGAAGCCGCCTGCGTCTCCGGCTCGGACTCCCACTCGGTGAATTCGTGCGCCACCGCCAAATCATAACCCCGCCGAAAAACCCTGTCTACCTACCCATTCCTTGCAAAAACAAATGTGGTAGGCTGCCTGCGAGATTCATCTCCTATGAAGCGTAGCGCGCTCTTCGTCACCGTGGTTCCGATGGTCGCCATCGCATTTCTCATGGTGAATTTCGCGCACCCTCCGTGGACTCCCATCCGCCTCTTCGGACTGCTCCTTACGCTCGCCGCCGCCGTTGCCCTCACCGTGGCCCGCGTGCAACTAGGAAACTCCTTCTCCCTCCGTCCCGAAGCCCACGAACTGGTAACCCAAGGCATCTATTCGAAAATCAGCAATCCCATCTATGTCTTCGGGGCCATTCTGATCGCTGGCCTGCTGCTCTTCCTGAACCAGCCGAAATGGCTTTTGGTACTCCTCGTCATCATCCCCATGCAGATCATCCGTGCCCGCGCGGAAAGCAAGGTTCTCGAAGAGCGCTTCGGCGATGCCTATCGCCGCTATAGATCCCAGACCTGGTTCTAGTCCTAACCCTGGCTGTTATCGTTCGAATGCATACTTATTAGTACTGATTCTTGACACGACAATTAGGTCGTGCTATCGTTCTCTATGCTGCGCTCCTCTCTTTCGCCCCTTCGCCGGCACCCCCGCCGTCCTGACTTGCCTGCGCCAGCCCGATCACCGCTAACCGTTCGCGACTTCCTCATAACCTCGATAGAATCTTACTCTTTCGGGATGCAGACTTCTAACCCCTTTAGAATCTTACTCTTTCAAAATGCCTCCCGTACAACTCCTTTAGAATCCTACTCTTTCGCAAAGCACCCGGGGGTGGGGGTACCCCCTGGCTCCTCGGGTGTTTCCCATTTCGGGATTAGACGGTGGCGAGCGATGATACCGAACTCAGCAGCGCCACAGGGAAATCGCCGAGCAGGCCTTCCACGTCCAGGACGTGCTCCCCGTCAATCACGTGGGAATTTTGCCGGTCGCCCCCCATGGAGGCGCTCCAGGTCTTGCGGGCTTTGTTGCGCGCCGCTGTCAGTACGTTCGACCATGCCTCAGGCGCGTTCTTCGGCAGCACCAGTACCGTCCCTCGCCACCGCTCGGCGCCGGGGATTTTTTCTCGCGCCAGCCAACGCGGCACCGCCACTAGCGTCCAATCGCCTTCATGCCTCCGAAAAAACGCCACGACATTTTGCGCCGCGGGGCCGCGCACCTCGGCCGGCAGAAAATCGCCGTTCGCAAACATCGCCGCATGTTGCCGCCGGTATCCCAGCGCTTTGCGAATCAAAAAGAGTTTCGCTCTTCCGTCTTCCCAGTGCTCGGCGAGTTTGCGGGCTTTGGCCATTGCTTGTCCGGCGGACTCCTGTTCAAGTTCTTTCAGCGCCTTCATCCGCAACGCAAAATCCACGGGCTGGCGGTTGTCCGGATCGACCAGTCGCAGGTCCCACAATTCTGCTCCCTGGAAAAAATCCGGCACGCCCGGGCACGTCATTTTCAAAAGCGTTTGCGCCAGCCCGTTCACCATTCCAGAGTATGCCAGCGACTTCTGGAATTCGCCGAGGTCCGCAAGAAACTCCGGCGCAGACTCCCGAGACAGAATCGCCGTCACGAAATTCCGCAGCGCCGCTTCGTGCACCGCATTCGGTTTGGTCCATCGCGTGTGTACCATCGCTTCGCGGATGGCTTTCACCATGTATTCCTGTATCCGTTTCTCAAAACTATCGCGCGTGGCGGATTCCGCGACATCTGCTTCTGCCGGCGGCCACACGCCCAGCAGTGTTTGGTACAAAAAATATTCCTCGTTGCGCTCCGGAATCATCTGTCCATCCGCCTGTGTTTTGTGCCGGGCGTTCCACTCCGTCCAGCGATGCAAACGCGCTTCCCATTCTTCTGGAATTTCGGAGAGCACATTGATGCGCGCGCGAACATCTTCGCTCCGCTTGGTATCGTGCGTGGTGCTCGCGTTCAGTCCATGCGGCCAGCGCTCTTTGCGCGCGCGCAGAAAATCCCAGAACTCCTGCTCGGAACTCGCCGTAGTCACCTGCGGATCGCCGCCCACCTCATTCAGGGACAACAGCGGGTGGTACACATACAACGCCGTGTCTTCCATTCCCTTGGCCACAATCGGGCCGGTGAGCTGTTGCCAGCGCATCACAAATGCCAGGCGCGCCTCGCGCTGCTCGACAAAAACGTGCGTGGGATTCGCCAGCAGCAGTACATCCCGCACAAAATCAAACCATGCAGGGTCGAGATGCGGTTTCCGTTCCCGCGCTTCCGCCAGCGCGCGCTCGATGAATTCGCGCGCTTCGGGCGGCACTTCCAAACTGTGGATGTACGTCCGATACGCCGGCACACATGCTGTGGTTTCGATCAACGCTTCCAGCAGTCCGGCGCGCGGCAATTCCCTCGCATATCGATCTTGCGCCGCGAGTTCACCCAGCTGCCGCCCCAGCGAACGCATTTCCACACCCAGCAGCGTGTTCATCACCAGTTTTTTCTTCTGGTACAACACGTCGGCAAACTTCGTCTCTTTTCCGGTGAACTTCGCGTATATCTCCTCAATCGCTTTGGCGCGCGCGGGGTCGACGAAAATATCGTTAACGAAATTCAGATACTCGTATCCCGTGGTTCCGCTGACCGGCCAGTCGCTCGGCAGCGTTTCGCCGCGCGCCAGTATTTTTTCGACCAGCAGGTACCCCGGCGCGGCTACAGCGTGGTTCTCGCCGGCAGAAAGTCGTTGCTGCAATCGCGCCAGATACGCGGCGGGATCGCGCAGGCCGTCGATGTGGTCGACGCGCAGGCCGGTCAAAACATCCTTGGGTACCGCACGCAGCAGGGAATTGTGCAGCGCGTCAAAAACCAGCAAATCGTCGACGCGCATGCCCACGAGTTCCGTAATGGCAAAGAACCGCCGGTAGTTGATGCTTTCGTTGACGTTTTGCCAGTACGCCAGTTTGTAGTTTTGCTGCGCCAGCACGGATTGCAGTTCGTTGAAACTGGCGGGATCATTTTTCGCGCCATTCAATTCCGTCAGGCTTTCGTCGATGACGCGCACGATATGTTGATTCGCCAGCAGGTCATGCAGCCGCCCTTCCAGCGCGGAAAAACGCGCGCGCCGCTCGGCCGCATCGCTGGAGGAATTCTGCTCATGAGAGGAAAACGCATCGAGCGCCGCAAGAATACCGGTGTACTCCTGAAAGGAGGTAGATTCTTCGCCGAGAAAATCGCGCAAAGGTTTCGTGGCATGCCGCAAGATCGCGGAATACGAGCGGGGCGCGACAGGGAACAGGGCGTCGAAATACCGTATGGAAAACTTGGCGTTCTCAAGAATCAAGGAAAGTTCTCCGCCATCCAGAACTTCGCCGAAAGGTTTGCCCAGCACCGGCAGCAGAATGCGGCCATCCATGTTTTTTGCGCCAGGTCGCCAATCGATATCGAAGTACGAAGCGAACGCGGAGTCTGTCCCGTTTTCCAGAACATCCATCCACCAGCGATTCTCGCTGCTGGCGGCCATGTGGTTCGGCACGATATCGAGCAGCAATCCCATACCGCGCTTGTGCAATTCTTGCTGGAAAAGAGCGAAGCCTTCTTCACCGCCAAGGTCGGGATCGATGCGCGTGGGATCGGTGCCGTCGTACCCATGCGTGCTTCCGCGACGGCTGGTCAAAATCGGCGAAAGGTACACGTCGGAAATCCCAAGCTGCGCCAGATAATCCAGAATTTCGCAAGCATCCGCGAAAGTGAACTCACGATGAAATTGCAGGCGATAGGTGGCGATGGGAATGCGCGTCTCAGCCATCGCGGGTTACGCGTCCTGAATGCGAAGTTTTTCTCGCAGGATTCCGAGTTCGTTCATCCAGCGCTGCGCCGCTTCGTCGCCGGCTTCGGCGGCGGCGCGGTGTTCGCCGGTCGCGAGAATGATCGGACCGTAGCACAAGTTCTGCACTTCCCAGATGACCACGGAGAGCGGCAAGGCCAGCGCGACGTCCAGAAGTTTACGCAGCCTTTCCGCCGCCTCGATATCGTCGGGATGCGCGGCGAATTCCTCGGCCTGTTTTTCCAGACGCTTGCGTATGGCGTATTCGAGCGTGGTGGTATCGACAGTCACGTGACTGCTGGCGGCTTCCTTGAGATAGCTCTTGATGATATCGGCGTCGAGTTCCGGACGATCCACGGCCTGATGCAGTTGGCTGTTCAACGCGATTTCCGCTGCGGATTTGAACGCTGGAGGAATGGGAATATTCAGCCCGTCGAGAAAACGGATCATGGCGCCCTGATTTTCGTAAATAGTTTTGTAGACAGCTGCGGCGGAAGCGAGCGAATCGTTCAGAATGATGTCGGTGATTTTTCTTTGTTCGTCGCGAAAAAGCGTGCGCAAGGAAATCTTCTGATTGGGAAAGGCTACATCGAGCAGACGAATCACTTCCGCGGTTTCTGCACGAGAGAATGCTTCGGCGAGGCCCTTGCCGTTTTTGTGGTCCAGCGCGGGGTCAAAAGGTTTTGCTCCGCCGGTGATGTTGTGGTCGCCGAGGTGCAGCGCCGCGAAACTTGCGATGGCCGAATCGTGGGTGATCTCCGAGCGAAATTTTGCGCGCCCGGCGGCGAGGCGCAATTTCCCTTCGGCTTCCAGAGAAAATTCCTCGCGCTCGACGTCGTAACAATAAATCTTGGTTTTGTCGCCATAATTTTCAAACAGCGAACTGATGGCGTAATGGCCGGCCAGTTTGTCCAGGTCCACGGAGGCGGGACGAACCCATTTATCGTAAATCTGGGCACCGTCGCCGTGTTCCGGCAAATTGCTTTTCGCGGCGCGCAATCTTTCGACAAATCGATCTTCGAGGGTGGGAGCGAAGAGTTGCTTGGCAAGCTGCACTGCGCGGCCAGCGTAGTGCAGCACCTGCACGGTTTCGAGGCCGCTCAATTCGTCGAAGAACCATCCGCAGCTGGTGTACATGAGCAGGGCGTGACGCTGCATTTCAAGGAGTTTGAGGGCGGTGACTTGTTCCGCGTCGCTCAGCGGATGGGTGGCATGTTCGGCGAAAAATGCGGCGATGGATTCATCGGAACGATCGAGAATCACGCGAACGTAGGCGTCGCGCGCGCGCCAGGGATCCTTGAGCAGAAACGCGGTGTTTTGTTCAAAGCCGGGAGCGAGGCAATCACGCAGCCAATCGAGCGCGGCGCGCAGCGGCGCTCGCCATTCCTGTTTCCATTCGCCATGTCCACCGGAATTGCAGCCGCAGTTGGAGCGCCAGCGTTCGATGCCGTGCACACAGCTCCACGAACTATTCTCAACGATTTCAACCCAGTGATCGGCGGGATGCTTCTCGAGAAACATTCCGTAGTTGGTGAGCTCGGCAAGTTTATTGGATTCGATGTGGTGCAAAGCGTAGGTGAGGGCCATTTCGCCAAAGCGGTGATGGTGTCCGTAGCTTTCGCCATCGGTGGCGATGTGGGAAATTTGCGGCCAATCGCGGGCATCGGAAAACCCGCTGACGAGACGTTCGGCAAAGCGCTTGCCGTCGTTCAAGAGCCGTTCAAAAGCCACACCTTGCGAAATCGGGCCATCGTAGAAAAAAACGCTGATGGTTTTCTTGGATGGCAGACGCACCTGGTAAGCGCGGCTCGGATCGATTTTGCCGCCAGAGACATCTGTCCACGAGCGGCCACTCTTACGGCGCACGCGCTTGGCCTGGCGAGGCGCGAGGATGGTGAACTGAATGCCGTTTTCGGCGAGCGCCTCGAGCGTCTCGAGACTCACGGCGGTTTCCGGCAACCACATCCCCTCGGATTTGCGGCCGAAACGGTGCAGGAAATCGGCGATGCCCCACTTGACCTGCGTGATTTTGTCGCGCTTGTTGGCCAGCGGCAAAATCATATGGTTGTAACCCTGTGCGATGGCGGAGCCGTGGCCGGAAAACTTTTGCTGGCTCTGTTTGTCGGCGCGAAGAATGGATTCGTAGACCTTGGGAACCTTTTCTTCCAGCCAGGAAAGCAGTGTGGGGCCGAAGTTGAAACTGATTTCGGCGTAATTGTTTACCAGCTGCAGAATGCGTTGCTCGCCGTCCACGATGCGCGAAGTGGCGTTGGGGGCGTAGCACTCGGCGGTGATGCGCTCGTTCCAGTCGTGATAGGGATAGGCGGAATCCTGCAGTTCGATGGCCTCGAGCGAAGGATTTTCGCGGGGCGGCTGGTAAAAGTGTCCGTGCACACACACGTAGCGCATGATCAGTCCCCTGGTGAAGCAGTGTTTTCGAGAACGAGAAAAGAGCGCGGCGAAAAATCCACAGTTGCGGAAGTTGCCGAAGCCCGGCTGACGAATGATGATCCGGTGCGCTGGTGTTCAACGCGCACCGCGCCCGTATCGTTCGTGGAATCGAGAACGATGTGCCAGTCGCCAAGCGGAAGCGCGAGCGTAAATTGCGCATTCGTCGCACCGAAGTGAAAGATCAACAGCAAGTCCGGCAAAGATTTGCGAAGTACGACGAGGACCTTTTCCGATTCGTGGGTGGTGACCTCGATGGGCGCGGCATCACCAAGACGATAGTTCGCGCGCAAGGCAATCAGCTGGCGGTAGAAGGACCACAACGAACTGTGGGGATGCTGAGTTTTTCTGGAATGTTGCAGCGCGGCGTCGCGGAACGTGGAGACGCTTTGCGGGTCGGGGATTTGCCCGGCCCAAGCGAAGGCGGCGAATTCGGCTTGGCGGCCGTTGCGCACGGCTTCGATCAGATGCGCATCTTCGTGGCTGGTGAAATACAAAAATGGCGCGGGCTCGCCGTACTCTTCGCCCATGAAAAGCATGGGTACAAAGGGTGAAAGGAGGGTGACGCCGGCGGCCAATTTCAGTCCGGCAAGATCCACCAGGCCGCTGAGGCGATCGCCCATGGCGCGATTGCCAACCTGATCGTGGTTCTGACTGCACACCACAAAATGCTCGCCGGAGATGCCGCGTGGAGAGTTGCCATGATTGCGGCGACGAAAAACGGAGTACTGGCCTTCGTAATACCAGCCCTGGCGCAAAGTATTGGCCAGATGCTCGAGGGTTCCGAAATCGGCGTAATAGCCGGCGGTTTCTTTGATGAGCAGTGAATGCAACGCATGATGAAAATCATCGCTCCATTGGGCATCGAGCGCATATCCTCCGCGTTCTGGGGGATCCAGAATCCTTCTGTTGTTGAGATCGCTTTCGGCGATCAGCACAATTTTTCTTCCGGTGCGTTTTTCGAGTTGCTGCACGGACTCTTTGAGTTCCGCGAGGAAATGGTGCGCGCCGAGATCGTAGATGCGGTCGATAGCGTCCAGACGCAGGCCATCGATGCGAAATTCTTTGAGCCAATACAAAGCGTTGGAGATAAAGAAATCGCGGACTGGTCCGCTCTCCGGGCCGTCAAAGTTCAGCGCGGAACCCCACGGCGTGCGGTAACGCGTGGTGAAGTAGCGGCCAAACTTGCCGAGGTAATTTCCCTCCGGACCAAGGTGGTTGTAGACGACATCGAGAACCACGGTCAGCCCGCGAGCGTGAGCGGCATCGACCAGGCGCTGCAGGCCGGCAGGTCCGCCATAGCTATTTTGTGGCGCATAGATGTAGACGCTGTCGTAGCCCCAGTTGCGTGAGCCAGGAAATTGCGCTACCGGCATGATTTCGATGGTGGTGACGCCCAGCTCCGCCAGTTCGTCGAGATGCGCGACCACGCCGTCAAAAGTGCCTTCGGGAGTGTAAGTGCCCACGTGAAGCTCGTACAGAACGGCGGATGGCAGCGACAACGGTCTCCACTGCGCGCAGTTCCAGCGAAACGATCGCGGATCGAAAATTTGCGACGGTCCGTGCACGCCGTGGGGCTGCGAACGGGACGCAGGGTCGGGCCACTCTTCCTGATCGTCAAGACGATAGAGATACGTGGCTTCGGGTGGGAGCTCTGGGAGATCCAAGTTATGAAATCCCGTGGGGTCTTTAGTCATGCGCAGCAATCGATCGACAGGTGTCTTGAGGTGCAGGTCGACACGATCGGCGGTTGGCGCCCAGACGCAGAATCGCCAACCTCCGCCGGGAAGAGGTGTAGCACCGAGATGCGAATCTGTGGCTGGGGGTTTCAAAGTAGGCGTGCGGACTACGACCCGCCCATTGACGCGGAATGCTTCGCGGTGACGACCAGCGTAGTGTCCTTTAGATAGGCCGCAGCCGTCGCGGGATCAACGTGAATGGGCCAACGAATCAGCAGGTAAGCCGGGGGCTGAGCGGGATTCGCGATCGCGACAACCGCGTGGTCTTCCAAGACGAGCACCTGCACATTTCGCGGATCGACGCTTCGCAGCGAAACATTGGCGGTACTCCACGCGCCCGATTCGCGGGCGGGAGGAGCGAATTGCAGGAGTTCGGCTTCGGCTTGGGCCCAGTTCGCCTGGTCCTGGCCGTGAACGCCGCCATGACGTTCAAATATCTGGAAGGCACGGTCTTGAATAGTTTGCCGCAGCAGGGATTCAAACGCTGCGCGACGATCTTCGGTGACGAGGAGAATATTGTGTTGAGAAACGGGTTTTAGAGCCGCAGCAGGTGTTGACATAGAGCCTCACAATCTGGTTGCCGGGGCCGAGAAATTGCTCAGCGCCGGAGTGAAACCGGAATGAAACGGAATTCAAAAGTTCAAACCTATAAAGGCTAAAGATAGATGCAATTCACGCGACGCTCAATACAGCGGAGAGTGTAGCGATTTGGTCCGTACGGATTGAGTTCAGGGAGGAGGGAAGAACAGGTGCCTGTGTTCGGAGCAGGCACCTGTTCGGAGAGAGGTAGATACGTTGAGTACAACCTACGTGGCAGTGTAGTAGCGAGCGCAGAAGGCGAACATCCGGTATTTCCTGTAGAAAGCGGGGAAAGACTACGGGGTGCTGGTAGCCGGGGCCACCACGGCCGGCTCTTTTTCGGGCGCGGGTCTCTTGCGCTTGGAGAACAAGCTTTTGGGGGCCGGGCGCGGAGACACCGCCAACAAATTGGAGAGATGGATGAGGGAGGGATGGGAGTCGGCCACGATCTTCACAAAAGCGGTGAGCGGCACGGCCAGCAACAGGCCTAGTACGCCCCACAGCCAACCCCAGAAAAGGAGGCCGACGGTGGCGGAGACGGGGCCGATTTCCACGCGCGAGCCAACCAGCTTGGGAATGAGGATGTTGGCGGAGATGAGATGCAGGGCGATGACCGTGGCGACGATGATCAGCAGCGGCGCGAAGGAAGAAAACTGCATGAGCGCGGCGATGGCGGGCACGACGGCAGCCAGCACCACGCCCAGGAAGGGTACGAGGTTGAGAACGCCGCTGACAATGCCCAGGGCCACGGCGCCGTGTACTTTGAGCAGCGCAAGGACGCCGACGGTGATCGCGGACATGAGCACGCCGATGACTAAATTCCCGAGGACGAAACCGCGGACCATTTTGCCGACGCGTTCGACGAAGAGCGGGACGTCAATGCGCTGGCCCAGCCAGCCTTCCAGGCGGATATTCATGTGCTCTTTGCGAATGAGCATGAAAAACATCAAAAAGGGAACGACGCCGGCGATGACCACGGCGCCCCAAACAGAGCCGACACCGCGGACAATGTAGGAAGGCCACTCGGGAGTTTGGCGAATCTTGACTTCGGCGACGCGTTTGGGCGGGTTGTTCTCGAGGGTCAGACTTCCGGCGGTATCTTGCACGCGCTGGATTTTGTCGTTCAGGGGGCGCATGGCGTCGCGGATGTGATCGGTGAGCTGCGGGAGTTGGTCAACGAGCTCGAGACCTTTGTTGTAGGAAGCGCTGACAGCAAAGCCAGCGCCGATCATGAAGGTCAGAATGATGAAGGCCGCGGCAAGGGAGCGCGGAATATGCCAGCGGTGCAGATAGGTGACGGCAGGGTCCACGAGTATGGCGAGAAATATTGCCAGGAGCAGCGTAAGGCAGACCGAGCTGGCGATGAAACAGAACGCGACGATGATGGCAATGACGATGACCCGCAGCGAAAGGGCTATGCGGGCCAGAAGGCGAGTCTGAAGTTCGTTGCGAGTATTTAGGGGCATGGAGTTTGACTAGCGAAAACGACGGTAATTTTATGAATGCCTTAGCGATGAAATGCGCCACTTGCGGCGGTTTATGTCCCACGCCGCAAGTGGCTACATTTTCTTGAATCTGTTCACAACGCATGCGAAAACAAGATGCGTTTCCGGCGCGTCCGTTTGAGGGTCGGTTAGTAAGAACCCGCGGCGCGGCTCTTCGGATCGTTGGTCTTCGTGTCCACGGAAGATTCGGAGGTGGAGGAGATGTCCTCGGCTCCGGTGTTTTCCATGATTTGCTTGGCGCGCGTGATCTCGTCAGAACTTTCGCAGTGGACGGAAACGAGGATGCCACCCTTCAGCAGGCGTCCTTCGTAGCGCTTGGCTTCGTATTCCGGGATGCCCAAGCCTACGAGCGCGCCGGTAAAGCCGCCAACCGCGCCGCCGACGCCAACTCCGGCCAGCGCAGCCATGATCGGACCCGCGGCGATGAAGGGACCGATGCCTGGGATAGCCAACGCGCCGATGCCCACGAGCCAGCCGAGCGCTCCGCCAATCACTGCGCCGGTAGTTCCGCCCGCGGCCGCGCCTTCGGGTGCCTTACTGGATTTGTCAGTGGCAAGTTCCTTGGAGCCGAGATTTTCCGGGAGCAGCACGGAGATGTCCGAGTTCGAAAAGCCGGCGTCCTTGAAACCTAGGACCGCGTTTTCGACTCCGGGTCGCGTGCTGTAAATGCCCAATACTGATTTCTTCGACATGATGGATCTCCTTTGGGTTTGCAACATTCACTAGAAAACATTCACTAAAGTTGTGTTTAAAACGACGCGCAGAACGCTGGGTGAAACGCAATCGTTACTGAGCTTGCGCTGATGGCTCGAGCGGGCCTATCGGTGGAATCCTGCAGGGAAGGGAATAGTTCACCGGAGGGTGACGAGCGCACGCAGCGGAGAGCTTTGCTTCAGAAGCAAAAGCCGGCGCGAGAGGGCGAAAGAGCGCAATCGTCGCGAGTTGTTGGAGAATTCTTAGGAGAACATGCCGTGAATAGTAGGAATTAGATCGCTGTCGAGCATGCCTTTAGACAAGAAGGCGTCGGCGCCCATGGTTATGGCGGCTTTGCGGTATGGCTCCGCGGCCATAGCGGTGATGACAATGATTTTCGTATTGGCCGATTGTTTGCGAATAATTCTGGTGGCTTCGAGACCGTTCAGTTCGGGCATGGCGATGTCCATGACGATTAGATCGGGGCCAAGCTCAGAATTCAGGTCCACTGCTTTGCGCCCATCGGCCGCTTCACCCACTACTTCGATTTCGGTGTCGGAGACGAGCAGGTGCCTGGCCATCTGGCGGAGGCGGGCCTCATCGTCAACCAGCAAAACGCGTATTGTTTTTGCGAGCACGGTTGAGCCTCATTGTCGTGTGGTTAGGGGAATAGAAAATGGGCCCACCGGCAAGAACAGAGTAGCAACTGAGGGTGTCGGCGCTCCATACAGATAAGTGTTGATTTGTAAGATTGAAAAAATGATATGGATCCGCGGGCGGTCAGAGACGTGCGGTTGAAAAATCAACGAAACGGAGCGGGTACTAGGCCCAGAAGGAATTACCGGGCGCGCGAAAATGCTACGACCTGAAACCGGCGATGGCGCGCCACTGATTCTTGCGACAGCTGTAAGTGACTGATTCTTTGTGACCTAATTGGTCGTGAGGTTTGGCCTGCGGTTTGCGACTGAGCGCGGTGTGAACATCATGGCTATCGATAAAGAGTCGCGTGGAGGTGAGGAAATGTCGCTGGCGTACGATCTCTTCGAACGGTTACCGGACGGACAGCCGATGTGGGTCAAAGCTGTAGCGTCGATTGAAGATGCTCAGGCGATGATCGTGAATCTAGCGGCCAGCAGCGGACGTGCGGCAAAAGATTTCTTTGTGTATGACGTGAAACGCGGAGCGGTGGTAGCAGTTCCTGAGGCGTGAGCTTGGTCGCTGCGCCTGGCGGCGGGCTGTTGCATAGCTTCTTCCGAAATAATTTCTTCCCAAATATTCACGGCCGCGTTTCACTATTGCGAATCGGCGGTAAAAGCCACATACATCAAGCGATCGTCGCGTTGAATCTGCAGGGCGACCGAAGCGCCCGCGGGAAGAGCTTTCAGCGCGTTGCGCAGGCGGTCGAGCGTGGTCATGGGTTCGCCGTTCAGCGTGCGAATCACATCGCCGGTGGCTAGCGGGACTTCGACGGTGGCTCCAGCGGCGCGCGCGGCCACGAGAATGCCGAAAGGGTCGCGAATTTCGGGGGCCATCGCGGCGATCTTGTCAGTAATCTCCACGCCCAAAATTCCCAAGGCCGGCACCAGGCTTTTCTCCGGGTCGGCTAACGCGGCGATCTGGTCCATGTCGTGCGGCGGCTCCATCACCTTCACATCGAAGGCCAGTTGTTGCCCGCCGCGTAAAATTTCCAGATGGACCTTCTCGCCGGTGTCGCGCGAAAGAAATTGCAGTCCCACGAACGGGAGATTCTCCGCGGAGCGCCCGTCCACGGAAACAAGGATGTCGCCAATCTGAATTCCGGCGGCCATGGCGGGGGTGTTGGGTTTGACGTCGGAGATGATCACGCCGTAAGCGCGCGGAAGTTTGAGGGCCGTGGCGAGCGTCGGCGTTATGGTTTGAATGCCGATGCCGATTTCGGTGCGGTGCAGATGGCCAAACTTGCGCAGCTGATGGTACGCCACGTTCACGACGCTGGACGGAATGGCGAAACCCAAGCCTTCGTTGCCGCCGGATTCCGAAAGGATGAACGTGTTGACGCCGACGACTTCGCCGTCGACGTTTACCAGCGGGCCGCCGGAGTTTCCCGGATTAATCGGCGCGTCGGTCTGCACGTAGACCATGGGAGAATCGAGATCGGTTTGGCGGGCGACCGCGGAGATTACGCCCATGGTGACGGTGTTGCGCAGTCCTTCGGGGCTGCCGAAAGCAAAAACCACTTCGCCTTGGCGAAGCTTGCGAAAGGAGGCCAAAGGAAGGGCGGCGAGTTTGACGCCGTCAACTTTAAGGAGCGCGATATCGATGTCGCGGGCCACGCCAACGATGCGCGCGTTAACAATATTGCTGCGCGTGGAAAGGGCGGCGCTCGCGGACGACTCGTTGGTCATGAGCGGAAGCACCACGCGGACGCGCTGCGCGCCGTTTACGACGTGGGCGTTGGTGACGATGTAGCCGCTTGGATCGATAACGAACCCGGAGCCGATGGCGCGCTGCCGCCCGATAATCACGCTGGTGCTACTACGCTCGCCCTCTTCGAGAGGGCCATAGCCGGTGACCAGGATTTGCACCACGCTGGGGGAAACTTTTTTGATCAGGCTGTCGACCGATTCGTTGAGCTTATGCAGCGTGTCTGAGGAGCTGTCGTCGGGCGATTGCGCTCGCGCGGGCGTTGCGTATGCCAACGCGCAGGCGACCACACACGCCGTTACACAGGCGAATTGGCGCGCGACTTGGTACGCAATGCCGCACGCAATCCCCACGAAACGAAGCTCCCGCAACGTTTTGCGACACTGCCAGCCATAACCGACCATTCGTGAAACTCCTTCTAGAAACACTACTTAATTGGATGTTCTATCACCGTGCAAGGGTATGACGATGGAACTCAAGATAAGGATACAGCGGTAAATATAGTGAGCGGACGCGCTGTATTTCGACCGAAAACCCTCGCCCCTTCGAAGAGGCGACCACGCCGAGACTAGCCCTTCCCTTTTAGACCCGTATTGGATAAGAATCATGGCGATGTTCTTGCGGTTCCGCGTGTACGGGTGCCCGGCCAGGCGCCTTTTTTTACGCCGCCTCCGCTACACGGTAAGAACAGTTCGACGATTCGCTGCAACGATTAGTCCGAGGTCCAGCCTCCATGCCTAGACTGCAAACCATTGAAGACCGACGCCTTGAAGGAGCGCGCACGCGCAAGGACCACTGGAAGCGCTGGGGACCGTATCTTTCCGAGCGGCAATGGGGCACCGTGCGCGAGGATTACAGCGCTTACGGGACGGCTTGGGAATTTTTTTCGCATGATCACGCGCGTTCGCGCGCTTATCGCTGGGGAGAGGACGGCATTGCCGGACTCAGCGACCGCCACCAATACATCTGCTTCGGACTGGCGATGTGGAATGGCCATGATCCCATCCTCAAGGAGCGGATGTTTGGACTTACCGGCAATCAGGGCAATCATGGCGAAGACGTCAAGGAATGCTATTTCTATCTGGATTCGACGCCGACGCACAGCTACATGAAAATGCTGTACAAATATCCGCAGGCCGCGTATCCCTACCAAAAACTGATCGACGAAAACAATCGGCGCTCGCGGAAAGATCCCGAATACGAATTGGTGGATACCGGAGTTTTCTCCGAACATCGCTATTTTGATGTGTACACCGAGTACGCCAAAGCGGACGTCGAAGACATCCTGATCAAGATTACCGTGGCGAATCGTGGCCCGGAGCCCGCGGCACTGCACCTTTTGCCCTCGCTATGGTTCCGCAATACCTGGTCGTGGGGCAAGGACCCGCGCCGTCCCGTCGTCCGCAAAACGAATGACATTCCGGGCGGCAAGTGCGCCGAAGTGCAGCACTGGCAGTACGGCAAGCGCTGGCTGCTCTGCCAGGGAGAGCCGGAGCTGCTCTTCACGGAGAATGAAACGAATTTCGAGCGCTTGTTTAACACCAAGAGCGCGTCGCCGTACGTCAAAGACGCTTTTCACGAGTTCTTGATCGCGGAAAACCGGGGCGCGGTAAATCCGGCGCTAACTGGAACCAAGATGGCCGCCTACTACTTGCTGGCCCTGGCGCCCGGTGAATCGAAGACGATCAAGCTGCGTTTGACGGATCTGCAGCCGCTCGCCGAGTTGGAAGGAAGTTCAGGCAGCGTTGGCAGCACCGCGTCGCCCGGACATGTGGACCGTTGCGAGGGCGTACCCAGTACGGATGATTTTTCCACGGGCTATGACGGTGTGTTCGCCGCCCGGCAGAAAGAGGCCGACGATTTTTACGCTTCCCGCATGCCCAAGGGATTGTCCGATGACGCGAAAAACGTGATGCGGCAATCGCTCGCCGGAATGCTGATTTCCAAACAGTTTTATCACTACGACGTGCATACCTGGCTGCAAGGCGACCCGTCGCAGCCGACGCCGCCGGCCGAACGGTTGGAGGGGCGCAACAAGAATTGGACGCATCTTTACAACGACGACGTCATCTCCATGCCGGACAAATGGGAATATCCCTGGTATGCGGCGTGGGATTTAGCCTTCCATTGTATTCCGCTGGCGCTGGTGGACCCGGACTTTGCCAAAGAGCAGCTAATCCTGCTTTTGCGCGAATGGTATATGAATCCCAACGGGCAGTTGCCGGCGTACGAATGGGCCTTTGGCGACGTGAATCCGCCGGTACATGCCTGGGCCGCCTGGCGCGTTTACAAGATTGAACGGCGCGTACGCGGCGTCGCCGATCGCGGCTTCCTTGAAAAAGTATTTCACAAGCTGTTGCTTAATTTTACCTGGTGGGTAAATCGCAAAGACCCCGAGGGAATGAATATATTTCAAGGTGGATTTCTCGGCCTCGACAACATCGGAGTGTTTGACCGTTCCGCGCCCTTACCTACCGGCGGACACCTGGAACAGTCCGACGGCACCAGCTGGATGGCTATGTTCTGCTTGAATATGCTGGCCATCGCGCTGGAGCTGGCCAAGGAGGATCCGGCGTACGAAGACGTCGCCAGTAAATTCTTCGAGCACTTCGTCGGCATCGCGCGGGCCATGAACGACGTCGGAAAGCAGGGCATCTCTCTATGGGATGACGAGGACGGCTTCTTTTACGACGTGCTGCAGCTGCCCAACGGCGACGAGCACTTTATGAAGATTCGCTCCATGGTGGGATTGATTCCACTCTTTGCCGTGGAAACGCTGGAGCCCGAAGTGATCGACCGCCTCCCGGGATTTAAGCGGCGCATGCAGTGGTTCATCGACAATCACACCGGCTTGCCGGAGCACCTCGAAAGCACGCAGCGTTCGGCGCGCGGCGTGCGGCGGCTGCTTTCGCTGGTGAACCGCAAACAGCTCACGCGGGTGCTGGCTCGCATGCTGGACGAAAATGAATTTCTCTCGCCACACGGGGTACGCGCGCTTTCCCGTTACCACAAGGACGTTCCGTATGAAGTGGAAGTGAACGACCATATCAATCGCGTGGACTATGAACCGGCGGAATCGGGCACCGGGATCTTTGGCGGCAATTCCAACTGGCGCGGGCCGGTGTGGTTTCCCGTGAACTATCTGCTGGTAGAGTCGCTGCAGAAATTCCACCATTATTATGGCGAAGATTTTAAGGTGAACTGCCCCACGAATTCGCCGAACGAAGCGGACCTGTGGCAGGTGGCGGCGGAAATTTCCCGGCGCCTGGTTCACATTTTCCTGCGCGGTGACGATGGCCGCAGAGCCATGGCCGGCTCGCAAGAGCTGTATCAGAGCGATCCATACTGGAAAGACCTGCTGCAATTCTACGAATATTTTAATGGCGATACTGGCTCCGGACTTGGTGCGAATCACCAGACCGGTTGGACCGGGTTGGTGGCGAAACTTCTCGAACAGAGCGGAGAGTAGCCGGGCGTGATTTAATCCCGGCGTCCTCACCGTTCACAGTTAGAGTCACGGCAATTAGATAAGAGAAAGCGCGAATGCCTAAAGACAGCCCGCAAAGCCCGTCGGTGCGTGCGCGGCGCGCACCATCGACGCCAGCTCCATCAGCGCCGCCGCAGGCACCGCAGCCGGCGCCGCCATTAACAAAATCGGCTCCCGCTGATTCAGCAAAGAATTCTTCGGCGATTCCCGAAGCCGAGATTCAGTTTGGCCGCGATATCTGCGGCGACCTGGATTCCGCCAAAGCGCGCGAGTGGTTGGTCACCAATGGCATTGGCGGCTTTGCCTCGGGCACCGTGGCAGGCAGCTGCACGCGGCGCTATCACGGACTGCTGGTAGCCGCCCTGCTGCCACCCGTGGGGCGCACCCAGTTGGTTGCAGGCATCGATGAAAATGTTCAGTGCGGCAGCGAGACGTTTGCGCTGAGCACGCACCGCTGGGCCAGCGGAACCGTCGATCCGCAAGGTTTTCGCTTGCTGCAGAGTTTCCATCTGGAAGGCATGAAGCCGGTGTGGACCTACGCGCTGGCCGATGCCTTGCTCGAAAAGCGCGTGTGGATGCGCCAGGGCGAGAACACCACCTACGTGCAATACACCATGGTGTGTGGCAGCCGCCCGCTCTCGTTGAAAATGAAAGCGCTGGTTAATTACCGCGATTTTCACTCC
The DNA here is from genome assembly GCA_013289855.1 of Acidobacteriota bacterium. GTDB lineage: Bacteria > Acidobacteriota > Terriglobia > Acidiferrales > UBA7541 > Acidiferrum. The sequence continues at coordinate 322,235 of JABCZD010000006.1, read as the reverse complement.
ATGACCCACGCCGGAGATTGGCGCATGAATATCGCGCCTACAGATAACGGGGTAGCGATTACCGCGTTCGACGGCGCGCAACCTTTTTATCTGAAAAGCGCTACTGCCCTCTGCGAACCGCGCGCGGAATGGTATCGCGACTATCTCTTTCCCGCGGAACAAGAGCGCGGCCTGGACGACCACGAAGATAATCTCTTCGCCGCGCTGTTCCGCGCCGAATTGCACGTGGGCCAGAGCGTCACGCTGGTACTCAGCACCGAACCGAGCGCCTTGCTGGATGCCGAGACCGCGCGCGCCGAGCAGGTCAACCACGATGTAAAAATATTCCAAGCCTGGCAAGAGGCGAATGCTCCGGCGGACGCCCCGAAAGATCCCGGAGGCGTGTCGCTCGACGATGCGCCCGCATGGGTGTGGCAATTAGCGCTGGCGGCGGATCAATTCATCGTGAAGCGCGCGCTGCCCGCGGCGAGCGGTGAGTCTGCCGACGCCGATGCCACCGATGGCCGCACCGTGATTGCCGGTTATCACTGGTTCGCGGACTGGGGCCGCGACACCATGATCTCTTTGCCCGGCTTGACCTTGTCCACCGGGCGAGCGGATGTGGCGCGCCGCATTCTGCTGGCGTTTGCCCGCTACGTGGATGGCGGCATGTTGCCGAATAATTTCCCCGATGCCGCGGGCCAGCCGCAATACAACACCGTGGATGCGGCGATGTGGTATTTCGAAGCGGTGCGGCTGTATTTTGCCGCCACGCAAGACGCCGCAACACTGCAGAAACTTTTTCCGGTGCTCGCCAGCATTGTGAAAGCGCACGTGGCCGGCACGCGCTACAACATTCACGTGGATCCCGCCGACGGCTTGATTTACGCGGGCGGACCCGGCGTGCAACTGACATGGATGGACGCCAAAGTGGGCGATTGGGTGGTTACGCCGCGCACCGGGAAAGCCGTGGAGATCAACGCACTGTGGGTCAACGCTCTGGAATCCATGGTTCAGTTTTCCCGCGTGTTGGCAAAAACTCTTGATGTCTACGAGACGCTCAAAGTGCAAGCCGCGGCAAGCTTCGCAAAATTCTGGAATGCTTCGCGGGGTTGCTGCTATGACGTCATTGATGCGCCGGGAATTGGCAACGACGCGTCGCTCCGGCCCAACCAGATTTTTGCCGTGTCGCTTCCCGTGAGCCCGCTATCCGGCGAACAGCAGAAAAGTGTCGTGGACGTGTGCGCGCAGCAATTGCTGACTTCTCACGGCTTGCGCAGCCTGGCGCCGAGCGAACCTGGTTATCAGGGTCATTATGGCGGAGGTCCGCTCGCGCGTGACGGCGCTTATCATCAGGGCACGGTGTGGGGCTGGCTGCTGGGTCCGTATGTCCTGGCGCATCTGCGCGTCTATGGCGATCGCGCGGCGGCGCTGCGCACGCTCGACCCGCTGGGTCGGCAGATTTACACCTATGGGTTGGGCACCGTCGGAGAAATATTTGATGGCGACGCGCCGTACACTCCGTGCGGATGCATTGCGCAGGCGTGGTCGGTGTCGGAACTGTTGCGCGTCTGGCATGCGGCCGCTAACTATCGCGGCGCCTCGCGTAGCCCCGCCAAGCCGCTGGCACAATCTCAGGAAGCGCAAGCGAAATGAAATTGCGATTTGTTACCGCTAGCTCGGCAGGAGTGAAGTTCAATCGCCGGCGTTTTTTGCCGCGGTTAGTTGGTCTCCTGACTTTGCTCGCGATGCTTTCCCTGCGCCCGTCCTTCGGCGCAGCGCAAACGCTCGCACCTCTGGCGCAAACGCTGAAAGTTGCCGCGGCGGCGGACCTGCAGTTCGCCATGCAAGATTTGGCGAAGGGGTTCGAAAAAACCGCCACCGTAAAGATCGATGTTATCTACGGCTCCAGCGGCAATTTTTTCTCGCAAATTCAGAACGGCGCCCCATTCGATGTTTTCTTTTCCGCGGACATGGAGTATGCCAAGAAGCTGGATGCCGCGGGCCTTGCGGAACCCGGGACATTAGCCAGATACGCCGTGGGCCGCCTCGTTCTGTGGACTCCGCCCGGCAGCGCGGTGGACGTCGCCAAGGACGGCTGGGAAACTTTGCTGAATCCGCGCGTCCAAAAGATCGCGGTCGCCAATCCGGAGCACGCGCCCTACGGCCGGGCCGCCGTGGCCGCGCTGCGCAGCGCCGGAATTTATGACCAGGTGAAAAGCAAATTGGTTTATGGCGAAAATATTTCGCAAGCGGCGCAGTTCGCACAGTCGGGAAATGCCCAGGCCGGACTCGTCGCCCTGTCGCTGGCGCTTTCGCCGGGCATGAAGGATGGCAAGTGGTGGGAAGTGCCCGCGGATGCGTATCCGCCTATCGAGCAAGGCGTGATCGTGCTGCAAAGCTCGAAAAATAAAGTTGCGGCCCGCGCCTTTCTCGATTTTGTAACCAGCGCGCAAGGGCGGGAAACACTGAATAAATACGGCTTTTCGTTCGAGATGCCCGCGAAGCAGTAATCGACGTAAACTAGACCCCGACGCCATCAAGCGTCCGGCGTAATCTAGTGCCGTCGATATCAACGATGCAAAGAAAGAGTCTGCATGAGCCCGTTGTGGCTATCGCTGAAACTGGCCGCGTGTGTAGCTTCGCTTCTGTTGGTGATCGCCACGCCGATCGCCTACTGGCTGGCGTATTCCACCTGGCGCGGAAAATTTTTGCTTGAGGCGGTCGTGGCGCTGCCGCTGGTCCTGCCGCCCACAGTGTTGGGTTTTTATGCACTGCTGGCCATGGGGCCAGCAGGTCCGCTTGGGAAATTTTGGAACGCGGCGTTCGGCCACGGCTTGGCATTTACCTTTGGCGGATTGCTGATCGCCTCAGTGTTTTATAGTTTCCCCTTTGCCGTGCAGCCGCTGATGGGCGCTTTTGAGAGTGTTGACGGCAAGCTTCTGAACGCCTCCGCGATTCTCGGCGCCAGTCCGTGGCGAACCTTTTGCTCGGTGATTCTGCCGCTGTCGCTTCCCGGAATTGTCACCGCCGTGGTGCTCTGTTTCGCGCACACTCTTGGAGAATTTGGGGTGGTGTTGATGGTCGGCGGCAGTTTGCCGGGCGTGACGCGCACCGCGTCCATCGCCATTTACGACCAAGTGCAATCGCTCGAATATGGCCAAGCCAATCGCATGGCGCTGGTGCTGCTGCTTATCTCCTTTGCCGTGCTGTCCGTGGTGTACGCTGTGAATCGCCGTGCGGGACGCCGCTTGTGGACGCCGTGGGCCACGAAATAACCGCGCCGTTGCTGGTACGCGTGCGCAAGTCGCGCGGGGGCGCGGGCGCACATCGCCAGCCGTTTGTCCTGGATGTTTCGCTGGAATTTCCTGCGGGCATTACCATTTTATTTGGTCCATCTGGCGCTGGAAAATCCACGCTGCTCGATTGCATTGCCGGATTGCTGCGCCCTGACACCGGCAGCATCAGCGTGGGGAAAGAAAGTCTGTTCGATTCCGCGGCGGCCGTGGACATTCCCGTCCATCAACGCCGCATCGGTTACGTCTTTCAATCCCTCGCGCTGTTTCCGCACCTCACCGTGGAAGAAAATATCGGCTACGGAATTGCCGACCTGCCCGCGGCGGGAAAGCAGCAGCGCATCGACGAGATACTTTCCGCCTTCCGCGTGGCGGAGTTGCGCCGGCGCAAACCGTCGGAAATTTCTGGCGGCGAGGCGCAGCGCGTCGAACTGGCGCGCTCGCTGGTCACCGATCCGCGCGTGTTGTTGCTAGACGAGCCCATGACCGGCCTCGACGACGACCTGAAAGCGCACATCATCGAGGATCTGCGCGCGTGGCGTACCGCGCGAAATATTCCCATCCTATACGTCACGCACAGCAAGAGCGAAGCGCGCGCCCTCGGCGATCATTGCGTACACATGCATTCCGGAACCACCGTTTTGGAAACACCACAGCTTTCGCCTGGACCTTCGGCTGGATTTTAGCGCGGACTTTCGTGCGGATCTTCTCGAGGAATAACGGGCGGGCCGGAGTCCTTAGCTCGCGCTCTTGCCCGGCGTGGGTTTCGCCGGCACGGTGAAGCGGACCTCGTCCGCTTGCAGCGAATCTCCCGAGGGCGTGGCATGAATCACCACAGAATCGCCAACCGCCAGGTCACTAGCCTTTGCGGGTTGGTCGGTGCTTGGCGGGACGTGCAGGATGAAACTGGTCGTCTTCACCAGCTTCACTTCCACCGGTTTGCCGTCCGCGCCTTTCACCGTTACCGACGTTTCGCTTACGTTCGTGATCGTTCCTCGCACGTGAACTTTGTCGCCGTGCGCGAAGGCGCCCGCGGCCAACAAGCTCAAAATCATCCCAAGTAGTAAAGAACGCGTTCCCATGGGTCTGTCTCCACAACTAGCATAGCATTTCGCTACTCGAACCTTAATGTCTTGGCGGTGCGGAACTCTTGGGCTGTGGTGTTCCTTGCGCCGGAGCTCCGTTCAAAAAATCGTTCTCGTCCTGCTCTTCCTCGCGGTCCTCTGGGCCTTTCGGGTTATACCGGCCCATTTCCATGCCTTCTTCGGCCGTCAACTGTGGAAGGTGGCGTATGAACAGCACTAGCTTCCAGCTGTCATCCGTGCTGCCGTGGCCTCCAAAAGCCGGCATGCCTGTAAAACGCACGCCATGCTCGATAGTCCAGAAGAGTTCGCCGTCAGAAAGGTTTTGCGTATTCGCCATGCGCAAGTCCGGCGGTTTCGGATACATGCCACGACCCAGCATGGTGTCGCCGTTGCCGTCGTTCCCGTGGCAAATCGCACAGTGATCCGCGAAATGCAGCCGGGCCTCGCGTAAATTTTCCGCCGTCGGTTGCAGGGGATTTACCATGGCGCGCGCGTTCGATGGCATCGCCAGCAGGCGGGCGTTGCGCGCCAGGAATGCTTCCGCTCTCGTAGGCGTAGCCGAGGCGCTCACGCCGTCGTGCAGCAGCAGGGCTGCAGCCGCGGCGCCCACTCCCAGCACCACCACCGCGCCGCCCAGAAGCAAGACGCTGATCTTCAAATCGCCCGCCCCGCAAGACTAGCCATAACGCAATTCACCCAAAATAAGAGTCCACAGCTGCTCAAACCAAGTTACCAAAAAAGTGCGGAGTCTTACAGCGAGCGGCCCCACGGCGGCCCGGACCGACTTTTGCTGCGCTTGATACGATACACTGGGTTCCAATTGCCAGGATGAACACCGTGAAACAAAAACTCTACGCCACGCTCGACGCCGCCGTCGAAGGCATTCCCGATGGCGCGCGCATCATGTTCGGTGGCTTTGGCGGCTCGGGTTGCCCTAACAATCTGATCGAGGCTTTGGTGCGCCGCGGCAGCAAAAATCTTACCGCCATCAGCAACAATTGCGGCACGCGTGAAGGCGAACTGTCACCGCTTTTTAAGCATGGACAAATCCGCCACGTCATCACCGCATTTCCCGGTCCGCATTCTTACTATTTTCAGGAGCGCCACGCCAAGGGTGAGGTCACCATCGAGCTCGTGCCGCAGGGCATTTTGTGCGAAAGAATGCGCGCCGCCGCCGCCGGACTGCTCGGTTTTTACACCACCGTTGGCGTCGCCACCGAAGTCGCCGAAGGCAAGGAAGAACGCGTGCTTGACGGCCAGCGCTGCATTCTCGAAATGCCCATTCACGCCGACTACGCTTTCATCAAGGCCGACAAATCCGATGAACTCGGTAATTTGACCTACCGCCTTTCCGCGCGAAACTTTAATCCCGTGATGGCCACGGCCGCCACCACGACGATTGCGGAAGTCGAAGAGGTGCTCCCGGTTGGCGCCATCGATCCCGAGCATGTAATCACTCCCGCGATTTTTGTGCACCGCGTGGTAGTCGCCAAGGGAATTCGCTATGCCGCATAAACTACGCCTGACGCGCGAGCAAATTGCCGCCCGCGCCGCTCGCGAACTTCCCGACGGCGCCTACGTAAATCTCGGCTGGGGCGTTCCCAATCTGATTGCCGACTATTTGCCCGCCGGCATCACCGTATATTTTCACAGTGAGAATGGCATCTTGGGCATGGGCCGCCGCGCCAAGCCCGGCGAAGAAGACTTCGATCTCGTCGATGCCATGAAGGTGCCGGTCACGCTGATTCCCGGCGCGTCTTTCTTTCACCAGGCCGACGCTCACCTGATGACCCGCGGCGGACATCTCGACGCCGCCGTGCTCGGCGCGTTTCAAGTTTCCGAGCATGGCGATCTGGCGAACTGGAAGGTGCCCGGCGCAAAAGGCGTCGGCGCCATCGGCGGCGCCATGGACATTGCCGCCGGCACCAAAAAAGTAATCGTCTGCATGGAACACACCACGCGCGAAGGCCAACCCAAGATCGTGCGCGAATTAACCTACCCGCTCACCTGCCTCGCGTGCGTGGACACCATCGTCACCGATCTGGCCGTCATTGATGTCACCGATCGCGGCCTGTTTCTCCGTGAATTGGCCCCTGGCTGGACTTCCGAAGAAGTGCAGCAGCTTACCGCCGCGCATCTCAATTTTTAATTGGCAAGGGAAGGGCAATCAGCGCGAGAAAAAAGCATTTCTCGGTGCGTGCTTTACATGCGCGCGGCCACGCGTGCGGCAACATGGTCGTCCGGACTACGGATGATCAACACGAGGCTGTCCGTCAGCGGCACGCCCCCGCTGGGCACCGCCATTTCGTAAAACCACTCCAGCCTCTCGGGCAAATCCTGCGCCTCGGTATTGAACGGAAAAATCGGCCGGACGGAAAATCCGACCGGCTTGAAGCCCGTCAGCGGCCGCAGTTCCAACCCGTGCTTCCAAAAAAGCGACAATCGCAAATTGCTTACGATTTCGCGCGTCAGATACGTGCGCGTCCCGGCCTCTTTCAGCTTTGTGCCGCAGGGCACGTCGTAAATCGTGAAGCTCAGCAGCAACTGACCGGGGAATTGCGTCACCGTTTCTTTGCCACGGCGGAAAACCGTGTCTGCCCCTTTGTCGTCGATGCGCTTCAAGTCGTCGAAGAAATGCCCGGAGGTTACGCGCCCAGCCACGCGAAAACAAATACCACTCGCCAGCGTTCCATCCGTTTCGAGGAATACGCCCCCGTCATAATTCCAGATGCTTTGTTTTTCATGCGCGTAAGCTGGCGGGGAAATGCAGAAGAGGGCAGTGGCGACGGACCATGCGACAAGCCTGCAAAGCACCGCTCCGCGGTGATATTTGCCGCGAGCTCTGGCGCGACACCTGTGGCAATGAAGATCCATCTCCGGTCACAACCCGCAGCGAGTTTACACCGCGCTTTGCTGCCCATTCAAGCCAACTGAGGGTGCCCCTTCTAGACGCCACCTCCAAGTGCAGGCCAAGCCGGCTCCGCAAAAGGGTATTTAGGTGCCGGACTCTTTAGTCCGGCTTGCGCGGCCTCCTTTCGCCAGTAGCACGCGACGCCGGCGACAAACAATGGGCCCCTTGCAAGAGAGCGGTAAGGCTGCAAAAGGCGACCGCCGCATACGGCGGCCGCTACAGGCCCCCCGGGGGTTTTGGAATCGGTGTGATTCTAAAGGTAGTTAAAGTCCTTTGTTTTGATATCGTTTTGCAAGTGTTCATTCCATGGGAGTTACGGTCGGTCGGTGTTACACGGATAGTAACTAGAGGAAGCGGCAAAAACTGTCCAGTTTAGAGTCATGATGGGCGTGATTCTGAGGCAGGGTGGGCGCACTTCTCTACCAAGCAACAGTAACAAATCGGCAGATAACTTGTCAAGTACTATTTTACGCTAGTACCCGAGTCTAGGCTGGGTTTCTGAGGGTCCGACTCCGAGGGTACCCGCGATAACAAGCCTGCGATTCCCGCCCCGCGTTACGGGTGCGTCATCTCCTCCGGCCGCACCAAGGCGTCAAACTCTTCGCCGCTCAGAAATCCTAGCTTCACCGCCGCATCCCGCAAGCTAGTGTGCTCATGGTGCGCGGTATGCGCCACCTTGGCGGCATTGTCGTACCCGATCTTCGGCGCCAGCGCGGTCACCAGCATCAGCGAATCTTTCACGTAGCGCTCGATCTGCTCGCGATTCACGTTGATGCCTTCGACGCAATGATGCACAAAACTGTTCATGGCGTCCGTAAGTAATTCCACGGAATGGAGATAGTTGAAAATCATCACCGGCTTATAGACGTTCAGCTCGAAATTCCCCTGCGACCCGGCAATCCCGATGGCCGCGTCGTTGCCCATCACCTGCACCGCCACCATGGTCAGCGCCTCACACTGCGTCGGGTTCACCTTGCCCGGCATGATCGACGAGCCCGGCTCATTTTCCGGCAGCGTCAATTCGCCCAGTCCGCAGCGTGGCCCGGACGCCAGCCAGCGCACGTCATTCGCGATTTTCATCAGCGAAGCCGCCAAAGTTTTCAGCGCGCCGCTGGCGAACACAATCTCGTCATGCGCGGAAAGCGCCGCGAACTTGTTGGGATGCGAGCGAAAGGGCAGTCCGCTAAGCTCCGCGATTTTTCGCGCGGCTCGTTCCGCGAATTCCGGGTGCGCGTTTAGCCCCGTGCCCACCGCGGTCCCGCCAATCGCCAGGTCGTACAATCCATCGAGCGCCATGGCCACGCGCGCGCCATCGCGGTCCAGCAAGCTCACCCAGCCGGAAAACTCCTGGCCCACGGTAAGCGGCGTGGCGTCCTGCAAATGCGTGCGCCCGATTTTCACGACGTCCGCGAACTCGTTGCGTTTCGCGTCCAGCGCATCGCGCAGCTGTTTTATTGCCGGCAAAAGCCGCCGCGCCGTCTCCGTCGCCGCGGCAATGTGCATGGCCGCGGGAAACGTATCGTTCGACGATTGCGACATGTTCACATCGTCGTTCGGGTGGATCGGCTTCTTGGTGCCCATCACGCCCCCAGCCAATTCAATGGCGCGATTGGAAATCACCTCGTTCACGTTCATGTTCGTTTGCGTGCCGCTGCCGGTCTGCCAGATGCGCAGCGGAAAGTGCTCGCCGAGCTTGCCGGAGATCACTTCATCGGCCGCGATCGAAATCAGCTTAGTCTTCTCGATGTCGAGTTTGCCCAGATCGTAGTTCACCAGCGCCGCCGCTTTCTTGAGGATGCCGAACGCGCGGATCAGTTCCGGCGGCATGGTGTCTTTTCCAATCGCAAAATGAATCAGCGAACGCGCCGTCTGCGCGCCATAGTAGCGGTCCACGGGCACTTCCATCTTCCCCATGCTGTCGGATTCACTGCGTGTGGGGAGTTGCTGGGTGGTGTCGGTCATGAGCGGCTCCTGCGTGATTTACCTCGCTAAGTTTAGCAGCAAGGACCGAAGGAGGCGCGGTGACTCGTCCAATTCGTGCGATGTTCCATGTACCAGCTATACTCCACTGTACGTACAAATATATTGACAGCAGACGATTGTTCCCGGGATACTGTTAAGGTCGCGACCGCTATGCGATTTGAGTGGGATGACGAGAAAAATCGCCTCAACCTTCGCAAACACGACGTTCGTTTTGAGACCGCCGTTTTGGTTTTCGACGATCCATATGCCATCACCCAGCGGGATGAGTCGATTGAGGACGAAGAGCGTTGGATTACCGTTGGAGTGATCGGAATGGGTTCGGTTTTGTTCGTGGTTCACGCGGTTTACGAACGAGACGAGGAAGAGGTCATTCGCATTATCTCGGCGCGGGCGGCCGATTCTGGCGAAAGGAGGGCGTATGAGGAAGTTCACAAAGTCGCAGAAGCGAGACGTTCGCGTCATCGCCGGAAAAAAGGACGAAGACATTGATTTCTCGGATGCTCCGCGCGTGCTCGATTGGAGCAAGGCGGAAATCGGAAAGTTCTATCGTCCGGAAAAGAAGCCCGTCACCATGCGGCTGGATTCCGATGTGATTGCGTGGCTCAAAGAGGATGGGCGCGGCTATCAGACCAAGGCCAACTGGCTGCTACGGCAGGCTATGAAGCACTTCACCGCGGAGCGGGGAGCGAGTCGCGGCAGGCGCGTTCGCTAGTTGATAGTTGAGTGGCGATGAGTGGCGTTTGGCAACAGCGTCGGTCGGGTCGGTGGCATTGTGTATACTTGGAGATACCGACGCGACAGCATTTACAGGGGGAGTTTGCGGGAATTATGCCGGCATCGGCGAAGAGAACGGGAGCAACTGCGAAAGTACGCTTGCAACGCGCCTTGCGTTTTGCGCGCACGCGCACGCGCGAATTGCTGATGATCGGCAAAGCTCTGGCCTCCACCAAGCACCCCGTTCTGGTGCACATCATTCCCATGCGCCGCTGCAATCTGGCCTGCGGCTATTGCAATGAATATGACGATGTCTCCAAACCCGTTCCGCTCGAGGAAATGAAGCACCGTCTGGACCTGCTCGCGGACATGGGCACCTCGGTCATCACCATTAGCGGCGGCGAGCCGCTGATGCACCCCGAACTTGAAGACATCATCCGCCACATCCGCAGCCGCGGCATGATCGCCGGAATGATCACCAACGGTTTTCTGCTCAGCGTGGATCGCATTCACAAACTGAACGCCGCGGGCCTGGAACATCTGCAAATCAGCATTGACAACGTCACGCCCGACGACATGTCGTTAAAAAGCCTGAAAACTCTGGACAGTCGTCTCGAGATGCTGGCGGCGCACGCCATTTTCCAAGTGAACATCAATTCCGTCCTCGGCAGTGGCGTAAAAAATCCGCAGGAAGCGCTGACCATCGCGCACCGCGCCGTGGGCCTGGGCTTCACGAGTACCGTGGGCATCATTCATGACCACAAAGGCCAATTGAAGCCGCTGGGCGAAACGGAAACAGGAATTTTTGAAGAGGTGATGCAGCTCGGCAAGCGCTCCTATTCGCGCTTCAACGATTTCCAGCACAACGTAGCTCGCGGCAAAGAACACGACTGGCGCTGCCGCTCCGGCTCGCGTTACCTCTATATCTGCGAGGACGGACTGGTGCACTGGTGCTCGCAGCAGCGCGGCTATCCCGGCATTCCCCTGGCGCAGTACACCCCGGAAATGCGCCATCGCGAATATGCCACCAAGAAGTTTTGCGCCCCGCGCTGCACGGTTTCCTGCGTGCAACAGGTGGCCATGCTGGATAATTGGCGCGACCCGCAGACCCTGAAACCCAATCTGCGCAAACCGGCCGCGACGCAGCCCCAACTGGTGCAAATCGGCAGCACACCCGCCGACTCCTAGCCAGGCCAACTTGCGGCAAAGCCCCGCAGAGTTCCTTCTTCGTATTTTCTCTCCGTGCACATGCGCGCAGCTGCGGCCTTGCAGTTCACAGCGGGCTTAACAACAATGTCACCATGCCGGGTCCCGCGATCGAAATCGACAATCTGACCAAGGAATACCCCTACGGTTTTCTCAATCTAAAAAAGAAAACCTCGCTGGAGGGGTTGACCATGCAGGTGGAAACCGGAGAAGTCTTCGGCTTCCTTGGCCCCAACGGCGCGGGCAAATCCACCACCATAAAACTCTTGATGAATCTGATTTTTCCCACCAGCGGCCACGCGCGTCTGCTCGGGAAGTCCACCACGAACGTCGAAATGCATCGCGACATCGGCTACCTGCCTGAGCAACCTTACTTCTACGACTATCTCACCGCCGCGGAAGTGCTCGACTACTTCGCCAAGTTTTATGATTTGGCTCCCGCCGACCGCAAGGCCCGCGTCCAGAACATGCTCAAAAAAGTTGGCCTGGAGACCGCTGGGAAAATTCAGCTGCGCAAATATTCCAAAGGCATGTTGCAACGCGTCGGCTTGGCGCAAGCCATTCTGCATGACCCGCAGCTCGTAATCCTCGATGAGCCCATGTCCGGTCTCGACCCCGTGGGGCGTCGCGAAGTGCGCGACATCATTCTCGAGCTGAAAAACGCCGGAAAGACGATCCTCTTCTCCACGCACATCCTGCCAGACGCAGAAATGCTCTGCGATCGCGTCGGCGTGATCGTCGGTGGCAAGTTGCAGGGCATCGGCGCGCCTGGAGAAATCGTCGGCATTAAAGCCCATGAAATGGAAATTTTATTCGCGCTTCCGAACCTCGGACAAAATAGTTCGCCGCTGCTCGCCAAAGCCACGCGCATGGGCGATCGCTATCGCCTGCAAGTCCCGGAGCAGGATTTGTATGCGGCCCTGGACCAGTTGCGCAATGGCGAAGCCAAAATCTTGTCTGTCGCGCAGGTAAAACCTTCACTGGAAGAATATTTCATGCATCTGGTGGCCGCCGATCGCGCGCAGGCCGCCGCCGTCGAGGTAACCGGGAAGTGACGCACATCGGCGCAGTTGGTCTAAACACTTTTCGCGAAGCGGTACGCGACCGCGTGCTCTACAACCTGGTATTTTTTGCGCTATTGATGATGGGCGCCGCCGTCCTTGTAGGACAAATTTCCATCGGCATCGAAGAGATCGTCATTGTCAGCCTCGGCCTGAGCGCCATTTCCTTCATCGGATTGCTGATGGCCGTTTTCATCGGCGTCGGCCTGGTCTCCAAGGAAATGGATAAGCGCACCATTTATGCGCTGCTTTCCAAACCGCTGCGCCGCTGGGAATTTCTGCTCGGCAAATTTGTCGGCTTGGTGTTCACCCTGGCTGTGAATACCGTGGCCATGTCCGCCGGTTTATTCCTGGCGCTCCTATATGTGAAGCACACGCTGGAGCGTTCGGACGCCGCGGTGCTCATCGCCATTTATTTTATATTGCTCAAGCTGGCTATTGTGGTGGCGTTAGCGCTGCTCTTCTCCTGTTCCACCACCTCCTTGCTCTCCATTCTTTACTGTGCGGGATTTTACGTTGCTGGTTCGTTCGTGCAGGAGATGCGCACGCTGCGCAGCGACCTTGCGGGACCGGTCGCCGCCGCCATCATGCGCTGGCTTTCCTACTTGCTGCCGAATTTTGAAAATTTCAACGTCACGGGACTCGCCGCGCACGGCGCGAAAATTCCCACTGCGTTGATCGCGCAAAACACGCTTTACGCCGCGCTCTATTGCGCCGTGGTGCTCGCCGGAGCCGCGGCCATTTTCTCGCGCCGGAATTTTAAATGACTCCCCGCAACTCCATTCTGCTGGTGTTCGTGCTGGTCGTCGGCTTTACCGCCATCTGGCACCTGCAAATCGCCATCGACGCGCAGCGCGCGGCCATTCTGCAAGAACGCGACGATTTGCTGGTCACCTCTCCGAAGCTTTTGAAAATGGCCAGTCTGGAATACGCTCCGCTGCTCGCTGACATTTATTGGACCCGCGCGGTGCAGTACTACGGACAAAAGCACGCGGGCAATGACCCCAACCTGATGTTGCTCTGGCCGTTGCTAAACATCGCCACTACGCTGGACCCCAATCTGCTGCCCGCTTACCGCTTTGGCGCTATGTTTCTCAGCGACGCTGCGCCGCGTGGTGCTGGACGTCCCGATCTGGCGGTTGAATTGATCGAGCGCGGCATCCAAGCCAATCCCGATTACTGGCGCTTCTACGAAGATTTGGGATTTATCTATTACTTCGACATGAAAGACTACGCGAAGGCGTCCCAGGCTTTTCTGGACGGCAGTAAGAATCCGAACGCGCAACTTTGGATGAAGGTGATGGCCGCGAAAATCGCCGCGGAGGGCGAGTCTTTCGAGACCTCTGCGTTTTTGTGGCACGACGTCTATCAGTCGGCCACGGATCCGTCCACCAAGCAGGGCGCTCTCGATCACTTGCAGCTGCTTCAGGCACAGCAGGCCTGCATGCAACTCGATGAACTGGGCGATGAGTATGAAAAACGTACCGGGCATCGCGCGACGCGCATAAGCCAGTTTGTGCAAGAGGGATTGTTGCGCGGCGCGCCTGTCGATCCCCTGGGCTTTCCCTACGAACTGGGCGACGACGGCAAAGCACACTTAAACGCCAAGAGCCCGTTGCTTGAAAAGCAAAAGCAATTCGCGCAGTTCAAGTGACTTTGCAACGGCGCGGTTCTTCCTGGCTCGATGGATTGCCCATAGGAGCCTTGTTTTCAACGGTTGTTGCAGCGCCCGCGCAACCAATCTGTGAGCGTCTTGCTTGCGTTATTCACTGACGCAGAGCAGCGTCATCTCCGGATCAATAAGAATTTTCCGTGGCGCGGTCGGCGTAGTGAAATGAAACGCCGTCTTCGCTCCTTCCGCCGTCACCGTGCCCAGAAAAACCCGATGACCCGTCGCCGTGGTGGCGTACAGCGGTACCGGAGCGATAAACGAGCGTGGCACGCCTTCCTGCGCCAGCGCGCCGCGCACCACAAAACCTTTGTCCGTGGCGCGGGTATTGAATTCCACGTGATAGCGCGGAATTCCCGTGCCGCGAATCCATTCGTCAAAAAACCATTCCATGGAACGCCCGCCTTCCAGGTCCATGGCCGGCGTCATCACCGCTTCCACTTCTTTTTGCAGATCTTCGGTGGACAGCGCGCGGTACGCATATTTCGTGGTCAGCGTCTGCAACAGCTGCGTGAAGCGCGCGTCGGGATCCTTGGCCGTGGGCTGCCGCAGCATTTCGCGAATCATGTGCATCACCCAGCTGCCTTTGCTGTAGATCATCACGTCGTAATCGCGCGGCGCTTTCGAAGAGTCCAGCCGCAATCCTAGCGTCAACGCTCCGCTTTCCGCGGCATCCTCGCCGCCGTTTTCCGGTTTGGTCAGCAAAGATTTGCGAAAGCGTTCCAGCCACACGCGCAGTTCATGCTCCTGACGCCCGCGCGTGTCCGCGAACATCAGCGCCAGATAACTGGCGATGGCTTCGTTGATCCATTGATCGCGATAACTCGACCAGCCCACCACGTTGCCCCACCATTGGTGCGCCACTTCGTGATAGGGCACCAGTTCCGTAAAGTGCTCCTGGCCGCTGACAGAAAGTCCCGCCGCGCGCTGCACTTCCGGCGAAAGATACGAATACGTCGAGAGGTACAGCAGCCCCGGCCAACCCTGTCCGAAGTTGCCCGGGATTTGCGAAACACTCAACGAACGAAAAGGAAATGGCCCGCTGAATTTTTCGTAAAACCGAATGCACGTCTCGATCTCTTTGCCAAGGTCTCGCAGCGCGTCAGCTGGGCTGGGCGTCGGTGGCGCCTCGGCAAGATGTCCGCCAGAAAATCTGCCGCCTTCTGCGCTGGCCGCGCTCCCGATTCCCGGCGCCTCGTCGAAGATGCCCGGCGCGGGCTGCAATCGCCGGCGCAACGATTGTTCCAATTGACGGTTGGCATACACCTCCACGGAATAGTTCGTGTCCGCCACGGATGCCGATGCATAGTCTCCAAGATTGAATCCCGCCACGGACACGGGATTGTCGGTGTGCCATCGTCCGACGCGGTATTCGCCGTCCACGTGCTCGTCGAGTTTCGTGCCGGTGGCGACCAACTGCATTTTGCGCGGCCAGCGCATGGTCAGGTCGTAGCGCGCGAAATCCGCCGCGTCGCCTAGATGTGGATACCAACTGTCTCGCGCGCCGACCACCAGCACGCCGTTGCCGGCGTCCGCAATTACGTTTCCGCGATAATGAAAATGGAGACGGAATCGCTCGCCCGCGTGAGCCGCGCGCGGCAGCACCACGAAAAGTGAATCTTGTCCGTGCTCGTTGAGCGCGCGGGCGCTCAAACCTTCGTTCTGGAAAAATGCCACCGGCGCCTCCTGCTCCGAATTTGTCGAAGAAGAAGTCGCCGAAAGATCGCTGACGCGGTCGACGTTCAACGCCCGCGCAAGTTCAAATGCCAGCAGACGTTCGCCGTCCGCAGCCGCCTGAATCTCGACGGTAGCCGAGCCTTCCTGCGCGTTGTTTGGGTCGATGGTGGTATCGATCGTATAGTTCAGTGCGTGAAACGCAGCTTTTGCTCCGGCGTCGCCCGGTAGCACGTAAGAAACCCAGACGTCGTAAAACGGCCCGCCCGCGTTCCGACCGCTGCTCCGCCGCAACTGCCCCAGCAAAAACGGTTCTTGGCGCTGCAGATCGTAGAACACATCGAAAGGCCCAGTCACCACGCCATCGACGTCGGCGTAAAAATATGGTTTGGGATTTTGCGCGATCAGCCCGTTCATTACCCGAAGGCTTTGCGCGTTGTTCAGTAACGCCAGCGGCGACTTCCAGCGCTCCGCGAAGCCGGGATCGTTCTGCGCCGTCAATTTACTGTCGCGGAGTTCCGCCAGCAATTCCTCCGCGGTCCCGTCCGTGAATCTTAGGTACGCTGAGGTAAAATCCTCGTCAAGCACCGAAGCATCGAGGAACCGCGCCATTTGTTGCTTTTCCACCGGGTCGCGTGGCGCGGCCAGCGCGTGCCCGCGTCCCGCGAAGACCGCTCCCGTGATGCGGCCGTCCAGCGCGACGAAGAACCCCAGCTTGCCTTCGTCAAAAGCCAAGGTGGCGTCGCCGCGCCGCAGCCGGATGCGATTTTCCGCCTCCACGCTATACACCGTGGCGGGATCGACGCGCAGCGCGTTGAGCGCATCGTATAGTTTGTGAGGCTCGCGTTCTTCGGGTGCGCCCTGGGATTGCGCGTGGACGCTCGGAAATTGCGTGCTGGCAAATGCGCACAAAACCAGCATCATGGCGCGCTTGGTCAGCCAACTCATCGCGCGAGTGTAGTCACTTTCGGCAATGCGGAACAAGCTCATCGGCGGTTTGCCTGCCGCAGCGCATTAGAATGGTGAGATGCGACCTTCGACACTGCGGCCCGGCTCGCTACTGCTATCTTTAGACGCAGCCCGCGCCGCAATGGTGGTTCTGACGCATGCCGCCGCCGCGGTCCGAACGAGGCTTCCGGCCGTCGCGTTAGCCGCGATTTTTGCCGTGTCGTTCGCCGTCGAGCCAGCCTCCGCCGACACCATCGTCCTCAAGAACGGCCGCCGCATCACCGCGCTCAACGTGGTCGAAGCCGGCGACAAGATCAAATACGAAACCTCCGCGGGTGAGCTCAGCCTGCCCAAGTCCATCGTCGACCACATTGAAAAGGGTGGCTCCGTAGCCATGCCCGGTGCTCCCGGGGCCGATGCCGCCAACCTGGCCATCACCCCTCCCGCCATCGAGCCGTCCGCGGGCGGCAGCGAAATCGCGCAGCTCGCTGTGCACGATGGCGCGGTCGATCGCGTGTACATCGCCAAGCTCGAAGGCCAGGCGCGCACCGGAGGCACCTCGGCGGAAGTTCCCGCCGCCGTCGCGCATCACGCCGCCGCCATGTTTGAGCTGGCGCATGGGGACATGGAGCGCGCGCTCGCCGATGAACGCACCGCGCTCACCTACGCGCCCCAGGAACCCGTGCTGCTGATGAACGTCGCGTATTTGCATTTGCGCCGCAGCGAGTACACGCAATCGCTCGAGTATCTGGAACGCGCCCGCCGCACCGCGCCTGACAATCCCGATATCCCCAAACTTGCCGGCTGGTCCTACTACGGCATGAACAAAATGGATCAGGCCGTGAACGAGTGGAAGCGCTCGCTGGCGCTGCGTCCCGATCCAGAAGTGCAAGCCGCGCTCGATAAAGCGATGCGCGACAAGCAGGAAGAAGAAAGCTACAAAGAAAACGAAAGCGCGCACTTCACGCTGAAATACAGCGGCACCGCTGAACCCGCGCTGGCGCGCGACGTGCTGCGCACCCTCGAAATGCATTTCGCCGCCATCGAATCGGAACTGAACTTTACGCCGCCGGATCCTATCGGCGTAATTCTCTACACCCAGCAAGCTTTCGCGGACATTACCAAGGCGCCCGGATGGGTCGGTGCGCTCAACGATGGCCGCATCCGCGTGCCGGTGCAGGGACTGACTGCTGTGACGCCGGAACTTTCCCGCGTGTTGAAACACGAATTGACGCACAGCTTCGTGGGGCAGAAAACGCGCGGCCGCGCGCCCACGTGGATTCAGGAAGGCTTGGCGCAATGGATGGAAGGTCAGCGCAGCAGCGAAAACGCCGCCACGCTAACGCAAATTTACGCGGACGGTCACGCCGCCGCGCTAGGACATCTGGAAGGCTCATGGATGAGTTTGAATAGCGATCAGGCGGCTTACGCCTACGCTTGGGCCCTCGCCAATATCGAATACATCGTCGAAAGCGACGGCATGAGCGACATCGAGCGCATCCTGGACCGCATCGGCGCGGGCCAGCCTACTGAAGCCGCGCTTCGCGAAGTGTTGCATAGCGATTACGCCGACGTCTCGCAATCCACCGCGGAGTATCTGCGCAAAAATTACGTGCACTAGACGGCTGCGCTTCTCGCTCGCAAGTGCCGCCAAGCAGCCTTACCCGGCCAAAACAGAATAAGGCACCAGAAAGCAATGGGCAGTCCGTATTCAAAAGCCATGCCGAACATCGTGGTCAACGATGAGAGCGTCGTGCTAACTCCTTCTATGATTGAATTCCGAATACCGAGCCACGCTCCGCCGAAGCGAGCCTCCAGCGGCGCTCGAAAATCCTCCAGCAAAGTCAATTGGATGTGCGCTTGAGCGACCGTGGAAAGCAAATTGTCCCTCTGCCGAATGGCCTCGCGAACCGCCGAATCCGTTTGTGCAATTTCTTTCTCGACTTCCAGCGCATCGTGCAGTTGCCCTTTGCGATCGCGCTGCAGGTTTTGCAATCGTTCCAGCGTAATCTTTGTCGCTTCGACGTTTCGCGCGGCGTTTTCCAGTTTCACTGCAGAATCTTCTCCGCCTTCGGCCATCGCTTCTACGCGACCTAGTTTCTTCAGATCTGCCAGAGCTACATCAAATTCTGTCGCTGGAACGGACACCGTCGCCGATAGCACGCGCCCTCGCCCGGTGCGGCTTTCGGTCGCGAGATGTTCGAGAAAACCGTGGTGCGCTGCCGCGATCTGATTAACACTGGTGCGGCCGCGCTCAAAAGCATCCGTTTGCAAGCGCAGGTCCGCATTGCGAGAAATCCAGCGTCCGCTTCCCAACTGGTATCCACCTGAGGAGCCAACGTCGCCCCACATCGCCCGAGTATCCCAACCGGACGACAGCCCAGTCGAGCGCGAGGATTCGATGCCACGAAATAATTGCTCGACCGCAATCCGGCACGCGACAGCGAAGAGCAGCGTAAACACAATGAATCCACCGACCACCAATGCGATTCGTTTTGCCAGGGAACGACGTTTATTGGTTTCGACCATGGCCCCCTCTTATCGCTGCGTTCCTACGCTCGCTCTTGCAGCGCTGAGAGATAGAGGCCGCGGATAGTGCAAAAGTTCCCGCTGCCGACTGCTTATTTTTGAACAGTGCTTTGATCAGTTTGAGCTCTGGTACAAGATTCGCGCGGTTAGAGCCGTGCGCTCAGCCATTTTCGATACGACGATGTGTTCACCCGGGGAATGTGCGCCGTCGCCGACAGCGCCCAGACCATCGAGCGTTGGCACGCCAAGCGCTGCCGTAAGGTTGCCGTCGGAGCCGCCGCCTGCGCAGCATTCGCCCAGGTCGATGCCGAGCTCGTCAGCGATCGTCTTGGTTCGCGCGAACAAGGCTGCGCTCATTTTTCGCTCGAGTGGTGGGCGGTCGAAGCCTCCGCTTATTTCTAGTTTCGCGCGGCGATTGAACGGCCGCAATTCGCGCAGACGCTCTTCGATTCGCCGCATGTCCGCAACGCTCAGCGCGCGCAAATCAAAAACTGCGCGGGCGCGATCTGCAATCACATTCGTTCGCGTGCCGCCTTCGACGATGTCCGCGTTGACGCTGATGCCGCGCTTTAGATCGTTCCATGTTTCCACGCGCGAAATTTGCAGCGCCAACTCGTGAATGGCGTTTACGCCATCATGAGGGGCTAGACCTACGTGCGAGGCGCGTCCGCGCACAATCAATTCCACTTCGCCGACGCCTTTGCGCGAAGTCTTTAGCAAGCCGCGTGCGCCAAATGCCGGCTCCAGTACAAAGACCGCTTCACTGCGTCGCGCCTCCGCCTCCAGCAATTTGCGCGAGGTCCCGCTGCCAATTTCTTCGTCCGAAGTCCACAGAAAAACTACGCGCTTCCGCAGCTTCGACTGGGATGAGCTCGCGGAGGCGGCTTGCAATTCCTGCAGTGCGCGAAATGCGAATAGCGCCTGCACGATCCCGGCCTTCATATCAAAGACGCCCGGCCCGAACGCCTTTCCGCCTTTCACGCGAAACGGCATGCGGCGGAGTGAGCCGGACGCGTAAACCGTGTCGTAGTGTCCCAGCACGAGCAGTTGGTCTGTTGAGCGCATCGCGCGCGCTTCACGCGGCTGCCACACGATGCGCAAGTGATCGCCGCGCTTCGCGTTCGGCACGCGTTCCACGTGAGCGCCCGCAGCGCGCCATTCTTTTGTAATCAACGCGCAGCAGCGATCCGCAGCCGCTTTCTCCAGGCTTGGAGACTCGCACTCCACGAATCGTCGCAAACAGGCCAGCATCTCGGGAGTTTGCGCCCGCAACTTCTTTAACAGATTTTTTGCATTGATGCTGTCCGGCATGCGCCGTCGATGCTAGCAACGCTCGCTGCCCGCGGCAAGGGTCCGGACGCCCTAGTAGCCCAGGCACTCTTGCCTGTGCGCTGGGTTCGAGGACAGGGTAGCAGTCGCAGCACAGGCAAGAGTGCCTGGGCTACCAAACCGTCTCGCAAATCTTGCGCCAGTTCGCATATAATAAGAAGTTTGCCAAGCCATTCTCAAAGGTGCGACAGGGGCGCTTGCATCGCTTCAGGAGAGACGCATGCTGATGGACGCGGTAGCCATACAAAAACTTCTTCCCCATCGTTATCCATTTCTTATGGTGGATGGCATTCTTGAGGTCGAACCGCTCAAGCGCATCGTCGGCATCAAGAATGTCAGCATCAACGAATCCTATTTTCAGGGCCATTTCCCCGGCAAACCGGTGATGCCCGGCGTGCTGATCATTGAAGCCATGGCGCAAACCGGCGGGGTGCTCTGCCTGATGGAAGTTCCCGATCGCGAGAAGAAATTGCTTTATTTTGTGGCCGTGGACGACGCGCGCTTTCGCCGCCCGGTGGTTCCCGGCGACCAGCTACGCATCGAAATGAATCTGGTTTCCTGGCGCCGCGATTTTTGCAAACTCGAAGGCCGCGCCACCGTTGACGGAAATCTCTGCGCGGAAGCCACGCTAATGTGCCGCATGATTGACCGCGACGCCCCAGTTGACAGCGCCAATTCATCTGCCGCCGCGGAGTCCACCGCGACCGAATCCGCAAAAGTCTTGAAATGACCACGCAGGCCATTCACGAACAAGCCAGCGTCGCCCGCGGCGCAAAAATCGCGACCAGCGTGACCATTGGCGCGTATGCCGTGATCGGCGAAGACGTACAACTCGGCGAAGGCTGCATCGTTCATTCGCACGCGGTCATCACTGGGCCTACCGTCGCCGGCCGCAAAAATATTTTTCATCCCTTCTCCTCTGTAGGCGGCGATCCGCAGGATCTGAAATTTGCCGGCGAGAAAACGCGCCTGCTCATCGGCAACGAAAATACTTTTCGCGAAAATGTCACCGTCAGCCGCGGCACCGTGGGCGGCGGCGGCGTCACCACCATCGGCAACGGCAGCCTGTTCATGGCCTCTTCGCACGTGGCCCACGATTGCCACGTCGGCAACCAAACCATTTTCGCCAACGGCGCCACGCTCGCCGGACACGTCACCGTGGAAGACTTCGCCACCGTTGGCGCATTCTCGCCGGTGCACCAGTTCTGCCGCATCGGCCGCTACGCGTACATCGGCGCCTCCACGGTCATCACGCAAGACGTTCCGCCGTTTTCTCGCGTGGTTACTGAACGGCAGACCACGAGCTACGGCATCAACGCCATCGGCTTGCAACGCAAAGGTTTTTCCGCCGAGCGCCTCGCCGCCCTGAAGATCGCGTACCGCCTGCTGCTGCGCGCCAAGCTCAACACCACGCAAGCGCTCGAAGAAATGAAGAAAACTCTGGGCGGCTCCGCGGATGTGCAGGAACTGATCCAATTCATCGAAAGCGCCGAGCGCGGCATCGTCAAATAGCGTGCCGCTCACCGCTCCATCCATGCCCAGCGCAATTTCTACCGCCGACACAAAACATTCCGCCACCGGATGGGGTTTGATTGCTGGCAACGGCCGCTTTCCGTTTCTGGTGCTGGAAGGCGCGCGCCAGCAGGGCATCGACATGGCGGTCATCGCCATCAAGGAAGAAGCTTCGCCGGAACTCGCCGCCAGCGCCAAGCGTATCCACTGGGTCAGCCTCGGCGAACTGAGTAAAGCCATCGACCTGCTGCATCAGGAAGGCGTCACGCAAGCGGTGATGGCCGGCCAGGTAAAGCACAACAAAATTTTCAGCTCCATCCGGCCGGACTGGAAGCTCGCCAAGCTGCTGTTTTCGCTCACCACAAAAAACACCGACGCGCTCATCGGCGGCGTAGCCAAAATTCTGGAAGATGAACACATTCATCTGGTCGACTCCACATTGTTCCTGCGGCCGCTAGTCCCCGCCGCGGGCGTGCTGACGAAGCGCTCTCCGAATAGTCAGGAAGCCTCCGACATCGCCTACGGCCTGGGCATCGCCAGAAAAATTTCCGCCATGGACATTGGCCAAACCATTGTCGTCTCCGATGGCGCCTGCGTAGCCGTGGAAGCCATGGAAGGCACCGACGAAACCATCACGCGCGCTGCCCGCATCACCTCTGGCCGCGGCGGCGGAAAGCCCCTGGTGGTCATAAAGGTCAGCAAACCGGGCCAGGACATGCGCTTTGACGTACCCGTCATCGGCTTTTCCACCATCGAACACATGAAGAGTGCCGGCGCTACCGCGCTGGCCATTGATGCTGGACGCACGCTGTTATTCGATCGCACAAAATTGCTGGAATTTGCGGACGCTTCGGGAATCGCCATTCAGGCTTTTCCGCCGGAAGCCTCCGTGGAACCAAGCGCCAATTCTTCGGGAAATACAGCGTCAGTGGGAACAAACAAAAAATGATCGCTCCCACAAACCCATGTCGCTCGTCGGCCAAGCTCCGCGTCGCCGTCGTTGGCGCCGGAGAGTTCGGCCGCAATCACGCGCGCGTGTACCGCGAAATGGAGTCCGTGGAGTTCGCCGGCGTATTCGATTCCGACCCCGCCAAAGCCGCCGCCGTCGCAGCTGAATTTAATGTCCCCGCGCTAAGTAAGCTCGCCGAGCTGCAGTACCTCGCCGACGCCGTCAGCGTCGCCGTTCCCACCATCGCGCATTGCCAAGTCGGTTGCCAGCTGATGAATATGGGCCTCGACGTTTTGATCGAAAAACCCATGGCCACCACTCTGGCGGAAGCCGATGAACTGCTCGCCGCCGCCAAGCGCAACCAGCGCATCTTGCAAGTGGGCCACGTGGAACGATTCAATCCCGCTGTCGTGGCCGTCGAGCCCATCGTCAACCGTCCGCTGTTTTTCGAGGTGCACCGCTTAGGCGTTTTCACGCCGCGCAGCCTGGACGTGGACGTTATTTTTGATTTAATGATTCACGATCTGGACATTCTGCTCGCCATCGTTAAGCAGCACGTCACGGAAGTAAAAGCCGTGGGAATCCCAGTGCTCACCGAAAAGGTGGACATCGCCCACGCCCGCCTGGAATTCGCCGGTGGCGCCGTCGCCAACGTCACGGCCAGCCGGGTCTCCACCGAACGCGTCCGCAAGATGCGCTTCTTCCAGCAGCACGAATATATTTCCCTGGACTACGCGCGCCGCGACGCGCTCCGAGTCGGCGTCAAACGCCCCGGCCCGCAGCCCGAGTTTGCCTTTGAAAAATTGCCCGCGCCAGAAACCGAGCCTCTGCGCGCGGAACTCGAAGCCTTTATCCAAGCGGTAAAGACGCGCCAGCCGCCGGTAACCGATGGCATTGCCGGCCGCGCCGCGCTGGACCTCGCTTCTCGCGTAATGGCAAGCATCCTTGCCCACGCGGAGAGCGTCAATATCTCTAGCAAACCGCCAGCGCCAACAGCCGGCGCACCCGATCTATTTGAAAAAAGAGTGCAATGATTCCCAGAACCCTCGTTCCCGTCGACGCCCGCCCGCCCGCGCAAAACGGCGCTGAGCCTTCCACGCGCCGCCGTCCCACCGCGCTGGACGAACGCACGCTCGTTCCCGCCATGCTGCCCATCGTGGTCCTGGATGGCCACTCCACGATACCCGCGAGCTTGCCGCTCGATTCCATTTCCAAGCGCGTGGTGGTTCCGCGCGATCTCAATCGTGAGGCTTACGGCGTCGTCGAGGATCATGCCATCCCGCTGCAGCCCACCGACCTCGACGAGCGCGTCACCGTTCCCGTCGGTTCCAGACTTCCCGATATCGTCGCGCCCGCCGAGTTCGTTCCGCCAGACATCGTTTCGCCGGATATTTTCACCACCGGCGAAGTTCACTTGGTCGCCGAACGCGTGGAAGAAGAAACCACCAAGTGGGATGCCATCAAGCTCGTCGCGTCCGTCGCGGTGCACATTGTCTTGGTTTTCGCGCTGATCCAGTTTCTTGCGCGCAAGCCAACCACCAAGCAAGACGAGGAGATCGCCCGCCAGATCTTTACGCCGCTCGTCGCGCCAAACATGCTGGATCTTGAAACGAAATCGGTCGCGCCTCCCGCGCCGCACATTAAGGTGGACCCGCGCGAAGTTGCCAAGGTCGCGCCTCCCGCGCCCAAGGTGGAGGCGCCCAAAATTCCCGAGCCTGCGAAAGAGCTCCCTGCCGCGCCGGTGCCCAAATCCAACACGCCACAACCGGCGCTGGATAATGGCCCTACGCCGAAGTCCGACACTCCAAAGCCCAAGCTGCAACTGGAAGTCCCCGATGTTCCCACGCCGAATTCCCATTTGCAGCTGCCGTCATCGGCCACCTCCGGAACCTCGATCAACGATCTACTCCACGGCGGAGAAAAGCCTTCCGGTCCCTCCGCCATCGGCGGTGGCGGCCCAATTCACTCGGGACGCGGTGGTCGTGGCGGAGCAGCCTATGGCGGCCTCGAAATGCTCACGCCCACCGAGGGCGTGGACTTTAACGGCTACCTCCAGCGCGTCTATCTCACCGTCAAGCGCAATTGGTTCACGGTCATGCCTGCCTCCGTGGAACTCGGCGAACAAGGCATCGTGCAACTCACCTTCCGCATTTATCGCGACGGCAGCGTGCACGCCGAGGATCCTGAAATCGTGCGGCAATCCGGCAAGGAGCCCCTCGACCGCGCCGCCTACTCCTCCATCCGCGCCTCCAACCCGTTCGACCCATTGCCTTCACAGTTCGGCGGCCCGTACATCGAGCTGCGCTACACCTACTACTACAACCTTATGCCTAGCTCCGGCCAATAGCTGCGGGCGGCAATAAATTGATCTGACAGAAAATCTTTGTGGGTCGCGGCTTCGGCCGCGACGTAAACTGTAGCCAACGAGATCGGCTTTAGCCGCTGAAGTCGCGCGCGCTGCACCGACTCGCGATCTCATGAAATTAGTCCGCCAACAAGTCCTCGGCAGCCTGCTCCTGGCGCTGGTTGTGCTCGTCATCCTTCTAATCCGCGCCCGCCACATCCTCTTCCCATGACCGCCGAACAATCCCCGCCACTCATCGCCATCCTCGGCCCCACGGCCTCCGGCAAGTCCGCACTCGCCGTCCACCTGGCGCATCAACTGAACGGTGAAGTCATCGCCTGCGATTCCACGCAGCTCTACCGCGGCTTTGACATCGGCACCGGCAAACCCACATCCGCCGAGCGCCAAGGCATCCCGCACCACCTGCTCGATGTGCTCAATCCCAGTCAGGAAGCCACCGCCGGCGGCTACCGCGAACTGGCGCTCACCGTCCTAAGCGATCTTCGCGCGCGAAAAAAGCTCCCAATACTAACGGTCGGCACCGGCCTCTATCTCCGCGCGCTACTGGAAGGCCTCGCCGACCTCCCGCAGCGCTCCGAACAACTCCGCGCTCGCCTCCGCGCCAGCGCGGAAAAGCGCGGCGCAAACTATCTTCACCGTTTGCTGAAGCGCCTCGACGCGCCGTCCGCGAATCGCATCGCCCCTGCCGACACGCAAAAGCTCCTCCGCGCCGTGGAAGTCTGCCTCCTGACCCGCAAGCCTCTGACGCAAGTTCACAATGAGGGTCGGACTCCACTCCAGGGTTGGCACACCATCAAAATCGGTCTGCAACCCCCGCGCGAGGAACTCTACGCCCGCATCCACAGCCGCATCGATCACATGCTGGCCGCAGGCTGGCAAGACGAGGTATCCGGCCTACTCGCCGCGACCTTGCCGGAAAACCGCCAAGGTGCCGCAAACGCGCTCGAAACCGCCAAGCCCTTCGATTTCCTCGGCTACCGCGAGCTAGCCGCCGTCAGCCGCAACGAACTGTCCCTTGACGAGGCCCGCGCCGCCATCCAACAAGCCACCCGCCGCTACGCCAAGCGCCAGCAAACCTGGTTCCGCCGCGAACAAAACGTAAAATGGTTCGCCGGTTTCGGCGACGAGTCGCAACTCCAGGCCGAAATTCTGCAGTGGCTAAAACGTTGTAGCGGCGGGTCTTCAGACCCGTGTCTTTGGCGTTGACTCGTGCATGATTCGCCCCCGCCGTGACTCCAGCGTATAATCGCAGCGACGGTGGAGCGTCCATCAACTACAAGAAAGCTGCATAGGCATCGTTCGTGACCAAATCGCCACAACAAGTCTCCAACGCCGAACGCGCGCTGCTCGTCGGCATCGGCTGGAAGCGCGCGCCGCGTTTCCCCGGCATGCCCGCCGGCGAACAGGGCCGCGAATCGCTCGTCGAATTGATTGAGCTGGCCACCAGCGCGGGCGCGGCTATCGTCTCCACTGTTTTTCAGGTGCGCGACTCCGCAGACCCCGCCACGCTCGTCGGCCGCGGCAAGCTGGACGAAATTCGCGCCGAGGCCAACGCCCACCAAGCGCAGCTCATCATTTTCGACAGTAATCTTTCGCCGGTACAGCAGCGCAACATTGAGGAACTGACCGAGCGCCGCGTCATCGATCGCACGCAATTAATCCTGGATATTTTCGCGAAGCACGCGCGCAGCCGCGAAGGCCAGCTGCAGGTGGAATTGGCGCAACTGAATTACATGCTGCCGCGGCTAACCGGCAAAGGCACCGCGATGTCGCGATTGGGCGGCAAAAGCGGGGGTGGCGGTTCGGGTGGCGCAGGTGGCGGAGCGGGGCGCATCGGCGTCCGCGGGCCTGGAGAAAAAAAGCTGGAGACTGACCGCCGCCGCATTCGCGACCGCGTCAGCAAAATCAAGGGCGCCATCGAAGAAGTCCGCAAGCAGCGCGCGCTGCGCCGCGAAGCACGCAACGCCGTGCCGCTCGGCACTATCGCGTTGGTTGGCTACACCAACGCGGGAAAATCCACGCTCTTCAACGCTCTCAGCAGCGCTGAGGTGTTGGTCTCCTCGCGCATGTTTGCCACGCTCGATCCCACGATTCGCGCCCTGCGCTTGCCTTCCAACCGCCGCGTGCTGGTCTCGGACACTGTCGGGTTCATTCGCGATCTGCCGAAAGGATTGCTGACCGCTTTCCGCGCCACGCTCGAAGAAGTACAGGAAGCTGCGCTGATCCTGCATGTTAGCGACGTCTCCAATCCGCGTCACGCGGAACTCGACGAAGAAGTGCGAAAAATCCTTGACGAGTTGGGCGTCTCGAAGACGCCGGTCTTGCGCGTCCTGAATAAAATCGATCGCCTCACGCCGGAAGAACGCAAGACGCTCTCGCGAGAGACCGCCAAGGAATACGCGGAAAACGGAACCGACGATTGCACCCAACGGGGCGATTCACCGCGCGACGGGTCGAGAAACGGCAGCCAGAATGGCGCGCCAGACTGTTCCCCGGTCCTGATCTCCGGCTTGACCGGAGAAGGCATCGAAGAATTGCTCCGCCGCATCGACCAGGCTATGCCCACGGACCCGGCCGTCGCCGTTTCCCTGCGTATGCCGTTAGCCGAAGGCCGTAAACTGGCCCTGATTCATGCACTGGGAAAGGTTCTGCGCTCGGAAGTCGATGATTCGTATATGTTTCTGGACGCGGAAGTCCCAGAATCCGTGGTCCGCAGCCTGCGTCTGAAGGACTATAAATTTGCGGGAACTTTCCCGGTTGCGGTAGCGTAAATGACTATAGGAGAACGCACCATGATCGCCTTCCTCCTCTGGATCTTCCTGTTCATGCTGTGCTGGCCATTGGCCATTCTCGCGCTGATCGCCTACCCGTTCATCTGGCTGATCACGCTGCCGTTCCGCATCGCCGGAATTGCTGTGCATGGCGTGTTCGCCTTGCTCACCGCCATCTTCATGCTTCCCGTGCGCCTGCTCCGCGGCCCTCGCTTGATCTGACGGTGTAACTGCCGCTTGGGGTTTACCCCCGATCATGTCGGGGAGGCGGTCGCCTTTCCGCGTCACCCAGAGAAATCGATCCATCTGCGCCCCATTTCGGCGATGCGCGTACAACTGTCGTTTCGCGATAACATATAAAATTGCCGTTCCGAACGAAGTGAGGTATCTGCGTTCTGAAAATCACAGCGCACAAGTTTGTTCTCATCGCGGCATTCGCCCTGGTGCCCACGATTTCTTACGCGCAAAAGCCTGTTCGCCTGAACCCAGCGCAAATCGCGCAAGAAGTCCGCGACTACCGCATGAACAACGAAGACCGCATCATCCGCGAACTGTCTGACTTTCTCGCGATTCCGAACATCGCTTCCGACACCGTAAACATCCAGAAAAACGCCGCCCATTTGGTGGAACTACTCGAAGCCCGTGGTATTGAAACGCATCTGCTCACCATCAAAGATCGCGGCCCGGTAATTTTCGGCAAACTCACTTCGCCGGAAGCCACGCACACGATCATTTTTTACGCGCACTATGATGGTCAACCGGTCGATCCCGCGGCCTGGACCGACGGAGGCAAGCCCTTCGAGCCCACGCTGCGCAGCAATGCCATCGAAGCGGGCGGCAAGCGCATTCCCTTCCCAGAAAACACGCCGCAGCATCCCGCCATCTATGAAGATGACTGGCGCATCTACGCGCGTTCTAGCTCCGACGACAAGTCTCCGATCATTGCGCTGCTGGCCGCGATCGACGCGCTGCGGGCAAAAAATATTCCGCTCACGGTAAATCTCAAGGTCATCTTCGAAGGCGAAGAAGAAGCCGGCTCGTCGAATCTGGAACGTACCTTGCTGCTGCACCGGAATCTTCTGGATGCCGACGCGCTGATCACCGCCGATGGGCCGGTGCATCAGAGCGGCCGACCGCTGATTTTCTTCGGCAATCGTGGCGTCCTGGGATTCGACGTCACGGTCTATGGCGCGATTCGGGCGCTGCACAGCGGCCACTACGGAAACTGGGCGCCCAATCCCGCGTTGGAATTATCGCGGCTATTGGCGTCGATGAAAGATGAAACTGGCCAGGTGCTGATTCCCGGCTTTTATGATGACGTTATTCCACTCAGCCCAGTGGAACAAAAAGCCCTCGAAGCTATGCCCGATAACGACGCGCAGCTCGAACACGATTTGGAATTTGCGAAACCGGATGGTGCAGGGAAGAAGCTGGTGGAGTTGCTGCAACAGCCTTCGTTAAATATTCGCGGATTGAAGAGCGCCTACGTCGGCGAGCAGGCGCAAAATGTGGTGCCGGAAAAAGCCGAAGCATCTCTGGATGTGCGTCTGGTAAAAGGCGAAGATCCCGATAAAAAATACGAGCAGATTCTCGACTACATTCGCAAACAAGAGTTTTTCATCACCAGCGCAGAACCCACCAAGGAAGAACGCCTCGCGCACGATCACGTAGCCAAAGTGACCAAAGGCGATTTCAACTATCGTGCCTCGCGCACGTCCATGGAGCTGCCCATTTCGCAATTGCTGATCAGCGTAGTCCAGGCCGCCACCAATAAAGACACGGTGGTGGCGCCCACGCTGGGCGGTAGCGTCCCCATGTACATTTTTGAAAACTTGAATATCCCGTGGATCGGCGTCCCCATCGTCAACTACGACAATCACCAGCACAGCTCCGACGAAAACCTTCGCCTCGGACACCTCTGGCGCGGCATTGAAATTTACGCCGCCATCCTCGCCGGCCTGTAGTTGCTATTCTTTGTAGTGGCGCAGCATGCTGCGCGCCTGGTTGCTTGGGCGTCTAAACCGTGTCCGCTCGCAGCGAACGAAGATCGAATGAGTACAGAGCCCGGTTGCCGCCATCCTTTAGTGACGCGAAAAACAGGATGGAACCGCGCCCGAATGAGCACTCGAATGAAAGAGGATTCCCGGTTGAATCCAATAGTCGGAGCTCCTCCAAAGTCTTTCTCGCTAGATCGACGGAATAAAGCAGTGCTTCCTTGCGATAGGCGGCCACCATTAATAGCTGGTCATCGTTCACAGCAAACGATCTGACGGCTTTAGCGGGGAAATCACGCCACACTTTGTCGAGTAGTTTGTTACGTAATTTTATGAGCGGGAAGTCTGAGTAGTAGGACGTCCAAACCAGGTCGTCGTCCGAAACGTTGAGAGCATAGCAATCGTCGATGCTGGGCAGTTCATTCGGCTCAGCGATGCCGCGCCGATATCGAAGGAGAGCCTCACCTTGGTCGTTCAGACAAACCAAGCCGGACTGTCCCAACTCGCCACTTCCAAACACGCCCTCATCAAAATAACCAATCCAGATCTCGCCAGATGAGGTCGCCTGGACGTGCTCAATTCCATCGCCAGCATGAAAGGACGAAACAATGGTTCCGCTGCCGTTGAAAATATCGGCGTTTAGATCACCGGTGGCTGCGCGGCTTCCAACAAGCAACCAGCGCCCTCCTGGTAGGGGCTGTACGAAGCGGTAGTACTTGCCGCTAGGCGCCAGCGTCTGCACAAGTTCCCAACCTGTTGAGCCGCGGCGATGAATTTTATAAACAAGAGGCCCCAACGCGGGGCTACCTATGGTCACCTTATGGGGAAATGGCTGGTCGAGGCTTAGGACGAGTAGTTCCTGCTCGGGCCCGATTGAAATCTGTGCCAACGTGTTCCCAGAGAGAAGATCGTCGACGCCCGCTACCAAAGACGCCTTGATGGATTTCATGGCATTTTTAAAGCGAGAGGAAATTTTTCAGCAATTGCTTGCCCGAATCGGTGAGCACCGACTCCGGATGAAACTGTACGCCCTCGATCTTATGTTTCTTATGCCGCAAGCCCATGATGATCCCGTCATCCGTCTCCGCGGTGATGGTCAATTCCTTTGGCAAAGATTTTCTTTCGACGATTAGAGAGTGATAACGCGTAGCAGTAAAGGGATCATCCAAATCCTCAAAAACGCCTGTGCCGTCATGATGAATCTCGCTGGTCTTGCCATGAAACAATTTCGGCGCACGCACAATCTTCCCGCCGAACGCCGCGCCAATGGCCTGATGGCCCAGGCACACGCCCAGAATTGGGAATTTTCCTTTCAAGCGTTCTACCAACTCGACGGAAATTCCCGCTTCTTGCGGCGTGCACGGCCCGGGCGAGATCACAATTTTCTCGGGCTTCCGGCGTTCAATCTCTTCCACGGAAATCTTGTCGTTGCGATGCACCTGCACGTCGCAACCCAGTTCGCCCAGATACTGCGCCAGGTTATAGGTAAAGGAATCGTAGTTATCGAGCAGCAAAATCATGGTCAGACTCTCTTCTCTCGAAAAGCGACCAGCCTGAGTCGGCGACGCTACTTAGAGCGATGGCGACAAAGCGCGCAGCATGCTGCGCCACTACAGAGGCATGTGTGGCGCGTCACTGTGCGGTCTGGGCGAGTTCCAAGGCTTTCAGCAGCGCGCCCGCTTTATTCACGCTCTCCTGATATTCTCCCGCAGGACTGGAGTCCGCCACAACTCCGCCGCCGGCCTGAATGTGTGCCACACCATTTTTGATGACCATGGTGCGCAGCGCGATGCAGGAATCGAGGTTGCCCGCGAAATCGAGGTACAGCACGCCGCCCGCGTAGATGCCGCGCCGCGTGCGTTCCAGCTCTTCAATAATTTCCATCGCGCGCACTTTGGGCGCGCCAGAAACCGTGCCGGCGGGGAAACAAGCCATCAGCGCATCAAAACAATCCACATCTTTGCGCAACTGCCCGCGCAAACTCGAAACCAGATGCATGACGTGCGAATATCTTTCGACGGTCATTAGCTTCTCGACCTTGACGGTACCGTAATCGCACACGCGGCCCAGGTCATTGCGGCCCAGATCCACCAGCATGATGTGCTCGGCGCGTTCTTTTTCGCTGGCGTGCAGTTCTTTTTCGCGGCGCAAGTCTTCCGCTTCGTCTTTTCCGCGCGGCAGCGTACCGGCGATGGGCCGGTAAAATACCTCGCGCCCCTGTACTTTAACCAGCATTTCCGGGGAGCTGCCCACCACCGCCACATCGTTCATCTGCAGATAAAAAAGATACGGCGAAGGATTCACGGCGCGGAGCTGGCGGTAAATTTCAAAAGGCGTAGCAGAAGTTTTTGCCGAAAAGCGCTGGCTGATCACCACCTGGAAAATATCGCCGGCGCGAATATATTCCTTGGCTTTGCGCACCGCGGCAAAATATTCCGGCTTGCGAAAGTTGGAAGTGATTTTCGATTTCGCTCGCTTCCGGCGGCCCGGCTCCTTCGACGCGCGTTCCGCCGCCACGGGTTCGTCCAGCAGCGTGCGCGTGCGGACGATCTCTTTCACCGCGGCGTTGTACTTCGCCCGCAAACTGCCTTGGCCCTCGGTATAAACATTGCGCACCACCCACAGGCGGTGCTGCACGTGATCGAACGCCAGAATGCCGTGATAGAACATCAACTGCGCGTCGTACAAACCGATATCGTCGCGCAAGCGCTTGGGCAGCCGCTCGATCATGCGCACCATGTCGTAAGAAAAATACCCAATCGCTCCCGCCACCAGCGGCGGCAATCCCGGCAAACGCACCGGACGAAAACGCTGCATGCGCGCGCGCAGAAACGTCACCGGATCGCGCTCCTCCCACACCAGGCGCTCGTGACTCTCCAGCACGCACGCGCCACTTGCATAGCGAAACACCTCCTCCGGATTTGCTCCGGCAAAGGTATAGCGCGCAATCTTCTCGCCGCCTTCCACGCTTTCCAGCAGAAAGGAGTACCGTGCACCCTGCGCAATGCGCAGATACGCGCTGACCGGCGTGAGCAAGTCCGCGGAGAAAACGTCATACACGGGGATAAGATTTCCCTGCTTGGCGAGCCTCTGAAATTCCTTGAAGTCCGGCTGAATCATGTGCGGCCCCGGGATTTCCTTACCAGAGATTGCGTCGATCCGTAGGTTGCTGCCCCGCGGGCAGCAGCACGCGCCTCATCCTTCAGCGCCGTCAACACGGCATTACGCATCCGCTCCTCCGGAGCGCGTCTACCGGTCCACAATTCCCACTGCGCCACACCTTGCGCCACGAACATTTCCACTCCCGAAATTCCCGCGATCCCTTTGCGCGCCGCAATCCGCAATAGTTCCGTCCTCTGTGGCCGGTAGATCAGGTCCATCACGATTCGACAGTGTAACTCGCGCGCGGTAAGCGGCGAAATGCCGGCATGGGGATGCATCCCCACCGGCGTGGCGTTCAGCACGGCGTCGAATTTTTCCGTTAGCAGCGCCCGCCGCGGCACAATCTCTCCGCCGCACGCCTGCGCCAGTTCACGTGCTGCCGCTTCGCGCCGCGCGCAAATCACCGCGTGGGCTCCCGCGCGCGCCAGCGCAAAGGCGGCAGCCCGCGCTGATCCGCCCGCGCCAAAGATCAGCACACGGCTACCGGCCAGCTTCATATGCGTTTCCAGCGCGCGCATGACGCCAACGTAATCCGTGTTCGAGCCATGCAAAGAGCCGTCGCGCGCCACGGTCACGGTGTTCACCGCGCCAATTCGCTCCGCCAATTCGTCGCACGTTTCCAAATATTTCAGCATCGTCTGCTTGTGAGGCAACGTGACGCTGAACCCTCGGATACCAATTTCCGGTACAGCCGCAAGAAACTCGGAGAGCTTGTGCACCAGAAACGGCAAGTACGCCGCGTTCGCGCGCGTCGCCGCAAATCCAGTATTGTGCAGTAACGGCGAAAGCGAATGGCCAATCGGATCGCCAATCACGCCGTAAACTTTGGTGGCGCGATTCAATTCATGCGCGCGATAAAGCTCCTTCATCGTCCGCAGCGATACTTGCCCCGGTGCCGTCGCTTCCCCAACTGGCGCATAAGCCAGCGCGCTGCCTTCGCGCAGCGCCAAAATTCGCAGCGGCAGCCCGACCTCCCCCATGGGCACGGCCACAAAATTTCGCGACTTCCTGGCCAGTTTCAGCAGCCGCAAGCCATCCGACAGGTGCCGAGCCTGCGCCGCAATCTTCACCGCGTCCGCCTCGCCGTGTACGCTGGCGTTGAGCGATTTCGGTAGCGCTGGCGTACGCGCAAAATCGTGCACCGATAAGAGCACGCGCGGCGGCACGGCATATTCCCGCACCGATTGATCCGGCAATTCGCGCACCGTCTCGATTTCCACATCGCACCACGCGCACCCCGCCGCGCGCGCCGCAATCAGCCAGAAAAGTTCGCGCGCAATGTCTCCGGCCAGCCGCCCGCCGCCTGCGACGCGCCGGCACGTGGCAATAAAAGTGGCGCCCTTAAATTTTTGTCGGCCCAGCCAGCGCAAGAACTTCGTGCGCTCCGCGTCGCTCGCAAGCCAATCCAGCCGCAACTCCACGGTCGAAGTCAGCGCCAACGCCAGACCCACTTGGCGCCGCATCTCGCGCGCCTCCGGCGCGGCCACCACGCCGCACAAGCGCCGCAGGCCGTGCCCAAAGCCCTTCATCGCCCCGCTGATTCGCACCTGACCCCCGCCTGACGCCTATCTAAGTCCGTTTGGCACCCCAATGGCTCCCGCAACTCATTGAAACTAAGCCCTCTAGTGCACAGTATCAAATGTGTAAAGCACCCGCTTCCATTTCGTTGACGTGGTACTAGGCCCCTGCTAATTTCGCTAAGCACGGTCCCCGCACGGCCCAAAAGGGCGTGTTTCGAAGGAGTTTCGCATGCGCGCTAATTTAGCGGTTCTTTCTCTTGCTATGTTACTCGGTGCCGCGTCCACCCCGGCACAAAATACTACGCAGGGTCTGCCGCAACCCGGCCCCATGTCTCTGGCGCCTGGCTATTCCGCGGCCAACTGCTCGGGCTTTTTTACCGATCAGAAGGTTCCCGAGGAGACGCGCCTTATCTCTGGCGAGCAGTCGGAATATAAAATTACGTTTGCCCGCGGAGACTATGTATACATCAACCGCGGCCAAGATCAGGGCGTGCGTGTCGGCGACCGTTTCATGGTGGTGCGCCACGAACAAGATCCGCTCACGGATAACGTGAACTGGTTCAAATGGCAGCCCAAGCTCATCAAACAAATGGGCACGGCATACTTGGACGCCGGGCAAGTCCGCGTAGTAAACGTGCAGCCCAAAGTTTCTATCGCCGAAGTCATTTTCTCTTGCAACTACATGCAGCGCGGCGACATCCTCCGGCCTTACGTCGAGCGCCCCGCGCCGCCGTATAAAGATGCCACAACGTTCGACCATTTTGCTCCGGTTAGTGGTAAACCCGTCGGCACGCTGGTTATAGGTTTTGATTACGCCGAATCTTACGGCCAGAACAGCACGGTGTTTGTCAATCTGGGCGCGGTACAAGGCATCAAGGTGGGCGACTATGTCCGCGTGTTCCGCTATCAAGGGGAAAAAGGCGAAACCGCGCCGCAGACGGCGGATTACCAGTACAAGATGTGGGGCTTCGGCAGCGCTCCCCAGAAGTATTCGCCGAAGGAGCTACCCCGCGAAGTACTCGGCGAAGCCATTGTGCTCAACGTGAGCCGTAACTCTTCCACGGTGCTGGTCACGTTCAGCAGCGCCGAAATGTATGCAGGAGATTACGCCGAAATCGAATAGCCTTCGCATTAGCAAGTAAAAGAAGGCTGCCGATCGCGAGATTGGCGGCCCTTTTTTGCTTTTGGGGGTATCAAGCGCGTCAGTCGCTTACGACAATCTTAATCTCTAAGACGCCTTCAATCGCTCACCACGACGTCCCGCGAGTTCTTGTTGCGTGCTTCCAACATGCGCAGCGTCCGGCGCTGTTTGATGCGGTCATCCACTTTGGCCCAGAAGCGCAGGAAATATTGTGCCGCGGAAACTAACGCGCTAACCACCACCAGCCACAATAAAATTTTGGCGATCAGGTGCAGCGAGGGATGACGCGCTCCGGCGATCAGCACCGCCACGGCGCAAACCTGCAACACCATCTTGGTCTTTCCCAGGACTGAAGCCTCAATGGTAAAACCTTCCGCGGAGGCAATATTGCGCAATCCCAGCACGGTAAACTCCCGCCCGATGATGATCACCACCATCCAGCCGGGAACCAGGTGCATATCCACCAGGGAAACGAACGCCGCGGAGATAAGCAGCTTGTCGGCGATCGGATCCAGCAGAATTCCCAGCGTGGTCACTTCAGACCTCCGCCGCGCCAGATAACCGTCCAGCCAATCGGTGGCCGCCGCGGTGAGCAAAATCAATACGCCCCAAAACTCGAAGTGCATGGTAAAACCCCACAGCTCGATATTCGGGCTGCGCGTGAGCAACACCACTATCAAGACGGGTACGAAGAATATCCGGAGCAGCGTCAATGCGTTGGGAAGGTTCATAGGCGCCAGACGGCGGGCGTAGGCCGCCTGCGTGAGCGAAACGTCACCGCAAATTCACTATAGACTTTGGGTCTGCAACCGTCAACGACTGCCACGGCGAGAGACACGAGAATGTAAGAGTCGGGAAGCAGCATGCAGAAGTTTGCACAGTCACCATGTCCTGCGATGTCGTGCGAGGTCGCGCGATTGCGTAACGAATGACGCGCGAAACAGTGGTCCGGGGCGGTTAAAAACGGCTGTCTAGGTACTCACCACTAAACAAAGGGGTTCGCTGCACCGGCGGGTTTTGCTGGGGCAAGAGGCGATGGTCCTCTGCCATCTGTGCAAATGTGGAATCTGGGATTCGTGTTACGAAATCGTCATATTTACAGGGGAATTTGCTTTATCTTCCCGTAAAGCATTCATTTGTAATAGCTTAGCAGGTGCGAGCGGGCGCAAAATAATCACCCGCGGCACCACGTTTTTCGCGGTGCCAATTGCCTACCTGCGGTTTCCACAATGTTTTCCACAGAGTACTCGGAGCACCCAAGGGCCTGGCAAAAGTTCCCGTAACTGCCTTCTTGTGAGCTTTTTGCCCGAGATATCAAGTTAATTACTAACACGTCGAGCAGAAAAATGTGGCGCTAATTCCGCGCCCTATTTCTACGCCCTTTAGGCATGGCACACCGCCAATTTCTCACGCGCGATTCGTGAATTTCGCCAGCGCCGCCAATTTTTCTCGCGCTTTCCCGGAGCGAATCGCTTCGCGCGCCATGAACACACCGCCGAGAAAATGTTCCGCCACCCCCGCCGCCACCAGCGCCGCTGCCGCGTTGATCAGCACCACGTCTTGCGCGGCCCCAGGTTTGCCGTCCAGCACGCCGCGGATGATCTCCGCATTTTCCTCGGCGGCGCCCCCGGCAAGGTCCTGCAGCGACGCGTACTCTACACCAAAAATTTCCGGCGACACAACATAACGCGAAATTTTTCCGCCACGCAATTCGGCCACTTGAGTTTCACCGGCCAGCGAAATTTCGTCCAAGCCGCCGGCGCCGTGCACCACGAACGCTCGCGAGACGCCGAGTTCCCTCAGCGTTGCGGCCAGCACGTCGACGACCTCTGGCGACGGCACCCCCAAAACTTGCGCCTGCGCGCCCGCGGGATTCGTCAGCGGGCCCAGCAGATTAAAAACTGTGCGAACGCCGATTTGTTTGCGAGCCGGCGCGGCTTGGCGCGTGGCGGTATGCGCCGCTTGTGCGAAAAAGAAACCTATGCCGATTTCCCGGATGGCACGTCCATATTCTGCGAAGGGCAAGTCGATGCGCACGCCCAGTGCTTCCAGCACATCCGCGGAGCCCGTGCGCGAACTTGCCGCGCGGTTCCCGTGCTTGGCCACGCGCGCGCCTGCGGCCGCCGCCACAATCGCCGCCGCAGTCGAAATGTTGAATGTTCCGGAACCATCTCCGCCGGTGCCGCAGGTATCCACGATGTTTTGCGGTCGCGCCACATCCGCAGTGAAGACCGGCGTGGCGCGCTTGCGCATCGCTTCGGCAAAGCCAGTCAGTTCTTCTGCGCGCACCGGCCTGTGGTTCATGGCGAGTAAAAACCGCACGATCTGCGGCGTGTCCAGCCGCCCGTCGAGCAACTCGTCCATCAGCGCGGAAGCTTCCGCGCGCGTCAAGATTTGTCCGGCTTCAACTCTTTCAATCGCGGAGAGACTCAGATGCGCTCCTTCTCGGCTCTGCCAGCCTCAGGCGGCTGTAGTTCTTTGGCCATGTGCACCTCGTCATAATAGCGGCCATCCTGCTTGAGCGCTTTTTTCTCCAGCCCATATTCGACGAAGCCGAGACTGGCATACAGCCGCCGCGCTTCGTGGTTATCGGCGACCACCGACAGCTGGATAAGCTCAATCCGACCGCGCGCAAATTCGATGATGGCCTCGACCAGCCGTCTCCCGACGCCCGCTCTTCTGGAACTTGGCCGAACGTACATGCCTACGAGCCGGCCCTTGTGCGCCTCTTTCGTGCCGCTTCCGAATAATATTCCGGCCGTGCCGAAAATTTCGGTGCCATGAAAAGCGCCAAACATGTCCGAATTACCCAAGCGTTCCGCAAACCACTCGAGCGTCTGCGCATTTTCTCGCTCGAAGGTGCTCCCAAACGCTTCGGGGGACAGGCGCAGCCCTTCCAGCCGAACGTCGCGATACGACGCGGCATCGGCCGGTAGCAATCGGCGTATCTGAATTCTATCGGCGTGCATGTCAACTGTGCGTTGAAACTTCGCTGTGGAATCTTGCAGCAGCAGAAGTGCCCGTTATTTGGCGCATCCTTGCTCCGCCTCGCGGTTTCCGAGTAAACTCGTTTGTTCGGAGAGCAACAAAATTCTAGCACTGATGGATGCGCAATGAAGATTCACGAGTACCAGGCCAAGGCGATCCTCGCGCGTTACGGGGTCACCACGCCGCGCGGCGAAGTTGCTTTCACCAAAGAAGAAGCGCGCGACGCCGCGCAGCGCCTCAAGTCCAACGTCGTTGTAGTCAAGGCTCAGATTCATGCTGGCGGCAGAGGCAAAGCAGGCGGCGTCAAGCTGGCGCACTCGCCGGACGAAGCCGCAGAGATCGCCAGCAACATGCTGGGCATGAATTTGGTCACCATTCAGACCGGCCCCTCCGGCCGCATCGTCAAGCGCCTGCTTATCGAAGAAGGCCTGGACATCAAGCGCGAACTGTACCTCAGCCTGCTGGTGGACCGCATCTCCGGCAAAGTAATTTTGATGGGCAGCGCCGCGGGCGGTATGGAAATCGAAGAAGTCGCCAAGGATCATCCCGAATCCATTTTGCAGGAAACTATCAGCCCGATTGTGGGCCTGCAGCCATATCAAGCGCGCAAGATCGCCTTCGGCCTGGGACTTCCGGGCGAAGTTGCCGCGGTGGCGGTTCCTTTTCTGCAGTCTCTTTATCGCGCTTTCATCGACACCGACGCGTCCATGCTCGAAATCAATCCGGTTATCGTCACGGGAGACGGCCGCCTCGTGGCTCTTGACGCGAAGATGACCATCGACGACAACGGTCTTTTTCGTCACCAGGAATTACGCGGACTGCGCGATCTCGACGAGGAAGATCCCCTCGAAGTCGAAGCCTCCAAGTACGGCCTCAATTACATCAAGCTGGACGGCTCGGTCGCCTGCATGGTGAACGGCGCCGGCCTCGCCATGGCGACCATGGACATCATCAAATACGCGGGCGGTTCACCGGCAAACTTCCTCGACGTCGGCGGAGGAGCTTCCGCCGAACAGGTGAAAAACGCATTCCGCATCCTCATGAGCGATCCCAGCGTAAAAGCAGTTTTCATCAATATTTTCGGCGGTATTTTGCGCTGTGATGTTTTGGCGACTGGCGTAGTTGCCGCAGCCAAAGATTTGCAACTCAAAGTCCCAGTGGTCGTGCGCATGGAAGGCACCAACGTCGAAGTCGGCCAAAAAATCCTCCGCGACAGCCACTTGAATTTCACCATCGCCGACGGTATGAAGGACGGCGCTACAAAAGTAGTTCAGCTTGCGGGAGGTGCGCGATGAG
Source organism: Acidobacteriota bacterium (assembly GCA_013289855.1). Lineage (GTDB taxonomy): Bacteria > Acidobacteriota > Terriglobia > Acidiferrales > UBA7541 > Acidiferrum. The sequence continues at coordinate 282,153 of JABCZD010000006.1, read as the reverse complement.
CGTACTTGTTGGCGAGCAAACACGATTGATCGTGCAGGGCTTCACCGGGCGCGAAGGCACCTTCCACGCGCAGCAAATGATTGAATACGGCACGCACGTAGTAGGCGGCGTAACCCCTGGCAAGGGCGGCACGAAGCATCTGGACAAGCCGGTCTTCAATACCGTTGCAGACGCCGTAAAAGCCACCGGCGCAAACGCCAGCGTCATCTTCGTCCCGCCGCCCTACGCCTCCGACGCGATTTTGGAAGCCGCGGATTCGCAAATCCCGCTCGTCATCTGCATCACCGAAGGCATCCCGGTTCTGGACATGGTTCGCGTGGCCGCTGCCGTCGATTTCAAGAAAACGCGCCTGATCGGGCCCAACTGCCCGGGCGTAATCTCTCCCGGCAAATGCAAAATCGGTATCATGCCCGGCCGCATTCACCAGCAAGGCCACGTCGGCGTCGTCAGCCGCAGCGGTACGCTTACCTATGAAGCTGTCCATCAACTCACGCAACTCGGCATCGGACAGTCCACTTGCATCGGCATCGGCGGCGATCCCATCATCGGCACCAATCACCTCGAAGCCATTCGTCTTTTGAACGACGACCCCGATACCCACGCCATCATCTTGATCGGAGAAATCGGCGGCAATGCCGAAGAGCGCGCCGCAGAATTTGTAAGAGCCCATGTGAAGAAACCCGTCATCGGTTTCATCGCCGGTCAAACCGCTCCGCCGGGCCGTCGCATGGGCCACGCGGGAGCCATCATTAGCGGCGGCCAGGGAACCGCGAAAGACAAATACGCCGCGATGGCCGCCGCCGGCATCAAGTGTGTGGAGACTCCGGCCGACATGGGCTCCACAGTCGCCGCCGCCCTAAAGGGTTGAGCGTCTTTGAATCTACGTATTTGAATTTGTAGCGGCCGCCTTCTGAGGCGGTCGCCTTTCGCCAGCCCCACTGAGGCGGAAACGAATCTGCAAAAATCCAGGAGGAATTGTTTTCGTGGCCATCGAACGCACTTTCGCAATCATCAAACCCGACGCGGTAACCGCCCACCAACAAGGGGAGATTCTGTCGCGCATCCAGAAACACGGCTTCAAAATCGTCGCCATCAAATCGCTGCGCCTCACCAAAGAAGAAGCCGGCGGCTTCTACCACGTCCACAAAGCCCGCCCGTTTTTCGGCGAACTCACCGACTTCATGTCCTCTGGCAAAATTATCGCCATGGTCCTCGAAGCCGACAACGCCATCGCCAAATGGCGCGACGCCATGGGCGCCACCGACCCCAAGAAAGCAACTCCCGGCACCATTCGCCACGATCTCGGCACCAGCATCGGCACCAATTGCACACACGGCTCTGACGCGCATGACACCGCCGCCTTCGAAATTTCCTATTTCTTCGCCGGCCTCGAGCTGATCTAGCCAGCAGAGCTAACCAGCGGCCAAGCAGCGCGTCTTTCTAACTAAAGCGAGAAAAAATGACCCTCACCATTGTGCTGCTTAGAATGTTGGCTTGTGCATGTCTGTTGCTCGCGGCCATCCTGCCTAGCGTGAATGCGCAGACTACGCCCTACGGCCCGCATCTCTGGGATGCACCGGTCGATCCGGACATCCTCGAGCATCGCGTCGACGATCGACTGGCGCGTGCGCAAAAATCCCTCGATCAACTCCTCGCTGTAAAAGGCCCGCGCACCATCGAAAACACACTCGCCCTCTACGACGACGCGGTTATGCAGCTCGACACCATCGGCATGCAGTCTGGCTTGATGCAAATCGTCAATCCCGACGCCGCCATCCGCGATCGCGCGCAGGCCATGGTGCAGAAAGCTGCCGCTGCGGGCACCGCTCTCGCTCTCAACACTGGTGTTTATCAAGCGCTCTCCGCGATGGACATCTCCAGCGCCGACGCCGCCACGCAATACTATGTAAAACGCACGCTGCTCGAATTTCGCCTCGCTGGCGTCGACAAAGACGAAGCCACGCGCGCGAAAGTAAAATCGCTCAGCGACGACATTGCCCGGCTCTCCTCGCAATTCGGCCGCAACGTCCAAGATTCCCAGCTAAAAGTAATCGTGAAAAATCCCGCCGAGCTCGTCGGCTTGCCCGCGGATTTCATCGCCGGACACAAGCCTGCCGCTGACGGCACCATCACGCTCACCAGCGATTCGCCCGATGTGACGCCCGTCCTACAATTCGCCACCAACGCCGACCTTCGCCGCCGTATCTACCTGGCGTACAACAATCGCGCTTATCCGCAAAATGTTCAGGTCCTCGCCGACCTGCTCAAGAAGCGCGAAGAACTTGCCAACGTGCTCGGTTACAAGCATTGGTCAGACCTCAACGCCGCCGATAAAATGGTCGGCAACGCGCAAACCATCTCTAGCTTCATCGATCAGCTCGCCACCGCCTCGCGCCCCGCCGCCGACCACGAGTATCAGATGCTCCTCGCGTTGGCCAAAAAAGATCGGCCCGGACTCACCGACATCTCCGTGTCCGACCGCCAGTATTATTTTGAGCAGCTGCGCAAAACTGCTTTCGATTTCGATTCGCAATCCGCGCGCCCCTATTTCCCCTACGATCGCGTGCAGCAAGGCGTTCTCGACGTCGCTGCAAAATTGTTCAACGTAACGTTTCGTCCCGCTAAAGACGCGGTGGTTTGGGATCCCTCCGTCGCCGCCTTCGACGTCTTCGACGGGGATCGTCAGCTCGGCCGCATTTATCTGGACATGCATCCGCGCCCTGGCAAAGATCAGTGGTTTAGCTCCGATCCCATCCTCGACGGCAAGCGCGGCCAGCAACTCCCGGAAGTTTCCCTGATCTGCAATTTTTCCGGTGGCAAGCCCGGCGAGCCCGGCCTGATGACTTACAGCGAGGTCACCACCTTTTTTCACGAGTTCGGCCACTTGATGCATTGGATTTTTCAGGGCCAGCAGCAATGGGCGGGCTACAGCGGAAATCTAGAAAGTGACTTCGTCGAAGCTCCTTCGCAAATGCTAGAAGAGTGGATGCACGATCCCAAAGTCCTCGCCACCTTCGCACGCCACTATCAGACCAACGAGCCCATCCCCGCCGATCTGGTCACGCGCGCCAATCGCGCCGACGCTTTTGGCCGCGCCCTATGGGTACGCGGCCAGCTCCTCTACACCTCGGTCTCCTTCGACCTGCACAACACTCCGCCCGATCCGGCGCAAATTGAGAAAATTTTCCCCGCTAACATAAAACACTTCTTGCCGTTCGAACCTGTCGCCGGCGATCACCAAATCGCCGCCTTCACCCACCTGGTCGGATATTCCTCCGCCTACTACACCTATCTGTGGGATAAAGTCATCGCACAAGATTTCTACAGCAAGTTCGACCACAACAATTTGCTGGCCCCCGAAGTCGCGCGCCGCTACCGCACCACCGTTCTGGAAAAAACCGGTTCCATGCCTGCCAGCGACTTGGTAACCAATTTCCTCGGCCGCCCGCAATCCGTCGACGCCTTCAAACTCTGGATGAACCAGGAATTCCAGTAGTATCTTGGAGTGCGGCGGCTTGACGCCGCTTTCACCGCGCTTGGCAACGCCGCCCCTTGCGTCGCCGCCATACAGAAATTTTCTGTCTAGCTAAGCTACGTTAGCTAATGTAAGATGTTATTCATGACGATTGTTAAAATCCATCACGCCAAAAGCAATCTCTCCCGATTGATCGCCAAGGCCTGCGCGGGAGAAGAAATCGTCATCGCGCGCGGCGACCAACCGCTCGTGCGTCTCACTCCGCTGCGCGAGAAGCAGGGCAACCGCAAGCCGGGACGCTTGCGTGGCAAGATTCGCGTTGGCAAGGAATTCTTTGCCCCGCTCCCGGACGACGAACTGCAAGCTTGGGAGTGAGCGCTGCGCCTCCTCCTTGATACTCACGCGCTACTTTGGTGGCTGGATGGCGACGCGTCGCTGCCATCGCGGGCGCGCGCCTTAATCCGTGCCCGCGAGAACACCATCTTCGTTAGCGCCGCTTCCGCGTGGGAGATCGCCACGATATTCCGTTTGGGCAAATTGCCTGGCGCGGCCGCACTGGTGCCCCACTTTGACGATTTGCTGGTCCAGGAATCTTTTACATCGCTCCCCGTCGCCGCGGCTCATGCCATTCGCGCAGGCCTATTGCCCGGTCCGCACAAGGATCCCTTTGACCGCATGCTCATCTCCCAATCACAAGCGGAAAATCTCCCGATTATCAGCGGCGACACTATCTTTGACGTCTACAAGGTCCCCCGCCACTGGCGCTAGCGCCGGCAAATCGTAGGTGCCCGGCCGTCGCAATGGCACTCCGTTATAATTCGAGGAATGGATACGTTTCGCGAACTAGGCCGCACACTTCTAATCCTGGCCGCCATACTCGCCGCCATCGGAGCCACCCTCTATTTCTCCGGCCGCCTCCCCTTCCGCCTAGGCCGTCTGCCCGGCGACATCATGCATCGCGGCGAACAAACCACGTTTTATTTCCCACTCGTGACGTGCCTGATCGTAAGCGTCGCGCTCTCCCTCGCACTCTGGCTGATCTCTTATTTCCGCCGCTGACAAAAATTCGCCAATTCGAAAACTCGTAAAACTAGTTGACCGGCCGGCGCGTCTAATCGGACGTAACGTCTTCAGAGTCCCAAGGAGGTACGGTGCGCCGTCGCTCCTTCCTGCATCACGCCGCGCGCGGAATCGCCGCCGCCAGCCTCGCTTCTCACACGTTCGCGCAGCGCCTGCTGGCCTTGTCGGCGCTCGACAAAAAATTCTCTGCCGCGGACCGCGTCACCCTCGGCCGCACCGGCATCGCTACCAGTCGCCTGGCGATGGGCACCGGCACCGTTGGCTCCGGCCACCACTCGCACCAAACCGCTCTCGGCGTCGACGGCCTTTCCCGTCTGCTTCTAAACGGCTACGACCAGGGCCTCCACCTCTTCGACGCTGCGGACTCTTACGGCAGCCATCCGCACGTCGCCGAAGCCTTGCAGCACATCGATCGCGGCAAAGTCACCATCCTCACGAAATCCTGGGCCCGCGATCCCGCCGAAATGCGCGCCGATCTCGACCGCTTCCGCCGCGAACTCCGCATCGACTATATCGACCTCTTCCTGATGCACTGCCTCACCGAGCCCGATTGGACCACCCGCTATCGTCCGGTGATGGACGTCCTCGAGGAAGCCAAGCACCAGGGCATCATCCGCGCGCACGGCTGCTCCTGTCACTCCATCGAAGCCTTGCGCGCCGCCGCTGCGTCGCCGTGGGTTGACGTCGACCTCGTGCGCATCAATCCCATTGGCGCCGTCATGGACGCCGACCCGGACACCGTCGTCAGCGTGCTTCGCCAGATGAAATCCTCCGGCAAAGCCATCATCGGCATGAAGATTCTCGGCCAAGGCGCCCTCCGCGACCGCCAGGACGAAGCCCTGAAGTTTGCCCTCGGCCTCAACCTCCTCGACGCCTTCACCATCGGCGCCGAATCCATCCCCGAACAAAACGATTTAGTACGCCGTATCAGCGCAGCCGCCTAATTCCCGTCGCCGTAATTTGGAGTACGGTTTACCCAGAGCGCTTCCCGCGAAGGGCGCAACACCGTTTTTCCAGCGTAAGAGCTTTCCGTACCATACGTAGTGACAGCGCAGTCGTCTCAACTCCTATTCTCTGCGTCCTCTGCGTACTCTGCGTTAAAAACGTACTCAAACATTGCTCCTAACCCGCCGCCTCCGCCTACCTCCCGCCCTTCACCTCAAACTCCGCCCGAATAAATGCCTTGACTCCCTCCGGCCCAGTTAATCCCAGACACACCAGCTTGCCCTCCCGCTCAAGATCAATGTGAAAATAAAAAAACGGACAGCACTTGCTCTCCGCCACCACCCATTCCGCCAATTCCGCCACCGGCACATTCTCAGGGGTAAATTGGAACTCGTATCCCTTGGGCGTTTCCACCACCGCGTCGCGCGCCGCAATCAACTTGCGTGTCATTTCCTTGTGCCGCGCTCGCTCCTCCGGCGTCAGGGCCCCAGTGCTGCAGTAAAACTTGCCCTGCGCGCTCCCCTCGAGTTGCCCCACTCCCGCCTTTGCTGGCAAAGATTGCGCCGCCTCTAACAGCACTCCACACCCGCATAACGCCAAGAGTAGCGCCGCACTGGCCGCGCCCCACGTATCCGCCAAATGTCTCGCCGAGTTGCTCATAAAGTTCCCTCGCTAACGAATTTGCCTGCAACTTCCCCAAGATGCTAAAACTTAAACTCAGCTTTAAGTCAAGCGCGCCCTCGTCTTTTGTGGGGGCGCAACATGTTGCGCCCCAGCTTGGCAAGATGGGCAAAGTTCCGGAAGCTCGGTGTGGATTTTGAAACCGCCAGACTCAAGCCTGTCGGAGTTGCGGATCACGTCGGGCGGGTCGCCAAAACCGGAGGAAACCAGATGAAAATAGGAAAACTAGCCTCCCGCGCAGGCCTAAACGCCTCCGCCATCCGCTTCTACGAAAAACGATCCCTGCTCCCCCAACCGCAACGCCAGGGCCACCAGCGCCGCTATCCTGCGGAAGCCCTGAACCGCATCCTGCTAATCCGTTTCGCCTCCGAAATGGGCTTCACCCTAGCCGAAATCAAACTCTTCCTAAGCGGCATCAAAGAAACCGCCCCACCCGCCCCACGCTGGAAAAAACTAGCCCACCGCAAACTAGCCGAAGTCGAACAACTCATCCAGCGCTCCCGCCGCCTTAAATCCCTCCTCGAACACCTCCTCCACTGCCGCTGCTCCTCACTGGCAATCTGCGTCCACCGCCTAAGCCTCAGCCCCAACCTCCGCTCCCTGCAAAAGCCCCGCGTCAAACGTAAACAAAAATCCCCGCACGTCCCGAACTCCTGGGACGCGATCTTCGCCCAAGCCGACGCCGCAAAAATCCCGAAAGACTTCTTAGCCCACCGCGACCGCCGCAGGCCGAAAAGTCCTCGTCTTGTCTAACTCAGGATTCCGCGTTTACCCCGGTTGCTTTACATTCATTCACTTGCTATCTTCCTACCCGCATGCCAGCCCTTTTAAGTATTGCAACGCCAGCGTTCAGTATCCTCACTTCCGCTACAGGCCATTCAGATACAGCTAAGGCTCATACTCCCAATTTCCGTTTTCAGGTGCCGACGACGTGAAGCAGCTCCTCATCGCCGCCTTGGTCTTTGCGCTCGCAATCGGTAGTGCCGCTGCAGACGAAGGTGTTCTGGTCGCGGACGTCGCCGAAAAGGCCCTTCAGCAATCGCAAATAACGCTTCCCGGCAGCAACCCTTTCCATTTAGTCGCAACCATCGTCGAAACTACCGATCCCGGCTCCGAACCGCGCGCCACGATCGAGGAGTATTGGATCTCGCCCGATAAATGGCGCCGAACTATCAAATCCGCCGACTTCTCGCAAACCCGCATCGTCAACGGCGACGCTGTCTCGGAACAAAATACTGGAGACTACTTCCCCGCATGGCTTTCCCAGTTGATTACCGCCGTCATCGATCCGCTTCCCATGTTGAACGCCATCAAACAATCCAACTCGCGTATGCAAAAACCTCGTGCGGATGAAACCTGCGCCGACTTCCATATGCGCATCGATCGCTGGGTCATCTGCTTCGAGGGCGCTCATGGTTTGCTTACTTCCATTTTTACTAAAGGCTATTCGGCGGAGTTCAAGGACTTCGAAAACTTTGCTGGCAAACGCGTGCCTAGGCGCATCGTCAAAGAGCTGGAGCCGGGGACCACTCTCGAGCTGCGCATCGATTCGCTCGAGGTGCTGCAAGCGCCCGACGAAAGCATGTTCACGATTTCGCAGCCCACTCCTCTCAGCGACCAAATCAGTCGGCTCGTCGTCAGCGATGAGACCGCGCGAACTCTTATCGAAAGCAGCATGGAAATCGCTTGGCCCAGCGTGGGCGGAGGGATTCTCAAAGGCGGATGTGGCATCTATATTTCCGCCGACCGCTCCGGTCACGTTCGCGAAGCTTGGCCGGAGGGTTGCGATAATCCCGCGATGCAAGGAGTTCTTCGCGATGCCGTCATGAAATGGCAGCTCAAGCCGGCGGTCCTTCACGGTGTACCTGTTCAGATCGAATCACTGATGGGCTTCTCTTACGAGACGACGGTGGACACCGCTAAGACGCCTCCGTTGCTCACCGACGACGAAGCACGCAAATTAGCGACCTACTCTGTCCAGCCAAAGTTTCCGGAGGGAACTCCCCGTCCCGCGGACTTTATCGCGCAGATCACCGTGGACGATACCGGCAAATTTATCAGCATCCAGAACACTAACCGGCTTGACGGCCCGATCCTTCAAGCCATCGTTGCCGCCCTTCGAAAGTGGGAATTTAAGCCCTTCATAAAGGATGGCCAGCCCCAGTTGTTCCATGCCGACATAATCTTCCACAACAACTAGTTTCGTTCTCATCGCAATGAATAATGTGGGTGCTCGATTTATCGCTTGCCGCCGGCGCGTACCCGCTAGAGAAAACCGAAAATAATGCCCTTCATCGACCCGCGAGCCTCCATGAAACTCGAACCGGAAATGATGCCGGGTGAACGCATGTTTTGGACCGGCATGCCCAACCCCTCCATCATCTTCCATTCCACGGACTGGGCCCTGATTCCGTTCAGCCTGCTCTGGGGCGGGGGCGGACTAGCCATTTTCTGGGACTCCATCTCCGCAGGCCGGTGGGGCAAACCTGGACCAGCACACTCGTGGGACTTCGTTACGATCTTCGGCGCCGCATTCGTTGTCATGGGGCAGTATTTCATTTGGGGCCGCTTCGTGATGGACGCCTGGCTCAAGCGCCGCACCTACTATGCCGTCACGGACCGCCGCGTCTTGCTCTTGCAAGAAGGCTTCAAACGCAAAAATCGCGCCGTCTATCTCGATTCCATCACCGAGATTCAACGCGAAGGTTCTTCCACCGGCAGCCTATGGCTAGGCCCAAAAACATCTCTGGTCGGCGGCCGCACCCAGTCGAACCGTAGACTGACCTTTGTCAACATCGACGCGGCGGTGCCCGTTCTGATCGACCTAGACGACGTCGATTCCGTCTATCGCCTAATTCTCGACCTTCGCCAAAAACGCGCCGATGCCAAGAGCCTCCCTTAGCCTGAATCGCTCCATTCCCGATTCGGCACCGCATCAAAATCAGCATTAGTTCCGTTTTCCGCAGCACTCATTCGAACGCGCTCCCACGTAACTCACTGCCAGGCCAGCCTTTATAATATATTACTTGACAAACAGTACGAGTGTGCTATAATCCCTCATGAATTCGGCCCTCCATCGCCCCGACCGCGCAACAGCCACCCCGGCCCACACTCCTGCGATCGTCCGAGTAACTGGCAACCCCACCCTAACTTCTGTAGAATCCGCACTTACGCAACCGCTCATTCTAAAGGACTTTAAATCCCCTGAAATGAACACTTACAAAAATCGCACTGTGGGGTACCCCGTCCGCCGAGCCGACGTCGTATTGGTCTCCGCTCCCCCCACGGAACACGGGTCACGGACCATAGGTCACAACATCCCATGAGCCAGCTCACCTTCAACCTCATGCCCCAGCGCCGCATCCTTACCGTCAGCGAACTCACCGGCAAGGTCCGCGACCTGCTCGCCAAGAATTTCACGGACATTTGGGTCGAAGGCGAAATCTCCAATTGCCGCCCCGCGCAATCCGGCCACATTTATTTCACGCTCAAGGACGATCGCGCGCAGGTGCGCTGCGTCTTCTTCAAGCAGCAGCAACGCGGCATCAAGTTTCGCCCCGAAGACGGCTTGCACGTCACCGTGCGCGGCTCACTCAGCGTGTACGAATCGCGCGGCGAATACCAAATCTACGTGGAGACCATCGAGCCGGTCGGGCTCGGCGCTCTGCAACTCGCCTTCGAGCAATTGAAAAAACGTCTCGAAGCCGAAGGCCTCTTCTCGCAAGAAAGAAAAAAGCCCCTCCCGCTGCTGCCCAGCCGCATCGGACTGATTACCTCGCCGCGCGGCGCCGCCGTCAGGGACGTAATCCGCATCCTGCGTCGTCGCTTTCCCAACGTTTGTCTCACGGTCTACCCCGTGCGCGTCCAGGGCGAAGGCGCCGCCGCGGAAATCGTCAAAGCACTGAAATTTTTCAGCCAGAAAAAATCTGTTGATGTGTTGATCCTTGCGCGCGGCGGCGGTTCCATCGAAGATCTCTGGTCTTTCAACGAAGAAACCGTCGCTCGTGCCATCGCCGATTCCACCATTCCCATTATTTCCGGCGTCGGCCACGAAACCGATTTCACCATCGCCGATTTCGTTGCAGACGTGCGCGCCTCCACGCCCTCCGCTGCTGCCGAACTCGTGGTGCAAACGCGCCGTGAATTCGATAAACACATCGCCGACCTCCGCGAAACCATCGCCAGCCTGATCCGCTACCGCCTGCTCGAATCCTCTCGCCGCGTTCACGAACTGGCCGGACGCCGCGGCTTCCGCCGCCCGCTCGACCTGCTTCGCCAGCAGCGCCAGCGCGCCGACGAAATGACTTCGCGCCTCGCGCAAGGCCTGCGCGCCCGCCTCGAGCATTCCCGCAAGCGCTTCACCACTGCGCACGTCCGCATCGTCTCCTTCGATTTCCGCATGCGCATCGCGGCCTTCCGCTTGCGCCTAGAAAAGCGCGCCGCCGAACTCGGCGTCCGCAGCGAACGCCTTCTGCACGCCAAACGCGAACGCTTCGAGCGCCTCCGCCTGCAACTCAACGAACGCAGTCCACTAAAGGTCCTCGAACGCGGCTACGCCATCGCCACCGACGCCGCGGGAAATATTCTGAAATCTGTCGAGGGTGTGAACTTAGGCGACGCCGTGCGGGTGCAACTCCGCCACGGCCAACTCACCACCGAAGTAAAGGAAAAGAAGGCGTGATGCGCTTAACGATAAATCTCGCCACGCGGGCCGATCGCCGTGACTGTTACGACTGCGGAAGGATCATCAATTTCGTAGATGATTCGGTAGTTCCCAGACCGGATGCGCCAGCCGTCCCGACCTCTCAATTTCTTGCAACCTTGCGGTCGGGCATTTATCGGCAAGAACTCGCAACTTCGCTTCAATTTGCTCGAAATAAGGGGAGGGAATCGCAAGCAGACTTTTTTGCGCACCGCGAACGAGAATTACTTTATGGCGCACGTGCGATCGCGGCGAATCTCTTCCAGAGCTTGCTCTAGGGGCACCGTTTCTCCCCCTGCGGCTTTGGCTTCATCGTACGCGCGAACATCATCGAGGTCTTCAAGCTCTTCGAGGAGCTTTCGGTATTCATCGATGCCAATAATCACCGCGACTTGCTCGCCACGGTCGTTCACGATGAATTGGGTCGGTTTAGTCATGAGTGAACTCTCAAGCGTAGTCTACTGCACTCAACTAAGCGCGGCAATAGATGGTATCCAGAGAATACTATTCGTCGTCGGAGGAGGACGCTACCTTGAGGACCGCGAGGAAAGCTTCTTGCGGAATATCCACTTGGCCGACGCGCTTCATGCGCTTCTTGCCTTCTTTTTGTTTCTCGAGGAGTTTGCGTTTGCGCGAAATGTCGCCGCCGTAGCATTTGGCCAAGACGTTCTTGCGAATGGCGGAAACCGTTTCGCGCGCGATTACACGGCTGCCAATGGCGGCTTGAATGGGCACGTCAAACATTTGCCGCGGAATCAGTTTGCGCAAACGCGTCACCAGTTCGCGCCCGCGGTCATAAGCAAAGTCGCGGTGAATAATCAGCGCCAGCGCGTCCACCGGTTCGCCGCCGACCAGCACGTCCAGCTTGATCAAATCGGATTCGTGGTACCCGGCCAAATGGTAATCCAGCGAGGCATAGCCGCGTGAAACGCTTTTCAAACGATCGTAGAAATCCAGCACGATTTCATTCAGCGGCAATTCGTACGTCAGCATCACGCGCGTGGGCGAAAGATGCTCAAGGTTCTGCTGCACTCCGCGCTTTTCGTGGCACAGCTGTAGAATGGCGCCAACCGAATCTACGCTGGTGATGATCATGGCCTTGATGATGGGTTCTTCGATTTTTGCGATGTCGCTGGGATTGGGAAATTTTCCCGGGCTGTCGATTTCCGATACTTCTCCGGTAACGCGCGTGATGCGGTATAACACGCTCGGCGCGGTGATGATCAAGTTCAAGCCGAACTCGCGTTCCAGCCGCTCTTGCACAATTTCCATGTGCAGCAGCCCGAGAAAGCCGCAGCGGAAACCGAAGCCCAGCGCCACGGAATTCTCCGGCTCGTAAAAAAATGCCGCGTCGTTCAGCTGCAATTTTCCCAGCGCGTCGCGGAGCGGTTCGTATTCGTCGGCCAGCACGGGAAACAGTCCGGCGAAGACCATGGGTTTGATAGCTTCAAATCCCGGCAGCGCCGGCGCAGGCCGCGCAGCTTCGACGACGGTGTCGCCCATACGCGCGTCCGCCACGGTTTTGATGTTCGCGACGATGAAGCCCACGTCGCCGGCTTCCAGCTCCTCAAGCGCCACGGGCTTGGGAGTCAGCGTGCCAAGCTGCTCGACTTCGTAGGTGTCGTTGCCGGCCACCAGTTTTATTTTTACGTGATTGTTGAGACGCCCTTCCATCACGCGAACGAGCACCACGGCGCCGCGGTAAATGTCGAACCAGGAATCGAAAATCAGCGCCTGCAGCGGATTTTCCGCGCTGCCTTTCGGAGGCGGAACTCTTTGTACGATGGCTTCGAGAACATCTTCCACGCCCAGCCCGCTCTTCGCGCTGATCAGCAGCGCGTCGTCGGCGGAGATGGCCAGCACGCTTTCGATCTGTTCTTTGACAACTTCGGTTTGCGCGGCTGGCAAATCAATCTTGTTGATCACCGGCAAAATAGTGAGGTTGTGCCCGGCGGCCAGAAAAGTATTCGCCACGGTTTGCGCCTCGACGCCCTGGCTGGCATCGACCACCAGCAACGCGCCTTCGCACGCGGAAAGCGCGCGGGAAACTTCGTAGGAGAAATCGACGTGGCCGGGCGTGTCGATCAAGTTCAGGCGGTAGGTATTGCCGTCTTTGGCCTGGTAATGCAGACGAATACTTTTCGCTTTGATAGTGATACCGCGTTCGCGCTCCAGGTCCATGGAGTCTAGAATCTGCTCGTGCCCGCTCATTTCACGGGACGTGAGCGCGCCGGTCATTTCGATCAAGCGGTCGGCGAGCGTGGACTTGCCGTGGTCGATGTGCGCAATGATGCAGAAATTGCGGATGAATTTTGGATCCATTTATCTTTTTTTGGCCGGCAGGATGTCGTTCGCTGAAAAACATCCGCACGGGAATTGCCGGCGAACCTGCTTGCTGCGGCAGCCGCACTGCAGCGCAAAAACCTTGCCGTGTAAACCACCAGTTTGCCATAAATTGCAGACTGCGTCAGCCTGAGTGAGGTGGTTGGAAATAGGAGGGTTGGCGACGTCCGAGTAACTGCCGACTTGTGGCGGCGCGTGAAACGCAGCAGCACACGCAAGAGTGCACGGGCAGCAGTGCACAGGCAAGAGCGCCTGTGCTACTAAAAGCGTTCTCGCAGCGACGGTTTGGGCTGAGGGATAATCTAGGGTATGGATACTCGCTGCGCGCGGTGCGATGCTCCGATGAGTTGCAATCCCGCAGGGGATTGCTGGTGCAAGGAACTGCCGCACGGCCCCATGCCGGTGACAAATATTCTGGAGCTGCAATCTCGCCAAGCTGGGGCGCAGCATTTCCTCAAAGCTCGGGATAAAGTTGCGCCCCTACAAGAGGCGCGGGCGACCGGATGCCTGTGCCGCGATTGTTTGGAGCGGGATTTGCGGGCGCAAGGGCTGCTGGGTCAGAGCCGGGCTGAAGCGGTGCGAAGCCACGGTGCCGGATACTGCATGGCACGACGCGTGATTTTTGCCCGGTTTTGGGCAGGGGTATATAGTTAAAAGGGATGGGCTGGGCGCACGGCAGCTGCTGCGCGGCGCGCGGCCGAATCCACCATCACAACTCTTTAGATTGCTGGTAGCGGGACTTAGACCAGGTTCCACGCAAAGGCGTTGCCACGAATGGCCGCAGACGTCAGCAAAAACCTGGACCGCGCCAAGCGGTTCCTGGAAAAAAATCGCGTTGAGGACGCCATCGAAGCGTACCTCGCGGTGCTGGACGAGTCTCCGCAACACCAGGAGGCCACGCAGGCGCTTGGGGATTTGTATGCGCGCTCGGATCAGCCGGAGCGCGCGGCGGTGTACTACGGAATGTTCTTCGATTTGCTGGTGGAACCGCGCGATGAAACGAAAGCGCTGGCGATTTACAACCGGTTCCTGAAGACCGGCGCGCAGCCGCCGGAGCGCATCGCGCGCTTCGCTTTTCTGCAACAAAAACAAAATCGTGGCGAAGAGGCTATCGAGCAGTACACGAAGGCCGCGGAACTCTTCACTTCGGCGGGGCGAGACGAGGATGCGCTGTTTTGCTGGGAGCGCATCGCGCTGCTCGATCCGGAAAGTCTGCCGCGGCAACTGCGGCTGGCGGAAGCCGCGGAGCGCCTGGGGAAAAACGCATTAGCGGCGCGGACATTCTTGCGCGCGGCACAGCTGGCGACGGCGGGCGGAGCGGCCAGCGAAGCGCTGAAATTGTTGGGACGGGCGCACCGGCTGGCGCCGCAAGAGCGCAGCGTGGCGTTGCTGTACGCGGAGGCGAAACTGAAGGCTGGGGCGGCGACGGAAGCCGTGGCGCTGCTGGAACCTTTTGCCGCCACCGAAAGCGACGTGACGTTTCTGGATATTTTCGGCGCCGCGCTGATGCACGCGGGGAGTCTGGACCGCGCGCGTGAAGTGCTGGACCGTCTGCTGCGGGAAAAAAACGAAGGCATTCAGCGGCTTTTCGAGCTGGCGGACTGTTACGCGGATGCCAAGCAAGACGGCAAATCGGTGGAAATATTTTTGACGCTGAAGCGGCGCATGTTCGCGGACAAAAAGCAGAACGAATTTGCCACGCAGATGGATGCGGTAGCGGCGAAGCATCCGCAATCGCAGGTGATTCTGGAATTTTGGGCTTCGCTGTACAACGAACTGAATCGCGAATCGCAGTATTTTGAAATCCTGATTAAATTGTTTGACGTGTATCTGAAAGCGGGGAATATCCCCAAGGCCGCGGAATCCATGGAGCGGCTGGTGGATATCGACGCGTACGACTACCGCAACCAGGAACGTCTGGATGCGCTGCGCGGCAAAGTAGATGAAGGATTCGTACAGCGTGTGGCGAGCCGGCTGGCTAAATCGGCAAACGCGGCGGCGCCGCCGACTACGCAGCCGCAAGCGGCGTCCAGCCACACGACGGACTCGCCGCTGGCGGTCACCGAAGAGGGACGCAAACTGCAGGCACTCGACGACCTGATCGTGCAGACAGAAATTTTTCTGCAGTACTCGCTGCAAACCAAAGCGCTGGAACGTCTGCAAAAAATCGCAGCCATGTTTCCCGGCGAAGAGTCGCGCAATGCGCGGCTGGCGAATTTGTATCAACTGGCAAACTGGACGCCGCCGTCGAGCGGGGCGGCGAAATCCGATGCTTACCAGGCGCGACCAGCAGCGCAGGCGCCGCAAGCGCTGCAAACCCCAACGCAGCAGCCTGCGCGGCCCTCGGCTGAAACTTCCGCGTCCCAAGCCACCAGTAAAACTGGCGTGTACAGCGTTGAAACGCTGCGAGACCTGACGAAAATTTCCGACATCAATCAAAAGATTTTCCGGCAGCAGACGCCGCGGGCGATGTTGAATACCGCGGTCAATGAGGTGGGAGCGTATTTGAAGGCCACGCGAGCGCTTGCGGTGGTGGGCGCACCGGGGCGGCCGCCGGAAATGGCCGCGGAATTTTGCGCGCCGGTCGTCAAGCCGGCGCCGGGCGCGCAGGTGGTGTTTCTGCTGGCGCACATGGAGAAAGCCCATCCGGACGAATTTGGCGGATTGATCGTGGAGGCGACGGAGGGTTCGATCCTGAGTGAGCTGGGGCTGGCCACGGCACTGGGTGTGATGATCACGGACAAAGAAACGCAAGTTCCGGCGGGAATGTTGATCGTGGGACACGCGCACGAGCACAAATGGCGGCCGAATGAGGCGTATTTTTTGCAGGCCATCGGCGACCAGATGCTGATGAGCGTGAGTCACACGCGGCTGCGCTCCCTGGTGCGCCGCATGGGAGTTTCCGACGAGCGCACCGGACTGCTAAGCCGCAGCTCTTATCAGAGTTGTTTGCTGAATGAAGCGGACCGCTCGCGCACGCAAAACACGCCGCTTTCTTTGGCGATTTTGCAGATCGATCACGGCGCGGAGTTGGTGCGGAATCAGGGCGAAGCGCAGATGGAACGGTTTCTCGAGCAGTTGGCGCGGTCGCTGCAGCCCATGGTGCGGCAGAACGATGTAGCCATTAAATATACGTCGTGGTCGCTGGCATTTATTTTGCCGGACACTACGTTGCCGGGGGCGCAGAATCTGGCGGATAAATTGTTGCGCGCGGCGTCGGGATTGCGGCCGCCGTGGGATTCGACGTTGATTACGCTAAGCGCGGGGATTGTGGAAGCGGTGGTGAAGCCGGATTACGACAGCGAGGATATCGTCACGGACCTGATTAATCGCGCAGAATTTTCCATGGAAGAGGCGCGCAAAAAAGGCGGCGATACCGTGGTGGTGCAGGAGACGCCGAAGGTTTAGCGGGAGTTTGGCGTAGCGATCTAGTCATGTTAATATGACCATAGACAAAGCGAGGCTCCTATGAAGGAAATGGCAGCTGGTGAATTCAAGGCACGATGTTTGTCAGTGTTGAAATATGTAGAGGCAACCAGGGAACCCGTTGTGGTTACGAACCGCGGAAAAGCCGTAGCAAAAATGGTTCCCATGGAGACGGATAATTCCGATATTTTTGGATTTATGGCCGGGCGCATGAAAATTGTCGGCGATATCGAATCGCCGGTCGTACCACTGAAAGATTGGAAAATCCTTAAAAAGTGATCCTGCTCGACACGCACGTTGTGATTTGGATAGCGAGCGATCCGGAAAAACTTTCTCGGAATGCCAGCGAGGCAATACGCCATGCGAACCGCGAAGGCGGGATCGCGATTTCCGCGGTTACGCTGTGGGAGTTGGCGTGGCTGATGACGAATCGGCGGCTGGAGATCGCTGGCACGGTTGAGGCATTTGTAGAGGAGATCGCCAAGCGGTTCGCGGTCCGACCTATCACACCGAAAATCGCAGTGCTCGCAACGCAACTGCCCGACTCCTACCCGAAGGATCCGATCGACAAGTTGATTGGGGCGACGGCGTTGTCAGAGGGCATGTCGCTGGTCACCAAGGATAGAGAAATCCGCGCCGGCAAAATAGTCAAAACCATTTGGTAGTTACCAGCGTCGCGAAAACGGGATCCCTCGCGACGCTCCGAGAAGAAGTGCTTAGCGACGTTGAGGTTGGGAATTAGAAACTCATAATTTTCACAGGAGAAAAGCAATAATGTTTCCAACGGATGTGGTGATTGTGGCGGGTGCGCGGACGCCGATGGCGCGTTATACCGGATCGTTTTCGGAAGTCAGCGCGATTGAGTTGGCGGCGATTGCTTCGCGGGAAGCTATCAAGCGGTCTGGCGCGGACGCGGGGGAGTTTGATCACGCGATTTTTGGCAACGTCATGCAGACCAGCGCGGATGCGTTGTATGGGGCGCGGCACGTGGGGCTGAAGGCGGGATTAAAGATCGAAACGCCGGCGGTAACGGTGAATCGTTTGTGCGGTTCGGGGATTGAAGCGATTTCGCAGGCAGCGCAGCGCTTGCTGCTCGGCGAAGCGACCATGGTGCTGGCCGGCGGAATGGAAAATATGACGCAGGCGCCCTTTGTGATTCGCGGGGCGCGCAACGGTTTGAAATTGGGCGGCGGGGCGCTGGAAGATTCGCTGATGGCGGGGTTGACGGATACGTTTTGCGGATTGCCGATGGCGCTCACGGCGGAAAAATTGGGCGAGCAGAAGGGAATTACGCGCCAGTGTGCCGACGCTTATGCGTTGCGCAGCCAGCAATTGGCGGACGCGGCGTACAAGGCGGGGCGGATTCAGGAAGAGCTCGTGAGCGTGGAAGTGAAGCAGGGAAAAAAGGCGATCATCGTTGCGGGAGACGATCACCGGAGGCCGGAGACTACGCTGGAAACTTTGGCGAAATTGCCGCCGTCATTCAAGAAAGATGGAATGGTTACGGCGGGAAATGCCAGCGGAATTGTGGATGGCGCGGCGGCGGTGGTGGTCACGCGCGAATCGATTGCGAAAGAACGCGGGTTGAAACCGATTGGGCGGATTATTTCCTGGGCTACCGCTGGCGTGGACCCTAGCATTATGGGGATTGGGCCGGTGCCATCGTCGCAGAAGGCACTGAAGCTGGCCGGATTGACGATGGCGCAGATGGATCGCGTGGAAGTGAATGAAGCGTTTGCGGCGCAATATTTGGCGGTGGAGAAAGAGTTGGGCTTGGTGCGCGATAAGACGAACGTGAACGGCGGGGCGATTGCGCTGGGGCATCCGCTGGGAGCGTCGGGGACGCGGCTGGTGCTCACCTTGCTGAACGAACTGCGCAGAAATAATTTGCGGTATGGATTAGCTACGGCTTGTATTGGCGGCGGGCAGGGGATCGCGATGGTTGTGGAGAGCTTACATTGAGAATCGTACCCGCCAAAACTGTGTAGTTCGCGTTTCAAAAGAACTGGGTCTCCAAGGTTGCGATGAATTGAATTCCTGGAACAAATTTACCAAGAAGCCGTTTATCGTTGGTCAAAAACAGATCTACTTTCGCCTGCGCGGCGCAAGCCAAATGAATTGCGTCTGCAGGTGCGACGCCCTGCGTTCCCCGGATCCTGGCGTAATGCTCCGAGGCTTCGAGGTCCAGTGGAACCACCTCGGAAATTACTCTTCGCAGCAGCCGCCGCGCCTCGTCTGCAGCTCGTACGGCACCCGCGCGGTACACACCGGCGAGCACTTCGCCGAAAGTGAAAGCACTGGTGACGAGCTCATCCCCACGCTCCTTCATCTTTGTGTGGATCGCTCCCGTCCGCTTGGCAAACTGTGGGTTGTCCTCCAGCCAGTAAACGAAGAGCATGGAATCCCAGTAGATCCGGCTCACGAGTCTTCCTTATCGGCGTAGAAATTCTCCCGTTCGCGGCGGAGATAGGCTTCACCGCCTCCAAGGCTGGCAAAAATGTCCTTTAGCGCACCGCGCAGCTCGGTCCAAGCCTCCGTGCTTGGCGGTGCCGAATCCTGTGAATCCACGAACTCGTAGGTATATGTCACGGTCGTACTCTGGCCCGAGCTCGGGCCGGTACTTTCCACTAGCTTCAAACCATTTTGCTTTAGAAATATACCGCGCCCAAGAGCACTGCAAACTGCGGGCACTCGACCATACAACTTGAGGTTCCTGACTACGTCGCCTGCACGAATCGAAAATCGCCGGAGTTTTTGATTCCGAGCGGGCACGACATATTTGTCCCGGCCGTGGCTTCGGATATCGTCCGCCATCTTTGCCATGTCGCGCGCCTCCCATTCCAACTTATGCTGCATTGCTAGCATTGCATGCATGAGCTTGCATGTCAAGGCGCGTGCCTTCAGGCATCGCAGGAGTGACCGAGGCCGGGGCGATGGCCGCACCCGCGCGTTTGTGCGCCGTCAGCAGGCGAAACGGGATTCTGGTAAACTTTCACGGCCCTGCGAAGGGGTTCAACCGCGGTATCTACGAGGAAAAGAATGGCAATACAGAAGGTAGGAGTGGTGGGGTGCGGGTTGATGGGGGCGGGAATCGCGCAGGTGAGCGCGGCGGCGGGATTTACCACGGTGGCGCGGGAAGTTGCGCCGGAGCTGGTTGAAAAGGGATTGAAGGGCATTGAGAAAAATTTGGCGCGGCTGGTGGAGAAAGGGACGATCACCGCGGCGGCTTCGGGGGAAATTCGCGGGCGTCTTACCGGGACCACGGTCATCGACGATCTAAACGATTGCGACCTGATTATCGAAGCGATTATCGAGCAGTTGCCGGCGAAGCGGGAACTCTTTGCCACGTTGGATAAGATTTGTCCGCCAGGCACGATTTTTGCGAGCAATACCTCTTCGTTGACCATCACGGAAATTGCGGCGGCGACGAAACGGCCGCAGCGATTTGTGGGGCTGCATTTTTTTAGTCCCGTGCCGGTGATGAAACTGGTGGAAGTGGTGCGGACGATTTCTACCGAGCCCGCGGTGTATGAAGAGATGCTGGCGTTTGGCGCGAAACTGGGGAAGACCACGGTGCGCGCGCACGACAGCACCGGATTTATCGTGAATCGCTTGCTGGTGCCGTATTTGCTGGATGCCATTCGGGCGCTCGAAGAAGGCGTGGGCTCGATTGAGGATATTGATAGCTCGATGAAGCTGGGTTGCGGACACCCCATGGGGCCGCTTACTTTGCTGGATTTTGTGGGGCTGGACACTACCTACTACATCGCGAACATCATGTTCGAAGAATTTCGCGAACGAAGATTTGCCGCGCCGCCATTGCTGAAAAGAATGGTGCTCTCCGGATGGCTCGGGCGTAAGACGGGCAAGGGCTTTTACGATTATGCGGACGCGCAGAATCCCACGGCGATGAAATTTTAACGGCGGCGAAAAGCGACTATGGCGGGAAAATTATTGCCGGTGAAAATCGAGGGCGGACTGAGCGCGGCGGGCTTGCGCTTTGGGATTGTGGTGAGTCGATTCAACAGCTTCATTACCGACCGTTTACTGGCCGCGGCGGTGGATGCACTGGAACGTTCGGGCGCGACGAGCGCCGATGTGGATGTGGTGCGTGTGCCAGGCGCGTTTGAGTTGCCGCTGCTCGCGAAAAAAATGGCGCTGACCGGGCGGTACGACGCGCTGGTAGCTATCGGCTGCGTGCTGCGCGGGGCGACTTCGCACTACGATTATGTTTGCTCGGAAACTTCGCGGGGATTGCAGTTGGCGCAGATGGATACGGGTGTGCCGGTGCTGTTTTGCGTTTTGACCTGCGATACTTTGGAACAGGCTATTGACCGCGCGGGATTGAAGGGCGGAAACAAGGGATTTGAGGCGGGGCTGGCGGCGATTGAAATGGCGCGAGTGTCTCAGAAATTGCGCGCGAACAGCGGCGCCTCGCTGAAAACCGCGGCTGCCCCGGCAGGCGGCACGAAGCGGCGGAAGAAATAAATGTCGCTGCGATCGAAATCACGTGAGTTTGCCATGCAGATGCTATTTCAGTGGGATATGAGCCAGCAGGAGCCGGCGAAATTGGAGGCTACGTTCTGGAAGAGCGCGAAAGCCGCGGACAGCACGCGGGCGTTTGCGAATCGCTTGCTCGAAGGCGCTACCAAAGAACTGGTGGTGCTGGACGAATTGATTACACGGAATGCGGATAATTGGAAATTTGAAAGATTGAGCGCGATTGACCGGGCCATTTTGCGGTTGGGAATTTACGAGCTGCGTTTTACCGATACTCCGCACAAAGTGGTGATGAACGAGTGCGTGGAGCTGGCGAAGAAATTTTCGTCGGAGGATGCCGGGTCGTTTGTGAACGGGATTTTGGACGCGGTTTATAAGGAATTTGCGCCGAAGAGCGGGGAAGCGGTCAAGGCTGCTGAGTAAATTGTAGGGCGGCGTACGTACTTGGAGATCGGAAAATAAAAGCCGTCCGGCGAACTCGGACGGCCTTTTTATCTTGTTTACGCAAACCGCGGTTCAGACGCGAATGGTGCCTTCAAAAACTTTTACCGCGGCGCCGCTTACGCGCGGGATCAGTTTTTTGTTGGATTGCGAAACTTCCACCTCGATGTGGCTGGGTCGGCCCATTTCCGCGCCTTGCAGAATTTGCAGCGTGTGCCCGGTGCTTAATTTGCCGTGCTTGACGAGATAAGCGCCCAGCGAGCCAGCGGAGGAGCCGGTGGCAGGATCCTCGTAAATCCCCCAGGGCAACATGCCGCGGCATTGCGCGTGGCCATTTTCTCCGAGCGCGAAGCAGTAGGCCATGGTGGCGTTCTTGCCGAGAAGTTTGCGCAGGTCGGCCATGTTCATGGCGATTCTATCCAGCGCCGCGCGATTTTTCAGCGGAACCATCAGGTTGAAGATGCCGGTGGACACGAATTCCGGCTGCAATTGCGCGTGGAAATCCTTGGTGGTCAGACCCAGCGCGGCAGCTAAAGCTTTTTTATTTAATTTGCTGGCGCGGAACTTGGCTTCGAGTTGCGTCATGGTGACGCGCTGCGGCCGGCCGTCTTTGAAACGAATCTCTACGGGAAGAATTCCCGCGCCGGTTTGCTGCATCACGTGCACGCCGCCCTCTTGCGCGGGGACGACGCCGAGTTCGGCGAGCAGGAACCACGTACCCACCACCGGGTGGCCGGCCAGCTTCAATTCTTGCTGCGTGGTAAAAATTCTCAGGCGCGCCAACGCGCGGTCGTCGGTAGGTTTTTGCACAAAGACGGTCTCGGAAAGATTCATTTCACGCGCGATGGCTTGCATTTCGTCATTCGAGAGGCCGTCGCCGTCGGTGATTACGGCCAGCGGGTTGCCTTCGAAGCGCGTGGTGGTGAAAACGTCGAGCGTGTAAAAGCGATGTTCCATGGTTGGGTGCGAGTGGTCGCCGGAGAGTGGTGGTCAGATGCTTTCGAGCTGGGCGACGGTCCTTTCATTGGTGATGTTGCCGGTGTTCAGAGTGGATTTTGGTTCAATCAAAACGATGTGTACTTCCTCGTCGGCGAGCGGGCAATGTTCCACGCCGTGCGGGACGATGAGAAATTCGCCTTCGTTAATCACTTCGGTGCGGTCGCGGAATTGCATGCGCAGCGTCCCTTTGGTGACCAGGAATAATTCGTCTTCGTTGTCGTGATGATGCCACACGAATTCGCCTTTGAGTTTCACCGCTTTGACATGGCAATCGTTGACTTCGCCGATGATGCGGGGCTTGGCATAGTCGGAAAAGAGTGCAAATTTATCGCGAAGATTTACGGTGTTCATGCGGAGACCTCCATGCCGCGCACCAGCTTGGTGACCGCGGCGAGGACTTGCTGCGTGACGTCGCGCCGAGACGTTTCGGAGTACACGCGCAAGAGATTTTCCGTGCCGGACGCGCGCACCAAGACCCAGCCGAGATCATCCAGATAAACCTTGATGCCGTCCATATTTTCGCGGCGGGAGATTTGCCAATGGCCGAGCTGCCTCGTTTTGTCGCTGGAAAAATGTGCGATGGCCTTCTCTTTTTGCGCAGGCTGCACATCGAGATCGACACGGTCGTAATGGTATTCGCCGAATTCCTCGTGCAGCGTGGCGAGTAGCTGGCCGAGACTTTTGCCGTGCCAGGCCATCAGCTCCGCCAGGAACAGCGCGGAAACGGTGGCGTCGCGTTCGGGCAAATACAAGCTGGTGCCGATGCCGCCGCTTTCTTCGCCGCCGACTAAAATGTTTTGCTCGAGCATTAGCTCACAGATGTATTTGAAGCCGATGGGGACTTCGTGGACCGTGCGGCCGAGTTTAGCGCCGAGCTTGTCGATTAATTTTGTGACGGAAAAAGTTTTGGCGATGTCGCCGGGAAGATCGCGCGTGCCGGCCAGGTGCCAGACGAGCAGAGCGAAAATTTGATGCGGGTTAATGAACGAGCCATCGCGATCGATGGCGCCGATGCGGTCGCCGTCGCCGTCGGCGCAGAAGCCCGCGTCGTATTTGCCGGCCAGCACCGCTTGGCGCAGCGCGTCAATGTGCGGCTCGATGGGTTCGGGATGCACGCCGCCAAAGCGCGGATCGGGCGTTCCGCGGATTTCATCGCAGGCCACGCCATTGCGGATAAAAAGTTCGTGCAGCAATCCCGCCGCGGAGCCGTGCATGACGTCGGAGACGAAACGGAATTTTGCGTCGCGCAGGCGCTGCCAATCGACCAGTTTTTCCAGCGTGTCAAGGTACGGCGCGCGCGTTTCCAGCGGCTGAATCAGATTTTTTTGCGGCGGAAGCGCAGCCACGGGATTTTCTTCCACCCACAGCAGCTCTTTTTCGATTTGAGAGACGATTGAAGGAAGCGCGCTGCTGCCGTAGCTGGCTTTGTATTTTATGCCGTTCCACTGGTAGGGATTGTGGCTGGCCGTAATCATCAAGCCGCCCGCGGCTTCGCGTTGCCGCACGAGCAGGGAAATTGCCGGCGTGGGGCACGGCTGCGCGGCCAGCCAGACGGGCGTTCCGGTGGCGCTGATGACCTCGGCCAAATCGGCGGCCACGCGGTCCGAGGCGAAGCGATGGTCGTAGCCGATCAGCAGGCCTTTGCGCGCGTCTTCGTTACGCACCGCGTAACGCGCAATGGCCTGCGCCACGATGCGCGCGTTGGCAAACGTAAAATCCTCCGCGATTACGCCGCGCCAGCCATCGGTGCCAAATTTGATGGAAGCCATGAGCAGCGATTATACGCGATGCGCGAGCACGACCAACAGCCGCATTGGCCCGTCGCCGCTGCTGCGGGATTCCCAAAATTATTATGTGGTACGTGTTTAGATGATCATAATTAAAAGGCCTGGAGCGGATCGCGCTTAAGAATTTCTCCTACCTCTTCGTAACCAGGCAGAAAAGCGAAATTGTATCTGGGCGGCAAAGCGAAGACGTATTTGCTGTTACGCGCAAGTTCATCCGGCCCAATCGGCGCCGCGCTAACGCTTAACTTGCCTTCTTGCACCAACTCCCATTGCGCGAGCGTGAGCACCATGATGGGAATGTCCTGGCGGGGATTCGCTTCGGTCCACAACGGATGCCTGATCAGGATGAGTGGACCCTTGCTCCACGATTTGACGAGTATTGAATAACCTTTCCAACTGTCTGGAAGCGCAAAACGAAAACCGTACGTTTTGTTGGTGTAAACCAAGCCGCCCTTTGTTTGTGGGGCGCTTTTTGTCGTGCCGGCGTTCGCTGGTGCGGCGTTTTGACCTAACCCGGCCGCGTGGATCCGCCCGACAATGTTTGTCGTCAAAAACCCTAGGAGCAGGGCCGCAACTAAAATGGTCTTGCGAGTTTCAGGCATCTGAAATCCCTCCCTAGAGCAGCACGCGAGGACGTCTACTCACCGAAATGATTGGAATAACGCTAGCCGCCGTTACAACAGATCTTTGCGTTTATTTTCTTCCAGCCATTTTACGATTTTGCCGACGTCTTGCGCGCGATCGCGCGGGCAGATTAGCAGGGCGCCGGGAGTTTCCACGACCACCAGATCGCGAACGCCGATGGCGGCTATGAATTTTGTGGGGCTCCAGAGGAAATTTCCTTGCGCGTCGATTGTGTGACCCGCGCTCCGGCTCGTTGCGCCGGCGATCACGTTCTCTCCCGCGGATTTCGCGAGTAATTCGTACACGGCGGCCCAGGAGCCGATGTCGCTCCAGCCAATTACGGCGGGAATCACGAAGACGGATGGCGATGTGGCGTCGCGCGTGGCGGGTTCGAGGATGGCGTAGTCGACCGAAATGTTTTCAAGTTGACGATAAATATTGTTCAACTTCGCCGCGTAGCTGCGTTTGCCAATGTGCTGCGACAAAATCTCCAGCGCTTCTAGTGTTTTAGGAAGATATTGTCTCAGATTGTCCAGGAACGTAGAGACGCGCCAGAAAAACATGCCGGCGTTCCACTGATATTTTCCGGAGTCCAGATATTCCTGCGCCACGGCCGCGCGCGGTTTTTCCGTGAAGCGGCGCACGGCGAAGACCGCGAGGCCTTTGGATTGCAGCGCGTCGCCCATGCGTTCGATGTAGCCGAAGCCGGTGTCCGGGCGAGTGGGCGGAATGCCTAGCACCACCATGCGCTGCGGCGCGCGCGCCATTTCCAGCGCGGCGCTGACGATTTTGCGATAGTTGCGAGTGTCGGCGATGTAGTGGTCGGCGGGCAGGACCGCCAGCAACGCGTCGCGTCCTTTTTCCGCGTGGCGCACATGGATAGCCGCCAGCGCGATGGCCGCGGCGGTATTGCGGCCCACTGGTTCGCTTAGAACGCGTTTTTTTGCGGCCGCGGGGAGTTGTTTTTTTACTTCTTGTGCTTGCTCGGCGTTGGTCACGGTCCAAATGTGATCGGCGGGAAGCAGCGGACGCAGCCGCGCCACGGTCTGTTCGAGCATGGTGGTGTCGCCAACGATATTCAGCAGCTGCTTCGGTGTGCGCGTGCGGCTGCGCGGCCAGAAACGCGTGCCGCGTCCTCCGGCCATGATTACAGCGTGGATGGATGGTTTTTCGGTGGGCATGAATTTGTGGACTAAGAATTTAGCATAGTAGTTGTCGCAGGCTCGAACGCGCCGCCAGGGTTTTCGCAGCACGGACACTTTTGCTTGTGCGCCCAAGCCCACCGCACCACAAACCGCGACTAGAACTACGTATGTCGCGCGCCTGGGGACGCCGCTTGGCGCGGCTACAACCGTGCACAGGCAAAAGTGCCTGTGCTACTAAAACAGCGCTTTTTCCACTTCTTCGGCGGAGACACCGCGATCTTTTAGCCTGGTGCGTAAGAGCGCCAGGTTCGGCACGGTGGCGCGGAGGACGACGGTTTCCGTGTTGGGTGATAGCGCGTAGTGGCCCAACGTTGCCGGGATGAACCAGCACTCGCCCGGGATGTAGAGGGATTTTTGATCTTGCCACTCGATGGAGCCGCTACCGCTCAACACAACAAGCAACTCGAAGCGGTAGGGGTTGGATTCGAGTTCCACGCGAGCCTGGAATTCCTGGCGCTCGGTAGCAAAGAAATAACAGGCGGCCAAGAGACGGCTGTTTTCGCCACTTGGGGGTGCGGCGGCGACGCGACCGGTGCGCCTGGTCTTGTCGAAGTCCGTGACGGCCATGGCCTTTTCGATGTGCAGTTCTCGCGGGTTGCCGTGGGAATCGGTGCGCCCGTAGTCGTAGACGCGGTAGGTCAGGTCGCAATATTCCTGCACTTCGCAGAGAACGACGCCGGAGCCGACGGCGTGCGGGGTGCCGGGCGCGATGAAGAACGTGTCGCCCTTGCGCACGCGGTGGGCTTCGAAGAGTTCTTCGACCTTGTGGGTTTCGATGGCGGCGCGAAATTGTTCGCGGGTCACGCCTGGTTTCAGTCCAATCAAAACTTGTGCGCCGGGTTCGGCGCTGCAGGCGTGCCACATTTCCGTTTTGCCGCGGCCACCGGCGGCGCGCTCGTTGGCGTAGGCGTAGGCGCTATCGGGATGAACCTGGATGGAAAGCTTATCGGCGGGAAAGAGGAACTTTACCAGGAGTGGAAATTCGGGAGTATTCACCAGCGAGGAGCCGCGCCAACCGAGGGGCATCTCGCGCCAGGCTGCGCCGAGCAGGTGGCCCTGGTAAGGGCCGCTGGCGATGCGGCAGTCGACGCTGGTCATCCAGGCTTCGCCTATGGGTTCCGCGAGATTAGTCTTGGCCGGGAATAGAGGCGCGAGGTTGTCCGAGCCCCAGATGCGGTGCAGAAAGACCGGATCGATGCGACTGGGGGCGGGTTTCACGAGGTTGCTCTTAGACCGCAGCTTCGACGCGAGTAAAAAATTTCTCCAGGCGTCGCAAACCTTCGTCGATGCGCTCGATCGACGTGGCGTAAGAAAGCCGCAGATATCCCGGCGCGCCGAAAGCTTCGCCGGGAACAACCGCGACCTGCGCGCGGTCGAGAAGTTGCCGCGAGAGTTCGGTGCAGTTCTTCGCCAGCGCGTGCCCGTTCGGTCCATTCGTCAAAAACGAAGAAATGTTCGGGAAGGCATAAAACGCGCCGCCCGGCCATTCGCAGGTCACACCAGGAATGTTGCGCAGGCCTTCCACAATGCGTTTGCGGCGCTTTTCATATTCGGCCAGCATGGGCGGAACAGCGTCCATTGGGCCGGTCATGGCTGCGAGTGCCGCATACTGCGCGATGGAAGTAGGATTCGACGTGGACTGGCTCTGCAGTTTGTTGCTGGCAGCCACCACCGCCTCCGGCGCCAGCGTGTATCCGATGCGCCACCCGGTCATTGCAAAAGTTTTGCTCACCGAGCCGACAATAATCACGTTAGCCTTCGAGTCCTTCGCGCTCGCGATCGAATACGGTTTGTGCGGCGCGTACACGAAGTGCGAGTAACACTCATCGCCCATCAGCCAGATGTTGTGCTTCTTACATACCGCTAAAATCCGCTCGAACTCTTCGGGCGGCACCACGCCGCCCGCGGGATTGCTTGGCGAATTTAGAATGAGCAAGCGCGTTTTTGGCGTGATGGCTTTTTCAATCGCCGAGGCCTTCACCGCAAATCCATCCTCCGGCGTGGTGGCCACGTAAACAGGCGTGCCGCCGGCATATTTCACGATGTCCGGAAAGCTGACCCAGTACGGCGCCGGGATTAAAACTTCATCGCCATGTTCAATTAGCACGCTCACGGCGTTAAAAATGGCGTGCTTCCCGCCGACGTTCACCACGCATTCTTTCGGCTCGTAATTCGAGCCCAGTTCGCGCTTGTGCCACGCGCAAATCGCTTCGCGCAGCGGCATGATGCCCGGCGTGGCCGTGTATTTGGTTTTATTTTCTTCGATGGCTTTTATCGCGGCTTTTTTGATGTGATCCGGAGTAGGGAAGTCCGGTTCGCCGGGGCCGAAGTCTGCGACGTCCACGCCGCGCAGTTTCAGTTTCTCGGCTTCCGCGATCACCGCGGCGGTGGGGGACGCTTGAATGCGGTTGATTCGTTCCGTCAAGTGCACGGGTGCTCCTTATAAGTGCGGCGTTCTCTGCAAAACTCTCGTACATCTCTATTTTAGCATTACAAAAGCGAGAGAAACTCTGTACCGCGCTCCAGGCGCTCAGGACATTTTGGCCCGCAAGCGCTCTTCGACCACCGGAGGCACCAAGCCCGTTAGCGGCGCGCCGAATTGGGCGATTTCGCGCACCAGCTTCGCGCTCAGGTAGCTGTACGGTTCGCCGGGGATCATGAACACGGTTTCGAGCCGCGGCTCCAGCTTGCGATTCATCAACGCCATCTGCAATTCGTATTCGTAGTCAGAAACGGCGCGGATGCCGCGCAGGATCACCCCGGCGCCCTGCTTTCT
Source organism: Acidobacteriota bacterium (assembly GCA_013289855.1). Lineage (GTDB taxonomy): Bacteria > Acidobacteriota > Terriglobia > Acidiferrales > UBA7541 > Acidiferrum. The sequence continues at coordinate 253,169 of JABCZD010000006.1, read as the reverse complement.
GGCGAAATCCACCAGCAAACCGTCGAACACTTCCACGCGCACGCTGCTCAGGTGCTTGGTGACCTCGCGCAGCATGTCCACACGTTCGGGAACGGTGAAGAGCGGCTGTTTTTCCGCGTTGCGCAAGACCGCCACAATCAACACGTCAAACATTTTTTCGCCGCGCTCGATCAGGTCGAGGTGGCCGTTGGTCACCGGGTCAAACGAGCCGGGATAGATGGCGACGGAAGTTTTCATGGCTGGCGTTGAAGATTAGTGTAACTCAGCTGACGTGAAGCCTGCCTGCAAAGTTGCGCGTCAAACGTGTGGGACAAAAGTAGTTCTGGACCGCGGTGCGGCTGGCGGATATTCTCAATTTTCCGTATGCGCGTCCGCGAAAGAGGAAATGGCCAATGTTCAGTGTTGCTCGCTGGGTCGTATTGAAACGATTTAATCGAAGCCGTGGATGGGCGAGGACCTGCGCCATGATAGCCATCTTGGGAACGCTCGCTTCAGGAAGTGCGCTGGCGCAGCAGCCCGTCTTGAACGTGATGCCGCTGCCGGCCAATGTACAAACAGGAAGCGGCCAGCTGACCATCGACGCGAAATTTTCCCTCGCGCTGACTGGCTACACCGAAGCACGGCTCGACCGCTCAGCACAAAGATTCGAGCGGCAATTGGCGCGAGAGACTGGGCTAGTGTTTGCGCAGGAGCCGCAGGCTACTGCGAAAAGCGGCGCCACAAAAACGGAAGCGCCGGCTGCCACTTTGCTGATTCACACCGCACACGCCGGCCAGCCCATTCAAGAGTTGGGCGAAGACGAATCCTACACCCTTGAAATCACCGCCGCCGGCGCGAAGCTAAATGCGGAAACTCCGCTGGGCACCATGCACGGCCTGCAAACCTTTCTGCAATTGGTCGCCGTGACGCCGCAGGGTTTCGCCGCTCCAGCGTTGACGATTCAGGATAAGCCGCGCTTTCCCTGGCGCGGCTTGATGATTGATTCCGCCCGCCATTTCATTCCCATGGAACTTCTGAAACGCAATCTCGACGGTATGGAAGCCGTGAAGATGAACGTGTTCCACTGGCACCTTTCGGAAAATCAGGGCTTCCGCGTGGAGAGCAAGAAATTTCCCAAGCTGCATGAACTTGGCTCGGACGGCCTGTATTACTCGCAGGAAGAGGTTCGCGAGCTGATCGAATATGCGCGCGACCGCGGTATTCGCGTGGTGCCGGAGTTCGATGTGCCGGGGCACAGCACCGCCTGGTTCGTTGGCTATCCGGAACTCGCGAGCGGGCCGGGACCGTATGAAATCGAGCGCCGCTGGGGAATTTTTGATCCGGCGTTTGACCCCACCAGCGAGAAAACTTATAAATTTTTGAACGAACTGTTCGGAGAAATGGCCAAACTCTTCCCCGACCACTTTTTTCACGTTGGCGGAGACGAAGTGAACGGCAAGGAATGGGACGCCAATCCTAAAATTAAAGCCTTCATGCAGGCCAACGGGCTGAAAAACAACGAAGCTCTGCAGTCCTATTTCAACAAGAAGCTGCAAGCCATTATCGCCAAGCATGGCAAGAGCATGGTTGGTTGGGACGAAGTGCTGGCGCCGGATTTGCCGCACGACATCGTGATTCAATCGTGGCGCGGGCAGGAATCTTTGGCGGCCGCGGCGAAGCAAGGGTTTCGCGGTATTCTCTCGAACGGCTACTACCTGGATTTGGGGTGGTCGGCGGCTCGCCACTATGCGGTGGATCCCATGAGCGGTGCCGCGGCCACGCTGTCGCCGCAAGAGCAATTGCGCATTCTCGGCGGTGAATCGTGCATGTGGTCGGAGTACGTTAACGCGGAAAACGTGGATTCGCGCATCTGGCCGAGGAATGCGGCCATTGCCGAGCGTTTGTGGTCGCCGCAAAACGTGACGGATGTGCCCTCGATGTACGCGCGTATGGATGCGGAGAGCGTGCGTCTCGCATGGCTGGGGCTCACGCACAAAACCTACTACGCGCAAATGCTCCAGCGCATCGCGGGTCCGGCAACGCCGCAGGAACTGGCTGCACTGCGCACGCTGGCGGATGTGGTCGAACCGGTGAAGGATTATGCGCGTGAGCAACTTGCTACTACCGAACCAACTAGTGCCACGCCGCTGCACCGCGTCGTGGATGCCGTGTCGCTTGAAAGCGACGACGCGCGGCACTTCGGCGTACTGGTGGACAAATACCTGGCCGCCTCCTGCAAAGATGACGATGTCGGCGCGGAATTGCGGAACGAGTTGCTGCGCTGGCGCGACAACGACCCTGCGCTCGAGTCTTTGGCGCAAAAAACCTTTCTCGTTAAAGAGGTTGTGCCGGTTTCCCAGGACTTGGCTACCTTGGGCAAGATCGGCGTCGCCGCCATGGACTACCTGATTCTCGGATCGCAAGCGCCGGCGGTTTGGAAGACGGATCAGACGGCGTTGCTGGCGGAACTAGCCAAGCCTAAAGCGCAACTGTTGTTGGTGCCCCTCTCCAGCGTGCAGAAATTGGTGGACGCGGCGGGAGTTGGGTCGGCGTGCGCGAGTAAATAGTCCGCATTGCGAAGGCCGCGGCAGAGTTAAGGCTTAGCTGGCGCTGATGCTGGCGCCGCCGCGGCAGCTGCGGCGTTGTGGCAGGTGCCCGACCCGGAATCGCGAAATGTCTTGCCCGCTTCCGGGATAAATTCCCACTTGTAACTTGTCGGCGACAACTCCACCTTCATGATCCCGTAAGTATCCCAGTTGCGCAGCTCGCTGTTGGCCATGGCCGGTCCCAGGATTTCGTGGCTGCGCCCGCCGGTGCCCACTACGATTAGCGTAATGCCGTTCTGCGGATCTAGTTGCCCCTCCGGATTTTGCGGCGCGAAGCGTTCGTACGAATGCTCGTGGCCGGCGAAGAAAAGGTCGGCATGCCCGGCGTACAGATCGTCCCACAGCGGTTTTACTTCCGTATGCACGGCGTGGGCCTTGAAGACCCCACTGCTGAACAGCGCGTGGTGGCCGTAGGCGATGATGCAGGCGTTGGGGTGCTGGGCGAGATCCTCTTTTAGCCAGACTTCCTGGGGCGAACCCACGTCACAACCACCGATCACTTTGCAATTGGTGTTCAGCACCACGATGTGCCAGGCGCCCACTTCGTAGCTGTAATAGCCTTTGCCGACCGGCCCGGCTTTGTCACCCCAATACGCAAAATATGGCGCGGCGCCGGGGACGCCATATTCATGGTTTCCGAGGGCTGGCCGCGTGCGCTCTTTAAACTTTCCCCACGTGGGGCCGTAACAATCGCGAAATTCCTCGGCTGTGCCCCGTTCGTAGACCACGTCTCCGGCGGCGAAGACGGCGGCGCCCGGGAACTGCTCGACGAGTTTGGCGGTCGCCTGCGCGCCTTCGATATTTTTACAGCCGGCGATATCTCCTGCGCCGACCAGAAGCACGGTTTCGGGTTTGCGCCTGGGCGCCGGCCCGTGAGTGCGATGCTTCGCTGGCGGCGCCGCGTTTGGCACGGGAGCCGCCTGGCTTGCGGCGGGACTCGTCTGCGGGTGCGCCGCAATGGCGAAAGAAAATAGAATTGCCAAGGAAAAAATGAATCGAGCCGTCGCTGACGTGGATGAAGCTGACCTCAAGCGGCAGGCGTTGAGTAAAAAGTGGAACAAGTTGTATCTATTCATCGTGTGGGTCATCCAACGCCCTGTAGGGTAGCACGATAGGAATTCGGGAGATTCCGCGTCGTCGTGCGCGATGGCTTCTATCGGGCCCTTGCTCGAAACTGGAATTTGGCGACGAGGGCTATCAGATCCGCTGTAACTAGTTGTAAATAGGATGTTTAACTATTCTATTGCGAATTGACTTTTTTCGTCTTTAGGGCTATGATTAATTTGCGACTGAATCAGTCGTATATCGAGTTTGCTCGGTGCCACATCGCGATTAGTACAGTCGATTGGTACTGGCCGCTCGGTTGCGGAGCAGCTGAAAATTTAGCCGATGTTTAAACTGTCGAAAAAAGCCGACTACGGATTGATCGCCGTCAAACATTTGGCCATGCATCGTCAGCAGCATGCGTGCAGCGCCAATGAAATTGCCGAAGAGTATGGAATTTCTGTGACGCTGATGGCCAAGGTGCTGCAAAAGTTGGCGAAGCAGGGTTTGGTGGGCGCCAAGCACGGCTCCAGCGGCGGATATCAGTTGGCGAAAGAGCCGTCGCAAATCAGCGCGCTGGACGTGATTAGCGCGATTGACGGCCCGGTGCTGATCACCTCTTGCGTGACCAGTCACGGTGCTTGCGACGCTACGGACCGTTGTACGGTGCGCGAACCGCTGCGTCGCGTGAATGAGAGCATTTTAACGGTTTTGAGCACCGTGACGATCTCGCAGATGAGCGAAGAAGTGCACGAACACGCGCTCGTCGAATTGCGATAGAGGAATTGGAATAAAAAGTTGTCTTAGACAGTTGCGTTAGGAGACAGGGATTTATGGCCGTAAAACTGCCGATCTACATGGACAATCACGCTACCACGCCGGTGGACCCGCGCGTCGTGGAAGCGATGCTGCCCTATTTCAACGAAAAGTTTGGCAATGCCGCGAGCCGCAATCACTCCTTTGGCTGGGCCGGCGAAGAGGCCGTGGAAACCGCCCGCCAGCAGGTTGCTTCGCTGATTGGCGCCACGCCGAAGGAAATCATCTTCACCAGCGGCGCCACGGAATCCGACAACCTGATGATCAAGGGCGTTGCCGAAATGTACCGCGAAAAGGGCAACCACATCATCACCGAGGCCATCGAGCACAAAGCCGTGCTGGATACCTGCAAGCGCCTGGAGAAGGAAGGCTTTGAAGTCACCTATTTGCCGGTGCAGAAAGACGGCCGCGTAAATCTCGATGAGCTGAAAGTCGCGATTCGCCCGACCACCATCTTGATCACCGTGATGTACGCCAACAACGAAATTGGCGCCGTCAACCCGATTCGGGAAATCGGCAAAATCGCCAAGGAACACGGCATTTTCTTCGCCGTCGATGGCGTGCAGGCCGTAGGAAAAATTCCCGTGGACGTGCAGAAGGACAACATCGATCTTCTGGCCATCTCCGGGCACAAGATTTACGGACCCAAGGGCGTGGGCGCGCTGTATGTCCGCCGCCGCAATCCGCGCGTGCAGCTTTCCGCCATTATCGACGGCGGCGGCCACGAACGCGGCATGCGTTCCGGCACCCTAAACGTTCCCGGCATCGTGGGACTGGGCAAGGCTTGTGAGATCGCGCAACAAGAAATGCCGGAAGAATCGGCCCGCATGCTGGCGTTGCGCACGCGGCTGCAAAAGGGCTTGGAAGCCAAGCTGGATGAAGTCTTCATCAATGGCTCCATGGAGCACCGGCTGCCCAACAATCTAAATATGAGTTTCGCCTACGTGGAAGGTGAATCATTGCTTATGGGTATCAACGACATAGCGGTTTCGAGCGGTTCCGCCTGCACCTCGGCAACCCTCGAGCCCAGCTATGTACTCAAAGCATTAGGCGTGGGCGAAGACCTCGCTCACACGTCGATTCGTTTTGGCCTCGGGCGCTTTAATACCCCGGAGGAGGTCGACTACGTCATCGAAAAGATGACTCAAGTCGTAACCAAACTCCGAGAATTGTCTCCGTTGTATGAAATGGCCAAGGAAGGCATCGATATTTCAAAGGTCAAATGGCAAACAGCTTAAGCACAGCTCGGAAAGGCGAGGGTAGTTCAATGGCAAGCGAGGGAACAATTCAGATACACCGTTCAATTGGTGGCACGGGCGCCGCGTTTCGCGTGGCCTTCGTGCCGTATGACGATAGCGACGAAGCGAATCCCGCGGGGCAGCGCTCCTTTCAACAGTTGCAGGAAGTGCGCGCGTTTTTGAAATTGCTCGGCGTGGGCGCGGAGTTCATCAAGGATGCTTTGCGGCAATTGACCGCGGGCCGCTCGGCGTGGGTGCCGAATGTTTCGCTCTCGGATAAGGCAATCCGCAGCGCGGGCTTCGTCAGCGTGCAAAATATGGCGAGAAGCTGAGCAATCAGCTTCTCGCACTACCGGCTTGTTGCAAGCCGATGGTATTCTTGGGCCGCGTAAGATTTTTTGGCAGGATTGACCGCTCGACGGTCAGAAGATTTGTTGGCCGCTTCGTGGTCACCGAAAGTAAGGAGCACAGGTTATGGCATATAGCGACAAGGTAGTCGAGCACTACAATAATCCGCGCAACGTGGGCAGCCTTTCCAAGGAAGATCCCAACGTGGGCACGGGTCTCGTGGGCGCTCCGGAATGCGGCGACGTAATGAAGTTGCAGATGCGCATCAATCCGGACACCAACGTCATCGAAGAAGCCAAATTTAAAACGTTTGGCTGCGGCTCGGCGATCGCCAGCTCTTCGTTGGCCACCGAATGGGTCAAGGGCAAGACCGTCGAAGAGGCGCTGTCCATCAAGAACACGGACATCGTGCGCGAACTGGCTCTGCCCCCGGTCAAGATTCACTGCTCGGTGCTGGCCGAAGACGCCATCAAGGCCGCCATCGGCGACTGGAAGAAAAAGCACGGCATCGCCGTCCCAGTAGCCGAAAAAGTCGCGCACTAAATTCTTGCTAGTCTTTGTAGGGGCGCAACATGTTGCGCCCCTAACGCCCAGGCGTAAGCACTGGGCAATTTTTTGGAGCACCTTATGTCGACCCAAACCGTAGATCCCAACAACATGCTGGGTATCAAGCCCAACGTCGACAAAGACGGCGCGCCAAGCGCCCCCAAGATCCACCTGACCGAACGCGCCGCAAAAAAAATCCGCGCGTTGCTGGAAAAAGACGGAGTTTCTCCGGAAGTAGGCGGCCTGCGCGTAGGCGTGCAAGGCGGCGGATGCTCCGGCCTTTCCTACGCAATGCGTTTGGACACGCAGGCCCGCGATCGCGACAAAATCTTTGAAGAATTTGGCGCGCGCCTCTTTGTCGATCCAAAAAGTTTTCTGTATCTGAACGGCACCACTCTGGAGTACGAAGAAACGCTGATGCGCCAGGGCTTCGTCTTCCAGAACCCGAACGCCGCGCGTAACTGCGGCTGCGGCAGCTCGTTCACGGCCTGAAGGTAGCACAGGCACTCTTGCCTGTGCGCGGTGTCAGCCGAGCGCACCGGGAGGATCTACAAGTGGTTGGCCCGCACCAGCCAGCCACTTTTTTTGTGCTCGTAACGTTATCCTATGACCGCATCAAACACCGCCGCGACAGCTCCACCCACACCGGACTACTTCTCAGTGTTTGCCCTGCCGCGCAAACTGTGGATCGAGATGGCCGCGCTGGAGCAAAAGTTTCTGCAACTTAGCTGGAAACTGCATCCGGATAATTTTGTAAATGCTAGTGAAACGGAACGCGAGCTTTCGCTCAAGCGCAGTTCGGAATTGAACGACGCCTATCGCACGTTGTGCGACCCCGTGGCCCGCGTCGAATATCTGCTAGCCATCGAAGGCGCCCGCAAAGAAGGCGAGCACAAGCAACAAGCGCCTCCGGAACTGCTCGAAGAAGTCTTCGAGTTAAACGAATCGCTGGACGAACTGCGCGACGCAAAATCCGAAGGCGGAGATTTAACGGCGCTGAAAGCGCGCCTGGAATCCGCGCAAAAGAATTTCCAGCAAAAGCTCGAAGAAGTTGACGCGGAGCTTTTCGCCGTCGCCAAACATTGGGACGCGACAGTGGAGGTCGAAGCCAGCGGAACGAACCCCCACGCCGAACGCGAAGCAATCAAGCAGCGCCTCAATGAATTACTGAATGGCCGCTCATACATCCGGAATTTGGTAGCGAATGTCCAAAAGGAGCTCCTGTAGCGCAGGGCGCTTGCTTCTGAGCCCTGCGGTTTTTACCATGAGCAGAATCGTCGGAATCGATTTAGGCACTACCAACAGTCTGGTCGCGTACATCGACCCGCAGACGAACGAGCCGAAGTGTATCCCGGGACCGTATGGCTCCACGCTGTGCCCTTCGGTGGTGAGTCTCGACGCCGACGGCAGCGTTATCGTAGGCGAAGCAGCGAAGCGCCGCCTTTTGACGCAACCCGAACGCACCATCTATTCCGTAAAGCGCCTGATGGGTCGCGGCTCGGCGGACGTTCAGTCCGAGCTAAAACTCTTCCCGTTTCGCATCGATCCGAATTCTAAAAATGTAATTCGCGTGCAACTCGGCGACAAGTATTTTACCCCGCCGGAAATCTCCGCGTTCATCCTGCGCGAACTGAAGAATTGGGCGGAAGCCGCGCTAGGCGAAAAAGTCGAGCGTGCGGTTGTCACGGTGCCCGCGTATTTCAATGACGCGCAGCGCCAGGCCACCAAAGACGCTGGAAAAATTGCCGACTTGGAAATCGTGCGCCTCGTGAACGAGCCGACCGCGGCCGCCCTGGCTTACGGCCTACACGAAAAGCAGCGCGGCCACGTAGCGGTCTACGATCTCGGCGGGGGCACCTTCGACATCTCCGTTCTAAAACTAATCTCCACCAGCGAAGGCGACATTTACCAGGTGCTCGCCACCAACGGTGACACTCATCTCGGCGGCGACGATATCGATAATCTGCTGCAGTCCCTGGTGCGCGAAAAAATCCGCCAGGAACACGGCGTCGATATTTCTACAAAGCCGGAAGTTGCCCAGGAATTGCGCAAAGCATTGATCGCCGCGAAGCATCAACTCTCCACCGAATCCAATGTAGATATTCGTTTTCCCTTACCCAACGGCGCGGTTTTCGCGACGGCAATTTCCCGGGAACATTTTGACAATCTGATTCGCCCGATCGTAGACCGCACCATGGCACCGGTGAAAGCCGCGCTGGCCGACGCGAAACTTACGCCCGCGCAGATTGAGGAAGTGGTTCTTGTGGGAGGCACTACGCGCACGCCGCTGATTCGCAGCACGGTGCGGGAATTCTTTGGCCGCGCGCCGCACACGGAATTGAATCCTGACGAAGTCGTAGCGCTGGGTGCGGCGGTCCAGGCAAATATTCTGGAACGCGGCGTCAGCAATATGCTGCTGCTGGACGTCACCCCGCTTTCGCTCGGCATCGAAACGTACGGCGGCGCTGTTTCCAAAATTATTCCGCGCAACTCCACCATTCCCGCCAGCGCGCAAGAGCAATACACCACCGGCGTGGACAATCAGACGGGCATCGACATTCACGTGCTGCAAGGCGAACGCGAACTGGCCAAGGATTGCCGTTCGCTGGCGCGCTTCACATTGAAAACAGTTCCGGCTCCCGCGGGCCTTCCGCGCATCGAGGTAAAATTTCTGATCGATGCCAGCGGCATTCTACAGGTGTCCGCCAAGGATTTGCGCACCGGCGAAGAACATTCCATCGAAGTGCAGCCCAGCTACGGCATCGGCGATGCCGAAATCGAGCGCATGCTGGAAGATTCCATCGAGTATGCAGAGCAGGATTTTGCCGAGCGTCAGCTCATCGAAGCGCGTACCGAAAGCGAATCGATTCTGGCGGCAACGCTAAAAGGCTTGGCCACGCCAGATGCCGCGGGACTATCCGCCGAAGAGCGTGGCAAAATAGAGGCCAGCGCGGCCGTGCTGCGAGAAGCGGTCGCCGGCACGGATTACAAATTGGCACGCAAGCGCATCGATGAATTGAATCACGCCACGGAGCATCTAGCCGAATTGCTGATGAATTCGGCGGTCTCGTCAGCGTTGCAAGGCCGCAAGCTCGCCGAAGTTTAGAATTTAGTGATACCGGCGCGATATCGGGAGGGCCCGACTTCAGTCGGGCCGTAAACGGGATACTAAGGAAGGGGCTTTAGCCCCTGAGGCGCTGGGCAAATGCATTTTCCCGCAGCGAATTTAGTCAGGAGATAACCATGGGCGGCAGTAACCCATACATCGAAGAAGTAAAATACAAGCCGGCGACGAAGAAATACAAAATCACGTTTCTTCCCAGCGGCAAGACCATGGAAGTCGATCCCGAGAAAATTCCCTACGGCCACAACGGCCTGCCGGGCAGCATTCTCGATATCTCCGAGGGCCTCAAGGCCGGGCTGGACCACGCCTGTGGCGGCGTCTGCGCCTGCTCGACCTGCCACGTCTTCGTGAAAGAGGGTCTTGAATCGTGCAACGAAGCGACGGACGCCGAGCTGGATGAGTTGGACATGGCGCCGGGCATCACGCAAAAATCACGCCTCGGTTGCCAGACCGTGCCCGACGGCACGACGGATATAGTCGTGGAAATTCCGGAGTGGAATAAGAACTACGCGAAAGAACTCGATCACTAAGAATTTTTGGAGTGCGGCGGTTTACCCTGAGCGATTTATGCGAAGGGCTTGACGCCGCTCTTGCAGCTTCAGCCCCGAAGGAGAAATCACTTTGCCTCCAACTTTCGATTGGGACGACATTGAAGACATCGCGATTGGATTGACCGACGCCCATCCGGACATCGATCCGCTCACCGTGCGCTTCACCGACATGCACAAATGGATTCTGGAGCTGCCGAATTTCGCGGGCGAAGCGGCTGCCTCTAACGAAAGCAAACTCGAAGCCATCCAAATGGCCTGGGACGAAGAGTACAAAGATCGGCAGAATTAGCGAGTCGCTCGCGGCAGACCTCAGGCGCCCTTATGTTTCTTCACGAATGGTCGTAACCCGCTTCATTTCAATACATTCCGGCACATCTTAACTCGGCCTGCGCTCAGACGTTTACCCACTTCGTGTCGTCTATACCGTGGGAGAAACACATGGCATCTGTGGGACTTGCGCTGGCTGTGGGGCATAGAATCTCTCCGTTGCTGTGTCAGGGGGAATCGCGAGTGCAGCCTTCCCAATCGGATCCGTCCGCGAACGCGGCGTCCTCGAGCAAGACGTCCGCGGGTGGACAGGCCGCGCATCCCGAAGATTTGGCGCTGGCGGCGGCGTGCCAGCGCGGAGATTTGCGCGCATACGAGCGACTCTACCATTTGCAGGGCGCGCGCATGAAAAATCTGGCGCGCAATCTGCTCGGCACGCAGAACGACGCGGAAGACGCGGTGCAGGAAACTTTCTTGAAAGTGCAGCGCAGCATCGCCAGTTTTCGCGGGCAATCTTCCTTCGTTACCTGGACGTTCCGCATTCTGGTGAATACCTGCCACGACATGCGGCGGCGCAGTGTGCGGCGCAAGGAAGACGCCTCGCAAGAAGCCCGCGAAGGTTTTTCTTCGCCGCCGGAATCCCGCGCTCCCGGCGCGCATCCCTCGCTGCGGTTGGCGCTAGAGCGTGCTATCGCCGCGCTGACGCAGCGGCAGCGCGATGTTTTTCTGCTGTATGAAGTGGAAGGCTTTCGGCATGCGGAGATCGCCGGCATGCTGGAGATTACCGAAACCGTTTCCAAAAATACTTTGTTCTACGCGAAGAAGAGTCTGCGCCAGTTGCTGGCGCCGCCGCGCGGCAGTCAACTGGGAGGTGCGGAATGAACATGCACTGCGAAGATCGCGAAAGAGTTTTTCTGGATGGTACGCCGGAAGAATGGGCGGCGCTGGAGCAGCACGCAGCGTCTTGCCCGCTGTGCGCTGAAGAAGTGCGCGCGTGGCGGGAATTGAGCACCGCGGCGGCGGAGCTAAGAAATTATCAGGACGATCCGGCGCTGTGGTCGCGCATCGCGACCTCGCTGGAGGCTCCGTTAGCGGAGCAAGCGAGACAGAACGCGGCCCGCGAAAAACGCTGGGCGTTTCTACGATTTGATTGGCGTTTGCCGTTGGTGTGGCAAACGGCGCTAACCGCGGTGCTGGTCCTCGCACTGACGGGTGGAGGGGTTTATTTGTATATGCAGCATCCGCGCGCTGGAGCTGGTGGCGTTGCGGCAGCTAAAAACCCGCTGCTGAATGACCGCGCGCTGGCGGAAGTGGAGCGCACGGAAAACGCCTACATGCAAGCCATCGACAAGCTGGCCGCGGAAGCCAAGCCGCAAATCGATTCTGGCGCGTCGCCCTTGATGGACAGTTACCGCGAAAAACTTCTGGTGCTCGATAGCGCCATCGACGAACTGCGTTTGCAGGCGGGGCAAAATCCCTCGAATGCTCATTTGCGCTACCAACTGTTGGCCATGTACCGCGAGAAGCAGGGCACGTTGCAGGAAATCCTGGAGACTAAGCAATGAGGATGGGTTCTAGTCAATTATATCGCGCCACGATACTTGCGGGGTTGCTGGTATTTTCCGCCGCACCTGCGCTATTGGCGCGCTCCGCGGGGCAGGCGACCGCCAAGCGCGATTTCAGCAAGACGCTTCCGCTGGCCGCCGGTCAAACCCTGGCCGTGGAAAACAAGTTCGGCGAAGTGCGCATTCACGGAGAAAATGTTCGCGAAGTAAAAATAACCGCCACCATTCGGGCGCAAGCTGGCTCGCAGGAAAAAGCGGATCGCCGCGCGGACGAAATTCGCATCGAAGTTTCGCAGGACGCCAATGGCGTCAAGGTGCGCACCGTGAATCCGGATGAATCGTTTGTCATCGTGCGAATCGGCAACAGCAGTTCTTATTCCGTGGACTACGATATTTCCGTGCCCGCGGACGCCAAGCTGTGGGTGAAGAATGCCTTTGGAAATGTTGACGTGCGCGGCGTGCAAGCCTGGAGCGATATCACCAATTCCAACGGCAACCTGGCGCTGCACGATTCCGGCTCCGCAAAGTTGACCAACTCTTTCGGCTCCGTGGAGACGGGCAATGCATCGGGAAAACTCTCGATCACCAATGCCAACGGACCCGTGACCGTGGCGGGAGTGAAAGGCGACCTCGAAGTGAAGGATCGCTTCGCGGCCATCACCGTCAGCACGGTGCAGGGAGCGGTGACGATTTCCAGCGGCAATGGCGCTGTGGAATTGGCCGACGTGGGAGCCTCGGTGGTGAACACTTCGTTTGGGCCGGTGACCGCGCGCAACGTTCGCGGCGACGCCACCATCAACGACAGCAATGGCGCGATCGATGTGAATACCGTGAACGGCGCGGCGAATCTCAATGGCAGTTTTGGGGCGATTTCCTTTGCCAATATTTCCGGTCGCGTGAAATGCACGGCCTCGAATGCGAAAGTTCACGGCACCGTGGCCGGCGAGGTTTTTGTGAAGACCTCTTTCGGCGAAGTCGCGCTCGAACAAATCAGCGGGCCGCTGGTGGTGGAAGATTCCAACGGCAGCGTCACGGTAAAAGACACCAAGGGCTACGCGACGCTAAGTACTTCCTTCGGCGCGATTGAAGCGAGCGGCTTGGCCAAGGGAGTGCATGCCAGCAATGGCAACGGCCGCATCACGCTGAGCGACGTCGGCGGCGACACCTATGCCAAGACCAGTTTCGCAACGATCAGCGTCCAGCGCGTGACCGGAAATCTGACGACGGAAAATTCCAACGGTGCGGTAAGTGCCGATGCCGTGGGCGGTGATGTTTCGGCAAAGACCAGTTTTGGCGCGGTGAAGCTCGACGACATCGCGGGAACCATCACCGTGGTCAATCAGAATGGCGCAGTTTCCGTGGCCGCGCGGGCCGCGGCAAGCTGCAAAAATGTTTCCGTCAAGACTTCCTTCGCGCCGATTCAAATCACTTTGCCGTCCAGCGCCGGCTACAATCTTTCGGCGCATACCTCGTTTGGTCGCATCAACAGCGAACTGCCCGTGACCAGCAGCGGGGAGCTCAGCGGCGAATCGCTGAACGGGACCATCGGCAGCGGTGGTTGCACGCTGTCGTTAAACAACGCGAACGGCGGCATCGAAATCCTGAAATTGCACAAGTAGCAGACCGCCGCAGGGGCCATGCCGAGGCGGAGCACGCCAAGTCGCTACCAGCCTAATCCGCCATGATGCGCAAGGCGGACCGTCTCACGAGGCGTTCTGCGCATGCGGAAGGCCTGCAAGTCGTAGTACAATATAAAGGCGGAGGGGCAACCGAAAAGTTAGTTGCACTTTTGTTGCACCGACGCACGCAAGCCCCTTTGGCGCTATGGTGCAACGGTTAGCACGCGGCCCTTTCAAGGCCGAAATACGGGTTCGATTCCCGTTAGCGCTACCAAGAATTTCTTAAATCCAGCCCACATTTTGTTGAGAACGCGATGGCCTCTCCACCACGTCGAAGGAGATTCTTGTGAGCTACGCAGAGAAACATTTGATTGCCGGCGAAGAGGTGTTTTACGAGACCCGGCTGCATTGGATCGTGATGCTGGGGCACGTGTTTATCGCGTTCATCCTTGTGGCGTTGGCCATGGTCTTTGCCGTGGGGTCGCGTTCCAGTTGGCAAGCGGCGGAGTACGCACCGCCGCGCAACGCGATGTATATCGGGGCGGGGATCTGTTTGGTGCTTGGGCTCATCGTATACGGACTTGGGTTGCTGCGGCGCAACGCCACGGAAATGGCGGTAACCAACAAGCGGGTGATCGTGAAAACCGGTCTGGCCAATCGCCGGACCGTCGAGTTGCTGTTGCCGCGAATCGAAAGCGTGGTGGTGGAAGAGCCGGCCATGGGCCGGGTCTTTGGTTATGGAACCGTGATCGTCCGAGGAACCGGGGGTACGCCGGAAGTCTTTCCGCAGATTGCGCATCCGCTGCAGTTTCGGGAGCAGGTGCAGCGGCAGATTGCGGGCGAGGTGAAGGTTTAAGAGGCGGGTCAGCTGAGTGGCTAGTTTGGGCTCGTTTCCTTCGTGACGGGCTCTGAAATGACCTCCTGAATTGCATATCATACTGAGCCGAAAGGGCTTAAAGTTCTTTGTTTTCAGTATGATTCGCAAGTGTTCATTCTGCTTGGGTTACGAGCACTTTTTGTTGTATAGACAGTTACCCTACCTGATGGCAAAATGAGGACGCTGCGGTCCAAAATCAGTGGGTATTGAAGGTTACGAGCGGCGGAGACACTGACAAGAGCCGGGGCGCACTTCTCTACGTGAAGACAGTAACATATCGGCATATGTCGTGTCAAGCACCATTTTGGGAATTATCCTAGCCAAACAATCGCGCGATGCGATGATTGCTGAAAAGATAGAGTTTAGTGCGAGTAAGCGATTAGGTTCGATTGTCCCAGCGAACCCGTCAATCGTTCCAAAGGCCTGAATCGTTCGAACAATTACGCTTCGCGATAGTCCCAGCAGCGGAGTAGAATTGGCCGCTCTTGCGACATTTTTCAATCATGATGAAGTTTGAGGTGACGGATGCGTGTGCTCTGTTTGTTTGCGTTGCTGTCGATTGCTGTTGCTACTTTCGCGCAGACGCCGCAGGCGAGCGAGGCGGCGGAGTTTGTTAGCGTGAGCGCGCCGGTGTTCGTGCTTGAGCATGTGCGCGTGATTGATGGAACGGGAGCGGCGGCGAAAGAAGATCAAGCGGTGGTGGTCGCGAACGGCAAGATACAGTCCATCGGGCCGAGCGCTGCGGTGCAGATTCCTCAGGGTGCGACGTCATTGGACCGCACCGGTTACACGGTGATTCCAGGGCTGGTAGGAATGCACGACCATCTTTACTACACGGATTCGATCACGGTGCAACGCGCCGGGGGAAGAGAGCCGGGGTTGTTTATCGCGGAGATCCCTTACACGGGGCCGCGACTGTATCTGGCCGCGGGCGTGACGACCATGCGGACGACGGGAAGCGTGGAGCCGTACACCGACCTGAAAGTGAAAAACAGGATCGACGCAAACTTGATGCCCGGGCCGAGCATCGATGCGACGGCGCCGTATCTGGAGGGCGCGCCAACGCAATTTGCGCAGATGCACGAGCTGACCGGACCGGACGACGCGAAGCTCCTGGTGGAGTATTGGGCCGGGCAGGGAATGACGTCCTACAAAGCGTACATGCACATCACGCGCGAGGAACTGGGAGCGGCCATCGCGGCGGCGCACGCGCGGAAGATGAAACTGACGGGGCATCTTTGTTCGGTGACGTGGCCGGAAGCGGTAGCGCTGGGGATTGATAATCTGGAGCATGGGCCGGTGTTTGCGGACACGGAATTCGTGGCGGATAAAAAGCCGGATGTTTGTCCGCCGGCCGGCTCAGCGAGTTGGACTAAGCAAGATGTGAATGGCTTGGCGGTGCAGGAGTTAATCCGCAATCTGGTGGCGCATCACGTGGCGGTGACCTCCACGCTGCCGGTATTTGAGTGCGGCGTGCCGGGGCGGCCGAAGTTGCAGCGGCGCATGCTGGAGGCGATGTCCGCGGAAGCCGCCCAAAGCTATCTGACGGCGCGCGCGGGGGTGACGCTGGATTCGCCGATGACTTCGCTGTTGCGCAAAGAGATGGATTTCGAGGTGGCGTTCTTCAAGGCGGGAGGATTGCTGCTCGGAGGCCCCGATCCCACGGGGAATGGCGGGGTACTGCCGGGATTCGGCGATCAACGCGAAATCGAGTTGCTGGTGGAGGCGGGATTGACGCCGCCGGAGGCCATTCACGTGGGCACGGAGAACGGCGCGGTTTATCTTGGGCGGCAAGAGCGTATCGGCACATTGGCGCCGGGGAAGCAGGCAGACATGGTTTTGATTAAAGGCGATCCGTCAAAGAATATCGATGATATTGAAAACGTCGAAACGGTATTCAAGGCGGGTGTGGGTTACGATTCGAAGAAGCTGATCGATAGCGTGCGCGGGCAGGTGGGGATTCACTAGGAGTTTTTGGTTCCGTGAAATCAGTGGGCGATCGAGTCTGGCGAAAAGAAGGGATGCTCATCCGATGAAGCTGCAAAGGGGCGCGTTCGTGTTGGTCGTCGCTGTTTTGTTGTTGGGAGTAGCCGCGCGCTCGCGGAATGTGAACCTCCGCGGGACTTCTTCTGCGAATGCTTCCGTTTCTGACGCAGCGTTCCTTGGTCGCTGGGATCTGACGCTGAAGGCGCCGGATCATGAATATCCTTCGTGGCTCGAACTTAGTGAAGAGAAGGGGCAGCTGAAGGCCGAAATGGTTGGCCGCTGGGGAAACGCGCGGCCATTGCCAAAAGTGGAGATTACAAACGGCCACCTGAAATTTGTTTCGCCTAAAGAGGAAGAAGAACGCAAAGACGACATGGTCTTCGAGGGGACACTGAGCGGCAATCGCCTTTCCGGCACCACCACGGGGCCGGATGGCACAGTTTGGACGTGGACAGGTGAACGGGCGCCGTCGCTGAAGAGAAGCGGCACGCCGAAGTGGGGAAAACCCAGATCGCTGTTCAACGGAAAAGATCTATCCGGTTGGACGATGAGCAAATCGAGCGCCGCGTCCGTATGGAAGGTTGAAAACGGCGATTTGATTTCGCCCGGCGAAGGCCCGGAGCTAATCGGCGACGCGAAGTTTGAAGACTTCAAGCTGCACGTGGAATTCAACTGCGGGCCGAATTCCAACAGCGGCGTGTATCTGGGCGGCCGCTACGAAGTGCAGATTGAGGTTGAGTCTGCCGGCGAGCCGCCGAGTCATCACACGGGTGGGGTCTACGGATTCCTGGCGCCCACACCGGAACTTCCGCGCAAGGTCGGAGAGTGGCAGAGCTTCGACATCACGTTGATCGGCCGAATGGTCACCGTATTGCAGAACGGCCAGACGGTGATCAACAGTCAGGAAATTCCTGGCATCACCGGCGGCGCGCTGGACAGTCACGAGGGATTGCCGGGCCCCATCTATCTGCAAGGCAGCGAAAAAGGGCATGTCGCGTTCCGGAATATCGTCATAACTCCCGCGGAGTAGTCGTCAACTTAGCGGACCGTCCCCCCTCCTCAGCGCGCCACGCGTTTCGGTAGTTTTGACAGGTTTAGTGCCATACTGTCGCCGGTAGACTGCACCCATCATCACGAGTACGTAACAGGTCGTCCCTCTTCAGCCCTGCCAAATTTGCACGTTGGGCAAGGTGTGCAGTTTAGGACAGATTTCTCGTTCGATCCGATGCCCATAATCCATATGCCAACTACTCCTCCTGTGCGCGCACTGCGGTTCAACACCCCTCGGAAAGAACAGCCTGGCAAGAAGGAGTTCAACTGGCTGATCGCCACTTCTCTTACACTGTTTCACGTCGGGGCGGTGGCGGCGCTTTTCTTCTTCACCTGGAAAGCGCTCTTCGTGGCTATCTTTCTCTATTGGCTGACGGCGCTCCTGGGCGTCGGGATGTGTTATCACCGGCTGCTCACGCACCGAGCTTTTAAAACTCCCAAGTGGTTCGAGTACGTGCTTACGATTTGCGCGGTGATGGCTGTAGAAGGCGGACCGCTGCTGTGGGTGGCTACGCATCGCATGCATCATCAGTTCGTGGATGGGGACGGCGACCCGCACTCGCCGCGGGATGGCAAGTGGTGGTCGCATGCGGGCTGGATTTTGGTTGGCAATGCGCTGCGCCAAGACGCATATACGATAGACCGCTATGTGCCAGACCTGGCCGCGGACAAGTTTCACGTATGGATTACGGAATACCATTTTGTGCCGACGCTGATTCTGGGAACCGCGCTGTTTGCGATCGGTGGATGGCCCTTCCTGTTGTGGGGCATTTTTTTTCGCACCGTGATGGGGCTGCACGCCACGTGGCTGGTTAACTCCGCCACGCATATTTGGGGTTCGCGCCGCTTTGCGACGCGCGATCTCTCGACGAACAATTGGTGGGTGTCGTTGCTGACGCTGGGCGAAGGATGGCACAACAACCATCATGCATATCCCGTCGCAGCGCGGCATAGTTTCAAGTGGTACGAAATCGACGTCAATTGGTATACCATCTGGATGCTCAAGCAAGTTGGATTGGCGTCCGATATCGATCGCGTGAAAATACCGACACCACCTCGCGTTGCCGAATCGCTCGCCCAGGCTTCGGGCGACGATTGAGATAACGCAAGGCGGGAATTCCGCTGCAGGCTTCAGTTGCCCCCGCCTATGGGGCCGGGGTGATGAGACGAACTGTTTGGTGCAGGCGGCCAAGAGTTCCCGCGCGAATTATCTTGGATTGACCTTTTTCCATGCGGCGCTGCGCAGATGATTGCGCTGCCTGCGGGCTCACCGACACTCCGTCATTTATTTGTGCGCAGTCCATCCGCAGGGTGCCGTTGTCGTTAAACACTAGCCCGTAGAAGCGCAAGGTACTCCCCGGAGCCAGAGGCTGCGAGTTGAGCTGCTGAGCGCTGCTGTCGACGTAGACTTGCACCTCGCTCGGGTTATTCAAAAGGGAAGCCTGACCTTGCTGCACAGCAAGCTGGGGAAACAAGTCGTAAGCGGCGAGCTCTACCGTATAGACGGTGAAATTGCCATTGGTGGACGATCCCGAGACGGTTCCGTCGATGGTCTGGGGCAATAGCGTTACCGTTGACAGCGGGGTGTAGGGGAATCCACCGCTGTCGAGCAGCGAGGAAGTCCCGAGATAAACGTTCTGCCCCGGAACTATATTCGCGGCGTTGAAGCTGGGCAGGAACGGCAAGGCGTGCAGATTGGCGAGCTGCCCGGAGACTTGAAACACGGCGTTACCGAAGCTGAAGTATTGCCCGCCAAGCACGAAGTTATCGGCGTACAGAGCGCCCTGTTGCTGGCGTCCCCAGAGCACGAACGAAGGCTCCAGATCGGATATTTGCAGGAGGGGACCGGTGACCACGGTGGTAGCGGACGGGTCTTCCACGGCGATGCGCGTGGCGACCAGAGAACCGTCCGATCGGACGGCCCCGTCGATATTCACGAATGTTCCGACAGCGAGATCAGAAAAAGTGTTGATGCCTTGATACAAAGTGCCGGCAGCGGATGCCACGGAAATTGTTCGCGGGTTTTCAAGTTCCGGGAGGGATAACACAAAGCTACCCGCGGCCGTAGCGACGGACGAAATCTGGCCATTCAATCCAATCACCTTGCCATTTTCGGGGCTGGTGGGCTCGGAAGAGAAAGCTGCGGGAGTGAGGTTGAAAGTCGGAGTGATGGAGTAGTTGTCTATCGCGCCGCCGGAATCGCAGGTGTCATAGGCCGCTGATTGCGCCACCAGCAGGTTGAGCGACAAGCCCATGGAATTGCCCGTAATGCTGATCGGCGTGGCCAGGTTGACGGCGACATTTGCCGAAGGCGTCTGCCCGTACGCGAATGTGCTGGTGTCGATTCCGCCCGTGGCACTACTTAACTCCACGCAGGTGAATTGCGCCCCGCCAACCGTGGCGGTCGCAGACGTGTATACGTCTTGAGGAACGCTGACGGTGACCAGCGGCTCAATCGCGCCATTGACGTGAATGAATTCCGTCCCCTGCATGGCCGAAAGGAGCGTAACGGTATTGCCCGATTGGCTGGTCAAGGTGATGCTTTGCAGAGTCAAATCGAATTCGGTGAGCTGGTCGTTCGCGGTGCTGGAGAGCACGACGGTGACCATGGTGTTCCCTCGGACCACCGGGGCAGGTGGAGCGCCGCCGCAACCACTCATAGCCGCGGCTGAGAGGATGAGCGTCAACATGAGTGCGAACAGGATGGACGCGCCGTACCATCGACAGATTCGACGGAAAGAGAATAAGCACATGGATTCCTCCAGCTGGCGGATCTAGTTCAGACGCGTGCGGCCTGCGGGCGGCTGAGACTTAACCGGCCGCCGGAATTCATGACCGCCTAAAATATGACATAGGACGCACATGCTATCACACCAGTTTCGTCGATATTATTAAAAGTACGTAACCATACCGCATAAGCTACTTAGTGCTAGATGTGCAATCTGAATTTGCAGCGGGTCAGTACGGCGGCGACGGTTAGGACCAGCGCTGCGAATAGAAGTGAGCGCAGCACTCCGTACCAGCCTTCGGCACCGTCAGCGGTCAGGTGAAACAGCGTGGGATTGAAGTACGCCACGTAAGCCAGAAAATAAGTGAGCAGGGCGTTTGCACCGGCAGGTTTGATGAACGCGGCCCACTTGGTCCAGCGCTTGATATCGGCGATCCAGTAGAGGAACAGGAAGAGCAGAATATTTGTCGCCGCGCAGTACAAGCACCATGCCGGAGTGTCTCTTAGTTTGGATATTCCAAGGGGCGTGAGCTGCCGGGCAGTCGCCGCGAGAGCAGCTGCGTAACTGAATGCGTAGAGAATTTTGGCGCGGAAGCTGTTGGCCCGTGTACCGTCCAGAAAGATCAACGAAGCGAGCACGCCAGCCATGGTGATGGAGCTGAGTCCGGCTTCGAAGGGTTGCGCGTAAGGTGGAAAGCGGTTGAGCCAGTGAAACCATCCGGCCGTGGACATGGCGTTCAACGCAATCAGCAGCGCCAGTGACGCGGCGAGCGGCAGTACCTCTTTAGTGGAAAGTTTTTTGAAATGTTTTTTGAAAAATAAATAAAGAGAGCCCACCAGCAGATAGGCCCAGCCAAGCAAGCCGAGAATTTCCCAGTCTGAAAAATCCAGCCACGCCGCGTTTCCCTCGACCGTCTTTCTTCTGAAGATCACGGCCAACACGATGAGCAGCAGCAGGCCGGAATATTTCAGGATGCGATAAAGGCGTTTATGCGCCGGCGCCGTGGACGGAACGCCCCAGAACAGCGCGATTCCCGCAAATCCCAAAAGGGCCCACGAAGCCGCGCTGATGCCAGTTGGCTGCGGATCCACTTGCGGGCCATTGGCGATAAACAGTCCAAGCGCCACCAGACTCAGAGAGCGCGCGACGATGTGCCACCAGATTTTTCCGGCGGAATCGCCCGCGGCGATCCTGCGCTGTACCGCCAGGGGAATCGACATGCCCATAACGAATAGGAAGGCAGGGAAGACCATGTCCACGTAAGTGATTCCATTGGCTTGACGGGGCAGATGATACGTCCACCACGGGAGACCTTTGACGAAGTCAAGATTGTCGACAAAGACCATCACCAGCACGGTGAGTCCGCGAAAAATATCGATGGAGACAATGCGACCGGCGGATTCCGAAGTGCTTTGCGGAGTTTCGGCGGACGCGGCTACGCGAGTAATCATGCCGGGCATGATTCTAAGGCAAAACTCGCAAAGAAAGCGTCCGGGAAGCGCCGTCTTTGGAGATGTTCGGTGCGCTGGCGTAAGATTCAGGCGAGAAAGTTGGGGCTTGGCGTGCCTGCGGGCGAATGAGGAAGTATCGCAGTGTTTGAGAGGACAAATTCCGTGATCAAGCGAATTGTAAATGTTTCCATCAGCGTGTTAATGGTGGCCGTCGTTGCCGCGGCTTGGGCGTTAACAAGCCAGGGCAAAGAGCCGGGCCGTTTCGTTCCTGCGAGTGCGAGCAAAGCTGGAAACATTCCCTACCCCGCGAGCAGCCTCGACGCGGGCGTGGTGACGCTTTCCGTGGATCTGGACAAGACCGGCCAGGTGATTGCGGTGACGATTCTGCGCGATATTTCCTCGGTGTCCGGCCCCGCCGCGCAGACGGTGCGCTCTTGGACGTACATACCGGCTACGCTCAATGGCAAGCCCGTGCCCTCGACGCTGACGATCAACATTTTGTACGATCCCGGCTTTCTCGGAGCCGACAATATTCCGCTGCCGCCGCCGTCGCAAGTCCAGCCGATCGCTACGAAGGATCAGCCCTATTATCCGGCGCAATTGAACACGGCTACGTTTGCGCCGTATCCCGCCAAGGCGAAAGCGCAGGGAGCGGTGGTGCTGAACGTCATGCTGGACGCGAATGGCAACACCGTGAATGTCGCGATTCTGCGGGACGTTCCGCCGCTGACGGCATCGGCAACGAGCGCGTTGAAGAATTGGAATTTCAGCGCGGCATCCTACGATGGAAATTCGATCCCCTCGCACATGATTGTAGCGTTCGTGTTCCGTTCCCCGTCGACGCCGGTGCCCGGAAATTAATGCGCCAACGGCCACCAGGCACACACGCGGGAGGTGGAATGGAAATGGCGGACGGCACGGAGTAGAATTTAAGCAGGCACGTTTTCCGGCGAGTAGTCGTTGCAAAAGGTACAAGCCGCAAGCCTGCTGAAAAGTAATCTGATTCAGCGTGATGCTAGCGATTTTGGAGAGTTCCGATCATGGCTAATCCCTTTCGTACATCGAATCCGGTTTTGAGTGAGAAGGCGTTTCGCGATGTGGCGGCCACCGGCGAAGCGATGACCTTGCAGGGCACCGTCAACAAGACAGGCTTTTTGCTGCTGTGCGCCGTAGTGACGGCGGCATGGACTTGGGGCATGGCGCACTCGGGAACACCAGAAGCAGCGATGCCGTGGATGTTTGGCGGGATGGTCGGCGGGTTCGTCGTGGGGCTGGTAACCGCCTTCAAGGCGCAGTGGTCGCCGATTACTGCTCCAATCTATGCGTTGCTGGAAGGTTTGGCGCTCGGGGGAATTTCGGCATTTTTTGAGCGCTCCTATCCTGGCATCGCCGTGCAGGCTGTGGGCCTCACGTTCGGAACTCTTTTCGTGATGCTACTGGCTTACAAAACTGGAATGATTCGCGCGACGCAGGGATTCAAAATGGGCGTGATTGCCGCGACCGGCGGAATCGCGCTGCTTTATATAGTCGAAATGGTTCTCGGCGGTTTCTTTCACATTCAAGTTCCCGCAATCAATGGCAGCGGCATGATCGGCATTGGCTTCAGCATTTTCGTGGTGATCATCGCGGCGCTGAATCTGGTGCTGGATTTCGACATGATTGAATCCGCGGTTAGCGCGGGCGCGCCGAAATATATGGAGTGGTACGGCGCGTTCGGGATGATGGTGACGCTGGTGTGGCTGTATCTGGAGATGCTGCGGTTGCTGAGCAAGATGCGGCGGCGGTAGATTGCCGCGCGGGATGAAGCAATCTCTTCGCTACACGCAAAAGGTCGCCGCACACCGCAGATCGCGCCCTGCGCCACAGGGACTTGCGCGACGGTAGGTTCAGCAGGAAAAACATGCGACAGAACGGGATGAAATCAGATGCGCCGGTGCTTACGCAGAGGTTTGTGGAGGCCCTGCGTTATGCGGCGGAGCTGCATCAATTTCAGCGCCGCAAAGGCAAAGGCCAGCCGTACGTCGGTCACCTGCTGGGAGTGGCCGCGATCGTAATTCAACATGGCGGCGGCGAAGACCAGGTGATTGCCGCGCTGTTGCATGACGCCGTGGAAGATCAGGGCGGGTTGCCGCGCCTGGACGAAATTCGCGAAAAGTTTGGCGACGAAGTGGCACGCATCGTGGATGGCTGCACGGATTCGTACGAAGCGCGCGGCGAAAAGCGCGATTGGGCGGAACGTAAACGCGCGTATATCGCCAGGGTAGCCAACGAAGCCGCTGATGTGAGGCTGGTTTCCGCGGCGGACAAACTGGCCAACGCGCGCGAAATTCTTTCGGACTATCGCGTGGAAGGCGATGAAGTATTCAAACGCTTCCAAGGCCGCAAGGAAGGAACCCTGGGCTATTACCGGCAGCTCGTGGATGTTTTTCGCAAAGCGGGATCTAGCGCGCTGGTGGATGAACTTGAGCGCGTGGTCAGTGAGTTGGAAAAGTTAGCGGGCGCTTCGGTGCATTCGAAATAGACGCGGCGACGTATCGTTCAAAGACGTTAACGGCGTCTAATCGGGTACCGCCCAAAAAAGACCGCACGGGGTCTTCGCCCACTTTAGGCATTGGCCGCCGTCGCCGTAGATTGTCGCGACATCCGCGAAGAGTTCTGCTGAAATGTAATAGGACGATTGAAGAGCTTCCATTCTTTCGCAAAAATAAAACCAGGAACGTAATGTTCGATCCACTCCTTAGCACGCATCCCAGCAAAAATGGCACGATAAACCCTGCGTGCATTGCAGGATCGGGGACCGCGCAAGGAGCGCGCATCGTGGCGTCCGAAGAAGTGGACGTGGCGTTCGGCATGCCGCCCGGAAAATTGCGGCGGCGCGCGGGAATTGAATCGCTAGCCTACGTGGCCGAAGGCGAGAACGAGCTTTCGCTGGGCACGACGGCGGCCCAAGACGCCTTACGAACTTCTGGCGCGTTGGCGAACGAGATCGATTGGATCGTGGCCACCAGCGAAACGCATCACAACTATCCTTCGCTGGCGGCACAACTGCATTCACGGCTTCAGGTCCGGGAAGACTGCGCGGCGCTCGATGTGGGCGGCGGGTGCCTGGGACTGATCAATGCCTTCGCGGTGGCGCAATCGCTGATCGGGTGTGGACAAGCTCGCGCCGTCGCCGTGGTCAGCGCCGACGTACACAGCCGAACGCTGACTCCGGGGCGCGTCGCCGGGGAATTCGGCGGCTTATTTGGGGACGGCGCGAGCGCTTTCGTGCTGCGCAAATCGAGCGAAGCCGGCCGAGATGCCAATTATGCGTTCGGAGAGTTTTTGTTCGGTTGCGCCGGGCAATACGCGGACGCCGTCAGCGTGAGTGACGATAAGGACGGCGGCCTAACGCTGCAGTTCGACGGCGACGCGTTGTCTCGCGCTGCCATCAGCCGCATGGAAAAAACCATCGCGGCGCTCGAACGACGCAGCGGAATCTCGCGCACCGCGGTGGGCGCCTTTGCCACGCACCAGCCGAATCCGCGCCTGATGGCTCTGGTTGCCAGACAATGTGGCGTGTCGGAAGCGCTGTTTCCAGAGGTCTCCCGTGCGTCGGGAAATCTGGGATCTTCGACGTGTGGGACCGCGTTGCACTTGGCCCTCTCCGCGGCGGCCAAACAGTCTCCCGATAATCAGAAGCCCATCTTTCTGGCGTCGCTTGGCCCCGGCCTGTTGTTCGGGGGGGGCTGGATTAGCCCCTGACTACGACCCCAGGAGCGCAACGCGACTTGTAACCTTTTGTAACCAAGGCCCTGTCACCCTTCCATTGCTCACCTCACGTCTCGGTGTAAGTAACTACAAACAATCAATTTAATGCACGGCCCAGGCTGGCTGATGGCGTGCATCTCTGGAGACCCGCAGGACGAGCGCGTTGCAACGCTCCAGGAGCTTTCGAATGTTAGCAACTTCTAGTCAACGGCAGCGAGGCACATCCCTCGTAGAGTTGATGGCCGTCGTGGGCATTGTACTCACCCTATCGGGGATGGCCATCATGAGCACGGTGAACCCGTCGATCACCAGCCGCGCGAATAATGCGACGGATGCCGTGGTGGACGCGCTACGCCAAGCGCGACAACTCGCGGTCACCAAACGCCGCAACGTGGTGGTGGCCTTCAACGGAAGCAACACCATCCAGTTGACGGTGCAGCCTTTGCCCAACGAGGCTGTGCCCACACCGCTGCCGCTGGTGCAGCTCAATGACTCGGCGGCGAACGCTTTGCAATTCTATGTGTTTCCTACGCTGCCCAACACTCCCATGGGTCCGCTGGGTTTCGGAAACTCTTCGGCCATCAGTCTCGTGGCCGTTAATGGCGGCTCGGCCGGTAGCGCCGTGATGTTCACCACCTCTGGAAGCCTGGTGGGCGCCGGAGGCGCTGCGCCAGCGAACTACTACGCGGTGGGCAATAACGATCCCATCAACGCGACGATCTTCATCGGCACGCCGGGCAACACCGCTACCGCGCGGGCCATTACGGTTGTGGGCGCCACTGGGCGGGTGCGTTCTTTCGCCTGGGATGGCACGCAGTGGCGGGAGTAGAGAGCAAATCTATGAGACAGCAAACCAAAAATAAGCGCGCGCAGTCTGGCTTTACGTTGCTCGAAGCCATGATCTCCATCCTGGTGCTCTCCTTCGGCGTCTTGTCGCTGGCCGCGATTTACTCGCAAGGCGCGTATTACGCCGCGATGGCGCAATACGATTACATTGCCGAGAAAAAGGCCGAGCAGGCGGTGGAAGCGATGTTCACCGCGCGAGACACACAAACCTTGACTTGGGCCAATCTGCAGAATGTCAGCTCCGGCGGAGTGTTCGTTGACGGTCCGTCCTCGATTCTGTTGCCCGGCTCGGACGGCCTGGTTGGCACGGTGACGGATATCGGCTCTGCCGATGAGGTGGTGACGACCGGCTCCACCACGAGCCTCGATCTGAATCCCTTTATGAAACGCACCATCGCCATATCGCCGGTGGTGGTTGCGGGAAATACTGAACCCAACCTGCGAATGATCACTGTAACGGTTACTTACCAGTTGGGTTCGCACCAGCGCACGTACACGCTGGTCAGCTATATCTCGTCTTTTGCCTGAGTCGTCTTACGAAGATCGTTCGACCGAGTTGTTCGAGCAGGGTTCCGACAGGCTTGGTGCACGCGGAAGGAAGAACAGAATGGCTACGAGGCTATCGCGCATGAGGAAATACGCAGGATTTACGCTAGTCGAATTCGCCGTCGCCATGGGCGTCACCACCGTGGCTTTGGCGGCCACCATGATGGCGTTCCGGGACGCCACACAGGTCAACCAGAGCGTCACGCTGAACGAAGATATCACCGACAACATGCGTGCTGGCCTGAACATGATGGAGCAGGACTTGATTCAGACCGCTACCGGGATTCCCACTGGGGGCATTTCGATTCCTGCGAAAGCGGCCTCGGGCGCCTGCACCTCGGGAGTCACCAATGTCTTGCGGCCGACGCTGACTGGCTCCGCGAATTTTCCGACGTGCAACGTAGCGATGCCGGCAATCGAGCCGGGCTTCGACCTGGGTCCCAACACTACCGACGAGATCACCATGCTGTACCAGGACAACAGCTTAACGCTGAACACCTGGCCGATTAATTTGGCGGCGGGCAATGGAGCGCCGGGAACCGGCGGCGGCTGCGCAGGTTCCATCGCTCTCAACGGATCTTCGGCAACATTTGACCCGAAATGCGTAGTCTCGCCCAGTCCGTCGGGCGCTACCATCAATGCCGGGGACTTGCTGATGTTCAGCAACGCCAACGGCAATACCCTGGTGAACGTCACCAGCGTTTCCTGGCCCACGGTCTTCTTCGCCGCCAACGATCCCTTTAAGCTTAACCAAACCGGAGATCCCTGCGGCACATTAATACAGTTGCAGAACGGGAATGCGTGTCCAACGACGACCCAGGGCACCTCTTATCCGCCCACCACGGTCATTCGCGTCAGCATGATCAGCTACTACCTGGATAACACCAGCGTGCCCGGCCACGTGGAACTGATCCGGAGGATCAATTTCAACACCGGTCAAACCGTGGGTGACACGCTACAAAACCTGCACTTCACCTACAACTTCAGCGATGGCATTGCGGTAAATGAGACCGCCGTTCCCACCGGCTATTCGGAAAATTCGATTCGTTCGGTGAATATCTTCTTGGGAGCGCAATCGGATACCACTTCGCAGAAAACCGGCAAGGTTATTCAGACCAGCGTACAGACGCAGGTCAGCCTGCGCAGCATGGCGTACGTCAACAAGTATCACTAACGATTGAGGAAACGACTAAGGGGAATGAGAACATGAGAGCCGCGAAAAAAATATTGCGCAGCCAGTCAGGCATCGCCCTGCTGACCACCATCCTGCTCATGCTGCTGATGTCCAGCCTGCTGGTGGGTTTCATCCTGTTGATCAACTCCGGCCAAAAGCTGAGCGGCATCAACAGCGATTACGGCAGGGCATTTTACGCGGCGCAAGCGGGCATGGAAAAGCTCACCGCCGATTTGGGCACTTTGTTTGACGCCAACTATGCGCCTCCGACCGCGCAAATTAACGCCCTGCAGAACAACCCTCCGGCGATCACGGACATCAGCTACATCAACGGGGATGGAACGCCCGGATATACGATCACCAGCCCCAACCCCGTGGATGGCAACGGCAACTACCTTCCAACGGTTACGCAAATTCAATCTGGCGCTTATCAAGGTATGACCGCGCTGGCCACTCCCTATGTCATGAACGTGACAGCGCGCACCTCCAGCGGTTCGGAAGTGAAGCTGCAGCGCACCACGCAGACGGTTGGCATCCCGATGTTCCAGTTCGGCGTGTTCTGCGACCCTGACTGCAGCTATTTTGCCGGTCCTAACTTCAACTTCGGTGGCCGGACGCATACCAACGGCAATCTGTTTCTGGCTTCGGGAGCCACTTTGACGATGTCCCAGAGCGTGACGGCGTATAAGGACGTCATTCGCTGGACGCTCGCCAATGGCCACCTAACTTCCAGTAATTACACCGGCACGGTGAACGTGTTCAACGGCTCGGGCACCCGCACGCTGGCACCCACGGAAGGCAGCTTGACGCAGGGCCTAGGCAGCGCCGGAAACACCAATTGGCCTTCGCTCTCAACGGGAGCGTCAAACTACGCCGGTAATCTGCGTAACGGACTTGGCAGTTCTGCTCCATCACTTTCCACCGGCGCCCAGCAACTGCAACTTGGCATCGTCACGCTCGGTGGCGGAACCACGCAGCCGGTCGACGTGATTCGCCGCCCATACTCTGGTGAAGCTGCGTCCGTCACGCAGGAGCGCTATTTTGCCCAAGCCAGCCTTAAAATTCTTCTTTCGGACAACCCGCAGGATCTCATCGGCGGAGGCGCGGGTCTCCCTTGCACCTCCACCACGCAACCGTACAATCTGGCGCTTCTGGCGGGACCGGCAACCGATGCTAACAGTCTCCTAATCAAGGGGTACCTCGCGGCGCACAACGAAACCTTTGTGCCTCTGGCAACCTCCGGAGCCGTCGCGGCTGGCTACACACCGTCGACTCGACAGCCGGGGGCATTGACGTTGCCGCCCGTCGGCGATGGATATTGGATCGGGAACGGCGCTCCCCTCATTCATGGATACATCAAGATTGAAATCCAGAATGTACCGTATAACGCGTGTAGTTTTACTGATGTTACCGAGGAAGTTTTGGGGTACGGCTACGTGGGCAAAAACGCCAACCCGGTCGGAGCTGCGGGTGGGACCGTCCCCGTCTCGACGTTTGGTGCCCCGGTGCTGCCTCTACTGCCGACAGCGGAAGTCGGGTCCATGACGACGGGTGTTGCGGGGGCTGTTCCTTGTCCCGATGGTCATCCGCTGGCCATTATCCGGCTCCAGCGAATGCGCGACAATCCCGCCAGTGGTTTCGCGGGCGCGGACGGGGGCGGAATCGGATGCGGCACCACCACCGTCGGAAGCACCACGACCATCATCGCCACACACGGCGATGATTTCTGGCCGAACGTGCTGTTTGATACTCGCGAAGGCCTGATGAACAACAACGATCCGACGGGTACCCTTACATCAGCAACGGGTGGGGCGAACAACAGCGTTAGCTTTGCCAACATGGTCGCACTCGGTGGCGTCATGCAGTATGTCGAACTTGACGTGAAAAACTTGGCCAAGTATCTGGCTGGAACTCTTGGTGCACCCGACAGCGGTCAGCTCTCTCATGATGGGACCAACGCTCCGAACAATTACGTGGTGTACATATCCGATCGTCGAGGCAATACCTATAGCGGTCCGAATTACGCGCTATTACCAGCCTTCCCCGGGAATTGGCCAGAGCTATCCCCATCTCAGCGCGAGACCGGGGAGTACGGCTACAATGACGTTGTCAACCCGGCCGACGCGAACGGCTGCCCCAACAAGACCGTAGACACGGGTGAAGACCTCGATGGGACCGCGCTCCTGTATACGTATGGGGAGTTTGCGAATCAATCCCTGCTGCCCTACAACATCGGATCACCGTGGCTCGGCGGCTACGGCCCGCTAACACTCCAACCTGCCATCGCGACCGCAACCCCGGATCCTAAGGTCTACGGGCTGGCTCCTCCTCCTTATGCCGCTAATGGACTCGGTTACAACTGCGGAGTGACGAACACGGCGCCCTATGGGCCTAGCGTCGTACTGGGCGCACCGATTTGGGCGGGCACCATGGTCATCCACGCAAATGAGGCAAGGCAAAACCCCAATTTCCTCTTCCGCCGTGCCGTAAAACTGGTGAACGGTTCGGACTTAGTTGACAACCTGGATCAGTGTCCGGGTGGCGTCACTTGCGGCCTGACCATCGCGGCAGAAAATCCCGTCTACATTCAGGGCTCCTTCAATTGCCCAGGATGCACTGGAAACACGTTCAACACCAAGGACGTAGGAGCCTCGGTGATCGGCGATGCCGTCAGCGTACTTTCCGACAACTGGAACGATGTGAACTCGTTTGCTGGGCCGTACAATCTGGCTGTCCGCACGGCCACCACCAGCTACTACCGCGCGGCGATCATCGGCGGCAAAGGCGTGGCTTTCCCAGAGGTGGATGGTGTTCAGGACTTCGGTACGGACGGTGGTGTACACAACTTCATGCGTGAACTGGAAAACTGGGGAAGCGTGAATATGAATTACACCGGTTCGCTGGTCTGCCTGTTCACCAACCGGCAAGCCGTTGGACTATACAAGAGCGGCGGGGGGGTATACAGCCCGCCGGTTCGTAACTACACCTTCGACAACAACTTCCTGCAACCTTCGCTGCTGCCGCCGCGGACTCCGCTCTTCCGCGACGTGAACACCACCGGCTTCACGCAGCTGCTGAGTCCGACGCAGTAAACAGTGTCCCAACCCAAACCAGCGCACAGAAAGCGCCTCGGCAACCCCGGGGCGCTTTTTTCTTTGTCTGTCAACTTGGAGCGCGGTGGTTTACGTGAGCGCTTTGCTCGAAGGCTTGACGCCGCTTTCACGGAGTAAGCACCGAGGCATTTGTAGCGACGCCCTTTAGGGCGTCACCGGGCCTTTAGTCCGACCACAATCGAACTTCCACGGAATGGGCGTCACCGCTCGAAAGAATCAACAATCGTCCGCTTTTCCTGACTCCTGAAATGGCCGTTGTTTTGTGGGTCGGAGCTTTTAGCTCCGACGTCCAGCGCTTGTCCACCCATGGGCTTTAGCCCCTGAAGTGCGTTTGTGTTCTTAGTTCGCCGAAGAGGTCACTCACTTCGTCAAGAATATCCGTGAGATCGATCTGGCCACGACCTCGCAGCTCACGGCCCCGGCAGCGTCCGCGTAGTGAAGCTCACATCCACCGCTGGCACCGTGCAAGCCTGCAGCTGCGGCCAGCCCGGATCCGTCGTGGTGTTCCGGCACAGCCCAGTCGTAGCCGGGGTGATTTGCGCCGGAGAAACTACGCCATTGAGCGGCTCGGCGTAGACCACATAGCTCGCGCCCACTGCCAGACGACCGATTTCGTAGGTGCCGTCAAACTGCGCGGGGCCCGGCGCCGAACAACTCCATCCGCCAATTGTTGCCGCGATCACCGCGCCGCTAGCCGAATCCACCGCCACCACCTGCGCGCCGAAGATTCCCGTCACCCCGGGAGGCGTCGCGGGCAGCGACAGCGTATTCGCCGGAAGAATGCGTCCCTGAATTGTTCCCGTATGCAGCGTGTCCGTCGGGTCGGTATACAGCACGCGCAGGCCGGTGCGGTCGTCGTCGCTGAGCGGCGCATCGAGCTGTTGCGCCGAAGGCCGCGTGCCGGTAAATGTGCCGGGAGCAGGCGCAAACGGAAACATCATGGCCCGCCACACCGCCGAATGACTGAACCCCAGCAAATGTCCAAACTCGTGGATCATCAGCGATTCCATATCGTAGGCCTTGGGAGTCGCCGGCAACGCCTGCGGCGTGGCAAAAATCACCGTCGAATCGCTGGGATTGAAATAAATGTCCGCGTCAAGAATTTGCCCCGGCTGCGTGCTTATCGGCCCGTTCGCCAGTTGCAGTCCGGCACGATCGGCGGTGACGATTCGCGTGAACGCCAGCACCCCCGGCGTGAATGCCAGGTCCGCCTGATCGAAGCAGATGGAATTTATGCCATCCGCTGCGCAGGCGTTCTGCGTGGTAGTGCGCGTCACGGCGCCGAACGTGGCGGGCAGCAACGTCGTGCCGGAAACCCCGGTCCACACCGCAATGGATTGCTGAATCACTGCCTCGATCTCCGCCAACTGCCCAGCCGCCGTCTGATTCTGCGTGATGATCGTAACGGGATCGCTATTCAGCACCGTGCTCCACTGTTCCGCGATACTCCCCGCCGCGCTGAGCTGATGCGCGGGCACAGGACACGCCGACCCGCCAGACAACGACGCGGCCTGTCGCACATCCGGAACTACCTGATCGAAAGAGTAGCCACACGCGAAAGGCGCCAGAAAAACCGCATAAAGACATGCGAATAGTTGCCCGGCGAGTTTCCGTATTCGAATCATGATTTAAACCCTCCTTCGACCTTGGCGTCTTAGCATCGTCTCCGAGATCAGTTCTTTCTTGTGGCACAGCCAATATTGGCTGTGCGGGTCGCCACCACTGTGCCACCGCCGCATTGTGAATCGGAGTCTTGTACCTCGCGGCATTGTGAATCACCGTTTTGTGGGTCGGAGCTTTAGTCCCGACATTAGGCGTTTGGCTTCCAACGCGCTGCAGCGCCTGAGGAAGAGCCTCTGCCTTTTTCCGCAGCCCATGGAAGTCCAGAATCGCCATAGCGGTTTTTTTCCAATATTCACTTTTCGCCCGCTACACCCGCGGCAATTGCCGCTCGCAATTTCGCCTCGAACGCCGCGAGCGGTAAATTTCGCACACCTCTCGATTGAAATTCGCGCACCTCCCCATGAAACGCCGCCATCGCCGAATCCTGCGTCACGCGCGCCGCCCCACTGAGCGCATCCCGCGTTACACGGAACGTGCCCTGCGTCCACCCCAGCACGCGGTAAGGCTCGCCGGCGCGGCGCCACAAAAACAAATACACTTCTTCGCCGGCGTGAAACTGCGGCACGTCGTCCACCTGCGCGTGCAAGCCGGCTAAGTTGCCGCCCAGTTGCCGCACCGTGATGGTGGCGCTGGGCGCCGCATCCTCGCTTTCCGCGGAAACTTCACGTGGCGCCACGCGGGGCTTGAAATCAACCTGATTCGTTCCGTAAGCATCGGCCTTTTCTTGTTGCAACACCGCGAACCGCGTATCCGTCCAGATTTCCCCGCCGGCCCAAGTGCTTTGCACGCTGACGCAGCGTAGCCGTGCGATCGCCGTGGCCTGCCGCGTAAGCCGTGCAAAACTCATCGGCTCCAGCGTCGTGGCGCTGGCCACGATGGCCGTCAGCGCCAGCGCAATGAAAAAAAGAATCCACAAGAACTGCTTGCCGTTGCGATTGCTCATTTGTTTACGCCTCCTCCGGAATTTTGCTCGAACCACTCTCACTGAAAGTTCACCGCGCCGCTCGCCGCCGTCTTGTCCAGATTGGTGCTCTGAATAAAAAGTGTGCGCGGTCCGGCAGCCGCCGTCGCCGGAAGCAGCAACGTTACGTGCAGGATTCCCAGTCCGGCAGGCTGTTCGGCGATCACCGTGATGTCGCCCGGCCCGGAAATCGTCACCGTCATGCTGGCGTCCAGTCCGCTCTCGGAGAAAAGACACAGATCTGCGGTGCTGGTCCCGCTTGCCGGACGCAGTAGCGTCACCAGGTTGCCGCCCAGCGAGCACGAGTTTGTCGTGCTTGAAAATGCGCCCATCGCCGCGACGTCCAAATCCACGTCATCGTCGGCGGTTGAAATTCCCGCCGTAGTAGTGTCGACGACCACTATGTTCTGACCCGTGGCCTGCGGCGCCACGCTGCTCAGCGCGATGGAGGCATCCGAAGTATTTGGTGGCGCTACGACAAGTTGCACCACGTTGCTTAATGTGCCGTTGGGATTTTGCAGTTGCACCGAGACACTCCCGGCCAGCGAAACGTCGCTGGCCAACACTGGAGCGATGCACTCCGTCGCGGACGCGCATGTGGTGGTGCGCGCGCTTCCGCCGATCAACAGCGCCGCCCCCTCGCTCGATCCCGTCACCGACCCGGCCACCACAAATCCGCTGCCATCCACCTGCAAGGCGAAACCTTGCGCCGCTCCCGCGTACACGCTAGCCGGATGCAGCGATAAAATATTCGCTCCCGTCGAAATGGTTACGTTGGCTGCGCCGGATTGCGTGGCGTCGTCCTGGCTTACCGCCACCACTTGCAATGTGTCCGGTGACGGCGCCACCGCCGGTGCGGTGTACGTTCCGTTCGCATTGATGGCGCCGCAGATTTCGTTGGCCGCGGCGCAGCCGCTCCCGGAAATTTGCCACGTCACCTGCTGGTTGGCGGTGCCTAACACCGCGGCGGTAAAGTCCTGCACCGCCGTCGGCGCCAGCGTCACGCTCGAGGGCATCACGGAGACCAACACATGATTGATCACCGTGATCTGCGCGCTGCCGCTCTTCGTGGCGTCGTCCGCGCTCACGGCTTGCACCGTCACCGGATCGGGCGTGGGAATCGCCCCCGGCGCAAGATAGTCCACCGGCGCGGATGAAGCCGCGAGCACTGGCTGGCACGGGCTGGATCCCTGAACACAAATCTGCCCCACCGTGGTGTTGCCGCCGGCGATGCCATTCGCGCTCCACTGCACGTTGCCGATCGCGGAACCCGTCACCTGCGCAGTCAGCGTCACGCGATGGTTGGCGGCGAGCGTGGTCGTGTTCGGCGTGACGCTCACCGCCACGCCTTGCGCGATCGCCAGCATCGCGGAGGCTTCCTTGGAACGGTCGGCTTGTGGCGTCACAGAGATGGTCACCGTGCTGGGAGTTGGCGCGGCGCTTGGGGCGGTGTACGTCGCGGCGTTCGAAAGCGGGCTCGCGCCTGCCAGCTGCGTGGTCGTCGTGGTGAGCGTTCCGCACGACGAGCCGCTGCAGCCCGCGCCCGCGAGCGACCACGTCAGTGCTTGACTGGGATTCGACCCCGGCACGGGTGTCAGCGTGGCCACGATCGTCGCGCTTCCGCTGGTTGGAACGCTGGCGGGCGCGGAAATGGTCAGCGAAAAGTGGCTCGTGATGGTGATCGCTGCGGACGCTTGCTTCGATGGATCCGCCACGCTTTGCGCCGTTACGGTCGCCGTCACGGGCGTGGGCAGAATCTGTGGCGCGGTGAAATTTCCGCGTGCGTCCACCGTGCCGCACGCGTTCGGGCATGCCGCTCCCGAAACGCTCCAGCGCAAACTCGTGTCCGGGTGGCCGGCGCTCGTCACGCTACCACTGAACGCCTGAATCGCGCCCAGCTCCACACCCGCCACGTTGGGCGCGATCTGCACCACGATGTCGCTGACGATGGTTACGCTCGCGGTGGCCGACTTTGTAGGGTCCACGACGCTGGTCGCCGCAACCTGCACGCTCGCGGGTGACGGCAGATCCGCCGGCGCCGTATAGGTGCCGGTGGCGCTGATTGTCCCACTTGTCGCGCCGCCTCCTGGCACGCCGTTGACGCTCCACGTCACCGCCGTATTGCTGGTGTTCGTGACGGTAGCCATGAACGCTTGCATGGTCCCCAGGGTTATGGACTCCGTTTGCGGAGTGACACTGATTTGAATGCCCGGCGGCGGAGGTGGCGGTGCAATTCCCCCACCACTGCCTTGTGCACACCCAGACACGCCGGCGCCCAGCGTCGTGAGCAACCATGCGCCGCACTTCATCGCCCGGCGACGCGCGCTCACCTTTGCTGCAATCTTTTCGAATTTCGTTGGCGCGCGAGGTCGCATGCCCGCCTAAAAGCAGGCGAAGGGCCAGCGAAACAAAAATGGCGAAGACCCCTGCTTGACTGAGCTGGCAAGGCGAGTTAAGTATATTATTATCTGTAGTTTATGCGTCGTCGCAGCAATGCAAGCTGGCTTGCGACGCGTGCGAACGCCCGCAAATCGCCCACGAAACCCATTCCATATCGGAACGATTATGGTGGGAGCGCTGTGCCAAATTGGGAAACGATGCGTGGCTGAGTTCAGCAAGTTTGCCTAAAAATGTGTCTTGACAAGGCATGTGTCGACCTGTTACTCTTTGCAAGTAGAGAAGTGCGCCCTCTCCCGAGTTGTACCCAACAAAAAAAGTCCCAATTTTGCGATCGCCCGTTTGTAGTGCCGGTGCGGCAGTTTACCCTGAGCGCTTTGTGCGAAGGGCTTGACGCCGATTTCTCGCGGTAAGCGATGAGGCCATCGGGGCGACGAAGCCTTTGTAGCGACGCCCTTTTAGGGCGTCACCGCATCTAGGGTGCGGCACACAATCCTTCCAAGACTGCTGCGGGAACCTAAACGCGAACCTCTCTCACAGCGGCCAAAAATGGAGGTGACCAGTTCATGGACAACGCCCGTAACCCACTTAGAATTAACACTTGCGTAGATGTTCATTCTAAAGGACTTTAAATCCTTTAGAATGCGCACTTACAAAAAGAACGATGTGGCGCACCCCAAGACGTCTCTTTCGCGGCCGCCAAACGCCGTCCCTCGGCCCTGTTTGACGCCCGCCACCCCGGTCCAGACGCTTCAGGCGACCTCCCCTGCGGGGCCTATAGCATCCCACCCTCCGCTGCCAGTTCCGCGACGTTCGTGATTAACTCATACCCAT
Organism: Acidobacteriota bacterium; assembly: GCA_013289855.1. Lineage (GTDB taxonomy): Bacteria > Acidobacteriota > Terriglobia > Acidiferrales > UBA7541 > Acidiferrum. The sequence goes on along the minus strand of JABCZD010000006.1, from coordinate 216,129 downwards.
CGTGAACCATCCTGACCACCGCGGCGTCTGGCATTTGTACCGGGAGCAATCACGCATGCAGGAGTTGGTTCTGACTCAGCAGGGCAGCACTCCACGCAGCGCAACGGACGCCCAGCGCCTCGAGTCGGAAGCAGCCACGCGCGAAGCCTTTGAAAGCCATCTCACGGAATGCGGCCCGCTGGCCTTTCGCGTGGCGCGCGGCGTCTTGCGCAACACTGCGGACGCCGAGGACGTGGCTCAAGAAGCGTTGCTGCGCGCTTTCCGGCGTTTCAAGCATCTGCGTGAACGCGACCGCTTTCGCGGATGGCTGGTGCGCATCACGTTCCGGCTGGCGCTGGATCGCGCGCGCTCCGCGAAGCGCCGCGAGCAGCGAGAGACGTTATGGTCTCGTCCAGAGCGCCAACCGCCGGCACCGACCGCGGAAGACTTGGCGGCGCGCAGTCAGTTTGCGCAGCGGCTGGACCGCGCTCTCGATGAGCTGCCGGAAAAACTTCGCTTGGTCTTGCTGCTCTCGGCCATGCAAGGACACACGCTCGAAGAAGTGGCAGTCCTGCTCGGCGTACCGCTCGGCACGGTGAAGTCGCGATTATTTCTTGCGAGGAAGCAGTTAGCAGCGAAGTTGCGTTGATGAAGGAGTTGAAGAAGTGGGGCTGATGAGTTGCGTCGACAGGGAAGCAGTTGTACTTACCAGAGGCAGTTGCGTTGATCGGAGAAGTGGCCATGTCTTGTGAAGCGTATCGACCGAAGTTAATCGAAGCCGCCGCGATGCCGGCGGAGCTGAACGCAGCGTTGCAAGAGCATCTCGACGGATGTGCTTCGTGTCGCGAATTGCATGCTAAGGAGCGAAGTCTCTTCGTCGCCATAGACGCGGCGTTGTCCAGCGTGGCCAACGGCGAAAGCACGCCATCGTTCTTGCCTCGCGTGCGCGCCGCGATTGAACAAGAACGCGCGGCTAGCGTCGCGTCGCATTCTCGATTTGTTTTGTGGCCAGTCGCAGCCGCCGCAATAGCTGCCGTCGCCGTGCTCTTCGTGGTCTTTCAGCGCATTCCTCCGCAGCAGCAAACTGCGTCACAGCTCGCGGCATCATCCTCCGCAACGACTCCCGCAACGGGTTCTGCGACAAGTTCCTCAACCAACTCCGCGGCGGATTCCGAAACAGGGGAAATTGCGAGCGAATCAAAAGTTGCGCAGCGAGAAATCGCTTCTTACGGCGTCGGCAAGCCACGCTCCTTTAGTACGTTGGCGAAGTCCGAAGGTCGCATCGAAAGCTCCCAAATGCCCGACGTCCTTGTTCCACCCGACGAACGCATCGCCTTGGCAAAGTTTGTCGCCGCACTGCCGCGACGCCACGAGATCGCCGTAGCCCTGACCAAGCCAGCGCTCGCAGCGCCGTCCGCGGACGTCTTATCCACTCCGCTGGAGATCGCCGAACTCAAGCTGGAGCCGCTGTCGCCGGAGCAAGCGCCGTCGGAAGCAAAGTAGTTAGCAAATGTCTCGTAGTTTTTAGCATTGGCTACGCGATGCAACAGGAGGAAAGATGAAACGAACTGGAACGGCACTTCTTGCGTTTGCGATTTTAGCAATGGCAAATCCTCCGTTGATCCGCGGGCAAGCCGCGGCGGAAGACAAGCCCAAAGCAGAGGCGCCCGCGCAAAAGCCCACGCCGCTGAAGGTCCAGGTGCTTTGGACCGAATACGATGGCGACAAGAAAGTCAAAAGTTTGCCTTATATTTTTTCTGTCGACGCCGGTTCTAAGCGGGACTATCAGTTCAGCAAGTTACGCGTCGGTTCCAAGATTCCTGTGTATACGGGCAAGGATTCTGGGATGCAGTACATCGACGTAGGAACGAACATTGACTGCCGCGCTTCGCAGAACGATGGTGGTAGCTTTCGCTTGGAACTCGTTGTGGAGCGTTCGTGGGTCGAAAGCGAGGTTCTGGTTCCCGTGGCGAAGATTTCCGGCGACGACAAGTCTGACTCCCCCGGTCAATTCAAAGAGCCAATCATCCGCCAGTTCAAGACAGAGATGGCCGTATCGTTGCACGATGGCCAAAACACGGAATCCACGGTGGCCACCGACCCGCTCAGCGGAAGAGTTTCGAAGCTCGAGATTACTTTATCCGTGTTGAAGTGATAATCGAACGAACTACGATTTGAGGATGGCGGCGAGCGTGGAATTTAGATCGCGATACTGGAACTGATAGCCGTAATTCTCCAGCGCTTGTGGCACGACGCGCTGGCCGGAAAGTAGCAGCGCGTCCGCCATTTCGCCGAGCAGCATGCGCAGGGCGAATGGCGGAACGGTGAAAAATGCCGGACGGTGCATGGCGCGGGCCAGAACTTTCGTGAACTCCGCGTTGGTCACCGGTTGCGGCGCCGTCACATTGATGGCGCCTTGCACCGCATCGTTTTCCATCGCAAAGCGGATCACGCGCACCACATCTTCCAGCGCTACCCAAGAAATCCACTGTTTTCCGGACCCCAGCTTTCCGCCTGCGCCAATCCGAAAAGGCAGCATCATTTTCGATAATGCGCCGGCGTGTTTTGCCAGGATGACGCCGAAGCGCGCCAGCACCACGCGCACACCCAGGGCGCTGGCACGCAGCGCTTCCGCTTCCCACTCTTCCGCAACCCGCGAGAGAAAGTCCGCGCTCGGCGGACTTTCCTCCGTGAGCACCTCGTCGCCGCGATTGCCGTAATAGCCGATCGCCGACGCCGAAACCAGCACCTTCGGTCGCGGACTCATTCTTTCGATGGCCGCCACCAAACCTCTGGTGGTCTCCACGCGGCTGCTGCGTAGCAATTCCTTGCGGTCTGCGCTCCAGTGGCTGTCCGCGATCGAAGCCCCGGCAAGATTCACCACGGCATCGGCGTTTTCCGCGGGCGCGCCGAAGGCCTCGGAATGCGGACTCCATTCCACATCGCAGTCTTGCTTGGTTTCTTGTTCGTCTTCGTCTTTCTTGCGCAACAGGCGGCAAACGTTGTGACCATCATTCTGCAGCGCCTGCACCAGCGCGGTACCGACGAGTCCTGTCGCTCCCGTAACCAACACCTTCATGCATTTCCTCGCTGGCAAAATATCCCAAGCAAAGGCCCGCCGGAACAAAAACTATTGACGCGGCCGCCAGCGCGCCGGCCACAGCCGCTTTGATGCATAGACTGCCAGAAAATCGTGCGGCACTGGCTGGCATACTCCGCGCAGGTTACAATTCCCCTGTGCCTGTGACTACCGCCAAAGTGCTTTTCTTCGGCCGGCTGAAAGAGCTGGTCGGCGTCAGCGAAGATGCCTATGAGTTGCGGGATGGCGCCGCCATCGAGCAAATCTTCGCCCACTATGCCGCGCGCTGCCCGCAGCTGGCCGCGTTCCGCTCCTCGGTGGTGGCTTCGCGCAATCACGAATTTGCCTCCTGGGAAACGCCGGTGCATTCCGGAGACGAAGTGGCCTTTCTGCCGCCAGTGAGCGGCGGCTAGAAATATTTGCGAGCAAGCGATTCGCAAACAAACAACAAAATGTCCGAAGCCGACAACTCAAGTAATGATCGCGTGGAGCTAACGCGCAGTCGCATCGTCGCTGAATCGTACATCAGTCATGTGCGCACGCCTGCAGATGGCGCAATCGTCGCCTTCGACGGCTGCGTGCGCAATCATTCGCACGGACGCCGCACGCTGTACCTGGAGTATGAGGCGTACGAGCCGATGGCGCTTGAGAAAATGCGCGAAATCAGCGTGCAGCTGCACGAGAAATTCGCGATCGACCGCGTCGCGGTTGTGCACCGTCTCGGCCGCCTGGAGATTGGCGAAACCAGCGTGTTTATTGCCGTAAGCGCCGCGCATCGCGCTCCCGCTTTTGAAGCGTGCCGCTGGGCCATTGATACGCTCAAGCGTACCGTGCCTATCTGGAAGAAAGAGTTTTTTGAGGATGGCGCGGTCTGGGCCGAAGGCGAACTGCCTCCTCCGCCAGGGGCGGCACCGTCCGTGAAATCTGCATCTTAATCTCTAATGTCCACAGCCCATCTTCGCGCCTGCGCTTCCCATCGAAGGATGTTGCATTTTCTTCCGCTGCTTGGCGCGTTCCTGCTGGCGTCTGCGGCGATGTTACCCATGCGTGCGCAGGATGATCCGAATCGTCCGCCCTGGGCGCAGAAGGGCAAGACGCCTCCGTCTACAAGCTCAACGACCTCCGCGACGGGAGCTACCGGCACGACCTCCACGACGGGCACAACGAATAGTTCCAGCGACAGTGCCTCCGGACCTTCGTCGGGGACAGCCGCTGCATCAACGGCGGGGCGGCCAAGCAGCTCTCGGAGCTCAAACAATTCGGCCAGCAGCAATTCCAGCAAGAACAATTCCAGCAAAAACAATTCTGGCAACAAGGCAAGTTCAAGCAGCGCAAACAATGCTGGTGTCCCGCCCGGCCCGCCGGTTCCCATTATCCAGCCGACGCTGGATACTTCGACTACCGCCGCGGTGCCAGGGGAATCGCAGGACACGACGAATCAGCGCGGCAGGATTCGGGTGACGGTTAACCTCGTGACCGTGCTCGCCAGCGTGCTCGACGACCAGAACCGCCCCGCGCCGGATTTGCCGATTGAAGCTTTTCAGATTTTCGAAGAAGGCGTGCTGCAAAAAATCGAGGTGTTTGAGTCCGAAACCTCGCAACCGCTGGACTTGGCGCTAATGATCGACGCCAGCCTGAGTGCGCACAAAGAGTTCGCCTTCGAGCAGGAAGCGGCCGCGCATTTTATCCGGCAAGTGCTGCGTCCCAACGATCGGCTGGGAGTCTTTGCGTTTGACGAAACGGTGACGCAGTACGCCGCCTTTTCCGACAATGTGAAGGTGTTGCAGGAGGCGGTGCGCAAAATTCCCGGCGGCGCCGGCACATCGATCTATGATGCGCTGGTGTTTGGTTCACGCGCTTTGGAAAAGCGCGGCGAAGACCGGCGGCGCGTGATTATTCTGGTGACCGACGCGGGCGAAACCACCAGCGGCTACGATTTTGAGGTGGCGCGAAAAGAAGCGGTGCGCAGCGGCGCGCTGCTGTACACCATCGTGATCCGCCCGGTAAAAAACGAGAACGGGCGAAATACTGCCGGCGAACATGCGTTGGAGACCATCACGGACACTACCGGCGGCGCGATGTTTTATCCAGATACGCCGCAGGAGCTGGGAATTATCTTCGATCGCATCGACCGCGAACTGCGCACGCAGTACCGGCTGGGTTACTATCCCAATCCGCGAGGTCCGGCCAATAGTTATCGCAGCATCGACGTAAAAGTGCTGGGCACCTATCACGTGCGGCACCGCAAGAGCTATCTCACCGGGCCGCAATAATCCTGACGTATACTTTCGAGCGCGGCGTTTTGCGGCTGCGCACGCTGAGCGGCGAAGCGCATAGCCATGATTGACTGTGCCACAAAATCGAGCATTCGATTTTGGCGCAAACGAAAGCCAAGGATAACGCAGAGACGCAGAGAAGATTGCATTCGGCGCATGGCCGACAATTACATTGCGGACGCCACAGAATCCGATGACTGACAACTATCTTGCAGTGGCCATGGAGATTGCGCGAGAGGCTGGAGCGATCCTACGCGAAGAAGCGAAGCACCCTGCTCAGATTTCCTATAAGAGGGAAGTGGACATCGTCACGCAGGCGGACAAACGTTCCGAGAAGCTGATCGTGGAGCGGCTCACGAAATACTTTCCCACGCATTCCATTGCTGCCGAAGAAGGCACGGGTCACGAATCCGCCTCCGAATTTTGCTGGCACGTCGATCCGTTGGACGGCACAACGAATTTCGCACATGGTTATCCGTGCTTCTGCGTGTCCATAGCCCTGGCGCAACAGAACTCCTATGCTCTTGACGCTGCGGAAGCGCCGCGAGACACGATTCTCTGCGGTGTAGTTTACGATCCGATGCACGAAGAGCTTTTCGCCGCGGCGCGTGGCGCAGGCGCAACGTTGAACGGCGCAAAAATTCAGGTATCGCACAACGCCACGCTGGCGACCAGCCTGCTATGCACCGGCTTTCCCGTGCACGAGCGCTTCGCCAGCCCCAATATTCACTATTATTCGGATTTCACCATGCGTTCGCACGGCGTCCGGCGCGACGGCTCCGCCGCGCTAGACCTGGCGAATGTGGCGTGCGGGCGATTTGATGGCTTCTGGGAGTTTGGGCTGAAGAAATGGGACACCGCCGCGGGTGTGCTACTGGTGCAGGAAGCAGGCGGACAGGTGAGCGATTTCGCTGGCCGGCCGTATGAACTTGGCGGTCCGGTGATTCTCGCCACCAACAAGCTTATTCATGAAGAGATGCGCAGCGTGGCCGACGAGATCGCGGTGCTGTATCCCGGGCCCACGCTGCCGCGCTAACGGGAAACCAGAAAGAATTCGTAGTGCACTGCAGGCGCTAAAGCACCTCAAATAGCCTAGCGCCTGATGTCGGAGCTAAAAAGCTCCGACCCACAAACGCCCCACGAGCAAACCAAAGCCCCGACCGCAAAAACAGAGCGCCGACTCACAGGGCCAAAGCCCCGATTCCATAGAGCTCCGACCCTCTATACCCCAACTTTTTCCGCGGAGTGGTGATGTGGGACAGGTCGACAGAAGCGTCGATCACGTCACAGGCATCTCAGGGAATAACGTTCTCACAGATGAAAAACTCTTCTGTCTTCAATCACTTGCGACAGATTCAATTAAATGCATCTTCGGCGGGCGCGGTGCAGTCTATATCTACGCGGAGAGACCTGGCCGCAGCGTCTTCCGTGAGAGATGGCAACGTTGGCGACGGCAACGCTAATACCGACCTTATACCCGTCTTACGATTTCCTTAGCACCCCGTCGCTAGCATGTGTAGGCAACGAACGATCCTTCCGCGCCTCGGTTTTGGCGTTGCGTAGCGACTTGCGCGTCGACATTGCGCAGCCTTACGTACCCCGGAATACCTCCGTTGCCGGTGCTGTTCAGGAGAACTGAGATGCGTAAAATTGTTAGTAAATTAAAAATTCTGGTCATAGCTGGTGCCACGTTGGTGTGTTCCGCAGTGATGCCTTTTCCGATATTTGGCGATGATACTAACGCTGCAAAAGCGAAGGCTGCGTCGGATGCGCCGACGAAAACCGACGCGGCGGCGCCAGGATTGACGGAGCGCGAACGCCAACTACTTGATCGTGTCGAGCAGCTGGAAAAGCGCGTGGAGGAACTGGAGGGGAAGAACACGTCCGCGACGTCCCCCGTGGCGAGTCCGGTAGCGAGTCCAGTAGCTGCGCCCGCAGTATCCAATGCCGCTGCGCCGCCGGCCGCCGCGGGCAATGTCGCCCCTGCGCCGGTATCGGCAGCTCCCGCAAGTGCGGCCGGAGCGGCTGCGGGAGCGGCCACGGTAGCGACGCAAGCAGACAAACCGCAACAGGTGGAGCCGTTTTCCGATTGGGACTGGACGTGGCTGAACGGCAATCCCCGTACGAAAGAGATCCATTGGGGTACGCCATTTTTTACCCCAGAAATCAGAGTGGACACGAATTATGTAGCCGACTTCAATCATCCGACCGATCACACCATTGGCGGTTCGAGTGAGCTGTTTCGATCGTACGAAGTTCAGCTGGAGCAACTCGGTATCGGCGGCGATTTCCACTATGACAACGTCCGCGCCAGATTCATGACCCAGCTAGGCATGTATTCAGTGACGACGCCACGGAACGACCCTAGTCCGGGACACGGCCAGTGGGATCTAGACGGTGCATACCGTTATCTGTCGGAAGCCTGGGGCGGGTACCACTTCGATGTGCTGCACGGTGTCAATGTGGACGCGGGAATCTTTTTGTCCTACATCGGCCTGTTCAGCTACTACAACTTCGACAATTGGGCCTACCAGCCTTCCTATGTTTCCTCGAATACTCCGTGGTTCTTCAATGGTGTGCGTGTGCAGATTTTTCCAACCACGCATCTGAAAATTGAGCCGTGGTTCATCAATGGCTGGCAGTCTTATGCTTCCGCCAATCACACGCCGGGAATAGGAGGACAGGTTAGATGGACTCCGGCACCCTGGATCAACATTATTTCCAATAACTACGGTGTGGGCGAGGATGACCTGTTCACCCCTGGCCGCAGGCGCATCCATACGGACAACAGCGTCGAGGTGAAATACTTCGACAACCCCGAGAAAACCCTGGACAAGATGGCGTTTTCGTTCACCGGTGACCTGGGTTGCGAATACGGCGCCGGCGTCAGCTGCTACACGGACAAGAAGGGAGGGCCTAAACAGAGCTTTGTCGGTTACATGCTGTACAACCGCTTCTGGTTCCACAACGATCTGTTCGGGTTGACTGTCGGTGGCGGCCAGATAAACAACCCAGGACGTTACCTGGTACTGTTGCCGCCGATCAACGGAGAGACGGCCATTACGGCAGCGACAAATTCGCCGTACTTCACGGAGAATCCTGGGAATCCGTTCAAGGCGTGGGATTCGTCGGTCACGTTCGACTATATGCCGAAGCAATACATCACGTTCCGTGCGGAGTACGACTATCGGCATGCCAGTGTGCCGTATTGGAGCGGCCGTGGAGGAATTACGCCCCCCGGTGGAAATAACAACAGCCCACAAGACTTCGTCTGTAGCAGCGGCGCCACGTCTGGGCAAAGCACGTTGGCAGGCGCGCAGCTGGCCTGTGGCGGCGCGAACAACGTGTGGTTTCCGGACTTGCGCAAGGACGAACATTTCATCGATCTGTCGATTCTGGTTAAGTTCTAGAGCAACTCCAAGCGGAGTTCGGAGGCGTCAGCAAAAGTTCAGCGTGGCGCGCACTGCTGACGCCGCGTCGCCCGGCGGTGGGCGGCACGCGATACTGCAAAAGTAGCCCGAAACCAAGTAAATTTCGCGGGCCGCCTTTACCGTTTTCTTATGTTTCGCTGCGCGGTTTCTTACAGACCCTTCGTTAGCGTAGTAGCAACGAATTGGGAGGTAAGGATGCGCGGCCCCTCGGCATGGTGGAAAATTGCAAGGTTATCGCTCGCCGGCTGGTGCGGATTCGCGGGCGCCTATATGCCGGCGCCGGCCGCCGCGTCTTCCGACGAGTGCGTCATAGCACTAAGAGACATTGGTCCTGACGCACCGGCGGCCGCGAATGCCAAAGTGCCGGATACGCCAGACGCGCTCGGGCTTTCCGGTGACGCGCAGGATCCTGCAGCGAGCCCGGCGGCGGCGCCGGCGGTGCAGTTACAAGGCAACTTTTTCGAGCGTTTTTTCCAGGCATATAAATATGACTGGCGCGGCACCCCGCCTTCCTTCGGCAACGCGCCCAACAGGCGCGGGTTCCCCACGCCAGTGACCAATCCACCCTTTCCTTTCGCGGATTGGCCCTATGGGGGGGCGCCGGATATTGGCGCGCCTTGGACGCAATCTTCTCCGCTGATGCAGGCCGTCTGGAGCGGCAAGCATGGCGACTGGTGGCTGAAGAGCGGCATTCAAATCTATGGCTGGCTGAATTTTGGCGCCAACGTGAGCACCTCGAACAACAAATCACTGGGCAAGTACACCAATTATCCCGAGGCTTACGCCGAGGTTTCTAATTCTGTGCAGCCGGATCAAGAGGTTTTGTATATCGAGCGCCAGCCGGACACGGTGCAGACGGATCATTTCGATTGGGGATTTCGCCTGACGAATCTGTACGGCATCGACTATCGCTTCACCACCGCCAAAGGCTATTTCAGCAATCAACTGCTGGGCAAGAATCTGGAATATGGCTACGACCCGGTGATGGCCTACGTGGACCTGTACTGGGGACAAGTGACGGATGGCCTAAATATCCGCATCGGACGCTATATTTCGATCGCGGACATCGAGGCGCAGCTAGCTCCGAACAACTACACGTATAGTCACTCGATTCTCTACACCGTCGATTGCTATACGCAGACGGGCATCAACGGAACGCTGAAACTGGACGACCATTGGCTGCTGCAGGCCGGGCTTTCCGCCGGCTGCGAGACCGCGCCATGGAATACGCGCGATGCCAAGGCCACGCTGGACCTGGGGATCGAATACACGTGGAACAACGGCCTCGACGCAATCTATCCGGTGCTCAACGCGCTGAACGACCAGAAATACGCGTACAACAATCTCAACTCGTTCTATTTGACGTGGTACCACAAATTCGCGAGTCATCCTTCGTTGCACCTGGCGACGGAAGCCTGGTATATGTGGGAGAAAGACGTTCCCAACGTTGACAATGCCAGTGCTGCGCCACTTTTGGAGGTCGGTGCCAACGGCGCGCACTGTAAGCTGACTACGCAATTAACCTGCTATGCGCCGGAATACGCCGTGGTGAACTACGTCGAGAAGCAGCTCGATGGGAAAAACTACATTTCGATTCGCAATGAGTTTGTGGACGATCTGGTGGGTCAACGCACCGGCTTCAAGACGCGCTACTCGGAGCACCTGCTAGGGTGGGGGCACTGGATCGGTACCACCCTGCTCTTTCGCCCAGAGGTGCGCTTCGAGCGTGCCTATGATGCTCCGGCATACGACAACGGCACGAAGAAGAATCAGTTCACCGTCGCCGGCGATGTCCTATATTTTTTCTAGGCGGTGCGCGAGTTTGTTGATTGTGTGGGTTAGGTGACTGGACGACATCTCGGGACGAAGTGCCGGGGTGGGGTGTCGAAACAGTCTGTAGTCAACCGTGCACAGCCGGTGTTCAAAAGAACAAGCGGGATTGTTCCGCGTTCCGCTTCCCTCGTATCATAAATAGCAGGTGCTATCCGCCACAGGATTGCTGCCGGTAGCCTTACCCTTCATAAAGGAGCGGTGCTGGAATGTCCCGATTTGCCGCGCTATTGGCTTTTGCCCTGGTGCTGTCGTGGTGTGTCTACGCGCAGAATCCGTATCACGACCCGTATGCAAATGGCTACGATGCTCCGGTAAATCCCGAGATGGAGCGGGAGGAACTGGTGAATATGGAAGGCGAGACGGCGCGGGCGTTTTTGTTGAACAACGGGACGTTTTTTCACCGCGTGTACAGCGACGACTTTCTGGGGACGCTTTCGCATGGCCAGCCGGTGGATCGCGCCGCATTGATCGCCGTGGTGCAATCCAGCGACGTAAAGTATCAAGTGTTCATCGCCAACGACATAAAAGTACGTATCTATCAGGATTTGGCGGTGGCTACGTGTTTATGGACGACGCGGGGCACGTTTCGCGGGCAGCGTTTTAACAGCCAGCTGCGCGTCACGCACGTGTACGTGAACACGCCGCGCGGATGGCACGTTATTTCCGCACAGCACACCGCGCTGCCTCCCAACGTCGAGCAACCGCTATAATTCGCAAATTCTGCGCATCGCAAATGGCTGTTTGGTTGGCGCAATTGCTCGTTGCGGCGCGACGCGTTGACGCGAACTCGCGCGGATGCTACGCTCCCGCTTCGCTGTTCTTCAAAAAATGCGTGCCGTAGACCTGATCCGCAAAAAGCGTGACTCCGGTGAACATACCCGGCCCGAAATTGATTTCCTGATCGCCTCCTTCACGCGGGGTGAAATTCCCGATTATCAGATGGCGGCGTGGCTGATGGCGGCGTGGCTGCGCGGACTGAACCGCGCGGAGCTGACGTTTCTCACCGAGGCCATGCTGCATTCCGGCGAGATTCTGGATCATTCGGCAATTCCCGGAAAGAAAGTCGATAAGCATTCGACCGGCGGAGTGGGGGACAAAACTTCGCTGATTCTTGCGCCTATTGTGGCGGCCGGCGGACTGACCGTGCCGATGATCAGCGGGCGCGGCCTGGGACACACCGGCGGAACACTCGACAAGCTGGAAGCTATTCCGGGATTCAACACTGCGCTTACGTTGAAAGAATTTCGCCACGTGCTGAGTGCATGCGGAATGGGGCTGATCGGGCAGACCGCGGAAATCGCTCCGGCAGACAAGAAAATCTATGCGTTGCGCGACGCGACTTCGACGGTGGAGAGTATTGGACTGATTTGCGCGTCGATCATGAGCAAGAAGCTGGCGGAAGGTATTGATGTGCTGGTGCTGGATGTCAAAACCGGGTCCGGCGCGTTCATGAAGAGCAAGAAAGACGCTGTGGCGCTGGCGCAGACTATGGTGGGGATCGGCCAGAGCGTGGGGAAGAAAGTGGTGGCGCTGATCACCGATATGAATCAGCCGCTGGGGCGCGTGGCGGGACACAGCAACGAAATCGTGGAGTGCGTGGAAGTATTGAGTGGCGGCGGACCTGCCGACTTGCGGGAACTTAGCATTGAACTTTCGGCGTGGATGTTCTTCTACGGTCAGAAGACTGCCAGCCTGGCGTCCGGGCGCCGGCTCGCGGCGGAGATAATTGCCAGCGGTAAAGCCAAAGCAAAATTTCGCCAAGCCATTGAGTTGCAAGGCGGCGATCCGCGCGTAGTCGAAGAGCCGCGGCGATTGCCGCAGGCGCTATCGCGGGTGGAGGTGCCAAGTCCGAGAGGCGGGTACATCACCGCCACGAATTGCGAAAACCTGGGCATCGCGCTGGCTATTCTTGGCGGCGGGCGCGAAAGGAAAGAAGATCGTATCGACCACGGTGTGGGGCTGGAATTTCACGCGCGCATCGGGGAGCGCGTCAAAAAAGGCCAGCCGCTGGCGACAATCCATTACAATTCCGATGCCAAGCTGGCCGAGGCGCGAGAGATGATTAGCGAGAGCTACGAAATCTCTGGCGCGCCGCCGAAGGTAAAAAATCCATTGATCTATCAGACTATTCTTAAAGATAAAGCTCGGGACGCGCCATCACCGCGTCGCCGTCGCACGCGCTGAGCGGTTGCCAAGCAAAAGGAGAACTAATGGGACGATACGTCGGCGTGCTCGGCATTGCCGTAATTCTTGCGGGCGCGTACGTGTTCTCAACGGATCGTCGGGCGATAAAGCTGAAGACGGTAGCCTGGGGACTCGGGCTACAATTTGCGCTTGGTCTGTTTGTGCTGCGCGTGCCGGCTGGTCAGCGGCTTTTCGCCACGTTGGGCGCCGGCGCCAAGAAACTTTTGGACTTTTCCTATGTGGGCTCCGCATTTTTGTTCGGAGAAATTGGCAAGGCCGATTCCAACCTGGGGTTTAGCTTTGCCTTTCAAGTGCTGCCGACGATCATTTTCATCGCGGCGTTTTTCGCGGTGCTCTATCACTTTGGCATCATGCAGCTGATCATCCGCGGCGCGGCGTGGGTGATGACGAAAATTATGGGGGCCAGCGGAGCGGAGTCGCTGAACATCGCGGCGAGCATCTTCATGGGGCAGACGGAAGCGCCGCTGACAATACGGCCATTTTTGCCGAAGCTGACCAAGTCCGAACTCATGACCGTGATGACCAGCGGCATGGCGCACATTTCCGGAGGCATGATGGCCGGTTACATCCGCGTAGGCGGCGCCGATGCCAAGAATCTGCTGACCGCGGTGATCATGACCGCGCCCGGCACGCTGTTGATGGCCAAGATGCTGGTGCCGGAGACCGAGCATCCGCTGACCGCGGGCCGCGTCGAGATGCCACCCTCGGAAAAGGAGGCCAACGTTCTGGGCGCGATTGCCCGCGGCACGGTGGACGGTTTGCATTTGGCGTTGAATGTTGGCGCCATGCTGATCGTTTTTCTGGCGCTGCTGGCGTTGCTCAACGCCGTGATGGGCTGGATTCACATACATGTCGGCTGGTTTCCTTACAATCTGCAGGAGGTTCTTGGCTGGATTTTCGCCCCGGTGGCCTGGCTGATCGGCATTCCCTGGCACGATGCCGCGCAAATCGGAAACCTGCTGGGCACGCGCATGGTGCTGAATGAATTTGTGGCGTTCGCGCAGCTCGGAACTATGAAAGGCGCGCTGGACCCTCGCAGCTTCACGATCGCAACGTTTGCGTTGTGCGGCTTTGCGAATTTCAGTTCCATTGGGATTCAGATTGGTGGGATCGGCGCGTTGGCCCCAGAGCAGCGCCAGCAACTCGCGAGATTTGGCATTCGCGCCATGCTGGCGGGAACGATGGCTAACTTGATGTCCGCCTCGATCGTGGGAATTCTTTCATGAGCATTATTTCGTGGGCCTAAGGATTTTTCCGTGAGCGCAAAGAAATCCAAGTCGCGAATTGCCGCCGTGCGCTCCAGTGCAAAAAGCGCCGAGCGCTGGCTGAAACATGCGGCCTCGCGCGCCGCGGAAGATAAATCGGCTCGCGCTTCCCGCAGCGAGTTTGACAAAGCGCAGGAAGCGGCGCGATTTATTCTTTCAAAGACTAAACTGCGTCCGAAGATTGCCCTGGTGCTGGGCTCCGGCCTGGGAGCTTTCGCGGACGAATTTGCCAGCGCCGTCAAAGTGCCCTATGAAAAGATTCCGCATTTTCCGCGTTCCACCGCGATTGGCCACGCAGGGAAATTGGTCATCGGTATGGTGGGCGATACGCCGGTCATCGGTATGCAGGGCCGGGTACATCTTTATGAAGGCTACTCGGTGCAGCAGGTGGCGTTTCCCATTCGCGTTTTTGCGCGGCTTGGCGTGCAGGCTGTCATTCTGACCAACGCTGCTGGAGGGATTCTGCGGGAATTGACGCAAGGCCGCCTGGTGCTTATCAGCGACCACATCAATCTGCAAGGCGCCAACCCGCTTACGGGGCCGAACGACGAAAAATTCGGTTTGCGTTTTCCGGACATGACCACGGCGTACGACAAGAGATTCCGTGCGATTGCCGCCGCCGAAGCCGCGAAAGCCGGCGCCAGTATGCCGGAAGGCGTGTATGCGGCGCTCGCGGGGCCGAGCTACGAAACTCCTGCAGAGATTCGCTACTTGCGTGCCATCGGCGCGGATTTGGTGGGCATGTCTACCGTGCCAGAGGTCATCGCGGCGCGGCACAGCGGCATGCGCGTGCTGGGAATTTCCTGCGTCACCAATGCCGCTGCGGGTGTAATCGACCAGCCGCTGGTCCACACGGAGGTCTTGGAAGTAGCTGAACGTGTGAAAGGCCAATTCATCGCGCTGCTGCGAGCGGTAATTCCAAAGATTGCTGTTGAAGTAGTCTGACACAGACTACCTTGGTAACAATCTTGCCGGGATGGGGCGCAGCATCCTGCGCCCCTACAAAAAGCTCTGCGGAACGAGTGCAATTTGAGGATTAAATGAGCGATCACGAAAGCTTAATTACCGCGGCGAAGCAAGTCCGCGAAAATGCCCACGCTCCGTATTCCAATTTTCGCGTGGGCGCGGCGGTGCGCGCCGGCTCCGGGCGCATTTTCGGCGGTTGCAACATCGAAAACGCTACCTTCGGGCTGACGGTTTGTGCGGAGCGTATCGCCATTTTCAAAGCGCTCTCGGAAGGCGAGCGTAACTTTGATGCTATCGCAGTAGTGACCGACGGTGAGCGCCTGACGCCACCCTGCGGGGCGTGCCGCCAGATTATCTGGGAGTTTTGCGGCGACATTCCGGTGATCCTGGCGAATCTGGGGGGGCAGAGCGAAACGACTCCGATGCGCGAACTATTCCCCAAGCCCTTTGATTCGAGTAACTTGTAGCGATTTGTAGGGTTGCCGGCCGGGATGCACAGCGGTGGTTGCCGGAAGCATCGCGCGAGAAATCTGTGCATCTTCTAATGTTTCTGGGGTTATCATTGGGTTCGATCGTCGTCACCCGCCCGGCGCTCGTCTGCGAATTTCATCTCGCTATCGCAGTCTGGTGCTATGCCCAACGAACCCAATCGTCTTGAGACCCGTACGCCGCTCCACGTCGCCGTGGATTTAGCCAGCTTGGAAGTCCGTTACCCCGCGCAACAGGGAGTCACTGAGAATATCAGCTTGCACGGAGCCCGGGTGATCACCGGCAAACCGTGGCAGCTGGGCGAGCGGCTAAACCTGCGCTCATTGGTCGGCAACCTTCGTTCGCGCGCGCGGGTGGTGTATTGCGAAATGCGTCCGACTGGCGACTTCGTGCTGGGCCTGCAGCTTTCCGCTACTGCCGGCGAATGGATCCTGCCGCAATTTCGCATCCCCGCGGAGCGGTAGCTTGCCTCGTGCCACGCGGGACACAACGTGACCACAATTAGTTGAGCAACATGTGCGACAGCGCCAGCGCTGCAATCACCAACATGGTGACGAAATGCGTGCGGCGTAGCGCTAGCCGAGCGACACTATTGCTCTCGCTGCGCAACCGCTGCGCCGCCAGGCCAATGAGCAACTGGAGAAACAGCAACCCCAGAGCGAATGTCGCCAGCCACAATCCAGTCATGCTGGTGCGCGGCATGTGTCCTGCGGCCATGGGAATCCAGCCGTGCACCAACGCAGCGGCTGGCAGCACGAAGCCAAGCAGGTAGTGCCAGCGCATCGAGTTTCCGGCGGAGGGAGTTTGTTTCGTTTGCGCGATCGCCACCTCAGCACCCTGGGGCGAACTCGTGGGCGAAGGCGCAACGTGTCGCATTCGGCGTAGCAAAAAGGGAAGCGCAATTTGCACCGCGAGGATAATTGCCACCAGCCAGCCGGTCCATGCGGTCTGCAACGGTATCGAGAAGCCCATGCCCACCTGCCTTTGCGGCGGGATTATCGCGCCGCGATGCCGCCTCTATTTCGAGCGCCACCTGGTGGGCGGCGCTGACGGATGAGCCATGGTCGACCGTATAGCAAGGTATAGGGTCAATGGGATTTTTTGCAGGAGGTGGCTGCAGGGGCCGGGAGCTCTTGTGGTTGAGCTACCGGGCAATGTTCCTGGGGCTCTTCGGCCGCGTCGCCCAACACCAACGCCAGCTGCGCTTGCATGGCCGCCAGCGCCAGGATTTTGCTGTCGATAAGCGCCAGCCGTTCGCGCGCAATGCGCACCGCTTTCTTCCAGCGCGCCGTCACGGCGCCTTGGGGTTTGGAGAAGTGCTCGTGAATGTCCAGCAGCTCCTTGATTTCCTTCAGCGGGAATCCCAGTTGTTGAGACTGTCTGATGAAGTTCACGCGCCACAAGTCCGCGGAGCTGTACGCGCGATAGCCCGCGGCACTCCGCGCGGGTGGCGGAAGAAAACCCTTTCGTTCGTAGAAGCGCAGGGTTTGAATAGAGACGTTGGTCTGCCGGGCTATTTCTCCGATGCGCATCGTGCACCTCTGGCGGTTGGGCTGTATTTTGAAGCATGCAAGGCCAGCGCTCCAAGCATGAACTAAAGTATAGGGTCTTTATGAACCGATTTTCGCGGAGCTTTCCCGCGAGGCAGTGGCGCAGTCGCCGTCCGTCCTGTAGATTTACATGGGCTGCACACGCCGTCGATTTAACGCAACTCTGAGGAGAAAAATATGTCGGATACCGCCGTAACGGGCGCGGAATTTAAGAAGCAGCTTCGCGCGGGTGCGCCGAAGCTTGGACTGTTCGTGAACTCGCACAGCGCCACCATCGCCGAGCAATTGGCGCACAGCGGTTACGATTGGCTGCTGGTGGATACGCAGCACGGGCCGATGGACCATCAGAACCTTTCCGCCATGCTCTGCGGCATTGCGAACGGCGGCGCCAAGTCCTTGGTCCGCGTTGGCGGGTACGATGATCGCCCCGGCATCCAGCAAGCGCTGGATCTCGGCTCCGACGGCGTGCTGGTGCCGTATATCAATACCGCCCAGGAAGCCCTGCAGGCCGTGAGTTGCATGCGCTATCCCACCGCAGGAACGCGCTCCGTCTATTTTCCGCAGCGCAGCATGAACAAGGGCGGCCTGCTCGGATACGCCGGCGCATGGAACGCCAACGCCATCGTGGCCCTGCAAGTGGAAACCGCCTCATGCATCGAAAATATCGCCGAGATTGCCGCCGTTCCCGGCGTGGACGTTTTATTCTTGGGGCAAAACGATCTGTGCATGTCTATGGGCTTGTATGAAAAATACGAGTTTCCGCACATGTATACCTCGCCGGAACTCAATGCGGCGACGCAGAAATTGATCGAAGCGGCGCGCAAAAATAACGTGATTCTCGGGCTGTTCCTCTTCGGCACCTCGCGCGTGGGGGAATTTCTTGAGAAGGGTTTCACTTTCATTAGCCTCGGCAACGATCTGCATCACGTGCTGACGCAAACCGGGGCTTACGTAAAGGATGTTGAAACGGTATCCAAAGAGAAGGGCAAGCCCTGGACGCGCCGCCCGACCTCGCTGCTGTAACGTGAATCTTCGACCTGTCTTCGCCCTGCTTGCCGCTGGCATACTGGCCGGCGCTGCGCCGCCGTTGCTCTCCGGGCCGGTGCAGCATGCTGCTGCCCACAAGGAACTCGCCTCGCCGCCGATGGCCTGCGGAAGCGGCGCGGCGCTCTCCATAAACGCGTCTTCCGTCAGGCAAGGGGGATTGCTGCTGGCCCAGCTCACGTCGAAGGCGCCGGTAACGAGCGTTCACGCCAAGTGGGATACCCAGGACATTTCGTTCTGGCAGAGCGGCGCGAGTGGTGGCACTTCCACGAGGGGCCAAGTTTGGCGTGCCTTCGTTCCTGTGGACCTAGAGAAGCCGTCTGGCGACTACGCCCTAAAGATCGAGATGCAGCCGCAGGAAGGCCAGCCGGCCCCGTGCCAGCTCACGATCCATGTGACGACTGGGAAATTTGCCACGGAAAGTCTCAAGGTGGCCCCACAATTCGTGGAGCCAAATCCCGAGCAACTGGCGCGCGCGAAAGCCGAGCAACAACGCCTGCACGAGATTTACGGCACGGTGACGCCTGAAAAACTGTGGCGCGGCAAGTTCCGCGTTCCGCTTACCGGAGTAACTTCCGGTGCAAATTTCGGCCGCCGGCGCGTGCTAAACGGTCAGGCCAGCTCGCCGCACACTGGGGTGGATTTTCCCGCACCCACGGGCGCGCCCGTCCATGCCGCGCAAGCGGGGCGCGTGGTCCTTGCGGAGCCGCTGTACTTCGCAGGCAACACCGTACTCATCGATCACGGCCTGGGGGTCTACACCCTGTACGGGCACCTCTCGGAAATATCGGTAAAAGTTGGCGATGCGGTCGCCGCCGGGGCCATTCTTGGCAAGGTTGGAGCTACGGGGCGGGTGACCGGCCCGCACCTGCACTGGGGACTGGTGATCGATGGGGCCCGCGTGAACGCGCTGCAAATCGTCAGTCTCCCGCTGATTTAGGCCTGATTTAAGCCTGATATAGGCCGTTAGAACAGGGTTGCACTGCGGAAGTCCGGCACGAACCCTGCCACTTTTCGATGCCATTTTCTATTAGGCATCGCGTACGTGTCCTAAATGTAAAGAGCCTTAAAACCGACGGTGGGCGACGGCAGTACTCCAGTCCCGAGGCGACTTGGTACGGAGGATTCATTGCCAGACGGGGCGAAAGCAGCGAAACTCTCCTTCGTGGGTAGGGTGATATTTTTAGTCGTTGCTTTTTTGGCGCTTTTTGGCATGCTACACAGGCCCATTGTCACTGGCGCCGCCGCTCCACGGTTCGTCCCACCGAACCTGTGAACGTCATCCGTTAGTTGTGATTCGCCGTAGTGAATTAATAGAAGGTAGACACCGCAGATGTCACTCGTTAACTTTCGCTACAAAGAACGTCGCCGTACCGTCCGTGTATCCCTGGCTGTGCCGCTGACCGTCCACGGCAAGTCGGGCGAGGGCGAGAAGTTTGTGATCAACACGCACTCGCAATCCGTGAATCGCCACGGAGCGCTGTTCAACCTCGAGCATCTGGTCACCATGGGGCAGCAATTGCTCCTGGTGAACGACCACACAGCCCGCTCGGTGGAATGCCGTGTGATCAATATTCGCCGCGCGCGTGATGGCAAGAATTATGTGGGCGTGGAGTTCGTCTCCGAAGACACCAATTTCTGGCACATGTCGTTCCCGATCCCCGGCGCTCGCCCGCTGCGCCGCGCCAATCAAACCAAGCAATCGGCTTAATCGCAGCGCCTTAGCTTCCTGCGCGAATGCCGTTCTTTCCCGATGCCTCGCAGATTGGCCTGATTTCCGACACTCATGGATTGTTGCGCCCGGAAGCGGTGGAAGCGCTGCGCGGCTCACATTTAATTCTCCACGCCGGCGATGTGGGCGACCCGAAAATTCTCACCGCTTTGCGCGGTCTCGCGTCGGTGGTAGCCATCCGCGGCAACGTCGACACCGAGCCGTGGGCGAAGAGCTTGCCGGCCACGGAAGTGGTCACCGCCGCGGGCGTCAATATTTACATGCTGCACAATCGCGACAGTTTGGACTTGGTGCCCGAAGCGGCGGGATTTTCTATCGTGCTCAGCGGGCACTCGCATAAGCCTGGGCAGGAATCTCGCCGCGGCGTCTTGTACATCAACCCGGGTAGCGCTGGCCCCCGCCGCTTCAAACTTCCTATCAGCGTGGCGCGCTTGAACCTGAAGGTCGAACCGTGGAACACAGAATTCGTAACGCTGAAGTCTAATGCGGGCTAGTCGTAGACATAGCGTACGGCGCCAGGCGCTCTCGCGCCGCCACCACCAAGCGCAAAAATCTTCGCGCTAATTCGCGAATCTGTTCGGCGCGCCGTTTTTCAATAGCTTGGCGCGGAATCAATTCACTGCCAATTCCCAAAGCCGCGGCACCCGCCAGAATAAAATTTCCCGCCGTCTGTTGATTCACCCCCCCCGCCGCCACCAAGGGAATTTTCGGGAACGGCCCTTTCAGCGCGCGAATATAAGAATCGCCGCCCACCTGCGAACATGGAAACACTTTGACGAAATCGGCGCCCGCCTTCCACGCGGTGTGGATTTCCGAGGGTGTCAGCGCCCCTGCCAACATCGCTACGTTGTGCTTCTTGGCCATCTCGATCACCGAAACGTCCAGGCATGGTGCGGTCAAGAATCCCGCTCCGGCATCCAGGCAGCGCCGCGCGGTTTCCGTGTCCAGTACCGTGCCCGCGCCAATCAAAACCCCCGGAATGTGTTTGGCAAGATAGGCAATCATGTCGATGGCCCCGGGGATGGTCATGGTGATTTCGACGATCGGGATGCCGCCGCTGGCTACCGCGTCTGCCGCAAAGTGCGCATCTTCTCCCGACGCCGTGCGGATTCCCGGAATAATGCCAATCTCATGAATGCGCGCCCGTACCTCTTCGATGTTCATGATGAGAAGACTCCCCGTGGCCACTGCTTTCGCGTGCGGCTGTCGTCAGAGGATAGGACAAAGCGGCTCCCGGGTAAACAGCCTGGCCCGAAAGTGCTAGACTTTCCCCATGGCCACCAAAAAGAAAACCAAAAAAGCAGCCAAGAAAAAGCCCGCGAAAGCCGCTAAGAAAATACAGAAGAAAGGCGTGAAGAAATCCGCCGCGAAAAAACTCGTCCTGAAAAAAGTCATAAAGCCCGCGGCAAAGATGTCTGTGAAGACGCCCGCCAAGGCGGTGGCAAAATCACTCAGAGCCAAAGCCGCCACGAAAAATACCAAGCCCGTGAGCAAACGCGGCAAGCGCGAGATTATCGACTCCGTGGCGTTTGAACCCGCGGGACTCGGTGCGCGCTCTGGCGGGCAATCCGGCGACTTGCAGGGTCTCACCAATCGCGCCGGAGCAGACTCCGAAAGCGTCGACGAGCTTCTGGAAGAAGGCAACGCCTTCGAAGCCGAAGTGGTTAAAGGCATCGAAGACGTTCCCGACGCCGACGAAGGCGAGATTCATACGCACGAAGTTCTCGAAGACGACGTGCCGCGCGAATACGACGACCAATAGCTAGCGGTTCGCAAAATATCGCCAACCAATTGCGGGGATGAAAAAAAATAACCCCTCGCGTTCCCGCGCATCTTAGTTTTGCACGCCAACGGAGAATCTATGATCGCGTCCAAAGGTTTCGCCGCCAAACAAGCTAAAGCTCCCATCGAGCCATTTTCTTTCGAGCGCCGCGATCCGCTACCGAACGACGTGGTCATCGCCATCGAATTCTGCGGCATCTGCCACTCCGACGTTCATCAGGTCAATGAAGATTGGTTTCCCGGCATTTTTCCCATGGTCCCCGGACACGAAATCGTCGGTCGCGTCTCGCGCGTCGGCAGCGCGGTGAAAAAGTTCAAAGTTGGCGACCTCGCAGGCGTCGGTGTAATGGTCGATTCCTGCCGCAAATGTGAAAGCTGCAAGTTGGGTCAGGAGACCTACTGCGACATCGGCGCGATCTTCACGTACAACGGGCGCGACAAAAACGGCGAGCCCACCTATGGCGGTTACGCCAACAACATCGTGGTTGACGAAGCCTACACGCTGAAAATTCCCGCCAATCTCGATCTCGCCGCCACGGCCCCACTGCTTTGCGCCGGGATCACTACGTATTCGCCGCTGCGCCACTGGAAAGCCGGCAAGCACAGCAAAGTGGGCATCGTGGGACTCGGCGGCTTAGGTCATATGGGTTTGAAATTTGCGCATGCCATGGGTGCGCACGTGGTGCAATTCACCACTTCGGCCAAAAAGAAAGAAGATGCGCTGCGCCTCGGTGCCGATGAAGTAGTGATGTCCAACGACGCGAAGGCCATCCAGGCTCACGCGAGCAGTTTCGACGTGATCCTGGACACGGTTTCCGCGGATCACGATATCAACGCCTACGTCAACCTGCTCAAACGCGACGCCGTTCTTGTGCTCTTGGGTGCGCCAGACCGTCCCGCGTCGCTTTCCGTTTTCCCGCTGTTGATGAAGCGCCGCTCCATCGCCGGCTCGGGGGCCGGCGGCATTCGCGAAACCCAGGAAATGCTGGATTTCTGCTCCCAGCACAACGTCGTCTCGGACATCGAAATCGTCCCCACCACAAAAATCAACGAAGCCTACAAGCGCCTCCTGGCCAACGACGTAAAATACCGCTTCGTGCTCGACATCGCCCGCGCCGGGCAATAATTCCCGCGCGGGGTTTATGTAGGCGCCGGACTTTTAGTCCGGCCTGCGCGTGCTCTTGGTTTCTGCCGCCATCAATTCCGCAGCAAAATCTCCAAATCATCCGGATGAATCGCGCACAGCAGCGCTGCTTCCCGCTCGATCTTCCCGCTGCGAATCAGCTGCACCAACGATTCCTCCAAGGTGAACGATCCCTTCTTCTTGGTCAGCGTAATCTCCTGATGCAGCTGTTGCAGCTGATTGCGCCGAATATGCTGGCGCGCGCCCATTCCAACCATTAGCAATTCCGCTGCCGGGACGCGCCCGCCACCCTTGCTGGGCAACAATGTTTGTGTCAGCACCGCGGTGAGCGACATCGCCAATTCCTGTCGAATGGTGTTCTGCCGTTCCAGCGGGAAACTGTCGGCAATGCGCGAGACTGTAGTAGCCATATCGATGGTATGTAGCGTCGAGAGCACCAGATGCCCGGTCTCCGCCGCTGCCACCCCGATCATCATCGTCTCTGCGTCACGCATCTCGCCCACTACAATCACATCCGGCGCCTGCCGCAACGCCGCGCGCAGCGCCGTGGGAAAATCCGGCGCATCCTCGCCGATTTCCACCTGTTCGATAATGCTTTTGAAATGGGTGTGCTGGTATTCCACCGGGTCTTCGATAATTAGCACATGGCGCGATTCGTTGCGGTTGATCTCGTTGACCAGCGCCGCCATCGTTGTGGATTTGCCGGAGCCCGCGGGGCCGCCGATCAAGACCAGCCCACGCGGCAATTTTGCGAGCGCCTGCACGGAGGGAGGCAGGTGCAGGTCGCCGATGAAAGGCACCTTGGAAGGCAATGCACGAACGGCCGCCGCAGCGGAGCCGCGTTCTCGATGCAAGTTGATGCGGAAGCGACCCAGCCCGTCAACGGCGTAAGAGGAATCCGTAATCTTTCGTTCGCGATAGGCTTTCAACGCATGGGAACTAAGCGCCGGAATCACCGCCGGTTCAATCTCCGACGCACCCAACGAATGTTGCTCAATCTTCTCTACCTGCCCGTCACGCAGAATGCACGCCGGGGCACCGGGCACCAGCAAAAGGTCGCTGCCCGCTCGGGCTACAAGTATTCTCAGCCACTGGTCGAGCCGCCGAGTTTCCGCAGACTCTCGGCGGCTTTTCTCTTCCTGCTCGATATCGAAAGAATCGTCGATGTCTCCTCCAGCGGTTGGCATATCGGTTTCCTTTAGGCGATAGCACAAAAAGCGCGTCGCTTTTCGAACGGTGGATGCCCAGGCCGTGCGTTCCGTTGCCGCTCACGTCCCCTTTTCCGTGGGAAAGCCTTTTTCGATCCAGTCGTCGTTAAAATTGTCGGGCAACGCCAACACGCGCAGGTGGCTGAAGCCCATCTCATGAAGCGCGCTGAACGCCGGCCCCACGTTCGGACATTTGCCGAACGGGCAACACCCGCAATAAATCACCAGGTTCGTGGACTTTGGCAGCGTCGCAGCCCATTTCTTTAACTCCGCCATTCCCGCCTCCGTCGACCCCGCACCGTGAAACACCGCGCCGGGAATGTGACCACCATTGAACAGCGGTCGAAACCCCACGTATAAAACCGTCGGAGACGTTGGCTTCTTCTCTGCGATCTCGCGCGCTAAGTCCGCCGGCTGCACCACATCGGCGCCTGTCCAAGGATCGTTTGCGCCTGGGGACGCCGCGAGCACGGGCCGTCCGGAAGGCAGCACTGTGGCCAACATCGAGCCAAATGCCACCGTGAACAATGCCAACCGCGCAGCGATTCTTGAAAATTGCATGAATGTTTTCTCCAGTTTTCCGGCGTCGCAAATACATGAGATGCCCGATACAGTTCGTGGCCAGCCAGTCCTACAGTCCAAGTGTAGCTCCGTAGCCACATCTTGGGATGGTCATCATGCAACTGGAAAGCAATATCTCCAAGGCGATTTATGTTTCCTGCCTGACGATTTTTCTTACCGGCCTCGCCAGTTGGGCGGTCTTGGCGCACCAGAATGCGCCGAGCGGGATGCCAGAGCAACCCAAAGCGGATATGAGCGATACGCGCTTTGCCAGGGGAGCAGCAACGGGCGGCATGGCCGAAATTCAGCTAGGCCGGCTGGCCGGCGAACGGGGTTCGAGCGACGTGGTAAAAGCATTCGCCGAACGCATGGTGGTGCAACACGGAGCCGCCGCGGATCAATTGCAAGCCGTAGCGCAAAAGGAAAACGTCACGCTGCCCGCCAGACTCACTTCTCACGAACAGCAAACCTACGATCAGATGGCCCGTTTGCGCGGCGGCGCCTTTGACCGCGCCTATGCGCAGCACATGGTCGAAGCTCATGAGAAAGACCTGAACGATTTCCAAAGCGAGGCCAACCTTGGCAACGATCAAAATATGAGAGCCTTCGCGGATCAGTCTCTGTCCATGATTCAAGAGCACCTGAATCAGGCGCGCGAGATGCTCAAAGCCGTTTCGCAGACCAGCAGCCACGCCACAAGCTCACATTCCAGCGGAAAATAAACGGTTCTAGCTAACTCGGCGGCCGAGGCGTTTGGCATCGCAGCTGTAACGCTCACGCAGAGTTCACCTTCACGTTGACAGAAGGTCCGCAGCTACCGCAACATCGGACGCGTCAGTTTTCGGAGGAATTATGCGTGTCGCGATGTGGCAAGCGTGGTTGGCGGGTATCGCTGTGTCCGCGGTGGCTTTGGCTTCGCTCGCCGCTGCGCAACATAGTGCCAATTCCCAGAGTGCGAGTTCGCCTGCTGGTGATATCGAGCGCGGAAAATATCTGGTGAATGATGTGGCTATGTGCGGAGAATGTCACACCCCGCGCAATGCCAATGGTGAATTGAAATACGATGCGTGGCTGCAAGGCGCCACCACGTGGGTTCGACCCGTGGCTCCGATTCAGCCTTGGGCGGACACCGCGCCACCGCTCGCCGGAATGCCAAGTTTTACCGACACGCAATTCGCCACCGTTCTCGAACAAGGCATTGGGCCGGAGGGCGAAACCTTGCGTCCGCCGATGCACATTTATCACATGCACCACGACGACGCGAAAGCGATCATCGCTTATTTGAAATCCTTGCCCGCGGGTAATCGGTAAAAAGCCGAGGTTTTCCAGGGTAGGCCATCAAAGCGCCATCGCAGAATGGCGCGCACTACTTCTTTTGATCGGCGCGGGTGCGGATCAGTTTGCCGGACGTGGTGCGAAGCGTTTCGGGAATGTTCTTGTTGCTGGCGAGTTTCTTCAAGTCGATGGCGTTGATCATGGGAAGCAAGTGCAGCGAGACGTCGATCGGAGTCTTGGGATTATTCAGAAGATTGCGCACCACGGTATATTTTTTGCGAAATTTACGGTTGCTGGCGATCAATCGCAGGATTTCGTCGGTCAGGCTGGACATCGCGGCGAAGGCCTCTACTTCCTGATCCGTGAGACGCGGAGATTGCAGCACCGCGCGCTGCACCACTTTATTCGAGTCCCGGATCAGCGTGCGGCGCGCCTCCGAGCCGCCCATGACCGCGAATTTGACCCGCTGCGCAACATTCATCTTAGCCAGTCGTTGCAACAAAGTTTTCCGGCGTTCGTCGTCGGGCTCGGCTTCTGCCGCAGCCTCCGCCAGTGCGGCTACATCCAGCGGAACACCGGGGCCATGCATTTCCCGCAGCAGACTTTTTTGCTCGGCCGTTACTGACGTGGAGTTCTCTAGCGCGATCGCCAGCGCCTGCGAATCGCTCACCCGTTCGAGGTCGTCGACCAGCTCCTGAATTTTTGCTACCGAAAGATGCGGCACAACGTGCACCAGGTAAGCCGCGGGACAATTTCCGTTCTGCACCAGCGCGTCCGCAATGCCAGGCTTGTCCGCAAGATTTCGGGCGGCGTACGAAAGTACTGCGGGCAGCGCTTGCAAGCGCCGGACCGCCTCCAGGAACCCTTCGTACGGCATCGAGAGCAGCGCGTCTTGTGCTCGGGTGGCCACCATTTCATCGGGATCGCTGGCGAGAACGGTAAGGATTTCCGCGTGGTCCGCGGGAGAGAGGTGCGCTCCGCTGGAACACACGGCAAGTTTGCGCTCGCGCGGCGCGCGATCATGGCGCAAATCTTCGATAACTTCAGGGCTGAGAGATTCCACTGGCCTGCGGCCTCACGTCTTTGGAACTGAGCACCATTGTACCGGAAGCCCCCGGTGGCCCGAGCGGCCGCATCACTTGATGGTTCAATTCCAGCAACACCGCCGAAGAGTCCGCCGCGGTGATTTCGAAATGGTCGTTGGCAGCGAAATGCCGATTGATGCCCGCGGGCAATTCGCCGTCGAACAGCAGCTTATCGTCCCCTAGAACGCGCACGCGCGTGGCCGCGGAGGTGGACACAGAAAGATCCAGCGTGGCAACTCCTGTGCTCGCACCTCCCGAAGTCGTACCAGCAACGGATTCGGACGCACCGGCAGGCGTGGTCGCGTCGGGATTTGCCGCGGGAATAGAGGTTTGCACTGGCGTGCTTTGCAAAATCCCAGTTCCTGCGGACGGATCCTGCGGCGGCATCAGCACAACGGAAGACGATTGCGTCTGGCGGTGCCCCTCGTAACGCCGCCACGCATACTTTCCGGCAAAGAACAGCCCGGCAACTATCGCGCACAGCACCAGCACCGCAACAACGGGAATCCATGCCGGCGTCGACGGAATGCGCTCTTCGGGGCGTGAGGAACCATGCGAGACGTCGCCGCGGGCCAGGTCGTATTCGCTAAGAAAACTTTCTTCGTCCAGACCCAGATAGCCTGCGATAGTACGCACGAATCCGCGACCGAAGACCCCGCCCGGCAGCTTCTTCCAATCCTCGTTCTCTAGCGCCTCCAGAAAGCGCTGGCTGATGCGCGTCGCTTTCATCAGTTCATCCAGCGAGACCTCGCGCATTTCCCGTTCGCGCTTCAGGCGCTCCCCGAAACTACCCTTAGCCATAAGTCGAACTTGCCCCCGGCGCAACCGTCGAGCGGTTGTCTCTTCAGTGTAACCGAATCACCTCGCGCAGAATTGCCAACCCTTGGCGGGCACGACGATAGCGTCGCAGCGGCAGTATGCGGTAACAAAGGGACGGCGAACCTCCGCAATGCCGGTTCGACGAGATTGTCTGGACGGAAGGGTGAGATGGTGTGCGAGACACGAGTTCGCAAGCGTAGGATTGCAAGGGCTTGCCGAGGTGCCTATTAGAACTTCACTGGCGCAGGCTCTAGCGGAGACTCTACCGGAGGCCCTGCCCAAGGCCTTACCGAAGGCTTGTCGCGTTCTGCAACAGCACCGGAACCGAGGCGGTAAACGTGGCGCGCATCCTGGCTTGATTCTCTGGCATCACGGCTCCGGAGATGAGCAACATGGCCGTGCCATGGATCAGCGCGAAAAGCGCGAGAACCAGCTTGACATGATCTTCCGGAGCGCCGCCCAGCCACTCCGCGGCCCTTTTCTTCGTGAACTCGAAATTCGCGCGCGGTCCCGGAAGCTTGGAAATAAGCTCCGAATAAAAGAGTGCATATTCCCGCGGCCGGCTTAAAGCCCGGTCCAGCAGGACGCCACAGATTTCCTCCAGCGACTGGCACTGTTCCAGCGCCGCGAAAGAATTGCGCCGGAAGTGCTCCGCAATAGCGCGCAAGATGGCCTCGCGATTGCGAAAGCGCCGGTATACCGCCGGCGTGTTGGTGCGCGCCAGTTTGGCCAGCGTGCGCATCGACAAACCTTTTTCTCCGCCCTTTACAAACAACACCAGAGCGGCTTCCAGAATACGCGCGCGCAGTTGTGGTTCAGGTTTCCTAGGCATGGGAGAGGCCTCGGTTGACGTAGAAAAATAGTTGCAATCATTTCGTTGACACCGTATCGTTTACGGTGTATATATAACGAGCTTAAATCGTTTCAATGCGGAAGTAAACCTTATTATCAGGAGTTTCGGTATGTGTGCTCGGCAAGACTTAGGTGACCCGGTCGCGCTCGTTCAACTGAACGGGGACCTGCGTCACGCCCACTCGGAGCTGCAGTCGGCGCAACGCGCCGCGCAGCGTTTGCAAGCCCGGTTCACCGTCGATGAAATTGCACGTCATGCGGAACCAGAAATGCTCAGCACCGCCCAGGCCACCGCGACGGGCTTGCACCAGTACTTTTCCAGCATTCCGCGGCTCGCGCAGAGCTCCAACAGTGTGCGGAGCATGGAAGGTCCGGAGCTGGATGAAAACCAGGTTCTGGACGCGATTGCGGACATCTCAGCGTACATGTGCGAGCAGCGCGAAAAGTACTACGCTATTGGCGAGCCGCTGGAAGCGCAACACACCAGTATCATGGCCAATTTCTTTTCGCCTAGCTTGCTCGCCAGGATCCGCGTCGTGCAGCTGGCCAAGCACGGCCTTGGACGCATCAAGATTGAGCGCAAAGCCAATAGCTACCATCATCTTTTGGAACTGACGCACATGGCCTCGGTAACCTTCGAGGATGTGGTGGTGTTTAACGAGGAATTGACCACCAGATCGCTGTTCCACGCGCTGGTGCACGCGGTGCAGTTTCAGCTGCTGGGATTGCCGCGCTACACGGAGCTGTTCATACGCGCCTTTGTGGCCACGCGCTGGCGCTTCAACGTGCCACTCGAAGCCCACGCTTTCGAGCTGGAATCCAGATTTGCCGCGGATCGCCGGCAGACCTTCGTGGTGGAAAACGAAGTACGGCTGTGGATTGACCGAGGGCGGTACTAACGTTGCCAGGTGCTGCGCGCAAATTCGCGCGCTGCGTTGCATGCTGCAGTGCGCGCGACAGGACATTGCCGATGCAGCAGAATATTGCGAAAGAGTGACAGCGGTGAGAGAAGCATTTCGTTCCGGCGAACGAGCGCCGTGCTCCGGCATTTACAAGGCGGCCCACGCGCAACGGCACACGGCATCGCACTATGTGGTGGCGCTGCACGGAGACACCTTTCCGGCGTGTCTGGAGTGCCGTCGCGGCGTGCGCTTTGAGTTGGCGTTGCATGTCGTGTATCTCAAGGCCGACCCGCAATTCGTTAACCACCACGACGCGCAAGATGCGCAATTCCTCGATCTGTAGTCGTACCGGCGAACATCCGAACCGTTCCGCCCTCACCCCTACCCGATCCGCGCCTGGCTGAATTCAGCGGCTCGCCTCCGCAGGGTGCCGTTCGGGGCGTATATGGGCGGCAACTTGGGGAGGATGGCAAGAAGGCCACGCCTGTACCACGAGCGGGTTGCGCGGGTTTTTGCAGAGTGCCTATACTGGCGGATGATCGCAGCTAGCGGAGCGCGCGCGTCGCGCTCCGGGTGCGAGCGCGTGTGTGAACAAAATTCATAAAGGCCAGGGCTAACCGCGAGTGGAAGAAGTAAAGCAATTTCCTGCGGTGGAGCGCCGTCGCAATCTGGCGGTGTCCTTCGAACAACGGGAAGCCGGAGAAGTAGCGGTCTTCCAGGAATTGGGGAAGGCGCTCACCTCTTCGCTGCAGCTCGATCAGGTTCTCCGCACCATCATGGAGAAGATCGATGAATTTTTACGTCCGGACAACTGGTCACTGCTGCTTCTGGATCAGGAAAAGCAGGAGTTGTATTTCGAGCTGGCGGTAGGCAAGGCCTCGCAGGCGCTGAAAGATGTGCGCGTCAAAGTCGGGCAGGGCATCGCCGGGTGGGTGGCGGAGCATGGCGAAACCGTGGTGGTGCCGGATACCTCGAAAGACACGCGGTTTTTTTCGCAGGTCGACCAAAAAACAAAGACCGAAACGCAATCCATCGTGGCTGTACCGGTGAAGTTTCGCGATACCTGTCTGGGCGTCATTGAGTTGATCAACTGCATCGGGCCTGAGGGATTCGATCCGCGGGATTTGAAATTGCTGGAAGCTCTGTCGGACTTTGCCGCCATCGCGCTGGAAAATGCGCGCCACGTGAAGCGCATTCATGAGCTGACGATCACCGACGATTGCACCTCGCTGTACAACGCTCGACACATGAGCTTTATTTTAGAAACGGAAATCTACCGTTCGCAGCGCTACAACTACGAATTCTCCCTGGTCTTCATCGATCTGGACCACTTCAAGCAGGTGAACGATACCCACGGGCACCTGGTTGGTTCGCGGCTGCTGGCGGAAATTGGCAATTCGCTAAAGGCGCGCTGCCGGCTCATCGATTTTGCGTTTCGCTACGGCGGCGACGAATTTGTGATTCTGCTGCCGCAGACTTCCAAGGAGAACGCGCTGAACGTCGCGCGGCGCTTGCACAAATTGATTCGCGGCACGCCGTGGCTCGCGCCGGAAGGTTTGAATGTCCGGGTGACGCCAAGTCTGGGCGTGGCTTCCTATCCGGTGGACGCGCGCACTAAAGAGGGTTTGCTGCACTTGGCCGATGAAGCCATGTACCTGGTCAAAAACACCAATCGCGACAGCGTCGCAGCCGCGAACATGGGCATACTGCAGGACACCGTCGCCTGCCCGGACACTATCGGCGTCTTCGAGGACGAGATTGAAATCGCCGACGCCGCTGCCGTCAAGGAAGTTGAAGCGAACGCGACCGAGCGCGTGGAACGCCGCCGCGAAGGCGCGTAGCCAATATGTTTTGTAGCGGTTTTGTAGCGCCGCCCTTTAGGGCGGCATGGTTTGCCTCGAGATTTCTAGTCTAAATCCCGCGGTATCTCTAGCTCTCCGTGCCAGCAATGCCTAAGAACGGATTCCACTTCGGATTCCGAAACACTATCTTGCCCGGGGTCCAAGACCAGGGTGGCCCACACGTGGCGTTCGCTTCCGAAAGGAAACACCGGCAAATTGGTACTAAAAACTAGAACACGGCAAGAACCGGAAAGAAGGGTTTTCCTCAACAACCACGGAATGAGCTTCGCGATCAGCATGGGCTAACGATGCTTCACTATACACCAACAAGTATTGATGCATTATAGTGATTGGTTCGATAGTCTCGAAATTCGTGCCCTCGGGCGGCCAGAATTTTGCGGGGGCTGGATAGCGGATATCCTTAGCCCAACCGTTTAAGAATCCAAACTCGATATAACTTCGGATGGACATGCGAACCTTGCGGAGTACATCGGCGCGATCTTTTGCGGTGGAAACCAGATCAAAATCCAAAGCATGCGCGGTGACCTGCCCGTGATTTGGTCTTCCTTCCGTCAAGAGACATCTATGTTGGCTTGATGCACTTAGCGGGCTAAGCGGAATCATACCTCACGCGACCGCTTTTGTCGTCGCCGGGAACGGCGATGCTATCACCCGAAGCACGGCGTCGGGCGTCGCGAATCCTGGTCGTTCCGGTCGCTTCTATACAGTGGCGCGGATTTTTGCTTAACTGAAAACATGAAACGGAGTGAAGCGGCTAAGTATGCGCGATGGTCCGCGACGGTGGCCCTGGTGCTGGCTCTGGGGACAGCCGCGGTGTACGTGCAACACGGATGGAAGGCGCGCAAGGAACGACTGAGTGCGCCGGCGGCCGCGGCGGCGAATATTTTGCGCCAATCCAATGGCGTAACCTTTTCCAAAGGCGAAGGCAGCCGCAAGGAATTTACCGTCGAAGCTTCGAAGTCCACCGATTTCAAGGATCGCGATTTGACCGAGCTGGAAACCGTGGTCATCACCATTTTCGGCAAGAATGGCGACCGCCATGACGTGATCCACACCAAGAGTTGCCAGTATGGCAAGACCGACGGCAACGTCGTTTGCAGCGGCGAAGTGCGCCTGGATTTGGAGAGCGCGGCGGATGCTGAGCGCACGCGCACCGCCGCCGCAGGCCCCGTATCGCAAGTGTCACCGTCGCAAGTGCCTGTGCCGCAGGTGATGCACGTGGTGACCAAAGCGGTGACGTTCAATCAGAAGAGCGGCACGGCTATGACGGCCGAGCCAGTAAGCTTTTCGTTTCCAAACGGCACCGGCCAGGGCGTGGGTTTGGAGTACAAGTCCGAGGCCGGAACAGTGCGCCTGCTGAGCCAGGTGCGACTGAAACTGCGGCCGCCGCCGAGCCCCGCCGCGTCCGGCAAAGCCAAGGCAAAATCGCAGCCGTTAACCGCAGCAGCTGGCACGGCGGATGTTGACCCGGACAAGGAAGTAACCGTCACTGGGATAAACCTCGACTTCGATCGTGTGGCGCACCGCATGCACGTGCAGGGACCAGCCACCGCGGAATCAAAAACCACTAAGCTTACGGCGGGTGAACTCAAGCTGGATCTTGATGCGCAATTTCGCGCGCAAACATTGCTAGCGTCTGGGAATGTGAATGACGAGCAGCCGAAAATTGTCTCGCAGGCCAGCGACGCGCAAGTGGAAGTACGTGGCGACCATCTGACGGCGGAGTTTTCGCCACAGGGTTGGGTGACCGGCGTAGCCGCGGAGGGTCACGTGAAAGGCGTGCGCCACGCGGACGACGAGCGCGACGATAGCAGCTCCGACAGCGCGACCATCACCATGTGGCCGCGCGTGAATGAAGTGAAAGAATTGATGCTGCGCGGCGACGTCACATTGAAAAGCTTGGCGACTCTCTCCGGGGATTCCAGGCTGTTGCGTACCGAAGCCTTGCGCATGGAATTTAGCGGCGGCAGAGAGAATAACGCCAGCAAGCCCGTGAAAGCGGAGACTTTGGCGGCCGGGCGGATGGAATGGTCTGAGACCAATGCCGCGAGTATCACCGGCTCGAAGCCTGCAAACGCGTCAAGCATTGCAAGAAACAAAACGGACGCCGCGAACGCCACGCATCCCGCGACGCCGGCGCACACCACGCTTACTGCGGACAAGCTGCAAATGTTTTTTGATGCGCTGGGCAAACCGAAACAATTGCTGGCGGACGGCCATGTGCGCACGGAACGAACCATGGTCGACCGGCCCACGCAGACGGCGACGGCGCAAAGTGGCGTGGCGAATTGGCTGCCCGCCGGTGGATGGTCGCAGATGGATTTGCACGGCGCGGTGAAGCTGCGCGAAGGCGACCGCAACGGGCAATCTGATCATGCGGTGTTCGTCCAGGCGGAGCAGACCGCCACGTTAACCGGACACGCGATTGTGCGCGATGCCACCACCGAGACGGCGGCGGCACGCATCGTGTTTGTGCAAAATACGGGCGACATCCACGCAGATGGCGGTGTGCGTTCTACGGACCTGCCGGTGGGTAACGGCCCCACCGGTAGCAATGGAAACCCGCAACCGGCACCAGTGCCTACACACATCACTGCGGATTTGCTGCAGGGGAATTCGCAGACCGGCCGCGCCTTGTACACTGGGCACGCCCGTATGTGGCAAGGGGAATCGGTGCTGGAGGCGGATTCTATCGAGTTGTTGCGGCCGACGCAGGTGATGAACGCGTCGGGAAATATTCGCGCGGTATTTCCGCAGGCCGCTGCAACAGTATCTGGTGGGCCGAGCGATGCTGTGGCCGGCAACGCTGGCGCTACCTCTGCGGGTACTGCTGCCGGTGCTGCAGCCGGCAATGCGCACGCTGCTGTTGCCACCTCCCCGACTACTAGTGCTGCGACCGGCTCCAAGATTGCATCGGCTACCGGTCACAGCGCCGCGAAAAAATCGCCGTTGTGGCACGTGACGGCGCAGTCGTTGATGTATAACGACGCGGAAAGCCATGCGCACCTCGAACACGACGTAATCGCGCAGTCCGCTGATCAGAAAATGCGCGCTCCGATTGTCGATCTATATTTCACGCGCGGTACCAACCTAACGACGGCCGGTACGGCCACTGCCGCACCGGCCCCGCAGCAGATCAGCCGGGCAGTGGGTACCGGTGGGACCATCGTTGAAGAGGGTGGCCGCAAAGCCGTGGCCGAGCGTGGAGTGTACACCGCATCGGACGGAAAATTCGTGATGAGCGGCGGCCATCCCACGCTGTATGACGGAAATGAAGGCAACACCACCGGCCGTCAATTGACCTTCTTTTTAGCGGATGATACGATCATCGTCGATTCTGAAAATGGTTCGAGAATTTTGACGCGGCATCGCGTCGAGAGATAGACGAATCCCATCCCGGTCGTTTTTGGCGAGGTATGCTGAAGCTCCAGGCCATCGAATTGAGCAAGTCGTATCGTGGCCGTAAGGTTGTGGACGACGTTGAAGTAGAAATAGGCCAGGGTGAAGTGGTCGGCCTGCTAGGGCCGAATGGTGCGGGAAAAACCACCACATTTTATATGATCGTAGGACTGGCGCGCCCAGACTCTGGCCGCGTGCTGCTTAACGACAAGGAAATCACGGATTTACCGATGTATCTGCGGGCGCGCAGCGGCATCAGCTATCTGCCCCAGGAGCCCTCGGTATTCCGACAGTTGACCAGCGAACAGAATTTGTTGGCGGTACTCGAGACCCTGCCGCTCACTCCGGAGCAACAGCGCGACCGCCTGGAAGAGTTGCTGGTGCAGATGGGGCTGGAGACGGTG
The DNA here is from genome assembly GCA_013289855.1 of Acidobacteriota bacterium. Lineage (GTDB taxonomy): Bacteria > Acidobacteriota > Terriglobia > Acidiferrales > UBA7541 > Acidiferrum. The sequence continues at coordinate 180,987 of JABCZD010000006.1, read as the reverse complement.
CGGACCAGCAAAGCGTATACCCTCTCTGGTGGCGAGCGGCGGCGGCTGGAGATCGCGCGGTCGCTGACCCTGCAGCCGCACTTTATCCTGCTGGACGAGCCTTTCTCTGGAATTGATCCGCTGACGGTGAAGGATTTACAGGAAATCATCCGCGACCTGGCACGCTCCGGCATAGGAGTACTGATTACGGATCATAACGTCCGGGAAACTCTAAACGTAACCGACCGCGCATACATCTTGAAAAGTGGCAAGATATTCAGGAAAGGCCGGCCTGCCGAGTTGAGCAGCGATCCTGAAGTACGGCGGGTCTATCTCGGGGATCACTTCCGGCTGAACTAAATCTCCGCGATATCGGCAAACGGAACGCCACGGTTGGCGCTCAAGAGAGTAAAGTTGACAGGGAACTTCGCGCCCTTCGGGGACGGAAAGTAAAGATTGCATGGCCTGGCAAGGACTCAAACTTAATCTCCGCGTCTCGCAGAAGCAGATTCTGACGCCGGGACTGGTGCAGATGGTCAGCGTGCTGGCGCTGAACCGTCTGGAACTGCGCGAGATGATCAACCAAGAGATGATCGCCAATCCGGTGCTCGAAGAGCTGAGCGAAGAGCCCACGCAAACGGACAATTACAGCGACGAAACATTTTTGAAAGCGGAGACGGAGAAGGTTCCGGAAAAGCCGGAATCGAATCCGTTTGACGAGTTCGATGTCGGAACGTTCTTTAACCAGTATTTGGATACCGGCGGTGACGGCGGCAAGTCGCAGGAACGGGAAGTTTCCGAGCGGCCTTCGTTTGAGAAGTTTTTGTCTTCACCCAGCGGGCTTACGGACCATTTGACGTGGCAACTTAGCGTCACGATTTGTTCCGATGAAGTGAAAGAGGTTGCCGAGAGCATCATCGGGAATCTGGACGAGAACGGGTATTTGACGGCTTCGACGGACGAGCTGACGCAAAGCGGGAAATTTTCGCAGGATGATTTGGACGATGCGCTGGCCGTGGTGCAGGACTTCGATCCGATTGGCGTGGGCGCCCGCGATTTGCGCGAATGTCTGCTGCTGCAACTGAAAACGTTTGATCCGCAAAATACCTTGGCGCAGCAGATTGTCGCCGACCATTTGAAGCAGGTGCAGTCCAATCAGCTCAAAGAAGTGGCGCGGGCGCTAAACCGTCCGGTGGAAGTGGTGAAGCGCGCGCTGGATGCGATTCGCAAGCTCGATCCGCGGCCGGGGCTGCGCTACAACAAAACGGAACCTCGTTTAGTGGAACCCGATGTGTATTTCCGCAAAGTAGACGATCAGTGGCAGGCGTTTTTGAATGAAGACGACATGCCACAGTTGCGGCTGAGTCCGACGTACCGGAGGCTGCTGGTGCGCGATGCGGCGGACCGCGACGTGCGCAACTACGTGAAAGAGCGCTTCACCGCGGCGATCCAGCTGATGAAGAATATCGAGCAGCGCAAGCACACCATTTTGCGCGTCTGCCAGTCCATTATCGCGCGGCAAGGCGAATTCCTGACGCACGGTCCGGATGCGCTGAAGCCCATGATGATCAAGGAAGTGGCGGAAGAAGTGGGCGTGCACCCGTCGACGGTGAGCCGCGCGGTGGCCAGCAAGTATGCGCATACGTCGCAGGGAGTGCTGGAGTTGCGGTCGTTTTTCAGCGAATCAGTGAATGGTCCCGAGGGCGGCGATATGTCGCTGCTGACGCTGAAGCGACTGGTAAAGAAAATGATTGAAGAAGAAGACGGCACACACCCGCTGACGGACGAACAAATCGCCAAGAAGCTGGATGACGCGGGGATTCACGTGACGCGGCGCACGGTGGCGAAGTATCGCGAAGACATGCGCATTCCGAGCACGCATCAACGCCGGGTGAAGAGTTAGGCTTGCGCGCCAAGGCAAAGCCACGAGCACCGAAAGCTTCCGGGCAACACGCACTCCGTCGTACTAGCAGAGCAAATCCTCGAAGTAAGAAACAGAACGCAACAAACGCGCTGCGCGGCGCCGCGCGGCAACTGGTGATTCTTACGGGGCTTTCCGGCTCGGGAAAAAGCACCGTGCTGCACGCGTTTGAGGATATGGGTTTTTATTGCGTGGATAATCTTCCCGTAGAACTGATTCCCATTTTCGCGGAGCTGCATGCGGCGGGCGAAGGCGATTTTACGCGCGCAGCGCTGCTGGTGGATGCGCGCGAGGGATTACAGCTGGAAAAATTACCTCCTTTGCTGCGGCATCTGAAGAAAGACCATCCGATCACGTTGATATTTATCGAAGCCGGGGATGATGCTTTGCTGCGGCGTTACAGCGAGACGCGGCGTCCGCATCCGCTGGGGCGGAATTTTTCGGTGCGCGAAAGCCTGACGCACGAACGCGCGCTGATGGAACCGATCCGCAAGCTCGCGGATCTTTCCATCGATACGACGAAGTTCAACGTGCATGAGCTGCGGCATTTTATTACTGAGCGTTTCAAGAACCCCGACAATCGGCCGCTGATGGTTTCGGTGGTTAGTTTTGGGTATCGCTATGGCGTGCCGACGGATGCGGACCTGGTCTTCGACGTGCGGTTTTTGCCGAATCCGCATTTTGTGCCGCGCTTGCGGGCGTTCACGGGACAGAATCCCAAGGTGCGGCGGTACATCCGGTCGTTTCCGCAGACGGGGGAGTTTTTGCGGCGCATCGCAGGCCTGCTGACTTATTTGATCCCGCACTACATTCGGGAAGGGAAGAGTTACCTGACGATTGCTTTTGGGTGCACGGGCGGGAAGCACCGCTCGGTGATGATGGCGGAGGCGATTGAGAAGTCGCTGGCGGGGCGGGGGTTTGCGGCAAAGATCGTTCATCGCGATATTGAGAAGTAAAGGCGTTTCGCCGAGCGCGTACCCCCCCCCGGGTTTACTGAAAGGATGTCATTCTAAAGGTAGTTAAAGTCCTTTGTTTTCACATCGTTTCGCAAGTGTTCATTCTGCGGGAGTTACGCCAGTCCTCCATTTATAAAATAGTTATCTCCTTGCTCGGTGATTTTCGGCAAATGTTTGTGGAGTTTTCCCGTTTTGGGAAAGGCAGGCTGAGTCGGTTGGACGCAGTTTCTTACAAGGGTAAGTGTACGTTAGGGTATGGGACGTTGTCAAGGGGAAAATTTGGGTTTTTCGTTGGGGGCGCTGTTCGAAAAGACGCCGGCAGGATGCCGGCGCTACACGGAAGGCGCGTTCGCGGTTTGGGGGATTACCACTTACAATTGGCGGCGTCAGATAGATGGGGCGCGAGGAGAGTATCATGCGTATGGCGGGATGGATTTGTGTGGGGTTGCTGGCGATGACGGGGTGGTCCGCGAATGGCCAGGCGGTGAAGGGGACGGCGGTGGCGGGGACGGCGGCGTCGGAAAAGTGGGATGTGGTGGTGGACGATTACTTTGAGCAGGTGTTTTTTAAGTTTGCGCCCACGGCGGGGACCAGCGCGGGGCTGCACCGGTATGACGCGCTGCTGGAGGATTACTCGCGGGCGGGGACGGATCAGGAAATTGCGGCACTGCGGGCATTTGAAAAACGGGTGCAGGCGGTGGACGCGCGCGGGTTTGATGAGACGGCGGCAGCGGACCGGCAGATGATCCTGTCCAGCATTCGCGGCACTTTGCTGATGCTGGAGACGGTGCGGATGTGGGAGAAAAATCCGGATACATATTCGAGCGGGATTACGAACAGTGTGTACGTGATCATGAGCCGGAAGTTTGCTTCGGAGGATGAGCGGCTGCGCTCGGTGGTGGCGCGGGAAAAGTTGATGCCCGCGGTGTTTGCCGAGGCGCGGAAGAATCTGAAGAATCCGCCGCACATTTATACGGAGGTTGCGCTGGAGCAGCTGCCGGGGATTATCAGTTTTTTTCAGAAGGATGTGCCGGCGGCGTTTGCGCACGCCACGGATGCCGGGGTGAAGGCGGATTTTGCGAAGTCCAATGGAGCGGTGATTGCGGCGCTCGAGGAGTATGAGAAGTGGCTGAAGACGGATTTGCTGCCGCGATCGAACGGAGATTTTCGTTTTGGCGCGGAGACATTTTCAAAAAAGCTGCTGTATGACGAGATGGTGGATACCACGCTGGACCGTTTGCTGGAGATTGCTTACGACGATCTGCACGCCAACCAGGCGAAATTCAACGAGCTGGCGAAAGAAGTGGACCCGAGCAAGACGCCGCAGCAGGTGCTGGAGGACTTGGGGGCTACGCATCCGGCGCCGGATCAGCTGTTGCAGAGTTTCCGCGACACGTTTGCCAGCTTGATCGCATTCATTCAGACCAAACATATTGTGACGTTTCCTTCGGAGGTGCGGCCGACGCTGCAGGAGACGCCGCCGTTCATGCGGGCGCTGACGACGGCGTCGATGGATACGCCGGGGCCGTTTGAGAAGGTGGCCACCGAGGCATTTTTTAATGTGACGCTGCCGGCGCCGGGGGATACGCCGGAGGAGATTGCCGGGCGGATGGCGGAGTTTAATCGCGGCACGATCGTGAGTACGGCGGTGCATGAGGCTTATCCCGGGCACTACATCCAATTTTTGTGGACGCCGATGGCGGTGAGCAAAGTGCGGAAGTTGATCGGTTCCAGTTCAAATGCCGAGGGCTGGGCGCATTATTGCGAGCAGATGATGCTGGATGAAGGTTACGGGCAGCCGGGGACTGGCGCGGCCGACGTGGCGCAGGCGCGGCTGATTCGGCTGGGGCAATTGCAGGATGCGCTGCTGCGCGATGCGCGGTCCATCGTGGGGATTCAGATGCATCGCGGGAAGATGACGTTTGAGGAGGGAGTGGATTTTTTCGTGAAGGAAGGGTATCAGACGCACGAGAGCGGGTTGATTGAGACGAAGCGCGGGACGTCGGACGCGACGTATCTTTATTACACGCTGGGGAAGATTGAGATTTTGAAGTTGCGGGCGGATGTGATGAAGAAACAGGGCGCGGCGTTTTCGCTGGAGAAGTTTCACAATGATTTTCTGCGGCAGGGATTTCCGGCGATTAAGATCGTGCGGAAGGCGATGCTGGGGGATGATTCGCCAGCGTTATAAGACTCGGCCTGCCTTGGCGGTGCTGCCTATTTGCTACATTCGACTGGCCAGGGCCAGGGCCAGGGCGAGTGCGATATTAGATCGCACCGGGGTGATTTGATGAATTCGCGCCTTTTCGCGGCGAGGATCAGTCTAATGACTTTTTTAACCTTGAACTGCGCTTTGCTGGCGGCTTGCAACCAATTGTTTCAACCGTTCGCAACGAGCTGCGGCACCGACGATCAAATTTCAGCACACGACCATGCGATAACGGACATGGTCGCGACCTCTTTTGTACGAGAGGCGCTGGGACCGAACCCAGAGACCGCGTATTCAAATTTCACAGCTGAAGCCAAGGAAGGGGTCAGCGCAGAGAAATTTGTGGTGATGTTCAAAGGCGTTCAACAAATGGGGCCTTTCAAGGACTTACGCGTCGTACACACCTATCTCGCACAGGTGACGGGAGGCGCCCAGGCGCAACGCGTCGTATGTGGGAACCTCTCGAAGCCAGAGGCTTGGGTCGCGGTCAACACCAAGCCTGGTCCGGCCCAAGCTTACGTCGTGTTGGAAGCTCAAGCGCTTAACAACACGTGGACATTTGTTCTTTGGTTGATGCCGGAGGCGGGCCAGTGGCGTGTGGAGTATAGCCAAGCGCAGGCCACAACGATTGTGGACGAGACCGCCGAGGACTTGCAACGCATGGCTGAATCGGAGCTGCAGGAGAATCATAATTTTAACGGATTTATCCTTTATGCCGCGGCGCTCCAGATGGCGGCGAGAGGTCCTTTTCTTCAACTTGGGATACAGCCTGAAATTCAAAAGCGATTTGAAAATTTGAAACCGCCCCCGGGACTCACCGGGCAACCACCGTTTGATTGGAAGCTTGGCCAATCCTTTTCGGTTCTAAACGTTGGGCCCATCGGCGTAGGCCAAGACATCTACCTGATGATCGACCAGCAAATCGGGCCGTGGACGGATGACAAAGGTGCGGACCAGAAGAACCATGAACTAATCACGGCGTTTTCCAATGCCTATCCGGAATACAGACACGCTTTCGCGGGTATCGTTGCCCGCGCGCATGAGCGAGGGGGCGATCGGGGATACGGAACAGTCGTCGAGAATGATAAGCCGTCGAAGTAGTTGGCGTTCGGGGCGGGTTCGACTGTTATATTCTCCGTCCGGCGGGAGAACGCGGTATGTTTAGGCGCGCACCGTATCTTGCTTTTGCCGTGTAGCGGGAATATACTCTATTTTCGCTCTGAAGCGGGTCGCACGGTGAGTGGGCGCAAGCCCACTTTTTTGTTGCCGCCGGTTGCAGTGCACGCCGGATGGGTGAAGGTCGGGGAGTCCCTGCGTGGTTCTCGAGAAAATTCGGGAAGCCGCCGAACGGGTAGCGCGTTCGGAAGGGCTGGAAATCGTTGACGTCGAATGGAAAGTGGGACGGGAACGGTTTCTGCGGGTGTATATCGATCGGGTGCCGGACGCGGTGACCGATTTTGGCGCTGATAATAATGGAGATAGCGCCGAACTGGATGGCTCAGAAGCGCTGGAAGGCGGGTCGATTCAGGCAAGTGCGACGGCCGCGAAACCGGCTTATGCGAAGATTAGCCACACGGATTGCGAACGGGTTAGCCAGCAGTTGAGCGTGATTCTGGATGTGGAGGAGCTGATTCCGGGAGCGGCGGGATACACGCTGGAAGTTAGTTCGCCGGGGATGGACCGGGCTTTGACCAAACCGGAGCACTTTACGCGGTTTGTGGGACGGCTGGCGAAGATCACGACCAGCGAGCCGGTGGGCGAGGCCAAGTTTTTTGAAGGGCGGCTGGCGGGGTTTGCCGAGGGCAACGTCCGCATGACGCTGAAGGGCAAGGAGGGGCGGACGGTGGAGCTTCCCTTGCAGATGATTCGGAAGGCGAATCTGGTGGTGGAGTTTTAATTGAGCTTGGTTTGAGTTTGCAGGTGGGATAAAGGCGCACAGCCAAGATTGGCTGTGCCACGCAGCACTCAAAGATGACGGGGATTTAGGGATCACATGGCGAATTTGCTCTATCAACAGATTGAAATGCTAAGCCGCGAGAAGCATATCGAGCCGGCGGTGGTGGTGTCGGCGATCGAAGATGCGATGTGCGTGGCGGCGCGGAAGTATTACAAGACGGAAGAGGACCTGCGCGGGAAGTTTAACTCCGAGACCGGGCAAGTGGACGTGTTTTCGGTGATGACGGTGGTGGAAGAGGTTGCCGATCCGCTGAAGGAGATTAGCGTCGAGGACGCGCGGAAGAAGAATCCCGAGGCAGCGGTGGGGACGGAGATTCTGACGAACAAGCCGACCGACGTGTTGGGGCGCATCGCGGCGCAAACTGCGAAGCAAGTGATTTTGCAGAAGGTGCGCGAGGCGGAGCGCGACACGATTTTTAACGAGTACAACGGGCGCGTGGGCGAGCTGGTTACGGTGATTGTGAAGCGGGCCGAAGGGCCGGACCTGATTGTGGATATGGGGCGGACGGAAGCGCGGCTGCCGAAGCGCGAGCAGTCCAAGCTGGAAACGTACAACATTGGCGAGCGGTTGCGCGTGGTCATCAAGATGGTGGACCGCGCGGCGAAGGGCCCCCAGGTGATCGTGTCCCGCGCGGACGCGAGTTTGGTACAGCGGCTGTTTGAGATGGAAGTGCCGGAAATTTACGACGGCACGGTGCAGATTCGCTTTGCGGCGCGGGAAGCTGGCGAGCGGACGAAAGTGGCCGTGGCCAGCCGCGACAAGGATGTGGATCCCGTGGGCGCGTGCGTGGGAATGAAGGGCATGCGCGTGCAGTCCATTATTCGAGAATTGCGCGGCGAGAAGATCGACATTATCCCGTTCAGCGAAGAGACGGTGGCGTTTGCGCAGAAGGCGCTGAGCCCGGCAAAAGTTACGCGCGTGCAAATTGTGAATCCGGAGTTGCGCAAGCTGGAAGTGATTGTGGAGGATTCGCAACTGTCGCTGGCGATTGGCAAGAAGGGCCAGAACGTGCGGTTGGCCAGCAAGTTGATCGGCTGGGACATTGATATTAAGAGCGAAGAAGAGAAGCGGCGCGAGATTGAAGAACAGATGACCGCGTTGACCGCGCCGACCACGCCGCTGACGGCGCTGGCGGGGGTTGGACCCAAGACGATTGAGAAGGTGGAAGCCGCGGGAATTACCAACGTGGAACAGCTGGCGGGGATGACGCCGGAGCAGTTGATGGAGATTCCGGGCATCGGCGAAAAGATGGTGGACAAGATTTATCAGGCCGTGAATCGCTTTTACGAAGGCGGCGGCGAGGCGGCCGCTGCGGCGACTACAGAGGTGGCGGAAAACACGGACGAGTTGGCGGAAGGCGCCGAAGCGCAGGCAGAGTCGGAAACGGCCGAGGGTGTTGAGAGCGAAGTTGCGGATGCCGGTGATGCTGAGTCCGGCGAAACCGCGCCTGCGGATGCGGCGCAGAGCGGCGACGAGGTGCAGGCGCAGGACGAGACGGTCGCGGGCGAGAACGCCGCGGACAACGCCGCAGACAATTCCGGAAGTGCAGGCGCGCCGGAAGAGACCCCAGTCGAGCATGCTGCTGGTGATGAACACGAGCCCACGGCACGTGAGCATGCCGCGCAGCAGGCCGATCCCGACCAGCAGGAAAGTAAGGAACCCACGGAACCGTAGAAGTGCGGCGCGTACGGCGCGGTCGAAAGGTCACCCCAACGCAGCGGGCTTGCCGGATGACCGTCACAACGAAGCACCCGCTAGGGAACTTCAGCGGAACGAGTTGGGAAGTGGGAAGCAACGAGTTGGAATTGACCGGGTCGCGAAAGTTAGAGCGCGCATCGGGTGGGCAAGAAGATGACCGCGAGGCGGTCAATAGGATTCAATGAACGACGCAAATCAAGTACGAATTAACGAACTGGCGCGCGAGCTGGAGGTCAAGGCTAAGGCGATTATTGATCTGCTGCCGGGCTACGGCGTCACGGAAAAGAAGACGCACTCAAGTTCCATTCCGGTGGACGTGGCCGAGAAGGTTCGCAAAAAGCTGGCGGGCGCGGGCGATGGTGAGGATGAAGCTGCCGCTGCGCCGCCGAAGCCGAGTGCTGCGCTGCCCGTGCCGCCTCAGGTGCGTCCCGCTGTTCCTGGTGCGGTATCCACCCCGCCGGTTGCACGGCCTGCGGGACCGAGCGCGATTCCTGCCGCGCCGCGACCTGCGAGTTCGCCGCTTACTGCGCCGAGTGTTGTGCCTGGGGCAGCGGCTCCGGGAACTGCATCCTCCGGACCTGCGGTGAGTGGTGGGGCTGGCGCGCCTAGCGTCGCTCCCGCGACTCAGACACCCGTTGCGCCGTCGCGCCCGATGGCTCCGGCTAGCTCGGCGGCCCCGGCTGCTGCGCCCGGTGCTGCATCGTCTTCCGCAACATCGGCTCCAATCGCTCCGCTGGCTGGTGCGCCGTCTGGTGCTACTGCGCCGTCTTCCGCGCCGCTGCGTCCGGGCGTTCCGGCTGCGCGGCCTACGCCGCCGTCGGCTCCGGGATCGCGACCAAGCCCGCAAGCGCCACTACGTCCGGGACAGGCTCCCGGGCAAACTCCGACTGGTGCTGGAGCGGCGCGCCCTGGTGCACCAGCACGTCCTGGTTCACAACCTATTGGCACGCAACCGGTTGGCAATCGGCCGGCCGCGGCCGCACCTGGTGCGGCAGGGGCTCGACCCGCAGCGCCCGCTCGGCCACCACTTCCCACGGGGAACCGTGGACCTTTGCCGACCGGTAACCGCGGACCCGTCCCGGGTACGACGCCGGGTAGTTCGCGTCCGAGCGGACCGCGACCTGGGCAACCGATGCGCCCGCCTTCGGGCGGAGGCGCGGGTGGAACGGGTCGCAGTTATTCGCCGCGCCCAACCACTCCCGGCGGCGCGCCAGCACGCCCTTTTGAACAGCGCCGCGGTCCCATGCCTGCGGGCACGCGACCCGGTCCTCGCGCGCCCGGCCGTCCCGGCATGTTGCCGCCGATGCCGGATTCGAAAGCGCCGTCGAAGGCTGAACCAGGCAAACCGCTTTACACGCGTAAGCCGACTTCGCGGCAGCGTCCTGGCGGAGCGGATAAACGCGAGCAAGAGGGTGAGCGCAAGCTGCACCCGACGCGGCAGCGTCCGGGATTTGGCGATCGTCGATCGGCGGCAGCGGTTATTGCGCCGCCCGAGCCGCGCGCTCCGCGCGAAGTAGCCATTACCGAAGGCATCACGATTCGGGAACTTGCGGAAAAACTTGATGTCCGCGCCAAGGAGTTGCTGAAGACGCTGCTGGATCGCGGCGTTTTTGCGAGCATCAACCAGGCGCTGGATGTTCCTACAGCGACGACGCTGGCAGAGGCGTTCAGCGGCGTGGTGAGTGTGGTATCCCTCGAAGAGGAAATGGTTCTCGAGGTGGCGAAGGAAGAGACCAAGGAAAGTTTGAAGCCGCGTCCGCCGGTGGTCACGGTGATGGGTCACGTGGACCATGGCAAGACCAGCTTGCTGGACGCGATTCGCTCCGCGGACGTGGCGGACGGCGAAGCTGGCGGCATCACGCAGCACATTGGTGCGTACAAAGTTGCCGTGGGTGAGCGCAGCGTAGTGTTCATCGATACGCCGGGCCACGAAGCGTTTACGCGCATGCGGGCGCGCGGGGCGAAGGTCACCGACATTGTTGTTTTGGTGGTGGCGGCCGACGACGGCGTCATGCCGCAAACCAAGGAAGCCATCGATCACGCGCGGGCGGCTAAAGTGCCGATCATTGTAGCGATTAACAAGATGGACGCTCCTGGCGCGGAGCCGGAACGAGTGAAGCGGCAGCTTTCGGATCTCAACCTGGTGCCCGCGGAATGGGGCGGGGACACGGAATTTGTGGAAGTAAGCGCCAAGAAGAAAACGGGCATCGACAAGTTGCTCGAAATGGTTTTGCTGGTGGCAGATTTGCGAGAACTGCGTGCTAATCCGGATGCTCCAGCGACGGGCACGGTGCTGGAGTCGCGCGTGGATAAAGGTCGCGGGCCAGTAGCCACGGTGCTTATACAAAACGGTACGCTCAACGCCGGGGACTTTTTCATTTGCGGCTCGGTGTTCGGAAAAGTCCGCGCCATGTTTGACGATCGCGGACGGCCGGTTATCGATGCACCGCCTTCGACGCCGGTGGAAGTTCTGGGACTGCAGGGTATTCCGGAAGTCGGCGACCATTTCCAGGTAACTGATGAAGCCAAGGCGCGACACATTGTCGACTACCGCCAGGGCAAACAACGCGATGCGCAAATGGCACGTACCAGCGGGGCGCGCATTACGCTGGACCAGTTGCACGAACAGTTGAAGGCCGGCGACGTCAAAGAATTGAATTTGGTCATCAAGGCCGACGTGCAGGGGTCCGTGGAAGTGCTGAGCGAAATGCTGCCACGGCTTTCAACGGATCAAGTGAAACTGAAGATTATCGGCTCGGGTGTGGGTCCGGTGAAAGAAAGCGACGTGGTGCTGGCTTCGGCGTCCGGCGCGATCGTGATTGCGTTCGGCGTGCGGCCGGACCGCAAAGCGGCGGACTTGGCGCATCAGGAACACGTGGACATCCGCACCTACAACATTATTTACGAGGTTTCCGACGAAATTAAGAAAGCGATGGAAGGCTTGCTGGATCCCATCGTTACGGAAACGTACCAAGGGCGTGCGGAAGTGCGGAACACGTTCAAGGTCAAAGGCATCGGGACGATCGCCGGCTGTTACGTTACGGACGGCGTGCTGCGACGCGATTCCATGATTCGAGTGTCGCGCGATGGCGCGGTGATTCACTCGTCGAAGCTCAGTTCGCTAAAGCGCTTCAAGGACGATGCCAGCGAAGTGCGCACGGGGTTTGAGTGCGGCGTGGGCATCTCTAATTTCAATGACGTGAAGGTTGGCGACATACTGGAAGCGTTCCAGATCACCAAGACGCAGCCCGGGGCGTCGGCATAGTTAGAAAATAACGGCGAACGGAAACTACCCGAGGCCTTACAAAAACTGGAATCTAACGCGGTTGTGCTAACATGCGCAGCCGCCGTTGCCCGAGCCGCTCATGCCCGTCGGTTTGCTCACTCTCGAATTGCATATTGCCGACGCGCAATCGCTCAAAGACAAGCGCCAGGTGTTGCGCAGCCTGAAAGACAAGCTGCGGCGGGAATTCAACGTGGCGGTAGCGGAGCTGGAGCATCACGATGTGTGGCAGCGTTCGGTGGTGGGCATCGTGACGCTGTCGAATGAAGAAAAGCACGTGAAGGAAATGCTCGATAAAGTGCTGGATGCCGCGGATCGGATGCTGGGTTCGACGCTGATCAATCAGAACGTTGAAATTATTTAGACTTCCGGCGTTAGCAAATAGGCGGTAGCGAGCCGAGATTCCATTGTCGCGGTGATTCTTTTGACGCAGCTTTTGCGGCGCGGGGCAGCATCATAATTAATGCAATATTTGTTATTCAGCAGTCGGGGACGCCGATGAGTCCAACCAATCACCGTCATGAACGCGTGGGCGAAGAGATCGCCCACGAAATCAACTCGATGCTTGCAGGCGAGCTAAAAGACCCGCGCCTGGAGGGCAACGTGGTGGTCAGTGAAGTGCGTGTGCAATCCGACATGAAGCATGCACGCGTGTTTATCAACATGCGCGACGGCGACGCCAAAGAGCAGCGCGACGCGATCAAGGCGCTGGAGCATGCCGCGGGATACATTCGCAGCGAGATTATCGAGCGGCTGCAGTTGCGGCGGCTTCCTGAGTTGCACTTTATTCTCGATCACTCGCAGGAATACACCGAGCGGATTGAGCAGCTTTTGCGGGACATGAAGAAAGACAAGCCTGCGGCGCCGTGAGGGCGCGTCGGTTCTTCAGGGGCTAGAGCCCATTGGTAGCCAAGCACTGAATGTCGGAGCTGATGCTCCGACCCACAATACGTAGACGTAGCGGTAGTGAGGCGCATAGCTCCTCCTGTCGTCAGGGTGAACAAGATTGACGACGCCGCGGAACCGAACACTTGGTCTTGGCAATAAATCCGCGAACGATAACGACGAAGTACAGCAGCGAAAAGTGTTAGGCGAGATTCAGAATTAAAAACTATGCCACGCCAGCCGCAACCCGCGCCTTTTGACGGCGCGCTCGTGATCGACAAACCGCAAGGCAAAACATCGCACGATGTGGTGGATGCTGTGCGACATCTCGCCGGAATGCGTCAGATCGGGCATCTTGGCACGCTCGATCCGCTGGCCACGGGAGTTCTGGTGCTGCTGCTTGGCCGTGCCACGCGACTGGTGCAGTTCTACAATGGGCGCCGCAAGCGCTACACCGCCGCGTTCCGGTTTGGATTTGCGACCGACTCCTACGATTCTGACGGCGAAGCGCAAGGCCCGGACGCACCAGTCACCTTGGATGCCGCCACGCTTGAAAAACTCGCCGCCGAACGCGTTGGGCGCTTCGAGCAAATGCCGCCGGCGTTCTCTGCAAAAAAAGTACACGGCCGCCCGGCGTACGAATTCGCGCGAAAAAAAGAACCGGTGGAGCTTAAGGCGGTCGAGGTGGAGCTTTTCGAATATCGCCTGGTTGGCATCGAGGGAAATCTGGCGCGCTTTGTGATCGAATGTTCATCCGGGACGTATATTCGCTCACTAGCGCACGAGATGGGGCAGCGGCTGGGTTGCGGCGCGCACCTGGCGGAAATCAAGCGCACGGCGGTCGGAGAATTTTCCATGGAGCAAGCCATCAAGCTGGAAGAACTTGCGGAAGCTAACAAGGCCGGAAAGTTCGCGAGTTGCCTGATTCCACTGGAGGCGCTGCTGCCGAATTTTCCACGCATCGATGTTCTTCCCGTGGTCGAGAAACGAGTGCGCCACGGCTCTAAATTTAATATCACCGTTTCGCAGTTGATGCCCGGCCGGGCGGACCTCCCACCGGGTGCTACCGGCGAACTCGACGGCGGAGAACCCAAGCCGCCGCGGCTGCGCGTATTTGGTCAACAAAAGCTAATCGCCATTGCTGAGGCGGTGGTGCCGCGAACCTACCAACCTATCGTGGTCTTTGAGCCGCTCTCATGACAGCCTTGACGCCTCCATCCGTCACAGAGAACCGCGCTACGCGCCGGATCACTGTGCCACTACCATCGGCTTCGCAAGATGGTGAGCGACTTTGCGCGGAGCTGGAATCCGCTAACATTCTGTACTTTCCGCAAACGCCCTTCACCATCTCGCCCGCAGACCGGCAAACTTTACTGGGGCAAAAACAAACCAGCGCGGCCTTCCACAAAAATGTGGCGTACCGCCCGGCGGAAAACCGTGTCACCGGCCTGGACAAATCGGAATCCTCCGAGGCCGAAGCGCTTCGCGCGATCCTGCAGAGCTACTCGCAAAATGCCGCTAGATTTCTGGGCGAACTTCTTCCGCCGTACGCTGGAAAATGGAAACTTGATTTCGCCAGCTATCGCCCGATCGAAGAACGCGGTCGTCCTGCGCGCCTGCACGCGCGGAACGATCTGCCGCATGTCGATGCGTTTCCCACCCGCCCGACCAACGGTGATCGCATTCTGCGGCTATTTACGAATATTAATCCCACGCAAGATCGAGTGTGGGTTACCGCGCCGCCCTTTGCTGCCATTGCGCCACACTTTGCGAAAACCGTGGGGTTGCCTACGCAGGCCCGTAATGATTTTCTCAGTGCAGCGATTCGCGGCGTGGCCCGCGCCGTGAATCTGCCAGGGGCGCGGCGTTCGCCGTACGACCACTTTATGCACGAATGCCACAATGCCATGAAAGAAGACAGCGCGTTCCAGCAATCCGCCGCAAAACAGCGGTGGGAATTTCCGCCGAATTCTACCTGGATCGTACTCACCGATTGCGTAAGCCATGCGGTTCTAGAGGGGCAATACGCGCTGGAGCAGACTTTCATTATTTCGCGCCACGCGATGGTACGGCCAGAACTTTCTCCTATTGCAGTCCTCGAGCGTCTGGCGGGGTATCCGCTCACCTCGACAATTTGAACTATGCGGCGGGGTGCACAGCCAGGATTGGCTGCGCCACAAAACCCCGATTTTTTTGGCGCCTTACGGTGTTTCCGAGGGAGGGTTGGCCTGCGTCGGCGGAGCTTGTTGTGTCGGCGGCAGTTGAGGTGGAGGCTGCGGCGATGGTGGTGGCTGTGACGGCGCCGGCGGTGGAGGCTTTTGCTGTTGATCTGTTGGCTGCGTGGCGGGCGCAGCGTCTGGCTGCGCTCCCGGCTGTGCTCCTGGTTGTTCCGCTGGTTGAGGCGACGGTTCCTGGCGATCCAATGGCCTTCCCCGCGTAGCGCCGGCGCCAGACTGGCCGCCCGGCTCACCGCGGCCGGCATAGATTGTCCGCGTATCGTGATTCGGCGTTCGTATGGTTCGCGGTGTCACCACAAACAAGAGTTCCGTATCCGAATAAGAATCGGAGTGATTGCCAAACGCGTATCCGGGCGGGCCAGGAATTTCCGCAAAGCCGGGCAGTCCGGTGATGGAGCGCGTCTCTTCGACGTCCGTGAGTCCGCCGAGCACGGTGGGTTCGTTTTCTTTCAGGCGCACGGTTTGGCTCAGCGTGCGATTGGAAAGTATCGGAATGCCGTTGACGTTCGAGCCCGCCAAAGCGCGAATTTCAAATTCCAGTTGCAGCGTGACCTCACCGTTGTCGTGCAACGTAGGCGTGGCCTTCACCTTGATGCCCAAATCCTCGAATTCGGAGCCGGGATACGGCGTTTGTCCGGAGACGCCGGTGTTCGCCGCGGCAAGCGCGGTAGAATCGAGAATTACGCCGACGACACCATTGGTCGCGCCCGAGGCCTGAGCGACAAAGGCCACGTCCGGCAAGCCATTGTTGGTGCTGCTCAAATCCGAGGAGATAAGCGCCGTGGGGCCTGTCGCAATATTTAGTTGTACGCCTTGGGCTAGCAGTCCACCAGCCGTAAACGTGCCGTCGCCGTTCGTAATAAAGAAGCTTAGGGTTCCGGAGCCCTGGTTGGTAACCGCCAGGTCCGGAGTGGTTGCGCCGCTGAAGCTGGCGGCCACGATTCCGGTGGGCGCCGTGGCGGCAACCGAAAATGGCGAATTATTGGCCGCGACGAAAGTGCCGTTCTCGTTGGTGCTGCCTAAAAATACGGAGACAGTATTGTCCGCCTGATTGACCACGGCAAAATCCGCGGCGCCGTCGCCATTAAAGTCACCTGTGGTGATTCCGACTGGCGTGTTGCCGACGGCAATCGGGGAGTTAGTGGCCTCGAGGAACGTGACGTTCTTATTGACGTCTACCGAGGTAAGCAAAATGGTGACGTTGTTGGAAGACTTGTTCACGATCGCCAGATCCATTTCGTTGGTTTGATTCACCGCGTTGCCGAAGAAGCCACTGACCATGGCCACGGGGCCGGTCTCGGCGATCGGCGCTTTGTTGGTGAGCGCGAAGGGTGAAGCGGGGAATTGCGTGAAGGTGCCGTCGCCGTTGCCACGGAACAGCGAAATGGTATTGTCCACTGAGTTCGTCACGGCAATATCCAGGAAGCCGTCGTTATTGAAATCGGCGACGACCACGGAAGTGGGACTCTTGCCCACCGCGATCGGCGAATTCGGCGCTTCCACAAACGTGCCGTCGCCATTGCCCAGCAGGATCGAAATATTGTTGGAGGTATTGTTCACCAGGACGACGTCGTCCGGCTGCGCAGTGGCAAATTTTGTGGAATCGTTGCGGAATACACCGGTGCCGATAGCCACTTGTCCGGTTTCTGTGGCGCTCAGCGTGATCGGCGCGGGTGTAACGGTTAGAAAGTTTCCGTTGTCCTGATTCTGCAAAATCGTAAAGGAGTTCGTGCCTGGATTGTTGTACACCACGGCCAGATCTGGCAGAGTGCCGCTGGTGAAAAAGTTGGCCGCCAGCGCCGAAGGATTCAGTCCCACGGTAAATTCTGTTAGTGGAAAACTGGTGGGGCTGAAATT
This sequence comes from Acidobacteriota bacterium, assembly GCA_013289855.1. GTDB lineage: Bacteria > Acidobacteriota > Terriglobia > Acidiferrales > UBA7541 > Acidiferrum. The sequence continues at coordinate 164,005 of JABCZD010000006.1, read as the reverse complement.
TGCCAGGCCAGTCAAGCCGATCAATGGCGTGGAGGAATTCGAGCCACCGGTGAGGCTGCCGGAAAGCAAAGAGAGCGTGATGGGATAGCGGTCTCCCACGAAAAAGGTGGCCGGCTTGCCGTTTTGCGCGCGGAGAAATACCTCTCGCCCGCTCCTCAACGTCGAAAGGGCATCGGAAAAATTGGCGGCCAGCGCGCCGCCGGAGAGTAGGAAGGTGCTGTTTCCTCCGCCGATCGGAAAAAACGAAGTGATGTTCGTGACGCCCTGGCCGGAAAGGATAGCCGCCAACTCCGTCAGCGCGCTGGCAATCGTCGAGGCAGCGGTCAGCGTGGCGATCTGCTGGGTGGTCAGCAGCGTTGCGGTAATCGGGAAGGGGGGGGTGATGCCCAGATTTCGCGCGGTGGTTTTGTCCACTTCCAGCAATTGCACATCCAGCATGATTTCGCCGCGGGTTCTTTCCGTTTGCTGAATGATTTCTCCCGCGAGCTGCAGCTTGTCGGGAGTGTCGCGCATGGTAATCGAGCGGCTGCTGGTATTCAGTTCGATGTGCGTGGAATTGGTGATCTCTTTCAGGACGCGCTGCAACTCGGTCATGTCTTCGGTGTTCACGGATGCGGGCAGCGGGAAAGTTTCCTCGCCTTCCATTTCATATTGCTTGCGCTTTTCGGAAGTGTTGGCGGTTACAAACATTAATGTTTCGTTGAGAGGACGATAGAACGTGCCGGTCTCTACTTCAAGTAGCGACATGGCGGTCCTAAAGTCCGCGTCGGCCGCGCGGAAGCGCACATTGCGGGTGGTCAAGTCCGGGTCGAACGACACAATGATTCCGAACTGTCGCGCCACCTGTTCGTAGACGGTCTTGGTGTCGCCGCGCAAATCGAAGGTTTTCTTTCCCCGCGTGGCTTTGAGGGCCGGAAAGCCCTCGCCCGGCTTGGGCTGCGGCGGCAGTTCGTCGTCCATCGATTTCATCTCCAGCAGGCGCTGAGCCAGGAAGGTGTCTCCCGGGTCGATGAGCAACGCGATGTTCAGTTCCGCGGTGGCGTTCCCGAGATGCCCTTCGAGCGCCAACTTCTCCGCGGCTTCCACATGCTGGCGTACGAGTTTTGAGCGCAGTGCGGCGGCGCGTTCGACGACGGCGCGATCAGTCGGTACGTCGCGCACGGCTTCCTGGTAGTCCTTCCAGGCCTCCTCGAGATTTCCCGCGGCCTCGGCCTTGTCGCCGCGGTCCATGGCCTTTTGCGCATTGCGGTGCGCGGGGTCTTCGGGGTAGGGCGCGCCGTCGGCGGATCCTGGTTCCTGAGCTGCGGGGGGGCGCGCAGCGACAACATGGGTACCGAAAAATGCGCCTGCCAGTAACGCGCCGAGCAGGCCGAGGAATCGCAACGATGCGGGAATTTTCGCGAAGTTCATGGGACGTTTTGCCAAACGCCTTATTCTACCGTAGGCTAGCATTAAGAAAGCGGACCAGAACAGTCCGGTTGACGTAAGTCGCTACGAGGAGTAAAGTTAAATCGTACTTGCAAATGGGTCGCAACTGGAGGCAGCTGCTTGCTCTCGGCCTTTCTCATTTCCCTCCGCGAAGGCGTGGAGGCCTCGCTCGTCGTCGGCATTATCCTGGTTTACCTCTCTCGAACCGGGCGCCAGCCACTCGCCAAATTCGTGTGGTACGGCGTGGCCGCGGCTGCGGCGCTCAGCTTGGCGGTAGCCGTTGCGCTACAGCGCTGGCAGATCAGCGAAGACGGCTTCGAGGGCGTGCTGCTCCTCGTGGCGTCGTTCTTCGTTGTTACGATGATCATCTGGATGAATCGCGTTGCGCGGCATCTAAAGAAAGATATTGAGCAAAAAGTGGAAGCCTACGCCGCGCGGGCCGGGAAAGCCGCAGGTTGGGGTATCTTTTTCTTTGTTTTCTTGATGGTGGTGCGCGAAGGGGCGGAACTGGCACTGATTCTGCGCGCTGTGGAGCTTTCTAGCGAAGGTTTGCAGACCTGGATCGGGACCATCGTGGGTATTGGCGCCGCGGTGGCCGTTGGGTTGTTTTTCTTCAAGGGCACTTTGCGCGTGCCGCTGCACCGCTTTTTTGCGGTTACCAGCGTCATTCTGATGCTGGTGGCCTTCCAGCTGGCGCTTACCGGGCTGCACGAACTGAGTGAATCGCGCTGGCTGCCATCCAGCAAGCACGAAATGGCGGTTATCGGCCCCATCGTGAACAACGAGTTTTTCTTTTTTGTTTTTATTTTTGGCGCGGCGGCGCTGCTGGTGTTTCGCGAATGGCAGACCGCCAAGCAGGGCAAGGCCGCGAAGGAAGCGGCGGGGGAAGCTGAGAAGCGGCTCATCGCTTCGCAAAATCGGCGGCAGCGCCGCTGGATGGCCGCGGCTGCGGTGGCTTCGCTGGCGGTGATACTCGTGCTCACCGCGGACTTTATCTACGCGCGGGCTAATTCCGCGCCGCCCAGCGCGCGGCTGATTGTGGCAAACGGCAATGAACTGCGCGTGCCTCTGAGCGAAGTGCAGGATGGCAATTTACACTTGTTTACTGCCAACATCGGCGGACAATCGCTGCGTTTTATGATCATTAAGAAGCCCACTGGTTGGGGCACGGCGCTTGATGCTTGCCGCATCTGCGGCGCCGAGGGCTATCGCCAAGATGGGCAGAATGTAATCTGTCGCCACTGCGGTTCTGCGATTTACGTGCCAACGATTGGCGAGGCTGGCGGGTGCAATCCTATTGGTGTGCCAAGCCACGTTGACGGCGCGGACCTGGTGCTCGACACCGCGCAGCTCGGCCTAGCGGCAAAAGAGATTCCCAAGTAGACGGCACGACCATCAGCTTATAGTCACGAAAATGTTTCTACGCTTAGTCGCCGACTCTTTTACTCGCCGCCCGCGCCGTAAACTTCTGACCGGCGCAGCGCTGGCTCTGGGTATGGCGGTGGCGACGACGGCTTTGAGTGTTTCGTTGGATGTAGGTGATCGGCTAGCGCAGGAATTTCGCAGCCTTGGCGCAAATCTTGTGGTCACTCCGCAAGCCGACTCGCTTCCGCTAGAGATCGGCGGCGTAGACTACCGCCCCGCCAACTCCGGAGCGTACCTGCCAGTCGCCGACCTTCCTAAACTGAAGTCCATCTACTGGCACAACAACATCATCGCTTTTGCCCCTCAGATGGAGGTTTCCGTTAGCTTGGCGGAGGGACTTCCGATCGCTATAAAAGAATTGCCAACAATTCACGCCGACCAAAAATTAATCGGTACGTGGTCTTCGCATCCTGTGACGCTTGCGGATGGATCGTCATTCGTCACCGGGATCGGCAAGACCAATCCGTGGTGGCGCGTGGAAGGCGAGTGGTTTAAGGACGACGCCAAAGAATGCGTCATCGGCCGCAACCTTGCGGGGAAACTTCGCACGCCGGTTGGCTCCAACGTAAAAATTGGCGACACGCTTTTTGTTTACGCCGACTCCTCCATAAATCCGTATTCTAGAGCGAATCCGTTCGCGCTCCGCATCACTGGTATCCTGGACACTGATGGCCCAGAGAACGACGCAGTAGTCGCTCCTTTGTCTATCGCGCAGCAACTCGCGGGTAAGCCGGCCGAGTACCGCAAGCTGTACGTCTCCGCACTCACCAAGCCCGAAGATAATTTCGCGCGTCGCGATCCCAAGTCCATGAACGCTGATGAATTCGAGCGCTGGTCGTGCAGTCCGTACGTTTCGTCGATTGCGTATTCGATTCAACAAGCTCTGCCTGGGACGGATGTGCGGGTGATTCGCCGCGTTGCCGAAGGGGAAGGGAATATCCTCACCCACGTGCGCACGCTGCTCTGGCTGGTGACGTTCGCCGCGCTGCTGGCCGCTGCGTTGGCGGTAGGAGCATCGAGCGCGGCCAGCGTGATCGAACGCCGGTCCGAAATTGCGCTGATGAAGGCGATCGGCGCAGGACGCGGCTCGGTCGGCTTTTTGCTGGCCGCCGAACAATTGTTGCTGGCGATGGTTGGCGGCGGAATTGGCTATGCCATTGGCATCGTGCTCGCGCGAGTGGTTGGCGAAAAAATATTTGGTGCTGCGCCAGAGCCGTCGCTGTTGGTATTCGTGATTATTTTGGGCTTGGCTGCCGGCGTTACGATGCTCGGCAGCGCGATTCCTTTGCGCCGGGCGGCACACTATCAACCTGCGCCGATTCTGCGAGGCGAGTGATGGCTGGCTCTCGCGCAATGTTCTGGCGCATCGTGCGCCGTCAACTGACAGCAAACCGCGGGCGGCTCTTTGTCATTTTGCTTGCACTTGCCACCGGCGCGGCCATTACTGCCGCGCTGCTAAACCTGCAGATTGACGCCAAGCGTCGCATCACCACCGAGTTCCGTGCGTTTGGCGCCAACGTCCTGATTAGCCCCCGCAATTCGTCAAGTTTTCTGGACGAGTCGCTTTTTGAGCGTATTCCAGACGCCAATCGCTTCGGCCGTATCGCGAAGGCGGAGTTCATTTACGGTGTTGCCGATGTGTCTGTGGAAAAATTTGGCGACGCGCATCCGGAAAGATCTGTTGGCGTTCCCGTGGTGCTTGTTGGATACAGTCATTCGGACGCCGACGCAGGCCGCATACTCCCTTCTGGATTGCTTGAAGCCGAGGAGCAATGGAAGCTCGTCAGCTCTTTGCGTTGTGGCGTGGGTCAAAAAGTGGCTGTCACGCTCAAGTTGGCTCCGGGCGATGGAGTGTTGCTTCGTAATGGGAGAGAGCAGTACTGGTGCGCAGCAACTATTCTCCCGTCGTCGGGTGGGTCTGAAGACGATCAGGTCTTCTTCTACCTCGATGCTGCTCAGAAACTACTTGTACAGACCCGACACGTCAGTCTCATTCAGCTTCGTGTTCCCGGCACGTCGGAGCAGATTGCGCAGTTCGTCGCCGAGCTACAACCCCAGCTTGGAGACGCGGAGGGTCGCCCCATCCGCCAATTCAACGAAGCACAAGAAAAAATCTACGGAAAAATCAGCGGGTTGCTGACCGCTACCGTCGTGCTCGTCCTGATCCTCACGGCGCTGTGCGTGATGGCGGCTATGACCAACGTCGCGATGGAGCGGCGCAACGACGTTGGCCTGATGAAGGCTATCGGCGGAGCGACGCGGCGCGTGCTGCGACTCTTTCTTACGGAAGCGGCACTGCTCGGACTTGCCGGCGGTTTGATTGGAGCGGCTGTTGGCATCGCGCTTTCCATCGGACTGGGCAAAGCCGTCTTCGGCATCGCGGCACGGCCACGGCTCATTGTGTATCCTATATCCGTGGGACTGACCATCATCGTCGCTATCGCCAGTTCGTACCCGTTGCGGCGGCTTACTAGCATTCGGCCGGCGTCTGTTTTCCGAGGTGAGGCGTAATGGCCGCGCTACCCGCCGCGCTGCAGCCGCAAGTGGTAATCGACGCGCTCGTCAAGCAGTACGACAATCTGCGGGCGCTGGGTGGCGTAACGTTTAGCGTAAATTGCGGCGAATGGGTTGCGCTGATGGGGCCTTCCGGCTCGGGCAAGACCACGCTCATCAATATTCTCGGCGGGCTCGATACGCTCACCTCCGGCCAAGTCTCCGTCGACGGCGTCGACCTTTCCAAACTTTCGGAGAACGAATTAGTCCGCTACCGCGCGGAAAAAGTCGGCTTCGTCTTTCAGCAATTTCATTTAGTGCCGTACCTCACGGCGCTGGAAAACGTGATGCTCGCGCAATATTTTCATAGCTCTACCGACGAGCGACAGGCCGCTGACGCGCTGCGCCGCGTGGGCCTGGGCGATCGGCTGGAACATTTGCCGGCGAAACTTTCCGGCGGCGAGCAGCAACGCGTGGCCATCGCGCGCGCTCTGATCAATGAACCAAAGTTAATTCTTGCCGACGAGCCCACCGGCAATCTCGACGAAGCCAATGAAAACATTGTCTTGCAAATTTTCCGCGAGCTGCACGAAGCCGGCCACACCATCTTGATGGTCACGCACGATCCGGACATTGCGCGGCAAGCCGACCGCCGCATCGAACTCGCGCACGGCCATTTGCAGTACGATACGGCGCAACACGGCCCCGGTCACCCGCTGCATTGTCCATTGGCCAACACCGCGGATTGCTGTACGGAACCTTCGAGCGTGACCACTGTGGAGGACCAGATTCGCTTCGACCATCTGCTGGAACAGATCTGGATTTGCGGCGAAGAAGCGAAGCCCGCGCAGATTTCGCAACTTCACGCGGAAGGACCGGCTGGCAGGCTTCCGCTGATCACCGACGAACCCGCGAGGCGCGTTCTGACGCGCATGTCGGAAGTTTCGCTGGTGGAATTGCGCAGCGACGAAGCGCAACTGACGCCGATGGGGGCCCGCCGCGCGCGCGACGTGGTGCGCCGCCATCGCCTCGCCGAGCGTCTCTTCAAAGACACCTTCGCGATCGACGACACGGAAGCGCACACGCAAGCCTGCAAGTTCGAGCACATCATCAGCCCGGAGCTGGACCAGCGCATCTGCACGTTCCTGGGCCATCCGAAGACTTGTCCGCACGGCAACCCGATTCCTCCGGGCAATTGCTGCGGCAACTTGTCCGCCGCCACGACCACGACTAACGGCCACGTTTGATGCCCACTCCGCTCGATCCCCGCAAAAAACCGATTGCGATTAAGATTCACGTTTCATCCGGCGCTGGAGTGGACATTACTTGGGCCGACGGTCACGCCAGTCATTACGATTTTCCTTATTTGCGCGACGCGTGCCCGTGCGCGACGTGCAACGACGAACGCGAAAAGAAAGCCGAAGCGGAAAGGAAAGAGGCTAATTCTCCGCACGCCCACGGCGGTTCGTCGGCAATTCCGTTGCCAACTACATCGCCAGTGTTCCCGATGTTCAAACCAAAGGCCCGCGCGCAATCCGCGACTTCGGTCGGCAGCTACGCCATCCAGATTAATTTTTCCGATGGGCACAACACCGGCATTTATAGCTACGACCAACTCCGTAGCATCTGTCCCTGCCAGGCCTGCGCCGCAGCGTTTCGCCCGGCTAGCTCCGCGCAATAAAGCTACCTGAACGATAGTTTGCTAAAAGGCAGAAATGAATTTCGCGCCGTTCGTCATGCCGTGGCGGAGCGGCGTCGGAATAGTGCTCCTAACAGCAGCCATATGCCCAGGGCCACCCATTCCGCGGCAGAGAAATGGCCGGGAAAAGCGGGCAGCACTTTCATGAACACAAAAAGAAGTGAGACGATTGCGCCAAACGCTGCGATGGCGCGCAGGCGCGGACTCTTCTCGATGACGAAGAACGAGGAGCAGGTCGCGAGCCAACCGAGCGCGGCAGCCATGGAACCGACTTCGGTCACGGGGACGAGTAATGCGTCGCCGAGCAGCAAACCGATGAGCGTACCCGCGGAAACCCCGGCGATCGCAACGGTGGGCGTCTGAAACTTTGCGTGCACCGCGGCGAACGGCGCAGGCAGCGTCCCGCGTCGGCCGAAAGCAAATACCAAGCGTGTGGACGCTACGAAATTTCCGTTGAAAACCTGCAGCAGTCCCACCAACGAAATTGCCAGGATTAGCCGCACCAGCCAAACGGAGTGTGTGGCGTGTTCAAATGCAATGGCCGTGGCGAAGCGCTGTCCCAGCAGACTTTGCCAGGGCGTGATGTACGAGACGGCGCCGACGGCCAGCACGTAGAAGCTAGCGGCGGTCAGCAAAGCCATGACGATGGCTTTGAAAAAGTCCGAGGTGCGGAAGCCCGGATGGGCCTCTTCGGCAACTTTAGGTACGGATTCAAAACCGACGAGAAAATAAGGGACAATTTGCAACGTCAGAAGAATGGAGGCTGCCGGAGCGTGGCTGAAAAGCGGGGGCACATTGTCGATTGATCCGGTCCGCGCGCTGACGACTACGAGCAACACGAAGACGACCAACACCGAGGATGTAGCCCAATTTTGAAAAATGCTGCTGCCGCGAATGCCGCGATAGTTGACGTAGGCGAGCAAGACCGTGAGCGCGATGCCGAGAACGAGCCGCGGCAGAAACACCGGCTGACCGGCCACGCGATAAAGTTCCAAAGTGTCCAGCCGCGGGAAGATGTGCACTGCAAGTTTGCCGATCGCGACGGCTTCCCAGGGACACACGATGAAGTAGGCCAGCAACATCATCCAGCCGGTGAAGTAACTGACGAACGGCGGAAACACTTGCGCCGTATACGCGGCTTCGCCGGCGGCGTCGGGAAGGCGAGTCACCCACTGGCCGTAAATGTAGCCTACGGGCAGTAGCACCAGGCCGCCGATGGCGAAGCCCAGCATTGCGCCGAGCGGGCCGCCGCGGGAGAGCCAGTCGTCCATCAGGACGATCCAGCCAGTGCCGATCATAGTGCCCAGGCCCAGCGCGAAATAATTCCAGAGGTTGAGTTTGCGGGCGAGTTCAGTCATTTAATGGGTGAGTGATGTGTTCGCCGAACGGGTGCCGGCCGGTTCGTACCGCATCTTACCAGCGAAATGCCAGTGCAATTTCTGCAGATTGCAGAGCCAGCGGGGATTCGACTTACACATCCAGCGAGTACGCGACCTTCAGCCATTTGGCCAGGTCAGCGTCAATTTGATTTGCTGACGTGACCTCGATGCGATGGGTGATGCGATCTTTCTTCGCCAGACCGCCGGTATCGATGAGTCGTTTGGGCAGTTTGCCCTTGTAGGTGGTGAAACACAGGCCCAAGTCGATGCGCGAGTGGGTGGTGGGTTTAATTTGTGCGAAGACGTGCTGGCGATAGAGCGGAACCATGGTCTTGCAGGGACAGACTTTAACGTCGGCGCCGAGCGATCGTCCTAGTTTCAGCAGCTCTTCAAAAATCGGGCGAAGTGCAGATTTCTTCCCAGCGTATTGTCCGTCAACATACTGCATCGCGGCGGCTAGATATTTTTCCGGCGTGTCTTCTTCGCCTCCGATGCCCTCGGCGCGGTCGGCGATCCACCATGCGGAGTTCGTTCCGAGGTTGTGTTTGGACTTGAGCCAAGCGCGGCGGGAAGCCAAGTCCTTGGGACCTTCTTTCTTGACGAAGGCGATCCACTCGTCCAGCGACCGGCCAGTTTTGGGCTCCAGCTCCGCAACCCATTTCTGAACCATTGCGACGCCGGGATGAACGTTGTAGAGGGAGGAAGTCTGCGCGGCGGATTTCGGCATAAGGCCTCCTGACGAAGAGCAGCAGGTTGAACCGCGGCTAGTCTAGCAAAAAGTTTGCCAGCGGAAGTAGCTTCTGCGGCGTTGCGAAATATTACGAGTGACGCGGCGCAAATTCATTGCGCTGTTCGGATCTGACTGCAGGTTCTCCAACCCGAATGCGTCGTCGCGCCCACACATCAGTGGCAAGCCCACCACGCTAGGTAGATTGCGCCCAGCACGGCAAATCCTCCAAGTTCAACAGCCACTGAGACTTGCCCGGCTCGCGAGTGCTTCTCCGTCGCGGCGCGCAGCGTGCATTCACACCAGCGTAATTCCGGCCCCGCAAAGATCTTACGGAGAAGAAAATGCCACTGCTCGCAAGAAAGCACACTACTCACCGCGAAATCAAAATTGCCGTTCCGGGACTGCCCATCGACTGGATTCCCATCACTTGGCTGCCAATCGTGTTGGCACTTTTGCTCATCACGGTATTTGCGAACTCCGCGAGGCCGGCGCAGTCCAGCGATACCGGCCCGCAACTTGGTGCCGTGCCACAGGCTGGCGCCATCCCGCAAGTTGGAGAAGGCTGCCTCTTGTATCGCTCTGCGACTACTGGCCAGTACGAGCCAGTGCCGCTGACGCATACCGATGTGGCGCTGGATGTCCGCGGACTGGTAGCCGCCGCAACCGTGACGCAGCAGTATGTGAACTCTACCGACGCGCCGATTGAAGCGGTGTACGTTTTTCCGCTGCCGCACGACGCGGCGGTCTACGACATGGAAATTCGCATTGGCAATCGCGTCATCCGCAGCGTGATCCGCGAACGTGCGGAGGCCAAGCGCGTGTACGAAGCGGCGAAATCCGCCGGGCAACACACCGCGCTTGTGGAGGAAGAACGGCCGAATATTTTTACCGCGTCGGTGGCGAATCTTATGCCCGGCGATCACGTTGACGTGCGCTTGCGCTACGTGGAGCCGCTTACTTGGGATGACGGCAAGGTGCGGCTGACGTTCCCGATGGTGGTTGGTCCGCGATACATTCCCGGCGAGCTGGCGGTGGGCCATAGCGGTACCGGATGGGCCATGGACACCAACGCGGTGAACGATGCTTCGCGCATCACGCCGCCGGTGCGCAATCCGGACAGCCGCCCCGGGCACGATCTTTCGTTGGCCGTCGATCTCGATCCGGGATTTGAATATGGCGCCGTAAAGTCTATTTCGCACACCATCGCCGTGCAGCGTCTGCCGGACGGTCGTCAACACATCACCCTGGCCGACGGTTCGACCATTCCCAATAAAGACTTCATTCTAGAAGTGCAACAAGCCGCCAGCACGCAACCCAAGACGGCGCTGTTTCTTTCTCCGGAACACGAAACGGGAGAAACAAATTTCTTGCTCGCAGTTTTTCCGCCAACCGTGGCGCCCACGGAGCAGGGTCCCGTGGAGATGCTCTACATGATCGATATCTCCGGCTCCATGGAAGGGACCTCCATCACGCAGGCACGGGCCGCGCTACTGCAAGCGCTGGACCGGCTCCGCCCTAATGACCGCTTTGGCATCCTGGCGTTCAACAACAGCTACTACGAATTTTCCTCCGCGCCGCTGATCGCATCTGCCGAGAATGTATCCGCCGCGCGGCAGTTTGTGGAAAATTTGCAAGCTGGGGGCGGCACGGAAATGCTGCCCGCGCTGCAGCACCTGATGCAGAAGCCGCAAATCCCGGGCTATTTGCGGCACATCATCTTGCTGACCGATGGTGACCTCGGGAACGAGGAGCAGATCTTTGCCGCGCTGAACAGTCAACTGGGAGGCGCACGCCTGTACACCGTTGCGATCGGCAGCGCTCCCAACTTTTTCCTGGCTACGAAAATGGCGCAATTCGGACGCGGCACGTTCACGCACATCGCCAACGTCTCGGAAATCAGCGCGCAAATGGACCATCTTCTAGATTCGATCGAGAGTCCCGTGTTGACCGATGTGAGCCTTTCGTTTGAAGGCGTGCAGGTAGCGGATCTTTATCCCGAACGCCCGCCCGATTTATTTCTACGGCAGCCTCTCCTGATTTACGGCCGCATCACGCAAGGCCAGAAGGGCCGAGTGATTCTATCGGCGCACACCGGAAATCAGCCGTACCAAGCCACTTTTACAATCGACGCCACCAGCGCCACTTTTCATCCCGGGATCACCGTGCTGTGGGCGCGGCAACGCGTCGAGAATTTGATGGATCAGTGGCGCCAATCAGACGAAGGAGCGCGCGACGCAATTCGCGCAACGATCATCGCCCACGCTATCCAGTATCGGCTGGTCACGCGCTTCACGTCGCTGGTGGCTGTCGAACAGCAAGTCGTCAATCCCAGCGGCCAATCCACTTCCGTGGCCGTGCGCAGCGAGCTGCCCGAAGGCATGCAAATGGATAAGGTGTTCGGCGCACCGGCCACCGGCACGATGGACGCATTCTTCGAAGCGCTCGGAGTGGCGCTATTGGCCATCAGTTGCGCGCTGTTTTGCGTGTTCATGGCGGTGACGCGGTTCACGCGCCGTTGCGGAGCGACGCAATGAAGCCGATGCGATTCTTTGTGGCGATTACTCTTCTCGCCGGCCTGAGTCTGAGCTGTCGCGCCGCATACTTGCACGCGAAAGCGGAACTTGCGAGCGTTCTGATTCACCGCGCATGGGAAGCGAGAATGCTCACGGGCGAGTCTCGCCCGCCGTGGCCCTGGGCGGACACGCACCCGGTCGCGCGACTGCAAATTCCGCGTTTGTCTTACGATGAAATTGTGCTGGAGGACGCCAATCCCCGCACGCTGGCCTTCGGTCCGGCGCGGCTGCTCAGTGGCGCCGCGCCAGGGGAGCCCGGCAACCTAGTTGTAGCGGGCCATCGCACCAGTTGGTTCAAGCCGCTCGAAGCCATCGCGTTAGGCGACACGCTGCAACTGCAGTGGTTTGACGGCCGCAGCCAGCGGCTGCGTGAGCGCGTCTACGTGGTGCGCGCGATAGATATTGTGTTCCCCGATGACGTGCGCCTGCTAACACCAACCTCGAGCGACGCGCTTACGCTAATCACCTGCTATCCCTTTGGCCACGCCGCACACTCACCGCGGCGCTACATCGTCCGCGCAACTCCTGTAGTTTGAGGTGGCGATGCTGAGGTGGCGCTGCTGCGAGCGCGCCTTGGTTCCACTGGGCAAACTGCATTTGATCTGGTGGGCCGCACGGGGTGATTCTTGTATGTGTTCATTCTGCGGGAGTTGAAGTGCTTTGTTTTGATACGGTTTGCAAGTGTTGATTCTGGATGGGTTATGAGGATTGTTTTTTGTTGGTTCCTGCTGCCACGGCGGCGGTTTGCGCGTGCGGAGGGCAGCGGACACGGCATGCCGTGCCCTTAGGAGGTTTCTACGGTTTCGGTTTCGGGAATAGTGCTGCTTTGGGCGTAGTTCTCTACGGGTGAAGAATAGCACCTGTTAAAATATTAGTCAAGGCATTTTATAGGGGCTAACCGTAAAGTGTCTTACGTAGCGTCACACGCTGGCCTGTCGCATCCCGCTCGAGTACAGGAGCCGCCGGGAACGCAATCTCAGAAAGGCACAGCGTCACTGATTTACTAGACGAGCGGGTAGCGGGTTCGTTCGAAAACTGACGCACTACCGACGAGCGCGGGAGCTAGACTTCTCTTCGGAAAAGTGCGAGCATTTTAGCCTGCAGGTCACCAATACCCGTACATGAGCAGCATTCCCAACAGTCCTGCTGCCGCAGGCAGCCGAGGCAACGGTATTCCGCGTGTCATCGTCGCCACGACCGCACTGCTCACCTTCATTTCTTTCTGGCGTGCGGCCGCCATTGTTCTCAACGACCTGGCCTCTTCCGCGTACTACGCCGGTGGTGAAGCAGAAGGCTACATCGGCAAGACCGCGCCGTGGTTCATCCTGGCCATCATGCTGTTTTCGTATGCGGTTCGCTCCGTGTACGTCGAAAGCTGCAGCATGTTTGTGCGCGGCGGAGTATATCGCGCGGTAAAACAATCGCTCGGCGGCGCGCTCGCCAAGTTTAGCGTATCCGCGCTGATGTTCGACTACATCCTCACCGGCCCGATCAGCGGCGTATCCGCCGGGCAGTACATCGGCGGACTGTTCAGCGAGCTTGCGCAGCAGTTCCACATGAGCGGGGCGTTTTCGACCGTTACCATCGACCGTATCGCCACGGCGTTCGCGATTATCGTGACGGTTTATTTTTGGTGGGAAAACACCAAAGGAGTGCACGAATCCAGCGAAAAAGCCCTGTTGATCATGAAGATTGTCACCGTGATGGTGGTCATTCTGATTGGCTGGTGTATTTACACCATCGCGTTACGCCACTCGCCGCTTCCGCCCTGGCCGCATCCGCGCAATCTCCGGCTTAGTCCCAGCGCACTTGGCTGGCTGGCGCATAGCAGTCTTCCGCATATGTTCGGCATCATCGCGATATTCATCGCGCTCGGCCATTCCGTGCTGGCCATGAGCGGCGAAGAATCCCTCGCGCAGGTCTATCGCGACATCGAACATCCCAAGCTGCCCAATCTGAAAAAAGCCGGCGCGGTAATTTTCATTTACAGCCTGGTGTTTACTTCGCTGGTTTCTTTCTTTGCGGTGATGATCATTCCGGACGACGTGCGTCAGGGTTTTCTGGAAAATCTGATCGGCGGCCTGGCTATGAGTCTCGAGGGCCCGCTCGTCATAAGACTGATCTTTCACGGTTTTGTGGTAGTGGTGGGCGCAATTATTCTGGCCGGAGCGGTGAACACCGCGATCGTCGGATCCAACGGTGTGCTGAACCGCGTTTCCGAAGACGGCGTGCTCAGCGCGTGGTTCAGGCAGCCGCATCCGCGGTTTGGCACCAGCTATCGGATTATCAACATTGTGGTGCTGCTGCAGATCGTCACCATCTTCATCAGCCATGGTGACGTCACTTTCCTCGCCAACCTCTATGCGTTCGGAGTGATCTGGAGTTTTGCGATGAACGGCCTCGCCGTTCTAGTTTTGCGTTACACGCGCCCCGGTCCGCGCGACTTCCAGGTGCCCCTCAATTTCACGATAAACGGCACGCAGATTCCCGTTGGCCTCGCGCTGATCACGCTGACGCTTTTCCTGATTGCATTCGTGAACCTCTTCACCAAACCCATCGCCACCGTCGCCGGCGGAGTTTTCTCGATTCTTCTGTACATTGTTTTTACCGTTTCCGAACGGCGCGCGCGCAGCGGCGGCAAGGCGCATGTGGAAATGGATCAGTTCAATCTGGCCACGGAAGGCGGCCTGACGCCAGAGGGTGTGGGCGCGCGCCCCGGCAACATTCTTGTCCCGGTCAGTAATCAATTCCATCTCTACCATCTGGGCAATGTGCTGGATCGCGTCAAGCCCGGACGCCGCGATGTGGTGGTGCTGCACATTCGCCTGCTGCGTCGCCTCACCTCGGGTGAGTATGAACTTGATGCCGATCAACTTTTCGGCAGCATCGAGCAACAACTCTTCTCGCAAGCCCTATCCATGGCGGAGAAGCGCGGAAAATCGATCCGGCTTGCTATCGTGGCCGCCAACGATTTGTGGGACGGCATCCTGCGTGCCGCGACTGCGCTGGAATCCAGCACCATTGTTTTTGGGCAGTCCGCCAAGGAAAACACTGAGGAGCAAGCCCGCGAAATTGGCGTGGCCTGGGAAAATCTGGGAGATCAAAAGCCGCAATTCAACCTGGAAATCCACCTGCCCAACGGTGATAAGTCTTACAAAGTTCTCGGCCCACATGCACCCAACTTGACGGCCAACGAAGTTAACTTGCTGCATCGCATCTGGTTGCGCTTCAGCGAAACTTTGGGTGGAACGCACGAATTGCATCATCATGACGTAGTGCATTTTGCTCTCGAAGAAGTGAAAAAAGAACTCGAGCAAGGCCGCGAAGAGGAAGTCCTCGAGCGCCTCCGGACCCACCTAGCCGCCAACTCCGAAAAAAAGACGCCCTTAAACTAATTCCGTTTACTACGCCAGCTGCGACGTGCACTGCGGGCAGCGCTTTGCCGCGATGGGAATCGCCATGGTGCACTGCGGACATTCCTTCGTGGAGGGCGCCGCAGCGGGCGCCGGCTTCTTCGACCAGCGATTCACCTGCTGCACCACGATAAAAATCGCAAATGCCACAATCAGAAAATTAACCACATTGTTGAGGAACAGTCCGTAGTTCAGCGTGGCGGCGCCCGCCTTCTTGGCGTCCGCCAACGTGTCGTAATGCGCCTCGGACAAGGTTACAAACAAATTGGAGAAGTCCACGTGCCCTACGATGCGGCCGATCGGCGGCATAATGATGTCGTCCACCAGCGATGACACGATTTTTCCAAACGCCGCACCGATCACCACGCCGACCGCCAGATCAATCACGCTTCCGCGCATCGCGAATTCTTTGAACTCTTTCAGCATCGCTTTCTCCTTGCCTGCTAATTCCAGATTTTATGCGAGGTCGCACCGCAGTACGTGCGCGATTTCCCGTGCTGGGCGGGAGCACGCTTCCGCGGGGGCATTATATCCAACCTTCATGTGAAGGCGAGGAAAGAGTGAGGACGGAAGTATTTTGGCAGTCGAGATCGTGGACTAGGGAGCAAGCAGCGAATTCTGGGAGCAACGAGCGAAACCCATCTGGCGGGCTTAGGCGTTCCGGGGTTGGCCGCTGATCACTAGAATCACGCCTACCAGGCCGCGCACCGCGAGCAACACTCCCACCAACGCCAGCAGCGGCGCGACCCACGCAAACGGCACGCGCGAAATGGCCAGCATCACGATTCCCAGGAGCACCAGCGAGGCGGAGCGGACCAAATTTTCACCGCGCGAAAGAAATTTCGCCGGCCGATACAACCCTCGCCCGCCCCACAGGAGCAAAATTACGCTCACCGCCGCCCAGCCCAGGGATCGCCGGTCAAAAAAAATGTGCTTGGTGATCCCCAGCCATACCACCAGCGCACCCAAAAAAAGGAACAGCACCTCAATGAATACCCGCAGCAAGCGATCAGCAGAAAGCATCCCAAGCGTCCAATCTGCAACCGAAAAAGGGGCCGCGACCGAAAAAGGGGCGCAGCCCGTTGCTCCAAAGAGCAGAAGCCGCGCCCAATCATCTTTGCTTTACTTCCTTATTTTGCTTCTCACTCGCCCAACTTCTCGATGCGCACCTTATTGATCTTCACCGGCGTCTTCGGGCGATCTCCGGAATCGCGCGGCACCTTCGAAATTTTATCGGCCACGTCCTGTCCTTCCACGATCTCGCCAAAGATCGTGTGTTTGTTATCCAGCCACGGCGTCGCCGCTACGGTAATAAAAAATTGGCTGCCATTGGTGTTCGGCCCCGAATTCGCCATGGACAGTTTTCCCGGCTTAGAATGCTTCAGTGAAGGATGAAACTCGTCCGCAAACGTATATCCCGGTCCGCCGGTCCCATTGCCTTGCGGACATCCGCCCTGAATCATAAAATCCGGAATCACGCGATGAAATCCCAAGCCATCGTAAAACGGACCTTTCTTTTGCCGCTCTCCAAGTTCCTTGGTTCCGGTAGCCAGAGCGACAAAATTCGCCACCGTCTTCGGTGCCTCTTTCTCCAGCAACCGAATCACAATGTCTCCCTGCGAAGTTTCAAAAATTGCGTACGTTCCCGCCGCTCGGCTCATGCCATCTCCCCGTCCACATCAATTTGTGCGCATCAATTTCGACACGTCAGCACGCACACAAATCATCGTACACCGCCGTGCATTGCTCGCGCCACTTCGCCACTTTTTCCCATCGCGATTTCTCGGATGTCTTTGCCGCGAATCTCCTTGCGCCGTTCCAGCCTACAGCTTCTGAAGAAAGTCGATCATCGCGCCGTTGACCTCGCGAGCGCGTTCTTGTTGCGTCCAGTGACCGCAACCGGGAAGCATGAGTGTGCCGCGTAGCTGTGGCACAAAGTGTGTGAGGTTGGCGATTACCTGGTCCATACCTCGGAAAGCCACCACCAGGTCGCGGTCTCCCGCAACATAGAGTGCGGGAACGGTGACCGTTCTGCCTGCGTAAGGCCCCAGCAATTCCCAGTTACGGTCGATGTTGCGATACCAATTTAACCCGCCGCGAAACCCGGTGCGCGTAAATTCGTTCACGTAGAACTCGACGTCCGCGTCGCTGAGCCACGATGGCATTACCGCGGGATCCACCAGACGGGACAGAAATCCGCCTTGCCGCGGCACCATGCCTACGTCGCTTCCAGCGGTACCTGCGTTTTCGCGACGCGGCACGTCACCAGAAGCCGAGAACAGAACGCTGCGAATCGTGTGGCGCACGTCGCGCTCGAGTTCTTCTTCGGCAACACCTGGCGTCTGAAAGTACAACTGATAGAACAGCGCCTCGTCATTCTGCGGCATGAAGCTCGTGGGTCGGACGGGAAATCGCGACCAGAACGGCACGCTTAAGCCGATAACCGCACGGAAGCAATCCGGCCGCAGCAGCGCGCAATGCCACGCCACGGGAGCGCCCCAGTCGTGACCGGCGATCACCGCGTTATCAGTGCCGAGCGCCTCCACCAATCCAACAATGTCGCCTACCAAGTGGAGCATCGTGTATTGCTCGATGGCCTCGGGCCGGTCGGTCTGTCCGTATCCCCGCATGTCCGGTGCGACCGCATGAAATCCCGCGTCCGCCAGTGCTTGCAACTGATGGCGCCAGGAATACCAGGATTCGGGAAATCCGTGACACAAGATCACCAGCGGCCCTGTGCCACATTCGGCGATATGCATGCGAATGCCGTTGGTTTCTATAAAGCGATGCTTCAATTCAGACATGGGTACCTCTGCTGGAATGATTTGCGCCCTACGCCGCGGCCATCGCGGCCTTTATGCGATCCGCGATCTCAGGATTCTGGTAAGCGCTCCCCGGTCGCAACAAGTGTTGCACTTCGGACATCACTTTGTGCACCGCGGGATCGGCGGCGGCCGCCTTAAACAGCGCCGCGCCGAACTTAAGACTTTTTTCGAGGTCCGGAGGACGAGGGCCTTCGGTGAGCGGATCGCCATAGTCAGGAATCGCGGACGATGACCAGGGCGTCTCGATTATTTTCTGTGCTTCGTTCAAGAATGTAGCCGCCAGGCCGTTGATTCCTTGTCCTTCGCTCGACGCTCCCGCAAGCAGATCTCGCAGTAGGCACGCTTCTTTTGCCGCGACACTCATGCCCTGGCCATAGATCGGGTTGAAGCGGCAGATGGTGTCGCCGAACGGCAGCAACCCGTGTGGGAAATTCGTAACGCTTTCGAAATGTCTTCGTCGGCTGGCTTTCAAGCCGTAACGCGAAAACCCGGTTTGCCGCTTCGCACTTCTAAGCGCATTGTGCGCCGTGGGCGTCCGCAGGTTTTTCACGTATGCAAAAAATCCAGCTTCATCGTCGGGCGGCTTATCGCCGTACCTTCCCGCAAGCGTTACCACCCAGCGTCCGCCTTCCGCAGGCAGAATGAAAGCGCCTCGCCGATTGTGCGGAGGCTGGGGAAGTACCACCATTCCTTTCCAATCCGTTGGCGCGTCGTCGGGAATCCCGAACATCGCGGTGCAATAACCAATGTCCACGCCGATCGTTGTTTCCGCGGGCGCCGCGAGGCCTAGCGAACCCAGCAGATTCAGCGTCAGCAGCCCGTGACTGGATGCGTCGACCACAAAGTCCGCGGCAATATCCTCCACCCGTCCGTCGCCGTGCGCGCATCGCACGCCCGTTATTTCGGTGGCGTTGTCACCGGTCTTCCCACTAGCCTTTCCGTTGGAGCGGGTACCGACCACCAGTTCTTGCGCCTTACAGCATTCGCGAAGAGAAATGTTTCCGTGCTGCGCGATCTTTTTTCTTACCGTGGCTTCGATCAGCGGGCGCGTCATGCACAGAATCTGCAGCCCCAGGTCGCGCTGCGGAAAGGGATCGTACCCAGGCACCTCGTAGCGCAGCTCGGAGCTCAGGCGCATCGGCACGGCACCCGCTTCGAGCAACACTTGCTCGAAGCCTGGGAAAAAGCTATCCAGCGCTCGCAGTCCGCCCATCAACAGGCCATGTACATGCTTACACTGTGGTGTTCCGGGCCGCGGTGCCGCTTCCGCCGGCAACGCGTCATTCTCAATCACCACTACTTGTTCGAAGTGTTCCGCCAGCGCACGGGCCGCGCTTAACCCACCCATTCCCGCGCCAATCACCACAGCCTGCCTGCCAACATATTTGGACATCAAATCTCCGCAGATTCGACCATTTGTTGCTGTGGACGGCGAAAACTCGCCGAGCATATCGCAATCGACGGAAACGCGGTAGAACATTCATTTCAGAGCCCAGCTTCAGCAACAGCGTATATTCCGCGAGACTGTGCAAAAGCGAACTGTGTTCCTTTTCCTTTTCACCTATTCTGCAAAGACCAGCCAGGACCAAATCGATAGAAGTGTGGAGAACCCAAGTGAATGTGCGACATACATCCTTATTCCTGGCAATGATTCTTTCCGCTGCTGCTCCGGCCTTTGCCGACAAGATTCCTGCGGACCTGCAAAACAAAGATACCGTTTCGCGTGACCTCCAACAACGAACTCATGCGAATCCGCCGGAGATTCTCGTCAGTCCAGGGGACACGAAAAATACTGAGGTTTTCGTGCTACCGGATTCGCTGCTAAGCGTGCGCGAAACTCAAGTAGACCCATTTGCTCTGGGCTCCTTTGAAGGTTCTGCGTTTGGCAGAGACCATGACCAGGCGTGGGACAGACGCTGGGATAAGCGTCACGACCACGGTGATGGCCCGATCTCCTCGATCGCCGTGCCGGAGCCCAATTCGCAACTATTATTGTTGTTTGGTCTGGCAAGTTTGGGAATGCTTTTCTATCGCCGCACTTCTCTGAAGCAAGCAATTTAACGGTCAATCCCAGCCCCTAGGCCCTAGGTAACAGAACTGGCAGCGCACGATGGGTCCCCCAATCGTGCGCCGAGGGGTTCACGATGTGTCCACAAGAATCAGACGCCGCACCAACAGTCTTGCTCGGCGAAGGCCGCCTGCTTGAATTGATTTCCGCGGACGTACCTCTCTCCGAGGTGCTTAATAGAATCTGCGCCGCACTCGATGTTCAAGTGGGCAATGTGGTTTCCGTGGTCCTCTCTTCAACGGATGATGAACACTCGCTCCACGAGCTAGCGGAACAGGCCGTACAGTTTGGACTGTACGTCTTTTCTTGCTGCGCAATTCTTTCCAAGAGTGAGCAACTGCTCGGCACGCTCGAGACGTATAGCTGCCTGACGCGAAGGCCAGCCGTCAGCCAAACCAAACTCATTCAGCGCGCCAGTCAACTCGCGGCACTTGCCATTGAGCGACACGATCGGGAGCAGGAGCCTTGGAGTCTTGCCTTGTCTTGGAGGAAAGTAGACGAAAGACGCTCTTCCGAAGGAACTCTCCATGAGAACTGAAGCAAAAAGTCAGCGGTAGCACGCGATGCCCCAATGCTTCAATTTTGAACACCCCCGCGATTCCCCGTGTCGTCTACTGCAAAGTACCCGC
The DNA here is from genome assembly GCA_013289855.1 of Acidobacteriota bacterium. Classification (GTDB taxonomy): domain Bacteria; phylum Acidobacteriota; class Terriglobia; order Acidiferrales; family UBA7541; genus Acidiferrum. Next base: position 143,343 of record JABCZD010000006.1, on the reverse strand, counting down.
GCCCTTACTCACTTCGCCGTATCGCTGACGTCGGTCACGCCGCGTACAATTTTTACGATTTCTGTTTTTCTTCCGCGGAAACGATCGCGGGCTCACGAGGTAACACAAATGCACAAGTTTCATATTCAGCGCTCGCTTAAGTCATTCGAAATCCCGCACGGAGTCGTGCGGTGGCTCCTGCTGGCCGCAGTTCTACTGGCAATTCTAGCCACAGGTTCCACTGCTTCGGCGCAGGTCGCCGTCTCAGTAGCTATCGCTCCACCCGCGCTGCCCATTTACGCGCAGCCTGTTTGCCCGGGAGACGGTTACATCTGGACTCCGGGCTATTGGGCTTACAACGATGACGGAGGCTACTTCTGGGTTCCCGGCACATGGGCTCAACCGCCCGAGATTGGTTTGCTATGGACGCCCGGTTACTGGGGCTGGTCCAGTGGCGCATATTTTTGGAATGGTGGTTATTGGGGACCACAGGTTGGCTTCTACGGTGGTATCAACTACGGTTTCGGTTACATTGGCACCGGCTACGCCGGCGGCTACTGGCGCGGCGGCAACTTTTTCTATAACAGCCGCGTGAATAACGTGAACGTCCATGAGATCCACAACGTGTACCAGAGGACGGTCGTCACGCATACTTCTCACGTCAGCTTCAACGGCGGGCGAGGCGGAATTAACGCGCGCCCAACCGCCAAACAAGAGGCCTTCGCCCACGAACATCACGTCGAAGCCACCTCGGCCCAGCGCGAGCATGAGACGGCCGCGCGTTCTGACCACAACCAGTTCGCCTCCGCCAATCACGGTCATCCCGCGGTGGCGGCTACCCCGCGGCCCGGCGAGTTAACCGGTGCGGGCGTGGTTCACGCAAGAGGGTCGGCGTCTGCCCAATCCACCACGGCGCGCACAGAAACGAAATCCGCTGCCAAGCCTCGTACCGCCGAAAGCGCGACGCGTACGGATACCAAATCCCGCACGGAAGCCAAGACCGAAGCCGCGCCTAAGACAGAGACAAAGTCCGCAACCACGCATGAATCTAAGTCGGAGCCTAAGCAAAAGCCGGAATCGAAACCAACGACCTCGCACGAACCCAAGACAGAGTCCAAGCCTCGGACAGAAACAAAGTCCGCGACCACGCACGAATCTAAACCTGAGGCCAAGCCAAAGAGCGAATCCAAGCCGGTGACGACACACGAACCCAAGCCGGAGTCCAAACCGAAAACTGAGACGAAGTCAGCGACCACGCACGAACCGAAGTCTGAGGCTAAGCCGCGCGCGGAGACGAAGCCGGCGACCACGCATGAACCCAAGCCTGAAGCCAAACCAAAAACCGAAACGAAGTCAGTAACCAACCACGAACCCAAACCCGAGGCCAAGCCTAGGACCGAAACAAAGCCTGCAACTACGCACGAACCTAAGGCTGAAGCCGCCCCTCGCACCGAATCAAAGCCTGCGGCTAGCCATGAATCGAAGCCTCCGGCGCAGCATGACGCCGCTCCCCGAGAGGCAAAGCCCCCGCGGGACTAGTTCCGCCGCCCCGAAATATTGTGATTGGCCACTCTCCAAGCTTCGGCCGCGAGGAAAACTTTTGCATACTTGCACCGTGTTAAGGTAAGAGTTTGCACTGCGAGAAGACGCCAAATCCGGCTCTTCAGACTAAGACACTGATAAGGTTGGCACTTATTTGGTCTTGGAAATATTCCCAATATGGGCCATGACGTGCACGAAGGCACCGCATCGCGAGGTGTGTCGTCATGCGCTTTCTTAGATTTTTGATTCCTGCCTGCCTGCTCCTAATCGGTGCGGGTGCCGCTCTAGCAGACGGAACCACTGACCCTAGAATGACCATGGGTGGGTCTGGCAGCTGTGCGGACGAGAACGAGTCTTCAGCGTCGCAATCATTCACCGGACTACCGGTGCAAAACCCAGCTTGCCTGGTCGACTTTACAAACAACATCAATAATGACACCTTCAACATCTTCACCCTGGTGGCAACCGTCACCAGCGCCTTTCAGGGCTCCCTCAGTTGCGCCGAATCGGACACGTCACCTCTCGATGTAGTGTTTTTGTCGTCGCCGGACTCGTGCACGTTTACGAGTTCTTCGGATCCGAATATCGTACCCGGAAGTACCTACAGCCTGTCCTTCGACAACTTGGGGAATGCAGGATTTGGCGATTCCGTGGATATTCGACTTGACGCGTACTCCACTGCGACGACGCCACCCATGCCTGAACCGTCGACGACGCTTCTTGCATGCATTGGCTTGGCGGGGCTGCTTGTGGGAATGAAGATGCTCAAAGTTGCAGGCATCGCCTAGTTCGGCTTATCAAATTCCGCCAAGAGTTTCTCGTACCCTGGTTGGCTCCGCAGTCGGTCCAACTCGGGATCGTTTTTTGCCTCTTTCACCGAATAACCTTGCTTGAACGCCTCGCGCAACAGCTTTAAGCTCTCGTCCGGATGGTTCGCCAAGGCCTCTACCACCGCGTCAGTATAAATGAGCTCCACGTCTTTACTGTTGATGGACCGCGCGTGTTGTATGAAGGTTAGGGCTTGCGTTGGCACGCCTTTTTTCGCGTAGTACAGGGCAAGACTTTCCATCGTGTCGGAATCCCGTGGATTCACGGCAAGTTCCTTAAACGCGAGAGCAATCGCCTTGTCGTACGTCTGGTTGGCTTTTTCGGGTTGTCCCGACCAGCGATAGGCATCCGCAAGATTTCCGGTAAACCGTTCCGCGCTGGGGTTCAGCTCCACGGCCTTTTGAAACATCGAGACGGACTCGTTATAGCGCTTCAAGTAGAAATATGCCGTGCCGAGATTGGAGTAAGTTTTATCGTCTGGCTGGAGTTGCAGAGCCTTTTGCAGGAATGGAAGACACTCTTCGTACTTTCCCTGCTCAAAGTACGTGACTCCAGAGTTCAAGTAACCAAAAGAATTCTCGGGCTCCAGGTCAATCACGTGGCGAAAGGCCTGCAGCGCTTGATCATATTCTCCAAACCGCGAGTACGCTTGGCCGAGCGCATTATAGTTGAACCAGTAATAAGGATTAATATCGACAGCCTTCTGATATGCCTGCAGCGCTTGGTCCTTTTGTCCCAGCGTAAGGTACGCCTTGCCCAGCCCGCGATATCCGTCGTCCGAGTTGGGCGCGAGTTCCAGCGCCCGTTTCAATTCCGCGGTCGCTTCCACCGTTTTTCCAGAAGCGTTGTACACATTCCCCAGCGAAAAGTGAACTTCCGGCAAAGCGTCGTTCAGTCGCTGTGCCTGTTGTGCGGCCCCCAAGGCTTTCTGCGCCAATAAACTATCTTTGTTCTCCTGGTACAGAACCACGGTTGCGTCGGCTATACCGGCGTAAGCCAGCGCGAACTTCTCATCCTTTTTCAGAGCTTGTTCGTAAAAGCCGATGGCCTTCTTGATATTCCCCACGGCTTGTTGCCCGCGCATCGCTCCCCGTCCTTTCAGGTACAGGTCGTAGGCTTCTACGTTCTCGGTCGGATGCGACGTTGCGTGCGCCAGCTCCTCATTACTGGGCTTAAGCGCGAGCGCGTCCACCAGTCGCGCGTAGATCTGGTCCTCCATAGTCAACAGATCGCCGCGCACCCCGGCAAATTCTTGCGTCCACACCAGCTTATTCTCCGCCACGTTGTCCAGGCTGACCGTGACCCGAAGATTATCGCCCGCGCCTTGCACCGTTCCACGCACGATCAGGTTCACGCCCAGTTGCTTCGCCACTTCCTTAAGTGGCGTGCTGGGGTCGGTCTTGGCCGCGGCCGTCGCAGAGGCCAGACGCAAATCCTTCAACTGGAAAAGCTTCGCCGACGTCGCTTCCACTAATCCATCAGCTACGTACCCCAGCGAGGACTGATCCCCCAGCACGCGGAACGGCATCACGGCCACAAACTTTTCCTGCGCTACTGGTGTAACCTCGCCTTTGCCGGCCGCAGCCCCCTCAGCGTTGCGTGCGGCGAACACCCAGTGACGCGTCTTTGGGATCGCAAAGAACAGGGCCACCAGAAGAACCACTCCCGTCGCCGCCGCATACCACCAGCGTTTTTCAACCACCGGCAGCGTGATCTGCACGGTCCGCGATGTGCTCATCGCGCTTGTGGAAAGCGACGGCCCGTGATTCGCATTAAGATCCGCCAGGATCTCCGCAGCGCTTTGATAGCGGGTCGCCGGATCCTTTTCCAGGCAATGCATGATCACGCCCGCCACATAATCCGGTAGCGCTGGATTGAACTCCTTCACGTTTTTGGGCACATCGCGCACACGCTGATACATAACCTGCCACGTCGACTCCCCCGTGAACGGCACCTGTCCGGTAGCCATTTCGTAGAACACCAAGCCCAGCGAATAAATGTCGCTGCGGCTGTCCACCGGTGTCCCTTCCACCTGTTCCGGGGACATGTAGCGCGGTGTGCCCACCACCACGCCGCTTCGCGTCATGCCCATTTGGGCGGATTCCAGCGACGTCGCCAATCCAAAGTCCGACACATATGCATGGTCGTCTTTTCCGACCAGGACATTGTGTGGTTTGAAGTCGCGATGAACCACTCCCTCGGCGTGCGCCGCGTCCAGCGCTTCGCAAAGCTGCCGAACAATTTTCAGAGTTCTTTCCAGAGGCAGTGGTCCTTCTTCTTTGAGGAGCTGGTTCAAATCTTTGCCCTCAATGAAGGCCATGGTGATGTAGTTCGTGCCTTCAAACTCGTTCAGATCGTGAATACGCAAGATGTTTTTGTGCGAAATTTTGCTGGCCAGCAGTAATTCTTGTTTAAAGCGCTGGATCACCGTTGGATCGGTGACCAGTTCCGGCTGCAAGGTCTTCAGCGCCACCGTGCGCGAGATGACCTTGTCGTAAGCCTTGTAAACTTTCCCCATTCCGCCGGCGCCCAGCAGCCTTTCGATGCGGTATCTCGGACCAAAATCCATGCCCGAGGTAAAGCTTCCCGGCACGCTCGCCCGGCTTCCCCCGGTTGGCCTTGGAGTCCCTGCAACTCCCGGGAGCGTCACCAGATCGGAGTCCTCCGCTCCTAGCCCAGGTGTCGGCACCGATCCCGAGGGCGTTTTGCTTAACGTTGAGACACCAGGATTTTCCTGTGGCCGCGACCGGGCCGAAGGCACAGGACCCTCGATGGTTCGGTCGTCGTAATCACTGCGCGCCGGAGGTATTTGTGAATTCGGGGTCTGCGCGGTTTTTGCCGCTTCAGGAGGCACTAACGCTGCTGCACAATGTGTGCATCGCAAAGCATGAGGAGGGTTCTCGCGTTTGCAAGAGGGGCAATTCATCGGCGTAACGGGTGGCCACGCTCCGTCCTTGGCGCAAATTATCCCGTACGAATTGACTTCCGGCAAGGTATATCTGGCGCGCCAATGCCAGCCCCTAACGCGCGATTCTCGCTACCAGACTGCTTTTTTCGCATCTGAAGTGAATAACAATGCCTCGCTGCGCGCAGCAGCACGTGCCGCGTTCTAAATCTCCGTCGCGTGCAAGCACCAGTCGCTTGCGCATCCAGCCGTCGTCACCACCCGTTCTTCTTGCGCAGTTCCGTTACGTGCGCCACGTGATGCCGCCCATGCCACGCGTACAGGAACAGCATCCAATCCAGTGTGCGCACGCCATGCTCCGGATGACGAAAGGTTCGCGCGAGATCGCTTTCCTTCGCCGCTCGTAGCAGCACCGTCCACCGCTCATGCACCGCGTCCAGTAAATCCAGCGACACTTTTACAGGTAACGTCTTGCTGTCCGCCAGTTCTGCCCACGCGCTTTCCTCGTACGGCTTAATAGTCGGCTCCGTTTCCGTCAGCGCCAGCTTCCACCGGATGTATGCATTCATATGACTGTCCGGCACATGATGCGCCACTTGCCGCACCGTCCAGCCGCCTTCGCGGTACGGAGTATCCAGCTGTTTGTCGTTCAGCCCGGCAACTGCGGACCGCAATTTGCCTGGTGCAGCTGCAATTTCGCCGATGGCTTTTTCTCGCTTTGCCGGCGTCACCTCCCGCTCCATCTCGAAATCACCAATGGGATACCGCGCATCCATATGTCTCTCTCCTCGCCCCGACAAGGGCGCCAACCCTCACTCTAACAAAAATCGGCCATGCTCCTCTTAACGGAAGTTTGGCGGAAGTCCTGCACCACGAAGACCTTGCCCCGAAATGCTACAATAAGCCCGTGAAGCCAAATGCATCCGCCAGGCGTCTTCCGAATCTAATTGCTTAGGAGCTCGCTATGTATGACGTGGTCATCATCGGAAGCGGTTGCGCCGGCCTTACTGCCGCTATCTATGCCGCTCGTGCCAATCTCAAGCCGCTTGTCATCGACGGCCACGAACCCGGCGGCCAGCTTAGCCTCACCACCATGGTGGAGAATTTCCCCGGGTTTCCCGACGGAATTCTCGGCCCTGAACTCATTGAAAACATGCGTAAGCAGGCCAAGCGCTTTGGCGCCGAATTCAAAGCCGGAGTGGTGAACGAAGCTGATTTAACCAAGCGTCCTTTCAAAATCACCGCCGGCAAAGATGTTTACGAGACCAAAACTCTAATCGTCGCCGCTGGCGCTTCCGCGCGCATGCTCGGCCTCGAAAACGAACGCAAGCTCCTCGGCTACGGTGTTTCGACGTGCGCCACCTGCGATGGTTTCTTTTTCCGCGGCAAACCCATCGCTGTCGTAGGCGGCGGCGATTCCGCCATGGAAGAAGCCAATTTTCTCACCCGCTACGCCAGCAAGGTTTATCTGATTCATCGCCGCAGCGAGTTTCGCGCCAGCAAAATCATGATCGATCGGGTGCGCGCCAACGAAAAAGTGGAAATCGTTACGCCCGCCATCGTCGAGGATATTCTCGGCCACGGCACAGGCGCCGTCGAAGGCGTCCGCCTCCGTCATCCCGAAACCAACGCCATCCGCGACATCAAGCTCGACGGCGTTTTCGTGGCCATCGGTCACACTCCCAACACCACCGCCTTTCGCGGCAAGATCGAAACCGATGCCAACGGCTACCTCATCGCCAGCAACGGCAGCAAGACCACTATCCCGGGCGTTTTTGTCGCAGGCGACGTGCAGGACCATCGCTACCGTCAGGCTGTCACTGCCGCGGGCTCCGGCTGCATGGCTGCTCTCGACGCCGAAAAATTTCTCGAAGAACACTCCGCCGAATCCGCCAGCTTCGAGTCCGCGCGGCAATCATCTGCGGCTGTACCGGCCCCGGCGAATTAGCCGCAACTCGCAAATGTCGCTCCAACACGCGCGTACCGATTTTCGTAGGGGCACAGTATGCCGTGCCCAACCTTTCCCCGTCGTAAATCGTCCGGCCATAAATCGCCCGTTGACACTTCGCATTCATCCGCCACAAAAATTCCTCGCCGTCCCGCCGCACGCGGCATAATTAGATTCCCATGCTCCGAGCCACGCTCCTGAAACTCTCCGAAAGCAAAGGTTTCGCCAACTGGGTGGTCTCCAATTCCTCGACCAAGCGCATGGCGCATCGCTTTGTCGCCGGCGAAACTCTCGATGAAGCCCTCGCCGCGGCGCGCGAGTGCAACAACGCCGGCCTGCTCGTCAGCCTCGACTATCTTGGCGAAAACGTCGCCACTACCACCGACGCCCAGCGCGCCCGCGATGCCTATCTCGAAATCTTCGATCGCGTCGCCAAAGAAAATCTGCAAGCCAACGTTTCCTGCAAATTAACCCAACTCGGTCTCGACCTCAGCGTGGAATTCTGCGAAGGCCTGGTTCTTTCCGTTGTCGAGCGCGCCGCCGCCAACGATAGTTTCCTACGCGTCGATATGGAAGGGTCCGTCTACACCCAGCGCACCGTCGAACTCGTCAAACGTGTCCGCGCGCGCAATCCTGCCATTGGCACGGTTGTGCAATCCGCTCTCTACCGCACCGAAGCCGATGTCCGCGATCTTCTCGCCTACGGTTGCCGCATTCGTTTGTGCAAAGGGGCCTATCAGGAATCCGAAGAAGTTGCCTATCCCAGTAAATCCGACGTCGACGCCAACTACGTCCGCCTGATGCAGCTGTTGTTACCCAGCGGTTTCTACCACGCCATTGCCACGCACGACCCGCGCATGATTGGTGCCACCATTCGCTTTGCCGCCGCCAAACAAATCACCAAAGACGACTTCGAATTTCAAATGCTTTATGGAGTGCGCACCGATTTGCAGCGCCAACTAGTCCGCGACGGCTACCGCGTCCGCATTTACATCCCCTACGGCCGCGACTGGTTCCCCTATTTCATGCGCCGCCTCGCCGAACGCCCCGCCAACGTAGCCTTCTTCCTCCGCAACCTCCTCCGCAAATAATCCCCGCGCATCGTGATTGGAGCGCCGTAATCTGGACCGCGCCGTAATTTCTCTTTGTATGTGGAAGCTTGTGTTTGTGGGTCGGAGCTTTAGCTCCGACATTAAATGCTTGGCCACCAATGGGCTTTAGCCCCTGAGTAATTGCCGACGTCTTTCCCCTCAACTTGCCTAGTCGTTAGCAGCGCTGGATTTTCCCGCCGCTCCGCCCAAACTCTCTCCCGGCTCCAGCGCATGTATCGTCAATCCTGCAATCCCCGCGCACTCTATCTTAAACTCCTCCGCGTTCGGGGCCAACACCGGAAACGTCCCATAGTGCATGGGAATCACGTCCTTCACTCCCAGCAGTTTCACCGCATACGCCGCCTCCCGCGCACCCATCGTATAGTGATCCCCGATCGGCAGCATCGCCACATCCGGTGCGTATAATTCCCCAATCAATTTCATATCGCCAAATACACACGTATCCCCCGCGTGATAAATCGTAAATCCTCCGGGCATGCGAATAATCAATCCAGCGGCCTCGCCCCCATACACGATCTTGCCGCCATCCTCGATCCCGCCGGAATGAAACGCGTGCGTCATGGTTACAGAAAACTCTCCCACCCGCTGCGTACCACCTTTATTCATTTCCGCGCCCTGCTTCTCCACGCCCTTGGTCGCCAGCCACCCGCAGAGCTCCGGCATCCCCACCACTTTTGCTTTATGCTCTTTTGCCAGCTGCACCAAATCCCCGAGATGATCCCCATGCCCGTGCGAAACAAAAATCACGTCCACCCGCTCCACCTTCTTCAACTCCGCCGGGCATCGCGGATTATTCGTGATAAAGGGATCAATGATCCCCACGCTCCCGCTCGCCGTGGTCAGCGAAAACGTGGCATGCCCAAAATAAGTGATCTTGTTTCCCTTGGTATTCAGCATGATCGAATTTCTCCTCAAGTGGCACAGGCTTTAGCCTGTACACCAGCAATGCCCACACCCACGGACAAGCAGCCGCTGCAAATATTCTGGATTCTGTACCTCACCACGAAGTTACCGCCGCCCGACTCTACTATTGGACTCCGGCTAATTCCCAGCCGCACCCGAACTCAACACCGTCCGAATCGCCGCCTCATACGTATCGCGATTTGACTCCCCCAGCAGCTGCCCAATCTGCCTCCCATCGCGCGCGTAAAAAAAAGACGCCGGAATCGCTCCACTCCACTTCGGCATCACCACGCCAACAAACGCCGCCTCGCCCCCAGCCTTCTTCCGGTAATTTGGAAACACGGGCTTGTATCGCGCAATAAATCGCCGCGTCAAAATAATGTCCCCATCGTCATCCAAATTGACGCCCACCACCTTCAACCCCTGCGGCGCATACTGCTTCGCCAGTTCATTCAGCATCGGATATTCGGCACGGCAAGGCTCGCACCACGTCGCCCAAAACGTCACCAGCAGCGGCTGCCCCTTGTACTCCGCCAAGATTTTCTGATACCCCGCCGCATCAATCAATTCCGGATCATGTACCACCTTAACCGGCGCCGCTTGCGACTCCTTCGCGTGCGACGCCGTCGTCTGCGGCGATTGCGTCGCCTGCGGCACCGCAATCGAACAAGCCGTAATCGCTAAGCCCAACGCCACAATCCCCCGAGTCATCCGCATAGTATCCCTCGCACATATTGTACCGCGCCCGAGCTACGGCCGTTGACCCTGCCGTTGTAGCGGCCGCCTTCTGAGGCGGTCGTCGTTGCGTTTGACCCTCTACCGGCCGGGCTTGGCTTGCTCTGAGTCTCGAGGGTTCCCGGCGCCTTTGCCTTCGCTCGCCGCCCGTCACGTACCATGCCTCCACCGTACCCCAGTTGAGAATCCTACCCTCGTCCCGTACAATCGTACCCACGCTGCTACCGCGTTTGACCCGCGGCCAGCAAAAAGGTTTCGCCGGGCGGCTCACTGCGCACAAAAAATTCCCCGGCAAGCATCACTGCAAGTATCTGACTAAGGAGATGTAAATGGCTTACGTAATCGCCGAGCCGTGTATCGGCACAAAAGATTCCGCCTGCGTCGACGTTTGCCCGGTGGACTGCATTCACCCCCGTAAAGACGAAGACGGCTTCGATAACGAAAAGCAGCTCTACATCAATCCCGTAGAGTGCATCGATTGCGGCGCGTGCGTCCCCGTCTGCCCCGTAACCGCCATCTTCGCCCTCGAAGACCTCCCCGAAAAATGGCAGTCCTACACCCCAGTCAACGCCGACTGGTACACCAAAAAATAATCACTCTATCGAATCCGTTATTCGCACTTCGTAGGGGCACGGCATGCCGTGCCCGCCGGTTGAAATCCAACTCGAATTATCTGTGTAGGGCAGAAATCTCTCGCAGCGTTCGTAGTTCGTAGCGCGGCCCTTCAGGGCCGCATCTTTGTTTTTTCCCATACTTCTTTTACGTCCTCAACTTCCTCTACCTCATTACCTCCTCACTTCGCTTTCAATTCCCCAAACTTCGCCATCTCAAAACTCGCCACCCTCCCCGACAGCGTCCTCCTCCTCACATCCTCCAGCGACGTCGCAAACAGTATCTTCTCCACCGCCACCTGCACATCCCCCCACATTGCCTTCAACCCGCAACTCTCCCCCTCCACGCACACCGTCCCCAGCCGCTCCGCTGAATGCGTGCAACTACTCTCCGCAAACGCCCCATCCACAATCCGCAATACTTCCCCCACGGAAATCTTCGCCGGCGCACGCGCCAGCAAATACCCACCCTTCACCCCGCGCCGGCTCTCCAAAACTCCGCCCCGCTTCAACTCCAGCAAAATCTGCTCCAGATATTTCAGCGGAATATGGTGCCGGCTCGCAATCTCCTGAATGGTCACTACTTCCGGATACTGCAATGCCAAATGCAGCACCGCCTGCGAAGCATATTCACCCTTAGCCGTAACGCGCATAATTCCTCTCTAGCTCCCCGCCAGCCTTCCACACGCCCCCGCCCCTGTCAACAATCGCTCCACTAAGTTCGGCCCAAGCTAACCCTCTTTTTATCGTTGGTGGTGTATTCTTTCGGTCATCAACTTCGCGCACACAAACTAAGCGGCGTTCGAGATTTTTATACTGAGGATCTGACGATGGGCGTTTGGGGCACAGGCATCCTTTCCGACGACACCACTCGCGACATCTATGATAGCTACATTGAACTCTTCAATCGCGGAAACTCGGTAGAGACGATTCGCGAGAAACTGCTGCAAAAGCATGCGCAAGATCTCAAAGATCCAGATGAAGGTCCGCTCATCTGGATCGGTATAGCGAAAGCGCAATGGGCTTGCGCCCAACTCGAGCCGCTGGTGTTGTCGAAGGTCCGCGAAATCGTCATCAATGGGCTTGGTCTGGACCGTTGGTCCGACGAAGGTGGACCGCTGTTGCACCGTCGAAAGATAGCGTTAACCCAGTTTTTCGCCAGCCTAGAAACACCCAATCCGCGCCCCCGTAAACCCCGTAAAGCAATCAAGCGCAAGCCCGTCTTTGCGCCCGGCGATTGCCTCGCTGTGCACTTAGAAGACGGCGATTGGGGAGCCATTCTGATTCTCGATGGTGAGCCGGAATCGCACGGTCCCTATGAAGAAACCGTCGGCAAAAACCTCGCCGCCATTCTGCGCTATAAGAACTCTGAGATGCCCACCTTGGACGTGTTCCAAAAACGCGACTGGTTATCTCTGACCCACCATGCTTGGCAAGGCCAGATCGCCCTATATTACGTGATGGCCGTTCGGTTCAAGCCAGTGAGGGAGCGCTTCGTCAAGGTGGGAAGTATTCCTCTTCAGGACACGGACCCACGCACGAGCAAATCGTACACCGGCTGGAGCGGCGTACTTGGCCAGATGTACCAACAAGCCCGTTGGGATTCCGGCATTCGCGACTGAAGTTTGCACGCTAAATCGCGACAACCTGGGTTCACTCGGCACTGTCGCCTGTCCAACTCTTTCTCACGCCCAATCATCTACAATAATGCGCCAGTGTTCACGGCCTGCCAATTTAAACGGAGTCGTTCGTGACTGAAGTTCAGCCTCCAGCCCACCACCAATTTCCAACCCCGGCGCTTGTAGTGGCGCAGCATGCTGCGCGCTTTTCCGGCACGATCGCGACGCCGAGAAAACCTCAGTCGTGTATTTCGCGGTACATTGTGTTGCTCGCCGTACTCGCGTCCCTTCTGCCGATTCAAACCGTCGGTCAAACACCGACTCCCGGGCCATCCACACCAAAACCCACTGGAACCCTGGAGGGCCACTGGGCCGGCACCCTAAAAGCCGGTGACGCCGCCCTCCACCTCATCCTCCACATCACCAAATCACCCGACGGCCAACTCCACGCCAAACTAGACAGCCTCGACCAAGCCGTCTACGGCATTGACGCCACCGGTGTCACCCACACCGAATCGAGCATTACCTTTGAAGTCCCCAACGCTGGCGCTTCCTTCGAAGGCAAACTAACTACGACCCGCCAATCCCTCGAAGGCACCTGGAGCCAGAACGGCCTGGCCATCCCCATCACTTTCCATCGCGAAGCTCCCGGCGCCGCCGGCCGCAAGTCCGACGCCATCTTCACCTCCGAAGGCACCTGGCAGGGCGCACTAGAAACACCCGGCCTCCGCCTCCGCCTGCAACTCCACATCACCCACGACGACAAAAAACAATTGGTCGCTGCACTCGACAGCCTCGATCAAGGCGTCAGCGGCATGCCCGCCGCCAAAGTCTCGCAAAAAGAGTCCACGCTGAATTTCGAAATACCCGGGGTAGGAGGCGCCTACGAAGGCACTATCAGCGCCAACAAAGACGCCATCACCGGCACGTGGATGCAGTCCGATGTCCCGCAAAAACTAAATTTCATCCGTCAGGATCAACCTCTCGAATTATCCCGCCCGCAAAACCCCGTCAAGCCGTATCCCTACGTCGAAGACGACATCACCTTTCCCAACGCCAAAGCCAACATCGCGCTGGCCGGCACGCTCACTACTCCGCGCACCGCCGGCCCGTTTCCAACCATTCTGCTGCTCGCTGGCTCCGGTCCTCACGACCGCGACGAAACTCTCGCCGGCCACAAACCTTTTCTCGTCCTCGCTGACGCGCTCACCCGCAACGGCTACGCCGTCTTCCGCTACGACAAGCGCGGCATCGCGAATTCCAACGGCGACTACGCGTCCGCCACCACCGAAGATTTTGCCTCCGACGCTGAAGCCGCCATCGCCTTCCTGAAAACTCGCTCCGATCTCAACATGAAAAAATTCGGCATCATCGGCCACAGCGAAGGTGGCATCATTGCCCCCATGCTCGCCGTTCGCAACCCGCAACAAATTTCCTGGCTGGTCCTCTTGGCCGCGCCGGGACTGAAAGGCGAAGAGACTCTTCTCCTGCAATCCAAATTAATTGCCCAAGCCAGCGGCCTAAGCGACACGCAAATTTCCGCCAGCCTGGCCTTCGACCGCCAAGCCTACTACCTGGTTCGCCAGGAGCACGACACCGCCGCCCTGGAGAAAAAACTCAACGACTTGGTCCGCGTCAGCGGCATGTCCACGGCTTTGCCGCCCCCCGCATTACAATCACAAATCCGCTTGATCAGCTCTCCGTGGTTCCGCTATTTTCTGGACTACGATCCCGCCGCCACATTAAAAAAAGTTACTTGCCCCGTCCTGGCTCTCGATGGCGATAAAGATTTGCAGGTGCCCTCCAAAGAAAACCTTCCGGTAATCCAGGCCGCGCTCGAAGCCGGCGAAAACAAAAGCTACGAAGTAGCGGAAATGCCCGGCCTAAATCACCTCTTCCAGCGCACCGAAACCGGCGCCCCCAGCGAATACGGCGTAATCCAGGAAACCTTCTCCCCCGAAGCCATCAACAAAATCCTAGCGTGGATCGCCGCGCACTAACGGTTTTGACGTTTCCCTGGTAGCGCCGGCATCTTGGCGGCGGGGTTTGCGGCGCAACGCTCCGTATCCCTAGCCTTCCCTGCGCTCCTCTGCGCCCTCTGTGTCTCTTGCGTTATCCGCCCGCCGCGACGCTAAATCGCCCTCCGCCGCATCCAACACCGGTGCGCATTTCGCGCACGCCCACGCAGGTTCTGCACCAACTCCGGCCGGCAGGGTACTATCCTATAGCAGAGAGCGCATCGTCCCCATGCCGCCCCCCACGCCAGCCAAGTTCCATCTGACCCTACTGATTCACGCGCACCAGCCGTGCGGCAATTTCGGCAGCGTCCTGGAATCCTGCTACGAAAAATCCTATCAACCGTTTGTCGAACTTCTGGAAAAGCATCCGCAAATTCACGCCGCGTTGCACTATTCCGGCCCGCTGCTCCAATGGCTCGAAAGAAATCGCCCCGAATATTTCGTGAAGCTCCGCGCCTTAGTCCAGCGCGGACAAATCGAAATGGTCGGCGGCGGCTTCTACGAGCCGATCCTCGTCAGCATTCCTCCCGACGATCAGCGCGAACAGATCGCCCGCCTCACCGCCTACCTCGAACATCACTTCGGTCAGCGCCCCGCCGGCGCGTGGCTCGCCGAGCGTGTTTGGGAGCCGCAGCTGCCCTCGATCCTCCACTCCGCTGGCGTCGGCTACACCTTACTCGACGACATTCATTTCCACTCCGCAGGCTTCGAGCCGCACGAACTCTTCGCCACATACCTCGCCGAAGATCGCGGCCAAACTGTCACGCTCTTTCCCGGCCAGAAAAAACTTCGCTACCTGCTGCCGTTCGGCGGCGTTGTAGAATCCATCGCCTGGCTCCGCGAGGCCGCTATCGCGCATCCCGGTGGTGTGGCTGCCATGGGCGACGACATGGAGAAATTCGGCGTCTGGCCCGAGACCTACAAACATTGCTACACCGACGGCTGGCTTGAAGAATTCTTCACCGCGTTGGAAAAAAACTCCGACTGGCTCCAACTATCTACGCCCAGCGAATATCTCGCCACGCACCAATCTCAAGGCCGCGCCGATCTTCCCACCGCTTCTTACACTGAAATGATGGAATGGGTTCTGCCCACCGAAGTGCGCCTGCGCTATCAAACCGTTCTTAAAGAATTTTCTTCGCGGTCGGATGTTACAACTTTTCTGCGCGGCGGCCCATGGCGCGCCTTCTTCCGCAAATATCCCGAATCCAATCTCTTGAATAAAAAAATGCTACGCGTTTCCGCGCGCATCGCCGCAGCCCCGGCGCGCCGCCCTGATTCGCCCGCTGTCGAAGAACTCCGCGAAGCCCGCGACCTGCTGCTGCGCGCGCAGTGCAACGACGCCTACTGGCACGGCGTCTTCGGGGGTCTGTACGCCCCGCATCTGCGCACCGACATCTGGCGCAATTTAATTCGCGCCGAAACTCTGGCCGACCGTAACACCCCCGGCGCCACCATGGCGCGCGTCGAATCGCTGGACTATGACGCCGACGGCGCCACGGAACTACTTTTCACCGCTCCCGAATCGCAAGCGTTGCTAAAGCCGTCCGACGGCGCCACCATCGCGTTCTTCGATTTCCGCCCCGCGAATGCCACACTGATCAATTCCATCATCCGCCGTCCCGAGGCTTATCACGCTCGTGTGCGCGCGGCTGCCACGCTTCCGGTTGGCCACGTTGCTTCCATCCACGAACAGACCCGCGTGAAGGAAGTCGGTCTGGAAAAGTTTCTGCGCTACGATCGCTGGCCGCGTCACGCCTTCCGCGTCTTAATTTTCGACCAGGCCAAAACTCACGCTAACTTCGAGGCGCTCGAACTTCACGAGGATCTCGGATTCGCGGGTGGCGCGTTCGACATTAAATCTTCCTCGCCTCACGACGCGGAATTCGTGCGCGAAGGAAGAATTTCCGCACTAACAAAAAATGGCGCAAGCTCGCCAAATTTCATCCTCACCAAAAGTTTTTCTTTTGGTCCCGCGCCGCACGGCTGCGAGGTGGCGTGCGAAATCTCGCTGAAACTTTCTCGCGCCGCGCAAGAGAATGCGGAAGCCGCAACTCCTAGCGACGCTTCGCCAGCCGCTGGTTCCGTGGCCATCGGCATAGAATCCATCATCAATTTCCTCGCGCCCACGGCGGACGACCGTTTCTTCGAGTCCGGCACACGCAAGGAAAATCTGCGATTCGGCGGCGAATTTCCCAGCCCCGTGATACGCGTCGAAGATGGCTGGCAGCGCGTCCGCGTAACGCTAACCGCTCCCAACGCGCGGAGTTTTTGGGTCGCGCCCATCGAGACGGTTTCCGAATCCGAAGAAGGCTTCGAGCGCGTCTACCAAGGCTCGCAGATCCTGCCCATCTGGCACCTAAATCCACTAAGCGAAAAATCCCAAACAATCCGCGTCGTCTGGCGCATCGAGCACTTCTAAATTTCCCCCGACGATTTAGCTAGCGCCAGCAGTCCTATCGTTTAGCCTGAGAAACGAAGGCGGTTTGCGCTCCTACTCGCTCTTCTGTCCGCCCTCTGCGCTAAAATCCACCGTGCAAGTTATCACTCGTCAATAAGACGCGCTTCTCCATGCGCACTACCGGCAGCCACTCGTCGCCGCCAATATCCAACTGAATGCGCTCAATCTCCTTATATCCGCGCGCGCCAAATAATTTCATGCCGGTAAGCGTTGCGCCCATCTCAAATCTCCGAAAGCCTTCCGCGAACGCCGAGTCTTCGCAGGCTTGCAAAATCCGCGTACCCACTCCCAATCGTGCAAACTCCGGCGCAATAAAAAACGCGCGAATCTTAGCCGCGTCCACCGCCGGCTCCAGCAATTCAAAGCGCTGCCCGGTCCAGGCGTCGCCGCCATAAAGCTTCTTCCGCCGGCTCCATCCGCCACAACCGGCAATCACAAATCCGTCATCGGAACGATCCTTGCCGGGCGTACTCGCGTGGCGTGCTTCTGCCACGAGATAAGTCCTGTCAGCGATCAGCTGACTATCCACGCCAAACACGGTTTGCAGCGCGTTTTCGATCTGCACGGCGGAATAATCTTCCGTCTGCAACGCGCGAACGGAGGCATCGATCAGCGGACGCAACACTGGCACGTCATCGTCCACGGCGGTGCGGATGCGTATTTCCACTGGCATACCGCTGAAATTATTCCATTTTGCGCCAGAGGCGCAATGCGCCGCTCTGTGGGTCGCGCGCCAAAATGGCAGGATTATTCAGCGACTAACAGATTTTGCGCGAAGGGCCAGGCCTGATCGATCCACTGTTCCACGCAGCGGAAGCCGGCGCGTGCGGCCATAGCGGAAACGTCCTGAGCGAAATATTTGTGCGAACTCTCCGTCCAGATGGTTTCGCCGGGTTCGAGCAGAATGTGCAGGTTGGCCTCGCGAATGTGGACCGTCTGGCGGCATAGCGAACGCAAATGCATTTCGATGCGCCGCTCCGCGGCATTCCAGCGCGCCTCATGGCGGAATTGGGCCAAGTCGAAATCTCCGCCAAGTTCACGATTGATGCGCGCCAGAAGATTCAGATTAAACGCGGCGGTCACGCCGGCGGGGTCGTCGTACGCCAAAAGTTGCGTCGGCACATCTTTTACAAGATCGGTTCCCAGCAACAGCGTGTCGCCGGGCCGCAACGTTTTGCGTACTTCGTGCAGAAAACTATCGCCCGCGTCGCGGTCAAAGTTGCCGACGCTACTACCCAAAAATAGCACCAGCAGGTGATCTTTTTCGTCGCGCCGCGAAGCGACCGCGCGCAAACCATCAAGATAAGTTTGTTCATACCCTACCACGCTGACCAGATCAATTTGCCCCATCTCTTTTTCACACGCGGCCAGCGCGGACGCCGAAATTTCGATGGGGTAGTAATAGGTGCGCTGATGTTGCGCCAGGGCCTGCAAAATCCAGCGGGTTTTTTTTCCGCTGCCGCTGCCGAGCTCGGCCACCTGAACAGGTGACGGCAAACGGTCCACAATGTCTCGCGCATGGCGCTCCAGTAGGCGGGCATCGGCGCGCGTCAAGCCATATTCCGGCAGCACGCAAATGGCTTCAAACAGCGCGGAACCCAGTTCATCGTACAAATATTTAGAGGGCAGTTCACGCTGGCCAGGCTTGGTCAGGCTGGCACGCACGTCGGCAGCAAACTCCGCAACGTGCCCTGGTGTTTGCCGCGCGTCGCGTGTTGGCAAAGCACCGTGAGTGTGCTGCGAATCATGAATTTTCGCTGACAGCCGTCGACAATTTTCTGCGGCAATTTCCTGCGCCCGAACCGATTGCGTGGACATAAGGCTCCCAAAGACTTACGTTTTTTTTCAATCTTCCACGCAACGGAAGGTCGCGTAGACGTTCGGATAATGTGGCTGAAACCAGTTACGGAAGGATCGCCGCAGCATGCAGGCGGCTGTCCGGGGTGAGCCACCTTTCATTACAAAATGCTTGCCATCAAAAAAGTTCGCCGAATATCCAGGATAAAAAGAGCGCGGGCGGAAGCCATCAAAGGGCGCAAACACGCTGCGCGTCCATTCCCAACCGTTGCCCAGCAAATCATGCACGCCAAAAGCGCTGTCGCCCGCGGGATGCGCGCCGACAGGACCGGGATCCCAATGACGAAAATCGAAATTCCCGTGCAATTCAGTGGGCTGCGTGTCGCCCCACGGATAACGCCGCTCCTTCACGCCTTTCGGAACGCCATATGCCGCGCGATGAAATTGTTCTTCCGTAGGTAGGCGCCGGCCGAGCCACTTGGCATAGGCGGCCGCTTCCGCATGGCTGACGTATACCGGCCATTCCATGGGCAAACGGATATCGCCAAACATGGTGCGATAGGCCCACAAATTGCCTTCTCGCTTCCAGAAAGAAGGTTGGCGGATCTGCTGTTTTTGCTTCCAGGCCCAATCGTCAGCGGTCCACAGCGCGGCGTTGTCGTAACCGCCGGCTTGCATGAAGCGCAAAAAATCCCGGTTAGTGACATTGTGGGCGTCGATCGCGAACTCCGGAACTACCAAGACGTGAGCGTCAAATTCGTTGTCCCATCCAAATGTATTGCCAACGTCTCCATCGTGCGCTTGCAAGCCCAGGGTGGCGCGGCCTTCTGGAATTTCCACCAGGCGCGATTTTACCTGGCCGGTTTTCCATTTGAATTCAGCAGGCGCGGCAACTTTACGCTCGCTCGGCAAACGGTGCAGCATGTAGGCCAGCGTTTCCGCATGCATCAGGCGATGCTCGATGGCGGTTTCGATCATTTCGAGCAGGTCGGGGTGGCCTTCGCCGGGATGCTCGAGCGCCACGCGAATGCCGTAATCGAGTTCTTCACGCAGGCGCGCATTGTACTCATCTACTTCGGTGCATGTTGGCCAATCCGCAGGCTGGTCCGCCGGGAGTCCGCCATCAACCGGATCGATGCCGAAGGCAAATAAATGGTCGAACGTTTTATTGAAAGAGCACAGGCCGAAAGCGCGCTCGCCCAACAGATTCCAATCGAAGGCTTCCACATGTCCGAGGTAAAAAATAATGCGGTGGCGCTCCGGGATAGGGCGGTCGTACATGGCTTCGCTACGGACAATGGCGAACAGATCGTCGGTCTGTTTACGGGCCTGCGAAATACGCACAGAGAGTTGCGAGGGGACTTTCCGAAGTGCAGTGGCCAGCGATTCCATTGAATAGCTCCCTTGGGTTGGATGCCCGACCGCTCCCAACGATGCATCAAATAAATTGCATCAAATCAGTTAGATGGCGATTATTTCTGGCGGACTCGCGCACGTCGCTATGCGGCACGCAGTTCGCTATGATGCTTCTTCCAGATGGCAATCTTGCCGGGGTAAAGGATTCGAGCCGGCAGGCGCGATTTTTTTGATCGCTGCCGGGCAAAGTGTTTGTTACAAATGCCTGTCGCCAAGGCGATCATTGCCAAGGCGATGGTTGCAAAATTATGTCTTCGCCATCCAGTGCACCCATAAACGCTAGCATCCGCTTTCAAGCGGTGACATACCGTGTAGATGGTACGCCTACGCAGGCAACCAATTCCACTGGACAAAGTGACGGGGTAAGAGGTGCCGGGGTACAGGGTGAAAGGGCGCAGGGTGACAGTACACAGGCCGTTGGGGGACGGACACTGGTGTCCGATATTTCGCTGACGGTCGAGACGGGCGAGACAGTGGTGCTGCTGGGTCGCAGCGGCAGCGGGAAGACCACCCTGCTGCGGCTGATCAATCGCATGCTGGAGCCGACGTCGGGAGAAATTTTCGTGGAGGGGCGGGCGACCACGGAGTGGGACGCGATTAAGCTGCGACGCGGGATTGGATACGTGATTCAGGAGGCGGGCCTCTTTCCACATTTCACGGTGGCGGAAAATATTGCGTTGGTGCCAACGCTGGAGAAGTGGGAGAAGCCGCGCATCGACGCGCGGGTCCAAGAGTTGCTGGAACTCGTGGGACTCCATAGCGGTGATTTTGCGCGGCGCTATCCGCGACAACTTTCCGGAGGGCAGCGGCAGCGCGTAGGCGTGGCGCGGGCGCTGGCGGCGGATCCGCAGATATTGCTGATGGATGAGCCGTTCGGCGCGCTCGACCCTGTGACGCGCGCGGAGTTGCAGCGCGAATTCGGAGCGCTGGCGAAGAGGCTGGCCAAGACCATTGTGTTTGTGACACATGATTTGCACGAGGCACTGCTCTTGGCGACGCGTATAGTGCTGCTGGAAGGCGGAAAAATCGTAGCGCAAGGAGCGCCGGAAAACTTTTTGCAGCAGAAGCATCCCGAGGTGCGAGCGTTCGCGTCGTGCCTGGATACGGAAGACTCGGTTGTCCGCGACGGTGGAGAGAAGGCGTGAACACTTACACATTTTTCGTCACGCACCGTGTGGAGATATTTTCCACGACGCTGGAACATGTGGAGCTGGTGCTGATCGCCGTGGTCATCGCCGTGGCGGTAGCGACTCCGCTCGGAATTTTTATCGTGCAGCGGCCGGCGCTGCGTACTGTGGTGCTAGGCGTGGCCAGCGTGTTCCAGACGATTCCAAGCCTGGCGCTGTTTGGTTTTCTGATTCCCATTCCTTTCATTGGGGGGATTGGAAAGCGGACGGCCGTGGTGGCGCTGGTGGTGTATGCGTTGTTGCCGATTCTGCGGAACACGTACGTGGGGTTGACGGGAATCGACGCGGCGGTGCTGGAGGCCGCGACGGCGATGGGGATGACGCCGTGGCAGGTGATGTGGCGAGTCCGCTTGCCGCTCGCGCTTTCGGTGATCCTGGCGGGAATTCGCACCGCAACGGTCATCACGATTGGCGTGGCGACGATTGCGGCGGCGATTGGCGCGGGCGGATTGGGAACCTTTATTTTTCGCGGGGTGGCCATGGTTAGCGATGCGGTGATACTGGCGGGAGCGATCCCCGCGGCACTGCTGGCGCTGCTGGCCGATGGACTGCTGGCGCTGCTGGAACGGCGGTTGCGCGTGTCATGAGAGTAGTGCGTCATCAGGGTGTTTCGTTTCTTCTTTTCTTTCTGTTGTTTTCCTTCACGCTTTTCCTCAGTGCTTGCCATGCTTCGCGCGAGCCATCCATTACGGTGGGCTCGAAATTCTTTACCGAGCAGGTGGTGCTCGGTGAATTGCTGGCGCAGCATATCGAGGCACGCACGGGGATTCGCGTGAAGCGAAAAAGTAATTTGGGCGGAACGCTGCTGTGCCAGAAAGCGCTGCTCTCCGGAGATTTGGATTTGTACGTGGAATATACCGGAACGGCGCTGACGAGCGTGCTGGGCGAAGCGCCAGATGATGACGATTCCGAGAAAATCTATGAGCGCGTGAAGCGCGGGTACGCGGAACGGTTTGCATTGACCGTGCCGCCGCCGCTGGGATTTGCGAATTCTTTTGCGATGGTGGTGCGGGGAGAGGACGCGCAGCGCTATCACCTGCAGAAGATTTCGGACATTGCGCCGCTGGCGCCGCAGTGGCGAGCGGGGTTCGGATACGAGTTTCTGGAGCGGCCGGACGGCTACGCGGGTTGGGCGAAGAAGTATGGATTGCACTTCGCGGAGACGCCAAGCGTGATGGACTTGGGATTGATTTACCGCGCGCTGGTGGACAAGAAAGTGGATATTGTGGCGGGGAATTCAACGGACGGGTTGATAGAGGCGCTGCATCTGGTGGCGCTGACGGACGATCGCCATTATTTTCCGCCCTATGACGCGGTGCCAATTGTGCGAGACGCGACCCTGGAGAAATTTCCGGCGCTGCGCGGCGCGCTGGCGGATTTAGCGGGGAAGATCTCCGAGGACGAGATGCGCAAGATGAATGCGGCCGTGGATGCGGATCAGCGGGATGTGGTAGAGGTGGTGCGAGCGTTTCGAGTGTCGAAGGGGCTGTGATGGAGGGGGATTGGTGGATGCATGAGAAGGGCGCATAGCCAGGATTGGCTGTGCCACGAGGCCTGGACGACGCTGGAGGAGCGGTGGTGGCGGAGCAGCGGGCTCGCGGGGGTGGGCGGAGGCTAGCGATGGTTGGGGGGTGTGCCAGCCGCAGGTGGTAGCGAGGACTTGGGATCGGCCGGCGTTGCGGCGGGTGGTTGCGCAGGCTTTGCATCTGCTGGCACCGCGTCAGGAACCTTAGGGGCGTTCAGAGGTGCATCAGGGGATTTGGCGTCGGGATTGGGCGGCTGGGTTGAGTTGCGATCGTCGGGCGCGGTGTCGGCGCCTTTCGGAGCGGAGATTTTTTGCTGATTGTCGACGGAGAAAAGGAGATAGTCGCTGAAACTGTGTACCCGGTGCATGCGGGCGTTATTCCAAAAGAAAAAGACTTCGGCGGAACGCGGCAGCCACAAGTCAGTTCCAGTTTCTTTGAAATGGACGGGACCGTAGTCAATCATGATGTGGTCGGCGACGAGCTTTATTTCGGGGAGGGGAGCGACCAGGTCGGTCTCAAGGCGAACGAGCTGAGAACTATCGACGGCGATCCAGGCGCGGCCTTTCAAGGAGACGTTTTTGGACGGGCCATTGAGGCTCATCTGGTAGGAGCGCATGTTGTTGGGCTTGTCTGGGCGCTGGCGAAAATGGATTTGCCATACCGGGACGCCTTCCCACTTGGTAACGCCCTCGCAGATCATGTCGTAATTACCGGCATTATGCGGATGGAATATCAGTGCAAGGCCGGGCAACCCGAGAGTCGCTATGCCGTCGGGGAACTCCGCTGGTGACCCGCCGGAGCCGCGATACTCTTCGAGGTCAAAAATACCCGGGCGCATCTCGGTGATGGAAGCGACGTAGTTGAATTTGCGCGAGGCCTTGGAATCCGGAGCGCCCCATTTATTAATGGATTCGTGGAAAAGAGATTCCGTGGCGGTGTAACGATCCACGTTGTGCATGAGTTCTTCGACGCGCTTGCCGGTGGCGGTGACGACGGCGGCGACGTCACACCCGGTGGCGGAGTCGACTGGAGGCATTTTCTCGTCGACATCGGGAGGCAGCCAGTTGCTGGCGGGAATGATAGCGGTGGTAGCGCTGGCCACGGCGGCGTCTTCGGCGGTGTTGGAGGCGGAGACGACGATGAACTCACCCTTTTCGATGCGGTCGAGTTGAGCCTTGGCATCCGTGTTGGTGGGGTGATCCTTGAGGTAGCTTTGCAAGACTTCGATGGCACCGTCTTTGTTTCCGCTCGAGGCTAGCAGAAACGCGAGCATGGGCGCGACGGTGTCCGCCTGGGCGTGGCCAAGTTCGACGGCACGCTCGGCGTGTTGCAACGCTTCGGGATTGTTATTTTTTCGTGAGTAAGCGCTTGCGAGAACGGCCTGTGCTCGCCAGGAGGAAGGATCGGCCTGCGTGGCCCGCTGCGAGAGAACGAAGGCTTCGTCGTAGTCGTTTTCGCGAAGGGCAATGTCGCTCAACGCCAAGAGGGCTTGCAGGTGTCTGGGGTCGAGCTCGATGGTGCGAGTCCAATAGGACTTAGCGTGGGCTTCATCTTTGGTCTTGGAAGCGTAGACGCCGAGGAGGTAGTTTACTTCTGGGTGGTTGGGAGCGAGGCGCTGGAGGTTCTCGAGCGGGTGTTGTGCTTTAGCGGTGTTGTCCACGCGCAGGGCGTCCATGGCCTTGCCAAGTTGCTGTTGGGCTTTGGGAGGCAGTGCCGCCACACGAGAGGCGAACGCGGCGTCTTCGGCGGAGAGCGGTTGCAGTTCGAAAATCAATTGCGCGGGGTGTCTGGGCTTGGCGTCCACCTGCAGGGTGGCAGGCACGAAGCCGGGAGCGATGACCCGAACATTGTATTCGGCCGAGGCCACGTCGCCGAAATGCGCCAGATTCGTGTCTGGGCTTAGCTGCTGATAGGGATGTCCTGCAAATGTGATAAGGGTCACGACCGCGCCCTTGACGGGGACGCCGTTGGGGGCTTTGAGGACGACGTCAACGGTGGCGCGTTCGGCGAAACTGTCCAGGCCAGCGGCGTCGGCGGTGTTGTGAATGCCGTTGCCGACGGTGTTGTTTTGAGCGGACAGAGTGGACGTAGATGCAGTCCAGCCAATAATCACAGAGATTAAGAAAAATTTCTTCATGCGGCTTTTCACGTGACTAAGGGCGCGGAGGCGTGCTCCACGCGACCTCTACGCGACCCGGTTAGTGGGGTAATAATACACCGAGCGGGTTGAAAAACCCTGGAATTTTTGGGGCAGTCCAAGAGTGTAAGAAAGTAGGATTGACAGCAGGAAAAAGCGGTCGTGGCGCGGGGACATGACACCGTCATTTGGGGAACGGGCAGCGAAACAGTTGAGCGGCAGATTGCGTATTGGAGGCAGGAGTAAATTCATGGATGCGATGAAGATTTGCGGAGATTTGTGGACGGGGTTGTGGATTGTTTGGATCATCGGATTGTTGTGGAGCAAGCGCACACAGGAACGGACAGATATGCGTGCGCGGATCGTCTATGGGTTGTTTACGGTGGCGGGATTTTATTTGATGTTTGGAGGCGGGCTGCCGGAGGGCTGGTTGCATCTGCGGCTGTACGCGCGGGCGCAGTGGATTGATGAATTTGGGGTGGCGCTGACAGCGCTGGGCGTGGCGTTCGCGATTTGGGCGCGGGTTTATTTGGGGAGTAATTGGAGTGGGTCAGTACAGCTGAAGGTGCGGCATGAATTGATCCGCGGGGGACCGTACAGGTGGGTACGGCATCCGATTTACACGGGATTGCTGGTGGCGATCGTGGGGACGGGGCTGGTGCGTGGGCAGGTGCGCGGGGTGCTGGCATTTTTTGTGCTACTGGCGGGTTTCTGGGTGAAATTGGGGATTGAAGAGCAGGTGATGCGGAAGACGTTTGGGGAGGCATACGAGGAGTACGCGCGGAGGACTGGGGCGTTGGTGCCACGGGTGTGGAACTAGAGTCGGAGAACAGAGTGAAGAGGTGGAACTCAAGAATCCCTTCGGCAAGGTCGAAACTCTAGTTCGATTCGTCCCAAGGTCTTCTGCTCGAAATTTGCATGGAAGTGGGCTAGGCTCGGACCTTGCGGGGCTTTCGGTTGGTGGATTCATGGGAGGAGAGGAAGGGAGAATTTATGAGTGGGGATGCGATTAAGCGGCGGGAGTTTATCGGAGGTATGGCGGCGCTGTCCGTAACGCCCTCGGCACGGCTGGGGGGCGGGGAGGACCTGTTGAATGTAAGCGCGGGAACTGAGGTTTCTAAAAAAGGCGAGATGCCTTACCGGATGCTGGGTAAGACCGGGGTGCAGGTTTCTTGCATTGGCATCGGAGGGTATCACCTGGGGAGTTCAAACCTAACATCGGCGGAGGCAATCGAGATCTTTCATGCCGCAGTGGACCGGGGAATCAATTTTTCGGACAACTGCTGGGACTACAACGGAGGCGAGAGCGAGCGGCGCGTGGGAAAGGCGCTGGCTGGCGGATATCGGGAAAAGGTTTTTGTGATGACCAAGTTTGATGGGCGGACGAAAGCGGCGGCGTTGCGGCAGTTGGATGAATCGTTGTCGCGGCTAGAAGTGGAGACTATCGATTTATGGCAATTTCACGAAAATATTCGGTTGGAGGATCCGGACCGTTTTTTTGCGGAGGGTGGAGCGGGGGAAGCGGTATTGGAGGCGAAGAAAGCGGGGAAGATAAAGTTTGTGGGATTTACCGGGCACAAGGATCCCAGTGTGCATTTGCGGATGTTGGAGATGGCGGAAAAGCATAACTTTACATTTGATGCGGTGCAAATGCCTTTGAATGTGATGGATGCGCATTTCCGGAGTTTTGGGGCCGAGGTGTTGCCGATTTTGGTGCGGAAGCAGATTGCGGTGCTGGGAATGAAGCCGATGGGAGCGGGATTGATTTTGCAGAGCAAGACGGTGACGGCGCTGGAGTGTTTGCAGTATGCGCTCAGTTTGCCGACGTCGGTGGTGATTACCGGGATTGAAAGCAGGGAAAATCTGGAGCAAGCCTTCACGGCGGCGAAGACGTACAGCGGGTTGACGAAGGCGGAGATTGCGGGGATCTTGGCGAAGACGGCGACGGCGGCGGCGAATGGGAGGTATGAGCTGTTTAAGACTTCGCCGATGTTTGACGGGACGGCGCAGCATCCGGAGTGGCTAGGATGAAAGAGTTGAGATAGGAAGTAACAGGTGAACTAAGGACAAAAGCCGGCGAACGGCGCGCGGGCGGCGGGCACGATAGATCGTGTGCCGAAGGATGCGTTTGAGAATTTAAGAGCGGGGCTGCTCGTTCACAGCCCTCTTGTTTTGCGAAAGGGATTTGCTAAACGCTATTTGCGGCCGGATTTGGCGGCTGCGACTGGCGCGGCTTTTTGTTGGGCGGAGTGGCCGAGAAATTCCTCGTACGTGCCTTTGAAATCCTCGATGTGATGATTGGCGCCGAGGTGCCAGATGCGCGTGGCCACTTCGTCGATGACGTCTTCATCGTGAGTGACCAGTAACACGGTGCCCTCGAATTTTTGCAGGGAGATGTTCAGGGCGTTGATGGATTCCAGGTCCAGGTTATTCGTGGGTTCGTCGAAGACCAGGAAATTTGGCTTCTGCAGCATGAGCTTGCAGAACAGCAGGCGGGCGGTTTCGCCTCCGCTCAGGGCCTTGGTTGGCTTCAGGGCGTCTTCTCCGCTGAAAAGCATTTGACCCAATAGGCCGCGGAGTTCTTCTTGCGAGGATTGCGGATCGAACTGCCAGAGCCATTCGATGGCGGTGACACCTTTGCTTTTGTCGATGACGTCGGCGAAATCCTGTGGGAAATAGCCGACGGTAACTTCGTGGCCCCAGACGACGTTGCCGCTGTTGATCGGGAAAGCGCGGTCGGCTTCAGAGACGAAATCGCCGGCGTTGTGAATGACGGATTTGAGCAGCGTGGATTTGCCGGCGCCGTTACGGCCGATCAGGGCGATGCGTTCGCCCCGCGTAACGCTGGCGCTGAAATGCTTAATCACCTTTAGATCGTCATAAGACTTGTCGAGGCGTTTCACTTCGAGCGGCAGGCGGCCGGATTGTTTGTTGATCTGGAAGCGAATGTACGGGCGGGCAATATTGGAGCGCGCCAGTTCGCTGGTTTGCAGGCGCTCGACTTCTTTTTTGCGGCTGGTGGCTTGCGCGCTGCGCGTGCCGGCAGAGAAGCGAGCGATGAAATCGTTGAGCTGGGCGATTTTCTTTTCGCGAACGGCGTTGTCGGCTTCAATGCGGCTGCGAATTTGCGTTTTCGCCAGCACCATATCGTCGTAGCCGCCGTTGTACATGATCACGGTTTGGTAGTCAATGTCGGCAGTGTGCGTGCAAATGCTGTTGAGGAAATGGCGGTCGTGCGAGATGACGATGAGCACGCCGGTGTATTCGAGAACGTATTCCCGGAGCCAGTGGACGGAATCGAGGTCCAGGTTGTTCGTCGGTTCGTCGAGGAGCAACGCTGGGGGGCTTCCGAAAAGCGCTTGGGCGAGGAGGACGCGAACTTTTTGTCCGCCCTGCAGTTCGCGCATTTTGCGTTCGTGGATGCCGACATCGATGCCCAGACCGTCGAGGAGGATGGCAGCATCAGCTTCCGCGGTGTAGCCACCTTCTTCGCCGACGATGCCTTCGAGTTCGCCGAGGCGCATGCCATCGGCGTCGGTGAGATCGTCGTGAGGCTTGGCGTAGAGGGCATCGCGCTCTTCTAAAGCTTTCCAGAGCGGGGCGTTGCCCATGATGACGGTGTCAATGACGCGAAATTCATCAAAGGCGAACTGATCCTGGCGAAGCACGCCGATTTTCTTGGGGCGAGTGATGGAGCCTTTGGTGGGCTCGAGCTCGCCGGTGAGGATTTTCATTAAGGTGGATTTACCCGCGCCGTTGGGCCCGGTGATGGCGTAGCGGCGTCCAGCCATAAAGGTAGTGGTGACGTCCTCAAAGAGGATGCGTCCGCCGAAGCGCATAGTGACATTATTAACGGCAAGCATAGCCCTTAATTATACCGTGGAAATTGCTGATGACGAAATGGGCTGAACCGCGTGGTTTGGCGCGTTCGCAAGTCGAAGGCGGTGCTGCCGAGGCGCGGCACAAATTGTGGCTGTGAAATGTTATAGTGGCCGTCTCAAAACTTACTAAATTGTTGATGTAGCCGTCCAACTAGAGCGGAGGTAATTCTTGGCGCTGACAATTACCAATCTTTCGAAGACTTATCCCAACGGAGTTAAGGCCCTCAAGAATCTCTCGCTGACCATCGGGAACAATATGTTCGGTCTGCTGGGGCCTAACGGTGCCGGTAAGAGTACTTTGATGCGAACGATCGCTACGTTGCAGGATCCGGATTCAGGCGAGATCTTTCTTGACAATATAAACGTGCTCAAAGAAAAGAATTCTGTGCGACAAGTGCTTGGGTATCTCCCGCAAGAGTTTGGTGTTTATCCCAAGATGAATGCGCTGGACATGCTGCAGCACCTGGCGGTAATGAAGGGCATCACGAACAGCGCCGAACGCAAAGAGATGATTGATGCGCTCCTGCATCAGACCAACTTGTGGGAGGCCCGCAAGAAGGCTCTGAGCACCTACTCTGGTGGGATGAAGCAGCGTTTCGGCATTGCGCAGGCGCTGCTGGCGAATCCCAAATTGATCATTGTCGACGAACCGACGGCCGGGCTGGACCCGGCGGAACGCAATCGCTTCCTAAATCTGCTGAGCTCCATCGGGCGTAACGTAATCGTGATTCTTTCCACCCATATCGTCGAAGACGTCCGGGAGCTGTGTCCGCGGATGGCCATCATCAGCAATGGACAGTTACTGATGGAAGGCTCGCCAGCGGAAACGCTGCTCGCGCTGCGCGGAAGAATCTGGAGCAAAGTGGTCTCCACGGACGGCGAGCTGGTGGCCCTGGAATCGGCGTTTCACGTAGTTTCGACGCACCTGGTGGGCGGGCTGCATGAAGTTCGCGTTTTCAGCGATGCGGATCCGGGCGAGGGATTTACGCCGGTCGATGCCGGTCTGGAAGATGTGTATTTCCTTAATCTTTCGAATCAGGCGAAAAACTAAACCTCAAGGAGAACGCCGTGGGCATGTTCTGGGAGTTTTTCTCCTTTGAAATTAAATTTCGACTGAAGAGCATATCCACGTACGTTTATTTTTTGCTGTGGTTCGCGCTCAGTTTTTTTTCGGTTGCGGCCGAAGACTTCGGGCCGGTAGGGAACGGAAAAGTCCTGCTGAACGGACCCTGGGCCACCGCGACCTATTACACGCAATTCTGCCTCTTTGGCATCATCGTAATCGCCGCTATTTTTGGCACGTCGATCCTGCGGGACTTTCAGCGGGACACGTACCAACTACTATTTACCAAGCCGATCTCCAAGTTTGCGTATTTGGGCGGGCGCTGGGCTGGCTCGTTTGTCGCTACAGTGTTCGCGTTCGGCGGAATGCTATTTGGCGAAATGGCGGGAGCGTCGGCGCCCTGGGCGGATCACAGCCGCATCGTTTCCGGACATCTGTGGTGGTACATCCAGCCTTTCCTGTCCATCGTAGTGGTGCAGATTTTCTTTCTCGGTTCCTTATTTTTCTGTGTTGCGGCGCTGACGCGGAAGATTTTCATTGTGTATCTGCAGGGCGTTGCGCTGTTCATGACCTACATCATTGGAATCACCGTGTTTTTCGCTACCCGGAGTTTGGAACATTTTTGGAGTGGTCTGCTCGATCCTGTCGGCTTGCTGCTGCTCGACAACGTTTCGCGGTACTGGACGGTGGTTGAGAAAAATTCGCTGCTCACGACGTGGACTGGTGTTTTCCTGCTGAATCGGCTGCTGTGGATGGGCGTCGGTGGCGCCGCGCTGGTAGTCGTGCTGGCGTTGTTCCCGATGTCGGTAGAAGCGCTCACCGCGGTCTCTAGCGGAAAGCGGGCGTCGCGCGCGACGCAGCTGGAGCAGGAAGAAGTTCGGCCCAAGCGAAGCCTGGTGGCGGCCAAACTGCCGACCGTTCATCAAGTATTCGGGCCTGGAACTGGCTGGGCGCAACTGGTATCCCTCACACGAGTGCGGATCAGCAACATCCTGCATGAGATTCCGTTCTGGGCGATCGTCGCACTGCTGATCGCCTTTGCGATTAACAATGGATACTTTGCGGGGCGCCTGGCGGGCCGCGACGTCTGGCCGGTTACCTATCTGATGGTGCAAGCGGTCGAAGGCTCGGCCTTCCTTTTCTTCTTTATCGTCGCCACGCTATATGCCGCCGAACTGATTTGGCGGGAACGCGACACGCATTTCGACGGTATTCACGATGCGCTTCCGATGCGCGAAGTTACTGACTGGCTCAGCAAGTTTCTGGCGCTGGCGTTCGTCGAAATCATTTTGCTAATCGTGACGATGCTGTGCGGCATCCTAATGCAGACATTTCAGGGTTACTACCACTACGAGCTTGGCCAGTATTTCAAAGAGCTGTTCATCGTGGCATTTCCGCAGATTCTGACTTTCGCGTTGTTTGCTTTTTTTATTCAGACTGTGGTGAGCAATAAGTTCATCGGGCACGCCATTGTTCTAGGGCTGTTTATTTCGCAGACTGTCCTATTTCGTTACGGGTTTGAAAATACGTTGTACCTGCCGGGCGCTACACCGCCGTACATCTATAGCGATATGAACGGGTACGGGCATTTTGTTCCCGCGCTGACTTGGTCGCTGACGTACTGGTTCGCGATTGGAGGTTACCTGGGAGTTTTGTCGATTGCGCTGGCGCTCCGGGGCAGCGATGAAAGTTGGAGGGCTCGTTTTCGGGCTGCGTCGCAACGCATGCCCCGTCTGGCGCCGGCTCTGGCCGGTATGCTTTTGGTGGTGCTCGGGAGCGGTGGCTGGTACTACTGGAATGGACACGTACGAAACGAATATCTGAATTCCAAACAACGCCGTGCGGCGCAAGCCGAATACGAAATAAATTTTAAGAAATATGAGAAATTCCCCCAGCCCAAGCTGATCGCAGTCGACGCACAAATCAATATCTATCCGGAACGGCGCTCGTTCGATGGGTCCGCGTGGTATTTGCTGCAAAACAAGACCGGCGCGCCAATCGAGCAGATCCATGTGACCGATCAGCGGCAAAGCGTAAACGGTGTCACATTCGACCGGCCCTTTCACAAGGTTTCCTCCAGCGCCAGAGATCTCTACACCATCTATACGCTGGAAACGCCGCTGCAACCGGGCGAGATACTGAAGATGAATTTCCAGGTAGCGTTCGCGTCGCACGGGTTCAAAGACGGAAACGAGCGTCCTGAATTGGCGTACAACGGTACGTTCTTCGACAGCGACTATTTTCCTTATATCGGCTACAACCCCAACGTCGAACTCGACGATCCACGCCGCAGGAAAGAAGAAAAGCTCGGCCCGCTGGAGGAATTGGCCTCGCGCGGCGATTCCTATTACGAAAAAGTCAGCCTCTTTACGGCGGATTCCGACTGGATCAGCTACCACACGGTGGTGAGCACCTCGAGAGATCAAGTGGCCATCGCTCCCGGCGACCTGAAGAAAGAATGGACGCAAAATGGGCGCCACTACTACGAATACGATATGGGTGCGAGCAAGCTGGCGGATTTCTTCTCCTATCTGTCGGGACGCTACCGCCTGAAGCAAGACCAATGGAAAAACGTGAAGCTGGAAATTTATTACGTTCCGGGGCATGAGTACAATCTTGACGACATGCTGCAATCCACGAAATCCGGCCTGGACTATTACGAAAAGAATTTCGGCCCTTATCAATTCGACCAGTTTCGGATCATCGAATTTCCGCGCTACCGGGAATTCGCGCAGTCTTTTCCCAACACCGTCCCGTATTCCGAAGGCATGGGATTTATCGCCCGGATGAAGAAACCTGACGATATCGATTTCACCTACTTTGTGACGGCGCACGAACTGGGTCACCAGTGGTGGGGACATCAATTGATCGGCGGGCTGGTGCAGGGCTCGAACATGATGTCCGAGACGCTGGCTGAATATTCCGCGCTGAAGGTGATGGAGAAAAAATACGGCACCGACCAGATGCACAAGTATCTGAAGCACGAGCTCGACGGATACCTGCGCGGAAGGGCCGGCGAAATTCGCAAGGAACCACCGCTCGTTCTAGTGCAGCGCGAACCCTACGTCTGGTATCAAAAAGGCGGCTTGGTGATGTATACGCTGGCGGACTACATTGGCGAGGACAAGGTAAATGCCGCGCTGAAGAATTTTCTGGAGAAATATAAATTCGCCAATGCTTCTG
Organism: Acidobacteriota bacterium; assembly: GCA_013289855.1. Classification (GTDB taxonomy): domain Bacteria; phylum Acidobacteriota; class Terriglobia; order Acidiferrales; family UBA7541; genus Acidiferrum. The sequence goes on along the minus strand of JABCZD010000006.1, from coordinate 110,492 downwards.
GCGGCCAGGACGTTCCCTATCCGGACACCCGGGAATTTGTGGCGGCGCTGCGGGAACAAACTCCGGCGGACATGCAGTACCTGATTACGGACATGTTTGAATCGATCGTGCTTTACGACAATAAAGCGGTGAGCGCTACGGTGACTGCAACGGCGGACAAGAAATTTAAGGTCACACTAACGGTGCAGGCTCGCAAATCCAAGGCGGATGAAAACGGGCAAGAGACTCCCATGGCGCTAAACGACTACGTGGACATCGGCGTTTTTACCGGGAAAAAAGATTACGAGCAGCCGCTGTACCTGACGAAGGAAAAAATTACGCAAGAAAAGCAAACTTTCGAAATTACGGTTGATCAGATGCCCACCCGGGCGGGAATCGATCCTTACAACAAATTGATTGATCGCGTTTCTGACGACAACATCATTGATGTAACGAAGCCATGACGACAGCGGATGCATCCGGACCACTGGTATCGGCCTCCAGCATCGGCTGCTAGTGTTGCCCGTTCATCGCGACGCGGTGTCTGCCAGCTAATACTAATTTATTGAGGTAATTTTTCGTCTCACCAGCGAGAGACTAACCATGGCTTCGCCACAACAGATATCCGCAGAGTCCGCCTAGAGGCATGGCGCCGGCGAAAAACCAGCGGGCTTCCGGCAGTCCGATAAGACCCATAAAAATCAGACCGAAAACGATGACGAGGCCGATAGGATGAGCGGTCCAAACGCCTGCTCCGTAAGTGCCAAACGGGACGATTTGAATTGGGCGAGGACTGAGCTCACGCGCCCGGACTTCCTGGTGGCGATGCTCGAGGGTCATAGGTGCTTACCCCTTGATTATGGTATACGCGCTTGAAATGACGGCGGCAAGCGTAAGTTCGCGCTGGGCCGGGTTGGACAAAGCGCACAGGCCCTTCGTTCGTCAAGGCAAACAAGAGTGCCGGTGCTATTCAGAGCTTCGTAACCCGCACTGTGGGCGGGCCGTCTAAAAGATAGATAGTGGCGTGCGGTTGGCGGGCGGAAACCATGGGGCAATCGAAGCGATCTGGAAATATAGGAGTTAGCGGAATGAAAACTGTGATGGTTTTCTTTTTGCTCGTGACGCCGGCGCTTGCGCAGCAAGAAGCTGAGCAGCCGGAGCCCGCGAGACCGACTGGCGCGGCGGCGGCCGCGTTCCCTGACAGAACGGATCGCAACATTACCCTGGACGTGGTGGTGACCGACAAATCCGGGAAGGCGGTGGCTGGGCTGCAACAGCAGGACTTCATGGTGCTGGACGATAAACTCGCGCAAAATCTAAAGTCTTTTCGTGCGGTGGAGGCCGGGAGTTCCGCTCCTCCAGTGTCGGTGATTTTGCTGGTGGACGCTGTGAATACCTCGTTCCAATCGGTCGCCTACGGACGCGGGCAGATCGAAAGTTTTCTCAAACAGAATGGTGGAAAACTGGCCGAGCCGGTGACCATGGTTTTCTTTACCGATAAAGACGCAAAAGTTCAGAGAGAATCGACGCGGGACGGAAACGCCCTGGCCGCGTCGCTCGACGAGTATGCGACCAGTCTGCGCACGATCACACGATCGCAGGGATTTTACGGGGCCGAGGACCGGCTGAGATTGTCCATCCAAACGCTGGGAATGCTGGTGGCCGCGGAAGCGAAAGTGCCGGGAAGAAAATTGTTGGTGTGGATCAGTCCGGGCTGGCCGTTGCTCTCCGGACCTGGAATCCAGTTGAGCCAGAAGAACGAAGAGGGACTGTTTCACTCGATTGTGGATCTCTCGACCGCGATGCGGCAGGCGAACGTCACTTTATATAGTGTCGACCCTCTGGGGACGGCGGACGCTGGGGGAACTCGAACCTCCTATTACAAGGAGTTTACCAAAGGCGTGAAAGCCGCGAAAAACGTGGAGATAGGCAATCTAGGGTTGCAGGTGCTGGCGTATCAAAGCGGCGGACGGGTGTTCAATTCCAGCAACGATATCGCAGGCGAGATTGCGAGTGCCGCGACGGACGCGAATGCGTACTATGTGCTGTCGTTTGACGCGCCTCCGCCGGACGGCCCGGTGCAGTATCACGCGCTGGAGGTCAAGCTCGATAAGCCTGGGCTTACGGCGCGCACGCGGACGGGATATTACGCTTTGAAATAGCGACTGGCTGGGTTGATTCGACGGCTGCGACTGGAATTTGCTACAGTCGCTTCCGGCGATGTCAAGCGGGAGTGTGCCGAGAGATGGCGATAGCGCAGGAGTTGTTAGACATTTTGGTTTGTCCGGTGTGCAAGACCAAGGTGGCGTTTACGGCGGATAAGTCCGGGCTGAAGTGTGCGACGTGCGGGCGGGTTTATCCGGTGCGCGATGATATTCCGGTAATGCTGGTGCAAGAGGCGAAGATTGCTGCGGAGGGTCAGGAATAGTCGCTGGGTAATGACAGGGAAGTGAGAACGGGAAGTCAAGAGAACGGGTCTGAGGACCCGCCACTACAGCGGTTGGGAATTCTAGAAACGCAAAGAGATTATGGCAGCGAAAACTAACGATTCCGTTGTGCGTTTACGGCGCGTGATTCCGCGGATGCGCGGGAAACGCATAGGCGTGCTTGGCGATCTGATGTTGGATCGCTATATGTGGGGCACGGCGTCGCGGCTTTCGCCAGAGGCGGCAGTGCCGGTGGTGGATTTTATCGAACAGAGCGAGTGCTTGGGCGGCGCGGGAAATGTAGCGGCGAATGTCGCGGTGCTGGGCGGGCGCGTGGAAGTTTTTGGGGTAGTGGGCAGCGATGAAGCGGGACGCGTTTTGCTGAGTTGTTTGGATGCCGCGGGAATCGTTCATCGCGGGGTGGTGGCCGACGCCAAGCGCGTGACCACGGTGAAGACGCGCATCATCGCGCGCCACCAGCAAGTAGTGCGCGTGGACCGGGAACGCCGCGAGGCGTTGCGTTCCGAGACGGAAGAAAAACTCTTGCGGGCCCTTTTTGCGGCGCTGAAGCAGCTCGATGCGCTGGTGCTTTCCGATTACGACAAGGGGCTGATTACGGATGCGTTCGCGGACCGCGTACTCAGCGCGTGTCACCAATTGAGAGTGCCGGTGTTTGTGAAGCCGAAGACTTCGCGGTTGTATGCGTATCGTGGGGCGCGGGTGATTGTGTGTAACGCGAAGGAGGCGGGGTTTTTCGTCACGCGCTCGCTGGTCGACGAAAAATCTTTTGAAGAAGCGGGGCGGGCGCTGCTGGCGCATTTTGGTTGCGGGGCGGTAGTGATTACGCGCGGCGAAAAGGGCATGAGCGTGGTGGAAGAAACCTCGGCGGGGCAATTGCATATTCCCGCGACGAGTTCCGAAGTGACCTACGCGCGCGTTGGGCAAGCTGGAGTAGACCGTGGCGCGACCGGGCGGCAGGTGTTTGATGTGACGGGTGCGGGTGACACGGTGCTGAGCGTTTTGACACTGGCGGTGGCCGCCGGCGCGGAGTTGCGCGACGCCGCGGTGATTGCCAACGCGGCGGCGGGAGTGGTGGTGGGCAAGCTTGGAACGGCGAGCGTGACGTCGGAGGAATTAGGCGCGGCGCTGGGGGAAGCGCGGTGAGGGTGCGCGCGCTGCGGTAGGATTCGCGCCTGCGGATGTAAGTTTGCTTTTGTAGCGGCCGCCTTCTGAGGCGGTCGCCTTTGCAACTGGTGTTGCTGTTCTGGAAACACGTACGGTCCCCTTTTCTACGGCGAGCGCTAGAATCAGCTCAGTAAATTTTAACGTTTCCCGAAGCTCTGGTGTCCCCCAGGGCGGATTCACGAGCGTTGATGAAGCTGATGAATTCGTCTGCCCCAGTCCGGAGTGGCGCGCTGCCGTTGTGTATCGCGAGAGTCGGCGTGGGCGTGCTGTGCGTTGGCTTTTTCGCGGCGGTTGGCGTGCGGGCGCAAGATGCTCCGCAGGACGTTGCGGAAGCAGCGCGGCAACAACGAGCGCGCAAAGCTGCGCAGGGGCAGTCTCCATCCCAGACTGAAACTTATATCTATACGAACGAAGATTTGCAGCGGTCGCGCATCCTGATTGAGCAGGATGGTGCGCGCGTTGCTACGCGCAAGCAGAACACTCCGTCGCCTGTGGCCACGACCGCGGAGCGAAAAACGCCGGCGGCCAGCGTGGAGACGAATGCTCCCGCGGGAGAATCACTGGCTGCCGTGGCGCGACGGTATCGCCGCGAGAAAAACGAGCGAGAAGCGCAGCAAGCGAGCAGAACTCCTGCCGCTTCACAATTCCACTTGGAAATTCCAGCGGGTTCGCTGGCCGAAGTTGCACCGGGTGTGGTGTTACAGGTCGCACCACATGCTATGCCGCACGTTGCTCCACAAATTGTGCCTCGGCGCGCGCCACCGTTGCCCACTGCTGCGCCCCCTTCGACGAGCTTGAAAACTGGTGCGCGCGGATTGGCGTTGCGGCGCGATCCCTTTTCACAACCGGCGGCTGGATTGGCAGGAAAACATTTCGATGTAGCGAAGGCGATTGCCACGGTGCCAGCGGTCCGGTTACCAGCATCGCCGAAAAATGTAACGTCGTCATTTGTCGCGACGAAAGCCGCACCGGTGAACGATGCGAGCGTTTCGTCTAATCCCAAAGTTGCGTCGAGACCCGTAGTCAGTGAACGGTCACGATCTGGGCTCGACGCGCGGGCGTCGCTTGTGACGGGAACGGTGACCATTCGGGCGGGCGATTCCCTTTGGAAATTGTCGCGGCAATATTCGGGCAGCGCGGTGCGATGGACGGAGTGGCTACGGCGTAATCCTGGGCTGGGCGATCCACGGAGTTTGAGAGTTGGGGCAGTGCTGTTGGTTCCTCCGCGCGCTGAGGGGAGTCCTCCTGGATCGTCGCCAGCGTTGCGCGCCGTTGCACGAACCGTCGTGGTGCGAAGTGGAGATTCCTTGTGGAAGATTTCTGCCGAGCGGTATGGCGACGGGGCGCGCTGGCCTTGCGTGGCGCGGGCCAACGCAGGATTGCGTGACGCCGCGGTGATTTTTCCTGGACAGAGGCTGTTGTCGCCTGCGGCTTGTGGGAATGCGGTTTCGTCCTTGGGAACGATCACGCATTAAGAAATAAAAACACATAAGTTGCTGGGACCGCCCGATATTTTTGGAGTGCGGCGGCTTGACGCCGTTTTAGCTGCGTTCCGCTCACCTCCCATGCCTCCGGGGCGCGTAGGTGTAGCACGTGCTCATGCAGTTGTAGTGGCAGTTCTTCAGACCTGTGCCCTGTGCCTCTTACCTATGGCGGGAAGCTGAAGGATTTGTCTTTGGATTCGACCCAGAGATTTACCACGCGTGTTTTCTGACTTTGCGCGGGGTCGGAGTTTTCGTTTGGCAATGGGGAAAACGGGCTGACCGCAACGGTGATGATTACGCCGCTGGCGCCCACCGGAGATTTGGCGTGCAGCAGCGCGAAACTCTTCACCGGGCCGTAGTAGCCGTTCGGTCCCCAATCGGCGAGAAAATCTTTCATTTGGTAGCTGGAGCTGGGCTTCCAGATTTCGTAAGCCTTGGCGGTGTCCCCGGCGACCAGGGCATTAAAAAACGTTTCTGTAGCATGTTTTTCCGGATAGTAGCGCACCGCGAAGTAAAGTCCCAGAACCGCCACGGAAAGCAGCGCTACCACGGTAAAAATCATGGCGCGAGATTTGTCCGGTTTTTCGGCAGGTACGTTGAGAAGCGTGGTCATGCGGAAGTCTCCTGCCTGCGAGGGCTCAAGGCGCCAATCAAAATTAGCAGAAGAGGTGTGTACGAGTAAATGTTCTGGCGTGCGTTGGACAGCGCGTCTTCATGTAGCGCAGGGCGCTTGCTTTTGAGCCCTGCGGTTCTTCCGTTTTCACGGTCCAAGGTCTTGCCAACGGCGCGCTGTGTTCTAAACGTCGAGCGCGCCGCCCGAGCCTTCGGGGAGTTCGATTTGGTATTTGGTGCGGGCTTTTTCGGCGTGCAGTTCTAGCGCAAGAGTGATTAAGCGGTCGATCAAGTCGCGGAAGGGAATGCCGGTGGCTTCCCAAAGTTTGGGATACATACTGATGGAGGTGAAGCCGGGGATGGTGTTCACTTCGTTGAGATAGATTTTTCCGGCAGCTTTTTCCATGAAGAAATCGACGCGGGCCATGCCGCTGAGTTCGAGCGCGCGAAAAGCGGCGATAGCCATGGCCTGAATTTTTTTCACTTGCGCGGGTTTTAGTTCCGCGGGAATCAGGAGCTGCGTGCCCGCTTCGAGATATTTCGCGGCGTAATCGTAGAATTCGCGATGCGGGACGATTTCTCCGGGAATGGAAGCCTCGGGATCGTGATTGCCGAGCACGGAGACTTCGATTTCGCGGGCGCTGACGGCCTTTTCCACGAGAATTTTCATGGCGAATTCGGCGGCCAAAGTAATCGCTGGGGCCAGTTCTTCGTGCGAATGCACCTTGGTCATGCCCACGGAAGAGCCGAGCGTGGCGGGTTTCACGAACAGGGGATACGGAAACTGCTCTTCAATTGCGGATTGAATGGCGGAGGCGTCGGCTTCCCACTCGTGACGATGCACGGTAACCCAGGGGACCACGGGAATTTCCGCAAATTGCAGCAGGCGCTTGGCCACGTCTTTGTCCATGCCGATCGCGGAGCCCAGGACGCCGGCACCGACGAAAGGCAGTCCCGCGAGGTCCAGCAATCCCTGGACGGTGCCGTCTTCTCCAAACGAGCCGTGGATTACCGGAAAGACGACGTCGAGCCGCTGGCCGCCGCCGCTGCCATCGAGGCGCACGAGGGCTGCATCGGTGGGGTCGGCGTTCATCATCACACGCTGGCCCTGGCGTAAAACGTCGGGCAGCATTTTTTGCGCGCCCGCTCCGGTGAGCCAGTGGCCCTCTTTGGAGATGCCGATGGGCACTGGTTCGTATTTGTCCGGATCGAGGCCGCGAATTACCGAGGCGGCGGAAGCCAGCGAAACTTCATGTTCGCCCGAGCGTCCGCCAAAAAGAATGCCAACACGGAGACGTTTCTTGTCTGGAGTCACAAGCATTATTTTTTCAGAAAAGTTCGCGCGGCTAAAGAGGAGAGGCGCGTGCGGTTTCCAGAAGAGGGATAGCGTCTGTTCGAGGAGGGCGTTCGGTCACGACGCGCCTACAGGATTTTTTTGCCGAGGGCGGAGAGGATTAGCTCTACGCCTAATAACGCCGTGCGGTTGTGTTCGTCGATGACGGGATTAATTTCCACTACTTCGAGCGAGGCCATGGCTTCGCTGTCGGCGATCATCTCCATAGCTAAGTGGGCTTCGCGGTAGGTTACACCGCCGCGAACGGGCGTGCCGACTCCGGGCGCATCTGACGGATCCACGAAATCCATGTCCAAGCTTACGGATATGCCTCCGGTATCGTCCATGGCGTACTTGATGGCGTCGCTCATGACTTCGCGCATGCCACGCTCGTCAATATCGCGCATGGTGAAAACGTGGACGCCGGACTTTTTCATCATTTTGCGTTCCTGCGCGTCCAGGTCGCGCGCGCCAACGATGACGATATTTCCCGGCTCGACCTTTGGTTTGAAGCCCATTAGATCGACGAGTTCGCTGGGGCCGTAGCCCATCACGGACGCCAGCGGCATACCGTGCACGTTGCCCGATGGAGAAGACTCTGGCGTGTTCATGTCGCCGTGGGCGTCCAGCCAGATGTAGCCGATCTCCTTTTTTTCTTTGCGGAAAAAAGAAGACACTCCAGATACTGCGCCCGCCGCGATGGAATGGTCCCCGCCGAGCACCAGCGGAAAGTAATCTTCCTCCAGCGATTTCTGGACGGCTTCGGCCAGATCCTTGCACGTCTCGGCGATTTCGACCAAATACTTGGCGCGCTTTTCGCCGTAGGACATTTCCTCCGGCTGCTTCACGGAGATATTGCCGATGTCTTCCACCTGATGCCCCAGCTGCTTCAGGCGCGTCTGCAAACCCGCGACGCGCAACGCCGATGGGCCCATATCTACGCCGCGGCGGCTGGCACCAAGATCCATGGGGACACCGATAATGCGAACTTTTTGATGCGTCATTTTCAAGAATCCAGGATCGGTGAGCGTGCCCCCCGACGCGCACGGGTTATCCGCGCGGGGACGCGGACGTGTGCTATGCACTCGTCAGATGCAACATTCACTCTGGTCTTAACTACTGGAACTGCGAGCCAGCGTCGGATGCCGGAGAGGCACCAAACTGGTTGAAGCTACCGGACCAAGCGTTGAACTTGGCCCTTTACTACCCCGCCTAAGGATAGACCCTGTAGAGCATACGAGGGAAGGGGATGACCTCGCGAATGTGCTCGGTACCGCAGATCCAAGCCACGGTGCGCTCAAGGCCTAAGCCGAAGCCGGCGTGGGGAACGCTGCCATACCGGCGCAGGTCCAGGTACCACTGAAACGACTCTTCCGGTAAGTTGTGCTCCCTCAATCGTTTAACCAACAAATCATAGTCGTGGATGCGCTGGCTGCCGCCGATAATCTCGCCGTAGCCCTCGGGAGCAAGCATGTCAAAGGCGAGTGCCAAATCGGGACGCGCCGCGTCCGGCTGCATGTAAAACGCCTTAATCGACGACGGGTAGCGGTGCACCATCACCGGGCGGTCAAACTCGTTAGAGATGATGGTTTCTTCGTCGCCCCCAAAATCGTCGCCGAATTTCGCGGGATTGCCGTGCTTATTCAGCACCGCGACAGCCTCTTCATAGCTGATACGCGGGAACGGCGCTTTCACGTTTTCCAGCTTCTTCACGTCGCGCTTCAAAACTTCCAGTTCGCGCGATTTATTTTTCACCACCGACTGCACCACCGCGCTGACCAATCCTTCGCCAAGGTCCATCATGTCCGCAAGTTCCGCATAAGCGGCTTCCGGTTCCAGCATCCAGAACTCCGTCAGGTGCCGGCGGGTTTTGGATTTCTCCGCGCGGAACGTCGGACCAAATGTATACACCTTGCCCAGCGCCATGGCTGTCGCTTCGATGTACAGTTGGCCGCTCTGCGTCAAATACGCTTTCTGCTCGTCGATATAATTCACTTCAAAAAGCGTCGAAGTACCTTCGCATGCCGCGGGAGTAAAAATGGGCGCGTCGGTAAGCGTATAGCCCTGGTCGTCCATGTAGTTGCGCGCGGCGCGCACGGCCTCCGCGCGGATGCGCAGAATGGCGGCGGAACGCGGCGTGCGAATCCACAGGTGGCGATGATCCAGCAGAAAATCGACGCCGTGCTCCTTCAATTGAATGGGGAACGGCGTGGCTTCGGAAACTTTTTGCAACACTTGAATGCTGCCGACGCCCATCTCAAATCCGCCGGGCGCGCGCTGCTCGGCGCGAATCTTGCCCGTGACGATCACGCTGGACTCCTGCGTCAGCCCCTTCAGCGCCGCAAACGCCTCGGGATTTTCCTTCAGCGCGCATACGCCTTGAATAATCCCCGTACCGTCGCGAAATATCGGGAACATCAGTTTCCCGGACTCCCGCAAATTGTAAAGCCAGCCTTTGATGGTGACTTCCTGCCCGTCGTATTTCCCAGCCTGTTCGATCGTGATGGTTGTCATAAGAGAGTTTCGCCGTCGCCAATCCAAACCACGATTTTACCAGAGAAGGCCCGGCGTCGCTGGCGCGTGCGGTGGGATGGAGCGGGCAAATTGTGGGGCGAAGGTAACCATTCGCCTGGGCGGGTCGTCAGATAGAGAGAAGCCGCTGGGCGGTCTGGGCCACGTTTGCGCATCGGTTGTAAACCATGGGAAAAACGCGCCCGTGTAACTTAGGTTTATCTCCTTTCCGGACCCTTGCGTTTGCGCTGACGGTGCTCACCAGCGCGAATGTTCGGGCAGCAGGCACGGCCATTCCGCATGGCACAGTGGAACTTATCCCCGAGAGTCCGTGGATCACCGCGGGACGCACGCTAAATCTCGGATTGCATTTCCAACTCGAAAAAGGCTGGCACATCTACTGGGTGAACCCCGGCGACTCGGGCGAGCCGCCGCGCGTGAAATGGCAGTTGCCGACGGGTCTCACCGTTGGCGCGATGGAGTGGCCCGCCCCGCGGCGCCTAGGGTCTCCCAGCATCGTGGATTTTGGTTACGAAGACGCCGTGACGCTCCTCGTGCCGCTGCATGCCGCGGCAAACTTGACGGCGCAGCAGCCGGCGCAACTTACTGCGGAAGTGACCGTGCTGGTCTGCCGCGAACTGTGCATCACGGGCAAGGTGCAACTTTCGTTAAGCATTCCAATAAAGTCACAGCCTGCCGCACCGGATATGCAAACTCAAGATTTGTTCAACGCCACGCGCAAGCTGCTGCCGCAACCTCTTCCGCAAAATTGGAAATTCCGCGTGGCCGAAGCGAATGGCTCGTTCGTGCTCACGGCGAACTTCGGCCGGCAAGTTCCGCAGGCGACATTTTTCCCGCTGGCCGAGTCCCAAATCGACAACGCCGCGCCGCAAAATGTTCAGCCCACATCAGGAGGTTTTCGCCTTACGCTGCGCAAGTCCGAGCAGCTGCTCAAACCGCTCGCCAGGCTAAAGGGCGTGCTCGTGCTCCCCAACGAGCAGGCTTATCTAATCGATGTGCCGCTCAGCAAGCCCGCCGTCGCGAAAAATGTTCACGGCAATTTCAACGCAAAACTATTGTTGGCCACGATTTTTTTGAAGGGGGAACTATGAAAATAAAATGCTCGACGCTATTCACGCTTCTCGCCGTTCTGCTACTGTGCGCTGCCGCGCCGCTGCTCTGGGCCGCAAAAGTAGGAGACCCGGCGCCGGAGTTCACCGCCCCGGCGAGCAACGGCAAGACCGTCCATCTCGCCGACTATCGCGGGAAGTACGTGGTTCTCGAGTGGCACAACAACGGCTGCCCGTACGTTGGCAAGCACTACAACAGCGGCAACATGCAGCGCTTGCAAAAGCAGTGGACCAGTCAAGGCGTGGCGTGGCTCACGATTCTCTCTTCCGCGCCGGGCAAGCAGGGCTACGTCACCGCCAACGAAGAAAACGACTATCTCGCCAAGATGCAGGCCGCGCCCACCGCCGCGCTGCTAGATCCAACCGGCGAGATCGGCCATCTCTATGAAGCAAAAACTTCTCCGCAGATGGTAGTCATCAATCCGCAGGGCGTCATCATCTACAGCGGCGCCATCGACGATAAACCCACCACCGACCTGCAGGACGTTCCGAACGCGACAAACTACGTCAGCCAGGCCCTGCAGCAGTCCATGGCCGGAAAACCGGTGCAGACGGCAGCGACGCGTCCCTACGGCTGTTCGGTGAAGTACGCAGATGCGACGTACTAGCGAATCGCCGGTGAGGAGCGCCTTGCGCAGACGAGTGCTTGAACTACACTGTAGTGCATGAAGACGGACGTCTACACATGGCGGCTTTCCCGCGAGCTGAAGGCGGATCTGGAGCGCCAAGCCCGGCTCCGCGACAGGCCGGTTTCTTTCTTGCTGGAACTCGCTGTCCGCCAATGGCTAGAGCGGACCATGCGGGAGCCGGCCGACGACGATGCGCAAGCGAAGTTGCACGCCGCGGCGAAGGCATCTTTTGGCGTGATCTCCAGCGGCCATTCGGACAGATCTGAAAGCGTAAGGAAGAACGTACGAAAGCGTTTACGCCGCCGCCAACTTGCTCGCTAACGCTCCTGGACAATTATTCTGCGGTCTCCGGGCCCAGTTCCAGCGCCATGGAACGAACACGCGTTGAAGTGAACCACTGGACAACCTGAAGGACGAAAAGGACCAGAAAGACGTCTGCGGCAAAACTGAATTGCACCGCCAAGTTCTGCGAGATGTTGACCCAGCCGTAAGGCCCAGCGATTGGAGTAACGAACGCCGCTGTTATTTGCAGAAAAAATGTCAGCCCAAACAAACAGAGAGTGGCAAGAATCAGTTCTCGTAAATGCGCCGCGCGGTGCTTGAGTAGAATCAGAGAATGGCGAAAAGAATTGTTTTCCCCGACTGAACGTCTTCTCGATAGCGAGCGGAGGCCCACGAGAATGACGCAGTTGGAATACAGGCTGTATGTGCCAACCATAAAAAGTAGTAGTAGGAACAGTCGGCCGAGAACGGGTAGGTGCCACACGCCGACACCCGGGTCAGTGAATTCGAAAAACTTAAAAATCATACCCGTTTCGACACCGGCAGGATGCCAAAAGTTCCCTGCAGCCTTATTCCTGGCGCCGCATGCGCAGACGATTTATCATTGGCCAGCGAACCTAACCCGCAGCCCACCAGCTCGACCAATCCTCTTCAAATCGATCCATCGCCACCCGCGCCGCTTCCAGCTGCTCGACTGCCGACGGCGCATCCGGTGCTGTTTTTTCTTTTAATTCCAGCGTGAGCGGAACTTCCTTCCCCGGCACCGTCTTCAGCAGCGCCGTCGCCGTGGGCCAGTCGATCGTTCCAGCGTACGGGGCGAGATGCTCGTCTTTCTCGCCGTGATTGTCGTGCACATGCACGCCGGCGACTAGTTCACGCATTGGCGCGAAGCTTTTCTCGATGCGCTCGTTCTCCGGACCATCCGCCAGATGCGCGTGCCCGATATCGAAATTAAACCGCAGGCCGGTAAGCCGCGTCTCATCCACAAAGCTGCGCAAATATTGCGGGTCGCCCATTTCCGTGGTGGTGTTTTCGATGGAAATCACCACGCCGGCGTGATGCGCGTGCAAAATCAAATGTTCTAGCGAACTGAATGCCGCATCCCGTTTGCGCGGATCAGCCGTTTCGCGAGGTCCGCCCATGTGTAGCACCAGCCGCGGATACGGCAGATCCTCGGAGACGTCGATGGCCCGCTTCAACTCGTCCATAGCCTCGATGCGCCGCACACGCTCCACCTCGCAAATGGACACCGGCGTTCCGCCCTCGCGCGTGGCGCTCAGGTCGCGACTGGTCGGCCCATGCAACGAAGATAGAAATAATCCGTTGGCCGCCAACGCACCCGCCATCGCCCGTGCGTCCGTCTTCGAGTTGTAGTCAAAATGCCCTCGGCTGGCAAAAATCTCCACGCCTTGAAAACCGGCCGCCGCAATCTGCGCCAACAACTCCGGCGTCAGCTTGTGCGACACGAATTGATAAGTGGAAAGTATTCTCTGCATAGTAAGCCGATGAAGCCGTTTTAGCGGCGGGTCTTCAGACCCGTGCCTTTGGCTCTGTAGCGGCCGCCTTCTGTTTACCCCGACCTTGGAGGGGAGGCGGCCGCCTTTCGTAGTGGCGAATCTTTAGATTCGCATCCTTCTTTTGCTGAAACTGCAATAAGAGTCTAAGGCCAAACACGAAAAGCGAAAAGCACACGTTGCGGTGCATGTGACGAATGCAGCGAATGTAGCGAACCTGGCTCAGCTAACCAAACTCCCCGCCTTCAACTCTTGCCAGCCGCAAACCGCAACCGCATATAATCCGCCGTCCACCGCTCCTGCGAATCGCACAGCACCGGCTTAAGCCGCGCCGTCACCTCGTCAAGAAAACCCCCGCGCTCCTCCTCCGGCAACGCAGCGCAAAAGGGATTGGCAAACGTCTCAAGCCACCCGCGCATTCCCGTAGGCAGCGGCGTGGGCCGCGGAATCAGTTGCACGCTGCGCGGCACAAATCCCGCCCGACGCAAACGGGTTTCGTACTCGTCGACCGTCGGAAAATACCAGGGAATCTGCGAACTGGCCTGCTCGACGCCGCGTCGTTCCAGCGAATCCAGCAAAGCGACGGTGATCGCGGCCACGCATCCATGACCGCCCAACTCGCCCACAAATCTCCCACCGGCTCTTAACGCGCGAAACGCCCCGACGATAGGCGCATCCGGATCATCCTTAACCCAGTGCAGCGCCGCGTTGGAAAAAACGGCGTCGAACTCATTCGCAAAAGTGATCGATCGCACGTCCATGATTAGTGCGTCCAGACCGCGCTGCTGTGCCGCCGCAATCATATCCGGAGCGTTGTCGACGCCCACGACGCTAGCGCCGAGCGCCACAAGCTTTTCGGTGAGCACACCATCTCCGCATCCCACATCGAGAATGCGTTCACCGGATTGCGGCTGAAGCAGCTCCAGCACCGGTTGCCCAAGCGCGGGCACAAAATGCGCGTTAGCAGCGTATCCGGCGGCATTCCAACTCTGCGTCGCCGACGCTTGGGGGCAGGACGCGTGAGACGAGGACGTCTGTGACGAAGACGGCTGTGAAGAAATGGTCATAGCGATGAATCCTCATCGATACTAACTGCAGAAAGACTCTTAGCTTTGCGGGTCGGAGCTTTTAGCTCCGACATCAACTGCTGCACTACCGATGCGCTTTAGCGCCTGAGGAAGCGGTTTTGCCTTTTCCTCTCGCGTCCTCTATAGAAGCCAAATCTAATACCCGATCGCCGAGCCATCATCGCGCGGGTCCGCCGCACCCAGGCGCTCCCCACTGCGCGGATCAATGCCAATCGCATTCACCAGCCCGATATGCCCTTTGCGTTTCGTCTCGTAGCCCATCACGTTCAATGCGCTTTCCATGCTCGCGGGAAATTCTTTCTCGAGCACCAGCTTGTCCGGCAACCACTGGTGATGAAAGCGCGGCGCGTTAATCGCCTCCTGCGCCTCCATGCCCAGGCGCATCCAGTTGATCACCGTCAACAACGTGGCCGAAATAATCATTGGGCCGCCCGGCGAGCCGGTAACAAAGCTAAGTTTTCCATCGCGCAGCAGCATCGTCGGAGTCATTGAACTCAGCGGCCGGTGACCCGGCGCAATGGCATTTGCATCGGATTGCACCAGCCCAAAGAGCGCGTTGGGAACTCCCGGTTGTGTCGAAAAATCGTCCATCTCATCGTTCAACAAAAATCCGCCGCTGGACGTGAAGTGCGATCCATAGCTGTCGTTCAGCGTATAGGTGCTGGCCACCGCGTTGCCCGCCGCATCCACCACGGAAAAATGCGTGGTGTGCGGACCTTCGCCCAGTCCGAAAACTTTTTCCGGTGCGGCGCCCGCGCTGGCAGACACTCCGCAGACGTGCGGAACACCGGCTTTCACTTCTTTGCTGGACGAAGCGTGCGTGCGATCGATCGTCGCCGTGCGTTCCGCCGCGTAACACGGCGCCGTCAAGCCATCCACGGGAATTTTTGTGTAATCCGGATCCGTCAGATACGCCGCGCGATCCGCAAAAACCCGCCGCATCGTTTCCGCCACCATATGCACGCTGTTCACGTCGTCCCAATTTTTCAGCGCCACGTGCTCCAGCATGTTCAGCGACTCGATGATCGCCACGCCGCCGGAACTTGGTGGCGGCGATGTCAGTACTTCCCAATCGTGTCCGTCGCTTTCGTATTTTGCGCGCAGCGCTTCGCGCACTTTGGGTTGATAATTCGCCAGATCTTCCAGCGTGATGATGCCGCCGAATTTGCTCATGTCCTCGGCAATCACATGCGCGGTTTCGCCATGATAAAAATCATCTGCACCATTTTGTGCGATGCGTTTCAGCGTAGCGGCCAGTTCAGGCTGTTTGAGAATTTCGCCGGCGCGAAACATATTTCCATCACGGAGAAAAATGCGTTTGCTGACTGTAAAGCGCTCTAGGCCGGCGCGCTCCTCGCCAAGTTCCCGTACTATTTTCGCGGTTACAGGAAAACCATTTTCCGCCAGGCGAATCGCCGGAGCCATCACCTCCGCCAGTTTCATCGTGCCGTAGAGCTTCAACGCCAGCGCCAGTCCTGCCACGGTTCCCGGCACGGCCACAGAGCGCGGCCCCAGCGTCGACGCCTCGGCGACCAGCTTGCCGTCCGCGCCGATATACATATCGCGCGTTGCGCGCGCCGGCGCAACTTCCCGATAATCCAGAAAACTGTTGCGCCCGTCCGCCAGCCGCACCAGCATGAATCCGCCGCCGCCAATGTTTCCCGCGGCCGGTTCAACCACCGCCAATGCAAAAGCCACTGCCACCGCGGCGTCGACGGCATTTCCTCCGCGTTGCAAAATTTCTACTCCCGCTTGCGAGCCCGGTTGTTCGTCAGTGACCACCATGCCGTGCGCGCTGCGCACTGCCTGCCTCGGCCACTCTTTCGGAATGTCGGCCCGCCCGTTTTCAGAATGATCGCGATATTCCGCCGCGGTTTGCGGACGCACGGCTGGCTCGCCAAACATTGCCACAGCAAAAATAAGGGAAGCGAGACGCAGCGACAATCGATTGTTGAGTGTGAGCACCAACTAAAAACACTAAGTGATTGAGCGCCCGTCGTCAATACGCAGCACATTGGCGAGCTGACTGCCACGCGGTCCAATCTGAAAACTTAATGCATTTTCCGCAGCTGCGCGAAATGTTTCAGTTACGTAGTACGCGTGGGGGCTTCTGTGCGTCAGAAGATTGATTGTGACGATTCATCTTGCGCGCGCCGGTCTGGCTCGCGCCGCTCTAACTCGCGCTCCGAATTTCGTCTTCGCCGGCGAAATGCGTCGCGAGATTTTTCTATGGCTTGGACAAGCCCGCTGCGGCGCTGCTTACTTTTGGGACCGCGATCGCCACTGTCGCGTCATTCACCACCGCCGCGGTGCTGAGATTCGTTGTGAGCGAGGAGTCTGGCGCGGTCGCTGCTTGAGTGTTCGCTGCGGTTGCCACGGGCGAGTGGCCTTGCGCCGCGAATTCCAGCTGACTCACCAGAGTTGCATAATCGGTTGCATTGTAATCGTTCAGAGATTGCGCGACGTTGTCGACTTGCGCGATGTTCGCCGTAGAGAGACCTTCCGCTGCGAGCAAGGTGTTAAGTGCTTGAAGTTCGCTGTTCGTCGTCGCGGTTTGCGCCACGCTCGGCAGTGGAGGCGGGACGGCCGGCAACGCGGCGGTGTCTGGCGAAGCTGTTTGAGCCGCTGTTTGCGGGGCCGCTTGCGACGTTGCAGCGGAAGGTGTGGCCGCCGATCCATTGACAGCACTCGAAGGAGCGCTGGCGGCGGCCGCAGTACCGCCAGCGGATTGCGCCGCATTGTTGCCGATCGGCAACGCGGGTGACGGCGCGTTCGCGGATGCGGCCACGTTTGCGGCGGCTGCGCCTGTTGCGTTGGATGTCGAAGCCGTGTTCGATGTCGTAGCCGTCTGCAATGTCGCGGCCGTGTTGGCGCTCGCGGGTGCCGGAGTTGCCGCAGAATTTCCCGCAGCCGTTGCGCCATTGCCTAGCAGGAAATTTGCGGCCGCGCTGAAGAGTGAAGAAGTCGCGACGCTAAAAAGTCCGGCGGCTTGCGCCGTGGCGTCCGCGGCGGGCGTTTGCGCGGAGGACGTGAACGCGTCGGTGACGGGCGCGGCGACAGTATTTGCGGGGGCGGAAATTTCCGGCGAAATATTTCGCGAAACGATCGGCGTGACTGGCGGCGTGTTCTGTTCCGTTTGTGGCTGAGATTGCGACTGATTCAGAAGCCGCTCGGCAAGATTGACGATGCCGGTGAGTGCCATGATGACCTCCCACACTCGGCCGTCGCGGAAAGTGTTTCGTTCGGCAGCAGTGAAAATGCGGCTGCGAGCGACGCCGAGGAGACTACGGCAGGTGTATCGGCAACAATCGACAGAAACTTTAATTGCCGTTCAGCAAAACTTCGTTGCGCACAAACCTTGCTTCAGTCGCGGGCAAAACTTTTTTAGAAGATTTTAATTTTTCGCCGCTGACTATTTTCGATTCTTTCTCGTTTGTGTCGACAAGTTTTTTTTATTTGCGTTCGGCGAAGAAATTAGTCTGCACTTATAAAACTAAGTTTCGCTTAGAAATTCAACCTCTGGCGGACCCGGGAGCAAGCCAGCGGCGGTGCCACGCGCGATCAGCTCGGTGACGGCTTTTTTGCCGCGGTCGCCGTAGCCCAAGGTCCATTTATTTACGTACATGCCGACGAATTTGTCGGCCAGTTCCGTGTCCATGTCGCGCGCAAACTGCATGGCGTAGTTCAGCGCTTCTTCGCGATGCTCGAGGCCATAGGAGACGCTGTCGCGAATCACTTTGGCGACTTGCCGCCCCAGCTTCGGACCCAGCGCGCGGCGCACCGCGTTGCCGCCCAGCGGCAACGGAAGGTCCGTCAGTTCCTGCCACCAGATGCCAAGATCGACGATGCGATGCAATCCAAGCTGCGGAAAGAACAGCTGGCCTTCGTGGATGAGCAGGCCGGCTTCCACCACGCCGTTTTGCACCGCGTCAATAATCTTGTCGAAGGGAATCACCACCGCTTCAAAATTGGGCTCGAAAAGTTTCAGCGTCAGGTACGCCGTGGTCTGCAATCCGGGGACGCCGATGCGTTTGCCGGCCAATTCTTCTTTCTTGATGTGTTTGCCGGAGACCACGATGGGGCCGTAGCCTTCGCCAAAACTGGCGCCGCAATCGAGCAGCACGTATTTATCGCGCAGCGAAGGGTAGGCGGCAAAGCTGACGGCGGTGACGTCGTAGGTTTCGGTGAGCGCGGCTTCGTTCAGCGTTTGAATGTCCGAGAGTACGTGGGTGTACTTGTAGCCGGGAGTTTGCAGCTTGTGCGTGGCCAGGGCGTAGAACATGAAGGCGTCGTCGGAGTCTGGCGAGTGCGCGAGCTTGATCTCGACAGGCTCTTTTTCGGTCTTGGTCTGCGTGGCGGACATGATGGGATCTCTTCCTTTAAGGCCCTGACGTCTGTTGGGGCCCCGACGTCGGTGCAGCGGCGAATGAAAATACCCGTCCAGCGTTTTTGTGCGCAACGGCCTGGCGTTTCCTGAACGGCCGCCGCGAGTCGGCGGTGTGCGCCCCTCCCGATGGACACCTCTCGCGCTGCGAGCTGCGGGAAGCGAGGAGGGAGAGAACGCGCGCGCCGCGAGGACGTTCGGGGCGTCGCCGCACGAAATCTGCAAAAGAGAGCCTAGCATATCGCCGGGCGACGAACAAACCTGAAGAGGCTGACAACGAGGCAAAGCAATGAGGTGAGGAGGTTGGGACAGAAGGGGACCCACCCCCACCCCCATTTACGAAAGAGATAGACACTAAAGGGGTTAGAGGCGGTCATGTTGAAAGAGTAAGATTCTGTTGGGTTTAGGGGCGATTCGTGCGAAAGAGTAAGATTCCATTGGGTTTAGAGGGATTCGCGTGAAAGAGACAGATTCTGTTGGGGTTACAGGGACGTTGGGAATTTCACCAGGAATTTGGCTAGAGAGGCCAACCCTACGCCCGGGTGTTTTTGGCAAAGAGTGCGCAGCGCTAACAAAACACAAGAGATAGGCGGAATCGCGAATTAAGAAGAGTGCGCAAGCTGTTGAAAAGAAAGGATCGCGTTTTTGCGGCGGTGCGCAAGAGCGAAGGGATGCGGTGACGGAGTAATGAGGCTCGGACGGCGAAGGTGTGGCTGGGTGAAGCGGAGAGGTTGGGGCGGAGATGGATTTTGCGCGAGACATGGCAGAGGATAGCAAGGCCGTAATCGCATGTCAATAGTACTTTATAGTAGCATTCGAACGATGGTGGTGCGGGTCACGTCTGTACCTATCGTCTTCCATGGTCCGTCTTCCATGGTCTAAAACAGGTCCAATGATGGCCGAAAGAAATGGAGCAAACAGCAAACCAAGACCCCACCCTCAAAAACCGAGGGTGGGGCACCCTGAAAAGAACAAACTCCAGAAAAGATGAATCCAAGAAAACCCAAACATTACGTTCGAACGATGGTGGTGAGTGTGCGTTCTACTAATCTCGCAAGTACAATTCGACTCGGTCCGTGGTCCAGGTCGGGATGCCAGCGCCGAAGAAGTCTCGATCTTCGGTCCAAATGGGTATATCGAGTAAGAGGGCGACGGCGACGATCGGCCAATCTTCTGGATCACGGATTTGAATGCGTTCGCGAGCCAGCTGCTCGTAGTCTTCGTACAAGCTGCGGTCTACGATTTCGACGATTCCCGCTATGCCATCGAGAACCGCGAGGGCCTGGAGTGGGTCGAGACCGCGGCGCGCGCACAACTTGACGGTATATTCCCGGGCATCGGCAAGACAGACGTCCGGACTATAAAAACTTACGCCGTCCGCGTACAGACTCAGGATTTGTGGCACGCGCTGCCCGAAGACGGCGCGCAGCAGGATATTGGCGTCCAGTACTATCCCTTTAGCCAACTTTTACTTCCTGCGGCCGGAGCGCCAGGCTTTGAAATCCTTGACGATCTCGTCCTCGGACAGGCCTTCGGATTTGAGCGTTTCTTGGAGACGGTCGACGGCGTCTTTGAACGCGGCACGCTCCGCGACGCTGCGTTTGCGGCGCGCGGGGATGTAGTATCCGACGGTGTCGCCGTGCCGTGTAATGGCTACTGGCGCCTGAGACTCCAGGAGATATGCGGCGAGCTTTTCGCGAAACTCGCGAATGCCTACTCTGAGGGTTGCCATCGGTGGACTCCTGCGTACCTCTGCGTACACAATTCTATCGCGTTACGGCCTTGACGCCAAGTCGTTTGTGCTGGGCATTGGGGCGCCATCGGTCATTGCTGGCTGAAGCTGTTCAGCCCGGCCTGCTTTCTAAATCCATCGAATTCGATGGGTTTAGAATCAGGGCTATTCTGGTCCCCAAGTTCCCTGGACAGGGCGACGGGAGTCTGTGGAAAGACAGGCGAACGAAAAACTGGCAGAACGCGGTCGATTCAGGATTAGGTTTCTATGTTGTCGTCCTCCGTAGGCATTTTGCATGGTAATCTTGCGCTTGCCGCATTTAGGAGTCATCACGTGCGAATCACCGTGGAATTGCCCAACGACCTCGAGCAACATCCCGACCCCGCACGAGAGGCGCTTGAGGCTGTCGCCATTGCCGGGTATCGTTCCGGCGGCTTGACGGCATATCAAGCTGGACGACTTCTCGGCTTCACTTCGCGATTCGAGTTTGAGATATTCCTGAAGAATCGCGGCGTCAGCGACCACGCCTACGGCACGCAAGAGCTTGCTGAAGACCTCGATTCCCTGAACAAACTACGGGTGATGTCCGGGGTTGAGAACCCCCGATAGGCATGATCGTCGTCGCGGATGCCTCTCCGCTGAACTACCTGATTCAACTTCATGCGGATGAACTCCTAAACAAGATTTTCGGAGCGGTCCTCGTTCCAACAGCGGTGATGCAGGAACTGCGTCATCCTCGCGCGCCGGAGGCGGTGGCCGCTTGGATGTCGCGGATTCCCTCGTGGATCGAGGTTCGCGCCGTCGTATTTTCACAAGACGAGAGTCTTCAAGTGCTGGATCCCGGCGAACGCGAGGCCATCCTACTGGCGCAAGAGGCACGCGCGGACCTTCTGTTGATCGATGAACGGCAAGGCCGGCTCGAAGCACGGCGACGCGGGATCACCACCACTGGAACGTTAGGCGTATTGCTCGCGGCAGGTGCGCGTGGCGTTGCAAATCCCGAATCGCTCTTTCAGCGATTGACTGCGGAGACTTCATTCCGGGCGACGCCAGAACTTCGAGAAACATTTATCGCCGAGTGCGCGAAGATCAATCGGAAATAGTCGAAAGCTTTGGACAGACGGGATGTTTTCTTTAATTTAGATTTCGAAAAAATCAAGGAACTTGCCCTGTTGAACTGTTGATGACGATCACCCACACCTTGGAATTTTCAGGCTGGGAAGTAGCTCATGCTCTCGAGATCGGAGAGCAGCGCCGGGCCGATTGGGCGCCATCCCAGTCGTTCCTGGGTGAGCGCGCTGGAGGCCGGTATGTCGAAGGCCACGAAGTGCGCGAGCCAGCCAAAGTGTTCGGCGGCCTTTTCCGGCGAGATCGAGACTACCGGGAGTTTCAGGCCGCGGCCGATCACGTCGGCGATGTCGCGAAGCGACACGCCCTCTTCGGCGACCGCATGGTAATGGGCTCCCGCTTTGCCCTTTTCCAGCACCAGGCGGTACAGCCGCGCGCAATCCAGCACGTGCACCGCGGTCCAGCGATTTAGTCCGTCGCCGACGTACGCCGAGACACCCTTCTGGCGGGCCACGGCGATCAGATAGGTGATGAGACCTTGCTTGACAGTGTCGTGCACCTGCGGAAGGCGCACCACCGAAACGCGCTTGCCCTGCGCCGCCAGTGCAGCTGCGGCCTGTTCCGAGGCTACGCGGGGGATGGCGGAGCTCGCGGCATCATCTTCCGTCGAGGGGCGCCCTTGCGTCCGGACGATTCCTGTCCCGGAGGTAATTACGAGTGGACGGTCTGAGCCAGCAATCCCTGAGCCGAGGGCCTCGACGGCGCGCCTGTCGGTCTCACAGACCGCCTCGAACTTCGAGAAGTCGTGGTTAAAGGCCAGGTGAATCACGCCATCCGACTGCTCCGCTCCCTTGCGCAGGCTGTCGAGGTCCTCTAGATCCCCGCGATGCACTTTGGCGCCGATGCCTTCAAGAAATTTCGCGCCCGCATCGGAGCGCGCCATCCCCAGTACCTGGTGGCCCGCTTTCATTAGCTCTGGAACGACAGCCGAGCCGATGAATCCTGTAGCACCTGTGACGAATACACGCATGTTCTTTCCTCCTGAGCGATGTTCCTGCCGGTGGCGCGTGCGCAAGCGACCTTGACGGGATATCGTCTTTGACGGAACCATCGTCAGCTTGACGAACTATGGCCACTTTGATAGAAACGGAGATAGTCTCCGTATGGATAGATTACCGGAGGCTGTCTCCGGTTACAAATTATTTTGCTTATTTTCGTCGATGCCTACAAAACCCACAAAATCCGCATCTCGCAAGCCGCGCACGGATGCGCAGCGCAACCGCCAGCGCATCCTGGAAGTTGCCAAGGAGGCTTTTACCCGTGATGGTGCGAACGCCAGCCTGGACGACATCGCCAAGCAGTCCGGCGTCGGACCCGGGACGCTGTATCGCCACTTTCCCACAAGAGATGCGCTCATCGAGGCGGTTTATCGCGCGGAGGTGGAAAAGTTAGCGGCCGCAGCAGACCACTTCGCCGCGGCCATGCCTCCGCTCGAAGCGCTGCGGGCCTGGATGCTGCTATTCGTGGACCACATGGCGGCCAAGCTGATCATCGCCCCGGCGCTGAATACGGTGGTCGGGGGCCCTTCGAGGTTGTATGAAGGAGCTCGCGGTCAGATCCGTGGAGCGATTGAAACGCTGGCCAAGCGCGCCATCCGCAGCGGCGATCTTCGGAGCAATCTCGACCCCAACGATTTTCTCCGCGCGCTGATCGGCGTCGCCCTTATACCAGCCAGCCCCGACTGGCAGCAAAGTGCCAAAAGGCTGGTGGATATCTTGATCGCCGGGTCGCGTCCGGCGAAATAGGTCCGAGGACTTAGACCCAGAAGACGGGCAACCGGAACAGGCCGGCAAGGATTGCCGGGTTGGCGTGGCGAGCTTGCCTACGTGGTGTGCGGATGGGAGGCGGCGGTGGTTGGGGCTTGGGTAAGACGTTGCGATGGAGGAGGTTGCGCGTGGCGTTGTGCGTGGCGTTGTGGGGAGCGGTTGGCATAGCAGGTGCTTGATGGGACTGTGGCGGCGCTGAAGTCTTGCGGCGGACTGCCGATTGAGCATCGTGGACACCGGAGTTTGGTGAGGGGGGAACGCCATGGCGGTTACGGGGATCTTGAGCGGATTGTTTGGAATTGGTGCGGCGCAGGGAGTGCAGACGGCGGCGCAGAAGTTGAAGCAGGAGTTTCAGCAGTTGGGGCAGGATTTGGCGGCGGGAAATTTGTCTGCGGCGCAGACGGATTTTTCGGCGTTGCAGCAGGGACGGGCGCAGGGGAGTGGGGCGTCTGGCGGAGCTGCGACGGGGGCGGGAAGTACGGCTTCAGCGGGAAGTACGACTGCAGCAGGGCCGGGCGGCAATGTGGGTAATCCGGTTACGCAGGCGTTCCAGCAGTTGGCGCAGGATTTGAAGTCGGGAAATTTGTCGGCGGCGCAATCGGATTTTTCTACGCTGCAGCAGGATCTTCAGGGCGTGGGGGGGAAGAGTCCGGCGGGGCCGGTGCAACGCGAGCATCAGCATCACCGGCTGGGCGGCGCGAGCGGCGTGTCCGGCGGCGGGTCGGGGAATCCGATCAGCACATTGTTTAGTCAGTTGGGGCAGGCGCTGCAGGCGGGGAATCTTACGGCGGCGCAGACGGCGTATGGGTCGTTGCAGGCGGACTTTGCACAATTCTCGCAGGGTGATGGATTGTCGACGGGGACGGGTTCGGGGACGTCCTCAGGGACATCGACGGGATCGGGCGCGGGTGGGGTTTCGTTTGATGCGTGAGGCGTGGCGCTCGGTGAACTAAGCAAGTTGCGGATGAAGATTGTCGAACGTTACTTCAGGGGCTGAAGCCGATTGGTTGCCGACTGCTGAATGTCGGAGCTGAAGCTCCGACCCACAAAACTGGCGCTAATAATCCTCGTTGCTTCGTCGTTATTTGGCGGCAGTGATTCATGTGCGAAAGCGGCGTCAAGCCGCCGCACTCCAAAAAAAATATTAGGATTTCTTTTTGGGGACTTTTGCGCCTTTTTTGCGGGCTTCGGAGAGGCCGATGGCGATGGCTTGTTTGCGCGAGGTGACGGTGCCGCCTTTGCCGCCCTTGCCGGATTTTAGCGTGCCGCGCTTTTCGCGGTGCATGGCGCGTTCCACGCTTTTTGCGGCGGCGGGGCCATATTTGTGACTGGGCGATTTTCGTTTTGTTGAGGATTTTTTTGTCGGCATATTGAGCTCCTTTGCGTTAGAGGGCCGGGCGCGGCGAATTGGGTGCCGGAGTTCGAGAAAAGCCGCAGGATCAGAGGCAAGCGCCCTGCGCGGATCCTAGGAGAAAATCTCAGTAGCTTAGAGGGAGGAGACCATGCGGGCGATGGCGTCGTCGAAGGAGGCGTGGCCGTCGAGGTAGGGTTGCCAAAAGCGGGTGAGTAGAGGGAGATAGTCGTCCCAGCCGCGGGCGTAGAGGCCTTCGCGAATAGCGTAGGGGCTGGCGCCGCCACCGGGGACGGAGTTATCGGGGGGAGAGATGGAGTTATCAGGAGTCATGGCGGTGTAGATGAGTTCGCCGGTGGTGTAGGAAACTAGGGCGTGCCAGAGGTCGCGGGGAATGGCTTTGTCGCGCTGGCGACATTCGCGGACGATGGCTTGCTCGACGGGTTCGGCGATGCCGTGGGAGGCTTCGTGGAAAAGGACTTCAAGCGCGGCGGTATCTTGATTGCGTGGGTCGAGGCTGGAGATGGTGACGCGCAGCGGATCGAGCGTGGTGTAGGCGCCGGCCCAGTTGGCGTAGACAGAAACGTCGACGCGAATTTTGGGCTTGGGCCACTTGGTTTGATAAGCGGCGGCAAGACGCTCGGAGATGCCGACGCCTTGTTCGCGAATGAGCGGCGCGATCATGGCGATCCACTGGCGGTTGGCGCGGTCGTGGGCGGACCAATAGTGGGCGCGATAGATGGCGCCGGCGGATTCTAAAACGTGAGTGATGTTGGGGGGCAGGCCGGCGTCGCAAGTTTTCTTTTTTGCGCCAGAGAGTTCGTCGCAATCTTCGAAATCGCCGAGCTGATTTTTCAGGATTACCAAATCGTTGCTGAAGAGCAGGTCGCGATCGGCGTAATTGACGACGTAGAAATTGACGGCGTCGTTCCAGAGGCGCTGCTCGGCGGCCGTTAGCGCGGGATGCGGCTCGGGAGCGCGGTCAAGAAACGAGTGTGCGTATTTGCCGGGCGTGGGATGTTCGGAAGGGTCGCGTAGCGCTTTGGCCTGCTCGTAAAGCATGTGATGAAGATTGAGCCAGAAACCGCTGTGAAATTCGAAGACAGGGAGTGGGCCGAAGATGGAATCGCTTTGCGCGCGAGGATCGGCGGAGACCGGGAGGAAGCAGGCCACGAGCAAAAGCAGCAAAGTCGCGCGAAAAAGTGAAGCAAGCGAGCGCATTGGGAATTCCATGATAGTAGCGTCAACGCAGGTTGGTTACAAACGTGAATTGGGCGGAGAACGAACCGAATGGCTAGCGCGATGCGCTGCTGCCGAAAAGTGAAGGCTGCGGAGTGGTGGAGGCGCCGGCTTCCGCGAGCCAGTCACTAAGAACGGCCAACTGGTCCGCGGGGATGGGTTGTGCGAAAGCGACGCCCATGCCGAGGCGGAGAACCGCGTACGCTACCTTGCCCTGCGCTTCGAAGATGTGGCCACCGTGTACGAGATGGACCCACACGGGCGTACCGGGATCCATGGGATTGAGAGTGTCCAGGTAACAGCCGCTTAAGCTGAGGTCGGAGCAACGCAGCTTTACCATCGTCCGTGTGAGCAGGTCGGTGGCTTCCGCGTCCATGGCTACAGGGAACCGAGGCGAGCCGCGACGGTCCGCCGGTGGATCCGGCATGCAAGTCTCCGTAAGCCTGCGGAGACCTTGCGGGCAGTCGCTAAACTCGCTGTCGCGAGAAAGCGGCGCGGGAAGAAAGGAATGACCCGAGACCATTGTGAGAGAAAGCTTAGTGCGGGACAAGAGTACTAAAGCGGGGATTGCTTATTGGTAACAGGGAGTGGGGTGAGAGTACGCGAGTAAACGCTCGGATCAAGAAGGCGCAATAACCGCGAAAGCGGCGTCAAGCCCATCGCGCAGAGCGCTCAAGGTAAACCGCCGCACACCAAATTACTGCGCGAAAGTTTGCGGCCAAGGGCCGTGCGCTATTCGGCTTTGGGGTCGGAGATGCTGCCGATGGCGCCTTTGCGATCGGCGGCGTGAATGGTGCCGTTGGCGTCGCGAAAGAAGGAGCGGCGTCCGGCCTGGCCGTAAGGGGCGGGGGAAGCGGCGAGTTCAAATTGCGCGACGGCACCGAGGCCGCTGGCGCCAAGGATAACGTAGCGAAAGGCGTAGCCGTCTTTTTTTCCGGCGGCGAGATCGGCGTCGAGCAGATCGGCGAATTCAGCGGAAGGCTTGTCGCTTGCTTTAGGTGCAGGAGTTTTGCCGCTGGGAGTCTTGGGAGCTTCGGGGCGCGGGCCGAGCTGGGAGAGAGTGTCTGGCAGACGCGTGTACGTGCGGCGATAAATTTCGATGGCTTGCGCCACGGCTTTGAGGGATTCGAGGGCGGCGTTTTCGTTGGCGGTCATTTCCGCGGAATTCCATTCGAGTTCGAGAGAGGGCAGATCGAGAAGGACGAGGCCGATGGAGAGAATGCGCCATTGATTGTCTTCGCGGATGAGACCCATGTTTACGCGGATGACGTCGGTGCCGGCGGTGTCAGTAGCGTCGCGGAGTTCGACCGGGAAAAAAGCGAGATTGTCTTGCTGATCGGCGCCCCCGATTTGAATTTCCGCCGCGCCGTCGGGAGTATCGCAGCGCACGGTGGGGCGTCCCGAGGGATTCAGCGTGACGGTAGGCTTGCCGGGTTGGCTGAGAAGCACGAAGCGTTTCATGAGGGAGATGCGCGCAGCGGGAGTCATGCGGGCGAAGGATTGTTTGTTGCGAGCGGTCAGAAATTTTGCGAACTCGATTTGCGATTGCGAGCAAGCGGCGGAAAGCGCCTGGCTCAGCGCACCGGAGGGACCGGAGGCGACAGGGGCGTCCGAGGGAGAGGTAAGGGAACTGGACTCTTGCGCGAGAGTGAGGGATGGGAACGGCACGAGAGAAATAACGGTGAGGAAAAAAATCATCTTGGTCATTGCAACGATGGGGGCAACGACGGCGGCTGGAAGATGTGGCCGCGAGGATTTTGTTGCGAAATGCGCGGGCATGAGATTCGGAAGCATTTAGTCCTTGGCGGTTTCGAGAATGGCGGCGAGATTTTGCGTGAAGGCGGAACGTGGCAGAACTTCGGTGCAACCGGCGGCTTGCGCTTGCGCGGCGAGATCGCGCTGCACGTGAGAGAGGAACGCGACGATGCGCAGATCGGGATAGGAGTGGCGCAGTTGCTGCACGGCGGCGATGGGGTTGCTGCGCGCGTTTAGGTCAATGACCACGAGTTTGGGTAAGGGATCGAGCAAGGTTTGGAGGGCATCGGCATTGGTGGCGACCTTTATTTCGACGCCCAGGTGTTTGGCGGTTTCGGCTAGTTTCATCTGAAAGAAAAGATCGTCCATTAGAGCGATGACTCTACCCATGATTAAGAAGGTCCTTTCGTGGTGAGAGTTGCTTGGACGGACGGTATCGCGGCGCTGTTCACGAAAAGCGTCCGCCTCAGAAGGCGGCCGCTACAAAAAAGCGTCGAGCGGCGGTGATTCCTAATGATGGCCGCCGGGGCTGTGCGCGCCGACGGTTTTGTCCGGGACGTCGCCGGTGCGGCCTTTGACGCGATCGTAGACGCTGACTTGGCTGACGGAGCCGAGGGCTTCGTTGTAAAAAGTTGGAACGCCGAGAGCGGTGCGCAGCTCTTCGTTGAATCTGCGCAGGCCTTCGAGATGCGTGGCGAGGGCGGGGAGTTTTACGCCGTCGTCGGCGAGGAGAAATTTTTGGTAGCCGGCGTCCCACAAGCGGGTGAACTGCCCTTTCAGCATGATGGTGGGGAGAATGGTCATCTGAAAGGCGCCATCGGTACCCTGACGAAATTCGGCGCCGCAGCCGTATTTTTCAACGCGGACCACGCCGCGAGTGCTGCCGACGGAAAAACCGAGGGCGGCTAGGCCTTCAATAGATTTGGACGAGAAGCGATCTTCAACATTCCACATAGCAATTAGAGTAATGAAAGCGGGAGTTTCTGTAAAGCAATCGGACTACCCGCCTTGTGTTTCTTCAAAGGTTGTGAAAACAAAGGGAGTTAAAGTTCCTTTGTTTTCACAACCTTCTGCAAGTGTTCGTTGCAAAGGAGTTAGGAGGCCAAAGTGTTAGCCAGGTGGTAACTACGAGAACGTGGCGTGCCACGGCCAGGCCGGCGCAACTTCGGCGAGGCCAAGATACACCTCTAACCATTAATTAATATACCAAATACGTGGCGGGACGTCAAGGGATATTTTGGGGAAATGTTAGACCGCGCACACGCGGTGCTCATGCGCAGTGTTCCGATTCGGGAAAATGGACCGTAGAGGTACCGGCGGTACTAATACTGCGTCTAGGGTTCGGACGAGGGCGCGGTGCGGTGGGGCGTCGCCAAGACCAGAGAGGTTGACGCAAGCGAACAGGGTGGAATTCACAGGTCGGTAATCTGGCGTTTCTGAATCGTTAATCTGACTCGCTTAATTTTTGAATACCGCGTTCCGAAAAAGCTGTGATAAAGCGGTGCCACGAGAGTTGCAATCCGTCAGGGCTCGTGACGCCGCCCGGGTGTGTTTGTAAGTAAATTCGCTATTGGAGGGGTGTGTTCTGATGAGGAACTTTGTGCGCAGGTCCTGTCTTGCGTTTTGCATGTTTGTAGCGCTGGCATTGGTAGGTGCGGGAACGCTGCGGGCGCAGCAGACTTTGGGATCGATTAACGGCACGGTGACAGACAGCTCGGGAGCGGTGGTGGCAAGCGCCGGGGTGAAGATTCACAATGTGGAGACAGGGTTGGCGCGGACCGCGGAAACAAAGAAGGATGGATCGTTCAGTTTCGTGGACTTGCCGATCGGCACGTATGAGGTGACGTTCACGAGGGGCGGATTCAAGACCGAGGTGTTCTCGCAAATTGTGGTGCAAGGAAACCGCACGGCGACGGTCAATGCGTCGCTGCAGCCCGGAGAGGTGTCGTCGACGGTGACGGTGAAGTCGACGCCGGTGCTGAACCAGACGGACATGACCAACGGCTACACGCTAGGCAGCGACCTGATCGAAAACATCCCACTGGGAACGGGTAGTTTTACGCAACTGGCCATTCTTTCGCCGGGGGTGAACGCGGACTTTCTGAGCGGGACGGGTGTGAACGCGGGGTTGGGAAACCAGGACATTTTCGCGAATGGACAGCGGGACACGAGCAACAGTTTCAGCTTCAATTCGGTAACGGCGAACAACCTGTTCAACGGGCTTTCGGCGAGTTCGATCGGGGAGAGCCGGTTTGTGTTGAACACGAACGAACAATTTCTGGCGGGCGGCCAAATACAGACGAACACGTCGGTGTTCGACGCGATCGGCCAAGGATTACCGACACCGCCGAAGGAGACCGTGGAAGAAGTGCATGTGAATACGTCGATGTACGACGTTTCGCAGGGAGCGAACAGCGGGGCGCACGTTTCGGTGCTGACGAAGTCGGGAAGCAACGACTATCACGGGGTGATTTATGAGGACCACGAGTCCACGGGACTCAATGCCAATCCGTTTTTCTTCAATGCGGCGGGAATTCCGCGACAACCGATGCACCGCAACGTGTTCGGCGCGACACTAGGCGGACCGATTAAAAAGGACAAACTGTTTTTCTACGGTTCGTACCAGGGGCAGCGGGTCACGGACGCGACGAACGGCTCGACCGAGTTCGCGAACGTGCCATGCGTGGATCCCACGAACCCAACGCCGGCGACCTGTCTGTCGAGTGACCGGAGCGCGGCGACGCTAGCCACCTTAGCCAGCGGGTTGAATTGCGGAACGCCAGGAAATTCGCCGTGCGTCACGGCGTCGCAGATCGATCCCGCGTCGCTGAAGCTGCTACAGGCAAAGACGAGCAACGGCCAGTTTCTGATTCCGTCGGCGAGCGTATTCAATCCGACGCTGATCGGGACGCTGGGCGGAAACGCCCTCAACAGTGGCCCGCCAAGCACCTTCAGCGCGGACCAGGTGAACGCGAATATCGACTACGTGTTCAACGCCAACGACCGGCTGGCGGGGAAGTACTACTTTCAGAATGACCCTTCGACGAGTCCATTTGCGGTGAGTCAAGTGCTGGGGTTTGCGCAAAGTTTGCAAGCGGGAAGCCAGGTATTTTCGCTGGATAACACGACGGTCCTAACGCCGAACACGACGTGGGATCAACGAATCGGATTCATCCGGCAGGTCGCCAACGCAACCACGGGGCAGCAAATTGCACCGAGCGACGTGGGCATCAATATTCTCGGGAGCTCGGTTTTTCCAGGTATCGCGGTCTCGGACGGCGGTTCGGGAACGGGCTTCGGGCTCAACATTGGACCATCAAACAATTTCGCAAATGCGGGAGTATTCCAAAATCACTTTCAAATCGGGACGACGTATAACTGGACACACGGGAGACACGCGGTGTCACTGGGATTCGACGGGGACTACGGGCAATTGAATGTGACCAACCGGGAAAATGAGGTGGCCACGTTCAACTTCAGCACGTTTTCGGATTTTGCGACGGGGACGATGGGCGGACGAAGCGGAAGCGGGCTGCTTCTGAACGGAGAGACGAACCGTTATTTCCGGGCCAAGCAAACGGGAGTATACGCGCAGGACAGCTTCAAAATGCGGTCCAATCTGACGATCACGGCCGGGCTGCGATGGGACTGGGACGGCCCACTCACGGAAAAGAATGGATTGCTGACCAACTTCTATCCCAAGGACTATAACTTTGACCTGGCGACGGACACGATCAATGACATCGGACTGGTAGTGGCGGGGAATAACAGCGAGTTTTGCAAAACCAAGGAGCCTTTCTGCGTGAACAATTCGACGCTGACGGGACGGCAATGGCTGTTTCAACCGAGAATCGGAGTTGCGTGGACGCCGAGCTTCCTGAAGAACGTGGTAGTGCGGGCGGGCTTTGGCCTATATGCGGACCGCGGCGAATTTTTTACGGAGTTTTCCGCGAGCGCCGGCTTGGGAATCAGCGGACCGTTTGGCGTGACCACAGAGCAGCCTTTCACGGTGCCTTTCAATACGACGTGTACGGGGCAGGGCTGCCTGGGAAACAACCCGTTCGGCACGGTGGCGCCACCGTCGCCGCCGGCAAATTTTACGGGTGTTGAGGCGCTGGTGCACAATCTATCGGGATTGAGCGGTTGCGTGGTGGTGACGCCGACGTGTACGCCGACGGGAACGCCGGAGTTGTCGTTCCTATTTGGCGGGTACGACCCTGCGAATACCCTGCCGTATTCCGAGAACTGGACCCTGGATGTGCAGTGGCAGCCGTTCGCTTCATTGCTGCTGGACGTTGGATACGTGGGCAATCACGGACAACATTTACTGCTGCCGATCCCCTTCAACCAGCCGGGGATTGCGACGCCAACGCACCCGATCAACGGACAGATTTATTCCTACGGATATCAAGCGACGGATGCGAACGGAGGGTTCGGCACGCTGCTTACCGAGCAGGTGGGAACAACGAACGGAGAGTTCACCGGTGCGGATGGAAATACCGGATTGCGGACGCCGTTTGTGGGCTATAACCCGAACTCGGATTTCTGGGAGGCCGAGGGAGTCTCCAACTACAATGCGCTGCAGGTTTCGGTGAAGAAACTGTTGAGCCACGGGCTGACAGTCAACGCTTCCTATACGTGGTCGCACACGCTGGATGAAGGCAGCGGAATTTCCGAAGGACTGTTCTTCAACGGAAACAATCCGCTGCAGCCATCGACGGCGTATGGCAATTCGGGATTCGACCGCACGCACGTGATCACGGTCAGTTACGTATACAACGTGCCGAACCTCACGAAGTCTTCCGGGTTCCTCAAATACGTGGCGAACGGCTGGGGCATTTCGGGAATTACGACGGCGGAAAGCGGCCTGCCATACAGCGTCATCGACTTTTCCGGGACCGTCGGCAGCCAGTACTTTTCCGCGGACAACTTTATCACCAATCCATTGCTAGCCATTCCCGGAGGAACCGTGGCGAGCACGAAGTTACAGGGAACCACAGGAGTGAACCCGATGAACCCGGTGCTGAACGGCGCGCTGTTCGGGGTGCTGATCAACGCGCCGGGGACCAACGGCGTGCCGCCCTGCGGTCCGACGACGGACAATGCTTCGCCGACGGCGGCGTGCGATTTTTCGGAGACGGCATTTGCCGGGGCGGCGCGAAATGCGTACCGAGGGCCATTCCAGGCACGCTTCGACAGTAGCGTGTTCAAGACGATCAGGCTGAAGGAACGGATCGGGCTGCGGTTCGAGGCGCAATTCTTCAACATCTTCAATCATCCGAGCTTTGACGCCCCGAACGCGAACTTCAGCCTGGACCCCTGTTTCGGGCCCAACGTGCAAACTTCGCCGTCCGGGTTTTCCTGCCAGTGGCTTGGAACGATTCCGGGGGTGGCAGGTTCAGGCGGCGCGATTGGCAATGGGAAGGCGCCTTTCGGTGCGGGGTTCATTCAGAACACGATCGGTAGTCCGCGGCTGATTCAGTTCGCGTTGCACCTGACGTATTAAGAGACGGCCGGCGAGCGCGTGGGAAAGAAGGTGGGGGCGCGGTTAGCCCCCACTTTTTTGTGCGGCGTCGCGATTGTCTATGGAGATGCGGGTGATTCGTGTAAGTTGCGGTAAACTCGCGGTATATATCTTGGAATGGGGCGGCGGCATCGAATGGGTGGTTGAGGGGCATGGGGCGGCAATCACCGCTGAGTTACGGCAGAGGATCAGCAAAGGGCAAACGCAGGCCGGACTAAAGTCCGGCACCTACATGGGAAGGGGATCATTGGTGAGTGTGCCGGTGGTGAATCGCGGAGTCGCGCAACGGGTTCGCGTGGGCGAGTCCGTGCTGGCGCGAATTGGGAATACGCCACTGCTGCACATGGAGCGCATTGCGCGGGAGCTTGCACAGGCAAGGGATGTGGAAATTTGCGCGAAGGCGGAGTGGTTTAATCCTGGCGGGTCGGTGAAGGATCGCGCGGCGCTGAGCATGATTGAAGCGGGGCTGGCTTCTGGAGCGCTGCGGGCGGGTAAGACGATCATTGATGCAACCAGCGGGAATACCGGGATTGCTTACGCGATGATTGGGTCGGCGATGGGGTATCCGGTGAAACTGTGTTTGCCGGATAGCGCTTCGCCGGAGCGCAAAAAAATGTTGCTCGCTTATGGCGCGGAGCTGGTGTTTACGCCGGGGGATGAGAGCACGGATGGAGCGATCCGCCGAGTGCATGAAATTGTGGCGGGTGATCGCGAGAGATATTTTTATCCGGATCAGTACAGCAATGATGCGAATTGGATGGCCCACTACCGGACTACGGCGAATGAGATTTGGGAGCAGAGCGGCGGGCGGGTTACGCATTTTGTGGCAGGACTAGGTACCAGTGGGACGTTTATGGGGACTACGCGGAGACTAAAGGAGTTGAACCCGCGGATTCGTTGCATCAGCTTGCAGCCGGATGGGCCGTTTCATGGGCTGGAAGGCTGGAAGGATATGGCGACGGCGATGCGTCCGGCAATTTATGATGATGGGCTGGCGGATGAGAATTTGCTGGTGAGTACGGAAGCGGCTTACGTGATGGTGAAACGGGCGGCGCGGGAAGAAGGGTTGTTGCTCAGTCCTAGCGCGGGTGCGGCGCTGGTCGGATCGTTGCGGGTGGCGGCGGGAATTCCGGATGGCGAGAAGGCTGTGATTGTTACTGTTTTTGCGGATTCGGCGGCTAAGTATTTGAATGAGAGATTTTGGGACGAAGGGTAAATGAGGCTAAGAGTTCCTCGCGGCGTGGAGTTCAGCGGCTAAAGCCAAGTCAGTGTCGCGGCGTCAATGTCGTGGCTGAAGCCACGACCCATAAGGATTTTTTTGGTCGCGGAGAGAATATGGAAATTACGGCGCCGGTTACGATTACTACGGAGTTGGCGGGGAAGATTCGCGCGCATGGGGCGGAGACGTATCCACATGAGTGTTGCGGGGCGCTGCTGGGGCGGGAGGAGTTGATTGACGGGCGCAAGATTGTGCGAGAGATTTTGGGGCTGTATCCGCTGGTGAATCGGCGGGACGACTCGCCGCGGAATCGTTTTTCGGTTACCTCGGAAGATGTGCGTGCGGCGGAGAAGGCTGCGGGGGAACAGGAAATGGAAGTGGTGGGCTGGTATCATTCGCACCCGGATCATCCGGCGCGGCCGAGCGAATTTGATCGGGAACATGCTTGGCCATGGTACAGCTACATTATTGTGAGCGTGGCGAACGGAAAACCGGAGGAGATGACGTCCTGGCGGCTGAATGATGACCGGGAGGAATTTTCTTCGGAGGGCATTGAGGTGCGGGACGGATCGCGCCGTAACGCTGGAAAGAACGAACGCGAGGCTGCATCGGCGTGAGCTTCAGCGTGACGCGAAGACGGGCACGGCATGCCGTGACCCTACGGCGAGCTGAATCGGTGGCGTAACGTGAGACATCTGATGGCTGAGGCCTTCGAGAGGGAGTGAGAATATGGCGGTAAAAGTGATTATTCCGACGCCGCTACGAGTTTACGCGGGGAAGCGGGATTCGACGGAAGTGTCGGCTGGTTCGGTGGCCGGAGCGCTGGCGCAGCTAACCGCTGAGTTTACGGAGCTCAAGAAGCATTTGTTTACCGAGCAGGGGCATTTGCGGAGCTTTGTGAACGTTTACTTGAACGATGAAGATATTCGGTATTTGGCGAAGGAGCAGACGGTTACGAAGGACGGAGATACCGTAAGCATTGTGCCGTCGATCGCGGGCGGATGTTCAGGCAATAGCGGACAGGCAAGTCGATAAAAGCAGATTCCTCGCTTCGCTCGGAATGACAGGTTTGGGTTGGTGGGTAAAACAGCGCGCAGCATGCTGCGCCACTGCAAGGGCGGATGTGAGCGCTGATTGTTAGCGCTAAAGGAAACAAGGCGAACATGGCTACGAACACAGAAACGCAAATTGCGGGTGCGACGACAGCGGGAACGCGGCCGGCGACGTCGCTGAGCAACGATGAGATTTTGCGGTACAGCCGACATTTGATCATGCCGGAAGTGGGCATGGAAGGGCAGTTGAAGCTAAAGAATGCCAAGGTGCTGCTGATTGGCACGGGCGGATTGGGCGCGCCGCTGGGTTTGTATTTAGCGGCCGCGGGCGTTGGGAAATTGGGGCTGGTGGATTTTGATGTGGTGGATTTTACGAATTTGCAGCGGCAGGTGACGTTTGGCACGAGTGATGTGGGGAAGTTCAAGTCGGAGGCGGCGCGCGGGCGGCTGTCGAATTTGAATCCGGCGATCGAGATTGTGGCGTACGAAACGAAGTTGACCAGCGAGAACGCGCTGGAACTTTTCAAAGATTACGACGTGATTGTGGATGGCACGGATAATTTCCCGACACGTTATCTGGTAAACGATGCGTGCATTTTGCTCGGCAAGCCGAATGTGTATGGCTCGATCTTCCGTTTTGAGGGACAGGCCACGGTGTTTGGCATGCCGGATGGGCCGTGCTACCGGTGCTTGTACCCGGAGCCACCGCCGCCGGGACTGGTGCCTTCGTGCGCGGAGGGCGGAGTGCTGGGCGTATTGCCGGGGATTGTTGGATCGATCCAGGCAATGGAGACTATCAAGCTGCTGCTGAAGGCGGGCGACAGCTTGTCTGGGCGGTTGCTGCTGTTCGATGCGCTGGCGATGAGATTCCGCGAGCTGAAACTGCGCAAGAATCCGAATTGCCCGATGTGCGGCGAACATCGAACCATAAACAAGCTCATCGATTACTACGAATTTTGCGGAGTGCGCGGCGAAGAAGCCCCGGAGGTGAATTTACACGTGCCAGAGATTAGTCCGAAAGAGTTGAAAGCGCGGCTGGACCATGGGGATGACCTGTTCATCCTGGATGTGCGCGAGCCGCACGAGTTTCAAATTTGCAATCTCAAGGGGCATCTGATTCCGCTCGGCGAGTTGCCGCGGCGGGTACACGAACTGGACTCCTCGCGGGAGATTGTGGCGCATTGTCGCAGCGGCAAGCGCTCCGCCGAGGCGGTGGATTTTCTGCGCAAGGCCGGCTTTAAGAAGATATTGAACCTGACGGGTGGTATTCTAGCGTGGTCGGATCAAGTGGATCCTTCCGTGCCGAAGTATTGATTGCCGCTAAGACGACTGGCAAATTCGAATAAGAAGTCTCAACTAGAAGATTCAACTAAAGGGTGGACATGGCTGCGACGAAAATTACCATTGGCAATAACGGGTCGATTCGCGTGGAAGGCGATTTTGAGATCGTGGACCCGCAAGGAAACGCATTTGGGCTGGCCGGGCGGACGGCGATTGGGCTGTGCCGCTGCGGGCAGTCTGCCAATAAGCCGTTTTGCGATGGTTCGCACAACGGAGCGGGCTTCAAAGATACCGTGGTAGCGCGAGAACTGCCCCCGCCGAAGCCCAAAATGTAGCCTGAGAAAGCGGGAATCGGGGTGTTCCACAACGTGAGACTGTCTCAGGGTGAGACAGTGGTGGCCGAGTGGCGTGATACTGCTCGAATGGTCGGGTAACTACAACGAAACAAATATGATAATTCCCTAAGGGCGCGATTTTAGGGAGATTTTCGCTGTCTCGCATGTGTATCGCCAAGTCCTTCCTTTTTTTGGCATCTCAGTAAGCATCTAAAAATCAGTAGTTTACAAGCCGATAAATGAGAGCAGAAAAGGGCACCAAGTTGCAATCCTTGGGAGTTGTCCGTCTTTCTTTGGCATTTGGGGGTTTTCGTGGGCGGTTGGGGCAAGATGACCGGGTTTCACGGTGACGGGGCTTTAACCAGCCCTGCGCACGAGCACGTCGCTACAGCTGTGGCGGCAGGCGGGAACCTTCCCAGTGCGTCTGGCCCGACGGAAGGCGTGGAGCGCAAGAGTTCGAATCCAGCGGGCGTCTCGTCTCATCTGAAGGCGCTGCGACCCAGGATTCTTATTGCTTCGGCGGCTGCCATCGTTTTGGTCTTCTTTGGAGCGATTTTCTATCTGCGGCAATCGGGCGTTTCGGGTTCTCCGGAAACGTATCTCTATTTAGAAGTGGGCGGGACGCTGTTGAGTTTCTGCTACGCGGCGAACGCGCTGGTGCGCTTTCGCGGGACGCACGATCGCACCGCGCTGATCCTGGCGTTCGGCTTTGTACTTTCGGGAATTATTGAAGCGGTGGCGTATTTCGGGTTGGACAATCTGCTGGCCTCGGGGCCCGCGGCGATGTCGCACATTCCGCTGGGCTGGATGGTTAGCCGAACGCTGCTGGCGGTGCTGCTGCTGGCCGCGATTGGCGTGGAACGTTATATGCCGACGGCGCGGCAGCCGAGCAAAGAGACGGCTGGGGCTTTGCTGGTGGTGGCAGTGGCCGCGTACTTGACGAGTGCGGCGTTTCTGGCGGCGCCTTCAGCTCCGGTGGCGCACGCACAAAGCCTTATTTCGCGGCCCTGGGATCTGCTGCCGGGAGCGTTGTTTTTCATCGCGGCGCTGAGTTTTTACCATCGAATTGCGACGAACAAGAATCCTGCGACGTTGTACGACTATACGTTGCTAGCCGTGGCTTCGCTGAACGTGATCTGCCACGTCTCCGCCGCGTTTTCCACCCGGATGTTCGATGGACCATTTTTTCTGGCGGAGCTGAGCAAGACCGCGGGGTACGTGGTGATGCTCTCTGGCGCGTTGCTGGACCAGGCGCGGCTATTCGACCAGGTGCGCAGCATGGCGGTAAGCGATTCCCTGACGGGGCTTTCGAATTATCGGCGGTTGATCAGCGTTCTTGAAGCGGAGCTGGATCGTTCGCGGCGTACGCAGCGGCCTTTCAGCATCGTGCTGCTGGACATGGATGGTCTGAAGGCCATCAACGATCGTTATGGACACTTGACGGGAAGCCGGGCGCTGGTGCGGCTGGGTAAAATTTTGCGTAGCCATTCACGCGCGATTGATACTGCGGCGCGTTACGGCGGAGATGAATTTGCCCTGGTGCTGCCAGAGGCTGGGCCGGACATCGCGAATCGCGTGGTGAGCCGGATTCGCGAACGCATGGCCGCGGAAGTCGAGTTTCCCGCGCTGTCTGCGAGCGCTGGCGTGGCGGCTTTTCCCGAAGATGGCGATACACCGGAAAAGCTTTTGGGAGCCGCGGATCGCGCGCTTTACGGAATGAAGAAGAATCGCGGTGGGGTACAAAACTTAGCGCGAATAGCGGCGTGCTTGTGAGAGCGTTATTGAAAACGCCGCGCAAAATGGACTTCAGTTTTCATCGCGCGGATGCGCGCATTCCCATGGAAATACCCGTGATCCTGGATGGCCATCGCCGTGTCCCGGGCACGGAATCGACTTTTACAGAAAATGTGAGTGCGCGTGGCGCGCGGGTAATGAGCGTGCGCCGCTGGGACCTAGACGAACGCGTGACGTTCGCTTCGCGCACCGGAGAATTTCGCTCCTCGGCTCGAGTAGCTTACTGCCAACCAGTGCAAGGCGACGGCTTTGCGATTGGATTGGAGTTCATCGAACCAAAAGGGCGATGGGTAGTTCAATCCCCAAGATAGCTTGATCTGTAAGAAGACGAGCGGAAAGGGAGGGGAACGTCGAAAAAAGGGAATCCAGAAAACTAGCGCGAAATAAGAAGTACAGTTTCTGAAGCGCCGTAGCGGAGAAAAAGCCGCCCGGCGCTTCTCTTTTTTTTGGCGCGACCTTCGCAGCGATAATTCAATACGCACAAATTATTTGCGCTGCAATACATCCTCGTAAACCTTGATGGTATTTTCCACCATGCGCTCGGAGGACAGGCAGAGTTGTATGTGCTCGCGCGCGGCCTTGCGCAGGCGTTCGCGCAATTGCGGGTCTTCGATGATGCGAAGCATGGCTGCGGCGAAGGCCGGCCCACTTGGTTCGGCGACCATGGCGGTACGATCATCTTGCACGACTTCGCCTAGACCGCCGCAGACGGTGGAGATACAGGGAATGGCGAGAGCCATGGCGGTTTGGAGCGCGGTGCCGAGGGCTTCGAACTCAGAAGGGAATACGAAGGAGTCGAGCGCGGCGTAGACCGTGGCGACGTCTTTTACGAAACCGAGAAAACGTACTGCGTTTTCTTGCGCGAGCTGCTTCGTTAGTGATTCAAGTTCCGCCTGCCGCGGGCCGTCTCCCGCAAGAAGCAGGCGCGCCTGAGTATGTTTTTCGCGGACTTTCGCAAGAGCCTCGATCAGATGTTCCTGACCCTTTCCTTCTACCAGGAAACTTACGCAGCCAAAAAGAAATTCCTGGTCGCTTACGCCGAAGTGTTGGCGCGCCGCGGTGCGTTGTTCCGCGGTAGCGAGCGCGGGAATCTCGACGCCCTCGTTGACAATGGAAATGCGCGCTGGGGCGATACCGGATGCGACCAGTTTTTGCGCCACGGCTTTGCTGTTGGGTAGAAAGCGAGTCACGGCGCGGAAGCGCGCCTGCGAGATCCAGTTTTTCTGTAGCAGGAAAAGAATCCGTCGCGAGAACAGCAACGGAAGTCGTTTGTGAGCGCCAGCCAACCACGCAGCCGTTAGGGCGTGCGGTTCGTTCAAATGGAGCAGATCGAAATGTGCGCGGCTTAGGCGGCGGCGAATCGCCTTCGCGGCGCTGAATCGCAGCGTGCTTCGCGAGACCTCTGTTACCGTCAGTCCCTCCGCGATTGCGCGCTGGGCAAGCGGAGATTTGCGCGCGGCGATCAATTCGACGCCGTGCCCCGCGGCGCGCAGTCCGCGCAGCGTCAGGAGCGCCTGGCTTTGTCCGCCGCGCCAATCGCGATCAAGGTCAACGTAGAGAATATTCATTTCGCGCAGCCTTCGGCGCGCAGCATTTCTCCGAGCTTGCGGTACTTCAGGCGAACGGAGCGCGAGGCCATTTGCGCGATCAACGCGCCGCGATAGCCATCAAGGAAACCGCCGCGCAGAAAATAGTTCTGTAGCCAGCTCCACGGTGTACCGACCCACAATCCGCCGCGCCAACTCCTTTTGCCGTCGGCAAACATCTGCTGCGCGGCCAGCGTGGTGTAGCGCTCCACTTTTTCTTCGTGTTCGGCAAAGTTTTCGATGGTGAAGTGCAGCAAGTCGCCGGCGAGGCGACCCGGTTGGCCATCGAAACGCAGAGCTTCGTGAACGATGCCAGTAAATTGTGCTGCGTCGCGGCGGTACAGACGGCGCTGAAAATCGGGATACCAGCCGGAGTGGCGAATCCATGCACCCAAATACCAGGCGCGACGCGCGAACTCGTAGACCTGAAATTGCGGAGGGCGTTGCTTCCATGCAAGCAGTGAAGTTTGCAGCGTGGTGCTTAACTCTTCGTCTGGGGCCAGACACAGAATCCAGCCGTTGGCAGCCTGCGTCGCGGCGAAGTTTCGTTGTTCGGCGTAGTTGGTAAACGCGCGAAGCACGAATTTGCCGCCATGCTCGCGCGTGATGGCTTCGGTGCGGTCAGTGCTCCCGGAATCGACTACGACAATCTCGTCGGCGACGGTGGAAAGGGAAGCTAGGGCGCGTGCGAGGCGGTTTTCTTCGTTCAGAGTAATCAGGCAGGCGGAGATGCGGTTCATCGAGGGCGGCACGAGAGGAATCGCCGTCAGTATCTCACAATTGCGGGATTGCGGAGCGCTTCCCGGCGCCTTGGGCCTAGCAGCCGCGCTTCCGAAGCCGCAGATTTGTTATGCTAGGATGACACCTATCCATCAGCAGAACATCAATCAGGGGAGCGTTTGTGACCGAGCATATTTCGCGCAAAGAATTAAAGCAGGACAAAATCAAGGAGACTTTCGAGCACGGGGCTGAGGCCGTCTATTCACACAGCAAACTCGCGACGGTGCTGGTGCTGGCGGTTTTGTTGATCGCCTGTGTGTACGGCGGATGGAAGCTGTACACCGACCGGCAGACCGCCAAGGCCCAAGTGGAATTTGACGCCGCGATGAAGGTCTACAACGCGCGCATCGCCGGCACGCCGGAGCCAGGCGCGGACCCCAACGAAGTGATCTATCCGAATGAATCAGCGCGCGCGCAGGCCGCCATACCAAAATTCCAATTAGTGACGGCGCAGTATCCCAATACCAACCCGGGAAGATTCGCCACTTATTACACAGCGCTCTGCTACGAAAATATGGAGCAGGTGAATTCGGCGCTGGACGAGTTGAAGAAAATCAGCGGCTCCAGCGACAAGGAACTGGCGGCCATGGCGCAGTACCAAACGTCCGTGATTTACACGCGTACGGGAAAAGTAGACGACGCCATCAAGATTCTGCGCGCGCTGAAGGACAAACCAACCGTGCTGGTGCCGCATCCGATGGTGCTGCTGGATCTTGCTGGCTTGCTGAAACAGTCTAATCCGACGGAAGCTATCAGCTTGTATCAGCAGGTGAAGAAGGATTACCCCGACCCGACCATCTCCGAAGAAGCCGATCGCGGACTGAATAGCGTTGCGCCAAAGTCGTAGGCCTGCCGCGCATGTTCGGCTCGCGGGAAGAACGCTTTATGCGTGAGGTGTTTTTTTGCACCGCGTACTCCGCGCACGATTTTCGCTTCGCGCCGCGGTAAAACCCGTAATGTGATCCGCATGCGGAGCCCAAGAATGCCGGTTCCACCTGTGAAAACCGCCGCCGAACTTATGGCACTGCCAGCGCCGTGGGCGATGAAAGCAGAGAATTCGCGCGGGCGGCGCTTCCCGGAAAAAACTCACCCGTACCGCAGCGAGTATGCGCGAGATCGCGACCGCATCATTCATTCGCGGGCTTTTCGGCGGCTGGAAGCCAAGACGCAAGTTTTTACCACGCGCTACTCGGACCATTTTCGCAATCGACTGACGCACACGATTGAAGTTTCGCAGATTGCCCGCACGGTAGCGGGCGCGCTGCATGCCAACACCGAATTGACGGAGGCGCTGGCGCTGGTGCACGACATCGGCCATCCGCCGTTTGGGCATGCCGGCGAACACAAACTCGACGAGCTAATGCGCGCGCACGGCGGTGGCTTCAATCACAACCTGCACGCACTGCGGATTGTCGAACACTTCGAGCAGCGCTATCTGGATTTCCCCGGTCTCAATCTGACGTTTGAAGTTCGCGAAGGAATCGTCAAGCACTCCCGGGATTATGCGCCGGGGAGGTTTCCGGAACTGGCGGAATATCTGCTGGAACTTCGGCCCCCGCTCGAAGCGCAGCTGATCGACTGCGTGGACGAAATTGCGTACAACACCGCGGACCTCGACGACGCGCGCGAGGCGGACTTGTTGGTTCTTGACGCCTTGCGCAGCGAAGTGCCCCTTTTTGCCGAAATCCACGCGCAAGTGGATACCGAGTATCCCGCAGTCCCCAACGCGGTGCACGGCGGCGACGAGCTCGAACCTTTGAAAATTGACAACATTAAGTTCGACAAACTTAAGTTTAATGAAGCGCTGAAACGCGTGCTCAATTTCCTGGCTACGGATTTAATTGAGACGACTCAAGAACGGATAACGCTGTCCGGTGCGAAAACCACGGACGATATTCGCAGCACGCCGCAGCGGCTTGCAGGCTTCAGCGCCAAGGCGGCTCAGGGAAATGCGCAATTGAAGCGCTTTTTGTTTGCGCATATTTACGACCATCCTGCGATTACCCAGGAACGCGATCGTTCCGTGCAGTGTCTGGCAGAGCTATTCGACTATTATCTGCAATCGTTTGGCAGCATGCCGGCTGCGTATGAAGAATTGGCGCAAACTGCGGCGCGTCACGTGGTGGTGTGCGACTATATCGCGGGGATGACGGACCAATTTCTTCTTCGCCAACATCGCGAACATTTAGGGAATTGAAATGGTGCGGGCGCCATGGCATGGAGCAAAGTGTTCCGCGCCCGCTATCGCGAGTACAATCGCAGTGTCTGCGTGCGGAAACTTAGGAACTGGGTAGGCAGCGGGATGCGCGTTTTGTTTCGGACGATCGGATTACTAGCGCTGCTTCTGGCGGCGATGACGAGCCACGCGCAGCTCAATCCTCTAGCACCAACAACACCTGCGCCTGCGGCCCCGGCCAAGCCCGCCGTTCCCGCCGATCGTCTGGGACGCGAAACGCCACGTGGCACCGTGTTCGGTTTCATCCACGCAGCGCAGGATGAAAACTACAGGCTTGCGGTGCAATATTTTCAGCCGCCTTCAGGGCGCCATCGGCCCAGCGTGGAAGAAGAACAGGATCTCGCGGCGCAACTCCTTTCCATCCTGAACGAGAAATTCTCCTCGGCAACGCTCGACGCACTGAGCCGCAATCCAGAAGGGACGTTGGACGATGGTCTCCCACCTGACCAGGAAATGATCACCGGCGCGCTAATAAATAGTGGACCTCCCTTTACCCTCCGTCTGGTTCGCATCGAGGATGAACACGGAACGAATCTCTGGTTTATCTCGCGCCAAACACTTGACCAAGTGCCGGATGTTTATGATTCGTTGCACTTCGCGCGCATCGAAAAAACTCTGCCCACATTTCTAGTGAACCGCCGGCCACTGGCCATGCCGTTATGGCAATGGATCGCCATAATTCTGTATATACCCGTGGCCATCGGTATTGCCTGGATAGTAGTGCAGTTGTTTCAACTGTTGAGCGGATTGGTGCGGCGTCTCCGTGGTGTTGATCCGGTACAGGTGTCGCGCAAGATTGGTCC
Organism: Acidobacteriota bacterium; assembly: GCA_013289855.1. Classification (GTDB taxonomy): domain Bacteria; phylum Acidobacteriota; class Terriglobia; order Acidiferrales; family UBA7541; genus Acidiferrum. The sequence goes on along the minus strand of JABCZD010000006.1, from coordinate 66,354 downwards.
GGCAACGTACCTGCTGGCCACCCTGATTCACTTCCAGTTTGTGGCGCTGATCGGGGCGTCATTGCTGTATCGCCAGTATTACCGCCGGGTGGTCTGGATCCTGCTGGCTGCGGCGTTTTATTGGGGGGCCACGCGAGTCACGCGGCTGATATCCAAGCAGATTGGCGTGCGGCTCGCCGCAAGCGGAAAACTGGCGGAGCGCTCTCTGGTATCGCTGACCCGGCGCGTTCTGGATGTCAGCCTTTTTGTCGCCCTAGGCCTGTTGGTATTGAACGGTATGGGCGTCAACGTAACCGCCGCCCTCGCTGGACTGGGAATCGGCGGCTTGGCCGTCGGACTTGGCGCACAGAAAACGTTTGAAAACTTACTGGGCGGGATCAGTATTCTCAGCGACAAAGCCTTGCTAGTTGGGGACAACTGCAAAATTGGGGATCAGGTTGGCACGGTGGAGGATATTGGATTGCGCTCCACGAAACTGCGCACGCCGGATCGCACGTTGGTCTCGATTCCCAATGGCACGGTGGCCACCGCGGTGCTCGAGAATTACCGGCTCCGCGACAAAATGCTGTGCCGCCAGATCGTGCGCTTGCGCTATGACATGTCGCCGGAACACATCAACTATGTTCTGGAGCAGATGCGCGGCGTGCTCATCGCGCACGCCAAAGTAGAAAACAAGACCGCGCGAGTGCGGCTGCTGCGCTTCGCGGATTACGCGTTCGAAGTGGAGATTTTTGCATACATCCTGGAACGGGCGATGGAAGATTTTCTGATGGAGCAGGAAAATCTGCTCTTGCAAATGATGGAAACACTGGACAAGACCGGAGCGGGGATTGCCCTACCGTCGATATCCAGCATCGTGTCGCAAGATTCCTGGAGTGATCCGGAAAAAGCCAAGCGCCCGAAATCAGGGCAGCCCAAGCCGGGAACTGCGGATCCGGCGACACAATCTGGCCCCGCCGGAAACGAAACTACTTCCAAGAACTAGGATTTGCTTAAAGCACTCGAGCTTCGCGCTTAGCGATTCGGCAAGCGCAGCGCTATTGTGATGCCGCGAACGTATTGCACGCATTGATCGAGCCGGTGTCAAAACCTTTGCGGAACCAGCTCATGCGCTGCTCCGACGTCCCGTGCGTGAAGGATTCCGGGCTCACGTGTCCCGTGGACATTCTTTGCAAGCGATCGTCGCCGACCGCCGCGGCAGCGCCGAGCGCGGATTGTATGTCCGTTTGCTCCAGCAAGCCGCGCTGTTGCGTGGAATGCGCCCAAATGCCGGCGAAACAATCCGCTTGCAATTCGAGCCGCACGGACAGCGGATTCTGCTGCCGCAGATCGCTCTGCTGCAGTTGCGAGACTTTCTGTTCGATGCCCAAAATTTTCTGCACGTGATGTCCCAGTTCGTGCGCCACCACGTAGGCCTGCGCGAATTCTCCGGGGGCGCCGAAACGTTGCTTTAGTTCGTCGAAAAATCCCAGATCGATGTAGACCTTTTCGTCTTCCGGGCAGTAAAAGGGACCGGTGGCCGATTGCGCGTTGCCGCAACCGGACTCCGTATAATTGCGGAACAACACAAGCTTTGCGTGGCGATAGGACTTGTTGGACTGCTCAGGGAGAATCTCGGTCCACGTTTTCTGCGTGTCATCGAGCACAAACGAAACAAATTGTACGAGCGGCTTTTCCGCTTCGTCGCGCGCAGGATTCGGCTGGCTGACCGTGGCGGGAGCTGGTCCAGCAGGACCGCCCCCGAGCAGCGCGAAGAAATTTTGTTTAAAGACAAAACTGAGTATCAACAGAACAATGGCGCCGCCAATTCCGATATGCATGCCGCCAAACTGGAATCCACCGCCGCCATCTCCGCCGCCTGATTCATCGCGGCGGTCTTCGATGTCCTGGCTTTCGCCGCCTGGGGTCCACTTCATACGTCTTCTCCTCGGCTGGGGGCTGTGCAGCGATAGTAGCATTTCTCAAGGCAGACGACGGCTTCGCCAGATGCGCGAATTGCAGCGCTGGTATGAGTTTCTATGAGCTAGGCCGGCATCCGCAGAAAAAAGTTGGAGACGACCGCACCTTCAGAAAAATTCCGGTGCGGCGGCCTATAAGCAGGAAGGGCTAACCGTGCGTTCCAAGACTGGCTACTTCCCCCGCTAGCGGGGACTCGACGCGATCTGGCACATCGATGCGAATTTCCGTAAGGTCGGAGAGCAAATTGGCGGCCCAGCGGTAGACGTTGTGCTCGCGAACGTTATGCCGCATACGCAGCATGCGCTCTGCTTCCTGATCCTCGGGCATATTCAAAGCGCGCAGAATCGCGTCGGCGAGCTGTTGCACGTCGTACGGATTGACGAGCAAGGCGTCGGTCAATTCCAGGGCCGCACCAGCGAAAGTGCTTAGAACCAGTACGCCACGATTGTCGTCGCGCGAGGCGACAAATTCCTTGGCTACCAGATTCATGCCGTCGTGCAGCGAAGTGACCATGCAAACAGAGGCGGCGCGGTAGTACCGAGAAATTTCGTCGTGGCTGTGATGCCTCTTGAGCAGCACGATGGGCTTCCAGCGTCCCGCCTGAAACCTCGCGTTGATGCGGTCGGCTTCGCTGGTCACTTCGTCGAGGAATTGCCGGTAACGCTCAATATCCGTGCGGCTGGGCGCGCCAATTTGCACGAAGGAAAAGCGCCGCTGGTACACGGGATTCATTTCCAGGAACCGCTCGATGCCGCGGAAGCGCTCCAGAATTCCCTTGGTGTAATCGACGCGATCCACGCCCACTCCGAGCAGCGAAGCTTCGATGCCCAACTCCGCGCATAGCGCCGCGCGTTCTGCGCCCGCGTTGCGCGCTTCGTTCACGGCCAAAGTTGGCTCTTGAAACGCCACGCTGATGGGATAAGGCCGCACGCGCGTCACATGCCCCTGGCGATTCACGGCGAAGCGGTCCCATTCCGTAAGTGCTTCGACGGCGCGATCCACGGTCTCCAGAAAATTATTGCAGTGCGACTGGATGTGAAATCCCACCAGATCCGCGCCCAGCAAACCATCCACAAGTTCGCGCTGGTACGGGCAAATGCCAAACACTTCCGGGTTCGGCCACGGGATATGCCAGAAGATCGCCACGCGCGCGTCCGGTCGCGCTTCCTTGATCATCCGCGGCAGCAAAGCAAAGTGATAATCCTGCACCAGCACGATAGGTGATTCGGTGCCCTCCATCTCGTCGAGCACCGCGTCGGCGAAGCGCCGGTTTGCTTGCTGATAGTGTTGCCAGTCCTGCGGACGGAAAATCGGACGCGTGTGCGCGATGTGGCAGAGCGGCCAGAGACCTTCGTTAGCGAAGCCTTCGTAGTAGCCTTTTTCTTCTTCTTCGCTGAGCCACACGCGCCGCAGGGTGTATGTCGGGTGATCCGGTGGCACGCGCAGATGATCGTGTTCGTCCACGGTGTCGCGGTCCGCGCTGCCAGAGCCGTGCGCCACCCATGTGCCGTTACACGCCAGCAGCACCGGCTCGAGCGCGGTCACCAGACCGCTGGCCGGCACCAGCACATTTATCTCGTGATCCTTTTCACTGTAAACGTGCATGTACGGTTCGCGATTGGCCACCACGAACAGCGGCTTGTTTTGCAATTTATTGGTGAGGCTCACGCGCAGACGTTCCGCGGTCCAGATCGATACGTTCGATTCCCGCAGACGCGCTTCTTCTTCTGCGGTGGCCCGCGCATCCTTTAAGTCGCGCGCCAAATGTGTAACTTCTTTGTTGATCTGCTCAAACAATGGTCCCTGTGGCAGGTTCCCCTGCGCGCTTTGCGTTTCTCCCGTGCGCAGTGACCGCAGCCAGTTGGCGGTGCGCGTTAGTGGTCCGGTCAGCGTCCAGCGCACCAGGATCAACGCGAGGCCGGCGATCAACACCGTCTGGACCGTGGCGTTCAGTAGCGAATCGCGCAGCGTGTGCGCTACTTGATCGTCAATGTAGGTTGTGTCGTGAAATACCGCGAGCGTGCCCGCGGGCTCGCCGTTGCGATGCACCGACAACGCGTAAATGTGCACGGCCTGGCCGCGAACAAATTCACCCACGCCAGCATCCTGCTGCGTAGCCCTGCTGGCCACTGCAGGACGCACACGAAACATCGGATCCAGCGCTGGCGTAATCGCAATCACCACGCCCGCGGGATCGTACAGCGCCACCCCTTTCAAATGCTCGCGCTGCCCAAAGCGATCCACCAGGCGCTGCAGGCCCTTATCGCTGCCGCGATCGAGAATCTGCTCCACGCTTTCCTGCAGGCTGTCGCCGAGAATTTCCGCGCGCCGCGACAAATCGCTCCGCAATTCGCGTCGCTGCGTCCGCACTTGATAGGTGGCAAATAGTAGAGACACCACTGCCACACTGAAGATCAGGGGCAGAATCAGTCTCAGGGTGGTGCGCATCCGTTGGGCCTCGGGTCGGTTGGCGCGAAATGATTCAGCACTACGCTAGCACTTCTCGAAGCCGGCGCGGTATCAGGTATTTGCCGCTCTACGATTTAAATTGACGATTCATATTGACAGCTGATCGCCGTCCCCAAGCCCATCTTCAGGCAAATCGCGCCGTGAATCCGCAGGCAAGGGCGCGGTCCACACGGCCACGGTGAAACACGCGAGGGCCATCGTCATAAGAGACAAAATTACGCGAAGGCGCATAACTCGTTATTCCTCCATTTGGTTAGACATCGGCCGGGGCCAATTGGGTGCGCACGCGCGTTGCCACCATCCATAGGGCGCGCACATTCCGTTTAAATACAGCAAGATGAATGGTTTGGAATGTGGGCTGCGAGCAGTCGAAATCTACAGGAGCGCGACATTTAGCGAAGAGATTTCCCAGTGCACCGCATCCTTCAGCTAACTTATAGTTAAAACTCTTCACCAGACTTTGCCGCCAGAGGCGTTAAGATAAGGTTCGCAGGCACGTTTCCCAGCGAGCATGTCACCGCCACCAGCCACCGAACGCCGTCGCAGCCGCAGAAGGAAACCCGCGCAACTGGTGTATCTCGAATTTGGCAAAGAAAATGGCGGCATGGTGAAAGACGTGTCCGAAGGCGGGATGCGATTCTACCTCATCAATCCTGTCGCCGCTGGGCAGAGCCTGTATTTTTCCGTGAACCTCGACGCGAACCGCCGCGTCGAAGGTCAAGCCTTGATGGTCTGGACCGACGCGGGAGGAAAGTCCGGGGGCATGTCGTTCTCGGAGCTCTCCGCGGAGTCCCGCGAGACACTGCGTGCCTGGCTCGCCGAAATAGATTCTCCGTTGACTGCCACTCCTGATGCCCCAGTCCATGTGGCACCGCCTAACAAAGCGCCAAGCCCTGAGGTCCCAGTCCCGGCTGTGCCGGCGCCCGTCGCTCCAGTCCCGCCCGCGCCGCATACCGCTGCGACAACACCCGTCACGCCGCGCGTGGCTGCGCCCTCGAGGGTAGCGCCAGCCCTCATTGAAGCAGCCCCAGCCACGCCCGCTCCGGCGGCGAACGCTCCCGTGGCGCCACTCACGTTTACTCCCGCGCCCGCAGTGCCGCCTCCGATAGCGCCGACTCCCGCAGCGCCAGAGCCGGTTACGCCAAGAGCGCCTTCAAGAACTACTGCAGAACTTCTGGTGGAAGTCACCGCGCAAGCGCGGGTGAAGTCGCCACCAGAGATTCCGGCGGAATCTCCTGACTCTGACGCCTCGCGCCCCGTCACTCGCGAAGACTGGATACGCGCTGCCCGCGAAAACCTGGTACCGGGAGACCGCAGCGGCAGGCTAACCGTGTCGTCGATCACTGAACCTCCCGCTGGACCATCGATGATGGAAAGGCTTCTGCCAGTCACGTCAGCCGCGCCGATCGGTGTAAGGACTGCCGAAACAAAAAAAGTAGAAGAAGTGCTCGAACGCGTCGATCCGCTGCGGGAATTTCTGCGGCACCGCATCGACAACAGCGAGTTCGCCCACACGCTTGCTGAAACCAACACTCTCACAGAAGAACATGACGCGACTCCCAATGAGCCCGTCAGGAACGGGTGGCCGCTCTCACGTGTCGCCATGATTCTGGCCCTTGCAGCCATTTGCGGGGCCGCCGCTGCCTTCGCGGCCATCGCCTACCGGCAATCAGTAGGCGAATCGATCATCAAGCTAGGAGAAGAGATCAGCGGTGAGCCGCGCCCGAGCGGCACTGGCGACGTAAACCAGCCAACCGCCGCGCCGTCCGGCGAGGGCGATCCGCAAACAGCCAAACCCGACCCAGGCGCCGCAATGCCAGCGAACAAGCGGCCGGCCACCACGCAACCTGCCGCCACAAAACCGGCCAATCCAGCCACTTCACCTATCACGCAAGCGCGTCCGCAGACACTCCAGCAATCGCCCAATCCCCAGACCGAGCTGGCCGCGGGCCGCGAAGTCGTGCCAGGCACACCCAAACATTTGCCCGAAGATGTGGCCGCGCTATGGGTTGCCGTGGAAAATGGCGACGCGAATGCCGAAGTGCGACTCGCCAATCGCTATGTCGCCGGCGACGGTGTGGGAAAAAACTGCGATCAAGCCCGGGTGCTGCTGCAGGCAGCCGCTAAACGTGGCAATGAACTAGCCACCAAACGCCTGACCGAACTGTCCCAAGCCGGTTGCCAGTAGACAGAAGTCATCACGGCTCGTTGCAACCTCACCGCGTACTAGGAAGAGGTCGCGGCAAAATAGACAAAATCTCTGCCGCGCCCCGGCTCCATTTCTTGACTTGCGCGTCGCGCGACTCAATAATGATAGAGCATGAGCGTACGCGCCGGAGGCGCTGAAGACATGTTCCTTGACGTTAAGGATCTGGCCGTCCGCAAGCTGCCAATTCATAAGAGCTATGCGCCGGGCAGCATCGACTATCACTCGTCGGAAATTAAGCAGATCGAACCGCTGGAAGTTACCGCCACGGCCGAGCTATTCGACGGGGATATTCGTATTGAGGGCCACCTGGAAACCAAGGTGGAGCTCTCCTGTGCGCGCTGTATCGAGCCGGTAGTTGAAGAAGTAACTCGGTCTTTTGATCTTTCGTATACGCCGCTTCCCAAGCAGACCAAACCGGAAGAGGAACAGCTGAAGGACGATGAGTCCGAGATTGCCTTTTTCTCGGGAGAGGGATTGTTCTTGGCCGACGTCCTGCGCGAGCAGGTGCTTCTGGCGTTGCCTATGAAAGTCATCTGCCAGAGCGATTGTCGGGGATTGTGCGCCAATTGCGGCGCGAACTTGAATCACGAAGAATGCCGCTGTGAAACCCACGCGACGGACCCGCGCATGGCGCCACTAGCGCGGCTCAAGCAAGACTGGCTGAAGAAGCAATAATTTCCGGGCCATTTTAGCCCCAAGGAAAGGCCGCTCTTTATGAGCGGGATTAAGGAGTACTGTCATGCCTAACCCTAAACGAAGGCACTCAAAGCGTAGAACCAGCACCCGTCGCGCACACGATTTTCTGACCAAGCCCGCGCTCGGTAAATGCCCCAACTGCCACGAAATGAAGCAGCCTCACCAGGCTTGCCCACATTGCGGGCACTATAAGGGCAAAGCTGTTAAAGAGTCGGCGTAAGGACGTTACGGTTCGCCTGCCGGTAAATCATCCATGATCACCATCGCTGTTGACGCCATGGGCGGTGACAATGCGCCCCGCCCGGAGGTCGAAGGCAGTGTGCTGGCTGCACGCGAGCTGGGCGTTCGCGTCCTGCTCGTTGGTCAGCCGGGGGTGGTGCGCGCGGAGCTGGCCAAGCATGCGCCCGCTAATTTGCCGATTGAAGTGATCGCGGCCAGCGAAGTGATCACCATGGAGGATCACCCGGCGCAGGCGTTTCGCCGCAAGAAAGATAGTTCCGTGCACGTGGCCACGCGCCTGGTGCGCGAAGCCAAAGCCGACGGCTTAGTGAGCGCGGGCAACACCGGCGCGGTGATGACGGTGGCCAAGTTCTTACTCGGCACTCTCGAGTCGGTTGACCGCGCGGCTCTGGCCGCACCGTTTCCGAACGCCAAGGGCGGTGTTTCCGTGCTGCTTGATGTCGGGGCGAACGTCGACTCGCGGCCCGAGCATCTCGTGCAGTTCGCCATCATGGGCGAAGTTTATTATCGCGCTACCTTTGGCCATCGCCGCCCGCGCGTCGGATTACTATCGGTCGGCGCGGAAGAGATCAAGGGCAATGAGTTGACCCGCGAAGTTTATACGCGGCTCAAAAAAAGCGCCGTGCACTTTGTTGGCAACGTCGAAGGCGGCGATCTGTTCTCCGGCGACGTCGACGTGATCGTCTGCGATGGCTTTATCGGCAACATCGCGCTGAAGATTTGCGAAGGTCTCGCGGTATCGATCTTCGATTTGCTGAAGAAATCCTTAAAGAGTTCTCTGGTATCTCAGGTAGGAGCGGTGCTTTCGCAAGGGGCGTTCAAGGGCTTGAAGAAAACCATCGATTACACGGAATACGGCGGCGCGCCACTTCTTGGGGTGCGCGGTGTTTGTGTAATTGGGCACGGGCGTTCCAACGCCAGCGCCATCAAAAACGCCATTCGCGTGGCTGCGGGCCTGGCTCGCGCACGCTCAAACGAAAAAATCGAACAGGAGCTTTCTGGCGCCGGCGACCTGTCCTGACGGCGCGTGAGAAAGAAGAACTTATGGGCAAAGTAGCGTTTGTGTTTCCGGGACAAGCTTCGCAATACCCCGGCATGGGCAAAGAGCTGGCGGAGAAATACCCGTCCGCCCGCGCCGTCTTTGACGAAGCCGATAAAGCTTTGGGATTTTCCATCTCGCAAATGTGCTTCGCGGGCAGCGAGGAAGATTTGAAGCAGACCGCGAACACCCAGCCCGCCATTTTGACGTGCTCGGTCGCCATCTATCGCGTCCTCGCGGAGCGCGGCCTGACCCCCGATTTCGTCGCCGGCCACAGTCTGGGCGAATATTCCGCGTTGGTCGCCGCGGGCTCACTGAAATTTGCCGACGCTGTCCAGTTGGTGCGCAAGCGCGGGACGTACATGCAAGATGCCGTCCCCGCCGGCGTAGGCGCCATGGCCGCCATCATGGGCCTCTCACCCGCGGTCGTTGCCGATGCCTGCAAACGCGCCGCGGAAAACGAAATCTGCGCTCCCGCTAACTTGAATTCTCACGAACAAACGGTCATCTCTGGTCACGCTGGCGCCGTAAAACGCGCCGTGGAAATCGCCTCGCAACTCGGCGCCAAACGCGCCGTGATGCTGCCCGTCAGCGCGCCATTTCACTCCGCGCTGATGATGCCCGCGCAAGAAAAGCTGGCGATCGAATTGAAAAAAGTTTCCTTCGCGGATTTGCGCGTCCCGCTGGTCACCAACGTCGACGCCGACACCGAAACCAGTGGCGAAGAAGCTCGCGACGCGTTAATCCGTCAAGTCACCATGCCCGTTCGTTGGGAAGAATCCGTGCGCCTGCTAATCGACGAAGGCGTAAACACTTTCGTGGAAGTGGGTCCCGGCCGCGTCCTAACGGGTTTACTGCGCCAGATTGAGCGCTCCGTAGCCACGCTAAATGTAGAAGACGAAAAAAGCCTAGTCGCGACTCTGGACAAAGTAGCCGGCGCGCGCAGCGACGCCGCTTAGTCTTGTTTTTGACTTTGTAGTGGCGCAGCATGCTGCGCGCATTTCGATGGGTGACCTCTCTCGATTTTTGAGGGGGATGCGGATGCTGCAACTGAATGAGTTGAAACGAAAATGTTCAGTCTAAAAGACAAAGTAGCCCTAGTCACCGGCGCCTCCCAAGGCATCGGCCGAGACACGGCCCTAGCCCTATCAAGAGCCGGCGCAAAATTAGCCGTAGTCGCGCGTAACGAAGAAAAATTAATCTCCTTGGTCCAGGAAATCACCGCCACGGGCAGTGAAGCCCTAGCCATCAAAATGGACGTAGCCGATCAGGAGCAGGTAAAAGCCGGCTTCAAGCAAATAATCGAAAAATTCGGCCGCCTCGACATCCTAGTCAACAACGCCGCCATCACCCGCGACGGCCTGGCCCTGCGCATGAAAGCAGAAGACTGGGACGCCGTCATCCGCACCAATCTAACCGGCGCCCATTACTGTATCCAGCAAGCCCTCGCCACGATGATGCGCGCCCGCTCCGGCCGCATCATCAACATTTCCAGTATCGTCGCGGAAATGGGCAATGCTGGCCAAGCAAACTACGTAGCAGCAAAAGCCGGCCTCATCGGCCTGACCAAAGCCATCGCCATAGAAATCGCCTCCAGAAATATCACCGTCAACGCCGTCGCCCCCGGCTTTATCGCCACGCCCATGACCGACGTTCTAAGCGCTGAAGTAAAAGATGCACTCGTAAAACGCATCCCGCTGGGTCGCATGGGTACGCCCAGCGATATAACCGCCGCCATTGTTTTCCTGGCCAGCGACGAAGCCGCCTACATCACCGGCCACGTCCTGGACGTAAACGGCGGCATGTATTTGGCGTAGCGCGTGGCCGGCAATTGAAGGAGGTTGAGAATTGCCATGAGAGATGTGCGCGTTCTTTGCAGATGGCCCCAATGAGAGAGTTATCGGGAACAGCTCCTGGCGAGCGGTAAGATAAACGAAACGAAATTGCAGGAAATTGAAACGACAACGGAGCTGGACTCGCTTGACTTGGTAGAATTGATTATGAGCTTCGAAGAGGCCTTCGACGTCAAATTTGTCGAGCGACCTGAACAACCAGTTTCGCCAAGTACTCGTACGTAGGACGCGCTAAAGTTGACCTTGCGCCAGCGCCTGTCTAGAATGCATAGGGCCTTTTGAAACACAAGTTTAAGCGACTCGGGAACGCATTGGCCGAGTGACACGCGGTACACCAACGAGTGACCGCGATTTGTTGAAGCGGCAGCAAAGCAGCAGGGGCAACCTAGCACCAGTCTGAATTCTTGAATTCAGCGATCGCAAAATCGCGGAGGAAATAGAATGGCGAGCACGGAAGAGCGCGTAAAACAGATTATTGTCGAACAACTCGGCGTGGATGAAGCCGAAGTCACTCCCACGGCGTCGTTTGTCGACGACCTCGGAGCGGATTCACTCGATCAGGTGGAATTGGTGATGGCTTTTGAAGAAGCCTTCGGCATCGAAGTGCCCGATGAAGACGCCGAAAAAATGACTACCGTGAAGGATGCCGTCGAGTACATCGACAAGCACTCTAAGGGGGGGAAGTAAGCAGCCCTTTTAGCCAGACCCATTTAAACGAAATTGTTCACCAAAATCACCGCGGTTCATAAGGGGAGCACAGAACTTTGACTCGCCGGGTAGTCGTCACGGGCGTTGGGCTGGTCTGCGCGCTGGGTATCGGCACGGAGGAAACATGGAAAAACCTCCTCGCCGGCCAGAGCGGCGTTGCGCCTATTACTCTGTTCGATACCGAAGGATTTGATTGCCGCATTGCCGGTGAAGTAAAAAACTTCGATCCCTTCCTGTGGATCGAGAAAAAAGAACTGAAAAAAATGGGGCGCTTCATTCAGATCGCCCTCGCCGGCGCCGATTTTGCCGTGCGCTCCGCCAATTGGTTGCCGGAACAATCGGACCTCGATGAAGTCGGAGTTTACGTTTCCTCCGGCATCGGCGGTTTCGATATCATCGAGCGCGAACACTGGAAACTCGTCAAGGGCGGCCCCAGCAGAATTTCTCCCTTCTTCATCCCCAGCGCTATCGTGAATCTTGCCTCCGGGCACATTTCTATTCGCTACGGCGCAAAGGGTCCAAATTCTGCCACCGCCACCGCATGCTCGGCGTCGGCGCACGCTATCGGCGACTCGTTCAAAATTATCGAACGCGGCGCCGCTGAAATGATGATCTGCGGCGGCACCGAAGCCACCATCACGCCCATGGGCGTCGGCGGCTTTGCGTCCATGAAAGCGCTTTCCACCCGCAATGACGATCCCGGACACGCCAGCCGCCCCTTCGACGCCCAGCGCGATGGCTTCGTCGTTGGCGAAGGAGCGGGCATCCTCGTGCTGGAATCGCTTGAGCACGCGCAAAAACGCGGTGCCAATATCCTCGCCGAAATTGTTGGCTACGGCATGTCTGGCGATGCCTTCCACATCACTCAGCCCGCGGAAAATGGTGACGGCGCATATCGCGTAATGAAGGCCGCCATGAAAGACGCGCATCTCACTCCCGAAGATATCGGCTACGTGAACGCCCACGGCACTTCCACGCCGCTCGGCGACACTATCGAAACGCGCGCGCTCAAGCGCGTCTTCGGCGATCGCGCCAAGCAAGTTCCCATCAGCTCCACAAAATCCATGACCGGCCATCTTCTCGGCGGCGCCGGTGGCCTCGAAGCCGGCATCATCGTGCTGGCCCTGCGCGACCAAATCCTGCCGCCCACCATCAACCAGGAAACGCCCGACCCGGAGTGCGATCTCGACTACATTCCCAACGTAGCCCGCAAAGCCTCCGTCGAATACGCGCTCTCGAATTCCTTCGGCTTCGGCGGCACCAACGCCGCGTTAATTTTCAAACGCTGGGCCGGCCAGTAAGTTTTATGTAGGCGCCGGACTTTAGTCCGGCCTGCTTTTGCTTTTAGTTTTCCTTTGCCCTTAGTTTCGCTTTCAGTTTTGCTCTTTCTTTGTTTTATCAGCACGTATTCCGGTTCTTCGGAAGGGCCCGACTTTAGTCGGGCCGTAACGCGGCGCAAAAAGAAGGGGCTTTAGCCCCTGCGCTCCCGGCTCCAGAAAAATTTCTCCGGCGCCGCTGCCGGAACTAGATTGCATTAGTGACTATCATTTGTTAGCGTATATAATCAAAGCTGCGCTCAAGGATCTCTCTCCATGAATATCATCGTCTGCATCAAGCAGGTTCCGGCCAAGGACGCCCCTCTGGCCATCGCCGGCAATTGGATTCGCGAATCCGATATCGGCTTCGAAATGAACGAGCCAGACAGCTTTGCGCTCGAAGAAGCCTTGCGCCTCAAGGAAAAGCACGGCGGCGAAGTCATCGCCCTCTCCATGGGCCCGGAACGCGTGAAGCAAACGATCAAAGAAGCCTTGGCCAAAGGCGCGGATCGCGGCATCCACATCGCCGACGATCAATTCGCGCAGCTCGACCCTCTAGCCACCGCCAACGCTCTGGCCGTGGCCATCAAAAAAGAAAACGCCGACTTGGTTCTCACCGGCCTGCAGAGCGACGATCACGGTTTCGGACAAACCGGCGTGCTCCTCGCCGGCGTCCTCGATCTGCCGCACGCCACTATCATCATGCAAATCGAAGTCGCCGACGGCCGCCTGAAACTCAAGCGCGAACTCGAAGCCGGCTGGTTCCAGCACATCGAGTGCCCGCTGCCCGCCGTCCTCTCCATCCAATCCGGCATCAACAAAGTCCGCTACGCCACGCTAAAGGGCATCATGGCCGCCAAGAAAAAAGAAATCGCCGTAATCACCCGCGAATCGCTCGGCGCCGCAGCTGCCCCCACGCAAAAAATCGAAAAAATTTACGTACCCACAAAAACCAAGAAAACCGAATTCCTAACCGGCTCTCCGAAAGACGTAGCAACAAAGTTAGTCGAAAAACTAAAATTCGAAGCCCGCGTAATCTAGCTCTTGGTAGCACAGGCTTCAGCCTGTGCCCGATTGCAACATAACGAAACTCGATCTCAAAGCAACGTTGGAAACCAAAAAATGAAAATCCTGGTAATCACCGAACTCCGCCAAGGCAAGTGGAACAACACCAGCTTCGAAACCCTGGCCGCCGCGCAACAAATCGCCGCAGAAACCTCCAGCACCGTAAGCGGCGTAGTAATCGGCAAAGGCGTCTCCGCCTTCGCCGGCGAACTAGCCGCAAAAGACGTCGCCGAAGTCCTGCTAGTCGAGCACGATCTCCTGGAAGCCTACACGCCAGACGGCTACTCGATAGCGCTGAAGCAACTCATCGAGCAGAGCAAACCAGATCTGGTTCTGTTCCCGCACACCTACCAAGTCCGCGACTTCGCCCCCAAGCTAGCCGCCATGCTAGGCAAAGGCATGATCGGCGACTGCATCGGCTACCGCAACGAATCCGGCAAGCTAATCTTCGTCCGCCAAATGTTCCAAGGCAAGACCGCCGCCGACGTCACCTTCCAGGGCGCTGGCCCATGGTTCGCTTCCTTTCAATCCGGCGCATTCCGCGCCGATCTTGTAAAGCCTCACGCCGCCGGGAAAGCGCCAATAAATAAAATCTCCGTCGAACTAAAGCCCGAACAAATCCGCACCAAGCCGCTCGACCTCTTCAAAGAAGCAAAATCCGCGGTAGATCTAACCCAAGCCCCCATCATCGTCAGCGTCGGCCGCGGCATCAAAGCCCCGGAAAATATCCCGCAAGCCGAAGCCCTCGCCAAAGCCATTGGCGGAGAAATCGCCGCCTCTCGCCCCATCTGCGACGAAGGCTGGCTCCCCATGGAGCGCCAGATCGGCAGCTCCGGCCAAACCGTCGCGCCAAAATTATATTTAGCCCTCGGCATCAGCGGCGCCATCCAGCACGTGGTCGGCATGAAAGGCGCGCGCACCATCGTCGCCATTAACAAAGACCAAAACGCCCCCATCTTCGAAATCGCCGACTACGGCGTAGTAGCCGACATCTTCGAAATCATGCCCGCCCTAACCGAAGCACTCGAAAAAGCAAAAACGTGATAGAACCAATTTGGAGTGCGGCGGCTTGACGCCGCTTTTCCAACTAATGCCCGATCATATGACCCTCGACGACTACAAAATTCTTATTTATCCTCAGGACGATCATTCGTCGTGGGTAGCTGAAATCCCCGCTATCCCCGCCTGCTACGCTCTCATGAAGACCCGCGAAGCAGCCCTCGCCGAACTGTCTCTAGTTTTTGAAATGATGGCCGAAGATTATCGCGAAAAGGGAATATCACTTCCCGCGGACAACATCGAAATCGCCAACGCCTGAACTTCGATGACCGTGCAAAGAGAACAACTCGAAGCAGATGTGTTAATCGTAGGCGCAGGCCCAGCCGGCCTGAGCTGCGCCCTGCACCTGGCCAACCTGATCAAAGCGCACAACGCCTCCGGCACGAAGCCAGAGCTTTCTGCGGAAAATATCTACGTACTCGAGAAAGGCCGCGAAGTTGGCGCGCACCAACTCTCCGGTGCGATCATGAATCCCAAAGCGCTCGCCGAGTTGGTGCCCGATTTCGAGAAGACTGCTCCACTTGATACTCCCGTCACGGATTCCGCGGCGCTCCTCTTTACCAAAGGTTCCGCGTTTCGCGTGCCAATCACTCCGCCGCCGTTTGTGAACACGGGAAACTACGTCGTCTCACTAAACAAAATTACTAAATGGCTCGGCGGACTCGTCGAAGCCGCGGGCATAAATCTCTTCACCCAATTCGGCGGCCGCGACCTGATCTACGAAGGCGACGGCATCGCCGGCGTCATCACCGAAGATAAAGGCATCGACAAGCACGGCAAGCCCAAAGACAATTTCACTCCCGGCTACGAACTCCGCGCCAAAGTAACGGTCCTCGCCGAAGGCACGCGCGGCTCCCTCACCAAACAACTCGTCGAAAAAAAGAAACTCGACAATTTAAATCCGCAAAGCTACGGCATTGGCATCAAGGAATTGTGGGACATCCAACCGGGCAAAGTAACTCCAGGCTATGTCGCGCATACGCTGGGCTGGCCCGTCTCCACCGACATGTACGGCGGCGGATGGATTTACGGCCTCTCCAACAATCGCCTCTCCATCGGCCTGGTGCTCGCCCTCGAATATGCTGATCCAGAGTTCGATCCGCACGCCGCCTTTCAAAAGTGGAAAACCCATCCGCACGTCGCCAAAATTTTGCAAGGTGGCAAACTGGTCCGCTACGGCGCGAAATCGCTGCCCTACGGCGGCTGGTACGCCATGCCCAAAAATTATCTCGATGGCGGCTTGATCGTCGGCGACTCCGGAAGTTTCCTCGATTCCCAACGCCTCAAAGGGATTCACCTCGCCATGAAGAGCGGCATGCTTGCGGCCGAAACCATCTTCGACGCCCTAAAAGCCGGCGACACTTCCGCAAAGACTCTCTCCGCCTTCCCCAAAAAAATCGAGCAAAGCTACATCAAAAAAGAGTTGTGGCAAGTCCGCAATTTTCACCAATCCTTTCAACACGGCATGCTCGGCGGATTTTTCCACACCGCGCTGCAGCAAATCACCGGTGGCCGCGGCGTGATCGATCCTATGCGCGCTCACGCCGGCTACACACACTACAAAAAACTCAGCCCGGAAAAAGTTCGCGAAGAAGCCGCCGGCCACAAGCCCGAGCGCTTCAAAGGCGACGGCGTTCTCACCTTCGATCGCCTCACCGACGTCTACCACTCCGGCACGCGCCACGATGACGACCAGCCCTCCCATCTCCTAGTCCGCGATCTAAATGTTTGCGCCACGAAATGCGTCGTCGAGTACGGCAACCCGTGCCAATATTTCTGTCCCGCCGCCGTCTATGAAATGGCCAAAGATGGCGAAGGCCAGAAGCTCCGCATCAACTTCGCCAACTGCGTCCACTGCAAAACCTGCGACATCGCCGACCCCTACCAAATCATCGACTGGGTCGTTCCCGAAGGCGGCGGTGGCCCCAACTACGAGGGCATGTAAATGTAGTCCGCCGCCATCTTCGCGACCTGGCACTTTTGACAGTGTTCGGTCAAACCTCCTAGACTCTAGGATGTACGCAGGGTGTCGGGAAGCATCTTTCGTTCACGACGATTAAGAACCGTGTCTTCCGCCAAAGAGATCGTTTGATAAAAAACGTCCAAGACGCAACAATGGAACGCTCCCGGTTGCCACAGCTCGCACTCCATCAAAGAGGAACCATGAAACAAATCCAGAGTTACATGTCGTTGTTGATGTCGTTCTTTCTGTTCGTCGCGACGTCAGAATCGCTTGGCTGCGGCTCCCAACAAGCGGCAGCGCCCGTTGCCCAGCAGCAAGCGGCAAACACCTCGCCGCAGGATCCCGCCGCGCAACAGCAGCCCCCCCCCGCTGATCCGAACGCTCCTGCTCAAGACGCCAGTCAGGACCAATCGCAAACGCAATTGCCGGCGGTTAATCTCACCGCGGATGGCCTCGACGAACTACTCGCTCCCGTAGCGCTTTACCCGGACCCCGTCCTGGCGATCCTCCTCCAAGCCTCCGTGGATCCCCAGCAAGTCATGGACGGCGGAAACTGGCTGGCGCTTGACCAAAACCAAAACTTGACGGGTGATGCCTTGGATATAGCCTCTGCGAAGGCCGGCTTTACCCCCGTGATGCAAGCGCTGCTGCACTATCCCACCGTCATCGACTTGATGTGCCAAGAGTTTGATTGGACCAAGCAACTCGGCGCCGCCTACCAGGGCGATCCCAAAGCGGTGCTCGCTTCTGCGCAAAGACTGCGCGCCCAGGCTGTGGACACCGGCGCGCTGAAGAGTTCCCCGCAGATGACCGTGGACGTTAAACAGGATCAGGGCAAGGACGTCATCGAGTTGAAGCCCACCGACCCTCAGGTTGTTTACGTGCCGCAATACAATCCTGACCAGGTTTTCAGCACCACCACCACAACCACCCGCCCCGACGGAACCACTACCACCACCACGACCACTAGCGGCCCCGCTCCCGCCGCCGCTCCTGCGGCTGCCCCGGTTGTCGTGCAACAGCAGAGTTCCGGCGTAAGCTCGGGAACCGCGGCCCTCATCGGGCTGCTCTCGTTTGGCGCGGGCATCGCCGTCGGCGCCGCCATCAGCAGCAACAACTACTACTATCCGGCCTGGGGCTACGGCGGCGTTTACTACGGTCCGCGGCCTTATTACCCGCCACCCTACCGCCCGATCTACTATCCCGGCTGGGGGCCCGGCTACCACTACAATCGCCCCGTCCACTACAGCCAGACCAACATCTACATCAACAACAATAATTACTACAATCGCTTCAACAACAACGGCAATCTCAATCCCGGCTACAAGCCGCGCCCCGTGCCCTACAATCACAACGCCAACAGCACCTACGCACGCAGCATGGGCAACGCTCCCGCTTACAACAAAGGCGTCACCTATCGCCCGCCCGCGAACAACAACAACAAAAACGGAAACAACAATAATTGGAAGGGCCAGACTGCCTACCAAGGCAACAAAGGCGGCAACAACGTGAACAATCGCCCGGCCAACGGCACGGCCCCCGGCACGCGACCGTCCAACGGCACTGCCCCTGGAACTCGACCCGGAACTGGCACGCAACCGTCGACGCGCCCAAGCACGCAACCGAATCGTCCCTCCAACGGAACCACGCCGGGAGGCAAACCAGCAACGGGAACCCAGCCGTCGACGCGCCCAAGCACGCAACCGAATCGTCCCTCCAACGGAACCACGCCAGGAGGCAAACCAGCAACGGGAACCCAGCCGTCGACGCGCCCAAGCACGCAACCGAACCGTCCCTCCAACGGCACCACGCCGGGAGGCAAACCAGCAACCGGAACTCAGCCGTCGACGCGTCCCAGCACGCAACCGAACCGTCCCTCCAACGGCACCACTCCCGGAGCGAAACCAGCGCCAGGCACGCAACCGTCAACCCGCCCCTCGAACGGCACCACTCCTGGTGCCAAGCCCGCTCCCGGCACACAACCATCGACGCGTCCCTCCAACGGCACCACTCCCGGAGCGAAACCCACTCCCGGCACGAAGCCGTCGACCGGCTCAGGAACGAGACCCGCAGCGGGTTCCGGCGGGAAACCAGCGTCGACAAACGGGAAACCGGCGCCGCGCACGAAACCAGCAAACCCGCCGCAGCGGCAATAAGTCCGCGGCGCCCTTTTCGGCAACCTTCGCAGAAATGTTGTGATGTTACGGGGCGAATCCCTTTTGGGATTCGCCCTTTTTTCTGTTTGGCCTAGATCACAACAGAGCCTCTGTAAGTTCCAGCGCCGAACGGAATAAAAATGGTCAAACTCCGGTCTGAATAGACGGAAGCACTGCTAACTGCTGCATCGCAGACCCGCTTCCTCATCTGAACACCAAAGGCTGACAGTCCCAACGCGACCGGCCGGTGGATCTTGCACCGCAGCACGGAAGCCGGAGGTTTGTCTGGACAGCCGGAAAGAAGAATAGCGAAATGAAAATAATCAGTGGAGTGATGATTTTACTGGCGTGCGTGCCCTTGGCGATGGCCAAAGGCCACGAAGATTATCCCAAGGAGAAGGTCGCGGAGTATGTGGTAGACAAGTTAAACGTAAGGGTGTTGCCCAGCGCGCTTCGCCCCAAAGTTGAAAAAGGCAAACAGACTTTCGCCGACTACGGCTACGTAACTTCGAAAATCGCTGACAAAGAAGCCGTCGTTGACGCACCCAACGGCGGTCCGCGCATCTCCCTCAGTGTTTTGCAAGAAGACAAATCCGGAATCTACGTTTGCTTGAACGGCAACGCGCAAAACCAAACCGCCGGTCGCATCCAGCGCGTGCTTCTGTTGAAACGCAAAAGCGCCGACGGTCTCTTGAATGGCAACGAGTCCTCGAAAGCCTTCAGCGTGTGTCCAGTAATCGGCGGAGCCGACCAGGACGTCGAATCCGGCGGATACTGATCCGTTTTGTTCAGCCCGTCCTGTTCACTTCACCGTATCCTGTTCACTGCACCGTCACAATTACGCTGGTGTTGTGCGCGATCGCGCCGGAAGTGCCTGTGATCACTACATTGTAAGTGCCGGGCGGCGTGCTGATGGTTTGCGGTGGCGGCGGTGCGACTGAACCGGAACCTCCTCCACAACCAGCGATGAGTGTTCCCACCGCCAGCAGTGCACAACATAGTTGCAGGCCCCCGTAATGTTTGCGGAGTTCTTTGCGATTCGGCAGCAGGAAGAGCAGCGCGAACGCGAAGGCGAAGCTGGCGCTAGCCGTCAGCAGGCTTCGACTGATCGCGTTAATGCCGGCCGTCGTGCCGGTCGTATTTATGTAGGCGTTGATCATCACACTTGCGGTGGTCGCGCCCTTTACGGTTTGCGTGGCGGAATTGGCGATACATTGAAAATTGAGCATGGACGGCAAGCAGTTCAATGAAACCGTGGCGCTGCCGCCGTTGGGTCCGCCGAGCAGCAACGGAATCGAGGTGCTCTGCCCGGATTTTACGGTCACGCTGCGCACTCCGGACGACAGCGTGAAGTCGGACAGCGTAACCGTGAGCGGCACCGGCGCGCTGCTGGAAGACATCAGCGTGCTGCCGCCTTGAAACGTGGCCGTCACTTGTAGCGCACCTGCCGGTATCTGCGTCGCTGGGATGACCGCAGTGCCCGTCGCGGTCAGGCTTCCCGGATTTGTCAAAGACGTTTGTACATTGACTGAGGCAAACGCGAAGCCGTTGGCGAAGAGCGTAACGCCACCAAAAATTCCGAGAAAGTTTTGCGCCTGGCTGGCCGTCACCGTGGCAGTGAACGTAACCACGCCCGAGCTGTCCACATTCGCGGGCGTCAGCGACAACGTAGTGGTGGTTGGCGTGGCGGAACTCGCCACGAACGTGTAAGACTGCGGTGCGGACGTGTTCGCATTCCAGTTGCTGTCTCCGCTGTAAGAAGCGCTCAGCGTATACGTCCCCGCCGCAACATTTGCGAAGGCCACGCTAACCCCGGAGTTGGTTCCGCTTGACAGCATCTCGGACGTAACCGCCGCCATCTGCGTCATCGTCCCAAAAGTTACCGTGACGTTGCCCGTCGGAGGTACGCTGGAATTTTCTGCCACCAAAGCCACATGCATCAGCGCGGTTGATCCCGCCTGATAGGTAACCACTAGCGGCGAGCCGAGAGTGATGGAAGCGGTCGGCGCCTCCACACTGGGCTCCAGCAAGAGCGCACCCTTATTCACCGTGAAGGCCAGCGGCCCTCCCGTCGAGGAATTGTAGCTGGCGTCGCCGGTGTAACTGACCGTCACGGAATGTGCGCCCAGGGCCAGCGTTTGCGGCGACCAGTTGGCGATCCCTTGCGCATTCAGCGGCACGGTGACCGACGTCGCGCCATCTGTGAACGTCGCCGATCCGGTAGCGTCCCCGCTCGATTGGCTGGTCTGTCCCGTAGGCTGCGCGATAAAGTTCCAGCGGCTGCCGAACGGCGCCGAGCCGCCATTGGGCACTGTACCTGACGTTGCTATTGGCAGAGCCGCGCCCTGGCTTTCGTACTGCAGCGTCAGCGAGGTGGTGCTTGGCTCCGGCGTAACCGTAAGCATGGAAGGCGCGGAAGTGCTCGTGGCGAACGTCCCGTCACCGGCGTATTGCGCGGTCACTGAGTAGGTTCCTCCAGGGAAAAAATTCAAGCTACCGGTGGCCGTGCCGGCAGCCAGCGTAAGCACGTCGCTCTTCAGGATCGGCGTGGGCGAAGTCGTCTCGATGCTCACGTCGCCGGTCGGCGTCGCCGTTCCGGACGCCGCCTTTACCGATGCGGTAACCGTCACCGCCGCGCCATGCTCGATCGAAGCCGGAGACAATTGCAACGTCGTATTGCTCGCAGAGAACGTAACTTTGTTCCAGTCGTTGACGAGAGCATTCACGTCCACGCTGCCGAGCCCGCTGGCCAAATCGTAGCCCACGCCTGCGTTATAGACGCCAAAGGAATATTCCCCCGTGGTATTGGGCACTTGCGTCGTGCAGTTTGGCGCGCTCATAACGCACACCACGTCGTTGGTGCCCACGGTCACATCGTGAAACACGCTGGGCTGCTGTTGGGCCAGCGCGTACAAGACGAAATTCGCCTGGCCCTGCCGGCCGTATTTTTGGTTTATCAGCGCCATGATTCCGGCCATAGCAGCGGTCGACGCGGCAGGTCCGCCCGCCAAGGTCACCTGCGGTTGTCCGCTGCTGACGGCTGCGCAGTCGTTCACCTCGACGCAAACGGCATATGCCGAAAGATTGGCGCCATCCGCTGCCAGCACGGAGATATCCGGTATATCGCGCGCGCCGTCGGCAGGCACTCCCGGCGCGTTTTGCCAGGAAGGCTTGCTGTATCCGCTCACACACGTGTAGGGGAGTCCGCCCGGTCCCAGCGACGGGGTCAACTGCGAGCAGTTGCTTGCTCCCCCTCCGGTGGATTCTCCAAAGGCAAGTGGATTGATGATTCCAATAATTCCAACACTGTCTCCGAAAAACAGCGGAACGTTCAGTCCAAGTTCCTCATCCCAGGGCTGCTCCGGCAGCGGGGTCTTCAAAGAACCAAAATTTGCGTCATTACTGGCATTCCAATCGCCTGCGGCGCTCGGTGCGCCCGTAGCGTAATCGGAATAGTAAAAATCGCTCGCTCCCACTGCCACATTCCATGGCGTCGAGGCCAGGCCGCTTATGCTGGGACCGAGATACGTGATCTGGCCATCGACAGAAATCTCCGCGCCGCATGCCGCCGGACCCTCGTCGCCGCTCGAGACCAGAACAGTTTGGCCTTGCGCCGCGGCCTGCTCCCACAACGACGACCAAAATTGATTACCGCTCGGCCCTAAGAGCTGTTCGCAATTGTGGTAGGCGACGCTCAACACCGAAGCCTGATTGTCTTCCACGGCGCGCAGGGCGGCCAACACAATAGCATTTTGAAAATCTGATCCTCCAGCGAGGTAGTAATTCACGGTGGCTTTAGGAGCTACGGCGCCGGCGATCTCCACGCTCAAGTAATTGTCGGCGATTTCCGGCTCCACGCTAACGTAAGTGGTTCCGATGCTGGAAAGGAGAGTGAACCCAACGGCGCCGGCGCTGCCGGGAGCCCCGTTGGTGCCCGGATCTTGGCCATCGATAACCACCTGAGTGTTGTCGCTGGACAGCCCGAAAAGCATGCGATAGGCGGCGGTGACGGTCAGATCCAGATTGAATTCGCCGATGACGCCGATGGTTTGTCCAGCGCCGTTCGTGCCCGCCTGATATTGCGGCCCGATGTTGTATTGCGTGGCGAAATCTTCTGGCGCAATCGCGTAGAAAGGCTGGCCGTTGATGGCGGTGGTAAATTGTGGCCGGGCGCGACCGCCCTGCGCGGTGAGCAATGAGGTGCCCGCCGAAGTGCGTGAGGAAGTCGCCGAAGATTCGTTCGTCGAGCCGCTGGCCGAACGGTAGGTAGCTTTCCCGGCGCTGTGCAGGTCGCTGCGCAGTGGGAAGTTGTTGAGCGGCGCAAATCCTTTTAGCAGCGGCGCGATGCTCTGCGGCACGGAGATTTCGCTGGCGATGGAGTAATACGTTTTCCCCGCGACTTCGTATTGATGAATCGGCGCGTGCAGCGCCTCGCGAACCTGCGCCGCGGTCCCGGAAAATTCCAGCGCGCGCCGGCCTTTGCTTAGCCGGTTCACGGCAAAGCCGTGCGATTGCAGCCAGCTTTGCACCTGCTGCACGTCTTCGTCGCGCGCCCCGAATTGCGCACCAAACTGTTCCGGCGTAAGCCACTGGTGATAGGTAGGCGAACCCGACGCGTGGGCGTCGCGCAGAAAGCGTTGCAGCGCCTGTTGCCGGTCCGCCGGAGGATTGAGCAGTACCAGCATGCGGCTGGCCGGGAAGGAGTCCGGCACCGCGCCGCGATCGTTTTCCGGCCGCGCCAGCGGATGCACTGTGCCGCTCAGCCGCACCAACGGCATTTCGGTCTTCTTCGCCGCGGCACGCGAGGAAGGGGTTGACGCCTGCGCGTAGCTGGACGCCATAACGATGAAAGACAGGGAAAGGGCAAGGCCGGCACGAGCAAGCGAACGGAGCACTGGGGTTCTCCCGAACAGTATCGCTATCTTTAGACGCGCTGTTCGTTCTTTGAACGTAGGGAGAGTAGTTTTCTTGCAAGGTGCCGTCAATGAGAAGTTCCCGCGACGCCAGCCCCAGAAGAATGGACTGTTCCAGTCCGCGACCCAGCGCGATCGCGACCTTCGCCTTCCAGCCTGGCGCCTTCGGGGCCGGAGAGTGGGAAAATAGGGAGGTGTACCCCCCACCCCAATTACGAAAGAGATAGACTCTAAAGGAGTTAGATGGGAAGTCCTTGAAAGAGTAAGATTCCATTGGAGTTACACAACGCGGAATCAAGGAGACAGTAAGGCGGGGTGACAGGGAAACTGCGGACACCCTACCCCCGGGTGTTCTTGGCAAAGAGTGCGCAACAGTAACAAAAAAAACGATATGCGCGAGATTGTGTTTTGAGAAGAGTGTGCAAGCTATTGAAAATAAAGGATCGCGTTTTTGCATCGTGGCGCACAGATGAGGTAATGAGTTAAGGAAGCAATGAGGGCGTCGGTCAGAGGCGGCGCGGAAGGGGGCCGCAGACTTCCGAGGGCGGGGCGTTGAGGTACCGGATGGGCGTGACATCGCTCATAGTAACGCATAAGAATTCACTTGTCAATACTTAACTCTAAGGTACTGTGTTCGAATGGTGCGGGGCGATTATCTGGCCTGAGCGGTTATAGGAGCCAACAACTTCGACCTATCAGTTAGTCGCGGGTTTTTTCCGTTTCCCGTTTTGGTCCAGCAGCAAGAACGGGTTGCGGGCCGCGTTTTGCCAAAACTTCTCGGTCAATTCCGGGATATCGGAAGTGTCGATCTCGCGCTCAGGTCGGCTCAAGAGCTTTTGCAGGCGGCGTTTCCGTCCCGCGCCTGTCAACCCGCGTGTGCGGCAAAGGAGACCAGAATTCACCACTGTCGCAGCGAAAACTTGTAATCGTGGGATTCGAGTCGGCCTGTCCAGACCGCGTACTGTTTAGACTCCGGCGTGGGTGATACCTCGTAAATTGCTTTTAGAGTGATAGGCATTTCGTCCGTCTTGGGAATCGGTGGCTGTATCTCCCAGAACTCATCGAGATGCACGACATACACCTGAGCTTCACCTGGTTCAATTGCGTCCGTGGTAGGACCATTCATCGTAAAGCCTTGTTGCCGCTTTGAGACAACATGGTTCCTTCCGTCTGCCGTGGTCAGTTCGAATGAAATGGCCTGATAACCCCAACTATTCCACTCCTGCCACACCGTCTGAGGCTGCTGAGAAACGTTGGAAAGAAGCACGTAAAAGTCGCGGCGCGGGAGCTCAGCATCGTGTGGTGTTCTTTTGGCCAGCGTGATACCCGAACTGCCTGCGGTAATGGTTAGAACAAACGGGGAACCTGAAGCGAGAGGCCTCTCTTGAACGACAACGGGTCCAGAATGCGTCTGGCGGTCACAACCGATAAGGACTCCAATTACGCTGCTGATGCAAATAATGCCGAAGGTATAAGCGCAAATAGTTTACTTGATTTTGTTCCCCATGTGAGACGAGTATAGCCCAATAGGAAGATGTTACGAGTCGTATAAGTGATGGCTAGGGCTTCGCTTCCACGTGCGCGGCGGATACTAGTGTATCAGCGACCGCGGCGCCGACGGATTGAAGGAGGGCGTCGCTGGCGTGGTCCAGCCGCGTGCTGATGTAGGCGAATGGCTGGTTCGGCGGGTGTATTGCGGGGGTGAGCATGGCCACGAGGTGATCGCCAGGCTTTACGGAAAACGTGGCGTTCTGCGCGGCGCCATTTGTTTCCGCGAAGGAATAGGTGATTTCAAAAGTGTCATACCAGCCGGTGCGCGCATGGCGCGGGCCTTCGTCTGGCTCTTGCGTGCCAAGAATCAGATTGATCAGCTTAACGCGCACCGTGCATTGACTGCGGTTAGCCATGCTTTTGCATTTTGGGCTTTCCGTGGCTTGCACTTCGGCGATTTTAAAATCACGCGGCCAATGGCCTACCAGGTAGCGCACCTGGTCTTGCAGCGAAATGTCGGCGCAAGGATACGGCGGACAAGACGGGCCCAACATGGTGACATGATCCAGCGCGGGAAAATCCGCGGCGGCAGCCTTGGTACGCGCGTGCGTGGCGAAACATACCGCGAGAATAACTACAGCGATTAGCAGCAAGATTAGACGGCGCATGGAGTGGGGCCTCCTTACTTCTGACGGATACATGCGACGAATACTCCGAGGGCGTTTGCTAGTCAAGATGCTTTTTGACGCCAGCAGAGTTGCTTCGTTTGGAAGGCATCGAAAGAGTTTGGCCCCACGCTCAGGAACTCTTAGCCGGATTGCGCCGGCGCAACAATAGCGCCGCGGCGATCAGCAGTGCGGAAGGGAGCCAGATCCAGAGTAGTTCGCTTTGCAGGACGGCAAAACCGCGATGTGTGAAAAATTGGCTAATGCCGATTGGGGATACGCGAATCGGCCGCCAGGGAAGGAAATAGCGGTGGTTGTCGAACGGTGCGAAGAATGCTACACCGAGGCCGCCATCGGTCATGGCGTCGAGCAAGCCGTGGCTGGCCGTTGCGAGGGAAAAATATAACCATAACGTGCGGCGGCTCATGCCGGGCAAGCCATGGCGAAATAGCAAGAGCGCAACTGTGCTGGCCAGAATCGCGGCGAAGAGAAGGGAATGGGTGAAGCCGCGATGCCCCCAGAAGTCGCCGTAACGGACGCCGAAGTGGAAGCCAATTACATCCGCATCCGGAATCACGGAGCAAATGGCACCGACGACCCAGACGCGCTTAGGGATTTCCGGCCGGTAAAAGCACGCTCCGATACCGAGCGCAGCCACCGCATGTGAGAAGACCGATGCCATCGCAACGAGCACTTTGCCGATTCACGCGGCGATTGTAAACAAGTTCGTCCAAATCCAACGAACGTTGCGTCTGTACTTGCTTTCGCCCGGCTGGTTACCGGCGATCAAGTTCCGGCTCTGAGCTGGCGCACGTAGTCGCGCATCACCTGGCGTCCCCGTTCGTTGCAGTATTCATTTCGATTTTCGGGCGGGAATTCTTCGCCCAGTCCCAGGCACTTGATGCGAATTGTGTCTAGATCGGTGTCCACAAGAGTCATACCCAACGTGAAATCGTCCCAAGCCCATGGGTTTCCTGTGCCATCGAGGAAGTCTTGCAGAATTTGAGCTACCTCTTCTTTGGTCAAATTATATTTATTAACTCATGGCGCCATGCCACTGTGCCTTTCATTTCCGCTTAGGGAGTGGGAGGCCAGATCTTGTGCATGAAGGTTTTTACGCGATCGGTTAGCGAAGGAGCGGCCGGTGCGTTTGCGGGCGCGGACGTTTTGGACGACGCGCCGGAAGCGGCATTCGCCCCTGACGGAATGGGCACGACATTCGCTGCGGTGGTTACGGCAGCGGCGGGGTCGTCGAGGACGCGGCCCTGGAAAATTACCGTGGGACGCACGTGGACGCGGCGCACCAGAATGATCATGGAGGGATCGATCTCCGGCTGGACTTTGGCGTTGGCGATGTAGACGAGCGGAGGGACAATCACCTGATAAATGGGCCCTTCGTCGTCGGCGGATTTGGCCGGCGGAGGCGTGGCGGGCAGCTCGGGCTTGGCGTCAAAAGATTTCTTGCGCACATCCTCCGTAGTGGCCAGGCGGCTGACTTGTACTTGCGCGGGAGATTCGGCCGGCGGGTCGGCGGGGGCGTCGGTGATCTGCAGTTCGCATTTGCAGAGGCCGGAGCTGGTGCGCAGGGAATCGAGTTGGGCGTTGAGCAGCAACACGTCACCGGTTTGCGGAATCACCACGCTCTGTCCGGTGAGTTGCTGCTCGATGCGAATGGCGCCGCGTGTGGAGCGAATGCACATGGTGCCGGGATTGTCGAAGCCGACGAGCATGTCTTGCGGAGCGTCGCCGATGGCGATGGGCTGCGCCATGATTTGCGCGGTGTAGACGGTGAGCAACATATCGTGGGCGATGTGGGCGTGAATGGTGCCGGATTCGAGTGCGACGGTTAGCGCGCCGGCGGTTTTCAGAACCGAGAGGTGCGCGGGGCCGCAAATTTTGATCACGCCGCCTTCGATGAGTGCGATTTGTGCGGTGCCGGACTTGACGCGCACGTCGCTGCCGCTGCGCAGCATGGTCTCGACTTTGCCGTGCACGACTTGAACGTTCATCGGACCGCTGACCGCGATGGCGTCGCCCTCAATGACGCCGATGGTGTCGGCGGCGGGATTGGTTTGGGGATTGTCTGATGCGGCGCGCGGCGAGGAGACTGGCGATGTGGCTGGTGTTGTGGTCACCGGAGTCGCGGGCGAGGCGCCTCGCGAGGCTTCAGGAACTTGCGCCGCTTGGATCGAGCTAGCGCAGCATAGAAATCGCGTCGCGCACAAGATTGCGATCAGCGCCGCGCCTGCGGCGTAAGTTGCGCACGGACTCTCGTGCATGGAGCGCCGCTTGAGATAGGCAAGAATGTTCATCAGTTAAGACAGATGCGCGCTAGGTGCTGCGTGCTGCACCGTGCGTCCTCGATCCATCGTGTTAGTCCCGACGTGCTCGACTGTGCTGTTTCATCGTTCATCCCGCACTCGCGTGCCTCACTCAGTGCGCGCGCGGAAAAAGTTAACGCTTATACTATAAGCGATGAGCCTGCCTGACGCAGTGGAGAGTAGAGCCCCGGAGACAGAATCGGTCAACACGCACTATGACACGCGGCTGCCCGCGCTGCCGTGGTCGCGGCGGATACAGATTCCCCTGATTGCGGGCGCGGTGTATGGCGTGATCCGCACGCTGGGGCCCACACTGCGCTACGAAGTGCTGGGCTGGCAGCATGCCGAAGGCGTGTACGCGCGGAAGCAGCAGTGCATCTGGGCGTTCTGGCATCGCGTGATCATTCCCATCGTGTGGTGGTACAGAAATCACGGCGTGGTGGTGATGAACACCACGGCGTTCGATGGACAGTGGACGCGCAAAGTGATCGAGTGGCTGGGCTTTGGCACCGCACAGGGCAGTTCGTCGCGTGGCGGGTTGCGCGGGCTGGCCGTGATGGCGCGGCGCATGGGCGAGGGTCGCGATTGCGCGTTTACGATTGATGGGCCGCGCGGGCCGCGTTATGTGGCCAAGCCGGGACCGGTGATGCTGGCGCGCAAGACGGGGTGTCCGATCATGGTGTTTCATGTGGGAGTGGATCGCGGGAAAACTTTTGAAAAAACTTGGGACCATTTTCTGATGCCGGCGCCGTTTGCGAGTACGGTGATACTATTTGCGCCGCCGATTTACGTGCCGCAGGATGCGGATGCCGACGCTATGGAGGCGAAGCATGCGGAAATGCAGCGAGAACTGGAACGCGTGCGGGATTTGGCGGAAGGATGGTTTGCGATGAGTGATTCGGAACGGGATGCGCAGCGGGCGGCATTTGCGAAGTGAGTATTCGCTATGCGGTTTTGTAGCGGCCGCCGTCTGCGGCGGACGTTTTCGTTTGTGCCTGGGCATCCACAAGGCGACCGCCGCAGACGGCGGCCGCCACAAAGGCGTTACGAACGCCGCTAACTGCCGGGGCGTTCGGAGAGGGTTACCGGAACGGTGATTTTTTTGCCGCCGCGGTAGAGCGCGATGTTCACCGTGTCTCCTGGACGCTTGTGGTTTAGCTGGATGTTCACGTCGAACTGATTGGCGATTTTCTGATCGTTGATGGCCACGATGATGTCTCCGCCGATATAGATGCGGCGCATGCCAGCCTGCGCGGAGCGATCGCCGCCGCGAATGCCGGCCTTGGCAGCGGGGCCGTTCGGAGTAACCGTTTCGACCAGTAAACCTTCTTGCACTGGAAGATCCAGCGCGCCTGCCAGATAGCCGCCGACGGGAAGCGTTTCGACGCCGAGAAAAGCGGTGTGCACGCGGCCGTCGGTCATCAGGTCGTGCGCGATATTTTTCGCGGTGTTGATCGGAATGGCGAAGCCGATGCCCGCGGTGGTGCCGCTCGGCGTGTAGATTGCGGAGTTGATGCCGATCACTTCACCGTGAGTGTTGATGAGCGGGCCGCCAGAGTTGCCGCGATTGATGGCGGCGTCGGTCTGGATGGCTTCGTCGATGAAAGTGGTCTGGCTGGTTTGCACCGTGCGGCCCAGCGCGCTCACCACGCCGGTGGTCAGCGTGGATTGGAAGCCAAAGGGATTGCCGATGGCCAGAACTTTTTGTCCTACTTGCAGGGCTGCGGAGTCACCGAGAGTCAAATACACCAGTGATTTGCCTTTGGGATCGATCTTTATAAGAGCTACGTCGTTGCGTTGATCCGCGCCAACGACTTTCGCCGGGTAGTGCGTTTGGTCGCCGAGAACTACTTCGATGCTTTGGGCTTCTTGAATCACGTGGAAATTGGTGAGGATGTAGCCGCGCGGATCAATTACGAAGCCGGAGCCGGCGCCTTCGACGGGCACGGCGTCCATGAAGAAATCGTATTCGGTGGCTTTGGTGAGGATGTTGGCCACGGCGGGCGAAGCTTGGCGGTACACGCGGACGTTGATGGATTCGTCGTCGGTGAGGATGCCGTCGCGCTGCGCAACCGTGGTGGGCGCGGGCGTGCCGGATTCCGAAGGCTTGGCTGACGGCGGGGGCACCGCGCCAACATTGATCGGCTGGTGCGGGCCGAAGCGCGCGCCAACCCAATACGCAGCAAAGAGAACGACGAGCGCGCCGAGAATCACGCGGGCGCGTCTGGCCGAGTTTACCGTAGACATCGAGATGGTCCTACCTTCACAGGATTGCTGTATCCATTATAAGGAAAAGTGTTGAGCAGGTCATTTTCCTGGGTCAAGGGACTGGTCGGGATCCGGGCCTCGATCTTCTGGTCGGGAAGCGTGTTTGATTTCGCGCAGCTTGCCGGTGGTGACGTCGTAGACGAAGCCGCGGATGACCACCGTTTTCGGAATCCACGGATGGGTGTGCAGCTTTTGCAATTGGTGGCGAACGTTTTCTTCGATGTTTTGGAAAGCGAAGAAGAAGGACGGAGAAACCGCGGCGGTGCCGGTGCGGTTCTGGATTCGGGTGCGGAGGTCCTGTTCGCTGGTGTGCATCAAGCCGCAATCGGTGTGGTTGATGACCATGATCTCTTCCGTGCCAAGCAGGTGGTGGGAAACGATCAGGGAGCGCAGGGAGTCGTCGGTGACGATGCCGCCGGCGTTGCGGATGATGTGGGCGTCGCCGGTTTTTAGGCCCAGGGTGCGGATGGAGAGGCGCGTGTCCATGCAGGTGAGCACGGCCAGCTTGCGGGCTGGGCGCGGTGTTAGGGCACGCAACTCGTGGGTGCGGGAATAAAGTTCGTTGGCTACTAGAACTTCGTCGATTACGGTCATGGTTGGAACAAGTTTAGCTTACGGGGTCAGTTTGGGCGAAACTGGCGGGGCAAGAAGCACAGCCAGGATTGGCTGTGCCACGGCATTGAGGCCGTGGACGGCGCGCGGTGAGTTTTATTGTGCGCGGCGGAGGGTCTCGACCAGGGCGGTGACTTGGCGGCGTGTTTCTTCGAGCGTGGTGGAGCAATCGATTTGGTATTTGGCGTGGCGAAGTTTTTCTGCAGGCGCGAGCTGCGCATCGATGCGGCGGCGGGCTTCGGATTCCGTGAGGCCGCGCGAACGCAGGCGGTGTAACTGCTGTTCCGGGGTGCACCAGGTGACGATCAAGCCGTCGAGCCATTTGTCGAAGCCCGCTTCTACCAGCAGGGCGGCTTCGACGAACACCACGCGGCGGTTGCCGTCGCGCTGCCAGGCCGCGAACTTTTGCAGCGTAGCTTCGCGGATGCGGGGGTGGACGATGGCGTTGAGGCGAGCGAGTTTTTCGGGGTCGGAGAAAACGACGGCGCCGAGTTTGCGGCGGTCGATGCGGCCGCGCTCCCAGGCGATGGCGGCGCCGAACTCTTTGATGATTTCTTCATAGGCGGGCTGGCCGGGTTCGATGAGCTGATGGCCGAGGGCGTCGGCGTCGAGTACCGTGAAGCCGAGGTCGCGTAGCATGGCGGCTACCGAACTTTTACCGCTGGCGATTCCGCCGGTGAGGCCGAGTTTCAGCACAGTGTGGTCATCGCGCGCCCGCTGCGGAGGGCGTGGTGTTTTGCTGGGCGGTGTCTTTCTGGGTGTCGGGCGATGGCGAAGGAGGCGCCGTCGAGTCGCCGCGGCGCAGTTTGGCGGCTTTTATCGTGTTGCTCATGAGCATGGTGATGGTCATGGGACCGACGCCGCCGGGGACGGGCGTGAGCGCTCCGGCGGCGTTGATGGCATCGGGATGGACGTCGCCGATTAGCACGGAGCCTTTGGCGTGGAATTTTTCGAGGCGCCGCGGGAAATTCTTCAGCAACGCAGTGGCTTCGGCGGGGTCGGTAACTTTGTTGGTGCCGACGTCGATGACCGCGGCGCCGGGCTTGATCCAATCGGCGGCGACGTAGCCGGCTTTGCCCATGGCGGCGACGACGATATCGGCGCGACGCACGACGTCGGGAAGATCGCGCGTTTTGGAATGGCAGATGGTGACGGTGGCGTTGGCGTGCATGAGCAGAAGGGCCATGGGCTTGCCGACGATGTCGCTGCGGCCGAGGACCACGGCGTTGGCGCCTTCGATGGGGATTTGGTTGCGGCGAAGGATTTCCATGCAGCCGGCGGGCGTGCAGGCGACCAGGCCGGGCCGATTGCTAACGAGTTTGCCTAGATTAATCGGATGAAAACCGTCCACATCTTTCGCGGGGTCTACGGCTTCGAGGACGCGCTTGGTGTCTACCTGTTTGGGTAAGGGAAGCTGGATCAGAATGCCATCCACGCGATAGTCGCGATTGAGATCGTCAACGAGTTTAAGGAGATCGTCGGTGGTGCTGCTGGCGGAAGGCGTGTGCATCCAACTGGCGAGACCGAGGTGATGGCAAGCTTCGATTTTGCTTTTTACGTAGAGCTGCGAAGCGGGATCATCTCCGACGAGGACGGCGGCAAGTCCGGCGCGGACGTGTTGCTGCAGGTAGAGGTCAACGGCTTGCCTGCGCAGTTCGGCAAAGATTTCGTCGCGGATTTTCAGGCCATCGAGGACGCGCGCGGTCATGCGCAAATCATAGCATGGGGCGAAAAGTGATGGCGGGCCCGGGCGGTGCGGCGTGGAAAGAAGAAGCTTAACGCAGAGGGCGCAGAGTTCACGGAGAGGTATTCGCGCTTTGGCGTGCTCGCGAGGCGGTGAGAAGCGCGATGACGCGGCGGCGTGTTTCTGATAGCATCCGGCGCAAGACGGAATAGAAAAGGAGAAAAAATGGCGGTGATTAAACGCGTGGATGTGGGATCGGCGTTCAAAGTTGGTCTGGTGGTGTATGCATTTCTAGGGTTTTTCATAGGGCTTATTGTGGCGGGACTCTCGCTGATCGCAGGTTCGCTGGGGAGTTTGGCGGGCGGCGGAAGTGGGATCATCGGGCCACGCGGATTTGGTGCGGGATTTGGCTTTGCCTCCATCATTATTTTCCCGATTTTATATGGTG
This sequence comes from Acidobacteriota bacterium, assembly GCA_013289855.1. Taxonomy (GTDB): domain Bacteria; phylum Acidobacteriota; class Terriglobia; order Acidiferrales; family UBA7541; genus Acidiferrum. The sequence continues at coordinate 33,220 of JABCZD010000006.1, read as the reverse complement.
TGATTGGTGGTGTGGTGTTGTCTATCGTGGCGGCGCTTTACAATCTGGCGGCCGGGTGGGTTGGAGGATTGCAGGTCGACGTCGAGTAGCCGAGCTCAGGAAGTGAAGAAGGGAAATTCTAACTGGCGTTTCTCCCGCTAAGCGCGGCCCTGCGCCGTGCTCCGCTTCATCCCTCCAGCAGGACCTTCGTGTGATTTGCTGTCTAAACGGAGCAAAGCAAGCGCATTGGTTGAGAAAATCTTATTGCGATCCGCAGCGTCGGTGATCGTGTCGTCTACAAGATCGATGTGCACTTTTGGGCTCATGGGAACCGGCCCGAAATCGGTTCCAAATAGAACGCGGTCGATGCCGCACATTTCGATCATGGCTTTGAGGCAGATCGCGCTTGGACCCATGGTATCCACATAGATATTCGACTTGAAATACTCCGAAGGCTTACAAAGATTCTTATCCACTTTTTAGATCGGTGGGTTTTGGATGCCTTTATAGTTCAACTCCCAGTTCCAATCGAGTCTGCAAACCACGGGGGCGATGGCTCCGCCCATGTGAACAAAAAGAACCTTCAGCTTTGGGTATTTATCGAAGACGCCGCTGAAGATAATGCGAGCAGCCGACAGCGCCGTATCAAATGGCCGGCCTACGGCTTCGTTAAGCCTATACTGCTGCATTGCAGCAGCACCTATCGCTACCAGTGGCGGATGAATATGAACGAGAACATCTTTGGCCTGCGCGTACTCCCATAGCCATTCGGCCTTGGGTGAGTCCAGAAAGATCTGATCTGCACCGGCTCCGTAGCTGGTGGTAATGCTGATGCAACAGGCCTCTTTATTCGAAATTAGTGGATCGATGACATCACGCGAACTCTCTTCCAGAGCATGAGCGTTGGCCATACAGGTACCTCATCGGGGAATCTATCGCGAAGTTCGAAAGACTCGTCGTTCAGGAATTTGAGGGTATCGATGGTGCTTGCTTTAATGACGTGCTGGGCGAACATCTCCACCTCGCCGCCATAGCTGTTCACGCAAAGCGTAACCCCGCTTTGCCGCTGAATCTCCATTGAATAATCAACGTCAACCGACTCGCGATAGAAAAACATCTCGTCCCCAAAGACCTGCGGCAACGGCTTTGTATTGTCAAAGCCCATATTCTCAACGAGTTTCTGACGCAGCTTTGGACCAAAAATGTGCCGGTGCGTGTCGATGATGCTTCTGGTCGCTTGGGATTGCGTCATTAAGAGCTCCTTGAAATGGCGGATTGGATCCTGCCAGGAGTCGCTACCAACGACGTGCTGTCGTCTGTGTCGTTTTACACAAGATCAGACAGACAAAAACACCCGGGGGCCCCTATTGCGAAGTCTTTGGGTTTTAGACCGCCTTCGGGGCGGATCAGTTCCGATTATCCGACTAACCGGGGCTTGCCAATTGACAGGACTAAATACGTCAATGTAGGCTCCTCCGAAACCTCTGTTCGGATGGAGTGAACAGGAGAAGACAGTCATGGCCAGGCGCAGATTCTTGTCACAGTTGGTCGGCCTTCCTTTTCTAGCACTGGGGGCGAAGGCCCAGGAATCGAAAAAAGTTCTGAAGATTATGATGAGGAGTTCCTGGGGAACCGACGACACGACCCGAGCCTCATTCGTGTTTGCACATGCACTCGCGTTGTCGGACGCAGGTCACGAAGTTCAGATATTCCTGACTGCTGACGCCACGTATCTGATGCGTAAGGCGACGTCCGATGCAGTGATTCCTATCGGTTGGCCACCGCTCAGTGAGTTGCGCGAGAAAATTGTCGCCAAACACATTCCTGTGTTTTCTTGAGGAGCTTGCAGCCGAGCCCGTGGGGTTTCGGAAAACGATCTCGCTATCTGGAGCGCAAAGTTCGGTAACCCAGCCATCTTTGTTTCTCTCGTTGAGTGGGCTGATCGCATAATCGCCGAGTAGGACCGCATTCACTGCAGGGAGTCTTCCGGTCCCAGTACGAAACTCACGGGCAAACCCACTAACCAAGCAGTGAGACTTCTGCGAAGACAAATCCTGCGCCAAAAAAGCAAAACGCCCGGGCCACAAAGCCCGAGCGTCTCGCCTTACTTAAAATTCTCATCTAATAGATATCGTACTGCTCCCAATGCAGGGTGGCGTCGGATTGGATGATGATGTGTTTGTGCGAGGTTTGCTCGAGTTCGTCCATGAGCATGGACTCGCGGGTCTTTAACGCTTTGGCGATTTCCGGATTGACGCGCAGCGTCAGGTTCGGGGATTCGTGATCGGCGGCGGCCATTTTGCGGGCTTCCGATTGGATTTCGTAGCACAGTGTGGGAATGGATTTCACCATTCCGCTACCGGTGCAGTACGGGCACGGCTGGCAAAGCACGCGCTCAAGGGCTTGCTTGGTACGTTTGCGGGTGATGCAGACCAAGCCGAATTCGTTGAATGACAAAGCCTTTGATGGAGCTTTATCTTCTTCGAGGGCTTGCTGCAGGGCCGACAAAACTTTTTCGCGGTTGCGGCGCTCTTCCATGTCGATGAAATCGACCACGATAATGCCGCCCAGGTCGCGCAGGCGGATTTGCCGCACGATTTCTTTTACCGCTTCGAGGTTGGTCTTGACGATGGTGTCTTCGAGGCGGATGGAACCTTTGCCGACGAATTTGCCGGTGTTGACGTCAATGGCTACCAAAGCTTCGGTGTGGTTGATGACGATGTAGCCTCCGGATTTGAGCCAGACCTTGGCGCGCAAGGCTTTGTCGAGTTCGTGCTGGATGCCGAACTCTTCGAAGATGGGCTGTTCCTTGGTGTACAGCTTGACGCGGCTGACGAGTTTAGGCTGGAAGCGGCTGACGAACTCGACGACCTTGCCGTACTCCTCTTCGTTGTCGATCCAGATGGCGGTGAAATCGTCGCTGACGTAATCGCGCAAAATACGTTCAACGAGGTTTAGATCGCGGTGAAGCAGCGAGGGAGCTTTGCGCTCTTCGCTCTTGGCTTTGATTTCGTTCCAGGTTTTGCCGAGGAAGTCGATGTCGGTCTGAATTTCTTCGTCGGTGGCGCCACCAGCGGCGGTGCGGACGATGAATCCACCGGGATACGCGCCGCGCGCCTGGCCAACCAAACGGCGCAGCCGCGAACGGTTTTCCGCGCTTTCAATTTTGCGCGAAACGCCAATGTGGTCGATGGTGGGCATGTAGACGAGGAAGCGGCCCGGCAGAGCGACGTGACTGGTGATGCGCGCGCCCTTTTTGCCGAGCGGTTCCTTGGCGATTTGCACCACCACTTCCTGGCCGGCCTTGAGCATTTCAGAAATTAATTGCGGACGCCGTGACGGCCCGGAATGGCTGCCGTGTCCGCGATGGTGACCACCGCCGCCAGGACGGCGTTCGAATCGCTGACCTCCGCCGGAGCGACCGCGATCGAAACGCGGACGGCCTTCGCCGCTGCCGCGATTTTCGAACGGGCGCGGCTCGGAAGGACGGCTGCTGGAGCGCGAATCCGTGCTGCGATTTTCGCCGCCGCGATTGTCGTGACTTCGATTATCGCTACCTCGATTGTCGCGTGGTCCGCGTGAATCGCGGCCGTCACGGCGTGGACCGCGATCGCGGCCACCGCCGCGGAAGGGACGCTGGAATCGCGAGCGAGGATTGCCGCCGCCAACGCGCGCGGAGTCCCGGGGGAAATCTTCACGCGGAGCGCCGGCAGGTCGCGGTGCGCGAGTCTCGCCGGGAAGCAGAATGCTTTCTTCTTCAACGAAAGCGGCAGTTTCGCCATGCGCAAATTCGCCCGTGCCGGCAGTGGCCGTCTCAGCGTGCAGCGCGGCGACTTCTTCGGCTTCAGCGTGGGCCTCATCGTGCGCGGCGTCGGCTTCGGCTTCAGAGCGTTCGGAAGCGGTGCTGCTTTGCACCGCTTCTTGAGCTACTTGCAGCTCTTCTTCTTCCTCGTCTTCGGAATCTTCTTCGGCGTCGTTTTCCGGAGAGTGCTGGTCCTGCTCGTCCTCTTCGTCCTCGTCCTCTTCTTCGTCAAAGTCGGCGCCACCCGCGACGGCATCGGCGACGGCGTGTTTTTGGGTCTCTTCGTGTTTGGCTTCGACGAATTCGGAGGCTAGGGAGGCGACTTGATCTTCGTTCAAGTCGACTTCGCCGCGAGTTTCGAGACTTTCCGCAGCGACGGGAAGATTCGCGGAAGCAGACTCCTGCTCTTCACGTTCTTCCTCTTGCGCGGAAAGAGAGGTCTCGCCGCTTGCGGCGGTTTCGTCAGTGGAAGCTGGCGCGGCTTCGGCGCCCTCTTCGGCGAGAAGCCAGCGTGGCAACCCTCCGGAGAAGCGTCGCGGAACTGTGCCTGCGCCGGGTGTGGCCGCGGACGAGGAACTCGCGAGCGGAGAAGGCGCAACGTTCATGGCGCGATTCGGCAAAAGATCTTCAACTTCGGCCACTTCGGGTTGTTCGTCATGCGCGACGCGCTCAACGGCAGGCGCGGCGGAGGCGGGCTTTTCGCGATACTTGGCCAGCGATTCGCCGGGAAGCAAGATCGGCTCCTCGTTCGGATCGTTCGGCGCGGACGGCGAACTGAAACGCGTGCTTTCGCGGCGCGGTTCGGGACCGCGCGACGGACCACTGCGATAACCGCCACGGTCGCCACGACCCTGGTCACCGCGGCCCTGGTCGCGGCCCTTCGGTTCAAAATTGCCTGGTTCGAAGCCGCGATCATTGCCGCGATCGCCACCGCGTGTTTCGCCGCCACCACTCGTCGGCGAAGCATACTTCGATGGCGGAAGGTTGCGGCCCGGCCCGGCATTTTGCGTAGGAACGTTGTTGCGCGGGCCGTTTCCTGGACCGCTGCCACTGCCGCCGCGACGTCGCCCGCCGCGCCGGCCCCAGCGTCCGCCGCGGCCACGATCGCCGCCGCGATCTGCACCACGGTCGCCGCCACGATCTGAACCTCGATCTGAGCCTCCAGCGCTTTGTCCGCCGCGTCCGCCGCGGTCATTGCCGCGTCCAAAATTTGATGGGCCGCGATCGCGTCCGCCGCTGGAAGGATAGTTTTGCGTGGGATTGTAATGCGGCGAAAAATTCTGCGGCGCCGAGGCGTTGGATTCCGGCTGACGTTCGTCGCCGGCCTCGTCGTGTACCTCGCCATGAAGTTCCGCGTTCAGCGCGTCAGAGGACGCTGGCTGATAGCCGACCTCGTGATCGAGATGACCCGCGCCTGAAAAATGCTCACCCGCCAGGTGTTCGCCAGGCAGATGCTCATCGGCGAGATGCTCGTCCGCCAAATGATCCAGAGGCGCGACATCATGAAGATGTTCTTCATCGTGCAGCGGAAGAGAAATTTCCTCGTGGTCCGCGTGCGCCGCGTGCAGAGTTTCGCCGGGCAGCAGTTCGATAGTGGCAGCCGCCGGAGAGAGCGCCTGCGGCGCGCTTACTGGAACATCGTGCGCGTGGCCGTGGTCGTAATCTTCCAGATTTTCGAAAACGTCGCTGACGTACAGAAAAGCGTCGCCATCAAGGCCAATTTCGACGAACGCAGATTGCATTCCGGGAAGGACGCGGGTGACTTTACCTTTGTAGATGCTGCCGACGAGGGCGAACTCTTTTTCGCGCTCGATGTAAATCTCGACTAGCTGACCTTCTTCCATAATCGCGACCCGCCGTTCATGGGAGGCCGCGGAAATAACCAGTTCTTTTGACATGAAAACTCCTTCTGTGCGGTCCGGGCATCGCCGGGACCGTCCTTTAGGTCGAACGCCGTGCGTCCGCCTTTTGATAATTGTTGTGCGGCGCCGGCAAGGCCGGCTCCTGCACGCATCGCCGCGAGCGATTGCCCGTCGGGGGTCCGTACCAGATAGTGATGTTTCGTGGGACGCGAAACACGCGCCGGGCACACCCCTAGGGAGGTGGCTCGGCGGTCGAAGCGTGAGGGAAGCTGATTCCTCTGGCTATCGAGGCTGGTCCGTTGCCGGGCTACCGGGCAAACGGCGGACGATGCTGTCCTGCTTATTGAAATCTTTCTTACCTGCGACTGACGAGCAGTCGGCTTAACTTTTTTGCCGGTGCGGCCCTTTTGCAGCAGTTCGGGCACGTCACGCGGACTGGCGGCCGGCTCAGTTAACGAAACGGCGGAGCCGTACATTCATGACTAAACCAATCGCCAGAAAAACAAACAGCGTGGCGGAACCCCCGTAACTCATTAAGGGTAAGGGGATACCGGTAACCGGCATAGCGCCGATGACCATGGCCACGTTTACTAAAACATGGAAACCCAGCGCCGCTGCTACGCCCATGACCAGAAACATTCCCGCGCGATCTTTCGCGCGTTGTGCATTCTGCACCAAGCGAAGTAAAAGCGCCATATACAGTCCCAAGGCTAGAAGCACGCCTTTGAATCCCTGTTCTTCCGCCCACGCCGACATGATGAAATCCGAGTATCGGACGGGGATGTAGCCCAGTTGATTCTGACTGCCATTTCCAAAACCTTTGCCCCAGAAGCCACCGGACCCCACGGCAATCTTGGATTGCAGCAACTGATAGCCGGAACCCTTGGCGTCATCTTCCGGGTGCAGGAAAGAAGTGATCCGCTCGCGCTGGTACGGCTTCAAAATATGCTTACTGACGGGCGGGAAGAATACACTTCCTACTAAGAGTACACCTACCAGCGAAATTATGGCAGCGTGATGCCACTGCAAACCGGCCAAAAACGCGCCGACCACTAACAAGGGCATCAGCACCAGCGCGGTACCCAGGTCAGGCTGCTTAAGAATTAAAGCTAACGGTATGCCTACCAGCAGTCCCGCCTTGATCAAATCGCGCAGCGAGAGATCATCGCTCTGCACTTCCGCGAAGAACCGGGCTAGCACAATGATTATAATCAATTTGACGAGTTCTGACACCTGGAGAAATTCACCCAGGACGGGCAGCCAGCGCTTGGCGCCAAAGCGGGTATGGCCAAAGACCAACACAGCAATGAGAGCCAATATGCCGATCAGGTAGAGGATGAGCGCCTGATCCAGGATGAGGTGGTAGTCCAGCCGGGAAAGCCCGAACATCAGTATCACTCCAACGAACAGCCAGCGCACCTGCTTCATGTGCATGCCGTCCAGCGCGCTGCCGTGCGTGGCGGAGTAGATCTCGATTACGCCCAAGGCGCAAATGGCCGCCAGGATGGCCAGCAGCCACCAATCGTAGTCTTTAGTACCCGGTGCATCCTTCATTCTGCGTTTCCGTCCCGCTTAACGTAGGTGTTAAGCAGCTTTCTGAAAATCAGTGTGGCGGCGAATCTTTATCCTCGCGTGCCGCCGCTGTCGGAGCGGTATCTTCACGCTTCAGTGCAACCTGCGGGGCGATGGTGGCCGCCGCCGGCGCCGCCGCGGCATGTGCAACTACAGCATGCGCGGGCTTGGCGGAACCTGCGGCCGAAGTAGGCGATGTGTTGGCCTCGGGGTGCGATACTCCTCCATCGCCATCGAGATCGCGGTGTTCGAGTTCCACGGTGTACTGGCCGTTGGTCTTCTTGTTCTTCTTGTCGTAGTAGGTCTTGATGATGTCGCGCACCACCGGGCCGGAAGCTTCGCCTCCGTGTTGTCCGCTTTCTTGCACCAGCACGGCGACCACGATTTCCGGATTACGCTTGGGAGCGTAGCCCACGAACCAGGCGTTGTCCTCAAACTTTTTCTGTTTGCCCACACGATCGCGCGTGGAATAACCGATGACCTGGGCGGTGCCGGATTTGCCGCTGAGTTCGATGCCCGTCAGCTTCAGGTGTCCGCCGGTGCCGCCGGGTTCGTTGACCACGCCGTACATCGCGTCGGTGATTTTTTCTACCGTGGAGTCGGAAATCTGAAAGCGTTCTTCGCCCACATTCTGCGCATCTTTCAGCAGGTGTGGTTGCTTGAAAACGCCGCCGGAAGCGATGCCGCCGATGGTGCGCGCCAATTGCAGCGGCGTGGTGGTCACCGCGCCTTGACCGACGGCGACGGAAATCGTTTCTCCTGCGTACCATTTGCGGTGAAAGACGCGCTCCACCCATTCGGGCGACGGCATTAAGCCAGGCTCTTCGGAGGGCAAGTCGATCCCGGTCTTGTGCCCGATGCCGAGTTTGCTGGCGTAATAGGCAAGCCGGTCGATGCCGAGATGCATGCCCACGGTGTAGAAAAAGACGTCGCAGGATTTGAGAATGGCGTCGTGCAAATTCGTGGTGCCGTGCGAGCGAGGTCCGGTTTTCGACGATAACACCCAACATTTGAACTGGCGTCCGTAAAACGTCGCGTAACCCGGACAAAACGTGGTGAAACTTTCCGGCGGCACTTTGTCCTCAAGCATCGCGGTGCCGGTAATGATTTTGAAAATGGAGCCGGGAGCGAGCTGCGCCTGGATGGCGCGGTTCAGCAAAGGATGCAGCGGATCTTCGTTCAGCTTGCGCCATTCATCCTTCGAAATTTGCACCGCGAAATCGTTGGGGTCCGGCGTGGGCCGGCTAACCATGGCTAGAACTTCCCCGGTGCGCGGATCAAGCGCCACCACCGCGCCGGGTCGCTGGCCGAGAGACTGCTCGGCGATCATCTGCAGGTCGTAATCGATGGTCAGCGTGATCTGTTTTCCGGGGATGGCTTCCTGCGTGGAGAGGCGTCCCACTTCTTTGCCAACGCTGTTGACCACAACGCGGCGCATGCCGTCGGTACCGATCAACTGATCGTTGTACTGCCGCTCCAGACCGGTTTTTCCCGCGAAATCTCCCGGCCGAAATTTTCCGTTGCTATCCTCAATCTGCTGCTCGCTGACCTCGCCTACATAGCCGATGGTGTTACCCATGAAAGCATCCGGCAGGTAACGGCGGCGGTGCACCATTAACATTTCAAGCAGCGGAATGTCCGCGCGGTGCGATTCGATAAACGCGACGTCGGCCTTGGTGGCTTCCGGCTTGATGACGATGGGCTGAAATTTCGGCAGGTTCTTGGTGTTGGCCAATTCGTCGCGTAAATCAGAGATGGAAATGCCCAGGCCGTCAGCAACGGCGGGAAGATTTTTTTCAACCAGAGCGGGATCGTCGCGCAACAGCAGCACGCTGAAGGACGGATAGTTGTCTACCAGGACGCGGCCATCGCGGTCCAGCATGCGTCCACGTGGGGCAATGATGGGGATGGAACGAACGCGATTGCGTTCCGCGAGCTGCCCGTACTTATCCGAATCAATGACCTGCAATTTCCAGAAGCCCAGCAGCAGCACGCCGATCATGCCCACGATAACGTAGGACACGACCGCCAGCCGCGCTTGCGGCAACCGTTTGTCGTTGCGAAACCAGATGGACACGAAAACTCCGCGTGAAACGCCGTCTTCTTGCGTTTCGACGAGCACCAGACTCAGGGCCGGGCCGGCCCGCTCCCGATTTTCAGAGCTGCTCGCTACAAAAAATAAATCACGCGCCGGGCAAGGCGCTTGCTACGGCATTGGTTTACGAGGCATTTTGGTTTCGAGCTGCCAGTTTCGAAATGTCCGCGAAAGTTATCTAGCTTCGCGTCCGAAAATTTTCGCCGAAAGCCCCGAACTGCGCCGCCGAACATTGTCAATCGCCTGCCGCCACGCCTTTTTAAACGTAACACCTGGCCAACAGTGCCGCAAGTCGTACCGAAGAACAGGTTCCAAGTCGTCACCGTGGGGATCGCTTGGCGAGGCGCGGGCGCCACGTGTCCTGATTGAAACCGTGGTCCGCACGTAACTTGCCCTGAGCTTCGCGGGCACGCTATGTTAGAAAGCTATTTTCACGCCATGGAAACCAACACACTAGACCTGACGCATCTCGCCTTCATCGGGATGTCCGGCACCGGGAAAACATTCTGGTCCCGAAGGCTGGCGGACTCCGGTCGCCACGTGGTTTCCTGCGATGACCTGATCGGACGGCGCCTGGCCGAGCATTTGCCCAGCGGCGATCGCGCCGGCTTCAACAATATGGCCAACGATCTGGCGGCTTGGATGGGTTGGCCGGACAGCGCCACCTATGCCGAACGCGAATCGCAATATTTGGCCGAGGAAATCGGCGCATTGGACGAAGTGTTGACCGGCGTCGAGCAGCATCCGGAGGAATCGCTGATCTTGGACACTACCGGAAGCGTGATTTACACCGGCAACAACCTGCTGATGCGCATGCGCCGCGACTTGACCGTGGTGTATTTCGCGGCTTCGCGGGCCGAGGAGCAGTTGCTAATCGAACGCTATCTCAGTGATCCGAAGCCGGTATTGTGGCGTGGCGCGTTCCGCGCAAAGCCCGGTGAATTGCCGAAGGACACCGTGGCGCGATGTTATCCAGCGCTGCTGGCCGCGCGACGGCAGAGTTATGAAGTGCTGGCGCACGCCACGCTGCCCGTAGCGGAATTGCGTGCGGCGTCGTATGACGTCGAGAAATTTATGGCGGAAGTCCGGCGTCAAGCTTCACGCTAGCGGCATGCGAAACATTCTCCATTGGATTTCAGATAGCGCGATGCGCGCAATTTTATGAGATACCGCAGCACCTCCGGAAAGGCTCCACTCACGTCGCTGCGCGGTGCCGTGCTTCGCGGACTGGCGCCCGACGGCGGGCTATACATGCCGGCGGAAATTGCGCGCCATTCGCCGCAAGAGCTGGAAGATTTTCGCGGGCTGCCGTTCACGGAGGTGTGCTACCGCGTGGTGCGCCCATTTGCCGGCGCGGAGCTTCCCGAAGATGTGTTGTGGCAGATCGTCAGTGAGTCCATCAATTTTCCCGTAAAACTCGTGTCGCTTTCGCCGGGACTACACGTTTTGGAGCTGTTTCACGGCCCCACGCTGGCCTTCAAGGATTTTGGCGCGCGCTTCATGGCCCGCCTGCTGGGTTATTTCGTGCGCGGCGAATCGAAGCAGCTCACGGTGTTGGTGGCCACCTCCGGCGATACCGGCAGCGCGGTGGCGCACGGATTTCTGGGCGTGCCGGGCATTCGCGTGGTGATTCTCTATCCTTCTAAGCGCATCAGCGAGGCGCAGGAAAAACAGTTCACCACGCTGGGCGAAAATATTACCGCGCTGGAAGTCGCGGGCTCGTTCGACGATTGCCAGCGCTTGGTGAAGCAAGCGTTTTCCGATGAGGAATTGAACAAGCGCGCATTTTTGACCTCGGCAAATTCCATCAACATTGGACGCCTGCTGCCGCAGATGTTTTATCACGTGGCCGCGTACCGGCAGTTGCCGGTGGCTTCGGTTCCGCTGATTGTGTCCGTCCCCAGCGGCAATTTTGGGAATTTAACGGCGGGGATTTTTGCCAAGCGCATCGGTCTGCCGGTGGCGCGATTCATCGCCTCGACCAACGCCAACGACGTGGTACCGCAGTATTTGCTAAACGGAGAATTTCGTGCGCGTCCCGGCATCGCCACCATCTCCAACGCCATGGACGTGGGCAATCCCAATAATTTTCCACGCCTGCTGGATTTGTGCCGCAACCGCCTGGAATACGTGCAGAAAGAAATCTGGGGCCACGGCGCTACGGACGAAGAGACTCTTGCCGCAATGAAAATGGTTCACGAGCGTTACAATTATATTGCCGACCCGCACACCGCCGTCGGCATCCTCGGTTGGGAAGCCTACAAGCGCGAGCATCCGGAGCCGTCGCAAGGCCTGGTGCTCTCCACCGCGCATCCCGCCAAGTTCGCCGAGATTGTGCAGCGCGCAATTGGCGCAGCACCACCGCTGCCGGATCGCCTGGCAGCCTGCCTAAAACGTGACAAGCTCTCACTGCCATTTTCGAGTAACTACGCCGACCTTAGGAAATTTTTATCGGCGAACTAGCGTTCAGGCGCTAGATAGTCTTGGAGAAGGGGAATTAGGAAGGTTTGCGCAGCCGGTCCAGCACGGTGAAGAGAAACACGCCCACCACGGCGTTAACCAGCGCGGCAATCGCCAGCTGCACTGTGAACCACACTTCCGGCTGTGCCAGTAGAATGCGCCGCTCGACTACCAAGATTCCCTGATGCAGCCCGAAGAAAACTATAGTCAACGCAAAGCGCGCCGCGGGATGTTCCGTGTCCAGGCGCGCGCCGACGGACGACGCCAGAAAGCCAATGATCGTTTTAGCGATACCGTACAGCCCGATGGGCACGGTGGGTCCGCTCAGGCTGTCTTGCGCCAGTCCGATGGCCATGCCCAGCAACAGTCCGGTGGACGGATTTCTCCGGCTCAACCCAAAATAAATGGTGATGAGCAGCGGCAAGTCCAGGATCGCCAGCTTGTGAAAATAAATCGGCAGGAAAGCCTGCAGAAAAAAAATGATTACCAGCGTGCCGAGAATCGAGCCCGCACGAAACTTGTGCACCTCAATGTGGGATTCTGCGGTGCGCAGTTCGTACGTCTCGTTCATTGGTGCGTCACCGGAGACTTGGGTTTGTCGATGGCCGGCTGGTCGGCGGCCGATTTATTTGCCTGAACCTTAGCCGCATCGGCAGCCGCGCTCGGAGATTTTCCGTTCGCGCCCGAAGCTGCGTCCGAGGAATCGTGCTTCAGAATCAGCGGCTGCAACGTTGTCAGCACGATCACTTCTTCCAGGCGTTCAAGATTTGCCGCGGGCTGCACGCGAATGGTCTTGAAAGGATTGCCGGATTTAATCTCCACCACGGTTCCCACCGCTAAATCCGGGGGAAAAATTCGATCCATTCCGCTGGTGACCACGCTCTCGCCGACCTCTACCTTGTCGTCGTTGGCCACGTACTTCATTTCCAGGCGCGGTTCGCCCGTGCCGCCCACGGGGCTCTGGATGCGCGACGTCGCAAGCATCGCGCCCACGCCGCTATCCTTGTCTGTCAGCAGCAGCACTTGCGAAGCGTTGGAAAATGTTTCGATCACCTTGCCGACGATACCGTCCGGCGTGATCACGCCCATGTTTTTCAGGATGCCGTCGTGTTCGCCGCGATCAAGATAGATCGTCCGGCTGGCGCTGTCGGCGCTGGCGCCGATTACTCGTGCGCCCAGCATCGGCACTTGCTGATGCGCTTGGCGAAAATTGAGCAGCGTTTCCAACCGTGCCGCTTCGGCCACCCGGCTCTGCAGTTGCGTGACTTCCAGCTTCAGCCGGTCGTTCTCATGCCGCAGGTCCGCGTTTTCCCGCGAAGTATTTTGCAGCGCGAAGTAGTGCACCCACGTGCCGCGCACCCCGCCGATGCCGTACGAACCGGCGCGTTCGAACGGCGAAATCGCTCCGACGGTCCACACGCGAATCAGCCGCCCTTGCGAATCGCTCTTGATCTGCACCGCCAGCAGCAGTATCTGCAGCAACACCATCGCCGCGAGGAGAAAGATCGATTTGTGTCGAGAGGGAACGCCAACCATGGTGACTCGTTCTATTTTTTATCGAGCGCAAAAAGCTGCAGCGCCACGTTGTTTATTGTTTGCAAAAAATTATTCGGTCGCAAAAAAACTAGTCGATGCAAACCTGCCGCAACAACTTGAAGTCGCTGAGCATTTTTCCCGTGCCGAGCACCACTGAGGCCAGCGGGTCGTCCGCAATGGAGACTGGCAGCCCGGTTTCTTCGCGAATGCGCTTGTCGAGATTCTTCAGCAGCGCTCCGCCTCCGGTGAGTACAATGCCGCGATCGCTGATGTCCGCGGAGAGTTCCGGCGGTGTGCGTTCGAGGGCCACGCGTACCGCATTCAAAATGGTAGCCACGCATTCGCTTAAAGACTCGCGAATTTCGCTGTCGTCGATGGTCACCGTGCGCGGCACGCCTTCGATCAGGTTGCGGCCTTTCACTTCCATGGTGAGCGGTTTTTCCAGCGGATAAGCCGAACCGATCTCCATCTTGATCTGTTCCGCGGTACGTTCGCCGACCAACAAGTTGTACTTGCGTTTCAGGTATTGCATCACCGCTTCGTCCATTTCGTTTCCGGCTACGCGCACGGAACGCGAATAGACAATGCCGCTCATGGAAATAACCGCGATGTCCGTAGTGCCGCCGCCGATATCCACCACCATGTTGCCGGACGGCTCATCAATCGGCAGGCCCGCGCCAATCGCCGCAGCCATGGCCTGTTCCACCAGATACACTTCGCTCGCTCGCGCGCGATAAGCGGAGTCCTGTACCGCGCGTTTTTCCACCGGGGTAATTTCGCTCGGCACTCCGATCACAATGCGCGGATGCACCAGCACGCGGCGGTTGTGCGCCTTCTGAATAAAGTGCGTCAGCATTTTTTCCGTGACTTTGAAGTCCGCGATCACGCCATCTTTCATTGGCTTGATGGCCACCACGTTGCCCGGTGTGCGCCCCAGCATGTCTTTCGCCTCGCGGCCCACCGCCACCACTTCTCCCGTTGCCTTGTTGATAGCCACGATCGACGGCTCATTCACCACCACGCCTTTGCCGTGCGCAAAGACCAGCGTGTTCGCCGTGCCCAGATCGATGGCGAGGTCGGAAGAAAATAAACTGAACACCGACCTCATGCTGTAACCGTTCTTATTCATTCCCCCGTCCCTCGGCGAAGAATCGTTTTCTTCGCAATGCACCGAATCTCTTGGCCGTCAGAAAAACTTCTGTACTGCGCAGCCGCCGTCTTCATTATCTGCGCACTTCTTGCGGAGCGCAAAGTTTGCCGTCGCGCCCGCCGTTTTTCGTGGCGCGTTATTTCGGAACGACGATGGAAATTTGCTGCTTTGCCGTTCCACCGCGGCGATTCTGCCCGATCACCACGATAGTGTGCTGCCCCGGGTCGAGCGCCTCCGTGAAATGCCGGAACGTGCCATCCGGCGAAATGTTGGGAACCGGCTGGCCATTCACGATCAACGCGGCGCCCGGCTCCGTGCGGCCCACAATTTCCGCCACGCGGCCGTGCATCTGCGTGCCGTCGATTTCCAGCATCATCTCCTGAGTCTTGCCCTGCGCTACCACGGTGAACTTAAATGTTTCGCTGGTCTCGCTGGTCTCTTTTTTCGCGTCGTGCGCGGTGACGTTCCAGAAGTAATCTCCGGGTTCCAGTCCAACGATTTCCGTGCTCGTGCCCGAGACGTGGTCCGCTTCTTTCACCATTTTCGTAAACATGGTTGTCGTGCTGATACGCAGGGTATAGGAAACCGCATCTTCCACGGGCTTCCACTCGAACCGCACCGGAGTAATTTTTGGATTTTCGCTGATGATCGGAGCAAGATTCAGCGGCTCAACCAGCGAAGGCGGCGCCAGCACATTGGTCTTCTGCAGCGGCCCGCCGGTGGGGAAGCTGACCTTCTCCCATTGCGTCAACTCAACTTTTTCCGGCCCGCGCTGCACTTCCGCCGCGCCGCTGGCCAGCACAATTTCGTGTTCGTTGTTCTGCGGATCGTTTTTCACTGACGCGCGGCTGTTTTGGCTCAACGATGCCGTGGTGTCTTCCATGCTCACCGCAGCTTTGGAATCCGGTGATGCCCAATTCGGCGTCGCCAGATCCACCGACCCAGTGCTGATGCGCATGGCCACGCTGGTGGGCTTGTTGCTGCCCATTAAATTTTCTTCCACGGTGACCAGCGTCTCCGCCTTCACCGTGTACGTCGTGCCGTCCGCAAAGGTGATGCGCGCCGCGCCGTCACCGGCGGTTTGCACCAAATCGCCTTTGTCCAAAGACGTGCGATAGTCGGCATCCACCCACTGCACCGAATCAACTTTTTTCACCTGTACTTTACCGGTAAGGTTCACGAACTTTGCCTGCGTCTGCGTAAAGGTCGCCGTATCGTTGTCCGCCGCGTTGTTCACCGCGTTGGTGACTTTTTTCAGCGTGACGGAATACCACTCCGGCCGCATGAGCACCAGCGTGGAGACGGCGATGGCCACCAACAGCAGCCCATAGAGCAGCACCGTTTTATATGTCACCGCCTCCCAATACATCTCTACGTGCGGCGCTTTTTGCGGCGTCGCGGGACGTTTGGGCGCGATGGGTGTTTGTGTGGTCACGAGTGTAGACGCAGCGAGGCGTCAATCGTGAAATTTAGCACAGCGAATCGCGCAGCGCCGATTCGCGAACGCAGGCGTAGTCAAACTGCAAATAGCGTTTCCGCACCTGGCCCATTTTCGGCAAGTCTTGTTCGATTTTGGGGTCTGCGAGGGCCCAGGTAAATGGCGCGGCCGCGCGGCGCAACGAAAAAACGCGCCTAATGCCGCACAAAAAAGCTCTGCTTATCCGTCCGCGCATCCACCGCCACGTCGAAAAATCCCACCATCATCTCGTCGTAAGTTTGCTCGCCCCAGCGCACCGCAGCCTCCGGATCGGGATTGTGCGGGTTGTCCCGCGAGTTGTCGAACCACGCCACCGCCTGCAGTTCCGTCCCCGCCGGCAAGCGCATCGGCGTCGCCAGGCGATAACTCATCTGCCAGTGAAAATGATAGTGCACGCGCAAGAGCGTCTCGATCCGCGGAGGTTCTCCGCCATTGCCTGCAGCCCCTCCGGCGGAAGCGTGGTGTATCAGGTTGTATTCGAACTCCTTTCCGCGCAGGTGCATGTGCGGGAAAAAGCTCAACAGCGTCGCTTCGTTGGGCAGCGTGCCGCGTGCTTCCACGCGATAATTCGGCGCTCCCGGCGGAATCACAAAGTGATCATTCGTCAGTTGCAGCGTCAGCACCCGCTGCGGCGGCGGCTGTTTTGAAAATCGCAGGCCCACGCTAGTCTCGTCCTCGCTCGCCGTACCGTTCGCCGTGTAATGCATCTGAAAAACCAGATCACTACCCGCCGGAATGTATTTCGCCATCGTTGCCGGCCACATGTCCGCAGAACTTCCCGGCGCGTACACCAGCAAAATGTCGCTGTCCGTCCACATCGCTGCAGCCCGTTCCGCCGGATCGGTAAGCGATTCCGCCGTGAAGGGCACGCCCACCGGCGCATGCCGCAGCCACTGCGATTCCGGAGGCCGCACGTATACCACCGCGTGGTGCACGTTGGCGCGCCGCGCGGGCAGCACTTCCGCCATCTGTACCCATCGTCCCTCCGTGAAGTGTGTTGGCACGATCTCGTAGGTGTAGTCGATATCCCCGTTTGCCGGCAGACGTACCGGTTGCGGCATCTTAAGCACCAGATCCGGTTCGGGGATGGTCCACTTGTCAGCCCACACGCGCGGCGCCGGAGCGTCACGCGAGTCTCCTGCAGGCGCTTGCGACGAAGCCCACGCGGCAAGCGTGGCAATCTGCCCAGCCGAGAGCGACGGGTCGTTCGAAAACTTCCCGACGCCCGGCTCGGCAAACCACGGCGGCATGGTCTTGTTCGCCGTGGCGATACGAATCGCCGCCGCAAAATCCCGCGTCTGCTCGTAGGTTTCAAACGCCATCGGCGCGATTCCGCCCGCGCGGTGGCATTCCTGGCAGTGCGCTTCCAGAATGGGCAGGACGTCGCGATAAAACGTGGGCGCGTCGGTCGTAACAGGAGCAGCGTGCGCAGTAGCCGCATTCGCTGTCTGGGCCGCGTTCAGCGTCCGCCATCCCAGCGCACAGAAGGTCGTGCAAAGCAGACCGGCAACCACAGCGATTTTGAGCGCTCGCATTATCTTGTTTCTGATCTTTCCTAGCTCTGTCACGGCTTTTTGACAATCCAAACAGCTCAAATCAGCAGCTCTTCACGAAAGCGCCCGTCGGCTGCTTTTTTGGAGTGCGGCGGCTTGACGCCGCTTTTTCGGACGCGGCCACCACTGCAAAGCGGCGTCAAGCCGCCACACTCCAAAAAGACGCCTCGCCCAATTCCACTCATTCCCCCGAATACACCGCCCGGCACGAAACTTTCTGTTACGCTTCGATGACCATTCTCCGCGTAAGGTTCGCTGCCCGCACGATTCCATTTGAGGCGCGTGCCCTCTATCTCTTATAATATGGAGTTTGTCCGCAGACTTGAGGAGATTCCTGTAATGGCTAGCGATTCAAAGACCGGTAAGCGCATCCTGCTCGGCGTCGTAGTTGCCATCATTGGCGGCGGCATGCTCTTGTACCTCATCCCTCAGGGCCCGGGAACCGGCACCGAAACCGCCGCCTCCGATACCGTCGCCAGCGTCGGTGAACAGAACGTCACCATGGCCGAAGTCAGCCAGCAACTCGCGCAGATCCAGCAGCGCAGCGAAGTTATCCCGCAGCTCATCCCCTATTACACGCAGCAAATTGTGCAGCAGCTTATTTTTGAGAAAGAACTCGAGTACGAATCCAAGCGCCTAGGCATCACCGTTTCGGACCAGGAACGCGCCGACCGTATCCGGCAGTTTCTCCCCGCGGCCTTCAACGGCGACAGCTTTGTCGGCATGGATCGCTACACCCAGGAAGTGGCCACACGCTTTCAGCTCACCGTTCCGGTGTTTGAAGAACTGATTCGCCAAGGCCTGCTGGAAGAAAAGTTTCGCAAGCTGGTTACCGATGGCATCAGTGCCAGCCCTGCCGAAATGCAACAGGCCTTCCGCGACCGCAACGAGAAGATCAAGCTCGACTATGTCCTAATCAAACCGGAAGACCTGGAACTCAAGATCGTCCCCACCGATGACGAGATCAAAGCCGCCTACGAAAAGAACCGCGCCTCCTACCAGTTGCCAGAGCGCCGCGTCGTACGCTACGCCTTGGTGGACATCAACCAGTTGCGCCAGGGCGTGCATATCTCCGACGACCAACTGAAAGCCCAATATCAGCAGAATATTGCGCAATATCAGGTACCAAGCCGCGTCCACGTCCAGCACATCCTGCTCACCACCGTGGGCAAGACCAGCGCTGAAGTCGAAGAGATTCACGCCAAGGCCGAAGACATTCTCAAGCAGGTCAAAAAAGGCGGGAATTTCGCCGACTTGGCCAAAAAATACTCCGAAGACCCCGGCAGCAAGGATAAGGGCGGCGATTTAGGTTTCATCACCAAGGGGCAAACCGTTCCTGAGTTCGAACAGACCGCCTTCAGCCTGCAAAACGGCCAGGTTTCTAACCTGGTAAAGACGCAGTACGGCTTTCACATCCTCAAGGTGCTCGAGAATGAGCCCGCGCACACCAAGCCGTTTGATGAGGTAAAAGACTCTTTGCGCGCTCCACTGGTCTTGGCGCAGGCGGACAAGGAAGCCGGCGACACTGCCGACAAACTCGCCACGGAGGTTCGTCGTTCGAATAAGGTGACGCTGGATGACTTGGCCGGAGAATTTCATCTGCCGATTTCTGAAACGCGCCCGGTTTCTGCTACCGACCAGATCCTTGAGTTTGGCAATTCCAAGGACATCAAGGACGCCATGTTCCGCCTGCGCACCGGCGAGGTGAGCCTGCCCATTCGCACCGATCGCGGCTATGTTGTTCTATCCGTGAAGGATATTCAGCCCACGCACCAGGGGACGCTGGAAGAGGTTCGAGCCCGCGTGGTCAGCGACATTCAAAAGGAAAAGGCCCTACAACAAGTGGTGGCCAAAGCCGATGACCTTAGCCGCCGCGCTAAGGCTGGAGAAGAGTTCGACGCCGTCGCCAAATCGCTCGGACTGGATCCCAAGACCAGCGATTCCTTTGCTCGCGACGGCTCCGTTCCCGGACTGGGCAGCGGCAAGCAGTTGAGCGCGGCCTTTGACATGAAAGATGGTGAAGTATCTGCGCCCGTGCCGCTTGGCGCAGGCCGCGCGGTGTACGAACTCGTGGAAAAGACCCCACTCGATCAGGCGGATTTCGCCAAACAAGAGAAGGAACTCAGCGATACAGTGATTCAAAACAAGCGCAACCTCGCCTTCGACGCCTTCCGCGCCGCCTTGGACGCCCGCCTCAAGAAGGAAGGCAAGCTTAAGGTATACCCTGACAAACTGAAGGCCGGCAGTACTCAGGGCTAGTCTAACTTATTAAAAATAAAAGCTTTATCTTGGCTTAGCACAAAAATCTCCGCACCCTTGCGTTTCCCCACACGCCCAAGTACGCTATTGTGTCCCTAAACAGCCTCTCAGCTACGTTTCGGCAACATCTATCTAACAGGGGGAGAGGCTCTTCGGACGACTTATCTGGTCGTAACATCGCACGCTTGACCCGGTTTTCGAACAACTACCTCTTAGGATCGGTGAATCTCATGCGCGCACGCGCGTCCGTCGTTCGAAATGAATACCGTTGCAGCATGGAACGCAATCAGGGCGGGAAATATTGCATCAGAGTCCAAGCCACCTATCCCCGTCACGCTTGGACATTGAGCGTCTTTTTCCTCGCGTCTTCCTTCGACCGGGCCATGAAAAAGCTCGAGGAGTCTCTGGACTTCCTACAACGCCAGGAAGAGAAGCTGTGGTTCTGGGGCGTTGACCGTGCCGAGGATATGGGCTTTTCCGCGGAGTTCCTCCGAGAGGCTGGCCTGAAGCTGGACCGCCGCAGCGAGTTTCCTCGCAAGGCCACCAGCCTGTCGCTCGTTCCTGAACGCCAGGTGCCGGCGTTCGTCCTCGGACCGGTGCGTCGCGACCTCGCCGAAGCCGTGGAAGCGCCTCGTTCCCGCGCCCTTGCCGTCGGCGACTAACCGGGTTTCAGCCGAAGATTGCTGGAACGCGCCTTTGGCCTTTAGTAGCACAGGCACTTTTGCCTGTGCGCGGTTCCGCAGAGGGAGTCCGACGTTGAGCCCGAACCACCAGCTCGGCCAAGCCTGCACAGGCAAGAATGCCTGTGCCACTGGACTTCCCAAGCTTTCGCGTTTGCGCCTACTCCACCGCCAAGTGGCCCACTTCTTGACTTCGCTTCCATTCTTCGCCATCATCCGCCCGACCGAGTAACACCAAAGCGCGCGGCGCGCCGGACACGCGCGGGGACGGGGGAGAGTCACGATGAGATCAGCCGGTAAGATTCTCTTCATGCTCCTGATTGCCCTCGCGTTCACCTTCGGCAGCGCCTCCGTGTACGCCCAGTCGCAACCGCAATCGCCCGCCGATGCCAACGGCCGCGCAACCCCCACCGCAGCGGACTCTGCCACCTCTTCGCAGAGCGCAACTCCACAGACCCCGCCGGCCAACAGCAGTGGCATGGTATGGGTCAACACCGACACCGGCGTCTACCACAAACCAGGAACGCGCTATTACGGCAAGACCAAGCACGGGAAGTACATGTTGGAAGCTGACGCACTAAAAGCCGGATATCACGCTGCGGGGAAAACTCCCTCGCAGTAATTCTGAAAATTTAAAAACTGAGGAGACAACGATGAAAAAGCAACTCACTCGCGCGCTGTTGTTCATGATGATTGTGGCACTAAGCGTTTCCACCGGAATGTCGCGGTCCCCAGCGCAAACTGCCAGCTCCACAACCGCGGCCACCGCGCCAAAAGGCGCTCTGGTGGACATCAACACCGCCACCCAAGCCCAACTCGACGCACTCCCGGGTATCGGCGCCGTCTATTCCCAGAAGATTATCGATGGCCGTCCGTACGCCAGAAAAGACGATCTGACACGCAAGAAAATCATCCCTGCGGCGACTTACGCGAAGATCAAAGACCTGATTATTGCCAAGCAGCCAGCCAAGTAGTCGGCCATGTAGCCCCGAACTAATTCGGCCGCGGCACGACCCTCACGGACAGTGAACCTCCGCCGCCCGCATCCGACGAGTTGCCGGAGTGGCGTACGCCCAGCGGTCTTTCACTTACGAGTGTTTTTATTTGTCGCGCAGGATCACTTCGCCCTGTCCAACGATCTGCTCGTTGAGCCACAAGCGATACTTGAAAGTCCCAGCTTTGACGCCCACGCGCGGCGGGCCGCTGAGCAGCCGCATCCCGGCGGGAGCCTGGAAAATATTCGAAGAAAATGGGCAGCGGTTTACGTCAAACTCCACGCGCAAGTTGCCCGCGTCAGAAATCCACGAGACTTGATCGCCCGGATCAAGCACCACGGCTTGCGGGATGAGTCCAACCAGTACTGGTCGTTCAGACATGAATGCGTTCCATAGAACAAGCAAGATAGCATATTCGTCTGCGCCTCGGCTTCCTCGCCGCCAGAATCGCCGCAATGACCCGTCCCATCGCGCAGGAACTCCGTCTCCGCGTTCAGCCGAAACGCCGTGCTAATCGTGGAATTACAACGCATCCGCAGCGCTTGCATCTAACTAATTACACCTGTACTTCAGTCCGCTTGACCGTGTTTTGGCGCAACCGTAAACTGATGGACAGGAAGTTGTTCGGAACTGTCGTTCGTAGATTCTTAGCGTTTTTGTCCTGACTTGTTGCACTTGCTGTGACGAACGGCGAGCGTTCCATTTGCCCTGGCGTTGGCATACATTACGTCCATTTCGGACGTGGAGGGTTGTTCTGCATGGCTTCTGTTTCTCGCGCGCTTTCGATTCCGCTGCCCAACGGCTCGCGCATCTCCGTTTTCTCCGCCTTGCCTTTCGTCCTGATTCATCTCCTTTCGCTCGGGATATTTTTCGTGCCCTTCCACTGGTATCTTCCGGTCGCTTGCATCGCCATGTATGAAATGCGCATGTTTTTCGTCACCGCCGGCTATCACCGTTATTTTTCGCACCGCTCTTACAAAACCAGCCGCATCTTTCAATTTGTCATCGCATTTATGGCCATGACCTCCGTGCAAAAGGGCGTGCTCTGGTGGGCCGCGCATCACCGCCATCATCACCGCTTCTCCGACCAGGAAGAAGACCTTCACTCGCCAACGCTCTTCGGCTTTTTCTGGTCGCACATCGGCTGGATCATTTCGGATAAGTACAACGCCACGCGCCTCAACTACATCGGCGATTTCGCAAAATTTCCCGAGCTGCGCTGGCTGGACAAGTACTACCTGGTCCCGCCGGTGACGTTGGGCGTCGCCCTTTGGCTGATCGGCAGCTGGCCCTTGCTCATCTGGGCTTTTCTGCTCAGCACCGTGCTCGTCTGGCACGGCACCTTCACCATCAACTCGCTCTCCCACCTCTTCGGTTCGCGCCGCTACAAAACCACCGACACCAGCAAGAATAACCTCCTGCTGGCTCTGGTCACTCTCGGCGAAGGCTGGCACAACAATCACCACCACTTCATGGCCGCCGCCCGCCAGGGCTTCTTCTGGTGGGAGATCGACATCACCTACTACACCCTAAAAGCCCTGTCCTGGTTAGGCCTAGTCTGGGAACTCCGCAAAGTCCCCACCCACATGCTAGCCACCGAAGAACAAAAACTCGCCGCCTGACTTGTAGCACAGGCACTCTTGCCTGTGCACTTTTGGATTTCGCACTACCTACTGTCCTACCTGGTACGCCTTCGGACTCCGCTAAAATTCGCCAAATGTTAGACTACCTCCGAGGCATTTTCATGCTACGCCTACGCCGCTGGTGTCGGAAGATCTGGTATTGCAAGATTCTGTCCTGGATCGACAGTCATATTCCTGCGTCCATCACTCGGAGGTTGGGTTACGACCCGCTTCTCGCGTTGCGAGGCTCTGGGAAGCACATCTGGGCCGACGAACACGCCGACGAATACGTGGCAAACCTACGGAAAGATTGGGGCTAAAACCCGCGTTGTCACGTCAAACGGCCGTCCAAATTGTCGGTTGCACCCCCCGGGCGATTGCGCGAGAATCGTACCCTCAAGCGTGCTCCGCGAATGTCCCGCACAAGCCGCCATCGCAATGCCGTGCAGCACTAACTGCAAGAAAAAGAAGGGCAAAACGCAATGTCGCAACCAATCGGTGAACTGAATCCTCCCGTAAGGCTAATGCTCACCCCTGGTCCATCCTCTATGGACCCGCGCGTTTACCGCGCCATGGCGACGCCTATCGTCGGCCACATGGACCCGTGGTTCAAAGGCTGCATGGAAGACACCCAAGTCCTGATGCGGCAAATTTTCCAAACCGAAAACCGCATCACCATGCCGCTTTCCGCTTCCGGCTCCGGAGGCATCGAAGCCTCGCTCGTCAACACGCTGGAAGAAGGCGACGAAGCCATCATCTGCGTAAACGGCTGGTTCTCCGATCGCATGGCGGAAATCGCCGGGCGCACGCCTGCAACAGTCACCCGTGTCGAATCCCCTTACGGCACCACCGTCGACCCGGAAGAAGTTCGCAAAGCTGGCAAAGGCCGCAAAATTAAAATCATCGGTCTGGCGCAGGGGGAAACTTCTTCCGGCGTCCTCACCCAACTGGCTGCCTTTCGCGAAGTCGCCGACGAACTCGGCGCGCTCCTCATCGTGGACACTGTCGCCTCCCTCGCCGCCGTCCCGCTGCACATTGACAACGAACGCGTGGACATCTGCTTCAGCGGCACGCAAAAAGCTATCAGCGCCCCGCCGGGCATGTCGCCCATCACCGTAAGCCCCAAAGCCGAAGAAGTTTTTCGCAATCGCAAAACAAAAGTGCAGAGCTGGTACTTTGACCTCACCACCGCGATGAACTATTGGGGCAAGGATCGCCTGTACCATCACACCCCGCCAATCTCTCTGATCTTTGGTTTGCGCGAAGCCATGCGCCTCACGATGGAAGAAGGCCTCGAGAATCGCTGGGAGCGCCATCGCCAAAATCAATTGGCGCTAATTGCCGGCCTCGAAGCCATGGGCCTCGAACTTTTGGTGAAAGCTCCCGCAGAACGTCTGCCCACCGTTACCGCCGTCATGATTCCCAACGGCATCGACGACGTCAAAGTTCGCAATCAGCTGCTCGACGAATTCAACATTGAAATCGCCGGCGGCCTCGGGCCCCTGAAAGCGAAAATCTGGCGCATCGGTTTGATGGGCTACTGCAGTCAGAAAGCCAACGTGCTGCTGTTTCTCGGCGCGTTCGAAAAGGTTTTGCTCGATCAAGGCTACCGCGTAGGTTCTGGCGCGGGAGTCGGCGCAGCCGTGCAAATCTACACCAACGTCGGTGCCGCCGCCGTAGCCGGCCGCTAATCGCCCGTCTTATAGCGGCCGCTTGCAGCATTCTGTTTTGTTAGTCGACGGAACAGCGGGAGGGCCGACTTTAGCGGCTGCGGAAAAAACACTCTGTTTTGTGGGTCGGAGCTTTAGCTCCGACATTAGTGCTTGGCTACCAATGCGCTTTAGCGCCTGACGTAAGAAGGAGACAACTTGATCACTCGCCCCGTACTCGCAAACGTCGGCCCTATGAGCCAGTTCGTCGGTACCTTCGACGTGACCTCCAAGCTCAGCGGCCAGGAATTCCACTGCCGTTTCTCGCACATGTGGAACGGCATCGCCACGCGCCACGCCGACACCATCGACACAAAATTCTTCATCGGCGAAGAAGCGCTAGTCATCGGCCTCGCCCATCCCGCCTTCGTAAAATTTCGCGAACGCACCGGACGAGACCTTACCGATAGGGAATCAAGTTACATTTCCGCGGAATATTTGCGTGAGCGTCTCGAAGAAGACGACGAGCGCCCGCTCTATGACGTCAGCGAAGGCGAAGTCCTGCGCCTGATTGAAAAACTAGGCATCCGTTAAACTCTTTCCTAATCCGCCGACTCCGCATGAAATATTTCCAGCGACGGATGCCGCAACCCGTCTCGCCGGATAAAATGAATCACCAGCAGCATCAATAGGCCGCCGCAAACCATCACGGCTACGGAGATCTGCAATCCCAGCTGCAAATCGTGCATATCGGAAATTTTTCCCACCACTCCCGGTCCCAACCCGCCCACCAGTTGCGTGACCAGCAGATACACGCCCACGGACGTCGCATGCGCTCGCCGTGGCATCATGTCGTGAATCACCGCCGTCGCCGGCCCTAAATACCACGACATAAAAAATCCCGAAACCACCAAGCCCAGCAGCACCGTCTCTTTTTCTTCCGTCTGAATCGCCAGCAACAAAAATGGCGCGGCCAGCAACAGCGCTCCGGCCATCGCTGCAACGCGCCCGTACGCAAAACGTTTTTGCAGGAAATCCGCCGCCGCGCCGCCCGCCAGCACCCCGGTAATCGCGGAGAAAAGCGCCGCCAGCGACAGCGCCACGGAAGCTTCACGCATACTAAAATCCTTGTAGCTCTCCACGAAGTCCACGCCCCAGGTCAGCAGCGAAACGCTCGTAAACGTCACGCACGCCCCCGCCGCGATCATCGCCATAAACGCGGGAATTCTAAATAGGTGCGGGATCGGCACCACTTCGCTACGCGGCCCGCGCGACGGTTCTTCAATGGAAAAAAGCGCCACGCTCGGAATCAGTCCGGCAATCGCCACAATCAGAAACGCCATTTGCCATCCATAGCGCGATCCAACAATGCCGCCCAACACCTGCCCACAGGCTCCGCCCAGCAACATCCCCGTGGCAAAAATAGATTGCGCCATGGCCCGGCGTTCCTTGGGGAACGCGCCGGAAATCATGGACTGCGCCGCGGGCGCGTACGCCGCCTCGCCCAAGCCCACAAACGCGCGCGCTACCAGGAACGAAACGAACGTGGAAGCCAGTCCTCCCGCCAACGTCGCCAAACTCCAGCACAAGATGCCGATCCAGATAATGGCCTTGCGGCTCACCCGATCCGCAAAATATCCGAACGGCACGCTGGCCACCGCCAGCACCAGCAGCAGCCACGTTTGCAGCGAGCCCAGCTGCGCGTCGGTAACATTCAAATGCAGCCGCAGCAGCGGAATCAGCGGCACAAACACCTGCCGCGCCGCAAAATTTACAAAATTAATTAAGACGAGCACCACCAGCAACCGAATCTGGTATGCCGTCAGTGCGTAGGGTTTTTCAGACATGCGGTATCGGGGTGTTTGCCTGTCCGTGACCTGTTTGTGCGAGACTGGAGTTAGTACCTGTCCGACTGGCCGCGTACTGCGTAGTTTAGCTGGATGCGCCAGCCGGTCAACCGGCACTTCGTCATCAAACGGATTATATACCGCGCATGCGTCACACTTCCGTCGCCACGCAAACCACTAGTGACCGCCTAGCTACCGTTCTGTCCTACGGCGCTTTGTTGCTGCTCGGTTACCTGGTGTTTCGCATCTTCGCGCCGTTCCTGGTGCCGCTCGCCTGGGCTGCGGTGCTGGCCATCTTTTTTTATCCGCTGTATGAGCAGCTCGTCTCTCGCATGACTCCCAATCGCGCCGCGCTCGTCAGCACTTTGGCCGTTACCTTTCTCCTGATCGTCCCGGCGCTGCTCGTGCTCTTCTACACTGCCCGGCAAGGTCTCGACGCTTCCACTCGACTGCAAGCCGCGCTGCAAGTCCACGGCCAAGGCCCCGATCAGGGAATTGTCGCCGATGCCGAAGCGTGGCTGCGCAACCGTCTGCCCGCGTCCTTCCAATCTTTCGATATCGAAGGCGCGCTCCGCCAGGGCATCGAAAACCTCGGTTCCTTCATGGCCGCGCGTGTCGGCGGCCTGCTCAAGAATTTTGCCGCGTTCTTCGTAGCGCTTTTCTTGTTGATCTTCACTTTGTTTTTTATGTTCCGCGATGGCACAGAAGTCGTCCGTGTTCTCCGCCACCTCCTGCCCTTCGACAGCGACATTCAACGCGAGATGCTGAAAGAATCGCGCGAACTGATCCTCGCCAGTGTTGCCGTAGCTTTGGTCATCGCCGTCATCCAGGGATTTCTCGGCGGCGTGGCGTTTGCCATCGCTGGAATCCCCACCGCCATCTTTTGGGGCGTGGTCATCGCGTTCTTCTCGCTCGTCCCCGTTGTCGGCTCTGCTCTAGTCTGGGTTCCTGGCGCATTGTGGCTGGGTTTTTCTGGCCATTGGGGTAAAGCCATTCTGATCGTGGCCATCTGTGGTGGCGTTTCTACCGTCGCGGACAATCTCGTCCGTCCTCTGTTGCTCAGCAACCGCACGCGCCTCAACGATTTGCTTTTGTTCATCGGCGTCGTCGGCGGCCTGGAAGTCTTCGGCTTGCTCGGCCTCGTCGCCGGTCCCACCATTCTCGCCGCCGCCATGGGCGTATTCCGCGTCTACATGGACCGCCGCGAAGAGCTGGCCCTTTCCGACACCTAGTATCAACGCTGCAACCGCCAACTTTTCTCCACCACCTGCATCCGTAACTCTGTGTTCACCACCTTCGCCAATTTAAAGTTTACGCGCGCTCGCTTGTGCTAATGTACCCCGCCGGATGATTACGCCGACCGCCAAACCCGCCGCGCCTCACGTCGAGCTCCCCATCGCCAAGCTGCGCTGGCGCTGCGACCTCGCGCGCATTCCCTTCGAAACCACCGCGCAGGCCGAGCCTCGCGAAGGTTTCATCGGCCAGGAGCGCGCTCTGCGCGCCCTCAAAATGGGTGTCGAGCTCTCCGCTCCCGGATACAACGTTTTCGTCTGCGGCCTCGCCGGCACCAGCCGCGGCGGCACCATCGCCCAGATGATCGAAGAGCTGCATCCCGCCACCAAAACGTCTCTCGATCGCTGCTACGTCAATAATTTTAAATTGCCCGATCGCCCCCGCCTGCTCTCCTTGCCTCGCGGACAAGCCAACGCCTTTCGCAAAGACATGCAGGCCGGCATCGATTTTCTGCGCCGTCGCATTCCTCAGGTTTTCGAAGGCGAACCCTTTCAGCGCCAGAAGGGCCGCATCGTCGAACGCTTCACTGTGCGCGAAAAGGAATTGATGGACGATTTCACCCGCCGCATCGCCCGCGAACAGTTCGCCCTCGGACA
The DNA here is from genome assembly GCA_013289855.1 of Acidobacteriota bacterium. Taxonomy (GTDB): domain Bacteria; phylum Acidobacteriota; class Terriglobia; order Acidiferrales; family UBA7541; genus Acidiferrum. The sequence continues at coordinate 4,793 of JABCZD010000006.1, read as the reverse complement.
TATGCAGGTTGGCGCCGTGGCCTTACCGGAAATTTTCCCCGTCCTCGAAGGCCAGATGGTGCCTATCGAAGACATTTCGAAAATGGTTCACGAGGGCAAGCTGGACGCTCCCGTTGCCGAAGACATCGAGCGCAAGTACGAACAGTTTCGCCAGGAATTTACCGTAGTCTATCGCAAGACGCTTACCCTCTCTCGCGAACTCGCCAGTGAACTCAGCTACCTCGAACAGGAAGCCGCTTCCGTTTTAGTCGACGGCGTAATCGAAGAGCTGAAAGAAAAATATCCCGGCGCCGGCGTCGCCGAATATCTCGAGGAAGTTCGCCACCACTTGCTCGACAATCTCGATCCTTTCAAAGAGCGCGAGGGCGAAGGCGAGCACGAGGGCCCGCCGGACCTGCCGCCCGACGGTCTGCCCAAGCCGCAAGGCATGCCGGAGCGCGATCCCTTCCGCGTCTATGGCGTGAACGTCATTCTTGCGCACGACGACGAAGCCACCTCGCCCGTTATTTTCGAAACCACTCCCACTTACGCCAATCTCTTCGGCACCATCCAGCGCGCCTACGATGCCCGCGGCGGCTGGACCAGCGACTTCATGGATTTGCGCGCCGGCTCGCTTCTCCGCGCCGATGGCGGCTTTTTGATCATGTACTCCATGGAGGCCATTTCCGAAACCGGCGTGTGGCGCGCCCTCAAACGCACTCTCAATCACGGCCGCCTGGAAATTCAGCCGCTCGAAATGTTTTATCCCTTTGGCGGCAGCGCGCTGAAACCCGAACCCATCGTCATCAACGTAAAAGTTCTGCTCATCGGCGACCGCGAACTTTACGAAATGCTTTACAGCTACGAAGAAGACTTCCGCAAAATTTTCAAAGTGCGCGTCGAGTTCGACGAAGAAATGACCATGAGCGACGGCGTGATCGCCGAATACGCCGGCCGTCTGCGCCGCCTCTCTGAAAAAGAAAATCTCTCGCCCTTCGATCGCGGCGCCTTTGCCGGCATGCTTGAATACGGCGTGCGCCAGGCCGGCCGCCGCAATAAAGTCACCGCCCGTTTTGTGGACATCGCCGATCTGGCTCGCGAAGCCCACTACGCCGCGGCTGCCGCCAACGAAACCGTGGTCCGCGCCGCTCACGTGCGCGCCGCGCTGGCCAGCAAAATGGAGCGCCACAATTTAATTGAAACGCGCATCCGCGAAATGATCGAGGAAGGCACCCTGCTCGTCGACGTCTGCGGCAACTGCGTCGGCCAGGTCAATGGCCTCAGCGTTCTCGAAATTGGCGGCTACTCTTTCGGCAAACCCGTGCGCATCACCGCCACCGCCGCGCTCGGCAAAGGCGGCGTCATCAACATCGAGCGCGAATCAAATTTAAGCGGACGCTTCCACGACAAAGGTGTGCACATCATCTCCGGTTTTCTGCGCAGCAAATTCGCGCAGAACAAGCCACTCTCTCTCGCCGCCAGCATCTGCTTCGAGCAATCCTACTCCGGCGTCGACGGCGACAGCGCCAGTTCCACCGAAGTCTACGCGCTGGTCTCCGCGCTGAGCGGCCTCGCGCTCCGCCAGGATATTGCCGTCACCGGCTCCATGAATCAGCAGGGCGAAATTCAGGCCATCGGTGGCGTTAACGAAAAAATCGAAGGCTTCTTCGACGTCTGCCGCATCAAGGGCTTAACCGGCACGCAAGGCGTCATCATGCCGCATACCAACGTTGAAGATTTAATGCTTCGCGAAGACATCCTCGACGCCGTAGGCGCCGGCAAATTTCACATCTGGCCCGTCGCCAGAATCGAAGACGGCATCGAAATCCTGACCGGTGCCACCGCCGGCAAACGCAACGGCGACGGCACCTTCGAAAAGGGCACCGTCTTCGCCCTCGTCGACGAACGCCTCAGCACCATGGCCACCACCATGAAAGACTTCCAGTAGCCTTTCTGTCACACCAAGCGCGGCGTAATTTGGAGTGCGGCGGCTTGACGCCGCTTTCGCGCGACTAACACGGGCACTCACTCAGATGGCCACCCCCGCCCAATCCATCCTACAAAATCTCGCCTAGTCCTGAATGCTTCGGAATTTCAAACGGACGCGCCACATAAGCTTGCCGATGATCCACGCGCAATCCATTCCCATCGCGCCTCTTGTCCTTTGCAGCCACGCCCGGCTGCGTACCATCGCCCGGCGCCCCACCCACCGTCGCCCGCACCTCAATCCGATGTACACTGCCATCTAGCTGCTCCGGAGCAAATCCCAAATTATATTCATGTCGCACGATCTGCGCGATCTCCGCGTACGCCGCAACAAATCCCTTCGCGTCCACCGGGAAATACGCCCGCCCGCCGGTAGCCGCCGCCAACTGCCGCAGCGTCTCATCCGCCACCGCGAACTGCTGGGCGGAGAGCACCACCGCAGCCGACGGCGTTTTCTTCTTGCTAGGCGCCGCGGGCCGCAATTCCCCCGCAAGCGAAACCGCCAACACGCGCACATCTCCTACGCGCAATCGTTGCAATAGAGCTTCCGCCGCTGCGGGAGCCGACGTGTCTACCCCGCTGGATAGCACCACCACCGTTTTCTTACCCTGCGTCTTGTCCAGCCAGTCGAGCACCCCGCCTATGCTGTCGGAGAGATTCAACGCGCCAAATCCCAAATTAAAATTCAAGTGTTCCAGCGCCGCGCCCGCCACCTGTTTATCCGCGCTGAAATCAGAAATCACTTCCGAACGTTCCGCATACTTCACCACGGCTACCTGATCCCCCGCGGAAAGTCCCGCCAGCAGCGCGAACGCCCCCCGCAGATGCCCGCCCTCCACCAGATACGCCGCCGGCCCCGCTTCGATCAGCAACAGCACATGCGACGGTTGGTCCAGCGCAAAATAGCGAATCGGCTGCTCCACCCCATCGTCGAATACCTGAAAATCCTCGCTATGCAGCCCCTCCACGAATTTCCCATCCGTGTTGGTCACGATCACTCCAACGTCGACCATGTTCACGTAGAGAATAAGGGAGCCTGGAGGTTGCTGAGGATTTTCTTGGGAACGCGCGGCGGAGCAGGTAATCGCCAACAACGCGGCCACAGCGAGGCTGCAGCACAACGATCTCTTTACCATGTGGCGCGCCATTTTCATGCCGCAGTCAGAACTCGCCGGGAAGGGAACTGCCATCGAACATCGCCAAACGCAAAAAAAATGGCACGGCGAACCTCCACCGTGCCACCACCGTCACAATTACTGTTTCGCGGGCGTCGCCGCGGGCGCAGGCGCCGCTGACGCGGCACCGCCCTCTTTCGGCGTCGAAAGATAACCCGTCAACTGATCCTTGCCCACCTTGAACACCACGATTTCGTACGGTGCCATTCGCGAATTTCCCACGTAAAACTGCACCGGTTCGCCCACCGTACGATCTTTCTTTTCGATCTCTTTGTCGTCCGCGTACACCGTCATCGTGAATTGCGACTTCTTCGGATCCGTCTTCTTCACGTTCACCTGGATCGGTCCCACGCGCTGCGGAGCCTTGGCCTTGGTTATCGTGAACTCGTAATAGTTCCGGTCGCCTCGGCGCTTCAATTCTTCCAGGTCGTCATGCGTGCGCGCGATCAATCCGCTCATCACGCCCATGTCGCCCTGCTGGCGATCCAGCTTGCTCTTGGTCGCTTCCAGGTCGGACTTTGTCGCTTCAATATCCTTCTTCGCGCCGGTAACGTCGGTGGCCACTGCGCCAATCTTTTCTTCGCTCTCTTTTTGTACTTGCGTCAGTTCCGTGTTCAATTTCGCCGTCGAGCTCTGCTGCTCCTTGCGAATCGCCTCCGCGCGGCTGTTGGCTTGCGCCACTTCCGCCCGCGTCATGCCGATCTTTTGTTCCGTGACGTCCAGGTGCCCCTTCAAATCCGCTAGCCGCGAGTTCGCCTGCTCCAGCTGCGCCGAGATCACTTTGTTCTGATCTTCCTGTTTCGATAGATCGTTTTCCAGTTTCGTCTCGGTTTGATGGCCCATGTATCCCACCACCGCCACGCCGGCAAACAACAATCCGAAGAGCACCGCGATCCAACGCGGTGTTCCAGACGATTCGTAGTGATAGGACTCCTGCGGACTCGGTACGTTTGGAGAAATGCTCATTCTCCCTCCTGTGGCATTAGCCCCTCGCGCGACGCCCCACCCGCCATTGCATCCCAGCTCGTCGCCTCGGAACCCGAATAGAAATTATCGCTTGCAACGCAGCCCCTGTCTACGCCGCGTTTACCGTTTGTTTCTCTTTCCCGCACTTTTGCCTTTGCCAGCTACCGCAGATGCTGCCACCGGTTTCGCCGCCGCGGACGTCACTGCTTCCCCCGCCAAGCGCGGCCACCGCGCAAACACACTCGTTGACAGCCCGCCCCGCGGCGTAAACTCCCCGCGCACGATGCACCATTCCGGTCGCACGGCCTCCACAATGTCCTGCAGCATCTTGTTCACCGCGTTCTCATAAAAAATTCCCAACTCGCGGTACGCCAGCAAATACATCTTCAGCGCCTTCAACTCGATGCAATCCTTCTTCGGCATGTAGCGGATCGTAATCGTCCCAAAATCCGGCAGCCCCGTTTTCGGGCAGATCGACGAATATTCCGGAAATCGCGTGGTAATCACATACCCGGGAAATTGGTTCGGCCAGGTGTCCAGCTCTGGCAGCTTGGTCTTCACCCCCGCGCGCGCGTGCTCTTCCGTATATTCCGCCATGATCTTCTCCTGGTTCCCCGCTCCATTATACCTTGCCCAACGCATCCCTTGCCCGCGGCCGCGCTCCGTCGCCCCGCCCCTCGCCCCGCC
>JABCZD010000005.1 GCA_013289855.1 Acidobacteriota bacterium | reverse complement strand
TGCACCACCTGCCATTTCTCTTCCGGGGAACGATCTACGCGTGGTTTTCTGCCCATGTTGCCTCCTGTCTTGGAGGCCCTGATCTTACCCAACTGAAGCGTCTAGTTTTAGCGGGGAGCACTACAACTCTCAAACCTTCGCTTCGCATCGTCGCTGAATCCATGTTTTCGGTAATACTTCGGAATTCCTCCGGAATCCCAGCCGGTAAGCGCATCCACAAGCGGGGAGTCAGGATGTAACTGCAATTGGTAGTGTGAAATTATGGATAGAAGCGGTCCAAGCTGCGAGGGAAGCCAAAGTGTGGTCTCCTTCCACTGCACACTTTCTTCCAGATTCAATTCCACCAATCGTTTACTAATCTGTTGCGCCAACCAGCTTTTGCGAGTCTCCTCCAACTCCGGCAAGTGTTCTTCCTTCAACCCCACCACAGCAGCCAGAACTTCATCCAACGATTCTCGTTGCCGAACACCTGCTTGAAGCGATTCAAGCTCACGTTGTCGGCTTTGCTTGCGTTCTCTTTCTTCGTCGTGATGCTTAGCGGCCCACGCTTCCTGCGCTTCAATCAGCCCTTCTGAATGAGGTCTTAGGAAGTCCCGAACCGCACCTCGAAGGTAGCGGGCAAACCGCTTAGTTGTGTCCGTTGATCCCGTTTCAACGAGCCATTTTGCAGCTTCCAAGTTCAAAAGGGACGCCACAATCTCATCGACAAAAAAGAATCGGTGCTCTCCTGAGCGTGGTGTCGCAAAATCCTGTTCCATGTATTCCTTGAAAATCCAGCCCTCTTGGTCGGCTCTTCTCGCAATATCGAATAGCGTCGCGAGCGGAGCTGTGCGGTCGGGATATATGCGCGCGTTTTCGATTCCCACCAAAACACTCCCCAAGATTTGAGCGATCTCTTTGTCAAAATATCGCGGCAACAATTGCAGGATAGGCTCGACGTAGCCCCCGGCCCTCATGGAATTTAATTGCTCGAGGTGCCTTTGGAAGTAGCGCAGAGTGTTGACCAACGCGTGGCGCGATTGCAGCTCGCGAAAATGATAGAACGTTGAGCTCAGCATCGCGTTTTCCCCAAACATCAGGGGAAACACCAGCTCGAATTGTGTCTCGTCAACCAGCGAGCACGCGGCATCCAGAATGTTTAGATACCCGGGATCGCTTTTGTCCAGCCCCGAAAGAATCTCCGGAACTTCCTTTGGACTGCCAGCGTTAACGAGGGCCACGACACCCGAATAACGTAACCCTAGATTCGAAGATCGATCCATCGCCTTATTGAGTGCGAGCGAAACAACTTCCTGTCTCTTCAGAACTCCCAGTAGTGCGAGCGCATTCCCTACGACGACGTCATTTGTTGATTTCAAATCGAGTAGCAGCTCGTTCTGCATTTCTTCGGTGATGCAGCGAGCCATCCTCCGTACGTTCAATCGGGGATGATCCAGCGCAAACTGGCCGTTCTTTTCAAGCTTCGCCAGCACGCCACGGACAATCGTATTTTTCTGCTCGTTTGAAAATACCGAAGGGGAAGAGGTAAGCATCCACAGGGGGTGATTTTTGACGAAAAAACGCCTCACCGAATCGTTGATCTCAACCAGATAACCAATTGCATTTTGCCACGATTCATTGGGAGTCTGATAGTTGTCGAAGGCAAGTTCGCGGACGCGATCCATCGAAACGTCCATGAGGGCTTCGGCCGCCAGGTACTCCCCGTGCGAAGCCAGTTGGAAGGCCAATCCATTCTTGGTTCTTTTCAAAATTGAGCAGTAGAGCTCATTCAGAATGCGTCCCGCCTGATCGGCTTGCAGGTTCATCGACTCTTTGATGATCGCCAGTGCTTCCGCCTCACTCAGTTCATTTCTGGCGTAGGTCTCCATCGCCACTGCAATGAATCTGAGCGCCCTTCTTTGCTGGTGGTGCGCTACGCGAGGGCGGCTGGCGATGAGCTGATCTACCAGATAGCTAAGGTTGTCCGATCTGCGGTCGCTGAACTTTCCCGTTTTCTGGAATCGTTCCACCAACACGGAAAGAAGAAACGGATTTCGCATCTCTTCCTCCGCGTCAGCACGTTTCGCGGCGTCCCAAAAGTGTGCGAAGTTGACTCCCTGTAGCCCGACATATCGCTCTATATCCTCATCACTGAAATCGCATAAGTGAAAGAGACCAGAGACAGGTGGCAGAGCTTTGCGGTGAGAGACATAGAATGCCTGGCGCGACGTCAGGAAGAAAAAGTTTTTCGAATCATTCGCCAACAGGCTGGACAGCTCAAGGAAGAATCCTTGCTGCAAATCCACCGGGACTTCATCCAAACCATCAAGCACGAACGCTCGTTGTAGTATTTGGCCGTCAACAGCGGCATCCGCCTGCAAAGCCCAGGCGGGTGTGGCAGAAGAGATGAGTTCGGCCAGCTTTCCTCGATACTCCTTCAGTTCTGCAAAGACAGGTAAGGTAGCCGTACGCTTTGTGAATTCTCGTACCGCCGCCTTTGCCACAATGCTTTTACCGCCTCCCGGCTCGGCCAGAACCAGCAGCTGCTTTTGCTCCAAGACCTCAACAAGGTCCGGTTGCCGGTCTCGAGGCAAGCTGCTCTTGAAATAATCGAAATCCTGCGATAGATGGCCATCCTCTTTCGCAAGAGCAAATCTGCGCTCGATGTAGTTCGCAGTGGGGAGCTCAGATACAAGCTCTTGAAGGTAGGCTTTGAAATCCTCTTGATTCACAATGTCACCGACTGTCCTGTGGGCTGCGGGCACGCTCTGCTTACTGGCAGACCCGAGCGTTAGGCAACTCGGATTATCATAGACCGCTATGGCAGATGACTTCTCGACTCCCGTTAAGAAAGCGTTGGCGGACCGCGTCGGGCACTTATGTTCCAACCCAAAGTGTCGGGCGCTGACAACTGGACCTCAGGATGACCCTGCGAAGGCCGTCAATCTCGGCGTGGCGGCGCACATCACTGCAGCGTCCATAAGAGGTCCACGCTACGATCCTGATCTTTTGCCGGAAGAACGCTGTTCACCCTCGAACGGAATCTGGCTTTGCCAGAACTGTGCCAAGTTGATCGATAACGATATTTCTCGCTTTTCGGTCATCGTGTTGAGGCAATGGAAAACAGAGGCCGAACTTGACACCAAGAACCGTCTCGGAAAGACCGGAGCGTTTTCGAATTCCAGCGATAAGCCAACGCTTAAGATTTATGACAACGTCCGCATCTCCCCCGTAGTTCCGCGAGTGCACGAACAGTCGAATTTTCAAGTCGAGGAGGATAGGGGCCCGGTTTACATTTTCAAAAAGCAGGATTCTCATCGCAGTGTGGAGGTTCCCAAATCCTTTATCGGCTCCGTCCATATTCTGGGAGGTGGCAAACCCGCGATCCTTCGACTTACAGGGAGACTCCAATGGGTTTCACCAAAACGGACGTTTGACCTGTTTGTAGATCCACCTCCCGCCGGACCGCTCGGGGCCTATGGGATCGCGAAAGACATCGACCTCGACTATCCGCGGCGGGTGGGGATACAAGGCGTTTCCTTTGCTCGTGAAGAGCGTCTTCCTCAACTTCTCATGCAAGGGTGGTATGTCTACTACGACAGCGATGGAGCCTACCTTCGCAATCCCGGGAGAGATGCGAACCAGATTCTTCTTTGCAACTGGACCTAGATGGAAGCCAAGCCCATCTCGTAGAAATCCAGCTCCACAGTCACGCCCTCCATCCACGCCGGACTTCCGTCACCCAAGGCTGGTCAGAATCGAAGGTGAAAACGTGCCGGTCAATGAGATTCTCAAGGGCAAACTCAAAGGCCAATTCAATTCCAACTACGTTTCCACCCTCATCTTGTATTTCTTGGCGGTCGACAATCGTTGCGTTCCCGTGACCTGAGAGGAGGTGAACCTGATCGCCCACTTTGAAGGCCAGGACATCTTCTTTTGTCATGCGCATATAGGGATCCAGCCCTCGCCAAAAGTTTTACCGCAAATGCCATACTAACAACTCGCATCGCGACGACATCCATTTTCGTCGTCGAGCTGCGACACTACTTGTGCTCGATTTGCTGTGAGTGATATGGCCCTCCAACGGAACAATCACTACGTCCCATGTTTGTATCTCAAGCGATTTTTGTCACCCTCCGAACGTGTGCCTACCTATCGAGTTCTCGTCGCACACGACAACGTTCCGTTCTGGCGGGAAAAATCACTCAAGGCCGTTGCGTTTCACGCTCATTTGTACACAAGGATCGCCGCAGGAGGCCAAACCGATGAAATCGAGCGCTGGCTGAATAGCGAATTCGAATCGCCGGCGGAAGAGCCGCTCCTGAAGGCCACAACGGACGCCCGTCTTTCTCCTGCGGACTGGAAGATCCTCGTTCGCTTTCTTGCGGCACAAGATGTACGGACTCCAGCGCGACTCGCAGAACATTTACAGTTCTGGAACGAAAATCTCCAGGAGATGCTCGACCATACTCTTCAAGAAGCGTTGCAGCAGCTTGAGGCCGCCAAAAACTCCGGAAAACCGATCCGCACTACAGAGACTCCTAACGCCGACTACATACCATTGCGCATCACAAGGGAAGCAGAATCGGGCCAAGAGTTTGGGAGACTTCAGGTCGAGACCCTGGTTGGGCGCGGGCTGTGGTTTTTCGCCATGCAGCGCGCCCTCACTTCCACATTGAATATTCTGCATACTCACCGGTGGACCATCCTCGCCCCTCCCGACGGCATGACATGGTTCACGACGGATGACCCCGTAGTCCGGCTGAACTACTACGCAACCCGAAAATATGACTTCAAGGGAGGGTGGGGGAATCCTGGTACGGAAATATTCCTCCCGCTCGACCCATGGCATCTCTTGTACACCAAGGTGGGAGAGCCTCCGCCGCGCCGCGGGTCAGTGGTGCCGCACGCTACTGCTCTTATGGTGCGCCGTTTTATTGCGGAACATGCGCATCGGTTTATTTTTTCTGCTACCGCGGATTCCGACGTGCCCAAATTGCGGCCTCGAAAAGTTGACGCCGCCCTCCTCCGAAACGAGGATGAGCAGTGGCGAAGATGGCATGAAGAGCAAACTCTCGCAGAACAAGAGTTGCGACGACCGAGTGGCACAAAATATTGAACGGCGCGGGTTCTGTCTACGACCACACTACGTTCCAAAGGCTGCTGTGCGGGAATATATCGTTACAGTTTCTCGAAACACAAATTCTCCAGTCCTTCCGCGACCTCACCGAACAACTTCAGTTCATCCAACCGCAGCACGCGTGCCTGCGGATTGTTCGTTGGGTAAACCGTCCGGTTGAAAGTAATTTCTTCGGCGCCCACGTTCACCGTTTCCACCACCACCGCGGAAACCCGCGACGTTCCCAGGAAAAATCCATTCGCTGCGCGGCTCGTGTCCAAATCAAAACCCTGCCCTCCTGCAGCGGCAACTGGATTCACCAAAACATCGCCGTAAAGAGTCCTCCGAATCGTGAACTCGTCCACCATCAGTTTCGCAAGAGCCGATATCTCGATCAGAATTACCCCGCGCGCGTTCTTGGGGATTTGTTCTCGTTTCTTGTTCAAGATACCGCGTAGCCGCAAGTAGGTCTGGTCGGGCTGCAATGGTCCGGGATCGTCGCCGAGGGAAAGGACCGAAACGTGCGTTCGCTCTCGCCGCTCTCCAGAATCATAGAAATGCGCGATAAAACGTGCTTCCCGTGCCCGCTCGAACTCCTCGATCTGCGTCGCCAGCTTCTCGCCGTCCGAGTAGTCGAACTCCGCCTTTCGTACGTCGTGGTCGCGCACGACCCAATCGTTCGGACCGCGATAGTAGAGGACAGCTTCCGGCAGTTTTGTCTCTTCCAAGCCTTTCAATACACTCGCTACTCGCCTTGACGCTTGCTTCAGTTCCGGAGAGAAAGCCACGTAATCGTTCGTCATGGAAAGCACGATGTCGTATTGCGACGGCGTACTGCACAGACGGGTAAACACATCCTCCGTGGCAGCGTCTACCGTGCGGTGCTCCTCATCCAAGCCGACCCTGCGCATCTCCACGTAGTAACTTTCGTCTTTCACGACAAGCAGGTCTGGGCCGGCCTTCGGCGCCGTAGGTTCCATCGTTACCCCGCATCCCCGCTTTGCCAGAAAAACGGCGTAACCCAATTCGACGAGTGTGTCGACGTACTCGCCCTTAAGTTTTGTCGCGAGTCGCGCCGTGTCGCACCGCAGGGCATCATTTCTTAACACAACATCCGCCAAGTCTTCCGTATAGCGAATTACTGAACTTTCGGGGCTTTTCTTGTACCACCGGCCCAGCGCATGCTGCGGCTCCGCACCCAGGACGTTCTTCTCAATCCATTCGTCTCCCAGTAGCTTTCGGAGTTGTTTCATGTTCACCGCTCCGGACAACGCCCGAATCAACCACCAGCCTAGCAACCCCGAGGCGCAGGTCACGAGCACGAACTTCACTCCAGGCTTCACTGGAAACATCTTAACTCTGTCGCATTGCCACAGGTCACCGGACGAAACCCAGTTCGACAGACAACACCAGTGCGCTTTAGGCATTTGCCCTTCCTGGCCAAACCCTGCGCCTGATCCGTCCGCTTCTTCTGTCAAGGGTCTTCGCTGCGCTCCGATGAACGCCATACCCCGGCGCCCTTGACAGCGCGGACGGACAGTCGCCTTCCCCCGCCATGAAGGGCATTTGCTTTTCATGCGCGGCTTCCCGCCGCGCCTCTGACAAGCAAAACCCAAATTCAAATCAAGGAGTTTTCAGAAATGCAAGAGACAGAACGTAAACCGCTGTTTGACCTCGGCCAGCTCGTGGCAACACCCGGCGCGCTGGCTGCAATCGACAAATCTGGACAGTCGCCCATGGACTTCCTCTCGCGCCATGTGACAGGCGATTGGGGAGAAATTCCAGACGAAGACCGTAAGGAAAACCAATTCAGTTTGGAAAAAGGCTTTCGCCTCATGAGCAGCTATCGCACGACGGCCAATGAGACTTCATTACTCAATGTGCTCGGAAAATTCATTCCCTCCGATGAGCGTGTACTTCTTATCGAAGACACATCGGAATTTCACATGGGCCAGGACAATCTTGTGCGTTTCGAAGCGCGGCAGCCGCAAAACGGCCTACCCGCCATCACCATTCGGGATCTGCTCAAAGCCTCTCTTCGTCACAGACCCGACCGTCTAATTCTCGGGGAAATCCGCGGAAGCGAGGCCTTCGATCTTCTACAACTTCTCAACACCGGACACTCCGGGAGTCTGTCGACAGTACATGCCACTTCGGCAAAGCAAGCGCTCGCCCGATTCACAAGTTGTGTGTTGCAGAGTGGAGTGGACCTGCCTTACCGCTCGGTTAAGACAAACGTCGCTGATTCCGTAAATGTAGTCGTGCATCTCGAACGCCGACCTGGCCGGCGTTTCATCTCCGAGGTAGTCGAAATCCATGGATATGACCCCGACCGAGACGAATACAACTACGGGTTTATTTTTGATAGCCACAAGGAGTTAGTATGAACGCCGTCGACACCCCAGCGCGCGCTTCGCAGTACATCCTCGACAGTTTCAAGCCGACCGACAGGATCGCCATGCTCGTCCTGAACCGGGATTTCAGCGAAACCATCCAACGCATCACCAGCGCACAGAAAGCGTCGAGCCCCGAGTTTCAAGCATGGCTGCGCTACAAGAACGCGAACGGGTCGGACATCTATATGGGAATGAATCCGCTCCGGCAGGACGCTTCGACGCGCACGAAGGAGGACATCGCGTCCATCCGGCATGTCTATCTCGACCTCGATCACGGCGGTCCAGAAGCGCTGCAATCCCTTGAGAATTCCAGCACCGTGCCGAAACCGAATTATGTTCTCGCCAGCTCGCCCGCGAAATTCCAGATCGTCTGGAAGGTGGAGGGCATGAGCCTCGAAGAGGCGGAAGGACTTCTTCATGCGATGGCGCGCGAGTTCGGAGGAGATCCTGCTGCCACGGATGCGACGCGTGTCTTACGCCTGCCCGGTTTCGCGAACAAGAAATACGAAAAGGACTTCCATGTCGAAGCTCGCAAGGAATCCGCAGAAATCTACCACCTCCGCGACTTCAAACTGCACATCGAGTCGCAGGACTCGCCGCGCCACAACTACTACAACCGCCCGAAGTCGCAGTCATCGCCACGGGCTAATCTGAGCCAGTCCGAACACGACTGGGCTTTCGCGAAGCGCGCACTCGCCCGAGGCGATGACCCCGAAGAAGTCATGCGGCGAATCGCACAGCACCGCGCAGGAGACAAATCCGATCCTGAGGACTACGCCAGACGGACTGTTACAAAGGCTCGGGCTGACTTAAACGGCAAGCGCGAGGAAAGCGATCCTTCGAGCGAGCAGGGGATTCAAGAGCGGAACGCGTGAGTGCGAGTGGGCGACAAGATATTCAGCAGAGGAGGCGCAGCTATGGAAACTCAGGTTACGACCAATCGGACAGCGCAACTTGTAAACGTAAGCGAGGCGGCTCAGTTTCTAGCGGTCTCGCCGTCGACCCTCTACGGCTGGGTTTGGCAGAGAAGGATCTCCTATATAAAGGTAGGCCGCGCCGTCCGCTTCGACATGGCCGATCTCGAGCGGTTCGTCGCAGAAAACCGGATTCGCGCTCGTTTGCCCGCCAAATTCTAGATTCACCCGCCGCGCATGCTTGCTAGAATGTGTGCGCGGCTGGCAAAGGGTAGAAAAGGAGCCGCAAGTGGGAATCTACCGTAGAGGTGATGTTTGGTGGATCGACTACTACGACAAGAAACACGAAAGGATGCAAGAGTCTTCGCATAGTTCCATCAAACGGGATGCCGAAGAGCTGCTTACGTTGCGAAAATCGGAAATTTTCCGTGGCGCTTACAAACGCCCGGTGAAGACGATCTTCGAACAATTCGGCGAACGCTACATGGAATATGCCAAGGCAAACAAGCGGTCCTGGTTGCGTGACGAACAAATGCTGAAAAAGCTCAAAAACTTTTTCGGATCAGAATGCGAACTCTCAGAGATCTCTCCTGCCGAGGTCGAGGGCTACAAACTCAACCGGCGGAAGGAAGTCTCCGGTTCGACGGTGAACCGGGAGTTGGCTCTGCTCAAGCGCATGTTCAATCTCGCCATCGATTGGGACCTCTTCCGGGACATCAATCCCGTACGCAGAGTAAAGTTCTTTCGAGAACTGAACATTGGCATACGGGTCGTGAGTCCGGACGAGGAGGGAAAGCTTCTCCGCGATGCCGCGCCCTACATTCAGGACGTAATTCGATTCGCCCTGAATACCGGGTTACGCACCGGAGAAATCTTCACCCTGCGCTGGTCCCATGTGGATTTCGAAAAGAGCATTCTGAATGTCTTTGCACCCAAGACGCAAAAGACCAGGGCCGTTCCGATCAACGCGGAGGCTCGCAAGGTTCTTGAAGCATGGGAGCGCGGCAGGAAGAGTGAATTCGTCTTCTACAATCTCGAGACCGGAAAACCGCTTGTCGATCTGAAGTCGGGCTTTGGACGGGCATGTCGAAAGGCGGGAATCGACGGCGTGTCGTGGCATACGCTGCGGCACACATTCGCTTCGCGCCTGGTGAATCGAGGCGTGGACATAGTGACAGTGCAGCAACTGCTCGGACATTCGACGGTCACGATAACCATGCGCTATACGCACACAAATCTCGACTCGAAGCATGCAGCAGTCGCGAAGCTCGAAGAGTTTGGTGACAATTTGGTGACAGTGTGCACCAGAATGCAGCAATCGAAGGAGGGACTGTCACCAAATGCGGTTATAAGTTATGATGTTGGAGCACATTAGCTGCGGAGAGGTGGCAGAGCGGCTGAATGCGGCGGTTTGCTAAACCGTTTTAGGGATTAAACACCCTAACGGGGGTTCGAATCCCCCCCTCTCCGCCATATCAACTAAAATCTCCCAGCGTTATTGGAAAATCGTGAATCATCAGGGGCTTAGCTGTTTTCGTTTCTTCCGCTAGAGTCTCTCCAGCCTCCTATTTCCCTCAAGTCGCCACTTTTTTCGAGCTAATTCGAGCTAAATGGCGCTGCCCAGAGGTTCGGATCTTGACTGCTAAATTTGGTCCCCGCCCGCTGAGTTCGACATTCCTGGCATGCCATCGGCGGGCCCGAATATCTTCGGGAACGACGCTATATAATTCTTTGGCCAACTCGTTTCCCTTCTGCGCACGACGCTCGACACCGTGGGTTGGAAATATTCGCCGGAAGATTCGTCCGACATCGGAGGGATCAAGAAGACAAAGGAATACGCCGACCAATCAAGCACAGGTCGAGAATCATTTTGAGCTGCTCGTGAGTTTGCCGCAGCATTCTGGGCGGCTAGGAAGTTTGGAGCTATTCCAGCCACCACCAAGCGCTTGAACCAAGGTTACCGCGTCTGCCATGCGGCGGCCGAGAATATTCACGGCGGTGAGTTCATCGGAGAGGGCTGCACTCTGGGCAGTGGTCACTTCCAGGTAGCTCGTGACGCCCCCCTTGTAGCGCGTGACCGCGAGTTCCAGGTATTTCTCGGCAGCGATGACTGCGACGTTCTGAACTTGAGCTTCGTGTTCGAGGATGCGTAGCGCCGCGACGTTGTCTTCGACTTGCTCAAAGCCGGTCAGGACCGTCTCGCGGTAGTTGGCGACGGTTTGGTCGTAGGCCGCTATGGCTTGATCTAAATTGGCCCTGCGACGTCCGGCATCAAAGAGAGGTACGACCGCCGAACCGCCTGCCGACCAGAGGATGCTGGGGCCAGAGATGAGCGTGCTAATTACGCCACTCTCGAAACCACCCGTGGCACCTAAGCTGATGGTCGGATAATAAGCCGCCTTGGCGACGCCGATTTGAGCGTTGGCGGAGGCCACGCGCCTTTCCGCTGCTGCAATATCGGGACGCCGCTCCAACAATTCGGAGGGCAAACCAGTCGGAATTGGAGGAGGAGGTGCGGTGAGAGGAAGAGCGGCGAGACTGAACTCGGCTGGAGGCTTCCCAATCAGAACCGCCACGGCGTGCTCGTACTGAGCACGACCCACTCCGACATCGATGGCCTCAGCGCGAGTGGTTTCAAGTTGAGTTCTGGCTTGCTGGACTTCTAGATCGGAAGCAAGGCCTCCGGCAAAGCGGTTCTCAATCAATTCCAGAGCTTGTTGGTACTGCGTTACGGTCGAATTCAAAAGCTGCTCCTCTGCATCAAGTGTGCGGGCCTGGAAGTAGTCCAAAGCCAATTGGGCGTGCATAGACAAGTTCACGGTAGCCAGGTCCGCGGCGCTGGCTTGAGCCTGCTCGCGAGAGGACTCAACGGAGCGGCGCACGCGTCCCCAGACATCGACTTCGTAAGAAAGTTCGAGAGGAATTTGAAAGTCGTTGTAGGTAACTCCATTGGTGGCGAGGCTGGGAGGCCGATTGTTTGAGATTCTGTTTCGTGTCGCGCTCGCGCCTCCGTCGATGGTGGGAAAGTAAGCGGCGCGGTTGTAGCGGACGAGCGCGCGAGCCTGCGTGTATTGGGCCTCAGCGGCCTTCAAGTTTTGGTTAGAGACGTTCACCTGCAATTCGAGGGCGTTTAGTTGCGAGTCCTGAAACATCTCCCACCAGTTGCCGCCGAGATTCTGGTCGTTCGGCTGAGCCTGCTTCCAGTTGCCTACCTCTTTGTAAACGGGCGGAACTTCTGCGAGGGGCCGCTTATATTCTGGTCCAACCGTGCATCCGCAAATCTGGAGTACGGATAGCGCCAGCGGTAGAACTACAAGCCAGTGTGTTCGCCATGTTGTCCTTCCGGCCAAGGCTTTGTTTCGAGTACGTCTCACTGGATATCCCCTGGTAATGTTGCCTGAACGATTTGGACTTGCTGTCCGGTGACGATGGAATCGGGCGGGTTGATAATGACCTGATCGTCGAGCTTGAGGCCGGAGACGATCTCTATTGTGTTGCCGAAATCGTGGCCCGGAGTAACCGCAGTAAGCGTAACTTTGCCATCCTTCACAAGGCCCACGCGTAAACCGTCCGAGCGGAATATCAAGGTATTGACCGGAATGATGAATGTGGAAAGCTGAGCGGCAACTTTCAAGTGGACTTCCGCATAGGAACCTGTGAGCAAGGTGCCAGTGGGATTGGCGACATCAATTTCAATCAACAAGGTGCGAGTCGTCATGTTGATGGCGTCAGAGGTGCGTACCAGCTTTCCCTGAAAGGTACGCCCGGGAAATTCGGCGAGAGCGAGATCCGCGGTCATGCCGATTTTGATTCCGCGGGAATATTCTTCCGGGACATTTACGTAAACGCGCAAGGTGCCGGGTTGAGCGATATGAAAGAGATCGGTTTTTACACTGGCGCTGCTGCCAGAATTAATGAGGTCGCCGATGTCGGTGTTGCGTGCCGTGATTACGCCGTCAAAGGGAGCGTAGACTTTTTCGAACGATACCAGAGCGGCGTACTGCTGAACGGCTGCCTGGTCTGCTTCGACGATGGCTTTATTGGCGTTGTAGGTACCAACCGCGTTGTCCGCATCCTGCTGGGACACGGCATTGGTTTTCAGGAGTCCCTGATAGCGAGACTTGGTTATTGCCGCCAATTCGAGATTTGCCTGTGCGGTTGAAAGGTTGCTGCGCGCTTGCTGGAGCTGTTGATCAACTTCTGGCGTTTCGATCACGGCAAGCAATTGCCCGTTCTTGACATGCGCCCCAATATCGAAATACCACTTCTTGAGATATCCGTTGGTTCGCGCATAGATGGGGGAAGTGATGAACGGTTGGACATTTCCAGGAAGAATGATCTCTTCGGCAGGCGCAGTTTGTTTTGGCGAAACAACGGATACCGCAGTGAGTGCCACTTGAGCGGTTTCGGCCTTCAGCGTTGTGCGGGCCTTGACACGGGACCAGATGCCCGACGAAAGAAGGGCGCCGACCACGACTAAAGCGACGAGCAGAACCAACCATCCTCTGTTCGAGCGTTTTTGTCCCAGTTCATGCAATGGGGGTGTCTGCGGCTCGATTCTTTCTTTATCTTGATTGCGATCTTGCGGCGACATAGTGGCTCCCTATCAATACTTAACGCGCATTTCCTGCTTGAGCCGGAAGCGTTCGTGAACCCTGCAAGAGACTGAAAAATGCTGGGACGAAGAGCAACGTGGAAGCCGTAGCGAAAAGCAGCCCGCCTATTACCGCGCGGCCAAGAGGGGCATTTTGTTCTCCGCCGTCCCCTAGTCCGAGGGCCATGGGCACCATGCCGATGATCATGGCCAGCGCGGTCATCAACACCGGACGAAAGCGCGTGAAGCCCGCTTCCAGTGCGGCGCTAATGGAATCGCTGCCATGGTCCATTTGTTCCGTTGCAAAGCTGACGACCAGGATGCTGTTGGAGGTGGCCACACCCATGCACATGATGGCGCCCATCAGGGCAGGTACGCTGAGCGTTGTGTGCGTTATGAACAAAAACCAGGCAATGCCCGCGAGTGCCGCGGGCAGCGCGGAAATCATGATGAAAGGATCCAGCCAGGACTGAAAATTGACTACGATGAGCAGGTATACCAGCACGATCGAGAAGGCCAATCCGCTTAGGAGTCCGATATACGAGGCTCGCATGGTCTGAACCTGTCCGCGGACAACGACGCGAGAACCGCGCGGTAGTTGTTGGCGAGTATCGTCAATAATTTTGTAGATGTCACCGGATACGCCGCCGAGGTCACGCCCGGTAGCAGCACCAAAGATGTCAATCACCGGCGCCACATCGTAATGCGAAACCACTGCCATGCCCGCGCCGCGCTGAAGGGATACCAAGCTGGCCATTAGCGAAGGAGGGGCAGTCGGGTCTGCGCCCGTGATGGGAATGTTCTCCACATCCTGTAATGTGTCGGTGCGATATTGCGGCGTCTGCGCGGCAATTTGATAGCTGACGCGATTCTTTGGGTCCACCCAGTAAGTAGGTGAGGTCTGAAAACTGCCGCTCAGTGATACCAAAAGATTCTGCGCAATGTCGTGGGCGGAGAAACCAAGTTGCTCCGCTTTCGTACGCTCGACCTTCAGGCGCAGAAAAGGTTGGTCGAAGGGCTGCTGGATCCGCAGATCGGCCGTTCCTGGCACCGACCTAATTTTCTCGAGTAGTGCATTCGCATAGAGCCGATTTCCCTCCAAGTTGTTTCCCACCACCTGCACATCAATCGGGGCCGGCAAGCCGAAATTGAGGATTTGGCTGACCATGTCGGCCGGCAAAAATGCAAAAGTCACACCGGGAAACTGTTTTGGGAGGGTCAGACGAAGCTGGTGAATGTAGTCATCGGTGGGATGGTGATTCGCGGAAAGGGTCACAAGAATGTCGGCATCGGAAGAGCCGACTGGCGCCGAATTGCTGTAGGAGAGATTGATGCCGCTGTAGGGCAGTCCTATGTTGTCAATCACATTGTGGACTTCGACTGCCGGAATTTGCTGGCGAATCGACCGTTCGACCAGATCGCAAAGATTGGCGGTTTCCTCGATGCGCATTCCGGTTGGCGCACGCAGATGAAGTTTGAAAGAGCCGCTGTCAACGCTGGGGAAAAAGTCGCGGCCTAGCCAAGGAATCAGAATCGCCAGAGAGCCAAGGCAGGTCACGAAGAACGCAATCAGGAAAGCAGTGCGGTGATGGAGACAAATCTCCAGCAGACCGCGATAGCGGTGACGGAATCTCTCGAAGGCCGCCTCAAAACCCTTCTGGAGCCGTACAAAGGGATTTCTGCTGGGGGCAGCGCCCTCCATCTTCTCTCCCCGCAATAGGTACTTTGCCATGGTCGGAACGATCGTCCGCGACAGGAAATACGAGGCCAACATGGCGAAAACGACGGCTTCGGCGAGCGGGACAAATAGGTACCGCGCGACCCCGGAGAGCAGAAACATGGGAGCAAACACAATGCAAATCGATAGGGTGGACACGAAAGCAGGTGTCGCGATTTGCGAGGCGCTGTCCAGGACAACTTCGTCCATGTCCTTCTCGGGCTCCGCCGCGCGGTTGCGATTTATGTTCTCGACCTCGACGGTCGCGTCGTCCACCAATATGCCGACCGCCAGAGCGAGTCCACCGAGGGTCATAATATTGATCGTTTCGCCGATCGCACTCAGCACGATGATGGAGGTAAGGATGGCCAGCGGAATCGAGGTGGCGATGATGATGGTGCTTCGCCAGCTGCCGAGAAAAACGAGAATCATGAAAGCGGTCAGACACGCGGCAATCAGCGTTTCCCGCACGACACCACTGATCGCGCCACGCACAAAAATGGATTGATCGGCCAGTGGCGCTATGTCGAGCTGCGGTGGAACGGTGGTCTTGATTTGTGGCAGAAGAGCCTTGACGTCGGCGATCACGTTCAAGGTCGAGGCATTCCCCGCCTTCTGCATGGTCAGCAATACGGAACGCTGTCCGTTGACGCGAACGATATTTGTCTGCGGGGGAAAACCATCGCGCACCCAAGCGACATCTTTGATGTAGATGGTCGTGCCGCCAATCGTCTTGATGGGGATTCGATTTAAGTCGGCGATCGTTTGAGGCGCTGCGTTAGGAATGGAAACGTCGTATTCCTTGGACCCGATCTTGGACGTTCCCGTGGGCAGGATCAGATTTTGCAAGCTGATCGCATTGACCACATCCAGCGCGGACAGGCCCTTCGACTGCAACGCTGTCGTATTCAGGTCTACTTGTACCTGGCGTTGTTTACCGCCATAGGGATAAGGCACCGATGCTCCCGGGACAGTGATCAGCTGCGTGCGAATGAAATTCAGGCCATAGTCGTTGAGTTCTTGTTCCGATAAGTTCTGCCCCGAGAGGGCCAACTGGAGAACCGGCACACTGGATGCGCTGTAGGCAAGAATGAGCGGCGGCGTCGTTCCCGCGGGCAATTGCCTGAGCTGGGTCTGGGAAATCGCGGTAATTTGTGCAATGCCTTGTTGAATGTTCGCGGTAGGCTGCAGAAACACTTTGACTACAGCAACTCCATAGAGCGATTGCGATTCGACGTGTTCGATATTGTCGACAGTAGTGGTCAGCGCACGCTCTGTGACGCTAACGATGCGATCGCTCATGTCCTCGGGTACGAGGCCGTTGTAGTTCCAGATGATACTGACAACGGGAATATCGATGTTCGGGAAGATGTCGGTTGGCGTGCGGATGATCGAAAGCCCGCCCATAATCACGATCAGTATGGACACCACCACAAACGTATAGGGTCGCCGTAACGCGAGTCGAACAATCCACACGGTTCACGCCCCCAAATCCCTATGCTCCGGATCCCGTCATCCAGGGTCGATGTCATTTGCTCGGTGGCTGGACGGCGATCGTTCGCATTTCTTGACTCAACTCCAGACAATGCAGCCCGGATGCCAGAACCTCGCCCGAGCTGGAATCTCGGGAAAGAGTTCAAAACAGAGGCGTTTAAGCGGGCGAGGAAACGCATTGCGTCCAGCCGTGATGTGCGGAAGGTCCGGCAGATTGAAGACCTGTCAGCATGCTGACAGGGGGCGCGGTATGAGCTATGAAGTCAGGGTTGGAGGACTGTCAAAATCGCATTTGACGACGAGGATGGTTACATCATCGTTGAAGTCATTGCCGCAGAAATCTGCAGCAGCGTTATAAAGACTTTTCATCAGGTCTTCAGCGGACAGGGAAGAACCACGTCGCACCACAGCGGAAAGTCGATCCACCCCAAATTCTTCGCCCAGCGGGTTTCCGGCCTCGGTGACACCGTCCGTATAGAAAACTAAGACATCGGCGGGCATGAGGTGTTCTGAGGCCAGTTCACAATTCTCTTCAGCAAAGAGTCCGATCGGCTGGCAGGAGGAGTTCAGAGGAGTAAGCATGCCCGTGGCGGCGCGAAACAAAAGGGCGGGATTGTGGCCACAATTGACGTAACGAAGCGCCCGCTTCTCGGCGTCGATCTCAGCGAGAAACAGAGTCACGAAGCGGTTGGAGTCCGACACGGAGTGGATCCCCGCGTTCAATCGTTCTACTTGCTTGATCATATTTCGATCATGGTTCGCCTCGAGCCGCATCGCCGCCGCTGTCGCAGACATTAAGAGGGCGGCGGGGACACCCTTTCCAACTACGTCTGCAATGACGATTTGGGTGGTATGGGGGTCGATGGGGAAATAGTCAAAGTAGTCGCCGCCTACCCCCCGCGCGGGGTGCATCATCCCGGCTATTTCGAGTCCAGCGATGACCGACTTGCTCGAGGGAAGAAACAAGCGCTGAACTTCGGCGGCCAGCTCTACATCGTTAAGCAGGTCATCACGTTGCCGCTCAACGGTCTCGAGAAGCGATTCCTGCTGCTTCGCATAGCGCTGGATCACGTAGACAACGAAGGTGAAACACAGCAGTGCGGAGAGATCGTGGAAGATGCGGATCCCTAAGGGGATCTGTCGCGGAGAATTAAAATAGTGGAACCCAATGCATGCCACGATAAGGCCGTAACTGATTTCATTGCGCAAGAAAATCGCGCCGATGCTAAGGGGCAAGATATAGAGGTAGATAAGAGAGGGCACAATAACGCGATGGTCTGCATACGCAACCGCGGCAATAGCCGCCACGACCAACATGAGTGGCAGCCAGTTCGGTCTATTCGAAGCCACGCCCTTCCGCAGAAACGACAGCACCGGGGCCTTTTCGGCGAGAACGCTTGGGATGGCAGATCTCGATTGTCGGATGCCGGGATGTACTAGGCCACTCATTCGAAGAGGACCTTCGCCATCATCCCCTTGTCTTCGTGATTGAGAAGATGGCAATGAAAGACGGACATGCCTTTGATGACGGGATCGGTGAAATCCATAATGACATCGACGGAACCGCCGTAGGGAACATTCACCGTGTCCAGCCACAGTGGATTGGCAATCGGCTTATCGTTTTCGGCGTACGCTAGAAAATGAACTTGATGGATGTGCATGGGATGCAGTTCCCTAGTAGCATTCACAATCCTCCAATGCTGATATGTTCCGACCTTCACGTGCACCATCGGAGCGGCGGCGGGTGCGAATTTTTCTTCGTTAATGTAAAAACCATTCTTGTCTTCCGTGAATATCACGGTGAATCGCGGAGGAGCTTTTTCTTCCGCAGCCAGGTCTAAAGTCTTGAGATCAAACTTGCGCGAACTCTCGAATACTCTAGGCGTTGACTCTGCGGCTGGTCGCGAAACGATGTCGGCCAGTATCATCGCCGGATTCGGATCACCGTCGGGCCCGGTATCTACGCAGCGTGAGACCACATGGTTAGATGTGCCCGCTCCTGGACCGGTAACAATAGTTTCCAGCCTGCCCGCGGGTGGCAACAAAACGTGATCAACGATGCGGGTTGGGTGATCGGGATCGTGTTGGGCAATGGGCATCCCGTCCATGGCGATGATTTCAAACGGTTGCCCCTCAAGTTGCAGGTCGAGATACCGATCCGCGGAAGCATTCACGACACGCCAAAACTGCCGTTCACCGGGAGCGATTTCAATCTGTGGGCGCACGGATCCATTCACGGTCATGACTTCGCTTGGCGTATCTGGTTTGCCGCCACAAAGATATGAATTGAGTTCAACGCGCTGTTTCAAATCACCGGATTGAGAGTCGTGTTCAAGGGACCGGCCGCGGACCACCAAGACCCGCTCCTGTAAGCCTGCGAGTGTGGGGAGGTAGGATTCTATTCCTTCGATTACGAGCGCACCGGACATGCCGTCGAGCGCCTGCCGGAAACTCTCGCCATGGGGATGCGTGTGATACCAATACAAACCTGGTGGATGATCGTTCGGAATCCGCACCGTATAGTGGAGCGATTGCCCAGGCATGGCCATCATGTCCAAGACGTCGTCTTGTGGAGCGTCGGGAGAAACCGTCAGACCGTGAAAATGCAGATTCGTCATGTCCATGCATGGGCCGGCTAAGCACGCTTCTGGGGGCTTGGCCGGAAGATCATTGACATAAGTAATCTTTAGTTGGTCACCGGGTGAAAGCCGCAAGGTCGGAGCGATTGGTTGCCCGTTGACGTAGAAGGAATTCTTTCCGTCACGTGTGATAGCAGCATGTAACGTGAGGGACAGTATGTGGTTTTTCGCGCGGAGTTCCGGGACACTCGGAAGTGCAGTTTGCGAACTCCCCTCCAGTCGAGGGAAACCGAAAACGGCGATCACCAAAACCACGAAGGCGGTAGTCGCACGTCGCAGAGGACAAGTGGCGCATGGCATCGACAACTCCTTAGCTTCTTATTCCGGCTGGTGCACAGTGGAATTCGAGTCGTAGGCGTCTATAGCTTGAGCTAGCTTATTGTGTCGGGCCCGAGATCCTTATCAAAGGCGCCCTGATTCGTCGACGATGAAAGTCATCGCGCCACACGAGCGGTATCGCGCCGAAAGCGAACCCTCCCCGAGTCCACCTGTCGACAATATAGTTCTTGACAGTTCTTGGCTCCGCCCGGTGCATGACGTCCTTGAAGGGTGTCGCCACCAAAGAACTGGCGCGTCAAGGGACGCCCCTGAATAAGGCAACACAACTGCCAAACATCAGAGCCCGTAAGTGACGAAAAATGCGGGTTGACTCCGGGAGGTCGCGCAGCGGCATGCCAGCCCACTAAACAAGGCGTCCAAGTGCTGGCACTCGAGGGGAGGTTATTTGCTGATTGTATTTCGAACGTTGCGGATTGAGCGCCACCTAGTGAGACTGTCCGTGCGTGCGATCTCGAATGTCGATCGATTCGAGGCTTCATCATTGGGATAATTGCGGCTGCGTTATACGGAAACCGGATCCCTGTTGGAACGCGAGATTCCCAGCTTTTGCATGCGAAAGTAAAGCGTAGACCTCTTGATTCCCAACCGCGCGGCCGCGCCGTTTGGGCCGGCGACAACCCATCGGGTTTCCTCGAGAGTCCTGCGAATATGGACTCGCTCCGCATCCTCCAACGTAACAGCTCCAAGCGATCCCACGGCGTCGGCATTATTCAAACTGGCCAAAGGCGGGCACAGAACATCGCCCGACGAGAGGATTACGCTCCGCTCGATGAAATTCTGTAGCTCGCGAATGTTTCCCGGCCAATGATACGAGATGAAGGCAGACATCGTTTCAGGGGAAATGTGTTCGATTTGCTTGTTCATCTTGCGGGCATAGATTTCGACAAAATGTTCAACCAGCGCCGGAATATCCTCGCGGCGCGCCCGCAACGGAGGTAGTGGGACAGGAAACACGTTCAGACGATAGTAGAGATCGCCGCGAAACTCGTTGCGCTTCACCATTTCAACCAAATTTCGATGGGTGGCCGCTACGAGGCGAACGTCTACCTGGTGCGTCCGACCGCTGCCCAAGCGCTCGAATTCCTGCTCCTGCAGCACGCGCAGCAGTTTGGGCTGCAACGCCAATGGAATGTCCCCCACCTCGTCCAGGAACAGGGTGCCCTTGTCAGCCAATTCGAAACGTCCGATTTTTTGTGCGATAGCTCCGGTGAAAGCGCCTTTCTCGTGCCCAAACAGCTCGCTTTCCAATAGATCGAACGGAATGGCGGCACAATTCAACTTTATGAATGGGCGTCCGCACCGGGAGCTGAGTTTGTGAATCGCGCGCGCGATCAATTCCTTGCCGGTGCCAGTCTCTCCCTGGATAAGAACCGTGGAACCCGTGGGTGCAACGCGTTGGACCTGTTCCAGCACTCCTTCCAGGACAGCACTCTTGCCGATGATCTGCTCGAATCTGCGCGGATTAGGGTCGAGGTCAGTGGATCCGAATCTTGCGACAGCTGCCACGGAATACCTCCTTGCGCAACGCGATGCCCACTGCTAGTTGCGGCTTAGCTTTCCAGAGCCGCGCGCACGCTCTCAAGCAGGATTTCGTCGTCGAACGGCTTTGCCATGAAGTCCACCGCGCCTGCTCTCAACGCCTGCATCCGCATTTTTTCGTTGCCATGTGCGGTTATAAAAATGATGGGAATCCGGCAGGCTTCCGCGTTTAGCTTCGCCTGTAGTTCGAGGCCGGACATACCTAGCATACGGATATCGGTAATTAAACATCCAGCCTGGCGTTGCTGGCCGGACTTCAGGAATTCCTCCGCCGATGCAAACGCTTGCGCCGGCAAGCCAACCGCTTTAAGCAGACCCTCTAGCGCGCTGCGCATTAAATCATCGTCATCGACAATCGCAACCATCTTGGTCTTCTCCTGGCTGGCCATAGCTGGAATCTAGCAACGTCGCGAAAACGGCGCAATTATACTTTCGTATAAGAGGCCGCATATCCGCTCATTAGTAGGCAAGACAATCGTTCTGGGCTTGAGAAAACGGTGGTGAACGCCGGAGAACTACAAGCAACAAGGCGTGTTACGTGACACTTGGACGTTGGCATCAGGCTTACCGTTTGCCGGGTGAAAGCTCCAGCTTCGACGCCATTCTAACCAAATCTGCCAGAGACTCGGCCCGCATTTTCTTCATCACGTGGCCGCGATGAATCTTCACGGTGATCTCGCTGACGCCGAGATCAAAGGCTATCTGCTTATTAAGCATGCCCGAAACCACCAAAGTCATGACCTCGCGTTCGCGTTCGCTCAGGCTCCCGTAGCATTTTCGCAGCTCGGCAGAATTACTCTGCTGACAGCGCATCGCACGGTCACGATCCAGGGCCTGGTGGATGGCATTCAACAGGTCTTGGTCGTCGAAAGGTTTGGTCAGAAACTCCACGGCACCGGATTTCATGGCTTTGACCGTCATCGGAATATCCCCATGGCCGGTGACAAAGATTATGGGAATTTGGATGCCCGCGTTAGCCAGCTGGCTCTGAAAGTCCAGACCGTTGACGCCAGGAAGGCTTACGTCTAAGACAAGACAGCTTGGCCCTTCAGATCGCTTGTTGCGCAAGAATTCTGCCGCGGTTCCGAACGTCTCGGAACGCAGACCGACTGACTTCAGCAAGCCTTGGATGGACTCACGGATAGAGGCGTCGTCATCAATAACGAACACCGTAAAAGTTTTGGCGGAGGTCATTCCGCTAGCTCAACTTTGGCAGGCAATGTGAAATAGAAGCTTGCGCCGCGCGGAGAGTTGCCACTAGCCCATAAACGGCCACCGTGCGCTTCAACGATGGAGCGGCTGATGCGAAGGCCCATGCCGGTCCCGTGAGATTTGGTGGTAAAGAACGCAGTGAAGATCTCCTCCGCCTGTTGCCCGGGAAGTCCCACCCCGGTATCGCTGACGGACACCAATAGTTCCTCGTTATCGGCTCGCCGCGATTTGATGCCCAACTCCCGCGTTCCTTCCACGCCCTTCATCGCATCGATGCTGTTCATGATCAGGTTCATCAGCACCTGCTGCAGTTGCACGCGATCTCCCTTGACCTCGGGGAGACCGGGCAGCAATTCCGTCCAAACGGATATGTTGTACCTCGTCGCCTCGCCCCGCAGCAGGACAATCATCTCTTGAACGACTTCGTTTACGTCAACCCACTCCCATTGTGGAGTACCTTTCGTGAAGAGCAGGCGCGTCCGGCTGATAATATCCGCCGCTCGCGTTTGGTCTTTCACGATTCTCATGAGGGCCAAACGCGCCTCTTCGAGATTGGGAGCGTCGCCGGCAAGCCAGCGCAAGCAAGTCTTGGCATTGGTAACGGAAGCAGCAATCGGTTGATTCACCTCATGCGCCAGCGAGGCAGTCAGTTCTCCCATGGTGGTTACGCGGCTGACGTGTGCGAGCTCCGCTTGCGCCTGGCGCAGCGCCTCTTCCGCCCGCTTGCGTTCGGTCACATCCATGGTCGTACCGATGTACTGAACGACGTTGCCAGAGTCATCGTGGACGGGGTGAGCCACGGTGTGTACGCATTTCACTGAGCCGTCGGGAAGAACAATCCGATATTCGATCTCTCCGGCCCTGGCTTCGCTCACCGTTTTGGTAGTGACTTCTTCGACGAAGGGCAGATCCTCCGGATGCACGCTCTCACGAAAGAGCGGCATGGAACGCACTTCTCTCAGTATTTCCTTGGTCCGTTGTTCTTTGCCTGGATCGCGTCCAAAGATTCGAAACAACTCCGGAGAGCCTGATACTGTCCCTGCGGAAATATCGAAGACCCAACTGCCCATACGACCCAGAGTCTGAGCCTCTTGCAGGTGGGCCTCGCTTTTTCGTAGCTTCTCTTCCGCCTCTTTCCGGTCATGAATATCCGTATCGCTGCCGTACCATCCGAGGATTTGTCCCGATCCTTCAACCAACGGATAACAACGGCTGAGGAACCAGCGGTACGTTCCATCGGACCTTCTGAGGCGCGTCTCTATCTCGCGGGGCTTTCCCTCCGATATGAGGATTCGCCACATGCTCAGCACGCGCTCTATATCATCGGGATGTACCATGCGATTCCAGCCCGATCCAACAGCTTGTTCGAGCGTCATTCCGGTGTAATCAATCCAGCGGCGATTCACAAAATCGACGACGCCTTCCGGACTCTCGGTCCAAAGTTGGGCCGGCACGGTGTCGATAATCAGCCGAGTCCGCTCTTCCGCGCGCTTGCGCTCGGTCACGTCTATCGAAGTACCGACGTATTCAACGAGATCGCCGGATATGTTGCGAACGGGATGACCCGTCGAGCGAATATACTTAATAGCTCCTCCTGGAAGAACGATTCGGAAATCCACGTCAAAGTGAGAACCCTCGTTCGGACTTTCAAGGAAGACTTCTCTGCGCACGCGATCGCGATCCTCTGGATGAACGCGCTGGTAAAAGACTTCGTCTGACGGAATACCCCCTTCCGGATCGAAGCCAAACAAGTGGTAATTTTCCTGTGACCAGTAGACGCTGTGTCTAGAGGCCGCGTTCCATGCCCAACTGCCGGTGTGGCTGAGCCTCTGCGCCTCCGCAAGATAACCCTCGCTTCGCCGCAGCGCCTCTTCCGCCCGCTTGCGCTCGGTTATGTCCATCACGGTGCCGACGAATTCAACGAGATCGCCGGATGGGCTGAGGACAGGATGGCCCTCCACGTGGATATCTCTGATTTCGCCTCCGGGATGAACGATCCGGTAATCCAGCTCGAAATCCGATCTTTCACGCCCGGCTGTCTCGATCGCCCCCGTAACTTTAGATTGATCATCCGGATGGATGCGCTCAAAGAACACTTCGTATCGCGGCTGTCCGCCGCGCGGATCAAAACCCATCACGCGGTAGCATTCTTCGGACAGGTACTTGATCTCACCCTTGGCAGGTATCGATGCCCAACTGCCCGTGTGGCTAAGCCTCTGCGCTTCCGCCAGATAACCTTCACTTCGCCGCAACGTTTCTTCTGCCTGCTTTGCAGCGGTCACGTCCATCGCGGTGCCGACAAATTCTACGAGGTCGCCGGTATCGTTCAAGATAGGACGGCCAGTCGTGTGGAGGTACTTGGTCGTTCCGTCCGGAAGAACAATGCGGTAGTCCACTTCAAACTGAGTTTTTTCGATTTCGGCTCTTTCAAACACGTCCACTACGCGATTGCGGTCTTCAGGATGGAACCTGCTAAAGAAGAATTCCGTGTTCGACGGGTCATCATCACGCTGGATGTCGTGTATCCGATAGATCTCCGGCGAGACTGTGATCGCTCCCGATGCAATGTCATGTCGCCAACTGCCGGTATGGCTTAGTTTCTGCGCCTCGAGCAAAAATTCTTCACTGCGGCGTAGCTCTTTCTCCACGCGCTTACTCTCGGTGGTATCCCTCACCGCTCCAACAAACTCGAGTTCACCAGAGTCATCTGTTTCAGCATGAGCTACAACGTGAACATGTATGAGCGCACCGTCCGGCATCACCAAGCGATACTCATGCTCAAAGTCCTTGCCATCCTCCATCGCGCGCACGATTGTCTGTTGCACCGAGGCTACGTCGTCCGGATGAACCCGCTGGAGAATAAGTTCTAGGGTCGGTGTTGTGGTTCGTTCGTATTGGAAGATTCGAAAGGTTTCCTCTGACCAGATGATCTCGCCGGTGGAAGGCTTCCAGCCGAAGCTGCCCGTATGACTCAGCCTTTGCGCTTCCGCCAAATACGCCTTGCTCTTGCGGAGTGCCTCCTCGGCCCGTTTACGTTCGGCCTTTTGCGTGGCTTCACGCAGCGCACGCTCTATAGACGGTGCAAGCCTCGACAAACTCGTCTTCAGAACGTAATCCGTTGCGCCACGTTTGAGCGCTTCGATGGCCACCTCTTCGCCGAGCGTTCCGGAAACAAAAATGAACGGGACGTCCGGGCAGTCTTTCATCGCCAGCTTCAATGCGGAAATACCGTCGAACGACGGCAGGCTGTAATCCGCCAGAATCAGGTCAATTCCGCCTCGCTTCAGGGATGCCAGAAATTCGGCCTGATTTTCGACGCGTGTTATGTCGCAGACAATTCCTTCTGCATCGAGCAGATTCTTAATGAGGTCTGCGTCCTTGAGTTCATCCTCGATTGACAGAACACGCAAAGGCTGTCGCATCTTATTTTCTTATGCTTCCTGGCGGTGGCTCATTGATGACGGCCCAGAAAACGCCCAGTTCCTTGATGGCATTCACAAACTCATGAAAGTTAACTGGCTTCACCACATACGCGTTCACGCCGAGTTTGTAGCTTGCCACCATGTCTCTTTCCTCTTTCGACGAGGTGAGCACAACTACGGGAATCATCCTCAAAGTCTCGTTGGACTTAACCTGCTTCAACACCTCCAACCCATCGAGTTTGGGAAGTTTCAGATCCAACAGCATGACCGCAGGGTTCTCACCGGAGCGCATCTTGTACTGGCCGCGGCAAAAGAGGTAATCCAGCGCTTGTTCGCCATCGCGCGTAACAACCACCTCATTCGCGAGGTTATATTCCTCAAGGGCCGTGAGGGTAAGCTCCACGTCTTTGGGATCGTCTTCCACCATCAAAATACGCCCCAATTTATTCATGGTCTCCATAGTTCTCCTCGTGGTCTCGGAGCTGAAAAATAGAAAGTCGCACCGCCATCAACGGCACCCTCGG
Organism: Acidobacteriota bacterium; assembly: GCA_013289855.1. Classification (GTDB taxonomy): domain Bacteria; phylum Acidobacteriota; class Terriglobia; order Acidiferrales; family UBA7541; genus Acidiferrum. The sequence goes on along the minus strand of JABCZD010000005.1, from coordinate 434,388 downwards.
CCCAAACCTTGCCTCCGTGACGATGTATGATGCGCTGAACCGTCGCCAGTCCAATGCCTGTGCCTTCAAATTCTTCAGACTGGTGCAGGCGTTGAAATACGCCAAACAGTTTATTTACGTACTTCATATCAAAGCCCACCCCGTTATCCCTAACGAATACGACCACGTCATCTCCGTTTCCCTCGGAGCCTCCGATCTCAATCTCGGCCTGCGTGCGCGTGCGCGTAAATTTAATCGCATTGGAGATAAGATTAACCAGCACCAGTCTTAGCATCGATGCGTCTCCATAGAAATCGGGCAGCGCGCCGATTTTCCAGGCAATCTTACGGCCTTCAGTCTCTTGCCGAACCTGGGTGAGGGCTTCCTTTACGACCTGATCCATGTTTACCCTGCCATTTTGCGTTTCAGCCCGGCCGATCCTCGAAAAAGCCAGAAGATCGTCTATCAGATTGCCCATACGCTTGGCGGCATCCAGAATCATTGCGATGAAGTGGTTCCCCTTTTCATCTAAAACCGAAGAGGTTTTCTTTTGCAGAAGCTCCGTATAACCGGCCATATGGCGGAGGGGTGCTCGCAAGTCATGCGAGACAGAATAGGCAAACGCTTCCAATTCCTTGTTGATGGCCTCAAGATCCGCGGATCGGTGTACGAGCTCCTGATTGAGACTTTGAATTTCTTGCTCCCGGCGCCTGTGTTCAGTGATGTCATTGTTCGTTTCCAAGATCGCCACTGCCCGCCCCTGGTCATCTTTACGCAGAGACCACCGGCTTGCTACTACCACCTCGGATCCGTCGGCTTTGGTCTTCCGAAGCTCACCTTCCCAACGGCCGGCGCGCAGCAACTCCGCGCGAACCTCCTCGATCGGTATTGGAAAGTCTGTGCGCAAGAGTTGCTGACTGTGCTTCCCGATGGCGTCTTCTGCCGGCCATCCGTACAACTCCTCGGCCCCTCGATTCCAGTACGTGATGATGTCGCTCATGTCGCGGACGAAAATCGTGTCATGCGTGAGATTGAGCAGGCTGGCCTGCTCGGTTCGTTTCACCACTTCCATCTGAAGTTCGTCGCGGGATTGCAGCAGCTTTTGCTCGGCGCGGTGCCGGACCTCGCTGAACCAGCTGACCAGTACCGCAAACAGTATGAACACAGCGTAGTGCGGAAGCTCAGCTCTTGTAATATAAAAGCTGTAGCGGGGCTCAGTAAAGAAGTAGTCGAACGCCAAACTTGAAAGTACAACTGCAAGAATCGCAGGCCCAATGCCCATGTACCAGACGGTTAGGGCAATAGCCAGAAGGAAAAGCGGCGCTTCCATGTCTAGGAAATCGTAGCGTTGTGCCAGGAGCGCCAAGCCCAGGGCAATGGCGCAAAAAGTAGCTGCAAGACCGTAGAGCAGACCCGGAGAGCGGGCAAATTGCCATCGGAGGGTTGGCCGGGCCATAGTTCTCCTCACGTAGACGCGTGGTGACAGTTGCACTTCGCCTGCAAATGTCCCCAAAGTCTACAGCATCGAAACCTGAGGAGTAGTACGAAATAGGGTTGCTTCTCCGGATTGAAGAGTTGGACGGGCGATGACTATGCATTCCTTTCGGCTGAGGCACGGCACCTTAGACGCATGAATCGATTCTCCGCCAGAAGGCCGGGCGTGTATGGCTTTTGTGAACTCAGGCTGATCAGAATGTATCAGCGACATTCAGGATCCAAAGCGGTATTTCCAGGAATAGGAAGATTCGCGCCGAGTAAAGTCTTTCAGCACGATGCTCAGAACTGGGGAACTCCAGAAAGCATGTCGCAGCCTTCGCCCGTCAAGCGCCACAGGTTTCCGCACGGCGAAACATTGCCAGCCAAACTGACAGAAATCAGTTCCTCCGTGATTGACCTCCGAAGTTCTTCCGTTGCGTCTAATCCCCGCTGACGGTCACGGGGCGAGCCATTTCGCGAGCGGGGGGAGCCATGAATTCCGGCCCGGCTGGATTGCGAATACTTTCGCGAAGAATGGCGTCGATAGCGGCAAAATCACTCTTTGTCAACGACCAGCCGCTTACCTCGTTGATGGGCGCGAGCTGGTCCGGACGACGTGCTCCCCACAGAGCGACGCCAACGCCCGGTTGATCGAGTAGCCAGCGAACCGCTAGATGAATCACCCGCTTGCCGAAGTGTTCGCGAGCATATACATCCAGTTTGTTTGCCGCGTTCAAGTACTCCGCGAAATGCGGCTGCTGAAACTTCGGGTCGCTGGTCTTGCGCATATCATCTTTCGAAAACTGGCGGTCGGCACGCATGGCACCGCTAAGCAATCCGCGGCAAAGGGCTCCATAAGTGAGTGTGGCGACCTCATGGCCGACGGCGTACGGCAGAACATCGCGTTCTATTTCGCGCTCGAAGAGGTTGTAGGGCGGCTGAATTGTGTGCAGTGGTGCAATCGCTCCGAAACGCGCCATCTCTCCCGGCGAATAATTGCTTACCCCGATCGCACGAATCTTTCCCTGCTCGTAGAGTTCACGAAGAGTGGCGGCGGTCTCCTCGATGGGAATTAGAGGGTCTGGCCAGTGCACCTGATATATATCAATGTAGTCTGTTTGCAGACGGCGGAGCGAATCCTCGAGTTCTTGGAGAATACGTTTGCGCGTTGAGTTCCGCTCAATTCTGCCGGTGGTCCAATCGACGCCTACTTTCGTCGCCAGAATGACGGCCTGGCGGTCACCGTGTTGCCGCACGGCTTCGCCCACGATTTCTTCGGATCGCCCTTGACCGTAAATGGGTGCGGTATCGAGCAAATTGATGCCCTGATCGAGTGCCGCATGGATTGTGCGAATGGACTCCTTTTCGTCGGTTCCGCCCCACATCCAGCCACCGATGGCCCATGTGCCGAGCGCAATCCGCGAAGCGAAAAGATCCGTGCCCTTGATATTGATGTGTTCCAACATGTTGTCCTCTCCTGCTCCTCTTTTCGAGAAATCGATGCGTTTCTAGTTAAGCCGCCTATCAATTCATTAGCTTGAATTTCTGGACTCTTCTGCCCCAGTCGGTCTCGGCGACATAAACATTGCCTTTCGAATCGACTGCCAAAGTGTGGCCATGCGTGAATGCACCGATCTGGTGACCAGGACGCCCGAAGCTCGCTAGAACTTCTCCGCTGACACGGTCGAGAATCTTGACCTGCTCGTCGCCGCCGTCATCCACGTACATGTATTTTTGCTCGCGGTCCGGAGAAAAGCCGATCCACCATGTGGTCCCCCAATCGTCCGGAAGGCCATTTCCTCTCTTGACCCAAATGTTGTTTTTGAAGTTTCCTATCTTATCGAAGACTTGAACCCGGTCGCCTTGTCGGTCACAGACATACACCAGGCTGTCGTTGCCGATGACCACACAATGCACAACCTGCATGAACGCGCCACCCACACCTGCGTCGGCCTCTGCTTTTGTCCCCTGGTGGCCCCACTGACGAAGGAATTTGCCGGACTGGTCGAAAACGACTATGCGGCTGTTGCCGTAACCGTCGGCCACGTAGATGTCGCCATTGACGGGATCTACCGCTATGTCGGACGGCATGTAAAACTGAGTTTGGCTCGAATTGCGCGCCCGTCCCTTGAGAGTGCCGTCGGAGGTATCGACAACGCCCCTCTCGCCGATCTGCATGAGCAGTTTCCCGTCGTGACTGTATTTTTGGATAATTCCATCGCCATTGCCGGCCGTCCAAAAATTGTTTTCAGCGTCGATGAAGCAGCCGTGGGTGATATTCGGAACGATGTTCCAGTCGCCGAAGCTATTCACTACATTTCCGTCGGGATCAAATTCGATGTACGGTGGCGCCTGCTGCGCGATTTCTCCTTCCTTGTCCGTCATGTCCTTCCGATTAACGATGAACACGTTGTCCTGTTTGTCCACACATACACCGCTCACTTGTCCATTTACCCAGTTTTCAGGCAACGGCTTCGGCCAACTGGGATCGACCACAAATTCCGGTCCACGGCTCTGCGCCTGCGCGCGACAGACGACTCCCAAGGTGGCCACGAGGCCCACGCAGATCCAAATCTTGTCGAAGAGCTTTATTCCCTTGTTCATTTCGATTCCAACAGTGAGACCGAGTTCACCTTTCGGGTTGCCAAGCGCCCCACGACGCGGATAAACCGCCCGAACATCCAATTCGCTGCTGCATCGCATGTCAACTTTCAACTCCCTGTTTCCGAATCCGGCGCAAGATCCAGATGCTGTAGATTCTCGGGTTTATGTGAATTTTTGCGGCTATTCACAATGTACCCTCTCGCCCCCGCTGAAATAGAACCGGATGATGAAGCAAGCGAACGTAGGTAACCAAGTTACCGTCGGAAATGATTCGTGCGAGTTGCGCATCGGACAGCTTCTGGGCGACCGGTGACCGAAGGTCCGGAACGGATATGCTCTGTCCGACCAGTGAGCCACTTCCGTCTTGACCGTGGCACATGGCGCATTTCGTACGAAATGTCGCAGCGCTGGCTATGCTGTCTGGACCGAGACTAGCTCGCACAACCGAGGAGACAAGGAGCGTGACGCCAAAAAAAAACATCAGCATAAATATAGCGGCAAACATTACATGTCGTTCAGTCTTGTCGTGTGCCATGGCGCTTCCTTTACTTGCAGTTTTTCGTTCCAGCTCACGCGGCGGCGATTAGTTTCTTCTCCAAGATATTTACCTCGAAAGGTTCCTGTACGAATTCGCCCACGGTTTGCTCCAGGTGCTTAAAGTGAGGACTGGCGGCGTGTTTCTCAAGGGCAGCCTGGCTTTCCCATATTTCGTAGAAATAAAAGCGCCCCTTCGCGTCTGACTCATAGAGTTCATACAATTTGCATCCCGATTCGGCGCGGGTGGGAGCTAACATCCCCCGTAACAGTTCTCCGAGTTGGCTTTCCCTTCCTCTGCGCGCCACTGATCTTGCAATTACATACACTTCATTCATGATTGCTTCCTCCCAATCTCGGTTTATTTTTGCTGTCGCGGCACATTGCGCGCTATTTCAAGGCCGGATCAATCAACGTCAGATCCGTTGCCGGATCAAACCGCTTTTGCATCGTTACGGGATCTTCCGTAACCATTACTTCCAGCGTGGGCGATACGTACGCCTCGAGAACATGACCGCCCTGCGTTGTTCCGTCTGAATTTCCCACCATCATGTGCGTGTGAACTACGGGCTTTCCTTGATACAGCGCGATGTCACCGCTCATCCCGATCACTTCGTGTTGACCGTTGATGGGAATCTTCTTGTACATTTTCCGTTGGGAATCGAACCACCCCAATGTGGCTCCATTCACCGCTCCAATAGCGGTGAAATGCGCACTCGTAACGTGATACTTCTCAGCAAACTCCAACAGTCCGGAAAAAGCCTCGTCTCCCTGGTAGAAGATCACCGCATATTGTTTCGTCGGTTCTCCGGGGTTCAACAATTGCACCTCCATCTTGGGCGCTTGGCCCCTCGGCACGGCTTGTGACGGGGAAACGTACTCGCTGCCCTTCTCCCGCGAATACGCGGTCAAGCCGGCGATTCCGATCAATAGCAACGCGCAACCAAGTCTTTTCATGTTCATCATGGCTTTCCTCTCCTAATTCAAGAATTCTTACAAATGGCCCTTCTCGCTCGGTCTCGCTGCTAAACGGTTCTCAATTCCGTTAGTCCTCAGCTGCACAAGCGAAATATTTCTTCCAGGTAGACCTACTTTTGCGCCCCGGCGACACCCGCTCGAGCCTGCCCTTTCTCTGCGTAAGCCAAGTGAGCTTGCTGTTCCATCTGCAGAATCACCGCGGAGAAATCTTGTTCCTCTCCCTGTTCCGACTGTCTGGCGTTAACCTCAAGAGCAGCTGCAGCGGCAGGCATTCGCGCCCCAACGGCGGCCGCGAGATTGAGAATTAGTCCAAAGTCCTTGTTCATTAGTCGAATCGGAAATTGCGGGCTGTAGTCGCTGTTTATCGCTCTTTCCAGCTTGCCCGCGTGCGCAGGTGCGACCACCGCAGTCTCCGAAAGAACGTTCAGCAAACGATTGCGATCAAGCCCAGCCTTCTCACCGAGAGCAACGGCTTCGGCAATCGCCTGCATTCCAATTCCCAGCAGAGCGTTCACCACCAGTTTCATCGTCGCTCCGGAGCCACTTGGCCCCAGATAGAAGTACTTTCGCGCGATTACGCGAAAAATCGACTCGGTGGCATCAAAGCATTCTTTGTCGCCGCCGCCGAACAGCGTCAGCAAACCCTTTTCTGCCACCGGAGTGCTTCCCGATATCGTTACGTCAAGACCGTTGATTCCGCGCTCCGAAGCCAATCTCGAGAGTTGCTGCGCGGTCTCCGGATACACCGTGCTCATATCAATAACGAAAGAGTTGGGATGCGCATTGGCGAATACGCCCTCCGGACCTTGATAAATTTTCAGCACAACTTCATCGTTCGGCAGGCACGACATCACTACGTTGCAACTGGAAGCAAGTTCCGAAACGCTGTGTGCGACTGTACCGCCGTATTGAATCAGCTCCTCCGCCTTGCTGTGGTCCCGGTCGTAAGCGGTCAGCTTGAAGCCGGATTCAAGCAACCTCCGCGCGATCGGTCGGCCCATGTAGCCAATCCCAACAAATCCAACCCTGGCATTTTCCTGTGTGATTGGTTTCATGATGAATCGCCCTTCCGCTAATTTGCGATTTCAATTGCAACTTCCGCATTAATAGAGAGCACTCCTTGTACCGTTTCGCGAGATGAACCGGGTTTTGATGAAAGATGTTGACCGCAAGGAGGATACCGAGTTAAGCGGCGAGGGCTTAACCCTCGGCCGGCGAGAGTTGTCTGTCGAATCCCTTGGACACTGTCAGCCTGTTGGAAACCCAATCACGCGTCACTGCACCAGGCCGCGTTTTGCGTATCCGTAGCGATACGCAACGGTTCTTTGGTAAGCTTCCAATCCGATTGTTCGCATACGAGGCGAGCGCGATATTTCGCGGAATGAAGTTCCGCCAGCGCCACTAGGATTACATCCGATGGAGTCCAATTCGACGAGTGCGTCAGCAGCAGCACCTGGCGTGCGTGCCCTCGCACAGTCCGTGGCCGCGCCGCTCACCCGCGCCGCCATCTTCCTGGTCGCGACAGTCAATCCCGGCATCGAAAATCGCGAGGCCGTTCGATCGTTCTGTGGAGATCTCGCCGGACTCTATCGCGCCGTGGATTTTCGTGACGTCGAAGGGGCGCTTTCCTGCGTTATGGGTTTCGGGTCGGAGGCGTGGGATCGCCTGTTTGGTACACCTCGTCCGGCGAATCTGCATGTCTTCCGCGAGATCCGCGCAGGGGCGCGCCACGCGGTTTCCACTCCGGGCGATTTACTGTTCCACATCCGAGCAAAGCGCATGGACTTGTGCTTCGAACTTGCCACCCAGATCATGACGCGGCTAGGCGATGCCGTTTCGCCTATAGACGAAGTCCACGGATTCCGCTATTTCGATGACCGCGATCTCATCGGATTTGTCGACGGAACAGAAAACCCGCGGGGCGAGGCTGCGATCGATGCCGTGCTCATTGGCGACGAAGACCCCGCGTTCGCCGGCGGCAGCTACGTGATCGTGCAGAAATACCTTCATGACATAAGCGGATGGAACGCGCTCTCGACAGAAGCGCAAGAACGCATTATCGGCCGTACCAAACTTTCCGACATCGAATTGGACGATTCCGTCAAACCTACCTCCGCGCACAGCGCTCTCACGACCATCGTCGAAGACGGCAAAGAGATCAAGATTCTGCGCGACAACATGCCCTTCGGCCGCGCCTCGCACGGCGAATCTGGCACCTATTTTATTGGCTACAGCCGTTCACCTCGCACCACCGAGCAAATGCTAGAAAACATGTTCATCGGCCGGCCGCCGGGAAATTACGACCGCCTGCTCGACTTCAGCCGCCCGGTCACCGGAAGCCTGTTCTTCGTGCCATCGGCGACATTCCTCGAAAACGTGGCCGAGGACCAGCCTGCGCTTGCGGCGTCTCCCGCTGCGCCAACGGTAGTCGAGATCGCGCAATCCCCGAAGAGTGACAACGATGGTTCCCTGGGTATCGGTTCTCTAAAAGGAGAAATTTCCCATGAATAATCTGCATCGCGAGCTCGCCCCCATTTCTGATGCGTCCTGGGCGCAAATCGAAGAAGAAACCACGCGCACGCTCAAGCGCTATCTTGCCGGACGCCGCGTGGTCGACCTGCAGGGTCCGAGCGGCACCGGCCTCTCCGCGGTCGGCACCGGCCACCTGCAAAAGATCGCACCCCCGCGCGACGGCATCCTCGCCCGGCAGCGCGAAGTAAAAGCGCTGGTCGAGTTGCGTGTGCCGTTCGAGCTCGAGCGCCAGCAGATCGATGACGTCGATCGCGGCGCCAACGACTCTGACTGGCAACCGGCAAAAGACGCGGCGCGCAAGATCGCGTTCGCCGAGGACGGCGCGATATTTGAGAGCTACGCCGCGGCGGGCATCGTCGGCGTTCGCAAGGGCACCAGCAATCCGATCATGACGCTGCCTGCCGATGTGCGCGAGTACCCGGAAGCGGTTTCCCAGGCCTTGAGCCGGCTGCGGCTGGTCGGCGTCAACGGTCCATACGCGGTGCTGCTGAGCGCCGACGCCTACACCGCGCTTTCCGAGACCAGCGATCACGGATACCCGGTGCTGGAGCACATCAAGCGCCTCGTCAACGATCAAATTATTTGGACACCCGCCATTGAGGGCGCCTTTGTGCTGACCACCCGTGGCGGTGATTTTGCTCTACACCTCGGTCAGGATGTTTCCATCGGCTACTTGAGCCACACTGATACCACCGTGAGCCTGTACCTTCAGGAGAGCCTCACGTTTCTGTTACTCACGGCCGAAGCCGCCGTCGCGCTCGTCCCGCCCGCGAAAACAAAGAAGTCGTGAAACGCAGTCAGGCGGCGCGGTCGCGGATACGGAACGGCTGCATCTTCGAGTAGGTGATCGAGCGCCACACTCATTCGAGCGGACCGAAGCGGAAATAACGCACTAGCGCGCCGCCTCCGCCACCGCGGCGCTTTCCGCGCCCAACGATTCGGATACCAGCGCCAGGGCCTCTTCCACAATATCCAGCCCGGCGCTCAGCTCCGCCTCAGTAATAATCAGCGGCGGGCACACCCACAGCATGTTGAACCGGCTGAAGGCGTACACGTGCTTGCTCTTCAAATACGCGGCCAACTTGGTCATCTCCGGGCTGCTGCCGTTGAAAGGCGCCAACGGTTCGCGCGTGGTTTTATCTTTCACCAATTCTAAAACACTGAAGAGCCCAATACTGCGCACGTCCCCAACACAGGAATATTTCCGCTTCATGGCCGCAAGGCGCGACGCCAGATAGCGTCCTTGCGTCTCCACATTGGCAAAAATATTTTCCTCTTCGTAGATCCGCAAATTGGCGACTGCTGCTGCGCACGATACCGGATGCCCGCTGTACGTCAATCCACCCCAAAGCATGTTGCTCTCGAAATATCGCGCCACGGCATCGGAAACGATCACCGCGCCGAGCGGCATGTACCCGCTGGTCAAACCTTTCGCGCAAGTAACCATGTCAGGCCGTATTCCGTAATGTTGCGTCGCCAGCCATTTGCCGGTGCGCCCAAAGCCGCTCATCACTTCATCGGTGATCAACAAAATTCCATACTTGTCGCACAGCGCGCGCAGCTTGGGATAGTAATCATCCGGCGGCACCAGCAAACCATTCGATCCCGTGATGCCTTCCACAAGAATCGCCGCAATCGATGTTGGCCCTTCCATCTGGATAACTTCCTCTATGTGCGACACGCACTCGCGATGGCAAGTTTCCACTTTTTGTCCAAAGGGGCAGCGATAACAGTACGGATCGAATACCCGCACAATGCCCGGAATGCCCGGCTCCACAGGCAACCGCCGCGGATCGCCGGACGCCGTCATCGCGCCCATGGTCGCACCATGATAGGAGCGATAGCGCGTGATGATTTTGCTGCGCCCGGTAACCAACTTCGCCATCTTCATGGCGTTTTCGTTGGCTTCCGCGCCGCCCAGCGTGAAAAATGTTTTTGCCAGCCCGGTAACTTCTGAAAGTTTTTTGCCCAGCAGCCCGCGCGACTCCGTCGCGAAACTCGGGCCCGCGAAGCACAATTCATCCACTTGCTTCTTGATCGCTTCCAGCATCTTCGGATGCTGGTGGCCAATATTTAAATTAATGAGCTGCGAGCTGAAATCCAGCCAGCGGTTGTCCTCGCCATCCCAGAAATAAACGCCCTGGCCGCGCTTCATATGCAGCGGCGCCGCAGCCCCTTGCACGGACCATGAAAACATCGTGTAGTCGCGATTTTCTTGCACCACCTTGCGGGAATGCGCGTCCATGTGTCTTGTCCTTCCTTCACACCTTACAGATTTATCCTACAAGCATACGCTTCGAACACGGCTGACAAGAACGCTCTTTCGCCGTCGCATCGCTGTCAGGGCTTCGCCGCCGCTGCCCCGATCGCCTTTGGCGCCCTTGGAGTTGGTCGCGACAGCAATTCTACATACTCTTTATAGAATTTCGCCTTATCCAAATCGTCTTGCACTTCCGCGAGCACTTCTCCCAAACCCGGCTGATGGCCCGCACTCCACACCAGCGTATTTCCATATCCCGCGCCCTTATCCGTATTCACGTCCAAATACAATTTCCGCGACTTCGTAATGATCGAAGGATCCAGCCACGCCACGGCCGCCAGCTCATCCCACAAATAATTCGCTTCCGCGTATTTCGCCACATATTGCGCCGCGGGCTCGGGACTCTTCCTCACCTGCTCGATCAACTCCTTCTCCATGCGCGTCTTCACCGAAATATCCACCGTGGTCACCACCACGCGCGGCCACTTGGCGTGCAGCACCGCATGCGAGGCCTCCGGGTCCATCCAAAAATTAAACTCATGTGACGGCGACAGAGCAAATTCCGGGTCGTTAGTCTGAGGGTTGATGCTTCCGCCCATCACGATCAACTCTTTGCTCAGCTCCGGAAATTGCGGATCGAGCGCTATCGCCAGCGCCAAATTCGTCATCGGCCCCGCCGCGTAGATGGTCACCTCATGCGGATATTTCCTAACCATGCGCACCAGAAATTGCGCCGCCGTTTCCGTCGCAGGCTGGGTCGTCGGCGCACCCTCCGGCATCGGCGGAATTTCGTACGGGCCGTGCACCGGATGCGTTCGCGAAAAATTCCAAGCTCCCTGGTACACGAGCTTTCCGTACAACGTTTCCCACTTGGCGATGAACTCCTTGCTGTTCACCAGTGGGAACACTGCTCCCGGCACCACTGGAATATCCGTACGCCCGATGATCTCCAGCAACCGCAGCGTATGCGCTACCTCTTCGTCCCGCCACGCGTCCCCGGTGAGCACTGTAATGCCAAGCACTTCCGTATCCGGCGAATTCACCAGCGCCAGTATGGCCTGCATATCCGTCCCACCCGGCCCGGCGCAATCCTGATCGATAATCACCTTTCGCTTGGTCTGCGCGCTTAACGCCGCAACACACAACCCGCACAACGTCACCGTCACACACCAGCGCAAAACAAATCTCATCGTCCCGCCTCGCATCGTTTTCGTTGCCGATGAATTCTATTATGAAAGGGCGTCCCGCACATCGCCCAACGTAACCATTAGCATCATCGGTTCGCGCGGGCTTGCGTCGAAGCCCAGCGCCACATAGAACCTTTTCCCATCTTCCGAGATTGCGTGAACTACGATTCCACGAATTCCAATTACTTCCGCCGCTTGTGCCACGCGGCCCGCCGCATCCCGGAACAAGCCGCGTCCAATGCCCTGCCCTTGCCATTCGCGATGCACCGCAAGGCGAGCGAGGACGATCACTGGGATGGGGTCGGGCATGTTCCGTCTGAACCGGCCAGGAGCGCTTTCTACCGCTACCACTCCGGATGCTAGCGCGTAATACCCGACCACGCGTTTGTCTTCGCAAACGACATACGCGCGCGACGCGCCACTCACCTGATTGGCGCGCGCCCGGCGCATCAGCCAATCGTCAAGTGCCGCTTCGCCAGAGCGAAAATCTCCTAAGTCGTGATGTTCCGAAAGTGGCTCCGGAGGCTGAAGCCGGCTTATTTCTCCCATGGCGCCACGGTCTGCAATGAGCGGCGCAGCCGGGCGTTCGGGCGCGGCGGCGCATCCAGCCGCCTCACGAAGTCGGCGTATGCTTTGCGACTCACCACAAATACCGTGCGGTCCAGCAGCGCATCTTCGGCCGCGTGGCGCGCGGCTTCCAGCACAAAGTCAGTTCGGTTTTTGCCGGACAGCTCAGCGGCCCGATCAATAAGTCCGCGCAGCTCCGGCTTGATCCGCAGGTTCAGAGTGTCGCGCTTGCCCTTTTCCGCTACTGAATTCGCCATGAGGTCTTCTCCGCGCCGTAAGGTCAGCTCAGTATATCGTAATGACGACGTCATTACAATATGACCGAACCTTTCGTCATACCTCGATTCGTCGTCGAAAAACCTAGTTAGGAGCTCAGCAGCGCTATCAAGGAATGTGTTGAGTGGAGACCTCGAGAAGGTTGCCGCGCCGCCGCAGGAAATCGTTCTGCTAGAATCGCGGTGAAATGGCCGTAAGCGAACAACTGCAATTCGCGGTGGAGGGGCGCGAAGCTTCGTGCGAAGTTTCGGCGCTCCTGCTGAGGCCGCCCAATGCGCGGCAACTTCTTGTGCTGGCGCATGGCGCGGGCGCTGGGATGCACCACCCGTTCCTGGAGCAGCTAGCCGACGAATTGGCAGCCGTGAACATCGCCACGTTGCGTTATCAGTTTCCGTACATGCAGGAGCAGCGACGCGTTCCCAACGCACCAGTGGTACTGACGGCCACCGTCGTGGCTGCGATACGCGCGGCGACACAAGTTGCTGCTGACTTGCCCTTGCTGGCAGGAGGCAAGTCCATGGGAGGACGCATGACTTCGCAAGCCGCTGCAGAAGGCGTGCTCCAAACAGTCAAAGGACTAGTGTTCTTCGGATTCCCACTGCACCCGCCCAATCGCCCTGGTACGAAACGTGCGGAGCATCTGGCCAAGGTCAGAATGCCGATGCTTTTCCTTCAAGGCACGCGCGACACTTTTGCCGATCTTAAGTTATTGCGTCCCGTGTGTGCGGAACTAGGACCGCGAGCGACGTTGCACATCATTGAAACGGCCGACCATTCCTTTCATGTGCTGAAGAGCTCCGGCAGAAACGACGCGGAAGTGTTGCGAGAGTTGGCGGAAACCACAGCAACATGGGCGGAGAAATTGCCTCGAACACAATCTGACGCGTAAACCGCGGATCGACGCGTCAATTCTTGACGCCCTTCTCGCGCAGGTGCTACGTTTTCAATCCTGAGATGCAAAAATACTGGGGGCGTTGCGCTGCGTAAACACGGCAAGAAGCATCCATTGGTCGACCTCCGTAGACGCAAACTTCTTCTTCAGCTTGGCCAGGGCGCATCTTCTTTTGCATTTCTTCCCGCCGGCCTCCACTTTCTGCCTTCACCACTCTTCTTCGCGGGCCCGAATCCCCCGCAGGCCGCCGAATATCATCTGCACCCGCACTATCAGGGCACCCGCGAGCTCGACAGTATCCTCAAATACGTCCAGCCAGGCCTCGATGGCTTCCTCACGGAAAAAGTTCACCATCAGATTGCGGAGGTCTTGCGCGAATGGACCGCCGAGCTTCTTGCCTCGCCGCAAAACACCGGCGCTCTTCGCAAAGTGCTGCACCACAACTTCTTGGGTTGTTCGCTTGTGCCTATTCTTTCATCGCCGGCGCGGCCTGACTCTTTTCTAAAGGTAGCGCGCCTGAAATTCGCAGACGCTACGTCGCTGCCCTCAGAAGCTTTTTTGAAAGAATGGCATTCCTCGCTAGCGGTCTTCTCACAGTTGTTCACCGCGGAATTTCAGGTGACCAGTATTCGCGCAAAATCTTCCCAAATCACGTCTTCCCCTATTCCAACTGTGTTCGAGACGCGCGTACGTTATGAATTGGTTGGCACTGGCGCCGGGTTTTTCCGGGAGCAGCGCGTTGGTGATTGGGATCTCGAATGGGAAATGTTTGCCTCCGGCGAACTGAAGGTGCGCAGCTGGACAACTCTCGGCGAGACGCGCAGTCGCTCTCTCGCTCCCGTATTTGAAGATACTGCGCCGCAAGCCTTCGCCGGCGACGCCTCTTTCACGCAGCAATTTCGTCCCGGCACCGATTACTGGCGCACCGTCCTCGACGGCGCGTGCGGCATAGACATCTACGGCCACAACGGCGCGTCCGTCGGCGATATCGACGGCGACGGTTTTGACGATCTCTATATCTGCCAGCCCGCCGGTCTTCCAAATCGTCTCTACCGCAATCGCGGCGATGGCACCTTCGCCGACGTCACCGCGCAGTCCGGCGTCGGCCTGCTGGACAACACCGCGTGCGCGCTTTTCGCCGACATCGACAATGACGGCCGCCAGGATTTAATCGTTGTGCACGCTAGTGGTCCGCTGCTCTTCATGAATCAGGGTGATGGGAAATTCCAACAAAAGCCCGGCGCATTTCAGTTTGCAAATCCTCCGCAAGGCACCTTCACCGGCGCTGCCGTCGCCGATTACGATCGCGACGGCTGGCTGGACATCTACTTTTGCCTGTACTCCTTCTATCAGGGCAGCGATCAGTATCGCTATCCTTGTCCGTACTTCGACGCTGAAAATGGCCCGCCGAATTTTCTGATGCGCAATCAGCGCGACTGCACGTTTCGCGACGTCACGCAGGAATCCGGCCTTAGCGTTAACAACAATCGCTTCAGCTTTTGTTGCGCCTGGGGAGATTCGAACGGCAATGCCTGGCCGGACCTCTACGTTGCCAACGATTTTGGCCGCAAGAATCTCTATCGCAACAATGGCGACGGCACCTTCACCGATATCGCCGCGCAAGCCGGCGTCGAAGATATTGGCGCGGGCATGAGTGTTTCCTGGCGCGACTTCGACAGCGATGGAAAGCCCGATCTCTACGTCGCCGACATGTGGACCGCCGCGGGCCTGCGCATTTCCGAGCAGAAACCCTTCCAGAAGAACCTCAGCGAAGAAGTCCGCGCGCTTTATGGTAAGCACGCCATGGGAGATTCGCTTTTCCGCAATTTGGGCGATGACAAGTTCGCCGACGACACGGCGCATTCTGGAACCGCCATCGGCCGCTGGGCCTGGTCCAGCGACGCCTGGGATTTCGATCACGATGGTTTCGCGGATCTTTACATTGCCAACGGCATGATCACCGGCCCGCGCACCCTGGACGGCCGCGAAGATCTCAATAGTTTTTTCTGGCGGCAAGTGGTTGCCAATTCACCGGACACTTCGCATCCGACCCGCGCTTACGAGCTCGGCTGGAACGCCATTAACGAATTGCTTCGTGCGGACGGAACCTGGAGCGGCTTCGAACGAAATATTTTTTACCTGAATAACCGCGACGGAACTTTTTCCGATGTTTCCGGAATTGTCGGTCTAGATTTCATCGAAGACAGCAGAACCTTTGCGCTCGCCGATTTCGACCACGACGGCAGAGTCGAAGTATTGCTGAAAAATCGCAGTGCGCCGCAAATCCGGCTGCTGAAAAATGTCTTGCCGGAACTCGCGCCTGCGATTGTCTTTCGCCTGCAAGGGAAAAAGAGCAATCGCGATGCCATCGGCGCCGCCGTAACCGTCCAAGCCGACATGCGCAGCCAGACGCTCTTCGTGGAGGCTGGCTCGGGATTTCTTGCGCAGCACAGCAAGGAGCTTTTCTTCGGTTTGCGCGATCAAAAATCCACTGTAAAAGCTTCCATTCGCTGGCCCAGCGGATTGGTGCAAACATTAAGCGATTTGCCGATCAATCACCGTATCCTCGTGGAAGAAGGCTCTCCGCCTTCTCTTGTAGAGCCATTCCGCGTCGTTGCTGCGCGCGCGCCGCAAATTGCGTCGACCACGGCAAAGGGATTGCCCTACGCTGCGGAAATCCCCGAACGCCCAGACTCCGCGAGCACCTGGCTCCTGATCCCCATCGCAGCCCCAGATTTTTCCGCCCCCGATCTCGACGGCGAACTCCAAACGCTATCGCAATTCCGCGGCAAGCCAGTGCTGCTGTATTTTTTTGCCGCCGCCTTGCGCTGCCAACAGGATTTGCAGAATTTTCAAAGGAGCCAGCCGCAATGGAGCGGCGCCGGAATGCAACTGCTGGCGATAATTGCAGACGAAGGTGAAGGCCCCGCATCCAGTACGGTGACGGATACAATTCGCCGGCTGCCTTTTCCTGTGCTGCGCGCGACGCCTGATCTGTTGGGCACTTACAATCTGTTGTTTCGCTCTCTTTTCGACCGCCATCGCGACATGCCGCTTCCCACAGCCTTTCTTATCGATGAACAAGGCGCGATTGTGAAGATTGATCAAGGCGTCGTGGCGCCAGATCATCTGGAGCAAGACATCCACAATATTCCCCAAACTCTCGCGCAACGCCTAGCGAAAGCGCTACCCTTCGTCGGCGTCAGCGACAACTATGAATTTAGCCGCAACTATCTTTCCTTCGGCGCGGTATTTTTCGAGCGCGGATATCTCGCAGCGGCGGAGAACTTTTTTCAATTGGCCCTGAAAGACGATCCTTCCGCAGCGGAACCCTACTACGGACTGGGCAGCGTATATCTGCAGCAGCAAAAATCCATGGAGGCGCGCAAGACTTTCGTGCGCGCGACGGAACTGCATGCGAACTACCCCGGCACTTTGCCGAAGGCCTGGAACAATCTGGGCATTCTGGCGGCGCGCGAAGGCCGCACGGAAGCAGCGCTAGCAAATTTTCAGCAAGCACTCCAAGCCGACCCAGACTATGGCGTGGCCATCGACAATCTGGGAAATGCGTACCGCCAAAGCAAGCAATGGGAAAATGCCAAGAGCACGTTCCGCCGCGCGCTGGAACTAGATGCGCAAGACGCGGAGGCCAACTACGGCCTGGGAATGGTCTTTGCGCAGCTTGGTGACACAGGAAATGCTTACGAGTTTTTGCAAAAAGCGATTGTTGCGCGGCCGATCTATCCCGAGGCGCTGAATAATCTGGGCATCCTGTATTTGCGCACGGGTCACCAGGACGACGCCGAGAAAACTTTTAGGGAATCGATTCGCGTCGCGCCGGCATTCGATCAGTCCTATCTGAACCTTGCGCGGCTGTGTGCCATTGAAGGCGAGCCACAAAAAGCCCGCGCGGTGCTGCAGGAACTTCTGAAGCTGCAGCCCGGGAATCCGCAAGCGGAGAAAGAGTTGTCGCAACTTCCAGACTAGTTTCCCTCTCGGAACGTGCCGCGCGAAAAATGCAAATGCCACTGCCAATTGCGTCTCGCTTCCACGTCTCCTTTCGTTTCATCATCGCCCTTTCAATCGGTCCGCCGTGGTGGGCGCTGGGGTTGGCGCCCGCATCAAGTCGACAAACATGCGGTTGAATCTTTCGTTGTCGAGATCGACTAAAACTTCCACCTGCCTTAACGGCAATTTTGGTTTGTCTTTTGCGGACCACGTCAAAGTGTTGCCGTACGCGGCGCCGTGTTCTATATCCACGGCCATGTAGACCGTGTCCCGTTTGGTGATCAGCGTGGGATCGATCCAGGCCGCGGCCGCAAGTTCGTCCCACATGTAGTCGGAGCCAAGTCCGGGCTGGTAGAAGCGTGCAACGTATTGCGCCAGGGGCGTGCCTGCTGCGGCAATCTCTTTGATCATCGCCGGCGTCAGCTTGGTTTTTATGGAAATGTCCACGGAGGTGCAGGTGATTTTTTTCCATGGGGCGCGAAGGACTTTGTCGGCGGCTTCCGGGTCAAACCAGAAATTAAATTCGTGGCGCGGTGTGTTGGAAAATTCCGGATTGTCGGTCACGGGATGCAAACTGCCGCCCATAAAAACGAGTTCTTGCGCCAACTCCGGAAATTGCGGGTCGATGGTGATGGCCGTGGCCAGATTGGTCGTCGGTCCGCCCTCATAAATGGTCACCTCATGCGGGTATTTGTGCACCATGCGAATGAGGAAGTGCGCGGCATCTTCCGCCGCGGGTTTGGTAGTAGGCGCGCCTTCGGGGAGCGCGGGGATGACGTACGGTTCGTGCCACCAGCGCGGATCCCAAGCGCCGGCAAAGCCTACGGTACCGTAATGCTCCTGCCATAAGCGGGCTTCCTCGGGGGTGCGCACCAGCGGATACACTGCGCCGGGGAAAACAGGGATATCCGTGCGACCAATGATTTCGAGCAGACGCAGGGTGTGGGCGACTTCCTCGTCGCGCCACTGATTGCCGCTTACAACGGTAATACCCAGCACTTCCACTTGCGGCGATTGGATCAGCAGCAACAGTGTCTGCATGTTGCTGCCGCCGGGGCCGGAGCAATCCTGATTGATGATGATTTTGCGGCGAGATTGCGCGGAAGCGGGAAGAATCGCAGCAACAAGCAACAGCGCAAACGCAACAAAATGCTGAGCTTTAGCACCAACGGTTACCATTTAAGTACGCCCCTCCCCTCCCCCCTGTTTTTTGGAAGTGTTGATTCCAGTGGGGTTAAAACGCATGTTCTTGGAAGTGCGGATTCTAAAGGGTTTACGGGAGATACTTTGGAAAATATTGATCCTAAATGGCTTAGGAGGATTCGGACTGTCCGCGGTCGAGAGTGTCGAAGAGACATAAAGGATGATAACCGATTAGTACATCAATGTCAAGTATAATCGAGGAAAGAGCTACTTCCGAATACGCGCCCTGAAAATTGCCACTCAAACCGCTCCTAAACCCGATTCTTTTGTTCACAGTACAAGAAATTGGCCGACTCAGCGATGCGCCGAGCCGGCCATGGTTACGCAGAATGTTGCGCCCAGCAGGAGCAGTTAAAAGGTTAGCTTGAGTCCGAACTGGACCAGCCGCGGGTTGTTCACGGTCGAATTCACCGCGCCAAAGCCGAGAGCGTTAACATCGTTTACCGGCATACCGAATTGCGCGTGATTGAAAAGGTTGAAGAACTCCGCCCGGAAATTCAATCCCATATTCTCCCAAGGCAACGCGAATTGTTTGATAACCGAGAAGTCGGTGTTGACGAAATCTGGGCCCGTTACCGGAACGCGCGAGGCGTCACCAAGTTCGCCTCCAGGTGCCCCAACAAAGCAGGCCGGGTTGATCCACTGGTTCAAGGAGTGGTTCGCAGCTTGCACGGGGCACCCAGCAACTTGGTCCGGGCGGTTGAAGTTGTTACCGTTGCCCCCGGCATTGAAGGAGACTCCTGACGAGTTAGCGCTGTCGATCAGCG
This sequence comes from Acidobacteriota bacterium, assembly GCA_013289855.1. Taxonomy (GTDB): domain Bacteria; phylum Acidobacteriota; class Terriglobia; order Acidiferrales; family UBA7541; genus Acidiferrum. The sequence continues at coordinate 415,125 of JABCZD010000005.1, read as the reverse complement.
GAACGGGGAACCCGGAGGTGATTTTTTCGATGAGCGTCACCTGCCAGCCGCCGAGTAACGAGTTCGTCGCGGTATTCCAGTCGTTGCCAAACTTCTTGCCCCTGCCGAACGGCAAGTCGTAGATAACACTGGCAGTGAAATTATTGTTGAGGTTGATTTGCGACAAACCCCAATCCAGGTTCTGCCAATTCGGGAGCGGGAAGTAGGGCGCGCTGAGCAAGGAGCCCAGGCCGTCGGATAGGCCATTGTCGTAGGTATGCGAATAGGTGTAGGCGACCAGGGCGTAGAGACCGTATCTGGAGGACTTCGTCTCGGCCTTGATTTGCAGCGAGTTGTAGGTGGTCTTGCCGAGGTCGCCGAACTCCAAAACAGCGTTTCCGACCCCAAATGGCGACACATAAGGACCGCCATTGGCGGCGCATCCGAGGGTATAACCGGTAACCGTGCCGCAAGCGGTTGGGCCAATCCCGTTCCCGCTCAACGGGCTGTTCGTGTTCAGGTTGTTTCCAGCCACGAGAATGTTTCTGCCATGTGAACCGGCATAGCCAACGGTAAGGACGATGTTTCCAGGTAGCTGCCGCTCCACGTTCGCGTTGTACTGCTGAACCATGCCGAGCTTGAAGTCGGTGGGTTGGAAGAAAAACGTTCCGGTAAAGGTGGCAATGTCCGGCGGGGTATTGAAAATGGGAAATCCCTGAGACGTGGTAACGCCCGTAACTGCCGGCCCATTCGGTACTGTGGCGCAGAACGAGGTGGCCGTGGGGCAACCGACTTGTTGGGTTCCGAAAAGTATCCCGGAGTTTTGCGCTAAGCCAAAGTTATCGCCCTCGGCGAAGAACGGTGGATTCTGCCAAAGGCCCTGAGCGCCCATGCTCCAAGCAGAATCGTGATAGACGGAAAAGCCCCCGCGCACGACGGTCTTATCGCTGCCGAGCACCTTCCAAGCCAAGCCGATGCGCGGCTCAAGGGCGGTCCAATTCATCTGTATGCCAGCCGACGCGTTCACATTGTTCTGATTGGCAATGAGCAGCTGGCCCGAGCCCGTCCCAGGAATATAGTCGGCCATGCGCCCATCGGAATCGGTAATGGGAGTCGTGAAATCCCACGCCAGGCCCAGATTCAGCGTAAGGTCTCTGGTGATTCTCCAATCATCCTGCAGGTACGGACGGATGATCTTCCAGCGACGACCGGTAACTGGGCCGTTGAAGGTCTGATCGTGCTCAGATACGCCCACTAACCCAAGCACTAAATCCGCCTGCGGATTACCAGGAATACTCGCTAACGGGGCGGTGCCGGGCGTTGCGGGCCCAAGAGAGAAGCCGGAGAAAGTGCCGATAGCACCGGGAATCCAGAAGCCGTCCTGGAACGCTTCGGCGCCTACGTTCATCTGGTTTGCACGGATATCAATACCCAACTTGATGTCGTGCTTGCCGCGAATCACGTCGAGCGAATCAGCGAACGTAAAGATATTGGTTCCGCCTTGAAACGGCGTGTAGCCTCGATCACCCAGGGACCAGTAGCCGCCAGTGAGCAACGTCGACACCAAACCGCAGCTATAGGCTCCCTGAATGCACGTGGCGCTGCCGGGAGCACCGGTGCAGCCCAGGTTCGCGCCGGGAATGCCGGTGCCTGCGATGTTCGCTGACGCGCAACTCCCCGTGCCCTGCGAGGTGATGTAGTCGAAGATGCGGTTGTAACCGAAGCTCGCCTGGTTCACCAAGTTGGGTGAAAAGACGTGGGTCTCGCCAATGGCGACGTTGCGCGCGTGATTGATAATTCCCTGGTTGCTCCCGAACGCGTTAGCCTCGGCAAATGAGTCAGGCCCCCCTCCGCCAGGCACGTAAGAAACCGCCTGATCGTAGCTAAAACGAGAGAAGATACTATCGGCGCTCGAAAAGGTGTGATCCAGCCGGACGTCAAACTTCGTTTCATACAGGCTGCGCACCGGCTGGCTTACAAAGTTGAACCCCGCAGCGGCATTGTTGGCGTTCGGCATCGGATAGAGGTTAATCAAGGATCCGCCAATGCTATTGACCAAGCTGGCTGGAATTTTGCTACACGGCGTTCCCTGCGGCTGGCTGCCATTCGCTGCGGCCGGAAGCGGCACGCCCGCAGCGTTGCACTGGAAATAGACGTTGGGAAAGACCGCGGGGTTTGTCGAAGTTCCCAACATATTCGGATTAACGATCCCAGGTACCGTAACGAGATTGTTGCCGACCAGCACTGTGCCAGTCACAGGATTGCCAAAGGGATCATTCGTGAAGTCCGCGTAGGGTTGCGTGGCACTCGGCCGCATCGCCGCACTGGGTACCAGCCCTGTAAAAGGAATGGCGTGGAGCTGATCCTTTTGCTCGCCATCTACGAAGAAAAAAGTCTTGTTCTTGCGGATGGGTCCACCGACGGACCCGCCAAATTGGTTCAAGTTGAACTTTTCCGGTGTCTGAGCAAAAAAGCTCTTGGCATCCAGCGAGGTATTGCGGAAGAACTCGAACAGCGTTCCGTGGAAGTCATTGGAGCCGGATTTGGTGGTGACCAGCACCGCGGGTCCCGCGCGGGTGCCATATTGCGCTGAGTAGTTGTACGTCAAGACCTTGAACTCTTGAATGTCATCAATGGACGAAAAGATGCCGATACCGCCAGCAGTCAATTCGTTGTTGTCCACCCCATCCAAAATCCAATCGGTACTATTCGGACGTGACCCGCCGACCGATAGCGAGAACGATCCACGCGCCGCCACCTCGCTGTCCGCGCCGCCCGTGAAAAAACTGTTCGGGTTGGTTTCTGCTGTTGCTCCGGCAGTGAGCGTGGCGAGCTGCACGAAATCGCGGCCATTCAGCGGCAATTGCGTTACTTGCTGCGCGGTAATCACCTGGCCGAGAGAGGGATTGGTGGTTTCCACCGCAACCGCTGAGGCTGTGACTTCGACGGTACTCGTCGCCGTTGATGGCGACAGCGTGAAGTTCAGTTCGCGCGATTCATCCACCTGCAGACGCAGGTCTTTGGATTCCACCGGTGCGAAGCCGGTGAACTCCACGCGGAGGGTATAGAGGCCTACGGGGAGGAGCGGGATGAGGTAGTGGCCAGCGTCGTCGGTCTTGCTCTCGCGGGCCACCCCGGTGCCTTGGGAAGTGGCCGTCACGGTGGCGCCGGACACGGAAGAGCCGGATTTGTCGATCACATTACCGGTGAAACTCCCCGTGGCTTGGCCATACAGCGAGGAAGCCCCAAAAAGCGCCGCCACCATTGCGATTGCGAAACCAAATGATCTTACCCTCATAGACTAAACTCCTTTCGAGTACCCCGGATACTTCGATCGCCTTCCAGTGCGGCACGTGCACGCAGCGGCATGCGCGGCCTTCTGAAAAATTCCCCGTCACCACACTTCATTCAGACGCAGTGAATCACAAATCGCGCGCGCGGTGTCGCTAAATCTTTGCTGCAATCCATTTTAAAAACTTGCACTCGACAGAGATCCCGCGGAAATGAGAAAGCGTATCTTTGGAAAGGTCTACATCCATCCGAACGCATCATGGCTCCCGCAAGGAGGGCGCTGCAAAAGAAAAACTTTTCAGCGGTATCACCCCTAAGTCATTGCGCGTAGGTTAGTTGCCTGCCGGATTGGGTGTCAAGGTAAAAGTAAAGTTTCGGAAAAAAGGAAGCTGTGGAAGCTTCTAAGAGAATTATTATTTCGTGTTTTCCGGACGACTTCATCGGGCCGCTGCAAATGTTACGGGCGTGTTACAAGCGCGCACGAATGATCAGCACAATCCCCGCAAGAAAGCAGAGGAACATCGCGCCAATAAGTTTGGACGTGCCCGCGGGAGCGGCGCGAAACTCCTTCCAGATAAAAACTCCCCAAAGCGCGGCGACCATCGTCGCGCCTTGTCCAAGCCCGTAGGAAATCGCGAACCCCGCGCGCCCCGAAGCGATGATGTTAAACGACATTCCCACGCCCCAGATCATGCCGCCCAGAATGCCCGTGAGATGCGTGCGGAAATCGCCGCCGAAATAATCGGAAAACGCCACCGGCGCGCCCACGAACGGCTTTTTCATCACCAGAGTATTCAGGATAAAATTACTAAGAAAAATCCCCACGGCGAACACAAAAACCGCGGCATACGGCCCGAACGTCCCAGGCGCGGGCTGCGTGAAATCCGGATACATTGAAGCCGCCACGAAGCGATAGAAAAAGCCCATCAGCAGGCCGCAGGAGACCGAAAGCACCAACCCTTTTGTGCTGACCCCCGCCGCGCCGCCGGGAATCTTACGGTAAGCGGTAGCGTCCAGAAGAATGGCCAGCACGACCAAAGCCACGCCTCCGAAAAGCAAGCCAGCGTTGCCGATCGGATCCGCCACATAGTTCACCACCACTCCCAAAACCAGCGCAAGCCCGATGCCCACGGGAAAAGCCACCGCCATGCCCGCGATGTCAATCGCCGCAACCAGCAGGATATTTGCCGCGTTGAAAATCGCGCCGCCGAGCAGCGCCGAAAAAATGCTGGACTGCGATGCTTGTCGCAGATCCTCAAGAAACGGGCGTCCCGCGCTGCCGGAACTGCCCAGCGTCAGCCCCAATATCAACGTCAGCAGCAGCACGCCGATGGTGTAGTCCCAGTAGAAAAGTTCAAAGCGCCAGCCTTTGCGCGCCAGTTTTTGCGTGTTGGCCCACGAGCCCCAACAGAACATGGTAATGACGCAGAAAACCACGGCTGCGGGATAACTCTGCAAAACAAACATGCTGGCTCCTTTTTACCGCGCCGCGCGCCGATTCTGCCATTCCGTTTCGAAGCGCGCGCGCGTCGGAAACGATTTTTGCGTCCCCACTTGCATGGTGGACAAACCCGCGTACAGGTTCGCGCGTGTCAGCGCCTCGCGCTCCGGCAGGCCCTCGCCGAGAAATACCGCGAAGCTGCCAATGAACGCGTCGCCGGCCCCGGTGGTGTCCAGCGGCGTCACCGCAAACGGAGCAAAAACCTCCGCGGACTCCGGGGCCGCCAGCAGCGAACCGCGGCTGCCCAGCGTCAAAATCACCCGCGCAAATCCTTTTTGCAACAACGCTGCCGCGCACAGCTTGGCTTCCTCGACCGAGTGCACCGGCAAGCCGGTAATAGTTTCCGCTTCGCTTTCATTGGGAATGAAGTAGTCCGCGGTGCGCAGCGCTTCAAGATTCGCGGGCTGCGCGGGCGCGGGATTGACGATGCACCGAATTTTATTCTTATTGGCAAACTCCACGGCGTAGTAAATCGTCTCCAGGGGAATTTCAAATTGCAGTACCATGGCGTCCGCGGTCTTCAGCGTCTTCGCCGCGGCATCGATGTCCGCCGGCCGCAGCGTGTCGTTCGCGCCCTTCACCACCAAAATGCGGTTCTGCCCGCCCGGCTCCACAAAAATCGGCGCGACGCCGCTGGAAACGCCTTCAACGATTCCCACGTGCGCCGTATCGATTCCCTGTGCTTTGAAATTTTTGATCGTAGCTTCACCAAATAAATCGTTGCCGACTTTGGCGATCATCACCACCTCAGCGCCACAAAGCCGCGCGGCCACCGCCTGGTTCGCGCCCTTGCCGCCAAATCCCAAATCGAAGCGCTGCCCAAAAATCGTTTCGCCGGGGCGAGGAAATTTATCGCTAAACGTGGTCAGGTCAACATTCGCACTGCCGATCACGGCAATTCGCGGCACTTTGCTCATTCGAATTTTCCTTTGCTGGCGGAACTGGAAAACTATACTACCCGCGAGCAATCGGCAAGCCGCAAGCGCACGCGTTGCAATTGCGGGCAACCGCTGCGCCGCATACAATATTCGACACCCATGACATTAAGTTGTTCAGCGCGGTTCATTGCCAAAATAAATTTCGCGGCGCGAATTTTATTTTTGGCAGCGCTGGCGCTGCCAGCTTTCGCAAGTGTCCCGGCATTCGCGCAGACTTCGTCCCCGCAGGCCACCGAAGCAAGCTCCATCGAAGGCGTTGTGCGTGACGCCAGCGGCAAGCCCGTCGCCGCCGCTTCCATCGTGCTGATCGGACCGGGCGAAAAATCCTTCGAAACCAAATCCGCTGCCGACGGAACCTTCTTGTATACCGCTCTTCCGCCCGGTGCGTTCACCATCGCCGCGCGAACAGCCGCGATGTGCCCGGGTCCTTCGCGCTCGCTCGAACTTTCAGCGGGAGAAAATAAACATGTCGACCTCGTCCTCAATGCGCCCGATGCGAACGCCCCGCACCCTTGCTCCCCCAATTCCATGGAATTTTCCGACCAGCCCAATTTCGTCATCGCCGGCATCACCGATTGGTCCAACCTCGGCTTGCACGGCTCCGACGCCACCACGCGCACCAGCGACGCCCTCGCCAAAGAAACGCTGGCGCTAAAATCCGCCGCCGCACCCGCTTCTTCCGCAAACACCAGCGCGGACGCCGCCGCCCATCGTCTATCCGGCGATCGCGACGAACGCTCCAGCGATCCCGTCGCCGCCGTTCGCGAATACGCGCAAGCCGCCCGCCTCGACCCCAGCGAAGAAAATTATTTTGCCTGGGGCAGCGAACTGCTCCTCCATCGCGCCACCCAACCCGCCGCCGAAGTTTTTACCAAAGGTTTTGCTCTGCATCCGCAATCCACGCGCATGCTCGTCGGACTCGGCGCCGCCCTCTACGCCAACGGTTTGCGCGATGACGCCGCCCGCCGCGTCTGCCAAGCCTCCGACCTAAATCCCGCCGATCCCGCCCCGTATCTTTTTCTCGGCAAAATCGCAGACGCCGCCATCGATCCCGTCCCCTGCGCCGAAGAAAAACTCGCCCGCTTCGCCAAACTACAGCCCGGCAACGCGCGAGCGAATTATTATTACGCCGTCAGCCTCTGGAAAAATAATCGCCCTTCAGGAAATCTGTCAGGAAATCCGTCTGTCAATCAGCCAGGCAGCCCTTCAGACAATCCATCAACCAATCGGTCAGGAAATCCGTCAAACGATCCGTCAGGCGATCCGCCGGGCAATTCCCAGCAATTCCGCCAGGCCGTGGCCCTGCTGGAAAAAGCCGTGGCCATCGATCCCACGCTCGCCGAAGCCTATCTGCAACTCGGCATTCTCTACGCCGCGCAAAACGATTTCGCCCGCGCCACCCAGTTTCTCCGTCAAGCCATCGCCGCCAACCCGCAACTCGCCGAAGCCCACCGCCGCCTCGGCCAAGCCTACCAACGCACCGGCAACGCCGCCCAAGCCGCCCAGGAATTCGCCATCTACAAGCAAGTCCAAAAATCCGAAGCCGACACCCTCGACCGCCAGCGCCGCGACCTCCGCCAATTCCTAGTAATTCTCCAGTCCCAGCCCGCCACGCCTGCCGCCCCGCATTGACAAACGCATGAATCAGCGTTACTTCAGCACCTGCTTTCTGCGTTGAAAGTGAATGTTGAACAAACCATTCGGTAGATTAAACTCCTAGAAAATATGGACACGTTTTCCGCAGCGGAACCCCCGCCGAGGGGCTTCCTAGTCGTGCCATCCGTCCGAATCTCGCGATCCGCGAAATAACTATCGCCTCGCCGGGCCAAAAAGTTTAAGCTCTCTCTGCCATGGACTCCGCCGACCACGCCAAGGAACTCGCCGCCCAGAAAGCCCTGGAATTTGTTTCCGATGGCATGATCGTGGGCCTCGGTTCCGGCACCACGTCCACGCATTTCATCAAGCTTCTCGGCGCGCGCGTGCAGCAAGGCCTGAAAATTCGCGGCATCGCGTCTTCCAACAACAGCGAGCAACTCGCGAAATCTCTCTCCATTCCCATCATCGATTTTCATCAAACTTCCACCATCGATGTCACCATCGACGGCGCCGACGAAATTGCTCCAGGACTCGCTTTGATCAAGGGCGGCGGCGGCGCGCTGCTGCGCGAAAAAATTGTCGCCAGCGCCTCCAAGAAATTTGTCGTGGTCGCGGACTCCAGCAAAATCGTCGCCCATCTCGGAAAATTTCCTTTGCCTATAGAAGTGATTCCCATGGCCGCACCGCTCGTGGCCGCCAAACTGTCCGCTCTGGGAATTCATCCCGCCGTCCGACACCATCCGGAAGGCACCGAGTACATCACCGACGAAGGAAACCTGATTCTCGATTGCGCCTGTGGACAGATTCTCGACCCGCAGTCTCTCGCGGCTTCCGTCCGCGCCATCGTTGGCGTCGTGGAGCACGGCTTGTTTCTAAACATGGCGGACCTGGCCATCGTATCCAGCGAACGCGAAATCCAGCTGCTCCACAAATAGATAGCAATGTCCTGCCTGCCGATTATGCACGGCGAGTGTTTTTCCCGCCGGCGCAGCGTTGCTGGCAGCACCAGGTTTCAGTCTAAACAGCAGAGCATCAGGTCTCCTGAATGATCAAATTTCTAGCAGGCGTATTTCGCGGCGTGCATTTCATGCTGGGAATCACCGCGCCGCCTCCCGGCGAGAATGAACGGAATTTTGTTCTAGCGTGGCTGGGCGTAATTTTATTTTTTGTTGTTTTCGTTGCGCTTTTGTTTTACTTCATTCCGCATCTGTACGTTAAATCGCAATAACGCCGCAAGGAACCGCAAGGAGTCGACCGGTGAATCCCGCTCAAGTGTTGCTGCTGGCCTTTCTCATCGGCGTGGTCACCGGCCTGCGTTCGCTCACCGCGCCGGCGGTGGTTGCGTGGGGTGCGTATCACGGTTGGCTCAATTTGCATGGCTCGGCGCTGTCGTTCATGAGCGCCAAGGCCGCGGTAATTATTTTCGTCATGGTGGCGGTTGGCGAACTCGCTTCCGATAAGTTACCGGGTACTCCCAGCCGTACCGCGCCGCTCGGCTTGACGGCGCGCATTCTGCTCGGCGGCTTGTGCGGCGCGTGCCTGGCCGTGGCCGGCGCGCAATCCATGGTCATTGGCGCGCTGCTCGGAATCGCCGGCGGAGTTGCTGGAGCGTTCGGGGGCTATCAGATTCGCACGCGCCTGGTGCGCGCGTTGAAGTGTCCGGATTTCGTTATCGCTCTTGCGGAGGATGCGGTGGCGATTGCCGGTGGATTATTTATCGTTTCTCGTTTCTAACTTTCGCGTCGTCCAGCTTTCGCGCCGCCTGATTTTCGTTGGTGTTTTTCTTTCGTCAATAAATTTTCCATTTAGCACGCCGTCGCGGTTATGCTATTTTGCCGAGAATTTGTAAATGGTCTCGGACCAGAATTTCGCGCCAGGTTGCAGTTCCGCGCTGGGAAACGCCGGATGATTCGGTGAATCCGGAAAATGTTGCGTTTCCAGGCAGATCGCGGCGCGGTGAATGTAAGCCGTGCCGCCTTTCCCTTTGATTGTGCCGTCGAGAAAATTGCTGGTGTAAATCTGGATACCCGGTTCGGTGGTCCAGACCTCCAGTTTGCGGCCAGAGCGCGGATCCGCTACTGACGCGGCGAACGTGGGTTTCTTGTTGCCCTTGCTGTTCAGAATCCAGTTGTGATCGTAGCCCTTGCCGAGTTTTATTTGTTCGTCGTCCGCCTCGATGCGCATGCCGATTAGCGTGGGCTTGAGAAAATCGAAGGGCGTTCCAACGACGGAGCGCAATTCACCGGTCGGGATCAGGCCGGCATCGACGGGCGTAAATTTGTCCGCGGCAATCATCAGTTTTTCGTCGAGTATTGTGCCGTTGCCGGCAAGATTAAAGTAGCTGTGATTGGTGAGATTCAGCACGGTGTTTTTGTCGGTGGTGGCGCTGTAGTTGATTTGTAATTCGTTGGCGTCGGTAAGAGTAAAGGTGACGCGCACGGAAAGATTTCCGGGATAGCCTTCTTCGCCGTCCTTGCTTAGATATTCGAGCTGCAGAGCGGGCGCGTTTTTTGTGGAAACGTCTTTGGCGTCCCACCATCTTTTGTTGAAGCCGATGTTCCCGCCGTGCAGGCTGTTTTCTCCGTTGTTTTTGGCCAGCGTGTACTGTTTGCCATCGAGCGAGAAGGCACCGTGCGCGATGCGATTGGCATAGCGGCCCACGGTGGCGCCAAAAGATGCGGTGCCGGATTCATATCCCGCAACGTTGTCGTAGCCGAGCACCACGTCGCCGAGCACGCCGGAGCGATCGGGAACCTTAACGCTGACCACGGTGGCGCCAAAATTGGTGATGGAAACTTCCATGCCGTGAGCGTTCGTCAGGGTATAGAGTTGCGCGACCTTGCCGTCCGAGGCGGCGCCGAAATCGCGGTGCGTGAGGCTTGATTTTTCGGCCGTGCTGGCGGTTTGGGGGGTACTGGGCGTTTGCGCGGCGAACAGCAAAAACGCTGACACCAGCAACAGCAAAGCCGCACGTCGTGAAATTTTCATCGCTGAACTCCGTCGATTCCTGGCGCGATTTTTTTCGCGCCGATTGCAATACACTGCTACGCCAGCGATTCCGGCAGAATGCTGCGCGGGCCGCCGGCGTCTGCAAGGCTGTGTACGGTATAGCACCGAGTGATTCGCCCCGACAAGTCCAGCCGCGACGAGTCCGGCCGTGGCCGGCTAACCCGCAATAAGTCTGGCGCGTGGTGCGAGCTACGAGCGATGGCGGCGTGCGTCGACGGTGATATGCTCTGCTTTCGCGGCACGAATGCGCTCGAAAAAGAAAGGTCACTGCGATGATTATCACTTCGGGTTATGTGGATATTCCCACGTCCGGCGCGCCAATGCGGACGTTTGTAGCTGCGCCCACGGCAGAGGGAAAATATCCGGCGATTTGGTGCTACTCCGATATTTTCCAGTTGACCGGGACGATGCTGCGTCCCTGCGCGCGGCTGGCGGGTTATGGATTCGTGGTGGCCGCGCCGGAAATTTATCACCGCGTGGAACCGCCGGGCCTGGCGATTCCTTTCGACGATGCGGGGCGCGACCGCGGGATGGCCGACGCGGGAAAAACTCCGGTGGCAGATTTCGACGCGGACTGCCGCGCCGGTCTGGATTGGCTGAGCAAACACGCTAAGACGGCACCGGGAAAATTGGGCGCAATGGGATTTTGCATCGGCGGGCACCTGGCGTTTCGCGCGGCGCTGCAGCCAGATGTGAAAGCTACGGTGTGTTTCTACGGAACGGGTATTCATAACGGAAAATTGGGAGCGGACTTTGACGCCGGCTCGCTGGCGCGCGCGAAAGAGATTCGCGGCGAGTTGCTGATGATTTTCGGGAGCAACGATCCGCACGTGCCCGCGGAGGGGCGCGCCAAAGTGGACGAGGGGCTGCGCGCGTCTGGTGCGCGGTATCGCGTGCAGATGTTTCCGGCGGAGCATGCGTTCATGCGAGACGAAGGTCCGCGGTACGACCCCGAGGCGACGGACCTGGCGTTCGGGGAAATGATCGCGCTGTTCCGCAAGGTGTTCGGGAAGTAGCGAACCGCGAAGTTGCTGTGGTGCCAGCCGGATTTTGAGAGAGCGAAGTGGAAATGAGACCCCCACCCCCCGGGTCATGTTGAAAGAGTAAGATTCCATTGGGTTTAGGGGTGATTCGCGTGAAAGAGTAAGATTCTATTGGGGTTACAAGAACCGGAGGGATTCGGTTAGAGGAACGGACCCTACCCCCGGGTGTTCTTGGCAAAGAGTGCGCAGCGATAACAAAATAAAAGGGATGCGCGAAATTGTGAATTGAGAAGAGTGCGCAAGCTATTGAAAACACAGGATCAAGTTTTTGCGTCAGAACGCTAGTGCGAGATAAAGAGGTAAGGAAGCCATGCTGCGACGAATGGGAGGCCGACCTGATGTGGCACGGCAGGTCTGGCAGCTGTGGCGAGCTGGCGTGCGGTGAGGCGTAGACGCGAGTATCGGGGGGAAGACGGCAGAGTCAGTTCGGGTGGGAAGTTCGACGATCACGGGCAATAATAGCGAGAAAAAGTTGTCGTGTCAATAGATAACTACATGGTCATTCGAATGGAGCTGTGGCGGCGCGGGCGGGAGCCATTTTCCTTTTGACTCGGCCGTTGGTGAATGGACTGAGGGCCACTGATGCGAACGTAGAAGTCTTACTTCAGGGAAGAAATGCTGGGTTGCAGCCAGGAGAAGAGAAAATCGGTGATGCTGGGAAAGATTCTGGCGAGCAAGCCGATGACGGGAGCGAAACCGAAGCCAACCAATTTGAACCAAAATTCGGGACCCAATTCGCCGGGCTTGGTGTTAGTAACGTGGCTCAGGGTGGCGTCGCGATGCATTCCGGCGTAGACGTGGACGATGACGATACCGATCGCCAAGAGAAGGACAACCAAGACGGCACTAAGCGCCTGTCGCGGGTCAAAGGGGTAGCTGGAAATGGCTACGGCAGCAGCCAGGAACAGGACAACAATCGTGATGGTGATGGTGCGGATACGACCGAGGACATTTTGTACAAAGGCCAAGTAGTTGAGGCAAACGAATTCCTCGGCATTCCGGATGTATAGCTCTTTGGCTAGCGGAGGAGTCTCCTGAGGTTCGTCGGATTTGTCTGGTTTTGCGCTTAGCTGAGTCAGCGATATTCCTTCCTTTCTCCAGTACGGGACGAGTAGATGAGCAAGGATCAGACCGGACGTCTTGGCTAATTCTTGCTGGACCCTGCGAAACGATTTCAGATTGCCCGCGTCGGCATTTTTCAGATTTGCCGTATACCAGGCAGCAAAAGTCTGAACTGAGTTATTCACCAGGCCTAGCGACACCCTACACTCTTGGGCCGCCAGCGCGGTAGCGGGATCCAAGTCCTTAGAAAACGCCTTCTCGATGGTATTGATAGTGTGATTCATGCATTCGATCTGGCGTGAGATTAATTTGTAACGCAGTTCCAATACGTTGCCGCCCATCTTCCATACGCTTCCCCATGAAAAGCCGTGGAGGGAAGCGAGAGTTCGACGCAAAGGAAGGCGATCGAGAAAAACCAGGAGTATTCGCAGGTTCTCCCAAATTGCGAAGAGTCGCCAGGCTTCAGCAAGCAGCAGGCTGCAGCACAAATCCAACCAGATGAAAACGACGAGAGAATAATTATGTGAACCGAGGCTGCGTATCGGGAACCCGCTGGCGGTTCCGAAGGCGATCAGCAAAAATACGACGGCGAGCAAACCAGTTAGCCGAATCACTTTGTCATTCCATGTGCGGCAAAGCTTTTCAACCATGGTCTGGGCAGTCCCTCGGCCAAACATGCTCAACATGCCGACCTTGGAGTGGCCATCTTTATCGAATTCCTGCTCACCACTTATGCGTAGCTGATAAGACAGCGGAAGGAGTGACCGGTCCATGCCAAACAAGGCCATTCCGTGAAGGGAGAACCATACAGCGGCGTAAAAGCCAGCGAGCATGGCAAGTAAAGGAACGAGCCAAGAGATACCGCTCAATAGGTTCATTCCACGCCAGGAACCCAAGACGTGGTTCGCCGGGCGAAGAACCCACTCCATGGGCAAGATAAATAGAAGGGTGAAAAGCGTAATTGCGACGACGAATAGGAACATATATTGACGTCGATTTTTCCGCCAATAGTGATCGTTTTGGGCATGACGTTTGGCGCTACGCGGGGAAGAGTCGGGACCGCCATAAGCGGCGGTCAAAGAGTCGCGAGATATGCGATGGCCGCAACGACTGGCACCAATCGTTGAGAGCAACATCAACCCGCAGACAGCCGCGCCGCAGATCAGGCCAAACCAGGGGTAAACGAGCGCGTAGGCGCGAATGCTGAACGAGGCGCAGCAAAATGCGCTCATTAGGGCAAGGAATGCCACGAAGCAGGTGCTGACGAAAACCAACGCCTCATGGCCGACACTGGTACCGGCAAACTGTGCGCGGAAGGAAGGTTTCGCCGTGAATGATCCGAACCAGCAGCACCAGGCATGAAATGCAGCAAAGGCCACGAGGATGAGCCAGAAAATCTTCATGACCAGAGGCATTTCCGGCCTGCGGCCAAGATCGGAGTCCGCGCTGGCGAGAGCGATGGCGGGATCACCGAAGAGTTTTACGAGCACTGATTCTGTCCTGGTGGTATCAATCCCTTGGGCGGCGTCCTGATACAGAACCGCGAGCGGCCACAACTTGTTCTGACCGACGGCGGAGAGCCAAGTGGCAGGGCCGCTATATTCGCAGGGCTCGTTTATAGCCGTGTCGGGGCAATAGTTCGAGTTTAGCCAGTAAGGGAGGGCGTAGTCCGGCAAGGCGGCTGGACTCGAACAGGTCACTTTCGGCAAGAAAATTTTGCGGTCATCTAACGGAATTGCGTGACATTCGCCGAACTGTTGCGATTCTGAGGGGCGGCTGGAGCCGCTAAGCAAAAGCCGAAGCGCGATATAAGTGCCTTCCGATTGGTCGGAACTAAAGACCCGATCGAAAGAGGGTCTTGTCGCATAGTCCATCCAGCGCCGAGCAGGGGCAGACAGCGGATAGGTGCTTAAAGTCATTGTGCCACTGAGCCCGGTAGCACCGCGTTCTCTGGAAAAGAGCAAGTCCGAGCCGACGATCACGATGCGGCCGTCGGGATAAGTGCGACGCAGGAAATTGGTCAGAAATACCTGATCCAATGAATTGCTGCTGCGCAAAATTAAGTAGCGAGCGTGAAAATCGCGGAGTGCGGCAACCATCTGCAGGAGAAAAGCTTCCTGGACGAGCGGGGTCTGATTTCCGCCATACGTTTTTATTGAATCATGGACCTCGCCAGCGGGGTCGGCAAGATCAGTGGGAAGATTTCTGCGTTGCGCGTCCGAGGGTTGCGAAGGAATACCAGAATCGAAGATGGATTTGGTCTGGTAAGCGCCACGTAAGGCAGAAATATCGCGAGGATAGAAGATTCGCATAAATTTGGAGGCGCACCGCTCCTGCTGCGCGGGGGGAGTAGATGGCGGAAGGCTGCCATAAGCCGTTTCGTCCTCGGAGATCACGACGACTCTTTCCCGAATGAACCGTTTCCACTGCTCCCGACTCAAGTATTCGCAGAATCGATTGAGCTCTGTTTCGTCGTCGGCCACAAAGCTGTGAAAGACCACCTGTGGTGACGGGTTCTTACCTGAGTCTTTAGCTGGACATTCGAGGAATTGAGCGCGAAACCACTCGGCGGCTAGTTTGTCGCTGACAGCACCGCTGTAAATGGCGAACTGCGAGCACGGCGACTGGCCCGCCTGTCCGGAAGACTGTAGATTCCAGACCTGCAGAATGTCTTGCTCGGTGAGGAGTTGGGCGAGCGATGGTAGGGAACCAGAAAATGTGGGGCCGAGAATGGTAACGGCGCCCGGCCGTTCTCTTGCTTGCGGAGCGAGGGCGTAAATCCAATCCAAGGCATTGCGAAATTGTTCGCGGTGGATGCCGTGGGTGGCGTCTTCCGCTACGACCAGAACCACCAAGCCTTGCCGGTACTCGGGAAGCATGTCGCCGATGGACGGAGCGCCATGGATTAGCGGAGCCTTGCGAAACAAGATGACTCCGGGCTGTTGCTCGCGCATTTCTTTGAGGTGGTCCGCGTTCTGACGATCATCAAGCAAGGCGTAATCCGGCTCCTCGTCTTGCCAGGGTAGCCAGGAACTATCGAAATCGTAGTGTTCGTCTTGCCCGGCTTCCTGGATAGCACCGGTAAATTGATCGAAGAGGACAGGCAAATGAGTGTGAAGAGGATCGGGTAATAGAGCGATTACGAATTTTAGGTTGGCCGTAGCCTTCAGAACATCGGGGTCTTGCACGGGGGGATGCTTCGGGTCTTCCTTAGTTTCGTAGCACGCCGGAGCGCGGGTGATGTCGTCAGGATCTTTGATTTCCAGGAAGATTCCGAGGCGACCCGTAAGGTCGTCACACCAGGTGGCGTTTTTCGATGGCGGCTTCGGTTTGTGAGTGCTGCCGCCTGACTTGGACTTTGCGGCTGCGCTGCCAGTATCGGGGCCGCCACGCGTTGGTCCGCCAGGATAGACGGAAAAGCCCACCACTGCGGCGATGGCCAGCAGTGCGGTGGTTCCGATGGCGCCTTCTTTTTTCATCACGCAACTTCATCACAGAACTTCATCACGCAAATTCTTAACGCAAATTCGAGCGATCCCTGGAATGCCGAAGAGTGGACAATTCGATGGATAGCAAGTAGTGAAGAGTGCGGCCTAATCGTTACAAGGATAAACGGCCGTGGCGCGGCGTCCGCCGGAGGCTTCGGGGGCGTGTAAGTGGGATTCTTGGGGCTGAACACCAAGCCGCGAAGGGCTAGCCATGCCGGGCTGAAGCCCGGCGCCTACATAGAACAAGATAAAGGCGTTTAGAAGACTTTTTCCTGGCGGCGGAGGTTACCGAAGTTGCCGATGTTGGCGATGATGAAGGCTACGCGGAACTGATTGTCGGCATTGATGCCGCCGAGGGCCAAGCGGCGATACTCAACGCTGAGGCCGCAGCAGCCGCCGTTGTAGGTAGCTTGGACGATTTGGCTCTGCAGTTGGTTGGTGTGGAAGTCATAGCTGATGCCGGTGGTGAAGTTGAAGCCTTTGCGATTTTCCGCGCCGTAGCCGACGAGAAGACGGACCTGGTTGGAGAGGGGCTGGAGGGTGTTGTTGGCGTCCAGGTGGAAATGCGCAATGGTGGCGAAGAAGTTGCCGTAGGGACGGACTTTTATCAGCGAGCCGATGGTGGTGAGGCGGCCAAAGGTGGGATCGTATTCGAGGATGGACTCGAAATCGTAGAGGCCGCCGGGCGTGATTTTGAAGTCGCTGACCAGCGGGGACCAGTGGACGGGGCCGAGAGCGAATGCGAAGGGCGTGATGGAGTCGAGCGCCTGGAAAACGTTGCGGTCGCCCGCGACGATGGCGCCGCCAAAAGTGGGATCGAAATAGTGCTTCTGCGTGAGGCTCCAGGAGATTAGCTCTTCGGGTTGGTCGTCGCCAGACTTCATATAGAAGCGCTGGGTGATGCCGTATTGGATTTCGTTGGTGTTGGTGAGCGTGGCGTCGGAATCGAAGCGGATAAAATCGGCGAAGTTGCTGACGCCGGTTACGTAGCGGTAGGTGATGGCGGGTTCGATGGTGTGTTTGTAGCGGCGCTTGGATTTGGGGCGGGCGAAGTAGCGCTCGAGGGTGGGCGGGCGAATATCGAGAGAGAATTCGCCGGTGTTGCGAAGGATGGATTGATCGACGACCACGGGGTTGGGGCCGGAGTTGTTGAGGCTGGCGCCGTAATACGAGGTGCGGAAAGTGGCGCTAGCGGCGATATCGAGCCACGAGCCGAAATGCAGAGGAACGGTAAGGCGCGGAGCGAACTCGGCGCGCGAGACGAATTTGGAGGTGTCGATGAACTCATCGGAGCGGTGGGAGGCGCCGGCGAAGGAGTCGAACGAAAAGTAGAACGGAAGATTTTGAAATGGGGTCTGGTCGACGGAGCCGATGCGGAGTTCGGGGAAATTGCGCAGGGTAACGCTGGTGGCAGGCGTGAGCGGCGGCACCAGGCTGGGCAAGGTGAGAAAACTTTTGTCGTTGATGCCGGCGATGTTGAAGCTGAAACCGCGATAATTCTTGGAGAGGAAGATGGCGCTGCGAATGTCCGAGTTGATGGCTTCGCCGAAAGTGTCAGAGAAGGCCAGGCGGAAGGTGAGGTTGGAGAGCTGATTGTAGTCGGTGACGAAGCGCCAGCCGCCGGGTAGCAGAGTCTTGATTTCGAGGCGCTGCTCTTCGCCGCCTTCGGGCTGGCGAACACCGTCGGAGTTGACCAGGCCGCGATCGTCGACGCCGAAGTAGGTGTAAGAGATGGAAGTGTTTTCCGTGGGGAGGATGCGCAGCTGGCCGCGTTCGCTGGCGCCGCGCAGGCTGAAGTATTGGCCGCCGAGCGTGGCGTCCATCCAAGTGGTGGGGGCGAAGTAAAAAGCGTCGCCAAGGACCAAGCCCTTCACGTTGCTGTGGCCCGCATCGGGAACCAGGAAGCCAGTTTGGCGAATCTTGGAGCCTGCGGGCGTGGTGGCATACGGTAGGTAAATCAGGGGAATACGGAAGAAGCGGAAGTTAGCGTTGATGAGGATGACTTTGTCGTCGAGTTTGACGTGAGCATGAGCGGCGAAGAATTGCCAGCTGGGATGTTCAGGCTCGCAGATGGTGATCCAGGCTTTGCGGATGACGTAGACGTCTTCGCTGAGGCGTTCGACTTCTTCGGCCTGAAAGAAGAGAGGATTGTCCGAGACCAAGAGCGTGGGGTTGGGTTTGCGGACGATTTTTACGGTGCCGTGGGCGTGGTGGAAAAGGCCGTGGCCGGTGTTGACGTTGTAGTGGGCGTCATCGGCGTCGAGGTGCTGATTTTCGAAGTCGTAGTGAACGTGGCCGGTAGCGACGACGTCGGAGGTGGCGTCGTTGTACTCGACGTGGTCGGCGGTGAGGCGGGCCTCGCCGTAGATGACGATCACGTTGCCATCGGCGATGTAGAGGTCGCCTTGGCGGCGTTGCGGACCGCTGGAGGTGATTTCCGCGAGCTGCCCCTTGGCGCTGGGAAGATGCGGCGGCTGCTGGGCACGGGTTGCAGGCGATTGCGAGCTCGCGAATAAAATTGCGCAGAGGAACAGTATGGTGCGGAGAGCAAAACGAGTTTGTGGATGTAAGAGAAAATTCACGCTGTTGGGCCGGTTAGCGAATGCAATAGCCTAGCACGGGCTATGCGAGATAAGAAAAATGCGACGGCGCATTTCCTAAGGGTGCCGCGAGTTATTTTTTGACAGTGCGTTACGACCGGACACCGCTGGGGGCGGCCAGAACTCGCAGACAAAGAAATGATGAGTGGACTACGAACTGGGTTGTATCGCATGTTCTGCGCGCCGGAAGACGATGAGCGCGAGATGCCGCCGGCGCGAACCACGCGGGCGGCAACGGCGGTGTTTTGGTACGCTGAGAGTGTGCCGTGCGGATTTGACTGGGCACGGAGACAGCGTAGGTACGCGAGGAACATGGGCCTCCGGGTCATCAGAGTGATGGCGTTTTTGGCGTTGCTGCTTTGCGCGGCTGGCGCTTACTACTGGTTTCGCGTCCGACAGGAGGGCCGACGCCCGGCGTTTGCGTCAGCGCCGATTGCGCGGCCAACCGGTTTGGGCGGAGCTGCGCACGAGATTCCTAGCGCGGCGGCGAAGTCGCCGAACAGCGCTGCGGCCGATCCTGCGGCGGTTGAGGCGAAGAAATATGCGGAGTTATGGCATTCGGGCGAGGTGCTAGAGTTTAGCGCGAACGTGGCGAAGCTGAACAACGTGGCGAGTTTGCAGGTGCTAACAGGCGAGCGGCAAGATTTTCTGGGCAAGATCGTGTGGCATATGCAGGCCACCGCGCATACGGAGAATCCGCTGCGCATGGTGTTTGCGCTGGATGACCAGTTCGACTCATACAGTGACGGAACGTCAATGGCCAGCGTGCAATACGAAATGCATTTGAATGAGCGCGGGCAAAAAGTAGATTCGGTGCAGCGATTAACGGCGACAGGCCGGGAAGCGGCGCCGGCCAACGTGACAGAAGCGCGGGTGCTGGCAGGGACGCGCGATCCGCTGGGGATGCTGCAGTATCTGCGCAGCGTGGATTGGTCGAAGACTCCGGAAGTGCGCAGCCCGGTTTACGATGGGCACAAACTTTATGATGTGCGGGCGCGGCAAGAAAGTACCGCGGAGGCAGTGAGTGTTCCGGCGGGGAATTTTCGCGCGTCGAAGATTGCGATTCGCGTGTTTGACAACGGAGTGGAGATGAAGGACGCGGCGTTCGCCCTGTATCTGGCGAATAATGCCTGGCGCACGCCGGTACTGATTGAAGCGGTAATTCCAGTGGCCACCGCGCGCGTGGAACTCGTGAAATTTAGCAGGCCCGGCTTCAAATACTAGGCATATTCGGTGGCTAACTGCTCGATGAGCGAGCAGCTATACGTTCGATGGCGATTTGCGCTTCCTGAATAAGCAAAGCACTAACACAAAATGATTTTGTTGCGATGACGCGTGACGCGGCGGGTGGCGTTGCGCGTATCGACGACCAGCTTGGCGGCATCGACGACGGCGCCAAAATCGTAGCTGGCGTGATCGGTGGAAATGACCACGGCGTCGTAACTCGCCAGTGTTTCCGGGTTGAGCGGCACGGATTTCATATTTTCGAAATTGTAGTGGCGCATTTTGTGCAGCTTGGGAAAGTACGGATCGTTGTAATCGAATTCCGCGCCGCGCTGCTGGAGCAACTGCATGATTTTCAGCGAGGGAGATTCACGCAGGTCGTCCACGTCTTTCTTATAAGCCACGCCCAGAATCAGAAGCTTGGAGCCTTTCAGGCTTTTTTTGTGATTGTTGAGAGCGGCGGCGACGGCATCGACCACGTGATAGGGCATGGCGGTATTGACTTCGCCGGCCAGCTCGATAAAGCGCGTGGAGAAATCAAACTCGCGCGCCTTCCAGGAAAGATAGTAGGGATCGATGGGAATGCAGTGGCCGCCGAGTCCCGGGCCGGGATAGAAAGGCATAAAGCCGAACGGCTTGGTGCTGGCGGCGTCGATGACTTCCCAGATATCAATGTTCATACGCAGGCTGAGCATCTTTAGTTCATTAACCAGCGCAATGTTCACGCAGCGAAAGATATTTTCGAGCAGCTTGGCCATTTCCGCGGCACGCGTCGAGCTGACGGGAACGACGCGAGCGACGACTTGCGCGTAAAGGGCCACCGCAGCGCGGCAACTCGGCGGGTTGAGGCCGCCAACGACCTTGGGGATTTGCGCGAGCCCATATTGCTTGTTGCCGGGATCTTCGCGCTCGGGGGAAAAAGCGAGGAAAAACTCACAGGGAATATTTTCGTTTTCCGGTCCCGAGGCGATCGGGCAGCGCAGACCGGTCTTTTCCAGAATGGGGAGCACCAATTCTTCGGTGGTACCAGGATAGGTGGTGGATTCGAGGACCACCAGCTGGCCCCGCTGAAGATTCGGTTGGATGGCTTGAGCAGTTTGCTCAACGTAGCTGAGGTCCGGCTCGCGGCGTTCGTCGAGCGGGGTGGGGACGCAGATGATGATGGCGTCGACCTCTTTTAGCTTGGTGAAGTCGGTGGTGGCGCTGAAATGTTTGCTGTTGACGAATTGCTGGATTTTGGTTTGCTGAATGTGCTGGATGAAGGACTTCCCGGCGTTTAATAAGCTGACCTTGCCGGGATCGGTATCGAAACCCGTAACTCTGTGCCCGGCTTCCGCAAAGCGCAACGCCAGCGGCAAACCTACATAGCCGCAACCAATGATTCCTACCTTTAACTGCGCACCTTTAAAAAATTCAGGTTTCCGATCGACAGGCATGAAGTAAGACGCACTCCTGATAAGCTGCCGCGGCAAAGGCGGTCAGCGCAAAATAGACGATACGCGGACGGGAGACCGATTTTTCGGACGGGCAACAGGTCAACAGGCCAGCGTGGCACCGATTTCTCAATGTTAGCAGTTTACCGCGCGAGAGAAAAATACGGCGTAATGAGTGTGTTACAGATTGTCGATCGGCGGTTGCCGCGCGAACTTGTACAGAGGAAGATAGCTGGTAGCCGCTTTTAGCGGCGCGACCACGGGGATTTTATGATTGACGTGCATTGTCACATCTTGCCGGGACTGGACGACGGTTCGCGGGGCCTGGAAGAATCGCTGGAGATGGCGGAGTCCGCCATCGCGGACGGCATCACGCGCGTGGTGGCGACGCCGCACGCGAGCAGTTCGTATGTTTTCGATTTTGCGCGCGTGCGGGAATGCCGCGACGAACTGCAGAAGCATCTAGGCGATCGTCTGCTGCTGGCTACCGGCTGTGATTTTCACATGAGCCCGGAGAATATGATCGCGCTGCGCGAGGACGCGCCGCGATTCTGCATTAACCAGAAAAATTATTTGCTGGTGGAGTTCAACGAATTTTCCATTCCGCCGGCGATGGATCACCGCTTGCATGAATTGCAACTGGCAGGCCTGCGGCCGGTGATTACCCATCCCGAGCGCAACGCGATCCTGCGCGCGCGCCCCGAGCGGCTGAAACAATGGGTGCAGCACGGGAGCTTCGTGCAGGTTACCGGCGGGTCGTTGACGGGAAGTTTCGGTGTGGGGGCGCAAGAGGACGCCTGGCGCTGGATCGACGAGGGGCTGGTGCATTTTGTGGCCAGCGACGCGCACAACACGCGAACCCGGCCGCTGGTCTTGCGCGCCGCGTACGACGCCGTGGAAGCGCAGTTTGGCAAAGAGAAAGCCGAAGCGCTATTCGAGGAGAATCCGCTGGCGGCGTTTGAAGGGCAGGAGTTACCGCACGTTCCGGAGGTTTTGGACGAAAGCAGCGAGCCGCGCAAGAAAAAATTCTTTTTTTTCTGAAGTTATTCACGTAGCGACAGGAGTTACGAGCTGTGCAACGGTAGGCCGGCCCAAGCGTTCAACAAGCCCAAACATTCGCGCACCACATCGAGCGCATCATGCGTATTGTGCCACCAGTGCGCGGGGTCAAAAGAATCGCCGGGAGAAGGGCGGACTATGGCCCGCCCGCGTCCAAAACGATTCCACAGCGTCCGTACCCGCCGAGTATGCGCTTTGCTGGTTACGATAATCACCACGCCGGAGCGATCCGCGGGCAACGCCGCCGCGATTTCCGTCAGCTCATCCGCGGTGTTGCGGATGGATTCCGGCAATACCTGGATAGCTGCGGCGGGAACGCCTTCGTGTACCAGCACCTGCTGGTCGTATATTTCTTCGCCGTAAAAATGAACGCCGAGCGGGGCCAAGGCGCTGTCCGTCACATTGCTGTAGGTCAGCCATATCTGAGGCGCAAAGCCGGCATGATAAATTTCCGCCGCGGCTAGAACGCGCTCCGGCAGTCCGCCGCTGAGAACCGCGATGGCCTGGGCTTTCTCGAGAGGATCCTCGACCACCAGCCAACGCCCCACGTAACGCAGGAACAGAAATGCCAGCAAAAGCAAAACGATGATCGCGACCAGTGCAATCTTCAGCCGGTGATAAGGGGTTTTGCGGCGCGGAAAATTTACTGGAACGATCATGGTTGGCGGAGCTTTTGCGAACCGCAGCAGCGTAACGCGCGAGTGCGCAGTGGTCAATCACAGGTTCTCACGATAGACTGACGGATTCGCATTTCATGGCAGGAGGATGCATGCGCGCGGTAGTTACGGGTGGAGCAGGATTTCTAGGGTCGCATCTGTGCGACCGGTTGCTGAAGGAGGGCTGGGAAGTTCTGGCGCTGGATAATTTGATTACCGGGGCGGAGAAGAATCTCGCGCACCTCAAAGGGAACGGCAGGTTCGAGTTCTTGAAGTTGGACGTGAGCGAAGCGCTGCATATCGCCGGCGAAGTCGGGTACGTATTGCATTTCGCGTCTCCGGCCAGTCCACCCGATTATTTAAAGCATCCGATTGCGACGATGAAAGTGGGATCGCTAGGGACGCTCAATGCGCTGGATCTGGCGCTGGCGAAGGGCGCGAAATTTTTCCTGGCGTCCACCAGCGAGTGCTACGGCGATCCGGAAATTTCTCCGCAGCATGAAGAGTATTGGGGCCACGTCAATCCGGTAGGGCCGCGGTCGGTGTATGACGAATCGAAGCGTTTCGCGGAAGCGCTGACGATGGCCTATCACACGCATCACGGGCTGGACACCCACATCATTCGCATTTTTAATACGTACGGCCCGCGCATGCGATTGAACGACGGGCGGGCGTTGCCCAACTTCGTGTACCAGGCCTTAAGCGGCAAGCCGTTGACGATTTTTGGCGATGGCCAGCAGACGCGAAGTTTTTGTTATGTGGACGATTTAATTGAGGGAATTTACCGCCTGATGCACGCGAATGAACATTTTCCGGTGAATATCGGGAACCCGCTGGAGATGACCATTCTGGAATTTGCCGAACGCATTCGAAAGCACTATCGCCCCGCGCCAGAGATCGTTTTTGAACCGTTGCCGCAGGACGACCCGAAACGGCGGCGGCCGGATATCAGCAAGGCCAAGAGAATTCTGGGCTGGGAGCCGAAAGTGGAATTAGAAGAAGGCCTGAAGACCACGTTGGCTTATTTTGCCCAGGAATATAAGAGCACGAAATAATACTATTCCCGGCCAAAGGAATAGTATTCGAAACCCAGCTCGCGCATGTGTTTTGGCGAATAGAGATTGCGGCCGTCGATCACCAGTTTGCGCGCCATCAGTTTTCCCGCACGATCCCAATCCATTTTTTTGAAGATGTCCCATTCGGTGCAGACCAGCGCGGCATCGGCGTTGCGCAGTGTTTCGTAAGGGTCGTCGTGATATTCGATTTGTGGAAATAGCTTGCGCGTTCCGGCAATGGCCTCTGGGTCACTGGCGTGAAGCACGGCGCCCTCGTCCAGAAGCTTTTTGACCACGTCCAGAGCAGGCGCAAAGCGAATGTCGTCGGTATTGGCTTTGAAGGCCAAACCGAGAACGGCGATGCGTTTGCCTTTGACGACCCATAAAGCCTTATGAATCTTTTCGAGAAAACGCTCGATGCGCTGCTTGTTTACACGTTCCGTGGCTTTCAGAATTTCGAAGTCCACGCCCACCGTCGCGGACAAGTGAATGAAGGCCTGAACGTCCTTGGGAAAACAAAAACCTCCAAAACCCAGGCCGGCTTTGAGGAATTGCGTGCCGATGCGCGGGTCCAAGCCCATGGCGTGGGTGACTTCCTCGACGTCCGCGCCGATTCTTTCGCAAAGGTCGGCGATGACGTTGGCGTAACTGATCTTCAGCGCCAAAAAGGAGTTGGATGCGTGCTTGATCAGTTCGGCGCTATTGATCGTAGTGACGAGAAATTCAGCCTTGGCGGCCGGCGGACAGGCGCCCTGGTGCACAGGGCAGTGAAATTTGCGTTCGAGGATGGGGCGATAAATCTCACGGAGCTCCTCGGCCGTGGAAACATCTTCCACGCCAACCACAATGCGATCGGGATGAAAGAAATCATAGACCGCGGTACCTTCGCGCAGGAACTCGGGATTGGAGGCTACACGAAATTTCCGGGCGTCACCGCGGGAATAGGCTTTGAGGGCGCGGCTGAGTTCCAGTCCAGTGCGTGCCGGGACGGTGCTTTTTTCCACCACCAGCTTCGACGATTGCGCCTCGGCGGCGATCTGGCGGGCGACGTGGTCGATGGCGGAGAGATCGGCTTCGCCGGAGTCTTTGGGCGGGGTGCCTACGCAAATGAAGATGGCGTCGCCGGAACGAATGGCGTCTCCGATGTTGGCAGTGTAAGAAATTTTGCCGGATTTGCGAGCGGAGGCCAGAATTTCGCCGAGGTGCTCCTCATAAATCGGGACGCCGCCGGCGTTGAGCTGAGCTATGCGCTCCGTGTTGATATCAGTGCAGACGACTTCGTGGCCGGCCTCTGCCAAGCAAGCGCCGGTGACCAAGCCCACATACCCACAGCCAATGACTGAGATGCGCAATGCGAACACTCCTTACGAGGGAATCGGGACCTTGCCAGCGCGATTAAATACCGAATCGCAATTTTCTATTGTGACTGAAAAATGCTGCGGAACAAAGCGAACAAAGTACTGAGGATGTTCAGAAAATTCAATGCACGTAGAGTCGCAGAGGTCACCAGCGCGGACAAGGCGTGGCTCTGTGGCACTCGCTCAGACCTTGTTGGCGGCGCCCATCAGCAGTCCGCGAAGGCCGAGCAGCACCAGTCTGGGCTGGCGGCGGACCACCTGCCAAAGCAAACGCGTGGATTCATCACGGTTGATTTCGCCGAGCGATTCGCGAGTGGCGTTGTTGAGTAAATCGACCAAGTGCGAGTAGTCCTTTTGCTGAAAGTGATGGAGGGTCCGCCGAATGAGCCAGTGCGTGCCGAGCTCACGGCGCAAGGCGGAGAGTTCGCCGCTATTGCCATTGCGGAGGATGGCTTCAGCAACGCCAAGCGCGCCGCGAAATCCCGTGACAATACCGCCGACGGTGGAAACCTTTACCTGCGCGGCGGCGTCGCCCACCAGAAAAACTTCGCCGTTGCCGATGCGCCGCCGCACGGGAACCCACTTTTTGTAAACAGGAATGCGCGCGCCCTGCCACTCGAGTGGCTCCATATTTTTCTTTTGCAGAAAGCGCTCGATGCAGCGCTTGGTGTCGCGGCCGTCCTCACCGATGATGCCCAGCGCGCCGCGTTCGGAGGATTCGGGAACCAGCCAGTAAAAATACGGCGTGTCGTCCGGGACGAACCATACGCGCGTGGTGTCCGGGGGGCAATCCTTGGGCAAGCGCACGATGGCCTGCATCAGTGGGACCGTCTCAATGGGCGGCCAGCCGGAAGCGCGCGCTACGCGACTGGTGGCGCCATCGGCGCCGACGAGGCTGTCCGCGTGGAGTTCGCCGCGGTGGCCGCCCGATTCAACTTGTACGCGAAGGCCGCGGCCGTTCGGCGCGAGCCCCAGAAAGCGCGTATCAAAATCAAGGGTGGCGCCGGCTTGCTGCGCATCGCGGGCCAGCGCGGGAATCAGGCGCGAGCGCTCGATGATGAGGTCCGGCCTACTGAGCGCGACTTGCGCCGAACGGCCGTCGGTAAAAAGTTCGAAGCGGCGAATTTCGTTGATGATGCTTTCTTTTGCTGCAGAACCCAGCTGATTGCGGAAATGATCGGTGACGATAAGCGTGCGCGAGGCAGGCTCGAATCCGGGCTTGGACTCCAACACGCGAACCCGCCGGCCACCCTGGGCAACTTTTGCGGCGGTAAATAGGCCGGCGGCCGAACCGCCGACAATCATTACATCACCTTCAGCCCGCGGTGAGCGGGAGTCCCGTTCAGGTATTGCCACAAGTGTCCGATCTTCTATCGCGCGGGACGTCTGAGAAGCCTTATCCGCCGGGTTACCGCGTCGAATCTTAAATGGCTAAGCTCCGCCATCCGCGCGGGGTTGCGCGGGCGAGAGGAGGCTGCGTAAGTATAGCGAATGTGCGGTAGAGGACAAAATATGCTGCGTGGATCTGCAGGTGATCCTTTGCTCGCCGCGCGAAATCCATTCCGGTGGCGCGGGAATTCGCAAATAGCTTAGAATGAGGAGGCCTGCGCTGTGGGCGTGTAGCTCAGCTGGGAGAGCACCTGCTTTGCAAGCAGGGGGTCACCGGTTCGATCCCGGTCACGTCCACCAATATAATGGTCGCTCTTTCAATGTTTTGGGCAGTAGTCGCGGTTGCCCGCCCCTGCCCTTCCCGCAGTAAAACTCTAAACCTTCTCTCTTCCCGAGTCATCAAAAGCGTACATAAGAAGGAAATCGGAGCTTGTCGACGCCGAGCAGGGCCGGTGACCCGGTTCCTCTGTTCTTTGCACGAGGTATGCGACAAACACAACGATGTGGCTACCGCCAGCTTGATTGAAAACTGGATTGACGGGACCGAGCGCCGCACGTGGTTCTTATCGGAAATAGTTAGTGGCCTTTGATACGCCGCCAAGCATCTAGAGCTGTGCAAGCCTGTGACACAGCATCCGAAAGACAGGGAAGAGGAAAATTGTTATGCCATACGTAACGGTAGGTAAAGAAAATGGCAGCAACATCGAACTGTATTACAAAGATTGGGGCAAAGGCCAACCCGTGGTTTTTAGCCACGGCTGGCCCCTGAGCGCCGACGCCTTTGAAGATCAGATGTCCTTTCTCAGCGCGCGCGGTTTCCGGTGTATTGCGCACGATCGCCGTGGCCACGGGCGCTCCACACAGACCTTTGACGGCAATGACATGGACACGTACGCGGACGATTTGGCCACCCTAACGAAGGCGCTGGACCTCAAAGACGCCGTGCACGTCGGCCACTCCACCGGCGGCGGCGAAGTCGCCCGCTATATCGGCCGCCACGGCTCCAAGCGAGTCGCCAAGGCAGTGCTGATCAGCGCTGTTCCACCGCTGATGCTAAAGACGCCGACGAACCCCGCCGGCTTGCCCGTGGAAGAGTTTGACAAACTGCGCGCCGCGGTTCAGGCCGACCGTTCGCAGTTCTTCAAGGACCTCAGTATGCCGTTCTACGGCTACAACCGTCCCGGCGCCAAAATCTCCGAAGGCGTGCGCGAATCTTTCTGGCTGCAGGGCATGCTGGCCGGGTATCCCGCGTCTTACGATTGCATCAAGGCCTTCGGCCAAACCGACTTCACCGAAGACCTGAAAAAATTTGATGTGCCGACGCTCATTCTTCACGGCGACGACGACCAGATTGTGCCCATCGTAGCGGCCGGGTTGCAGTCCGCGAAGATTGTCAAAGGCGCGGTCCTCAAGGTTATTCCCGGAGCGCCGCACGGCATGTGCACCATCCTCAAAGACCAGATCAACGCTGAACTGTTCGCGTTTCTTGGCCGCAGCCAGCAAGCCACGGCCTGATTTTTTAAGAAAATCGAAATATTTTTAAGAAAATCAAAACGGAGAGCCAGCGCATGATCCTGAATACCTTTACGCTTGTGCACGTCATTCTAAGCCTGATCGGCATTGGCGCAGGGCTGGTGGTAATGCTCGGATTTCTTTCCGAGAAGCCGCTCGGCAGTGCGAACACGGTGTTCTTGTGGACCACGATTTTGACCGACGTGACGGGATACTTTTTCCCGTACCACGGCTTCAAACCTTCCTACGTGGTAGGCGCCATCTCGCTAGTCTTCTTGGCACTGGCCGTAGCCGCACTCAGGGGCGGCCACCTTGCCGGCGCTTGGCGCAAAACTTACGTAATATCCAGCATGATCGCACTATACCTGAACGTCTTCGTCTTAATCGCGCAACTCTTCATGAAAGTGCCGGCGCTAAAAGCGCTGGCGCCCACGGGTACCGAGCCAGCTTTCAAATTCACGCAGCTGACCGCTCTGGTGATCTTCTTCATTCTCACAATTCTTTCGGCGGTTCGCTTTCGCAGCACCGCAACGCGCACCGCCTGATCGCATCGTCACGCGCTTGCAGATTTTGCAAGCGTTCCGTACCGCACAAACCTGTGGTGGCCCGCCAACCCACGAGCCGTCGCGGGCTTGTTGTATTAGCTCTTCTCGATTCCCCTGATGGTTCTGCTCTGCGTTCGTAAGTCTCCTCCTTTTATCGCTATCCGTCTGCCCTATGGCCGACTTTCGCATTATGAGACCGACTGGTCTTTAAACCACTATTGCGCTATATTCTAATGAGACCGAACGGTCTCTTGTGCATCTAACCAGCCAGAAGCGCCATGAGCGAGACTCTCACGCCAGCCTCCGCCGCCTTTAGCCTTCCCGCTCCGCGCGTGGCCATCAACCCGTGGTTATCGCCATCACCGTTACGCTAGCCACCTTCATGGAGCTTTTGGACACCGCCATCGCCAACGTGGCGCTGCCCCATATCGCCGGCGGCCTCGCGGTCAGCACCGACGAAAGCACCTGGGTGCTCACCAGCTATCTCGTTTCCAACGCCGTAGTGTTGCCGCTCTCCGCATGGCTCAGCCGCATCTTCGGCCGCAAGCGTTACTACATGCTTTGCGTGGCGCTCTTCACCGTCAGTTCGCTGCTGTGCGGCTTTGCGGCCAGCCTCGGCATGCTGATCTTTTTTCGCGTCTTGCAAGGCGTCGGCGGAGGCGGATTAGCTCCGGTCGAGCAGGCCATCCTGGTGGATACTTTCCCGCCCGCCAAACGCGCCGCCGCCTTCGCGCTGTACAGCATGGCCATCGTCACCGCCCCGGCCATCGGGCCGCCGCTCGGCGGTTGGATCACCGATCATTGGAGCTGGCGCTGGGTCTTCTTCATCAACATTCCCATCGGCATCATTTCTTTGATCCTCACCAGCCGCATACTTTCCGATCCGCCGGAGTTCACGCGCGAGGTGGAAGCCGCCCGGCGCGCCGGAAAGCTGAAGATCGACGTCTGGGGAATTTTCTCCGTAGCCATGGCTTTCGCGAGCCTGGAAGTGGTGCTCGACCGCGGACAAACGGAAGATTGGTTCGAAAGCAATTTCATCGTGGTGTTCTTCTCTATCGCCATGGTTGCCCTGCTCTTCGCCATTATCTGGGAGTGGCGCCACCCCGATCCCGTGGTGGAAATCCGCCTGCTCGCCGACAGAAACTTCGCCATCGCGAACGTTTTTTATTTCCTGTTCGGATTTACCCTTTATGGCTCCACGGTGCTCATCCCGCAAATGTTGCAGCGTCTTTTTGGCTACACCGCCACCGATGCCGGACTGGTGCTCGGCCCCGGCGCCTTTGTCATCGTGATGCTCGCCCCCGTGGTGGTTAGGATTCTTCCAAAGCTCGGCGTGAAGCGTCTGATTGGCTTCGGGTATTTCACCTTCGCGATCGCCATGTGGTACTTCGCGAGCTTTACGCTGGCCACCGACTATCGCCACGAAGCCCTAGCGCGAGTGTTGCAGGGACTCGGCATCGCCACGCTATTCGTCCCCGTCAGCCAGTTGGCCTATTCCAATTTAGCGAAAAACAAAAACAACAAGGCCTCCAGCCTCACCAATCTATTCCGCAATCAGGGCGGCAGTTTCGGCATCGCCTTTGTAACCACCCTGCTCGCCCGGCGCTCGCAATATCATCAATCCGTCCTGGTCGCGCACACCACGCCATTCGATGAGAACTATCGCAATCTGCTCAGCACTCTGACCGGGTATTTCTCCACGCACGGGTTTTCTCACCCAGACGCGGTGGTTCACGCGCAGGCGCAGGCGTTCAATCTTCTGCAACGCCAGGCTACCTTCCTGGCCTTCAACGATTGCTTTACCGCGCTCGGCTGGATTGTCATCCTGGGTGTCCCTTTCGTGTTCTTCATCAAGAAGTTTCGCCCGGCCCCTGGCGCATCCGAAACACACTAGTAATGTTGGCGGCTATTTCGTGGGCCACAAAGCCCCGGCGGAGATGCCCGCCCTCACCTAATTGTTTACATTCATTGTGAAACTGGAACCAATATCGATATAACATGGCTGTTAAGAACGTCATGTGATGTCGAGGGAGTTTATGCGGCTCAAGAGCGTGGAGGCTCGGGTTCCCGCGTACCAGCGGATTCTGGGCGTTATTCGCAGGCGCATCGAAGCAGGAGAACTACTTCCCGGTGATACGGTAGCTTCAGAGCGGGAGTTGGCGCGCGCTCATCGCGTCAGCTTGATGACCGCTCGCCACGCACTGGCGTCCCTGGAACGCGATGGTGTAGTGCAACGCCGCCGCGGCGTCGGCACTTTCGTAGCCCCGCCAAAGATTCATTTCAACAAGCTCATGAGTTATACCGAGCAGATGGCCGGCCGCGGCTTGGAGACGCGCTCCGTGGTCATTTCTTGTTCGCCTGAGATCTTCGACCACGACGTTGCCGCGCGCCTTGGACTACCCCCCGACGCTCCTCTGGTGATGTTGGAGCGCGTCCGCAAGGCCGTCGATTCGCCCGTAGCGTTCGAAGTCTGCTATTTCTCCGCGGAAGAATTTCCCGGCATCTCCGAAGCTTCGCTGGAAAACAAATCGCTCTTCACTACTCTGGAACGCGACTATGGCATCGAATTGGCCCACGCCGATGAGGAGGTGGACGCCATCATCGCCGACGCGCGTCTTGCCGATCTGCTCGATGTGCCGCGCGGCTCCCCGCTTCTGCGCATGCGTCAGTTGATTTACACCACCAAGGGCAAACCTGCGTTATACGTTTTGGGTTCGTATCTATCCGGCCGGCACACCTTGGTGATTCGAAGGTTTCGGTGATTGCAAGGTTTTCCCTGATTCGTAGCGCATCAGTCCATCGCGAATTCTTTTTTTGTGCAGTTTATCCCAGCGTCCCCGCCAGCAACTCGCGCAAGGTTTCTTGCTTTTGCGCGCTCAGCTTTTTATTTTGCGCCGTCAGGTAAAACACATCGATGGCCTTCTGCCCTTCGGTATCCACCAGCGCCACTTCGATATTGCATCCCAGCCGCGCCAGTGCCGCCCCTATTTCATGCAGCAATCCCGGATGATCCTGCGTCACTATCTCCAGCAGCGTACTGTGCATCGAAGAGGTATCGTCAAAGCTGATCCGCGTGACCACTTCCACCTTCGGCGCGCGTTGGCGACTGGCCTGTTCGCGGCCCTTCAGCAGCGCTTCGAGCGGCGCTTTGCCGCGCACCACGTCATTCAGACTCTTGCGGAAGCGTTCCACCTCGCTCGGATTCAGTTCCAGCGTATGGTGCAAATCCGTAAAGTGAAAGGTATCCAGCACCACGCCAGCGGCGTTGCCGAACGCGTCGGCCTTGATAATGTTCATGCCCCAACCCGCCAGTACGCCCGCAATGGACGCAAACAGCGCCGGACGATCCGCGGTAAGCAGCGTCAGCGAAAAGGCATGTTGCGTGGCCACCAACTGCGTCTGCACCGGATCGCTGTCCAGCTTCTGATACAACGCAAAGTGCGACGCGATCTCCGCCGCGGAGTGCACCGCCAGATACCGCCGCGGGAATCCTTCCAGGAACCGCTGGATCGACTCCGTGCTGGTTGAATTCGTCAGTTGGCGAATTTGCTGCAGCACCGGCACTTCGTCGAGGGCGTGCAAGCGATCGCGGTCCAGTGTTCGGCTGAAGTGGTTGCTGGTGGCCACAAACAATTGCCAGAGCATTTCCGCTTTCCACGGTGTCAGCGCCTCCGGGTTTACCGCGTGGATGTCCGCATACGTCAGCAGGCACAGTCGCTGCAATCGTTCCGGCGTCTGCACTAGCGCGGCGAACCCCGATACCGTAGTCGGGTCAAAAATGTCTCGGCGTTGCACCGTGGCGGACATATCCAGATGCCGCTCAATCAGGAAATGTACTTCGGCTTTTTCGTCCGCCGTCAATTGCAAACGCGCCGCCGCGCTGTCCAGCGCCGTCAGGCTGCCAGCCACGTGATTCTCCACTGGCATGCCTTTGCCCACATCGTGCAGCAGCAAACTAAGGATCAGGAGATCCCGCCGCTCCACCGTCTTCCAAAGAGACGAATAATTCACACCGCGCGCGTCCGGCGGATTGGCTAGCTCTTGCAAATGCTCAATCGTCCGCAGCGTGTGTTCGTCAACCGTATAACGATGATAAAAATCGCGCACCACCAGCGAATCGATCGCCGCGAACTCCGGCAGAATGTCCGTCAGCAGCCCAAGGCGTTGCATCGGCCGCAGCGCTACTCCCGGAAAGTCGGAAGCCAGTATTTCCTGAAAAGCTTGCCACGGCAGTGGCGCGTTTCGCGCTGGAAGTTCGGGATGCAACATCACGTAGGGAATCGTTCGCTCCGTCTCGCGGCTGAGCGGCACGCCCGTCTTGGCGGCCTCCGCAAATAACGCATAGAGAACGGTGCGGTCTGCAAGCGCCGTCTGATCGTTTATTTCCAGCAAGCCGTCGCGCACCGCAAAAGCTTTGCTCCCACCTGGCTCGATTTTCGGAACCCGCGCCGCATTGAAAATGCGCTGCCGCAGCGATTGCTGCGATGGCGCCTTCTGTTCCATATACCGCAACAGTTGCCGGTTCAGCGTGCGCGCCTGCCGGAAATACACGCGCATCCAGTCTGCCGGACTGCGCACCGCGTCCCGACCAGCGTTCACCGGCAAACCCAGCGCGCGTTCCGCCGCTTTGGCCTGCAACTCGTAGGTCAGCGTGTTGTCGTTGCGTTCGTTGTTGTAGTGCAGAAAACATCGAATGGCGCTGAGAAAATTTACCGCGTTGCCAGTCAGCTCTTCCTCGGCCACCGTGCTGTTCCACACTTCACGCTTCTCGCCGCTGATCTGCCGCATCCACGCCGCAGCCTGGTAATCGCGCATGCCTCCCGGCGATTCCTTTACGTTCGGCTCCAGGTGAAAAATGGTATTGCCGTACCGCGTCAGCCGTTCCCGCGTAAGCTTGCGCAGCTGCGCCATCAAAAATGGCCGCGCCTGCCGCTCCGGCCCGGGCAATACTTTGGTGTCCAGTCGCTCAAAAAGTTCCGCGTCACCCGCGAGAAACCTGCGGTCCAGCAGCGCCAGATGGAACTCCGCGTTGTCTTCCTCGATGCGTTTGCACTCTTCCAGCGTTCGGCCCGCCGAGCTCACGCGAAAGCCCATGTCCCAGAGCGTCTTGGAAAATTCCGCAATCAACGGCCGAAAATCGCGTTCCGCCTTCTCATTCCCAAACAAAAACAAAATATCCAGATCCGAGTACGGAAACAGCAGCTTCCGCCCATATCCGCCCAGCGCCAGCAAACACAATCCTTGCGACTCCGTTCCGTGCCCGCTTTGCAATTCCGCCCAAACCTGCTGAATATTGCGATCCGCCATTTCGCACAACGCCTGCAGCGTCTCGCGCGCACTCGTTCCAGCGTCGAATCGTTCGCGAATGCGTTGCCGTTCGGCGTCAACTTGTGGGCCGAGTGTGGCCATGGGATTAACCCTAGGATAATTTGGTGGCGTCACAGATCCTTGCTTGCCGGAGGCCGCCCGATGCCGCGGATCGGGCTTTGCATCGCCTCTGCGATCCAACCCGAGACGCGCCGCGAGCGTCACTGAAGCGCATTCTCCCCGCGCTCTTCGTTGCGAATGCGAATCGCATCATCCACACGCGTCAGAAATATTTTACCGTCGCCAATCTTCCCTGTCTTGGCGGTTTTCAGAATGGTGTCCACAGCCTTATCCACCAGCTTGTCCGGCAGCACCATCTCCAACTTAATCTTGGGCAACAGGTCCACGGTGTACTCTCGCCCGCGATACACCTCCGTGTGCCCTTTCTGCCTGCCGTGCCCGCGTACTTCCGTCACCGTCATGCCCTCAATGCCGATCTCGCACAGCGCATCTTTCACGGACTCAAACCGCGAGGGCTGAATGATCGCTTCCAGTTTAATCATGAAATATTTCGCTCCACGCCACGCTGAGCCGCTTCCGTAAGCTCTTCGTGGCCCTTCTTGCTTCCCGCCATGGCCTGCTACGACTCCAGGTTATAGGCTTCTTCTCCGTGCAGCACGATATCAAGCCCGGTGACCTCATCGTCATCCGTCACGCGCAACCCGGTAATCAAATCCACGATCTTCAGCAAAATAAAAGTCCCCACCAGCGCGAACACCCAGGCGATCGCTATTCCCACCAGTTGGTTGCCCACCTGCGCCCAGTGTCCATCGAGGCCGCCAACCGCCTTTCCTACGCCAAAAATTGGGTTGATGACCGCTTGCGCGAACACCCCGGTGAGCAGAGCACCAATCGTTCCGCCCGCGCCATGCACGCCGAAAGCATCCAGCGAGTCGTCATATCCGAACACTCCTTTTACCTTCGTCACCATCCAGTAGCAGAACAAGCCCGCCGCCAGTCCAATCACCAGCGCGGGCATCGGCCCCACAAATCCCGCCGCCGGGGTAATCGCCACCAAGCCTGCGACCGCTCCGGAGATCGCGCCCAACGCACTTGGCTTTCCGTTCTTGATCCATTCCGCCGCACTCCAGCTCAGCGCCGCCGTCGCCGCCGCAAAATGCGTGGCCACAAACGCGCTGGACGCCAACCCGTTGGAAGCCAGCGCACTGCCCGCGTTAAAACCAAACCATCCCACCCACAGCAAACATGCCCCGATAAAACTCAACACCAGGCTGTGTGGCGGCATGGGCTTTTGCGGATACCCTGTCCGTTTCTTCAGATACAGCGCGCACACCAGCGCCGAAACGCCCGACGAAATATGCACCACCGTGCCGCCGGCAAAATCCAGCGTCGGAAATCTACCGCCCAGGCTAGCGTTCAGAAATCCGCCCTTGCCCCAAACCATGTGCGCCAGCGGGGCGTACACCACCAGAAACCACAGTCCCAAAAACAAAATCGTCCCGCTGAACTTCATGCGTTCTGCGGTCGCTCCCGTAATCAAAGCCGGCGTGATAATCGCAAACATCAGTTGATACACCATGAAGGTCGTTTGCGGAATCGTTCCGGCGTAGTCCGCATTGGGCTCCGCGCCCACGCCGCGCAGAAACGCGTGTTCGAATCCGCCGATCACCGGACCGTTTCCACCGAAGCACAGACTGTACCCCACCAGCGCCCACATCACCGTGATCAGTCCCATCAACACAAAACTCTGCATCATGATCGCGAGTGTATTTTTTCGGCGCACCAGTCCGCCGTAAAACAGCGCCAGCCCGGGTCCGGTCATCATCAGCACCAGCGCCGCGCTGACCAACATCCAGGCGTTGTCCGCGGAGGATTGCGCCGCCGTCACGCGCTGGTCGAACTGCGCAATTTTTTCGTCGAGAGCCTTGCTGCCTGGTTCAGAGGAAGTCGCGGAGGGAGTCGCAGAAGGAGTTACAGACTGCTGGCCAAAGAGACACATACAAGGGAGCAGCGTCGTTCCAAGCACCAGGCCAATAAGGAGACAACACTTGCCGGCCATACGTCTCATAGTTCTCCGCTCCACTGCCTTGATTTAACTGCTTTCAGTGGGACATGCGATTCCGTGTCCGGAATTATACGCATCGTCACGCGCGGCCATTGATTGAACTTTGCATTGCCAGTATCAAATTTAGTGATAGCTCGCGAACTATCTCCAGCGTTTTCTTCGCCTTTCTATCATCACAATTGTGGCCCCCACTGCGGACCTTCCCGTGGCGGTCCACGCAATCGAGGCGAATCGCAGTTTGCGCAGTTCCTGGCAAAAGTCCCAGTCCACAAAAATTTTGTACGTATCTTGTCTAACACCCCCGCCAGCGTATAATGTGCGTCCAGCCCGAGTTGCGCTGCAAAGTCGCAACGGAGCGTCGCGCCCGCAGTCCGCGTCGGCCAGGGAGGGTACGATTTTGAAAGTGGTCCCCAAACGACACCACGAGATGCCCGATCACAACCCCATGGAAATCGATGTCCGCGACCAAGGCGACGTTTCCATCGTCGACGTTCACGGCCGCCTGGCCATCGGCGAATCCGCCGAACAGTTGCACGAAGCGCTCAACTCCATCGTCCGCCGCGGCGTCCACAAAGTTGTGGTCATCCTCAACCACGTCACGCAAATCGACAGCTCCGGCATTTCCACGTTGGTCCGCGTAGCCATCGGCCTGGCCCGCGAGAAAGGTTCCCTGCACCTCGTCTGCGGCCCCGGCCGCGTACGCGATTCCCTAACCGTCACCCGCCTAGTCGACGCCATTCCCACCTTCGAAACCGAAGCACAAGCCCTCGCCAAATTTTAGCCGCCTTGGGGCCGCCACTTTCTAGCGGTACTTCGTGTTACGCTTCCCCGCTATATGACTGGCCCTGAGCGCATCACGTGCGCACTGCGCATTGCGATCACTCTGGCAAGTTTCCTGCTTGCTGGGGCCGTTGCAAGGGCGCAAGCGCAACCTGTACGACCGCTGCCGGAACCCGAGCTCCACGGGTTTGCAAGCCGTTTCCTGCACGACAAAGGCGAAGCCGGTTGCAAACCACCGAACTGCAGCATTCTCGTCGCTGACTTTACTAATGCATCCGGCGAGACATCGCAGCTGGGCATAGAACTCGCCGATCAAATCGCCGAGGACTTCGCTTCACTCCTCGGTGCAACTGAGATCATCAATCGCACGCTCCTACACACCTA
Source organism: Acidobacteriota bacterium (assembly GCA_013289855.1). GTDB lineage: Bacteria > Acidobacteriota > Terriglobia > Acidiferrales > UBA7541 > Acidiferrum. The sequence goes on along the minus strand of JABCZD010000005.1, from coordinate 377,830 downwards.
CCTCGAGAGAGCGCGGATTCCCGCCGACCTTCTTAACAACGACGATGCCATGCGCTGGCTCGGCAAAGAACTGGGTGCCACTACGATTCTTACGGGAACTGCCGAAAGTCAAGATGGGAAATTGCGGCTCACAGCACGGTGGCTTTCTGCGGATTCCAAATGGTCCGGGCCGAAAGAAGATCTCGCGGCGACCTACCACGGCGACCTGGCTGCCGACCTCGCCCCACTCGACCCCTTCTCTTCGCACAACCCTGTACCGGATTCAGTTGCACCCGCGGGAGTCGTCGTGGCCGGAAAGAACGGGGTCACCAACCCCACTTGTGTCTACTGCCCTGCTCCTAGTTATTCCCCCGCCGCTCGCTCCGCCAAATTCCAGGGCACTTTGGTTTTAACTGTCGTCGTGACTGCGGGGGGACGTGCAAGCAGCGTCGTGCCGTTGCGCGGCGCACCATTTGGTTTAAACGAAGCCGCGATATCAGCGATCCAGTGGTGGCAGTTCAACCCGGCGATGAAGGACGGTCACACTGTCGCCGTGACACTTCCGATCGAAATAACTCTCCATCTCTATTAGCGTCACGACAGAACAGGCGCGACGATTATTAAGGGTTCGCGGCGCGACGCCGCTCAACAACACTTACCCGCTCTTCTTCAACTCCGACAACACCATCTTCGCCAATTCCTTCAGCGTCTCAAACACGCCCTGCCCCGTCACCGCCACGCCTTCCAGCACCGGCTCGCCCTTCTTCTGTAACTGCCGCGTCAGTTCCTGTACCGGCATGGCATTCGGCAAATCCCGCTTGTTCAATTGCAGCACGTAAGGAATCGTCGTGAAATCCAGCTTGTGTTCCTTCAGATGTTCCTGCAGGTTTTCCATCGTTTCAAAGTTCGCGTCCAGCCGCTCCTCTTGCGAATCCGCCACGAACGCCACGCCATCCGCGCCCTTCAAAATCAGCTTGCGGCTGGCCTCATAAAAAACCTGCCCCGGCACGGTATACAAATGAAAGCGCGTCTTGAACCCACGCACCGTCCCCAAATCCAGCGGCAGAAAATCAAAAAACAGCGTGCGGTCGGTCTCCGTCGCCAGCGAAACCATCTTGCCTTTTTGATTTTGTCCCGTGTGGTCGTAGATCCACTGCAGGTTCGCGGTCTTTCCGCCCAAACCTGGACCGTAGTACACCAGCTTGCAATTGATTTCGCGCGCGGGAAAATTAATGAAAGGCAAGTTTGCTCGCTCGATCTCGGTCTGATTTTTATAACATAGGCGACGAACCTAAGGCCACCACTCACCGCAGCGCGTGTCGCCTGCTCGTTACCGCTTTCCTAGTTTCCGCGAGAATGCCTCCGCATAGGCGTGTTATTTTTGGGCCGTGGCACTCGTAGGTAACGGGTGCAAGTTACAGCATTTTCGACGCTGCGGCGCTCCAGCGGCCCATCCCCGTCTCTCGGCTGTCATTTCACCGAATTGACGCGCGATACCGCCTCTGCTAGCATCCGCCTCATGGCTAAAGCCCATAAACCCTCTCATGCGTCCAAACACTCCTCTCGCGTCGAGTCTAAGCCAATGAAAAAAAAGGCCTTACCTCCTCCCCACCCCCCGCAACGCGGCGGCGTAGAGATGGTTGACCCGCGCGTCCAGGCGCAACTCAAGCTTTATGACGAGGCTCTCAGCCTCTTCCACCAGCAGAAATTTGCCAAAGCCAAGCAGGAACTGGAAAAAGTTCTCGAAGGTCCCAGCAAGGAATTAATCGATCGCGCCCGCATGCACATCAACATTGCCGATCAGCGCATGAAGCCCTCGCATGAACAAAATCCCCGCACCGCCGACGAACATTATCAACGAGGTGTGGCCATGATGAACATCGGCCGCTGGGACGACGCCCGCGAAAGTTTGGTCAAAGCCCGCAAAGCCGCGCCCAAGGCCGACCACATCCACTACGCCCTGGCCGCCCTCGACTGCCTGACCGGCGAAGCCGACTCCGCCATGGCCAATCTAAAAGTAGCCATCGAACTAAAATCCGAAAACCGCTTCCACGCCCGCAATGACGAAGACTTCGCCTTCCTCCAGGAAGACCCCCGCTTCACCGAACTCCTCTACCCGGAAAAAGAAGGCTACTCCGGCTAACAGCGCATACCCTTTGCAGCGAGCCACTATAGCCAGAATTGGACAACCGTCGTGGTTCTGCTATTAAATAGAGGGCAATGTTCTCGCACGATTGGACGCTAATCATATTTAACCTTGCGATCGGATCGGGAATCTCCGCCGTTGTGCTTTCAATCATCATTCTCCGGCGCGGCAAGTTGTACCGCCGCCTAAGCCCTGGAGCCCGGCCGAGACGATGGATTCTGATTTCCTTGCTTATCCTGTTTGCGGTATTTGTCGTCTGGTTCCCTGTATGGATCACGTGGCCTGATGCTCTTTTTTCCCGACTCTTGACCGGTCTGTTCGGACTCACGTTTTTCGTTGTGGGTATGACTATCAAATGGCTGGCGCCTCTTGTAGACGCTTACGTCAAACGGAGGGGTTGGCATCTCCGCTGAAGCAACTAAGACTAACAGCCACCCTTCGTCCACTCAAATTCACTTCCCCACGCACTTTCCGGTACACTTCTTTCGCCCAGTACAGTCCACATTCGTTTGCATCGTTGTGTTGCACCATAAAGCCGCATGCCAAAAAAGCCATCACCCACAAAAATCCTCCGCCGCGGCTTCCGCGTCGTAGCCCTGGGCGGTGGCACCGGCCTCTCCACGCTCCTCCGCGGCCTCAAACAACACTGCGTCCGCCGCAGCGACGATCACCCCACCCCGGAACGCCCCATCTCCGACCTCGTCGCCATCGTCACCGTCACCGACGACGGCGGCTCTTCCGGCCGGTTGCGCCGCGAAAATCGCATCCTCCCACCTGGCGACATTCGCAACTGCATGGTCGCTCTCTCCAAAGACGAAGCTTTACTTGGCCGCCTCTTCCAATACCGTTTCAAGGCCGGCCGCGGCTTGATCGGCCACAATTTCGGTAATCTCTTCCTCGCCGCCCTGACCCACATCACCGGAGATTTCGCCGAAGCCATCCGGGAAAGCAGCAAAGTCCTGGCCATCCGCGGACGTATCTTCCCCTCCACGCTCGAAAACGTTCACCTCGTCGCCACCCTCGAAAATGGCAAAATCGTTCACGGCGAAACAAAAATCACCGCCAGCAACTCTCGCATAAAAAAAATCGCGCTCTCCTCCCCCAATGTTCGCCCCCTGCCCGTAGCCATCGAAGCCATTCGCAAAGCCGACCTTATCCTCCTCGGCCCCGGCTCCCTTTACACCAGCATCCTGCCCAATCTTTTAATTCCTGAAATCGCCGCCGCCATCATCCATTCCAAAGCCCCGCGCGTCTACGTGGCCAATCTAATGACGCAGCCCGGCGAAACCGCCGGCTACGCCCTGGCCGACCATCTCCGCGCCATCCAGCAACACACCCTCCGCAAAAATTCCCAGCGCCGTGTAATCGATTGCGTGGTTGCCAATCGCCAAGCCGTTTCTCCCGGAGTAGCCCGCCGCTACCGCACCCAAGGCGCCGATCCCGTCGTCGTCGATCAACCCGCCCTGCAAAAGCTAGGCTTCCGCGTAATCCAAGCCAACCTCCTCGACGAACAAACCGTAATCCGCCACAACACCCGCCGCCTAGCCCGCCTCCTTCTGGACAACTTCCTCCGCAACTCCACATAAACTTCCGCCGCCTCTGCATTGGCGCAGTGAGCTGCCGATGCCGTTGCAGGGGCGTCAAACGCTTCCGCCTTCTCCCTGGGAACGCCAATCTCCCGATTGGCGCCGGTGGTGTCATCCGCAGCGCCTTATTTGTCCTCCGCGCTCCTCCGGCAACTCTGCGCCTCCGCGTTGTCCTTTGCCTTCGTCCCGATACCTCAACGCGGCCGCGCATGACGTTTCACGGCCTCTTTCAACGTAACCGTGCGCTCCTCCCCTCTCCGTATGCGCATAAGCACATCTTCCGCCAAATACAAATCCTCCAAATCTTGCAAATGCTTCAAAATGGCTTCCCTCACATAAAATGTTTTGGTTCGCCCTGTTCGCCGCACCAGCTTGCCCAGGCGCCTCTCGATGGATCGCGGAAGTCGAATAGCCAACATTTTCTCTCCCATCTATACGTCTAGCCCTATCGCTTTATTCCCCCATCCCTGCTTACAATGTTGCTTTGTGTCTCACAACTTTCACACGAGCATGGCAGCCTGCACTCGAGCTTCCACAAAATGACCAAACCTCTCCTCCCCATCCAGCAAATCGCCGCCAAACTAGGCCTGCCCGATAAATATTTCGAACCCCTCGGCTCGGCCGCCGGAAAAATAAAACTCGAACTCCTCTCCGACCCTGCCTTCGTGCGCCGCCGCGGAAAATTAATCCTCGTCACCGCCACCACCCCAACCGTTTCCGGCGAAGGCAAAACCGTCACCTCCATCGGCCTGACCCAGGGCCTCGAACGCATCGGCAAAAAATCCATCATCACCTCACGCGAACCCTCCCTAGGCCCCGTCTTCGGCATGAAGGGCGGCGCCGCCGGCGGCGGCATGTCCCAGCTCGAACCCAGCCAAAAAATTAATCTCCACTTCAACGGCGACTTCCACGCCATCACCTCCGCCCACAATCTTCTCGCCGCGTTAGTCGACGCGCACCTCTTCCACGGCAACGATCTCCAGCTCGATCCCGCCCGCATCACCTGGCCGCGCAGCATGGACATGAACGACCGCGCCCTCCGTCGCATTACGGTCGAAGTCGGCGGCAAACGCGAAGGCGCCAATCGCCACACCGGCTTCGTCATCACCGCCGCAAGCGAAATCATGGCCATCCTCGCGCTCGCCGCCAGCCGTGAAGATCTTCGCAAACGTCTCGACGCCATCATCGTCGGCACCACCAAAGACGGCAAACCCGTCCGCGCGCAAGAACTCGGCGCCACTGGCGGCATGATGGCCCTGCTCACCGAAGCCATTCTCCCCAATCTCGTCCAAACCACCGAAGGCACTCCCGCCACCGTCCACACCGGACCTTTCGCCAACATCGCCCACGGCACCAGCAGCATCCTCTCGCAAGAAATGGGTCTGCGCCTGGCCGACTACGTCGTCAATGAATGCGGATTCGCCGCCGATCTCGGCGTGGAAAAATATTTCGACATCGTAATGCCCACCAGTGGCATTCGCCCCAGCGTCGCCGTCCTGGTCACCACCGCGCAAAGCCTGCGCAATCAGGGCGAAGGCGACCTGGAAAAAGGCTTCGCCAATCTCGGCAAACACATTGACAGCCTGAAACGCTTCGGCGTCCCCATCGTTGCCGGCATCAATCGCTTCCCGAAAGACACCCCGGCCGAGCTGGATCGCCTGCTCGGCTATTGCAAGGAACACGGCGTAGTCAGCGCGTTAAACGAAGCCTTCACCAAAGGCGGTGCCGGTGCCGCCGAACTGGCCGAACGCGTAGTAGAAACCATCGCCGCAAATCCCGATGCGAATCCGCAACCGATCTATTCGCCAAACGATTCGTTCGAAGAAAAAGTACACAAAGTAGTGGTCAACGTTTACGGCGGCGCAGGCGCCACCTTCAGCGGACAAGCCCGCACAAAACTCCGCCAATACGCCGAATGGGGTTACGCAAAACTCCCCGTCTGCATCGCCAAGACGCAATATTCTTTATCCGACGACCCGAAAAAAATGGGCGCCCCCACGGGCTGGACTCTCAACGTCACCGACGCCAACCTCTCCTCCGGCGCAGGCTTCGTGGTCGCCATCGCCGGCAACATGATGCTAATGCCCGGCCTGCCAAAAATTTCCCGCGCCGCCAGCATCGACGTAGACCCCACCGGCGAAATCACCGGCGTCTAACCAGTTGTAGCGGCGGGTCTTCAGACCCGTTCTTTTGATTGCCGCTCGCGCCGCCCGTCTAGCGGCAGATACAGTCCTTCTAGTACCTAAAATACTACTTGACAATAATACGGACTTCGACGATAATCACACTCGTTTAGAAGTGTCTCTAGACGTCGGCCAGCGCTTCCACTTTTTCATCTCGCGTGGCGGTTTCCACCTCGAAAAAAAGATCCGCGACCATAACCACATAGTAACTAAATTGTCGCGCTAACCACATTAGAATGAACACTTGCGAAAGGGTGTGAAAACACAGGGACTTAAAGTAGCTGCGTTTTCACAACCTTTCGCGATTCCCAGGCCCCCCGAAGCCGCCTTTTTCGTGGCGTACCTGCTGTTAGTTGCGCCGTCGAAACGCGAGTTTACTGCCCGCTGATCCGCCCGCGCAGCACTGTCACCGAAGCCCTGGGCAACTCAAAACCGGCGTCCTTCCCGGCCTGCAAAGTCGTCCGGCGCAGCGGCCCGTCCGGATCCGCGTGACTGCTAGCGCCCTCCGGATGCCACACATACTGCTCCGCGCCAAACGTCACCATGTTCACCGTGCCGAAAAAAGCTCGCTCGCCGCCGCCATCCACATTCTTCACCACCACTCTGACGCGGTGTGCGTTCGACGCGTCCCGGTTCACCAGCATCACCGACCATTCGCCATCCGGCCGCTTCACCGCGTACGCCGTCACCAGCGCATGCCCCGCGTCGTCTAAAACATCCGCGCTGGCGGGAAAAAGTTGATGCACGCCCGCGCCATGCCGCACCCACTCCAGATTGATCAGCTGGCTCGCAAAATATTGCGAGGTATATTGTGAGACCTCCAATTTTTCGTCCGCCACGAAATTTCCGTAGGTGCTCCATCCGTGGCATCCCGGCCGCAGCGGCTCCGGCTGAATCGGCGAATGGTAAAACGCCGCTCCACCATTGGCCAAAAAAGCTCCCGCGTTGTCCGCCAGCCACAGCGCCGCAAACGTGTCCGCCATCGGTTGCGTCAACTCCCAGGACACGTTGCTCTCCGTAATCATCAGCGGCACATTCGCGGGCACGCCGTCTGCCCGCCACACTTCCAGAATGTGCTTCACCAGTTCCGGCTCGCGATACAAGTCCGACCAAGCAATCTCGCACGGCACAAAGGGATAGTGCTCGAAGGAAACAAAAGCCAAATCCCCAAGCCGCCCGTGGCTTTTTAAATAATCAATAAACCGCCCAAGCCAGGAAGTTTTCCCACTGCCATCGGCCCACGCCTGGATGTCTTCGTTCGATCCGGTGAACACTGGTCCACCAAGCCGCAATCGCGGATCGACGCGATGCAGCGCGGTCGCCCACTGCAAATACAGCGCGCCATAATCCTCCGGCAGCATGAACTCGCCGTCCGGCTCTTCTCCCATCTCCACGTAGGAAATCGCGTAGCCGCGTTTTTCGATGTACGCAATTTCCGCCGCGGAATCTTCCGGCGTTCCGTATACCAGAGAAACCGGAATCATTGCCGGCAATTTGTTGGTAATTCCGCTGGTGAAAAAAAGATCGAAGCCGGTCTGATCGCGGCTGGCCTCAATATCTCCCACGGAATGCCACGGATCCATCGACGAAACATAAGTCGCCGTCTGATTCTGTCCCTTTGCATGCTGCACCAGATCCACAAACTCGCCGCCCGCGGTAAAATTCCCCAGATAAATCTCGTTTACCGCATAGCCCACGCAATTACGAGGATCACCGTCGCCATGCGTATCGCAAGTGTTCGAGGATTCCGTCATCCACACCCGCACAAAGCGCGCCTTCACCGGCGCGGGCGCGAGCCGCTGCACCTCGTTTCCGCCCGTCCCGCCGGAAACTTCGCCATTCGCAAACGTTGTCCACGTTCCCGCGCCCTGCTTGTTGATCGCGTCTTCGCCGGTCCAATACTGCACCACGTATTTCCGCGCGTAAGGCGCGGCCCAGTTGATCTTGATCGCATCGATAGCCTGCGGCGTATCGAAATCCACTACGATCCATTGCGGGTGCAGCGCGTCGTCTTCCCCGGTAAAGCGCTTGCTCAGATACGGATTGCTCTTCCAATAACTCCTCGTATCGCCATCCGTCAGTCGCGAATACTTGGTCGCCGCATCGTCGCTCCGCGTGGTACCGCGATGCGGCAAGTCGTAGCCATACGAATGCCGCAAGAATTCTCGCGGTTCCACGTTGCCGACAAAATACCCGCTCTGCGCAGAGCCTTCGCTCCACGTTCCGTACTCGTTCCAGTGCCACGCCGCGATGGTCAACTCCGTATTCTGGCGGTAGGTAATCGGTCCCCATCCCGCGGAAAGCGATTTCTTCAAAATATCTTCGCTATAAACTTTATCGATCAGCTTCGACGGCAAGATGTCGATGGAAGTCCCTAGCGCCAGATCCGGATCGAAAGGAATAGCGTGTGCCACCGCGCCATCGATGACCACGGTTTGCGCCGCCGCAATCGGCGAAGTGATCACCGCGATCAGCGCCACAAGAACAATTTCCGCGGTTCGCGCAAGGACATTTCGCGTCGCGCGGCCAACATGCCGTGGTGAAACTCTTGTCCGCATCGCAACACTCCCGCGCGGCCAGGCAGATCTGCGCCGCGTCATCCGTCGCGCATTATATCGTTTTAATGCTGGATATTCGTTCCGTCTTTCTTATTCCTTCGCCGCCTGCTAACTTGGAATTTGCACCCGCATATCTTTTAATCCGGAGACCCGCATGCCCACTTTTCCGCTTATCGAATATCACGACGCCAGCCCCGCAGTCCGCGCCATCTACGACGACATCATGGCCACGCGCAAGACCGATTGGATCAACAATTTCTGGAAGGCCATCGCGCACGATCCCAAACTCCTGAATCGCACCTGGGAAAGCCTGAAAGAAATCATGGGCCCCGGCGCCATCGATCCGCTCACCAAGGAATTGCTCTACATCGCCGTCAGCGTCACCAACAATTGCGGCTACTGCATCGCCTCGCACACCGCCTCCGCCTTCGGCAAAGGCATGACCCCGGAAATGTTCAAGGAATTGCAAGCCGTAATCGGCATGGCCAATGAAACCAACAAGCTGGTCACCGGCTATCAGGTGGAAATCGACGAACGTTTCAAGCCCCCGCTGCAAAAATAGATACAAAAAATAATCAGACAAAATAATTTGCGTTCAATTCTTCGACGCCGCTTTCACCATTCGTTGCCGTGTGTTCGCGGCGACCTTGCAAAATTATTTCTTAGAAAGTCTTAGGTACAGGTCCCCACCCTGTCCGTTGGTGCAGTGTTTCTAAGCTGGTACCCGCGTACTATGGCCGCCCCTTGCCCCGCCCTCGAAGATATATAGGTTAGAGAGAACTACGTTTCACTGAGGGCTCCCGGGGGGCCACCAGCAAAATCCTCTTCGCGGGTGCGTACGCCATGTCAACGATTGTGAAAGAAACGGACGTTTCTGCAGCCGCGCCGGACGCTCTCTCTGCGCGTCCTGGCGTCTCGAGTGCGGCGCCCAACGAGGCAGCCGTAAAACCTCAGCCGGTCGCGCTGGAAGTCTCTGTCACCGTAAACGGTGCGCGCACGCTGGACGGCAGCGACAAGCGCGAGCCATTTTCCGAATCCACAAAAACTGTTCTCGTCTTCGGCAACGGCGCCGTGATTCGGCTGCAATCGTCCGTGGCTCCGGGACAATTGCTTTTTCTCACCAACGAGAAAACCAAAAAGGAAGTCGTCTGCCAGGTCGTAAAGTCCAAGAACTATCGCAACGTCAGCGGCTACGTTGAACTCGAATTCACCGAACCGGTCATCGGTTTCTGGGGCATGCGTTTTCCCGGAGACCGCATCGCTTCCCCCAGCGCGCCATCGGCAAATGTTCCAGCACCCGCGAACACCGCGCCCGCCACCGGTTCGCCTGCCGCACCGGTTGCCAACGCGCCCGCGGCGCCCATTTCCGCGCCCGCTAAGACTCTCTCCGACGTTCCAGCGCAATCAAAGGCAGTTTCACCGGTGGAGTCCGCGCCAGCAAAATCGCACGAATCGATTCACGCGGTTCCCAACTCGCACATCGCGAAAACTCCGGTCGCAATTTCTGCCGAGACAATGACTCCTGCACCTTCGTCGCAGAACGTCGCGCCGCCGCAATCCAATGCGCCGAAACCGGAATCGTCGCCCATCGCGGCCACAACTCCCGTCGCGGCAACGCCGGCCACCGTCACTCCGATTTCACCGTTCGTTTCCAAATCTTCCGGTTCAACGAGTTCCAGCGCCTCCAGTTCTGTTTTGCCTTCGTCTTCCGTTTTGACGTTGCCGCGCGCGGCGCAGCCAAAACCCGCAGCCCCAACGCATATCAGTCTCACTCCGCCCGCGGTTCGCGAGATTCCGTCGCAACCAATCTCTGCAACCAACTCCACGCCCGCAGCGCCGCCGGTAACCGAAAACTCCACCGACGCGCTGAAAGCGGAAAACGCTCGCCTTCAGGAACAGATCTCCGCGCTGCTTTTCGCCGACGCGAAGAAAACCGACGCCGCAAAAGCTCTCACGCAAACGCCAGTCGCTCCGCCGGCAGAAAATAAAACTGCGGAGACCGCCACCAAAATTCTGGATCTCGCACAATCCAGCGCGACTCCGCCGTCCCCTGCGGTCAAGGTGAATGACGCCGCGCCAGTTTCCGCGTCAGTTCCCACGTCGGCCCCGACGTCAATCTCTACGCCAACCGTGCAAACGCCTCCGCCGCCGCCCAAGCCCGCAACACCGGCAAAAATCTCCACGGCGCCGCTGCCTTCGCTGCTTGAGGCGGACCAACTCAAGATCCCTTCATGGCTCGAACCTCTGGCGCGCAACGCCGCAATTCCCGCGCCCGTCGAACAGGCCTCGCACGAAATCGCGGTGTCCGAGTCCAGCGCAAGCACGAGTGCCGTCTTCGAAGAGCCGGTGCCGGACGCGCACTGGTTGAACAAGGAAGGCTTGTACAAGGATCCCTCGCATCAGGATGGCGACGAGACCACGAGGAAAGACGAATCGCTGCAGGGTGAGTCGCAGGAATACTCGGGCGAGGTTTCCGGACCCGCGTTTGGCACGCGCTTTCTTTCGGACGATAACAACACTGGCGAAGACGGCGCTGCGAAATCGCGCAAAGGCCTGATCGCCGCCATTGCCGCAACCATTCTGTTGGCCGCCGGTGGCGGCTTCTGGTATACGCATCCGAGCGTTTTCACTTCCGGCGCCGCGCAGAACACCGCGACCACGCGGCAACCCGCGCCAGCACAAGTGGACGCGGCATCAAATTCGGAAGTTGCGCGCGGCGCAAACACGGCGGGCGCGACGCGCCCCACAGGAGCGATCATCAATCAGGCCGCCACCCCGCCCGCACTGAACACCAACATGGTGGTTACGCCCAGTCATGCGTCGCAGCCCACATCGACTGCAACGATTTCGCCCGTGGCGAATTCCGCGCAACCGAGCGCCACTCAGCCGGCGGTTGCGCAACCCAAACATGCTTTGCTTGGAGAAGTGCACCTCGCCGCTCCCTCGGTCAATCGCACCGACAACGCGGCATCGGCAAACGACGCGGACCCCTCGATTGCGTTGAACGATTCCCCGGCGGCAGCGGATGCCAGTCTCGGCGCAAATTTCGGTACCACTTCCGGACCAGCAGCCCCGAGCAATCCCATCCCGGTCGGCGGCGACGTCAAAACCGCGCTACTCCTCAAGTCCGTTCCGCCGGTCTATCCGGCATTTGCCCGGACCCAGCACGTCAGCGGCGACGTCAAAATCGACGCGCTGATTGACGCCACCGGCAAAGTCACCACGATGAAAGTGGTCAGCGGACCCACGCTGCTGCACCAAGCCGCCATGGACGCGCTGCACCAGTGGAAATATCAGCCAGCCAGCCTGGACGGTAAAGCCGTCCCCATGCATCTGACCGTGACCATCCAGTTCCGCATGCAGTAACGCCCCTGCGTACCGGGTGAATTTCACGCTCGAGGCAGTTTTACGTCTCGGCCCTGTCTGTGCAAGCCAAGCGGCATAGCGCAACGCCTGCAGCACGTCCTCGCGCTCCAGATAGGGGTACCCCGTCAGCGCTTCCTCAACGCTATGGCCCGCGAAGATCTGGCGCACAATCATTCCCACAGTCACGCGCATGCCCCGGATGCACGAAATTTCAACCGCAAATAGCCGCGAAACTGCTATCTTGAGCGGGCTTTGGAGGCTCTTATGAGCGGGCGAAGGTTGGTGAGTTTAAAGGTTGCGGCGATGGCGACGATGCTCGTGATGATGGGCCTTGCTTGCGGCTTGTCGTCACACGCGCAGACTCCCGCGGAAACATTTTTCAGCGTGCCGCCGGTTGATGCGCCAGAGCTAGCGCCGCGCGGCCCTTACGGCGTGGGCGTGCGCACCGTGGTGCTGCACAATCCGGGGCAACCCGACATTCTGAATTTCGACAAAGCCACCGGTAAGGCTCCCACCTACGATCGGCCTTTAACCGTGGAAGTCTGGTATCCCGCGGTGATCCCGAAAGGCACGGAAGAGCGCACCGTTTACGAAATGCCGATGCCGCGCAGCAGCGAGAAAGCTCACGAAACCGCCGTCGCCGGCAAAGCCCTACGCGACGCTACTCCGATTGCAGGCACACCGTTTCCGCTGGTGATCGTGTCCCATGGCTACCCGGGCTCGCGTTTTTTCTTGAGCTATCTGACGGAGAATCTCGCCTCCAAGGGCTATGTGGTGGCCGCCATCGACCATACCGATTCGGTGATTGGCCAAGAGAAGGAATTTTCCAGCACGCTGCTGAACCGCGCCAGCGATCAGTTGTTCACGATCGAAGCGCTGGAGGCACTGGCCGTCCCCGCCGGAAATTTCTTGCATGGCCTGATCGACGCTTCGCGTGTGGCCATCGTGGGGTACTCGATGGGCGGATATGGCGCACTGGCCAGTGCCGGCGCGGGATATAGCAAATCCTCGATGGCCGCCCAGTTTGTGCCCGGAGGATATTTCGACCATTGGACTGCCGGCAACCCCGAATATCAGTCACGCTTGCGCAAAGAAGTCAAAGCCGTGGTGGCCATTGCACCGTGGGGCAACCAGCCGCCCAATAACATGTGGGATGCCGCAGGCCTGGCCGGAATTCATATCCCGCTGCTGATGATCGCCGGAGACCAGGATGATATTTCCGATTTTTCGCATGGTATCGCTCCGGCGTTTGAAAAGGCGGTGAACTCCGAGCGCTGCATGCTGGTGTACGAGAACGCGCGACACAATGTGGGCGGCAATCCCGCACCCGCCGAAGCGCGCACCTCGTTCACCACGCAGGAATACTTCGACGAGCCCGTGTGGCGCAAGGAGCGCATCACCGCCATCAACCAGCATTTTATAACCGCGTTTCTGGATTTGTACCTTAAGGGCGACGAAAGCAGGCGCGCGTATTTGCACGTCGCGCCAGAAAAATCCAATGATGGCGTGTGGCCGCTGAAACGAGGCGAGTCCGTGGGCGCAAAATTCAGCGATGGCGACAAATACTGGAAGGGCTTCCAGCGCCGCTGGGCGGTTGGCTTGGAGATGCGCTGTTCCGCGGCCGCGCAGTGAGAGGCATACACATGGTTGTTCGGTAGCCATTTCGCGCGTGCTAACAGGCCACGCCTTGCGGCAGACAGGTCCGGGTTCGTATACTGGTGGCCCGGACAAATGACGCGCGGCGAGTGGGTAGCTCGCAAAAAGCACGCGTTTGTCCTCGAATCCAAGTGTAACGATCGAGAAGGCGCAGGTTAGCTTTGCGCTGCTGCGAAAACACTGCGAACCTTCTCTAGCAAACGACGTCATATAATCCCGCGCGAACGGGAAGACGCAAACTTTTCAGGAGAGTATGCATGTCCCAGGTACCCACGCCCGAAGAACTGAATGTTTACCAAAATGCCGAAGCGCGTTTTGAAATCGCCGCGAAAAAACTGAATCTGGAGCAGGGCCTGTATCACTACCTGAAACATCCCAGCAAAGAGATCACGCTGTACATTCCGGTGGGAATGGACAACGGCACGCTGCAAGTGTTCACCGGCTATCGCGTGCTGCACTCCACGGTGCGCGGCCCGGGCAAAGGCGGCATCCGCTTTGCGCCAGACGTGAGCCTGGACGAAGTGCGCGCCCTGGCCACCTGGATGACCTGGAAATGCGCGGTGGTGAACATTCCATTTGGCGGCGCCAAAGGCGGCGTGATTTGTAATCCGCAGAAAATGTCTAAGCTCGAATTGGAGCGCCTGACCCGCCGTTACACTGCGGAACTGTCCAACTGGCTGGGGCCCGAAAAAGACGTGCCAGCGCCGGATGTGGGCACCAACGAACAAACCATGGCCTGGGTGATGGACACTTACGCCATGCACCTGGGTCAGGCCACCACCGCGGTGGTTACCGGCAAGCCCATCGAACTGGGCGGCTCCGCTGGCAGACGCGAAGCCACCGGCCGCGGCGTGATGATGTGCTGCAACAAAGCCATCGCCAAACTGGGCATCAAGAAGGAAGGCTGCCGCGTGGTGGTGCAGGGGTTTGGCAATGTGGGTTCGCTGGCCGCCGAATTGATGCACAAAGCCGGCTACAAGATCGTCGGCCTCGCCGATATCGCCGGCGGACTGTACAACGAGCATGGCTTCGATATGCCCAAAGTCATCGACTGGGTGTACGCACAGAAAAAAACTCTGCAGGACTATCCCGGCGGCGGAACGAAAATGAGTTCGCGCGACGTGCTTTTCCAGCCCTGCGAAATCACCATTCCAGCGGCCATCGAGAATCAAATCACGGAAAAGAACGCCAGCCAGGTACAGGCAAAAATCCTGTGCGAAGGCGCCAACGGTCCCACCACCTCGCAAGCCGATGCCATCATCGACGGCAAAGGCATCTTCACCGTACCCGATATTCTGGGCAACGCCGGCGGCGTGACGGTGAGCTATTTTGAGTGGGTACAGGATCGCCAGGGCTTCTTCTGGCGCGAAAGCGAAGTTAACGAGCGCCTGCTCGACGTGATGGACAATGCTTTCGACCAAGTGGTGCGCTATGCCGAGACGCACCACGTCAACAACCGCATAGCCGCGTATATGCTGGCCATCGATCGCGTAGCGAGCGCACTGAAACTGCGCGGTATCTACGCCTAAGGGGAGGTGCGAGCCAAGACTCGCCGGCCCTTGAGCAAGCGCTGGTGGCGGCCGCGCGTTCGGCGGCCAATCTTACAATTTTACTTTTTCTTGCTGGCGTAGGCGGACTGAAATGTGTATGCTTCCGCTCCGCGGCGTGGGAGCCCCGCCTACCTGCCGCGTATACGCCCATGTTTGAACATTCGGTAACACCCGGCCACGTCAAGAGCGAAGACCAGCACCGCCACGAGATTTGCGTGGCGGGCCGGTGGATGCACGACCGCGGCTTCATCGTGGCCTGCGAAGGAAATCTCTCCGTGCGGTTGGGCGCGGACCGTATTCTTACCACTCCGACGTGCATGAACAAAGGCCACCTGCGTCCGGGCGATCTGGTGGTTACGGATCTGGGCGGGCGGCAAATTTCCGGGGAGCGAAAATTTTCTTCGGAATTGGCCATGCACCTGTTGTTTTACCGCATGCGCTCGGACGTCTACGCTATTTGCCACGCGCATCCGCCGACGTCCACAGGATTTGCCGTGGCGGGCCGCGCGCTGGATCAAGCGCTATTGCCTGAGGTGATTATCGGTCTATGCCAGATTCCGCTGGTGCGCTATGGCACCCCAGGCACGCCGGAACTGAGCGCCGCGCTGGAACCCTTTGTAGCCCACTACGATGCCATGCTGCTGGCCAATCACGGCGCGGTAACCTGTGGGCCGGATTTGCTGACCGCGTTTTTCCGCATGGAAACGATCGAGCACGCCGCGAAAATTACGCTGGCCGCGGAAATGGTGGGAACGCCGGAGCTGCTCTCTGGCCGGGAAGTGGCGAAGTTGATGGCCGCGCGCGCGCGCTACTTTGTGGAAGCGCCTCCGGGCGGCGGAGCGGAATTGCCGGTCACCAGCGACAGCGTCGAGAAAGAAGAAGAACCGGTCACGCTGACGCGCAGTGAACTCGACGCGCTGATTGACGAAGCCGTGCGCAAAGACCGGGCCCGCCGCTAACCTCTTCCCCCTCTACCGATAACTCTGCGGCCGGCCTTTCCTCAGGCAAACCGAAACAATTCTCTACGTAACGTGTTTGAAACATTAGCCAAGGAAAATCGCCCCTTCGCGGAATTGTGCAGTATCTTCACGCTGCACTGCTTGGCGAGCGCGACGACGGCGGCAGCGGAACTCCAGCGAAATGGCCACCGCTATTGCACGGATTACCCGATGGCTACATTTACCGAATGGAGTGAACCTTCTACCGCAATAGCGCATCCAAGACTGCGAGTGGAACGTATATCGAGATATAGACTCAGATGACCACCTGGCACAAACGCGATTGGCAACAATTTTACGAACTGGCGCGCCGTCCCTGGCAGCGTCACCGCCCGCCGCGGCCGATTTATCCCAGCGGCCTGAATCGCGTGCTGCCCGCTGCCGGCTTCAGTCTTTCTGAATTGGATGACGCCAACATCGACCTCGATCTAGCCGAGCGTATGGGTTTGCCCGTGGACGCCGGCCGCATGGGCGCCTACGGCCCGAACGTCACCGTGCTGCGCGACTTTGTACGCTCCTCGCGCCAGTCCCTCTAACGCGCGTTTTCCCCGGACGAACTTCTTACTTGGATCAATCTCGCGGGAATATTTCTGCGAAAGCCGATTGCCAGGCTCAGGCGCCGAATCTCATGGCGGCGCGAGCTTTCGCTTTCGTCGCCTCTACTTCCCGGTTCTTCGGAAGCGCGTTCGTTTCAAGCGATCGCAGCAGACGATTTGCGGCGCTGGCAATTTCATCGACGCCCTGCAGGAACCGCGCTTCGTTGGCTTGCGACGGTTTGTTGAAGCCGGTGATCTTACGCACGAATTGCAGCGAAGCCGCGCGCACCTCGTCGGGAGTTACCGGCGGTTCGTAATTGAAGAGCGGTTTGATATTCCGGCACATACTCGATCGCCTCAAAATTCAAGATTCGTTCCGACAAACGCAGAACCTAATCCGCCCGCAGCGCGCGCACGGTATCCACTCGCGCAGCACGCGCCGCGGGGATGGCGGACGCAATCACCGCGGCCGCAAGAATCACCACAGCGGATCCAATCAGCGGCAGCATTCCGGGCGTCTTCAAATCGAGAATGGAACTGCCCAAAAGGCGCAGCAAACCGTATCCCACGAAAACGCCCGCGGCAACACCAATCACCGCGATCACCACGCCTTCCATGAGCACGCCGGTAAGAATGTTTCCGGCTTGCGCTCCGAGAGCGATTCTCACGCCAAACTCGCGCGTCCGCGCACTTACGGAGAACGCCAGCACGCCCGCAACCCCTACCAGCGCGATCAATAGCGCGACGGCGGCAAATCCCCCGAACACCAGCGTATTCAGGCGATCCGGAGCCAGCACTTCCGCGCGCACATCTTCCAGTGTAGCCGCGTGCTCGACGGGCTGGTCCACGGCGAGGTCACGGATAATGCGCGTGATCGGGGTCACCAGCGCGTACGGATTAGCCCGCGTGTGCACGAACATGCGGCCTCCCCAAGTCTGCTGCTCGAATGGGTGATACACGGTTAGGGTCGGTCCGGGATTTACATGGTCGTCGTCGATATCGGCAGCCACGCCAACGATGCGTCGGGGCGCGGTGCTGATGTCGATAAACTTCATCACCGGATCCGTCCACATCATATGGCGATTGACCGCATCTTGATTCGGAAACATGCGCTGCGCCAGGGTCTGGCTCACAATTACCACGGGCTCGCTATCTTTGCGATCCGCATCGTTGAAATCGCGGCCGGCAATAATCGGGACGCCCAGTGCCGCGAAAAAATTGGGCGAAATGGCCCGCAACTGCGCGCGCGGATCTTCCTCACCTGGTGCGCTGACGTGGCCGTCCGCTGAAAACTCGAACCCCGGACCAAAGATTCCCGCGTCGCGCCACGGAACGGTGGTTCCAATCGCCACGCTGTCGACGCCCGGCAACTCGTTGATGCGCCGCATGGATTCTTTGTAGAAGCCCACGACCTGATCGGGGGTTTTCCCGTAGGTAATTACCGGCACATTGATTGCGAGCACGTGCTGCGTGTCGAGCCCAGTCTGCGCCGCTTGCAGTGCGATCAGCGTCTTGAGCAGTGCGCCCGCGCCGGCCAGCAGAATGAAGGACGCGGCAATCTGCGTCACCGTGAACAAACGCAATCGCCGGCTGGTGCTGCCGGTAATGCGGACGCTGCCATTCGACAGCGATAGCCCCTTCGGCGTGTCCGCTGACGGCAAACGTGGAATGTACGCGAGCAGCACGGCCGCAAAAATGGCCAACACCGCGCCGACCCACAACAAGCTCGCATCAACTTTCAAATCCAGCGCCCGTACGGAAAAACGCGACGCATAGCGCGCCAGCACCGCCACGATTGGCCACGCGCTGAGCACGCCAAGCGCGGCTCCCGCGCCGCACAGCAGTAAGCTCTCCGCCAACAACGTCCGCCTTAGCGCGCTGGCATTTGCGCCTAGCGCCGCGCGAATGGCCAATTCGCCTTCGCGCCGCACCGTTCGCGAAAGCACCAGGTTGGCCACGTTGGAGCACGCAATGATGAACACCAGCCCCGACGCCGCCAGCAGCACCAGCAGGACGGTTCTGGCGCGCGAGGTAATCTGATCGCGCAGCATCGTGGCCTCGATCTGAAAATCGGCTTGCTTCCCATACGCTTCGGGATGCTCTTTCACCATTGCGGCGTAGGCAGTGCGGAGCTCAACGCGCGCCGATTCCAGTGTTGAGCCAGGTGCAAGGTGGCCAAACAACTCCGTCATGCGATGCACTCGCCCGGTCACCATGGTCGCCGAAAGATGGTGCGGGCTGGTCACCACGTTGGCAATGATCTCTGTTTCCGCGGGATAGGGCACCGACGGTTCCAGCACTCCAACAATCGTTGCTGTCCGCGTGTCCAACCGAATCACCTTCCCGATGACCGACGGATCGCTCTTGCAGGCCGTGCTCCAGAAACGATACGTCAGCACCGCCGCGCCGGCGGCGTTCGGGCCGTCATCTTGTGCGTCCAGCAGCCGGCCCAGCACCGGGCGCAATCCCATTACAGTGAAATACGATCCACCCACCACGCCCGCGCGCACCTCGCGCGGCTCGCCTAGCCCGACCATGGAAAAACCGATGGTCGAAAAGTCGCCAAAGGCATCCAGGGTTTTGACGCTATCGCGGAGGTCGTGTATCTCCGGCACGGAAAATGCCGCGTCTTCGGAGCCAATGCCCAACGCGCTTTGCCGGATGTACACCAGACGGTTTTCGTCGCGATTCACCAGCGGCCGCAGCAGTACTCCACGTACCACGCTGAAAATAGCTGCGTTAGCGCCGATCCCCAACGCCAGCGTAAGCACCACGGTGATCGCCAAACCTTTGGCGCGCATCAGCGAGCGCACCGCAAATTTCAGGTCGTGGAGAAACTGAAGGAAGTCGGCTTTCAAATTCATGGTTCAACCCCTCATTTTCATTTACAACGCAGCAGGCGGGGCGTTTGTTTCGGAATCATGCCTCCCACCTCTGGCGATATGCAAGTGGCATGTGCAACCAACCTATGCAAGTAACAGACGCAAGCGGGGACAAACCCTCTTCATTTGTAAGCCAGCGCCAATGCAGGTAAAATCGCTACTCTGCCACATGGCCTCGCCCTTCAACATCGTCTCCAACGCCGTGCCCGCTCCTATGCCGTCGCCAAACGCCCACCCGCGCCCGGACTGGCTGCGCGTCAAATTTTTTGGTGGCGACCGTTACCAGGAACTCAAGCGCACCATGCGCACGCTCGATTTGCACACCGTTTGCGAAAGCGCCCGCTGCCCCAACATGGGCGAATGCTGGGAACACGGCACCGCTACCTTCATGATTCTGGGGGACATCTGCACGCGCGCCTGCGGTTTCTGCGCCGTCCCGAGTGGGAGGCCCGCAGGGCCGCCGGATGAGGACGAGCCCTTGCGTGTAGCGGAAGCCGTAGCCCGCATGAAGCTGCGATACGCGGTAGTCACCAGCGTGAATCGCGACGATCAGCCCGACGGCGGCGCACAAATCTTTGCCCGTACCATTCAGGAAATTCGTCGCCGCGTACCGGGTTGCAAGGTAGAAGTTTTAATTCCGGATTTTCGCGGTAATTGGGACGCCCTCAATCTGGTCCTGGCCACGCGTCCGGACGTGCTGAATCACAACACGGAAACCGTGCCGCGCCTCTATCGCCAGGTGCGCAAAGGCGCAGTCTACGAACGCTCTCTGGAATTGCTGCGGCGCTCGAAAGAAGCCCATCCCGAAGTCCCAACCAAAACCGGCCTGATGCTGGGGCTCGGCGAAGAAACCGAAGAAGTCCTCGCCACCATGCAGGATTTGGCGGCCCAGCGCACCAACATCCTCACGCTCGGTCAGTACTTACAGCCCACGCGCGACCACTTACCCATCATTCGCTACGTCCACCCCGACGAATTTGCAGAGTACAAAGTCCGTGGCGAAGCCATGGGTTTTAGTCACGTAGAAGCTGGTCCGCTGGTGCGCTCTTCCTACCACGCCTTTGAGCAAACCGAATCCGCGCTAAAGTAGACATCACTTCGGCACCGCCATCGACCAATCCGTGAACGGGACCGCGCGGCCCCCGCGCACCACCGTCGGCACCACGTGATCGAAGCCTTTGTGATCCTTGGCGCTGTAATCGAGTTTCAATTGCGGACCAAGACCTAGGTCCAGCTCATGTATGGACTCGATTCCGCGAATTAACCCGTCGCGCGTCAACTCTTTGCCCGCGCGTTTCAATCCTTCCACCAGCACCATGGCGTCGACAAATCCCTCGAAGCTCACGAAGTTAGGTTGCACGCCGGGAGAGAATTTCTGCAGCGCACCGCGATACAATTTCACCGCCTTCAAGTCCGTCAGATAGTAGGGTGGCACCACCTGCGTGATCACCACGCCTTCGGCATCGTCACCGGCTGCGGAAATCAATTCATCCGTACCCACAAACGACACCGTCAAAAATAGCGGCTTCCAGCCTTTCACGTGCGCCAGCTTCAAAATCGGGGTCGTGGTATTCGAAGGGCCTACGACCACCACCGCGTCAGGATTTGCCGCGCGCACCGTGTCAATCGCTTTGCCCACTTGCGCCGTTTGCCGCGGGTACGAGGCGATGGCGATGGGCTCCGCTCCGTGCGCCTTCAACGCGGCTTGCACACCCTCGAGCACTGCCGCTCCAAACGGATCGTCCGGATAGATCACCCCGATCTTCTTATATCCCAGCACATTCCAGAGCCCGTCGATCTGCTCGCGCGTTTCGTCAAAATAGGAGGCGCGGACATTGATCACCCAATGCCGCAAGGGCTGGTACAGTGTTTGTGCTCCGGTGAACAGGCCCACCAGCGGAATTTTGTTGCTCTCCGCCATGGGCACATATTTCACCGCCGTCGGCGTGCCCACAAAAAAGCCCAGTGCAAATACCTTCTGACTCATCAACTCGTTAAAGCAGGCTTCGGTCTTTGTAGGATCGTAGCTGTCGTCACGGGCCACCAGACGTAGTTTTCTTCCTTCCACGCCTCCCGCTTCGTTGACCAATTCAAAATACGCTCTGGCTCCGGCAACTGTTTCCGTGCCCAAAAATTTCGATGGCCCGTCCAGCGCCGAGCACGAACCGATCAATATTTCTTTATCCGTGACGCCCGGCGCAGCTTGCGGCCGCGCCGCGGGTCCCGTCGCTGCGATCAACAAAAACAGCATGGCCCATAACGTCAGTCTTCTGCTGAACATAGATTCTCCACGGCAGGCCAGTCGCCTCAAGCAAACCGCTGTGCCTGCAAACGTTCGTATCGTTGGGCCCGTAGATGAATGATACTCACGTTCCACAACCGGAGAGCCCTGGGTTGCCAATCGATTATTAGAGAGTACGAATTGCGGGCAGCTCCAGCGGCCGGGGCAGGCGCGCTCTTGTCACGCAAGTTTAAACACACCCCCGCGCCGAGTTGGCACGAGGGAGATTTAAGACCTGAGAAAAATCAAGGAAGGAAAAATCGCGGACGGAATTTATCGCGGACTACGCTGCGGCGGCGCGCACTGCGGCGGCGGCAGCCTTTTTGGCAGCCTTCGCTACCGTGGAGGCCTTGCGGCGGCGCTTGGTCTTCGGTGGCGTAGCCGGAGCTTCGCCGATGAGTTCCGCGGTCATGATAGCGGTAACAAACAGCTTCGGCCCGTGATCGTCGAAGTCCACCGCCGTGCGTTCCTGGTCCGAGGCGGTAACAATTCCCAGCCCGTAAACCTCATGCTTGATGGTCTGCCCCTCTTGCATCGTCTGCACCGTATCCTCCTTGGTCGATTCACTTGCGCTATAAGATTTGGATTCGAATCGTTTTGGCAGGCGGCTTGCGCTTCGAAAACCGCCGAGTGCTTTGTGGGCCCGCGGCCGCGCGGGCCCGGTCCAGCTAGATACCCGTTACGTTCTCTGCCTGCAATCCTTTGGGGCCTTTTTTCACTTCAAATTCCACCGCTTGCCCTTCGTTCAGCGACTTGTAACCTTCCATGGTGATCGCCGAAAAATGCACGAATACGTCTTCTCCGGTCTGGCGTTGAATGAAGCCGAAACCTTTCGACGCGTTAAACCACTTCACTGTTCCTTGTTCCTTCACGTTACAACCTCGAATTGAATTGCTTTGCCGCCTTGACCCGTTTCCTGCCGAATCTCCTCGAATTGACCGCAAGGCGGTCAATAGCTAGATCCCACAGGCTCCGTCACTCCCAGTCGCCCGCAAAAATCAGAGCAGCGAAAAACAAGCTGCACCGCTGTTTCCGCCAGCAAGAGGTAATACAAGAGCAACAAACGCTATGGAAAATAGTACTATAAAAAGGGGCTTTTGTCCATGCCAAAGGCGCACCGGTGCGCGACGCCAAATGCACTCCAACATATTGACAGTAAATGACTTGCTGCTGCAAGGAGGGACCAGTAACACGCGTGGTACTGCCCGTTTAAACCCTTTTAATGCTACTCGATGGGTTCCGGCTCCAGCGTCGGTGTCGCCTCGCCTACGCCCTTCTTTTCCCAGTACTTACGGACCCAGGCTTCCCAGCTCTTTCCCGCCGCCGTGTCGCGCCCGGTAAACGCCAGCGCTGCGATGTCGCCATACGCGAGCTTCTTCCGCGCCGCGCCACTGCTGGGCATTACGCGTACAAAACTCGTCTGCAACGTCGCGCCGCTCACGCGATCGAAAATGTAGCCCTCGGTGACCGCGCCATCCTTGCCAGTTATGGTCACATCGCCGCGATAATCGAACGCCGCCTCCAGCGCTTGGCGTACATCTTCATCGGAGGCTAGCTCCGGAACCCAGCCCTGAACGCTGGCATGCGCAAAACCCGGGGAGACTTCCAGCTTTTCGGGATCTAGTTCGACTACCGGTCCAGCCTGGCCCTGACGCTCGGCATGACTCGGTGCGCTCATGCGTGCGTCTCTTCCATCTGCGCACCGCCCGCCACCACATTATTCTCTTGGATCTGAATTAGCGGATTGTAGGAATGCACCGGCTTGGCCGGCTCGTTCAACATTGATAGCGCTTCGGCATCTTCATACGTCCCCGCAAACATCGCCTTCACCGTGGTCCACAGACCACCAATCCCGCTAAACGTGTAGTCCACCGCGGACGCTTCATACCCGCTATGCACCATGCAATTCGCGCACTTGGCATTGCCGGATTCCGTGCCGTAGTTCTGCCACTCCGTGGTTTCCAGCAGTTCTTTAAATGTATCTGCGTAGCCGTCCTGCAGCAGGTAGCAGGGCTTCTGCCATCCGAAAATGTTGTACGTCGGCATACCCCACGGCGTGCACTTGTAATTCTGCTTGCCCATCAGAAATTCCAGAAACAACGGCGATTGGTTGAATTGCCAGCTCTTCTTGCGATTCGCCAGAATCGCGCGGAACAACCGCCGGATGCGCGCGCGGCCCAAGAAATGCTTTTGATCCGGCGCCTTATCGTACGAATACCCCGGCGAAAGCATCATGCCTTCGACGCCCAAATCCATCATCTCGTCAAAAAATGCCCGCACGCTCTTGGGATCGGCGCCATCAAACAAAGTCGTGTTCGTGGTCACGCGAAAACCGCGCTTCACCGCCTCGCGGATGCCTTCGATGGCCAGTTCGTATCCGCCTTCGCGGCACACGGAAAAATCGTGGTGCTCTTTTTGCCCATCCATGTGTACGGAGAACGTCAGATACTTGCTCGGCTTAAAGAGGTCCAGTTTTTCTTTCAGTAGCAACGCATTCGTGCACAAATAAATGTATTTCTTCCGCGCTACCAAACCTTCCACAATCCTGTCGATCTGCGAGTGCATCAGCGGCTCGCCGCCAGGAATCGAGACCATCGGCGTACCGCACTCGTCCACGGCCTTGAAGCACTCTTCCGGCGACAATTCCTGCTTTAAAATATGCGCCGGATACTGAATCTTGCCGCATCCCGCGCACGCCAGGTTGCACCGGAACAGCGGCTCCAGCATCAGCACGAAAGGGTAACGCTTGCGCCCCATCAGCTTCTGTTTCAGCACATAGGTCGCAACCGTAAACGCCTGTGAAATCGGTACCGGCATCCGTTTATTCCTGTGAAATCCCCAAATTGCGCGGAGAAGAGCCGTCAGCCACACCCATCCCACGCCTTACCATTGTAACCGACATTCCTAAAATCCGTCGCCAAGCTTTTCGCGGCTGGCATCGCGCATTCGCAAATGGCAACCCCCGTGCCCTAACAAACGCCATGCGCAACCGCTCAGCGTTCGTAACGCGCCGCCCTTCAGGGCGGCATCTTTCCGCCCAGGCCTAACCGCCCGGCGTACAATCAAAGCCGTCCGGAGAGCTGTCAAGCTACCACCAACATGCCCCGCGAAAACCTCCTAACTCTTCTAGCGGACTATGAAACCTACGCGCGCGACGTCGCCATCGTCCAGCACCGCGGCTACCGCCGCGAATCGTATACTTACCAAAAACTGCTGCAGCAAGCGGCCAATTTCGCGCTCGACCTGAAATCCCGCAGCATCCGCACCGGCGATCACATCCTGCTGTGGGCGCCCAACTCCGCCGAATGGCTAGTGGCCTTCTGGGGCTGCCTCCTCCGCGGCGCGGTAGTCGTCCCCATGGACGATGCCGCCGCGCCGGAATTTGCTCAACGCGTGGCCGTGCAAGCTGCCGTTAAACTAATCGTCTCCACCACGTCCCATCAGCCTCTCGCCACCGAAGCCCCCACCATTAACCTGTCGGATTTAGCCTCCACTGCCGAAGCTGAAGCATTCGCAGCCACAAAAAAACGAGCCGCCACCAAAAACATCCCGTGGCACCAATCCCTGTCCGACGAACCCATCACCCGCGCCCACCTGGCGCAAATCCTCTTCACCTCCGGCACCACCGCCGAGCCGCGCGGCGTCCTGCTGACCCACGGAAATTTCCTCGCCAACCTCGAACCGCTGGAAAAGGGCATCGATCCCTACCGCAAATACGAACGCTTGTTCCACCCCCTGCGCTTTGTAAGCCTGGTCCCGCTGAGCCACGTCTTCGGTCAGTTTATGACCCTTTTCGTCCCGCCACTGCTGGGCGCCACAGTAGTTTTCGAATCCTCAAGCAATCTTCGCGACATCCTCCACACCATCAAGCACGAGCGCGCCACCGCCCTGGTAGCCGTCCCGCGCATCCTCGATCTCCTCCGCAATGGCTTAGAGCGCGGCGAAGACAATTCTTTCGCTGAAACCCTCGCGCACGCCGCCACAAAAAAGTTCCTCCGCCGCGCCTGGATTTTCCGGCGCATCCACAACAATTTCGGCTGGAAATTCTGGGCTTTCATCTGCGGCGGCGCAGCGCTATCCAGCGACACCGAAGATTTTTTCAAGCGCCTCGGCTACGCAGTCGTCCAAGGTTACGGCATGACCGAAACCGCCTCGCTGATCAGCCTGAATCACCCGTTCCGGGCCACCCAAGGCAGCATCGGGAAAATCCTACCAGGCCGCCAATTCCGCCTAGCCGAAGACGGCGAAATCCTAATCCGCGGAGAAAATGTGTCGAGCGGCTACTGGCATCCGCCTTCGCGCAACCCCAGCGCTTCAGCGGACTGCGGTCCATCGCTAATTGCTATGGGCAGCGAGGCGAGCAATGAGGCGGGCTCGTCCGCCGAAGCGCCGGTTTCGCGCGAAGGCGGGTGGCTCCGCACCGGTGACCTCGGCGAGCTAGATGCCTCCGGCAACCTCCGCTTCCGCGGCCGCAAAAAAAACGTAATCGTCACCAGCGCCGGCCTAAACATTTACCCGGACGACCTAGAAGCCGCCCTCCGCAAACAGCCGCGAATCAGCGACTGCGTAGTCATCTCATTCGAACGCCAATCCGCCGCCGCAGCGCAAGAAAACGCCGAGCCATGCGCAGTGCTACTCCTCAAGCCCACCGAAACAAATCCCAACAAAGCCGCAACTCAAGCCATCGCCGCCGCCAACGCCACCCTCGCCGACTTCCAACAAATCCGCCTCCACGTAATCTGGCCGGACCCCGACTTCCCCCGCACCAGCACCGGAAAACCCCGCCAATCCCAAATCGCCGCCCGCGCCACTGAAATCCTCGCCGCTAACCTGGGAACGCCGATCTCCCGATCGGAGCCTTTGTCTTCGCCGGTGTCGTTGTCTTTGCCGGTGTCGTTGTCTTTGCCGGTGTCCTTGTCTTCACCGAACCCAGCGCTAACCCAACTCCTAACCCGCTTCTCTTCCGCTCCCCACGCCCACCTGGAACAAAATCTAAATCTCTCCTCACTAGACCGCGTAGAACTCCTCTCCACCCTAGAATCCCAGTTCCACGTGGAACTCAGCGAAACTGCCTTCGCCCAAGCCAAAACTGTGGCCGACATCCAGCACCTGCTCGCCCAACCACAAGCGCAGCGCACCGAACATTCCTACCCGCGCTGGGCGCAACGCGAACCCATCCGCCTCCTCCGCCTGCTGATCTACTACGCGCTAGTCTGGCCCGCCACACAAATCCTGGCGCATCCCAAAATCATCGGCCGCGAAAATCTAGCCAATCTAAAAGGCCCCGCGTTAATCATTTCCAATCACATCACCCGCCGCGCCGACATCGGCCTGATCCTCCTAGCCCTGCCCGCAAGATTCCGCCACCACCTGGCCACCGCCATGGGCGGCGAAACGCTGCAAGAAATGCGCCATCCCCCGCGCGACTGGTTCGTACTCAAGCGCGCGCTCTATCACGTGAATTACTGGCTGGTCACCACGCTCTTCAACGTTTTCCCGCTCCCGCAATTTTCCGGCTTCCGTGAAAGCTTCCAATTTGCCGGCGAATCCGCCGACCGCCGTTACAGCCTGCTGATTTTCCCCGAAGGCGTGACCAACGACACCCCCGACGGCCGCATGGCCAAATTCCAACCCGGCATCGGCCTCCTGGCAGAAAACCTCCGCCTGCCCATAATCCCCATGCGCCTCGACGGCGTAGCGCAAATGAAACAGGCCCACCGCCGCCTAGCCCGCCTCGGTGAAATCACCCTCCGCATCGGCGCCCCCATCATCTTCCCCGCCAACACTCCTCCCGAACAAATCACCAGTCACCTGGAATCCGCAGTAAAGCAGCTTTAGCGGCCGCCTTCTGCCCGCCCCGGCTTGCCGGGGAGGCGGTCGCCTTCTTCAAATCGTGGCTATGTCTATTCCGCCACCTAATACGCAGGCCCAAATCCTTCCTATTGACACTCTATAGGTAACCCACTATCCTTCCTATAGAACATCAATAGGAGACCACTTTTGAGTCCCGCCCCCACCACCCTTCTGCAAGGCACCCTGGACATGCTCATCCTCAAATCCCTGGTTGCCGGCGAAATGCACGGCCTGGGCGTCTCCCGCAGAATCCAACAAATCACCCGTGGCACCTTCGCCGTAAAACCGGGCTCGCTTTTTCCTTGCCTGCACCGCATGGAGGAAGAAGGCTGGATCTCTTCGTTCTGGGGAGACTCCGAAAACAACCGTCGCGCGAAATACTACCGTCTGACCAAAGCCGGACAAAAGCAACTCGCCGCCGAAACCAAGCGCTGGAGCCGCATCTCCCTGGCCATCGCGCAAGCCCTGCAAGCTTCGTAACGAGGTGTTCCATCATGCCGCTTCATGTGAAAGCCAAAAATTTCCTGCGCAATCTCTTCCGTTTTCATCGCGCAGACGCTGAGCTTGACCACGAAGTCCAGTCCCACCTCGCCCTGCTGATCGACGAAAACCTCCGCGCAGGCATGCCTCTACCCGAAGCACAACGCGCCGCGCGCATCGAACTCGGCGGCATCGAACAAGTGAAAGAGCAAGTCCGTGAACAGCGCCTCGGCAACTGGCTGAACTCCGTACTCTCCGATATTCGCTACGGCCTTCGCCAGCTGCGCAACCATCCCGGCTTCACCACCGTCGCCATCCTCACCCTGGCTCTCGGCATCGGCGCCAACACCATCATGTTTAGCATGGTCTACGGCGTCGTCCTGCGACCCCTGCCGTTCCACGATTCTGGACGCCTCTACACTCTCTGGGAGCGCAACGCCAAAATGGGTTACGAACAAAACCCACCGGCGGCTGGTAACTTTCGCGATTGGCAAGACCACAATCGCGTCTTTCAAGGCATGGCGGCGTTCGACGCCTCGCAAACCTTTAATCTGTCCGGTGGCAGCAGCCCCGAGCGAGTGGACGGCACCGCCGTCTCTCCCGGCCTCTTCGAACTGCTTGGCATCGCACCGGTACTCGGCCGAACGTTTTCGCCGCAAGAAGATCAGTTGGGTCAGAACCGCGTGGTGCTCCTCAGTTACAAATTGTGGCATCGTCGCTTCAACGCCGATCCCGCGATCCTGGAAAAATCCATTTCTCTCGACGGCGCCAATTTCACCGTCGTCGGTGTAATGCCTCCGGGCTTCCAGTTCCCCGGCGACACCGGAACGGTCCTGAATATTTTCACCGCCCCGCCCGCGCAATTATGGGTGCCGCTGGCTCTCCCTCCCAAGGCTTGGGCAGCGCGCTCCTCGCATTACCTCGAAGTAATCGGCCGCCTAAAACCCGGTGTCACATTGAGTCAGGCGCAGACGGACATGGATTCCATCGAGGACCAACTCGTCAAAGAATATCCCCAGGACTACATCGGTTCGGACGTCAACCTTGTTCCTTTACGCTCGCAGGTCGTAGGTAGCTTTGGCCCGGTTCTGCTCGTCCTTTTCGGAGCGGTCGCGTTCGTACTCCTCATTGCTTGTTCCAACGTAGCCAATCTACTGTTGGCGCGCGCCAGTTCGCGGCGTCGTGAGGTCGCCATTCGCACCGCGCTCGGAGGCACTCGCGTCCGCCTCCTTCGCCAGCTCGTCACGGAGAGTCTCACCCTGGCCATGGCCGGCGGCTTAGTCGGCGTGCTCATCGCGGCGCGCGGAATCAACCTCCTCAAACTCACCCTTCCCGATAATTTCCCCCGCGCCGCGGACGTTCATATGGATGGACCTGCCCTGCTCTTTACCGCGCTCACTTCGGTGGCCACCGGCTTACTCTTCGGACTAGCACCCGCATTCCAGGGTTCCAGAGCCAATGTATCCGAGTCTCTCAAGGAAGGCGCTCGTGGAACCGAAGGCAGCGGCCGCAATCGTTTGCGCAGCGTTCTGATCATTTCCGAGGTTGCCTTGGCGGTGATCCTGCTGATCGGCACCGGCCTCATGCTCCGCAGTTTCGTCCGCTTGCAACAGGTGGAACCGGGTTTTAGACCGGACCATCTCTTAACCATGGAGCTGTCTCTTCCCGACGCTCGTTATCCGGACCCACAGAAAGCCGCTTTCTTCAGTCTGCTTCTGGAGCGCATCCGCGCCCTTCCCGAAGTTCTCTCCGCCGGAGCCATCGGACACTTACCCTTGGCGGGGCAGATCGAAAGCTACAACATGGAGATGGAAGGGCGTGCCAAGCTGCCCAACGAGTACGCCAATCCGTCTTGCCACATAGTCATGCCCGGCTACTTCGAAACCATGCAGCTTCCGCTCTTAGACGGACGCTATTTTGACCCGCGCGACGGCGCGGACTCCCCTCATGTCCTCGTCATCAACGATGTTGTAGCGCGCAATCTGTTCCCGAACGAGAGCGCTCTGGGCAAACGCCTGCAATTGGGATTTGGCGGATGGACCGGCGACATCGTCGGCATCGTGCGCCATGCCAGCCACCTGTCGCTCGATAACGCGCCCGTCGAGGAAGTCTATACGCCATATCCGCAAGCGCCCTATTGGGGCACTATGACTCTCACCATCCGCACCACATCCGCCCCGCTCACACTCGCTCGGCCCGTCCATGAACTGATTCTGGCGCTTGACAAGGACCAACCCGTATCAAAAATTCGCACCATGGACGATGTAATCGGAGTCTCCGTGGCCTCTCCACGATTCCGTACTTTGCTGCTTGGACTTTTCGGTTTCACCGCCTTGTTGCTCGGCGCCATCGGAATCTACGGCGTCATTTCTTACACTGTCAGCCAGCGCACCCGCGAATTCGGACTCCGCATCGCGCTCGGCGCCGATCTTGCCCAGATACTCCGCTCGGTAATCGCGGACGGACTAAAGCTGACGTTCCTCGGGTTATTGTTCGGCGTAGCCGGCGGACTGGCCCTCGCGCGCCTTCTGCGCAGCCTCCTCTTTGGCATCAGCGCCGCCGATCCGCTAACCCTTGCCGGCGTGGCCGTCTTACTCACGCTAGTCGCGCTCGCGGCCTGTTACATCCCAGCGCGGCGCGCCACTCGCGTCGATCCCATGATCGCGCTACGCTACGAATAATCCCGTCTTTCAGATATGCACTTTTGTTTTCAGATCCATGCTTTGACTTTTGTGGCTTTTGACTTTCCCGCAACCGCTCTACGCGCCCGTCTCCCCTAGGAACGTCGCCAAAAACCACGTATTCCCAAACGGATCCCGCACCGTCGCCGCCCGTTCCCCGTACGGCTTATCCGCTGGCGCATCCACGGAGACCGCCCCCGCCTTCACCGCCGCCTCATACACCGCGTCCACGTCCGGAAAATAAACGTGGAAGTACCCGGGCATCGGCTGAAACACCCCATGTGCCTCATCAATTTCAATTGTCGCGTAACTGATCTTGATCGTAGCGTGCAGCACTTTCCCCTCCGGTGAGCTAGCCACCCCCAACGCCTCGGCCCCAAACGCCTCCTGCGCAAACGGAATCATTTTGTGCGCGTCGTGCAGGTGCAAATACGGCTGTACGCTGCGCAATCCTTCCGGTCCCGGTGTCCACCCCTTTGCCATCGCGATGTACCACACATTTCCAAACGGATCCCGCACGCAGCCCTGCCGGTCGCCCCACGGCTGGTCGCTCACCGCGTACATCGACTCCGCCCCGGCCTTCATCGCCCGCTCATATGTGGCATCCGCGTCGTCCACATACAAATGAATCGTCATCGTCCGCGCCGCATACGCATCATTGGCATCCGCAACCTCGATAACCGAATTCCCCACCCCCACTTCCGCGTGCATCACCGACCCATCCGGCCGCGGCACACGCAACCTTTCCCGCCCCGCAAACGCCGCACTCAGAAAATCAATAAAGCGCCCAGCTCCGCGCGCCAGCATATAGGGCGAAATATTCGTAAATCCCTGCGGCGCAAAATGCGTGCTCCGCTTTGCCGCTGCCCCTGCCGACGCCGTCGTTCCTTCGTTCATCGCGGTTCTCCTTTGCAATTTCAAGTCGTAAAGACTCCTGCGTCAAGCCCTACGCACAAAGCACTGGGAGCTTTCGCTTGAAGAAATTCAGAAGCAGTCGTTGTGCCGCCCAATAGGGCTAATCGACAGCGGCCCGCGTCGGTATTCCCCCAGATACTCATCATTTGCCGGACCGCGCGGCAACGTTTTCCCCTTCTCGCTTCAGATCGAAGTGCGCGTGCAGCAGCTGGTCGCCAGGCAGCTTGAACGTCCAGTCTTCGGTGTGGTGGTTCGCATCGATGATAGTGAATACGAAATCATGCAGGTATACGGGCGTCGTGCTACCAGAAATATCGACGAAATCGAACTTCACAACCTTTGGGTCCGGCGACTTGCGAGCCACCATCCGTGGCCGGTTGCCAGCTTCGCAGTAGTGAACCAGCGTCAGGCGGTCATCGTCCAGATAGATCATGGTCGGCTCTGGTACTCCCCCGGGCGAAATCTCATGCACCAGCACGTTTCCGCGGGAGGCCACGCGCATCGTAACCTGGATGGGCCCCTCAATATCCGGATTGGGCGGATCGGTCGTGACTCGGCCGGTCCACGTGCCCGCCAGGCTCTTCAAGCCATCGAATGAGGTTTGCCCGTCCGACTTCGCGGGAACTGCTTTTGCCCCTGGCGAAGAGTTCTGCACAAAAGTAGGACGACACAGGGACAGCGCACCAATACAGAACACCAATAGCAGCGATTTCATCGGAAAACTCCCTCAGAAGTAGCCAGTCTACTCCCCTTTTTGAGAAGCCGAATCCTCTTGGTCGTGTAATCGGGCAGTTCCCCAAGGCGCGGTTCTGGATGGGCGGGCTTTGCCAAATCGTGGGTGGAAGGCAGGGCCAGCCGCCGCTCCAGCATCGTCGGGAGAGGCTGCCCTCGCCGACCGGGATCGCGCCGCTGGCGCGGACCGCACCTCAAAGCGCACTTCGGCGACCGCATGACTAAGTTTCAAGCCGGCATCGGCCCCTAGCGGTGCACTAGCCGAAATGAAACAAGCGGCCACCGCCCCTACCAATCGGATGTTCAAGGGTTACGCTGCGTAAAGAATTCGCAAATCGGATGTCGATTCCCCGCTGCCCCGTTCGACGCGTAAGTGGAGCGATACCGTGCAGCTGGGCACTCGCAACATTCCAGCCCCAGCGCGGTCCAAGCTCCTATATAAAAGTAGCGGCCCTAATGCGGGCGCTGATACGGCGTCCGCTCAGCACTCAAGGAGAACACTATGCGCTTCATGATGATCATGTTTCCGAAAGACTACGAAAACGCAAAACCCGGCTGGGCACCCGACCTCAAAAGCATGGACAAAATGGGCAAGTACAACGAGGAACTAGGGAAAGCCGGCGTGCTGCTCGCGCTCGACGGGCTGACCCCGCCCGCGACGATGAGCGCGCGTGTCACCTTCAAAGGCGGAAAGTCGAAAGTTACCGACGGCCCGTTTCCCGAAGCGAAGGAAGTGGTCGGCGGCTTCTGGATCATTCAGGTGAAGTCACGCGAAGAGGCGCTCGAATGGGCCTCGCGAATCCCCGGCTCGGATAACGAAATGGTCGAAGTCCGCCGGTTGTTTGACCTGACCGACTTCGATCCCGAAACCCAAAAGGAGATCCAAAAGAAGTTCGGCGACGACGTCGCCGCTGAGATGCGCCTGTAATAGCTTTGTAACTCGCTGAGACTCGCCCGCGAATACTTGGCGATGAGGTCGATTTCAGCGCGCACACTGACAACCAAATGGGTCTGCCGGGTGCCGTACCTGGTACGGCACCGGCTGGGTTTTGCCATTCAAAGGCCACAGGTTCCGCTTGAACCGCTCTGCGGTCTCCTGCTGCTAATGGCGAACCCAAGTACTATCCCTTTCATTCGAATCTAGTACCAATAATATACTGTATTGACAAAATAATCGATCCATGCTACCCTTACGCGTGTTAGGTCGCTTCCCATCTCGGTCACGTGGCCTGCCACCGCTCCATGGCGTGCCCTCGCCGCTCTCCGAAAACACAAATCGCAAAAACTTCGCCCTTTGTTTTCAATCGCTTGCGCACTCTTCTCAATTTACAATTCCGTCTATCCCTAGTAATTTCTGCGTGTTGCGCACTCTTTGCGAAAAACACCCGGGGGTGGGGGTAGCGTCTCTCCCTCCAACCACCCAGTTTGCAGCTCCAGCTCTAACTCCCATGGAATCAAACTCTTTCGCAAGTGTGGCCTTTAAACCCTTTAGAATCCTACTCTTTCGCAAACGCCCCGGGGGTGGGGTACGCGATGCAAACCACGCAACTCCTCCGCGACCCGCCGACACCGCATCAAATTCTGTGGCAAACTATTCTTTCACTGGACTGACACCATGGCACACCGCACCACTCTCGAAGTCGAACAGCCGTCGAAATCTGCAAAGCCAGCGAATCAACCCACCGCCGCCGAGCGCCGACGCGGTACGATCTTCGACGCCTTCCGCCGCTGGGGCTACTACGAATCCACGCTGGATCCCATCGGTATTTTCAAGCCGTTCCCGCATCCCGATCTCGCCTTCACCGGACCTATCGCCGAAGAGGCTCGCGGCTACTACTGCGGCACCATCGGCGCCGAATTCATGCACCTTCCCGAGCCGGAGCGCCGCCAGTGGATTGCCGAGCAACTGGAAACTTCGGCGCCGCAACCCGATCAGGCCAAGATTCTCGAACGCCTCATCCGCGCCGACCTGTTTGAACAGGTTCTCCAGGCGCGCTATCTCGGCGCCAAGCGCTTTTCGCTCGAAGGCGTCACCTCGCTAATCCCGCTGCTGGACGCCATGCTCGAAGTCATCGGCGAACGCGGCGCGCTCGAATGCATCATGGCCATGAGTCACCGCGGACGCCTCAGCGTGATGACTCACACTGCGTGCAAGCCCGCGCACGAAGTCGTTTCCGGCTTTGAAGATGTGGACCCGCGCAGCGTGCTCGGCGCGGGTGACGTGAAATACCACGTCGGCGCCACTGGCATCTATTGCACCACTACGGGCAAATCCATCGGGATTCACCTGGTCTCCAATCCCAGCCATCTCGAAGCCGTCGATCCCGTCGCCATGGGCCGCGCGCGCGCCAAGCAAACGCGTTTCGGCGCCAGCTCTACCACGGGCGATCCCGCTTCCGTAGCGCACGAAAAAGTTGTTCCCATCGTCATGCACGGCGACGCCGCGTTCGCCGGCCAAGGCATCTGGGCGGAAACGCTCAACCTTGCCGATCTCCAGGCCTACACCGTCGGCGGCACCATCCACATCATCGTCAACAATCTCATCGGCTTCACCACGCGCCCGGTGCAGGAACATTCTTCGCGTTTCGCTTCCGATATCGCCAAGCGGCAATCCGTACCCGTGTTTCACGTGAATTGCGAAGATCCCGACGCCGTGGTCCGCGTCGGCGCTATCGCCGCGGAATATCGCAGTAAATTCGGCAGCGACGTGGTCGTTGATCTCATCGGCTACCGCCGCCACGGCCACAGCGAAGTGGACGACCCCACCATCACGCAGCCGCGCTTGTACGAACTCATCAAAAATCACGCGCCGCTCTGGAAAATTTACGCCCAGCGCACCGGCATCGATCCCGCGCAAACCGCTGAAGCCGTTCGCAGCGAATATGAAATTGAACAGACCAAGGCTCACGAACTCACCAAACAGCCGCACCTTCGCAAGCTTCCCGAATATTGGAAGCCGTATCACCGCGGAAAATTCAAGGAATCCTACGAAGTAGAAACCGGACTCTCTAGCGAAGAACTCGCGGAGATCAGTGCTGACCTTGTGCGTGTTCCGGAAACTTTTCATGTGCATCCGAAAATCGTAAAACTTCTCGAGCAACGCGCGGAAATGGGTAACGGCAAACGCCCGGTGGATTATGGCTACGCCGAAGCTCTGGCGCTCGGTTCGCTGCTGCGCCACGGCACCCCGGTTCGTTTATCGGGGCAAGACACGCAGCGTGGCACCTTCAATCAGCGCCACGCCGTGCTGGTAGACACGGAAACGGAAACCGAATACGCGCCGCTCGCACATCTTTTCCACGCAAGTCCAAACGACCGGGCCTTCTGCGAAATTTACAACTCTTCGCTTTCCGAAGCGGCCTGCCTTGGTTTTGAGTACGGTTTCAGCCGCGACTATCCCGAAGCTCTCGTTCTCTGGGAGGCGCAGTTCGGCGATTTCGTCAACGGCGCGCAGGTGATCATCGATCAATTCATCAGCGCCGGCGAAGATAAATGGGATCTTCCCTCCGGCGTGGTGTTGTTGCTGCCGCACGGTTACGAAGGCCAGGGCCCGGAACACTCCAGCGCGCGCATCGAACGCTTTTTGCAACTGGCCGGGGAAGAAAATATTCAGATCTGCCAGCCCAGCAACGCCGCGCAGTATTTTCATTTGTTGCGCCGCCAGGCGTTGCGCCCGTACCGCAAACCGCTGATTGTCTTCACGCCAAAAAGCATGCTACGCAATCCTGAAGCCAGCGCGCCCATCGAAGCTTTCAGCGCGCCGACATTTCAGCAACTGGTGCTCGATACGGAAGTGCAGGACGCGCGCCGCATTCTCATCGCCAGCGGAAAAGTCGGCCACGAATTGCGCGGCGAACGCCGCCGCCGCAAAGACACCAGCACCGCCATTTTCTTCCTCGATCAGCTATACCCGCTCCCGCGCAAGGAAATT
Organism: Acidobacteriota bacterium; assembly: GCA_013289855.1. GTDB lineage: Bacteria > Acidobacteriota > Terriglobia > Acidiferrales > UBA7541 > Acidiferrum. The sequence continues at coordinate 341,517 of JABCZD010000005.1, read as the reverse complement.
ACCGCCGCGCTCGAAGCCCACCCCAACGCCCGCGAAGTAATCTGGGTGCAGGAAGAGCCGCGCAACATGGGCCCATTCTCGTACGTCTTTCCGCGTCTCGATCAATTAGTGCAGGCGCGCGGACTGCGCCTGCGCTCCGTAAAACGCAGCGCCAGTGCCAGCCCCGCCACCGGCTCCGCCAAAGCCCACGAACTGGAACAGAAAACGCTCCTGTCGCTGGCCTTCACCACGACCGCCCCGGCGGGAACGCCTGCCGCGGAATAGCCTAGGCGCACGCAGCAGAATAAAATCGTCGCTCGCGGCCAAAAATAAAAGCGCAAGACGCCGCGAAATAACGTGGCGGAACGTCATGAAAATAATTTCGCGTATTTTTCCGGCATATTCGCCCAAAGCCGACTTGGGTCGCTATATTCTCGCGTCGTCGCCTCAATACTTCCTCACTTCGTTTTTCCCGCGCAGGTTCATCGTTCACACTCCATTCACAAGCGGCTAATCCGCACGTCACGCGCAATCGCGACACTCGTACGTGTCTTATCCAATCCCAAGTGAACAAAATCCTTCACGCGCCTATCGCATCGCCCCACCCTACGGTACACTTCCGCAGGGTCGCTCTGCATTGCGCACACACAGCATGAAACGCGTTCTTATCATTGAAGACGATCGCGATATCGTCGAGCTAGTCCGTTACAATTTGGCCAATGAAGGCTTTCAGGTTTCCGCGGCATTTGATGGCGGCTCCGGCCTGAGCACGCTAAAGAAAACTCCCCCAGATTTGTTGCTGCTGGATTTGATGCTTCCGAAAATGTCCGGCTTGGACATTTGCCGGGAAGTGCGCCGGGACGATTCCTTGAATCGTTTGCCCATCCTGATGCTCACCGCGCGCGGCGACGAAGCCGATCGCGTGGTGGGCCTCGAAATGGGCGCGGACGATTACGTCACGAAACCGTTCAGCCCGCGCGAACTGCTGGCGCGCGTGAAAGCGTTACTGCGCCGCGCGGAGCCGCCGGCGGACGCGCCGCGCACCATCGAAGTGGGCAAGTTGGCCATCGATCCGGCTTCCTACCGCGTGAGCCACACCGGAAAGCCCGTACCTTTAAGCACGCTGGAATTCCGGTTGCTGTATTATCTAGCCTCGCGTCCGAACCGCGTGTTCACGCGCGATCAGTTGCTGGATGCCGTCTGGGGAACGGACCGGTTTGTGACCCCGCGCAGCGTGGATGTATATGTGAGACGCTTGCGTGAAAAGATTGAAAGCGATCCGGAAAACCCCATCCATCTGAAGACTGTTCGCGGCGCGGGCTACTTGTTCGAAACTCGTGCGGCGTAACCTTTTCGCAAAACTCGCCTTCACATTTCTGGCGCTGCTGCTCAGCGTGCTTATCGCCGTGGATTTTTTTGCCGAACGGGCGATGCGCCGCGATTATGAGCGAACGGGATTCGCGGAACTCGCTTCCCTGGGTCGCATCGCACGATTGCACCCACCCTCCGCTGCGGCACTCTCGACGCTGGACTCCGCCAATCCAAGTCTTCTGGAATGGGTGGCGCAAATGTCCATCACCGGCGCACGCGTCACCATCATCAATACTAGCGGCAAGGTCTTGACGGATTCGCAGGTCGATTCGCGAACGCTGGGAAACCATGCAGACCGCCCGGAAATCCGCGAGGCGCTAGCACACGGCGAAGGGCAGTCGCTACGCCGCAGCACGACAATGCAGCGCGATCTGCTGTACTACGCGATACGGCAAGACACACCGTCAGGCGAACCACTGATTTTGCGCTTCGCACTGCCGCTGCAAACCAGTGACGCAGCGCTGGCGTACTTCCGCCGCAGCTTGTGGCTGTGGTCGCTGCTGATCCTGGTGATGGCCGGGGCGGCCACGCTGCTGGTATCCCGCGCGTTTAGCGACCGCGTGGAAAGACTGAAGGAATTTTCGCGGCGCGTGGCGGAAGGCGATTTTCGACCGCTGCCCGGCGACGGCTCGGGCGACGCGCTGGAAGCTTTAGGCACATCCTTAAATCAAACGGCCGCGAGGCTGGATGGCACGATTCGCACACTCACCGAGGAGCGCAATCTTTCCTCCGCGATACTGGGCAGCATGGTGGAAGGCGTGGCGGTGGTGAACGGCGCGGAGCGGCTGGTATTCGCGAATCCGGGGTTCGCGGGAATTCTCGGCATTGACGTGCCGCCGCAATCGGGAAGCGCGCTGGTAGAAATCGTGCGGCAGTCCGAATTAATTGAAGCGGTGCGCGCGGTGCTCGGCGGCGAGCCGCGGGTGGAAGCCGAAGTGGTCACTGGGACGCTGCGACAGCATTTTTTTGCGGCCACGGTGGCCAGCGTGAGCGCCGGAAAAACTTCCGGGGCGATCATCGTGCTGCATGACATCACCGATCTGCGCAAACTGGAGCGGGTGCGGCGCGATTTTGTGGCCAACGTCTCGCACGAATTTAAGACGCCACTGACGGCGATTCAAGGTTTCGCCGAGACGCTACTGGCCGGGGCGCTGGAAGATGCGCAGAATCGTGGACGCTTTCTGGAAATTATCGTGGAGCATTCGCGGCGTCTGGCGCGGCTCACGGACGATCTACTAAAGCTTTCAAAAATGGATGCCGACCGGCTGGAACTGGAGATCAGCGACACCAGCGTGTCGCAGTTCGTATCCACGTGCCTCGAAACCGCGCAGCGGCGGGCCATCGAAAAACAGCTCGAAATCATCGTGGAAGTCCCAGAAAACCTTCCGGATATTGCAGCCGACCGGCGGCGGCTGGCGGAAGTGCTGCAGAACCTTTTAGACAACGCCATTCAGTACACGCTGCCGGGGGGGCAGATCACGCTGAGCGCGGCGCGCGAAGGCCGTGAAGTGGTGTTTACCGTTTCCGATACCGGCATCGGCATTCCCAAGGCCGATCAGCCGAGAATTTTTGAGCGGTTTTATCGCGTGGACGTGGCGCGGTCCCGCGAGGTTGGAGGCACGGGGCTTGGTCTGGCGATTGCCAAGCATCTGGTGGAAGTACACGGCGGGCGGTTGTGGGTGGAGAGCGAAATTGGGCAAGGCTCGCAATTCCATTTTTCCATTCCGGAATATGAAGAGGGAAGCACGCTGTCGCGGTCGCCGCTGGGCGGGCCAGCGATGGGGCGCAGCAATGGTCCGCGGCCGCTTGCGCATTGAGCAGCGATTTTCAAATTGAAACTTTTGCGCGAACATTCATACGGCGGACGCTGGAATTGGAGATTGGTAGCCGGGATTTGTGCCGCACCTCCGGTGCTCCGCGCGTCGTTCGTTGCGTCAACCCAGGGCTTCGCCCTGGGCTAAGTTGTGCCGCGCCTCCGGCGCTGGTTTTCCGATTAGTCGTCCTCAGGACAATTCGTTCGGCGTTCACGCGGCTGTTAAGAAGCCTTAACAATCGTTCTTCATACTCATTACGGGCGGAAGTGTGTGCTTCGCGCCGCTCCTCTTCGGTTGCTGAGGAGTCAACCAAGGTTAACCAATTTCACCAAACGGGGGTTTTATGACGACCTCGCCTTCCGTATTTTCCGACGCGGTGATGTACGACACGCTGGTGAATTACCTGGTCTCCATGGCGCGCACCGTGGAAGGGGCCATGAATCGGGCCTTGGATGCCATCGTGAGCCTGGAAAGTCCGCGCACCGCGGCGCTGCCCAGCGAAGTTTTTCTGCTGGAACCGCGCATCAACGAAATGGAAATCGTGATCGACGAGCACGCCGTGCGGCTGCTGCGGCAAGGCTCGTTTTCGGACGATGAGCTGCGCTTGATCGTGGCGGCGCTGAAAATCACGAACGATTTGGAACGCATCGGAGACCTGGCGGTAAATCTGGCGCAACGCGTGGTGTCCTTGCGCGAGATGCCGGGTGCGCAAGTGCCGGAAGAATTGGCGCCGATGGCCTCCGCGGTGCGCGCCATGGTGAGCCAGAGCCTGGGCGCGCTAATTTTTCGCAACGTGGATATGGCCACGAATGTTCTCGAAAGCGATGACCTGGTGGATCAATATCGCGACCGTATTTTCGAGCAGTTGCTGCAGCGCATGACGCAGGAGACGCAGTTGGTGAGTCCGGGGCTGCAATTTATTTTGGCGACGCGGCATCTGGAGCGCATCGCCGACCACGCCACGAATATTGCAGAGGACATTATTTTCTGGGTGCGCGGGCTGGATGTGCGGCATGGGCGAGCACTGTTGAACTTGCCGGAATTGGCGGAGGATACAGCAGGGATTGCGGCGGAAGATTCGGCTGAGGCTACGGTTGACGTCGGCGATGAAGTTGCAATCGAAAAAGCGGCGTCAAGCCACCGCACTCCAAAAGAGGTGGCGGAGACTGCGGACGATTGGACGACGCAGCGGGAAGGCGTCACCGACAATTCACATGCGTTTCATTCGCACGTGACGGGCGCTTGCGAGACTGAACGGGCTTGATCTTCAGTAATTGTCCTACCTTGGGGACCGGCGCACCCCTGGCTCCGGTCCCCTCTCCCCCCTTTCGGCAGCGCGGTTGCGTAGGTGCCGCAGACACCCCATCTCACGCAAGCCCTTGACCGTTATCACCGCGCCTACTATCGTTGGAAGACGCATCTAAGTGAATTGATGGCACACTCTGCGCCAATCCGGGGCTTCGACTCATTGTCCGAATGGCGATTCGCGCCAAAATGGCAAATTGGGTTGTGCCTGCTATTGGCTGCGCTGGTGGTTTATAACCCGTTTCTGGCGGGTGCGGAATCTGGCGCCGGACTTTGCGTGCAACATTCCGCGAGCAACCGCGCCACGGTCGGAGCATCGGAGCTGCAACAGTTCAGCCCGATCAACGGCCAAAGTATTCTCGCGACCGCAAGCGTCACGCTATTTCAGCAATTCGATAGGCTCCTGAGCATTGCTTCCGAACCACATGAAGCGGCCGTTGAAGAGGCTCTCCCAGCGCTGCAGTACCTGCCCGCGAGTCTCTGGTTTCGTCCGCCACCCGGCCGCTAAACAGATTTCCCCCTCATAGTCGTAGCAGCGGTTTATTCTCTCCGCACCCGTGCAGGTGGCGGAACCATCCATATATCTGTGACCCCAGGGCTGTCGAGCGGTTCCTTGCGCCGATCAGGCGGTGCGAAAGATGAGACAAATGTCGCGGACAAAAATCGTTATCGCTGTAGCTGGCCTGGCCATGCTGACTCTAGCCGTTTGGGGCTGGCACAATCGCACGTCCTCGGACGCCTCCGAGGAAGATGCACATCCGGGCGCGACCGCGGTGCCGACGGTGGCGGTCGCGCGCGTGCAGCGCGGAGACCTGGGTGACACGCTGACGTTGGCGGGGGCGTTCAAGCCATTCCAGGACGTCGAAGTCCACGCCAAAGTCGCCGGTTACATTCGTCATATCTACGTGGATGTGGGCGACCACGTCAAACAGGGGCAGATCCTCGCGGTGCTCGAAATACCCGAACTGACCGCGCAACTGGCGGGTGCGGAAGCCTCCGTGCGGGCCGCGCAGGAACAGATTCGGCGCGCGCAGGGGGACTTGCAGCGGGCGCAATCCAATCACGCGGCGGTGCGCTCGGCGTATACGCGGTTGAAGCAAGCCGCGGATTCCCGCGCCGGGCTGGTGGCGCAGCAAGAAGTGGATGATTCCGAAGCCAAGTATCTGGAATCTGAGGGCCAGGTGACCAGCGCGGAGGCGATGCTATCGGCCGCCAAGGAGCAACTGGAAGTCGCGCAAGCCACCCAGAAGCAAGTGAGTGCAATGTCCGATTATATGCACATCACCGCGCCTTTCGCGGGTGTGGTGACCAGTCGTACGGCGGACACCGGCGCACTGATTGCTGCTGGAACCTCCGAGAGTACGCAGGCTATTCCCGTGGTGCGGCTGGCGCAGACTTCCGTGCTTCGGCTGGTGCTGCCGGTTCCGGAATCGATTGCCGGGGGAATTCGCGTAGGGCAGACGATGAACGTGCATGTGCAGGCGCTGAACAGAGATTTTCCCGGTAAAGTGGCGCGCTTTGCGGATTCGCTGAATGAGCAGACGCGGACGATGGAAACCGAGATCGATCTGGATAATCGCGACGATAAGGTGATACCGGGGATGTACGCGGAAGTGGCCATACCTCTGGACCAGCAACATGCGGCGCTGAATATTCCGCTGGAAGCGGTAACGCAGACGAACAATGCGGCTGCCGTGTGGGTGGTCAACCAGCAGAACAAAACGGAACTGCGCCACGTAACTTTGGGCTATCGAGGCAGTTCGCGGGTGGTGGTGCTGGCGGGATTACAGGAAGGGGAGCGGGTGATCGTCGGCGGCCAAAGCAGCGTGACCGCCGGCGAAACCGTGGAACCCAAAGACGTGACCATTATCGCGCCGGTTGTTGCCCCCATTGCTGCAGCGGGCAAATCCTCCGCCGGCGATTCCCAGGGGGCGCAGTAATGCCAAAGTTTGCGCTCAGCTATCCATATTTTATTTTGATGCTGTGCCTGGTAGTGGCCGTCGTGGGCGTGACGACGGTGGTGCGCATGCCCGTGGACCTTTTCCCGGAAATTAAAATTCCCGTGGTGGTGGTGGCGACGTTCTATTCCGGCATGCCACCGCAGCAAATTGAAGCCGACATCACCAACACCTTCGAGCGCTTCTTCACACTGGGCAGCAACATTGACCACATCGAATCGCGTTCGCTGACCGGCGTCAGCCTGATCAAAATTTATTTCAAGCCGGGAACTGACGGCAACTCCGCGCTGAGCAATATTTCCAACCTGGCGATGGCCGATCTGCGGCGGCTGCCACCTGGCACACTGCCACCCGTGGTGCTGAAGTTTGACGCGTCAAGCCTGCCGGTGTGTTTGATCACGCTGAAAGGCGAGGGCTTGAACGAGACGCAGCTGAAAGATTTGGCGCAATTCGCGGTGCGCAATCAGGTGGCAAATGTGCAAGGCGCGTCGGTGCCGCAGCCGTTCGGCGGAACGTACCGGCAGATTCAGGTGTTTGTCGATCCGGTAAAGCTCGAAGCGCACCAGCTCAGCCTGATGGACGTGGTGCGCGCGGTGAACGATTCGAACTTGATTCTGCCGGCCGGCGATGTGCGCATCGGCAATCGCGACTACAACATTTACGCCAACAGCCAAGTGCCTACGCCGGACGAAATCAATCGCATCCCGCTAAAAACCGTGGGGCTCGGTTCGGTGCTGGTCGCGGACGTGGGCCATGCCGCGGACGCTGGCGCAATTCAAACCAATATTGTGCGCATCGACGGGCAGCACTCCGTATACATTCCGGTGCTCAAGCAGGGCGGCGACAGCAACACCATCGAAATCGTGGACGGTGTGAAAGCCGCGGTAAAGCATCTGGTGGATATCCCCTCGGTGCTGAAGACCGCGGTGGTTTTCGATCAATCGATTTTCGTAAAAATCGCGATTCACAATCTGATTAAAGAAGGCAGCATCGGATTGCTGCTCACGGCGATCATGATTTTGCTTTTTCTGGGCAGTCCGCGGGCCACGTTTGCGGTGCTGCTTTCCATTCCGCTGTCCGCGCTGATGTGTTTTCTGGTGATGAACGGACTGGGCGGCTCGATCAACACCATGCTGCTGGGCGGGCTGGCGCTGGCGTTTTCCCGGCTGATCGACGATTCCGTGGTGGTGCTCGAAAATATTTTTCGCTTTATGGAGAATGGCGTGCCGCCGCGCGAGGCCGCGGAGAAAGGCGGCATGGAAGTGTCGCTGGCGGTGCTCGCGGCTACGTCCACTACTTCAATCGTGTTTTTCCCGGTGACGCTTTTCTACGGCGTGAGCCGTTACCTTTTTATTGATTTGGCGCTCGGCGTGGTGCTCTCCATTTTTGCTTCCTACATTTTTGCCATGACCGTGGTGCCGCTGTATTGCGCGTATTTCATCCGCATAAAACCTGACGAAATGCATCGCGAACCCGTCGAGACGCATCGCAAGAACACTTTTTTCTCAAACGTGCTGCAAAAGTTCAATCGGCTCTTTCTTGACCTGCTGGTAGCTTACGACAAGGCCATTCTGAAAGCGCTCGATCGGCCCAGACTCACCGTCGCCGTGATCGTTGGCGGTATTTTACTGGTGCTGCTGGGACTCTTCCCATTTCTCGGAACGTCTTATTTTCCGCGGACCGATCCCGGACAATTTGTGATCAGCATAAAAGCGCCAACCGGGTCGCGGCTGGAAGTGACCGATCGCTTCATCGCCAACGTGGAAGATGAGATCCGCAACACAGTCTCTCGCCACGACCTGGACATGATCGTTTCCAACATCGGAATTACGCCGGACCTGTCGGCGATTTATACCAGCAATGCCGGGATGGACACGGCCTTCGTGCAGGTCAGCCTGAAGGAAGATCACAAAATTGGCAGCTATGCGTACATGGAACGGCTACGCCGGAAAATCGCCGCGGATCTGCCACAGCTTAATTGTTATTTTCAGGCCGGCGGACTGGTGGATTCGGTAGTGAATCAGGGACTGCCCGCGCCGCTGGATATTCAGGTGAGCGACAACGACATGAAGGAGGCTTACAAAATCGCGAAAGATATTGCGGTGCAGTTGAAGGAGTCGAAACGCGTGAGCGATGTGCTCATCCCGCAAAGCCTGGATTATCCCGGGCTGCAGCTGGACATCGACCGCGAGCAGGCCAGCCAATTGGGGATCACCCCAAAGGAAGTGGTGGACAACGTGATCACCGCGCTCACTTCCAATGGCGTGATCGCGCCGAGTTACTGGATCGACCCCAAAAGCGGCAACAACTACATGCTCACCGTGCAGTATTCGAATCAGAAGATCGGCTCGATGAGCATGTCTGATTTCAAGAATATTCCGCTGCGGGGAAGCGCTTCATCGTCGTACACGCCGTTGCAATCAGTGGCCAAGATCGAGCCGATCGATACACCGACGGAAGTCGATCACAACCAGTTGCGCCGGGTCATCGATGTGTACGTGATGCCGGCGACGGAAGACCTCGGCGCAATCAACAAAGAAGCCAAGCGCTTAATCAGTGGTTTGACCCTGCCATCAAACGCCCGCATCGCGGTACGCGGGGCGGTGGTGGGCATGCGCGAATCTTTTCGCCGCTTTGCCATCGGCTTGATCCTCTCGGTGGTGTTGGTGTACCTGATTCTGATGGCGCAGTTCCGTTCGTTTCTCGACCCCTTGATTATTTTGACGGCCATTCCGCCGGGCTTGACGGGCGTGGTGTTGATCCTGTTCGTGACCGGCACCTCGCTGAATATCATGTCGTTGATGGGCGTGATCATGATGACCGGAATTGTGGTTTCGAACAGTATTCTAATCGTGGAATTTTCCGGGATACTGCACCGGCGCGGCGGCAGGACCATTCGCGAAGCGGTGGTCGAAGCTTGCAAGGTGCGGTTGCGTCCAGTGTTGATGACCTCGCTGGCCACACTTCTGGGGATGCTGCCGATGGCGCTCGGCATTGAGGCGGGCAGCGAGCAATACGCACCGCTGGCGCGCGCGATTATCGGAGGCTTGGGCGTTTCTGTGGTGGCCACGGTGTTTCTCGTACCCGCTGTGTATCTGCTGGTGCATGGCAATCGGCCAGTCGAACCTCAGGAGGCCCAATCGTGACCTGCTTCTTGCGTTCTTTAGGCCGTCGGCCCCTTCTGCATGACTCACGCGCGTCGCGTTTTTCGCGGTCTTTTACTCAGCGATGCAGTGTTGGCATTTTGCTGTTGCTTGTCGCTTGCGGCGTTCAAGCGCGGCCGCAGCAGGCTCCCGCCGCGCCCGCGGCCAGCACTCAGCCTTTACAATTGCTGACACTGGCGGAAGCGGAAGCACTGGGACTCAAGAAGAACCCGCAGATCAGCGTGGCTCGGCTGCAGGCGCTAGTTTCGCAACAGTCCGTGCGCGAGCAGCGCGCTGCGCTGCTGCCCACCGCTTCGCTCAACGTCACCGGAGTCGGTGCGGACCCGGGCGGCCGTATCACCGCTGGGGCGTTAAACAATTCGATCATCTATCCGCGCGTCGCCGCTGGCGCGACAGTTAGTCAGCTGGTGACCGATTTTGGGCGCACCCACAATCTGGTGGCGAGTTCGGAATTTCAGGCCAAGGCGCAGGATCAAAGCGCCGCAGCCACGACCGCCGACATCATCCTGGCGGTCGATCAGGCGTTTTTCAATACGCTGGAAACCAAAGCGCTGGTGATCGTGGCGCAGCAAACTTTGGACGCGCGGCAGACGTTTGTGGATAAAATTCAGGCGCTCACCAACGCAAAACTGCGCTCCGAACTGGACCTTAGCTTCGCTAAGGTGGACGCGTCGCGCGCGCGCTTACTGTTGCTGGAAGCTCGCAACAATTATCAAGCATCGCTCGCAACGCTCTCCGCTCTACTCGGCTTCAATGACGAGCAGAATTTTCAACTGGTGGAAGAGGCCGAAAAGATCAGTCCTCCGGCACTAGACGTCTCGCCGTTGATCTCCGAAGCTCTGGCGCAACGTCCCGAAATTCTGGCGCTGCGCGACGAGGTGCAAGGTGCGGAAAAATTCGGCCGCGCGGAGCACGATCTATGGCTCCCGAATGTCAGCGCGCTCGGCGTCGTGGGCTTGGCGCCGGTTCGCGATCCGCACCTTTCCAGCTGGTATGGGGCGGCGGGCGTCAACATCAACATCCCGGTCTTCAACGGCTTCCTGTTTAACGCACGCGCCAAGACCGCCGACCTGCAAACTTCCATCGACCGGCAAAAACTCACCGACCTCCAAGACAATGTCGCCCGTGATGTTCGCAACGCCTGGCAAGATTCGAGTCGCGCTTTCGAACGCCTCTCCGTTACCGAGCAACTGCTTGAGCAAGCGAACCTCGCTCTCGATCTCGCGCAATCACGCTACAACCTGGGTCTCAGCTCCATCGTGGAGTTCAGCCAGGCCGAATTGCAAAAAACAGAGGCAGACATCTCCGACACCGATGCCCGCTATCAGTATCGGTTAACGCAAATCGTCCTTGCCTATACCATCGCCGCGCCGCACTGATTCGCGTTCATCCCGCATACCTCAGTCTGATCGCCTCGCCGTAGACGGAGCGGCCTAATGCATTCTAACTATTGCCGTTCCCACGTTCTGGGATGAAGATTCCGCAACGATTTTCGATTCTGAGTCATACCCAGATTCAGTTGCTAACGCTTGTCGAGGCAGCCATTCAGTGGTTGATGTTGTTGATGTTTTGCTCGGTATACACGGGCCGGCCAAATAAGCTCCGGTCGCATCTTCCAGAGGCGGATAAATCTATGAACGCGAGTAGCATCTTGAAAAAACTGTTGACGTGCCTGGTTTTCGTTTTTGGTTACTGCGCACCAGCGCTGGCGCAATCGGAGCCGCAGCCCATCGAGCTTGGTTCGGTGACGTTTTCCGGAAACGTCCGCGAGCGCTACGAAGAATGGGATTGGTTTCAGTCGAAGACGCCGAGTGAAAATCTTTACGGCTTCTCCGGTACGCAGATCCAGTTCGGGCTTTCGCAGACGCTCCAGAACTTCGACTGGAATATTGAGTTCGAGGTTCCGGTATTGTTGGGCCTACCGAACGGAGCCGTAAAGCCGCCACCACAGGGCCAATTAGGCCTCGGCGGTTCCTATTACGCCGCGAACGACAAAACTCAGAACACGGCTTTCATTTTTCCGAAGCAAGTTTTCATTCGCCCCAAGTGGGGGCGTAACAGCTTGCAGATCGGGCGCTTCGAATTTACCGACGGCAGCGAGGTCAAGCCCAAGGACGCGACGCTGGCATCGCTAAAGGTGGAACGTATCGCACAGCGCTTGATTGGCAACTTTGGGTATTCCGACGTGATGCGCAGCCTCGACGGCCTACATTATGTGTACTCGAACGGACCATGGAATTTCACTGCAGTCAGCGCGATTCCCGACCGGGGTGTATTCCAGGTGGATGGCTGGGGCTGGGTGGATACCCCGGTCAGTTACGTCGCCCTAACTCGCGAGGGCGACTACGGCGCCACGCAATTGGAATGGCGCGTCTTCGGAATTTTCTACAACGACGATCGTGGCGTGGTGAAGGTAGATAACCGGTCAGCTGCCGCTAAGGCCGCGGATTTGGGTGGCATTGATATTGGGACTTACGGCGGACACTTCATAATGGCGTCTGCAACCAGTGTCGGAACCTTTGATCTGTTGGGCTGGGGCGTGCTGCAGAGCGGGAAATGGGGCACGCTGACGCAACGCTCGGGCGCCGGCACCATAGAAGGCGGCTACCAGCCACACTTTGCCAAGGCTGTCCGTCCGTGGTTCCGCGCAGGCTACGACTACACCAGCGGCGACGGAAACCCCAACGACGACACACATGGCACATTTTTTGCTATTCTGCCGACCCCGCGCCTCTATGCCCGCTTCCCGTTTTTCAACTCCATGAACAACAGGGATGTTTTCGGCGAGGTGGTGTTACGCCCGGCGAAGAGCCTGACGATACGCAGTGACGTTCACGGACTGTGGCTTTCCAGCGGCAAAGACCTGTGGTATTCGGGAGGCGGCGCGTTTCAGCCATCAACGTTCGGCTTTCAGGGACGTCCCTCGGGCGGCGACACCAAACTTGCCAATCTCTACGACATCAGTGGCGATTACAAATGGGGCCACGGAATTTCGCTTACCCTGTACTTCGGTTGGGCTCAGGGCGGGCAGGTCATCAAGAATATCTACCCCGCCGACAGCAACGGCGCACTCGGATACTCAGAGATAAATTACCGCTTTTGAAAAAGTACGCAATGTACGCCGACCGCCACTTCCGTACAAATGAACTAGGACGTTCTCGGATTCAAGAGCCGACGTTCGTAACGGATAGCAGTTGACGCAAATCGTGCTCGCCTATACCATGTCGGCACCAAAGTAGTCGCCTGCCCGCGGTCGAGGGCGAAGGGCCGTTATTGGGAGTCCGCGAAAGTGACCATGACGTCTACAATTCGGTGGTCGCGCAGCTGTCATCGCATGATGTGCGTCTCCCGCAGGTGTCGACGCTCCGGCTAGTTTCGCAAACTCCTTTAAGTAAACGGTTTACGTCCACCCAATTCCCGTTGTTACAGGATATTCACATTGGATTCACGTAACCGTAAGAGCGGCCATTTAACGTCCTTCGCGGGGTGGTACGTAGAAAATTGTTCGTGTGTTCGTCGAAATCCTTTAGTGAAGAGAGAGGCAATGAATAAATTAGCGGCACTAACACTATCGCTGTTCCTGGTTTGCGGACCAGCGTTTGCTGATACACCGAAAGATGCGGATCCGCAACCGGCGAAACCCAAGCCCGCGGCCACAGCGAAACCGGCGGACAAATCCGATTCCGCGATTGCCGCCGAGCTGGAAGCGCTGCGTCAGGCTCTCCAAGCACAACAGGAGCAATTGAACCTGCTGAAGGAAGAGCTTGCCAAGCGGGATCGCCAGATTGACGCGGCCCGTGAAGAAGCGGCCGCCGCCAATTCGCGCGCCACGGAAGCCAGCTCGAAAGCCGTTGAAGCAAGCTCCAAGGCCACGGAAGCGGTAGCGGCCTCCGCCGACGCGAAGGCCAGCACCGAGGCGCTCAACTCTTCGGTGACGGCGATCAAGACCAGCAACGACGAAGTGCTGGCGTTAGTCACAACTCCGCCGAACTCCGGCATGTCGCAACTGGTAAACAGCGACGACGGTCCAACATCGATTCGCTTCAAAGGCATAAACCTTACGCCCGGCGGATACTTAGAAGCAGCGACGGTGACGCGCACCCGCGCGACATCCGGTGACATTGCCACACCGTTCGCCTCGCTCCCCTTCACGGCCAATGATCTGTCCCACGTAACCGAGAATGTCTTCTCCGCACGCCAGAGCCGCATTTCGCTGTTGGCGCAAGGCAAAGTCGGATCCGTCACCATAGGCGGCTATTACGAAGCGGACTTCCTCGGCGCCGGCACCACTTCGAACAACCGCCAGACCAATAGCTACGTGCTGCGCGACCGGCAACTTTTCGCGCAAGCCGCGTGGGACAGCGGTTGGATCATCACCGGAGGTCAGATGTGGAGCTTGGCCACGGAGTATAAGAAAGGCCTATTCAATCGCCAGGAAAACACGCCGCAGATGATAGATCCGAACTACGTCATCGGCTTCACGTGGGATCGTACCGATGCCATACGCGTGGTGAAGGACTTTGGAGGTAAATTGTCCCTCGGCGTCTCTCTCGAGGGTCCGCAGGCTACCCTCGGCGGTCGCGGGTTTGATTCCGTTACCACCATAAACAACGCGGCAGCGCCCGCCACCATCGTCACCTCCGGTGCTACGACGTCCACCACAAGCAATTTTTTCCTGAACGCGCCCGGAGCATCGGCGGGCTTGAACAACGCATTTGACGCCACGGGCTATGCCCTCAACAAAGCCCCAGACTTCATTGTCAAGGCCGCACTGGATGAAGGTATAGGCCACTATGAAGTGTTCGGAATCGTGAGTGAATTCCGCAATCGCATTTATCCTTGCGGCGTGGTCGGCACCAACGCAAACGACACCGATTTCATCGTGGGCACGACGCCGCTAGTCACATATACGGGCTTTAATGGAAGCTGCGTTTCCGCGAACCCGACGGAAGTCAGCAGCTTCGGCGCCTTCAATCGCTCATCCACGGGCGGTGGCGCCGGCGCCAGCGCGTACTGGATGCTTCTGCATAAGAAGCTAGAGTTGGGCCTGAAGTTCGTCGGCGGCGACGGCATCGGCCGTTACGGCGCGGGACAACTCGCGGACGCCACCGCGCGTCCCGACGGCTCGCTTGCGCTGATCCGTGGGATGCAAGGCTTGGGCAGGGTTGAATTTCACCCCATGCCGAAGCTCGACGTATATTTGTATTGGGGCGGAGAATACGCCTGGCGCGCGGGCTATGCTGGCTACGAAGCCATCACCGTTACCAAAACTCCCGCGACCTCCTTTCCCGTCACCGTGGGTGGCGTCACCACGATCACGACGATACCGGCCACAACCACCACCAAGATTGGAGCTCCAGGAATCGGTGGCTACGGCAACGTTCTCGCCGTCAATTCCGGCTGCGCCACGGAAGGCGTACCTGTCAACGACTTCAACCCGTCGACCGGCGCCTCTTGCGCTGGGGACATCCGCTTGCAGATGGAACCGACCCTCGGCTTCTGGTATCGGTTCTACCAGGGTCCGAAAGGCCGCTTCCAGTTCGGCGTGACGTACTCGTATTTCACCCGTAACGCTTGGTCTGGGGCGGAAGGCATCAGCCCCAGGGGCGTCGACAACATGTTCTGGACCTCCTTGCGCTACTACATCCCATAGTTTGGGTTGTAGCGCTTAGGCTTCAAAGCACAGAAAAAGGACGGCTCCTCACGGAGCCGCCCTTTTTGTTTGCGCGTGCTCTGGCCGGAGGACATTCGGCAGCCTGGCGGGCAACCGGCGGGCCTGAGACTCCGGCTACGCAGGTGCGGCGTGGATGTTCTCGAGGTTCCCACTGCCGCGAAGAGCAGCGCAGCGCCGATTGCGCGCTTCTGGTGCTCTGAGGGCCCTCGACTGAGCCCGCCGCGGAAGCGATCAGAAAGTGAAGCGAGCACCGACTGTCGGAGCAGAGTTGCTGTTGTGAAAATAGGGGACGCCGGGGCCGTGAGGAATGGCGATGGCCAGACCGCTGCTCACGTAGGAATACGCATTCCCGGCAAAAGCGTCGAAACGCTTGGTGAAGTGATAATCCACATAGAGCGAAACCTCGTTGAGGGTGCCCGCGCAGGAAGCCCGGAAACCGGCGGTGGGAGAGCAGGTCGGCGGACTACGGAAGTCGCTCTGCCGCTGTTGATACCAGGCAAAAGTGAAGTCAGTTTTGCTGCGGAAGGTGTACTTCGCGCCGGCCCACCAGATGTTCACCAACTTTTCAGAATCAAGATTGTTGTCTTCGACGCCGCTCATGATATAGCCGCCCTGGTCCGAGGCCCCAACGCCCAAAGGGTTCGACGGGTTGTTCTGCCAGATGTATTCGTAGCCGGCAAAAAACTTGAACGGGTCCCAGATATATTTGGCAGTCACCAAAACTGCGTTGTTGTCGGTCACGATGCCATATACGGTGTTGTTCGTGTCGATCAGATTGGTCCCGGTGATTGGGATTGTGTTGATGCTATTGGTAGTGGATTGATATGGCGCGGAGAGACTCTGAGGACCCAGCAAGGGGTTCAATACGCTGATGGCCTGGTTGTAATGTTGGTAAACGACGTCGGCGGAGAACTTGCCGTATTTTCCGCCGAGGTCAAATCCATAGGCGTTGTTATGCGGCTGTTCCGGCGTACAGTTGGCGGCTGTCCAGCCTCCGGGGGGCAAGGGCGAGGGCAAGTAGCAGCCGCCAGAACCATTGGTGAATTTATACATCGCGCCGAAATGGACCGGGCCATAGGCGAGGCGATACTTCAAGGCGTCGTCCCAACGGGAGTCCTCAGTGTCGCCGCCGCCGGCCATCGTGCCGTTGTACCCGATGTAGGAAAAGGCATAGGAGCCGCCGGCCGGATCGTACTGGAGCATCGCATCCGTGCCGAGAGAGCGCTGGCGACCGAAGGTCAGAGTGCCGAACAACGTGGACGATACGCCGCCATAGTATTCGTCGTTGAAGGGTTGGCCCGCGCGCGCGCCGTCGATGGCTTCCGAATAGCTGGCCCTGGGCAGGCCGTTGTTGGCGGTCTGCGTGGCCGACGCGTTGGCGAGCAGGCCGGAATTCGGATTGATGCCAGTGGAAGCGTTGAACACCACGAACCAGCCCGGCAGAAACTCTTCCTTGCCCCTGACGCCCAGACCCGTCTGCTGCAGGTTGTTCGGTGCGACGAGGAATCGAGATCCATTGCCGTTTCGGTTCACCAGAGATTCGCCTTCATAGTTATAGCCGTTTACCGGTAAGCCGTGGCTGACCCAGCCGACGCCGATGTCATACGCACCGTAGACCGTGATGCCGTACCAGGTCAGCGTGCAATCGGTGGTGCTGAACTCGTGATAGCTCGCGCAGGCGCCGGTGGTGCTCCGCTGCATCTTAATGTCGACCGTGGCGTCCTGGCCAACCGCCAAGCTGATCGCCGTGCGCGTTTCATCGGCGAACCCGCGTTTTGCCGCTCGAATCTCCCAGCGCCCCGGAGGCAACCCGGACGCGTGAAAGTGCCCCTCGCCGTCGGTTGGGATCGTGCGCGTTTCACCTGAGGCGACGTTCTTGAGTGTCACCGCGACATCGGGAAGGGCTGCGCCGGTTTGGTCCGTCACCACGCCGGAAAGGCTCGCTCCTGTTTGGGCCCACGCGGCGCCCGCCATGCAGAGAAGAACAACGATCGAAGCGAGGGCAACGGCAATAGGACGGTGGCTCACCGGTTATTCTCCTTTATTGCTCGTCGGATGGATCGAGCCCGGCCTGTTTAAGTGCCGTAGAGGCGCGACGACTTTAAGCGCTTTAATACGATAAGTCAAACCGGCTTGATTCGTTTCAGGCGCACGTCTGCCGCATGAAATCGCAAATCAACAAGTCTTGCGGAACAATCGCGATGAAATAGGTAATGAAGTAGGGGAAGTTACAGCCGGACAATCATGACTTCTGTTGACTTTACCAAAGCGGCCACGGTCTGGCCGTTTTTCAGGCGCATTTCCCGAATTGCATCGGCAGTGATGATGGACGTAATCCGCTGACCGCCAATGGAAATGGTCACCTGTGCCATCAGGCCGTCGACCTTTATGTCGGTGACGCGGCCGACGAGCTGATTGCGCCCGCTGATCCGTCGAAAGTTTAGTCGCCGTTCGGAAACGTCGCCACCTTCGCTCGCTCGATGGAGGAATCGATCGACTTCTTTTTCGGGAATGCGGTGATGACCGCCCGCAGTTTTCACCGACCGAATCTTTTTCTTATAGATCCATTGTTTTAGCGCGGGATAGCTCACGCCGAGAACTTGTGCGGCTTCGCGCGGCGTGAAGAGTTTTGAGGTCGGCATAACGATGCGCTTGGAGTCACGCACTGCTTCGCAACCTGCTGAAACGAAGTAGGCGACATACGATGCTAGGGCCCGGCAGTCCAATGTGTCAATTCATGGATGCCAGCCTGCGCAATTCCGGCGCCAACGCTCGCCGAGCCAGCCGGCGGTACCATGTATTCACGGACGACCTGTTGCATTACGCTTACTGGAGTCCGAAATAACTATTGCGAACCGGCTCGTCGCAAACCTAACGGGCTAGCCGCCCCTTTTCTTTTCCGCCGCACCCAGATCACCTTTAGCCCATGGCTATCTGCTTTATAATAAGCTACTTAAACCTCCCTCACGGGTTTCCCTCGCCGCTTTTCAACTAAACACCCCTCCGGTTGTAACAATGCCGTAACACGCGCGCGAGACACTATAGGGACTCAGGAAAGCTAAATTTTCACGGAGACAACGCATGAAGCGATTCGCTGGTTTGCTGCTCGTGGTGCTAGCCCTGGCAGGCATGGTTTGGGCTCAGGGAGCCTTGCTCATCAATGGCGCGGGCGCAACTTTCCCGTATCCCATCTATTCCAAATGGTTCGATGAGTATCACAAGAAATTCACCAACGTGCAGATTAACTACCAGTCCGTCGGCTCGGGCGCGGGCATCAAGCAAGTGACGGAAGGCACGGTGGATTTTGGCGCTTCCGACGCCATCATGAACGACGATCAGCTCAAGGCTTACGCGGACAAGCACGGCTCCGGCATTTTGCATTTCCCCATGGTGCTCGGCGCGGTGGTCCCCATCTACAATGTTCCTGGCGTAAATTCCGCATTGAATTTCACGCCCGAAGCGCTAGCCGGAATTTTTCTGGGCCGCGTAACCAAATGGAATGACCCCGCCATTGCTTCCGCCAACAAAGGCGTGAACCTCCCCGCAAACGATATCGTGGTGGTGCACCGCTCGGACGGCAGCGGCACCACGTACATCTGGACCGACTATCTTTCCAAAGTGAGCTCCGATTGGAACACCAAACCCGGCAAGGGCGCTTCCATCAGCTGGCCGGTGGGCCTTGGCGGTAAGGGCAACGAAGGCGTTTCCGGACTGATTCGCAATACGCCCAATTCCATCGGTTACGTGGAATTGATTTACGCGGTGCAGACCAAAATTGAATACGCCAGCGTAAAGAATTCCTCCGGTGACTTTGTTAAAGCCGATTTCGGCAGCGTCAGCGCCGCAGCCGCGGGTGCCGCTAAGGATATGCCCGATGATTTTCGTGTGTCTATCACCAACGCTCCGGGCAAAGGGGCTTATCCCATTTCCAGTTTTACGTGGCTGCTGATTCCCGCGAAATTTAGCGACGCCGGCAAACGCGACGCGATGAAGGGCTTCATCAAGTGGGGGATCACCGATGGCCAGTCCTACGCGGAAAATCTTTCTTACGCCAAGCTGCCGAAGGAAGTTGTGGCCAAAGAACTGAAGGCCATCGACAAGATTCAATAATCACTTCGGGGCGGGGGCATAACGACGGTACAGTCGCCGCGGCAACAAACGCACCTGAACGGACGACGGCACGCTAGACCGGCCATAGTCACGCAGAACGGATAAACCCAATTGGCAGCAACCACTACAACTGTTCCGAACGCGGGCCCCGTCTCGGGCTCGCGTTCGTTTCTCCGCAAACTCCGCGAAGGCGATGAGATCGCGCGCATCATCACGTTTCTGTTTGCCTCTACCGTCGTGCTGGTCACTATTCTTCTGGTGTTCGAGCTGTGGCACGGTTCATCGCTGGCGCGCCACAAATTTGGCTTTGGCTTTTTTGTCACTTCGGTGTGGGACCCCATCGCCGGCGATTTCGGCGCGCTGCCATTTATTTACGGCACGCTGGTGACGGCTCTGGTTTCTCTGGCGATTGCGGTGCCCCTGGGCATCGGCGCCGCGATCTTCCTTGCCGAGCTGGCGCCGCAGAAAATTTCGGACACGCTGCAATTTTTCATCGATCTGCTCGCCGCCGTTCCCAGCGTGATCTATGGCCTGCTCGGGGTGTTCATCATTGTCCCGATCATGCGCGAATACATTCAGCCGTTTCTCAAGTCCACGCTGGGTTTTCTGCCGCTCTTCACCGGACCGGCGTATGGGATTGGTTTCTTCACCGCGGGCATCGTCTTAGCCATCATGGTGATTCCGTACATTGTTTCCGTTTCCCGCGAAGTCTTGCTTTCCGTCCCGCGTGATCAACGCGAAGCCGCGCTGGCTCTGGGTTCCACGCGCTGGGAGTCCACTTGGAAAGTAGTGGTCCCCTTCGCGCGCACCGGCATTATGGGCTCGATCTTTCTGGCGCTGGCCCGTGCGCTCGGCGAGACCATGGCCGTCACCATGGTGATTGGCAACACTCCAACCATCAGCGCGTCGCTATTTTCTCCCGGCTATTCCATCGCCGCAGTGATCGCCAACGAATTCAGCGAAGCCACCGGCGACCTTTATGTGCAGTCTCTGATCGAACTCGGCTTGGTGCTCTTCATCCTCACCTTTGTCCTCAACGGCCTTGCCCGCTTGCTCATCATCCTCACCGCGCAGCGTGGCAGCGAAATGGGGCGCACGTGATCACCCGCCTGCGTTATCGCAAATTTGTCAGCGGTTTCATGCTCGGCATGACGGGTCTGGCCGCCTTCATCACCGTATCCGTGCTGTTCTTCATTCTCGGATACCTCGTTTACCATGGCGGCACCTCCATCAACTGGAATTTCTTCACCAAGCTCCCCACGCCGGTGGGTGAAGCCGGCGGCGGCATGGCCAACGCCATCGTGGGCAGCGCCAAATTATTGTTTCTGGCGTCGCTGATCGGCGTGCCGGTAGGTTTCCTCGGCGGAGTCTATCTCGCGGAATTCAGCGGCGGCGCCATCGCTTTCGTCGTGCGTTACGCGGCCGACCTACTCAACGGCGTCCCGTCCATCGTTATTGGCATTTTCGCCTACGCACTCGTCGTGCTTCCTTTCAAACACTATTCCACCCTCGCCGGCTCCTTTGCTTTGGCGCTGATGATGATTCCCATCACCTTGCGCAGCACCGAACAATTTCTGCAAGCCGTTCCGGGTTCACTACGCGAAGGCGCCATGGCGCTGGGCGCGAGCAAGTGGAAAACCATCGCATCCGTGATTGTTCCTGCGGCGTACCGCGGCATCCTCACCGCTATTCTTCTGGCGCTCGCCCGCGTCGCCGGCGAAACTGCTCCGCTGCTCTTCACCGCCTTTGGCAATCGCTTCTGGAGCCCCGGCTGGGAACAGCCGACGGCCTCGCTCCCGGTGATGATTTACACGTACGCTATCTCGCCCTATGACGACTGGCATCGCCAGGCCTGGGCCGCGGGATTAGTGCTTCTAGGATTAATCCTTGTGGTAAATATTATCGCCCGCGCGATTTTGGCGCGCGGCGTTTCGATTCCGAGGACGTAACGATGAACGTTTCTGTGAGGTCGCCTTTGCCGGTAAACATAGCTCCCCCGAGCGGTTCGCTTCCGACACGCGAGATGCCCTCCGCGGCATCCATGCGCATGACCGTTTCCCACGTCAATTTCTTTTATGGCGCCAAGCAAGTCCTCTTCGACATCAGCTTGGGCATTGCCTCCAACAAAGTCACCGCGCTCATCGGTCCATCGGGCTGCGGAAAATCCACGCTGCTGCGCACTTTCAATCGCATGGACGAAACCGTGCGCCACTCCCGCCTGGAAGGCGACATTCTGCTGGACGGCCAGGACATTCACGCGCAGGACGTCACGCAACTTCGCCGCCGCGTCGGCATGGTTTTTCAACGCCCCAATCCGTTTCCCAAATCCATTTTTGACAACGTGGCTTACGGTCTGCGCATTAACGGCTCAAAACTCGCGCTCGCCGACGCCGTCGAAAAAAGCCTGCGCCACGCCGCGCTGTGGGATGAAGTCAAAGACCATCTACACAAATCCGCGTACGAACTTTCCGGCGGCCAGCAGCAGCGTCTGTGCATAGCCCGCGGCCTGGCGGTGGAACCCGAAGTGCTCCTCCTCGATGAGCCCTGCTCCGCGCTCGATCCCATCAGCACCGCCAAAATCGAAGAGCTACTCGTGCAACTGAAAGATCTCTGCACCATCGCCATCGTCACCCACAACATGCAGCAAGCCGCCCGCGTCAGCGATTACACCGCGTTCCTGCTGACTGGCCAGCTCATCGAGTTCACTCCCACGCCGCATCTCTTCACCACGCCCACGGATCCGCGCACGGAGGCCTACATCACCGGCCGCTTCGGATGATTTTTTATTCGCGCCGCGACCGGCATTAGAGGAAGCAAGGAAAGGACGACATGGAACGGCATTTTGAAAAGGATCTCAACGTCGTAAAAGAGCGCCTGCTCTGGATGGGCAGCCTCGCCGAGCGCGCCGTGCACCAATCCGTCCACTCTGTCCTGGACTCCGATGAAGCTCTGGCCCGGCGGGTGCTCGAAGAAGAATCTTCCATCAACGAACTGCAGCTCGAAATCGACGACCGTTGCGTACAGCTTCTGGCGCTGCACCAACTGATGGCCGCTGATCTGCGCTTCGTTCTTGCCGTCTCACGCATCAACAACGATCTTGAGCGCATTGGCGACCAGGCCGTCAACATCTCGCAAGGCGCGCTGCGCATCCTGCGCCACCCGCGCGTGAAGCCCTACGTGGACTTGCCCCGCATGAGCGAACTGGCGGAAGAAATGGTGCGCATGGCCTTGAACGCGGTGGTCCGCCGCGACGTGGATCTCGCGCAACAGGTTCTCGCCAGCGACGACAAAGTCGATCACTATCGCGACCAGATTTTTCGCGAACTCCTCACCTACATGATGGGCGATTCCAGCGTAGTCTTCCCGGCGTTTGAATTAATCCTGGTAGCCAAAAACTTGGAACGCATCGGCGACCACGCCACCAACATCGCCGAAGACGTTATCTACATCGTCCAAGGCCAGGACGTTCGCCACCCCGCGGTCGACCGCCGCTAGCACAGCGCCCGTGGCCTCCGTCTTTTGTAGGCGCCGGTCTTCAGACCGGCCTCAAACCTATCCGCAACTTGTACCGTCCGCCTTGATCGCCCGCGCCAACCGCCATCGCTCACGGCTCTCCTAATTCTTAACTCCATAAAACGCATACGTAGCCGTATAAGGCACGCGCACGGTTGCGTTCACATGTTCCGCATCGCACCCGCCCGCCGGCGCCACACCTCCATGCGTCTCCAACCTCCGAATGTATTCCACCTTGCTAAACACTCCGTCGCCCTCATGCGCGCTAGCCTTCAAGAGCAGCCAGGCAATATCTCCAGCCGCTGGCGCATCGCTCTTGCCCACCACCTGCCCCTTCACCAGGCTCCCATCCACACTCTTCCAAAACGGCCCCGCGCCGTGCGAGCCAACTTCTTTGCCGGTCGCGTCCAAAAGTTTTGCCTCAGGGGCCTGGAACACCCACTTCGCGGCCCCATCCATCTGCTTGCAAACATAAATCTGCACGCCGTCACCTTTCACCGTGAGCACCACTTGCTGCCCGGCCGGTGGCTGCGTGCTGTCTTGCGCCAACGCCGTCGAAATCGCCAAAACGCAAACCGCAAAACACAGAAATGTCAGCAATCTCTTTCGCATCATAGATTTAGTTCTCCCTTTGACGCCGTGCAATTTAGCATCACGCGCAGCTCGCTGTCAGTACAGCCTTCACGAAACTTCCCTCCGCCATCCGAGCACCAACATCAACACAACAATGATCGCGCTCAAGAGCGAAAGAACTCCTCCCCATCGCCGCTCCCACGTGCTGATAAATCGTACGCGAATCTCGGATTCTCCCGCGCTAACCGGCACCACCATCTGCGCCGTACCTTCAGCGTGTTCCGGCACAACCGTCTTTCCATTGACCTCCACGCGCCAAGCAGGATAGTCCAAAAGCCGCAGCGCAATCCTGGCCGCTGCTGGCGAAGAAATGAGCAACCGTTTCTCAACAGCCGACCATTTCTCAATCCGCACCTGCGCCGCGGGGGCCGCAACCCCTGCATCGTCCGCATCTTCTGTCGCGAGCACCACCGCGTCTGGAGCTTTCGCCGGCAAATTATAGTGATCGTCGCCCAGCGGATCGTACTCATCCGTCCCATCAAACCCCGACCCATTCGCAATCGCCGCCCGCAGCGTCGGCAAATCCTCGGTATCCCACCACCCCTCCTGGATCAACACCGCGGCCGTGCTAACGCTCAGAAGCACAATTGCAACCGGCAAGATCCATCCGTGCCGCGCGCGCCAAAACGCACAAGCCAGAAAAAACGCATAGCAAATCGCCAGCACGCACATCCAGCGCCAGGGAAATTGTACAAATCGGAGCTTTGGCAAAACTCGCCAAAAGATGTCTGTCACTCGCAGCATCAAAACAGTGGCCGCCGCTGCCAGAATGAGCACCACGACCCAGGCTTCATTCCGCGCGCTTTCACTCGCCGTCTCCAGCTCTAAAATCGCGGCCTTCCGATGCGACCACGCCGCCGCGCATCCCGTCACCATAATCAGCAAAATCGCGATTCCGGAAGCGATCCAGTTGAACCAGGTATGCTCCGGATCATCAATCGCGGTAAACAAAAAATTCTGCGCCGGCTGCAATCCAGACGCTAGCGCCTGCTCGATATTCACCCACCTCTGCTCGTAAGCCGCCGGCAACAGGTAAAAAGCGGTCAAACCAAATCCCAGCGCCAGTCCCGCCCCGCCGCGCAAACCAGGCAAAAGCGATCGCTGCCGCAACACTGCCCATCCGAATACCAGCGCCATGCCATAACTAGCCATCACCCCCGCCGGCGCATTCGAGAGCCACACCACGGCAAACACCACCGCAAACAAAGCGATATCTCGTTTTTGACTCTGTAGTGGCGCAGCACTACTGCGCGCCTTTTCGTCCCCCAAGATGCCGCTAGCCCGCAGCCCTAGCAACACCAACAGCGGAAAAAACGCCGTAGCAAGCTGTTCGGCAAAATCACTCCGCATATAAATCACCAGCAGCGCATACGGATTAGCCGCATAGCAAGCCGCACCAAAAAGCGCAGCACCCCGCGACGTCACCTTTCGCGTCAGCGCAAACGCGCACAATCCCGCCACCGTTTGCACCAGCACAATAAACACGATGGGTACAGCACTCCAGCGAATCACCGACCCCAGCGCCGCCCCCAGCATCCACGAAAGCGGCGGATAAAAAATAAATCGCGGCTCGCCAAATCCATGATTCGCCCACTCCGTCCACCGCGGAAAAAGAGTCCCCTCTTTCCATTGCCCCGCGGCGTCCAACCACGACGCCGCGTGAAACTCAAAATCATGCCCCGATGCGATTCCCAGCACAAAAAATGGCGCCACAATCAGCAGCGCCGTGCCAAGCGAAATCCCCACCGCCCAAATCCATTCCCCGCCCTTAGGTTTTGTCAAATTCTCCTCGTACAATCATTCATTCCGGCCATCGGCGCGCTGCCTCCATCAAAGTCCGCAATCGTAAAACCGGCCACAATTCTTCTTCTCCATAACAAATTGCTTCGCCTCAACGCCCGCCGCCCACATTCAGAATCGTCGCGGTCACAAACGAAGCCGCCGGCGACAGCAGCCACAAAACGCCTTCGGCAATCTCTTCGGCCGTCCCCGCCCGTCCCATGGGAATCGTCGGCGCCAAACGCGCCAGGCGCCCGGGATCACCGTTGGCGGCATGAATGTCCGTATCGACCAAACCAGGCGCGACGGCGTTCACGCGAATTCCTTCCGTGGCTACTTCCCGGCCCAAGCCAATCGTCAGCGCGTCGACCGCCGCCTTGGACGCGGCGTAGTGCACCCATTCACCCGGCGAGCCAAGCTGTGCTGCTCGCGAAGAGATGTTCACGATAACGCCGCCGCTTCCTCCGTGCTTTGTAGAGAGGCGACGCGCCGCCTCGCGCGCACAAAGAATCGCGCCCGTTACGTTGACTGCCAGCAGGCGTTCGAGCATGGCCGCATCGACCGACTCAACGCGCGCAAATCCCCCGGTAATCCCCGCGTTACTCACCAGGGCGCAAAGCGTGCCCAGAGTATTCTCAGCGGTATCAAAGAGGCGCAATACATCCTGTTCCACAGCCACATCGCCTTGTATCGCCGCCGCGCGACCGCCCTTTCGCTGAATCTCTTCGACCACTGCGTTGGCCGCGGCTTGGTCACGCTGGCAGTTGACGGCCACAGCGTAGCCGCGCGCCGCCGCCATGCGCGAAACCGCCGCCCCGATTCCTCGGCTTCCTCCCGTCACAATTAGTGTGCCCAAACGTTCGCTCATCGGCTGGTTCTTAGAATCCTGACCCGCACCGTCTTCGTTCACAACTCTGTAACAATCGGCTCTGCAACAATTGGCGCAAATCGCGTTTTGCCCGCATCCCCGCTGTTCGCCCGCACCATAATTGAGCGATAATACACGCTCTCATGAGCACCGCGAACATCGCCAGCCAATCCCCCGCCGCCCAGAGTGCGGGCAGCTCCGAGCCCATCATCGAGGCTCGCAAGCTCGAAAAATTTTACACGCAACCTGACGGCACGCGCATCCAAGTCATCTCCGCCACCGATCTGGCCGTCTATCCCGGAAAAATTATCGCCCTGCTCGGCCCTTCCGGTTGCGGCAAATCAACGCTCCTGCGCATGCTCACCGGTCTATCTCCCTCGAGTGCCGGCGACGTCTACTGGCACGGCCAGCCCGTCCGCGGCGAAAGTCCTAACGTCTCCATCGTGTTTCAAAGCTTCGCGCTTTTCCCGTGGCTCACCGTTCTCGAAAACGTCGAAGCCCCGCTCGAAGCCCGCGGCATGCCCACCATCGAACGCCACAAGCGCGCCCTGCGCATCATTGACGCGGTCGGTCTCGACGGCTTTGAGAGCGCTTACCCCAAAGAACTGAGCGGAGGCATGAAGCAGCGCGTCGGCGTGGCCCGCGCCCTGGTCGTCGAACCGGAAGTGCTCTTCATGGACGAACCGTTTTCCGCTCTGGACGTGCTCACCGCCGAAACGCTGCGCGGCGAACTTCTGGAACTGTGGCTCGAACACAAAATTCCCACCCGCGCTATTTTCATCGTCACGCACAACATCGAAGAAGCCGTTGTCCTCGCCGACCGCATCATCGTCCTCGGCCGCAACCCCGCGCACATTCACGCTGACTTCACCGTGACCATTCCTTATCCACGCGATCGCAAGACTCCCGAATTCATCGCTCTCGTTGACGATATCTACCGCGTGCTCACCAGCCCTGACGACCGGAATCTGCTAACCACCACCGTCGGCGGCCATCCCGGCAAAATTGCAGCTCACAAACCCATCATGCTTCCCCACACGCGTCCTGGCGGCATGGCCGGACTCTTGGAGATTCTCGTCGACCTCGGCGGCCGCATCGACTTGCACCGCCTCGCCGATGAACTGAGCCTGGAAGTCGACGCCCTGTTGCCCACGGTCGATACCGCTGCGCTGCTCGGCCTGCTGCGCGTCGAAGAGGGCGACGCCATCATCACTCCAGAAGGCCAGGAGTTCGCTCGCGCCGATATTCAAGCGCGCAAAGCCATTTTCCGCAAAACCGCGCTCGCCAACGTTCCGCTGCTCCGCCAGATGGAACAGTCTCTAAAAGCCAAAGCCGATCGCACGCTTTCCGACGAATTTTTCCGCGACCTGCTCGACGAGCATTTCAGCGAAGACGAATCCCGCCGTCAGCTGGAAACCGCCATCCAGTGGGGCCGCTACGCCGAACTCTTTGATTATGATGCCGCCACCGGCAAGCTAACGCTCACCGAGGTTTGATTTCCCTTTGTCCTTAACCGCCGCCGCGCCGCCATCCACCACACCGATTCCGCCCACGCAGCGGCGCCCCGCCGGCTCGCGCTGGAGTTTCTCCTTTCTCATCGACATCATCATTTTCCTTTTTATCTTTGCGGCCATCTACGGCGTCTACGCCATCGGCCGTTCCTGGCTCGGCCCAGTGCAAGCCCAGGCGGAAATCTCGCAAGACCCGCGCATTCTTCCGCTGTACGCGTTCTACTCCCTGGTGCGTATGGGCGTTGCCTACGTGCTCAGCCTGCTTTTCGCGCTCGCGTACGGATACATCGCCGCGAACTCCCGCCGCGCGGAAATTCTGATGGTTCCGTTGCTCGATATTTTACAATCCATTCCGGTGCTCAGTTTTCTTCCCGGCGTGATGCTCGCCATGGTGGCGATTTTTCCACACAGTCAGATCGGCGTGGAGCTGGGCTCCATCCTGCTCATCTTCACCGGACAAGTGTGGAATATCGCCTTCAGCTTTTATTCCTCGCTGAAGACCCAGCCGCGCGAGCTGAAGGAAGCGGCGAAGATTTATCGCTTCAGCGGCTGGCAGCGTTTTGTGGAGCTCGACTTGCCTTTTTCCACTATCGGCCTGGTTTGGAACTCCATGATGTCCGTCGCCGGCGGCTGGTTTTTTCTGATGGCGTGCGAAATGTTCGTTCTCGGTTCGCGCGATTTTCGCTTGCCGGGTCTCGGCTCATTCCTGCAAACCGCCGCCAGTCGTGGCGACACGCGCGCGATTCTCTGGGGCCTCGCCGCCATGATCGGCGTAATCGTTTTGCTCGATCAACTGATCTGGCGGCCCGTGATTGTCTGGGCCGATAAATTCAAGTTCGAGCAGGTGGAAAGCGCCAGCCAGACGCAAAGCACGCTGCTAAGCCTGATCGGCCGTGCCTCCATCGTCATCCGTTTGTACCGATTGCTGTTCAGTCCGTTGATCAACTGGATCACGCTTTCTCTGGCCGTCGGCGCACGCCGTGCCGCCGCAACTTTCGCCGCGCCAAAACAAAAGAAACCGCGCACATTGCTGGGGTATTTTATTGCGGTGCTCGCGCTCGCGGGGCTTGCCGTCGCGCTGTACCACGCCGCGCTGGAACTTGCGCAGCTGCACCCCGAAGACTACGGTTACTTGCTGCGGAGCGCGGCTTACACTTTTCTCCGCGTCAACGCCGCCTTGCTGCTTGGCGCGCTGTGGACCATTCCCGTCGGTGTGTACATCGGCTCGCATCCGCGCTTTTCGCGCATCGCTCAGCCACTGGCGCAAATGGCCGCGTCCATCCCCGCCACCGCGCTCTTTCCTGTGATTTTGCTTTTTCTGATTCGCCTGCGCGGTGGCATTGAAATTGCCGCCATGCTGCTGATGTTGTTGGGCACGCAGTGGTACATCTTATTCAACGTGATCGCCGGAGCCATGGCCATTCCCACGGACTTAAAAGAAGTCTCGCACATCTTTGGCTTCGGCTCGTGGGATCGCTGGCGCTACTTGATCTTGCCAGGAATTTTTCCCTACCTCGTCACTGGCATGGTTACCGCATCCGGCGGCGCGTGGAACGCCAGCATCGTTGCGGAATATTTCCATTTTCAGGGTCGCATCGTTTCCGCGCCCGGCCTCGGCAGCACCATCGCCAGCGCCAGCGATTCCGGCCGCTTTGACATTTTGCTGGCGTCCACGCTGATCATGGCCACCGTGGTAGTTCTGATCAATCGTCTGCTCTGGCGCCGCCTCTATCGCCTGGCGTCCACCCGCTTCAAGCTCGAAGCATAGTGTGCGTTATTTTCCGGTGGCGCGATCGTTTTTGTAGATTACTCCTTCTTTCATCACGAAGAAAACGTGCTCGGTCTGCCGGATGTTCTCGATGGGATCGCCAGGGACGGCTACGACGTCGGCAAATTTATTCGTTTCCAGCGTGCCGATTTTTGCAATTAAACCAAGCAAATCCGCGTCCGCGGAAGTTCCCGCTTTCAGGGCATCCACCGGCTTCATTCCCAAGTCCACCATCTGGTGAAATTCTTCCGCATTGCGCCCGTGCGGATAAACGGCCGCATCTGTACCCAATCCAATCTTGATATTTTTCGCCAGCGCTCTTTGAAAAGTTTGGTGCAGTGAGGCGATGGCCAGGTCCGCCTTGACTCTCACCGGCGGCGGAATGGCTACACCCTTTTGAATTTGTTCCATCAACCCTTGAATCGCCATCAGCGTGGGAACGTAGTACGTGCCGTGTTGCTTCATCATATCCAGCGCTTCGTCGTCAAGAAAAGATCCGTGTTCGATCGAATCGATGCCCGCGCGAATCGCGCGCTTCGCACCTTCCGCGCCGTGCGCGTGCGCCGCCGTTTTCAATTTCAGCGCGTGCGCTTCGTCGACAAGCGCGTCGAGTTCCGCCTGTGTGAGTTGCGGCGTATCCACGGAATCCGCCAGCGATAAGACTCCTCCGGTGGCGCAAGTTTTGATAATCGTCGCACCGTATTTGTGCGCCAGCCGCACGGCGTAGCGCGCCTGATCGGCGCCGTTGACCACGCCTTCTTCGGGCCCGAGTTCCTTGCCGAGCGCACCGGCGCGGAAGCCGGTTTCGTCGCAGTGGCCACCGGTGGCCCCTATGGCGTGCACGCACACAAGCATGCGCGGTCCGGGCACGATGCCGTTGTCGATGGCGTTGCGTAATCCAACGTCCAGATAATTTTCCGAGCCTACGTCGCGCACAGTTGTGAATCCCGCCAGCAGCGTGACGCGCGCGTTTACCGTGGCGTCGATGGCCATTTCCGGGATGGGCTTCTGCAGCCCGTCGAGCAGCGCTTTGGTGTAATCCTCGCGGTAGGCCATGGTTAGGTGGGTGTGGGCGTCGATGAAGCCGGGGAGCAGCGTGGCGTCGCCGAGGTCAATGATTTCGGCGCCTGGGGGAATGGCGGCGCTTTCGCCGACGGCGAGGATCTTGCCGTTGCTGACAACCACCAGTCCGGGCTTGGTGATGGTGTTGCTCTTGCCGTCGAACATGCGCGCGGCTTTTAGGACGTAGGTCTTGCTGGGCTGTTGGGCCTGCGCTATGGCGGGAAATAACGCGGCGATGACGGCAAGGGCTAGGGTTAGCAACGATTTCATGTGCGAGTCTCCTGGGACGTTCTTGCGACTGGGCCGGAGAGCGGAAAATTCCGGAAGGGAGACGATAGCGGTTACGGAGAGAAAGTCAAGGGAGGGTGAGAGGGGGAAGAATTTTTGCAGGAGGAAGGAGAGAGGAAGGAGAGGGGCAAGGTGAGAGGAAGAGGATCGGGAGAGTGGTTAACATAATGACGACGGCATACCCCCACCCCCGGGGTGTTTGTGAAAGGGTTAGATTCTATTGGGTTTAGAGGGTGAATTTGCGAAAGAGTATGCTTCTAAAGGGGTTAAGTGTGCAGGGGGTGATGGGCGAGCTGGCGGGAGTCGTTGCAAGTACTGGCGTAAGATACTTTGAATGAGCAAGATATGGGCGGCAAGCGGCGTAAATATGCGGCGCGTTGGAAGTGGCTATTCGTAGGAAGTGACTCGTTCTAGCAGGGGGCTGGCGGTGCGGAGGAAGGCTAATTCGGCTAGCCACAGGACGTGGTGGGCGGGGCTGCGATTGAGGTCGGTGATGTCGATTAAGCGGTAGCCTGCCTGGGCCATGAAGTTGATGACGGCGTGGGCAGTGTTGATGCCGTCGTTGCTGCAGATGCACGCTTCGACGAGAAAAACATCCGTGGTGCCGAGGAGATGCGAGGAGCCGGCGAGGACCTGGAGGTCAAGGCCTTCGGCATCGATTTTTACCATTTCGGGAATGGGTGCGACGGAGGAAGAGACGATTTCATTTAGCGTTCGCATGGGAAGCATGACTTGCTGCTGCCCGGCGGCGCGGGCCTGATCGGCATTGAGGACGAAGGTGCTGCTGTCGTCGCGTTGGGAGATGGTGAAGGGGAAGGTGCCGGGGGTGTCGCCGGCACCGGCGTTGATCCAGGTGATTTTATGACCGGCGGCGAGCAGGTCCTGGATGTGAATTTTCAGGTGATCTTGCGGCTCAACCAGGGTGTATTGGGCGTCGGGAAAGTAGCGGAGGGCGGTGCGGGTCCAGTGGCCCTTGTTGGCGCCGACGTCGAGGATGTGGCGCGGAGAAAAGCCTAGGTCTTTGAGTAGCGGGAAGAAAGAGTCGAGGCCGAAGTCGGGGCGCCAGACGGAGTCGCGTTTGGTGATGCGGTAGCCGAGTTTGTTGAAGAGGGATTGGATTAGATTTTTCATGCGCGGAGGTGGGCGGCGATGGGCATTTTATTTTCTGTGACAGGATAACCGATTCGGGTGGGGGGCGCGATTGGGATGAAAGGTTGGGCGAAGGACAGCAACGGATAACGCAGAGACGCGGAGGACGCAGAGGGGCGCAGAGAAAGGCAAAGGCAGTTCCCTCAGGCGCTAAAGCGCATGGTAGCCAAGCACTTAATGTCGGAGCTAAAGCTCCGACCCACAAAACAGAGTGTTTTTCCGCAGACGGCGAGCGCCACAAAGTTCAAGAGCAAAAGCACGGGTCTGAAGACCCGCCGCTACAACGGCAACGACGAACGCGGCAGACGCCGAGGGGTTAGGCGCTGGCGGAGAGGAGGAGGTGCCAGCCGGCGCGTTTTTCTAGGGAGTGGAACATGGAGGGAGGCATCCAGGCGAAGTAGGGTTCGCGGACGTAGCGGTATTGGACGTAGTCGGGGATGCGGTAGGGGAAGATATGGTCGACGGCGACGTCGGTGACTTTGAAGCCGTGGCGTTCGAGGAGGGCTTTGCCGGAGGCGCGGCTGTAGGTATAGGTGATGGGGCAGCCAGTTTGGGCTTCGGAACTGCGGGCGACTAAATCGTCGAGCTTCCAGAATTTGCCGTGGCCTTCGGTGGCGATGATCCAGCCGACTTTCCAGGACCATTTGTAATAGACCATGATTTTTACGGTGGTGGCCAGAGCAGAATTGGCGGCGGGATTCGCGGCGTGCGTGTATTTGCGGAGCTGTTCGAGGACGGCGTCTGGGTGCGGCGTGTGATGAATCACGCCGAAGGAATAGATCAGGTCATAAGGCTCGACGGGGACGAAGGAGGAAAGTTCTTCGGCGTTGCCGGGGCAGAAGCGGATGCGGTCTGAGAGGCCGAAGACTTCGGCGCGCTGGCGGGCCAGGGCCATGGATTTATCGGAGAGGTCGACGGTGGTGACTTGGGCGCCGTGGCGGGCGAAGTTGATGGTGTCGGTGCCGATACCGCAGCCGATTTCCAGGACTTTTTTACCGCGCCAGCGCGCGAAGTCGGCGAAGGCGGGGATGTGGGGTTCGACAAGATACTTGCGGGATTCGACTTCGTTGAAATATTCCTTGGTGCCGACGGGCTGCGTGGAATGGCGGATGTTACAGGGACGATTGTTCCAGTAGTCGCGGACGCAGTCGATTTGGACTTGCTCGAAGGGCATACTATTCCCAGACCTTATTGTGAACTGCAATGACGAGGAAATCTAACGGCGAATGGCCCAGACGTTCTCGCGATGTTCGATGACTGGGGGCCAATCCGAGCCGGGCATGCGATACAGGTTATTCATCACCAGCCGTTGCCACAAGCCGCGGACTCCGGGGATGCGGCTGGCTGAGCGGCTTAGCCAGCGAAAAGAACGCAACCACGCCGCGCCGGGAGTATTTTTTAACTCGTCCTCAATCATTTCTTGCTGGATGCGGTGGCAGCGATCCATGTCTTGCAGTCCCAGCGAATCGCCGTGAGCGCGAAATCCGCCGATCAGGGCGTCGACGGGGTAGAGGCGCGCGTAACGAAAAAAGCGCACCCACAGTTCGAAGTCAGCGGCGTAGCGCCGTGAAGAATCGACGCGAGAACCGGCGCGCTCCCACAAACTCCGGCGCCAGAAAGTAGATTCTTGCTGGATGTAGCGGTTGGCACCGGCGAGAAAACGAAGGCGCGACCAGTGAGGGATGTCCAGGACGACGGTGGTCATGCCCTCTTCATTGAAGCCGGTGGCGCGGCCGGTAATCCATTCTACCTCCGGGAGATCGCGAAAAACGCTGCCGACGACGGAGAGACCGCCAACGTGATATTGGTCCGTGGCGCTGATCCAGCCCATGATTTCGCCGGTGGTGCGAGCGAAGCCTTTGTTAAGGGCGTCGTACATGCCGTTATCCGGCTCGCTGATCCAGCCGGTGATTTGAGATTCGTATTTGCGAATGATGTCGATGGTGCCGTCGGTGGAGCCGCCATCGACGATGAAGTATTCGAGGTTGGGATAGTTTTGCGAGAGGACGGAGCGGATGGTTTGCTCGATGTATTTGGCGGAATTGAAAACGGGGGTAACTAGGGAGATGCGCGGCCAAACGGCGGACGCAACTGAATTGGCGTTCGGCTGCTGAAGCGAACCCTCCGATGTGGCGAGCGTGGACATTTTGCGAACAATCTATCTTCCGCGTATCGACGAATAGGAGTCAAGCAACTGCCTTGACCGCAATAGCGGGGAGTGCTGAGATGAATAGCGGGAGTAAGGCCGCGAAAAGAGATGATCAAGCGAAGCGCCAAGAAGCTATTTAAGACTATGGGATTGGAGCTGCGACGCGTACCGGTGCCCCC
The DNA here is from genome assembly GCA_013289855.1 of Acidobacteriota bacterium. Taxonomy (GTDB): domain Bacteria; phylum Acidobacteriota; class Terriglobia; order Acidiferrales; family UBA7541; genus Acidiferrum. Next base: position 307,243 of record JABCZD010000005.1, on the reverse strand, counting down.
TGACGCGGCGGCTACGGAAGCGGCGAATCGCCCCACCTTCCGCGGAGTGCTGCGGCAGATGCGCAAGCTGGGCCTGGCGCCGAAAACGGTGATTGATGTTGGTGTGGCGTTTGAAACGCGAGAATTGTACGAGGAGTTTAGTAATGCGGAAATTCTGCTGGTGGAGCCGCTGATCGAATTCGAGCCATTTTTGAAAAAGATTTGCGCGGAATACCGGGCGCAGTATGTGCTGGCGGCGGCCGGGGAAGCCGGCGGAACGATTTCATTGAACGTGCATAAAGAGCAGCTGGATTGCTCGAGTTTGTTCAACGAAGCGGAGGGTTCCCAGGTGGACGGGGAACCGCGCGAAGTGCGCATGGTGACGCTGGACGAAATTTGCGGGGAGCGCGGGCTGGCGGGGCCGTACCTGCTGAAAGTGGATGTTCAGGGGGCGGAACTGCGGGTGCTGGCCGGAGCGAAGAAAATACTGCGGGAGTGCGACGCGGTGATTCTGGAAGTGACGCTATTCGGAACGATGATTGGCGGGCCGCAGTTCGCGGACGTGGTGAGCTACATGCAGGAACGAGGATTTGTGGTGTACGACATGTGGGGGATGTTGTACCGGCCGCTGGATGGAGCGTTGGCGCAGGTGGATGTGGCGTTTGTGCCGAGCAATTCTGCGCTGCGGGCGGAACAGGCGTTCGCTACTCCAGAGCAGCGAGAGAGCTTCGCGTGGAGTCTACAACAGAACAAATTGCCGGGCTGATGGTCAGCTGTTTTGCACAAATGTTGCGAGGCGTTGGACGTCGTGGCCCTCTGGCCAGGCTACATAGTTGCCTTCAAATCTTTGCGAATCGATGTTCAGCGGGCTTAAAGAGCCATCCGGCAACAGCGAAAACCATCGGAAACCACGCACGGCGAGGAATGAAATGATTTCTTTCGCGGGATAGCCCCAGTTTTCGGTGCGAACATCCTGCACCTCGACGAGAAATACGGGACGGGGGCGGCGATCAAGGAAGGCGCTCGCGCCCTTCAGGACGTCGAGTTCTCCACCTTCCACATCCAGCTTGACGAAGTCTACAGAACGCACATCGCGCCCAGAAAACCAAGAGTCGAGGGTAACTACGTCGACGGCCATTGGCGTACAGCTTTCGTGAACGTCGGACGCGGGCGGCCGGAGGCTATTGCATCCCGTTTGATTTTGATCCACAACAAAAAGCTGAGCGGTATTTGCCTCTTTGCCTAAAGCCAACGCGTTGACGGAAACGTTGCGTCGACGGTTCCACCGCAGATGCCGAAGAAGTGCCGCACGTTCTCTAGGGGAAGGCTCAAAAGCATGGACACGGCCTTCGCGGCCAACTCGTGTTGATGCGAGAAGTGTGTAGAAGCCGTGGTGGGCACCAATGTCGAGTACGGTCATTCCCGGTTCGAGGTAGCGCCGTACAAATGAGTATTCGGAATTTTCAAATCCACCGCGGCGGATAACTGTGCCGGAATAATCATCGCCCGCCAGCCACCAAGCGCCAAATGGAAGACGCATGGGAAAAGGCGTATTACGGAAAATCCGTTTCCAAACGCCGTAGAGCGCGCGCGATGGTTCGCGAATTAAACGGGCGGCACGTTCGAATACTGAGGGTTCGGCAATGTTTCGTACGTTGCTCATTGCGATTTTGATTCGGCAGTGCTGTTTCCACTCGAGGGCGCAAGTTGTCGAGAGACGTTGAAGTCCACAGGGATGTTCAAAATTCCGTTCCATGAATCGTATTGATGCTGCAGCGCGGCCGTGGCGACATGCATTTCCGGAAGACACTCCCACACATCGATTTCCTTTGAGTCCTGATACAAGCTCACGAGCCAGCTATAAGGACCAGGACGCAAGGGGAGCATGGGAAACGTGAACGTTAGAGAATTTTCACCCTGATGAAAATTCACACCGTCAGTGGCCCAGCCCCACATGAGCTGACGGTCATGATTGAAGAGTGCGATTCCGTGATGGATGTTCCGCAACGGCTGCGGCACATCCAGGGTGAAACTGACAGTTACCGCTCCCAATGACGTAAGGGTGTGCGGGTCTCCGCCATCCGGGCTGACGATGGCCCATTTCACAAACCTTGCCCCGGTGTTTACAGTGCGCGCACGTTCGCCGGTATCGGAATCGCCGCGTGCCATGACGGACTCGTAGGCGCTAACCACATCACCCGCCGGGCCGTCCTGGCGGATTTGGCCGTCGTCAACCCAGACTACGCGGTGGCAGAGGCGGCGGATCTGATTGAGTTGATGGGAGACGAGGACTACGGTGCGGCCGGCGCGGGCGACGTCGCCCATTTTACCGAGGCATTTTTTCTGGAAGTTGATGTCGCCGACGGCGAGGACTTCGTCGACGAGGAGGATTTCGGGTTCGAGGTGGGCGGCGACGGCGAAGGCCAGGCGGACATACATGCCGCTGGAGTAGTGCTTTACCGGGGTGTCGATAAATTTTTCGAGTTCGGCGAAGGCGACGATTTCGTCGAATTTGCGGGTGATGTCGCGCTTGCTCATGCCGAGGATGGCGCCGGAGAGGAAAGTGTTTTCGCGGCCGGTGAGCTCGGGATGGAAGCCGGTGCCGACTTCGAGGAGGCTGCCGACGCGGCCGTGGATTTCGGCGAAGCCAGTGGTGGGCTTGGTGATGCGCGAGAGGATTTTGAGCAAGGTGGTTTTGCCGGCACCGTTGCGACCGATAAGGCCGAGGACTTCGCCTTCGCGGACGTCCAGGGAGACGTCTTTTAGCGCCCAAAAAGTTTCTTGTTTGGGGCGGCGCAAGGATTCTAGTGGCGAACGAAGAAATTTTTCCAGAGCGTGGCGGAGGCCGGGGTCAGCGTTTAGACCACGGCGGTAGAGTTTGGAGAGATGTTCCGCGTGAATTACTGAATTCATCGAGCGAGGGCCTCGGACAGAAAAAGATTATCGCAGAGATTAGCAGAGGAGCGGAGGGCGCAGAGAAGGGCGGGAGAAAAGAAAGACCCACCCGTACAAGCCAAGGGTGGGCCGCCCAAGGGAAGGAAAGGGAAAGATGAGGGACGGGCAAGGGTCATGGGGTGGTTTCCTCGACGGCTCGAGCGGCGAGGGGGGCGAGGACAGGAGATGGGACGGCAACTGGGGTGGAGTTGAGTCTGACCAGGCGGGCCAGGCGGTGGGAGGGGCGTTCGATCAGGATGTAAAAGACGTAGGCGAAAGCCAGCATGACCAGTATGGAGAAGCACCAGGTGAAGACATCCCCGAGGTAAGGAATGGGAAGACGGGAATAGAGAACCAAACCCTGGGCGTGAACGAGGTAGAGGGAATAGCTCCAGGCGCCGGCAGCGACGAGGAATCGATTGGGAGCACGGTGGCGGCTGTATTCGATTTCGTTTTTTACCCAGAAATAAGCGAGGACGCCGAAAGCGCTCATGGTGAAGGCGTAGGAGATTTTGGCTTTGAAGTGAAGCATCTCGGATGACCAGCAGCCGAGCCATGCGGCAAAACGCCAGAACCAGATGCGCACGGCGGAAGAGATCACGGGAAGCGCTTCGGCTTGTTCGGCGAGGAGTGCGCCGAGAAGCCAAACGGGAAGCAGGATCGCTGCGGTGCCCAAAGGACCGAAGATGTGCCAGTTGGCGGCGTGAGGGTGAGTGAGAGCAATGGCGATGCCGGCGACGAAAGAAACGGGAAGCAAGACAGTCCATCCGGCAGCGTGACGAAGGATGCGCAGGAGCGGATAAGCGGCGTAATAGATTTCCTCGCAGAGCAGGCTCCACAGCGGAGATTGCCAAAGAATGGAATGCTCGCCCCAGAAATGGAGTTTTTCGCCGTCCAGGCGATAGACGAGGAGAGCGCCGATGACGGGTATGAGAATGCGGGTGTAACGGCGAAGGTAGAAACGTGCGACGGGAAGTTTTGTTTTCGCGCGAAAAGGGAAATGGATGCAGAAGCCGGAAATGAGGAAGAAAACGATGACAGCGGGGGTGCCAAAGACGATGCTGCTCCAGGCATGAGTGAGAAAGCGGCCGAGAGCAGAGGATTGGTCGGCACCGGCGAACAGAGGAAACATGCCGTAATGGCCAATGGCCACCCACAGAGCAAGGATGAAACGCAAGGCGTCGAGAACCGGGTAGCGGTTTCGCTCGCTGATGACGGAGGCGGTCAATGGGCACGCTCCGACTTTTGCGCGGAGACAAAATAGGTGAGGGCGAAGGGGCTGAGGAGTTTGCGGAGGGCGCGGCTGGATTCCAGAGCTTGCCAGCGAATGGGGTTGTGACCGGGAAGAACCGGGAATTGATGGACGGAGCCGTCGGTGCGAAGAATGGTCCAGCCGGCATTGCGAATCCATTTGTGGATTTGCGGGAACCATTGACGGCGGTCAAAAGGCTGATCGTCCTGGCGATGGGGGTGGCGGAAGCGCGCGTAAAGTTCGTAGAGGCCCATGAAATTGGCGTAGTTGGGAGTGGTCAAGAAAAGTTTGCCTTGGGGACGCGTGACGCGATGCATTTCGGCAAGGGCAGTGGGAGCATCGGGGACGTGCTCGATGGTTTCGCAGGAGATGACCAAGTCAAAGGAGTTTGCGGCAAAGGGCAGGTGCTGAGCATCGCCTTGGGCGAGGGCGGCGGATTGGTGCGCGGGCGCCGAGGCAAGCTTGGAGTGGGCGATGCGCAGAGCAGCGAGGGAGAAGTCACATCCGATGACGCGGGCACCGGCGAGCTGAAGTTCGCGCACGAAGCCGCCGCGGCCGCAGGCGACCTCCAAAATGTTGAGGCCGGAGACGGAGCCGAGGTGTTCGCGCACCAAGGCGTACCAGGGGCTGGCGGCGTCTTCGTGTTGCGGATCGGCGTCGTGGATGCGCTGATGCCAGGCGTCGTAGGCGGTTTGGAGGCTCATGGGTACGGTACCCATGCGTCGGAGCCAAAAAAGAAAGACCCACCCTTACAAACCAAGGGTGGGGCACCCGAAACCCAGGAGGCAACGGCTGCCGAGTTAGACGCGGTCGGCAATGGCGCCCTCCATGCGTTGGAAGAAGAGCAGGCCGCCGACGAGGATTACGAGGACGGCGGCGGTGCTGGCGAGTAGTTGTGGACCGGGGGGTTGGCCGTGACCGGTGATGGCCCAGCGGAAGCCGTCGATGACGCCAGCCATGGGGTTGAGGCCGTAGAGCCAACGGTAACGCTGCGGGACGAGCGAACTGGGATAGGCAACCGGCGAGGCGAACATCCAGAACTGCATCAGAAAGGGAACAATGTAGCGGACGTCGCGGTAGAGAGCGTTCAGCGCGGACATCCACAGGCCGACGCCTAGAGCGGTGAGGAGCGCGAGCAGCAGGAATGCGGGCAGCCATAAGATGGCTGGGGTGGGGCGGAAATTGTAGAAAGCCACGACGATCATGAGGACCACAAAGCCGATGGCGAAGTCCACCAGGCCGGACAGGACCGGGGAGATGGGGAGGACGAGGCGCGGGAAATAAACTTTGGTGATGACGCGCTGATTTTCCACCACGACGTTGGTGCAACTCTGCAGGGCGGTGGCGAAATAGGTCCACGGGACGAGGGCGGAGAAATAGAAAACGGGATAGGGGAGGCCGTCGGAGGGGAGCTTGGCGAGGCGGCCGAAAAACAATGTAAAAACGCCCATGGTTAAGAGCGGCTGGATGACGACCCAGGCTACGCCGATGACGGTTTGCTTGTAGCGGACTTTGACGTCGCGCCAGATGAAGAAATAGAGGAGTTCGCGATAGGCCCAGAGCTCGGAGAGGCGAAGGTCAAACCAGCCGCGGGGCGGGGCGATGCGGGTGATGACGGCGGGGCGGGCGGCGGCAGTAGGCGCGGCAAGATTTTGCGGCACGGTGGCGGGAGCGTTTTCAGGCAGACGGGGGTTGGGCAAGGGTTCGTCGGACGAGCGTGAGGTGACCGAGGCCATCAGAGTTGCTTGCACCTTCCCAAACGGTAATCGCTAAGACTGGCGCGAAATCACGTAATGCGGTGACGCTCTCGGGAGCGCTTGCAAGTCCTTAGAGTACCAGAGATACAAAAGGGCGCGAGAGAGGCTATAGCGGCAGACGCGAAGAGTTTCCAGCCGAGCACGCGATCAAGGCGGTGGTTGCTGTTGCATCTGCTGCATGTCTCCCTCTTCGATTTGCTGCATGAGTTTGCGGCGCCTGAAGAGATAGGTTTCGAGTTTGCCGGAAAGCTGACCCGGGACGACGTAGAACTGGTTGTGGATCATTTCCGGGAACGAGATGGGACCACGAGCGGGCACCAGGTGCGAGCCCCACTGAAACATCAGGCCGGCGTTCCAAAGCATGAAGATGCCGAGCAAGACAGAGACGGCGACGAGCGCGGCGCGGCGGCTGGAGAAGAGGCGGGCGAGAGCGTCAAGAAAAACGGCAAGGCCGAGGACGAAGAGGATCGTGAGTGAAACAAAAAAGCGATTGCCGTAAGAGGAGATGCCGGCCCAGTCTGGATAGCAGGCGATGAAAAGATAGAAAGCCAGAACAGCGGCGGCGAACGGTCCGCCGACCGCGGGAGTGCGGCGCCAGAACAGTGCGAGACCGATGAGCGCGAGGATAAGGATAGGCGTCCAGGATAGCAGGCCGTGATTGGAGGAGAAGAGCACGGCGAGGAGCACGGGCGAGCGCCAGAGCCAGTTGCTGAGGGGAACGTAGCCGGATTCGAGGGCGTCCCCGTAAATGATGCGGTGTGCGATCAAAGTGGGGAGAAAGCAAACGAATGCGGCGGCGAGGTAGAGAAGGTGGTTGGCGAGCAAGCGCGCCAGTCGGGTTGGGAGGGCTGGCCGCGGGTCCGTTGACTCGGAAGCACGAAAGGCGGCGCTGTATTGGCGCAGGGCTTCGATGACTAGGACGATTAGGACCATGGCGTTGGGGTAGTAGACATCGAGCATTAAGCCAGTCCATGCGCCGAGGAACAGCCACTGCAGGATGGTGCGCTTGGAGCGGGTCTGGTGCCAGAACCACAGAAAAAACGCGACCACGAAAGCCGAAAGCGCGTGCGACCAAGACGGGTTGAAGTACATGTAGACGGGTAGCGAGCTGGCCCACCAGACAGCTATGGTGGCGAACAAGGCAGACCACTGGTCGACGTATTGGCTGCTGAGGCGAAACGCCAGCAACAGAGCGAGAAAGCCGTAAAGGGCGGTGGCGAAGGCCATCGCCAGACGATACGGAGAAGAAAAACCATCGGCGGCGACGGAGGAACCCATGGCACGCGCCAGCAAGACTCCGCCGTGCGCGAGGATAAAGAACGGGCTCCAGAGAATCGCTGGGCCCACGGTGAAATGATTTTCAAGATGGCCGGTCGGGGTGCGAAGTTCCGGCTTGAGGTTGCCATTTTCGTCTAGCCGCGGCCCACGGAAGCTGGCGTTGGCGTAGCGGTAGTCGTTTTCGAAATTCAGGCTGTGCTCAATGATCGGAGCACGTAAATAAGCGTAATATCCTACGCCATCACCACGCACCCAGGGATTCATCAGCAGCAGAGAGAAAAGGAACAGGGCCCCGAGCCAGTACTCCGGGCGGCGGTCCTGTTGCAGCGGCGCGTAGATTGACGATTTTTTAGTTCGATCGATCAACGATCTCAGTCAACTTTCATGAGCCGCTTGGGCGAAGTAGGGGGCGGGTGCGTCGCCGTAAACTTTCAGGCGCAACTCTGGTACGCGGCGCGCGCCCCTGGAGTTCTAGCTACAAACAAATTTACTGGAAAGATAGTAACAATTTTTAAGAAAAATTGACGGGCTAATCCACAGCCCGCCACGGCGCACGCCGCGACCGTATTCGGAAATCATACGGCAGTAGTGCTGGCCATCCTGGCGGTGGCAGGCCGGGAGTTCCTCTCGCGAAAGAAGGTGGTGACGCGGTCGATAATTTCGTTGAGGGAAGTTTGCGGGCGGAAGCCGGTCAGCGAGTGAAGCTTATCGACGTTGGGGACACGGCGCATCATGTCTTCAAAACCGGGCTCGTAGGCCTTGTCGTAGGGAACGAATTCGATGGCGGACGAGCTGGCGGTGCGCTGTTTGACCAACTTCGCCAGTTCTTCGATGGAGACTTCTTCAGTGTTGCCGACATTGACGACTTCTCCGATGGATTTTTCGGTGTCCATTAGGCGAATGAGGCTTTCCACGGTGTCGCGCACATCACAGAAACAACGCGATTGCTTCCCGTTGCCGTAGACCTGGATGGGCGCCAGATCCAGCGCGGACTTGACGAAGTTTGGCAGCACCATGCCGTAACGGCCAGTTTGCCGCGGGCCCACGGTGTTGAATAACCGCACGACGATGACGGGCAAGCGTTTTTCTTTCCAATACGAAAGAGCGAGGAATTCGTCGAGGGCTTTGGACGCGGCGTAGCTCCAGCGCCCTTTGGTGGTGGAGCCGAGCACGAGGTCGGCGTCTTCGTGGAACGGCACGTTGGTATTCTTGCCGTAGACTTCGGAGGTGGAGGCAGTAAGCACCAGCTTGCGCTTCTTACAGGCGGCCTCCAGAATCATCTGCGTGCCATTGACATTGGTTTCAATGGTGCGAACAGGGCTTTCGACAATCAATTTGACGCCGACGGCGGCCGCCAGGTGCACCACGATATCGGCATCGTCCACCAGTTCGGCAACCAATTGGCGATTTTCGATGTCGTCGAAATGATGCTGCATGCGTTCGTTGGATTTTAGATGGCGAATATTTTCGACGCTGCCGGTGGAGAGATTGTCCAGCAAGACTACGTGGTCGCCGCGATCCAGAAGGCGCTCGGCCAAATGCGAACCTATAAATCCTGCGCCGCCAGTGATTAAATACCGCACGTGGTCTCCTTAAAGGGTTTCCGAGTCTTCGTCGTGATCGCGGGAACTACTTTGCGGGACGACGTGAGTGTCTTGCTGGTGCGGCGTGTCCATCGATTCCTGCGGACCGTATCCGTAAGAGTATGGGTAATAACGATAGGAGTAGTAATAATCCGGGGCGCTGGAATCAACGGCGTTGAGCACCACGCCGAGCAGATGGCACTTGACGCTGGTCAGCAAATCGCGCGTGCGCGTGAAGGCTTCTTTCGGCGTTTCACCGCTGCGAACTACCAGCAACACGCCATCGCACTGCACGGAAAGGATTACCGCGTCCGTGGCAGCCATGACCGGGGGCGAATCGATCACAATAAATTTAAATTTGGTGCGGAGCTCGGCGATCGCTTCGGTCAGCTTGCTGGAGGACAGCAAATCCGCGGGATTTGGCGGCAAGGGACCGGTCGGAATAGCGACAAGATTGGGAATCGAAGGATGCGGAACGCTGACCAAATCGAGGCTGCTGACGCCCGCGAGATACGAACTCAGGCCGGCGTATTTTCCTCCGGTCATGTTCAACAAACGACCCACGCCGGGTTTGCGAAGGTCCGCATCCACTAGCACAGTGCTGTCGCCAAGCTGCGCCAACGTGACGGCAAGATTCGCCGCGGCGGTGGTTTTTCCTTCGCGCGGGAGCGCACTGGTAACCAGAATTACCTGCGGGGGGTGTCCAGCCTGGGATAACAGCAAAGAGGTGCGCAGCGCGCGAAAGGCTTCCGACATCTGGGATTTTGGCAAGTGTTGCGCCACCAGCTCGATGCGCTTTTCGTTCCCGTTGGAAGGCGAAGCGAATCCCTGTAGCAAACCTGCGCGCTTGCCGGCGCCATTCGAGCCAGTAAACTGGGGCACAACCGCCAAGGAAGGCAAGCGCGCCAAAGTCTCGACGTCGTCGGGAGTCTTAACGGTATTGTCCATGTATTCGCGCATGAGCGCGAGGCCAATCCCGCCCACCAGGCCAACCAGGAAAGCCAGCGCGACGTTGCGGGCCTTGGCAGGACGCGAAGGATAGGAAGGAATCATCGCGGGATCGACAATGCGAATATTGGAAGAACGCAGGCCCGCGGTAATGCCAGCCTCTTTCAGCTTGGTGAGCAGCCCGTCGTAGAGGGCTTTGTTGGTTTCGGCTTCGCGCTTGAGAATGTTGTATTCCACAAGCTTTTCCGACATGGCGTTGACATCGGCTTTCTGTTGTTCGAGGGCCTCCGTGAGCAGCGTTTCACGCTGGCGAGCCTCGCGATAGTCGCTCTCGAGGCCATTGACAATGTTCTGTTTTTGCTTCGCGAGAGTCTGGTCGAACTCTTTCAACTGCGCCTGCAACCGTAGAACTTTGGGAAAGTTGGGCCCATACTGGCTCAAGGCGTCGTTGTACTCGGTATTCACTTCGCCGCGCTTGCGAATCATGTCCATGAGAAAAGTATTGTTCTGAACTTGCGAAACGGAATCCAAATCCCCGGCTTTCACAAACTCGTAAAGCGACTCTTTTTTCATGCGCTCGGTCTGCACATCCGTCAATTCCTTGTTGACGTCGGCGAGCCGTTGCGTGGTGATGTTAGATTTATCGTCCAACGACCAAATTTGATTTTGCCGCTCGTAGGCGATGCGCGCATCTTCGGACTTTTGGACTTTAACTTTTAACTCATCGAGCTGATCGGCAAGCCAGGTGGAAGCCTGCGTGGTAGCTTCGTAGCGGCTGCGGAAATTCTGTTCCACGAACGTTTCCAGGTGAGCGTTGACGATCTTGGCGGCCAGCACCGGATCGGTGGATTCGAAGCTGACGTCCAGGAGGCGGCTCGAAGGGACGCGCCGGACGCTGAGACTGCCCAAAAACTCTCCAAGCTCGGGCGGCCGCTTCTGATTCGCCAAGCTGCCAATGGCCACCGCTTCGGAAGGTCCGGAAGCGCCAGAAAACTCCGGACGCGCGCTGAGCCCAGTGTTGCGAATCGTTTGCAGCGCCAGCGTCTCGCTGGTGAGGACCTTGGACTGCGTTTCGATATAGTTATCGAGATCCATGGCCGCATCGTACGAATCGTTGCCCTGGAAGGGCAGAATATTGGAATTTTCGCGGTCGATTTCAATGCGCGCGGTGGCCACGTACACTGGCTGCATCTTAAAAGTAGCGACGGAGACGATGGTGACCACGGCGAGCACGAAAGACAAAATCAGCCACTGGTGCTTGCGGAGAATCAACAAATAATCGTAAAGGTGCGGCTCGCGAGGGGAGAGTTCCCAATTCGGAAGACGGTCGAGCTCGACGGCAACGGTGGAACCGTTGGAGGAGTGGTCACGCGGAATTATTTTATGATCGTCCATGGTCCTTTAATATGCCACTCGGTAAAGCGCGACGGCCGTGCCGATAATGATGCCAATCTCAGCCGCGCGTAATAGCGCTTGTTTCGCGCGACTATCCGGAACGTATAGAATATCGCTCGGAAGCAGTTGCACGTCTTCGGTTTCCCGCTTCAGCACCTTCTTCAGATCCACTTCAACGTCGTTTTGCTGGCCTTGATCATTTTTGCGAATAATGATGGCGTGATCGGACTTCGCGGTGGGCGTCATTCCTCCAGCTAACGCCAGTATTTTCAGCGTGCTGACTTCCGTGCGGTCGCTGGAAAGTATGTAGCCGCCCGGCCGGCTCACGGCGCCCAGCACGTAGACGATTCCGGCGTGCGGAACGGTGACAATATCGCCTGCTTGCAAAACCACGTTGTTTGTAGTGTCACCGAGTTCCACGAGATCTCTAAGGTTAATCGTCATGTTATTTCGGGCCCACGCGGGAGACGGGGCCGCGGAGGACGAGGCGCTGGTTGGCGAGCCCGCCAAAGCGGTTGCTGCCATGGGAGTTTTTGCAGGGTCTGAATTTGGCGGCGCAGAATTCGGCGCAGAGGAATTGGATATCGAGTCTTCCGGTCCGATGACCGGAGGTTCCGGAGTCTCCGGCGACTGCCCGTTTGCTGGACGGGTGATGATCACGCTGTCGCCCGCGTCATTGGATATACCGCCCGCTTCCGCCAGAACTTCGAGGAGCGTCACCTGACGTTCGGCCTGATACACCATGGGATGGGCAACGGCGCCAACGATAGTGATCGGTTTGCTCTTGTGATCCTTCACCGTCACCGTGACGGCCGCGTTAGTAACGAGCCCATTGGCCTCGAGAACTTCCGCGATTTTCTGCTCGGCTTGCGTTTCCGTCAAACCAGCAACGTACAAACGCACCGGAACCAGCGGAATGCCGATGGTGCCGGTCTGGCTGACGCGCACTTCGCGACTAAGCTCTTTCACATCGAATACTTCGAATTCGAGCAGGTCGCCGTTACCAATTATGTAATCGTGCGGGCCGGATTTTGCTACTTGAGCAGACATTTCCTTGATTCGCTCATTGGCTTGCTGGGCCGTATCGACGACGGTCTGCGCCACAACGGGTGAAGCAAGAAACACGAGCCCCAGCGTGGCCCCGGCAAGGCACGAGACAGTCGGTCTACCTAGGCGGCCCAACAGCATACGGATAGAGATCCCCCAAGTGTGATTATACACATCGAAAACGTTTGTGGCGCTTACGAATTTCGCCGGCGTGCACGAAATCGGCCCTCTACGGGGACGGCGACGGTGGTATCGATTTTGGCGGTGGCCAGATAACTCCACACAAAGAACAAGGTGGCGTTGATGGGAATGTGCAGGTTGAAGTCCCACAGACTATGCACGAGAAATCCCAGGCAGCCCAGAAGCGCGGAGAACTGCAGGGCCGCCGCGAAAGAGCGGTTCGCGGGCGCGGCGCGAGGAAGGGCATTGGCAAAAAAGGCGCCGAGAAACCACGCACAGCACAGGCCGCCAAGAATGCCGGTTTCCGCGAGGGCCTCAAGGTAATCGTTGTGCGTATGGTTAACTATCTTGCCATCATAAAGGCTTTCGTAGGGTGGAAATACGACCTGAATGGTGCCCAGGCCAGTGCCAAGAACGGGATGATCGAGGAAAATCCGCCAGGTGTCTGCGCGCATCGAAGCGCGTTTGCCGGAGGTGATCTCCAGGGACTGCATGGCGGAAAAGCGCTGAGTGATCTGTCGCACACCGAGCCAGGAAATCAACAACACGACCACCAGGAGCACGGCGCCGCCAGCCAAGAGCTGCTTCCCGCCGGGGCGGCGCATGGCTATCCAGGTCACCAGAACCACCAGTTCCACGCCGAAGCTCGCGATGCCACCCCGCGAGGCGGCCAACAGCAGCGCAGCTATCTGCAACACGGCCAAGAGACCCACTACGAACAGACGTTCGCGCCGCACTTTGCCGATCAGCAGGGGCACCAACGGGATGGGAATGAACAACTCGGCAAAGGCCGCAAAGTGGTTGCGATTCACGTACGGCCCAAACGGGATGCCACCATAACGCATCTCGCGGAACCAGTAGATTTTGCCGTTGAAGGTGAGGTGCTGCAGAATGCCAAAGGTGCAAACCACGAATCCGAAAAACATGGCGAACCAGACAAATTTCTTCCAGTCTTCCAGGGTGCGAAAGGCCTGCGCGGTGAGAAACAACAGGATGATGTCGGCCAGGAGCAACTGCAGTTCCGTTCGCGTATCGTAGGCGGAGGCGGTCTTGTGAAACACCCACTGGGCCGCCACGATGAGGGCCAGGGCGCCGAGCGGAAGCAAAAGCGGAGAGAGCACCACTTGCTCCTCGCGATGCAGATAGACCCACGCGGCCCAGGCCACGAGCAGGAGCGCGGCGCCGCTTTCCAGCACGGTACGCGCCCAGGGTTCCACTCCTCCGTGGGCGGACACGCCGAACACCAGCAGGCCGCAAATACCAACCCTGAGGAACTTCATGGCTTGGCGCTTCCCGAAGGTCTGGAGGCTGCCAAGGACTTGGAGCTTCCTGAGGACTTGACGTTTTCGGTGGAATTCACCTGCACTGCGGATTGCGGCACCAGCGAGACATCGTCGACCCAGGCCGCGCCACGTATGCGGTTGTCCGGCTGATCGCTGGGGAGCCTGACGATGCATATCTGCGCTTCTTGAACGCCAGCATCGGCGTTCCAGGGAATTTCGACTTCTGTCCACGGCTGGGTTCCGTGAACTTCGGGAGTGTACGCGGGGGTGCCGCCCACTCCCATGGACTGGATGCGGAAGCGCAGGCCCTGGTCGGTGGTGAGGTCGCGAGTCTGGACCCAGGCGGAAAATTTATAAACGCCGAGCGGCGTTACCCGGACGATATGGCAAACGTCGGCGAAGTTGACGTCGGACGTACCGTCGAAGGTCAGCCGCAGAGACTGCATTCCAGAGTGCCGTTCCCGAGGGTCGAGCTGAATCTGCACGCTGCGCATATTGTCGCCAAAAAACCACGCGTAGCCGGAATTGCGGAAGGGGGATTCGAAACCGCCATTCCATAAAACCGAACCGGTGGGATCACCGACGTCGCCCATACCCGCGAAATAGACGGACTGTTTCCATACGCGCGCAGCATCGGCGATTTCTCTTTTGGCCCGCAGCGCGTTGATAAGCGGGTAGATCTCGCCGAGCGAAAAACTTGGATTCGTGGCGGCCAGGCGGTCCCAGACGATCAACGCATCGCTGGTCCGGCCTTCGTCGGATAAGTCGTGAATAATATCGAGATACACGCTGGGATTCTCAGGAAGGGCTAGGGCGAGCACGGTTTTGACGTCGGGCTCTACACGCAGGCAACGGGAAAAGGCTTCGGCGCCGCGGGTGGGGTCGGCCTCCACCGACTCGCGAATTTGCGCGAACGCCAAATCGAGTTCGCCTTGGCGTAGATAAAAATTGCCGACCCTCCAGGAGACTTCCGCGGAAAGCGGATACGCTTTCTTGGCCTTTAGAAAATTATCGCGAGCGTCGGCGATGTCGTCGAGACCTTCGTACGCGGTGGCCAGGTCGATGTACGTTTCCGCGGAGCGTGGATCAAACGACAAAGACCGGCGATAGGCGGCGATAGCCTTATCGTTGTCGGGATCTTCGAGATTGAATTGCCAGTAGCGGCCGAGCAAATACCAGTTTTCCGCGTTCCCGGGTTCCAGGCGAGTGGCGCGTTCGAATCCCGCCGCAGTTCCCCGAGCGGCGGAATGCGCGGCCCACGCGCCGCGAATGCTGAAAAACCAGAGAAAAAGAGCCAATAAAACGGCAACCGCCAGCACCACAAGGCGTTCCGCTGAGCTCGCGAGGCGCAGGATCATCTCGAAAGTACTTTGCCTAGACGGGACAGGAGATGCAAGGTGAAAGTGTGAAAAAACGGCCGCGACTTAGGGACTTATCGTAAGTTTATTATTATTTTGCAGTAAAAGTTGAAAGGCCGTCGTCGCCGCGGCCGCGCCGGCGCACGTCGATCCCGAGGCGCTTGATTTTCTGGTTTAGCGTGGAGAGCGGGATTAAAAAGCGCTCGGCCGCTTCGGTCTGGTTCCAGCCGGTGCGCTCCAGCATGTCCATAATGATGCGACGTTCGATTTCGTCCATAATTTGAAAAAGCGAGGGTTGCGACTGATCGGCGGCGGTGCGCGAACCAGGCTCGCCGGGCAACCGCGGAAGGAATTCGGAAAGCTGCAAACGCACGCCGCGGACGATTTCTTTGCTGCGCACGCTCTCCGGCAGAAGATCTGCGTCAACGCGTTCTTGCGTGGATAACACCACGGCGCGCTCGACGACGTTTTCCAATTCGCGTACGTTTCCCGGCCAGTCGTAGTCCATAAGCAGCTTCATGGCAGAGGCTGTGAATTGCCGCATGGGTTTGCTGTTTTCCTGGCAGTAGCGCTCCAGGAAGTGCAGCAACAACATGGGAATATCTTCGCGGCGTTCGCGCAGCGGCGGAAGCTGAAGGTAGATGACGTTTAGGCGGTGATAAAGGTCTTCGCGGAAACGCCCTTCGCGAACGAGGGTCAGCAATTCAATGTTGGATGCCGCCACAATGCGCACATCCACCTTGAGCTGCTCCGTGCCGCCCAGGCGCATGAACTCGCGTTCTTGAATTACGCGCAGCAGCTTGGCCTGCGTCTCCGGTCCGATGGTAGCTATTTCGTCGAAGAAAATGGTGCCTTGATCGGCCACTTCGAAAAGGCCTTTTTTGGAAGCAATCGCGCTGGTGAAAGCGCCTTTCACGTGGCCGAAGAGTTGGGATTCCAAAAGATCGACGGGAATCGAACCAGTGTTCACGGGCACGAATGCTTTGTCCGCGCGCGGCGACGCTGAATGAATGGCCTTGGCGATCAACTCCTTACCGGTGCCACTCTCGCCGCTGATCAGCACCGTGGAGCGCGACGGCGCCACTTGCGTGACCAGATTCAACAGCGTCTGCATGCGATCGCTTTTCCCGATGATGTTGGGAAAATTGAAGCGCTGTTTCAGCGCACGCTTGAGTTGAACGTTCTCGTCGCGAAGGCGGCGCGATTCCACGGCCTGCGCCACCTGCGCCAGCAATTCATCGTTGGACCACGGCTTGGTGATGAAATCCAGCGCGCCACCTTTGAAGGCCGCGCGCGCCATATCGATAGAGCCGTAAGCGGTAATGAGCACCACGGAGAGGTGTGGGTCGCGGCGGCGTATTTCCCGCAGCAGGTCCAATCCATTGCCGTCCGGAAGACTAACGTCCAGCAATAGCAAGTCGAACGGATGTTCGCCTAATTTTACCAGGCCGGATTCGCCGGTTTCCGCACTGGAAACCCCGTAGCCTTCGCTGCTAAGCAAGAGTTCCAGGCCTTCGCGAATTTCTGATTCGTCGTCAACAACGAGGATCGAGCCCTTAGACATGAACCGCTTTCCTGACTGCCGGGAACTCCACGTGGAATGAAGTGCCCTTGCCGGGCGTGGAACGCACATCAATCTTGCCGGCATGTTCTTTGATGATGCCGTAGGTCACGGAGAGGCCCAGGCCGGTGCCTCGCCCAATCGCTTTGGTGGTAAAAAATGGATCAAAGATGCGGTGGATGTGTTCGCGCGGAATGCCCGCGCCAGTGTCCACGATTTCCACTTCGACGCTGCCGTTGTGCGCGCCAGTGCGCACTTCCAGCATGCCGCCGGTGGGCATAGCGTCGCGTGCGTTCAGGAAAAGATTCAGAAACACCTGTTGCAGCTTGTTGGCGGAGCCGCGCACTGCGGGCAGGCCCTCGCCAAGCTGCTTCACGATTTGAATCTGTGAAGTTTTCAGCGGATGGGCCACCAGGGACAGCGTCTCTTCGACTACCCGGTTGACGTCGATGTCCACCGCCTGTGCCGCCCCAGTGCGCGAAAAATTCAATAGATTGTTGACGATTTCGCTGGCGCGAAACGTTTGCTTCACGATTTTCTCGATTAGCGCCTGTTTCGGATCGTTTTCCGGGAGCTGCTTGGCGAGCATCTGAATGTAATTAGAAATCACCGCGAGCGGCGTGTTCACTTCGTGGGCGACACCGGCGGCCAGAAGTCCCAGCGAAGTGAGCTTTTCCGTCTGGGTCATCTGTTCTTGCATGTGCTCGCGCTGCGTGACGTCATCAAACAGCAGCAAGCGGCCGATGCGTTCTCCGGACTTGCTGACCAGCGGGGTGATAGAAACGTTCACCGTCAAAGCCGATCCTTGATGCTGAATGCGCTGTTTGTAGATGCCCGAGACCTGCTCTTCGTCACCGCGCGCGGCAATTTCCGCAGCCAGTTCTTCTGGCAGCAACGCGGCCAGCGCGTGACCCACGGCATCCTGCCGCGCCACGCCAAAAAGCTGCTCCATGCGCGTGTTCCAGGATTCCACCACGCCGTGCAAATCCACGGCCAGCACGCCTACGTTTAAAGACTCCACGATGTTTTCACTGAAGTCTTTCAGGCGCACGATCTCGCTGGCCTTCTGCTCCAGCGAGGTATACAGCTGGGCATTGTCCAGCGCCACAGCCACGTATCCGGCAATGGTCTCCACCAGTTCCACGTCTTCACTGGAAAGAAAATCGCCGTCGACGGTTTTTCCCAGACCCAGCACAGCCACAGTGTGCTCGCGAATGCGGCAGGGCACGAAATAGTTCAGATCCAGTTGCTCCAGCGTGCGGCGCACGCTCTCGGAAACATCTCTCGCCGCGCGAGGCGACTCAAAAAAGAGCGCCCCACGGGCGAACTCGGGCCGGGCCGGCTCGAGGAAGCTAAGATCCTGCGGTTCCGAAAGCCGCACACCCATGGAGCGCGCCATACGCATGCGCCCCGGATGCGCGGCATCGTCGACAAAAATCGCCAGACGGTCCACCAACAATGTTTGAGAGATACGGTCCATCACCGATCCCAGCATGGGATCGAATCGCACTTCGTGCGTAAGCGTGCGGCCAAACTCGATGAGCGTGCGGCGATAGTCCAGCCGGTCGCGATAGAAAAAGCGATCCAGACGCGTCTGAATCCACTCACGGAAAGGCTGAAACAGAAACGCCGCGATCACGATGGCGATCATGCCAGCCACCGGCCCGGAGGTTTTGGCGTGGAAGATTTCGGCAATCACGGCTACCAACGCAAAATACACCACCGCGACGGCCGCGGTAGCCGCGGTATATGCCAACCCGCGCTTGAAAATAATGTCCACATCCATCAGCCGGTAGCGAATGATGGCATAGGCGAAACACAAGGGAATCAGCACCAGACTCAGCGCGGAAAATTGCATCCACGGCTGCGACGGCGCGTCCAGAACGAACGGCACAATGTAGAAAAACGTAAACGGCAGGCTGCCAACCAGGGTGCCACCCGTAAGCCACTTCAGCTGCTGGCGCAGCACGCCGGAAGGCGCCTCGCGAAAGCTCTTGTAGAAGACCGCGCCCGCGGCTACGAAACACGCGCCCAGGAACGCCAGATCCCATTTCTCGAGTTGTACGCGGGAACCCAGCCACGGCACGAAGCCCAGCATGTTGTTCGCCGCGCTGACGTGGATCGCCAGCAGCACCACCGGCATGCCGTAGACCACCAAAAGTTTGAGGAACGAGCGCGCGGCAGGCTCGGCACGCTCCGGAAAAACCAGCGCGAAATGCAGCAATAGCGCGGGCGCCAGTAAATGCGCCACGATGTTCAGCCAATAAACTTCCCAGTCAAAAACATCCAGTTTGCCGCTGTAGTGAAACGAATAGAGAACGAACGACACCAGGCAAAAAACGTAGAAGTGCACCGCGCGCGGAGCGTTCCAGCGCTTCACAAAAATGAACAAGCCGATGAACAGATACAGGAGGCCAACGACGCGGAGGTAATTCTCGATGGAGGCTGGTTTCGGAGCCGGCGCGGTTACTACGGGAGTTTCGAACTCTTCCCCATTGCGGGAAAGCTTGTAGCGCACCTGGGTCCAGATTCCCGCGCGCCACAGCCGCTGGGTCATCTGTACCGCCCGAATCACGGGCACATCGTTGAACGCGATAAGCTGGTCGCCGGAACGAATGCCCGCGCGCGCACCCGGAGAATTCGGAGCCACCTTCCACGCCTGGATGCCGTGGTCGGTGTCCGACCAGGCCACGCCGTCGTCCGGGGAATCAAACAGCCGGCGCTGATCCAGATTGAGCAAGGCGAAGGTAAACGCGGCCACCGTGGCGATGGCCAGTACGACAGCTCCGAGACTTGCGCGCAGATTCTGCTTCATGTCAGAAAAGCCCGACACCTAACCCAAGAGTTAGGAGCAAACCGATGTCCAATGTTTGGTAGCGTTTCACAATCGCAAACCACTTAAATTAAAAGAGTTATCTGTAGGTTGGCCGGGGGAGTCGGGCAGCATCCGCTTTTTAATAGCACCCATACAGGTTTCAACAGGTCAAGTGGGAGCTAAAACTGCACACTTAGGCCGCCGCGGAAGGTTCGGAACGCGGTAAGTAGCGACGCTTCGCCGTCACGACTGCCTACGGGAACGTATCCCTGCGCGAAGAGGTTGTCGCAAGCGGCTACCGCTTCCCAGCGACCTAGCCCGAAGCGTGGTAAGGGCTGGCGCATGCCAAAGTGAAAGTACGGATCCATTTGATAGAGGGTTTCCCCGTAAAGATCGACGCGGGACACCGTGGTACCGCTCACCCACTTGTAACCGGTATCTAGTTTGGTGCCCAAGCGAGGCACCCGGGCGGTGATATTGGCCCCCAGAGATTGCCGCTGTGCCGTCCGCAGCACGTCGCGCAAGAAGTCGTTTGCGTCTCCCGAGGGAGCCAAAGCGCCGCCATAAGCATAGACCGCAGTGAGCTGCAGAGTGTCCGTCAGCTTTTCGGTCCAGGCAATTCGTCCGCCCCAACTGCTGGAAGATCCGCCGTCATACGCGAAACCATTTCCGTAAAAGTCTTGCAGATAATCCGTCGCGGGCAAATCATTGCCGCGGCCATACACCGCCACGTGGCTCTGGTCATCGTGGAAGGCCGCGATCTGCAGCGTGCCGCGCGAGCCCAACTTACGTTCGGCAGCAACTTCTTCGTGCCAGCCACTCTGCAACACCGGCCGGTTGGCCCGCCATAGAAGCGCGGGGAACGCGTCCAACTCTCCGAGCGCCGCCACCAGTTCGTCACCCTGCCGAATGTCAGCGGCCAAAGTATCTTCTGGAGCCACGTCCAGCGCATTGGGGCCGACCGGCAGCGAAGCAAAAATGAACTCGGCGTGCCAATTCGAGGTAGCGCGAACATTCAACTCCATCCGCGGCCGAAGTGCCGATGCCGCGCGGCCAAGGCCCACCAGCACATACTCGCCGCCATAATGCACTACTGCACGGTCGCCAACCGCAAGAGAGCCACCTTGATCAATGCGCACACCACGGAACACCGGGCCGTCTGGCGAACTCTTGGCTTCCCGCAGCACCACGGCCGAATACGGACCGGTACCCAATCTGCCTGAGGGGAGCCAAATCGTCGCCAAGCCGCCTCCAGGCGTATCTTCGTCATAACTGACCTGGCTGGCGATAATCAAGCGACCGGCGCCGCCGAGACCTTGGTCGTAAGCAAAAGCGGTTGAGGGCGTAGGCGGCACGTTGGAAGGCGAAGCCAAACGCATCGCGCCATCCGTAAATTCCATGCGCATGCGCACGGGCCGCGGAATGCTGTTGTCTAGGTCCACATTGGCCACGCTCACCGCATTCGAGTCCGTCCATTCCAGCACCGGCCGCAACGAGGGGGCGGAGCGCAACACCCATTTCCAATCATCGGGTTCCGCGCTGGCGTTCGAAGGTTGCCGGCGCAAACGATCCAGGGAGGCGAACATCGATTCCAGCTCGATACGCACTACGGTAGTGAGATTCGAACTGATTTGTACATGGCGCTCGATAGAAGGAAGAAATCCTGCAAGGGTCACGCGAACGCTGTAGTAGCCCGCGGGCAGTTGATCGCCGCGGAAGAGGCCTTGCGTATTGGTGAGGAAATCATGCGCCGCAAGAATTCCCGCTGCTTCCGGAAGTACTTCAACGCTGGCGCCCATTTGCGGCGTGCCCGCCGCGTCGCGCACAATTCCAGATAGTTTTCCCGCAGCAGCCGTTTTCTGCGCGACACTCTGCGCAGGTGTGCATCTCGGCGCGAGTGCCGAGCTGCACATCGTCAGGACCAACGCCCCCAGGATCCGGAGGTGTCCTTGCTTCACGAGCTGTTACCTCCCCGGCGTTACGTTAGCAGCCGTTTTCGTATCGAGCGGCGCTTTGACCGAGAACTCCGCGGTGCGAGAGACTGTCTGCTTAGAGAGCGAATCCGTAGCATTCACCTGCAATGTGTATTTGCCAGGCGATAGCGTGGCTAGCGGCAACAGCCGCTCGATGGTGATCTGGTCGCCCGTCTGTTTCATCTCTTCGGATGTTTCCTTGAACTGCATGATCTGCTGCTCGCCCTTCTTCACGGTGTACTCGAAGGTGGCTTCGGACTTGTGCGTCTTCGCGTCCGGTTGCAGATTGTAGACCTGCATGTAGATGCCGAGCTTATCCGCGGTGGTGAAATCGCCATCAAGCCGCGGACGAACCTTGGATGAGCCGATTACAAATTGCCCGGTGCCAATCTGCTTGGCGGGGACGTGTTCGATCTGGTCGGCTAAGATCAGCGAACTGGCTTCCAGCTTTTCATCTTCATAGCGCGGCACCGCTAGGCGCGTATTGATCACTCCAACGTTGCCGCTATCCACGTCTTTAATTACCAGGTCCAGGCGATACAAACCCGGCCGCAAGGGCACCGATTTTTGATAAATGGATTGCAGCTTCACCGATTGCTGAAACAACGAATCGGGGAAATCCCGACTCACGGATTCTTCAAAGGTTTGCACAATGCGGCCCGTTAGCGTGGTCACCCGCCCAAAAATGTTGATGGTCGCCGAGTGTATGCCATCCCGCGTGCGGAACGAGAGCTGGCTGTTGGGCACTTGCACGGTCACGGGGACCAGCACGGTGTCGTTGGTCACCTTCAGAAAATCGGTGCGCCAGCCAAACTTCATTTGATCACGCACCAGGCGCGCGGTCACCACGGCTTCCAAGTCCTTGAATTTCACCGGCGGCGGCTGTTGTACCTTGGCAAACAGTTCCAAGCGATTGAATTCGTCCAGGCTGGCAGGAGTGCCCCCGAGGGAAGTGGGAAGGTTGGTGCCGTCAGAGCGCGTGAAGCGGTCCGCCTGCGAAGCCAAACCCATCTGCTCCATCAAGCTCAAACCCGCGCCGGGAACGTGCAACAACGCGTCCTTTTCCGAGGGGTCCATGGTCATGTGATATTCGCCGGACTGGCTGGGATCGACGAACTCCAGAATAATGTTTTCTCCGATGCCTTCCAGATAGCGCCACCGCCAAGTTTCCCAAGGATACGTGCTGGTGGTGCCTCCGCCTTCGTCCATCGGACGGTCGTACGTTCCGCCTGTCGGATGCGATTCAATTTCGTCTGGCGGACCCCAGATGATGTACATCTTGCCGCGATCCGTTTTCCAGCCCGGGATGCCCGACGCGTAGTGCTCGTTGGCGTAGGCGATGCGGCGATAGTGCTCTTCTTTAAAGTCGTTGTCCGGCAGGTCCGGATTTCCACTGCGGCGCAGCCAGAACTGCTCGATGAATTGCTCGCGTTCCTCGTTGGTGGCTAGCTGCAAAAAGGCGTTTCGCTCGTCCGGCGAGATGATGTACACCACATCTTCGTTTAGCCATTGCCGGTACGGTGTATCAAGCTCCTTCAAGGTGCGCTTGATTTTCTTCTTCTGCTCTTTATCCAGGTTCTGGTGCGCAATCGGCGCAGGTTGATCCTGCACCTGCGGCTGCTGTGCCGCTATAGGCGACATAGCTACCGCAACCGAAAACAGCGATGCGAATACGGAACGAATAGCCCGTGACATCATTACACCTCAACTTCCAGGACGTTGTGAAGTTTAACCCCGGAAAACTTCCCCGTCAATCGAGGAATCTCCTGCATTTTGTGACACTTGCCCCTCGGTGGGTTTGGAACGTGCGACGGAAAAAAAGGTTGCCTGACTTTTTTTGACCTGAACTCAGGTACAGGTCGCCCGCATGAGCCCGCCAAAGCCCTTGGCGATCTACACCGAGGCACTGCAATGAGGGATAGCGATGTTGGGTAGCGGAATTTTGTAACAATGCTTCAAGGCCAGCATTTCATAGCGGGGACTTCAGGATTACTGTATGCGGTGACTCTGATTCTCTGAACCCACCAGCAAATCGAAGATGGCTAAGACGTGGCGGCGATATTCAACCATGCGGGTAAACACGTCTCGTAGCTCTGGTTCCCGCTCGGCTTCGCGATGCCACTTCAGCAGCACCGCGGGCGGCACCTGTATATCCTGCCGCAAGCGGTCAGCGGAGTGCCCACGCAGAAACAGGCCGTAGAAAAACGCCGCTTCCCGTTGCGGGAATTCGAAGTCATTACTAATGACTTCGCTGGGCACGAATTGTGCAATGGTCGTTGCCATGGCGAATCCGCAGTTTACCGAAAAACCTCGCCGCGTCAAGTAGGACCGCGGGTCCAATGCCGCGTTCCGGGCAACTCCCCCGGCCAAGTACTTCAGATCAGGCCGCAGCGTAAGCACCTACGATGAGTGGGGTGCCCGTTTGGATTCAGGATTGCTCCTGTTCTCGGAGATCATTCCTGAGGTCGTTGCAGATTCGCATCATGGCCTATGTTGGCCCATGTTGGGGACTCTGTACCTACACTGCCTCCGACACAACAGGGCCGCACAACGCGGCGCTTGCTATGCGGTTCTAATCGCCTTAGGATGCTAAAAGGGATGGCCAAACTACCCAAACTCGGCGGCGGTTCTCTCATCGGCCGCAGCGCGGGCGCATTTGTGCGCTTCAGCCTGCTGCGCGGATTGCGCTCCGTGGAAATAAAGCCTGACGACTTTCGGAAGCACCTGGCCAACAAGCACGGTCTGTGGGTGCCGGACTTTACGCGCATGCGCGATGTGCCCATCGAGCGTCTTGACGCCATTGCCAAGAAACTGATCCGCGATGCGGAACGCCTAGCGGCTGCGGAAGGCGCTGGCTTCGGCTTGGGCGGCATAATCACCTTGTTGCCAGACGCCAGCTTTCTGACGCTGATCACTCTGCGCCTCATTCAGCGCTTGAGCCTGTTGTACGGCTTCGACAGTTCCTCGCGCGGTGAACGCCTGGAAATGTGGAAGGCCGCGGCCGCGGCCGCGGGCGTAGACCTCGGCAAGGACTTCGCGGAAAAGCAAATCCTGGAAAAATTGATTCCGCGCATCGCCCAGCGGCTGGCCGTGAAAATTGGCGTGGAATCCGCCGAAAAATGGGCGGCGAGACTTATTCCGCTGGCCAGTTCGGCGGTCGGTGGCACCATGAATTTCGCGTTTGTACGCGGCTGGGGGAGGCGCGTGCAGCGACATCTGCGCGCACGTCACGTGGATGGGCGCCCAACCGTTACAACTGGTGCGACCGGTTCGATGGATAAGAAACCGGGTCCGCGCGTCGTGCGTCACCCTATATTGGCGTCGTAGTTTGTCCGTGACATTTCCGGATCGCGGCTCGTCTCGTTGTGAGGTTGCAGTCGCCGGGGGATTTTTATGCTCGTGAGGCAGCTCGTAAAACAGAAAGTGATCGCGGGATTTTTGTTGGTGGTGACGACGATCGTGCTGCTCGCGTTGCCCCAGCATGCCGCGACGCGTCCATCTCCACAACCCCAAAGTCAAAATGCACCGGCAATGGACATGTCGCTTCCCGCAGGAAACGAACCGACTCCCGCGTTTCACACCCAGTTGCCGCGCAGCCCGCTGCCGAACACGCTGGATCCGATGCAATTCACGACCACGCTGGTCCAGAATGCTTACACCGTAGCGGCACGCATCAGAAAATTGCTTTACCAGCAGCCCTGTTATTGCCACTGCGATCGCAGCGAGGGACACGGCAGTCTGCTCGATTGTTTTGCCGGCCACCACGGTTCGATGTGCAACGTCTGCATGGCTGAGGATTTTTATACCTACGAACAATCGCATGCCGGCAAAACCGCCGCACAAATTCGCGCGGGCATAATCAGCGGCGATTGGAAATCAATAGATCTGAACAAGTATATCCTTCCGCTACCCGCGAAATAAATCCTCTGCCAAATGACCTTGCGTGATGTTTTCCTGAGTTTCGCACTCGTTGCAACATTCTTTGCAACCTCAAGGCTGCTCCTTGTCGCCCAGAGCCCGCCGTCGTCAACGGCCGCAGCAGCGGCGCCCGAGCCCGCCAAATGGAAATACTTTCGCATCGGAAATGCAGCGGACAGTGACGTCAAGCCCCGTCCGGGGTTTGCACTGATGGGCGGAGGTTCGCAGCAAGATCCCGCGTTTCATTTTCTCTGCGAACGCACCAATGGCGGAGATTTTTTGATTCTGCGCGCCGACACGGACGACGCCTACGCCAAACAGGTAAACGAAGAAATCAAGGCTGTATGCCCGCTGAACTCCGTGGCCACCATCGTGTTCGCGGGCCGCGACGATTCCGAAGACCCCAAACTTATTTCCATCATCGGTCACGCACAGACGATTTTTTTTGCCGGTGGCGACCAATCCAACTACATCCGCTTTTGGCAAGACACACCCGCGCAAGACGCACTGAACCGACACATCGCCGCCGGTAAGCCTCTCGGAGGCTCCAGCGCCGGTCTGGCAATCCTTGGTGAATTTTCATTTTCTTCCATGATCGATACCATTCACTCGCCCGAAGCTTTGGCCGATCCCTACGGTAACAAGGTGACGCTCTCGCGAGACTTTCTGCGGATACCTCAGCTTGCTGGGATCATCACCGACACCCACTTCGTCAAGCGCGACCGCATGGGCCGGTTGGTGGTCTTCATGGCACGCATCCTCCAGGATGGCTGGACCAACCGCGTTCGCGCGATTGCTGTGGAAGAAAATGCCGCGGTGCTTCTCGAAACCGATGGAACAACGAAGGTGGTGGGCAATGGTCCAGCATATTTTCTGGAGGCCAGCCATGCGCCAGAGTTGTGTCACGCAAGAACACCTTTGCGCATTTCCGGAATTTCGGTGCACCGCATTCCTGCGGGCGGAACGTTCGATTTGAACAAATGGACGGGAACAACAGGGGATGAGTACCAGCTCTCCGCGACGAACGGAGAATTACACGGGAACGGATCCACGCACGGCATTTACTAAATGCAGAAATCCGATCCCTCTAGAAGTGCACTACGATACCGCCGACCAGCACGAAGTTGTTCTGCGACTGGCTGAAAAATGAGGTGTGCAACCAATCGCCCTGCAACCGCAGCGACAGCCGCGGGTTGATGCGATAATCCGCGCCACCGCCAACCTGCGAGGCGAACGAATTCCTGCTGCCTTCCGATGTCTGGGGCTGCTCATGGGCGAATCCAACCAAGCCATGCAGCCACGGCTCCCAACGCCGTTGCCGCCACGCAATTCTCGGACCGGCGGTGAAATTGAACAGTCTAACGGGGTCGTCATCGAAAATCGTGGGCGCGAACGCCGCCAGCGCATTGCCCTCGATACCCAGCCAATTATTCAGGTAGTACGAAATGGAAGTATTAACCCCGACGGCGCTGGCGTTGAATATCGAAGAACGGAAACGCTCCCAACCGGCGCCCAAGCCCAACTGCCAGCGATAGTCGTCGCGTCCACCGTAAATAAATTTCGGGTCCGGAGCAGGCTCGGGCTCGCTCGGAAGGGCCGCGGAAGGCACGGGACCTGGCACTGCGAACTCCGCGCTGCTCGAGCCCACCAGCGAGGCAGTCGTACTCACCGTAGATATCGCGTCGGATCCAAACAAGTCACCGGCATCGCGCACCGCGGAAGCCACCGGGAAGCGCGTATCAGACATCGCGGCAACATTACTGCTGGCGGCTGGCTGCAGTGCGACGCCAGCGCCCGCCATTTCCTGCGCCTGCATCACAGACACACTACCCAAAATCAGGATTGCCCCTGCCAATAGTCGCTTCATCATCATTCCCCTCGGCGGGCTACTCCCACGCCAGGAATAAGCCACCTAGCTACGGTAAGCAAGACGGAGGCCATTTGTCTATGCCCTTTCGCACCTGGCACGCCTAAAGCAAAGGGGGTAGGCGGGCCCACGCTACACCCGAAGACGCTACAACGCCCCATTCACGTGCCAGGCCTACCGGCCGTGCCGTAAATAGTCGTCGGTCTTGTTCAGCCAATCTTGGCGCGGCGGATTAAATACATCCAAGTCCACCGTGTCTTCGAGCGCCCAGGCCTCATGCGGCATGTTCGGCGGAATGCATAATACTTCTCCCGCATTCACCACGATTTCCCGTCCGTCCACAGCAAATTTTAGCGAGCCTTCCAGAATGTAGGTAACTTGTTCGTTTATGTGGTGATGCAGCGGCACGTGTCCGCCCTTTTTAATCATCACGCGCGCCAGCATAATCTGCTCGCCCACCACCATCTCTCTGTCGATCTTGGGATTCAGTTGCTCGCGCGTCACTTGATTCCACGGAATGTATTTCAGTTCGCCAGGGCCGCTCATTTCTTTTCTCCGTAAAGTTTTGCCGCATTGTCATGCAAATACAGATGCGCAATCTCCAAAGCTTTTTCTTCGCTGAACGCGCCTTCCGAAACCAGCTCGGCGAGCGCTGCCGCCAGCGCCGTACGCGAAGTGTACGTCGCTATCCAGAAGCTTTCCTCCGCTCCCAGCGCATCGCTGAACGGGAACGCATCCGTCGCAAACATCATTTTGTCGGGAAACAGCGTCACCAACTGCTTCAACACTTCCTTGAGCTGCGAGGGATACAGCAGCTCGGACTGCAACGACGTGTCCAGGTACACATTCTTTACCGCCGTCAGCAGCGCGGCTTCCTTGTAATACGGCCAGCCCCCATGTAACAGCACAAAATTGACGTGCTTGTAACGCGGATCGCGCAGCACATTTTCCAGGTTCAACACATTCCCTTGCCGTAAACTGAAATAATCTCCGATGCCCACGGCGCTGTGGAAATGCACTGGCAGATTCAGCTTTTCCGCCTGATCGATCAACACACGAAAAATATAATCCTGAAACACGCGATATTCTTCCGCGGACGGCACGCCGCCGCCGCGATATTTGTTGTAGATGGCTTCGGCCGTCGCCCGCGGCGGGTCCGTAAAATAAAGCGAGCGAAAATACGCCGCCTCAAACTTGATGGCCACGCCGCCGCGCAGCTTCTGATTATCCGCCATGGTGCGCCGGACAAAGCCCTCGTAGCCGGCTAGATCGCCGGGCAAGCCCTGGACGTTCTCCAGCTGTTTATAACGCCCTAGCATTTTTTCCTGCAATGGAATGTACACGCCCATGTCCGGCGTGCTGGCGGTTCGCTCGCTGTTGTCGAAGGGATAGAAAAACGAATCCACAAAAAATACCCAATGAAATCGCTTGCTATCCAGATACCCGGGCATCATGGCGCGATTGGCCAGGCACGTCTCGATATTCAGCTTGTCGAGGATGCCGTCGAAGTATTTCGGGTCGCCGGATTTTTCCGCGGCTTTACTTTTCTCCGCCAGCCACTTGGCGTGCTCCGGCTTGAAGTCGTCGTAGGGATAATTGAATAACGCTTTTGCGGCCACTACGAACTCCGGATTGTCGTCGCGGATGCGCAGCGTACTGCTCTCGTCCGGCGGCGCGGCCATGGCGTCCACGTCGGTGTCGTCGCCAAATCCAGGGTGCGCATGATTGTCGTACAAGGGGATTTTCTCGATCTCCGCCAGCAGATGCTCGTAGGTTTTCTGCACCCCGGGCCCGGCAAACGGCCGCGATTGCGCGCGCGACGTCGCAGCGCCGCCCAGAAACATCCCCGCCATCGCCGTGGCCGCAACCGCGCTATAAGCCCATCGCGTCAACTGGTTCATTTCGCCTCTTTGTTTTCGTTTCGTTGTTTCTTGATGACTGCCAATCCACGCCGCTCTCGCAACGCCGCTTTAAAACTCGCGTGCGCAACGTTCACGTCACAGAGCTTTTATTTAGAAACCGCCGCCCAACTCGCCGCCACGGCGGCAACGCGTTTCAGTGCCTCCTCCAGCAACTTGGGCGCGCTGACCAGCGAAAATCGCAAATAATTTTTCCCTTCCGCGCCAAATGCCGCCCCTGCGATACCCGCCACGCCGCCTTCTTCAAGCAAGAGACGCGCGACTTCCTCGGCCGGCAATCCCGTATCTTCAACATTCACCCACGCATAAAAAGCGCCATCCGGCTGCTGGCAGCGAAATCCCGGAATGCGATTCAGCCCCGCGACGAACAGATCACGCCGCTGCCGATACTCCTCTACCATGGCTTCTACCGCATGCGTCGCGTCGCGCAGCGCTTCCACCGCCGCCAATTGCGTGAACTCTGCCGCGCAGGTAAACGTATTCAGCACCAACAAATCCATGGCATCAATCACCGGCTTCGCAGCCACCGCATACCCCAGCCGCCATCCGGTCATCGCAAAACTTTTCGAAAAGCCATCAATGATGACGGTGCGTTCCGCCATCCCGGGCAGCGCCCAAATGGACTGATATTCCCCGCCAAACAGGATTCGCGCATAAATTTCGTCGGACAGCACCCACAAGTCGTGCCGCACCGCCAATGCCGCCAATTTCTCCAGCACGCTGCGGTCAAAAACCGTCCCGGTGGGATTATTCGGCGAATTGAAAATCAGCATGCGCGTCTTGCTGGTAATTTTCGCGGAAATCTCCGCCAGATCCGGCTGAAATTGATTCTCTTCCCGCAACGCAAACGGCACGGCCTTGGCGCCCAGCCCGCGCGTGAATGAGGGATAAATGGGAAATCCTGGATCGGGATAGAGCACGTCGTCGCCGGGTTCAATCAGCGCCATCATGGCCAGCGACAACGCCATTTTGCAGCCCGGCGCCACCAAAACTTGTTCCGAGGTAACATCCAGCCGCCGCGTGCGCTTCAGATATTCGGCAATGGCTTCGCGCAACGCCGGCACGCCACGCGTCGCGCAGTAGCGGTCGCGGCCTTCTGAAACCGCTGTGCGCAACGCCTCTACCACCGGCTTCGCGGGGTGAAAGTCCGGCTCGCCCAATTCCAGGTGAATGATCGATTTGCCGGCGCGCTCTAGTTCCTTAGCACGGCTATAGACCGCCAGCGCGCCTTCGCCGGTAAGCTGTGCAACCCGTGTGGCAATTTTTCGTGATGGTGTGGTTAGGGACATAAGTTTGGCCAGCCAGAATATTATCACCCGTAACGGATTTCTACGCACGGCGGTCGGCCGCGCAATAAATCTCGCGGGTCGCCTATCTCACGCAGTTTTGGCCGCGGGCAACGGCGTCACCGGAATGCGCAAGCCATCGATAAACCTCGGAAACATTTCAAACGCCGCCGCAGTCAGAAATAGTTCGATAACCTCGTCCTCGCTAAAATGTTTGCGCAGCTCGCTGTAAAAACCGTCGTCGACTTCACGCGGACCGCGATGCAGCCGGTCGGCCAGCCGGAACCCAAGCTTTTCTTTTTCACTATACGGACCATTCGGAAAATCCCGCACCCCGGCGATTTGTTCGTCGCTCGCGCCCTTTTTTTTCGCCGATGCCGCGTGCGCGCGAATGGCATACTCCGATTCGTGCAGCGTCGAAATACGCACCGCCACCAGCTCTTTGTACCATCCGCTCAGAGCGCCGTCACTCAGTAGCGGCTTCAAAAATCCCGCCACGCCTTGCGCGATCCCCGGCGCGTGCGCCAGCACTTTGAACATATTCGGTACCACCCCGCGCTGCGCCAGCAAAGCGTCATACATCGCCGCTGCCTCCGGCGTCACCGCCTCGCGCTCCAGCAAGCTAACCCGCGCCCCTGCGCCGCCAATGACCTCCCCCATATCCCAAATTCCTCCGCGTTTCACTCTAGCAAAAAATAAGGAGCGCGGCGTCCCTGCTCTCGCAAGGAAAACCGCGCTCCTCTAACCGGCATATCCGCGTCGAACGCCCTAGAACGAATACCGCAGCGAGAACTGAATCAAGCGCGGTTGCCCGAGGGTGGTATTGATCTTGCCGAAAGCTCCGGTGCTGATTGCTTCGACGTCCGTGATTTGCGGATTGCCGAAGTTCGGATGGTTCCAGATGTTGAAGAAGTCGGCAGTGAATCGCACCGCCTGCCGCTCCGTGATGTGAAAATTCTTGATCGCGGAAAAGTCCCAGTTCTGCTGGAACGGCCCGTGATACGCGTTGCGCTGTAAATCTCCGAACCCGGTCGTGCAGAAGTTCGGATTGTGGACCGGGTCGCAGGTGGTCGCGGGATTCGCGGGATCGAAGGGATACAGCAGCGGAGCCGGTGCAAACGCTGCCGGATTCAAATACCCGTTGTTGATGCGGCTGGTCAGGCTGCCGCTGGCGTACCCGCCGGCTATGGTAGCGCCGGGGGCAAGGTTGGCGCCCAGCAGCGGCGTGCTGCCGGCTCCCAGGAATCCCGTGCCCGCTGCGGAGTCGATAATCGAAAACGGCAATCCCGATTGCAAGGTGGTGATGCCGCTAACTTCCCACCCGCCCAGGACCGCCTTCTCGACGCCAGTGGCATTTTTGAAGAACGGCAGATTGTAAACGTAGCTAACCACCAGGCGCTGTGGGCGGTTGAAGTCGGAAAGCCCCTTGGAGGCGTTTACGTCCGTCTGGCTGTTATACGCCGTGTTGAACGCCGTATTTCCCGTCGAGGTGGCGTCGATTGCTTTGGACCAGGTGTACGCCGCCTGAAAGTAACCGCCCGTCCAGCGCCGCGATAACGTGGTTTGCAGCGCGTTATAACGCGACCAGGCATCGTTGGCGAAAATCTGATACCCGGAGTAGCCGTTCAACCCCGGCGTTGGAGTGCGCGCTGGTCCGTTGTCAAACGTGTTGTAGAGAATCTGTTCTGGTCCGTTGTCCGCGGTGTTCACCGTGAATGGATCCGCGGTTGAGGCGCTCAGCGATTGGATGGCGTCGCGCGTATCGCGCAGATGCACGCCGTGCGTGCCCACGTAGCCGACTTCGAGCACCCACTTTTTGCCCAGCGAATGTTGAATGGTCAGGTTCCATTGCTGCGTATTGGGAACCTTGAAATCGCGCGGATTTTCGAGCGTAAACAAGTTGATAGTGCCCACGCCATTGCAGCCCGCCTGGTTCGCATAGTTGGCAGCCTGCGTCGTATCGTTGCCGGGGAAATTCTGCAGCACCGAGAGGCACGGCAGGTACACCGGATTCAACACTCCCGCCGCCGGCAGCGCGTTCGGATTCGTCGCCGGACTACCCGCGAAAAAGCTTCCGAGACTGTTCACTCCTCCGCCGCCAAAGGCGATGGGCAGGAAGGGAGCGTTGAAGCTCAGCTGGTCCACCGCGCCCACGTCTTCGCGAGCGTAGTAGATGCCATACCCCGCGCGAATCGTGGTGGTGTGCTTGCCGAACAGGTCGTACGCCGCGCCGATGCGCGGCCCTAAACCTGTAGAGTATTGATTGTAGAACGTCGATCCATTGGCGTCTCCCGTCAGTCCGGGAACACCCAGGGAGTTCACGCAGCCGGGATAAACGTAGGGATTTTCGCCCTGCAGCGTCAGGCTGGACTGCACGTTGCCGATGTGGCAATCGCCGTCGTTCCAAGCGCCGAAAATTTCCGTGCGCAGGCCCAGGTTTAAGGTCAGGTCTTTTGTAACTTTCCAATCATCTTGCACAAACGCCGCGAAGTCGTTCTGCTTGTATTGGTGGTTGTAGACGCCACCGCCGCCGAAGCTGAATTGCGGCGCGCCCACCAGAAAGTTCTGGAAGTCCGTCGTCGGGCCCGGCAGTGGTCCTTCCGTGGCGGTATTGGAAAAGAATAACTGGCCGTTGAATACCTGCGGGAACTGCTTATCCAGGTTAATGAAATCGATTTCGCCACCGACGCGCAGCACATGCGCGCCATGTACCCATGAAACGGTATCGAGAAAGGTATAGTTGTTCTGCGTTTGAAACTGGTTAGCCTGCGGTGTGGGTCCAAACTGAAACCCGGAGCTGTTGAACGTGAATTTGTAAATCGAGTCCGTCAGATTGTTGGTGGGCCGGTCGATGCCTACATCCTCGGCCGTCACCGGGTTGCCGTTCAGCGAGCTGTTGTTGATGTGATTGAAGCCAAACCGCAGTTCGTTCACCAGCGTCGGCGAAAACAAGTGCGTCTCCGAGAGAATGAACAAGCGGTCCCGCAAGGGAAGGGTGTACGGAAAATTTAGGTCCGACGGCGCGATCACGCCGCCCAGCGAAGCTTGCAAACCACCGGCTCCGAATGGCTCAAACGTCTGCGAGTTGGAATAAAACATGCGCGCGCCAAGCTTGTCGACGCCGCTGTTGAATTCCTTGTCCCACGTCGCGGTGAACTGGTTGTCGTTGTAATTGCCCGGGCTGCTGGTGGCAAACGGCACGGTACTGCAGGGTGTTGTGCCGGCCGGCTCCGTCGGGGCGGGATAGAGGAATCCTCCCGCAGCCGCGCCGAACTGCGTGCTCTTTGTCTGTAACAGAGCCAAAGCCACCGGATCGATGCTCGGAACTCCGCAGTCCGCCGCTATCGCCGCCGCGGAAGAGCGATCCGCCGCCGGAATGTACGGAATAAACGTGGAAATAATCGTGCCCGAGGAGTCGCCGCTCTTTTGCCGCGTGCCCTGATAGTTCACAAAGAAAAATCCCAGTTTTTCCGTTACCACCGGACCGCCCAGGCTGCCGCCAAAAATATTTTGTTGCAGCGGAGGCTTCGGCTGGCTGCTGGCGTTCAGGAAAAAATCATTGGCGTCCAAAACATCGTTGCGAAAGAATTCGTACGCGTCGCCGTGATAGTTCCGCGTTCCAGACTTGAGCACCGCGTTGATGTTGCCGCCGCCGTTGCGCCCCTGGCTCGCGTCATACAGCGACGTCGCCACCTTGAATTCTTGAATCGCGTCCGGACTCGGCAGCGGCGTGTTGGCGAGTTCCGCCACGTTGTAGTCGGTAGCTGAAATTCCTTCGATCAAATAGTTGTTGTTGTCTTCGCGCTGGCCGTTCACGTTGATGCGTACATCGCCACGGCCCAGCTGCGTGGAGTTGTTCAGATTGCTCTGCGCTCCGGCGGAAAGCGTCAGCAGCTGTTGAAAGTTTTGCGATGCCAACGGCAGCGTGCGCACCGTGTTGGCGGTGATGGATTGTCCCGTCGTCGGGTTCGAGGTGTCCACGTTGGTCACCTGCGCCGTGATTTCCACTGTTTCCGTTACCGCTCCAGGCTTCAGCGGAATCGTAATTCGCGTCGTCTCCGTTACCCGCACTTCAATGTCCGCGGACTTGGCTTCCGCGAACCCCGTCTTATTCACCACCACCGAATACGTGCCCGGAGGCAGCAACGTCACCACGAACGTGCCATCCGTTCCGCTGGGCACTTTGCGCGCTATTTGATCGGTCTTGGCATCAATGATTTGTACTTCCGCGTCGGCCACCGCTCCGCCGCTGCCGTCCACCACCACGCCGCTGATGGCCCCGGTCGCGCCGCCTTGCGCATAAGCCCGTCCGCCCATCATCAACGCTGCAAAAAGAAACACCATCCCTGCCAAAATTCTATAAGTCCTTTGCATTTTATCCCCTCAGATAGAAACGATTAGACTTTTGAAAAGTAGACCACTTCGCTGGTCGACTTGTTTATTTTTGCTCGCTGCTCAATTGTTCGCGTTGATTTTTTGCTCCACCCCGAAAATTTTTCGCCACCACTCGGCGAATTGTCCACACCACTCTGGCCGCTTCTGCACGCTGGCCATAAATCTCTGTACATCGAAATTAGCGATACGTTTTCCGAGTGTCAAGGAACTTCAGCCGCAAACTTTCGATAAGCGAAATAGGGAAAACACACGGTTGCCCACAGGCCCCTCCTTACCGGCCGGTCTCTTGACGCGCGCGGCCCCGAGGTACACGATTATGCTGTCCCGTTTCGCGTAGTCCGGTGCCGTTCCGGATGAGAGGCCTCATGCGCGCCCGTCGGTATTTCCCCAGCTTGCTAGCTGTTCTACTTTTGACTCTCGCGATCTTGTCGCTAAACGCGCCGCCCGCCGCCGCAGACCTGAGCCACGCTCGCATCATTCGTCTCAGTCTCGTTCAAGGCGACGTGCGTTTCGCGCGCGATGCTCACGGCGACCCGCTCACCAACGACAAAAATATTTGGGAGACCGCCGTCCTCAACCTCCCCATTCGCGAAGGCTACGTCCTCGCCACTGACCACGGCCGCGCCGAAGTCGAATTTGAAAATGGCGCCATGGCCTTCCTAAGCGAAAACACCGTTCTCGAGTTTTACGATCTTTCGCTGGACAACGGCGCACGCACCACTCGCCTCGTCTTGCGCCAGGGCGCGGCATCCTTCTACGTGAATCCCGCGGGCGGCGATTATTTCAGCGTCACCGGCGGTGACTTCACCGCCGAGGCCACCGGGCGCGCCAGCTTTCGCCTCGACAATTTCGACGACGGCAGCACTGTAAATGTCACCGCCGGCAATATCGCGGTGGTTCGTAAAGATCACACCACCGCACTCACCAAGGGCCAATCGCTGTCCATGAGCGCTACGGATCCCAACGCCGAAAACATCGCTCGCCTTCCGGACAGCGACGATTTCGATCGCTGGGTCAGCGGCCGCGTCGATAGTGTGACGACCGCCACCACTGCCGCCATGCAATACACCAGCAATTCTTCGAGCTACACCTCTTCCAACTACACTTCGGGATTCGCCGACCTCTACACCTACGGCTCATGGTTTAATGTCATTGGCTACGGCTATGGGTGGCGTCCTTACGGCGTCGGCCTCGGCTGGTGCCCGTTTTCTAGCGGCGGCTGGTTTCTGGACGCCGGCTTTGGCTGGGGCTTTATCGGCAATCAACCCTGGGGCTGGCTCCCGTACCACTACGGCGGCTGGATTTTCCAACCCGCTTTCGGTTGGGTTTGGGTTCCCGGCAATCTTGGCAACGCCGGCTTCACCGCCTGGCGGCCGGCTACAGCAACTTGGGTTCGCTCCAACACTGGCGCTGTCGGAATCGTACCAATCCATCCGCTGGACGTTCACGGGAAGACTCCCGTGAACCTGGCCCAAGGCGTCTTTCCGGTCGAGCGTGGCGTGGTCTCTTCCGCCGTCGTCCCCAGTACCTCGAACGCCTGGAAAGTTGAGAAATCTCCTGTTCGCAATGCTCCGCTAACGAGTTCCCTCGCCCCCAGCTCGCGCCCGGAGCCCGTCTCTCGCACCACGCTTTCCGGTGGGTCCGGCAACCGCATCGTTTCCATCGGCACCAATTCCGGCATCACTTACGACGCGCACGAACATCGCTTCGTGAACTCCGATTCCCCGTCCTCGCGATTAACCTCCACCACCGAGACTAAATCGGAGGAGTCCGTATCCGGCTCCGAAACGGGAAAAAATCCCGCGCAAGCGACCGTCTCGACAAACGCCGCAGCCACGCGAAAGCCCGCAACACCCGCCACCACGCAATCTTCCGCCTCGCGTACCAACGAACCAGCTACTCGCCGCCGCACCCTTACCCCTCCGCCCACCGCCTCCGAACGCAGCTCCGGCGGCAACGAAAGCTGGGGCGGCGAACGCGGTGCGGCAAGCTCAGCCAGTTCTAGTCGAGGCTCGTCAGCATCGTCCGCGTCCTCATCAGCAGCCTCATCCTCGTCAGGCCGCGCGTCTTCCGCTTCCTCCACCTCGTCCTCCTCCGGCGGCCGCCCGCACTAGAATGCTCGAGCCGCTTTCGCGCTGTAAGCACCAAGCCATTGGCATGCTTTTGTTAGCGACGCCCTTCAGGGCGTCAGGATGCCTCGAATAGAATTGTGGAAACGATCACACAACTCACCCACAACTCACGGAATTCAATGAATCGGAAATAATCGCGAAAGCCAGAACGGTTTCGCAGGAAAAATACTGAAGGTGTGTTGTTCTGAAAAGTTACTGCGGCCGCGAAGGCCTGCCTTTAATCTTCAGCGCCATTTGATTCGCGGTGTTGTAAATGATGGTCACGTGGTCCCCGTATTGATACCCGCCGCGATCAACAATCTGTTGCATCCGCGCCGAAGCGTCAGGAGAGAGCGTGAACGTCTGCAAGGTCATGTCACTACCCTTGGCGCGCACGGTAATCTGCGCGGTATTCGCATGCATCACGAATCCCTCATACCGCACAATTCCCGCAGGCAACGGTTTCGGCTTGGGCTTCACGGCGTTAACCGCGATCGGCACCGCGGTATCTACCGCCACCGGAATCAACGACGTGGGAATCTGCGCCGCCGCGGGCAATGCCGCGCCACCCCACAGCGCGCACAGCGCAGCAGCTACAAATATTCCGCGATAGTTCAGCATGTTCATTCCATTTCGTCCGTGGCAATCCGCAAAGATTTTAAGAAACGCAAATCCTGCGGCGTCATGGTCAGCCGCTGCGCGATTTTTCGTTCCGCGTCTTGTTCAAACGATTCCTGATCCACCTGAATCCGCAACGATTCCAGAAAACGCCGGTCCTGCGTCGTCAACTTCGAATCTTCCAGCGCCGCCGCATCGCGCTTCGCCAATCCGATGGTAGCGTCTAGCTTCAGCACAATGTCGTAGCCGTGCGCGCGCACTCCCGCAATCGCTCCAGTGATGCGATCTGAATCGGACACCGTGTCATTGATCGCATGACCTAATTCTCGCAGCAGGTTTTTCAGGTGATCGTCTAATTGCAAGGGCGTTTCTCCCCAACCTCAAGCCACATTCTAGGCCCAGGTTATATTGGATACAAGAGACCTTCGCACCGTTGTCTCCAAAGAATCCACAGTCCCAATGGCCAGTAATTTCCCGCATTTTTCGCATTCGTTTCTTGCATTCGCCGCTCCCAACGCTACATTACGCTCTCAGCTATCACACGTTCGCAACGTAATTTGGAGTGCGGCGGCTTGACGCCGCTGTTGCGCTGAAAGCACGGAACCGTTTGTAGCGAGCCTTTGTAGGGCGTCATGGGGACCGTCCTTCGGACGCGGGTCGAAGCATTCGAGATCGTTCAACTTTACAACCCGAATTTAGGCGCACACTTTACGCTACACTTCCTCTATGCCCGCTGCGATAACCTCCGCCTCCAGCGCATCCGCCGTCCCCGCATCGCAACCATCGCAACCGGGCGGTTTCCGCCGCCTCTGGCGCGCCCTCAAACAACTCTTCCACGAAACCACCGGCGCCCTGTTCGCCATCCTCGCGCTCGCCTGGCTAAACAACGCCTTCCGCGCCTGGACTCGCGACACCGCTCACTGGCTCATCGCCTTAGCCGTAGTCGTCGCCGCCATTTTCATTTTCTTTGCCGTCTCTTCTTTCCGCCGCGCGCGAAAAATATGAGCAACTCCGACGCCAAACCGAATTCGCCGTCACCAGCAACGCCTCCGACGCCGTCGCCGCCCGCCGAACGCAAACCGCTTTTCACCACGCTCTCCGGCGTACCCATCCACCGCCTCTACACCGCTGCCGATCTTCCCAACTGGCAGCCCGACGACGCCCTCGGCTTCCCCGGCGAAGCCCCCTACACCCGCGGCATCTACCCCACCATGTATCGCGGCCGCCTCTGGACCATGCGCCAGTACGCCGGATTCGGCAGCGCCGCCGAATCCAATCAGCGTTACCGCTACCTCTTAAGCAAAGGTCAGGCCGGCCTCTCGGTAGCTTTCGATCTCCCCACGCAAATCGGCATGGACTCCGACAGCCCCCTTGCACTCGGCGAAGTCGGAAAGGTCGGCGTGGCCATCGACTCCCTCGAAGACATGGAGACCCTCTTCAACAACATCCCCCTCGAAAACGTCTCCACCTCCATGACCATCAACTCCACCGCCGCCATCCTCCTTTGCCTCTACGTCGCCGTCGCCAAAAAACAGGGCGCCAGCCTCGAAAAACTTTCTGGCACGGTGCAGAACGACATCCTCAAGGAATACATCGCGCGCGGCACCTATATCTACCCCGTCCGCCCCGCGATGCGCATCGTTACCGACATTTTCGGTTGGTGCCACGCGCACCTGCCCAAGTGGAACACCATCTCCATCTCCGGCTACCACATTCGCGAAGCCGGCTCGACGGCCATCCAAGAAGTGGCTTTCACCCTCGCCGACGGCATCGCTTACACCCAAGCCGCCATTGACGCCGGCCTCAGCGTCGATGACTTCGCCCCACAACTCTCTTTCTTCTTCAACGCCCACAGCGACCTCCTCGAAGAAATCGCCAAATTCCGCGCCGCTCGCCGCCTGTGGGCCAAAATCATGCGCGAGCGCTTCCACGCCAAAGATCCGCACTCTCTGCTGCTCCGCTTTCACGCGCAAACCGCCGGCTCTTCGCTCACCGCGCAGCAACCGGAAAACAACATCATCCGCGTCGCCATCCAGGCGTTGGCCGCCGTCCTCGGCGGCTGCCAATCCCTCCACACCAACTCCATGGACGAAGCCTTGGCATTGCCTACAGAGGATGCTGCCCTGATCGCCCTCCGCACCCAGCAAATCATCGCCCACGAAACCGGCGTCACCAACACCATCGATCCCTTCGCCGGCTCCTACGCCATCGAAGCCCTCACCAACGAAATCGAATCCGGCGCCCTAGCCTATATCGCCAAAATCGACGATCAGGGCGGCGTCCTACGCAGCATCGAATCCGGCTACGTACAGGGCGAAATCCAAAAAGCCGCCTACGACTTCCAGCGCTCTGTAGAAACCAAAGAACAAATCGTTGTAGGCGTAAACGATTTCATCACGCCCACATCAGAAAACGCCGCACGCCAAATCCCCACACTACGCATCGACCCCGAAATCGAGCGTACCCAAATCGCCCGCGTGCAAGCCCTCCGCGCCAACCGCGACAACCCCAAAACCACCGCCGCCCTAATCGAGCTGCAACGCCGCGCCGCCACCACGGAAAACCTCCTCCCCGCCATCCTCAACGCCGTCGAATCCTACGCCACCGTAGGCGAAATCTCCGACACCCTCCGCCACATCTTCGGCGAGTACCAGGAATCCGTGGTGATCTGAAAGCTTGCAGGAGGGTTCCGATAAATCTAAATGAAATACCGAGTGCTTTGGTTTATAGAGATCATTCTCATTGCGATGTTGTTCTTAGCTCTCACTCTTCCTATACAGGACTACGCGATGAGAGAATACAAGGAGTACCTGCGAGACCCGTCGGCAGCAACGCGAAAAGCATTTGACGATAAGAAACAGGATGAATCGCGGCTCGTCGAGATGTTGTAATTTTCATTGCGATCGGAGCCTTGGTCCTGGCAATTCCCCTATATCGGAATCGCCGTCGAACCCCGAAGGCAGCTGTGAGCTGAATCTGAGTTCAAATCGCCCGACTCTCTGACTGGTCCGAAGCACAGGCTGTTTCTGTCACGGGGCTGGTGTATCCTTTCCGCCGAGTCGGCCATGACCAAACTCATCCTCGCTTCCGCCTCCCCCCGCCGGGCTGAAATTCTTCGCAACGCCGGTTTCCCGTTCACCATACTTTCCTCCGCCGTGGACGAAACGCCCTTCCCGGAAGAATCCGCCAGCGATCACGTCGCCCGCCTCGCCGCCGCCAAAGCCGAGCTGGTTGCCGCCCGCGCCGTCGGTCCCGCCATCGTGCTTGCCGCCGACACGATCGTCGCGCTGGAAAATCGCATCCTCGGCAAACCCCGCTCCGAAGAAGACGCTCGCCGCATGCTGCAAACTCTCTCCGGCCGCACCCACACCGTCCTCACCGGCGTCACCCTGGTTCGCCTGCCAGACGCCGCGCGCATCGATTTCGTCGAATCCACCCTCGTACACTTCTCCCAGCTCTCCGAGGAAGAAATCGCGCGCTACCTGGCCACCGAGGAACCCCACGACAAAGCCGGCGCCTACGCCATCCAAGGCCGCGCCGGTCGCTACATCCCCCGCATCGAAGGCTGCTATTTCAACGTCGTCGGCCTCCCTCTGTCCCGCGTCCAGCAAGCCCTAACCGACCTCGGCTGGACCGAACCCTAGCGCGTACACCCTCTCGTGCCGCGATCCGTAGGGGCACGGTGCCCGCCCGGTGGCCTGCGCTCCAGCGCACCCAGTGCAGGTCACTTCAGAAGAAAACCCAGGCCTGGAGGGGACATTTTAATCGAGCTAAGGAAGGGGACATTTTTAATGAGCTTTGATAATTCCCAAAATGGTACTTGACAAGTCTGCCCTCACTTTGGTAATATTTTCGAGTAAAGAAGTGCGCCCGGCCGATCGCACAACTCCGGCCTCCATCCTAATAACTACTTTATACTCAAAAACGACCCCTAACTCCCGCAGAATGAACACTTGCGAAAGGTTGTGAAAACAAAGGGACTTTAAGTTGCTTTGTTTTCACAACCTTTCGCGATTGCGCGGTGGCGTCCTGGGGACGCCAACTCTTCTCCATCCCGCGGGTTGAGCGGGATGAATCTCCCGATTAGCGGTTTTCCGTCACTCAGAACACGCCACAATATTTAACCCGTCTGCGCCCGGTCCGCCCAGGCGTCAAATTCAGCCCGCTCCTTTGATCCCGGTCTCTTCTAGACTGGGACGCCACCGAACATCACGAGATGGGTGGGGCTAGCACCAATTCTTGGCTTCGAGATTTTCCCGCCGCCGGAAAGGCGTCGCACTCAAACAACCCGGCAGGCGCCGCATATTGACGGGTTCGCGCGTCCATTATCGGACCACCGGAAAATCAAAACAAAAACAACGGAAGTCCCGTTCCAGTACCTGTCCTGATTTGTACAGACGCCGTCCTTGCCATTTTCTAAAATGCGCCTGCTCCGCGAACTAATCCCCGCGGGAGGAGTGCTGTAAGACAACACAAATGAGGAAGTAAAAAAATGAGACTGCATATTTTTTATTTGTTGCTACTTGCCTTAGCTTTCCCGGTGTCGGCGCCTATTGCCCAGGCCGACACCATTACTCTTGGAACTGCTGCGCCGTTTGCCGTTCTCGCGGGCTCGACCGTGACGAACACCGGCCCGAGTGTCATTGACGGGGATCTCGGTGTCTCGCCCGGCACGGCCATCACCGGCTTTCCTCCAGGAAGCGTGACCGCGCCAGGAACAATAAACGATGCCAATGCGGCGGCAATGCAAGCTCAGAACGATGTCACCACCGCGTACAACGCTTTGGCCGGCCTGTCTGCCACTTCCACTCTGACTGGAACGAATCTCGGCGGACTCACGCTGACGCCCGGCGTCTATTTTTTTGCCAGCAGCGCGCAGTTGACGGGAACACTCACCCTCAACGCGGAGGGCGACCCTAATGCGGTCTGGGTCTTCCAGGTCGGCAGTGCGCTCACCACCGCATCCAATTCGGCTGTCTCCATAGAAAACCCCGGTTTAAATGACGCCTTATTTTGGCAGATTGGCAGCTCCGCGACTCTCGGTACAGACACCGACTTCGCAGGAAATCTTATCGCGCTCTCGAGCATCACGCTGAATACCGGCGCGACGGATAATTGCGGCAGGGTCTTGGCGCGAAATGGTGCGGTGACGTTGGACGACAACACGATCTCCATCGGCTGCGCGAACGTTAGTGGAGAAAGCGGCAGCGGCGGATTGAGCGGCGGCACCAGCGGATCGAGCGGCGGCGGCACCACCGGCGTCCCGGAACCCAGCACCCTAGCGCTCGTTGGGTGCGGTATTGTCGGTCTCCTCATCTTGCGCAGGCACGCGTAAGCAACTCTTGTCGGTACGATATATCGCGCCCCCACTGCAATCGAGGTGAGGCGTCTGCCTTGTTGAAAAATAGTGCAACACCTTAGGCGCACCTCGCCCCGACACATCTGCGGAAATAAAAAAAGGCGCCCCGACCAGTCGGAGCGCCTCTCGCATTTCAATATGCTTACTTACGACGATTTCAGCGCGTTATGGAACAGGGATGGTAACCGAATCAAACGCCTTCAGCGGCAGCGGCGCGGCCACGTTCGGCTCTGGAACCGCGATGTACTCGCATAAAATATTTTGTTTGGTAATCGTCAGACGCAAATACCCGTGCGCGGAATCGTTGAAGTTCTCCAGCACCCCGCCGGACCCTTTCATCGCAATCGGCAACGGCGTGGTATGAAATATGTTGGACAGCGTGTGCAATTTCAGGTTGTATCCACCCGCTCCCGCAATAATGCACGGCACCGGCTTACCCACCAGCGTCCCCGTGAAGCGCTGGTAATCGTGCACATGCCCGGAGAGCACCAGGTCCGGCACGCGCCCAGCGCCCTGGCACGCCGAGTTGATCACACCGTACAACGCCTGGCTCCCCGGATGCGCGCCATACGCCGAATACAGCGGATGATGCACCGCCAGAATCAGCGCGATGCCGGCCGGCGCGGCCTTTAACTCGGACTCCAGCCACGCAATCTGGTCCGCCTTCAGCACGCCGCCTTCCGGACAATTGCTGTACAGCCCGATAAACGTCGCCAGCGGCGTCAACAGCGTCCAGTAAACATTCGGCTGCGTCATGGCATCGCGCGGCGCATCCATGGCTTCCGGCTGATGCACCGGCGACGGCGCGCAAAAGTTCCGCACGAATTCCTGCAGCGTGGTCTCTTTGGTCTGTGGATCGATGTCGCCGTCGTGATTCCCCGGAATCGCGAAGATCGGCGCGGGATAGGTCATGTACGGCTCGTAAAATTCCGGGTAATAATTGGCGGTCTCGCCGTCGTAATACACCACGTCGCCCAGGTGATAGAAAAACGATGGGTGCATCGAAGGATCGCTCGACGCA
Source organism: Acidobacteriota bacterium (assembly GCA_013289855.1). GTDB lineage: Bacteria > Acidobacteriota > Terriglobia > Acidiferrales > UBA7541 > Acidiferrum. The sequence continues at coordinate 263,406 of JABCZD010000005.1, read as the reverse complement.
AAATCGTCCTCCATATACGTCGCCACATTATCGATGTACGTCGGCGTATTCACGCCGCCCGTATCGCCTACGGCGTGTACCACCATGCGCCCACTCGTTGTAATCGTCTGCATCGCCTGCGCCGAAAGCACTGTATCGAGCGATAAGTGGTATGGCGCCTTCCCCGTCGGTGGCGGCAGCGCGCGAAACGGTTGCGGCGGATTCGTGTTCGGATCGATGACCGTCTGAAAATTCGACGGCATTCGCGCCGCCGCAAACGTTCGTCCATTCCCCGCACCGGGATGATGCTTCACGCTGGCGAGCAACTGCGCGGCGTCCAAGGTCGTCACCTTGCGCGTCTTGCCGCTGGGCTTTTTGGAAGACGCTCGCGGTTTACTTGTACGAGTAGATTTGTTTTTTGCCATGAGACATTCCTGATGAAAACGTGTCGGCTCTGGGAGATGAGCCCGCTGTGCAGCGCAGGATCGTTATAGGTAGGATGCTGCGATTGCTTCTTAATACGCCGCCGCGACCAAAAGCATACCTCGCCGCGGCCACGAGTCAAGAAACTTTACCGTAACAATCCAGCGCGCATCGCGTCGCTCTTAGGATCGTCGATTGTGCATGCCGCGCCCCAGCAACACAAAATAAAAAAGGGCCGCGCATAGCGCGACCCCGGAAGCTCAACATGCAAATTTTTCGATCTCTCGTTAAAACCCTAGCGCTTCTCGTCCACGGGTGTCGCCGGCGGTGTGACCGGAGGAGCCGCGACGGGCGGCTGCGCCACCGGAGGCGGCGGCGTGTGCGCCGCACCCGACATGCCCTCTTTGAAATTACGAATGCCTTCGCCGAGACCCTTCGCCAGTTCGGGAATTTTCCGCCCCCCGAATAGCAACAGGATGACCGCCAATACGATCAGCCAATGAATTGGACTAAATTCACCCATGATGACCTCCGCGCGCGATTTCGCAACGCGCTTCTTTTAACCTATCGCAAGCTACGCCCAGCGGCAAGCGTTCGCCGCCCTATCGGATACGGTCCACCGATTATAGCGCTACGGCTGCAAAATAACACGCTCATCGCCCGCCCGCCGCGTTACCTTCTCGCGGTCCAGATACTCCAGCAGCGGGATCGCATACTTCCGGGTAATCCCCGTCAACTCCTTGAAAACGGGCACGGAAATGCGCTCGCCCCGGCCTTTCCTATACGTCGAAAGCTGCTCCTTCAGATGCCGCAAGGCTTCGCTATGAAAAATCAGTTCCGGCGAAACGCGCACCAGTTGCTTCTCGTGCAGCAAAATGCGCAGCAATTTCTCAGCCCGCTGCGGCTCCACGGCCAGCGATCCCAGCACCTCTTTCACCGCTGGCACCGCCAACCCGGCCGCGCCAAAGGCCTTGGCAATCTGCTCTTTCGCGCGCGCTTCTTCCGGCAGCAGCGTCACCTCGGAGCCGGCTGGCTTTACGATGTCGCCCTGCGCTTCCACTTTTTTCTGCGCGACCAACTCCGCCAGCGCGGCGCGAAACGTTTCCGGCCGCACGCGTCGTCCCAGTGCCGCGCGCAGTGCTTCGCGCGCGATTCCCGCTTGCAACGGATTCTCTTTGCGAAAACTTTCCACCTTCGTCGCGATTTTTTTTCGCGTTTCTTCAAACACCGCCATCGCCACCAGCACGAGGGGTTCTTCGGAGACTATTTTCAGCCGCCCCCTGGAAGCGGCCTGACGCGAAGCTTCCCGCACCTCGGCCTCCGTCCAACCGAAACGCGCTACGATCTCGCTGGAGGTCACTCCCGAAAACGCTCGCTCCGTAATTGCCGCAACGATCTCGTCCGGCTTTCCTCGTTCCAGCGTTTCCAGAAATCCCGTGCGCCCGCTATCCCGCTGCAGCGGCCGCCGCGCCAACGGATCCAGCACCACGCCTCCGCCAATGGTAATTACCGGCGAAAATTGCCGCACAATGAAGCGGTCGCCCGCCAGCACCAGCACGTCATCTTGCAGCCGCAACTGCACCAGCGTTGCTCCTTTACCCGTTCGTCCGCCTGCGACTCCGCCTGCTCCTTCGCGCAGCGCTTCATTTCCCGGATCTTTCTGCTCAATACGTTCCGGATAAAAATAAATCTCCGCCACCGTCGCCGAGGTTCCCGCGTGAAAATGTACGCGGCTTCGCTGCTTCAACCTCGGCGCGCTCGGCAACAGCTCCAATCGCGCATCGATCCGCCGTGTGGCGCGAAATCGTCCCGCGGTCGCCAGCACCATGCCGCGCCGAATCGCGCCGTGCTCGATCCCCGCGAGATTTACCGCCGTGCGCTGACCCGCCGTTGCGCGCACCACGCCCTTGCCACCAGACTGCACGCCGCGCACGCGCAATCGCGTGCCACCGGGAAACAGTTCCACTTCATCTTCGGCGCCAATGCTCCCGGAAATCAGCGTGCCCGTCACCACCGTGCCGAATCCCTTCATGGCAAACGCGCGGTCGATCGGCAGCCGCAAATAACGCGCCGCATCGCGCCGCGGCACCAGCACTGCCGCAGCGTGCAACGCTTGCTTCAACTCCGCAATACCCGCACCGCTCTTTGCACTGACCGGAACAATCGCGGCGCGTTCCAGAAAGCTGCCGCGCAGAAAGTCTTCCACTTCCATGCGCACCAGTTCCGTCGAATCCGCATCCACCAAATCGCTCTTCGTCAACGCCATCACGCCGCTCTTCACGCCCAGCATGCGGCAAATATCAAAATGCTCGCGCGTCTGCGGCTTGATGGCCTCATCCGCCGCAATCACCAGCAACACCACATCGATCCCCGCCGCACCCGCCAGCATATTGCTGACGAAGCGCTCGTGTCCCGGCACATCGACGAATCCAAAGCGCACGCCATCGTCTTCCAGAAACGCAAATCCCAAGTCGATCGTAATGCCGCGACGCTTTTCTTCCGCCAAACGGTCCGGGTGCGTGCCGGTGAGCGCTTCAATCAACGCGGACTTCCCGTGGTCGATATGCCCCGCGGTCCCCACGATCACGCTATTTGTCTGCGTTGTCATTCTTCCGCCGTCAATGTCTCTGTAACGAACACAGAGTCCTTCCCATCATAAGGTGAGAGGCGTGGCGGCGCGAGTTTGCGCGACTATTTGCCGCGTTTGCGAGGTCCACCATGTCTATCCAGACGGTTCTCACACAGCGTTTGCGGCTCCAGCATCCCATCATTCAAGCGCCCCTCGCAGGTGGGTTCGACACTCCGCAACTCGTGGCCGCGGTGGGCAATGCCGGTGGCATTGGCTTCATCGGAGCCGCATACAGCACGCCCGAACAAATCCTCGAACGCGCCGCGGCCGTGCGCGCGCAGACGCAGCGCCCTTTCGGAATTAATCTATTTGCTCCCATGCCCGTCGCGGAAATGCCAGCCAGTTTTTCGCCCGCGTTGCAGCGCATCGCTCCTTACTTTGCGGAACTCGGCTTGCCTGCTCCGACAGCGCCGCCCGCCCCGCCGAATCGCTTTTCCGAGCAACTCGCCGCGTGCCTCGAATCCGGCGCCGCTGCGTTCAGCTTTACGTTTGGATCCTTACCACCGGAAACGATCGCCGCGATCAAGCAGCGCGGCCTGTTTCTGATGGGCACGGCCACCACCGTGGACGAAGCCGTCATCATGGAAAAGGCCGGAGTCGATGCCATCGTCGCGCAGGGCAGCGAAGCGGGCGGCCATCGCGGCACATTTAACAGCACCTTCGAGGCCGGCATGATCGGCACGATTTCCCTGGTACCGCAAATTGTGGATGCCGTCACCGTGCCCGTCATCGCCTCCGGCGGCATCATGGATGGCCGCGGCATTGCCGCCGCACTCGGGCTCGGTGGCAGCGCCGTGCAGTTGGGCACCGCGTTCCTTACCTGCAACGAGGCCGGCACTCCCCCGTGCTACAAGCGGGCCATCCTCAACGTTGGCGAACATCAGACGCGCATTACCCGCGCCTTTTCCGGACGTCCCGCGCGCGGCATCGTGAATCGCTTCATGACCGAAGTCGAATCCTCGGACCTTACAGAGGCGGTGCTGCCATTCCCTTTGCAAAACGCTATCACGCGACCGTTGCGCACCGCGGCCGCGAAGCTGGACCGCGCGGAGTTCTTGTCTCTCTGGGCTGGTCAGGGCACTCGTTTGGCGCGCCGCCTTCCCGCAGCGGAGCTCGTCGCGCGTTTGGTCGCAGAAACCGACGCCGCCATCGCGCGCTTGCACCAGGTGCGCAGCGCGACGTCGGTCTAAACCTATAGAGTCAGTCTAGGAGCCGGTCGTTTCGAGGTAGGTGGTCTAGAGGGAGGGATCTTGGGCGAAGAGGTGTCTGTGGAATTACTTCGCGGCGGCTATCTCGTCCACAATCTCTTGCGCCGTGACTCGCGGATCCGCTGCGGTCAGAATCGGCCGACCAACGACCACGAAGTCCGCACCGGCCTTGATAGCCTCCGTCGGCGTCGCGGTACGAGACTGATCATCCTTCTTAATTGAGGATTTCTTGCCAGGTTCGGTCTTTTCCGCGGGCCGCACTCCCGGCGTTACAATCAGGAAGTCTGCCCCACAAGCCTTGCGGATGGCCCGCGCCTCCTGCACCGAAGCGACCACCCCGTCCACCCCAGCCTTCTTGGCTAGGCGCGCCAGCTTCACCACGCGGTCCTGGGGCAGCCCGCTGATCCCTACCTCTCGCATGGCCTTCTGGTCCATGCTGGTTAGGATGGTCACCGCCAGCAAGCGTGGCCGGTCCTCGCCCATGGCCGTGACGGCGTTCACTGCCTGCACCGCCGCCGCCATCATGGCCGACCCACCGAGGGCATGGATATTGACCAGCTGAACCCCAGTTATAGCGGAAGCCGACAGCACCGCTCCAGCCACGGTGTTCGGAATGTCGTGATATTTCAGGTCCAGGAACACCCCTGGCCCCAAGGCCGCCACCTGGCGAACCACCTCCGGACCAGCAGCGGTAAACAACTGTTTTCCAATCTTGAACATACCGACGAGATCGGAGATTTTTGAGGCAAATTTTACAGCAGAGGAAAGCGAGTCAAAATCGAGGGCCACGATCAGGCTACTGCGGGGATGAGCGTCAAAACCCATTGAGCGGCCCCCTCTTTAGGTATGTGCCTGCGGCGAGTGTCAGTGCTTCCTCGGAACCTCCAGCAGCTCCAAACGCACCTGGTTCACGCCTGCATGGATCAACCCCAACTTCCGGGCTACGCGATAGGATACATCAATTTCGCGTCCTTCTTGATACGGACCGCGGTCATTAATGCGCACCAACTCATATTTCCCGTTCCGCGGGTTCACTACCCGTACCACGGAGCCAAAAGGCAGGTTGGGATGTGCTGCGGTCAGCGACTCGGAGTCAAACAGTTCGCCATCCGCGGTCTTTTTACCGTCGAATCCCGGGCCATACCAGCTCGCGTTGCCTACCCAGGTCTTAATCGGCTTGATCGGCTCGCTCAAGTGCGCCACGAGCGGAGCTTCCATCGCCGGAGCGATGAGGAACATCAGAGGAACCCAGCGGAGAGCAGCCCAAATTATGAACAATGGTTTTCGCATAGTGTGTTCTTTGTGCTACATACATCCAGAAAATTGTAGCGTCCAAACGTCATTATGTCAACCACTTTGTGATAAAAAGTTAGCTCGTATGTCACTAAAACTAAACATCTTAACATCTGAAATGGCCTTCTGGACTTCCGCCACAAGTGCCTCACTGGCCCCGGGGTCAGCAAAGCTGGCCGTCCCGACCTGCACGGCTGAAGCGCCCACGGCGACATACTCGAGCACATCGTCCGCAGTTTCGATGCCGCCCAGCCCGATAATGGGCGCGCTCACGGCTTTCGCCGCTTCCCAAACGAGCCGCAGGGTGATGGGCTTGATCGCCGGCCCCGACAAGCCGCCAGTCTTGTTCCCGAGTCGCGACCTTCCCGTCCGAAAGTTCACCGACATCCCCGGATAGGTGTTTGCGACGGTCAAGGCGTCGGCGCCAGCCTCGACGGCGGCTTTCGCAATCACCCCTATATCGGTTACCAGAGGGGAGAGCTTCACCCACAGGGGACGCCGGGTAGCCGCTTTTCGCGCCGCACCGACTACTTCGGCTACCAGCGACGGGTCGCTGCCGAACTGTAGCCCCCCGCATTTGGTGTTCGGGCAGGAAATGTTCAGTTCGTAGCCCGCCAAACCTTCGGCGTCCTCGAGGACGCGCAGCACCTCGACGTAGTCGTCTATCGTGTAGCCGAAGACGTTGGCGATCACTGCCGTGCCGCAATTCTTCAGCAGCGGCAGCTTGTCTCTTACGAACGCGCGCACGCCGACATTCTGCAAGCCCACCGCGTTCAGCATCCCGGACGCGGTGACACTGAGCCGAGGCGCAGGCGCACCCTCCATCGGCTCACGCGACAATCCCTTGGTAACAAATCCGCCAAGTTTTTCAAGATTTACAAGGTGGGCAAATTCCAGGCCATAGCCAAACGTGCCGCTCGCCGCGAGAATAGGATTCCTAAGGCGCAGTGCGCCAATCTCCACGCTCAAATCGACTTCGCGACCAGCACTCACTTCGCCGCAAAGAATACCACGAACGGAGTCGTAATTGACTTCCGCAGGACTGGAGTTAGGCCGGACTGAAAGTCCGGCACCTAGATAAACCTTATTCGGTGCGTGAATGGCGCGAAGTAACTTATGGCTTCTGCGATATTTCGGCCTTGCTCGCCTCGCGCGCTTCGTTGTTCTTCAGCGCCTCAGCCAGAACTTTTCCATCGCGCGAGGACACCGTGATTCCGCAGAGTGTGGCAAACGTCGGCGCGATATCCGCCGGCGTCACGGCGCGATAATAGTTTCCAGAGCGAATGCCTGAACCCATCAGTAGAACTGGCACGAGTTGATCGTAGTTGTAAGGTGTGCCGTGCCCGGTCGCGTAGTTGCGCGTCTTGCCTGCGGGCGTTCCATCCATCAACCAGTACGCCTTTGGCGCGATGAGCAAATCTCCGCTGCGTCCGATAAAGTAGCTGTCCGCAAAGGCTTCTTGAATCGGATCGAGCGTGGCTGGCCGGCCCTGCACTTCTTCAGCGGTATATATTGTTGCGACGCCGGGTTGCGCTTCGCCTGCGGCGATCACCGCATGCAATGCCGCCGGATCGGCTTTCAACCGCTCGTAAATTCCCGGCGCAAGATAGACGTCGCTGCCCGCGATCCGCGCAATCGCCGGCTTCGGATAATTTAGGTCATCGAGAGCCTTCTCCATGCGCGCCTGCAACTCCGGCAAATGCAAAACGCCGGCATCCGCGCCGGTACTCTCCATATCCTCGGGAATGGGCACCACGCCATGGTCCGCGCTCAGCGCCACCACGTAATTTCCGCGGCCGACTGTCTTATCCAAATGCGTGAACAGTTCGCCTAAATCGCGATCCAGGCGCAGCAACAAGTCCTGAATCTCCCGGCTGCGCGGACCAAACTCATGCCCCACATAATCGACCGAGGAATAACTCACGCCCAAGAAATCCGTGCCTTTACCGTGCCCGAGTTGCAGCGAATCCACCGCCGTCTCCGCCAACTTGGTCAGATAGGTATCCGCAAAAGGGCTGCTCGACCACTGCTCGTAAAACTCCGTGTCTGCCTCGGCACTCCCGCCCTTCCCGCGCAACGCATGAGGGAATGTCAGCTCCCAACCATCCGGCGGCACTGCCCCGATCGCCTTCTCCGGATAAAAATATTCTGTGGCGGGCAGCGCCAGCGCCCAAGTTTTGCCCATGTCCTCTTTTACGGGATGCGCCTTCGCGTACTCCTCGACGAACGGTGCCACCGCATATGCGCTCGAAGTCGCCCACGCGCCGGTGCGACCGTCAAACCACACCGCCGCGTCGGCCTTGTGCCCCGCCATGGTGATGGCCGCGCGCGCTTTCAGCGAAAACGTGACCACGCGGGACGGACCGCCACTCTGGAATTTCAATTCCTCCGCGAACGCCGGAACCTCCATCCGCCAAGCCGAATCGCCCCCACTGACAGTCGCTCCCGCGTAACCTATATTCTTGACGTTGGGATCCGCCGTGCACGTCACCATTTTCTGCGCGCCGCGATCCCACCAGGCGTTCGCAACCATGCCATGCGTCGCCGGAAACGCGCCCGTAGAAATCGTGCTGTGGCCCACGCAAGTCTCTGTCGCGGCATAGGGATAGGCGGCTTCGTGAAACCATGCGCCCTCCTCCGCCAATCGCTTCAAACCGCCGTTCCACTGGCCCAAAAACTTGTCCACGTAATCGCCGCGCATCTGATCCACCACCAGCAGCACCACCAGCTTGGGCCGCGCATTCCCTCGCGCAGAAGTCTTCGGCGTACCCTTGGCCGGACCAACCGCAGCGGTCTGCGCGCTAGCCAATCCTCCCAGCAGCGCGCCACAGACCGCTGCCATCGCCAAGAGCCGCCCCGCAAACCCAGAAAACCGTTGCCCGCGAACCATATAGACTTTCTCCTTCAACAATCGCCGCAGTCTAACACGCCACTCGACTCGGCTTTTCCTCTACCTCCTTTACTTCCTTTACTTCCTTTACCTCCATTCTCTCCTCGTCTATCATTACCCGACCATGCGCGTAGTCGAAAAAGCCCAACTAATGTCGGCCTCGGAAATTGACCGCACGTTGCAGCGTGTTGCTCACGAAATTGTCGAGCGCAGCGGTGGCACCAAGCATCTCGCGCTGATCGGCATCGTGCGCCGTGGCGTCCCACTGGCGCAACGCATCGCGCAAGCCATGCGCGGCATCGATGGCGTGGACGTGCCCGTGGGCATCCTGGACATTACCCTGTATCGCGACGACCTCTCCAAAGTTGCGCCGCAAGCCGTGCTGCGCTCCTCGGACATTCCCTTCGGCGTGGACAACATGGACCTGGTGCTCATCGACGACGTCCTGTACACCGGCCGCACCATCCGCGCCGCCATGAACGGCCTCTTCGACCTGGGCCGCCCGAAGCGCGTCTCTCTCTGCGTGCTGATCGACCGCGGCCACCGCGAAATGCCCATCGAAGCGCAATACATTGGCCGCACCGTGCAAACCAGCGACACCGAAATCATCGAAGTCCGCCTCAACGAAATCGACAAGGAAGAACGCGTAGTCCTGGTGGACCGCGTCGAGCCATGAGTCTTTCTGTAGGTGCCGGACTTTAGTCCGGCCTGCGAGGCACGCATCCGCGATGCAGCAATTCATGAGAAAATAGCCGACGGTCTTATCCGAGCAAAAATTTGACCCTGCGCACACGCGATCTGCTAGCTCTAGAACCGCTAACCGCGGAAGAATTATCTTTTCTCTTGGATCAAAGCAAACCCTTTCAGGAAATTCAGCGCCATCCGCTGAAAAAATTAGCCACTTTGCGCGGTAAAACCGTGGCCCTGGCCTTCTTCGAGAATTCCACGCGCACGCGTATCAGCTTTGCCACAGCCGCCTCGCGCCTGGGCGCGGACACCATGAATCTGCAAGCCGAAGCCAGCAGCCTGAAAAAAGGCGAATCGCTGCTAGACACGGTGCAAACGCTGAACGCCATGAAGCCGGACTGCCTGGTGATGCGCCACGCGTCTTCCGGCGCGCCGGATTTTGTGGCGCACCATCTGGATATTCCGGTAATCAACGCCGGCGACGGCACGCACGAGCATCCTTCGCAAGGTTTGCTGGACGCGCTGACCATCCGCGATCGCAAAGGCACAATCAATAATTTGAACGTCACCATCCTCGGCGACATTCAGCACAGCCGGGTAGCCCGCTCGAACATTCATTTGCTGGGAAAATTCGGCTGCAACTTCACGCTCTGCGGTCCCGCCATGTGGGTTCCCGAAGAACTCGAAAAAATCGCAGGGCCGAACACGAAAATCCGCCGCGTCTTCAAAGTGGAAGAAGCTTTGGAGGGCGCCGACGTCATCAACGTGTTGCGCGTACAGACCGAACGCCAGCATGAACCGTCAATTTCTGCCGAAGATTATATTCTGGGCTACCAATTGAGCGCCGAGCGCCTGCGGCTGGCCAGCCCGGACGCCGTGGTGCTGCATCCCGGTCCCATGAATCGCGGCATCGAAATTACGCCGGAAGTTGCCGACGGCACGCAATCCGTGGTGCTCGAGCAAGTCACCAACGGAATCGCCGTGCGCATGGCGTTGCTTTATCTGGCCATTTCCGGCGATGCGGAAGACGCTGCGCATCCCGCGGCCGAATCTGCGCCACCAAGAAATCGCCGCTCCACGGATCGCAAGGATGCGTAGCATGCGCACGGCACGATTGGCGTCGATTTGCATCGGGCAAAATTGCCACGAGGATTCATCGCATGCTGCTCATTAAAAACGGCCGCGTCCTCGATCCCGCGTCTGGCACCGACGCCGCGCTCGACGTTTTACTGGACGGCGAAAGCATCGCCGAAATTGCCGCGCCCGGAAAATTTCAGCGCGACACAAAAAACGCAGAGATCTTCGACGCCTCCGGCCTGATCGTTGCGCCCGGCTTCATCGACATGCACGCGCACCTGCGCGAGCCCGGCCAGGAATCCAGCGAAACCATCGACACCGGCACGCGCTCCGCGGCCCGCGGCGGCTTCACAGCCGTCTGCTGCATGCCCAACACGAAACCGGTCAACGACAACGCCAGCATCACGCGCTTCATCATCGATAAATCCCATGCAGCAGCAACGCGCGTTTGGCCCATCGGCGCCGCCAGCGTCGGCAGCAAAGGCGAAGCGCTGGCGGAAATTGCCGCGATGCGCGAAGCCGGCATCGTTGCCGTCTCCGACGACGGCAAACCTATCGCCACCGCAAAACTCGCGCGCCAGATTATGGAGTATTGCAAATCACTGAATATCCCGGTGATCGAGCACGCCGAAGATGTTTCGCTGGCTGCCGGCGCGGTGATGCGCGAGGGCGTGACTTCTTCACGTTTGGGATTGCGCGGCATGCCCGCCGCCGCGGAATCCGTCTGCGTCGCCCGAGACGTGCAACTCGCCGAACTCACCGGCGCCCGCCTGCACATCGCACACCTAAGCGCCAAAGGTTCGCTCGACCAGGTGCGTTACGCTAAATCACGCAATCTAAAAGTGAGCTGCGAAGTAACGCCGCATCACTTCACGCTGATCGACGAAGACGTGCAATACGACTCGCGCTATAAAATGAATCCGCCACTGGCCAGCCGCGAAGATCGCGAAGCCTTGCTGAACGGCTTGGCCGACGGCTCCGTCGACGCCATCGCCACCGACCACGCCCCGCACGAGCCCGCGCTAAAAGATGTGGAGTTCGACAAAGCCCCGTTTGGAATTTTGGGTTTCGAGACCGCGCTCGCCTTGTCGCTCGAACAACTAGTGAATCCCGGCCGCATCACGCTGATGCGCATGGTGGAACTTTTCACCACCGGCCCGGCGCGCATTCTCGGCGTTGAAAGAAAATTGGCCGCCGGCCAACTCGCCGACGTAACCATTTTCTCCACCACGCGTGCGTGGACCTACAACGTGAAATCCTCCCCCAGCAAATCCCGCAACTCCCCCTTCGACACGCGCGCCTTCAAAGGCGCCGCCATCGCCACATTAGTCGGCGGCAAATTTACCTATAAACTTTGATTTGTGGCTCACATCTGTAGCGCAGGGCGACCGCCTTTGAGCCCTGCGGCCTTTCCCGCGTCCAGGCGTCTCCGAGTCGCGAACTTCAATCTATATTTTTAAGGCTTTAATGCGCGGTAGGCTCTGCCGCAGGATGCATGCCATGCTGCGGCACTTCGTGAATGCCGCGCGCGGGCGGCTCAATCCTCTGGCGGTAAAAATGATCCAGCGGCACGCGGCCTTTTCCGACGGCGTAGCCATTCTCGATCGCTTTCGTCACGTACGCCTTCGCCAAGGTAGCCGCTTCCACCAGCGAGCGCCCGCCCGCGAGCTGCGCCGCAATCGCCGACGCCAGCGTGCAACCCGTGCCGTGCGTGTTATCGGTTTTAACCTTGTCGCCGCCAAAAACTACAATCTCGTTTCCATCAAATAGCACATCCACCGCGCGTTCCAGATGTCCGCCCTTGACGATCACCGCGCGCGCCCCCATCTCCACCAGTTTCCGCGCCGCATCTTCCATATTCGCCACATCTTTGATGGTTAGCCCGGTCAAAAGCTCCGCTTCCGGCACGTTCGGCGTAATCACGCTGGAGCGCTTCAATAATTCCGTGGCAATAAATTTAATTCCGCCCGCATCCAGCAGCTCCGCGCCACTGGAAGACTTCATCACCGGATCATGCACCACATGCGCAAAGCTGTGCGCATCCAGAAACTCCGCCACCACCGCGGCGTTTCCGCGATTTCCCAGCATGCCGATTTTCACCGCGGCAATTTCGCAATCGCCGGCCAGCGCTTCGAGCTGCTCGCGCAATTCCGCGCTGGGCGTATTGTGCACCGCCACCACGCCCTGCGTGTTCTGCACCGTGATTGAAGTGATCGCCGCCACGCCATAACATCCATGCGCGGCAAACGTTTTTAGATCCGCGGCCGCGCCCGCGCCGCACGAAGGATCGAAGCCCGCGATGGTCAGCAAAATTGGCGGCGCCGCGTGCCCGTTGTGATTGTGAGTGCTCATCGTTCTATCAGTTTCGCTCCGTGCGTTTCCGCCATTTCCCGACGCCACGACTAAAATAGCCGGTCACGCTCCTTTAGCGCGAGAAGTTCACCCTCGCACCAAGAAAACGCCCGGCACTTGCGAATGTACGCGCGCTGCCCGGTGCACGCAACAAAAAAAATTGTTGTTTAGGCCGGGAACTTTCCCGCCGTTCGCGCCATTACTATGTGAAGGCTCGACCCGTGCGCTATGCAAGATTTCATCCCACACTCCGTTCTAAGCTCGGAGGCATTTCGCAACAATGCCATGCCAGACGCCATGCCAAATGTCATGCCAAACGCCATGCCTGACGCCACCGCCATTCCCGGCATCCCATCTCCGTCAGCCGCGGCACCGTTCGCTTCGAGCGCCGGAGCCTACATGCCAATATCGCCCGAATCTTCCGACGAACAACTGATGTTGGCATTGCGCGAAGGCTCCGAAGAGGCTTTCGCCACGCTCTTCCACCGTTACAAACAACCCATCTTCGGATTCTTCAGCCGCCGCCTCGCCGATTCCGCCCGCGCTGAGGAATTAACGCAGGAAACTTTCATCGCGCTCTTCCGTGCCGCCAAACGTTATCAACCGAGCGCACTCTTCCGCACTTATCTCTACGCCATCGCCTTCCGCATCCTCCGCGCAGACCGCCGCAAATCGCAATTCCGCGCCATGTTCTTCGGCCCGCCAAGGGCCGCCGATGTCGCCACCGTTTCGAGCCACACCGAAAATTCTCTCTGGCTCCGCCGCGCCCTCGCCAAACTAGACGCCACCGACCGCGAAATCGTCATGCTCCGCGAATACCAGCAACTCAGCTACGCCGAAATCGCCGCGCTTCTCGAAATCCCGCTAAACACCGTCCGCTCTCGCCTATTCCGCGCCCGCGAGGCCCTCCGCGAACTCCTTGTCCCGCCAAACACGCCGCCCGCACCAGCAACCTGTAGCGCAGGGCGCTCGGTTCTGAGCCCTGCGGCCTTTTCCGCACCACAAACTGGTGACGAATCCACCCGCGCCAAGAAAGGCGAACGCTCATGATCGCCACGATCCACGAAATCACGCCAGAAGAAATCATGGCCCACCACGACGGCGAACTCTCTGCCGAACGCGATCAACTGGTCTCGGCACACCTCGAAACCTGCGCTGAATGCCGCGGCCTGGCCCGCTCTCTCAGTTCCACCTCGCAATCGCTGGCGGGCTGGACCATCAACGCGACCCCGAAATTGCTGAGCTCCACTTACAACCCCTCGTCGCTGATCGGTCGCGCCAACTCAACCAGCACGACCTCGTTCTGGCAATTGCGGAACCGTCGTACTGCTTTAGTTTTGGGGAGTGCATTCGCTGTGGTGTTGCTGGCTCTGCTTGGAATCACCGCGCCTAGGCATGCCGCAAGAGACATCTCCCTGTACTCCGTCAGTGTTGACAACGCGAAGGTCGCACGGCCGCCTCGCACCCAGTTTGAGAAAAAACGCCCCGAAGTCACGGGCGAACCGTACCAGCAATGGCTTGCGCCGAATCAGAATTCTCCCTCTACGGATAGCAAAACGCCTGGTTCGAGTAGCCAGCAGGACGACACTGCACTAACCCTTGGTGGCTACGACAAATTGCCCGCTGGCGCGATGAAGGCAGGAGGTGGTGACGAGGGCGACGACCTATTGCACGCCCCACTGCACACTCCACGGCCCGGACTAGTCCTCGCACCCCAGTCCGCCCCAGTGAGTAAGGAGGAACACCCCGAAGGGGCAGTGACCGCACCCATGATCGCGCGCACGGTCGAGCTGCAAATTGTGGTAAAGAAATTCGACGACGCGCGTTCCACGGTGCAATCCATTCTGTTGCTTCATCAGGGCTATGCGGCCAGCCTGAACGCGAGTGACACGGACAATGCCGCGCGCACGCTAAACGCTTCACTGCGCATTCCGTCGCAGGAATTGGCGGCGGCGCTGAGTGACCTCAAGGCGCTTGGCCACGTGACCAACGAATCGCAAGCGGGAGTAGAAGTCACCGCCGCACACGCGGATCTGGTGGCGCGGCTGAAGAATTCCCGCGAAACCGAAATCCGTTTGCAGGATATCTTGCGCAACCGCACCGGAAAAGTCAGCGACGTCCTGGAAGTGGAACAGGAAATCGCACGCGTTCGCGGCGAAATTGAAGCGATGGAATCCGAACGCAAAACTCTCGAACACCGCGTGGACTTCGCCACCGTAACCTTATCGCTGCTGGAAGAATACAAAGCCAAAGTCGGCGACAGCACGCCCGGAACCGCCACGCGCTTTCACAACGCCGCCATCGCCGGCTTCACAAACGTCACCGATTCGGCGCTAGGACTAATGCTGTGGTTCGCGGAATATTTGCCGCCAATTCTTTTCTGGCTGGCGATTCTGGGGATCCCCACATGGTGGTTCTGGCGTCGTAGCCAGCGCGCGTTCGCGTCAGCCATCTAAGCCGCC
Source organism: Acidobacteriota bacterium (assembly GCA_013289855.1). Taxonomy (GTDB): domain Bacteria; phylum Acidobacteriota; class Terriglobia; order Acidiferrales; family UBA7541; genus Acidiferrum. The sequence goes on along the minus strand of JABCZD010000005.1, from coordinate 248,406 downwards.
AAACGCGACAAGCGGCCGAAAGCCTACCGGCAAATTTCGGCCAGTTTCTTCATGGGCTTTTCTGTGGCGGGCGGATACTTCAGATGCCGTGCTTTCGCCAATTGATCCAACAACGTTCCGCCGTCTTGAAAAGGCGTATCAGGATCGCTCAGGTACGCGGGATCTTTCTGCGCCTCCTCGAGTGTCACAAAATGAAATCCCTGCTTGGTAAGCAAATTCAGCAGCTCCGGAAGCATCACGCTGTCGAACGCGCCTATGTGCAGCAGCAAAACGTGCTTGATGTCGCGGCCATAAATTTGCCCCGCCATTTTTTGCCCCAGCGAGATGTATTCCGCCGCGGTACTCAAGTAGCTGGACTTCAACCACGCAATGGCCTCGGTATCCTGCTTCGCCATGCATCTGGCGTACGGACTGTTCCAGGCATAATCCTCAAAATCGAGCGTCACCTGCGCCACCTGGTACTGGTGCTCCTGCAAATATTTCCGCACCGCGTGGCGTTTTTCCAGTGTGTCCCCTTCGTGCAAGTACGGATAGCGAAACCAGTGCCAGTCGCGCGTTCCCATCAGCGCCTGCAAAAAGGCTTCGTTCTCTGCTATTTCGCCGTCAAATTCCTCCGCGCTGTGCGTGGTTAAATCGATGTGCGAATAGGTGTGATTAGCCAGCGGAAATCCCGCGTCGACCCACACCTTCAAAGACGCGCTCTTGTCCTCGTCGCTGCCGATTTTCTTCGCATTCACGAAGCCATAGACTTCCGGAACGCCCTTCGCCTTAAAGGTCGCGAGCATGCTCTTTGCGATGTCGGTTCGTGTCACGCCCGCAGGCAAAGCGCCGTGCTCCGGAAGATCATCCACGGTGATGGCGACGTGCTTCTCAACTTGCTGTTGCTGCTGGGCGGTCGCGAGAATGGGCGACAAGCAAAACAGCAATACGAAACTTAGCCAGCGCATGCCGAACTCATCCTGTCGCATTGATTTGTTCTTTAGCTTTGTGTGACGCACTTTTGCGGATCAGGGGAAGAGGCCGCGGACAAGCGTAGCTTCGGCCACGCGGTTGACGGCGAGGATCATCGCGCCCGCGCGCGGCGGGACGTGGTGCTTGCGCATGGTTTCCACCATTTCGTGGAACGCGCGCACGATGGTTTTTTGCAGGCGCGCGGCAACTTCCTCCGCGTCCCACACCAAACCTTGCTGATTTTGCACCCACTCAAAATAGCTGACGGTCACGCCGCCGGCGTTCGCCAAAATATCCGGCAGGACGATGATGCCGCGGCGCGCGAGAATTTCGTCCGCGTGCGGTGTGGTCGGCCCGTTGGAGGCTTCCGCGACGATGCGCGCTTTAATCGTATCGGCGTTTTGCAGCGTGATCACGTTTTCCAGCGCCGCGGGAACCAGAATGTCGCACTTCATGGTCAACAAATCGTCGTTGGAAATGCGCGAAGCGCCCGGCATGCCCACCACCGTGCCGGAACGCTCCTTATAGCGAAACGCTTTGATGGGATCGATGCCGCGTGAATTCGTCACGCCGCCCCGCGTGTCGCTCAGCGCGATGATTTTCGCTTTTTTGTCAGCGAAAAGACGCGCGGCCGTGGCGCCAGCGTTGCCAAATCCCTGAATCGCAATGGTCGCGCCGCGCAGCGAAATTTTCTTCAGCTTGCAGGCTTCTTCCACCACGTGCACCAAACCCTGCGCCGTGGCTTCCGAGCTGCCCGCGGAGCCGCCAATGCTCATAGGCTTTCCGGTGACCACCGCGTGCGATGCGTGACCCGTGGTCATGGCGTAGGTGTCCATCATCCACGCCATGGTTTGCGCGTCGGTGTAAATGTCCGGCGCGGGAATATCTTGGTCCGGCCCAATCAGCGGCAGAATCTCGCTGGCGTAACGCCGCGTCATGCGCTCCAGTTCGCTCTTGGACATGCGCTTGGGGTCGCAGATCACGCCGCCCTTGGCGCCACCGAATGGAATGTTGACGGCCGCGGTTTTCCACGTCATCGCCGAAGCTAACGCTTTAATTTCATCCAGCGTGACGTTGGGATGGAATCGTATGCCGCCTTTGGCGGGACCGCGCGCGGTGTTGTGCTGCACGCGATAGCCGGTGAGCAGCTTCACTTGCCCGTTGTCCATCTTCGTGGGAATGGCGACTTCCAGCACGCGCTTCGGCGTGCGCAAAATCTGCCGCAGCCCCTGGTCCAGCTTCAAAAATTCCGCGGCCATGTCGAATTGCAGTTGCGCAATGCGAAAGGGATTTAGATCTTCCCGAGGTGCAATGCGCGGCACCATCGGAGGCGCTCCGACCGGTCGAATCGGCGTTGTGGGCTTAGCTACCGTGGCCATTTTTTTGAAATCCTTTTCTTAACCGCTGCGAGTCTCGAATTTATTTCTCTCTTGTTTCTCGAGTCGTACGTTTCGGTTGTCTTCAGTTACTGCATCAGTTGGTGCAGGTGGTCACTGGGCCGAAAATCTTCTTGCCACAAATCCTGATTGCCACAAATTCAAGCGGCGACTCACTAGCCGTTTGCCGCGCGCGGCAAAATTCCGCTGGCGTACTTGTCGCGGCATTCCGCGGAACAGAAATGCATCAGTTCACCGCGCTCGCGAAACGGAATGGCCAGCGTTTCCGCCAAATGCATCCCGCAAACCGGGTCGCGCACCAGGCGCCGCGTGGCCGTTTGCGTTTCCTCCGGTGCGTCCGCGCCACCTCGCAGACTTTCTGCCCAACTTTGCGCTGGACTTCCGCCTGCATTACCGGCTGCGCCGGACTGCTGCGCTGGATCTACTGCGCGCCGCAAAGCCCACATCGCGAACTTGCCGAACAGCTTAAAAACCCACGAAAGCACCAGCACCCAAACCACAAATCGCACGAAACGAGCTATCACGTTCATAGGTTGCGCCCATCTATTGGACTGCCGGCAGCGTAAATAGGTGCCGCGGCGCCCGAAAGCGCAATGCGCGCAATGAGGCGAGTGTATGCAACGCGAAAAGGGCGCGTCAAACGAAAATGTGTAATTTCAACGAGTTGCGCGACGTATCCGGCCATGGCGCTTTTGCCACCCCGCGTCGTCGCGTGGCCGTAACGAACTAACTCTTTTTTATTCAACGATATACGGGAACGGGCCGAATTCATCCTATTTGGCCTCTCCGACCGCCGGGATACGCTCGATACCCATATAGGGCCGCAAAGCCTCTGGAATCAGGATGGAACCGTCAGCCTGCTGGTAGTTTTCCACCACCGCGATCCAGGTGCGGCCGACCGCTAGCCCGCTGCCGTTAAGGGTATGCACGAAGTCGGACTTGCCGCCGGCTTTCGGTTTGTAGCGGATTCCGGCGCGGCGCGCTTGGAAGGATTCGCAATTGGAGCAGCTGGAAATCTCGCGAAACTCTTTGGCGCTGGGCAGCCACACTTCAATGTCGTACGTTCTTGCGGAGGCGAAACCCATGTCGCCGGTGCAGAGCAGCATGGTGCGATAGTGCAGCCCAAGTTTCTGCAAAATCGATTCGGCGTTGGCTACGAGTTTTTCGTGTTCCTCGTAACTTTTTTCCGGGCGCGTAAATTTAAATAGCTCCACCTTTTGAAATTGGTGCTGCCGCAAAATTCCGCGGGTATCTTTCCCGGCGGCGCCGGCTTCCGAACGGAAGCACGCCGTCCACGCCGTCAGATTGATGGGCAGTACATCTTCGCTGACGGTTTCGTCGCGATACATATTGTGCAGCTCGACTTCGCTGGTCGGCGTGAGCCAAAAATCGGTGTCGGCGATTTTGAATAAATCCGCCGCAAATTTCGGCAGTTGTCCGGAACCCATGAGGCTGGCGGTGTTCACCAGGAATGGCGGCAGAATTTCCGTGTAGCCGTGTTCGCGTGTGTGAATGTCCAGGAAAAAATTGGCGAGCGCGCGTTCCAGTCGCGCGCCCCAACTTTTGTACACGGCAAAACGTGCGCCGGTGATTTTTGTGGCGGCCGGCAGATCGAGAATTCCCGCGCGTTCACCAACTTCCCAGTGCGGCTTGGGTGCGAAATCAAACGTTGGCGCGGCGCCCCAACGGCGAACCTCCACGTTGTCCTCGGCGCCTTTGCCCACGGGCACGCTGACGTGCGGAATATTGGGAATGCCGAGCAACATTTCGCGCTGGATGTTGTCCAGATTGGCGATGCGTTCGTCCGCCTCTTTAATGGTTTTGGAGACGGTCTGCATCTCCGCGAGAATGGCGTCGGCGTTTTGCTTTTCTTTTTTGAGGCGGGCAATTTCGTCGCTGGCCTTGTTGCGTTTGGCTTTGAGCTGCTCAGTTTGCGTGATGAGTTCGCGGCGTTCGCGGTCGAAAACGCGAAAGGATTCAAGGTCCAGCGCGAAACCGCGATTCTTGGCCATCTCGGCAAAGAGCTCCAGGTGCTCGCGGAAGTAGCTGAGGTCATGCATAGCTTGAGAAGAATAGCAGATTGCCGAGGGGCGGTTGGTGGATGGTGACAAGGCGGCGGAGCCCGGAGGGAAGCGACGCTACGCTGCAAAAGCCGCCAGAATGGGTCAGTCCGAGAGGGCTGATTCGCAGACCCTCGGGTAGCAGATTGATTCTATGAGAGTTAGTAGAGTGGCAACGGGGCTCACGAACGGTGTCGGGAGACTATGGGCTCTCGAAGTCTACCTCGATGGGATCGATAAGGGGAAGCAGCCAGCTTAGGAGCTTTTGGTGGATTGGATGTACCGTGTAGGCCTCGAGAGCCGCGCGATACGCGAACTTCATGATGCCACCTAATTCGTAGCCTTGAGAGCGCGGGGAGAAGTTCACACCAACGTGAGTTTCGAGCAGTCCAGGAATTTGTCCTTGCAGCGCGCGGATTTCGGTTTGGACGCGGCGCTTTTGCTCGTCTGTGACGTTGGGTTTCCAGCGGAACGCGAAGGTATGGATGATCATGGAGACATTATGGCAAAGGTTGGAGCGACGGTGAACAGCAACGAAATACGGCGCATTAACAGTAAAGACGCGAAGATCCGGGAAGGTTTCGGAGATTGAGCGGCAGGTGCAGCCGGTGAGCGCTTGAGACTGCCACGCAAAGCAGAGGGAGTCAAAACGCCGACCTCAAAAACCCGACGGAAGAGCGCGGAGTCGGAAATGTGACGACGGGCACAGGAGTGGGTGATGACGGGCACGGAAATGGTGCGCTAGCTGGCGTAAACGTAGCATGTGGGGACGGAATGAACTCTTAAGCCTACGGAGTCCTGAACGGAACGTAGGGGAATGAGCGGCATCGCCCTCCCAACGAAAAGAAGGAAGGTTTATATGTTCGCACGTGAAGTCGTGTTGCAACTGAAGCCGAATCTGGTCAAGGAACTTCCGGTAACGTTTGAAAAGGAAATTCTGCCCTTGCTGCGCCGGCAGAAGGGGTTCGTGGATGAGCTGTTGCTGGTAACCCCGGAAAAACGCGAAGCCGAAGCGATCAGCCTGTGGGAGACCAAGGAGTATGCGGAGACGTACAATCGGGAACTGTATCCACAGATCGAGAAGATCATGGCGCGGTTCATTGACGGCGTCCCGGTGGTGAAGAGGTTTGAAGCGGAATACTCGACGTTTCACAAAGTTGCCTTTGCGGCAACGCACTAAGCACTGAGTTTCCGTTCGTGAGAGGGGGCGAAGTTGGCCCCCTCTTTTTTTTGTGTCGGAAGTGTTGAGCCGCAAGCGAAAATTAAATAAGGAGCAGATTGCGCGGTTGAGCGCGCGGTTTCATGTGTCGCCGGAGCTGTTTTTCTAGTGGGGCACGCGGCGCGTTGACGGACACTCAATAGTGGTATAGACTCTTAATATATACCAACGACAGGAGGTTCTGACTATGGCTAAGAGCAATATTGCCAAGCTGTTTCGCAATGGACGGAGCCAGGCGGTACGGCTGCCGCGCGAATTTCGCTTTGAAGGCGATAGCGTGCGGGTGCGGCGCGTCCCTGAAGGCGTTTTGCTGGAGCCGATAATCGCGGACCCCAAGGAGTGGTTTGCGGCGATGGACCGGCTGGGCGGGGATCCGCTGCTGAAGGGCGGGCGGAAGCAGCCGCGTGCGCAGCGACGCAAGATTTTTGAGTGAGCTCCGTGCCATGGCGTATTTGCTGGACACCAATGTTTGCATCGCGCTGATTAACGGCACATCGGAAGCGGCGCGCAAGCGATTCGCGAAAGCGGCGGCAGCGACGGAGCCGTTATGGGTGCCAGCGGTGTCCTTGTTTGAGCTGTGGTATGGCGTGGCAAAGAGTGTGCAAACCGAGACGAATACGCGGCGGTTAGCGATGTTTCTCAGAGGTCCGGTGCGCGTGCTGGAATTTGGAGAAGAGGACGCACGACGTGCGGGAGAAATTCGCGTGGCTCTCGAGCGCGCAGGCAAGCCGATTGGGGGCTACGACCTGTTGATTGCGGGTCAGGCGTTGAGCCGGGGACTGACGCTGGTTACGCTGAATGTCCGTGAGTTCGGGCGGGTGGAGGGTTTGCATTGGGAAGATTGGGCCAAGGGTTAACGTCCGGCTGCCTCAAACGGAGCTTGGCGGTTAGTCTTTCTTGAATTGCCTCCTTCGTTGCGCATCCTGCTCGAGCATGATGGCCATCAGGCGCTGTGGTGAGCGGAACGTGGTCTGACGCAGACGGCTGAACATCGCGGGCAAATTTATCCAGCCTCGCTCCGCGGCAATATCCAAAATAGCGAGAGTGCCAACAACTTTCAGATGGCGGGCGCGGGCTGCGGCGACACCGTCGCGTTCGTCCATCAGTAGCACCGCGGCTTGCTGTTCGGTTGCGAGGGCAATGGCATCGCGCTCGCCGGCGTCCAGATGAGCGAGAGAAGCATCAGCAGGGGCCACTGGGGCCACAACTATCAGCCACGAGTTCGGTCCTGCCACCCAAGCGCGCACTTGCCCGGGAGCGTGCGGATCGGACAGTTCCAGCTTTACGGCTGGCGGTATTAGAACGCTACCGTAGAGTCGGGGAAGAATATCAATCGCTTGTATTAAGACCAGATAATTCAGCGGCGTAGTATCAGCGACAACCAGAGGCATTTTTTAAATGCCAAGCTGGCGGTGGGTTTCGCGGTCGCGCTCGAGGTCTTCGAGGGAGTATTCCAGCTCGACGCCATGGTCCTTCAGAAAGGCATCGACTTCGGGGCGGTTCTTAAGACCGAGCAACGTGCGCAGTTGGGCGGCGGAGATTTTACGGGTGCGGTAGGCTTCGAGAGCCAGCGCTTCCAGCGCGGCACGGGAGAAGTCCTGGCCGTGCGACGAAAAGGCTGCTAAGAGCTCGTCCGGAAGCGAAATGGTTATGTGCTGCATGGGTTCAGGATACCGGAAGAAAGAGGTAAAAGCACGGCCTGGCCGGAGATGAGCGCCTCGGGAAAATGGTCATGGACGGGGGGTGACCCCTGGGGATTCTCGAAAGGATGTGAAAACAAAGGGACTTTAAGTACCTGTGTTTTCACAACCTTTCGCAAGTGTTCATTCTACAGGAGTTACAAGCTGATTTTAGTTAGAAAGTGGTTACTAGGATTTGGGCCGAGATTTTGCTGACGGCTGGGCGCACTTCTCTACGTCGATAACATTAACAGATTAGCAGTTACCTTGTCAAGCACCATTTTGGGAATTATCTGCCCGACCTCCGGATGGCCCTCCGAGGCTCCTTTCGTTATTCAGGGCAAACAGGTTAAGTCGGGTGGAGATTAGGTTGGTGCGCAGAAAGAGGGTTGGTGCGTGGAGAATGGCGGGAGCAAGGTTAAGGGTCGCAGAATTTAAGGCTGCGCCGTCCACCAAGCAACTTCAAAAGCTCTAGCCTCAAATGGGAGGAACGTGACACCCGACGCCCAGCGGTTAGGGGCTGAGTATTTTCCCAGCGTCGTTCAGGCCGAAGCGGGCCTTCAGAGCAAGCTGAGATAGTGCAATTCCATTTAGCGTCCAGACGCCAACTGACTTGGCATAGTCTTTAGCTGAGGAATTGAAGTCGCTTGTAGTCCAAAATGCGAAAACTACAGGAGCCAAGGCGGGGCCTCTATGGGTCACTCTGTCCGTGTGGTCCGAGATTCTTTTCAGCCCTCCGCCGACGAAATCCCTCATCTCGGGCTCGTTTACAAGATTCTCTTTCTGATAATGCTTAGCTTGGCCGACCACGAGCACCCGAGCCTTCCTCATCGCTTCCGCATTGAGGCTCGAGAAGGAAAGATTTCTGGCCACGAAGTCCAATCCGCCGTCGTGAGGACCGTCAATGTTCAAGGCGTCTCCGCCGAGCGCCCCAAGTAACGACACGCAGAAATCCACGAAATCTCGATCGGAGATCCTAAAGAGTGCTTGGAGAAATTTATCGGCGTCTGACGCGATCTTGCGGAAATAAGGAGCTCCGGATTCATAGGAAAGTTCAAACGTCGGTTCGATGCCATCGTCCTTCTGCCTTTCTCTTTCGAGCTCAAGTGATGTCGCTACTGCGTCGAATTGATCCTCCGCCATATCACTGAGTTCCTCGAGGGATTTTCCCGGGAGCTTTGTTTCCAATGTCTCGACGATGAGGCTTGTTAGGGATCGAAAGTCTGCATTTGTGGCAAGATTTTGGAGCCAAAACGCGGTTTGGGTTGGTTTCGGCTCTGGCATGGACGATTCAGACCAGTCGCTGCCTGTCTTCAATAACTCGGCGAAGTCGTAAAGATAAGTTCTCCAGGGCCGCCAGGTCTTCTGCGCTAAGCGCGCGTAGCGAATCCGGACTGAGTCTGGTGAGCAGGCTTTCGGTTGTTGCAACGTACGAGCGCCAGTCCTCTGGATGAATGGACTTAAACGTAGCTAGCGCGTCTTCAAGCGTCGAGTTGGCGCCCCTGAGGACGCCTAGCGCTAGTGGTTCGCCTACGATCTTGGCCAAGTCTCTAACGTCGATAGCCCGCCCTATCTTGGGCGGCTGACGTTCCTCGTCCCCCTCCTCATCTGGGGACCCAGCAATCCACATATAGAATTCTCTAATCCTTTCGGTATTTGTGAACTGTTTCGCGTTGTCATCCCATCCAAACCAGGCCTTCAGGTTCGGTCTCTTGAGTAGCTCATCGAAATAACTGAATAGAGTCTCCTTAGCACCTTCACTGAATTCGTCGTCGTTACGCATTTGTTCCAATGCCCAGTACGAACGCCAAAGCTTGTTAGCTGCTTTGGTAGATAGGCCGATACTTTGTGCGGCCTCGGAGGGCAACATACCGGAATCTCGGAGTGTCTTAACGGCTATCGCCTGTTGATAGGCTCCCCATTCCTTGATTCCCGACACATGCCGTAGGCCGGGAATGATCCATTGCCCAACGGTGTTGTCTGCCTCGGCGCTTAATAAGAGAACCTCGAGATTTGAAAAGTTCTGGATCTGTTCTTGGCTCAGTTGCTCTTGGCCAGCTTCATTTAGATCGAGTAACCATTTCAGCGCTGCTACCCTTCTGTTCCCCTCTAATACGACATATTTTTCGGGTTGCCCTTCGGGGAATCTACAGCGTCTAACGACAATCTTATCTATGGGTAAGAATCCTATGGTCTTAATCGTGTCCCGTAGTGATGACACGTCGAATCTGCGATCTTTCAGACGCTCGAAGGTCGTTCTTTGGACGCCCGGCTCGTTAAACCGCGCCTCCGGCGTCTTGCCAGACTGAACTTCTAGATCAAGGAATCGAGGGTTATTGGGATCGAGAAGCAAGTCTCCTATGCTCACGCGAAGAGGACTTAGAAGCCCTGAGATATCAGCCATGATCTGCTCCTGAACTATCTTGGTCAGAAACCGGGTAGGTATTTCTATGTCTTCGAGTGTTGCTCCGCCTCCAACCTCCCTTGCTGAAACCCTTCATGGTAGGCGCAAATCGCGCACTTGTGACGGCCGGGTCCCGCTTGGGACGACGGAAGGCCCTCGATCACGTCTTTAGGGGCGCGACGTCCCTCTTGCTTGCACTCAGCATTGCCGCCTGGCGCGACCGCGTGCTGTAGACCGAACTGGTAACCGCGCTCGTACGCACATTCTGTGCATTTATGTCGCTGGATGCCGGGTCCGGCTTGCGACTCATGGAGCCCAGCCAGTGTACGATCGGGAGCCGTATTGCCATGTTCACAAGTGGACATAGCCTACTAGTATACGATTTAGGTGCGAATAGCAAGCACCGGATTCGGTTACACACTCGCGGGAATTTGGCAGCCCGAATGCAATTCCTGGTGTGGGCCTCATCAAGTCGTTGAAATGTGACGGGGGCCTGTTTCCGAAACGGATCACTTTGGTTTAACAGATCCATTTTGGATATGAGAGGGTCAATGAGGACTACCAGGGCGAACGGCGCGGGACGTACTCGACGTTTGGTGACACTCACGGCCTATGAGGACCGTTGCTGGGTATTTGCCTTCTGCTTCCATATCAACAATGGAAAAGCGGAACTAACCGCGGATCGCCTCACGTGGCGAGATATGCGTTTGGAGTTCCCACGCCTCAAGATGTACGACGGTTGCAGACCCTGAAGGATTGCTTCACTCCAAGGGCAGCCCGAAATAGAGTCTCAGCCAGGGCTCTAAATCCTTGAGTTCGATCGCCTTGCCGGTAGAGATCAAGAAGGCCTTCATGTTCTCTGTAAAGCCTTCCCCCGAAAAAACAACAATCCCGTCGATGGGCCATGCTTCGATATCGCGTATGGTTGTTGGGATTTTCTCTTCCACGGTACCCGATTTTTTCTGGAATTTGCATTCGATCCCGAGCGTTTTTGAGTTTGGTCCGCCCTTCAGAATGACATCGATCCTTCTGCCCGCGCCCCAGAGCCGGTGACCCACGCGAAATTGTTCATGCACTTCCAGCCCAAGCTTCTCGGCGAGTGTTCTGACTTTCTTGGTAAGAGCGCTGCCAGAAGAGACCGCTTTTGCTTTTCCAGCCACTATTGGCGCTCCTTCGGTGCTCAGTCCCGCGTGTACTTGAGCCAAGCAATCATCGTATCGGCGCGGCGCCGGGCGGTCGTCTTATTGAGCCCCGTTCTTTCCATTAAAAAAGTTGTGACTCGATCTTTATCGAGGTCTTTCTCTGGAAATTGCGAGAGAAGCTCACGAAAAACGTAGGCTTCCCGCACCGCACTTGCTAGCATCAGGCGCTTCTCCTCGGCTCTCAACCCAGCAAGGTAGCCCTTCCCATTAGCGGTGAGATAAAATTCTGGTGGCTCGAAATGTGCGAAGCCTAAAATGCGAGCTGCGTGTTTATAGTAATCTAGCTCGCGGGTGACGAGGCCAAGCTGGCGCGTCAACTCCTGCTTATCTTCGATTCCTTCGCCCACCAGCGCGAGCAAATCACAGACGCGGTGCAGGCTGTTGGCCTGGGGGACGTCCGTGGTCTCGATTCTTTTCATTCGTTCGTGATGACTAGCTCAGAAACTTGATGACGTCCAGCGCCGTTGCAATTTATGTATCTACGCGCCTTGACTGTATTTTTCTTGTATTCGCGGTATAAACGCCGCACATAGTCTGTATCACTGTTACTGACGACGACGTGGCAGCCGCGATCGCTGAGTTCATCGACCACGTTCCTCAGCTGCCGGTGTTCGTCTGCACCAAAACTCGCGGCGCCAGACGCGGATACGGCATAGCCGGTGAAACCGTTGTCCTCCGTATAATACGGGGGATCAAAGTAGACGAAGTCGTTGGACTTCGCGGAGTCGAGTACTGCGCTAAAGTCAGCAACGCGCAATTTGACTCCGTTAAGGACTGCCGATACTGCGGCCAGATTGTCTTCGTCGAAGACCGACGGATTGCTGTACGAGCCGATCGGCACGTTGAATTTGCCGCTCCTGTTAACCCGATACAGTCCGTTGTAACAGGTCTTATTCAGGTATATGAATCTTGCCGCCCGCTCAACGGAGGACAGGCCGCTCGGATCCTGCTCTCTGATGCGATAGTAACGCTTCTCATCGTGATTGCGCTTGTGACTTTCTAGGTTGGGAATGAGTTTGGCAAGTTCGTCCCGAATCGCTTTGTAGCAATTGATTAGCTCCGCGTTCCTGTCTGTCAAAGACGCCGGAAAGTGACCGTGAAGTCTGCGGAGATTGAAGAAAACGGCTCCGCTGCCGACAAACGCTTCGAAGTAGTTCTCGAATTTGTTCGGGAAAAATGGCAGGAGCTGATCAAAGATTTGGTTCTTTCCGCCCGCCCACTTCAAAAATGGAGTAGCGTCGACGATATCCTGAATCCGTAAATGCGTTGCCTGGATAGCGTGCGCCATTGTCTACGAGCGAAATATTAACATTATTTAGGAAACTTAGGGCCTAGGTTTCCTAAGGCGAAACTCGATTAGGTCGAACCTCAATCGTATTCGCGAACGCGCTAGTCGGTGACACGGAGAACCGGTGAGGAAGATGGAGAGGGCGTTGATTTTTTTGCTGGCCGGTAAGCTAGTATAACGGGGCTACACGCAGACAGAAGTGCGAGGCCGACCATGGAAGTGAAGCTCGACGCGGATACCGAAAAGCTGGTGCAGAAAGAAATTGAAACGGGCCGCTTCCCCGATGCCGCCGCGGTGGTGGGTACGGCTCTGCAGCATGACCTGATAGCGCGGGAGTTTGGGGAAGAGTACACGCGCGCGGAGATTGACGGCAAAATCGCGCGAGGCCTGGCGCAGCTGGACGCCGGCCAGGGCGTGGATGGAGAAGAGTTTTTTGAGCAATTGAAACGGCGGGGCCAGGATTTGCAAGCGCCGCGCAAATGAACGAGTACGTTGGTACTGGTGCGAATGATGCTGGTGGGCTATCGACGCGCGCGGGGGCGGGGAGCAGGATGGGAAATGTAATCGGGAGTTGGTTCTGCTGGTGGAGGTGAACATGGTGATTACTTGTTTGCTCCTGTGCGTCGGACTGCTGCTTGCGAGCGCAGCGGTTCGGTCGGATCAGCTGGACTGAGCTTTCGGTTGCGACCCTCCAATCCCCCACGCCCGAGCGGCCGGAACCCCCACCGGCCGCTCATTTTTTTTTGGGTGAACGAGTTATGTGCTGGGAGCGGGCGTCTCGATTCGCGCGATTCGCGCTGCGTCGAAACAATAAGGATTTAACGCAGAGACCGCAGAGAAAAGAAACGGCGACCGCCTCAGGAGGCGTCCGCTACAACGGCCAAGGCAATAAAAAAAGGGCGGTTCGAGGCCGCCCTTTAAACCACTTCAAGAATTTGCAAAACCACTTCGGTGACACACCCTAAAGGTCACCTATTTAAAGCTTTTTGAAAAAGGGGCTGGTGCAAAGCCCCTTTTTCGCAATTGACGCCCCAAAGCCATGAATCGGGTCGAGGACCGATTCCGGCCACCCCGGGAAGCCAATCTTGTGCTTCGTTGGCCAGAAAGAATGCAAGTCGTGTGCCAGTGTGGGGTTAGGAGCGGAGGAAATGGAAGGGAGTTGAAATCAGGATAGTTAGCATCGAAGGAACGGTTGGATGCGGCGAAAATGGGTGGAAAATCTACAAAATCTCACATTCGGTCATAGGTGGTTCTACAGTCTTTGGGATACCGAGGCAAAAGATAGGCGCAGCGGCGCAAACGAAATAACGATATTCCTGACAACGAGATAGGGACGAGGAAGGTTAGGGTCGGGCGAGGACTTGGGACGAGGCTGAGGCGAGCGCTGGGTAAATCGATTAAGCGCTCCTGAGCTACACGGGGCTACCCGGGGCGATCAGGCACCAATCGCGGATTTGAGGGCGGCGGCGATGGACTGGCTGAAGCGCTGGACGTCGGCGTCATGTTCGGCTTCGACCATTACGCGGGCCAGGGGCTCGGTTCCGGAGTAGCGGAGGACGATGCGGCCGTTCTGGCCGAGCGCGGTTTCGGCTTCGGCGAGGGCTTGGGCGACCTCTGGAATGGAGTCCAGCGGGGGCTTGCTGCGGACTTTTACGTTGACGATGGTTTGCGGGTAGTCCTTGAAGCCGACGACGAGATGCTCCAGGCGGCCGCAGAAGGAAACTAGCGAGGCTACTTTGAGGGCGGTCAGGAGGCCATCGCCGGCGGGGCTATCGTTCAGGAAGATGATGTGACCGGATTGCTCGCCGCCGAGCGTGCTGCCGGATTGCAGCATCTCTTCGAGGACGTAGCGATCGCCGACGTCGGTGCGGGCGAGGGTGATGCCCTCGTTCGAGAGAATGCGTTCGAGGCCGAGGTTGGACATCGAAGTGGCGACCACGCGGTTGCCGGGGAGCTGGTTGAACATTTTGAGGTAACGCGCGACGGCCAGGAGGATGCCGTCACCGTTGACGATGCGGCCGGTGTCGGCGATAAAGATGGCGCGGTCGGCGTCGCCATCGAAGGCTACGCCGAGCTGGGCTTTTTCCGCGATGACGCGCTGCTGAAGATTTTCGAGATGGAGCGAGCCACAGTTGGCGTTGATGTTGCGGCCGTCCGGGGCGTCGCCGATGGCGATTACCTTGGCGCCGAAGGAGCGAAAAAGCTCGGGGCCGAGTTTGTAGGCGGCGCCGTTGGCGCAGTCGAGGACGATGCGAAAGCCGGTGAGGCTGGCGCCTTGGATGACGCGAGCGCGTAGAAAGGCGAGATACTCAGCGTCGAGAGATTCGTCGGGGGTGAGGGTAATGGCGGATACTTCGGAAGAAATTTTCTCGTCGGAAAGATCGCCCGAAGCGAGGTGGCGCGCGATGTTGGCTTCGATGGCTTCTTCCACAGCGTCTGGGAATTTCATTCCGGCGTGGGAGAAAAGTTTTACGCCATTGTCGTGATAGGGATTGTGCGAGGCGGAGATGACCACGCCGGCCTGAAAATCGTTCTGGCGAACGAGGCAGGCGATGCCGGGAGTGGTGATGACTCCGGCAAAGGCCACGGTGGCGCCACTTTTGGCCAGGCCAGCGGCGAGAATTTGCGCGATGTGGGCGCCGGATTCGCGCGTATCCATGCCGATGAGGACGTTGGCGGCGCGGTCCGCATCGTGAAGATAGTCGCCGAGGGCGCGGCCGATCGCGAAGAGAGTGCGGTCGTCCAAAGGCGGAGTGCCAGGGATGCCGCGGATGCCGTCGGTGCCGAAAAATTGTTTAGGCATGAAGAGAGGGCCGGAGGCGTCGTCAAGAGTTGCGTGAGCGTCCGGAGCAAAAAAAGTGTAGCACAGGGCTCCGCGCGGGCTGGCGAGGAGCGCTGTGGCTGCGGTCGAAACCGTCAAGATCAGCGGCGGGGGCGAGCTTGCGCGATATGTTACCTTGGAGCGAAAGAAGTGGCGCTGCGCAAGATGCTGAGCGAACGTTGGCGCCGCGGGAAGCGTGGAGCGAGCGTGGAAACTCTGGAAGAACACGCGGTAAAAACTCGCCCGAGCGCGGGAAGCACCAGCTTGCGGATATTAGCCACCGGCGCGGTGGTGCTTTTTCTCTATTACGCGGCGGGCGTGGTGATCACGCTGCTGCTGTCGATTTTGCTGGCGTATTTTCTGGATCCGGCGGTGGAGTTGATGGAGCGCTCCGGCGTGGCGCGCACGATTGGCGCGATGATCATGGTGCTCATTTTAATTGTGGCGTTGGCGGCAGTGGGATACGGGATGTGGTCGCGGACCACGGATTTTGCGGATAGCTGGCCGCGGTACAGCGCAGTGCTGCGGCAGGTAACCACCAATGTGGAAGGCAAGCTAAACGGGTTCGAGGGGCAACTGGCGCCACAGGAACAAGGCGCGAAACCCGCGCCAGAACCGCGCAACGAGCCCGGGTTGATTCACGGATTGATTTTGCGCGTGGTGGGTTCGTTGTACGAAGTAGTTCTGGAAGTTACGTTTGTGCCGTTCCTGGTGTTCTTCATGCTGGCGGGGAAGCGCGAGGTGTGGCACACCACGTTGCGATTGTTTCCCGCGTCGCGGCGAACGGCGGTGAAGGAGACGCTGGACGATTTGCGCTCGGTGCTGCGCGACTATCTGGCGGGCATGTGCATCTTGACGCTGATTGTGATTGCGGCGAGTAGTTTGTTTTTCTGGTCCATCGGGCTGGAATATCCAGTGCTGCTAGGAATCGTTTCCGGATTGCTGAATATGGTGCCGTATATCGGCGTGGTGCTCTCATGGCTGCCGGCATTTTTGCTGGCGTTGACCAAATTTACGACCGTGGGATGGTTTTTGCTGATCGCCGGGGCGCTGATGGGGATTCACATTTTTGCGTTGAACCTGGTGGCGCCGCATATCGTGGGCAAGCGCGTGCAGTTGAACGCCGTGGCCATCACAATTGCGTTGCTCTTCTGGGGCTGGTTGTGGGGCGGAATGGGTTTGCTGCTGGCGATTCCGCTGACCGCAGTGTTGCGCGTGGTGTGCGATCACACGGAATCACTCAAACCGTTTGGACGCTGGCTGAGCGCGTGACAATCGCTTAATGGGCGCTTAATGGACGCATAGCGCGCGAGATCCGCTAACGATTTCACACATGTACTACCGCTATTGATGGGTACGAAATTGGCCTTCCACAACGCTAAACCCTGTACCTCGGAGCGGGTGACTGCTTGTCTACAGCGCGCGGCAGCGTGCCTTGTTCACTCGCGACGCGATGCTAGACTGCGTGACAGATAAGCTGCCGACGACTTGGCAGCGTGCGATTCAGCCGCCGGCTCCCTCCTCTCGGCCGCGGTTAACCAGCGGTATAACTGCGAACGCCCTCTCCGTTCTGCAAAAAACTCCAGGATCTGATGCCCAACTCACTGCGTTCCGAGCAGTTGCTTGCCGCCATTTTGGAATTGAACGAGGACGCAGTCCTCGCGATAACGCTGGACGGAACGATTGAGCGATGGAGTCAGGGCGCGGAGACGCTCTACGGCTATAGCGCGGAAGAAATGGTAGGCGAGCCACTGCGGCGGCTGGTACCGCTGTATGAGACTCCGGGACTCGAAGCACTGCTGAACAAGACACGGCAGGGCGAACTGATGAATTGGGACAGTACGGAACGACTGACGAAAAGCGGAATGCGCGTGCGGGTGATGGCCAAACGAAGCGCCATTCGGGATGAGGACGGAAAGATGATTGGCGTGCTGGAAAGGGCGGAAGCACTGGAATGGGCGGGAAGCGAGGTGCCGGCAGACGCGCAGTTGCGGCTGGTGGCCGAACAGATGCCTGCGCTGCTGTGGACCACGGATCGCGAGCTGCGGATTACTTCCAACTGGGGAGCGGGGCAGCCGTGGTCCAGGATTCGGCCCGGGGCGTTAACGGGGCACACCGTGTGCGAATTTCTGGAATGTGCCGACCGGCACGCACCGCCGATGACGCAGCACTACGAAGCGCTGCAGGGAGTGCCCTCGCATTTTGAGTACGTGAAGAAAGACCGGTCGTACGAAGTACGCGTGTCGCCATTGCGCTCGGCGAGCGTGGAGATTATCGGTTGCATTGGATTGCGGTTGGACATCACGGATCGCAAAAAAAACGAAGATGAACTACGTTTTCAGGCGACGCATGACGCGCTAACCGGTCTTTCAAATTATCGGGAATTCATGGACGTACTGGAGCGGGAAGTGCGACGCACGGAGCGAAGCTTACGGCAATTCACGGTGTTGCTGTTGGACGTGAACGACCTGAAGGGGATCAATGACCGGCAAGGACATCTGGCGGGGAATCGCGCGTTGAAACGGCTGGCGGGAATATTGAAGGAGCAATCTCGCGGGACGGACCTGGTGGCCAGGTATGGCGGCGACGAGTTTGGCATATTGCTAATCGACTCGGACCTGGGGATGGCGCAAATGGTGGCGCGACGTATCGAGACGCGCTTGCAAGGCGATACCGAGGAGCCGGAGTTAAGCGTGAGCATCGGCATCGGTTTGTATCCGGAGGACGGCCGGAACGCGCAGGAGTTGCTGTCCGTCGCGGACCGAGCGATGTATCTAAGAAAAAAAGAGTACAAAGCGGGAAGCAAGATGGACGCGGCGGTGCGGAGCCGGCGAGGGTAGGCGAAGGCAATCACGGATTAAAGGAACGCAAAAAACCGGCCGCAGCCTGAAGCTGGCTGGACTGCTGAAACAATCTTATGGCGGCGATTCCAGAAGCCCCGGAGTCCAGGCAGTCGGCGGCATTCTCCATGTTGATGCCACCAATCGCGAGGACTGGAATATTTACGGCACCGCACACTTCCGCAAGACGTTGCAAACCTTGCGCCGGACCGTATATCTGCTTCGATGGCGTAGGAAAAATCGGGCCGAAGAAAATATAGTCGGCGCCAGCGGCCGTCGCGGCTTGCGCGAACGCGAGCGAGTGGCACGACACACCGACGAGAAATTCCGCGGGACGTTTTTCCGGAGAAAGATTTTGCAGCAGACGCTTGGCTTCGTCCACTGGCAAGGAATTTTCGCCCAGGTGGACGCCAGCGGCGCGCCCGGCGATGGCCACATCGAGACGGTCGTTGAGGAAAATACGCGTTCGCGAAGACGGTGAATTTGCCACGCCAGGATGCGCTGGTGCGCAGCGGTCTATCGCCGCACTGGTAAGGCGCGCCAAATCCCTGGCGGCAAGATCCTTTTCACGCAACTGAATCCACGGAACCCCCGCGGCGGCAGCGCTCGCGATGCAATCCAGCAGCGCTCTCAGCGCATCGCGCGGCTCGGGGCTACGGAGACCGGCGCGGTCCGTGACGTAACAGAAAATCGGCGCGGATGTCTTACGGGGTAGCACTGGGCAACGGCCTGCGGTTGGTGATCAGGTTGAAGGCCAAAAGAATATCCAATACTCCAAGGCCGCTGACGCCTCCGCGAAACGAAGGATGCAACAACACTGGAATGAGCGTTGGAAAGTGGCTCAAAAAATAATTCTGATCCCAGAAAATCGACCAGGGAAGATAAAGCAGCAGCGCGCCCATCTCAAAACAGAGCACGACCAGCAATGCGCGAAAGACACGATTCATAGGTGAGCAGAACCCGCCTGATCGGGCCGGCTGAAGTGACCGGATCCGAAAATCAATTCAGAGATAACGGAGGCAGAATCAGCGGCTGGGCTTCTGCAGAGCAGCAATGCGCTCGGCCACGTCGCGATAGTCAATGTGCATCGCATAGACGTGGGAGAAACTCTTGAGTGCAGCTTCGTAATTCCCCGCCGATTCCTGCGCCAGACCTAAATCATACCGCAAGGCCAGGGCGTTGTCCGGTCCAAGGCCGGGAGTCTGCAAAGCGCGCTCGTACCAGATGGCGGCCATATTCGGCTGGCCCTTTTCAATGAAGGCCAGACCAAGCAGCGTGCAGCATTGCATGATGTAACGGAAGGGACGGCCGCGATCGCAGGCTTGGGCGACTTTCTGAAATTCGCTGATGGCTTCTTCGAGCAAACCCATTTCGCGGAAGGCCACGCCGAGATTGTAGTGCGTCTCAAGATCCTCGTCTTCCGAGCCCATTTCACCGAGTTCGGCGCGGAATTCGTCAAAAACTTCCTTGAGTGGCGCGGAGCGGTCGCCAAGCGACACATTCTGAGAGTCCGGCGCAGCGGGAGCATGGGCTTCGGCGGGCTGCGAAAATTCGGGGCTGAGTTCACCGATGCCCAGCTCGCCCATTTCCGAAGCCAACTCCGCCAGGAATTGATCGGCGGTGAAATCTTTTGCGGCAGCAGGAACGGTTTCGGCCGGCGCGGAATCCGCGGGCGCCCCTTCGTGAGCATGGGCCGCTTCACCAGCCGACGGGTCAACAACCAACGGAATTTCCGGAGGCTTTTGATCGTAGGCCGGAACCAGCGGCTCGGCATCGAGAACAAGTTCGTAGTCCTGATCGAGTTCGAGTTCCAGAGGCTGATCGACGGGCGCCGGTGTGACCGAATGAGCGGCTGGTGGCGTGGCGGAAATGTCCGGCTGATGCAGGGAAGCCAAATGGTCTTCAAGAGATTCCGCATGTTTCACCGCGGGTTGTTCCGCTGCAGGCTGTTCCAGCGAAGAAAGATCCAAAGCGATCTCTTCGACTTCCGAAGGTCCCGCCGCTTCAGTGGCCTGTTCGTGAGCTTCCGGCTCGTGGTGAGCGCCGCCAGGGAGTTGTGCGGAGATTTCGGCAAAGGCGTTGGACTCGGACGAAGCTACAGGTGACGAATCGGGACCGGCAAACTCGGGTTCTTCAGGCGCTTCGAGTGGAAGAGAGGTGGCAGGCGCCTCCGCATGCACCTCCGGTGACGCTGGCACCGGAAGGTTCTGCTCCGGAGAGTCATCGCCGAAAGAAAACTCCTCGACCTCTTGCGGGGGAGCCGCGCTGGCCGGGGCGGCACGATGGGCCGGTGCTTCCGGCGCGGGCGATACGACTTGGTTTTCCGCCGAGCCGTCGAGCAGCGAAGCCCACTCGTCGGACAAGTCCACTTCGTGCATTTCCTGGGCAGCCGCTGGTTGCGAAGCGCTTATCTCGTCGGAGCGTTCGGGAGTCGAGTGACGAGCCGCGGGAGCTTGCGGCGCGATCTCTCCTTCTTCAATCGATTGTTCAGCCGCGGCAGGCTCGGAAGTGACATCGAGTTCGGGTAACGCCAACAATCCCGGTGCGGCTTCCGCGGAATCGATGGCGGCTTCAGGGACGGCCGAAAGCGCGGCCGGCGCGGCGGTCAACTCATCATCGGTGAGGCCGGCGGCGCGCTGGAAGCGGCGGCGCAATTCGCCAAAGCGTTCGGCGCTGCGCAGATCTCCGCGCTCCTGATGAATTTGTTCAAGGTGCGAGGCTAGTTCCGCGGTGCGGCGGTCGTCGCCCGCGCCGAGGACAAAGTCCAAAAGTTTTTCGAGCGTGGGCGTGTGCCGCGGAGCGCGGCGCAAAATGGCTTCCAGCAACCCGATGGCTTTTTGCGTAAGCCCGTAGCTGGCGAATAGATCGACGTCGGTCAGCGATTGAGCGATAAATTTCTGCGTGTCTTTATCTAGCGGTGGCTCGGAAGGCGTGCTAGACGCGGCCACTTCCACCGGCTCTGCCGATGGCATATCCGGGCGAATTTTGGGCGCGGGAGCCTTGGGAAGTTCCAGCTCGTGATGCTCCACCGGAGGCGGCGGTGGCTCTTCTCCGGACAGCAAACCCATCTTGCGAAGAACGTCATTGAGTTTGCGCTTGGCGGAATCGCTTTCTGGCTCGCGATCGACCAGCTGCTCGAAGACTTGTTTGGCGCGATCGTATTGCTTGGCGGCCACCAGAGCGTCGCCAAGCTGCGCGAGGGCGTCCGGCATGCGGAAAGAATCGCTGGTGCGGCCGTAGGTTTCGACGAGCCACTCCAGAGGCTCGATGCGCCCAGGCAAGCGCGCGGCCAGTTCGTTGAGCAAGCGGCTCACGACTTCGTGTTCGCCGGCGTCAATCATCGGCGTGCGCGATTTCTCAAGGATGGCCATGGCTTTTTCGCCCTGGCCGGACTCTAGCAGCGCTTCAATTAGTTTTTGCGTGGGGCCGAAATTTTTCTCGTCAGCGGTGAAAACGCGGAGGGCCAGAGCGGTGGCGGGCTCCCACCGGGCATTTTTGAGATAGAGGTCGAGGAGCAGTTCGGTCTGCTCGCCGCCTTTTTCGAGGTCAGGAACCTGTTCGAGAAGCGCTGCGGCCGCCGTTGAATTGCCCTGCGCGGAAGCGGAACGCGCTTTGACGATTAGCGCTGCGAGATTGTGCGGTTCGAGTTTGATGGCTTTGTCGGCAAGCTTTTCGCATTCGGCGTGGTCGCCACGTGCGATGGCGCGTTGCGCAGCGGATACGTAGGTGTCGATGGCCTCGCGCGTTTGCCCCATGGCCTGGTACAGATCGGCCAGGCGAATCTGAATGCGCAGATTATCCGGCTCGGCGAGCAGCAGCTTCTTGAGCAGGCCCACGGCTTCCGGCTGGCGATTGTTTTTTAAGTGAATTTCCGCCAGCTGCAGAAATAGCGGCCGGGCTTCGCTCATTACCCCTTGCTGGACGTACAGATCGGCGAGTTTTTCCAGCGGACGAATTTCTTCCGGGGCCAGCTTGGCGATGCGTTTGTAAACAGCGATGGCTTTGGTGAGGAAACCGTCTCCCACGAAGATTTGCGCCAGGCGCTCAAAGTAGTCGATGGCCTGAAAGGTCTCGCCCTGGCGAATGTACAGCTCGCCGACGGTCATCAAGGTGACCTGGTCGCGCGGCTCGTACTTCAGGATCTGCTGGTATTCGCTGATCGCCTGCGGAACTTTGCCCTGATTCAGGAGCTTTTGTGCGGCTTCAACGAATTTGCTTTTGTTATAGGCCATGCGAAAACCGGGACGTGGAAAGCTGCGCCTGCAATGCAGACGAGCCTGCCGTGGTGAAACGTCCGAGACGTTCTCCTGAGCATCGCTGCGGAAGTTGGCGGCGCCGCAACGCCATGTTGGTACGCTAGCAGGCGGGAAAAAGGCAAGTCAACGAACGTGGATGGGGTTGTGAGCAGGCAGTTATCCCCGTGCGGAGGAGGAAACTTGCCGGCGAATACCAGGCGAAGCGGCTGAGAAAGGAATTTCCGTCGAAATGCGCGGCCAAGCCGCAGGTTTAGAGCGGCAGCGGCGTCTGTTGCGCGTTGGCGGCCCAGCAGCGGGATTCGCGGACCGGGGCAAAAGAGTTGCGGTGCAGCGGCGAGGGACCATGCTGGCGTAGTGCTGCCAGGTGCTCGGCGGTGGCGTAGCCCTTGTGTTGCGCCAGGCCATACTGCGGGTAGACGGCGTGCCATTCTTCCATGCGCGTGTCGCGATGGGTTTTGGCGAGGATGGATGCGGCGGCGATGGAGACGCTGCGGGCATCGCCGTGAATCAAGGATTTTTGTTCGATGAGCACGTCCAGCTGCATGGCGTCGAGGAGCAGATAGTCCGGGACGATGGAGAGTTGCTCGAGCGCGGCGGTCATGGCCTGGCGGCTGGCTTGGTAGATGTTCCAGGCGTCGATGCGCTGCGCGTCGATTTCGGCGACGGCCCAGGCGAGGGCATGTTCGCGGATGCGCGGGGCTAATTCGGCGCGGCGGTCGGGCGTGAGTTTCTTGGAATCGTCCAGGCCGACGATGCGGCGCTTGGGATTGAGGATTACCGCGGCGGCGACTACTGGTCCGAAGAGCGCGCCGCGGCCGGCTTCGTCAAGGCCGGCGATGCGCATCCAGCCTTGCTGGCGGGCGGCGCGTTCAAAACGTGAACAACACTGGCGAGACATCGTCGTGATAGTAGCATGGCGACGGCGCGAGCAAGACGCGTGTGCGGCGTGCTGACACAAAAAAAGACGGGCGCTGGCCCGTCTTTCTTTCTTGCAACAAGATGAGTGCGATAGCGACGCGTTTTGGCGCGATGCTAGCGCGCTTAAGCTTTGGCTTCAGCGGCCGCGGCGGTCTCTGGGACCGCGACTACGCGGTCGGCGCGCTTGATGCGGGCGGCTTTGCCCTTGAGGTCGCGCAGGTAGTACAGGCGGGCGCGGCGAACTTTGCCTTTGCCTACGATGTCTACCGTGCTGATCGAGGGCGAGTGCAGCGGGAAGATGCGCTCGATGCCTACGCCGAAGCTTACGCGGCGGACGGTGAAAGTGGCGCCGGAAGCGCGGCCCTTTTTGGAGATGACTACGCCTTCGAAGGCCTGGAGGCGTTCTTTTTCCTTTTCGCCTTCACCTTCTTTGAGGCGGACGTTCACGCGGATGGTGTCGCCAACGCGAAAGTCAGGAAGATCGGTGCGCAGTTGCGCGTCGTGCAGTTTCTGAATTACCGGGTTCATGTGCTTGATTCCTTGCAGACCCACTCAGGCGGGGCATGCGCTCTATAGACAATCACTAATTATAGGGGAATTGGCGGGATTTTCCTAACGGATTTTCGTGGCGACATTGCCTCGAGAACCGGTCGAAATGCGTTAGTCGTTCGCGGAGGCTGGCGCCGGCCGGCGGATTACGGAGGCGGCGAAGCGCTCCATTTCTTCGAGTTGTGGGCTGAATTGCAGGAGGACCAGGTCGACGCCGGCGGCTTCGAAGGCGGCCAGGCGCTCCGACACTTGTTCGGGGGTGCCGACCAGGCCGCTGCGCAGGCCGCGATTGCTTACGGAATAATCTTCCAGGGAAACTTTTTGTTCGAGCTGCGTGCCAGCTAGCCATTGCTGGTAGTTGGCGTAGCCCGCGGCGGATTGGTGCACATCGGTGATGCGGCGAAGTTCATCTTGGGCTTCGCGTTCGGTTTCGCGAACGATGGTGTAGCCGGCCACGCCGAATTTCATGGGCGGAAGATTGTGCTTGGCACGGCGCGCTTTCAGGTCGGCAATTTTTTCGGCGACGCGCTCCGGAGGATCACCATGCATCAGGTAGGCGTCGCATTTTTCGGCGATTAATTCTTTCGCGGCGGTGGATTCGCCTCCGGCATAGAGCGTGGGACGTGGCTTGGAGACCGGCTTGGGCGCGAGAATGTTGTCGTCCACGCGGTAATATTTTCCGGTGAAGGAAAAATTATTTTGTTTCCAGACGCCGTCGAGCACGTCGAGCCATTCGCTGGTGCGCGCGTAGCGGTCATCGTGTTGCTCGAAATGGACGCCGTATTTGCGGGCTTCGTCGGCCCACCAGGAAGAAACCACGTTCAGCGTGAGGCGGCCGTTGCTGATGTGATCGATGTTGGCGGCTTGCTTGGCCAGCAATGCCGGAAGATGAAACGTGGGACGGACGGCGACCATGAGTTCAATACGCTCGGTAACGGCAGCTAAAGCCGCGGCGGTGGAAAAAGCATCGAGCGATGGGGCTTCCGGGCCTTTAATGTCGTTGAGATTTAATTCCGCAACGAGGGTGCAATCGAAGCCAAGCTCTTCGCTGCGCTGGGCCACGCGTTTTACGTAGGGCCAGGTGGTCGGCATATTTTCATCGACCACGTTGCGCAGCCAGCCGCCGAAGACGGGGAGCCAGTAGCCGTATCTCATGCCGAGACCTTCGCGTTGACGAGCGGTGCAGCTGGAGTTGCAGGTGAAGACGACGTCGCAGACGAAGACGACTTCTCGCGGCCACGTGTTTCGTGATGGACGGCTTCGGCGATTAGAAAATCGGCGAGGCGCGCATAAGGATTGAAGCCGACGATGCGCACGGGATCGGCCACGAAATTGGAAAGCGCGTTTACGTCGTAATAAAGCTGGCGACCGGTGCGGTCGTCGATCACATATTCAATGCCGCCAACCTCCACGTTGCCAAGGGCCATGATGCGCTCGACGTCTTCAATCACCTGCCGGGGTGGGTCGTAGCCTTCCACGGTCATGCCGGTCTTCGGCGCGTCGACGGGGCAGGCGATGCGCGTCAATTCCTCGCCTTTGGTGTTTTGGCAAATATCGGCGGGGCACAGATTGAAACTGTCGCCGGTGATGTGAATCTTGATGGCGTAAATAAACTTACCGCCGATCACTTCGACGCGCGTGATGATGCCGTCGCGCGCGGTGAAAGCCTCCTGCACCAACGCCGTCGAATCGATGCCGAAGTACAGGCGATTTTCTCTTACGGCGGCGCTCAAGGCTTCCGGAGAACTGAAACGCTCAATGCCCGCGCCGCTGCCGCCAATGTTGGGCTTAATGACCACGGGATAGCCGATGGCCGCGGCCGCGGCCATCGCCTGCGACGGATGATTGATCACGATGGCTTTGGGATAAGGCAGGCCAAGCTTTTCCAGATTGGTGAGCTGATGCGCCTTGGAGATTTCATGCGCGAAGCAGCGGTGGCCATTGACCACGCGCAGGCCTTTTTCTTCCAGGTGCGCCAGATAATTCAAAGTGTAGAAAATGCAGTGGCCCAGACCGCGCTGCCACGCCGAAGGGCTCATGCGGTTGAAGAGCAGCGAATAGTCACGCTCTGGCGAAGCAACGTCGTATTGATGATCGCGCGCGTGAATTTTCAGCCAGGGCGCGCCGCGCTCATCGAGCTGCTGAAAGAGCGGACGGAACCAGTCCGGGTGCTCGTAATAAATGGCGATGGGTTTTTCCGGCTGGCGCTTGCTGCCGCCCTTGTTGTCATTTGATGCGGTACTCATTCTGGGTTGGCCTTCTTTTCTGGAACGCAATTCATCATCTCGTGAGATGTCGGTTGACGGCAAGAGTTACGACTGAAATTCACGGTCCCTTATTCCCCCAGAAGGTCGGGGCGGTTGCGCCGCGTCTTTTCCAGCGCGGCTTCGTTGCGCCATTTGGCGACTTCCGCGTGATTGCCGCCAATTAAAACTTCCGGAACGGACCAGCCGCGATACTCCGCAGGACGTGTGTAATGCGGAAAATCCAGAAGCAGGCGGGCGGCGCTGGCCTGCGCGGGTTCCGGCATCCCCGGCGAATCATTTTTCGCTAGCTCAGTTTCAGCGCGGTGCATCGGCGCCGCGAACGATTCGTTTTGCGAAGAGGCTTCGTTGCCGAGAGCACCCGGAAGCAATCGGGTGACGGAGTCGAGAATGAGCATGGCGGGAAGTTCGCCGCCGCTAAGAACGTAATTGCCGATGGAGATTTCGTCGGTGGCGAGATTCGCGGCCACGCGTTCGTCCACGCCTTCGTAACGGCCGCAGATGAACAAGATGCGATCGAGCTGCGCAAAACGGCGGGCGGTTCTCTGATCGAAAAGTTTGCCTGCCGCCGAAAGCAAGACGATGGCAGTTTTTAAATCTTGCTCAACCGGCTGCGCGGCGTCGCCGACGCCGTGGCCGAGAAGAGATTCGACCGCTTCAAAGAGCGGCGCGGGTTTGAGGACCATGCCTTCGCCGCCGCCGAAAGGGCGATCGTCGACGGTGCGATGGCGGTCTTTGGTGAACTCGCGCAGATCCTGGATATTTACGTCGACCAGGCCGGTTTCCCGGGCCCGGCGGAGGATGCCGTGGTCGAGCGGTCCGACAAAAAATTCGGGAAAGATGGTGATTAGGTCGAAGCGCATGAGGTGCCAGTGTAGCCAAAGCTGCGGGTGGCGGCTATGGCGGGTGCGGAGGTCGGGGGCAAAACGGGTAGTACGAAAGCGCTTTAATTTCGCATCATACAGAGCGCAGGGGACTTAAAGTTGATTGTTTTCAGTATGATGTGCAAGTGTTCATTCTAAATGGGTTAGCGGAGAAAAATGATACACAGGTAGTTAACAGTTCCGTCGCACCGCATGGAACGCTGAATCCCACTGCGAAGAAGGAATTCGGAAGCGTAGCCAGTCGGCTAGACGCATCGCTGAACAAGTATACTTTATATATATTTATACCTGATGTCAATAGAAAAATGCTAGGATTGGGGGCTGGCAACCCGTTCAATCGCAGGGTCATCGCACAGACCGCTGCTTGCTCTGGAAGCTGGAACAATCGTCAGGACTGAACGTGAGACTTTTCGTAACTATCGTCGCGTTGTTTTTCGGGTGTTGCGCGTTTGGTCAGACGCACGGCGGCAAGCCGCAGGAGTCGGCCGCGGAATGCAAAGGCGTGGTACACGGCACCTTGTTTGGACAAGATGGCAAGCCGTGGGGCGGGATTAATCTGATCCTCGACCCACCTGGTGATCTTAGCTACATGCTTCCTCACACTAAATCGAATGATCGCGGAGAATTTCGTTTCGAGGAAGTTTGCAACAGAACGTGGGGCGTATTCGTCCAGGATGTGCAAGCTGGTTGCCCCGATTGCGGGCGGTATATGAACAAATTTCTGTATGGCAGCATTCCCCCCGATCTGAAAATCACAGATACGAATCTGGATGTTCGGGTGGACGTTCATGCGCCACCGAAGCCTGGAACGCTTATTATGCATTTGGTGAATGGCACGACGAAGACCGCTATTCCGCGTGGGGAGCTGGAGATTAGGGTCAACCGAAAACGGCGGGTGGAACTCTCTTGCGGCGAATCTGCTGATTTCACGTGTGATGGCGGAACTTTCACCGTGCCCCCGGACATAGCGGTGAAAGTGCACATCAGGGCCAAGGGATTCCATGAATGGAAGGACGCTAATGGGCACGGCAAAATCCTTCGGATTCCGTCCGGAGGAGTGCAGACCATTGTCGCTGAGCTGAACCCGATACAAGATTGACTAAGGAGACTGCCGAAAGAGGGCGAAGCCAGTTCCTCAGGCGCTAAAGCGCATTGGTAGCTAAGCGATTAATGTCGGAGCTTAAGCTCCGACCCACAAAACATACGACCTACAAAACAGAGGGTCTTTCCGCAGCCTGTAGAGTGGTGTTTCCGAGGGTGATCGGCGCTCGCAGTACTAGCGGACCAGCGCCTGAATCTGTCCTAGTGGACAGCTTGTGCGGGTTGCATCCAGAACGCATCCTTACGACATGTGTGGCGGACCGTCTTTAGACATGCGCATTGTTGCGCTTCGACAGCGTAGTTTGACGATGATGGCGTGGCTGGCTTGCT
This sequence comes from Acidobacteriota bacterium, assembly GCA_013289855.1. Lineage (GTDB taxonomy): Bacteria > Acidobacteriota > Terriglobia > Acidiferrales > UBA7541 > Acidiferrum. The sequence goes on along the minus strand of JABCZD010000005.1, from coordinate 220,243 downwards.
GCGTTGTCGGGGTGCGCGGGATCGCGGGTTGCGCGGGAGTCAGCGGCAGCACGTCTGGAAACGGGGATGCGCCGCTTAGCGTTCCGGCGGTGCCTTCCGGGGTCATTGCTACGGCGGGAAACGCGCAGGTGAGTTTGACGTGGAGCGTCAGCACCGGCGCGACCAGCTATCACGTGAAACGCGCGACCGTTAGCGGTGGGCCGTATACGCAAGTCGCTGCGCCTGCTGGCACGAGCTTTACGGACAGCGGGCTAACGAACGGGACAAAATATTTTTATGTGGCCTCGGCGGTAAATTCCAAAGGCGAGAGCGCGAACTCCGCGGAGACGAGCGCGACACCGAGTGCGCCGGTAACGGTTCCTGCGGTGCCTACGGGGTTGGCGGCGGCTGCGGGGAATGCGCAAGTGGCGCTCAGCTGGAATGGCAGCGCCGGAGCGACGAGTTATCACGTGAAGCGCGCGATCGTTAGCGGCGGGCCGTACACGCAGATCGCTGCTCCCTCGGCGGCGAACTTTACGGATACTGGGCTGACTAACGGAACGAAGTATTTTTACGTGGTGTCAGCGCTGAATTCGGCGGGGGAGAGCGCCAATTCGTCGGAAGTGAATGCGACGCCGGCCACGCCAGCGACGATTCCCGCGGTGCCTGCGAATTTGATGGCGACGGCGGGCAATGCGCAGGTGGCGCTCAGCTGGAACGCCAGCGCCGGCGCGACGAGCTATCACGTGAAGCGTGGGACGGTTAGCGGTGGACCTTACACGCAGGTTGCGGCGCCTGCTGCTTCAAACTTCACAGATACCGGGCTAACGAACGGAACGAAATACTTTTACGTGGTGTCCGCCGTGAACTCGGTTGGGGAAAGCGCGAACTCTTCGGAAGCGAGCGCGACGCCTGCGGCACCGGTGGTGATTCCGGTCGTGCCTGCAGGATTGTCTGCGACGGCGGGGAATGCGCAGGTGGTGTTGGCGTGGACCGCGAGCGCTGGCGCAACGAGTTATCACGTGAAGCGCGCGACGGGTAGCGGAGGGCCGTATACGCAGATCGCTGCGCCGACGGCGGCGAGCTTCACGGACACTGGATTAACCAACGGTACGAAATACTTTTATGTAGTCTCGGCGGTGAATTCGGCGGGGGAGAGCGCGAATTCTAGCGAGGTGAACGCTACTCCGAGCGCGCCCGTGACGGTTCCAGCGGTGCCGACGGGGCTCTCGGCGACGGCGGGAGATGCCCAAGTGATACTGGCGTGGACCGCGAGCAGCAGCGCGACAAGTTACCACGTGAAGCGCGCGACAGTTAGTGGCGGGCCGTACACACAAATCGCTGCACCGACGACGGCGAGCTTTACGGACACCGGATTAACCAACGGAACGAAATACTTTTATGTGGTGTCCGCGCTGAATTCGGCGGGTGAAAGCGCGAATTCAGCCGAAGTAAATGCAACCCCCGCGGCGCCGGTGGTGATTGCCGTGGTGCCCACGGGCGTTGCGGCGACGGCGGGGAATGCGCAGGTGGCGCTCAGCTGGAATGCCAGCGCCGGGGCGACGGGTTATCACGTAAAGCGTGCGACGGTTAGCGGCGGACCGTATACGCAGATTGCTGCGCCGACTTCCGCAAATTACACCGACACGGGACTGACGAACGGCACGAAATATTTTTACGTGGTTTCGGCGGTAAATTCGGCGGGCGAGAGCGCGAATTCTACCGAGGTGAATGCGACGCCGGCCGTGCCCGTGACGATTCCGGCGGTGCCAACGGGACTCGCCGCGACGGCGGGTAATGCGCAAGTCGCGCTTAGCTGGAATGCCAGCAGCGGAGCGACGAGTTACCACGTGAAGCGCGCGACGGTGAGCGGCGGACCGTATACGCAGGTTGCGGCGCCAACCGCGGCGAGCGACACGGACACGGGACTGACGAATGGAACAACATATTTCTACGTGGTCTCGGCGCTGAACGGCGCGGGCGAGAGCGCGAATTCCGGCGAGGTTAACGCAACGCCGGCGGCGGGCGTTGTGCCGGACGTGACCATCACGATTGACCCCACGAATACGCACGCGATTTCACCGTACATTTACGGGACGAATTTTTATTCCGGAAATACCGGGGCGCCGCCGCTGCTGACGTTTGACCGCGATGGCGGCAATCGCTGGACCGCGTACAACTGGGAGACGAACGCGTCGAATGCCGGGAGCGACTATCTTTACGAGAACGACGACTACTTGAGCAGCAGCAACGTGGCGGCGGAGGCAGTGCGCAGCTTCATTGCCGGGGATCAGGCCAACGGGCTGGCGAGTTTAGTGACGTTTCAGATGCAAGGGTTGGTGTCCGCGGATGAAAGCGGGCCGGTGAGCGTGGCCAATCCGCCGGACCTGACGCGCTTCAAAACCGTGGTGGACAAGAAGAGCACGGTTTCTTCCGCGCCGTTCACGCTTACGCCGGTGACGACGGACGCCAACGTTTATATGGATGAATTCATCTGGGCGCTGGACCAGAAATTTTCTGGGATGGGGATCTTTGGAACGAGTCCCACGCATCCGACGTTTGTGGATTTGGATAACGAGCCGGAACTGTGGAACTCCACGCATCTGGAAGTGCAGGGGCCGAATCCCGTGACTTCCGATGCGTATATCGCGAAGACCATCACGCTGACCGAAGCGCTGAAGGATCAGTTCCCGGACGTGGTGATTTTTGGGCCGGTACACTACGGATTCCAGGGAATTTATAACTGGCAAGGCGAACTTAGCGCCACGCCAAATGGAGCGAACTGGTTTCCCGACAAATATCTTGCGGGGATAAAAGCGGCCTCGACGACTTATGGCAAGCCGCTGGTGGATGTGTACGACTTCCATTGGTACGCGGAAGACTACGACGTGAATGGCACGCGCATTCTGGATTTGACGGGTACGACGCTGACCGATGCGCAGGTGCAGCTGATTGTGCAGAGTCCGCGGAATTTGTGGGATCCCACGTGGAACGACGCGGGGAACAGCAATCCGTGGATTTACAACGAACTGGGACAAACGCCGATCAACATTTTGGGAAGATTGCAGGCGAAGATTAATGCGGAAAATCCGGGCATGAAACTGGCGGTGACGGAGTATGAGAGCGGCGGCTTCAATCACATTGCGGGAACGATTGCGCAGGCGGACAACCTGGGAATTTTTGGCATGCAATCCGTTTTTGCGGCGAGCTTCTGGCCTCCGAATGGAACGTATTCTTACGCGCTGGCGGGCTTCCGAGCGTATCGCGGATTTGATGGTGCCAGCGCTTGCTTTGGAGATACTTCGCTGCAGGCCACTTCCAGCGACGTCTCGAGCGTGATGGTGTATGCAAGTTTGGATAGCGCGACTCCGGGGCGCGCGGTATTTGTGGCGATCAATCGTTCGACCTCGACGAAGGTGACGGCGATTAGCGGGCAGAGTGTTTCTGGGACGGCGCATATTTATCAGATGACGGCGGCTTCGGCGCAGACGCAGGTGAGTGGGGGAAGTCAGGTGCAGCCGGTCGCCGCGGGGACGATGGCGGTGAGCGGGACTTCGTTTACGATTACGCTGCCGGCGCTGAGCGTTACGACCATCGACGTAAACTAAGCCATCACAACGTAAATCAAACGATCAACGAAACCGAGGAAGCCAGCGAGGAACGCGGCGGCAGTAATCGAGGTATGGTTCGCCGAAGACGGCGCGCAGGTGCGGCTCTTCGTGGAATCGGACGAAGAGATTGGCGCAGAGCAGGATGAAAACAAGATAGAAAAGTATGGGCAGGGAGCAAAAGAAAATTGCGCGTGAAACAACGATGCAAGCTACGCCGAGATACATGGGATTTCTGACGTAGCGATAGAGACCGTTGACGACTAGATTTTTGGGCGCATCGATCGGCGCCGGCGTTCCCAGTCCCTTAACGGAAAAATCCCACGCGCACCAGAGATAGATGAGTGCTCCGAGCGACAGCAGAAAATTGGCGAGATGCTGTGTGCCGAGACCGTGGAAACACCACGAATACGGAAGCGCCGGAGTTGCATAACGGCGATGCACCGCGCCAGGCAGCCACCAGCCGACGGTACAAGGCACCACGACGGTAAAAATCGCGGTCTTGAACAGTACCCATAAAACTTCTGCGATGCGCATACATCAGTCCCGTTGATCTAGTTCGCGGAGTCCTTCGGGAAGAATGACTTCTATGCGACGGGCGGATATATCGATGCGCGTGCAGATATCTTCGGCTAGCGGGATCAGGAGTTCGGCATCGCCGGTGCGCGGCTTGGCAGCTAGCTCGACGACTAGGAGCGGGGTTCCGGAGAATTGCTCGCCGGGAAATTCGACGTCGGCGACTTCGCCGAGAATTGACGGAACCTGGGCGATGGAACACGCCGGCGATGAGAAGGCGGGCGGCGCGAGGGGAAGTTCAAATACGGTGCAGCCGACCAAGTCCGAGACAAAATAGCGGCCGGCGGGCAGCGTGACGCGCTGGTCGATGGGAAGAAGAACGTCGAGGCCGCGCAACTTTTCAGCGTCGTTGATGGAATTTATGTTTTCAAAATGGAAGACGGCTTGGCCTTGGTGATTTTGGCTTAGCCAGCAGTTTTTTACGGTTATGGGGCGTGGTTCGGTTTTGCTTTTCGCGTCGGAGAGAAAAACTTCCTTTAATTTTGTTAGGCGCTCGGGAAAGTCTGTCAGGAGTTCGGCGGCGAGTTCACCTTTGTTGCCGCGAGGACGGAGCAGGTGCGCGACGGCGAAGAAGCGAGGTTGGTCGGGCACGCTAGTCTTCGACGATTTCGAGGGTGAAGCGTTTGTGGTGTTTGGAGCCGGCGGCGGCAAGAAGCGTGCGAATGGATTTGGCGGTGCGGCCCTGGCGGCCGATAATTTTGCCGAGGTCGTCGGGGTGGACGCGTAATTCGATTATGGTGACGGGGGCGCCGCCGTGAGTGTCCACGCGGACTTCGTCCGGGCGATCTACCAGGGCTTTGGCGATGACGTTGACGAGTTCTTTCATCGTGGGCCTCTTCTTGGATCTGATGAACCAGTGTTGAAGCCGTGCCTCAGGCGCTAAAGCTTATTGGTAGCCAAGCACTCAATGTCGGAGCCAAAGCTCCGACCCACAAAACGGAATGTTTCTCCGCACACTGTAAAGCTAGTCGCTGTCCGCGCGAAAGCGGCGTCAAGCCGCCGCACTCCAAAAAGACGCCGAGAGCGACCCTACATTGAGGCATGAAAAAGCGGCCCGGTGGGTTGGGCCGCTGGATCCTTGCGCCTGCGCCGATTACGCGATTTTTTCGCGCTTCAGGAAGCTGCGGACGGTGTCGCTGGGTTGTGCGCCTTGGCCGAGCCAATACTTGATGCGCTCGGCGTCGAGCTTGATTTCCGCGGGCTTCTTGAGCGGGTCGTAGGTGCCGACGAGTTCGCGGGTGCGGCCGTCACGAGGACGGGTGCGTTCGATGACCACCACGCGGTAAAAGGGCTTCTTTTTCTTGCCAATACGAGCTAGACGAATCGTTAACACTAAATCACTCCTCCGGAACCCTTGATTGTAGCGTGAATCGAGGGTTGGTGGCAATTGAAAGAGTGGCGGCTCATTTTTCGCAGTGATTTGGAATTCGGGATGCAGACGAACCTTTGCGGTCGGATGTCACAGGTGAATCCATGAAGAGACTGCGAGTTCCAAACGTACCAATGGCCTTGTACAAGGCAATTGGTCGGCGAGCGAAAGAGAATAATCGGACGATAAGCGAGGAGGTCGTCGCTACTCTGAAAGAGGAGCTAGAACGAAAAGCAGAATGGATGCGACGGTACGGGTCAGCGACAATGGTCTCGCCAAAAACTAAAACTAAGAGAGGCGGTTTAGGCCGTTGAAGGCGGCTGTTTTGTAGCATTCGGCTAGGGTGGGGTAGTTGAAGACGGTGTTGATGAAATAGGTGACTTTGCCCTTTAGGGTGAAGACGGCTTGGCCGATGTGGAGGAGTTCGGCGGCGTCTTCGCCGAAGATGTGGACGCCGAGGAGTTCGAGAGTTTCGCGATGGAAGAGGAGTTTCAGGCGGCCGTTGGTGTGGCCGCTGATTTGGCCGCGCGCCATTTCGCGGTAGTAGGCCACGCCAACTTCGTACGGAACGTCTTCGTCGGTGAGCTGCTCTTCTGTTTTGCCAATAAATGAGATCTGCGGAATGGTGTAAATGCCGTAGGGGTAGCCGGCGGGGTCGGTCTTGACCGGGAGGTCGAAGGCGCGGGCGCTGGCGATGCGGCCCTGCTCCATGGAGACGCTAGCGAGGCTGGGGAAGCCGATGACGTCGCCAACGGCGAAGATATGTGGCTGTGAAGTGCGATAGTCTTCGTTGACCTTGATGCGGCCGCGATCGTCGCATTCGACGCCAGCTGCGGCGAGGTCCAGGGCGTCGACATTGCCCTGACGGCCAACGGCGTAGAGCAGGGCGTCGGCGATAATGCGTTTTTTGCTGACGAGATTGGCGGCGACTTTTCCGTCTGGTAATTCTTCAACGCTTTCGACTTCTTCGTTGAGGCGCAGCGTGGCGCGCTGGTCGCGCATGTGGTAGGTAAGCGCTTCGACCATTTCGGTGTCAGCAAATTCGAGCAGGCGGGGACGCTTTTCGACGATGATCACGCGCACGCCAAGGGTGGCGAACATGCAGGCGTATTCGACACCGATAACGCCGCCACCGACGACGATCAGGGTACGCGGAATATGCGGCATGGTAAGAATCTGATCGCTGTTGATGATGTTGCGGCCGTTGATGGGAACTTTGGCGTTGACGGCGGGCTTGGTGCCGGTGGCGATGATGATGTACTCGCCTTCGAGTTCGGCGGAAGCGTCGACGTTGTCTACGCGAATGTGGTGCGGGTTGATGAAGCGGCCGGTGCCGTGAACGACGGTGACATTATTGCGGCGCAGCTGGCTCTGGATGACGCCAACTTCGTTTTCGACCACGTGCTGGACGCGGAAGTTGAGGTCCGCCATGGTGCAGGTATCCTTGGCGTTGTAGTTGGTGCCGTAGAAAATTTTGTCGTAGAAACCAGAAAGATGGAGCACGGCTTCGCGCATGGTCTTGCTGGGGATCGTTCCGGAATTGATACACACGCCGCCAATGCTGGATTGCTTTTCAATGACCGCGACGCGCTTGCCGGCCTTAGTGCCCTGGATGGCGGCGCGCTGACCGCCGGGTCCTGAACCAATAACAATCAGATCAAACGGCTGCATTCTCGGAATCCTCCGTGGCTGGCTCGTCGGGGGAGATGATTGAGGGAGAAGAGGCCGCCGCACTTTGAGTATAAACGACGGTGGACTTCCTAGGGGGGCGAGTGCCGGTCTCGTCACGGGTACCGTCGGCGATACCCATTAAGTACTCCTGGACGGAAAAATGATAGCGGCCGCGCTGCGCGCGCGGGCGTGAATAGGTGCCGTCGGCGGAGAGCAGCCGGGCTTTGCGGGTATCGGTGAGATAGGAAGAGAGAATTTCATTGTAGACGCGGTGGCAAAGTGCGGGATCTTTGAGCGGAAAAATTACCTCAACGCGTTCGTAGAGATTGCGCGGCATCCAGTCCGCGCTGCCAAGAAACATTTCCGGCTTGCCGCCATTTTCAAAATAGTAGATGCGGCTGTGTTCTAGATAGCGGCCGATGATGCTACGCACGCGAATGCGCGAGCTAACACCGCGAAGGCCGGGAACCAAGGAGCATTGCCCACGGACGACGAGGTCGATTTCCACGCCGGCTTGTGAAGCACGATAGAGGGCTTGGATGACGCGCTTATCGATGAGCGCGTTCATTTTGACGATGATGCGGGCGGGACGTCCGCGGCGGGCATGACGGGTTTCGCGATCGATCAGGGCGACACAACCCTTGAACATGTCGCGCGGGGCTACCAGCAGCGGCTTGTAGTGATTCTGTTCGGAGTTGGCGGTAAGCAGGTTAAAGACGTCCTGAACGGAGGCGGTGATTTCGTTGTCGGCGGTGAAGAGGCTGAGGTCGGTGTAGAAACGCGCGGTGGAGGGGTTGTAGTTGCCGGTACCAAGATGCGCGTAGCGGCGAATCTTGCCATCAGGGTCGTTGCGGACGATCAGCAGGAGCTTGGCGTGGGTTTTAAGGTCCACCAGGCCGTAGGAGACCTGCACGCCGGCGTCTTCAAAGCTGCGGGCCCAGCGAATGTTGGTGGCTTCGTCGAAACTGGCTTTCAGTTCCACGACCACGGTGACTTCTTTTTTTGCGGCAGCCTCAATCAGCGCGCCGGCAATGGGCGAGTCGGAGCTGGTGCGATAGAGAGTTTGCTTAATGGAGAGGACGCGCGGATCGTTGGCGGCGGTGTGCAGGAGGTTTACGACGGCGTCATAAGATTCGTAGGGATGATGAACGAGGTGGTCCTGACGACGTATGGCTTCGAACATGGAATCGGCATCGTGGCCGATGCGCACCTGGCGCGGAGCAAAGGGCGGATATTTCAGATCGGGGCGAGGGGTCTCTTCATACAAGTGAAAAAGACGCTGAAGATTTACCGGGCCTTTGCAGCGGAAGACCAGCGATTGGTCCAGCTCGAAGGTGGTCACCAGGCGTTCGACAATTTCTTGAGGCGCGGAAGCATCGATCTCCAGGCGCACGGGTTCGCCTTTGCGGCGTTGGGCGACTTGCGAGTCCACGGCTTCCAGCAGACTGCGCACTTCCTCTTCTTCGAGGTAGAGATTGCTGTTGCGGGTGATGCGGAAGGGCGCGGAGCCGAGAATTTCAAAGCCGCGATAAAGTTTGGCGGCGTAGCTGGAGATGATGTCGTGCAGGAAAACGTAGTCGATGGTGTCGCCGGAGGGCACGCGGAGCAAGCGAGGCAAAGTACGCGGTACGGTGAGCACGCCGAAATAGGGTTTGCCATTTCCGCCGCGACGTTTGCGCAGGAGGAAGGCGATGCACAGAGCTTTGTTGAGGACGTGGGGGAACGGATGGGAAGGATCCACAGTGACCGGCGTGAGCATGGGGGAAACGCGACGGTCGTAAAAGAGTTTGGCGGTGTTGCTGGCTTTGGGTTCGAGTTCGTTGAGAGAGAGAACCCGAATGGATTGTTTGGCGAGCGCGGGAAGGAGTTCTTCGTTCCAGCATTTGTACTGATCGCGAACGAGGATTTGCATGGCTGCAGAAACGCTCTGGAGTTCCTCGACGGTAGTGTGGCCATCCGGGCCGACTTCGTTGGAGCCATGCTCGATGCGCTGGAGGAAGCTGGAGACGCGGACCTCGACGAATTCATCGAGATTGTTGGCGGTAATGGCGAGGAATTTGACGCGTTCGAGGAGAGGATTGCCGAGGTCGCGGGCTTCTTCTAGGACGCGGCGGTTAAATTCCAGCCATTCGAGGTGGCGGTTGAGGTAGTAGCGTGGGTCGTCGAGGTTGTTGCGGGTCATGAGTTATCTCGGGACAAAGAGAGATAGCCTATAGCTGTTACGGGGAGATTAACAAGTGGCGGAATCCCCGGAAGGGCGGCGAAAAATCGCACAGGCAAGAGTGCCTGTGCCGGGATCCAATGTGACTACATACCGGCGAGTTTGCCGAGGCCTTTCATTTTGGCGCGGGCTGTGAGGGCGCCATATTGCTTCATCATTTGGCGCATTTGCATGTATTGCTTGACGACGGAGTTGACGTCCTGGACGGTGGTGCCGCTGCCGGCGGCGATGCGTTTGCGGCGCTTGCCGTCGATGACGTTGTGGTCGCGGCGCTCCTGATTGGTCATGGAGTTGATGATGGCTTCGACTTGCTTGAGTTTGCCTTCGTCGACCTGGGCGTTTTTGGGCAAGTTCTGCAGCGGTCCTACTTTTGGAAGCATGTCTACCAATTGTTCGAGCGGACCCATTTTGCGAATCTGTTTTAGCTGATCGCGAAAATCTTCCAGCGTGAATTGTTCGGTGCGTAGCTTGCGTTCGAGTTCGATGGCAGCTTTTTTGTCGACGGCTTGCTCGGCGCGCTCGATGAGGGACATGAGGTCGCCCATGCCGAGAATGCGGGAGACGATGCGCTCGGGATAGAAGCCTTCGAGGGCGTCGTACTTTTCACCGAGGCCGACGAATTTTACCGGTGCGCCGGTGACTTTGCCGATGGAAAGCGCCGCACCGCCGCGGGCGTCGCCGTCGAGTTTGGTTAGGATTACGCCGGTGAGGCCAAGGCGTTTGTGAAATTCACCAGCGGAGCGGACGGCGTCCTGACCGATCATCGAATCGGCGATGAATAAGAGTTCGCTGGGCTGCAATTCCTTTTTGAGGTAGCTGAGCTCGTTCATCAACTCGTCGTCAATGTGCAAGCGGCCCGCGGTGTCGACAAGAATTACGTCGCTGGCACTGAGCTTGGCTTCCTTGATGGCGCCGCGGACGATTTCGAGTGGTTTGTTGGTGCCAGTGCCGGGCCAGATATGCGTGCCGACGGCTTTGGCGACCTGCGCGAGCTGTTCGCGGGCGGCGGGGCGGTAGACGTCGGTGGAGACAACGAGCGGACGATGGCCGTGCTGGGTGAGCCATTTGGCGAGCTTGCCGGTGGTGGTGGTTTTGCCGGAGCCTTGCAGGCCGACGATCATCCAGACAGATGGCGGCTTTGAAGCGAAGAGCGGCTTGGCGTGCTTGCCGAGCAGGGCGCTCAGCTCGTCGCGAACGACCTTGACGACTTGCTGATCCGGCGAGAGCTGCATCATCACTTCGGTGCCGATGGCTTTGGCACGAATATTGGCGAGGAGTTCGTCGGCTACGCCAACGTTGACGTCGCCTTCGAGCAAGGCGTCGCGAATTTCGGCGAGGGCGGCGTCGAGGTGTTCGTCAGTGAGCTTGCCTTGGCCGCGAAGATTTTTGAAGGTGCGTTGGAGCTTTTCTGTGAGGTTTTCAAACATGGTTAACCGGTATGCAGATTCGGAATTGATTGCGCGCGATTTACTTCTCTAGCGTACCTCACCCCGAAGGCCACTTCCAAACGGCTTGCTTAAAAGGTGAAGCGAACGCCAACTTGCGCGGCGAAGGGAATGCCTACTGTGGTGCCGGGGCCGAAGAAGTCGCCGAGAGCGCCGGCGGGGACGAGGAGTTGGTTGGGATTGGTGATGGGCTTGGTTTGCGTGCAAGCGGCATTGAGGCAAAAGGCCGTGGCGTTGGTGAGGCTGTTGACCGGAGTAGGCAGGGCGGCGATGTTGGTGACGTAGTTGGCGCCGGGATTGTTGCGATTGAAGAGGTTGAAGAATTCGACGAACGGGGTAAGCGACCAACGTTCGCGATTGAAGGGACGCGAGACGCGGAGATCCATTTGAATATAGGGCGTGCCGCGAAATTGGTCGAGCGTGGTTTGCACGCCGTTAACGACGGCGCGATCGTCGAGGGTGTCACCAAAACCATTTACGTCCACGGGCGTGGTGAGCGTGATGGGGCGGCCGCTCTCCGCCTGGAAGAGCATGGAGAGTTGCACACCGCCGGGAACGAAAAATGTTCCGGCGATTACGCCGCGATTGGTGACGTCTTCACCGGAAGGACCGTAATCGCCAGGACCGAAAGGATTGAGTGGATTGCAGACCCCGTTGACGTAATCGAAAAGTTCGCCGAGGACGCAGCCCCAGGTTTTGGCGCTGGAGAGCGTGTAGTTGGCGACGAGATTGAAGTGTCGAGTGACGTTGCCCTGCAGGTGCAGCATGAGGGCGTTGTAGCTGGAGCGATTATCGCTGCGAAAAACGGCGACGCTGGGGGCGTCGGCGGCGATGGTGAATCCGGCGGTGTATTGGTAGCGGCGGTAGCCATGCTCGCCTTGCTCGTGGGTGTAGTCGGCGCTGAGGCTCCAGTTGGCGTTGAAGGCGTGTTGCGCGCCGCCGGTGACGTGCAGGGCGTAGGGCGTGTGGTAGTTGGGGTCGATTAACGCACCCGTGGCGCCGGCTGGGACGCAGCCGCTGTTGGTGGCGCTCGGCGGGTTGAGCGGATTGATGCACGGGCCGGGCGCGGTGTTTACGGCTTGAAATGCGGAGACCCAGCCGTTTTGCGCCAGATCGTTATAGTAGAGGCCAATGCCGGCGCGCAGTACGGTTTTGTTTGAGTTTCCCGGCGCGTACGCGATACCTAGACGTGGGGCGAAAGCTTTGCGGTAATCATGCGGTGCTCCGTTGATGAGTGGAATTCCCAACGCTTGCAGCGTTATGTAACTGGGATTCTGCAATTGGCTGCGACCCGAGGCTTCGAACAATCCGAAGGTGGTGTCGTAACGCAGGCCGTAGTTTACGGTGAGGCCCGGAGTGATACGCCAAGAATCTTCCGCGTAGAGGCCGAGACGCTGCACATTTTGCGAAAAGCTGCCATCGCTCGCGGGCACGGAAATACACACGGTGCCGCTGGTGACGGGCAAGCCGCCTTGGCCTGAACAGTTTAAGTCGGCGGAAAATTGTGACGGGTTGGCGGCGTAAACGGTGGGATCGAGGGCGAAGGTGGTGATGTTTTCCGCCGTGCCGATTAGCGCGCCGCTTAGCACCGGCTCGTGGATGAAGTTCACGCCGAATAGAGGCGCGTGTTTGCCGGCGGAGTGGCTAACGTCGTAGCGCAGCTGATATTTTTCCTGATTGCGGAGGATGGGGAACGCGGTGATGGGTGTGGCGAAGGAGTTGTCGCCAAAAGTGTCCAGGCCGGAGATGGTCTGAAACGTGGCGCTGAAGGGAAACTGCAGCGAGAAACCCAGGTATTCATTCGGGGATTCGGTGTGATGCAGTGCGCTGGCGCCGAAAAGGAAGCTGCCGACCCAGTTGGGACTGAAGACGTGTTGCTGGCCTATAGCCACATTGAAGTAATTAGAATGGGAAGTTGCGCCCGTGGTGGGCAAGGTGCCCTGCTCGATGAGGTCGTTGTCGGTGACGTAGGTGTCGACGGCGGCGCGCAGGAACCATTGTGAGTTTGCGGATTGCTGCCAATCCAGTCGAAACGTGCCGAGGGTATCGCGGAATGGAACTGGCACGAAGCTTGGAACAGCGATGGAGTTGACGCCTGGGATAAGGCCCTGCGCCGCAAGAGAAGCTAAAGCATTGAATTGCGAGATGCTTTCCGGACTGTAGGCAATGCTGGCGTGCTCGTTGACGTATTCATAAGAGGAGAAAAACCACAGCTTGCCTGGGGCAATAGGCCCGCCGAGCGCTCCGATATAATTTTGCCGGGAAAAAGGCTGCTTGGGATTGGGCGCGGGATTTTCGATGGGAAAGCGCGCGTTGAGATCGGCGGCGCGTTCATAAAAGGCGAAATCACCGTGCCACTGATCGGTGCCGCGGCGCGTGGTGAGGACCACGGAGCCGGCGGTGGTGCGACCGGTGTCCGCATCTTCCTGCGCGGTGCGGAAGGCAAACTCCTGAATGGCATCCGGCGAGAAATTTTGCAGGAAGCCGCCAATGTAATCGTCGGAATTGTCGGCGCCGTCCACGGAGAGATCGTTGTTAAGGCCAGAGCTTCCGCCGGTGGAAACGGCAGTGATGCGGGCTTTAGTGGGGTCGGAAGGCTCGACGGGCTCGGTGCCGGGGGCCAGATAGGCGATATTCGCGAAGCTGCGCGCGGCGAGTGGAATGTCCTGTAAGTCACGCGAAGTTACGACGCCTTGGTGGACGGCGCCGGAGAAGTCGAGTTGCTGCGTAGTGATGGACGAGGCTTGCGCGGAGACGGTGATGCTCTGCTGCACCGTTTGCGGCTTGAGGGTTATGGTGACGTCGCGAACGGAGCTTACAGCCACGCGCACGTCCGAAGTGGCCTCAGCGAAACCCGCACTTTGCACTACCAGGTGATAGGCGCCGGGAGGAAGTTCGTCCATCCGAAACGCGCCGCGGCTATCGCTGGTGGCTTCACGCGCAAACGAAACTGCAACACCGCGGAGGATAACGCGCGCGGAGGGCACAAGCGCTCCGCTGCTGTCTTGAACGGTGCCCTGCAACGAGCCGCGATAGGACTGCGCCAGCACAGACGGGAGCGCGGCGAGCAATACAAGAAGCAAAGCGCATAATTTCGCCCGAGTTTCGCGTTGCACGGAGCGAATAAACATGTAGGCCAACACCCAGTTGCCGGGTTGGACGCACATTATGGCGAGTTCGTTTCAGGGTGTCGAGCGTGGATGACGTGTTAGCTCGTCGAGAATTGAAACGGATTGTCCATGCGAGTGGATCCACAAGCACGGCGAGGAGCGCCTGATTACTTGACCGCATATGATGCGGCCGTTAAGCTGGAGTTTTCCCCTTTCAGGTGAATGCGTTCATGGAAACGATACACGTCACACTACCCGATGGCAGCGTTAAGGATGTCCCTAAGGGGACCACGCCGCTGGATATTGCCAATGGAATTTCTCCGCGGCTGGGCAGTGCCGCGCTGGTGGCGCGGGTGTTTACAAAGGACGGGCCGTTTGTGGGCGAGCCGGATTTCATCAAGGAGAGCGGCGCTAAAGAAGAAGGCGAGCTGATCGACCTGCGGCACCCGCTGGACCGCGACGTCAAACTGCAGATTTTGACAGAGAAAGATCCCGACGCGTTGTACGTGTTCCGGCATTCCGCGGCGCATTTGATGGCCGCGGCGGTGATGGAGCTGTATCCGAACGTGAAATTGGGGATTGGTCCTCCGGTGGAGAATGGATTTTTTTACGAATTTTTGCGCGAGCAGCCGTTCGCTCCGGAAGATCTCGAGAAGATCGAAAAGAAGATGCACGATCTTTCTTCCGCAAATCTTTCCAACGAGCGGAAGTACATTCCTAAGCCAGAAGCGCTGGAGATGTACAAGAATTCCAACCAGCCGTTTAAATACGAACTGGTGGAGGAAAAAGCCAACGAGCTATTGGTTTCTTTTTACACCACCGGGAAATTCATTGATTTTTGCCGGGGGCCGCACATCCCTTCCACCAAGAAAATCAACGCGTTCAAGATAATGAGCGTGGCCGGCGCGTACTGGAAAGGGCAGGAAGGCAATCCGCAGCTGCAGCGTATTTATGCCGCGGCGTTTTACAACCAAAAAGACCTGGACGAATATCTGCATCGGCTGGAAGAGGCCAAGCGCCGCGATCACCGCAGAGTGGGCACGGAGCTGGACCTTTTCAGCATTCAGGAACAAGCCGGGCCGGGACTGATTTTCTGGCATCCCAAGGGCGGACTGATTCGCACGCTGGTGGAAAATTGGCTGCGCGAAGAGCTGCAAACGCGCGGGTACGACATGGTGTTTACACCGCACATCATGCTACAGGATTTGTGGAAGACCAGCGGGCACACGGGCTTTTACAAAGAGAGCATGTTCGGCACCATCGAAGTGGAAAAAGCGGACTACCAGCTGAAGCCCATGAATTGTCCTGGGCACATTTTAATTTATAAATCGAAGCTGCGCAGCTATCGCGATCTGCCGGTGCGGCTGGCGGAGCTGGGCACGGTGTATCGCTACGAACGCAGCGGCGTGCTGCACGGCTTGCTGCGCGTGCGCGGATTTACGCAGGACGACGCGCACATTTTCTGCACGCCCGAGCAAATCGAAGCGGAAGTGCAAGGCTGCGTGGATTTTGCGTTCGCGGTAATGAAAAATTTCGGCTTCGACAAATTCGAGGTGGAATTGTCTGACTGGGACGCCACGCATCCGGAAAATTATGCCGGTAAACCGGAAGACTGGCGGCGCGCTACAGCGGCGCTGGCCAATACCATGGACCGGATGAATATTCCGTACAAAAAGATTGAAGGCGAAGCGGCATTTTACGGGCCGAAAATCGATATCAAATTGATTGATGCGATTGGGCGTCCCTGGCAGCTCGGCACAGTGCAATTTGATTTTAATTTGCCGGCACGCTTCAAGCTGGAATATATCGCCGACGACGGCGCCAAACACCAGCCGCTGATGGTGCATCGGGCGCTGCTCGGATCGGTGGAGCGCTTTTTTGGCATTTTGATCGAGCACTACGCCGGCGCGTTTCCGTTGTGGCTGGCTCCGGTACAGGTGGAGATTTGCCCGGTCAGCGAAAAGGTGATCGATTACGCGCAACAGATTACGGAGCAATTAAAGAAGGAAGGTTTGCGCGTGCACCTGGACGACCGCAACGAAAAATTGCCGGCGAAGATCCGCGACGCGCAAATGCAAAAGATTCCGTACATGCTGGTGGTCGGCGCGAAGGAAGCGGAAGCCGGCACGGTTTCCGTGCGGCACCGCACGAAAGGCGACCTTGGACCGAAGCCGGTCGCCGAAGTGATTGCCGCGCTGCACGAAGAAGTGCGTAACCGCTCGCTAGCGTAGATCGGGCGCTGGCGTACTGCGGGTGCAGCGCGGTTCGCCTGTGGTTCGATTCGTGCGCCGGTTATCAACGATCAGTTCAGTATCAATCCGTTCTTAAATCAGTACTGCAAATCGCGAGAGTGTTTCGTGGCGACAGGCGTGGTAGCACGCGTGGTTCTAGATGAAGTGACGCTGGCGGACGCGGTTGCCACGCTGGTGGCGCTGGATGCGGACCTGGCGCGCGTGGTGGATCTATATGGGCCGCCGCCGCTGTGGGTGCGCGAGCCGGGCTTTCCTACGCTGCTGTACATCATTCTTGAGCAACAGGTATCGCTGGCGTCGGCGCGAGCGCTGTATCAGCGGGTTCTCGAAACGGTGAAACCGCTTACGCCGGGGCGTTTTCTGAAGCTGAGCGAAACACGATTGCGCGAGCTGGGATTCAGCCGGCAGAAGAGTTTGTACACGCGGCTGCTGGCGGAAAGGCTGCAGAGGCGCCAGCTGGCGTTGCACAAGTTGCACGAACTCGAAGACCATCACGCGCGCGAGCAACTGACCGGATTAAAGGGCATTGGCGTGTGGACGGCGGACATTTATCTGATGAGCGCGCTGCGGCGTCCGGACATTTGGCCGGTCGGAGATTTGGCGCTGGCGATTGCGGTGCAAGAAGTAAAGAAATTGCGCACACGTCCATCGCCGGAAAAGCTGGAGAAACTGTCGCAACCATGGCGGCCGTGGCGCGCGGTGGCAGCGCGCATTTTCTGGCATGCGTATTTGAGCAAGCGCGGTCAGAAGGCCGCGGCTATCAGCCTGTGATGGCGAGGCGTGACGGCGGCTTGTGACGTCACCGCATACGGCAACCGGTGACGGGGCGCGATCGTATCTTTTGCGGATGAAGGAACGCGATTCTACTTTTCGGCACGTATGCCGTGTGATACTTTCCGCGCATGTCCCCCACCGGCCCAACGCCGCAGTTCAGCACCGCGGAGTATGCTTCTGCGGCAGAAACGTGCAAATCCTGCAAGCAGGCGATCTCTGGAAACTATTACCGCATTAATGGAATGCTGGCTTGCCAACGCTGCGCGGAGCAGGTGCGGCAGCAGTCTCCGAGAGACAGCCATGCGGCATACGTTCGCGCCATTACTATGGGAATCGGGGCCGCGATTTTGGGTTTTATATTGTTTGCCGGGTTCGTGATTATCACGGGGATTTCGCTCGGTTACATTTCGCTCGCAGTCGGCTATCTCATCGGAAAAGCTATGAAGATGGGTTCGGGCGGCATCGGCGGGCGGCGCTATCAGATCATTGCGGCGGCGCTCACGTATGTCGCGGTGTCCACCACGGCAATACCGATTGGCATCTACTACTTCAATAAAGGGAAAACGGAGCATGCGCCAACCGCGCAATCCGGCAGCGCCGGCGCAAAAACCCAACAACATCCACCAGACGATGAGCAGGGCGGTATCGTGGACAATCCCCCGCTGGAGCAGCAGAATTTTCCGCAAACTAAACCGAAAATAAACTACGTCGCGTTGATCGGCACGCTCGCTTGGGTGGGGCTGGCTTCGCCGTTTTTGGAGTTGCAGCAGAGTCCGCTCAACGGCCTGCTCGGCCTGGTGATCCTGTTAGTGGGGATACGCATTGCGTGGCAGCTCACGGCCGGGCCGAAGCTGGAGATTTTGGGGCCGTTCCAGGATAAGCCTGGCAGCGCTTTGCCATCGGCAGCAACCTGAGGCATGCTTCGTAACTGTGAGTTCCACCACCTTTCCGACTGAAGCACTACGAAATTGCCATAACTGCGGCGCGCCTTTGGCGCTCGGCGTGGTGGTGTGCGCGCAGTGTCACGCGCTGGTGCACAGCGAGGAGCTGGTGCGCATCACCGGGAGCGCCAAAGCGCTTGAGGAGCAAGGCGATCTGGTGAAGTCGCGCGAGGCGTGGCAGACGGCGCTGCCTCTGCTGCCGACGGATTCCACGCAAGCCGAATGGATTCGCGGGCATGTGTACAAGCTGGAGATTTGGGCGAAGAATGCTCCGCCTGCTAAGCCTAAGTACGTGTGGGCCAAGCGGCTGGGTCCGCTGGCGCCGATCGCGATTCTCTTGGCGAAGAGTCAAGCGCTGCTGTTGACGCTGTTCAAATTGAAATTTCTTTTCAGTTTGGTTGCGTTCATGGCGATTTACTGGCAACTGTTCGGGGCGAAATTTGGGATTGGTTTTGTGCTGCTAATTCTGGTGCACGAAATGGGGCACTACATTGATATTCGCCGCCGCGGTTTGCCGGCGGATATGCCGATCTTTTTACCAGGGCTGGGCGCGTACGTGCGTTGGCAGGCGCTAGGGGTGACGCGGCAGACCCGGGCGGAGGTAAGTCTGGCCGGTCCGCTCGCGGGACTTATCGGCGCGATTTTCTGCGCTGCGATGTGGTGGTACACCCGCAGTGGGATTTGGGCGGCGCTGGCGCGCTCGAGTGCATGGCTGAATATCCTGAACTTGACGCCGGTGTGGATATTTGATGGCGGACAGGCGGCCAACGCGCTCAGCCGGGTGGAGCGCGTGTTGGTGTTGATTGCATGCCTGGCGCTTTGGGCGTATGTCCAGGAATGGGTATTCGTGATTGTTGCTGCGGGAGTTGTGTACCGGCTGTTCACGCAGGATTTGCCGCCGGCGGGAAGCCCGCGCGTCGCCGGGTATTTTGTTGGGGTGATGGCGGCGCTAGCGATGGTCGCGCATCTTATGCCAGGCAAAGGATTTGCGACGCAATAGGGGCGTTTTGGGGCCGATGGCGTTTTTGGGTGGTATATGCGGGAAGGTCAGGGGCACCCACATTGGTTCTTTTTGTAAGTGTTCATTCTGCACGACTTTAAGTCTTTTGTTTTGATACAGTTTTGCAAGTGCTCATTCTAATGGCTTTAGGGGCGGTTGATGTTTTGCATTTGGTTCCTATACGTGGCGTATGCGCCTCTCGAAGACTCGGCACCCTCTGAACTACAAATGTCCGCCCCCTCCGAAGCAACGCCAGGATAAACCACAGTGCGAGCTCCATGTGGTCGTGCGTGCCAAAGACCGCAGGCTTGGCCACAGATAATTGGGGATTTTTCAGAACGGCAGGACGAGCAGGCGTACTTCTCTACCACACTAAGATATCAAATCGGCACGTATCTTGTCAAGATATATTTAGTACAGGCGCTAAATGGTTTGAATTGTTTCGATTGAGGAAAACTATGCATTTTGATTGGCATCATCGAATGACGGTAATTTTTGGTTTGACGGGAGGAGGGATTGCGTCAGTCAGCCCAGGGGCATCGAAAGGGCGACCGCCTCAGAAGGCGGCCGCTACAAATACCGAAGAGGAAGCGCCTGGCGCCTTCGAGGCTCAGGCAAACGACTCGGCGCGGAAAAGACCGCGGGGCTCAGACCCAAGCGCCCCGCGCTACAGGTGCGGCGCAGAGTCCAGCTGGCGCGACACCTTGTGGTAGGTTTTTGGTGCTTGCTGCACGGACGTGGCGGCGTGCTATACTTTGAAGCCCGTCCCCGGTGATTTTTCAGCACTGTGGACCTGGGTGTGGTGAATCGGGCCGGCTCCGTGAAGTGGGTGGGCAGGCGCCTTGATGTGGGCGTTTTTCGTCAAAAGGGGGAGCTATCGCTGAACGGAATTTTCGACAGGCCGACCGCATTCGTATCAATGAGCGAATTCGGGCGCGCGAGGTCAGAGTTATCGACGAAGAAGGCGGCCAGCTGGGGGTGATGCAGCCGTTTGAAGCAATTCGCATGGCCAAGGAAAAAGGGCTGGACCTGGTGGAGATTTCGCCGACGGCCGATCCTCCGGTTTGCAAGATTACGGATTACGGCAAGTATCTTTACCAGGCGAACAAAAAAGCGCACGAACAGCGCAAGAGCAGCCGCGGTTCGCAACTGAAGGAAGTGAAGTTTCGGCCGAACACCGCGGAGCATGACTATCAGGTACGCAAGAACCAGATCATGCGCTTTCTGGGAGAAGGACATAAAGTGCGCGCGATGATTTTCCATCGCGGACGCGAAATGGCGCACCAGGAAGTAGGCCGCGCGAAAATGTCGCGGCTGCTGGGTGAAATTGGGGAGAGCTGCCTGATTGAAACTCCGGCACGCATGGAAGGCAACGTACTAGTGGCGCTGCTGGCGCCGAAAAAGGGCGCGGGAGCGGTGAAGCCGGTGGGGCAGACGACGGGCAACGCTACGCATGCTTCGTAGCTTTCTTATTGCCGCGCGATACTCGCCCAAGACGCAATAAAAATATTGGCGGCTGGCGGTTAGAGTTTTGTGCTCGGCTTAGACCGAAAAAGCGGCGTCAAGCCGCCGCACTCCAAAATAGACGAGAGGAAGTAACGGAATGCCCAGGAATTCGACGAATCCGAAGAAGAAATTGAAGACGCATCGCGGGGCGCGGAAGCGCTTTAAGATCACCGCTACCGGAAAGATCAAGCGGATGCACTCTGGCAAGCGGCATTTGCTGGGGACGAAGAAGCCCGGGCGCATGCGGAAGCTGAAGAAGTTGACGCTGGTGAGCAAGGCGGACGTGCGGACGTTGCGGCAGATGTTGCCGTACGGATGAGAATTTTTTAGAGAGTTTCGTAACAAAAAGTTTCGTCGTAAACGCGCAGCTTGTAGCTAGTTGCGAAAAGCGACCGCCTCAGAAGGCGGCCGCTACAGCTGGGCGGTTTCGAAGGAAAGGTGGAGGGCACGTTTACTCCACAATTGTTTCTGCCGCATTGAAAATTTATTTCAATAGCCGGTGGGAACGATGATCGAGCCAGGCAGCGCTACACGGGTGCCTGCCGGCCGATTCGCCGCACATAAGAAGGCCCGCAGAAATGCGAGGCGCTCTTCGCGGTGGCAGTACACCTGAGACAAACCCGTTGCAGCACACGCTGATTTTGGTGTGTGCGCGCATCCTGTTTGTCTCTACCTAAAAGGAGAAACCCCTATGGCTCGCGTAAAACGCGGCACAAAGCGCCGTGCGAAGCGCAAAAAGTATTTAAAGCGCACAAAAGGCTTTTTTCTAACCAAGAGCAAGCTGTACCAGTCGGCTCAGGAAGCGGCGAATCGCGCGGATCGTTATGCGTTCCGCGACCGACGCGTGAAAAAACGGCAGTACCGGCGGCTGTGGATTCAGCGCGTGGGTGCGGCGGCCCGGTTGAACGGGTTGACGTATGGCCAGCTGATTCACGGATTGAAGGCGGCGGGAGTGACGCTGGATCGCAAAGTTCTGGCGGACATCGCGGTGAAGGATGCGGCGGGGTTTGCGGCGCTGGCGGAGACGGCAAGAGCAGCGGCGCCTCCGGTGAAGAAGGCGAAGGCTAAGAGCGCGGCTTAGAGGTTGGAGGCGGGCGCGGTTCTGTGCGAGCTGCGCCCGTGTTTTCTCAGGCTGCGTTGAGAGTCAGAATTCTGTCGGCAAGAAGAATGCGAATCTAAAGATTCGCCACTACAGAAGAACAGTTACAGGCATAAGAAGAATCAAAGGCACGGGTCTGAAGACCCGCCGCTACAACGGCCGGGAAAGTTGCCGCGCTCATGAAATCAATCGAGACAAGTATTTCCAAGAAGTTGAGCGAGCTTGGCGTTGCGGACGCGGAGGGGCTTGCGCCGCTTTTTGCGGAGGTGCGGGCTTGCTTCGACGCGGAGCTGGCCGTGGCGTCGGATGAAGGTTCGTGGAAGCTGTTTCGTGACGCTTGGCTGGGGCGCAAGGCTGGGGTGTTGGCGCTGATCACGGACAATTGGCTGAAGCCGGCGTCGCCGGAATTGAAGCGCGTGGTGGGAGCGGCGCTGAACGAACTGCGCGGGCATGTAGAAGCGAAAATCGAAGAGCGGCGCGTGGCGATTGAGTTGGGGGCCGAGAGTTCGGCGGCGGCGCGCGATGCGGTGGATTTGTCATTGCCCGGCGTGGTACGGCCGATTGGTTCGCGGCATTTGGTTCGGCAGGTATTTCAAGAAATTGAAGATATTTTTGTGTCCATTGGATTTTCCGTGGTTGAGGGGCCGGAGATTGAGACGCCTTATTACAATTTTGAGGCGCTGAATATTCCGGAGCACCATCCGGTGCGCGACGACATGGATACATTTTATCTGGAGCTGCCGAAGGGCGCGGCGTCTCCGCTCCTGCTGCGCACGCATACTTCGCCGGTGCAAATCCGCACGATGGAGAAAATGCAGCCGCCGGTGCGGGTGATCGTGCCGGGGAAGGTGTACCGGCGCGACAATCCGGACGCCACGCATTCTTTCGCGTTTCACCAAATCGAAGGCCTGGCGGTAGACACGGACATTACGTTTTGCGATTTCACCGGAACGATTGAATATTTCGTGAGGCAATTTTTCGGCGCAAGTGTGAAAACGCGATTCCGGCCGAGTTATTTTCCGTTTACCGAGCCGAGCGTGGAGTTTGACGTGTCCTGCCCATTTTGCGGCGGCAGCGGGACTGCGGCGAGCGGCGGCGTGTGCGGCAAATGCAAGGGCGCGGGCTGGATTGAACTGTTTGGCGCGGGCATGGTGGACCCGGCGGTGTACGGGTTCGTGAATTACGACGCAAAAAAAGTGAGCGGCTTCGCGTTTGGCATCGGCATCGACCGGCTGGCCATGCTGAAGTATGGGATCGACGACATTCAGGTGTTTTTCCAGAACGATGTGCGCTTCCTGCGGCAATTTCCGTGAGCGGGGCGCCGACGATGATGACTTTTTCGGACTCCAAAGAGCGTTTTTCCAATCGTGTTGAGGATTACGTGCGCTACCGGCCGGGATATCCGGCGGCGCTGCTGGATTTGCTGCGTGACGAATGTGGATTGCGCGCGGAAGAGTCTTGCGTGATTGCGGATGTTGGGTCGGGAACCGGTTTGCTGGCGGAAATGTTTTTGAAGCAAGGCAACCGCGTGTTTGGCGTGGAACCGAATCAAGAGATGCGCGCGGCGGGCGAAGAGTATCTGCGAGCGTATACGAACTTCGTGAGCGTGGCGGGCGCGGCGGAGGCAACGACACTGCCGGATACCAGCGTAAATTTGGTGATCGCGGGCCAAGCGTTTCACTGGTTCGAGCCGGTGGCGACGCGCGAAGAGTTTTCGCGGATTCTGAAGCCCGGCGGCTGGGCGGCGATGGTGTGGAATCACCGGCGCATGGATACGCCCTTCGCGCGCGACTATGAAGCCATGCTGGTACATTACGGAACGGATTATTTGAAGGTGCGCGCGACGTATCCTGAAGCGCACAACGTAAAAGACTTTTTTGGCGCGGCGCGGTGCAGGGAACGAAACCTGAGCTACAGCCAAGTATTCGGCTGGGATGGCCTGGCGGGACGTTTGCACAGCAGCTCGTATGCCCCGACGGAAGGCCACACGAATTACGCGCCGATGATGGCGGAGCTAAAACGGATCTTTGATGCGCACCAGGAAGACGGGCGCCTGCGCATGGAATATGAGACGAAGATTTATTTTGGACAATTGAAGAGCAGTGGGATCAACGCATGAAAGTCGTTTACGATTGGCTGAAAGAATTCGTGGACGTGCCGGTGTCGGCGGAGGAACTCGCGTCGCGGCTGGCGCTGACGGGCACGAATATCGGCGGAGTGGAAAATGGGCCGCACGGCGCGGTGATTGACGCGGAAGTGACGTCGAACCGGCCGGATTGCCTGGGACATTTGGGAATCGCGCGGGAGGTTTCGGCGATTTACAAAACGGCGCTGAAGAAACTGCCGTCCACCACAGGAAAACTTGAGCCGGCGGTTGGCGGTGATGCGTTACAAAAAGTACGCGTGGACATTCAGGCGCCGGAGCTTTGCGGGCGGTTCACGGCGCGGGTGATTCGCGGGGTGAAGATTCAGCCGTCGCCACAGTGGTTGAAGGAGCGACTAGAAGCTTGCGGCGTGGCCAGCATCAACAACGTGGTGGACGTGAGTAACTACGTGATGCTGGAGCTGGGGCATCCGCTGCATTCCTTTGATTACGACAAAATTCGCGATCAACGGATTGTGGTGCGGCGAGCGAGCGCGCAGGAAAAAACGCGGACGCTGGACGGCGTCGAGCGCGTGCTTGACGCGGGCACGGCTGTGGTCTGCGATGGCGACGGTTCGCGCGTGGTGGGCATTGGCGGAATTATGGGCGGCGCGGACACGGAGATTTCGTTCGCGACGAAAAATGTGCTGATTGAATGCGCGTGGTTCGACCCAATCGCGATCCGGCGAGCGGCGCGGGCGCTGCGGCTGCACACGGAAGCGTCCACGCGATTCGGGCGCGGCGCCGATCCGGAGATGGCGGGTGCGGCATCGCGGCGGAGCGCGGAATTGATTTTGCAAGTGGCCGGCGGCGAATTGCAGAACGGCGCGGTGGACGAATATCCGGGCAAGCAGGCGGCAAGAAAAATCCGCGTGACGCGCACGGAATTTCTGCGCGTGATGGGCGCGGACGTGTCCGACAAGGAACTGGAAGCCACACTCGGCGCGCTGGGTTTTGCGCCAGTGCGGATTGACGATCATCGCGGGGCTGCCGGGTCGCTGCTGGCGGCGTGGGAATGCGCGCAGCCCTCGTGGCGCGCGGACGTGGAGCGGGAAATCGATCTTATCGAAGAGATTGCACGAATTCATGGGCTGGACAAATTCCCGCCGCGTTTGCCCGCCGCGCGAGCGGGGGCGGTACGGCTGCCGCATTTTGAGGCTGAAGCGCGTTTGCGAGAACGTCTGATTGGTCTGGGTTATCGGGAGATACTTACGATTCCGCATGTCGCCGAGGAACGCGATGAATTGTTCCGTCCCAGTGGTGTGGCTCCCGCGCGGCTGGCGAATCCGCTTTCGGAAGAGGCGGGGGTGTTGCGCTCGACCGGGACAGTCAGCATGGCGGCGTCGCTGGAATGGAATTTGAATCACAGCCAGCGGAACGCGCGGCTGTTTGAGATTGGACGGCAGTATCGGCTGGTGGGCGAGGAATCCGTGGAAACGCGAGTGTTGAGCATCGGGGCCACGGGCGAAGCCCGCGAACAAGGCTTGTACGACGGGGCGCGGGATTTTACTTTTGCGGACTTGAAGGGCGATTTAGACGCGATTGGAATGTTGGCTGGCGGCTTTCGCTGGGAGGCCAAGGCCAGCGACGGCGGAAACCACGCGGAGCCGGAATGGCTGAATCCTGCAAAGCGCGGGCATATTTTCCTGGGTAAAGAAGATCTTGGCGTGGCCGGGCAGCTTTCCCGGCGTGTGGCGGATAAATTGAAGTTGCGCCAGGAAGTATTTCTCGCGGAATTGGCGTTGGGGCCGTTCTATTGCGCGTATTACGGGACGAAGAACGCGCGGCGTTATGAGCCGTTGCCGCGCTTTCCCGCGGTGGAGCGCGATTTTTCGCTGTTGTTGCCGGAAGGCGTGCATTTTTCCGCGGTAGCGGAAGCGATCAGGGCTTTGGCGATTCGCGAGATTGCGGCGGTTGAAGCGGGCGACCTGTTTCGCGGGAGGAACGTTCCGGCGGGAAAATATTCGTTGCTGGCGCGCGTGAAATTTCAAAGTCACGAAGGTACGTTGACGGACGCGCAGATCGGTGAGTTTTCGGCGAAGATTGTGGCGGCGTTGACGACGCAGCTGGGAGCGCAGCTGCGCGCTTCGGTTTGAGTGGTGGAAAACTAGGCGTCCAACGCCCGCTCACGTTCATCCGGCAGCAGCTTGACGATCGTGTACACACCTAACATTAGGCCGAGCGGCAACTCAGGAAGGGCAAGAAATGCCGCGCACAGAGCGAGCATGCGCGCGGACGACCAGCCAGTTAACAACGCCAAGCCGGCGATAGCGCCGAGCACACCGCAAACGATGGAATACAAAATAATCACGGCGTAAAAGAGATGGAACGTGTCCATCAGCGTGAACGGGTTGGGGACGCGAGTGAGCAGCGACCCAAACATCACAGTAGCCGTAGTCTGGAATGCGAAAAGCCAGACCGCCAGCAGGATGCGGGCGAGGCCGTAAATGATCCAGCAGAGGCCTAAAGTTTTGCGGCTTGCAACCATAGTTTTAGCAGAGCGCCGCCCCGCACTGAGATCTTGCGCGGCATAAGATTGCACACTGGAAGTGTTGGACATGCGTCCTCTTTTCTTTGGAGCAGTCGCGGACACGCGACTGACGGCGCAGCAGGGATCGAATCGGCAGAATCGTGTGGCAACGGACTGCAGGAAAATAAATTCTCGAAGAGGAAGAGAAAAAGCGCCCCAGCCCTAGGACCTCGATTTCTCGAGGTGTCACGCTTTTCCTCTTCGCTCCTCAATTGTGCGGAGGGTAAGCACCGCACCCACATGCTGCCAAAAGACTGGTTTAGGGTCCATACAACCTATACTGTATGCGGAAGTGGCAGTTGCGGTATCTCGTGTGGTGTGTCAAAGTGTCGCGTTTTGGCCGAAGGAGCAGAGAGTTTGCATTTTCCGAGCTGAATGCGCTTATTATCTGGCTGTGGCAGGCAACGGTACAATTCGCATTGGAATCTCTGGATGGCGCTATGAGCCGTGGCGCGGGACATTTTATCCGGAGGATCTGACGCAGAAATCAGAGTTGGCTTTCGCCGCAAGTAAATTCAATTCGCTGGAAATCAACGGCACATTTTATTCGCTGCAGCGGGCTTCGAGCTTTCAGCGGTGGGCGGCGGACACGCCGGACGATTTCGTTTTCTCGGTAAAGTGTCCGCGGTTCATAACACACATAAGGCGGCTGCGCGAAGTGGAGACGCCACTGGCTAATTTTCTGGCTTCGGGGCCACTGCTTTTCGGCAGGAAGCTTGGACCGTTTCTATGGCAGTTTCCGCCGAATTTTAAATACGATCATGAACTCCTAGAGAATTTCTTTAAGCAACTGCCGCACGACAGTGTGGAGGCGGCAAGAGTGGCGAGCCAGCATGACCTGAAGATTCGGACGGAAGAGGGTTTAGAGATTCAGGGAAAGTTTCCGGTGCGGCACGCCATTGAAATTCGAAACAAGAGCTTTGTAAACGCGGAATTTGTGGAGCTGTTGCGGCGCTACAAGATCGCGCTGGTTTGCGCGGATACGGTAGAGTGGCCGCGGCTGATGGACGTGACGTGCGATTTTGTTTATTGCCGGCTGCACGGGTCGGAAAAACTGTATGCCAACGGCTACGACGATGCCGCTCTGGATGACTGGGCGAGGCGGGTGACGGATTGGGCGTGCGGACGCGAACCACGAGACGCCGAGCGGGTGATTGAAGGCGACGGGCCCAAGCGGCGGGCGCGCGATGTGTTCGTGTATTTCGATAACGATCTAAAAGTTCGGTCACCGGCGGATGCCATGGCGCTTGCGGCTCGCGTCAAGAAACTTTTATTAAAGCCTGGCTCCTAAGCTGGGCGATTTCCCCGATTGACGAAACGCCGCACGCGTGGCGCTTGGCATAGCCCCGGCAATGTGGTCTTCTAACAAGGTGCTGCTGCAATCCGCAAAACGGCAAAAAGCCTCGCCATCGATGCGCTTGATCGCCGCATTCCTGACGATTTTCGCTGCGTGTTCGCTTGCGTGGGGAACCGCGTGGGCCGCTGTTCCGAATGCGCATCCTGATCCACAGGAAGATCGTCAGCCCGCCATTCGCTTTGTTCACAATCCGGAGGCAGCGCCAGATATTCAGTTGCAGACGCTGGACGGTAAACCGCTAAAACTGTCTGACGCAAGCGGTAAAGTGGTGCTTTTGAATTTTTGGGCTACCTGGTGCGGGCCGTGCCGCATGGAAATCCCGGAGCTCATTGAGTTGCAGAAGCAATACAAAGACGGCTTGCAGATCATCAGCTTGCTGGTGGACGTTGACGATGTGGAGGACGCGAAGAAATTTGTGCACGGCGCGGGCATAAATTATCCCGTGGCGGTGGCGACGGACGAAGTACGCATCAAATATGGCGGGGTCTCGGCGCTGCCGACGTTGTTCGTGCTGGACACGCAGGGCCGCATCGTACAAAAGCATGTGGGACTTTATGATGCGCGGCTGTACGAGCTGGAAACGCGGGCGCTGCTTAATTTGGCGATTCCGCTAAAGGTGGAGACGTTTGAGGATACGGGCGAGATTTTTCTGAAGAACGCCGATCGTGCAACCGAACTGCCCGGCGTGGAACTTGCGAACCTTACATCCGAACAACGAGCCGGCGCGCTGCGGGCCCTAAATGCCGAAGGCTGCACGTGCGGATGCAAATTGACGCTGGCACAGTGCCGAATTTACGATTCGGCGTGCCGCGTCAGCAAGGAGCGGGCTGATAAGATTGTTGCTGGTTTGTCCGCGAAGCCAGCCGGCAACGGAGCAACGGCTGTGCCGAAGAGCAGCACGCCTGCCGCAAGCACTGGCGATTTGTCTGATGCCATGCCGGAAAAATCACCTCGGAAGTGAAGCGATAGGCATGCAGCAGTGCGGTTTCCGAGCCTTCGCTGTACGCGAGAACTCACAATCATCATCGACCAGCTGTGCGACGCGCGGAAGCTTGCGACACTTGCATCTCGGGCGAACGGCGGATAGCGAATAGCCGCTGGGCTTGTTACTCTTTTGCTGCAGCATGACGGTGACGTCAAAAATACTATTTTTTGCGATTTTGGCTTTGTCGTTCAGCGGCTGGCTTTCGCCGCCGCTGGCGCTAAGCGCCGGCATTCTATTCGGCTTTATCTTCCCGCACCCCTACGCCGCGCAAAGCCCGAGCGCGGCGCGATTTCTGCTGCAAGCGTCCGTGGTGGGACTCGGCTTTGGGATGAACTTGCACGAAGTATTAAAGGCCGGCCGCAGCGGTTTTTTCTACACGGCGATCAGTATTTCTTTCGCGATTGCCCTAGGAGTGGCGCTGGGCACGCTGCTGCAAGTACGCGGAAACTCCTCTTTTCTGATCACCACGGGGACGGCGATTTGCGGCGGTAGCGCGATCGCCGCCATTGGCCCGATTCTGCGAGCCAATGAAGAAGAGATGGCAGTCTCGCTCGGCGCGGTGTTTATTCTGAACTCCGTGGCGCTGTTGATTTTTCCGCCCATCGGTGGCGCACTGCATTTATCGCAGCCGCAGTTTGGCTTGTGGGCGGCGCTGGCGATTCACGATACGAGTTCCGTGGTAGGGGCCGCGAGCAAGTACGGACCACAAGCATTGGTGATCGGAACCACGGTGAAGCTGGCACGGGCGTTGTGGATCGTGCCGCTGGCGCTGCTTACGGCGGCCGTGAAGCGCAGCAAATCGCGCGTTCCGCTGCCGTGGTTTATTCTCTTGTTCTGCCTCGCGGCGGTGGTCAATACGTATCTGCCGAGCCTTTTGCGGCTCTGCCATGCGCTGTATGGCCTCGGGCGGCTTGGGTTGACCGCAACGTTATTTCTCATCGGAACGGGTCTATCACGTCAAACGCTGCGGGAGGTTGGTTGGCGGCCGCTTTTGCAGGCGATTCTCTTGTGGATCGTGGTGGGTTGCGGATCGCTGTACCTGATTCGTGCTGGATTCATCTCTTTCTAGCAAGCTTGCGGCGGTGTTTTCTGATCCTTGAACGAAGCGGGATCCCAAGGTACACTCGGCCAAATTTTCTCGACGTTGGATATTCCGTGGCGTTCAGGAGGATTGCTTATGAATCGCAGGATTATTGTTACCCTTTGCTGCTTGGCGCTCGCCGGTTCGATGGTGGCATTCGGAGCGTTTTCGCAGGCGCCAACCAGCCCGCAGCGCACGGCAATCCGCCTGCCTGGGAGCAATCCGCAGTTGCCGTTTAGTGACGCCATTCTGTCTGGCAATACGCTCTACCTTTCGGGTCGTATCGGTATTGACCCCAAAACCGGGCAAGCTCCCGCCGACGTGGATACGGAGATTCATTTGCTCCTTGATGGCGTGAAGGCGACGCTGGCGGGGGGAGGATCGACGATGGACGATCTGGTGTATGTCCAGATTTCGTGCACCGATTTGTCGCTCTTCGATAAATTCAACGCCATCTATCGGACGTATTTCACGACCAAGGATTTACCTGCCAGAGAATTTGTCGGTGCCGCCACGCTGCTGCGCGGGGGGCACTTCGAATTGCAGTCGATCGCCGTACGCCACGGGCAGTAATGTGTCTCAGTGCCCTGCCTTAGGGCGAATCTAACGAGCACTAATACTATCGAAACAACGACAAGCTATAGATTCGCCCCACCTCGTTCACTTCGTTACAATGCGCGGTTCGCTTAAGCTCGCGATTAGCCAAAGGAGGATGAAGGCGTCGCGACACAATTCCTACAATTGCCGCGTATCACGAGTGTCGTCGATGCCCGGAGAGTAGAAGTGCCGGTCGGAAACAATGCGAGGGGAGAGCTATCTGTGCCCTTATTTGGGCATGTGTAAAATGCCATTAATGGCGCAATTGACGTAATATGGGCAGGCCAATGGGTGTGCTCGCGTTTCATTGTACTCGCAAGTAATTGTTACGCATAGACTTACACATGAATCAAATTTCATGCGCGTTGGAGGCTCGGGTGCACATACTGCACCAAACTGGAGATATTTCTTTGCTCAGGATCACCACCGAACAAAAACGAGGCAAGCTGGTTCTGAGCGTGGAAGGCCGTCTCGCCGGGCAGTGGGTGGCCGCTCTGGAGCAATGCTGGCGGGATCTCCGCGCTTCATCCCCGGGCGGGAAGTTCAGTATAAATCTTTGCGGTGTCAGCTTTATCGACGCTGCCGGCAAAGTGCTTTTGAAAGAGATTCACAGCCAAGGCGGCCACCTGCTTGCCGAGGGTTGCTTGAACCAAGCGATTGTCAGAGAAATTGCTGGAGAGCGTGGCGCGGATAAATCGGGGGCGGAAAGCGAAGAAGCGCCGAAGAGCAAAAAAAAGTCGCATATCATATTTTATTTGATCTTTTTCAGTTTGTTACCTTGCTCGCCAGCGGTGCGCGCACAAAGTTCGAGCGCGACGATTGCTACGGGCGGTCAAAGCGCGACGCCGAGACCCCACGGCGCACTCAGCGGCGCCGCACCGACAGGGGTGCTGCAACTGACCCTCAATCAAGCCGTCAGTCTGGCAATCAAGCAGAATCCGACGGCGCAGATCGCCCTAATCCAGGCGCTGCAGGCGGTGCAGGACAAGAACGTGGCGCGGGCAGCGTTGCTACCGGAAGTGGACGCCAGCGTAAAGGAGCAGACGCAACGAATAAATGTTCGTGCGCAATTTGGCGGTGAGGGCATATTTCCGGGAATTCCCACGGCGCTAGGACCTTTTCCGATATTTTCTGCCGGGCCGTCGATTGTTGCGCCGGTTTTTGACCTAACGCTGTGGCGGCGCTATCAAACATCACAAAACACTCTGGATGCTTCGAGAGCCAACAGTCTCTCAACGCGCGAGCAAGTAATTTTGCTGGTGGTTTCGCAATACATCGGAACGCTGCGCGCCGTCGCCGACGTGCAAGCGTCGCGGTCGCGCGTGGACTTGGCGCAAGCGTTGTTCGATCAAGCCGCGGACCTGCAGAAGGAAGGCGTGGGCACGGGCATCGATACGCTGCGCGCTAACGTGGAGCTGCAAAATGAGAAGCAGCGGCTCATCGAAGCGGAGGCTGACCGCGAGCGTTCGCTATTCGGTCTGAGCCGGCTGTTGAATCTGGATCCGCGCCAAGTGATCGAACTGGGGGATGCGCTGGGCTTTTTTGACACGCCGCAGCCGGAAGTAGAGCCGAGCATCGAGCAGGCGCTTGGCGACCGCCAGGAGTGGAAATCGCTGAACTCGCAGATTAAGGCCGCGGAATCGGAGAAAAAGGAAGCCTCGGACTCCCGGCTGCCGAACTTGCGGGTGGATGGAAATTGGGCCTATCTCGGAACCCATCCGAACGACGCGGTGTCCACGTACACCTTCACAGCTTCGGTAAACATGCCGGTGTTCACGGGCGGGAGGATTCACGCGGAAATCGTGCGGTCCAATCTGGAAATCCAGCTGTTGCAGCAGCAGCAGGATGATTTACGCAACTCCATCGCGCTGGACGTTAAAACGGCGCTGATCAACTTGACGTCAGCACGCAACGAAGTGCAGGTGGCCAACCTTGGTATCAAACTTTCCACCGAGGAAGTAGACCAGGCGCGCGACCGCTTCCGGGCGGGCGTGGCCAACAATATCGAGGTGATTCAAGCGCAAGATGCGCTGGCGCGCGCCAATGACAATCAGATCGCCGCGCTGTATCGCTTCAATCAGGCGCGAGCGGACTATGCGCGGTCCATCGGGCAGATGGAAAAGCTATACGCCAAGTGAGGGAACGATGAGCGTCGAGATCGAAGTCGGACTGGAGAATGCAACACGCATCCCTATCCCCTTGGAAGAGCCGGTAAAGCCGGCGCCAAAAGGGCTCGCGAATCCTCGTGTCCAGAAATTGTTGATTACCGGCGGGATCGTGGCGTTGACGGTGATCGTGGGGCTTTTTCTTTACTACCGTCAGCGCGAAAGCACAGATGACGCGCAAGTGGACGGGCACATCACGCCGATCGCCGCGAAAATCGGCGGGCGCGTGCAGCAAGTTTTTGTAAACGACAATGAAGCGGTGAAAGCCGGCCAAGTGTTATTGAAGATTGACCCGCGCGATTACCAGGCGGCCGTGGACCAGGCGCAAGCCGCGCTGGATGTGGCGCAGAGCGATGCGCAGTCCGCCGGAGCCGATGTGCCACGCACCCAGACCAACGTGGCCAGCGGAAATTCCAGCGCCGACGCCGGGTTGCTGGCGGCGCAGGCGGACCTGGAACGGGCGCAGACCATGTATGAGCAGGCGCGCACCGCGGACCTGGCATACGCGCAGGCCAACATCGACAAGAGCCGCGCCAACGCGGAATTTGCGAAAGCGGATCTGGCGCGTTACAAACCGCTGCTCGAAAAGGGAGAAATTTCCCAACAATTGTACGACTCCGCGCGAGCCAACGCCGACGCCACCAGCAGCGCGTTGCGCGCGGACCAGGAAAAATTGACGCAAGCCAACCGCAATCTGGAGATGATGCAATCGCAAGTAGCCATGGCGAAGGCTCGCGTGGACCAGGCGCGCGCGGGAGTTACAACCGCGCAGGCTGGCAGCCATGAGGTGATCATGCGCTCCGCGGATGCGCGCTCCAAGCTGGCTAAGGTGGAACAAGCGCAAGCCGCGCTGGAAGCGGCCAAGCTGAATCTGAGCTACACGGAAGTGGTGGCGCCGATCGACGGTATAGCCACGCACAAGCAAGTGGAAAACGGACAGATCGTGCAAATCGGTCAGGGCTTGCTGGTGGTCGTGCCGCTGCAAGACGTTTGGGTGACCGCCAATTTCAAAGAAACCCAGCTGCGCGACATGAGGCCCGGGCAAAAAGCCGAGGTGCAAGTCGATACCTATGGCAAGACTTTTAGCGGGCACGTCGATTCCATCGCCGGAGCCACCGGTTCGGTGCTGAGCTTGCTGCCCCCGGAAAATGCCACGGGAAATTACGTAAAAGTGGTGCAGCGCATTCCGGTAAAAATCGTGCTCGACCCCATTCCGCCGGAAAAAGCGGTGCTGCGGCCGGGAATGAACGTGGATGCCACGGTGATAACGGAATAAGCGGAACAACGTAGAAGTTATGTATATGAGGCGCGCAACAGCATCGACGCATGAAGAACAAACTCATCTCGAAACTGCGCATGCCGGACGGCTCGATCAACCCCTGGGTGATCGCCGTCACCGTTACGCTGGCGACGTTTATGGAGGTGCTGGACACCTCCATCGCCAACGTGGCCCTGCCGCACATTTCGGGAAATCTTTCGGCGGGGGCCGACGAATCGACGTGGGTGCTCACCTCGTACCTGGTTTCCAACGCGATCGTTCTTCCGCTCTCCGGATGGCTTTCGGGAATCCTGGGCCGCAAGCGTTTTTACATGTCCTGCGTGGCGCTTTTCACCGTGAGTTCTTTCCTGTGCGGGTTGGCGCCGAGCCTCGGGGTGCTGGTCTTTTTTCGCATTTTGCAGGGCGCGGGTGGCGGGGGATTGCAGCCCAGCGAGCAGGCCATCCTCAACGATACGTTTCCGCTATCCAAGCGCGGCATGGCCTTCGCGGTGTACGGCCTCGCGGTGGTCGTGGCGCCCACGATCGGTCCGTGGCTAGGCGGATATATCACCGACAGTTTTTCGTGGCGCTGGATTTTCTATATCAACGTGCCGGTAGGAATTATCTCGCTGATTCTTACTTCGTTTCTGGTCAGCGATCCGCCGTACATGAAGCGCGAATCGGTGAAGCGCGGCTTCCGCATCGATTACATCGGAATCGGGCTGATCAGCCTGGGTCTCGGCAGCATGCAGATCATTCTGGACAAGGGGCAGCGCGACGATTGGTTCGCGTCGAATTTCATTTGGACCTTCGCGGTGCTCATGTTTGTGGGCGTAATCGGCGCCATTCTGTGGGAGTTGCGCGAGAAGAATCCCGTCGTGGACCTGCGCATGCTGAAGAACCGAAATTTCGCCGTGGCCACGGTAGCGATGTTTTTTCTGGGCTTCGTGCTGTATTCCAGCACCGTGCTGA
Organism: Acidobacteriota bacterium; assembly: GCA_013289855.1. Lineage (GTDB taxonomy): Bacteria > Acidobacteriota > Terriglobia > Acidiferrales > UBA7541 > Acidiferrum. The sequence continues at coordinate 185,604 of JABCZD010000005.1, read as the reverse complement.
TTCCGCAATTTTTGCAGCAACTGCTGGGGTACACGGCGTCACTGGCGGGCGCGGCGCTGTCTCCGGGCGGCGCAGTGATCATGTGCATGATGCCGGTGGTGGGGATACTGGTGTCCAAGGTGGATACACGCATCCTGATTACCTTCGGATGCATTGTTTCGGCTTCGGCGCTTTTTGTGATGGCCGGGTGGAATTTGCAACTGGACTACGGGCACGCGGTGCGGGCGCGCATGTTGCAGAGCTTTGGTCTGGCATTTCTCTTTATTCCCATCAACGTCTCGGCGTTCGCCTACGTGCCTCGGGAAAAAACGAATATGGGGACGGGGATTATCAATCTGGCGCGAAATATCGGGGCCAGCGTGGGCATCGCCACGGTCACCACCATGCTGGAGCGGCGAACCCAATCGCATCAGGCGCGTCTAATGGAGAATGTGAACGGGTACAGCACGGCATATCGCAACATGATGAACGCCACGCAGACCAAGCTGGTCTCGGCCGGCTCCAGCCTGAATCACGCAGCGGCGCAGGCGCACGGAATGATTTACAGCACGGTGCAGCGGCAGGCCGCCATGCTGGCGTTTCTGGACAATTTTAAAATGCTCGGAATCGTGTTTTTTGCGGTGATTCCGGTGCTGTTGCTGATGAAAAAACCGAAGGGGCCGGCGGGCGATGTTCCCGTGCACTGACGCTGCGAAGTTTGGCGGGAAGCGGTCGGCAACACTCGAGATTCGACGATGGAATGGGGGGCAACAACAATGGCAACGCAAGCAGTAGTGACCACAACCGTAGCGCCTATACCGGTGAACGAAGACAGCCTGATCCGGGCCGGCCAGCGTGGCGACCATGAAGCGATGGAGACGCTGTTTCGGCGTTACCATCGGCCGCTCTTTCAGACCGCTCTGCGGGTGCTGGGAAATGCGGAAGATGCGGAAGACGCCTTGCAGGACGGGTTGCTCTCCGCGTTTCGTAATCTGAAACGCTTCGAGGGGCGCTCGCAATTTTCCACCTGGCTCACGCGCATCGTGATCAACGCCGCGCTGATGCGCCGGCGCAGCGCGAAAGCGCGTCCGGCGGTTTCGCTGGACGAGACGCCGCGTGAGGATGAGCTCCCCGCGTCCGAACGATTTGCGGATGATGGACCCAACCCCGAGCAGGTGTTTGCCAGCACGGAGTTGCGCGAAATCATCAGCGAGAATCTCGATGAACTCTCGCCGCTTTTGCGCACCGCGTTCGTGTTGCGCGAAGTGCAGGGTTATTCCACGGGCGAAGCCGCCAAGAAACTTGGCGTCACCGAGAACACGCTGAAGGCTCGCCTGTGGCGCGCACGGCATCAACTGGCCGAACGGCTGGGACGCCGTCTGCGCCGCATTCAAGACGACATGCGTGGCGCAAACGGTATGGGCGACGAAGCTTGCAGCTATTGCTAAACCGCTAGGTGCAAACTCGCGCTGGCGACACCGTGAAAAGCAAAAGAGGGAGCACGTTAACTCGCGCTCCCTTTTTTATCACTGCAAATATTCTTACTTAGTGAGTGAAGCGTCTTGTCCAAGACCGGCGCGCGCCGCAACGTACAGACCCAGCACGCGCAACTGACTGGTGGCCGCGCGCGCCGCAGCCAGCGCCGCTTCCAGCGCTTCCAGCGCTTCCAGGGATTCCGATTCGACATCCAGAAAAAACTGATACTCCCACGGGCGTCCGTGAATCGGACGGCTTTCGATCTTGAGCAGGTTCACGCCATGCCGCGCAAATGGCTCCAGTGAAGAAAGCAGCGCTCCGGGCCGGTGCGAAAGCCGCATGGCCAGCGACATTTTTCGTGCGTTGGGTGCCGTAGATGCGACGGGGCGGAGCAGCACAAAGCGCGTGAAATTTTCGGCACTGTCCTGGATGTCTTCGGCGAGAATCGCGCCGCCATAGTGTTCCGCGGCGCGTCTTCCGGCGATGGCCGCGGCGAAGCGGTCGGTGCCGGCCAACACCAGCCGGACACTTCCGGCAGTATCCTCCGCTGGGATACGCCGCAGGTCCGCATGCGTTCTGAAGAATCGTTCGCACTGCGCCAGGGCCATAGGGTGTGAGGCTACCGAGCGAATCTGCTCCACGGAAACTCCTGGGAAGCCGATGAGATGGTGTTCGATGGGCAGAATCGTTTCGGCGGTGATCACCAGTGTGCTCTCAAGCAATAAATCGTAGACGCGCACGACGGAGCCGGCGAGCGTATTCTCAATGGGCGCCAGCAGCGCGTCCGCGGCGCCCTCCGCGATCGCCGAAAACGCGGAATCAAATGTTGCACGTGGAACAGTGACAATCCTCTCGCCCAGCAGCTGTAGCGCCGCAGCTTCGCTAAACGCTCCGGGCTCGCCTTGAAACGCCACGCGCATTGCTTTGCTCTCCAGCATTGCTCTCCATTGACTTGCTGCCGAAACAGTCTTGCAGACCTATCCTTGGTATAACGATTTGCGCCTCTCGCGCAACCCGCCATTCCACCTCGCTGCTGCCGCCGGTTAGCGCCTGCCCTGCCATCGCCAAGGAACCACTGCGATATAATCACGGGCCAAGGGGACTATCGACATGAGCCACAAACCCGACTCCAGCGAGTACGCGGCGTTTTACGAAAAGTACGTCGCGCTGGTGCCCTATAGCGACATTTTAAGCGGGCTCGAAGCGCAACGCTTGCAGACGGCGCAGCTTTTGACGGCCTGCAGTGAGCGCGACGGCAACTTCCGTTACGCTCCGGAGAAATGGAGCGTCAAGGAAGTGATCGGCCACCTCGCCGACTGCGAGAGGATTTTCACCTATCGGGCGCTGCGCATTGCACGCGGCGACGCGACGCCACTTTCGGGCTTCGAACAAGACGATTACGTGCGCACCGCGGGCTCAGGTCGTCGTCAATTGAAGGATCTGGCGGAGGAGTTTTCCGTGGTCCGCTATTCCACCATGGCACTCTATCGCTCACTGGATGAAGAGGCCTGGGTGCGTCGCGGCTCGGCCAATAAAAATGAAGTGACCGTGCGGGCGCTGGCATTTATCACCGCCGGGCACGAGCTCCATCACCGGCGCATTCTTGAGGAACGCTACTTCGCCGCCATTCCGCGGGCGTAGCCATTCGCGCTACATTCACGCTGCGCGGTTAGCCCACGATAGTTCGGCAGGCAATACCACGTGTCAATCGCCCGCGCTAGCCCGTTTCGTGAGCACCGGCGCAAAAGGCAGCTCACTCTGCGGGTCCGCCGGCGGCAACGCGCCGAGCGGCGGCGTTGGGATGGCACGAATGCCAACGCGCAGCTCCTCGGTGTGGGTGTGGTGCACAAACCGCGCCGTGGTGCGCGGTTCGAACAGAAAGAACAGCAGGGTCGCCGCCAACGCGATCATCACCGCGGCTCCAATGATGTCCGCAGGTTGCGCCTCGAGGGGGTGGCGAATCACTTCCGCGAGGACGTATGCTCCCAGGCAGAAAAGCGTCAGCGAAAGAAATGTGACGATATTGCCGAGCGTGTGCGCGGCTCCCGCCTGCACCAGGAGCGGCGTTAGAGAAGGGTTTGGCGTACGTTGCGCGCGGTGGGTGCGTCGCATCGTCGTCACTCTTTTCCGCAATGCCGGGGTAGCGGAGCGGTATCCTCGACGCGGAGAAAGTCGAGGTACTTAAAAACGGGCGGCGCATAATTTCGCTTCATGGCCGCACCACAAACACAGCGCGGACTCGCGCCCGCGACACTGCTGTCTGATTCCACCAGGATTTCGCAATTGCAGAAGGGGTTGATGCAATGCCACCGTTCTCCGGACTTCATCAACATAGCTGGAACCTCCATATAACTATTTACCATTCTGGTACGACTTAGTGCATATATTCTGAAACGGGAAGTGGAGTGGGAATCTACACAAGTAAACCTGTAATTTCAAGTACCCATTTAATAAATATTTATGGAGGAGCTGTTCGAGTGCTGGCAAACGGGTTCGGCCGAGTTTCATTTCGGGAAAACGAGGCGGCCTCCCTCCACCACCAGCAGCGATCTGCGGAAACCGCCCTGTGGTCGCCCGGGGGCGGGCCTTGGTGGTGGCCGCACAAACGATGGGCGCTAGGCCCGGGAATAAAGCGGCCCGTAAGCGGTCGGGTTGCGGGCACGGCTGCCGACTGCTAAAATTCATGATTTGCGGGTCGCTTACTGGCCGCGCTAGGGGTGCGCTGCCCACAGGTAGCCTGCTGCTAGGTTTTCAGCGCGGGTTTCGTGATGGGAGGTCGCTTGAGGCGGCCTGGAACTAGCGGCGAACCCATGCAATCTGCTGAGTTTTCTTAGCGCTTCCAGCGAAGCACGAGTTTCAGATTTTTCTAGACTAGGAGAGTGCGCGTGGCAAAGTACGATGTTGCGATCATCGGTAGCGGGCCGGGGGGATACGTCGCGGCGATTCGGGCCGGCGAACTCGGTCTAAAGACCGTAGTGGTCGAGAAAGACCCCTACCTCGGCGGCACCTGCCTGCACGTTGGCTGCATTCCCACCAAGGTGCTGTTGCATCACGCGGAAGTCTACGACCATTTCAAGAATGGCGCCGAACTGGGCTTCGAAGTCAGCGGGCTGAGCGTGAATTGGGCCAACATCCTGGCGCGCAAAGACAAAATCGTCAAAAAGCACGCCAAGGGCATCGAATTTCTGTTCAAGAAAAATAAAGTGGAGTTCGTGCAGGGCTGGGGACGCTATGAAGGCCCCGGCAAGGTCAGCGTCGAGAAAGACGGCAAGACCTCCATCATCGAAACCTCCAACGTTTTGATGGTCAGTGGTTCGGAAGCGCGCGCCCTTCCGGGTATTGAGCCGGACCACAAAACGATTCTCACCAATCGTTCCATCCTTGAGCTTCCCGCCATTCCCAAGACCTTGATCATCGTTGGGGCAGGCGCTGTGGGCGTGGAGTTCGCCTCGATCTACAACTCCTTCGGCACGCAAGTGACCATCATCGAAGCCCTCAACCGTGTGGTTCCCGTCGAAGACGAAGAGATCTCCGTTGAGCTCGACAAAACCTTCCGCAAGAAAAATATTCAGATTTTCACTGGCAGCAAAGTCGACTCCGTCAAGAAAGACGGAGCAGGCGTCACCGTCAGCTTCAAGGACAAGGACGGCAAAGCGCAAACCCTGCAAGCCGAGAAGCTTTTGCTGGCCGTCGGCCGCAAGCCGATGACGGAAAACTGCGGTCTGGAAAAGTCCAAAGCCAAGCTGGATCGCGGCTTCGTCAACGTAGGGCCTGCCGGAGAAACCGACGAGCCGGGCCTATATGCCATCGGGGATATCGTTGCCGGAATGCCGCAGCTGGCGCACGCCGCCATGATGGAAGGCATCATCGCGGTGACCCACATCGCTGGAAAGCCCACGCATACGCTGTTGCGCACGCGCATTCCCAACGCCACCTATTGCGAGCCGCAAATTGGTTCGATTGGCCTGACGGAAAAGGAAGCCGTGGCCGCGGGCTACAAGGTCAAGACCGGCAAGTTCCCGTTCGTCGGTAACAGCAAGGCCACCATCCTGGGAAATCACGGCGGCTTCGTCAAAGTAGTCTCCGACGAGAAATTTGGCGAAGTTCTGGGCATTCACATCATCGGCCCGCTGGCCACGGAAATTCTGTCGGAGGCCGCCGCGGTACTGAACCTCGAAGGCACCATCGACGATATGATGCACATGGTTCACGCGCACCCCACGGTGTGGGAGGCGATGGGCGACGCGTTTGCTTCAGTGCGCGGTCTGCAGATTAACGTTTAGGTGCCGGGCAAAACTGACAAGGCCTAATAACCCACAAATGAACGGCAAACCATCTACGGCGCAACTGTTGGCCCACGCGTGGGCGGGGGCACTCCGATGAGTTCCTGTTCCGTCGTTAACCTTGGCCTGATTAGCTGGGCGGAAGCGAATGCCCTGCAAGAGCGCGTGGTGGCCGCCCGCAAAACCGGCGCTATCCGCGACACCTTGCTGCTCTGCGAGCACCCGCACACCATCACCCAGGGGCGCAATGGCAGGCAGGAAAATATTCTTGCTAGCGAAGCCGTGCTGCGGCAAAAGGGCGTGGAGTTTCACCACACCAATCGCGGCGGCGATGTCACCTATCACGGCCCGGGCCAACTGGTCGGCTACCCCATCCTGAATTTGGCGGCCATTCGGCGCGATATCGGCTGGTACATGCGCATGCTGGAAGAAGCCATGATTCTCGCGTCCGCCGACTTTGGCGTCACCGCGGTTCGCGAGCTGGGCAAGACAGGTATCTGGGTGGCTCAACCAACCGAGGTTGCTCCAGAAAAACTCGCGGCACTCGGCGTGCACCTCAGCCGCTGGGTCACCTCGCATGGCTTCGCCTACAACGTGTCCACCGACCTGCGCTATTTCGGATTAATTGTCCCGTGCGGCATTTCCGAGCGCAAAGCCACGTCGTTGGAAAAAATACTGGGCCGGACCGTTGCGATTTCTAGCGTTGCGGATTGGCTGGTGAACCACCTTGGCGCGGTGCTGAACCTCGATATGCAGGCGGTCCCCAGAGTACAATTTCTAGAGACGTTGCGGCAGGTAGAGCGAAACGCGCAGTCCTCGCCTCCAAATCAGCTGCTGGCGACGGAGCCGACCATGGAGCCCGTACGGAGCGACGCATGAAAAAAGATTTAACGCGCCAGCAGTACCTCGACCTGTACTACTACATGCGCCTGAACCGCGCCGTCGAAGACACCATGACCAAGCTATTCCGCCAGAACAAAATCGTCGGCGGACTGTACTCCAGCCTGGGCCAGGAGGGCATTTCGGTTGGCACGGCGTACGCCCTTGAGAAAAAAGATTGGCTGGCGCCCATGATTCGCAATATCGGCGCGCTGCTGGTGAAGGGCGTTCCTCCGCGCGACATTTTTACGCAGCATATGGCCAAGTACACCTCGCCAACGCTCGGGAAAGACGGCACCAGCCACTTCGGCGACCTCGACAATCTGCACATCGTTTCGCCCATCTCCATGCTCGGCGACCTCATTCCGGTGATGACCGGCGTGGCGATGGCCGGCCGCTACCTCGGCCAGAAAATCGTGGCCATGACTTGGATTGGCGACGGCGGCAGCTCTACCGGAGTCTTTCACGAAGGATTGAATTTCGCCGCGGTGCAGAGAGCTCCTTTCGTGCTGATTCTCGAAAACAATCAGTGGGCGTATTCCACGCCCGTCAAGCGCCAGGTGCCCATCGCGAATCTCGCCGATCGCGCCAAAGCCTACGGTATCGCCAGCTACGTGGTGGACGGCAACGATGTGGTGGCCGTGTACCAAACCACCAAGGAGGCCGTGGATCGCGCGCGCGCCGGTGAAGGCCCCATTCTCATCGAAGCCAAGACCATGCGCATGCGCGGGCACGCCCAGCACGATCCCGCCGAATACGTTCCCAAAGAGATGTTCGAATACTGGAAGCAGCGCGATCCTATCGAACTGTACGAAAAGTTTTTGCTGGGCAAAAAGTTGCTGGATGCCGCCACGAAGAAAGAACTCGAAACGAAGATGGAGGCTTTGCTCGCCAAGGACCGCGACTTCGCGGAAGCGTCACCCATGCCGCCACCGGAGCTGGCTGAAAAGGGCGTTTATTGTACTGGCGACGACTGCCACAAAATAGCCGCGAAGTGGGAACGCAACCAGGCCGAAGTCACCCCGCCGCGCTCCAGCGTTCCGGCGGTTTGGAAAGTCGCAGGGTTTGGTGAGGGAAAAGGCTCCGGCGGGAAAAATGCGCCCATCCATTTCGGCGATACTGCCTCGGCGGAAGCTCTGGCGGACAACGAAGGCAAATTAGCGCCCAAGGCGCCGGCGAAAATCGTGACCAACGGCACGGCGAAATCCGCGGCGAAAAACTCGCGTAAATCAGCGGCGCACTTGAGTGCGAAGAAGCCCTCCAAAGTTCCCGCCGGAAAGGCGCGGAGATAACCCATGGCCGAAACGAAAAAATCCTCCGCCAACGGCGCAGCGGCAAACGGCAGCAACGGGCAAAGCGAGCCGGTCACCTTTCTCGAAGCCATCAAGCAGGCCATGTATGAAGAGATGGAGCGCGATCCTGCCGTGGTACTGCTGGGCGAAGACGTTGGCGTTTACGGCGGAGCCTTCAAGACCAGCGAAGGCCTGCTCGAACGCTTCGGCTGGGAACGCGTAATCGACACGCCCATCAGCGAAAGCGCCATCATCGGCGCAGCCTGCGGCATGAGCTATCTCGGCCTGCGTCCCATCGCGGAGATGCAGTTCATCGATTTCATCGCCTGCTGTTTCAATCAGCTGACCAATTTCGTGGCCAAGGGACACTACCTGTGGAACGCTCCCGCCCCCATCGTGGTGCGCGGGCCTTCCGGCGGCGGCGTGCATGGCGGCCCGTTTCACTCCGCCAATCCAGAAATGTATTTTGTGCATACTCCGGGTTTGAAGGTCGTTTATCCTTCCACGCCGTACGACGCCAAAGGGCTTTTGAAATCCGCGATTCGCGACAACAACCCGGTTCTGTTCTTCGAGCACAAATATCTCTATCGCCGCATCAAAGAAGTGTTACCGCAAGGCGATTACACCGTGCCGCTCGGTAAAGCCATCGTCCGCCGCGAGGGAAAGCATCTAACCATCGTCTCGTATGCGGCCATGATGCACACCTCGCTCGAAGCCGCCGAAGCATTGGCAAAAGAGGGCATCGAAGCCGAAGTCATCGACCTGCGCACGCTGCAGCCGCTCGACGAAGAAACGATTCTCGAATCGGTCAAAAAAACGAATCGCTGTCTGGTGGTCCATGAAGACACCAAAACCGGTGGCATCGCCGGCGAAATTGCCGCCGTGCTTTGCGAAAAAGCCTTTGGCTATCTTGACGGCCCGCTGATGCGCGTGACCGCGCTCGATACCCCGGTGCCATACGCGCCGACTCTGGAAGAATATTTCCTGCCCAACGCCAAAAAAGTTTTTGCCGCCGCCAAGGAATTGGCGAAATATTGAGATATCAGAGATTGAGAGGCCTATGCCGCTACGGTGTCCTGTGTGCCCTAAGCCTCTCGAAGTCGGGCAACCAATTTTTCAGTTAGCAAGAGGGCGTTATTTCGGACCAGCGATAACGCCTACATATCGGGACCACTGGGCGGTTCTAGGTAAATGGCATGAGACCTGTATTCGGAAGTGCCCAAAAATCAGCTTTCACGACGGGCGCGGCGACAAAGAATTCGACATCGAAATTAAGGCTCAGGAACAACCATATAACTGCAGCCTTTGCGGGTATGAAATCGAATGTAAGGAATGGGTATTTTACGGCGTCATTGGCCGTAAACCAAGAGAACCCTGGTTCAGACCCGAGAGACGCGGATACGATGTGGAGTTCATCGCGCACGACGATTGCATTAAGCGTCCTGAGGTTGATCCCGTTACACAAGCTCTGATGCGAAGCCGCAAGTGGGACGGAAGATAGAATTAGATTTAAGAAGCTTTACAGGAGAACGAACGCCATGGCCGTTGACATCGTAATGCCGCAGATGGGCGAAAGTATTTTTGAAGGAACGATCACCAAGTGGCTGAAGAAGCCCGGTGACAAAGTGGAGCGCGACGAGCCGCTCTTTGAAATCTCCACGGACAAGGTCGACGCGGAGATTCCCTCGCCGTCCGCCGGCGTGCTGAAAGAAATTAAAGTAAACGAAGGCCAGACCGTGCCCATTCAGACCGTCGTCGGCGTGATCGATGGCGCCGGCGCCGCAACAGCGGTCGCCCCCGCGGCGCCGCCGAAAGTGGAAGCACCGAAGGCCGCGGCTCCGGCAGCTCCGAAGGCCCAAGCCACTCCTCCGGTCCCGCCACCGCCCGCGCGTCCAGCCCCCGCGCCCGCCGCGGCGGCACCGCAGGGAGCGCAGCCCGCTAAAGAGCGCATTCACAGCTCGCCGCTGGTGCGCCGCATGGCCAAAGAACACGGCATCGATCTCAGCACATTGGCCGGCACCGGCGCGGGCGGCCGCATCAGCAAGCAAGACATTGAGGCCGCGATCGCCGGTGGCGGCGCCAGCGTAACAAGTGCGGCCGCGCTGTACGAAGAAGAAACCGAAGAGCAGCTCGAAGCCGCCTACGAAGCGCCGGCAGCTCCCGCAAGCCACGCCGCGTCGCGTCCAGCAGCTCCGCCGCCTCCTCCGTCGTCCGGTGGACAGGCGCATGTGGCCTTCGAATCCGCCGTTCCGCGCGAAAAACTCTATTTCGGCGACTACGAAGTCTCGCCCATGAGCGTGATGCGCCAGCGTATCGGCGAACACATGGTGGCTTCCAAACGCGTTTCGCCGCACGTGTACTCCGTCGACGAAATCGACATGACCAAAATCGCCACCTTACGCGCCAAATCGAAGGATGAGTTTGAAAAGCGCAACGGCACCAAGCTCACCTTCATGCCCTTTTTCGTCAAAGCCGCGGTTGCCGGCCTGCGCGCTTTCCCCACGCTGAACGCTTCGCTGGACGGCACCAACGTGATCATCCACAAGGAAATCAACATTGGCATCGCCGTGGCGCTCGATTGGGGCCTGCTGGTTCCCGTGGTCAAACACGCCGACGAAAAAAACATCCTGGGCATCCAGCGCACCATGAACGATCTGGCGGAACGCGCGCGCACGAAAAAACTGAAGCCCGAGGAAGTGCAGGAAGGCACCTTTTCAATAACCAACCCGGGAGTTTTTGGTGGCCTGTTCGGACTTCCCGTCATCAGCCAGCCCAACGTGGGCATTCTGGGCCTCGGCGCCATCGAAAAGCGCCCGGTGGTCATCAACGATTCCATCGCCATCCGCAGCATGTGCTACGTCACGCTGAGCTACGACCACCGCGTGGTGGACGGCGCCATCGCCCACCAGTTTTTACATAAAGTGAAGGAGACGCTGGAAAACTGGAGCGAGCCGCTCCTGTAGTTTTTTTTCGAGCGCGACGCTCGAACGGCCTCCGGCATTTTTGCGGAGGCCGTTTTCTTTTGATCACGAAATGGCGTGCAGGGATTTTCCCCGGCGCTTGCCAGCTACTATTGCACCGGCAGTTGCGGTTTTAGTCTGGCGACCCACACGGCAAAACCTTCCAGCGGCACCGGCTCAATCCCTGCGGAGCGCAATGTATCTCCTACGAACCGGTGCCGTTCGTTCTTCGGCAGCAAGGGCACATCGATCACGGCGGTAAATTCCGTTGCCAAATCAGACTTGGCGGCAATGTGCTCCGCAGTGTAAGCCAGCAGTTTGGCGTCCGCCGGAGAGCGCGAAACGGACAGCGTCTGCACGAAGCCACGCGTGCCGTTGCGGCGGTAACTGTAGTCGATGCGCATTGGATCACCCGGAAAGGTATACGGTGCTACGCGCACGGATTTTTCCAGCCGGTTCCACAGTTGTGCTTGTCGGAAGACCTGCCCGCAGTAGCCGCGCAACGAGGCTCGGCTGCCCGGCGCGCCGACGCGCGACGCCGCGGTTTGTGGCGCCACATGATCGTTGTACAAGCGTTCCATTTCCTCATCCAAATCCCTGGCGATGTCACCTTTCGGTGATGCGAGCTGAATTACGTTCGAGAGCGTGTCGTCCCACTTCCCCAGTATCTGCTGCCAACTCGGGTTTTCATTGATCGCGCCGTCTGGCTTGAGCGGCGGCGAGGTCAAGAACTCTGCGAAGCGATTTTCCAGGTCGTCGCGCAGTTTAAGCAAGACCTCTTCATCCGCCTGCGGATGCAGGCGCCGCACCCGCGCAAATTCCTTGGGTTCTTCGATCAAGCGAAACTTTCTTGCCCCGGTGCTCGCTTCGAATAGCAGCACGCCGATATTGACCCACTCGTCCCGCACCAGGCTGGGGCTATATCGCACAACGTGATAGACAAAGCTTTTTTCGCTGTCGGATTTATTGGCGATTTCCATTCTGCGTCCCACCTATATCCAATTCGGAAACGGCTGCCGGCTGGATTGTTTGGATTGCAAAATAAGCTCCGGCACACGCGCGCGCCTGCCGTGCAACTGCTCCAGCAACCGCAACAATGCATCATAGTCGTCTGCGTACCACTCCGGCGGAATCTCGCGGCTGAGCTCGTCCAGCACTTTTTCCCCCAAGCCTTTTTCGAGCCGCGTCAACCATGGCGCGAACGATTCCATCCCGGTCACGCCCTGATACACGCGATTCCTCGTATACAAGCCGCGCAGCGGCGCATCCGGAAACGTCCACTCTCCGGCATTAAAACAAAATCCCTGATCGATCATTTTTGTTTCGTACCGCGGCATCACCGGCGCAACTTCGCCCCCGCCCACCTCGCCAAATTCCGCGCGCAGTGCCGAGGGCGGCGGACCCGCCACGTCGGGTCGCGACCACGAAGAACGGCCCTCCGCCTCGCCAGGCGGCCGCTCGAAATTCTGTGCTCGCAAACCTTCCTGCAAATAAAACAGCGTCTGCCGCCCATTGGTGTTGCAGGTCCACTTGTCAAACACCAGCATGCCCGCAAAATCGTGCAGGTTGGCCACCTCGCGCAACTGTTCATCCGGCAGAAAATCGTGCAGCGCCAGCCGCCGCGGGTCGCCCGGAAAACGCGAACCAAACTGCAGCCCAGCCTGGCATGGAATCCGCGAGCGCGGCAGCTCCACGCACAGCTCCGGCGTCAGGCGGATCAGTTCCTCCGAAACCTCCACCACCGCCACCGGCGTGGTCGGCAACCCCAGCCTCGCCGCCAGCCTGGTTCCCAGCATTTCGTTCACCAGGATCCGGCCATGCTGTGGGTTATTTTGGAATTTGATTACGTAATAATGCCCGTCCGAACAGCGCATCAAATGCGACTGCGCTCCGCCGCGCATCCGCCGTATCTGTTCGAGGGCTCGCAACATAGCAGGTTGTGCTCGCGGGTATGCTAATGGTACTTGGCGTCCAGAGCAAGTATGCCTGACAACCTACAGCAAAATTCCCGATTCGACGTTCCGCCCTTCCGCACATTGGGAATCTTCGCCCGCCCCTCGCGTACCACGCAGAACCTCGCACACCCAAAACAGGCCAAGCCCCGGAGCCTTCCCGGGGCCTGGCATTAGACGGTACGCGCCATTCCTGGCGCGCTGAAAAATTACCGGCGCTTCTTTTTGGCGGCCTTCTTCGCAGGCTTTTTCACCGCTTTTTTCTTCGCCTTGGCTTTTCCTGCCGCTTTCTTGGGCGCGGCCTTTTTCACCGCCTTCTTAGACTTCTTCGCCGCTTTGGCCGGCGCAGCAGCCGCCACACGCGCGGCCGGCGGTGCCGCCACCCGTGGCGCGGACTTGGCCGCATCCTTAACCGTGGTCTTCACCCGTGGAGGCGGCGGTCCTTCCGGCTCCTCCTCGGTGATGCTCAATTCCTCTTCTTCTTCGGTATCGCCGATCTCATCGGCCTCGACCCCCAGTTCTTCCTCCTCCAAAGGCGCCAGCTCGTCTTCCTCGAAACTATCTTTTTCAAAATCCATGCCATCCTCCCCTGGGGCGAATTAGATGCAGCGCAATCCGAGACCTTCTGCGGCGCACGGAGTTCCACGCTCTGGCGCGCTTGGAAAAAGCCTTTCGCGTTGTTATCGCACTCCCGCGGTATTTGTCAAGCACTCCGCTCTAGCATCGGCAAAAACCACGCTCTGGCAGCGCACATGAACACTACGCTCTTACTAACCAGGATAAAATTGGCAGGAAAGGTGACCAGCTAACGCGCCCGCTTTCGTGAACCACTGCGCCGGCACTTCTCCGCTCAGCGCAACCGCATCAGTTGTGGTTCCCGGATGGCGCGCCCGTCTGCGCCGCCGCCGTCCCGGCGCGGTGACTTTTCTTCTTCGCCGTGGACTGCGCTCTGTGCGCCGGCGCCGCCTCCGGCGCCCCACCCAGCGTGTAAATCCGCAGCACCATCCCGCGGCTCACTTTATTGGCCTTCAGCCGGTTCCACTTCTTCAAATCGTCCGCATCCACGCTGAAGCGGTCCGCAATCCCCAAGAACGTGTCGCCCTTGCGCACCCGGTAACTCACCAGCCGGCGCGTGGCTTCCGCTTGCGCCCGCGCCGCCGGAATAATCAACTTTTCCCCCGCCTCCAGCCTCGCCCCGTGCTCCAAATTGTTCGCTTCCGCAATCGCCGCCGGCGTCACCTTATATTTCTTGGCAATGGAAGCCAGCGTCTCGTCCGGCGCCACGCGATGCCGCCGCCAGCTCACCCACTTCTCCGGCGGTATATCCGCGATCTCTGCGGAGAATCGCGCCGCCGTGCCCACCGGCAAGTGCATCTCAAAGCCCGGATCATCCGGCGTGGCCAGCCGGAGCAACGCCGGATTCAGCGCATGCAGCGTCTCCACATCCACATCAATCGTTTCCGCCACCAGCCGCAAATCAATCGCCCGCCCCGGCTTCACCACGTCGTATGGCACCGGAGGATCCGGGTCCACATGGATTCCATAGTGCGCGGCGTCCTTGGCAATCAACGTCAGCGCCAGAATAATCGGCACGTAGTTCTTGGTCTCGTTGGGCAGCACATTGCGGCGGTACAACTCCCAAAAGTCCGCGTACCCGGTACGCTCCACCGCCTTCGACACGTTGCCCGGGCCGCAGTTGTACGCCGCCATCGCCAGATACCAGTCGCCGAACATCCCGTACAAATCTCGTAAATGATGCGCCGCCGCCCGCGTGGCCTTCTCGGGATCCTGCCGGTCGTCCACCCACCAGGTATGTTTCAATCCGTACTCATTGCCGCGCCACGCCACGAATTGCCAAATCCCCCGCGCCCCGGCCCGCGACAGCGCCAGCGGCTGAAACGCGCTCTCCGCCTGCGCCAGATAAATCAAATCCTGCGGCACGCCTTCTTCACCGAGCACCCGTTGAATCATCTCGCGGTACCGCCCGGCTCGCCGCAAACCAGTCTCAACAATCGCCCGTCCGCGTGGCGTCTGGAAAAAATTCAAAAACGACAACACTTCATCGTTCACCGTCAGCGGCAAGTCATGCGAAATATTTTTAGCCGCTTCTTCGGCGCGCGCTTTCAATTGCGGATCCACCGGAAAGGTCATCTCCGCAACTTCATCGATCGCCGCGGGCACCGCCGGTGGCTCGCTAAAACCATCCCCCGCGCGAAACGCCTGCAACTCGTACGAATACACCGTATCCACCACGCGGTGAAACAGTTCATTCAATCGCTTGTCTGCCGCTGGGTCGTACCCGCTCTCCAGTATCCAGTCCACCGCGTCGTCAAAATCCTTGCGCGCCGCCTCCAAATGCCCGGCGCGATAATTCTGTTCCCCGGACGCGAACTTCGCCTCCACCACCGCCGCCAAATACTCTTTCCCGCCCGGCACGGCCGGCAGCAGCGACACGCTCGCCCGCGCCGCAGGATTCGTTAATGGCAGTGACCCCGGCAACGCACCGGGCATCGCGCCAGACTGCGTCGCAGCGCCAGACTTGCCTTGCGCCGCTACGCCCCCTCCAGGAGTCTCGCCACCCGCCATCATCGACGCCGACGCATCCGTAGCCGCTAATCCAGACGCTGGCACGCGCGCCCGCACCGCTGGCTTGCCACCATCCTCGCAACCGCACGCCACGCACACCAGCAGCACCGCCACAAAAATGTTCCACCAAACATGCCTGTCGAATTTCGCCAGCAGGGACACCCGGCGATCGCTGCAAGTTCGCGTCATCCAACCATGGTATGTACCCGCCACGACCCAGGTCAATGTTTTCCGCCACCCCAGGGTTGTCGCAAACACCACACCTCTTCTGGGAACGCCAATCTCCCGATTGGCGTCTTTTCTTTCTTCATGCAGCGGGCGCGCAGGCACGCGAAAAATATCCACCAACGGGCCGCAGATCCCGCTTGACAATTTCCCGCCTCCCATTAATACTAAACCGAATGGTTAACTATCCCAAGCCGGTCGAAAGCTCCTCCCTCGACGCCACCTTCGCGGCCCTCTCCGACCCCACCCGCCGCGCCATCCTTGCCCGCCTGGCACGCGGCGAATCCACCGTGACCTCCCTAGCCGCCCCTTTCGCCATGTCCCTCCCCGCCGTCTCCAAACACTTGCGCGTGCTAGAATCCGCCGGCCTCCTCCAGCGCAGCATCACCGGCCGCATCCATCGCTGTCGCCTCGCCGCACAACCGATGCATGACGCCGTGGCTTGGATGGAGCAATACCGCATCTTCTGGGAAACCCAGTTCGACAACCTGGCAAAATTTCTGTCCGTGGATCCAACTGACTCCGCTGATGCAACCGATCCCATCACCGGCAACAAGGAGAAAAAATCATGGCCACCCCGCAAAAAGACTTCACCCTCGAACTCCGCCGCACCTTCCCCGCAACGCGTGAAAAAGTCTTCGCCGCCTGGACCGACCCGCAAAAATTAACCAAGTGGATGTGCCAGGACGTCCCCACCCATCAAGTCAGCTATCGCGAGCTGGACATTCGCACCGGCGGCCGCTACGTGATGGAAATCCACGACAGCGCCAACGGCCAGATCTACATCGGCAGCGGTGTCTATAAAGAAGTCACGCCCCCGCAACGCCTGATTTTCACCTGGAGCTGGCTAAGGCAGGCTCCCGACGGCAGCACCTCGCCCATGCACGAAGAGCCCGAAACTCTCGTCACGGTAGATTTCTTCGCCCGCGAAGCAGCCACCGAGATCGTCCTCAAACACCAAGGCTTCTTCTCACAAGCCGCTCAAGACGAACACGATGGCGGCTGGACCGGCTGCTTCAACGTCCTGGCCACCTTTCTCAAGCAGCGCCCCTGATTTGGCCGCCGGGGCCTGGGGGAGACCCTCTGCGACCCAGGCGTAACTGCCTTGACATCAATGCCTTACGATTTTGCTTGCCACAAACCGTAAATCGTGGTACTTTTCTGTTGCGTTTGTTGCTCTTGTATCGCCTTTGGAATTCGTAAAAGGTCCGCAAGGTAACTCTTGCGGCCTTTTTGTTTTGTACCGCCTTAAAACCGCGGCCAAGACGTACCGCAGCACCAAATAGCTCAAATCTTGAAAAGAGACACAGCAGTGAGCAAAGAACAAGGAACAGTGAAGTGGTTTAACGCCAGCAAGGGCTTTGGATTCATCCAGCGCCAGAGCGGTGAGGACGTATTTGTCCATTTCTCCGCGATTGTGGCTGATGGCTATAAGTCGTTGAACGATGGCCAAGCGGTTGAATTCGAAGTCGTCCGCGGCCCCAAGGGCTTGCAGGCGTCGAACGTCCAGCCGCTGTAACCACTTCGACTGGAAAAATTTCGGGCGGTGCGCCTCAAGCGCCCCGCCCGTTTTTTATTTGTAGCGGCCGCCTTCTGAGGCGGTCGCCTTTATTCCCACCACCCTACTGTGTTCCTCTGGTATCTCAGCGTTATCCTCATGATCTTTAATTCTTAATTTCTAGCCCTGCGTTTGCACCCCCACTCACCCCAACGCCCACTCCAAATCCCCAATCAAATCCCCCACATCCTCAATCCCCACGGACATTCGCACCGTCCCCGGCGAAACCCCCACCCGCGCCAACTCCTTCATACTCATATCGTAGTGCGACGAATAAATCGGCAATATCACCAGCGATTCCACCCCGCCCAAACTCGCCGCCAGCAAAAAAATCCGCACCCGCTCGCAAAAGCGTCGCGCCGCCGCCAATCCTCCCTTCAAATCAAACGCCATCATGGCCCCAAACCCGCTCATCTGCCGCTTGGCCAGCACATGATCCGGATGCGAGCGCAATCCCGGATAATAAACGCGCGCCACTTTCGGGTGCTTCTCTAAATAGCGCGCCACCGCCAGGGTATTCGCGCTCTGCCGCTCCATGCGCAAACCAATCGTCTTCATCCCGCGAATCAGCAGATACGCCGCGCCCGGATCCATCGACCCGCCCAGATAAATTACCATCTGCTGCACGCGCTTCATCCACGCCGCACTCCCCGCCGCCGCGCCCGCGATAATGTCCGAATGTCCGCCCAAATACTTCGTGGCGCTGTGCACCACCATGTCAAAACCCATCGCGATCGGCTGCTGCTGCAGCGGTGTGGCAAACGTATTGTCGATCATCGACACCAACTTGTGCTTCTTAGCGAACGCTATCACCCGCCGCAAATCCACCAGCCGCAGCGTGGGATTCGTCGGCGTCTCCACATAAATCACTTTTGTTTTCGCGCTAACCAGCTCCTCCATCCCCGCCAGATCCGTCCCTACCAAATGCACCTTGATTCCCATATCCGGAAACACATCGCGCATCAGCCGGTAACTCCCGCCATAAAGATCCGCGGTGGAAATCACCTCGTCCCCGGTCTTCAAAGCGCCAAGCAGCGCACTGGAGATTGCCGCCATCCCCGACGCCGTCACCACCGCTGCCTCCGCCCCCTCCAGCGCCGCAATCTTTTTCTCCGCCACCGCCAGCGTCGGATTCCCATACCGCGTGTAGATGTACGCCTTGCTCTTGCCCTCCGCCCACTTCTTCATCTCCGCAACCGACGAAAACGTAAACGTCGAGCTATGACAAACGTTAGTCGCCACCGGTCCGCCCACGCCATGCCGGTTCGGCTCCCCGGCATGCACCGCCCGCGTCTGCAAACCCAATCGCATCCCCGCCCCGCCCTGCAATTTCTCGCCGGGTAATTTCCCGTCGTGCAATCTCCCGCCACGCATTCTTTTACCGCCCTGCAAAATCCGCGTATTTTTCATAATGCGCAGATTATTCGCTTCCCCCTCCGCCGCAACAACCACCAATTTGGCGCCCGCTTTTTTGGACTGCGGCGGTTTACCCTGAGCGCTTGCGCGAAGGGCTCGACGCCGCTTTTTCGTCCTAACCCACTCCCTCTCTTGACCCGCCTATCTTCTTTCTCTCCGCGCCCCTCTGCGCACTCTGTGTCTCAGCGTTATGCTGATCTTTCCTGTCCCGTCCTCAACCGACCTGTACCAAAACTGTCCCTCATCGATATTGACTACACGTACCCCACTGATACACTAAGCCCGTACAGAACCGCGTCTCGCCCGCGGCGAGATCCCCCAAAAATCCAAACTTAAACTCAACTCAGGAGAATTCCCATGCCCACCGCACTAGCCATGGACCGCACCCGTGTGTGTACCTACACCTTCGAAAACAGCTCCAAATGCCGTATCCCGCTCACCAGCCACCCCTACCTCTGCACCTTCCACGCCCGCAAAGACGCCGAAGAGCGCGCCACCGACGAAGCCGTTCGCGACATCGCCTTCCACCTCTCCGGCCGCTACGTCTCTCACTGCGACCTCAGCGCCGCCATTGCCAAAACCATCACCGCCGTGGCCTACAATCACATCCCCGTCCGCACCGCCGCCACCATCGCCTATCTAACCCAGAACCTCGTGCAATCCCTGGCCGGCGCGGAAAAAGAATTCAAAGACACCTTTGGCATCTACGCCTGGCGCCAAACCATCGCCGACAACTTCAATACCCCCCGCCCCAATAACTCCGCCGTCCACCCGGCCCCCGCCGAACCGGCCGCCACCGCCCCCCAACCCGTCCCGACGGACGATCGCGCCGACGATCCCGCCAGCACCCCCGCCACCGATGCCGCCACCAATCCACAAATCCCGTCAGCTCAACCGCCCGGCGAGTCTCAACAAACTCGAGCCGAGAACAGCGCGGAGAAAGAAGCAGAGAATGGCGCGGAGAACAACTCGAAGCGCGTCACAGGCAGTTCGCAGAGCGGCGTCGCCAGCAACCCAGACCGCACTGCGGCGAGCGATTCAGTCAACGGCACAGAGAACAACGCAGAAGCCAACGCGCAGAGCAATTCGGAGCGCGAAGCGGAGAGCGATTCAGAAAGCGACGGCTCGACCAACTCGGCCCATGCGTCGAGCGACTCCGCCGGCAAACCGCAAATCAGCCCGGCAGTCGACCCGCCACGCAACTCAGAACGCGATACCGCGGGCGACTGGCCGCAAATCGCCGCCAAGTACGGCTCAGCGCCAGCCCCCTCAACGACAACTCCACCAGCGCCGCCTCCCAGGACCCTCGAACCCCGCACCCATCTCCCGTCGCAACAACAAATCGAGGCCGCCCTGGCCCGCCTCCGCACCGCAATGGGGACACATCAATCCGGCGCAACCAAGTCACACCCTCATCCAGATCCCCGAGAAAATGTGTACCCGTCATAGTAACTACCTGTGTAACAAAATACGCGGCTAAACCCAGCAGAATGATCACCTGCAGAAGGATGTGAAAACACAGGTACTTTAAGTTCCTTTGTTTTCACATCCTTTCGCAATTCCCCTAGCCCGCTAGTCACCAGCGCCGTAGGGGCACGGCATGCCGTGCCCTTCCTACCAGACGACGACCACGCACCCGGCTACCTGAGCCTTAGTCTTCGGTGTAGTCGCGTCCACCCCGTTCGGCGCATAGTATTTCTTTGCCGCGGGAGGAACTCGCTGGTGATGAATCCGTGCTGACTCTTCTTGCCGCCCCGGCTTTCGCGCTCTTCCCAAAACGATGGCGTGAGAGATTCACGTTGACGTCCGCTGAATGGAAGCTCGCGGGTGTAGTGTCTGGCATCGTCGAATCGGTCACTGCTCTAGTCGCACTGGTCGGATGGTATTCTTATTCCGTTACCCATTGGGCCCAAGCCGTCATCTTCTCAACCGCCGAGGCGCATCCGCAGGCGGCAATTCCTCCCGGCACCGAAGGCTTTGCGGCGCTGCTTCTGCTTCTCTTTCACCCACTAACATGGTTCATCTTTTATTGCGGTTTCGAGGGAGTCGTACGCTTTCTAGCCGCGGGTATCAGCGGGACGGTATTGGGAATTCTTCCGTTGTATCTCTTTGAACGCAGCTACTCGTTTCTCTCGTCGCGCCGAACCACATCACCTTCGCAAGCGAACGACAGCCTCGAGTCTGACTTGTTGCTGATGCGAACGGATGCGGAAGGCGAGATTCTCGAGATTCGTTCTCTCAAGCCCAAAGAAGGATGGGATCCGCCAAAAATCGTCCGGTTTCAGGGAGTCTATTACCGCCTCTTTCAAGCGTACGAAGAACGCGCAACAAGCCGTCGTTTCGTTTACATACTTCGGCGATTGTCCGCGGGCGTCCACAGCTGGACCGTACTCGACTATTCCGCAAACTTCCGCTGGGCCGACGCGGAAGAATCAAACCCAAAGCACTAAACTTCTTCCTCCACCAGCTGCTCGCCGTGCGCCGCTTTGTGCGCCGCCACAATCTTGTCTTCCACTTCTTTGGGCACGTAATCGTAATGCGAAAATTCCATCGTGTACGTCGCGCGCCCTTGCGTCTTGGAAATCAAATCGTTCGCATACGTCAGCATCTCCGCGAACGGCACTTGCGCCTTGATGATCACGTTGTGCGCCCGCGCTTCGCTGCCCGCGATGCGCCCGCGCCGCGCGCTGATGTCCCCCATCAAATCGCCGGAATAATGATCCGGAGCATACACTTCCACGTGCATGATCGGCTCCAAAAGCGCCGGACGCGCCAGCTTCATCGCTTCCTTGAACGCCAGCGAACCCGCGATACGGAACGCCATGTCCGAGGAATCCACATCGTGATATTTCCCGTCGTACAAGCTCACGCGGAAATCCACCACGGGAAATCCCGCCAGGAAGCCGCGTGCCGCCGCTTCGCGAACTCCGCGCTCCACCGACGGAATCCAGTTCTTCGGAATCGCGCCGCCGAAAACATCGTCGATAAACTCAATCCCGGCCCCGCGCTCCGCCGGTTCCATCTTGATGCGGCACACGCCATACTGCCCGTGACCGCCAGACTGTTTCTTGTGCTTGCCCTCCACATCCGCTTTGCCGCGAATCGTTTCGCGATACGCCACCTTGGGAGGCTTCAGCGTCAGATCTACGTGATAGCGCTTGTGCAGCTTGGCCACCACCACTTCAATGTGCTGCTGCCCGGTTCCCGCCAGCAAAAACTCTTTGGTCTGCGGATCGCGTGAAAAATGCAGCGCTGGATCTTCCTCCAGGATTTTGTGAATGGAAACGCCGATCTTGTCCTCGTCCGCCCTCGTCTTCGGCTCGATCGCAAAGGTAATCGAGGGCTCGGGAAGATGCGCCGGCTCATAAAAAATCGGCGAATTTTTGTCGCCCAGGGTTTCTCCGGTCGCGCACTCCTTTAGCTTTGCTACCGCGCCGATATCTCCCGCATGCAACTCGATAACTTCGGTGAACACTTTGCCTTGCGCCACCTGCAGATGCTGAAACTTCTCGGCGCTTCCGCGGTTGTAATCCACAAGCGTCGCGTCGTTCTTCAGCACGCCGCTTTTCACCTTGAAATAATTGATGCGCCCCGCGAAAGGATCCGCCAGCGTCTTGAACACGAACAGCGACAGCGGCTGCCCGTCGTCATACTTGCGCTCGACGCGCTCGCCCTTGCCTTGCTTATCCGTAAAGCCCACTTGCGCGTGCTCGTCGGGATGCGGAAAGCAATCCGCGATAAACGTCAGCAAACTCGCCGTGCCCACATTGTGCAACGAAGAGACCATCAGCACGGGAATAATTTTCTCCGCCACGATCGCCTTGCGCACGCCGGGAATTAAATCGCAAATTGGAATCGTCCCTTCGCGAAAGAACTCTTCCATCATTTCGTCGTCGCCTTCGGCCACCATTTCCACGATCTTTTCGTGCGCTTCCTTGGCTTCGTCGATCAGCGCATCGGGAATCTCTTCCACCTTCGGCTTGCCGTCACCATCAGGAGTATAAAAATGCGCCTTCATGGAAACTAAATCGATCACCCCGCGGAATCCGCGCTCGGAACCGATCGGCAATTGCAGCGCCACCACCGTGCGGCCAAACACTGAGGTCAGCGATTCCATGGCGCGCTCGAAATCGGCCAACTCACGATCCATCCAGGTCAGCACGAAGGCCCGTGGAATGTCGTACTCGCAGCAATAATCCCAAACTTTTTCCGTGGTCACCTGCGCGCCCACGTGCGCGTCCACGGTGATCAACGCGCAGTCCGCGGCAATCAGCGACGCCTTGCTCTCCGTAATGAACGTGGAATATCCCGGCAAATCCAGAAAATTAATCTTTACTTTGTTGTCCGGCCCCGGCCCGCACAAAGTACACGGCCACTCCGCGAACGCTAATCCTGTCTGAATGGAGATCTTTCGCGCGATCTCTTCTTCATCCCAATCCGTGGTGGTGTTGCCTTCCGAAACTTTTCCCCACTTCGGTGTCATCCCCGCGGTATACAGCAACGACGACACCAGTTGCGTCTTCCCGGTGCCGCCGTGGCCGACAATGCCAACATTGCGAATGTCCTTGGTGAGATAGCTTTTCATGACGCCTCCTAGTTTTCGCTAATTCGTGTTCGCTAAATGGTTTTCGCTCATCTTTTCGTCGGCTGCAAACGCCGTCGGCTCCGCAGCTAACGGAAAACGCTGACTGCCCTTTGCGACCCAACGTACTTCGCAGCTTCCGTCCACAACCGCAGTTTTGTAGGGGGAGAACGTGTCCTGTTGTACCTGGGTCCGGCGGGTGCCGGGCGAAGGACGAGCAAAACCCTGGGCGCTCTCCGACGTTGTGCAGCCCTAAGTAAAGGGCTGACGCGCGGATGCTAGCACACCGCCCAGCCCACCGCAATTAGCTGCCAGCTAACTAAGGCTGCGCCGCTTGGATGCCGGGGCCTGAGAGCGTCTGCATCGCGGGAATCTTGGCGGGATAAAAGCTGCGCAGCACGCTGAGTAAATCGGTGGCGGACAGCGCGAAGCCAATACTGGTAACGTTTTTCTTCACCAGCTTTTGCGTGTTAATGCCGATCACTTCGCCTCGCGTATTGAGCAGCGGCCCCCCGCTGTTTCCGGGATTGATCGTCGTGTCCGTCTGAATCCACGTCCCCGGACCAGCACTCGGGAACTTGCCGACAGCGCTCACAATCCCCTTGGTGACGCTGAACAGCATGGCGTCGCCGGGATTGCCGATGGCAAAAACACTTTCGCCCTGTTGCACCAAGGCCGCGTCAGCAAGGGTCAGATAAGGAAATTTATTGCCCGCAACCTTGAGCAGCGCCAGATCCAGATCCGCGTCGACGTAAACGACTTTCGCTTCCAGCTGCACGCCGTCCGGTAACACGGCCAGCAAACTTTCTTCGTCACGCGCCACATGCGCGTTGGTGGCGATCACTCCGGTTTCCGTGACAAAGAATCCCGTTCCGCTCTTATTTAGGCCCTTGAGGAAGACGACCGCGGGCTTGGTGCGCCGCACCACTTCTTCGAGCGATAGCTCCACACGAAAGTCGGCGCTGTCCGCGGTACTTCTCACCGCAGACGCAGTCACGGCAGATCCAAGCACGGTAGATCCAGCCGCGGCAGAAATGGAAGCGGGTGTCGCGGAAACTCCGTTACCGCCCTGTGGCACATGCTCCGAAATCGTTCCCGTAAAGACTCCGGCGACGGGATCGAGATTGACGTGGAAATGATCGGTCTTCAGCAGAAAATATTCGCCATGGTTGTGTCCGTTCAGCCCAACCCAGTTCATCGGCCCTTCAGTGAGGGTGAACTCTTTGCTGGCGTAGCCCGCCAAGCTAACGCGCGCAACCATGGCGTGCTCCAGCCGCGAGCCGAAACTGGTGTGCGTACGGTGAAAGAATCCGCCCGGATAATCTTTCTCAAACGGCGTAACGCCTTCGGCCACGCCATCCAGGCTGACGGCGGCGCCAGGAGGATTGCTGGTGATCTGCAACTTCTCGGCGGCGGCCGGAGGAGCTGTTAGCAGGAGGATGGCAATCGGAACAAGTGCAATCGGAACGGGGGCAAGCAGAACGGGGACGAACGCAAACGCGGCAACTGTAGAACGGGAGGCCAGGAGCAATCGCGCAAACATAGGCACCTCGCGGGAAGGGTGGAACCAGAGGATGAATCTCGCAGGAACATTACCATATATTTATGTAGCGTTGCTAATATCAGATGGGCGTGGGGCAAATCCCGCACAGCGCAGCACGGGCAGCCGCGGATACTTGGGAAATTGCGCATCACTGAGGCTTAGCTGACACAAAACAAATACCGAGCCCCGAGCGGAGGAAATTTGCCGCGCGTTCGCGCAACTGGCGCACAGCCCCGCGTTTTCGGTTGGTGGCGGCGAATTCTTTCGCGAAGTCGGCATGTGGGCGCCAGCGATGACGAATTACGCTTTGCGGCGTTACTATCACTGCGGCGGCGTGGACGAAGTCGCCGGAGGCGCTTCCGCCGCTGGCTCCGCTGACGCGGGCACAGCCGGCTTGGCAAACCGAGCCTCGTCAATCTTGGGATCGATTTCAATCTTCTCGATGGTGATTTTTTTCTGTTGCGGCTTACCCGGGGTGTCCGAATCAACCTCGAATGCAAACTTCACTCCATGAACGTCGCGGTAGTCGCTGAAGAACGTCTCCAGCGGAGTGTCATGATCGTCCACGACAACTTTGCCTTCCCACTTGATCAGCAGAAACGTGGAAGCGTCAAAAAAATAGGTGCGCACGTCGCCATTCTTATTGGTGAGCTGCAGCTTGTAAGTCTGCCGGCCCGCGACTTCGTCCTTGCCTTGCAGTTCGAGATGATTGCCCTTGCTCTGATAATCCACCAGCGGGCCGTCGAAATCCGATTCATCCGCGATATTGCGCAGGTCCGCGGCATCCATGGGTTGCACATCTTTGTTTTCCGCGAATTGATTAATCACCCAGCCGGAAGACTTGCCGTCATAAACACGGACCACATTCCGGCCGTTGATGCTGATCTCCATGTGCATTTTCAGGGGACGCACAAACTCGACGGAAAACGGGCCTTCAAATTCGGCGCCGAAAGAGATCTTGCCACTGACGCGCTCTGCGTGAATAGCCTTGATCTTGTCGGCGCCGCCGCGAGCAGCCAGCACCTTGGCAAGGATTTCGTCCGCGGTCTGCGCGGACGCGCTCGGCGCCAGGGCCGCGAACGCTGACCATGCCAGCAACGCGGTGCAGAAAACGCGGACGCGCCAGAAAGGAAAGCTCGAACGATTCATGATCGACAGATTGTGTAGGTGCATAGCTCAGTAGACACTTCCATGTTAGAAGTTGCCGCGACCATCGTCAATTTGAATGGCCGTCAGTTTTAACGAGCGCCTATTTGAACGGACCAATTTGGATGACCGATCTAGAGCCGGCAACCGGTTCCCGCGTTACCTCGGCGCGGGTTTAGGCGTATGTATTTGTTGGATGCCCTCCAGCGGCGTATGCTCGCAGACTGCTGGAAAATATGCGCTGCGGAAACTCGTTTAAACCTTCACTGATATGGAGATCGCGATGAAAAAGAAAAATTTAGTCAAAACAATCTTTCTGGGAGTTGTGGCCGCCATGGTTGCGGCAAGTGCGCCACTGGGCGTCGCGCAAACTGCCGCGCCAGACGTGATACCCAATCCCTTGAGCGCTTCGGTGAAAGTGGCGATGGCGCGCGCCAGCAAGAACATGATCGCGGGCGCGGAAGCCATGCCTGCGGATAAATACGGCTACAAGCCCATGCCGGACATGATGAGTTTCGGCCATCTGATGGTGCACATCGCCGATACCAACACCACGCTATGCTCGAAGCTTTCTGGAACACCGGCGCCGGACGGCAAGCTGGACGAAGCCGATGGAAAGGACAAGCTGGTCGCCGGATTGAAAGCCTCGTTTGATTATTGTTCCACAGCGCTGGCAAATGCGGATGACAGCAAGCTTGGAGAACAGATCGCGATATTCGGCGGGCGCATGGTGCCGCGGGCCGCGGCTTGGCTGATTTTGTCCGGCTCGTGGGCCGATCACTACAGCACCGAGGCGGTGTACTTGCGGTTGAACGGAATTTTGCCGCCTTCCGCGCAGCCTGCGCCTAAGAAATAGAAGTTACACCTGTAGGACGTCGCCTTCGCGCGCCACGACTTCGTACAACACGGGATTCACAAAGAATCCCAACAGCAGACGCGACACCAAGCCGGCCACCACCACAATGGCGAAGGGCTTCTGCGTGTCGGAGCCCACTCCGGTGGAAATGGCCGCGGGCAATAAACCGAGACAGGCGACCAGTGCGGTCATCATAATAGGACGCAAGCGCAGCAGTGACGCTTCCAGCGTGGCGTCGCGCACCGATTTGCCTTCCAAGCGTAACTTGTTAATGTAGCTGACCAGAATTACCGCCGTTTCCACCGAAACTCCCAGCAGCGCCAGCAAGCCCAGAATGCTGGAGACGCTGAACGGAGTGTGCGTCAACTTCAAAGCGATCAAAGCGCCGACCGGTTCCGTCAATACCACGCCAAGCGCGATGGAAATCGGAAATTTGAAATTTCCGTACAGCGCGAACAGAATCAGGAAAATGAGCATCAGCGCTAGCGGGCCAATCACCAGGAATTGCGCCTTGGCTTCGAGTAGTTCGCTGTATTCGCCGCCCCAATTGAGCGTGTAGCCCGGCGGAAGCTGGACCTTTTTCTTTATCGCGGCCTGACCATCGTTGATCACGCCTTCCAGGTC
Source organism: Acidobacteriota bacterium (assembly GCA_013289855.1). Taxonomy (GTDB): domain Bacteria; phylum Acidobacteriota; class Terriglobia; order Acidiferrales; family UBA7541; genus Acidiferrum. The sequence goes on along the minus strand of JABCZD010000005.1, from coordinate 158,247 downwards.
GCGGCCCACAATGGAAAACTGAATTCCGATGTAGCGCGAATTATCTTCACGATAAATAAAGGAAGCGCCGCTGGCCTGGCGAATGGTGGCCAGCTCGGAAAGCGGGATGGCCTGTCCCGCCGGGGAAGGAACCAACAGGTCGCCGATATCCTGCGCCGTGGAGCGGTATTTCGGCTCCATGCGCACCACCAAATCGAATAATTTTTCGCCTTGTATTACTTGCGTGGCAGCTTGACCGCCGATGGCCGCTTGGATGACGGCTTCCACGTCGGCCACGTTGATGCCGTAGCGCGCAATTTTGGCGCGATCGGCTTCGATAATCAGGTTGGGCTGACCCAACTCGCGAACCACCGTCAGTTCCGTGAATCCTGGCGTCTTGTCCAGCACTTGCTTGATTTCCACGGCCTTCCGTTCCAGTACGTCAAGGTCGGGCCCGAAGATTTTCACCGCCAAGGAACTCTTCAGGCCGGTGAGCGCTTCGTCCACGGCATCTTCCGCGGGCTGCGTGAAATTAAAAATCACACCCGGATAGCTATCGAATTTCTTTGCCAAATCTTTTGAGAGTTCTTCCTTGGTGTGGAAAGAACTCTTTTTCCATGCGGGATCGCCATAGGGCAGCAGACCGACATAAAACTCGCAATTGAAAAATCCCGTGGGGTCGGTGCCATCGTCGGTGCGTCCGAGTTCGGAAGCCACGGTAGTGACTTGCGGGTATTGCATCAGCAGGTCGCGGATTTTCGGAGCGAACTTGGCGGACTCCTCGAACGAAATGGTGTACGGCATGGTGGCGCGCACCCACAATGCGCCTTCATCGAGGTGCGGAAGAAATTCTCCGCCGATTAGCGGAACCAGGAACAACGTGGCGATGAAAATCGCGGAGCTGACCAGCAGCGTGGTGCGCGGACGATTCAAGCACCACTCCAGGCGCTTGGAGTAAGAGTTGCGGACCCAATCAAAAATCCGGTTGGGCTTTTCCTTGACGCCACTCTTGAACCAGTAAGAGGCCAGCACGGGAACGACGGTCAGCGTCAGAATCAGCGCGCCGACCAGCGCGAAGGCCATGGTATCGGCCATGGGATGAAAAAGTTTTCCCGAGGCGCCCGTGAGCGCATAGATGGGTAGATATCCCGCGATGATGACGGCCACAGAGTAAAAGATCGGACGGTCCACATCGCGCGCGGCCTGCAGGATTACTTCATGGAGGTCGTAAGACTGGCCCTCACGCAGGCCGAGTTCGCGATAGATATTCTCGACCATCACGATGGTGCCGTCGATCAAAATGCCGAAATCGATGGCCCCGATGGAGAGCAGGTTGGCGGCTTCGCCGGTGGCGTGCAGGAAAATGAAAGCAAAGAGCAGCGCCAGCGGAATGGTGAGCGCGGTGATCAGCGCGGCGCGCAAACTCACCAGGAAAAAGATCAATACCACCAGAACCAGCACCATGCCGCGGATCAAGTTCCATTCCACGGTGCCGGTGGTGACGGCCACAAGGTCGCTGCGGTCGTAGTAGGGATGGACTTTTACGTCTGGCGGAAGAATTCCGCTATTGAGCTCGATGGTTTTTTTCTGCACACCGCGCAACACGGTTTGCGCCTGCTCGCCGGTACGCATGAGGATGACGCCTTCAACGGCGTCATCGTTTTTCTCGTAGCCAAAAATGCCCAGGCGCGGCGCGTGGCCGATTTCCACGCGGCCCACGTCCTTAAGCCGGATGGGAACGCCGTTGGCGCTGCCGACCACCACTTCGCCGATATCCGCGGTGTTGGTGAGCAGGCCGATGCCGCGTACGTAATAAAATTGTCCGCCCTGAGTGTAGAAGCCGCCGCCGGTGTTGGCATTGTTGGCGGACAGCGCGCCGATCACGGTAACGACGGACAGATGAAAATTGTTGAGCTTCACGGGATCGAGCAGGACGTGATACTCCATGGTCGGCCCGCCAAATCCCGAATCGTCGGCCACGCCGGGAACGCTGCGATAGGCGCGCTCGAGGATCCACGCCTCGATGGTGTGCAATTCCTGGGCGCTGCGATCCGGGCTATCGATGACGTAGCGATACACCAGGCCGCTGGGACTGAAGAGCGGGGCCATGCTGGGCGTTACGCCGGTGGGGAGCGACGCATCGGCGATGCGCTGAAAAATCTGAGAGCGGGCGAAATAGGGATCGGTATTGTCTTCAAAGGTGAGGATGACGTCGGAGAGACCGTAGAGGGAAATGGAACGCATGACGCGCAGCTTGGGCGTGCCATTCATGGCCAGTTCGAGCGGCAGAGTGGTGAGACGCTCGACTTCTTCAGCGGCGTGGCCGGGCCATTGCGTGATCAGTTCGACGATGGGTGGGGAGAGATCGGGATAGGCGTCCACGGGCATGCGCTGAAAAGACATGGCTCCGGCGATGACTACCAGCACGGTGAAGAGCAGCACAACGAAGCGCTGCTTGAGCGCGAATTGGACGATGCGATGAATCACGAATTTTGCCCTGTAAACATTTTCAATTTTCGCGCTGCGCTAGTGCTCCAAGGAATTCTTGAATTGCAGATACAGGCTGCCGTCGCCCACAACTTTGTCGCCTTCTTTTAGGCCGCTTTCGATGCGCGTGCGGCCTTCGTTGCTGTCGCCGATTTTGACGATGCGGCGGGCAAACTTGTTGCTCTCTACCTGCAGATAGACGAACGGGATATTTTCGGTGTCGTGCAAGACCGCGGCATCGGGAACGGTCAAAGCGTCGGTCACCGTTCCGGCTTGTACCGCGGCATTGACGTACATATCTTTTTTCAGCTTGCCGCCAGGATTGCCGGCCACGATGCGCGCTTGCAGCGTGCGCGTGGTGGGATCCAGCGCCGGAGCGAGATAGGAAATTTTCCCGTGAAATTTATCGGGATAGCTGTCGGTGTTGATTTCCACGCTGTCGCCGACGTGCACGTACGCCAGATCGCTCTGATAAATATTCACGAGCACCCAGACGGTGCTCATATCGGAAATGGTGAAGCATTGGGTGGCGCCGGCCTGCAGCAACTGCCCAGGCCCCACCAGCCGTTCCACAACTTCGCCGCTGACGGGAGCCAATACGGGGACTTGCGAGGTCAATTTAGTTTCCGCAAAAGTTTCGGGATCTTTTATTCCCAAGACGCGCAGAGCATCTTCACTGGATTGCAGATCGGCCAGCGCGGCGGCGCGGTCGGATTCGGCTTGCTGCAAATCGCGCTCGGCAATGGCTTTGTGCTCGTAAAGATCGATTGAGCGCTTGTAGTTTTTGTCCGCGAGGAGATAGACGCTCTTGGACTTGAGGTACGTGGAGCGCGCCGCGGAATAGTCCGGACTATTGACCATCAAGAGCGGTTGATTGAGGTGCACGACCTGGCCGGGGTCGACGAGAATTTTTTCTACCGGTCCGCCGATGGCGGAAAAAACCGGGGTGGTGGCGAAGGCATTGTAGGCTACCGCGCCGGTTAAGCGCAAAACCCGCTGCAGAGGCTCTTTTTGCACGGTGGCAATCTGCAGATGGGCCATCTGATCCTGCGGAACGGTGAAGAGTGAAGCGGTGTCGTTTTTGTTCTCGTTGGTGGAGAAGGAAGTCATTTTGGATTCGGATTCGCGGGGTCCGCTGCTGGAGCCACATCCGGTAATGGATGCGAGCGTCGCGAGTGCTAGCGCCAGTGCGAGTGTTCGCTCTACGCGGAGCGCGACGGCGGCGGGATGGCGGAGAAAATCACCAGCGCAGCGCAGGGCGATGTTTGGAGTCAATGGAAATTTCATGGCAGCGTCCTCGTTCCCACGGCTTCGCGCATCTGTTCGACGGCGGTCATATAGCTGGCTAAGGCCTGACGATAAGCCAATTGGTTGGCGCGATAGGTGCGTTCGGAATCCAGATAGTCGAGCAAGCTGGCGGCGCCGCGTTTGTAGGCGTATTCGCTGATGTCGCGGGATTGTTTGGCTTGATCGACGTAGCCGCCCTCGTACAGACGGATGATTTCGTCGTTGGATTTCAGGTTGGCGTAGGCGCTGGTGACGTCGGTCAAAACTTGCTGCGCGGATTCGAGTTCCTGCTCTTGCGCTTGGGTGATGGCGTATCTGGTGCGCGCGATCTCGCCCTGATTGCGGTCGAAAATCGGCAGGTCAATGTTGAAGTAGAACGCGCCGCTGCTCTGGCCGTTGGTGTGCGTGTAATCAAAGGTGACATTTAAATCGCGCTTGCCGTTAGCTTCCGCAAGCGATTCCTGGCTGCGCGCCGCGACGACGCCGTGCTGGGTGGCCTGCAAGTCCGGCCGCGAGCGCAGGGCCAGCGCTTTCAGGTCGTCAAGCCCTTCGCGCACCGGGGCGTAAACGAGTTCACCATCCACATCGTAATTGTCTGGAACAGATTCAAAACCCAGGAACTGGCGGAGCGAAGCCAGGGCTTGCACTTTGGCAACCCGCGCGGCGGAAAGATCGCTCTGAAATTGCAGCAATTGCAGGCGAATTTTGAGCAGGTCGCCTTCGCTCATGTCTCCGAGCTTGTAACGCTCGTTGGAGATGTCCACGGTTTGCTGAAAGCTGTCGAGGTCTTTGTTGGCGAGATCGATGGTGGACTGCGCGAGAAGCACGGCCACGAACTGCTGCGATAAATTAAAAATAAGCTGGCGTTGCGTGTCGTTCACCTGATCGCGCGTGACGGCGGTCTGATCGCGCGCGGCTTCCAGGCGATGCTGGCGTTTCTTGCCGCGCTCAAACAAATAGCCAATGCCGAAATCGAACTGCGCATCGTTGTCAAGGTAGCTGGTGCCGAATTGGCTGGGGCTGAAAAGCGGGAAGAACTGCGAGTCCCAGGAGATAACCGGATTAGGGCGCAGGTTGGCGGTGATTTCCTGAGCTTGATTTTGCAGGATGGTGTTGCGCGCGGCGGCCAAGGCGTGATCGTGCTGCAGCGCCAGTTTGATGGCGTCATCGAGGGTAATGCGCACGGGCGGCGGCTGGGTGGTGTCGGCGCGCGGGGGGTTGGCCGGTTGCGGCGGCAAAACATTGCCCGACGCCGCGCCTTGCGGCGTCCCTTGCGCTGCGGCGATAGCCGGCAGCGACGCCACAAGTAGCGTGGCCAAAGCCAATCCTTTCTTCATGGAAATCGTTCCTCAAGGGTCCGCAAAGGGACCAATAGCGAATCAGGCGTGAAATGGATGGTAGAAACGACGGAGGACTAAATTGCAGGAGGAGCGCGGGGAGAAGTGGCCCGCGGAATGTCCGGTGAGCTCGCAACAACATGCGCAAATACTTCCAGCGGCCGCACTTGCGAAACAATTTTAATACTCTGCGCGGGTGTGACGACGGCCGCGCCTATCGCGGAACACACTGGGCAAATGTGCGTGCCGGAGGGCGTGCTAGTCAGGTCGGCGCAGTAGTGCAACTGCAATCCAAGAAAGACGAGCGCGAGAAGCAAAGCCAGCAATCTGAGGTTGCGCCTACTGATGGGCATCACACTGGTAAAAACGAGCTTAGGCTGGAACGGTTGTGTGGTCAATAGTCCGGCCCGGGTCTCCGGGGTGACGGGTACCGCTGCTGGTTGTTTCCGCGAGCATTTTTGTGGAATGCTCATGCCGCGAGCACTCCCTTTTGAGGTGGCCTATGCCCTGCGACCCGCAAATCTTGCGGCACGTTCCCATGTTTGCCTTGCTGGACGAAGACGAGCTGGCGGTGCTGGCGAGCCAGGTGGAGCTCAAAACGCTCGCCCCGCGCCAGCGTATTTACAAAATGGGCGATCCTGGAGGGCGCGCTTACGTGCTGGTCTCCGGCGCGGTGCAGGTGACCACCGTGGACGCGGATCACCAGGAAGTGGTTGTGGACCGGCCCGCGCATGGCGAATTCTTCGGCTTTGCTTCCATGCTGGATGGCACGGCGCATCAAACTACGGCGATGGCCACCGAGGAAAGCACCGCCGTGGAGGTCGACCACCACGACATCACCGTGCTGCTACAGCGCAAACCGCTCGCCGGCGTGGACATGCTTGCCGTGCTGGGGCGGCAGTTCCACGCTTCGCAGCAGCTGGTGCGCGTGCGCGCAGCACGCAATCCCAACGAAATTATCGAAGAACAGGCCACTTTTGGCGAGCACGTGGCCGACGCGGTGGCCCTCTTCGGCGGCTCGTGGAGCTTTATCATCATGTTTGGCGTTGCGGTGTCGGTGTACGTGGCGGTGAACGCCATTTTGCGCCGGCAGGCCTGGGACCCTTATCCGTACATTTTGCTGAACCTGTTTCTCTCCATGCTGGCGGCGATCCAGGCTCCGGTGATCATGATGAGCCAAAACCGGCAGGACAAGAAAGACCGGTTGCGCGGCGAGCTGGACTATGACGTGAACCGCCGCGCGGAATCAGAAATTCAAGGCGTGGCGCGCACCCTCAATCATGTGCACGCGCAAGTGGATGACATCGTCGAGCTTTTGCGCAAGAAATCGTAGGCAACCAATCGTACATAACCAGTGGCACCGGACGGACCCGGCACCTTCTTTTTTCTTCGCAAGCGAGCGCGGGAAAACGGGTGTAAGGGCCGAAATCCGACTGACGGAGTGTTTTCGCTATTTCCTAATAAACTATACTGGTCTATAGTATGGCAGGCGAGGTAGTCATGGCGCATACGGCAAAAGGCAAGGAAAAGCTGATTGTGAGGGTCCGCCGGATTCGGGGACAGGTAGAAGCGATTGAACGCACACTGAGCGCGGAGCACGAGTGTTCGGAGGTGCTGCAATTGGTGGCCGCCTGCCGCGGAGCTTTGAACGGCTTGATGGCGGAGTTGGTCGAGGGACACATTCGCTACCACGTGCTGGACCCGAAGCGGCGCGGAGACTCTCCGCAATCGGAAGCCGCGGAGGAGCTGATCGAGGTGGTGAAGACGTACATGAAGTAGCTGCGAACCAGGGCGACTGCGGGATGAATCGTGGGGGGTGGTTATGACGGGCAACAAGATTGCAACCGAGATCAAGCAGCGAAACGATTCCGGTCGCACAAGCGCAGAGCTTCTCCGAACGAAGCAAACGAGGCCGCCGGTGAACGGGAGCAGGAAGTTGCAGAGCACGAACACGGTTTGGATTGGCGCGAGATGGCGCGGATCGCCTTCGTCGCGGCGGCCGCTGGTGCGTTTTGGTTCGCGGGCGCACACGTTAACCTGGCTTTGGTCATCGCCGGTGTAGTTTGCGCGCTTGCCGGAGGCTATCCCATATATCACGAGGCACTGGAAAATATTCTCGAGCGGCGAATGACCATGGAACTGTCGATGGCCATCGCCATTCTGGCGGCTCTGGCGATTCGGGAAGTATTCACGGCTCTGGTCATTACGCTATTCGTGTTGGCGGCTGAGGTTCTGGAAGGGCTAACGGTGGGTCGCGGCCGACGCGCCATTCGCCAGCTGATCGAGCTGCTGCCGTCCACGGCGACGGTGAACGACCGGGGCCAGTGGAGAGAGGTTGGGGTCGCACAAATACTGGGCGGCGACATCGTGCTCATCAAACCCGGAAGTCGAATCCCCGTGGACGGCTCCGTTACCGGAGGACACTCGTTCGTCGACCAAGCTACGATCACCGGGGAATCGATGCCAGTGGAGAAGAAGCCGGGGAGCGCGGTGTTCGCCGGAACGATCAACCAATCCGGGGCGCTGGAAGTGCGGGTGGAACGGCTCGGGCGGGATACGACGTTCGGCAAAATTATCCAGGCGGTGGAGGAGGCGGAGAAATCGCGAGCGCCGATTCAACGGCTTGCCGATCGACTGGCGGGATACCTGGTGTACTTCGCGCTGGCGGCAGCGGCGCTGACATTCCTGATTTCGCACAATGTGCGCTCGACAATTTCCGTAGTGATCGTAGCGGGAGCGTGTGGCATCGCGGCGGGAACGCCGCTGGCAATCCTCGGCGCGATCGGCAGAGCGGCGCAGCAAGGGGCGATTATCAAGGGCGGGCTATACCTGGAAAAACTCGCCGAGGTTGACACAGTGCTGCTCGACAAGACTGGAACGCTCACGTTTGGAACTCCGGAGCTCACGGAAGTGTATGCGGCGCCAAATGTTTCCGCTGCGTACTTGCTCAGGACGGCGGCCAGCGCGGAGTCACGCTCGGAACATCCGACCGCGAGAGCGATTTTGCAGAAGGCCGCACAGCTGGGGATTCCGCTGGACGATGCCGGGCAATTCACATACACACCGGGAAAAGGAATTAGCGCGAACTGCGAAGGCGAGGAAGTTATCGTCGGCAGCGAAAGCTTTTTGCGCGAACGCGGCGTGTCACTCCCAAACGAGAATCGCAATGGAAGCGGCTCGGAAGTGTTCGTGGCGCGCCATGGGAAGTACCTCGGGCGGCTGTGCATCGCGGATGCGCTGCGGCCAGAAGCCAAAGAGGCCATTCGAGCGCTGAAAGCCATGGGGTTGAAAACCGTGCTGCTAACGGGCGACGCGAAGGCGGTTGCGGAAGACGTGGGAAAGAAACTGGGTGTCGACGAGATTGCTTCGGAGTTGCTTCCCGAGGAAAAACTGCGCTACGTGACGCGGCTGACGAGCGGCCGCCATGTCGTCGCGATGGTGGGAGACGGAGTCAACGACGCCCCGGCGCTGGCGCAGGCAGACGTGGGCGTGGCGATGGGTTCGGGAACGGATGTGGCACGGGAGAGCGCGGACGTGGTGTTGATCGGGAGCGACCTGTCGAAGCTGGTGGAGACGCTACGGATTGCGCGCCGCTGCCGCAGGACGATCCTGCAGAACTTCGTCGGCACGCTGGTGGTGGACAGCATCGGCGTGGGCATGGCGGCATTTGGACTGCTGAATCCGCTGCTCGCGGCCTTCATCCATGTTTCGTCCGAGCTGATCTTCATACTCAACTCTGCGCGACTGGTGCCGCAAGCTTCGCTGCTCAGGGCACTGGGCGGCCAGGCTACACCGCCAGGACGGGCAGCGATTTCGGCGAGCCAAAGCGCCTGAACGGATGCGGGCCCTGGACAGGCAAGAATGCAATCCGCGACTCTGACGAATCACTTTTAAAGCACCACTTCGTGCAACCAACCCCGGATATGGGCCGTCAAACGTGCTAAGGTACAGTGTAGCCTCATGAACTCGCAGGGGACCAACTCCACCCATCCGTCCGCGCGTCGCGCGTTAGCGCTGTTGGCCTGCGCCGCGTTGTTGTACTTCGCGTGCGGCGGCGCGCTCCTACACGAGCATAAGAGCGGTCCGGACACGGTTTGCCATGTCTGCCAGGCGCTGCATATGCCGGCGATGGCCTCGGCGCGCTTGGCTTTTTCGATTGCGCCCGCCCCGGTTGTTTGGCTTTCTGCAACCCCGCAGCACGCCGCACCGAACGATTCTTTTTCCCTGCACCGGCCTTCCCGCGCCCCGCCTGTCGCTTAATCCGCCCGCTTCACTTGAAGTCTAATCTGACGCGCAAGCTTTTCCGTTGAGCGCGCGTCACCGCCATTTTTCCCGGCGGCCTCTATCCACAGCTACATACAAAACCCTCAAGCGAGGATGGAGAAGAAATGTTAAAGCGTTTGCACAAGAATTCGTATTTGCTTTTGGCATTGGTGTTGCTGTTCGCGAGCGGAGCGGTGCACGGGCAGTCTGGCAATTCCGGCTCCATCGAAGGCACGGTGAAGGATCCCTCTGGCGCGGTAATTGCCGGAGCCAACGTGGAGATCAGGAATCCGGTGAGCGGTTACACGCGCACGGCACAGACGGGGACAGATGGGACATTCCGTTTCAGCAATGTGCCGTTTAATCCGTACCACCTGGTGGTTAGCGAGGCCGGGTTCACGACTTCCACGCAGGATGTGGACGTGCGTTCCTCAGTGCCGGCGGTCGAGCAAATTACCCTGCAATTGGGAGCGGCGGCGGCTACGAGCGTAACCGTGGAAGCCAGTGGCGGGGACCTGGTGGAGAACGACTCGACGTTCCACACCGACGTGGATCGCGCGCTGTTCGATAAACTCCCGCTACAGAGCACGTCTTCGGTCAGTTCGCTGGTGACGCTGACCACTCCTGGCGTGGCTGCCGATTCCAACGGACTCTTTCATGGACTTGGCGACCATGCCTCCAACTCTTTCTCTATCGATGGGCAGCCGATCACCGATCAGCAGAGCAAAGTATTCTCGAATCAGATTCCGGAGGATTCGATTCAATCGCTGGAAGTGATCTCCGGAGCGCCGCCCGCGGAATTTGGAGGGAAAACGAGTCTGGTGATCGTGGTCACCACGCGCTCGGGCCTGGGTGTGAATCCGCCACACGGCCAAGTAACCAGCTCCTACGGATCGTTCGGGAGCGTGAACGGGGGCTTCGACCTGGCTTACGGCGGCGATAAGTGGGGGAACTACATTTCGGGGAACGGCTTGAACACCGCGCGGTTTCTCGACGGGCCGGAACTCGGGGTGATGCACGATCGCGGCAACGAGGAGAATTTCTTTGACCGCGTGGATTTTAAGCTCTCGCCAAAGGATACCCTCAGTCTCAATTTCGGCTACAGCCGCTCTTGGTTTCAGACGCCCAATTCCTACGACGCGGAGAACGGAACGGCATGGACGTTTCTCTCGGCGACCCCAGTTTGTCCTCCGGGGCAGATCGGTTCGTGCGGCGGGCTGGGACCGAACGGGGAACCGGTTGGACCGCAGGATCAACGCTCGAAGATCGGAACATTTAATGTCGCTCCGTCGTGGACGCGGCTGATCAATTCCACGACGGTGTTCACGCTCGGCGGTTTCGTGCGGCGCGATGGATATAACTATTATCCCAGCGCGAACCCCTTTGCCGATCAAACCCCGGATCTCCAGCTGAACACCGTCAGCCAATACCGCACCTTGACGAATGCCGGAGGGCGCGCAGTGCTTTCCTACGTGAAGGGCATTCACAATGTGAAAGCGGGAATCACGTTTGAGAACACCGCGCTTTCGGAGAACGATAAATTCGGCATCGTGGATCCCACGGTGAACGCGGTTTGTTTGAATGCCGATGGAAGCTTCGACACCAATCCGGCGTTGACCAATCCCTCGGCTTGCGGAGGATTAGGCAATCCGGGCGGCTCCGCGAATCCTGCGTTCATCCCGTTGCTGGGTTGCTACGACTTGACGCGCACGGCGCCGCTGCCGGCGTCCGACGGCTGCCCCGCGGGACAAACCAATAGCGGCCTGTTTGCCTTTAACGGAAACACCAACATAAAAGAAGCGGCGTTGTACCTGCAGGACACCATTTCGCTGAAAAACTGGAGTTTCAACCTGGGGCTCCGCGGCGACATATACCGTGGCCTTGCCAGCGCGCAGCAACTGGAACCACGCTTGGGCATCGCCTACAACATCAAGCCCACGAGCACGGTGTTGCGCGTTTCATACGCCCGAACGATGGAAACCCCGTTCAACGAAAACCTGATTCTGGCCAGCACCGGCTGCAATAACCCGGTGATTTTCGACCTGCAGGAATCGGTGGCGGGCGGCCAGTGCGTCTCATCGTCGGTACCGCCGCTCAGCCCCGGCCATCGCAATGAGTTTCACGCGGGGCTGGAGCAAGCTTTCGGGAAATACCTGGTGGTCGATGCCGAGTACATCTGGAAGTACACGCACGAGGCATTTGACTTCAGCGTGCTGAGCAATACGCCGATCACGTTTCCCATCGAGTGGGCCAGCTCGAAAATTCCCGGCTACGCGATTCGCGCGACGGTGCCAAACTTCCACGGATTCACGGCGTTCGTCGTAATGTCCAGCGTGGCGGCGCGCTTCTTTACCCCGCAGGTGAGCGGTATTGGCGCCACGCCACCCACGCCGGGCGGGGCATCGGTGTTCCGTATCGACCATGACGAAACGTTTAACGAAACCACGCACTTGCAATACCAGCCGTGGAAAGCGGGGCCATGGGTGGGCTTTAGTTGGCGGTACGACAGCGGACTGGTAGCCGGTCCGGTGCCGTGCTTTGGCGGCGAGTCCTGCGCCAACGGGCCGGCCGGCGGTGGACCGAATAATCTGATCGATGTTTCGGGAATATCGCCGGATCAACAGTTCCAGGCCGGACTGTTTTGCGGAAGCGTGTTTGCCACACCCACGACACCGATCAGTTCATCGGCCGGCGCGAATCTCTGCCCAGCGGCGCAATACGGTTCCAAATACATCAGCATTCCGCTGCCGGGGACGGAGAACGATGACAAGAATCCGCCGCGCATCGCACCACGCAATTTGTTTGACGTGGCGGTGGGCCAAGACAACTTGTTTCACGGAGACCGCTACAAGTGGAGTCTGCGGCTAACGGCGGTGAACGTGACGGACAAAGTGGCGCTGTACAACTTCCTGTCGACGTTCAGCGGAACACACTATGTGACGCCGCGGGCGCTAACGGCGGAGCTGGGCTTCCACTTCTAAACCACGGCAAGCGGGTCGCGGCCTCGCGGGACGAGTCCCTTCGTCCCGCGAAGTTGCGCCTGCAAAGTTGCGCACGGGACTGTCCAGCGCGCAGCTTGAGATTGCTCACCACAAACGATGGGGCAACAGATAGGTGAAGCCGACAAAGGCCTCCCAGCGCGTGGAGGTGTCGGTCAGTCCGCGGTTGAAACCGGCGTCGAATACCAGTGTCTTGCGCGCCGCATAGCTCACCGCCCACAGGTTCCCCGCCGCATTGCCCCGCAAAAAGGGCTGTGTGAAGTGCCAGATTTCCCCGGAAAGCGTGAACTTGCCCTTCAGGGGATGCGAGATCGATAGGCTTTGTCCAGACTGCGCCCGGCGCACGTTTCCTTGATCGAGTTCGTTGAGGAAGACGTTCGCATCATAGTGGAATCCCCACACGTCGGCGCTAGCCAGCAGCAGAAAGGAATTGGTTGGGCTACCCACGTCGAGTTCCGGGGCGCCGCCGTCGTACGCGCGGTGGAAATAGCTGACCGCCACAGTTGGCCGCGCGCCTTCGCCTGGGCTCAGCACTACTTGCGCTCCCAGAAAGACGTCAGCCACCCCGTTCGCGGCGATTTCCTGTGCGCGGTAGTGCACCACCGGCTCGGCAGCGGTCAACAATTCCAGGCGCGGATAGACCGACAGCTTGATCACTTCATTAAGTGCGGTGCGCTCGGAAAACTCGCCAGAGTGATCGGCCCACAAACCGCCAGTCTCAAACTGCAGATAGCCCACTGGCGTGAGCGTCGCGGGAGTGGAAACCGTAGGGCGGCCGGGATTGGCCTCCGGTTCGTCGACAGGTTCCGCCTGCGCAGCGGCGGTTTCGGGGAATAGCGCGAGTGCGGCACACAGGGCCGCTAGAACGAGCTTGATCAAGAAAGCTCCCGTTTAATTGAACTTGCCCGCCAAGACGGTTTTGGCTTCCGCTAGTTCTGGGCGGTCGGCGCCGGGTCCGGCGATTGCGGACAATTTTGCGAAATACGTTTGCGATGCGTTGGCGTCGCCGTTCGCTTTGGCTGCGAGCGCTGCGCCATACAGGGAATCGAAACGGTTGGGGGAATATTTCAGGGCGGTGTTGTAAGTGGCCAGCGCTTCGGACGGCTTCTTGAGCTCGGCGTAAACGTCGGCCAGCATTTCGCGGGCGGGCATGCGCACGGACTCCGCGCCTTCTTTTTCTTCGCGTTCAGCGGCGGCGGTGAGTTCGGCGACGGCTTCTTGCGATTTTCCTTCCGCGAAGGCTAGCCACGCTTCGGCCTCGCGCAAATCGGTGGCTTTCTCCGCGGATACTTTGTAGCCTTCGCCGCGGCTTTGCTCTTCGCGCTGGGCGACGATCGCGGTGAGCTTCGCGACGTCTTGTTTGGCGCCGGCGACGTCACCACTGCGGGCTGCACCGATCGCGCGCGCCCAATAGGTGGTGTCCAGCCACAGTTCGCGGACGCCATCAGGAACTTTTAACTCCGCAGCTTCCTTCCAGCGGTGTAGTTCCAAAGCGTTGCGGGCTTCGAGCAGCGCGCGATGGTCCAGCCTCTGTTCGTCAGTGGAACCATGGACGCTCATCTCCGCGGCGGCCATGGCGCGGGCTTTGGCTTCTTCGCCGCTTTGCAGATAAGCGTAATCAAGATAGTCCATGGCGTGGGTTTGGTAGCGCGGCTCGGCGATGTGCATGTCGGTGGCGTGTTCGGCGGATGCCGAGGCCGCGATATTTGACGCAATGGTTTCCTGCCAGAGACCCAGGCGATTGAAAATGTGCGACGGCATGTGAATGGCGTGCGAAGAATCCGGCGCGATTCTTGCATAGGCACGCGCAGCGGCTAAGCCCTGCGGCGCAAACTCCGGGGTATCTGACGCATGAATTAAATAGTGCGCGGCGCCCGGGCTGTTGGGTTGCGCCGCAAAGATCGGGTTGAGAATGGCGATGGCTTTCAGGCGATTGGCGCGAGCGTCTACCTCCTGCTCCGCGAGGGCGATCAGCGAAAGGGCGTACAGCTCGGCAGCCTCGACATCTTGCGGCACCAGCGCGTGCAATTTTGCCATCGCCGCGGAGTAGGCGGTGATGCGCTGCTCATGCGTTAGCTTGGCGTCGTCTTGGAAAAATGTGGCCGCAGCGGCGATGTAGGCGCGCTCGCGCTCCGTTGGCGCGGAAAGTTTTTGCGCCTGTTGCACGTCTGCCAAACCCTGTTTCAGCGCGCCGGGCTGAGGAGATTCCCACAACTGGTAATAGCGCGCCATGGCTTTGCCCCAATAGGCCATCGCGCACTGGGAATCCTGTTTTGCGGCCTCGTTAAAAGTTTCTTCCGATTGCGTGTACTGAAAGGAGTGCAGCAGCGCCAGAGCTTTTTCGAGCGTGGGCTGGGCTGCGGCCTGGCAACTGGTGGGGAAGTGCACTCGTCCGAGCTGATCGCTGGTTGGCAAATCGCGCGCCGCGGAAGTGGCCGGCAAAACGAATAGCGAACTCGCCGCCAAGGTCGCAAGACCGAGTAACCGGATCAGTCCGGATAAATACGTTGTGTGCATGAGGAACTCCTCAAAGATTCGCAGTCGGAATTGTACGCTGGCAAATTGCCGATTACATCTCCAGACCGACGAGGCGCATTAGCTCGAGAGCGTTGCTCTTGGTGACGATTCCGTCGTGCAACTGGTAATCGAAGAACATTTTTCCCTCCACGACTTGATCCGCGAAATGCATGTTGCGCAGCGGGCTGCCGATGGCGGCGCCGATTTCCGTCAGCGCCAGATCGTGTGTGGTGACGATTCCGATCGCGCCGTTTTTCAGCAGCGCGTCCAGCAAGCTTTGCGCGCCGATGCGGCGGTCTTTAGAGTTGGTGCCTTCGAGAAGCTCATCAAAGAGAAACAGCAGCGGATACTTGCTTTCCTTCATGAGTGCGAAGACTCTGCGGATGTGGAGGATTTCGGTATAAAAATTAGAGCGGCCCTCCTGCAACGAATCACCGCTGCGAATGCGGGTTCCCAGCGCCAGCGGGGAGAGTTGCAGCGATTTCCCGCGAATCGGCGCGCCGGCCATGGCCAGCACGGTGTTGATGCCTACAGTGCGCAAGAAGGTGCTCTTGCCGGACATATTGGAGCCGCTTACGAGAAGCACGCGGGTGGTGTGGTCCAGCGAAACGGAATTGCGCACGCAGCGCGCCGCCGCGAGTAAGGGATGGCCCAGTTGCTCGCCATGAAAAATGGCTTTGGCGCCTGAGTCATTTACAAATGTCGGGAAGGGATCTAGCGGATGTTCGTACGAGTAGCCGGCGAGTGAAAGCAAGGCTTCCATTTCGCCGGCGGCCTCGGCCCACCCGCGCAACTCGCGGCCCCGCTTGCGGCGCCAGGCCTCCGCGGCGTATCCCACTTGCACGCTGTAGAGAAACGGGAGCTCTGCGATGTGGCCAAGCAAACTGTGCTCGCCGTCGATCCAGTAGACGATGCGGGCTAGTTTCCTTACCAGTATGGAAGCGGGTTGCCGATTTTTATTTTCGCCGCGCAATCCCGCGGCCATGGCTTGCAGCTGCGGAGCGACAAACTTTTCGCGCTCGAAACGCTCCAGAACCTGCGCGAAAAGAAGTAATCCTTCGGCGTTGCACGAAACGCCGTGCATAACTTCTTCGGCGCGGGGACGCAGCCATCGCCGGATGGCCACTTCCAGGGCCAGTACGATCAGAAGCGGGCTGTAAATCCCACGGGTGAAATAAACCATCAGCGAAGCTGCGGCCGCCAGCGATAAGAACACCGCGACTCCTCGCCAAGGTCCTTTGGGCAGCAGCGGCGAAGCTTCGGCCCATGCGATTAGTGATTCTGGCTGAAGGCGCAGGCGCAAGGCTTCACCGGTTACCGCGAGGTACTCGCGCAGGTCGAGATTTTCGCGCAACTCCGCAACTAACTCCTGCCGCTGCAGGATCGTCGCGAGATCAGACGGGGCGCACAACCACTGGGCGAGGCGGTCTTCTCCCATGGGCAGGCGCGCTTGGGAGAGGAGTTCAAACAAGCTGCCGCGACCGAAAATGTCCAGGTCTTCAGCGTAGAGGTATTTGGGCTCGAGGAAACGTTCGCCGGTTTGTCCCGCACCTGCCGAGCGATCCTCTATCCGCGCTAAGCCGCGTTGATAAAAATCGCTGGCTATTTCGGCTTTTTTTCGCGCGCGCAGAACGAGTTCGTGCGCGATGGCCAGCGCGACATATGTCGCCACCGGAAGGATCAGCCAGAACGGCGGAAAGAGATGCTTGGCGAGCACCAGCCAAATGCCGGCGATTTCGGCGAAGATGGCAGCCAGCTTGGCGTTTCCCAAGGCGATATGGCGGCGATTTTCCGCCGCCATATTCTGCGCATAGCTTTCTAAACGCCTGGAGTACTCAGCGCGCGGATCGTGCAAGAGGTTCTCTCGGTGGCATCATCGCAACGCACATATCATAGTCCGCAAAGAGCGCGAGAACGTGGCAAATAAGTGGTGGAATATTTGTGCTCGCCGCCCTTTCGATGGAAGGAAAATGGTTGCGGGGCGTGTGAGACAATTCCTGCGTGACTTCCCGGGCGACTTCATTGTCATCAACCACGTCATCACCGAGGCCGCCTGCGCAAAACCTTCGCGATTACCGCGTCGACGTCTTACGCGGCGTCTCGATTCTTCTGGTTTTGATCCTGCATTTCCATCTGGCGTACAACCTGGCAATTGGCCCTTTCGCGGCGATTTTTTCCGCAACATTCGTACGCGCAGTGGCACGGAACGGAAATTACGGCGTCACGATTTTCTTCGTGATATCCGGTTTTCTGATTACCTCGACGTCGTTGCGGCGTTTCGGAACGCTGGGCACGATTTCGGCCAGGAACTTTTATGTTTTCCGTTTCGCGCGCATTTTCCCGTGCCTGCTTCTGATCTTGACCATTATCACTTCGCTGGGTTTGGCTGGCGTACCGTGGTTCAAAAATGACGGCGCTGTTGATGTATCTTTTCTGACCGCCGATTTTTCCGTGCTGACGTTCTGGCACAACGTGCTGATGGCCAAGGTTGGCTATTTTAATTACGGGCTTAACATTTTGTGGTCGTTGTCCGTCGAGGAAGTTTTCTATCTGGTGTTCCCGCTGCTGTGCCTGGCGCTCCGGCGTGATGTGCTTATTCTGTGCGTGTGGCTCGTGGCGATTGTCTTTGGGCCGATTTATCGCAGCCATCACGCGAACGACGAAATCAAATTTCTGTACGGCTACTTCGCGTGCTTCGACGCTATCGCGATGGGCTGTTGCGTGGCGCTGCTTTCGCGAAAAATCCACGTTAGCGACATGATGCGGCGAATTGCGCAACTTGGCGCTTGCGGCTTGATCGCCTGGATCTATCTCCGGAGCGACATCGACAGCAACGCTATTTTTGGCCCCACGCTGGTGGCGGCCGGAGCGGCGGTTTTCCTGTTTGTCGAGCGGGCGAATCACTCTGTCGGTGGCGGAGGCCGATCCTATCGACTGTTCAAGCCGATCGCCTGGTTTGGCCAGCACAGCTACGAGCTGTACCTGTTTCACATTGTGGTGTTGGCGTTTATGCGGAACGTCTATGATCGCGGCGCTTTGCCCGCTAACTATAAACCCTTGTGGTTCTTACTCTTCCTGACGCTCGCAAGCTTGCTGGCGGGGCTGATCGCGCGGTCTTACTCAGAGCCGCTCAACGCCCGCATCCGAACGCTACTTACCCCGAGCCGACTGGACAAGTCGGCCGAGTTGGCGGGATGAACCAATCGCTGGATTAATCGATCGAATTGGACGGCGCATCAAGCGGCACAGAAAGAATTCTGCGCTACCCGATTGGACGCGCCTTCCGCCGGAAGGCTACAATGCTTGTGGAGCGTTCTTCGAAGCAGGTGTGGGTGCGAAAGCTGTTTGAACCAATGACGAATCTCTGAGGTGCTGCGGATAGCCATCCTGTGTGCACGGCCTGTCCCGTTGGGGTGTCCTGGCAAGTTGTTAAGCGGGGACAGTCGAACGGGGCAGGAAAGCCTAACGGCTGGCTCGTGGCGCCCACCTACTATCAGAGGTTCACGGCCTAGCTCCCCACGGCTAAGCAGTTCGCTCCATTTGTCTATCTGGACCTATGCGCATACTTTTCATTGGTGACATTGTGGGCTCGCCGGGGCGGCAGATCGTCCACGACCGGCTGGCCGATTTGGTGGCGCAGCGGAAGATCGATCTGGTGATTGCCAACGGGGAGAATTCTGCGTCCGGCTTTGGCATCACGCCGCGTCTGGCGGAAGAGTTGCTACAGACGGACATTGCGGTATTGACCGGTGGCAACCATAGCTGGGATAAAAAAGAGATTCTCGACTACCTGCCGCATGAGCCGCGGCTGCTGCGGCCCGCCAATTTCCCGGACGGCAGTCCCGGTAGCGGCGTTTACATTGGCGTAGCGAAAAACGGAATTAAGTACTGTGTTATCAATCTGCAAGGACGCGTGTTCCTGCCGGCGATTGATGATCCCTTTAAGAAAGCCGATGAGCTGCTGGCATCGCTGGCGCCAGACGTGGCGATGGTGTTCGTGGACATGCACGCCGAGACTACCAGTGAAAAAATCGCACTGGGTTGGTATTTGGACGGAAGGGCTACAGTGGTAGTTGGGACGCATACGCACGTGGCCACTGCCGATGAGCACGTGCTGCCGCAAGGGACCGCTTTCATCACCGATGTGGGGATGACCGGGCCACATTCAGGGGTGATTGGGATGGACCGTGAAGCCATTATCCGCAAGTTTATCAATGGTTTACCGGCACGCTTCGAAGTGGCCAGCGGCGATGTGCAAATGAATGCGGTGGTTGTCGAAACAGATGATGATGGGGCGAGGAACACAGCCGGGCGGCTGCGCGCTCGCTCCATTGAACGCGTGCGGCTGCGAATTGATTGAACGTTCCAACGAGAATCCGCGGCGGCAGGATTTTGTACCTCAGGGCAACCAGTTCACGTCTTAGAGGATTCAGAAGGACCAGGCGTAACTTGTTGTATCTCAACATCATTTCGCAAGCTCGACGCTATCGAGGGTGGTTGTCATTGAGGATCTATCTGCTGTTGTGCCTGTTGGCGGGGCTGTCGTGTAGTCTCATCGGCCCAGGGTTGGCGGCGCAGGAGCCAGTGCAGCTGGATATCGAAAGCCAAGAGCTAACCGCCGGGCGGAAGGTCTTTACCGAGCTCGGTCCGGGGCTGCGAGCCATGCGTGAAGGCTCCGACGGCAGGATCTACCTACTGGTATCGCCGCAACCGGGTGTTCTGGAGTACGAGGCGAACTTCAAGCCCGTCATGCAGATAGGTGCGGCATTATCGGCCTACGCTGGGGTGAAAACGCGCCCGGCGGCCATAGTTTTTGGCGAAGACTGCGACGTTGACGTGGACGGGAATATCTACGTGGCGGATCGTGGCGCGAACGCCATACTGGTCTTCTCGAAAGAAGGCACGCAACTCAGATCCATTCCCGTGACGGCGCCGACCTCTTTGGCGGCAATTGGCGAAGGCGAAGTGGCGGTGGCGACGCTACACGAATCCCACCTGGTCACAGTGTTCGATAAGAATGGCAGGGATGTTCGCGAATTCGGGGATCCCGAGCCGATTTCCGATCGCGATGATCTCAACCGCTATTTGAGCGCCGGTCTGCTGGCGACCGACGCGCAGGGCCATCTCTACTACGCGTTTCCGTTCATGCCGGAGCCGACGATACGGCAATACGACCGCTTCGGTTTTTCGGGCCAGGAGATTCAATATACGTCCATCGATATTCTGCAGGTATCGCAGGCGGCGCGAAAGGAAATCGCGCGGCAAGAGAAACGTCGTGAGCCGCCCTACTTGAAGCGCAACCTTACGGCTCTGACGACTGACCGCGTCAGCGGGGAAGTGTGGATCGCACTACACAACAAGCTGATGCATTTCGACAAAAATGGCAATCGCAGCGCCACTTATATTCTGTTCACTCCGGAAGGTGGCCGGCTCGAAGCCACGTCAATCCTGGTTAATCCGCAGCACATTCTGGTGGGCAACGAAGCTTTGGGGGTATACGAATTCGTGCGCCCAGACAAAGCGGGGAAGATCAAAACAGAAAAGTAGAGCACGGATAGCAGAGACATGAAAAAAGTGTCGCCATGAACAAGTTTTCCTCAGGCACAATTTTAAATTTTTAAGGGTTCGCTGCGCTGGTTTGGAGAAATTTTCATAATATTTCCGCAAAAAAGCGTACGCGTGGTTCACGACGCGCCGAAAAATGCCTTGTGGAAAAACTGTGCACGGGATGTGCATCGCGCTCGGAGCCGTTGCTCACTTTTCTCTTGCCCCCTTCGCGTCAATGGGCGACAATCCCGCGCTGACTAAAAGCGGTTGGTTCCGGCCGGCTAAACCAGACGAGCCGCGCACGTGACAAACAGTTTCGACAAGGTTCGACAGCATTTCACAGGGGCAGAGCAGACGTTTGGCACGGGCAATATTTCCCGCAGCCTGAAGAAGGATGATTTGGGCCCGCTTTCCACAGCTTTTAAACATCTGTGGAAATAGCGCAGGGCTCTCTTTTCTCTATCGATGACCACAGGCATGCATCCCGCACGTGAACTTGAACCGGCCAACTCCTGGGACAAGTTTCTCGAACGCGTAAAGTCCCGCGTGAGTATCAACACGTTCACCACCTGGTTTCAACCCACGCGGCTGAACCGCGCCGAGGGCGAGAATCTGTTTGTGCAAATTCCCAGCACCGTCTTCCGCCAGGTACTGACGCGCACGTATGGAGACATCGTCAAAGCAGTGTTCCACGAGATTGGAACGCCCAACGTAAAGGTGCAATACGTCTGCACCGAGGAAGAGGCCGCGCCGGTAGTGCAGCAGGTGACCGACGGCAAGCAGGCAAAGCTGAATTTCGATAGCAGCGACCACCAGCTGAACACGCGCTACACCTTTGATTCGTTCGTGGTGGGCAAGTCCAATGAGTTCGCGCACGCCGCGTCGCGCGCCGTGGCGGAGCAGCCTTCGAAATCCTACAACCCGCTGTTTCTGTACGGCGGCGTGGGCATGGGCAAGACCCATTTGATGCATGCCATCGGGCATACCATCAAGAAACGCAATCCCGCCATGCGGCTGAGTTACGTGAGCGCGGAAAAGTTCACCATCGAAGTGATCAATTCCATTCGATTTGACCGCATGATCAGCTTTCGCGACCGCTTTCATACTGTCGACGTTCTGCTGGTCGATGATATTCAGTTCATCGCCGGCAAAGAGCGCACGCAGGAAGAATTTTTTCACACGTTTAACGCGCTTTACGAGCAGCAGAAGCAGATCGTGATTTCCTCCGATTGCTTGCCGAAAGATATCAACTCCATCGAAGAGCGGCTGCGTTCGCGTTTTGAGTGGGGGTTGATCGCGGATATTCAGCCGCCGGACCTAGAAACCAAGATCGCTATTCTGCAGAAAAAAGCGGAGAACGACCGATTCCCGTTGCCCGATGACGTTGCGGAGTACATCGCGCGAGCGATTAAATCAAACGTTCGCGAACTGGAAGGCGCTTTGACGCGTTTGATGGCCTACGCGTCGCTGACGGGAGCGACGGTTTCGCTCGCCACGGCCCAGCAGGTATTGCGCAATATCATCGCGTCGCAGGAAAAGCGCGTCACCATCGATCTGATTCAGAAGCGCGTCAGCGAGCATTTTAATTTGCGGGAACAGGATTTGAAGGTGCGCAGCAACACCCGCGCGATTGCTTTTCCGCGCCAGGTGGCCATGTATATCGTGAAGCAGCTGACCACCGCGTCGTTGCCGGAGATTGGGCGGCAGTTCGGCGGCAAGCACCATACCACGGTGCTGCACTCCATCAACAAAATCGAGGAGTTGCGGCGTTCGGACAAGGATCTGAACCGTACCATCACGCGTCTGATGGACGCGTTGCAATGATCGCATCGCGATAGTTGTATCACCATAGGGCGTCAGTAGTTTCCCCGCAGAAGCAAAATCGCCTGATGCACTGTCCCGCACCAGGCGATTGTCGTTACGTGAAGGATCTCTGCCGCATCGCATCGAGTAATGTCGCGCACGGCTTCCCGTGGAAACGACGCAGCACCATATCAGGTCACCAGGGACATGTGCTGCCGTCGTAACTCAAGAATTTCCCCGAGATATCCATGCGGCCAGTATCCAGAACTTTCTTTATTCCCGCCACGCTTACTTGCGGCGAGATAGCCGCGCCAGCGCCACCCATCTCCGTTTTCACCCAACCCGGAGTAATCATCACTACGGAAATTCCCCGCGGCGCCAATTCCTTGGACAAAATCAGCATGGCCATGTTTAGGGCGGTTTTGCTGGTGCGGTATTGGTAGGAGGTTCCGGACTGCTCCACGGAGCGGCCCACCGCGCCGTGTAACGAGCCCATGGCGCTGCTGATGGCCACGATCTGTTTGCGCTCGCTTTGCGCAATATTCTCGAGCAGTGCCTCTGTGACGCGCAAGACGCCGAACAGATTGGTGTCGAGGGTGTCGCCCCAGGAGTCGAAGTCCAGTTGCCCGACGTGCGTTCCTTCACGTGGGTAGATGCCGGCGTTGTTCACCAGCAAATCGATCGCGCGGCCTTTCAGAGTGTCGACGAGGATCTGGATCGAGTCGTCGCTGGTGACGTCGAGCGCGTGCAGTTGCACGCTTGCGCCATGCTGCTTTACCAGTTTGCCCAAATCACTAGACTGCTCTGGCCTTCGCGCCGTGGCCACCACTTGCCAATTGTCCGCGGCATACTGCCGCGCCAACTCCAGCCCGATCCCACGGCTCGCACCTGTGACCAACATCGTTGCCATAAGCACCTCAGCAAAAACTGCTCCACTCTATTTTGCCGTACGTTGGATGTGGAACAAGCTACTTAGTTGTGTCGGCTGTGCGCAACATTCTTCTACGCACGATCGCTGTGGACAACAGCCGTAAAATCTGCGGAAATTCTGTTGCAACTTGTGTATGGGGAAAGTTAGTTTCGCGCCACCAAGCAAAATACGTCTCCTTTTCCGACTTACTCACAATCCGCCACATTCGCCGCTTACACAGATCCCATAGTGTTCACTGTGCGTTGCGAAGCTTTCCACATCTCCACAACGATCATCACAACAACAATCTTCTGAATTTGTTTCTTCCGCCAAAATACAAATCGCTTGTCAGTTGCTTATTGCTGTGGGAAACATGCTGAGTTTTAGGAATGAATTATGTAGTCGTGATCGGGTCTCAGAAAGTGCGATTTGGTCAAACTCACCTTTCCCACTCATTTCCACAGCGTGGATTCACTCCCAAGCCTTTCGTCTTTCGCAAAAAGCGAGTAAAGTACGTCAGCGGTAAGGTTCACGAGGTAAACGAATGACCGCACCTGGAACGGCACGCGAGGATCACCAATCGATGGAATTCAGCGTTACAAAGTCCGCGCTTCTGAACGAACTTAGCACCACGCAAGGCGTCGTCGAACGCAAGACCACCATACCGATATTGTCCAATCTGCTGGTCGAAGCGAAGGGTACGCAACTCACGATTACCGCCACGGATCTAGAGCTCAGCATCCGCACGTCTTGCGAGGCCAAAATTAAGAAAGAGGGCGCCGGCACCATCCCCGCAAAAAAACTGCTAGAACTGGTGCGCTTACTCCCGGAAGGCGAAATCAAGATTAAGCTTCTCGACAATCACTGGGTTGAAGTTGTGAGTGATAAGAAGAAATATAAGCTGGTGGGAATGGCGAAGGAAAATTTCCCAGCGCTTCCCGTGATGCCCCACGTGCTGGTGAAGATTCCTGCCGCAACCATCGAAAGTTTGATTGGCAAAACAAAATTTGCGATATCGATGGAGGAGTCTCGCTACACGCTGAATGGGGGTTTGCTGATTCTCAAGCCCGACACTTTGGCGATGGTGGCCACGGACGGCCACCGGTTGGCGTTAGCTGAAACCGATCAGAAGCTTGCGGGCCTTAACGGCGAAGTGCGCGTGCTGATTCCCAAGAAGGCCATGGACGAAGTGGAGAAACTTTCCAGCGCCACCGGTGCTGATGCGCAAATCGATTTCGCAAAGGACGAAAGCCATTTGTTTTTCCAGGTTGGCCATCGGTTGCTGATTTCTCGGATTCTCACTGGACAATTCCCGAACTATGAAGCCGTGCTCCCGCGCGACAACAACAAGAGTGTGGTGATCGAACGCTCTGAACTGAGCGATGCGGTGCGCCGCGTTTCGCAGTTGGCCGATCAGCGGTCGCACGCAGTTAAGCTGGCGGTTTCGCCGGAAGGCATCGAAATTTCCGCGTCCAGCCCGGAGTATGGGGAAGCCAAAGAGAATATCGAGAAGGAATACAAAGGCGATCCAATCTCGATTGGTTTTAATTCTACGTACATGCTGGATTTTCTGGCCGCTGCCGCGGACGGACCGATCAGTATTGAGCTTAAGGACGAACAGTCCGCCGGTCAAATGCGCCCGCTGGCCGACGAATCGTATCGCTATCGCTACATCATCATGCCCATGCGCATCTGACGCGGCTGCCCGTGGCCGTGACCAGTCTCGAACCCATCATTACCGAAGCGTCCCACAGCCTGCGAAATCTGTTTTTTTTGCCGCAAACAGTGGGGTTGTCGCGTCGGTTAGCCCGTCATAACTAACTGTAATCAAAGCGGTTATATAAAATATTTCTAGTCGAAAAAGTTGAGAAAATTCCTTCGATCAGGTACACTGGTTTTGCTGCCGATGCAGTGTTCGGAACCTTCCAAATCGGCATGCTGACCAGGTGAGAGTTAGCCCGCAGTCTGCTCTGCGCCAGGAGCTTTTGCGGGGTTTGCTTGGTGCCACAGCCCGCGCGACGGTTTGCGCGGGAGAGAAATAGTCTTCGCCACGTCTCGCTGCGCGAGATGGGATGGAGCAGGAACCCTACGAGTTTCATTCGCTCGCGGATGAGATCACAGGGTGAGGCGCCTAGAACGACGCTCGCGTTTGAAACATTCCGCCAGCACGCCATCTTGCTTCCATAAAGTTGCTTGAGTTTTTTTCATTTTTGAGCGCCTGCGCTCGCTGCGTCACTTGTGCGACGTCCGGCTGATCGTGCGCCGGAGCGAAAAAGTTCGGGAGAACAAATGGCTGAAAAAGAAAACGAGCTTGAGAAACCACTTGGTAAATCGTACGACGCAAAGTCCATCAAAGTACTGGCCGGTCTGGAGGCCGTGCGCTTGCGTCCCGCGATGTACATCGGTTCGACGGGTGAGATGGGGTTGCACCATTTGGTGTGGGAAGTTGTTGACAATTCGGTTGATGAAGCGATGGCGGGATTCGCGGATGAAATTACCGTCACGGTGCACGCCGACGATTCGGTAACCGTCACCGACAATGGACGCGGAATTCCCGTGGACATGCACGCTACGGAAAAGCGTCCGGCGGCGGAAGTTGTGCTTACCGTGCTTCACGCCGGAGGAAAATTCGATAGCGATACATACAAAGTTTCTGGTGGTTTGCACGGTGTGGGAGTTTCGGTGGTCAACGCGCTTTCCGATCACCTGGAGCTGGAAATCTCACGCGATGGCGCGGTCTGGGAGCAGAGCTACGAAAAAGGCAAACCCACCACGAAGCTGAAGCAGACGGGAAAGACGCGCAAGACCGGTACGACGGTCACCTTTCACCCTGATCCCACGATTTTCGACAAAACGGTCTACAGTTTCGACACACTTTCGCAGCGGTTGCGCGAACTCGCGTTTCTGAATAAGGGTTTGAAAATCACGCTCACGGACGAGCGCAGCGAAAAGACCGCGGAATTTAAATTCAGCGGCGGCATCGCGGAATTTGTGAAGCATCTGAATCGCGGGAAAACTACGCTGCACGATTCGCCGGTATACATCGAAGGCAAGCGCGGCGCCGTGGAGATCGAAATCGCACTGCAGTACAACGATACCTACGGCGAAAACGTATTTGCTTTCGCCAACACCATCAACACGGTTGACGGTGGAACGCATCTCTCGGGCTTCCGCTCTTCACTGACACGCACGATCAACAATTTCGCTTCTAACGCCGGAATGCTGAAGGAGCAGAAAGACGAAGTGACCATCAGCGGCGACGACGTACGCGAGGGTTTGGTGGCCGTTATCAGCGTGCGCTTGCCGCAACCGCAGTTTGAAGGGCAGACCAAAGGCAAACTGAACAGCGACATCAAGGGCGACGTCGAGCAACTGGTAAATGAAAAGCTGGGCGACTGGTTCGACAAGCATTCCACCGTGGCCCGGCGCATCATCGCGAAGTGCATCGACGCGGCACGCGCCCGCGAAGCGGCCCGCAAGGCGCGCGAACTGACGCGGCGCAAGTCGGCCATGGATTCGAGCGGACTGCCCGGAAAACTGGCGGATTGCCAGGAACGCGATCCGGCGCGCTGCGAACTGTTTGTAGTTGAGGGAGAGTCGGCCGGGGGCTCGGCGAAAATGGGGCGCGACCGCAAGTTCCAGGCAATACTGCCGCTGAAAGGTAAAATTCTCAACGTCGAAAAAGCCCGCTACGACAAAATGCTGGGCCACGAAGAAATTCGCTGCATCATCACCGCGCTGGGAACCGGCATCGGCAAGGATGATTTCGACGCCGGCAAACTTCGGTATCACAAAATTATTTTGATGACCGACGCGGACGTCGATGGCAGCCACATTCGCACGCTGCTGCTGACCTTTTTCTTCCGCCACATGAAGGAATTGATCGACCGCGGGCACATTTATATCGCGCAGCCGCCGTTATACCGCGTGAAGCGCGGGAAAACGGAAAAATATATTCGCGATGAACGCGATTTCGCGCATGAGCTGATGAAGCGCGCCACCGAAGATCACATCGTGAAAGCCAAGGAAGGCGTCGTTCTCGAGGGCGCTAAGCTCACCAATTTTTTGCTGAACGTGCAGGAATACGAGGCGGCGGCGTTGAAGTTAGGCCGGCGTCTGCGCGAGCCCGCGCTGGTGGAGTTGATGTCCGACAGCGGGCTGGAAAAGAAAACCGATTTTGAAGAAAAGAAGAACCTGGAAAAATTGCTCAAGGAAATCGACAAAGCCAAGCTAAAACTCGAAGGAAAAGTCGTTTTTGACGAAGAACACAGCTTGTACGAAATTCAATTTGGCCCGCCGCACAGCCAGAAAATCAATTGGGCGGCGGCAAGCACCGCGGAATACAAGCGTCTGCGCGCACTGGCGAAACAGATCGAAGAGTTCAATCATCCACCGTTCATCGTGGCGCGCAATGGCGACAAAGTGTCCAAGGAAAAGGCCACCGACGTATTGAACTACGTGGTGGAAGACGCGAAGAAGGATTTCACCATCACGCGTTTCAAAGGCCTGGGCGAAATGAATGCCGAGCAACTGTGGGACACCACCATGAACGCTGACACCAGGACGCTGCTGCAGGTGAAGCTGGAAGACGCCGTGGCCGCCGAGGATATTTTCACCACGCTAATGGGCGAAAACGTGGAAGCGCGCCGGAAATTCATCGAGGACAATGCGCTGGAAGTCGTCAACCTGGATATTTAAGTAAATGTGCGTCGCGCGGTATGAACGCGCAGGGTGTGGAAATTTGCATGCTGTATCAATTTGGCTGGACGACATTGCCCGGGCTGCGCGGACTGAGTTGCAGTGAGTTTCGCGCTTCGCCAACAGCTAAGCCGGACAACGAACGCGGTGTGGCGATCGAGTTTGCTGACGATACGGAACGCGATGCATTCGTTAAGCAGGCGGAGGAATTTTTCGCCGCTCGCCGTTTTACCAATGCGGCGGACGCTTTCGATACGGTGAAAGCCTACGTACAGGAACATGCGGCGAAACGAAATTCCGGGTGAAATGCGGACCGATTAAAAAGATCTGAGGGAATAAGGACACATGGCGGACGAGAAAAACACATCTATATTGCTGCCGATCGATATTGAAGCCGAGATGAAGAAGTCATATCTCGACTACGCGATGAGCGTGATCATCGCGCGCGCGCTGCCCGATGTGCGCGACGGATTGAAGCCGGTACAGCGGCGCATCCTGGTGGCCATGAACGATTTGGGCCTGGCGTCCAATCGCGGCTATCGCAAGTGCGCGAAGATTTGCGGCGATACATCCGGCAACTATCACCCGCACGGTGAGGCGGTGATTTATCCCGCGCTGGTGCGGCTGGCGCAGGATTTCAATATGCGTGCGCCACTGATCGATGGGCAGGGAAATTTTGGTTCGGTGGACGGCGATCCACCCGCGGCCATGCGGTATACGGAAGCAAGACTAGCCAAGATTTCTGAAGACATTCTCGCCGATCTGGAAAAAGAGACCGTCGATTTCATTCCGAACTTCGATCAGACCCGCGAAGAGCCGGTGGTATTGCCGTCGCGTATTCCTAATTTGCTGGTCAACGGCGCGAGCGGTATCGCCGTGGGCATGGCCACCAACATTCCGCCGCACAATTTGCGGGAAATCGTGGAAGCCGCGATTGTGTTGATCGACAAACCGGATACGCCGCTGAAAGAGATTATGAAGATCGTGCCCGGGCCGGACTTTCCGACGGGCGCGTACATTGCTGGGCGCGAAGGCATCGAAGCCGCGTATCGCACGGGGCGCGGCAGCTTCATGATGCGCGCCAAGGCAGCTATCGAAGAAGCGAGCAAGGACCGCGAAAACATCGTCATCACCGAGATTCCTTACCAGGTAAATAAATCGCGCTTGATCGAGCGTATTGCCGAACTGGTGCAGAACAAAAAGATCGAAGGCATTTCCGACGTACGCGATGAATCCTCTCGCGAAGGCATGCGCATCGTCATCGAGCTGAAGCGCGGCGAAGAATCGCAGCTTATTTTGAACAATCTTTTCAAGCAGACGCAGATGCAGGAATCGTTCGGCATGATCCTGCTCTCCATCGTGGCCGGGCAACCGCGCGAGCTGGGCCTGATCCCGATGATCAAGCTGTTCATCGAGCACCGCGCGGAAGTGGTGCGGCGGCGCACGATTTTCGAGTTGCAGAAGGCGGAACAGCGCGAACACATTTTAGTGGGCTACCAGATCGCGCTGGATCACCTGGACAATGTGATTCGTATCATTCGCGGATCCTCCAGTCGCGCAGACGCCAAAGAAAACCTGTTTAAATATTTCACCGAGCAGGATGTGACCATCACGGAGAACGGCAAGTCTCGCAAGCTGGAAGGCGTAAAGCTGGACGGCCGGAAGTATCGCTTTCAGGGCGCGCCGGAACTTGCGGCCATCAGCCGCGACAACACCCTGGGACTCAGCTACGCGCAGATCGACGCTATCCTGGAATTGCAGTTGCATCGGCTGACACAACTCTCTATCGATGACATTCTCAAAGAATTAAAGTCCATCCGGGAACTAATTGCCGAGTTGCAGGAAATCCTAAGCAGCGAAAAGAAGCTCAAGCAGGTGATCACGGCGGAATTACGCGAGGTCCACAAGGCGTACGGCGACGACCGGCGCACGCAGATTGTGGACAAGGTCGACGAAATAAAACTCGAAGACCTGATCGCCGATACCGAAATGCTGATCACCGTGAGCCACGCCGGTTACATCAAGCGCACGGCAGCGGACACGTACCGGCACCAATCGCGCGGCGGCAAGGGGCGCATTGGAGCGAAGACCAAGGAAGAGGACTTCGTCGAGTATCTGTTTATCGCTTCGGCGCACAGCTACATTTTGCTGTTCACGTCCAAGGGCCGAGTGTACTGGCAGAAAGTATATGAATTGCCGGAAGCGGCGGCAGCCACGCGGGGCAAGGCGATTTCGAGCCTGGTGAAATTCCAGGAAGACGAAAAGCTGACGGCGCTGGTGGCGGCGCGCGATCTAGAAGCCGCGGACACGTTTGTGTTTTTGGCGACCAAGAGCGGCACGGTGAAGAAATGCGCGCTCGCGGAATTTTCCAATCCGCGGTCGAGCGGAATCATCGCGATTAACCTGGATGGTTCGGATGAATTGGTGGGCGCCACGCTGACCGACGGAAAGAAAATGATTTTCCTGGCCAGCCACGAGGGCCAGGCAATCTTGTTCCGCGAAACGGAAGTCCGCGCGATGGGCAGAAATGCCGGCGGTGTGAACGGCATGGACTTGGACAAGGGCGACTACGTGGTGAGCATGGACGCCGTGACGCCGGACTTCGAGATCATAAAGAACGAGCACAAGCAGGAGACGCAGAATCTCGAAGAGCTGGAAAACGAGCACATCAAGGAATCGTTGACCACGTTGATGCTTACGGTGGCGGAGAAGGGTTTCGGCAAGCGCACACCGCTAGCGGAATACCGCATCACTTCGCGCGGCGGCAAGGGCGTGGTCAACATGAAGACCACCGACCGCAATGGTTCAGTGATCGCGACGCTACAGGTAACCGAGGAATCCGACGTGATGATTATCACGCACAACGGAAAAGTAATCCGCGTGCACGCCAACGAAATTCGCGAAGCCGGCCGCTCCACGCAAGGCGTGCGATTGTTGCGGCTGGATGACGACGATAGCGTGGCGGCCGCGGCGGTATTGCAGGAAGAGTCGGAAGAAGAAAAGAAGTAAACGTATTTACTGCAACGGGGAATCGGGGACTGGGCTCATGAAAAGAAGTCTGGCAAAGAGCATCGCGACGCTTGTTATAGCTACGGCGGTGAGCGGATTTCTCGCGGGAACAGGCTGGTCCGCGCCTGCGCCGAAACCCAAAGGGTCTGAGCTGGTATTCGTCGGGACGTACACGAGCAAATCCGCGAGCAAGGGAATTTACTCGCTGCGATTTGACGAGCACAGCGGGAAGTTGTCCGCATTGGCGGTCGCGGCCGAATCCGTGGATCCTTCCTTCGTAGCCGTTGATGCCGGCGGAAAGTATTTGTACGCGGTAAACGAAGTGGGGAATTACGAGGGAGCGAAGAGCGGAGCCGTGAGCGCGTTCGCGATCGACCGAAGCAGCGGGAAATTGACGCTACTGAATCAGGTGGCTTCGGGCGGAGCCGATCCGTGTTTCGTTACGTTCGACAAGACCGGAAAATATCTTCTTGTGGCGAACTACACTGGCGGAAGCGTGGCCATTTTTCCGCTTGGCGCGGATGGAAAGCTCGGCGCGGCGTCCGCGCTGGAGCAGCATCAGGGCCACGGCGTGATTGAAGCGCGACAGGAAGGCCCGCACGCGCACTGGATTGCGACGTCGCCTGATAATCGGTACGCGCTCGAAGTCGATCTGGGGCTCGATGAAGTGCTGGTGGACAAGTTTGACGCCTCCAGCGGCACGCTCACGCCGAATGATCCACCGTTCGCCAAAGTGGAACCGGGAGCGGGTCCGCGGCACTTGGTGTTCAGTCCTAACAGCAAATTTATCTATGTGACCAATGAGCTCGGGTCCACAGTCACTGTTTTTTCTTACGACGCGGCCGCCGGGACGTTGGAGGCCAAGCAGGCCATCGGCACATTGCCGGGAGATTACAACGGTCCGAACGATACCGCGGAAATCGCCATCCACCCTTCCGGGAAATTCTTGTACGTCTCGAACCGGGGACGCGACAGCATCGCGATTTTTGCAATCGCGCCGAAAACGGGAATCTTAACGTCCATCGGAGATTTTCTAACGCGGGGAAAAACGCCGCGGAACTTTGTGATTGATCCTTCGGGACATTTCCTGCTGGTGGCCAATCAGGAATCGAACGACATCGAAGTATTCCGCATCGACGCGAACAGCGGGGAGCTGGAGTTCACTGGCGAGCGGCTGGAAGTGCCGGCTCCGGTGGACATTGCATTTGCCGGCGCGAACTAACGAGTGCTGACGAAAGAAGCCGCCCGTATAAGATTGCGGCCGCAACTTCTGCCTGGTAGTGCGTTACAATTCCACGTTTACAATCTTGACCTTCGTCTTCATCAATTTTGGGAGAAATATTATGATCCGTGTGTCCCGCGTGCATAGATGCGGTTATTTTGTCCGCGTGTTTTCGGTGGCCGTTCTGGCGTTGCTGGCTGCGAACGCCTGGGCTGCGGACGAAACGGCGCCAGCGCGCGATCCCAAGCAAGCGGTGGATGACGCGTACACCGCAAAGATCAAGAAATATACGACCGAGCCAGCGTTCAGTTCGCCGCTGGTGGAATATTTGCCGGCTTCGAAAACGGTTCCTACGCCCGAGGTGGTGCTTGGAGATGTGGCGGGCGCGCCCGGAATTCTCCCTTACGCCGAGGAAGTCTACAAATACATGCGCCTGCTGGAAAAAGCCAGCCCGCGCGTGAAGGTTTTCTCCATCGGGAAAACGGAAGAAGGGCGAGAGATGATCGCGGTGGCGATTTCATCTCCTGAAAATTTGAAGAATCTGGATGCCAATCGTGCGCAACTGGCGAAGCTAGCCGATCCGCGCACGATCAAGTTGGATGACGCAGAGGCGGATCGCATCGTGGCCAAGGCCGTGCCCGTTTATTACATAACCGGCACGATTCATTCCCCGGAAACGGGAGCGCCGACGGCGCTGATGGAATTGGCGTATCGTCTGGCGGTCGATGAAAGCCCGTACATCCGCGAAGTGCGCGAAGGAACGATTACGCTGATCACGCCGGTGGTGGAAGTCGATGGCCGGGATCGCATGGTGGATATTTATAAATGGCACTTGTCGCACCCGAAAGATTTCTATCCGCCGCTGATGTATTGGGGCAAGTACGTGGCGCACGACAACAATCGCGACGCCATGGGCGTGACCCTGAAGCTGACAGAAAACGTTTTGAACACTTACGTGGGATGGAAAGCTCAGGTGCTGCACGATTTGCACGAATCCGTGCCATACCTGTATGACAACACCGTCGGCGATGGGCCGTACAACGCGTGGATCGACCCGATCCTGGCGGACGAATGGCAGATGATTGGCGCGCGCAACGTGGCGGACATGACCAAATTCGGCATGCCGGGAGTATTTACGCACGGAGATTTCGACACCTGGTCGCCGGGATATTTGATGTTTATCGCCGCGATGCACAACGGCATCAGCCGGCTATACGAAACATTCGGCAACGGCGGAGCGGATACGGAAACGCGCACGCTGGAGCCGGAAGAGTACTCGCGCACGTGGTACCGGCAGAATCCGCCGTATCCAAAAGCCGTGTGGTCGCAGCGCGACAATAATAATTATGAAGAAACCGGCTTGCTGACCTCTCTGCATTATTTCAATGAAAACAAGCGGTTGTTTTTGAGGAATTTTTATCTCAAGGCCAAGCGCTCGATCACCAAACCCGGCGCCGAAGGTCCGGCGGCGTATGTTCTGCCGGCAGATGATCCCCGCCCGGAATTGCAGGCGGAACTTTTACACGTGTTGCAGAGGCAGGATGTGGAGATTTCGCGAGCGAGCACGGCATTCACCGTGGCGCTGCCGGTAAAGAAAGAAAAACCGAGCAAGGATTCCGAGAAGAAGACCAAGAGTACCGACGCGAAGGAATCGACAGAGAAGGCCCCGACGACCCGCGAATTTCCCGCGGGCAGCTACGTCATTCGCATGGACCAACCGTACTCGCGCATCGCGGACGCGCTGTTGGATCACCAGTATTGGAGTCCGGAAGACCCGCAGAAAACGCCATACGATGATACAGGCTGGACGTTTGGCGAACTATTCGGCGTGCAAGTGGCGCGCGTGACGGACGTGAAAGTACTCGACGCAGCGATGAAGAGTGTGGCAGAGGTGCATGCTGCGGGCGGCGTAACAGGCGACGGCGCGATTTTTGCCATCAACAACAACGCCGAGCCAGCGATGGCCACGCTGCGTTACCGCTTGAAAGGCGCGAGCATCGAAGCCGCAGAAGAAAGCTTTGAAAGCGGCGGAAAGAAATTCAATCGCGGTTCGTTTTTAGTTCGCGGCGTTAGTCGCGCGGAGTTGGATCAAGCAGCTGCGGACGTCGGACTCCACGCTATCGCGCTGGGCGCGGTGCCGGGCGTCAAGACGCATCCGGTGCGCGCGGCGCGCGTGGCGTTTGTGCATACCTGGCTCAGCACGCAGATGGAAGGTTGGTGGCGGCTCGCCCTGGACGATATGAAGATCCCTTACGACTACATAAGCACGCAAACGGTGTCGAAGACCGCTGATCTGAACGCCAAATACGATGTGATCCTTTTTCCGCCGGTTGGCTATCCGGTCGGAACGGCGTCGATGGTAAATGGTTTGCCGATGGCGTGGGGAAATGCGTTGCCATGGAAAAATACTCCCGAAACCCCGAATCTGGTGGGGCAAACGGACTCGACGGATGATATGCGGCCAGGGCTCGGATGGAGCGGCGTAGCGCATCTGCAATCCTTCGTGGAAAAGGGCGGCGTGCTGCTGACCGCAACGGACACGTCCACATTCGCGCTTTCGATCGGCCTGGCGGACGGCATCAGTTCGAGCTCCTCGGACAAAATGAAAATTGTGGGCTCAGTGGTGGGAACGCGGCTAGTGGACGGAGCGAGCCCCATCGCGTACGGCTACGGAGAGAAAGTGTCGGCCTATTGCGATAACGGGCCGGTGTTTTCGTTGAGCAGCATCGCTGGCCAACGCCATTTCCGCAGGCTGGGAGGAGAAACCAAAGAGCGGCCGACCGGCCGGGGTACTGCCGACGATCCGGATTTTACCGTGGGCCGGGCAGCCACCGCGGAGATCGAAGAGCAGCCTAAGGCCGAGCTTTGGGAATCGCCGGCGATCAGCGACGAGCAGAAGATCAATGGCTTGCGCGTGATTCCGCCGGCGCAGCGTCCGCGCGTGATTTTCCGCTATGCCGATAGCAAGGACCTGCTGATTTCGGGTTTGGTCGATAACGGCGGAGAAATTGCGCAACATCCCGCGGTGGTGGATGCGCCCTCCGGTAAGGGACACGTAGTGCTGTTCTCCATCAATCCTGTATATCGCGGGGAAACGCGCGGGACTTACGCGTTGGTGCTGAATACCATTCTGAATTTTGACAGTTTGGATGCCGGGCGGGCGACGGCGACCGGTGCGAGCGGTAGCGCTCCGGCAACGAAGTAGACGACCGCGCCAGGAAATGCGTCTGCAGCGGACTTGGGTTACAATGCCCGCCACCATGCCGAAGGTAAAGAGGAAGAAAGCAATCCGCAAGGTGAAGAAACGGGCGCGCAAGGCGGGCCGCGCGTCTGCTGAAAAACTTCCAAAAGAGGCGGTAACGCTGATCGTCCATCTGCGTGCGCGCGAAGGGCAGGAGTTGCTGCTGGAGGCGGAGTTGCGAGCCTTGGTGACCCCCACGCGCAAGGAAGTAGGTTGCTTGGTTTATGACCTGCACCGTTCCGCGGACGGGCCCGGGGCGTTCTTGTTCCACGAAGTATGGGCGACGCGCGAGGCGCATACCGCGCACACCAGAACGGATCATTTTCTGCGCTGGAACGCGCGAAAAGATGTGTTGTGTGCGGATCGCGCCTCGAGTTTCTGGAAAAAACTATTGTAGTTGCTGCGCGGGGTGTCCGCGAGATGGTTCGGAGTTTTTGTGGCTTTTGCCGGCGGGGCGTTAAGGTAGATAGTAGCCTGGGCGGGCGCGGACTTTCAGGTTCTGCTTGTCGACGGTGACCGTAATCTCGTGATAGCCGGAGCTACTGGCATCCGTCGGAGAATAGCTCAGGTTATATTGCGAGTGCAGCTCGCCACCGATCTCATCGACGGCGTTTTC
Source organism: Acidobacteriota bacterium (assembly GCA_013289855.1). GTDB lineage: Bacteria > Acidobacteriota > Terriglobia > Acidiferrales > UBA7541 > Acidiferrum. Next base: position 122,332 of record JABCZD010000005.1, on the reverse strand, counting down.
AATCGAACGATCCCGAAACGTTGCGATGTGTACGCCGCCGGTGGCTGCTGCCGCCGCTTCGAGCGCCTCGCCTTTCACCACATTTTCCGCGTGCTTCACGGCCCACACGGCCAGAGCGGTTATGTCCACGCCTTGCGCTTCGGCGGCAGTATCGGGCGTTTGGATGGAACCGGGGAAAGGCGGACGGCCAAACGTGCCAGGCGGCGTTATGGGGGACTGGCCATCTGGCGGGCGTTTGCTTTGCAGCTCGCTGCGCGTGGTTGATAGTCCCACGCTGTAAATGGTGACGTTGGCGAGTTGCGCCTTCCGCAACACTTCACCTAATTTCGACACACTGCCTTCATCGTCTGCTTCCGCAAGAATCATCAGTATCCGGCGGCTCGGGAATTTTTCCGTGCTCTGCCGCGGACGACCGCTCAACATTTCGACGCCCACAGCCATGGCATCGTAGAGTTTGGCTCCCGAGGTTCCTTCGGGAAGTTGAGACATCGTGCTCTCGATCAGGTCGCTGCTGGTGGTGAAATCCTGCAGCTTGTCGATGGAGTCATTGAAGGAGACGACCGCGCTTTCGCCAGTCGGCCCCATCACCGTTTGCGTCAAGAGAATGCCGGTCTTGCGCACCTGCGGCAACAATGCCGAGACGCGGGAACTGGTCTCCACCAATACGACCATGGAGACGGGATCACTGCCCAGATCGAAATGGGTGATTTGCTGGCGCACACCATTATCGGTAACTTGAAAATCTTTGGCGTCCAGATTGTGCACCATTTCGCCTTTTGCGTTGCGCACCACCGCCGGCGTATTTACCAGTGTGACCCGAACCTTTAACGCGGTTCGCGGCGCTTGCTGGATTGTCACCGAAGGCGGCGGAGTCATCGGGCCTTCCGGGGCTTGCGCGAAAGTGCGCGCGGCAACGAGCAAAGCCACGCTTAACAATCGCACAAGCTTTGCGGCGCCTTCGCCAATGGATCGAAGAATCATGTACTCCTCAAATTCTGTCTACGGCCCTTTGCCTATTTTCCCCGTCACGACCCCCAAGGGTCAGGGGTCGCAGTGTACTTGATTCGACGCCTGATCAGTCGCAGGCGTTGCCGCGGGTGCTTCCTCTCTCTAGAATGAAGGTTCGCCTATTTGGAGAGAGTGTTTCCATGCCCCAACGTCAGCCTAAGCTTAAGCCGCAACATGCGCCGAAACCTCCCCACGAAGATCTGGACTTCTTACAAAGCACTCCAGCGCGGCCTTTGCGGATCATGGCGGAATATCTGCAGCCCATGATGCAGCTGAAGAAAGAAAATATCGGCGACACCATTGTAATCTTCGGGTCCGCGCGCATCGAGTCGCGTGAAACCGCGCTGGCGCGGTTGACGCGGCTGAAGAAGAAAAAACTGGACAAACGGCGGCACGGCGCGGCGGCTGAACACCGCGTCGCGGCCGAACACCGCACGGCGCTGAAGAACGCCAAGAGCGCGCTGGAAATGTCTCGCTATTACGAAGAAGCGCGCGCGCTTTCTCACAAAATCACCGCGTGGGCCAGTTCGCTGGGGCCCAAGCCGCGCAGGTTCGTCATCTGCTCGGGCGGCGGTCCGGGAATTATGGAAGCAGCGAATCGCGGGGCGTATGAAGCGGGGGGGAAATCGCTGGGTTTGTCCATTGAATTGCCGCACGAACAATTTTCGAACGCTTATATCAGTCCGGAGCTGAGCCTCAACTTCCATTATTTTTTCATGCGCAAATTGTGGTTTGCACAGATTGCCAAAGCGCTGATTGTTTTTCCCGGCGGATTTGGCACCATGGACGAACTTTGGGAAATGATGACGTTGCTGCAAACCGGAAAGCTATCGAAGAACAATATGATCCTGATCTACGGCCGGCGCTACTGGGAGCAGGTGCTGAATTTTCGCGCCATGGTGCGCTGGGGCATGATCAATCCGGAAGAGTACAAGTTGATACAGTTTGCCGATACCGTGGACGAGGCCTTCGAAAAGATCCGAACCGGCATGGAAAAATACCACATGGACGTCGATCCCTTCCTGCAAGCCTATTGATGTAAACAGCCTTCAGACGGCGCAATCCGAGCTTCGCGACATTTTGCCCGGACGTGGGTTTGATCTAGTAGGACGCCAACCCCAGACAGGTTCCCGGGAGCGTTCCACGGGAGGATGTTATGCAACTGCATACGCATTCACTTAAATCTTTGGTTGGTAAGGTAGTTTTGAGCGCGGTGGCATTGAGCGGTTTCCTGGTTTTCGCGGGAGCGCCGGCGGCGCAAGCGCAAGACTGGCGCAATCGGCCGGTGGTGCGTTACGAGCGTCGCGCGTACTACAGCCATCCGGACTATGTTCGCCATGAAGCATTTCGCCACGGCTGGCGCGACCGCTTCGGCTGCTGGCACGCGTACTGAGAATCTCAGCTGCCAGATTTGAGCGGACTACGGCGCAGCATGCCACGCAAAAACAAAAAAGGGGCGCAAACGACGCCCCTTTCGCATTACTGGATCCAGAAAATTAGTGCGTCGCTACGAGTGACGGTATTGCGCTCGCAGCGGCCGCGGAATCCGTATCCGGATCCCCTGCGGTCGCCTGGTCCGCAAACACCGCTTCAAAGCGGCGCGCCTCGCCCTGGTCGTGCAAAAGCACCACGGGCACTACGCGCACGGACTGTTTGCAAGAATGGCACTGCGTCACTTCTCCCTGCAGATCCTGCAAAAAACCGTCCGTGAAATGATATAGCGAGCGCTCGCGCCGGGCGTTTTTCTGATCCCGGGCGCCGCAGTGCGGACAAGTGAATTCCACCTTGTCCTGCTGCGGATCGCGGTCCAGAGCAGCCCAACCCGTGCGGCGTACGCCAACAACCTCGACAAATCGCCTCAGCATCGGATTTACCCCCTTTAGTTCCACGTCCACGTGAATGAGATGCTGCGGCATCCGCGCACGATACATTTTTCGTAAAGTCAGCGGTTAGACATGCACAGCTCTAGTGTTTTCGTACTAGCGATACTCTGGCCATGCTCGTCGGCCGAGCCCAGCGGAATGTCTCTCAGAGATTGCGGGAACTTGCGCGATGTGCTGGTGTCCAAAGTAGTGAGGACGCGCGCAACCTCACATCCCTGCGAGCGCGGCGTTAGTCCGCTGAACTTTGCGCAGCACATCACGGCGACGACGGTTGCAGCCGTGGTGTGTGCAATAGCCAGCGACTAACGCCGCGAAATTCATCGCAAACCGATTCGTTAAATTTGAGTGGAGGTGTGTCATGGCCAGCCAAGATCGTGGTGTGCCCAGTCGCAGCGCGGAAAATGCCGCAACGCAAAGTCAGGAGGGTTTTGCTGTTTTGCGAGAGTGCCTGATTGGTGGCGATACGCAGCAGTCGCGCCAGGAGCGCCGCTTGCGACGCCGCTCGCTGGCGATTTCAACGCTTTTGCAGGCCGTGGTGGTGCTGACCATCGTAGCTATCCCTTTTTTCGGAAAAGTCGAGCGCATCGCGATGGCGGACTATACGCCTATGCCTCCGTACCATCCTTACGGTGGAGTGGCACGCGAGCGGCCAGCTACAACCGCGCCGCGCGTCGGCGAAAAGCCGACCATCTGTTTCCTCTGCCCGACTGCGCACCCACGGAATCCCTCTTCTGGAGGAAATCAGCGACCTTCAGATGGACTGGATTCGTCGGGCGACAATGATGCCCTGGGAGAAAACACCGGCGGACCCTGCCCCGGTTGCATCAACATTGTCGGCAATGCCCAAGTACCGAAGCCACCGCCGGGCACTGACAAGCCCGCGATCGTGCACGTTACGCATCTCGATCCCGCCATGCTCATAGAGCGCATCGAGCCCGCATATCCACCGCTTGCCAGGCAGATTCGCCGTAACGGCCGCGTGGAACTGCATGCCATTATTTCGACGGACGGTAGGATCGAGTCCCTGGAAGTCGTCAGCGGCGACGTGCTCTTTTATCAATCGGCAATCGATGCGGTGCGGCGTTGGCGCTATCGGCCAACGGTACTCAATGGGCTGCCCGTAAAAGTCGACACCTACATAACCGTGATCTACACGATGCAAGGCTAGCTTGTTGTTCACAAGAGAACTCGTCGCCCGTTTGGCGAGTGCAAGCGTTCGCTGAGTTCAGGGCGAAACAAATTCAAAGCACTTATGCGTAGATAGGAATTTTTTCAGACAAAAATGCAAAGGGTCGGTTCTGCCTTTCCCGGCCCTTCTGCCTGCACTGCACCATTTGTTCGCTTTGCGAAGTTGCCTCTTTCTAAATTTGCTTAGAAATGGAAGACAATGCCGGTGGATACGCGCAAATTATTCTGTGTCTGCCGTCCGGCGGCGAGTTCCGGAAACCGCGTCGGAAGGTAGTCAACGTCCAGCGGCCGCAAGCTGAAATGGCGGTTGAAGCGATAATCAAAGCCGCCGCCGAGCGCCGTGGCAAAGGCATTATGGGAGATCGGCGTAGTAAATAAGTTTGCATTGCCGTGTGCAACGCCGAAAAGCGCTTCTGCAAACGGGTGAATGCGCCACACGTGATGAAACGAAACGCGCGGGCCGAACAGGTACGTCGACGCCGTGCCGCTCGAGCCCGCATTGAAGAGATCGTTGTTCGTGTACGCGCCAAAATCAGCAACGGCGCTCAGCCACGGTGTGGCCTTGTAGGCGAACGACGCGCTCCCCCCATTGAGTGAGTAGCTACCCAGCGTGTTGCTGCTGGGATTGGCTCGCATATACGAATAGCCCGCGAAAACATCAAATTTGGAATCGTCCTGCGCTTTCGCGGAACCCGCAAACAGCGCCGCGAATGCGAATAAAGACACCAATAGCTTCCATTTCATAATGGCTCCTTTGAGTTTTGTTTTTGGCGCTAGCCGGCGCGACAACTTATGTAAATACCCGCACGGCTGCGCGTCTTGCGGGATGCCTCAGGCAGGAGGCAGCTCTCCGCGCTTTTGTTTTTCGTTGCTAGTAAAGATGCTAGAGCTGCCGCGGAAGTTGTAACACTCAGGTGTTAAATGTATTTTCTGGGGGCCTTTTCTTTTGCGGATCTTCTTGATTGTAAAGATCTTTACAGCAAAGGTTCGCCGGCATGGCTGGCAATGGCCGCCCGCGTGGCGTCGCGCAAGTGAATCAGTTGGTGCCAGTTGCCGGCATCACTTGCATCTTGAGAATGGCCATTGGCAGCCTGCGGATAGATCGGAGGCGAAAGCGTTATGGTGATGTTGCCCATGCGCGGCAGCCAGGTGCCGTCGCGTAGAACGTGGCGCACTCCCGCGAGCGCCACGGGAATGATCGGTGCTCCGGTAATTACCGCCGCCTTGAACGCGCCGAGCTGAAAGGGCCGCACGCCGTCCTCCGCCGCCAACGTACCTTCCGGAAACACAAACACGGATTCACCGCCCCGTAGCAGCTCTTCCATCTCCTTGGACTGATTCAGTCGCGCATCGCTGTCGGCGCGGTTAAATGTCAAATGCCCCATTTGCCGCAGAAATGTTCCCACGAATGGCATATGCCCGACTTCCATTTTTGCCACGAAGCGGTACGGCACGCCCAGCCCCAGCATCAAAGGCAACACATCGAAGTAACTGGTGTGATTGCCGGCGTAAATCTTTGCGCCGGGCGTATCCATATACTCTTTTCCGATCACCCGCACGCGGTTGCGCGTCAGCGCAAATAGTATTTTCAACGCACGGGAGGTAAACCGCCCGGCGGCGCGGTGGTCCTTGATGCGCTGCACGATCAGCCACGCGGGCACGACCCAAAGAAAAAACACCACAACAAAATAAGCGCCGTAGACCATTTCTGCCGCTCGCCGCGCCGCGCCCGCCACCCGACCGCCGAAATTGCTCCACGCGCTCGCAGCCCCCAGCCGCGCGATTTGCAGCCACGCCGGCGCTTTCGATCGGCTCAGAGTGCCCAGCAAATACAACTGTTTGGTCTCTTCACGCCGCAATTTGCCACTGGAAGTTTTTGGAATACTTCCCGGTGGCAGCAATTCCACGCGGTCGGGTGGCAGCCCCAGCCCTTTGGAAATCTGTACCGTGATGGCCGCCACAATCGCGGTGCGCCGCCCGGCGTTCGCTTCACGCGCTTCGGCAACCACCATTAGACGTTCCGTGCCGCTGGCTTCATCTTTCAAACCAAACGCCACGATGCATCCTTTGCGAATGCCCTCCACGCGCGCGGCCAGCTCTTCCACCTCATGCGGGTAAAGGTTGCGCCCGCCTTTGATGATGATGTCTTTCACGCGGCCGGTAACGTAAATCTCTCCGTCCGCGCAATACGCGCGGTCTCCGGAATTCACCCACGCGTATTCGCCGTCGCGTATCGCGGCACCTTGCGGGAACAATTTCTCCGTAGCCGCCGGATTTCGGAAAAATCCGCTGGTGGCGGAAGGCCCCCGGAACCACAAAAATCCTTCGATGCGGTCCGGAACTTCTTTGCCAGCGTCGTCCGTTATGCAAACTTCCATGCGGTTCACGACTTTGCCCGAGGAAACGAACGAAATTGCGTTGGCATCTCCGGCTTGGACGGGCGTTGCCCGCCCGTGGGTGGTGAACGCTTCGCGCTCGATGCGGTCGACCAATGGGGCGCGCTCCAGTGGTGGGAAGGTCACGCAGAGGGACGCCTCTGCCAAGCCGTAAACCGGAGCCATGGACCGGCCTCGAAATCCATAGGGTGTGAAGCGCTTTTCAAACCGTTCGAGAGTGTCCGGGTTCACCGGCTCCGCGCCATTCAACGCAATACGCCAGGAACTGAGATCGATTCCCGCGATATCTTTGTCCGCAATTTTCCTTACGCATAGTTCGTAAGCAAAATTAGGCGCAGCGGCAATCGTGCCGCGGTGCTTGTGAAACGCCTGCAGCCAGCGCTCCGGACGCGTCAGGAACGCCAGCGGCGACATCACCACCAGCGGCGTTCCAAAGTGCAGCAGCGCAAGCCATGCGCCGATCAATCCCATATCGTGATACAGCGGCAGCCAGCTGATGCCAACATCATTCGGACCGAGCTGCATCGCTTCGCCGATCGAGCGCATATTGGCGAGCAAGTTGGCGTGCGTGAGCATCACGCCTTTGGGATCACCCGTGGAGCCGGAAGTGTACTGCAGCAGTGCCAGATCGCTGGATTTGCGCTCTCGGCCGCCGGTCAGATGCAGGGGCAGCGCACCAGGAATTGGCTCCGCAGGTTTGTCGGCGTGTGCGATAAGTTGATCGGCATCGAGCACCGCCGCGAGCGAACGCACCCGCGGCTTCAAGAGTTTCGCCACCGCTTCGGCGCGACGAAACGTGAGCAGCATGCAAACTTCTGCGTTGTTGAGGATCGCGGACTGCCGCGCGGCATATTCTTCGATGCGATCGGCGCGGAATGGCGGATAGATGGGCACCGGCACCGCGCCTGCCAGTAAAATCCCCGTGTACGAAACAAAGAACGCCCGCCCGCTGGGCAGCATCAGCGCCACCCGCGCGCCTGCGGCAACTCCTTGCCGCGCCAACTCCGCCGCGCATCGCTGGCCGGCGGAATACAATTCTCCGAAGGTCAGCGTGACTTCGCGTTCGCCGCCATCTTCCGCGTCTTCCGTGATCAGCAGATGCGTGCGCTCCGCGTCGTGCGTGGCGCGGTAACGCAGCAGTTCCAGCAGCGTCTGGGTTTCGTAAGCGCCGGCCGCGACCGCATCGCGATGTAATTTGTTGGCAGTGACCGAAGCACGCAACGCCGAGCTGCCGGAATCGTCCGGCGCCTCCAAGTGGCCCGCCCCCAATATCGCTGCCGCCAAATCATCGGGCGTATTCGCCTCGGCGACCACACGGTCCGCCAGTCGCACGCCGAACGTGACCTCGATACGCGCCAGCAGCTCCACTCGTTCCAGGCTGCCCATCCCCAGATCAGCGTCGAGTTGCGAGGTGTCGCGCAGCATCGGAAGCGCACCCGCGCTACCCAATTCCACTAGCAGCTCGCGCAACACCTCCAGCACGCGCTGGCGCACGGCGCTGCGGTCGAGTTGGGTAGTCGGTGTAGCCACAGTCTTAGGAAGGGGATGGTGCGCTATCGCGAGATGAGGCTATCATGCGCCGTTGCCGCTTGTCATGATGCATGCCAGAACGTCTCTCGCAGGCTGGGCTACCGGGCTGTCCGCTTGCCCGCTACTTCGCCGAATGCGCAATGGCGTAGCCTTTCGGCAGCAACGCCGTACTTAGGTCTACGCCGGAAAGGTCCGCGCCCGTCAGATCCGTTTCCCGCAAAATGGCTACGCCCATGTCCGCGCCGGCGAACCGCGCGCCATTCACATTTGCCAATCGAAGATTGATGTTGCGCAAAATCGCGCGCTGAAAATTCACGTTGGAAAGGTCGCAGCGAAAAAATTCGATGCCGCTCGCCTGCGCCTCGGACAAATCCGCGCCGGGAAGAATTGCTTCAGTCATATCCGTGTTGCGCAATTCCGCTTTACGGAGATTGGCGCCAGACAAATCCGCCGACGCCAGTTTTGCTTTGCGAAGATTGGCGCCTTCCAGATTGGCATTGCGCAGAATCGCGCCGGTCAGATTCGCACCTTCTAGATCCGCTCCAGAAAGATCCGCGCCGCTCAAGTCCGCGCGCACCCCACCATCCTTGCCGCGAAAAAAAAGCTCGTGCGCCGCTAAAATGTCGCTCAGTGGCTTGCCGTTGTGCTTGATACTCTTTGCTTTTCTCATAGTCGTGGTTCCATTTAGGAAATCGTCGTTCCGTTCAGTCCTTACTTTTATGCAGAATCTGCACGCTTGAAATGGCTCCGTTGCCACGCGCATCCACTTACCAGTTTACTAAAAGTAGCCGCGTGCGCCTACAATAAGGCGAGGCAGGTGCTGGGCGTTTTTCTCGCGGAGAGCAATGCGGGAGCGCGTCGAGAAATCATGTATAGACTCCTCATTTCTGCGTATCGACGCTCACTGATGGCAATGCTGTCCGTCGCCGCGACCATTGTGTTCACGTGCCCGTTCGCCCACGCGCAAGACCAGCGTGAAGATGAAATCGTCGCGAACCTCTCGGGAGGGCGTGTGATTGTCCACGTTTCGCGCGACCTCATTTCCTTCGCGGTCGTGGACAAGCCCATTGAAGCAAATTCGCATTTTCCGCGCGTTATGAGCGTGGACGCCACCCACGTCGGCGTGTTGTTCGGCGCAGCCGAATGGCAACTTGCTGCCGACCCAAAACCCACGCGTTTGGACCATAACTTCGAACGCGTCACCAAAGCCGATCCGCGTTATCGCGCTTACCCGGACGACGCCGAGCCAGACCTTGAGGCCATCGGCGTTGGTTTCTTAGAGAGACTGCGGCCGCTCGTCGGGCAGCTGCACACCAAGCTGACGTTTGCTCCGGAGGACCCGATCTTTGAAGTGGTCATCATTGGCTACGCCCCCAATTACGGCCCGGAAGTCTGGCTGGCGGACTATCGCATCGAGCAGGAGGAGCTAGGCGCGCGCGGTAAAGATTATTGGCAGACGCGCGTGATGCGGCCGCGTTTCACGCAACTCTATCCGCCGGAAGGGAAAAAATCGCCGCGCACCTTGGTTGAAACCAGCTATCCCGCGAACCTGGAAGGCACCGGCTTGGATGCGCTGATCCTCAGAGACGACCCACGCATCGCTCGCCTGCGGGCCTCGGACCCTAAGTTCGCCAAGGTGCTTGCCGACATCAGTAATGGTCAAGCGCAAAAGGCCCCGGATGAAGATGCGACGAACTTGCTGCGCGCCATGATCCCGTTGGTCGCGACGGACGGTCGATTCGTTCTAGGGACGATCGGCGAAGCAGCCGGTTTCGAATGGGTCGTGCCGCCGGAAGAGCCCATCGAGAAAGCCGTGCCGGATAAAGATCAGCCGCCAGAGGCGCCCACGTTGCGCCGCAAGCCCAAACCCCAGCCAAACTAAAGGTCTTTTGATCCGGCGACCTTCCCAAGTAACGGCGCCGTGTACGCGCCAATATCTTTCCGATAGTGCATGCCATCGAAATGAATCTTCGTTGCCGCTTGGTAGACCGCCGCGAGTGCGGCATCCAGCGTAGGCCTGGCGGCGGTGATGCCAAGTACCCGGCCGCCGCTAGTAACAATTCCCCCACCATTCTCAGCGGATTGCCGCGTTGTGCCGGCGTGTAACACTTTTGCCTGCCCCGCTTCTTCCGCGTCGGTTAGACCACTGATCCGCTTTCCCGCTTCAAATTTCCCCGGATACCCCCCGGAAGCCAGCACCAAGCAAACACTCGCACCTGGTCGCCACTTCAGTTTCTCCGGGTCCAACCGTCCCGCAGCGACGTCGGCCAGCACTTCCGCGAGATCGAAATCCATCCGGGCCACGATGGCTTGGGCCTCGGGATCACCCAATCGGCAATTGAATTCCAGAATTTTTGGCCCAGATTTCGTCAGCATCAAGCCAATGTAAAGAAATCCCTGGTAGGGAATTCCGTCCGCCGCAAGCCCGCGCATGGTGGGTTCGACAATCGTGTTGATGATCGTCTCGCGCAGCGCTGGCGGTAGCAAATCGTCCGTCGAGTAAGCTCCCATCCCGCCGGTATTGGGGCCTTCATTACCATCAAAAGCACGCTTGTGATCGCGTGTAGGCACCATCGGTGCCCAGCGACGACCGTCGGTCAGCAGGATGAACGACAACTCCTCGCCTTCCAGCGCCTCTTCCAAAAGGATGCGTTTCCCACCCGCGCCGAGTTCATTCTTTTCCATGCCTCGTGCAATAAAGTCTCGCGCTTCCTGCTTGTCCTCGGTAACAAGCACGCCTTTCCCGGCGCACAAGCCGTCGGCCTTGATTACCAGCGGCCACTCAACTGTCTCCAGCGCGGCATAGGCCTGGCGAGCAGCGTCGTACGCGCCGTAGCCCTTCGCTGTGGGCAAGTTGTGCCGTTCGAGAAAATCCTTTGAGAAAATCTTGCTACCTTCGAGCTGCGCCGCTTGCCGCAACGGCGCCACGATCGGCCATTTCTGCGCGCGAAACGCATCGGCTATCCCGTGAACCAACGGGAGCTCCGGACCGATCACAGTAAGATCCGGCTGCAATTTATGCGCAATCGCGATGAGCGCCGCAACGTCGCCGACATCCACCGGAATGGATTCCCCATCGGAGGCCGTGCCACCGTTCCCGGGCGCACACCACAGTTTCTCCACCTTAGTGCTTTGCGTGAGCCGCCACACCAGAGCGTGCTCTCGCCCACCCCCGCCAACGACCAGAATTTTCATTTCGCGTCTTCCTCAGCAACCCATGCTGAACATATCTGCCCTACACGGCTGTGTCAACTTCGCCGACAGGAAATGGAGGGACGCCAACTGATCGCACGTTGCGTGCGAGCGCGTATATGCAGAATGGTCACCAAGATAGCTAACCTGTATTACTACCTATAATAGTTAGTCAAATGCCGATGAGGGAGCTCAAGCTGGACAGACGCAATAACTGATTGAAAACGGGACTTTTGAGATGGGATTTGCCGCAGAAAAAACTTCACCGAATTACGCTTGGCTTACAGCGCGGATCGGAATCGTAACAGGAGCCGACGACGAATCGGACGACCCAAGCATATGGCATCGGCCGTCAAAAATTCCGCCCGGGTCAATCACCATGCAGGGCGAATGCACCTCGCCCGTGACCACGCCCTTGGCCTGAATCTCCACTCGGCCCTTGGCAAAAATCACGCCATCGTAACGGCCCGCAATAACTACGTGGTTTCCTTCGATCTGCCCTTCGACCTTTGCGCCTTCGCCAAGAATAACGGTCTGTTCTGAAATAATATTACCCTTCACGTTTCCGTCAATACGGAATGTACCCTTGACCTGCAGTGTCCCCTCTATCGTGACGCCCTGATCGATAAAACCTGTCCACTCGTCACTCGCGCCACCCTTGGCGCCGCCCGGCCATCTCCATGCCATAAAGCATCCCCCAGAAACTACCTTCTCACTTTAGCGGGCTGCCGCGCGAAGTCAACGAAGCAAACAGCACTCGTTGCCCAATGACTACAATTGAAATGAAATGAACGTGGGGATGGTTACAGAAATTGTTCCGAAGACTGAAATCGTATACTGCAGCCCAGCGACGCTTGAAGTGCTATCTTCGCATCGATTATTTCATCAGTCGGTCGTAGATCCCCATGAGCTGCGCGTCGTCGTAATATTCCAGCACCAGCTGCCCTGGACGAAGTTTGGTTTTCTGTCGCAGCAGCACCTTTGTTCCTAACTGGCGTTGCAGATCTTCCAGCGCCGCTCGGATATTCGCGTCCGCGTGTACTTCTGTAGCCGCTGCAGCGCCCCGCGAGCGACGCGAAGCCAGCCGCTCTATTTGCCGCACCGTCAAGCCTCCACGCGCCGCCCGCTGCGCATAACGCATGCGTAGCTGTGAGTCTGGTACCGCCAGCAAAGCGCGTCCGTGGCCAGCGCTCAGTTTCCCTTCTTCAATCCAATCTTGAATCGTAGGCTCAAGCTTCAGCAGTCGAATCGAGTTGGCGACCGTCGTCCGATCTTTTCCGGTGCGCTCGGCAACGGTCTCCTGCGTCAGTTGGAACTCATCCATCAAACGTTCGAACGCGCGAGCTGCCTCAATCGCATTCAAGTCCTCCCGTTGGATGTTCTCAACCAATGTCATTTCCAGCGCCAGCGCGTCGGTAACGTTGCGGACAATGGCGGAGACCTGCTGCAGTCCCGCGCGTTGAGCAGCGCGCCAGCGACGTTCGCCGGCAATCAACTGAAATCGTTTGCCGAGTGTCCGCACCACCAGCGGTTGAATAATGCCGCTGGATTGAATCGAGCGCGCCAGTTCATCCAGCGCTTCCTCGCGAAAGCGCGTGCGCGGCTGATAAGGGCTCGGGTCAATCAGGTCGATATCGATCTGGAAAGGCCCGCCAGCGAGGGGCTCCCGTGCGGGCGCAGCCGCGGCAGCGCCGGTGGACACCGGCTGAGGCTGCGATAGAGTTGGCTCTGTAGTCGCCTGAGGCTCAGGCTCCCGAATGAGCGCTCCGAGCCCCCGTCCCAGCGCGTTTCTCAGCATTAGCGATTACCTCCTGGGCCAGCTGCGTATACCCCTCAGCGCCCCTGCTATGGATATCATAGAAAATAATAGGCTTACCAAAACTTGGCGCTTCCGCAAGACGCACATTCCGCGGAATCACGCTCTGAAATACTTGCGTACCAAAAAAACTGCGCAGATCCGTGGCGACTTGACGCGACAGCGATGTGCGCTCATCGTACATCGTCAGCAGAATGCCTTCGATCTCCAGGGTGGGATTCAGCGTGCGCCGGATGCGCATTAGGGTATCCAGCAACTCTGACACACCCTCGAGCGCCAGATACTCGCACTGAATAGGCACCAGCACGGCACTCGCCGCAACCAGCGCGTTCAGCGTCAAAAGATCGAGCGCCGGAGGGCAGTCCAAGACAATAAACTTGTATTTATCCTGAAAAGTCTTCAGCGCGCCTTGTAGTTTGTATTCGCGGTTTTCCGATGTAACCAGCTCGACTGCGGCTCCGGCAAGGTTTTTGTCGGCGGGGACGACGTCCAGCCCATCCACTTGCGACTTCTGGACGAGTTTGTCGAGGGTTTCGCCCATAATCAGGGCATGATAAAGCGTTCTACGGGAGGGATCCTTCGTAAAACCAATCGCCGAGGTAGCGTTTGCCTGGGAATCGCAGTCAATCAGTAGAGTCGATTGCTCCGCAGCGGCCAAGCAAGCCGCCAAATTGACTGCCGTAGTGGTCTTTCCGACGCCACCCTTTTGGTTTGCAATCGCAATAATACGAGCCAAGCCACACTCCAGACACGCGCAAGTTAACAAACACCGCGTCGAGATGCAAGATGTTTCACGTGGAACACCCGAAGGCTGTGGATATCATCAGAAACGTTCCACGTGGAACACCGGGCCGGTCCTCGACTTAATTAATTTGCACTGCACTGGGGATGCCACTGTGATGTTCCGTGGAATCATGGGGACAGATCTCGCAATTCTTTCTCATTGTCAGGGCAACTACGTTGTGGCCCGCCCCGGCTTAGTCCGACCTGTCTCTCTGCCGACATGTTCCACGTGGAACACTACGCACGATGGACCCGACAATCGACAAATATTCAACCTAGACGTTGCCGATGCTGCAGCGGAACCGTTCCACGTGGAACGATTGCGCCCTAGGCCAAACATCCGCGTGCGTTTCATACGCCCGCAATGCCAGACGGGAATCGCTTGCCAACGAATCGATTGTCTGAATGCGTAACTTTAGATGTGATACGCATTCTCGGGTGACTTTAGCGTAAGTCGTTATTTTTTAGGTCGTTACACCGACATCGGGAACTTTCTTGGTACCGACCAGAAGCAGCCGCCGTAGTGACTGTGGCACCGGGATCGGTTCGCGCCAGCTCCAACCTTCGATCTTCATGACCTCGTCGAGATCCCGTCCGCCAATCCAAAGAATGACCGTCTTCGCGGCGATGGCCTCGGAGCCGGCCCAGTTGAGGAACGACCCGAACTCGCCCAGGGCGCGGGAGCAAACGAAGTCCAGCGGCGCGACGTCCTCCGCCACATCTTCAAACCGGTTTACAAGCACCCGCAAGTCCGCAAGTTCAAGATCCCGCGCGACTTCCGCCAAAAACGTGGCCTTCTTGATATTCGATTCAATCAAAAAAACCTGCAAATCAGGCCGCAAAATCTTCATCGGAATGCCCGGGAACCCCCCGCCAGACCCAACGTCGGCGAGCCGACCGTTTTCCACAGGCACCGCCACCGTAGCATACATGCTTTCGCAGAAGTGACGATAAAGTATCTCCCGCGGGTCGCGAATCGCGGTGAGATTTATCTTGTCATTCCATTTCAGCAATATCGTTATATATTGTTGAATCTGTTGCACTTGCTTGTAAGTTGCGGTAACCTTGAATTCCGCGAGCGCCGATAAAATGGCTTCGTCGGTTAAGGGGGCGGGGACGGGTGTTGACATAAGGGTAACTAGCTTAGTCCTAGCACTGGATTTGCTCAATAATGCCGAGCAAACCCCATTTTATCAGATGCGCGCGCCAGGCGATGCCCCGTGATTGCTCGTAATTGTTCGACCGGTCCCATGATACAACGTTTGATGCAGCGCTGATTGCAACGCCGATGCGATGTCACGATCGCCTCGCGTCAAACATCGAATGCGTTTGCCATCACGCGAATCCTTATCCGCATCAGGACCAAGGGATATGCCTAAGAATCAATGTGTTCGGGAGTTTTCTTGAACCCACCTGTCAAACTAACCGCCATGGCGAAAGCCGCAGGCTGCGCGGCAAAGCTAAATCCCGCCACGCTAGACGCCGTGTTGCGCAAACTACCTCGCCAGACTGACCCGAACGTCCTGGTCGGCTTCGACACCAATGATGACGCCGGAATTTACCGCCTCGACGATCATCTCGCCTTGGTGCAAACCGTAGACTTCTTCACGCCGATCGTCAACGATCCCCGCTGTTTCGGAGAGATCGCCGCCGCCAACGCCCTAAGCGACGTGTACGCTATGGGCGGCCGTCCCATCTCGTCGCTATCGGTAGTGGGCTTTCCTGAAAAGGGCGATCCCGGCATTCTCGAGGAAATCATTTGCGGCGGCCTCGCGAAAATGACCGAGGCCAAGTGCAGCGTCATCGGCGGCCATTCCATTCGCAACGACGACATGCTCTTCGGCTACGCGGTCACCGGAGTCATTGATCCGCAGCGCGTGTGGCGAAATGTCGGCGCGCGCGCAGGTGACGCCTTGCTGTTCACCAAGCCGCTCGGCACCGGTGTAATCACCACGGCCCTCAAAAAAGAAGCGGCGACTCCCGAATCTCTGCAAGCCGCCATCGCAGCAATGACCACTCTCAATAGCGGAGCCGCGAATGCGATGCGCGCCGTCGAAGAGCTTGCCAATGATCAACGGCCGATTCACGCCGTAACGGACGTCACCGGTTTTAGCCTGCTCGGACACGCGCGAGAAATGGCCCTGGGAACGGCGGCTCTCGACGCCTCGGCTTCCGGAACAATGCCAAGCGTCGAACCCGTATCCTTCGAGATCAGCTACGCCGCTTTCACGTACTTGCCGGGCGCCGAGCAAGCCGCGCGCGACGGCCACATTTCAGCCGGCCTCAAAAACAATCGCGCATTTGTGGGAGACTGCGTCGAGTTCGCAGCCAACGTCCCGCCCGAATTCCGCGATCTGCTTTTCGATCCGCAAACTTCCGGAGGCTTGCTCATCGCCATCGCCCCCGATTTCGCAGGCCTGGCTATCGCCCAATTGCAGCGGCAAGGTATTTCCGCACAAAAAATTGGACGCGTCGTCGCCAAACATTCTCCGCTACTTTTTGTTTCGTAGATCCGCTCAGCTGGGCGCCGTCACAGGTACAATCGCCACGGACAAATCGCATAAATGGACACCATCACTCACGGCATCGCTGGCGCGTTAATCGGCAAAGCAGTTTTCGGCGGCGACGAATTATTCGCACTCCGTCCCATGAATGCTCAGCGCGTCATCACCTGGTCGGTGATGACCGGCGCGATCTTTCCAGATTCGGACACGCTTCGCGATATTTTTTCTCACAACGAATTACTGATGATCACCTGGCATCGCAGCATCACGCACTCGCTGGTGTGCCTACCGATCTTCGCTCTGGTATTGGCGCTTCTAACGCGCGGCGTGTGCCGCTATTTTCGTTGGGAGGCTCCGCCCTTCATTGCTTTGGCCGGCTTTTATGCGGCTGGCATACTCAGCCACGTCTTCCTTGATCTGGTCACCACGTATGGCACTATGGTTTGGTCGCCGCTCGGCTGGTCGCGCCCCGCGTGGGATCTCATCTTCATCGTGGACTTTACGTTGACGGGACTTTTGCTTTTGCCGCAATTCCTCGCGTGGGTTTACGCCAGCAAAGAAAAGTGGAAGCCGCGAGCTTTAGGCACATGGCTAGTCAGCGAACTCGCATTGTTTGTCGTAGCGGCGATCGCGCGAACTGTCGGCGCGCCGATTTCTGCACAAAATATCGCGATCGCTGGATTGCTGCTGACGATAATCCTATTCTTACCGGCGCGGCAGACCTGGGGCATGCGCGTTTCGCCGGCCGCTTGGAATCGCGCCGGACTCGTGGCCGCTTCGATTTATATCGGTCTGGCAGCGTGCGCACATCATGTTGCTCTCGAGCGCGTCAAAGCTTTCGCGGCCTTCGAACGCGCGGACGTGCTGGCTATCGGCGCTTTGCCGTTGCCGCCATCGCTTTGGCACTGGGATGGCCTGGTGCAGACGCCGCGTGGCGTTTACGATTGGCGCATCGACCTAAGCGAAAAATCCGCGATCGCCCCAACCGCGACATCTTCCAGCGCTCCTGCGAGTTCTGCCGCGGATGCCTCCGCCGAACCTTCCCTCGACTACAAATTCTATCCCGAAGCCCCATCAAACAATTTCATTGAGCGTGCCCGGCAACTTCCCGAAGTACAAGAGGTGCTGTGGTTCGATCGCTTTCCCGTCACGCGCTTTCACAAAGAAGGCTCCGACGCCGTGGTGGAAATTCTCGATAAGCGGTTTCCGCAAATCCGGCCGGATCGTCCAGCGCCTTTTACCTACCGCGTGCGATTCGACGCGGCGGGCAACGTGCTGATCCAAGGTTGGGAGCGGTAATTTTTCGGTCACGTCGAACAAGGAAGGTAGAGATTTTTAGCGAGCGGGCTTTGCTTCCACTGGATGAATCACCACCTGGCGCTCCTCGCCCATCCCAATGCTTTCCGTGCGCACCGTCGGAAAATCCTTCAGCGCCAAGTGCACGATGCGTCGTTCGCGCGACGACATAGGGTTAAGCCGGAACGGTTGGCGGGAACTTTGCACCCTTTCCGCAGCCACGCGCGCCGTCATCCGCAACTCTTCAAAACGCAAGGCCCGATACCCGCCGCAGTCGATATGAATTCTTTCGTGAAACGCCGGCTCCAGCCGCAATGCCTTAAATGCCAGATGCTCGATCGCCTTTAACACTTCCGCGTTGCGTTCCAGCAGAATGCCTTTGTCAACTCCATCCAAATCGGCGAGCACCTCAGCGTCACCCTCGATGTCCGCGCCAGCCGCCACCACCGCTCGGACGTCAACACGCAATTCCAGCCCCGAGGCTCGAACGACTGCATCCAAAAAATGACGCAGCGCCTCAGCGGCCGCCGCGCGGTCTATTTTCCCATCACGAATAATTTCGGCGTTCATAAGAGAAACAACATAGCTGCCTATATCAAACCACAGACTTCTAATGCGCTAAGACTTTTTCCCGCGCGTGATTTTCGCCGGCGTCGGCGCGGGCACGGGGTGCGCGCGATTCAAATACCACTGCTGTCCAATCCCCACCACGCTGCTGGTCAGAATGTACACCGCCAAGCCGCTGGAAATCGGCGAAATCATAAAAATTCCCGCCATGGTCACCGGCATGATCTTCATCATCATCTGCTGCTGCGGATCAGTGCTGGTCATGGGCGTCATCTTAGATACCAAATACATCGAAAGTCCCATCATCACCGGCAGTACATAATAAGGGTCCCGCGAGGAAAGATCCGTAATCCAGCCAAACCATCGCGCGTGCCGCATTTCAATGGCGTACCGCAACACGGTATTCAGGCCGAACCAGAGAGGCATCTGCAAAAGCATAGGAACGCAGCCGCCTACAGGGTTGATGCCCTCCCGCTGGTATACCGCCATTACTTCTTTGTTCTTTTCCTGCTGGCGCGGATCGCGCATGGAGTATTTCTTGAATCTGTCATTAATGGCTTTGACCTCTGGCGCCACCCGTTGCATTTTCAGCGTGGTGCGATAGCTGGAAATACGCAGCGGAAACAGCAGCATATTAATGATCAGCGTCAGCACTACGATCGACCATCCCCAATTGGGAATGTAGTTATGCAGCCACTTCAGCCCGTGAAATAACGGATCGGCGATAAATTCCAGCCAGCCGAAATTCACCAGCCCCTGTAGCGGCGGCGTCATTTTCTTCAGCACGTCGTAGTCTTTTGGTCCGACGTATACGCGCAGCGCGGTATTTGGCCCAGCGATGGCCGTCGCCACTTCCGATACCGGAACTTGCGTTTGTTGCCCCGCAACTTGCATCGTTTCGGAGGTCTTCCAATAACGCGTTTCCAACGTTCCCGGCGCGGCGCCATTCGCAGGCAAAAATGTCGCCGTAAAGTAGCGATCTTCCAGCCCAGTAAAATCTTTTCCGCCCTGCCACAGCCCATTGCCCCATTTATCTATTCCGTCCAGCTTCTTTGGCAAAAACGTCGAAATCTTTCCGCCTTCGCTGTAATAGGTCTGTACGCTGTCCCAGTTCGCGGGATTAGCTACCGTCACATCGCCAAACCCGCCGAGCCATGCAATTCCCGCGGTGATGGGCGTCCCATCTTTTTTTGCCGATACCTCTACGTGCGCCACATAGCTGCCGTCAAAATGAAAATGTTTCGTCACTTCCAGATGACCGTCGCTCCAGGAAAAATCCACATCTGTCGGCGCGGCGACAGATGCGCCCTCGGGACTCATCTGATACAGCCCGGCATTCGCCGCCGTTTGCAATTCCGCATCGTCCAGCACCACCGCAAATGGCCAGCCGCCCACTTGCTCCGCGGCCTTCGGGTGTACTAGATCGAGGATGCGTGGCGGCTTAGCGTCATCGGTGTATTTTTTGAGCTGCCAGCTTTTAACGACCGCGCCGCGATTGGAAATCTCCACGCGATACAGATCATTCTCGATGACAATGCTTCGCTCCTGCGTATCACTCTTCGCGCCAACTGGCGCCGCAGCCGTGACTGACGTCGCACCCGTAGCCGAACCTGGCCCCGACTTGGCCGCCGTAGTTCCCATCATTTTCGAATCGGGCTTCCCGCCATCAGCCGCTGTGGGAGCGGGTGCGGAGATTCCGGGCTTGTTCGCTTGCGGCTGTGTCACCGGCGGCTTTGGGCCGAAATATTTCGCCCACACCAGAATCACCGCCATCGATAGCAACGATGCCGCCAGGATGCGCAACTCCGGCGTAAATTTATCTTTTTCCTGCATGGTCACGAATGTGCCTCTTTGTGGGTACCCGTGCGTGCTCCCGGCCACTCTTCCGGCACCGGGTCGAATCCAAATCGCCGCGAGAGCGGCTGGCAGCGCAGCAACCGCTTGAGGCCCAGCCAGCTTCCCCTAACTACGCCGAATCGATCGATCGCCTCGTAAGTGAATTGCGAGCAGGTCGGTGAATAGCGGCAACTGCCGGCCATGAGCATCGATAAGTACGCCTTGTAAAATCGCAAAGCGTAAAGCGCCGCGCGAACCGGCAGCGTCGTTTTCTTTCCATTCGCGCTTGTTCCAAGTATTTCCGTGTCGATCGCCATACTTCCTTAACGCCTTATAGCCTTATAGTTTGATGCGCCATCCACAGTGGAACGGTAGAACCGCCATCCGCTCGCTCTCACCTACGTAGCTTGTTTGCGGGTTTGGTTGCGCCGCTTGCGCCCTCAGCGGCCTACGTAATCGTCGCGCCCGGTGTGCTCGTTGCACCCTTCATCAGACGCAGCAAATCCGCCGCCAACACCGGCAACTCCGCGTGCTCTACCGTCCCCTTCGGATGTATCACGATGTCCCACCCCCCCGGAATCTCCCGCCGCAGTCCGCGCACCACTTCACGCATGCGCCGCCGCATGCGATTGCGCGCTACGGCGTTACCCAGCGCTTTTTTAATGCTGAATCCGAAGCGCGATTGCGGCAATTCGTTCGGCCGAATGAAGACCGTGAAGTGGGAACTGGATCGGCGGTTTCCCGCGCGATAAACCGAATCGAAGTCGCCCCGTCGCACCAGCCGCGCCTCGCGGGGGAATTTCAATCCCCGCGCCGCGTAGCCTGAAGCGGCTCCCGGACTTGCGGTATTATTCAGGCGTAAGGCGATGGCGCCCTTTCTTACGGCGTGCCGCGAGCACCTTGCGGCCACCCTTCGTCTTCATGCGTACGCGGAAGCCGTGCGTCTTGGCCCGGCGGCGCTTGCGCGGTTGATATGTGCGCTTTGGCAAAGCAATCCCCCTTTGTTTCTCGTAAGAATGGTTCCTCTAAGAATATTTCCTGACGAGCTCAAGAAATCGTCGCGGAAAACAAATCCCTCAGAATGGTTTCGTAGCTATTTTCCACGTACGCGACCTGCCGTCGCGCGCTCCATCGGCTGCAAAACCGTACATAGGCCGCCTCAGCGGCTGTGCAGGAATTCTCTAGTGTATTCGACCCTTGCGCACACGGTCAAGAAAAGCATAGAGGCAAACTAGAGAACTGTAACTCCGGGAAGATTATTAAAGTGCGTGTCTGATGTCACCAACTCGGCATGCATTATCAGGGCGGTAGCATAAATTAACGCGTCAGCGAAATGCAGGCGATGCGTGATGCTAAGCGACGCGGCCTCGAGCGCAATCCGGGCGTCGATTTGCACCAGAGGGTAGCGATCTACTTGCGATGCAAAATCATCGGCCACCCTTAACGATTGACGATCCAGCAGAATTTTCCGAACTTCGTATATAACGACCGGGGACACAATAAGAGGGCGATTACCCGCAACGAAGTACGGAATGAACAACACGGCCTTGGTGTCGTCGGTGATGTATTCCAGCCAGCCGGAGGAATCGATTAGGACGGGCTCAGTACCGGTCGTTTCGATCACGATATGCATCTTTCCATTTCATGCCCTTAGCGATTCCACGAAGATTTTCGATAGATCTAGGACGCACCAGGCGAATAGAACCGTCCAGAAGAAATACCTGTAGGTTTTCGCCAGGCTGGAGCTCCATTTGGTCGCGGATCTTTTTAGGTATCACAACCTGAAATTTTGGAGATACTTTGCTGATTTCCATACGAGAACCTCTATCGATGTACATCATCGTACTACAATGTCGGTCTCAGTGTCGAGTGTCATACGACTGTGCCCATCGATTAGGCAGTATGCCATGCGGAGAATATTGAAGTTTTGTGTGTCAAACTCTCCATTTCGCTTTAGGCGATCCGACAAAATGAAAAACACTGCAAAACTGCTTCTCGGTCTACTCCTGTCATGTTCGGCGTCTGCGCAGCAACCGCGGCAGCTCCCGCAGGCCGACGAGCGCTACAAGACGGACATTTTGCTGGTGGTGGCGCACCCGGACGACGAAGGCGCGGCCACTCCCTATCTGGCGCGCGCGATTGACGAAGGCAAGCGCGTTGCGGTGGTTTACACCACCCATGGAGGCAACGGTGCCAACGAAGCCGGCTCCGAGCAGGCCGCGGCGCTTGGCGAGATTCGGGAGATCGAAGCGCGCCGCGCGAACGCCTACTTGGGAATCACGAATGTATGGTTTCTTGCAGGCAAAGACACGGCCTCACAGAATGTTTTGCAATCGCTCGCCAACTGGGGACACGGACAATCACTGCAGGAATTAGTGCGCCTCGTTCGCCTCACCCGTCCGGAAGTGATTCTGACATTTCTGCCTGACACGTTTGTTGGCGAAGATCATGGCGACCATCAAGCCGCGGGAGTTTTAGCAACGGAAGCGTTCGACCTCGCGGGCGATCCCACGGTATTTCCCGAACAGGTGGCCGGTCCGACGCGCCGCCTGGAAACATTTCTCGAAAATTTGCGCCCGTGGCAAACCAAAAAAATCTATTACTTTCCGGACGCCGACCGCGAAGATATTTTTCGCGGCTTGGGCCCCGAATATTCCGTGAAGGATTTATCGAAATCCACGAAGCTGCCGTACTGGCGCATGGCGCTGAATTCGTTTTTCATCCATCAGACGCAGGCAAAAAGCTATATCGATTCGATGGCTAAAATGAACGACGCGGAAATCGAAAAGCTGGCGGCCTCCGAATGGTCGGACGCGCAGCATTTCGTGCGCGGCAAGACGCTGGTCGGCGGCAGCGTGACGGGCGATATTTTCGAAGGCGTCACGCCGCAGGCCATTCTGTTTTCGCCGCCGGGGCGCGCGGTGGAACCGCCGCCGTCAGGATTATCCGCGGAGCTGGCCGGTCCCTGGAGCTTCTATGAGGCGTTTCGCCGCGCCCACGGATTGCAGCAATTGCCGCATCCCGAGCCGCCGGAGATCGCCCTGCAATTCGGCACCACACTGGTGATTCCGCTGTGGCTGAGCAACGGCCTTACAACGCCGCAAAAGATCACCCTGTCCGTGACGCCGCCGGCCGGCTGGACGGTACAAGCCGGCACAGAAACGGTAATCGTGGGACCGCAACAAGTTGCTGCGGCGCGCATTGAAATAGGATTGCCCGCGGCGCCGGAAGGCGCAGCGAAGAAAGAGCTACAAGAAGTCGCGGTAAATGCCGAGGCCGACGGCAAATCCATCGGTGTGATGAAACTGCGCATCCAGCTGCGGAAAAAAGCATTAGCGCAATAGTTTTTGGAGTACGGCGGTTTATCCTGAGCGCTTTGTGCGAAGGGCTTGACGCTTTTTCGTGCGATAAGCACCGGCACTTCAGCCAACCCTAGGCTCAGGATTTTTTCGCGCGCGCGGCTTCCATCTGCTCCCACACCGAATCGGGCAGCATCAATAAATCATTGAATTCCCCAGCGCCGCGCAGCCATTGTGCGCCATCAATAACCACGCATTCGCCGTTGATATATTCCGCCATGTCGCTCAGCAAAAAAACCGCCAAGCTCGTCAGCTCTTCGTGGCGCCCAAAACGTTTCATGGGATTTTTTTCTTTGGCGTGTTCCTCGAACTGTTTCGAAGCCATCAGTCGCGACCACGCGCCCTCCGTCGGAAACGGCCCGGGCGCGATGGCGTTAATCCGAATGCGATACTTTGCCCATTCCACGGCGAGCGAAGTGGTCATGGCCAGCACGCCGGCTTTCGCGCACGCCGAAGGCACCACGAACGCCGAGCCGGCATTCGTTGAAGCATAGGTGGTGACAATATTCAGAATATTGCCGCCGCTTTTCTCCGCGATCCAGCGTTTGCCGAACGCCTGCGTGCAGTGAAACGAGCCGTTCAGCACAATGCCAATCACCGTGTTGAAAGCGTTGGCGGAAAGCTTTTCGGTGCGCGCGATGAAATTACCCGCGGCGTTGTTCACCAGCGTGTCGATGGCGCCAAACTGTGCGTACGCTTTATCGGCGGCGGCCTCGACGGCGGCGTAGTCGCGCACGTCACACGTAAAGTATGCCGCTTCCCCGCCGGCCCCTTGAATCTCCGCGCACACTTCCTTTAGCGGTTCTTCGCGGCGCCCGGCGATAAATACGCGAGCGCCCAGCGAAGCAAAATGCAGCGCCATGGAACGTCCCAGCCCGGTGCCGCCGCCGGTAAGAAAAATGGCGCGGCCCTTGAACATGTTTTTATCGAACACCGATCACCTCCGAGCAAACTGGCGGCACAAACTGGCGGAGCAAGCTGCTGGAACAAACTGGCGCAACAAACTGATGAAACAAACGCGGAATTTGGCCGCTGACTATTTTACAAGGAACTATCTCCAAATGCCGACTTCCCGATGAAACGATTCTCTGATTTAGTGCGGGGCGGGCGTCAACTGCGCCGGGACTGGGCGCCCTTGCACCTTGGCGTACTCCGCCGCAAACAGCGGGCTAGCGGGAAATTCTTCCGTCAACGTTTTCAGCAAAGCCTCCGCCCGGGCATTCTGTTTTTCGCGCCGTGCAGAAAGCGCCAGCAGAATCTGCGCGAAGCCTTTCAGGTAGCGGCCGCCGGTCGCGGTCTTATCCACTTCTTCCATTCCCAATTGCTTGTCGCCTTCAATGCCGCCAAACCACAAGAGGAACCGCGCAGTTCCGGACAGGCAGCCGATAATGTAGTTCGCCGAGCCGGGTGCCACGTACACGTCAATCACTTCCGGATAGTTGGTCAGCAACTGCTGGGCGTAATCGTTGGCTTCCTTCATGCGCTTCAGTCCGTCAATGTGTTTCTTTTCGACGATGCTAAAGTCATCGGATTCCATTCCCGCGGCCATGGTCAACGCAAACAGCGCGTTCGGATCGCCCGGAGTGGTCCGCAGTTTCTCGGTGGCCATGGCGCGGGCTTTGTCGATGGCGGCGTGAAATTCCTTCATTCGTTCGGGATCGGGTTCGCCCTGAATTCCGTGCAGGAATTTTTCGTCATCCATGAAAAATTCGCTGGTCAGCACGCCGTGGCGATTGAACTCGTCGAAAAGATATCCCGCGGCCAGCGCAACCTGGCCGAAGGCTTCGGTAGGATGTTTCGCGGACCAGGCAGTAAACTTGGCACGCGCTCCGGGAAAGTTCTGTTCGTATAGAAGGCGAAAGCCATCCATCAATTCTGGGTCGGTGACAAACGCGGGACCTTCTTTAGGCACCGATGCGGAGCTAGTCGTGGCCCCATTCGCCATGGTCAGAAACAAAACCAACGAAATCGCGACGCTCAATGCTCGGCGCATTACGATACAGTCTCTCAGCCGTTCACAACATTTGTCACGAATCCAGCTAGAACAACCCAGGTAAAAAGCGCGGCTTACCGGCCATTGCAGCGCGATAATCGGGATTCGCGAAGAGCACGCGCTCTTCCGTGGAAAGCCGCTGGCTGAGCACCACGATGTGTGCCACCGTGCCCAGCAGCGCCGTAATCCATGCGGTATGAATCAGCGGTAGCGCGATCATTTCCGCAAATACCGCCGCGTAGTTGGGATGCCGGACGAAGCGGAAGGGACCCGAGGTCACCACACCCAGGCGCGTCGAATCCACCACCTGCACGTTCCAGTGCTCGCCGAGCGTGCGGATCACCCACCAGCGCACGGCATTGGCGGCGAGAAAAATAACAAACATGACCGCGGCAAGAACGGGAATGAAAGGACGGTGTAGAAACACGACTTCAACGGCCGCGCCAATCAGCACCAAGGTGTGCAGCGCGACCATCCAGCGAAAACGCGGCTCATCGACTTTCGCGGCGCCGCGCCCTAGCATCTCGCGCTGGTGCTGCTTAGAGATGCGCAGCTCCACGAGCCGTAGGGCTGCAACGGCCACCAGCAACGCTAAAAATGCGATGACACTTATGTCCATTGCAAAAGAACAAATTCCGCGCTGAAGCCCGGACCGAAAGCCGCCATCATCGCGTAGTCTCCCGGCTTCAGCGGCCGTTTATCAAGCCACTCCTGCAGAATGAAAAGAATGGTGGCGCTGCTTAAATTGCCGACGCTGGCGAGAATATCCCAGGATGGTTGAGTCTCGCATTTCTTCAGGCCGAGAGCCTCTTCCACGTTGCCCAGAAGTCGCGCGCCGCCGGGATGCAGAATCCAGCCTTTAATGTCTTCCTGCTTAAGGCCTTGGCGCTCCAGGAAGCCGTGAACCAATTCCTTAATTCTTTTTCCGATCATTTCCGGCACACCCTTATCGAGCAGGATGTGAAATCCAGAATCCTTCAGATCGAAACCCATGGCGCCAAGGGAATCGGGGAAGGTATAGGTCTCCGAGACCAGAATTTTTGGACCCGGCATTTTTTTGCCGCTGAGAACCACCGCCGAAGCGCCGTCGCCGAACAAAATGGACGAAATTAAATTGGCTTGTGAAATGTCTTTGCGCTGAAAGGTGAGCGAAGGCAGCTCCACGGCGATGATCAATACATTGCCGCCCGGATACGCTTTTAGAAAATCCGCGCCGCGCGCAATAGCCATGGCTCCGGCCGCGCAGCCGAGTTCGGTGAAGGGCATGCGGCGGACGTTGGAGCGAAAGCCCATCAACTCGATAAGATGCGCATCCAGCGAAGGAATCATGAAGCCGGTGCAGGATACGGTGATGATCAGATCGATGTCTTGCGGGGAAAGGCCAGCGCGCCGCAACGCTTCTTCCGAGGCTTTGCGCCCGAGCCTGATGGCGTGCTCCATGTACTCTTCGTTGGTTTTGGAAAGCGGCCGCGGTTCGATGGTGTAGTCGATGGGGAAAATGGCGTGGCGCTCGTCCACCTGGGCGTTGTCCACGATGGCCATCATGGCTTCCAGACGGCGCTCGGGAATATCGAATACGCGGCCAAGGTAATAACGCATGTCCTGGCGCGTCATCTTGTGTTCTGGCAGCGCGGTGGCCGTGGCGGCGATCGTCGGATGCGTAGCCGTGGCCACCATCGTCGGATATGTCGCTGCTACGCTGGCCTGGTCTAGAGTCTTCACTAAACGCTCCCTATTGACTCGATGCGAATCCCGCAGAATATCGGAAATGCCCCGGCAAGTCCATTAGTTCCAGTATTGGCACCTATTATGACAGATGTATACCACGGCGTTTCGGCTGCGGAAAGCGCCATGACACTGTAAACACCGCGTTGCCAACCTGGGTTGCGCGGAGTCTTACCCCAATGTTGTATCACTCGCGTTACTTCCGTTCATTGCCCCTGCGCAATCAAGAGCCGTCTGGCCGCTACGTCGTCTGGCTGGCGCGAATTTCCTGCCAGCGCCGCGGCCGGCGGTTCGCCTGCAACACCTTCTTACGCAATCGAATGGACTTCGGCGTAATCTCCACAAACTCGTCGTCGGCGATGAATTCGATGGCTTGCTCCAGGCTGAGTTCGCGGTGCGGAATCAGGCGGATGGCTTCGTCGGCGCTGGAGGAGCGCATGTTGGTCTGCTTCTTTTCCTTGCAGACGTTGACGTCCATGTCCTGTTCACGCGAATTTTCGCCCACGATCATGCCTTCATAGACATCGATGGCCGGGCCGATAAAAAGCTCGCCGCGCTCCTGGATGTTCCACAGCGCGAACGCCGTGGATGGTCCGCTGCGATCCGCCACCAGCGCGCCCGTGGGGCGCAGCGCCATTTCGCCACCATAATCCATCCAGCCTTCAAAAATCGAATGGATTAGCGCGGTGCCGCGCGTATCGGTCAGTAGTTGGCTGCGCAACCCGATTAGCCCGCGCGAGGGGATCTTGAAATCCATGCGCACGCGCCCGGAGCCATGATTGCTCATCTTGATCATTTCGCCGCGCCGGCTGCCTACGGTTTCCATGATAATGCCGATGAAATTTTCCGGTACGTCGATCACCAGGCGTTCCAGCGGCTCCAGTTTCTTGCCGTTTTCCGTGCGCGTCACGATTTCCGGTTTGCCCACCATAAGCTCAAAACCTTCGCGGCGCATGGTCTCGATCAAGATGGCCAGTTGCAGTTCTCCGCGTCCCAGCACGCGGAACGATTCCGGTGTGTCGGTATCTTCCACGCGAATCGAAACGTTGGTTAGCAACTCGCGCTGCAGGCGGTCGCGCAAATCGCGAGAGGTCAAGTAGCTGCCTTCCTTGCCGGAAAGCGGGCTGCTGTTTACCGTGAAGATCATGGCCAGCGTGGGCTCGTCGATGATCAGTGGCTCCAGCGGCATGGGGCTGGCCAGATCGATCAAGCTCTCGCCGATCTGAATGCCCTCGACGCCCGCAATGGCCACCAGGTCGCCGGCCGGAACGCTTTCGGCTTCGTCGCGTTCGAGTCCGCGAAAGGTATAAAGTTTCGTAATTTTTGTGGAGGTGATCTTGCCATCCAGCCGGCTGATTCCCACCTCTTGCCCGCGCTTCAGCGTGCCGTTAAAGACGCGCCCAATCGCGATGCGTCCCAGGAATTCGCTGTAGTCCAGGTTCATCACCTGAATCTGCAGCACGCTTTCCGGATCGCCCGGCGGCTTGGGAATTGATTTCACGATGGTCTCAAACAGCGGCAGCAAGTCTTTCGAGTCATCGCCCAATTTGTAGTACGCCACGCCATCGCGTGCGTTGGTGTACACCACGGGAAAATCCAGTTGGTCTTCGGTGGCGTCCAGATCAATGAACAGGTCGTAGATTTCGTCGAGAACTTCTTTGGCTCGCGCGTCCACGCGGTCGATCTTGTTCAGCACAATCACCGGAGGCAGCTTCGCGGCCAGCGCCTTTTGCAGCACATAGCGCGTCTGCGGCAGTGGGCCCTCGCTAGCGTCCACCAACACCACCACGCCGTCAACCATGCGCAGCGCTCGTTCCACCTCTCCGCCAAAATCGCTGTGACCGGGGGTATCCACAATGTTGATCTTGGTATCGTGAAAAAACAGCGCCGTGTTCTTGGCCAGAATGGTGATGCCGCGTTCGCGCTCCAAATCGTTGGAGTCCATGACGCGTTCCACCAGCGCTTCATTGGCACGAAAGATGCCGCTTTGCCGCAGCATGGCGTCCACCAGGGTAGTCTTCCCGTGGTCGACGTGCGCGATAATTGCAATGTTCCGAATATCTTGAGTCATATATACGTAGCGTCTAGAGACAAAAATAGCTGCCGTAACAACCAGCAGCCCGGACGGTTCTCCTTATTGTCAGGTGCCCTCTTAGGGGCGCCCTGTGCTAAGTGGCCTTGTGCGAACAGGCTTGTCAGGTGCGGTCGAGCAAACCATAGTTTATCAGACCTCTGCGTGTGCGCCTAGCGCGGCCTACGCCGCGGTTTCCTAACGCCAGAAAAACTCCGCTACCTGTCGATTTCGCCACCCCTCAAGCGACGTATAGGTGAGGGCAGATAACGGGCCCTCGGAGGCGGAAATGAATGGCCAGCTCGCACACTCGCAAATCCCCAAATCACCCGCGGCGCACTGCATCTTAGCGTTCGTCTTTTTTATGCTCCTCACGAACGTCGGAACCCCCGTCGCCGACCCGAGCTTCTTTCTAAAGCCGTTCGCGAGCGGGCCAATCGACCTCCTGCAATCCGTCGTCCTGGCTGCCGCATCACAAGCGCTGCAGGCCTTCATCTTCGATCATCACTCGGTGGTGCAGAGCCTGATCCAGACGCTGGCGTCATTGTGGCTGCTGCTCCTGATCATCGTGGCGGCGATCTTGCTGCAGAGCCGTCTTAAACGGTAAGGTCGAACTTTAAGGTCGAAGTTCAGCCCGCACCCGGCGAGTTTTTTCTGAAAATAAATGTTAGCGGCGATGTCGATTTGCAGTCTTCTCGTTCGATGCGTTGGTAGAACCGGGTTGCATACCGGGCCGCAATCCATACGCAAAGGAGAAACCGCGATGCGCGTCATGGTAATCGTGAAATCCTGCAAAGACTCCGAGGCCGGCATCCTGCCCACCCCGGAACAGCGTGCCAAAATGGGCAAGTTCAATCAGGAACTGATGGCGGCTGGCGTATTTCTAGGCGCCGATGTCTTGCGTCCCAGCTCGCAAGGCAAGCGCCTCAAATTTTCTGGCCAGCAGCGCACCGTGATCGATGGCCCGTTCAGCGAATCCAAGGAACTGGTCGGCGGCTACTGGCTGTGGCAGGTGAAGTCTATCGAAGAGGCCGTGGAATGGCTCAAGCGCGCCCCCTTTGACGGCGGAGCCGAAATCGAAATCCGCCCCACGTTCGATCTCTCGGATTTTGCGCAATGAAGATTTTGAAGAAAAATTGTTGCCGCATGTCGATTTTGCAGTGTTTCATTCGACGCGTAAGTAGAGTAAGGATTTAGCCGGTCGATACCGTCCGGAAGCTGTTCACAAAACCAAACGAGAATGGAGATACCACGATGCGATTCATGATGATGGTGAAACATCCGGAAAACCAGGGCGCTCCGCCCAAGGGCTTCATAGAAGAAATGCACAAGATTGGCGAGGAGGCCACGAAATCCGGCGCGATGATTTTCAGTGGGGGATTAGCCCCGACCGCGGCCAGTTTCCGCATGCGGCTTTCGGGCGGCGAGGTCCGCGCTATTGACGGCCCGTTCACCGAGACCAAAGAAGTTGTCGGCGGTTTCGCCATCTTTGAAATGAAGTCCAAGGAGGAAGCGCACGAGAGCGCCCGCAGTTTTATGGAGATGCACAAAAAATTCTGGCCCGGATGGGAAGGCGAGACCGAAGTTCGTCAGCTCGTCGGTCCGGAAGACGCCTTTCCAAAAGCAAAATAGCGCGCGCTCAAAAAGGGTGCGCCATCGTCTGACCGCTCACCGGACGCCCGGGGTTTGTAGTGGCGCAGCATGCTGCGCGGTTTTGGTGCCGCACGCCGCCGCCCCGCGCACCTTGCAAGAATGAATCGCAAGTGGTGTCATCGGTAGTCGTGACAACTACCGATACCCACCGCGCCATCGACGCCGTCTGGCGCATTGAATCCGCCCGCATCATCGCGGGCCTCGCGCGCATGCTCCGGGACGTTGGCCTCGCCGAGGAGCTCGCCCAAGACGCGCTCGTCGCCGCGCTTGAACAGTGGCCCGCGTCTGGCATCCCGGACAATCCCGGCGCATGGCTCATGGCCGCCGCCAAGCATCGCGCCATCGACCGCCTGCGCCGCAGCAAACTCCTCGAGCGCAAGCACGGCGAATTAAGTCGCGAGCTCCAGGCCCAGCAGGAGTTAGCCGTGGCCAACCTCGAAAACGCCATCGACGATGACATCGGAGACGACCTCTTGCGCCTGATCTTCACCGCGTGTCATCCGGTGCTTTCCTCCGAAGGCCGCGTCGCTCTCACGCTGCGCTTGCTGGGCGGCCTCACCACCGACGAAATCGCCCGCGCCTTCCTCGTCCCGGAGCCGACCATCGCGCAGCGCATCGTACGCGCCAAACGCGCTCTCTCTGAAGCGCATGTCCCGTTCGAAGTCCCGCGCGGCGAGGATCGCGCAGCGCGCCTGGCTTCCGTGCTCGAAGTCATCTACCTGGTTTTCAACGAAGGTTACACCGCCACCGCCGGCGACGATTGGCTGCGGCCCGGACTTTGCGAGGATGCCCTGCGCCTAGGCCGCATTCTCGCCGAGCTCGCGCCAAACGAGCCGGAAGTCCACGGCCTCGTAGCGCTGATGGAAATTCAGGCGTCGCGTTCCAGCGCGCGTGTGGGCCCATCCGGCGAGCCCATCCTATTACTCGAACAAGATCGTAGCCGCTGGGATCAACTCCTGATTCGCCGCGGCCTCGCCGCCCTCGACCGCGCCGAAAAACTCGCCGCCGCGCGTGGACCGTACACGCTTCAGGCCGCAATCTCCGCGTGCCACGCGCGAGCACGCACGCCAGACGAAACGGATTGGCCCCGCATCGTCGCACTATACGGAGAGCTCGCGCAGCTCACGCCGTCACCGGTCGTGGAGCTGAATCGCGCCGTCGCCGTAGCCATGGCTTTCGGCCCGGCTGCAGGTCTCGAACTCATCGACGCCCTCACCGCCGAACCCTCTCTCAAATCCTACCACCTGTTGCCCAGTGTCCGCGGCGACCTTCTTTTCAGGCTCGGCCGCTTAGCGGAAGCCCAAGCGGAGTTCGCGCGCGCCGCATCGCTAACACGCAACGCCCGCGAACGCGACTTCCTGCTCAATCGTGCGCAGGCCTGCAAGTAGTTCCTCCGTGGTCGTGCGGAACGTAGGTGCGCCCTGCATTTCGCTACAGCTTTCACCCGATGTTCTTCGCACGCTGCCCGAAGGGAGACTTCCGATGGGTCGGTAAGCCGTACCAAGCGGAGAGGTTTTCGCACCGATACCTGTTGCCGAATGGCCAATTCGGAAACCAATCCGACAACCTCCCGCCCGCTGGAATGGCTCAATTTCTTTGTCGCTGACGTTCAGACTGGCCTCGGCCCATTCCTGGCCGCGTATCTCGCTGCCAGCGGCTGGAATCCTGGGAACGTAGGATATGCCCTGACGTTTGGCGGTCTCGTCACCGTTGCGTTTCAGACTCCCGCTGGCGCAATCATCGACGCATCTCGCCACAAACGCTTCTTGCTCGGCTTGAACTTGGGGATTTTGACCTGCGGCGCATTGTTGCTGATGCGCCCGTTGACCAACGCTGGGGTGTTCACGGCGCAATTCTTGATCGGACTCTCCGCCGCGTTTCTCGGACCATGCATCGCCGCCGTTACGCTCGGTCTGGTCGGCACCCGGAGGTTCGATCGTCAGTTTGGCCGCAATCAAGGGTTCAATTCGGCGGGTAATGTCGCCACCGCGCTGCTCATCGCCTTAATCAGCTACAAATTCGGCTACCGTGCTATTTTTGCCACGGCTGCGCTCTTTAGCATTCCGAGCATCATTGCGCTGCTCTCGATCGACGGGGATCGCATCGACTTCGCCGCGGCACGGGGCATTTCTTCTGTCGGAAAAACTACAAAGGCGGAAGGTCTCCGCGCACTGCTGCAAGACAATGTTCTGCTATTTTTTCTGCTGGCGGTTTTTCTTTTCCATCTCTCGAATGCGGCGATGCTTCCAGAACTAGGAGAGATGTTGTCACAAGGCAGACCGAAAGCCGCCGCACCTTTCATGTCGGCATGCATCGTGGTCACGCAACTCATCATTGCTTGTTCGGCGGCCTGGATTGGCAAACGCGCGGCTAGCAATGGCCGCAAGCCGCTGCTGCTGACAGGTTTTGCCTTGCTACCGATTCGAGGAACCCTTTATACCTTGACTCACGTTCCGACCGCCCTGATTGCCATCCAGATTCTGGATGGCGTGGCGAACGCGATCTTCGTAGTCGTATCTATCCTGATAATCAAGGACCGCACCGAGGGCACGGGTCGTTTTAATTTAGCTGCGGGCGCATTGGCAACGATCGTGGGCACCGGCGCTGCTTTCAGCAATGCAGCGGGAGGCGCATTGATTCAACGCTTTGGCTACAGCATTTCGTTTCTGGGATTGGCGGCGATTGGATTCGCTGCGGCCACCCTGCTCTATTTTGCGGTGCCGGAAACCCTTTGTGACAAGCAACCCAATGGAACAAAGACCGCCAACAATTAATGCGCGCCCGAAGAGCCCGCCTTTGGATCCCGTTCAAGTCTGCACCTAGCGCCTCTATGGCAACCACATGCAACATTTACCTGGGGGCAGATCAATTAGCGGGGATTAGTATTTTCCGTGGAAAACGGCGTGATTGATGTCTGGCCAGAACTCTTTTAATACGTCGAACACGCCGTCGAGACCCACTTGTGTTCCCCAGCGTTGATACGTTTTCACAAAGGTGTTGGATTGCGCCGGGTAATACGTATTGGCGATGCCCGCGGCCGCTCCCGCGCCCACGATCTCCGAAATGTTGAAGGTTTTCTTTCCCGAGTCGGTCCTGGTGATGATCAACCGGCTCACCGCGTAACCGGTGCGTTTGAAGAATCCGCCTTTGCCCAGTGTGTAATATCGCGGGTCTTCTCTGGTCAGCGTCGGCACAATCGCTTCCGTCATGTAGTTCTCTATGCCGCCGTCCACAAAGGTGTGCCAGTAGTACCGGCCGTAGCCTGCTGCTCCCTGCCTAAAGGCCGGCTGCGATTTTTGCGCCATCGAAAGTCCCGCGAGTGCTCCTACCAGGATGAAATCGGAGTAGTCGAAAGTATCCTGCGTCGCCAGCCAGAATTTTTCCTTGAAGCTCTGCGGCGGCAAATGGGAGTTGGCACTGACCGCCCGATAATTCGGAATGATTCCCAGAATTCTCTTGGGCTGTTTACCGTACTGGTCATCGGGGTTACTCGAGGGGTTATTGGGGTCCGCAGGATTGCTCTTGGGTGTCGGCGCGCCAGCGGATGGGGCTTGCCCGTTCGTCGTGGTCGTTTGCGCCGTCGTCTTCGTTTGCGTCGTCGCGCCCGGTTGCGGAGGGTCTTGGCTGGGCAGCGAACCGTCGTCGAGCCCCCATTGGGCCGTTCCTCCTCGGGCTTGATCTAGCGCGCCCACCGGTCCCTGGGCTCGCACACACGCCGCTCCCAACGTTCCCGTCAACGCCACCGCCATACAAAACGATCGAATCGCCTTCAATTCTGTCCTAACATCTGTTTTTCCCTGTCGGGCCCTACCTGCTATGCTTTTCAAGCGTCTCCTGCTAAGTCAATCAGAATCCCCAGTTTAACCGCCGCCTTATCCATCGTAATGCTTCTCCTGCCCTCGACACAAATCTGACTACCAATGCGGGCCCCAGCAAATCCCGTAGATTTGGCCACGGTCAGCCGCGATCCAACGCCAGTTTGTCGGTTATGTAAGATTTCTGCTAAACAGGAGCGTCGCTCATGCCAACCAGTTTTCTGAATTCCAAATCGTCGTGTAGGCAAACGAGGTCGGAGTCTTTAGCGGCCCAATTCAAATTACCGTATCCGGCGGCTACCGCCTTCTTCAACGATTCCAGCGACTCGGCCTTTCTGCCCAAAATACCGTACGTGCATGCCGCGTTATACAGAATGTTGGGATCCCCGGGCCGCAGCGCTACCGCGGTCTGCAGTTGTCGAATGCTTTCGTCCGAGTCTTGCTTGGAGTTGGCCAGATTGGACGCCAGCAGGATGCGCGCCCGCACGTCTTCCGGCACCAACTCCAGTTGTTGACGAAGCACTCTGCACATGCGCAGCCGAACCGCTTCGGCGTCTTTCTTCCGGCCCAGCCGTTCATACGCCTGATGGTACGGAATATAGGTATTGTAATCGTCGCCGTTGGCTTCCAGTGCGCGCTCCGCCAGATCCGCAGCCTCCGTAAATCGTCCGGACGCGAAATACGCTCGCCCCAGAATGTTCCAGGAGCCATCGCAATCCGGTTTTCTCTCGATGGCGCGCCACGCCAGCATTGCAGCCTCTTCGTATTTTTTCTGCGCGTAACACATACGTGAACGCGCCACCAGAATCTCCGGCAAATCGGGCGCCAGCGCCGTGGCCCGGTCGCACGCCGCCAAGCCCCGCTCGATCCATTTTGCGCCTTGGTCTCGCAGCTCGAAAATCAGGCCGCACATATGCGCGATGCCGCCGTGCGCCAGGGCAAAATTCGGATCCAGCTCAATGGCCTGTTCGAACATCTGCAACCCGTAATCGAAATTCTCGCGCCGCGTGTAGTTTCGCCCGCGTAGGTAAAAATCGTAGGCCTGAGGATTTTCCGTCGGCTTGCGCGCAATCGTTTTTTCTTCCTGCGGAGTTAGCGTGATGCGCAACGCTTGCGCGATGCTGCGGGCAATCTCCTCCTGGATGGCGAAAACGTCCTCTAGCTGCCGGTCGTAGCGCTCCGCCCAGACCGAATGTCTCGTCGAAGCTTCGACCAGCTGCGCGGTGATGCGCACGCGGCTGCCCGCGCGGCGAATGGAACCTTCCAGCACGTAGGCCGCGCCGAGTTGTTGCCCCACCTGCTGCGCCGTCACTTGTTTGTCGCGAAATGCCAGCATTTCCGACCGCGGAAAGATTTGCAGTTGCGCGATTTTCGAAATCTCGGTGACCACGTCTTCCGTGATGCCGTCGCGAAAGTATTCGTCCTCTTTCGCGCCGCTCTGGTTTTCAAAGTACAGCACCGCCACCGATTTGCGCTTCTCTTCCAAGACGTAGCGGTCAGAGCCCGTCGTGCTTCTCTCCGCTCCGGGCCGCCGGCTCGATTCGATATCACGGCTCAGGCGTTTCAAGTCCGCGCGCAATTCGGAAGCGGTCTGGCATCTCAGATCGGGATCCTTCTCCAGCGTCTTACCGAGAATATTTTCAAACGCCAGCGGCAACCCGGGATTCAGCTCTTTCGCCGATACCGGCACGTGATGCAGGATGCCGTCGAATATCACCGCTGCGGTCGTTCCGGCAAATGGCACCGCACCCGTCGCCATTTCGTACAGCACTACGCCCAGAGAAAATAAGTCTGAGCGCGCGTCCAAATCCTCTCCTCGCGCCTGCTCCGGTGACATATAGGCGATCGTGCCTAGCGAGCTCCCGGGACTAGTGAGTTGATTTTCATTCACCGCATTTGCTTGCGTACGCCCATCGGTCGCTCCAGCCGATTCACCAGTAGGAGGCGCCGCGGACGTCAATTTCGCCAATCCGAAATCCAAAATCTTAGCCTGCCCCCGTTCCACCAGGAAAATATTCGCGGGCTTGATGTCTCGATGAACGATGCCCTTGGAGTGCGCCGCGTCCAGCCCGCTGGCGATCTGAATTCCTACCTCCAGAAGCTTGCCGATCTCCGTGGCTTTCCCAGAAATGCTGTGTTTGAGCGTTTGGCCTTCCAGCAGCTCCATGGCGATAAATGGGCGGCCTTCGAATTCTCCAATATCATAGATGGTGCAAATATTTGGATGATTTAGCGAGGACGCCGCCCGCGCTTCGCGCCGGAAACGTTCGATCGCCTGGGGATCCTGCGAAATGTCGTCGGGCAGGAACTTCAAGGCCACATTGCGGCCCAGACGGGTGTCTTTCGCCTTATACACTACGCCCATCCCGCCCCCGCCTAACTTTCCTAATACGCTGTAGTGAGAGATGTTTCGGCCAACAATGGAACTAGCGTCCGGCATGGGACACGGAGTTTAGCGCAGCGCTCATCCTCAGGCAAACTTGCCGTAGAGCGCTGCAAAGACCGTTACGTTTCGCTGCCAGCGTCGAGTTCCTGATCAGCAACCCTCCGTATCCGACAGGGTTGTCGTGTACACTTTCGGGCCATGCTCACGGCCATTACCCGCGCGGTCAGTCCGGCATTTGTGAACTGCGTGCTCTCTTTTATCGATCGCCAGCCTATTGACCTGAAAATTGCCCAAGCGCAGCATCGCTCGTACGAAACTCTTCTAGAAACTTTGGGCGTCAAGGTCATCTCCCTCCCCGCCGAGCCGGACCTGCCCGATTCCATGTTCGTCGAAGACCCCGCCATCGTTCTCGATGAGCTTGCGGTGATTATGCCGCTGGGCACCGAATCGCGGCGGCGCGAAGCCGAATCTATTTCGCGCGCCATCACGCCTTATCGCCACCTCGTCCACATCAAGCTGCCGGGAACCATGGAAGGCGGCGACATCCTCCGTGTGGGCCGCGTGATTTATGCCGGACTTTCACGCCGCACGAGCGAGGAAGGCATTCGCCAACTTCGCGCGCTACTCAAGCCCTACGATTATGAAGTGCTCGCCGTGCCCGTCATCGGATGCCTGCACCTGAAGTCGGCGGTCACGTTCCTCGGCCGCAACACGCTGCTCGCCAATCGCGCGTGGTTCGATGTCTCGCCGTTTGCTGGCTACCAATGGATCGACGTCGCGGCTGACGAACCGCACGCCGCCAACGCCTTGGCCATCGCCGACCAGATAGTTTTCGCAGCGTCCTTCCCGCGCACCAGAACCGCCATGGAAGCTCGGGACTTTAGCATCGTCTCTGTCGACATCTCCGAGCTTCAGAAGGCCGAATCTGGCCTGACCTGCTCCAGCCTCCTCTTTGACATCCCCAGCTGAAACTCTCGGTCAGTGGTGGCGGCCTTATGCAGGTGCCGGACTTTTCAGTCCGGCCTGAATGTCTTGCTTACGATTTTCCTTGACACGGCCTGTTACCGTCCTATATACTTGCCGTTGTAGAGAACTATGCCAGGTCGTCCGGCAGCCCCTTAAACAACCCAGTTTCCGATCATCCGGAGGGCCCTCACGCCCACCGATATGCCAAAACTTATCGCCGTGGGTGAGATAACTATTTTGTAAACTCGGAACGACCGTAACCCATTTAGAATGACACTCTTTCAAATCTGTATCAAAACAAAGGACTTTAACCACCTTTAAAATCACACTCTTTCAAAAAACCCAGGGGGTAGGCGGCCAAACGTTCCACTCATTTTCACAGTAATCCATCCCAAAATCTACACCGGCTCAACACCTAGCCTTGCTGGAATTGCGTTGAGGACACCAAAAGCACAAAGCCAGCCGGGAACTCGGCTGGCTTTGTGGATTTATGATGATTTCCTGATCGCGGCTAGTTCGTGAGCTCCTCCACGCTGTGCGCCACGAACACCGGCTGTCCGCTGATGGGATCTTTCAGCACCAACCCCACCACGCGTAGCGGAATCGCGGTGTTACCCGTCAGTCCGCCGAGCCCGGTCAAGCCGCCTTTGAACACCGTAAACGGCGTGGTGAATACCGTCACCGGTCCATTGAATAGCACTCCGGCCAGCCCGTTCGAGTTGAACTGGAACGTCCCAGCTCCGGCATCCGTACTGCCAATCTGCCAAGTTCCGCTGTGGCCTTCATGCCGCAACACCACGCGCTTCACGGTAACCGCGCCATTGTTGAACGGTCCGCCGATGGTCACGCGCTGGCCCGGCACCATCAGACTGGAATTGAAGAAGAAGCTTGGGATCCTCAGGTGCCACCAGTAAATGAAGAAGTTTTCGTCGCCAGTCAAAGTAATGGTGGAGATTTGCCCGGACTGGAAGCCCGTGCCCGAAGGCAGGACGCTGCGCACATACAAATCGAAATCATTGGCCTGGCCCGTCGGCGGATCCACGTAGGTCACCAATCCTCCGGCGTAGAATTTATCCTGCGAGAGGATGGCCACGGTATCGGCCAAGATGGCGCCGGAAGTGCGATCCAGCGTTCCGGAAATCTCAACGATGGAGGTGGTCGTCAAATTGGAAAGCGATTCGCCATTTTCCCATTCCGTCTGATCGTTGACGTTCACTGTGAATTGGTGCCCATGCGGCCCCTGAATCACGAACGAGCTATCTGCAACACTAAACACGCCCGTGTCATATACATCGATGTAGGCATCCGCGTCGCTTGGCGTAACCGCCTTCAAATTCAGGTTGGGCATCACTACGCCAGTAATTTGGCCGTTTTGATCCATCTGGATGGAGTGCCGCAAATCAAAATCAAAGCTTAAACCGTCGATGTCTCCGGCGTTCACCACCAACGGGTTAGCCAGCGTGATCATTACGTTTGAGGTGGTCAGGCTAACCGGCGGTACCGTGCTCGAGTTCAGCGTGCTAATGGTTGGCCGCGTCGGCGGGTTGGTCTGTGGATTTGTCACGTTCAGATAGCCAATCTGCGGATTCGCCAGCATCACATTCACGGTGGTGTACGTTCCCGCCGGGATGCTATTAATGTCCAGCAGCGTCTTCAGCCCATTCAAACGGGCAAAATCCACCGTCTGCGTATTGGAAAGTATTGATACTGGAGGATTTACTCCATCCGATACCGTGATACCCATGATGTCCACTTGAAACGACACCACGCTGGGCAACGGCGCATCCGTGGCAATTACGAAAGCACTTCCAGTCTGCTGCTGGGGTTGCGTGGCCGTACTGCCACCGCCGCACCCGCTCCCCAACGCCGCCAGCGTACACACACCAATACCGAGTAACCACTTTTTGAGGTTCATAACTCCCTTTTCCTTTCGCGCTGATCTATCCCGAAGGTGCGTAAGCACCTGCAAACCCTTGCCGCTTCAAACACCCCGGTTGCGCCAAAGTTGCGTGGACTAACTGCCTATTTTTGTGTGTTTTAGAGTGGTAGTACTAAAACGGTTGCTCCAGTACGGACCAAACTTCAGCCTCATTATTGTTCGGGCACGCCTTCGGCCCTTCACAAGATTTTCACTTTCTACCGACCAGATTTTGTGCTACCTTTTCTCTCGGTATGA
The DNA here is from genome assembly GCA_013289855.1 of Acidobacteriota bacterium. GTDB lineage: Bacteria > Acidobacteriota > Terriglobia > Acidiferrales > UBA7541 > Acidiferrum. The sequence continues at coordinate 82,189 of JABCZD010000005.1, read as the reverse complement.
TGTCTCTCTCCACTAAGCGAATCACCACCCCGTCGTCGACCTCGACCATGTCGATTAGCATTACGACTACGTCGATTACCACTACGTCGACTACCTTCGCTTCCGGTGCGTGGAGAAACTAGAGACTTAAAAAAGTTTCCAACCCACCGCCAGAAGCGACCCCAGGCGGTGGGTTTTTTCGTTTCTTCCCACCTCCGAAGGCGCTCCCCGCGGCTTAACCAGGAGCAGTGATGACCCCCGAGAACGTACAAGCCGACGAAATAAACGAACCCTCCCCAGCCGTAGTCTATCGGACGGGTATTTGCCCCAAGAACGTTTCGACCCACGCGACCTGTCCCGGCGGCGTGGCAGCAAGCGATGTGCTCATTGGCGACGCATTGACCGGCGATGCATTGAAAAATAAAGTGGTGGCCTTCAAGTTTGGCGGCTCTTCGCTGCTCGGCGCCGACCGCATGTTGCACGCCGCAGGCATCGTCCGGTCATCGACGCAATCTTGCAGCGTGGTGGTGGTCGTCTCCGCGATGAAAGGCGTCACGGATCGTCTATTAGCGGTCGGCAGCGCGCTGGAGAATGGCAAGTTCGCCGTGGCGCGGGAAGAAGCCGACGGTGTCGTCAACGTGCATCTCAGCGTCCTGCGCGATCTGCAGCTCGAAGAAGCTGACGAATTGCGCGTGCGCCGCGAAATGCAATCCCTGTGCCGCGATCTCCTGCACGACGTAAACAATTATTCGCGGCCGCTTGCGGGAACGGCGGAATTGCTCGACCGCCTGGCCTCTTATGGCGAACGCCTCAGCGCGCGCCTGTTCGCCGCGGCGCTGGAAAAATCCGACGTGGCCGCGGTCCCGGTGAGCTCTTCTGACTTTGTGCGTACCTGCGAAACTTTCCGCGATGCCCGTCCAGACCTGCTCGAAACCCGGCAGCGTGGCCGCGATGTCCTGCTTCCGCTGCTCGAAGAGAGCCTCGTGCCGGTGGTCACCGGCTTTATCGGCGCCACGCCCGACGGACGCATCACCACGCTGGGCCGCAACAGTTCCGATTTTTCCGGCGCCCTCGTGGCGCATGTGGTGGATGCCGACGAACTGGTCATCTGGACTGATGTCGACGGCATCTTTACCGCCAATCCCCGGGACAATCAGGAAGCCCGCTTGCTGCACGAATTGAGTTACGATGATGCGCATGCGCTGGCCAAGAGCGGCGCAAAAGTTTTGCATGCCAGCGTGCTGCCGCTTGCCGCGGAAACCGAAATGGTGGTGTGGGTGCGCAATACGTTTAATCCCGCCGGGCGCGGAACACGCATCGGCCCGCACGCGGACCTCACTTCTTCGTCGCAAGACGGAGGCCGAGCATGAGCGCCAACTCTGTCGCACCCAATGCGGAAGGCGGCCAGCAATTTCGCTCGCTTCCGCCCAACGGCAAGAAATTTAAGGCTGGAGTCCTCGGCGCAACCGGGTTGGTTGGTCAACGCCTCGTAAGTCTGCTTGCCAATCATCCGTGGTTTGAACTTGCGGAGGTTGCCGCTTCGGAGCGCTCCGCCACCAAGCGTTATGCGGACGCCGTGCGCTGGCACCTGGACGTGCCGATTCCCGAAGCCGCGCGCAATCTTACCGTGAAAACGCTTGCGCCCTCGCTCGATTGCGATTTCGTTTTTTCGGGATTGGATTCCTCGGTGGCGGGTGCTGCCGAAGAAGAGTTTGCCCGCGCGGGTTATCCCGTGGTCAGCAACTCCAAAAACCATCGCATGGCTGCTGATGTTCCGCTGCTGATTCCGGAAGTCAACGCCGCGCATCTCGACGCCATTCCGCTGCAACAGAAAAATCACGGTTACAGCAGCGGCTTCATCGTTACCAATCCCAACTGCTCCACCGCGGGCCTGGTGCTGGTGCTCAAACCGCTGGCCGATGTCTTTGGTTTAGAGAAAGTTTTTGTGGTTACCATGCAGGCCATTTCTGGCGCGGGCTATCCCGGCGTGGCATCAATGGATATTCAGGGCAACGTTGTCCCCTTCATCAGCGGCGAAGAAGAAAAAATGGAGAGCGAGCCGCAAAAACTGCTGGGCAAATGGGACGGCAAACGCTTCATCGACGCTGGCCTGGGCCTGAGTGCGCATTGCAATCGCGTGCCGGTAGTCGAAGGCCACATGGAATGCGTCAGCCTTTCGCTGAAAAAAGTCGCCTCGCTCAGCGAGGTGCGCGAAGCGCTCAGCAATTTTGAAGTGGACGCCGCGCTGGCCGCGCTGCCTTCCGCGATCCGTCATCCGGTGATCGTGCTGGACGACGAAGCTCGCCCGCAACCGCGCCGCGACGTCAACGCCGGCAATGGCATGGCCGCGGTAGTAGGCCGCGTCCGTGCGTGTCCCATTCTGGACGTCAAGCTAACGTTGCTTTCCCACAACCTGGTGCGTGGCGCCGCCGGCGCCGCCATGCTGAACGCCGAATTGCTGGCCGCGCGCGGCTTCTTTCAGCGCCGCGTCAACGCCGGCCGTGAGGAACGCGTAGCGGAGCCCGTGTCAAGCTAGCCGCGGGAAATCCGTCGCGAGATGGAGTTCGTAGGGGCACGGCATGCCGCGCCCGCGTTTTCCCCGCCGTAACAAATCGATCCTTATTCTTCTTTTCGTTTTTTTCTCGGAAGGAAGACTTGCGGCCGGCGACGCCATTCGCGGCGTGCTCAATCACACCATCGTCGTAACGAACTCGCGCCCCTCAGCATAGCGTTCCAGCAGTTCGATCATCCGTTGCGTCCACGCGCCAAGCGTCTCGCCTCCGCCAAACGCAACAATAATTGCCAGCACTCGGGTCGTCTCCGCCGTAACCATGGTCCGCTCCGAATCGCTCGTGGCGCTGCCATGCGGACCTTCCGCATCCGCAAACAGCGGCAAATCCTCAAGATTCAAGTCGTACTTGCCGATGCCCTTATACGTTTCACCGGCACGTCCCGTGCGAAAAACCACGTCGCCCTGCAGATGCACCAGATCGTAAAGCCCAATGGGCATGCGGCATTCCACCGACACCAAATTGATCACGTCGACCACAGCATTGATCTGCGGCAAACCTTTTGCAGAAATCACCCGCCGCAGCAAAGCCTCTGCCGACCCGCGATAGCGCGCCGGATCTTTCCCCAGCGCTTTGTAGGCGCGTCGCGTGGCCAGAATCGCCGGCCCCTCGAGCACCGCCTTCGGCTCCGGCAATCCGACAATTTTCTGCGCCGCCGCCGCAAGCTCCGCGGTAAGCACCTCCGGCGAAGCGTGCGCCCGCACCACCCCGCTGACGCATCCGAGCGCCACGCGCGGGCACTTCTGCTTCACGGCCTCGTCGATGGTCACCATCATCAATACTCACCCTCGTCAAACGTCACCCTCGTCAATCGCCACCCACAAAGGGCGCCTCGTGCTAAAATTATACCCGCGGTAGGCCCGTAGCTCAGTTGGTTAGAGCGCTACCTTGACACGGTAGAGGTCTGGAGTTCGAGTCTCCACGGGCCTACCACTTCAACTCGCCTTTTCATTTTCTACCTGTGATTCCCTACCTGTGTTTGATTATTTATCGTTGATGGAAATAAGCCGGAGGTCGCACGGCAGAGACCAGTTCAGGGTAGCTTGTCGAAAAAAAGATAGAGGGCGGCAATCCGGCCGTCCCGGGCAATGATGAAATCAGTCCCGGCGTAAGCTGGCGCCTCACCAGGGCGGCCCGCTACCCATCGGACCCGTCCGCCGTTGCCCGCTTCCTCGGGCTCGGCAATTGGCTGATACCGAAAGTCAAGGTGGGTAGCCCTGATCTCGCTCGCGATGCGGTCGATCTCGTCGCGGCCACGGTAGACTCCCTTGCTGGGGTCGTAGAACACGCCATCTTCGATGTAGAGCTCTTGAACGGCCGCGCGCCTGCGCGCGGGATCGTTTTCACCGAAGACTTCTTGAAGATTGCGAGTCAGCAAGGTCGCGATGCTGTAGGACATGGCTGGTCTCCTCTCGGCATTGAGTCAGTTCCGTCACCACAAAGAGCGCTTACCGTAAATCCGACCCGTCATTTATATACCTGTATTGGTGGCAAAACGCTTGGAAAAAGGGTCTTATATTCGTTGCAAGTTGTTGCATTTTATAATCGCGATAGGTTGACACGGTAGAGGTCTGGAGTTCGAGTCTCCACGGGAGTGCCATTTATTTCAAGCACTCAGCAAAACGCCTCAGCAAAACTTCGTCTGTAATTCTTCACCTGTAAATCGGCTCTATTTGCCGAGGTGCGTCCCGTTCGTTGACTTGCCTAGTGGTCCGACCTAGTATGTGCCCACACGACGGAGCCCTGATTCCAGGCGCTCGATCGAGAACATTGTGACTCTGGTCCGGGAGGCTTAGTGCGCAAGCCATCTATCGGCGCTATTTTGTTTGCGTCTATCCCCTTTCTCGCAATCTGCTTCTCGGTGAGTCTGTGGGATCGCATTGATCCCATGATTCTCGGATTGCCCTTCAACTTTTTCTGGCTGATCTCCTGGCTGCTCCTCACCCCTTTGTGCATGTGGGGTGCGTACCGGTGCGAAACGGCCCGCATTTCGGGCCGCGGCTCGCCGAGGCCGTAACACACCATGAACCCAACCATGGTCGCTCTGACCATCATTTCCATCATCGTCGCAACTGGATCGTTCATCGGTCTCTACGCCGGCACTCGCCGGAAGATGGACCTGGAACAATGGATTGTCGGCGACCGGGGCTTCGGCATGCTGCTGGTGTGGTTGCTTACCGCTGGAGAGATTTACACCACGTTCACTTTCCTGGGCGCCAGTGGCTGGGCCTATTCCAAAGGTGGACCAGTTCTTTACATCCTGGCGTACCAACCCCTGACGAATGTTGTCGCTTTCTTTGTTCTGCCGCAAGTGTGGGAAGTCGCGAGGAAATACCGGCTGCAAACCCAGGCCGATTTCTTTCAGGTGCGGTATAACAACAAATACCTTTCCGCATTCGTCGCGCTCGTAGGCATTGTCTTCATCATTCCATATTTGCAATTGCAACTCACTGGCTTGGGGATGATCGTTGAAGTCGCCAGCTACGGGGCGATCCATCGAACTCCTGCCATGATTGTCGCCTTCATGATTGTTGCCGCGTTCGTCCTTACCAGTGGAATCCGCGGTGTAGCGTGGGTCAGCGTTTTGAAGGACCTGCTGCTGCTTTTTGCCGCAGTGTTCATTGGTTTAGCGATCCCATATATCTATTTCGGCGGCATTGGGAAGATGTTCGCTGAACTCGTGCGCGTGAGACCCACTCACTTGGTGATGCCCGGCGCCACGGCCAATCTAGGGCACTCCTGGTATATCTCCACTGTTTTACTGGTGGCGGTCGGCTTCTACATGTGGCCGCAGTTTTTTGGCGCCAGTTTTTCCGCAAAGAGCAGCGACACCCTACGCCGCAACGCGGTGGTCATGTCTTTCTACAGCATCACCGTACCACTGATGTTTTTCGTGGGACTTGCCGCAACCCTGATCTTGCCCGGTCTTCCCAATGGAGACCTCTCGATGCTGACCTTGGTGCGCAAAACTTTTCCTGCGTGGTTTCTCGGTTTAATTGGTGGCGCAGGCGCACTGACCGCGATGGTTCCCGCCGGCGTCATGATTCTTACTGCGGCCACACTATTTGCAAAGAATATGTGCCGCACGATTCTGTTTCCGCAGATGACCGATGAGCAAGTCGGGAGGTTGGCAAAAATCAGCGTCCTGGTCATCACCATCGCTGCGCTATGTTCCGCGATCTATAGTTCTACCACGCTGGTCTCTCTTCTCCTGGTGGGCTATGGCGGAGTCGGCCAATTCTTTCCCGGCGTGATCCTGGGTCTCTATTCAAAGCGAGTGAGTACGCGGGGCATTTTTGCGGGAATCGTGACAGGTGTTTTAATTTTTATTCCATTGATGGTGACCAAACACGATCCCGTCTTGGGACTAAACGCTGGATTCATTGCATTGTGCTGCAATTTGATCGTGGTCGCCGCCGTCAGTTACTTCAAGCCTGCCGAGGCTGGTGGATTCCACGAGCCCCTTCACGCCAGCATCGGTTCGTAGACTTCCAGCCAACCGATTGTGGCGCACAAATCTATCTAATTGACGGTTAGAGAAATCGCATCATCCTTAACACGGCAGAAGTCTAGAGTTCGAGGCTCCACGGGCCTTCCAGCTCTAATTCCGGGGGCTGCGCTGGAGGCTCAACACGGGTGTAGAATGCGGTTTGGGAGTCCAAGAAGGCTGACTCCGATGTCTTCGGCGCTTCGAGATTTTGTCAGTCAAGAAGTGCAGTGGACGTTGAACAGGGGTAACTAAAATGAAAAAATTCGCGTTGTTGAGAATGCTTCATGTACTCATCGCGTTAGCCGTGCTTAGCTGTTTGTCGCTACCTGTCTTTGCCCAACGTGGTGGTCACGGAGGAGGCGGCGGAGGAGGATTCCACGGTGGGAGTGTAGGAGGAGGGTTTCACGGTGGCGGAGGCTACTCTGGTTACGGCGGCCGCGGTTTCTATGGCGGTTATCGTGGCGGAGGAAATTATGGTTGGCGCGGGGGCTACTACGGTTGGCGTGGCGGCTATTGGGGTTATGGGGGTTACGGCTACGGATGGGGCCTCGGATTTGGATTTGGGTGGCCATATTGGTGGGGATACCCGTATGCGTACGGCTACAGCCCCGGGTGGGTCGCTCCCTATCCCAACTATTATCCGAATGCTTGTCCTCCGGGCTATACATGTACTTACAATGGAAACGACGATCCGCCGCCGTCAACGCCAGATCCAAAATCCGAGAGCTACCCTGCGAAACCCTCGAGACCTTCCGTGCCGGACGGGCCTGCCAACGCGAACTATGACGCCAATGCCATGGTGGCTTCTGAGACGCGTACTCCGGTGCTCTCAGCTGACCGGATGACCGCCACCCCGAGCAACTACCGAGTCGTACATCGCGCCACGCAGGAAGATCCGCAGCTCCGCCCCGAAGTGCGGAATGCGATGCACGCCTTACGAGAGATGCCACCGTTTGCTCGCGAGCGGGAAATTGAAACAGGCCGTTATAGTGACTTTTCTCCTCAGGAGAAAGAGTTTCTGAGAAGTTTGAACTAAAGGTCGGCGGATCATCCAAATCTCCTCTGTGCGCGATGCGAGTCAGTTTGCAGTTTCGTGGTCTGACCGCAACGGTTCGTACACTCTGGTCTTGCGACGGCTCCTTGATCCAGGCGAGCTATTTCAGCGAGGCCGCGACTTTCTTGCCATACTCGCGGGCTTTCGCAATCGCTTGAGGTTCGTCGACGGTTAGCACCTTGCCGTTTTTCAGCAGCGTTTGGCCTCCGACGACCACCGTTTCGATATCGCTGCCTTTCAGCGCGTACACGATTTGCGAATAGACGTCGTACATCGGCACGGCGTTGGGCGCGTCCAAACGCAGTATTACGAAGTCGGCTTTCTTGCCTGGTTCGAGCGAACCGATTTCCTTTTCCATGTGCAACGCGCGCGCGCCTTCGATGGTGGCCATTTCGAGCGCGCCTTTAGCGCCCAGCGCACGCGGATCGACACGATAGGTTTTCTGCAATTTCGCTGCTAGGTCCATCTCTTCCATCATGTTCAGATCGTTGTTGCTGCCGGCAGGGCCGTCAGTGCCGAGTCCAACGCGCATGCCTGCGGCGCGCTGATCGACGACCGGAGCAACGCCGCTGGCCAGCATCATGTTGCTGGACGGATTGTGCACGCATCCCACCTGCCGCTCGGCGAGGATTTTCATGTCCGTGTTGTCGGTCCAGATGCAGTGCGCGGCGAGCACGTCTGGCCCGAGAACTTCGATGCGTTCCAGATATTGCACCGGAGTGGTGCCATTTTTTGCCAGGCGATCCACGAATTCTTTGCGCATCTCCGCCACGTGGATCAGAATCGGCGCGTGATACTGGCGCGCCAGCGCCGCGGCATCGCGCAAGGTTTTTTCCGAGCACGTGTAGATGGAATGCGGCGCGACCGCAGCGCGGATCAGCGGGTCGCCTTGCCACTTTTTTAGGAATGCCTCGGTATAGGCGGCCATCTGCGCCTCGTTTTTGTTATCTGGCGCGGGAAAATCAATCCACGTTTCGCCGAGAACGCCGCGAAGCCCCGCGGCTTTGGTTTCTTCAGCGACGGCATCTTCAAAGTAGTACATGTCCGCAAACGTGGTGGTGCCGCTGCGAATCATTTCAGCAAGGCCCAGGCGCGAGCCCCAGCGCACGTATTCTTCGGTGACGTTGCGGGCTTCGGCGGGGAAGATGAATTTGTACAACCAGTCATCGAGAACCACGTCGTCTTTCAGGCCGCGCATGAGGGTCATCGGTATATGCGTGTGTCCGTTAATCAATCCGGGAATGATCAATTTTCCGGAGGCATCAATGCGCGTCTTAGCGACGATGCCCTTGGGGAAGTACGAGACGGCATCCTGGCCAATGGCCACGATCTGATCGCCGCGCACCGCGATGAAGCCGTTCTCGATGACGTGGCGATCGGGGTCCATTGAGACGATGGTTGCCCCCGTTACCAGCAAATCGACGGACACCGCTTCTTTCGCGGGCAGCACCTGCGCGTTCGCGAACGGAGAGGAGAACAGCAAACAGATGACGAAAAATGATCGTCTACGAAATACTCGCCAGAATTTCATGGATGAGCCCTCAAGAGTTCAGTTCGCTATCGCGAATCAAGCCCGCCAAGATCACTGCTGCGACGCAGGCGCCGTGCTTCCAGTGTTGCGATGATAGTTCGGATACGGCGGCTTGGTATGCTTGGGAATCGGATTCTTCTCTAAATCCGCGAGCAGAAGTTCGACGGTTTTCTCGAGCTGCGGATCGCGCCCTTCGCGCACTGCTTTGGGATCTTGATCAACTTCCACGTCGGGCGCAACGCCGTGATTCTCCACTTCCCAATCATTGCTCGGCGTCCAGAATCCGCGGCTCGGCGCGGTCACGGTTCCACCATCCATCAGCGACTCGCCGGGCCCAAAGAATCCCACCAGCCCGCCCCAGGTACGCTTACCCACCAGAATGCCGATTTTGGCTTGGCGGAAATGCCACGGCATGGCATCGCCGCCAGAGCCGGCGTATTCGTTGATGATCATGGCCTTCGGTCCCTGAATCAGGCTCACTGGCGTGGTCATGTCTTCGCCGTCTCGTGTGGTTCGGTAATTCATCAGCGTGCGTCGCAAATAATCGAGGATGTAGTCCGTGTTCGATCCGCCGCCATTGAAGCGTTCGTCGACGACGGCCCCATCCTTGCCCGCTTGCGAGAAAAAATAGCGGTTGAAATAGGTGTAGCCGCCGCTCGCCGTGTCCGGCAAATAGATGTACGCCAGTTTGCCTTGGCTGAGCTGGTCCACTTTGCGGCGGTTGTCTTCAATCCAAGCCAGATTGCGCAGTCCCATTTCGCTCTCGATGGGAACGACGCTTACTTCGCGTGAGCCGGTGCCGTCCGGGTTCGGCCCCACGCGCAGCAGCAACGATTTTCCCGCCGTCTCTTCGAAAAAGCTGTAGACGTTGTCGCTGCCGCGCACTTCACGGCCGTTTACCGCCAGCAGATATTCGCCGGCTGCGACGTTCACGCCAGGTTGCGTCAGCGGAGCACGCACTTGCGGATTCCAGTTCTCGCCGTCATAGACGCGCGCAGATCGATAGCGACCATTCTCGATTTTGTAGTCGGCGCCGAGGAGTCCCACGGGAATGCGCTTGACTTCCGGACCGTCGCCTCCGCGTACAAACAGATGCCCGACGGTGAGATCACCCATGGTTTCTTTGAAGATGTAATTCAAGTCGTCGCGCGAGGCCACGCCCGGTAGGTATGCCGCGAATTTTTTCTCTGTAGCCGCCAAATCCAAGCCGTGAAATCCCGGCTCGTAAAAGAAATCCCGCTCCAGCCGGAAAGCCTCGTGATACATCTCTTTCCATTCAACCATCGGCTCGATGCGAACATCCATGGCGGCAAGGTTTAAAGTCTTCGCTGCCGGGTGCGCAGCGCTTCCCCCAGAGGCGCCACCCGGACCGGATGTTTCCGTTGGCGCGGGCGGAAGCGGCGCGATGGCCCACACCTGCGCTGGCGCTGTGCCTCCGGATGGAGGTGCGCCCATGTTGCGGTAAAGAAGTTTTTCGCCATCGGCGGAAACATAGAACGCCAGGATGTTTTCCAGCAATTTGTCCGTCTTGCGCGTCTTCAGCTCGAAACGATGCGCCGTTGCCGTGCTCGGTCCGCTTAACGGTTCGACCAGCGGCTCTTCCAGAAGGAACAACACTCCTTCTTTCCCGGTCTGTAACTCGGAATAGTTCCTTGCCGGAATCGGCATGGCGAGAATGCGCTGGCTGATTTTTTCGAAATCCACTTTTACTATTGCGGGTGGTTTTTCTTTCTCTTTGTCCTTGCTCTCTGTTTTTGCTTCATCGTTCTTTGGCGATTCTGTCTTCGCCGCGCCTTCTTCGTCGCTTAGCGGAGCAAGTGGCGATGGCAGGTCTTTGCGCAACACAACGATATACACGCTGCTGGTCACCGGCCGGTCGTAGCTCAGCATCGACGCGTCCATGGTTGGACCGGAATCCGTGCTCGCCAGAAGGTAAAGATACTTCCCACTCCTGTCGAAGACCGGCGAAAACGAATCGCTCATCGCGTCGGTCAGACGCTGGCTCTGCGCAGTTTCCAGCGAATACAGAAAGACGGAGCGCATGTGGCTCACTTCCTGTTCGGTGTACGCGAGCCATTTGCTATCCGGCGACCATGCGGCGTGGAAAATCTGTTGTGGTCCCGTAAAACGGTCGTGAAAAACTTTCACTGGCGTTTTCTTTTCGAGGTCCACGTACCAGAGGTTCAATCGTTTGTCCGTATAGGCAATTTTCTTGCTGTCGGGAGACCATGTGGGGAAATAGAAAAACGAACCCGGCGTGCCCAGATCGATCTTTTGCGCTTCACCCTGGCCATTCTGATTCTTGACGTACAGCGCTACCTCGCCGGGCTGATCGGAAAAATACGCAATCCTCGTTCCGTCCGGCGACCACGCGGGATAGCGTTCGTCAGCTCCCGGCGTGTTCGTCAAGTTGCGGATATCACCCTTCTCCACCGGGACGGTGAGTATTTCCCCTCGAGCCTCAAACACCGCGCGCAAACCGGTCGGAGAAATGTCCGCGTTGCGAATGCGGTTGGCCACATTTTCGTAACGGGGCCGCAGCTGCGGTAGATCTCCCGCAATGTGGATCTCGATTTTGTGGGCCGTGCCAGTCTTCAGGTCATAGAGCCAAATGGCGCCAAACTGCTCGATGACGATCGCGTCCGGCCCCGCGCTCGCATACTTGAAATCGAGCCCGTCGTTCTTGAGCGCCACCGTTATGGCCTTCGTCTGCGTGTCGTAACTAAACAGCGACATCGGCCCGCTGCGGTCCGAAAGAAAAAATACTCGCTGATCCGTCCACATCGGATTGAAGTCGTTGGAATTTTCGCGCGGAATCGGCGTCACGCTGGAATCCGCGAGCTTGGCAATCCACACCGGTGAGGTGCGTCCACCGCGGTAACGCTTCCAAATTTCAAAGGCGTGGTCCAGCGGCACGTACGCCAATTGCTGGCCGTCAGGCGAGTACGATCCCTCTGCCGCTATGGGCAGCGCCAGTTCGGCGGGAAATCCACCGTCCCGTGAGATGGTAAAGAGTCGGCGGAAATTTGAATGGCTATCGCGGTTTGACGCAAACAAGACGGATTTTCCGTCGCGCGTCCAGCCGATCACTTCATCCGCTGCCGGATGATAGGTGAGCCGCCGTGGCGCTCCCCCGCTCGCGGGCATCACGTACACATCGGCATTTCCGTCATAGTCGCCGGTAAAGGCGATCTCGCTCCCGTCCGGCGAAAACACCGGCAGTGACGCCGTTCCCGCGCCGGCCGTGAGCCGCTGCGCCATGCCGCCCGATCTCGGCACGCTCCACAAATCCCCGGCATACACGAAAACAATGTTTGTCGTATTAATCGTCGGGTGATGCAGCAGCAATGGCGGATTTTCATCGGCCAAGCAAACGCCCGCCAGCAGCAATGCAAAGACGCTTGCGGCCAATCGCAACATATCCTGTTACCTCCCAGGCGCATCGAGCTGCAAATCGCGCACAATCTTATACTCATATGGCGTGGGAACAAATCAGCGCGCGTCAGGGCGAATAAGTTTCGTCTCGCTTACTGCCGGTGCTAGGGAAAGGCGCGATTTTGCAGAAATAGCATGATTGTCAAAGATTGACATCAACGAACGACCTAGATAATCTCGGAAAGAGGATTTGGGAAACGAAGAGGAATTTTATGGGCCAGATGAACATTTCGATTACGGAAGAGCTCGCCGGCTTTGTCCGCAAGAAAGTCAAAGCTGGGCGTTATAACAACGCAAGCGAAGTGGTCCGCGAAGCGTTGCGACGAATGGAGGACGACGACGACCGCGCCTTACGGCTGGCGAAGCCTAGCGTGGCAGATATTCTTGAGGACCTCACGGAAGAACAGCTGGACGGAATTCGCCGGCGCGTGCGAGCCGGCATCGAAGATATTGCGGCGGGTAACTTCATCGAGTACGAAGGACGCGAGGGATTGAAAAAGCTGGCGCAAGGGGTAAAGGCGAGAGGGCGCAAGCTCCTTGCGCGGGAAGCCGCCGGTAAGTAATGAACTACCGGGTTTCGGCGGCTGCGCAACGGGACCTGGATGAGATTTTTGTGTATTGGGCGAAGCGGGCGAGTCTGGAAGTCGCGGACCGACTCGTAGATAGCATCTCGGAACGTTTCTGGCTGCTGGGAGAGTATCCGGCAGCCGGCAAACCCTCGGGCAATATGGGTCGCGGCGTAAAGTGCTTTCCAGCGGGAAAATATTTAATTTATTACCGCAAGACGCGACGCGGCACCGATATCCTCCACATTTTTTATGGAGCCCGGAATCAAGGGCACGCCTTTGGAAGGGTCAAGAGACGCAAATAACTCCGCGACATTATTATTCCTCGGCGTGCAGGGCCAGGCCGTTTTTCTCCAACAGAATCTGTACGCCGATATACGCGAGGAAATTTGGCTGGCCGCTGGAGTTTCCGCTGAAGCTGCGGCCGGCCATGAACAGAAAAATTAGGCCCTTGTGAAAGCCGTAGCGCCCGCCAAGATCCCATGTCGTATCGTGCGGCAATGTGCCCATCGCTCGGTCGTTGTAAACTTCGCCGATCAGTTCCGCCTTCTTCGTAAAATTATGGCCCGCGGCAAATCCGATGATGCGTTCCTCGTGTCCATGAATCGGAAAGTAGTAGCCGGCCTCGAAATCAAGCTCCAGCGGGCCCACGTTGCGCTGCACCTCCACGGGCATCAGAAAACGCGTTGCGCTCTGCGCGATGCCATGCCGAATCGCGTCCGCTGACCCGTTCAGTTCCATCTGCGGGAAGATGGAAACGTTCCAACCCTTTTTATTGTCGATAAACCTCCACTTCACTCCTGGAAAAGAATTGCTCCAGCCGCTGCTGACAGGTTTCGGAAGGGTTTGCAACACGTATGGCACTTCGAAGGTCAACTGAATCGTGGCGCCTACGCCGTAATTGAAGTCGAGCTGCGGAAGTTGAAAATCGTGCGCGTTCTGTGCCAGAGCGGGCATCACTGCCAGATTGATTTCCCAGTTTTTCGCTCCAGGGGTTCCCGGATCGTTCGTCAACAGCGGTGGACCGCCCTGCGCTTGAGCAAGCGACGGAACAAAAAGAAAAATCGTTAACATTGTCAGGAGAAATAGAACTTTATTCCGCGGCATGCGTGACGATAACCCCTCCGACTTGCAATCGTTCATTTTCCGATTTCACGCGCCACGCTCCGCCCAGCTTCCGCATATCCTCAACGGATGTTTCATCGAAGGCCCGTTAGTATCATACAAAAATTTCTCGGCGTACCCACGTTTGGGCGGAAAAAGCCCCAGTAAAAACCCCACGGTTGAGCCTCGCGCAACCCGGATGCTATCCTGAGCTATGGCGGAACCCGTCATTTTCCCGCCGGAACCGGCGCTCACCGCGCCTGTCGATCATTCCCGGCGCCAACTCGAAGCCTTGCTGGAAGTCAGCGAGGCGATTGCGCAGCAACGCGACTTGCCGGCGCTGTTCCACGACCTTTCCGAACGGCTGCATAACGTCGTCGACTTCGATTTTCTCGCGCTTACGTTGTACGACTCCGCCCGCAACGTAATGCGTCTGCACGTGCTGGAAACCCGCCAGCCCACCGACAAACGCGCCGGCTCGGAAAGCGGCATTGACGACCATCCTTCCGGCTGGGTGTGGCAGACGCAGAATTCGTTCATCGTCTCCGATACGGATACGGATCCGCGCTACCCGGATTTTCTTCAGCACCTGCGGGAAGGCGGCGTACGCTCCGTGGCCTTCGTTCCGCTCACTACCGCGCAACGCCGTTTGGGCACAATGGCCTTCGGACGGCTGATTCCGCAAGTGATCACCGAAGGCGAAGCGCACTTTATGCAGCGCGTGGCCAGTCAAGTAGCCGTTGCGGTAGACAACGCCCTCAACCTGGAATTGTCCCAGGCCTATCAGCAGCAACTGGCGCGCGAACGCGACCGTTTGCAGGTGTTGCTGGAAATTAACAACGTGCTGGTGACCACGCGAGAGCTTCCTGAGCTTTTTCGGGGAATTGTCTCGACCATCGAGCGCGTCATCCAGCTGGACTACACCAGCCTGGCGCTGCTCGACCCGTCTACTGGGCTGCTGAAAATTTACGCGCTGGATTTTCCCGGCCGTCAGCAACTTATTAAAGCGGAGGTGGTCATCCCCAGAGACGCGTCGCCAGCCGGTCACGCGATCGCCACGGGAAAGCCTCTCATCGCCCGCGGTGCGGAATTCGACCGCTATCCCAGCGAAATTGTACGCACGCTGCGCTCCGAAGGACTGCAAACGATTTGCTGCATCCCGCTGATCAACCACGGCCACACCTTCGGCACGTTGAACCTGGCCAGCCGGCGCGTCGACGCGTTCGCGCCGCCGGACATTGAGCTGTTGCAACAAGTGGGCGGCCAAATTGCCATCGCCGTCGAAAACGCTTTGGCTTTCAAGGAAATCGACGCGCTGAAAGACAAGCTGGCCGAGGAAAAGCTCTATCTTGAAGAAGAAATTCGCACGGAATTCAACTTTGAAGAAATTATTGGCGACAGCCCGCTGCTCAAACAGGCCTTGTCGCAAGTAGAGTTAGTCGCTCCGGCCAGTACCACCGCGCTGATCCTCGGAGAAACGGGAACCGGCAAGGAATTGATCGCCCGCGCCATTCACAACCTTAGTCCGCGCCGCGAACGCACTTTCGTTAAAGTAAATTGCGCAGCCATTCCTTCGGGCTTGCTCGAATCTGAACTTTTCGGCCACGAACGCGGCGCCTTCACCGGCGCCATCAATCAAAAAATAGGGCGTTTCGAGCTCGCCGATCGCGGCACGCTCTTCCTCGATGAAGTGGGCGACCTGCCACTGGAGCTGCAGCCAAAATTATTGCGCGTTCTCCAGGAGCAGGAATTTGAGCGCTTGGGCAGCAATCGCACGCAGCGCGTCGATGTTCGCGTGGTCGCCGCCACCAATCAGGATCTTGCAAGATTAGTGGCCGAGCGCGCCTTCCGCAGCGATCTTTATTACCGCTTGAACGTATTTCCCATCACTATTCCAGCGCTGCGCGAGCGCCCCGAAGATGTTGCGCTGTTAGTCCGCTATTTCGTGCAAAAATTCAGCCGCCGCCTCAACAAGACGGTGGAATATGTTCCTGCGCAAGCCATGGATGCCCTCGTTCACTACTCCTGGCCCGGCAACGTTCGCGAGCTGGAAAATCTGGTGGAGCGCGCAGTCATTCTTTCGCCGGGAAAAGAGTTGCGCGTTCCTATCTCGGAATTGAAATCCGCCGCCACGGCGGCCAGTGCTGATCCGGCCGGGGAATCCGCTGCCGGGGAACTCGCGCATGCTCCGGGCTCCGGCGCGAAAGCGGTTAGCACGCTTGAAGAAGCCGAACGCCAGCACATTCTGCGTGCCCTGCGCCAAACCGAATGGCGCATCGCGGGAACGCAAGGGGCCGCCACCTTGCTCGGCATGAAGCGCACCACGCTGCAAGCCCGCATGCGCAAGCTGAACATCCGCCGCCCCATCTAACGCGTTCGCTTGCTTCGCCAACGATTGTGGCCAGACTGTGGTCAAATTTGACTGATTATTCCCGCTATGCTGAAGTTGAAAACTGGCCGCAGGTGGGCCGCCCATGGATGATCAACGGGCATTACTGAAGCATTTCTTGGCCGCCTTGGCGTACAGAACGCAGAAAGCGCTTCGTGGCGCGTCGCCAGAATTCGCAGCCTTCCGCGCAGCGCCCCAGGTTCGCTCGCCCCACGAATTGATTCACCACATGGACAGTGTCCTGGGATACGCGCGAACGTTCTTCATCGGCGGTAGCTATCGCCCACCCGTGCTACCCGATTTTTCCGCCGCGGTCGCGCATTTTCACGAGACGCTGACGGACTTGGCGCAACACCTGGAACGGGGAACGGAATTTCGGGGCATCACCGCGGAGGTGTTGTTGCAGGGACCTTTTTCCGATGCCATGACTCATGCCGGGCAGCTGGCTATGTTGCGCCGGCTGGCAGGCCATCCCGTTCCACCGGAGAATTTCATCTTTGCCGCCATCAGTTCCGCCAATCTCGGGCCCGATCAGCCGCTTCCCGTCCGCCCCGATCACGATTGGCCAGAGCGACCTAGCCGGTGACCGCAGGGTTGACCATGCGCGCGCGACGAAACATTCCCATGTCGATCGTATGGATGTGCTATTTTGAATTTCCAAGAGGGCAGCAATGACCACGCCGGTAAAAGTTCAAATCTTCGGCCAACCCTACGCCATCCGCGGCGAACTCGACGAGACCTACGTGCAGAAACTTGCTGCCTACGTGGATCAAAAAATGCGCGCCATCGCCGACGCCACGGCTACCGTAGACACTCAGAAAATCGCCGTGCTGGCCGCCCTCGCGATCGCCGACGAATTGCACAACGCGCAAAATGACCGCGGCGAACGCGAAGAACTCCTTCGCGAACAAGCCGACCGCTGCCTCACGCTGGTGGAACGCGCGCTAAAGCAGACCGCCTAGAACGATTTCACCTGCGATATTCTTGCCTGGAATTGTGGCGGAAGCCTACTGCGACCACTTCGTAGGCACGCGATCCCAGCGATGCTTGCGCAGCTCTTCATGCCGTCCGCGCGGCAGCGGCCCGCGATCGCTGGCAGCGACGTTCGCCTCCACGTTCCGCAGCTTGCGCATCCCAGGAATAATCGTGCTCACATCGCGATTATTCAGAATAAATCGCAGCGCCATCTCTGGCATATTCATTTCCGGGGTCAATAACGGCTTCAATGCTTCCGCGCGCGCCACGCTGGCCCGTAGATTTTCTTCCACAAAATAAGTTCCGCGCCAGTCGCCCTCGGGCCACTTGCTGTCCAGCGTCAAAGTGCCGGTCAGCGTCCCTTCGTCAAACGGTACGCGCGCGATCACTGCCACGCCGTGTTCGCGGCACGCCGGGAAAAGTTCATCTTCGGGATTCTGGTCGAAAATGTTGTAGATCACTTGCACCGCATCTATCAATCCGGAACGCACCGCGCGAATCCCGTTTGCCGGTTCCCAGCGGTTGATGCTGATTCCGACTGCGCGCACTTTCCCGCTCGCGCGCATATCCTGAATCGAACGCGCCATCCGTTCGTCGTCCAGCCAACCATCTTCCCAGGTATGGAACTGCATCAGGTCCAGTACGTCGCAGTCAATATTCTTCAGACTCTTATGTACGTACTCTTCGATGTATTCCGGCGGAAAACAATCGTCCATGGAAAATTCGCGCCGGCTCGGCCACTGCTGATTCTTCGGCGGAATCTTCGTCGCCGCAAACAGCCGTTTGCCGCTGTTGGCGCGCAAAATCTTGCCCAGCAGCTCCTCGCTATGCCCCGCGCCGTACGCCCACGCGGTATCAAAAAAATTACCACCCAGATCCACGTAGCGTTGCAGCCCGGCCAGCGATTCCTTATCGTCGGAGCCGCTCCATCCCGCCATCCCCCACATGCCATAGCCAATTTCGCTGACGTCCCATCCCAATCTGCCAAACCGCCGATACTTCATCGCGCCTCCCAAGAAATCGCCGTCCAGAGTTTCTTTCACCCTACCGAGGTAATAAAAGTTCCCCCAGCCTCGACATATCCATATGCCATCCGCGGCGTATTAAACGCAAACCCCGGTTCTCCGTTGCGATCCAGCAGAATCAATCCGCCAGTGCCCGCTGTGCGCGCGGCCAACAAATCCACGGCTCTCTTCGCCGCGAGCATCGCGCCAGACGAGCCACGTCCGTCCTCCGTATGCGCCGCCGCGGAATCCTGCCCCCGCAAGTAATCCGTCGCACTCTTCGCCATCACCACTTTCATGATCGCTTCGCCGTAGCCCGTGCAAGAAACCCCTCCAGCCTCCGCGTCCGCATAACACCCGCATCCGATCAACGGCGAATCCCCCACGCGACCCGGCAGCTTACAACAAGTTCCGCCGGTTGAAGTCGCGGCAAAGAGCCGCCCCTCGTAGTCCAGCGCCACCGCGCCCACGGTCCCCTGCTCATGACCGCGATGATGCTCCGCCGCGTGCGCATCCTTCTTGCATTTCATCCACGCGTCCCATTCCGCCTCGCTGACCAACTCTTCCGCCTTGCAAAGCGCGACGCCGTTTTCTTGTGCGAAGCGTTCCGCGCCTTCCGCCACCAGCATCATGTGTGGGCATTTTTCCAGAATCGCCCGGGCCGCGCGAATCGGATTTTTCACCCGGTGCAACGTAGCCGCAGCCCCAGCCCGCAGCGTGGCGCCATCCATCACGATCGCATCACATTCCACGCGGCCATCAAGATTCAAGTGCGAGCCGTATCCCGCATCGAAAACCGGATCATCTTCCAGCACCACAATCGCCGCTTCAATCGCATCCAGCGCCGTGCCCCCGCCCGCCAGAACGGCCCAGCCCGCCACCAGCGCCCGCTGACACCCCGCCGTACATGCCTCCGCCGCCTCGTCCGGGATATCCCAGGCCCCGCCGTGAACAATCAAGGAAGGTCTCATAACAAGAGTATGCAATCAGGCAGGCTGTCGACGGGTCAAACGTAGCACAGGCACTCTTGCCTGTGCGCCTTTGCCGTGTGGCTAGGCAAGCTCGGGACAAGCACCCTACCGTGAAACAAGACTGCCTGTGCTACCCGAACCGCCATTACACGTCGTCGTGAATGGTCACCAGCTTCAACACTTCAAACTCTTTCTTCCCCGCGGGAGTGGTCACTTCGATTTCGTCTCCCACTTTGCGGTTCAGCAGCGCCTTGCCGATAGGAGAAGTCGTGGAGATCAAGCCTTTTTCCACGTCGCCCTCTTCGCTGCTTACCAGCTTGTATTCGATCTTCACGTCTTTCTGCGTGTCCAGCACCACAATGCGCGAACCATATCCCGAGCGGTCCTTAGGAATATTCGTCAAATTCAGCATCCCCAGGTCGCCGAGCCGCTTCTTCAGCTGCCCCATCCGCGCATTCACGTAGCCCTGCCGCTCCTTGGCGTATTTGTACTCGGCGTTCTCCGAGAGGTCGCCATGCGCGCGCGCCACGGCAATCTCTTTCGGTAGCTCCACGTTCAGCTCGTGAGAAAGCGTTTCGATTTCGTCCTGCAGCTTCTGTTTAATCTTCGCCAGCGGATCGTTGATCGCTTCAGACATGACTATCGGCACCAATTTCTTCAGGCGTCCCGCCAGAACCGTATGGTCCAGCGGCCGCCAGGTAAACGAGCATTATAGATGGCTACCTTTTGCAGCCACAAGGGAGGATTGTAGGATCTAGGTCGCTTCTTGTGTTGGTCTGCCTTATGTAGGCGCCGGGCTTTAGCCCGGCCTGGTTTGGATTCTCACCGCACCTGAATCTCCACATTCTGCGTCACGCTGTGCCCGGCCGCATCTTCCGCCGTCAACGTATACGTCGTGGTCTTCGTGGGTTTCACATTCACGCACCGGCTATACGACGGCCACACCGGATTGTCCTGCGGCTCCAGCTTCACCACTTTCGCGTTGGCCACGCCATAACAAAGCTGCGCGCTATCCCCGCGGTGTACCACTCCGGGATTGCCGTAAAAATTCTGTATCGCCAGTTCCTTGCCACCCATCTGCTCAACGGTCGTGCGGTCTTGCGCCTGCTGTGTCGCTGCCTGGCGCTCCGCGGCGCGTCGTTCAATATCGCGATCGTCTTGCCAGCGCGAAAAAAAGATCCAGCCTAGGTACAACAGCACAATCAAAAACGCTGCACCCGAATACAGCAGCGGATTTTTGAGCGGCGATTTCTTCTCTGGAGCGGGTTCAGCGAGCATCGCGTCTCCTTTCGCCAGTAGGACGCCAATAGCCCACGGCTCGTTACAACAGAAAGCCTGCAAACGTACGATGAACGATAACGCGAAAGTGTTGCTGAGGAAACCGCCGGTACGATGCCATTATTGTAGGGGCACGGCATGCCGCGGCATGCCGTGCCCGCGTCTGCCCGGCGTCGACCCCACGTGCGGGTCTCGTGACGCGACGTCAACTTTTAAGATCGTCGCAAAACTCTCTCTAACAGGCGTCTAACTGGACGCCGCCCCGGCCTTACGCGCAGGGATGCGTTTAGTCACCAGCGCAGCCACCTTGGTAACATCGAGCTGTCGTGCATCGGCTTGTTCGGCATGACGATACGCCGCATAGGTCATCTCAAACACCACTTCCCAGGAAACACCGCTCATATTTTCGCGCGCCGCGTCGCCCATCGTTCGCCGCTTGCCGGGATCACGCAGCAACTCCATCGTTCGCCGAATAAACTCTTCATCGTTTTCACTGATGAAGCCCGTGATTCCGTGTGCCACCAAATTTCTCGGTCCACCCTCGTTCGTCACGATCGCTGGCACGCCCGACGCAGCCGCCTCCTGAATCACATTCCCATAAGTATCCGTGCGCGATGGAAACAGAAAAACATCCATGTTGGCGTAGGCTTCCGCGAGCTTCTCGTCGCGCAACACGCCGGTAAACGTCGCGTGCGTCAGGTTCTTTTCGAGCCATGAGCGTTCGCTGCCGTCACCCACAATCAAAAACGAAAAATTTGTGTGCCCCGCGGCCAGCAGCGCCCGTTCGACATCCACCAGAAAGCGCACCCCTTTCTCCGGTCTTATGCGCCCCACGTATCCCAATCGCACGGTATCGTTCCGCACTGTGCGATGCCGCGGATGGAATTTCTGCGTATCCACGCCGCGCGCCATCAAAAAGCACGCCCGGCCAGTCGCCTCTTCCAACCAACGCACCTGCTCAGGCGTCGGCGCCAGCGTCACGCGTGCCAGTTTGTAAAAGCGCAAAATCGCCCGCAACGCCGTCCGCTCCGCCGCATTGCAGCAAGCGCCGGACCACTTAGAAGGCAGAAACCACATCATCGCCTGCAGTCGCCGCGCCGCGAATTGGTGCAGATTCGTATGCCAGGAAGCCACCAGCGGAATCTTCAGCGCCCATGCCAGGTACGCGCCCAGCTGTCCAAACTCTCCCGGGCTCGTAACATGAATCACGTCCGGCCGAAATTCTTCCAGTGCGCGCCGCGCCACTCGGGCAAGCCGCCAAAAACACAGGTCGTAGCGCAGATCACTCTCGATCGCAAAACTGACCGGCCCGCGTGGCAGTTCCAGTCGCGTCACCGCTTGATCCGTGAATTTCGCGATGCGCGGTCCGCCGTGAACGGCCAGAAACGGCCGCCCCTGGCGCTTGGCAAATGCCACCAGCTGGCGCGCCGTCAGGGCCACGCCGTTGATCTCCTGATACGTTTCGCAAAATAGCGCCACGCGCGGCCCAGCCGATAAAACCCGGTGATCCGTATTTTCGTATGAAATCTTCACGAATTCCCTCCGGCCTTCGCCGCATTGATCGGCGGCCTGCACCCACACAAAAAGCGCGGCACCAGCATCAAAAAATCAAAAACAATTCGCGGCATTTGTCGCAAGTCTTCTCCTAATGATTGGTGTCCAAGGCCCACCACCAGCGCCCCTCGCCGCATCGCGTAGAGATTGAACAGCGTCGAAAGCGCCGTGAACACCACCGACGCCGTGATGCTTGGCGCCAAATTCCGCGTTCCGCGCAGCCAATGCACCACAAACTCCATCACATGATTCGCCGCGGGCAGAAGCACCAGCACGCTCACCGCCGCGGCCCACGCCGGCTCCGCATCGCAAAATGCCTCCGTCAATGCGCCGTAAAACCCTGAGACCATACCGCCAAAAATAAATTCCGTGCTCATCGCCGCAACGGCCGCGGACACTCCCGCCGTCAGATTTGCAACGAAGAATATCGCCGCGCGAAACACCGAACTCAGCACCGCCGACTTCCAGTTCCACCGCGCCAGCAGATACTTCCGTGGTTCGCGCCCCAACCGCCGCAATACTTCGCCGACACTGACGCCTGCTTCGCCAGACACCTGACGATCGCCGCCAGTCTTTTCAACGCCGTGTGTCAGCGAATTCGGCATCACGCCGCTTGTTAGGGCACGCCAAGGGCCAACGGGCGACGTGTGGAGGGGGCATGCCGCGCTATCTCCAAGACGCTCTCTTCTCTCGAACGCCGTATACCTATGTTGACAACTACACGAATCTGTATTCTCATACAGCGGCGGATCGCGCCCGGATCGAGATATGACGTACGTCAAAAAAATCGTCTGCCTGGCAAACTCCTTTAAAGTGACCGGGCGCTGTGTGGCTGGCCGCGAAGTTCTTGGAAACGGCACCTTCGGAGGCTGGATTCGTCCCGTCAGCAAGCGTCCCACCACCGAGCTACAACTTTGGGAGTGCATCTATCCCAACAACGATCAGCCCAGGCTGCTCGACATCATCGAAATCCCGCTACTAAACCCGGCTCCGCGCAATCACCAAATTGAAAATCACTTCATCGACAACACCCGCGAGTGGGTTAAAACCGGCGAACTACTCTGGCCCGCCCTGCAGCTTCTCGATGACCGCCCGCCAACCCTTTGGATAAACAGCGACCGCACCGGCGCAGGGTGTTTCAACTGCGTCAGTAAAGCCGAAGCCGCCACTCAGCACCACTCCCTGCTGCTTATCAAAACCAGGACGCTCCAGATTCAAATCGCCGCAAAACCCGCCGCAGGCAAGCTCTACAGAAATCATCAGACAAATTTCCAATATAACGGCACGCGCTATAGCCTGA
The DNA here is from genome assembly GCA_013289855.1 of Acidobacteriota bacterium. Classification (GTDB taxonomy): domain Bacteria; phylum Acidobacteriota; class Terriglobia; order Acidiferrales; family UBA7541; genus Acidiferrum. Next base: position 58,989 of record JABCZD010000005.1, on the reverse strand, counting down.
AGTTAACCGATCCGGCCGCCATCGAAGCGTTTGCACGCAGGCCCGCCGGAATCTACACCCTGCAAAATGCCTACCTCTGCGTCAGCTTGACCGAGCCTTGGGAGAAGGACAACAATCGTTGTCACAAAATAGTGGCCGCCATTTTCACCAATCCGCCACTCTAAACCGACCATGCCCGCCACCGTCTTCACCATCGGCCACTCCAATCACCCGCAGGAGCGTTTCCTCGCTTTATTGCAACAACATGCCATCTCCGCGCTTTGCGATGTCCGCTCCAATCCCTATAGCCGCATGAATCCTCAATTCAATCGCAAAGAGCTCAAGGGGTATCTGCGCCCCCACAACATCAAATATGTTTTTCTCGGTAAGGAATTGGGCGCCCGCAGCGAAGACCCCTCCTGCTACGACCGCGGCAAAATCAGCTACGAGCGCCTGGCGCAAACCAATCTTTTTCAGCAAGGATTAGATCGCATTCAAGAGGGTATGAGGACACATCGAGTAGCCATCATGTGCGCGGAAAAAGAACCGCTGGATTGCCATCGCACCGTGCTGGTAACCAGGCATCTCGCGGCCCGCGGCCTTGATGTACATCACATCCTCGCCGACGGCACGATCGAAACGCATTCCGACGCTCTCCGCCGCCTGGCCAACGATTTAAAACTTCGCGCCAACGAGCTGCACCTCTTCTGCTCGCAGGAAGATCTTTTTACCGAAGCCTATCGCCTGCAAGAGCAGCGCATCGCGTATGAGCCGGAAGAAGCCGATCCAGACACTATCGCCGCGCTAAAAAGCGCCGCCAACTAAATCACCGGAAGAACCTGCGATGAAACTCTTCACCATCGGCTTCACCAAAAAATCCGCCGAGGTTTTCTTCACCAGTCTCGCCAACGCCGGCGTAAAGCGCCTGATCGACGTTCGTCTGAACAACGTTTCCCAACTCGCCGCCTTCACCAAAAAAGAAGACCTCCGCTATTTCACCAAAGCGATCTGCAATATCGACTACCAACACGAGCCCGATCTAGCCCCCACGAAAGAAATCCTCGACGCTTTTAAAAAGAAAAAAGGCGCTTGGGAGTCCTACGAACCAAAATTCGTCGAATTAATGCGCGCTCGCAAAATAGAAAAAAAGCTGGACCCCTCGCAACTGGATGGCGCCTGCCTGCTCTGCAGCGAAGAAACTCCCGATCACTGCCACCGCCGCCTGGTAGCCGAATACCTGCAAAAAAAGTGGCCCAACGTGGAAATCCACCACCTCCCGTAGCCTCCGCCCATCTCTTTCGTAACCGCAGTCCTTACTCCAACATCCAACCGCCATGACCATGAGAAAAGTAAAACTCGGTTCGCAAGGCGCGTACGTCTCCCGTATGGGACTCGGTTGCATGGGCATGAGCGAATTCTACGGCGAGTGCGACGATGCGGAATCTGCCGCAACCCTGCTCCGCGCCCTCGATCTTGGCGTCACTTTCCTCGACACCGCCGACACTTACGGCATCGGTGACAACGAAGAACTGGTCGGCAAAACCATTCGCGCCCGCCGCGATGAAGTTTTTCTCGCCACCAAATTTGCCAACATTCGCAAAAAGGGCGATCCCACCTATTGGGTCATCAGCGGCAAACCCGAATACGTGCGCGCCGCCTGTGATGCTTCTCTAAAGCGTCTCGGCGTCGACCACATTGATCTCTACTATCAACATCGCGTCGATCCGGAAACTCCTATCGAGGAAACCGTCGGCGCGATGGCCGAGCTGGTCAAAGCCGGCAAAGTAAAATATCTCGGCCTCTCGGAAGCTTCCCCATCCACCGTCCGCCGCGCCCACAAAGTTCACCCCATCACCGCGCTGCAAACGGAATACTCCCTCTGGGAGCGCCACGTAGAAAGCGAAATCCTCCCCACCGTCCGCGAACTCGGCATCGGCTTCGTGCCCTACAGTCCACTGGGACGTGGCTTCCTGACCGGCGCCATCACCAAGCTGAGCGATCTCGGCGATAAAGATTCGCGCGCCAAACGCTACCCGCGTTTCGCCGGCGAAAATTTCGATAAGAATCAGGTCTTGGTCGATCGTGTAAGGGCCATCGCTAATCGCAAAGGCGTAAAGGCGGGCCAGCTAGCCTTAGCGTGGGTGCTGGCCAAGGGCGAAGACCTGATCCCTATCCCTGGAACCAAACGCAGAAAATATCTGGAAGAAAACGCCGCCGCCGCAGATATCAAGCTATCCGCGCAAGAAGTAGCAGAACTCGAAGCCGCCGTCCCGCAACACGAAATCGTAGGGGAGCGTTACGCCGCCGCAAATATGCAGAGGATCGACCGCTAGGGGTTTTGTAGGCGCCGGACTTCAGTTCGGCCTAATCCTTGCTCCGGGAAATTACAAAATACAAACACCTGCATATCTATCGCGATCGATCAGTTGCAATACCAAATCCTCAAATCGCCAACCCTTCGCTAGCGTCAACGCCTTGACGCTCCCCTGGCCAAGCCGCCATCGCCCTCGTGGCAATTCCCCGCAATTTTTCGCGTCTCGCCCCACCCGCCGCCTGCACCGACATTCCCTGCAACACTGCCGTCACATAACCAGCCAACTCCGCGGCGTCTGCATCAGCAGGCAAATCTCCTTCTGCCTTCGCCCGCTCCAGCCGTTCGCGAATCGCGGCCTCTCCTTCACCTCGCCGCGCGCACAATTCCCGCCGCACCGCGTTCGATTCATCCCCGCACGCCAGTCCCCCCTGCAGCAGCAAACAACCCCGCGGATTTCTCGCATCGCCGAGCGCATCCGCCGCGCCAAGCAGGATCTTTTTCACCGCCCCGTGCGCCGTCGCTTCATTTAAGGCTTCCTGCTGGTAAACACCAGTGCTCTTCCCGTAAAGGTCCAGCACCTTCCGAAACAGCTCTTCCTTATTCCCAAACGCCGCGTACATGCTCGGCCGGTTAATCCCCATAGCCTCAGTAAGATCCGCGAGCGACGCCCCCTCATACCCGTGCTTCCAAAACACCCGCAGCGCCCGACCCAGCGCTTTCTCTGGATCGAACCCCCGCGGCCTGCCCGGCGCCCTAACCCGTTTCTTTGCAACCTTCTGGTGGGCTCTCATAAATTTTTGTATCCTTCCCGGCCAGCGAGCATCATAACATACCAGTCGGTAAGAAACACCTCGACGGCCGTCATTCTAAGAATGCGCCGCATGACGAATTAAGTACCGGCAAGTACAAAACAACAAGGAGATCTTTCATGTCCAAGAAACTGCCCAATAAAGTTGCCATCGTCACCGGAGCCTCCAAGGGCATCGGCGCCTCCATCGCCAAGCACCTCGCGGCCGAAGGCGCCTCCGTCGTCGTCAACTATTCTTCCAGCAAGGAAGGCGCGGACCGCGTCGTCGCGGACATCACCAAAGCCGGCGGCAAAGCCGTAGCCGTGCAAGGCGACGTGTCCAACAAGGCCGATATCGATCGCCTCTTCGCCGAATCCAAAAAGGCCTTCGGCCCGCTGGACATCCTTGTCAACAACGCCGGAATTTACGAGTTCGTGCCTCTCGAAGCCGTCACCGAAGATCTCTTCCACAAGCAATTCAACCTCAACGTCCTCGGACTGATTCTCACTTCGCAAGCTGCGGCCAAGCAGTTTGGCCCGAAGGGCGGCAGCATCATCAATATCAGCTCCGTGGTTAGCACCCTCGCGCCGCCCAATGCTTCGGTGTACGTCGCCACCAAAGGCGCGGTCGATGCCGTTACCCGCTCGCTGGCCAACGAACTCGGCCCGAAGAAAATCCGCGTCAATTCGATTAACCCGGGCATGGTGCTCACCGAAGGCGTGCACTCCGCCGGAATAGCTGGCAGCGATTTTCAGAAGGACGTCGAGTCCAAGACCCCGCTCGGCCGCGTAGGCCAGCCCGAAGACATCGCACCCGCCGCGGTATTCTTCGCCTCCGATGACTCCGCGTGGCTGACCGGCGAAACCCTCGTCATTGCCGGCGGCATGCGCTAAAACGTTTCCGCCCGGATAGAGACGGCGTGGCGCAAACGTCGCGCCGTCATCCCGTTGATGACTAACCCAGCGACGGAGGCGCGGCACACGTTAGCCCAGCCCGCAAGGGCCGGGAAACGATTGCGCAACAGCTCACTCGAGCACCGTAGGTGCGCTACAAGTTTTTTGCAATTGGCAGAGGAACTCTGCACCGGAGAAATAAAATGGCCAAGCTCAATGGCAAAATCGCAGTAATCACCGGCGGCAACAGCGGCATCGGCCTCGCCACCGCCGAGCGCTTCGTCTCCGAAGGCGCCTACGTCTTCATCACCGGCCGCCGCCAAGCCGAACTCGACGCCGCCGTAAAGAAAATCGGCAAAAACGTAACCGCCGTCCAGGGCGACGTCAGCAATCTCGCCGATCTCGACAAACTCTATTCCGTAGTCAAAAAAGAAAAAGGCCGCGTGGACATTCTCTTCGCCAACGCCGGCGGCGGCGAGTTCGCCCCGCTAGGTTCCATCACCGAAGCCCATTACGACAAAACTTTCAACGCTAACGTAAAAGGCTTGCTCTTCACGGTACAAAAAGCCCTCCCACTCTTCACCGATGGCGGCGCCATCATTCTCAACGCCAGCATCGTCTCCATAAAAGGCATGGCCAACTTCAGTGTTTATAGCGCCACCAAAGCCGCCGTCCGTTCCTTCGCTCGCACCTGGACCGTCGATCTCAAGGCCCGCAACATTCGCGTCAACGTCGTAAGCCCCGGCCCCATTGACACTCCCGGCGTCGCCGCCCTGCTCCCCACTCCGGAAGAAGTCGCCCAATTCAAAGCGGGCATGGCCAGCATGGTGCCCCTCGGTCGCGTCGGCACCTCCGACGAAATCGCCAAAGCCGTAGTCTTCCTCGCTTCCGACGACAGCAGCTACGTCGCCGGCATCGAACTCTTCGTAGACGGCGGCATGGCCCAAATCTAAATTGGAGTGCGGCGGCTTGACGCCGCTTTTACCACGCCAGTTGTAGCGGCGGGTCTTCAGACCCGTGCTTTTGACTTAACGCGGCGCATGGCGAAAACTCCGACACCTTCTCCCGTCCAATCCGCAACAGTGATAAGCTCCCGCAATGCACAAAAAAATCACCATATTCCTGTTGCCAGCTTGCCTGTGCCCGCTCTTTTTAATTCTCGCCGCCGCCTCTCTCCGCGCCCAAGGCCCAACCTCCGTCCCCGATCGCCTCGCCGCGCAAAACGCCCTCTTCGACGAGCAATACGAATCCGACCTCCGCAACAATCCCGAGCGCGCCACCGCCTTCGGCGATTACCGCTACAACGATAAACTCACCGACGATTCCCTAGCCGCCCTCGCCGCCCGCGAAAAACTCAACGAAGCGTTTCTAGCCCGCATCACCGCCATCCCCTCCTCCGGCTTTTCCGATCAGGACCAGCTCTCCCACGATCTCCTCATCCGCGTTCTCCAGCAGCGCGTCACCGACTTTAAATTCAAGGAATACGAGATGCCCATCAACCAGCAAAACGGCATCCACACCAGTCTCGCCGACCTTCCGCTCAGCGTGCCTCTCGATTCCGTCAAGCATTACGAGGACTACATCGCCCGCCTGCACCAGATCCCCCTCGCGCTTGCGCAAACCGAAGAAGTCCTCCGCGCCGGCATGCGAGACAAGCTCATGCCCGTGCGCTTCCTGCTGGAAAAAATCCCCGCGCAGTGCCAGGGCATCATTGACGCCAACCCTTTCCTGCTCCCCACCAAAAAATATCCCGCCAGCATCTCCGCCGAAGAGCAAACGCGCCTCACGCAGCAAATCACCGAGGCCATCAACACCGACGTCTTCCCCGCTTACAAAAAATTCGCCGCCTTCGTGCAAACGGAATACGCCCCCGCCGGACGCACCACGCTAGCCATCACCTCGCTGCCCGACGGCCAGCAGCGCTACGAAAACGATATCTACGCCCGCACCACCACGCACCTGACCGCCGACGAAATTCACCAGCTCGGCCTTCGCGAAATCGCTCGCATCGAAAAAGAGATGACCGCCATCGCCATCAAAGAAGGCTTCCCCGATCTCGCCGCCTTCCGCGCGTCCGTCAAAACCAATCCCAAATACAAACCCACTTCCGCGGAGCAGATCCTCGAAGATTTCCGCCGCTACATCGCCCAGATGGAGCCTAAGCTCCCGGAGCTTTTCACCTTGCTTCCCAAATCCCCGGTAACCGTCGAAGCCATCCCCGCCTTCCAGTCCACCGCCGCAACCCATTACGTCACCGGCACGCCGGACGGCAAGCGCCCCGGCCGCGTCGTCGTCGCCACTTCCAATTTTGCCGAGCGCTCGCTCATCGACGATGAAGCCATCGCCTATCACGAAGGCATTCCCGGGCATCACATGCAGCTCTCCGTCCAGCAGCAACTCACCGGCCTGCCGAAATTCCGTCAGCACGGCCTCGGCTTCAATGCCTACATCGAAGGTTGGGCGCTTTACGCCGAGCAGCTCGGCAAAGATGTTGGCTTCTATCAGGATCCCGTCTCGGACTACGGCCGCCTCTCCTCCGAACTCTTTCGCGCCGTCCGTCTCGTCGTTGATACCGGCATTCACTCCAAAGGCTGGACCCGCGAACAAGTCGTGGACTTCTTCCGCAAATCCGGCGCCGTCGATGAGCCCACCATCCAGACCGAAACCGATCGCTACATCTCCTGGCCCGCCCAAGCCCTCAGTTACAAACTCGGCCAGCTCAAATTCCGCGAACTTCGCGACCGCGCCCAAAAAGAACTCGGCCCCAAATTCGACATCCGCACCTTCCACGACGAAATGCTCAACGGCGGCACGCTGCCGCTGGACATGCTGGACGCCCGCACCAACCAATGGATCGCCCAGCAAAAATCAAAGTAGCGCAACCCCCGGGGACCAGCTTCCGGTAAGCCTGATCCTTTACGCTGCGACCGAGAGCGACTACTTCCCATGCAAGCCGGTTTGCCATCTTCAAGAAAATCCAATTAAACTCCCGATGCGAGTGTGTTGTGTCGCCAGGAATAGAAAACTGGCAAGAGCGAGGGTGAATGGCACTGCCTCCGACAGACGATAAGGACAATCCGGTAGAGATTCTCGCTCGCCTGACTGGGAGCGACTGGAAGTATCTAAGAACCGCTCGCGAATACACGCCGCGACGGCGAAAGGAATTGCAGGACACCGTAGCAGGGGTGGAACCCACTGACACGAGCATCGTCGTGTTCGGCTCGCTTGCCAGAGACGAAGCGACAAGCAGTAGCGACGCTGATTGGACTCTTGTTGTTGATGGAATAGCTGTTCCGGAACACCTGGATGCTGCGCTCGAAATTCAACGCCGATTTGCGAAAGTTGTCAAAGGACCAGGGGTGGAAGGAACATTTGGCGATCTTGTGTTTAGCCACCAAATTCTTCATTGGATTGGGGGCGAGGATGATTCTAATGCGAACACCACGCGCCGGATGCTTTTGCTGCTTGAGTCCAAGCCACTTGGAAACCCGGACGCCTGGAATCGAGTCATCAAGAATGTTTTGAGTCGCTACGTGAAGGAAGATCGCGGGCTCTGGGACAAAGAGAGGTCGCGGGCTGTGCCGCTGTTTCTTTTGAACGACATTTCCCGGTATTGGCGTACCGTTGTGGTCGACGTCGCGTACAAGCAGCGTACGCGGGCCAACAAAGGCTATGCTCTTAGGAGCATAAAACTCGGTTTGTCGCGAAAGCTCACCTACGTGGCCGGTCTGCTTGCATGCTATAGCTGTCGTCTCGATATCCCAGCAACGGAGTGGCAAGAGATGTCTGCGGGGCGAAATCAGCAGTCATTGATAGAACATCTACGTGCGAACCTCTCGAGAACCCCGCTGGAGGCACTCGCGAACCGTCTGGCCCACTATGAAAAGATGCTTCCTACCTCCAAACGCCTGTTCGATTCTTATGATAAGTTCGTAGGTCTGATGGCGGACGAGCAACTAGGAAAATCGGGCCTGACTCCAAGGGAGCATCTTGATACTCTCGCGGTCGAGAAGCTTGAAACCGACGAAGTGTTTCAGTATGCGCGACAGCTGCGTCGTGATTTCGGAAACGCGCTTCGCGAGTTATTCCTGGAACCTAATACAGAACTGCACGCACTTACGATGGAATTTGGGGTTTTTTAGATGAGACCAATAGGGTTTTCTACAGGCGCACTCACAAGAGCGGATTTCATGCTGGCGTTAAAAGTGCTGGAAGGAAAGTCCGTAAACTCGATTGAACTTTCTGCATTGCGCTCTTGGGAACTGCCAGTACTGCTCCATGCCATCGCAGAACTTCCCCTAAACTCTTACAAATACGTAGCAATTCATGCTCCTAGCCAGTTCCAAGAAAATGACGAAACCGAGATTGCCGACAGCCTACGAAAGCTTGTGCCGCCGAGCTGGCCCATAATCATTCACCCGGACACAATCTTTGACTTTGCGATTTGGCGGCGATTTGGTAAGCAATTGGCGGTAGAAAATATGGATCGACGAAAATCTGTCGGGCGGACGGCTGAGGAGCTCAGCATTGTTTTCGAGAAACTTCCGGATGCTCGACTGTGCTTCGACATTGGCCATGCTCGCCAGTTTGATACGACCATGACTGAAGCGTACCGGATCCTAAAATCGTTTGGCGGCAGGCTGTGTCAGGTCCATGTCAGTGAAGTGAATTCGGCCAGCCAGCACGATCCGCTGTCCTACGCGTCGATACTTGCTTATATGCAGGTCGCCGGCCTTATCGCGGAGGAGATTCCGTTGATCATCGAATCCCGCGTTTCGGCGGACCAGATCGAGAGCGAAATAGCCAGAATTCATGAAGCGTTTCCTGTCGGAGCGCTCTCAAATAGGGCTGTCTAGACAGTGTCAACATGCCGGTGTTTGTTGGGCGCCTCGCTCAGGCCGGGTGCCGCACCCTTTGGAATTTGCCCTTAGAAAAAGGTGCGGGTTTAGACTCAGCCAGGTCGGCGAGGAACGACACACTCTCATAAATTTCCCGTCGGCACCTGCATCGTCTCCCCGTTCCTCAGCCTCTCCGCCCCTTCCGGATCATGCGACGGCAAATAAACCAGCGGCCGCTCCTTCCCCAGCGCCACGATCTTCCTCATCGTCTGTCGCGAAATCTCCTCTTTCGGACTAACCCCATCCACTTTCCCCGCCAGCAACAGCTTCTGGTTGTAGCTGGTATCCCCAGCCAGAAAATACGATGGCGACCCGCGCACCACCACCGAAACATGATCCGGCGTGTGCCCCGGCGTCGGGATCACCACCACATCCCCGCTCGACGTCAAAGGCATGCTCTGCGCAAAAGGGCCGAACGGCCGCGCATCAAACCGCAAAAATTCTGGCGTCCACCATTTCGGCCAGCGGTGTGGCAAGTAACCCTCCACTTTCGCGCCAAATCCGCTCGCCCTTTTGTACTCCCCTCGCGAAACCCAAATCTTTCCGCCCACGAAGTGCCGCAACCCTCCCGCATGGTCCGTATGCAAATGCGTCAGCACCACATGCCGCACATCCCGCGCAGCAATTCCCAGCCCGCGCAGTTGCGGACCAATCTCCTCCTCCGGATGCACGGAAAAGTGCGTGGCCCGTCGGTAAAAAGGATGCCATCGTGGATGATACCCCGGCTCATGAACGCGCGCCGTCTCTCCCGTATCCACCACAATCACGCCCTCTTCATGCTCGATCACCCACGCATAAATCGGCAGCCACTCAGACCATTCCTCGTCCAGCAACATGTGCGCAATCCGAGCCAACCCCGCCCCGCGCGATTCCATCTGCGCCCGCCGCACCTGCACCACCCCCGTGCGAATCGCCCGCACCACGCTCATCATTCCTCCAGCTCCGCAGAAGTCGTCTTCAATGCACTATTCGGTAGTGGGTCAGTTTCTGACTATCCGACCAATCAAACTTAACCGTTCAATCGAACCCGGGCTCTGTCAGGTTAAACCGACACTGGTGGAGCAAACGACCTTCAACGGTTCAAGCTTGAACGGCCCATTCCCCTATTCTGTACTTGTTTTCAATATCGATGCCACGGAGCCGAGTCGAATACCTTGGCACGAGGGGTGCTCCAATGGATTCCGGTATTCTGACAAACCGAAAGAGGGTCCGTTTCTTCATTCTGATTTTGTCGGCTGGCTGTGCGAGCGGGAGTGTTGCGCAGTGTGGAGCTCCTCGGGGTCGCCAACGTGTACCAGTCGTACGCAAACAGGCGGAGGAACTAAGAGGAGTGCATCATGAAATTTTGCACCAAGATCGCTGCGCTTCTGCTTTCTGCAACTGCCATCCAAGCGAGCGCTCCATCAACATCGGGAGGCGGGGGCGCACAGGAAATTCAGGTTCGCGGCTTCTGGACGGATCCATCCACAGGCCTAATGTGGACGGCGCGGGACAACGGTAGAGACGTGGGCTGGAAGAAAGCCATCAAGTACTGCCGCGATCTGCGATTGGCCGGGTTCTCTGACTGGAGACTGCCGAATATGGCCGAGTTGCAACCCATCTTTGACAGCAGTGCCACAGCTCCCGGGCTGGCAGGCCCCAGCAAGAGGCCATGGACTGATACTTGGCATGTAAAGGGCAATCTGTTCTTGACGGGCAATCAATGGAGCAGCAATCGGAGGACCGATGATCGTGGGCGCCCTAGCGGTTACGCGTGGTACTTCGACTTCAACTCAGGTAAGCCTAATGATGACGAACTCTTTTACTCCGGGCGTGCGCTGTGTGTGCGTGGAACCGGAAAATGATGCACGCCGGGGGCCGCACCCTTTGGAATTTGTCCTTACAAAGGGTGCGGGTTTAGATTCGGCCAAACGTATCGAGCGATGACGATGCTCACCAGCATTTAGGCAGGATCGACGATCTTGAACCCGCGCTCTCCATGTCTTCCAACGTCAACTGAATCGCTTCCTGAATATTCGCCAGCGCCTCGGAAACCGTCTTCCCCTGCGAATAAGTCCCCGGCAGCGACGGACATTCCACCACATACCCGCCGTACTCTGCGTCCGGCTCAAGAAACACTTTGTCGTCTCCAGCCACCATATCCCGCATAGTATCGGCGCAATCCGCTCCGCACAATCACCATTCCTGCGGGCTCACTCTCGAAACTCACTCTTCCAAGAAAGCGCCGCAGCCTGGTTCATTCGAAAGTACTATCTGTCAGCGTTCGAATGTAGTACCAGTAAAGAATAATGTTGACAAAGTAATGTATCTGTGCTACCTTCCCTTATGCTGAATCGATCCCCCATCTCGGCCAGAGCAACGCAGCCTTCCCCGGGTCCCATCAGATCTTCCTCTCGCGCGACATTCAGCAAAAACACCGCCCTTTGTTTTCAATCGGTTGCGCACTCTTCTCAATTCGCAATTTCGTATATCCCTGATATTTTCTTTGCGTTGCGCACTCTTTGCAAAAAACACCCGGGGGTGGGGGTACCCAAGCACTTTCAAATCGCCGATTTCACATTCTGTGTGCTAAACCCAATGGAATCTTACTCTTTCGCAAGATATCGCTGTAACCCCTTTAGAAGCATACTCTTTCGCAAGACCCCCGGGGGGTGGGGGTCCCGCACCTCCACCTCAACCCCCATTCGCCATTTCAGGCGCGGTGGGGCTAAACTTGTTCTCCCCGCTCGATCACTCTTGGGAGGCGCACGGTGAAGTCGGTTTCCGTCATAGGATTGGGTAAATTAGGTTCGCCAATGGCCGCGTGTTTCGCGGCCCGTGGATTTCAGGTGCACGCCGTCGATCTCGATGCCGCCAAAGTCGACGCCATCAACAAAGGTCAGGCGCCGGTGCACGAACCCGGCCTCGCCGAATTGATCCGCGAAGGCGCCGCCAAGCTAAAAGCTTCGCAAAGCTGCGAAACCGCCGTCCGTGAATCCGACGCCACCTTCATCATCGTCGCCACGCCCAGCGAACCCGGTGGCGGATTCTCCCTCAAGTACGCTCTGCCCACCTGCGAATCCATCGGCAAGGCTTTGCGTACCAAATCCACTTATCACCTCGTGGTACTGACCAGCACGGTGATGCCGGGATCCACCGCCGGAGAAATCAAATCCGCGCTCGAACTCGCCAGCGGCAAACGTTGTGGCGTCGATTTTGGCTTGTGCTACAGCCCGGAATTTATCGCCCTCGGCACGGTGATTCGCGATTTCTACTATCCAGATTTTCTGCTCATCGGTGAGTGCGATTCCCGCGCCGGCGATACGCTCGCTGAAATTTACTCGCGCGTCTGCAAAAACTCTCCCGGCGTGGCCCGCATGAATTTCATCAACGCGGAAATCACCAAACTCGCCGTGAACACCTATATCACCACGAAAATCAGCTACGCCAACATGCTCGCGCGCCTCTGCGAAAAATTGCCGGACGCCGACGTCAACGTGGTCACCGACGCTCTCGGCCTGGACACGCGCATCGGCGCCAAATATCTGAAAGGCGCGGTCAGCTACGGTGGTCCGTGCTTCCCGCGAGACAATCGCGCGCTCGCCGCACTCGCCGCGAGCGTGGGCGCCTCCTCCGGCCTGGCCGAAGCCACCGACCGTTTCAACCGCGCGCAAATCAAATCCGTGGCGGAAATCGTCCGCAGCCACCACCGCGCCGGCAACGATCCCATCGCCATTCTCGGACTCACTTACAAACCCAACACCGACGTGGTCGAAGAAGCTTTCGGCCTGCTGCTCGCGCAGGAACTGGATGCGGCCGGTCTTCCAGTGATTGTTTACGATCCCTCCGCGGATTCCGCGCGCGTTCTCGCCGCTTGCAAAAATGTCCGTTTCGCGAAATCAGCGGAAGCCTGCATCGCCGCCTCCGGCGTCGCCGTGCTGGCCACGCCCTGGCAGGAATTTCGCGACCTAACGAAAGAAAAATGGCTTCGCCCCGGCGCCCGCCGCACGGTGCTCGATTGCTGGCGTTTTCTACCGCATCTTGAAAACGTCGATGGCATTCACTACGTTCGCCTGGGCTTCGGCGCACCGACGACGAAACCGGCAATCGCAAGCTCCAACGCTGACTGAAAAAATGTTGACCATCTTCACTACGGCGAAACCCTTTCGCGGCCACATCGCCGTAATCCAGCGCAACGCCATAAAAAGCTGGACGCTGCTGCATCCCGAAATCCAAATCATTCTCTTCGGCGATGATGAAGGTGGCGCGGAAATCGCCGGCGAACTCGGCATCCATCACGAACCGCACGTAGAAAAAACTCAGTTCGGCGCCATGCGCCTCGATTATATGTTCCACAAGGCCCAGGAGCTCGCGCGCCACAATCTCTGCTGTTACGTAAATTGCGACATCATTCTCCTGGAAGATTTTCTCTCTGCGTTGCAACGCACCGCCGGGGCATATCCAAAATTCCTGATGGTTGGCCGCCGCTGGGATGTCGATATTGTCGCGCCACTCGATTTCGCCGCCGCGAACTGGCAATCTGAACTACGCGAGCATGTCCGCGACCGCGCTAAGCAGCGCACGCCGGATTGGATCGACTATTTCGCTTTCTCACGCGGTGTCTACGACGGCGAACTTCCTGCACTAGCTATCGGACGCGTCTTCTGGGACAACTGGCTGGTCTGGAAAGTAATCCATGACAAGATTCCCGTCATCGATGTGTCGCAAGCAGTGCGCGCCGTGCACCAGAATCACGACTACAAACATCACCCGCAAGCGACGAAAGGCGTTTGGGACGGCGAGGAACAGCGCCAGAATTTCAAATTAATTGGCGGGCACGGCCACCTGCGCACCATCGCCCACGCCCCCATTTTGCTCACTCCGTCGGGCTTCGCGCCCAATCGCTGGCACCGCGTAAATTACTGGGGCCGGCGCGTAAAGCGTTCCAGTATCGAGGCTTATACCAAGTTGCAATCCTACGTCCTGCACCCGCTGCTGGATCTCACCCGCCCTCTTCGCAAAACCCTGGGCCTGCGCAAGCGCAGCCTGTAGCCTGTCATTTACCTTCTTATAATTCGCTTGATAAATTAAAACACCTCGCGTATTATCCCGCATCTACAAGATAGAGGAACAGTAAACGCGTTTGAGTATAACGTATATGTTAACTATCTTCACTTCCGCCAAGCCTTTTCGTGGGCGCACCGCCGTCATCCAGCGCAACGCCCTGCGCAGCTGGATGTTGTTGCACCCCGCGGTGCAAATCATTCTTTTCGGTGACGCGGAAGGCAGCCAGGAAGTGGCCTGGGAATTCGGCATTCACTATGAAGAACATCCGTTCTTGACTGCGTCCGGATCCGTGCGCCTGGACTACATGTTCACCACCGCGCAGCGCCGCGCGCGCTACAGCACACTGTGTTACGTGCCGTGCGACACGGTGCTGCTGCCGGATTTCTATGACGCTTTAACCCGCGTCGAAGCTTTGTATCGCGAATTTCTGATGGTCGGCCGCTCTTGCCATTTAGACTTTGGCGCACCGCTGCAATTTGGCGATCCGGATTGGCAAGGGCTGCTGCGGCAGCGCGCCGAAATGGCAGGTCATAAGATTCTTCCAAAGCGCGCCGCCTACGTCGGCTTCTCGAAAGGTACGTGTCTTGCGGACGTTCCGCCGATTGCGGTCGATTCTCCGGTCTGTATGGCTTGGCTGCTGTGGAAGGCCCTTTCGGAGCAAGTAACGGTGGTGGACGCCTCAGACATGGTGCTGGCGGTCCAGCAGCAGCATGCCGATTCGCGTGGCGAGCCGTGTGGTCCTCCGTGCGATGAGGGCGAGGCGGAGCAATCGGTGACCGAGGCGCTTGCCGTGTGCGGCAGCCGCAGACACCTGCGCAGCGTGGGGAACGCGCCGTATCTGCTTACCACCAGCGATGTGGTGCGCAATCGCTGGCGTGGCTGGCATTCCTGGCAGGCGCGTGCGGCGTTTTGGGGAACTCGAGCATGGCAGGCGTGGCAGAAAGCGATTTGGCAACCGCGGAAGCTTGGCGGGACAGCAATGGCGCAAGGCGTGCGCGCGAACAATACCCCAAGGTGAGGAAAGCAAATGAGCACAATCGAAAGATCCACACACGCAAGTCAGCAGCAGGCGCGACTCGTCAGCGAATTTGTCCTCAAGTTGACGCCGTTCGACAAGCGGGACGCGCTTCGGTTGGTGGACGCGCGCGGCGAAACCATGCGGCGGTTGTTGGCGAAATTGATCCCGGAGCTGAAACTTTCCACGGCGTTGGATTGCGGATGCGGCGTGGGTTTTTTTTCCCAAATGATGCAGGAATGCGGATTGCAAGTGCGCGGATTTGACGGCCGCGCCCAGAACGTGGCGGAAGCGCGGCGGCGTTTTCCGGAAATTCTGTTCGAGCAAGGCAACGTGGAAGATCCGGCAATTCGCGATGCGGGAACCTTCGATTTTGTGCTGTGTTTTGGACTGCTGTATCACCTGGAAAATCCGTTCCTGGCGATGCGCAATTTGCGGGCGCTTACCGGCAAGTGCCTGCTGCTGGAAAGCATGTGCCTGCCCGGCGAGAAAACGGAGGCGCTGCTGCGTGAAGAGCCGCGGCTGGACAATCAGAGCCTGACGGATGTGGCGTTCTATCCCAGCGAGCCCACTCTGATAAAAATGCTATATCGCGCTGGCTTTCGCGTGGTGTACCGCGTCGTCTCGCTGCCGGCGCACGACGATTTTCGCGAAACTTCCAGGCACGCGCGACGCCGGACCATGCTGCTGGCGTCGCATTTTCCGCTGGATTTTGCGGGACTGCGGCTGTGCCCGGAGACCCGCGAGACGCGTGATCCGTGGTCCAAGGTCCCAGAAGTTCCTTCGGGCGTAGCAGGGCGAGTACGGCGTTTTCTGGGACTCTCAAGCCGTGAAAAGTATTTCGCTGTGGCGCAACGCGCACGGCGAGTGTTTCCCGCGCTGCGGGTGCCGTTCCGTTTGCCATTCGGAGCATGGTGGCTGGCGGAGAAAAGCATGCTGGATTACGAGCTTTCGCACGACGGGTACGAATCCGCAGAACTGAGTTTTGTGCAACGGTTGTTGCGTCCGGGAATGACGGTGCTGGATTTGGGCGCGCACCACGGGCTGTATTCGCTACTGGCTTCGCGATGTGTGGGTAGCACGGGAAAGGTGATTGCTTTTGAACCATCACCGCGCGAGCGAGAAAGATTGAACCGCCATCTGAATCTGAATGGCGCAACTAACGTGGAGGTGCAAACCTGCGCGTTGGGCCCGGATTCCGGCGTTGCGCGGCTGTATCTGGTGGCCAACGGCCAGGACGGGTGCAACAGCCTGCGCCCGCCGGCGGTTCTGGAACCGACGAGCACGATGCACGTTGCGGTACGCCGCCTCGATGAAGAGTTGCATCGGCTCGGCGTCTCGCAGGTGGACTTTATCAAGCTGGATGTGGAAGGAGCAGAGCTCGGAGTGTTGCAAGGCGCCGCCGCGATTTTCAGCGGAGCGTCGCGGCCGGCAATTCTAGCCGAGGTGCAGGACTTGCGCACCGAGCCATGGGGCTACGCGGCGCGCGAGATCGTACGATTTATGGCGCGCAAGGAATATCGCTGGTTCGGATTGGATGCCGAGGGCAATCTTTTTCCTGTCTCCACGCAAGAAGAGCTATACGACGCCAACCTGGTGGCGTTGCCGGCGGAGCGCGTGCGTGAAATTATTGTGCTGCTCAACGAGGGCGAGTACCGAGATAGAGATTCGCACGCGGCCGGGAGCTTGCGGTGGTCGGTGATTTCGCGAAAAGCGCGGATTCCGGGGTGGTTGACGTCCCGGGCTTACAAATCCTGGTGGCCTGATGTAGAAAACCGCTCGGCGCGGAGCAAGGATGCACAGGACGCGTCGTGAAAGACAGCGTCGCGACGGGCGCGAACAGTCAGAGGGCTCGGACCAAAGCCCGGCCGCCACAAAACCTCTCGGCCCTTGCTAAAGAGTGGCTAAATCGGCGTAGAAGTGGGCTATGGATTTGATGCCGCCAAAATAATTTTCCAGAGCGATGTGTTCGTCGGGGGCGTGGGCATTTTCATCGGGTAGTCCGAAACCGATTAGAACGCAGGGAACTTTGAAAGTGTCGTGCATTTGTGTGACGAAGGGAATGGAGCCGCCCTCGCGGATAAAGACGGCGCGCTTTCCGAAGCCTTTCTCCAGGGCGCTTTGCGCTTTCTTGAAAATGGGAGCTTGAAAGGATGCGGACCAGGGCTTGCCGGTGCTGAGCACGTCAAATTTGCAGTGCACGCTTTTGGGTAACAATTTTCGAATGTGTTTTTCGACGAGTTTGGCGACTTTATGCGGATCCTGATTGGGGACCAGGCGGGTGGAAAATTTGGCATAAGCCTTGGAAGGAATAACGGTCTTAGCGCCTTCGCCCTGATAGCCGCCCCACATGCCATTGATTTCCAACGTGGGACGAGTCCACAAGCGTTCGATGATGGAGAATCCCTTTTCGCCGTCGTAGGCTGCGGCGCCGACGGCTCGCGCAAAACTCTTCTTGTTCCATGGCAGCGAATTCAGCGCTTTACGTTCCGGGGCGGAGAGTTTTGCTACGCCATCGTAGAAACCCGGAATCGCGACGCGGAAACTTTTGTCGTGCAGTTTGGCGAACAGTTCCGAAAGAATAGTGAGGGGATTGGGGACCGCGCCACCGTAGACGCCGGAGTGCAAATCGCGCACCGGTCCGGTGAGTTCGATCTGATAGTAGTTCAAGCCGCGCAGACCGTAGGTGATGGAGGGAACACCCTTGGCCAGCATGGAGGTATCGGAAACGACGAGGGCATCGGCTTTAAGTTTTTCGCGATTTTTCTGGACGTATTGCCACAAACTAACGCTGCCAACTTCCTCTTCGCCCTCGATGAGTATCTTTACGTTAATTCCAAGCTGACCGTTCAGCGCTTTAAGCGATTCGAGAGCCTTCAGGTGGATATGTACCTGGCCTTTATCGTCGGCGGTGCCGCGGGCGAACAGATTGCCATCGCGCACGGTGGGTTCAAAGGCCGGTGAAGTCCAAAGCTCGAGGGGCTCCGCGGGCTGCACGTCATAGTGTCCATAAAAGAGAATGGTGGGTTTGCCCGGAGCTTCGAGAGATTCCGCATACACGAGCGGGTGCAAACTGGTGGGGATAATTTCAACCGATTTAAACCCGGCTTTCTGCAGGCTTTCGGCCACCCAGCGGGCGGCGCGCTCGACATCCGGCTTGTGCTCGCTTTTGGCGCTGACGCTGGGGATGCGCAGAAAATCGAAGAGTTCCGTCAAATGTTGATCGCGGCGAGCATCAATAAACTCAGCAAGATTCATAAGAGGCCTGGGGCTATAAGTCCTTTCGTATAAGTGCGTAACATCAATACGTAAAAAGTGTTCCGAATGTTGCGGCAGCTGAGAGATGAGCGAGCTGATTTATGAGACGGAGCCGCTATTAAGATTCTATGATTGCGGGCGGAGATGCACAAGCAAAGGGGACGAGAAAAAAGGTTATCGTTGCGGAACACCTGCCTGGTAGGGCAATTGACGTGACGGCGATGAGCAGTCGAACATGGGCGTATGAGCCTGACACTGCAATCCTCAGCGCGGCGGAGCACTCGCGTGTTTCACAAAATGCGCGTGCACGCCAAGGGACGCGGATATCGCGGCAAGAAATTCACCGAAACTTGCGAGACGCTGGTGGTAAACGCGCATGGGGGCCTGCTGCTGCTGAAGCAGGAAGTGAATCACGGCGAGATGCTGGTGCTGATCCATCCGGAATCGTTGGAGGAGCAGGAGTGCCGGATCGTTTATTTGGGGGAGCCGGGCGACAAGGGTCAGCGCGTGGGCGTGGAGTTTTTGACGCCGGCGCCGCATTTCTGGGGGCTGGATTTGGGAGATAGTCCGGTGGCTGGTGCGGATGAGTCTTCGGTGCATTGATTGAATTGTTTGGATTGATTGCGGCGATTCTCTAGATTTTTTCCATTCGACAAACAGGCTGAAGTAGAGAGCGGGCATTCTTCGCGGGTGCTAAGTGCGAAGTTGCGACCGGAGACCGGTGACCCCTAAAGGGCGTCGCTACGAAAGCGTCACAAAGATCGCAGGTGCTTGCCGGTGCTTACGGCGTGAAAGCGGCGTCGAGCCGCCGCACTCCAAATTACGCTGCAACGCGGTCGTTGCGCAAAGGCGGGGGATTAGCGGCCTTTGGCTTCATCGCCGGCCAGGACCATGCAGGTGGAGGCGGACTTGGCGACCAGCCGATCGGACTCATCGGTGATTTCGCATTCGAGATAGCCGATCTTGCTGCCGCGCCGGATCACCTTGCCTTCGGCCTTCAATTGGGCGGTCCAAACGGGGCGAAAGAAATTAATTTTCAGTTCGATGGTGGTGAAGGACTGGCCCTCCGCAAGAGTGCTGGCAAAGGCCATGCCCATGGCGGCGTCGGCAATGTCGCAAAGAATTCCGCCGTGCAAAGTGCCCATGGGATTGGCGTGCTGCGGTCCGGCGGCGAGGGTGATGATGGCGTGGCCGTCCGCGACTTTTTGCGCCTGCCAGCCGATGAGACGGGCGGCGGCCACGTCATTCGTTTTGGCGCGGGTGCGAAAGTCGGATGGCAGCGGAGACTCAGTGGCGCTCATCGTGGGGCTCCTGGGCGGGTGAGTTCGCGAACGCTCGTTGGTTCGGGGACACGAAGTTGCGTTTCGAAAAAGTTTTCGAGATGGCGGCAAGCCTGGTGAATGGGTTGATCACAGCGCTGCAGTCGGGCGATCATCAGGCTGCCTTCCAGGGTGCTGACGACGGTGGCGGCCACGGCAACGGGATCGACGTCCGGGCGGATTTCGCCGGACTGCTGGCCTTGCTCGACAGTCTTGCGAATGCGGGCCAGCCAGCCGTCGAGCGCGCGTTTGGCTTTGCGGCGCAGGAGAAAATTTCCGTTGTCGGCATCAATGGCGGTGTTGAGCAGCGGGCATCCACCGGGAACAAGGCCCTCGCGGCGATCGCGGAAATTGCGAACTAGCTGCAGCAAGCGATCGACGGAGTTGGCGAGATGTTCGGAGTCTTCCAAGCGAAGCTTGGAGGCGATGTTCCAGGCGTAGTCGAAGGCTTCGGCGGCGAGTTGCTGCTTGCTCTTGAAATGGCGGTATATGCCGCCTTTTTCGAGACCGGTGGCACGCATTAAATCGGACATTGCGGCGCCGGCAAAACCTTGGCGATTAAAAATGGGCGCGGCCTGGCGAATAATTTCGCGGCGCGTTTCCGCGCCTTTTCCGACCCTGGAGCTGATGGTGGAGCTTTTACGCATGCGGCAAGCCTCCCTGCCGAGACTGCGACCGACTGGTCTCAACAAGAGTATAACACATGGGGAAGTTGCGACCGAACGGTCCTTTTATCCAGTCGTTTGACACCGGGGTGTTATTTGGATTTTGTTCCACGGACTTTCTGCGAACAGCATGGCAGCCAACCGGGCGGCGAGAAAGATTGTGCCGCCCGTTGGCGCTAGAGGAGCAACGTTAACTGCCGGGCATGATGAGCGGCTCGTTGCGCGGGATGGCGTCGAGCGTCGCTTTATCGAGATTCAAGTGCGCGGCGACCAGCTCTGGCGGAGTGTGCGAGAGCCATTCGGAGAGCGCGAGGTCCTGATAGACGCTGGCTTTGAACATTTCCAGGAATTTCAGGTCGGTGGTGCCGGTGTTTTCGATGTAATGCGGAAGAGTTTTCTGGATGTAGCCGACGTCACCGGTTTCAAAATCCATGGTGCGGGCGCGGCCACCGGTGGCGAAAACGGTCATGCGACCCTTGCCGGCGTAGAAGTATTGCCATTCGTCGGCGTTGGGATGCCAATGCAGTTCGCGAAGGCAGCCAGGTTTTACGGTGACGATGGCGGCGGCCGTGGTGGAAATTTTGAAGTTTTTGGAGTCGATGATGCGGACCTCACCGTTCTTGTTGCTCATGGTGGCCGGAGCCTTGTTGGTGCGGAAGGCAAAGTCAATCGGCGAAGGGCCGAGCTTTCCGGCGGCAACGCGGCGATCGTCTTCTAGTGGGCCAGGAACGGCAGTCTGAAAGATGAATTTTTCTTTCTTGGGCAGATTGGCTAGGGCTTTCTGGCTAACGCCAAAATTCTTGGCGACGATTTCGGGAGGTGTGTGTGCCATCCAATCGGTGAGCAGAACGGTCTCGTATTCGGAGAAGTTGCCATCGTCGAAGACCAGCAGAAATTCGCAGCCGTCGGGGCCGAGTCCTTGGATGGAGTGGGGGATGCCGGGTGGGAAAAACCACAGGTCGTTGTCGCCGACGTCGGTGACAAAACTTTTACCTTCGGCGTCGATGCAAGTGATGCGCGCCGTGCCGTAGAGCATGATGGCCCATTCCGCGGCGGTATGCCAATGCAGTTCGCGCACGCCACCAGCGGTGAGG
The DNA here is from genome assembly GCA_013289855.1 of Acidobacteriota bacterium. Lineage (GTDB taxonomy): Bacteria > Acidobacteriota > Terriglobia > Acidiferrales > UBA7541 > Acidiferrum. Next base: position 37,720 of record JABCZD010000005.1, on the reverse strand, counting down.
CGCATGTCCACGCCGGCGAGGGTTTTGGAGATGGCCAGTTCGCGCTGGGTGACTTCGCGCGACCAGCCACCTTCTTGAAGACGTTTGTGCGCGAAGGAGAAAGGATATTTGAAAGTTTGCACGCCGCCGGCGTCGGTGGGCGGCGGATTGTTGGAGTCCGGATTGGCGGCGTCGACGCCAGGATTGGTGGGACCTGGATCGCTTTTGCTGCGCTCGCTTACGGATTGGTAGGCGGATTCCTGGGCGGAGAGATTTTCCACGTAGGGAATGCCTGCGGCAGCGAGTGCTGCCGAGCCCACTCCGAGAAATCCTCTGCGTGTTAGTACGTCCTTCTCAGTTTCATTGGGCATGCTGGGTTGCCTCCCTAGATTTAAATAAGCGTGGTCCGTGAACGCGGCGCCAGACTTGATATTGGGCTGCTATGGAGAAGAAAGGTACACGCATTGCTCGAGAACGCGGACGCGTTGGTGAAGCGAAGCTGCCTTCGTAGAGCCATTCCGGGGCAGATTCTACCACCAGTCCCCAATTTGCCGTCGCCCTTCTTGATGCGGCGCGCGCGTTACAAGGTGCATGGCCGCACGCATCGGCAAGGCAGTATTGCGGTGCGAGAATCCAGCAAATTGGCCGCTAACTCGTAGAATAAGCTAGAAGTAAAAACGGAGGAGTGGGTGAGCGGTTGAAACCGGCGGTCTTGAAGTTTGTTAGGTAGTACTCCTATCTGATACACATCAACGACCTGCAGCACATAGTACTACATCGATTTGGGGTGTTTTGGGCGGGTTGTCAGCGATTTGTGCAACAGAATGTGCAACGGAAATGATGTTGTGCAACAGACAGTCGCGGACGAAGTGCTGGCCTAGGTCTTAGGAGGCTGCTCCCATTGCTTTTTTCCTTCGCTGCCTTTTCGAAAACCTCTACTCAACCCTCTGAGCGAGTGCGTTCGAGGCCTCGGGGAGACCGGAGACGAGGAAGTTCCGAAATTAACATTCGACTTCATGGCTTGATCGGAGAGGCGGTAGCTGCCATCTTCATTGCCAGATCGGTGCCTTCTTGCTTTTGTTTCTGCACCTGGCGAACCGCCTCAAATTCTTCGTCCGACGCGCTCTGATTCCCCATGTCTCGATATAAACGGGCCAAACGGTAGTGAGCGTCTGACTGTGTAGGATCTAGATTCTCGGCAGCCCGCAATGCCGTAACGGCGTCTGGGTATCGCTTCTGCTGGATAAAGATAGTGCCAAGATCAAGGTAAGCAAGGCGAAGGCTGTTTCTAAGTTCCAGCGCGTGGTGCAACAGGGGTAAAGCAGCGTCAAAATCACCCCGTTTTACCGCGATATCACCCAGATAGAGGACCGCTTGTGAATTCTTCGGGTCGATGGAGAGTTCACGTTCGAAGGCCTTCGTGGCTTGATCGTAGTCGTGGCTCCGCCAGTAGAGATAACCGAGGCCAAAATTCAATTCGGGCTCTTGTGGCGCGAGTTGCGATGCCCTCTGGAACTCTACGATCGCTTCCGAAGTTCGTCCAAGGCCATCGAGGGCTTCCCCATTGAGTTCATGGGCCGCGACGGAATCGGGGCTTTGGTCCAGGATGTGATGAGCTGTCGTTAACGCACACGAGTATTTCTTGGCCAAAAGGCAGCTTCGAGCTAAAGCGCGGCCCAATTCCACATTTTGGGGATCGGCTCTCAGAGCCACGGCCAGACTGTCTGCAGATTCCGCGAATAGCTTTACAGCATAATAGCTAAGCCCCAGAAGCGTGCGTGCCTGCACGTTTCCCGGGTCGGCCGTCAACGCCGCGCGGAAGGGAGGAATAGCTTGCTGGAAGTGTTCTTGCTTGAATTCCGCTAAGCCCAGGTCAAGTTCGATATTGGGCAACGCGGGATTTAGCGCTAGGGCGCGTTCATAGGCAGGCACAGCTTCAGCGTACTTTCTTTGTTTTGCCAATACCAAACCTAAGCTCGCGAAAGCGGCGGCATCCTGAGGATCGCGCTGGGTGACGGCAAGCCAAGCTTGCACGGATTCCTCCAGTTTGCCTTGCCGCTCCAAGGCGATGGCCTCCGAGGGGCTGCCGCTCTGTCCATGTATGGAGAAGGGAAGCAGCAAAGCCGCGCCTGCCAGGAGCAAGGGTCGCATCCTTATGCTCCAGGCCCGTTCCTGGTCTTTCGCCATATACTCATTATCCCTCAACCTGCCGGCATTTCCAATCCGTGTACCCACACGCAATTCGCTACTTTTCTTTGTGAAAGCAGGCTTTCAGTGAATGTTCCGCTTGACCCTTACTGATGCGCGGAATAGTCTAACGCTGACTCCGGGAGTTGTGAGGTCTGCTATGAAAGGCTCCCTTTCGTTGTGTACCCCGCGCATCTTGTTTTCCGTTCTGGTTGCCTTCTGGCTTTTTCCGGGTTCTGCTTCGTGCCAAGACAGTTCAGGCGAAGGCACGATGATCCGCGGTACCCGGACCGAGCTCGCCGTTACCGTTTACGATAGCTCCGGGCACATCCTAACCTCGTCCGCAACCGTAAAACTAAATAAGGACGGAATGGCGATCGACCAATCGTCGACGTCGGACGGTCGAGTTTTCTTTGTTTCCCGGACCTACGGAGACTTCTCCATCGTCGTGGAAGCGGTGGGCTACAAGAACGCGCAAAAAGATATCACCGTGACCCCTTCGACTAAAACCGACGTAGCCATTTACCTGCAAAAAATGTCCGGATCGAACGAAGGCGCCGAACCTCCCGGAGGGCCATTACTCGCACCAAAGGCGAAGGACGCGCTGGTTAAGGCGCTGCACGCTCTGGAGAAGAACAATCTCGACGAGGCTCAGAAGCAAATAAGCGAGGTACTAAGGCTCGCTCCCAGTAATCCGGAAGCATTGTATGTCCAAGGCCTAGTGTACCTGAAGCGCAACAGCTGGATCGAGGCGGAATCGACGCTGCAGAAGAGCGACCAGATCGAACCCAATCAGGCCCGCGTGCTTGCAGCGCTCGGATTGGCCTTGTGCAATCAGAAGAAATATGAGCAGGCCACTCTTCCGCTGGAGAAATCGATCCAGTTGAATCCCGCCGCCAATCTGGAGACGAAGTGGACGCTCGCCAAGTCCTATTACTATCAGGCGAAATATGAGCCGGCGCTCAAAATGGCGCAAGAGGCGCGGTTAGAATCCCATCAATCGATTCCCCAGCTGGAGCTGCTTTTCGCGCAGTGCCTGACGGCAGAGGGGCGCTATGAGGATTCGGCCCAAGTGCTGCGCGATGTCGTGAAAAACAACGCGAACTCCCCGGAAGCAGCGACCGCTCGGCGCTGGCTAGACGGTCTGACGACGAACGGAAAGATTCATCCAGCGCCCCGCCCAGGATCCTGAGTTCTTCTCTTCAGAACACTTCCGAAGATCGATCCAGGAAAGTCCAAACATAGGAAGGCCGGATCTCCTATTAACGTTGCTCGTCTTTGAAAGATGCGGGCGCAAGATGCCGCAAGCACTCTCGAAGCCCGAGGCGGTGCGGGGGGTATGCCGCCTCGCCTCGGATTCGAGTTCGTTCGCTCTTCTCAAAGTCCGCGCGGGACGGTGGGCCGCCACGCCTCGGATTCGAGCTCGTTCGCTCTTCAGTAGCTAAACTTCAAAGCTAGCTGAATGATGCGGGGATCATAGGCAGCGGTGATCTGCCCGAAGCGGCTGCCGTTCAGGCTGGTGGCGATACCGTTGTTGACGCTATCGCCTTGCCATTGCGGATGGTTCCAAGCATTGAAGAACTCCGCCCGGAATTGCAGGTTGGTGCCACGTTCTTCGTTAAAGAAGAAGTTCTTGAATAGGGATAAGTTCCAGTTGTCGCGGCCAGGGCCACGGACCCCGTTGTGTGGCTCGTCTCCCCAGGTTCCCGGCGTCGGCGTTGAAAAGGCGGAAGTATCGAACCATTCTTGAACCGTGTGCGGATTGTTCAGCGGACCGGACACGTTCGGACGGTTGGAAGAGTTCGGAACAATGCTGGCCACGTTTTGTCCCGATAGTCCAATATTCAATGGAGCGCCGGATGTGGCGGTGACAATGCCCGAGATCTCCCATCCACCAAGAGAGGTCTTCAGCAACTGGTTCTGGCTGTTTTTAAAGAGTGGTACCTGATATACGAAATTAGTGAAAAAGTTATTCCGGATGTCGAAGTACGACGGTCCGAAGTCGTATTTCCAACCCAGGTAAGGATTGGATGTGGGATTGAGATCAAAGCTATTATTTGAACCGGCTGTCGAATCATTAGTATGCGAATAAGTGTATCCAAACTGGTAAGTAAGGGATTTGCCCAGCCAACTGCCGCGGAAGGAGGTTTGCAGCGCGTTGTAATCTCCGTTCGCTCCGTTTTCCGCCATATCAATGCCGTTGTAGCCGAGATACGGAACGCTGGCATTGTAGTTGTTCGCCAAAGCAGGGGTGGTTACGAAGCCCGGCAAAAGGGATTGCGAAGGAAGGTTGATTTGCGTGTAATAGCTCTGATCCCGGTTTTGCGTGCCCACGTAGGCCACCGATAGAATCGAAGCTCCGATGGAGTGCTGGATGCCAAAGCTGAACTGGGAGCTTCTGGGCGCACCGTATTCATTTTGGAGCAAGCCGGTAATGCTGCTAATGGGAGTTGCTACCGGGACCGGAACCCCATTTGTCAGGCTGAGGCTCGGATTGCCAAGAGTCACGTTGGGAAAATTAACGCCGGCCGCGAACGGAACGTTTCCCGCCGTACCGTAGACGTCGTTACCCTGAACGCGTTCATACATGATCGAGTATCCACCGCGGATCACCGTTTTGCCGTTGCCGGTTAGGTCATAAGCAAATCCGAGCCGCGGTCCAAAGTTGTGCCAAGCGCCGTTCACGCAGCCACTTGGAGTGCCACCCTGCCCGCAAACGACCGTGCCGTTCACATAGAGAGGCAGGCTCGCCAAAATGGGGTTGGGGCTGGTGGCCAATCCTGGGCTAGTGGACAAAATGGTTTGATTATTGGCGCTAAGTTGCGCCGCATTTGCCGGGTTGTACAGATTTGGAAAGAAGTTGGACATTTGGCTGTTAGCTTCGTAGGTATGGGGAATGCCATCCCAACGGAGGCCCAGGTTGAGCGTGAGACGGTTGTTAACGCGCCAGTTGTCCTGAAAGTACAAACCAAAGGAATTATTATTCCAATGACCCAATTCCTGCACGGCGTTTTCGTTGTAGCTGCTGGCGTACCCGAGCAGAAAATCGGCAAAATCGTTGCCGGAATAGAAACCATTGAAGTTATAGCCACCTTGGGTGTTTTGGAACCAAGTCTGAGCTTTCAGGTAATAAAGCCAATCGCCGCCGAACTTGAACTGATGCTTTCCTTTCACCCAGGAAATATCATCGCGAACCTGGTAGGAGTTGGCGGTGTTATTCCACGGAGTCCAGTTGGAGGTGTAGTCCGACCCCGTGGTCCCCCCCAGTTGGATCGAGGGGATGCGAGTGTCAGCATTCGGCCCGGAAAAGAAACGGTTGAATTGGAAGTCTTGTGGCGCCGTGACCAAACCGGTCGGCAAAATGGCGATGCGATTCCCGTTGTAGCTGAAGGCCGTCTCGTTGACCAAGGACGGGCTGATGGAGTAGGCGGCGTGGACGACGGCAGCGTAAGAAGGATTACCGAAAGTGTTGCCGACCGAAGGAACGTTGTCGCCGCTCCACATGGTGGTGCCGAAACTCTGGGAGACTGAGTCTTGCACGTAATGACCATAGATGGTCAGCTTGTCCGTCACGTTTTCATCGATGCGCACAACTTCTTCGCGCACGTAGGTGGGCAAAGTATTGCCGCCGAGGAAAGTGCTGCCGGAGGTGGGGGCCGGGAAGATACCACCATATTTGCCGCCAGCAGTCAGCAGTGCCTGTGCGTTGGGGTTCAATAGGCTCGAAGGAATCGAGTTGCCGTTGAACGGCACTTCCTTAGTGGTATCCGGGGCGCCATTTGTACAGCCACTCAGTGGCTGTAAAGCGTTTTTAAACTGTGTCTGTATCGCTTGGGAGACTTCACAAGCAAATGGAGCGTGCAATTGGGCGAGCGTATACCCAGCAGTAGAGAAATCGCCGCCGTAGAAAGCCGTCTCGGGAACAGTCTGATTGAGCGTCTGGCCCTGAATCAGTCTGCGCCACTCCATATTGTAAAAGAAGAAAGTCTTTGTTTTTGTTGGGTTGTACAACTTGCCGAAGGTGACTGGGCCACCGGCGTTAAAGCCAAAAAGATTGTATCGGAGCTCGGCAACCGGCTGGGGAGCGAAATTAAAGAAATTGCGAGCGTCCAAGTCATTGTTGCGGAAGAATTCCCAAGCTGAAAAATGAAGCGCTTGGGTGCCGGACTTCACCGCGGAGCTGACAGTGGCACCAGAAGCGAGTCCGTATTCAGCGCTGTAGTTCGAGGTGAGGGTTTGCATCTCGGCTATGGCATCGACAGAGGGCGCGACGATCGACGTACCCGCTCCACCGCGATCATCGTTTTCGCCACCGTCCAAAAGATAGAGGTTGTGACCCGGACGGCCTCCATCGAAGCTCACATTAGCGTTTGCACCCACCGACGTAGGCGCTTGAAACGAGGGCATGAGGTTGTTCGCACCGACCGAAAGGGCCACATAGGTGTAGATACTGCGGCCATTCGTGGCAAGCTCGGACATTTGGGTGCCAGAGACCAGGGAGCTCTGTTCGCCGCTGTCGGTTTGTAGGGCGAGGGCCCCCGCTTCCACAGTAATAACGTCCGCCTTGGTGCCCACCTTCATCTGAAAGTCAGCGCGAATACGGTCATTCACGTTTAGAACAACACCATTGGACTCCTGAATTTTGAATCCATTGGCTTCGGCCTTCACGTCATAGATGCCGATGGGCAATCCGGGCGCAACATACTGGCCAGCCTGATTTGTTGTGAGGGCATGCTCAACTTTCGTTTGCGTATTTGTAATGGTAATTGCGACATTCGGAACCACGGCGCCACTTGGATCCGTAACCGTTCCCAAGATCGTGGCTTCCTGAGCGCTGGCGACAAAGGGGACCGCTAGAAGAAATAGCAGTAGCAGCAACGAGCAAGGGATTCGCGAGCGAGAAACACGCGCGAAAGCACGAAGAATATACGAACAGGAATACATCATCTTTTCCTCCACACCCCACAGGATATGAATTCCATACGATTTCCGGGGACCGTTAACGTACACGTAACACCCGAATCTCGCCGATGTCAAGAGTTTTTTTTGATGTTTCGTAGAGAAATCGCGAATACTTGGCGCGCAGGATCGTCAGTTTCGCTACCCAGACTAATCCGCTCGCGTACCGCGTCCATGTCTAAGGGTCACATTCTGTGTGAGTTAGTAGGCTAGAGCGCCGGATTAATGGCGAGGGGAGGATGGCTGGTGCGTCACGACACATAACGGGTCGGAATAGCTGGAAATCTGAAAAGGTGAGACTCGCGATAATTTATTTGCTTAGGTCGCGGCATCGGGCTGGATCGCGGAGTCGGCGAGTTTTCCACCCGTAAGCCTCAATTCCCTGAAGAGATGTAGGTTCGACGACATTACCACGCCGGGGCTGAGATATACGGAAGCGGGAAGACTTACTTTGCTGATTAGGTTGTCGGCCAGAAGCCGCACCGCTAGCTGCCCCTGACGATGCGGATGTTGATAGATCGATGCCGTGATTGTTCCCTTGCGAAAATAAGAAGACATTTCGGCGAAGAGGTCCGTGGTAATTAGCTTCACTTTTCCGCCGAGATTTCTAGCTCCCAGGGCTCGGCAAACTGGGAGACAATTCACGGTGTTTACATAAATTCCGGCAAGAGTGGGCACGCGGCGAAGTAATTCGAAGGTTTTCTGGAAGCTTTCATCTTCGTCTTCATGCCCTTCGATTACCGCCGCGATTTTACCGCCGGGGCAATGGCGCGGGAAGGCGTGCACAAATCCATCAGCTTTCTTGCGGTGATCTTCGGCCATGAGCATGCCAGCAACGACCGCAACTTTGGAGCCGGGCGGAACGAATTTGCCCATGAGCTCGCCGGCGAGGCAACCGTTGAGATATGGTTCGACGCAAACAATGCTGGAACGCTGGCTTTCCGGCGCGTCCGTGGATACGCAGACCACGCGTGTGCCTTTTTGTTCAGCTGCGTCGATGAGAGGTTTTAGATCTTTCGGATTTCCTGCGGTGAGGATAATGCCGTTCACGCCGCTATCGACAAGTTCTTGAAATGCGTCGGTGTCGCCTTCGCCGAGGACCTGAACGGGGCGATTGACGAATTCGACGCCCAGTTGCGACAACCTTTTGCCTTCATCGATAACACCAGCCCACAGCTGGTCGTAGAAAAAACGAATCTCGCGCGGCATGCAGACCCCAATGCGGGTGCTGGCCCTGGCCACGGATAAGGCCCGTGCCGCCAGGTTGGGCGTGTAACCAATTTGGCGGGCGATATCGAGAATCCTCTGGCGAGTGGACTCCTTGATGCCGCCGCGCCCGTGGAGGGCGCGATCGACGGTTCCTATGGAGACATTCGCCATCTGTGCGATCAGATGGATGCCGCGTCGTTCTTTGGCCATGTGATTCTTCGGAAGATGCGACGGCCGTGAACGCGGCCGCACGCCGGACTATGTTACCTGTGGTTCAGCGATATCGGTAACGGGAAATGGACTCGGCGTTAAGGTGCACGATACCAGGCTGCGGGCTTGCCGCCAAGCAGTGAGCGATGCCCTATCTATCGACAACGTTGAAATCGATACTGATCACGTCGACGGAATTTCCGCCGGCCATGAGTGTAAAGACTCCCGGCTCGACAACGCGGCGCATGTCTCGGTTTAAGAAGGAGAGCTCGTCGGGGCCCAAGATAAATTCCACATTTCGTGTTTCACCCGCCTGCAGGGTGACGCGGCGGAATCCTCGGAGCTCCTTAACTGGGCGTGTGACGGAGCTAACCTCCTGACGAATATAGAGTTGCACCACTTCGTCGCCGGGCCGCGAGCTTGTGTTGGTCACTGCGACGCTGATTTTGGCGGATCCTTGCGGACCAATATGGTCAGGCGTTGCTCGTAGGTTGGCATATTTGAAATTGGAATAGCTGAGACCCCAGCCGAATGGGAAGAGCGGAAGCACAGTGCTTCCAAGATAGTCGCGTTTCGCGGAGGGTTTTTGGTAGTAGTAGTCGGGAAGCTGCCCGACGGAACGCGGAACCGTAATCGGCAGCTTGCCGCCGGGATTGTAGTCTCCGAAGAGGACATCGGCGACGGCAGTGCCGCCTTCCTGGCCAAGATACCAACCTTCCAGAATTGCCGGGACATTTTCAGCGATGTAGTTGATGGAATTGGGACGGCCGTGCTGGAGAAAAACGACCGTGGGTTTGCCGGTAGCTAGAATGGCCTTCACGAGATCGTCCTGATTGCCGAGCAGGTCGAGACTATCGCGATCGCCCTGGTGCGTGGGAGACCAGGCTTCGCGCGAGGTCTGTTCGTTGCCACCAAGTGCAAGGATGATGATGTCGGCGGTTTGCGCGACTTTTACAGCGTCCGCAATACGATTGGCGTTGCGCGCGGCGTCTCCAAGAACGACCGTGTCGGCATCCCAATCAGGATCGGATTCGGTGATTTTGCAGCCCAGGGCATAGAGAACTTGTGACGAGGAACCGACTTTGTCTTTTATTCCCTGAAGGACACTGACCCCGCGGCCGGGCTGGTTGCTATAGCCGCCGGGGTGAACTTCCGCGGCATTGGGGCCGATCACGGCAATGCGCTGGTACTTCCCTCTTGTAAGGGGCAAGAGCTCATTTTGATTTTTCAGGAGGATGATGGCTTCGTGGGCCGCTTTTAGGGCGAGTTGCTGATGTTCAGGGTTATTGGTAATTTTCTCGGCGTAGGAGGGATCGACATAGGGATCGTCGAAGAGTCCAGCGAGAAATTTGGCTTTTAGAACGCGGGTCACGGAGCGATCGATCGTGGATTCGCTGAGTTTGCCCTGCTTTACGAGATCGACCAGATAAGGATAAGCGCCGGGAAAGGGTAGCTCGACGTCAACACCGGCATTAATGGCCATGATTGCCGCGGCTTCCTGAGAGCCAACGACGTGGTGGATGGTGCGAAGCTCGGTTGGACCAAAATAATCGGAAGTCACCAGACCCTGGAAACCCCATTCCTGGCGGAGCACGTCTTGCAGGAGATGCCGGTTGCTGTGAGAAGGAATGCCGTCAAGTTCGTTGTAGGAGGGCATGACGGCGCCGACGTGAGCTTGCTGTACGGCAGCTTCGAACGGTTTCAGGAAATATTCTCGGACGACGCGCTCGGAATAGTTGCCAGGAGCGACGTTGGTACCGCCTTCGGGCTGCCCGTGCACAGCAAAATGCTTCGCCGTGGCCATGACGTGAGACTTATCTATGCCGGGGCCTTCGCCCTGGAAACCGCGAATCGCGGCAACTCCTAGACTCGAAACCAAATAAGGATCTTCTCCGTATGTTTCTTCCGTGCGACCCCACCGGGGGTCGCGGGCGAGATCCAACACCGGCGCGAGACATTGTTGAACGCCACGGCTGCGGGCTTCGGCTGCAGTGGCGGTAAACACGTCATGGAGAAGATCGGGATCCCAGGTAGAGCCGAGAGCTATGGCCTGCGGGTAGGAAGTTCCCCCGGGAGCAACATGGCCGTGAAGGCACTCATCGTGGAACAAAACCGGAATCCCCAGGCGGGTGTTTTCTCTAACCCACTTCTGAAGAGTGTTGGTGAATTCGGCCATGGCACGGGGCCCGCGATTTTCGCTGGGGCGAGAGAATTCGCCCAGGCCATTCTTGATAAGCACGGCGGCGCGGTCGGCAAGGAAGGCACCCTTATCGTCGATCATTAGAGACTGCGGGTCCTTGAAGAAGGTACGGTTCTCCCAAGCGCTCTCGAGTTGCGCCACTTTTTCTTCGAGGGTCATTCGGGGAAGCAGATCGGCGACGCGCTGGTCCACGGAGAGCTTTGCGTCGCGATAGGGAGGGCCGGATGGCGCCTGGGCGACCGTTCCCAATGGACAGAGCGGAATGAGCGCCAGGCAGACAGCGCCCATCGATACAAAGGTTCGTGCACGGAGGGGGAGAAGCGAAAGCAGGCTCATGAGGGGCTCCCAGACAATATCAATAGTTTGAATTCTTGCAACGCATAAAATGCGTGGTAGCATATCATGTCGTTAACGTACACGGTAAAGGTCATTGTGGGGACGGTAGCCGTGTGTGGCGGTCATGCCCGTGCCGATCGTGATTTTTTTGGCCGCGACGCGCAGCATACCAATGGCGCGGGGCAATAGGAAAAAATGGCGGCCGCTGTTTGGAACTGACGCTACTGGGAGACGCTTGTGAGGAATGGCGACGGGTATCAACCAAACCCAGAACATAAGTTTTCGTTCGGACTGTGGACCGTGGGGAATCGGGGACGAGATCCGTTCGGGGATTTTGTCCGTCCTCCGATGACGGCAATCGAAATCATCCAGCTATTGGCGGAAGTGCGCGCCTGGGGCGTAAACCTACACGACGATGACCTGGTTCCGATCGATGCTACGGCGACGGAACGCGACGCCATCGTGAAGGAGTTCAAGAAAGCTTGCGAACAGAACGGGATTGTCGTACCCATGGCTACGGTGTCGCTGTTTTTTCACCCGATTTTTCGCGACGGGGCGTTTACGGCGAACGACCCGGAGGTACGAGCGTACGCGCTACAGAAGACGATGCGGGCGATGGATCTGGGCGCCGAATTGGGGGCCAAGATTTTTGTTTTGTGGGGCGGGCGCGAAGGTGTTGAAACGGATGCGTGCCGACGGCCAGACGAAGCGGTGAAACGTTTGCGGGAGGCCGTCAATTATTTGTGCGAATACAATCTCGACCGCGGGTACGGCTACCGGTTCGCGATGGAGGCCAAACCCAATGAGCCACGTGGGGACATCTACATGGCCACCACAGGCCATTATCTTGGGTTTATCCCGACGTTGGATCATCCGGAGATGGTTGGCGTGAATCCGGAAATGGCCCACGAGCAGATGGCCGGATTGAATTTTCTGCACGGCGTCGCGCAGGCGTGGGAAGCCGGGAAGCTGTTCCACATCGACTTGAATGACCAAATGCCGGGACGATTCGATCAGGATTTGCGGTTCGGTTCGGCAAATCTAAAATCGTCGTTCTGGCTAGTGAAGTTTCTCGAAGATGTGGCCTACGACGGGCCGCGACACTTTGACGCGCACGCCTACCGCACGGAAGATTGCGAGGGCGTGAAGGATTTTGCGACAGGGTGCATGCGGACGTATCTGATATTGCAAGAGAAAGCGGCGCAATGGAATGAGGACCGGGAGATTCGCGCGATCCTCGAAGAAATTTCCGGGAATGGAAATCACGTTCCCAGCACCGCGGCTTTCTCGCGAACGGGCGCACAGCAATTGCTGGCGCATTCCTTCAACAAAGAAGTTATTCTGCGGAAGCGGTTGCCGTATGAACGATTGGATCAGCTCACGGTGGATATTCTTACCGGTGTGCGGTGAAACCGGCCCCGTAGCTAGTGTTAAATCTTCTTTGACCTACAGCGAGGGCGTATCCGGGTCTTAGGCATCGACGTCGGAACGGGCGGAACGCGAGCGGTGGTGCTCGACGAGCGCGGAACCGTGGTCGCTTCGGGGACCGAAGAGCATGTTCCGTTTGCCAGCCCGCAACCGGGCTGGGCGGAGCAGGATCCGCGTGACTGGTGGCGGGCTGCCGGACTGGCGGTTCAAAAAGCGCTGCACGCGGGCGACATTTCGCCCAGAGAGATTTCCTGCGTCGGATTTTCCGGGCAGATGCATGGGGCGGTTCTACTGGATGTCAACGGCGAAGTAATCCGGCCTGCGCTGATTTGGTGCGATCAGCGGACGGAGCGCCAGACTAAGGAACTGGAAGACATCTTCGGGCGGGAACGACTGATCGAATTGACCTGCAATCCTCCGCTGACAAATTTCACGCTGACGAAATTGCAGTGGGTGCGAGAAAAAGAGCCGCAAAACTGGGAGCGTGTTCGCAAGGTCATGCTTCCGAAGGATTACGTGCGGTTGCGATTGACGGGCGAATCGGCGATCGACGTGGCGGACGCCTCGGGGACGTTGCTGCTGGACGTTGCGAAGCGCGCGTGGTCGCGGGAAGTTTTGGAAAAGACAAGCATTGATCTCGCGCTGTTGCCGGCGCTTTTTGAATCGGAGCAGGTTTGCGGAAAGATTTCGGCGGAGGGTGCGCGCGCGACTGGGTTGGCAGCGGGAACGCCAGTGATTGCGGGCGCGGGCGATCAGGCGGCGGGCGCCGTGGGCATTGGAATTACGCAACCGGGAACGGTAAGCGCCACGATTGGTACTTCCGGCGTGGTGTTCGCGGCGACGGACCGGCCGGCGCTCGATCCCAAGGGACGGCTGCATACCTTTTGTCACGCCATTCCGAATCGCTGGCACGTGATGGGTGTGACGCAAGCGGCGGGACTGTCGCTCCGCTGGTTTCGCGACCAGTTTGGCGGCGGGCGCTTCCATGACGACGATGCCTACGCTCGAATGTGCGAGGAAGCGGCTGCGGTTCCGGCGGGCTCCGAGGGAGCATTCTGGGCGCCGTATTTGATGGGCGAACGGACGCCCCATCTTGATCCAAACGCGCGAGCGGCGTTCGTTGGATTGACGGCTTCGCATACCAGAGCGCACCTGATTCGCGCGGTGCTTGAGGGCGTGGCTTATAGCTTGAAGGAAACATTCGCGATTCTGGAGGAGATTGGAGTGCCCGCTGCGCGGATTCGTCTGGGAGGCGGCGGGGCCAGGTCGCGGTTGTGGCGCCAGATTCAGGCGGACGTTTACGGGCATGAAGTAGAAACGGTAGCGGCCGAAGAGGGCGCGGCCTATGGCGCGGCGATTCTTGCGGGAGTCGGCGCGGGCTGCTGGGGAAGCGTTGACGAGGCTTGCGCGGCCGTAGTGCGCGTGGCAGACCGCGTCAGCGTGAATGAGGCGGCGAGTTCGGAGCTGCAGCGTGGCTGGCGCGTATACCAACGAATTTATCCGGCGCTTCGCTCGATTGACGCGGCAAATTGAGGCGCGTGAGGTTTCGCTCAGATTGGGATTTAGTCGCTCTTTCGTTCGTGAGTTAAGGCCGATGAAAATTCTTGGAACGGGCTGCTGGTCTGACCCCGGACTGCGCGCGGTTTGGCGAGCGCTTGTTGGGCTTTTTGGGGTGCTATCGCTTCCCTCCTTCGGCTTGGCCTTGGGCCAACCTTCATACGTACAAACGGAAAAGCACGAGGGCAACTTCGTTGTCGCGGAGCCTGGGCGCGCGACCGCGCTGTACGTGGATGCCGACGATTTCGCTGGAGTGACGCGCGCCGCGTCCGATTTGCAGACGGATATTCAACGCGTCACCGGATTGACGCCTACGCTCTTGCATGACGTGGATCAGATCGGCGCTAGCGCGGTGCTCGTCGGCACACTTGGAAAGAGCGCCCTGATTGATCGCTTGGTTCGCGAAAGCAAACTGGATGTGACGGAGATTCGCGGCAGATGGGAATCGTTCAGCGTGCAGGTGGTGTTGCATCCATTGCCGGGTGTAGCCAGCGCGCTGGTCATCGTCGGCAGCGACAAGCGCGGAACGATTTATGGGATTTACGATCTCTCGGAGCAAATCGGAGTTTCACCGTGGTATTGGTGGGCGGATGTACCGGCGCATCATCACGAGACGCTGACCGTAACATCCGGCGTTCACACGCGGGGTCCGCCGGCCGTCAAGTATCGGGGAATTTTCCTGAATGATGAGGCACCGGCGCTGACCGGATGGGTGAAAGAAAAGTTCGGAAACTACAATCACGAGTTTTACACCAAGGTCTTCGAATTGATTCTGCGGCTCAAAGGCAATTATCTGTGGCCCGCGATGTGGAACAACGCTTTCAACGAAGATGATCCCCTGAACCCGCAACTGGCGGATGAGTACGGCATCGTGATGGGCACCTCGCACCACGAGCCGATGATGCGAGCACAGCAGGAGTGGAAACGTCACGGCAGCGGACCTTGGGAGTATTCGCAGAACGGTGCGGTGCTTCGTGATTTCTGGCAGCAAGGGATACAACGGAACAAGGAGTATGAAGAGATCGTCACCATAGGGATGCGCGGCGACGGGGACCTGCCGATGTCGGAGCGCGCGAATATTGCCAGCCTGGAGCAAATTGTCGCGGACCAGCGCAAAGTTATCACGGATGTCTACGGCCGGGACGCGGCTACCGTGCCGCAGGACTGGGCGCTCTATAAAGAGGTGCAGGAGTACTACGAAAAAGGAATGCGCGTGCCGAACGACGTGACCCTGCTGTGGTGCGATGACAATTGGGGCAACATCCGTCGCCTTCCCACTGCGGATGAGCGCAAACGGAGCGGCGGAGCAGGAATCTACTACCACTTTGATTATGTTGGGAACCCGCGATCCTATAAATGGATTAATACGAATCCCCTCCCGAAGATTTGGGAACAGATGAATCTGGCTTTGCGCTATGGGGCGGATCGCATCTGGATAGTGAATGTCGGCGACCTGAAGCCCATGGAATTCCCCACGGAGTTTTTCCTGAGCCTGGCATGGAATCCCGGACGTTGGCCAAAGGAAAAGATAGGAGAATTTGGAGGACTCTGGGCTGCACGGGAATTTGGTCCGCAATATGCCTCAGAAATTTCAGATATTGTTTCCAAATACGCAAAGTACAACGGCAGACGCAAACCCGAGCTTCTTGAACCGAATACCTACAGCTTGGTGAACTATCGTGAGGCGGACGGAATTGCTGAGGAGTTTCAGGCGATCACGACCGAAGCAGAAGAGATCTACAGAAAATTGCCTGACGAAGAGAAAGATGCCTTCTACGAACTGGTCCTCTATCCGACTAAAGCTTCCGCAATTCTTAACCAGCTATATATAACAGCAGCTAAAAATCAGCTGTACGCGAGCCAGGGACGCGCGAGCGCGAATGAACTCGCTGACGAGGCGCAAAGCCTATTTGCGATGGACGCGGAAATGTCCCACTTTTATAACCACACTCTGGCGGGCGGAAAATGGGAACACATGATGGACCAGACGCATATCGGCTATACCTCCTGGAATGAACCTTCCGTTAACGTCATGCCAAAAGTCACGCGCATTGCACTTCCTGAAGCCGCCTCGATGGGCGTCTCGGTGGAAAGTTCGATCCTCGCTTGGCCCGGCCCTCCCGGACCACCCGGTCTCCCGCAATTCGATGTCTTCAACAAACAGTGCTACTACATTGATGTCTTCAACCGAGGCAAATCGCCTTTTTCGTTCACCGTGTCCGCCAGCGCGCCGTGGATCATCGTTAGCCAGCCACAGGGTAAGGTTGACCAGGAAACGCGTATTTGGATCAGCGTGGATTGGAGCCACGTTCCGCTGGGGTTGAGCGGCGGCTCTTTGCACATCTCGAGTAACACCGGCCAGGATGTCAGTGTCGGCGTCGAGAGCTTTTGTCCCTCTACACCTACGCCACATGACCTAGATGGATTTATCGAAACTGACGGACATATTTCAATCGAAGCTGTGCACTACACCAAGAAAATTGATCGCGCTTCGGTTCGCTGGGAAATGATCGACGATCTTGGCAGGACGTTCTCGTCGATGTCTGTCTTTCCCGTGACCGCGGAGAGTGTGTTGCCTGGCCCGACTTCCCCGTACCTCGAATATAGGATGTACCTCTTTCATGCGGGCGATATCGGAGTCGAGGCCATTTTCGATCCCACCTTGAATTTCGTTCCTGGCCGCGGGCTTCGCTATGCGATTTCCTTCGACGAAGAATCTCCTCAGGTCATTGACGTGCTCGCTCACGACAACACAGAAGCGTGGGCGACCTCCGTGGAAGACGGTGTTCGCAAAGCAACTTCCAAACACAAAATCGCTAATCCTGGGTATCACACGCTGAAGATCTGGATGGTCGACCCAGGAGTGGTGCTTCAGAAACTGATCGTCGATCTTGGGGGCGTAAGGCCGAGTTATCTCGGACCACCGGAAAGTCTCTACGGTATCGGTCCCAAGAGTTCGGCGCAATGAGGGACGGATTCGAGATATTCAGCGGACCCTCGTCACGTAAGTTTGGAGGCTTGGCATCAAGTGTCTATGTTTCAGCTGCCCAGAAATGCAAAGCACAGCTGAGTTGACGGGAGGCCATTTTGAGAAGGAAGACGATTGTCGCCCCTTGGCTGTTCCTCTTATTCCTTCTGTCGCTGTCGCCGTGTGTATCGGCCATCCCAGCCAATGTTGAGAAGGCTGGTCATTGGGTCGGCACGTGGACATCAGCCCCGCAACTTGCGGCTTCTTCGGACGAGCCGCCGCCCCCAGGATTTGCGGATAGCACATTGCGACAGATCGTTCACGTTTCGCTCGGCGGATCGAAACTCCGGGTGCGGTTTTCAAATGCTTTTGGAAAAGCGGCACTAACAATAATCTCCGCGCACATAGCAAAAGCAGCCGGGAGCAGTGCGATCCAGCCCGGGAGCGACAAACCACTAACCTTTAGCGAACGATCGTCGTGCACCATTCCGGCTGGCGCACTTATCTATTCCGATCCGATTGACTTCGCGTTAGCTCCCCTCTCCGATCTCGCCGTAACAATCTATCTAGAAAGCTTACCTGATGGCCTCACCACTCATTCTGGTGCGAGGGCCACATCGTATTTCACCTCAGGCGACGCCGTTTCCGCCACCGAACTGTCTTCGGCGCATTTCGTCAATCACTGGTTTTTTCTGAATGGTGTCGATGTCATGCAGAGCGACTCATCGGAAGTGGTGGCTGTGCTCGGCGATTCCATTACCGATGGCAAGAATTCAACGACCGATGGCAATCGTCGGTGGCCCGATGAACTGGCTCGCCGATTGCCCGCGGACAAACATACCGTCGACATCGGAGTACTCAATGAAGGGATCGGAGGAAACCGTCTGCTGCGTGACGGTCTTGGGCCCAATGCACTAGCTCGGTTGGACCGGGACGTTTTGACACAAGCCGGCGTGCGTTGGCTCATTGTGCTAGAAGGCGTAAACGACATCGGGACTTGCAAGGACGCTTGCGACCTGGAGTCGGTCTCTCGCGATATCATTGCGGCTTACCAGCAAATCATTCTTCGCGCCCATTCTCAAAATATACGAGTCTATGGCGCCACCATTACTCCATTTGGCGGATCCGCTTATGCCACCCCAGAAACCGAGCGCGCTCGCCAGGCAGTGAATCGCTGGATACGAACAAGGGGCCACTTTGACGCTGTAATCGACTTCGACCCTGTCCTACGGACTCCGAATAATTGGTCGAACCTGTCGCCAATATCAGATAGCGGTGATCACCTTCACCCTAACGACGCGGGCTACAAGGCTATGGCCGATTCGATCGATCCAAAACTATTTGACAAAAGAAGGATTACTCTCCGGCCGAGCTGTCGTGATTAGAAACTCGTTCGACCGGAAATACAGAGTAGAACTTGAGATAGTCAACGGTTCTGGTAGCATTGCATGGTATCGGCGGTACGGCCCGGCGGGCGCTCTGTTACAAATACAATGGAATCACTGCGGAGGAGTGGCAGAGTGGTTAAATGCGGCGGTCTTGAAAACCGTTAGACTCGAAAGGGTCTCGGGGGTTCGAATCCCTCCTCCTCCGCCACTGCTCAAAAGTATAGACAGATTGCGCTTGTTCAACGCCGTGCTACTACTCTTCTTCCTGCCCCAGTTTATTCGAAAATTTATTTGAGCCTGCCGTTCGTGGGTAACGTGCACGCCGCGGCCATCTTGACGCCGCGCACACCGGCATGGTATTACTTTATCGCAGAAGTAATGGAGACCATCATGGAGTCCGCGATTACCGTCAAAGGCCAGGCAACAATCCCGAAGGCTATTCGCGAGCATCTCCGCTTGAAACCGGGAAATCGCGTCAAGTTTTTCGTGCATCCCGACGGTAGCGTGGTTCTCTTGCCAAAACTCCCCGCTGCGGCCCTGCGAGGTATCGTCAAATCCCGGCGCCGGGGGCCAGTGACAATCAGCGAGATGGCCCGGGCTTCCGCTGATGGTGCTGCCAGCGCTGCTCCGCGCGTTGGAAGGCGATGATCGGACTGGACGCGAACATTCTCGTCCGCTACCTCGCTCAGGACGACCCGATGCAGTCGCCGAAGGCAAATGAAATTATCGAACGACGGCTAACGGAAGAAAACCCCGGATTCATAAGCATCGTAGCGATGGTCGAGACCGTATGGGTTCTTGAGCGCGCGTACCGGTTAACAACCCGTGAAATCGTCAAGGCCATCGAACGCGTGTTGCAGACGGATGTGCTTGTGGTGGAGAACGAGCAAGAGGTTTTCACGGCGATGATCGCGCTCAAGGGAAGACACGGTTCGTTTGCGGATGCGCTGATCGCGGCGCTGGGTGCCAGAATGGGTTGTCGCTACACGCTGACATTCGACCGGAAGGCATTGCGGCTTGCGGGTTTCGAGCTTCCTTAAGTCAAGCCGAACCTGTGGCGGTTGCTTTTATGGTTCGCATCTCGCCCCCTCGTTTATCCTTAGGCCATGCCCAGCGCAGAGCGACAGCAGACCAGCGCTCGGAATCATTACACTGGAAGAACTAATTTCCATGTCCTCCACAACCCGTAAAATCGCCTGGTTACTATCGTCGTGGGTGGCTTTCCTCGTGGTCTACGGCGCCATTTCGTTGACGCACGCTCACGATCCGCAAGCGCTATCGACCTTCGGCAACATTGTGCAATGTCTGGTGCCGTTGCTGGCCAACGCCGGATTGTTGATGAACGCCGGAACGCCGCACTGGCGCCGCAACGTTTTTTGGATGTTGCTGGCGATGAGCTGCACACTGTGGATGACTGGGCAGTTCGAATGGACGTATTACGAAGTTTATCTGCACAAGTCTCTGCCAAATCCTTACCCCGGCGACATCGTTTTCTTTCTGCGCGGCATTCCGGTGATGGCCGCGCTTGCGCTACGCCCGCACCTGAAGCGTGGCGAGCTGCACATGCGGCTCGGGTATTTGGATTTCGCGCTGCTGCTGACGTGGTGGACATATTTGTATGTGTTCATCGTGATGCCGTGGATTTACGCATCACCAGCCGCGGAGCAGTACAACTACACCTTCAACGTGGTTACTTACACGCAGAACATAATAATTGTGGTAAGTCTTGCGGTTTTGTGGCTCAAGGCGAGCGGAGCTTGGCGCGTTGTGTACGCGAATTTATTTATTGCCAGTACGCTATATCTCCTTTCGGCCTTAGCAATCGACGTGGCCAGTGACAGCGGGCGATATCAAACGGGCAGCTTGATCGACATACCGTTGATCACTTCTTTTTTCTGGTATGGACTGACGGGCTGGGTCGCCTATCAACAGCGTCAGGGCCTGGATGCGCCGACGGAAAATG
Organism: Acidobacteriota bacterium; assembly: GCA_013289855.1. Taxonomy (GTDB): domain Bacteria; phylum Acidobacteriota; class Terriglobia; order Acidiferrales; family UBA7541; genus Acidiferrum. Next base: position 17,336 of record JABCZD010000005.1, on the reverse strand, counting down.
TGTACGACGCGGATGGCGATGCCGGTCACGCCGAAAGCGTATGGGCCACACGCCTGGCGATGGCTGCGGTGATTTCTCTCCCTTTGTTCGCAATTTACACGTTGCGTTTCGGACACGATGGCGCGGCGGTTCGCGATTTTCGCCTGATGACCACCTTAGTGGCTGCTGTGCCGCTGGCTCTGCTGGTGTTCCTGCGTACTCATTTGGCTGATGCGGACCGCGTCCGGCTGCTGACGCAATCCGAGCATTCCATCGAAAACCTACGGCGTCTGCAGGCGCAGATCGTGCAATCGGAAAAACTAGTCTCTCTTGGCCAACTGGCCGCCGGAGCCGCGCATGAAATCAACAATCCGCTGACGGCGATCTTGGGATTCTCCGATCTGCTCGCCGATGATCCTACGTTGCCGGAAAAAGCGCGCAGCACCGCCGGAAAAATTCGCGACCAAGCGCGCCGCACAAAAACTTTGGTGGGCAATCTATTAAGTTTTGCGCGCCAGGTGCCCTCGGAGCGCACGCTGCTGGACATCAACACCGTGGTGGCCAACGCCGTGCAGTTGCGCGGAATGGATTTGCGCTCCAGCAACGCGCGCATCGAGTTGCAGCTGGAATCCGTCTTGCCCGGCGTGCGCGGCGACGGCAACCAGTTGATGCAGGTATTTTTCAATATCATCAGCAACGCGATTGACGCGCTGGAGTCCCACAACGGCGGCGTCTTGACGGTGAAAACGATTCGCGATCGCGGCAACGTTGTTGTGCTGTTCTCTGACAACGGGCCCGGCCTGCGCGAGCCGCATCGCGTGTTTGACCCGTTTTACACCACCAAGCCGGTTGGAAAAGGCACCGGGCTTGGTTTGAGCATCTGCTTCGGTATCGTGCAGGAACACGCCGGGAAGATATTTTGTTACAACAATCAAGAAGGCGGAGCCGTTTTTCGCGTGGAATTGCCGGCCGTGTTGGCCGCCCTGCCGGTCAGAGACGCCACCGTTGCGGTAGCGTCCACCACTTCGTCAAAATCGTAATAAATCCCTTGCTGTCGGGTCGTTTATTTTAGGGCGACGTTGTGTGTTTTCGCGGTGGCGCGCGCTTCCTTGCGCAAAGCGTTCTCGCGCCATGCTAGAGTCGTCTTTCCAAATCTTCGCTCGGGAGCCAGCATGCCGGACATCGCCATCGTGACGGAACGTTTGACGCGACGCTTCGGCGGTTTAACGGCGGTGGACAACGTGGACTTGCGCGTCACCGCCGGCCAGTTCTTCGGCTTTCTGGGGCCGAATGGCGCGGGAAAATCTACCACCATCAAGATGCTCACGGGTTTGCTCGCGCCTTCATCGGGCCGCGTGACGCTGCTTGGCGTGGATTTTTCCGCGCATCCCGTGGAAGTGAAACGCCAGATCGGCGTGGTACCCGAAGGCATGGGTTTGTTCGAGCGCTTGACCGGCGCGGAATATCTGCAGTTTGTTGGGCGAATGTACGGTCTCGATCTGGCGACCACCAGGCGCCGATCCGAAGAACTGCTCGAATTCATGCAGTTAGCCGACCGCCCAAAAACTATGGTCGCGGATTATTCTCATGGCATGCAGAAAAAACTGGCGCTGGCCGCAGCGGTGATTCACGGTCCACGCATTCTGTTTCTCGATGAACCGTTTGAAGGGGTCGATGCTCTCGCGGCCGGTGCATTGAAAGCGTTGCTCGGGCGCATGACCGAACGCGGCGTAACAATTTTTCTGACCTCTCACGTGCTGGAGATCGTCGAAAGGCTGTGCAGTCATGTGGCCATCATTAATAAGGGGCGGCTGGTGGCGCAGGGCTCACTGGAAGAGCTGCGCGCTGGCATTCCTGGCGAAGAAGGGACTCACAAGACCCTAGAGGAGATTTTTGTTTCCATCGTCGGGCACGACGGCGGCGACCGGCCGCAACTTGAGGAACTTTCGTGGCTGACTTAGTCCTTGGTGGCGCGCCTCATTCCGTGAGCTTGGCGGAGCAAATCCGCCTTGTCGCTGGTCTGCGCTGGCGGTTGCTGCGCAACAGGCTGCGCCAGAAAAATAATCGTCTGGACCTCATCGGGATGGTCTTCGCTGGAATTTTCGGCGCGGCGCTGGTGCTCGGTCTGAGCTTTGGTTTTTACACTGGAGCGAAGCAGTTTGTTTCCCAAGGACACGCCGGATGGATGGCGCTGCTTTTCTGGGGAATTTTTGTTTGGTGGCAGGTATTCCCGATCTTTGCCGCGGGCTTCGGCGGAAATTTTGAATTTCGCACCCTGTTGCGTTTCCCCCTCAGCCGGCGAGCATTTTACCTGATTGGGCTGGCCTACGGCTTCGCCGATTTTGCTGCGCTGGCCTCGGTATGCTGGCTGGTGGCGATGGCCGTGGGGGCGTGTGTGGCATTGCCGCGCTTGCTGCCCATGATGCTTCTGGTGTGCGGCATTTTTCTACTGCTCAATGTCACCCTGGAACGTCTAGTTGGTTCCTGGCTCGAGCGGTTGCTGGCGCGCAGGCGTAGCCGCGAAATATTCTTTGCGGTTTTCGTAATGGCCATGATCTCGCTGCAGTTCATCACTCCGATGGTGGAGCGCTACGGCAACACCGCGAAACCTTTCTTAAATCGGTTCTTACCCTACTTAGCCCCATTCCCTGGATCACTCGCCGGCAGCGCTATCGCAAACTCGGTCAGGGGATCCGTGGGTGATTCGCTCACGGCAGTAGCCGGATTGGTCGTGTACGTAGTTATTCTCAGTTCGATGTTGTGGCTGCGCTTCGCCGCGCAATATCGTGGGGAAGAGTTAAGTGAGACGGTTGCGCCGGTCCGCAGCATCGCGCCACGCGTTGCACCGCGTCACCAGACTAGCGACGGCCTGCGTTTGTTGCCGCCGCAAATCGCGGAGGTCTTGCGCAAAGAGTGTCACTACCTGCTGCGTAACGGATTTTCCTTTGTGCTGCTGATCATGCCGCCCATGATGATTGTGCTGTTTACGCTGCAAGAAGGCCACCACTCTAACGGTGTTTCGACTCTGGGGTTTTCGCGCAGCACGTTTTTCCCGGGGATCATGGCCTACCTCGTGTTGGTGCTCATGGCGCCGGCTTACAACTGTTTTGCGTACGAAGGGCGCGGAATTCAGACCTACTTCATGGCCCCGCTGCGTTTTCGCGACGTTTTCCTCGGCAAGAATCTAATGATGGCCTGCATTGTGGGCTTCGAAATTATGCTCGCCACGATGGTGTTTGCCTTTCGCGTGGGCCTGCCGGAAACACCGGTGTTCGTCGCCACAATCGTGGCCGTGGTGTTTACCGTAGTCGGGCAAATGGCCATTGCCAACTGGTCGTCACTGAGTTTTCCACGCAAGCTTAATTTTGGCCAGATGCGCGGTCAGCGGCAATCGGGCATGGCCGTGCTCGTCGCGTTTGGCGCACAGATCATGTTGGGCGGCATCAGTGCATTGCTTTTTTTCGTGGGCCGCTGGACCGGAGACCCCTGGCTACCCACCGAAGCGTTTGTGTTTCTGGCCGCTGCCGCCATCGCCGGGTACGTGGCTTCGCTGGACGCGCTATCGCGTTTTGCGGAACAGAAAAAAGAGACTCTCATCGAAGCGCTGTGCCGATAAATGCACACACGAATGTCTCGATGAAAGTGCCGCGGTACGCGGTAACTTCGCAGCGAATTTTCCCGTCTATATTCGCATCAACTTTTCTTCGGAGGCTGTAGATGCATTCACGCATGGTTCTTGCGGGTACTTTACTTGGGGCCATGCTCGTCACATTGGGTATAGGCCCGGCCCGGGCCCAGGGCAACGGACCGCTCTGGTATCGGCTAGTGAATACACCGGCGGTTAGCGGGTACGAGCAGGAACTCGCCTCGGAAATTCGCACTCGGCTTAAAGACTTTTCTCCACGAACAGACAATCTTGGCAACGTGATCCTGACCCTCGGTAGCGGCGAACCGCACCGCTTGATCGTCACGCCCATGGACGAACCAGGTTACGTGGTCAGCGCTATCACCCCGGATGGATATTTGCGCGTGCAGCGTCTTCCACAAGCCGCGCCCAACGCCGTATTCGATTTGTTGTTTGCTGCGCAACCCATCACCGTGCTTACGCGAAAAGGCAAACGAGTGGCTGGCGTCGTTGCCGGTCTTTCCGTGCATCTGCAGCCCGCGCGCCTCAATGCTCCAAAAATGTCGCATCCCGACGAAATGTACGTGGATATCGGCGCTTCTAACGCGGAAGAGGTGCGTGCCGCCGGTGTCGACTTGCTCGATCCTATTTCGCTCCCTCGCGAAGTGCGAGCTCTGGCAAATTCGGAATACACCGCGCCGGCGATCGGCGACCACTTCGGATGCGTGGCGCTGGTGGATTTGCTGGGCAGTCTGCACGTCGGAAAGGCGAAATTCTCTGGCACCCTCATCGTAGCTTTCATCGCTCAGCAATGGACCGGTGGTCGGGGACTAGACCGCATTCTCAATGAACTTTCTCCAGACGAAATGATTTATGTGGGACGCCTGGCGCCACCTCGCAAGGCGCCGGGAACTCCGCCAACATCCGCCGCGGAAGTGGCACCCACGGTTTTTAAACCCGGCGCGGGTATATTGCTTGGAGCATCAGACGAGTCCGTGCCATTGAGTGGCCTCGCCGCCGATCTGAAAAGCAGTGCAGAGACCCAGCATCTGGCGCTTCACGCGGAACTAGCCGCGCCGCCGCGCATCGGAGGATATGCCGCGCCCACATCGCTTCCAAAACGGTTTGCTCAGATTGGCGTAGCCACGCTGAATCCGACAACGCCCGCTGAAATCCTGAGCATGAGCGATGTCGGCGATGTTACTGAGCTTCTCTATCGCTATATGACCGGAACCGTGCGTACCGGAGGACTTGGCGGCAGCTATGGCGGAAGCTGTTCCGACTGCGGACCGGGGCTGCTCCAGACTTTGACCGAAACTTACGGCGCCAGCGGCCACGAAGCGGCGGTCCGCGCTGCCATCAGAAAAGTTTTGCCCACCGAAGCCAAGACGGAGACCGATGCCGCCGGAAATTTAATTTTGCGGCTTGGTTCATCCGCTGGTAGCACCGGCAAGAAAATTGTCTTTGTGGCCCACATGGACGAGATTGGCTATCAAGTGCGCTCCGTCGAGCCCGACGGGAGACTGCTCGTCGACGTGCTCGGCGGCGGCTACACGGAGTATTTTATGGGTCACGCCGTGCTTGTGCACAAATCGGATGGCTTAACGAATGCCGGCGTTTTGGAATTGTCGGACGGCTGGGACAAACCGGGATTTGAGTGGCCGCACGGACCGCGAACCATGGACGACGCCGCTCACGTTTACCTCGGCACGCATTCCGCGGAAGAAACGGCGAAATTGGGTATTAAAGCGGGCGATTGGGTGACTGTTCCGAAAAAATATCATCCGCTGCTTGGCACGCGTGCCAATGCTCGCAGCTTCGACGATCGCGTCGGTTGCACCGCGCTGCTCGAAGCCGTCAAAACACTGGGGCTAAATCTGCCGGGCCGCGATGTCACTTTCGTCTGGTCCACCGAGGAAGAAGTTGGCTTGAAGGGAGCGGCCGCAGTCGCCGAGCGCATGGCCAAAGACGGACACGCACCCGACTTCGTTTTCGCTATCGACACCTTCGTCAGCTCGGATTCGCCGCTCGAATCCAAACGTTTCGCCGACGCCGAAATCGGCAAGGGCTTCGTCATTCGCGCCATCGATAATTCCAATATCGCCCCGCTCGAATACGTCGACCGCGTGGTGCAACTCGCCAACGAAAATAATATCCCGGTGCAGTACGGTGTCACCGGAGGCGGAAATGACGGCGCGGTCTTCGTACGCTACGGCTCAGTGGACATTCCATTAAGCTGGCCGCTGCGCTACGCACATTCAGCCGCGGAAGTGATCGACACCCGCGACGTGGACGCCCTGGCGAAAATCGTCGCGGTCCTGGCGAAATCCTGGTAATCACTATCAGTGCTTTTCCAACACTTTCGCGAATTGCGCGGCAATGGCGTTCCAGGAAAAATATTGTTGTTGCGCGGCCCGGCTGCGCGACACCAGCAACGCTCGGTACTCGGGATCGGCGAGTACTTTGAGCAGCACACGAGAAAAATCGTTTAGTTTACCGGGCTCATAGAGCGCCAACCCGGCTTCTGTGATGGGCGGCGCAGTTTCCGCGCCGGCAAAGGTCACCACTGGCAATCCGCACGCTATCCCGGCAATGGCGCTCCCTCGCCGTGTGGAGATTTCGCCGCGCACAAAAAGCAAAACGTCCGCCTTACCTAACACGTTGGCGATTTCCCCAGCCGGCAGGACACCCAAAACGCGAAGATCGATAGCGGTTCCCTGCAATGCTCTGCGAAAACCCTGTTCCACCGATTTGGAATTTCGCCCCACGATTACCAATCGCAAATTCGCCAGCTGCTCCGCCACGAAACGCATTCCCGTAGCGATGGTCTGAATTTCTGTTTGACCACTCGCGCCACCGGTCACGCCGTACACGGCTACCGTGAGCCCGCGGTTGTCCGCGGCGTTGGCAGCCCGGTTTGCCGAAGGAATCGTTTGTTCGGGCAGATTCGCGCCGACAGGAATGAACGTCGCGCGCGCAAATTCTTCGGTGTGCCAGGAAATGTGATCTAAGGCCACGGTAAAAATCGCCGGGTCGGCGCGTCGAAGCGTTTCGCGCATGACGCGAAGCTGCGCTCGCCTTCGCAGCCGGTCCACCAATCGCACACCCGCGAATGGTTCACCGTCGTGAAATACCACGCCTACGGTGGCTCCAGCGTCGTTCAGAATATCCATCACCAGCAACACACGCGAAGGAAATCCGCGCCGCGACCACGCCAGCGCCGTGTATTGCAGCAGCACCCGCGCGCCGTGCCAACTTCTCGCATCGCGCTTTAATTCCGCAAGGGCCGTACTCCAGCCGCGCTCCGCCCACGGTACCCGCGCAATCTCCATTTCATAGCCGTGCGGGGTAAGCGCCGCTCCGAGGAAACGGCAGTACTCTTCGACAGCATCCGTAGGTGTGTCGCGGCGTCCCAACAGCGCCACGCACTTCTTCGTCATTGCGGATCAGCCGCCAATTGATTTCGGCCGGAGACTATGCTGGAGAAGAATTTTCCGCCCGCGCTACTCACTTTATTTCTCCACCAGGAAATTCCCGATGATCAGATAATCCATCCCCGAACTAAAGAAAGTGCGAATGGCATCGGTCGGCGTATTCACAATAGCTTCGCCGCGTAAATTGAACGACGTATTCATAATCACGGGCACGCCCGTCCGCCGCCCAAACTCGTCGATTAACCGCCAGTACAACGGATTTATCTCTTTCTCCACCGTCTGCGGCCGCGCGCTGCCATCCACGTGTGTCACCGAAGGAATCACCGCGCGCTTTTCTGGCCGCACCTGCGCGGTAAGAATCATGAACGGCGAATCCGTCGCGCTTTCCAGATACTCGCCCGCACTTTCTTTTTTGAAAGAGGGCGCGAACGGCCGCCACCATTCGCGAAACTTCACCGCATTGTTCACCTTGGCATTCATCTCTGGATCGCGGGGGTCCGCGAGAATCGAACGTGCGCCTAGCGCGCGCGGCCCGAATTCCATGCGCCCCTGAAACCAGCCGAGAATTTTCCCTTGCGCCAGCAACTCCGCGGCGGGTTCCGCGGAATCCGCTACTCGCGTGTAGTGCAGTTTGTAAGTGCGCAGCACGCTTTCAATCGCTCCATCATCAAACGAAGTCCCAAGATACGCGTGGCGCATCGCATGATTCGGCACTTTCCCGTCGCCATCGAGATACGGCGCCATCGCCGCGCCAAGCGCCACCCCATCATCCGACGCCGCCGGCTGCACAAAAATCTTGTCGATCAATCCCGACGCCACAATCTTGCCATTGGCCTTCGAATTCAGCGCCACGCCCCCAGCCAGGCACAAATTCCGCGAACCCGTCTTCGCCACGGCCAGGCGCACCACATTCATCATCGCCACTTCGCACGCTTCTTGCACGGCATACGCGATATTTTTGTGGCGCTGATCGATGTCGCTCTCCGCCGCGCGCGGCGCGCCAAGCCGCTTGGCCATTTCCGCAAACGGCACTGCTCCGCGCGAAATCAGGCGACTCGTATGTACGCGATAAGGCCGCGCTTCATCGCCAGTTTCCACATCCATAAACGCCCGCAAATCCACGCCGGGCTCGCCGTAAGGCGCCAGTCCCATTACCTTCCACTCATCGCTGTTGCGGTGAAATCCCAGAAATTCCGTAAACTCGCTGTAAAAAAATCCCACCGAATCAGGAAACGGAATGGTCAGCACATGCTCCAACCGCCCATTCCGTCCGTGCCAAATCGAAGTCGCTTCCCACGCCCCGCGTCCGTCCATCACCACCACGGCGGCATCATCGAACCCTGAATACGCAAACGCACTCAGCGCATGTGCCAAATGATGATCGACATATCGAAAACGCGCCTTCACCGTTCCAAATTGCTGCGTGAAACGCTTCGCGCCGCCACGCTGATGCCACATGCTTAGAAAATGCAGCGTGGAACTCAGCCCGCCGTTGTAGTCCAGCGGCATTTTCCCGCTCGCGAAACTCCGCAAATCATGACGATACGACGCTCCCGGATGCTGCCAGCCAAAACACACTTCATCCAATTCCCGCGCGCCAACCCGCGCAAAATCCAGGCACGCCTGAATCGCCAGCTTGGGAAATCCTGCGTCATGCTTCACGCGGCTGATGCGCTCTTCCGCCACCGCGAACAGCAATTCCCCATCGCGCACAATGCACGCCGAAGAATCATGCATCTGCGAATAATTAATTCCCAGCGTCAACATTCTTTATCAGTTTTCTTTCCCAAGATTTCGCTGTTCATCGCCAACGGCGGACAGCGTCTTGGCAATCACTTTTATCTTTCCAGTTCCAGCACCCGCATGAACAACGCTTCCAGTTGCGTCCCTGCTCGCTCCCAGGTGTACCGCTTCATAGTTTCTCGCGCCGTCTCGCCGAGCTTCTGACGTAACTCCGCCGACGTTGCCAACCGTTCGACCGCGCCTTCAATGGCTGCTGCATTTGCCGGAGCCACCAGCAATCCATTGTATCCATGCTCCACTACGTCAGACATGCCGCACGTTTCCGTCGTGATCACTGACATACCTGTAGCCATCGCTTCGAGCAACACCGAAGGCAAGCCTTCCATTAGCGACGGAAACAGCAGGACATCGTGTTCCGCGTAGAGTTCCGGCATCCGCTCCGCCGCAATCACAGGACGAACCACCACGCAGCTCTTCAGTTCTTCGCCAAAAAACTTTTCGATCTCTTCCGCCGGAACCGCGCAACCCGCGAAAGTCATCGTCAGACCAGGGAATCGCGGCGCAAGCTTTCGCAGCGCCTCTCGAATATAAAAAATACCGCGTTGATCGAGCCAGGTTCCCGCGTACAGCAATCGCAGCGCATCCGTCTCTCGGTACTCGCGCCCGATGAAAAATCGCGGTTCCACTCCATTCGCAATATAAGCCGTGCGCTCCGCATCCAGATTGTACTTCAGCTGCAGCAGCGTCCAGACGTCCCGGCTATACGTGTGCGCCCCGTTCGCCGCTTTGATGGACCAGCGGAATCTTGGCTGATGGTATAGCCGGTGCCACGCGCGATTCCTCCAGGAAAAATTCCACGCGCGGCCTTTTTTCGCTTCCCGGCTCATGACGTGCACGCGCCGTTCTTCCAACCCGTGCAAACACATCACGTACGGCGGATAATCTCCCGCTCCAATCCACCGGCGCCGCATTCCGTAAATGAAACCGGTTGGTGCATGTAGATTGACGAGCGAAAAGTTCGCGCGATTTTTCACAATGTGCCGCGCTAGCCGCACCGCGAACACCAATTCCGAAAAACGCGCCCAAACCGTGCCTGGCGCTATCAGATCGTCCAGAAAAACATACGCGACCTGATGGCCTCGGTGCTCCATCTCGTGCCCCAAATTGTAAACGATCGCCGCAACGCCGCCTTCTCGCCGCTTCGGCACTCCAGCGGCCATCAATATTCTTAACGGTTCTGCCGGCGAACTCTTTTCCTCCATGCCTCAGGGCCTCGTCGTCCGGTAACGATCCACGTGCGGCGGCTCCGGGAATGGCAGCCATTTCTCTCGGGCTTTTCGGTATAGCCCGCTCGCGGCGATTTTGTGGCGCAGCGCGTAGTAATACTGTGACGGCATCACGCACGCCGGCAGCAGCGTCAGGCCCTTGAAAATCCACAGCAAGACCGAAGCATGCTCGTGCGCGATGCGATAGTTTTGCAGTTCCGCGCGCAATGTTTCCAGCGGCCAGCCGTTCTGGGTCGTTAGCCGGATCAAATCAGACTCCGTCTGCACGGAATCCACCACAATCTTCACCGTACTCTCCGCCACTCCCATTTCCTCGAATTTGCTCCTCAGCGATTTGGCCAGCTCTGCAAGCACCGTGTATTTGCGGCGCATCGCCGTCGCGTTTCCATCCGCAATCTGAAACGCGTTCGATTCGTGCAGCCGGTAAAAGGTCAGTGGCTCTCGCAGGATCAGCACGTCGGAAAGCACCGCTCCCAGCGTGAACAAGTATTCGTCGGCTTGGATTCCCAGCGCTTCCGGCACCTGCCCAATCCGCCGCAGCACGTCTGCACGAAATGTCATCCGGCTAGTCCCTAAAAAACTTTTCCGCAAACGGAAGGTCCGCGCTCCATCATGGGAATTCAGACGAAACCGCGGAACTTCGCGCAGCAATTCCGTGTGTTCCCGTCCGTCAGAATAAACTTCCGTGATGCCGTGCCCCACCAAGCCTACTTCTGCTTCTACCGCGAGCACGCCACATACCGCCTGAAGCTTGCCTGGTGCCCACCAATCGTCCCCATCCAAAAACGCAACGATCGCGCCTTGGCATTCTGGAATTCCCGCGTTGAAGGCCGAGGCCTGGCCTCCATTCACTTTCCGCAGCATCCGCACTTGCGGTGCAAATTTTCGGATGATTTCCGGCGTGCCATCGCTCGAACCGTCGTCTACTACCAGAATTTCTCGCTCGTCGGCCGGAAAATCTTGCTCCAACACGCTCGCGATCGCTTTTTCGATAAAGCGTTCGTGGTTGTAAGTATCGATTAGAATGCTGACGGACGGACGTCCCATCGTAATCACGCATCAGGTCGCGGGCTGCTCCACCGCCGCGTCTTGCACGTGTCCCCCCAAATCAAAAAGTTTCCAGCTGTTCGACTAGTCTACGCCACAGCGCCGTCTTTCAACTCCGCTTTGTCTGCTGTACAGCTACGGCCGCTCGGGTTTTTTGTCCGTCACGCGCCTGCTTGCCACCGCTTGCGCTTACCAGCAGCGTACCGGTCATCGAATAAATGCAAGCCCTGATAGCCCAGCACCAGCGCCGCGAGCGCCCGCAAACAACTGTAAACCAGCTGCCGCGTAGTCATCAGCTCGCGATACAGCATAGGAAATTCCAGCAAGTGCAGAAAGTAGCTCCACCGGTTCGGCGATTCCAGCGCAAAGCTGTCGGCCTCCTGCGCTTTCCTCCACTGTTTAAGATAGTCGCGGATATTCGGAGTCGTTGCGTCGATTCCATGCTTGCGTAGCCACTCCCCGATTGCCAGAACCAGCGCCTCGCGCATCGCCATGCGATTTTGCAATTGGCTTTCATTCAGTCCGGCGTTCTCGCTGCCAAAAAGATTTGCCCCATGAATGCGGTATTTCGCAAGATATTCGTCCACTCCCATCACCGGACAAAGAAAGATAATTAACGCCGTGAGATACGCATCCGCCTGTGTCCGCAACACTGCTGGAATCGGCAGCAAATCCTCCAGCGCCAGACGGCGAAACACCAGGCTGGAGGCCTGCATCATCGGATAGCACAATAGCCAAAAGCGCGAGTCCGTCACACGCATGGCGGGAACGCCGATAAAATGATCGCGCGGCGATTGCTGCCCGTCCTCGGTCCATTCATAAAGCCTGTGAAACGCCATCCCAATCTCGGGATGGTTCAGAAATGCTTGATGCATGCTGCTTAATTTGTTCGGCAACCACACATCATCGGCGTCCAGTAGGGCGATAAATTCTCCACGGGCATGTGGCCATCCAAAGTTAAACGCCGAAGCTTGACCGCCATTTGGTTTTTTCAGATAGCGAATTGCATCGCCAAATTTTTGTAGACGCTGCCCCGTATCGTCCGTCGATCCATCGTCGACTACCAGGATTTCCACCTGCTCGGCGGGAAAATCCTGCTCCAGCACGCTGCGCACCGCCTCCTCGATATATCTGCCGTAATTAAACGTGTCGATGAGAACCGTAAAGAGTGGAGCAGTCATCCGTGTCTTATCACCAGTCCGCGACTCAAGGACGGGGCGCTTGCCCGCGAAGTGTTTTCCTGAATTGCAGCAGCCCGCTAAATGCTGGCGAGTTCCGCGTGCCGCCCTTGCGCATACAGCCGCAAAGCAGCATTCGCGGAAGTGATCGTCGTGAGCGCGCCAGCGACGGCGGCAAGATCCTGGCCGCGCAACACAAAATACATTTCGTCTTCACCCAGTCCGGTGTACACGCGATTCCCGATGCAACCCAGACTTAGAATTGCGCCCATTTGCAGCGACGCTGGCAAGGCCATGCACGTCGGCCGACCCAGCGCCGGCGCTCCACTGGCCACACCTGCGCGATTTGCAGCTTCGCTCAGCAGCATCGCTCCGGAAGGCTTGCATGCAAACAGCACCACGCTCGGAACCGTCGGCGTTTCCGCTAACGGCGCGTACACAATCGCCACCGGCGCTTTCGCCAATCGCGGAATCTGCGGAACTTCCTCCGGCTTCACGTATCCGAGATCAAACATGAATTTCAACGTCTGCCCGGTTTCCTTTTCACGCTCCGGCGAAAGCGCGATATTGTGCGTGTACGCTCCCACCGCGCAGTTAAAATGATTTTGCGGCAACGTATAGAAAACGCGGCCCGCTGCGGCCAGCCGCCAAAAACTGCAGCTCGACGGTTCGCTACCGTCAAATTTCTCCACATCCGCGGGAATAGCCTCGAGAAAGGAAACCGCCACGGGACGGCGCGAAAGCTTCACCGCCGCAGCGATGCGCTGTTCGAGTTCTTTGAAATTTGCAGCAGTATTCATGAAGTGTCCGTTTACGTCGGCAATTCATCGCAGATTTCTTTAATGCGTATCGTTTCCGCGTCGGTGCTGTGGTTGCCGCGTCGTTATGTGTCGTCGCCGCGTTCGCTCTGCGTAGTTGCCGTATCGGTGCCGCGCAACATTTTCACGCGAGCCAGAATAGCACGCCGGCCGCGCCATGCCGTCCTGCGGCGGCAAAAAACCCTGATTTCATCGCGTTTTTCACACCCTGCATCAAAAAACCCTTATTTTTCCGGCCTTTCTTGTGCTTTGGCCTTGCGTTCGCCTCCCGCGTTCGCTATAGTTTCCTGCGGCCCGAGTGTTTTTGCAGTAAAAATGGGGTAGTACGCTCGCGGCTTACCCCGGGAACCGGGTGCAGCACAAAATAAAGTCGAAAGAAAATCAGGAGGAAAAACACTAGATGGCAGCCAAGCCTTTGAGCAAGACAAAGATCGTGTCCCACATGGCCGAGAAAATCGGCTCACCGAAGAAAACCGCAGCGTTGTTTTTTGAAGAGCTGTTCAAGCTGGCGGTGAAGGAGTCCAAGGGCGGCGCAGGCAAGTTCGTCATCCCCGGCATCGGCCGCGTGGTGAAGGCGCATCGCAAAGCTCGCATGGGCCGCAACCCGCAAACGGGAGAGGCCATTAAGATCAAGGCGAAGACCGTGGTTCGGCTGCGCCCGTCGAAGGCGTTCAAGGACGCCATCCTCAAGTAACGATCCATTTCTTCTGTCTTGGCCCCCGATGGCTTGAAACTTTCAAGCTTTCGGGGGCGTTTCTTTTGTGCGCTATGCTTTTTGGCGGCTGCGGGCTCCTGACACCCTAAAGGGCGTCGCTACTACTTTTACTGCTCCTGGCGACGGCCGCGCTGCGCAAAAAATTACAGCGTGCGAACGTAGGCGACCACGTCCTTGATTTGCGGCGCTTCCAAAACTTCCTTGAACGGCGGCATGAGCGAATCGCCGTTTTCGATCCATGTTTTCAGCGAGTCTTCAGTGACTTTGTTGCCGTTGACGGTGAAAGTGCCGCGCTTGGAGATGTCCTTCAGGCCTGGGCCGATTTTCTTGGCGTCGCTGTCCGCGTAGTGGCAGACGGCGCATTTCTTGTCGAAGACTTCCTTGCCGCGGGCGACCGCGGCGGGAGAAGGTTTTGCTGCTGCTGGCGTGGCGGTGCTCGGAGCGGGTTTCTTCGCGGGTGCATCCTGCGCGAAGACGGCGACGGTAACGGCCAGGGCCGCGGCACCAAGCATCGTAATATTCCGAATGAGCAAATTCCGTTTCACTGTTTCCCCCTGAATTGCGAAGCCATCATTCTTCCGTCGAAACAGCTTCCAGCGAGACTTCTAGCGTAACTTCTGCCGAGACTTCTATCGAAAAAGGGTCGTTCTAGCGGAGCGAGTGCGCCTTTATTTTGTACGTTTGCCGGGGAAATTGCCACTCTGCTACGCGCTAATTCTTTCGTTACTGATTGCTTTGCGAGCACTAGCACCCGGCACTTGGTACAGGTTTCCATCCGCGCACGACTTGTACCTTCGTACTTTTGACGCCTGCCAACCTGCATGCTAACTATGAAGCATGAGCCAGGAAACTCTGACCCGCGCATGGGAAGTGCTGCAGGATGCCTATCAGGCTCAGATGGAAGGCGATTACGAACGGGCCGTGGAGCTGTACCAGTCCTCGCTGGATTTGCATCCGACGGCGGAGGCGCATACGTTCCTGGGCTGGACCTATCACTTTCAGGGACGCATCGATGAGGCCATCGCGGAGTGCCGGCGCGCCATCGATCTGGATCCGGAGTTTGGCAATCCGTACAACGACATTGGCGCGTATCTGATTGAGCTGAACCGCTTTGACGAAGCCATTCCTTGGCTGGAACGCGCCGTGGAGGCGCAGCGTTACGAGCCGCGCCATTTCCCGCATTACAACCTGGGCCGCGCGTATCTGGGAAAAGAGATGTACGGGCGGGCACGGCGGTGCTTCGAGGAAGCGCTGCAAATCGAGCCGCGGTATTCGCTGGCCCGGCAAGCGCTGGAATCGCTGCAGCGCATGGTGAATTAGCGAAGTTCGCGGCGCTAGGCATTTGCGCCTGCATCGGACGACTTCACTTCTGAAGGTTTCACTACACGATCGTAAATCCATAACAAAAGCGTGGTGGCTACGCCGATGGCGGTGATGGCCCACCAGAAGAGTTGCGGCTTGCGCTGGACTTCGCCGAATTGGTGCAACAGTGCGCCGCCGATACGTCCGGCGACGAGTGCACCGATGCCAATGGGCAGGAAGGCGAAACCCATGTATGTGCCTTGCTGCCCAACCGGAGCGAGGCGCGAGATGTAGTCGTAATAGCGCGGTTGCTGGGTGAGTTCGCCGAGCGCGATGACTATGAGTGCGGCGTATGCGGCGATGACCGTGGGATGGATTGCCAGGATGGTGAAGGCGAGCATGGAAATCAGCGTGCCCAGGAGTACAGCGCGAAAGGGCGCCATCTTCTTGCTGGCTACGCTCATGGCGACGGTAAGCGCAATGACCACCATTGGGCCGGTGGACAGCATTTTGTCGGTATTTGTGAGCGGATTGATGTAGTCATGCACATACAGCGGCAGGGTGATGAACTCCTGCCAGTAGACGATCCAGTAGCCGGAAAAAATAAGCAGAAAAATCATGAATTTAGGATTGGCGAGAACCTTGGCGAAGTTGCGCAGGGTTTCGTCGAAGCTCGCCGTTTTTGTGTCGCCGGAACGTTGCGGGTCCTTGAAGAACACCAGGACGAGGAAAAACATCAGGAACACGCTTAGCGCCGCCATGCGGAACACGACATTGGTCGGGAGCTTTTCGTTGATTATGCCGGCCAGCCACGGGCCGAGCGCGCCGCCGATGTTAACGAGCGTGTAATAGATGGAGTAGCCGATGGAGCGGACGTTTTCTTTGGAGGCGCGCGCGGTGGTACCGACCACGCACGGTTTCACCAGTGCGACGCCAAGCGGCGGCAGAACCAAAAGGAAGGTAGCCAGAACGACCAGGGGCACGAGGTTTCTGACTGGCGCGAACCACGATGCCCCAATGGAGCCGAGCAGGAAGTAGGAGCTGGCAAGAATCAGGTACGCGAGGGAGAGGGCGCGGCGAAAACCGAGACGATCGGCGATGGCTCCGCCAAAAATGGCTAAGAACCAAACCAAGCCACCAAATAGGCCGGTCAGGTCCGTGGCACGCTCGGTCGGGAAGTTCAGGACTTCGTGGAGATAGCGCACCAGCGAGGCGAACACCGCATAGTAAGAGAGGCGCTCGAAGATCTCGCTGATGTTGGCGACCCAGAAGGGGCGCTCGAAGCCGTCGCGGATTTCGTGCAGCCTGGAGCTAAAGCTCATCGGGTCTCCCTGTTCGCGCCAATTGAGCGGCTCGCGGCAAACGATCTTCTCGCCGCGGGTGAGGATGCGAGGCGGGATGATAACAGAAGGATGGCGCTGGGGGCGGGAGGAGAATGTCGCCCGAGACGGTCCTTTGGTCGCGAGGCTCCTTCAGACGGCCTGGCTTTGGCGGATCGCTGGTTAACGATAATCGCCCTACCCCCTGCGATTCCCGAAAGGATGTCATAACAGAGGTACTTAAAGTCCTTTGTTTTGATATCGATTCGCAAGTATTCATTCCAGGGGAGTTAGGGCGAGGAAATGTTTGCAAAGTAGATACGGGGCGGGCGCCGGGTAAGGCCCGGGGATCGCTTGCGAGCTGGAGGGTGAATATCACGGAGCATGATAGCATAACGATAACTGGCTGTCAAGTGTTATCTTGTTAGTCATTCGAACGGAGTGTCAAAGGCAAGCGAATCAGGGGGTTGGAAGCCAAGGGAAGTTATGGGCTGTATTCGGATTTGCGGTCGATGCGGCGGCTGTGCGAGTGCGTTCGAAAAGGGGGGCACTCTATCTCGGATTCGTAGTTAGCGTCGCTGGCTAAGTCGCGGAGCAGGTAGAGTCGAAATCCTGCGCCCTCCAGAAATTAGACGCGAGAGTAAGATCGTTAGATCATCTTTCGCTATTTATTCGCTATGCCGTTTAGAGTATTCTGCAGGCGCTGTCCAAATGCAAGTGCTGTCCGAATATGTCGTAGCTGAAGAATCAAGGAAGCGCCTATGGAACTGTAGTGCTCCCCGCTAAAACTAGACGCTTCAGTTGGGTAAGATCAGGGCCTCCAAGACAGGAGGCAACATGGGCAGAAAACCACGCGTAGATCGTTCCCCGGAAGAGAAATGGCAGGTGGT
>JABCZD010000004.1 GCA_013289855.1 Acidobacteriota bacterium | reverse complement strand
GAGTATGGAGTTCTGCTGGCGGGGTATGTGGTGATGCCGGAGCATGTGCATTTGCTGATGAGCGAGCCGAAGAAAGGGACGCCGTCGACGGTGCTGCAGATGTTGAAGCAGCGGGTATCGCCGACGATGCGGAAAAAGCGGCGCGGTGGAGCGCCAGGGCAGTTGCGGCTGGCGTTTGCGGAGAGGGACGAGGAGTTGCGAAGTTTTTGGTCGGCGAGATATTACGGGTTTAATGTGTACGGTAGTAAGAAATTCCAAGAGAAATTGCTGTACATTCATCGGAATCCGGTGACGCGTGGCTTGGTGGAAGATCCAAAGGATTGGCCGTGGAGTAGTTGGTCGTTTTATGCCACGGGAGAAGTGGGATTGGTGGCGATCGATATTGTTCCGAGTTGAAGGGAAGAGATAGAAAGCGAAACCGGCACCGATGACGGGCGGAAGAAACGGAGCTGGCCGCAAAACCAGGACCCACCCTCAAAAACCCGAGGGTGGGGCACCCCGAAAAAGCAAACCCTGAAAAAAGCAAACCCCGGAAAAGACGAAACCAAGAAAAACCAAAATAATAACTCCGATTCGATCGGGTGTGAGAATTTCAGGTTTTCGGTCCGGGCCACCCGCCCGAACTTTACGACCATCTAGTCAACTTATCGCCGCCTACGTTCAATTCTTATGGTGGGAGAACCGTTGTGCCATCTGAGAGTGCCAAGTTTGTCGCCCAGAAACTAGTCGACCTTGGCAGCGCGCTCAAGGATCATTCGACGGACCTTGACCGACTATTTCCGGTCCTAATCGCAATACACAAAGACATCACAGAAGTCCTTGAGAACCAGCCCGAAGGCGGAACGACCCTGGCCGTCATTCGCTAGGGCCGGAACCGTACTCTAAAAGGCAAAGGCCGGACAGCTTCGTCCGGCCAGTGCTTCCGCGGATTGTAGGTCTGTCTAGCTGCGCTGCCAAAATATCCATTTCTTTGAGACGACAGCCTTCCGCACACGCTTCACCGTGACTTTGACTTCATCTGGCTCGCGAATACCTGCAACTCAGGCGAGACATTCAACTCGCAAGCTGGCATAAAATGGCCACATTGTTTGGATAGTTCACAGTAATTCACAATGCCGAGGGACTGAATGGCAACGAAGAATCTTTCCCAAAGAACGCTGGTCCGCATCATGGAGGTACTAACATCGGCGCGGATCACTAACCCTTCCCGGCTGCTATACGAACATAACTTTCCAGATTGGTTTGTCGTACACGCCGGTTCTGGCCAGTTCAACTGGGATCAGATTTTGGTGACATTGCGGAACGGACGTTTTTTCTTCCCAGATACGGGCTATTTCGGCAGCCCGATAGCCAACATCACGGGCAATTATCTCGATAGGACCGAAGCGCCGTTACTTGGCGAGAGGTTCATTCAGCGTCTCGCAGCGCTTTCGACCACTTTGCCGAACAGTAGTGCCGTCACAAATTCCCTCCAGCTGGATGGATATTCCGTGAATCCCGAAAAGCTTCTGCTCGTTCCGCTAGAAAGCATCGCAAGCGCCGACGAGGAGACCAATGTTCTGACTAGGCTGGCAAAGAACAGCGGCATTTCAAACTCAGCAACGCTACTCAAACATATTGCAGATTCTACGAGCCTCTTTGTGGATGGGAAGTATCACCCTTCGCTAAACGAAGCGAGAAACGTTTTGCAGGCGCTGGTCGACAACATCAGTGGTGATACGAACCAGAGTGCCGTGCATGCCACCAAATTACCTGGAGGAACAGCCAACCGAATCGAGTACCTCAAACAAGTAGGGTTTCTGACGGTCGATGAGGAGGCAGCCATCAAATCAGCGTGGGGCGCTCTGTCAGCAGGATCGCATCCCGGGGTTCCAGCGCGCGACGAAGCGCGAATTGGGCTAATTTTAGCCTTAGAATTCGGCCAGCTCCTATTGTTGAAGTTTGGAAACTGGAGGAAGGCGAGTTTCAAAAAGTTCACGACTCCGTAGAAAGGCTCAATGGCCTTTTGACGTCCGAAGCTATCAGACCGGTAAAGTAGAGTAAGTTAGTAATCGTAGGAGGGGCTTGCGGTGCAACGGGAGGATGAATCATGGGTTGGCATATGAGTTTTTGGCTCGTTGCGATCATCGTCTATGTTTCCCTAGCTCTTATGACGGCAACACCGATCCTTCAAGTCACCTTCTTAGGTATTCGACTCAATCCCGGTGGCGCATCATTCAGGCGGGTGGCGCACCCATTGTACGTCGGCTTTCGTTTGGCCATAACATAACGGTTGTCTAATAGTAGCGCAAAGTAGTAATAGAGCGGCATCCTGGGTGGCCTTCTCTCTTATCGAAGGCCACCCAGGATGGTTTTCTCGGCTTAAGGGGCTGCCACCCGCGAAGGGATTTTAAAGATGGATCCTTGGACGTGAGAGATGCTAGGCGGAGCGTTGGCCGGAGGCGCAGAGTGGCCCACGTATTATAAAAGGGCGCCCTTTGCAAAAACCGCAAAGGGAAGGCCACCCCGGAAGGTTTTTCGCGCTGAAGGGGCCTGCCACACGCCCGCCCCACGAATGCCGCGCCAGCGCACACCCCACTCAGGGGAAGTCCGTCACCTTCGGCGTCACGCGGGGATGCATCGAGGTCGCGTCGCCGGTGTCGTCGATCACGTGGTCGATGGCGCCGAGATCGCCGAGCGCCACGGTGATGATGTCGTGGAAGCGGACCTGCGGGCGCTTCGGCGTCTCGATGGCGCGGGTTAGCACGACATCCGGATAGGTGAAGACGCTGTACACGCCGAGTCCCCACGCTTCATGCGTGGTTACGCCATCGGCCACTTTGTAGGAGGCCCAGCCGTTCACCCCGGACGCACTCGTGTAGCTCGCCTGGTTCGGAGGATCGTAAGGAATTTCTGACTGATAAAAATACGTTCGCCCGCCATTACCATTCCATAGAACCTGGAATTGCTGGTGATGCTCCACGAACAGGCCATAGATGGTGACCTGGTTTCCGTTCACGACCAGCCCGTTCTCGCTGGTATTCAGCTGCCAGCCTACGCCGGCGCCGTGATCCGCTCGCCAGATCCAGGTATGGTCCACCAGTGTGTCGTTGCTGTTGATCCGCAAATTCACCTTGGCCCGGCCCACGCCCGCGCCACCGACGCGAAAGAAAATATCGTGCAGCGCGATCGGGTCGTTGGCATGGCGCGCGTGGCTTCCGTCTGGCCCGACCTCCAGCAGCACAGGAGACTCGCTCGGCCCCGCATCGAAGAGCAGCCCGGCAATCTCGATGCCATCGTCATCGCTGGTGGTCATGGCCGCCGTGCCTTTCATCGGACGCAGCGTGGCAAACCCCAGCCCCAGGACCACGGTATGCGGCCGCGCGACGCGAATCGGAGCGGCCAATTCATAGATTCCAGGCGTCAGAATCAGGTTCTTGCCTTGGGCCAGCTGCGCGTTGATCGTTTCCGCGGTATCCACATCCGAGCGCGCAATATAAAACCGCGCAATCGGAATGGTCTCTCCCGGCGTTTCTCCGCCGCGCCAGGTAATCCCGGCGCTATCGCGGTACAGTTCCGGAACGCGCACGCTGAACTCGCCCGCGGCATTCACCTGCAGAAACGGTTTCTCGCGCACCACTGGCGTATGCGCCACCTTGGTGTACGGCGGCGAGGGCCATGTGCCTTCCGGCGGATGCACCACACCGACAAACACCATGTTCCAGTTTGCGCCCGTCCAACTTTTCCAGTCGCAGTTGCGCGAGATCCACTGCTGCTGGCTGCCGGAGTCGACATTCCCGTCCACCAGCGAATCGGACATCCACCCACCGCTGGCCCAGCCGCGATTCTGGTGCAACACCAGGTCGCCGCGCACGTATGTGCGCCGCAGCGACACTGCCTGCGAAACCGCCCACTGCATCGTGCCCCCGGCCGGTTTTATCGAGAGCCCTTCGGCAGCTCTCCAGAAAGTCGTCGTCGCATTGTTGTGCTCACGACTCGCATCCGCGTGCACGTTGCCCGCAATCTGTGTTGCACCGGGCGACGCCCCAAGCCCTATCACTTCTGTGTAAAAGCCTACCGGCACATCCACCGAATAGTCTCCCGGCAGGAACAGCAGCGCATTCCGCTGCGGTCCAAACTCGTTGTTCTGCTGCGTCGCATACACCGCGTCGATCTGCTTCTGGATCGTTTGCGACGACATGGACGGATCGAAGATCAATACATGGGGTCCGAAGTCCGGCGTAGCGCCCTTTGCCGGCGGTGTCGACGGAGGTGTCGGCAGAGCTGTCGTCAGCGACAGTCGGGCCTGCGCCTCTCGCTGCGCGTTTAGCGACAAGGACGACAAGGAACAGAACAGCAGGCTGGAAGACAAAAACAGGAGCAATCTGAGCTTCATCAGGACTCCGGCTTACAACGGGTACGATACTTTTCGGAAAGACAAACGATTGCCATAAGATGAAACAACAGCCGCGCCACAATTCGCAAACGAAAAAAACGATAAGAGCAGGGTAGGATTGCGCCTGTCGACGCCGGCGACCACGGCACCCGCAAACCGAATCGATTGGAGCGGGTGGTCCGATCGCACGTGGCGGCGGCCGAGCGCTCGGCGTTCACTCTACGTCGGTCACTTTGCCTTTGATAAATGTGACCTTGAGATCCTTGTAGATGAGGATTTGCTTCGTTCCCAGGTTCACGGTTTTCTGTGGATCGCCGAGCTGAGCTTTTACCTGTTCCACGGTTTGGCCCACGGTGATGTTTACCTGCTGGGCTGGCTGCTCCGGAGCCGCCGCGGCTTGTTGTTGCCCGCCCTGCTGGCCGCCTTGCTGAGCTTGTCCGCCCTGCGCGTCGCCGCCTTGCTGGGGGTCGTTGTCGATGCTGAGCACTTGGCTGATGGTGGCTTCCACATCGGCGGGATTGGCGGTTTCGAGGTAGCCCTTGGCGAATTGAAACGTAACGTTAGCTTTGTAAAAAGAAGGATTGGTCACGCCATTGCACGAATCGCACTCGACGATCGAGAAAGAGATCTTCTCGGCCTTGATATTGATGTCCAGCTTGCTGACGTAGACGCGCTCGCCGGCGGTGAGAAAACGCGTTGGCACATTTTGTTTAAATATGCCGGCCATGACGTTTGGCGAATGGATGGTGCCATTTTCGTATTTGGTAGCCAGGACTCCCAGATCGGCCGGAGGGAACCCTAGCACACCGCCTTTTTGCACCATCAGGACCGTGCCCGGCTCGGTGACAGCGAATCCGGTAGAGTCCGCGCCGAACTTCGTTAGCTTGTATTGCGCGGTGATCTCGTCGCTCAGCGAAGCTGTAGGAGCGAGTTGCGCGGAAGCCGTGGAGCACGATCCTATCGCGATAAGCAAGCCGACGATAACCCAGACGGCCATCTGGCTCTTCGCACGCATGATTACAAACCTCCTCGGAGAGCAATCTAATCAACTATTTCGCGCCGTGACGCAGGCTCGGCGCGGTTTTTCATATGTTGCGGAAGCGGGACGGGTGGCGACGTTCTCGCCGCTACCGTCCCACAATCCTGACCTTACGATGTTCTTGAACCGCTGCGCTTAGTTCTTCGGAGGCGCTCCCGCATCCTGCTTGGCTTCGGCTTCCGCCTGGTCGGCGTCCTTCTGTTGTTGTTGCAGTTGAGCTGCGGCGGTCGGATCCGGCGCTGGCGGCGCTCCGCCGGTTGTGCCCGTGTCCGGAGCTGCTGGCAAGCCATTCTTGCCCGCATTCTTGGCCAGGTTTTCCAGGCCTGCGTCAACCTGTTCGCGGAAGTGGTTGTGCATTTCCTGCAGGTCGTTCAGATCGACTTGAGGATTCGAGCCCACCTTGCAATCCGTCGCTTTGCCCGCGCGGACTTTCACATGAACGCCATTGTCGGAGCCAGGTTCAGCGTCGACGCGTTCGATTACGTCGCCGATGCTCAGCGTGCAGTCCTGGCCGTCATCCGTGCTGACGTCAAGATCCGTGGAGACCACGAAGATCTTGAAGTTGGGATCGAGTGCTGCCGGTGTCTCGTCGGCGCCGGTGGCGGCCGGAGCTGCCGTTGTCGAGGTTCCGGCAGCCGCGGCCGTCTTCTCCGCAGCGATCTCCGCCTTCACTTCGTCAGCGATTAGCTGCTTCAGCTCGGGAGTAAGCTTCACGGCGCTAACCGTGTCGCTGGCGGCTTCGTATCCGCCGCCATAAGCCAATGCGCCTAGTTCCTCCACCGATGCCGAACCGCCGGCGGCACCGGCGGCTTGTCCAGCCTCATACGCGGCCTGCAAATTTGCCGCGATCAGGTAGTCCGCCAGCCACAGAGAGGCGTATGGATAAACCGGATACGGCTGAAAGTATGCGCCATAGTAGCCGTACCAGGGCGAGCCACCCCAGCCCCAGCCGTAGGCCACCGGGGACGCCCATGGGTTATAAGCCCATCCGTAGTACGCGGGGTGGTAGTAGTAGGTGGGATAGTAACGATAATAGTAGCCGCCGCGGTAGCCGTACCCGCCGTATACGCGCGCATAGCTGCGCCCGCCATAAACGTAGGTGCGTTGGTAGTACGAACGCCCGCCGTAGGTGCGGTACGGGCGCTGCGCGTAGCCGCCGCCGCGCCCGGTGCTGACGTAGCGTTGCCCATTGCGCTCGGTAACCACGCGACGGTTTCCGTTCACGCCGCGATTGATGGTCATGCCGTGGCCTTGGATCGTGCGGACATTGCCGCGCTTATCGACTCCGACGTTATTGCCAGACTTGGTTTGCACCGTGCGTGATACTGCTGGTGAACGTCCTGCGCCAGCTCCCAAACTGTGTGGTGCTACTGCTGCGCCGGGGTGCGCTCCGGCTGCTCCGCCAGCCGCGCCAGCGTGCGCAGCGTTCGTTGCTCCGGTCGTGCCGTGACCCGCTGCTGCGCCTGTTGTCCCTCCCGCCGTCCCGTGTCCGGCTGTTGAACCGGTCGTGCCATGTGTCGCCGCCGCTCCCGTTCCACCTGTGGTGGAATGCGTTGCGCCGGTCGCGCCTGTGGGAGGATGCGCCCCGGTTGTGCCGCCCGTGGTGGCGGGGTGCGTTCCGCCGGTTGCGCCCGCGGCGGGCGGGTGTGCTCCACCGGCCGCCCCGCCTGCGGGGGCGTGAGCAGCTGGCGCTGCAGCCGGCTTCGCCGCAGGTGCCGCTTTCGGCGCCGGAGCGGGTGCACTTGGTTTCTTCGATTGCGCCGAGGCAAATCCGGCGAAGAAAAGGAACATCACGAATGCGGACAAACCTCTAAGGACATTCACACTGGGATGGGTGAGCTTCATTCCGTTCTCCTAACTTAAAGCGAACATTCTCCCCGTTCGAGGACAGGGAAACTGCCAGCAAATCTCATCGTTAAAAGTTAAAAGCGGTTCGTGCGGTGGGGACCCTTCACGTTGGCCGCTGGTCGCGGTTAACATATTGGCCTTTCCCGCTGTAGTCAACGAGATTTTTGCAAAGTTATGCGCTTCGATTGTGTATACGAAATTCAGCGCGAAGCGGATTAGAAATTGTAAATATTTTGTTGCAGAATTATGACCCGGCTTGGGACTCGTGATCGCATCAGCGAGCCGCCGCGCGTGAGCAGTCCCATCCCTCGGGCAATCTCCGTTGACAAGAACGCGAGCCTGCCCTAAGATTGCAGTTTGTCTCTACAGGGAAAGGTGTGACCGTTGCAATGAGGACGTACGTAGCCAAGGGAGCGGAAGCTGAGGCGCTGAAGGTCGGCGCGGATTGGTTCGTGGTGGATGCCACGAACGTGGTATTGGGTCGCCTGGCGACCAAAGTCGCGCGCATGTTGATGGGCAAGGACAAGCCGAGTGTTACGCCATACTTGGATTCCGGTGATCACGTGGTGGTCATCAACGCCGACAAAATGCGCATGACCGGCAATAAAGTCGAGCAGAAAATGTATTACTCGCACAGCGGGTATCCCGGCGGACTCAAAGAAGTCCCGGCCAAGCGTCTCCGCCCCATCAAAGCGGACTGGATGATTCGCGAAGCGGTGCTGGGCATGCTGCCCAAGAACAAGTTGCGTGCGCGTCGCGCCAAAAAATTGCGCATCTATCGCGATGCCGCGGGGCTTGCGCGGCACGCTGGTCAGAAGCCGCAACCCGTAACGATGTAGATTTTCCGCCGAGTCCGTCTGCGCATCAGGAACAGGCGCAGCGGCCCGGCAAGTGGTAGCAGTGGGGATTGTTGTTCTGGTGGGTGTTACAGCCTGCAGTATTCCAGTCTCCCAGGCACTTCCATAAGTTTTGTGGCTGCGCGCAACGGCGCGTCGCCCTCGCTGCCTCGGACGAAATTCCGATGCGCGAGAAGCCGGTCACCACAAGATTTTGCGTCAGGATTTTCGAGGAGGAACGTTGAGTTCGATCGCTTCGCCCCTATCGGGCACAAAAGTTTGGATCATGGGCACGGGACGCCGCAAGGAATCCGTCGCCCGAGTGTTTCTGCGCGCCGGCAGCGGCAAATTCACCGTCAACGGCCGCACCGCGGAACAGTATTTCCCGAATCACGCGTGGAAGCATGACGCCACTGAGCCGCTCAAGTTCACCAGCTTGGCGGACCAGGTCGACGTGATGTGCACCACGCACGGCGGCGGCGTCGGCGGGCAGGCTGGAGCGGTTCGCATGGGTCTTTCGCGCGCCATTTCGCGTTACAACCCGGAACTTCGCCCCGCGCTGCGCACCAACGGTTTTCTTACGCGCGATTCGCGCATGAAAGAGCGCAAGAAGTACGGACAAAAGGGCGCACGCAAGCGCTTCCAGTTCACCAAGCGCTAATCGCTGGTGGTTGGAGTTGCTGCAGAGTTTTGCTGCAAAGTTTTGTTGCAAGAGTTTTGGCGCGATCTTAAAGGAACGCGTCATCTGGGCTCCAGCGGATTCGCGCAAGCGAGTCCGCTGAGATCACGGCCGGCAAGGAGCCGGCAAAAGGTTGTTCTTCAGCACGCGCAAGGTTGACCGCCGGTATTCGGCAACCTCGCCAACGCGCTGATGCAAGCAGCTATCCTTAAAGGAGGAAACTTGGCAGTAGAAATCACCATGAAAGAGTTGCTGGAGGCCGGAGTTCACTTTGGCCACCAGACCCGTCGCTGGAATCCCAAGATGAAGGAATATATCTTCGGGGAGCGCAACGGCATTCACATCATCGATCTGCAAAAAACTTTGAAAATGTTTCGCGAAGCCAGTCGCTTCGTGAACGATCTGTCCGCGCAGGGCAGAACGGTACTTTTCGTCGGCACCAAACGGCAAGCGCAAGAAGCGGTGGCGGAAGAAGCCAAGCGCTGCGGTGCATTTTTCGTGAATCACCGCTGGCTGGGCGGTACGCTGACGAACTGGGCCACGCTGCAAAAGTCCATCAAGCGCCTGAAACTCCTCAAGGCCATGCACGAAGATGGACGCATCAACGACCTTTCGAAGAAAGAAAAAGCGCGCCTCGGCCGCGAAATGAAGCATTTGAACCAGAACCTCGAGGGCATCGAGAATATGGCTTCGCTTCCTGACGCCATGTTCGTCATCGATTCCAACGCGGAAGAAATCGCCGTGAAAGAAGCCCGTCGCATGGGCGTTCCGGTTGTTTCCGTCGTCGACACCAACTGCGATCCCGATGTGGTGGACTGGATCATCCCCGGCAACGATGACGCGTTGCGCGCCATCCGCCTGTTCACCTCGAAGATTTCGGAATCCGTGCTCGAAGGTCACAATACCTATCAGCAATCGCAGGTCGCGGATCAAAAAGCGGCCGCCGATCAAGCCTTGGTTGATGGCGTCGAATACGTCGACACCAGCGCCTACGAGCAGTACGAAAAGCAGGAAGGCGACTTCGTCGAGGGCGTCGTGGAATTGCCCGCCGACATTCCGGTCGAGCCTCCCGCCGAAGCCAGCGAAGCAGCCGCCGTTCCAGAGACGGTTCCGCCGGCCGAAGCCGCACACTAATCAGAACGCGTCGGAGCAAGCATCCTGTCGGCCCGGCGCTCGGTGGTTTTCACAGCGCCGGGCCGATTTGTACTTAGAACCTCTGCCCGAAAGAATTTATTAAAAATCGCCCAGAAGAGAAGAGACGAAAGCATGAGTACACAACCCGCTCCAGACAAAGGTCCCGTGAATATTCCCGCCCAGCTCGTGAAAGAGTTGCGCGAACGTACCAACGCTGGCTTTGCGGACTGCCGCGCCGCCCTTGTCGAAGCCAACGGCGATCTCGAGAAAGCCATCAGCGTCCTGCGCAAAAAAGGTCAAGCCGCCGCGGCCAAGAAAGCCACGCGCGAAGCCACCGAAGGACTTGTCGGCAGCTACATTCACGCCGGCGGTAAAATTGGCGTGCTGGTGGAGATCAATTGCGAGTCCGACTTCGTGGCGCGCACCGACGCCTTCCAGCAGCTTTCGCACGATATTGCCATGCACATCGCCGCGCTCGACCCGCGCTACGTGCGCCGCGAAGAAGTCACGCCCGAAATGCTTGAGAAGGAACGCGAGATTTACAAAGCGCAGGCGTTAGCGACAGGCAAACCGGAAGCCGTGGTCGAGAAAATCACCACCGGCAAAATGGAAAAGTTCTACGAAGAAAATTGCCTCTACGAGCAGCACTACATCAAGGACGAAAGCGTCACCATCGGCGAAATGATTGCTCAAGCCATCGCCAAACTCGGCGAAAACATCGCCATCCGCCGCTTCGTCCGCTTCAAAGTAGGTGAAGTCAGCACCGCCTCCACCGAACCGACCACTCCCGCGGCCTAGGGTTCATGTAGGCGCCGGACTTTAGTCCGGCCTGCTCAAGATCCTCAACATCAATGAATCGCAAAAATGGCTCTGCCAACCGGAGCCATTTTTCTTATGTTCCTCCAAGATTTTCTTTTGTAGCGCAGCCCGTGAGGGCCGCATCCGCCGCATGATCCGTTTCCCCTAATCTTTTCCCGCCGTCACCCCATAGGCGCAAGCCCGTTTTGTTTGTTACAATTCCGAAGCTTTGCGAACCGCAAATCGGAGAACTATGGCAGCGACGAAGTCCCCCAAGAAAACCAGCAAGACCAAAGCTGCGAAAAACGGCAAAGCCGAACTCACAAAAAACGGCAAACCTGTTTACCAGCGCGTGCTGTTAAAACTTTCCGGCGAATCCTTCCAGGGCCCGCAAGGATTCGGCATCCACGGCGACACCATCCGCGAAATCGCCGACGAAGTAAAAGAAGTCCATGAACTAGGAGTGGAAGTCGCCATCATGGTCGGCGGCGGCAACATCTTCCGTGGCGCCCGCCAAAAAGGCTTCGAGATCGATCGCGCCACCGGCGACTACATGGGCATGCTGGCCACGGTGATCAACGCTTTAGCCTTGCAGGATTCCCTCGAAAAGGCCGGCGTGTTCACCCGCGTTCTCAGCGCCATCGCCATGCAGCAAATTTCCGAACCCTTCATCCGCCGCCGCGCCATCCGCCACCTTGAAAAAGGCCGCGTGATTATTTTTGCCGCCGGCACCGGCAACCCGTATTTCTCTACGGACACCGCCGGCGCCCTGCGCGCCATGGAAATCAAGGCCGACGTCATCTTGAAAGCCACTCGCGTCGACGGCATTTACGATGCCGACCCCGAGCAGGTGGCCAGCGCCAAACTTTTCGAGGGCATTACTTATCGCGACGTTCTGCACCAGAATCTCAAGGTGATGGATTCCACCGCGATTTCCCTATGCATGGACAACGGCATGCCCATCGTGGTCTTTAACATGATTCCCAAAGGCAATTTACTGCGCGTGGTGCTCGGCGAACGCGTCGGCTCCAAAGTCACACCAGCCTAGAAAAGGGGGCCTAGTAAAAGAACCAGTGGCACAGCCAATCCTGGCTGTGCGATTTTTGAGGGCGGAACGAGTTCTTGCAACATCACAGTTGATACTCTGAGGATGAAATGACGACCATCGCAACAACGAAAGATGCCATCGCGGCCGCGCGCACGCGCATGGAAAAAGCCGTAGATGACTTCCGCAAAGAAACCACTTCGCTGCGCACCGGCCGCGCCAACGCCATGCTGCTGGATAACGTTCGCGTCGATTATCACGGCACCCCCATGCCCGTAAATCAACTCGGCACGGTCACCGTTCCGGACGCCACCATGTTGGTCATCGCCCCGTGGGACGCCAGCGCCGTAGCCATGATCGACAAAGCCATCCGTACCGCCGACCTGGGCCTGAATCCCACCAACGACGGCAAAGTCGTCCGCGTGCCCATTCCTTCGCCGACTGAAGAACGCCGCAAAGACATGGTCAAGCTCCTCCACAAAATGCTGGAAAATCACCGCACCGCCGTTCGCAACGTTCGCCGCGACAGCAAAGAAGCGATCGAGAAATTGGAAAAGGAAAAAAAGATCAGCGAAGACGAAAAAAAACGCGCCCTGGATGAACTGGAAAAAATCTCCCACGCCGAAACCAAAAAAATCGAAGACCAAAGCGCTATCAAAGAACGCGAAATAATGGGCGGCTAGCGGTTACGTGGCACAGGCACTCCTGCCTGTGCACCTTTCCTATTCCACCAATCGATCCGCTAGGCCCCGAACTGTAGCGCAGGGCGCTTGCAGTTGAGCCCTGCGGCTTTTTCCGCAGCACTCAAATGTTCCCGGTCTACGGCTTAGTCGCGAGGGGTTTTGCGGCCGTCCCAGCCGGCGCGGTAATCACAAACGCCTGCGCCTCATCATTCTGCACCGCCCGCAAAAACGCCCGATAATCCACCCCACGCGCCGCCGGCAATTCCCGTGCAATAAAATTAATATGCCGCGAAGCCGTCAAAGTAAGCCCTTTGCCAGCGTCCGCAACCTCCGCGTACTTCGACGAAAACGTAGCATAGTCCCGCGCCACCGAACTTCCAATCGGAGCCAGCGCCGTAAACCCCTCCGGCAGATGCAGCGTAGCCTGCGTCTCTACTTCCAGGGGCGTGCCCAGTTCGATCGGCGCACTCGCCAGCGCCGGCGGATCCGGCAACGCAAACACCGGCAGCAACGCCGGAATGCGCACCGTCTTCTTCGACCAATCCGCAAATTTCGGCTGCGCTATTTCGTACTCCACGGTAAATGGGTCGTGCGTGTCGAAGGGATCGGACGCCGAGACGCGCGTAATCTTTCCGCGGAACCCGTCCGACAGCGAGAGCAGTTGCGCCACCTCGCTCCATTTTTCACGCGGCGCTTGATGAAATGCCAGCCGCAACAAAAGTTCATTGTCGCCGCGCATCACATATTTCACTTTGGCGGTGAGTTTGCCATCCACCGCCAGCGTCGCGTCGACGCTTACCTTCTGCGACGCCGCGAACGGCAACTCCATCGGAACAGTTGGCCAATAGGGAAGAGCCAGATCGTCGGGTGGCAAGTTGTCCAGCGCAAACGCCGGTTTGCCCCGATACGCCGCCGAAATCAGGCCAAACGGGGCGACCTCGGCGCCGAGGTCCAGCCACACACTCTTGCCCCCACAGCACTTGGTTTTGCCTTCGATGCTCACAGCCGTCAGCAGCTTCGTGAACATCGACGGATAGGGGAGCTCCTTCTCGGCGGAATCCGGCGCGCCCGCCAGATAGGCCGATGCCGGATAGCTGAATGGCCGTGCCAGCGCGGCGAATAATTTGAATTTGTCTTCCGCCGTGCCATAACCAGACGCCAGTATTTCCGAATCAGTTCGCGTGTGGAATCCCGTCGCTCCCAGCGGCAGGTCCACCGTGGTGATTTTCGCAGCCACGAAGTCGTAAATTGCCACGATCTTTTCTTCCGGATCTTTAGCTGCACCCGCAAGTTCATCGCCTTTTTTGGAAACTTCGGCGGCGATCACCCATCCGCCGGAGTCCGCGCGCGCGGGTTGCAGCAAATCCGCCAGCCGCGCGGAAAGCTTCTCCCACGTCGCAAAGGTGCTGAGCGCGATATCCGCTTTGTCTGCGTCGGACGGCGCCTTTAGACTTTCGTTCGCCTTCGCGTCACGCACCCACAAATAGATCTCTCGTCCGGGATGACTACTATCGTTCGTATTGCTGGAAGTGGGCGAAGTCGCCTGATTGATGCGTATTGCCACGTGCCGCGACGCCGGCAAATCCAGCTCGAAAATCTCCTTGCCAACCACTCCGCTGCGGTCAAAGGAGTGCGCCAGCCAGAAATCTGGCGCCAGAGGACTGTGTGAAGTCGTCGTGATCACGCGGTATTCCAGCGTATCGCTCGGTTCCAACCCCAGAATCCGCACTGATTTTACGCGCACATCTTGATACGCGGGCGCCTTCGCCACCGCAGGATTTGGATTATCGGTAATCGCGCTCGGCAGGACGTCCGCCGTGCCTCCGCTTGAATGCGTCACCCGCACCAGCGGAATCTCCACGCTTTCAAACGCTTGATTGAATTCGAAATTGAGGTGTGCGAATTGCCGCACCCCAAGTTCGGAATTGATTTTCACGATGGTGTGGACTTCTTTGCGGCTCGATCCATCCTCTTCAAAACGGTAATGCGTTTCCAGTAGCTCCAGCCGCGCCGGCACTTGCGGCGCCCCAGCCTCCGCGGATTTTTCCGCAGAGATCGGCGCCGGCGGCTTCGCCTCTTGCGGCAACGCCCGCGCCACGTCGCTGCACGGCGCTAGAAAATACGCCAGCGCACACGACACCACGAACAGGAAACCGCTGCGTCTAACGTGCAATGAAAGGCCTCGCAGGCAGTGTAGGTTCGCCGGCCAGCCCGGTAAACATCATTTCAGATGTCGCGTCACCCACTGGTGACGGGCCTTGGCGAATTTGCTGCGACCGAATCCTCTTTGTGGCACAGCCGATCTTGGTTGTGCACTCTTCGCAGCAGAAGGCAAACTCTTCTACATCCGCCGTGCTCTCCGCAAAGAGTCTGATGAAAACCGAATGCACGTACAAACTCGAAACATTCTTAGTGCTAAAGTAGTTGGTTGCAAAACAGCGCTCAGAGCAATCAGCGCGACGCGACTTGCTAACCAAAAAGAACGGGAGCACAACCGGCGTGACGAAAACAGGAATCACCATTAGCGGGATTCTACTTCTCGGCTTGGCCAGTGCGATACTGGCCTCCGCGCAACCATCGCGCCAAGCCCCCCAGGGCCCCAACGAAGATGGCACCGCTCCCGCCCTAGTCAAAATCGCTGGCGAGGCCATGATCGAATCTCACGCCTTCGATTATCTAACGCAGTTGAGCGACGACATCGGCCCTCGCGTCACCGGCTCGCCGGAAGGTCAGCGCGCCATCGAGTGGGGCTTGGCGAAGATGCGCGCCATCGGCCTCGAAAATGTCCACGCGGAAAAGTTCTCTATTTGGCGCGGCTGGACCCGCGGCATCGCGCAAGCTGAACTGCTCGCGCCGATCCGCCGTCCGCTGCACATTGACGCCATGGGTTGGACCGGCTCGACCGCCCCAGACGGCGTCGAGGCCGACGTGGTCCCCGCAAACAATTTCGACTTCGACCGCGAACTGAAAGATATGAAGCGTTTCAACGGCAAGATCATTCTGATCGTCAGTGAAGGCGCACCCAAGAAAAGCGGCGACATGATCTTCGTGCAGTTCGGTGATTTCGTGCGTGCCGCGGCCAAGGCTGGAGCGCTGGCCATCATCGGCGGGCAAGGCGGCTTCGGTTCAGAAGGCATGAATCTTACTCACACCGGCATCCTCGGCTTTTCCGCGGATTTCGCCCTTCCAGTGTTGTCGATGACCGCCGAAGATCAGGGCCAGATCGAACGCGACGTCTTGAGCGGCAAGCAAGTGCGCATGCGCCTGAACGTGCAGAACACCTTTACCAACGGCCCGGTCGACACCGCCAACGTGGTAGGCGAGATTCGCGGCCGCGAGCATCCCGAAGAGGTTTTCGTCGTAGGCGCCCACCTCGACTCCTGGGACCTTTCCGAGGGCTCCACGGACAATGGCATGGGTACCTCGAGTGTTCTGGGCGCCGCGGAAGCCATTGTACGGGCTGGGGTTAGGCCTCGTCGCACCATCCGTTTTGTGCTGTTCACAGGAGAAGAGCAGGGCCTGCTGGGTTCCTACGCCTACGTCCAGCAACACCAAGCGGAGATGGCCAACCACTTAGGTGATCTAATCCTCGACGAGGGCCAGGGACCGGTGAAGGAACTTCAGCTGGGTGGGCGCAGCGACTTGGTGGCGGATTTCCACCCGTTTTTGCGGGTCATCGCCGATATCCACCCCGTCAACGTGAACGATAAAATCGAGTTTGGGTCGGATACCGGCCCGTTCATCGCCGCTGGATTGCCCGGAATCAACATGCAGCAGGATTCGCCGGACTATAAATTCACGCACCACTCTGCGGCCGATGCCCTAGAAGCGGTAAAGCCCGACATTCTCACTCAGGACGCCACCCTCATGGCCCTGACCGCCTACTGGATCGCCGACCGCCCCCAGCGCCTCGCCAAACCCTGGCCCGCCGAAAAGACCGCCCGGGCGCTGCGCGAACAAGACCAGTACGAATTCCTTAAAGCCTCTGGTTTGTGGACTTTCGGGGACAAAGGCATGGGCCATGGCGCCGAAGACGCTCAATAAGTCGACTCGAACTCCCATAGTAACCAACTATGCAACAACGTTTAGTCGCAACTCTACTAGAATTAACATTTGTGAATCATCTTGAAAATAAAGGACTTTAACGCCTTTATAATCAGCATCTTATCAAATTAAAATGTTCTTCCGAGCTAGCTTTGTCGCTAGGCGCTCTCGCGTGGGAAAGCACTCCGACGGCGGATAGTATATAATTGAGAAGTTCAGTCGAATGTTAGTTGATCGAGGATTTGGACAAGAAGCTCGCTGATGGCGGTGCGTAGGAAATGCGTCTACACCGGGGATATTCAGTCTCGTACCTCCAAGACGATTTCCACAGAGTTTTCCACTGCCTTTTCTTGAAGATGATTTGACAGAGCACGTTTTGTTCCTTATACTCTGTTGTTTGTCGGGGGTTGTGTGACCCTGTCATGGGGCAGCCGGTAACGCGGGTAGCGTTGTTCGTGCGGCTGACTTAGTTGGAAGGGAAATTCTTCTGTCCCGGAACGAAGCATACGGAATGGGATAGAAGAGCGGCCGGAATGGGGCGCCAGCCCCGCAAAGCCGAGTAAGCCTCTCCGAAACGAAGCCAGGATTTGGTGGATTTCTGCCTCTTGGCGGGCGCGCGGAGTTCTTGCTTAATCCGGATACGCAGTGAACCTTTCAGCAGTGGAGTGTGCTCTCGCGCATTTTTTTGCGTGCGATTAGCGAGAGCTGCGGAATTGTCCGCTTTAGCACTTGGTGTTTTTAGCGAATTTCAGATCGTGCGGTGCGCAACAAGAAGCGAAGCAGCAAGAAGTAAAGTTCGAGAGATGTAACGAAAAAAGAGGAACGAACTGTGCCGACGTTTTCGCAACTGGTAAGAATGGGACGTGAAGCGGTCGTAGTGAAGACCAAGTCGCCGGCGCTTGCCGGCTGCCCAGAAAAGCGCGGTGTGTGCATTCGCGTGTACACCCAGACGCCGAAGAAACCGAACTCCGCGTTGCGCAAAGTGGCGCGCGTACGTTTGACGAATTCCATTGAAGTCACCACCTATATTCCCGGCGTTGGCCACAACCTGCAGGAACACTCCATCGTGCTGGTGCGCGGCGGCAGGGTGAAGGATCTTCCCGGCGTGCGTTACCACGTGGTGCGCGGCACGCTGGACGCCGCGGGCGTGGAGAATCGCAAGCAAGGGCGCTCGAAGTATGGCGCCAAGCGGCCCAAGGCTGCCGCGGCGAAGTAAAAAAAGTTCCGAAGCAACGAAAGTAAAAGAAACAAAGAAAACGCAGCAATCGCAACATCGGGATTCGCAACACCAGGAATCGCAACATCAGTCGAGAAGTTTGTTTAGGAGCGAGATAGCGCAATGTCACGCAAAGGAATCACGTTTCGGCGATCGCAGGCACTGGATCCGGTTTATGGCAGCGACCTGGCGGAGAAGTTCATCTGCTCGATGATGTGGGAAGGCAAGAAGTCCACCGCGCAGCGCGTGTTCTACGGCGCGATGGATCAGATTGCCAAGAAGACCAACGACGATGCGCTGAAGATTTTCAAGAAGGCGCTGGAGAACGTGAAGCCGCTGCTGGAAGTAAAGACGCG
This sequence comes from Acidobacteriota bacterium, assembly GCA_013289855.1. Taxonomy (GTDB): domain Bacteria; phylum Acidobacteriota; class Terriglobia; order Acidiferrales; family UBA7541; genus Acidiferrum. Next base: position 509,991 of record JABCZD010000004.1, on the reverse strand, counting down.
GCGCGTCGGCGGCGCGAACTATCAGGTGCCGGTGGAAGTAAATCCATTCCGTCGGCAATCGCTGGCCATTCGCTGGCTGCTGCAGTATTCGCGCGAGCGCGCCGGCAAGACCATGATCGACAAGCTGGCCGATGAGTTGATCGACGCGTCGAATCTGCGCGGCGGGGCCATCAAGAAGAAAGACGACGTGCACCGCATGGCGGAAGCGAACAAGGCGTTCGCGCACTACCGCTGGTAGTTTTTGGTTTCTCTAACAAAATGCTTTGACTTTGTTTTAAAGAGTTTCGACTAAATAAAAAGGCTCAAGAAAAGATCAAATGCCCCGGGCATTCAAACTCGAAGACACGCGCAACATCGGCATCATGGCGCACATTGACGCGGGTAAAACCACGTCCACGGAGCGCATTTTGTTTTACACCGGTGTGACTTACAAGATCGGTTCCGTGGATGAAGGCACCGCCACGATGGACTGGATGGAGCAGGAGCGCGAGCGCGGCATCACCATCACCAGCGCGGCCACCACGGCGTCCTGGAACCGCTTTGGCAAAAAATATCGCGTAAACATTATCGACACGCCCGGCCACGTGGACTTCACCGTGGAAGTGGAACGCTCGCTGCGCGTGCTGGACGGCGCGGTCTGCGTATTCGACTCCGTCGCCGGCGTGCAGCCGCAATCGGAAACCGTGTGGCGGCAGGCGGACAAGTACCGCGTGCCGCGCATCTGTTTCGTCAACAAGATGGACCGCATGGGCGCGGACTTCGATCACGTGATTCGCACCATTCGGCAACGCCTCGGCGCCCACCCTGTGCCTCTGCAATTCCCGCTCGGCCGTGAAGACAATTACATCGGCATCATCGACTTCCTGGAAGAAAAAGTGGTGGTGTGGCTCGAAGAAACCCTCGGCGCGAAGTTTGAAGAGTTTCCGGTATCGCAATTGTGGGACAAAGCGTTCGTCGATTCTCGCCCGGATGTCAGCGCCGCGCTCAAAGGCTCGGCTATCGACAAGGCTTTCTACGACGAGCATCGCGCCAAGATGGTGGACTACATCGCGGAACACGACGATGAACTCATCGACAAATATTTGAACGGCGTCGCGCTCAGCGTTGAAGAGATGCGCCACTCCATCCGCAAGTCCACGCTGGCGCTAAAGATTGTTCCCGTGCTGGCAGGCTCGGCGTTCAAGAACAAAGGCATTCAGCCGCTGCTCGATGCGGTCATCGACTATCTCCCGGCACCGACGGATGTTCCGCCACTCGAAGGCGTGAACCCGGAAACGGACCAAGTGGAATTGCGCCGCGCTTCCGACGACGCGCCTTTTTCCGCGCTAGCTTTCAAAATTATGACCGACCCGTTTGTCGGCCACGTCACCTACATCCGCGTATATTCCGGCGTGCTCAAGTCCGGCAGCTACGTCTACAACTCCGGCAAACGCACGCGCGAACGCATCAGCCGCTTGCTGCAGATGCATGCCAACAAGCGCGAAGAAATTGAAGAGATTTATGCCGGCGACATTTGCGCGGTGGTCGGCCTGAAGAGTGTCAACACCGGCGACACGCTGTGCGACGAAACGAAGCAGGTGGTTCTCGAATCCATCGATTTTCCCGCCCCGGTTATTTCCGTAGCCATCGAGCCGAAAACCAAAGCCGACCAGGACAAGCTCGGCGTGGCCATGCAGCGCCTAGCGCAGGAAGATCCCACGTTCCGCGTTTCCACGGAACCCGACACCGGCCAAACGCTGATTTCCGGAATGGGCGAATTGCATCTTGAGATTCTCGTTGACCGCATGAAGCGCGAATACGGCGTGGAAGCCAACGTTGGCCGCCCGCAAGTCGCATATCGCGAAACCGTGCGCAAGAACGCCGTCGGCGAAGGCAAATACATCAAGCAGACCGGCGGCAAAGGTCAATACGGACATTGCAAAATCGAATTGCACCCGCTGCCCAGCTCGAACGGCAACGAAGGCAAGGAACTTTCTACCGACGATCTCGACGCGCTGGCCAAAGAAGTGGTGGGTAGCGGCTCGGCCAGCAAGTGGAAATTCGACAAGGTACATCGCTTCCTGTTTATCGACAAAGTGGTTGGCGGCTCGATCCCGCGCGAATTTATCGCGCCCATCGAAGCAGGCATTCGCGAAGCGCTGGACAACGGAATTCTCGCCGGCTTCACCATGGTGGATATCGCCGCGGTGCTCATCGACGGCAGTTACCACGACGTGGACAGCAACGAAATGGCTTTTAAAATTGCGGGCTCCATGGCCTTCAAGGAAGCCTGCCACCGTGCCAAGCCAGTACTGCTCGAACCGATCATGAAGGTTGAAGTGGTGGTTCCAGAAGAATCCATGGCCGCCGTTTACGGTGACCTAAATGGACGCCGTTCGGCGATTCAAGGGTCTGAGAATCGCAGCGGCATAAACGTGATTCGCGCAGAAGTTCCGCTGTCGCAAATGTTTGGTTACGCCACGGATTTGCGCAGCCGCACGCAAGGGCGCGCAAACTTCACCATGCACTTTTCGCACTACGCGGAAATGCCCAATGCGCTGGCGCAGGAAGTGATTGAAAAGAACAAGGGCCGGGACATGCGGTAGTGGTTGTTTAGAAGATTTCAGCAGCAACGAGTTTGCAGTCGCAAGAATTTGAACTGAGGAGCGAGAAGCAATGGCCAAGGAGAAGTTTGAACGAAACAAGCCGCACGTGAACATCGGGACCATTGGTCACATCGATCACGGCAAAACGACGCTAACGGCGGCGATCACCAAGGTGCTCTCGAAGCACAACCCGAAGGTGCTGTTCCGCGCGTTTGATTCGATCGATAACGCGCCGGAAGAGCGCGAGCGCGGCATCACTATTGCCGTTTCGCACGTGGAGTATGAAACCGCGAACCGGCACTACGCGCACATGGATTGCCCGGGACACGCGGACTACATCAAGAACATGATCACCGGAGCCGCGCAGATGGACGGCGCGATCCTGGTGGTAGCGGCGACGGACGGCCCGATGCCGCAAACGCGCGAGCATATCTTGCTCGCCCGTCAGGTAGGCGTACCGGCCATCGTCGTGTTTTTGAACAAGTGCGACATGGTAGAGGATGCCGAATTGCTTGAATTGGTTGAGCTCGAAGTTCGCGAACTGCTGAAGAGCTACCAATTCCCCGGCGACACCATCGCCGTGGTCAAAGGTTCGGCGCTGCAAGCGCTGAACGGCGACGCCAAGTACGAAAAGACGATTGATGAGTTGATGGACGCCGTGGACAAGAACGTTCCGCTGCCAGTCCGCGACGTTGATAAACCGTTCGCCATGCCCATCGAAGATATTTTCTCGATTTCCGGACGCGGCACGGTGGTTACCGGCCGTGTGGAACGCGGCAAAGTAAAAGTCAGCGAAGAAGTCGAGATCGTGGGTTTCCGTCCGACACAAAAGAAAGTTGTCACCGGCATCGAAATGTTCAAGAAGCTTTTGGACGAAGGTCTCGCGGGTGACAACGTAGGTTTGCTGCTGCGCGGCACGGAAAAAGAAGATGTGGAGCGCGGCCAAGTAGTTTGCAAGCCGGGCAGCATCACGCCGCACACGAAATTCAAAGCTGAAGCGTACGTGCTGACCAAGGAAGAAGGCGGGCGTCACACTCCGTTTTTCTCCGGCTACCGTCCACAGTTTTATTTCCGCACCACGGACGTCACCGGTGACATGAAACTGCCGGCGGGCGTCGAGATGGTGATGCCGGGCGACAACGTGAGCTGCGAAGTCACGCTGATCACCCCGGTAGCGCTCGAAAAGGGCTTGCGCTTCGCCATTCGCGAAGGCGGCCACACCGTGGGCGCCGGCGCGGTTACCGAAATCATCGAATAGTTTCCTGGGAATCCGAACAGTGAATTTGTTTTCTGAATTGAAAGGGCAGTGAAGGATTAAATGAGACAAGGCGACAAGATCCGTATACGCCTCAAGGCGTACGATCACAAAATTCTGGACCAGTCCACGAAAGAAATTGTGGACACCGCGAAGCGCACCGGAGCGGATGTGGCCGGGCCGATTCCTCTGCCCACTACCATCAACCGCTGGACGGTGCTGCGTTCGCCGCACGTGGACAAGAAATCGCGTGAGCAGTTTGAAATGCGCACGCACAAACGGCTGATCGATATTCTCGAGCCCACGCCGGACACGGTCGACGCGCTGATGAAGCTCGATCTGCCGCCCGGAGTGGACGTGGAAATCAAGGCCTTCGGCCACGCAGGGAAATAAGGAAGCGAAGAAGTAACGAAATAAAATCAGTGCGCAGCCAATACCCTCAGGGGAAATTAAAAGGGCACGCTGCAGACGAGGGAATGAAGCGATGGCAGTCAACGGGATTATCGGAATCAAGCTGGGCATGACGCAGATCTTCACCGAAGATGGTTCGGCGGTGGGCTGCACCGTGCTGCAGGCTGGTCCGTGCGTGGTGGTCCAACGCCGCACCAAGGAAAAAGACGGCTACGAAGCCGCGCAGTTGGGCTTGGTGGAATTCGTCAAGCCGCAGCGCGTGAACAAAGCCATGACCGGGCACTTCAAAAAAGCGAACGTGGCGCCGATGAAGGTGCTGCAAGAAGTGCGCATTGAAGAGTCGAAAGATGAAACCAAGGTTGGCGATCGCGTGCTGGTAGAAAGCTTCGCGGCCGGCGAGCTGGTGGACGTTAGCGGCGTGAGCAAGGGCAAAGGTTTCGCGGGCGGCGTCAAGCGCTGGCACTATGCCGGCGGCGATGCCACGCACGGTTCGATGTTCCATCGCGCGCCCGGCGGCATTGGCGGATCTTCGTTTCCGTCGCGCGTGTGGAAGAACATGCACTTTCCCGGACACATGGGCAATCAACGCGTCACCGCCAAGAATCTGAAAGTGATCAAGGTGGACAACGACGAGAATCTGCTCCTGGTGCGCGGCTCGGTGCCAGGACCGCGCGGCACGTACATTTTCATTCGCAAGGCGCGCGTCAAGAAGTAGGAGTCAAGAAGTAGTTTTTCGCTCGCAGGAATTTACGGAATTTGGCAGTAAAGTTTAGCTTCAAAGTTTTCTAAGAAGGACGAGAAATTATGCCGGTCGTGGATGTTTTAAATCTGGAAGGCAAGAAAGTCGGCTCTGTGGAGCTGGCCGACGCGGTCTTCGGCGTGAAGATTAATCCGCATCTTCTGCACGAGGCTTCGCGCTGGTATCGCCGCGAAACTCGCTCGGGCACGCACAAGACCAAGGACAAGAGCGAAGTAAGCGGCGCGGGCCGCAAGCTCTGGAAGCAGAAAGGCACGGGACGCGCGCGCGTCGGCTCGATTCGTTCGCCGCTCTGGCGCCATGGCGGCACGGTGCACGGACCCAAGCCGCGCGATTATAGCTACGCGTTGCCGAAGAAGATGCTGCTCGGCGCGTTGCGCTCGGCGCTTTCTTCGAAAGTTGCCGACTCCAAGCTCGCGGTGGTGGATGCCTGGTCGCTCGAGACGCACAAGAGCAAGAATCTGCGTTTGGCGCTGGGCAAATTGAACGGTCACAAGACCGCGTTGCTGGTGACGCACGGCGAGAATCGCAATCTCGAACTCGCCAGCCGCAACCTTGAAGGCGTGCTGCTCTCGGCGCCCAGCGGTCTGCATGCTTACGACGTGCTCCGCCATGACCTGGTGGTGCTGTCGAAGGATGCCGTCGCGCGACTCAGCCACACGCTTGACCCGGAGAAAAAGCCGCTCGAAGTTCCGGACGTCGAAACCATTGCCGCAGCGCCCGCGGTGAAAGCGGAGAAAAAAGCCGCTCCCGTAAAAGCCGCCGCAAAGTCCAAGCCCGCGGCGAAAAAAGCCGATAAACCGGCGCACAAACCTGCTAAATCGAAGGGGAAGGAATAAGCGATGTCTACACCCCACTATCAAATCATCCGGCGCCCGATCATCACGGAAAAAGGTTTGGGCGTAAAGGAACTGCAGCACACCGTGGTTTTTGAAGTCTCGTCACGCGCCACGAAAACGCAGATCAAAGAAGCGGTGCAGCAGATTTTCAGCGTGAAAGTGGTCGCCGTGCGCACCTCGCACTTTGTGGGAAAAATGCGCCGCCGGGGACAAGACGAAGGCTTTCGCCGCGACTGGAAAAAAGCGTACGTAAAGCTGTCGGCAGACTCAAAAATGATTGAGTATTCGGAAAATCTGTAAGCGAGAAGTCGGGACCGGCGGTTAGCAGTGAAAGTTGTAAAGCACGAAACAAGAAATTGGCAGCAAAGAAGGTACGAGGCAGCGATGGGACTTAAGAGCTTCAATCCATATACAGCGTCTCGGCGGTTTATGACCGTCCTGGACAAGAGCCATATCACCAAGCAAACGCCGGAAAAAAGTTTGCTGGAGCCGAAAAAGCGCACTGGCGGCCGCAACAATCAGGGCGAGATCGTTATCTGGCACCGCGGCGGCGGCCACAAGAAGCAGTATCGCAAAGTGGATTTCCGTCGCGACAAGACTGGCGTGCCGGCCACGGTAGCGGCCATCGAGTACGACCCGAACCGCAGCGCGAACCTGGCGCTATTGCACTATGCGGACGGCGAGAAGCGCTACATTTTGCATCCCGTGGGACTCGAGGTTGGCGCTACGGTTTCCACCGGCGAAGGCTCGGACATTCTTCCGGGAAATGCCATGAAGTTCCGGCACATTCCTCCCGGCACGCAGGTGCACAACCTGGAACTGTATCCGGGGCGTGGCGGACAAGTAGTGCGCTCGGCCGGCGCTTCGGCGCAATTACTCAGCAAAGAGGGCGACCTGGCACTGATCAAATTGCCTTCGGGCGAAGTAAGGAAATTTTCCGTGGATTGCACGGCGACGGTTGGCCAGGTGGGCAATCTCGACCACGAGAATGAAAACTTTGGCAAAGCCGGCCGCACGCGTTGGCGCGGTATCAAGCCGACGGTGCGCGGCGTGGCCATGAACCCGGTGGATCACCCGCACGGCGGCGGTGAAGGCAAGGTCAAGGGCAACCATCCGCAAACGCCGTGGGCTTTCCCGACGCTGGGCAAGAAGACGCGGCACAACAAGCGCACGGACAAGAACATTGTCCAGCGCCGGAAATAACGGAAGTTCTTAGCCAGGATTCGCGTTAGCCCGCGAGTGCTGGAGGACGAGTAGCAGACGCGAGAAGCATGTGGCGAAACGAGAGCCGCAAGCTGAGAGCTGAAGCGATGCGAGCGACACGAAGCACGAGGCGGGCAGCAAGAACGTCCGCGACACGACGTAGCAGAAGCAAAGTGGCAGCCAAGCGCGCGGCCAAGCGGTCCGCAAGACGTTTACCAGTGCGCGCGGCCAGCAAGGCGGTGAAGCCGGTGGTTAAGGCGCTAGCCAAGCCAGTGCGGCCGGTAAAAGTAGTGGTCGCGCCGCCGGTTCCGGTGCTCTACAAGCTGTGCAAGCCGGGCTGGTCGGTGATTGTGGAGCAGCAACAGAATTCGCCGGGCACGCGATTTGTTTGCCCGTTTTGTCCAAGGTCGCACCGCGTACCCGGGCCGGTGCGGGGATTCAAGAAGATGCCGCGGGCCCAGTGGGTTCGGCTGCGGCGAGTGGAGGAGTAAAGGATCGATGGCACGCTCACTGAAAAAGGGACCGTTTGTAGACGGCCACCTGCGCGAAAAGATGGAAGGTCTGAACACGCGCAGCGAAAAGAAAGTCGTAAAAACATGGTCGCGTCGTTCGACCATCGTGCCGGAATTTATCGGTCACACCATTGCGGTGCACAACGGGCGGAAATTTATTCCCGTGTACGTGACCGAGCAGATGGTCGGGCACAAGCTGGGTGAATTCGCGCCCACGCGCACATTTAAAGGACACGCCGTGAAAGCGGCGCTCGAGCGTTCTGCGGGCGCGGCACCGGCGGGAGGCGCGGCGCCAGCAGCAGCGGCGCCCAAGGCATAATTTATGGCTGAGACACAACAACTACAACAAGCACCACTGATCGAGGCGCAAGCCGGCGCGCGGCACGTTCGCATGTCGCCGCAAAAAGCACGCCTGGTGATCGACCTGATTCGCGGGCAAAGAGTGAACGACGCGATTCAGACACTGAAGTTTACGCCAAAGCGTGCCGCCAAGCCCATTGAGAAGCTGCTGCACAGCGCCATCGCCAACGCGGAACGCAAGGCCGATGATGCGGGCGCGCCGCTGGATGTCGACGAGCTGTTTGTTTCGCAATGTTTCGTCAACGAAGGGCCGCGCTGGAAGCGGATTCGTCCGGCGCCCATGGGCCGCGCATTTCGTTACCAGAAGCGTACGGCACATCTGTGGATCGTAGTGCAAGAACATCACGTAGCCGCCGCGGAACGTCACGCTGCCAACATCGCGGAAGCGGAATCGCAAAAAGGCGTGCGTGGTACGGCGCGCCGGGTTCGCAAAGCATTGACCGGGAAGCAAGCCCCCGGAAAAAAGGGAAAGAAGTAACAAAAGAGGACCAGCATGGGACAGAAAACACACCCGTACGGATTTCGCCTCGGCTACAACAAGCCGTGGAAGTCGCGCTGGTACGCCGATCGCGACTACGCGGACTTGTTGCACGAAGACGTGAAGCTGCGCAAAGAGCTGAAAGATAAGCTCAAGAGCGCGGGCATCAGCTCCATCGACATCGAGCGCGCCGCGAACAAGCTCGTGGTACGCATTTACACTGCGCGACCCGGCATCATCATCGGGCGCAAAGGCGCGGAAATCGACAAGCTCAAGCAGGACGTGCAGAAGCGCACCAAGCGCGAAGTGCACATCGACATTCAGGAAGTGCACCGCCCGGAACTCGACGCCACCTTGGTTGCGGAGTCGATCGCGTTGCAGCTGGAAAAGCGCGTGGCCTTTCGCCGCGCCATGCGCAAAGCGGTGGACTCGGCGCTGCGCTTTGGCTGCAAAGGCATCAAAGTGCGTGTGGCCGGTCGTTTGAACGGCGCGGAAATCGCCCGCAAAGAATGGTATTTGCAGGGCCGCTTGCCGCTGCAAACCCTCCGCGCGGACATTGACTTTGGCACCGCGGAAGCCAACACCACGTACGGCGTGATCGGCGTGAAGTGCTGGGTCTATCAGGGCGAGAACGTTCCGAAGCGCGCCTCGAAGATTCAGAAAGAAAAAGACGCGGCGGTGGTAGCCGCTTAGTTCGCAGCAAAGAAAATTTTGCAGCACCGCAGTTCGGGAAAGATTAGGAAAAGAGACTATCGCGATGTTGATGCCCAAGAAAGTGAAGTACCGGAAACAGATGCGCGGCCGGCGCAATGGCAAAGCCTGGCGCGGCGGCGATCTGGCGTTCGGCGAGTACGGATTAAAAGCCATGGAGTGCGCGTGGATCACCGACCGGCAAATCGAAGCGTGCCGCGTGGCGATTTCGCGCTCCATCAAGCGTGGTGGCAAGCTGTGGATCAGGATTTTTCCGGACAAGCCCTTTACCAAAAAGCCCGCGGAAACCCGCATGGGTAAGGGCAAGGGCGCTCCGGAACGCTGGGTCTCGGTAGTCAAGCCGGGAAGAATCATGTTTGAGATGGCGGGCGTGGATGAAGCCACGGCGAAGGAAGCCATGACGCTGGCAGGACACAAGCTGCCGATTCCCACGAAATTCGTATCCCGCGCGGGGAGCTTTTAATTATGGCCAATGTTAAGCGTATCGATAAGATTCGTGAAGCGGGCAGCGACGAATTACACGCGCAGCAGAAAGAGCTTTCCGAGCAGATCTTCCGGCTGCGTTTTCAGCTGACCACCGGACAAGCCGAAGCGCTAAAGCGTTTGCGCGACTCGAAGAAGGATCTCGCTCGCGTAAAAACACTAATCCGCGCGCAGGAACTCAACGCTGCGCCGCGCGACGCCAAGACTTCAGTACATTCGCGCGCGGTCACCAGCTCTCACGTGGCCGGCGCGGCCAAGAAATCCGCGTCCACAAAATTGCGGTCGCACAGTAAAGGGAAAGCGTAATGACACCTGAACCAGTAAAAGCTCCGGCGGAAACGTCCGCCACGCACGAAACACCGAAACGCGGCGAACGTACCGCGCTGATCGGCAAAGTGACCAGCGCCAAGATGGAAAAAACCATCGTGGTGGAAGTGCAGCGCCTGGTGCAGCACCCCAAGTATCGCCGCGTGGTGCGCATCTCCAAGAAATTTTATGCGCACGATGAAGAGCGCAAGGCCAAACAGGGCGACACGGTACGTATCGTGTCCTCGCGGCCGCTATCCCGCCTGAAGCGCTGGCGGCTGGCAGAAGTGCTGACGCGCAACGCGTCGGCGGAATAACCGGGGTATCGAACAATGATTCAGATGCGAACATGGCTGACGGTAGCCGACAATTCGGGAGCCCGCAAACTGATGTGCATTTTGCCTGTGGGCGGTGACGTAGGTTTGCAAGCCGGCCTCGGCGACGTGATTACCGCTTCCGTAAAAGAAGCCACGCCGGAAAGCCAGGTCAAGCAGGGCACGGTGGTAAAAGCCGTGGTCGTGCGCATGCGTAAGGAGCGCCGCCGCAAGGATGGCACGTACATCCGCTTCGACGACAACGCGGCGGTTTTGATTAACGATGCAAACGAGCCCGTCGGGACGCGCGTTTTCGGCCCGGTGGCGCGCGAGCTGCGCGAGAAGAAATTCACCAAAATCGTCTCGCTGGCTCCGGAGGTTTGGTAAGTCATGGCTATCGGCGATAGGCATCAACGCACCGAGCGCAGCATCATCGGCGTGCGCAAGGGCGACACAGTAAAGGTTATGGCGGGACGCGACCGCGGCAAAAGCGGCCGCGTGCTCTCGATCGACGCGCGCAAGAACCGCGTGGTCGTCGAGCACGCCAACATCATCAAGCGCCACACCCGCCCGAATCCGGCGAAGAACATCAAGGGCGGCATCGTGGAAAAGGAAGCCGGCATGAACGCTTCCAACGTCATGATCGTCTGCCCCAGCTGCGGCAAGCACACCCGCATCGGCCACACGATTTTGCCGGACGGCGACAAGGTGCGCAGCTGCAAGCGCTGCAACGAAACGCTCGATAAGTAATCACACTAGTTTGGCGGTCAACGAATTTCGTAAACGAAATAGAGGAAGGCAATGAAGAGTCGATTGCAGGAAAAATACAGGAAGGACACGGTTCCCGCGCTGATGAAGCATTTCGGCTGGGAAAACATGATGGCCGTGCCCAAAATTTCCAAAATTACCGTGAACATCGGTCTTGGCGAAGCCAGCCAGAATGCCAAGCTGCTGGACACCGCGGCGGTGGAGCTCGGGCAGATCACCGGCCAGAAAGCCATGATCACCAAGGCCAAGAAGTCCATTGCGAACTTCAAAATTCGCAAAGGCATGCCCATCGGCTGCGCGGTGACGCTGCGCGGCGACAAGATGTACGAATTTCTCGACCGTCTCTGCAACGTGGTTTTGCCGCGCGTACGCGATTTTCGCGGCCTACCCTCGAACGCTTTCGACGGCCGCGGAAACTACACGCTGGGCCTGAAAGACCAGCTGGTATTTCCGGAGATCGATTACACCCGCGTGGACAAGATCAAAGGCATGAACATCACGCTGACCACCACGGCACGAAACGATGAGGAAGGCCGCGAGCTACTCAAAAGCCTCGGGTTCCCTCTGCGTGTTCCAGGAGGAGCGCAATAAATGGCCCGCACCGCAAAAATTGCCAAGTCTCGCAAGAAACCGAAATTCAAAGTTCGCGTGCGCAATCGCTGCCTGGTTTGCGGCCGCGCGCGCGGTTACATCCGCAAGTTTAAAATGTGCCGAATCTGTTTCCGCGGAATGGCGCTCAAGGGCGAAATTCCCGGCGTAACGAAAGCGAGCTGGTAAGCCAGCTCGGTTAGAGCTCCAGGAGAAAAGATGCAGACTGACCCGATAGCCGATTTTCTGACGCGCATCCGCAACGCCGCGGCCGCCAAGCATCAGCGCGTGGACGTGCCGTTGTCCAAGCTGAAGACGGAGATCGCCCGCATCCTCAAGGATGAGGGCTACATCTCCACCTACAAGACCGTGGACGAAAACAAAACGCGCAAGCAGCTCCGCGTTTTCCTGAAGTACACTCCGGACCGCCGCAGCGTCATTACCGGCGTTAAGCGCATTTCGCGTCCCGGCGCGCGCCGCTACATCGGCGCCACGGACATTCGCCCGGTCGTTGGCGGCCTGGGCATCAGCATCCTAACCACGCCGAAAGGTTTGATGAGCGGTCGTTCAGCGCGCAAAGCCAATCTCGGCGGCGAACTGCTCTGCGAAGTCTGGTAGTAAGGCATTGGTTTTGTAGTGGCGCGCATGCTGCGCGGTTTGGTTCGGAAGATTGCAGCAAAAAAAGTTTGAGGCGAAAAAGAAATGTCACGTATCGGCAACAAACCAATTCCACTGCCCTCGGGCGTAAAGTTCGCCATGCAGGGCGGCAAAGTAGACGTGCAAGGCCCCAAGGGTAAGCTGTCTTTCGCGATCCCTCACGGCATCACGTTCGAGCAAAAAGACGGCATCCTCACCGCCAAGCGCGCCACGGAAGATCACCGCGCGGTGCACGGTCTGGCGCGCGCGCTGGTGGCCAACGCCGTCACTGGCGTCACCACTGGCTTCAAGAAAGATTTGGATATCGTGGGCGTCGGCTACCGCGCGGAACTCAAAGGCAAAATTGTGGCCTTTGCGCTTGGCAAGTCCCACCCCATCGAATTTCCGATTCCTGAAGGCATTCAGGTGCTGGTCGAGAAGCAGACGCACATCGTGGTCAGCGGCGCGGATAAAGGTCAAGTCGGCCAGGTTGCCGCGGATATGCGGTCGCTGCGTCCGCCAGATCCCTACAAGCAAAAGGGCGTGCGCATTACCGGCGAACGTTTGAAGAAGAAGGCTGGCAAGGCGGGAGCCAAGGCCGGCGCGTAATTAGCCAGGCTTTTGCGGTAAAGATTTTCGTAGCAAGTTTCGCAACGCAGCGGGCCGTAAGGAGAAGAAAGTGGCATCGACAAGAGTTGGTAGGCTTTCCAAGGATCAGCACCGCAAGCGCATTCATCGCCGCGTGCGTGTATCGCTCGAGGGCACGCAAGAGCGTCCGCGCCTGTGCGTGTATCGTTCGCTCGGACATATTTACGCCCAGGTCATCGACGATTGCCAGGGCAAGACGCTGGTTTCCGCCAGCTCCGTTGATGGCGAGTCGAAAAAAGGTTTGAAGGGTGGCGGCAACATCGCCGCAGCTAAAGTGATCGGCAAAACCATCGCCGAACGCGCCAAGGCTGCCGGCGTCAGCAAAGTAGTGTTCGACCGCGGCGGATACAAGTATCACGGCCGCGTCAAGGCGCTCGCAGATGCGGCGCGGGAAGCGGGGTTACAGTTCTAGCTTATGTCGAAGCAATTGTTGCGAGATAGTTTATCGGTGCGCCGGCTGCTCGAAGTAAATCCTTCGGACTTGAAGGATGACGTGATCGCCATCAACCGCGTCACCAAGGTCGTCAAGGGCGGCAAAAATCTTAGTTTCTCCGCGCTCGTGGTCGTCGGTGACCATCACGGCCACGCGGGATTCGGCATGGGAAAAGCTCGCGAAGTTCCCATGGCTATCAAGAAGGCCATCGAGCAAGCCAAGAAAAATTTGATCAAGCTCAACCTCAAGGGCACCAGCATTCCGCACCAGGTGCTCGGGCGTTACGGCTCGGCGGAAGTTTTGCTGAAGCCCGCCTCCGAAGGCACCGGCGTCATTGCCGGCGGCCCGGTGCGCAAGGTGATGCAAGTCGCGGGCATTCACAATGTGCTGACCAAGTCGCTCGGCACCTCGAATCCCCACAACGTGGTGAAAGCCACTTTCGCGGCGCTGCTCAGCTTGAAAGACATTGCCCACGTCGCGGAGATTCGCTCCAAGACCGTGGATGAAATCAGCGGCCGGCCTCCGAAAGAAAAAACCGCCGTCAGTGAGACCGTGTAATGACTAGTGAAAAAGCAACGCACGAAAAAAAGAAGTCGGGCAGCATCAAGATTAAGTGGGTGGTCAGCGACATCGGCAGCACCGATGACATGCGCGCCACCATCAAGGGCCTCGGCCTGCGCAAAATGCACCGCGTGGTCGAGCGCCAGGATAACGACGCGATCCGTGGCATGATTCACAAGGTGCGGCATCTCGTGGAAGTGGTGGAGTAATAGCGATGGCTAAACAAGTTCCTAGCGCGCGCAAGCGCACCAAGAAGCGCGGCGATCACAAACCGGCGACCACGGCGCCCAAGGGCACCAACAGCCGCCGCACCTTCACGCTTTCAACGCTCAAGCCGCCCATGGGCTCGCGCAAGAAGAAGGTTCGTGTCGGCCGTGGTATGGGTTCCAAGCTCGGCAAAACCGCCGGCGCCGGCAACAAGGGCCAGAAATCCCGCCGCGGCTATTCGCGCCGCCGCGGTTTTGAAGGCGGACAGATGCCGTTGCACCGCCGCATGCCCAAGCGCGGCTTTCACAGCCCGTTTCGCGTCGAGTACTCGGTCATCAACCTCGAGGAACTGAACGTGTTCCCCGAAGGCGAGACCATCACGCCGGAGCTTTTGCGCGCCCACGGTTTCATTCGTCGCGCCAAGGATCCTATAAAGGTTCTCGGCGACGGCGAGTTGACGGTGAAGTTCGCCATTCATGCGCACGCCTTCAGCCAGTCCGCCAAGGATAAGATCACCGCGGCGGGCGGCACGTTTGAGGTCGTAGCGTAGGGTTAGCGGTTCAGCTTTGTGGGTCGTGGCTTTAGCCACGACACTAGAGCGGCGGCGCAAAACCGGCTTTAGCCGCTGAAGTGCAGAATTCGTGAACTGGGGCAACATCAGTACCGGGAAAAAAGCATGAACCGATTCCTCGAAGCCGTGAAAAACATGTTCCGCATCGAAGACCTGCGGAACCGCGTCCTCTTCACGCTGGCTCTGTTGGCGGTGTACCGCATTGGTGCGCATATCCCGACGCCCGGCATCAACCGCGACGTTCTGGAGCAGCTCTTTAGCCAGTCGGCCGGCTCGGTTCTCGGCATCTTCGACCTGTTCAGCGGCGGCAATTTCCGCCGTTTAACGATCTTTGCCCTCGGCATCATGCCGTACATCACCTCGTCCATCATCCTGCAGCTGATGACCGTGGTGTTCCCGTACCTCGAACGTCTGCAAAAAGAGGGCGAACTCGGCCGCCGCAAAATCACCCAGTACACCCGCTACCTGACCATCGCGCTCAGCATCATCCAGGGCGCTTCCATCGCGGCCACCCTGCAGCATCAGGAAAGCAACGGGCAAGGGCTCGTCTATCACCCGGGCTGGGGCTTTACCATCATGACCGTCCTTACCCTGACCACCGGCTCGGCCTTCATCATGTGGCTGGGCGAACAGATCAGCGAGCGCGGAATCGGAAATGGCATGTCGCTCATCATATTCGTAGGCATTGTGGTCGGCCTGCCCCGCGCCGTCGCCGATCTCTATGAAAAAGCCGCCAGCCGCGCCTGGGGGCCCTTTACCCCCATTGCCATACTGTTCTTGATGGCGTTAATGATCGCGGTCGTGGCGTTCATCGTTTTTGTCGAAGGCGGACAGCGCCGCATCCCGGTGCAGTACGCCAAGCGCGTTGTGGGCCGCCGTGTTATGGGCGGACAATCGTCGTACTTGCCGCTGCGCGTTAATTCCGGCGGCGTGATTCCTCCGATCTTTGCCAGTTCGTTGCTGGCCTTTCCGGCCACCATCGCGCTGATCATGAATCACCGCTACGCCTTCGTGGACACCATCAAGTCGCAGCTCAGCTGGGGTGAGCCGCTGTACACGCTTTTGTACGTCACGCTGATCCTGCTATTCGCGTTCTTCTACGTGGGCATCGTTTTCAATCCCACCGAGCTCGCGGACAACATGCGGAAGAATGGCGGCTTTATTCCGGGCATCCGGCCGGGCCGCACCACTTCCGAATACGTTAGCAAAATTTTGAAGCGCCTCACGTTTATCGGCGCCATCTACCTGGCCATCGTTTGCTTGCTGCCAGAGTGGATGATCGCCGGCATTCACCTGGACCATCTCGGCTGGGGCATCGGCAGCTGGTTTGACCGCCACTTCGCGACCTGGTTCTTGAAGGGTCTTGGGGTGCAATTTTATTTTGGCGGCACGTCGCTCCTGATCGTCGTCGGTGTGGCCATGGACACCGTGCAGCAGCTGGAAGCTCAGCTGGTGATGCGCAACTACGAAGGTTTTGCCCGGAAGGGCCGGTTGCGCGGCCGGCGGTAATGCTCCGCACCGTCTTGGCTTTGCTGTCCCGGGCCGAGCGTGCCGGGCGATGGGTGCCGGGCAATGGATAGGCTGAACCAGGCGGTGGTTTTTCTCGGGCCTCCGGGCGCGGGAAAGGGCACCCAGGCGAAAGAACTGGCCAAGAAGTATGGCGTGCCGCATCTTTCGACGGGCGACATGTTGCGTGAGTGCATCGCTAAAGGCACAGCGCTTGGTTTGCAGGCCAAGCCGATCATGGAGCGCGGCGAGTTGGTGCCGGACTCCCTGGTGCTGAAGATGGTGAAGCAACGCATCGAAAATGCGGACTGTTCTTTCGGGTTCGTGTTCGATGGCTTTCCGCGGACTGTAGCGCAAGCGCAGTACTTCGGCGAGTTGCTGAAGCGCTGCGGGTACACTCAGCCGGTGGTGGTGCACTTCGCCATCGATCCGGCGCTGGTGCTCAAGCGCATCACTGGGCGGCGGATGTGCAAGGTTAGCGGCGAGATTTACAACATCTTTGAGCGGCCCACGAAAGTTCCGGGGCGTTGCGACAATGATGGTGGAGATCTCGAGCAGCGGCCGGACGACCGGGAAGAAATCGTAGCGCCCCGGTTGGCCGCCTACGCCAAGCAGACGGCGCCGCTGGTGGCGTACTACCGGAGACTCGGTCGGTTGCACGATGTGGACGCCGCGCAGTCAGTAGAAGAGGTTTCGCGCAAAGTTTTGGAGATCGTGCGCGCACCGAGATAAGCGGGGAAGTTGGCCGCGGTCTTTGTAGGTGCCGGACTTTAGTCCGGCCAGGTTTTCCCGGAATTTGTAGCGGCCGCCTTCTGAGGCGGTCGCCTTTGCCCGGCAAACGCGAAGGCTGGAGCGAAAAGTTCGGATTTAAGAGTTTGGCCAGTAGCTAGGCCAGAAGGCTTGAAGTAACGATGGCGATTCATCTGCGCAGCGCGGAAGAACTGGCGAAAATGCATCGCGCCGGGCTCATCGTCCATCAAGTGTTGACGGAATTGCGCGACATGGTGCGGCCGGGCTTGACCACCATGGATCTCGAGAAATTCGCCGAGGCCAAGCTGGCCGGTAAACCGGGACGCGCGGCATTCAAGGGTTATCGCGGTTACCCTTGTGTGCTGTGCACTTCGGTGAACAGCGAGATCGTTCACGGAATACCGTCGACGAAGCGCAAGCTGCACGAAGGCGAAATCGTTTCCATCGATTTTGGGATGGAAGTGGATGGCTACTTCGCGGATTCGGCGGTCACCGTTCCGGTGGGGCAGATTACCCCGGAGCTGCAGAAGTTGTTGGACGTGACCCGCGAGTCGCTGGATCGCGCCATCGACAAGATGCGCGCGGGAAATCGGCTCGGCGATGTGGGCCACGCGGTACAAAGTTGGGCTGAGCAGAACGGTTACTCGGTAGTGCGGGAATTCGTGGGGCACGGCATCGGCACCAAAATGCACGACGAGCCAAACCTCCCGAATTACGGCGACGCGGGACGCGGCGCCAGGTTGCAGGAAGGCATGGTCATAGCGGTAGAGCCGATGGTCAACGCGGGCTCTCCCGAAGTGCGCATGCGGGACGAGTGGGTGGCGGAAACCGCCGACGGTAAGCCCTCGGCGCATTTCGAGCACACCGTGGCCATCACCGCCAACGGCCCGTGGATTCTGACGCGCCCGAAAGAGATGACCGGCCCGTCCTGGTAGCAAGTGTGTTCTGGGTTTTTGTAGGCGCCGGACCTTAGTCCGGCCTGCTAAAGCCGAAGTAGCAAGACGCGAATTTGTAAGGCAGCAGAAGTAGAACAGGAGCTTATGGCGAAGCGGTACGAAAAGAAAGAAAAGAAGGAAGGCGACTCCGGCAATACCAAGGAAGACGCCATAGAAGTAATGGCTACGGTGCTTGAGCCGCTGCCGAACGCCATGTTTCGCGTCGAACTGGAAAACAAGCACCAGGTTCTGGCGCACGTTTCCGGCAAGATGCGCAAGAATTTTATCCGTATTCTTTCGGGAGACAAGGTCGCCGTCGAGCTTTCGCCATATGACCTTACGCGCGGCCGGATAGTGTATCGTTATAAGTAGGGGCAACAGTGTCCGCCTCCGAAATTGCGGCAAGGCAGCGCAGCAGAGGTTTTTTGTAGCGGCCGGGCTTTAGTCCCGGCAGTTTGGGAGCAGTTGTAGCGGCCGCCTTCTGAGTCGCCTTTGGTCAGGAACAGGAGCACCATGAAAGTACGGGCAAGCGTTAAACCGATTTGTGACAAGTGCAAAGTGATCCATCGCCGCGGCGTGGTCCGCGTAATTTGCACCAATCCGAAACACAAGCAGCGCCAGGGATAAAGGTTTAGGAGAAAAAATATGGCACGCATCGCAGGTATCGATCTTCCGCCGCAAAAGCGCCTCTGGGTGGGCCTCACCGCCATCTATGGCATCGGGCGCGCTCGCGCGAAGAGTCTGGCGGAAAAAGCCAACGTGGACTTTGAAAAGAAAATCCGCGACCTGACCGAAGACGAAACCAACCGTCTGCGCCAGGAAATTGAAAAAGAAGGCCGCGTCGAAGGCGATCTCCGCAAAGAGATCCAGATGAACATCCGCCGCCTGATTGAAGTCCAGGCTTATCGTGGCATCCGGCACCGCCGCAATCTTCCGGTGCGCGGCCAACGCACGCACACCAACGCGCGTACCCGCAAGGGACCACGCCGTGGCGCGGTAGCAGCCAAGAAGAAAGTCACCGGCAAGAAGGGCTAACCGTCCTTCGCCGATGTAGGGGCACGGCATGCCGTGCCCGCCTTTGTAGTGGCGCAGCATGCTGCGCGGTTTTGATTGAGCACGATGTGATGCTTTTGGTTTTTAGCACCTAAGGAAACGGAGTCGAAAGTGGCAAAAGAGCAAAACGCAGCACCGGACGCGGCAACAAAGCCGGATAAACAAGCCAAAGCCGGAGCCGGCGCCGCAGCGCCAGCGAAGCGCAAAAAAGAGTTCAAGAAGAAACGCGAACGCCGCATCGTTCCTCACGGAATCGTGCACATCGCCGCGACCTTCAACAACACGCAGATCACCATCGCCGATACCGATGGCCGCGTGGTGTGCTGGTCTTCCGCGGGCGCCATCGGCTTCAAGGGCTCGCGCAAGGGCACGCCCTACGCTGCGCAGCAGGCCTCCTTGGCTGCCGCCGGCACCGCGCGTGACCAGTACGGCATGAAGAGCGTGGAAGTCAAAGTGAAGGGCCCGGGCTCCGGCCGTGAATCCGCGGTGCGCGCGCTGGCCGCCGCTGGCTTGCATATCGTGGTCATTCGCGACGTTACGCCCATGCCGCACAATGGCTGCCGTCCGCCCAAGCGCCGCCGCGTCTGATTTTTGGTAGCACAGGTTTACACCCGCAAGGGTGCACTCTTGCCTGTGCCGGTTTTTGGAGCAACAAGATTTGGCAACAAGTTTCTGGCAAGCCACGGCCAAGGCCGTAACTGCCGAGAGTTTTAAAGGTTGTGAAGGGAGAATCGAAGTTGGCAAGACACCGAGATGCAGTTTGCCGCCTGTGCCGCCGGGAAGGGCAGAAGCTGTTCCTAAAAGGTTTGCGGTGCTTTACGGAGAAGTGCGCCATTGAAAAGCGCAACTTCGTACCGGGTCAGCATGGCCAGTCGCGTCGTCCGAAAGTTGCCGGCTATGGCCTGCAACTGCGCGAAAAGCAAAAGGTCAAGCGCACCTATGGATTGCTCGAAAGGCAATTCCGCAACTACTTTGAAAAGGCCGTCCGCATCAAGGGTCCGTCGGGCGAAAACCTGATCATCATGCTGGAGCGCCGCCTCGACAACGTGGTGTGGCGCGCCGGTCTGGCCTCTTCGCGCGCGCAAGCGCGGCAACTCGTCCTCCACGGTCACGTACGCATCAACGGGAAAAAAGTCAATATCCCGTCGTACCTGATCAACGTTGGCGAAGAAGTGGCCATCAAGGACAAGATGCACCAGAACGCCATGGTCCTCGAAGCCCGCAACGTGGCGCAAAGCCAAAGCTCCGTTCCCTGGCTAGAACAAGACCGCGAACAATTCAAAGCCAAAGTGGTGGCATTGCCCAAGCGTGAAGACGTGCAAACGCCGCCCATCAACGAACAATTAATCGTCGAACTCTACTCGAAGTAGGTTTTCGTGGCTTTTGACTTTTGTAGGCGCCGGGCTTTAGCCCGGCACTTTTTCCCGAGATTGCAACAAGGCGTCCGATTCCCAGGCCGCCAGAAGGAAGGAACAATATGTGGAAGGGTTTTCAAAAACCAAAGCGTCTAGCCTCCGAGCTGGAATCGCTGACCGAAAAATACGGCCGCTTCTCCGCGCAGCCTTTTGAGCGCGGCTGGGGCACCACGGTAGGAAACGCGCTGCGTCGCGCGCTACTCAGCTCCATCGAAGGCGCAGCCATCACCGCGGTTAAAATCGAAGGCGTGCTGCACGAATTCTCCTCGATCCCCGGCGTGGTCGAGGACGCCACGGACATCATCCTCAACCTGAAGCAGGTCCCCATCAAGCTCAACACTGACCTGCCGAAAACCATTTACGTAAACATCGAGCAGCCCGGCCCGGTCACCTCCGCGCAAATCGAAGAGGACCAGGACTTCGCCATTCTCGATAAGAGCGTCTACATTGCCACCGTAAGCGAAGGCGGCAAACTGCAAATCGAAATGCGCGTCAAGAACGGCCGCGGCTACGTCGCCGCCGACCGCAACTACGACGAAGACCTTCCCATCGGCTACATCCCGGTGGACAGCGTCCACTCACCGGTGCGCAAAGTGAACTACTCCGTCGAAGCGGCGCGTCTCGGCCAGATGACCGACTACGAAAAGCTGATGATCGAAGTGTGGACCAACGGCGCGATCACCCCGCAGGATTCCATCGGGCTCGCCGCCAAACTCGTCAAGGACCACATGAGCATCTTCATCAACTTTGAAGAGCCGGTGGACAACATTGAAATGCCGCAAGATATCGCGCACGATCCGCGTCTCGAATACCTGGACCGTTCAGTGGAAGAGCTGGAACTTTCCGTCCGTTCCTACAATTGCCTGAAGAACGCCAACATCCAGACCATCCGCGAACTCGTGCAAAAGAGCGAGAACGAAATGCTGAAGACCAAAAACTTCGGCCGCAAATCGCTCAACGAGATCAAAGATATACTGGTGAAGATGGGCCTCGCGCTGGGCATGAAGTTCGATGAACACGGACGCATCATCTGGCCGCCGCTTCCCAGCCAGACCGCGCCTCCACCGGCGGAAGAAAACGCCGGACTGTAAAATCAAGCTGCCCACATCGGCTCCGGGATTCTTTCCGGAGCCGAATGTGCGGTTGTACAAGATATCGAAGAGACAGGAATAGAAAATGCGACATTTGAAATCAGGATCGAAGCTGGGACGCAATCCGTGGCATCGCCGCGCGACGCTGCGCAACCTGGTCACCAATCTGTTCGAGCACGGCCGCATTACCACCACGCTGACGCGCGCCAAAGCCGCCCGTCCAGTAGCGGAAAAAATCATCACGCTCGGCAAGCGCGACACGCTGCAATCGCGCCGCCAAGCCGCTTCCTACTTGATGACCCCGGAAATGACCGCCAAGCTCTTCAGCGAAATCGCGCCAAAGTTCGCCGATCGCGCCGGCGGCTACACCCGCATCATCCATGCCGGCAATCGCGTCGGCGACAACGCCAAAGTAGCTATCCTCGAACTGGTCGGCTACGAATACAAAGCCAAAGAAAAGAAAGAAAAGCCCAAAAAAGAAGAACCAGTAGAAGCCGCGTCCTAGTCTTCAGCCATCTCGCAAACAAAAAGCCCGCTCCGGCAAAACCCGCAGCGGGCTCTTTCTTTTGTAGCGGCCGCCTTCTGAGGCGGACGCTTTTGTCAAACCGGCCACCACCGCTCTTATCGCTGCGACGACGGCAACGGATTCCTCTCCGCAAACTGTCTCTGATGCCAATACGGATAAACTGGCGCCACCTCGCTAGCCGCATCCAATTTCGCCACCTGCTCCTTCGTCAAATTCCAGCCCACCGACCCAAGATTCTGCTGCAACTGTTCCTCATTCCGCGCGCCCACAATCACGTTCGCCACCGTCGGCTTCTGCACCAGCCAATTCAACGCAATTTGCGGCACGGACTTCCCCGTGTCCTTGGCCACCTCATCCAGCGCGTCCACCACCTTATACAAATATTCATCCGCGACTTGCGGCCCGTAGTCGCTGGTCTTGTGCAAACGGCTCTCTGCGGGAATCGATTGATTGCGCCGAATCTTCCCCGTCAGCCGTCCCCACCCTAGCGGACTCCAGACCAGCGCCCCGACTTTTTGGTCCAGCGCCAGCGGCATCAATTCCCACTCATATTCCCGCCCAATCAGCGAGTAATAAACCTGATGCCCCACATAACGCGACCAGCCGTACCGCTCCGAAACGCTCAGCGATTTCATCAGATGCCAGCCGGAAAAATTAGAGCACGCGATGTAGCGTACTTTTCCGCTCTGCACCAGTGTGTCCAAAGTCTTGAGCGTCTCCTCCACGGGCGTGAGCGCGTCGAAGCCGTGCATGTGGTAAATATCGATGGTTTCGATCTTCAACCGCCGCAAACTGGCCTCGCACGACTCCATCACATGGTGCCGCGACGATCCCAAGTCATTCGGCCCTTTCTTCGTGCTCATGCGAAAGGTAGCTTTGGTGGAAATCAAAACCTGATTGCGCCGGCCCTTAATGGCCTCGCCCAGAATCTCTTCGGACAAGCCATCGGAGTAAACATCCGCGGTGTCGAACAGATTCACGCCCGCTTCCAGGCAAACGTCCACCAGCCGCGTAGCCTCGGCCACATCGCTGCTCCCCCACGCCTTGAAGAAGGTGTTGCCGCCGCCAAAGGTTCCAGCGCCAAAACTAAGCACCGGCACTTTTAATCCTGAATAACCCAGTTGTCGGAATTCCATAGCCCTATGGATGCTCCTGTGCGGCTTCTGGGTACGTCAATCCGTCACCCCGCTCCGCCATTTTGATACAAAACTTTTAGAGGAATCGACAGTGAAGCTCAGGCGCTGGTTTGTTTCTTTAAGCCGGTGCGCAATTCCAGGTTGCGCATCAAGCGGTGTAAATAGTTGGCATGCACGCCCAGAAGCTTCGCCGCCTCGGTGATGTTGCCACTCGATTGTTCCAGCGCGTTTAAAATTAATTGCTTTTTCAAGTTGCGTACGGCGTCGTGATATTTCGCCGCGGTACAGGCTTCACCCTTCGCGCTTTCCAGCACGGTTTCCGGTAGGTCCTCAGCGAGAATGACGTCCGAAGAGCCGACCACCACGGCGCGCTCCATGGCGTTCTCCAGCTCGCGAATGTTGCCGGGCCAGTCGTACTGCGTTAAGCACGCCAGCGCTTCAAGAGAAATCCCCTTGATGTCGCGATTACAATTTTTCGCGTGTTGCGCGGAAAAATGTTGCGCCAGCATTGGGATATCCTCGGGGTGTTCGCGCAAGCCGGGCAGCGCCAGCGAAATAACATTCAGGCGGTGAAACAAGTCGGCGCGAAATCCGCCATCGCGCACGGCTTTTTGCAGGTCTTTGTTGGTCGCGGCCAGAAAGCGCACGTTGATCTTGATTGCACGCGTGCCGCCGACACGCACGAATTCGCGCTCTTGCAGCACACGCAGCAGTTTGGCCTGCAGGATGGGAGAGAGTTCGCCAATTTCATCCAGAAAAATTGTGCCGCCCTCGGCCACCTCCAGAAATCCCTTTTTCAGGCTGATGGCGCTGGTGAACGCGCCTTTTTCATGCCCGAACAGTTCGCTTTCCAGCAGCGTCTCCGTCAGCGCGGCGCAGTTCAATGCTACAAACGGCTGATTTTTTCGCGGGCTATTTTTGTGCATGGCGCGCGCGGCCAGTTCCTTGCCCGTGCCGCTTTCCCCGGAAATCAATACTGTGGAATCGCTGGGCGCCACCCGTTCGATGAATTGATACACCTCGCGCATTCGCGCGCCGCGTCCCACCATGTCGTGCGTCAGGCTTACCTCGGCGAGCAGCCGCTGATTCTCGCTGCCCAGGCGTTCAAACTGGCGCGCATTTTCGATTCCGGCCACGCCCAGTCCGGCAATCGCGGTAAGTAGCCGGAAGTCGTCCTCGTTCAGCGCCGTCGCAGCTGCTGTCGATTCCAGATAAATTACTCCGATCGGTTTTCGTTTGGAAATCATCGGCACACAGAGCATGGTGCGTCGATTCTCGTGGCTACCGAGCAGCGAAACGCTTTCCGCGATGACCCGCCGTACCACCGACCCGACGACATTGACGGAATGATCCGCGCCTGAGACCCGGTCCCAGCCCACTTGCGCGCGGATCTCTTGCGACTCTTCGTCCAGCAGCAAGATGGCGCCGCGCTCGGCGGGAATTACGTCGAAAATCATCCCCAGTAATTGCCAGGGCAACGATTCCTCGTCGCGCAGCGAGCCAATCGCCCGGCCAATTTGCAGCAGCACGCTCAGATTGCGCTCCATGCGCGCCGCTTCGGGCAGTGCCGCCAGCGATTCTGGTCGCAAATTCCGAAGTTCATCCGGTGGGAGCTCTAAGATTTTTAGACTTACGGCGTCGTCTTCGGACATTTGTACTGGACTGCTCGGAGCGCTCTCGGACTTTTCCTCCTCGAACAGGAACATGGAACTTCCGACCGCTACCTCGTCTCCGGATTTCAGTTCGCGCCGCTTGATGGGAATGCCGTTGACGAAGGTGCCGGATTCGCTCTCCAGATCGCTCAGAATCACACGCCCTTCGTGCAACGCGATGGCGCAGTGATGCGGCGAAACGGCAGGGTCGCGCAGGCGCACATGGTTGTCGGCGTCGCCGCCGATCGTGAGTTCTGTGCCGAGCGGAAACTCGGATTTTCTTAGCGGGCCGCTAATCGCCAGGAGTTTTATCGGCATAACTCGCAGTCTTCTTCGAGCCTCTTGACCCGGAGGGAACGCTTGCTGGGAGGCCGTAGTCTAACGCTAACTCGCCTGCGTCGCCACCCCAACGCTGGACCCCTATCCGAACGGATAGAAGGGGCTATCGGGATGGCTAGAGCGGCACTTTCGAGTTCCCGCCTGTAAATAACCATTTTATTTTCAATAGCTTATCGCCTGTACTGCTGGTTCGCCCATTCGCGAAGTAGGCATCCGCCGCACCGCCTTGGTGCTTAGAAGATAGTGCTATCAGCATTCATTCCGCTACGTCGTATTCCAGATGTTTTGCGACTCGGGCGCAAGTGCTGTTAGCACAATAAGATGCCGCGTATTTGAGGACGACATGACGTTTGCCGGAGTTTGGCTAAGTGCCTGCTTTTAGTTCATGCGTCGGTTGGCGGAACAAAAAATTGATTGAGGTGGCGAAATGAAAATTCAAAATATTATCCGGATGCAAGTAGCGATAGTGGCGATCGGCGCGGCGTTCTTGTTGGCCAGCGCGGCGCATGCGCAAGAGATTGACAACCCCAGCTTTGCTCAGCCGGACAGCGTGCCGTTTTCTCAGCCCTCTTCGGCCACAACGTCGGCCAATCTGAACGCTGTCGCCCAAGAGTCGCAGACCACCGTTGCATATGCCTCAGTTGCCGGTGCCCCCGTTGCAACGATCACCGAGCCAGTGGCGACACAAGCCGGGGTATTTTCTCACGCGACGACCGTCGAGGGCTGGTCCCTGGCCACGATGGCGATTTGCATCGCTCTCTTCACCCTGTTGCTGCGCATGGAAAACCGGCGCCGCAAAGCCCATCTCGGTCGTCGCCGCGTGTCCGGGTTGAGCAGCAGGGCTGCAATCTCCTAAATATTCCCCGCCGCGAATCATCGAGAGTCCCGGGAGGTGGCCACCAGGTCGACCTCCCGGGACGTTGCTGTTTTCATCCCCAGCGAGTTCGGACTGCAATCAGTAGTTGAAAGCTTGGTGATCGTTGTCAGGGCCGGAAAAAATTCAAGCGGGGTTCTGGGAGGAGATGATCGCCTCTTGAGTTCTTCCGCCGCGCCAGCGAAACCAGAGAAACAGGAAAATCACAGCCGCGAACGCCCCGACGGAGTCCAGCAGGGAATCATACGGCGAAGCCGTCCGGCTGGGCACGAACGACTGGTGGAATTCGTCGAGACATGCGTACACCGCAGCTATGGATAGCGCCGTGAGCCCCCAGGACCAGCGCCAGCCCGCGCGCCCGCGCCGTACACTGCGAAAGAGCAAGAGTCCAAAGATAAAATACTCTGTGAAATGTGCGCTCTTGCGCGTGAAGTGATGAATAATTTCAAACTGCGCCCGGGTGATCGCCGGATAAATCCAGCGCAAAATCGGTTCGATGATTGACCCGGTGTGCTCTGCGGAAAACGTATCGGTGGACATGCCGAAAATCACCATCGCCCACAGCAGCGCCGGCCACCATACCCGCAGCCATTTTATGGTTGGCAACTCACGCAGGCGCGGTTGCACTTCTCTGAGCCGTGGTGCGGGCCGGGGGTTGCGCCAGGGTTGATCGGACAAATCCACGTTCTCCAGTAACTTGGCATTGACGATCAACTGACTCGCTTGATCGCGTTTTCTCTTCTTTTCTCTGCGCTCCTCGGCGCCCTCTGTGCCTCTGCGTTATATTTTGCCGTGAAACTTTCCGCCACTGAGCCTTTGTAGCGACGCCCTTTTGGGCGTCAATGCGAACCGAAAACCGCGCCTCATTCCATTCGATAGTTCGGCGCTTCGCGGGTAATGACCACGTCATGCACGTGACTTTCACGCAGCCCGGCCGCGGTAATGCGCACGAATCGGCCTTTCTCCGCCAGTTCCTTCAGCGTAGCGGCTCCGGCGTAGCCCATGCCGCTTTTCAGGCCGCCCACCAGTTGATCCGTGAGCGCGCCCAAAGAACCCTTGTACGCCACGCGTCCTTCCACGCCTTCCGGGACGGATTTGCCGCTCTCGGTGCTGTCTTGCACCACGGAGTAGCGATCCGAACCAGCGTTCATCGCGCCAATCGAGCCCATGCCGCGATAAGACTTGAACGTGCGGCCCTGATACAAAATCGTCTCACCCGGCGATTCTTCGGTCCCGGCGAATAGGCTGCCAATCATCACGCACGATGCGCCCGCGGCGATGGCTTTGCTGATGTCTCCGGAAAACTTTATGCCGCCATCGGCGATGATCGGTACGCCAGCGCCGGCGGCCGCTCGCGAACATTCGATAATCGCGGTGAGCTGCGGCACGCCCGCGCCGGTGACGATGCGCGTGGTGCAGATCGATCCCGGACCGATACCCACCTTTAGTCCGTCAATTCCCAGCGCGATGAGATCTTTGGCACCGTCAAAAGTTGCCACATTTCCGGCGATCAATTGCATTTCCGGCAGGCGGCGACGCACCGCGGCGATGGCGTCCATCACCCGTTGCGTGTGGCCGTGCGCGGTGTCGATAGCCAGCACATCCACCTTGGCTTTGGACATTTCCACGGCGCGTTCCAGAAAGTCGCCGGTCGCGCCGATCGCCGCGCCGATGCGCAGGCGCCCTTGTTCATCCTTCGCCGCGCGCGGATATTCCAGCTTTTTCTGAATGTCTTTTACGGTGATTAGACCTTTGAGGTTGAAGTCCTGATCGACCACCAGGAGTTTTTCGATGCGATGCTTTTGCAGGATGCGTTCGGCTTCGTCAAGCGTGGTGCCCACCGGCACGGTGACGAGATTTTCTTTGGTCATCACCGACCCGACCAATTGCGCGTGATTTTTTTCAAAGCGCAGGTCGCGGTTGGTGAGAATGCCGGTCAGTCGCGAGCCGCGCGTCACCGGCAAGCCGCTGATGCGGTACTTGGTCATGATCTCGAGCGCCTGGCGCAGGGTGATGTCCGGCGAGATGGTCACCGGGTCGACGATCATGCCGCTTTCCGACCGTTTCACGCGGTCGATCTCTTCGTACTGGCGGTCGATAGCCATGTTGCGGTGCACGATGCCAATGCCGCCCTGCCGCGCGATGGCGATGGCCAGACGCGATTCCGTCACGGTGTCCATCGCAGCCGAAGCGAGCGGAATGTTAAGGCTCAGCTTGCGCGTGAATTGCGTCCGCGTGTCGACCTCTGCGGGTAGAACGGAAGACTTGCCCGGTAGCAGCAAAACGTCGTCAAACGTGAGTCCTTCGGAAATTGGACCTTCGATCATGCCATCCTCGCTTCGGAAATTTGGAAAGGTGTCATTTGATTGGGCGAATTGTCGCCGCCTAAAAACAGCGCAGCCCAGCGAGTGGGCACTGGGCGCTTGGTACAATTCAGCAAGTCGGAAAAATGCGTCACAATGAATCTTCTATTCTAAGCGTGGGTATTCGCGCGGTCAAGTTAGGTGCTAACGCGAGGGGTTTTGGTAGCACAGGCACTCTTGCCTGTGCAGAGCTGTTTGCCGTGCCGACGCGGCACACAGGCAAGAGTGCCTGTGCTACGAGAGGCGGATTGTACAGCGGACTCAGGAACCAGTAAAATGTGCGGTCACCTGAACAGCAAGGCTTCTTTTTTCTAGTGGAGTACTCCGCATGGCGCAGCACTACGACGTGGTGGTTATCGGCGGCGGGCACAATGGTCTGGTGAATGCTGCGTACCTGGCCAAGGCCGGGAAGAGGGTGCTGGTACTGGAGCGGCGGCACGTTTTGGGTGGAGCAGCAGTTACCGAAGAGATTTTTCCCGGCTTTCTGTTTTCGGAATGTTCCTACGTGGTTTCGCTGCTGCGGCCGGAGATTATTCGCGAGCTGGATTTGCCGCGGCATGGGCTGGAGATATTGCCGCTCGACGGCACGTTTTCTCCGATGCCCAATGGCGACCATCTTTGGCGGATGAACGATCACGCCAAATCCATTCGCGAGATCCGGCGGCACTCGCGGCTGGATGCCGAGGCGTACGACGAATTCTCCAAGATGATGACGCCGATGTGCCGCTTCGTGAAGCCGTTGCTGTCGATGGTTCCACCCGATCCGACCACGCTAAATCCCAAAGATTTGAAGCAGCTGCATTTTCTGATGCAGCGTTTCCGCGAGCTTTCTTCCGACGAGCGCTACACGCTGATACAGCTGATGACCATGAGCTCGGCGGATTTTCTGGACCAGTGGTTTGAGACCGACGTGTTGAAGGCAACTATGTCGGCGTCGGGAATTATCGGAACGTTTCTGGGCATTCGCTCGCCGGGGACGGCTTACGTTCTGTTGCACCACTATATGGGCGAGATCGATGGCGCGTTCCGCTCCTGGGGATTCAGCCGCGGCGGCACGGGGGCCATTTCCAACGCTATTGGCGCGGCGGCGCGCGAAGCCGGCGTGGAGATTCGCACCAAGGCGCCGGTGGGAAAAATTGTGGTGAAGAATGGCCGCGCCGCCGGCGTGGTGCTGCAGAGCGGGGAAGAGATCAGCGCGACGATTGTTTCGTCCAGCGTCGATCCGCACCTGACGTTCGAAAAATTTCTATCGCCTAGCGAGTTGCCCCCGGATTTTCTGGAAGGCGTGCGGCGCTATAAGTTCCGCGGCTCGTCCGGCAAGGTGAATCTGGCGCTCGATGCGTTACCCAATTTCAAGGCGATACCTGGCGATGGCGCACACCTGCGCGGAGCGATTTCCATTTCGCCGAACATGGAATATATGGAACGCGGCTACGACGATGCGAAGTACGGCAATTATTCGCGGCGTCCGTACATCGATATGGTGATTCCGAGCCTCACGGATCCCAGCGTGGCGCCGGCCGGGAAGCACGTGCTCTCGTGCTTCGTGCAGTACGCTCCGTACAAACTTGCGAAAGGGACGTGGGACGATCAGCGCGAAGCCTTCGGCGACAACGTGATCGACACGATCGCGGAATATGCGCCAAACCTTAAGGAAATCATTGTTGGGCGTCAAATATTGACGCCTCTGGATCTGGAACGCGAATTCGGGCTGACGCAGGGAAACATTTTTCAGGGCGAACTTTCGTTGGAGCAACTTTTCTTTCTGCGTCCAGTGGCTGGATGGGCCTACTACCGCACTCCGGTGGATGGCTTGTATATGTGCGGCTCGGCGACGCATCCAGGCGGCGGAATTATGGGAGCGAACGGACGCATCGCCAGCCAGGTGATGCTGAAAGACTGGAGCAAAGTGGCGCGCGCGGCGAAGTCGAACGCGAAGTCCAACGGGGCAAAATCTAATGCTTCTGACGGCACGCCAGCAGCCGTGGCATCAAGCGAAGTAAGCTCGCAGAAGGCGAGCCACTGACCGTGCCCATCGGACAGAAAGTTGCGATTGTCGGCGGTGGGCACAATGCGCTGGTGACGGCATTTTATCTGGCCAAGGGCGGATTCAAACCGGTGGTGCTGGAGCGCCGAGAAATGGTCGGTGGCGGCGCGATCACGGAAGAGTTTCACCCGGGATTTCGCGTATCGACGCTGGCGCACACGGTCGGTCCCTTGCGCGACGATGTGCTGCGCGACATGCGGCCAGAGAAGTTCGGTTGCGAGCTGCTGCATCCCGACCCGCGCGTGTTTGCGCCCACGCTCGATGGGCAAGGACTGCTTTTCTACAACGACCACGCCAAGACGGCGGGCGGCATTGCGCGCATGTCCGCGCACGACGCGGAACGGTATACCAAGTTTGCGGCGTCGCTAGAGAAGATCGCGGGAGTGTTTGCACAGATTGCCGCGATTACGCCGCCGGGAATCGACAAGCCTTCGCCGGAAGATCTTTGGAATTTGCTGAAGACTGGACGCGGTGTGCGCAGCCTGGGCAAAACTGGGATTTTCGATTTGCTGCGCTGGGGACCGATGGCGGCCGCGGATTTTGTCGCCGAATTCTTTGAGAATGAATTGCTTCGCGCGGTGATTGTGTCGCGCGGAATTTTTGGCACGGCGCTGGGGCCGTGGTCAGCGGGTTCGACTGCGGTGCTGCTGATGCGTGCGGCAGCGGACGCGCATCCGGTTGGTCCGGCGACGTTTCCGCGCGGTGGGCTTGGAGCGCTGAGCGCTGCGCTGGCGGACAGCGCGCGCAAAGCGGGGGCGGAGATTCGCACCGGCGCGGAGGTGCAACACATTCGCGTGAAGGACGGCGCGGTCAGCGGCGTGGTTCTTGCCGATGGTGAAGAGATCGCGGTGCAGGCGGTGGTTTCGGGCGTCGATCCGAAACGGACATTTTTTAATTTAGTGGATCCTTCGCAACTGGATCCGACGTTTGCGATGCGTATCAAGAACGTGCGCGCGAACGGCACGGTGGCCAAGGTGAATCTGGCGCTGGGCGATTTGCCGGCGTTTCCCGCGCTGGCGTCGGCGATTGGCGCGGATGGATTTCGCCAGGCGCTTTCTGGCCGAATCCACATCGGGCCGGAGACCGATTATCTGGAGAAGGCGTTTGACGCGTCGAAGTACGGCGAGTTTTCCGCGGCGCCGTATTTGGATGCGACGATTCCCACGCTGCTCGATCCTTCGTTGGCTCCGGAAGGGAAGCACGTGCTTTCCGCGTACGTACAATTTGCTCCTTACAAATTGAAGAAGGGAAACTGGAGCGGGCGACGCGACGAACTGGGCCGGACGGTGATAAAGACGTTGTCGGCGTACGCGCCGGATTTGCCGGGATTGGTGGAGGCGACGCAGGTGATTACGCCGCAGGACCTGGAGACCACTTACGGCTTCACTGGCGGACACATTTATCACGGCGAACTGGCGCTCGACCAACTGTTCACCATGCGGCCGGTGCTGGATTGGGCGCGGTATTTGACGCCGGTGCGCGGATTATACTTGTGCGGTTCCGGTACGCATCCAGGGAACGGATTAACTGGCGCCTCGGGCGCCAACGCCGCGAAGGAAATCATTCGCGACCTGCGCTGAGAGTGCTATGGAATACATGCTCGCGTTGCAGTGGCCATCGTCCTCTTCCGTCAGTGATTTCGATTTGTTGATTTCTCTGGAAGACGCGATTCGCGAGAGTCTCGGAGACCTTGGAACGGTAGACGGACATGATATCGGTTCAGGAGAGATGAATATATTTGTCTTTGCTGAAGATCCCACTTTGACGTTTGACTACATCAAAACAATCCCCTCGATTACGAGCTATTTGTCCGACCTGAAGGCTGGTTATAGGGATATTGAAGAGGGCGAATACACGCCGATTTATCCAAGTGACCTCGAAAAGTTTGCAGTAATTTGAATTTCTAGAGTCATGACCTCCATCGATCGCGACAAATTGCAGAGATTGCGGGAGCGCGAAGAAAAGCGCTTTGTCGATGAGCATCCGCGTTCGGCGGAGTTGTATCGGCGCGCGCAGGGTTCGCTGCTGGGCGGCGTGCCGATGAACTGGATGAAGAAGTGGGCCGGCGCGTTTCCGGTGTTTGTGGCGCAGGCCTGCGGCGCGCACTTTACGGATGTGGACGGGCACGAATACGTCGATCTTTGTCTTGGCGATACTGGTGCGATGACCGGGCACTCGCCGAAGACGGTGGCTGATGCCGTGGCGCGGCGGGTGCGCGAAGGAATCACGTTTATGCTGCCCACAGAAGATGCCGTGTGGGTCGGCGAAGAGTTGCAGCGGCGCTTCGGATTGCCGTACTGGCAATTCGCGCTAACGGCGACGGACGCGAACCGCTTTGCGATTCGCATTGCGCGAGAGATTACGCAGCGCTCGAAGATTCTGGTGTTTCACTACTGCTATCACGGGACGGTGGATGAATCGTTTGTGTCGCTGCGCGACGGAGTGGTCGGTCCACGGCGCGGAAATATTGGCGCGCCCGTCGATCCGGCGGAGACGACGCGCGTGGTGGAGTTCAACGATTTAAATGCGCTTGAGGCGGCGCTCCGGCACAACGATGTGGCGTGTGTACTCGCGGAGCCGGCGATGACCAACGTGGGCATCATCCTGCCAAACGACGGATACTGGGCGGCGGCGACGCAGTTGGCGCAGCGTTACGGTTCGCTGTTTATAGCGGACGAGACGCATACGATTTGCGCGGGTCCGGGCGGATGCACACGGCTGTGGAATTTGCAGCCGGATATTTTCGTGCTTGGCAAAGCGATCGGCGGCGGCATTCCTGGCGCGACCTTTGGATGTACGGAAGAGGTGGCGCAGCGCATTTCGGCGCGGATTGAACC
Organism: Acidobacteriota bacterium; assembly: GCA_013289855.1. GTDB lineage: Bacteria > Acidobacteriota > Terriglobia > Acidiferrales > UBA7541 > Acidiferrum. The sequence continues at coordinate 476,841 of JABCZD010000004.1, read as the reverse complement.
CGAGGACTGCGACGTGGGCGGCATCGGCGGAACGCTAGCAGGCAATGCCCTGTCGCTGGCGGCGATGCGCGCGACGCTGGGCCATGTTCTGACGGCGGCCGCGTTCGAGCACATGATCCCATTGGCGACGCGATTCGCTTCGGGAGTCGCGGAAGAGATTCGCAACGTGGGGCTGCCGTGGAATGTGACGCAGCTGGGTTGCCGCGCGGAATATACCTTTACTACGCGAGCGCCGAGGAATGGCGGGGAATCGGCGGCGGCGGCGGATTTTGACTTGGAGCGATTTTTGCATTTGTACGCGCTGAATCGCGGGGTACTACTGACGCCGTTCCACAATATGGCGCTGATGGGTCCGGCGGCCAGCGAGGGCGACGTGGATTTGCACACCCGGGTGTTCGGGGAGGCGGTGGGCGAGCTCGTATAGGTGTGTCTCGCGGATCGCCCCGGTACGAGTACAGGGCAAAAAAAATGAGGGCGACTCGGTTTGGCCGTGTCGCCCTCTTTTCGATTGACGCGTGAAGCTTTGGCTTCCCGTCTCAGGATTAGGAGAAGGCGGCTCGGTTTTACCCAGGCCGCCCCTCGTAAATTGATTCGTGAAGCCTACTTCTTGGTTCGACTCACGATTACGACTCGGTTTTACCCGCTTCGCTTCTTTGAGTTCACCGCAAAGTCTGTGGCTTCCGCTTCCGTCCACTGGCGATTCGGTTTTACCCAAGTCACCCGTGGGCTTCGGCTGCAAAGCCCGCAATCCACCGCCGTCAAGTTGGCTCGGTTTTACCCTGGCCATCTGCGTACGTTGAACTGCGAAGTTAGTACTTCTGTTTCAACTCGAAACTGACAAGCTCGGTTTTACCCTTGTTGCCATCTTCTAATTGACTCGCGAAGTCTTCTTCCCGATCAATCTGTGCGCATAGTACGAGCGGCAGAAAAAGAGCGCAAGCGAAATCGAATTGTAATCATGTGGAAATCTGTGCATGCCTGTGCAAGGAATTTCGCGTGAGATTTTGACGCTCGTGATCTCCTTAAGCGAAAGCGAGCCCATCTGGAGTGCGTCGGTCGCGTGTGGGGCAAATGCTGCGAATCTAAAGATTCGCCACTACAGAACAAACCTTGTGAGAACGGTGCTGGCTTGTGGCGTGGTTTGCGGGGGCGGTAGAATTGGATGTTCACGCGATTAGGAGAGATGAAATCTATGGCTACTGCTGAAGCGAAGTTGCATGTTGCGGAGTTCACGAACGAACCGTTTGTGGATTTTTCGAAAGCCGAAAATAAGAAGGCCATGGAAGACGCGCTGGCGAAAGTGGCAGGGGAGTTGGGGCGTGAGTATCCGATGTACATCGGCGGGGAGAAGATTTATACGACCGAGAAGATGATGTCCACGAATCCTTCGCGGCCAGCGCAGGTGATCGGCGTGTTTCAGAAGGCTAACGCGGAGCAGGCCGCGCAGGCGGTGGAAGCGGCGTATGCGGCGTTCGCGACGTGGAAGCGCGTGCCGGCGGAGAAGCGCGTGGAGATTATTTTCCGCGCGTCGCAGATCTTTCGCGAGCGGAAGTTCGAGGTTTCCGCGCTGATTTGTTATGAGGTGGGGAAATCGTGGATTGAGGCGGACGCGGATACGGCGGAGACGATTGATTTTTGTGAGTTTTACGCCCGCGAGATGCTGCGGCTGGCCGGGGAACATGCGGTAACGCCGATGAAGGGGGAAAAGAATTATCTGGTGTATTTGCCGCTGGGAGTGGGCGCGGTGATTCCGCCGTGGAATTTTCCGGCGGCGATAGCGGCGGGGATGACGGCGGCTTCGCTGGTGACCGGGAACACGGTGGTGCTGAAACCTTCGGAGGAAGCGCCGGCGGTGGCAACGAAAGTGGTGGAGATTTTTTATGAAGCGGGAGTGCCGCGCGAGGCGCTGAATTTTATTACGGGGCTGGGCGAAGTTGCCGGAGATGCGATGGTGAAGCATGCGAAAACGCGGTATATCGCGTTCACTGGATCGAAAGAAGTTGGATTGATCATCGGCGAGGCGGCGGCCAAGCGGGCGGCGGGACAGATTTGGATCAAGCGGGCGGTGCTGGAGATGGGTGGAAAGGACGCGACGATTGTGGATGAGGAGGCGGACCTGGACGCGGCGGTAGAGGGCGTGGCGCAGGCCGCGTTTGGTTATGCGGGGCAGAAATGTTCGGCGTGTTCGCGGGCGATCGTTTCGGAGAAGGTTTTTGATACGTTCGTGGATAAATTGGTGACGCGCGCGAAGACGATTACGGTTGGGCCGAGCGATGTGCAGGGCAATTATATGGGGCCGGTGGTGAGCGCCACGGCGATGGAAGGGATTTTGGGATACATCGACGTGGGGAAGAAGGAAGGAAAGTTGGTGCTCGGCGGAGGGCGGGCTCCAGGCGAAGGGTATTTTGTGCAGCCGACGATTATTGCGAACGTGGATGCGAAGTCGCGGATCGCGCAGGAGGAAGTTTTCGGTCCGGTGCTGGCGGTGATCAAGGCGCGGGATTTTGAGCATGCGCTGGAGATTGCGAATGATACGGAGTTTGGGTTGACGGGGGCGGTTTATTCGCGGAACAAGGAGAAGATTGCACGGGCGGAGGAGGCGTTTTTTGTGGGGAATTTGTATTTGAATCGCAAGTGTACCGGGGCGATGGTGGGGGCGCATCCGTTTGGGGGATTTAATATGTCCGGGACGGATTCGAAGACGGGTGGGAAGGATTATTTGTTGCATTTTTTGCAGGCTAAGGCGATTGCAGAGAAGGTCGATTAGGGTGGAGCGGCTTGGAAGCGTGGTTCACGGACAACAATGCAAGGAATGATGCGAATCTAAAGATTCGCCACTACGAAGGATAAAGTCAAATGCACGGGTCTGAAGACCCGCCACTACAACGTCGCACGATTTGCGACCTGTTTCATAATCCAGAAAATTGGGTAGCTTGCGAGCAACATTCCTAACGCTAGCGGAGCGTTGTCGCGGTCGGTGGCGAGGGAACCGATTAAGAAGATGGCGGAGGCGATTAGCGCGGCGGCGGTGGTGTAGGGGTAGCCCCAGGCGCGGTAGGGGCGGGGCATGGATGGTTCGCGTTTGCGCAGAATGAAGAGCGAGGCGTAGGAGAGGGTGTAGTTGGCCACGAAGAAGAACGAGAGCATGGCGATTACACGCTCGAAGGAGCCAAGCACGAAGATGATGCCGACGATGGTGCTCAGCAGCAGGGCGATGACGGGCGTGCCGCCTTTGTTGACCCGCGAGGCGCGCTTGAAGAAAAGGCCGTCGACGCTCATGGCGTAGAGAATGCGCGTGCAAAACATTTGACAGGCGTTAATGCAGCTGAGCATGGAAACGATCATGATGGAGCGAATGACCACATCGCCGTAACGGCCGAAGACGGCGTTGGCTGCGGCGCCCAAGGGGAAAATATCTCCGGAGATTTTGTTCATGGGCAGGACGTACAAGAGGGCGGCGTTGAGTAGTAGATAGATGCCCATAATGGAGATGACGCTGCCAAAGATGGCGCGAGGCACGTCGCGGCCCGGATCTTTGACCTCTTCGCCGAAGTAGATCACGCCGTCCCAGCCATCGACGGTGAAAATCACGGATTGCATGCCGAGGACGATGGCGACGGCGAGCAGCCAGCCTCCATGGAAAGCGCTGGTGTTCGCGGCTTGCTGGTACGCGGCGTGATGCGACGGACCACCGAATACAAAGCACGCGAGAACGAGAATCAGGAAGGCCCCGGTTTTCAGGACCGCAGTGAGCAGTTGTGCGCTTTTGCCGCGCTTCACGCCACCCCATTGCAACGTAAAGAAAAAAAGCAAGACGCCGACAGCGATCATTTTTACTAACCGCTCGTGTCCGGCGAGCGGCGCGAATAGGGCGACGCTGTATTCACCGATGACGATGCCGACGACGGCGTTGGTGCCGGCGGTGGAGAGCCAGTCGCTCCAGCCGACGATGAAGCCGGCGTATTCGCCGATGGCGCGCCGGGCAAAATTGTATTGACCGCCGCTGCGCGGGATGGCGGCGCCGAGTTCAGCCATGGAAGAGGCGCCCAGCAGGGCGTAGCCGCCGCCTAAAACCCAGACGGCGAGGAAGAGCCAGGGATTGGGGAGGAGCTTCGCGATGTCTCCCGGGGTGCGAATGATGCCGGCGGCGATGCTGTTGCCGATGGCGGCGGCGATGCCGAACCAGACGCCCAAGACTTGCAGGAGTTTTCCGGCGCGGAGCTTGGCGGCCAGAGGGGCAGGAAGAGCTGCGTCGGAGGAGGGGTTCAAGGTTGTGTGCCGGAGGCGCGTCCGGAGTAGGCCATAGTAGCTGGGAAGGAGGGAAAAGCAAGCTGGAATTGGGGTTGCGGTGGGGGAAAAGAAAACCGCGTCATGCTGAGGTCTGGCAGGGAAAAGCGCGCAGCATGCTGTGCCACTACAAAGGCGTTGTCGGTCAGGGGCGAGGGGTGCCGAGAAAACGCCACTTGCCCCAACGGAAAGACTGCTGGAGCGGGATGAAATGTTTTTCGGCGAGGCCGAGGACCAGTTGCGGTTGTGTGAGCCATTGCTCATAGGTGCGGCGCTCGTAGTGAATCATGGTGGCGAGAGCGTCGAGCTTGACGGAAAATTTGCGCGCGAGAGGATTTTCACAAATGGCGTGGACGAGAATGAGAAATGGCGTGGACCACGGCTCGACGAACATGACGCAGCCGTTTTTGTTGAGGACGCGGCGGATTTCCGAGAAAGTTTGATCGAGGTCGGCGGGCAGTTCTGACAGATGATGCAGGCCACCCTGCACGATGATGATGTCCTTGGAGTGATCGGCAAAGGGCAAGCTGCGGCAGTCGGCTACGATGCATTTTGCGGCGCCGGTATATTGCGCGAGCAGGCGCGGAGAAAGATCGACGCCTTGAATACGAGTGAAGCCCAGTTGCTGCAGGGCGTGCAGGCCGTTGCCGCGGCCGCAGAAGAGTTCGACGATGGCGGAATCTTTGGGCCAGGCGGGCGCGCCGAATTCTTTGAGGCGGGAAGTAAATTTGTGAATTTCTTGCGCGGGAGTTTCAAAGCGCGCATAGGCGGCTTCCCAGGGATCAGTCGTCGGCGGAAGGTTATTTAACGAGGAATTGTTTGGCACAGGAAAATTCATGGCGCGGACCCGGATGGCGCTGGGGAGTAGGGCAATAGTTCCTCATTGTCGGCGTCGGGCTCGACGAGCCAGATGGTGCGGTCCTTGAAATATGCAAGCAGGGCGGCGTTTTGTTGCGGATCGAGTTCGCGGGCCCAGAGGATTTTTGCGGAGTCGATTTCGGCGCCGTTGAAGACCCACTCATCGTGGATGTTGTGATCGGGTTCGTAGCGCACGATGATCAGGTGCTTGCCGGGAAGCGCGGCGAGGCGCTTCGCGATGGCCGCGCGACTGGAATCGCCGCCGCAGGTCCAGCTGAGCTCGTCGCATTTGCGCGTGAGCGTGTCGCCGGCGGTTTGCAATACGAGCAGGACCAGTATGGCGCGGGAGAGTGCGGGTCCGATAGGGCGGCCGAAGGGTTGCCATGCGCGCAGGTGGCGCGTCGATTGCACCAGCAGGGCGAAGATCACGCAGGTGAGTGGCGCAGCGTAATGGGGATTGGACCATACGACCGCGAATATGCCCGGGGTGGCGATGAGAAAAACGGCGAGCAAGAAGCGCACGCGTTTGTCCCGGAAGACGAAGATAAAGCCGGGCAACAGCACAGCAGCGGCGGGCCAAAGGAATACGGACCGGAGGCGCTGCCATTTTTCGAGTGACACCGCGTGGACATCGGCGGAGGAATTTTGGTAATTGTTGCGTTCCCAATCGTTGTAAAAATCTTCGAATTGCTGATTGTTGTAGTGCAACGCAGGCTTGGCGTGCTGCCAGAGAAAAACCGGGGAAGTGACGTAGGTGCGCAAATTCAGAGTGTAGGGAAAGAGCAAGGTGTGGCCCGTGACGCGCGAATTGTAGAACGCCATGAAGGCGGCGGTGAGAACGAGGACGACGGCAATGGGAGCGAAGACGCGGCGCAGGCGCGCGACGCGAGGCGGTGGCGACGAGATTTTCAACGATGGCCCGCGCAGGAGCCACCAGATCAGCCAGACCGTGACGGGCAAACACACCAGCAAACCTTCGTAGGGACGGCTGTTTGCGAGGATTGCGACGCCGAGGGCCAGAAGCAGGGCGTCGCGTGGACGACCATACTTTCGAATACGCGGCAAGGCTCCGAGCACCAGCGCACCGCCGATGGCACTTACCGCGCCGCCCCAGTAGCTGTTCATCCAGTAGCTGGCGACGCCGAGTTTGAGGGCGGCAAGAACGGCGCCGAGCAACGCCCAGCGAGCGGGCATCCAACCTTGCAACATCCATAAAATTGCGGCGCACATTGCAGCGTTACTGACGAGCACGCCGAACCAGGGGTTCCCCAGAAGTTGGCCGACGGCCAGCACCACGCCTTGCGCCGGGGGATAAATCGAAGAGTAGGTGGGCAGCCAGTTAACGTGAAAGGTTTCGAAGCTGCGCCACATGGGATGCGCGGGGTTGGTTAGGCGGCCGTGGGCGAAAGTGTCACCGAGCAGCAGGTAGCTGAATTCATCGTGAATTCCGGGGTAGGGGACGGGCAGAAAGTGCAGTACGGCGAGACGCACTGCCAGCACGGCAAAAAAAATGGTGACGATGGCTGCGGCTCTACGCTGCGCGAACGTGGAAAGTATGCGCTCTAGGGTACGGACAAACTTTTCGGCTAGGCCATGACGGGGAAGGGCGAGCACGACGCAGGCGGCGAGCACCGCGCACAATAAAATATTTTGCCAAGTATCGGGAGTGAAGAAGTCGACGAGTGAACTGGGCAAGGTTCGCGGATTCTCCGGAGAACTTTTTTGCGCTTCGGTCGTGGTGCTGATGTTTGTGCGATAGCAGCATTGTAGTCGCTGGCGTGGCGTTTCACAAAAGGCGGGATATGATGTTTGACGGCATGTCTACTACTACGACTGAAGGAAGGCACGAAGTGGTGCCGCTGGATTCGGCTTTAGCGCTGGATGTTTCTGTTGTGATTCCGTGGCTGAACGAAGCGAATTCGCTGGCGTTTTGTATTGATAAGGCGCTGGCGGCGTTTCGCGGGGCGGGACTGCGTGGCGAAGTGCTGGTGGCGGACAATGGCTCGACGGACGGCTCGGTGGGGATAGCCGAAGTTCATGGCGCGCGCGTTGTGACGGTGAGTGAGCGCGGGTACGGCGCGGCGTTGCGCGCGGGAATCGCCGCAGCGCACGGTGAGTTCATCGTCATGGGCGATGCGGACGACAGCTACGATTTCAGCGAGGTGCCGAATTTTGTCAGCAAACTTCGCGAAGGCTTCGACCTGGTGATGGGCAACCGCTTCCTGGGAGAAATAAAACCCGGGGCCATGCCACCGTTACACAGATACTTCGGCAATCCGGGGCTCACCACGCTGCTGAATACTTTTTTTCATTCTGGAGTCGGTGATGTGTATTGCGGTATGCGCGGATTCACACGGGAGTTGGCCCAGCGGCTGGATGTGCGGAGTACCGGCATGGAGTTTGCGTTGGAAATGGTGATCAAGGCGGCGCAGATGCAGGCGCGGATCGCGGAAATTCCCATTATTTTGTGGCCAGATAAACGCGGGCGCGCGCCGCATCTGCGGAGTTTTCGCGATGGGTGGCGGAGTTTACGGTTCATGCTGATGTACGCGCCGAACTGGCTGTTTTTTTTGCCTGGAGCGGCGCTGGGGATCGTGGGACTGTCCCTGGTTTTCTGGTTATTGCCCGGTGCACGCCACGTGGGGCGCGTTACGCTGGATATTCATACGATGATTTTTGGCGTGTTCTTCACGCTGCTGGGGGCGCAGATTCTTTCCATTGGAGCGTTCGCCAAAGTTTTCAGTTATGCGGAACGTTTTGATCACGGCGGGGTTTCGCTGAAGCGCGTGTTGCGCAGCGTGACGCTGGAATCCGGATTGGCGCTGGGCGCGGGACTGTTTTTGTGCGGCCTTGGCGGTTGCGCGTGGATCACCTGGTCGTGGGCGGCGAGCGGTTTCGGGCCGTTGCATCAAGAGCGGCAGATTCTGTTTTGGGCCATGTGGCTGTTCCTTGGCGTGCAGGTGATTTTTGGTTCGTTCTTTTTGAGCATGCTGGGCATCAGTCGTGGGACGTTTATCGGCGACTACGAGCGTAAGTAAGAAGGGCGCAAGTAAAAAGGCGCAAATAGATGGACGCGGAAAAAATAGCGCCAAAGATTGCGCCGGGGCAGGATTCGCTGCTGCTCTCCGCGGTGAAGCATGGGCATCAGGCGTTGGTGCACCAGCGGCGAGTGCGCGTGCTGGCCGCGGCGCTGGCCGCGCAAATTCCTGCTGCGGCCTCGGTGCTGGATATTGGGTGCGGCGATGGGACCATTGCCGGCTTGATTGCGGAATTGCGGCCGGACATTTCGATTAAAGGCGTGGAAGTGATGGTGCGGCCGGGGTGCCGCATCGAGTGTTTTCCCTTTGATGGAAGCACGCTGCCGTTTCCCGATGCGTCTTTCGATGTCTGCATGCTGGTGGATGTGCTGCACCACACCCGCGATGTTTCGGTGCTGCTGCGGGAAGCTGCGCGAGTCAGCCGGAGGAACGTGTTGCTGAAGGATCATCTCAGCGAAAATGGTTTCGATCATGCGACGTTGCGGTTTATGGATTGGGTTGGCAATCGGCCGCACGGCGTCACGCTTACTTACAATTATCAGAGCCGCGCGCAGTGGAACGCGCACTTTGCTGCTTGCGAACTAAGGGTCGCCACGTTTACCACGGAGCTTGGCCTCTACCCTGCGCCGTTTAGCGCACTGGTCGGCCGAAAGTTGCATTTCGTGGCCCTGCTGCAGAGGTCCTGAGCTGTTAGGGTGCGAAGGATGTCGAAATGAGTCGACTTGTGAAAATGTTTTCGTTTTTGCTTTTTTTAGCTGCGCCTGCGGTGCCGGCGCAGTATCCGGAGGGGATTTGGCAGGGGTACGACGGGGAATGGAAGCATGTGTCGCAGCAATTGATTGCGCTGGCGGAGGCGACGCCTGCGGAGAAATATTCGTGGCGTCCGGCTCCGGGAGTGCGCTCGACGAGCGAAGTGTACATGCACATCGTCGACGCGAACTTTTATTTGTTGAGCGTTACTGGCCCCAAGATGCCCGCGGACTTGACGGAGAACCTGGATAAGACGGTCACTTCCAAGCCGGAGGTGATCGCCTGGCTGAAAAGGTCGCTGGAAGCGGTTCGCGTGGCGCACGCGGGGGAAACACCCAAGGATCTAGAGCGCAAGGTCAAGATTGAAGGCCGCGACGCGACCGTAGACGGAATGTACCTCCGCATCATCGTGCACGCGAACGAGCACATGGGGCAACTGATCGCGTACGCGCGGATGACCGGCGTCGTGCCGCCGTGGTCCAAGTAATAGCCGTAGGCCTTTGCTGAACTGGCCCGATCAACGCGCTTCTCAAGCTACTGGCGCTACTTTTTCTTGCTGGGGTCGTCGCCTGGGTTGACGTAGTTAAACTGCAGGGGCGACATGCCGTGGACTTGGACAACGACGGGGCCGTCGGCCATGGCGTAGTGGTGCATGCTGGGATCGAGAAAGGCGAAGCTACCCGCGCCGAACGTGGCCATCTTGCTTTCGTCGAAAGTGTCTCCCATACCGACTTTAAAATTTCCAGAAATCACGGTGACGTTCTCGCGGTACGGATGCCAGTGAGGAGCGACACGATAACCAGCGGGCATCTTTAGCCGCACGGTGAAATCTCCGGTCGAAGCGCCCGGATCTCCTTCGAGTACTGCTAACTGGGCTCCCGGATTGAGAAATGCTGGTGCGGGGCCGTAGGGAATTTTGTCTGGGGTAAATGCATTTTGCGACATCGGACGCGCCGCGGCCAGCAGCGATACGGTAAGCAAAGCGAATACTATCAAGAATTTCATGCGGTATCCTCCGTTGCGCGGAATTATACGCGCAAAAGTATGCCCATGCTGTCGGAAACGTTCTGATGCAGCTGATCCTGACTTTCGTCAGGGCTTTGCGGCGGCGTCGATGAAATTGGCGACGTTGGCTTTGAGTTTGGCGAGGTCGTCTTCGCGAACGTACATCATGTGGCCGGCGTTGTAATACTGCAGGGTGATGTTCTTCTGCAATTTTTCCGGAAGGCCCAAGTGGTCGACGGTATATTCCGTGGCAAAAAAGGGCGTCGCGAGATCGTAGTAGCCGTTTTCAATTTCCACTTTCAAGTGCGGATTGGTCAGCAGCGCCTGGATTAAATCGCCTTCGACGTTTGGCGAACCCGGGAATCCGAAATTGTCGCCGGCGTTGTGCTTCCAATTCCAGCTTTGAAAAGCGTGGTCCGCGGCGGAGTGATAGACCTTGTCCTGGCCAAATTTGAGCTCGGTGCGAATGTAATTGTTGAAAACGGCGATAAATGGGCCAGAGATCGCGGTGTCCTGGGGATCAAATTCCGCGTATTCCCCCAGCAGATCGTACGAATATCCAGAAAAGCGCGCGTCCAGGCGGCCGGTGGTTAGCCCGCGGCTGCGCTGCAATTCCTTCTGGAATTGCGGCAGGGCCACGCGCAGGTCGCCTTTGAGCAGATAGTCTTCGCTCAAGCCAGTAAAGCGCGAAAGCTTTTTGGCCATATCGGCTTTTTCAGTGGAGGTGAGACGCGAGCCTTTCATTAGTGCGGCGGCGTAATCAGACACGGCAAATTTGCGAGCCTCTTCGATGAATGGCAGGAGCTCCGCGGGGCGATCCGCGAGCGTCTTGTGATACCAGGCGGTCGCCGCGTAGCTGGGCAGGTAAAAAATGTACGGCATATCTTCGCCGGGATTGAAAGAGATAGTGCCCAGGTCCAGCACCGAAGAAATCAGCACAATGCCGTTGAAATACATTCCGTTATTGGATTGCAAATAATTAGAGAGCGCGGCGGAGCGAAAAGTGCCGTAACTTTCGCCGATCAAGAATTTCGGCGAGTTCCAGCGATCATTGCGGCTGATGTACGCGTCGATCAGTTGCGCGAACGATTTCACGTCTTCGTCGACGCCCCAAAAATCCTTATCCTGGGCCTTGCCAACCGCGTGGCTGAAGCCGGTGCCCACGGGATCGATGAACACCAGATCGCTTTTATCGAGCAGGCAATACGGATTGTCGTTTAACTTGTACGGAGCGGGCGGCGTGGCTTCAGCGTCGGAAACGGCAACGCGTTTCGGTCCAAACGAGCCCATGTGCAACCACAGGGAAGAGGAGCCGGGCCCGCCATTGTAAATGAACGCCACGGGGCGCTGGCTCAAATCCTTCACGTCGCTGCGAGTGTAGGCCGTGAAATAGATCAGCGCGGTCGGTTCGTCTTTTTCGTTTTTTAGCAGGATGGTTGCCGCGGTAGCTTTGTAGGGGATGGTCTGACCGGCGATGCGCACGGTGTGATCGGTAACCGAAGACTCTTCCTTCGGGGTGGCGGCAGCGGCGGGCGGCGTAGCATCGGCCGGTTTAGCGTCTTTATCCTGGGCCCGAGATGACAACGGAAATTGCAGGGCAAATAAAACCGCGCACAATACCACCAGCCGACGCATCGTCATCATCCGATCGCTCCTCGATTAGTAAGACAAGATTATTGCGAGAACGTGAGCAAGGATTCTAACCCGCACGGCGTGGCAGGCCAAACCTGCACGGCAAGGAAAATGGCGGTCAGTAGCGCTCGATCTCTACTTCGGTTTCTTTGGCGGATTGCGGAGCGTTGGCGGAGGAGCTGAGTCCCATGGGAGATTTTTTCTGACCGTCGAGAAAATCAGCCAGTTCCAGGCGCAGGTTTCCGGCGTTCGTGGAGTAGGTCAGGCCGACTTCAAAGTCCACGACACCAGCGCGGATCAGTTTTTGAATCTCCGAGTCAAAGTACTGCATGCCGTCGTTCTCGCCGTCGCGCATGGCGTCGAGCAAACTTTTGCCTTCGCTCTCGCCCTTCTCAACATATTCGCGGGTGCGCATGGTGGATTTCAAGACTTCGATGGCGGCGACGCGCCCGCTGCCGTCCCTCTTGGGCAGCAAACGCTGCGAGACGACGTAGCGGAAAGCCTTGGAGAGGCGGGTACGAATGGACTGCTGATCGCTTAGGGGAAAAGTTCCGACGATACGTTCGACGGTCTTGGAGGCGTCGATGGTGTGCAACGTAGACATTACCAAGTGGCCGGTCTCCGCGGCTTCCAGCGCGATTTCGATGGTTTCGCGGTCGCGCATTTCGCCGACGAGGATTACTTTTGGCGCCTGGCGCAAAGCCGCGCGCAACGCCAGCGAGAATGTCGGCGTATCGGAATGCAGCTCTCGCTGATGAATGGTGGCCTTCTTGTGACGATGCAAAAACTCGATGGGATCCTCGATGGTGAGGATGTGATACGCCTTCTCTTCGTTCATCTTGTCCAGCACGGCGGCGAGCGTGGACGATTTGCCGGAGCCCGTAGGTCCCGTAACCAGCACGATACCGTTGCGCAGGTTGACGAACTCTTCGAGCACCTTGGGCAGCTTCAGCTCCGCAAAGCTGGGAATTTTGTCGGGAATTACGCGCATGACCACGGCGATGCTGCCGCGCTGGCGAAACACGTTCACGCGAAAGCGCCCGATGCCATCGATGCCGTAAGAAAGATCCGCCGAGCCATCCACTTCCAGCTTTCGTTTGCAATGCTCGGTACCAGACATCAGTTCGTTGGCGATGTAGCTGGTGTCGTAGGGAGTGAGTTTCTCGAGGCCTTTGAATTTCAGCTGAATCAACTGGCCGTTGGATTCAATCTGCGGCGCGCGGCCGGGAGAAAAAATAAGGTCGCTGACATGCTTTTGCGCTTTCAGCATGATGGTGATCAACTGCGACGTGTGGATGGTGCGCTGTGTAGTAGGCGGCGGCTCGGCAGCTCCGCGCGAACCAGCGACGTTCGCGGGAAGCAGGTCTCCAGAATTTGCCGGTGGCGCGGCGACGCCGATGCCTCCTGGGAGAGTCTCCTGCGCGGGAACCTGTAGCCGGGTAACCATGTGTTAGGATCCTTGTGTGGCCCAGATGTCGGTGCGGTTGCCTGAAGCGTCGACCCTGAAGCGGTAGTACGGAAGCTCGATTGGCAAGCCAAGTTTAACGGTTGCTGGTGCGCTGCGGCGCCCTCGGAAGTACTGGCTTTGCGAGAAGATTACTGGCCCGTGGTACAGGAGTTGTGCGCTTGAGCTTGGAATTCAGGGCGCACAACGAAGGGCAGGCGCGAGGGAATTATATGACCATCCTGATGGCTGCGTTTTTTTCGACGTAAACGGAAACGTGGCTGAGGTCGTCGACGATCCAGGTGGCGCCGGCGGCTTGCAGTTCAGCGTCGGGCGCGGTGGTGCGCAGAGCCAAGACGCGCGCGCCCGCGGCTCTGCCAGCGCGGATACCGGCGGGGGCGTCCTCGACGACTACGCAATCCGCTGGCGCTAGATGCAGAATTTCAGCGCCTTTTGAGTATGGCTCGGGGTCTGGTTTGCCGCGGCTAATGTCGCTGGCGGTAACCAACAGTTTTGGCACGGGCAGGCCAGCTGCTCCGATACGCACGTAGGCCAGCGGCTTGGTGCAGGAGGTGACGATCGTCCAGGCGGTGTCCGGCAAGCCGCGCAACAGCGAAAGCGCGCCCGGCAGGGGCACTACTCCAAGTACGTCGGCGATTTCGCGGCGCTCCACTTCTTTATTCTCTTTTTCGTGATCGCCGTCAGGAAGCAGTTCGCGAATGGTGGTGATGCTCGGGCGTCCGTGGGCTTGGCGCACCACTTCGGCGGGGATGAACCCGTGTTCCACGGCCCAGCCGTGCCACACGCGCTCGACTGCTGGTGTGGAGTCCACTAGGACGCCGTCGAGATCGAACAATACGCCGCGGCAAATGATGTCGGCCATAGCCTCATCGTACAACAGGACGGTGTTCTTCCTGGAACGACGAAGGAAGAACGGAGGGCGAGCCCTTCAGCGACGGACTTCGATCGCCACGTGATTTTGTGCCCACTGCAGCTTCAAAAACGAAAATGGCCAGTCCGTTGAAGGAAGAAAAAGATTCCGTGAGTACCCGGAACAGCAGCGGAAATTGGGGTGGGAGACGGGGATTGAACCCGCGACATTCGGTGCCACAGACCGACGCTCTACCAGCTGAGCTACTCCCACCGCAGGATCACAGTTTACGCTAATTTGCGGGAGCGGAAAAGCGGCAACGCGGCAATGCTTGGTGCAACGGCCATTACTTGGGCAGCGGTAGCCCTACGGTCTTGCCGGATTGCGCGGACTGCCGCGCGGCATCCAGAATTTCCGACACCAGCACGTTGTTTTTCAGCGACGACAAGCTATCGCCTTCCTGGATATCTCCGTTCACGACTGCGACCAGATAATGCAGGGAATCGTCATTCGGTGCTTTGAGGGCTTGGCCCTTGGCGTTCTGCGACACGTCATCACCTTGAATGCGAATTTCGATCCGCTCGGAATCAATGGCCTTGATGTATCCGGTGCGTCCGTAGAGGTCCATCTGTTTCACGCCGAAAGGCCAATTCCAGCTGGCCTGGATGATGGAAACGGCGCTTTTGTAATTGAGGATGATTTCCGCTTCGTCGTCCACGTTGGGATACAAATCTGGTTGCAATTGTTTCGTTACCGCCGTCACGGAGATGGGAGCTTCTCCGTCCATCAGCCACGTCATCAGATTCGCGCCGTAGCAGCCGAAGTCGTAGAGTGCTCCTCCTCCGTTTTGTTTGGGATCATTCAAAAAAGCGAGGAACTCGGGGGGCACGTTGATCAGTTGAGGTCCTTGGTGGCCATCGCGAATGATGGTTTTTACGATCGCGCCGAGCGCCCCTTGGTGCAAAAGATGGAACGCTTCGGAGTTGCTGGCGTACCAGGTGGTCTCGAAATCTATCAAGACATGGATGTGGCCGCGCTGCGCCGCGTCTGCAATGGCCAGTGCATCCTTATAGCTGGTCGCGAGCGGCTTTTCCACCATCACATGGACTCCGAGGGCCGCAGATTCTTCAATTACCCTGCGGTGTTCGCTGGGAGCGGTGAAAACGATAACGGCCTGCGGATGCGTTTGCGAAACCATTTCCTGAATACCGCGGAAGTACAGGCTCGCCGGCAGGTGATAGCGCTGCGCGTAGGCGTCGAATAGATCCCGGCGGGGCTCGACGATGCCGACGAGTTGCACGTCCGGTCGATTCAGAATTCCGCCGGCCGGCGTGAGCGCGCCACCTTTTAGGAACCCGTCTACGTGGCCGTGCACCAGACCGACGATCGCTACTTTCATAGGAGCACCATCAGGGGCGGCCACGGCAGACTTGGCATGCAAAGCGAGGAACGCGAACATCACTAAAACGAATTTGTACACGAAGTGCCTCTTCCCCAATGCGACGGGTGAAACGCGCCCCATGCTACCCGCGTGGCAATCGCGATGCAATGGAATCACATTTTGCATAGCGATTTTCGCTTGTCGGCACGCCAGAAGGACTACAATCGCCTCGTTTCCCGCTATTTATGCATCCAATGCGCACATGCTAATTCGCCTGGGTTATGACATTGAGTTTCAGATGATGCAGCCGGTGGCCATCGTGGCCATGTTGCGGGTGCACCCATCACGGGCTGCAGACCTGCGCGAGCCCGACGAACTGCGCATCGAGCCGATGGTGAAATCAGAGACCTTTCCCGACCGTTTTGGCAATGTGTGCACGCGTTTTCTGGCGCCGCAAGGCCGCGTGCGGCTGTGGAACTCCACGCTGATTGAAGACTCCGGCCAGCCCGATCCCATCGACTATTACGCCGCGCAACATCCCGTGGAAGAGTTACCCGTAGAGAATCTGATTTACCTGATGAACAGCCGCTACTGCGAAGTGGATCGCCTTTCGCACATCGCCACGGATCTTTTCGCGCACACGGCGCCGGGCTGGGGCCGCGTGCAGGCCATCGTGAATTGGGTGCACAGCAAGGTGCAGTTTGGCTACCACTTTGCCCGCGCCACAAAAACGGCGCTGGACGTGTATACCGAGCGCACCGGGGTGTGCCGCGATTTTCAGCATTTGGCCATTACTTTTTGTCGCTGCATGAATATCCCGGCGCGCTACACCACTGGATATCTTGGCGATATTGGCATCTACCTGCCGCCGTCGCCGATGGACTTCAGCGCCTGGTTTGAAGTTTTCTTGAGCGGGAGGTGGTGGACGTTTGACGCCCGTCACAACCTCCCGCGCATTGGGCGGGTGCTGATGGGTGTGGGTCGCGATGCTGGGGATGTGGCCATTACCACGTCATTCGGATTTGCGGAATTGACGAGATTCACGGTCGTGAGCGACGAAGTGCGGAACGGCTTGCCACCGCTAACCTGAGCAGGCCGCGCAAGGGCAAATTTCCAGGTAAAAGCGCACAGGCAGGAGTGCCTGTGCTACCAAACCCAGTCCTTCGGTTGTTTGCTACAACGCCAACTCCGTTGCATCTAGAGCACCGCGCACCTACGACGATGGAAACGCCGTGCTTCCAATCGTGGCGCCCTTGCTAAACTAGGACGCAGCAAAGCCTTTGCGCGCATGACTCCCCATCCGAGCGACCAACGTTATTTCGAGCGCCAGATTGTCTACGCGCGCCTAATCATTATTGTTCTGGCGATTCTCGCTCTTTTTGAACTTGCCCCTTCGCGAGCCGTGCAGCGCTCGGTATCGTTTCTGCTGGCGTACCTGCTGCTCTCAGTGCTGGTGCTGCGCCTGCAAAGCGCGCTGCGCAATCGCGGCTGGCACCTGCCGCTGGCCTGCGACATTCTGGCGCTGGGATGCTTGCTGTACCTCAGCCCCTCTTCCGTACCGCTCTGGTTCCCCTACTTGTTCATCTGCTACGCCGCGGGTATCCGCTGGGGGCTTGGCGGTGCGCTGCCGCTGGCCGGCCTCTTGTCGCTGGGATTGGTGCTGAGTACCGTCACCATCGGGGACGTGCACTTCATGCGCGTGCTGGCTTGGCTGGCTGTTACCGGGGGGACCTTTGCCGGCGGCGCGGGTCTCGCATTTCTCGGGGACTTGAGCCGACGGTACGCTACAGAGAACGCCTTTTTCTCGCGCATCAGCAGCACCATGAACGTGGAACAGGGGTTGGCAGAATCATTGCGACTGCTGCTGGAAGAGCTGGCCATGGCTTTTTCCGTCGAAGAGGCCATGCTGCTGTATCGCGACGTCGATTTGGAGCGCATCTTCCTGTGGCGCTTGCGCGCCGGGGAAAGCGAGCGCCTAGTTCCAGATACGCTGCCGCTTTCCCGCACCGACGGCTTCCTGCTGGACGATTTGGAAGCCACCCTGTGCTGGAACAGCCTCATCGGGGCGGGCTCTGGGTTTGGCTGGGACCGGCGAGACGGGCGTCCCCTGAAGAATCTGCCGCGCATCCCAGGACCCACGCAAACGGAGATGAAGATTCGTTCGCTGATGACGGTGGCTTTTGATCAGGCTGGAGCGCCGGTCGGCCGTTTCTTCCTATTGAACGGCCGCAACGGCCACAAGCCCTTTCAGAAGGCTGATCTTGCCTGGCTGGAACGCATTGCCTTGCACATCAGCCCATCGCTGGAAAATATCTTTCTGTTGCGCCACTTGCGCGCGCGGGCCATCGAATCGGAACGCAGCCGCATTTCGCGCGACCTACACGATGGGATTCTGCAGACGCTGCTGAGCGTGGAAATCCAGCTCGATGTGCTGCGGCGGCGTGTGCCGACCACCCCGGATCAGGCGGTCAGCGGCTTGGCCAACCTGCAGCAGACGGTGCGCAACGAAGGCGCGGAGCTCCGCCACATGGTCACGGACCTGCGTCCGCTGCGCGTGCAGAGCGCCGATTTGGTCGATTTAATGCGCGGTTTTGCCGAGCGTTTCCGCAATGAGTCTTCGCTGGCGCTGGATTTGCTGATCGATTCCGCCGAATTGCAGTCTCCCGACCGCATTTGCCGGGAGATCTTCCAGATTTACCGTGAAGCACTCAACAACATAAAAAAGCATGCTAAGGCTTCCCATGTCGTGGTAAAACTGACGCAGGACGAAAGCCGTTTGACGCTTGTGGTGGACGACAACGGTGAAGGCTTTAGTTTCGCAGGCAAATTTACGGGGGATGAATTGGATCGCCTGCGTTTGGGACCAATTTCAATCAAAGAAAGAACGCGCACGGTGGGGGGCGTCTTGACGATCGAATCTAACCCGGGCCATGGTGCGCGTCTGACTATCGAAATACCGCTCGCCTGACCATGGCTAAAACTAAACAACAAATTCGCGTCCTATTGGCGGACGACCACGCCATTTTCCGTGACGGTCTGCGTAAAATGCTGGAATCCGACGAGGAAATGACCATCGTTGGAGAAGCGCAGAACGGCACGGAGTGCATCAAGCTGCTCGCCAAGCTTAAACCAGACATTTTGTTGCTGGATTTGCGCATGCCGGATAAAGACGGCTTGGCCGTGCTCGAAGAAGTGAATTTCGACACGCTGCCCACACGCGTGATCGTGCTAACCGCTGCCGAAGACGATCGCGACGTGGTTCGCGCCATGCGCCTCGGCGCCCGCGGTGTGGTGCTGAAACAGTCTGCCACGGATTTGCTGGTAAAGAGCATTCAGCGTGTGTATGCCGGAGAAATCTGGCTGGATAACCGCATGACCGCGGAGGTCATGAAAGCCTTCAGCAAGTCTTCGGAGTCCGGCCCGCGGCGCGAAAAGCCGCTATTGAGCGATCGTGAAAAAGAGATCGTGCAATTGGTGGCGCAAGGCTTCCGCAACAAGGAAATCGGCGAAAAACTGTTTATCTCCGAGCAAACGGTGAAAAACCACCTTCACAATATTTTTGACAAGCTGGGCGTCTCGGATCGTCTGGAACTGGCGCTGTACGCCATCCACCACCGCCTGATCGACCACACCTAAGGCGTTCCTCTTTAAGGCCTTTGCATCTGCCGTAATAATCTAGCTATAGGTACCTATCGAGTTACAGCTATTTGTGGTAGGCTCCCGGCGAAAGTGGCTGCGGGGCAGGCCATAAACGCGTGCCCCGGGGTGCCTGGCAAGTTCGCATTTGGGCATCGCAGGTGTACTGGTGCTTGATGCGCTGCGTCCCTCCGCTGCGTGCTACCGGACGGGCGAGCGAAATCTCCGTACGTGGGCGGATCATGCGAACTCTAAGGCTCCTGCCGTTCTCCCGGGTAATCCTGTGTGCGTCCTTAATCATTTTTTGCGGATACGCCCGCGCGCAGAACGCTGTCACCACGCCAGCCTCGACGGCAAGCGCCGCGTCTGGCGTCGTCACACCCGCGCAAATTACCGCGGCGATTGATCCGAACAATCTGGTGGTGCTCCACGGAAACGTCTACCCGCTGGCACGGCCAGAGTTCGATCAGGGCGCGGTGGCGGATGCGCAGCCGCTGCATCGCATGTTGCTATTGCTGCAGCGCAGCGCGGCGCAGGAAGTGGCGCTGCGGCAGTTGCTCGCGGATCAGCAAAACAAGTTCTCGCCGGATTATCATGCCTGGCTGACTCCAGAGCAATTTGGCGCGCAGTTTGGTCCGGCGGCGGCGGACGTGCAAACCATCACGTCCTGGCTTATGGCGCAGGGCTTTCACGTCAACCGCGTATCGGCGGGACGCACGCTGATCGAATTTGACGGCACCGCGGGACAAGTCCGCAGCGCGTTTCACACCGAGATTCATCGTTATCTGATTGGCGGGGTAGAACACACCGCCAATGCCAGCGATCCGGAAATTCCCGCGGCGTTGGCCCCAGTTGTCTCAGGGATTGTCTCGCTGCACAATTTTCCGGCTACCTCGCATCTGCTCGGTGTGGGGGCGTTTGAACGTTCGCGCAAGACCGGAGCGGTGCATGCGCTTGCTGCGCCGTCCGCGAATTCATCCGTGAGTCGCCCGCTGTACACCCCACCGGGAGGTGCTGGACAAAATTTCCCCGTGGTTCCGGCGGACTTCGCCACCATCTACAACGTAACGCCGCTGTGGAGCAGCGGTATCGATGGCACTGGTCAAACCATCGCGGTGGTCGGCGATTCCAACATCAATGTCTCGGATATCCAGAATTTTCGCGCGCTCTTCGGCCTTTCGAACAACTTCACCAGTGCCAATGTGACCGTCGATGGCGTCGATCCGGGAGTCAACAGCGACGAGGTCGAGGCGGACCTGGACGTCGAGTGGTCAGGCGCCGTGGCCAAGAATGCCACCATCCAGTTTGTGGTCGCTCAGAACACGGAGGTTTCCGGCGGGCAGGATCTCGCGGCACTCTACGCCGTAGACCACAATCTCGGGGGAGTCTTGAGCGAAAGTTTTGGCAATTGCGAGCAAGCGCTGGGCTCCGCCGGCAATCAGTACTTCAACACCCTGTGGGAGCAAGCTGCGGCGCAAGGCATTACCGCGATCGCCTCCGCCGGCGATGGCGGCTCGGCGGGCTGCGACGATTTCAACACCGAGATGACGGCTACGCAGGGGCTGGCCATTAGCGGCTACGCTTCGACGCCGTTCAATGTGGCCGTGGGCGGCACGGACTTCGATCAAATCAACAAGTGGACCCAATTTTGGGGCACCATGAACGATCCGGTGACGCTCGGCTCGGCGCTTGGCTATATCCCGGAAGTCCCCTGGAACGATTCCTGCGCACAATTGGGACTAGTCGGTTGCGGTACCTCGCAAATTGGCGGAGACCTTCTCAACATCGTTGCGGGCAGCGGTGGAACCAGCACCATCTACCCCAAGCCCTCGTGGCAGTCTGGCACGGGCGTGCCGCAAGACGGCAAGCGTGACATTCCGGACGTATCACTTTTTGCCAGCAACGGCTTTACTGGCTCCGGATACCTGATTTGCGTGGCCGACCAGGGCGGTTATTGCCAGGCCGGCGTTCAGGATTTCTCCTACTTCCTGGTCGGCGGGACTTCCGCCTCCGCGCCATCCTTCGCAGGCATCATGGCGCTTATCAATCATTCGCAGCAGAAGCAGAATCTGGGCAGCCGCCAGGGCATCGCCAACAATGTTCTTTATGCGCTGGCCAAGAAGCAGGCCAACGTCACACCAGCGCTGAATTGCAACTCCTCCGCAACTCCGGTGGTGGCGTGCACGTTTAACGACGTGACCAGCGGCGACAGCTTTCTGACCAAGACCGGCGTCGGCAACAACTCCGTGCCCTGCACCGGCGGGACGCTAAACTGCAGCGCAACCCTCAAGAGCGACACGGGAGTTCTGATTACTACCGCCAACACCACGCCGAAAGTTCCGGCGTGGACGACTACCACGGGCTACGACTTGGCCAGCGGATTGGGCTCCGTCAACGCCATGAATCTGGCCACCAACTGGAAGTCCGCAAACTCTACATCCACCAGCACTACGCTTACGTTGAACAGCGGCTCGGCGGTCAGCATCACGCACGGCGCATCCGTCAGCGTGAACGTCGTGGTAAGCCCCGCCGCTGCGGTAGGTCAGGTAGCGCTCGTCGCGGCCCTGCCCGGCGGTAACAGCCAGAGCGTCGGACAATTTACGTTGGCCAACGGCGTGGCTACGGGATCCACTTCAAATCTGCCCGGTGGAACCAACTACACCGTCACGGCACATTACGAAGGCGACGGTACCAACGCGCCCAGCGATTCAACCGGCGTCCCGGTAACCGTCGCGCCCGAACCCAGCAAGACCTTCCTCAGCGTCCCGGTCTTCGACCCCAAGACCGGAAACGAAACTGGCAATACGCCTAGCACCTTGGTCTACGCCATGCCTTACCTGGTCCGCGCGGACGTTACCAATTCCGCTGGCTCGCTCACGCAACTGTGTACCAGCATAAATGCCCTCAGCTGTCCTACAGGCGGCGTGACCATCACCGACTCGTACAACGGTGCACCCGCGCAACCGCTGGACGCGGGAAACTTTGCATTGAACAGCGCCGGCTACACCGAGGATCAAACGGTGCAATTCTCGGGCGGCACACACATGCTCGTCGCGCAATACGGCGGCGACAACAGTTATACCAAGAGCGCGTCGAGTCCCTACGCCCTGACCATTACCCCCGCACCGACCACCGCGCAAGTTGCAGAAATCTCGGGCGCCGTGATCGCGGGGCAAAACTTTGCATTGTTAGCCATTCTCTCCACCTCGGCACTGGGCGGTGCGGTCCCTACCGGAACCTTCACTTTTTACGATGGCAGCACCGCGCTCCCCGGCACGGTCACTTTGTCTTCCATCCCGGGCGGTTCGCCGGAACTGGACGGCACCCTCGGCAGCACGGTCATTTCTACTGGCGGCACCCACTCTATCACCGTGAAATATAGCGGCGATGCAAACTATGCCGCGACGACTTCGCCGGCGCTCAACCTCGTGGTTTTGTATCCCACCACCGCTAATGTCACCCTAAGCCAGCAAAATATTATTTTCGGGGCGAGCATCACGGCCACGGTCACCATCAACACAAATGTCAAGAGCCCAGCCATCACCGGCAACATTCGTTTTTTTGCCTCCTATGATGGAGACCTCAGTGATTCTTTCACCCCAACCTCCGGTACCGACGCCAACGGTAACACCCAGTTGACTGCCACCATCACGTTAAATCCAACCACCACCGAAACTATTTTCGCTGGCTACTATGGGGACGCCAATTTCGCTGAGGTCAACTCGCAACCAGTCTCCGTCAACGTCACCACGCCGGATTTTAGCGTTGCCGCCCCTCCTCCGATCGTAATCACTGCTGGACAGACAGGCTCGGGCACGCTCACTTTCACTCCGTTGAGCAATCTCAGCAGCACGGTGATGCTGAGCTGCTCCGGCAACTTGCCGGTGGGCTCGACGTGCACATTTATGCCTGCCTCGGTCAATCTTGCGAACAGCGTCGCGGCGACGGCGATGATCTCGCTGAGTTCCATTCCGCCGTCACCGGCAGCGGCGGCCGTTGTCCGTGCCCAACGAAAATCTATCCTCGGCATGGGGACCGGTGAATCGCACAATCCTTCGTGGCCGCTGGGCGTGGCTGCAGGTCTTGCAGCGCTCGCGTTGTTGGGGCTAACGCTTTACCGCCCGCGCGGCCATCTGACATTAGCAACCGTGCTCTCGGCCGGGTTGCTCTGCATGGTGATCTTCGCACTGGGTTGCGGTGGTGGCGGTAGTTCCTTCATCGAACCTCCACCGCCGCCACAGCTGGCGCCTACCACCACCACAATTTCCAGTACCACACCGAAAGTGCCGCAAGGCACGAACGCCATGGTCACGGCGACGGTTACGTCTTCGAAAACCGTCACCGGTACCGTCACTTTCTTTGCGAATGGGGTGGGCTACGCGTCCGCGACGCTCGTGAACGGCGTGGCACAAGCACAGATCCCCAACTTCGCCCCCGGCACCAGCGCCATTACCGCGCAGTACAGCGGCGATGCCAATAATCAGCCGTCCACCTCGGCGGCGTTCAATCAAGTCATCACAGGAAGCACGGTTTTCACCGTGACGGCCCAGACGGGCGTCAATGTTCACCAGATCGGCGTGACGGCGACTATCCAATAGTTCTTCAAGCGTGGAAGTGATGTCGGAGCTTGGGCGTGCTCGATAATCGCTCGATTGCGTGCCGTAGTCTAAGTCGTACCCGTTCCCTACGACAGATCACGCCCGCAACTAAAAGTCCCGCGCGGTCGTCTAATTTGTGACCGCAGCCGCTGCCGCTGCGGTACGCAACGTGCTCTTCGCATTCCATGAGTTTTTGGCACCATCGTTCGTAGCCCCCGCGTCGCCCGCACCCCATGACCGACTTTTTTCGCGCACTAGGACATCTTGCCTACCACGCGGGCGCCGCTGGTCTGCTCACCGTGGGATTCCTCGATTCCACGTTCCTGATCATTCCGTTCGGCAACGATATTCTGCTGATCGCGCTCAGCGTCCGCCACCACAACCTGGTGCCGCTTTACGCGCTGGCCGCCACCACCGGCTCGGTGCTGGGCTGCTGGTTGACCATGTGGATGAGCGGCAAAGGCGGCGACAGCATCCGCAAGCGTGTTTCGCTCAAGCGCATGAAGTACCTGCAGCAGCAGGTCGAAAAGCGCGCGGGTTGGGCCGTGGGTATTGCCAGTATGATGCCGCCGCCCTTTCCCTTTACGGCTATTGTGGCCGCGGCGGCGGCGTTCAACTATCCGCGCAAGAAGCTCTTCGCCATCATCGCAGTGGCCAGGTTCGCGCGCTTCGCGATCGAAGGATCCCTGGCGGTCTATTACGGCCGGCGCATTCTTACGCTGGCTAAATCCGACACTCTGAAGTACATTCTTGCTCCGATAATTGTGGTCTCCGTTCTGGCCAGCGCCTATTCGATCTATGGCTGGATCAAGGATAGCGGCAAGCGCATCAAACGGGTGCCAGCGCGGGCCTGAAAGATCGCCGGGTAACGGAAGGCACCAGCTAGGCTATCCTGGGCGCCGTTTCACGCGCGAGTCGGTAAAAGTGTTCCAGAAAGAGACTGAGCGGCAGGGAATCACGGCATAAAAGGGCATAAAGGGATAGCCAAAGGCACCAACGGTCCTATTCCGGGCGCTCGTCCTAGTACAGAAGTACTTCGTCCGGCCCGAAATGATTTGTACCCGGAGTCCTATTGTTCCCTGGCCCCAGCGGGGCTACACTTTGCTTTCAATCGCGGAGGTTTTCCTTTGACTGGCACCGAACGCCGCACCACACAACGCTTCACTATGCGCCTGCCGCTTACGGTGCGCTGGACCACGGGCGCCGCGGTCGGCGAAACCAGCACGGAGTCCCGCGACGTCAGCTCGCGTGGCGTGTACTTTTTCCTGACCAAAGATGTGCGTGAAGGCTCCGCGGTAGAGATTTTGCTCACCCTGCCCAACGAAATTACCTTGGCCGGACCGGTCCGCGTGCGCTGCCTGGGCCGCGTGCAACGCACCGAAACACGCGATGAAGGCGCGGTCGGCGTGGTTGCTGCGATCGAGCGTTACGAATTTCTGCGCGGTGACGAAGAAAAGTAAGCAAGCGCCATACGCAAGCGAAGTAGAAAAATCAGAGCAACGCTTGGAAACACGTTCGGCACAGCAGTTTGTAGTGCTCTCAATTTTGTAGCAACCCATCGAGTTTCTTGCTCGCTCACTGCGGAGGCGGGCAGGATAAGCCGGGGTACCTTGGCCCCTCAGCGAAGCGCCCCGGCTGCTTTTTTTTCTGCAATTTCTGCGATCTCCTCGACAACCTAAGTTTCTCTGGCCGATTTCTAATCATCACGATGTGTTCTTATCTGGTGAGGCGACCTTTGCCGCCGCAAAACCTCATCAGCTCGTCTCGAAACGGGACAGTGTTATTGCCAGGCCGCGCCTGTCCCTTTGGGCAGGAGATTTTCTGCTTGTCTTAGGACAGTATGGGAGTCCCAGCAGAAAATGCGTGGACGTCGAGCGCGTGAAGTTAAGCCGCTCGCGGGCCGATTCAGATAAATGATCCGTTTCAGCAGGGCATGGGCGGGGGCAGCACACAGAGAATTAACGAGAGCAGTTCATGTACCTTTCGCAGCGCGTTTGGCAGTACGTAACGCAGTTCCTAAGAAGTCGCGCGACTCGCAGAGGTTCGTCGCGCGCTAGTACCTGGGGGAGAAAGCTTTGGAAATTGTCTCGGGCTTAAAAGAATTGCGCGCAGCGGAGCTTTCGTCGAGCGAGACCTCGTTGAAGCTCTCCTCGGGCACCGACGCCGCGGAATCGGCGAGCATTGCGTCGGCCTTCGCTACTTCCGGCAACATGACATCGAGCTCTGCCTCGTCTGGCGCCGGAATGTCTGGCGTCGGCACCTCCGCAGCCGTCAACCCAGCAATTGAATCATCCAAGATTGCCGCTTCTGCCGCGCCGGCGGGGGCAGTTTCCGCCGAGCACGCCGCGAACACAGGAACCGCCGGCGAGAGCGCGGAGAATCGCGCGTCAAGCGCACCCTCAGAAGACGCGCTCGCTTTCGAGAAAGAAATTTTCAGCGGCGCCATCGAAGACGTCGCTGTCGAGTTGCCGTTAATCGAATTCGCCGAAGTCCTCGACCAGCACAAACTCTGGGTGGAATCCGGCGGCGAGTCTGGCCGGCGCGCGGACCTTTCGGGAATCAATCTCACCAATGCGGATTTGACCGGCGTGAATTTGCGCGGCGCAATCCTCGATAAAGCCAAACTGCAAGGCGCCGATCTTTCCATGGCGAATCTGCGCGGCGCCAGCCTGGTGCAGGCAGATTTGCGCGATGCCACGCTGCTCGGCACGGAACTGCACGGCGCCAATTTGATGGGCGCAACGGTCTACGGCGCGGAGGGCATGTGGGTCGGCCGCCTAGGCGGCGCAAATTTATTTGACGCGCTGCTGCCAGAGACGCTGCTCGCAACCTTTGACAGCACCCGCGCCATCCAGCAAGCCACGCGCGTGGCCCGCTGGTTTTATTTCATGACGCTGGCCATCAGCGCGGTGTGCGTACTGCTTATCGGCTTCACTACGGATCTGCGCTTGCTCGTGAACGGACCGGCCATTCCTATTCCGCACATCGGCCGTGCGCTGCCTATGATGGGCTTTTATCTGGGCGCTCCGATTTTGCTGGCGTGTTTGTATTTGCGGTTTCATTTTCTGCTGTTGCGCTTGTGGGGCAACATGGCCGCCATGCCCGCGGTTTTTCCCGATGGCCAAACGCTGGAGCGCGACGGACCATGGTACTTGATGGGCGTGGTGCGCCGGCATTTCCGCTGGCAGCGCGATTCGCGTTCGCCGTTCGCGGTGTTGGAGACGGTGCTCTCGACGGCTCTGGCGTACTGGGTGGTGCCCGCAACGCTATTCGTTTTCTGGCTGCGCTATCTGGTGCGTCAGGACTTGCATGGCACGGTGCTTCACGTTTTCTTGCTGACACTCTCCGTGGCTGCGGCGATGTGCCTTCCCGCGATCGTCACCCGCGTGCTCGGCCCCGGTGAAATACAGTTTCCGAAAATGAACAATCTCGCACGGCTGATCATGCTCACCACGCGCGCGGCAATGGTAACCGGCGCTGTCGTGCTGGCGCTGTCCCTGGGCGTCGTTCTGGGATTGCCCTCGGATGCCGATGTGGCCCCGGAATATTCGCGCGTGAATATCCGGCGCTTGCCGGCGCGCGTGTTTCAATCGCTAGGCTATCGTCCATATGCGGATATCACCGAAGCGTCGCTTTCCGTGCCTCCGAAAGGGAAGTGGAATGAGGACTCCCTCGCGGCCACGCAAGGCGCGAAGCTGAACGAGATGAATTTGCATTTCGTGCGCGGCTACCGCGCGTTCCTGGTCAACGCGAAATTGTGGCGCGCAAACTTGGAAGGCGCGTACCTCTCCGAGGCCGACGTGCGCGGCGCGAATCTTCGTGAAGCCACGCTGCGCGACGTGATTCTGGATCGTGCCCAAGCCGAAGGCGCGGTGCTGGTGTCCGTAGACGCCACGCGCGGAAATTTTACCGGCACCGGGCTGCGCAACGCGGACTTGTCTTACGCCACCTTGGAAGGCGCCGTGCTCTCCAGCGCCAAGCTTTCGGGAGCTTCGCTATACTCGGCGGATCTGCGCAACGCGCAACTGCTGCGTGCCGACCTTTCGCGCGCCGACCTGCGCGACACCAAGCTCGCGAACGCCGTACTCTCGTTTGCGAATCTTGAGAACACGGATTTTTCTTCCGCTAAAGCGGCGGGCGCGAATTTCAGCGGCGCGCAGCTGAAAGCCGCGGTTTTTCTGGACGCCGACCTCAAGAACGCCGATCTGCGCGGTGTTTCGGCCTCGAGCGCGATTTTGCGCGGAGCGGATCTGACTGGAGCGAATCTCTCCGGCGCGGATTTGCGTGGCGCCCTCGGATTGGCTCCTACGCAAGTGTGCGTGGCGAATTGGCACGGCGCGCAAATGGACAGCGACTTGCTCGCGGCATTGCAAGCCCAGTGCGCTCCAGCGCGTTAGCTGCCGGCTTCGGCGCAGCAATCCGCGAATGATTTACGCGGGGATTTTTCTCAACTGCATGATGATTATTTTTCCGTGACGGGACGCTGGTCGAAGCGCTCGCGCGGTGCTATGCTCTTCGACGCCGCTTGAGGATTGCCCACTTCTCGCCGATGAGGAAAACTGCCAAGTGATAATTGGGGTTCCGAAAGAAAGTTATCCGGAAGAACGACGCGTGGCCCTGGTTCCCGTTGTAATTCCCATCCTGGCCAAGGCGGGTATCGAAGTAATTCTTGAAGCCAACGCCGGCATTTCCGCCGGCTATACCGACGCTCAATATGTTGAAAAGGGTGCGAAAATCGCCGCCTCCCGTGCCGAGGTTTTCGCCGCTGCCGATATAATCGTGCAGGTGCTTTGCTATGGCTCGAACGATGTCACCGGCGATGCCGATCTGCCGCTCTTCAAGCGCGGACAGATATTAATTGGATTTTTGCGGCCGCTGGGCGTGCCGGGTGTTTTGCAAAAGCTGGCCGCCACCGGCGTCACTTCCTTCGCCGTGGAATTGATGCCGCGCACTACGCGCGCGCAGAGCATGGACGCGCTTTCCTCCATGGGTACCATCTGCGGATACAAAGCGGTGCTGCTGGGCGCCGACGCGCTGCCGCGCATGTTCCCGATGCTCACCACTGCTGGCGGAACGATTACGCCGGCACGCGTGTTTGTGATTGGCGCGGGTGTGGCGGGTTTGCAGGCCATTGCCACCGCGCGGCGGCTGGGAGCGGTAGCTTCGGCGTACGATATGCGGCCGGCGGCGAAAGAACAGGTGCAGAGCCTGGGCGGGCGATTTGTCGAGTTGCCGATTGAAGCTACCAACGCGCAAGATGCGCGAGGCTATGCCACAGCGCAAGACGATTCGTTTTACAGCAAGCAGCGCGAGTTGCTGGGCCGCGTGGTCGCGGAGAGCGATTTGGTGATTACCGCGGCGGTGATTCCTGGGAAAAAATCCCCCGTGCTGGTCACCGAAGAGATGGTCAAGAAGATGGCGCCCGGTTCCGTGATTCTGGATATCGCCGCCGAGCGTGGTGGCAATTGCGAACTGACCGTGCCGGGCGAAACGGTAGTGCGCCACAGCGTGACGATTATAGGCCGCATCAACGTGGCCAGCGGCGTGCCCTACCATGCTAGTCAGATGTACGCGCGCAACGTCACCGCGTTTCTGATGCATCTGGTGAAAGATGGCAAGCTGCAATGCAATTTGGAAGACGACATCGTGCGAGACACGTTGTTGACCCGCGACGGAGAAATCGTGAATCAGCGCGTCCGCGAATTTTTTGCGTTGCCAGCATTGCAGGTGAAGTTGTAGCGGCCGCCTTCTGAGGCGGTCGCATTTTTTTGTAGACGCGCCACGATTTAGTTTTTCAGCGGCAACAACAACGTCCGCCTCCCCGGCAAGCCGGGGCAGGCAGAAGACGCCGCTACGGGAGGACACATGTCGGGAGATCTGCTCGACAATTTATTTATCTTCATGCTGGCGGGATTTATTGGCTTTGAAGTGATCAAGCGCGTCTCGCCGCTGCTGCACACGCCGCTGATGTCCCTGACCAACGCCCTCGACGCCATCGCCGTGGTTGGCGCGATCGTCCTGGCCGGCGAACACAAGACCAACATGGCCGCGATTCTGGGCACCATCGCCGTGGTGGCCGCCACCAGCAATATCGTCGGCGGATTTCTGATTACCGACCGCATGCTCAAGATGTTCAAGTCCAGCCGGGGTGCCAAGTCTTGAGGAGCCTGCGCGCGTCATGACCGAAAGCTTCGCGGTTCCGCAAATCGTCATCGAAGTGATTTATCTGATCGCCAGCGCGCTGTTTATTTTGTCGCTGCGCTGGATGAGTTCGCCCACCACCGCGCGCCATGGCGTGCTCGCCGGAGAAGTCGGCATGCTGCTGGCCATCGGCGGCACGCTGCTGCATCACGGCATCATCGATTACAAATGGATTGCCATCGCGCTGGTGCTCGGCACGATCATTGGCATACCACTCGGAAAAGTGGCCATGACCGCGGTGCCGCAACGAACGGCTGTGAGCCATGCGTTCGGCGCGCTGTGCGTCACGCTGGTGGGCACCGCGGAATATTATTTACGCGCTCCAGACATTTCGCCCTTCATGATGGCGGTCATCGGCATGGAAGTAATTTTGGGCTCGCTGACCTTCACCGGTAGCTTGATGGCCGCGGGAAAGTTGCAAGAGATTTTGCCGCAGCGCCCGCTTACCTATCGCGGCCAGAATTTTGTCAATTTATCTTTGCTGGCGGTGGCCATCGGCTTGGCCATTTATTTGGTGATGCATCCGGGCGCCACGCATGTTTTTCCTTTCATCGTTGGCATTCCTTTGCTGTTTGGCATTTCCATGGTTATCCCCATTGGCGGCGCGGACATGCCCACGGTGATTTCGCTGTTGAACGCCTACGCCGGACTTTCCGCGGCGGCCATGGGTTTTGTGTTGAACAGCAAGCTGCTGATTATTGCCGGAGCTTTGGATGGCTCATCGGGATTCATTTTGTCCGTGATCATGTCCAAGGCCATGAATCGCTCGTTTACCAATGTGATTTTCGGCGCGTTCGGCCAGGTGCAAGCCGCGGCGGGCGGCGCCGAGGAAGCCAAGCAGGTGCGCAGCGCCACCGCGGAAGAAGCCGCGGCGATTCTTTCCGCGGCCAACAAAGTGGTGATCGTGCCGGGCTACGGCATGGCTGTGGCGCAAGCGCAGCACAAAGTTCGCGAACTTTTCGATGCCCTCACAAAGCGCGGTGTGGACGTGAAATTTGCGATTCATCCGGTCGCGGGCCGCATGCCCGGGCACATGAACGTGCTACTGGCCGAAGCGGATATTCCTTACGATCGCCTGCTGGATATGGACGAGATCAATGGCGATTTTCCGCAGACCGATGTGGCGCTGATTATTGGCGCGAACGACGTGACCAATCCCGCGGCGCGCACCGATGCCTCCAGCCCCATCTTTGGCATGCCCATTCTCGATGTGGACAAATCTCGCACGGTGATGGTGATCAAGCGCGGTATGAGCCCCGGCTTCGCGGGCATCGATAATCCGCTCTATTACCTGGAGAAAACGCTCATGCTGTTCGGTGACGCCAAGGGATTCGTCGGCAACATCGTGCGCGAACTCGGCGGCGGCCAGGGGTAGAATCACCTTATGAGCAAAGTCCGATTCAGAATCCGCGTTGAGAAACGGCTCAAGAGTGCAATGGAGAAAGCTGCCGCCGCCGACGGTGTTTCTGTGAACGCGTTGGTGACCGGCATGATGCGAGGACTCGTGAAGCAACATGCATCCCTCCTCACGCGGGACCATGTGTATCGGAGCGCAAAGAAGACCGGCTTCCGTCGAATAAAGGGATAACGCTAGCTCGCGGAGACGTGCGCACTGAGCGAAAGAATATTTCCGTCGGGATCTTTGAACCAGGCTACTTTGTCGCCTCCCGGCGCGGTCCAGATCGGCGGGCCATCTTTCTGCATAAAACCGAAGCGCTCGAACTGCACGCCGCGCGATTGCAAGTCTTCCACCATTTTTTCGACATGGGAAACTGCCCAGCCTAAGACGGTAAATGGCGCGGGCTGATGATTTGGGACCTTCGCCATGCGGATTCTGGTCCCGTTGCCTTCCATGACCAGTGCGAAATTATCCTGACTGATGAATTTCAATCCCAGCGTATCTCCGTAGAACGCGCGAGATTGTGCGTAGTCGGTCACCGCAACGAAGGCGACGAGTTTTTGCGAGCCTAGCATTGAGAATCCTTTCGCTACGACGTCGAACGCCACTAAGAAGCGCCGGGACCCTTGGAGGCTCAGGGGAAGCGAAAGTCCGGCTGCTACAAATTCAAAAGCTATGAATCTACGCCGAAGAGTTTAATGTCGGCGGGGCCCTCGTTTAACGGGACGGCTTGGCGGCCCTGCACCTGTTCACGGATTTGCGCCACGATGTCGGGATTGGCCAGCGTGGTGATGTCGCCGGTGTCCATGTTGTTGGAGATAGCGGCCAGCACGCGGCGCATGATTTTGCCGCTGCGCGTTTTAGGCATGTCTGGGACCATGTGAATCTTCTTCGGGCGTGCAATCTTGCCGATCATGGTCTCGATGGTGGACATGATTTTGTCCTGCATGGCCTTGCTGGGAAGAACGCCGGGTTTCAGCGCAACGTATACTTCCGGCACGCGACCTTTCACTTCGTCAACCACGGGAACCACCGCGGCCTCGGCGACTTCACTCACCGTGAGGCACGCAGATTCGACTTCTTTGGTGCCGAGGCGGTGGCCGGCGACGTTGATCACGTCGTCGACGCGGCCGAGGATGCGGAAATAGCCGTCGGCGGGAAGCAACGCGCCATCGGCGGCGTAGTACGGCCAGTCGCGCCAGTCTTTGCTGAGCGGATTTTTACAGTATTTTTCGTAATATTGTTTCACGAAGCGTTGCGGATCGCCCCAAATCGTCTGCATGATTCCCGGCCAAGGGTTGCGGATGCAAATGTTTCCCGCGGCGCCTGCGCCGGGCTTTACTTCTTTTTTATTTTCGTCCCAAATTACGGGATAAATTCCCAAGGCAGCAGGACCTGCGCTCCCCGGTTTCATGGCGTCCAGCGCTGGTTTGGTGGAGCACAGCACTCCGCCGGTTTCGGTTTGCCACCAGGTGTCGACGATAACCGCCTCGCCCTTGCCGACCACGTTGTAAAACCATTTCCACACTTCCGGTTCGATGGGCTCGCCGACGGTGGTCATGTGCTTGAAGTGGTAGTTATATTTTTGCGGCTCGTCGCCGCCAGCTTTGCGCAGCATACGGATGGCGGTGGGCGAAGTGTGAAAAATGTTTACGTCGAGGCGCTCGGCGATGCGCCAGGGGCGGCCGGCGTCCGGGAATTGCGGCACACCTTCGTACAACACGCTGGTGGCGGCGAGCGCAAGCGGGCCGTAAACAATGTAAGAGTGGCCAGTGATCCAGCCGATATCCGCCATGCACCAGTACACGTCGGTGGGATGAATGTCCTGATAAAACTTGGACGTGCCCGCGGCGTACGCCAGATAGCCGCCGGTGCGGTGCTGGCAGCCTTTGGGCTTTCCCGTGGTGCCGCTGGTATACATGAGGAAGAGCGGGGCTTCGGCATCTTGCGAGACGGGCTCGACGATGGCGTGCCGATACTCGTGCAAAATGTCGTCGATGAAGTAGTCGCGGCCCATGATCATCGGCGCTTCGGAAGAAGTTTTTCCGGGATAACGTTTCCAAATTAAAACTTTGTCGACGGCTTGTCCTTCTTTCTCCGCGGTCGCGACGGCAATGTCGGCGTTGCCTTTGTGGTCGATCCACTTGCCGTTGCGGTAGTAGCCGTCGGCGTAAATCAATACACGGCTGCCGGAATCCGCCGCGCGCAGGCCGCAGGCTTCGCCGCTGAATCCTCCGAAGACCACGGAGTGCACGATGCCGAGACGCGCGCAGGCCAGCATGGTGATGGGCAGCTCAGGAATCATGGGCATGTGAATGGTGACGCGGTCACCAGTCTTTAGTCCGGCGAAATCGCGCAGCATGGCGGCGACTTCGTTCACCCGGCGATACAGCTCTTGGTAGGTGACCACGGTGGCGGCTTCGTTTTCCGGTTCGGGAACGAAGATTAGCGCGGCTTTATTTTTGTATTTGGCGAGATGGCGGTCCACGCAGTTGTAGCAGGCGTTTAGTTTGCCACCCACGAACCATTTCCAGAACGGTGGATCGCTGGTGTCCAGCGTGGTGTGCCAGTAGGCGTCCCAGTCCAGCAGGTCGGCGTATTCGCGGAAGCATTCCGGAAAATATTTTTCATCGAAGCGCGCGACCACGGCGGGATCGTTGAGATTCGCTTGCCCGATGAATTTCGCGGAGGGCTGAAAATATTCTTCTTCTTTCCAGTGCACGGCAATTTGCGCGTCGGTGAGTTTGTCGTGGTTCGCAGTGCCAACACCGGGTGTTTTTGGCGACGTGGAATTCTTGTCGGCGCCTTTTTTCGACGCAGTCGCTGACGGCTTGGACTTTGCTTTTTGGTGTATCTTGGCCACGGAGAGGCTCCCGATTCTGTGATCGACTGAAGCACGTTGCGATGCTTGGCGGTGCTTTGCTGCGCCGCGCGGCGGATACCTGCCCGCGCGCGCAAGAATCGTCAGCAAGAAGATGATGCTACTGAGAAAGTGGCTTCGTCAATCCAGAGACAAAGGCGGAAGAATTCTGAATCAGAGCGCAAAATGCGATTCAGAACTTCAGCGGCTAAAGCCGGTCTCTCATTGCGGCGTTTACGTCGTGGCTAAAGCCACGACCCACAAGGCTTATTTGCCTTCGACTTCGTTCCAGATTTTGACGCCGTGAGTTTCGCGTAGCAGCAGGCTGCCGACCACAAAAGTGATGCCCGCGACGATCATCGGATAGTACAGGCCGGCATAGATATTTCCGTTGCGCGCACATAAGGAAAGTCCAATGAGCGGTAATAATCCGCCGAAGACTCCGTTGCCGATGTGATAGGGAAGCGACAGCGACGTGTATCTTATTTTTGCCGGGAAAGCTTCGACTAGATACGCGGCGATCGGTCCATAAATCATGGTCACGAGAATTACCTGAAGGAAAACCAGGCCAATCATCATCGGTTCATTGACGCCGGCAGCTTCCGGTGCGGGCACCTGGGCGCCGGTGGCGTCCGTGGTCAACGCCGTCAAGCTGATGGCGCCGGTCACTTTATTTCTTGCGGACTTTACGCTAACCAC
Source organism: Acidobacteriota bacterium (assembly GCA_013289855.1). Lineage (GTDB taxonomy): Bacteria > Acidobacteriota > Terriglobia > Acidiferrales > UBA7541 > Acidiferrum. The sequence goes on along the minus strand of JABCZD010000004.1, from coordinate 442,182 downwards.
GTTGTTGCCGGCGGCTTGCTGCATGGCGTGATAGATCGGGAAGTAGGAAACCACTGCGAGCAGGCAGGCGGCCATCATCAACCATTTTCGGCCAATCCTGTCAGAGAGCGCGCCAAATACGGTGAAGAATGGCATGGCGCAGAGTAGCGCGATGGCCACTATGATGTTTGCGGTCTTCGTAGGAACTTTGAGAATGGTTTGAATGTAGAACAGCGCGTAGAACTGACCGGTATACCAGATCACGCCTTGGCCCGCGGTGGCGCCGAAAAGAGAAATCAAGACGCGTTTCAGATTCACCCACTTGGTGAAAGCTTCCTTCAGCGGCTGCGCGGAAGTCATTCCTGCGGATTTGATCTCCGTAAAGATGGGCGATTCCTTCATCTTCAACCGGATGTAGAGCGAAATGCTGACGAGAATGATCGAGGCCAGGAACGGAATGCGCCAGCCCCAATTGGAGAAATCGTCTTTGGACATCGATTGCTGCGTGAGCAGAATCACGATTAGCGAGACGAACAGGCCAAGCGTAGCGGTGATTTGAATGAAACTGGTGTAGAAGCCGCGCTTGTTGTCCGGGACGTGTTCCGCGACGTAGACCGCGGCGCCGCCGTACTCGCCGCCCAGCGCCAGGCCCTGTAGGACGCGGATGAAGATCAGGATGATGGGCGCGAACCAGCCAGCCGTTTTATACGTGGGCAACAGACCGATCACGGCAGTGGCGCCGCCCATAATCATCAGCGTGACCAGGAAGGCGTACTTGCGGCCGACGCGATCGCCGATCTGCCCGAAGAACAGCGCGCCGAAGGGGCGCACGAGGAAACCAACAGCGAAGGTAGCCAGGTAGGCGATATAGGCGAAGGTATCGTTGCCGGGTGGATAGAATTTGAGCGAGAGGACCGCCGCCAAACTGCCGAAAATGTAAAAGTCGTACCACTCGATCATGGTGCCCACCGAGGAGGCGAAGATTACTTTCGGGATGCTGTACTCGGTGGACGTGCCTGCTGCCATTGCGCTGGTCCTGCTGGCCATGCTTCCTCCTGAGAGACGGTTGAACGAACTGGGATGCGCGCCTGTCTGGGCACCACCGATAGCACCGTGTTACGGCGGGCGTTCGGTGGGGCGTGGAGAACGTACCTGGTCCGTTCTCGACCGGCGGTTGGTCAGGGTCGCCGGACGATACTACTGAATGATGAATGGGGCGTTAAAGCGCTCCGTTCATATATGGAGAGTGGAGCAAAGTCAATAGCAGGGAAATCGCGACATTTGCGCTGGCTTGAAGCTTGGAGGCAATGGCGCGGTAACGTGGACGATCCGGTGAAGGGGTACACCAATGGGCTTTTTTTGTAAGTGTTCATTCTAGTGAAATTAAAGTCTTTTGTTTTGATACGGTTTGCAAGTGCTCATTCTAATGGTGTTAGACGCGCTCTCGACTAACCAGTTAAGCAATCTGGCATGATCATTAGGGGCTCGGGGCTTATGGATTGTCGCAGGGTGTTGCGAAGCGGGTAGGCGCACTTCTAACCGACTTAAAGATAGCATTGGGTAGCATTATTGTCAAGACAATTATGAGATAGTCGCTGAAATTGTTTGGATGTGGCTGAGAGCAGGGCGGTTATAGGGGATGTTACGGGTGAGCGCGAGTCGTGATACAAATTGTGCTTGAGCTTACAACAGGCTATTTTTCTATTTTTTGCGGCGGCGGTCGGCGGGGGGATTAATGCCGTGGCCGGGGGCGGGAGTTTTGTGGCGTTTCCCGCGCTGCTGTTCACCGGGGTGGCGCCGGTGCCGGCGAACGCTACTAATACGCTGGCGTTGTGGATTGGGACGACGGCCAGCGGCGGGGCGTATCGCAAGCGATTAAAAATTTCGCGGCGGGTGATGGTGCCGCTGATTGTCACCAGCGTAGTGGGCGGGATTGCCGGGGCGCTCTTGCTGATCAAGACGCCAGCGCAGACGTTTTTGCACGTGTTGCCGTGGCTGATGCTGGCGGCGACGCTGCTGTTCGCATTTGGCAAGCATTTGACCGGGAAGATTTCGGCGGGGATTGGGCACGATGCCAGCGACAAGGCGGTGGTGGGAGCTTCGATTTTTGAGTTGGTGGTGTCGGTGTACGGCGGCTATTTTGGCGGTGGGATCGGAATTATGAATTTGGCGATGTTCGCCGCGATGGGGATGACGGACATTCACGAAATGAACGCGCTGAAGGTGTTGCTGGGCGCGGTGATTAATGGCGTGGCGGCGGTGATGTTTATCGCGCTCGGGGCGATTGTCTGGCCGCAGGCGATGGTGATGACGGTGGGGGCGACGCTGGGCGGCTACGCGAGTGCGCACTACGCACAGAGATTGCCGCAGGCGTGGATCCGCGGGTTGGTGATTGCGGTAGGGACGTCGATGACGATTTATTTTTTCGTGCGGAGCTGGCGGTAGGCGGGATCCGCTGCCAGGAGTAAATATGGGTGCCAAGGCTCCAGGTGGGTTCGATGCGGCTCAACGCGACCGCCAAGAGGATGATCTCGACCGCTGGCGTTTCGCGCGAGACGTTGTGGAGGTCGTCTCGACTACTTCGCCGGAGTGGTCGGTTCGGATAGGTATTTTCGGAAAATGGGGAGAGGGCAAGACAACGGTTCTCCGATTCGCGGAGGACATGCTCAAGGCGAAGGGGAATATCGTTTTCACCTTCAGCCCATGGGCGGTTCAGGGGTGGGACAATCTTTGGCAAGATTTCGGTAGTCTTCTGGTCGAGGCCTTGTCGGCCGCGGATATACCCTGCGAGGGATTCCTAAAAAAGACGGTCAAAGAATCGAGCGAATTCCTGCAGGAGATAGGTGTAACCAGAGTCGCGGAGGGGGCCGCAGCGTTTTTCGGGAAAGAGAAGCTCTATAACATTGCATTCGGCGCGGTATCACAGTGGCTCAAGTACGACGGTCCTCAGGTCTTGGCGATTCGCGCGAAATTGAAGGACCGCCGCCTAGTTGTCTTGATCGACGATCTGGATCGTTGTGCCCCAGAGCTGCTACCCCAATTATTGCTGTCGTTAAGAGAATTACTCGATCTCCCCGGATTCACATTTTTGCTGGCGTTTGACGACGAGATCGTAGCAGGGGCCCTGGCGGAGAGCAATCCTGCCTGGAAGAGTGGGACCGTCTTTCTCGAAAAGATATTAGACTTCCGATTCCACCTTTCCCCGATCACCGAAGTACAAAAAGAGCGTTTGGTTGCTCGAGCAATTACTAAATATTGCGACTTCGTCCCGGTGGCCTCCGTGTCCGAGATTCTTGATCTCCTTCCGAATAACCCTAGAAAAGTTAAATCACTCATCAGGAGTATGGCGGCACTTAGATTCCAAGTGAAACGGCACGACGCGGACGAACTCAATTGGGTTGATATGTGGCTGGCTCAGATGCTTCGCCTTGAGTCCTACTCGTTTTTTGAGACTCTACTAAGAGACAACACGCTAGATGCGCAGGTTGGGGTTCTATATAAACTCACGAATGAAAGATCGGGACGCGGATGGAAATCCAACGACGAGGAGAAGAACAAATCTCTGATCGCTGTTATCGAGGAGGCGGGCATCACCGATTCGGTAACGAAAAAGAGACTGGTACTGCTCATCGAAGCCATTCGTTCGCGAGCGACTTCTAAGTTTCCTTATGCCTGTGAGCTAGCTTATCGTCCGCACGCAGTTACATGGCGAGAATTTCGCTCCTTCTACGCCACTTGGGCTAGAGACCGCGAGGCTGGCGTTATGACTCGTTGGATCGAGGAACATGCCGCAAACGTTGGCGCGAGTGCTGCGGATGTCGAAACAGAACTTTTTGAGACGATGGTGATGAGGAGGAACGAATGCCTCATGCAGGCTGCGGATGAAAAGCTTGTCGAACATCTCGATTCTTCCATCAAGGAGGCTACGTTCTTGTTGCAACTCATGGAGCAGAACCTCCTGGATTTAGGAAAGCTGTCGGCTGAGCGATTCAATAAACTGTATGGTCAATGTTCATCTTGGATTGGATTTCGCAAGAATGCCAGTGATAAAGAAATGCGGGATAAGGAAGAGACGTGTCTGCTAAGGATTGTCGGTTCGGCGTCTGAACAAATGTCTACAGAGCTTCTGCAATATCTCGCTCCTCAGCATTCGTTCCCAGAGCTTGGTGAGGGCTTTGTGGAACGGAAAGCCTTGCGGGAAAAATGCCTGAGTGTAGTTTCTTTTAAAGCTGCAAAGGAAGCCATTGCGTTTCTGAGGCGGGAGGGGGGCATAAGGCTTCTCCAGGAACAGGGTCGCTTTCCAGGAGTGAAATATTGCCTGTTCAATCCCAATTCAAGTGTCTGGAATTCGTCGTTACGCACCGAGTTGCTCGAACTGATCGAAGGTAGCGCCAATGATTCTGTGTTGTACGAAAATGTGGGCGATTTCTTTGGTCTTCTGATCGGTGGGTTGGAGAGGAAGGTTGACTTCATTGCCAAGCAGGACGTCGAATTGATTTTATCAGATCACTCGTTTGCACAATCTTTGTGGAATGCGGTCACGTCTCGCCCGATCCAGTATCGGATGCAGATCGCGTTCCTGCGTGATCGGCGAACCCTTGTGGAAATCGGCGTTCCAGAAGAGATGCTTCCTCTCACCAAGGAGCTGGATGCGCGCTCCTCGGAATGGAAAACTGAGACCGCGTAAGGACGGTTAATTTTTCTGTGCTCGCTGCGGAGCGTGGAGGACGAACTATACTCAAGAGATGGAATCGGTTCAGGCGCCTAAGATAGTCTCGACGGATGAGGTAATGAGCGCGCTGAAGCGTTATTGGGGTTATGACGCGTTTCGGCCGCGGCAGGAACAGATTGTGCGTAGTTTGCTGGATGGGCGGGACACTTGCGTGATCATGCCCACCGGCGGAGGCAAGTCGCTGTGCTACCAGTTGCCGGCGGCGCTGCTTGCGCGAGGCACGGCGGTGATTATTTCCCCTTTGATTGCGCTGATGCAGGATCAGGTGGCACAGCTTTCCTTGATGGGAATTCCCTCGGCGTTTCTGAATAGTTCGCTAAGCGGCGGCGAGCAAGCCACGATTATTAAGTCGGCGCGTGGCGGAGCGTACCGGCTGCTTTATTTGTCGCCGGAGCGATTGGCGCGGCAAGACACGCTCGATTGGCTCGGCAGCATTCCCATTTCTTTTTTTGCGATTGACGAGGCGCACTGCATTTCCGAGTGGGGGCACGAGTTTCGGCCGGAGTACCGGCAGATGAGCGCGTTGCGGAAACATTTTGCGAAGGCGCCGATTGCGGCGTTTACGGCCAGTGCCACGAAGCGCGTGCGGCACGACATTATCGAGCAGCTGCAATTGCGCGAGCCGGATAAATACATCGCCAGCTTTCACCGGCCGAACCTGCATTACATCGTTAAGGAGTGCAAACCTGCGGAGCAGCGCGCGCTGCTGCTGAAGGCGCTGGCGAAATACGAGGGCAGCACGGTAATTATTTACGCGTCCACGATCAAGCGGGTGGGGCAAACTGTGGCGATGCTGGAGGAAGAGGGAATCGAGGCGCTGGCGTATCACGGGCAGATGGACGCCGCGTCGCGGCGGACGAATCAGGAGCGCTGGACGTCGGATGAAGTACCGGTGCTCGTGGGGACGAATGCCTTTGGCTTGGGAATCAACAAGGCGGCGGTGCGCGCCGTGATTCATCTGGCGTTGCCAAAATCGATTGAACAGTATTACCAGGAAGCGGGGCGAGCGGGGCGCGATGGGCTAGCTTCGGAATGTTTGCTGCTGTGGCAGCGGCGGGACGCCGGATTGCTGGCGTATTTCGCGGGCGCTATCGAGGACCCCAAGGAGAAGCAGCGGGCCTGGGAGCGGTATCACGAGATTATCGATTTTGTGGAAAAGGAAGAGTGCCGGCACAAACTGATTTGCCGGCATTTTGGAGAGAGCAAAACGTGGCAGTCGTGCGGGGCATGCGACGTGTGCCTGGGGATGCCGAGCTGGTTCGCGCAAAAAATTAAAAGCGAACGCCGCAAGCCGCAACGGGAAGAACCGCAGCTGCGGGCAGTGCCCGCGCAAAATGCCCCTGTGGACTTGAGCGGCGGCTTTGCTGCGGCGATTCGCGATCACTTCCGGCAATGGCGGCGTGAAGTGGCCAAGCGGCAGAACACCGCTGCGTTTATCGTGATGCATGACACTACGCTCGACGCGTTGTGCGTGAAGCAGCCGCGGACGCTGGCGCAACTTCGGGGAATTCCGGGGATAGGCGAGCGCAAGATCGAGTTGTATGGGCAGGAAATTCTGGAGGTTCTGGCGCGATTTCGGGATGGGGTGGGGTCGGTCGGCCCAGGATAAGAAGTCTGAAGTATAGGGTGGCAAGGCGCACAGCCAGGATTGGCTGTGCCGCGAAACCAAGCGTGCAACGGCAGAGTTATCGTTGCGACCCGGAGACTCCGGCCCCGCAAGACTGGGATCATTTCTCAAGGCTCCTGCTAGTTCCGACGCTTGAAGCGGTGGTGTAAACGTAGTAGTGTGCCCGCATGCCTCGGAAGCGGGTACGAGCGACAAAGAGAGGTCGGAGTAACATGGCAGCCAATAGCGAAGAGAAAAACGTAGCCAACGGCGAAGTGCGTGAAGGGCAGAACGTAGATAAGATTCGCGATATTTTGTTTGGTTCGCAGATGCGCGACTACGAGAAGCGCTTTGTGCGCCTCGAAGAGCGCCTCGCCAAAGCTTCGGATGCTTTGCGCGACGACCTGAAGAAACGCTTTGATTCGCTGGAATCGTTTGTGCAGCAAGAGATCGAGGCCCTGGGCCAGCGCCTCAAGACAGAGAAAACCGAGCGCGCCGATGCCTTAAAGGAACTGACGCGCGAGACGCGGGATAACGCCAAGAACCTGGAGAAGAAACTCTCGCAACTGGAAGAACAGCTTTCCAGCGCGCAGGGCGACTTGCGTTCGCGCATCCTCGATCAATCCAAATCGCTCGCGAACGAGATTCGCAAAGCACAAACGGAAATGGAAGCGGCGTTAGAACGCGAAGTGGAAACGCTGCGCCACGAAAAGACGGATCGCGAAACGCTGGGCGACATGTTCAGCGAGCTGGGGCTGCGCCTCAAGGGCGAGCTCGAGCTGCCGGAGAAATAGACCCTGATCGTGCGACCCCCCACCGCACGGCCCTAGACGCGAGGCGACGCTAACTTGCCTATGCCCGAAGAGCCAATCTTCCGCTTGCCGCTGGATCCAGACGAGGAAGTTTCGTCCGGCAACGGCGGCTCCTTTGAAGAGTTGCGCCACCTGATTCTTGCGCCCGAGCAAGAGGATTTGGCGCGTTTGCGCGAACGCGTGGAAAATGCGGAGCAGCGCACCAGCGATTTGAGCGCGGTGCTTCCCGAAGCCATTCACTTGCGAAGGCAGGAGGGCGGGGAAGAGGCGTTAGGCGAGGCGCTGCGGCCCACGGTGGAGGAGGCGCTGCGCGAATCGGTGCGCAAGGATCCCGGGACGCTGGCGGACGCGCTGTTCCCGGTAATGGGGCCGGCGATTCGGCGGTCCATTCTGCAGACGCTGCGTTCCTTTTTCGATTCGTTCAATGAAGCTATGGATCACAGTTTGTCGCTGCGCGGCGTGCAATGGCGGATTGAAGCGCTGCGCACCGGGCGCTCGTTTTCCGAGATTATCCTGCTGCACAGCCTGGTGTTTCGCGTGGAGCAGGTTTTTCTGATTCACAAGAAAACCGGGTTGCCGCTGGCGCATGCGGTCGCTCCCGCAGTGGCCATGCAAGACGCCAGCCTGGTTTCCGGAATGCTTTCGGCGATTCAGGATTTCGTGCGCGATTCATTTCACAGCGCGAAGGGCGAGATTCTTCAGAAGATCAATGTGGGAGAGATGGAAGTTTGGGTGGAGGACGGACCGTACGCGATTCTGGCCGCGGTGATTCGCGGGATCCCGCCGCCGGATTATCGGTTGCGAATGGCGGAGACGCTGGAACATATTCATCGAAATTTTGCATCGCAGATGGAGCGGTTTCAGGGGGACACTGGGCCGTTTGCCAGGGCCACGGAAGAGCTTTCACGCTGTTTGGAATTTCAGTACAAGGAAAAGCAGAGCAGCCATCCGAGGTCTTATGCGCTGGTTTTCGCCGGGGTCGTGCTTGTGCTGCTGGCGGGGTGGTGGTCGTATCGCGCCTGGGAAAATCATCGCTGGGGGCAATTTGTTGAGACGCTGCGGGGCGAGCCGGGCCTGGTGGTGACCGATTTCGAACGCCAGCACGGGCGCTACGAGATACGCGGATTGCGCGATCCCTTGGCTGCGGATCCACAGACCCTGCTGAGTAGCGCGGGGTTGGACCAACGTGACGCCGCTTTCCATTGGGCGCCGTATTACGCGATGGACGACGCGATTCTGGAGAAGCGCGCGTCGGCGCTGTTGCGGCCGCCTTCCGGAGTAAATCTGAAGGTGACTGACGGCATGCTGCGGCCAGAGGGCGAAGCATCCACGGTTTGGGCCGCCGAGGTGCGCGACCGCGCGCCGCTGCTGCCGGGGATTCGCGGCGTGGACCTTTCACAACTTACCGATACCGATCAGGCGGAATTCAATCGTTTGCAAAGCCTAGTGCAAACGGCGATCATCCGCTTCCCGTTGAGCAGCGCTACGCCAACGCCCGAGGACCTGGAAACGCTGCGGCGGTTGACGCCGCAGATCAAGTCGCTGTTCGAAAAGGCACAATTGCTACGCAAGAACGTGGAAGTGGATATCGTGGGGCATAGCGATAGCTCGGGCGAAGAGTCTACAAATATTCCGCTGAGCCAAAGCCGCGCCGATCGTGTGCTGTATCAATTGACGCGCGACGGAGTCGCACGCGTAGCGCTGCGCAGCCGCGGCGTGGCGTCGGCGGAGCCGCTGCGAAAAGAAGAGAACGAAGAAGCCCGGCAGTACAATCGCAGCGTGACCTTTCGTATCAGCGCGGTTGCGCCGCTGCATGGTTCTTCCGCAGGCGCAACTCCTGCAACGCCCTAGCCCTGCCATGCTGCTCAAAAAAGTCTGCATGCTCGGCTCCTTTGCGGTGGGAAAAACCAGCCTGGTGCGCCGCTACGTTGGAGGCATTTTCTCGGATACCTACCTAACGACCGTGGGCGTAAAAATAGATAACAAGATCGTCCAGGCGAGAGAAAATGAAGTGAAGGTGGTGTTGTGGGACTTAGCCGGCGATGATGAGTTTCAGAAAATGCGCTGGACCTATTTGCGCGGAGCTTTCGGCTATTTGCTAGTGGCTGACGGCACGCGCGCCGCAACGCTGGCGAAAGCCGAAGCGCTGGAACAGGAAATGCGGCAGGAGCTCGGCGCGAAGCCGTTTGTCCTCCTGATCAATAAAAGCGATCGCCGCTCCGAGTGGGAGATGGAACCCGCGTGGCAAGAAGGGTTGGTGGCGCGCGGATGGGACATTTTTCACACCAGCGCCAAGACCGGTGAAGGCGTTGAGAAAGCTTTCAGCAAATTGACCGCGAAGATGCTGCTCTGACCATGTCTCAAGCGCTCCAGGAATTTCTGCAGCAACAGGGTTACGCCTTGTGCGAACACCTTGGTGGCGGGGAGTTTTGTCTGCTGGCCGAGCCGCCCAAGTGGTTTGCAGAGATTTGGCGTTTGCCGGAGACAGAGAAAAAAACTTTGCGGCTGGGCGACGATTCGCCATTCCTGGAAGGATTTCTAACCGACGCGGAAGCGTTTTGGGAGTCGCGAGCCTCCGGAGCATTGCCTTCGGGAGACTGGATCGAGCGCAGCCGCGAAGAACTGGGAGCGTTTTGCGAAATTCCGCTGGCAGCGCTGGCGCTGAGGATTGGCGATAAGCGCGTGCTCTCAATACAAAGTCAACCAGAGGCCTTTGCGGAACGAACTCGCGTGCTGCAGACCGCGCGGGATGGCCTCCTGGTGCACGAGCGTCTGCGCAAGGAAGTACAGAAAAAGGAAATATTATTGCACTGCATCATTCACGATCTTTCGCAACCACTCACCGCGATGCGCGGCTGTTTCGAGATTCTCGGCTTGGAAGAGGGCTCGCCACGCATCAAACAGCTGGTGGGAGTGGGGATGCAACAATCCGAACAACAGGAGGAGATGATTCGCGAAGTGCTTAAAGCTTTTTCCGCCGATTTGCAGGAGGGTATCGAACCCGGCGGCGGAACAGCAGCATTGCCAAATGTGCTGACGTGCGCGCGCGAGACGGTAACTGCGTTCGCGCCGACGTTTGAAGCCAAAGGCATAACGCTATGGCTTGATCCGCGGCTGCGCAGCCGGTCTGGATGGCCGGTGATCGGTGAATACACACGGCTAAAAAGAATTTTCTCCAACCTGGTGGAGAATGCGCTGCGCTACGCGCCGTCCGGCTCGGTGGTCACCATTGGCATCGAGGAAGAGGGGCGGTTTCTGAAAGTCTATGTCGAGGATCAAGGCCCGGGCTTCCCAAAGGATTTTCAGCCGGCGGAGGCATTCAAGCTCTTTGCGAAAGGCAAGGAAGGCGGCGGAAAAGCTGGATTGGGATTATATTTCTGCCGTATTACCGTGGAGCGCTGGGGCGGCACGATCGGATGCGAAGCGGTGGTCCCCAGAGGAGCGCGTTTTTGGTTTCGCTTATTGGTCGGCAAGGAACAGAGCATCGTGAAGCGCGATGGTGAAAGTTTGAAACGTGACGTAGCAACGCGCGAGGGATCGGAACTGGCGACGGACGCGACGAATGCAACGAACGTGACGGATGCGACGAGCGCGATGAACGTTACGGGCGCGACGAAAGTAAGGGACACAGCCCAAGCAACGGGCGGAATGGGCGCACGGGTGCGCGGGATGGATAGCAGTTCGAAAGAGATCGAGCCAGGGGGCGCCGAACTCCGGCAGGCGATTCCCTCGGCGGCTCTAGAGGTATTGCTGGCGGACGACGATTCCGCGATTCGCGAGCTGACGGAATTGTTGCTGACGCGGCTGGGTCATAAAGTGGTGACCGTCAATAACGGACAGGACGCGTTGCGCGTGCTTTCTGGTCGGCGGTTCGATGTGGTGCTGCTGGACGACGAGATGCCCGGATTGAACGGAGTGGAAACCGCCCGGCGCATTCGCGCCGCAGAGAAGGTAAGCGGCAAGCACCAGTTCCTGCTGTCGCTCAGCGGAAATAATACGGATGCCGACCAACGCCGGCTTCTACAGGCTGGAATGGACGCCTGCCTCAGCAAACCCTTTCATTTCGAGGATCTGAACAAGGCGATGGCGCGCTTGGCATTTCCGGCGCCGGATTCGGCCAAGGTGCCTTCAGTGCCCCAGGCAGCCGGTGACGCGGCCGGCGATGACGCCGCGGGGTTGCTGCAGCGCGTGGGCGGCGACGCGAGTCTGCTAAAGCGCATGATCAAGATTTTCCTGAAGGACTATCCGAAAAAAATGGCGCTGCTGCGTCAGGCGCTGGCACGCAAAGATGCTTCGGCACTCGCGGCCACGGCGCACGCACTCAAAGGCTCGGTGAGTATTTTTGGCGCGGCAGAGGCTCGGCAGTTCGCTGAGGAGCTTCAGGACATGGGCCGTCAGAACCAGATTTCTGGCGCGGCGGAACGGCTGAAGCAGCTTGAAGAACAGATTGTCATTTTAGAGAAAAAACTGAGAGGATACACAAGGGAAGCAAGTCGAACGGGGTCACCATCCGGCAAGGGCAAGGCGGGCGTGCGGCGCCGGCAGAAACGCGTTAAGCGTTAGCGTCTGCCACGGGGTGCTCGTTGGAGAGTCGCTTTCGAAACAGCCCATGCCCAATATCTTGATTTGTGATGACGATGCCACCACGCGCGAGATGCTCAGCGGCGTTCTGAAGGCCAATGATTACACCGTCACCACCGTCAACGATGGGCAGGCGGCGTTAAAGGCCCTGAAAAAACATAAGTTCGATCTGCTGCTGCTTGATGTATGGATGCCGCGCATGAGCGGGTTGGACCTGCTCAATCGCCTGCAGAAAGAACCGCAGATTCCAAAAATTGTGATCATGACTTCGGATCAAACTCCGGAGACGTTGCTGGGAGCGCTGCGCGGGAGGGTGTACCAGTTCATCGCCAAGCCCGTCGAGGCGCAGATGCTGCTGGAATTGGTACGCGACGCTTTGGCCGCGGTGCCGGAATGCCCGGCGATTGAAGTGCTCTCCGCGCAGCCGCATTGGGTGGAGCTGCTGGTGCCTTGCGACCGCTCGGTGGTCAGCCGCGTGCAAAGTTTCCTGGTGCGTCTCGAATCGGATTTGCCCGCCGAGTTGCGTGAAAGCGTGGGCTTCGCGTTTCGCGAATTGTTGAACAACGCCGTGGAGTGGGGCGGGCGCCTCGATCCAAATCTCAAAGTACGCATATCGTTTATTCGCACCAAGCGCATGTTGATGTATCGCATTGACGATCCCGGCCCCGGCTTTCGCATGGAAGAGCTGGCGCACGCCGCCGTGAACAATCCGGAAGACGATCCGCTCGCCCACACCAAAGCCCGAGAAGCCAAGGGCCTGCGCCCCGGCGGCTTGGGAATCATGATGACGCAGCAGATGATCGACGAATTGGTTTACAACGAAGCGCGCAACGAGGTGGTGCTGGTTAAGTATTTGTAACTGTCCCGCACAGCATCTATTTCAGGTTTTCCATCGTACTGTAATTACCAGCTGTCCGTGTTTTGCATCGCTGATACTGGCGCGAGCTAATGCCATTTTTGCTGCATGACAAAACTCCTGCCCTGGTCACCCCTGCGCTGGTAACAAGGGTCATCTCGTTCGTCTGCTTGCTACTATGTTGTTGCGGTGGCGTCTTGGCTGGTCCGCGTTTGGCGAATCTGTCAGTAAACACCCTCGATCCGGAAGGTGGTGCGGTAGCGAGCGTTAGGCTGACGCTTGTGAGTGCCGCGGGAGTTGCGGTTCGAGACGCGATAAGCGATCAGAATGGCCATGCTCGGTGGATCGATCTCGATCCCGGGCAGTACCAAGTAACCGCGGAAATTTCCTCCTTCGCGCCAGTCACCGTCAGCGTCTCCCTTTCCGAGGGACAACAGGCAAGCTTGAATCTGCAATTCGTCCAGATTGCTTCGGTGCGACAGGCCGTAACCGTCGTTGGCGCTTCGGCCCCCTCTGCTCTCACCCCGGATCCCTCGGAACGAGTTGTGATTCACGATCAGGTGCTGGATGCGAATCCCGGAAGACCGGGCGCACCGATCTCCATTCCGGGTGACCCTATCGAAACAGCGTCTGGAGGAATCAAGGCGCCACAATATTTCGCTCCCGGTGTTGCGGGCGATCACGGCGAACCCATCGCTCAGTTCTACCAGATTGGAGATTTTCTCTATCCCAATAATCTTCCCGCCAACGCCCATGGCAACGGATACGCCGATCCCAATTTTCTGATCGCTCCGATGATTGAAGCGGTGGGAATTGACGGAGGCGCGTTTAACGTGCGAGAGGGAAACAATTCCGTCGATCTGGCCGCTACGTATGTACCGCGCGTTCGGCTGAATAGCTTTGTGGAGCTCACCGGGGACTATCGCGACATCGATCTAGTGGCGGGTTGGAGCCCCAAAAATCCTGCAACCAACGCCTTCGTGGCGGTCGAAGCGGCTTACGGTAATGGCTACCTGGCACGGCTCGAGCATCGCCAACAATACAAAGTGAACGCCTTCCGGCAGTTTAATATGGGCCGGAATGTGCTTACCTTATTTGGCGTCGGCTACTACGGAGTTTCGGATATCCCCGGATTGATTCCCATCAACATGCCGGTGGTTGAGGACACCGTGGATGGGCGGCAGTTTGATCGCACGAATACGGCGATCTTCGTGGCCAGTGATACGTGGAGGATCAGTGACCAGCAGCAACTGACTCTCTCCGGCTTTTTTCGTGAGTACGCGTTAACCCTTCGCTCCAATTTTGGTCCGCAGTACTCGGAAGACCCGCCTTTTTCGGTCGTCGGCGGGCTCATCCAGCAGAGCGAAACCCGCACCATATTCGGAGGAGGTCCGCTTTACACGCAGCAGATCGAGCCGTGGCTTTCGATTCTGGCGGGCGTCGATTTAAGGCGGGATGCGCCCAGGGATTTAGACTTGAAAGTAGCGAATGCCGAAGGCGAATTCCAGCCGGTCACCAGCAATAACTTGACGCTCTCGTTCGTTGAACCATACGCCTCGCTGGACGGAACGCTCAGCAAGTATCTTCACTATGACGTCGGATTGCGCCGCGAAGAGGTGCGTCTGGATAACGAAGACAACATCGACCCAGCCCATTCATCCAACAATCTAGAAGGGCTAACCCTGCCCAAGGCCACGCTCACGGTTATGCCGCCGCAAAAGTTATTTCTGCCAATCATTTCGTTCAGCTACGGCGAAGCCTTTCATACGGAAGACCCGCGTATTGGTACCGGAACGACTGCTCCAACTCTTTTGGCGACTTCTCGGCTTTACCAGCTGGTTCTTGCGAAGAGCGTGAAACAGTTCGACTTTAAAGCGACGCTGAAACACGTCACCAACTCTCAGGAGCTCGCCAAGATCGATCCGGATACCGGTCTGCAAGAGGACGAAGGACCGTCCCGCAACCGCGTGCTCGTGCTATCGCTGCAAAGGAGTTTTTCCCAAGGCTCGGTTTCGATTTCATATGCGCAGGCGGATGCCAGAGATCTTCAAACCGGGGCTCCCACGCCGGAGGCGCCACGTTTCATATGGGACACCGTCGCGACAGCAAATCGCCTGCCGTTCGGTCTTCACGGAAGGTGTGAGTTCGAATATGTACGTGCCAAGCCGCTCGGAGATGGTTTTGTGGGCGTTGCCGTTCCAGAGTTTCGCGGCGCACTGATCAGACCGTTTCTTGAAGGTCGCATGTCCCTTGGGACTGAGTTCTTAATCGCCAGCGGATACACCGGACAGACTACCGAGGTATTCGCTTACCCGACGGATCCAACCTTTCCAATTCCCATCGAGCGCGTGGTCGGAGTGCCCTTGAAGTCTTACATCACCGTAAGCTGGACCTATCACTTTACGCGGTAGTCAGAATTTGAAAAGTGAAATGGTCGGGGCGCCCGGATTTGAACCGGGGGCCTCCTGCGCCCAAGGCAGGCGCGCTACCAGGCTGCGCTACGCCCCGACAGTGACTGCTTTATTCATTCTAAAGCACTTCCCAACTTTACTCCTAGTCCGCTCCATCATTTTTACCCCCGACTGTGCACGAACTGTGCACGAATGAGGTTATTGCACCGTGACTGTGCACGTTGGAGCCGCCATCAGGGTGTCAGCGGCTACCGGTGCCATTTCGTTGGCTCGACGATTGAGCTTTACCAGTGCTTCGCGCTTCATCTGCAACTTCATTTGCGAATACTTCTTGAAGACTTGCGCATCGCTCTGGCGGAGCATCTGGGTTACCCATTCATCGGCTACGCCTCCGGCACTCAGCCGTGTGGCATAAGTGGAACGAAGATCATAAATCCGAAAGTAGGGAACCTTTGCCCGTCGAAGAGTTTTTTGCCAAACAGTCTTGAGTGCCGTTTGGTGTCCGCTCGGATTCCGATTGCTCGGAAACAGAAACGGTCCTTCACCCGAAAGTGCCATCTGACTCTTGAACGCTTCGATGGCAAGTGAAGTGAGAGGAACCTCGGCAATACCATTCGGTGTCTTTGAATCCGGTATCCAGACGACCGCGTTGTGCAGGTCCACTTGGTCCTTCCTCATGGGAGTCAGTTCCTTGTAGATCCGCAATCCGGTCTCCGTGATAATGCGAACGATGTTCCGCAAGTGCTGCGGACCATGGGATTCGATCTTTAGTTGCTCAGACCATGCGACGTAGTGAGGTCTGAACAACCCTTTCACGGCAACCGGGAATTCAACGCCTGAACACGGATTCGCTGCTAGGAGTTTCTTGCGGACCGCCACGTTGAGCATACGCCGGAGAACTCTGAACTCCTGATGTATCGTGGTGGCCTTGATTGCCCCTAGTTGTTTGTAACCGAGCGTCACCTTGACGCGAACTCGCTGTCGAAGACGATCACGAAGATACATTTCAATCGAATCCGCGGTGATATCCACCAATCGGCTCATAGCAAAAGCAGCCTTGAGGTGTTTGGTGCACCGCTTGTTCGCTTCATGCGTTTTCTCAGCGCGCACGGGCGGCTTGGAATAGTTCTCCAAGAAGAAATCCGCCCATTGTCCGTAAGCCAAGGTTTCGCCCTTTCTTATGACTTCAAGGAGATTGTCGTCTCTCGCCTGAAGTCTTTCTCGCAACTTCTTGTTTGCGTCGTCCCAATCGGCGGTCAAGCTGGATTCTCTTCGGGCAAAGCCCTTGCGATCCCGATAGCGAATCCACCAGATTTCGGTGCCAGCCCGCCGATAGACAACGCCGTCGTACTTGCGTGCTCTAGGCATTCTCCATCTCCTGTTTGAAGGACGCGCGAAATGTTTCGAGATCCGATTTGAGGAACCGGATGTTGCGACCCATTACGCGGAGATGGGGAATCTGCTTCCGCTCGACCCAAAGATACACAGTTTGCGCGCTCACTCCAAGAAAATTGGCAGCTTCTGGCACTGTCCAGGGGTGCTCTTCGCCGTCTGTAGGTGTCTGGATTTTCATCTCGACTAAGCTATTTTTCTTCATGGTGTCCCTCTGGAGTCGTTCACCGACCTGCTGTCTTCCGTTCGGGGGGAAGCGGTTTTCTTTTGCAACTCTGACTGAGCCTTGGTCACCGTGTGCCGAGCGTAATAATGTGGATCGGCCTTATCTTCCGCGCGATAGTCGGCAATGCGCTGGATGACTACTTCGGGGTCGTCGCCGCGGGCGAGCGCGCGCTTGGCGTACGCCCAATCGTATTCGGATTGGCTTTTATGGTCGCCCGGTACCGTCCGTCTGCGCTCTTGAGCCTCCCCAAAGTGGCGAGGCGCTTCGGGCGAGTCGTCGTCAATCGTGAAATCGCGGAGCGTGTATACCGCATTGCTCTCTTGGTGCGCCTGAACGATGAACTCCTCGGGAAGTTTGTGGTTGGCGAATCCCGGTAAGCGCAGCACGCGCGTCGAGTCCGTCGCCGCCAGATCACCTCCGAATTTGTTGGCGAGGCCGTGAAGAAGAGATTCCGCTTCATCCTGACTGAATCCGCTCACTTTCCATACGACCTGGTGCTTGCCGGGAGAAGTGTCGAGGACGAAATTTGGCGGTGGCACGTCGGTTGAGTTCCGGATCCCTTGGAGGGCTTCGTCGCCCTTTCGGTCGAGGTCGAGATAGACGTGGCGGATATCCGCAATATCTCCCTTGGTCCGGCTGTGGGCGCCGTCTTTAATCGGATTCATTCCCACGAACACATCGGAACCACTGGCACTCTGAGCCGCGAGCCAGGATTGAAAGTCGGGACTCGCAATGGTTTCGGCCTTGGCGATGGATTGACTCGTGTGGCCTGTCGAGCGATTCCGCAGAAGGATTGCGGCATTATCCTCAGGCCCGAACAGTTCGCGGACATACTCCGAAGCGGTGAGAGAGCGCGGCGCGAATTTGCTATCCGTGCTCATGGGTGGTCCTGCTTTGCCAAGAACACCGCGCCGTAGTCGAACAGGTCCGCATCGGAGTCGTAGCGGTTGATGAGCAGAACTTCGGAAATGTATCTGCGTCCTGGCCGGCGTTCGACATGGATGACGACGTTCAGCGAATCCGCAATATTCGTCTTGACGGCACGGAAAGGTATTTCTACGCCGCTCTGCAAGACACAACTGGTGAAGCGCGCGAGGCCTTGCTGGGCGGAACTTGCATGAATGGTGGATAGCGTGCCTGAATGTCCGGTGTTTAGCAGCTGCAGGAGATCGAAGGCCTCGCTTCCGCGGACCTCGCCCAGGACGATGCGATCGGGGCGGTGGCGGAGGGCTGCTTTCAGGAGATCGCGGATGGCCACTGCCGGAAGGCCATTCTGTTCGCGGCGCGCCTCAAACCGGACGAGGTTTTCCTGCGGCAATTGAATCTCAGCCGTGTCTTCGATAACGAGCACGCGTTCCTCGTGCGGAATGAATTTTCCCAGGATCGAAAGCAGGGTCGATTTTCCCGTGCCCGTTCCGCCGCAAATCAGGATGTTCTTGCGCGCGAGGACGTAGTCTTCGAGGTGGTTCGCGAGGGCGCGATCGAGAGTGCCTTCGCGAATCAGATCTTCCATCTCGAAGTGGCGCGTGTTGAATTTTCGGATTGTCAGAGTTACGCCGGCGAGACTGCATGGCGGGATCACCGCGGCGACGCGGCTGCCATCGGGCAGCCGCGAGTCGAGAATGGGCTTCGCTTCGGAGATGTCGTCGCCGAGACGCCGGGCGATATTCTTCACGGCGACCATCAGGGATTTTTCGCCGATGGACACGCCCGGCACATGCTGCAGGAAGCCCTGTTTTTCGATGAACACCCGGTCGGGGCCGTTCACCATCACCTCGCTGATCGAATCGTCGAGAATAAGGTGCTCGATGGGCTTCAAGAACGGCAGAATCATTTCAAATCCGTTCATCAGAGTTTTCCTTTTTCGAGTTGGGCAAAGTACGACTCGTTGGGATCGTTGTAATAGGGTTTGAGGTAGCAGAACATGGGTGGCTTGGGGTCGATTCCGTCGTAGGCAAGAACGACGGACTGGGCGTTGCGCAACTCCATGAATGTTTTCGTGTCGAAGCGGTAGTCGCTCCGGGTGTTGTAGCTCTTCGAGGCGATGATGTTGGCTTTGTGCGAGAGGGCTTTGCCGGTGAGCCAACTGACCTTGGTGTCGTGCCCGCTTTCGGACAAGCTGTAGCTGACTTTGAGCTGGTCTTCGCGCCCACAGAAATCGCTCGCCGTCCGCGCTGAGAAATCATCGGACAACGAGAGAACAATCTTGGTGCGGAAGGTCTGGAGGAGCGTGCGCCAGCTTTCAGCTGGGAGCGCGGATCGTAGCGAGCTGATGCTCTGCGTGGCGATGATGGGGATGCACTTCGGCTGTCTGGAGAGGCTAAAGAATTTCTCGTCGCCGGTCGGGTCGCTTTCGCCCACAGTGGCGAAGTGCTGGTATTCATCGCAGAGGAACAAAACCTGCCTGAAATACTGCTCGGGATGCGCCTCGATTTTCGGAACGCGATTGAGCACGGCGCGCTCGAAATCGAGCTTCATCATCACCCCCAGAGCCTTCGCGAGGCCGGCGTTCATGCCAATGGGGAAATTCAGAGCGGCGAGACTGCCATTTTCTATCAGCCAGCCAAACGAAGGCAGCGGCTTGCCAAACTGGTTACTGGCGTTCTTCTGAGGGTCATAGCACTCTTTCTTTGGGCAGAAGACGCGCTTCACTTTCGGGTTGTCGTCGAAGAGCGAAAGGAAGACCGAGACACCCTCGACGATGGAGGTGCGGAGTTTCGGCTCGATTCTTTTCCAATCGTCATAGAACCAGCGCTGGACTGCTTCCAGTTGGACGACCTTTACGGGGTCGGCCTGGGCCGGGTCCAGGACCGTGCGGTCCTCGGAGGGAATGCCCTGCATCCTTAATATACCCCGCAGCTCCCGGCTAGCCGGTGCGAGGTAGCGGTCTTCCTTCTGGTCGTGCACGAAGCCAAGCCCCGCCAGATCGGCGGTCCGCTCTCCAAAGACCTTCGACGTAAGGGCCACATAGTGGCGTCCGAGAATGATCTGCTCGGCCTCGTCGATCCGTTCTTCGAGCAGCGGCGGAGAGATAGCGCACTGATAGACATCGAAGAAGGTGACGTAGTCGTAGGCGGCTTTATGAAGAAGGATGATGAATTTGACGAGGTTGGTGTAGGCCTGCTGCCAGAACGGCTCCTTGCTACGGCCGAAAAGGTTGTTCAGTAGCGAGGCAATGTTATACGCGAGAGCGTAGGCGTCGAGGTCGTTGTGAAGAGGGTTGTAGCAGTACTCGGAATCGAGACTGATTTCGATGTAATCTTCGGCGCGTTGGTGACGCACGAGGATGTCTTTTGCCTTGCCGCAAAAATCGCCTTTTACCTCGAGGATTAAACCGCCGATACGCTTCTCTTTGTCGGCGGCTTTGTAGGCCAGAATCTGTTCCGCAAAGGGAAGCATACAGCATGAAGTTTTTCCCGACCCTATAGCCCCCAAGATGACAATGCCTGTGAACAATCCGCGCTCGGGAATCGTGAGCCAATAGGGAGCCTTGGCCGGCACTGGCTTGCGCGGGTCGTGTACCTCGCCCACGACAAGGAACAGATCGTCTCTCGTGCGGGGATCGGGGTACTGGGGCAAGCGTCCAGGCGAGATGTGCTGGCGGGCCCTCAGCGTAAAGATGTAGAGCGCTGAGAGCAGAGTCGAGCAAGCGATATAGGGCGTCGTGAATAGGAAGGTGTAGTAGAGGTATTTGAAACTGAGGAAGGCGTGGGGAGCGCGCAGGGCGATGACATGCAGAAAGATCTGCTCGTCCGGGAACGGATGGACATAAACGAGGAACATACCAGCGGCCATCGCGAGGATGGCCGCGATGAAAGCGCGCGATTCGAGTGCTCGTTGCATCAGACCCTACCCCGCGCTTCGACCGGCTGCCCTTTATCGGAGCCGGGCTGTGCGGTGCGGCGCGCTTCGCGCCACTTGCGGTAGTCCTGGTCCCGCCAGAGCACTTTCTTCAAGGCGGAGTTAATGACGTGGTCCGGGCTGCTCTCGATGAACCGGGCATAGTCTTCGAGCAGTTGGTTGACCGGCTCTTCGAGCTTCACTTCGCGAGTCATGATCGCTGGTGCTTTCTTAATGATCGACATTGTGTTTCTCCTCTGTGATCTGTCTTTGCTCCGAACTTCCTGTCACCGTGGAAAAAACAGCCGGCACGATTTACCGTGCCGCAGGGCGGGAGCGACCCCACGAATTTTTTGGGCGGCTGAAAGCCGAAAAAGTGGGGTCGCTCCCGCCCGTTTTGGTGTTTTTTCCACGGTGACTCTTGCTTGCGCTCCGTTTTGCATCCGACTCTCCTCAAAGAAATTGCTAGCGCCACAGGGTGAAGAAACAGGTGAAGACGAAGGTGGAGTGTGTAGTCCTTACCTTCTGCACCCTTTTCCCTCAGGTTCCTGCTCAGGAACCGCAAAGCGGCAAAGCACTTCGGCAGCGAAGTGCACGATGGCGCGACGCTCGCTACCAGCAAAGTCCTGGCGGATATCGGATTCGGTCACTCGTCCGACTTTCCAACCGCGATAGAGATGTTCGAAGCGTTGCCCGGCGAATCGCGTTTTGGTCTGATTACGGAAAATCAAGTCAGCCTCGGTCAGAGAGGCGTACCGGCTGAGGTCCCAGGTCTTGCGGATTTGGAAATAACGCAGCAGGTCCGCCGATACGTCCGACCCGAGTGGAATGCTCACCAGAGAATTGAAAAGTTGTCTTGCGTTTTCGAAGTGGGAATCGACTCTCGCCAGATAGAGAAATCGGAAGGTGGAAAGCTGCCGAAAGAGTGGCAAGTAGGCTTCAAGATGGTGCACGAATTCTCGGAGGTTTGCCTCGGCCCCGTGGAGGTAGGTAAACGTCACCACGGGCGAAGAGGCGCCGCTCGCAACAAACATCGGAAACTTATCGACGAAGTAGCGAACGGTGGGCTGGGAAGTTCTCTGTCCGTGATAAATCTTTGAAGGAAGGAACTGGTTCGGGACCTTTAATTGATTACAGAAAAAACGGATTTTTTCTGGTTCGGTTTCGAGGTACTGATACCCCTGATTCAGCAGAACGAAATCGAGCATGGCGATGCGTCGCTGGATGTGTTCGATTTCGTGTTCGCGGCGGTTGCGGATGTTCTCGCGGTCGATCTGTCGGTAGAGACGGCGTGAGAACAGGTGATAGACGGTTCCGCTCTTTGGAAAGCATTCGGTCCGGGCGTGGCGCTTGGTTTGAAGTTTGTTCCAGAAGAGAGTGGTGCGCTTGCCCCAATGGGCGTCGGTGAAGGCGAGAAATTGACGCGCCACAAAGTAGCCGGAATGTGTCGCTACGATGTAGAGAAACCGAGCCTCGGCTTCGGTGTAGCCGAGAGCTTTTAGAGCGTCGAGATGCGAGGGTGCAATGTTCATAGCGAGAGGATTTCCGCGGTGATCTCGCGTTCATCGAGAACGCGACGCAAACGCGATGCGTCTTCCGAGCGCGCATACATCGAGAAGCCTGCAGAGGCTTTTGCCGCCATAGCACGTGGTCGGTAATCACGGGTCGCAAGTTCCAGATCCACGTGACGCAATTCCAGTTCGGGGGTCTCATACTCGACACGCAAATCGGGGACAGGAATCTTTCCGTCGACGAGCTGCAGGCCGTGCTTTTCCGCGACTTCGCCCTTGCGGTCCAGATCATCTTTGTCAGGTCCCAGCAGGGCCAGATCGCGATTCAGATTTCGTTTGAGTTCATAGTCGAGGAGCACGCGGACCGGTCGGCCTCCGCCGCGCTCGATGCGGGCAACTTCCTTCTGATAAAGCCGGTAGAGATCAGCGTCGTGTTTGACTTCGCGGGGTTTCACCAAACCGTGATAGATGGGCTGATCGTCGGCCACTTTATTCGTGTTCTTGAGAACGCGGTGCCCGGCTTTCGTAAGCGTGAGGACGCGCAACGTCTTCTTCTGTGAGATTTCAAGGGTGTTGTCTTTGACCAAAGACTGGCGTGCGAGCGCGCGAATGTCCTTCTCCATTCGTGCTCGATTCCCGTCGTAGGAGTACTTTGCTAGGTCCGAAACAGCGATGACGCGGAATTTGCCGATTTCTGTCAGGGAGTGCATCTCGGAGTCGCGGAGGAGATAGGTGCGATCGCGGACGTAATAGGCCCGCGGAGAATCGCTGCGTTCCTCGCGGGTCGGATGCTGCTCGCGGGCTTCGGTGCTATCGCCGCGGCCAGGGGCTTCCAGCGCGGGACTCCTGCCATCTTGTCTTTCGGAATAAGCCGGTCTGTGTTGACGAACAGGCCGGCGAGGGGATGTGTCGCGCGCATCGCCGCCGTCTTGCGGGTCGTAGCTAAAGGCGTCTCGGGACACTAGTTGAAATCCTCCTCGTTCACGGGAGTGGGCATGTCGGCATGGCTGACGTTGAATTGTTTGTCGAGGTGCGAGAGCTTGCGTCCAGTGTTCTTGAGGAAGAACCTACGCCCGATGGCAAGCGCCGCGCCGAACAAATTGACAAAGAGAACCACGAGGAAAAGCAGAATCGGCGTTCCGTAGGCGTGATACAGGACCGCCTTGTACCGGGCCATGAACTTCAACTGGTCGAGCAGCCAGAATCCGTAGCCCAGCAAGACAACGATTGTGAACAGC
The DNA here is from genome assembly GCA_013289855.1 of Acidobacteriota bacterium. Lineage (GTDB taxonomy): Bacteria > Acidobacteriota > Terriglobia > Acidiferrales > UBA7541 > Acidiferrum. The sequence continues at coordinate 418,998 of JABCZD010000004.1, read as the reverse complement.
ACGGCGTTGGCGATCATGTCAGTCTGCCTCGCCCCTCGACGGGGCTTCGGGATTTGTTGGGCTGACCGCCTTCGGTGGGAATTCTTGGAGAGCCTCGCCTTCCAGCGCGTTCTTTTCCGTCGAGTCCGACTCCTCGGATGCTGAAGGTCCAAGCGGCGTGAGCTTGCGAAAAGCATCGAGTGGGAAGAGATCGATGACGCTCCGGTCGAGCACCTCGGAGATGGCGTAAGCGAGCGCGAGGCTGGGTTTCCAAGAGCCTCGTTCGATGGCGTTGATCGTTCCCATCGCAACGCCTACGCGTTCCGCCAATTCCCTTTGGGACCAGCGTTTGGAAACGCGAGAGGAGCGGACTTGGTTTTGTGCTAGCCGGGTGGCTCCGCTCGAAGAGGTTTCAGGTTCAGATGACGCTGCCTTTGGCTCGTCCGGCAGTAACGCTTGCCGTTCGTGGGGAAATACCTCGTCAATTCTCTTTCCGAGCGCATCAGCCAAGCGGTAAGCCAGTGCCAAACTTGGGTCGCGCCTCCAGTGTTCGAAGAGGCTGATCATGAGGCGGGAGATGCCAACGCGGTTCGCCAGAACTTGCTGGGTCCACCCATTCTCCAAACGGAAAGTGCGAATCATGTTTTGCATGTAACAACCTGCCGTTCGGCGGAGAGAGTCGGCGTTACTTCGAGCGCGTTTTTCTTCTCATCCGCGTCGATTTCTGGCGATACCGGGGGTTTTCCGTGGCCTTTCAACCTTGCGGGGAGCGGGCAGGCAGCCGGAAAGCAACGGAGGCCCTTCAGAAGCGCGCCTGGGGTATCCCCGAGCAGGAACGATCGAGTGGGCTGTGGCGTGTGCGAAGAGGAAATGTTTTGGGAAAAGGCGGGCGTGGCGCGCGGAGGTTGGGCCGATGTTGCGAGGTGCCGGACCGCGACCTCTTCTCTCGCGATTTCGACGAACGTGTTCACTTAAACGCCTGGTCTTCGCGGAAGTAGGTCAGGGTCATTCCCAGCGGATTGATGGGAATCAATTCGTTGGGCACCTGGGACTTAAAAACGAATACGAAATTCGCGGTGTACAACTCGCGCTTCAGCTCGGTATGGTCGGCGGGCGAGTAATAGACCATGTAGAAGTCCACGCGCGCGCGGAAGGGCGGCGTTTGCATCTCTTCGAGAGAGACTTTCTGCACGTCCACATCGATCTCAGGCGCGGCGGTGTTCGTGATGAATTTCTTGATGATGTCGCCTTTGCGGTAGGCGTCGAAAATGCCGTTGGCGAGCTTGCCGTCGAGGAAGTAGAGAGACTTCGAGAAATCATCCTGAATCGTGTAGCGGTTGCGGCGGTAATAGAGGTTGCAAAACTCGGAGAGAAAATACTTTGCTTCGGCGTCTTGGGGCTTGTATTCGAGGTTGTGGTAGTTGATGGCCTCGGCGCGGCCCAGATCATCAATCCGGATGACAAGTGGGCGGAAATTTTGGAAGGTACGAATGGTCCTGAGGTCGATGAGCGCGAGGGCCACACAGACGACGGACAGCAACGCGAGAGCAATCTTGAGATATGTATTGGTCACCATAGGATCCCCGTACTGTTCGAGGTAGAGCCGCTTGGCATCGTGGAATGTGGCATCGCGATCCATCACATCACCCTGTTAAGGACTGCGGCGGGCGCTTCGAGTAGGCCAGCGGACGATCCTCCAGCCGTGCCGCTGAAGATATGGTTTGTAAGCGAAGGGATTTTGAGGAGCACGTAAATCGAGGCAAGAAACGTAATAAAAAGGACGGGAAACCAGGCAATCAGTTGGACGGTGGAAAGCGTGCCCGCGGGCGGGAGCTGCAGAGCGCCCAGCATGAGGTTTCCGATGACATACACGACGGCGGCGGCGATGACTTGGTAGAAGGCATATTGGATGAAGCAGCGGAACCATCCCCAGAAGAGCCACTCCATTTTGGGAACGATAAAAAAAGGAACGAAGACAGGTCCGACCAGTACGCAAACTGCAGTAGCGATGAACCCATAGGCGATGACCACAATCGCTATGGCCTGGGCTGCGGCGAGCAGGATGGTGACGATGATGTAGACGGCGGTTCCGAAAAGATCTCCCCAACCGGGTGAGTCCATGCGAGCTTCAAAGTTGGCAACCTGCGTGACCACGGTTTGGAGTTGCGCCTGATCGATTTGAGTCGAGAGAAACTGCGCTTCGTTCGTTACCAGGTTGTGGAAGCTGACTCCGACGCCGGGAATCGGCGTGCTGTAGTAATTGACCATCGCGAAGCCAAAGCTGATGGTCAGAAGCAAACTGGCAAAATGATCGAACTGGAAGGAAGGCCTGCCGCTGGCGGAAGCAAGAGCGGACTTGATTCCAAACCAAGCCACGAGGATCGTGGCGAACGAGCGGAAAAGATTCTGGCCCATTGCGTCGAAGAAGCCGAGATTTTGCGTAAGCAAGTTGTTGATCGCCTGAAAGATGTACTGCAGGAAATCGGTTTGCATCGCGGTCAGCTCCTTCGACGCCGGGAATCTACGAGCGCACGCCTACGGCATGCGGAAGTTTTGAAGTGAATCGGTGATCGTTCCAGTCACCTGGGCGATGTTGCCGGCCATGCTCGCTTGGCGACCGATATCGGTATTAATGGCGCTCGTGGCAGCGTCGCGCTGTTGCTTCGCGAGGATGGTTTGTTGTTCGAGAAGCGACGCGAGGAGCTTGTTCGAGTCCTGGACAGTACGGAGGGTCAACACGCCCGCCGCATTGATCTTGTTCAGAACGGAAACTTCGGTGTTGAGGCCGGAGTCGCCTGAAAATGAATCTTGTTCAAGGTTGGCGATCTGGGTCTGGATATTGTCGGCGGTGCCGCGGATTGAACCGATGGTTGCCATCGCGTTCATGTTTGCGCCGTCGACGAGCTGGATGGACGCGTACTGGGATTGCACGCGCCCGAGTTCCGAGGCGTCCATTCCCGAGAGTTCGTACGGGTCGTACTGCGACAGCGGCGTAGTGGCCTTCAGGTAGCCGGTGTTGATGTTGGGAAGGACGCCGGTGTTGATGCCATTAATCCACGAGACGGTGTTCCCAAAGGTGTTGAGCGAGGTCACATTTCGCCATTGGGAAAAAATCGCGCGGTAACGAGCGGGCATGTTCTTGACGAACTGCGCCATCTGCAGGGCAAGGTTAAGGTGGTTGGTGATCTGCGTGTAGCTCTTTTGCAGTTGAATCAGGTGTTGCTGGAGCTGGTAGTAGCGCAGCAGAGCATTGTGGAAATTGGTGGGGTCAAAGACGACGCCGCTCCCGAATTGCGCGGTGGCGCTGCTGACTCCCAAACCCAACACGAGCAAACAAATCAGAATTTTTCTTTTCATCGGACCGCTCTCCTTTTTTGCCTTCAGAAATCGGAAGGGATTTTGTGGTTGTTGTAGTCGGGCAACGCGAGATCGCCCGAGAGATAGACTTTGACCCGGTGGCCTTCCCGGATGGTCACCGTGGGCATGATGTTGAGGAACTTGTCCAGGATTTGCGCCGAAGACTGCGCGGTGCTTTGCGCGAATCCCTGGCGCATGAGGTCCGAGCTGGAGGCGTTGAGTGAGCCCGCCGTTCCGGCTTCGGCGACGGCTCCCAGAGCACCGACCGCGAGCGACACTCCGAAGATGCGGAGGTAGTGGTTGTTGACCTGATCCCGCAACCCGGTGTCGCCGATTTGGTTTAGTCCCTTGAATTGATCGAGGCTGACGGAATACCCGTCCGGCATGACCACGCGATGGAAGACGACGGCCAGACGTGTCTGGCCGAGGGCATCCACCTTCTTGGTTTCGCCAAGAAGTTTCGAGCCTGCGGGTATCAGCAGGTGTTGGCGGTCGTTGGAGTAGACATCGGTTGAGAGGAGGCACTCGGCGGGGCCCGCAAAGCCCCCGTCGAGGCGGTTGATGAGAACGGTTTCAAGGATGGTTCCTTCAAACAGGACGTAGGTTTTTCCTGCCGCCGCATTGGCGGAGATGGCCGACACGACGGCAGGGTTTCTGGCTTCCTCCTTCCGATCATGGGTTGGTTCCGGGGAATCTTTTCGCGTTGGCTCAGGCGAAGGCGGATTCGCTTCCATTTGCTTCAAGAGTTGGGTGACCTGCGGGGCGTCGGGCCCCACGGGAACGAGGCTCGCAGCTGAAGGAGAGGTCTCGGCCTCAGGTGTCGGCACGGTTGGCGAAGTTGATGGAGTCTTGCGGTAGGTCAAAGCTACATTCGAGGCAAACAGCGACACGTAGGCACGCCGCTTCCGCTCCGCCTGAATGGGGTCCTCCGCTCGCTGGTCGGGCGGGTTACCGGCTGCACTCTGCTGCTGGGCTTGCTGCGGATCTTGGGGAGTGCCGCCAAGCAAGCGAGTCTGCTGCGTAAGAGCGCTCTGAGCAGCCTGTTCATCGCGCTGCATTTGCTCGATGCGGCTTTGCAACTCGCCGATCTTGGTTTCGTTGACTTCGAGCGGCGCCGGGACTGGAGCTGTGGACGAGGCCGTCTTCGTCGGAGTCGGCGGTTTTTTGCCCCCCGTCAGCCACATGATGGCGACCATGAGGAATGCCAGTCCGATGAGAAGCCAGGACTGGACGTTCTTCGGCAGAAGCCCTTGCGGTTTCGGGGTTTTTTCCTGCACTTGCGCGGGTTGCGTCGGCTGGCTCATGGTTGTTCCTCAGTTCGCGGCAACGCGGCGGGCAAAGGGCACCTTCTTTTTGCCGATGGCGAGGTAGCCCAAGTCGATGATCTTGGGCGCGATGTACACGCCGTTTTCGAACTGGAAAGAAATCAAGTTCGGCTTGCCGTCTTTGATTTCATAGAGAGCTGGTTTTTCCCGCGCCCCGCACTTGATGTAGGTGAACGAATCGTCGTGGTAAATCACAGAAACCAGGAACGGTTCCCGCGACGCCTTCGGGTCGAGGAGATAATCGAATTGGAGTTTTGTTGCGTAGCCTGATCGGAAATGGTTCAGCTGCTCGGCGGACTGGGCTTGCGCCGCGTGTATCTGTTCGACGGTTTGGGAGCGGAGCGTTTCGAGTTCCTTCTTGTAGGCTTCCGCCTCGCCTGCCCTCACATAGCCGCGCAGTCCTGCGCTGGCCGCGAAGCCCGAGCCTTCTTTCGGCTCGACGAAGATTTTGAGATCCGGCTCGACGTTCGGCTGGTTGCTGATTTCGGTGAGCAGGAACGAATACACGTGTCCACTGGCGGTGATCAGATTCAAATTGCTGCGGATGCCTACCTGAGCCGGGTGGACGTAGCAGAGGTTGTGCGCGCCATTGATGACCCAGAATTCCTTATCGCCAGTGGTGAAATCGAGGATTTCTTCGTCCTCCGGCAGAACGATGAGAGTCGAAAAGCGGAGCTTGGCGAGAACAGGAACGATGTCTTCCTTCGAATACTTCACGACACGAGCCGCGGCTTCGGTCGCGGCGTGCGCAGGCGAAGCGTGGAACGCAGCTGCTCCTAGAACAACGATGGCGAAGACGCGAAGGAAAAGGCCGTGCCACTGGATGTGGAACATTTGTTTCATCGAGGTGCTCCTTTTGAAATGGATTGGTATTGCTCGAAGCTTTGGTCGCAATCGGAACGGAGTCCGACAAACCACTGCACGACAAGCACGAACACCGTGAAGATTCCGCACACAAGGAGGGGCATGAACAGGTACAGCGGATCACGGACAACGGCTTCCTCGAAGAGACGGTAGAAAGGAATCACGGTTGCGCTCCCGCCAGGATTTCGAGGCCTTTTTCGAATCCGTACTGTTCAAAGGCTTGTTTCCGTTTTTTGTTGTCGTACGGGTCGTTGGTGTAGAGCCAATAGCTCTTGGCATCGACGGTGAGATTCACGATCTTCGCCAGTTCCGGCGTCTTAATCAGGAATTGCTGTTTGGGGATGAGCCCCGCGATGAGGTCGACTTCGTTGTCGTTGAGGTGAAACTGGCGACGGTAGAGGTCGCGGTCCATGTCGGGGTTCGCGAGGAAGATTTTGGTCGCGCAGCTTTCGATGATTACGTCGAGGATGTCCGAGCGCTTCAGCTCGTCAAGGGATTGCGTCGAGAGGATTATGGCGGCGTTGTGTTTGCGCCAGGTCTTGAGGGCCTCGACCACGTATCGCTGAATGGCCGGGTTCTTCAAAAACACCCACGCTTCGTCGATGAAGAACGCTTTGAAAACGGAAGTAATCTGACGGTCGGCGATGACGGCGTTGGCTCGATGCAGGATGTAGAAGAGCAACGGCTCCAATAGTTCGGGGTATTGGCTCATGCGCTGGAAGTCGAAGCACTGAAAGCGGGAGAACGAAATGGTGTCCTCCGCATTGTCGAAGAGGAAGCCGAACTGACCGCCGCGGGTCCATTTGGAGAGGCGGCTTGCAACGTCGTGCCCGAGGGTATTCGTCAGCACGCCCAGCGTGCGCAGCGGCGGGTCCACCGCATAAAGGTTTTCGACCTGGTGGAAAAGTTCCCGTTCGGTGGCCGGGTCGAGTTCGCCCGCCCTCTGCCCCTGAATCAACACTTTCAGAAAGAGAGCGAGAAAATCGAGATTTTCCTTCGTCGGCGGCAATGAAAACGGGTTGATTTTGAAGCCCTCGGATTCCAGGCCCACGCGAACATACGAGCCGCCGAAAAGCTGCGTGAGGCTTTCAAAACTTCCGCCGAGATCGAAGATGAACGTGTGGGGGTCGTATTTCTGAAGATTGGTGATCAGGAAATTCAAAAGGAACGACTTCCCCGCGCCCGTTCTCCCGAGAATCATGGTGTGGGCGACATCGCGGTAATGGAGGTTTAGGAAGTACGGGGTGTGGTGGTTGGTTTCCAGGACCGCGAGATACTCCTGCCGGAGATGACTATTCAGAGGCTCGCCACGGTGAAGGGTGAAGAGAAACGAGAAATCCGCATAGTTCGTGTTGAGCAGATACAGGAAGCGCAAGTTGAAGACATGGTTGCCGGGCACCGCTGCGAGGAAAGCGTTCAACAGGTTGTATTTTTCTTCGTAAAGCTGGGCGTCGTGGACGCTGAACACTTTGTAGAAGTCGGCGCACGCGCGGTCTACCTTGGCCGAGTCGAGGTCGTAAATCACGACGGTGAGCGAGAACTGGCCGAAGTAGTTCCCGTGCAGCTCGATTTCCTTGATGCCTTCACCCAGTTCCCGTACCTGGGATTCCTTGGAATCGTCGAGGAGCACGTCTTGTGTCGGACCCTCGTTGAGGCTGACTTGGCTCGCGAACGAACGCTTCGTGTTGTGAAAATGGCGGCGCTTGGCCTGGATGACCCGGCGCATCTTGCCGGAATCTTCTTTTTTCCACTCCGTGACGACGTAATAATTCGCTTCCACTTCGAGCAGGCGTTTGAAGATAAGGGGAAAGCTCTGCGCGGAAGGCTCCTTAAGCGTCAAAACTTTGACGTAGTAGTCGTCCACGCGCAGATATCCGCGATGGCATTCGAGCGGAGACTCCGGCAGGTAATAATCGAGGAAGGTGTCGTATTTCAGTTTGGCAAATGCGAGTTTGTCGGGATGAAAGTTGAGCGTTCTCTTTAGAACGGGGAAGGCTTCGTGCTTGTCGAGCATCCGCACGGAGAGGAAGTCGCTGACCTGAAGGATGAAGCTACGGGCTTTCTGAAGCAGCGCTGCCTGAGCATTGCTGACATGCTGCCCAAGGACGACGGTGCGCTTTTGACCCGAAAAATGCGCCCTCAGATCGGAAAGGGCTTTCTTCGGATTGTTGGGAAAGTCGGCGAGTGCGCTTCCGAGCTTGTCGGAAGCCTGAAACCCCTGGAACAGCACGACGTAATACACCGACAGGGAAAAGAGCGTGTCGGCTTTGCTACCGAGGTACGCGATGCGATTTTTGATCGCGGCATCAACAATCGGATTGTCGTAGAGCTTGTAGGGAATGGTTTCGTTGTTGCGCTTGAAGAGGTATTGGTAGAGGCGATAGTTTTCGTCGAACAACTTCAAGGCCGATTCGAGGCGCTTGGTGAAGGCGTCAGTCGATGCGCCGTCAAGGCATTCGTAGTCCACACCGCGAACTTCGAGAATGACGCCCACCTCACCTGTCTTGGTGAGAAACGTGTGCGGACCGATGAAGCCGTACAGATTGATCTGCTCGCTGAGGGAGCCGGTCTCGTTGTAGTTCTTGAAGATTCGGCTAAGCCTGAGCATGGCTGTCCCTTCGGATCGCAACGGGGCTGAATTTCATCGGGTCATATTCCGCGCGTAGTCTGGCGGCCGTGAGCAGGAATCGCAGAATCTGCGGATCGGTTTGAGTGGCCCAGCGGGCCAGGAAGTAGAGCAACAGAAACATCAGCAACCCGCCGAACAAGCTGTTGAGTAGGTTGAACGTGGCGGCGCCAAGGCACATGGCAAAGAAAAAGAGTTTCCGCTCGGCCCCAAGGACGGTGAGTGGCCGGGAAAGCGACCGATGCACCCTGTTGATTCGTCTGGGTTCCGCCATGTGCTTCTCTCCTGGGAGTTGCGTGAATCAGTTGCCTGGAAAAAGCCACGCGAGAAAATTCACGGCCGCGATGGCCATGCCGACGCCAAAGAGCACGCCGGCAAGCACACGCTTCGAGCCGCCTTCCCCGAAGGCGAACGTGAGGCCGGCCACGACGATGGCAACGAGCGAGAGGCCGCGAGCGATGGTGCTGGTAAAGGCCGTCATCAAGACGTTGACAGCGTTTTCCCATGGGGAAGTCCCTTGGGCGAAAACTGGAGCGGCGAGAAGCAGTGTGAAACCGAGGGTAACGAGAGGTGAGCGCAGCCATGAGCTGCGCGCATACTTGCAGAGAAAATGCTTCATGTTCGGGCTCTCCCTGTGTCTTCCGATTTTTCGAAATGGGCCGATGAGAGGGAGTTCCCGCTGACTTCGGCCGCAGGCAGGAAGCGGATGGCGATTGATGAGACGGCTGTATAAGTCGGGTGCTGGACTTCCCCCGTCCAGGCACACTTGGAGCGTTCGCTCCGAGTACAGCGTTGTCCCACAATCGCGTCCGTCCCTTTAGCGGGCCGTTCGCGACACAGAGCGAAACACCGAAGGAATCGGTTGCGCCCTGTCCGCAGGAGTTAACCGGCGAGAACTCCCCTCTCTATACTTATCAGCCAACGAAAATGAAAACAGACCGGGTACTAGTGAAATATTTTTGTATTGGTACGTTGTTGCAAGGAATGCTTACAAGCTGTTGGGCAGCTCACTGTCAAAGCGATGCGATTCACGGAAGAAAGAGATTGAGTTGTTCGGGAGTTCCGTTGTCCGATATCTGGGCAATGCGGCGGAGCCGATCGAGCAGGCGCTGGATGCGGTGCCGAATCGCCACGACAGAATGCCCGCTGCGCCGTGCGAGCTCCGGGCAGGAGATGCCTTCAAGTTTGAACTGGGTCAGTAGCTCCCGTTCTTCGTGGGAAAGCCATCCTCTGCGCTGACAATTGTCGAGAAACTGTTGGAGCAAGATATTCGTGTGGGAATCGCCGTCGCTGACATTCGTTTCAAGAACCGCGGTCGCCGTTCCGTTCGTTTCATCGCTCAAAGATCTGTGCGATTCGCGAATCGCCCACCGGAAAGCGCTCCGGCGTATCTTTCGTGCGATGGTAAACCCAAGGTGAGAGTGGCGGGAATGCAGTTCTTTGGAATGAAGGAATTCGAGAAGGACGGCAAAGAGGTGTTGGGCCGTGTCATCGCGGGTCAGTGAAGGAAACGTGCTGGTGACCTGGCTCGTGGTGCGATGAACGGTCGGAACAAAGACCAGCAGCAGAAGGCGCTGCCACATCGGTTGGAATAAAGTGTCGCTGCCGCGTCCCAGGAGTTCGCGAAGGATTTCATCGGAAGAGGAGTTCTGATCATGATTGTCGTGGTCGCGAAGTTTTTGGATGAGTTCGGAAGGAGACGGAAACGCAGCTAATATCGGGCTTGAAACAGCAAAGAACCGAAACTCTTCGCGGCTCCGGTCATCGCTGAGTTCAGCGATGATGCTGGCTTCCAACCGGCAGATGAGACAGTCGCAGTATGACGCGGTCATCATGGGATGCTCCGGCGTCTCAGGTTGTTCCCTGCCCGCGCTAGAAAAAGGGAATGGCCCTGTTGTTAGTTTTCGGACATGGTTCTGATTTCACGCCGGCCGGGGGACAACGCCTGGCGTTTTCGGGAGGCGTGCCCTGACGTTCTTCGAGCAGAGTCGAATCCCTCGCACGTGTGGTCGGAAAGCCGGGCCCGCGTGCAATGGATGAATCCTGCTACGTCACGCGGGTGTTGTGGAAGGTTTGTGCGATTCGGTCGGAGTGGCGGCCACCAAAAAAAGGCCCACCGCAAGAAGTCGGAGCCAAGTCTGCTACGCTGCCAGAAGGAAGCGGTCTGTTGTTTCGGAAGCGTCCTCCGGAGCATTTGAATCGGAAAGGAATGAGTGCCGGAAATCACCGATGGAATGCGCATCCGTCAGTCGATGGATAGTCCCCAGAACTTGGTGAAGGCCTGCATCCTATATAGACGTTCTTCGGCGGATTCGACCCGCTCCTGCAATTCTGCAATCTCGGTTGCAGAGGGTACATGAGCCTCTTTAAGGATCACCTGGCGGAAAGAATGCCAAGCCCTGCTGTCTAGACCGAGCTCAAGTGCCAGTGCTGAGGGCTTAGAGGTCGGTCCGGGCATCGGCCCAAGATCGGCAAGCATTTCTGTCCGCCGTTGTAAGGCCTTCTCCCGACCCTCGCGGGTCTGTTGGTTGCTGGCCTCCTGTAAATTCTCTTGCGCTACTGCCACCTCCCGTTTTGCAAGCTGAAGCCGCTCTTTAAGAGTTGAGGTGAATTCTCTCAAGTACATCAAAACCACGCCTGGGGCGTTCAGAGCCTTGGCAATTGTGGCTTGAGCGAGCCGAATGTAGACACGCTCGTCGTTGTGACCTTTTCGGCTGCCTGCATAAGAATAAGCCGTTTCGAAAACTAGGAGTGCTGCGTGGAATAACTGATCGCGAAGACGACTGTCGTTCTCATTGATGATTTGCACAGCGAGAGCTTGACGAGTCAAGGCAACACCGGTCTGTAGGGGCTCGTTCAACAAGGCATCTAGTTTCTTCTGTGTTGGATCAATAATTTTCAGAAGAGTCTTCAACAAAGGCCCAACAATATGCTCAATCGCTGCCTTCGTAAATTCGCTTGACGCGGTCGCGAAGAGAACCGAAAAGCCGGCCTTTGCAACGCTCTCTTTGACGGCCTCTTCGAGAAACCCTGCCGTTGAGCTTGAAGCTGCCTCAGAGAAGGCATCGGAGAAAATGTCAACGAAATCAGACATGCTGGAGGTCACCGGGCAATGCCGGCCTTGTGGGCCCGCGAGGCTTCAGAGTGCGCGTGGTCGGGCAGGTTTTCGGAAACCGCAAGAAGGCACTCTTGGCCGTCGAGATCGATAATGTCCGCCGAATAGATTGTGTCAAGCAGTTCACCCGAGCGAGTTCGAAACCGCGTAATGCGGTTCCTGACTTGTCCCTGCGCACGAACCTGACCTAGCATCTGGGCGCGTTCACCCGGATCGTCCCAAACACTGACTTCGAAGACGGTACGGCCGACGAGTTCCTTGCTGGAGTAGCCGTACCTGCGCTCAAAGGCTTCGTTTACATCGATGAAGCGACCCTCCGCTACGGTTGTGATGGAAAATGCGATGGGACTCGACCTGAAGACTTTTGTGAATTTGTCCTCGGAAAGAGTGCGACTCTTTTCCGCTTGCTGCAACGCTTGTTCTGTCTCATTCAAGTCCGCGAGATGCTGTTCCAGCTCTGTGCCATAGATTTCCGCACGTTCGTAGAGCCGCGCGTTTTGAATGGCCACGGCAGCGGGAATGGCCAGCGACTTGGCTAGGCGCAAATGTTCGTGCGTGAAGAAATGGGCGTGCGTATCGCCCAGCGACAACAATCCTAACACCTGCTGCACAGCAACGAGCGGAACGCACAACCATGACCGCATGTGTGCGTGTCCTTTGAAGCCCGGCCATTCTGGCTCCTGGTTCGTGTCAGAAATGAGCACGCTGTTCTTCGTGACAAGCGCTTGCATAAGAAAACGACTGTCCTTGGCATCGAGTGTGTTGGGGCACTTGGGAGGGTGCCGACTTGATTCAGGGCGTTGAAGCTCGCGCTCAAGAAAGAGGTGCGTCTCTGTTTCCACTAACAGAACGCGCGCGGATTCGCACGGGACGAGTTTCAGCAAGGACTCAAGCAAGGTGTCCAAAACACAATCCATCCTAAGGTTCTGCGTGAGTGCGAGCGTGGTTTTGCGGAATGCGTCGGCTTCGGCCCACGCGGACTCGGCCAACGTAAGATGTTTCGCCATCTGTTCCTCGGCGGATTTTCGTGCCGAGATATCTTGAGAAACTCCGACCAGGCGGCGAATAATTCCAGCCGAATCGCGCACGGGGAATCCTCGGACCGAAACCCAGCGGACGACATGGTCCGGTCGAACAATCCGAAACTCTTCATCTAAGTGTCCGGTCCGTGTGGCTTCGTCGAGCCGAGTAAGAACGCGAACACGGTCCTCCGGGTGGAACGTTTCTTGATATGACGTGGGATTCTCGCGAAGGCTCGCGAGGGAACGGCCGGTGATCGTCTCATATGCCGGGTTGACGTAGATGACGTGTTTCGTCTGAGCGTCGAGCATCCAATAGATTTCTTGGATATTATCCGCCATCTGTTGAAAACGTTCATCGCTGGCTCGGAGCGCGGCTTCGGCCTGCTTTCTCAAGGAAATATCGCGCAATACGGCAACGTGCCGCCCAGGTAGGTAGTTCGCCTTCGCGGTGTATTCGATGAAAACTTCTCCGCCGTCCTGGCGGATAAGTTGCGCTTCGCCGTGTTCGTCTTTGCGGTCGAGGAAGCGTCTCCAGGTGTTTTCGAAATCGTTCACCGGCGTATGGAATTTCTGGATCGACTGACCAACAAGTTCGTTGCGTTGTGCTCCTAGGAGGGCAAGAGCCGCTGGATTTGCTTCGAGACAGATGCCCCTGTCGTCGAGGATCAAAATGCTGTCGAGGGTGCTATCAAAAATCGATTGGAATTCGCGCTCCGTGGCGTCGAGGACATTGGCGGTCTCGCGATGTTCGTGTCGTGTCAGAACTAAGAAGCGAACGTGAAGGACGATAGCCACACAGAGAGCGATCAGGACGAGCGCAAGCACCGGAGATGATAAGGGGCCAGCATAGGATCGCGGTCCGAGCGTGGACCCAAGCAAGACAACCACCGCAAGAGAGATGAGCAACAAACCGGCTTGCACCCAACGTCGGCGGGCGCTTTCGTCTCGAATTAAAGGAAATATCTTCATGACGCTGCCTTTTGGGGGGCGGCGGGGCTTTGGCCTGCGGCATCGCCGCTGGACAACGATCGCGGTCGGCTAGTAACAGCTTAATACCGTCATCGTTCAGGGAGGATGCTACGCCCTGGACCAGCGGGGCGTCAATACATCCGAGCATGTAAATCGGCTCCTTGCTCGGTACAAACTGGGATGCAATAATGCCGCATGGTTATTGGCGACCGCCTCCGGGAAATGCGTGAGGGAAAGAAACTCTCTCAGGGCGACATCGAAAAGCGCACTGGCTTGCTTCGTTGTTACATCTCCCGTGTAGAAAATGGTCATACTGTCCCCGCCATCGAAACTTTGGAAAAGCTGGCTCGCGCGCTCGAATGCCCACTCTATCAACTCTTCTACGACGGCGAAGAGCCGCCCGAACTGCCGAACCTCCTGAAGCGGAAGTCGTCCGCTGACACCGCATGGGGCAGCACTGGCAAGGAAGCCCGTTATCTCAGCAAACTTCGGCGCCTGCTGGGTAAGACTGAAGAAGGCGACCGAAAGCTTATTCTCCACATGGCGCAGAAAATGGTTAATAGATAGCTTCACAATTGGTCTTTGCTTGCGATTGCGTTTCGGCTAAACATTGAATACTCAGGACGGGTCGCGCATTGCTTCGCTGCGGCCCGATTTTCCGATAAGACCTCATTGATGCCCGCGCGGATCGGATTCAGATCTTCAATCTCGGGCGTTGAAGAGAGCCTGAGTGGATTATTTCCGAGTTCGCTCTCACCCGGTTTTCAAAAATGGACTGTGTCGCGATGGTTGCTTCAGGGACAGCCCTGCTAGGGAAATGTCCTTCAGCAAACACTTAGGCAATCAGCGGCAAAAGGAGCGATGGCATGTCACTCATTAGAAGCTATGCAGTCTGGAACAACAAGGGTGGCGTGGGGAAAAGCACAATATCCTTTCATTTGGCCGCCCGTCTTGCGGAGACGCGTCCCAACGTCAACGTGTTGGTGATTGACGCTTGCCCGCAGGCAAATGCGAGCATGCTCCTTTTGGGTGGGGGAACGACGGGCGAGGCTAATGTTCTATCCCTATGCACGCAGGCGTCACCCCGTACCATTGTTGGATACTTGAGCCAAGTAATCGCAGCGGGCGCTGGCGCGGCCCTGCCCGATCCAATGAGCTTCGTCACCCAAGTAGCCCAGCACAATGCAAAACTAACCGACAATCTCTTCTTGCTTTGCGGGGACGGGAATATGGAACCGATGGCTCCAGCCATTTCCGGCGCTGCTGCTGCGCCAGCTCTAACGCCGCAATCGCAACCGTGGCGTTGGATCCACCTGATTTTGCGCGGATTGATAGACAACATATCCCAAAATATACCTACTCGCGATTGGCTGGTTATCCTTGACACGAACCCGAGTTTTAGCATTTACACAGAACTTGCGATCTCGGCAGCAGACCGCTTGATTGTTCCAGTGAACGCAGATGACTCTTCGAGGGTAGCAACAAATGCGATGTTCATTCTGTTGCATGGACAAACACCCCCACATCCTGTTTATGGCTCGTGGACATTCGCCACGCGCGCACAGACGCATAATATCGGTGTACCCCAGATACATGTTGTCGTCGGGAACCGTCTGACACAATACGAAGGAGCCGCAACGGCTTTCAGCGCACTATCTGACGCGACCGCGGACACTCTGTTTGCGGCATACCAGAGTCATCCACAGTACTTCACGCCGCGCCCCGCGACTTCGGCGACAGTCACAGACTTCAGAGACAACTACTCCGTGCCGCTGCGAGATTTCAACACGGCGGGCGTTGTTGCTGCACATTTGGGACAACGACTCTCTCAGATGGGGGGCGGCTATTACCAAGTTCACGGACAACAGGTGCAGATCAACAGCGCACGAGTCACGGAGTGTATCAATGCACTTAATGCGCTGCTCGCGATGGTAGATTGACAGCAGATATAAAGTTACTGCAATGTCGCTGATCGGGGCACTGGGGATGGCTTCATGGTTCAAAGAGGCCCTTCAAGACCCTAAGCGCCTGCTGCTGTTGCTCGGTTGTGCGATTTTCGATGATGCGATGAAGTTTTTGGACCAAGATGCCAGTGTCGGTTTCCTGAGCTTCGAAGTCGAAGAATACCGGAGGCGAAACACTTAGAGCGGTGGCGATGGCGCATATGATTTCCAGGGAAGGCCATTTTTCGCCTCTCTCTACTTCCCCCAGATAGCTCGCAGTGATGCCAGACTTCTCGGCGGCGAGCTCCCGCGAGATATGTGCGGCATCTCGAACCGCACGGACCTTTCTTCCAAATAGAACTAGAGGCTGACTTTCCATTAGCTTGAGACAACTTACAGATGAACGATCGGGGCGAGAATCTGCCAATGGCCTATATTGATGTTGCATATATAGGCCGAGAGCGGTATTTTCAACGCACGTCTCTGCCGACCGGGAACTCGAAGAATTTCGACCGGGTTGTCCGGCGCAAAAGCGAATCTGGAGAGGTTTCAAGGCCTTTAGCGATGCGGAATATTGTTCTAATGCCGGGACCCTGGATACCTCGTTCAAGATCACTAATGAACGTCCGATTAAGGCCCGTTCTTTTTTCTAGTTCAGCCTGCGATATGTGGATTTCTTCCTCTCGAATGGTCCGAACGACCTGGCCAAACGCTTTTTCTACCCCAGAGCGGGGTTGAATTTGTTTTCCCCGTTTCGCCATGTCGACGATTATCGTGCTTGATTGTCGGTCATAGACCAACGGTCAGTTACCGACAATTCGTGATTAGGCGATGAGCGCAAAGGCGGCAGTTCAGCGCGCCGCAGGTTGCTGAGGCAGATTTGAGTGATTTGTTGGCAAGCCGGTTTCCAGGCATACCGCTCTCCAAGGAGATAGCGGGCAGGACCCCTATATCAATTGCGCAGATTCCTCCACAGCTGGAAGCCTCCGACGAAGTCCTGCTGAGTAATGTTGCCGGAGGAGACCAACAGGCCCTCGGCTGTTTGTTTGAACGGTATGGTCGAATGTTGCGCGGCATTGCTGCGCGAATTCTCGGTGATGGCTCAGAGGCCGAAGACCTCGTCCAGGATTTGTTCTTATTCATACATCGGAAATCCGCGATCTTTGACGGCACAAAGAGTTCTGCGCGCTCATGGATTGTGCAAATGGCGTATCACAGAGCGATTTCGCGGCGTCGGTATCTGGTCACTCGCCAGTTCTACACTCATAAGCAAATTGAAGGCATTTCTGAACAAGTGGTCGCTACTGCGACCACTGAAAACGATTATTCCGCAGAGGCGGTGCTGGGGCGTAATGGTTTAGAAAAGGTGATGGAAGCCCTGACCGACGATCAACGGGAAACCCTGCAACTGCACTTTTTTGAAGGCTATACTCTCTCGGAGATCAGCGACAAATTGGGCCAACCGCACGGGAACGTCAGGCACCACTACTATCGGGGATTAGCTCAGTTGCGAAAGCAGATGTCTGGGAGTAATGTGCGGGTTGTTGAACGATATGGGAAATAGCAGCGGAGAACGAGGAGCCGGGGAGCGTTCGGAAATGAACGCGCATGACGAATACCTCGAGCTTTGCGCCGTCTCGACCTCGGGGGACCTGACCGAGGAAGAACAGAAAAAGCTCCAAGTGCATCTCGCCGGATGCCCCGAATGCAGGCAAGCATTGAAAGAGTTCGAGGCTGCCGTTGATCTTGGTGTGCCCTTCCTAGCCTCGAAGCTGGCCGCTGTTCGTACCGAAGAATCGGCGATGCCTCAAACTGAATTAGCCGGTCCCGTCGCACTGAAAGGCACGGATTCAGAATCGCCACAGGAAAGTCCTGGGGTTTCGACTGGTGAGGAAGCAAGGGGTTTTGCGTTCGGTCAGAGAATGCGCTACCGACCCTCGCAGGTAAATTGGAACTATGTATGGATGCCGTTTGCTGCGTGCGTGCTGCTGACTATGGCGTTAGGGATCACTGCCTACCACGTTGGGAAGAGCCACAACGGCGACGCCCAAGCCGTGCACGCGACTACTGGCGTCGCAGATACGCGAATTGAGGCCCTAGAACAGCGGATAAGCGACGCTGGGCACGAGCGCGAAATCCTAAGAACACAGCTCGTTGAGCGCGACAAAGTCATCGTCGAACTGCGCCGCCAGACCGACCAGCAAGCTAGATCGCTGGATGAAATGAAGAGCGCGCAGGCCAATCTGCAACAGTCGCTCCAGACGGACGATGCTGAGAAGCAGCGCGTCGTGGATGAACGAGCAAGCCTTGGGCAAAAACTTGACGAGGCTCAGGTGGCGCTGCAGAAGATTCAATCGGAACTCGATTCTGTAAGCCGGGAGCGAGCACAGGACGAAGCCCAGGACGCGAGCCTTCGGAACCAGATCAAGGATCTTTCCGGCCAACTTCGTGAGCAAGAGCACACGGTCTCTAAGCAAGACGAATTGCTATCGCATGACCGGGACATACGAGAGTTAATGGGCGCACGGGACCTCTCCGTTGTCGACGTTTATGACGTGGCCCGCGATGGCAACACTCAAAAGTCAACCGGACGGGTATTTTATACCAAGGGTAAATCCCTTATCTTTTACGCCTACGACTTGGATCAAGAGCCAGGAGCGAGAAGCGTCAGCACGTTTCAGGCCTGGGGCCGGCGCGGACCTGACAAAGAACATGTATTGAGTCTCGGAATTTTCTATGAGGACAACGCGGCTAAAAAACGGTGGGTCCTCAAAATCGACGATCCCAAGGCGCTTGATGAGATTGATGCCGTGTTCGTGACCGTAGAACCAAAAGGCGGAAGCCACAAGCCAAGTGGCAAGCCGCTGCTCTCCGCTTATCTTCAGCTCGCTTCAAATCACCCCTAGCCCGCATCTTGGTCTGATATCGTCAGTTTGTTCTTCGATGATAGCGGACTTGGTACAAGCGGGAGTTCTCCTGCGTAGACCGAGAGAGCGTCACCAAATCCGTCCACCAGAGGAGATGTCGCGTGCGATTGCGTCCAATCATCGTCGTTATTTTCATAACTCTTTTTTTCATGTGCGCGGCGCACGCGCAATCTCCCGATGGAACGATCAGCGGCACCGTTTACGATCCGTTGGGGAAGTTGATCGCTGGTGCCGAGGTCACCGTTGTAAACGACGCGACAAGGGTGCAGAAATATACGAAGACGAACAACGACGGCGTGTACGTCATACCGAATCTGACGCCTGGGTCGTATCGGCTGCAAGTCGCAAAGCCTGGCTTCAAGACGCTCATCAAGCCAGACATAACTTTGAACGTACAAGATGTTTTGGCGATCAACTTCACCCTGCCGATTGGTTCCGCGGCCGAGACGGTGACGGTGGAGGGGGGGGCACCGCTAATTAACACGCAAGATGCGACGGTGAGTACCGTTGTGGATCGGCAGTTCGCGGAAAACTTACCGCTGAACGGCAGAAGCTTTCAGACCTTGATTCAGCTGACGCCCGGGGTGGTTCTTACCGCCAATAACGCGTCCGATGAAGGTCAATTCAGCATTAACGGACAACGCGGGACGTCGAACTACTGGACCGTGGATGGCGTGAGCGCGAATATCGGCATAGGCGCAAATTTCAGCGCGGCGAACGGTCTGGCAGGCAGCCTAGGGTCTTTCAGTGTGCTGGGTGGGACGAACAGTCTGGTATCGGTGGATGCCCTGCAAGAGTTCCGCATACAAACCTCCACATATGCGCCTGAATTTGGGCGCACGCCGGGAGGACAGATATCCATCGTTACGCGCTCGGGCACAAATCAGTATCACGGCACTCTGTTTGACTATCTGCGGAACGATGTCCTCGACGCGAATGATTGGTTTGCGGACGCCAATCAGCTGGCAAAGCCAGAAGAACGGCAGAATGATTTTGGCGGCACTCTCGGCGGTCGCATTCTGAAAAATAGAACATTCTTTTTCTTTTCGTACGAAGGACTTCGCCTTCGGCTGCCACAAACCAAACTGACGACCGTCCCCGATCTCAACGCGCGTCAATCCGCCGTTGCGGCGGTCCAGCCCTTCCTGAACGCCTACCCGGTCCCCAATGGAACAGATAACCTGGCAACAGGTGTGGCCGGGTTTAACGCCAGCTTTTCAAATCCCGCCTCGCTTGATGCTTATAGTCTGCGCATAGATCATAAACTTAGCGACAACCTCGTTCTGTTTGGGCGCTACGACTATTCACCGTCGAGTATCGTGGAGCGAGGAAGCGGCACGTTAGATCCACTTACCGACTTGGAGCCCATTAGCATTACAACGCAGACGGGGACGGTTGGACTTACCTGGGCCATCACGTCCTTTACAGCGAACGATTTCCGTTTCAACTACAGCAGGACGAATAGCGCGAGCGGTTTGTTCTTGGATGACTTCGGGGGTGGTGTGCCTCTGAAATCGTTGCCATTGCCAAGCCCTTTCAACGCCCAAAACTCCTTTTTCAGCCTTGCTATCTTTTCTTTGGCGAACGGTGATCTGACAGTTGGGAGCAGCACACGGAACGTTCAGAATCAGATCAATTTGATTGATACTGTGTCCCTGCAAAAAGATTCGCACAGCTTGAAGTTTGGGGCGGACTATCGTCGGCTGCAGCCGTCTCACAATCCTTCACTCTACACGCAAGATCCCCTCTTTCTAGACGTGCCGTCCGCGGCAGCCGGAAGCCTACTGGCTGTCGAGCTTCAGTCCTTACGAAACTCGACGTTCCTGTTGCAGAACTTGGGGATGTTCGCGCAAGACACTTGGCGCGTAACGCGACGCCTCACGGTAACGTACGGGCTGCGGTGGGACCTTGATTTTGCTCCTTCATCCATCAACGGTCCTAGCATACCGGCAGTGACGGGCTACAATCTGGGCAATTTGGCGAACCTGGCACTGGCACCAGCCGGGGCACCAGCTTTTAGTACGACATATGGCAACGTGGCCCCGCGATTAGGCGTGGCGTATCAAGTTTCTCAGAAACCGGACTGGGAGCGCGTGCTTCGAGGCGGATTTGGAGTGTTTTACGATCTTGCTACATCGGAAGTGGGAGGGGCCGTCGGAACCTCGTATCCTTTTGGAGCCTCGGCGCTGAATTTTGGCGGGACGTTCCCCGTGAACGCGTCCCTTGCCGCGCCTCCCGCAGTGACACCCTCGGAATTGAGCTCGCCGGGAGCGATATTGTCCGCTTTCGATCCGAAGTTGCAGTTACCTTACACTCTGGAGTGGAACGTTGCGCTGGAACAAGGGTTGGGGAAACAACAAACTCTATCTGTTTCCTATGTTGGTTCCTCCGGGAGGCGACTTTTGCAGACAGCGCTGGTAACTTCGCCAACGCCGAGTTTTTCCAATGCAGCCTTGATCGGAAACACAGCCTCCTCAAACTACAATGCACTGCAGGTCCAGTTCCAGCGACGCTTGACGAATGGCCTCCAAACGCTTGCTTCCTATTCATGGTCGCACTCGATCGATACTGGTTCAGCGGGTTCCTTTGCGAATGGAGCCAACACCCTGGTGCCCACGATCAACCCAAATGCGAACAGGGGTGATTCTGATTTCGATATCAGGAACGCGTTTTCGGCAGCTGTGACATATGACGTACCGACTCTCAAGAGCAATGCTTTCGCAAAGGGGATTCTCGGTGGCTGGTCCTTTGAGAGCGTCATTCAGGCGCGATCTGCTGTGCCGGTGACGGTGTTCGATGGGCTGTTCGCCGAACTCCTTTCTGGACAGACTGAGATTCGCCCCGATGTGGTCCCCGGGCAGCCGTTCTACCTATATTCATCGAAATATCCAGGTGGAAAAGCGTTGAATCCTGCGGCATTCACCGCGCCACCGACAGACTCGGCCGGGAACCCGCTCCGGCAAGGAGATCTGGGTCGAAATGCCCTGAGAGGTTTTGGCGCAACGCAGTGGGACTTCGCGGCGCACCGTGATTTTCCGCTTCGCGAGTCGCTGAAATTGCAATTCCGAGCCGAGCTTTTCAACGTCCTGAACCATCCCAACTTTGCGCCGCCCGTAGCGGACATCAACAATACGAGTCAGTTTGGCACATCCATTCAGATGTTGGGGCAGTACCTCGGTGGCGCCAACGTGGGAGGCGGAGGATTCAATAGCCTGTATCAACTGGGCGGACCGCGCTCAATCCAACTCGCATTGAAGTTGATGTTCTAGAGCCGTAGAACAAGCGTGGGCGAGGAATTCCCAAGTGAGGAATGCGAGGCCAGTTGACGATTGCTTTTCTAGCGATCCGAGAATTCGCCTGCGGTGCCGGAGCGCTGCGTGGGGACGGCTAGGCAGGGGAGTGGCGCTTCTGCTCTCGGCATTTGCATGCTTCGGCGCGGGCCGACAGGATTGCACGTTGTTAGCGCAAACGGTTCCCTTACCCGTAGAGGACGCATTGAAAGTGCGCGAGTTCGGTCCGTTGACACGAGCCGTTCCCTCACCCGATGGACGCTGGGT
This sequence comes from Acidobacteriota bacterium, assembly GCA_013289855.1. GTDB lineage: Bacteria > Acidobacteriota > Terriglobia > Acidiferrales > UBA7541 > Acidiferrum. The sequence goes on along the minus strand of JABCZD010000004.1, from coordinate 397,314 downwards.
GGCATACACGATCCAAGAAAAGGGCAGGACCAAAGCGATCGATTCAGACGCCTATGCGCGCACTGGCGTCCCCCCTTGGGGTTCAGGGACTGACGTTTTGATCATCAACCTTGAAACCGGCCTGACTAGAAATCTAACCGGGGGCGAGGGCGATAACTGGTCACCCGCGTGGTCGCGGGACGGCAGGTATCTTGCTTTTCTTTCGGATCGGGACGGGAGTGGCCAGGCGAGGCTGTGGGTTTGGGACAAGGCGAAAGACGGCCTAGCGAAGCTCTCCGATGCAGATATACGCGGTGATCAGATTGAGTGGGCCGGCAGCAGAACGGTACTCGCCATGGTCCTCCCAGGAGAGCTATCCGTTGAAGATTACGTACGCAAACGCTCACAGGGGTCACGGGACGAGAGATCCATGATTGAAAGCGAAGTGGGTTCGACGGTGATTGTTTATCGCGCGAGCGGATTGGCGAACAGTGAGAGACAGGTTCCGAGTTCTGATCCATGGAACTTAAACATAGATTTGCGGGATTTGGCCGCGGTCGATGTTCTGACCGGGAAGGCTGACACAATCGTTCATGGCAGGAGGATTGCCTGGTACGTGTTGTCGCCTGACGCCTCGCGCATCGCGTACACAGTGCCAACGCGCTTCGAAAAACCCGGTTCTCAGCAAATCCTCTTCAACCTCGCTGTCGTCAAGATGGCGAGCAAAGAGGAGCAAGGCGTCGTCTTGGACATCCGGATGGATCACGCGGGTTCGTCATTCAATTGGTCGCCTGACGGTTCACTCTTGAGTTTTCGGACAGGTGGAACAGATGAGAAAACGGCAGACTGTTACGTTGTCGACCCGAAAGATGGAGTCCCGCGCAATGTCTCGATGTCCCCGGGGGCGAAGCAAGGTTCCGTTGAAAAATCCGTGACGCCCCTTTGGGATGCGAAAGGAGAGAGCGTTTTTTTTGTCCACGGCGGCTCGTTGTGGCAAGCCCAAGTTGATCAGAACGCAGCGCGCGAGTTGGCGCACATCGCCAATCGGCAAATTGTCCAGCTGACTCCGCAATCCGGGAATCTACTGTGGAGTCCGGACGGAGGCAAATCGACAGTCGTACTCACGCACGATGGAACGGGGAAGCAAGACGGGTTTTATAAAGTCGATTTGTCGAGTGGGGAAAGCAGCAAGCTTCTCGAGAACGCTCAATGCTATACGTGCCATCATGGCGCCGAGCAACTTATGGCTGTGGCGAATAATCAAGGTGTGACATTTTTCGCAGAAGATGCCCAGCATGACGAGGAACTTTGGACTAGTGATCCTGGCTTTATGAGGCCGCGCCAGCTCACGCACCTGAACCCGCAGTTTGACCGATACAAGATGGGCGCCGCTCGGCTCATCCGTTGGTTAAGCGACGACGGTGAGGAATTGCAAGGTGCTCTGTTGCTGCCCTCGGAATACGAGGAGGGTAGGAAGTATCCGTTAATTGTTTGGGTTTACGGAGGACTCTCGCTTTCGAGTGACCTGGATCATTTCGGATTTGCAGGAAACGGTCCGTTTAACATGCAGCTGCTGGCGACGCGTGGTTACGCTGTTTTGCTGCCGGACGCACCTCAACACCTAGGCACCCCCATGTTCGACTTAGCAAAGAGCGTACTACCCGGAGTCAATAAAGTGGTGGAAATGGGCATCGCGGCTCCCGATCAGCTCGGTGTCATGGGACATAGTTTCGGAGGCTACAGCACTCTCGCGCTCATTGTGCAGAGCGGGCGCTTCAAGGCGGCCGTTGAAGCGGATGGCTTCGGAGATCTCGTTGGCGCTTACGGCGCAATGGAGGAGGACGGGACAGCATTTGGAACTTCCACCCTAGAGCATGGGCAAGGGCAAATGGGCGGAACGCCTTGGGAATATCGGGAACGATATGTCGAAAACTCCCCCTTTTTTCAGTTCGACAGGATTACCACGCCCTTGCTGATAATCCATGGGGAGAGGGACAGAACGGTCGCCGGATTCTTGGGCGACCAGACGTTTGTCGCACTACGCCGCCTCGGCAAAGAGGTGGAATACGCGAAATACAAAGGTGAAGGGCATTCACCTGTGGGATGGAGTTACGCTAACCAAGTGGACTTTTGCGACCGAATCATAGCTTGGTTCAACGCTCATCTTGCGAAACGGATGTAACGATCAAACAGCCATGGACGGATGGTGCGTGCTCGATCCCGCGTAGTGGGAGTCGAATCATCCGGCATTGGATTTTCATACTTTGCTAGAGTTGATTGCCGGAGCGCCCCAGGTTGCGGGCGCTCCGGCAACGGTTTACTCATCGGATTCATACATGCCGATGGTTTCCTTCAACTCACTGTCCAGCTGCTGGCTGTTGCCTTTCACGGTTTGAATGGCTTCAGTCGCAGATGCGAGCACGACGACTTCCGGCTTGGAATATTTCATTTGGTTTTCACCTCCTTTCGTTTACAGATTGTTCTCAGCTGAGAAGACCATTGATTGGCTCGCTCATCATCTGCACATGGCGTGACTCCAAACCTTCGACTCCCACAGCCCGCGGAGCCAAAACTCTATGTTCAAGGTACGCAAGAGAGGCACTATTGGGACTTCGCGGCCGCGGTGAGCATCTTCCAAGGTTGCGAGCAGGCGCTTGGCGTCAACGATCCCAATCCAACTGGTGACCATGTTCTGACTGGTCTCTAGGAGACTGGTCCACTCTGCGGAAATGGCCATCATCGGCGCCCGGGAAACAAACGCCTTTCTCTTCCGATTCAGAACTTGGTCTGGGACAATTCCGGTCAGAGACCGGCGCATCAGAGACCTGCGGTGTCCTGGACGGACTAGTTGCTCTCGGGGAACGGCGTATAGGAATTCAAGCAGGTCGCGGTCGAGGAACGGATAGCGCAGTTCGTAGGATGGATTGGACGGCGCTGCAGTGCAGGCAAGTTGTCTTTGCAGCGCCAACAAGGTCGAGAGATTCTCTTGGAAACTCGGTGGCGGGCCGAAAACCTGAAATCTGGATGGATAGCCAACGAGCGCGGTGCGATTTCTCTCGACAAACGTGGGATGCAGCCACGGTGCTGGCTGCATCTGTCTTGGCAATCCGAAGAGAGCGATCGGAAAGAAGCCACGGGCAGCTTCAAAAAGCAGATGGAACCAGGGCTTTCTCTTATGCAAGGCCCAAACTTTCAATCGATGAGTGAGGGTCTCTAACTGGGCTCCTGCCATCAAATCCGCGAGTTCCGGGGTGGGTGTCGGGACGCCGCCTGTGGTTTCGTCACCTCCTGTTCCAGAAAGCAGGACGCGGTTGCCCTGGGCGTTGACGCAATCCCTGAACTGATTCCGCACGCCGATTGAACGGACGTAGGAACCTGGAGTCGTCGCGAGCCGGTCGCCCGCAAACGCGAACTGGAACATATTTTGTGAGCCGACATCAATGTGATATCCCGTGCGTTTGAGTTTTTCTTCGATCAGTGTGAAATAGGGACGTTCATCCCAGTTGGGTTCGGAATCATCGTAATAGGAGAGAGTGTCGAGCTTGGGGGCCTCAGCAAGACCCCGAGCAAAAAGCTGGTCCGCGACGCAAACGATGGCGGAGGAATCCACTCCGCCGCTGAGTTCGGCGAGAATCGGAGTATCGGAACGGAGCCGTCGCCCGACGGATTTAGCGAAGACAGCGCGAAAATGCTCCTCGTAGTCGGCGTCGTTGCGGCAAGAGGTTTTCTTCGCGGGATCGAAGTGCCAGAACTGAGTAGTTGTTTGCCTGCCGGGCTGTATGCGCACGAGAGAAGACGGTGGGACCGAATGGATGCCCACGTACGGCGTCAAATGAGTGGCGGGAAAGAATGAAAACCAGCCAGCAATATATTCTTCGTCGAGGGTAAATGTTTTTCCAGTCAGCAAGACAAGCGGGTCGAGGATCGTGCTCCAGGCGACCTGGTTTTCCTCCATTGTGTAGTAAAGATGTCGTAGACCAATAGGGTCTTTGGCGAGGGTGACCGAGCGCTCGTTTGGATTCCAGACCGACAAAGCCCAATCGCCGATGAGCTTCCCGAAGCATTCCGGCCCCCACTGGTCGTACGCGATTGCCACAATGGAAACGTCCGCACAGCCATGTTGTGGTGATTCTTTCAACTCGGCGAAAAGCTCCTCGCGATTGTCGAGGCGACCGTCCCACGAGATTACGGCACCCGATCGGGTCACGAGAGGCTGCGTCTCGCAGTGCGACTCTTTCGTGGTGTGGAAGGCGTGATAGAGGATGCTTACATCTTCGCTGGAATATGAAGAGCAACCGTCGGAGGCATAGGGAGAGAGGATCTCGCGCGCGGCATCGAGGTACTTTGGCGCCGCCGGCTTCCCGTCGAAATTCCATCTACCGAACATGACACTCACGATGCGGCCTCCCATTTCTACCGAGCGATGCCCACCTAGCATCTGTCGAGCACTGCGTACATTTCCGGCGTATATGGCTTGTCGTTGACCACGCGCCCCTCGACCTCGACCCAGGCATGGGCTCTGAACGGAATCTGCTGTGCTCCAATGACCATTTGAGCGGGGACACCGTATCGTTTCAGCAAGCACGCAGTAACAGCGGACCGCTGCAGGCAGAGGACTTCTTTCCAATACCAAATGCAGGCCATATCGACAGCCGCACAAATTCGCTCGACTGCATCGGGAATTGACGGAGCCTTTCTCGGCTGGGTATTGCGGACCCTTGTGTACAACATCGAAAAATTTCCTCGGACAAGGTAGAAGTGAAAATAAATCAACATCAGATATGCTCGCGGGACAAGCAGCGACATAGGGAAACTTCTCCTTTCAGACCAGCACCTGCAAAGCATCAGGCCAGATCGTAGAGACTCGCGATTGTCGAATCAGGCGGAGCATCGGATGCTCCGTTCAGCCACCCGAACTGCCTCGCGATGCATTCGCCTCGTTAAGGCGCGGAGGAATCCCGCATCCGAAACGTTGTGCAACGCATCGGGCGAGAGCCATACATTCCCGGCGACGACATATGTAAACACGGCAATCAGTGGGGAGACGTCCATCGCACGCGTGAGGTCGTCGGGAGACAGGAACGACCGCCAAGGCCGGCGATAAGCGGTGGCCGCCCGTTCGCGTCCCTCTGCGCCGAGAATGTTGCTCCGTCGAAGGTGCTCGGCCAGATATTCAAAAGTGACGAAAGGATTTGTTAAGCAGGCCTCGGCCCAATCCAGAAATACGCAGCGCGAGGCAGTGACCAGAATATTTCCGGGGTTCAAATCGAGATGCCCCAACGTCTCTGGAATGCGGAGGTCTTGAAGGACTGAAAAAGCCTCCCGCAAGCTTTCCCCGAGAAAATCAAGTTCGGGGATCGTGAGAGCTGGCGGAGATTGCTTTTCCTGCACCGCCATGAATTCCGCCACGCGAGCGACGAAAGGCGAAATCAGATTGGTGAGCCGTTGGAGTCTTAGGTCTTTACACTGTGCGTCCAGGAGCGCGCCACTCTTCCCTATTGAAGCGATTTGAAGCTCCGCTAGCTCTTTAGTTACCTTGTCCCAGATAGAAATCTCGGAGAATTGTTCCAGCGTGCTGGTTGAAGCTTCCTCCGACAGCCAGCCATTCCACGAGGGATGCACTCCAAGAATTGCTGGAAGATTCGCGGGAAAGAGCCGGCTAAGCGACAGCGTAATGGGAAATTCGTGAAGATTCGGTTCCCCCGTCGCCTTGAACCAAACAGCGGGACCGTTCGTTTCGAGGCGAATGAGACTGAATCTCGGGCTGCCGTTGAGCTGGCGAAAACTCCCATTCACACGGAGGCCTAGCGGGTTGAGCTGTTCCTGGGTCCAGGCGAACAGTTCCCTCAGCCAACCCGATCTGCCGAATGGCCCGGCCTTCGCACCGCTGACGTATGAATCTAGTTCGGTAAGCGACTGCATAATTACGTCAGCGTCTTCAACGGGGTGAGTATGCCGACACGCTGGTGCAGCACGAGGCACCCAACACGTCCCTCTCGGTGCGCTGTCATTCTGGGCGAATGATTCCATGACAGCGTAGTTACGCCGGCCGATGTTCTTACCGAGATCGGCGATACTTGGAATGAAGAGGCAGTAGGCGCGTAGCGCTAATTTCCTGTTTAACTCTGCCGTCAACTGCAGAGCGAGCCTTTCCTGCCGGGACGCTTGTACGCAGGGCAAAGTCCAGCACGACTCACTGGACCTCAAGAGAATTTCCGAGCCGTTGCGCCTCACGATGATGAGGCGGAAAGCGTCTCGGTCGGGTTGGGCAAGGGGTTTCATTGATTCGTCATCTCCCGTGGTGCTGTTACAGGGAATCGATTTCATCCGTGGACCGGACAATGTGGTGTTTGTGGAGGGCTTCTATGAAATCGTGAACGTCAAGTCGCACGACCTCGATGCTCATCCCGTAGGCGCGGCTTATTTCGTCCGCGATGCGTGGTTCGTGCTGTCCCTGCGCTAGAAGTTCAAGAATTTTCGAGCCGACAGCGTTGACAGTGAACATTCGACCGTGACGGACATCGAGAAGAATTCTTCCATCTATGGTTTGTGTGCTGCGAACTGTGTCGGAGGTATTTAGCATGGCCTAATACCAGTGCGTGGTCTTGCTGAATTCTTTCGAAATGTTTCCTCTGCCGGGCAATGTCGCACCTGCGCGCAGAGGAAGCCAGACAATTCGACCTCCGTTCGCCAATCCGTAGGGCCGCCCGTAAACAGTTGTGACTGCAAGGACATGGAGAGAGCCTTTAGCGCCAACGGCGTGACGTGGTGTTCGCCTTTCCACAGTACTTACGGGTTCGCTGAGGACGTGAACGAATGTTCTAGTTGAGACGCCTCAGGATGGCCGTGACCTGGCCAATGACTTCGGCATCGACTCCGTTTCTGAGTTCGATTGGACTGTGCGCTTGTTCGGACTGCGGACGAATGATGAGTACGCCATGCTGCAAGACGCATGTGCCACAAAGATAGGTTCCGTCGCGTCTCAGAACCATGTAGAGAGGTTGTTCCCAAACGGTTGGCACGGTGGATTGCAGCGGCGTCTTGAGCCGACGGTTGACGGCAACAAAAGCCGCTCCCGCAAGACACGGATGCGTTGGATGCTGATTCACGTCAACCCAGAAGATGTCGGACAATGAGATGTCTTTTAACCGACAGATTGCAGGTAGAGCATCTTTTGTGAACAGAGGCAATTCCTCCCACTGATCGATGAGTATGGACAGAAATCCCCGTCCCTCACCAAGAAGGTTGCCTGAGCCGGCGATTTCATCGGAGACTTCGTTCCCCTGTAAGACGATGCGTCCGCCCAATTCGTCGGGTAGCGGATCGTTGCCGAGAAATTCGAGAGGCAGACCTCCTGTTCGAAGGAAGCTCCAGAAATCGATGCAGTAAAGAATGCAAAGAGAAATAATCTTTTGAACATGACGCAGGGGTGAAGCCAACTTCTCATAATCAGAAAGGGTTCCGGGCGCGGCGAAGTACATTTCGTCTGCGAGTTCGCGCGCTATCCGTTGGCTCATGGCAGAAGCTTCGCGGAAAGAAAGTCCCACTCGCATACGCGACATTCGAAGCAACTGCTGAAGGTCTGCGCGGGGACCGGCAATCACCGCGACATCGGCTTTCGCCGCGGTTGTTGAACTCAGAGCGATTTCGGACGCAGGCCGCGGGACGACGGGTCGAATTTCCGCGTCCACCGTTCCGAGGATTCTGACATTACGACCCAGCGTCAATTCAACCTGCGCGAATGGAAAATGTGTTGAGCAAAGGACGATTCTGTTTTTGCCCATACTTCGAAGGTGGCCACAGTGAAGAAAGAGACCGTTCTCGACAAGAAATATGCTCTTGCTGGTGCTCGCTGCAAGCGTGAGCAGCGGGTCAGGCTTGCGGCGCACATCAATTCGGGCGATGCTTCCCGGCAGCAGAGCGGGATACGCAAACGCATCCTCGCGGCCGACCTTCGCATAGAGAAATCGCCTCTTGTTAACGGAGAGCAGCCCGCTTGCGCGCCTCGATGGCCCTAACTTCAAGACTTGGGCTAATGGCGCCACGCCTGGCAGCGAGGACTCGGACAGTTTCGCGACAAACCACGGAACCCATTGATCCTCATCGTAAATGGACGAATCGAGGAGAACAGTGCGTCGCCACGGGATCTGCAACTGGAGTCTCGGAATATCGTCCAATCGAAACCCAAAGACTGCCAGCCAGTCGCACAACCGATAGTTAGTAACTCTGCTAAAAGCGATCAACTGGTGGATGTTAGGACTGAGGGCGCCAGTTGCGAGTTCTTGGTACAGACGTTGAGGGATGTAATACGGCGACGATGGGCCGAAGAGTTCGGCGGAGCGTTGCGACACTTGATAGAGGGTCAAACCTCGGGTCGAAAGAATCTGACGGACACGGTCAGCGGTCTGCATGGGGTTCCCCGGAGATGAGTTTGGATATAGGGGACTCAGTGAGCCGCAGGGAACAAATCGTGCCAGTGGCCGCAGTTGCGACCACTCGGTATATTTTTGTCCTAAACTAGAAATGACGTATATAGCTAAATAGAGCACGTGGCTGGACATTGACTGACTGCAAGAGATAGGATGCCCGCCAATGGAAGTTCGCAGAGTGAACCAGATTGCCGGGAAATGGCTGAAGTCGCTGCGGGTGCGTCTCGGGTTATCAACACGGGACGTACAAAGAATTAGTCAGAAGATCGCAACAGATAAGCAGAACCACGAGTTCTATCTGTCGCACAATTGGGTCACGGACATCGAAAACGGTAAGTTCACACCGGGAATGTTCAAACTCTACTCATTAAGTGCCATTTACAATCGCAAATATACGGAAGTGGCATCTCATTTTGGACTTCAGATTGGAGATCTGAGCCGAGACAGCGCGTCTCTCGGTTTGCCAAGGACGCGTCTCCTGAGCAACGCGAGAGAAGAAGAAGTGGAAACGGTTTCGCTTCCAGTTGAATTCAAACCTGGCTTTCGCTTTGAAAGGACGAATCTTTTGGCGAGGGTCGTTGAGAAGTGGGACGAGGTTCCTGTTGGCCTGTTGCAACATCTCGACCTGCGAAAGTCCATGTATGGCTACGTAGGCCTTGAGGATTTTACTTTGTTTCCACTTATTCGCCCCGGTTCTCTCGTCCAGATTGATGCGAGCCAAAGAAAAATCAGTACGGTGAAATGGACGACGGAGTATGAGCGGCCGATCTACTTCACGGAGCTGCGAGAGGGGTACGTGTGTAGTTGGTGTGAGGTTGATCGGGGGCAACTGCTCATCATCCCGCATCCGCAATCTCGTCGGGAAGTGAGGCGTTTCGATTACCCGTCCCAGGCGGAAATCGTCGGGAGGGTAACCGGCGTGACCATGCGGATTGTCGGGGAGAGAACAGCAGAGCGACGCGACACATCGCGCGAAAAATGACTGTTACTGTCCCTGCTAATCAGTTGAGAAAACAACTTTTCGGCAGACTCACAATATTCCGCACCCATCGCTGCGAATCGCAATCGGCGCGCAACGTTTCTGCGTTTTAAGACGACGCTCGAAACCTATGTTGCGTGACTGGCTCGGTTCGACCGGAGAATCCACCAGTCAGCACAAGAAAAGGCTCCGGCCAAGAGCCAGAGCCATTTCTCGGTTGCAAGATTCAGAAGGGAATCTCCTCGGTCGGCGCTTTCTCCGTCGCCGGCGCTGTCGGCACCGTTTCCTTCCGGTCCAGCTTGCGAATCGAAAACGCCTTGATTTGCCACGCCGTGATCTGCGCTTTGGATTTGTTCTTCCCTTTGCCGATCTCTTTCTCGTAGACGTTGCTCACGAGCGTCCCTACGACATACAAGTGGTCGCCCTTCTTCAGTTTGTCCGCCGCGTATTCCGCGAGGCCATTCCAAACGATGATGCGATGCCACTCGGTTTTTTCCTGCGGCTGCTCGTCCTTGTCCTTCCACCAGGTCTTGGTGGCGAGGGAGAGGATGGCGAGCGTCCGTCCCGTTTTCTTTGTGGATTTGCTTTCCGGGCTCTTACCCAAAAAGCCCATTAGTTCGACGCGATTCTCGTACATTTGCTGAGTCTCCTTTGCCCTTGTAATTGGGGCACTCGAAAGCGAGAGGGGTCTGCTCCCAAGACGAGGGTCTGCGTTTCGGGAGGGGCACAAAAAGTCTTTGCTGATGTTCGCGAAGAGTTTTTGGGAGGAAACGGAAAAGCAGAAGACCCGAAGCCGCAGGGCGCAGGAATTCCCCCGAAGCCGTGCCCAATGAAAAGGGTGGAATGGAGACCATGTGCGAGTTGAAGGCGAACTCTTTTTCGGGAAACGGAAAGCACAATCCACACGGGACACTCGCCATCCTCTCGGAGCGCCTGCTGGTGGACCAAGGACGAGCAAGGCTCAGTGCATCGCATCGTCGGGATGGCCTTGCGGGAGGCGACAAAGGGAATGGGCGAGTCCTATGTCGAGGATCGTCGGGAGTCGGAGAGGAGAGGCAAAGGGAGAAACAATGCGCACGGCGGGAACTAGGCGTTTCGATTTCGCATAGGAAGCTGGACATTTCCTCGGTGGCGGCAGTGGCCGCGACTGGTGAGACCTGCCCGAGCGTCCAAACCCTGAGTCGAACTTGCAACCGAGGGGCTTCCTTGACGCGGGGGATTTTGCGATGTGCGGAAGAGTGAGGAGAACGGGGCCGTCCAGTGAAGGATGGCCCCGTTCGGTCTTGCGGTTGCGCTAATTGCGAGCAGTTTATGGTTTGGGCGCGGTTCTCTCCTTCTTGCGGGCCGCTTTGTTCTTTTTCTGCGCCTTCTCTTTCTCGGCTTTGGCAACGGCAGCGCGCAACGCCCTCGTATCGATTTTGTAGAGACTGGCTGCGTGCGCCAGCGGGTCGTCGTCTTTGTTTGTGGTCGCGTTTCCGGCAGAGCTTATGAGCATGGACTCGAAAATGAGAACGGACAGTGCCGCCGCGTCTGCTTTTTTGTAAAGCGTCCGCGCTTTCTCGGCCATTTGCCAATCATTGGCGTCTTTCGGGTTTTGCAAGCCGTGGCGCTTGGCAAGGCGGGACGCCAGTTCGTGCGACAGCGAGCGCACGACAAACTGCGCCACCATGCGTAGTTCCTCGGTTCCGAATTGCGGCTTTACCCGCTTGAGCACGTCGGCCAGAAGGCGGTGCCGGAAGGCGAGCGTTTCTTTCGCCTTCCGGTTGGCAGCGGTCTTTTCCGCCTTCCATTGAAGCCGCTGTTTTGCTTCCTGCTGCCGGTCTCCAAAATGAATCTTGCACGTCGGGTCCGCGCAGACTTTCACGAGACGCCCTTTGTTCATTCCGTCCGCGTGAATGGCCGGGGTCAAATGGCCACAGAGTTTTTCTTCGGGCCTTGCTTCCTTGCCCTTCTTGCTTTTCCGGGTCACGACTTCGACGTAGTTACGACGGGCGAGAATGGGTGTTTCACCTGTCGTGTTGTAGTTGTCGGAAATCTGCACCAGATTCGGCATGTTCGAAACGCGCCGTGCGATGTGCGCGTTGAGCTTGCGATTGAAACACGCGGCATCGGCGCACGAGTCGGAATCCTCTCGGACTTCGGAAAAAAGCAACCTGTTATATCCGGTGCGCTTCGGGCAGTTGGCGCAACTGCCCGCTTCTGGCACGAGGCTTTCATCGTCTTTTGAGAACGGGACGGATTTGAGACTAAGATAAATGTTCTGCGCTATCCACGCCTGCAAGCGGCTCACGGGCACAAGGCTCCGGTCGGCGTCGTTCACACCGTAGTAGCCGTCGAAGCAATGCGTCAATGCCTTCTCCTGAACATCCGCTGCGAGCTTGGCAATCAGCAACGCATGACCCAAGCCGATGTGTCCGGCGAGGAACGCGTTTGCTACTGGTTCGGTTAAGTCCAATAGCTTTAGTCTTTCGGCCACGTCGTCCGGGCGTTTTCCGATTCGGGCAGCAAGTTTTTCAATCGTGTAGTTAGCCCCTTCGAACCCGAGAAGCGTGCGATAACCTTGCGCCTCCTCGAAGGGATGCACGTCTTTGCGTTGCACATTTTCAATTTGTTGAACCTCTTGGGCCTCCAAGTCGGACAGGTTTTGCAGCCGGATAGGAGCCACTTCCAATCCCGCTAGCTTCGCTGCACGGTAGCGTTGCGCGCCTGCCACGATTTCCAGATGGTTGTTCACTGGCCGCACTAGCAGGGGCGACAGAATGCCCTTATTGCGAATGCTGACTGCAAGTTCCTCAAGGAACGATTGGTCAAAAACCTTGCGCGGATTCGTACTCGATTCAATCAACTCCGCAATCGGAACGTTCATGTACTCTTTCGCGGACTTCACTACTTCTGTGGTGCTCATCGTGTTTCTCCTTTTTTGTGAATCTTCATCAATCTCAAAAGTCATCGGGCTAAAGAATTGTTGTGAGGGTTCGGTTTGGCAGGTTCATCGGTGCGGTCGTCCGCTCGTGCTCAGGGTTCGGTCGTGTCGGTCTCATCGGCTTTGAGTTTCAACTGACTCGCCGAGCAGTCGCCTATCGCTACGTCGTTGCGAATCTTGCCGAAATACTTCGCCTGGATGAGCTTTCCATCGGCTCCGGGATGGCAGTAGAGGTATCGAATCTCAACGATCTGTCCCTCGCGGGGAATCGCGTAACGCTCCGGCACTCCCACAGTGCCCATAAAGCGCTGGCGGTTTTCCTCTAACAGATAGAGAGCGATGGAGCGGTGTTCATCGGCGGCTTTTGCTGCTGGCTTGGGGCCGACGATGAAGGAAGAAGTTGTGACAAATTTGTATTTGAAGTGCTGCCCTGCGCGTCCTCCCGCATACGCCGAGTTCCGGTTTTTGCAAACGAACCCTTCGGCGCGAGATTCGTGCATGGCTTTCACGAAGGACCGCTTTGCTTTCGGTGTCATGGCCGTCTCGCAAACGCGGAGTGCCTCGTCCACCCCTCGGAACACGAGGCCAAGACGTGCGTAGCGGATTTCGTATGGCTGAATCCGCAGGTCAGTTCCGTCTATGTCGAGCAAGTCCCAGAGATGGAACCGCGAATCGGTGATTTCACCGTCTACGAGGAAGGTTTGCGCTTGCACTGACTCTAGGCATTTCGTTAGCCGAGTATCGATTGGAATAAGCTGGCCGAGTTTATTGATTCCCGAATATTCCCCGTCCTTTTTTTGCACGGCCAGTCGTCGCCCATCGAACTTCTGTTGGAACCACCAAGACGCGTCCTGTACCAACTGCAACGCCTCGGGTTCCTCGATGGGGGTCAGCAATTCCGGTACGTGACCGGAATGCTCTTTGGAAGGCAGCCCGACGGAAATAGTCGTAGCGCCGTGGGTCGCTGCCTGCGCGATTCGATAACCCTTGCCCGTCTTTTCTCGAATGATTCGGTCATAGACGCGCTTAGCTTCTTCATAAGCGACGCTGCTCACCTTCGTATCGCTTTGCAAAGCTGAACCACGCCGCCCCCATTGCGCATTGACCGACCACTGTCCTTCAACGCTTTCCAATTGGAGGTGATACACCTTGTCTGAACTACCTTGCTGGAAATACAACTCAATTGTTTCTGTCTCCTTCACGTACTTTGGCAACGATTTCAGTGCTTCTTTCGTGTTCATTTGTTTTCTCCTTTTTTTGTGAATTCTCGAAATGTTTAATACTCTTCTGGCAAAAGAATCGTGGTCACGCTGCGGTCGGCTTCGGTGATGACCCACAATTTGGCGTCGCCTGCATTGGTGCGATAGCTGCTCAGGAGCCGAAAACCGCGTTCGAGACTGAGTTGGTTTTCCCTGCGGTCTTCCTCGGTCAATTCGCCCCAATCGCCGCGAATATGGCGAGCTAGGAACTCCAGCGGGGTTTGTCCTGCCTTTGCAAGAGCGGCCAACGCGCCGGGTGTGGCTACGAGTTGGCCGATTGAAAACAAGGGTTGTTGTCTGGTTTGCTGCATGAGAAGAACTCCTTTGAAGGGTTTTATTTTTTGCTTTCAAGGCAACGCGGAGCGGTGCATAGAAAACAAATGCCCTTCCTGAGAGGTCCCCGGCGCCTAGCCGCCCGCGCTGTCAAGGGCGCGTGGGGTTCGCGTTCATCGGAGCGAAGCGAAGACCCTTGACAGAAGAAGCGGGCGGTCTAGGCGCAGTCTTCTCGCAGGAAGGGCACTGAGGAGAAAAGACAGTTCCGGTAGGAACCTACCGATGGAAGGTGAGGTTTTGTAAATCTTGGGATCGTCGTGTGGGTCGTGTGCTGCAGGAACAAATCAAACTTTGAACGGGCGAAGAAGGGCCAAGGGAGCAAAGAGAGGAAACCGTTTGAGTTCTTCTTCGGTAAGCGAATCGGTCAAAAGATGCTCTTCGGCCGTCTTTGGCAGGCACAGGATAAATGGTTCAAACGCTTCTCGCAGCATCGCCGCATATTTCTTGCGGTCGTAGCCGAACCATCCTTCCCATAGCGCAAAGGCCCGAACGCGGTCATTCGGTACGGGTGAGTCACTATCCGTAATGACGTATTCGACGGTTTGTCCGGGCCGGAGCTTTACGCCGCTGCCGAAGAGTTGCTGCGCGGCAATCGCCGTGACACCGGCCTTCTGGTAGTCACGCGGCTCTTTCGTGATGCGTTTGCTGACGATGAGGTCGCGGATATCCACATCTCCGCTCGAAAGGCGCTCCTGGTAATCCGCTAGAACCATCCGTGCTGCCTCGATCTTGTGACTGTAGGATTCAAAATCGTGTGCTTCCGCGAGGATCGCCAATGCTTCGTGCTGCATCCGTTTCAGCAACGGTGCCGTGTCATGGCGGCGGCATTCGAGGCCGCGCACTTTCAATTCGCCGTCCTCGCCAACGGCAAAAAATCGATTCGGTACGGGCACGTCGGCATATTGCTTCGAAGGAAGAAACACAACGTAGCGATAAACGGACTCAATCGCGAGAGGAAGCCGCGTTTTTGTTTCGATTTCGCCAGCCAACCGCTCGAAGTCTTCCCTTGTCGCCCCTTCCTTCCAGACATAGAGGGAGTCCACCAAAGCATGGATGAGTTGAAACCCATCGTTTTCGGCAATCTCTTTTGCGACGAGAAGAGTCTCTCGCGCGACCGCATTGATCGCTTCGTGGGCCTCGATTTTTCCGAATCGTGCGTTCTTATAACCTGTATAGCCAAAACAGCAGACGAGAAGCCATTTCATGGAATCGCGTTGCAGTTTGAAACGCAACGCGGCGTCGGGCGGAGAAGTCTTCTGCAATTTCTTTAGTTCGCCACGCTTGACAATCAAACGTTCGACAACGCGGCTGGTGATGCCGCGCCTTTTTTCGCAGATGCGATAGCCTAGTTCGGGAATGCGCGGAGCATCGGGGCAGCACGGGCAGTTGACGGTTTCGGGCGAGATGTTGAATCGCGCCATGATGCTGGGAAACTGGCTCACGAAGTCGAGTTCGGCAACATTTGCGGTGAAGCCAAGTTTAGGCACGAAGACGAGTCCGCCGCGGTCGGCGCACAGAAGTTCATCGGGATGCTTGGGATCTTCAGGTTCGGCTTTCTGTTCGGGAATTAGCACGCCGTCGCGATGGGCGAGTTCCATCTGCATGTAAGAGATGCCGGTCCCTGTCGTTGTTCTAGCCGAGTATTGAATGGGAAGTTTCGTGATGCGGGCGAGTTCCCAAAGCCCGGCAAAATCGCACTTCTCTGAAATGAACGAATTCTGCTTGTCCACATGGATACGGCCAAAAAGGGTCGTCGCACTCGCCTTGAACAAAATTCTTCCGTAGCTAGTGTAACTGCGTCCCTTCGACTGTTGGACAGATGCTGACTCATCGCGGTTCAAGGGCAGTGAAAACTTCAAGCGTTCGGCCTGCTGGCGAAGCAGCGGGAGAATGGTGGAATCGCCCCATTCGGAAAGGATCACGTCGGGGTCTTGCCGCTTGACCAATCGCGCAAATCCCAGCGCGGGAGGTTCGCCTGCCTCGTCGAGTTCCCAGCACGTCCCATCCATTTCAATTTCGAGCGCGGCGCGGCGGCCGTGCGTGGGATCGATCCGCGATAGTCCAGCGAGCCGAATCTGCATGATCTTGAGGGGTGGCATTTCATAATTGAGAGCCCATTCATCATCGCGGCATTCGATGGATTGAATTTTCCCCTCGTCGTCGCTTTCGACTTCGACGTACGCCAGCGGGAAGATTCGTTTCTCCCAACAGTAGAGCGACGCGACCATAAGGTCGCTGTTGTAGAGCTGCAACCGCGAGTCGCGCTTGTGGACCCAGCGCCCCCAGCCCATAAAATCGGTGGGACAGAGAACGGAAACTTCAAGGACGGTGCGTGGCGCATTGAGCCACAAGTCCGTGCGCTCGGTGAAGCGCGTACGCAGTTCTGTGCATTGATGTTGAGCAGCCTCCCGCAACTGGACGAGTCGTTCGTGGTCCCCCGAAACATAAAACGCCGGCGCGAAGCTATCGGTCAAACGGTAGTGCGACTGGTTCCGGTCGATCAGCCACAATGTCATCCCGTGCTGGTTCGGGTAGAGGTCGAGAATCCATCCTTGCCGCAATGTCACACAGCACCCCCGCGTTCTGCAGAACTTTCTCCACGGCGTTAAGCCGTTTTTCCTGGTCGAGGGCGATGGAAAGCAGAATGGCCTCCATCGGGTTATCGTGACACTGGTAGGTAGCGGCCTGCGTGTAATAGCGCACACGGACAAAGAGGCGGTCGAAATGCTCGTGGTCTTCGCGCCGCAGAGCGCGCCGGAATTTTGTCCAGCGCTCCGCGGCCTGTTGAATCAATTGAACAAATGTAGGGACGGTTCTACCCATGCTGCACCTCGTACTTTGTGTTCAAGCTGATAGGAGCGGTGTATCTTTCTCGCGGGTAATGGAAAGGGAGCCGTCGGGACCGGATTCAACTTTCAGGATGTGATCTGCTTGGTTGCGCAGTTTCTTAAAAAAATCGTGGCGTTTTGTTTTGAACGACGTGGCATCGGAAAAAACGGCAACAGAAATTGGAAGCGGCGCGAGTTCGCGCAATCCTTCGAGCGCATGTTCAAACGAAGCACGCGCCGGACGGTCCTGCACGTCTTCGTCGAAATACAAATCCGGCAAGGCCGTGACGATCAGCACGTCAGCGGAGAACTCCGCCAGCTCTTTCGGGACACGCCGGACGAGTTCGGTCAGTTGAAAGCAGGTAAAAGCGCGCGCGATACGAATAAGGCTATTGAACGCGGATGGTTCAAGCCCTCGCCCTCTGGCAAAGCGAGCGATGAGTAGCGGACTGATTTGGTTGGCACCGTCCAAATACAAAACCCGCTTCTCGTCGACTAGAATTCTCGGAAGAAAGTAATGCGAGAGGCGAGGCATCTCCGGGCAACCGTAAAAGAGTGTCAACGCACGATCCGGCAGCACCCAGGGTTTCGGAGACGACCGTTTTTCCGCGTCGCCTGCTGCGACGAGTGGATTCATAGTGGCCACCATTGGCTCGTGGAAACTAGTCGTAATCATAGGCGAAACAAAAGCGAAAAGTCAAGGACTGGAGCACCGATCGCACGGACACTTGGATGTGCGCTTGACAAGTATGCGTATACGTGCAAGCATATACATGCTATGCCAAACAAAACAATCTACATCCGTGATGCTGACATTCCGCTGTGGGAATTGGCCCAGGCCGAGCTTGGTGAGAGCATTTCCGCTTTGTTCGTCAAATTCCTACGGGAGAAACTTCCGATGGTAGACGCATTCATTCACGTAGTTCATTCAACCCCGTCGAGCCCGGACGGAGAGCCAGGCTTCGCAGTGATGTTTGCCCCTGTCGGACCCACCGGTAGCGGGGGCGCCATGAAGCCGCACTACGTCAAAGGATGGGACCATCTGGTCCGCTTTCTGCGAGATATTGGCTTCACCGATAAGGCTGCTCAAGGGATCGAGTCTGATTTGAAGGAACAGCCGAGTGTCTCGGTCCGGATGAATTTGGCTCGTCCCCTTGCGAACACTAATTTCTATCGGCTTCACTTTAGGGCGGACTGGGTTGATGCGGGCAAACAGAGTTGGCCAAAGGTAATTGTGACGGGGGAGCCACTCTCCGCAGACAGTAAGCGGTGGTCTGCTACGTTCCATGACCCCGATAGATGCATGAGCGTCGTGTCACAGTGCATCGGCTCCCCAGCGTCACAACTCGCTGCAATCCGACGCTCTGTGCTTGAAGGCCAAGAAGTGGAACTCGGAGGTAGCGGGGGTGGCGTGCAATTTGTTGTACGCGAGGACCAGCTCATGCAAATGGGCTTGACCCCAATGGAATAACAACTACCTACACTCGTTCTCTGGGGCGAGGCGTAGCCGAGCCAGTGTAGAATCGCGGGAAGATGGCAGACATTCGCATTGGCACCTCTGCGTTCACAGCAGCGGGATGGGTGGGCAGTTTCTATCCGAAGGGGATGAAGTCTACGGAGTATCTTTCTTTCTACGCGACCAGATTCGATGCGGTGGAATTGGACAATACGTTCTACGCGACTCCTGCCGTGACCACAGTGAAAAGCTGGTATGCGAGGACCCCACCAGGCTTTTTGTTCGCTGCGAAGGTGCCACAAGTCATCACACACGACAAAGTGCTCGTAGGTTGCGACGATGACCTCAGAAACTTTCTGTCTACTATGGACGCCCTTGGCGAAAAGCTAGGTCCGCTGCTTTTTCAGTTTGGCAAATTTAAGAGTTCTGAATTCAAGACCCAAGCGGAATTCCTCGCTCGGCTGAAGCCGTTCCTGAAAAAACTTCCGAAGGATTACAGGTTCGCGGTCGAGATTCGGAACAAGGATTGGCTGGATCTTCGATTTGTGGAGTTGCTTCGGGAGCATGGTGTAGCACTAGCACTCATCGACCAAAGTTGGATGCCGCGCCCGTGGGAGTTGAAAGGGAACCTCGACTTGATAACGGGTGACTTCACTTATGTTCGTTGGCTGGGAGACCGCAAGGGGATTGAGGAACAGACGAAAACGTGGGACAGGGTGATCATTGACCGCCAAGGTGACCTTTTCGAATGGGTGGCTCTCTTAAAGAAAGTCCACGAGCGCCGCATCATGATTCTGGCGTTCGCAAATAATCACTACGCGGGGAATGGGCCAGCGACGGTCGAACTGTTCCGTAGCCTGTGGGGTCCTGAGGCGCTGCCGAAAATTCAGACGGGCCAGCAAATTGGCCGGCAGTCTTCGCTTTTTGATTAGAAGTTGAGTACCAATTTGGGCCCGGCACCACGGCGGCGAGGGCCGCAACCGTAAGGAGGATTTTCTTGAGCATCGTTCGGGTCTGCGTCTAATAAGACACGCGTGCGATGCATCCTGTAACAGTGTTAGGGGGTTCGCTTTCCAGGCTTTCCTTCCGCGCCCGCCGTGCCCGGATCACCCGGTGGACCTGCTGGGCCTGATATTCCTCCGTGACCGCCACCGCATGAGCCTCCACCGCTGCCGCCGTCGCCGCCCGGTCCCCCAGATCCGCCGGGTCCGGCTGTTCCACCGGCTCCGCCTTTTCCTCCTGCGCCGCGAAATTCAACGTGCCTGAAATTCTTGGCGGCCTTCTCCTCAAGTATCAACTCGCCGCCGTCTCCCCCGGCTCCGCCAACGCCTCCATTCGCACCCCTGGCACCTTGTCCTCCAGGCTTGCCGTCCTGGCCGCCACTTCTACAGTCGAGCATTCCTTGCACCGAATTCGCACCGGGCTCTCCCTTCGGCCCAGTATTTCCCTGTGTCCCGGCTGCGCCGTCACCGCCGTCCTGACCGAGCAAGGACACGCCCAGATCCCCGCTGAAGTTCTTAATAGTCACGATCCTGACGCTCCCGCCTCCGAGACCCACGGCGCCCGTTCCTGCTTTGGGCACTCCCGGCGGGAAGGACACGATTCCCGAATTGTCGCCGAAAAGCGTCTTGAGACACGCGATGACGAGCCGATTACCGTTGGTGATGATGCGTGCTCCGTTCGTTAGGCGGAGCGTATTGCAACCGATAGTTACCGTTCGGGGTTTACCGGGATCTCCTATCACAAGAGTGGTTCCGTTTAGCGCGAGCGAACTGCGTTGCTGAAGCTGCTTTTCCCGGTCGTCGGAAGAATCATCGGAAACAGGGTCCGTTATTCCCGAAGGGAGGTCGGAATCCTGGATGGTCTGCGCGCCAAAAGTCGCAACAGGCCCAGTCAATTCCCCCGACATTCCGGCGTTCTTACCGAACAGGCCGATAATCAGCCAGGCTGCGAGTGCCGCGATAGTGACCCAGAATACTTTATTGATGATGTTGTTGATGGTGAGCTGAGTACCCTTGCCGCCAATCTTCTCGAAAATTTGGAGTTTGAGGATTTGCCGGAAGATGTAGAGCAGTACAATGAGCGCGATACCGGCCAGACCGGCATACTTACCCGCTTCCTCGAATATTTTCCAGTCCAAGGGCCCCTCCGCAAAGGATCTGCCTGATCCTAATGTAATCAGAAACCTAGTTACGGGTATTGTGGCTCTCTTAGAGCCGTGGGAGAGCGGCTCCTACTTATTTAAACACCAAACTCAGCCGAAGAGTTGCCTATCGACGGAGTGAAGATCGCTGGAATCGAAATATGGCTTCGTCCATTTGTCATCGGTAGACAGAAACCACCCGGCAGAGGCGGCTGACTGCTGTTTAGCCGCCTTCGGCTTCTTGCCTTTTTTCGCCTTCGGTCCCTTAGCGACACGATCCAGGAAGTTGAAATGATCTACCAACGCCAGAGCTTCGAGAGCGAATACCGTAGCCACATCACCGTCGTATATAGCAAGCAGGTTGTCACCGTTTTGTTGCTCGCCCCCGAGCGCCAGATTGGAAGATCCGCAATAAACGACCGGATCAGGGCCATTGAAGCCACAGACCACAAACTTGTGATGTATCTGATGACCGACTCCGCTGATGTTACGAACTTGGTCAAACGGCGGCGGTAGCTGCGTGTTCACGGGCTTTCCGGTCACAAGTACGCCCGTCGTCTTTCCGACCGGATACAGGAAAATGCCGCCTGGATTATCGGAAATTCCATAGCTGAAAATGCTTTGGTTCTGGTGGATCGTCTTGAGCGCCGTATAAACGGGGCTTGTGCCGTTGTCGATGGCCATCACGGCGAACAACACGCTTCCCACGGATTTACTTTTCTTTCCCTCCTGCCCAATGCGCGTAGCGAGATCCTTTAGCACGGTCGTGGCAAATGCCTGCGGGTGGGGGGCAAACGAGATTTCCATCTTCGGCGTGTTGCCCGAGGGAAACGAATAATATTTACCTGCAAAAGCGGAAGCGGCAAATGCTGCCCTCTGCGCCTGCACTGTCCACGCCTCGTCAAAGAGCTGCGAATAGAGGCCCGCAACGTCCTTATCGTCAAATATCAGAACGTGATTTGAATTGACGTAAAGGCCGGTAACGGAATAATTCGTTGATCCGGTCAGAACCTTCGTTGCCGTTGTCCCTTTGGAGATGATCATCGCCTTGTCGTGGGCGTAGCGTCCGAAGTGTCCACGCAGAATATCGGATTTGGCTTTCATGGCCTTCCTGAACAGCTTCTCGAATTGATCCTCGGGCTTCGGGGATTTGGCGCTGTGGTGGAGCGCGGCATTGTCGAGAATGATGCGCATACGCCCCTGCGCCGCGAGTTTCAGCAGAATATTAATCATGTCGGGCTCGTTCAGGTCATACGCGAACATATCCAGGTGCAGCGATTGATCGCTTAGGACCTCGTTGAGCAGGGCGAAAATCTTCTCGCGGGCAGTGAAGCCAAGCCACTCGTACTCGTCAGCGAACGTGTATTTGTCTCCGGCCGGATCGATCCCCGACTGCTGAGTTGTATCGAAAATCAGATCCTTGGATTTGGGCCGAATAAGAGCCTTAAGGCCAAAATGATGAACAAAGGCCTGTGACTGCGTGAAGCCGCGGGTGAATCCAAGCTCCAGGGCGGCCTTCTGAAACGGCTGGACATTTATAGTTACAGACCCGCTCAGCGTCGGATCGATTGGTTGCAGCGAGTTCTTGGCGTCGAAATACCTCGGAGTCACCGTATAGGTATAGGGACCGACCACGGGCTGCGTCCGCTGGTGAACCGAGCCTGGTACGTGTAACCAGCGAAACTTGTGGATCGGCGCGTTGATACTGGAATTCGCGGGCTCTTTCGCGTCCTGGGTGTGATCACCTGGGGTCTCGAATCGAAGATTGTTTTGCAGATAGTAAGGGGGCTGTCCTGTCGGCGCGCACTGAAGAGTGAATCCCGCAAGATTCTTCGTGCTTCTCTTGTCCGTAAGATCGAACGCGAGAAGCGTCTTCATATCTCCCTTATAAGCTTTGACGGACAACGTCCCTTTCGTCGCGCTCACGACAGCCATAAGTGTGTCCTCCGAGGTGGAAGCTCCGTGTGGCTGGGAAGTCTATCAGAGGCATTACGTTCTAGCTACAACCTCCATATACTATTGCCTCAGGTATTACGGGGTGTGAGGAATTTTGGGCAAACACTATTTTTTGTTGTACTTCCCCTTCGGCTCGGATAGCGAATGATAAAGGACGTTATCATTCACGATAGTGGAGGTCAGGACGGTGATGGAAGATCCGGTCGTAACGGCTGCTCAAATCGCGTTCGCTGCAAGAATTAAAAATTCGTCCGACGTTTCCGAGAACACGAAGAACGCGCAGGCCATAGCTAAGGCATGGCGAGGCGCAGTGCATACGCTGGACCCGGATCGCTTTCAAATCGAGGCCCTGGTGACTCCAGAGCTGGATCAGAAACTCGACATCCTGGATACGGAGACGGCTTGCGCCTACGAATTCAAAGTATCCGGCAAGAATGCCTGGGCTGAATTTTACAAGGACATCGTGAAGGTCATCATTTGGAATGAAAAACGCAAAAAGAAGATTACCTGCCTGGTGTTCATCACGGAAGAAAAATATGGGCGTCCTTTTCTTGACGCTCCGATGCCGCGTGCGTACACCAAGTATCTGGCGGAACACGGATTAAAAGTAAGTGTGCAGTATGTCCGGCACGGCTAGGCGCGACGATGACGTCAACCTGGACGAGGTGGATAGGATCTCCATCTAATATAGACATCGCCATCACGCTGACGGGAAGCAATTCGACTTGGGGGGAAGTTCATGCAGCCTTACGCGCTGACTCCGCTGTTAAGCGAAAAGGATGAGGCGGAAGCCATTGAAGGTGGAATCGATCCCCTCGGGACGGAGCCGCTCGCCGATGCGCTTGCTGTCAGGCTCGTACCGGGCGTCCGCGAACGTCAGCGTCGGCCACGATTCCTCACCGCAATGGCAGTCTCGCTTGAGGTCTGTCAGGAGTTCGATGAGGAAATGCTAGCAAGCGACGGAATCAGCCCACCCTGGATGGTTTTCGAGTGGTATTTCGTTGAGGGCTTAATAAGAACGTCCGACGGGGACGGAACCGTCGGAATACCGGGGAACCTGAAGGCAGCGCGCGCGATAGACGACGGTGTGCCTCTTTCGGCAAAACGGTATCTGAAAACAGCGACAGTGTTCGGATTTCATGGCGTGTATCGCCAGCTCGCGAGAACACTCGGCATCGAGGACGGGGGACGTCTTGGTGAGACGGGTTTCCACCTGCTGAGCACCTGGGCTGTTGAGCAAGGGTTGTCAGGTTTCGTCGGAACTGGCGGTGGACCGGGCTTGGACGCGCGGTCCAAATTGAGAGACGCAGTATCTGATGGCCTCAAGCGCGGTTCCACGGATCGGAGCAGCGGTTGGGCGGGGTGGGAATTCTTCAGGAAGCATCTTTCCCCGCAGGACGTTAGACCGAAGGAAGCTCGCTGTGTTGCAAATGCGTTGCTGAACGACGCGAAGGGTTTCCGCCAAGACGTGGTCGAATTTCTATTCGGCGAGAAAGGCCGCCGAGCATGGGAGAAAGCGTACTCGGAGAGAGAATTCCATCGCGCGCTTCGCGCGGGAGCCCGCCAAGAACTGCGCGAATTGCTCGATGCTATCAACAGTTTTGAATTGTTCTCGCGTCTTTGCCAGGACGCATTTCAGGATTGCCTTCGCGAAATGACGCGGCAAGCGGGCAGTAAGACTCCGCTTGTTGCGCTCGCCAGACTACGTTCTGTGCACAGCGCAAGTAAACGTGTGCCAGAGTTGTTTGGCCAGGCCTTGACACGTCTTGAGGCTGTGGGAGAGAGCGTGAGATTTAGCGAGATGTTTGCAAGCCTTGCCGAACGAGGCAGCCCGCAGGAATGGGTGGAGCGGCTGCTCGACCATCACCGGACCACGCAACGACGCAAACCGCCGAATGGCAAGAGCCCCTGGTTCGAGCGGTTTGACGATGGAGGCGTGATCATCCGGCCGGACTACCGAACGGATAAAGCCGGCACGCACGATGATGGATACGTTCACCTCTTTCGGACTCCATCTCTTTGGCAATTCGCCAACGATCTCAAACTCGTGAAGGTATGACGAAACGCAAAGACCAGACGCCAGGTTATGGAAAGATTCTCGACGCCTGGATTCCCCCAGACGACGCGGGCGAGCCGGTGGGGTGCTTGGCGACGAGTTTCACGTTCTCCCCGGTTTTTTTCGAGGAGGAATGCCTGGGGAGATTTCTGCAACTTGGAACCAATGCGACAGAAGACGGCCCCGCCTATCTGATCGAGCGCGAAGAGAAGCTCTCGCAACTGGAATGCGCGGCCGCGCTGGTGGACCAAAATCACGCGCGTGGAGTCCGCAGCCTGCGTTGGGATTTGCTGTCGGCGCGAGTACCTCGTGGAATCCTCCATAGCAAAGTGTCGCTGTTACTGTGGAGCCGTTGTGCTCGCCTTCTTGTTGCATCATCCAATTTGACCGAGGACGGTTATCGCCGGAATCACGAAGTCTTCGGCGCGCTGGATTACTTCAAGGGCTCCGAAGCATCCTTGGCGGCCCTCGATGAAATCATCAGTTTCCTTGCTGATGCGGTTCGCTATACAGATCCCGCAACGCGCTCTCAGAGTGCTGCCGTGCGGCGATGGAATGCATTTCTGACGCGCATATCCAAGGCAACGCGCTCTTGGGGTATTGGGAATTCGCAGTCCACAATCGCAAAACTGAGGGCATTCGCAGTGGTCACAGGCCCAGAGAGGCCGGATGCCCTGCGGGTATTGAAAAGCCTGTGGCCGGAGAATGTTCCGCCGGATTCAGCTTTCGTGGTGAGTCCCTTCTTTGATCCACCAGCTGCAACGAATGCCCCGGCCCGCGCTTTGTGGGCGATGCTGAAGCAACGTGGCAGCGCAACGGTGGAATTCGATGTCACTGCCGAGGATGTACCGGGCAAGAAAGCGATATTGTTGCACGCTCCGCAATCGTTGCTCGCTGCTCAGCCCGCGAGCCGGGGCCAGACAGACACCGTAATGAAGCGGCTCGTGCTTGAGGATGCTCGCCCGCTGCACGCCAAGAGCCTCTGGCTACAAAGCGACCGCGTGATCCTGTCGATGATCGGTTCGAGCAATTTCACCTCGGCGGGGCTAGGCATTGGAAAGACGCAGAACCTGGAGGCAAATCTCGCCTACGCTGTAAGCCAACAGTCTAAGGTGGCCGCCAAGTCGCTGAACGACGCATGGCTTCCCGCTGAACATATTCCTGATGAGCTCGAAATCCGCTGGATGCCATGCCCGGATGACGGCGAGGATTCCGCGACTGCCGGAACCGTACTGCTGCCACCGTTTTTTGGGGAGGCGAGCTTCGGTCGCGACGAAAAACAGCAGGCCTTCGTCGAGCTGACATTCAATGACGCGCCGCCGAAAGCGTGGGCCATTTTTATCGAAGATGAGGCCGACCCGTTCTTTGTCGAGGCTTTATGGGTAAGCGCTAACCGCGCGGCATCAATTCGGCTGCAATGGGATCGCGAACGTCCGCCTTCGGGACTTTCCGTAAGCTGGAAAGGCTCCGAAGGATCCGCCTGGTGGCCGGTCAACGTTCTGACCGCGGCGTCTCTTCCGCCGCCTGCGGAGCTGAAAGACCTGCCCCTGGAAGTGTTAATCGAGATTCTTACATCGGCGAAACCGCTCCACCAGGCCCTCGAACGGTGGCTGCGCAGACAAAAAGAAAGCGGGACACGCGACGGAGGCATATCGCTCGATCCGCACAAGCGCGTGGACACTTCCTCATTCCTGCTGCAACGGACGCGTAGGGTTTCGGATGCCCTGACCGGGTTGAGAAAGAAGCTCGAACAGCCGGTAGTTTCAGAGCAAGCGATGGAATGGCGTCTGCGCGGTCCTGTTGGCGTCCTGGCGTTAGCCCAAGCGGTGAGTAAAGAGGCTCGGTCGGAACAGGAGCGGTGCTTTCTGCTAACTGAGCTTTGCCTGGAGCTGGCCCGCGTGCAGCCGCAGGTTTCTCCCGGCGGCCTGAGCGCGGCTCATATTCGCAAGGGACTCCGCGAACTGGGTCGAGAGATTCGCTCGACTATCTCGGCGGACGCAATGATTGGATTACCTGCCCTGGCAGCTTACACAGAAGCCGCATTCGAGGAGATAGGGCAATGAGCGGTTGGCATCCCTTTCTCAGTGACATTCACCTATATGTTGAAGGGCGCATTGGGGAGCAGGACGCCGAACGGCAAGAGAATACCGCGCGCGCTATCTTGCGGCGGCTGAGAGATCAGCCCGGCGTGGTGCTTGCAGACGAAGTCGGCATGGGGAAGACGTTCGTCGCTCTGGCGGTTGCCGCATCCGTTGCTCTCTCGGATTCCCGTAAGCGGCCAGTTGTGGTCATGGTGCCTCCCGGTCTCAAGCAAAAGTGGCCTCAAGACTTTGCAGTTTTCCGGGAGCGCTGTCTTTCCCCAGACATGGCAAAGGAAATACGCGGAGTCTCGGCCGACTCATCGCTGGAGTTCCTCAAGGTCCTGGAGCAATCTGGTCAACGCTACAGATCAATTATATTTCTCACCCACGGGGCTATGCACCGTGAGCTGCGCGACGGATGGGTGAAGCTCGCGATGATTCAACGCGCCCTGCACGGGCGGCACCACACACGGACGCTGCGTCGCGCCTTGTCTCGATGCGCCGGGCAACTGCTCAGGCTTGGATGGGTGACAAGGTCTGAGGATGTCTGGGGACGGCTGCTGGATGCCACGCCGAACGCGTGGGTGAGGATTCTGAAACGATACGGCATCGTCAGTGAAGGCGATGAAAACGGGGGCATAGACTCCGGTCCGGTTCCAGGGCCGGTCCTGGATGTGCTTCACAGTTTCGATGCCACAAGGATTTACGAAGCTCTGACCGAGATCCCGCGGCGACAATCAGCAAGCTATGATGAGAGGGTTAGGCGGGCTCGTGTCGTTCTTACAGAGCTGTGGAAAGATGTTTGGGCGCAATGTTTGACCCGCCTTGATTTCAAACTTCCACTCCTCATTCTCGACGAGGCGCATCACCTCAAGAATCCTGATACGCGCTTGTCCGGCCTGTTTCAGAATGTGGAGGCCCAAGGTGATGCTGAGGAAATAGCTCGCGGCGCGCTCGGGAGTATTTTCGAGCGAATGCTGTTCCTCACCGCTACACCGTTTCAGCTGGGGCACCACGAGCTGTGCTCGGTGCTGGAGAGGTTCGAGGGTATCGCGTGGAAAGGGTCAGATGCGCCGGCGTTGGGCCGTGACGAATATCGCAAGCGAATTCATGATCTTCGCGACAGACTGGATGCGGCGCAAAGCTCGGCCCTCAATCTCGATGCGGCATGGGGACTGCTGCGGCCGGAGGACCTGAACGTCGATGGACGGATTTACAGGCTGAATGAGATAGAAGACTGGTGGGCGGCAGTGCGTTCAAAGAATGCGCGCACAGCAGCGACAGAACGGGTCGTATCGGGCTTTCTGCAAACCGATGAGAAAATGCGCGCCGCTGAGAGCGCCTTGCAGCCGTGGGTGATCAGGCATCTTAAGGGGCGCACTTACAACGGAAGTCCCCGCCGGATTTCGTTACCTGGCCGAGCCATTCAAAGTGATCGCGTAGACGGCACTGAGAGCGGCATCGAAGTGTCTGGCGCGTCGCTCCTGCCTTTTCTGCTTGCGGCGAGGGCAACGGCCTGCGCGCCAGATTCGCGTCCAGTTTTCGCGGAGGGACTGGCATCGAGCTATGAAGCATTTCTGCACACGCGGGCACAAAAAGAAATAACC
This sequence comes from Acidobacteriota bacterium, assembly GCA_013289855.1. Classification (GTDB taxonomy): domain Bacteria; phylum Acidobacteriota; class Terriglobia; order Acidiferrales; family UBA7541; genus Acidiferrum. The sequence goes on along the minus strand of JABCZD010000004.1, from coordinate 369,285 downwards.
AGCACAGATACTGATGACGATGAGACCGCGACAGGAGAGACGCCTGATAAGGCCGGCAGATGGTATCTCGACAAGCTCGAGACGCTACTGCCCCTGAGAAATCACGCAGATTCCGCGGCGCATCCCAAGATACAAGCCACCGTGAGGCGAGTCCTAGACGCCTGGCGCCGCGGTGAGAAGGTCGTAGTGTTCTGTCACTATGTGGCAACCGGACGAGTGCTTCGCAACGTAATTTCCGGGTTCATACGAGATGAGATTTCCAGCCGTGGCGCAGAGAAACTTAGTTGTTCACAGCACAAGGCGGCATCAGAACTGGAGCGGATAGGCAAGCGTTTCTTCGACGTTGATTCTCCCATCCGCCGTGCGTGTGATGAAGAGGTGATGGCTCTCCTAGGTGGCTACCCGAAGCTTGCCTCACACGCAAAGCCGCTACTAGAAATGACACGGCGGTATCTGCGCACACCTTCCTTCCTGGTGCGATTCTTCCCGCTTGCGGCCAATAAGCTGGACCGTACCGCAGTGAACCAAGCGCTGGATTCGGGAGATGGCTCCGGGTTGAAACTCAGTGAAGTGCTACACAGTTTCTTTGACTTTCTTGAAAATCGTTGCGTGGAAGAGGAACGGGAGCGTTACCTCGAAGCTATCCGCAACGTCCAGACGGGAACAATCAGCGGGCGCGATGCGCAGAGAGCCTTCAGTAAGGACGAACACCAAGGTGCAGTACGAGAACAACTCTCTCCAAACGTTCGGTTGGTCAATGGAGATGTTAAGCCGGAGACGCGTCAGCGCCTGATGCTGACTTTTAATAGCCCCTTCTTTCCGGAAGTCCTCATCGCGAGCAGCGTCATGGCGGAAGGGGTCGATCTGCATCGTTTCTGCCGATATGTAATCCATCACGACCTATGCTGGAATCCGAGTACGTTGGAGCAGCGCACGGGCCGCGTGGACCGGATTGGGTCTAAGTCGGAACGATGCGGGCAGCCGATTCGCGTTTACTTACCGTACCTTGCCGAGACGCAGGACGAAAAACAATACCGGGTAGTGATGGACCGTGAGCGCTGGTTCAGCGTAGTTATGGGAGAAAAATTCAAGGTCGATGCACGCACCACTGAGAAGCTAGCCGCGAGGATACCATTGCCAGAATCGGTGGCGGCGAATCTGGCATTCCGATTGTCCGCCGACCATATGCATCAATGAGACGGTTTCTTATTGCGCTTGGCAGGCCAGTTCACGTTTGCGGCGATCTCGAACGGCGTTGGCATCCTGTACGGCCTCGATGTTTTCAAGAGATGCGAAGTATTCGTCGGGAAGTTGGTGTTCGCGGGCACCCTCGACTATAAACCTCTTGTACCACGCGTATGGACGCAACGAGGGGTCGTTGCTGGGCGCGGTCGCCACGTACACCCACGGTTCCTCATCAACGTTATCAGCGGTGCGGACGCGCAAACGAAGGCGGTGGTATCCAACTTCGCCGTTATCGAGCAGCTGAAGATCCGCATCCGGCACGGAATAAAGCACTCCCCACACCAGCGAGCCTTCGTGCGTTTCGACATTGGCTTTTCCGGAGCCGTCCGTGCTCTGTTTGTTGAATAGAAGGCGGTATCCGACAAGCAGGGCGCCGCGCCCTGCCCCTTCCGGTTGCACTCCGTAGTCGCGGAATCGGCCTGAGCACATATTGGAGCCGTACGCAAATATCTGCTCACTCATGTGGGGTCTTTATATTACCGCACCGGCGCTAAACCGGATTATCACGTACCGTCGATCACGCCAGGCGACGCCAATCGGTAACAGGATTTTGCTCGGGTGGTGCGGATGTGCAACTGGATGTGCTTCAGGATTGGAAAATCGGTGCCGGCGGATTCGCCTCGGGGTCCTCGATGGCGGATGTTCCTGCGGCCTTGAGCGTCGTGAACGACTTCTCGGCGTCTTTCCGCGAAATCTTCTCCCTGAGATCCTTGACCTGGTCAAAATGGCAGTCACGCAATTTCTTGCCGCTCTTGCACGGGCACAGCCAGTGGCCCTTCACTTTTTTGGCTGCCAGATAGTCGAGATAAGTTGTCATCACGCGAAGATCGGATGTCTTGAGCATCTCGCGATAGAACTGGAAAACGCCTTTCGCGCCATGCGCCCATTGGCCAAAGGGCCACGAGTGCCCCTCCTCCACCATGGTCTGCCCGAGGAAGAAACTATGCAGTGGGCCAGTGAGGTATTCCAGCAAGGGGCTGCCAACCGGCCACAGACGCCAGCGCTCGTCCGGAAGCAGCACGCAGGCGGTTCCATCGGCGGCAATGATGTGTCGATCCGTTTGACGCGGAATGCGGCCGCCGGTCTCTCGGACAACGGGTAGCCCGGTGGGGTGGTTTCGCGGAAGCTGCAGTTCGACCGAGTAGTGATCAAGCACCTGCTCCTCGAACATGACGGCAAAATTGCCGCGCACGTAGACGAGGCTGTTCTCCACCACGAAACGCAGTTCGGGAAAGTGAGCCTCTACTTCGGCCTTCTCCTTTTCGTAAAGCACCGGATCGTCATGCTGCCACGTCATGCTTTCGGAAGCCAGGGCCGCGACGGTGTCGCGGCAGCCGCAGCACGCCGCAGAATCTCGACGCGCGCCGCCTTTTCCTGTTTCTCCGTTTTCCCGAAGACGGCTTCCCATCCGGACGAATCGATCTGCTCAAGCGTGTGCTTTGCGGGAGCCGCAAGCTGACTCTTCAGATTGTCGTCTAAGCATTTGGACAGGTCATTGCCGTTAGGATTGGCTGGGTCTTGGACGGTCAGATTGGCAGAATTGTCGCGCAATTGGGTCCAGAAATGCTCCATCTGTGCCGAGAGGTTCTTCTTTTTCTTGTCGGTGAGCAGCTTGATGACGGCAAGTTCCAGCACAAACGTTCGAATCGGGAGCCGGTTGCGGACCCTCCATAGCTTGGCCACGCGGATGGCATCGATCAGGCAGCTGTCGCGCACGTGGTCGAGATGAACGTCGAGATTGGTTTTCAGGCGTTTTTTGTCGCCATCCGATTGGTAGAGGTAGGCGTCGGTTTGGGTCTCGTCCGTAAATCGGCCCGGCACCACGTCGATGTGAAAATCGACGCCGAGATCTTCCGGGTTACAGCCCTTGAGGCGCAACGCGGAGCCCTTCGGCTCGACGGTGTATTCCTTTGCTAGCGCCTTCTTGTGGTTATCGTAGATGTCTTCGAGCGACTCTCCGGCAGTGTTGTCGCCGGAGGATACGTAGGAGATGATGTCCAGGTCGTAGGACTCCTTATTCATCGTCCCCTTGGCCTTCGAGCCCGCGTACCGTACGGTGAGAGCCGTATCCTTGAAGTTGTCGCGGATGAGCTTTTCCACATCGGCGCGGTGCCTCTGGAGTGTCTTTACCTCGTCACTGTCGTCTCCCAGGGTCTGGGAGGCAAGTATGTCGTACAGATATTCGTCGGCAGTCATTGCTGGTTCACCTCAATTATTGGAGTAAAGCCGCCCCGACGCTTGTCGTAGTCATATACGACCAGCTTGGGATCGACTTTGGGAAGAAGTTCCCGGCCGCAGAAAACAGCGACCGGAGCAGGAACGGCGGGGAAAAGATGGATGGCATCACACTGGCCGCATTCCCGCGCGATGGTCCGTAGCGCGGCCTGGTAGGCATCCTTGAAATTGGTGAGATCGTCCCGCTGTCGTAAATAAGTCGGATTCGGCTCCATATTCGCCAGCGTCAGTTCGTAGATGGTGAACTGTTCATCAATTCCAGATGGGAGCGCTTGCTGTTTGATTTTGCCGCTGAGCGAAAGGATCAGGGCGATGCAGCCGTGCTCGCTGCCCTCGCGAATCTTGTCGAAGTGGTATTCGGCCGGAGTGCCGGTATCCTTCCAGAGCCAGTCCTCCGTATCGCGGTGGCGCTGGAAAACATCGACGGGTACCTTGTTGCTGAGCTGGCTGCCGAGATAGACGAGCAGCGGGATGGGGGCAAGGGCAAAGAGAGAGATGTGCCGTGTCTCGTGCACATCCATTCCCGGCTCGTAGAGGCGCTCGACTCTCTGCTTGATGCACCGGCAGGCCTCTTCCATAAAGGCCTTGCCTTCCGAGTTGATTGCGGTGAGATCGATCAGATGGCCCTTGGCGTCCGTGGGATAACGGGGGGCGACGGCCTTCGTAACTTGCGCGACCGGAATGGCAATCGTCTGTCCTGCAATCCGGGCCTTGAGTTGGACCACCGTGGTCTTCTTATCCGGGCCGAGACCGGTGACATGGAAGATCCGATCCTCATGAGATTCCTTGTATTTCTGGAGGACGGAAACCGGGTACTGGTCGGGATGATCGTCGATGAGCTTGTGGCACTGCGGACAGAGCAGCATCAGGTTTGAGAGATCGTTAATGTAGGCAGGACGCAGAGGAGACTTGCCACGCGGTCCGTCCTCCTTAAAGGCCACGATGTGCGCCATCTGCGCAAAGTTCCCCGGAGTCAGGGTGAGAGGGTGCTGCAAAAGATATTCGTTGTGATCGTCGAATTCGCACCGTCCTCCGGCGCGGACAACCAGGAGCAGGCGCGTGAGGTCCCGAATCCCACGGCTGACACGAATTACCGGCGAGACTGCAGCAGCCTCTGTCTCGCCAGTGTTCCGCTTTCTGAGCGCTTGCTTCTTCTTAGCCATACATCTCATCTTACGACAGTTCTGTGCAGTGTAAGCGGACATAGCGAACAGCGTCAACAAAAAATTTTAGAGGTGCAGCTGGCCAGTCTGCAGCGGAAACAGTTGGGTGATTCGGATGCGGGTCACGGCGGGATTAACGTTGAAGATGTCGGCAAGCGCTCGCACAGCGGCTTCACGGCGGTCTTCGACCAGCACTTCCACGCCGAGCAGGCCTGCGGGAGACAGAAACGGCTTAATTGCTTCCTGCACGAGCAGCCGAGGGCACAGCAAACCGCTCATCGCGCGGTTGGCCTGGACTTCCCACCAGCGCCCGTCATACCGATGCGCTTTTTTCTCGTCGCCATGCACGTCCCTGCAAAGAATCTGATCCCCGGAGTGGCTGTCTTTGTCGAAGAGGTGAAGAGGGATTTCATCGAGCGCAAAAAGATGCGCGTGCAGCAATCCATGCCCGCCCTCGTGCGCCATCGTCGTCCTCACGCGGCGCTCAGCGACCGTGCCTCCTTCAGCGTCAAGCGCCGACGAGATAACAACCGCCTTCACTCCGTTTTTGCCGAACCTAGTAAATCCCAATACGCCGTCAGGCAGGTCTTCATATTGTGGCGATACCTTGAAACGCTTTTCGATGAAGCGGTCGATGCGGATCGGTTCCGGCGAGCCGGGAAGAAGGCCCTCGTTACTGAGTTCGTCACAGCACATCCGGTCGATCTGGCTCGGCGTGAAATAAGGCGGTTTGTAGGATGGAGCGGAGCGGAAAGGCTTCATTTCTTGTCCTCGCCTTTCTTCTCCCCCTCCTTCTTCCTGACGAATTCAAGCAGATCGTTGGCGCTGATGTTCTTGTCGATGACCGTGCGGAATGCCAGCGCGAATGTCGGATCGTCTTGGGTGATACGTTTGATTTCGTCGATGGGAGCCCTGACATCCATCTTCCGCAACTCTTCGGCCTTCACCTTCAGGATTTTGGCGATCTCGATCAGTACTTTGTCGGAGGGATGTCTGCGGCCAAGTTCGATGTCTGAAATAAATGCGGGGGAACAATCCAGTTTCTTCGCAAGCTCACGAAGCGAGAGGTCGAGTTCGTCACGACGCTTGCGTATGAATGGCCCGATTCCTACCATGAGTGTCAGCTTATAGAGCAGACATAGGACTGTCAACGATATGCCATAGACCATTTGCTACGGTCTGAGGGCTTCCGCGCAGGACGGGCGAGGCGACGGACGCCCGGACCCAAGGTACCGTGACAGTCACTTCCAACCTTTTTAATGTTGCGCGAAGGTGCATACCCTCTAATATTGAGTTCAGCTTGACAAATGGGTAGCGCCCAGAAACTCCAAGGCTCTCTTGGTGTGCTCACAATGTTCGGAACACTGGCCGATTGGGAAGCGAACTTCGATGCGAGGATTCAGAGCCGTGAGCGCTCGACGGGCGCTTCACATGCACCACTGCTTCCCATCGTTCCTGATCGTCTCACTTGGGATGCATTTCTGGTATCTGTGCGCGGCGAGTGGCGGGTCTGGAAAAGCCAGCTGTCCGACCGTCCCTCGTGCCTGCTGATGTTGTACTGTGGGTTGGCATTCTACGAATACGACGAGAACAGATTCTGGCCGCAATTTGCCAAGGTTGTTGGCTCCGAGGAACTACCAGCCAATCAACAATCCGAGATCAATACGGTATTCGCGATTGCGGCCCGTCGGTTTGGACTGGAGCTGAAGCTCCGTGACAAAGGGACCGACTTCGTCGGGTCCGCCGTGAATCTCATTGGTATACCGCTTTCACTATGGGACGGATTTTTGGAAGTCTGCGATTGGGCTCTTTGGCATAAAGACTGGCGGTCGTTGTCGGATGAGGAATGGGATGACGTTGCCGAAAAGAGATCTGGCAGCCGGACACGGCTGCGTCGGTTTCTGACCGAGAATCGACAGTCCGCTAGCGGGTTCATCCAAGATGTACTCGATGTGCGTGAAATCCTTTCAGGCGACCCCCAATTAACAATTGGGGACATCGCGCGGGCGAGTATCCTCCGCCAGGAATACTTTGACGATGTACCGGAGACGGCAGATTTCTTGCGTCCTCAAGACCCGGACTCACTTTTCAGATTCCGCGTCAGGCTCATTTGGGATGAGCAACGGCAGAATATCTCGTTGCTCTTGCCTGCGACGAGCCGCGATAAGCTCCCCGCTTCATGGTGCGTAGGTTCGCGCCAGCAAGAAGCGGCCCCTTCCCCCGACGATCTGGTTCTCAACTCTGACTCGTTTGCGGGCATGCTTGCCGTCACTCTTCAGGTGGGGGATGAACGGGAAACACAGTACGTGCGCGGCATCAACAATTGGGCACTCTTCGACCTTGAGAATGGAGGGCGCTTAGTCAATGTCAGTCGGGATCAGCTGCCCTTGAGAAGCTATGCCCTTATTTCGCAATGCGAAATCGAGCTGGTGTCTCGCGACGGTTTCGATGACAGCGAGAATCAGGCGAACGAGCGGTTCGAGTTGAAAGATGGCACTGTCTGTTTTCTGACGCGGCTGTGGCCGACCGGGAAACACGCGGAGCTCTGCCTGAGAATCAATGGTCGTGAGTCGCGAACGATCCGGTTCAAAACGCGGGCAAGGATTGAGGCGCGATTTATTACTGGTTGGGGATCTAAGACTGCGTATTTCAATCGGACCCCGGACGGCAAGATCAAGATCGATCATCTGCCGATTCCGTGTGTTGCAATTCCGAGCGGCTATTTCAAAGACGACGCTGCGGCGCTCGCCAGCGACTTCAAGGTCTTTATCGATGGCAAAGCAGCCTCGGGCCGGTGGGAACAGGTGGACGTTCGCGATTCGCCAGACAGGAACTGCTACCGTTGGATATGGAGTAAAATGATCTGGCTTGAACATCGACCGGGCGTAACTACGCTTCGGAGCTTCAGCCAATTGGACGACGCGTTCAAGTCTCCTGACCTGCGTGGAGACCGCCGTATCTCTATCGAGGCCAAGCCCCACATCAGCGACGACATGGAAGTGCGGATGGTGGGTCGTGAAGGCGAGGCAATCAACCGGTGCTGGGTCAATCTCCCCGGAACTTTCATTCCGATGTTTCTTCTCTGCCAATCGACCGAAGGCCTGAAATGGGAGGATCTGTTGCTCGCCAAGGACGTGATCGCGCCGTCCTTGCGCTTTTCGCCCTATATTTTGCGTAAGTACGAACGCCTGGGCGTGGCCGTGCAACGCGGGCGGCGATGGATGATTCGTGAAAGCCGCGCCGAGTCGATACCTCTAGCTGGATCGTCATTTCAATTGAACTATTGTGGCGATCCATCCATCTTGTGGGGACTGTACCGTCGGATGATCTGTGACATTCCGGGCGGGAACTTGCCCATTATCGAAGTGATCGACAAACGAGGAGAGGCTGCGTACCTAAGAATGACTTGGCCGACACAATCGCGAGAGGTGATCGAGCACTATCTCCACAAAAACGGTGTTGCGGTCGGCGGGTCACTATGGACTCACTAACCGCTCGTTTCCACAAAGAGGTGTTTCTGCCATATGTGGACCTGATGAAAGCGAAGTATCGCTTCCACAGGGCGTTCGGGCACGCAAAGACAGTTTGGGAGGAACGGTTAACCGCGAAGGAGCTTGTCAACGGCCCCTACCTGGAAAAGTCGCAGGTGTACAAAGAAGGGGTAGCGCTGGATCAACTCTCTTTGCATGAGAAAACAAAAGCGACAATCCGGAAACGCCTCGGGGATCGCGCGTTATGGAAACATCAAACGGACGCACTCCAGCTTGTTCTTGATGGCAGAAACGCTGTCATCGCGACAGGTACAAGCAGCGGTAAGACCCTTTGTTTCCAGATTCCCATTCTGGACGATCTACTCCGAAACCCCAGTCCCGGCCTGCGGGCTGTAATTATTTATCCGCTAAATGCCCTGGTTAACGATCAGCTGACGGAATGGGAATCGATGTTGGCCGCTCATCCGCAAATAACCTTTGCGCGATTCACCGGGCAAACGCCTGACTCCCAAGAAAAATATGTCCGCACGCTCCGCGATACATTCCGTGAGGAGCTGGCTGACGCAGGTCTTACGCAACATGAACTCCAGAAAAAGGTGGACCAGCAAGTCACTAAGCGACTGAAAGCTGACATTCCCAATCTGCTCAATCACCGCGAGCAGATTCGATCCAACCCGCCACAGGTTCTCATCACCAATTTTTCCATGCTGGAGTATCTGCTTGAGCGGCCGGTCGATGCACCCATTTTTGAGAATGCGCGGCTAAAGTTCCTTGTGCTCGACGAAGCGCACGCCTATCGCGGCATACAGGCGACGGAAATCGCATTCCTGGTGCGGCGACTGAAGGATCGTCTTGGAATTGAGAACCTGATTTGCATCGCGACCTCCGCAACGCTAGGAAAACAGGGAGACGTCGAGAGTGAGAATAAGGTTCGCAAGTTTGCATCGGATTTGTTTGGCGAAAGCTTCGCAGAGCCAAACCCGATCTATGGAACGCCTACCGCCCCGGTGCTTCAAGAACCGGCGTTTTCTCCGACGCCGGCTCAATACATCAAGGCCGCCGAAGCGATACGACTCGACCGCAGTGCTGATGTAAGGCAGCAGCTTGGCGTTTCGGATCTGCAGGGGGAGTTGAGCATTGTCCTCGCCCGTGACGAGAATCTGTTTCGTCTCCGCAAGGATATTTTATCTACGAAGCCCACTTTGCTTAGCGATGCCGCCAAATTGCTATGGCCGGAACACCCGCAGGCGGTGGAAGGGATAGAGGGCCTCTTAGAAATCGCAGCTGTCGCCAAGTCCGATCAATCGCATGAGGACCTGCTGCCGACACGATTGCACTACTTCGTCCGCGCGCAAGATGGCCTTCACATTTGCGTGCATAGGGCATGCCCTGGACGACACGACGGTATGCCCGCCTTCTTCGTCTCTCGAAAAGCGAATCCTAGCGTTCCCGAGGGAGAATGCCCGGATTGTTATGACGCTGGGCGCAAATCGCAACTGATTGAGGTGGTTAGCTGTCGTAAGTGCGGCTATCTTTTCGGTGCCCTTCAGGATCTGGGACCGCGCCGCGCCCAGACTCCTGACGGCGATGCAGCGGCGAAACCGTATTTCGATTCGTTTAGCACCGAACTCGGTTGGATGAGCGATTCATTTTGGTCCTATGTCAGCATCGACGGCGACCTCCCCTATCCTGCTCTACAGGAGTCAGATGACGAGGCAGAAACGGGTGATTTGTTCGCACATCCTGCGGAACTCCACTGGTGTGTGGCATGCGGGAAGAAGAAGGAAGAAGGAGCGGGAGACAATTGTACCTGTGGCGATCCCCAGCTTCGCATTATCAAGATTTTTCATCGGCAGTGCGCGCATCAAGGCCGTGCCCAGGATCACCAGAACCTCTATCGGCAGGAAAAATCGCTCCTCTCAGCCTGTCCGAACTGCGGTTGCCGGAATGGATCGGGGATCGAGCCCGTTCAACGATTCCAGGAGTCGGATGACGAGATGGGGCTCGCGATGGCCATCCCGCTTGCCCATTTTTCCGTCACGCCAGGGAATGCCACGGTAGTTAAAACACGAAAGCTCCTGTGTTTCACCGATCACCGCCAACGCGCTGCTGCATTTCCGTCTCTCCTGGAGGAAGAAACCTTTCTGCACGATATGGGGCGCAGAATTTTGCAGGTTCTCCATAGAGAACAACGCAAACTTGATTTTGTTGGCCTGGGCGAGCTACTGGCAGATGAGGAAGCAAGTGACCCACAGTTTTTCCTTCCCGTTTCGCGTTTTCCGGACGAGGAGTTGGACGCAAAAGGCAAAAAAGACTTGTGGATCGCTGAAACGTTCGGCTATTTCGGAATCCCGGACTCTGCCCGTGAATCCGCGGAGGATTTCGGATTGGTCTCGGTGGAGTATTCGCTTGCAGACGCCGACAAAGCGGATTTTCGGAAGCTTCTTGGTGACTCTGAATTAAGTCCAATCGAGGCCGATCGCCTGTTGCAGGTTTTACTGGCGTTTATGCGCCAGCGCAAGGCGTTCACACTCCCGAAGGGGCGGGTGCAGGCGGACGCGCCAGCGTTTGGGCGAGTGACGGCCGATATTGCCTATGTGCTAAGACGTCATGGAATCCGAAATACCAACGGATGGCTGCCACAAGCCAATTCCAGCAAAGACAACGTCTTTACCGACTACTTGCGCCGCGCGTTGCGACTCCCTAGGGACCAGGTGCTGAAGCTCGCCGAGAGGATTTGGGACTTTCTTGTCCAGCGGGCGCTTCTGATCGAGAGCAAGGGCACGTGGAAGTTAGATCACGAAAGACTTTGTGTCGTTCCGCCTGAGTCGCGGCATGTGTGCAATCGCTGTGGAATTGTTTCCGCCTATTCCGTCCGAAATTGCTGTCCACGCAAAGAATGTGACGGACTCTTGGAACAGGAGGCCTTTGATGCGGGAGTCCCAAATATCATCGCCCGTTGGGTGGCTGGTCAGGGACAGCCGCAATTTTCCACTCTGAAATCCGAGGAGCATACTGCCCAGATCGAGAAAAATCTGGCCAAGCAAATCGAAGACAAGTTTCGCGATGAGGGCGTCAATCTCCTGAGCAGCACGACCACCTTTGAAATGGGCATTAACATCGGCGACCTTCAAAAGGTTCTTTTGCGGAATGCGCCGCCGTCAAGCGCTAACTATGTTCAGCGCGTGGGCCGGGCAGGACGTGGCAAAGAGAAGAACTCCGTCTGCGTCACTCTTTGCCGTCGCACGAAATACGATGCGGATGCATGGAATAACCCACCACGGCTTATGTCCGGCGCGGTACGCCCGCCCACAGTCTTTATCCAAAACAGGGTTATAGCCCAGCGCCACTTCAACGCGGTGGCATTTTCCAGATTTCTGCGGATCAGGATTGCCGACGAGAACGTCTTAGGACGGCCTGGGCAACAAATAAGGCTGGAAGCCTTTTTGCCGCCAGATTCCCGGCAAGGCATCCCTGAGACGTGGTTTCGTGTTCGCCCGGTGAGTGTCTTTCTGGATTTTCTCAGCTGGCTAACTCAACAGACTGAAACGAACATTGTCTCCACAGAGGCGGGCCAGACGCTGGTCGCCGCCGTTTCTGGGTTTGGAAGTGGCGTCGCGGAAGCGGCGGCCAAATATGGGGAAACACTCAAGAACATCGCAAATGAACTTTCAGCGCTTATGGCGGAGCGCAAGAAGCTGTTCGATCAGGGGACACACACAAGTGACATCGAGCAAGCAATCAAGAATCTACTGGGCAGCGACGTTATCGCGCTATTGGCCAAACGCGGTTTTCTCCCGCGATATGCTTTTCCGCTGGATGTCGTGCCGCTGGAAACAGGCACGACCAGATGGTCTCGCGACCTTGAAGTTGAACTCAGCCGCGACCGTGGCATCGCGATAGCCGAGTTTGCTCCCGGAGCGCAGGTTATAGCCCACAAGAAAGTGTTTACGAGCAACGGCCTCTATGTTGTAAGCAAAATGGATAGGCCAACGCGGCAGTGGTATTCAGAATGTCCAGACTGCAAGCAAATTCGCACTGGTCAGACCCAGGATGAATTGTGCAAGCCATGTGCGGTATGTCAGCGATCAATTACCGCCCAGTTCGTTAGACCCTTTGTCGAACCCGCAGCCTTCAGTGTGCGCGTCGATGAGAATGATGGCGCGGCGCGCTACCGTAGGAGCACGCTCGTCAGACAGCGCCAAACGGTCACGCATTTCATTGACCACGTCGAAGAATCGAGTCTGCAAGATCACGGTCTATTCCAACTGGCACTGAAAGAGACTGGAACACTCTTTCGTTACAACTTAGGCCCGGAAAACAAAGGGTTCATGCTCTGCCAAGACTGCGGATGCAGTGAACCTCTACGCGGCTATAAGGCCGGGAAAAAGCATCAACGCCTGCGCGCGCTAAGCGGTGAAAGACTATGCAACAACGAGCAACCGTGGACGAAAATATTAGCTTACGGTCATAGATTTCAGAGCTGTTGCCTCATCGCTCGGCCGGTGTCGATGCCTGTTTCCGTTGAGTCTTTGGCCTACGCCCTGCAGCGGGCTCTTTGCACGACCTTAGACATCGATGCTTATGATATTGGCGTGTCCTGGCGTTGGCTGGCTGGAAAAAACAAATTACCCGCCTGTGAAATTATTCTATTCGATCACACACCCGGAGGCGCTGGATTTGTCAGAGATGGCTTCGACAGCTGGGATAAGGTGGTGGCCAAGGCGAAAGAGCTATGCGAAGGACATATTTGTGAGCGGGCGTGTTACGACTGTCTGAAAAGTTATGGCAATCAGACCCACCATGAAAAACTCGACAAAACAACGGTGGTTGAGTTTTTGGGGTAGGTAGGTGAGCGCCCGCCCTTCTCCTCCGGCCGGGCAACTCCTCGTCCAGGCGCGCGAGTGTGACGCCCTGGCGGCGATTTGTGTGTCCTACCTCAGAAGGGAACGTCCTTGCTCGGGGGAATCAATTTCACAAGCCGCTCGTTCAGTTGCGGACTTTGGAGGAATTCCTTCACCGTGCCGGGCTGAACGATCACTTGCTCCTTCCTCTCGGCACCGAGGTCCAGGAGCGTCACAATTTCCATTGCCTTTGCGGCGCAGTCCTTATCTTCGCAGCGTTGGATGACGAGGAGACGGCGTTCCGGATCGGTGCGCAGGCTCTGCGTGAGCATTTTATTTATGTGGGCATCGCCGAAACCGTAGCCCAGCGTGGCTATGACCCTAGTCACGAGCGACAGGTCGCGGAATTTATACGCGAAGAAAAGATACGGATCGGCGGCCTCGAGCTTGAATTCCCGACCGAAAATGACTTCCATTTTTTCCGCATCGACGCTTTCGATTTGCTGCACACAGAACAGATCTTTGGTTTCGTGACTTCGTTTCCAGTTGATGGAGCCGTGCAACTTGTAAAGAACAAGATGGGGGGCAAGATTGTTGCTGGTCTCCATGTCCACGAAGCGCTCCCAGTCCCAAGGGTGGCTGGGGCCGTAGTTGGCAAAGCCCGTTTCGACGCGAAACTCCGAGCTATTAAGGCTTTCGACGCAGAGATCGTAATTGAGTGAGAAAACATGCAGAGGATAATTAAGGTCGCGCTGCAGCGAGATTAGACCCCGGTAGTAATCGGCCTGGGCGGAGTCCTCGGGACACATCCATTTCTTCAGGTCTGCGAGGATACGCTGCCTGAAACGTTTGACCTCACCGAAGTCCGGCCCCGCCAGCGCTACGAACCGGGAACTCCACGCCGCGATAAACGGATACAGAGGATGTTCTTCATTGCGCTCCAGCTCATACAGCGTGTTGACCAGAGTTTCGATATTGAAGGGGACCGCATTGCCGAAGCGGCCTTTGAGCCCTGCGGAAAAATGAATGGCGCTCTTGACGTGGTGGTAGAGGCCCTGCTCTGTCCCCGGCTTGAGGGACTTCTCAACCAAATTAATCATCTCGCCGGAAACGGGAATGCCCGCTTCGGCGCTTGCTCCCGCGCCCAGCAGAAAGATGATGTCTTTAGAGCGGCTCGTCATATGTACTCACAGGAACCAGGGTCGAATGTCTTGAACGGCTGGCATTGGCAGCCCTCGTTCATGGAAATCATGAACAAGTTCGGCGACCAGATGACAATAGAAAACGGATACCGGGGCGCTCTTGGCGTTGAACCCTCGCCAATTGGCTCCGGAAAGATTCACCAGATCCTGCAATAGCTCGCGTTGCTCGGCGGGCTCGGCCGGATCGTCGTTTACGCGGAGAAATTGCAGATGGGTGGGGCCTGGAAAGGCTTTCGTCACGTTGGGCTTGTCCGGGTAAATCCCTTCAAACCAGACAAGATGCTCGCTGGAACTAAGCCGAACCTTTGTCGCCTCGAATGGCACAAGGCTGTTGACCGAGCGATTGATGCCGAAAAAGCGGCTTTTGTGGTTCACTTTAATTACGGAGAACCTGCATTTTGCACGATCCGTGGCAGCCGCGACATCGTGGGTAGTCTGCTGCACGGCTTTGATTTCCTCGTGTTTCAGCTTGAATGATGTATGGATCACGACGCGGTTAAATGATCCCGCGTTTTCCTCCAGCACTTTTTTCAGATTGGCGCTTAGCGCCTGGATGTAGGTGGAATGATCTTCGGAATCCCCGAGAACCTGAATCTGCTGGAATAGGCCGCTGCTATCGGTCAGCACCGAGAACGCAAAGTATTTATCGACATGCATTTTGTCATCGACGATTCGGCATTTATGAGACTGGCTAATGCCGATGATTAAGGAATGTTCCGCCGTCGGCCGTACTTTCCACGGTTTTCCGCCCGCTTTGCAGAATATCTGCAGCGCCAGATTTCCAATCGCCCATTTCAGCGATTCCTCGTCCTCAAGGATGCGCAGCGTGCAAACCTGGGTGGGCATTCCTACGTGCGAAAAGTACGCCTTCTGGGCCATGTAGCCGTTGTCTTCGTCGTTCGGCAGAACAATAACCGGCAAGACCTGAGGCGAGTCTATTCGCACAGCCTCCGCTCGCTTCAGCGCTGCTTCCATTGATGCTGCGGTCAGATCGGGAAGCACCACCGGGTCTGCGTCAATGTCGAGCTGGGCTTTGAACAAGTCCTTGAAGCCGGGAAAATTAAACTGTCCGCGCTGTTTCAGACCCTTCAGCGAGAGCGCGAGCCGTCGTGCCGCCTGCCGGTCCTGCTCCCGGAATACAAACAGCAGCCTGGGAGGAAGCGCCAGCGGCTGCAAAGGCCCAAAATCGCGCAGGCCAGTGAACTGGCTCTTGGATTCCTTGTCGCCCGCGAATACATAAACTTTGGGACGGAGCCGCTCTGCTGGCAGTGCCACGTACTGCTTGGAAATCCGTAACGGCGCGGAACCGCCTGGCAATGTCATCCCCTCAAATACCGGCCATCTTTTTTCGAGAAACTGCCGGATTTTCGAGGATCGATCAACGTAGTAATCGACGTTGCGACGGAAGTTTTTATCGAGACTCAAGCTGAGCTGCTGAATTTTTCTGTTAAATGGAACGCCCTTGCCGAGCCTGAAATGAAAATCGACCAGGAAACCGGTTTGACGGAAGACTTTCAGGGAGTAGGGCTGCACGACAAGCTCTTCGACTCCCTCCGGATGCGTCTGCATGGCAAAGGAGACTTCTTGGATGAAACTGCTATCTGGAAAACGGTATTCGGTTGGCTTCAGCCTGGACTCCACCGAGCGTCTCAGGCACCCGAAGATAATTCGCCGCGCTATATCGGGATTCCATTCAGGCTGAAAATCGAAAGTTTCAAAACCCTGCGCCGCGTCGTGTAAAACCCAGTAAGAAGGCCAGTCCGCTTCGCTGGCATCCTTCTCGGGCAGCCGGTGGGCGCTGGCGTCTGGGCGCGGACGCTGCTCCTGTTGAGAGGCGCACTTGCGGCGGTAAATGACAAAATGCACACCACTGGTATCCACCGGCAAGAAGTTAAGGTGGATGTGGTAGTCATCTTTTCCCGATGTGGTTGATGTTTCCGCCATGCTCCTGCTCATTCGCTTGCGGTCTTATGACACCGCCCTCATTTCTTCCAGAAACCGCCGCAGAATCTCGTCTATCGAACCCAGCGGAGGGTATTTCGCGAGGTGCCGACTGATTTCCTCGACAATCTCCTTCTCCGGTTTCGCGTCCTTCATTTTGGGGTCGCGGTGTGCCCAATCCCGGCCGGGATGTAGCGTGTCCCACGGCGAGCGCAGGTTGGCTCGCGTTCCCGGATCGTCGCCGTGCTTTCCGAAGCCGTAGCAAATGCCGACTTCGGAATTCCATATCGGCTTGAACAAATGAATGAGGTAATCCTCGGCCGAGGTCTGCCATCCTGTCTGCACAACAATCGCCCTGTACTCGAAATCCTCCAGCCGCAGCGTCGTCGTGGCTTTCGCGATGTTCTTGCGGTGATCGTTGAGGCGGTTGGACAGCCGGTCGCCCTGCTCCATCGCCGTTTTGGCAGCCTGATCCGCAGGATCGGCCTTGCCGACATAGATCGGATGCTCGCGCTTGGTAATGGCCTTGTACGCCGGAAATTTTCCGTTGTAATAAATCGCGTAGACGCCGGAGCCGTAGAAGCGCTCCACATTCGCGAGGGGCTTGCGGTCCTGAGCGATCATCGTGATGCCGACGATGCGGCCGGCGACGTTCGGATTCGAGGGGTCGAACACGAAACCGGGATGCTTGATCGGATCGAGGTCCTGCATGACTTTGCGCAGCTTGTCGTAGGCCTCGGTGATGATCTGCCGCACGCGCTTCGCGCGCGGCGCGGGAAGCCGGGATGGCTCCTCAGCGGCCAGGGACTCCGACAGCTTCTTGAGTTCGGCGGCGAGTCGTTCGAGTTTTTCCGGGGGCGTCGCCATCACCCCTGCCTTTTGATGCCGAGCAGGGCGTCCGCCACGGAACGCGCAACCGTCTCGGCCAAGCGGACGGGCACGGCGTTGCCCAGCTGCCGCATCGCCTCGGTCCACGGCCCGCGGAAGGTGTAATTGTCCGGGAAGGTTTGTAGTCGCGCCGCCTCGCGCACGGTGAAGTAACGCACGGACTCGTCGGCGCGCGCAAGCATGTTCTCCCCGCCCGGAACGCCATGATCGCCAGCTTTCAGCGTCTTGGCGGGCTCGTCGAGAGGGCTGCCGGTATGGCCGGGATAACTGCGGGCGCCCGGATTGAAGGAGTGATTCGAGATTCCGCTTTTGGGAAATCGTTCCGGGTCGGGCAGATCGCTAATGGCGTCGCGCACCGTGAGCCAGGGAAGTTTCGCGTCCTGAAACAGCGCGCCGTGGCGAAGCTTTTCCACCCGCGCCGTCTGGCGCGCCGCGAGCCACGGCCGTTGTTTCCCCGCGACGCGATGCCGCTCCCAGTAATCGCCCGCGATCCATTTCGAGTTCAGAAGCGCGTCGTCCGAATGGGTTTCCTCGGGAAAGCTCCATTTCACGTCGAGATCGGAGCGGAATCCCACCAGGAAAACGCGCTCGCGCCGCTGCGGTACACCGTAGTTCGCGGCGTTGAGCAGACGAAAGACCACGTTGTACTCGGGTTGCGCCCGGCGCGAGGTGTGGTGCCGCTCCAGCCGCGCGCGATGTTCGCGCCAGCTCTCCGACTTGCGTCGAAGGAGGCCCGGATGGGTGAGCTGCAGGTTGACATACTCGAAGTACGACGCGAAGGTCTCGCGCATCAATCCCTTCACGTTCTCGAATATAAACGCCTTTGGCCGCAGCTCGTGCACGGCGCGCACGGCTTCGGGAAACATGTCCCGCTTGTCGAGAAATCCCTTGTGTTTGCCGCCGAGCGAGAACGGCTGGCAGGGCGGCCCGCCCGAAACGACCATCACGTCGCGGAGACTCGTGTAATCGAAGGCGCGCACGTCACCCTCGTGCAGAGGCCACTTCTCCACCGAGCGCAGGTGATGGCGCTGGTTCTCGCGAAACGTTTCGCAGGCGTCGTGATCCCACTCGATGACCGCCGCGTGATGGAACCCGGCATTCGCCATGCCGATGGCGAGGCCGCCCGCCCCCGCGAATAGCTCAACGCTTCGCATCGAGGAACCTCCTGATCTTGTCGTTCAGCCGTTCCGCGTCCCTCAACTGGCATTCCCAGATTGTCAGCACCTTCCACCCCCGGCGCGCGAGCGCCCTCCTGTTTCGTTGGTCGCGTGATTTGTTTCCCTCAAGCTTGGGCAGCCAGAAGTCGAGACGCGACTTTGGCAACCGCGCGAGCGCGCACCGCTTGTGCCGATGCCAGAAACAGCCATGCACGAAGATGACCTTCCTCCTGCGGCCGAAGACGAGATCCGGACAGCCCGGCAGTTTCCTGTCATGAAGCCGGTAGCGATACCCGAGCGCGAACACGAGTTTGCGGACCCGCAGTTCCGGCCGCGTGTTCTTGGCGCGCACGCGCGCCATGATTTCGGAGCGTTCTTTTGGAGTGAGCGAGTCCACCACAAGGTCCTACACCACCTTCCTGGGCGCGAGCAATGGCCATTTGTCCGCGATATATTGTTCCGCCGCCTCTCGGACAACCCAGGCGAGTGAGACTTTTTTCTGGCGCGCGATGTCTTCGAGAGTCTGATACATCTCCGGAGGAAAACTGATCGTCGCCCGCACGGACGCTCCTTCGATCGGTTCGGGTTTTTCCTTTCGCTTTGCGCCTCTGGTCAATTCGTCAGCTCGCTCGACGCGGAGTATATCACCACAATTCACCATAGCGGTGAACTTCGTGGAAGGCGACAGCAATGCGCCGCAATCGACCCCCTGCCATTCTGGAAATCTGTTCGTCATCTTCTGTGCGGGCGACTCCGGTCGAAACGGCGTACATGAAGCATCCTATCATGTTCGCCTTATATTCGCCCAGACCTTCCCGCCGTTTGCTGTCCCTGAACTAGTCCAGCAAAACCGCAGTATCGTCCAGCCTTGCTGGGAACCGTTGTCAGGATTAGTGTGCGGGTCGTTACCATCACCCAACCCTTCGGTTGAAAGCCCAAGAGGCGCAGTGCTACTCGGCCCAAATGTAGCTTGTTGCGGTGGCACTGTGACTGTAGTGTCACGCGGATACGAGCTGGGCGCAGCGAGGTCTAGTCCGTGAGAGCCAATCGGGTCGGTAGCGGTTTGGAAAACCGCCGAAGCGCTATCTTAATAAGGTAGCGGTCTACAGCCACAACGGTCCATGAAACTGTTACACCAAAGGGTGCAAGATTACGTCCGGCGTCGTTCTAACGGGCCAATCGGAATGTTGTGGGCACTTAGCGGGCCAGTACCGACAAACGCGCCAGCAGTGACCAACCATTCGCTGAGGGGAAGGCGACTTATGTCGACTAATGCGTGTGAGAACCTGCGCCCGCCCCTGCCATCAGGCAGGGGGCGAGCTAACCGGTCACTCTGTTCGGTCAACCACCTTCATTCGTTCTTCATTCATCCGGCCACCGTACACTTCGATTGCAGAGAGAGCAGTTTCGATCTCACGAAGATCCGCAGGGGTTAGCTGAACATCGACTGCTCTCAGGTTCTCGTGCAGGTGGTCGACACTCCGTGTGCCGGGAATCGGAACAATGAACGGCTTTTGCGCGAGCAACCAAGCCAGCGAAATTTGAACCGGTGTTGCATGCTTCTTCACAGAAAACTGCCTGAGAAAATCGACAATCGGCATATTTGCTGCAATGTTTTCAGAAGAAAAGCGTGGAAACTCAGATCGCACGTCCATTTTTGGGTCGAACTTCGTTCGAGCATCTATTTTCACAGTTAGATACCCTTGTCCAACTGGACCCCAAGGCACAAAGCCGATTCCTAACTCTCCACAAGTCTTCAATACACCGTTCTGCTCTACATCTCTGTTCATGAGCGAGTATTCCGTCTGAACTGCGCTCACCGGTTGAATCGCATGCGCGCGACGGATTGTCTTTGCACTCGCCTCCGATAGACCGAAGTGCAACACTTTTCCTTCTGCGATCAGCTCTTTCACCGCACCGGCTACGTCTTCAATTGGCACGTTCGGATCGACCCGGTGCTGGTAATACAGATCGATGCGGTCGGTTCCGAGGCGCTTCAGGGATTCCTCAACCACTTTCCGGATGTGCTCCGGTCGGCTGTTAAGAATAAGACCGCCCTTTTCATTGTCGAAGCCAAATTTGGTTGCGATAGCGACTCTGTCGCGGACAGGCGCGAGCGCCTCTCCAACAAGCTTTTCGTTTGTGTAGGGGCCGTAGAATTCGGCTGTATCGAAGAACATGACGCCTTTTTCATGGGCTGCACGAATCACCCGAATGCCTTTATTCTTGTCGGGGGCCGGTCCGTAGTTGCCGCTGGCATTCATGCAACCGAATCCCACTTCTGAGACTTCTAATGTTCCGAGTTTTCGTCTTTTCATGGTGTTTCACTCCTCACTTCAACCCTAGCGACCTCCGACGCATTTGCGGTAGCCCGATCCTTTCGAAGCATTGCCTATTCGTCCGGATGTTATGATTTAGCGGTACGGCTCGTACTAACCGCCGGTTATGCTTGGGAGCGGGGAGGGTGCCCCAAAGATGCTGAAACATAGCAAAGGTGGCGATGCAAACGCATCCAGGCTCTCCCACCTGCTAACGGAGCTAGCGAAGAAGATTAGCAATTCACTTGGGGACTCGGGTGAACGTGCAACGGAGGTGCCGGGACTGATGCTTTATCGCCGCACTGCTCCGACCGTTCCGAATCCGTCTACCTACGAGCCAAGCCTTCTTGTCATTGCGCAAGGAAGGATTCGAGTGGACCTCGGTAAAGCGAGCTACGTTTTCGGCCAAGCGAGATTTCTCCTTACATCTCTGGAACTGCCGGCTGTGAGCCAGGTGATTACGGCCAGCGAAGAGGCACCCTACCTTGCCTTCTTCCTGAAGCTGGATATATCGACTGTTCGGGACATTCTCAACACAGAAGAAGTTCATATTCCTGAGGCAACCTCTGGAGCGTGCGGAATGGCCACCGGGGAGACCACGGTTGAACTGGTCAACTCATGTTCCCGGATGATGGATCTGGTGGACGCGCCGAGGGACATTCCATTCTTTAGCAAACTCATTCAACGCGAGATCATTTATCGCTTACTGCAGGGAAGTCAGGGAGCACGCCTTCGCGCGATTGCCACGTTTGAGACTAAGTGCCACCGGACGGCGAAGGCGGTTGCCTGGTTGCGTTCAAACTACGAGAAGCCTCTGCGTGTAGAGCACCTGGCAACGATTGCAGGCATGAGTCGATCTACGCTGCACCTCCATTTTCGCGCCCTTACGGCGATGAGTCCGCTGCAATTTCAAAAGCAGCTCCGCCTGCGTGCCGCGCGGCAACGCATGCTCACGAGTGCACTGGATGCGGCAAGTGCGGCGTTCGAGGTCGGCTACGAAAGCCCGAGCCAATTCAATCGAGAGTACAGGCGATTCTTTGGGCGGCCCCCAATTCGCGATATTAAGGCCCTGCGAGATGGCAAAGTCGTGGCGATCACTACCCCTTAACGCTGAATTGCTGGGTTGCCATCGGGCAGCCTGTTCTCGACTGTCGTAAGCAGGCCTTAGCGGCTCATTGAGTCGTTGCGGACGATTTAGACAGAATCAGCAGATTGGTCCTGAAAACGCGCTTCTCTTCAGAATTTCAATGGATTGAAGTTCGTTCCTTTATCGAAGTAATCGACATTTTCGATTCTTTTGAGCCACGTGGATACTTTCAGTGTTACGGGCAGCAAGAGAAGCTCTACACTGACTTTTGTAAGGCTTGCCACGGCAATGCTTTTTGTTAATACGTGCGTCGGTATCATCCCCCACAGAGCGAAGATGTAGAAGACGGCGGTGTTCACCATTTGCCCGCATAGGGTCGAGGTCACGAAACGCGCCGATATAAAACGTCCGTTAGTCCAAACCTTCATTTTTGCCAGGACATAATTGTTCGCGATGTCGCCTGTGAACAGCGCAAGAGTGCCAAATAACACCAAGCGAGGGGCTGTGGATAGCACATCAACGTAGGATTGGTTGTTGGTCATAACCGCGGAGGGCGGATAGAAAATCACAAATTCGAAAATTGCGATCATCAAAAGCTGGGCGAAGATGCTGTACCACAAGACGCGTCGCGCGATTGCATACCCATAAACTTCAGTCAGAATATCGGCAAAAATATAGACAAATGGAAAGTAGTAAATGGAAATCGAGAGAGGAATTCCCGTGACGTCGATCAGCTTGCCAGCCGTGGGAATACAAATGATCGCGAAGAAAACGTTCCAAAGAACGATGTGGTTCAGGAGTTTGTAGTTCTGCATCCGCTGACCCTCGCTTCGGCTCTGTCATCGAAATTATTCCAAATATGGAAATGTGATTTCCCGCTTTGCCGTCTAGTGCGAGCCCGGCTGTTCCCATAGTGTGCGCTCGGCGTCACTAGGAGAACCAGACATGAGAAAGTTGGCACTCCCGTTCATGCTCGCTGTCGCGATGAATAGTCAAGTCTCATTCGCCCAGGAGTCGCAGCCTGCGCCCAAACAGCCTTCATCATTCGCTGGAACCGATCCGCCAGAAGCGTTGCGCGAACATGTTCCCGTGCTGCCTGCGGTGAGGGCGAAATACTGGGACATCGATCCGGCAGTCGGATACGGGATGAAGGATTTCGGAAACGGTGCTTACGCGCTTTCTGATAATGGTTGGCAATCGGCGTTCCTGGTGACCGACGCGGGCGTCATCGTTTTCGACGCGCCGGCCAGCTATGGAAAACACATTCCAGAGGCCGTCGCTAAAGTCACGAACAAGCCGATCAAGATGCTGGTCTATTCCCATATTCATAAGGATCATATTGGTGGCTCCGTAGCGTTTAAGAACACCCCGGGCTTGCAGATTATCGCTCTCGATACCGTCAGCGACTTTCTGAAGGAAATGAACGATCCGAATCGCCTGATTCCCACGGAGACGTTCAAGACCTCGAAGACGATCAAGCTCGGCGGCAAGACCGTTGAACTCACGCGGCATAACTACCACTCCAGCGAAGGCGATCTTTTCATCTATGTCCCAGAGGCGAAATTCTTGATGGCTGTAGACTCGGTGACGTCAGGATACGTGCCGTTTCAGGACTTCGATCTGTCGACTAACTTCCACGAATATCTAAAGATGTTTGACGAAATCCTCGCCTACAAATTCGACAACTTTATCGGCGGCCACCTCACCGATACCGGGACTCGGAAGGATGTTGAGATCACCAAGGAATACACGAACGACGTGTACCAGACCGTGAAGCGGATTCACAACGGCTTGAATGAAAGGGCCTTCGATGCTGAGATTGCCAAGACGGTCGGTCCCGACAACGAGTTCCTGATATTCAAGGCTTTGCTGGATAAGGTGACGAGAGATTCTGTTGCTGAACTTGAGCCTCGCTGGATAAATCGCCTGGCCGGAGTCGATGTTTGGCTGCCAAGCCACGCGCGTGCTGCTTTAATCTACGTCCGGTGGGACGATAAAGAATGACGTGTCGGCAGCGGGGAGCCACCGATTTCGAAATCGCAGATCCTTGAATATCGGCCCTCAGGCCGGAAGTGAGGGGAAGAGCGTCGGCGCCATTTGGGCAGCGAATTCCTTGAACACGCGCACGGGCCGTGTGAGGTAACGATTGCCCACATGGACCACCCAGAGATTGAAGACGGTGAAGTGCCATTTCGGCATCACCTCGACGAGCCGCCCCTCGCGTAACAATTCTGGCTGCACTAACGGTGGAAGGTCGCCGATGCCCGTTCCCGCCAGCAATGCAGTTGCAAGACCAGCATAGTCGTTCATCGCAAGGAAAGGCTGGAACACGAGCGTTTCCTTTTTCTTCCCGTTCGTGTGGACGAAGTTCCATGTTTTTGTCGGAGTCCAAAACGAGAAAGCCAGTAGCCGATGTTCCAACAAGTCTTGAGGTTTTTGAGGCCGCTTGCACTTCGACACATAGCTCGGGCTCGCTACGAGCTGATGACGGTAGGTCAGGATTCTGCGCGCCACGAGGGACGAATCTTTGAGTTGTTCTCCGACCTTGAACGCCAGGTCCACGCCCTCGACGATTTGATCGACAATGCGGTCCGTGATGAAGACTTGTACCCGGACCTTCGGATACGATGCTTGGAACGCGCCGATCAGCGGTGCAAGCAACGAGTCGGAGATGCTGGGTGGCGCGGAAAGGCGCAGTTCGCCGGAGACGTTCGACAGGTGGTTTGATGCGACGTTGTCGACCGCTTCGTTCAGCTCGACGATGTGGCGAGCGTGTTCGAGGACTTCGGACCCAACATCAGTCAACCGCAAGCTGCGCGTCGAACGTTCGAGCAAGCGCACTCCGAGCTGGTCCTCAAGGTCGGCAACGCGACGGCTCACGGTTGAGGTCGGCATTTTCAAGAGACGCGCTGCCTCCGAAAAGCTTTTCGCTTCAACTACTTTGGCGAAAATCATGAGGGAATTCAGGTCCGTCATTTGGCGATGTACACCTCCTATAGTCACCTAACGCTGAACTCGCAGGAGATTTCACCGCATATAGTACGACCACCCGGATGCGCGGTTCCCCAAAGATTATCCCAAATTTGGAAAATACATTTGCTGTTTCACCCGCTAGTCGAACAGATCTTGCCCGACTACATTCCGATTGAAAACGCCGTCAAAAGCAAAGGACCGGTATCATGAATCCAAATGAGAATGCCGTTGCCGCAGTACTTGCGCAGTATCAAGACGCTTTGAATCAATCGGATACCGATGCAGTTATGAAGCTCTATGCGCCCGACGGAGTATTTATGCCACAGAACAGCCCATCTAGCGTCGGTGCCGACGAGGTTCGCAGGGCCTATAACGCGGTGTTCAAAGCCATCAAGCTGACCGTCAAATTCAACATCGCCGAGATTGTGGAAATGGCTCCGAACTGGGTTTTTGCGCGCACCGACTCAGCCGGGACTGTTAAGGTTCATGTCACGGGCGCGGGTGGCCCTGAGGCAAATCAGGAACTATTCCTGTTCCAAAAAATCGGCGGAGCCTGGAAGATCGCGCGCTACTGCTTTTCGACGACGAACCCACCGCGCGCATGAGAAATAGAGGAACGTCCGATGGCTACAATGAAAGCTGCGGTGATTCACGAGGCTGGTGGACCGGAGGTTCTCAAAATCGAAAGCCTTCCGATCCCCACGCCGAAGAGCGGCGAAATCCTGATCCGCGTAAGAGCGTTTGGCCTCAACCGTTCCGAACTATTTACCCGGCAGGGCCATTCTCCCAGTGTCACGTTTCCGCGCGTCTTGGGAATCGAGGCAGTCGGTATCGTCGAGGCAGTGCCCGGAGGCGAGTTTCGCAAGGGCGATATCGTCGCGACGGCGATGGGGGGACTGGGGCGGGAAATCGACGGGGGCTATGCCGAATATACTTGCGTGCCCGCGAAACAGGTGCAGGTGATCAAGACCGAACTTCCCTGGGAAACGCTCGGAGCGATCCCCGAGATGCTGCAAACGGCGTGGGGTTCGCTGTTTAAATCGCTGCGCCTCGAAAGAGGCGAACGTCTGTTGATCCGCGGTGGCACAACCTCTGTTGGCTTGGCGGCTGCGGCCATTGGCAAGAAGCACGGTGCCTTTGTCGCCGCGACCACGCGAAACGCGGAGCGCGAAAACCTGCTGCGCGCGAGTGGTGTCGATCAGGTGTTCATCGATACGGGCACAATCGCCGAACAAGTGATGGAAGTCTGTGCGAACGGTGTCGACAAAGTGCTCGAACTGGTCGGCACCATGACGCTGAAAGATTCGCTTCGCTGTGCCAAACAGCGCGGCATCGTGTGCATGACCGGAATCGTCGGGAACAAATGGTCGTTCGAGAATTTCGCTCCCATGGAGGCGATACCCACTGCCGTCAGCCTGACAACGTATGCAGGTGAATCGGAAGACTTCATGCGGATGCCTCTTGAGGACCTGGTCGAGCAGATCGCAGCCGGGACACTGCATGTTCAGATCGGCAAGGTCTTCCACCTCGAGGAGATCGTTGAGGCACACCGCTGCATGGAGGAGAACAAAGCCGGTGGAAAGATCGTGGTCCTGACTTAGCGGCTCAGCAGATATCTTTCCGGCTCCAGCCGGAAGCGCGATATGACTTTGAGTTCTGACCCACAATTTCACGAGGCGGATCAGAAACAGGGGTTTTTCGAAATTGGTTTCGACCCGCTCTCGGACTCAGTTGCGTATCCGCACCTCGATGAGGGCGAGATTGCAGAGGTTGCACCTTTTGGGGAACGATGCGCCTTCGCTGAAAACGATCCACTCCTTTCAGCCGGCGATTATCCGTTCAATAGCTACTTGATTCTTTCGGGAAAGGTGCGAGCTGTTGATGTCTCGACGGGCGAACGCGTGGTGTTCGTCCGCTACGGTGCAGGCTATTTCACCGGCGATATCGATCTCTTGACCCGTCGACCCGCAATTGTCTCGGTCGAAGCCGAAACTTCGGTCGAGGCGGTCCGACTTACGCCGAAACAGCTTCGGAATTTGTTCACGAGAAGACCTCAATTGGGTGAGAAGTTCTGGAAATCGTTCCAGCGTCGGCGGGAATTACTCCTCAAGTCCAAATTTCGCGGCTTGAGCATTTACGGTCGGAAAGACGACAAGGCAACGCTCGAAGCCGTGGAGTTGCTGTTCCGCAACAGCGTGCCGCACGAATGGTTGGATACGTCTTGCGATGACAACCGGATCAAACTCGAACAAATCCGCGAAGATGTTCAGTCCTATCCAGTGGTGGCCCACGGCAGCCGGGTGCTTTATGAAGCGCCCACCCGCGCCCAGTTGGCGGACCACCTTCGGCTTCGCTGCCAACTGCCGAATTCGGTTTATGACGTCCTGATTTTGGGCGCTGGCCCAGCGGGCCTCGGAGCGGCTGTCTACGCGGCCTCGGAAGGCCTATCTTCGCTCGCCCTGGACAGTTTGGGTCCCGGGGGACAGGCGGGTGCCACATCCCGGATTGAGAATTACGCCGGTTTTCCCGATGGCATCCCCGGTCGCGACCTCGCCCACCTGACCTATCTTCAGGCTCTGAAGTTCGGAGCAGACTTCCACGTCCCCAGCACGGTGTCCAACTTGGAGCGACGCAGCAACGGGTTCTACCGTGTGAGAACCGTCGAGGGTGATTATGTTCTGGGCAAATCGGTGATCGTCGCTGCGGGGGTGTCCTACGGACTCCTGGACGTCGAGGGCCTTAATACTCTGCAGGGCGCTGGCGTTTATTACAGCGCGACCAACATCGAGGCTCGACTCTGCCGAGGTTCCGCAGCCCATGTGGTTGGTGGCGGCAACTCCGCCGGGCAAGCCGCAATGTTTCTTTCCCAAACCGCCGACGAGGTCTCTCTGTTGGTGCGCGGCCCGGACCTGCGAAAGATGTCTTCCTACCTGTCGGAAAGAGTTTTGGCGAACCGGAAAGTCAGAATCCGCTGCAACACTGAAGTCGTCGGAATCGAGGGCGTCGACCATGTCTGCGGTGTCCGCGTCCGCGAACCGAACGGGGAAATAAAGGAGGAATTTACCTCCGGACTGTTCGTTTTCATCGGGGCAAAGCCGAGAACCGACTTCCTCCCCGCGTCCATCGTCAGAAACCAGCAGGGCTACCTGCTGACGGGTCAGGAAGTTGCCTCTCTCTCAGCTTGGAAAGAACCCAGGCCGCCCTGCGCTGTAGAGACCAGCCTGCCCGGCGTGTTCGCTGCTGGCGACTGCCGCAGTGGCAGTCCGAAGCGTGTTGCTTTTGCGATCGGCGATGGCGCCACGGCCGTGACGTCTGTTCACAAGTTCCTCGAAAGCGCTTTCCCTCAAAGAAGGAGCGGGGAGTTTATCTCATGATGGCAACGCGAGTCTCTTACCTTGACGAGCAGCAGGCTCTCGAAGGCTACCTCGCTGCGCCTGAGTCGGCGCGCGACTTGTCGGGCGTTCTGATTGTGCCCAGTTGGCTGAACGTCAACGAGTCTATATGCAGGCGCGCGGATCGATTAGCGGAGCTGGGGTATGCCGCCTTCGTGGCGGATCTATTCGGAGCCGGTGTTCGGCCAGGCCCACCACAATCACCGTTGACAGTTGTCGGGCCATTCCTCGACGATCGGTTGCGCTTTCGCCGTAGGCTTTCGGCCGGTTTAAGAACATTTCAACGGCGGCCGGAGTGCAATGCGGATTGCATCGCGGCCATTGGATACTGCATCGGAGGCTGCGGTGTTCTCGAACTTGCGCGTGCCGCCGCTCCATTACGCGGTGTCGTCTCCTTGCACGGCATTCTGAATACGACGATGGCTGCGCAACCTAAAACTGTGGTGTCCAAGATCCTTGTCCTGCACGGTGATGCCGACCCTGTGGTGCCACTGGAAAGTGTGATTGCATTTCGAGAAGAAATGAGACTCGCGCAGGTGAACTGGCAGATCAACTTTTACGGTAACGCGAAGCACAGCTTTACGGGCGAAGGAGCCATCGGCGACAAGGCACCCGAAGCTCGTTTGCATCCGCAAACGGAAGCGAGGGCTTGGCAAACGACGGTCGAGTTCTTGCGAGAGGTATTCAAATAAGGGTCCCCGTGTATCAGTCGAGCGCAGTACGAATCGGCGCTGGCGCCACGATCTCGACAAGTCCGGTCGCCACGTCGTAGACGAGGCCTGATAAAAGCCAAGCGCCCGGCAATGCGGGAATCGCGCGGAGCGCGGCAACGTCGAAGGCTACTGCCGCCTGAGGATCGGTGACCGCTTTTGTCGTGAAACTCCCGCCGCCTCCAGGATTCTCTCCGGCAACCTCACCGATTCGCCCGAGTAGACCAACAACCCCAGGTTGAAAAATACGAATAGAGCAAGCGGACTCGCAGGTGCACCGTTCATTATCGCTTCCTGAAACGGAATAGTCGCAAACGCTTATTTGGCTCTCACCGAAGCCGCTGGACGAAGTGGAACTCGATGCCGGAAAGTGGGCCACCGACGTCGTGCATTGCACTCCCTATGACAAGTGATCCGAGATCAATCGCAATCAATCCAGTGCTGTTGATCAACTCGATTACTAACCGTTTGGCTTCGATGTCGTCGCCGGATGTAAAGATGACGGTACGGGGCTTGTTCGGCGAGAAGTCCTGTATCCATGCCATGGGCATGTTGCTGATCGATTTTACAAGCCGTGCGCCAACCGCCATTTCAGCGACTAGCTCGCTGGATGTGCGCCCTGTCAGCTTCAACGCGGCCCGCGATCTGGTGACTCCCGCCAGACTGATGTCAGGTTTAGGATCCATATGCGCGTTCGTCGCGTCGATCAGAATGCGGCCACGCCAGTCGATACCTTTCAGCGCTTCAGGCACCTTTACCCAATGTGCAGCAAGAACAACGACGTCACATTCGGCCGCCTGCTGTTTTGTGCCGGCGATGGTGCCTGGACCAAGGCCGGCGACAAAATCAGCCAATGTCTCCGGACCTCTGGAATTGGATACGACGATGGTGTGACCAGCGTTGATCAAGTGACGACCGAATGTGCCTGTCACGTTCCCGGCTCCAATAAATCCTACTTTCATGACCAATCTCCTATCTCGGTTAGACTTGCGAGAATGCATGCTCTTTCAAGTAACTGCTGCAATCAGCCGAGCTTAAGCAGATTATGAAAACACGAGCCCGCCAGGCTGCCCGCCCAGAACATGTCTCCTTATTAGAAAATCCAGCGTGAATCAGGAGTTTTGCGCAGTACGAATCGGCGCTGGCGGTACCACGATTTCGACAAGTCCGGTCGCCACGTCGTACACGAGGCCTGATATAAGCCAAGCGCCCGGCAATGCGGGAATCGCCCGGAGCGCGGCAACGTCGAAGGCGACTGCCGCCCTAGGATCGGTGACCGCTTTTGTCTTGAGTTCGTCTTCCTGTATTTGAAAATAGTGCGCCAGCTTGGCGGGGTCGCCGGCAAGGCGAGTGATGCCGCAATCAGTGTGTTGAAGCACGACGAGGTGAAACTCCCCGCCGCCTCCAGGATTCTCTCCGGCAACCTCACCGATTCGCCCGAGTAGACCTAACTGCTCCAACAACCCCGGGTTGATTCGACCGCCGATATTGCGCAACACGACGGCCTCGCCCGGTTTAATTCCAAGAATATGAGCCGGATCGACACGCATGTCAGCGCAACCGATGATGACCGCCTTTACATTGGGCAGCGCCCGCGGAAGCGAAGGCATAAGTGTGCTCTCAGCAGACTGCTGAGCAGCAAATTCTTTGTTACGTTGTAACAAGTGGTCGAAATTGTTCAGGTCGGTTTTCGCGAGGGTTAGAGTAGTCATTCTGTCCTCCTTAGTTACCAGCAAATTGAAGCCGGAGAGGGGGCGGCTGGAAAATGAATCGAGGCTGCCGCAGCGCCGACGAGAAGCCGACGAGTGCGGTCTGCCTGATCCATAGTCGCCATAATACCGATGGCATCGTGGCGGGCAAGAGCATGAGCAGACAAAAAACCAATGATTACTGCCAATTCCTTTGGTGCGGCAGTCTAATGTGCTGGACGTCGGCCGAATGACGCTCGGTATTGGGAAGGTGTAACTCGCATGCGTCGTAGGAACGTTCGGCGGAGGATTTCGGCACTGGCTAAGCCGCATGCGTCGGCGACTTCAGCAAGACTTAGTGAGGTCGATTCGAGCTGACGCCGCGCCGATTCGAGACGTAGATCCTCGATGTGCTTGCCTGGCGTCTTCCCCATTTCTTGGCGGAACAAGCGAGCGAAGTTGCGTGGGCTCATGGCGGCACGTTTAGCGAGTCCGTCGATGGATAAGTCCGCCTCAAGATTGTCAGGAAGCCAAGCGATGAGATCGCTCAGGGAATGATTTTCGGATGTTTGTGCGTTCAACGTCGCGCTGAATTGCGACTGACCGGCTGGACGGCGGAGGAAGACAACCATCATCTGTGCAACTTGAAGAGCGATGGATCTCCCCAGATCCTGCTCCACCAACGCGAGTGAAAGATCAATCCCGGCGGTTACTCCTGCCGAGGTGTAGCAATTCCCCTCGCGAACATAGATGGGGGTGGGATCAACCTTGACTTTGGGATAGTCCCGCGCGAGTTCTTCACACCAATTCCAGTGAGTCGTTGCGCGACGGCCGTCAAGCAAACCAGCTTTAGCCAGCACCAGTGCGCCAGTGCAAATGGAACCAAAGCGACGAGCCGCGGCGCTCTGATCGCGAAGCCAGTCCAAGAAATCCGCGTCGTAACGCATCTTGCCGACGCTGCCGGCAACAAGGAGTGTATCGACGGAACCGCGAACCTCTCGAAAGATTTGGTCGGTATGCAAGGGCGTTGCGCTGTAACTTTCGACCAAGCGCTCGCTGACAGCCGAGACGACGGTAACCTGGTATGAGGGAGAACCGCCGTGAAAACGATTCGCATCGGCAAAAACTTCAGACGGGCCAAATACGTCAAGCGCCCTGACCGGAGGCACCGCGACAATGACCACCTCACGTGCGACTTGCGTCCTCGGGGGATCATCTCGACCCTGCCGACCGGACCCTACTTGCTTTCGCATAGACATAAGGAGGTCATTAGGTAGACGGAAACAAAATACCACGCAAGAGGGTGGTGGTGCGTTTCTCCCGTAGGATTCTGGGGCGGTTCCCCGCCCTTTAGAAATGCGCTGGAACCGCCTCACTCTTCGGGTCCCACCCCTTCATCTCATTGAGTTCCTCGGGCGTGATCTGAGGCAAGTGCCGGATGAACAAAACCAGGCGCCAGGTTTGCGGGTCAGTGTGCGTTCCGTGGAAGGCTGGCATGCCGCTCAAACGAACTCCATTTTCAATGGTGTAGTAGAGCTCACCATCGCTCTTGTTCTGCGTCCCGGCTGCGCGCAAGTCGGGCGGTTTCGGATAGAGGCCCTTGCCGTATATTGTCTGGCCCCCTCCGTCGTCCGAATGGCACGTGGAGCAATGAAAGGCGAAATGCTCCATACCTCCCCGAATGTTCTCCGTTGAAGGCATGATGGGATTGCGAAGTTGGCGAAACGCGGATGGCACGGCCAATTTGCGTGCCGTTGTGGCCGCGAACACCTCAATCGCTGATGGTGTCGCAAGTGCGCTGAAACCTCGTCGCTCGAGAGTCAGCCCGTATCCCGCGGCTGCAACGGCAAGAGCAAACAGAATCAGCAAAACTGCTTTCCAGGGTTTCATGTCTACCGCTCCTGTCCCGTGGCATCGTCGTCCGCCCGCCCGAACGTGGGGAGATACCGGCCGAAGTTCAATTCGAAGTCGCTCGGAACGCCGTAACCGATGCCCCGGATCTTGGCACGGCGCGCCTGGGCACTGGGCAAGGCCAGCAATGGGAAGAACAAGTCGATGCTTGACTGAAGCTCGGCAGCTGTCGGCGTCCCGAACCGATTGACCTGGGCCTTCGCCGCGGCTAGCGTTTCACGGTCGA
This sequence comes from Acidobacteriota bacterium, assembly GCA_013289855.1. GTDB lineage: Bacteria > Acidobacteriota > Terriglobia > Acidiferrales > UBA7541 > Acidiferrum. The sequence continues at coordinate 336,814 of JABCZD010000004.1, read as the reverse complement.
ACGAGGCCAGACGCCGGACGAGCGCATCGACGAACGAGTCGAGGTTGGCATCGTCCAGTGTGCGGTTCACCCAGCCATAGCGCTCGGCGATATCAGCATCGAAATCGTCGCCGCTCAGTACGATCTCAAGCGCACGCGAGCGACCGACCAAGCGCGGGAGCCATTCCAGCGCTCCGCCGCCCGGGACCAGTCCGACGCCGACCTCGGGGTTGCCGAATACGGCGCTTTGCCGGCTGGCGAAGCGCATGTCGCAGGCCAGCACGAACTCGTTGCCGATGCCGCGCGTGCGGCCGCGTATCTTGGCGACGCTCACGACTGGCGCGGACGAGAGGCGCAGCACAAAGTCGCGCCAAAGGCCCAGCACCTCTGGCCGTTCAGCTGCCTTGGCTACGTCCAGATGGGCGATGAAAAAATCTGGATTCGCCGACTGGAACACTACGACCTTCACGGACGGGTCCGCCTCGAGGTCGGTCATTAGCGTTCCCAATTCGATGATCGTCGTGGGAAGAAACATGTTGATCGGCGGGTTGCTGAAGGTGACCGTCCACCGGCCAGGATGGGTGCGGTCGGTGTTGAACTGCGTATTTGCCTGCTCGCTGCCTCGCTGTGTAGCGCTGGATTGGGTCATCATCTTCACCTCTCTTGCGAAGAACCTTACCGTAGCGATCGGAAGCCCGCGCGAACCTCTTCTGAAAAGAGCTTCGGCTGTTCCCAGGCCGCAAAGTGCCCGCCTTTGTCGAGCTTGTTGTAATGGATCAGTTTGGGATACGCCCGCTCGGCCCAGCTTCGCGGAGCGGGAAAGAGTTCATCTGGAAAGACGCTCACGGCGGTCGGGACGACGACGCCTCTGACGCCGAAGAATGAATAACCCTTGTTTTCCCAATAGAGACGAGCCCCCGAGAGCGCCGTATTCGTCAACCAGGTCAGCGTGATGTTGTCGAGGACGTCGTCTCGTGTGAGGCCTTCACTGCCTCCGGCAAAGACCCGTGCGATCATCTCGTAGCTCCGCGCGTCGTGATCGAGAAAATAAGCCGCTAGGCCTACGGGTGAATCCGCGATTCCGTAAAGCGTCTGTGGTCTCAGCCCCATCTGAAAGCCGTAACCGATTCCCTTTTGATATACGAACTGCAAACGCTCGTAAGCGAGCTTCTCGTCGGCCGAGAGATTCGCCGGTGCCGGCGCTCCGGAAAAGGCCAGCTTGTCGATGTCGGGAGGAATCACGTTAGCCATGTTGGTGTGAATGCCCAGCAATTCTGCCGGCGCCTGCACGCCCATCAGCTCGGTGATAATTGCACCCCAATCGCCGCCTTGAGCTACGAATTTGTTGTATCCGAGGCGCTTCATCAGCACGGTCCAGGCACGCGCAATGTGCGCAGGGTCCCACCCCGTCGTGGCCGGCTTGCCGGAAAAACCGTAGCCGGGCATCGATGGAACCACGATATGGAACGCGTCGGATGCATTTCCACCGTGTTCGGTCGGATTAGTTAGCGGATCGATGATCTTCAACTGTTCGGTGATCGAGCCGGGCCATCCGTGCGTAACGATGAGGGGCAGAGCATTTTCGTGTTTTGAACGGACGTGAATGAAATGAATGTCCAGTCCATCGATCTCGGTGAGGAAGTTCGGCAGGGCGTTCAGTTTCGCCTCGCACTTGCGCCAATCGTAATCCGTCCCCCAATAGCGCGCGAGGTTCTGCATAGTCGCGAGCTGCACGCCTTGTGTGGCATCCGCGACCGTTTCGCGTTCAGGCCAGTTGGTCGCGTTGATGCGCCTACGCAATTCGGCAATTTCCGCCTCTGGAACGTTCACCTTCGGAAAAGGACGAATGGCATCCGCTTGCTCGCTGCTTCGTTGTGTAGCAATAGCTTGGGTCATGGTGTCCTCTTTCTGAGCAGTTTTTGCTTTTTGGAATTCCCGGTAAACATGCGGATTCGAGGCTGTATTGGAGTTCTGCCAATGGCGACGTAATCTTGGGGCGGACGGACGAATACTTTTTCGCCATAACGGCTCCTTGGGCAGCGAAAACGCCGTCTGATTTTTGCAGGGAACCGCTGCCCAGTAGGCGCAGCGGAAAGATGCTAGAGGAGACTCGCTTAGACTACGCTCTTGTGACAGTGTCTGTCGAGGTCTGAATCTCCATTGGCTCATGTCGCTGATTGCTCGAAGGATGACGGCAACCCGGAAGTTATCGGTTCGTCTTTCGGGTTAGTACCGACGAACGCTTGTATTACGTGATCTGGCCAACTTCCTCGTGAGCTACACGGAAGTTGCCCGTTGGGGAAATCGTGAACGCCACGTGCTTTTGCTGGAGCTTCGCCTGTCACGCCACTGTCACAGTAGTCGTGGAAAAACGTTGAAAAACCGCAAACAAAAGGTGAATACGGAAGAGAAGTTGGCGCTCGCGGTTGATCGCAACTGCTTGATTCTTCTCGGAAAACTCCCGCTCCGGCAAATCGTGATTAAGTTACTCAAGTGGCTGTTAACCGAATGCTGGGGTGATCTCGACTGTGCACCAACTGTGCAAGAATCCGACGTTTTCAATCCATTCGAGTTATCTCTGAGCGAAAAGCAGACTCCCCGTTTTGTTGGAAACGTTAGTAGTTAGAAGTAACGGATGGAGTTGTTGGAGTCGAGTTGCGTGCGCCCAAGGCAGGCGCGCTACCAGGCTGCGCTACGCCCCGACAGTAACGTGCCATTCCATTCTAAATCACTTTGCAACGTCGCTGCTATCCCACGGCCAGATTTTCGCAATTGCGGCCTTCAGCCGTGCAGCGCTTGCACGGGAAGCATTCAAATCGACTTCACGATTTCCAGCTCGCCGTCCTTCTTCAGCACTTCCACGGCAATCCCTTGCGAATGCCGGTTGAACAGTAAATCTACGCTGGCGTCGCCGACCCGCAGCCGCTCCAGACGTACTTCATCCAGATTTTCTGGCAGTATCGGGTTCGAGAAGGTGATTGTTTTCGTCGCCGCGCAAATATTCATGCCCATGCACGCGCTCAGCAACAGGTATATCGCCCCGGAAGCCCAGGCTTGCGGCGCGCACGCCACCGGATAGTGCGTTGGCCCGTTGCCATCGGCGCGGCGGTGAAATCCACAAAAAAGTTCCGGCAAACGGTGCAGGTCAAACTGCAGGCTCGCGTCAAACATTCCCGACAAAATTCGCGCGGCGTGTTCTTGCCCGCCGTACAGCGAAAGCCCCAGCCCAATCAGCGCGTTGTCGTGCGGCCACACCGACCCGTTGTGGTAAGACATCGGGTTGTAGCGCGCTTCGCTGGTGCCCAGCGTGCGCACGCCCCAGCCGGAAAACATCTCCGCGCTCATGAGAGTCTGTGTTAGCGCCGCGGCGCGTTCGCGGCCGGCAATTCCTGTAAAGAACGCATGTCCAGCGTTCGAAGCGCGCACCTCGCACGGCTTTTTGTTTCCGTCCAGCGCCAGTGCGTACAGGCCCAATTCCTCCGACCAAAATGCCGCGTCAAATTTGTTCTTCAGCGCTTCCGCTTCGCCGCGCAAACTTTTACCTCGCACCGCATCGCCACGCGCCTCCGCCAGCAGCGCCACCGCGCGTTTGGCTCCGTAGACGTAGCTTTGCACTTCGCACAGCGCGATCGGCGCCTCCGCTAGCTTTCCGTCGCTGTGAAACACCGAATCGTACGAGTCTTTCCATCCTTGCTGCGACAATCCTTTGCCCTTCGCGGATTTTTGCGCGTACTCCACGAAGCCGTCGCCATCCACATCCCCGTAAACGTTAATCCACTTCAGCGCCGCTTCAATGTTGTTCCAGATGCTTGCGATGAAGTCGCGGTCGCCCGTGCGCGCGTAATACGCCCCGGCCAATATCAAGAACAGCGGCGTCGCGTCCACGCTCCCGTAATATTTCCCGAACGGAACCTCGTGCAGCGCCGCCATTTCTCCGCGTCGCATTTCGTGCAGAATCTTTCCCGGCTCGGCATCCCGCACCTCGTCTTCTTCGGAAGCTTGCGCTTCGGCCAGATAACCGAGCACACCCCTGGCAATCTCCGGCGCCAGCCACAAGCATTCCAGCGCGGTGATAATGCCGTCCCGCCCAAACACCGTGCTGAACCACGGCACTCCCGCATACGGATAATTTTTCTCGGGATTGCCTTCGATCAGCATGCTCAGATCCGCTTCGCAGCGCGCCAAGCAGGCATTAAAGCGCTGGCTGGAGGTGATAATTTTGCACTCGCGCAACGGCCCGCTGCGCACGCGTTCGCGTAATCCTTGAAACGCGGTGGAGTACAGAACCGCGGGCTTCCGCTCCGCATCCTGCTCGCATTGCACGGTAATGTTCAGCAGCGTTTCTTTTTTTGGCTCCAGCGTTAGATCGAATTGCGCGTGACTCTCGGTCAATAGCCCCGGCACCGGCGCAAATTGCAGCCGTGTGCGTCGTTCCACGTTGTCCAGCCCGCGGTAGCCCAGCACCACTTCATCTCTGCTCAATCGCGACGGCAGATTTTCTCCACGGTGTACGCGCGCGGTACCGCGTACCTCGAAAATATCCGCAAAATCCGCAGCAAATCGCACGCTGATCGCCGCTTCCAGCGTCTCCATACCGTAATTGATCACCCGAATCTGTTCGTGGCATCCTGCCTCATCCAAAAATTTGCAGCGGAACAGGTGAATGGTCCCGCGTGCCAGTTCGATTTTGCCGTCCACCAGGTTGTCGACATTGCTTAAATCCACCGCCAGAAATCCATTGTCGTCGCGAATGGTCGAGCTCAACAGCATCGCCTCGCGCCCGTTCAGCCGCAGCGTGAACCGCGAAAGATGCCGCGTCTCCGCATAAAACAGCCCAAATTGCATCGGACCGAGGGCTTCCAAATCGCCAAACCGGTTGAATACCGCAAAAGTTTTCCCGTACTTCAGCACCCGCGTGCGATCGTCGGCAAAAGACGAAATCGCCCGCACGTAGTATTGATCTTCGACCTGCAAGATATCTTTTGCCGAATCATTCATCGCGTCGTCACGCACTACGTTGTTCGTCATGCACTGCCTCGTCGCGATCCTTTGCCGCTGCGCAGATTCGACGCCCGGCGCCCGCTGCCCGGCGAGGCCGCCGACGTTTCACTCACCGCTTCGTACACCTTCAAATAATCTTCCGCCATCCGCACGTCCGTAAACCGTTTTTCAAACATCGCGCGGCATCCTGCTCGGCTCACTCGCGGAATCGCGCGCAGCGCCTCCACCGCGCCCTGCTCCGAGCTTACGATAAATCCGGACACGCCTTCTTCCACAATCTCCGGCACCGATCCGCAAGCAAACGCAATCGTCGGCGTCCCGCAAGCCATGGCCTCAATCATCGTCAGTCCAAACGGCTCGGGCCAGTCGATGGGAAATAGGTATGCATACGCATTTCCCAGAAACTCCGTTTTCTCGGACTCCGTGATTTCGCCGATATACTCGATGCTCTTGTTTTTCAGCAGCGGCTTGATTTGCGTTTCAAAATATTCGCGGTCCACGCGATCGATTTTCGCCGCAATCTTAAGCGGCATGCCCGCCTTCAACGCAATGTGAATCGCGCGGTCCGGCCGCTTCTCCGGCGAAATTCTTCCCAGAAACGCCAGGTATTTGCCCGGCTCCTCGCTGGCCTTGTGCAGCCCCGCGGGAAGCCCGTGATACACATTGCCCACCCAATTTACATCTCCGATCGGCTCGCGCTGCGCATAAGAAATGGACACCAAGGGCATCTCGTTGAAATGCCGGTACAGCGGTTCCAGGTCCGGCAAGTCCAGCCGCCCGTGCAACGTCGTCACATTTCGCAGTCCCATATTTTTGCTGGAAGGGAAGTGTGCGTAGTCGGTGTGAAAGTGAATGATGTCGAACTCTTCCGCCATCCCAATTACTCTATCCAGCATCACCGCGTGGTGCGCCATGGGGTCCACGCAGTCCTCGCTCAAGCGCAGCGAGCGCTCACAGCCCGGAATCAACCGCGCCTCGGTAATGGAATCTCCGCTCGCAAACAGCGTTACGTCATGCCCTTGTTCCACCAGCGCTTCCGTCAAATACGAAACCACGCGTTCCGTTCCACCGTATAAATGCGGCGGAACGCTCTCATACAGCGGTGCGACCTGTGCGATTTTCATGGGTATGGGGCCCGTTTCTGTGCAGCCTGCAGCACACGTAAGCCTAGCAATTGCCGCGCCCGTCAACCATCGGGTACACCCTGTAGCGTCAAATCTCCAATGGTTTATGCATCACGTCGCACACCCGCCCCGCGAAGAATTATTTGGAGTGCGGCGGTTTACCCTGAGTGCTGTGCGCGAAGGGTTGACGCCGCTTTCTCGAGCTCAGCGCGAGCGCGGTTATAGCGAGACCCTCCCAGTCGCGCGAAATCCTTCTACCCGGAAATCCGCACGCGGCATATCATCATCATTCAAGCGCGGGGAGGTTTTATGTACACCTGGTTGCAAGACTTTCGCTATGCCTGGCGCACTTCCCGCAAAAGCATCCTTTCCACACTGGTGATCCTCGCGTCGCTCGCCATCGGCATCGGCGCCAATTCCGCCATCTTCAGCGTGGTGGACACGCTGTTGCTGCGTCCGCTGCCCTATCCCCATCCGGATCGCCTGGCCGCGATTTGGTTGCATTCCCCGGCGCTCGCCATTTTCCGAGACTGGCCCTCGCCCGGCCAATTCCTTGATCTGCAAAACGAAAATCATTCGTTCGAGCAGATGGCGCTCGCGCAGAGTCGCCCGTTAACGCTGACCGGCCGCGAGCAGCCCGAACTCCTCGCCGGAATGAAATCACAATCCGCTTTGCTGGATATGCTCGGCGCAAAAGCTCAGCTCGGCCGCCTGTTGTTGCCGGAAGATGATCAGCCCGGCAAACCGCAAGTCGTGATTCTCACCAACCGCCTCTGGAAACGTTTGTTCAACTCCGATTCCGATATCGTGGGCAAGAGCGTCACGCTCGATGGCAAGCCCGTTACCGTGGCGGGGGTTCTGCAGCGCGGCTTCATGCTCAGCGCCGAAGTGATGCCTTCGGAAGATCCCATGGACAAAGTCGATGTGTTCCAGCCGCTGCCCTTGGCTGCCGAAGCCGCGCAAAATCGCCGCGACGAAAACTACAACATCCTCGTGCGCCTCAAGCCCGGAGTGTCTATCCAGCAAGCGCAGGCCGACGTCGACATCATTGCCAGCCGCATTCGCGAAAAAGACAAGCGCGACCAAAGCTTCGGCATGCATGTGGTCGCCCTGCAAGAACAAGTTGTCGGAGATGTTCGCCGCGCCCTGCTCGTGCTCTTGGGCTCAGTCACTCTGGTGTTGCTCATCGCCTGCGCCAACGTTGCCAGCCTGCTGCTTGCTCGTGGCGCGGCACGCGAAAAAGAAGTGGCCATCCGCACCGCCCTGGGTGCCAGTTGGCAGCGCTTGGCTCGGCAATTACTCACCGAGAGCATTCTCCTGTCGATCCTCGGTGGCGCCGCAGGGCTCGTCGTCGCTCGCATGAGCCTGTACGTGGTGCGCACCATGAATCCCGGTAATATTCCCCGCCTCGAAGATATCGGCATCAACGCCTCGGTTCTGGTCTTCACCTTCGGCGTCTCGCTGCTCACGGGAATTTTGTTCGGCGCCGCGCCGGTTTGGCGCGCCATCAAGCTCGATCCCAATAACTCGTTGAAAGCAGGCGGCCGCAGCGGCCAGAGCGATGGCGGTCTGTATCTGCGCCGGCACCGTTTACGCAGCCTGTTAGTCGTTTCCGAACTCGCTCTTTCGCTGATGCTCCTGATCGCCGCCGGGCTGCTGCTCCGCAGCTTTGTGCGTTTGCAAAATGTTGCTCCGGGCTTCAACGCCGATGGCGTCCTCACCATGCAGATTGCCGCCTTCGACCCCAAGTATCGCGACGATAAAGCCGGAGCTATCTTTGACCGGGAAATCGAACGTCGCATCTCCCAGCTTCCGAGCGTCACTGCGGAAGGCCTGGTTTCCGTTCTGCCCCTCACCGGCCAGGTCGGCTGGGGCGGCATTCATGTGGAAGGGTACACTCCGCCTCCTGGCCAGGAGCTGCAAGTCGATATCCGCACCGCCAGCGCCCACTACTTTAGTGCCATGCAGATTCCTTTGCGTCAGGGCCGTTTTTTTTCGGAACATGACACCGCGGACATGCCGCTAGCGGTAATCATTGACGAAAAATTTGCGCAGCGTTTCTGGCCGAACGGCGACGCCGTCGGAAAACACCTGTGGTTCAATCCCAAGAAACCCATCGAGATTGTCGGCGTCGTGGGCACCGTCAAACAAGACGGTCTGGACACCGACGGCAAGATCGCTACGTACTTCCCGGCGCTGCAAGATCCCATCACCGGCGGATTCTTGGTGACGCGCTCCTCATCCGACCCGGCTGGACTTTCCTCCGCCGTTGTCAACGAAATCCACGCGGTCGATCCCTCCGCGGTGGTTTATGGCATTCGCACCATGCAGGATATCCTCCACGACTCCGTAGCGCGTCAGCGCTTTGCCAGCACCATGCTCGCCGCTTTCGCCGCTTTCGCCATGTTGCTAGCCGCCATGGGCCTCTATGGCGTCATGTCCTATCTGGTCACGCAAAGCACCCATGATATCGGCGTGCTCGTAGCCTTAGGCGCGCTACCGGGAGACATCATCAAATTGGTTCTGCGCCAAGGCATGGAACTGGCCGCCCTCGGCATCGTCGCTGGCGTAGTCGGCGCGGCCGTGCTCACCCGCGTAATGGCCAGCATGCTCTTCGGCATCAGCACCATCGACGCCCCCACCTTCGCTGCAGTGCCCGCTCTGTTGGCCGCCGTAGCCTTCGCCGCCACAGTAATCCCAGCCTGGCGCACCACCAGCGTCGACCCCATCATCGCCCTCCGCGAAGAATAATTTTTGCAGTGCGGCGGCTTGACGCCGCTTTCTCACACTAAACACGAGCACCATCGTAGCGACATCGCTTTTTCTTTGTAGCGGCCGCCGTCTGCGGCGGACGTCTTTCGGCGCTCTATTCCTGCTCGAACCGGGTACGTTTCACTGCACGCATCCCTACACGCAACACCCGATAGTTCCAGCCAGCCCATTGGAACAAGGTGGTCCAAGCAGCGCAATGCCGCTGCAACGCGGAAATCTCATTGTCTTGATTTGCTGTCACTTCAAGAGCAAGCAAGAGAGGAATACATGCCATCCAAACGATCAACCGCCCGAAACACCGTAAATCGCAATTTCCCGGCGCCCAACACTCCAAAAGCAACTCCTGCGCGCGCCCAAAGAAAAAGTGTGGAAGACGTTACCAACCCGCAAGAAAATCAGGTTCCCGCTACCAAGCGCGAAACTCCGCCGTCGCCAGAAACGGAAAACCCTCCCAATGAAAACCTGCAAAAACACCCGGACGAAGTCTACGGCGATACAAAAATTCCCAGCAGTCACCGCAGGAAATAGTCCGGGCAAGGTTGCTCCGCCGCCGCACCGTTACGCCTTCCCCCGCATCTTCGCCGCCCACCACCGCGACCCCACCAGCAAAAATCGCCAATCCTTAAAAAACTCCGGCGGCTTGCCCTCCGCCGCATGTCCAATAAACTGCAGCACCCACCCAAACACAAACAATCCCAGCGCCACCCACAATAGCCGGTGCCTAAAAATCCCCGCCAACGCCACCGGTCCCGAAACAATAATGAGCGGTATCCCAAACGTATGCGTAATCCGATTCACCGGATGCTGATGCCCCTCCGCATACTCCGCAATCCAACTATCCCAACTCCGCCCTCCCAGCATATTCACCTCCAAGGCCCGTTAGCGGCCTTCCGTCGCTGCCGTTGCCGTTGCACTTGCGGTTGCCGTTGTAGCGACGCCCTTCAGGGCGTCATCTTGTCGTCGCATTGCGGGTGCCATCTTGTTGTCGTTGCCGTTGTAGCGGCCACCGTCTGCGGCGGTCGCCTTTCTTAGCCCTCATCTCCAACGACCGCATCCTAACGCCCCCCACCCACCGGCACAAGCGGATAGTCCTTCAGCGAGACGACTTATCAATGCCCAAGCCGATCAGCGAAGCTTCCCCCGAATTCGTGCTCTTAGACTCCCGCCGTTCGAACGCGCAAGTCGTTCGAATGAATTACCCATAAGTAATTGACTTGACACAGCAACATTACCGTGCTACTGTTCCCCATGTTCGCCTTGCATCTTTCCCAGCCCGCGTTCCTATCAAGTCAGTCGACCTTTCGCGAGATACCGACACCAGCGCAACCACCCTCCGAACCGCGCACTCTACAGCTCTCCGCGCCGCAATCCCCGAAACCACGACCCTTTATTTTCAATACGTTACACACTCTTCTCAATTCACAATTTCGTGTATCCTACGCAATTGCAATAACTTGCGCACTCTTTGCCAAAAACACCCGGGGGTAGGGTATCGCACTCGCTCAGACTTTCCGCCTCCCCACTAAACCACTCTTTCGTAGACGTACCGTCTAACCTCTTTAGAATGATACTCTTTCGCAAAGCACGGGGGTGGGGGTACCCCCATTCGCTCCTAAAATCGCCACCGCCCCAGCCAAACCGGCATCTCTCACCGCTGCCGCACCTGCTAAACTCCAACCCGAAAATCGAACCACCCACCATGCCCTTCCGCCACGCCATCCGCGGCACCACCTACCACTTCAACTCCCTGCGCGAACTCCTCGCCAGAGCCTCCCCGCTTCGCTCCGGCGACCAACTCGCTGGCATCGCCGCCGAAACTCAGGAAGAACGCGTAGCCGCCCGCTTCGCTCTTGCCGACCTCCCGCTGACCACCTTCTTATCCGAGGCCGTTGTCCCCTATGAATCAGACGAGGTCACCCGCCTGATCTTCGACAGTCACGACCGCGACGCGTTCGCCCCCATCGCCAGTTTCACCGTCGGTCAATTCCGCGACTGGCTACTTTCTACCGAAGCCACCACCGACTCACTGGCCGCGTTAGCACCTGGCGTCACGCCGGAAATGGCCGCAGCAGTTTCCAAATTGATGCAGGCGCAAGATTTGATTTCGGTAGCTCAGAAAATCCGCGTAGTCACCCGCTTCCGCACCACCGTTGGCCTTCCCGGACGCCTCTCCACCCGCTTGCAGCCCAATCATCCCACCGATGATCCCGCCGGAATCGCCGCCAGCATCGTTGACGGCCTTTCTCTGGGTTCCGGTGACGCCGTAATCGGCATCAACCCGGCGACCGACAATCCTGACATCGTCACCACACTCCTCCGCTTGATTGATTTCGTTCGCGAGAAATTCTCCATTCCCACGCAAAGCTGCGTCCTCGCGCATCTCACCACGCAAATGGCCGCCATGAAACAGGGCGCGCCCATCGACCTGGTTTTCCAATCCATCGGCGGCACTGAAGCCACGAACACTTCTTTCGGCATCAATCTGGCGCTCATCGCCGAAGCTCACCAGGCCGCGCGCGAACTAAAACGCGGCACCATCGGCGACAACATCATGTATTTTGAAACAGGACAGGGAAGTTCGCTCTCCGCCAACGCGTATCACGGCTGTGATCAACAAACACTGGAAGCTCGCGCCTACGCAGTCGCGCGGCACTTTCGTCCCATGCTTGTAAATACCGTGGTCGGTTTCATCGGCCCGGAATATTTGTACGATGGAAAGCAGATCATCCGCGCCGGTCTCGAAGACCATTTCTGCGGAAAATTATTGGGCCTGCCCATGGGCTGCGACGTCTGCTACACCAATCACGCCGCCGCCGATCAAGACGACATGGACACGCTTTTAACTCTCCTCGCCGTCGCCGGCGTCAACTACATCATGGGCATTCCTGGCGGCGACGACATCATGCTCAATTATCAAACTTCTTCGTTTCACGACGCGCTCTATCTCCGCGGCGTCTTAAATCTTCGCCCCGCGCCAGAATTCGAGCAATGGATGCAGCAATCCACTCATCGCCAACTCACCGTCCAGGCGCTATTGCCGAACACGAATCCCCGCGAAGGAAATCTCTCGTGAACGAAAAGTTCCACGACTCGCTCGCCGGTAGTAGCATAGGCACTCCTGCCTATGCGCCTTCCGCAACTCCAACGAGGTTGTCTCAGCCATCGCTCAATAGCTACACGCCCGCGCGCGTCCAACTGCAACGCACCGGCCACAGTCTAACCACGTCAGAAATTTTAGGTTTGCAGTTAGCGACAGCGCAGGCCCGTGACGCGGTGCACGCCACCCTCGATGTCCCAGCCTTGATACGTGGCCTCGACCAGCGAAAGCTCGCAAATCTGATACTGACCAGCGCCGCCGCTACGCGCGCCGACTATCTGCGTAATCCCGCCTTCGGCCGCACGCTGAGCGGCAATTCGGAGACTGCGCTCAAAAATATTTCCGCGAAAGATCGGGAACCTGCCGGCGTTTATGACCTGGTCTTTGTAATTGCCGACGGCCTTTCCGCACTGGCCGTGGACCGCCACGCTCGGCAGCTTCTCGACGCCGTGCTTCCGCTTCTCGATGCCAGCTGGAAAATCGCGCCGATCTGCGTGGTCGAACAGGCCCGCGTCGCCATTGCCGATCCCATCGGCGAAATTCTCGCCGCAAAAGCCAGCGTAATCCTCATCGGCGAGCGCCCCGGACTCAGCTCTCCAGACAGTCTGGGCATCTACATCACCTGGGATCCGCGCGCCGGCCGCAGCGACGCCGACCGCAATTGCATCTCCAACATTCGCCCCGAGGGATTGTCCTACCAGGAAGCAGCCGCGCTGTTGCATTTTTATCTCACCGAATCCCGCCGCCTGCAGCGCAGCGGCACTCTGCTCAAACCGTCGAGTGTCGCGCACCACCTGCCAGAGAAGACCATATGACTCGCGTTAGCTCGTCACTCACCACTCGTCACTTCTTCTGTCACGACTATTTCTTAAACGGTCTTGTCTTTTGCGTAGCACAATTGTTCCAGCTTGCACTCGGTACAGCGCGGCTTGCGCGCCACGCAAATTCTTCGTCCGTGCCAAATCAATTGGTGCGAAAACTGGATCCATTTCGACTGCGGCAGAATCTTCATCAAATCCTGCTCGATCTTTTTCGGGTCCGTGTTGTGCGTCAGATCCAGCCGGTTGGACAGGCGAATTACGTGCGTATCCACCACCACGCCCACGGCGATTCCATATCCCGAACCAAGCACCACGTTTCCGGTTTTTCGCGCCACGCCCGGCAGCGTCAGAATCTCTTCCATCGTGCGTGGCACCACGCCGCCAAACTGTTCCACAATCGCTTTGCTCGCGCCCATCACCGATTTTGTTTTATTGCGAAAGAATCCCGTTGGCCGAATCTCCTGCTCCAGTTCCGACGGCGTGGCGTACGCGAAATCCTCCGGCGTCTTATATTTTTTATAAAGCTCCGCGGTCACTTGATTCACGCGCACATCAGTACACTGCGCCGAAAGTATCGTGGAAATCAGCAACTGAAACGGATTCGCATGCGTCAACTCGCAAACCGCATCCGGATACATCGCATCCAGGCCAGCCAGTATCGCGGCGACGCGCTGCGGATCGGTTCCCGCTGTCGCGGATCCGCTGCGCTTTCCTTTGGCTGGCGGCGCCGATTTCTTGGTGGATTTCTGAGCGGCCGCTGGCTTTTTGCTCTTAACGATTTTGGGCTTTTTCATGATCGCGCAGAATAACACACCGCATCTGCCGCCGCGCTATTCGCGATGTTCGCGCATCGCTCCGAAAAAGGCGCGGGGCTCGTCCCTAAGAGTGCGCCAAATGGGAGGAAGCGGTTATAACTTCCAGTAGTCGACGGAAAGCTTTGCCACGATGGCTGATTCTACTTTTTTCTTCGGAGGTCAGTTCAGCAAAGGTCTTGTGTAGTTCGCGGATGTAGAAAATTGGGTCGTAGCCGAAGCCAGCGGCGCCGCGTGGGGCTGACAGAATTTCGCCGTCGGCGCGGGCGCTGATTACTGCGATGGGTCGGCCTCTTTCCGCTACCGCCAGAACGCAGACGAAGTAGGCGCGGCGGTGTTCGCCGGTTAGGTTGTGCATGGCGTCGAGTAATTTTTCGTTGCGCTGTTCACTCGTCGCGTTGGCGCCAGCGTAACGCGCTGATTTCACGCCAGGTGCGCCGTCCAGTGCGGGGACTACCAGGCCGGAATCGTCGGCCAGGACGCGGCACTCCGCAAGGCGTGAATAGTGCAGGGCTTTGCCTGCGGCGTTTTCGGCAAACGTCGGAGCACTTTCGTCAAACGCGAGAAAGGAGGAGAAATTCGACAGTAAGGCCAGCTTGAAAGGCGGCGCTCCGGACGTCGTGGACCCGGCTAGCGCAATGAATTCTGCCAGCTTTCCTTCATTCGAGGAGGCGAGAAACAAATTGCCGGTCATATTGCTGTGACGTTAGCGGGCACGCGTGCTGAATTTCAGTGGGACTATGGTGCGCTGTTCTTCGCTTAGGCGGCGGATGCCGGCGGCGGCTAACGCTAGCAAATCTTGCATTTCGCTGCCGGAGAAGGGGCGGCCTTCGGCGGTGGCTTGGATTTCCACGAAGTGGCCGCTGCCGGTCATGACTACGTTCATGTCGACTTCGGCGCGGGAGTCTTCTTCGTAGGCTAGATCTAGAAGAGCGCGATCGTCGACGATGCCTACGCTGGTGGCGGCTACCGTGTCGATCAGCGGCGAAGTTTTTAGAATGCCGGCAGCGACCAAACGCTGGAACGCCAGTGCTAGCGCTACGAATGCGCCGGTGATGCTGGCGGTGCGAGTGCCGCCATCGGCTTGGATTACGTCGCAATCGAGCCAAACGGTGCGCTCGCCTAAAGCTTCTTGATCGGTGATGGCGCGCAACGAACGGCCGATCAGGCGCTGAATTTCCAGCGTGCGGCCGGATTGCTTGCCGCGGGTGGCTTCGCGCGAGGTGCGTTCTTCGGTGGCGCGCGGCAGCATGCCGTATTCGCTGGTGACCCAGCCTTTGCCGCTGCCTTTCAGGAAGCCGGGGACGCCGTCGTCGACGGTGGCGGTACAGATTACACGCGTCTTGCCTAATTCGATCAGCACGCTGCCTTCGGCGGTGGAGATGAAATCGGGAGTTATTTTCAGGGCGCGCATTTGATCTGGGGAGCGGCCGTCGGAACGTTGTTTTGCGGTGAGGCTCATGAAGTCCTTTCGTTGCGTTTTTGCGTTACGTTGCGTTGCTGCGTTTGGTCAGAACCGAATCATGGAATTGTATAGATCGTGCCGAGAAGGAGCGCAGCATGCTGCGCCCCTACAAAGGCAACGTCAAAGGCGAAAGTCAAAAAAAAAACAAAAACCGCGCAACATGTTGCGCCATTACAAAGGATTGAATCCTGCCGTCGCATCGGCGGACACGGCATGTCGTGCCCCTACGAAGGCAAGGTCAAAAGCGAACATTGGCAAAAATCAAAAACGGCGGCCGGGCGGTTACGGCTTTTTTGTTGTTGCGGCGGGTAGTGCTGGCGCCGGGAACAACGTGAACGTGCCGGTTAAATCCAGATGACCCGCTAGCGTATCTACTTCCTGGCCGTGGATTAAAATTTTTAGGCGTTTTACTTGCGGGACGTTCGCTTCCAGAGTGCGCGCGATGGATTCCACCGCTAGCTGTTCGCTGGCGATTCCCGAGGGCGTGGAAGTGGCCAGCGCTTCGGAAAAATCGGCGACGCCGGTGCCGTTGGGCAGCAAATAAAATTCCAGCAACGCGGCGTCGGGAGGCAGCGTGCGCAATTCGGTGTCGACGGGGCCGGCGAGCAGCGAATTCAAAACTTGTTTGGCGCGGAGGACGGGATCGCTGCCCAGAGGCAAGTCGACGGTGACAGGAGTGAGGGCTTCATCGTCCGCGCGCGAAGCCCAGAAGAGTTTCGCTTTGACCCGCGGATCGCCAGAGTTGCCGAGGAACGGTTGCGTGAGTTCGCGGCGGGCTTGCTCTTCGGTTTGTTGGGCAATCTTCGCGGTTTGTTTTACGCGTTGCCGAAGCGTGGGGAAATACACGGCGGCGGCACCCACAACAGCGGCCAGCGCAACGATGATCCAAACGCGCCAACGGGGCGTCATCGAGTTGCTCCTTTAGGTATCCCGTTAGGCGGTGGGGTTCCAACGGAAGCCATGGGCGACGTCTGCCCCAGTGCAGGCGCCACGGGCACGACGTAGGACGGCTTGAACGCGACGACGCCGCGGGCAATGGCATCGGCAACACCGGACGCCATGCGATCGAGGTCTTCGCGTTTTTCCACGGTGACGCTGGAAATTTCCACGGCAATCGCGGGCGCGGCGGTGGTGCGCAATTGGCGGACGGCGGCGGTTTGCGCGGTGTTTGGCGAACCTTTGAAACGCTGCGCGAGCAGGCCTTGCACAGCGTCGCCGAATTTGCGGCTCAGGCCGAGGAATGAGAACTGCGCCTGATCCCAGGGAATCAATCCGGAAGGCTCCGTTGGCGTAGGCAGATCCGAGTTCACGTAAACGCGTGCGGTTCCGGGCAAGCCGGTCGAGGAAATGTGAATGGTGACGAAGACCGCGCCGCGTTGCGCGTTGGCGATGGCGGAGCGATCGTCGAAGGAGGGATTTTCGTCACCGAGGCGGGTTTGCACCACGTTCAGACCTTGCGCTTCCAGTGCGCGGCGGATTTGCGCGGCAAATTCGAGGACGACTTCGCTTTCGCGGATGCCGGCAGTACCGCGGGCGCCGAGGTCGGTGCCGCCGTGGGCGGGGTCGAGGACGACGGTGTTCAGCACGTTGTTCTGGATGTTGCTCGGAAAATTGTTGGGCGCCGGGCGCGGTGCAGGGGCACTTTGCGGCGTAGTTGCGCTGGAGCCCGGCGCGGCTGGTGTGGCGGAAGGCGGCAGCGTCTGCGAAGCGACGGTGTTACGCGCGGACAAGGCGATTTGCCAGTAGAGCGGCGCGGATAGAACAAGAAGAGTTGCGCCGAAAAACACGCGCGAAGCGAGGCGACCGAAAGCCGGCGAAAATTGACGACGGGAGAGGTTGGGATAAACTTTTCGCACGTCGAGCAGCATATCAAAACGGCTGCTACTACGCCGCAGTTCCGCGTGATGCAGTTCTCTAGAACGCGAAACGAAAGAGGGACGGTTTGGTCGCCCCTCGATGGAATTGGTTAGCGCGCACAGCCAGGATCGGCTGTGCCACAAAAGCTTACTATTGCGGTGGAGAGGTTTGTCCACCTTGCTGACGGGCGGCCTTGCGGGCCATTTCGTCGGCCTTCATCTGTTTGCGTTGGTCGGGGGTAAGCAGCTGCTTCACTTGCTCGTGGGCAGACTTGCGGATCCCTTCCAATTTCGCGTGCTGTTGATCGGCCGAGAGCGTGGAATCACTCTTCACCGCTTCTGCCTGGGCTCGCATGTCTTCGTGGATTTTTTTGACTTGGGCCTTTTGATCGTCCGTAAGATTCAGCTTGGCAAGCTCGTTGTCCTGAGCCTGACCATGCCGCATCTGACCAGATTGTTGTTGACCCGCATCACCCTGCGGCGGTGTGGCGTCTTGCGCACGCACGGTGGCTGGCAAGCTGCATAACGCCAGTAAACCGGCGGTCACGGCTAGCTGCTGCAACGTCCGAAAGCTCAGTACGCGAAAACTCAAAACTTGAAAACGTTTCATAAAAGTTTCTCCTCAGAAGCCCCTGCGATTGTTGTCCGGGCTCTCAGAATATAACCCCGTGGCAGGACAAATGTCGTACAGGCGTTGCTGTAGTTTCTTGCTGGCAGGAGGCTGGTAGCGGTTCGCGATGGGCAGGGATAGATGTACTATTACCGCGGCGTGGGCTTGGTTTGGGGCCGAGCTCTGAAGTGGATCTGCAAGTTGGCGCGCAAGCCTTCAGCAACAAGCAAATGTTTTAACCTTACTCTGAATGCGAATCTGAATTTGGATGGCAGGATGGCGGCATGAAGCTAAATGGATTCTTGCTGAAAAGCGCGATTGTTGCGGCGCTCGGCGGATTGCTTTTTGGATTTGACACCGCGGTAATTTCCGGCGCGACGCACGCGTTGAAATTACTTTTCCATCTTTCGGAATGGTCGCTGGGCGTGACAGTGTCTGCGGCGCTGGCGGGCACGGTGATCGGCGCCATGACTGGAGGCCTGCCTGGAGAAAAGTACGGGCGGCGCGACAGTTTGCGATTGATGGCGGTGTTATATCTGGTGTCGTCCGTGGGTTGCGCATTCGCGTGGAATTGGCCGGCGCTGCTGGCGTTTCGTTTTATTGGCGGGCTGGGGATTGGCGGGTCTTCGGTGCTAGGGCCGATGTACATCGCGGAAATTGCGCCGGCGAAATGGCGCGGACGGCTGGTGGGTCTGTTTCAGTTCAATATCGTGTTCGGAATTTTGCTGGCGTACTTCTCGAATTATGTGGTGGGAACGTTTCAGCTGGGCGACGCGGAATGGCGGTGGAAGCTGGGTGTGCCGGCGATTCCAGCGCTATTTTTTCTGGTGATGCTGTTTGGGATTCCCCGTAGTCCGCGGTGGCTGGTGAAGAAGCAACGCGTGGCGGAAGCGCGAGATGTTTTGCGTTTGACGGGCGAGCCGGAGTACGAGAAGGAATTGCAGGACATTATTGTGTCCATCGACGCGGAACATCAGACGAACGATGTGCTGTTTGTGCGGAAGTATGCTTTTCCCATTTTTCTCGCCGTTTCGATAGGCTTGTTTAACCAGCTTTCGGGGATCAACGCGATTCTGTATTACCTGAACGATATTTTTGCGTTCGCGGGATTCAGCAAGGTTTCCGGAGATTTGCAGTCGGTGGCGATCGGCGGAACGAACTTGTTGTTTACGATGATCGCCATGTCGGTGATCGACCGGATTGGCAGGAAGACGCTGTTGCTCGTGGGGTCGGTGGGAACGGCGGCGTGCCTGGCGGGAGTGGCGACGATTTTTTTCACGCAGCGGAATCAGCATCTGCTGGTGTGGCTGCTGGTTGGGTATATCGCGTTTTTTGCATTTTCGCAGGGCGCGGTGATTTGGGTGTTCATCAGCGAAGTATTTCCGAACCGGGTGCGGGCGAAGGGTCAGAGCTTGGGAAGTTTTTCGCACTGGATCATGAACGCGGCGATTTCGCTTACGTTTCCATTACTCGCGGCCAAGTCGGGAGGGTATCCGTTTGTGTTTTTCTCGGCGATGATGGCGCTGCAATTTTTTGTGGTGCTATTCGTGTATCCGGAAACGAAAGGCGTCACGCTGGAAGAGATGCAGAAGAAGTTGGGGATTGCGTGATGCTGATCGGAAGTCCATGTTGCCCAAAAAAAAGCCCTGCGCCTTTTAACCAAAGGGACAGGGCTTTCGCTTTCTTGGCGAAAAAATTATTCGTGGATCTTACTTGTCGTACTTCAGGCAGATGTTCAATTGCTCGAGGGCGCGATCGATGGCGCCGATGGCGTCGGAGCGATGTCCTCCGTAGTCGTGTGCCGCGTGTTCCAGGTGCTCGCGGGCGTTGCGCAGAGAGTTGATGGCGCTGCGAATCTCCGGATGGGATTCCGGGGAAGCCGCGGGAACGCCCGCGGGATAGGCGAACATCAGCGCGAATACCCCCAGCACCGCGAGTAACATCAGTCGCTTTCGCATCGTAGTGTTTCTCCTTCAAGGCTAAGGATGGGAGGGTCTAGAGTACCGACCGCTCCAGACCGGATTGCTAACGCGCGTCCTGCCGCCATGGCGCGGTCCGCAGGGAAGGCAAAACCGGTTCGGAGAAAATGATAACTTTTTTGATGGAGGTCAGACGGCACATGGCGCGAAAGCGTAAACTGGGGATGCTCCCGCGAGGACTGCGCCCGCGCGGAGTGGGCCGCTATCGCGCGGTGCTAGAAGGCGGGATGCTGGGCCAAGAGCTAAACGGGTTCCGAGGCAGTCTCAGCTGAGCAACTTGACCGTGAAGTCCCGGATGCCTGTTTCGATCGGTCGTTTGAAAAAGCTTGCGGCGAAGGGCAATTCTAAATCAAAAACAATTTCCGATGCGTTCACCGTGATGGTTGCGGACACCGTTTGTCCCATCCCCGAACCGCTGAAGGTTCCGACGTTTCCATTCCAGTTTTCCTGCAGATCTTTGATGGAGTTGGAGTGCTCGACCTTGGAGTGGGCGATGGCGTCTTTGATGCGCTGCAGCGCCTCGTCCTGTGAGAGGTTGTGCGGAATCGCGATGTTCAAATTTGGCATACCGCTCGGTTTTGATCGACGATTTGCTGTGTAGTTCGGAATAGATATGGTGGAGGCGGGGGGAGTCGAACCCCCGTCCGAAAAGCGCTACGGCCTGAAGACTACATGCTTAGCTCAGTTCAGTTTGTTTCGCCCGCGGCGCTCAGAATGAGCAAGAAACGCTACAAGCTAGTCCGATGGTTCTCGCCGAAGTCTTGCGGACCGAAAGACTTCAGCCAGCCTACTGAATGACGGTTGACCCCACACCCGCAGGCAAAGCGTGGGCAACCGTTGCGCTTAATTAATTAAGCAGCAAGTGCCAAGTTGTTGTTGGCAGTTCTAGTTTCCAACCGATTACGGGCAGTTGGCTCCCGGCATGCCTTCAGGGCGCGACAGCTTCCGTCGAAACCGGGTCGCCCCCACAGGTACAACTCCTATTATAGCATCCCACTCCAGCCCAAGCGGGGTAACGGTCAAACTGTCCGCTTCACACATCCGTTCTTGCGATGGAGTGGCCTTAAAACGCCTCGCGCAGGTTCGTCTTTACCATATCTAGAATTTCGTCGCCCCGGCCATTCAGCATCGCCTTGATCAGGTAGAGTCCGAAGCCTTTGGCTTGTTCGAACTCGATCGTGGGGGGCATTGAAAGTTCCTGTCTGGCCACTTTGACGCTGACCAACGCCGGGCCAGGATGAGCAAACGCCGCGCGCAGGGCTTCCTCCAGTTCTCCGGGGTCCTCCACGTTGCGGCCGAAGATGCCGCAAGCATCGGCCAGCTTGGCGAAGTCGGGATTGACAAGGTCGGTGCCGAAGCTGATCACCCCGACCGCCTTCATTTCCAGCTCCACAAAACTAAGCGCGTCGTTTTGATACACGATGATCTTCACCGGCGCTTTGAGTTGCCGCAAGCTGAGCAGTTCGCCCATCAGCATCGCTAGGCCGCCGTCGCCGGACATGGAGACCACCTGCCGGTCGGGAAAAGTTACTTGCGCACCGATCGCCTGCGGCAAAGCGTTCGCCATGGAGCCGTGATTGAACGAGCCTAGCAGGCGGCGCTTGCCGTTCATGGTGAGGTATCTGGCGGCCCACACGGTTGGCGTTCCAACGTCGCACGTGAAAATCGCGTCCTCGGCAGCAAGCCGGTCCAGCACGGCGCTGACGTGCTGCGGGTGAATCGGCCTTTTGCCCGGCTCGCCTTTTGCCAAATCGTCCAATCCTTTGCGTGCCTTCTTGTAATGCGCTTGCGCATCCGCGAGGTGAGCGTTGTCGGTCTTCTGCTGCAGCAGCGGCAAGAGCGCCCGCAAAGTGTCCTGCACCGAGCCAACCAGCCCCAGGTCCACGGCCGTCCTGCGGCCGATCTGCTCACCGCGCGAATCCACTTGAATTATTTTCGCGTGTGTTGGATAGAACTGTGTGTACGGAAAATCCGTGCCCAGCATGAGCAGCACGTCGCAATGCTCCATGCCGTAGTAGCCGGACGTGAATCCCAGCAGTCCGGTCATGCCGATGCTGTAAGGATTGTCGTACTCGATGAACTCCTTGCCGCGCAGCGCATGGACGATGGGAGCCTGCAACTTCTCGGCAGTCCGCAACAACTCCGCATGAGACCCCGCGCATCCCGCGCCTCCGAAGATAGTCACCTTTGACGCGGCGTTCAGCATCGCGGCAGCGCGTTCCAGCAGGGCAGGTTCCGGGCTGCTGATCGGCTGCATGGAATCAAGGGTTAAGCGGACGCGTCGCCAGGTCGCTTCCTGCAGCGCGGTGTCGCCCGACACGACGATAACCGACACGCCGCGCTTGGCCACGGCGGTCCTGATGGCGATCTCCAGCACCCGCGGCATCTGGCTTGGATGCGAAATGAATTCGCAGAAGTGACTGCAATCCTTGAAGATGTGGTCGGGCTTGGTCTCTTGAAAATAGTCGCTGCCGATCTCTTTGCTGGGAATCTGCGCCGCAATCGCCAGCACCGGTACGCGATTGCGATGGCAATCGTACAGGCCGTTGATAAGGTGCGTGTTCCCTGGGCCACAGCTGCCCGCGCACACCGCCAGATTCCCGGTCAGGTGCGCCTCCGCCCCGGCCGCGAACGCGGCGGCTTCTTCATTGCGCATATGCACCCATTCCACCGACTTGTGGGTGCGAATCGCATCCGTGATTCCATTCAGTGAGTCGCCCGGAACGCCATATACGCGTTGCACACCGACAGATGCCAACGTTTCTACGATAATGTCTGCAATTTTTGCCGTTGCCATGTGCCCCTTCCCCTTTTCGCGGACGGATGTCTGCTCCCAACCTCTTACTCCGCCCGCCGTCTCGGCGCCAGGTGCCCTCCCTTGACGACGATCGAGCAGCGTCAATGCCGATGCTCGATGCCGTTCATAGAGATGCAAATCTCGTGTCTAAAGGATAGAAGAATCGACGGAATTCATGACATCGACGACACCGCAGTGACCGGTCCGCCTGCCGGCAATGGAGCGGCGCACCGCTTCACCGGTTCCGCTTGGCGGTATGCGCACAACCTAGCGAAAGGGATTTTCGATGGTAAGTCGGCCAGCGAGGGTCTGGCCGTGCTGCAAATCTTCGGAATAAAGTGTCGTACACCCGGCATCCAGCGCGGTGGCCATCACCAGCGCATCGTAGATGTTGTAGCCGTACTTCTCGGCAATTTTTAGCGCGGACTCGTGCACTTCCGCGGTAATGGGGAGCGGCGCCGGGCAGAGCACGCGAAAGGCGTCCAATGCTTCGTTTACCTCATTCCAGGACATCGCGAGTTTTCGCCGTGCCACGGAAACAAACTCGTTCAAAATCTGGACGCTGAGCACTCCGCCAGACAGAAGAATTTCCTCGGCCCGCGTGCTGCGCGGATCGCTCTGGACGACGGCGTAGATCAGCACGTTGGTATCGAAGAATGCCTTACCGCCGGCCATGAGCTTCGTCGCGATCAAAAACAAATCCGGGCGGCAGCGCCCGCCGGAGTTTGCGGAGCCGGGCGAGCGCGTGCTCTTTGCGTTTATCGCGGCGCACTTCGAATACCCGGTCTTCGGCGATACGGATTTCGATCTGGTCGCCTTCTTTGAGTGACAGTGCGTCCACCACAGCGGTGGGCAAACGCACCGCCAAACTGTTACCCCACTTCGCTACTTGCATCGCGGGCTCCTTAGATATACATTGGCATTGTATATCATTGGCGGCATTATGCAACACGCGTATGCGGATGACCGTGCCGTGGACGTGATCTCAGGTAAGCTAATGTGTGGGGAGAGAGGAGTTCACGGTGCCCAAGCAATCTCGCGGGGTCTTGCCGGAGGAGCGGCGATTTGAGCTGCTTTGCCATAAGGTGAGTTCTGCGCTGGCGGCCGCCGGCGTTACGCCGGGTGCTGTTCTGGCCTCGTTACCCGAAGCACGGAAACGCGTTTTCAAGCGGCGCTATGGGAATGCTGGCACGTCAGGAAAGACCTCACGCCGGAAGCACCACGGACAAAGATTCAAGGCAAGCCATAAGAAGTGACCAGTAGAACGAGACGCGTGGCGCCGGATGGCACTAGTCACCTGTAGGCGACAGGGGTACCGCCGGGGCGTTGACTCTGGACAGGCGGCCTTCCAAAATGGCCAGACGGGGTACTTCCGGAAAGCTCGTTGCGGGAGCGCCGCAGGTACATCGAACTGTTATGGCACAAGAGCCCAGCATCGTCGAACAAGCCGTGGCGCGCGCGCTGCGCGACAATTTAGAGCGTATTCAGCGCACCAGCGAGGATCTGCACCACGCTGTGAACGACGTGGTGTCCGCTTGCGGCAGCAATAAGCCCACCAACGCGTTGCCACCGATGTTGCGCGCGCAGACGGCGGCAGCCTCGATTGCTGCGGCGCTGGAAGTCTTGACGCGGTTTATCGCGTCCTCGCTCCAGACCGGCACGAAGTCCTCTATTGAGCGATCGACCGTCGAAACGCAAGCGATGAATTTTGCCGCGCCGGGCGCCCGCGCTGCCCGCACGGACGTTGCGCAGGCCGAAGCTGCGCCAGTAGCACCTCCGCGCAATCCAGCTGGATACCCCGCATCGATGGCTTCTGAGGTGCTCGAGGCGCCTAGTCCGGCGGATGCTCTGCCAGAAACACACGTCGAGGAATTGGAGCACGAAGGCGCGAATTTCACAGCGCCGCCAGAGCTGCCGCACGATTCCGGCAATAAATCGGTACAATATGAAGCGCCGCCGCCGGCGATGCACGCCGACGCCGCGCTCAACGGCGATTTTGACACCAACCGCCTCTCTCCCGAGGAGCAGGAGTTGCACCGGCGAGCGAATCGCGTGGCCAAGGTTTCGATGCAGGATATAAAGATGTTGCGGCCGGAGCAGGTGAAGCAAGGCCGCGAACATCGCGATCTGTGCATCCGATTGAAAGACGACATTGAAAAAGCACATCGCGAATACGACCGCCGCTTCAAACCCATCATGGACCACCCGGTGGACTACTTTTACCGCTGGATGGTGGAAATTCTTGCCGAAGGCGATGCTCACGCGCTCGGCGAATATCCCTACGCTACTTCCGCGCAAAAACGCTAATCATTTTGTAGCTGCCTCGTCTGCGCAGATCGCGCGCGCGCTTGCCGCTTCAGTGTTGAGTGTGTCGCTGCTGCTGGCCGCGCCGTTTGAGGCCGCGGCGCAAACGACAGCCACGCAAACGAAAGCTGCGCAAGCGCCGGCGACAACTCCGCAGACCACCAAGCGTCAAAAAAAATCCAAAAAGCCCAAAGGCGCTCCTTGTCGTAGCGGTTGCCGGCCGAACACTACCGTTCCGGAAAGCACTGCGATCACCCCGGAAGAACAGGCGCTGCAAAGAGAGATGGCTGACCTCGCGCACGACCTGCGCGGTGCGACGCCCGGAGCGTACGAAAAGTTGGCGGCGTTTGCGAATAAGAACGCCACCGGCCTTTGGGGTGCACGCGCCGCGCTGGCCTTGGGCTACGACGACTACTCGAAAAATCGTGCGCCGCAAGCCCTCGCCTGGCTGACCAAAGCGGAGAACGATGCGCTGCTGCGCGAATACGCGCTGTACTGGATGGCGCAGACGAAGCGCACGCTGGGACGCAATGCCGAAGCGTTCACGGATCTGCAAGCCATCGAGAAGGACTATCCGAGCACCGCGATCAAAGAACAGTTTCTGGAATCGTATGCGCCGACCGCGGACGCACTTGGGCGTCCGCAGGACGCCATCACGGCCTTGAATGCCTATTCCGCAACCGCTACGCGCCCGCAGCTCTTACTGGAACGCGCGCAGGCCTATCAAAGCGCACACGAATATGCGCGCGCCGCGAAAGATTTTCAGACCATCTTCTATAAGTTTCCCCTGACCGATGAAGCGAAAGCCGCGGGAGTTTCGCTCAGCGCGATTTCCAAACAGCTAGGGAAAGAGTATCCGTATCCCGGCGTGGAAATGCAGGAGCAACGCGCGCAGCTTTTCTTTGACGCGCACAAATGGAAAGAAGCCCACGCGGAATACGAAAAGTTGCTGACCATGGTGCGCGATCCTAATAATCCCACACGGCAACGCGCGCAACTGCGCATCGCGGAATGCCGGCAATATCCCAAGGCTTCGCCGTCGGCTCTGTCGTCGCTCTCCGTGAGCGACCCGGACGTCGATGCGGAACGCATCTATGAACTTTCGCAAGCGTACCGCTCGGAAAAGAAAGAAAGCGAAATGCTCGCGGCCGTCGAGCTGCTGCAAACGAAATATCCGCAGAGCAAATGGTTCGAAGAAGCGCTGATGTCGACAGGAAATTTTTATTGGGTCGCGCTCGATCGCACCAAGGCCACCAGTTATTATCAGCGGGTTTTGGACGGCTTCCCCGAGGGGAAGAACGCCTTCAATGCCGAATGGCGCACCGCGTGGATGGCCTTCCTAAATAAACAGCCGGATGCCGACACGCGCTTGACTGCCTTCTTGTCGAAATATCCCGCTTCATCCAATTCTGTCGACGCGCTTTACTGGCTTGGGCGCAGCGCGGAGCGCACCGGCAATCCCGGCCACGCGCGCGCGTATTACAACAAAGCCGTTGCGCGTTTTCCTCAAACGTATTTCGCGCATGCCGCGGCCGCGCGTCTGGCCAAGATGGCTCCAGGCGACGAAGAGGCTCCGGAATTTCTAAGCAAGATTCCACCCGCGCCGGTGTTGCGCGCGTTTGACGAACCCATTCCTGTAACCGTTGCGGATCGCTGGGCACGCGCCCAGGCGCTGCGCAGCATTGCGTTCGATAGTTCCGCGGAGCTCGAGTTGAAGTCGGCGTACTTCGCCACGCTCTCTCCGCGATTTCTGTTGGAAGCCGCGCAGACCGCGTTTGACCAGGGACATTTTGGAACGGGCATGGCGTACGGCCGGCTGATTGTGCCGAATTTCGATGCGCGTAAAATTGAAGATGTCCCACCGATCGTGTGGAAGACGCTGTATCCGCTGCCGTACGAAACCGCGTTGCGCCGTGAAGCGGCACGCAATAATTTCGATCCCATGCTGGCTGCCGGTCTGATTCGGCAGGAGTCCACGTTTCAAGCCGACGCGGTCTCGCACGCCAACGCCATCGGATTGATGCAAGTGCTGCCGAAGACCGGCAAGATTCTCGCCAAGCAGCTCAAGGTGAAATACACCAAAGACAAATTATTCGAGCCCGACTACAACCTGGAGCTCGGCATGGTGTACATCGCGGAACTTCTGCGCGCTACCGGAGCTCCCGAATACGCCGCCGCCGCATACAACGCCGGCGAAGATCGCATCGCGCTGTGGAAAGCCGAACGCAACTACGAAGAAATTCCGGAACTGGTGGAATCCATACCGTTCACGGAAACCCGCGAATACGTGCAAGTGGTTCTACGCAACGCTGAGGTTTATCGCGCCGTTTACGGTCCCGGCGCAGCAGGCCCACAGATTTCCGCGAGCCGCGGCCGCTGAGTTTTCCCCGCGCGAACAGCGATTTTGCCCTGTTGCAAAATGAGCCACAAAATTTGCCTCGTAAACTGGGCCACACGCTGGGCAGCGCAATTGGCCTGAAAACTAGCCGAAAATTGGCACCTGCCCCAACGGGCAGTCATACAAAACAAAGCACATAGCGACGTACTGGAGCGAGTCGGCTATTGCTTCTGGCGGGCTCTGGACCTTACACTACG
This sequence comes from Acidobacteriota bacterium, assembly GCA_013289855.1. Lineage (GTDB taxonomy): Bacteria > Acidobacteriota > Terriglobia > Acidiferrales > UBA7541 > Acidiferrum. The sequence goes on along the minus strand of JABCZD010000004.1, from coordinate 309,602 downwards.
TCTCAAGCGCACGACGACGTCTCAAGCGGACCGAGGCGTTTCATTTTGATGCACTGCTCAGGAGGCGCCGCGCTCTTAAGTTGCATCGAATCAGTAGCGAGTTCGACTGTTCGGGTTTGGACGAACGAGTGCATATATTCCATCCGTAGAAGGTTCGGTTCGGCGTAAGTTTGTGCCGGTCGATTAGCAGCTACAGAGTTCACGCCGGAAATAGGCAACGGCCGCGAGCGCAAACAGGGGTGCAAATGGTAAGTCGGCAACTGGGAAAAATGGCTCTTGCAATCATGCTTTCGGCGCTGTGCGTCGCGCCGCTTCCCGCAGCTCCGGGCGCTACCGCCGCTAACACCACGCATAAAACCGTGCGCGGCGTTCCCACGTTTGCTAATTCCACCGGCGACGACATGACCGGCTTTGACGATCCCGTTGTGCGCGCGGCACTGGTCGAAGGACTCGGAAGGTATAACGGCGCGGTGGTCGCGGTGAATCCCAACACCGGCAGAATCCTTGCGGTGGTCAATCAGAAAATTGCGTTCGGCGAAGGCTACATTCCGTGCTCCACGATTAAGCCGACGATTGCGCTCGCGGCGCTGGAAGAAAACGTGATTACGCGCGACACCATGCTGCGCGTCAGCCGCAAGAAATACATGAATTTGACGGAAGCGATGGCGCATTCCAACAACGTATTTTTTGAAGAGCTGGGCCGGCGCATGGGTTACGACACGGTGGCGAAGTATGCGCGCCTGGTGGGCCTCGGCGAGCTGGCCGGTTACAACTTGCCGGAAGAACATCCCGGAGCGTTTCCTTCCGCGCCACCGGCGTTTGGCGGGATTGCGCGCATGTCCAGCTTCGGCGAAGGCATTCAGATGACGCCGCTGCAACTGGTCTCCATGGCTTCGGCATTCGCCAATGGCGGAACGCTTTATTATTTGCAGTATCCGCGCACGCAGGAAGAAGTGGATAATTTCCAGCCGCGGGTGAAACGCGATTTGAATATTGGGCCGATCCTTCCGGAAATTCGCGAAGGCATGTTGGCCGCGGTGCTGTACGGCACGGCGAAGTCCAGCTTCGATGCGGGCGGCGATGAAACGTCGCTGGGCAAGACCGGCACTTGCGACGATCACGTTACGCCGTCGCGCCTGGGCTGGTACGTCACCTACGCCGATGAGCTGCATCCCAAGATTGCCATTGCCGTCTTGCTGCGCGGGAATACGCGTCGCGTAAAGGGTCCGACGGCGGCGGAAGTGGCCGGCCGGATCTACCGCAAGCTGCGGGAAGAAAACTATTTTGCGAATCCCACCGCTCCGGTCACGGCGCTGGCTTCGGGCCTGGCCACCACGGGCGCCGCGTCGAGCCTGCTCGGCAGCGCGCACAAGTAGACCCTCACCACGTAAGCTCCCCACAAGTAAGTCGTTCCGCAATTCAGCCATGGAGTCGCTGCGCCATTCCTCCACCTGTTTCTGGACGAGACGGATTTTAGAGGGGTCGGAGGCGAAAACTCTGGAAGAGATAGTATTGATTGGGGTTACGGAAGATGATGTCCGTTCGACGAGAACTTGAATAGTATCAACAAGGGTACCCCCACCCCCGGGGTCATTTTGAAAGAGTAAGATTCCATTGGGTTTAGGGGTGATTCGTGCGAAAGAGTAAGATTCTATTGGGGTTACAAGAATTAAGGAATTTGGTTAGGAACGCTGATCGAGTAATAGGGTGGGATGGGGTGCGGGGTTGAGGTTCCGGATGGGCGCGACATTGCCCATGGTAGCATGGGACAGATAGTTTGTCAATAGCTAACTTTAGCTTTAGTGTATAACGTTCGAATGATTCGGCACCTTTTCTTTGACGTTGGATGACGTTGCTTCAGTGCGCAGTATGCCACCCGGCAGAATTGGACGGAGGCGTTGGTAAATCCTGCCCGACGCCTCCACTTTAATTTCGCATTACTTATTTCGACGCCTCGCCCCGAGTATAGGGGATGCGAATCTGAAGATTCGCCACTACGAACAAATGGACGAAAACCGCGGAAGCCGAGCGCAGTTGAGGACGGTGTCCCTATCTTTCCTCGGCTGGCGGTAGAATTGTAATCTCGACGTCGTTCGTGTCGACGTAGCCTTGCCATTCCGTGCCGGTTGAACCGGCGCTCGACCGTGGATATTGCTTGAAGTTTAGACAGTGGCCGCCTTCTAGAACGCCGTAGGAGCGATAAAGACCGTGAACCTTGTAGCGCCCAGGCCGCAGGTTTTCCATGGCCCTGGTTATTAAACTCAGCGTCGTTGAGTATGTCGATCCCGGAGCTATCACAGTCCAGATTGCGGGGTGGTCGACATCGAGTTCTCGCAAATCGACGCACGGTAGTTCAGCGAGGTCTTTTACAGGGTCTACGATGACGTGACCTGCGGAGTCTTCGACTTTTAGCGACAGGCGGAACGGCGCGTTGACGCTGGTGGCCGCGAGGCGTCCGACGCGCATACTTGTGTTGCCTTCGTTGCGAAATTCCACGCGGAAGTCTAGCGGCTGGTTCGGCAGATAGGTTGTCGTGACGGGATAAATGCGTACGCGGAGCCCGTGATGATACTCAATGCCGGACGTCGGGCGAGTTGTTTGAGCAAGGGTGGCCAATGCAATGAAGATCGTCAGCAACGTGAGGGACAATATTTTCATGAGTCTTGACCTCCGGAAACTGAGGACGCAACGAACGCCCTTCCCGTGCAGGCTGGTGCTCTAGGCCAGAACTTCTTCGGCTGGCTTTACGGGGACGATGCGGGCGACGCGGGCCATTACTTTTTTGTTGCGCGCAGCCTTCTTCAGGTCGTAGGAAGCCTGCAAGCGCATCCACACTTCCGGGGAGCCGCCAAACAGGCGGGCTACCTTCAGACACATGACGGCGGACAGCGGCTTGCGCTCCGCCAGAATGTCGTGAAGCATCTGGCGGGAAACGCCCAAAGCCTTGGCAGCAGCCGTTACCGACAGGCCCACATGCGGCAGGATGTCTTGCTTGAGAATCTCGCCCGGATGGAGGGGCGGCAGTCCGTTCATCGGCTTAGTGTAAATTGTTTAGTTTACAGGGTCAAGCGCGGTGTTCTTGTTGTTGCGACCGTTACCCAGCCCTGCGGGTTGGGCTAACTTGTGGCGCGCCTCCGGCGCTTTCGAGCGGCAGAGGGCGGGTTAGAGCGTGGCGGCGTATTTTTGGATTAGCTGGCTGGCGAGTTTGCCGCCTTCGTATTCGGGGATAATGACTTCGTCGGCGCCGGAAGTGCGCATGGCTTGGGCGTAACGTTCCTGGCCGGCGCGGGTGAGGATGCGCAGCTTGGGATTCATGGCTTTGGCGGTGATGGTGATGTAGAGGTTGTCGGCGTCGTTATCGATGACCACGCAGATGCCGCGGGCACGCATGATGCCGGCTTCCTCCAGGACGCTATGGCGTTTGGCGTCGCCTTGAATTGCGAGGACGCCTTCTTGCAGGAGCTGGCGATATAAACCTTCGTTGGTTTCGATCAGCACGAATGGGATTTTGGCGGCGGCCAAATTTCCGATTAGCGTACGGCCTACTTGTCCGTAGCCGCAGACGATGAAATGGTCGCGCACGCGTTCGAGATTCATTTCGTTGAGCATGGATTTCCAGACCTCCCGGCCTTGGTGGCCCATGAATGTCAGCAGGATGCGTTCGGCGAACCAGATTTCGAAGGCGAAGACGCCGAAGGATACGAAGGTGGAGAACCATTTTGTGGAGCTGCGGGTTTTGAGGTAGTCGATGGCATGGGGATGAGAAACCCAGAAGATGGCGTCGGTGAAGCGCAGATGCTCGAGGCGCTGATAGACGAAGGCGCAGGTGAGCGCGAAGGTGGCGAACAGGAGCACCGGAACCACCAGGCGGCGCAGGATGATCATCAGGGCGCGATCGAAGCGGAACCATCCGAGCATCGGCGCGGCGCGGAAGGGCGGAGCTGGAAATAGCTGGTGCACGCCTGCTGGACCTCCATAAGCCTAGCTAATGATATCGCAATTTAAAATAAAAACAATTAGAGACGCGCGTAAGCAGAGAAATATCGGTATCGATACGTCCGGTTCATTGTGGGGCGGCAAAAAGCGGTCAGTAGATGATCGGCAGGCGGGAATAGTCGGCGGTGGGTTCTTCCGTAACGCGGAGGACCAGCAGGGTGCGGTCGTCGTGGGGGGCCCAGGCGGGGCCGCTGTGGGCGTCGGTGGCGGCTAGGATTCTTTGCGTGATGGATTGGGCGGAATCGTGGGGAGTGGTGGAGGCGAGAACTTGCGCGAGGCGGTCGGAGCCGAAGTCTTCGCCTTGGGCGTTGTCGGACTCGACGATGCCGTCGGAGGCGAAGACGACCACGTCGCCATGCAGCAGGTCGAAGGCTTGTTGATCGTATAGCGTGCCGCGGAAGAGGCCCAGTGGCACGCCTTCAAGGTGCAGTTCGCTGACTTGGCCGTTGCGCAGCAGTAATGGATAGGGGCAGCCGGCGTTGGCGATGGTCAGCTTGCGCGTGGGGGCGTCGTAGACGGCGAAGAGCATGGCGATGAAGCGGGCGTCCAGGCGGCCGCCTTGCAGGCGGTCGTTCAGGGTAGCGAGCATTTCCTCTGGCGGACAATTGTGCGTGACCACGTGTTCGCGCAGCATGCCGATGGCTAGCGCTCCGTACAGGGCGGCGGCGGTGCCTTTGCCGGAGACGTCGCCGAGCGCCATCGCCAATTTGCCTTCGCCGTAGGGAAGGAAATCGTAGAAGTCGCCGCCGAGGTCGCGGGCGGGAGTGTAGGCGGCGGCGAGGTCCAGGCCAGGAATTTCGCGCGCGCCGGTGGGCAGTAGCTGCATCTGGATTTCGCGCGCGGTATCCAGATCGTTTTGCAGGCGGCGCTGGCTCTCGTGGGCCTCCTCGTAGAGGCGCGAGTTTTCGAGGGCCACGGCGAGAAACGGCGAGAGCGTCGACAGCATGCGTTCGTGTGCGTCGGTGAAGGCGTGCGGGGCGGTGCTTTCAAGGTCGATGACGCCGATGAGGCGATCCTGACGGATCAGGGGGACGACCAGTTCGGAGCGGGCGTCGATGCCGGTTTCGGTGCGAATGTAGCGCGGGTCGGTAAGGACGTCGTTGACGCGCAGGGTGGCGCGCTGGGCCGCTGCCGAGCCGGTGAGTCCCTCGTGTAGGTGCAACGTCACACGCGCCGGAATGGATTCTTCGTAGCGCAGCGCGAAAATGGATTGCAGGAGTTGGGAGTCTTCATTCCAGATCATTACGTTGAAGACGTCGTAGTTGACGAGGCGTTTGACGCGCTCGGCGATGGTGCGCAGCAGAACGGTGTGGCTGATCAGGGGAGAGAAGTCGCGGCTGATCTCCTGGAGGAGCGCGAGGGTTTTGGCTTGCTCGTTGGTGGAGGCCAGGAGACTGGGCGGAAGAGGGTCCGCGTCGCCGAGGGGGCCGAACAGTTCGCGTTTGGTGGGGTCATCCACGGTTTGGGATGGGTGTCGCATTGCTTATTGGATGCGATTACGGGGAAGAAGTCACGGAATTGTTGGGGAAGGAGTTTTAGAAATGCAAGGCTAGGCCGGACTAAAGTCCGGCACCTACATTAAAAAGGCCGAGATAAAAGGGAGCTATCGCACTTCCCAGGTGTCGCCGGCGCGGAGGAGTTTGTTCAGGTCGCCGGGGCCGCGCTTGGCGATTACGTCTTTGATCTGCTGGTTCAAAACTTCTTCGTAACGCGGTTGGTCGTTCCAGTTGCGCAGGACGCCGATGGGGGTGGGGAAGCCTTCGCGCTTTTCCATTTGTGCCAGGGCGAAAGCGTAGGCGGGATTGGGATTTTTTGCGTCGTGGATGAGCAAATTGGCTTCAGTGATGCCGTTGCCTAGCGCGACTACTTCGAGGTCCATGCCGACCATGCGGATGCCCTTGTCGCGATTTTTGCCGAAGACCATGGGCTTGCCCTGTTCGAGGGTGATGACGTGCTCGCTGCGGGCGTCGCGTTCGGTGAGGGAGAACCATGCGCCGTCGTTGAAGATGTTGCAGTTTTGCAGGATTTCAATGAACGCTGAGCCGCGATGGGCGGCGGCGGTCTTCAGAGTTTCTTTCAGATGCTGCTGGAAGACGTCGACGGAACGGGCTACGAAGGTTGCTTCGGCGCCGATGGCCAGGGCCAACGGATTGAAGGGGCGATCTACGGAGCCGAATGGCGTGGACTTCGTCTTCTTGTTTACTTCCGAGGTGGGCGAATATTGGCCTTTGGTCAGGCCGTAAATCTTATTGTTGAAGAGCAGGACTTTCAGCCCGACGTTGCGGCGCAGCATGTGAATAGTGTGATTGCCGCCGATGGAGAGCGCGTCGCCGTCGCCTGTGGCGACCCAGACTTCCAGGTCCGGGCGGATGGCTTTGATGCCGGTGGCTACGGCCGGGGCGCGGCCGTGGATGGTGTGGAAGCCGAAGGTGTTCATGTAATACGGGAAGCGACTGGAGCAGCCGATGCCGCTTACGACCACGAAATTTTCACGTTTGATGCCGAGTTCCGGGAAGACGGCTTGCACGGCGGAGAGGATGGCGTAGTCTCCGCAGCCGGGGCACCAGCGGACTTCTTGGTCGGTCTGGAAATCTTTTTTGGTTAGGACGGGCAGCGCAGTAGTGGTCATGTCTTGAGAGTTCCTTTAGAGGCCCAGGACTTCTTCGATTTTTTGTTCCAGTTCGGCTTGCTTGAACGGGCGGCCCTGAATTTTGTTCAGGCCGACGGCGTCGACCAAATATTTTGCGCGTAGGATCCAGAGCAGCTGGCCCATGTTGAGTTCGGGGACCAGGATTTTTTTGTAGCGCTTGAAAACCTGCGCGAGATTTGCGGGCAGCGGATTCAGATGGCGCAGGTGGAGGTGGCCGATGCGGCGTCCGAGGGCGCGTTGTGTTTTCACCGCGGCAGTGATGGAGCCGTGCGTGGAGCCCCAGGCGACGATCAGCAGATCGCCGTCGGGATCGCCGGTGGGTACGGCGTCGGGAATATCCTGCACGATGCCGGCGACTTTGGCGGCGCGGATGCGCACCATGTTTTCGTGATTCAGCGGCTCGTAGTTAATGTTGCCGCTGACGTCTTGTTTTTCGAGGCCGCCGATGCGGTGCTCGAGTCCGAGCGTGCCTGGGATCGCCCAGGGGCGGGCGAGCGTGTCGGGATTGCGTTTGTACGGCTTAAAGCCTTCGGGATTTTTTGCGAAATTTACCGGAATGTCCGGGATGTCGCTGAGTTCGGGCACGCGCCACGGTTCGGCGCCGTTGGCGAGGTAGCCGTCGGAAAGCAGGATTACCGGGACCATATATTTTACCGCGATACGGCAGGCCTCGATGGCGGCCCAAAAGCAATCGCCCGGAGTGGACGCCGCGATTATGGGAATGGGAGCTTCGGAGTTGCGGCCGAACATGGCCTGCAGCAAATCGGCTTGTTCGGTCTTGGTGGGCAAACCGGTGGAAGGTCCGCCGCGTTGCACGTTGACGATGACTAGCGGAATTTCGATGGCGACAGCCAGGCCCAGAGCTTCGGTTTTGAGCGCCATGCCAGGGCCAGAGGTGGTGGTAAGCGCCAGCGCGCCCGCGTAGGCTGCGCCGATCGAGGAAGTGATGGCGGCGATTTCGTCTTCGGCTTGGAAGGTCATCACGCCGAAGTCTTTGTATTGCGAAAGCTCGTGCAAAATATCTGACGCCGGCGTGATGGGGTAGCTGCCCTGGAAAAGCGTCAGACCGGATTTTTGTGAGGCGGTGACAAAGCCCAGCGCGAGAGCCTGATTTCCGCTCATGTTGCGATACAGGCCCGGCGTCAGTTGCGCCGGCGGGATTTCATAGCTGATCTGGAAAGCTTCGGTGGCTTCGCAGTAGGAGTAGCCGGCTTTCATGGCCAGTTGATTGGCTTCGACGAGGAGCGGCTTCTTGCTGAATTTGTCGTTGATCCAGCGAACCGTCGATTCCATCGAGCGGTTGTAGAGCCAGTAGCACATGCCGAGAGCGAAGAAATTTTTGCAGCGGTCCATAGACTTGGCATCGAGGCCGAGGTGCTCCAAGGCGCGGCGAGTAAGACGCTCGAGCTCGACGGGGAAGAGGCGGAACTTGTCCAGCGAATGATCTTCGAGTGGATTTACCGTCATTTGCGCTTTGCGCAGGTCGTTTTCGGTGAAGCTGTCGCTGTTGACGATGAGGATGCCGTTGGCCTTCAGGTCGGCGATATTCACGCGCAAGGCGGCGGGATTCATGGCGATCAGGACGTCGATGGCGTCGCCAGGAGTGTTGATATCGTCGGAAGAAAAGTGGAGCTGGAAGCCGCTGACGCCGGGGAGCGTGCCTGCCGGGGCGCGGATTTCAGCGGGATAGTCCGGGAAGGTGGCGATGTCGTTGCCGTACAGGGCCACGGTGTTGGTGAACTGGCTGCCGGTGATTTGCATGCCGTCGCCGGAGTCTCCGGCGAAGCGGATGACCGCGCGGTCGATCACTTCGCGCTTGGTTTTTGGCAACGGAATATCAGTTACGGTCGACATATCTCCCCAAGTCCTCGCTAACTCACTTTATTTGCCGCGCGCAGCAGGCGGAACCCCTCAGTACGCGCCTGGCGCAGGAACGGTTATGTGGAAATCGTGCGGCGCGGCGGGCATGCCAGATGACGCTGAAGCGGACCGCAGAAATCCTAAGCTAAAGAATACCATAGCGCTTGCGTCAAAGCGGGGATAGTGCGCAAACGTCAGGTGGGCCTGTGCGCGAACAAACAAAGCAAGGAAAGACGAGTGCAACGTTTATCCTCGCGCGCGGCTATTGCGAATTTAGTCTCCCCAGGTGCCGGATCCGGTGGATGTGTTTGAGTCGTGGGCCAGAGGGCTGGGCCGATAGTAGAGCAGGATTACTAGAAAGGCTGCGGACATGAGTAGCGTCAGAAATGCGATGGCATCGAAAAACTGATCGGGGAGGATGACGTGACGGGGTTTTAATTCATAAGACGCGGTAATTTCTTTTCTAAGAACGAGGCGCTCCGGACTTAGAAGCGAGATCGTGCCACTCACTATTACAAACGATTCATAGCACACCGTTAGCCAGAAAGCCCAAAGCCTCCGCCGCAAAAGCCCGACGCCGCCCACGAAAGCAACCACGCAAAACGCAACGGTCATCGCCGCCGCTGTTGGACCGCGAAAAATATGTCCCAAAAGCAGCAATCGGCTTTGGTGAAAATGCCAGAAGAAGAGAGCAAGGACGCCAGACCCTATATGGACCCAGGCGACTACAGCGATGGGCACGGGGATGCGGGTTCGAGGTGCGGTGATCGGAAATCCTGATTCGTCGAGAGGCCCTTTTGGTGGGGCAGACAAGGCATCGAACAATTGCCGAATGGATTTTTGGGAGAACAGGATCAACCACCAAATGGCGACTGCGGCGGGCAAACCGAAAAACAGCGCAATGAACAATCGCGCTAACAATGTCGTTTGGGGCGGCGCGTTCGGTGGAACCGGGATCTTGATTGTCAGCGTAGCCAAGAACACGATGCTCCCGAAGACCAGCGTGATTCCCGACCACACCAGAGTGGAGGTGCGCGCCCAATCGCGATAACGAAGTAGACCGATGCCGCTGGCGAGTCCCCAGCCGCCACATGCGGCAATAATTGCGACGCCGAGATAGCCCGCCGCAGGAGAGCCAGCTGGCGTTACGTTTGGGTTGGGGACGATGCCCTGAAGTGCGACGCCTAATAGCCCCAGCGCCGCAAGAAGGAATACGAGGAGACTGCCAATAATCGCGACGACGGCGGCCGCTGTGACGGCTGGCGATTTGGAACCCGCGGCGGCAGACAATGAATCGGGCAAGGTGGGGACGTATATAACATGAAGCTACTTTGTGCGGAAGCGACTGCCGGCGAACTTTACCTCAATTAATTAATCGCTTGACGTTCGCCTTGTGTTCGCCTTAAAGTTAGGCTAGGACTTTCGCTCGCTGTTCGCACCTGGAGGCACATATGGCCCTCACTAAACGGCAAAAAGAAGTGCTCGATTATCTGGTTTCGTTTGAGACGAAGCATGGTTATGCGCCGAGTTTTGAAGAGATTGGCAAGGGCTTGAAATTGACGTCGCTGGCCACGGTGCACAAGCACATCTCGACGCTGGAGAAAAAAGGATTCATTCGCCGCGGATACAACCAGAGCCGCTCGATCGAAATTCTGCAATTGCCCAAGTCCGTGAAGGAGCAAGTGATCGAGCGCAGGATTCAGGAGTTGCCGCTGCTGGGGCGGATTGCCGCGGGGCGTCCTCTCGAAGCGGTGGAAGAGCGCGAGACATTGTCGCTGGGAGACTTCGCACGTGGCGGAAACTCCTACGTTTTGCAGGTGAAGGGTAGCTCCATGATTGAAGATCACATCATGGATGGCGACTACGTAGTCTGCGAGCAGACGCAAGTGGCGAATGCCGGCGACATCGTGGTGGCGTTGGTGGGCGGGGACGAAGCGACGCTGAAGCGTTTTTATCGCGAGCCGGCTGGGAAAATCCGGCTGCAACCCGCGAACTCCGAAATGGCGCCGATTTTTGTGGCGGCCAGCGACGTGAAGATTCAAGGGCGGGTGATCGGCGTACTGCGTAAGTACTAATTTTCTTGTTTTTCGGGAAGCGCGCTTACCTCCTTGCCATTCCACCCTTGCTATTCCAGCAATGGCGACCGCACTCCTTTTACCCGAAAAACTCATCTAATTTCTGAGTTGCCTGCATGCGTGCGTTCTCGCTGTAAACACCGGCAGCCACTCGTTCTTGGTATCGCTCGTTTCGAGCCACGCCGTCGCGCTTCATGGCAGAGAGAAAACGAACAACTTGAACTCCTTCGCTTTTCGCATCACGAGAATCGTCTTGGCCATCACTTGCACCGCACTGCTGCTTTTCGGCGGCGTACCGGGCAGCGAGGCTTACGCCGTGCTGTCGCATGAAGCCATCATCGATGCGGTATGGGACACCAACATCAAACCGGTGTTGCTCAAGCGTTTCCCCAACGCGACGCCCGACGAATTGAAGGTGGCGCACGGGTACGCTTACGGCGGCGCAATTATTCAAGACATGGGCTACTACCCGCACGGCAGCAAGCTGGTGAGCGATTTGACGCATTACGTGCGCAGCGGAGATTTTGTAATCGCGTTGTTGTGCGACGCGCAAGATTTGAATGGTTACGCGTTCGCGCTGGGCGCGCTGGCGCACTACGCCGCGGATAATGACGGTCATCGTCTCGGCACCAATCTCGCCGTTCCGGAGCTGTACCCCAAGCTGAAAAGGAAGTTCGGTAACACGGTCACCTACGGCGACGATCCCCTGGCGCATGTGAAGACGGAATTCGGATTCGATGTGATCGAAGTTGCGCAACAGCGCTATGCCCCCGCCAGTTATCACGACTTCATCGGCTTTCAGGTTTCCGTGCCGCTGCTCGAACAGGCCTTCCAGGAAACCTACGGTTTGAGTTTGAAGACGGTACTGACCAGCGAAGACAAGGCGCTCAATTCCTACCGCCGCGACGTTAGCAAGCTTCTTCCGGAGGCCACGCGCATCGCCTGGAGTCTAAAAGGCAAAGAGATCATGAAGGACGACCCGGGCATTACGAAGAGAAAATTTCTCTACAATTTATCGCGCGCGAGCTACGAAAAAGAGTGGGGCCATGATTACCAGCAGCCTTCGTTTGGCGATAAATTTGCCGCGTTTTTATTGCGTCTGGTACCCAAAATTGGTCCGCTGAAAGTGTTGCAGTTTCGCACGCCCACGCCGGCGACGGAAAAAATGTTTGAGGCCAGCTTTAATGCCACGCTGGACCGTTACAAAGGGTTGCTCGCGCAGCAGGGCAATGGGCATTTGGAGCTGGTCAACGACAATTTTGATACCGGCGAAACTTCCGGCCCTGGCAAATACAAACTAAACGACGAGACGCATGCGAAATTGCTGGCCGCTTTGGCGAAGGATAATTTCGTCAGTGCTCCGCCCGATGTTCGCGCAGAGTTGCTGTATTTCTACAGTCAGCCGGACGCGCCGTACGCCACCAAGGCCAAGCCCAAGGAGTGGGCCCAGGTGCAGGCACAGCTGCAATCGTTGAAGAATGCTCCTCCACCGGTCCTGGCGGCCACTACACCGGGCTCCACGACCGGGGCTTCAACCAACACCGCCGGGCCGCCCAGCCAGTAAAAACCTGCTTTCTTCCATCGAAAAAATTGCCGGGGTCTCGCACTTGGTGCGTGAAACAATGTAAGATTCGCGCATCGCTTTTGCGCCGGATAGCTGCGCGCGCCACGAATGAGTCCACGACCAACAAAGTTGCAGCCGATCAAGAAACTGCTCGCCGCGAACCGCAGCGAAATCGCCATCCGCGTATTCCGCGCCGCCAACGAACTTGGGTTGCGTACTGTGGCGATCTATTCGCAGGAAGATCGCTTGGCGCTGCACCGCTTTAAGGCGGACGAGGCGTACCAGATTGGCGCGGGCAAAGGTCCCGTCGAGGCGTATCTCGATATTCCGGGAATCGTGGCGCTGGCCAAAGAAAAAGGCGTCGACGCGATACATCCCGGCTACGGATTTTTAGCGGAGAATGCCGCGTTCGCGCGCGCGTGTGCGAACGCCGGCATTATTTTCATTGGTCCGACGCCGGACTTGCTGGAATTGCTGGGCGACAAGACCGCGGCGCGCAAACTCGCCGCGTCGGCTGGCGTGCGCGTGCTGCCAGGCACGGAAGATCCGGTCACTTCTGCCACGGAAGCGCAGAAAATCGCAAAACAAATCGGTTATCCCGTCATTGTGAAAGCGGCCATGGGCGGCGGCGGCCGTGGCATGCGCGTGGTACACGACGCCACGCAACTGGACGCGCTGCTCGAAGAAGCACAAGGCGAGGCGCGGTCTGCGTTTGGCGACGCCAGTGTGTTTCTCGAAAAATATTTGCCGCGCGCTCGACACCTGGAAGTGCAAATTCTTGGCGACCATCACGGCAATCTGTTGCATCTTTACGAGCGCGATTGCTCCGTGCAGCGGCGGTACCAGAAAGTTGTGGAGGTGGCGCCAGCGGCGAACTTGCCGCCGGGAATTCGCGATGAATTGTGTGCCGCGGCGCTGCAGCTGGCGCGCAAAGCCAACTACCGCAACGCCGGCACCGTGGAGTTTTTGTACGACGTGGATGCCAGCAAATGGTATTTCATCGAAGTCAATCCGCGCATCCAGGTGGAGCACACCGTCACGGAAATGATCACCGGCATTGACCTGGTGCGTTCGCAAATTCTGGTGGCGCAGGGCTACGACCTGCACAAAGAGCCGCTGAATCTGCCGCAGCAGAAGGATATTCCGCTGCACGGCGCGGCGCTGCAATGCCGCGTGACCACCGAAGATCCCGACAAAAATTTCGCGCCGGACTACGGCAAGCTTTCCACTTATCGTTCGCCTGCGGGCTTCGGCATCCGGCTCGATGGCGGCACCGCGTATGCCGGCGCGCAACTCGCCGCGTACTACGATTCGTTGCTCGTTAAGGTGACCGCCTGGGGCTCCAATCTTCCGGAAGCCTGCCAGCGCATGGATCGCGCGCTGCGCGAATTTCGCATCCGCGGCGTGAAAACAAATATTCCCTTCGTGGAAAACGTGGTGAACCATCCGCGTTTTCGCGCCGGCGAAATCACCACTTCTTTTCTGGAAGACTATCCGGAACTGTTCAAGTTTCCCACGCGCGGCGATCGCGCCACGAAGGTGCTCTCGTATCTCGGCGACGTCATCCTCAACGGCAACCCGGAAGTAAAAGGCAAGCCGGCGCCGGTCGCGTTCGAACCCGCGGTGCTGCCCGCGGTTCCCGGCATCGAGTCGCCGCCCGGGACACGCCAACTGTTGCAAAAACTCGGGCCAAGAAAATTCGCCGCCTGGGCGCGCAAAGAAAAGCGTCTGCTGATTACGGACACTACGTTCCGCGACGCACACCAATCCCTGATGGCCACGCGGGTGCGCACCCATGACCTCTTGGCCACCGCGGGCGCGGTAGCGCAACGCGCGGCAAATCTTTTCAGCGTGGAAATGTGGGGCGGGGCCACGTTCGATACTTCGTTGCGTTTTCTGCACGAAGATCCGTGGCAACGCCTGCGCGCGCTGCGCAAGCGCATTCCCAATATTTGCTTCCAGATGCTGCTGCGCGGGGCCAACGCCGTGGGCTACGCGTCATATCCCGATAACGTAATCAGCGCGTTCGTGCGCGAAGCCTTCGCGCAGGGCATCGACATTTTCCGCATCTTCGATTCGCTCAACTCCATCGACAACATGCGCGTGGCAATTGACGCGGCGCTCGATAGCGGCGGCGTCTGCGAAGCGGCGATTTGCTACACCGGAGATATTCTCGACGCGGCGCGGCCAAAGTATTCGCTGAAATATTATGTGACGCTCGCCAAGCAGCTTGAAAAACTCGGCGCGCATTTTCTGTGCATTAAAGATATGGCCGGATTGTGCAAGCCGTACGCGGCCTTTCAATTGGTGAAGCGCCTGCGCGAAGAAATCGCCCTACCTGTGCATTTCCACACGCACGACACCAGCGGCCTCAACGCCGCAAGCATCCTGATGGCCAGCGACGCGGGTGTGGACGTCGCGGACGCCGCCGTCGCCTCCATGAGCGGCGGCACCAGCCAGCCCAACTTGAATGCCATCGTCGAAGCCTTGCACAACACGCCGCGTGACACCAAACTCGACGGCGAACTTTTCAACGAGTGCTCGGACTATTGGGAAACCGTGCGCGGCTATTACCTGGCGTTCGATTCGGGCCCGAAGTCCGGCTCCGCACGCCTGTACCAGCATGAAATTCCCGGCGGGCAATATACAAATCTACGCGAACAAGCCACCGCCATGGGCCTCGGGCACCGCTGGCGCGAAGCGGAAAAAATGTACGCGGAGGTGAACCAGCTCTTTGGCGATATCGTGAAGGTCACGCCCAGCAGCAAAGTAGTCGGCGACATGACGCTATTTCTGATGGCCAAGGAGATGCGCCCCGCGGATATTTTGCAATTGGACGAGAAACACGATATCGCGCTGCCTAACTCCGTTGTAGAAATGTTTTCCGGCGTGCTGGGCGTTCCGCCCGGCGGGTGGCCGGCAAAATTGCAAAAAATTATTTTGCGGGGCGCCGCGCCGCTGCGAGGCCGGCCCAGCGCGAATCTCGCCGCCGTCGATTTCGCGGAAGAACAAAAGGGGCTTGAAAAAAAGACCGGACACGCCATTGCCTTCGACGACCTGCTCAGCTATTTGCTCTATCCGGAAGTTTTTATAAAATACGACAAGTTCCGCCAAAGCTATGCCGACGTTAGCGTGCTGCCGACGCCGGCATTTTTTTACGGGCTGAAATCCGGCGAAGAGATCACCGTCGAGATCGCCTCCGGCAAATCGCTGATCATTAAATTTCTTACCATCAGCGAGCCGCACCCGGACGGTACGCGCACGCTGTTCTTTGAATTGAACGGCCAGCCGCGCGAGGTCAATGTGCGCGACCGCGCCTTGCGGGTCACCGAGCGTGCGCATCCCAAGGCGGATCCCGCGGACCCCGGCCAAGTTGCCGCGCCCACGGCCGGCGTGATCAGCGGCATCGCGGTACAGGCCAATCAAGCGGTGGAGCGTGGCGCAAAACTTCTCACTCTAGAGGCCATGAAGATGCAATCGAATATTTACGCGCCCATTTCGGGTCGCATCACCAAACTGCTGGTTGCGCCCGGGCAGCACGTCGAGGCCAAAGACTTGCTGGTGGCCATCGCAACGTGACGCCCGGACAACTTCGCAAACACGGCCAGTTTCGCTCGCGCTTCTTGCGTAATCAGCGCGACATTATTATCTATCTCCCGCCGGACTACGACCAACAACCGCAGCGCCGTTTCCCCGTGCTCTATCTTCACGACGGCCAGAATCTTTTCGACGGCGCCACGGCTTTCAACGGCCAGGATTGGCACGTCGGGCAAACCGCCGATTACGCCATTTCCGCAGGCCTGATCGAACCGCTCATTATCGTAGGCATCTACAACACAAAAGCCCGCATCCGCGAGTACACGCCCACCAAAGTTCCGAAGCTTGGCGGCGGCCGCGCGGATCGCTACGCCAAATTCTTAATCGAAGAAGTGAAACCGTTTGTGGACCGCGATTACCGCACTCAGCCGGAAGCTTTGCGTACTGGAATCGGCGGGTCTTCGCTCGGCGGCCTCGTCTCCATTTATCTCGGCTTGAAGTTTTCGTACATCTTCGGAAAAATTGCCGCGCTGTCGCCCTCGGTGTGGTGGAACCAGCGCGTCATTGTTCGCTTTGCCGCTGCCGCTCCGGTTGAGCCACGCCCGCGCATCTGGCTGGACATCGGCACGCGCGAAGGTCCGCGCATCGTGGACGACGTGGAAAAATTCCGCGACGTGTTGCTCGCCAAAGGCTGGCAGTACGAGCGCGACTTGCATTACGAACGCGTTGAGGGCGCCGAACACAATGAAGCCGCGTGGGCCGCGCGTGTCGGTCCCTTTTTGCAATTTTTGTTTCCGCCGGGTTAGAGCGCAGTATACTGCGCATTCTTAGCCAGGGGGCGAAGGATGCCGGACAGTCGACCGCTCACCATTCTCTGCGTCAGCTCTTATGAAAAGGGCCAGGAATTCCTGCGCACTTGCAAAGCAATGGGCTGCACGGTGTTGTTGCTGACCGTCGAAAAACTCCGCCACGCCAACTGGCCGTTCGAATGCATCGACGAAGTCTTCACCATGCCGGAAGACCTGCCGGTGCCGGCGATCATCTATTCCGTAAGCTACCTGGCGCGTTTTCATCAAATCGATCGCATCGTGGCGCTCGATGAATTCGATATGGAGAACGTCTCCGCGTTGCGCGAGCACCTGCGCATAACGGGTATGGGCCTCACCACGGTGCGCTATTTTCGCGACAAGCTGGCCATGCGCGCCCGCGCCAAAGAGGCGGGCATCGCCGTTCCCGAATTTGTCCACGTGCTCAATCATCGCGAGCTAAATGACTTCATGGCGCGCGTCCCCGCCCCCTGGTTGCTAAAACCGCGCTCGCAAGCTTCCGGCATCGGCATGAAGAAGCTGCACCACGCCTCCGAACTTTGGCCGCTGCTCGATCAGCTCGGCGACCAGCAATCCTTTTACTTGCTCGAGCAGTTTGTTCCCGGCGCGGTCTTCCATGTCGATAGCGTGGTCTCCGAGAAAAATGTCTTGCTCGCCGAAGCCCATGCCTACGGCACGCCGCCGCTGGACACTTCGCACCAAGGCGGCGTTTTTACCACGCGCACGCTCCCGCGCGGATCGGCCGAAACCAAGTCTCTGTTGGAGATCAATCGCCAATCGCTCGAAGGTCTGGGATTTCTGCGCGGCGTCACCCACGCGGAATTTCTAAAATCACATGCCGACGGCAAAATCTATTTCATCGAAGTCGCCGCTCGCGTCGGCGGCGCGTATATCTCCGACATTGTCGAAGCCGCCTCCGGCATCAATTTGTGGCGCGAATGGGCGCGCCTGGAAGTCGGGGCAGGGAAGACCGCTTACCAGCTGCCGCCCGTTCGCAACGATTACGCCGGTATAATTCTGTCTCTTGCGCGGCAAGAAAATCCGGACGCTTCCGCCTACAACGATCCGGAAATCATCTATCGCGTCAGCAAATATCATCATGCCGGCCTGATCGTGAAATCTTCTAGCGCCGAACGCGTGGAGGAACTGCTCGCCGCGTATGCGCCAAGATTTGCCCACGATTTTCTCGCTACCCAGCCAGTTCCAGATAAGCCCAGCTCGTAGTTCAATTGCGAAGTTCAACTGAAAGCGGCCCCTTTCCGCTCCAAACGCCCCGGGCAGCCGTCAGTACAGTCCCAGCACTGTCCCACAGTGCAGTTACTTTCCCGAAACAGGTCGTGCATACTTTGTTTGCCGTGCACCATCCACAGGCATAGAGTTTGCTTTACCCCGGGCCGGAAACTTGCGTGGGGTTCTGTTGTCCCTTGGAGGTCCGATGTGGGGTAATACGAAAAAACCGGATACGCAATTTGGCGCGCAGCCGGAGCCATCAAAAAATTTACCTACGAATCAGCCGCCGAAGTCCGCTCCGGCGTCTTGGGAGGAAACGAACGCCATGAGTACAGATGCGATGCGTCCACTAGGGGGAGCGACCAGCGGCGCCACAGCGCGGCTCGGCGCGAGCCTGCACGTGAAAGGCGAAATCTCCGGCAATGAAGACTTGCTCATCGATGGCTCGGTCGAAGGACTGATCCAGCTCGACGATCGCAAGCTCACCGTCGGGGCTACGGCGAAAGTCACCGCCGACATTATCGCCCGCGAGGTGGTAGTGTTCGGTACCGTGAAGGGTAACCTTCGCGCCAAAGACCGTATCGAGATCAAGAAGGATGGCTCGGTCAATGGTGATTTGACCACCGCGCGCATCATGATCGAAGACGGCGCGTACTTTAAGGGCTCCATCGAAATCGATAAGAGCGCTGAGAAGGAAGGCGCCAACGCCTTCGCTCGCAGCAACGCCACTCCCGCTGCGGCCGCCACCAAAACCATTTAGTTATTTGTCGGCAATTTTTGTTCGGAAGCCAACGGCGCGGACGCCCTCCGCGCCGTTGGCTTTTTTTCTGCGTCGAGCCGTCTATTCACACTTAGTCCGACGGGCGACGTTGCATACGAAAAGAATGCATGCGGAAAGAATCAGCGGTGACTTTCGATTGGTCAGGTAGCGAGATATGCAGGTGCGAACACCTCGGCGACAAATGCTTCGAGCGTCGTGGGCGTGGTATTTTTTGTCGAGCGTGCTTCCAGCGGCGCGATCAGCCCCGCATTCGCACCATCCCACATTTCAACGAGCAGTTCTGCGGTCTTCGTAGGTAACCCCATCTGCACCATGGACGCACCCAGCACTGCGCTTGGCACCTGCACGTACGGAAGATTGGGCTTGCCGATAGCGCCGCCAACAATCGACGCTCCCTCTCTCATGGAAATATCGCGCTGCCCGTGCAGCTCCTGTATTGAACTGCCGGAAAAATCTCGCGCAGCCAGGCGCGTCGCCGCGTACCGGCCGATATCTTTCGTGGCGATCCACGGAATTGCCACATCGGCACGCAAGCCGCCCGGTAGCGTTCCAGTTGAACGCAACGGCGCGATACTCATGAAAAGATTCTCCATAAAATACGCTGCGCGCAGATGCAGGACGTTCAGCCCAGCGATTCGATCGAGCTTTCGCTCCTGATTGTGTAAGCCGACGATGGGACCTGTGTTCTTCGGGTGTTGCGCGCCGATACTGCTTAGATTGACGACAAACCGCACCCGGGCGTTGCTGATCGCCGCGGCGTAGGAATCGGAGACGCGTTCCTGATGCGCTCGCAAATCCTGTTGCGAGATGTCCTCGGGCAGAACCAGATATACCGCGGAAGCGCCGTCGAAGGCGCGCGTCATTGCAGCCGCGTCTCCTACGTCGCCGACCGATGCTTCCGCACCGCGCTCAACCAGAGGTGCGAGCTTATTCAAGTCTCGCCCAATCGCCCGAACCTTTTCGCCTTTTGCCAGCAACGTTTCCGTTGCCATCCTTCCCGTGCGTCCGGTTGCGCCTGTGACGACGATCATTTAATGCTCCTGTAAATCGCGCACCCTAGAACGTGCGGAACAAACGGCCCCAGCGCACTTCCGCTGGATGGAACAACGCATGCCCGTACGCAGAAATCCTTTCGCCAAGCTGTCCAGGTTCCCACGCATCCGGCGGCGCATTCAGCGACATATAAATCATGACCGGCGTGCCGATAATATCCTGGCGCGGCACGCAACCCCAGAAACGGCTGTCATACGAATTTCCCCGATTGTCGCCCATCGCAAAGTAACAGTTGTTCGGCACCAAATAAGGAAATTTCAGGTCCGTCATTCCCGGTGGCGCTCCGTTCTGCGGCGCCGGCTCGGTGGGTCCAGTGGTGTAAGTTTCGTTCAGCTTCTGCCCATTGATCCACACCGCGCCATCGCGGATATCGAGCGTGTCTCCCGGCAATCCAATCACACGCTTAATTAAATCCGTCTGCTCCGGCGCGTAGGGCGGAATAAAAATCACGATCTGTTGCCGCTTGGGGTTGCGCCACAGCGGCACATGCCAGCTCGTGAACGGCACGCCAGCGTCGTACCCGATGCGGCTCATGATCAGATGATCCCCCACCAGTAGGGTCTTCTCCATGGACCCAGACGGGATAACGCGCGCCTGCCCCACCGCTCCGTTAATCAGCAAGAACGCCAGGCCCACCCAGAACCAGGCAATAATCTCTCGCCGCACTTGCGCGCTCAACGGCAATTTAACGTCCGCCGCTTTCTGTTCCTGGCTCACCACTTCTTCTTGAACTTTCATGCCGCTCACCACAACCCTTTCGTCCGAGCCAATACTTTATCAGACCGCCCAATTCCGCGCCGTAAATCGCAAATTCGGGTGGCGGGTCAGTTTCCGATTACCCGACGAACCAGGCCGGTGAAATTGAATCGCGGGACGGGGGCGTTCCATCGACATTAACCTTCGTCGAGTTCACAAGCATTACTAGATGGTTGCAGTGAGTCCGCCAAAGCAACTGGAAAAACCGCTCGGAGCCTTACTCCGCGTTCTTCCACTTCATCTGATAAATCTGGCTGACGCCGGTATCGCTCGGCGCGGCGATATTGCCCTCTGGCGTGATGGATACGAAATTTTGCACTCCGTTCAGGAATGGGTTCAACCCTGTAAACTTCGTGAATAACTCCCATTTTCCGTCTGGCACCGTCAGACGGTAGATACCAGTTTGCTCGCCGGTTGCGGCTTCCGCCGGGCCGCACATAAAGTAAAGTGACTTCGAATCCGGCGCCCACACAAAAAATCCCCAGTCGTGTTCAAAAACCTTCAACTGTTTCCATTGCTTAGTTTGCAGGGAATAAATCGCCAGGCTTTTGGGCGGATTCTGAATTGCCGCCAGATACTGCCCGTCGGGCGACCACAATGGAGCGTAGTAGCCATCCGATCCCGGCATGGTCGACACCTTTCTGGTCTCCAGATCCAGAATGCGGATGCGAAAGTGTCCCGCGATTGGGTAATCGTTAAAGTAGATGGATTTCCCGTCTGGCGACCAGTTCGGAAGTACTTCCGTGAAACCCTCTGACGTCAGCTTTTCCGGTGCGCCACTATCGACACTGACGCGATAAAGCTCAGACCAGTCGCTATACGCGATCCACTTGCTGTCCGCCGACCAGGTGGGCATCTGTGCGAAAGCGTTTGTCAGTTGCAACTTCTCGCTACCATCAATCTTGCAGCGCCACAAGTAGCCTCTCGGATAATCCGTGTAGGCCATCCATTTTCGGTCCGGTGATACCACCAGCTGCGCCGCGGGCAGTCCTCCCAAATAAGGCAAAAATCGTTTTTCCTTTGCGTCGTAGAAGTGCAGCGATCCCTGAGCCAGACGACCCACGACGAACATTCCGTTACCGTCTCGGCTGGGCGCCATGGCGGTCACTTCGGGCTGGCCGGAGGTCAACCGCACGGCGGACGGCTTGTTCCAGAACTCGTACCACTTTGGTTCTAAGTATTCGTAAAGATTGTTGTACCCGCCTTTGTAGGCGTTAAAGACAAAGTGTTTTCCGCCCGGCGTCCAGATTCCGGCATACACGCCGTCGCCATCCGGCCAATTCTGAGGAAGAGGAAGTAGATGTGGATTGCTGCCGTCTACGTTCAGCTCCCAGATCCTCGTAATATCCGTCTCCAGGGTGCTTCTCGACACGGTTACACGAATTTTGCTGGAGCCCGGCGAAAAAGCGGGATTGCCCGTCACCATGTGGTGCGTGTTCCAGATTTCCTTTACGTTTTGTCCGTCGCGGTCACACACATAGACCGATTCCTTTTCATTGAACGCAAGCAACTTCCCATCCGGGGAATAACTTGCGCCGCGCGCCGTCATATTTCCCAACCGCTTCGCCGCACCTCCCAGCACAGGCATGGTCCATATTGTTCCCCGCTGTGTCTCGTCATTCAGATCGCCCTGCAGCAACAAAAACTCAGAACCATCCGGCGAAATATCCAGGATACTCATGGCGCCGATCGCGGCGCGGAGAGGCGCCGTGGCTCCCCCCTTTACGGACATTTCCACAGGATCGTGTACGCTGACGAAATAAATACGCGATCCGTCCGTGAAGATCGAGGGACTTTTGGCTTCGCTCGAAAAGGTGAGCTGCTCCATCGGCAGTGGCGGAGAATCGGTGGGCGTGCCGCGGCCGGTCAGCGCTACCCACGCTGCGGCGCAGACCACCGCCACGGCCGCCGCACCAATCCAGATCCACCTCTTCGACTTCTCTTGCTTTGGCGGCCCTGCATGCAACCCGCTCTGCGATCGTTCCGTCTCCTTCTTCATCAGACGGCGCAAGTCCACCATCAGTTCATGCGCCGTCTGATAACGGTCTTCGCGATCCTTCTCCAGCGTCTTCACAACGATTCGTTGGAGTTCTTCGGGTACCTCGGGATTCAACTCGCGAATGGGTTTCGGCTCTTTATGCAGAATCTCCCCAATGATCGTTGCGGAAGATTCTCCGGGGAACGCGCGCTTCCCGGTCGCCATCTCATAGAGAACGATCCCAAACGAAAAAATGTCGCTCCTCGCGTCAATGTCTTTGTCCTGCGCCTGTTCCGGAGACATGTACGCCACGGTTCCGACAATGGCGCCGCGCTCTGTGATCGAAGCTGAAATCGTTGGTGACTCGTCGATTGGCACGCTATTCGGAATCACGCGTTTCGCCAGGCCGAAGTCCGCCAGCTTCACCTCGCCCCGGTTGGTCACGAAAATGTTGGATGGCTTGATATCCCGGTGAACGATTCCGTGCTTGTGCGCAATCTCCAGCCCTGCGGCGATCTGCGTCGCATAGTCCAGCAGGGTCTCCAGCGGTAGCGGACGCAATCCGATCTTCTGCTTCAGCGTCTGCCCTTCAAGCAGCTCCATGGCGATGAACGTCTGGCCATCCTGCTCGCCGATGTCATAGACCGTACAGATGTTGTGGTGATTTAGCGCTGAAGCCGCCTGTGCCTCGCGTTGAAAACGCGCCTGCGCATGGCCGTCCCGCTGTCCTTCCGGTGGGAGAAACTTGAGGGCCACGAAACGTCCTAGCCGGGTGTCCTCGGCCTTATACACCACTCCATTTCCTCCAGCACCAAGCTTCTCAACAACACGGTATCGCGATGTCGTTGTCTGGTTGCTGGGTGGTGTCCGTGGGTCCTCCATTGTTGGCGTATCTTAGGGATATATCTCCATCCAAGTCAATCAGGTGGGTTTCGCGCCAGTCTGCTCGTCATAATCGCACCAGCTCGGTTCTTTTCTCAAACGCTGTCGTATGTCCGGCGTTCCGCCGACAATCTCAACGCCTTGGGCCGCTGCTCAGACCACGCCGAAATTCGAGGAGCTCCACCGGCGCGCCGCTATCGAGGATCATCGCCACCGTAACGCCTTCCGATGGCGAATTCGGGGGAGTGAGAATTTCCTTTCCCTCAATCGCGGCCTGCAGGTCGTCTACTTCAAACGCTATGTGCGGGACTGACTGAATCAACGCGTGCACTGGGCTATCGGGCTCGAAGCGCATCCATTGAATGCCACAAGCGCTCGTCTCAAACGCGGAGACGTACATCTTGAATTGCTCCAGATAATATTCGCCGGGTCGCGGAACGTCCGTCGGGATGCCGATGTGGTGATACCGCCAGCCATGTACCGACGTGGCTGTTGGTGGCTCGTGTCCCTTCCGCGGAGTATTCGGACTATCAGACTTGGGTTCTGAAATGCACATGATCGTTTCTACTGGTAAACGCGCTTACCGGACGAGTGGAAAACTAGCCAAAGGCGTGTGCTTCACAGCGCTGTCTGTCAGAAGCTAAGTTGGCAGCTGGTCATCGGGTGATGTCAGCGGCTATTCGACGGGCTTAAATGGGGAAGTCAAGTAAAAACACATCTGCAATGGCTGGACGTTTCTTGCTTCGCAGCCCATTTGAAGGAGCAGGATCTGTTCTGAGCTGCCGCGGCAGGTGCTCGGTCGCAGGGCCCGGCGGGCGTCTTGCCCGGGCGCGAATTGTGAAGGCAATTCGCGTGATACCAGCTTGGTTCTAAGTGCCCGCGATTCCCTTGTTCTGAAGGACTCTCACAACCACGCGCCGGTTTTCGGCTTGGCCGTCAGCCGTCTTGTCAGAGCCAATCTGCCTGCTCTCGCCCATAGCTCCTGGAGCCAGCATATTGGTGAGGGGGATGTGACCCTGCTGCTGCAAGAATTGGGTCACGGCGTTGGCCCGGTCTTCGCTCAGCTTCTGGTTGAGCGCAGCGCTACCTACCGATGAGGCATAGCCCTTTACCTGGATTGTGTAGGCAGTGATCGTCTTGGCCTTCGCAGCCAAGTCCAGCAGTTGTTGGTTGTACTTTGGATCGAGCGCTACCTTGCCATTGCCGAACAAAACGGTCATCTCGTCGAGAATATTGTAATCGTCGAGCTGCCCGAAGCGCTTGTTGGCTGCCGCAATGGCCGCTTTATTAGCGTCGATCTTTTCCTGCGCCAGCGCCATTTGCTGTTGTTGTTGCTGCATTTCTTGCTGTTGCCGCTCAAGCGCGGCCTTCTGCTCCTCGAGCTGCTGCTGGGTCTGCTGTATCTGCTCCTTGGTCGGTTGCAGTCCAGCTTGGATAGTTTGCGCGTCCTCCAGGTCATTGCCTTTGAACTTGATGGAACTCGCCACGAGTTGGTTTTTGGTGTTGTAGGTCCCTTGCACCTGGACCTGCAGGCCGGGTATGAGCGCGGCCATTGACATTTGCTTGCGGCGCGCCTTGAAAACTCCCTGTATTTGGGCCACTTGGGTGTCGTCCGTGAGCACCACCACCACCGTCGACGAATCCTGCGTTTGCACCGTCATGGTTTCCCCGCTTCGTCCCGTTATCAATCCCTGCGCTTTGGCGGTCTGAGCTTGAGCCGGACTGCCTAGCAACAGCGGTGATGCCAGCGAAGCGGTCACCAATAGCACAATTTCTACAAATCTGAGCCTGCTCATAGTTTCCTTCCTCCTCTTACGATGAATACGTTCAGCCCCCACTATTTTGGAAATCGAAAACGGCTGTAAGTGTATCCGTGTCTGCTTCTTCTGTTGCGCCTTCGGCGAGCCTTTTTGGCTGGCCTGACAACCGCGAGTTTGCCACCGATAATTCGGTGGTTTCATGCCGCTGAGCTAAATAATCCCGAGGAACCATCTTGCGCCGATCAATAGTTGCAACAGATAATCAGCCTTTGATGCGCCGGAATCTCTTTTCCTTGCATGACCCTCCCTCATTTGTTCTTATTGAGGATCTTGACTGCCACCGAGATACCAATAACTTCGTTGGTTTCCCAGCCCGTGGGCAAATTTACTGACTGCAATAGATAATAAGGTCGTACCGAAAACCAATCAGAGATGGGCAGCCGGACCCCCACCTGAAAACGGTTTTGCGTAAAGGCGCCACCAGCAGCAAAGCTATTGGTTCCGGGGACGACAAAAAACTCATTACTCACGACCAGCGCCGGGCGCCGCTTCATCCGCAGCGGCAACGTATAGTCAACCCCAGGTCGAAATCGAAACCGTGCCGAGGCTATTCGATTGTCGGGAAACCGCCCCTCCACGATCGTTCTCAGATTCGGCCGCCATGCGCCACGCGAATAGCTCACCGTAACATTCAGAAGTAACCGGTTTTCGTAGGCGACGGTGGGATTCGCGGGAAAGCGTTGATATCGATATATCGGCGTTACTGTCAGCCACGGACGCACACGAAACGCGACGCCACCCTGAACAAAATACTCGAATAGGTTCGAAATTACCTCGTCATACCTTTCGTAGAATTCGATTTCCAAGGACTTGCTGGGCGTGAGACCAGTGGAAATTCCCTGATCAAGCCAGAGCCCTAACTTCTTACTGTCCTCCGGATCCTCCGGTGGCTGTTGTTGTGCCCTCGCCTGGCCAGTCATCACACAACAAAACAGCGCAGCCAGTACAATCACTCTGCCAATGTTATTCGGCATTGGTGGTCTTCGCCTCAAACGCTCACAGATCCCAAAAGCCAGCGCAATAGAGTTGCGCTTCCGTTTAGTTTTTCAGCGGTAGCACAGCTAGATCATTGCCCAAGAACACTTCAGTGCGTTTCGTGACGCTGAACTTGCTAGCTGACGAAGTCCACGACGCCATTCGCTAGATTGTACATAGCGCCGGTGATCTGGATCGATCCTTTCTTCTCCAGATCCACCAATACGGGGCTCCTCAGCCGAATGTTTTCGATTGATACTTTGACATTGGTTCGGGCCACAGCATCGACGTACGCCGGATTCTTGCTGGACTTCTCGCCTTCAAACTTGGTTTCTGGGATGGCTGGTTTGATCCTCGCCAACAATCCCGTGAGATTGCCTAATACCACGTCATCGATTGCGCCCTTTATCGCACCGCAAGCCGTATGTCCCAGAACTAAGACTAACTTTGCTCCCGAAACAGCACACGCAAACTCCATGCTCCCCAGCAGGTCGTCGTTGACCACATTGCCGGCCACGCGCCCATTGAACGTGTCACCGATCCCAACATCGAAAACGATTTCCGCGGGCACCCGCGAGTCGACGCACCCTAGGATTACGGCCGCGGGGTACTGGCCGGCAGCACTTGAGCGCTTTTCAGCTAAATAATCACGGGCAGCCATCTTGCCCGCACGAAATCGCTCGTTACCCTTCTTCAATTCATCAATGACCTGCGACGGTGTCATGCTGTCACGCTGCTCTTTTGTTAGCGATCCACTCATGCTTGCCGCAAGCTGCATAGACCAAGAACCAAGTGGACTAATAGCGCAGGCACCTAGAGCCGTGCCGAGAAAACTGCGGCGGTCCACAGCTAGGTTATCCGCCGATTCGTGTGATGTCCTTTTCATAATCTTCCTCCAAGTCTTTGAAATGCGCGCCGCCGTCAACCCACATTCGACCTTCTCAAGAACGGCACTTTCGCACCGATTTGCACTAAATGATTTACTTTCCTGCGGGAACCCATACGTTGTCGGCAGCTGCCAGATCGACATTAGGCACTTCGGTTGAAACGCTGACGCGCTGCAGATCGTCTTTCTTCCGCGGTACGGCCTGAAACACGAGGTAGTATTGGTTGTCGAAGATCTTTTGTAGCCGATCCAGGTAGGGCTTAAAACTGACTGCGTTTTGAGTTCCCAGCGCGAAGTATTCGCCGCCGGTTTCATCTGCGATTTTGGCGACACCTGATTGACCGAGCTGCGCTTCCCACGCATTCCGGCCCAGCCGACCAGCGCCTGTCGCATAAATGGAGTGAACGATGACGCCGTAGCGCTGGCTATTTCTACTTGCTGTATCTACATCCGGGCTGATGGTGGACATCGTACTGGGCGACCGCGATGGATTAGACATTCCACCGGGGACGCGCGACGGGATCTGCGAAGACGACGATCTTCTTTCGTCTCGGAGTCGGTCGATACCATCCGTGATCATCAGAACCTCACGTCGCACTTTCTGCTGTGGCCAACCCTTGACCAAGCTGATGAGCGACAGATAAGGGCTATCCATCGCTGACAAATTACCTCGGGGGAGACGCACCGCCTTAGCAGCAAGTGCGTGATCGGCAGTAAAATTCTGAGTGATCTGGATGGTTGCATTGGACATATAGGCAACGCCGACCACCGTGGATGCTGGCTGAGCATTGATGAAATCCCGGAGGTCGTTGAGATTGTTTCCGATCGCTGGGTCGTTACACGTGTCGTCGATCAGAATAAACAACTGGAGCGCGGCGTTATCGCCCTGGGCGCGGATTAGCTGGTCCACCTTGAGAACACTCTTGCCCTGTTTTACCTGCACGGCGTTTGGCGGGAGAACGGGAATTTCACTGTTATCACTGAATGACTGGTCCGTGATAACCATGTGAACCTGAACCGTACTTGCAGCGGCTTTCTCTTGCGAGTGCAGCACCCGCGCACCGATGCCTAATACACAAAATGTGCAGAGGAGGCCGAGTACAACCTTGTAAGTTTTCATCTGTCCGCTCCTTTCACCAGGTGTATACAGCTGGCAAAACTACGCTGTTCGCTTACCCGTTTTGGACCAATTCCTTTTTGCCCTTGGTCTCTCTTACTTTAGGGAAATGCATTGGGGGGCCTGCCTTCGAAGAAGTATTCCAGGGAGCTTCGGAGGTCGGGCAATACTCGGCGTATTGTTCTGTGGGTTGAAACTGTCAAAAGTGACAGGGGGGTTGCCATCGGAGGAAGATGTATATCGCTGATCCTACCGCACTTTATCAGAAGTTAAGTTGGCAGCTAATTATCGGGAGATGTCAGCGGCTATTCCACGGGCTTCCATGTGTCGTCAGGGTTGAACTCGGTGATGGCTTTGGCGAGATCGGCGGTTTGGGCCCCAAGATCCTTTTCATAAACAGTTGCGTCCTGGTTGATCATCAATGTCATCACGCCGGAACTACGGTACTCAGCGGGATAGGCGAGGATGGCGAAGCCACCCGTCATATTCCCGTTGACAATATAGTCTTTCGCCCCACCGGCTGCGTGGCTGCCTTGTTTAGTAATCATCCGATAGAGATAGCCATGAAATGGTTGGGGTGTGGTTTGCGAACCGCCGCCGTAGCCGTCGGCGCTCGCGTCAGCGGCCAGCGGTCCGAGGGGACTCTCCTGCTGGTCATCCGTGGCCTTCCAATAAAGACCATTCTGCTTGCCATCGTCGCTGACGAATTTTTGCGCAAATTGATACACAGAACTATGGTCGTGTGTGTGGCTGAAATATTCGATCTGAGCGTCGGACATAGCATTTAGAACGTCAACGGTCGCCAACTCGTTGCCGCCGATGCGGCGAGCGATGATTTCTTCTTTCGCCGAAGTGGTGTCGAAGTACCATTGCCCCGAGGGATCCTTTATCAACGAAAAGGGAACAGGGTAATTCTCCGCTCCGACCGTGAGCACTTCGCCGCCATTCGCCAGTTTCGCCCAGCGATGCATTTGATCGTACTGGGCGGCGAATTTATCGCGGCCTGCTTTGTCCTGAACCGGATCGCCGGACACAATCAGATCCGTGGCGTTGGGTCCAAAAATTGCCAACAAGCCGGGGACGTTGTCCGATTTTGCCGCCTCATAAACAGCAGTCGACGCATCGTCTGGCGAAGCGAAGGTCTTAGGTCCGCTGACGGCAGTGACCTGCTCCGATTTCTGGCATCCCGCCGCGAACAGAATCAGCGTGGCGAGGGCAAGGAGAACGAAGTGACGATAATGCGTCTTCGATACGGTGAGTCCGAGGCGTGTCATGACATACTCCTTCGTTCGCGCCAACTGAATTCTTCTGGACATTTGATGGTTTCTCATTTGGGAATTTCGCGCCCGCGGAGCTACCTGCGAGACGCGCCTCGGTTGCCGCCGCCCGCCAAACTTTGGTTTCCTCGCGCACTTTGCGCGCGGCCTCCGGCCGAGCCAGAAATAGCATTCGGACGTGCCGGCTGCGCGGCAGGGATGTTGCCCGTTGGAGCGCGATAGCCGCGAGATTCGTTCGTGCTGGGCCGCGTGCTCGGGGTTGTTCCGGGTCGCTGCGACGGTCCACCACCGGCACCGTTCCCGGGAGTACCAGGGCGCGTGACTGGAAGTGTCGACGGATTTCCGGAGCCAGGGCGTGTTCCCGGAGGATTCGTGCCAGGGCGTGTTCCTGGCGGATTCGTGCCCGGACGTGTTCCCGGAGGATTGGTCCCCGGACGATTCGGGTTGCCAGTTCCAGGAGCGGGAAGAGTGGTGGCCGGAGGCCGACCGTAGCCGGGATATCCAGGACGATTCCCGTTAGGCGGCGGGCGATAACCTGGAGGCGGCGGGCGATAGCCGGGATACCCGGGACGATAACCCGGAGGCGGAGGCCGGTAACCGGGATATCCCGGACGGTATCCGCCGTAGTAGCCACCACGCCAGTAGCTGTTCCCAATATAAATATTGCGGTTGTAGATCACTGTGTGACTGTGCCAGTTCGTGCCCCAGTAGCTCCATCCCCACCCGCAGCAGCCTCCGTTAATGGCGGCTCCAACGGCGATCCCAACGCCAAAAGACAGAATCGCAAGCGCGGCTACATCGGCCGAGCTATATCCGGGCACCACTACAGGGGCGCCGTAGACGACCGTTGGGTTATAGGTGGGGACATAAACGATCTGAGGATTCGCCGACTGAATTATGATCGTCTGCGGAGCCTCTTGGACGACCTTGATTTCTTTGCTCGATTTTAGAGTGCCAGCAGCCTGGGCTTTTGCGCGCATGCGCTGAATCGCGGCCATAACATCCGCCTGTTGTGTCGCAGAAGCTTCGCCGAGTGCCGACGTCCAGGCGAGGTTTTTCGCAAGATTTTCGAGAACGCTTGGAAATTGCGTGAGGGCCTTCACGGCCGGATCCCAGGACTGTTGATCGACGGCCTTAGCGAGCGCGTCGCCGGTGAGAGTGGAATTATCTTTGATCCAGAAAGCTGCATCAACTACTTCATACGGAAAGGTGGAAGCGCCAAGAACTTGCGCGACGAGCGCATCGGGATAGAGAGCGATGGGCGCGACCAGCCCATCAAGCTCGTCGGAAGTAAGAGGAGCGTATTCTTCCGGGGCCGGCGAAGAAGGCGCGCTTTGCGCGCCGCTCTGCGCAGGGTTCTGTGAAGTAGTCTGCGCGTTTGCCTCCGCAGGAATTGTCATTAGAGCGAGGAGAAAACTCATCACTGCGGCAATTGCTCTTTGTGGAAGAGGCATCGTGTCCTGATTCCTTGCGGCTGCCTACGTGAAGCAAGTCCGCAGAATGGCCAGCGCCGAAGCATAGCACGGGAAACCTGTCATCCTGAACCTACCGCCCCACATAATTGTCGCTACTTGATTGCTCGTGAAGTATCTCTTGCCGTACCTCAAAGTGTTCGACTCTGTCGCGGAAATCTCGCTGGTGCTATGGCTCATCGTAAAGGGCGTGAACACGACGGTGGAAAGAACAGGCTGGTGCAACGCTATTGCACATATGAATTTCTGCCGCAAACCCTTTAGCTCTTCTTTCATCTCGGGAGGCAATTGGGGGAGCCGAAACTCCCACGATGTAACGCTTTGCTTCCAAACTGCGCCCCCGGGGGAAAGGTCTAGCCGCAGGCATTGTCTGGGCCGGGAACGATTAACGGAATCGGCAAAAATACCAGGTGCAAGGAAATTCTTGGAAGATTGCGATAGCTGAGTCAGTGCCTGATTTATCGCTTCTCAGGTATTGGCTTAGACGGCGCGGGATTTCTTCCAGTTCAACGGAGGCAACTCTGAGTTGCCGACGCGGCGCAGATACTCCGTCGCGTGCGTTGCTGCTCGATCCTTCCCCTGTTCGATATCGTCCACAGCCTCCGAGGGAGCGATCCAGTTCTTGGCGTTCACGTTGTAGACGGACGCCTGCACTCCCTGCGCATTCTGCTCTGAGAACAACTTCAGATGTTCTCCGCCTACTTTGACTTCAGCCCAAACACCTTGGTCCAGCATCGAAAGCCCCCTGCAAAGCCCCACATGAGTAAGGCGGCAAGTTGCCAGTTTATCTTGAAATTTGCTGCCCTGAATTTTCAATCTGAAACTTACTAACCCACTCGTCAACTCCTGATCAACGTCGTATCCGGAAACCGACCCACTCCCCAAATTCGCGGTAACCGTCTGACTCCGTTGCACTTGCCCGTCACAACCAATCAAAGATCAAACATTGTTTCCATGATGCATAAGATTTATATTGACACTAACGCCATCATTTGCTATGGTCCGCTGGTTCAGAAATGCGCCCGGACTTCCGCAACATCCGCGGCTCCGGTACTAGCCCTCTCTACTATCTATTTAGTACCTAAACGCTGCTTGTAACCTGTTCAGAATGAACACTTGTAAAAGAATGTGAAAACAAAGGACTTTAAGTTCCTTTGTTTTCACATGCTTTTGAGAACCCTCGGGGGGGTGCACCACCCAGGAAGGACAGGAAGATGGCACCTACGCGAGCCGCCAGCCTCGCCCGCTCTCACTCTCGTTGACTTCCTCGGCAGCTGCCCACTAGAATCGCTAGCTGATGCCCGACCCAGTCTCCCTCATTGGCCAGACCGTCTCGCATTACCGCATCGTGGAAAGACTTGGCGGCGGTGGCATGGGCGTGGTCTACAAAGCCGAAGACATCCGCCTGCACCGTTTCATCGCTCTGAAATTCCTGCCGGATGACATTGCGCGCGATCCGCTGGCTCTCAGCCGCTTCCAGCGTGAGGCGCAGTCTGCTTCCGCGCTCAATCATCCCAGCATCTGCACCATCTACGATATCGGCGAGGAAGACGGCAAAGCCTTCATCGCCATGGAGTACCTCGAAGGCGCAACCCTAAAGCACGTGATCCACGGCCGGCCGATGGAAATGGAGCAGTTGCTCGATGTTTCCATAGATATTGCCGACGCCCTGGACGCGGCGCACGCCCACGGAATCATCCACCGCGATATCAAGCCCGCAAATTTATTCGTCACCCAGCGCGGCCACGGAAAAATTCTGGACTTCGGCTTGGCGAAACTCGTTCCCACGCGGGCCGGCACGGCTAAGGTCGCCGAGACCGTCGGCAGCATGGCCAACCTGACGGAGAATTCCGATTCCGTTTTCACCAGTCCCGGCGAAGCGGTAGGTACCGTAGCTTACATGTCTCCGGAACAAATTCGCGGCAAGGATCTCGACCCGCGCAGCGATCTTTTTTCTTTCGGCACCGTACTCTACGAAATGTCCACCGGGGTCTTGCCCTTCCGCGGCGAAACCACCGGCGTGGTTTTTGACGCCATCTTAAATCGCGATCCAACGCCGCCGACGCGCATCAATCCAGACATTCCGCCCAAGCTCGAACAAATTTTGCAGAAAATGCTCGAGAAAGACCGCGAGATGCGTTATCAAGGCGCCGCCGAAATTCGCGCCGACCTGAAACGCCTGCGCCGCGAAACCGAATCTTCCGGCCGCGTCTCGGATTCTGCTCCGGTGCACATCTCCGGAAGCGCCGCGGTGCCCGCGACCGGCGCGGCACCGGTAACAGGCTCGGCACCTGCAATGCCATCGGGACAATCCAGCTCCGTATCCGTGCCCATGGCTTCGAGCTCCACGGTGATGCAAGTCGCCGGCCAGCACAAAATCGGCACCGGCGTAATTTCCTTGATCGTGCTGGCGCTGCTGGCTGCCGCGGGATTTGGCGTCTATTCCTTTTTGTCTCGCCAGAAATCGCTCGGCTTTGAAAATTTCAGCGTGACCGTGGCCACGGAAACCGGCAAAGCCGCGCTCGCCGCCATCTCCCCGGACGGTAACTACGTTCTAAATGTCCAGCGCGATGGCGGGCTGCAAAGCCTCTGGCTGCGTAATGTCCCCACCAACAGCAACACGCAAATCGTTCCACCCTCGGACGATGTCTACTACGGGCTCTCCTTCTCGCCCGACGGCAACTACATTTATTTTGTGCGCGCCGAAAAAGCGGAGAAAAACGTCAGCAGCCTTTACCGCGCCCCGGTTCTCGGCGGAAACGCCGAACGCGTGATACACAACATCAACTCCAATATCACCTTCTCGCCAGACCGTTCGCATATCGCCTTTGTCCGCAAGAAATTCCAGGAAGGCGAAGGCGATCTGATGATCGCCAATGCTGACGGCTCCGACGAAAAACTGCTCGCCAAAGATAGCGCGCAGATCGGCGGGCCTACTTGGTCTCCGGATGGTAAGTCCCTCGTCGTCGCGAAATTTCAACCGGATGCCAGCTCTTTCTCCTCGTTACTGCTCTTCGACAGCAGTTCTGGCGCGAAAAAAGTACTCCTGGCATCTCCGTTGTCGCTGGAGTCGCCGCTGTGGATGCCCGATCAGAAAGCCCTGCTCGTGCTCGCCAGCGGACCTTCGACGAACTTCAATCGCAGTCAAATCGGCATGGTTTCGTACCCGCAAGGCGTGTACCACTCCATCACCAACGACACCAACGATTACCCGACGCTAAGCCTTTCCGCTGATGGAAAAACCATTGCCACCGTGCAGTCGCAATCGGCAACCTCGCTTCAGACTGCGTCCTGGGATCCGAAGAAGGGTTCCGGATCACCGGCAACCGTCAGCAGCCGTCCAGCCGTCACCGCTTTCGCCTGGAGTCCCGACAATAAATTTCTTCTGGAACAGGAAAATGGCATCTTCCGCATGGATGCTGATGGCAGCAACCGCGCGCCGCTCATCCACAACGACTACCCGGCCTTCGCCCCCATTTCTTGCGACCACGGCCGCTACATTTTGTTTTCAGGCGCGTCCCACGATGCTTCTAACGCCATGGGCATCTGGCGCATTGATGCAACCGGCGGAAATCTCAAGCAGCTCACCAAGGGCCCGCTGGATAGTCCCGCCATGTGCTCTCCCGATGGCAAGTGGCTGGCGTACTCCAGCCTCGATGGCGGCAAATATCTTGGCAAGAAAATCCCCGTCGATGGTGGCGAGCCCACGCGGATTTCTGACTCGTTGCTGACCTGCGGCTGCATCAACATTTCTCCCGACGGCAAAGATCTGGCGTTTCAAACCCAGCCCACCACAGGCGGCGCCATAGTCATTAAGATATTGGACTTTGCAACGCTGGCTCCAAAAATAGAAATTCCGCGCGATCCGCGCGCCGGCGGAGAAATTCGCTACACCTCCGATGGTCTGACCATCGGCTATCCGATTCGCGAGAAAGGTTTGTACGCGCTGTGGGTTTCCCCCGTTGACGGCTCGCCGGGCCACCAGGTCTCGGAGTTCCTCGCGGATCGCATCGTGGATTTTCACTGGACCGCGGACAATAAGACGCTCGGCTTGCTGCGCGAGCATTTTGATCGCGATGTGGTGCTGATTAAGCAAACTTCCGGGCAACACTAAACCGGGCTCGCTCTTCGCGTTGAATTGACGCTATCGCTCTAAACCACTGACGCTACTGCGCTAATTCAGGAACTCCATCGCATTGGATCGGCATCGCTAACCGCGTCAAACCTGCGGCCCGTCGTGTTAAACTCACTCCGGGCCCGTAGCTCAGCTGGATAGAGCATCTGCCTTCGAAGCAGATTGTCGGGGGTTCGAGTCCCTCCGGGCCCACTTTTCTTTACTTCTCCCGTTTATTTTCTTGGCGAACTTCCGCACCGGAACCTTGTTGTGAACCATCCTCTTCTACACGGCCTGTTGGCTAACGCTACAGCAATGGCCCGATAGCTTGGCGGTCCATTCTCGCTTATACCGTTGGTGAGGCACATTTATGAGTACGTCGATGATCGTGGTTCTGGTGGTGGTCCTAGTAGTAGCGTTGGTTGCCATTGCGCTGGTGCTGAGGACGCGGCGGACGCAAAAGCTTAAATCCCGCTTCGGCCCCGAATACGGGCGTGCTGTCGAACAAGCGGGGAAGAGAAGTCTCGCCGAAGCCAAGCTGGAAAAGCTCGAAAAGCGTGTACAAGGATTCAATCTGAGCCCGCTCGCACCGGCAGCGCGCGCAGAATTTGTCGTGGAGTGGCAGAAGATCCAATCGCGGTTTGTTGACGATCCTAAAGGCGCTCTGATCGAGGCTGACCAGCTCATCCAAAAAATGATGGCGGCGCAGGGCTACCCAATGGCCGATTTCGAGCAGCGCTCTTTAGACATCTCCGTAGACCATCCTCTGGTGGTTGAACATTATCGGGCGGGACACGAGATCGCATTGCGTCACGCGCAAGGTCGCGCCAGCACGGAAGATATGCGGCAGGCCATGCTGCATTACCGCACCTTATTCAACGAATTGAGTGGGCAACCCGAAATGGCGCGAGCCGCAACCGCGGGACGCGTCTAGAAGAGGACAAATTAAATGGATGCACCAATGAAGCGAGAAGCAAACATTCTGAGCGACGATATAACCGAGCGCCACGGGCTACCGGAACTTCGGCCCGACGGAAAAATTACCACGGCGGATTTGGCTGGCACCGAGCCCTTAGCTTCCGTCGGCCTTAACGCCGAACCGTTCATCGAGACCGTTGATGACAACGCTACTCGGCGCGCCGAGGTTCCTGTCGAGCTTCCAGTCAATGTCCCGGTCGCAACGGCCACAACTGTCGCTGTAACTATGGCCGGCCCGCGCGGCACTGCGGCTGCCCCGGCGCTCGAACAACAAGCCGGTCCGCTCTTTTCCGGCAACGAAGCGAACGAGTTGCGCGCCAAGTGGGACGCCATACAAGTAGGCTTTGTCGACGAACCGCGCGACGCTGTGGAACGGGCCGACAATCTGGTCGCCGGCACCATGAAACGCCTGGCGGAAGTATTCGCCGCCGAGCGCAGCAAACTGGAAGGCCAATGGGCTCAGGGCGAAAACGTTTCCACGGAAGACCTGCGCCTGGCGCTTCGCCGTTATCGATCTTTTTTTGGCCGTTTACTCTCCGTCTAGCTCCCCGTTTTCTTGCGTGCTAGAATCCTTGGGCCGCAGAGGACGGCGAAGTGTGCTCGAGAAACTAACTCACGACGATTTCCTCAAGTGGCTGCACCAGAAATATGAACTGCACCACAACGGCGCGACACTCGAGTTGCAGATCACGGAGTGCCGCACGCTGCCCTATCCTGGCTCGAAGGGCGCAGCCCGAACTCCCTTTGCCGTGATCTTTCGTGGGCCGCTCCAACCCGTTCTGCCCCAGCGCATCTATAGGCTGGAATGCAAGCCGGATGGCGGTTCCGCCGGTCCCCTCGAGATATTCATCGTGCCGGTCGGCCCGGACGCCGTGGGCATGCGCTACGAGGCGGTCTTTTCCTGATACCGGTTCCTGGTACGGCTATGCCTCGACCGTTCCGAGGGTTGCCGCGCGACCTGCATGTTTCCCCAAGAAAATTGCCCATAGTTTGCAAAAGAATGGTGCGAAGCCCGCGCGTATCGTCCGCCGGAGCGCAATGGCGTCTCGTATCGTATTGCTGAGACGTGAATTACGCGCCGTTCCGTCCTTGAAGGAAAAGCGGTCTTCTGGCCCGCGAATTGCACTTTGTCCGCAACCGTAAACCTTCCAGTGGGTCTCCCGTAGTGTGTTCTCAAGCGACTTGGATCAAGTAACTCGGAATCTTGGGCCGTAAGGGACGAAGTTGGCTGAAGGGGGCAAGATGGCGGAAAACCGAATGGTCGTCACGCGTAGATCCCTGCTCCAAATAAGTTGGCGAACCGCAGCCCTTGCCGGAGTGGCCGGCGCGTTCCAGTACCTGCCAGGCTGGAAGCGCGCCAAGCAAAATCTGCAAGACCTCACCGCCGAGTCATTTAAGCCGTTTGAAGGTAGCGACTTGGTCTTCTCCAGGCCGGTCGCCAGCGGAGGTATCTTCTCGCGCACCGTCGCGATGAAACTCACCAAGGTCACAACCCACGAACATGTGACCCGAGTTGAGGCACAGAACCCGCGGATTTACGGCAAACGTTCACGGGAACCCTTTTCGCTGGTTTTCGAGCTCAAAGGCGCCGAGCCTTTGGGAGACGGCTTACACCGCGTGATTCATAGGGATTTTGAAGGCTGCCAACTCTTCCTTTCACAAGTTTCGCAGCCCCGGCCGGATGGCACGCTTCTCTACGAGGCCGTCTTCGGCTAATTGCGCTGTGGTTATGCGCGCTGTTAGTGAGAATTTGTCAGGAGGAATCACGCGATGGCCACTCCGTATATCGGTGAGATTCGCATGACGGGTTTCAACTTTGCGCCCGCGGACTGGGCGCTCTGCGACGGTCAGCTCATAGCCATCTCGCAGAACGAAGCGCTGTTCCAGCTGATTGGTACAACCTACGGCGGAGACGGCCAGAACACCTTTGCGCTGCCAGATTTGCGGAGCCGTTTCGCCGCACACCAAGGTAGCGGTCTGGTCGTTGGGGAAACTTTGGGCACCGAGACCGTCACGCTCACCGCCGCGGAGATGCCGGCGCATAGCCACGCGGCGGTTTGTGCTCCTTTGGTAGGTAACGTTGCGTCTCCTTCAGCTGCCTACTGGTCCACCGACCCGCAAGGAAACACTGCCGCGTATAACGAAGTGGCTGGCAGTGCCATGGCCGGCACTGCGTTGGCGGCTGCGGGATCCGGCCAGCCCCACGATAACCGGCATCCCTATCTGGCGGTATATTTCATTATTGCGTTGTTTGGAATTTTCCCATCCCAGAGCTAGATGTTGTGTGGTGCGCCTTGTTTGAGTTGCTGGACTTGGGCTTTAGCGTGGAGGAATAGCGACTATGTCTAACCCGTTTGTTGGAGAGATCCGCATCGTACCGTTTAACTTCCCTCCGATAGGGTGGGCGTTCTGCAATGGCCAGATCTTGTCCATTTCGCAGAACACGGCGCTTTTCTCGCTCTTGGGCACCACCTACGGAGGTAACGGGACGAGCAATTTTGCGCTTCCAAATATGCAGGGCAGAACTCCCGTACACGCAGGACAGGGTCCGGGGCTTAGTCTCGTTGACTTGGGCGAGACCGGCGGAGAAAGCGAAGTGACGTTGCTCGCAACCGAAATGCCGGCGCACGCCCACACCGCGAATTGCAATTCCGGGATGGGCGATCAGTACGGCCCTCCAGGGAATTATTGGGCCACCGATGCGGGCGGTAACGATGAGTACGGCAGCGTTGCGAATGCTTCGATGGCGGCGGGCGCCATCGCGACGGCCGGAAGCAGTCAGCCCCATAACAATCTGCAGCCCTATCTGGTCTTAAATTTCATCATCGCCTTACAAGGGGTTTATCCGCCGAGAAGTTAGAGCGCGCGGACCGCGCCGTGCGAAAGGGGTGTCGAACCGATGGCTACACCATTTCTAAGTGAGATCAAGATTGTTTCGTTTGGCTTTGCGCCGAAAGGATGGGCATTCGCGAACGGCCAACTACTGCCCATCAACCAGAACCAGGCGCTTTTTTCGCTGATGGGCACAACCTATGGTGGCAATGGGACACAAACTTTCCAACTGCCGAACCTGCAGGGTAGCGTCCCCATCCACATGGGGAGTGGATTCACTCTAGGCCAACGCGGCGGCGAAGCGAATCATACTCTTCTTACCGCTGAGCTGCCGTCGCACACTCATGCGGCGAGTTGCAGTACGAACGCCGGCAATCAGGCGAGTCCCGCTAACTTTTTGTGGGCTGCTGACGGTGACGGGAACCTGCCGTACAGCACCACCGCCGGCGCGGCAATGGCGCCGGGAGCGATATCCCTGGCCGGAAGCGGACAGCCGCACAACAACACGGCGCCAACACTGGTGCTGAGCTATATCATTGCGCTGGTGGGAATTTTTCCATCGCAGAACTGAACGCGATGCCGAGCACTTGCGAGCGTGTGCGTTGATTCGAGCTACACCTCCGGGTCGCCCAGCGACCGGTTAAGCAGCCGTCACTCCTTCCTATGGACCGCACCGTCGGTTTTCGATCCGAGCAACCGCGCGATGAACCTTTTCTTTTGCAACTCTATTTCAGTACGCGAGCCGACGAGCTGAAACTCGTGCCATGGGACGACGCGCAAAAGGAAACCTTCTTGCGCAGTCAGTTTGCGCTGCAAACTCAC
Organism: Acidobacteriota bacterium; assembly: GCA_013289855.1. Taxonomy (GTDB): domain Bacteria; phylum Acidobacteriota; class Terriglobia; order Acidiferrales; family UBA7541; genus Acidiferrum. The sequence continues at coordinate 270,120 of JABCZD010000004.1, read as the reverse complement.
CATTACCGAAAATACTATCCGGACGCGGCATTCCTCATTGTTCAGCTTGACGATAAGCCGATCGGACGACTCTACCTAGACCGTTCGGAGCCGTACATCCACGTGATCGACATCGCTTTACTTCCCGAATATCGCGGCGCGGGCATTGGCCGGCGTCTGATGCAAGACGTGCTCTCGGAAGCGGCGGCAGCGGGCAAGACCGTGCAAATTCACGTCGAGCGGAATAATCCAGCGTTGCGGCTCTACGAACGGCTCCGCTTCCGCATACTCGAAGACAAGGGAATCTATCTTCTGATGGAATGGTCGCCGGACACGCTACCGGGGACGTGAAATGCCCGAAGGCCAGCGCCTGCGGTCAATTCGGTCATTTTAAAGCGAGCTGCCAGCTTGCTCTGCTGTCAGGCGTGTTTGCGCAGCGTTGCCGTGGTGGCCAAAGCGGCCAGGCCAAGCATCACTAGCGCCGACGTGGCAGGCTCTGGCATGGGCGGCGGGGGTGTAGAGCCCGCGGTGGCCGTAATATCCAAAGTCGAATAAACGAAGCCTGAGACGTGGGAAGCTGTCGGGCCAAGGATACCGTGTCCTGGGCCCGCAAGTGTCAGGTCGAAGGTGGCGGTACCATCGGAGAGGTCCATAAAATCCGTACCCGGAATATTGATCTGCAATATGTTGTATTCGCCGGCAATAGAGTTCGTCGCTACGGCGGCCGTATTGAGCAGGCTGGTAAGATCGTCGGTGCCATCCAGCGTGAAGGATGCCACCGGATTTCCCGTGCCATACGAAGATTCGATATCGAGAATTCCGAGGATGAGCGTCGCCCCGGTAACGGTGTCAGCGGCAGGCACGGTGTAGTTAAAGGTCCACGTTACGTTAGTGCAATCGCCGCCCGAAATGGACCCACAGAACGCGTTGAATGGGGCGAGCTGGCCCGCGACCGCCGCAGCATAGGCCCCAGAAGTTACCGCGGTTTGCCCATTGGTCAAGGAGCTAAACGGATTGCCCAGGCTCGTCGAGATCTCGTCAGCCTTGGCCGGGACCGTAAGGGACAGGGCGCCAGCCAGAATCAGGATCGCCACTGCAGAAAGGCTTCTCATCAGAATCCCCCTCACCACTTCAATTCGGGACAGGCTTGGCCCAAAACGAGGAAAACAGTCTGGGAAACAAGAGCATCCGAGTGGCCAACCGTCCCGCCACTCATTCCCGCTAACGATTGAAAACAATTGAGTTGCTGGGCATAGGCATCACGATTGGATGGAATAGCGCAAAGCGCTGCATATTTTGGATAACAGGCTTCCTAAGGAAGCTCTATTCGTTGCATTCGATTAGAGGCAATGCCGGGCTACCCCTGAATTTGCCTCCATTTCTCCTAAGGAAGCGCCGAAGCGCGCCAATATTGAGCACGAGATGAAGTTGATGGTTTTCGGGTGTCTCTGCCCGCAGAAGCGCATAATTCCGACCCGCCGCGGCGTCTTCGGAGCTTCCGTTCACGGCAATGGCACACATTTCCTCGAAGGGGTTACCAACAATCAGAAATCTGCGGTGGCGACTCGCGAATCGTGGGCTATCGTTTGGATGACGACATCATCCCAGTTGCCGCTATTCTGCGGTCCAGCATTTCGGCGGCAGCGGCCATATTCATATAATTTTACGTTACTCTTTGTTCTTTAGTTACCTGACATATTATCTTGACATGCGGTTAACTTAGCGAGATGCTTCGTGCGCGCTATACCCTCCGACCCGCAGTCCGCGCAGAACAATTGGAGTCGCTTGCATGGGACGTACTCCCTCTCGCGTCCAGCAGTCAGCCGTTCTCTTGCTATTTGCCACAGCGTGCTGCGGCTGCGGCGGTGGCAGCGCTGGTTTTGTTCAGCCGCTCCCCACGCCTGATTTCCTTCTGGCTTTTTCGCCGGACTCGCTTTCTGTTTCGCAAGGCGCTTCCAGTTTGGCGGTGAATGTGATGGTGACCGCGGAGAACGGTTTTACTGGCTCGGTGCAAGTAACCTTGTCCGGGATGCCCGCCGGTGTCACCAGCAATCCCGCGAGTCCCTTCAGCGTGGCCGCTGGCGCGCCAACGCCGGTGATTTTTGGCGTTGCCGCGAATGCCGCGACTGGCAACATCACAATCGCAGCGCAGGGCACCAGTGGCGCGCTCAGTCATTCCGCGCCGCCGCTTACTCTCGACATCGTGGCCGCCGTCGCGCCCGCAGTGGCGCGCACCGCGTACACGAGGACCGACGCCACCGCCGCGCTCGACAATCCGGCCGGCGAATTTCACCATCGCCACATCGTCTACGATTCCGCGCATCAACAAGTATTCGTCGCCAACCGCACCATGGATCGCGTGGAAGTGTTTTCTTCCACGAGTCAAACACGCACCGCTCAGATCTCGGTTCCCGGCGTTTCCAGCGTCGACATCTCTGCCGATGGCACCACCGTGTGGGCCGGCTCTGACACCGAGCGCGTTCTTGCGATCGATACCACCGCGCTGCAAGTAATAGCCAGCTACACCGTCCCTCCGCTCACTCCGATACCGAACACCGTGTTTGATCTTCCCGAAGAGGTGATGACGCTGGCCGGTGGAAATTTTCTGCTGCGCATGCGCCAGTCTGCCGCCCCGGAAGCGCTGTTGGCGCTCTGGAATCCCGCCATGAACGCGCCGCTGAACTTGACCTCCGCGGAGCCGCAGCTTTTTCAGAACGGTCTCGGCGCAATGGTGCGCTCCGGAGATGGCACGCACGTGCTGGTCGCTGCCAGCGATGCCAGCGGCGAAATCGCGCTGTTCGATGCGAATGGCAACGTCGCCGCTGGCCCGCGCGGATTGGGCAGCGGCACAATTCCGCAAGTCGCGACGAACGCCGATGGCAGCGCTTACGCCGTCATACTCATGGCCAACGGCTCGCCGCAACTTTACGTTCTCGACGGTTCGCTCAATCCCATCGCCGGCCCAGTCGCCGTGAATGCCACCAGCGTAGTTTTTTCGCGCGATGGAAATTCGCTCTATGCTGCGCAGCCGGCTTCCGTGCTGCCAGTGATCAATATCTTCGACGCGCAATCGTTGGCGCTCGTCGGGCAAATTCCCGACGCGGCGCTACAAGGCGTTCCCTCGCAACTGGAAGACGATGACGCTACGCAATTGCTCTTCGCGCTAGGGAATCGTGGCGTGGCATTCCTCGACGCCGCAAATCCCGCCATGCTACCTGCGCCAGCGCCCGCCTTCGCCGTCGCGCCGGCATCCGCGCCGTCCGAAGGACCGGCCGCTGGCGGTACGGCCCTTTCGTTAACTGGGCAGAACTTCACCGCACTCTCGCAACTGCACATCGGCACACAAATTGTTCCAAGTGCTTCCGTCACCAGCGCCACGCAATTGCAGGCTACCGCGCCGCCAAATGCCATGTTCGGCGCCGCGAACATCTCTGCCTATTTCAGCAACGGCTGGTTGGCCGTCACTCCCGACGCTTTCAGCTATGGCCCGCAGATCCTGCAGATCCTGCCAAACGCTGGATCGAACGCCGGCGGCGATACGATCCAAATCTACGGCTACGGTTTCGGCAGCGATCCCACAAAGATTGCCGTGCAAATCGCCGGCACAAACGCCACCGTTCAGTCGGTGCAAAATGTTATCGCCATTTCATCTGTGCTGGCCTTCGACGCCACCTATCCTTTTTCCCTGGAATGCATCACCCTGCAAACTCCCGCGGGCGCGCCTGGCAAAGCGGACCTTGCCGTTTCCGCACCGTCAGGCGCGACCACCGCTGCAAAAGCATTTCAGTTTTTGCAAAGCGTGCAATTCTTCGCCAAGCCCGGCCTGTACAAATTCATCGCCTACGACCAAACGCGCCAGCGTCTCTATCTCAGCAACATTGATCACGTAGACGTGTTCGATCTCGCCGGGCAACAATACCTTGCTCCCCTGGAGCCACCCGGTGGCCCTCCACCAGACGCTGGTTTACGCGGCCTGTCGCTTTCGCCCGATGGGTCGCAATTGGTGGTCGCGGATTTCGGCGCGCAAAGTGTGTACCTGCTCGATCCCGATGACGGTACCGGCACCGCTGTTCCCGTGGGAGGCGTGCCCGGTTACCTCAACTCTGGACCGGCCCGCGTGGCTGCCACCAGCGCGCAGACTGTGTTTGTTGGGCTGACTGGCGAGGGACCGCAAGGCGCTTGCTCTTCGTGTCTTGGGCAGTTAGATTTGTCGGTGAGTCCTCCGGTGCTGCAACCGGCTACTCAGCCGGAGGTCACCAGCATCACCGGCGCACCGCTGCTGCAAGCCAACGCTTCGGGTGACCAGGTCTTTGTTGCGTTCGGTGCGTCGCCGGGCAGTCCGCTGGCGCTGTGGCAGGCTTCTGCGCCGAATCAATTCACCGTCTCCAGCGCCAGCTCCAGCGCCTCGGATATTGGCGCTTCCGCCGACGGCACGATGTTTGCGGTGCAGGCCAGCAACGCCACGGAAATGCACGCTGCTGACCTCTCGCTCGCCGCCGTCCCGACCGCCGCCGAGCTCGCGCAATATCCCGCGCGCAACACCGTTCCTGGCATCACCCTGCATCCGAGCGGCGCGCTCGTTTATCAACCGTTTCTCACCGCCGCGCCCGCCAGCCCGGGAGTCAAAGGAGGCATCGACATCCTCGATGCCCACAGCGGCGTGCTCTGCCTGCGCATCTTTCTGCCGCAGCAATTCATGACCGACGTCGACGGCCTCCACGGCAGCTTCTTGACCACTGATGAAAACGGCGCGCGCCTTTTTGCCATCACTTCAACGGACGGCAGCGCGCAAAATTCCGGTGTCACCATCATCCAACTCGCCAAAGTGCCGCTGGGCATCGGCACGCTAAATCCGTCGTCCGGCCCAGCCGCCGGCGACACCACCGTCACGTTGCGCGGCAGCGGCTTCGTCAGCGGCGCCAAGGTGACCATCGGGGGCAAGGCCGCGACGACCACCTTTAAAGATGCCAATACGCTCACGGTCGTAACGCCGAACCTTTCTACCGGCGCGCAACAATTGCAAATCACAAATCCCGACGGCGAGGTCGTGTCCCTCGATGCGGCTTTCACCGCCAACTAGATGACTTGGAGACTACAGTGGACCTGACTTCCAGCCTCGCTGCAGTATGTTAAAATCGCCGTGCTTGTACCTTGCTTGAGTCTCCGGCAGGAAGCACCTGAGAGGCTTGCAATGCCCATCGTCCTGCGTCCTGAACAGGAGCAGTTACTCAAAGAAGCCATCGACCACGGCTTGGCGGAAACCGCCGACGAAGCGCTGGATCAGGCGCTCGAGGGCCTGCGTCACCGTATGCCGAAAACAACCGCAGAGGACGAATCCACCGCGGCGGTCGTGCGGCGACTCGCGAGCTTCGGCAAGCGCCACGGCCTGTCGCTTGGAGGATCTACCATTAAGGAGCTTCTCCGCGAGAGCAGGCCGTGAGCCGCTTTGTCTTGGACGCATCGGTCGCCCTGACTTGGTGCTTTCCCGACGAAGCATCATTAAAGGCAGACGAGATTTCCGAGCGAATTGCCGCCGGGGATCGAGTAGTCGTACCCGCGTTTTGGCGCCATGAGATGCTGAATGCGCTCTTCGTCGGCGAAAGACGCAAGCGGCTCACGCCTGAGCTGACGCGATCCTTCCTGGACGATTTGAATCGTTTACCCGTCGACGTGGACGTCCTGCAACCACCGGACTGGTGTTCGGTGTTACGCAGGCGCTTTGCCGCAAACATGGCTTAACAGCCTATGATGCTGCTTATCTCGAAGTCGCTATCCGCCAAAAAAATGCGCTAGCGACAGTCGACGAGGATATGCGCCGAGCAGCGATCGCTGAGGGTGTCGAATTGGTTTGAACGCCTAAGTTCCACTGTTTAACCTTTGATTTGTTCCATTCATCTAATACCGTGCGGCGATTTTGCACGTTCCGAATCGAGACAAGAGGACTCGCGATGACCACTCGTAAGCTAGGCAATTCCGATCTGCAAATCACGCCCGTGGGATTTGGCGCCTGGGCCGTGGGCGGCTCCGGCTGGGAATATGCGTGGGGCGCGCAGGACGATCAGGACTCCATCGCGGCCATCCATCGCGCCTTGCAATTGGGCGTCAACTGGATTGATACCGCCGCGGTTTATGGCACGGGACACTCCGAAGAGGTGGTCGCCCGCGCGCTGAAGATGTGGAATGGCCCGCGGCCCTACGTCTTCACGAAGTGTGTTTTGCGGTGGGACGCATCACGAAAAGTCTATCCGGATTTTTCTCCCGCCAGCCTGCGCCAGGAATGCGAAGACAGCCTGCGCCGCTTGCAGGTGGAAACCATTGATTTGTACCAGATGCACTGGCCGCCCAGCGACAACAATCAGGAAAAGCTTGCCGAGGCTTGGAACACGCTCGCCGCGTTAAAGCAGGAAGGGAAAGTGCGCTGGATCGGCGTGTCAAACTTCAACGCCGAACAGCTGCAGTTCGCCGGTAAAATCGCGCCCATCACCTCGCTGCAGCCGCCGTACTCCATGATTCGTCGCGCCATCGAAGAAAAGATCCTGCCGGAATGCTCGAAGCAGGGCATCGGCGTGATTTCGTATGCTCCCATGGCCAGCGGCCTGCTTACCGGCGCGATGACCCGCGAACGCGCCGCGGCGCTGCCCGCCGATGATTTCCGCAGCCGCAATCCGGAGTTTCGCGAGCCGCGTCTTTCAAAGAACATCGAGTTGGTCGAGCGTCTGCGCAGGGTTGGAGATCGTCACGGCGTTACTCCGGGAGTGGTGGCCATCGCCTGGACGCTGCGCAATCCAGTGATCACCGGCGCTATCGTTGGCGCGCGCAATGCCAAGCAATCGGAAGGCGTGATGAAGGCCGGAGAATTAAAGTTGAGCGCGGAAGAGATCAAGGAAATCGAAGGCGCGGCCGCGGCGGCCACGGCTCGTTGAAGACCGAATACGCCGTTTTTGTGCAGTGACCAGGCAGCCCACTCGCAAGTATCGACGCAACCCCAATATTTCGCCGGAGGAATTATGGATTTGGGTCTGAGAGGAAAGAGGGCGGTGGTAAGCGGATCGACCGCGGGGATCGGATTCGCCATCGCCGCCGCGTTAGCGGCGGAAGGCACCAGCGTCGTGTTGAACGGACGAACCGAAGAGCGCGTCAAATCCGCTGTTGAAAAAATTCGCAGCGGGAACAGTGCTGCTGACGTGCGCGGCGTCGCAGGTGACTTAGGCACCGCTGCGGGCGTGACCGCGTTCGTCGAACAGGTTCCCGATGCCGATATCCTGATCAACAACCTGGGAATTTTCGAGCCCAAGCCGTTCGCAGAAATCAGCGATGCCGACTGGCTGCGCTTTTTCGAAGTAAATGTGCTTAGCGGCGTGCGACTCGCGCGCGCCTATCTTCCCGCGATGCTAAAACGGAATTGGGGCCGCATTATTTTCATCTCCAGCGAGTCCGCGCAACAAATTCCCGCCGAAATGATTCACTACGGCATGACCAAAACCGCCCAAGTCGCCGTGGCCAGAGGTTTGGCGGAATCCGTCGCGGGCACCGGCGTAACTGTAAACTCCGTTCTTCCGGGGCCCACAGCGTCCGAAGGCGTTGCCACTTTTGTGGAGCGGATGGCCCAACAACGGGGCGTCTCGAAAGCAGACATGGAAAAACAGTTCTTTGCCACCGGCCGTCCCAGTTCGCTGTTGAAACGCTTCGAAACTCCGGGAGAAATTGCTGCGGTCGTGGCGTTCCTAGCCAGCATGCAGTCTGTAACCATCAACGGCGCCGCCGTGCGCGCCGAAGGCGGAGTGGTTCGCAGCATCTTCTAGCGCCGCTCGGTCATTTCCCCGCGAGCCAAACGTCAAGCACGCAAATGGTCTGCTTGCCAGTCGACCACCAAGCCCTTGATCGCCTTGCCGTCGGCCAGCTTCTCCTCGAGTACCTTACGCGTCAGCCCGGGCAGTTCCTGGTCGCTGGCGAAACGCAGGGCGATCATCTGCCCGACGGTTAACTCACCGGCTCGCGCCAACAAATCCGCGGGCAACACGCGCTCGTAACGCAACCGCTCTTCGAGCCGAATTACGCGGTCCTGCACGCGCAACGCGAATGTCCGCGCGTAAAAAAAGCCCAGGATCAACGCCACCGCCGTCAGCACCGCCACCAGCCCGTCTAATGAGAAACCGCCGCGGATCAACTTAGACAGAGCCCATCCGAGATTCAGGATCAGCACCGGAAGCACAAAAAAGACATATCCCGGCACAACTTTGGCATGGTTCTTAAGATTTTGCTGTTCCACAGGTTGAAACCTCCATCGTGAGACTGAGTGTAACCCGGTCTGCCGTGCAATTCATCTGCGATAGCCGCTAACTAGGTTTATCCAAGTGCGGCCGTCGTGCAACCAAACATTGGAAATCCCGTCTAATCATTTACGTATAGAATGTTGGTCTGATATCACATTGGAGCGTCCCGCATGGCCAAAGCAATCTGGTGCGGCAAAACCATCGCCGAAAGTAACGCCACCATCGCCGTGGAAGGGAATCAGTATTTTCCGCTGGACGCGGTCCACAAGGAATTCCTGAAATCCAGCTCGCATACCAGCGAGTGTCCCTGGAAAGGCACGGCCCACTACTATCACGTTGAGGTGGGCGGCATGCAAAATGATAACGCCGCCTGGTATTATCCCGAGCCCAAGGCCGCTGCCGCGGAAATCAAGAATCATGTGGCATTCTGGAAGGGCATTCGCGTCGAAGCCTGAGCGGCCCCGGAGCTAACGGCGGGGCAAACTCTGCGGCCCTAAAAGCAATCCCTTTGTATTCATACGGATTCGCGCCGGCGACCTGGTAGTGGTATGTCCCTTCTCTTTAAGCACTACCGTTCCGTTTTTCCCGTTTTTCGAGGCCGAGCAGCTTCTCCGAGCGAAATTTCCTCCCTCGGGCTACAATATGCCCAACCAGCCGCTCGGCTGCGCCGCGAAACATTACCTCTCTCTGGCGCGTAGAACGAGCACAGGCTCCTAAATCGGAGGATTAAGGCCCCGCATGGCAACAACATCGACACCCCCGAAGCCCGACCTCGGGTCGCTGCGCATCCATGATGGGCAGCGCAAAGGCAGCAAGACCGGCAAACGCGTCGGCATTGTTCTGCTCGTACTCGTACTGTTAGCTGGTATCGCTGCGGCGGCCTACGCCTTCCGGAACACCAAGCCGGTCGTCGACGTGGCCACCGCCAGCAAGGCCGAGGTTGGCGGCCGTGCAGCGTTGCTCAACGCCAGCGGATACGTCACGCCGCGGCGCCGCGCCACCATCGCCGCGAAGATTACCGGACGTGTCACCTCCGTGCATTTCGACGAAGGCACGCACGTACAAGAAGGGCAGTTGCTGGCCACGCTCGACGATTCGGACGTGCAGCGCGCCCTCGAATCCGCCAAGGCCGACCGCGACACGTCGCAAGCTGCTATCGCCGACTATCAGGTGCAGCTGAAAAACGCCGAGACCGAGCTGAACCGCGCGCAAAAACTGCAAGCCGCCGGAGTGGAAACTCAGCAAGCCTTGGACTCCGCAGTGATGGCCGCGGACAGCCTGCGCGCCAAAATCGCGCTAGCGAAGCAGCAAGTTGTAGGCAGCAGCGCGCGCATCAATGAAGCGCAGCAAGCCGTGGACAACACCGTAATTCGCGCGCCCTATGCCGGCATCGTGGTCTCCAAAGACGCGCAGGTTGGCGAAATGGTTTCTCCGGTTTCCGCGGGCGGCGGTTTTACGCGCACCGGCATTGCCACCATTGTCGATATGAAATCGCTCGAAATGGAGGTGGACGTCAACGAATCCTATATCGCTCGCGTGACGCCGGGTCAGCGCGTGGAAGCCACTCTGGATGCTTATCCGGACAGAAAACTTGGCGGCTTTGTGCGCACCGTGATCCCGACGGCCGATCGGCAGAAAGCCACAGTAAAAGTGCGTATCACCTTCGACAAAATCGAAGATTTCATTCTCCCGGACATGGGCATCAAGGTCACGTTCCTTGGCGCGGAAGAAAAGCCGCAGGCCGGCGCGGTCGTTCCCGCGGCCATGATTCCGCAAGACGCTATTCGTGACGACGGCTCGGAGAAGATCGTCTATCTCGTCAAGGACGATCATGCCGAGCGCCGCGCCGTCAAAGTAGGCGGCAACCGTGGATCGGATGTTGAAATCCTTGCCGGCCTGACAGCGGGAGACACCGTGGTGGTTAAGCCACCGGCAAATTTGAAAGACGGCCAAGCCGTCGAAGTGAAGAAATAGAAGTTCAGAAAGAGTATTTAGGAACAGATCAAGGATCAGGAGCCTCTGGTAATGGTCAAAGTAGACGGCAGCGGTGGCGCAGGAAGTCTCATCCAAGTGCGCGGGCTGGACAAGACCTATCGTCGCGGCGGCGAAGAGATCCACGTGCTGCAAGGCCTGAACCTCGATGTGGGCAAAGGCGAATTCGTGGCCTTTATGGGCCCCAGCGGCTCGGGAAAAACTACCTTGCTGAATCTCCTCGGTGGACTGGACGTCCCGTCGCGTGGGAGCATCACCGTCGACGGCGATGTGGTCACCAGCATGTCCGCCGGAAACCTCACCGGCTGGCGCGCGCGGCATGTCGGCTTTATTTTCCAGATGTACAACTTGATTCCCGTACTCACCGCTTTTCAAAACGTTGAGCTTCCCCTGTTGCTTACCAAGCTTTCCAAAGCCGAGCGGCGCAAGCATGTGGAAACCGCGCTCGGCGTCGTAGGTATTGCTGATCGCATGCATCACTACCCCCGCCAACTCTCCGGCGGACAGGAACAGCGCGTGGCCATCGCGCGCGCCATCGTCGCCGACCCCACGTTCCTGCTCTGCGACGAGCCCACCGGCGACCTGGACCGCAAGAGCGCGGACGACGTCCTAAATTTACTCACCACGCTGTGCAGCGAATATCACAAAACCATCTTGATGGTCACGCACGACCCGGCGGCATCGGATCGCGCGCAAGCCACGCTGCACCTCAATAAAGGCGTACTCGTTGAAGGAGTCGCGGTAGGGAGCCACGCATGAAATACAGCCGCCTGATCTTCGCCAACCTTTTTCGCAAAAAGATTCGCCTGGCGCTCACGCTAGGTTCCTTTGCCGTCGCGCTTTTCTTGTTCGCCTTTCTAGGCGTCGTGAAGGATGCTTTCGGTCGTGGCGCGGACGTTGCCGGCGCCGACCGCCTCGTGGTCATCAATCGCACCTCCATCATCAACACCATTCCGCTTTCTTATCGCGATAAAATCCTGCGCATCCCGGGCGTAACATACGTTACCCACAACAACTGGTTCGGCGGCGTCTATCAAGACGAAAAGAATTTCTTTCCACAGTTCGTCATTGATCCCGAAAACCAGCGCCAGGTGGTGCCTGAGCTCATCGTTCCTGACGATCAATGGGACGCTTTTCTCAAGGACCGCCAGGGCGCCATCGTGGGCAGGGCTACCGCCGAACGCTTCCATTGGAAGATCGGCGATCGCATTCCCATCAAAACCACGCTCTATGGTGGCGGCAGCTGGGAATTCAATCTCGTCGGCATCTATCACGGCAAACGCCCGCAGGACGACGAAACGCAGTTCTGGTTCCAGTGGGATTATTTCGAAGAAAAAATTCCTGATGCGGTCAAAGGGCAGATCGGCTGGTACGTATTGCGCGTCGCGAATGTCGACGACTCCGTCCGCGTTGCCAAGACCATCGACGATGAATTCGCCAATTCTCCGTACGAAACCAGAACGCAAACCGAATCCGCGTTCGCCGCCAGCTGGGTGAAACAGTTCGGCAACATCAGTTTTCTTATCTTGGCCATCGGTACCGTGGTTTTTTTCACCCTGCTCCTGGTCACCGGTAACACTATGGCCATCGCGGTTCGCGAGCGCACCTCGGAGCTCGCGGTGCTGAAGGCCATCGGCTTCTCGGATATTGCGGTCCTCTTCTTCGTCTTGGCCGAATCGTTAGTCATTGCTCTGGTGGGAGGATTAATCGGCCTGGGCCTCGCCGTTGTCATGATCCCGGTGATGGCCCGGGCGTTGAACGGTCTGCTTCCCAGCCTAGTGCTTGCTCCCTCGATACTACTCCTGGGTTTGGCCACCGCGCTGCTCGTTGGACTGATTAGCGGTGTTCTGCCCGGCGTCGGTGCTATGCGCATGCGTGTGGTTAACGCACTTCGGAGAGTCTGAGCATGGACGTTATCATCAAGTCTTTTTTTGGAATTGTTCTTAAACTGTTTTTCGGATTGGCCGTGACCGTCGCGGCCATCTCAGCGTTGCTCTTTGTGCTGCTGGTTGTCGGCGGAATTTTTGCTGGACTGCTCGCGCCGCTGATTGGCAACGTGCCGGTCTCCTATAATTTCCGCAGCATCCGCGCGCGTTGGACGTCCACCATCGTCGCGATCCTCGGCATCGCCGGCACTGTCGGGGTGTTTGTCGCGATGCTTTCGCTCGCCCGTGGATTCAAAGCCACCCTGGTCGCCTCCGGCTCGCCCGGCAACGCCCTGGTTCTGCGCGCGGGATCGCCCTCAGAGATGATGGGTGGCATTACGCTGGACTCCGTAAAGATCGTGCAAGACGCTCCCGGCATCGCGCGCGATAGCGCCGGCCCGCTCATCACGCAGGAAGTCGTCGGCGTCATACCCATTCCGCTGATCAGCACCGGCACCGACGCCAACGTGCAGGTGCGCGGCGTTTCGCCAAACGTACTGCGCATTCGCACCTTCGTTAAAATGGCCCAGGGTCGCATGTTTGAGCCGGGACTCTCCGAACTCGTGGTCGGCAAAAATGCCGCCAAGACTTACGCCGGTCTCAAGCTCGGAGACACCATCGCCATCGGTGGCGGCTCTTGGAAGGTAGTCGGCGTTTTCGACGCCGGGGGTTCCTCGTTCGATTCCGAGGTGTGGTGCGATTCCAAAATCCTTAACGAAGTCCTCAAACGTCCGGACAACATTTTTCAGTCCGTCACCGTCCATCTCACTTCACCCGCTGCTTTTCAGCAGTTCAAAGATTCTGTGGTTTCCGACCCGCGCTTGAATTTGGATGTCACGCGCGAGGTCGACTACTACGCGAAGCAATCCACTACCATGACCACGCTGATCACCGTCCTCGGAGGACTCGTCGCTGCGGTTATGGCTGTCGGCGCTGTCTTTGGCGCGCTTAACACCATGTATTCCGCCGTTGCCGAGCGCGGCCGCGAAATTGCCACCATGCGCGCCGTGGGATTTTCCAGCTGGAATGTCATTCTTTCTTTTCTCTTTGAAGCGTTACTGATTTCCTTCGTCGGCGGCATTCTCGGCTGCTTGGCCGTTCTTCCGCTCAACGGCTTGACCACCAGCACCATGAACTTTCAGACTTTTTCGAACCTGGCCTTCGCCTTCAAAATCACCTTGAGCCTCTTGCTGATGGGTATACTCTTCGCGTTGGTAATGGGAATTTTAGGAGGCATGCTGCCGGCCATCCGCGCCGCGCGTCGTCCGGTCGCGCAAGCTCTGCGCGATCTTTAGACTTCGTTTTTGTATTCTCTAGCTGCCAGGCTTTGGTCCCGGCTTTATCGTGAGGAATGCATCCTCACTGCGCGCCGGCAAAGCTCTCGCGCAACAGTTCGAACAACACTGTCCAATGTTGCTCGGCCGCCGCGGCATTGAACACCGGCAAATCCGGCACCGCAAATCCATGACGTGCGCCCGGATATGTCTCGATCAAGTGCTTCACGCCTCCGTCCGTCAAAGCTTTTTCTAGACGCGACTTCTGTTCCTCTGTGAATGAACTGTCCTCGACCGCCCCGGCCACATACACGCGCCCAGTTATGTTTTTCACAAAAAGATGCGGGCTGTCGGGTTTGTCCGTGGCCAAACCGCCACCGTGAAACGAAGCAGCCACAGCAAATCGCTCCGGATATGCTCCCGCCGCGGTCAAAGCGAAATTGCCGCCCATGCAATAACCCGTGATTCCGAATCGCTTACTCTTCACGTCGGCTCGCGTGGATAAAAATTCTATAAACGCGCCGGCATCGGAAATCTTTCGGTCGCGATCGAGCGACGACACAAATTTCGTCAACTTCTCGCGAAAGTTCGGGTCTTTCAAAAACTCAGAAGTAACAATCGGTGGATAGCTCCCCATCCGGTAATAAAGATCCGGCAGCAGCACCAGGTAACCGCCGTCCGCCAGCCGCTGCCCCATCTCCCACATCACTGGGCGGATGCCGAAACCGTCCATCAAAAAAATCACCGCGGGCCATGGACCTGCTGTGCCGTCGGGCGTGAAGATGGAGGCCGGACAGTTTCCGTCACGCGCCTTAATAGTCACCGCGAGGCGTGGCATTAGCGTGTCCCTCCTGAAACAAATTCTCGTGGTTTATTATTTGGGAATGAAAGCTAAGCCGAGAGCGAAGCCTCGTCGGTCGCCGGCAAATTCGTATCCGTGTCTTGTCCGTTGCCGCCGTTTGTTCCGCTCGCACGATAGCGCACGATCAAAAGCGTCAAATCATCCGCCTGGCTGGCGCCACGCGTGAACGTCTCCACCGATTCCAGCACGCACTTCTGCAAATCCTCCAGCGGACATTCCAGCCGGCCATGCAACAATTCCCGCAGGCGCGGCACGCCGTACAACTCTTCGGCCGGATCCATCGCCTCCGTAACGCCGTCGCTGAACAGCACCATGGTGTCGCCCGGCTCCAGCTTCAAACACACCGCGGTATATTCCGCTTCGGGAACCAGTCCCACCGGGAACGATCCTTCGGCGAACGCTTCTTCCGCCACGCCGCGCCGCAACAAAATCGGCGAAGGATGCCCGGCGTTGATAAATTCCAGGTGCCCGTTACGATCCAGAATGCCGAAGAACATCGTGGCGTAGCGCCCGATTTCCGCATGGCTGCACAAAAATTTATTTACGTGGTTGAAGACCGTCGCGGGATCCGTGCCCAGCGTCATCGCCGAAAGCGCGCCCTGCAACATGGTGGTCAGCAGCGCCGCGCCCAATCCTTTTCCGGAAACGTCCGCGATCAAAAACGCCGTGCGATTGTCGCTGAGCGGGAACACGTCAAAATAGTCCCCCCCGACCGACAAGCAGGGAAAATTAATTCCCGTCACCGAAAGATGCGGATACTCGCGGAAATCGCGCGGTAGAAGCGCCTGCTGAATATCCCGCGCAATATTAATTTCCTGCTCCATGCGCTGCCGTTCGCGTTCGCGCTCCACCAGCCGCGCGTTATCCAAAATGCTTGCCGCGTCCGCTGCCAGCGCGTCCAGAATCTGCCGGTCCAGTTTTGAAAATGCCGCCGGCCTCCGCGAATCCAGGTAAATCACGCCCAAAAATTGCCCGCGCTTGATGTCCACCATGGACTCGTCGGTATTCGCGCGCGACATCGCGTAAAGCGGAATCACCACCACCGAGCGCAGCCGTTGCGCCACCACGCTCTGCGCAATCTGCAAATCCATATCCGCCTGTGCAACGTCTTCCGTGATCACCGGCCGGCCCTGCCGCAACGCCAGTTGAATCGCCGTCTGACTCGGTGTCAAACTTTCCGGAGGCAACCGCATCCCGCCCGCGCGCCGCGCAAAACGCACCTGCAATTTTCCGGCGGCATCCGCCTCCAACAGCAACCCGCGATCCGCATCCGTCACAGAGACCGCGTGATCCAGCATCGTGCCCAGCACCGAATCCAGCGGCAATTGCGAATGCAGCAGCGTGGTGGCTTCCAGCAACATGTTTAACTTGCGCAGTCCGCCGCTGCCCGGCTCTGAACTGGTGATGTGTTCTATGCGCGTAAGTAAATGCGGCAGGTCTTCGTCGTGGGTGCCGGCGGACGACCGGAAGACAATCTCGTACGAATCTTCCAGTCCAAACGTAATAATGTCGCCGTCCTGCAACTCCCGGCTTTCCACTTTTTCATTGTTGACGTACAGGCCGCGACGCTGCCCGCGGTCTTCCAGGTGAAATTTGTTGCCCTCGACGATAATCGCCGCGCACTCGCGCGAAATTCGCCGGTCGGAAAGTTGCAGGTGGTTGCCCGTTTCCGCGCCGCGCCCGATCATGAACGGGCTCTGCACCACGCGCGCGTACCTCCGCGCACCATCCGGCGACACCACCTCAAGCACAGCTTCTCCGGCTGTTGGTATAGGAACTATCTCAGACATACGCGTACCTGCTCTGTCCCAAGCCCCGGATTGTAACACGCCCCAGCCGCTTCCCACCGCCGTGCCTCCACTAGCCACGTGTTGCGCCCGGCACCGTCAGTTCCACAAATCTCCGTTCGCCTGCTTGCGTTGACAGCATTCCGATATTCGGCATACCATCCCCGCAACAAACCACCAAACGTTGCCGCGCCAGCCACTTCAAACCGTGCCCACTACTCCCAACGACCACCTCCCGGAACCGCCAAACGATCCCTCCCAGCTTCCGCTTGAAATGGCCTACGTGCTGTTCATGGACATCGTGGCGTACTCACGCCTCGCCACCGACACCCAGCAACAGATCGTAAATCGCCTGCAGCGCGTGGTGCGCGAAACGCCGGAATTCCAACGCGCCGTTGCGCGGAATCAGCTCATCGGCCTGCCCACCGGCGATGGCATGGCACTGGTGTTCTTTGGCGATCCGCAGTCTCCCGTGCAATGCGCCGTGGAGGTTAGCCTTGCGCTGAAAAATCTGCCGAAGCTTCCCGTGCGCATTGGCATGCACGCCGGTCCCGTCTACCGCACCATGGACATCACCGGAAAAGAAAACGTCGCCGGTGACGGCATCAACATGGCCCAGCGCGTTATGGATTGCGGTGACGCTGGGCACATCCTCGTTTCTAAATCTCTCGCCGACGTGCTGCGCCAGCTCAGCGGCTGGACTGGTGCGCTCACCGACCTTGGCGAAGTCGCCGTCAAGCACGGTGTGCGCGTCAATGTCTTTAACTTGCAAATAAAGGGCGTGGGGAATCCCGCGCTCCCGCAGAAATTTCAGAAAACACCCGAGCCCAAGCCCGCGGCACGGCGCCCCAAAATACGCGTGCTCCTCGCCGCCGCTCTTCTGCTGCTCGTCGCTTCCGCCGTTCTAGCCTTTGTTTTTCGCTCCGTCCTGTTTCCACGCATGTATCGCAAACCCACCGTCGCCGTGCTCGGATTTAGCAACATGCGTCAGACACCGGATACTGATTGGGCCTCCACGGAACTCACCGAAATGGTCAGCACCGAACTCGAAGCCGGAAATGCCATCCGCACCGTGCCTGGCGAAACCGTTGCGCAAGCCAAGCGTGAAATGGCGCTCCCCGAAGGCGTTACATACGGCCAGGACACGCTCGACCGTCTGCACAAGAGACTCAAATGCGACTACATCCTCTACGGTTCCATGGAAGATCTGGGAGCCGGCATGGGCGGTCGCGTCCATCTGGATGTGCATTTTCAGGATGTCTCCACCGGAGATATGATCGCCACGATGGCCGAGTCCGACAGCGAAGCGAAACTGTCCGGCCTGGCTTCTCGCATCGGCGCCAGCTTGCGCTCCAAGCTCAACGTTCCCGCTGTCACCGCCGCGGACAGCAAGCGCGTGGATGCCGCTGTTCCTTCCACTCAGGATGCCAGCAAAGCCTACTTCGATGGCCTGCGCCAGCTGCGCTCCTTCGACCTTCTCGCCGCGCGCGACTCTTTCCAGAAATCGATCGACGCCGACGGCGCTTTTCCGCTTTCCCACGCCTATCTGGCCGAAGTGTGGTCCAAGCTCGGCTACGATGATCGTTCCAAGGCCGAAGCAAAGACCGCCTTCGATCTTTCTAAGAATCTTTTGCGTGAATATCAAATCGTCGTTGAAGCCCGTTACCGCGAAAGCGTGTCCGAATGGGATAAAGCCGTCGACCTCTACCGCACCCTATGGAATTTCTCGCAGGACGATCCGGAGTACGCTCTCCGCGCCGCCGACGTGCAAGTCCGCGCCGGAAAAGCCACCGACGCCCTCGCCACTCTCGCCGAATTGCGCAAAAAAGCTCCCGATTCCGCCGACGATCCGCGCGTCGATCTACGTGAGGCCGAAGCCTACGAATCCCTCGGCGATCCCCGCAAAGAAGCCGCGTCTGCAAAAACCGCCGCTGATAAAGCACGCAACAACGGCGCCCGCCTCCTGGAAGCAGAAGCCGAATGGCGCGTTTGCGGCAGTCTGAAAGATGTAGGCAATTTCGCGGAGGCTGCCGCGGCCTGCAACCGTTCTATCGAACTGGCCAAAGCCACCGGTGATCGGTTGCTCGTCGCTCGCGCTCTTACCGACCTCGGACACACTTTGGAAGCTCAAGGCGATCCCGCGCAGGCCCTCCAGCTTCATCAACAGGCCTTGCAGATTGCCCGCGAGCTCGGCTCCCAGCGCGACATCGCCGGCGCTCTCGGCAACATCGGCGACATTCTCTCCATGCAGGGCGACCATTCTGCTGCCGAAAAAAGTCATACGGATGCTCTCCATGTCGCCTCCGAGATCAACGACCGCGCCGCCGCCCTGCAGCTGCAAAATGACATCGCTGGTGAAAAAGAATCTCTCGGCGATTTCACCGCCGCCCTCGACTATTACCAAAAATCCCTGGACACCGCGCGTGCCATCGGCGACCAGGCCGGCGAAGCGGACGTCCTCGCCAATGTCGCCGAACTGCAATCCCTGCGCGGCGATCTTCCCGCCGCGTTGCAAAATGTCCAACGCGCCCTGCAGTTAAGCGAACAGCTCGGTCTCCAGAATAAGTCCGCTATCATTCGCCCTATTCTGGGCGATATCTATTTGGCCCAGGGCGACCTGGGCGCCGCAGAGAAAACCTGTCGCGACGCTCTTCAGCTCGCGCAAAAACTGGGTGATAAAAGCGCCATAGCGGGCGCGCAGCTCGCGCTAAGCAATCTTGCTATCGAAAAGGAAGACTGGACGGGTGCTGCGCAGCTTGCGCAAAGCGCCGCCGCTCAATTCCACGCGGAAAACAATCGCGACATGGAAGCCTCCGCGCTACTGGCCCAGGCCAGCGCCGCCATCGGCCAGAAAAATTATCCCGATGCACAGTCAGCCCTCCTCCAGGCCGAATCCCTAAAATCCTCGGACCCCACCACCCAACTCCCCGCAGCGCTCGTCTCCGCTCGCATCCTCGCTTGCACGGGCAAACTGCTAGCCGCCCAAAAGCAGGCTTCCGAAGCCCAATTTCGCGCAAAACAGATGGGTTTGCTGGCCCTGCAATTTCGCGCCACCCTCGTAATCGGCGAGTTCGCCCTTTGCGGTGCGCCCCGTCCCCAAGCGCGCTCCTTACTCCACAGCCTTCAGGTGGCCTCGGCAGCCAAAGGCTATCATTTGCTTGAAAAACAAGCGCAGAACGCGCTTTCGCAACTGGAGTAAACGATTGCCCAAACTGCCCGATCCGTTGCACACGTCGCAGGATCCAGCCCCAGGGCCAGCCCCACGCGTCTTCACAATGTTCTTGACAAATCGAAAGTTATTTGATTTATTCACGCTCGCGGTCGGCGGAAGATTTCGGCCGCCAGATTGCTTAGACCTAATAAGAGCGATACAACTCCGCAGACATGACGTTCGTTCTCTGTCCCCAGTCGGAACCCAGGGAGGACTCATGAATTCACTAATTCGCATTCTGCAAGTTTCCACTGTACTGGCCTGTGCCTTGGCGCTGTTCTCCGTTCAGGGCAACGCCGTCACGCGCGTCAAAAGCGGCTCTAACTATGGCGGTACCGACACCAACAGCAATGGAGTTACCGATTGCGCGCAAATGCTCACCCCACCATACCCAGAAGGCTGCCAGGCTTATGCTCTTCTAACCAATTCAGCCCCGATCACGATCAATGGCTCGATAACAGATGTAACCGAATATGCGTTTAGCGATGGCAGCTCGGCTGATTTTGGCGATATTTTTGATGTTTACGATTTGGGTATCGGAAACTATACCGATGTCAACGTCGCGCTTAGTGGGTCGACTTTGGGCGTATTCGCTTGCGGCGGTACGCAATTGGATTCCAGCACTCCATCCTCCGTCTCATACAGCACCAACCAAGCGAATTTTGGCGTGCCCTGCACCCCGATCCTGGCCTCCGCGACCAGCGGCAACCCGACAACTGACGCCTTTGGAACCAATTTTCTATTCACACTGAATGGCGACGGCATCACCTTCGGCAGCGCTACAGATCCTATACCCTCGACGGATGACTTGGTGGTTTACGTTGTGCCGTCAACCGCTGCACCCGAACCGGCTACGGTAACCCTAATGGGCCTCGGTCTGGCTGCATTAGCTGGCCTGCTCGTCCGCCGTGCCGCCTAATGCGGCTGCTGGTATTTTCAACATCTCAAACGGGTTCACGCCCGGCCTATTTTTTTTTGCCCTCGTCCGGCGATGCCACCGGGTACCGCCTTGGACCGGCCGCCAGTACTCTTGCGCCCGCAGGCTTCGAGTGCCACAATCTGCGTTTAAGCACCGGTTTCCGGGCGCCTTTCTGGGAAACTTCCCCGGGCGGTTCGGTGTCTAAGGAAATAGAGCGGCAGGGCTCGGATTTCGCCAGGGCGGGTGGTTTACCGCCGGCGCGGGCCAGAAAGGCCGGCAGTGTCCAATTGGGCTAGCGCCCTCTCATGGGGTCGCGATGAAGCCGAACTTGTCGTCGAGCTGCAAGCCGGCTCGGAAACGGCATTTGACTGGCTGGTCACCCATTATCATGGACCTGTTTATAACCTGATCTTGGGCATGCTGGGCGATGTCGCCGATGCCGCCGACAGCACGCAGGAAGTTTTTCTCAAAGCCTTTCGCGGAATTCGCGGTTTTCGCAGTGGCAGCTCTCTAAAAACCTGGCTGTATCGCATCGCCATTCGTGAAGCGCTGAATCACCGTCGCTGGTTCAAGCGCCATTTGCAGAAAAACGTCTCCATCGACGCGGAGCCGGAAGAAGGCCACGCGCACATCGATGTCGAAGATCTTGGCGCGTCGCCTTTTGAGCAACTTGCCACGCGTGAAATTCAGCATGCCGTGCAACACGCTCTTCATCAGGTTCCTGATGTGTTTCGCAGCGCGGTGATCTTGCGCGACCTCGAAGGCCTTAGTTATGAAGAAGTCGCCGAGGTCCTTGAGTGTAGCGTCGGCACCGTGAAATCGCGTATTTTGCGAGGCCGGCGCGCGCTGCGCGAAATTTTGGAACCACTGCTCGGCGATCGCGAATCCCATCGGCAAGTCCAACCGATTCTCTCGCAGCCGCATACTCCAGTTTTGCAGCTCGAAGCGCTGCAAGACGCAGTGGCCGGGCAACATGCAGCATTTTCCGAGGCGCTATCGAGTGCCAGCGCATTCTTGTCTGGCGATTCCAGGCCCGAGCAAAATTCTTCGCTAATATCCATGCGGACCAGTTCCGCAAGCGAGCGTTCCCAATGAAGTGCAAAATCGTACAAAGCAAACTGGCCGGCTACCTCGACGACGCCGTCTCCGGCGCGGCAAACATCGAAGAGCGCATTCAGATGCGCGGGCATCTGGAAGGCTGTGGCGAATGCCGCGCGGAACTGGAGCGTTTTCGTAAGCTTGCGGTTTTGCTTTCCCGCGTTCCCATGAGTGTTCCACCGCCGGATTTGGCCGTGCGCATCAAAGTGGCCGCCGCGCAAATGCAGCCGAAGCAAACCTGGATGGGACGTTTGCGCGAAACGCGCGCCCACGCGGAAGTCCTGCTGGACAACGTGGCGCGCCCGCTTACGCTTCCCGCTACCGGCGGATTCATCGCCGCCATCGTGGTCTTCGCCTTGGTTTTTCAGATGATTGCTCCGGGCCTCACCGTGCGCGCGGTGGAACCGGACACCACCACCATCAACCTGATGCGTCCTGCAGAGCTGCTCACCTTGGCGGACTATCCCGAAACCTGGGCTCCGGAATCGGGTGACGGCGATGCTTCGATGCCCCACGGATTGCTCGTGGATGTCAGCGTTAACGCCCGCGGCCAGTTTGATGGCTACGAAATTCTTTCCGGTCCGGCGACGCAACAGACGCGTCATCAACTCGATCAAATCCTGATGTTCTCCAGCTTCCGCCCGATGCTCAGTTTTGGCCGCCCGACCAACGGTGGTCACGTAATTTTGAGCTTCAGCGCGGTGCGCGTTCGCGGTTAAGCCGCGATTTCGCCAAGGTTTAAGCAACCAGCTATAAATTTTGTACAACTCCCGACACGCAAAAGTGTTTAGCTTGAAGAGCGTTCGCCCGACGCGGAACGGCCCGGTGCGGAACGCCACTTGATATGAAACTGACCTCCTGGCTGGTGCCTGCGGTTGTGATGATGACGTTCCCGGTGCTGTTCGCCGGCGTGTTTGCCGACAAATGTAGCGCGCAGTCGAGTAACGATCCGAACCGGCCGCCTTCGGCGCAAAATTCCTCGCGAGCAATCCCGCAACGCGCCGCAACATCGGCAGCGCAGAAACCGTCTCCGGGCGGGCCTTCTGGTGCAGAGAAAATTCTTTTTGACCAATTGAATGAATCGCGCGTGCTGGCGGGGCTATCTGCGTTGCGCTGGGACGCGAATCTGGCCACGGCGGCGCGGAAGCACTGCGCGCTGATGGTGCAGCATGAAGCGCTGTCGCACCAATTCTCGGGAGAAGCCGGATTGCAGCAGCGTTTGAACGAAGCCGGCGAAGAGTTTTCTGTCGCGGCGGAAAACGTAGCGATGGCGCAGACCGCGGAAGAGATTCACTACGAGTGGATGCACTCACCGCCGCACCGCGCGAATATTCTCGATCCCCAGCTCACTGCGGTGGGGATTGCAACGATGCCGGGAAGCAAAGGCGTGTTCGCGGTGCAGGATTTTGCGCTGGCGTTTGAAAAGATGACGCTCAACGAGCAGGAAGAAAAAATCCGCGAGCTGATCAGCGCGATGGGGGTGCGCACGGCCGACAACCCCGAGCGCACGCAGTGGAGCGATGCGCGCAAAACCTGTCAGATGCGAGACGGGTACGCCGGGAAAGCCACCTATGTGGTGCGGTTCGAGACGGCGGACTTGAGCAAATTGCCTCCGGGCCTGCAAAAACCGCTGGCCAGTAAGAAATACGCCGCCGCCGCCGTGGGCGCGTGTGTTCCTCCAAACGATAACACCGGCTTCACGCATTTTCACTTCGCCGTGTTGCTGTATTAGCGTGCTTCGGTGGCGCGGCGGGAGACAAAATCCGCGCGAAAAAATACCGTTGTCATTCGGCGAGAGACGAAATACACTAGCGCGAGTCACGGGAAACGCCAATCGATGATCAGCACACCCAAGACGACGGCCGTTAAAATCTCGACCCTTTGGTTTGGGTATCGATTTAGCAGGCCACACATCTTCGTGCGAGGGGCGCAGTTGTAAGCAAAAAGCAGCAAGAGACTTCAGCCCACTCGCCGAGAGTGGGCTTTTTTGTTTTACGGGCAGGATTTTTAATTCTTGAGGGAACGAAAAGGGCAGGTAACCGAGAATGATTATTTCCATGAAGCTGCATGCGACGCGCGAAGCCATCGACGAAGTGCGCAAGCAGGTGGAGTTTTTTGGATACAAGGTGCACTCCATCGAAGGGGAAGAACGCGTGGTGATCGGCGTGGTGGGCGTGGGCGACGTGACGGCGTGTTTCGAGTCCGTGGAAGCCATGCCGCAGGTGGAAAAAGTAGTGCGCATTTCCGCGCCGTACAAATTCGTGAGCAAGGAATTTCGCACCGGCCGGACGCGAATCAAGATCAATGGCACGGCCGGCGCGGAATTTGGCGGCGACGATTTCGTGGTGATTGCCGGGCCGTGCTCCGTGGAATCCGAGAAGCAGATTATGCAAAGCGCGGAGGGCGTGGCCAAGGCCGGCGCCAAATTGCTGCGCGGTGGCGCGTTCAAACCACGCACGTCGCCGTACGACTTCCAGGGCATGGAACAGGAGGGGTTGAAGCTGCTGCAGAAAGCGAAAAAAGCGACGGGGCTTGGGATCGTCACGGAAGTGATGAGCGATCGCGACGTGGAGTTGATCGCGGAATATGCCGACGTAATGCAGGTGGGCGCGCGCAACATGCAGAATTTCGTGCTGTTGAAAGCGCTGGGGAAGTGCGGGCGTCCGGTGTTGCTGAAGCGCGGGCTGAGCAGCACGGTGAAGGAACTGCTGATGTCCGCGGAATACATTACGGCGCACGGAAATCCCGAGGTGATTTTGTGCGAACGCGGCATTCGCACGTTTGAAACGGTGACGCGCAACACCTGCGACATTGCGGCCATCCCGGCACTCCAGGAATTGACGCACCTGCCGGTGATTCTGGATCCGAGCCATGCAACCGGGAAGCGCAGCCTGGTTCCGGCGCTGTCTCGCGCCGGCGTAGCGATTGGAGCGGACGGATTGATCGTGGAGGTGCATCCCGCGCCGGAAAAGGCCATTAGCGATGGCGCGCAGTCGCTGGACCTGGTGCAATTTGCAAAGATGATGAGCGAGCTGCGTCCGTACGTGGCGCTGTGGCAGGAAGCGCGAAAGTTGGAAACAGCAGCGGTGGCGCAGTGAGCGGCGCAATTGCCGCCGTTCGGTAAATATAGTGCTTGCTATAAGATGTGAATATACAGGGGTGTATCCCACCCCCCGGCAGATGCGAAAGAGATAGATTCTAAAGGGGTTGGACGGTACATCTGCGAAAGAGACAGATTCGATTGGGTTTACGTAGGAATCGTCCGCGAAAAGTGGCGACTGGGGGAAGATCTGAATGGTCGAGGGGGGTGGTACGCCGGGTGTTTTTGGCAAAGAGTGCGTAGCCCGAACAAAATAAGGCGGATACGGGGAATTGTAGTTTGAGAGGAGTGCGCAAGCTATTGAAAATAAAGGATCGTGTGTTGCGGCCTGCGACGGCTCGGAGGTTAACTGGTGGGGCCAAGTGTATGGCAGCGAGTTTGGAGGAAAGAGAGCGCCGCCGCGCGATGGACGAGCGTTACGGGAACGCGAGAAGATCCGGGTGGGTAGACGCGCTATCACAAGGCACGGCAGCACGTCTAAATTATATTATCAATAGATAACTATATAGTATTCGAATGAAAATTGTATTCGAATGGCTTTATGGCGCACGGACCCGAAGGGCGAGGCCAAGGTCAAAAGGCGAAAGACTTTAACGCAGAGTTCGCAGAGACGCAGAGGGCACAGAGAAAGGCCGACCGAAAGAGTGGGCGCGGGGTGGCGGGCAGCGTCAGGTGGGGAAAGGGGATTATGAGATATCGGGAGCGGCGGGAACGACCTGAGGATTGGGAGCAGTATCGGACGCGAGCGCGAAGCCGGTGGACGGTGCCGTTTGTGGCGGGCAACTGGTGCGTGGAGTGGGCGGCACATTTTTTGAGTAACTGGGCGTTTCTGGAGGCGCTGGAATATTTGAGCAGCTTTGGGGTGCTGGTGGCGGTGATTTTTTATTTTGCGGAATCGGGGGACCGGACGAGGCAGCGGCATCTGCAGATGTGGCAGGTGATGAACACGGCGCAAGGGAAGGGCGGCAGCGGCGGGCGTATTGAAGCGTTGCAGGAGTTGAACAACGACAAGGTGGCGCTGGTGGGCGTGGACGTATCCGGAGCATTTCTGCGCGGGGTGAAGCTGAAAAAGGCGGAATTGTTGCGGGCGAATTTCAGCGCGGTGGATGCGCGGGATGGAGATTTTTCCGGGGCGGATTTTAGTTTCGCGGAGATGCAATCTGGAAATTTCCGCGGCGGAAAATTCAATCGGGCGCTTTTGCGGGAGGCGGATTGTTCGGAGGGAGACTTTTCCGGGGCGGATTTTAGTGGGGCGGATCTTTCCGGGGCGGATTTTACGGACGCGGATTTGCGTTTTGCGGATTTGCGGGATGCGCAGTGGCAAGGAATCAAGAGCGTGAAGGCGGCGATTATTGCCGGGGTTAACAATGCGCCAGAGGGATTTGTGGCGTGGGCAGCGAAAAATGGCGCGGTGCAGACGGCGCCGTGAGCGCTCGCATTTCCTGGGAGATTATCGGATTACTGGGTCCAGAGATTGAATGGTGCTCCCGTACCAGAATGGCGGCGGTGCTTACTGCGCAAAAGGGGCGTCAAGCCGCCCTTCGCGCGCAGCGCTCAGGGTAAACCGCACTCAAAATGTGGCGGGCTAGGTGGTGGCTTCGAGGTTTTTTGCCAGATCCTGGATCATGTGGACTACGGTTTCGTCGCCGACCGAGGTATTGATCATGGTGTGATAGGCGGTGCGGTCGGGCCATTCGTGGTGAAAATATTTCTGGATGAAATCGGAGCGGTCGCGGTCAACGGTATCGACAAGTTGTTCGGCTTCTGCTTCACTCTTGCCGTTGGACAACAAACGGCGGACTTTATTTGCGCGGGGAGCGTAAAGGAACACGCGCAAAGTATCCTGGCGGTCCCTGAGAAAATGCTGCGCGCCCCTGCCGACGATGACGGAGTTGCCGGTCTTCGCGGCGTGCTTGACGACTTGTTCGGTGAACTTCAGGATGCACTCGGCATCCACCAGCTTGAGTTTGTGGGCATTGAGACTGCCTTCATAGCTTCCGCGCAAAAAGGATTTGAAAAGGCGGTAGTACAGCGGATCGGGACGCTCTTCGCGACCCTCGACTATGGCTTTGGGACATTCGGCCAGCCTGGCGATCTCTTCGGTGAGCAGCTGATCCCAGAGCTTCCAGCCGAGCTGGGTGGCCAGCAATTCGGCGATCTCGCCACCGCCGCTGCCGTATTCGCGTTCGATGGTGATGATTTTGATCATATGAGGATTCCTGGGGTCGCTGGTTTGTACGACGTTAATCCTATCGCACAGTATTCCTTCTTATCCAGTTGACGGTGGAACCGGCCGGCCGGACCCCGTCCTGGTGCGCGTCGTTTACGGCCCGACTAAACTGACTGCGGAAAAAGGCAAAGAATAACGCAGGGGACGCAGAGACACAGAGGGCACTGAGGGCACAGAGAAGATCTCCACGAGCTGTAAGTCCGACGGCGCACGGTGCGACTTGAGTTCGAACTGTCGTCAAGCTGCTTACTCCACAACGACGCGGCCTTCGCCGGGATCGTTTTTCTTTAAAAAGAACGCCAGGAAAAACATAATCCCCGAGATTACACAAAGAACCATAAAAATGTCGATGTAGGCCAAGGTAGTGGCCTGCGTTTGCACTTCCTGGTAAATCGTGGCCACGGCCCGCGCGTAAGCCTCATGTGCGCCAAGGCCCGAGTGCGCGAAACGCTGGGCAAGGCCATTTGCCGAATTTTGAAAATTGGGATTATCGGGCCGAGCGTATTCCACCAGGCGATACTGATGAAGCTGCGCGCGTCGCGCAACCAGAGTTGTAACCATCGAGGTTCCCACGCTGCTGCCAATATTGCGCATGAAGTTGGCGATCCCGGCGACCGCGTTGTTTTTTTCTGGCGCAATACCGAGGTAGGCGACCAACGTAATCGGCGTGAATAAGAAGCCCAAACCAATGACCTGGGAGATGCGCAGCAACGTGGCGGCTTTGAAGCTGATGAGCAGGTCGATGCGCTGCGTGGAATAGTACATGGCGACAGACAAGGATAGCCAGCCGAAGGCAATAAGGTAGCGCGCCTGAACCTTCGTCGTCAGTTGACCCACGATGGGCGTTTGAAAAAGCAAGACGAGTCCTCCGGCGGAAAGCGCAAAGCCGGCGAGCTGCGAGGTGTAGCCGACGAGGGTTTGCAGGAATTGCGGCATCAGGACCAGGCTGCTGAATAATAGGATGCCCAGCATGAACAACATCAGGCTGGCGCTGGCGAAGTTAAAGCTTTTGAACATGTGGACGTCGATGATGGGTGTTTTGTAGAACCACTCCCAGATCACCAGGGAGATGAGGCAGACGGTGGCGACAACAACGAGAGTGGTGATGAAACGAGAGCCGAACCAATCGTCTTCCTGGCCCTTGTCGAGCAAAATTTGCAGCGCGCCAATACCCAGAGTGAGCAGAGCGATGCCAATGTAGTCCAGTTTCACGCCTGCCGACCTAATGCGAGCCAAATAAGGCGGATCTTCAACGACGCGGCGCACCAGAAACCAGGTCATGATCCCAACCGGGATGTTAATGAAAAAAATCCAGCGCCAGGAATAGTTGAAGGTGATCCATCCCCCGAGGGTGGGACCGATGGTGGGCGCTGTAATAGCGGTGATGCCGTACAGGGCAAACGCCAAGCCGCGCTGGTGAGGCGGAAAAGTATCGGCGAGAATGGCTTGAGCCATGGGCTGAAGTCCGCCTCCGCCCGCGCCTTGGAACACACGGAAGAGAAGAAGAAGACCTAAGCTCGGTGCAAAACCGCAAAGCAGGGAACTCACCGTAAAGATGGCCAAGCAGGACATGAAGAAACGCTTTCGTCCGAAGGTGTTTGCGAACCAGCCGCTGATGGGGAGAATGATGGCGTTGGAGACGAGATAGGATGTGAGGACCCAGGTGCTTTGATCGTTGCTCGCGCCGAGATTGCCGGCCATGTAGGGAAGGGCGACGTTGGCGATGCTGGTGTCCAGCACCTCCATGAAGGCGGCTAGAGCCACAACAACGGCGATCAGCCACGGATTGAATTTGGGCCGCCAAACTTCTGGTTCGAGTGGGAGCGCGGCGGAACTCATTGGAGGTAGACGTCGGGCACCACGTTCATGCCAGGCCGGAGCTGAAGGTCCTTATTTTCTCCCGGCTCGAGGACAATTTTCACCGGGATGCGTTGCACAATTTTTACGTAATTGCCGGTGGCGTCTTCCGGAGGAAGCAAGCTGAAGAGCGGCCCGGTGGCTCCGGCAATACTGTCCACGTGGCCTTTCAGGGTGCGGCCGGAGGAATCGATGTGGATATCCGCTTTTTGTCCCACGCGCATGCGCTTGAGCTGGGTCTCTTTGAAGTTGGCGGTGACCCAGACGTCTTCAAGAGGCACGACGGTAAGAAGTTGCTGCCCGGGTTGCACATTCAATCCGACGACAACAGTTTTATTCACTTCGCCGGTGACGGGCGCGATGATTTTGGTGTACTGCAGATTCAGCTGGGCTTGCTCGAGCAGGGCGCGCTTCTCTTCCACATCCGCGATAGCCGCGCGGGCACGGGCTTGGCTAGAGGAGACTTGCTGCGGCCCAGTCTCCGCAGATTGATGGTTGGCGTGGGCTTGCGCCAACCGGCTCTGGGCCTGCTGCACGAACTGTTGCGCTGCGGCCTCATTCGCGGCGGCGCCAGCAACCGCAGCGGTGCTGGATTTAGCCGCGGCCAAGGCCTGATCGTAAACCTGCGCAGACACTTCCTTTTTGTCCACCAACAATTTATAGCGATGTAGATCGTCTTGGGCTTTTACATCATTGGCCTGAGCTTCTTCGAGCTGGGCGTGCGCGGCGGTGAGCTGGCGTTGCGCGGCGATGATTCCCGCGTCGGCGTTGGTGATGTCCGAAGCGGTGAAGCTCAGCTGGCTCTCTGTGGTTGTCGAGGTAATCGGTACGGTGATGTTCAGCGATTGCGCGGTGGCCTCGGCGTTCTGTAGATTGGCTTGCGCCTGCGCGACCGCGACTTCATAGTCTTTCGGATCGATCTCGACGAGGACGGTGCCTTTCTGGACCCACTGGTTGTCGTCGACATTTACACGAATTACATAGCCGGAAACGCGCGCGCTGACGGGATAGAGGTGAACGTCGGCTTGGGCATCGTCGGTGGATTCATAGCTGCTCAAGTAGCGCCACAAGAAGAAGCCGCCCACCACCAGCACCACGGCGACGACAGCGATCACAATATTCCTGCGAGCCTTGGCGTTGCGACGGGCCGGAGACACATAGGCCTTGTCCGAAAAGGATGAGGAACCGCTGGGAGAATCTTTTGCTGCATCAGGCGTCGACAGGGACGCCGACTGGGGAGGCTTCTCGTCCGCCATATTTATTGTCCTTTGAAATATTCCTTGACGCCGTCTTCGGCAACACCCAAAGCGCGAGCGAGGGAAATTTTCGCAAAATTGTAGTTGTAGAGGCTGGAAATGAATTGCTCATGGGCGCTGGCGACGGCCTCTTGCGATTGCACGACTTCGACGGTGTCGGTGACGCCCGCGCTGAAGCGATCGCGCGACTGTACGAGGGTTTCTTCCGCCAATTCGATGTTGCTGCGAGCCACGTCGACTTCTTCCGCGGAGGATTGGAGGTTCAGCAGCGCGGTGCGAACGTCGGCGTCGATCTGCGCGCGCAGATTGTCCGCGCGCTCGCGGCTTTGCTCAAGCCTCGCGTCAGCCTGCAAAACATCTCCGTGAACGGCGCCGCCCTGAAAGATGGGAATGGAGAGGGTGCCGCGCACGTCGAAAACTTGCGTTGAAGTAGAGGGATGCGAGCCTGCCGCGCCATAGTTCGCGTTAAAGGAAAGCGATGGGAGATAGCCGGCCGACGCGGCTTTGCGCGTAAATTCCGCTGCGCGCACATCAGTCATGGCCGCCTGATAATCGGATCGCGAAGCGTAGGCGCGTTTGAGAGCTTCGTCCACGGTGATGCCTGCGAACGGCTGATACGGAGACCTATCTGTGAATTCGTATTCCTGGCCGGGAGCCAGGCCGATGACGCGCGCGACGGTGAGCTTCTGGATGGCAAAATTATTTTTCGCCTGGATTAGCTGCTGCTGGCGCGTCTGGAGTTCCACTTTGGCGCGTAGGCCATCGATGGCTGGGGAAGTGCCGGCGTCGACCTGGTCTTTCGCTTGATCATAGAGGGCTTGGGCCGTTTCCACTTGAGCTTGCGCGGTTTCGATACGGGCCTCGTCGGCGATGGCCTGTAAATACGTATACCCTACTGCGAGAACCACGAGGTCGCGCGCGTCCTTATAGGTGTATTCGGCGGACTTCAGGCCTTGGTTGGCGGCGCGTGTGGCATTGATGGATTGCCAATTGAAGAGGGACTGGGTGACCGCGACGCGTGCGTCAAAATAAGAGAAAGGGCCGATGGACGGGGGCAGTTTGAGTCCAGGAGCGTTACCGAAACCCAGTTCGGCGAGATTGATTTCTGAATCGGCGATATATGGTCCGGCCGTCACGTGAGGGAGCAAGGCGCTCAATTGTTCCCAGCGCTGTCCGCGAGCCGAACGAATGTCGCTATTGGAAAGGAGGAGGCCGAGATTTTGTTTCAGGCCGCGGTCAATGGCGTCGCGCAGGGAAAGCGGCAGGACTCCCGGAACCAACTTTGCGGAGACGCTGCCCGCGAAGGAACTTACGCCGGAGGTTCCGGGAATGGATTGCCCCGGCGTACTCGGAGAAGAGGTTGTCGCGGATTGCGCCAGGGAAGTTTGCGCGCCGCACAACACGATGCCGGCTAGCAGAAAGGCACGCCCGGGCCCATGGATGAGTCTCAACCCACACCTCGCTTCGGTCGCCATAAACTTATTATCACGGTTCGTAGGAAATTGCATAACGCCACGTTTTGATGCGATTGGATTATTTTTTGGTGCGTTAGGGGGGAAGGCGACGATCCTTCCTTTCCGAGTGTTTTGAGGAATTACTGTTGTGAAAAAAAGAAAAGGCCGGGACTAAAAAACCCGGCCGCTACAAAAGCGTTCACGACAAAAACTTTGGCGGTTAGTCGATGCCGTGGATGCGGAGATTGACGAGCTGATCGACGGTGAGATTTTGCATGCCGCGGGCGCGCAGGTCAGAGATGAATTCAGGCGTGACGTTGTGGATGCGCATGGCCACGAGCTGATCGGGTTCGGGGTGCTGGTAGCCCAGCGCTTGCAGGTGCTCGATAAATTCCGGGGAAACGCCGTGGATGCGGAAGGCGATTAATTTTTCCAGGTCGACGTTGCCATAGCCATCTTTCTTCAGTTGTTGCATCCACTCCGGAGTGGCGCCGTGAATGCGCATGGCGATGAGCGTGTCTTCATCTGGCTGGTAGCCGGCTCGGCGAAGGAAGCGCACCATCTCTGGCGTGACGCTGTGAATGCGAAAAGCCACCAGCTTGTCGCTGTCGGCAATCGGCAGGCCTTCTTTGCGCAGATCGTCGATGAACGCGGCGTTGACATTGAAGATGCGAAAGGCGATTAGCTTGTCGGTGTCCAGGCCGGTTACTTTTTCGGATTTCATTTGTTTGGCGAAGTCCGTGCTGACATCCATGATGGCCATGGTGAACTGTTTTTCGGCATCTACACCGTCGAACCCCAGAGCCTTCATTTCCGCGGGGTATTTGGGTTCGGCGGCGAAATGGAAGATGCCGACACCCTCGCCGTCTTTGACGTAGCCTTCACAGTCGAAGCGACCGGCGTCGCGGGTGATGGTGAAATGCACGTCGCGCTTGCCTGGCTGCGAGAGGTCCAGCCCCACGAAGATGTTGAGGGGCCAATCGGATTCGTGCGTGGAATTGCCGTGGCGATCATTGCGGATGAGCGCGAACTGCACTTTACCGGCTTCTTCGGAATGCTGAATGGTCCAACTGCCCGAGAGGGAATCGGCGGCTTTGGCGATCAGCGCGCCGACTAGCATAGCCGCGACCAGAACGTAACAGAGTAAAGCGTCGCGTCGATTCATGGCGAAGTCTCCCTTCTTTCTGAAAATTGTGCGAAGCACGGACGCGGACTATTGATCCAATACACCGGAATGTTTCAGACGCATTAGCTTGTCGAGATCCAGGTCTTTGAAGCCGTGGCTGCGGGCTTGCGCGATGAATTCCGGCGTGATGCCTTGAATTTTTGCGCCGATGAGTTCGTCGGCGTCGAGGTGCAGGCCGGCGGACTGCAGCGACTTCGCGTACTCGGGAGTGACGCCCTGAACTTTCATGCCGATGATGCTCTCGGCGTCGAGTTGCAGTCCGAGTGCTTTTAGGTCGCGGATGTATTCAGCGGAGACGCCTTGAATTTTCATGGCGATGAGTTCGTCGGCGTCTAGTTTCAGGCCGGTGGCGTCACGGAGTTCCTTAACATATTCCGGCGTGACACCTTGAATTTTCATCGCGAGAATATCGTCCGAAGCGATGTTGGGAAACGAGGCGCGAAGCTCGCGGATGTAGTCCGGGGAGACGCCCTGAATTTTCATGGCGAGGATATTGTCGGAAGCGATGTCGGGAACGGAAATACGGAGTTCCTGAATGTATTCAGGCGTAATGCCTTGGATTTTCATGGCCAGGGCCTCGTCGATGGCGACTTTGACGCCGGCATCGCTTAGACCTTTGAGGTAGTCGGAGGTGATGCCCTGGATCTTCATAGCGACGATTTCATCGGCGTCGGGTTTCACTCCGGCCGCGATGATGGAGCGCACGTAGTCGGGAGTGACCCCCTGAATTTTGAGCGCGATTATTTGATTGATGTCGAGATTGATGAGGCCCGCGGCTTTGAGGGATTCGATATATGAGCTCTTAGGGTTCGTCGAGGCTGCGGGAACTTTTTCTGGCGCTGGAGCGTCCTGATCGGCAACCGCGGCAACTTCAGTTATGGCGACCGCTGGAGCGGGAGCAATCTGCGGGAGTGGAGGTAACTCGCTCGTTGGAGTTGGCGGCGCCAACGGGGCGGCGGGCGACCCGTGTATGACGATCACAGCATCGGGACTCTGCGGTGCCGCGGGCGAAGCGGGCACGGCGGCAGGAGCGGGAGGCTGCGGCGCCGCGGCGGTGGTTTGGTTTGCGCCAAAGAGGGCGTGGCCGGCGACAAGAGAAACGCTAAGGCAGAGTGCGCTGGCGAAAAGGCTTGCGCCACGAATGCCGGCCTGCGATTTTGCGATGCCCAAAATGCGTGCCACGCGAGCTACCAGCGGACTGCGGTTTGCAGCCATAGCCATCGCGGGGACAGCGTGGGATTCCGCCATGCTGGCGAGGGCCCGAGCGTATGCCGCGGCGTTCCCACAAACCGCGATGGCCACATCGTCGCAGCAATTTTCGCGTTCGGCGCGAATGCGACTGCTGAGCCACCATACTGCGGGATGATAAAAGAGCAGCGTCTCCGCGGCGATTTGGAAAAGATTGACGAAGGCGTCGAGACGCTTGATGTGCGCTAATTCGTGCGCGACGATGGCGTCGAGCTGGTCGACAGAGAGTCCGCTGATCGTGCATAGGGGCAAGAAAACCACGGGCCGGAACCAGCCGACGACCGCGGGCGCCTTCAGCTCTACCGATTCGCAATAACGGATCAGGCGCTGTACGCCAAGAGTGTTCTGCAGGGATAAGCAGCGTGCGCGGATGAGTTCACTGACGGGCGCGGCGTGCTTGCGCCGCAGTCGCTGCAGCGCGAAAAAGCCCGCGGCGGGACGAAGGCTGAGCAGGGCCACGCCCGCCAGCCACGCCTCAACGAGCCATGCGAGATAGCCGGACGAGGCTGGGACGTTGTTGTGCCGCGGACTCGCCGGCGTTGAGACTTTCGCCGCGAGCGAATCGGACGTCAGGATGTTCGCGGCACCCGCCCGAGTTGTAAGTTCACCGTTTGCCGAAGCCACAGAGCGCTGCTGCAGCACGATAAACGTCAGGGCGGGCGCGGCGAACATCAACGCCAAGACGGTTACGCCAATCGCGTATCGCGTGGCCGCATTGCGCGAAAGTGCCATAGCCGCAGAGGCCAGCGCCGCCAAAGCCACGCCTTGCCACAAGAAGTGCAAGATTGCCAGCGCCACCGCGTGCGTGATATCCGGTGTGAGCCAGAGCTGCCAGCTGGTCATGACTGTTTCCTTTCATACTCCGCAAGCAAGCGTCGCAATTCCGCGATTTCTTCTTTGGAGGCGCGGTGGCCGGCCAATGCGTGCATCATCAGTTCGCTGGCCGAGCCATCAAACACGCGCTGCAAAACATCGGCGGCCAGGCCGCGCTTGGTTTTTTCGGCGGGCTGGCATACCTCATAAACGTGGGCACGCTGCGTTTCGTTTCGGCGCACGCTGCCTTTTTCCGTCATGATTTGCATGAGCTTTAAGACGCTGGTGTAGCCCATATCTCTTTTTTCGCTGAGTACTTCGTAGACTTCACGAACCGTGGAGGGTCCGCGGGTCCATAGGACCTGCAGGATTTCCAGTTCGGAAGCGGTGGGTTTTTGCGTGGGGTGGGCCATGGGCGAGACTCTACTACGAAGAAATTCGTAGTGTCAACGAAAATCTTCGTAGTTTGATTTTAGCGATAAAGAGACGCGGATCTTTCGAAAGAAATAGAATCGTCAAACTTGAGGGATCTTGCCGAGATGCGCCGCAGCACGCGGGGCCCCTACGGAATCGACGGAATCGAGTAGGCCACGCTTAGAAATGTCCGGTTAGAAGATTAATCGCGACTCCGAGCCGTTTGTTACGTCTAAGTCCACCAGAATGCTGGGGAACATCCTGAGGAGGGAATGCGTACCTTAGAGTGGCAAGACTGAACCGGGTGGGGGTGTTTGCATGGCCAGTGGGAGCAACGGGTTAAACGGAACGAACGGCAAGAAACGCCGGCGGCGGTTGATTTGGGCGGCCATCGGGCTGGTGGTGCTGGGTGGCGGCGGTTATGGCGTGATGGCGGCGTTGCGGCCGAATCATACGATTGATGCTTCAAAATTAGCGGACGTGGAGCGCGGAGATTTGGCGCGCGTGGTGGTGGCGACCGGAAAAATTCAGCCGCTTTCCAAGGCGGATATCAAATCCAAGGCCAGTGGGATCGTCAAGAAGATTTATGTGGATTACGGCGACCGCGTGAAGGTGGGACAGATTCTGGTGGAACTGGATAAGGTGCAACTGGAAGCCGCGGAGCGCGCGGCCACGGCGAATTTGCAGGCGGCCACGGCGTCGCGGAATTCGGCCATGGCTTCGCTGGAGCGAAATAAGGTAGACGCCGAGGGCCCGGATGTGCCGTTTTTGAAGCTAAGCATGGAGCGGGCGGAGAAGGAATTTAATGAGGGCGTGGTGTCCCGGTCGGTGGTGGAGGATGCCCAGAAAAATTATCAGCTTGGGCTGAACAAGCAGTTGAGCGCGCAGGCGAATCTGGCGGTGTCTCGCGCGGAAATTGCCAAGGCCGAAGGCATGCTGGCGCAATCGAAGGCGGCGCTGGATAACGCGGAAGAGGATTTGCGGAATTCGACGATTGTTAGCCCAATTGACGGGTTGGTGCTGTCGCGTGATGTGAATGTGGGCGATGCGGTGAGCTCGATTCTGGTGCTGGGATCGCAGGCCACGCCGATTATGACCCTTGGCGATATCAGCGAAGTGTATGTGCAGGGCAAAGTGGATGAGGCCGATATCGGCAAAGTGTATTTGAATCAGCCGGCGCGCATCGTGGTGGAATCGTTCAAGGACAAGAAATTTACCGGGAAGGTGACGAAGATTTCGCCACTCGGAAAAGAAAAAGATAACGTGACAACGTTTGAGGTGCGCGTCTCGATCGCCAATTCCACCGGCGAACTAAAGGCGTCGATGAGCGCCAACGCGGAGATCTTGCTGGAAGAGAAGAAAAACGTGTTGATGGTGCCGGAAGCTGCGCTGATTTACGACAAGGAGCGCAAAGCGTCGGTGGAATTGCCGGACGCGAAGGGCGATAACGGGAAAAAGAAAGTTGCCGTGAAATTGGGAATTTCCAACGGCGTGAAAACGGAAGTGCTGGAAGGGCTGAACGAGAAGCAGCAGGTGATTTTGCAGTAAGGCGCGCGTGCTCAGGTACAAGAGCTAGCGATCGGGTTACACCTTGCCGAGATGGGGCGCAGCATGCTTCGCCCCTACAAGGCGAGTGCCAGTGAACGGAGCTTATGTCCTTCGAAGATTTATTGCGGGATACGCTGGCGACGTTGTGGGTAAACAAGCGGCGCACGCTGCTCACAATGTTTGGCATCGCTTGGGGAATCATTTCCATCACCGTGATGGTTGCGGCGGGCGAAGGTCTCGGTAAGGGCATCCAGAAAAATCAGGAAACTTTTGGCAAGGACGTGATGGTGGTGTTTTCCGGGCGCACCAGCATGCAAGCCGGAGGACTGCGCTCCGGGCGCGCGATTCGTTTTATGGAGAACGACTATAAGCAGGTCGCGGCGGAATCGCCGGCGTGCAAGTATGTGATGCCGGAGCTCGGTAACAACGTGCAAGCGCACAGTTTGTATAACAGCGGGACGATTGACACGGTTGGATCACTGCCGCCGTTCACGGAGATTCGCAGCATAACCGTGGCGGAGGGGCGATTTTACAATTACGAGGATAACGCTGAAGCGCGCAACGTGGCGTTTCTTGGCAGCGACACAAAGAAGCAGCTTTTCGCCGAGCGTGACGCCGTGGGCGCTACGGTGTGGCTGAATGAGAAGCCATATACCGTCATCGGCGTGATGAAGTTCAAGGACCAGAATTCCAGCTACGACGGCACTGACACGCGAAAGATTTTTATTCCGTTCGATTCCATGAAACGGGATTTTCCAAACAAGCCGCCTTCGCCGGAGCATAGTGTGGACCGTATTCTTGCCGCGCCCTGGAGCTTGGCCAGTCATCCGGATTGCGTCACGCAATTGCGGCGCTCGCTGGGGCGGCTGCACAATTTTGATCCGCGCGACAAAGAAGCCGCCAGCATCTGGGACACCGTAAAGGGCGCGGAAGCCAACCGCATGATCATTGTGGGCATGGAAGTGTTCATGGGCGCGGTGGGCATCGCCACGCTTTTTCTGGGTGGACTTGGCGTGATGAACGTGATGCTGGTCTCGGTGCGCGAACGCACGCGCGAGATTGGTGTGCGCATGGCGCTAGGCGCGACAAGGCGTTCGATTTTGCGGCAATTTTTCCTGGAGACCGTGATCGTCGTGGCGCTGAGCGGCGGGACGGGGCTGATCGTCTCTTACGGCTTTTGCGCACTGGTGAATTTACTCCCGATGCCGCAATTCTTTGCCGGATTGCTGGCGAGCTGGAAATTGGGCGCGGGTTCGGTCCTTTTGTTGGGGCTGATTGCGGTGTTGTCGGCGCTATATCCCGCGAATCGCGCGGCTTCGGTGGATCCGATCGAAGCTTTGCGGTTTGAGGCGGGAGGTTAGCGCGATGTTCCTCGAAATCTTTCGCGAAGCCTGGGCCGCGTTAGGCCGTAACCCGCTGCGCAGTCTTTTGACTATGACGGGAATTGCCTGGGGCATCGTGGCGGTGACGCTACTGCTGAGCTACGGTGCGGGATTTCGCAGCGTGCTGATGTATACCTTCGAAGTTTTTGGCAAGGGCGCCGTCGTGTGCTGGCCGGGCACCACCAGCGAGCAGGCGGGCGGAGAACGCGCGGGCAAAGAAGTGCATTTCGATCAGGACGACGCCGACTGGGTGAAAGCGCAATCACCGCTGGTGAAGCGCGTGACACTGGAGACGGTGCGCTTCAAAGGCATCTCGCACGAAGAGCGCCTCGCCGACACTGCGATTCGCGGCGTTTTTCCGGAATATGGCGAGATGCGCAATGAGGTGCCCATCGAGGGGAGTTGGATTTCGCCGGATGATATCGCGGAACGCCGCCGCGTGGTCTTTCTTGGCGCGCGCTTGCGGAAAAAGCTTTTCAGCGGCACTCCCGCGGTTGGTGAAACGGTGCGCATCGATGGTGTGAAGTTTATGGTCGTCGGTTCGATGGACACGAAATTTTCCGACAGCAATTATTTTACCAGCGACGACGAGTCCGCGTTCATTCCCTATACCGCGGCCGGCGATTTGTGGGACACCAAACACGCCAGCGTGATGCTGTTTGAGCCGGTGGCGCCGGGATTTGAATCGAGCGCCATGCTGCAAGTGCGCGCAGCTGTGGCCAGCCACCAGCGCTTTTCGCCCACGGATAAACGCGCCATAACCATGTTCGGTCGCGAGGAGTTCAAACCCATCTACGAGGGGATTACCATCGGCATCGAGGCGCTGCTGTTTTTTGTTGGCGCGCTGACGCTGGGCATCGGCGGGATTGGCGTAATGAACATCATGCTGGTGTCGGTCGACGAGCGCGTCAAAGAAATAGGCTTACGCCGCGCTCTGGGCGCGAAGAAAGCGCACATTCGTTGGCAGTTCCTGCTGGAGGCGCTGGTGATGACGCTGGCGGCCGGCGCGATTGGCATGCTGCTCTCAGCGTCGATCACGTCGATGATCGGCACGCTGCCGTTTCTAGGTCCGGCGTATGAAGATGACAGCGGCAAGGTAGATATTCACCTAACGTTGTCGCTGCTGACGATGATGTTGTCGACCGGAATCTTGATTGTGGTGGGCGTGTTGAGCGGGTGGCTGCCCGCCATGCAGGCGGCGAAGCTCGATCCCGTGGAGGCGCTGCGGTACGAGTGACACGAGTTTGGCGCTCAGCAAATCAGCCGAAGCGTTACGCGGATTGCCCCTTGGCCTTCGCATCCATTCCCGATGCAATTTCCCGCATGCGCTCGCGCAGTGAGTCTCCTACGCCCGCAAACACTTGTTCGCACGCGGTTCGCAGCTGCTGCTCCGCGGTCGCTGCGATATTCGCCACCATGGCGCGCGATTGTTGATCCAGCGACGCTACCGTGGCCAGCATCCATTGATTGGAAATGCCGCGCAATTTCTCGCGGTGTTCCTCAGCTGCTTCTTCGCCCGCCTTTTGATACGCTCCCCGCAACTCTTCCTGATGCGCGTGCGTCACGTTGCGGAAAGTCTCCAGAAGCGGTGCGAAGCTTGCTTCCACGCTGTTCCGAGCCTCCGCTACGCTGCTTTCCATGGCGCGGCTCATGCCTGCTTGAAATCGTCGTAGAAAGTCTTCCTGCTCCGCCGAGGTGCGCAATGCCAATTCCACGCGCGCTGTCTCGAGTTGCCCGTGCATCTCGCCGGCGGAACGCTGCACTTCTTCGCCGAACCCCGCCAGCTCGCGCCGCGCGGTACGCTGAATCTCATCCGTGAACGCCGCTTCGGTCGTTTCGGCGGCTTCGGCAAACAGCGCGCGCGACCGTTCGAAGGCGTCTCGCAAGACTTCTTCCATCTGGGTCTGAGTGTGGCTGATAAAATTTCTGCTGGCGTGATCTACTTCGCTGGCGAATGTCCCGGAGACTTCGCCCGCCTTCTCGCGCAGCAGGTTCGCAGCCTGCTCCACGGCCCGCTCGGTAGCGCTCTGAATATGTGTCTGCGCCTTTTTCTCGTACCACTCGGACGATTTAAATACATCCTCTATCGCCTGGTGGCGCAAGCTTTCGACTTTACCTTCCATTTCCGCCAGGCTCCGTTCGGTGATCGCCTGCGAAGCGTCCTGCAACACCTGTTCGACGCTGCCCAAATTCTCCCTGAAACGCGCCAGCGAATTCGCAAACGCTTCGTCCGCAAAACCGCGTATGCGATCCTGCTGCAGCGTCATGGCCGCGTCCAGCAGCGACCTGCCGCCCGCCAGGCGGTGTACCGCTTCCTCGGCTTGTGTAACGTGTGGCTGTACGGTCGCGCTCACTTGCTGCGCAAACTCCTCCACGGCTTGCCGACTGGTATCTTCAAACGCTTTGCGAATCCGTCCGTTAATCTCTTCGAAGAGCGACTCGGACCGGCGGTGCAGTTCGTTGCGATGCAAGCTCAACACGTCATCCAACTGCGCTCGGAATCCGTGCAGGGAATCTTCCTGCGCTGAATCCAGCCGCGCAGAAAACTGTTCCAGTCGCGCAATCGCTTCCCCAGCTCGCCACACCAGCGGGTCAAGCCGCTCGGTTTTTTCGCGTAGTGCAGTGCTTGCAAACTCTTCCGCGGACGAGCGTACGCCCGCGACGCGCTGTTCCGCCTCACGCACCGCTGCCGCGGCAGCCTCGCGCAGTTCCGTGAGTCGATGCTTGGTTTCACCAGCCGCCTGCGCCGCAACTTGCGAGGCCACGTCGCGCAACCCCGCTATATGTTGTTCCGTTTCACCCGACACCCGGTTGGCCGCTTCGTGCAAAGCCGCAACCTGCCCATCGAGCTGTCCATGTACCCGTTCGGCCAGCAGCCGTTCAACGCTCTGCGCTGCTTCCTCGTGCAACTGGCCGGTCATTTCCTGCGTCAATCCGCGCGCATGCTCATCCAACCCGCGCCCCGCTTCTGCCGTAGCTGTGGCGACCGCGTCTCTCACCGCTTCCGCGATCGCGCCTTGAATCGTCGCAGCAACGTGTTCTCGCCAGCGCTCCTTCGCCGCTTCCATCTCTGACTCAAGCTGCGCACGCCAACTCGCTTCAAAAGTGGCCTGAACGACCGCGTGCCGCTCCAGCACTTGATCCTGCATTGCCGCCACGCGTGCCGCTCCGGTGTCTGCCGTGCGAGCCGTTTCTTCGCTCAGCATGCGCGCCGTTTCCTGCGCTTTCGCTTGCGCTTCAAAAAGTTCCGCCAACCGGTTGGCGCTTTCTCGAACCGCGCCCTGCAGTGCTTCGCCCTGTCCCGTCAGCGCCGCCGCGCGTCGCCGCCCGGATTCTTCCTCCGCCTGCCGGCTCTCCTCCAACATTCGTGACTGCTGTTCCAGCCTCTGCAAATTCTCCGCCAGCGCTTGGCCGGCCGATTCAAGAGTCCTCGTCCGCTCCTCGAGCGCCTCATTGGTGGCGTGCAATGTAGCGCGCAAGGCCTCTTGCGCCGTCTCGTCCAAACTTCTCTTCGCTGCCTCAGCGCGCTCCTGCAGCTGCGCCTCGGCGCTCTCGCGATGCGCCGTCAATCTGCTGATCGCCGCCTCCGCCTGCTCGCACAGCGCCCGCAGCGTTTCCGCCGTTCCCGCGGCGTGCTGTTCGAACTGCGCGCGATGCGCCGCTCCTTGTTCCACGAGCTTTCCTGAGAACTCCTGCGCCACGCTCTGCGCCAGTTCGTGCAGTTGGGGCGTCACGCTTAGCGGCAGTTCGTTGCGCGTTTTCTCGGCCAACTCTTCCGCGGTAGCCGCCACGCGCTTGGCCTGCGCGTCCGCTTCCCGCTGAATTTTCCCGAGCGCGCGCTCCGCTTCATTCACCACTTCCACGCGTGCCGCCGCGAATTTCTGCTCCCACTCCTCGAACGCCCGGTGCCGTTCCGCGGACACCGCGTGCGTCGCCGCATCGCGTGCCGCAGCCTGGATTTGCTGCTTGGCATCGTTCAG
The DNA here is from genome assembly GCA_013289855.1 of Acidobacteriota bacterium. Lineage (GTDB taxonomy): Bacteria > Acidobacteriota > Terriglobia > Acidiferrales > UBA7541 > Acidiferrum. The sequence goes on along the minus strand of JABCZD010000004.1, from coordinate 228,332 downwards.
TAGCCGCGTCATCTGCCGCGCCAATTGCAAAGAAGCATCCGTGGTGCTTACCGGAGAAGGAAATATCCGCACGTTGTCCCCGGCCATCACCGGCGGCACTTCCGCCTCGCTCAACTTCGCTTCAGCTCCCGGTTCACTCCCGGCGCCAGCCAGATGATCGACGTGTCCGCTCTCCGCGCTGCCGCTCGTCGCATGGGGCATTCCCGAAAGCGTTCCACCGGGCGTAATTGTCGCTGTGGAATGCGCCGCGCTGGCTTCGGGAAACGTAAACCAATCCTCCGGCGGAAACGCCATGCCCCAGGCATTTCCCGGCTGCTCCAGTTCCAGCGCCACTTGAAAAAGTTGCCGCACCGTTCGTGGCCGCTGGATCCACGCCACTCGCCCACGTACATTGCGCGCCTGCTGCCCGCTCTCCGGATGTGGAATTTCCAGCGTCACCCACATATTTTTCAAAACGTAATGCTTCGACTGGTACCTGCAACCATGGCAATTGATAATCAGCGTCGAAGTGCGCTCCGTGAATGGCCGCCCCAGCGCATCCACGCCGGTTACCGCCAAGGGCACGGCCTGTACAATCCGCGTGCTCCGTCGTTTCCGCAAATCGCTGCTTGCGTTCATTGCATTTTCGGATGCCATATCGCTCGTCTCATCGGCAAAATTGCCGCGCTGGTCTTCCATAAACGCTTCCGCCGTCCGTTTTTTTTTGTCACTGCGCGAACCGCCACGTCTCGCGATCCAAAGGCCAGTGCGTGTTTGATCGATCAAACCGGCCAGCCGCTGCTCTCTGCTACTTCAGCCAGTCAAATCCGCCAACCGATTGCCACCGTCGACATAAAGCAATAGCAACGCCAACCCGCATCATTTCTCGGTCTGTGTTTCGTCTATAGTTCCCGAAGTGCCATTCTGAAACGCCACCGTCTTCTCACTTCTCACGCGACGATTTCGAAAACCACGAAGTAGTGCGCACACCCTCAGCGCCACGCACCTACAAGGAAGGACCTACTCACTGCGGGGAGCGTTCTTCCAACCGCCAGACTCTATACCTAAATGTATCTCTTGCCTAGAGCGTCCTGTAGCTACTAGTAGCGGCTACCTCTATAGATCTCTCCGCCCCTCCATCGCCTTCATCATCGTCACTTCATCCGCATACTCCAAATCCGCCCCCACCGGTATGCCCACGCCAATCCGTGATACCCGTACCCCTAGTGGTTTCAGCAATTTGGACAGATACACGGCCGTCGCCTCGCCCTCCGCAGTGGGATTCGTGGCCATGATGATCTCCTCCACTGTCCCGCCTTTCAGCCGCTCGATCAGCGATTTAATGTGCAGCTGGTCCGGCCCCCGTCCGGACAATGGCGACAAAGAGCCGCCGAGCACGTGGTACATGCCGCTGTACGCCCGCGTTTTCTCAATGGCCATGATGTTGTGCGCTTCTTCGACCACGCAGATAGTGGCCTTCCCGCGCGTGGGCCCAACGCAGTAGAGGCAGGGATCCGTATCGGTAATGTTGTTGCAGGTCGAACACGTGCGAATTTTGTCTTTGGCCTCGCGAATTGCGTCCGCCAGTCCCAGCGCATCTTCTTTCGTCGAACGCAAAATATAAAACGCCAGCCGTTGCGCCGTCTTCTGCCCAATCCCGGGCAGGTGCTTAAATTCATCGATCAATCGTTCCACAGGAGCAGCAAAATCAGCCATGCCCCTTGTGTAGCACACCACCACGCAACACGCAAACGACGCGGCTGATCGCCGTCTCCGAGGTGTGGTTTGCGGCTCCGTACTCTTGTAGGCGCCGGGCTTCAGCTCCGCATTTTTTTAATCTGGACGACTCGCACTGTCGAATTCCGCAGTTCGGCGAAATTTTTCTCGCAACGCTGCGGTCATTTTTAGCACCTAACCAATAGGAGTTTACGCATGACCATAGTTCACTCCCGAAAAGCGAACCGCTTCACAACGCTCACTATTTCCGGTGTTCTGGCATTCGTTCCGTTTCTCTTTGCAGCGAGGCTTTGTGCCCAACCAAACACTGCTTCATCGGCTGTCAAACCTCCCTCCAGCAGTTTGCAAATCCCCAATGGCACCATCTTGCCGATCCGGCTAAATCGCGGCTTCTCCGCCAAAACCGTCAGCATCGGCGAACCCATCCGCGGGCGGATCATGCAGGCCGTGCCATTACCGAACGGCAGCACAATTCCTGAAGGCGCAACGGTCTCTGGGAAAATTCTGTCCGTCGCTCTTGCGTCAAATGGCGCCGGCGAAACCGTCTCCTTTGCGTTCAATCAACTTGCCTTTGATCATCAAAAGCTCGCCATAGCCGTCGATCTGCGAGCCCTCGCTTCAGCGATGACCGTCGAACTGGCGCAAGTTCCGGACCAAACCTACGGCTTTGGCACCCCACCTCCGTGGGCGGACAGCACTCAGATCGGCGGCGATTCCGTCTACGGCGTGGGCGGTGAGGTCACCGATAGCGAAAATCATCCCGTGGGCAAAGCGCTCTACAACGGAGTTTTGGTGCACGTCAGGGCGCAACCGAACGGACCGTGTCGCGGCCCGCTCGATGGCGACGACCGCTTGCAGGCACTGTGGCTCTTTTCTTCCGACGCTTGCGGCGTTTACGGCATGCAAGGCGTGAGCATCACGCACGCCGGACGCACCGATCCGCTCGGCGTCATCGTTCTGGCCGCGCCAACCGGCAAGCTCAAGCTTCGCAGCGGAAGCGCCATGCTCCTGCGCGTATTGCCTTGAACCGGATCCCTCGGCTTCCAATGGCTTTGGCGCTGCGCAGCGATCGGAGTATCTTTATGGCATCCGCAGGGATATTCCGAGGATTGCTGAGCGGAGGTCGCTAACGACTCTAGCGCAAATACCAAGGCCGCTGCCCGCCATGCACTTAGTCGCCATACTCCCCAGCGATCCGTGCGGCAGTCCACAGCGGCCCCGTCCAAACACGCGCGCGTTACTTCTTTTTATCCGCGCGAATCTTGGCCCAGCGTTCTTTGGCCTTCTTCGAAAGATGCGCGCGCAGCGCCGCGGAAACCACGCGCTTGGGCCGCCCGCCCTTGCCACGCGCCGTAACGCTGGAAAAACTTCCCCCTAGCGCCGCAATCGCATTGCGAATTCCTGTTAACTGATGTTGTAACTTCGCTTCCTCTTGCTTCAGTGCCGCCAATATTTCCATGGTTCCCCCTGCTCGTATTAAACATCCGCATCACGCAAACTTCAAGGTATCTTGCAGGAAAACCACTGCGCGCCCATAGCGGGCGATGCCGGGAAGTAGCTAAATACTTGTCAGTAATCTAAAGATGGTTCGCAGCAAGTAGCAGTCCGGTGCTGTCCCGCGCCTTCGCGAGCCGCTCACGTGGTTGCAAGCAAATTCCGGGATAGCCGCTACCGCTCTCGGCATCACACTGCTCGGGATTCAAATGGGGGAGCAAACGAGACAGGGAACTACAAAATCCCAGCGAACAAACTAAAACAACCCGGGAATTTTCAATCCAGCCATCCCCGGCATAGTCCCCGCGATATTCTTCATCTGGCTGGCCAGCTCATCATCCACTCGCCGCGACGCTTCGTTCACCGCCGCGCGGATCAAATCCTGCAGCATCTCCTGATCCTTGCTGGCGAAAACATCCGGCTCGATGCGCACGTCCACAATCTGCTTCTGCCCATTCATCTTTACGGTGACCATGCCGCCGCCGGCCGACGCTTCCACCGCCACGGCGTTCACCTGCTGCTGCAGGTCTTCCTGGACTTGCCGCAACCGCGAGAGCATCTGTTGCAGAGCGTTGACTTCCATATTGGTTTAAACCTCTCTGCCTGCCGGAACCGCGCGATTCTTGCCGCCGAACTTGGTCACGAAACTTTTTACGAAATTCGTCACGCAACTCGCTCCGAATCCTGCTGCGAAAATGGTCACGAATCGGGCGGCTTCACTTCCGAAATCTTTCCTCCGAAGCGATCCAGCATCGAACGCACCATCGGATCGCTTTCAAACCGCGCGCGCAATTCCGCGTTTCCCGAACTATTCCGCGGCGTTGTGCCGCTTACCACCGCGCCGCTCCCCGGACTGGGCGACGATGACGCCGCGCCGGCCGCTGCAGCCGCCGCGATACTTTCGATTTTAGCACAGACGCGCACGGGCTTGCCCAGCACCCGGCTGGCTTGTGCGCGAATTTTTTCCAGCGCTTCGCGTCCTTCCAGTAATTCCGCGAACGCCCGTTTCTCCACCGGGAAAAATATCCGCAGCTCCATGCCTTCCACCTGCCACCGGCTGCTCTGGTCCACCAGTTCCCCAAGGAATTTTTTCTCCGCCTGGATCGCCGCCTTAATTTCCGCCACCTGCTCCGCGGAAATTCCCTCCGCCATTTCCGAAGCGGTCGCGCCGATAGTTCTTGAATTTGCAGCGGCATTTGTAGCGACCCCCTTCAGGGCGTCATCTTTCTTTTCCTCAAATGCTCCGTCGGACGCCGGGTCGTCATCCGCAGCAACGTCCGCGATGTCGCCATTGGCAGCCGCAAATGCTGACGCGCTCTTCACCGCACCATTGGTCGCAGCGCTGTCGCGTTTCAGCTCCGTGTCTCTTGCCGCGGCGCCGTTTGGCGCTTCCGGACGCCACGCCGCAACCTCGAGTTCCGCCATCGCGCGAGTCTGCACCTGCTCACGCGGGTTTACGACAGTCGTCACGCCAGAAGTTGCGGCGGGCGTCGCACCACCCGCGTCCTCCGCAAACATTTTCTTTGCCGCGACGTTGCCTGCCACTCCGCGTTCCTCGCCCGCGGACGTCGCTCCACCACCGCGCGATCCGCCGGACATTTCCGACATTAACTCTTCCAGCGGCGCAAGCCTCCCCGCGTTGATCAGCCGCAGCAAACCCATTTCCAAATGCACCCGCGGATCGGGTGCGCGCCGCAAACTATCATCCGTCTGCAACAATATCTGGAAGAATCGCGTCAAATCTTCTTCACCAAAAAGTCCAGCGGCTCGCGCTAGCGCGGGCCGCTGGTCCGCCGTGGCGGCGATCAATTCCGAATCCGCTCCCGAGACGCGCGCAATCAGCAAATTCCGGATGTGCCGGATGGCCTCGCGGCAAAAATGCTGTAAATTGCGCCCATCTTTCTGGAAGCGGTGCACAAGGCCGAGCGCGCGATCCGCCGAGCCTTCCGCAATGGCGTTCACCAGCTCTTCCAGCGCATCTTCCGGCACCACGCCCAACAGTTCGCGAACTTCCTTGTCCGGAATCTTATCGCCGCAGTACGCGCGCGCCTGCTCCAGCAGCGATAGTGCGTCGCGCAAACTGCCTTCCGCCATCCGCGCAATCACCGCCAGCGCGCCCGCTTCAATCTTTAAATTCTCTTTTCTGGCGATATGTTCCAGCCGTCCGGAAATTTCCGCGAAGGTCAGCGCGCGAAAATGGAAATGCTGCGAGCGCGACCGGATGGTGTCTTCCAAATCTTCCGGCTGCGTGGTGGCCATCACGAAGATCACGCGGTCCGGTGGCTCTTCGAGAGTCTTCAGCAAGGCATTCGACGCTTCCGTTGTCAACATGTGCGCTTCGTCGAGAATCACTACTTTGTGCCGCGACGCCGCCGGCGCATACCGCACCATCTCGCGCAGTTCGCGAATCTGGTCAATGCCGCGATTCGATGCCGCGTCGATCTCGATCACGTCCAGCGAATTTCCCGTGGCGATGTCCTTGCATGCATCGCACACGCCGCAGGGACTCGCCGTCGGCCCATGCACGCAATTTAAAGCTTTAGCCAGAATGCGCGCCGCGGTGGTTTTTCCCACGCCGCGCGCGCCGGAGAAAATATAAGCATGAGCCACGCGATCTTTCGCGATCGCGTTTTTCAGCGTCTCCGTCACATGCTCTTGCCCCACGAGATCGCCAAACGTCTGCGGCCGCCATTTGCGCGCGATAACCTGGTAGGTACTCATAGTTGTTGGGAGCTCACGAACTCTTCAAGCGAACGGTTCCAAGCGAATGTCGAAACCTCATGCTCTTGCCGGCTGGCGGTGAGAGGAACTTCGGGTGGTCTGCGGCGCCCAAGGCGTTCCCGGTACCGTTGCTCCCTTCCGGGCCTGGCGGGGTTCGCGGGACCTTGTCGCACAGAGCCCGAAGCTCCACTCTCCGGCAGCCGCACGCGAAGCGCACCACTGCGATGCAAAAGTTTAGCACAGGCCCGCGGCGTCACGCGCCTCGCCCGCCAGATCGTCGTGGTTGTGCCACGCGGTGCTGTGGAAATTCCTCGTGCGGAAGCAAATTCTCCGGTCAGGAATTGCCACGACGGTCTTTTCGCGGCGCAACGGATTTGTGCCCAGAGAGTAAACATTTTCGGGAAACGCGATACTTCCGGCCTGCCGAACCCGCGTACACTCGTCACGGATGGTGTTCCTCCGCCGTCCGCCCGCGTCACGCCGCAACGTGACGCCGGGTCCGCTGCGCCAGCGGCTCGCATTGCGGCATCGCCGCAATGTCCCCCCACGACACGGGGCTTAAGCCCGCTTCTTCTAAGCGCGCAGGAGGACTACCCGTGAAAAAGACTTTGCTCTCTTCTTTGGTTGCTGTCGTATTTCTGTTCACCTCGCTGGCTTCTTATGCCGAACCGCAACAGGTGGTGCAAGGAACTCGCGTGCACCTGAACCTCATTACCGATATCAGCAGCTCCAGCGCCCGCGACGGCGACCCGTTCGTCGCGATCGTGGCGGAACCCGTCTTTATTGGCAACACGTTGCTGATTCCCATGGGGACGCGCCTCAACGGTACCGTTGGCACTGTCGAAAAAGCTCGCATGTTCTCGGTCTTCCGCGGCCAGGCGTACATGAATCTCACCTTCCGCAGCATGGAAATAGACAGCCGCATCATCCCCATCCAGATGAGCATTCTGGCCATCGAGCAACGCCACAGCAACGGAGACACCAACACCCGCAAGGACATAAAAATCGACGAAGGCCAGGTCTTGCAAGAGAAGCATGACTTCAAGGGCGACGTGATCGGCGCATCCCTGGGTACTGGCGGCGGCGCGCTCGTGGGCGCCATCTTCAGCAACGTTGCGCGCGGCTTCGGGTTCGGCATCGCCGGCAGCGCCGCGTACATCATGATTCGCAAAGGCAAAGAAGTGGATCTGCCCGCGCAGACCGGCATGCTGGCCCGCCTGGATAGCACCATCACCGTGCCTGGCGTCGTGGCCAGCAACACACCCGCGGCTGCGGCCAACCCTATAGCGACGAACAACGCGGCGGCCACCGTGGCCGCCAACAGCGGCAACTAGCGGCCTCTGACTGGGTGATTATTGGCGAGTTGCTTGGCCGCGGCAGTATATCCACAGGCCCGCAGCTTTAGGTCGTCGCCGACGAATTGCCGGATGGCCTTTCTCGCTGCTGAAATGCGCAGGAATGCAGGGACGCGGGGTCTTGCAGGAACGCAGCAGAATGCGGAGGAAAGAGCGCCGCGTTCCGGTGAAATCCGGAACACGGCGCTTCAGAGGATTCAGGCTGGGTGTTCGAGGTTGCTTGAAGAACTACTGTTGGTGGGAATCGTCTGGCGCCGCCGCTATATTCTCTACGTGGCTGGCGCGCAAATTTTTGGCTTCGTCACTCCTTCGGCCGATCGCTGCGCATCGTTGCGAAACTTCTTGTACGTAAGTTCGCAAGGCTATACTGCAGCGCACGTGCCAAACCCCCTGCAGCGGAAATCGTTCATTATGTGCGACTTGCGTGACCGCCGGAAGTTCCATGATTGCTTCAAGCGGGGACAGTGTGCCGCGAGGGCACATTTTCTATGCCTGCGCGATAAATCTCTAGGTGCTAAGGTCATATGGTCAAATCGCACGCGACCTAGTCGCTGGCGGCGCATCTGCTAGAGGCCAATTGTCTATCGAGGGAATGTTAACGTCCGACTGTGGCGCGTCCGGAGCCGACGTATACGTGCTGTGGTGGCGGCGCGCTTGCCGCCGCGGCATCGCGCTTAAGGTAGCGGTATAAACTGGTGCGTCCGATGCCGAGAATTTGCGCGCAGCGCAGGCGGTTGCCTTGGCACATATCGAGCACGCGCTGAATATGCACCTTGCGGACTTCTTCGAGCGACAAGGGCCGCCAATCCTGTTCCTCGCCTCCGCCGCGCGGGCCGCGGCGCTGGAGATGCTCGGGTAGGTCGCCGAGGTCGATGAAATCGCCCATGGCCGTGATGCTGGCGCTGGAAATCACGTTTTCCAGTTCGCGCACGTTGCCCGCCCACCCGTGCTGCAATAAAACGGTTTGCGCGCGGCGCGTCAGCCCAGCGATATTTTTGCCGTAGGCGTCGTTGTATTTTTTCAGGAAAAACTGAACCAGCAAGGGAATATCCTCAAGGCGCTCCGCGAGTGACGGTATGCGAATCTGAATGGAACTCAAGCGGTAGAAAAGATCTTCGCGAAAGCGCCCGGCGAGGACCTCGGCGCGCAGATCGCGGTTGGTGGCGGCGATCAAGCGCACGTTCACCTGCAATACCTGGGGCGAGCCCACGCGCTGGATTTCGCGGTTCTGGATCACGCGCAGAAGTTTCGCCTGCATGGGCAGGGAAGTTTCGCCGACCTCGTCGAGAAACACCGTGCCGCCGTTGGCATACTCGAAAAGCCCGGGGCGCGTATCGGTGGCGCCGGTAAATGATCCGCGCATGTGTCCGAAGAGCTGGCTCTCGAGCAGGGAGTCGACCATTGCGGAGCAGTTGCACACTGCCAGGCGCTGCTGGCTCACGGGGCTGATTTGATGAATGGCGCGGGCCACCAGTTCTTTGCCGGTCCCAGTGGGGCCGATTAATAGGACGTTGGTGTAGTGGCGGGCCACTTTGCGCGCGAAATCAAAAACCTCCAGCATGGCGGGACTTTTGCCGACGATGCCGTGAAATTCCAGGTCGCGCAGCAATTGTTCTTCCAGCGCTTTTACGCGGCGGCGCTGATCGTAGAGCGCGGCGGCCTCATCGAGCGTGCGCTTCAAGCGGATGCGGTCCACCGGCTTGGGAAGAAAGTCCGTGGCCCCGCGGCGAATGGCTTCGAGCGCGGATTCCAGCGTATATTCCGCGGTCATCACGATGACATGTACGCCGGGATCACTGCGCAACGCACGGTCGAGAAATTCGTAGCCGTCCATGCCCGGCATGTGCATGTCCGCAAGAACCATACGGCAGCGGCCCACTCGCACCAGCTGCAACGCCTCTTCCGGATCGGCGGTGGGAATGGCGTCGTAGCCCATGCTGGAAACCAGCGCGCGTAACGCTTGCAGTTGTTCCGGATCGTCGTCAAGAATGCACGGCGTGAGCGTCGTTTTTGGAGCCAGTAGTTCTACGGTCTTGGATTGTGCGTGTGCCACGATGCAATCTTTATAGGCATGCGGTGTGCCACATCGCGCGAGCGCCGAACGTGATTCGTCGCGGCGTTGCAAGAATCTCGTGCTATCGCTACGCTCGAGGAAAATAGCTTGCAATCAATGTGTTGTGGACTTGGCGGGCCGTTTTGCAGTGGACGCGAGCTGCGTCGTAGGGTGGTAGACGCTAAGCAATCGCTTAGCAAACATTGCATATGAAACTTTGCCGTGCCAATTGCGGTCAATCCCATTCGGGGATTCCACTTTTGGCACGCGGCGCCTGTCGATGCAGCTACGGAACAGTCTATAATTTGCACTACATCAATCGGAGCGCTCGGGAGTCATAGTGAAAAAAAAAGATTGCAAACCCGGCATGGATCACGAAATTACGCGGCGCGATTTCTTGAATGGCGTGGCCGTCGGCGTCGGTGGGGCGGTGGCAGCTGGAACCCTTAGCGCGGATATGCTATTTGCGGCGGGGATAGCCGGCGATTATCCGGTTAGCAACACTGCTCCGGACAATGCCGCGGATTACTACCCGCCCGCCAAGATGGGCATGCGCGGGAATCACGACGGAACCTTCACCTACGCACACCTCTTGCGCGACGGCATGAACTGGAACGAAATGGGAAAGGACGCGGACACCGGAGAAGACTATGACCTGGTGGTCGTGGGCGGCGGAATCAGCGGGCTGGCGGCGGCTTATTTCTACCGCCAGCAGGCCGGGCCCAAGGCCCGCATCTTAATCTTGGACAATCACGATGATTTTGGCGGCCACGCGAAGCGCAACGAGTTTACCGCCGGCGGGCGCATGGTACTCAGTTATGGCGGAACGCAGTCCATCGAAAGTCCAGGAAGTTACAGCAAAGTTGCAGCGGCTTTAATTAAAGAGATCGGGATCGAGGTGCAGAGGTTTTATAAGGATTACGACCGCACGCTGTACGACAAGCTGGGCACCGCATGTTTTTTTGACAAAGAGACCTTTGGCCGCGACGCCATGCTCACCGGCATGAATACCACGCCGTGGCCGGAGTTTCTGGCGCGCGCGCCGCTTTCGGATTCGGCGCGCCAAGACATTGCGCGGGTGTACACCGAAAAAGTGGATTATCTGCCGGGACTTTCGCGCGAAGAAAAAGCCGCGCAGTTGAACAAAATCAGCTATGCCGAGTACTTGACGAAATATTGCAAAATGACGCCGGAGGCACTGCCCTTTTTTCAGGCCATGCCGCACGATCTGTTCGGCGTGGGCATCGACGCGGTTTCCGCCATGGCCTGTTATGACAGTCCCGACGACTACGAATCGTTTACCTACGCGGGCTTCGACGGATTGGGATTCGGCGAACGCGCCAAAGAGGAGCCATATATTTTTCATTTTCCGGACGGCAACGCTTCCGTAGCGCGCTTGCTGGTGCGCGCGCTGATTCCCGGCGCCATGCCGGGCAGCACGATGGACGATGTCGTGACCTCCCGCGCGGACTACAGCAAGCTGGACGCCGCCGATACCCCGCTGCGCATCCGGCTGAACAGCACTGTGGTCCACGTTTTGCAAGCCAGCGCAAGCGGCAACGGCTCGCAAGCGCCGGTCGTGGTAGCGTACGAACGCGCCGGTAAGTTACAGCAGGTGCGCGGGGCGAAATGCGTTCTGGCTTGTTACAACGTCATGATTCCTTATATTTGTCCGGAGCTGCCGGCGCAGCAGAAGGCCGGCTTGGCGTATCTGGTGAAGACGCCGCTGGTATACACCCACGTGGCGCTGCGCAATTGGGAAGCCTTCTCCAAGCTGGGGATTCGGCAGGTGGTGGCGCCCGGTGGATATCACACGCACACCGCGCTGGATTTCCCCGTCAGTGTCGGCACGTATAAGTTTCCTAGCGCGCCGGGCGAGCCTGCGGTGCTTTTCATGTTGCGCACGCCCTGTAAGCCGGGATTGCCGATGCGGGAGCAGTATCGCGCGGGGCGTCGAGAATTAATGGATACGCCATTTGCGACGTTCGAAAGCAACATCCGTGACCAGCTGCAGAAGATGTTAGGCGGCGGAGGATTTGATGCTTCGCGGGATATCGCCGGCATTACCGTCAACCGCTGGGCGCACGGCTATGCGTACACACCGAACCCGTTGTTTGATCCGGATTGGAGTGAGGAAGAAAAGCCCTGGGTCATCGGACGAAAGCGATTTGGAAATATCGCCATCGCCAATTCCGATGCGGGTGCCAATGCCTACACCAACGAAGCCATCGACCAGGCGTTTCGCGCGGTAAACGATTTGAAGGCGAGCTGAAAAATATTCCGTTCGTTTTCCAGTTATGAATGCGTGTTTACTCTGGAATGAAAAAAGCCTGCAACAATTAAGCTGGTAAACGAGAAATCCACGAGTCTGTTCCGGGGACGCCCATGCGTGTTATGAAGTCTAACTTGCTGCAGCGAGTCGCGATTCTCGTTTTTTTGCTAGCTCTAAGCGGAGGGGGGCTAATCTCCGTCGCGCTGGCGCAGGACGTTACGCCCGTGCTTACCATCGAGCATGGCGCGAATTCACCGGAGGCACGCAAACAGCATTATGTGATTCTGGTTTCGCTCGATGGATTCCGCTATGACTACGCCAAGAAGTACGATGCGAAAAATTTGCAGGCGCTGGCGGCTTCTGGCGCCACCGCACCCGACGGCATGATCCCCGCGTACCCCTCGCTGACGTTTCCCAATCACTACACGCTGGCCACCGGGCTGTATCCCGAGCATCACGGAATCGTGGCCAATAGTTTTTACGATCCGGAAAGAAAACAAATCTATAGTCTCAGCAATCCGGCGACGGTCACCGACGGTAGCTGGTATGGCGGCGCGCCGTTGTGGGTTTTAGCCGAGCAGCAGGGCATGCGCACGGCGTGCTTCTTCTGGCCGGGTTCCGAGGCGGAGATTCAAGGCGCGCGTCCTTCGTATTATTTAAAGTACGACGAAAAAATCCCCAATCACGATCGCGTGGAGCAGGTTCTCGCGTGGTTACGTCTGCCTGAGGAGCGGCGACCGCACTTGATCACCTTATATTTCTCGGAGGTCGATCATCAGGGACACGAGCATGGCCCGGACAGCGACGAAGTTCGCGCCGCGGTACAAGCGGTCGACAAGGAAATTGGGGCGCTCGAGGCTGGCGTCAAGAAATTGGCGCTGCCGGTGGACATCATCGTCGTTTCTGATCACGGCATGGCCGCGGTGCAGGGCGACTACATTACCCTCGACCAATATTTTCCCGACGCGGGTGCCTTCGAAAAAATTGTGGGTTCGCAGTTATATGCAAAATCCGAAGCCGACGCGCAGCGAGCCTATGCGGCATTGCACGGCAAGAGCGACAAGTTTGAGGTCTATCGCCGTTCGCAGATGCCGACGCCGCTGCATGATGATAGAAATCCGCGCTCGGGCGACCCGATCGTGGTGACCACGGGACCTTATCTGGTGCGTTTTTCGGCGCCGCCATCTTCCGGAACGCCGGAACATAAGCAGGTCGGTGCGCATGGATTTGATCCTGAGCGCGTTCCGGACATGAAGGCCAGTTTTTTTGCTGCCGGCGTGGATATTCGCGTTGGCGTTACGGTGGCGCCGTTCGACAACGTGGACATCTATCCGTTGGTCGCGAAATTGTTGGGATTGGATACTTCGCATTTGAAGACCGGGCCGATCGACGGAGACTTGCGGCCCTTGCAGGGAATTCTGCGGAACAGGGCTGTGGCGGCGGGGAATTGATCGCGAAGCGTTCGTTCTCTGGCCAACGCTGAGCCTCCGAATGACGTCGCGCACGCCCGGGAATGCGGGATTTCTCGCCCGCTGACGACTATCGAAATCGTGACACTACAGATAGACGAGCAAACGATGCGGAAGCACAATTGGTCGTAGGGAAAAATGAGAAATTGTAGAATATCTAAAATCCACAACTATTTTTAAGAAAATGGATTTTTACTATTGACATGCGGAAAAAGGGGCATAAGATGTGGTCCAAAGTGGAGTGAAGTGGTAAGCAGTAGACCGTAGTAGAAGGCAGTAGGGCGGAGTAGGGCAAGCGCTTCACGGGCCGAGAAATAGGGCATACCGGGCCATTCTGGGCTGTAAAACGAGCATTTTCAAGGGTTTTTTGCGCGCGGGAGCGCAGGTTCAGCCAAATATGGCGATTGCGACCATCGATTACCGGTCGAGCAGGGTAAGGGCGAATGAAGCTGCGGGGAAACTGTCCAGCGAAGGTCGACGAGAAGGGCCGGTTGAAGGTGCCGGCGGTGTTTCTCGAGGCGCTGACGGAGTATGGCAACCAATTTTATATCACCAGTCCTACGGGCGAATCGGCGCGGATTTATCCCATGAAGGTTTGGGCGGAGATCGAAGACAAGCTGGAGAAGGTCTCCAGTTCCAATCTGGCGAAGCGAAAGTTTTTGAAGCGCACCAGCTATTTTGGGCAGACGGTGGAGCTCGACGCGCAGGGTCGGCTGTTGATCCCGGCGGTGTTGCGCGAGGAAGCGCAGGCCAAAGGCGACGTGGATGTGCTGGGGAGCCTCGATTATCTCGAGGTGATGAACCATACCCGGGTGCTGGACGAAATGAAGAACCAGCCGTTCACTGACGAGGATTCGCGGGCTTTGGAAGATCTTGGGATTTAGGGAAGCGGTAAGCAACAAACGAAGCGACCCTTCGCGGAAGACGCTCAGGGTAAACGAGTGACCAGTAACGCGCCGCATACGCCGGTGTTGCTCGATGAGGTGCTGGAATGGCTGGACATCAGGCCCGAAGGAAACTACGTAGACGCCACGCTGGGAGCCGGGGGCCACTCGGAGAGAATCGCGCAAAGGTTGACGTCAGGACGATTGATCAGCCTGGACCGGGACGCACAGGCGCTGGAACTAGCGCGGGGGCGGTTGGCGGAGAGCTTAGGCACGGAGCGCATGAGCAGGGTGACGCTGGTGCACGCGGCGTTCTCGAAGATTGCGGAGGTCGTGCGCGAGTTGGGGATTCCGATGGTGGACGGGGTCTTGGCCGACTTGGGGGTTTCGAGCATGCAGCTTGATCGCGCAGAGCGGGGCTTTTCGTTTCGCGAAGCGGCGGCCCTGGATATGCGCATGGACACCGTCAACGACGCGTTGACGGCCGACGAAATTGTGAATCAGTGGTCGGAGAATGAGATCGCCGACCTGCTCTATCGCGAAGCCGATGAGCATGATTCCAGAAGAATCGCCAAGATGATCGTGCGCGCGCGCCCGATACGGGACACCGCGCACTTGGCAACGACTGTGGCAGGGGCCCGAAAGCAATGGGGAAGGCAGAGACTGCATCCCGCAACAAAAACGTTTCTGGCGCTGCGGATCGCGGTGAATCGAGAGATGGAGGAACTCGGGCAGTTTCTTTCTCGGACCCCTGACACAATAAATCCTGGAGGACGTCTGGTGGTGCTGACATACCACTCGCGCGAAGACCGCATCGTGAAGCACGCGTTTCAGCAGGGCGAGCGGGATGGCACCCTGCGCGTATTGACGCGGCATGTGGTGGTTCCCGGCGAGCGCGAGTTGTTTGAAAATCCGCGTTCGCGGAGTGCGAAATTGCGGTGCGCAGAGCGGGCGGCGGCTTAAGAGGGCAATACTCGCCGCGGCCGGATCGCCAAAGTTTTCGGAGTGGGTAAGCAGAAAGAACTGGGTACGGTTATGACGCGTCGAACTTTGAAGAAGAAAGCACCGGTGGTAACAGAGTTTCGCACCGTGCGGCGGATTGACAATTCGCGGCTGGTGCGCAATGTGGCGCCGCTGAAAATGCGCAATTTGTATCGCACCGTGGCGCTGGGCGCAGTGATTGCGGCGTTTCTGACGCTATACATTTACCAGCATTTTCGCTGCATCGATTTGAGTTTTCAGCTGGAAAGCGTCAAAGCCCAGCAGGCGGACGCCGCGGCGCTGAACTCTTCGCTGAATCTGCAGATCGCCGGGCTGTCCGACCCGCGCCGCATCGATGAAATTGCTCGCCAGCAACTGGGCTTGACGGAAGTGCAGCCGACGCAGGTGCAGGAGTACGAAGCTCCGAACGGCGCGGAAGTTGCAACCGTGCGGTACACGCGTGCGAGCCGGCCGTAGTGGAGCTCGCCGTCCCCGGCGAGGCGATTTTCTCTGGCGGCGAGTAGCTAGCAAAATTTTATCCATATTAGAGTGTGCATCGGAGCGTTTGCTGAGCTGACATCGCCATGCCACAGAACCGAGACTATGACGTCGAAGGCGGCCGCACCTCGGTTGGGACCTCGGCCAACCGGTTGCTGATCGTCGCCGGGCTCGCGCTCTTGTGGATGGTGGGGGTGAGCGGGCGGCTGGCCTACCTGCAGTTGATTCGTCACAGCGATTACATGGCGCGCGCGTTGCGCCAGCAACAACGCACCATCGATATATCCCCCAAGCGCGGCGAAATTTACGACCGCAACATGCATCCGCTGGCCATGAGTATTCAGGTGGATTCCGCGTTTGCCGTGCCTTCGGAGGTCCCCGATATAAGCCTGGCGGCGCGATTAGTTTCCGGAGTGCTCGGCGTTCCGCGCGACGTGCTCGAAGAACGGCTGGGCGCGTCCAACTCGTTTGTATGGGTGCAGCGCAAACTTCCTCCGGAGCAAGCCGAAGCGATTCAGGCGCTCAACCTGAAGGGTATCTACCTGCAAAAAGAAAATCAGCGGTTTTATCCCAAGCGCGACCTGGCGGCGCATGTTTTGGGATTTGTCGATCCCGATGAAAAAGGGTTGGGAGGCATCGAGAGCGAGCTGGATGGCCTGATTCGCGGTAAAAGCGAACGCGTGATGGTGATGGCCGATGCGCGGCAGCATCATTTTGATGGCGGGCTGAAGGCCGATGGGCCACCGTATGAGCGTGGCGCCAGCGTGGTACTCACGCTCGATGAAAAAATCCAGTACATCGCGGAGCGCGAACTGGCTGCCGCGATTGCCAAAACGCACGCGCCTGCCGGCACCGTTATCGTGATGAATCCGAACAACGGAGAGATTTTGGCGCTGGCGAACTGGCCGAAGTTCAATCCCAACTCCGCGGTGAGCGCACCGGCCGAGGCGCGCATGAACCGCGCGGTTAGCGCGATCTACGAGCCGGGCTCCACGTTCAAGCTGATTACCTTGGCGGCGGCGTTCGATCAGAACGTCACGCGGCCGGATGAAATATTTGATTGCGAGAACGGCTCCGTGATTGTTGCCGGGCATCGCATCCACGACCACAAACCGTTTGGGTTGCTGACCGTTTCCGAAATCCTGGCGAAGTCCAGCGACGTGGGCGCCATCAAAGTGGCCATGCGATTGGGCGCGCCGAAATTCTACGATTACATCCGCGCTTTTGGATTTGGCTCGCCGACGGGCGTGGATATGCCGGGAGAAAGCCGCGGCCTGCTGCACCGGCTGGAGCATTGGACGCCAATATCGATCGGCGCGGTCTCGATGGGACAGGAAGTGGGCGTGACGCCGATCCAGTTGATTGCGGCCGTTTCCGCCATCGCCAACGGCGGAACATTGTATAGACCGCATGTGGTGGCGGAATTGCGCCGCGGCCAGGAAGTGTTGCCGGGGGAAGGACCGCTGGCGCCCGTCGAACCTAGAAGCGCGATCAATCCGCAGACGGCCGCGACGCTGCGGCGGCTGATGGAAGGGGTGGTGCTCAAAGGCGGAACGGGCACGCTGGCGCGGCTGGACGGCTGGACGTCGGCGGGAAAGACCGGCTCGGCGCAGAAGATTGATCCAAATACGGGAAGGTATTCGCCGACGCAGTTGATCGCGTCCTTCACGGGCTTTGCGCCGATCAACGATCCGGCCATTACGATTTTGGTTTCGCTCGATTCGCCGGTGGGACCGCACGAAGGTGGCATGGTGGCCGCGCCGGTATTTAAGCGAGTGGCAGAGCAGGTGCTAACGTATTTGGATGTGCCGCGCGATGTACCGGTAAATCCTAAGCTGGTGCAGACCGCGTACCAGCAGGACGCCGCGGACGACGCGTCGCTCGAAGATTTCACGGTGGCGGATTTTTCCTCGCAGCCGGACGATGCGGCGAGCAATATTGCGAACGCGGATGTTTCGAGCAGCGGCAAGGCGGCGACGCCATCAGCGGTGATGGTTTCCGTGGATGAAGGTGGCGAGATTACGGTGCCCGACTTCAGCGGGAAGACCATGCGCGATGTCTCGGAGCAGTGTTTGCGGCTCGGATTGAACCCCGTGCTGGTCGGAACGAGTCTGTCGACAGGACAGATGCCCGCGCCGGGCGTTAAAGTAAAGCATGGCGCAAAAGTGACCGTGGAATTCGGCACGCCAGAGGCCAAGGCCGCCAAACCGGCAAGGACCAAAAATTAGCATGACCACCGGGCTTAGCGACACACGCGAAGAAGAGCGGAGAGAAATTACGCCGCAAGCGGCAGATTCACGGGATACCTTGCTGACGACGAATTCTAAATTGCCCAAGGCGCTGCGCGCGCTGTTCGACGGCGTACCAGCGACCGTGCCCGCAGCGGTCGCGCAATTGGAAATTCGGCAGATCGCTTGTGATTCACGCAAGGCCGCTCCGCAATCGCTATTTTTTGCGTTGCATGGCGCAAAAGCCGATGGAAATACATTTCTGAAAGATGCCATCGCGAATGGGGCCATCGCGATTGTCAGCGAAGACCGTGCACCGGGCTGGCTGCCCGCCGATGTGGCGTGGGTGCAGGTGAGCGAACCGCGCAAGGCTCTCGCGATTGCCGCGGCGAATTTCTATGGACATCCGGCGGCGAGCCTTCGGCTCGCGGCGGTAACGGGCACCAACGGAAAGACCACAACCACTTCACTACTCGATGCGATGGTGAAAGCGTCTGGCGCGAAGACCGGATTGTTCGGAACGATTGCCTATCACACGCCACGCGGCGAATATCCCGCGCCGAATACCACGCCGGAATCGCTGGACTTACAGAGATTTTTCGCCGAGATTCGCGACGAGGGCGGCGAATTCGCGGTGCTGGAAGCCAGTTCACACGCGTTGAGCATGGAACGCTTGTGGGGTTGCCATTTCGCGGCCGCGGTGTTCACGAATTTGACCCGCGAGCATATGGACTATCACAAGACCTTCGAGGATTATTTCGCGGCCAAGCGCCGATTATTTGAAGGTCTGGGAGCGGGCGCGCCGGACGTGGCCATTGTAAATAGCGATGACGCCTACGGCAAACAACTCGGCGGACTCGCGAGGCGCACCGTCACCTACGGAATCGATTCCACTGCCGACATCACTACAAAAAAATTCCAACTTTCGTTCGAGGGCTTGACCTTTGCGGCGCAGACGCCAAACGGAAAAGTTCAGGTGAACTCGCGCCTGGTTGGACGGATTAATGTTTACAACATCCTTGCGGCGATTGGTGCGGCGCAGGCGCTGGGAATTGCGAATACTGCTATAGAGACCGGGTTGCAGAATCTTGCGAGCGTTTCCGGCCGCTTCCAGCGCATCGATGAAGGTCAGCCATTTTTTGTGATTGTGGACTACGCGCACACGGACGATGCGCTGGAAAATTTAATTCGCACCGCGCGGGAATTGAACGCCAAAGGCCGCATCATCACATTGTTCGGCTGCGGCGGCGGGAAAGACCGCACCAAGCGCCCGGTGATGGGAGAAGTGACCGGGAGGTTAAGCGATCTCACGATTCTTTCCAGTGACAATCCGCGCAGCGAGGATCCGCTGAAAATTATCAGCGACATTATTGTCGGCTTGCAGAAAACGTCGGGCAAATACTTGATCGAGCCGGACCGCGGAAAAGCGATTGGATTGGCGATGGACGAGGCACGCGCCGGAGACATCATATTATTGGCGGGCAAAGGGCACGAGGATTATCAGATCCTGGCGAGCGGGACGCTGCATTTTGACGATCGCGAAATGGCACGAGCGGCATTGCGGGCACGTGGGTATCAACATGCATGAACTGCCTTCGGGTTTCGTCGCAACCTTTGTCCGTTGCGCAGGCGAAGGGTAAACCTTCGCCTGCTGCGCGGGCTCAGGGTAAAGGAGGAGCCCTCCATACGGTGAACAACAAACGCGCGGGATACTTTGCTAACTCGTTGAGGAATGTATGCGGTGGACGATTGCACAGGTGGCTGGCGCGGTGGATGCGCGGACGGGAGCGGGGCTCGACGCTCTGGCCCGGGTGGCCGGCGTGTCGATTGATTCTCGCACGCTACGTGCCGGAGAACTGTTCATCGCCATCCACGGACCGCGTCACGATGGACACGATCATGTGGCTGCAGCCTTTGGTCGCGGCGCCGTCGCCGCATTGGTGGCGCGCGAGCGTGTTGCGAGTTACGACGACGCGATTCGCGCGCGCTGCCTCACCGTTAACGATACCTTCGCGGCGCTCAAGCAGTTGGGGCGCGCGGTACGCGAATCCTGGGGCGGGAAGATTGCCGGCGTCACAGGCTCGGTGGGTAAAACCACTACCAAAGAGATCCTGGCGGCATTGCTGGGCGCGAAGCTGCGGGTCTTGAAGTCCGAAGGAAATTTTAACAACGAATATGGACTGCCGCTGACGCTGTTTCGCCTGGAACCAACGGACGAGGCCGCAGTGCTGGAAATGGGCATGTCGCGTCGCGGCGAGCTCGCGCGGCTCGCGGAGATTGCCAAGCCGGACGTTGGCGTGGTGACGCGCGTGTCCGCGGCGCATCTGGAATTTTTTGCCTCGATTGACGAGATTGCTTTGGCCAAGCGCGAATTGATTGAAGGCTTGAACGGACGCGAGTCCACCGCGGTGTTGAATGCGGACGATCCGCGCGTGGCGGCGTTTGGCGCGTTTGCGCCGGGACGCGTGCTTACGTATGGAATCGCCAAGCCGGCGTTTTTTAGCGCGGAAAATATTGAGGACCGCGGCGCGCTGGGTTCGGCTTTCGATTATCTGAGCCCGGAAGGCCGTGTGCGTCTCGAATTGGCTGTGCCGGGACGGCATGCGATTTCCAACGCGCTGGCGGCGCTCGCGGCGGCCAGCGTTTGGGGCATCGGCGCGGCGGAGGCGCAGCACGTCTTTCGCGTGCTTCGTGCGCCGGCGATGCGCGGCGAGCTGCTGCGATTTTCCAATGGAGCGGCGCTGATCAACGACAGTTACAACTCGAGCCCCGCGGCGCTGGAGGCCATGACGGAATTACTAGCGGCGACGCCAAACTTTCGCCGCCGCATCCTGGCTGCCGGCGAGATGCGCGAGCTGGGAAATTCGTCCGCTGAATTGCACCGCGCGGCGGGGCAATTCGCCGCAAAAACCGGGAAGATTGACTGGATTGTCGGAGTGTCCGGCGACGCAGCGGAAATTGTGCGAGGCGCGTTGCAGGCTGGCTTTTCATCCGCACAGACGAAATTTTTCCCGACACCGGAAGAAGCCGCAAAATTTCTGGAAGACTTTGTGACCACCGGCGACCTCCTGCTGGTGAAGGGTTCGCGTGGCGTGAAAATGGAGCGCATCGTGGAAGCGTTGATCGCTCGGCACACGGAGCCGGGCGGTACGCCCGGAGCGGCGCCTAGCGCAGAGGTCCATCACTGAGATGCTCTACTACCTCGTCTACCACGTGCTGCTGCGTTATTTCAGCCCGCTCAATGTATTTCGCTACATTACCGTGCGCACCGTGTATGCCAGCCTTACGGCCATGTTTCTGGCGCTGGTGTTTGGGCCGTGGTTGATTCGGCGGCTGGGCGAACTGCAGATCGGACAATTCATCCGCGAAGAAGGTCCCGAAGCGCACAAGAAAAAGGCTGGAACGCCCACGATGGGCGGCGTGTTGATTGTGCTGTCGACGGCGGTCCCCACGCTGCTTTGGGCGGATCTCTCGAACGCGTTTATCTGGCTGGCGCTTTTCGCGCTGCTTGGGTTTGCGGCCATCGGATTTGTGGATGACTACGCCAAAGTGGCGAAAAAGCAAAATTTGGGTCTGACCGCAAAGAAGAAATTGTTGCTGCAGGTGCTGGTAAGCCTGGTGGTAGGCGTCGGATTGCTGGCGCTGGCCACGCGCAATGCGCATTCCACGCAGCTGGTTTTTCCGTTTTTCAAACGATTCCAGCCGGACCTGGTGGTTCATTCGTTCCTCAGTCCCGCAAATTTTGGCGGACACTTGTGGCCGCTGGCGTTCGTGCCATTTCTTGTTTTTATCGCTCTGGTGATTGTGGGTTCCTCGAATGCCGTGAATCTTACGGACGGACTGGACGGTCTGGCAATTGGCTGCACGGTGATCGCCGCGGGCGCGCTGACGGTGCTGACATACGTCAGCAGCAATTTTCGCTGGGCGCAGTATCTAGACATTCAGTACATTCCCGGCGTTGGAGAGCTGACGATTTTTTGCGGCGCGCTGGTGGGCGCTTCGCTGGGTTTTCTTTGGTACAACGCGCATCCCGCGGAGATCTTCATGGGCGATGTGGGCTCGTTGTCTCTCGGAGGCACGCTGGGCGTGATTGCGGTCATCATCAAGCAGGAGATTCTACTGTTCTTTGTGGGCGGAATTTTTGTGCTGGAAGCGTTGTCGGTGATTTTGCAGGTTGGTTCGTTCAAGTTGCGTGGAAAGCGGATTTTCCGCATGGCGCCCATTCACCATCATTTTGAATTGCTGGGTTGGAGCGAATCGAAAGTGATTGTCAGGTTCTGGATTGTGGCGTTAGTGTTCGCGCTGTTTGCGTTGACCACATTGAAATTGCGCTAGTTGCGTCCAAGACAAGTTGCGAAAGATGAGTTGCGAACGATACTTGAACGGAGCGGGGCGAACAGGGCGATGCCGAACATGGTGGAGTTGAACGGGAAGCGCGTGCTGGTCGTGGGGCTGGCGCGCACCGGCGTGGCTACGGCCCTGTTTTGCGCTGCGCGCGGCGCCCACGTTACAGCAACCGATACGCGCCCGGAAAACGAGCTTTGCGAGGCCGTCAAGAAATTGCGCGCCGCGGGCGTGATTTGCGAATTGCGCGCACATGAGGACGATCTTTTTCTCGCGCAGGATTTGATTGTTCCCAGTCCGGGTGTTCCCTCCGACCTGCCGCACCTGGTGGCGGCGCGGAAAAACGGAATCACGATTTGGAGCGAGATTGAACTGGCATCTCGTTTCCTTTCCGGAAAATTGATCGGGATTACCGGGGCGAACGGGAAAACTACCACGACCTCGCTGGTCGAGCACATCCTGAGGAGCGCGGGATTCTCGACCATTCTCGCCGGAAATATTGGCACGCCGCTTATCAGCGCCGTCGAGGCGTCGCGCGACGACACGATCACGGTAGCCGAGTTGAGCAGCTTTCAGCTGGAATTGACGGAAACGTTTCGCCCCAACATTGCCGTTTTTCTGAATCTGACGCCCGATCACTTGGACCGCCATCACACCATGGAAGCGTACGGCCGCGCCAAAGCCAGAATTTTTGCGAATCAGACGGAGCGTGACATGGCGATCCTAAACGCCGACGATGCGGGAACCACGCCGTACGCGCCGGCGCGTCCGCAAGTCTACTGGTTCAGCCGCAAGAAACGCGTGGGGCAAGGCGCGATTGTAAAAGATAGACAGATCGTGCTGCGCATCGACGGCGAGGAGCAAGCCATCTTACGGGTTTCGGAAATTCCGCTAGTCGGCGCACATAATTGGGAAAATATTCTGGCGGCGGTGCTGGCGGCGAAACTTGCTGGTGCAGACGCACAAAAAATCGCCAGCGCCGTTAAAAGCTTTGCCGGCGTGGAGCATCGCCTGGAATTCGTGGCGGAAATCGCCGGCGTGCGCTACTACAACGATTCTAAAGCCACCAACGTCGATGCCACGCAGAAAGCGCTGGAAGCCTTTTCGGGACGCGTAATCGTGATCCTGGGCGGCAAAGATAAAGACAGTGATTACACCGCGCTGCGCAAGGAGTTAAGCGAACGCACCATTCTGGTGCTGCTGATCGGCAGCGCAGCAGAAAAAATTGCCGGTCAAATCGCCGGCAGTGTAAAAGTGGAACGCGTCGAAACTCTAGAACGCGCGGTCGAACACGGCGAACGCGCGGCGCGCCCGGGTGACATTGTATTGCTGGCGCCGGCTTGCGCAAGTTTCGATCAGTTTGAGAATTACGAGCAGCGCGGGCGCGTGTTCAAGCAATTGGTGCATAAATTGATTGAGCGTGCCGCGCTGTCATCTAGCGCCACGACCGTGCAAGCAGGGAAGTGAGGAATCAGTGCCGAGACGACTGGAAACGGACCGCTGGCTATTCGGAGTAACTATTGCGCTATGTATTCTCGGCGCGGTGATGATTTTCAGCGCCTCGGCGGTGACCGCGGACAGCCAGTACGGACACTCCTACATTTTTCTGGCGCGTCAGGCGGTGTGGCTCATCGCCGGAATTTTCGGCATGTTCGCTCTGATGCGCACCGACTATCGCAAGCTGCGCGAGCCTGCGGTGATTTACACGACCGTCTGTGTGGTTCTGCTACTGCTGGTCGGCACATTTTTTCTTGATAAATCGCACGCCACGCATCGCTGGATAAAAATGGGGCCGGCAAATATTCAGCCCTCGGAGCTCGCCAAGCTGGCGGTGATTCTATATCTCGCCTGGTTTTTGGATTTGCAGCGGCGCAACGCGGCGCGCATGGAATTCAATCAAGAGGATTTTCTGCACACCATTTTCCCCGCGACTGCTCCGGTGCTGCTGATTGTCGGACTCATCGTGGCGCAACCCGACCTCGGAACGTCCGTGGATATTCTGCTGGTCGCCACGGCGATTCTGTTCGTTGCTGGCCTTTCGTGGAAATGGCTCGCCGTCGGCGCCGCCGCGGCGTTGCCAATTCTATATTTTCTTATTACCGGCGTCGGGTACCGCAACGCTCGCCTGTTGGCCTTTCTCCATCCCGATGCCGATCCGCAAGGCGCGGGCTTCCAGTTGATGCAGTCGTTGATCGCTGTGGGTTCCGGCGGTTTCTCCGGCGTGGGCTTGATGGAGAGCAAGCAAAAATTATTCTATCTGCCGGAAGCGCACACGGATTTTATTTACGCGGTAATTTCCGAAGAGCTCGGCTTCGTCGGCGCGCTGCTGGTGCTCGGACTTTTCGCCATGTACGGCTGGCGCGGTTTGCGCGCGGCGTTTAATGCGCCGGATAATTTTGGGCGGCTATTGGCCACGGGAATTACCACGCTGGTGCTCAGCCAGGCGCTGATTAATTTTGCGGTGGTGCTGGGCATGGTGCCGACCAAGGGCATTCCGCTGCCGTTCGTGAGCTATGGCGGCTCGAGTTTGCTGGTGATGCTGTTGGCCACCGGAGTTCTGCTCAACGTCAGTCAGCAGGCCACGGAAGCGTGACGGGCCGCCGGTGAAACTGTTGATCGCAGGCGGAGGAACGGGCGGCCACGTGATTCCGGCCATCGCCATCGCGAAGGAGTGGTTGTCACGCGGCAGCGATCGCGAAGTGGTGCTGGTGGGCACGCAGCGCGGCATTGAGATGCGGCTGGTTCCTGCGGCAGGATTGCCGCTCGAAACGCTGCGCGTGGCCGGATTGAAAGGTAAAGGCGGCATGACGCTGGTAAAAAATCTCGCGATGCTCGGCAGCGGCCTAATGGACGCCCGCGCCGTGCTGCGCAAGCATCATCCCGTCGCGGCCTTCGGCGTCGGCGGGTACGCCGCAGGACCGATGATGCTGGCGACGTGGCTCAACGGTATTCCCAACATTATTTTCGAGCCGAACGCGGAATCCGGCCTGACGAATCGCCTGCTCGCGAAAATTTCGAAGCGGATTGCCACGGGTTATGCGACGACTGCGAGCGCTTGGGGCGAGAAGGCGGTGGTCACCGGCTGCCCGGTGCGGCCAGAATTTTTCACCATCGCTCCGCAACCGGTGAGCAAGCCGTTTCGCCTGCTGATAACCGGCGGCAGCCAGGGCGCTTTGCCGATCAACCGCGCGTTTGTCGATGCCATGGACTTGCTGGCCGCGCGCAAGAACGAGCTGAGCATCGTACATCAGACCGGCGAACGCGATTATAATGCGGTGCGTACGGCGTACGCGCGGCGAGAAATTCTGGCGGAGGTTTCTCCCTTTATCACCAACATGGCGGAACGGTTTGCGTGGGCGGATGGCATCGTCTGCCGCGCCGGAGCCATCACTGTGGCGGAAGTAGCCGCCGCCGGCCGCACCGCCATCTTCATTCCTTTCGGGGCCGCCACGGACAGCCATCAGTTGCGCAACGCGCAGGAGATGGTTCGCGCCAACGCCGGACGGCTGATCGCGGAGCCGGAATTGAACTTCGCGCGGCTCTCTAACGAGATTTTCGACTTAATTGACCGGCCCGACGAGACGCAACACATCGCCGCCAACGCGAAAAAGCTAGCGCGTCCCAATGCCACGCGCGACATCGTGGACCTGATCGAATCGGCTGCCAAATTGCTCGGAACTGGCGCGAGGGCAAGCGCATGATGGTCTCCTTCCGCAATTTTCAACGCATTCATCTCGTCGGCATCGGCGGCATCGGTATGTGTGGCATCGCCGAAGTGCTGCTAACACTGGGTTATTCGGTGTCCGGCTCGGACACCAAGCCATCCAACATCACCGAGCGACTGCAAAATTTGGGTGCAACGATTTATAGTGGGCACAAACCCGCCAATGTAAATGGTGCGCACGTGGTGGTGGTTTCTTCCGCCGTAAAAGCCGATAACGCCGAGGTAGTGGAAGCTCACAAACATAAAATTCCGGTGATACCACGCGCGGAAATGCTCGCGGAATTGATGCGCCTGAAATACGGAATCGCGGTAGCCGGCGCGCACGGCAAGACCACCACCACTTCAATGGTTGCTTCGATTCTAGCTGAAGCTCATCTCGATCCGACGTTCGTTATCGGCGGCAAGGTAAATCAGGCCGGCACCTCGGCGCGGCTTGGCAAGGGCGAATACTTCGTGGTTGAAGCCGACGAAAGCGATCGCAGCTTCCTCTTGCTGGCCCCGGTGGTTTCCGTGGTCACTACTATCGACCGCGAACATCTCGATCAGTACGCGTCACTCGAAGAGATTCAGGAAGTTTTCGTGCAGTTCGTAAACCGCGTGCCCTTCTATGGCGCGGCGATTC
The DNA here is from genome assembly GCA_013289855.1 of Acidobacteriota bacterium. Lineage (GTDB taxonomy): Bacteria > Acidobacteriota > Terriglobia > Acidiferrales > UBA7541 > Acidiferrum. Next base: position 201,971 of record JABCZD010000004.1, on the reverse strand, counting down.
TCTGCCTCGACGAGCCCAACGTGCAAGCCATCATTCCCAGCGTGAAGCGTCCCATCATCAGTTATGGGGTCTCCACGCAGGCCGACCTGATCATCAGCGACATCAATCTTGAAGGTTTAAATAGCGAGTTTCGTCTTACGTTCAAGGGCGACGACCTCGGCATGTTCCGCCTGCTGCATCCGCCGGGCATTCACAATGTGCGCAACGCCGCCGCCGCCGCCGCCGTGGCGCTCTATCTAAATGTTCCCGCGGAATTAATCCGCGAAGCCCTCGGCAAATTCGCCGGCGTCAGCCGCCGCTTTGACATTAAAGGTATCGTCAACGACGTCGCGGTGATCGACGATTATGGCCATCACCCGGTGGAGATTCGCGCCACGCTGGAAGCTGCCAAGGTTTGCAAGTTCAATCGCTTGCTGGTGCTCTTCCAGCCGCACCGATATTCCCGCAGCCAGCAGTTGTGGAGTGAATTCGCCCTGGCGTTCAATCTCGCCGACCTGCTCATTGTCACGGACATTTACGCGGCTGGGGAACTTCCCATCCCAGGCGTTAGCGGAGAATCGCTGGCCACCGCCATCGGCGACGCCGGCCATAAGAACGTCTCCTACGTGCGCTCCATGCAGGACGCCATCGAACGGTTGCTCAAAGCCGCGCGGCCGGGCGACGCCATTCTGACCATCGGCGCTGGAAACGTGACGCGCGCGAGCAACGAGCTGGTGATGTTACTCGGAACGGAGAGCCCCACGCCCAATGCGCATTGAGGACCCCAAAATCCTGGAAGCGCTCGCGGAAATGGGCGTCGAGCTGCGCTCGGGCACGGCACTGTCCGCCGAAACGCACCTCGGCATCGGCGGCACCACGGATTTGCTGAGCATCAAGAGCCACGATTCCATTCCGGACTTGCTCAATCTGCTCGACAGTCACCATGTGCCACATAAATTCCTGGGCGGCGGCTCAAACTTGCTGGTACAAGACGGCGAACTGCCATGGGTAGCGTTGCAACTGGCGCGTTCCGAGCCGGAAGTGACGCTCGCAGGCAATTTTGCGCGGATCGATGCCGCCGCCGACCTGGGCCGCACCGTCACCTACTGTGCCAAAAACGATTTGGGTGGGATGGAAGGCCTGATCGGCGTGCCCGGGACCGTCGGCGGCGCCCTGCGCATGAATGCCGGAGCTTACGGAACGCAGATCGGCACTTACGTCCGCGAGGTGAAGCTGTATCGCGCTGCTGCGAGGAAGCTGGAGACCCTTCGCGGCGACCAAATTTCGTTTGAATACCGGCACACTTCTTTTGCGCCTGATGATATGATGCTCGCAGTGAAACTGGAACTTCCCTCCAAGCCGTTCAAGGAAATTCTCCAAGGGATTCGTATCTGCAACGAGAAACGCCGAGCCAGCCAGCCGCTGGGCCAAAAAAGCGCTGGATGCATCTTTAAAAATCCGCCGGGCGCGTCCGCGGGGCGCATGATTGATGAGCTGGGCCTCAAGGGCCTGAGCGTTGGCGACGCGCGCGTAAGCGACCGGCACGCGAATTTCTTTGTGAACGCCGGGACGGCGTCGGCTTCCGACATGCTTTCGTTGATCGCCGACGTGCGTGAACGCGTGGCGAAGAATTTCGGCGTCACATTGGAGCACGAGGTGGTGTTATGGCTCGCGTAAAAGCCATGCCCGGAGCCGGTGGAGCGGCTGCGGCTGAAGCCGAACACTATCGTCCGGAGCTGGTCACCGACGAAGAGCCGCGTTATCTGCGCCGCCAGAAGCCGCTGGAAATTCGCCGCAAAAAATTTGGCGGGCGCAATTGGCCGTTGTACCGCCGCGTGGTGGGCTATGGCGTACTGAGCGTGGTGGGCATCAGTGCCGCGTGGATTGGCGTAAATTTTCTGCTGTACTCGCCGAAAATGCTGTTGCTCAACGAGGAGCAGATTGAGCTGAGCGGCAATCACATTGTGACGCGCGAAACAGTGCTGCAACCGTTTCTGCGCGACCGCAACCACAGCGTCTTGCGCGTTCCACTGGATACGCGGCGCAGCGAACTTGAGCAACTGCCTTGGGTGGAATCCGCCACCGTGCAGCGCGTTCTGCCGAATCGCCTGCGCGTGGAATTGACGGAGCGCACGCCCATCGCATTTCTGAAGATTGGCAACGAACTCGCGCTCGTGGATGCGCAAGGCGTGATCCTGGATCGCCCCGAAGGCGAAGATTTGCATTTTCCCATTGTCACCGGCATCAGCGAAGATCTGCCGCGTGAACAGCGGGAAAAGCGCATGCAGATCTATCAGGAATTTATTAAGGATGTGGATCTGGTGCGACCGGGATCTTCCGACCGCGTCAGTGAAATCGAACTGGCCAATCCGAAAGATTTGCGCGCGGTGATAACCGGCCTGGGCCGCAGCGCCAACGCCGTTCCGGGCATACCCGATGCGGCCGACGCCCAAGCGGTCACCGTGCATTTCGGCGGCGGAGAGTTCACCGGTAAATACCGCATGCTGGTGGAAAATTTTGCGCAGTGGCAAGCCAATGCCGGGCGCGTGCGCTCGGTGGATTTGCAGTACGCGCGCCAGGTGGTGATCAATCCGGACGCCAGCGCGAGCAGTACCGTGGCGCGAGCAAAATGAAATCGTAGAAGGTTGGGAGCAGCGTGGCCAAGAAAGATAAATATCTGGTGGGGCTGGATATCGGCAGCACGAAGACGTGCGTGCTGATCGCGGAAATCGACGAGCAACAAGTAAGATTTCTGGCGCTGGGCGCGGCGGAATCGAAGGGCCTGCGCAAGGGTTTAATCGTTAATCTGGATTCCACGGTCAGCTCCATTCGCCGCGCGGTGGAAGAAGCGGAGAGCGTGGCCAACGTTCCCGTTGAATCCGCGCTAATCGGAGTGGCCGGGAGTCACGTAAAAGGCGTGAATAGCCGTGGCGGTGTGACGCTGGGCAATCGCGCACGGGATATCGAACGCGATGACGTACGGCGCGCGGTCGACGCCTCGCGCAACATTTCGTTGCCGGTCGATCGCGAAGTGCTGCATGTTTTGCCGCACGAATTCATCGTGGACGCGCAAGACGGCATTCGCGACGCCATTGGGATGGTCGGGCATCGTCTGGAAGCCAACGTGCACTTGGTCACGTCATCGGTGGCCGCCACGCAAAATCTCGTTACCGCCGCGAACAAAGCAGGTATTTTAATCAGTGACACGGTCCTGGAGCCGCTGGCCGCAGCGGAGTCTTGCCTGACGCAAGATGAGCGCGACATGGGCTGCTGCTTGTTGGACATCGGCGGAGGCACCACCGAGTTGATTGTCTACGGCGGCGGAGTCGTACGTCACACCGGCGCGGTACCCGTCGGCGGGGATCATTTCACCAACGATCTGGCCGTTGGTTTGCGCACGCCCATCCCGGAGGCCGAACGCATCAAGCATCGCCACGGCTGCGCGGCCGCAAAATATTTGCAGGAAGATACCGCCATTGAAATTGCCAGCGTTGGCGACCGTCCGCCGCGCACAATTTTTGCGCGCATGCTCACGGACATCATCGAGCCGCGCGCCAATGAATTTCTGGCGCTGATCCGCGATGAACTGCAGCGCGCCGGCATGCTGGGGCAAATTCCCGCGGGATTCATTCTTGCTGGCGGCAGCGCGCGGTTGCACGCTCTGGGGGAATTTGCGGAAGACACTTTCCATTTGCCGGTGCGCATCGCGGAGCCCAAAGGTTTGGTTGATCTGCCGGAGCAGGTAGCTCAGCCGGAATATGCCACGGTAGTCGGACTGGTGATGTATGCAGCGAAAGCGCGCCGCACCCAGCCGCAGCGCGCGGGAAATATGATGTCCAAACTAAAAGCCATGTTTGCTGGCGCCTCGTGAACCTGCCCGAGCGACGCACACAAATATGGAGAGGGTTGAGGAACGTATGACCGGAAAAGAAATCATGAAAGAAAAAGACGCAGGGATTCGCATGAGCTTCAGCGAGGAGCTGCAGCCGGCGAAGATTAAAGTGATCGGCGTGGGCGGCGGCGGATGCAACGCCGTCAACCGCATGATCCGCGCCAAGCTGGAAGGCGTGGAGTTCATCACCGCCAACACTGATCTGCAGGCGCTGAAACTTTCACAGGCGCCTACTAAACTACAGCTTGGGGCAAAGCTGACCAAAGGTCTCGGCGCGGGAGCGAATCCCGAAACTGGGCGCAAAGCCGCGCTGGAGGACACGGAGAAAATTATCGAAGCGCTGGAAGGCGCGGACATGATTTTTATTACCGCCGGTCTCGGCGGAGGCACGGGCAGCGGCGCCGCGCCCGTGGTAGCTTCGCTGGCCAGCGAACTCGGCGCTTTGACCGTCGCGGTGGTGACCAAGCCGTTTGCGTTTGAAGGCAAGCGCCGCATGTTGCAGGCCGAGCAGGCACTGCAAGATTTGGTCGGCTGCGTCGACACCGTCATCGTCATTCCCAACGAGCGGCTGATGGAAACCGTGGAGCGCGGCACCAGCTTTTTCGACGCCTTCCGCATTGCTGACGACATTTTGCGTCAAGCGGTGCAAGGCATTTCGGACATTATCACCGTGCCCGGCATCATCAATCGCGACTTCGCCGACGTGAAAACCATCATGAGCGGGCAGGGATATGCAGTGATGGGCACCGCGGTCGCTACTGGCGCCACGCGCGCAACAGACGCCGCGATGCGGGCCATTTCCAGCCCACTGCTGGAGGACAATTCCATTCAGGGTGCACAAGGCATTTTGATCAACATTTCCGGCAGCAACAGCCTGACGCTGCACGAAGTTCACGAAGCGTCTTCAGTGATTCAAAGAGCCGCGCACGAAAATGCCAACATTATTTTTGGCGCGGTGCAAGACGACAACATGAAGGACTCGCTGAAGATCACCGTGATCGCCGCGGGCTTCAAGGAAGCCAACAAGAAGAACGTACAGCCGCGTCAGTCCCCACTGGCCAAATCCTGGAACAGCGCGCCTGAAGTGACGGAGCCACCGCCGCAACCGGTGCAGCAGCAGCTGCCCAATGTGGTTCACCAGGTAAATGAAAACGTGCGCGACGTCAGCCGCGAAGTGAGCCGCGAAGTTGCGTCCGACGATCTGGACGTGCCAACGTTTATGCGGCGGCAAGCGCAAAAGGCCTAACACGGTTATTATGGGAGTTTTTTGAGAGGCCGGGATTTCTTCCCGGCCTTTTTTTGTGGATAGCTGCATCCGTTATTTTCGTAATTCCCCGAGCGCGGTGACCATTTTGCGCACTTCGTTCTCGAAAGTTGTGTAATCCTCGCTTCCGTAACTCAAGACGCTTCCCAAGCCAGAGTGAATCTCTTTCGCCCGGGTGAGTCGGGCGACTTGTACGATGTTGGCGGGATTTATCCCGGTGCCCGGAACAATTTCAATTTTTCCGCGCGCCGCCGTGCGCAGCGCAGCCAAGGTGAGGGCGCCTTTCAGCGCGTCAAATGCGCCGCCGGAGGAAAGGATGCGTTGCGCGCCCGTTTGCAAGACGGCTGCGAGGGACTTTTGCAGGTCGATGGAAACATCGAATGCGCGGTGAAACGTGACCGGGAGTGGCGCGGCTAATTCCACGAGCTCGCCGCTGCGAGGCACGTCGATGGCATGCTCAGCCGTTAAAATTCCGAGCACGACGCCATGCACGTTGGCCGCTTTGGCCGTGGTGATGGAATCTTTCATGGCCGCGAATTCGGCATCGGAATAGCAAAATCCACCGCTGCGCGGGCGAATCATCGCGAACACCGGCACACTCACCGCCGCGCGTACTGCATGCATCAGCTCGGCATTCGGTGTGATGCCTCCCGCGCTGAGGTCGCTGCAGAGTTCCAGGCGTGACGCGCCGCCGCGTTCCGCGGCCTGTGCGCCGGCCAGACTCTCGACACTAATTTCCAAGATTATTTTCTTCGGCAAAGCGTAATCCTGCAATTCTCCGCCGTCACAGCAGGCCAACAGCGTGGCGGAAAGACTACCGACTATTAAACCGTATATGCGACTGGAATGGTGGAAGAAGGTTGCGGCGAAACGGTGTTACCAATCGGAGTTTTTTAGAACTACGGCGGCTTGAAGCCCCTTGCTTGGGCCTCGGGAATTGTAACCACTGCAAAGCGGCGTCAAGCCCTTCGCGCAAAGCGCTCTGGGTAAACCGCCGCGCTCCAAGACAGCCTTACACCAGGCCCATGGAGGCGAAGGCGGTGATTGCGGCGCAGCCCAGCGCTACGCCCAGGACGATGCCGGCGAGGACGTCACTTAGAAAATGCATGCCGAGGACGATGCGCGAGACGGCGATGCTGATGGCCAGAAAGAATAGGGCGCCTTCGAGGGACGGATAAAAATAGCTGACTACCAAGGCTACGGAGAATGCCGTCATGGTATGGCCGGAGGGAAACGAAAATTGATCTGGCGGCAAAACTTTTGACCAGCAGTGCGGTTCGAGCTGGCAGGGACGCGGGCGCTGGCTGATTTTTTTGATGGTTTTGAACACCAGCACGCCGGTAAGCGCTGCCGCGGTCGCCGAACCTACAGCTTCAAAGCGTTGCGCGCCCCCGTAGATCAAGAGCATGGCGCCTAGGCCGTACCACAGCCAGCCATCTCCGGCGCGGGTTGCGGCTATCATCCAATAACGAATCCAACGCGGCGCGCGCCAGCGGTTTAAGCGCCGCATCACGCGAATATCGCGGCGTTCGATGTAGCCCCATAGATTGCGTGACAGGTTGCGTGAGACGGTCCGTGCGATGGCCATCGCGGTAACCTCATTCGATGCAAAGGCGACCGCCTCAGAAGGCGGCCGCTACAAAGGCAAAGCGCGCTCAATTCGCCAGAGTGGCGCCGAAGGTGGCGTCGACGTCCCAGAGCATGCGCGGGCGGGCTGCGCCGTTTTCCAGCGCTGCGGTCCACTGCTTGCAGAAGCGGATTTCGTTCAGCCAATGACCTGCCGTGATGCATGGAATCAACACGGTAAAAGGCAGTACCGCGAGCAGCGCCGGTTTTTCCTCAAGCACGTATTTGGCGATGCGAAAGACGTCCGCGGTCAGGCGAGAGAGGCTGCCGTGCTGCCCATGCACCACGCCGCGTCCGGCGCGCAGGCCGGCGAAGAATTCGTCCACCGTGCGCGCGCTGCGCACTTCGGTGAAGGTGCGGCCAACGCCGGCCATGGTATGGGAGTCGCTTCCCGCGATGGCAATTTTTCCCAGGCGCTCGGCTAGCCGCGCCGCGCTGGCGTTGGCTTCCGGCCACATCTGGCCGTTGCGCGTTTCATACGCGGGGACGTAGGAGGCAAACCAATTAAAATCTTCTGCTTCGCGGCGCCCGGTGAGACCGGAGAAGACGTGGTTGACGCTGAAAAATAGTTTTCGTTCCGTGAGGTACATCAATAAGGAGAGGAAATCTTTACGGCGGCGCTGAATTTCGAGGTGGTCGCGCTCCGCCATGTTGTAAACGCCGAGGTGCATTTCCGTGCCGGTGGGCATGCGCACGGTGACTTCTTCGCTTAAAAAGAAGTCCGGATATTTTCGCAGGGCTTCGACGGCATCGATCGAGTCATGGTCGGTGATGGTTACCGCCGACATCCCTAGTTGCTTCAGGCGGTTGTAGATCTGCGAGGGGTCATTGTAGGACTCCAGGCAAATGCGGTTCAGGCCCGGAGTGGTGCACATGCCGGAAGCAACCGAATGAATATGAAGGTCGCATCGCATGGTAAGGACTATAGATTCTGGATATGAACAAGACATGAAGAGGTGACGAAACCTCCGTGAATGTGTCCTCGGAACTGCTTGAACACAAGGGGCTTAGTTGGTTATCCACATGGCATATAGCATGCTCTTAGCGGGGCGCTCATCTGTGTGTCACAATTCCGCATATGAGCCAAGCCCTTAACCCTGCCATAGAGCCTGCCCTCAATAAACCGACGAAGGGGATCCTCATTTTGTTTCACGACGCTGGCGGCGGCCACCGCAACGCAGCCATCGCGTTGCAAAGCATGATCGCCCAGCAGGGCCGTCCATGGCAGGTGGAACTTGTTCAATTCCAAGACCTTACGGACCATCTGGACGTGCTGCGCAAGCTTACGGGCATTCGCATTCAGGAGCAGTACAACATTATCCTGCAGAATGGCTGGACGCTCGGCGCCACGCAACTCCTGCGTGTGCTGCAGCTTACGATTCGGCTGTTCCACGGTCCGATGGTGAAGCTGCTGGCGAAGACGTGGCGCGAGAAGCCGGCGGACATGCTGATTTCGGTGATTCCACACTTTAATCGCGAGATCGCGGAGAGCTGGGAGGCGACCAATCCTGGGCGTCCGTTCGTTACGCTGATTACGGACCTCGCCGACTTCCCCCCGCGCTTCTGGATCGAGCCGATTAAGGAGCAGCATGTAATCGCCGGGACGGAAAAAGCGGTGGAGCAGGCGCGCGCGATGGGGCACGACGCGACGCACATTTTTCAAACTAGCGGGATGATTTTGCGTCCTGATTTTTACGAGCCGGACGATTCCGATCCTCTGGAACTTCGCCGCAGCATGGGACTTCTGCCCGATCTTCCTACCGCCATCATGCTGTTTGGCGGGCACGGGTCCAAGGTGATGTATGACATTACCGAGCGGCTGGACGCCGCCAATTTGCCGCTGCAATTGATCCTGATTTGCGGCAAGAACGAGGAGCTGGCCAACAAGCTGCGCGGGCGAAAATGGAAAATGCCGGTGCAGGTTGTAGGGTTCACGAAGGAAGTGCCAAAGTACATGCGCGCGGCGGACTTTTTGATCGGCAAGCCTGGGCCGGGGAGCATTGCGGAGTCCATGGTGAAAGGGCTGCCGGTGCTGGTGGAGTGCAACGCCTGGACGCTTCCACAGGAGCGGTACAACACCGAATGGGTGAAAGAAAAGCGTGTTGGAATCGTGCTCGATAACTTTGGGCAGGCGGTAGAAGGGGTACGGCAGATGCTGGAGCCTGCTACGCTAGCGGAATTCCGCAAAAATGTGGCTGCGCTAAACAATCAAGCTATCTTCGAGATCCCCGAGATACTGGCGAAGCTGCTCGGGGAGTAGCGATTTGGCGAGGCCGAGTTTGTATCAGGAGTGCAGGACCGGGGGCCGGGGAATCGCGAAAGGTTGTGAAAACAAAGGGACTTTAAGCACTTGTGTTTTCACAACCTTTCGCAAGTGTTCATTCTACGGGAGTTATCTCACCTTTTTGTTGCACAAGTGGTAACGAGTGCGGCCGGGGTTGAGGCTGCGTTTTGGCGCTTGTTGGTAATGGGACTTGCGGGCGAGACGCAGTTCTTTACCGTAATATCTTACAAGAGTAGTGATGCGCTTGTCAATAGAAATCTTTGGATTTTGGCAAAATATTTAAGATGCAGCGGTTAGAGTTGGGCGTGTTCGGCGTGATCGGGGTGCGGGAGGCGCGGACCGGTGCCGGAATTGTTGGCGGGGGCGTGGGCGTGAGGTTTGGCACAGGAGGTGGCCCACCAGCGCGAAGCGTACTTCTTTAGCTCGCACATTTTGGCGCAGCCGCCGTGGGCATGGGCCTCGGCGCAGGCGCAATAGCACACTGTGGGCGACGGGTTACGGAGGGTGCTGGAGGTGTCCGCCAAGACCGGCCAGGACCAGGCGACGAGGGCGACCACACAGTCGAGTAGGAAAAAGGCTAGCGCACGTTTCCAGCGCGGGGTCCGGCGCACGATTGGAGTTTGAGAAGCGCGATTGCTGGGGGGCTGAATAGGGGCAACCATGCGGAGAGTTTGGCGCGGTTGGTGAAAAAAACCGATAGAACGGAGCTGGGCGGGAGGGTATTACCAGAGTTCTAGGACGAGGCCTGAGCGGGAAGCGGGGAGGCGGTTCCCGAGTCGGACCGGGCGGGAATCCGAAACGGTACAGAGAAGCGATGTGGTGGAGAGGGGCGCGATTCGCGAAACTCTCAAATGTTAGATATGAATACACTTACGGAGGGGGAATGAGCGCCGGCCGATTGGCGTGCGCCGTGCAGAAGTCTCCTGCGTAGGCGCGTTTCAAATGACGGTTTGTAAAGAGCGGCAAGCGAGGGGGAAGGGGCTTGCTTGACACTTTTTACCTGCCGTTCCCACCTGCCTCTGAGAGGGAAGCTAGGATGGATGACCCCACGCGCCGGTGTGAAAACGACACTGGCAATGGAACGCGCCTTCCAGGGCTCCCGATCCCAAGCGGGAGCCCATTTTTTTTGTAGGGGGTTCCCCAGTTCTCGCCGTGCCGCATCACGGCCAGCAAGACTGGGATGATATTTGGCGATTTCGCGTGCACGAAAATCGAGAGTGAAAAGCAAGAGAACGGGTCTGAAGACCCGCCGCTACAACTGCCGGATGAATCTGCTGCGGATCAGGGTTGTCGCGCGGCTGAGTAGGCCGGACTGAAGTCCGGCACCTACACAGGCACCGGCCAGCGCGCTGCAGCTTGGAGATGGTGTGGAGCGAGGCTCAGGACTCGCGGGAGACGGTTAGGGCGGCTGGTTCAAGGGGGAGTGGATCGGTTGTGCTGCCCACCACCGCTGCGATTTTGCCGGTGACGGGGATTTTCGCGGCGCGCAGAACGTGCATGACCTGCGTTTCTTTCAAGCGCGAGGCGTCGTATTCAAAAGACAAGTGGTTCTTGGCTTCGTCAACGCGAAAGCGGCGCAAGCCGTAAGTGTTGGCAAACTCACCCAAGTGGCCGAGCTGCTGCGGGGTGAGTGGTTCTTGCAATTGGTAGGTAATTTCGAGGAGAGTCATGGGCGGCATTATAGCAGCCACCGCAAGTCTCATGTAGATGATTAGACTCGCCGGATCCATTTACAAGGTTGTAGTCCGCTCTGGGGTTTGCTGGTGTTCCGATTTCGCGTGGTACCACCGCGCGTTAATCTCCGCGAAGCTACTCCACTGTTTTGGAAGGTCTTCGACGGGGAATATCGCGGATACGGGACAGACTGGGATGCAAGCGCCGCAATCAATACACTCATCAGGATTGATATAAAGCTGCGGCGAATCGGCAAACTCGATCTCGTCTGTGCGTGGATGAATGCAATCGCAAGGACAAACATCCACGCATGCGGTGTCTTTTATTCCGGCACACGGTTGTGCAATAACGAATGGCATTCAGATCTCCCGAGGTCGCGTGAAAGAAGCTTGTCGAAACCCTTTGGATATTGGGCGTCGCTTGGTCCGAAGACGGCCCGCTGCGACCGGCCCCAGCATAGGGGTTTCGAAGTAATTGGGACGATGACTTAAGTCACGGTGGTCGAGAAAAAAACGCGGAGAAGGTTCGCCCAGTCTAGACGCCGCTTGTGATTTCAGCGCGGAGAATGGCGAGATCGGGAATACTGACGGCGCGTCTATTCATTTGGATCAACTTCTCTTCGTGTAATCGCCCGAGGTTTCGAGAGACCAATTCCCGTACCGTACCGAGCCGAGCGGCCATTTGCTCGTTGTTTTCTGACAGTTCAAAATAAACTCCCCGCGGACTCTGCTGCCCCGATTCCTCCGCTAAACACAAGAGATGCGCAATGAGACGACCGCGAACGGTGGAGAATGATAGCTCTTCGACGAGAGCGACCAAATGCCGTAAGCGATGTCCAAGCACTTTGAAAACCTTCAACGCCATTTCGGGGTTTTGCAAACAGATATTGCGAAAGCTATCGGCTGGGAGTCGCAACAAGATTGTTGCGCTGGCGGCTTCGGCAGTGGCCGGATAACGGCCACCGTCAAAGACCGCGACCTCCGCAAGCGAGCTACCCCTGCGCTCGATTCCGAGGAGTTGCTGTCTGCCGCTCAATGCGGATTTGACAATCCTTACAGTTCCTTCTTCCACGATCAGGAGTTCGCCGCAGACGTCGCCTTCAGCAAAGATTATTGCGTCCTGTTCGAAATACAGACGGCTGACACTGGCAGCGATCAGAGATAGCTCTGTTTCGGACAGGTCGGTGAAGAGTGGCAGCCGACGCAGGGTCTTCACAAAATCGAACTTAGCTGAGGCCATGAATCGACAATTGTAAGCCCGTTCGTCTACCTGGGCGCTTCGCAAGATGTTGTCGTCAGCTTGCTTTAGATAGGGGATAGGAGTATATATAGGGGCTGGGGGTATATATGCGAGCGGCGAAGACTGCAGGGGGCGGGCACGTGGTGGCGGCTAATTGCGCTTGCGAGGTGCAGGGACAGGCGCGGAAGGCGGTGGGGGTGGATCCTGCGCTGAAGGAGAGCAATCGGCACCGGCTGCGGCGGATCGAGGGGCAGGTGCGCGGGCTGCAGAAGATGGTGGAAGAGGATCGCTATTGCGCGGACATTATTACGCAGATTGCCAGCGTGCAGGAAGCGCTGCGTGGAGTGGCGCGCAACCTGATGCGGAACCATTTACTGCACTGCACTACTCAGGCGATGAAGAGCGGGAAGCGTGAAGAGGGCGAAGCGGTGTATGAAGAGCTGCTTGAGCTTATCTACAAGCATTTGCGTTGATCTTGCCGCGATTGGGTGCAAGAAGTGCGCTTCTATAAAAGGCTGATATGGTCGCGTTGCGCGGAATGTGCGCGTCGGTAGGAGAACGTAACGCGGGAGAACGCGAAAGAACACGAAAAGAAGCAAGAAAAAACGCCAAAAGAACGCGTAGAGAACACACGAGAACGCAAAGGAAACGCTAGGAGAGGGATTGTGGACGAGTCTCAGAAAAACCCGTTGGTGCTGCCGATTTTGCATGGCAAGGCGTCGGCGAAAGATCCGGTGTGTGGAATGAGCGTTGATCCGGCGAAGGCGGCGGGCACGGTGGAGCATGCCGGGACGGCGTACTATTTTTGCTCACGCGGGTGCGCGGAGCGGTTTACGAAAGAGCCGGAAAAATATCTTTCTGCTGCTCGGACTGCGGCTATGCATGCGGTTCCTGCGTCGGATGCGCAACTGCCATCAGAAACCGCAGCTCACGCTCGCGCCGGGAACAGCGCCGGCGGGAATCAGAACCGTTACACCTGCCCGATGCATCCGGAGATTATTCAGCTGGGCCCAGGCCCATGTCCGAAGTGCGGAATGGCGCTGGAGCCGATGGACGTGGTTGCGGCCGCGGAACAATCCGATCCGGAATACGATTCGATGTGGAAGCGCTTCTGGGTGGCCGCGGCGCTATCTGCGCCGCTATTGGTGGTGTCGATGTTGGGAGAGATGTTGGCACCAATGTTTGGTGTCGACGTACATGTTCACTTGGCGGACGGCGCTCTCAATTGGATGCAATGCGCGCTGGCCACTCCGGTGGTGCTGTGGTGCGGCTGGCCTTTTTTTGAGCGCTTCTGGGCGTCGCTGGTGAATCGCAGCCCGAACATGTTTACGCTGATCGGGCTGGGTACGGGGGCGGCGTACCTCGATAGCCTGGTAGCAACGGCGTTTCCGCAGATATTTCCGGCGTCGTTTCGCGACATGCACGGTGGCGTGCCGGTTTATTTTGAAGCTGCGGCAGTGATCACCGCGCTGGTGCTGCTGGGGCAAGTGCTGGAGCTGCGGGCGCGGCAGAAAACCAGCGGCGCGATTCGGGCGTTGCTAAATCTCGCGCCCAAGCAGGCGCATAAAATTTCCGCTGACGGCGGGGAGCAGGACGTTGCGCTGGAACAGATTATTGCGGGGGATCGCGTGAGGGTGCGGCCCGGCGAGAGCGTGCCGGTGGATGGGGTGATTCGCGAGGGGGCGAGCGCGCTGGACGAATCGATGGTCACTGGCGAATCGCTGCCCGTGGAAAAGAGCGTGGGCGACCGCGTCACCGGCGGCACGCTGAACACCAGCGGCAGCTTTGTGATGGAGGCGGAGCGCGTGGGCAGCGAGACTACGCTGGCGCAGATTGTGAAACTGGTCAGCGAAGCGCAGCGGAGTCGCGCGCCGATGCAGCGTCTGGCGGACCGCGTGGCGGGCTACTTTGTGCCGGCGGTGGTGGCGGCGGCGATTCTGGCGTTTGCGGTGTGGGCGGCGGTTGGTCCGCAGCCGCGATTGGCGCATGCATTGGTTGCCGCGGTGGCGGTGCTGATTATTGCTTGCCCGTGCGCGCTGGGATTGGCTACGCCGATGTCGATCATGGTGGCGGTGGGGCGGGGCGCGACGGCGGGAGTGCTGGTGCGTGACGCTGAAGCGCTGGAAATGCTGGCCAAAGTGGACACGCTGGTGATCGACAAGACTGGGACGCTCACAGAAGGCAAGCCGGAGATGACCGAGGTGGAACTGCTGGAAAGCTCTGGCGGCTGGTCGACTGACGAAGTGTTGGCGCTGGTCGCCAGCGTCGAGAGCCACAGCGAACATCCGCTGGCCCGCGCGGTGGTACGGGCCGCGGTGGGAAAAAATATTTCGCTGCAAAATGTCGAAAGTTTCCGTTCTACCGCTGGAGGGGGTGTTTCGGGGATGGTCAGCGGGCACCAGGTCCTCGCGGGCGCGTCGCGATTTATTCAGGAGCAGGGAGTAGTCACGGTCTCCGAAAGCGGTACTGCGGCGGGTAACGCGTCTGCGGCCTTGGCAGGGACGTTCATATTTGTAGCTATCGACGGCGCGGCGTGCGCGCGGCTGACGCTACGCGACAAGGTGAAAGCCTCTACGCCGGAGGCGATCCGCGAACTGCGTGCGCAGGGATTGCGTATCGTGATGCTTACGGGGGACCGGAGTGAGGCCGCCAGTGCGGTGGCGCGGGAGGTCGGCATCGAAGAGGTCGAGTCCGAAGTTCGGCCCGAACAAAAAGCGGAAGTGATCCACCGTTTGCGAAGTGAAGGGCGCGTCGTCGCTATGGCTGGCGACGGCATTAACGACGCGCCCGCTTTGGCGGCCGCGCATGTTGGCATCGCCATGGGTGGCGGCACTGATGTGGCCATAGAAAACGCCGGAATTGTTTTGCTTAAGGGAGATTTGCGGGGGATTCTGCGGGCGCGCCGTTTGAGCGAAGCCACGATCAGCAACATTCGGCAGAACCTGGCTTTTGCTTTTCTGTACAACGCGCTGGGCATCCCAATCGCCGCCGGCGTTTTCTATCCATGGTTCGGCTGGCTGCTCAGCCCCATGATCGCCAGCGCGGCGATGAGTTTTAGTTCCGTCTCGGTTATCGCGAACGCCCTGCGGATGCGGAAATCGCACCTGTGATCACGGCACGAGACCTTACAACCTTACATACAGGAAAAACGTGCATCTAGAAAGACATGGAACGCGGCTACGGTGCGTTCTACAACAAATTACGCCGTTCACCCGATGGGCTCCGATCTACCCTCACGCGTAGTCTGCCGAATAGTTGAAGAAGCAGTGATGAGCTTGGGCTCTGCTGTTGAAGTGCAGACGGCAGAATATTTCAAATCGAGGTCAGAAAATGAAGCGGATTAACTATCACATTATCACGCTCGGCAGCAGCCTGGTGCTTGGCACCGCGCTTGTCGCTCTGCCATCGCCGCATCCGGGAAGCATGCCACAAACGAGCAGCACGCAAGAGGCGCAACAGGCGCCCGACAACACCAGCGCGAACAAAGGCGACGCCAATAGCAATGTGAAAACCGCGGACAGTCAAAAGGTGGATCCCGCGGATAACGATTTGACGAAGAAAATCCGCAGTGCCATTTATCAAGACAAGTCGCTATCGACTTACGCGCACAACATCAAGATTATCAGCCGCAACGGCAGCGTTACGCTTAAAGGCCCGGTGCGCTCGGACTATGAAAAGGCCAACATCGAGGCGAAAGCAGTTGAGATCGCGGGCGAAGGCAACGTACACAACAAATTGACCATTGCGCCTCCTAAGTCCTAACCTCAGCAGCAAGCGAGGTGACGACCGAAAGGCACGCAGCATCTGAAAGCTCGAGAAACAAGTTGCAAAAATGGATTGTCGGAGGTAGTTCGTAATGTTGATGCTGATTCTGACCGTCGTGTTGATTGTGGCGCTGATTGGAGCGCTGCCGACCTGGCCGCATAGCAAGAATTGGGGCTACTACCCGATCAGCGGGGTCAGCGTGGTAATTCTAATCATTCTCATTCTGCTGCTAACCGGGCGATTGTAACTGGTACGCAGTCGTACCGTCCTGTCAACCCCGCTTGTTGTACCCCGCGTACCTCATCCCGTAGGACCTCGTAGAATTCCTGCGCAATCGCTCCGCTTCTGGTAAAGTGTCTGCGCTGACGCCCCCAGGCGTTGGGAACCCCAAGGAGCACGTATTGAAGATCGTTGAGCGGTTCGTTGGAGAAGCTACGATTCTCGACATCACTGGCGACATCGATCTAAGTTCCTCGCCCGATCTGCGCAAAGTTTTGCTGCGCGAACTGAAAGAAAAACGCACGCCACGCGTGATCGTCAATCTTATCGCCGTGCGCTATATCGACAGTTCCGGCGTGGCCTCGCTGGTTGAAGGCTTGAAGGCCTCGAGGGACACGGGAATGCGCTTTGCATTGGTGGGGCTGAGCAAAGGCGCACGCGAAGTTCTGCAGCTCTCGCGCCTGATCAAAATTTTCGAAATCCATGATAATGAGGAGCAAGCGCTGGCTTAATCGGTAGAGTTTTTACCACGCCAGCCTGCACAAATCCCTTGGAATTCGCCGAGCAGATCGGTCGCGGAGTCATCGACATGCTGGCGTACGTGGGCGCGTTGGCGCGTCTCACGAGCCAGGCGGCGTACTACGCGTTCGTGGGGCCGTTTCGTGGGCGGCCGTTGCGATTGGGACGCGCGTTCTCGCAAGCCATGGAAGTGGGCGTGCGCGCGCTTCCGGTATTGAGCCTGATTACTTTTTTTATAGGATTGATCCTGGCCATTCAAGGCGCGTACGAATTGAAGAAATTCGGCGCCATTCATTTTGTGGCGGATGCGGTGGCGATTACCATGACGCGCGAACTGGGCCCGCTCATTACCGCGATTGTGGTAATTGGGCGTTCCGGGTCGGCGTTCGCCGCGGAAATCGGCACCATGAAGGTGAATGAAGAAATTGACGCGCTGGAAACGATGGCCATCAGCCCGGTGCAATTTCTGGTTACGCCAAAATTTCTGGCCATGATTCTGATGCTGCCCTGCCTGACGATCTGGGCGAATTTCATGGGAATTCTGGGCGGTTCGCTGTTTGGCGTGCTGAAAGCGGACTTCACGTTTGTCGAATATATGCGCGCTTCGGTTTCTGCATTGTTCATGCGGGACATTGTCACCGGGCTAATCAAGAGCGTAATGTTCGGCATGACCATCACCGCGGTGGGTTGCAGCGAGGGCCTGGCAACGGGACAGGGTGCGGAATCAGTTGGCAAATCCACCACAGCGGCGGTGGTGATGTCCATTTTTCTGGTGGTGGTGGTCGATTTGATATTCACTTCGCTATTCTTCTTTGCCGGAGGCATATAATTTCGAGACTGCAATTCGCGACGCGTGGAGAAAATGCCTAACCCGATAGCCAATGCGGATTCCGACGTAATGATCTCGCTGCACGACCTGCGAGTGAGCTACGGTGACCGCGAAATCCTTCATGGCGTGAACATGGAAGTGAAGCGGGGCGAGACCCTGGTGATTCTGGGGGGATCCGGCTCGGGAAAGAGTACGCTGCTGCGCACGCTGGTGGGGCTTGAGAAGCCGAGTTCCGGAGAGATCTGGCTGAAGGGCAAGAACCTGGCGAGCATCTCTGACGATGATCTGGACGAAATTCGCCGAAAAATGGGCATGTCTTTTCAAAGCGGAGCGCTGTTTGGGTCGATGACGGTGGGCGAAAATGTCGGGCTGCCGCTGCGTGAACACACGAAGCTGGAAGACTCCACGATCGAGATTATGACGCGGCTGAAGCTCGAGCAGGTTGGTCTGGGAGGCTTCGAGGATTACTTCCCGGCACAACTGAGCGGCGGAATGAAAAAACGCGCGGCGGTGGCACGGGCGTTGTCCATGGATCCGGAAATTCTATTTTTCGATGAGCCGTCGGCGGGACTCGATCCCATCATCGCGGCGGGAATCGACCAGCTGATTTTGGAGTTGAAACAGGCTTTTCACATGACCATCATCGTGGTGACGCACGAGCTGGCCAGCGCGTTTCTGATCGCCGACCAGATGGTGTACATCGATAAGGGCGTGATCATTGCGCAGGGCACGCCCGCGGAGATGAAGGCTAATCCGCTGCCGCGGGTACGGCAATTCTTCGATCGCGTTGCGGAACCGGAAGTAGAGCAGGAAATGGATTATCTGCAGATGCTGACGGCCACACACCGTCGGCCGAATCGCTAGGAGTAGAGTTTCGCATTGCGGTGGTGGGCAGTCGGGGGAGTAAGCCGGTAGGGCAGAGAGGGAAGTATGGAACCTAAGCGAGAACAAGCGTTCGTCGGACTGTTCGTGATCATAGCGGTGGGCATTTTGGTGGCCACCGGTTTGTCGCTCAGCGGAGTTTTCGCGAGTTCCAACACGCGGTACAAAACGTACGTTAACTTCGCTGGTGGGCTGGAGCCTGGATCAGCGGTACGCTATGCCGGCGGCGGAAATAAAGTTGGGCGCGTCGAAGAGCTGCGGATTAATCCGAAAGATCCTACGCAGATGGAAATGATTTTTAGTGTGCTGCCCGATGTGCCGGTCAGAACCAATACTCACGTGAGAATACTGAGCTTCAGCCCGCTGGGCGATAATCACCTGGAGCTGGTGCCGAATCAGGAAGCGGCCCCGGCGGCGCCATCGGGCTCCACGCTGCCTGCCCTCCCTTACACCGATTTTGGAGCGCTGGCGGACAGCATCAACCAACTTGCGCCGCAAGCCAAGCAACTGATGGGCACGGTGAATGAGCGCGCTCAGGAATTGAAAGTAACGATAGCGCGAGTCAACGATCTGCTGAACGACCGAAACCGCGACAATCTTTCCGCCGCGCTGGCTACGACGCGCGGCATGCTGGAAGAAGACCGCCCGAAGATTCGCTCCACGCTAACGCATGTTGATGACCTGGCGGTCAAGATGCAGCCTGTGATTGACGACTTCAAGACGACTACTGTGAAAGCCAATCAAGCCCTCGATCACCTGGACGCCACGATCACGGAAAACCGCCCGGACCTACGCAAGGCGGTGTTGCAAATGCGGCAGACGCTGAGCTCCGCGAACGAACTGGTCGGACGGCTGAACAGCACGCTCGACGCCAATTCCGAAAATATCGACGAGCTGCTTGATAATCTCCGTGCAACTACGGAAAACCTGAGAGAGTTCACCGATACCATCAAGACCCGGCCATACAGCTTGATTCGCATCACCAATCCGCCCGACCACAAGCCGGGAGAGCAGCACTAACGTGGGAGAAACGCACATGCCGGCCAGTCCAAGCAGCCTGCAGTCCGATTTGCGTGTAACGCAAAATATCGTCCGCGAGACGCGAGACCTCGCCAAGCGGCGGTGCCGGTATCTTCAGGCGACCGCGTTTGCGGGATTCTTCTTGCTCATCGCCATGGGCGTTTCCAGTTGCGGGAGCCCGCGGCCGATCCGTTTCTATCAACTCAACCCTCCCGCGCTGCCACCTGTTAGCGCGACGGAGCCGTATCCCGTCACCATTTTGATTGGAGTGATCAGCTCGTCATCCCTCTATTCGCAGGATCGCATCGTATACGGAGCCCACGACGAGGGCATGGGGCTCTATCTCTATCAACGCTGGGCCGAACCGCCCACGTCGATGGTGCGGGAGATGCTGCTTCGCGAGTTGCGTGGTAGCGCGCGATTCAAAGAAGTCTATCCGCTACGCAGCGGAATCCATAGTGATTACGTGCTCCGCGGCCGGTTATACGATTTTAAAGAAGTGGATCCCCCCGCAAAGTCCGGCGGTTCCGTGGTGGCGCGAGTGAGTTTGGACCTGGAACTGCGCGAAACAAAGAGCGAGACAACGGTGTGGAGATATTCTTATCACCAGGACGAACCGGTCACCGGGAAAGATGCCGCGGCGGTAGTTGCGGCGCTCGACAAAAACATGTCTCAGGGCGCCAACCAAGCTCGCGCCGGCATCGAGCAGTATTTTGCCGAGCACCCGCCGCAGCCGCAGACCGCCGCCTCAGCCGCGGCGCAAGACTGACGACCGATACGACCAGTAGCTTCTAGCTTTCGGCCGCAAAGTCAACGATGAGACTCGCGTAGCGCGCGAATTCCGTACGGCGAAGCTAGGGATTCACGCGGCGCAT
The DNA here is from genome assembly GCA_013289855.1 of Acidobacteriota bacterium. Classification (GTDB taxonomy): domain Bacteria; phylum Acidobacteriota; class Terriglobia; order Acidiferrales; family UBA7541; genus Acidiferrum. Next base: position 181,904 of record JABCZD010000004.1, on the reverse strand, counting down.
GGTTAGCAGCGTGATATCGTCCGCTAATTCCCGGTCCGCGCCGTGATAGTTTTTAATTGCCGCTAGCAATGCTTTGGAAAAATCTCCGAGCACCAGAGGCTCGGGAAGACTGCCAGCCACGGACTGCGCGAGCGAGGATAGTCCTGCTGGCGTGAGTTGCTCACCTTCGGGAGATTCCACTTCCGTTGCGCCATCGGAAAAGGCCAAGATGGCGTCGCCCGGCGCCAGCCGGACGCTTTGCTCCAAGTATTTTTCTCCGGTGATGAAGCCCAGCGGAAGATTTTCGAGGCCGTCGCCGATTTCCAGCAATTGGCGCTGCTCTTCGCGCCATAAAAACATTCTGGGATGCGCGGCGTACGCAAAGGTGAAGACTCCAGTTTTGCCATCGAACGTTCCGGTTACTACCGTGGTTAGGCGCAGCGGACCGTCGTTGGCTTCCGTGGAGAGCGTGAATTCATCGTTCAGGGCTTCGAGCAAGGCGGCGGTATCGCGAATATCGCGAAATTTGTGCAACAGATGGTGCACGTGCCGGGCCACTGCCGCGGCCTCGTAGCCGTGGCCTACGCAGTCGGCCAGCACCACGCGGGCCACGTCGTCCGTGCAGGAAAACACCGCGGAAAGATCGCCGCCGTGGTCCGCACCGGAGGGCAAAGCGATCACATCGCCTTCCAGGCCGGCAAGCTCAATGGAGCGATGCGCTTTCTCGTTGCCGGCCCACAGCTCCATGCATCCGAACGGACGCTTAACCGTAAACGTGCACTCTACTTTTGGTTCTTCTGGCATTTCTTTTTACCTGGCCTAAGGGATGGGGTGCGACATTCATTTGATGCGGGGAAAATGCATCCGTTTCAACACTCGATTACGTTGAGTGCCAGGCCGCCGAGCGAGGTTTCTTTGTAGCGCGTCTGCATATCCAAGCCGGTCTGGTACATGGTTTTAATCACCTGATCGAGTGAGACCTTGTGTTCGGTGGTTTCCTGCATGGCCATGCGCGCGGCGTTCACGGCCTTGACCGCACCGAAGGCGTTTCGTTCGATGCAGGGAATCTGCACCAGGCCACCGACCGGATCGCAGGTCATGCCCAGGTTGTGTTCCATGGCGATTTCCGCGGCGTGTTCGATCTGCTCGTTTGTGCCGCCCAACGCGGAGACTAACCCGCCGGCAGCCATGGAGCACGCCACTCCCACTTCGCCTTGGCACCCGACTTCCGCGCCAGAGATGGACGCATTTTCTTTGTACAGCACGCCGATGGCGGCGGCAGCGAGGAAGTAGCGTTCGATGCCTTCCGCGGTGCCCGGAAAAAACCGCAAGTAATAGTGCGCAACCGACGGAATAATGCCTGCGGCTCCATTGGTGGGAGCAGTGACCACGCGGCTTCCCGCGGCGTTTTCTTCATTCGTGGCGATGGCCCAGACGTTCAGCCAATCCACGGCTTGCAATGGATCAGCGAACGCCTGAGTGACCACCCGCAACGCGGGATCACCGTCCAGCCGGGGCGATTGCTGAAACTCCGCGCTCACCAAGCGTCGCGCGATGCCTGGGGCGCGCCGCTGCACTTGCAAACCGCCGGGCAGTTCGCCCTCGGTGACCATGCCTCGCGCGACGCAGTCTTGCATGGCGCGCCAAATGCGTGCGATGCCTTGCGCGATTTCGTCCGCGGAGCGCCAAGTCTCTTCGTTGGCTAGCATCAATTCGTGGATTTGCAGATGGTGCTTTTCACCTAGCTCCAGCATGTCAGCAGCGCTGCGAAAGGGATAGGGGACGGGGGCTTTCGCGTCGGCCGAATCTGACTGACCTTCTTCTCGCACGAAGCCGCCGCCCACCGAATAATATTCACGAATATCGAGAGTTTCGTTCCCCGCGCCTAAGGCCACGAAACGCATGCCGTTGGAATGGCCGGGAAGCAGACTGCTTTTGTTCCACACGAGATCTTCGTGGCGAAAAATGACGAGTTTCCTTTCGAGCAGCGCGATCGTTTCGGTCTGGCGAATACCGTCGACTACGCCTTGAATTGCAGCGGGATCCACCTGATCCGGCTGCTTGCCGAGCAGGCCCAGCAGAATGCCGCGGTCAGTGCCGTGGCCCATACCGGTGAGCGCCAGGGAACCGAACAGTTCCACGCGTACACGAGTGACGCGTTCGAGCAAGCCGTTTTCTTCCAAGCTGCGCGCGAAGCGATTCGCGGCGCGCATCGGGCCCACGGTATGAGAGCTCGAAGGGCCGATGCCAATTTTGAATAGCTCGAAGAGGCTGGTGTTCATAACATGGGCTCACCTGAAACCATCCCATAAATCAGCCTACTTTGCGAGATGCGGCGCGGCGTGACCAGAAGGCTGGTGCGCATGGGCGGCGAATTGGCTGCTCTCAAATGACGCGGTGCGATAGAATCTTCCGAACCTGCGGAGCCCGGGGTGACGCGAGAAATGCTGGTACACAAACGAAGTATTCATATCGAGTGGGGCGACTGCGATCCGCTGGGCATCGTGTATTTCCCTCGCTATTTTGAATTTTTTGACGCCTGCACCAATGCGCTTTTCGAACATGCGGGTTTGCCCAAGCAAGAATTGTTACGCAAGTATGAGATCGCGGGAATTCCCTTGGTGGATGCGCATGCGCGGTTCCTGGTGCCTTCCGCGTTCGACGACACCGTGGTGGTAGAATCGGCAATCGCCAAATGGGGAACCAGCAGCTTTGCCGTAGAGCATCGCCTTTACAAGGGGCATGTGCTGGCGGTGGAAGGTTTTGAGACACGCGTTTGGACGGTGCGGGCCGCGGATGTGCCGCGCGGCATACGCGGCCAAGCCATCCCCCGCGAAGTCATCGAGCGATTCTAACGGCGACCTGAGCAACCTGCGGCAGGAGCACTCTGCCTGTAGCCCCCCCGTCGCCAGTGGTTGGGGTGATCTCATCTGGATCTCATCCGGGTAGTGAAACCGCGGATTGCCCCTTCTCGAGACAGGGCAGCATTGCACCACCTGAAAATTCGTTATATCAACTTGCTGCGCTCGAACATCAAAGTAGTGAGTAAATTTTTTTGTTGAGGACTCGAGGGTCACCATGAGAACGAAGATTTTCAGTCGGGCGTTGACCGGCACTCTTGCCTGCGTCGTCTCTTTGGCCATGACCGGCGGCGAATTGCGGGCCGGCGCGCGTCAGGACCCTCCGCCGGGCCCGGTCTATGCCGCGCAAGATGGTGCGCCTTCAGCGAACCAACCCATTGGCGCCCCGTTGACGCCGGAACAATTGCAGGAGTTGGTTGCGCCCATTGCCCTATACCCGGATGCGCTGGTGGCACAGATTCTTGCGGCGTGCGCTTATCCCACACAGATTGTCGAAGCGGAGCGCTTCCTCCAGCAAAATCCAGGACTTAAAGGCAAGGAACTGGGCGCGGCGGTGGATTCGCAGTACTGGGATCCCAGCGTGAAGGCGCTGACGCAGTTTCCCTCCGTGCTAGCGAATCTGGACAAGAATCTTACTTGGACGTCGGAACTCGGCGACGCGGATGTCAATCAGTCCGCTGCGGTGCTGGACGCCGTGCAGTACATGCGGCAAAAAGCGGAAGCCGCGGGCAATTTGAAAACCACGCAGCAACAAACCGTGACGGACCAAGGTCCCAATGTCGTGATTCAACCCGCCGATCCGCAAGTTGTTTATGTCCCGGAATACGACCCCACATTGATCTACGGCTATCCCGTTGGCCTTTGGCCGGGCTTCTATCCCTGGTGGGGTCCGGGGCCGTACCTTTCGTTTGGTTTCGGTTTTGGCGTCGGGGCGTTCTACGGATTTGGTTGGGGCTGGAATGCCTGGGGTTTTGACTGGGGTCACCGGGGCTTGCTCTACGGTGGTGGGCGATATTCTTATCAGAGCCACGCATTCTATAACCGCAACGCCTATTTTCACGGGGATATGAAGGGTAACTCAGCCTATGGCGGACGCGGTGATCGCGGCGCGCGTGGCTTCGATGACCATGGAGCCAGGGGTGACGGCGGCTCGCGTGGCGCCTATGGAGGGGGCCTCCCTCATGGAGGAGATGCCCGCGCTGAAGAGGCGCGCGGCCGCTCCAGCTTCGGTGGTGGTGGCTTTGGTGGAGGTGGCGCGCGTGGTGGGGGCGGCGGAGCCAGAGGTGGCGGTGGTGGCCGGCACTAACGCATGAGTTGCATCAGGCAACGCCTTGCACCGAACGGAACAGAGCGGAATGGAGAAGAACACTATGATGTTCGAGCGATACAGTTTTAACAGATCCCATTTTGGTGGCAGGAGCGGTCTTGTTGGTTTCGTTGCGCTGGTGTTCGGTCTCGGAGTTTTTGCCAACGCAGCGGCTGCGCAATCGTCCCCCGCGCCTGCTCCAGCCGCCGGGAAAAAATCGCCGGTTCGTCCGCCGGCTGGGCCCCAACCCGGTCAGCAAACCTTTGATTCTTGTGGCCAAGCGAGCAGCGCATTCATTGCGGCCCTGCAAAGTGACGGTCCCGAAGCCTTGCTGAAAATACTGGGACCGAACGGCAAAGATATCGCGGCCTCTGGTGACGATATCGCGGACAAGAATCGTAGAGCGGAAATAGCGAAAAAATACCAGCAGATGCATCGCCTGGTGATGGAGCCGGACGGCACAACTACCTTGTACATTGGCGCGGAAAATTGGCCGATGCCCATTCCGCTGGTGCACAAAGATTCCGTTTGGTATTTCGATACCGCCGCAGGCAAGCAGACAATTCTCTATCGAAGAATCGGCAAGCATGAACTGGCGGTCATTCAGGTATGCCGGGAACTCGCGGACGCGCAACAGGAATACTACGCGACGGCCCACGATGGCAACGCTGCGAACCGCTACGCCGAGAAGTTTTTCAGCGATCCAGACAAGCATAACGGACTTTACTGGAAAGCCGCTTCCGGTGAACCGGAAAGTCCCATTGGCCCGCTCGTCGCCGCCGCCGCGTCGGAGGGCTATCCGGAGGGTGCCGGTGTCGGCCCGGAGCCGTTTGAAGGCTACTTCTTCCGAATTCTGAACGTGCAGGACGCGCACTCGACTGGCCACTCGCAAAGTTTTGCCGGCAGCGGGAAGACCGCTGGCGGATTTGCGTTTGTGGCTTATCCAGCAAAGTACCGCTCGACCGGCGTGATGACCTTTCTGGTGAATCAGGACGGCGTGGTATATGAAAAGGATCTCGGTCCGCGGACCAAAGAGATCGCGACGGCTATGACTAGCTATCACCGCGATGCGACCTGGCGCAAAGCGGACTAACCCACCACCCGCGCGAAAAACGGATGGGATTAAGCAAGTAGTTGTAGTGGGGGGTGTTTTGGATCAGCGCACCTCCCGGTAGCTGCACTCACAACCCCGCCTAGAGAATCCCTCGCGGTATCACCGCGCGCAAACTTCTGCGTCGATGTAAATCCCCGCTATCTCGGCGAAAGTCGTTTAAACTCCTCGTCTGAATCGTTGCAATGCCGAAGAATTGCGGCTCGCGGGCCGGAGGGAAGTTGTGATGCGGACGCAGGTGGGGATTGTTGGCGCGGGGCCGGCGGGGCTGACGCTGGCGCACTTGCTGCAGCTTGAGGGTATCGAGTCCGTAGTACTGGAAAGCCGCTCGAGGGAATACGTCGAGCAACGCGTGCGCGCCGGGGTTCTCGAGCAGGGCACCGTTGATCTCCTGACGCAGATGGGAGTCGGTGACCGGTTGGCGCGACAAGGCTTGGTCCATCGTGGCATCGAATTGGGGTTTGCCGGGAAGCGCGAGCGCATCGATTTTGCGGAACTGACCGGCGGAAAATCCATCACCATCTACGCGCAGCACGAAGTGCTCAAGGATCTGATTGGCGCGCGTATGGCCTACGACGGTGCCCTGTTGTTTGAAGCGGAAGGTTTTCGCATATTCGGAATAGAAAATAGTCCTGAAGTGCAGTTTCGCCAGTGCGGCGCGACGCAAACACTGGGATGTGACTTTATTGCTGGTTGCGACGGGTTTCACGGCATTTGCCGCGCGGCGATACCCGAGAGTGTGTTGCGGATTCACGAACGAGAATTCCCATTCGCGTGGCTGGGAATTCTCGCGAACGTCGCGCCGGCGTCCAAGGAATTGATTTATACCTACCACGAGCGCGGATTCGCGTTGCTCAGCATGCGCTCTCCGGAGGTTTCGCGGCTGTATCTGCAGTGTCCGGCGGATGAAAAAATAGCGGAATGGTCCGAGGATCGCATCTGGAGCGAACTGCGCACGCGCATGGCCACGAACGATCACTGGAATTTGTCGGACGGGCCGATCACCCAAATGGGCATCACGCCGCTGCGCAGTTTCGTGGCCGAGCCCATGCAATATGGGAGACTCTTTTTGCTGGGCGATGCCGCGCACATTGTTCCGCCGACTGGCGCCAAGGGGCTCAATTTGGCGGTTGCAGATGTCCGCGTGTTGGCGCGGGCGCTGGCGGACTTCTACAGAACTGGAAGCCGCACGCGGCTGGAACGCTATTCGCAGGAGTGTTTAAGGCGCGTCTGGAAGGTGCAGCGATTTTCCGCGTGGATGACCAGGATGCTGCATCGCTTTCCCGGTGAAGATAGTTTCGCGCACAATTTGCATTTAGCGGAGCTCGATTATGTGACCAGCTCGCGGGCGGCGGCTACCACACTGGCGGAGAATTACGTGGGCCTGTCGTTTGCGGAGTGATGTCGAAGCGAAGTTCCGCGATGTTCTCCGCGCAATATGATTCGCCTCACTATTCGTAGCGCAAGGCGTCCACCGGGTTCAGGCGCGAGGCCCGCGCAGCGGGATATAGCCCGGCGAGCAAACTGACGATGGTGGCGAATGCTACGGCGCTGAGTGCGAGCCACCAAGGTACGTAAGAGATTTTCGCGCTGGGAAGATCTTGCTGCCGCAGATAGATGCCGGTGCCCCAAGTCAGCGCCTGGCCGATCAGCCAGCCTAGCGCCACGCCAAATAGTCCCCCGAAAAATCCCATGGCCGCGGCTTCCGCGAAGAATAAGCTTTTTACGTCGCCGTCGGTAGCGCCGAGCGCCTTCAGCACGCCGATTTCGCGGCGTCGCTCGAGAATGGCCATCACCAGCGTGTTGATAATGCCGAGAGACGCGACGGTGAGGGCGAGGCTGCCGAACAATCCGAGAAACAGATCGAACACCGTGAAGACCAAGCGCAAGCCTTTGGTGGCATCAAGCAAGGAGAATGCGGAGAAGCCCATCTTCTTGATGGCGGCTTCGACGGCGGCGACGTCTTTCGGCTTTGCAACGCGCACGGTCAGCGCAACGTAGGTCGGCTTGGTCTCCGTGTCGCTAAGGAGGGCTTGCATGTCAGAAGGTTGCGCTACGTGCAGGCTTTCCGCGAATTTTAACGGAAGAAACAAGCGCCCACCGCCAAAGCCGCCCATGCCCGCCGAAGGATCGGACTCGACAATGCCGACGATGCGTAGAGTTTTTTCCTTTGGGACGACGGAAAGGCCGCCGTTCAATTGACCGGTCATGGCGCTCTCGAGTAGCGCATCATCGCGCTCGGCGGCGGAGGAAAATGTGGCGCGCTCGGCGTAGCGGATGACGATCGTTTTGCCGACGAGCTCGCTGGCATTGGCGTTTGTGATCGGACCGGAATTTCCGGTGGCGCTCGCAGTTGCGATTGAGGCGCTATCCGGCGCAGTTTTTTGCGCCGCGCTCTTTTGTTCGTCAGACGCGTTGCTCGGTTGCCCGCCCTGCGGCGCGGTAGCGGCCGATTTAGCTGGCGCGGCGACTGGAGGGGCCGGCGGCTTGGCCGACAACTCCTGCGCGAATTCCAGTTGCAGGATGGCTTCTTCGGCCGCGGGCGAAGAAAAGAATTTGCCGCTGAGGCCTTCAAATGCTTCGCCGGTGCGAGAGGACTCCGGGATGCCCAGCGCATTCGTGGTGAAGTTGTTCCCGGCATAACGCACGTCGGTGGAAAAACGAATCTGGGGATAGACCTCGGAGACGTTGGGGAGTTTTTCAAAGGATTGCAGCGCGGCGTCGTCGAGTGCCGGCGCGTTTTTTGTGCTGGTGGATTCGCTGGCGTGCTGGTTTCTGCCTGGTCCGCGGCTGCCGCGACTGGAACTTACCAGCACGGAATCGAAAAGTCCGGAGCGCAGCAGCCGTTTGGACGCCAGCGTTTGCAAGCCGATACCGAGTGAAAGCATGGCGACAAGCGAGGCTACTCCAACGGCGACGCCCAGGGTGGTGAGGGAATTGCGCAGGATGGCTTCGCGCAGATTGCGTAAGGCCAACTCAGTAAGATCGCGCGCTTTCACGAGGTGACTCCCGGGTTGGCTTGCGAGGTAGCTCCCTGGCTCGCGAGGCTCGCATGACTTACGCCGTCGCTGGTACGTAGCGTTGGCGAATCGCTGATTACCTTTCCGTCGGAGAGCGTCACGATGCGATCGGCAAAGCGCTCGGCCAGCGGGCGCTCGTGGGTGACCATGACGATGGTCATGCCCAGCGTGGTTTGAAATTCGCGCAGCAGCGAAAGAATTTGCTCGCCGTTGACGCTGTCGAGGTTTCCCGTGGGTTCGTCGGCAAAGAGAATAGATGGGTGGTTGACCAACGCGCGCGCCAGCGCGCCCCGCTGCTGTTCGCCGCCGGAAAGTTCGCCGGGGCGATGTTTGCTGCGTGCGGCGAGGTGCACGCGCTCAAGAGCTTCACTGACGCGCGCGCCGCGTTCGCGGCGATCAACCCCGGAAAGGCGCAACGGAAGTTCCACATTTTCTTCGAGGGTCATGCGCGGGAGGAGATTGAAGGATTGAAAAACCATGCCCACAGTTTCACGGCGGTAACGCGCGAGATTTTCCGCGCTGAACTCCGCGAGATTCTTGCTGCCAACTTGAATACTGCCAGAAGTGGGGCGGTCGAGTCCGGCGAGCATACTGAGGAGCGTGGACTTGCCGGAGCCAGAACTGCCGAGCAGGGCCAAGAATTCGCCGGCGGGAACCGTCAGTGTGATCCCGTTCACAGCGTTAACCACGGCGTCGCCAAGGTGATATTCACGGCGGACTTCGCTGGCATGGATGGTGGAGGGTTCCGGGTTGGGCGTCATATGGGTCGCTACTTATCATACGCTGCGGCGTGGCCGGAACTTACGCCTGCTGCGGCACGATTTGTGCGGCCCGTGCTGTTCGGGTGAGTGCCAAAACGAATGGGCAGCCCTGAGCTTTCCAATATTGGGCGTGAACTCGATATTACGCGCGGCGGGGGCGTTGTTTTGCGGAGACGCCTTTTACGATGGCGATGCCGCGAACGCCGGTCGGAAGAGGAGTTTTAGCTTGGGCCACAGCGGCGTTGATCAGGGCTGTTACTTTGGGGTCGGAGAGGGCTTGCGGAGTTGGCAGGCGAATAAACCGGTTTTGATTGCCGCTGCCTTGCAGGATCTTGTGGGGATCCGGAAGCGTGGCACCCCAATAGAAGGAAAGGCCGACGCCTTTGGAATTCGCGGCGATAGAAACGATGCAGTCTGAAGAGCGTTCGGTGCTGCAATAGCCGATGACGAAAAAATTGTAGTTGTCGTAGACGATTTCGTTCGCGGTAGGGAAGCGTTTCCTAAGCACGGCGCGGCAGGCGCGGATTTGCTTGGCAATTTTGGGATCGAACTTGGCGATGAAGCCAGCGATCTGCTTGGCGGCAGGCGCAGAAGGCGCGGACGTTTTTCGACTCGTCATTTCATTAGTAGCCGTTCGGTCGAGAGATGTGCCACTCGGCGCTCGCGAAGCTAATGGCGTCCCTTGATCTCGACCGGCTGGTGCAAGCGAAACGTAAGAGGAGTTTCCGCCGAGAGGACGATGTCGCGGTTTCCAGTGAGACCCGCGCCGGCGGTACCTGCGCCCGCGCCTACTAATGCACCGATGAGTGCGCCTTTGCCGCCGCCGGCCAGTCCGCCGATTATCGCGCCGCCAGCGCCGCCGCCACCAACCATGCCGGCGGTGCGCTTGCCTTTACCCTTACTGGTCATGTCATGCGTGGAAGTGTCGATCGCATAGTCTTGGCCATCGACATTGACGCTCGTGAGGGTGATGTCGAGACTGGCGCCGCCCTTGAAGCGGCCTGCGGCCTTGGCGTCGTTGACTACGCCGGAGGCGTGCGCGCCTTTGGGAATGGCGATGACGTTGTCGACGGCGACGGGGGCACTCACCGTCGCGGAGAAGGACTGTCCGTTTACGGCGGTCTTGGAGCTTAGCGATTGGTCAAGCACCACGGAAATGGCGGTGTTCGCCGGGACGACTAGCGGTGGCGGTTCTGGCGGAGGGGCCGGTTGCGGCGCGGGTTGCGGCGTAGGCTGGGGCGCAGCTTGATTCTGCGACGCTTGAATGCTGTCGGTAGGGGACGTGCTCGAGGTTGCGGGCTGGCTGGATTTGTTGCAGCCGCTGATGAACGCTCCCGCAAGCACTACGGGCAAAATCAAGAGAGGGATATAGCGATTCATAACCTGTTCTCCAAGGGCGGGAGTTCCAGATTACGATACTCTGATTTTTATCGGTGTCAATTTCGCAAAATGCGGCGGGGTGTCAAGCGTGAAGGAATTGCGAATCGTCAGGCGGATGGCAGATTCTTAAGGCAAATTGCCTGCACTCGAAGTAAAGCTCCGGTAACAGCTGCCGATAACTGAGCTGACCGGCGAAGCAATCCTCAACCGCGAGAAAAAGATTGCGCGCCTTTGAACTACCTAGCGACGAAAGCTAATCTGCCTGTCGTCGCGGGTGCACCCAATCGAAACATCGTGCAACGATGGCACACCTAGTGGTGGTGTGCGCAACTGCAAGTCCCACCCTTTCAAGCTAAAAACTCCTCTAACTTTGGCGCTGCAAGCGCAAGAAGAAGCGCTCGCTGGGAAGATTTTTCCCGGATGCTTTGAAATTTCTGCCGTAGGTTTCTCATTTCTAGATTATTTTTGCGGGGATCCTCCCGCCTGCGTCAGGGGTAAACCATAGATGAGTGCCACAGCCACGCCGAATATCATCTCGCCGCGCACGCGCTTGCTGGTGGCTAGCGCGGATTCCAGTTTTCGCAAACGCGTGATGGCCAATCCGCTGTACGCTGGCGCGCATCGCGAGGAAGTTTTCGGAGGTGCCCAGGCTTTGGCAAGGCTGGTGGAAATACGTTGCGACAGCGTTTTGTTGGATCGCAATCTGCCGGATCTGGACGCCGGTGAAGTGGCGGAAATCATTCGCAAACGCTATCCGCACATTCGAGTGGAATTGTTGGACTCGCGCGAGGGGCACACGGAGTTTCAGGCCGAGGTGCATACCGAGTTGCAAGACGTGGAAGTGCGTGAGTCGCTGGAGGCGCGCACCAAAAAGCTCAGCGAAGCGAACGGACTGCCGACGTTGCGTGCGCAGACGCGCCTGGCGTTTCAAGAAGAAGGGGCGCTGCACGGAATGATCGGAACGAGCCGCGCAATGCAGCAGGTGTACGCGCTCGCACGTATGGTCGCGCCGCGCGACACCTCGGTGCTCGTCATGGGCGAGACAGGAACAGGAAAAGAGCTGGTAGCACAGGGGATTCACGAACTGAGTCCGCGGCGCAAGCAGCCGTGCGTGGTGGTGAATTGCGCGGCCATTCCAGAGGCCTTGCTGGAAACGGAACTCTTTGGGCATGCGCGCGGGGCGTTCACGGGCGCGGTGCAGTCGCGCTTGGGACGCATTCACATGGCGCAGGGAGGAACGCTCTTTCTGGACGAGATCGGCGATTTGCCGCTCAGCATGCAGGCCAAGCTGCTGCGATTTTTGCAGAACGGCGAAGTGCAACGGTTGGGCAGCGCGGAAGTGTATCGCGTGGACGTGCGGGTGGTGTGCGCGACTAATGTTTCGCTGCTCGAAATGGTGCAGGAGAGGAGATTTCGTCAGGACTTGTATTACCGGCTGGCCGTATTTCCCATCTTGATGCCACCTCTGCGGACGCGCGCAGAAGATATTCCGGTGCTGACGCGGCATTTTCTAAGGCTCTTGTCAACGGAAGTGGCGCTGCCGGAACGCACGGTCTCCCCCACAGTGCTGGAATCGCTGAAACTGCAGAATTGGCCGGGGAACGTGCGCGAATTGCAACATGCGCTGGAGCGCGCTTTCATATTGGCGGGAAGCAGCGAGGAGTTGCTCGCGGAGCATTTCCGTTCCCCCGGCGAGATGTGCGGCAAAATTGGCGAGCTTGCGGCGCCGGAGTAATCGGCTAAGCGGACAGTTCCATGCGTACGAAGCAACTTTTCGTAAGGAAAGTCTTAGCCGGGGAACCGCTCTCTGGCAGAAAGCGTGCAGTTATTTCCGCGATGCCAAATTTACCTAGCGTACGGCAAAGAACTCGGGCAACAGCCGCGGGGCCAGGAACACGAGAGACCGTGCAGGAAAATCTCACGCGGGCGTTCATGACGTTTACGCAGGCGGCAGGGTCGCTGGAAAACTCCTATACGCAACTGCAGACCGAAGTGGGACGCCTGCATCAGGAGTTGCAGCGTGCCAACCTGCAACTGGATCGCAGCCTGGAAGAAAATGCGCGCGTACGAAAATACCTGTCGCGAGTGCTCGAGAGTTTGCCCTGCGGCGTATTGGTGGCGGGGAATGACGGTCAGACACAGATCATCAATCCCGAAGCGCGCCGGCTGCTGCAAGTGCCGGCGGAATGGTCGCCGGGAAAGCATGCCGGACTCCCCGGGAGCTTTGAGAAATTGATTGCCGATATACCGAAGAACAGTTTTTTTTCCGAGCAAGAAGCGCCCCTGCCGGGAACGGCCGGCAATCGCTTTATCGGCATTTTACGCGCCAGCGTGAGCGAGGGGGCGACCGAAGGTCTGGAAGGCCCGAGCGACACGATTTGGATCGTGCGCGACATTACGGAGCAAAAACGCCTGGCGGGCGAGCGGGAAACGGCGCGACGTTCGCGCGCGCTGGCGGAAGTGGCCACGGTACTGGCGCATGAGATCCGTAATCCCTTGGGAAGTATGGAACTTTTTACCGGACTGCTTGCCGATGCCACGGCGCATTTGCCGGAAACGCGACAGTGGGTGACGCACCTACAAGCCGGGCTGCGCGCGCTTTCCGCCACGGTGAACAACGTCCTGCACTTTCACGGACAGCCCGAGGCGCAGATGCTGCCCACGGAACTCGACCGGCTAATCAGTGAAACCATGGATTTTCTCTTGCCGCTCGCGCGGCAACGCGGGCAGCAGATTGTGGTGCACAACAACATCGGCAGGATTTCCACCAACGCCGACGCTAACCGTTTGAAGCAGGTATTTTTCAATCTGGCGCTGAATGCCTTCCGCGCGATGCCGCCGGGCGGGAGACTGCAAGTGGATTTGCGCTGGGCGCCGCAATTTCCCGGAGGTCTGACGCAAATCGATTTTCACGACGACGGGCGCGGCATTGCACCGGAACTGCTGGAGCGCATTTACGATCCGGGATTTACGACCACGCCGGGAAGTCCGGGCTTGGGCCTGGCGGTGTGCAAAAAAGTGATCGAGCAGCACGGCGGAGAGATGCGCATGAGCAGCAAACCACAGCATGGCACCACGGCGTCGATCTATTTGCCGGTGTCGGGAGCGAGCGCTTGAGCACCTTCCCGCATCAATTTGCGCACCACGTCGCGAATAACGTCACTCACAATCCTGCCGCCACTTTTACCAACAACGTGCTGATCGTCGACGATGAAGCCGCCATGCGTGTGGCGCTGGAAGCCAACTTCCGGCGGCGCGGGTGGAAGGTAAGCACTGCGCAAGACGTTGGCGAAGCGCTAGCCAAGTTTCGCGCCGCACCCGCCACGTTAGTGGTAACCGACATGCGCATGCCGGACGGCGACGGCCTGCAGGTGATGCAAGGCGTGCGCATGCTCCTGCCGGAAACGCCGGTGATTTTGCTGACCGCCTATGGCAACGTGCCAGACGCGGTGCAAGCCATCAAGGAAGGCGCCTGCGACTACCTGCAGAAGCCGGTAACCTTCGAGCAACTGGAAGCCACGGCGCAGCGCGTTCTCGCGTCTCGCGCGGAACGATATCTAAACGATGAGGACAGCGAAGGCGTGGGTATTTCCGCGGCGTTTCGCGGTGTGATTGAAAAAGCGCGCCGCGTGGCGCAAACCGATGCCGACGTTTTAGTGGAAGCGGAAAGCGGCACGGGAAAAGAGCTTCTCGCCAGGCTAATCCACCGTGCCAGCGCGCGATCTGGTGGACCGTTCGTCGCCGTGAATTGCTCGGCATTTCCGGACAATCTTCTGGAGAGCGAACTTTTCGGGCATGTGCGGGGAGCATTCACCGGCGCGCACGCCACCAAGCCCGGCAAGTTTGAACTGGCGGATGGCGGCACGCTGCTGCTCGACGAAGTCGGCGAGATGCCGTTGAGTCTGCAACCGAAGCTGCTGCGCGTTTTGCAAGAACGTGAAATCGACCGCCTGGGTGACACGCGGCCTTTGCGCGTAAATGTCCGCGTAATCGCCACCACCAACCGCTCGCTGCGCGGACAAGTGGCTGCGGGAGGATTTCGCGCGGACCTCTACTACCGCCTGCACGTGGTGCCGCTGACCATTCCGCCGCTGCGCGAACGCCAGGAAGACATCCTGCCGCTCGCGGAATTATTTTTGCGCAAGTACGAGCCGGCAGGGCAGCGCGGCAAGTTTGCCATTGCGCTGGCGCTCGCCGCGCAACTGACCGCGCACCATTGGCCGGGAAATGTTCGCGAGCTGGAAAATTTTATTCGCCGTGGATTGGCGCTAGCCAGCGGCACCACGCTGCAACCGATGTCTCTCGAGGCCGATGACGAAGCGGGCTGCAGCGAACGCAAGGAATCCTGCACTATCGTCAAATCTGGCGAGACGCTGGTCGCGCTGGAGCGCCGGCTGCTCGAAACCACGCTGGCTGCCACGGGAGGAAATCGCACCCGTGCCGCCGAACTGATGGGCATCAGCCTGCGCACCGTGCGCAACAAGATTCGCGAGTTTGGTTTGCCGGCCAGGAGAGCGTCATGAGTTGGATGAACACGCCGCAATTCATGATGCTGGAACGCTTTCTGGATGTGAATGCCATGCGCCAAACGCTGGTGACCACAAATCTCGCCAACGTGGACACCCCGGGCTATCACACCCGCGATGTGGACTTTCAAGGCGAATTGGCACGCGCGGCCATGGGCGCGGACACCAGTCTGACCAGTCCCTTCGTGCTGCCGGTGCCGGGACTGATTTCACGGCCGGACGGCAACAACGTCAGCGTGGACCGCGAATCGCTGCTTCTCGCCGAGGTACAACTGCAATTCAAAGCCGCCACCGCAATTTTACGCGCGGAATTTGCGCAACTGAATACGGCAATCAAAGAAGGGCAATCATGAATCTCTTTCGCGTACTGGAAATCAGCGGCTCGGCGCTGCTTGCGGAACGCATGCGCGCGGAAATTATTTCCGCCAATCTGGCCAACGCGGAAACCACACGCACGGAAAGCGGTGGACCGTATCAGCGCATGAACGTCGTTTTCGGTGCGCGTCCAACTGCGCCCACGGGGTTTGGCATGATGCTGGCCTCGTTTGCCGACTTACACGCCGAAGAGGTGCACGTGGTAGGGCTGGAAGCGGATCCAACGCCCGCAGTGCGGCGCTTTGAACCCGGGCATCCGGACGCGGACGAGCAGGGCTACGTGGCCTATCCAGCCATCAATCCTGCGGAGGAGACCGTCAACTTAATGGGCGCGGCGCGCGCCTACGAAATCAACGCCTCGGCCATCGCGGCCACTAAGAACATGATTCAGACGTCTATTTCGCTGTTGAGCTAAAAACGCCTGCGGAAGCCGCGACGCGCTTTGCCGAGCTGAGGAGATATTGCGATGAGCAACGCCATACCAGGATTACCGTCCGGCACCCCCAACCTGACGTCGGGCATAGGTACGGGAACGGGTGCAGGAGTGGGCACTGGAGCCGCGGGCGATACCGATTTCATGAGCACCTTGCGGAACGCTATGGACCAGGTGGGTGAATTGCAATCCGAAGCCGACGGAAAAGTCGCGCAACTGCTCACCGGGAACGGCCAGGACGTGCACTCGACGATGATCGCGGTGCAAAAAGCGAATCTGGCCTTTGAAATGATGGTGCAGGTGCGCAACAAAATAGTTCAAGCGTATCAACAGGTTTCCGGCATTCCGTTTTAGTGGGGAGGCCGATTCATCAAAGCTACGCCGCGTTCCTTGCGCAACGAGCGCGGCAAATGGGAATTCTCCGGCACTGAGAAGCGATAGATCATTCGGTCTCCATGGATAAAATCCAACAACAGGTCATGGCGTTTCTGAAGGGCCTGAACGCGCGGCAGCGAGTGCTGCTGGGGGGCAGCGTTGTGCTGGTCGCCGGCACGTTGTGGATATTTGTACGTTTGCTCGGCGGGTCAGACTACAAGCCACTCTATTCCGGAATGGTTCCGGCAGACGCGCAGGCGCTGGGGCAGCGCCTGCTATCGCAAAACATCGCCTACGAAATAAGTCCGGATGGCACAGCGGTATTGGTGCGCGGCGACCAGCTTGATCGCGCACGCGTGGAAACGGCGTCGCAGGGCCCGCTGGCCAGCGGCAGGATGGGTTTCGAACTGTTCGACAAACCCAATTGGTCGGGCAGCGATTTTTCCGAAAAAGTAAATTATCAGCGCGCGCTCGAAGCCGAACTCGAGCGCACCATCCAGAGCATGAATGGCGTTGAAGCCGTGCGCGTGCACCTGGTGCTGCCGCGAGACTCGCTGTTCACCGAAAGAGAACGCCCGGCGAAAGCAGCGGTCGTACTGAAGCTGCGTGGAACGCGGCTGACGGATTCCATTTCAACCGCGGTAGCGAATCTGGTCTCCAGCGCCTGGGACGATCTTTCCCCGATGAATGTCACGGTGGTAACCACCGATGGCCAGATGCCAGCGTCCGGCCACGGGCACAACTCGCTTGGCATGATCGGTGATCAAGAGCTGGAGACCACGCTGGCCGAACGTGTCGTGCAAACGCTGGGGCCGGTGGTGGGCAGCGAGCACGTCAAATCGAGTGTCACTATCGATTACGACCAAACCACCGGCGAAAGCACGCAAGACCTGTATGATCCCGCCAACACTGCGTTACTGAGTTCGCAAACCTCGGACGAAACCATGGGCGATCTTGCGCCGTCCGGAATCCCCGGTACGCCCAGCAATACACCGAACGCCGCGAGCACGGCAAGCCCCGCAGGTACGCCCGCCGCCACAGCGCAAACCAAAGCTACAACGTCATCGCAAGGAATCCGCAGCGAAACAAAAACGTTTGCCGTGAGCCGCACCACGCACCATGTGCTGGAACCGGCGGGGCGCATCAGTCGCGTGGCTACGGCGATTCTGGTGGACGACATCCTCGAACCGAGAACAGACAAATCAACAGAGGCGCGGCGCAAACGCACTCCTGCGGAGATGAAGCAGATTGAAGAGCTGGCCAAAGCGGCGGTGGGCTTCGACGCCAAACGTGGCGACCAATTCTCGCTGCAGAACATTTCATTTTTGGTTCCCGTGGTGGATCTGCCCGTGCCGCCCGGCAGAGTGCAGAAGTTTGTGACGTACGCCGAACACTGGACCGGATTACTTCGTTATGCCGGTTTGCTGCTGCTGTTCCTCATGGTGTATGTGCTGATTCTGCGTCCCGTGAAGCGGCAAGTTTTGCACATTTTGCAGGCTCCGGGTGGCAGCAGCCAGACCGGCGCTACGGCTGCGGCGGGAACACTCGGTCCGGCAGTCACTGCGGCGCTGCCCCCAGCCACACGCGGCCTTTCGGAGATATCGGAAGCCGTGGCGCTCAAAAAAGAATTGGTGGCGCGCGTGAAAGAGGATCCCACCACTGCCAGCCGTGTAATTCAAAATTGGATGAGTGAGGCCTAAGTTCCATCCATGGTGACCACTTCGATCGAAGTCATCAACGGTCCGCGCAAAGCCGCCATTCTGATGGTGTTGCTCGGCGACGAAGCGGCTTCCACGGTGTTCCAGAGTTTGCCGGAGACGGTAGTGCGTGCGATCACTCAGGAAATTGCAGAGCTTGAGTACGTGGCTCCGGAAACCGCCTCGAAGGTTCTGCTGGAGTACCAGCGCTTGACGCAAAACGACGCTGTGCTCGGGCAAGGCGGACAGGATTGCGCGAATCGCCTGCTGGAGAAAGCGTTCGGTTCCGAAGGCGCGCGCATCATGCTGAGCGACGTCAATCGCGAACGCGAAGCCAGTACACAAAATCTGGACGCATTGCAGAAAACCGACCCCCAGCAACTGGCCAAGTTCATTCAAGGCGAGCATCCGCAGACCATAGCCCTGGTGCTCGCGCACTTAAACTTGCGCGTGGCGCGCAACGTCTTGATGCTCTTGCCCGACGCCATTCGCGCGCAAGCTGTCAAGCGGCTGGCGCAGATGCGGCAATTTTCTCCCGAAATGGTGAAGAAAATCGCTTTGGTGCTGCACAAGCGGCTGCTGAGCCTGGGACAGCAACGGCGCCATGCCTATGGCGGTGTAAAAGCCGTCGCGGATTTGCTGAACCAGATCGATCAGGAGTCCACGCGCAGCATTCTTGAAAGCGTGGAGCAGGACAACGCCCAACTGGCCACTTCGATCCGCAATCTGATGTTCACGTTTGAGGATTTTCTCGACGTGCAGGATGTCGGCATGCGCGAATTGCTCGGCCAGGTAGACAAAAAGACGCTGGCCGCATCGCTCAAGGGCGCCTCCGAAGATTTGCGCAATCATTTTTTCAAGTGCATGTCTTCGCGCGCGGTAGAGATGATGAAAGAAGATATGGAAGCGCTGGGACCGATGCGTAGCAAGGATGTCAGCACGGCGCAGCAAGAGGTGATCAACACGGCGCGCAGGCTTGAGGGCGAAGGCAAGATGGCATTGAAAGCCGAACAGGGGGAATCGTATGTCGTCTGAGCGCGCGGCTGCACAGCGGCAAGAGGTGGCCACGGAACCGTTTCGCTACACGGCGTCGAGCGATGGCCCCAGCGGACTCGTGGGCGACGAAGCCATTGCCTGGAACGCCCAGAACACCGTGTTGCGCACCGCGGCCGAACAGCGCGAACGCGACGCGCTGACGCATGGCATCGAAGAAGGAGAAAAGCGCGCGCGTGCGGACCTTGCCGCTGAAGCCACCGCCCAGCGCTCAGCCGTCAGCTCGGCGCTCGAAGCCTTCAAAACTGAGCGAGCCACCTATTTTGCTCGCATCGAGCCGGAGGTCGTACAACTCTCCCTGGCCATCGCGCGCAAGATCTTGCATCGCGAGGCACAACTCGATCCGTTGCTGCTCACCGGGATGGTGCATGTGGCCCTCGAAAAACTCGATCGCGGCACGCATATCCGTCTTCGCGCGCATCCCGAAGACATGCATTTTTGGACCGAACATTTTGCTACCAACGCCGACGGCCAGCCGCCGCCTGATTTCGCGGGCGATCCCACGCTGAAACGCGGTGAGTGCGCCCTGGAAACGGAAATGGGCAACACGCTGATCAGCCTGGAAATACACCTCAAGGAAATCGAACAAGGCTTCCTGGATTTACTGGAGCAACGGCCGCGCGTGCGCTGATGCCGCCTTCTTTGTTGCAGCCATACTTTCGCCGGCTGGAAGATTTTTCCGCATTGCGTTGGACGGGGCGAGTCACCAAAGCGGTGGGCTATCTGGTGGAGTCGGATGGCCCGTTGTGCTCGGTAGGCGAAGGCTGCGCGATTGTCACCGAAGGCGGACAAACATTCTCCGGCGAAATTGTAGGCTTCCGTGGGCGTACCGTCTTGTCCATGCCGCTGGAGCGCCCAAGTGGCATTCGCTACGGCGATCGCATCGTAACGCGCGGCACGCAGCCGTCTCTCCGCGTCGGTCCGGCACTGCTCGGCCGCGTGATCGACGGCTCTGGCAAGCCCATCGACGGGCTTCCTCGCTATCGCGCGCGCGAGTATTGGCCGTTGCAAAACAACGCCCCACTGCCGCTCGATCGCGTGCCCATTCGCGAAGCCCTCGGCTGCGGCATTCGCGCCATCGACGGCCTGATCACCTGCGGCCGCGGCCAGCGCGTGGGAATTTTCGGCGGCAGTGGCGTAGGCAAGAGCACCCTGATCGGCATGATGACGCGCGCCACGTCAGCGGACATGACTGTGCTTGCTCTTGTCGGAGAGCGCGGCCGCGAGGTCCGCGAATTTCTCGAAGATGCCATTGGCCCCGCGGGACTGGCGCGTTCCGTGGTCGTGGTATCCACTTCTGACCAATCGCCTCTGCTGCGCATTCGTGCCGCGCTGGCGGCCACCACCGTGGCGGAATATTTCTGCGCACAGGGTAAAAATGTTTTGCTAGTGGTCGATTCGCTCACTCGCTTCGCAATGGCGCAGCGCGAAATCGGCCTGGCCGCCGGCGAACCACCCACCGCGAAAGGCTATACGCCGTCGGTATTTACTCTGCTGGCGCGCCTGATCGAACGCGCGGGGAATTACAGCAGCGGCAGTGTCACAGCGTTCTACACCGTCTTGATGGAAGGCGACGATGAGCAGGATCCTTTGGTCGACGCTGTGCGCGCGCTGCTCGACGGCCACGTGATGCTCGATCGCCGCCTGAACACGCAAGGCCACTACCCGCCTATCTCCGTGCTCACCAGTCTGAGCCGCTTGATGCCCGCCGTATGTTCCGCAGCGCACATTGAAAAAGCGCGTCGCATTCGCCAGCTGCTGGCCGCCTACACTTCTTCCGGGGATTTAATTCGTGTTGGCGCGTACCAAAAAGGTGCCGACCCGCTCCTCGACCGTGCTATCGTGGCGCTGCCCGCAATTACCGCATTCTTGCAGCAGAAAAAAACCGACGTTGCGCCAATCGCCAGGACTTTGACGGCGTTGCAAGAATTGCCCGGCTAATCCGCCATGGCCTTTCGCTACCCACTCGAATCCGTTTTGCGTCTCCGTCGCAGCCTGGAACACCAGGAAGAGCAGCGGCTCTTCGCCTTGGCGGCCATCGTGGCGCGTTTGCGCGCGATGCTCGACGCCCTGCAGCAAGCGGATGTAGCCCAGCGCCGCGCGGCCCTGGACGAGATGGAACAATTTTCTTCCGGCGCACAATGGCAGTTTCGCGCCGTATGCGACGCCGCATCGCTGCGCGCCATCCACCGTGTAAAAGCGCAACTTCAAGACGCGGAGCGCCAGCGCTTCGAACAGCTGAAGGTCTATCAGGAAGCTCGCCAACGGCGCGAAATTTTCGAAAGTTTGCGCGAACGCCAGCAAGAACTCTACAAACTAAACCTGGCGCGGCGCCAGCAGCAGCGCACCGATGAAGCATTTCTCTTCCGCGAATCTTTCAATCCGCGCGACTAATCCTTGCCGGGCACCCGGCAAATCGTGCCGCATTCCGCGTGTCTTTCACTTGTCCCCTGTTGCACGGAATACCCGATGCCTTGCTATGCCATTTGTTTTCATAGTCCCGCAGCAAAATCTCCAGCTCGAACGGAAGCCCTCCTCATTGGTCGGCCACTTGCATCCATTTGTCCCGGCGCTTGACCGCCACGCATGCAACCGATCTCCATTCCGAACATTGCATCTTCGCAGCCTCCGCCGCCTGCAGCAGCTACCGTTGTGAAGATGCCGAGTGCGCTGCCAGCTGCGTCGTCTTCCGCTGTGCCGTTCACCGCAACATCTGGCGTAGTTCTGCGTCCACCCTCCGTCAAAACGTCCGCTGCGACATCTACCGTAACTTCCGGTTCGTCCTCCGACCCAACGGCGCCCTCTTCATTTGCGGGACTGGTCTACGCAATCTTGCAGCGCTGCGGCACCGCAAACGAAGGCCCGACAACGCCAACGACCACAGCAAAAAACGCGAAATCCGAAAAATCCGTAGCGACCGCGACCACACCAACTGCTTTGCCAACAACGTTTGCCGGAACGCCGCCGCTATCTGTTCAATTGATGCCCCTGGCAGCGCAGCTCCCACTCACTGCTGCGCCCTCGTCGGCAGCGAAAGCTGCCAGCGTGGACGCTCCAGTATCGTTGGCACCTGCCCCTGCCACATCCCTGGGTTCGAAGGACTTTTTCACGCCGCCAGTTGTAGCGATACCACTCCTCACCCCACCGGCGCTGTCACCATCAATCAAATCCGCAGCATCGGCGCGCTCGACTATTGCGCCGCGGGTGCATACCACAAGCGACGCAGCGCCCGAAGCACTAGACGCGTCATCAAATCAACGCGCAACCGGTTCGCCGGCCGGCAAAGAGTCAAACAATCCGAGTCTCAACGCCGGTGCAGCGCCTCCTGCCATGGCAACCAGCGCCCTAGTATCCTTCGCCGACGAATCCGCGATCTCCAGTAAGAGCTCCCTTGTCTATGAATCGGCCCTCGATCAATTCGCGGAAACGCCGGCATCCTTGACGGGCAGTACTTCGCTACCTGATGGAGTTGCCGCTTCTTCGCAATCTGCAAGCCCAGCGGCCGACGTCTCGAAAGCGCCGCATATCCAAACCACGATCGACGATTCGTCAACGCTCGCGGTGATTTCATCGATAACTCCAGACGCAGCCACGCCTCCCGCAGATATCGCGAAATTCGCAGCGGCATTGCCGACATTCTCGCCGCAGAATTCGCCTCGCGCCTCGCTAACGAAAGATAGCGTCGTCAAGCCACCGCCACTAACTCCGTCAGCGGAACCAGCAAAAGTGGACGCGACCTCGCAACCTTCCACCATTGCCGCCACTACGGCTCCGAAAATCACCGCCGATGCGGAGCCTTTGGGTGCGTTTCCGACGCTATCATCGCTTGCCGACCACGTCGCAGTTTCGGCGCTCGCCGCGAACAATCTAAAGTTGAACCTGCCGGACACTCACGCGCTGGTCACGCAAGATACCCCGTCAGTAAACGCACCCGCGTCGAAAGAATCGAGCGCTCCGCAGGATTCCGCTTCGCAGCATTCCTTCACGGGCTCATCCGACGCGTCCGTTTCCTCACCGGCAAATTCTCCAAAGACCTCCACGGGCGCGCCGTTCGCGCTCGATACCGTTTCGCAGACGAATGGCGGATCCACAGAAAACGCAAATGCCGCCCCGCTTTCGTCGCTAGTGGTCGCCCCAGGCGCCTCGCCCGCCGCTTCGGCGAATTCCGGCGCCACATCTGCAAACGCAACGGCGCAGGATCCTGCAGCGTCCGACCCCACAACCACAACATTGCCCAATCTCGCGTCGGATGCCTCCGCGCCGAATCATTGCGTCAGCACCGCGCAGCTTGCACAGAGTGGCGGTCGCAGCGAGATGCACATCGCTATGCAGACGGATAACCTCGGTGCCATCGAATTGCACGCGCGAATTTCCGGAGACACCGTCGGCGCAGCCATCACCGTGGAAAAGCGTGACGCGCACACCGCGCTGGCCATCGATTTACCCGCTTTGCAGCTAGCACTCAGCGACAAACAACTGCGCGTCGAACAAATTTCGCTGCTGCACGCACCGATGCATTCCACCTCGGTGGACGGCCCAGCCCAGCACTTTACCGGAAACGGCCAGTCTGGCGGCCGTCAATCGCCGAGTTTTTCGCAATCCGCCGCAGCTGGAACGGCAGAACTCGCATCCATCACGGGATTTTCCTCGGACACCGCAGAAATCTTCGACGCACAGGGCAGGCTAAGCGTGCACGCGTAAGTCGCGCGCACTTGAGGAGCTAAATATGAACAACGTCCACACCATCGTCAACCCGCTGGACACCACCACCAACGGCGCAGGCGGTTCCACGAGTACCTCCAGCTCGAGCTCCAACTCGGCGAGCACACCGAGCAATTCGCTGGACGCCAACTCATTTATCACTCTGTTGACCACCGAGTTGCAGGCCCAAGATCCGCTAAATCCGCTCGATCCCACGCAATTCGTGGATCAACTGACGAATTTGAATAGCTTGCAGCAGCTCATCCAGATTCGTCAGGATCTCGATTCCCTCGCCGGCACCACCAGCACGCCCACCAGCGGCGGCAGCGGCACAGCGACTGGGAACGTAACCGGACCCGCCGCCGGGATTGGCGCAGCGTCCGCCACGAAACCGTCAAATACGATCGCCAAACTGGCGGCGGCACTTGGTGGGCAAAATGCTGCGCAGAGCACAGCGACCGCCGGTCCTTCGCTCTCGTCGCTGCAGTCGTTGCTCAACAGCTCGGTGTCCGCGTCGCCGAACGCGGCAGCGAGTTTCTATTCGAAGTTAGGTTCCCTATCTCAACTTTTCTAGGAGAAAAATACCATGCCATCTCTATTCGTGCCGTTGACAGGACTCGAAAGCAGTTCCGAAGCGCTTTCCGTCACGTCCAACAATCTCGCTAATCTGAATACCATCGGATTCAAATCCCAGCGCGCGCTCTTTGGCGACTTGTTTTATCAGCAGGTGGGCACCAGCGGTGCTGGTGACCCGACGCAAATCGGACTCGGTGCCACGGTGGAAGCCGTGGATTCGCAGTTCACCGAGGGCAGCATCCAGGCCAGCGGCGTGCCCACCGACGTCGCGATTCAGGGCGACGGCTTCTTCGTGGTGCAGCAAGGCGGCGAGCAGCTGTACACCCGCGCGGGAGATTTTACGACCGATCAGAATGGCAATCTTCTTGCGCAAGACGGCTCGCAAGTGATGGGCTATGCTGCGGTCAACGGCGTTATCCCACCCGGCGCCGCGCTCCTTCCGCTCGCCATCAATGTCGGCCAAAATACCCCGCCACAGCCCACCGCCAATGTCGCGCTCGCGCTCAATCTCGATTCCAGCGCCACTGTGGGCACCACCTTCAGCACCAGCGCGGCCGTTTACGATTCGCTCGGCGACACCCACGTGCTGACCTACAACTTCACCAAGACCGCCGCGAATGCCTGGACCTATGCGATCACCATTCCCGCCGCCGACACCACCGGCGGCGTCACTGCGGTGACCAACGGCACCCTCACGTTTAACGGCGCGGGACAACTTACCCTGCCTGCAGCAAACGTAGCCGGCATCGCTTTGCCTCCTCTTTCCGACGGCGCCAATGCGCAAACCTTCAATTGGAACCTGTATAGCGCCCCAGGTGTCGGCGATGTCACGCAAGTTGCTGCGCCTTCCGCGGCGTCTTCCACCACCGTCGATGGATTTGCCAGTGGCTCGCTTTCGAGTTACCTCATCAATTCCGACGGCACCATTCAGGGCACATTCAGCAACGGTCAAACCGCCGCCATCGGCCAGATCGCGCTCGCCTCGTTTCAGAACGATCAAGGCCTGGTCCGTAACGGCTCCAACAACTATCTTGCCAGCTTGTCTTCCGGTCAGCCCAGCATTGGCGCGCCTGGAACCGGCGCCCGCGGCTCCTTGAGCGGTGGTTCGTTGGAAGAATCCAACGTGGACCTTGCCACGCAATTCGCGAATCTAATCATTGAAGAGCGCAGTTATCAGGCCAACGCCAAAGCCGTCACTACCTTTGACGAAGTAACACAGGCGGCCATCGCTCTAATTCCGTAGTTAGCAGGCCCCCATGTTCTGAAGGCTCGGCTGCCGCAGCAGCACCACGCGGTAGCCCGGCGTCTTTTCTTAGCGCCCTCTAATGAGTTTCTTCCGAATTTGCGCCGTGCACTCCCATCAGCATGGTTCTCTTGTTTTTTTCTCGTCGTCGCTTTCTAACCACCATTGTTCATTGAACTTGCGGGACACCTGATTCGCGCAGGCGACTCCCTTCTGCCGCCCTTCGGCGCTCGAATTGCACTCTTGTTGGCTCGGACGTCAGCGAGGAGTGTAAACCGTGGCGGAACCCGGCAATGCGGCGGCACCGGCAAAATCGTCTGCGGCAACAGTCGTCGTCATCGTGCTGCTAGCGCTTGCGAGTGGCGGCGGTGCGGCTTGGTTCATCATGCAGCGCGGGCACGCCACCGAGGCGGCGCGCGGTATCGACGCCGCTCCTCGCTATCTCGTCCACCTTGAGGGCTTCACAGTAAATCTTGCGGACACCGAGGAAACGCACTTTCTGCGCGTGACCATGGATCTAGGAGTCGACCATCTTCCCGAGGGCGCTGACAGAAACAAGCCTGGCGCGGGTATGCCTGTCGCTCGCATCCGCGACGCCGTGCTCGCGGTCTTGACGGTCTGCAAAGCCGATCCGCTGCTTACTCCCCAAGGCAAGTCCCAGCTCAAGAAAGATATTCTCGAAGCCTTGCAGCGCAGCGTTCCGGAACTCGATGTTCGCGATGTGTACTTCACGGAATTTTTGGTGCAGCGCTGAGCCATGTCCGCCATCGTCCCCACCATGAAGGAACTCGTGCCGGGTATTTCCGACGAGCTCTGGGCCGAGGCCGGCTGGCTTCCTTGTTCGCTGAGTGTCGACCTCAAGCTGGTGCGTTTTACCGTCAAGGACCTTTTGCGTTTGGAGCCCGGAGCGATTCTGGAGACCAAACACGTGAACGGCGCGGACGTCCCCGTAACTGTCAACACCCAGCTGATTGGCTGGGCGGAATTTGAGGTGGTGGCGCAGCGTATCGCGGTGCGCATCACGGAACTAGCGTGAGTAGCTGCTGGAACGTCGCGGTGCAGCGAACGCGTGCAGCCCGGCGGGCCTTTTCTAGTTGGAAGAGTGCAGAAAGTTTTCGCATCGCACGTTTCTTCAGGATGCCGCAGTCGGCATCACGCATTGGTGGAGAAAGAGTCAGCCTTCATGCCTAGCGCATTCACCGAGTCGCTGCTTCACAGAACTCCGGCGCTTTTCGCGCGGCTGCGCTCCATTTGGGGCCGCGTCAGCGTTCGCCGCCGCGAGCGTTCGCTGCGCGTTTGCGAAACGGTGTCTCTGGGTGATAAACGCTTCGTCGCCGTGCTGGAGTTCGAGCGTCAACGATTTCTCATCGGCGTCACCAGCCAATCTGTTTCGTTGTTGCAGGGTCTGGGTTCGTCATGCGTCCCGTTGGCGGACGCGCCTCGCGACCAAGCTTGCGGTGAACAGTCCTGATGCCATCGCCGCTTCAAGTCCCGGTAGAAGCTCTTCAAGCACTGCTGTACGTCCCCATGCACGCCCTGGCGTTAGCCCCGATGCAACATTTCATGCCGCTTCTCGCGGCTTTCTCCGGCGCCACGCCGGGCCCGATTTTGCAGCTTCCCGGTCTCAGCGTTCGCGGCGATTCCAGTTCCATTACCATCATCCTGCTGCTCACGGTCTTGACGCTACTCCCGTCAATCCTGCTCACCATGACGCCGTTTGTGCGCATTCTCATAATTTTCCACTTCTTGCGTCAGGCGCTAGGGACGCAGACCGCGCCCTCCAATCAAACGCTAATCGGGCTCGCACTGTTCCTTACCTACTTCATCATGCAGCCTGTTGGCATCGCCGTGCACACCCAAGCCATCATCCCGTTCGAACACGGCAAGGTCACCACCCTCGAAGCCCTCGACCTCGCTTCCGGCCCGGTGCGCAACTTCATGCTCAGCTACGCACGTGAAAAAGATCTCGCGCTCTTCGTGGAAATGAGCCGCTCGCCGCGCCCGCAAAACGCTGACGAAATTCCCATGCGCGTGGTGATTCCCGCCTACATTCTTTCGGAACTAAAAACTGGCTTTCAGATCGGCGCCGTACTGTTTCTGCCGTTTCTGGTCATCGATCTGGTCACCGCCTCGGTCACCACCTCCATCGGCATGTTGCAGTTGCCGCCCGTGGTCATCTCCACGCCGCTGAAAATTTTACTTTTCGTCGTAGTGGATGGCTGGAACTTGGTAGTTGGTTCCATGTTGCGCAGTTTTCACTACTGAATCGCCAAGGAGTCTCATCATGAACGCCGCTCAGGTCGTCGAATTATCCCGCCGCACCATCGAAGCCGCCTTCTGGGTTGCCGCTCCGATTTTGCTCTCCGCCATGATCGTTGGCCTGATCATCAACATCGGCCAGGTGATGACCTCCATCCAGGATATGACCGTCTCCACCGTGCCGCGCCTCACCGCTGTCGGCGTCATCATTTTTTTTCTAACCCCCTGGATGCTCCATCACCTGGTCACTTTTACGCAGTCGCTGTTTTCTGATTTTCGCGTGTACACCCACTAAAGGATTCACTTCGCGTGCCCATCGACCTCCAACAAATCTTGACCCACGCGCTCACCATCGGTTTGCGCGTCGGCGGCATGATGTCCTTCGCGCCGTTCCTTGGCAGCGTCTCCATTCCCGCGCGCATCCGTGCCGGTTTCACCATCGCTCTCACCGCACTCCTCTATCCCATCGTCGACGTCCCGCATTTGTCTCTTACTCCCGTGGCTTGGACGCGCCTGGCGCTCAGCGAAGCCGTTCTCGGCTTGGCGCTCGGCCTCACCATCCAATTTGTATTCGAAGGCGCGCAGATGGCCGGCCAGGTTGGCGGTTTCCAGTTTGCCTTTTCCCTCGTCAACGTCATCGACCCGCAAACCCAGGTCGAAACGCCCGTACTCTCCGTATTCCACCAGCTTGTCGTCCTCTTGCTGTTCCTGCAATTGAATGTGCATCACTGGATTCTGCGCGCCCTGTCCAAGAGTTTCGAATACGTGCCGCCCGGCAGCGTATCCATCACCGCGATGTCCATGAAGGGTCTCTTTCACAACGCCGGTGCTATGTGGGTTACCGGAGTCCAGCTCGCCACACCCATCTTGCTGGCCACCGTATTGATCGACGTCACCGTCGGTTTCTTAAGCAAAGCCTCGCCGCAGATGTCCGCCATCTTTCTGAGCATTCCACTGAAAAGTTTGATTGGCTACGCCGTGCTGGCCATCGCGCTCGGCATGTGGCCGACCTTTTTCGAAAGGGAATTCGCCCTGGCGATTGGCTGGAGCGATCGCCTGCTCCGCCTCTCGCACTAAGGCGCGCTAAGGAATATTACTCGTGGCCGACAATCGCACAGAGCGCGCAACACCCAAGCGGCGCACCAAGGCTCGCGAAGACGGTCAAATCCTCCGTAGTCGCGATCTCGTGTCCACCATCACCTTGCTCTCTGTCGTTATCGTGCTCGCCTGGCATCCGCAAATTTGGATTGGCCGCTGGCAATCCTATTTCGCTCGCGCCCTCGAATCCAGCATCCACGGCGAGTGGACCGCGCAGTCCCAAGTCTTTGGCTGGACCATGCTCGCCGTCGCCCAATGGATCGCCCCGCTTTTTGGCGTGGCCTTCGTGATGGCCGTGGGCAGCACGCTCGCGCAAGGCGGCGTGAATTTTTCCGCCAAAGCCCTCGCGCCCAACTTCAGCCGACTCAATCCTGTCAACAACGTGAAGCACCTGTTCACCCTCGCGGTCCTCAGTCGCGTCCTTCGTTCGCTGTTGCCGTCAGGAATAATCTTGTACCTCGCGCTGCGTCTGATTCTCCTGCACGCTCCCGCCGTCCTGCATTCCGCGCGCATGCCGGTGCGCAGTTCGCTCGCCCTCATGGGTGCCATTTGTTATTCGCTCGCGTGGCAGTCCGGCCTCGTTCTGCTCGCCTGGTCCGCCGTCGATTACATTCTTCAGCGCCAGACCTTCGAAAAATCTCTGCGCATGACCAAGCAGGAAGTTCGCCAGGAAAATAAAGACAACGAAGGCAGTCCGCAAGTGAAAAGCCGCATCAAGCGCCTGCGCCGCGAACTAATGCGGCGCTCGCTGCAAAAAAATATGCAGCGCGCCACCGCGGTAATCACCAATCCCACGCACTACGCCGTGGCCCTCGAGTATCGCCCCGCCACCATGGCCGCTCCTGTCGTTGTCGCCAAAGGCCGCAATCTCATCGCCGTAAAAATTAAGGAACTCGCCCGCTGGAACGAAGTCCCCATCGTCGAAAATCCTCCGCTGGCCCAGGCCCTCTACAAAGCCGCGGAAGTAGACCAGATGATTCCTCCCAATCTTTACGCCGCGGTCGCGGAGATTCTCGCTTTCCTCTATCGCGCGCAAACGCGCATGAACGCCGCCTCCCGCCGCGCTCCGGCAGCGGCAGGAGCGCGTTAAAAAAAAATGCCTGCGAACACCATCGTTCTAAAGCGCAACACCTCGCTCGAGTGGCTCGTCCCCGTCGCCACCGTCGCCACTGTCTTCATGATGCTTGTCCCCGTCCCTGCCATCGTGCTGGACATTTTCCTCGCCCTCAGCATCACCCTCGGCGTGATCGTGCTTCTCTCCGCGTTGTACATCCTTCGCCCCGTGCAATTTTCCGTTTTCCCCACCTTGCTGCTCTTCCTCACGCTCTTCCGCATCTCTCTGAACATCGCCAGCAGCCGCCGCATCCTCCTCCACGGCACCGAGGGCGCTTCCGCCGCCGGCAGCGTTATCCGCGCCTTCGGACAATTCGTTGTCGGCGGTAACTACGTCGTCGGCTTCGTAATTTTTCTCGCGCTCATCGCCATTCAATATCTCGTCATCAACCACGGCGCGGTCCGCACCGCCGAAGTTGCCGCGCGCTTTACTCTCGACGCTCTACCCGGCAAACAAATGGCCGTCGACGCCGAAATGAACGCCGGCATGATCGACGAATCTCAAGCCCGCGCTCGCCGCGAAATGATCGCCAAAGAAGCCGAATTTTACGGCGCCATGGACGGCGCCGCGCGTTTCAGCCAGCGCGACGCCCTCGCCACCATTCTCATCACCGCCATCAACATCATCGCCGGCCTATTGATCGGCGTTTTCCAACTAAATATTCCACTAGCCGAAGCCGCCAAAACTTACACCATCCTCACCGTTGGCGACGGCCTCGTCACCCTCATTCCCTCGCTGCTCGTTTCCGTCGCTGGCGGCATGGTCGTCACCCGCACTTCCAGCGGCGAAACCGTCGGCACCGACTTCGCCCGCCAACTCTTCGGCCGCCGCATGCCCTTGCGCATCGCCGCCGGCGTTATGTTCCTGCTCGGCCTGATTCCCGGACTCCCAAAGTTCTCTTTCTTTCTGCTCGCCGCCATCACCGCCTATCTTTCCTCACGCGCGCCTCAGATGGGCGCCGAAGAAATCAAGCCTGCCGAAGTCGTCAGCGGCAAAAAAAAGCCAGACGCGCAGCAGCAAATCGAAGCCCTGCTCAAGCTCGACGAAATCAGCCTCGAAGTCGGCTACGGCCTCGTCCCTCTCGTGGACCAATCCCAGGGCGGCCAATTGCTCCAGCGCATTCGTGCTTTGCGCCGTCATCTCGCCCTGCAACTGGGTTTCCTCGTGCCCTCCGTGCACATCACCGACAATCTCAAACTCAAGCCCCGCGAATACGTTGTCCTTCTTCGCGGCGTGCAAGTCGCCAAATGGGAAATGCAGCAAGAGCGCCTCCTGGCCATCAGCTCTGAACCCACCGCGCAGCCCATCGAGGGCATCGCCACCAACGAGCCGGCTTTCGGTGCTTCCGCTCTGTGGATTGTCCCGGGCCTCCAGGAACAAGCTCTTGCCACCGGCTACGCGGTCGTCGATCAAACTTCTGTGCTCGCCACGCACCTCGCGGAAATCATCCGCCAGTACGCCCACGAACTCCTCACGCGACAGGAAACCAAACGTCTCCTCGACGCCCTCGCCGAAACGCAGCCAAAACTTGTCGACGAACTCGTACCACGCCTGCTCTCCCTCGGCGAAGTCCAGCGCGTCCTCCAACAACTCCTCCGCGAACAAGTTTCCATCCGCGACCTCACCGCCATCCTCGAAGCCTTGCTCGAAACCGCGCCAATCAACAAGAGCCCCATCGCACTTGTTGAAGCCTGCCGCCAGGCCATGAGTCGTTCGCTGGTAGCTCCACTGCTCGGCGAAGACCGCAAGCTGAAAGTCCTAACCCTCGATCCCGCCATCGAACAGGAATTCCAGCGCCAGATCGATCCCCTCGCTGGCACGGGCGAACGCGCCGCCGGTGGCGCCACCGTTCCGCTGCGCGCCGTTCTCGAAAGCCTTCAACATCTCGTTGGCGACCGCGTCGCCCTCAGCTCAACGGTCCTCGTCTGCAACAGCCCGGTCCGTTTTCATCTTCGCCGCCTGCTCGAACCTTTCATTCCGCGCATTGTCGTGCTCTCCCCCGCGGAAATCCCGGCCAACGTCTCCGTGCAATCCCTAGGAGTCGTCCGATGACAAGTCGATCGATGAACCCCGCGCGCGCCCGATTCATCCTTTGTAGTGGCGCGGCATTCTGCACGTCGGCTTGCTTCACGGCGGCCTCGGCTAACACCCCCTTCGGACGTCCCTCGTGCTGACAGAAAATCGCCACGCCGCCGCCGTTGCTCTCGACCCCGAAGAGCGCCAGCGCCTGCTCCTAGAAAATCTCATCGAAGTCCGCTACATCGCCCGCCGCATCCACGACCGCCTCCCCTCCCACGTGCCCTTCGACGATCTCGTCCACGCGGGCATTCTCGGTCTCATCGACGCCGTCGACAAATTCGATCCCACCAAAAATGTCCTCTTAAAATCCTACGCCCGCTTCCGCATTCGTGGCGCCATTCTCGATAGCTTGCGCCAGATGGATTGGAGCCCGCGCAATCTCCGCCGCCAGGCCCGCCGCATTGAAGAAGCCCGCCGCGAGCTCGCCGCCCAACTTGGCCGCGGCCCCTCCGAACCCGAACTGGCCACCCACCTCGGCATGCCGCTCGTCGAAATGCAACATCTCCTCGGCGAACTTCGCGGCCTCGACCTCGGCAGTCTCCAAGGCCCTTCCGAAGACGGCAACTCCGAGGACACCGCCGTCGCCCTCGCCAGCCGCACCGAAGAAGATCCTTTCCAGCAAACGTTTCGCGCCGAAGTCCGCGCCATGCTTGCACACGCCATCGACGAACTTGGCGGGAAAGAACGCCAGGTGCTCGCGCTCTATTATCTCGAAGAACTCACCATGAAAGAAGTTGGCGCCATTCTCCATGTCGGCGAATCCCGCGTCTCGCAAATTCACACCGCGGCGCTCATCGCCTTGCGCGCGCGCCTGCGCGTCAGCCTAGGCATCCCGGCGTCGCCGCAGGGAAAAATCCCCGCCCTCCAGGAGAAAACGTAATGCGTAAGATTCTCAGCCAGGAAGAAATCGATGCCCTATTCAGCGCCGCGCAACAAGGCCCGAAAAGCGGCCGCGACGCCTCGCAGAAAAAAGTCGAGCCTTGCGACTTGCGTCGTTCCAGCACCCTCACCGCCGACCAGGTTCGCGTCGTCACCGCGCTTCATGAGTCCCTCGCCAGACGTCTCGCCAATTCTCTCGGCGTCTATCTCCGTGTGGCTTTCGAAATGAATCTCGTCTCTGCCGAACAGTTGACCTTCCAGGAATTCATCGCCCGCGTCCCCGAACTCACCTATCTCGCCTCGCTCCACGTCATGCCCATCGACGCCCGCGCCGCCTTGCAAGCCGATCTCTCCCTCGTCTTTCCCATTGTCGATCTCGTCCTCGGCGGCTCCGGAGCCGACTCCATCGATATGCGCGAAATCACCGAAATCGAAGAACAAATCTTTGAAACCGTCATCTCTCTCATCGCCCGCGATCTCCAAAGCACCTGGGCCGCCGTCATCGATCTGAACATTCGTTTTGACCAGCGCCAGCAATTCACGCAACTGCAAACCCTCATGCTCCCCCACGAAAAAATTCTCTCTCTCAGCTTCGAAATCCGTCTGCTCGAAGCCCGCGGCACCCTAAACATGGCTTTCCCCGCCGTCGTTGCCAACGCTCTCCTCCGTAAACTCTCCGTGCGCTGGTCCCTTTTCGAACGCGTTGCCTCCGCGGAAACTCGCCGCCAACTGCAGCAGCGCCTTCTGGACAGCTCTTTCGTCGCCCAACTCTGCCTCCCTCCAAGCCCGCTTACCGTGCGCGAACTGCTCGCCATCGAGCCTGGCCGCGTGCTTGCGCTTCCGCTCAATTCCAGCGAGCCCATCGCCTTCACCATCGCCGGAGAACCCATGTTCCTCGCCTACCCTGTTCGTCACGGAACTAAAAAGGGTGCGCGCGTGGACCATCGCGTGTCCATCGCGTCAAATCTCGCCCGGGAGCATAAATGATGGAATCCTCCGCCAGAATTGCTGTCCAAAATTTTTGTGACGTCTGGAAGGGCAGTCTTACCAGCGTCATCGCCTCCCTCGGTGCGGCCTCACTCGCCGTCAACTGGATCGTTCCGCTCGCCGTCTTCGCGGACCCCGCCGTCTCCTCTCCCGCCGCCAAAGAAGACCGCACCATCGATAGTTGGTTCGCCGCTAGGGGCGGCCTGCAGGGGGTCGTCGGTTGGCGCTGCCACACGTCCGTCGCCGTGCAATTCGCTCAGCTCCTGCAATCCGAGCCCCTCGATCCTGCCGTCGATTTCTCCGAACTCCACCGCGATGCCTTCGCTGAATTTATTCGTCAAGTCGCCGGACAAGTCGCTACGGACTGGCAGCCGGAAACCGGTAACGCCGTCGAACTCGTCTACGACGCCGCGGCAAATCCGCAACTTTCCACTGCCCAAACCGCTTCGCTCCAAATCAAGTCCGACAAATTTGCCGCGCTCACGCTGCAAATTTTTGTCGACGAGGCCTTATGTTCCGCGCTCCAAGCTACCTCTGCTGCGGACTCCGCACCTCGGCCCGCCGCCACACCCACGGACTCGCTCGCGTCCCAGCTTTCTGACGGACCCATCCCCAACCTGGCCTTGCTTCTCGACGTTGAACTCGAAGCCACCATTCGCTTTGGCCAGCGCGACATGCTGCTCCGCGAAGTCTTCGGCTTGATGCCCGGCGCCGTCGTCGAGCTCAACCAACTCGTCAACGAACCCGCCGAACTCCTTGTCGCCGGCCGCCTGATCGCTCACGGCGAAGTTGTCGTCGTCGATGGCAATTTCGGTCTTCGCGTTACTGAGGTCGCTACCGCCGGCCAGCGTGCCGCATTACTGGAACTTTAGGAGAAATCTCACACCCATGGGTTCTAATCAACTTCCGCTGCACGTTGAAATACGCAACGACTATGCACCGCGCCTCTCTCAGGCCGCCGCGTGGCTGCGCCGTCTCCGCCTGCGTTGTGCTGCGCCCGATTGCGCGCACCGCGGTCGTCTATGGCCGCCCATCCTGCTGCAAATACGCGGCGTCATTCTCAATGGCCGCTGGTTTTGCACCACGGACTGTCTGCAATCCCATTTGATGGCCCACGTGCGCGGTTTGCTCGCGGGCTCCGTGCGCGATCGTCCCCGCCGTCACCGACTGCCGCTCGGTCTCCTTCTCGTCAATCAGGGCGCCATCTCGCAACAGCAACTGCGTGACGCGCTGCACTCGCAGTCGCTTTCATCCGGGGAAAAGCTGGGCCGCGTCTTATGCCAGATGGGCGCCGTGGCCCCCGGCGACGTTACCACCGCCCTCGCCCACCAATGGGGCTGCCCGGTTTATCCCCTCGACCCGCAGTCCCCCGCGCTCGGCTGTCAGGATTTGCTCCCCCTCACCTTGCTCGAATCCGCCCGCGCCGTTCCGGTATACGTATCGGTAGACGGTCGCACCCTGCATCTCGCCTTCGGTGAGCACCTCGACCACACCACCTTGTACGCCGTCGAGCAGATGCTTGGTTGCCGCACCTTCGCTTGCATCGCCGACGAAGCTGCTGTCGCCAAAGTGCTCGAAGAGCTGCGCCGCAGTGCCCCCGTCAGCGAGACTTCCTTTGATACCATGCGCGATCCCCGCGAAATCGCACGCACCATCTCCAATTACGCCGGCGAATACCGGGCCTCGCGTATCACCGTCGCCCGCGCCAGTGCCTACCTCTGGGTTCGCTTCGCCGCCAGCGGTCAATTCAGCAGAGACCTGCTCTTCCGCATCCGCCCGGGGCCCGATTCGCCCCGTTCTCCCTCGCCCTCTACCCCTAAAGTCTTCCCCGAAGCGGCCGATAGTCGAGGGGACAGCGTCCCGGACGCCGCTGAATCCCCATGACCACCACCACTCGCCCCCCCAGCCCCGCGTCTGCTTCCAGCTCCAAGTTCGCTCTCGCCGAACAGGAGCGTCGCAAGACTCGCCTAATGGACATCCTTAGCCGCGGCCTCCCCACCTTGCCCAACTATGTCCTCGATCTCAACGTACTTCTTAGTCAGTCTCCTGTGGAACTCCGCAAGGTCGGCAACGTCATTCGCACCGACCCCAGTCTCAGTTCCCAGGTCTTGCGGCTTTGCAACTCTGCGCTCTTCGGCCTGCGGCACCGTGTGATCGGCATCGAGCAAGCCGCCATTTTGCTAGGCACCGAGCGCCTCCGCACTCTCGTGCTTAGCTGCTCGGTGATGCAATTTGCTGGTAAACACCTGCCAAAAGAGCAGCTTAACCGTTTCTGGCATCACAGTTTTCTTTGTGCGCTGCTTAGCGAACGCCTTGCCTCACATCTTCATTACTGTGAGAAGGAGCAGGCCTATCTCGGCGGTCTGCTTCACGATATCGGTCTGTTACCCATGTGGATCCTCGTTTTGGCCGAGGAAGCCGCGAACAGTACCCCTCCTCCGCCCGGCTGGACGGACAACATCGCCATGGAGCTCGATTACTTCGGCATGGATCATTGCAAGGTAGGTCGTTGGATGGGTGTTTCGTGGAACTACATGCCTTCGTTTGTTGATGTTTTCCAATATCACCATGCTCCAGAACGTGCCAAGCACGATCCCTACCTCGTCGGTCTGGTGGCCACCGCGGATCAGTTCCTAATCTCCCACGCACAGGAACCCGCTCCCGCTCCCGCACGCGGCGCGGAGCGCACTACCGTTGTCCCCGCGTCAGCTGCCAGCTCTGCCCCCGTCTTTCCTCCGCCTCACGCCCCGGCGTCGGAGCCACATCTGGGGGTTCCCGTAATGGAACGCCACGCTGTTGGAAGCCCTGCACCTGTCCTTGGACCGCCTAGGCCCGCCTTTAAAATGTCGTCCACCCTCCAAGTCTCTCAGGATCTTCCCGCCTTTTTCCAGAAATGCCTCCCGGCACTGGCCGAATCCGAACATCTCGCCATCTTCGACATGATGCAGACCGAGTATCTCCAACTAGTCCCGCTAGTCCAGCTAGGCATGTCCATTGCCGCCGGCGACGACCTCTAACCCGTCACAAGCCTCCGCCTCAGAAAACTTTCACCCCGCATCGTTTTTTCCTTGACATTTTTCGTGCCCATGATACACCTATCCATGTAGACAACTGCGTCTAACCCGTAGCAACTCCTCAATGTCATCGTCTTTCTTTTCAACCGGCGGCAACCTGTCGTCGCGCATTTCCCTGGGGACGCCAGCGCTTCTCCATCTTGCGTCTTCTGCGGGATGAATCTTCCGATTGGCGCTTTTTCCGAATTAGCAAAACTCGATCAAATTTCTCAAGAATTATCCGCTAAATGAGGTAGCACTCTGAAGAGCCCCAAACGATTAAACCGTTCAGAATGAACACTTCCATAACCGCGGAATCTAAAGAACTTAAAACCCTTTAAAATGAACACTTACAAAAACAACCCGTGGGTGTACCCCCGAGCGAAACACTTTTTTGTAGCAACTGCCCACCATCCGCACCGCCGGCTCATTTGACCGCGCCACACTTTCGCGAGAACATGGAAGTTTTGGATAGGGATCAATTATGAACCTGGGCCTCACAGACCGCGTTGCCATCGTTGCCGCCGCCAGTTCCGGCTTGGGTCGCGCCGTCGCCACCGAACTTTCTCGTGAAGGCGCCCGCGTTGCCATTTGCGCCCGTACTGCCTCGGACCTCGCCAAAACCGCGGAGGAAATCTCCCGCGAAACCGGCCACGAAGTCTTCCACCAATCCGTCGACGTCACCAACCAGGCCGCCGTCGCCGCATTCGTCGCCGCCGTCGAGCACCGCTTTGGCCGCATCGATATCTGCGTAACCAATTCCGGGGGTCCTCCGTCTAAACTATTTAAAGACACCAATTCCTCCGATTGGAAATCCGCCGTAGATCTGTTGCTCATGAGCGCCGTTTTCTTCGCTCAGGAAACGCTGCCGCGCATGCAGAAAAATAAGTGGGGACGCTTCATCACCATCACTTCTTACACCGTCAAGCAGCCCGTCGATGGTTTGTTGCTATCTAACTCTGTGCGCTCCGCCGTCACTGGCCTCGCGCGCACGCTGGCCAATGAATACGCCGCGCACGGCATCACCGTCAACAACGTCTGCCCCGGCTACACCGGCACCGACCGCCTTGGCGAACTTGCCGAGGTTCTTTCTAAGCGCCACGGCACCACTCCTCAGGAAGTCTATGCCGGGTGGGAGCGCCAGATTCCTGCCGGCCGCATCGGCAAGCCCGAAGAGTTTGCCGCCGTGGTCGCTTTCCTCGCCTCTGAGCGCGCTAGCTACGTCAACGGCACTTCCATTGCCGTGGATGGCGGCATCGTTCGGAGCCTGCTGTAACGCAATGACCATCTCTCACCAACTCTTGCTCACGCTTTTCCCCGAGCTTTACGCTATCGCCCGTTTTGCTCCGCACGAGAAAATCACCGTGGACTACTCGCGCGATAGTTTTTACTCGCTTACCAAGACCAGCGAAGAGATCTCCGTCGTCTGCGAACAGTCGAGCTTGCCCGCCGGCGCGCGCGCTGAGCGCGACCGCCGCTTGCTCCGGGTCGACAGTGTGCTCGCCTTCGAGCTCACCGGAATTTTGTATTCTGTCGCCGCGCCGCTGGCCGACGCCAACATCAGCATTTTCGCCATCTCGTCCTTCGACACGGATTACATCTTGATTGCCGATCACGACATTGAACCGGCCATCGTGGTTCTCGAAAGTGCTGGCCATAAAATACATAGGAGCTTAACGCAATGATTTTTGTACGTCGCAGGACTTCCGCCATTCGCAAGTCGTTTCACGCGCTTTCGCTGCTTCAATCTTCATCGTCGTTTCAAGTATCGTCATCGTTCCACGCATTGTTAGCGTGTGTTGCGCTGCTCGTTTCCCTCACATGCTCTGTTGCGCCCGCCTTCGCCGACGAGCCCTACGCGCGCAGTCGCGACTATGACTTGCAACACTCCAAAATTGTGCTCCGTTTCGACACCACGCAAAAACAGGTCATCGGCGATGTCACCCACACGCTCGCCATTCTTCGCGACAACACCGCCAAAATCTCGTTTGATTCCGTCGGCCTCACCATCCACAGTGTCACCATCGACCGCGCGCCCGCAAAGTTTGAAACCACCGACACCAAATTAGTCGTCGCTCTGCCCGAGCCTGCCAAAACCGGCCAGAAATTTGATATCGAAATTAAATATGACGGTAAGCCTTCCAAGGGCCTGTACTTCATCCTTCCCGATGCCGCCTACCCCAACCGCCCCATCCAGGTCTGGACGCAAGGCGAATCCGAAGACACCCGTTTTTACTTGCCCACCTACGACTATCCCAACGATCGCCTCACCACGGAAACAATCCTCACCGTCCCAGCTTCCTGGCAGACCGTTGCCAACGGCAAACTCCTCAGTGTCACCGACGCGGGCAAAGGCTTGAAGACCTGGACGTGGAAAGAGTCGCTCCCCAGTTCCACCTATCTCATCACGGTGGTCGCTGGGGAACTAGACGAAGTTAAAGATTCCTGGCGCGGCATTCCCGTCGACTACTTCGCTCCCAAAGGCCGCGGCGACCGCTTGCAGATCGACTACAGCCGCACCCCCGCCATGATCGAGCTATTCAGCAAAAAGTTCGGCGTGGACTACCCTTGGGAAAAGTACGACCAGAGCATGGTCGATGACTTCGTCGCTGGCGGAATGGAAAATTCCAGCGCCACCACCAACGCCTCCGAATCGCTCACCAATCCCAAACTCGTTCCCGAATACCTCACCAATCAGGACGACCTCATCTCCCACGAACTCACCCATCAATGGTTCGGCGATCTGGTCACCTGCAAAGCTTGGTCGGATATCTGGCTCAACGAAGGCTTCGCGACCTTTGGCGAAACTATGTGGAACGAAGCGCACTACGGAAAGGATCACGCCGACTACAACCGTTGGGAGGCCGCGCGCGATTGGTTTCATCAAACCAGCCTTTTCGATAAGCCCATCGTCCGCCACGATTTTGCCGAAGGCTCCGATGAGTTTGACGGCAACGCTTATGGAAAAGCCGGATGGGTGATCGACATGCTTCGCTACCAGCTTGGCGAAGACGCGTTTTACGCCGGCTTGAAACACTATCTCGAAGTGAATCGCGGCAAGAATGTTCTGACCTCCGATTTCGCCAAAGCCATGGAGGAAGCCACTCACGTCAACATCGATCAGTTCCTCACGCAATGGATTTACGGCGCAGGCGCGCCCAAGCTCGATATCAGCTACGTCTACAACGACGCCAAACACCAGATCGCTCTCACCGTGAAACAAACGCAAGTGCAAAAGGGCCGCGTGGGCGTCTTCCGCGTTCCCATCAACGTGGAAATCACCACCGCCACCGGCCCCAAGCTCTATCCCGTAGTGATTGGCAAAGACAGCGAAAAAGAAACCGACATTTTTCTTCTGCCGTCGGACTCCGCCCCTCTCATGGTCCTGTTCGATAAGGGCGGCCATGTTTTGAAGTCCGCGGACTTTAAAAAAGAAAAAAAGGAATGGCTGTACCAGTTGAAGAATGCCGGCGAATTGGCGGATCGCGCCGACGCTGTCGTGGCCCTGGCGAAAATGACTAAGGACGATGAGGCCATCGCCGCCGTCGGCTACGCCATGCTGAACGACAAAACTTTGGGACTCCGTACCATCGCCATCGCCGCGCTTGGCCGCGTGGACACCCCCGTTTCCACCAAATTGTTGCTCGAAGCGCTCGATAAATCCGAAGCCGCAACTGGCGACGATGCATTGATCGGCCGTTACCGCATCGTAAGCGCCCTAAGCTCGTCCAAAGATCCCGCCGTCGCCGCAAAACTGGACGTCATCGCCAAAGAAGACAAGTCCTATCGCGCGCGCGCCGCAGCCCTCGAAGCCCTCGGCCATCTGAAAACGCCCACCGCGTTTGCCACGCTCACCGCCGCCGTGGCTGGCGATTCCCCGGATGATTTTCTGCGCAATGCCGCATTGCGCTCGCTCGGACCTCTCGGCGACGACAAAGCCGTGCCGCTCCTTCGCGATTGGGCGGGACTAGGCAAGGCCGTGCCCTCGCGCGCCGCCGCGATCAGCAGCCTCGGCCAACTCGACAAAGAAAATTCCGCCATCACGCAATTGTTGACCACTTATTTAAGCGAACCGCACTTCTCCATTCGCATCGCCGCCATCACCGCGCTTGGCTACCGCGGCGATCCCTCAGCCATTCCCGCGCTAGAAGCCCTGCTGTCCTCCAAAGACCTCAGCATCGAAATGGTGCCCATCATCAAATCGCAAATCTCGCATATCCAAAACAAATCCACCACGAAATCCGCTCGCGACACAGACGACAACGACGACCCGCCCGCACCCGCTACCACCGCGTCCAAAGAGACCACCGAAAATACTGAGCGCCTGGAACGCATCGAGCGCCTGACCCAGGAAATGAACGATCGCCTGAAAGCCATCGAATCGCGCCTACCCGCCGCGAAAAACCAGTAGTCGCCGTGGGTGGCTTTTGTAGCGGCCGCCTTCTGAGGCGGTCGCTTTTCGGCTATCATCGCGATGAACGCCCATGCGATGAACGTTGATGCGATGAACGTTTCTCTGAACGCTGAAATCGACGAACGGGAGCCCGCCACAATGGCCGCTGAGAACTTCAATCCCAAAGTAGAAGCTTACCTCGCGAAGGCCCGTCCATTCGCGCAACCAATCCTCACCCACCTGCGCAAACTGGTGCACCAGGCCTGCCCAGAGGTCGCGGAAACCATTAAATGGAGCCGCCCTTTTTTCGAGTATCGCGGCGTAATTCTTTGCAACATGTCCGCGTTCAACGAGCACTGCAGCTTCGGCTTCTGGGGCCAGGAAATCAGCGCAGTGCTGCGCAAAGCCAACGTTCTACGCGGAGAAGGCATGGGCTCGCTCGGCCGCATCAGAGAAGTAAACAATCTACCCCCCGACAAACTCATGCTCGCTTGGATTCGCCAAGCGGCAGCCTTCGTGGACAGCGGCGAATACACCAGTCCCATCGCGGCAAGACACCGCGTGGCCAAAGCCAAGAAACCAACAGTCAAAATGCCTGCGGAGTTCGCGAAGGCCTTGCAGAAAAATAAGAAAGTCGCCGCTACGTTTGCCGCGTTCAGCCCCAGCTGCAAACGCGAATACATCGATTGGATCGCCGACGCCAAGCGTCCCGAGACGCGCGACAAACGCGTCGCCACAGCCACCGAGTGGATTTCCCAGGGCAAACAACGCAACTGGAAGTATCAAAACTGCTAAGTTTCTTCGTACGCTGACAAAACCGTTCGAGATAGGTTTAAGGCTCGGCAAGCAGGATGCGTAAATCCCGCAGATTGTTTCCTGTTGGACCGATTACGATGGCGTTGCCCAGCCGCGAAAAATACGTGTGCGCGTCGCTACGCCGGAAATAGTCCGCGGCGTCCATACTTGCTCCGTTTCCACGAGACTGCGTGTCTCCATCCGCCACCGCGCCCGCTGCGGGACTGTTTCCATCGACCCCATCGGTTCCGGCGCTCAACACCGCGATGCGCTTCCCGGAAATTTTCGGCACGCATGCCAACACGAACGCTGCATTTCGCCCGCCGACGCCATTGCCGGTAACCGGCGAGCTGACCTCACCGTCGGCAATCACCGCTACTCGCCGGCC
Organism: Acidobacteriota bacterium; assembly: GCA_013289855.1. Lineage (GTDB taxonomy): Bacteria > Acidobacteriota > Terriglobia > Acidiferrales > UBA7541 > Acidiferrum. Next base: position 139,462 of record JABCZD010000004.1, on the reverse strand, counting down.
AGGATGCGTCGTGCGCAACTCTTCCAGTTGCCGCAGTAGGTAGTCCGCTGCACTCTCGACCGGCCAATCGTCCGTGGCATTGTCGCAACAGGCCAGGCAACCTAAAGACTCGGCAGCGTGGTGCGCCGGATGAAAAAGGTCGTCCATGCCTAGCATCAGAAGAAAATGCGCATTGGCAAACGCTTCGTGCGCTTCCTTCGGCGTCTCGCGCATGTGTCCGCCCGCCAACCAGTTCGTTACCGACGCCGGAAATTTCGTTTCGAGATCGTGCTCGCGAATCACGCGCCAAAAATCCGCAATCGTTGTGGGATCGGCCATCGTCGGCCCCGACGCCAGCGCCGACTCTTTGCCTGCGGGAACATCGCTCACCGCTAGCGTAATTTTCGTCGCGCGTCCCGCGGCCACAGCGAGCCGCCCGCCCTTCACCGCCGACAAATGTTTGCGAACCGTATTGATGGCTTCAATCGGCGCGCCGCACGCAACCAGCGCGCGATGCATCTGCTGCACGTCCGCCAAAGTCTGCGCGGCGTTCAGCGGCAATTCCACCATCGCCGAGCCGCCGCCCGAAAGCAGAAAGAAAACCAGCGTCCGGGCATCGCAAGCCTTCAACAACTCCAGAATCGCTTCCGCGGACTTCCAACTCTCCGCATCCGGCACGGGATGTGCGGCGACAAAATAGCGCAATCCTTGGCGCGGTTTCGACGGAACATCAATGCCCGAAGGCGCCACCACAATTCCCTCGAGTCGCAAGTCACTGGGAAGCACAGCCAAGAGTCCATCGACCATCGCGCGTGCAGCTTTCCCCAGTGCCACCACCAACACGCGATCGAATTTACTTAGGTCGATCGCCGCGTCGCCGCAACGCAGCGTCGTTCCAGACACCAGCAGCTTCCGCCGTATGGTCGCAGGAATATCAATAGCCGCGATAGTTTCGTGGAAAATCCGGAGGGCCATCTGCTTGAGATCAGTCATGGGAGCCTTACAGCGGGGAACTCATTTGTCCTTCAATACTTCCGCGTTCAGCATATTTGGCGGCCACTGCCCGCGAAACAGCGCGGTGACATTTTCGGCGGCGATGCACGCCATTTTCGTGCGCGTCTCCACCGTCGCCGACGCGATATGCGGCGCCAACACCACATTGGCGCGCTTCAGTCCCGGAAAAATGAACGGCTCATTTTCGTACACGTCCAGTCCGGCGCCGGCGATTTTCCCCGCCTCCAGCGCGGCCACCAGGCCATTCTCATCCACCACCGGCCCGCGCGAAGTATTGATTAAGATGGCCGTCGGCTTCATGCGAAAGAATTTTGGGCCGCTGAACATTCCGCGGGTTTCCGGGGTCAGCGGCACATGCACGCTCACAAAATCGGATTCCGACAGCAGGGAATTAAAATCGCGAAATTCCGCTTTAAGTTCCTGCTCCACTTCTTCGGCAACGCGCACGGCATCGTGATAAATCACTTTCATCTGGAATCCGCTGGCGCGTCGCGCCATGGCTCGGCCGATACGCCCGAATCCCACGATGCCCAGTGTTTTGCCCCAAACATCGGTGCCGACGAGTTGGTCCAGATCCCATCCGGTCCATTTTCCCGAACGCGCCAGCGCTTCGCCCTCGCTGAGGCGCCGTGCCACCGCCATCATCAGCGTCCAAGCAAAATCCGCGGTAGTTTCATCCAGCACGCCGGGGGTATTCGTGGCCACCACGGCGCGCTTAGTGCACGCCGCCACATCGATGTTGTCGAAACCCACCGCCACGTTGGACACGATGCGCAGCTTCGGCGCATTGCGCAGCAACTCTTCGTTGACCGCGTCGGTCAGCAGGCACACCAAGCCTTCTTTGTCCTTCAGGCGCCGCAGCAAATTCTGCCGCGAGGCGCTTTCCGCGGACGGAAAATACTCCACGTCGCAACTAGCATCCAGGATGGTTCGGGCAGCAGGGAATAACGGTCGTGTCGCAAGCACTTTCGGTTTTGGCATCTCTGGCTCTATTTCTGGGCTTGAAGTTCACACTAACATATCTTGCGGCGATTTTTTCAGCGGACCGTTGCACATCCGCCGCGACTCTCACTATAGTGGCAAGAGGCGTGTCTTAAAGGCTCGACACTTTGCGCGCTAACGAAACACCGTTTTAACTGCTGCAAGCGCTCGAACGCATCACCCATGAACAGCGACCTCATCCGCGAACTGCAAATTCTTCTCGGGCGCGCTTCCGTGCTCTCGCTGCCTGAAGAATTGCTGATGTATGAGTACGACGGCTCTATCGAGAAATCCTTGCCCGACGCGGTGGTCTTTCCCACCACCACGCAGCAGGTCTCCGAAATCGTAAAACTTGCCAACAAGCATGACGTTCCTATCGTTGGCCGCGGCGCGGGTACTGGACTTTCTGGCGGAGCCATCGCGCGCGCTGGCGGTGTGATGATTGTGTTTGCGCGCATGAATCGCATTCTCAGCGTGGACTACGAAAATCTTCGCGCGGTGGTACAACCCGGATTGGTTAACGCCGAACTTACGCGCGCCGTCGAACACGCTGGGTTGTATTTCGCGCCCGATCCCTCCAGCCAAAAGTCCTGCACCATCGGCGGCAACGTTTCGGAAAATTCCGGCGGCCCGCACACGCTTGCTTATGGAGTGACCACCAATCACGTCACCGCGCTGGAACTGGTTCTTCCCGACGGAGAAATTCTGCGCATCGGTAATGCGCAAGGCGACGCGCTCGGCTACGATCTTTCTGGTCTTTTCGTAGGCTCCGAAGGCACGCTCGCGCTGGTCACGGAAATCACGGTAAGGCTGTGCCGCAAGCCCGAAGCCGTGAAAACCCTCCTCGCCATTTTTGATTCTATTGACGACGCCTCCGAAACGGTCGTTGACATCACCGCGCGCGCCATCACTCCCGCCGCGTGCGAAATGATGGACGGCTGGACGCTGCGCGTGATCGAAGATTACGTGCATGCGGGATTTCCCATGGACAGCGCCGCGGTAATTCTGCTGGAGATCGAAGGCTTGCGGCAGTCCGTGGCCGCGCAAGCCACCGCCATCGAAGAGGTTTGCCTGACGCACCACGCCCGCGAAGTACGCTTGGCCCGCGACGATCGCGAACGCGATCTTTTCTGGAAAGGCCGCAAAAATGCCTTCGGTGCGCTGGGCCGCATCGCTCCGTGCAATTACGTTCTTGATGGCGTGATTCCACGGTCGAAACTTCCGCAAACGCTTCGCCGCATCTACGAAATTGGCAAGGCGTACGATCTGCAGATTGGAAATATTTTTCACGCCGGCGATGGCAATCTTCACCCGCTGGTGCTGTACGATCCGCGGACTCCCGGCAAACTGGAAGCCGCGCTGGCCGCCGCCAATGAAATCATCCGTTACTGCGTGGAAGTGGGCGGTTCGCTGACCGGCGAACACGGCGTGGGCATGGAAAAAGCAGAATTGATGTCGTTGATTTTCTCCGACGCAGATTTTGCGTTGATGCGGCGCGTGCACGATGCGTTTAATCCCAGCGCGTCGTTAAATCCGGCGAAGATTTTCCCGTTGGGCAAAGGTTGCGGCGAAATTCGCGTGCGCCCCACGCGTGGACACGCGACGATCGCAACGTCTGCGGCGCCAAGTGCATCATTGCTCTCCGGAAGCGCCGGTAATTCCGCTTCGGCGAAGCCCGAAGCCGCAACCGCCAAACATTAAATAAATGCCCGTTACTTCCACAAATCTCGGCGACCGCTTGGCGTCCATCATCGACGCCAGTCGCGTGCACAGCGACCCGGCAGTGCTGGCCCGATATGCCGTCGACGAAGTAATTCCCGCCGCGATCGCCAGGCCTGGAAGCGCTGAAGAAATTGCGGAGATTGCGCGTTTCGCCATCGCGGAAAATCTCGCCATCGTTCCGGTCGGCAGCCGCAGCAAACTTGGAATCGGTATGCCGCCAACGCGCTACGACATCGCGCTGGACATGACGGCCTTGGATCAGATCGCCCATTACGATCCCGGCGACCTTACGTTGAGCGTTGACGCGGGCCTGCCTCTTGCGAAATTGAACGCCGCGCTTGCGCCACATCGGCAATTCTTGCCGCTGCTGCTGCCGTTTTATTCCACGAGCACGATTGGCGGCGTCATCGCCTCTGGCCTGAATTCGCCGCTGCGCCAAACCTACGGCACGGCGCGCGATTTTTTAATTGGCGCGGAATTTATTGACGGCACGGGCGCGCCGTGCAAGAGCGGCGGCCGCGTGGTGAAGAATGTTACCGGCTACGATCTGCACAAACTGTTGATCGGTTCTTTCGGAACGCTCGCCATCATCACGCGACTGAATTTTCGCACGTTTCCCATGCCGCTGGATTCGCGCGGCTTTGTCGCCGCCTTTCCCAGCGCCGAAGGCGCGTTGGCGTTGCGCCGAAAAATTGCGGAGTCTCCGCTCTCGCCACTCACGCTCGAGGTTCTGAATCCGCAGCTGGCGCAAATCTTCGCGACGCAAACTCCCAGCGGACACGAGCCTGCGATCTTTGGCGATGCAGGCGAGAGCGCTAGCACCGGCACGACATTGCCGCTCCCCGGCGACTGGTTTGATGCGAAATCGTGGCAACTCTGCGCGGCGTTTGCGGGTTCCGCAGAAGTTTTGCAACGCTATGAACGCGACCTCACCGCGCTGGCGCGATCGCTTCCACCGGCGTTGCGTCCCACCGCAACCACTTTTCTTGACGACGCCACGCGCCCCGCCATTTGGGGCCGGCTCCGCGAAGCGTTGCCGCTGCTGCTGCAAGCCTCGCCCGCCGCCACCATCTTTCGCATAGGCGCGCTTCCGGAAACGCACGCTGCGCTTCTCGACGCGTTACGTGAAATTGCTCAGCGTTGCGATATCCCTCATGCCCTGATCGCCCGTGCTACCGGCAACATTTACTTCGCGCTTCTGCCGGACGATCCATCGATCCACCTAGCCAACGCGCACGTTGCTGCCGCGCTCGACCCGCAGGATGTCGGCCATCTTCTAGACGGCACAAATCAGGAAATCATCGCGCAACTTGCCAAAGCCGCTGACGCCGTCTTTGCTCTCTGCGCCAAGCATTCCGCCACGGCCTCCATTCAATTCTGCCCCGCGCTGCTAAAGCGCCACATGAACGTTTTCGGCCCGCCGCGCCCAGATGCCGCCGCGATGCGCCGGCTCAAAACCGCCTTCGATCCGCAAAACATCTTCGCTCCAGGAAGAATGCTGCAAGAAAGTTAGCGGCGATATTGTGGTGCGAAATTGTTGCTAGGAAATCAGAACCTGATCCAGTAGTTGTCCCACAGCGCGCTGTGCTTCCAAAATCGAATAGCGATGATCCATAGCGCCGGCGAGGTCCGTGTTCGCGAAGGCGATACGGCCGAACGGCGCATCACGCAAAATCGCTCGCGGCGCCGGCTGGCCGTTTTTTCCGAAGAAAAATCCGGGCTGCGGACTCAGATAGGCATGTCCCCAACGATTCAGCACGATGCCGGCGATGTCGCGGCGATCGTCAAAGCCGGCGTGCGCGAACATGGCCATAAACTGTTCACGAATGCGCTGCTCGTACTCGCGAAAGGAAGTGGTGAGCATCTCCGCGCGCCCGCGATGCCCTTGATCTTCCGTCGGCATCCCGGGATACCCGTACAGCACCTTCACCGAGAGCACCACCGGCGAATCGGGATTGATTGTGGAATCATCGAGCCCGACGGTAGCCATGCGCCGCACGTCCATGTAATTTCCGGTGCCCTCGAACCAGCGGCAGCCACTGATGCCCATTTTGTAAAGAAAGCGCCAGTTGCGCAGCGCGACATTGGCCATCATGCACGGCGAGCGGTAAAACTGCGCGTAAGCATTCCGTTGCGCCGCGGGAAGATCGCCGATGATATGTTTCGTGGTCCAACTGCCGCCCGCCATCACCACGCTGCGCGCTTTGAGGCGAAAAACTTTGCCGTCCTTGGCATAAGCGATCGAAACGTATTCTGATTTTTCCGCATCGCTGGCGCTATGTGAACCATGCGTGCCGTCCGTGGCATGCCGCACCTCTACAACAGTGGCCGAAAGTCGCACGCGCGCGACGGCGCCGGGCGTATCGAGCGCCGCAAAATTCACTGGGTTGCGGCTGACCGCCTCCACCGTGCTCGGGCCATCGATGGTTGCGGGAATCAGCGCCTTCACCATCAGTCGCGCAATCGTAGTGTTCCCGCCGGGAAACATTTGCACCGCTTCTCCGGAGCCGTCGTCGAGCGGATGCAGCAAATCCGCGGCATAATCGCAGTACGCTGAGAGCGCATCGGGCCCCAGTCCCGATCCCCCACCCTCCACCGGAGAGAGAAATGTGCGAATTGTTTCCTGGCTCAGCCCGAAGCGTTCGATGAAATGTTGTTCGAGGGTAATGGCATCTAGGCGGCGGGAGGTTTCGTCTCCCTCGTATCTCGGCGGGATAAATTTGGCTTCTTCCGCAGCCTTCCCGGAAAACCAGCGTGCCAATTCTCTGCGTGTAATTTCGTTCACCGGCGCGCCACTCATCTGCTTGCCAACGGGATCGATCAGCCACATCCCAGGTTTCTGCCCGAACTTCGCGCCAAACCAAAATCCATATTGCCCAGTAGCCAGGCCCGCGGAATCGTACGGCGTCCGCCCGAGCGTCATCTCGGCGTCCCCGCCGGACCATTTTTGATAGGACAGCTTCGGAGTTTGCAGGCCAATCGAATCGTAAAAGCGCCCGATAAAACTATGCGGGTAGGGAACCAGATAAATCGCGGAGCCCTGGTGCGCGATCAACCGCTTGCCGTCCACGTCAAACGCATTCAATTTGGCTTCGCCGCCAAAAATCGGATGATTCTCGAGGATTAAACAAGTTTTGCCAGGTCCAGCTTGCCGGAGAAAAAATAGCGCGGCGGCCAACCCGCTGATTCCTCCGCCCACGATCACGCAATCAAAAAGTTCGCCGGTGTCGACGGTATCCGTGGGCAGGGGACTGTACCCGCCGTCGCGCATCTTGTGTCCCGCCTGCAGCACTGCGAAGGTGTTGCCGTTGGAATTCCGGTACTCGCCGACGCCGCCAAAACCGGTCCAATCGTCGTTGGTCGCGCCGGGCACCTGGGCAGTGGTCTGACCGGGCGTCTGATGTTTCGTTGCCAAAATCTGCGCCGGCGAAAGCCCTTCGAGCAGCGCCGCTCCCGAAGCCAGTAGCGTCGACCCAAGAAAATCCCTGCGCGTAATTTCGCGGTCCGTCATGATTCGCCCATTCTCAGTTTCTGTTTAACTTGCCCAGTTCGCGCCACGTCACCAGCCTGATGTTCTGTTCCGCGAGCAGCTTGCGAAATTCCGCGCTGGTAAAGAAATCAAAATCCCGCTGACGCCACGCCGCGCCCCACGAATCACGTTCGCGAGTCATGGCGCGCATCTCTTCATTGTCGTATGCCAGGTGCACGATAAACTCCGTGACGCCAGGCTGCAGACTTTTCAGCGCCGTCACGTAGAACTCTTTCCAGCCGGCGGGCGGCACGGTGGCCTCCATGCTCACGATGCGGTCCACGAAAATATCGCCGGGTGCGGCGCTCGTCTTAAGGTAGGGATACCGGTCCGCCCATTCCTTGGGAATCAACAATGGCAACTTATAGTCGTGCGCCACGCTCAGCGCTGCTTCAAAAAGTTCTTTCCCATTTTCAAACAAGCGGTATTGATGTGAATCCAAATGTGTGGGACGCACGCCCATCGCCAGCGCTCGTTCCACTTGCGCGCGCATCTCGCGTTCCGCATCGCCGGCGTTAATTTTCAGCCCCGCGGGCCAGTCCTGGCGGAAATATCCATACGCATCCACCAGGCTGGGCACCGTATCGCGAGAAGCCACTGGCCCCCATCGCACATACACGCGCTCGCTGGTCATGGTCAGATGCAGGCCGAAGTCCGCGTCTGGATGCGTTTTTGCATAATCGGCAATTTCCGGAAACCACGGACACGGCACCATGATGCTTGCGGAATTGATTGCTCCGGATTCGATCGCCGCAATCGCAGCGGAATTTACGGAATGCGACATCCCCAGATCGTCGTCGTGCACGATCAGCAGCTTCGCGTCTTTCGCGTATCCCAAACGCTCCGCGACGGTCTTGTTTTCCTGCGCCCGCGCAACACTGGCTGCGGCAACAAGCCATGCAAGAGAAAACACCAGAAACAACAGCTCCCTTCGCCGTTTCATTTTTGCTCACCAAAATAGCCGGAAACCACACGAGAGTAATCCCCGACAGCAATCTCCGGATCGGTAAGATCCGGATGCCAAACTTTCTCCCACTCAAAACAGTAAAAGCCTTGATAGTTAATCCGTCGCAACGCGGCAATCTGCCGCTGGATCGGCACGTCGCCGCGGCCGGTGAGCACAAATTTCCTCCCACCCTCGGCGATCACGGAATCCTTCAAGTGCGTATGCCGTATCCATTTTCCAAGCTGGCTGACGGTAAACTCCGGTTGCTCTCCGCCCTCGGCGAAGGTGTGATACGCATCCCACAGCAGCGCCACATGCGGAGAATCGGCACGCTGCAGCACGTCGTTCAGCACGGGAGAGGTAACCATGTTGTCGTGCGATTCGATCAGCACGGTGACGTTACGCGGTCCCGCGTATTCGCCAAGCTCCTTCAGATTCGCCGCCACGCGCGCTTTAATCTTGTCGTCGAGCACGATCGACTTATCACCGTTGGGATTGGTTCCAAACACACGCAGGTAGGGCGCCTCCAGCGTCACGGCCAGATCGATGAATCGCTTGCCGTCCGCAGTCTGTTGAGCCCGCGCGGCTTCATCGAATTCATCCATGTGCGCCGAGCTGCTGACGCACGCGATGCGCAGGCCGTGCGCGGCGATCTCCCGCTTGGTCTGCGCGATCTGCGACCTATCAAACACGCGATGCGACGGGAGGTCCAGATTTCCTTGCAGTCCGCGCAACTCAACCGCTGCGAATCCGTGCGCCTCGGCGTAATCGAGAATTTTCATCCACTCCCACTGCGGACAAGCCAGCGTGGAAAACGCGATGGGCAAACGTTTGTCGGCGCCGCGCAGCGGCAGCGCCGCCGCGGCCACGGCCAGCGAAAGACCCTTCACAAAACATCGGCGTGTTGTTTCCATCGCAGCATTCTCCAACACTAGCCGTAAATCTCCAACCCCGCGTTGCGGTCGGACCGTGTTTATATCTTTCGCGGAATGGCGAAGGTGTATAATGCGCCGCGGTCTGAGCTTGTAAGCGAAGATCGCGTGACAGCTCGCACGAAAGGGCGCGGAAACATATGAACATGACTGAGCCATCGCGCGGGCGCGTTGCCAGTATCTTCACCGATGTACATTTTTGGGTTCCGGCAGCGGTACTTATCGGCGGACTATTGCTACTCAGCGCGATTCACTAGCAATTCCCACGGACAATCATGCCATCCGATTCCGCGCCCGCCTGTTCAGCACCATTTGAAAACTCCGCTCGTCAACGCAGCCTGCAACTCCTCGGCATGCTTTGCGGCTTCACCGCTGGCGCATGGCTAGGCGCGGCGGAAGCGCCAACCAAGCTGGTGTCCCTCGGTGTCTCGCCAATCGTAATTTCGCTCATCATGGTTGTGGGAGTCTTTCTTGCGCGCTGGAGCCTGCCCGCGTTGATACTCGGCACATCATCGGTTCGCGCCGACGTGCAACGCGCCCCACATCTCATCATTTGGGCTCTGCTCGCGGGATGTCTCTGGGCCGTGGCCAACACGCTCACCATTTTCGCGATTCGCGACGTCGGCCTCAGCATTGCCTTCCCGCTGTGGAATTGCAACAGCCTGCTGGGAATTCTTTGGGGCTTTCTATTTTTCAACGAACTGCGCCAAGCTGGCTGGCGCCGCTGGATCGGCGTTCTCGGCGGTGCCGCGGTAATGTGCGGAGGCGCCGCAATTCTCGCCGTCGCCTCCGCACAGCAAAGTGCTTCCGGCCATTCGCTGAACGGCGTGTGGGCCGCGCTGGGCGCCGGGGTACTTTGGGGCACGATGTACATTCCCTACCGCAAAGCCTACCTCACGGGCATGAACCCGCTCTCCTTTGTTACGTTTTTCACTTTCGGAGAACTCGGCATGATGGTCACGCTGGCGCTCACGTATCTCGGCGTAACGCCGCTGTGGCGCGAACTCGTGCAGGCGGGGAGCGTTTTCTTTTGGTTGATGCTCGGCGGCTTTGTTTGGGTTATCGGCGATCTGTTTCAGCAATACGCCGCGAAATACGTCGGCATCAGCCGCGGCATCCCTCTTTCCAACACCAATCAGTTGTGGGGCCTGCTTTGGGGCATCTTGGTCTTCGGCGAACTGCACGGCAAAAGCCATGCGACGTATGCGCAAGTGATCGGCGGCTCTTTGTTGATGATGCTGGGTGTGGGTGCGATCGCGCTTTCTTCCGCCGGCGGAAAAGAGCAGCAGCGCTGGAAAGCCTCCGCGCAAAGAGAAAGCGCGCGCTACGGTGTCGCCGCTGACTACGTCGCCGCACGCTTCGAGGGCCGCCAAGTCGTCGGTGAAACTCTGCCACGCCGCAGCTGGCTGGATTGGCTACTCGTCATCGCTGCCACCGCCATTCTCGCAGGCTTCGCGGCCATCGCGCGCGTCCCGCAATTTTCTTTTCATTGGCAGCCGGCGCTGGCGCTGGCCGCGGCCTTGTTGCTCCTGCTTTTCTTTTGCGCGCGCAAGCTGTGGCGCACCACGGGCTTTCACTAACAAATTCGCGAATAGAGTATTCTCCCGACCATGACGAATATCCCCACCGTAGACGTAGTCGGTGTAGGCCTGAACGCCGCCGATACGCAACTGCCCGTCCCGCATTTCCCCACCAGTGGATCGAAAGTAGTAATTCCTTCCGCGAACGTACTCCTCGGCGGACAAGTCGCCACCGCCATGGCGGCGTGCCAAATATGGGGTCTGCGCACGCGCTACGTCGGTAAACTTGGCGACGATCACGCCGCCGCGCTACACCGCGCGGAGTTCGCGCGCCTCGGAGTCGAAGCGCACTTGGCCAGCGCCGTGGACTGCACCAGCCCGCAGTCCTTCATACTTGTTGAACCCACCGGCGAACGCACGGTGTTGTTGAAGCGCGATGCTCGCCTGACGCTCCTTCCCGAAGAGCTGCAACGCGAATGGATCGTCAACGCGCGCATCCTTCATCTGGACGGGCACGATACTGCCGCAGCAACGCAAGCCGCGCGGTGGGCTCGTAGCTCAAGCGTCCCGGTCGTTGCGGACCTCGACGACCTCTACTCCGGCTACGAATCTTTATTGCCCAACATCGATTTTCTGATTACCAGCAGAGACATTCCCGCCCGACTGAGCGGCGAACAGAATCTGCGCGACGCGCTGCCGCGTATCGCCAACAAGTATGGCTGCCGTGTAACCGCGGCAACGCTTGGCCAGCAAGGGGTTTTAGCTTGGGACGGCGAAAAATTTCATTGCGCGCAGGCCTACCGCGTCGACACCGTGGACACCACCGGCGCCGGCGACATCTTCCACGCCGGCTTCATCTACGCTTATTTACAAGACTGGCCCATGCAGCGCCAGCTGGAATTCGCCTGCGCCGCCGCCGCGCTAAATTGCACCGCCATCGGCGCCCGCGGCGCAATCCGTTCTGTCGAAGAAATTGCAGCCGTCATGAGCGTAGGCCCGCGTCATCCCGCCGCCTTCGCGCAGTCGTAGTGGCGAATCCTTAGATTCGCACTCTTGCCGTTATTTCATCTTTGGTTGCGACGCCCTCTGGGGTGTCGTCTTGCAGTCACTTTATCTTTCCCGCGCGCTCGAAAAACTCGCCCCACGTTACCCTGAGCTTCGAAGGGCAGCGCGACCAGCGCCCATGCCGCGAACCAACCTGCGGATCCTCACGCTGCCAACCCGCTAACAAATTTGCTCAACCGCTGCCGGTCCTCTTGCCCCATGGAGACGATCCCCACTCCCATGCCTTCATTCGGCCGCACGTCGCGCACCTCCGCCCGCGCGCGCACTCCGTCCCCCGGAACGGCAATCAATATCTGGATCACCGAACCAATGGGCAGCGGCTCCTTGGTGCGAATGAACAGCCCGCCCAATCCCAATAAACCCACATAAGAAGTCAACCTTCGATTGGCATTTTGCCAGGCAACCACCAATCCAGCAGGAGGTTTGACGCGAGGATAGCGACGACTTGCGGTGTAATCGGCCATTGAGAGGATCCCCCCAGTAATTGTGTCTTCGCACAGCTGCGGCGCGAAAAACATGACTGGGCCGAGTAGTCAGTCACACCTTCCAAACGCCGCCTTCTACCAACAATTTATGCACCTCCGGGGACCCCGCGGCAAGCGCTGTGATGGAAATTCTTTGCGAATTGTTCTGCTGGCAGGTCTTCGCTCTGCATTCTGGCTCGCGAGTAGTGTAATAATTGCAGGTGCAATGATCGGTAGGAGGCGCAGACCAGATCATCGATGCCGACAGCTTGTCTACACCCACAATGACTACTGCTCCCATCCCAGGACTCGTCCCCACGTACGAAGACTACGCCCGCTGCGTCCACTGCGGCCTGTGCCTCAACGCCTGCCCCACCTACCGCCTCTGGAACCTGGAAGCCGACTCGCCGCGTGGCCGCATCCGTCAAATGGTCAGCGTGGAACAGTCCGCCATTGCCGACCCCGAGCAAAAAGCTTTCCCGATCACCGCCAGCTTCGTCGATCACATCGACAAATGCCTGGACTGCCGCGCCTGCGAAACCGCGTGCCCCTCCGGCGTGCACTACGGAAAGCTCGTCGAGTACGCGCGGGCGCGGATCGAGCTCGACTACCGCCGCCCGTTTTTCTCGCGACTCCAGCGCAATCTGGTTTTCCGCCATCTGCTGCCGCATCCGAAACGCATCGCCGCCGCCGCGAGATTCCTACGCATCTACCAGCGTTCCGGCTTGCAAAAGCTGGCTCGCGGCACGGGCATTCTAAAACTGCTCGGCTTGGCGGGCAGGGAGGCGTTGCTCCCGCCCATCGACGGCAAATTTTTCTTCGATCAGCTCGGTACCACGCATCCCGCTGTCGGCCCGCGCCGCGCGCGCGTGGCGTTTTTCGCCGGATGCGTCGCGCAAGTGACCTTCACCCCGCTCAACGAATCCACCATCCGCGTGCTCACCGCCAACGGTTGCGAGGTCGTGGTCCCAAATGACCAGCGCTGCTGCGGCGCGCTTGCTGCCCACGCCGGCGCGCGTGAAGCCGCCCGCGCCGTCGCGCGCCAAAATTTGCTCGCCTTCCACCTCGCCGATTTCGACGCCATCATCACCAACGCCGCCGGATGCGGCTCCACGCTCAAGGAATATCACCACCTCTTCAGCCCCGACGAACCGGAATACGCCGCTGCTGAAGCCTTCAGCGCAAAGGTCCGCGACGTCACTGAATTTCTGGCCAAGCTGGGACTCTCCGCGGCGCTCCATCCCATAGCAAAAGATCACGTCGCGCCCAGCCACGCTCGTGTAGGTGCCGGACTTCAGTCCGGCCAACGTAGCCCGGCGAGCGCGGATGCACCAGCCGGACTAAAGTCCGGCACCTACACAACCGGGCCAGCGCAGATAATCCGCATCACCTATCAGGATTCCTGCCACCTGCTCCACGGACAAAAAGTCCGCGAGGCTCCGCGGCAGCTCCTGCGCGCCATCCCCAACCTCGAATTTGTGGAATTGCCGTACTCGGAAATCTGCTGCGGCTCGGCGGGTAGCTACAACATTACGCAAACTCAAACCTCACTCGACCTGCTAGCTGGAAAAATGCAGCACGCTAAATCCACCAACGCGGAGCTAATCGTTACCGCCAACCCTGGCTGCTTGCTGCAACTCCGCGCCGGCGCCGCCATGCATCACACGAATCAAAAGGTGTTCCACGTGATCGAACTGCTCGACCGCGCGATTACGCACGCGCAAACGCTGTAGCCCGCGTCGTGATGCGACACCATAGCGGAATAGTATTCGTGAGTCGTCGCTACTGCGAGAGGAATTTTCGTTTTCCAGAAACGGAAGCGCCCCTTTGCCAGCGATCAACCCGCTGTCAAAAGGGCGCCTACCGTCTTCAGGAGAGAAGCTCGTTGTGTATCTCTGGCCGCGCTTGGTGCGAAATATGCCACGCACCAAGCGCCGCATCGTGAGGGCTTACGGGCCCCGCCCGGAAATATCCGAGCGCCGGAAAACTATTCTTCGGCAGGAGGAGCTGGAGCGCCACCCGGCCCACCAGGTCCGCCAGGGCCACCGTGTCCGCGCCCGCCGCCCGCCGTCACCGTGTAGCCCGCAGGCACCGCAAACAACGTTGCCGCCGGCTCAGTCTTCTGCAGATTAGTTACCGTATACGTCGTGGTTCCGAATTGCGGATCGCTGTGTGTGCTCTTCACCACAATCTGCAAATCCGCCGAATACCAGCGCTCGGAAACGATCTGGATGGCCTTGTCATTACCAATCTTCCCCGCGGGAATCGTCTTGGTAATGCGCGTGCCCTCCACGCTGACGCCGTCAATCACCTGCGTTCCGAGCGATTCTTTCTTCAGCAAGCCCGCAGCTTCTTCGGACGCTTCGCGTGCTTCCATCTTCTGGTGGAAGCTGTCGGTGGCGTCAGACGTGGCAGATGGGGTCCGCATAGCCATCTCGTGCGCTACCTTATTGGTGGAATCCAGCATGTAGTGCGCGCCGGCCACGGGATCGGAAATCATCACCATGGTTTTCGGCGTGCCCGACGCTGCCAGCGGCCCGAATCCCGACGCCGTCAATTCGCGCCGCGAACGGCCCTGGCTGTCGCGATACAAACTCAATTGCGCGGTACGATGAATCACCGTTCCGTCCGTCAGCGTCTCGGTAGTTTCGGACGTCGCCGTCGCGGAAAATGGCGCGCCCTTTACCACTTTTCCATGCCCGCCTTCAAATCCCATCAACTCCATTGGACCGCCGAAGCCCGGGCCGCCGCGATGCGGACCTTGCGCACGCGCCGTTCCCGCGGTCAAAATCAGGGCTCCACCAGCTACTAGACACATCCATGTGTTTCGATTCATTCCAGTTTCTCCTCTTCCTCTCCTGATGCTGCTAAAATCGTTTTACGCTACTCTTCGCAAACAGGCCGCAATTACTCCGGAGCCCGCACCGCTTCCGGCATTCCGTCGTTTCCGACCAGCAAATCCACCTGAATCCACTCTGCGGCGCGATCTTCATTCACGGGAAGTCCAAAAGCCCCGAGGTCGCCGCGTTGCATGCCCACGCGCACGATCGTGGCATCATCGTTCCCGGTGTAGATGGCTCCCGGCAGCGCCGTAAAACCGTCCTCTTCGTTATCGGCAATCAGCGCGGCGTCGCTGGCGTCGCCGTTCTGGCTGTTCGCAGCGACGTCCTTCACTACGTGCACGACATGATGCTCGCGCCAGTTCACCAAGCTCACCGCTCCCACCAGCATCGCCGCGGTTGCCAATCCCCACGACGCCACGATGGCCGCGCGTCGCGTTTTCATGGTGCGATGCCGGGTACGAAACTCCTGCCGAAGTCGCATTTCCACGCGCGCCGGCGCACCGTGCGTGTTGGTCTCATCCGCCAGTAATTGCAACTTGGCGCGCGCCGCATCCCAGGATTCCGCCAGCGCCGCGCAGTGTGCGCAGGAATCGAGATGTTCCCGCGCCGCGCTCCGCAACGATGCAGAGATTTCGCCGTCGTGCTCGGCGCCCAATCCTACGGAAGCGAACTCTTCACAATTCATCGACGTTCCTTCATTGCGTTTATCCATTTTCAAACCGTTGCGCTCACTCGTCTCGGCGCGCCGCGAAAAATTTCCAGCTTGGCCAGCAATAGCGCTCGACCGCGATGCAGCCGCGAGCGAATTGTTCCAATCGGGCACCCAATAATCGCTGCGGCTTCCTCATAACTCATTTCCTGCAACTCACACAGCACCACGGCCTCGCGAAACTCTTCCGGCAACTCCAGCACGGCCGCGCGAACTTGCGAAGTGCGTTCCCGTTTTTCCGCCCACAACGCCGGGGTCGCGGTGTCGATCAGCAGGACGCCATTCCCGCTGCCATCTTCGTTCTTTTCTTCCAGCGCAATTTCCCTCGGCAAGCGTTCGCGATGTTTCAGGATGCGATTGCGCGCCACCCCGTACAAAAATGCCGAGACCGTTCCAAGCTGCACGTCGTACTTTTTCGGATCGCGGACCAAGGTCATAAACACGTCCTGCACAATCTCTTCCGCAGCCCACGGACTGCCGGTCATGCGCAGCGCAAAACGGTAAATGGCCGCCTGATGGCGGCGGTACACCAGCGTGAAGGCCTCTTCATCGCCCTTGGCCGCCCGCTTCAGCAGTACGTCGTCTGCGACTTCCTTTGGAATAGTCATCTCTCTACATCAGACGCCGTATATGCCTTCAATGGGTATATTCCCCATCCCGCCGCAAAAAGTTCCCTTGCGAGCTAAAGGCAAACAGGTCTGCCTGATACCCCGTACAACATACGCCCGCAACCGGTTCAGTGCCAACGGCCTCTTCTAGGACGGTGGAAACACATGGTCTGTGCATTCTAGGACTGATACAGTGCGCCAAGATGGGTGTTGAGGTTCGAGGAGACAATGATGGCTCCGGTTCAGGACACGTCGGGCCGCTATACCCAGGCTGCTGGCGCGATGCACACGATTATTGTGCTGGTGATCTTAGGAGTGTGGGCATTTCTGGGCAAGATTATCGCGGACCAGATGAGGGGTGAGGCGAGTCCGCACCGCGTGCGGTTTTATTTGCTCACCATTCTGTTTGAATGGCTCTTGGTCTTTTTCTTGGTGGCGGGTGTACGGCGTAGTGGCGCGCCCTTGGCGCTCATTCTGGGAGTGCGATGGAGTTCTGCGCGCCAATTATTAAAGGATATTGGAATCGCCGCAGCGTACTGGTTGGTTTCGTCCGGACTACTGGTTATTCTGGCGCGGCTTTTGCGCGTTGGCCCGACGGCTCCCCGGATGGACTTCATCCTGCCGCACGGGGCGGCCGAAATCACGCTATGGGTAGCGCTCTCGGTTACAGCAGGGATTTGCGAGGAGGCCATTTTCCGCGGCTATCTGCAACAGCAGTTTATAGCGCTGACGACGAACGCCCCTGCCGGCATTTTGCTTTCTGCCGCGGTATTCGGCGCGGCTCACGCGTATCAGGGTTTCAGGATGGTGATTCTGATCGGGCTGTACGGAGCAATGTTCAGTATTTTGGCATACTGGCGGGGAACCGTCCGTCCAGGAATGATTGCGCATGCGTTTCAGGATACGGTGAGCGGAGTAGTTTCCGCGCTGATGAGGCACTAGGGTCGGCTTGATGTAGTTTCCGCGCAGCTAGGTGAGCGGTCGAACGGCTGGTTAGTCTAGCGATATAGTGTGGATGGTGATGCAAAATGCCGGATGTATCGGCGGGAGGATTTTCGAGGGTATAATCGCGGCCAATCATGACCCTCGTTCCGGGTAGCAAACTGGGTGCATTTGAAATTGTTGCTCCGCTCGGCGCAGGTGGCATGGGCGAAGTCTATCGCGCGCGGGACACGAGGCTGGAACGCACCGTCGCGATCAAGCTTCTGCCCACGGCGTTCTCCGCAAGTAGCGACCGACTGCAACGATTCGAGCGGGAGGCACGCTCGGCATCCGCCCTCAACCATCCCAACATTGTGACCATCTATGAACTCGGACAGGATGGTTCCAGTCACTACATCGCCATGGAGTTGGTAGAAGGCAAGACGCTACGCGCGCTGCTGGCTGCCGGCTCGCTGCCAATGCGCGAGGCCATTGATATCGCGGCGCAGATTGCGGAAGGTCTCACCAAGGCGCATGAAGCGGGCATCACCCACCGGGATCTGAAGCCAGAGAATCTGATGGTTTCGCACGATGGCTTCGTCAAAATCCTGGACTTCGGCTTGGCGAAGAGTGCGTCGCCCAGCGGACACAGTGCGGATGTGCACAGTACCTCGACGTCGCTGACGTCCGCAGGCGCGCTACTCGGAACCGTGGGATACATGTCACCGGAGCAAGTCAGCGGCGAGCCGCTGGATTTCTGGTCAGATCAGTTCTCGTTCGGCCTGGTGCTCTACGAAATGGTAACCGGTCAGCACCCCTTTGAAAGAAGAACCGTAGCGGAAACATTGGTGGCCATTCTGCGCGAACAGGCCAGACCGATCGGAACGCAAAATCGCGAGCTGCCCGCGCCGCTGGGCTGGGTGATTGAGAGGTGTCTGGCGAAAGAACCCGATAAGCGTTATGCCTCTACGCGAGATCTCGCACGAGAGCTCGCCGCGATACGAGACTGCTTCTCCGAGAATGCCGTTAAGCGTATGGAGACTCGGCCGAGTAATCTTCCGGCGTCGCGGACCGGGTTTGTGGGGCGGGAAAAGGAAACCGCTGGGGCCAAGGAACTCCTGCGGCGGCAGGACGTTCGGCTCGTAACGGTTACGGGACCGGGTGGCATTGGCAAAACACGCCTCGCGATTGAAGTGGCGACCGGCCTGACGGAACAGTTTCCTGGAGGGATTCACTTTGCGCCGCTCTCGCCGCTAAGCGATTCAGGCTTGATTGCTTCGGTGATCGTTCAGGCGTTAGGGATCGGAGAGGCGGGAGGACAATCCCCGCTCGAAGTACTCAAAAAGTATTTACAAGATTCATTGCGCGCCCCAACGCTGTTCTTGCTGGATAATTTCGAGCACTTGATTCAGGGGGCGCCCATGGTGGCGGAGTTGTTGGCCACGGGTCCCAACCTTAAAATCCTGGTAACCAGCCGCGCCGCTCTGCACGTGTACGGAGAACAGGAATTTCCCGTGCCGCCGCTCGCGCTGCCGGATTCGCGATCCACGTCCTCCGTCGACATTCTGTCCCAGAACCCCGCCGTAGCACTTTTCGTACAACGGGCAGTCGCCGCCAAGCCGGATTTCGAATTGAACCGGGAAAACGCCCCCGCAGTCGCGGAGATTT
Source organism: Acidobacteriota bacterium (assembly GCA_013289855.1). Classification (GTDB taxonomy): domain Bacteria; phylum Acidobacteriota; class Terriglobia; order Acidiferrales; family UBA7541; genus Acidiferrum. The sequence goes on along the minus strand of JABCZD010000004.1, from coordinate 120,561 downwards.
GTGCCCGGTTGGATGGTCTGCCGCTTGCGATCGAGCTCGCGGCCGCCCGGGTGAAAGTTCTTTCACCGTCTTCCATGCTGACGCGCCTCGCGAGCCGATTGCAGCTATTGACGGGAGGGGCGCGCGACCTGCCGCAGAGACAGCAGACTCTTCGCGCCGCGATGGATTGGAGTTACGACCTGTTGAACGCGGCAGAGCAGAAACTGTTTCGCAGATTGGCGGTGTTCGTCGGGGGATGCAATCTGGAAGGCGCGGAAGCGGTATGCGATACCAAAGGTGACCTCGATTTGGATTTACTCGACGGAATGGCGTCCATGGTGGACAAGAGTCTGGTGCAACAGGTCGAACATGCCAAGGATGAATCGCGGTTCGTGATGCTGGAAACCGTACGCGAGTACGCGTTGGAAAAGCTGCTGGCCAGCGGAGAGCAGCCGCTGACCAAACGCGCTCATGCGGCGTACTGCCTGGTACTCGCAGAAGAAGAGGCTATGGCGCAGAGCGGCGCCGAAGGGACGGAATGGCTGGAACGTTTCGCGCTCGAACATGACAATTTTCGCGCGAGCCTGGAGTGGCTGACAGAAACGCGAGACGCGGAGTGGGGTCTGCGCCTCGGCACTGCGTTGTTTCGTTTTTGGGAGATTCGCGAGTACCTCGCTGAAGGCCGAGACAGATTAGGCCGGTTGCTGGCGCTGCCCGGCGCCGCGGGTTCCACGAAAGCCCGCACCCGGGCGCTTTTTGCGGCTGGCGTCCTTGCGGGAGAACAGGGAGATTACGCCTCGGCCGATAAGCTCATCAGCGAGAGTCAAGAGATCGCGCGGCGATTGGATGATAAAACCGGTGTCGCCGTCTCGCTGAACGCGCTGGCGGTTTTTGCCCGCGATCGTGGTGACGTGGCCGTGGCGCAGAGACTTTTCGAAGAGAGCCTGGCGCTTTGGAAAGAGTTGGGAGACCAAAAAGCCGTGGCGCAGGCTCTAAGTAACCTCGCCAATGTCCTCAAGTTGCAGCGAGACTACGATGGCGCCCGTGGCCTGTATGTCGATTGTTTTGCGATCTTCTGCGGAATTGGCGATAAGACCGGCGTCGCCTGGTCGCTAAACTATCAGGGCGACGTCGCCCGCGAACAAGGGGAGTCCGAGGCCGCCCGGATATTGTACGAACAGGGCTTGGCAATTTTTCGAGAACTCGGAGACCGCTGGGGCATCGCCGGCACGCTGGCTGATCTCGGAAGCTTGGCGCGAGAACAGCGGGATTATCCCGCCGCGTATTCTTTATACCGAGAGAGCATAAAAATTTTCCAGGAGCTGGAACACAAACGCGGAATTGCGCGAGTGCTGGAATGCTTCGCGTGCGCGGCGGCCGCGCAATTCCATGCCGAGCGGTCTCTTCGACTAGCCGGCGCGGCGGCGGCGCTACGTCAAAATATTGGCGCGCCGCTCACGCCCGCGGAACAGGCCAAACTGGAAGTCGTTCTTGACCCAGCCCGGCAGGCCTTGGCCAACACCTCGGGCGCGACCGCGTGGTTGGAAGGATGGACCCTGCCGCCCGAAAAGGCTATTGACGAGGTGCTCATGTCCGAGGTGCCTTCCGCCGATTAACGCGCGCGCTCGCACAGGCTTTCCAAAGCAGCTGATGGAGGGATCTCTCGTGACGGCTCTTACTCTGCGGCACTCGCGTCGATGAGTCGGCGCACGGCGCAGACGCGATTGGCAGGAAGACCGACGCGCTTGGCATGCTCTTGGATGATGGCCTCGTCTGGAGCTAGGTAGACGCAATACACTTTGTCACCCGTGACGTAGCTGTGGAGCCACTGAATTTCCGGGCCCAGTTCCTTTAGAACGCTGACCGATTTTTGCGAAATTTCCCGTAATTGAGCATCGGTTAGATTTCCCGCTCCCGGAACCTCGCGTTCGATGACGAATTTGGGCATAAGCGTTCCTCTGTCGCGCACGGATGCTAGCACGCAGCTACAGCAGCTTCAAGGTCGATCGGACAGATGCGACGTACTGTAGCCGGAAACGTCATCGTGCTCGGGTTACCTGCAAAACTGCCGAGGCAGGGATCATCGCCCGGCCTGTACGGGTCGTCACGAGCGTAGCGACGCTGATTTCGGGAGCACTCGATCCCACCACGCCCCCGCAAGCTTCCGCCGCCGCCGCGCGCGACCTGAGCAACAGCCGCGTGGTCGTAGTGAAAGAGGGAAGTACGGCGCCGGTTCGCCTTGCATCGATCGATTCATAGCGGAATTTGTCGCGCAAGGCTCAGCGTCAGCGGTCGATGTCTCCTGCGTTGAACAGATTCATCTGCCGCCCTTCGTTACGCAGGGACAAGTGGATCAGGCTCGCCAGAAGCCAGCAGCAAAGAGCAGTAGCGCGATGCTAGATCCGTGGACTCCTTCAGGTGACTTCGGTGCCGCGGCGGGGCCGAAATCTGGAGTCCCCCCCGGTTTTCCAAGGGGTTGCAACGCTGAGACAAGATCAGTGCAGAACAGCTTGGCGCTGATTTATAGCTGCAGAGGCTTGGCGACTTCGGCAGATTCTGGCTTGAATTCGTCACCTAACATCTTTTCGATGGTAGCGAAGAGCTCGCTGGTTCGAATGGGCTTCGAGACATAGTCATCCATACCCGAGGCGGTGCACTTCTCTCGGTCGCCTACCAGGGCATGAGCGGTCATGGCCACGATGGGAATGTGCCCGCCGGTCAGCTTCTCCCGTTCGCGGATGGCCGCGGTGGCTTCAAAACCGTCCATTCCAGGCATCTGAATGTCCATCAGCACAAGTTCGAACTGTCCCGTCTGGAATGCATCGACGGCAGCTCGGCCGTCCGGAGCGACGGTCACGGAATAACCGCGTTTCTCTAGAATGCGTACCGCGAGGGTCTGGTTTACGGCATTATCTTCGGCCAGCAATATATGGATGCGGTGCTTTTGCTCCTGCAGAGTATGGCGAGTCACCAGCGGCGCCGGTTCTCTCCGTGCAGTCTTGTCTAAAAGCTGACAAACGGCGTCGAGCAGCTCGCCCTGACGAATGGGCTTAACCAAATAGGCTGAGATTCCCAGTTCACGGCAGCGCGCGGCGTCGCCTAAATGGCCGGCCGAGGTCAGCATCATGATAGTGGCATTCATCAATTCGGAATCTTTGCGAATGTGTTCGGCGAGCGTGAAACCGTCCATATCAGGCATTTGGCCGTCCAGGAGAATCAACGGGAACGGGTAGCCAGCGTTTTTTGCGACCTCGATGGCCTGCAGCGCGGCGCGGCCTCCATCGACGGCTGTTGGCTTCATGCCCCAGCGACTTAGCATGCCGTGGAGCACGCGGCGATTGGTGAAGTTATCATCGACGATCAAAGCGTGTAGGTTTCGCAAACGCGCGGGATCGAGATGCATGGGCGGCGAGATGGAGCCTTCTCGAACGTCGAGTGAGATGACGAAGTGGAAGGTACTGCCTTGGCCCCCTTCACTCTCGACCCAAATGCGTCCGTCCATCAAGGCGACTAAACGGGTACAAATTGTCAACCCGAGGCCCGTGCCGCCGTACCGGCGCGCCATGGTACCGTCGGCTTGAGAAAAGGCTTCGAAGATTTTGCCCTGTTTTTCGAGCGGGATCCCCACTCCAGTATCCTTGATGGCGAAATGTAGGCGCACGGAGCCGGGTGTTTCCGTTTCCTTCTCGACCCAGACGAAGATCTCACCGCGTTCGGTGAATTTGATGGAGTTGCCGACTAGGTTGACGATGATTTGCCGGATGCGCCCGGGATCGCCCAGGAGCGTCTCGGGCACGTCGGACTGGACATCGTAGATGAGTTCGAGCCCTTTCTGATGGGCACGATAGCTCAGCGCCTTCATGGCTTCGCCCAAACTCTCGCGCAACTCGAAGGGGATGGATTCCATATCCAGTTTGCCTGCTTCGATCTTCGAAAAATCCAGTATGTCGTTGATGATGCTCAGTAGCGATTCGGCGGACAGCTTGACCAAGCCGAGGCTGTCGCGCTGTTCCGAAGTGAGATTGGTGTCCAAGACAAGTTCTGTCATTCCGAGGATGCCGTTCATGGGCGTGCGAATCTCGTGGCTCATGGTCGCGAGAAACGTGCTCTTCGCTTCGCTCCCGGCCTCGGCGGCTGCTTTGGCGTGCTCCAGCTCGACCTGGATCTTCCTGCGCGCATCGATTTCCTGAACCGCTTTGGCATAGGCCCGCGACAAAACGAGGGGGCTGCCGATGGCAACCAGGAGAACGGTCAACACCATGATGCTCGTCAACCAAATGGAGGTCTGCAGCCGGCGACCGATGAACTCCGAGCCCTCGACGAGTTGCAACTCCTCTGCCGCGGTCAATTCGTTCATGTTTTTCAGCAGCGGTGTGTTGATCAGCGGCTCAAAGGTGCGCTCCACGAAGTTGATGGCCCGTTCCTTGTGCCCCTGGTGCACCATCTCGATGACGCGGTCGGCGTATTCATGGAACTGCGACGAAGATTGCTCCAGTTCTTGGAACTGCTGAAACTCGGCCGTGCGCTGCGGCTCCGGATCGTGGGCGTCCGCGATCTTCCATTCCGCGATGATCTGGAGTTCCTGGTCCAGGCTGCGAGTCTTGAACTCGTTGTCCGCATTCTGGGTTAACAGGAACTCGGAGAAGTTGCGGAGCGCATCGGTAAACACGCGGACATACAAACCGGCTTGCATCTCCTTGAGCGCCGTGTCATTCATGGCCGTGGCGCGCGCGCGCAACTCCTTTCCCGAATACAACACGACGCCGTCCAGGCCTCCGGAAAGCCGCTCGGCTCCCGACCGCATGTCGGCGAGTTGATCGTGAACCAGTCGGCTCGAAACGGCAGAGAGGGTGGTAGCTGAAGGAAGCAGCTCCGCCCGCACCACAGCGGCCATCTGTTCTCTGGAGGCGGAGCGCGCGGCCATCTCTTGCAGGCGCTGCTCGATGCGGGCAAGCTGCCCGTAACCCTGCTCCAGGCGCTCGACGACCAGCAGGTGGTCTTGAAGTTGTTGGGGGGTGGCCGTTTTCAGAGCGGCGTGGAGCGCGGATCGCAAATCCGACAAAGCGCTGGCGGCCTCCAACCGCCAGCGCGTAACATCCTCAGCATTCGTCTGGAGTTCTTCGTTGCGATCGTCGCCGTCTTCGATCAAACCGTAGTCAATGGCTCCCTTGATTTCCAGGGCGGAATAACGTAGGAAGCGTTCCGCTGCGACCGCGGCGCGAATTTGCGATTGCAGCAGTTTCAGCTGGGCACGGGTCTGCGTATAGGGCGACATCAGAGCCACGAAAATGAAAATAGAGAGCCCGGCCAACGCCAGGGCGAGTACTTGAAACCGCAAACCCTTCGAGATACTGTTCATCGATGCAGTGCTCCCAATTCCTAATTGTTCTGCAATGCTGGGTGCCGGCTAAGGAAGCTTTAATACCACCCTGATGCTGTCGTCCACGTCCTCCTTCTTGAGGTACCCGATGGCGTTCGGATTCGCGGCTAGGCGCGCCTTCATTTGTGCCGCGGACGGAAGATCCTTCGGAGCCGCTTCGACGTGGCCGGTAAAGGCCGCTTGTAGAAAGTACTTCGTGTAGTCGGACTCGTTCATTTTGAGTACCTCCCGCAGAATCACCCCGCGTTCCGGCTTGTCCGGCGCGAGCATCAGGACAGTGATGTGTTTCCCGCCTGGCCACGAACTCTTTTCGCCCACAAAAATTCTGCGAACCTCCGCACGGGAGAGCGGGCCGATATTGTTTGACTTGTTGACCACCACATCGATCTCCTCAGAGCCGGCGCTAACGGTTAGCAGCAGTGCGCCGCCCGTGATCAGCGCCAGCATTAGAGTCGTAAGAAGGATCAGCCTGCGCATAAGTGTCGTGTACCTGCTCAAAATGCGAATGAGAACTGCGTTAGGATCTCGTTGTAGTCCGGGATTCCGCGCTGTGCAAGGTGGTCATACTGCAGCTTGAAGGCGGAGTGATCGTTCATGTCGAATCGCACTCCGAATGACGAACCATTCCGCCGCCCGACGATCAGACCGTCGGCGGGATTTCCATAAATGGGTTCCGCAACGCCTGCATTTACGTAGGAATAGCGATAATAAGGACGGTACTTGCCGAATCGCCGCGAAAATTGCGTGTAGAAGCCGGGCGTATGGAACACTCCGGGGGGAGCGGCATTGGTCCCGGAATGCCGCACCAGCAGGCCTTCATTCAAGAATTCGTAATCCGAGTTTGTGTAAACGAGGTATACGGTTGAGATCAGCTCGCCATAGTCCTGGTCGTTCACGTACGTAAGGTGGTCGTGAAAAACCGAGACTCCGCCCTCCAGTCCGGGCCGCCAGAGCGGCCGGGCGTACAGAGCGAAATTGAGGGACTTGCCATTATCGCCGTCCCGGTAATTTTGCACCGGTTCCACCCCGAGCAAATGTTCGTTGCCATTGCTCAACTCCGCCACATAGTTGAGCCCGAGACGGCCCAAAGGAATCTGCCCGCTAACGGTCATTCCGACTTGCTGGAGTGGCAGGAAACCACCTTGATCGTCGAAAGCGTACATGAACGGGCGGTCAATTGTGGTCTGGAACCACGCTCCTTGGTGGAAAGCGGTATTGTAATAACCGATTGCCGAATGGTATCGGCCGATAGAAAAGTTAAGGTAGTCATTTTGCTTGTACTGCAGGAGTAATCGCTCAACATCCACGCTGAAGCTGTTGTCCGTTCTGGGCGTGAACAGCACTTCTCCGAGGACGGAGACGCGCTCGGTAAGAGCTCCCGTCATGAAAAGATCCAGTGAGCCGATATAGAAGGAATTCGTTACGCCTTTTTGATCGCTGGCCTCGTAACCGAGATCCCCAAACATGTGCAAAATGACGCGGGGCTCCGGGTTGTTCTCTGGGGATTCCTGGGCTGCTGGAGGCGGGGCGGGTGGTGGCGGCATCACCTCCACAGGCGCATTGGCTATAGCACTATTTTCGACGGCGGCGAGCGGTGCGCTTCCCGTGGCGCCATTCAGTCTCGCCTCAAGCTCCTTCACCCTGGCCTGCAACTCTTGAATCTGTTCGTTCATACGGCGTATCGCGTCCTGTTCGTCTGTTCGCGGCTGATCGTCCGCGTAGATTGCGCCAGGCATAATCTGGATGAGCGCAAGGAGTACGGCAATTGCGCCACCGTAGACGCGAACGTGGCGGGTGGGACTTCGATTCGTGACAGCTTCTTTCGCAAAATTGGCCATGACGATTCCTCCGCCACAGAGGCGCTCAGGATTTCAGAGGAGGGGGTCGTCACGAACCGAGGAAGGGAAGATCTGACTCGTGGCGCGGTTGTCCGCACACCGAGTTTGCCGCAGCCGGCCAGGCCGTTGCAAGAATTAAGAAGTAGATGTGTGCGGATGGGTAATTGAAATACAACCATTCATTGATTTTCTCCGTAATGCACGTCCCGAGCAGCGGGCAGAAGTTCGGATCGCCGACAACGCGTCCGGAATCATGCTCGGGACGGAGAATTGTCGCGAAGACTGCGCCCAGAGTGCTGGCGCTACTTGAGCCTTGGGGGCTACGATTAGTGCGGACGCAAGGACTGCGAGAGGCTAACCAAATTCTGCGGGCGCACGCGCACCATCCCGCCGCGCGGGCTGTCAATATCCGCGATCAGATAGAAAGAGATGGACACTACCAGCGGTAAGACCAGAAGCAACATGGCTCGTGTCTTTTGCCCGTGCGCGCCATACCCAATCAAAACGTTACAACACACCGCAATCGCGATCATCAGTCCCCATGCTGCGGACGGGATGCGGTTCCACCACGCCGCTTGCGTGTATCCCTGCGAGTTCAATACCTCGTTCATCCCTGTTACCACGACGGCCAGCACCGGGGTCGGCCGCGCCTCCGCGGGAGCCTCCACCGCGGACCACAGTTCACTCTGCACTTGCGTAGTAACGGTGTTGATCTTTTGCAGTTGCGCGTCATCCCGCGTTTCATAGAACAAAATACGCTGATCCAGATATTTCAACAGCAACGCGCGCGCTTTGGCCGCATCCGCGGCCGGCAGCAAGTCCGCCCGCACGTATTCCGTGCCGATAGCGTTGGCTTCTTCTTCTTCCAGGTTCTTGCGCTGGTCGTATCGCGTGATGGCCATCGAAAAGCTGAATCCGATGATCAAGCCGAGCAGCGTCAATATGGCCGCCATGATCAGCCCGTAATCTTCGCGCTCATGTTCTTCGAGGCTGCGTCGCCCCTTGCGCAGGGCTGCGCCAATCCGCACCGCCAGCCACAGCACCACCAGAGAAATCACTAAGACGAGCAGCGGAAATTTTATGACCTGGCTCATATGCTGGGCGCTCCTGCCACAACAAGTGAACCATACTTTGGCCGCCCCGCGCGCTTACTCCAAACCAGAACCAGCTTAGCTACGCCGCCCCTGCACACTTCTGAGGTATTCAGTCCGGCCTCCCGCAATCGCTCACGATCATTTCGGCCTACCCAGCCAGGAATATTGCCACGCCACGGAAAGGTTCTGGTAGTTTCCGCCAAAGCGGATATAAGTGCCATCGCTGTAGCTAACCTTAATCGATTGGTGTTTGCCTATCGGGAATGATGCCGTGGCTCCAATGCGCGACCCGGTCTGCTTCGTTTCCAGGTTTTGTATCCCGCTCAGGCTGGTAATGCCCCCATACCAGAAGTTCCCGTCCAGCGACATCCACAAGCGCTGCCGTAAATCGTAACTCAGATGCCCTTCCAGCGAGCCCACCGGCGCTTCCGACTGCGGTTTGGTGACCGGCCCGTCGTAGGACGCCGAGTTTTCCGTGTACAGCCAAACTCCCGCATAGCCATCAACTACCCAATGCCCCCAACGCTCCGAATACCCCATTTCCGGTTTGAATCCCCAGCGGTTGGCCCCCCAGTTGACCAGTTTCGTGCTGCTGTATTGCCCCGTGGGCGCCAACACCTTCAGGCTCACCCCCAGCAGCCGCTTTTGCTTCCACTTGGCCATTTCTTTCGGTTTCATCGCCGGGCCGCCCAGCAAATTCACGGAAAAGCGAAAGCTCGAATCCAGCAGCCCCGAACGATATATAGATCGGGATTGTCCCGCCACGTCCCCCTGAAAATTTCCTATCGCATACGGCACCGACGCCGTCAGATTCGCCGAGCGCCCAAAGAAGCTCAGCGAGTGGTAGTAACTGAGGATCGAAACGTAGTACGTACCGGTAGCGTTGGCGATCGGCACGGTGCCGTTAAAATTCACGCCGCCATCATAGAACGCCCACGTAATCGTAACGGCGTTGGAATGCTCCGCCGTTATCACGTACGCGCGCGGCGCAAGATCCTGCGCCCTCAGCTCCTGCAGCGGCCACGCCGCAAACACCGCCAACAAAATAAGTTTGAGTAAGGTTCGCATCCGGCGATCACGATCCAACATGCGGAACGCTGAGCCTGTTCACAGCCACCGTGGAGGAATGTTCTCCGCGCCAGCAGCCGGTCCAGACACACTCCCACCCGCGCCGAAATTCTATAAACCCACTTCCATCCCGATAACTGGCAGAACTGACAGTGCGCCCGAAGATTCCCCTGGGAGCGGCAACGCTTCCCCATCCGGGGTTTAGCGGGATGAATCTCCCGTTTGGCGTTTTTGACTGGCATTTCTGACCGAGGGGGCACACGGGCTAGGGATAACCCGGTATATCCGTTCCGCAGCTCGCTACGTATTGTAATTTGGCGGGTGACTTATGCCGACCTGGGTTCTCAAGTGCCCTAACTGCCAGCGTGAATTTGCGCACGCGAAAATAGACGACACCAAAATCGAAGATTATCTTTTTCCTGTCAAACCCGCGTTCCCCGTTCTGGGTCTTGCAATCAAGTGCCTGCATTGCGGCCATGAAGCCACTTATAAGCGCAACGAGTTGGTCTGCCGCGCTTAGTGCCCTTAGTGCCCTCAGTGGAAGTTATTTAACGCCCGCTTTGGCGCTCCTAATGGCCCGCTGTGCGGCACAACCGTTATGCACTGGCACGGAAGTGCCACTCCGATCGGGAATCCACACTCCATTCTCCGGTGTGACTGGGTCATTCTCGTTCTTGCACTCTACGCAGACCGGATTCTTTTGCATGCGCCCTCCTGAATTTGGCTTCGCCTCCGTGCGCTTTAACTCTGCGCGTGCGATTTTCAGCGCCACCCTAATCGGGACCTGCTCGAAACTTGTGCGTTTTTGGAACTGCATATTCAACTCCTTCTTCGAGCAGCCTACCAACGCCGCTTTGCTACGGGTCAACTCTTTAAAACTTTTCTAGAGCCTCGTCGTTTTTTTTCTGCGGGCCGATTACCGTGCCCTTCTACCGCCTCCCCTTATCACGCTGCGGCATCGCATCGCGCCAAGCAAACTGCTTGACTTCAAGGATAGTTTTACGATACTTTAAGCCGTCGTTTAACGGAGGCTTTATGGCTACCAAAAAACTCCCAATGCACTTCGCGACGATGACCCAAGCCAGCGTCCCGCAAGGCCGCAACGGGAAGCACAAAACAATCGTCACGACAATTCTGCGGGACCTCGATCAACTAAAGCCGGGCGCGGCCCTCAAAGTGCCCATCGACGGTCTGGCCGAGAGCAAAGAAAAAGTGCGTTCCGCGCTGAACCGTGCCACTCGAAAAGCCGGTTTGAAGGTGCAAACCGCCAGCGATGGAGATTTTCTATACGTTTGGAACGACCTCCGCTAACATCGCGGGCCATCGTCCTGGGTCCACTTATTTGATCCGAACAACTTTCCGCGCCGCTCCGGGTTGTTATTCTTTCGCTTCAGCAGACTTCACGTCTGAAGCCTTGGAAAGGGAAACACGCTTGCACAATTCGGTCCGTGTTCTCTTGGTCGATGATTTCGCGCCGTGGCGTCAGGCTGTCTTTTCAATGCTTGCGAAGAAAACGGAGTGCGAAATTGTTGGCGAAGCGTCGGACGGGTTAGAAGCGGTTGAAAAAGCCGTAGCTCTGAAGCCGGATGTGATTCTGCTGGATATCGGACTCCCCACGCTCAATGGCATCGAAGCGGCTCGGCAAATTCGCAAGCACGTTCCTCAGTCCAAAATAATCTACCTCAGTCAGGAATCCTCACCCGACATTATGCAAGAAGCAGTGAGCGTGGGCGCGTCAGGTTACGTTGTCAAAACCATGGCCGGCAGCCACCTGCTTGCTACGCTGGACTCCGTCCTGCGTGCCAGCCGCGAGCAGTGCCAATTCGGTCCGCTGGACAGTAAACCGAGCAAAGCCGCAGTCCAGGCAGACTAACAGCTTCGGAAATTGCCAGATCCCAGGCTTATCTATGTTTTTGGCCCCCGAGAAATGAATCATCATCTCTGTGGGAAATTCCGATTGATTGCTTGAAGCGCAGGCGGGACAAGACATAACACCCTCCACGATGTTCTAACATTCATGCTACTTGAAGAGGCTGTACCTACCTTTATTAGGGAGAGCGTACCAAATCAGCCGCCGCCGGACTGCGCTTTTTAAATGACCACCACATTAAATTTAGACGGCCTTCTTTCGCTCGACTCCGCTCTTTCCGGGTTAGCTTTTTCAGGGTTTTGTTTTTTTCGAGGTTTTGTTTTTTTTCGGGGTGCCCCACCCTCGGTTTTTTTGAGGGTGGGTCTTGGTTCTGCGGTCTTCTGTGTTTCTCTCGCCCGCCCACAGCGGCGCTTCAATCCCGCGGACCGATGAACGCGATCTACCGCTCCTCTGTTCGTTTCGCGACCTCTATGTTTGAAAAACGCGGTTAACCAGCAGTTTGCTGCGCCTCTATTTGGTGATCCAGTGCGGTGAGAATCCACTTCTGCAAAACCGTCCGAAAGTGCGGCCTTACTTTGTGGAACAGCAGACCCATGCCCGACGGTTTGATATACAGAACGGTTGCTTCGCCCTCGAAGTATTCTCCAGCGTTGTAAATTTTAAGCAAAACAGGGAACCGCACTTCAAATGACGCGGAAGTCTCCACGAAACATCCTTGCAAGCTCAGCTCGGTCACATGTGCCGGGACAAAACTAGCCGAATTGTGCGCAGCGATCTCCGCATCGGCGCTGAACGCAAACCTTAACCCACGACGCTCTTTGTTCATTTCTCAAGCCTATTGCAATGAATAACTGGAGTCGAGTCGCTCGATAAACACACGACACGAATCGGCTACTAACGCGGCACTCACGGCAAAACCCTCCAGCAAATGATTGCTTAGCGAAAATCCACTTGTCCGGCAACGCGACTAACCGCACTTATGGCTATTTGCCGGCAGGATCGAGGGGGGACAGGTGGGACGTCTCCTGCTACTTTAACTTCAACCTCCCGACGCACTCACCGAATCGAGGGAACGTCCCTCCCCGATTTCTAATGAGCCCTGTAAACAGTGGTGTTGCAACCACTCCTGCCGCGACAACCACTACAAACACTACAAAACACAGCCCGTGAGTCACTCGAAACTAAGTACGCTCGATAGCAAATGACTGACACTTTTGCGTCCCGACGGCATTTAGAAAGTCCAGCCTAAGCCAGTGCTCAATCCCGTTGCATTTTTCTGTGCACTTAGCGGTGGCCGACTGTCGAAATTATCCCAGAACGAAAAATCTAAATGAAAATTATTCGACAACCGGACACTGAATGTGTCCTTCGTTGTGAATCGAACGCGACCAAAGTCAGACATACCGGGAAACAATAAGAATTGGGATTGCAGAGTGTACCGATCGAAATAAAACAGTTGGTATTCAGCACCAAGAAGCAATTCTACGTTGTTCTGATTGGGTTGGTTTAGCCCAGCTTGATAACTGGCCTTCGAGTAGTCAGCGCCAACAAGCCATCGCAGCGAGTTTCGATTGGTACGCTTCAGGTATCGCCCGTATCCGCCACCCAATGTTGTTCGCAAGGAGAGATTTTGTTGTGAACTGTGCAGAAAGTCGCCCAATCCAAGCACGAAAGAATTTCGGTTCAAGAATCGATCGGCGAATGTTTGCGACTCGAATAGGTTGGTCGTCGCCCCGCCGGCTTGCCCGTTGAAGGAAGCGTTATACGAAGTTCCGACAGCCCAGCGCACCGCCGGATACACTGCGGACGCGGATGTGCTGAGGGAAGACTGATTGTTGCCGCTTGTAAAGTTGTATCCGAGATCGATACTTCCCTTCAATTGCCGCCAAAAGGTTTGCTTCTGAGATTCGATCTGTACCACGTCGGTACCGGATACCGGTACATCCGCCGTTGGAGCGTGTACTTTGAAATCCTCGCCCGGCACAGAAACCGCCTCTTTTGAAATCGACCCACTTATCCTTTTTCCGTCGCTCAAGACGATCTGGAAGGTTGCTTTGCTTTCCACCTTTTCTACTTGTAGCCAATCAACGCCTACTGATCCTGAGAAATAATCAGTCTCAATGTAGAGGACGCCTTGCTCCAACTTCTTGACCTCGCCAGTGAGCCGGTCTCCGTTTTTCATAATGACAGTATCGTGCCGTTTGACCTTCGCCGCACATGGGACCACGACAATGACAAAAAACAGTCCTAACGAGATACCAATGCAATAGTGGAAGAATTCTCGAAGCATTCGCCTTGCTCCTTCCTCTTATGTATATCGATTTTGCGAGTCGGGTCTTCCGAGACGGAATACTGGCAGGCCAAACAGAGGTTAGGCATCTTGTTACGAAGTATTGAAAGTCCAGTGTCTGGGACTGTTTAGTGACCCTCGATAAAATTGCTCGCGTTTGGCTCTTGCTGGTGCGCGTTCGCGAGCGGGTCGCACGTCCTTCGCAGACTGACTAGAATCCGCTGCCAGCATGATTGAACGGAGGGCCGTTAGTTCACCAGCTCAACCTCGCCCACACGCCAGGCCTGGTCGACCCCGTAAGTCGTGAGACGCATGACGAAGTAGCCTTTCGGCACTTCACCTGTGTAACCGGGAGGAAGGATCAAGAATTTGCCGCCTTGGCCTTTGTCCGGACCGGCATTGCCGTAGTCGCCGACCCAGCGGAACCAGTGGTCGTCGAGTATGCCTAACACATTGGGCGGAGTTTCCATCACGATCGGCCCATTGGTCGTGTCGATCCAAGTGTAGAAATAAACGCTGGAGTTGTTTGGCGTTAACCAGAGCGCCTTCGAGTCCATCAAATCCTCGAAGATCATGACGTTGCCGTTCACGCCGCCGTACTGCTTGGCCGCAGGCAGGAACGCCTGAATAGAGGCCCCCGGTATGCCGCGCAGAAACGCTTGCACGCCGCGCATAAGATCGAGATTGTCGTACAGCAACTTGGTCGTCGTATCGTCCGGAAAACCATCGAAATACTTCAAAGTCCCGATCGGCGTTTCCACCGAATCCGGTGTGGTGATTTCCACGGGAATCTCGGTTGTCATTTTCATTTTCGGCGGGGTTTGTGCGTGGCTAGTGGTGAGCATCAACAGCGACGTTAATCCGTAAACGAGCACGGTTGCAAGTGGTTTCGATGGAAGACGAATATTCATCCTGACTCCCTAGGCCAATGTGCTGAATTCGTGGTTGTGACGGTGCTGTGCACGAATACTGTTCGTATTGTCGTTGGCGTGACACTGTCAAAATTAACAGGTAATACGCTCGGGGCAAGATTGGCTGGATTAAATCAAGGCATGCAGGGACCGCAGACAGTCTGAGCGGCGGGAGTGACTAGGGGAGACTATCATATTTCCCACATATACTCGCAGGTCTACGCCGATGAATCGAAACCAACCAGCTAGAAGAATTGATGGCGAGCCGAAGTGTAGGGCGCAACACATACGAGATTTCTGCAATCCCACCGCGCCGCATGCTACGCTCGGCACTTACCCTAAGAAGATTTGTGTTAGCTCACTGAAAGTCTGTGAGGTAGATTTTGGAACGGACGTACGACATATTCGAGCGATTGTCTGATGGCACCATGCTGGGGGTTGCTGCAATTGACGGCCACGACGAAGCAATCTTGAAGCTGAAGTGGTGGGGCGAGAACCGCTCGAATGAATTCCGTTTGATGCATCTTGCCAGTAACTCGCTCGTCGCGGCAGTGAATGCGCCGAAGCGACCACCGGATCAGGCGGTAGTGGAAGAGAAAGCAGCTAGACTCAGCGACGCTCCCAAATCCAACGCGCAAGCTCGATGAGGCCAAAGATAATGCCGGAAACGGATGCGATTAGAAACAAAACCAGCCCGAGTGCGGCTATCGTGCCGGTTGTGGCCGTCATCGTCTTTCGCTCTTCGGTGGGCATGGGCCGATAGCTTATCGCATTCGACGTTGAGAATCACCGTTCGCAAACAGGAGGGGAGGCCCGGGACTCTTGTTCGAGAGAGCTGATCGGACCTTTGGGTGGCAGGCATAAATAAACTAAACGACGGGACAGAACAAGGCCATCGGGTGTATCGCGTACCGGCGACGGGGAAATAATAAACCCGCTTGAATGTAACCGCCACACAAGACCCGGCGTCTGGAATAGTGTGCAACAAGTGGAGGCGCTGGCTAAATATAAGGTCGCCGCCTCCGTCCAACTCTGGCTCACGGTCGAATGATTTTGAGGCCAGTCCGATTCTTTAGCTCTTTGCGAGCCACGCTGGCGTCCTTTTCAATCGCAGCCCGTCCGTCATGAACCTTGGGCAACAGACGGAATGTTTACCACATCGTACTATTGACAAGCGATTACGGTCTTGCTATCCTCTGCCATGTCTCCCGCAGAACCCATCTTCGCCCCAGCCTCCCCGCTTCACCCCGCCCCACCTTCGCCGTCCAAGACTCGTCAGTTCGTCACCGCATCGCATCGCTCTTGCGCGCCGCCGCAAAAACGCGATCCTTTATTTTCAATAGCTTGCGCACTCTTCTTAATTCGCAATTCCGTCTATCCCTCGTGTTTTGTTAGCGCTGCGCACTCTTTGCCAAAAACACCGGGGGGTAGTATTGGCATCTCTAACCAGATTCCTAGTGCCCCTCTAACCCCAACAGAATCTGTCTCTTTCACGCGAATCACCGTAAACCCAATCGAATCTTACCCTTTCATGCAAATCACTCCTAAACCCAATGGAATCTTACTCTTTCAACATGACCCCGGGGGTGGGGGGTAGTATTGGTGTATGTATCCTCTAACCAAAGATTCTGCGCGTCGGTGATTCTAACTCTAACTCCCACAGAATCTATCTCTTTCGCAAGCCTCCCCTTCAACCCCTTTAGAATCTATCTCTTTCGTAGACTGGGTGGGGGAGGGGTTAGCTCTATTTTTCAAACTCCCCGTCGCTCGCTGCGTCGGCCCAGGCTTATAATCGGTCGCACCACCCTCCGAGGAGCGTCCATCGTGACCGAGCCAGCCAAGGCGCCAGACGCCGAGTTCGCGCAACTCAAACAGCGCATGAAGTCCAACTGGATGGCCGGTGACTTCGGCCAAATCGCCAAAAAACTCGGCAACGGCGCGGAGGATTTTGTTTCCCGCCTGGGACTGCAACCCGGCATGAAGGTTCTGGACGTCGCCTGCGGCACCGGCAATCAATCTCTTCCCGCCGCGCGCGCCGGCGCTCACGTCACCGGCGTGGACATCGCCACCAATCTTCTCGCGCAGGCGCGCCAGCGCGCCGCTGAAGAAAATCTAAAAATCCAGTTTGACGAAGGCGACGCCGAGCAATTGCCTTACGGCGACGCGCAATTTGACGTGGTGCTCAGCATGTTTGGCGCGATGTTCGGTCCGCGGCCAGAAGTCGTCGCGCGCGAACTGCAGCGCGTCTGTCGCCCCGGCGGGCTGATCGCCATGGCTAACTGGACGCCCGACAGCTTCGTCGGCAAATCATTTCAAGTAACCGGCCGGCACGTTTCTCCTCCCGCTGGAATCCCCGCTCCGGTTTTGTGGGGCAGGGAAGACTTCGTGGCAGAACGCTTCGGCGCTGGCGTAACTCTGCAAATGCAAAAACGCGTCGTGCTTTTCGATCTGCCCGTCAGTCCGGAAGGCGCGGTCGATTTCTTCCGCCAATACTTTGGTCCCACGCAGGTAGCGTTTTCACGGCTGGATGCGGACGGTCAGAAACGCATGCGGGATGAATTAATTGCGCTATGGACGGAACACAACATCGGCGATGCGAACCATACAAAAGTCAGCGCGGAATATCTGGAGGTTCATGCTCGCCGTCGCTAGTCGCGCTAGCTCTATCCTTTCGGCCGGAACATCCCGGCCGCAATCCGCGTCACCATGCTGCGCGGCACGAACCGCTGCGAGATCACGCCAAAAGTATTTGCCGCACCAGAGATCACGCTGCTCTTGCCCGCTGCCAGCGCGGCCAGGCCGACATGCGCGACCTTCTCCGCCGTTTCGCGATTCTTCCGTTGCGAAAACTTCAAATGCTCCTGGCTGGCCACCTGGTGAAACTCCGACTCCGTCGCGCCCGGACACAGCGCGCAAACACGAATCCCGTGCGGCCGCATCTCCTCCGCCAGTCCTTCCGCAAACGACAGATCGAACGCCTTCGTCGCCGCATATACTGAAATATACGGCACCGCTTGAAACGATGCCGTCGACGCCAGAATCAGCACATCCCCGCTGCGGCGCGCGATCATTTCCGGCAGATACAGCCGCGTCAGGTTTACCACCGCGCTGCAATTCACCTGCACCATATCCAGCAGCCGCTGCGGTTCGACGCTGGGCACTTCGCCAAATTGCCCGAATCCCGCGTTATTCACGAGCAGTTGCACCACGAGGCCGCGCTTTTGCGTGAACGCGAAAATCTTCGCCGGCGCATCCGCTTGCGTCAGGTCCGCGTCAATCACTTCCGTCAGCACGCTGAATTTCGCGCGCAACTCCGCGGCAAACTCTTCCAGCCGCTCGAGCCGCCGCGCCGTCAGAATCAAATTCGCGCCGCCGCTCGCCAACTCGCGCGCCAGCGCCTGCCCAATCCCGGCGCTCGCTCCGGTCACCAATGCCCATTTTCCTCGCCACTCGTTCGTCATTTGCCCATCCTCAATCCTGCCGTCCCGTCCTCGCCAAGGGCCGGGCTGCGCGATGACTCCACCGCGTCGACCCGCATCAGCTTGCCACGAGGCAACGCACCGCGCAAACCTGACCGAGCGGATCCGCGCACGCCTGCAATCTGCAGGACCTGCAATCTGCAAGAAACCGCAGATCTGCAGAAAACTATCGAAGGATTTATAAAATGGAATTATCTTGGAGGCGTAACCTGGATGCCGTCCTGCAACTTCCGTGCAGCAACTTCTGTCAAACAACTTTCGTCAGCCAACTCCTGGGAGCCAATTTCGGTCGAACAACTTCCGGCAAGCAGCCTTCGCTAAACGACCTCGGGCTTTGGCTGCTCTTCCGTTACTTTGTCACTGACATGACGGGATTCCGGGGAACTGCGCGATGGCATGTAACGCCAAACCACGTCGCGGACCCGCCCACCCTGGCGCTTCATGCGGTCCATTAAGCGGCGCGCCCAGATGAACTCCGCAGCCAGCAAGCTTAAGCCCAGCAATATCACCAGCCAGCCAGGACCGGGCGTAACAATCATAACGACGCCGACCGCCAGCAGGGTAAAACCCGCCACGATGCGGAAAACCCGGCGTACTTGTTCGACCGTGTGAAGAGTCATCGAGGTCTATCCGAGCACTCTAATTGCCAAATCCCGGCCAGCTGCTGGTCCCGCTGCCGCTGGTCCCTCTGCCGCTAAACCGCCGCCTGTATTGTACAAGTCAGCCAATCCTGACAGGCGGACGCAGTTTCGGCGGTAGCCCTGGTCGCCAACCCTCTTGGTCATTAACCCGAGCCACCAAAAGATGTTACGCACGCGGCACCCAAAAAGATGCACCCGCACTTCATGCCCATCACATTGAAAGGGCATATCTCGGTCGCGTTGACAGGGCGTTGGAGCGGGCGGTATCGTCCCGAGTGCTTACTATCGTTCACATTTTCCCAAGGTGCCAAGACATGCCGGATGTTCGCCGCAGTAGTCGAATGGTTAGACGCGCGAGGGGTTTAAGCGTTTTGTTACTGCTTTGCACGGCCGCGGCGTGCAAGGCGCAGGATGCGGAAGAGGCGGAGAAGGCGCGGGCGCAGATTCGCGCGCAATACACAAAGTATGAATATCGCGTGCCCATGCGCGATGGGGCGAAGCTTTTCACAGCGGTCTACATTCCCAAGGATGCGGCGCCTGCGAAAACGTATCCGTTTCTAATTATGCGCACGCCTTATAGCATTCGGCCTTATGGCGTGGACAATTATCCGCGGCGGTTGGGACCTGCGCCCAGCTTCACGAAGGACGGATTTGTTTTCGTCAACCAGGACGTGCGCGGCCGGTATCAAAGCGACGGAACGTTTCAGGAAATGACGCCGCACAAAGAGCACAAGAGTTCGCCGAAGGATGTGGACGAAAGCACGGACACGTACGACACGATTGAATGGCTGCTCAAAAATATTCCCAACAATAACGGCAAGGCGGGGATCTACGGAATTTCCTATCCAGGATTTTTTGCCGCCGCCGCGATGGTGGATTCGCATCCCGCGCTGAAGGCCGCTTCGCCACAGGCGCCGGTCACCGATTTGTATATGGGCGACGATGCGTATCACAACGGCGCGCTCATGCTGGAAGCCAATTTCGGCTTTTACACATTTTTTAAGCCGCGCACGGGACTCGAATTTCCGCCGAAAGATTATCCGAAGTTCGCGTACGGCACCAACGACGGCTACGACTATTACCTGCAGATGGGACCGCTGGCAAACTCGAAGAAATTACTTATGCAACCGGAGTCCTACTGGGACGATCAATTCCTGAATCCCGATTACAACGACTACTGGAAGTCGCGAAACATTTCCGTGCATCTGAAAAATGTGCATTGCGCGGTGATGGCCGTGGGCGGATTGTTCGACGCCGAAGATCTGGTCGGCCCCTACCGCGTGTTTCGCTCCGTTGCTGAATTCAATCCCGCCACGCCGGATATGCTGGTCGAAGGACCGTGGATCCACGGCGGTTGGGCAAGCACGGAAGGGGATCATCTGGGGCCGGTAAGCTTTGCGGCGAAAAATTCCGAGTACTTTAACGACCAAGTGCTGCTGCCATTTTTTCAACAGTATTTAAAGGATGCGCCGGACGCCAAACTTCCGAGGGCGCTGATGTTCGAGACCGGCACAAATGTGTGGCGACATTACGATTCGTGGCCGCCGAAGAATGTGCAGCCGAGGAATCTTTATTTTGCGGCGAACGGGAAGTTGACTTTTGATGCGCCGAAGGATGCGACTGCCGCTTTCGATGAATATGTTAGCGATCCGAATCGTCCAGTGCCTTTCATCGAAACGCAAACGACGGACATTCCGCCGGAGTATATGGATGCGGACCAGCGCTTTGCGGCGAGGCGGACGGACGTTTTGGTGTACGTCAGCGAACCACTCAAGGAAGATCTGACGGTGGCAGGGGCGGTCTCGCCGCGCTTGTGGATCTCGTCGTCGGGAACGGACTCCGATTTCGACGTCAAGCTTATTGATGTCTATCCCATGGACTATCCCGACCCGATTCCCAATCCGAAAGAAGTGCGAATGGGGGGCTATCAGCAACTGGTCCGCGGCGAACCGTTCCGCGCGAAATTCCGCAACAGTTTTGAAAAACCCGAGCCGCTGACGCCCAATCAGCCGACGGCGTTGAATTACTCACTGCCGGACATCAATCATACTTTCCGCCGCGGTCACCGCATCATGGTGCAAATCCAAAGCAGCTGGTTCCCGCTGACGGATCGCAACCCGCAGGTATTTCTAAATATTCCCGACGCCAAGCCGGAGGATTTTCAGAAAGCCACCGAACGTGTTTATCGCGGCGGGGCGCAAGCCTCGAGCCTGGTATTGCCGGTACTGAAATAGGAGGCACCGCCACTCAGAACCCCGACGCGCGACGAATCCACTGGGCATATGCGACAAGTTGACGCGCCGCGCGCAGCAAAAGTGTGCGCCGGATTATAATTTGAGCGGGATTGCCCTGGAATGCGCCATGGCCGAAGCAGACGCCGCGTTGAAAGACCTGCCCCCGCAGAGTTTGCCAAGTCCTTGATGCAAAAGCTGCCGAAACGGGCAGCCCATGCCGCTGCGGCCGCAAGACGCCGTGTTGATGGGAAGGTGCATCGACAAACTGGTTGCGCGATTCAAGTACCGCCGATGAATCGAGAGACAGGAGAATGAGCGACATCCTGTGACTTGGCTTATACCAGTTTCAAGTCCGGGAAATCTTGCTTGTATAGCTTTGAATCGAGAGTCATGAGGCGATCCGCTTGGGACAGGGCGTGAGCGCCCACGAGGAAATCCACCAGCAGACGCCTTGGACTTTGGCGTGAGCTCTTTCGCCGACGCCCCGCATAGCGCGCAAAACGACGGCCCGCCTCGATCCAAAGCTTTTGTGGGATTTCAAAGTCCACAACGATGCCCGTATCTGCCAGAAAATCGTCCACAAAGACTTGTGTGGCCCTCGGATAAGCCAGCAATTCCGCATACGCTGGAGCACCCATCACCAAGCCACCCTGATTCTTCGCGTCGCTGAGGGTTCTGGCTATCTCTGCAGCGAACCGCTCCCGCGACCACAAGGCGGAGAGTATGTTGCTATCGATAGCCGTTCTCACCGTTTCGCAACTTCCTCGTCGTCTCGCAAGGACCGTACCCAGGCATTGATCTGACGAATGCTAGAGAACGCAGGAAGCGCGCCAACATATTTCAGAAAGGGATTTTCAGGAGCACGCGCCGGACGGATGGTGGTGGCGTCTTTATCGACCACAAATTCCACGCGATCTCCCGTGCGCAGCCCGAGCCGCTTGCGAATCTCCAACGGCACGGTGATCTGTCCTTTACTGCTTATAGTGCTGGTGCGCACCATCTTTACCATGCTCCTTTACAGTAAGGATAACACAATTTACCCATGATCGCTCTTCTGGTTTGTTAAGCGGCGGGATGGGAATAAATCGGGCTGAGGTCGCTGCGCTTCTGGATGGTGTCGGAGTGAGCTTCATTTTGGGTGTCGTCGGCGATGGTGCGGGCTTGTTTGTAGTGTTCTGGGCTTCCGCGAGGTTGCCCGATAGATCCAGGTCGCGTGTCAGCCACGCGACGATGACGGCATTCTTCTTTGCGGGTAGATTTCTCGAGATGCACGGAGCGAAATGTTCGCTTAGACTAATCGCATGCGGCGCCAGCACATTGATGGTTTTAATGCATCACGGAAGTTACGTACTTATATTGCTATCACACTATTCATCCTCACCTGCCTGACGACAAGCATTCGTGCGCACGCGCAATCCGCCGAATCGTTATCTGGCGTGAAGAAGGTCTTCCTGGAGTCCTTTGGCCAAGGAGAATCCGCATCCAAACTGCGCGAACGCCTCACTAAACAGCTGCAAAAATCTGGGAAGCTGCAGGTCGTCGCGACCGCCACCGAAGCCGATGCGGTAATCAAAGGCACGGAGAACATTTGGGTGGTTGGTTACTATTCGACCGACTACCACGCCGCGTCGGCAACGCGGCAGCCAATCATTCACGGCTTTTTGTCCGTCGAACTTCAAGGGAAGGCCAACCAACCGTTGTGGTCCTACTTGGTGACTCCCCGTAAATTCCGGACCGGATCAATCTCCCAGGATCTGGCGGATCAAATGGCGGTGAAGCTCCTCGCAGCGCTCGAGCCCGCAAACGACACACCGGCCTTGCCGGCCAGCGGTGGACACCCTGACGCGATAAACCTGGCTGGCGCTGGGGCAACTTTTCCCGCTCCGCTCTATTTGAAATGGTTCGAGTCATTTCAACAGTCCCATCCAAACGCGCATATCTCTTATGACGCGGTAGGCTCAGAGGCCGGTATCCGCATGATTGCGGACGGCAAAGTGGACTTCGCCGCTTCGGACATGCCGCTGCCCAGCGCAGCGGCGCCGGAATCCAAAGCATCGTTCTTGCATTTTCCCACGGTCTTGGGTGCCGTGGTTCCCATTTACAACCTGGGCGGGATTAGCCGCACACTCAACTTCACCTCCGACGTACTGGCAGACATTTATCTGGGGAAGATCAAGAAATGGAACGATCCGAAAATTCGTGCGGCGAACCGCGGCGCCGACCTGCCTGACAGCGAGATCGTGGTCATTCATCGTTCCGATGGCAGCGGTACAACTTTTGTTTGGACGGACTTTCTGTCCAAAGTCAACGCACAGTGGAAAGCGGCCGTCGGTTCCGGCGCCACCGTTCATTGGCCGGTGGGGATCGGAGCGGAAGGAAGTGACGCGGTCGCCGCCATGGTTCAGCAGACGCCGAACTCTCTCGCCTATGTGGAATCGGCTTATGCCCTGCGACATCAGCTGAACTTCGGCGCCGTGCAAAACGCCGCTGGTCAGTTTGTGCAAGCCGATCTTGCAAGCGTTACGGCTGCGGCGAGCGGCGCGGCGGGCGCCATGACTTCTGATTTTCGCGTGTCCATCACCAATGCGCCGGGCAAAGCTGCTTACCCAATTGCCAGCTTCACCTGGTGGCTCCTCTCCGCAGACCCGACCGGCAGCGCCAAGAAACCTGCCCTGCAGGAACTTCTGCGATGGATGCTTACCTCCGGACAAAAGGAATGTTCCGCACTCGGCTATGCTCCGCTGCCTCGCGAAATCATAGCGCGCGAACTGCAATCGCTTGGCAACCTCAAGTAGCTAGCGTGCTGGCCATCTTGAATGATCGACTGGGTCACTGAATTTGCGCGGCATTGAGAAAGAGGATGTTTTCTACGGCTGGGGGGTAGGCGATCAGCATCACAGAATTGTCTACCGACATTTTGCGCTTTTACAGTCCCAGCCGATTTTTTAGCACGCTAGGATTTTTGTGGGGCAAAAAATTCGAGATTATGTACCATTTTCTGGGTAAGCCCATCAGTGACGAGGCCATCAGAAAAGTATCGTCGAAAGTTGACCCCGCACCTCTGCAAGAGCGATCAGTGGCGGGCGCTTGATCTGTTCTGCGCGGCCATGCTCACTTAGCAGCTTCGTGATACTCCATCTCGGTGTTAACTTCCCATAGGTTGGCTTTTTCCGTTATCCCAGCGGAGATGTTGTCCACCGCCATCATCGCTGTCAGCATGGAGTGATCCTGATTGTTGTAGCGATGCATCCCATTACGGCCGATCAGGAATAGATTTTCAAACCCGTCGACGAATTTGCGTATTTCTTCGAAGCGATTAAAGGTGCCAAAGTAAGCCGGGTAGGTTTTTGGAACGCGAATCACCATGGAATCAAGGATATCGGCCTTGTCGAGAATCCCGATTTTATCGAGCTCTTCGCCCGCTAGAGCGGCCATGTCGGTGTCGGACTTTTTCCATAGATCGTCTGTCTCGTAGCAGAAATATTCCACACCCATCCACACGTGATCTTGATTGGCGACCATGCTGGGACTCCAATTGTTGAAAATCTGCAAGCGTCCCGCGAGCACATCGGGCTCCTGGATGTAAATCCAGTTGTCTTCGATAAGCTTTTTGTTCCGGTTCTGTACCTTGAGTTTCTTCACGAGCAATCCCACGGTGATGAAATCGCGATACAACAAACCTTCGCTCACCTCTCTCACATTATTCGGAATAGGGGCATCCATCGCGCGGATCAGTTCCTTGATCGCCATGGTAGAAAAAAAATAGTCGCCCGCAAATTCCTGCGTCCTGCCGTCCTTGATGGCTTTAAGCGAAACAACGGTGTTGGCGCAGCACTGCACTCCGGCTACCTCGCAATTGGTGATTATTTCTCCGCCCATCTTTACGATCTGTTCGGCCACTCCTTCCCACATCTGACCCGGACCAAGTGTGGGGTACAGGAATTGTTCGATCAGCGAGGTATCCACGTCCCGCTGCTCGACGCCGGAAGATTTGCGAAGTCGTCGCGTCAAAAAGTGTTTGACACTCTTCGCGATGGACAGCCCTTTGATGCGTTGCTGGCCCCATTCAGCGCTGATTTCGTCGCAGGGAACGCCCCAAATCTTCTCCGTGTAAGACTTGAAAAATGTTTCGTATAGCTCGCGTCCAAAACGGTTGACGAAGAACTGCTCGAGGTTTTGCGCGCTTTTTATGGGAAAGATCGCACTCTTCATGTAACTGCAGGCGATGCGCAGGGTGCGAATAAAGCCAAGTTTGCCCAGCGTGTCCCCGGTCAAGCTAATGGGATAGTCGAAAAATTGGCGTAAAAAATAGATGCGCGATTTGCGCTTGCGCACCAGCATCACTTGGTCGCTCTCGCAGGTATCCACCGCGCCATCTACATGGTTGCCGTTGATTGCTCGACTCATTCCGTGATAGCTGATCTTCTGCGGTCCGCTACCGTTCTGTTCGAACGGCATCTGATTCATCCACCACTGCATCACGCGATCGCTTTTAGAAAAAAAACGGTGGCCGCCGATATCGATGCGATTCCCCTTGTAGCGCACCGTGCGAGCGAGGCCCCCCATGGCATCGCTTCTCTCAAGGATGACTGGCTTAATGTTGGTACGGGTGAGCAGTTCATAGGCGGCGGTCAAGCCCGCAGGCCCGGCGCCTATGATGATCGCGATTTTGGTTCGCGGCGTTGCACCGGCGGGCCGTCCCCCTAGGTCATGACCGTTACGCAGGGCATCCATATCGTGGGTTGTATCCAAACACTATGGTCGGGTTTAATGGCACGCCCAATAGCACTTCCATCCGCACGCGAAGCTGTGCGGCTTGGACGGAGTCGCCACCTAGCTCGAAGAAGTCCTGTCGGACCCCCATGGGAGCCGTACCCAAAATCTCCATCCAAAGATTCTGGAGTTCACTTTCGACTTGAGCGCGCGGCATGAGTGGCGGGCTCGCAGAAGGGGAAGACTCTCGCGTCGCATCGATCACATGCCCGGGCTGCATCGACACATCAGGCTCTTGGGGTGACTCACACATGGTCTATATCGCCACCGCTTATGGGCTTGGCATTCGATCCTTCGATCGAAGGGAATTTGGGGTCGCATGAAGGGCACGCGGGCCGCAGACCAGCAACAGGCCGAGAACCAATGACAGTATAAGAGCGGAATAAAGGTAACGTCTACGTAAATCTGCCTCGCGCAATCGCACGACATTGGCAATCAATGGGCCTTCTATCTTCGACGGTTCGGCCTCTCCAAAGGTATTCTCTTCCTCAAACTGGGCGGATGAACGAATGGCCTTCCTGCGAAGTCGGATCGGTTCAATGCAATGTATTTTGGGGAAGGCCGCGCAATAACTCGTTCGATGGGCCAGAATTGCACAGACGGAATGGCGGAGAGGGTGGGATTCGAACCCACGGTACGGTTTCCCGCACGCTCGCTTTCGAGGCGAGTGCTTTCAACCGCTCAGCCACCTCTCCGCGGTCGTTTCCTGATTAATCGTAACAGAGCGCCGTGTTCATCGGCAATTACCGCGCATCGTCAGTGTGTCGGCGAATTTTTTGTAGGGGGCCGCGGCACACCGTGTACCCGTCTTATTAGGACTTCAACGAAGCAAGCCCAGGTTAATCCCTACCGCCTGGCCGTGAAAAACGTCTGTAACAATCCTACGGATTCTTCAGCGAGAATTCCGGCACTAAACGGCACCTGATGATTTAGCGCGCCATGCGCCAGCGCCGCAAAACACGTCCGCGCCGCCCCGCCCTTGGCGTCATCCGCACCGTATACCAGCCGGGCGATGCGTGCCTGAATCATCGCACCGGCACACATGATGCACGGCTCCAGCGTCACGTATAGGGTGGTGTCCGCCAGGCGGTAATTACCAAAATGTTTTGCCGCGGCGCGCAACGCCACAATCTCCGCATGCGCCGTGGGATCGCAATCGCGAATGGTCCGGTTAGCGCCGCGGGCAATAATCTCTCCGGCGTGCACCAACACTGCGCCAATTGGCACTTCGCCCGCGGCCGCGGCTGCGCGCGCCTCTTCGAGTGCTTCGTGCATAAATTGTGTGTCGATTTCCACGCGAACTACAGAGTAGCATCGAATCTTTGTTCGGAAACTCTCCGCAGTCTGTTCACCAGGCATGCGCGCAATGTCATTTTGGACTGCGGCGGTTTGCCCCGAGCGCTATGCGTGAAGGGCTTGACGCCGCTTTCACGCAGTAAGCACCGAGCCTTTATAGCGACGCCCAACAGGGCGTCACCGGTCTATGCGACTCCCCGCCCAAAACTCCGCAGAACTCAAAACCTCCACCAACTCAAAATCAATCAAATCCCGCCAACACGAAATCCACCCCTCCAGCGACTCCGCACTCGCCGCCTCCATCACCTGAAAACACCGCATGTCCGCCGGATCCACCCAACTGGCGTGATAAACCACGCCATCCGGCATCATCCGCCCCTTGGCCTGAAAGCGCTCGCCAACGGGCCGCGAATCGCCGCCCTTAAATCGTTCAATCACCATAAATAACATTTGCGAGAGCCTCCCATGTTCGCGCGAAATACGTTCAGGCCGGCGCGGGATCGCCGCCGCTTCCGATGTCGGCAATCCAGCGCCATGTGCCGTCGCTCTGCCGTCGCCAAACGTCGAGATATTTTCCGTGCTCCGTAATCAGCTTGCCGTTCTTGTCGTGAAACGTCGCCGTGAAATGTCCCCATGTGAACCCCATTTCGCCGCTGTCCGCCACCACTGCTTCTTCCGGTGTCCAATCGATGGCCAGGTCCGCGGGATAGCGCGCCATCAGCGCCATGATCGCGTCGTGGCCGATGGCTGCAGGGACGCCACCGTCCAACTTGCGCGCATCCGGCGCCATGGCCTTCGAATATGCGGCTACGAATCCGATCGCATGGCTTTGCGCCGCCAGTTCGCGGTCAGCTTTTAGCAGCGAATCCGCGGCCTCCGACGCTGACGCCGTTGGCACACAAACTGAAAATTCAATCATCATCGCAATCGAAATCACAATCGCAAGCAGCCTCATCGCGTTACCCCTCTCGGTGGAGACTAAAAAGCTGTGGAAACAAGCCGGGTGGAATCGAAACCTCGTTCCTGCTGATATGGCCGTGAGATAGCTACGTCGCCGTTCGAGTTTTTGCACCGTCCATAGTTGCCGCAATGTAGAAAGCCGCGCCGCACATGGCTAGCGCAATGACTCCGCTGGTCCACTCGTCTCCGCTGTGTAGTTTCATCGCAATGCGCGGCGCATGAAGAAACAGCGCCCAGAAAAGAAACATGACTCCCAGCAGCATCGCGCCGAGTCGGGCCAGCACTTTTGCCGCGATGGCAATACCGGCGGCGATAAATCCTGCGCCCGTGAAATACGCGAAAAAGAGATGCTAGGGAATCAAGACAGGAATCAGCGACGCGACGAATGGCCCATACATAAAATGTTGCACTCCAAAAACCACGAGTGAGATGCCAAACAGCCATCGCCCGAAGGGAACGAGTTTTTCCGCAATGAAGGCATGAAATGCATCGTTAGCTTCAGCCGCGGGAAAATCTCCCGCAAGCATAAACGCGGCCCCGCACAACGCCAGCGCCTCGAAGCATCGCGTTCGATCGTTGCCATTGTGAATGATGTCGGAAAGCCTTTGTGTATGCAGCAGTAGCACGCACAGCAAGCAGAAGAATCCTAGAAACGTGCCACACGACGGCACCTGCCATTTCGCGGCCAGGCCAAGACTGCAGAACACCAGAATCATGCCCGACACGTATGCGCCGATAGCGCCGCCCGGTGCCCACGGCGGTACCGGCGGCAACCCACCGGCGTAGTGCCCGAAGATAAAATATTGCGCGCCGAAAAAGATTATCGAGATGGCAAACAATACTCGACCGATGTTTGCTAGCGCGAGCATGGCACTGGCTCAATTCCGAGACGCTTCATTTTTAAATTTCATCCGGGAAATCTTCTTCAGCCTAGCGTTCCTGGAAAATAGCCACTCAAGGATTCAGACAGACTCGTTCAGACAGACCCTTGACGCTTGGACGCCGCCCCCACCAACTAGTTAGCGCCGCGTGCCGCGAGCCCACCATCACATACTCACCATCGCGATTCCGTCAATCTCTAGATTTGATTGTCATGCAATAATATCGGCAGCATGGAACTTCGCAAAGACCCTGTTACACAAAGCTGGGTAGTGCTCGGCAAGCGCGACTCTCTCGGAGAAGCGCACGATTGCCCTTTAGATCCCGAAATCGTCGATAAACAACCCGCCATCTTGTCCTATCCCGCGGAGGGCACCTGGCAGGTCCGCGTGATCGCCCATCCCGACCCGCTCTATCGCATTGAGGGCGAGCCCTCCCGCCTTGCCGAAGGCATGTACGACAAGATGGGCGCCACGGGCGCCCACGAAGTGGTCATCGAATGCCGCCAGCACGATAAGCGCATGTCCCAATTTTCCGATGAAGAATTGGACCGCGTACTTTCCGTCTGGGGCGCGCGCATCGCCGACTTGAAGAAAGATTCGCGCTTTAAATACGTCAGTATTTTTAAGAATCAAGGCGCCCTGGCCGGCGAAGAATTTTCCCACGCGCACTCGCAGATCACTGCCACCATCTTCGTTCCTCGCCGCTTGAAGTATGAACTTTCCGCTGCCTACGATTGGTACAAGGAAAAGGAACGCTGTATTTTTTGCGACATGGTGCGCCAGGAAGAAAAATCCGGCAAACGGATCGTTGATGTTCAGGGCGATTATTACGCGCTGTGTCCTTACGCTTCGCGCGTCCCGTACGAAATCTGGGTCATGCGTCGCCGCCACAATCATCTCTTCGAGCAGCCGCGCGCCGGCTCTAACCGTAAGCATCTGGCGGCGTTACTCGGCCGCGTCTTGCGCCGTCTTGAAAAAGTGGCACCGGCATTCCATTTGGTCGTCCATACCTCGCCTAATACTCGCAGCAAAAAAGGCGAACTCGCCGGCTACTGGAAAACGCTGGCCGACGATTATCACTGGCACATCGAAATTCTTCCCATCGTCGAAGCGCGCAGCAAGTCGTACAGCATCAAGGAAGTTTATTTCAATGCCGCGCTGCCAGAGCAGGCTGCGGAGCAGCTGCGCGCCATCGATCCTAATTCATGACCGCGCAAAATCCTCGCGTTAACGCGGAAAAGTCCAGAGCAACAGCAATGTCGCCATTGCCTTCGCGGACGGGATCCTCTTCACGAACCTTTCGCGATAAACAGCGTGGCGGAATTCTTAGCTCGCTGATCGCCCTGTTATTCTTGGTCCTGCTCTGCGGCGCGTTGTACCTCGCGCGGCGTCCGCTGCTGCGCTTTGCTGGGGAATCCTGGATCGTCGACGAATCCCTTGATCACGCCGATGCCATCATCGTGCTCAGCGACGATAATTTTTACGCCGACCGTGTCACACGCGCTGCGGAACTGATGCGGGAAGGCAAAGCTCCCGTCGTCGTCGCCAGCGGAAGAAGATTGCGGCCCTACGCGGGCATCGCCGAATTGATGCAACACGATTTGATCGAGCGCGGCGTAGCTAAAGAAAAAATTATTTCCTTTCCGCAAGACGCGGACAACACTCGTGAGGAGGCCGAGGCGCTCAAAAATCTTGTCCTGGAAAAAAAATGGACCGGCGTGCTGGTTGTTACTTCCAACTATCACACCCGCCGCGCGCGCTACATTTTCCGCCACGTTTTTCCACAGAGCGTGGCCTTGGCTGTGGTCAGTGCCCGCGATGGCGACTTTGATCCACAGCAATGGTGGGAAAAGCGTAAGTCTTACAAAGAGTTAACACTTGAGGTGGCGGGACTAATCGTGGCCATGTGGGAATTGCGACACAGCGGTGAGACGGCCTCCGCATCGCAATCTGTTGTAGCCCTACGCGTACCAAAACCACTACGGGTAGTATAGACCTTCACGAAACACCCTATATTTACCCCTCCCCATTCCCCTTTACACCAGCTAAGTGCTGTACTATCTTCATTTCCCTGAGTCGCAGCCCCCTTTCCCAGCGAGACGCGACTTGCTGTCAAACTCTCGCTTGAGGTGTCTCAAATGTGGCGTAAAGAAGATTCCAAGCCCCAAGGCGCGGCAGATCCATCGCCCGCTCCGGTGGCTTCCGCTAGCGTAACTCCAATCGCAGCAGCTCCGAAGACTCCCGCGCCTCTCGCAGCGAACGCGCCTGCGGCAACGTCTGCGCGCGGCGGCGCGTCCATCAGCCAGGGAATTAAAATCAAAGGCGAAGTAACGGGCAGCGAAGATCTCTATGTTGACGGGCATGTCGAGGGAAAGCTGAATCTTTCCAACGGAACTCTGACCATCGGCCCGAACGGAGTCGTCAAAGCCGACGTGGATGCGCGCGAAGTCACCGTCAGCGGACGCGTCGAAGGCAACATCACCGGTCGCGATAAAGTTCATCTCTTGAGCACCGGTCAAGTCTCCGGCGAAGTTCGCACCGAGCGTCTGGCCATCGAAGACGGCGCCACGTTGCGTGGAAAAGTCGAATCTGGCAAAGTGCCCTCGAAGCTCGCCGAAGTGCGCGCTGCCGCCGCTGCCGCGGTTGCCGGCAAAGCGGCCGCTGGTTCGAGCTCGGCGGCGGATTAATTCATGGGATTTCTCAATAAACTCGGCATCGCCATGGGCGGGAGCGTCGCCCGCGAATCGGCCAAACCACTGGCCGCCAACAATGGCAAGTCTCCCAACGGCAACGGTGTGGCCCCTGCCGCGGGCGCTACTCGCGCGCCACAAATGCAGGAAATCAATCGCGTCTCCAATGGCCTGAAGGAATTCCTGTGGAATCTCGATGGCTTGGGACGCGGCACCATGCTTGACCTCGGACCCGCCTGGCAAACTACCCTGAGTTTTTTCATCGAGCGCGGGTTCCGTGTTTCCTCCGAGGATATTCTTCGCGGTTGGAAAGAGTTTCTCAACGAAGAAGAAGCTCGCCTGCGCGACGCCGGTGCAGGTGGCAATGTGCCTGGCGCGAATAGCAATCACGATCTGGACATGACCCCAGGCGGTCGCGCGGTGCGTTTTCTTACCGCCAATCTGCAATATCCGAAATCTTCGTTTGACGCCGTGCTGCTCTGGGATTTGCTGGACTACCTCGAACCTGCCGTCGCCAAGCAGACCGTGGCATGGATCACCGAATTATTGCGTCCTGGGGGCGTGGTTCTCGCCATGTTTCACAGTAAAAAGCCGGAAGGTTTTCAGCGCTATCGCGTCGCCGATTCGAGTACGCTGCAGGTGATTTCTGCGGCGGTGATCTGCCCCGCGCAGAAAGTCTATCAAAACCGTGAGATTCAGGATCTCTTCGCGCGCTACCGCACCAGCAAATCCTTCGTCGGGCGCGATCAGTTGCGAGAAACTTTGTTCATTAAATAGCTGGCGCAAGGAACGCACGCAGAAAACCGGAACATCGCGCGTCGCAGAAAAAAACTCGTTTCAGAAAGCGAAAACGGGGAGCCACAAGGCTCCCCGCTTTTTTGTTTTTGGTAGAGAAAGTTAATACGATCTTCGCACTAAAAGTTACAGTAAGGACGGTTTCGCGCTCGCTCTAGTGGTGCGCGTGATGATGATGGTGGTGGTGCAGCGAATTGCTGTTCCGATGATTGCGGCGATCGTGAGCGGACGCCGGATTGTTATTTGGGAGCGCACTCGCTGCGGCGGCCATGGGAGTCGCGCGCGCGGCCGGAACCGCCGGCGAAAATCCCGCAAGCAACGCCAAATCACTAGCCAGCAAAAAAGTTGCCATCCATTTCATCTATGAATCTCCCCGAGAAAAATCCGAACTGCCCCATATTGAAACATATCGGGATTGGATTGTCGCGGAGGAAAATCAAGAATTGTGTCCAGCTGTTCACAAGAGCAGGTAGTACAGCTTCATGCTGTTCGGAAGGGTCAGCTCTTAGAGCTACGTCGCAAAGTGACGTTTTGAAGCTACTTTTTTTTGAGGCTATGCTCTGGAGCGACGTTCAAAACTACTTCTCAAAAACCCAATTTCAACTTTGCGAGCCACTGAATTACTTCATGCTGCCGCGAGATGATCTGCGCTTGCCACGCCACCGCCAGCGAAAGCATGCTCATGGTCACTGCGCAGAGCGCCAGCACCAGCCCCATATTCGATTCGCTTGCGGGAATGCGAAGAGTGCGAATCAGCCAAGCCATAATCAGGGGTCTCCTAGTACGTTCAGGACGTCCCGCGCTGAGCGCGCCTCTGAACCCAAACAGGAGTGCCTGCGGAGCACCGCCGTCTTCCATCACGCCGCAATCCGCAGGCCAATGACGAACCCTGCCTGAAACATGCGTACCGCGCACGAAACAGGGGAGTTGCCACGTCGTACAGCAGAAATCGCCAGACCTGTGCTGCGAGCTGGTGTGCAACATATCACACAATAGTGCGACTTCACTTCCTACTTTTTCGTTCATCGCAGCTCTTCATTTATAACTGCGCGAGCCCACCGTTTCGAGCAACTGCTCCCAGGTCTCCGGCGCGTGCAGCGGAATCGTCAAGCTATACGAACCAAGAGCCGGGTCGTTCGCGGACTTTTTTGCGCCGGGCTTGCCGCCAGCCGCGGCGCTATTTCCTGCGCTCTCCGCTGCGTCATTCGCGACGTCGCCTGCATCTTCATCTGCACGTTCGTCCGCAACTTCATCTGCATCATCATTTGCTGCGTCGTCGCTAACTGGAGTTTCGCGATTTGCCAGCAAAATGTTTCGTTCGCAACAGGCAAATAGTTCCGGCGCCTCGGCGGCGGTGGCGACGCCGAGCACCACGGCGTGATAACGCAGGGCGCGATCGTAAAGCTTGGTCAGATCGCGGATGCATTTTTGCAGACTGGCGCCCACCGCCAGCGACCACAGCACGCCGTGTTGCCGCAGCGCCAGCTTGCGCAGTTTGGCTTCGGCGACGAAGCGAGCAATGTCCGCGTCCGAAGCACCGGCAAAAAAGAATAGCTCGTCGAAATCCCGCTGCCGCGCCATCTCCGCATCACGCGCCGGCAAGCCGGAATTCTGGACCAATTCCCGTGGCGACAGACTGCGCAGCGGCACGGCCTCCACGCCGGTATCCTCCACTAGACTGGCCAACGCTTCCTGCGCCGCGGGCTGCGGCTGCGCCACCGGCATGCTGGTGAAGCGCCCCAGCCGCAAAGTTTTTTCCGGACGCAGATGAAAATAATCTTCCGGCAGAAAAACCGCGCAGCCACCTTCGCCGATAAAAGGATGGGTGTGGCCGTTCTTGCGGCGCGGATCGTCCATCTGCAGGCGCGTGCGGCTGGTCACCCAAACGGCAGGCACGGCGGAATGATCCAGGCTGGCGCTGAACTCGTCCAACCCAGCCAAGGTTTTGCCGCGCACCGGCACGAGCGAGTCCACCGCCAGATACATGACACAAGATGTTTGCCGCAGATAATCTCCCCAAGAATTCGGTACCCATTCTAGCGGAAGAAGCGTGGTAGCGCTGAGGTACGACGGCGAGGAAGACCGAAGGCGAGGTAATGAGGTAACGAGGTAAGGAAGAAACCGTGGACCCCCACCCCCGGGGGTCATTTTGAAAGAGTAGGATTCCATTGGGTTTAGGGGTAATTCGCGCGAAAGAGTAAGATTCTGTTGGGTTTACGGTGATTCGCGTGAAAGAGATAGATTCTGTTGGGGTTACATGGATGGATCTGGAGAATCCAAGAAATTGGTTAGAGATACCAATACTACCCCCGGGTGTTTTTGACAAAGAGTGCGCAGTGTTAACAAAACACGGGGGATAGGCGGAATTGCGAATTAAGAAGAGTGCGCAAGCTGTTGAAAATAAAGGATCGTGTTTTTGCGTCGGTGCGCAAGAGCGGAGTGATGCGGTTACGAACTGATGAGTCTTGGGCGGCGCAGGCGGGGCGGCGTGAAGCGGGGAGGTTGGGGCGGAGAAGGGTCTTGCGGGAGACATGGCAGAGGATAGCAGAGCCGTAATCGCATGTCAATAGTACTTTATAGTATTGCATTCGAACGAAGATGATAAATGTTCCGGCTGCCCCCCGTCTTCAGGCGGATCGTTGCTGGGAGGCGCAGAGTGGCCCACCCTTTGCAACCCGGGAAGGTTCCTTGCGGCTTAAAGGGACTGCCACCCGCCCACCCGTACCGTTGCGCGTGGCTAGTTTCGCTTCAAAACCAATTTCTTCACACGTTCCTGTCCCGCGCCTCCTAAGGAGGCTATGGTTGTGCTTCGGGAAAAACTGAAATTGATTCGTGACGGGCTAAACGAGGCCATTGTGGACGAACGTTAAACAGATGACACCACGGCTCCATGCAGCCTTTGTGGAGGCACACCTCCATCATGACGCCGTCCACAATCTGAAATGCGAAGATGAAGCCATTGTTTACGGTGACGGGGTCACGCCCGTTTTCGCAGTGTGCGCACACGTTCGGAGGATGGGTCATGATTCCTCCAGGCAGATTGTTGTGAAACGCAGGGCAAGCGTTCCGACAAATGAGGACTCAGTCACGAATACCTCCAATATATTCCGGCAGATTAAGTTCGGGGGGTGAAGTTCCGCTGGCATCTGGCTCTTGACCGGTCTCCTTGAACCCCGTTGCGGGGGCGCTTTCTTGATCACTGGTGAGCAGTCCCTTTTTCGACGGCGATTTCAGGCATGATACGTTACGCTGGATATCTCATGTGAATTTCCAGTCCGTGATGGCCGAAGGGAATCGCAATCCTATGCAGTAATTTCCGTTCGTCAGAGGTTCACAGTAGACGATTCGCGCTGGCGTTCCAAGCTCGCCTGAACTCGAGGCGAGGCGTGGCCGCTCTTCGAGTGGCCATCGGCGCCTGGTGATGATGCGAGCCCCGTGGGGACTCACGTTCTCCGTTATGGCGTGATAGGCAAAGAGCAGATCTTTCGCGGTTACAAGGCATACCGGGATCGCCATGGCGACGCGCTTTTCGTTTCTTCCATCCAAGCGCAGCTGACCGGATTTCTCCGAGATTGCCCCGCCGGTGGCTTGGGGCTGTTCAAAATCGTTCACAATTGCCCTCACACAACTTTGCGAGTACCACGTTTTTTCTCGTACATCGCTTTATCCGCTTGAGCCATCAGTTCGCCGAGCGTGGTGGCGCGCTTGGGATCGAAACGCGCCACGCCCACGCAGAGGGATAACTCGTATCGTGGATCTGTTGCGCTCGCCTTCCTCAGATTCTTCTCCAAGCGGCGAAGAAGGATCTCCTGGGTTTGATTCGATGTCTCGGATGCCAGTACGACAAACTCATCGCCGCCGAGGCGAGAAAGAATGTCTGAACCACGAAAGGATTGCTCGAGGGCGTCTGCCGCGCGAATGAGTGCTAGATCCCCTTCGTGATGGCCATAGGTGTCATTTATCTTCTTCAGGTTGTCGACGTCACAAAACAACAGCAGCAGACTGTGCTCATTGCGCCGGGCCAGTTTGAGTTGCTGGGTTGCGGCGGCAAAAAACCCGCGCCGGTTGAAGAGGCAGGTCAGATCGTCCGTGAGAGCAAGATAGCGCAGTTCCCTATCGAGAAGGGCCTGCTTAACGGCGCCCCAGACGGCCGGGTGAGTTGCCACCCGCATGGTCTGAGTGTCCGGGTGGTCCGACTTTAGAAGCTTAGAAATTTCTTCCACTTCCTGCAATATTTGAGCAAACTCGGAATCCGCAGCACACAAGGCGGAAAATAAATTCTCCGAGAGGCCGTTTTCTCCTGGTCCGTTTTTTCGAGCCATGGCGAGAACCTTGCGGTTGGAGGTCTGTTTCGGCGAACCATTCCTCAGGCGAGCGACCTGCGAATCTTCTTGGGCCTGCAATTCTTGCATCGGCATTCACCCTCTTTACAGCAAGCGCGAAGAGTCGCCTCACTGGTAAGCGCATGGTCCCATTGGCGCGCAGAAGCGACAAGCGGGTAAGGCCCGGATTCTCGGTGCAGGTAATTCCAGTAGTACTTCCCAATGATGATGTATGCAGGAACGACGAGAGACGCGGTTTACCGGCAATTGTTGTCACTTAGCCCGGAAACTAAGGTATATACCTGAGGCCATTCGCAGAGCTTTACTTGATTGAGACTGCAGGTAAGGAATGGTACTAGTCTTAAATCTGCAGGGAACCCAGCCGATTACGCGGCAAGGGTATGCTGTTCAGGGTAAGGAGAATCGATTCATGTCCAAACGAGAGGTCACCTTGGGGACACGGAGCAATCCAAGGGCGGAAATAGTGCGAAGTGAAGCACCGTCAGAGCTTCTTCGTGAGCTGGTGGCGCACCTCCGTCAGAACCGGACGCAGTTGCGCGAGGAATGGGTGGTGCGCATCACCGAGACCCGCCTGCTTACCGCAATGACCAAGGAAGAGATCTTCGCGGAAGCAACTTCGGTATACGACAGCTACGTAGAGGCTCTGGAAACCGAAGCATTCGAAGCGCTGCAAGCGTACGCGCGCAACCTGTCGGAACGCATTATTCCGCGAGGAGTCGAGACCCACGAAGTCGTTGGCATCGTTCTCCTGCTTCGAGACGTGCTTGCCCGCTCCCTGTTCGCCAAGTACCAGACGGATTTCAAGAAACTGAACCGCATCCTGGATGCTTATGAACCTGCCGCGAATCGCATCGCGAACACCGTGGCCGTAGGTTTCGTGCAAGAGCGCGAGCGCGTCATCCGGCAGCAACAGGAAGCAATTCGAGAACTCTCGACGCCGGTGCTGCAGGTGCGCGAACGATTGCTGATTCTGCCGATCATTGGCGTGATCGATCCGCAGCGCGCCCGGCAATTGACGGAACAGCTGCTGCGGGGAATCCGCACCAATCGTGCGAAAGTGGTGGTGATCGATATCACCGGTGTAGCGGCGATGGACGTGACGGTTGCGAACCACCTGGTGCAAACGGTGGAAGCTTCACGGCTGCTTGGTGCGACGGTGATTGTCACCGGCCTTTCGCCGGAGATTGCGCAGACGTTGGTAACCATCGGAGTCGATCTCGGCAAGATGAACACGGTGGGCGACCTGCAAGGCGGCATCGAGCAGGCGGAAAGACTATTAGGGTACAAAGTGGTGACGCTGGCGGAATCGCGCTAAAGGATTGGGAGGAAGGGCTACGTGGAAGTCCCCATTCTGAAACAGGGAGAGGTGCTGATTGCCACCTTTCAGGCGGCTCTCTCGGACGCGGATCTGAACCACTTGCGCATGGGCCTGGTCCGGCAAGTTGTCAAATTTCGGTCGCGCGCGGTCATCGTGGACGTTACGGCGATGGACGTGATGGACTCGTTCGCATCGCGAACGCTTCGGGAGATCGCGCACATGATCCGGCTGCGAGGTGCGGAAACGGTCATTGTGGGAATTCAGCCGGAGGTGGCCTTTGCTATGGTACAACTCGGTTTAACATTGGAGGGAGTCGCCACAGCCCTGGACCTCGAAGAAGGTCTCGCGTACTTGAACGAGAAATTCAAGACCACGAACTGAAGGTGAGCCACAGTGTCGGCAGAAGAAGTCGAGGTGGCCATCAGCTCCGACCAGGATATTGTGTTGGCCCGGCAAAAGGGTCGGGCTATGGCGATAGAACTTGGGTTTTCGGCAGGCGATGCTACTCTCATCGCCACAGCAATCTCAGAACTAGCCAGAAACATCTTGTCATACGCCCGCAGGGGCGAAATCACGTTAAAGATAGTCCATGCCTCGAGCCGCCAGGGCATTTCGATCATTGCTTCCGATAGCGGTCCTGGAATCCGTGATATTCGTCAGGCCATGCGAGACGGTTTTTCGACATCGGGAAGCCTTGGACTTGGGCTGCCGGGAGTACGCCGGCTGATGGACGAGTTTGAAATTGTCTCCGAACCAGGTCACGGGACGATTGTGACGGTGACGAAGTGGAAACAATAAACATGCCGCTGGTGGAATATGCCGTGGCGAAATTTGTCCTCCCGGGTCAGTGTGAATCAGGCGACCACCATCTGGTTTGCTGTAACCCGAGTGGAATTCTGATCGCGGCGATTGACGGAATTGGACATGGAGAAGAAGCTGCATACGCGGCGAAGGCGGCGATTTCCATTCTCAAAGCGAATGTGGAAGAACCGGTCATTTCTCTGGTAGAGCGCTGCAATGAAGGTCTCCGTGCGACGCGCGGTGTGGTAATGAGTCTTGCTTCCGTTGATCCGGAACATGGCTTGATGACTTGGCTCGGCGTTGGAAATGTTCAAGGAGTTTTGACGCGCGCTGGTTCCCTGAAAGGAAGCGTGCAGGAGGTGCTGCTCCTGCGCGGGGGCGTCGTCGGCTCGCAATTGCCGGCCCTGCAAGCCGCGGTGCTTCCGATTGCGAAGGGAGATACTCTGGTTTTTGTTACCGATGGGATTCGAGGCGAGTTTGTGGAAGGTCTTTCCCCCTTGGAATCCCCGCAACGAGCGGCGGACAGGATTCTCAAACAGCATGGCCGCGGAAATGATGACGCGCTTGTTTTGGTGGTGCGGATGATCGGGGTTCGCGCATGAAGACGCAAGCCAAACGAAAGATAAAGTTGCCGCCAACTTTTGAGAAGGAATATCGTTCAGCGTTTGGGGAATACATCCAGGATGGTGGCGAGGGTGCTTTGGGCCGCGCCTACGAACTGGGGCGGCGCGCCATCACCGAGAAAAAGAGTCTCATGGAAATCGCCGCCCTGCATCATCAGGTTCTCCGCGAGATGCTCGCCGACGGGCAGAGAGCAACGCGTCGCCAGGAATTGTCGGCTACCGGCGCCGAATTCCTGGCGGAAATACTTTCTCCTTATGAGATGGCGCACCGTGGAGTTCAAGATGCCATCGTGGCTCTGCGGCAACTCAATGAGACGCTTGAAGAAGAGATCAAGCGCATCGCCTATGCGGTGCACGACGAGGCCGGGCAACTCCTGGTGGCCGCGCATCTTGCG
Source organism: Acidobacteriota bacterium (assembly GCA_013289855.1). Classification (GTDB taxonomy): domain Bacteria; phylum Acidobacteriota; class Terriglobia; order Acidiferrales; family UBA7541; genus Acidiferrum. Next base: position 80,902 of record JABCZD010000004.1, on the reverse strand, counting down.
CTGGCAGACTTTGCACGAGAATTGTTGGAACCGCAAAAAGAACGAGTTGAACGGATTGAAGAATTGCTCAATCAGGTTGAGAAGCAGTTGCGGCGGTACTCCCATGAACTTCGGCCAACGGTTCTGGATGACCTTGGCTGGATTCCGGCGATTCGTTTCTTGGCGGAAGGAGTTTCAAAGCGCGCCAATCTCAGCATTGAAATCAAAACAACAGTTACAGGCAGGCTGCCTGGTCCCATTGAAATAGCCCTCTACCGCACCGTTCAGGAAGCGCTGACTAACGCGGCGAAACATTCGAAAGCGAGCCGAGTATGGATAAGGATCGGCCGAAAAAATGGCACATTTCGCTGCTCTATCGAGGACGATGGTGTGGGCTTTGACGTACGGGCGGCGCAGTCGGATGGCAGGCGACGAGGCCTGGGACTAATCGGCATGCAAGAACGCTTGAATGCGATTGGCGGTGCACTATCGATCGATTCGGCTGGTGGAAGGGGAACCAGGCTCCTGATTCAGCTTCCAATGGAGGCTCAGAATGCCAATCCGCATCGTACTCGCTGATGACCATGTCCTCGTGCGTCAAGGCCTGAAGTCCTTACTGGAACGCGAAGGATTTCAAGTTGTTGCGGAAGCCTCCGATGGACAAGAGGCGCTTCGCCATGTGAAATCACTCCAGCCCGAAATCGCCGTAATGGACATCAGCATGCCAACCTTGAACGGGCTGAATGCCGCACGAGAAGTGAGGCGCGCTTCTCCAAAGACCAAGACCATTCTGCTGACGCAACATGACGAAAGTCAGTACATCCGCGACGCCCTGGAAGCAGGTGTAAAGGGATACGTCCTGAAGAGCCAGGTCGCCAGCGATTTGGTGCTGGCCATCCGGCAGGTTTCGCTCGGCCAGGTGTACCTGAGCCCGGGTGTGTCTAGCGCCGTGATGGAGGCGTATCAGTCCAAGTCGGAGCAATCCAAGAATCCTTTGACGCTGCGAGAAGGGCAAGTGCTTCAACTGATCGCTGAAGGGAAATCCACCAAAGACGTGGCATCGTTGCTCGGCATTAGCGTGAAAACCGCCGAATCACATCGCACGAGACTCATGCAGAAGCTGGACATTCACGAAACAGCGAGCCTCGTGCTCTATGCAGTCCGCAATGGCATCGTCCAGCCCTAATCCCTCCGGCCAATCTGCCTCCGTGCGGAATCTAGAAAGCGGAAGGCTGCGATGCCAAAGCGGAACGGGCGACGCAGCCGCGCTTCCCAGCGAGAAAGCTTCGCGTGTCGGGGATGGACACGATTCAGAGCGGAGAAAAAAAGCCTCGCCCGGTGGGAACCAACCTGTGGGAATCAGGGGCGAGGCGAGCTAACAGCTTCACGGCGATTTACGTCCGGACCATTTGGCTAGACCGAAAAACCAAGCCCCACCCTCAAAAACCCGAGGGTAGGGCACCCCGAAAAAACAAAACTCGGAAAAAGGCCGGACGAAGAGTTATTTTTCGCGTTTTACGTTGGCGAGGCGGAAGGGCTTTTGGCCGTAGTGCTCGATTTCGAGCTGCTTCTTTTTGTTGAAGCGGACCTTGCAGACCGGCGCGAAGGAACCCGTGCCTTTGCCATCCTTGTCCACGTCCAACACTACGATACCGATGGGGTATTGGGTCGATCGCGTGCTGTTGTACAACTCTCTAAACGTGATGGGCCGATTGGTGGCCAGGACGATGTGCTGTCCGCCATCCGGTCCCGGGCGAATGAGGATGACGCGCATGCCGGTGCCGACGCTGCCAGTGGGTGCGACGCGACCGATGTCCTTCAATTTCTCCATGGCGCTTACGAGGCCATCTTGACCTTTCGACTGTAGCGTTCCGATCAACTCGTCAATGTCGCCGGGGGCAGATACGCCGTCGACGTAAATGGACATGCCGAAAGACTTGCCCGCGGCGGCTCCAGACTGGCCGAAGGCGGTGGCGGAATACTGCGCGGGGACGGAAGGTGTGGGCTCCTGCGCAGCACCATTCGAAAGCGCGAAGAACATCAGGATTGCAGCAACTGCAAAGTACCGTAGCTTGTGCATTTCTCATCCTCCGTGACGTGTTGGACCGGCGCAGCGCGATCTCATGCCGGGCCGGTGGCCCGGAGATTTGGGTGTTTTGTGGACGCGAGCCGCGCCGGAGAGGATAGCACTGTTGCCAGCTGCATTGAGCGAGATTTTTTTATGGCTGCTTGGGTAGCAGTTGGGAATTGATGAAGGTTACAACAGCGGAGGTTTCGTTGGCGGTGCGGCGAGTGACCGTGGCTTGCATGCCGCTCTTGCCGGCTTCGCCCCAGCCGAAGTTGCGGACGTCCCAGGGGCCGTTGGGCAGGGCGGCGGGATTGATGCCGGGGATGTTTGTAACGTTGAGGAGTTCCATGGTGCGACGGGTTTCAGTGTGGCAGCTGATGCAATCGGTGTTGAAGAAGAAACTTTTTGTGGGATCGGCGATGGTGTTGAGGATTTGTTTGGCTTGGTCGGGCGAGGGCGGGGGAGTGGCGAACGCGGCAGATGTGGCGACGCCGTTGCGTTGCGCGATGGGCAGGCTGGTGGCGGAGACGGCGGCGTTTTTGCAGGTGATGGGATTGAGATTGTTAGTGTGCGGTTCGGGGACTACGCGCGGGGTGGCGCCGACCGGGTTTAACATTTGCGCGAATTGTAGATTGCCATCGAGGGTGGGTCCGTGCGCGGGGCCGAAATGGCCGGCGTGGTCGCCGAGAAGCGAGAGGAATATCCACGGCGCGGGGGCGCCGGCGGGGAGTCCGGCGATGGCCATGGAACCGAGGCGTTGCGCGGAGATGTGGCGTTCGAGAAAGGCTAACATTTCATTGCGGACGGCGTTGGCGTTGGCGGGGTCGGCGAGGCCGGGGTGGACGCCGAGTGGGACGCCGACAGTGGAGATGGAGTGCGGGCCTAGTTGGCCGTTGTTTAGCTTGGTGCGCAAGGCGGCGGCGTCGGTGGCGACCGGGGCGAAGACGCTCATATCAGCTACGAAGCGGGGAAAGCAGTCGGGTTGCGCGGGGGGATCGGGCGTTGCGGTGATGAAATCGAAGATAAGGTGGCCGGCGATGTCCAGGACTCTTGGAGACCCATCGGGATTCTTGATGATGGGTTGGATGATAAGGCGAATTTCTGGGAGCTGACCGTACTGCGCGTGAATGTCGCTGGAGAGGCCGGGAGCGCCGGCGTCGATGCGGATGCCGGCGATAAACCAGGCGTTTACAGAGCGTGCTTCGACGGGCAGGCTGATTTGGGCTGTGGTGCCGGAGACTTGAGCTTGCGGGCCGTTGGCGATGGCGAGGAATTGTTGGAAGACGGCATCGGGCCAAATGGGGTCACGCTTGGTGGGGTCTTGTGAGTTTGGCGTGGTGACGTCGGCGACGGCGATGAGGTTGGCGAAATCGGCGGCCTTGGTGGGAGCGGGAAAAAGCCAGGAGACGTCGTTGGCGGAGAGCGGGGCGTTGGGTTGGATTAGGGTGCCGACTGAGGTGGGGACGGGGATGGGTTTTTCTTCGGAAGGCTTCTGGCATGCGGCGGCGAGAACGATGGTCAGCAGTATTCCCAGCGACGCCAGCTTGAGATTGCGAAACGACGAAATTCGAGAAAGGTGCATGCTGCCCTCCTAAAACCACGATCTATTATTAGGTGGTGATTCTCGGGTGGTTTTCGTGACGCTCCTTGTTGGCACGAGGGAATTTATAAGGACTTGAGATATTCGATTATCGCGCGCCGTTCGTCGGGAGTTAACGCGCGGCCGATTACGCCTGGTTTTTTCGCATCGTCGGAGAATTCGTGGCCGGTGTTGTGATTGCCGCGCAGCGAAGTGTCGAATAGGAAGCCGCCGGGCAAGGGGTCGGTGACATAGCCGACGTTGACGGGATCGTATTCGCGATTGCCGAGGTAGAAGGTCGTCGGGCGTTCGCTCACCGGGGAGAGTAGCTTGTAAAGATTTGGAACAGAGCCGTTGTGGAGATATGGTGGCGTGGCCCAGATGCCGTTGAGAGGACGAACTTTGTAGCAGAGCTCGGCGCGAAGACCATCTGGGCGGAAGCCGTTCATTTGCTGCTGCACGTCGGCGGGAACGGGTGGCTGTTGGATGTTGTACCAGTGGTTGACGATCTGCGTAACGACTTGACCGAGCGCTGGTCCGAATTCGTTGCTGGTGATTCCAAGACTGGCGGGAAGGACCACACGGCGATTTTTCATATCTTCGGCTTCTGCCGGATCTGTACCGACGTGAGCGATGGGAACCATTTCCAGGTTAAGAGAGGGCACTCCCGGCGAAGTCGCCGGCAACCACTGCCTGGCGGTCCAGAACTCTGGATCGGAGACGGGGGGCATGTGGCAGGGCTGGCAAATAGATTTGTACAAGGGAGCGCCTTTGGCGGCGAGATCGGTGTTGATCGGGGGCAAAATCTGGGATGGCCACTTGGGAGAAGCGAGGCCGTTAAAACCGGTTTGGGCATTTGGCGGTGGACCGGCGAGGAGTTGCTCGAGGTCAAAGATTGTTTTAATAGCGGCGGTGGACGAAAAAAGCTGATCCTTGCTGCCAGTTAAATTTACTTTAGCCCCGACACCGAGAGCTTCTCCGGCGTTGCGGGTCATGGGCTGTTGGATGGAGCCGTTGTATTGCACCCACTCGAACCAAGAGGCTTGCCAGATGCGCGGGAAGTGCACGGGCGCGGAGTAGCCGACATAGTTGGCGGGCTCGTTGAGATCGACGGAGAAGACGACGTTGCCGATGCGGTTGAGGGCGTCGAGACGCGCGAAACCTTCCGTGATGGTGTGTGGCTGATTTTTCTTTTCGAGGCTGATGATGGTGCGAGCCTGCGAAACCACGGCATCGAATTGCGTGCGCAGCTCGGATTTCGCCTGGTCGCTGGCGCCTGGGCCGAGAACGCGATCGGCGAAGCGATCGAAACGGAAAGGGATATATTTTGTGAAGAGCAGGGCGAGCGCCATGGCTTTCTGGAACTCCGCGAGATTGGTGAGTGCGGGACCACCGTCGATAAGGATGGTGGTGTCCTGGTAGGAGAGGCGGCCGGTATGACAGGCAGCGCAGGTGAGGCCCAGCGAGTGTTGCTGGACTTTTGTTTGCGGATTGACGTTTGGCGTGCCGTCGGAATTTATTAGCGGGGTGCCGTGAGCGAAGCCGATGGGTAAATCCGGTTTCGCGGAGTTTGTATTGGGAATGAATCCGTAACGGTCGAGGTAGGTGGTGTCGCTCAGAAGGCGCGCATTGGTGAGGAAAGGCACGGGTTGCTCGAGGGCGATGAACCATTCGTAGGGAATGCCGAAAGTTTGCGTGCCTTGATCGGCGTGGTAGAACCAGTCACGTTGTTGTGGGGTCCAATGCTGGTCGAGCCAGACGACCTTGCCAATTGGCGGATAGTTCGGTGGATCGATGGTTAAGTCAGCGCGATTTTCGCGCCACCATTTCATGCCAAGAACGATCAGGATTATTACGATGGCTGCGACGGCCAGCGTGATTTTTTTTGTCATGGTTCCAACTCTTTCCGGGGGTGCGGCCGCAATTCGACCGTGGGAGATCGGCCTCAGGAAACTGCGAAGCGCTGGGAACTGCAATTTGGCGCAAGACTACTATTATTTTTTGCTGTGGGCAACGGGAATACTGCGAGGGGCTTCGCACAGCGCTCAAGGTAAACCGCCGTACTCCAAATTGCGCGAGCGGCGGGGGTTTCAGGAATTCTTTTGGAATTGCGCTTTTTCCATGGCGCGGTGGATTTCAGGGTTGCTCATGAAGTGTTGCCAGACAAAGCCGGTGCGGGCGTTTTCGGCCATTACGATGGTGATGCCGGCGTCGATGCCGATGACGTCGGGGCTGGCCCAGTTGGTCAGGGGATTGAAGGCGTCGACGAAACCGTAAGTGGTCCAGGTTTGCGAGGAATATTTTTCGCGGATGGTTTGCAACACGGCGATGGTTTCCTGCGGAAGAAACGGCAGCGATCCGGCGGCGGCACAGGGAATCACGCTGCCGTCCGGATGGCCGATTAGCGGAGGACCACCCCATCCGGTGTAACCCTTTTGCGAGTCGCTGGCGGTAATGCCCCACAGGTCTTCCGTGTAGTCGGGAAACTGGTGGGACATTTCGAGGCACCAGATTTTGTGGACTTCGGTGGCGATGGCGGAGTTGGTGAAGTAGTCGGCGTACTTGTCGTGGCGGCCGCGGAAATCGAACCAGGCGTGGGAGTATTGATGCGCGAAGAGCGGAGCTTGGGCGCCGATGTAGCGGATGCCGTTGAACTCAAAGTGCGGGCGATTCCAGGCGTCCCAGCACGCGGGGGGGAGCGGTTGGGTGTTCGCACCCATGCCGAGCAGATAGAGCATCATGAGTTCGCTGTAAGAATCCCAGCGAGATTTGATGAACGATCGCTCGGGCGTCCAACCCATGGAGAGAGTCGGCGAATCGGGTGGATGGCCTTGGAGAAACCAGTTCCAGTCGATGCGATCGTAGAGAGCGGTGACGAGCTTGGTTATTTCTTCGTTGGCGAAGTAAGCGCGACAGGTTAGAGCGCCGCAGAGGAAGATGGAAGTGTCGATGTTGGAGACTTCGGATTTGAAGACGCGTTCGCCGGTGTCCATCTTGAGGAAGTGATAGAAGAAGCCGTGTTCGTGGGCGAGTTTGTCGGCGGCGAAGCGGAGGGTGGTCAGGACGCGGGCGAGGATGGCGTCGCGTGGTTGCCAGTTGCGCTCCGCGGCGATGCTAAGGGCGGTGAGGCCAAAGCCGGTGGCGGCGATGCTGGCGACGTTACGGGCGTCTTGTTGGCGCGCGAGGCTGCGATCCTTGATCAGGCCGGAGACGGGATCGGCGGAGTCCCAAAAAAATTGGAAGGTGGTGCGCTGGATTTCTTCCAGGAAGGCATCTTCCTTGGGGGTGAAGCGGTAATGCGTTGCGGCGCTGGAGGTGGCTTGCGGCGGGGGATTGATTACCAGCGGGGAGGCCGCAGGGGTGGGGGGCGGATTAGTGTTCGGAGATTGTGAGTAGGCGCGGGCTAGGGCCAAAAATGGCGACGAAGGGAGTACGAGGGCGGCGCCAGCGCAGAGGGACTGGCGAAGCCAAATACGACGCGGGAGGGCGCGCGGCGAGCGCGATAATTCCTTTAGTAAATCGATTTTCTTGTGGGTCATCGGGCTGGCGCGATGCGATTTACATTCTGAGTCTAGGGGTTGATGGTGCCGAGGGCAAGGAGTTTGCCCTTCGTTCGTGGCTATGTGTCACTGGGAGAATCACCAATGCGGCTGGCGCTCCTGTAGCAGGCTAGGGGGAGTGCTGGACCGAGTTTTTTGTTAGGTACTGGTACTAATTATTCGGGGAATCGGTCAGCCATGCGGTAATGGCGCGAAGAAAACTCTTCGCCACCAGCATCTGAATTGACACGGTGATTTACGCGGCAGGGCAGTCGGGGTAAAGTGTAGCGGGGCTTGGCATTTGCCACGCCTCCTCGAATTTTTTGCCTCACCGCTATAGGAGCTAAACTGCAGGTTTCGCGGTCTTAGCGATCTCGTCGGTTTCGACAATGGCAACGCATCAACATCATTTCGCGCAACAGCACTTAAGCCGGGAACGCCGACAGAATGTGCGTGTTGCTCCAGAACTGCTTACGTATGTTTCGTTTGGCGGCAGTAACGGGGGCATGGTGTTGGATGTGAGCGAAGACGGAATGGCGTTGGCGACGGCCTTCGCGATCCCCGATGCTTCGCTGCTGAACATTAGCATTCCAGCGGATCCCACGCATGAGTTGATTGAAGTGACGGGCCGCGTGGTCTGGATTGCAGAATCAAAGCGTCGACTGGGTGTGCGGCTTGTGGGTGCGCCGCCAAGAACGCAAGAACTCTTGCGGAGTTGGATTTCCGCCGAGCGGGCGTTGATGGGTGAGGAGCGCGCGAATTTCGATGACGGAATGTTGGACGAAGAAACTGCTGTGGCGGAATTCCCCGGCGGCGTAACCGCAGCACCACCTCTTGCAACGCCGCTCGCCGCGGCGCAGTCTCCCGCGACGGAACCTCTCGCGAAGCGATCGGTCGAGACGCAATCTAACGCAACACGGCCTAGCGCGACACAGACTGCATTGAGATCGGCGAAAACTGCTGAAATGCCTTTCGGCAAGCTCGTTCGCGATGTTCCGGCGTCGCAGGGGGAATTTTCGGATTTCTCGCCACCCGTGGTGACACTTCCGCCCACTTATGCAGCGGCTCCCAGCAAAGTACACGACGATAGGCCACAGGCCACACTTCGGGCCCAAAGTAGATTCCCGTCTTGGATCACGAAATCCGGCCGCGTCCCATTGGCAATAGCATTCACGCTGGTAGTTATCGGCGGCTTTGCTTTGGGGGCTGTGATTGGACGCGGTGTTGTGGCGCACTGGAGTCATCGCGCTTCTGGGACGACGGTCGGAGCATTGCGACCCACGGACGCGGCGCACCCTGTTAACGCGTTGCAAAGGAGCACTCCAGCGATGGCCGTCGCAAATTTGGACGCGCAGGGCAGCGCCGTCGGGGATTCAAATACGCGTCCCGCTGCTCCGCCCTTGGTCACGTCATCCAGAGCTGGCAATTTTTCGGGAGACAATTCCTCGGGAAACAATTCCCCTGCAAACTTGGCAGACACCGCTCTGCCGGGCGGGGAGATATTGGTGACGCCAAACGTGGGAGACGCGCCGCTTCGCGTCGATCTTGGTGAGGAAGTCATCGCGCATTCACCCTCGCTGGAGATTCGATCGCGGCGATTTGTTTTTGTGCCGGCCGTGGCAAACAGCGGGAGTCACAGGCCGCGCAAAGAGCGTCTGGAAGTGGGCATACTGATATCGCGAGTTACACCGCAGCTGTCCGCCGCGCCGCCGTCCGTGGAGGTAACGCAAAATGCGGAAGAGGTCGTGGCGGTGCGCGCGACAATAGCTGGAGACGGTCACATCGTGAACGTCGACCCGCTAAACGCACCGAATATGCTGACGCCGAGTGTTATGGTCGCCATTCGAGAGTGGCGCTATGATCCAAGTTCGCTCAATGGGAAGCCCGTCGAAACGCAGGCGGACTTGACGCTCAAGTTCCGCCCGCTACGGTAGTCACCTTCGAACTGAGTATCTCTCAGCGCCAGTGCAGCAGGGCGTCGCCGCCGGCGCCGATATCAAGGTACAACTGACGTTCGGGTTTCGAGCAATCCAAAATTGTGTTGGCTTGATACAGATCCTGGACCGCCAAGCGATAGGGAGCGTCGGCCACGCTCATTTGCAGAAAGATCGGTCCGGAAGGTTTATTTTCCAGCGTGGTGACGCCTTCTTTACTCCACAGACTTTCTTCCTCGCCATTCAAAATAATGTCATAAGCCTTGGAAACGGCTTTTTTCGAGACATATTGCACTTGCACGGTATAGGTGCAGGTACCGAGCTTCACTGGCTGAGGCTTTACGCTCGAGGGCGGAACCTGGGTCAACAGCATGGTGTGTATTTGATCGGCCATGATGAGTGCGGCTTTGCCGAGCGGCTGCTTTTCAAACGCTTTGCTGGCGCCGCTGCTCATGGTGGCGTAGGCGTTGCGTCCGGCGGCGAAACGGCTGGACGCTGCGCTGACGGCGCCGAGACCGGTGTTGGCGATTTCGAGAGCCAAGTCGTGGCGATTTACGATGAAGCTGAAGGCCGAAGCGTCGCCGACTTTTCCGGTGGCGACGTCCATGAGTTGGGCTTGAACGTTTAAAGTGTAGTCGCCCTTTTGTGGTTTCGTGGTTTGCAGGAAACTCATAATCAAGACGGTGTCGACTTCCGCGGACTGCGCGTAGTCAACGAGCGATTCGGGAATGAGTGGGTTGTATAGTCCGCCGGGATTGAGCAGCACTACATCGAACGGCGCGCCGTCCAGCTTGTGAAATTCCATGGCGGTGAGGTTTTGCGCGAACTGCTGGCCGTACTCCTCGCCGGACGAATCAAAGACGGGCATGATGCCGAGAACTTTTCTACCCGGATGATCCTGCGCTGGAGCTGCGCTTAGCGACCCGAAGAGGGTCGGCGATGTTACAAAGCACACAACAACAAAATAAAGCAAAATACGTGCTCGATTCATAGAGTGTTTCTCCATCACGAAAATTTGCGGAAGGACGCGGTGGGCGGCGTCCTTCCGGGCCGAGTTGCGAGTAACCGAACTTACTGCGGGGTTGCGGTGGTGGTCTTTTTGACGACCGGCTTAGGTTTGGGCGGGGTATCGGGCGTACTCGCGGATCGCCCAGCGCCGTTGTCCGCGGATGCGTTGGTGGCGCGGTTGATTACGTCGGTCGTGGCCGTCGATGGCGCTGTGGATACCGTGGTGACGAACAGAGAGTCCACGTTTTTTGTGGTCACGACTTCGGCTGGCGGAACGTACCAGCTCTTGTCTCCGGCGAGCAAGAAGTAGTCGTAGATGATGTACATGTTCAGCGGCAATGCTCCGCCGTGCTGACGCTGGTACAGAGCGACGTAGGTTTTCAATTCCTTTTTGATCTGATCCTGAAGGTTAGGGTCGTTTTGCGAAATTTGGTACAGGGCTTCCTCAAGGTGGGGCTCCGGGTAAGCGCCACGTTCGGCGTCGTATTGGATGGATTGCATGAATTGCGTAAGGGCTTGCTGTTTGTCGTCGGGGGTGCGGCCGGTCATGGCGATGACTTGTCCCAGGAAATAGTGCACGCGGGGGTCGTTGGAGCGGAGTTTGACGGCGTCTTCAAGATTGTCGCGAGCCATGGCGAAGAGATCGTAATCCATGGCGATGACGCCGTTGTCGCGCTTCAAGGCGGCCATGAGCAGAGAAAATTCCGGCCCGGAGGCGGTGAGCCCGGTTTTCAGTTTGGCGTCGAGGTCGGCTTTGTAGGTAGACGTGAGCAGGCTGGTAATTTCCGCCTGGCGTTCGCGAGTGCGCGCGGGATTGCCGATGAAACCTAAGCCGACGCGACTATCGCGTCCGACGAGGTTGTCCAGTCGCGCATACATGCGGGGGATTTCCCGCGCGTCGTAGCTGCGATCGAGCATATATTTCAGGCCGGCTTCGTCGGCCTCATTTTCATACACGGTGGACCATTCGGTGGGCACGAATTTGTTGCGGAAAAGCAGCGCCCCGCCGATGACTCCGGCTGCGCCGCCGATTAGGCCGCCGTAGAAAGCGCCCGAGGCGCCACCCGCCGCTCCGCCGATGGCCGCTCCGCCAAGTGCCGCGGCGGCTCCGAAGATGGCTTTCTTTTTCTGAACGTCCGCGCCTTTTTCCTTGTCGAACTCTTCTTCAAGGATGGTGTTCTTAATTTCGTTGTAGGCGTGGCGGCGTTCGACGTGGGCAATCTCGTGGCCTAGTACGTAGGCAAGCTGGGCTTCGTCATCGAGCAGCGCGACGAGACCAGTGGAGATATAGATGGTGCCAGTGGAGAGCGCTTCGGCTCGTGGGACGGGGTCAAGCAGTAGGCGGAAAGAGTACAAGTTGGGCGAGCCATCAGGAACAACTTTTTGTCCGAGGGAATTTACGTAACGCAGCAGAATCGGATTGTTGTAGAGTTCGCCGAATTTTTGACGGAATTCAGCGAGAGCGGTGGGGGAAAGCTCACCGAGGCGCGAAGACTGGTTGACGTTGAAGGCGTACTCCATGTCTTCACGGCGGCGGGCATCCCACGCGTCGGCGATGCGTTTTTGCACATCGGGGCGCTGGGCGATTGCGGCCAGCCTTTGTTTATCTTTGTCGGTGTATTCGGTTGCGGTTTGCGCGGACACCTGCACGCTGGTGAAGGCGACTGCGAGGGCCATGAGCGCAAGGCGCATGGACCCACTACTCTTGATCATAAGTTCTCCTTCGTTCTGATAACCGTTTAAGGGGACGGCCGGGAAAGTGCTGCTTAGCTGACCAAGATAGTGAATCCAGAGGCGGCTGCGTGTCAAAGACTGATTCGCAAATTCTAAAAAGCCAAGGTGCCACGGCACGCGGCGATTGACAAGCGCTTGCTGGCTCACGTACATTCGCTGGCAACGGCGGTAAATATGCGCGCACAGCTTACGATTCTGGCGGGAGTTCTGGCTGCGGTAGCTTTTCTGCCGGCCAATGCCGACGATGGCAGCGAGCCTATCGTGTTGCAGATCCCCTCGCTGGAATTCAATCTGGATGCCAACCTGTCCGCCACCATCGAGAATCCCAATTTTGATGCGATGAATATTCGCATCTCGAAAAATCCGCAGCAGGTAAGCTACGGAAGCATCTACGCGAAGATCAATACGGAATCCGCGAATATTGTAATGACCGTGTCCAGCGATAACGACGGGATTCTTTGCAAGTTCGACTTGGGACACCGCGCCGGATTTCGTTTGCACCCGGGGCGCAACTCGGTGGAGCTGGAATACAAGGATGGCATGGAACGCGTGCACTACGCTTCTTTCCTGTTGCAAACGGAGGAGAAGCCGGTGGTAGTCGCGCGGCGTAGCATAACGCCGGACCGCGCGTCGACGGGCAGGTTCGCGGTGGTGATTGGGATCGCGCAATATCAGAATTCGGGCAATGGGCTCTCCAATTTGCAATTCGCGGACCGCGACGCGAAGGACTTTCGCGATTTTCTGCTTTCGCCGGAGGGCGGATCGTTTCCGCAGGACCACGTGCGCGTGCTTCTGAATAATGACGCGACGTCGCAGAATGTGCGCAGCGCTTTTTATACGTTTTTGACGCAGGCACAGCCGACCGACGAAGTGGTGATTTACATCGCCGGGCACGGAGCGCCCGATCCCAACGATCCGCGCAATCTTTATTTGCTGACCTACGACACGAAGCTAGATGACATGGGCGGCACGGCGTTTCCGATGCGCCAGATTCAGGATGTCTTTACCAATGTGTTGAAGGCCAAGCGCGTGGTAACGTTCGCGGATACCTGCCATAGCTTTGGCTTCAGCGGCGCGCGCGCCCGCAGCAAAAAAACCAACTCGAACAATCTTGTGAATCAATACATGGCGTCCTACGCAAACGATACAGCTCGCGCGGTAATCACTGGCAGCGACGTTAGCCAGCTTTCGTACGAATCGGATCAGTACGGAGGCGGACACGGCGTGTTTACGTATTATTTACTGAAAGGCCTGCACGGCGAAGCTGACGCCAACAAGGACGGTACGGTGACGGCCGGCGAGCTTTATGCCTACGTACACGACAACGTTGCCAAGGCCACCAGCGGAAATCAAAGCCCCATGGCCGGGCCCGGACTGGCCGAGCGCATCCCGCTGGCTGGTTCGGCGCTGCGCGGCACGAGCCGAAGTTCGACGGAAACTCCCGCCGCTTCACGCAAAGCTAGTGGCGCGCCGGGCCGTTAGTCTGAAACGACGGAATATGCTTTTGTTTTGACGTTGCGCGCTGCGCCGCTCGTGCATCTTCCACGAACGCAAAAATGACCGGAAATTCGAATTCACAAGCGAACAGTTCCCAGGGAAATGCGGCAAAGCCTACGTCGCAAGAGTCGCCGCGTAAAGACGCCCTCGTTCCATCGCTGAGAAGCGGCGTCGCACGATGGGTACTGACGGGAATTCTGGCATTACTGGCTGCGGCGACGGTGTATTTAGGGGACTACCTGGGACTTCTCGAGGTGCCCGAGCTACACGGTTACGACTTGCTGGTCGCCCGACAGAAGAAGGAGACGCCGCCTCCGGAAATTGTGTACGTGGATTTCGACGAGGAGACGGTGCAGCGCTACAACGCCTTCCCGATTCCGCGCGCGCTCCTCGGAGATGTCTTACAGAAAATTTCTTCCGGCAAGCCCGCGGTCATCGGGCTGGACGTGATTCTTGATCTGAAACGCGAGCAAGAGCACGCCGGAGCGGACGATAAACAACTGGCGTCGATTATCGCGGACGCCGGCAACGTAATTCTGGTGAGCGAGTACGGCTTCGATCAGTTTTCGCTCAGAGAGCCTTTGCCAGAATTTGCGGACGGTGCGCTGGACGTGGGCTTCGGGGATGTTCCGACCGATGCAGACGGATCTGCGCGGCGCATGCTCTTAAAGATGGCGACCTCGAAATATAAGGGATTTTCGTTTCCCGTTGTGGTGGCGAGAGCTTTTTCAGATCGACATTTGCTTCCGGGCGCTAACGGGCGCATTTTGTTCGGCACGGCGGAAATTCCCCTAGCCACCGTCAGCCCGGCTTCCGCCTGGATCCACCTTCATCCATCGGCTCCCGTACTCGCAATTTCAGTGCAAGAGGTACTTTCGAAAGGATTTGACCCTGCGGTCTTTCGAGGAAAGATCGTAATGATCGGCCAGACCAGCGAGCTGGGTAAAGATCTTTTCGTCACGCCGGTGACGGAGGCTGGAGTTGAAATCAAAGAGCAGGGCAGCTCTAAACCACGCACTCGGCTATCAGGGACTGAGGTGCACGCCGCGGCGGTGGCCATGCTGCTCAATGGCGAGTTTTTGAAGCGCTTGGGTCCGTTGCCACAATGGTGTGCCGGCGTGGCGTTGGCATTTCTCGTGATCGCACTGGGATTTCGTAGCAAGTGGTATGTGGCGCTGGGTATGTACCTAGTCTTGGCGGCGGCGATTTTTGGCGTGGCGGTCGTGATGTTCGGTCATCACATCTGGATTCCATTTCTTTCCTTAGAAGCTTGCATTGTTTTGGCGCTACCCGCCGGACTGGGTTACCGCTCCGTGGAAGAACGCCGCGAGAAAAAATTGATGGAAGCGGAACGCCGCCAAATCATGGGACTGTTCGAACGCTACGTCTCTGCTGACGTGGCGGCGGAAATCTGGAAACGTCGCGATGAAATCGTTCTCGGCGGGGAAGAACGTGTAGCCACGATTTTGTTTTCCGATATTCGCGGCTTCACGGCCATGACCGCGGGCGTGCCGTCGCATGAAGTGCTGGCGTGGCTGAACCGCTATCTGACGGCCATGGCGGAAGTGATCAAGGAAAATCGCGGTTTCCTGAATAAATTCATCGGCGACGGCATCATGGTGGTATTCGGTGCGCCATTAACCGAGGGTGCTCGCGAAGACGCTTGCCGCGCCACCCGGTGCGCCATTGAAATGCTTGCACGCATGGACAAATGGAACGCCAATCTTCCCGCGGGGCAGCCAGAAATGAAGATCGGCATCGGCATACATAGCGGAACGGTGACCGCCGGGAACGTGGGTTCGCCAGACCGCCTGGAATACTCGGTAATCGGGGAAGCGGTGAATTTGGCGTCGCGGTTGGAGGCCCTTACGAAGGACTTCAAGACCCCCATCGTGATCAGCCCAGCGACGTGGGAATTCATCCGAGATGAATTTACAACCGTATCTTTAGGTGAGGCGCAAGTGCGTGGCTTTACCTCCGCCATTCCGCTTTACAGTGTGCAGAAGGAATCTACCGTTGAGGTGCACTCATGAAGCTTTCGATCGCCTGCCCGTTCATTTTTGGAGCATTGCTGTTGACGAGCGTCGCGCTGGTGGGCAACGCGCAACAAGCTACGCCTCCGGCGCAAGGGTCCAAGCCGGCCGCCAACGCCTCCAACGACAGCACCGCCAAGCCCGCAAAAAAGCACGCGGATGCCGATCTTTCCGGTTTCGACCTTTCCGACGAAAAGGCCAAGAAAATGTCCACCATGTTTGGCGGCAGCCGCGGCGCGTCCTTTCCCTCCGCCACTCTCTATGCACCTAAGCTCGCCAAGTTCTACGGAGGTGCTGCGCTGTTTCAGTGGGACTCGGAAGGCAAGAACGACGGTTACGTATTGCTGATCACCGACGAAGACGAAACGCAAATCGTAAAGCAGCCGGTTAAGGACACCCACTATGAGCTACCCGCCGGCCAAAGCAAATTACGTGCCGGCGAAATCTACTACTGGCGAGTGCAAGTTTTGCCGGCCACTACGGCGGGCGATCCACTCGGCATCAAAGTGGTTTCCGCGGCGGAGAGGCAGGCCATCGACAAAGCGCTGGCGGCGGCGCATGGTGCGGATGCTTACCAAACCGGTCTGGCCCGTGCGAATGTTTTCACCGACCACCGCGTGTGGTTCGACGCCATCGGCGCTTATACGGAGTTGATAGCAAAGTATCCCGATCGCGCGGAACTCTACGAGCAACGCGGAAGAATCTATGCGCAGGTCGATGCCACGACGAAGTTGGCGGACGCCGACGTGGCGCGAGCCACGGCGTTAACGAAGTCCACGCATTAGTCGGTAGCCGCCAGTCTTGATTAGGATTTTGTAACGAATTCCCAGCATGTTCTTGTTTTCAGCCGGCGCAGCTGTATCAGGCGAACTCCGCATTGGCGCAAAGCAGGCCGCCCACGGTATCCTTGGTCGCGGAATTCGCGCCGTAAACGATCCGCCGGCTACCCAAGCCCAAGGTTGAATCGTGGAGTCTACCCAGGAACTGATTTTGTCGTTGTTCCCGCCGGAAGCGCGCAGCAACTCTTCGCTGCAGCTGTTGGCGCGAAAAGCGGATGCGTTAACCGCGGCGTCCGTTCTTCCACAGCGACTTGACGCGTTCGTCGCTCTTTATTCCTGGACCCGCGAACGGGATAACGCGATTTGCAGTCCGTTACCGGTGGGCCCGGACGCGGCGGAAGAAGTTGCGGACCCCAACAGCAAGCGCAGTTTGGTATGGACGACCATTCTCGAATCCTCACCGGAAGTTCTGGCGCGCTACCGCGAAAGCATCGCCCTTATTCTTCGCGAAACCGACGGGCTAACGTTTTTTTCAACGTCCGGCCTCCCCAGCGATCGCGGCTTGCTGGCGGAAACATCCGAACGCCTTTCACGCATTCTGCTCCCTTCATCGCGTGAAGATACCGACCTTTCGAAATTGTTTTTGCGCATGTTTCCGAGTCGCAAGCAGGTCGATCGTTTCTTTGATACGCCGCCGGAACGTTTTGATCGCATCGTTTCGCTGGCTGCGCCTTCGGAGGATTCCGACGCCTGGCCGCCGATGGTCGAGACGCTGCTCGATGCTCTCAGCTTGCTCGGGGCGCGTGTTCAGGGCTTGGGACTTTCCGAAGAGCTACGCATGCGTTCCCGCCCCGGCCCGATCCAGCAATCGCCCTTTTATCGCCTGACCAGAAGCGCCGACGCGCTTGTCACCGCCGTCAAAACCCACGACGGAATCGCGCTAGCTGATAAAGGCTTAAGACAAACGGTAGCCGACTGCCGCGCGGAACTGCAGTCCATCGTGAACAATCTCGATGCCAACGGCGTGAACCTGGACGTGGTGTACGTACTCGACGTGATTCGCCTCAGTCTGTTGCGCGTCGAAGCCCTCGCCGCCGTGCTCGTAGCTGCGCCCGGCCACGAGACGAAAAACGCGGCGCAACGTTTGCTCACGGACGTGGTCCGGGGACGGGTCGAAGACCGCAGCATTCGCCGTCTGGCGCACAATAGCCTGCGGCTGCTGGCCCGCAAAATCACCGAGTCGGCGGGAAAGACCGGCGAACACTACATCACCGCGGATCGCAGCGAGTACTGGCTGATGTGGCGCGCGGCGCTGGGCGGAGGCTTGCTGACCGTAGCAACCGCCGGCATAAAAATGGTGGTCACGCATTCCGGACTGCCGCTGTTCGTCGAAGGTTTTATCTCCGGGCTCAACTATGCCGTAAGCTTTATTTTGCTGCAGATTTTCGGCTTGGTGCTGGCCACCAAGCAGCCCTCAATGACCGGCGCCGCGCTTGCGCGTATCGTGCACCGCTGCCGCGATGCGTCGCAAAGCGACGAACTGGTAACCTTCGTGGCACGAATTTTTCGCTCGCAGCTCGCGGCTGCACTGGGAAATATTATTGCCGTTTGCTTCGGTGCGATGGCTTTCAGTTTTGCCTGGCGCTACGCCACAGGCGCGCCGTTCATTTCTGAAGATACCGCGCAGCACACCGTGGAGTCGCTCAATCCTTTTCGCAGTGGCACCATTCTCTTCGCGGCACTGACCGGCGTGATTCTGTGGGTTTCCAGTTTAGTTGGTGGATGGATCGAAAATTGGGCGGTATACAACCGCCTGCCGCAAGCCATCGCGGACCACCGCCTTGCAGGCCTGTTGCGACGCCAGACCTTGACGCGCATCTCCGACGTGTTCTCGCGCAACGTATCTGGCTGGGGCGGCAGCATCGCGCTGGGATTCATGCTGGGGATGACGCCTCCGTTGGCGCGATTTTTCGGATTGCCGATTGACGTACGGCACGTCACGCTTTCGACCGGAACGGTGGCGCTTTCCTCCGCGTCGCTGGGCCGCGAAGCCATCGACCACGGGGATCTCTATTGGGCCGCGCTCGGCATTGCTTTTACGTTCGTCTTGAACCTCGCGGTTAGTTTTTATCTGGCGCTGATGCTGGCGTTGCGCGCGCAAGACGTTTCATCCAAGGATCACCTCGAAATTCTCCGGACGCTTCTGCGGCGATTCGTGCAGTCGCCCAGAGATTTCTTTCTGCCACCAGCCACCGTGGCGGGCTCCGTGGTTTCGACGCACTGAGTCAGCCCCTACGAGAGGCGGAATCGCGACCTCCTTGCACACGGAATGTCGCTGGAACTATCTGTCGCACCGCGCGGAATACTGAAAACAGAGTGGTTACGAAAGGCTGTTTTCATGCATCCTAGAGGTTGTGCGGCCTTGCATGAGATTTTTTGGCCAAGCCACGAAATTCCGGCCGCATCGCGGCGCTCGCGATGCACGAAAGCTAAGGAGCAGGCGATGAGCGGGGATAGTTTGCAGTCCAAGAAAGTCGATTCTGCGGTGTTTCTCGCGCTGTCATTGGCGTGTGCTGGCGTGCTGTTAACTTGCGACCCAGCAGCCGCGCAGGAAGCGCCCGGTCCATTGCCGGTCCCGCCACCGTCACAAACGCAAGCTCCGCCTCCAGTTCGCCCGCCGGAAAGCGCCCCGGATAAAGTTACCCCGCAAACCGGTTCGCACGTTGACACCGCGCCGCCGGCGATCCCCGTGGACCAGATCATTCAGAAATTCGCCGCGCGCGAAGCCGAATTTAAAACCGAGCGGGACAATTACACGTATACGCAGACCTTTGTGATGCAAACTATCGATCCCGACGGTCAGCCCGACGGCGAATATCGCATGACCAGCGACATTGTGTTTACTCCCGGTGGCAAGCGAGTAGAGCACGTCACCGACGCGCCGGTTCCTTCGCTGCAGCGCATTACCGTGTCGCAACAAGATATCGACGACCTCGAACATGTGCAGCCTTTCGTGCTGACCACCCAGGAATTGCCAAAGTATGACGTCAAGTATGTCGGCCGCCAGCAGGTGGACGAACTGACCACCTACGTTTTTGACGTGGGCCCCAAGGTGCTCGAGAAGAATCAGCGCTATTTTCAGGGACGCGTCTGGGTGGAGGATAAAACCTACGGCATCGTGAAGACCGACGGAAAAGCCGTTCCGGACATCAAGAAGCACGGTAGCGAAAACGTTTTTCCGCGTTTCGAAACATTTCGCGAGAATATCGAAGGGAACTACTGGTTTCCGACGTACACGCGTTCCAACGACACGCTGCACTTCAGTTCTGGCGACGTGCGCATCCACATGACGGTGCGCTATGCGAACTACAAGCGATTCGGTTCGACCATCAAGATCGGAGCAGCGCGGCCAACCGACGAACCGAAGCAGTAACGCTTTGAAACCAGTCTCTAGCGGTGGCTGAGCCAAACGATCGTCACGCCCACGCAGACGATGGCGACGCCCACCCAGCGCTGCGTGTTAATCCGTTCGCGCAAGAAAATTGCCGCGCCCACGGCGCCCGCGGCGTAACTCAGCGCCGTCACCGGCACCACAAAACTGACGTTCTCGAACGATAGCATCGCCAGCAGCGAGAAAAACGCCAGCGCCATCATGGCCACGCCCAGCCACATCCAGCCTACGCGCAGCGCACGCAAAATGAATTTAATCAGCGCCAACGGACGGAAGTCATGCACCTCGCCAATTTGTTTCATAGCGTGCGAGACGCACAGCTCTCCGCCAGTTCCCGAAACCACCAGCAGCGTAAGAATGAGAAATTCCAGCATAGCTATGCGGGCTCCGTGGTGCGCGGCGGTGTGTGGCCCACTACGAAGACGCCCACGCAGATCACCGCAATCCCGAGCCAGCGCAGCGGAGTAATCGTCTCTCCGAGCAGGAAATAACTAAGCACGCCGGTCACCGCGTACGCCAGCGAGGACGACGGCTGCACATAGCTGTAGTCCGCCCAGGTGAGCACCAGCATGTAGGCTACAAAAAAAGTAAGCAGCGAGGCGATCCCCAGCCAGATGTACCCGGAGCCGAGAATGCGTTCCAGAATTTGTACCACCTCGCTGGGCGCCCAGTTTCTGGCCGAGCCAACATTCTTCATCCCTTTTCCGAGTAGCACATTTCCGAGCGGGGCAAAAAATGCGATGAAGGCGATCAGCAGATACGTCTTGAAGTGAAAACCGGCGGCTTCTTTCATGGCTGAGTCATTTTATTTCCGTGAGCTGTTTTTTTTTGAGCGCCTCTAGAAACAAACCACCGGGCGTTTACACCCGGTGGTCGTAGGGCAAGTGATCTTCAAGGGCAAGAATCGGTTTCTAAACGATTCAGCAGTTAGCGGCGCTTTGCTTTTGCCAGCGGCTTGTCGCCGGCCTCCGCGTGACCCGCTCGCGTGGGCATGCTCATCTGCATGCGGCGCTCGTTGCGCGGTTCGCGCCAGTTGACCTGCGGCAGCATCAGCGAAGCGTCGATGCGATCGCGATATTGCAACGCTATATTCATCAGCGAATCGAGCAGCGCATCGGAAAGCAGATGCGGTTCGAGTCCCAGGTCCACCAGCTTGGAATGTTTCGCGTTGTAGTAGTGTTCTTCGGCTTCCACGCGTGGATCGGGAAGATGGTCGATCTCCACGCTCAATCCAAGTTTTTTGCCCGCGGCTTCCACCATGTGCGCCAGGTCCAGCACCGAGAAGCGCTCGGTGAACTGGTTGTACACGCGGCACTCGCCCTTTTTCGCCGGATTCTCGCAGGCGATTTCGATGCATCGCACCGTGTCGCGAATATCCAGAAAACCGCGCGTCTGCCCGCCCTTGCCGTATACCGTCAAAGGTTGCCCGATGGCCGCCTGCACGCAGAAGCGATTCAGAACCGTGCCGAAAACGTCGTCGTAGTCAAAGCGGTTGATCAGCGCTTCGTCCATAGCTGTTTCATCGGTGGTGGTGCCGTACACCACGCCCTGATTCAAATCCGTGGCGCGCAATCCCCAGATCTTGCAGGCAAACATCATGTTGTGAGAATCGTGCACCTTCGATAGGTGATAGAACGAGCCCGGCTGTTTCGGGAAGGGCAGCACGTCTTTGCGCCCGTTGTGCTCGATGGTGATGTAGCCTTCTTCAATGTCGATATTCGGCGTGCCGTATTCGCCCATGGTGCCCAGCTTGATCAGGTGACAGTCCGTATTCAGCTCGCGAATCGCGAACAGCACGTTCAGTGTGCCCACCACGTTGTTCACCTGCGTGAACACCGCGTGTTTGCGGTCGATCATCGAATACGGGGCGGAGCGCTGTTCGGCAAAATGCACCAACGCTTCGGGCGCGAAGTCCCGCAAGGTGGTCGAAAGAAAATCGTAATCCGCCACGTCGCCCACAAACAGTTCGATGGTCTTGCCGGTCAGGTTCTGCCATACCCGCAGGCGATCCGTGAGAGGTCGGATAGGCGTGAGCGTTTGCGCGCCCAGTTCGTGATCCCACTGCCGGCGCAAATAATTATCAATAATCGCGACTGAATGCCCTTTTTGCGATAAATACAGGGCTGTGGCCCAACCGCAGTAGCCGTCGCCACCGAGCACGGCAATCTTCATGTAATCCCCTCCGAGTGTTGGCATCTACTAATGAAACGCAGCCATCCGAGGCTGCGACGTGCGGGCCCACGCCACTGTTCCGCTAAAACTCAGACTACATATTTGGGCTGCATATATTGTAAACGAATTGCAGGCCCGTGCGCGAATCACTTCTGGAAGAATCGCGCCGTGCTATCGCAAAGTCCCGGCGCTAATAGCGAAGGCCGCTATCGCGCTGAGAAAAAATTACGATCTGCAGGATTCTCCTGGAAATTATCGCCGTATCTATTTTTTACATTCGCCGGGTGGCAATGCAAGGCCGTTTTTCTCGGGCGAGGCGAAAGCGTCTCCTTCAAATACCACGCGCCCCAAGCCGCTCAGGTACACGCCCAGTCCGATCAACCCAACCAGTGCCCTCCAGATTCGCCAGCACAGCAAGGCCTCCACGCCGCCCTGCAGACCGCTCATCTCAAACAGCGAGTGGAACGCCGCCTCTCCAACTCCTAGGCCTCCGGGCGTCAACGGCAGGCAGTTCGCAATTTCGCCCATGGGAACCACCAGAATCATTTTCATGGAAAGCCACGCAGGATTCAGCACCACAAACGCCAGGGCCATCACGGCGATTACCGATAGATTCGCCATCATGGCAATTCCCAACGACCGCAGCAGCGCGTCGCCGCTGTTTTTGAACGCGCCGATGCTGGCGAGCACTCGCTCTGCAACACTCCCCCAACGATTCCAGCGCAGGAATATCCGCGAGAGCAGTCCGCGAATCGGCCCATTGTGCACGCACAATAGAATTG
Organism: Acidobacteriota bacterium; assembly: GCA_013289855.1. Classification (GTDB taxonomy): domain Bacteria; phylum Acidobacteriota; class Terriglobia; order Acidiferrales; family UBA7541; genus Acidiferrum. The sequence goes on along the minus strand of JABCZD010000004.1, from coordinate 58,347 downwards.
GAATCAGAATGCTCGCGGCGGCCAGCGCATCCAGCAAAAGCAAATTTCTTAGCACCGGCAAGTCTCGCAGCATCCCGCTGAAAAACGGCGCGAACACCAGCGGCAGCATCAGCATGGAAAAAAGTCCCATGCCACGGTCCAGCAACACCACGGTGGCAACTTCCACGCGGTTGCCGCGGTTTCCCTTGCCCGTGTAATACAGCCGCGCGATATCGCCGCCCGCCGCGCCCGGAACGACGTTCGTAAAAAACGCGGCCACCAAGTTCAGTTGGAACGATTTCCTCACCGCCAGATGCAAGCCCACTGGCCGCACCATCCAGGACGTTCGAATCGCCATCAGAAAAACGTCCAGCAGCAATATCGCCACGGCGGCAATGGTGATAGGCCACGCCGGCAGCAGCTTCGCCAGCGGGCGGAAGTTGATGACGCCCGACCGGTATAGATACGTCAAAATCACCGCGGCGAGCGCCAGGCGGAGCAACGCCACGACCACTCTTGTGAGGGAAGGTCTGGCCAAAGACTGCTCCGGCGACGGTGCGGGATCATTAAGCGGCAAGGTAGGACGCCGCTCCCTGGAAAATTCCTGGCGCATGACCGGCGATTGGCAGACTGCGGAAGATTACGAGCCAGCCGTGGCCAAAGATAGAGTTTGTGTTGCCCGATTCGTTGTGGACTGAATTTCCCATTTTTTCATCCACAAGAATAGTATCAGCAGGCCCCACAAGTGATAGCCAAGATTCGCCTGGCGGTTCAAATGCCGTTGCAGCAGTTCCTCAACAAGCGCGGCGTCGAAAAGATCGCCGTGCGTCCTCATGCCTTCGCGCAGCGTTTCCTCCAGTAGCGAACGCAGCGGTCCGCGCAGCCATTCGTGCGCGGGAATATCGAAGCCGGTCTTCTTGCCGTCCAGAATCGTCGGCGGTAGCTTGTCGCGGCGCAATTCGCGCAGCACCAGTTTTTGGCGCGCCCCTCGAATTTTTAGGCCCGGTGGGAGCGTTGCGGCAAACTCCACGATGCGGTGGTCCAGAAATGGCGGCCGCACCTCCACCGCGTGCGCCATGCTCATGCGGTCGCTCTTCACCAGGATGTCGTCCGCCAAATAATATTTTTGATCGAACCACAACAGCGGCGCCAGCAGATCGCGAGATTCCGGCAGTTTGTCCATCTCGCCCATCAGTGCGTGAAAACTTCCCGGCAATTTCCTTTTTAGCAGCGATTGTTTTTCGTTGCCGCTGAATGTGCCATTCCAGAAGACGTGCGCGTCGCCCGGAGACAGCAGACTGCCTTCGAGAAAGCGCTTCAGTTTGTATTCGAAGCTGATTTTTTCATCGGAGACCGGCAGTTGCCGCGCCGCTGCCAGCGCCGTCCGTATCAGCCCTCTGGGAACGTACCGCGCGCGGCCGGCTAAAATATCCGCCCGGCACGTCACGTACCCCGCAAAAAGTTCGTCCGCGCCCTCACCGCTCAGCGCCACCGTGGTGCTCTTCTTGCACAATTTCGAAAGGAACCATACCGGCAGCGAGCCCGCATCGGCGTTCGGCTCGTCCGAGTAATACGCAAATTCTTCGATCGCGCCTTGCAGGTCTTGCTCGGGCGTCAGGTCCAGCTCTTCGTGCTCCGTTTCGTACTGCTTCACCGCGCGGTGCACAAATTTTCTCTCGTCAAAACTCCGCCCGCGGTAGGTGATCGAAAACGTTTTCAGCCGCGCCGACGTTGCCCGCGAAGCATAATGCAGGATGGTGGTCGAATCCATTCCGCCGCTCAGCCAAATTCCCAGCGGAACATCCGAAAGCATATGCTCGCGCACGGATTGTTGCAGCAGCCGGTCGAGCTCCTCTTTGGCTTCGCCCATCGTCCACCGCGATGGCGCGCCAAACGGCAACTTCCAATACGTGTCGCTGGTGACCTGGCCGTCCCGCCATTCCAGCCACATTCCCGCCGGCAATTTCTCGATGCCCTCCACCAGTGTCCACGGACACGGCACATAATTCAGCGACAGGTAACAATCCAGCCCCTGCAAACTGATGCGCCGTTCGATTTCCGGATGCACGAAAATGGCTTTCAGTTCCGAGCCGAAAAATAACTCCTCACCTCGCCGCGCGATATACAGCGGCTTGATGCCCATGCGGTCCCGCGCCAGCACCAGCCGCCGCTCCGACTCTTTCCACACCGCCACCGCAAACATTCCGCGCAACCGCCCAAAACATTCCTTGTCCCACTGCACAAACGCGCGCAACACCGTTTCCGTGTCCGAGTGTGATTCGAACTTGTGACCGAGACTCTCCAGCTCCGCGCGAATTTCCAGATGATTATAAATCTCGCCGTTGAACACGATTCCAACGTCGCCATCCGCCGTCAGAATCGGCTGGTCTCCACCCTCAAGATCAATAATCTTCAGCCGCGTGGCCCCGCACGAAAACATCGCGGCGGCATGCACACCCTGCTGGTCCGGTCCGCGGTGAATAAGCGTAGCGGTGGCTTGCCGGATGCGCTCCATCGGTGGTCGCCAATTTTTATGTGTAAATCCAGCTATTCCGCACAACTTGCTGCACCCCACGTCTTCGTTTCTGAACACATCGTCGTCTTTGAACGCATCATCGTCTTTTACCGCGACGACATTTCTGTTTCTTCAGAGAATTTTGTAGACCGAAATTCTGCAGCGCCATCTAGCTCGCAGCGTCTACTCCTCCGCCGCTTTGCTGCGCTCCACAGTCGCCAGCCCCGTCCAGCTGTACCCCCGGTGCGAGCGCAATGCCGCATCGCGGAAGCCCGACGCCACCCAGGGCTGCACCTCATCTTCCCGCAGATAATACGCCACCGGCGTCACCAACTGGTCAAACACGTTGGCATGAGTTTCATCGAAGGGATAATGGTGCAGCGCCGCGAAGTAATCGCCGTACGGCAGCCATTGCGGACCCTTCCCATCCTTGCCGGGTCGGTAAAAAAGTTTGATCACCGCCCACAGCCCCGCGGAAGGCACAATACACACCACGCAGAGAAATCCCCCCGGCAACCGCGAAGTGATCGCCTTGCGGAACGGATCAACATACCGCGTGATCCATTCGTTCCCCTTTTGCCCCTATACCCAGAACGCCACACGCCCGCCGTCCCGCACCCGTGACGCCAGGCTCGCGAATCCCTCCGCGGGATTCGGCAAATGGTGCAAAACTCCCACCGAAAACGCCAAATCAAAAACCGCCCGCACTGGCGGCTTCAACAAATCTCCGATCACCACATGGGCATTCGCAAAACTCCGCGTGTGCGCAAACGCCACGAACGCGCTCTCTCCCAGATCCAGCGCCACAATCGCTTTGGCTCCCTTCGCCGCCACGATCGCCGTGTGCCGCCCTTTTCCGCATCCGCCCTCGAAAACCGTTTGCCCCGCGAAATCTTCCGCGCGCAGCGGCGCAACCCAGTCAAAAAACTCTTGCTCGTAGTAATCGCGCAGATCGCTCCAGCGCGTCCATTCCTCCGCAAAGCGCGCCGCCGTTTCCAGCTTCACGCTGGCCATTGTCGCCGGCAGCAGCACCAGCACGCCATTACGAATTGTGAAGTGTGATGCACAACGCTGGCAGTTCAGTTTACCGGACATGACATGACCGTCCGCTTCAGGCACGGCACCGCCATCGAGCGATAGCTCGCCGTCACAGTCCGGACACATCAAGAAAGTCAGTGCTTCGTGTCTCATCGAGGGGTCGTATTTAATCTTATACTATTACCGGGAGCGATCACTATCCTCCCAGTGCTGGCAAGGTTTCGAGTAGCGCTTTCACTCCATTCCACAAAATCTGAACCCCGATGCACACCAGCAGAAACGACGACAGTCGCATCACGATGGTCATCCCGTTCTCACCAAGGATGGCCGCAAGCCGGTCCGCGAATCCGTAGCAAAGAAAAACCGTCAACGCCACCAGCGCGGAGCCTATCACCGCTGCTACAATCGGCAGGATATCCACTCCAAAATGCCGCGGTTCATTGGCGCCCAACGTGATCGCCACCGCAATCGACCCCGGCCCCACCGTTAGCGGCAGCGTCAAGGGATAAAACGCATTGCGAAAAACATCCAGCGGATTTACGCTTTTCTGCACCTGGCCGTGCCGCTCCTGCTCGTCCTTTTTACTCAGCAGCGTCCACCCGGTCGAAATCACGATCAATCCGCCGCCCACCTGCACCACCGGTATCGATATGCCAAAGAACGCCAGGATGTGCGACCCGATCAAAAATGACGCCACCAACAGAAAAAAACAGTTCAGCGTCACTTTCCACGCCAGCGCCCGTCTCGTCGGCGACGCATATTCGCGCGTCAATGATAAAAAAATAGGGCTGCCCCCCAGCGGATTCACAATGGGAAACAGCGCGCTGACGATCAGCAAAACGTTCTTCGAGAGTTCAATCACGGATACTTCAGAGTACGGACTACCGTGCGCTACCGTCAACTCTTAGCGTCATTGCGACACGCCTCGCGTTTTAGCCAGCGATCACCACCTTGGCTGTCGTAACCGCCTGACCAACGTGCCGTTGCGTATGGTCGGCCACGTGAACCAGCAATCCCCCAACCGTGCTCGGTAACTTCATCTTCCCAACGAACCGCGCTTGCTCCAAATCTGCCCCGCTGAGCGCCCGAACTCGTAAACCACTCGTCTGCAGCGCAGTCTCAAACTCCAGCAGCAATTCCTCACGACTCCCGCATGGCAACATTTCCGCTCGCAATGCCGCCAGTTGTTCCGCACTCAGTTCACGACCCTCCGCATACGTCAGCAAGCGGTCCTGGCTGCGCGCGATATGCCGCAATTGAAACGCCACGGCGGGCAAGCCGAACGGCCGCGCCACGAGTTGTTCAAGGGTCAGTGTTCCGCACCATTGCGCTACATCTTCTCGCGCCAGCTCCAGCGCGTGTAAAACGCCCCGCACCACCGCTGGAATTTCCGCGAGTGTTCCGCGCAGCCAAGGTTCCGGTTCACGCCGAGTTTTGGGATTAGTGCTGGAAGTATCCATGCTGATAGCTCCTACAGCATGGTACACAAGGAAGCGCCTGGCCACGCGCGCCACCATCTCGCGCTGCGGGTTGCAGCTGTCCCCGAGTCGCAACCCGCCGCGCTCCCTTGATCAACATCTGGATCAAGCTCAATAAATTCGCACAGTACCTCCAACCGTCCAGGCCGGAGGGGCATCTGAATCGCAGCCAGTCTCACTGACAACTACGTCTTTGCGCCAAAATCGGATGAATCCCCCGATGAGCTTTTTGATCAGCTTTTGTAGCGACACCCTTTAGGGTGTCATCAGGCGTTTTCCAGACGCGCTGGCCCCACCATCTTGTCCCGCGCCGTCTCTTACGTTAAAGTTTCCACTCCGCCAAAAGGCTGGCTTGATGAAAAAAGTAAAAAAAATTGTTCAAAAAACCGTCAAAGACGACTCCTCCGGCCACGCCCCCGTCCACCATTCCGTCGACAGTTCCGTTCATCACCCCGGCGAAAGCGTTCGCATTCTCATCTCCCGCACCCGCATTCGCCATCGCATCCAAGAGATCGCCCACCAGATCCGCAAAGATTTCGCCTCGGAGCCACTGCACCTCGTCGGCGTACTGAAAGGCGCGGTGTTTTTCCTTGCCGACTTGGCGCGCGAAATTCCCGGTGAGGTCTCTTTCGATTTCATCGCCGTTTCCAGCTACGGCAAAAATACTCACTCCTCCGGCCAGGTTCGCCTCACCCGCGACCTCGACTCCAGCATCGAAGGCAAAATCGTAATCGTCGTCGAAGACATTCTCGATACCGGAATGACCCTGCAATATCTTTTGCGTGTGTTTCAGCAGCGCAAGCCCAAAGCCCTGCGCGTCGCCGTACTTCTCGATAAACCTTCGCGCCGCATCACCCCGGTCCGCGCCGATTACACCGGCTTCGAAATTCCCAATGCTTTCGTCGTTGGCTACGGCCTCGATTACGCCGAACGCTACCGCAATCTATTGGACGTCGGCATTCTCACGCTGCCCGAACCACAGGTTTCCGTTACCGAATGAGGCCACTACCTAATGACTCCCGTCGATCCATTGCATGATTCCCACTCCATCGCCGCGCTCATCGATCACACCATTTTGAAGCCCGAGGCTACGCGCGCCGATATCGAACGCCTCTGCAAAGAAGCCAGAGCCCTAAAATTTGCTTCCGTGTGCGTAAACCCGGTTTATCTGCCTTTCGTCTCGGCTTTACTTCATAACTCCGAAGTGAAGCCATGCGCCGTGATCGGCTTTCCTCTCGGTGCCAATCTCACCGCCACAAAACTTGCCGAGGCTCAGTCGGCTCTCGACGACGGCGCCCTCGAATTGGACATGGTCATCCACATCGGCGGACTAAAATCTCTCGCCGACAATCTCGTTTCCGCCGACATCCGCGCCGTCACCGATGCCGCGCACAATGCCGACGCCATCTGTAAAGTAATTATCGAAACGTGTTTGCTCAACGAGGAAGAAAAAGTCCGCGCCTGTCGCTTGGCCGTAGCCGCCGGCGCCGACTTTGTAAAAACTTCCACCGGCTTCGGCAGTGCTGGCGCCACGCTAGAAGACGTTGCACTGATGCGCCGGATTGTAGGCTCGGAAATCGGAGTAAAAGCTTCCGGCGGAATCCGCACCCTGGATGAAGTCCTAAAATTTGTCGCCGCCGGTGCCACTCGCATCGGCTCCAGCAGCGGCGTAAAAATCATCGAAGAAGCCCGCCAACGCTTCGGCTCCTAAACACTGCTCCTGTGGCACAGCCAATCCTGGCTGTGCACCTTCTTCTACTCTTGAGGTTCGATCTTCCGAGTTTGGGGGTCGCAGCTTAACGCTCCGATGAAAAAAACACGCTTTGTCCCTCGCCAGCAGCTCCAAATATTGTCTCCCCTAGTTTTTTCCGCTAAACTTCACCGCTCATGCGTTATTTTCTCTCCCGGTTGTGGTGTTCCACGCTCAACGTTCTAAATGGCCACGAGCGTTTCAACAAACAGAACGACATCGTCGACCATCTCCCCACACTCTCTTTTGAATGCAACGCCGTCGCTCCCAAGCTGATCGTCGAACTCGGCACGCGCGGCGGCGTCAGCACGCAAACACTAATCTCCTGCGCCAAGTCCCACCACGCCGCCATGGTCAGCGTGGATATCGACGATTGCTCTCAGGTCTCCGACTATCCAAACTGGACCTTCGTCCACTCCGACGACATTCCGTTCGCCAAGCAGTTCCCCGAATGGTGCCGGTTGCGCTCCCTGGAACCGCAAATCGATTTCCTCTTTATCGATACCAGCCACCTTTACGAACATACGGTCGCCGAAATCGCCGCGTGGTTCCCGCACCTCTCTCCGCGCTGCCGCGTCGCCTTCCACGACACCAATCTCAGCAACATCTACCGCATGCGCAACGGCCGCCGCGTCGCAGGGCAACCCAACGCCCGCGGCGTAATCCGCGCCATCGAGGAATACTTCCATATTCACATCAACGAGCATCGCGCCGCCATCCTCTATAAAGACGGCTGGCGCATCTCCCACGACCCCCTCTGCAGCGGCATGACCGTCCTAGAACGTTTTCCTTCCGCGCCATAATTTTTGAATGCGGCTGCGAGCTTTTGTAGCGACACCCTTTAGGGTGTCATCCGGTTTTTTCCGCACCTATCCGATCCCCACACTCACTCTCGCCCCGCAACATACGGACAACCCCGCACCGGCGCAACATCCTCCCGATAAGCCTGCACTTCCTTCCGCCGCATCGCCTCCGCGATCCGTCGAAACACCTCCACCAACATCAATTTCCGCCGCGCCAGCAATTCCTTCCTTCGCGCCCAAACTCGCGGGAATTCCGGCACCGCCTGCCACAACGCACTCCAATTCTCCCAGCGCAGCACAAACGGATCGCCCAACAGCCGCAACACCACCATCCCGGCATGCGCCGCAAACTGTCCCGCCGTATCCAAATGCATCCAATGCATCCACAGCCGGTTCCGTTCGTACACTGCGCGAACCCGCCGCCTCCCAAATCGCGGCCCAATCGTCGAGGAGAACTGGTGCCAGATTGCGCTCCGCGGCTCGTAGTGTGTCGCGAAGCCTTGCTTCCAAGCCTTCACGCAAATCTCCACATCCTCCCAACCATACGGCGCAAAAAGCTCTTCAAATCCCCCGATCGCCAAATATTTCTCCCGGTCGTATAGCGTCGAACCTCCGCTACCCCACAGCGAAAGATACGGCGCTTCCCCCGAGATTGTCGGCGACGCCGTGTCCGGCTCCCGCACGAAGTAGCGCTCGTGCACCCCCAGGAATCCCCGCCGAAACTCCCCCCATTGCCCTCCGCCGTAAAGTTTTCCGGTAGCAAAGTCGTAAGTTTGCCCAGAAACCGCGAACACTTGCGGATCATCGAAGTGCGCAATCAGCGGACACAGCGTATTCGATTCCAGCGCCACATCATTATTCAGCACATACACCCACGAAAACCTCGCCGCCCGCACCCCGCGATTCACCGTCGGCGCAAACCCTCGCCGCACCGCAGCCGTATCGCAACGCACGGCAGGGAAGTGTTCGCCCAGCCACGCCACCGTGCCATCGTCGCTGGCATCGTCAGCAACCACAATTTCCGCCGCCAGGCCGCTCCATTTTTCAAACGCCCCGATCGACTCCACCACGCTCGGCAAAAACTTCTCCAGCAGCGCCCTTCCATTCCAGCTAGGAATCACCACACTAATCCCGCGCGCCGCCCCACCCTCCCCGTTCAAGATCTCTTCCTCATGAAGCACCACGTCGCGCCAGCCACATCACGCCGCTCTGCAACGCCCGGCTTACGCTTCCAGTTCATCATTTCCTCACGAATTTTAATGCGTTCGCGCACATCTCCCCCGCACAACCCTTCTAAACTCTCTGCATTCTAGATGGATTGGGAAAACCAGGCTAGGACTTAAGATCGCGCAATGGTTCGCCTCGGCAAGGCCACGAAATGCTCTTGTGGGGCAAATCCGTCTTTGCCGATCGTTCGAATGATAATCACACAATAATATGCCTTGACAAGAATCATGGAACGTGTTAGGCTAACTCGTGAAACCCGCTCCCCAACCTAACCACTCCCCTCGAGGCAGCCGACCCTGTTTTCGGCCAGCTTTCGCGTGTCGCCCATTTCCGCGAATCAGTAGACACAACCTCTCCAAACTTGATCCCTTCTTTTCAATAAGTTACACACTCTTTGCAATTCGGAATTTCGTGTATCTTAATTATTTTGTTGCGATTGCGCACTCTTTGCCAAAAACACCCGGGGGACAGTGCGACCGTGGCCTTTCTAATCAATTTCTTGTAACCCCAATAGAATCTTACTCTTTCGCGCTAATCACCCCTAACCCCAATGGAATCTTACTCTTTCATCGGGACCCCGGGGGTGGGGGTGCCATTCTCTCTCCACAATCAACTTTCGATGTGTCCCAGAGTCGGCCGTCCTTCAATCTCACGGCTCCGTTCGCCTGTTATAATATGGATATCGCATGACCCCTGAAGCTCACGCACCTGCCATCGCCGCCGAGATCCCGCCCAACATTCCCGCGGAGGTCCTCGCCACGCTCGCCGAAATCGGCGAAGAGGTCAACGCGTCACTCAACCTGGATGAAGTCCTGGCTCGTTCCGCCGCGCTCATCAAACGCCATATCGACTACGAGATCTTCGGCATCCTCCTGACAGAAGGCGATGGCAGCTATCTAAAACACCGCTTCTCCATCGGCTACCCGCTCAACCTGGCGGAAAATCTTCGCATCCCCATGGGGCAGGGCATTACCGGTACCGCCGCCGCCACTGCGCACCCCGTGAGCGTTTCGGACACTGCCAACGATCCGCGTTACATCAACGCCATCGATAGTGTCCGCTCCGAACTCGCCGTCCCGCTGATGTTGCAGGGTAAAGTCATCGGTGTGCTGGACGTACAAAGCCGCCACCTGGGATATTTCACGGCGGATCAGCAATGGATTTTGACGCTGCTCGCCAGCCGCCTTTCCATCGCCATCGAAAACGCTCGTCTCTTCGAGCGCGTCCGCCAGCAAGCCGACACTCTGCTACTGCTCAACGAAGTTGGCCGCGAGACCAGCTCCATCCTGGACGTCGAAGAGCTGCTCCGCCGTGCCGCCGAACAAATCAAACGCGTCATCGACTACCAGATTCTCAGCCTGATGCTCTACGACGAAGGTCAAAAAGTTTTCCGCCATCGCATTGACGTAAAGCATGGCCAGCGCGTGCAAAGCAAATTGCGTGTAGCCGCCAGCGATGGCATCGTCGGCGCCGCCGCCCTTACGCGCGAAGCCGTCGTGGTTCCAGACGTCACCGTCGATGACCGCTACTTCATGGTGAATCCGGAAACGCGCTCGGAACTGGCCATCCCGATGATCCACAAAGGTAAAGTCATCGGCGTGTTGGATCTCGAAAGCCCACAACTAAATTATTTCACGCCGGACCACGTGCAAACGCTTTCCATCCTTGCCGCGAATCTCGCCGTTTCGCTGGAAAACGCCCGACTCTACGAACAAGTTGCCCGCGACGAAGCTCGCCTCGACCGCGATCTGCAAGCCGCCAAACGCATTCAGGGCGCGCTGCTGCGTCCCGTACCCACCGAAGACTACGGCCTCGATATCGCCGCGCGTTACCTTTCCGCGCGCGAAGTCTGCGGCGACCTTTACGAATTTTTGCGTTACGGCCCGCAACAACTAGGTATCGCTCTGGGCGACGTCAGCGGCAAAGGCACCGCCGCCGCGCTTTATGGCGCTGTGGCTATCGGTATTATGCGCAGTCTCGCCCCGCAAAAGTTGCAGCCCGCCGAATTGCTGCGCGAGGTGAATCACGTGGTCGGCGAACAGCGCATCGAAGGCCGCTTCATGACCGCTTGCTTCGCCACCTGGCAAAAAGGCCGCCAAAAGCTACGCGTTGCCAACGCCGGCCAATCGCAGCCGCTGCTCTACAAAGACGGCCGTTGCGGAAAAATTGAACTCAACGGTTTTCCGCTGGGCATTTTTGAAGAAGCGACGTACGACGAATGGGGCGTGACGCTTTCCACCGGGGACATTCTGGTGTTCCACTCTGATGGTCTGGCCGAAGCTTCCAACTCTGAAGGACAATTTTTCGGCACCGAGCGCCTGCGCACTTTCATCGAGCAGCGCCACGAACTTACCGCCACCGAACTATCCGACGCCATTCTTCGCGAAGTGGATCTCTTTACGCACAGCGCACCGCTTTCCGACGACCGCACGCTGGTCACAGCCAAGGTGCGATGAGCGCCCGCCGCACCGCGACGAAGCCTGCGCCGGCCTTCGTCGACCCCACCGCGTTCACGCCGCACTTCACGTGGCAGTCGCGCGGCGCAGCGCTCCGCCGCGGACGCGACGAAATCTACTGCGAAAATGTTTTGCTTTCGGACGCCGCAGAAAAATACGGCACGCCGACATATCTTTACAGCGGCGCCGCCATCAACAGCGCCTATCGCGAACTCCATCACGGTTTGCGGGTCGTGTCGCACACGCTGTGCTTCGCGGTGAAATCCAACGGCAATCTGGCGATCTTGCAGCGCCTCGCAAAACTCGGCAGTGGTTTCGATATCGTCAGCGGCGGCGAACTCTACCGCCTCGGTCAAATCGGCGTGCCCGGGAAACGCATTGTTTTTTCCGGCGTCGGCAAAACGCGCGAAGAAATTCGCGAAGCTTTGCAGTACCGCGTCGCGAAACGCAGCGCCATGAAACGCAGCACGCACGCGGGCATACTCCTCTTCAACGTGGAATCCGAAGCCGAGCTGGAAGTTTTGTTGGAAGAATCCAGCCGCGCCAATCATCGCGGCATCGCTGCGCCGGCCGTCGCCATTCGCGTCAACCCTGACGTCGCTGCGGGTGGACACCCGCACATTTCCACCGGCCGCCACGACCACAAATTCGGCCTCGATTGGTCCGACGCCAAACGTCTTTATCTTGCGCATAAAACCAGCAAGCACATCCGCTGGCGGGGAATCGGCGCGCACATCGGGTCGCAAATCGTTGCGCTGAATCCGTTTCGCGATGCGTTTCGCCGCTTGGCCAGTTATGTCAAGGAACTGCGTCGCGCCGGAATCGATCTGCAATACCTCGATATCGGAGGCGGTCTCGGCACGCGCTACACCAACGAAAAAGTCGCCACGCGCGCAAATTACGCGGCAATGGTTGCGCGCGCCGCCAAACCTCTCGGCCTGCACGTGCTGCTCGAACCGGGCCGGTCGATCATCGCCGCCGCTGGCGTTCTACTGACTCGCGTCATTTACACAAAAACGAATCGCGGGAAAGAATTTGTAATCGTCGATGCCGCCATGAACGATTTGATGCGCCCCGCACTCTACGGCGCCACGCATCCCATCACGCGCGTGTATCGCATGAGTGGGTCCGACCATGCGCTTATCGATCCGGTCGACATCGTCGGCCCTGTCTGTGAAACCGGCGATTGTTTTTTGCGTGATTGGTCGCTCGGAGGGGAAGTGCGGCCCGGCGAAGTGCTAGCCATCTGGACCGCCGGTGCGTACGGCATGGCTCAATCTTCCAACTACAACGCGCGCTGTCGACCAAGCGAAGTTTTAGTCGAGGGCCGCCGCACAAAATTAATTCGTCGCCGCGAAACGCGCAAAGATTTGCTCCGCCACGACGTGAGCGAATAGGAAAGAAGGAATGGCCGGGGGCGCTCGGTTTCTGTGTAGGGGCACAGCGTGCTTTGCCAGCTTTTACCCCGACGTGGCGATGGCTCAATTGATTTCGTGGTTTTGTTCCCGCGGCGTAATCCGCGACACTCAGGATTGTGCCGGTACCGTACGTGGCTTAGAATGCAAAGCGGGATGAATCATCGCTGAAATCGTTGCGAGAAAAGAGTTGTGAACGAGTGAACACGCCTCCGATCGCGAAAAAAGTGGAACCCGTGAAGAAGCCAGATTTCGAGCGCTCCCTCGCGCGCCTGGAAGAAGTGGTACGAAAGCTGGAAAGTCCGCAGCTTTCGCTGGACGACGCCATGAAATTATTTGAAGAAGGCGTGGAGCTTTCGCGCGAATGTCAGAAACAACTGGAAGAAGCGGAGGGCCGCGTGGAGATATTGTTGAAGAAGGCGGACGGCAAGATGGTGGCGCAGCCTTTTGATCCTGAGCCGGAGACGGAATCGTGACGCGCGCTAGCCGGGCCGCACGGGGCGCGAGCGCAGACGGTAATTCTCAAACCTGATGAAACTTCCTGATTTTTTTGAAGAGGATCGCCTTGCGGTGGACGCCGCGCTGGAGAAGTTGTTGCCCGCGGCAGAAACGCCGCCGACCTCCATTCACGGCGCTATGCGCTACAGCGTGTTTGCGGGAGGGAAGCGCATCCGCCCGATTTTGTGTCTGGAGGCGGCGCGCATTTTTGACGAGAATATCAGCGCGGCGTTGCATCCGGCCTCAGGCATCGAATGCATTCACACCTATTCTCTAATTCATGATGATCTGCCGGCGCTGGACAATGATGATTTGCGGCGCGGCAAGCCCACGTGCCACAAACAATTTGGCGAAGCCACTGCGATTCTGGCCGGAGATGCGTTACTCACGCTGGCTTTTGAGTTGGTGGGCGCGACGCCGGTGGATGCCGAACGCCGCGTGGCCATGTTGACGGAAGTCGCCACCGCCGCGGGCACCGTGAACGGCATGGTCGGCGGACAGATGGCCGACATCGAGGCCGAGGGCAAACGCATCGGCGCGAAAATGCTTGAGTACATTCATCGCTCGAAGACCGCGGCGCTAATTCGCGCGTCGGTAACGGCGGGAGCCCTTTGCGCTGGAGCGCAGGCGAAAGATGTCACCCGATTAAGAAAATTTGGCGAGACCATTGGCTGGGCGTTTCAAGTTACTGACGATATTTTGGATGTGGAAGAGTCCTCGGCGGCACTCGGAAAAACAGCCGGAAAAGATATTGCGCAGCAAAAAGCTACCTATCCCGCTCTTTACGGATTGCCGCGCTCGCATGAAATCGCGAATGAATTGGCGACCAAAGCCATTGCAGCGCTGGAGCCGTATGCGGAACGCGCCGCGCGCTTGCGCGAGATTGCGGAATTTCTGGTGTTGCGGAGAGCGTGAGGATTTTGGCGAAGCCTACATTTCGTCTGATGGCCTGAAAGCGCGAAATGGCCGGGCTGCGACAGTCGGTTAGCGATGCGGGCTACGCGGGAAAGCGGCGTCAAGCCCTTCGCGCAAATCGCTCAGGGTAAACCGCCGCACTCCAAAACGAAAATGAAAGCATCGCGTAAACGGCTGGACGTTTTGCTGGTGGAGCGCGGGATTGCCGACTCAGCACAAAAAGCGCTGGCGATGATTCTTGCCGGGGAGGTGCAGGTTGACGGGCAACGCGCCAGCGCGGCAGGAACCGCGGTGCCCAGCGATGCGCGCATTGCGTTGAATAGCCGGGCGCAGAAATATGTGAGCCGCGGCGGAATCAAACTCGAGGGAGCGCTCGAAGATTTTGCCATTGAGGTGACGGGACGCGTGTGCCTGGATGTGGGAAGTTCGACCGGTGGGTTTACGGATTGTCTGCTGCAGCGAGGTGTGATGCGGATTTATGCCGTGGATGTAAATGTGGAGCAGCTCGCGTGGGAGTTGCGGCAGGATCCGCGAGTGCTTCGCGTGGAACGCAACGCGCGCGAGTTGCGACGCGAGGATGTAGCTGAGCTAGTGGATCTGATGGTCGTGGATGTGTCCTTTATTTCCGCGACCAAAGTGCTCGGACCGGCGAGCGCTTGTGCGCGAGATGGAGCCGACGCGCTCATATTGGTAAAACCACAGTTTGAGTTGCGCCGCGACGAGATTGGCGAAGGCGGAATTGTGACCGATCGCGCGCTGCACGACCGGGCCATTGCGCAAGTGCGCGAAGCCGGCGCGGCGGCGGGCTTGCAGTGGCTGGGCGTGCGGCCCAGCAAACTCGCGGGCGCCGAGGGCAATCAGGAATATTTTCTGCACGCGCGCAAAAAGGCCCTGGAGTAGAATCGCTGACACATGCAGCCGGTACATTTTGAGAAGATAGGAATTATCGCGCGGCCGAGGAAATCGAATTTGGCCGCCATGGCGCCGTCGCTGCTGGAGTGGCTGGCAAAGCGCGGCATTGCGGCGCTTTACGACGAAGAGACGGCAGCATCGTTGCCCGCGGGCGCGAGGGCGGGAAAGACCCGCGAAGAGGTGGCGGCTGGCTCGCAACTCCTGCTGGTGTTGGGTGGCGATGGCACACTGCTGGCGGCGGCGCGCGTGGCGGCGATGCACGGGATTCCGATTTTGCCGATCAACATGGGCAGCTTGGGATTTTTGACCAGCTTCACCATCGAGGAACTTTATCCGGCGCTGGAAGATACGCTGGCGGGACGATACTCGGTAAGCGAACGCGTGATGCTGAAGGTGGATCTGGAACGCGAAGGGAAAATCATCGACACGCAGCGCGTTCTGAACGAGGCGGTAATTAATAAAGGTACCCTGGCGCGCATGATCGATCTGGAATTGCACATCGATCAGGATTTTGTTTGCCGCTATCGCGCAGATGGCTTGATCGTGGCGACGCCCACGGGATCGACGGCGTATTCGCTTTCTGCCGGCGGACCGATTGTGCATCCGGCGGTGGAGTCGTTCGTCATCACGCCGATCTGTCCGCATACGCTGACCGACCGGCCGGTGGTGGTGCGGGATTCGTCCTCCATCGAAATGCGACTGCTGGCGCATACCGAGTCGGTGTTTCTGACGCTGGATGGGCAAAAGGGAATTGTGTTGCAAGCAACAGATTTTGTGCGCATCGTGCGCGCCAAGGAAACGTTGCGTCTGATTCAGCCATTGAAGAAATCATATTTTGAGATTTTGCGGGATAAGCTGAAGTGGGGCGAAGCGTAAAACCGTCGCCCGTTGCTGCCCTTTCATCATTGCTTTCGTGAAAGCAATTTTCGCGCGCGCGCCTTCATCGCCGCGGTACCGTTGTGAGACGCTTCTTCGAGAATTTGCAATGCCTCAGTTCGCATTTCTTGATCCTCGCCCGCCAAGTCCAGCAGGCCCTGCAGCGCGTGAGTTTTTACAATGGAGCTGCGACTTTCTAGATATTTCTTCAATCGCTGCGCCGCTCGCCGTCGTTCCAGTGCGGTCAACTGCAGCCGCGGGATTATCAGCGCCATGTGCCATTGCATTTCCTGCTGCTGGCTTTCATCTGCCAACCCCAGAATCTCTGCCTTGAAGGGCCGCAGGAATTCTGGCTTTTCGAGTGAGACTTTCTCCGCTGCGTCCGCAGCACGCATACGAATCACGGCATCGTCGCTCCACATGCATTGCATTAGCTCGGAAAAGAGCTGGGGATTGCGGAGCACCTGCGCAGCAACGGAATTGGCGCGACCGAGAGATCTACGATCACCGCCCGCCAATATCGCGGACAAGCGATTCCGTGCCGGACTCTTTTGCTTGGCCAAGACGATCGCTCACGGTGCCGGCTGCAACGTCAACGTATGCCGCCGCGCCTTCAACTCTGCCGCATCGCTGAATGGCGCCAAAATTTCTTTACCCTCATACCAGTACGAAAATTGATCCGCGTAGTGCGAAC
Organism: Acidobacteriota bacterium; assembly: GCA_013289855.1. Lineage (GTDB taxonomy): Bacteria > Acidobacteriota > Terriglobia > Acidiferrales > UBA7541 > Acidiferrum. Next base: position 41,791 of record JABCZD010000004.1, on the reverse strand, counting down.
TCCCCAGCTGCCCAGATTCTCCCGTGGTGATTAACAGCAGCGAATCGTCCCAATCCGCCAAATCGGCGACAAAACGCATCGCCGGCCCATGATGCTGCGTCGCCGCCCGCACGCTGTAGCGTGTTCCAGATTGCGGCTTGTTCGTGATGCTCAGTAGGCGTTTCAGCAGGCCCTCGCGGCCGAGAGGATGGAACATGTCCAGGGCGGCAAAATTCTTCCAGGCCCAGTCTTGCACGCGCTCGCTGCGCGTCTGCTCGGCCATTTTCGCCACGCTTTCATCCGCCGCGGCGGCCAGCAGTTCGTCATAATTCTTGAATTGCGCCGGCAGCCAATTCGCCGGACGATCCGTCAACGTCCTCTGCAGAAACGCCATGCTGCGCCATTGATAAAGGCTCGTTTCGCTTCCCAGATAAGGTTGCAGCAGTAGACGCAGCGCCGCGCGCCGCGTGTTATCCAGAAACGATACTTCTGGCGAATTGGCATCGGCAATGCCATTCCAATCCTTCAGACCGTCAATTAATTGCTTGGTGCGCGCATCTTTCGGCTGCACTTTCTTGGAGGCCCCGAGCAACTGTTCGCCCAGAAAAAAATGCGGAAAGCTGTAGGTGTCCGTCTCCACTTTCAGCATGTCTTCGACGCGCAAATCGTGCTTGTCATGCAGCAAATCGTAAATGCGCGCCGTGCGATACGGTTCCTCCCAGCGATCCGTCAAATACGGCTTGTATTTCGGCCCCGCCACGCGCGCGTTCGCGGTAACGATGAATCCGCTATCGGGATTAAACGCCTGCGGCAACTGTTCGAACGGAATGTATCCCGTCCATTCGTAATCGTCGGTATCCCCAGGCACCGGCACTTCGCCATGCCCTTTTTTGCGGATGGGAACACGCGCCGCCATGACGTATCCGATATTTCCATTCACATCCGCGTAGACCGCGTTTTGTCCCGGCCCCCAAACCTTCTTCAGCACGTTGCGAAACTCTTCCCAATTTTTCGCTTTGCCTAAGAAGTTGTAGCTGTTCGCCAGCCCGCCGGGCTCCGTCGCGGTCCAGCGCAGCGCATACGCTTTGTCGCCTTCTTTTTGCACCACCGGACCGTGGCGTGTAAGCACCACGGGGAAATGTTCGTCGGGGCGACCTTTCACCTTAATGACTTCGTCGATGGTCTGCGCTTTTGCCCACGCACCTTTGACGCGATATTCATCCGGCGCGGCGGGATTAAATGTTTCGATGTACAAATCCTGCACGTCCGCACCGTTGTTCGTAAAGCCCCAGGCAATTTTGTCGTTGTGTCCGATGACCACGAGCGGCGCGCCCGGTAGAGTCAAACCTTTCACGTTCCATCCCGGTGCCGTCAGATGCAGCTGATACCAGATCGATGGAACGGAAAGTTCCAGATGGGTATCGTTGGCCAGCAACGGTTTTCCCGAAGCCGTGTGCGTTCCGCTGACCACCCAATTGTTGCTGCCCAGTCCGCGACGGATTTCGCTATCGGCGGTTCGCAAAAATTCTTGCACGGATGGCAGCAGTTCGGCCGCAGCAGACATGGCATCTGGTGACGCGGACAGTGATGCTGGCGCGGACAACGCCGACGTCAGATCTACAAGAGCCCGCGGTTCGTCCAGAGGCTGTGCCAAGGGTTGCGGCCAAGCTTGCCGCGAAGGCTGCGCTGTTCCGGGTGCTGGCTGAACGCCTGCTTTTAGCACGGTGTCCGGCTTCATGTCGTCATCATCATCGTCATCGTCGCCATCGTCGTCGTTGTTTTTGTGCGCGCCTTTGGCGCCGTCATTCGGCACATTGGGATCGCCAATCACGAAATGGTCCATCGACGCATCTTCGGCGAACAGCTCTTTCGCGCGCTCCGCCCCCACTTTTTCTGTGACCTTGGCTCGCGCCAATTCCTCTTCCCACGTGTCGGTCAGCGTCAGGTACATGTATCCGGAGATAGCCAGAGAGTCGGAGACTTTCCAGGGCCGCGGTTTGTAGCGCAGCAAAGAAAATTCCAGCGGCAAACGATTCTGATGCTGTTCGATAAAGCGATTTATGCCGCGCGCATAGGCTTCCAGAAGCGCGCGTGTTTCGCCATCCATCTCAGCCGCATCGCGCTCGGCCGCGCGGTCAAATCCCATGGTGCGAAAGTTTCTGTCAATTGGCAGCGTTGCCTTGCCCAGAATTTCCGAAAGCTCGCCGCGGGCCGCGCGCCGCAACAAATCCATTTGCCACAGGCGGTCCTGTGCCATCACGTAGCCTTGGGCCTCCAGCATGTCCTGCACGGAACTGGCGCGAATATGCGGCACACCCCAGGCGTCGCGCTCGACGGTTACGTCCTTCTGTAGTCCCGCGACTTTCAGCGGGCCATCGATTTGCGGCAGCGGCCGGTAGACGAACCACCACACCACGGCGCACGCCACCAGCAGGAAAATTGCCAACAACCAGCCCAACCCACGAAGCACCGTTCGCAAAATCGCTCCTGTCCTGTCTCGTGCACTTGTTGTGACGCAAAATTTCAGTGTAGAGTACGCCTCGAACACGCGCAACCGATGGGCGCGCATGACTGACTGTGCATGTCCAAATCGTTAGCAATCGCGCGTCGCGAATTCGTTCCGCCAGCGCGTTCGCGACGCCTAATAGAAATGACCGGCGCCCGGAAGAAAAGTTCCAAGCGCCGGTCAAAATAAAAAATACCGCCTAGGGTCCGTTACTGTTTCGCTGTTCCCGCTCCGGTTCCGTCGGCCGCTGGTTTCGCCGCACCTTTCGGTTGAATCGAGAGCAATTCCACTTCAAATACCAGCGTCGCGTTTGCCCCAATGGGCGGTCCCGGAGCCTGCGCTCCGTAGGCCAGTTCCGAGGGCACATACAGCTCCCATTTCGATCCTACCGGCATCAATTGCAGCGCTTCCGACCAGCCCTTGATCACGTGGCTCAGTGAAATCTTAATCGGTTGTCCGCGCTTGTAAGAACTGTCGAATTCCGTCCCGTTCAGCAGCGTACCTTTGTAATTGCAGATCACTTCGTCGTCCACCGTCGGCTTCGGCCCCGTGCCAGCCTGTAAAATTTTGTACTGCAAGCCGCTGGGCAATGTCACTACGCCCTCTTTTGCCTTATTGGCCGCCAGGAATGCCTCGCCTGCGGTTTTATTTGCCGGCCCCTCAGCCTGCAACTTTGCCTCTTCTTCTTTTCGTGCCGCCTCTTCCACTTTGCGCTCTGCCTCCGCTTTCGCGCGCAACACCGTCGTCAGCGCGGTCAACGTGGCCTTCACTTCCTCGTCGGTCATCAAGGGCTTTGCGCCCACCAAGGCATCTTTCATCCCACGCGCCATGATCGCGGGATCCACGTCCACGTTGTCCTTTTGCATTTGCTTGGCAATGTTGCCGCCGATATTCAATCCGATGGCGTAGCTTTGTTTGTCTTTTTCCGTCTTCAGAGCAAATGCCGTGTGCGCGGTAGTTGCGGTCCCGGTTTTTGCCGCGGGGGTTTTGGTCGCGGTGCCGCTCGTGGAACCCGTGCCAGTTTGCGCCTTGGCTGTCGGCGCTGTGCCGCTTGCGGGAGCCGTCGCTGGAGTTTGTGTGCCCGCCGCTGGAGTTTGTGTGCCCGCCGCTGGAGTTTGTGCCACAGCGTAACTAGCAAAAACCATGCCGGCGGCCAAAATTATCGTTGTTTTAATAAGTGTTTTTCGCATTCCTTATTCTCACATTGCTTGGTACTTTCCGCAAATTATGCCGGGCCTGCGCTACGGACAATTCAGCGGCTGCGGGTGACCGGCTTCCAGTAGAATGTCAAGGGGAGCTCCGGTCGGGAACGCACAGGATCGGCAAAACCTATAGATGGAGGGTCGCTATCGCGGGTCCGCATGCCTTCGTAGCGTTCGAACTTCCCGGAGTTGAGCCGGAGGCTATTCCTGTTGGCCCTCTTGGTTGACTTACCTTTTGTCCTTAACTTAGGCTGAACTGCAAGTTGCGTTATGCCAGGGACGATTTTGGAGCCATGAAAATAAACCAACAGGAGTATGGGAGTCTCAATCCCAAGGCGCCCCCAGAACTTTCTCGGTTCGCCTTTCTGATTGGCGAATGGCGTTGTGACGCAAAGCTTAAACGCGGTGACGGAACTTGGGAGAGTTTGCAAGCCACATGGGGAGGACGCTTCATTCTTGATGGCTTTGTGATTGCCGACGAATACCGCATGACTACGCCGGCAGGCGAGCTTCTGGTGCTGGGCCTAAACTTTCGGTCCTATGATGCAAAGAACAAGTCCTGGAACATAAGATGGCTAAACGCTTTGGATGGCACCTGGATTAACCCGGGAAGCGAAGAGCTGGGCGGCGTCAGGATCGATGAAAAGGGAATCACCTACAGCATGAAGGAGCCTGCGGCTTCTCACGCATTTACGCGCGCTACGTACACCAACATTTCCGAGAGTCACTTCACGTATCGCGGCGAAAAATCAGACGACGGCAAGGCCTGGGAAGAATTCATCGTGATTGAAGCCTGTCGCGGTCAAACCTAAATCGCAGGCGGCTCGCAAGCCGGAATCTGTTTAATCGGGCATGCGTGCGAGGCCGGCAAATTCGCCGCGACATCGATCACTTTCGATATTGCTCCTCACTCACCTGTTCCATCCAGTCAACCACCTTGCCATTGAGCTTTTCCTGAATGGCGATGTGCGTCATGGCCGTAGTCGGCGTGGCCCCATGCCAGTGCTTCTCGCCGGGCGGAAACCAGACCACATCGCCGGGCCGTATCTCCTCGATCGGACCGCCGTCGCGCTGCGCCCAGCCGCAGCCTGCCGTGACGATCAGCGTCTGGCCCAGCGGATGCGTATGCCACGCGGTTCGTGCGCCCGGCTCAAATGTTACGCTCGCGCCTTGCACGAACGCCGGGTCGGGCGCCTGGAAAAGCGCATCGATTCGTACCGTGCCGGTGAACCACTCTGACGGGCCCTTCGCCGAGGGTTGCGAACCAACTCTTTTGATTTCCATGTCTCTTATTTCCTCGCGACACAACAATACACCTAGCCTTGACGAACAGACAGTTGCCGGTCGAACGTCTTACCTGTCATTTCTGCCAATTCCGCCGTGCGGGAAACTGAAGGCAATATCGGTTCGCGGTCATCTCGTTCGGTGCTGAGAGCAACTAAGTCGGGCGCGCTTTTTGTGCGATATGCAGAGAGGGGAAAATGAACATTTCTACTTGGACGCGATTTCATTCGGCGTGTGCGCTGTCGCTCGCCACGCTGCTGCTCGCCACTTCGGCGTTCGCCGCCGATCACGTAAGCGGGCAAGTGCTTGGGGGTGGAAATCCCATCGCCAATTCAACCGTCGTCTTGTGGGCGGCGGGCCCAAATTCGCCCGTGAAACTCGCGGAAGCAAAAACGAACGACCAGGGCCAATTTGAGATTCGTAGCACAGCCGCGCGAGGGACGGACTCCTCCCTGTATCTTGTGGCGACTGGGGGAGTTCCAAAGGCGCAAAAGAGTAGCGCAGATAACCCGGCCATAGCGCTTCTCGCCGTGCTCGGGAATAAGCCACCGGACAAGGTAGTGATCAACGAATTCACGACGATCGCGTCGGTATGGACCAACACACAATTCCTCGACGGCTCGAAACTACAGGGCAGCGCTCTGGGGCTTCGTATCGCGGCGGGCAATGTGCCGAATTTTGTTGACATGCAAACGGGCGGCTGGGGCGGGACGATTCAAGACCCGCTAAACGGTGGGCAGACACCGACGATGGCAAATTTCGCTACGCTGGCCGATGTACTTGCGGGCTGTGCGACCCTGATCCGGGCGGACGCTTGCAGCAGTTTGTTCTATGCAGCGACCTCGCCAACGGGCGAGTATCCGAAAGACACGCTGGCGGCAGCGGAAAATATCGCACGCTATCCTTGGTATCAACCGGAAAAGCTTTTTGGTTTGCTGAATTACTTATACCCAGCGCCACAGGACCATAATCTGCGCTCCGTGCCCTTTATGCCGTACCTCAACTGGGCACCCAGCGCCTGGGTGTTGCCGCTCAAGTTTGATGGCGGAGGATTACGCGCAGGCGGCAAAGGCATGTTCGACAGCGAGGGCAACTTTTGGGTCGCCGACAACTTCACCGTGGGCTGGCAGGGGCAGGACTCGTTGTGGGAGGGCCACGCGAGCAAATTCGCACCAAATGGCAGGCCACTGTCGCCAATCACCACAGGTTTTACGGGCGGTGGAATGGAGGGCGGCTCGTTCGGTTTGGCCGTCGATGCCAAGGACAACGCCTGGTTCTCCAACTACGGCAGCAAGTCCATAGCGGTATTCGACAAGAACGGCAAGCCGCTGTCGCCTCCGGAAGGCATCACGTTCAATGGGCGGCTCGGTCTGATGCAGGGCATCATCGCCACTCCCAGTGGAGATGTTTGGGCGCTGTGCATATCGAAGACCCAGCTGGTGTACTTTCCAAAGGGTGACATCAACCAGGGGCGGATCGTTTGCGAGGGCGACAGCGCGGAACCGTGCAAATCGTTTAAAGCTCCCTTTCATCTCGGCATCGATCAGCAGGACCGCATCTGGGTGGCCAATAGCGGCATCGATCACCTCACGCGCTTTCCGGCTTCCGATCCCAGTAAAACCGAAAACTTCAAAACAGGTGGCTTCAACAGTAGCGGTCTTGCCATCGACAGTCAGGGCAACGTCTGGCTCACCAACCGGTTCGGCAGTGGGTTACTAGGCATGGCCCATCTGGTGGATATGGGTGTACGGCTCAAGGCTGCTGGTGTCGCGAAGGCTTCGGACTATTTGACGAAGCTTATGTCCGAACAAAAAGGCGGCAAAGAGGGTGGAAGCGTAGTTTTGCTTAAACCGGACGGCAGCCAATTTCCAGGTAGTCCATTTTTCGGCCCAAGTCTCCCAGGTCCTTGGGCAGCGGCTGTGGATGGCAACGATAATGTTTGGATCTCGAATTTTGCCGGCGCCTCAGGACAGCTCGCGCACCTGTGTGGCGTGCGAACCGATAATTGCCCGCCTGGAATGAAGACGGGGGATCCAATTTCACCCCCACTCGGCTACGTTGGCGGAGGCCTGCAGATGGAGGTTGATGTCGATATCGATCCTGCAGGTAACGTATGGGTGACCAACAACTGGCAGGATATCGACAGCTGTATAGGTACGCCCATAGAAGCGCTATCAACGCGATGCGCGGGCCAGGGGATCGTCGTCTTCTACGGTATGGCTAAGCCCGTACACGTGCCGCTCATCGGTCCAGCACGCCAGCCGTAGCGAACGGAGACCAGATGAAACGCTTTTTCGACCTTACCTTCAGACCATTTTTTGTCATTACCGGGATTGGAACGGCTTTGGCAAGTCTCTACGCCTTTTGGCCTCGGTGGACAGTGGAAACCGTCGGGAAAATTCCGTTCGTCCCGGACTACACCATCATCACCCAACACTGGGGCATCATGGTGGGCCTGATGGGCGTCTTCATGATCGTCGCCGCGTTCAGAGTCGAATGGCGGAAGCCGATTCTCATCTACAGCTTATTTGAAAAGACCTTTATGGTTTATCTGGTTATCGTAAACGCAAGCCACCCCTACTCACAGGGTTTCAAGGGCGGCGCAGCGATGGATGCGACTGTGGTTCTGTACACCATCGTTTATTTCTTAGTATGCGGTTTTGCACACTAGCTTCCGCTGGTTGGCTAGCGGTCACGCAAATTTCCTCTCCTCAGTAGGGCCTCACGCGATCTGCTGAACCCATTGTTTCCGCCAAGCAGGCGCTTCGAAGGGATCCGCGTAATACTGCGTTTCGTGGACGACCTTGCCGTTGCGGAACTCCATGATACTCACCGTGTATGACCGTCGCCCCTGGTAGACAATCGAGTATTCCGTAATCCACAGATCCCCTTTACCGAGGATCCGCTTCACCTCGAAGCCGGACGGTTTGCCGGGATGATGACTCCGCAAGGCTTGCAAATTTCTTCGCCCAAGAATTCGCTCGCCAGACTGCGGATAATCACAGATGGCATCGTCAGCGTAAATATCGTGCTCCGCCTCCGCGTCGCCAGCTGCCGACGCGTGCCAATGTTCATTCAGCGCCGCACGAATTTGCTCCTCTTGCCCGGACTGTGCCGGCTGAGGCTTGGCTTCCATATTCATTTGACCTGCGGAATAAAGCCCGGAACCCCAGTGCTCACCACGGGATTCAACCGCTGCCTAATTTTAATTCCAGTAATTTCGTCGAATGCGTCTTGCGGCAGCCGCGCGATGTCGAAATTCTCTTTCGCGCGCGCCGCTGTCGTCGGCGTAGTAAGCAGAGCCGTACCGCGCTGCACCGCCCAAGCCAGTAGCACCTGCGCTGGCGTCTTTCCCACTCGCCCCGCCACCGCCGTAACCGTAGGATCTTGCATCAGCCCCGGCGTCATCCCGTGGCCTAACGGCGCAAAAGCCAAAAGCACAATGCCCCTCTCCTTGCAATACTCCAGCAGCTCCGTTTCCGGCAGATACGGATGCGATTCCACTTGCACCACCGCTGGCTTGATTCTCGCCGCGTCATAGACCGGCTTCAGTGCCTCTAACGTAATGTCGGAAAGCCCGATAGCCCGGCACTTGCCGTGATCCACCAGCGTTTCCATCGCCTTCCAAGTATCGAGCAAAGTCGTGTCGCGATCGTAGATGGGGTTGCCTTTTTCATCCCGCGGATCAAAGTTGTCGCCGGGCTGGAACGCAAATGGCGTGTGGCTGAGATACGCATCGATATACTTAAGCCCCAGTTTCTCCAGGCTCCCCTCGAACGCCGGTTCCACGCGCTCCGGCCGGTGATTCGTATTCCACAGCTTCGTGGTAACAAAAATGTCTTCGCGCGCGACCCCTGCAACGGCCAGCCCCGCCTTCAGCCCCTCACCCACCTCGCGTTCATTCAGGTATCGTTCCGCGCAATCGAAGGATCGAAATCCGGCTTCTATCGCGTCCCGGGTGGCAGTTATCGTCAACGCCTTGTCTGGTATTAGGGTGCCAAAGCCCAGTGCGGGCATCTGGCCAGAACCGTTATTCAATGGAATTCTCGTCATCCGCAGATCAGCAGAGGGATTGATTGGTGCATTCATGGGTGCAGTCATTGGTCACTCCTGGAAGCTAATTTCGGGTCCGGCAGGACCGCTTGGTAGACTAGATGCCTAGTGTCGCAGAATAGACGCAATTAATCATTAGGCGCGTTATCCCCAAGGGGACTTGGACATGAGCATTCCGTCGCGTCCTTGTTGTAGAATCCCCTCGTCCAAAAAGGCCAGAACTAGGCGAGGGACAATGACGTCGCGAAGTCTCGTGCGCTCTTTGCAGCTTGAAGTCCTGGCGCTATTAGAATATCGGGGAAGATCTCGCCAGTGGACTCACTGCACGCGAGCTTGCGTTTAGCGTCCACATGCACACAACCATTCTCGCCACATTTTTTGAGATTTCTCCCGCGTCGGTTTCGATGTGCGGCGCCGGCATCCTACTTCTGCTTGTTGCGCTGTGGGCTGCGAAGAGCGATATCGCGCGGGCCAGCGGCCTGGACAAGATCGTAGCCTTGAGCAATTTGTGTTTCGCGGTCCCATTGGCGGTCTTCGGCGCGGAGCATCTCTCCAGCGCAAGATTCATCATGCTCGGAGTGCCCTCGTATGTCCCCTGGCCTCTGTTTTGGGCATACTTCATCGGCTTTGCGTTGCTGGCCGCGTCCTTGAGCATCGCCACAAAAATTCAGGTGGGCTGGTCCGGATTGCTGTTCGGAATCATGATGGTTCTTTTTGTGGCGATGCTGCATTTCCCGCGAGCTCTCGCCAGCCCGGGTGAGCGGATTCCATGGACGATTGTCATCCGCGAACTTTCGTTCGCGGGCGGAGGCTGGATTCTTGCGGGCAGCGCGATGCGCGGGCCAGGCGGAAGCAGGCTCATTACCGTGGGGCGTGTGTTGATCGCGATCGCTGCGATATTTTTTGGCGCTGAACATTTTCTGCATCCGGCGGGATGCCCGGGAGTCCCGCTCGAAAAACTGACGCCCGCGTGGATTCCGGGGCGCTTGCTCATCGGGTATCTGACGGGCGCCATTCTTCTGGTTGCCGGGGTGAGCATTCTGCTGGCCAAGAAGACGCGGATAGCGGCAACTTATCTCGGCACGTGGATTTTGCTGCTGGTTTTGTTCATCTATGTGCCGATTCTGATCGCGCAAATCTCCGACCCGAGCGCCGCGGCCCAAGTTGAGGGAATCAACTACTTTGCGGATACGCTGCTGTTTGGCGGAGCGATTCTCGCGCTCGCCAGCGCTACGCCACGCGCTTAGCGGGTTCTATTCTCGGCTAGCGCCTTCTGAATCGCCTTCTCCGCCAAGGACGCCATAATCTTATATCCAGCGTCAGTGGGATGCAGCCCATCGTCAGCCAGATCGCGCTTCAGCATGCCTCGTTCGTCCACTAGGGAACTGAAGTAGTCGAGATACACGAAGCCGTTCTTAGCGCAGTAATCTTTAAGCCATTTGTTTAGCGCCAGGATTCTATCGCTTGGCCGCAGCGCAAAAGATTCCTCAGCATCGTGCGTGTAGTTGTGCACCGGCAGCACCGAGGCAAACACCACACCGATATGGTGGGCACGCGCCAGCTCGGCCATCGAAGCGTAGTTGGCCTCGATGTCCTCGTTAGACGTGCGTCCGGTGACCCCAGCGATGTCGTTGGTCCCCGCGAGCATGACGACCACTTTGGGGTGCAGATCAATCACATCCTGGCGGAAACGCACCAGCATCTCGGGCGTGGTCTGCCCATCGACGCCGCGGTTGATGTAAGGCTTGCCAGGAAAATAGTCTGGCAGCTTCCAGTAGTCCGTGATGGAGTCGCCAAGAAATACGATGCGATTCTCGCTCGGCGTCGGCGGCGCGAGCGCGGCATTGGCCTCCCGATAACGCGCCAGTTGCCCGAAATCATCCGTGTAGATTGCGACTCGCGACGCCCGGTACTGGTCCAGCCCAGGGAAGCCGGTGGAAGGGATAGCAGGGGCGGTCTGTTGGGCCAGCGCTGGGAGAGAGGGCAGGGAAAGAAGGCTTGCAAGTAGCAGTTGCGACAGGGTGCGGATGATCGGCGCCACGCTCATGTTCTCCTCGGAAGAGAGCATACCGGACTCTGCCGTGAGTGCGGCTTTTGACTTTCCTGATCGTTCCACCCGTTTTAAGACCGGCGTCCGCATGCCCGAGTGATACCCAGCCGTTCCAACCGGCTAGCACCCGCTGGCAGCCTGTTATACTAGGGCCTTGAGCAGTGGTTCCGAAGTCCGATCTGGTCGTCTTGTGTTTGAATAGCCTCAACTGCCTGGTGAGTCGCTGATGCGGACCCCGACACAAAGACCCCAGCGCTCGCCCTGATCGCGCACAAGGAGCACAAGGAGCACAAGACATGAAGCCAAAGAACACCATCTGCCTCTGGTTCAACAAAGACGCGCATGACGCGGCGCGCTTCTACGCCGCCACCTTTCCGGATAGCAAAGTAACCGCGGTTCACGAAGCTCCCGGCGACTATCCAAATGGCAAGAAGGGCGATGTGCTTATGGTGGAGCTCACCGTCATGGGCATTCCCTGTCTCGGTCTTAACGGTGGCCCGGCTTTCAAACACACCGAGGCCTTTTCCTTCCAGATTGCGACGGACAATCAGGAAGAGACGGACCGCTACTGGAACGCAATCGTCGGCGATGGCGGAACGGAAGGCCAATGCGGTTGGTGCAAGGATCGCTGGGGCCTCTCCTGGCAGATCACCCCGCGCGCGCTAATGGATGCGCTGGCGGCTGGCGGCGGCGAGGCAAAGCGCGCCTTCGAGGCGATGATGACGATGAAGAAGATCGACATTGCCGCTATCGAGGCAGCGCGGCGAGGCTAACGTAAACACGCCGAGCGCCTGTTTCGTACCGAGTCCTACGCAGGCCGGCAGCCAGCGGCTTCGTGCGTACGACACTCGCAAATTAAACAAAATCGGATAGGACTCGAATTAACATAGCAACCAAGTACGTCGCCTCGAATACCGTGACCTCTCACGAGAAGTTCCGAAACGCGGCAACAGCGCTCTCCGGGAGCCCCACCTCGCTTTCAAGATTGCGAGTTGGGCCCTACTCGATCTAATTATCAGCGGCACGTAGCGAGTGATCACGGTTCGCTATTTTTTTCTGTCCGGCGATTTTTCCACTTCGGGCGGGAGCATCCGCCACTTTCCCCGATAGAGTGGAATGCTGCGTTTAATCGTCACCGAGTCGGCACTCTCCATCGAAAACTCAGGAGGTTCCTCCATCGGTGGTGCATCAGTGATTTCATCCAGTTTGGCCAGAATTTTTGATTGCTCCTCCTTCGTACCTATCTCGGGCGGGTTAGCGGCGTATTCCCGCCAGCCGGGTCGCATCAGCTGATCCCACAAACGAGAAATCAGGAAGTCTCCCTCGTGCGGCGGAAAATGCGCGAAGGACATCACGCCGCGCAATTTCACTTCATCCGGCAATTTGGAATAGTGTTCATCGAGTTTTGAAAGGTCCGCCTTCAGTTCGTCGCCAGGGAGAAAAACCTGATCGCTGTTCAGGAATAAACGGGCGGTCTTCGCATGAAGCTTGTCTCGCGATGTGAACACCATGCAGAAGGGCAAGTAGTAGAGATAGGCCATGTCGATCTTGTTCGTTTGCCGCTCTCGCCCAATCAGGTCTGCACCCAGGGCAAGGCAGAAGAAAAGATCCACGGCGAAAATGTGTGCGGTGTAAGGAGCGATGCTGGCTATTGGCGGACTTCCCAGCTTTTTCCAGCGATTGACGATGTACTCGGCTGCCCGCGGCGGCTTGAGTTCTTTCAATGCTTCCAGCACGAAACGTGAAGAGGTTTTTCCGAGCAGGTCCGAAGCCAGCACTCGAGCCGCTGCCAAATCTCCCGGACGTCCGACGCGTTTGATGATTTCCCGCCCCTGCACGAAGATGGCATCCAAATCGATGTTGGACAGCGATGCGCGCCAGTCCTTCGCGAATTGCCGTTCGAGGTCGAGGAAATTTCCGTCAGCCCACCTGCTAAGTGCAACGTATTCGGGCGCGGTATCGAAGACCACGTTCTTTTTCCCATCGCGAGTCGCAACGTGACGTCCGCCGCTCAGGATGGGGAATCGCCTCATTTCTATTTTCTGACCGGCGAGTTCGGCAAGGCTCAGAGTCTGATGGTGGACATTGATCCCACCACCGAGCGGTGTTTTTTCCGCGAGCGCACCCACAAAATCTTCCGCGCTCCTTCCCTCTTTCATTTCCTTCTCCAGGTCCGCCAGTGTTTCGACGAAAAAAAGCGGCGTCATGCTGGGCATGTAGAATGTGTCGAACCACACCGCTTCATCGGCGGTGAGCGTCTGGAGTGCGGATTTGTCGAACAGAATGATTGGCCCTGCGCCTGGCATTGGGACCTCGATCAATTAAATTTGCGAGTGGCGGGTAGGACATCTTTATCCGTGCCAAGAACCTCCTGGGTGGCGCATCTTTAGGGACTTGGTTCATCAAGGTGCGGCTCTTGATGTCCCTTATCGTTTCACCCGATTTAAGACCGCCTTCGGCCTCGCCCCAGTAGTACCTACCCGGCCCAACCTGCCTGAGGCGCCTACGACATCCAACGCATCAATTTGCTGGTAACTTCCCACCTTCCTCTTTTCTTTTCGAGAATGTAGCGCCAACCCGTGCCACATAAGCCCCCACAAACAAACGAAACGGAAACGACCGCCTCGTGCAGCGCGGAATCGAACCCCACATGCGAAAATGAGATGATTCCCGCCGCTCCCGGAAATACTTGCTCGAACGATGCTGTCTCGTCTTTCATGATTGGCCATCCCTCGAAGTGTACGTTCGCGCCGATAATAAAGGTCCGAGGCAAGTCCGTATGGAATGTTGTGGAAACGCTGCCGGTCGTGCAAGACTTTTCGAGAAAATCCTCGATTGTATCGGCTCGCAACGATCGATCATTCCAGCTGCTGAGCGTTAGGATGCGATAGATTTTGTCGGGAAGAGAATTAAACTGCGGCGTGCTGCGCTCCAACGATTGTTCTTTTCGAACGCGTTCTTTGCACGAGGCCATGCTTTCTTTGGCCTCCAGGTCGCTTAACACGGTATTGTCAAAAACAAGTTGGCTCGTGGCAATTGAATCATGATGACTTTGGGCCATCATGTCACGGACTATCGCCTCATAAACTTCGTCCTCGGTAGGCGATACCTTTTTCCTGTCTGATCGCAAATCTAATAAACGACAAGAGCAAAGAATCGCTGTTGCGGCGACAGCGGACACCAATAAAATCCATCGGCGACTGTGAATTCCTATCATCCTAACCCCGATCCATGGCGAGTATATAGATGCATGGCGTCTCACTAGTCGTTGCCGGACAGGTGATTTTGGAAGCCCGGCGGGTGGGACAATCTTGTTGCGGCGAAGAACCTCCCGGGTGCATCGCTTTGAACTTAGGGTGCGGCCTTTGGCTTTCCTTATCGTTTCACCCGCCTTAGGATTGGCCTTGCAGATTGCCCCAGTAGTACCTACGCGTCCCAACCTGTCTGGCACCCGCTACCAGCCTGTTATACTAGGGCTCGAGCAGTGATTCTCGAGTCCAACCCGGTCCTCGTGTGTTTGAATAGCCGCAACTGAGGGAAAGCCATCGATGTTTGTTGTTCGCCTCATCGGCGTGCTTGCGCTCGTCGCGCTCAACGGTTTCTTCGCCGCCACCGAATTCTCTCTTGTTGCCGTCAGGCTTTCGCGTGTGCGCCAGCTCGTCGCCGCCGGTAACGCGCGCGCCAAAATTGTGGAAGGCCTGCTCGGCGATTTGCAGCGCGTGGTCTCCGGCGTGCAACTTGGCATCACCCTCACCAGCCTGGCTCTCGGCGCGCTCGGCGAATCCACTCTTGCGAAGGCGTTTCAAGGGATGTGGTCGGGTACCCCCGGCACCTATTCCGTGTTGATTGCGCACGGCCTGGCTTTGACCTGCGCGTTCGTTCTGCTCAGCGTCTTGCACGTCGTTGTCGGCGAGTTGGTTCCCAAGACCGTAAGCCTGGCGCGTGCCGAACGCGTGGCGCTGCTCATCGCGCGGCCCTTCCACTGGTTTCTTACCACGTTTCGCTGGGCCATCGCGCTGCTGGACAACATCTCCACGCTCCTCGTTAGGGCTCTGGGCATCTCCGGAAAGCACGGCCACGGCGATCCGCACACCACCGAGGAACTGCAAATCCAGATTCAACAGGCTCGCGAACGCGGACTCCTGGCTCCCGGCGAAGAAAAATTTATTCTCAGCGCCATCGAAATTGGCCAGATTCAGGTCCGCGAAATCATGATCCCGCGGCCGGACATGCACACGCTCTCCGTCGAAGCCTCGCTCGATGAAGTGATGCGGGCGTTTGCCACCACGCAGCGCTCGCGCATTCCCGTCTACCGCGGCACGCAGGATCACATCCTCGGCTTCGTGCACATCAAAGACATGCTATGGACGCTTCTCGATCGCGAACGCGCTCTCGAAGAACGCCAGAGCGCGCCACCTTTTGATCTGCGCCGCGTGCTACGCGAAGTACTGATCGTTCCGGAAACCAAGCCGGCCAGCGAACTCCTTCTTGAATTGCGTTCCCATCACGTCGGCTTGGCTGTGGTGGTCGATGAATTTGGCAGCATCCTCGGACTCGTCACCCTCGAAGATATCCTCGAACAAATGGTTGGCGAAATTCACGACGAATTCGACGTCGTCGAGCGCCCGCTCACGCTCGCCGACGGCGCGGTGGTTTTCGACGCCGCCCTCAATGTTCGCGACCTCGAAACGCAATACAACATCACCATTCCGGAAGACCCCGCCTACGCCACCGTCGGCGGTTTTGTTCTCGATCAACTTGGCTTCATTCCCAAAGGCGGCGAAAGCTTTGACTTCGGTAATTCGCGTTTCACCGTCGTGGAAATGGACGGCAAGCGCGTGGCCCGCGTTAAAATCCAACTCCATCGCACCATCTCTGCGGAAAACAAAATTGCTGAAAGCAAAGCCACAGGCGATTCGCACGCTGTAGCAAAGGTTCCTGCCAACGCTAATCCGGCAGGGAATACGAAGCGTTCCACGAATCAGGATCATTCGCCGTCCGATAATCATTCTTCCGAAAATCACGCCACCGATAATCACGTCGGCGAAAATCGCACCTCCGAAAATCACCGTTCGGAAAATAAAGCTGGTTCAGAAAAGAACGATCCGGAATCCACCGGAGTCCGCTCCTGAAGCAATTCCTCCAAATCGCGCGCCACTTCGCGCAACGTTTTCTTCTCACGCTTCCCGCGCTCTGGCTGGTCCTCACTTTGGTTTTCCTGATGATCCATATCGTGCCCGGCGATCCCGTCGAGCAAATGCTGGGCGAAGGCGCCGCTCCCGGCGAACTCGCGCAACTGCGTCATTCGCTCGATCTCGATAAACCGCTCTTGCAGCAGTACGGCCACTATCTGAAACAGTTGGCTCATGGCGACTTGGGACAATCGCTGAAATATCAAGCGCCCGTGCACCGCATTATTTTTGAACGCTATCCCGCCACGTTGCAGCTCGCGTTTCTAGCGTTGTTAGTTTGCGCGGCCATCGCCATTCCCGCTGGCATTCTTGCCGCGCATCGGCGCGGACACTTCGCCGACCGCGCGGTTGGTCTCTTTACGCTATTCGGTCTCGCCATTCCGAATTTTGCGTTAGGTCCAATTCTGATTTTACTATTTTCGATCGAGCTGGGATTTCTTCCGGTATCTGGACGCAGCAGCGCGCTCAGTTACATTCTTCCCGCCGCCACGCTTGGCGCGGCGCTCGCCGCGATTCTCACGCGCATGGTGCGCGGCGCAATGCTCGAAGAACTTTCCAGTGATTACGTGCGCACCGCGCGCGCCAAGGGTCTTGGCACCGCCGCGGTTTTGTTTCGTCACGCTTTCCGCAACGCGTTAATTCCGGTGATCACCATTCTCGGTCTACAGTTCGGAACGCTACTCGCCGGAACTATCGTCACCGAAACAATTTTTTCGTGGCCCGGAATCGGCCGCCTAACGGTCCAAGCAATTTCTTCGCGCGATTATCCGCTGCTGCAAGGCTGTATTCTGGTGATTTCCGTTTCCTACGTACTGGTAAATCTCCTCACGGATTTTCTTTACTCTTTCATCGATCCGCGCGTCCGCCTCGCATGAACGTAATCCCCACATCCCCGCTGCAGACAGGACCATCACCGACGAGCGCAGAACAGTCTTTGCATCAAACGCGCGAAAATACTCGACTCAACTCACTGCGCCAATTTCTGGGACAAAGCATTCTTGCGCGCGTCGGTTTTACTGTAGCGGTTGTGCTGCTGCTCGCTGCGCTGTTCGCGCCGTGGATTGCCCCAGCGGATCCCGCTGCGCAAAATTTGCCCGCGCGGCTCGTTGCGCCTTCGTTCGCACATTGGATGGGCACCGACGAACTCGGCCGCGACATTCTCTCGCGTGTGCTGTACGGTGCGCGCGTTTCTCTGCTCGTGGCGATCAGCGTGGTCTGCGGCTGCGGCTCGATCGGACTGGTGATTGGGATGCTTGCGGGTTATGCGGGAGGTTGGTTCGATCGCTTCGTGAATCTGCTGCTGATCAATGCGTTTCTTTCGTTCCCGGGAATTTTGCTGGCGATTGCGTTTGCCGCGTTCCTCGGTCCGGGGATTGAAAAAGTGATTTTTGCGCTGGTGATTACCGGATGGGCGGGTTACGCGCGGTTGGCGCGGGCGCAAGTGCTCAAGGTGAAAGAGCTGGAATTTATTCTGGCGGCGCGTTCGCTGGGCGCGTCGCACGCGCGCATTTTGCGGCGGCATCTACTGCCAAATATTTTGCAGCCGATTTTAATTCAAGCCACCATCGGTATGGCCGGCGCGATTCTGGCGGAGTCCACGCTGAGCTTTCTCGGGCTTGGCGTGCTAGCTCCCTTACCGAGTTGGGGCGCGATGCTGAACGATGCGCGCAACCATCTTTTTGACGCGCCGCACATGGTCGTATTTCCCGCGCTGGCGGTGATGACCGCGGTGCTGGCGTTCAATCTGCTGGGTGATGCGTGGCGCGATTGGCTTGATCCGCGCACGCGTTCACAGATGGCCGCGCTAGATTCAAGCCGCTAACATTCCACTGCGCCGACAATTTCACTCACAAGTTCCGCCGGCAAATTTCCGCTACAAATTAGGCCCGCAAACTAATTCCGAAAAGTCCCGTTACAAATTACTTCTCAAATTACGTTTACAAAGTCGCTGCACAGATTACGGCGTCAAAAGAACCGCGGCGCCGCGGCCGATGGCTAACGCTTGTGCCGCGTTGCCTTTGTTGACGGCAATTTCTATGTAGCCGCTAGAGCCCACATAAGCTACCGGTTCGGCTTTGGCGCCGCGCGCAAAGGTGTCCACCATTTTGGTGATGGCGTGCGTGCCGATCTGCAAATTGATAGTGCCACTGGAGATTGCGGTCTCTGGTAAATCGGCGGCGCGAAAATTGGTCAGCAGATTGCCGAAGGAGTCCACGCGCATGACCACGCCTTTGACGTGACCGTTGGAAGCTTTTGGTTTTGGCAGAGCGAAGCGTTTGAAGTCCGATATTTCATCGCCCATGCTGGCGATTTGCGCGCCCTTGGCGAGCCAGGCAGCGACGGGAGCGAAGATATCGCGGCCATGAAAAGTTTTGCTGAGCGGCTGCAAATAATAATGTTCGACGTTGGCATGCCGCGCGACCACGTCGGTTTCGCGTTCGTAAATCACGGAGAGCACGCCATTATCTGGCGCGACAAAATATTGATTGCCCGCGCTGACGAGCAGCGGTCGGCGTTCGGTGCCCACGCCGGGATCGACGACCACGACGTGAATGGTGCGCGGCGGAAAATAAGAATAGGACGAGCCAATAGCCAGCGCGCCATCAAGAAGATCGAAGGGATTGACCTGATGCGTGATGTCCACGACGGTGGCGTCCGGGACAATCTTGAGAATGACGCCCTTCAATGTTCCGGCGAGATGATCGTTGGTGCCGTAATCGGTGGTGAGGGTAATGATCGAGTTAGCCACTGGGTACTCCGACCTTGGAGGCGTAGCGGAAAGCGCGAAGCGGGGAGGCGCTTCGTCACTCTTGACGCTAACGGAGGGGAGTGGCGGCGTCAACGGCGCGGGCGAAGGACGCTGCGCAATCGCCAACGGGCCGAAGTGCCAGGCGACCGTCAAGCGCGAGGATGAGGAGATCGACGGCTTGGCACACGAGAAGGGAAGCGAGGAGCAGGTCGCTGCGACCGACGGCGATGCAATGAAGTAATGCGGCAATGGAAAATGCGGAAAGAGGCCCCACCCCCCACCCCCCTGGTTTACGAAAGAGATAGATTCCAAAGGGTTTGCGGGAAGGGCGATTTGAAAGAGATAGATTCTAAAGGGTTTGCGGGAGGCGTTTTTCTGGGGGTCGCGAAAGAGTATGCCAGGTAAGGACTTAGGGGAGAAATTGGGAGGGGCGGAGTACGGGTTGCGAGGCTGGAGCGGAAGCCTGGGTCGATGGATGTCCGGAGAGTGGTGGCTCGCGGTCACCTGTCGACCTCGCTAGTCAGAACCATCTCTCATAGTAGCGCGAATGTGATATTGTGTCAAGTAGTTTATAAGTACTGATGATGCAACAAAATGTACGAGGGGCATTCGAATAGTGAGGACGCTACGTTCCAATGGAAGCCCGGCTCACGCTGGCAAAGTGCACAGAATACGAGCCTTCCAACGAGCCGTTGGTCCCAGCGAGTGTGCGCCCGCTCCGATAGCGATTGGGTGTAAGCTGGGCCCCATCCGATAGATGGCCCTTGGAGGTGCATATGATTAGGGTTCTTCTAGGGATTCTGCTGATGGTGCAGTGCATTGCCATGCTGGGCGGACCGGCGCCGGGGCAGGGCATTCCGATCCCGCCGGGCCGGCGCGCCGGCGACCAGCAAACGAATGGCGGCTCGATTCCGCCGGCACTCCCGAAGCCGCCAAAGGCCGATCCGAAGAAGTTGCGGGAGGAGGCTGAAGAGCTGGCCAAACTTTCCGCCGGAATTCCACCGCAGGTCGAGCAGGTGACGCACGGGCAACTGCCGAAAGATCTGTCCGAGCAGTTAAAACAAATTGAGAAATTGGCCAAACATCTGCGCGGGGAGATAAACCCTTAGCCGACGGATGAGATGCGCATCCCGCGACGCCGAGCGCATTCTGAATTCGGCGCGGCGTCGAATGCAGGGGCCGGCTGGTTGCAGAGCGTGCAAGTCGCAGGCCCCCGACAGTTTTACATGCAAGCGTACGAGGCCGGCGCTATATCCTGTCTCCGCCGCGCAGAACGTGACCTAGCAACGAGACGACGAAAATCACCAGGAAAATAAAGAAGAGAATTTTTGCGATTCCGGCCGCAGCGAATGCAATGCCGCCAAAACCCAAAATGCCGGCAATGATGGCGATGACCAAAGCAACGAGCGCGTAGTAGAGCATATGGCCTCCTGTTTTCTGACGGCGCGGGAATCCCGCGCGAATCAGAGGGGATGGGAAATTCCGTTCTAATGATTGCGCGGCGGTGGCGAGCAGCACTATCCGGCGATTACCGTATGAAGAGGGAAAATTTAGATTACGAGACCGATCGTCAGGTCGCCGAGTGGGAAAAGAGAAGCACAACTTCAAAAGCAAGGCCCGCCCTCTGCCGAGGACGGGCACCGGCTGCTGTGATAAACGGTAGGCTAAGGTTAGAAGGTAGAGCCTCGCCCTACTGGGCAAAGGTCATCGTGATGAGACATTCGCGAAACTGCAACCCATTCCTTGCCGGTTCAACTGGAAAGGAATGGGTTGCTGTAGCTTAGTTTGAAGCCTGCGGGCTCGCTTAGTTCTGATCGATCTGCAAAGTAAAGCGCTTGAGGTAAATGGTCGTAAGTGCTCTAGAGCCATTGGGCTCGGCGGTAGTGGCATAGCCATCCTGCGAGTTTGGAGTACCTTGTTCGGTCACGTGGGCCGGTATGGTGGCAACGGCCTGTTTCCCTTGTAGAAGCTTCACTTGAACGGCTGGCCCAGTGCCATCCCACTCGACGCGATAAGTGCCGGGGGCGAGGGGCTTACCATCGACAACGACCTTGTCGTCCAATCTGAGCGATCCTTTATTAATTTCGCCAGCAAATGTGGCCGAAGAAAACACAAGTGCAGCACCGAACAGAAGAATTGAGACTCTCGACATTTTCATAAACAGCTCCTTTTATATTTTCCGTGACCGCCCGTGCAGGACACCGCACGCATTGCCACCGGAATCGTTTCCAATTTTGTTTTCTTAACAAATTTGATGTACGGGAGGGGCTGGGCGTTACAAAGAAATCTAGGATGGGCAGGGCAGAAAGATGTGGTCCCGGCTGCTTGAGAATGCTCCGTCGCCAATCCGAGCGGACTAACAGCTCGTCACAAGTGGCCTGCAGCTTTCAACAATAGAGAAACTGGCTAAAGCATCCGCGCTGGGACATTTTTAACCCTTTGCTTCGCCTGATGAAATACTCATGCGCCGCGAGCGACTTTATGAGTGGTTCTGTGTTTACGCCACCAGCCATCGTGGAGGTACCGTTGCGAAAGCTGGTGGTATCCTTGCTGTTCTTTTTTTTGGGTTTCACGCTCGAGGCGGAGCCACAAACAGCCCTGCCCCAGCACGTCAGCATTCTTCAATTGATCGCGACGCCGGAACGGTACGACGGCAAGAGAGTGGCCTTCGAAGGGTTTTTACATCTGGAGTTTGAGGGCAATGCGATTTTCTTGAGCCAGAACGATTACATTCACAGGATCAGTAAGAATTCGATCTGGGTAGTACGAAACGCTGTTCTAAATGCGAAATATACGCGGATCAATTCGCATTACGTAATGATTGCGGGAACGTTTGACGCCGCAAACAAAGGGCATATGTCGTCGTCGAGCGGGGCTTTGAAAGATATCACGGCGGTAGACACGTGGCCGGCGCTGGTCAGCAGCACCAAGTGACGGCGGGCCCGTACCATGCAGGATTTTACAGCCCGTGCGGATCGGGACGCGGCGCGATGGCGTGGCGCCTCGCTATTAGGTCTTCACCGGCTTGTAATCTTTGCAACTGCAATTTGGGAAGTGGCACGGGACATGCATTTTGCCTTCAATAGTCTTGACGTAGTGGATGGTTTTGGCGTGACTGCACTTGCAGGCTTGCTTTCGGTAAACGGCCATGCCTAACACTATCACGGGAAGACGATCCGGAGTGGACCGTTGGCGCCGGGCAATTATCACGACAGACAAAATCCGCCATGATACTGTGCCCGGGGCGGCGTCCAGTCGACCCGGAACAACATGAAGAACATAGTGTGCGCGATGTTCGGATTAGTGGCTCTGCTGACGGGTGAGTCCGATGCGTTTTAAAGGGAGTGCCGGATGGTGCTACTCAAGAAGGTGATTGCGTTCTGTTTGGTGTTGGTGATTTCCAACTTTGGAGAAGCGCTGGGTGCGCAGGACAAACGGCCTTGCCCGGAACCGACGGCAGCGAGCGATGCCAAGTTTCGCCCGGGGCAGGTGTGGGAATACAACACGCGTCCCCACGAAAAGGGATCAACGCTTACGATTCTCAAGATAGAGTCGCTGCCGAAATTAGGAGTGATCGTGCATATCCGGCTGGACAAAGTACGGTTGCGGAATTGCACTGGTGGCCCGGAACCAGACAACTTTCAGCACATGCCTTTTGCGCGCGAGGCGTTGGATCGCAGCGTGACGAAATTAGTGAAGGAGGGGGACGTTCCGGAATTTAAGGACGGCTATGGCGAGTGGCGAAAGGATTGCGGAGGCGTTTACACCATTACGGTGGCGGAGGCCGTCGCGGTTGCCGAAGCGACTTTTCGGAAAGGTCTTGGTTACGCAGTGGCGAGCTGACAACAAGAGGAAAGGGTGCCTCCGAGCCTAGAAAAAATGCCCTGTGTCCGCTTGTGGTTTGGATGGGTGACCCATTCACTTAGTCAGATATCGATAACAACGCCTTCTTTCTGAAGCACAAACTCGAACAAGTCGGGCCTGTGTTTTTTTGTTTAGCTAACTCGCAACGCTTATGCTCGCCACGCTTATGCTCGCCACGCCTGGGCGTAGAATGTTGTTTACATGCCCGCGTTTTACAAAATCGATGGAGCGCATAAGTTGGTGCTGAGCACGGCGTCCGGAGTTTTTACTTTGGCGGACGCGCTGGCGCACCACGAGCAGTTGTTGAAGGACCCAGATTTTGACCCGAGATATTCGCAGCTGGTGGACTTGACGCACTCCACCGAGGTGGAGCTCAGCGCTGAGGATGTTCGCATCCTGGCAGAACGGCGGGTGTTCTGGCCGTGTTCCCGCCGAGCGATCCTGGTGGGTGGCGATTTACTTTATGGACTGGCGAGAATGTTTGAGATGCTGCGAGAAAACGCCGGCGATGAGGGCATTCGCGTGTTTCGAAGGCTGGACGACGCCCTGGATTGGATTCTCGACAGGAAGGCCGCCGATTGAAGGTCGTTTTGCCGCACAAAACTTTCCAGGATGCGCGGGGTTAGAACACCGCGTCGCGGGTCGTCCAGAGACGATACGTGGCTGGCCGGGGCGTTCCGACGCGTGACTCGGGCGTTCCGGCGCAATCCAGGCAGGTGGCACTAACTCTTCGGGTCGTAATCCTTGCACGGACAATTTGGAAAATTACATGGGCTCTTAATTTTCCCGCCGACCTTCTTGGTGTGATGAATGGCGCGGCCGTGAGTGCAGTGACAGGCCTTCTTTTTTTTGGGATTGGGCATGAGAAAGATTAGCACGCGCGGGGCGAGGCGTGGCAGAGAGAGGCCCCATCGCTCTTTCTATAAGGTAGTTGCGCTAGCGCAACGACAAGAAGTGTCCTAGAATGCAAACCTCTTCGCAACGAAATTTGTGTCGAACGTGGCTTGGTGCTTCGTGGGACACACGTGTGTGACGGAAAAGGTCTGGCATGAATGCAGCAGTGTGGCTGAATTACTCGAACGCAGGGACGGAATTGACCGTTAAAGCGAGCGCGCGATTCGCCACGATTCATGTCCCCATGCACTGAACACCGCTGACACAATTTTTCCAGCAATAATTTCTCTTAGATCGACGCAACGTAGCTAAACCCCTGCCCGCATGCGTCCCGTGTGGCTGAACGAAGAACAGAAAAGATCGCAGGACCTGGTTGCAAGCTGCCGGTTCGCCCGGATAGCAAAGTTGTCGCAAAATTTTTGGAAGTCAACCTAGGAGGATTCACCCTTGACTCACAGTCTTCGCGCAAAACAATACATTTATATTCTCTGTTTATTCGCACTTCTATTTGTAGCAGGCGGACTTCAGGCACAAACACCAGCGCCGGCGGGGGCGCAGGCGGGGACGCAAGCGCGGTCTCGCATTCTTTCTTCGATTAAGGATGACGAGCGCACCACGGTCACCGGTTCGGCGTCGCCATTGGTGAAAGCCAGCGTCGATAACGGGCGCATGGCTGGCGGGCAGAGCCTGGGACGAATGCTGTTGATGCTTTCGCCGAGCGCGGAGCAAGAGCAACAGGCGGCAGACTTGGTCGCGGCGTTGCACGATTCCTCGTCGCCTTCGTATCACAAGTGGCTGACGCCGGCGCAGTATGGCGCGCAATTTGGCGTGGCCGATGAAGACGCCACGAAGGTGCAGCAGTGGTTGCAAACGCAGGGGCTGACGGTGCACGAGATATCGCAGAGCCGGCGGTTTATTGTTTTCAGCGGAACCGTGGGGCAGGTAGAGCAGGCGTTTGCGACGGAGATGCACAACTACAGCTACAAGAACATCAAGTTCATCGCTAATGCGACCGACATGCAGGTTCCATCGGCGCTGGCGCAGGTGGTCAAGGGCGTGGTGCGGCTGCATAGCGATCCACGTCTGCCGAACCTCAAGATTGGCGCGAAAATCGGGATCGACAGGAAAACGGGAAAGATCGAAGGTCAGTATGGGCAGCACTTCATGGGCCCTGCCGATTTCGCCACCATTTATAACGTCAAGCCGCTGTATGCGGCGGGCATTGACGGCACCGGAGAGTCGATCGCGATTGTCAGCCGGAGCAGTTTGGCCGACCCCTACTACAATATCGACGGCATTCAAGATATCCGCGATTTTCGCAACGTGATGGGCCTTCCGCCGAATGATCCGGAAATGATCATCAATGGCGATGACCCCCAGGTGCAATCGTACGACGACACGATCGAAGCGCTGCTGGACGTGACGTGGGCTGGCGCGGTGGCTCCCGGGGCGCACATCGTCGCGGTGGCGTCGCAAAGCAACTTTGCCGATGGCGTGGACATTTCCGCGGCGTACATCGTGGACCACAACCTCGCCCCGATTATGAGCACGAGTTTTGGCACCTGCGAACAAAATATGAGCAGCGTGCAAACGGCATTCTACAATTCACTTTGGCAACAAGCCGCCGCGCAGGGCATCACATCGTTTGTTTCCGCGGGTGACAATGGGGGAGCGGGGTGCGACTCGCAAAGCAGCGGTTTGTTCGCGTCGGGGGGCTTGGCGGTGAACGGCCTGGCTTCCACTCCGTACAACGTAGCGGTGGGGGGCACGCAGTTCGATGATGTGGCGAATAACGATCTGTATTGGGCCATCACCGGGGATCCCACCACGCTGCAGTCCGTGCTCAGTTACATTCCGGAAATTGTTTGGAACGAGAGCAGCAACGATCCTTTCTCTGTTTCGCTGTGGGCCGGCAGCGGCGGCGTCAGCACGCTGTATAACAAGCCGAACTGGCAGAGCGCGACCGGCGTGCCGAACGACGGTAAACGCGACTTGCCGGATATTTCGTTAGCGGCCGCGGGGCATACCGGCTATGCGCTATGTTTCGAAGCAAGTTGCAGCGATCCAGAATTTATCGGTGTCTTCCCTGTAGGAGGTACCTCGGCGTCCAGTCCATCGGCCGCGGGAATCATGGCGCTGGTGCTGCAGCAATCGGGGGGAAAGCCACAAGGCCTGGCCAACTACGTAATTTACAAATTGGCCGCGACTGTGGGCATTTATCACGACATCACCAAGGGCGACAATAAAGTGCCCGACACTAATGGACAATTCACCGTGGGCTATTCCGCCGGACCTGGTTATGACCTAGCCACCGGTCTCGGTTCCTTCGACGCGAATGCGCTGGTCACCAAGTGGGCTAGTGCGGCGGCTACCGCGGGGTCGGCGACGACGCTGGCGCTCGGAAGTGGACAGGCGACCACCGTGGTTCACGGCACGCCGATCACCTTCAAAGCTAAAGTGACCTGCACGGGCGGCGGATGCGCGGCGCCGACGGGAGCGGTTTCGCTTTTGTCCACCGACCCCAGCACTGGGAATGCTCTTGGAGTGGGCGCAACCGCGCTTGCCACATCCGGCTCCAGCGGCACTGCCACCATTGCGACGCCAACGGTGCCGGGTGGGACTTATGGCATCACGGCGCGTTACAGCGGAGATGGCAAATATTATTCGAGCACATCGAATGCTGTGAACGTTACGGTGACGCCGGAGGCCAGTCAAACGCTGATGGGTGGACTTGCCGGAGGGTATTTCATCCAAACGCCACTTTCTGTGTCATACGGCGAGCCTGTAACTTTGTGGATCGCCGTGGGCGGAAATTCCGGCTACGGGCATCCTACGGGGACGATCAATTTGCTGGTGGATGGCAATCCGGCCACCACGACGACGAAAGACTTTGCGACGCCGGGCACGCTGATTTTGAACTACGGAGAGAATGCTATCGTGTTTGGCGATGGCGCGAAGCCCACCGGACAGTCCAGCGTGCTGCCCAACCTTACTGCTGGGCTCACGGCGGGAGCGCACCAACTGCAAGCTTCCTATCCGGGCGATAGCAGCTTCAACAGCAGCCAGGCCGCGTACACCGTGAACATCACCAAGGAAGATTCGGTTGTCGCCGACGTATTCCTGGACGGCACCGCGGTTCCAAACATTCCTGTGAACATTGACGGACAAATCGTGCTGGCGAATAACGGCTGCGCTCCTTATGGCGGAACGGTCAGCATCAGCGATTACACCAGCGGGACGGCGGTATCTCTGGGACCAGCGATCACGGTCAGCCAACAATACTGCGACTCCTTCACCTTTCCGGCGACATTCAAAACCGCGGGCCAGCACTTGATTCGCGTGAGCTTTACCGGCGATAGCAACGTGAACGCGTCTACTAGCACTGGAAATATTACGGTAAACGCAAACACGCCGGGGTCCGTGAACTTTTTTGCGGACGTCGCGAGCACCGTTGTGGGAGGGACGATTAATCTTACCGCGCAGGTAACTTCCGACGTGCGGTCGTACACCGCCACCGGCAACGTCGTTTTTGTAGACGGTAACAACACCATCGGGACGGTGAAGCTCGACGGAACGGGCACGGCGAATCTTGCGATCAGCACGCTTGCTGCCGGGGCCCATTCACTCTCGGCAAATTATGCCGGCGATGCGCTGGTCTCGGCGTCGACGGGTGGCCCGATCACGGAGATGGTGTTCGACTACACGATGCAAGCGCAGCCCGCGAGCTTGATGCTGAGCGGCGGACAAGCGGGCGTGGCCACGATCAGCGTGATACCTCTGGGTGGTTCCACGCAAACGGTGTCGTTCAGTTGCGGAAGCCTGCCCGCGAAGCTGACGTGTGCGCTCGCGCCGTCTTCGGTCACGCTGGATGGGGTCGATGCGGGCGTGGTGAAGGTAACCGTGGGCGCTAGCGTTGTTGCCGCAAGTGCGGTGGCGAAGCTCAATGTGTGGCGCGTTGCCTCAACGCTGGCTCTTGCGGGGTTGCTGTTGCCGTTTGGCCGTCGCAAAAAACTGAAGCGCTTGTTTGGAGCGGCGGCGATTCTTGCGACGCTGTCTCTCTTCGCGGTTGGCTGCGGTTCCAGCAATTCGACACCGGCGACCCCTCAGACGGCGACCTACGTGGTGAACGTGACCGCGTCGGCGGGCGCGGGAAGCACGGCAAAGACAATTCCGTTGGTGGTTACAGTGACCAACTAACGGAAGGACCGTGAGCAAGCGATCGCGTGTGCAATGACGAAGCCCCGTCACGGGGCGGGGCTTCGCTCATTTTGGTCGATATTTCGATGACGTTCAGCGCCCTCTGACCGAGTTTATGGAAAAGGGTGGAGGATGGGACAAGCAGGACGAATTCGCAAAGCACTATACGGAAAATCAATTCCTGAGTACAATCAGAAACAAAGAGCGGGCGTCGTACAATGGCAGTATAGAAGCTTCCCAAGCTTCGGACGTGGGTTCGATTCCCATCGCCCGCTCCAGATTCCTCGATGATTCTGTTGTCCTTACGCCGCTAACCACACTGAGCAGGGCCATAAAACAGGGCGTTTTCGATTAGTTCCGACCGTGCAAAAAAACACCAACCAGGTCAAGTCTGTGTCATCGTTAGCAGGCTGTAGAAGTCACTACGCCGTGCCGTCTTGGGGCAGGGAATGCCGCAAATCCACCACATCGCGATCCTGATTCCATTGCTGGTTGGCACATGCGTGGTGCTATGCACGATCTTTGTCCACGGGTTGGCGGTGATCGCGACGGTAAGCTTCGTGCGCCGTGAAAATAACCGCGGCCTCGCGGGTAGAATCTTTTGGATTGATCTTGCCATTGTTGCGCAGGCAATGTTTTTCGTGCTCGTGGCGCACTTGGTGGAAGTCGCCTTGTGGGCGGTTCTGTTCGTAATGTGCGGAGAATTTTCAGAATTCGGGACCGCGTACTACCACTCCGCGGTGAATTACACCACTTTAGGTTACGGTGATTTGATTATGAGCCCTTCGTGGAGATTGCTGGGGCCGCTGGAAGCAGCCGACGGATGCTTAATGTTCGGCGTCTCGACCGCGATCGTTTTCGCGATCGTCCAAATGTTGATCCGTCGTCGGTTTGCGGATCTCAGAGACTGAGCATGTCGGAGCAATCAAGGAACCCCTCGCCGGCTCCAGAATCTGAATCCACAATCTGAACGAGTGGCATGGTTTTTTTTGTTTCCCCAAACTCAATGCCTTTAGACCGCGGTACAAGCCATCGTGCAGCACGTTGGTTTCAATCAAGGTTACAACCACAGCTGGAATGTTGCGCGCCAAGCTTATTTACCATGTGGGAGGAATTCCGCTGGCAGAGGATTATTGGGCGTTTCTTCTTGCCAGAAAATTGTGAGCACCCACCAGCGCTTTCCATCGAAAAATAATTGAAAACTATTGATCCCTCTCGCAAAGGGCGCGGCGTCTTTGGCATCGTGCCGTGACTCATAAGTGCTGAACGCCTCGAAGATGTTGCCCCACTGCTCCGCGCGGCGAGCCGTTTCTTTTTCCCAGAAACCGTTCTTCATGAAATAACCGCTGGCACGTTCGATGTACTCCTCTAGAGTGAATGACGTTGCCGTCATTCCCCCGCCTTCTTGCGCGCCAGTGCGGATGAGGCGTGCGCTCGGATGAAATAACGAACGCATGCGATTCCAATCTCGCGTTTGACCCGCCGGACCAGAGATGACCTGATACGTCGCCGCGATAATCCCATCAGGCGATGCTACGTCAGCGGGATTTGCTTCAAGTGCGGCGCCTGGTGCAGGAGTGGGGGCGCTTTGCGGCGGGGAACTTTGCTGGAAACTCGCGCCAGCTACCAGCAACCACAGACTCGCAACAACACAAAATATTTGCGACATTCCAGCCACCTTTCGACTGAAAGGGAGTATAAACCACATCTCGCGAACAGCATTCGCTGTCGTTCACATCCCCGCCGCTTTGGCGAAGTTTTTATTTTGAAGATTGGGTGAAGCTGGTGTATTTCTTAGAAGCCAAACTACTCGACGGCGCGGCCCAACAACACGAGTTCGTGTTTGACGCGGCCGTCGAGAGCTCGGACGTACGATTGGCGGACGCAGTGCGCGCGCTATCGCCTAAAATCGCCTCGGCGCGCGAAATCCATCCATGGGAATTTCCGTCATGCGCAGGCGAGTCTCGAACCAGTTCTTTAGACCCGCGTGCCCCGCGTCAAGTGACTTAGCATCGTGATGAGGAAAATAACCAGGAAGACGAAGAATAGAATCTTTGCGATACCGACCGCCGCGAATGCGATTCCGCCGAAGCCCAAAATTCCGGCAATGATCGCTATGACTAAAGCCACCAGCGCGTAATAAAGCATGTTGCCTCCTGTATTTCCGAAACGACGCGCGGGAAACTAGCGCGCTTCAGAGTCTTGGGGTTCCAACTGCGTCCCGATAATTGCGCAGCGGCAACGAGCGGGCTATCCGGAGATCGCGGTATAACACCAAGGAAGTTTGCGTATCAGTGGCTTGTCTATTGGTGACGCGGCTGCGGAAAAAAAAGGCCGGGCGGAAAAGCCCGGCCTCTGCGAAACTCTGCAACATTTTCAAGCGCGATCAGTGGGGCTTTTCTGCCGCTGGGTGAGACTCGGCGGCCGGTGCTTTCGCGGGTTGTTGCTTGGTTTGCACTTTTTGCGTTTGCGCGGCGTGCTTCTGCTCGAGTTGCTGCGTCTGTTGCTGGTGGCGCTGCTCCACGGCTTGCTTTTGCGGTTCGCTGGCATTCGTCTTGGCTAGGTTCTGATGTTCTTTCTCCTGTTGCTGCGCCAGCTTCTGGTGATCCTGGGTTTGCTTGGCCGCCAGGCTATTCTGTTGCTGCTGGTATTTCTGGTCGGTTTTGGCGTTGCCAGTGTTAGGCGCGGTGCTCTTATGCGCTTCTAGGTCGCTGGCGTGAGCGGCCGGAGCAGGACGCGCGGCGACAGCAGCCGGTTTTTCCTCGGCCTTGGGAGCTACCGCTTCTTTCGCCGGCTCTCTGGCCGGTTCTTTTTCTGTGGTCGCGGCGTGTTCATTCACCGACTCGGACTTGGCCACGGCCGCGGCTGGTGGATTGCCATGGTTGGCGGTTGCGCGCAGTTCCGGGTTGGAGCGGGCTTCTTGTGCACGCGTAGTCTGCGCCGCGACTGGAGCGATGTGGCGCTCGCGTCCGGCAGCTTCTTGCTGCGCGGTCGCGCGAGCTTCCACGCCGCCGGTGCCGCCGTTGTAGCTGACGCGCGTGTTGCTCTCGACGACTCTGGTGTTGTAAGTGTTGTGAATCATCGTCGTGTTCACGCGATTCACTGAAGTGTTGTATTCGAATCGCCCGCTATTCCAGCGGCCGCCTTCGTAGCCGTTTCCGCCATAGCCGAAGCCGTAGTTGATGCCGCCGTAAAAGCCGACACTCTCGCCCCAGTAACCTTCATGGAAGGCGTACGCGTTGCCGCCCCAGCCCCAATAGCCAGGCGTCCAGAGGAAGCCTACTTGCGGCGCTTGAACCCAGTCGCCAGGAACCCAGTAATAACCTTCGTCGCCGTAGCCCCAATAGCCGGGAGTCCAAAGATAACCGTCGGCGGGGCAGATGGGCTGCTCATAGACCGGGATTATCGGAGGCGCGATAGTGATGGAAAAACCGATCTGGCCAAACGACGCAACGGACATGGCCAGCAACAAGACGGAGAACAACACAGTTCGAATATTAAACAGATTGCGCATTGTGCTTCTTTCTGCCCGTTCAGCTTTCTTGAAGCCCGTTGCTGCATTTCGCGCGCGGACAGCCAGATTGAGGAGGGCGACTTCCGAAGGGACCCGGAGAACGACTTCTGGAACCTGACGATAGAGTGTTACGGGTCAATCGGCGATAAGGTCGTTGCTGTAGGTCTTTGTAAGGGATGCGGTAGGCCGCGCACCACTGGGTGGGCCTGTCAGTTTTGCCAATTCCAAAAGGGGCTGACCTCGGCCATTTTAGGGGCGGAAGCACCAAGCCGACGCGAATCGTCATTTTGCTGCCGCTTTTTCGCCCGTTTAGGTACTCTCTTGCGGGGGAGTGTCAAGCGTGTATCGGCTGATCAAGAGCTTGGTTCGACCGTATTGGGGCAGTTTGGTCATCATCCTGGCGGGGATGCTGCTGCAGACCGCGGCAAGCGTCGCAGGCCCGTGGCCGCTGAAAATTGTTCTGGACAATGTCGTGGGCAGCCACAAGCTTCCGCATTGGCTGGACCATCTGCTGGAACCGTTGTTGCGCGGGACCGGCAAAATGCAAATAGCGGCGGCCGCCGCCATGGCTGTGGTGGTGATCGCGGTAATCGGCGCCATCGCCTCCTATTTTGCGAATTACTACACCACCAGCGTGGGCCAATGGGTCGCTAACGATCTACGTATGCGCACATATCAACATCTGCAGCAGCTCTCGTTGAGCTACTACGATACGCACGAGACCGGCTCGTTGCTCAGCACCATCACGGCTGATGTGCAGACCATTCAGGCCTTCGCCTCCGCGTCCACGCTGGGCATTTTGGTGGACGTCTTCACCATCGTGGCGATGCTCATCGTCATGTTCTGGCTCAACTGGGATTTCACGCTGATCGCCGTCGCGGTCACGCCGTTTATGCTGCTGCTGTTCTCGCGCTTTAAGAAGGCCGTGAAAAAAGCCACGCACGAAGTAAGAAAACAGCAGAGTCGGATTGTCGCCGTGGTGGAACAAGGGCTGCAATCCATGCGCGTCATAAAGGCGTTTGGCCGGCAGGATCTGGAGCAGGAAGAGTTGAGCGAAGTCAGCAAGGCCACCGTCGACGCCGCGCTCAAAGCGCGCAAAATCAAAGCCATTCTCTCACCCATCGTCACGGTTACGGTGGCAGGTTGTACCGCGGTGGTGTTGTGGCGCGGCTCCTCGCTCATCCTGCAAGGCGCGATGACCGCGGGCGCGCTCACCGTGTTTCTTGCTTACCTCGCCATGTTTTTCAAGCCGGTGCAAGACCTGGCCAAAATGACCAACACCATCGCGCAAACGGCTGTCGGCGTCGAGCGCCTGCGCGCCATTTTGGAAGCGGACACCATCATCCCGCAGCGCCCGGACGCGCTCATTCCCAGCAACGTCAACGGCGATATTGCCTTCGAACATGTCGCCTTCGGTTACAAAGCCGATGAGCCGGTTCTGAAAGACGTACATTTTCAAATTAAAGCTGGGGAAACGGTTGGCATCGTCGGTCCCACCGGCGGCGGCAAGTCCACCATCGTCAGCCTGATTCCGCGCTTTTATGATCCGAATGCCGGTCGCATCTTGGTCGAGGGCGTGGACATTCGCGATTTCGACTTACAAGCATTGCGCAATCAGATCGGCTATGTGCTGCAGGAAACCGTGCTCTTTCGTGGGACCATTGCTGACAACATCGCCTACGGCCGCGGCGGCGCCGCACGGCAGGAAATCGTGGAAGCTGCCAAACTCGCCAACGCCGATGAGTTCATTAGCAAAATGCCGCAGGGCTACGACTCGATTGTGGGTGACCGTGGAGAAACGCTATCCGGCGGACAGCGCCAGCGGATCGGCATTGCGCGCGCGTTAATTCGCAATAATCCCATTCTCATTCTGGACGAACCCACCGCCGCGCTGGACACCGAGTCCGAAAAAAAGGTGGTGGAAGCGTTGCAGCGCCTAATGAAAGGTCGGACGGTAATCACCATTGCGCACCGCTTGAGCACCATCCGCGATGCCAACAAGATTATCGTATTGAAAGAAGGCGTGGTCGCAGAGCAGGGCACTCATGAAGAGCTGATGGCCGCCGGCGGCGTGTATGCGGAGTTGTATCAGATTCAGTTCCGGCAGCAACCCGAGAGTGCGGCTTCGTCCGTGACGCAATAAAACGCCGCCGTGGGTTTTTGTGACGAGAAAAAGTTTCGTGATGTTGAGATATTTGCAGCTTCAACGGAGGAAACATGTCGCACAGCTTGATTGTTATGCCGGATGACACCGCAAAACCCATCCTCGACGCCATCAATGGCGCGAAGAAATCCATTCGGGTGAAGATGTTTCTGTTTTCCGATCCCGCCCTTCTGGATGCGGTGGAGAAGGCGCAGAAGCGTGGCATCAAGGTACGCGTCATGCTGAATCCTGCCCGCCGCAGCGGCCAGTCCGAAAATGAAGAGACCACCAAGAAGCTGAAAGCGGCGAAGGTTGACGTGCAGCACAGCAACCCGGAGTTCGATGTTACACATGAGAAGTCCATGGTGGTGGACGACGAGACCGCCTTCGTCCACTCGCTCAACTGGGACACCAAAAATCTGACGGTCACGCGCGATTACGCAGTCGTTACCCAGCACGGTCCGGAGGTCAAGGAGATCATCGAATGCTTCGAGGCCGATTGGCACCGCAAACCATTTAAGGTTGATGCCAACTCTCACCTGATCTGGTGCAACGCCAACGGCCGCGACCGTGTCGCGCGCTTTATCGACGACGCCAAACACACTCTCTTTGTTCAGAATGAGCGTTACCAGGATCCCATCATTATCGAGCGGTTCGTGCGCGCCAAGGAGCGCGGCGTAAAAATCCACGTGCTGGCGCGGCCCGCGCATACCCTCAAGATTGAAAAGCTCATCGAAGGCGTCGGCGGCTTGCGCATCATGGATGACGTGGGGATCAAAATTCACAAGCTTAAGCATCTGAAGCTGCACGGCAAGATTCTGCTCGCGGACCATGCCCGCGCCATCGTTGGCTCTATCAACCTCACGCCAGGCAGCTTTGATAGCCGCCGCGAACTCGCGATCGAGGTTCACAACGAAGACGTGGTGGAGCGTTTGACGAAGGTCACCCATCACGACTGGGAAAATTCGCATCCTCAGGATTTATCGGATGAGGGGCTGATGGAAGACCTCGAAAAGCACAAGATTGACGGCTCGGAGATACTGGCGATTGAGGAAGACGAGGATGATCACGAGCACCACAAGCATAACCACAAGCACAAATAAGCATCGCGACGGAATTGAAACCGCGGGATTGTTGTGGACTATCGCGATTTAACTGCGAGTGTTTCCGCCGCGAACACCGCGAGCTTGCGGAACAGTGGTTCCGCAAGCGCTTCCTTCTCTCGCGTTGGAAGTTTCAAGTGCTGCTCGACTTCCGATTCCATCTCCTGCACTTCGTTAGCCGGTGCAAGTTCCGCCAGCCGTCGGAAGAGCAGCTTGTGCGCGTGCTTGCGTTCCATCACCTCTAGCCCATCTAGCATCTGGCGATGCGGCGTGCCCTCCCAGATCGCCAGAATCATCGCTTCGCGCAGCCAGCGTTCCGCGCCATACTCCGCCAGGACGCCCAGTCCGCCGTGTACTTCCATGGCCCACTTTGCTGTATCCACCGCGAACTCCGCCGTCCAGTACTTCGCCAGATGCGCCACCAGCCGAAACAAATGATAGCGCTCGGAATACGGCGCGCGCTCCATCCACACTTCGTTCAGCAATTGCACAGACTCCCAAGCCAGCGCGAACGCCGAACGCAGCGTCTTCGTACGATTTTCGAATTGATGCCGCAGCAGCGGATGATCGAGAATCAGTTTGCCGAACGCCACGCGACTCTCAGCGTAGCTAAGTGCGTCCGTCATCGCGCGCTGCGCCAACGCCACGCTCACCACGCTGTTTGCCACGCGCGAAAGGTTCAGCACCTCGAGAATCAGATAAATCCCCGTGTCTGCTCCGCCGAGTAGGTAGCCTTCGCTTTCTCGCAATTCCACTTCTCCGGTAGGAACCGAGCGCGTGGCAATTTTGTCTTTCAGCCGCCGGATAAAATAGTTGAGCTCGCCATTTTTGCGGTAACATGGCACCAGGAACAACGCCAGTCCGCGCACCCCCGGCGCCGCTCCTTCCGGCCGCGCCGCCACTACGGCTAGCTCCGCATTGGCATTGCTCGTAAAATATTTCTCGCCCGTCAGCAGCCAAGCATCGCCCGCAGTACGCGCCACGGTCTCGACCGCCGCCCCCAGGTCCGAACCGCCCTTGATCTCCGTCATCCATGTGGCGCCTTGCCACACGGCGTCATCCTGTCGCAAAAGTTGCGGCAGAAAGCGCGCCTGCAGTTCAGCGCTGCCATATTTCGCCAGCGGCACCGCCGTACCCAGCGACACCGTATACGGGCAGCAAATTCCCGGATCGTAAAACGAAATGTTGTACATCAGCGCATACGTGGGCAGCAGTGATTTTTCTTCCAGCGCGCGCCACACCACGCCGGAACGGTAACCCCTCCGCAACATGGTTTGATACTCGCGAGGATAGAGAATTTCATCCACGCGTTTGCCATCCCGGTCAAACATCCGCAGCCACGGTGTTCCGGGGCGGTCGATGGCGTGCGAAATGGCCACCCCTTCGCTCTTCCACCAAATTTCCTCGGTCGCGAGCAACTCGTGGTGGGGAATGTCTTTCAGCCGGCTCCGCAGAAAAGTCAGAGGTGAACGCAGTTCATTGAGATCAGTCATTTCAAGCGCATGTTAGGTTGGCGGCTTGGAGGCGTCAAGAGGAGTGAAATCTGCAGCACCAGCGAATACACACAGAGTTTCTGTTAGCGCGTGTCACAGTCCACGCGCCCGAATCTAAACGATCTGCGGGCCCGACGAAGGCATGGACGCCGCAGCCTTCGGTGCGCACTCCACAAACTGCCGGCCGCTTTCCGAATTGGCCTTCAAAAAGTTTATCGCCGTGTCGCAGGCCATTATTTTATTCCGCAGCTTGAAACGCTCTTCGCTTGGCGGCAAAGCATCAAACAAACGCTTGGCCTCAAATTTCGTCAGAAGAATTTGCAGCAGGGGGGAATCGCTATACATGGCAAAAGCTCCAGGGACTTTGCAACGCAGAAAAGTCTAGCAATCCACAAAGTCCCGCAAATCGGGTAAATCCTGTAGAAGCTCCCAAAGTCCGCGCCGCGTGTGGTTTTGGAGTGCGGCGGCTTGACGCCGCTTTCTTGCATTAAGCACCGCCTCGGTCTGCAAGCGACGCAGCGGGCTGCATGCATCGCTTTTGTTGACGCGGCAAGAAAGCCAAAATGAATTCACTGCTATTTGGTATGAAACAACGCAGCGACCGCGGGCTTGATCACTTTGCCCATGGCGTTGCGGGGAAGCGCATCTACCACAAGGAGGCGTGAAGGCACTTTGTGCGCGGCGAGAAAATCCTTCGCCCAAGTGCGCAGTGACTCCAGATCGAGAAGGCTTCCGTCGCACAGCACGATTGCCGCAGCGACGCGCTCGCCCCACTCCCCATCGGGCACGCCGACTATCGCGCACTCGGCAATTGCGGGATGTTCGCGCAGCGTTTCCTCAATTTCCAGCGCGGAGACTTTGTGTCCACCGGTTTTCAAAATGTCGATGCTGGTGCGCCCAAGAATGCGATACACGCCGTGCTCCACAATCGCGATGTCGCCGGTGCGAAACCAGCCATCGCGGAAAGCCTCGCGCGTGGCCTCGGGCTTGCCCCAATATTCCGCGAACACGCTCGGGCCCCGCACTTCGATTTCGCCGGGCGTTCCCGCGTTCACCGGCTCACCGTTTTCTCCCACCAGTCGCACCTCCACGCTCGGCAGCGGCGTTCCCACGCTGCCCGGCACGCGTTGGCCGTGTAGCGGATTTGAAAGCGCCATGCCAATCTCCGTCATGCCGTAGCGCTCCAGCAGCGTGTGTCCGCTAATTTCTTTCCAGCGCTCCAGCGTGCTCACCGGCAGCGCCGCCGAGCCGGAAACCATCAATCGTAAATTAGCGCACGCCTGGCTGAGAAACGCGCGGCGCTCCGGCGAAGAATTTTCCCACGCGGCGATCAGCTTGGCGTAAACCGTCGGCACCGCCATGAACAAAGTTGTCGCGCCGTCGGCGATGCCGTCCCACACGGTGTTGGCGTCGAAGCGCGGCAGCATGCGGCAGCTCGCGCCAGACCACAGCGCACACGAAAGCACGTTGATAATGCCGTGCACGTGATGCAGTGGCAGACACAGCACGATGCGATCTTCGCGCCGCCACTCCCAAGCCTGCACCAGCGCGGCGATTTGTGCGGCGATGTTGTCGTGCGTGGTCACCACGCCTTTCGGTTTGTTCGTCGTGCCGCTGGTGTACAGAATCATCGCGCGCCGCGTGCCAGCGATGTTCGGCGTCGCGATCTTCGATATCGCGATGTTCGACGCCGCAACGTCTGGTAATTCTGCTGCTGGAGCATCCGAAACTAGGTCGCCGGAAATTTGCTCGTATAAGAGTGCGCGTCCAGACTTGTCGAGGCCGCGCGCTTCGGCAAGCGCCCGTAGAAGCGGTTCCGCCGCTGCATCGAAGACCAAGGTCGACGCCTTCGTGTCGTCGATCAAAAATTCGAGCTCCGGCTTCGCGGAGTTGCACGGCAACGGCACGCCTATGCCGCCCGCGCGCCAGATGCCCCATTGCGTAGCCACCCAGGGAAATCCCGGAGTCAGCAGAAACGCTACGCGTTCCCCGTTAAGGTCGCTAAGGTCGGTAAGACCGTTAACGTCGTCAAGATCGTCTCGGCCGCCGAGCAGCGTCGCCGCCACGCGCGCCGAGGCATCCAGCAAATCGTTGTAGGTGTACGATCCTTGCGCATCCACGATCGCCGTGCGTTCGCCGTGCCGCTGAGCGAGAGCAATTAGCGGAAGACAGGTGATGTTGGGGATCACCTCAAAACTTTACGTTTTGTCCGCAACGTTGTCCATAAATCGCAGGTCATCCGTTCATCGCCGTTCTTGCATTCGCTACTTCTTCACGAAAATCGACTTCGGAATCATGCAATGCACGCCTTTGCGGATGTCCACCACCTGCGAGACGCGGCAGTCGCCGACGATCGACGTCAGCGCGTACGCTTCTTCGCGCGTCATCGGCACCATTTTTTGTTCCGCAAGAAAATTTACCGTTTCGCGAACCGCGATTTTCATGGCTTCGTTTAAATCTTCATCAAAGCCCATAAAAATCCAGTCCGTGGAAGTTTCCGCGCGCGGCCAATCGATGTGCATATCCTTGCGCACGATAGGCTCGATTTCGATTTCTTTGTAGGAACATTCCAGCGCGGTTAGATTCACTTCGCCGTTGCCTTGCAGGCAGTGCGAATCGCCCGTCCAGATCAATCCGCCTCTTTGAAATATCGGGAAGTACAGCGTCGAGCCGACTTGCAACTCGTTCACGTCCATGTTGGAACCGTTTTTCCATGGGCGCAGCGTGCTGGTGCGGCCTTTGGCGTCGTGAATCGGCGGGCCAGCTTTTTCTTTGGGCTCGTTGGGATCCGGACCCACCGCGATAGTTCCGGGAAACGGTTTCAAACGCAAAATTATTCCCGGCTTGAATTCCGTGGTCATGGTGGCGGAGTCCAGCTTGAAATATTGCACGCGGCCCTCGGGAAATTCGGACGCCAGCAGGCCGACGGTGGGGAACTGCTTGCCCGGAAGATTGAAGTTGAAGCCGGAATCTTTCATCACGATTTTCTTGATACGAATTTCCATCACGTCGCCGGGTTCCGCGCCGTTCACGTAGATCGGCCCGGTGACGGAGTGCGGCCCGCCACCATCATTCTCGAGACGCAGCTTGACGATTTCGTCCATGGAGGCGCCGGGCTTGATTTCGTTCATCCCGTGAAGCCATGTCTCGATGGAGATGGTGTCTCCGGAATTGACGACGAGCTTGGGTTTTTCCGCGGGGTCGTACCAACCCCACTGCACGGTATCGTTGTTGGCCGGCAAAGCGTAGTGCTTGCCGGAAGGTGGTGTTCCAGCGTCTGCTGCGGTGGCGTTTTGCGCGCGTGCTCCCGCGCACAGCATGCCGCTGGCGATTGACAGGCCAAGGAGCATCGTGGCGAACGGTGCCAGAGTGAAGCGTCTCTGTGTTGCGATCATTGGTGACTCCCATCTGTCCGGGCGTGTTGCGCAAACGGCGAGCCCGGAGAAGCTGAGAGTATAAGAAGGAATCGAGCCGACTTGCAAAGTTGAAGCTGCAAAGCTGAAGTCGCAAAGTTGAAGTTGCAAAGTTGAAGTAATGATGTAACCAAGCAATGAAAAGGCGGCCACCGCGAACTGCTGGCGCACGCTTTCCCAAATTGCTAAAAGATGCTATGGCGTTGCTAGGACTTGCCCGGGCGAAATTTCTTGCAGCCGCAAGTGGGATGATTGCACGGGGTATACGGCTTCCCGTTAACCATCAGGGTGCGGTGCAGGCTCTTACTATGCGAGCACTTACATGGTTGCTTTTTTCGGCTCCACGTCATGGCGAGATTCTAACACTGGTTGCGGCTTCCAAGACAGGTCAAGCTTGCGGTTCGACAACAAGTTGCTCACCGGAACGCCTTCGGTTTCTGGGATTCGTCTACTGTGTTGAGAGATAGATCAGGAGGTCAACTTTGCTGGCTTTCGGGGTGCTGGCGCTGGTCGCTGATTCGATGACGACGCTTAGATTTCGGTTGGCGTTTTCGTGACGCCAGCGGGACCAGGCTCCAGCAGGGCTGTGTAGATGCTGAATCTCGCCCTTGGTTTTTCCGTCCTGGTCATCGAATACCGTGACGGTGGCCTCGGCATTTTCGGGTGCGCTGGTTCTAGTAAAGATCGTGACGTGGCGATAGGCCTTGGCGTCGATCTCTTCGTACACCGGATGCTCGCTGGGATCCAAGTCGCGGTATTCAACCAGGCTCCCGCCAAGCTCCTCAGCGGCGCCCGGAGCATAGCCGGAGTACGCCCAGCTGCCCCAGGACAAAGCAATTCCGGCCAGCAGGGACAGAGATAGAACGGTGCCCTGGCCACGAAAATAAGCTCGCCACGTAGCACCGCTATCTCCAACTTCCTTCGCCAGTCGGCGCAGGAATTTCTTGAAACGAAAATACCCGGCAATAGCAAGCAGTACGATCCCCGCAGCAATTAGCATCCAGTGATAATTCCAGGCCAACATTGGTCGTTAACCCCCGGGGCGTAGTTCTCCTGCGTACAATAACTTTGACAGTTATCTTTTACAAGGATATGCTGCGGCGAATCAGAAGCAGGCGAAGCGCTAGGGATTGGTCTTGATAAGGTGGGCCCTTGACAGCCGTACCGGATATGGCTAGAATACGGCTATCATACGGCAGAAAGCCGTATCCATTTGCACCAACGGAAAGGACTACCTATGGCTCCTCCAAACACCACGAAGGTGACCGTCAATCTCCCGGACGATACCGTGGAGGCGCTACAAGCCATCGCCAAGCAAAATGGCACCACCGTCACCGAAGCTCTCCGCCAAGTCATTGAAACTCAGCGGTTTCTGCGCGATGAGACGAAGAATGGCAACAGGGTGTTGATCCAGAATGCGTCGGATAAGAGAGTACGGCAAGTTCTGTTTAATACCCCTCCTAACGCCAAATAACTCTTTGCGGAGGTGTTTGTGCCCGAACTCGATCTGACCGCCGAGGCTCCCGTACCCGAGCCGCCGCTCGATCCCCTGTTCAAGCCACCGCCCGTTCCGCTGTCCAATCCGTTCAATATCGACGAGAAGCGCGAGGGCACGCGTGGTGATTTAGCGCGTGGCCTCTTGTGGCTATTGACCTTCGTGGTCGGTGGTGTCTTGGTGTTTGTAGGACTTGGGCGGCTGGAAGGAACGGTGATCACGCAGTCGATTTTTCCTTCGCTCATCGCTCTCGCGGGCACCGCACTGGGTTTTTATTTTGGTTCACAATCGGGCAAGAACGCGGAACCCTTGCCCGTCTCAAATGGCTCATCCGCGGGCGCAGCAGGCCCCGATGGGGACGGAAAATAGCGGCGGCCTAACCAGACGGCATACAGAAGCCGCGCCATATCACTGTCCCATTAGCCGAAAAAGCCGCGCACTAACTTTTGGCAGCATAGGCACTCTTGCCTGTGCCGCGGTCGCCGTCATCGCCGTTGTAGCGGCCGTTTTCCGAAGCGGTCGCCTTTTTTGCCTGTAGGGGCACGGCATGCCGCAGGCTTGTCCAAATTAGGTTCTGAAACGAGGGCGGAAAGACCTGTTACCTTGAGTTGGGTTCCGTGACAAGAACCAACTTTAAGGACAGGAGCTTCCGCCTTGAAC
>JABCZD010000003.1 GCA_013289855.1 Acidobacteriota bacterium | reverse complement strand
CTGCACCACCTGCCATTTCTCTTCCGGGGAACGATCTACGCGTGGTTTTCTGCCCATGTTGCCTCCTGTCTTGGAGGCCCTGATCTTACCCAACTGAAGCGTCTAGTTTTAGCGGGGAGCACTACAGGTTGCCCAACTGCAAATCCTTGTCATGTTCGATGCACCAAGCCAGGTAGGTCAGTACCTGAAGCGTCTTCCCGAGACCCATGTCATCCGCTAAGAGACTACCGCGCCGCTGAGGTCTGAGCCGATGGCAAGTTTGGAGCCAACGTATACCTTCCTCTTGGTGTATTTT
The DNA here is from genome assembly GCA_013289855.1 of Acidobacteriota bacterium. Classification (GTDB taxonomy): domain Bacteria; phylum Acidobacteriota; class Terriglobia; order Acidiferrales; family UBA7541; genus Acidiferrum. Next base: position 537,926 of record JABCZD010000003.1, on the reverse strand, counting down.
TAGATGAACGGAGGGGCTTAAGCACTTTGGACTCATGAGCGGCATCGCATCGCTTATTGGCTGCTTCGCTTGCTCTGCATCTTCCAGGTCCCACGTCTTTAAGTCTTCTTCATCCCGATAGGGTAAGAGATATTTCTTGTCGGCTTTGCCCGCCGCTGCTTTCTCCCCGGCATCGTCCGTCCCCAACCCTTCGGCTGTCACCAGTTGCTTGAGTTCCGCATCTACTCTAACTTCCCGACCGTCAAACACGAACCCCGCTTGACCGGATGCTATCGCGTATTTAGCTTCGGCGATGAAATCCTTTCGTCGCGACGAGGACGGGAGGTCAGGATAGATGGAGCTCGATTCGTCTGGGTGCAAATTGACACTTGAAGCGTCTCCGGTACTTGGCGCTAACTCGCCGGGCCCGAATGCCAGAAAGCTCTTTTCGCGCGGGGCACCAGGAATATTCACCGATTCCAGAGGGCCGATGCCCTCGACACGTCGGCCGTATCTAACCTCAACTGAGTCCATCAAGCCCTCGAACACGATTTCGGGCTCGTCCAACAGCCGCTGTTTGAGCTTGCCGTAGGCGCGATGTACGCCTTTCATGCGTTCGAGGACTTCGGTTTGCCTCTCGTCAAATACGACGCGCAGCCGCGAATTGTGTGGACCATCAACAGTATAGAAATTCTCCACTGTGGGACTGTGGAAGAAAGCTCGCTTAAGCCCGTCTCCCGCGATTCCGCTCACTTGAGGCGCGAAGCTGATGCTGCCGTCCGGCCATTCATGAATGCTCAGTTGCAGCGATTTGGGAACAATGACGTCGTTGGATTGGAGGTATTTGTCTAGACTTGCGCCCACATCTGTTGCGCATTCTTTAACTTTGCTGAAGACGAGCCAACTCTCGGATCGCGTCTTCTGTTCAATAGGCAATTGATTGAATCGGTCCATCTCGCTAACGAGGGCATAAGTCTGATCGTCAAGTTGATAGATTGACTTTGAACCCGCTCTCATCCCGAAGTAACCTGTTCTCGTGAATGAAATGGGTTGACCATCCATGACGAACGAGTATTTATAGAGAAAATTGCTCCTGCCAATGTCGTTTAATCGCTCAATTTTCAATAGGAACGGGCACCACTCTACCCAACGCGTCGTCAGAGATATTCCAGAGCGCCTTATTTCAGCGAAAGACTCATATGGAACAAGGATTCCTTCTTGTGTAGCCCTGGCGTAACCAAGTTCAAGACTCTGCTCGATGTCAAGGGCTGTCTGGAGGCCTTGCGGATGTTTGATGGCGATTTCCGGCCAAGAAGCCCTTGTGCTTAGGTCGGCAGCATTGGAGCTCGCAACTAGCAACCCATTGCTTGTTGCGAGAAGACTTACAGGTCCAAGTTGCGCAACGGTGAGCGTCATATTGGACGAATACCGTACCTTGCGAGGGAATTGCGCACCCGACTCTGCCATCCCGGCATGTGCCTGAATGTCTCATCAGCCCCTTCGTCGTTGCGAAGATCTTTCAGCCAGAACTGTTGTCGATTCATATCGCCGATTTTCTGAACAAAAGACTTGTGGTGGAAAATACGAGCACTGCCGACTTTGCTGAACTCAGCTATCACAATATCCGCGCTATTGCCGCGAAACCGCATGACGAAACAACTTACCCCCTGGTCGTCGATAATCTTGCGGTACTGTATCTTTTCACGCCAAAGGGACGTCCGCAGGCGATAAGCATCCGTTGGACAGAGCGCAACAAAGGATTCATGTGCCTGATTCACATACCGTAGCCAAAATGCTTTCCGCCCATGCTTATCGGCTTGATCGTTCATCACAGAGTTAAAGAAGAACACCAAATCAACCTTGTTGCGCCATCCCCTAAACGTTTGCTCGGCCCTACGATCTATTCCCGTCCAGTGCGGCGCTTTGCTCTGGTACCGTGGGTCTCCAAGGTCAGGATGATCTATTACAAACATTTCTAGAGTTCGCCGGAATTCTTCGTTGCGGTCTGCGTGCCTGCAAAGTATTAAGCGTTCTATTGCCTTTCGGAGCATCTCAAGGCGTATCGCTGGCAGTTGAAGAGTGCCTAATATAGCGGCCAAGTCTTCGCTCCTGCCCTCTTCGACAAGTACCAAGGAGCGATTCAAGCATTCCTGAATAACAGAACTTGCTAAGTGGCTCTTGGCTGGGACATCCCACTGTTTCAGGACATCGCTCACGGCTGCTCCCGACGAAAAAATCTCATTCGCGAGAAAAGTGTCCGCATGATGGCTGAAAATGTGCGCTGAGTGTTTCTTGTAAAGCTCAAGGGTTGCGGAGTAGGTTGGTTGTATTTCGGCTACGCTCTGTAGCAAGCTCTCAAATGGACGAGGGTCTTCATGCTCTCCCCAGGCGCCAAAGTATATTTTTGCAAGCACAGAAAGATTTGGCCGGACTTCCCCATTCTGAACACTTCCGAGCAGATTCTGGCGGAACAAAACATTCGTCAATAGGCCGTTGTGCCAGGACAGCAGCCTTAGTTCACGACGACTAAAACCGTCTAGTTTGTAGTCCAATTTACGGCACTGCTCCGCGAGCTTCTCGACTTCGACCAAATTCGGCTCTTTATCGAGATTGGTTCCTGCTTTCATGGATTCGCAGGCTAGTCCCAACCGCCTAAGTTCTTGGGCAGGGTCGAGGTTACGCGCCAACGTTTGCGACCGCAGGTAACCGACGGTGGCAGCTAGTTCCCCGAGAGCTTCAATTGTCTTCATTGATGTAAGTCAGCCTTAATCTCTTTCGCCGCCTCTTCCAAGGCTGTGGAACGCACGCGGATACGGAATATTACTCGTCTTAATTCTGGATTGTTGGCCGGCCCGACTCTGTGTTTTGCCTCTTGCTCTCCACGTCCGCTTGCGGAAAGTCGGTCCAAAAAGAATTCTCTCTCCCTAGTTTGGCCCGGTCCCTCCAAATCGTGCAAAGCCTCCTCCACCACTTTCATTGAGCGTTCCTGGCTCAATTGAAGGTTTCGTGCTTCCCCTTGCTCCTCGGTCATTCCTGGTATTCTTTGTTTGTCGGTATAGCCCTCCACGATCAGAGAGTCGATATCCCCGTAGAACTCGGTGACCAGAAGTTTAGCGATAGGAGGAAAGTAGGTCTCTAGAAACGCCTTGCCGCCCGGTTTAAGTTCGGAATGTCCTGTTTCAAAATTCATGAGTCCTTCTGGGACGATTATGACGACGGCGTCGCCTTCTTTGCGGATATTTCCTTTCTCCAAGTTTGCGTCCTTCAAACGCTTTTGAAGTTCGGCCAGGAGATGATCTTTGACGATTTCTTGCTTTCCGACTTGCTCGTGAACAAATGCAAGAAATAAGAGAATAAAAATCACGACCAGTGAAGTCATTAGGTCCGTAAACGAGCTAGACAGATGATCGGGTCTTTCGCGGCGCTTCATGCGTTTCCTCCTGGCTGACGACCCTTCAACGCGCGATCAAAGACACTGGTCAACTCGTCTAATTGCCGCTCGAGTTGCTGTGTCTGAGTTTGTAAGGTACGCGATATCTCAGGTAAGAAATCATTTGAATGCTTGACGATCACACCAAAGTTGTTCTCGACAGTTTGCACGTAATCCCGCATTCCCGCATTGACAGTGTTCAAGACCTTTTCGACTTGCTGGTCGAGACCGCCAAATATGGTCTTCGCCTCCTCAAGGACGCGACGGTATTGCTCGAGGATGCTCTGATTCTGCGCTCCGGTTTCTTTTAGATCTTCAACAACCTTGCGGCTATGTACTACAGCTTCGGTTTGGCGATGCAGGATATCATCGGCATTTCTTCCAACAACGGTCAAAGCCGTTGTGTAACCCTCTACCTGTCTAGCTGCTGCTTCCATTGAACGTAGTGCATCTGCGTTCTTGTTCAGAACTTCCGACAGTACGAGCTTTGCTTCAAGCAACGATCTCCCGGCAGCAGAAAACTCCTCGCTCCTAGCTTGGACCGAATCCAGCAGACTTTGGAGGCGTTGCGTGGTTGCCTCAGTCCACTCGCCCGTTTTTGACACTAGTGAATCGGCAGTCGCCTGTGACTGCGCTGCCATATTGCCTACTGTCCGAACCATCGACTCTGAAACACCTTCAACTTTGCGAGTAAGGTCTGAAACTACTGTTGTTAATGCTCCAGCGATATTTTGCAAATTCGAACTAGCATTGCGACCCAGTTCGTCAATCAACCCCCGCATCAGTTCCTGAAGGGCTTGTGTTTGCTCCTGGCTCGTACGTGCTTGGTTGTTCGAAGAGACGTTGGCCGCTTGCACCAATTCCGACAGGGCGCTCCGGGTAAGCTCAAACTGCGAGTTCATTTGCCCGAGCATCTGAGAAGTACTCGCCAAAGTATTCTGAACCGTAGTGAACTCGTTCTGGGCCGATCCTGTCAGTTGCTCATGGAACTGTTGTCCCATGTCCTTTAGGGCTCCCGTGATAGACGTCTCCAAGGTCTTCACGAGATTTCGGATTTCGCCGACGACGCTATCTTGTTTTTGAGATTCAAGTCTCTCTAAAGCACCTTCCATCTTTTGCACAGCAGGAAGCAATTGGGCCGTTAGCTGTTGCGCTAGACCGTCAGTCAAGCTGGGCACGATTTGAGTGCGAAAGGCACCTGTAAATTGTCCCACGAGGTCGCTGCTAATGTTTGCGAGAGACGTCGCCTGATGACTGGAGTACTTCTGGATATCAATCAGAAGTTTCTCTGGTCGAATTCGCGGGAAAATCTGGTCGAAGTGGTGACAGAGTTGTCTGTAGAGCTTTTCAAGCGAGGCCTCACAGATGAATCTTTCTACGATTACAAACAGTACGCTGGCAGCAAGGGCCAGAACGGAAGTAAAAAACTTCCCCGAAAGTGCGTTGATCAACTCCTTCAAGCCAGTTACTGCCTTTTCGGTGTATTCCAAGTGGGCCAAACCGAGCAAGAGTGCGACAAAGGTGCCCAGAAGTCCCAGAGCGGTCAAGAGTCCTGGGACCGCTTGATGCGATGCCTCGTCATAGCCAGCAAAAATCTCCTCGTACGGGAATAGCTCCCGCGCAACATTTGCGCCGTACCACCTTTCCTTGCCATCATTTCGCACATAGCATTGGAGACTGCCTTCCACGGTACCCCACCATTCCTGAACTTCCAGCCCGGACTGGCGGACCTTCCCTCTCATCGCTTCAATCCGTTCCAACCGAAGACCATCTGCTCGTTCTTCAGCGGTCGCTACCTGAATCCCTTTGAGGAAACTAAGAATCTTTCTCCGTGAGTGACGCAGTCGAAACGCTTGCACGGTCATCCAAACTAAGCGCACAAGCCAAAGGCTCACTATGAATACGGCAAGGGCAAGGATATAAGGGGAGAGTCCCAGTAGAGCGTGCGTCAAGGTATTCAAACCAGACCTCCTCCATGAGGTCTGCCGAACACCTATAGCTCTGCGGTTACCCGAGGCGGTCGGCTGGTTCCCACGCTCATGGAAATCACGCTAATTAAACCTCAACTCTGTGTTGTATGCGAGCAATACGTTGACGGAGTGACAAATAATTCCAGCGGTTATGAGTCTAAGCGGAACTGCTGTCGATTGCTTAAAAGACCGTCATGCGTTGATCCCTAGTGGGCCAATTCAAGATAGCGGCATAGCGCATTGGCAAGCTGGATTTGCCGGGGAGTCTTGCATTCCACCTGAAACAGTGCGGGACTCGCAACGACTACAGCGACACACTGTGCTCGGGAGACAGCGACATTCAGCCGATTCAAACTGTAAAGGAACTCCATACCTCGGGGAGCGTCTTCGGGAGTCGAAGTCGTCATCGAGTAAAAGACGACGGCAGCTTGCTGTCCCTGAAATTTATCGACTGTACCCACACGAGCACCAGCTGGAAGGGCTTTAACCAGGGCGGAAACTTGCGCGTTGTAAGGAGCAACGACCAGAATATCTTTCAGCGTTATCGGGGCCTGCTCCCCTGTTTTGTCTGCCCAAGTTGCTCCACTGGCGAGCAGACTATTCACAAGCTCCTTGATCTTGGCTACCTCTTCCAGGGATTCACTTTGATTTCCATTGTGTTGGACGGGGATGTACCGCAGTCCCGTGCCGTCAAGAGGTGCAGTACTGTTCAGTCGTTGATTGCGATTCTCAGGCCGAGCCGTGAGTCGGCTGTCATAAAAAAGCTCGGAAGTGAAAGCGCATACGTCAGGATGCAAACGCCAAGTCTCCTTAAGGAATAGCCCCTTCTCGGGTTCAATGGTCGCTCGCCCGTCGAGCATATGCGCTAAGGCCGACATATCCACGCCAGGCGGATGAACTCCCCGCTGAGGCTGGTCTAGTTGTTGCGGGTCGCCCAGTAGGACCGCACTCTTTGCGGCTTGAGAAATTGCGAGCACATCAGCAAGCGACATTTGCCCAGCTTCATCCACGAAGAGCACCCCGACCGAGTTAGCCATATCGCTTCGTGCCCAAAGCCAGGGTGTCCCCGCCACAACATTTGCAGTCCTTGACCGAATCGCATCCAAAATCTCTTCGTTGTTGTCCACTTGTTTCACCATCCGGTCCGGACAGCCATCCGTATCATTCGCCTTCTGCACAGCGTTTAGCTGTATCTTGTCCGCCCTGGCGGCAGAGCAAGCGTATTGCAACAGATTGCTGATGACTTTGTGACTGACAGCTGTAATTCCGATTCGGTGGCCGCGTCGCACCAGTTCCGCAATCATTCTGGCCCCGGTGTAGCTCTTCCCCGATCCAGGCGGTCCTTGTACGGGGAGCACTGACGGTTGAGCGCAGAGCGAGTTTGTCTCTCGCCGGGCTGTTTCCGTCATTTTCCCGTGTCGGTCAAACATGTTTTCCAAGTTGGCGAGCGATATTCGAGGAGGCTGTCGCAACAGGAGGTCGCGGGCCGCCTGAAAAGGGCCGGAGCCGGAAACTCCGTTCTCGGCGACCCACAAACCCAAGCGGATGAGACTGTCACGCTGTGCGTCTGCGCCAAGAACATTCTGCGGAACGAGTGCTGTGGGGTGTGGAACCTGCGAAGTCATGCCCCTTTTAATGTCGATGGTTCCATTGAGGTCGTCTAGATCAACAACCGTGCCCGCACTGGCGCGTGTTTTTGGGTCATGGATCTGCAAGGCCCGGTCAATCGAATGGTCTTGGGCAGGGAAACTATATCGGTGAACGATTGATTTCTTGACCTGCCCGACTGGTCCAACATACCTGAGACCTCCCACGGCATTCTTGTCTTCCACCAACTCGTCTTCGGTCAGGTCGCACTGCCGGAAATATTCCCACCAGGCGGATTTGTCTTCACGGCGATGGTATTCGAGCATTTGGGAAATCAGCCACGTGGCTCGGTGGTTCGAACTCCACTCTGCTTCTTCGGCTGGCAACCCAGATGTAAGACGGTCCATGACGGCGCGGACCTGCTGGATTTGTGCCGAAAGCTCCTCTTTTTCCTCTGGCTGAAATGTCGGTCGCGGTAATGCCTTACCCGTCTTTGCCTCTAGCTCGCGTCTCCGGTCTTCAAGCCATGCGCGAAGCTGCCACGCGGAAAGGCAGTCGTCTCGATTGTAGGATTCGATGGACTGAAGAATATTTGCAGGAACGTCTCGCGGGTTTCCCAACGCGAGCGCCCCGGCAAGAGTCTGAATTGCCAAAACCGAGTCTCTCGCGGGGACGGCTCGTTTGAAATCGTAAAGCTGTTCAATCTTCTTGATAGAGTAGCTCTCGATCGATGCTCGAATGCCTTGCCTGACGACCCTGTAGAGATCGACGAAAACACGCGCCCTAAGCAGCTGGTCAACTTCATCGATGCAGATTCCGTGCTGCCCGGCCATGCGCTTGATCTGCGTCGGCTCGTAGGCAGCGTAATGGTAGACATGCATCCCCGGATGCTCTTGCCACCTTTCCATGACATGCGCAATGAACTTGCGGAATGCTTCCTTTTCATCTGTCCGGTCGAACGACCACACCGATTGATACGAGGGTTCTTTGTCCGCCTGTTCAGGGGCGGTGAGAATCCCAATCAGGTATTCAAGGCCCGTCTGGAATGCGAAGGGATCTCCCTCTAAGTCGAGAAAGATATCGCCAGCCGACGGCGCAGGCAGGGCGGCCAGGCCTGTATTGGGTTCTTTCGGCTCAAGCAAATCGTAAACGAGATGGCCTTGCCTTCGCCCCGTGACCTGCAATTGTGCCTGGTTGTGAATCCGCGCAAGGGCGGTACTTCCGATGCCTTCGAGCTTCGCCTTGGGTCCCAAATCAAGTGCCGCCAAACTGGCGACCGTCGTGACGCCATTAGTAGACAAGACCTTGCGCTGGTTTCGTGTGGTGCCAGGCACCAGTGACAGGTGATCGTCCGTATGGCGGCGCTTGTCGCAGAGTGGGAACCACGAGCAGACGTCACAATGTTCGACGGGTTCGGGATAGCTATTCGGCGGTTGGTTGTATGCTGTCTCGAAATCTCGCTTGACCTTTCGGAAATACGCGATGTACTGCTCTAGAGGAAACTTCTCAGCCTCCGTCCTGCCACCTAAGACCGCGTGCACCGAGTCGGGTTGAACTCCTTGAATCTGTAACAGAAGGTCTGCATAGAAGCAGAGCTGGATGAGTGCTCCAGCCTTTGTTGACAGCGCCAGCTTCGTTTCCAGAGGTTCATACGACCACGCGCCGAGCGAGCTGGGTTTGGGAACGCGAATGAGAAAATCAGACCGCCCGTGCCAAGTCCCATTCTGAAAGGTCGCTTGATAGACAATGCTGGCACCACGGCGAAGCGCATCAACAGTCTGAGCAGCAGCTTCTGCCCATGAAATGTCCGTGGGAATCTTTGTGACATCAAGGCCTTGGTCAACAGTAAGATGGCGGAGGTAAGCCTGTTCGTGCCGAGCGCCGAGTTCGCGGAGAACCTCGATACCAGGGTCTTGAAAATATGGCTTTTCGATTTGGCCTGCTGCTCCGGCGCGGTCAAGGGTCAGCAGGTGATGGCAGGCCAGAAAATTGGCGACATCTGTGGCAGAAAACATCACGCGACTCCCGGCAAAGCCAGAGGACAGAAAGCATTAGGTCATGGCTTTTTCTAACACAGGCAACTTTCAGGTGTAAGGAATTGCTCGTTCATGGTAGCAACCCCGTGACCCTGAGGGCCACACCGCACTGCGGGCACCGCTTGCTGACCTCTTGGTCTAAGTAGTGCCCAAGCATCAATCCGGCCACCACACAAAAGGCGCCGACCAGAGGATTCTTTGCGGCCCGTGTGCCAAGCGCGGCGGCGGCCAGACCAAACGTGATCTTGCCTCCGATCTGCTGCGCAACCGTTCGTTCTATAACACCACAACGCGGACAGAATACATTCATCTTGCCTCCTTCTGTTCACTCACCGGGCGGCACGGAACGAAATCCTCCTGCACGGGGGCATTGAAAAACATAGGGCGAAGTTGCGGAAGGGCCTTTCGTGCCTCGCAATCACCGATACCTCGGAGTGACGGAATTTCGCTCACTCGGTCGAGTTCAAAGCGGGTCTTGCCGACTGTGGGACTGATTCTCACCAGATTGTTACGGTCGGGGAGCAGATGTTGCGTCATCCCGGTTGCGGAGACGGACTGCGCCGTCATGAATAGGTCTGTGATCTTCGTCGCACAAGCCAATTTTCCCAAGGAGTGCTTCCGCCCCCAGTCAATGTCGAAGGGCTGGGTTGTGCAGCCCAAACTCAAAATTCGCAGTTCAGACGCTTGCCAGCCGAGCACACCAATCGCCTCAACCGTCGCAATCGCAACCGGGTTGTTCGCCCAGACACCACCATCAATCAGTGGCGTGCCAGATTGTGCTTTGTAGGTTGGAAAGTAGGTGGGCGCGGCACCCGTCGAAAGAGCAACTTCCACAGCCGAGTGGGCGTAATCTCGTTCCAAACGGGGATGATGCGCTGTCTTCCAAACGTGAACCTCGCCAGTCTCAACGTTGAAGGAGGGAATAACAAGACGCTTACGACTATCTCCCAATCGTCGGGAGCCGAATGCCGCAGACAGAGCTTGTTGCAATGCCTGAGGATTGTATTTGGCGCGGAACAACTGACGAATCCAGCCCATTTGCCCGTTACCGTTGAAGATGGCAGGGCCGCGTTCTTGGTAGAAGCGCAGCAGGTCGCTCGCGCTCAAACCAAGTCCGAGGCCCAGAGCAATTATTCCGCCCGTTGACGTGCCAACGATCAGATCAAAGTAATCTGCTACTCGTGTGCCAAGCGATTGCTCAATCGTGGAAAGAAACGAAGCGGGGAATACTCCTTTGATGCCACCGCCATCAATGCAGAGCACCCGTCTTGTTACGTCTGCTGTCACTATGCTCAGTCGCTCCTATGCTCTGGTTTGTCAGGATGTGTCCCGCCCCCAAACCAATTGCCTGTTGCGTACCAGACTTCATAGAAGTACAGCCAAGTGCTGACCCACGGGATGATGTAATCGGCGACATACATCCACGATTGCCAATCTCCCATGACATGAAGACACAGGCTCCCGTCCGGGTTGATGTGTGGCAGGTCTTCCAAACCCTCTCGAATTTTGAGTTCCGGCGATACGACTCGTGTCTCTGGATTCCAGCCGGGGCGGTAACGAAGGGTGACGAGATAATTCTGGCTCAACGGCGATGGTTGCAAAAATCCCTTCCAAACTGCTTCAACTTGTCGCCTCGCCTTATCTAAAACAAACCTCGGCCACAAAACACCCATCCTGTAGATTTGCTGGTCGAAACTCGGCGTGCGCTGACGGAGAAGCCTCTTACCCTTTTCCATGGAACGTGTTTGGCCTCACAGGAATTCCAACAGCAGGCGCTGAGGTTAACAATCCGACTGTGGCAACTCGCAAGGACGATTTCTCACGCAAATCCTGCAATGTCCTTGCCTGCTTTCTGATCGCCGCCGTCACTGGCTCCCCGAAAACGTGTTCCAGTTGACGCGAAACGTTCTGGATTCCAGCCGTGGCGAGTGCGTTGCTCCATCGCTTTTGTAGGTCACTGATTCCGTCAACAAATGCCCGATAGAGAACGGGGTCGTCCCAACGCTCACTGAGATCCTCTTTAGGATTGGCTGGATTGAGAACATAAACACGCGGTTTGCTGTGGGCAATTAGTGAAACAAAATTCTCAAGCACCGCAGTCATCGCTTCGCTCACCGTGTGTTGGCCGCTATAGGCGTGCGCGGCCAGAGTTGTGAGCACCATCGAAATAGGGGCGAGTTTTGGATTGCGTTGATAGTGGATGTCTCGCCAACGCTTCAAAAGTTGTACCACTCGTTTGAGAATCGCTTTTTCTTCCGCAGCTTCTTGCGCAGGAATTGGTTCGGCTTTTGCCATTAATCTTCTGGATTCCATTAACAGCTGCAAACCCAAACCGCAGCGTGATTCGAACCAATCGGCGTAACCTTTCGGATTCGAATGCTTCCAGGTCTCCGACTTCCGGTCCGGCACAAATAGACATGAACCGCCCGCGCTCACGTCGGGGCAGGCCGGAAGAATGTCCATGTGAAATTCCTTGGCGTAGTTCAGCCTCACGCAGCGATTTTTGACCTCCAAGATTGACGCATAGACTTTATGCCCACGCAGACGCGATTCAAGAAGGCCCAGCAAATGCGAAGGAGATTGGATGCTGTTCACCGCCAGCCGGAACTCACACACAAAATCCAAGTCATATTCGTCCCAACGGAACGGCTTTACCGTGGTCCCAATCTTCATTGACCCTTGGGGATAGATGGTGGGATTGAATACGGCTACGACGCTGCCGTCAGCTTCGAGCCAGTCACACACAGCGGTGTATCGGGCAACGGCCTGCTCATGGGCCGTTGGACTTATTTGGAGTTCCTCGCAGACGAGTCGCAACAAATCGTCAATCTGCTGATTCTTACCATCCAAAAATCCTAGTTTTGGTGTCGCCACTTCTGGCCTCCTCGCGGACTTCCACTACTGTCGAACTTAGATGCAGCATAGCGAACTACGGTTGCCTCGTCAAGTCGATGCGGAATCGCCTTTACAGCATCGGCTCGGCTCGTTAGAATCACCAAGTCTGAGGGGGGGAGCGGAATGCCGACGGTCGGAGACCGCGTTAGGGAGATACGGGAGACCAAGAAGTGGACGCAGGACCAACTGGCGACAAAGAGTGGCGTAAGTAAGGGCTTCCTAAGCGACATAGAAAATAACAAGAGAAACCCGAGTTCGGAATATGTGCTGAAAATCGCGAACGCGCTCGGTGCTTCGATTGATTATTTGTTGCGGGGAGATGAGCCACTTCCGGTCTCACATAGGGAGCCGACAGTGATTCCGCAAGCGCTCGCGTCCGCTGCGGAGCAGTTGAAACTGTCTTACGCAGACACTGTGGAATTGTTGGAAGCGCATCGCTCGGTGATTGCACGTCGCAGCAACAAGACCACTAAGTCTTTCGAGATCAAGGATTGGATTGAACTCTATAGGGCAATAAAGAAGGTGTTCGGATGACTCGGTCAGGAGTAAAACTCAACGAGAGCACTTCGATTCACGTGCTCGCCTCGGATTTAGGGATTCGCCTGACCGTGAACCCGGTCGGAGACATCGTTGCTCTCTGTCACCGCAAAGTAGAAAAATTCCTCGTTGACCTAGAGAACTGCTCAAAGCCCTCCGAACTGCTGTCGCTCGTAGCAAATAAACTCGGTACGATTTTTGTAGAAATTCGGTCTGATGCCGATTTGCAGCAAGTCGTAGAGGAATACGTGAATAGGGGGGAATTGGTTTTTGCCACGCTCCCTGATGAGCTGACCCATGAAGTCTTTGGAATCACTTTGAAGCTCGTGAATCGCGGTCGATTTGATTTGCCCTACGTCTCAATCATTGATTGTCGCGGCCCGAAGGCCAGTAGGGTTTACTTCACGAAATGGCACGAACTCGGCCATCTCTTGATACTCACCGACCAGCGTCGGTTCGCTTTCAAACGGACGCACACGCTACATGAATACAAGAGTCCTGAGGAGTCCCTCGTGGATGTCTTAGCTGGCGAGTTCGCCTACTACTCTCCAATGGTCAAACCGTTGGCAACTGGCGAGATTTCATTCGAAGCCATCGAAGCAATTCGGGATGAACTCTGCCCTGACGGTAGCATGACATCCGCAATGATTGGAATTACGAAGGCTTGGCCCGGACCCTGTCTTTTGATAGAAGCGGCACTTGCGCACAAGAAGGCACAAGGCGACTCTTTGCAGGCAATGTTCGGGTTTATAACGGCTCCAGCCCCAACGCTGCGGGCCGTCAACGTAATGCCCAACGAAGCCGCTCGCCGTCAGGGACTCCAGATATTTCGCAATTTCCGGGTACCACAAGGGTCAATCATTTCAAGAGTCTTCACCGGAGATTCCTTCCACGGTGAGGCAAGAGAAAATCTCAATTGGTGGAAGGCAAGTGATGGAACTCAACTTCCGAACATGCCGATTCTGGTCCGCGCTCGGCGCATTCGTCAGTCTGTTCACGCCTTAGTTGTTCCGATCTCCGCTCCGCGGTGACCGCCGTACTGGCAAATGGATGCAGGAGTGGTGTGTGCGTGAGCCTCGGCGCGTTTCTTGTAAGGCCTGCGCTGTTTTGAAATTGGCCCACCGTCTAGGAGAGCGTCCTTCAACTGCGCGATGCGCCTTCGGTTGCGGGAGAGGGTACTTTCGTCCACTTGCAAAAGTTCCTGGGCGTCGCGGAGTGTTCCTGTCTCAGAGATGGCGAGCAGGGTGCTATAAAGACGCGGCTCCTTTTCCAACACAAAGTCTACGAATTGGTTCGCGAGGAGACGCTTCTCTACTGCGGAAGATTGTTCTGCGCTCTTGCGCTGTAAAATTTCCGAATGACGGTGGATGTATTCATCGTCAACGCTCACACCTGCCGAATCACTTGCAGCGTCAAACGCTATGTTGTTCTTTCGGATCAGCGCGTCTTTCTTTTGGCGCTGATAGATCGTAGAGGCGCGATTACTGAGGCACAGATTCAGCCAGCAGCGCCAGCGGCGTTCGCTTGCGCCATACTGACGCAAGGGATTGAAACACTGGATCACGTCCGTGCAGCCGTGGGGGTGCTCTTCACTCGGTTCGCGAAACTTGGATGTCTTCGGTAAAGAGAACAAGAAAAGCAGCATATCCTGTTCAAGATCGCGAACGGCATCGGTATATCCCACCCTCCCGAGACGCTTAATTGCCCAGCGGCGGACATAGTTGGGATACTTCGCGTAAAACTCGCCAAAGTTCTTAGGAACAATGAAGCCGTCTTGACCGACGAAGTTGCCATCCCGCGTAACGCTAAACGGGTCTGACTTGCCGCTAGATCGCGGCTGGCTTACAGCCGACCCCACCGCAGTCATCGCCGCTATCTGCTCGTATGTATGAAGTTCACCGAGGTTTGTCATGTTCGTACCTCCTGGTACGGCCAGCATCTTCGCCGACACCGACCATTGGCAGGTACGATTGGAGAGAGTTGAGGCTAAAGGGGCGCTTGCTGCGAGATCAATTTCTCAAGCTCTTTCCCCGTATCGTAGAGTGCGGCCAAATGCTCCTCGCAGTACGGCTCCCCCTCTTCGGGACAACGGCGCTCGGTCGGGTTCTCTTTGTCAGGGAGTAGCACCCAGTTACACATCAGCGGTTCACCAGCGGGTTCTTTCCGTAGAAGGTCTGCGTCTCCACCCGGCCCGTCTTCCTATCGCGGGTCGTGATGGTCGTGACGTACTCGGTCGCGTTGATGGAGACAACTTCCTTGTCGGACGTGAGGGTAGTGAGGTACCCAGTCGGCTTGCCGGAATTGTCTGTGATGATCATGCATGGATTCTACTGGCTGTGCTCAGGGTCGCGGTACGGCTGAGGGGCGTAGCCGCGTCGGGGCGCTCGCATCTCCTCTTGGTCGCGGTGGAGGACGACGCTGTGAAGCAAGCCTCTTGGAGCTACGGGTTCCGTGGCCCTCGATTTTAGCAGAGGTGGTACGTGTCGAGGGTTCAGGTGCGCGGAAATCTTACATGGCGCGACGCGCCCCGTGCCCACACTTGAGGACCCGCTCTCCAGCAGTCGAAGGGATTCTGAGGCCTTAGGATCGTCGGCGGGTGTAATCGTGCTGAAAACTGGGTTTGACTTGTGAGATTCCTTCTAAACAGGTCGAGTCGGCAGACGAAGATTAACTTGTGAG
The DNA here is from genome assembly GCA_013289855.1 of Acidobacteriota bacterium. Classification (GTDB taxonomy): domain Bacteria; phylum Acidobacteriota; class Terriglobia; order Acidiferrales; family UBA7541; genus Acidiferrum. Next base: position 522,813 of record JABCZD010000003.1, on the reverse strand, counting down.
ATCAAAAAGGCGGTATGGATGCCCAATACAGACGCAAGATTTTCGAGCAGCACAGAGTAAGGCGGTAAGGCCCCAATATAGCGTACCGGGAACTCAGGTGAGATTCAGTTAGCAGTTGATTGTTTTACGCCTTACCCGCCTTACCGCCTTACTCCCGTGTGAGAGTTATTCTAAAAAGAAAAATAAACCCCTCATATATAAACAACTTAGATTCCAGCGAAGCATTCTTGTTGCATGGGCGTTTAGTAAGGCGAAAACGGTAAGGCGACCACGCCTTACTAAATTACAATGCTCTCCTTCGGGGATTTTCGCAAAGTAAGGCGCGGGAAAGGCTGGCGTAAAGGCGCAAATTCGCCTTACCGCTAAACCAATCGCACCCACCGCTTGTTGATGATTTCTTTCTCGCCGTCGGTATCCGCCAAGTATGCTAGCGCCCCCATGCGCACCAGCGCGTCAACCATCTTCTCCACATCCATCCCATACTTGAGCCAACGCCCGTCGCGCACCATAGCCTTCCACCTGACAAAATAAAGTTTCTGGCCCTTTTCTTCCACGATGAGACTGCGCTTCTTGTCGCTTGTGCCAGCCTTCTTCATCTTGGCCGTGCGCTTCTCCATCTCGCGGATAATCGTCTCATTGAATTGTCCGGGGTCAACCTTGCGTGCCCTACCTGTCGCAAAGGTGTTGCGGATTCGTCCTTGCCACTCCATAAATGCCACGGCAAAATTCCAGTCGGAAAGTTCTATCTTTTCGTGACCATTGACGAGCGCGACGAGCACCGCGATTTTGAGCACGTGATACGTGTCGCGACCGGACCAGTCCTTACCCGGATTCCAATTCTCGTACAGATGCTCCACGCCAGGTGCAAATCCTTCGACGCGGGAGCGTGTCAGCTGCGCGAGAAGAGAATGCGCTTCCTCTTGCGTGACTTCGATGCCGAAGGCCTCAATGGCGGAAGAAGTGGAGTGCGCCGCTGGCGGCTGCCAGTGACGCGACTTGCGACGGTCAAATCTCTCCTCCGCAAAGCCAAACCAGAAGCGTGAAACAATACCGTGGGCAGTCTGCTCACCGAACACTCGACGGAACGTTTCCTCGTCAATCTCGCCCTCGCCAACCGGAAGCGCGGTCAACCATGAAGTGCGGCAATCCATCGTCTGAATGGAGTTGCTGCGCGAGTCGCTGAATACCTTGTCGTTATGGTCGTACATCCATTGGAGAGCCTGTAGCAAAGAGGAAGTTTCGCCCCGGCTCTTTGCCATCGTGTCTTCGACTTCGTACGTCACAATGCAATGTTTGCGCAGTCCGGGAATGCGCTTATCGCTTCCGCGCTTCTCCGGCTTATCGCCAAGTAGGTTAGAGAGTGAGCGTTCACCACTGGGCGTGTAGGCGGTGAACTGGCGTCCGGCCTTTAATCCCAGCATCGCGATGGAGCGGTCAATCGCCGTGTCCTTTCCCGCCCCAACCATCGCCAGCAGACAGGTGTAAGCATTGATCCGCGCACTTTCCATAATGTCGTAGGCGGGAATTGAGGAGGCAAGAGTTAGGATCGCCGGGCAAACGAGGCCGGGAGATAATCCGCCTTGGCAGGCGTGGTCTACAAGGTCTTTCAGTTTTCCAGGCGGGAGCGCATCGTAGGGAAAACGCAATTCGGGATACTTAATCCCGCTCTGCTCTTGCACGATTTCTTCAAGTTCCGCGAAGGTGTGAGTTTCTTCCGGCGCTACGGCCAGCGTCGTTTCTTCTCCCGACTGCGCTTCTACCACGATCTCTTCTTCGAGCGCATCAATCCAATCTACATCTAGGTCAATGTCGCGCTCCGGCCAAATGCGTTTGGGATAGGGATCGTGACTCTGATTGAGATGGTGAAGTACGGAGCCGACGCTCATCCGCGAGCCTTCGCAGCCCTGCGCAAAACATTTCCAACCGAGGTACTCGCCGTCGAAATAGAACCCCGTGAACACACTATGCTCGTGACGGTACCCGGCAACGGGACAGACTTCGGTGATGTGCCAGTTGTCCCTGACACCAAGGACGCAAATTCCGTAATGGCTCATCAAGTCGTCGAAGTCAAAGTCATCTTTGACCGGAACGCGATTATCGGGCCGCGCCACGCCGAACGGTGTTGTATGCCTATCCACAAATTCGCAAACCCAATCGGGAACGGCAATGGGTTCGATGTCGCGGCCAACCGCAACTGTGTAGGGTTTGCCGTTTGGATGAATGCTGCCCGGCCCGACGACGTAACGGTTGTGCTGGCGGAAGCTGAACCATTCTCCACCTTCCGGCAAGTTCGCGCTGCGATTTCCTAATGCGCGACTGCGATCCGTTTGGAGAAAAATAAAATGCCCGCGCTGCTTACCCGATACGTGGGCGCGGGTCTTGGGGACTTCCTGCCCCATCTCTTGCGCGGCCATTTTCATGCCGCCCTGAATGTCAAATTCGAGGACGAGGAATCCGTCGTTCTTCGCTACCAATCCGAAATTGTAGTCGGGATTCTCAGCGTCCCAACCCAGGATTTGAGCTTCGTCTGTAGTAGCGCGGTCTTGCCATTTGCCCATAGAAGCTGGCGGCACTTTCTCTTTGGGGATGAGTGGGAAGACGGGGAAACCCATACGAGCGTAGGGAGTGGCGATATCTTTGAAGCTCATGGCAACTCCCCATACAAAATGTCGTCGCGGTACTCGTCCGGGAAGCTGTCCAACGCGACGTTAGGAAAATGTGTCAGCTTACCCCACACGCGTGCGTGCAAGCAGTGCGGCCCCTTGCCGAGTTGAATATTAAGAGCCACGAACTCCGCCGCAGTCAGGTCTGGGCGCAGATCGACGAATCTATAAAGGACGGTTCGGCAATTTGGACAAATGAGTCCGCTTTCGCGTCTTAATTCTTCCAAGCGATTTTGAATGTTAAGCGGTTCGGTCATGTTAGTACCTCAAATCTCCGCCCGGCAAAACTTTGTATCGTGATTGTCCGCCGGGACACTGAGCGCCGCCTGGGTTGTGGGCTGTCCCGGCGAAGAGATTCACCCACGGGACCCAAGCATGACGCCTATATTCAATGAACTTCGTAAACCTCATATCTCCCTCGAAATCGATTTCGGATCGACTTTCAATTTCAGAACTCATCAGGCGGCTCGATGCCGCGACCGCGCCTCCAGTTGAGCGTTTCGTTCTGAGCCAGAGTATAGGAGCGGCTCACCGGACAACTCAGGCCATGCGGCCTGCCAGCTCAGCTGGAGATGCGGTTGTTGCCGCTCCGCAACACTAATTGTTTTCGTCTACGAACTTGTACCAGTCGGTGATCGTCTCCCCGGTCTTCCACCGGAGGACACGCTCCAACGTATCGCGCTCAACGCGCAGGTTGTGGATTTCAACGGTGATGTCCCACTCCGCCGCTTCCAACTCATCCCGCAGCTTGGCGTTCTCCGCGTGCAAACGCACGCACTCCTCGCAACACATCTTTTCCATGACGACTCTTTTCTGGCGGTGGAAGAATGGGAGCGGCTCACCGGACTACTCGGGTTTCCCCGTCGCCTCGGGCGAAAATGCGGTTATTGCCGCTCCGTCGTGCTTACTGCTTGCTCTGCAACTGCGCTAATGTTTCCTGGGCTTTGGTGAGGTCATCGGTGAGTACAGCAATCTCAACCGTGTTGTCCCCTTCCAACTCCTTGATGCGGTCTTTGGCGCAAGCCAACTCCGCTTTCAGGGTCGCAAGATTGCGATGCAGGCCGCGAATGTGGTGAGCGTCCGCTATTCGGTTCAGCTCAAAGTGCAGGAACATGCGCTCCTTGGTGTAGCGTAGGATCTGCTCATCGTTCTTGAATGACTGGATGATCAGTCCGCCTTGGGTCTCCCGGGCGCGTTTATCCAGATCTTTAAGCTGCTGCCAGCGTGCTAAAAACTCCTTCTTAGTCATACATCCTTCTTTTCTGGCGGTGGATAGATGGGAGCGGCTCACCGGACCACTAATGCGGTTGTTGCCGCTCCGTCGTGCGCTACTGCCGGAAATCAAGGAGCATCGCAACCGCTGCCTGGATGCGATGTTCTAAGATCTCCACCTCGGCATCCGCAGCAGCGAAGGACTTCTCCCACCGTTCCGCCACTGCTAAAGCAGTAGCGAGTTCGGCTTCCAACGGAATGGGTTTAGGCGCACGAATGCGCTTCTTTCCCGATGCAGCTCTCATGACGAACCTCTTGATTGATTTTCAGGCCCCGGTTGGGGACTGCTTGGCGGTGGGTGTTTCTTTTCCATTTATACAGGAAACCGGGTTGTGTGTCCAACGCTAAAAATTAACAGCATAATGCGAGTCGTGTAGTACCCCGTGGATTACGTCTGAGGTGGTCCGGGCTATGGCAGGGCCCACGCGGTAGGGCACAAGGAGAAAACTGTGCCCAAACTGAAGATGTTTATTCGGAATGGCGACGAGACGCGGACCCGGCCTACACGCCGAGCACGCTGGTTACGATGGAAAGCTCGATCGGCGCTTGGCTGCGTGTTCACTCCGGGTTTCGCAGAGCGCTTTCCCACGTGCAGCTTTCTTAGACTTGCGTTGGAACCGCCCCGTAGGCGCCAACAGAATGATTAAGTTTTTATGGCACGGACTGAACTCCAGAGCGCACCTCGATTGATCCAATCAGGGTAGAGCTTGAGCATTTGGTCATATAGTTCCTGCGCGGTCGTCGTCTGCATCGCGAGGCGCTCGAAATCGCGTATATACTGCCGCGTTTCTCCAATGATCCTGGGGCTATCATCGTTCCCGACGCGCTTATGTCCGGCGATCACGGCGCGTGGCTTAAGCGACTCCATTTTATCGAGAGCAGCGATCCACTCTTGGCGCTTCTGCTGATCGGGCGACTCTGACAGATGTAGGTGATCGCCGTTGTAGGCGGCATCACCCGCTACGATCAAACCGATGGACGGAACATGAAGGCAGGTCGTGTTCGCAGTATCGGTGAATCCGAGTGGCACACTGACTAAATCATGGCCTTCCAGGTTAATGACGTTTCCGGCCAGCTCTTCGGCAATTGCAAGATGGCTGGAAATCTGATCGGGAAAACGCGGATTCCAAAACGTAGCGAGAGACTCTGGCGATGCTTGCTGGCGCATAATCTTAATCACATCCGGCCGGGCGACGAAACGGGCACGTGGAAATCGCTCCAGAACTGTACTGGTGCCAAAGAAATGATCGCCATGGCCATGGGTGGCGTAGATCGTCGTCAGATTTTTGCCGCGCGCCGCAACCCAATTTGCCAGGGCGCGCGCCTGCTCGACCGTAATAGGGGTGTCGACCAGGACAGCGTCGCGCTCCCCGGAAATGAGGGTTGACGAAATCGGCGGCCACGGCCGCTGTTTTTCGCCTGGAGCCAAATCGCTCGTGATAGCGGGTATGCTGGGCGCCAGGAACACGTCCCACTTCAGGGGAATATTCTGAGTTGTACGCCCGGAGTTGGAGGTAGTGCCGTCGGATTGTCCGTGCATCGAACGGGCTTGGTCAGCTCGGATTGGCCAAGTCGAGCCCGTTACGAGAGCAATTCCGAGGGCATTCGATAGGAACTCCCGTCTTGAAGTTATTATGGCCTTTTCGGATCGCATATCTTTACTCCTTTTCCAAAGCAACGGCCTGCGACTTGGCTCTAAGATCAGAGCTTCATTCGCTGGGTTGTTGCGAAATTGTCAGGTCGCGTTGCTCCTGTTTTCAAAACTTACCGTTTGTGTTTTGTCTCCGCCCTCTCGGTCAGATCTGGGCTCTGCCGCCGTCAACGAACAGTTCGATACCCGTGACGAAACTGGAGTCATCCGAAGCCAGAAACAACGCCACCTTAGCAACTTCCTCGGGTTCCCCCATGCGTCCCATCGGGATGGTGGACACAATCCGCGCAATCACGTCTGTAGATTGCCGACTCACCAGCGGCGTATTGATCGGACCCGGACTAACAACGTTTGAGCGGATACGACGGTCCTTCAGATCTGTAGTCCAGGTTCGCACGAAAGAGCGGATTGCAGCCTTACTCGCGGCGTAGACGCCGAAGGCGGCAGTACCCTTAACACTCGCGACGGAGCCGTTGAGAATGATAGAGCCACCATCATTTAGTAGAGGTAAGGCCTTTTGCACCGTGAACAGCGTTCCCCTCACATTGATGTTGAATAGTTTGTCGAAATGCTCTTCGGTGACAGCCCCAAAGGGAACAAATTCGCCAACGCCGGCGTTGGCGAAAACAATATCGATTCGCCCCTTCACCTTAGCCACGGTCTCATAAAGACGATCAAGGTCGGCCAATTTGGCAACGTCTCCCTGAACTCCAGAAACGTCGGTACCGATTGCCTTCACGGCCTCGTCAAGTTCCTTCTGGCGGCGGCCCGTGATGAAGACATAGGCACCCTCTTTGACGAAAAGTTTTGCCGTAGCTAGCCCAATTCCTTCTGTTCCGCCGGTGACGACCGCGATCTTGCCTTCGAGCTTTTTAGGCATTGTTTTTCCCTGTATTTGCCGAGTTCTAACGAACTTTCCGGGCTCCGACACATTTGTACTAATGCGTGTCGAGCCACTTCCGAATATTCGAGACGGCATCCTCGTAGAACGTCTTGTAAAGACCATGCGACACGTATCCGATATGCGGCGTTGCCAGCAAGTTGTCCAGCGTCCGGAAAGGGTGAGACGGAGGCAGCGGCTCAACGTCGAATGCGTCGATCGCCGCGCCGCCGATTTGCTTGTTCTTCAACACGCTGATCAAAGCTTGCTCGTCGACGATCGGCCCGCGCGACGCGTTGATCAACCAGGCTTTTGGCTTCATTCTCTCCAGCTCCGCGGCTCCCACTAGGCCGCGCGTACGGCTGCTCAACACCAAATGGATCGTCAGGATGTCCGCCCGCTCGAACAGTTGGTCCTTGGAAACCAGGATTGCGCCCACGGCTTTGGCGGCCTCGGGCGTCAGGTTCTGGCTCCAAGCAATCAGATTCATTCCAAAAGCGCTCCCGATGCGTGCGACCTGTGATCCAATCCGCCCAAGCCCCAGAACGCCCAGAGTTTTTCCACCGAGATCGGTGCCCACGGTTTGCTGCCAGCCGCCGGAGCGGACTGAATTGCTCTCCGTCACGACATTTCGCGCGGAGGCCAAGATCAGTGCCCAGGTCAATTCGATCGTCGGGTCCGACCTGTACCCCGTGTGAGCCACTGCGATCCCATGATCGCCCGCGGCGGCGACATCGATCGACGCGTTTCCAGATCCCGTCGAGGCAATGAGCTTGAGATTGGGAAGGCGCTCAATGACGTTGCGGGGCAGCGGGGTCCGCTCGCGCATAACACAAACAACATCAAAAGGCAGCAACCGCTCAATCACTGCGTCCGGATCGGCGAGGTGGTCCTGAAATACGGTGATCTCCGCTCGATCACGGAGCAGCGACCAATCGGCGCTCTCAAGCGCCGCATTTTGGTAATCGTCCAGAACAGCGACCTTGTATTTCTTCATTGGCATCCAGCTCGCGGTGATTGATCCGACTGTTCGTCAAGGTTTGACATTAGCCTTCGCGCCCCGTTCGAGTGCCAAGAGGAGGTCGGCGGATGGGAATCTTTCCTTCATGGTGTTGATAAAGCTGTCCGAATCTTTGGCTGTTTTGAGTTCTTTCTCAAAAACTAATAAATAGTTTTCCGTAAAATCTACGGCGGTACTCGCGTCAAGGGGAGCTCCAACCTTGCTATGTCCAGGAATAACAACCGCAGGTTTTAATTCTCTGATTTTATTTAATGAGTTCAACCATTTCCCTCTAGCTTTACTGTCCGTTTCTGCGGTGTAAACGTGCATGTTATTGAACAAGACATCGCCGGCAATGAGAATTCTCTGTCCAGGAATCCAAAGCATCGTGTTTTCATCGGTGTCGCCTCGGATGTGTTTAAGGACCTCTATTTGTGAGCCCTCAAATTCAACAAAGTTGCCGTCGAATTTGCTGATCGTAACAACGCGAGAGGTTGCGCCTGAGCCGAAGATCTTTTGCCATTTCTCTATTTTCTCTTGGTAGACCTGGTTGATTCGGTCCACTACTGCAGAGTTCGCAATAATCTTCACCCCAGGGTATGCCTCCTTAAAGACCTCCAGGCCGAGAAAATGATCGGCATGCTCGTGCGTAATGTAAATAATAGACAGCGGCTTTTTAGTCTCGTTGATTTCCTGTAGTACTTTTTCAGCGTTGTTTTTTGTCAGCTGCGCGTCGACCAGCATCACTTCATGTTCTCCCTCGATAATCACGGAGTTAGCCCAAAACTGATCGTCGGGGGAGGTGAACACCTTGATTGAAAAACCGTGCCGACCACCCGCAAATGCAGATGGATGCGAAATCAGAAATAAGAGACTGATCATCACTGTACTCCGCAGCATTACTGCTTCTCATCCCATCGATCGGTAAATACAACCGGCACCCAGCTATACCCACTACCGTCCTTGCGCAAGCGACCCAGGGCAGGAAACAATGACGTATGCGGCGCCGCGATCAAAACATCCTCGCGCGCGAGCTTAGACAGCAATTGATTCCGCGTCGCCGCAGCCGCAGCCGGGTCGATGTCGAATACCACGGTGACCTCGGGATGTTGCAGTTGGACTCGCTGTGCATGGATGATGTCGCCCCAAAACAGAATTTTTTGTCCCTTTGACGAAAATTCATAACCGGTATGTCCCGGGGTGTGACCATGCAGCGGGACGATTTGCATGCCGTCGACGATTGGCTCGGAGCCACTGAACGTGTGCCACTTACCGGCCTTGATGTACGGCGCTGCGATGGCTTGCGCACTCTGGAAGAAAGGTTGCGCATCCTTCGGCGCCTTAGCAGCGATTTCCGGCGACAACCAAAAGTCGCTTTCGGCCTTCGCGACGTAAACATCGGCATTGGGAAAGACGCGCTTTCCGTCCTGAGTGGTCAGGCCGCCGACGTGATCGGAATGGAGATGCGTGAGCAAAACGATGTCGACTTCTTCCGGCGTGTAGCCTGCGCTGCGGAGGCTGCCCTCCAAGCGCCCGAGTGCTCCCCCACCCCACCAGGTGCCGGCACCCGCATCCACGAGGATTCGCTGCTTGCCAGTGTTAACGAGGAAGCCGCCATCAACAACATCCAACATGTGCGGATCTTCCTGCAGTGCCTTGACAACACCATCCATCGTAGCCTTCGTTCCGTTCAGCCAATGCGGATCGAATACGCCGGTGCCATCGTATAGGGCCGTCACTTCGAGGTCGCCGACTTTCACCCGGTAGAAGCCCGGCACCTGATCATGATGCTGGTGTGGGGCAGCCAGAGCTGCGTTCGGAACGGCGACAAGGCCGGCCAGCGCTGACAGGAAAGCGGCGGCGAAGCGCAGTGACTTTCTTTTGAATACGTTTCTACTCCTAACAACCGGTGAACTCATAGCTCTACCTCCATTGGTCGTCATCATTCCCTTAGTTCTCCTGATATATTGTTCTTTTTATATGCACAATTAAAATCAAAAACAGTCAATGCGCCTTTTCCCGGATCTGACCAACCAGATTGGCCAGGGTTATTTTCGCGAGCGACCTCTCGAAGCTGTACTGAGCTTGAGAAAGAACTCCAGACATGCATTCTTTGAGGTTGCGGCTGACCGGACACCTCTTCTCCACCGGATACGAGTGAATCGCAAACGCCGGTGGCGCCATACTGGCACGGTATATGTCCAACAGCGTGATCTGTCGCGGAGGACGCGCAAGCACGCTCGCTCCGCTCTTTCCGCGTTTTGTCACGACCAAGCCCGCTTTCGAGAGCTTGGAGAGCGACTTTCGAACGAAGGTGGGGTCGGCGTTCACACTGTCGGCCAGGGTCGCCGAGGAAATCTCCTCGCCGTGGAAGTAGCCTAGGGCAGCCATGATGTGCGCGGCAACCGTAAATTGGACGCTTTTCACCGACATACCTTCTCCTACGCCATATGTGATGCTCAACATCACAATTGGTTGCATCTTTTTGTATCGCGAGGTAACACAAAATAACTGACACCGATCGGCCTCTCCGAGCATCGAAGCGACGAGGAAGGGTTGATTGTGCGAGACGGTTTCGTGCGCTTCAGGTCGGCTAGAACGTGCGGCTCACTGAGGACTGAGCCAAGACACCGGCAGTATGCGTTTCGATCCAGATTGCTACATCGAGGAACTTCAATGACAAAGGAACAGAGCTTCGTCGCTGCCGATCACATCGATCTTGATCCATTTATAAGTTCGCGGACCCGAGAACGCACCCTAAATGCGGCCATCGTCCAGGCTAACATCAGCGAAGGCTTCGAAGAGTACCTTGAGATCTTCGACGCCTTTTACGCCGACGATATCGAGGTAAGCAGCGAAACCGTGGAAGAACCGATCCGTGGAAAGGAGAGAGTGCGCTCACTTCTCTTCAATTTCCTAGTACCGCTTCACGTAATGGCCGAAATCGGTGGCCTTTTGATATCCATCCGACAGATTGCAATTCCTGGAGATATAGCAAGCGAGACGCATTCCGCGTGGACGCTCGACTTGGTCGGGGTGTCCGGCAGGACTTGTACTGTAACTTGGCGGGCCCTCCGGAAATGGAGCGGGTCGCGGGTAGTGTACGAGCATCACTATGACGAGCAGCAGAACGGGGGCCCCCTAACCACCGATGACTTGAGTTTCGACGGGGCGAAGGCTGATGCACTGTCCACAATTCAGTAACGCAAAGGAAACCTATCATGCCACTCGCTCGAATCGATCTTGCAGAGGGTAACCCGGCCAACTACCGCAGGGCCATCGGAGAAGATCTATGGATTCGGCGACCGTGCGGCGCCCGAATCGCCGCCGGGGCTACCGAATCGCGTGATTCGTCTAAATAGAAAGCAGGTAAAAATAATGACCACAGAAATGTCGTTCGTAGATTCGGCACTCCGCGGATGGAAGTCAAACGTAGAACGTGCGGACAAGCTGTTCGGCGCTCTGTCGCCAGAACAACTTGAGAAAGAAGTTGCTCCAGGAAAAAACCGTCTGATTTATCTCTGGGGCCATCTTGCGGCGGTGAACGATGGACTCTTACCACTGCTCGGGATTGGAGAAAGACTTCATCCCGAATTCGACGGCATGTTCATCTCGAACCCGGACAAGTCCGTACAGCTGACGGTCTCGGGACAATCGCTTAAAGCCGCGTGGCAAGAAATCAATCAGAAGCTGTGGGACGGTTTTTTGAAGTTCTCGGCCTCGGATTGGGCGCAGCGGCATACTGCGGTGTCGGAAGAGGATTTCAAGAGGGAGCCGCATCGGAATCGATTCACGGCTCTGCTCGGAAGAACCGCGCACCTTGCTTATCACGTGGGGCAGGCGACACTGGCGCAGCCAAAGGCATAATGAAACTCGCTGGGGCGTTCGAGGAGCCGGACTCGAAAGAATCTTGGTGCACGATTGTTGCACAAACGCTGGCAAACAAGGCATCGACGTGTGTCCTGTCCAGCGTGTCGCGGAGAGCTACGCACATTCGTACCCAAGTCCGCCGCGATTGGGGCACTGCCTATCCCCATCGGTGGCTGGACTGATCGCATTTCTCATGTCTGTGACCGTCACGAACGAGTCGGCGTTGCGCGGCGGTACTGAATTGGCGAGACTCCACGAGCTAGCTTGAAAGCGCGGCTAAACGATAACTCCGATCGATAACCGACGCGCGACGCGATCTCGCTGAGTCGCAAGTCGGTTTCCTCAAGCAACTGTGCGGCAATACGCGAAACGAATGCCGTTCGCCTCAACGAACTGGGTGGGAACCGTCGTCGCCGCATAAGTGCTCACTGTCTAGTCCTCCTACGTAATGATCGATGATCGGTTTGGCTGCCAATCCTACAAGGCGGTTCCTTCCAGCCATATATCCGCCGACTCGGATTATCTTTTCAGTTCACCAGGCACTGCATCGGATACGAGCGCTAGGGCTGCTCTTGCGCAATCGATGTCGTTCTGCACCGTGGGCGCCCCGCTCAGCCCGATCGCCCCGACGATTTCTCCGCCCACCTTAATAGGAAACCCTCCACCCCACGCCGCCATACGCGCAAGCGTGGGGATGCCGGCCAAAAGCGACGGGTCGCCTTGGATAAAGTTGAAAAACTCCTGCGTGGAGACGCCGAACAAAGCTGTATACGCCTTGTTCTGCGCCATCTCGATGGTCGGGATCGGGGCCCCATCCATCCGGCTGAAGGCCTTGAGATTGCCGCCATCATCGAGAATCGCTACGTTCTCGCTAACGCCAATTTCTCTGGCTTTTGCCACTGCTGCATCCACCATTTTCTGTGCTAGCTCAGAAGAGATGCTGTGTTTCTTCACCACGTCAGCCATTCGACACCTTCCTCCACTTGATATGTATTACGTGTTGATGATCGCTCCACTTCGCGCATTCGAGGCGGCCCTGGAATTAGTGAGCCAGCTTTCCTCCATCCACCGGGATAGAGGAGCCAGTCATGTACGACGCGTTTGCCGAAGCAACAAAGGCGATCACGTGAGCGATCTCCTCCGGTGTTGCCAGACGCTTGAGGGGTACAGTCAAGACGAGCGCCGCCTTATTCTCATCTGTGTTGGTGAAGCGTGTGAGCATGCCCGTATCCGTAGTGCCCACAGCGATTACGTTTACCCGAACTCCGGTCCCCGCGACTTCCAGTGCAGCGGATTTTGTCAGCCCCTCCACTGCATGTTTGCTGGCTACATAAACGGACGCCCCAGCAGCGCCGACACTTCCATAGGTCGACGAGATATTGACGATGCTTCCGCTCTCCTGTGGCAGCATCACCCGCAGTTCGTGCTTCATGCTCAACAGCACACCGAGTACGTTGGTATCAAATGTAGCCGCGTAGCTCTCCGCGGTCTGTTCGGTTACGAGACCGCGCAAGCCTTCCGTCCCGGCATTGTTGACTGCAATATCCAGGCGTCCGAAACGCTTGACGGCTTGGTCCACAAGATCGCGCACGTCCTCGTCCTTGCGGACATCCGTACGGACAAAAATGGCCTCGGCTCCGAGCGCTTGTAGCTCTGCAACTAGCTCTTGTCCTTGTTTATCTCGACGACCGGACACAACCACACGTGCTCCTTCTTGCGCAAAGATTACTGCGGCAGCGCGACCGATGCCGGTCAGCGCGCCGGTAATCAAAACAACTGGGGAACTCATCACTCTACCTCCGTTGATCTAGACCCATGCAGACTGGGCATGACTGAGACGTCCACCAAGCCGCTCTGGGATAACTCAGATCACCCCGTTAGATGGCGATGCTAGCCGTTGGTAGCGCGTCTGAAGCATACTTTGTTAAGCTGGGAGCAATGCTCTACAAGCATGGGAGTGAGAATGGAATTACGACATCTCCGCTACTTCGTCGCGGTCGCCGAGGCGGGAAGTGTGACGGTGGCAGCAGAGCAAAGGCTGCACACGTCACAACCTTCGTTGAGCCGGCAGATTCGAGATCTTGAGGACGAGGTGGGCGCCCAACTCCTGACGCGCCGCGCTCGCGGTATCGAACTGACACCCGCAGGTCGAGCCTTTCTCGAACACGCCCGTTCGGTGCTATCGCAGGTTGAAGCGGCAACCGAAGCTGCTCGCCGGGTCGCTCATCCAGCCAAGCCATGCTTCTCGATGGGCTTTCTGACCGGACACGAATTGACGTGGATGCCCGAAGCCTTGCGGATCTTGCGCGACGAACTGCCTAACATCGACGTGATGATATCGAGTCAATACTCGCCCCAGCTCGCCAAAGCCATTTTGAAGGGAAACGTCGATGCAGCTTTTCTTCGACGCGAACAAGGCGTGCCAGAGTTGGCGTTCCGTCCTCTCGTCAAGGAGCCCTTGGTGGTGGTCTTGCCGAGTGACCACCGTCTCGCTGCGCGCAAAACCATCAGTCCTGGGGATCTAGTGGGCGAGACGTTCGTGGGCGTGTCGCACACGGCTCCTGTGCTGCGTGCGGTCATCGACGATTACTTGAAGCGGTCCGGAATCAATATCACGCCAGCTCACGAGACGGAGCACGTCGTCATGGGAGTGTCCTTAATAGCGTCGACGGGCGGCGTAGGGCTGTTACCTGCGTACGCCCAGAACTTTCTCATTCGGTCTGTAACGAGCCGTCCTCTCAAGGGAGACACGCCGACTGTCGAGCTGGTCCTCGGCTACAAAAAGTCGAACGAGTCTCCCATCCTAAAGCTTTTGCTTTCTAGATTGGACGAGTTGGTCGCTCGTGTCTCGAAGAAGGCACATTAAAGCCTTCGTATGTAGCACGGCTCGGACGTTCTTTTGACCCCGATCAACATCTTCGCGAGGTTGTTCAGCGGGTTCCTAACAGATAGTCCTTGCTATGAACGATGGGAAGAGGGGGGAGGGAAGATTGCGACCTGAAATTTTTCCGCATGAATGACGGCAAGACTACGGCACGCCGCGAAAACGGTGCGTGGGAGCGCAAAAAAGAACAAAATTCTTGACGCTGTATCTTCGCCAATGTTGTAGTCTAGGTCAGCCTTCCAATAACACCATAACCATGGGTTTACGGTTTGATCTGCGGATTGCGAATTGGCTCGCGCACGTGCTCGACGAGCGGATGCCGATACCCAAGCTCGAGAACGAATGGGAAGAGCGCGAAGCGCTCCGATATTTTGTCTCGGGCCTCAGAGAGCGCTTCTATTCTTCTCCTGGGGGGCGGCAAAGATTTGATGATGTCCTGCGCAGGACTGAGCTACTCATCCGACCTGAAGGAAAGCCTTCCCCTAAAGTTCTAGCCGATTTGCGCCGATTCCTGGGAGATAGGCCCTGGACGGCACTATTGGTTCCTTCCGGAACCAATTCCCCCGTAGATCGATTGATGTGTTCGAAGAAGTTTCTGCAGGAATTGATATTCATTAGGCCAGAAGATCCTGGTCTCGTTCTCCAGATGGAAGATCCTCCCGATCGGGTGTTCTCGCTTACGGATGTCTTTCCTGCTTTTCGGACAGCACTTGCTGCATCAACAGAATGGCCTGGAGTTTTGTTTTGGACGAAAACAGACTCAGCTTTCTTGCCTCTTTCGAGCGATTCAACTGCGATTGTCCAGCGTCAGGCGCATTGGATTTTCTCACACTTGAGCACGACCATCGGAGTCGATTTGGAATTGCTGAAGACGCAATACTACCGAGAATTTCCTCAAGTCTCTTCAGCATCAGCATCGCGTGTGACGATTGTCCATCTTAGCGACATTCATCTTGGTTCTCGGGAGGCTTCGATGCGCCTTCCAAGAATCGAGGCCATTCTGTCTGGTGTTGTTGACGATCTGGATGAGAACGGTCGACGGGTGATTCCGCTTGTTAGCGGTGACCTGATGGACTCCCCGACCGAGGACAATTTGGATCGCGTACGAGCTTTTGTGGGTTTGCTCGCGAGATTAGGTACTGAATCTCCAATTCTACTTCTGGGAAACCATGACGTCAGAAACGATGGCTATTTGTCTGAGAATCTGCGACAGGCGATGCAAATCGAGAATCAATCCGGTTCGGTGCGATGGTTCGATGATCTTCGACTTGGCGTTGCTTGCTTTGACTCTGTGCGAGGCGGCAGGCTTGCTCGTGGTTTCATTGGGGAAAGGCAACTACTAGATATGGGCACAGCTCTAGATTCTAGGTGCCGCGGCCAACACGACTACATAGTGATTGCGGCACTGCACCATCATCCGATTCCCGTCAAAGTTCCTGACTGGTACGCTCGCCCCTTCTATGAGCGCGTTTTGGGCAGCGCTTTCGATACGACTGACGAACTCGAGGATGCGACGGACTTTGTCGGGTTTGTGGAGCAAAGACAGTGCGCTGCGGTGCTCCACGGTCACAAGCACATACCAAGGCTGGACCCAACTCCCGCAGGCATTCCGGTAATCGGTTGTGGTAGCAGCGTGGGAAAGGTGAAAACAACCGACAAGCGTCCTTTCATGTCCCTCAATCTGCTCACCATCAACAGATCGACTGGGGTCCTGTCCGCTCGACTTCTTGCAGAGCGCATTGCTGGTGGAGGAATAACTGAATATAAATCCCACGAAATTGTGTTGAGTCCACAACAGGCACGACTCTATCGCGCTGCATCTTAGAACTGCCTAGACAGTCTCAGCGATGCTCCCGTGCTTGGCGAGCGGTCGATTCCGAAAACGGCTAGAATAGCGACGATGTCGCCGAACATTCCTCAGGTCTACATCATCTACAGAGAGGTTACGGGAAAACCCGCGACGGAAGTGGAGTTCATAGAGCGACTCAAACACTTCTCGAGCAGCGCACTGTTGAGAGTATGTAGCGGCCTAAACATGGTGCTGACGCAATGGGTTGAGGGATACGACGAAAAGTCTCATGCGCGATTGGTGCGCACGTTTTTTCATCCTCCACTGGCAAACGCATTGCTCGCGACGGGCAGACCGGTATTCCACCGTCACCAACTTTTGTTTGTCGCGCAAGAGGCGCTTCGACATTGCGAAGTTACCCACCAAAGTCCCGTGACCCTGCCAGAGGCTAAGGAAGCAGGGATTCTCTTGCTAATGGGAAGTGAACTCCTCGCGTCGCTACCGGTGAAACGGTCTATAGCCAGCGAGGAGCTTGCACGGCGTATCTCTTCGATCCTTCCTGATATGGAGACGAACGGGCCGTCGACCTACCACAGGAAGATGGCAAGATCGCTTGCGATGAGCACGCGATTTGCCGATCAATTGCATGGTACGAAGAACCATTTTGACATTCGAAAGCTGTTTCGCGAGGCCACGCAGCTCGATCTCGAGACTTTCTACGCACTTCTGTTTGGCTGTTTTTCGCGCTTCCTCAATTTGGAAGAAATTAAGGCTTCATTGAATCTAACTGACTACGCCGTCGGTCGCGATTACTTTAGAAAGTGTGCCTCTATCAGGTCCGAGGACCTGAACAACTTTTTCGCGTATATGTCTGCAGATGCTGCTAACTTCTCCGCCGAGGTTCGCACCAAGAATCCTCACCGAAACGAATTCACGATTCTGAGAAACAAGCCCCTATTCGATGACGGCGGTCTATACCGGCCCCTCGACCTTTCTATGCTTGCGGATAAGATGGAGAGCGGAGTTTTTTGGAGTGTTAACGGACAGGTTGAACCCAAGAAACGAGATCAATTTCATGCCTTTTGGGGTGAAGTTTTTGAGCGCTACGCTTCTTGGCTCATTGGCTCATCCGTCGACGGCGAGGTTAACAAGTTCTTTCCCAACCCTCGGTATTCGAAGAAAGATCTCGAGGTTTGTGACGGGATCGTCCTGTCGGGGACATCGGCCATTCTGATTGAGTACAAGGGCAGCACTTTCACAGCAAATGGTAAGTATGGCGGTGATGCAAGCGTGTTGGATGCCGAACTGAAGAAAAAATTCGTGGGGACGGTAGCGGCAAGAAAAGGCGTCCGACAGCTTGCTGACGCAATTGATAAGCTATTCGGACGGAACGCGCACGACCAGCTTTCTGGAATTGATTTGGCGAAAATTGAGAATGTCATTCCTGTATTGCTTACCAGAGACGACATCGGATCTGCGTTTAATTCGAGTGCTTACTTGAACTTTCAATTCCAAGAGCTTATTCGAGGGACTGACTTCACGCGCACGGTATCACCGCTGAGTGCTGTCTCGGTGGACGACTTCGAGCGGCTGGCCCCGTATCTGGTGGATGTTTCGCTGCATGACATCCTCATGGCTCGGCTAAACGGCGACAAAGATCTGGTGTTTCCGTTCTGGCTTGGCGATAACACGGTCCTTAGCAAACTCGAATCAAGACCGTCGGCACTGTTGACGGCAGAGATCGAGAAACTTGGAGAAATCTGCCGAGTTCGTCTCGGGCTGCCGGATGATGCGTCCGCCCCGGAGGGTCCGTCGCGATAGGCCCAGCGGGAACGCGCTATTCCTCCGCCGACTCGAAGGACTGGCAAAGGCTTTGATGGCGTAGAGTACAGGTAGAGGGAGAACGAGAGCGGAATATGGGAGGCTTTTTGCAACCATTCGTCCTAACCGGGTCGTAGAATGGAGAGAGGCTCTTGAAACGGCTCTGATTCCCAAACAGGGGCGCGGGTACCGATTGAGCCTGTTTATTCGGTACTTCTTAGGGTGGGTTCGGAGAGAACTCCTCTGAAATGAAATGAATGCAGCCGAAGGTCGTGGGTTCGATCCCCACCGCCCCTACCAACCTTCAGCATTTACAACACTTTATTGGAGTTTTTGACACCAGTGAAGTACTTCGCCGCATACTTCTCGATCCGCGCCCACTAGTTATACCACTATGTTGAATTATAGCTACGACAACGATTCGCGTCTGACGCAGGTCGTTGACCCGACTGGCACGTACGCGTTCACGTTTGACAATATGGGGCGGCTGACGAACACCACAACCAACTACGCGTTTCTCACGGGGCGAAGTTTCACGAACGCCTATAGCTACGACGCCGCGTCCAATCGCACCGGCTTCACGGACCCGGAGAGCGGCGCGACCACCTATGCCTACGACACACTAAACCGTTTGCAGACGCTGACGCCGCCGACGGCCTACGGCACCGGCAATTTCGGGTTCGCCTATGATGCTCTGAGCCGCCGCACCAGCCTGACGCGTCCAAACGCCGTTAACACCACCTATGCCTACGACGCGCTTTCACACCTGCAGAGCGTTCTGCATCAACTCTCCGGCAGTACCATCGACGGCGCGACGTACACTGTAGACAATGCTGGCAACCGAACCGCCAAGACGGACCAGAGGACCGCAGTGGCCACCAGCTACGGGTATGACAACACCTATCAGCTTCTCTCCGCGACGCAAGGCGCGACCACGACGGAAAGCTACGCCTACGACGCAGTCGGCAACAGGACGAGTTCGCTCGGGGTTGCCTCCTACACGACCAACTCTTCGAACGAAATGACGGCCAATTCCAACGCATCGTTTACCTACGATTCGAATGGGAACGAAACGAGCAAGACAGACTCGACAGGAACGACGAATTACACGTGGGACTTTACGACGCCAACAACCTGATCGAAGAGACTAACGCCTCCGGCGGTGTGGTCGCCCGGTATGCTCAGACTGAGAACATTGATGAGTTGTTGGCGATACTCCGAAGCGGGGCAACAAGCTTCTACAATGTGGACGGCTTGGGAACAGTCACTTCGTTGGCGAACAGCGGCGGTTCGCTCGTGCAGACTTACACATTCGATTCTTTCGGAAAGCTAAGCACGTCTAGCGGGTCATTGGTGAATCCGTTCCAGTACACGGCTCGGGAAGTGGATAGCGAAACGAGCCTCTATTTCTACCGTGCCAGATACTACGACCCAAGTTCAGGCAGGTTCTTAAGCGAAGATCCAATGCGATACGATTTTACGAGTTTTTATTCTTATGCTGGTGAAAATCCAATTCTTTGGCAAGATCCTTTGGGGCTCTGGAAATGTCAAAATGGCGACTGCGGACGTCTTAACCCTGGACTAAAGGATTCGCTCGGCCTGTTTGAAAAGTGCACGGGGCTCGACATCACGGTGACGTGCGGGACCAGTGGACATAATCCGACCATTGATAAGAACGGCATCGCAAAAGGCGATCCGCACTTCTGGGGAACGGCAGTTGACATCGGTCACAACACGAATCCTGGACTTTCCCTGTCCCTCTTTGACAAGTGTTTCAAATCGTCGTTCCCGCAAAAAGACCCACCGGTGAGAACTTGGGGGAGCTATGCTCAACCAGAGTTTAACAGCACCAATCCGGCTGACGGATTTTACTACCACATTCAATATTTTGGAGGAGCCGGCGGCGGGCAGGGTTTCCAGCCGTATCCCATCCACCCGCACGGACATTAAACTCGGAGGAAAATGTGAACAGACTCGGGAGTACAATCTTGCTTGCTGTGCTCTTGCTAGCGGCGAAGAGCGCAAGTGCTCAGGACTTTAAACAATATGTCGGAAAAAGTACCTGCGAGCCTGGCGTTCAGTCGGAGTTCTCAGATTTTAGCTTACGACTGGACAAAACGCAGCAGTTCGATCTTGTTTCGCGGCATTGGGACAAGGCTCAGGTTGTTTTCATAGTTCGTGCGAAAGCTGCCACGCGTTGCGGCGTGATATCGGACACGATCCAAATAACAGGTGAGAAAACATTCGCTGGCGGGAAGCACTTTGAATTTCGCTGCTTCGACGCGCAGGCTCCCACTGACGTGGTAGTAGGAATGATCCTCAGGAAATATGGGAATGTGGCACTCGCAACCGCCGTTGAGGCGTGGCGAATAGATTTGAAGGAACAAAAATTCGTGAAGACCAATCATAAGGTGGTCTGTAGCGCCGATGGTTGGGATGGCGAAGATACTGGCAGCGACATGATAGACGAAGCAAAGAAATATGCCGCCCACGGCAAGCCGGGGCAGTTTGGGTCTGAATCCAAGTAGTAAGAACTAAGGGCGCGTCAGGCATTCTAACTTCGACACAATCACCATTGACGGGGCGAGCTACGGACTCGATTCTGCCGGTAATCGAACGTCGAAGACCGATTATCAGGCCGGAGTGACTTCGAACTACGCGTACGACGCAATTTACGAGGGGGCTTTGGGGGTGGAAAACCACCCAAGGGCACAGTACCTATCAGTCAGCCTTCCGGAGGAGGACGTCCATGAAATACCAATCCGGCGAAGAAATACGGAAGGGTGACCGCGTACTGTTCCACGGCGAACCGGGAGAGATCGAGCTTGTTGTCGTCGAGTTGGTTGGCATCCCGACTGCAGACTGGCATATGACAGAACACGGCCCCGGCGTTCTGATTTTCGAACCGAAGAACTTTGGGCATATCTACTTACGGGATACGGAAAATGCCGAGGATTTGGTTCTAGTCTCCAGAAACATGTAAAGCCTCAAATACGACGCCTTCGGCAGAAGAATCTATAAATCCTCAACTTCGGGCACATCCATTTACGCGTATGATCTTGGCAATCTGGCCGAGGAAACAAATAGCAGCGGCGCGGTGGTCGCCCGGTACGCACAGACCGACAGTCTCGACGAGCCAGTTGCCATGCTGCGTAGCGCGACCACAAGCTACTACGAAACGGACGGGCTTGGGACCGTTACTTCGCTCAGCAATTCGGCGGGAGCGTTGGCGCAAACCTACACTTACGATTCCTTTGGCAACACCACCAATTCCAGCGGCTCGCTGACAAATCCCTTCCAGTTCACAGCTCGCGAGTTCGACGCCGAGACAACGCTCTACTACATGAGGGCACGTTATTTCGATCCGACCACCGGCAGGTTCCTTAGCGAGGATCCCCTAGGTCCCGAAAAAGAAGGGCCGAATCTGTATGTGTACGTCGGCAACAATCCGATAATGAGCGTCGATCCCTTGGGCCGCTTCAAAATTGATAAGACCTGTACGGATCACCCATGCGTCTCTATCGGCGGTGGCGGGCCCAACAATCCGAGCCAAGCTCCCCATCAGGCAAACCTGCAACAGTTGCTTCAGCAAGCAGGAGACGAGGCGTGCAGCAATCTCAATGGGATCACAGACCCGAAGCTACGGTCATGCATCCAGAAAAGGTGCAAGAGCGGGAAGATCAAATGCAGCGATAACTGCAAGGACCCAACAGCATTTGCTCAAGCACCGTACCACGGCAGCACGGCCACGATGTGCCTGAATAACTGGCCCAATTGGACGCAACCACCGTATGTTTGCACTCCACGGTGGCGAAGGGTGAGGCCATCACAGCGGAGGGAATGCAGGCAATCATCGAGCGGGCCGACGACTAATGCCAGATTGGCTCTTGGTCACCCTATGGCCCGCCTTTGGTTTCTTAATGGCATCCGACACAGGTGGCGGTCCAGAGCTTGGTAGGGAAATTTTTGGCTTCCTGATGTCAGTGGTTGCGAACGCCATCGTGTATTTGCTCGTGGGCAGTTTCGTGTCGTTCTTCTATCGTCTGCTTTTCCTGGCAAGAACTGCCACTCTACCGATGACACCATTTGACACCAGTTGGAAGCAGGGCAGCGGCGCTACGCCATTGACGATTCAGGACTTGTTGAATTGGGATGCAATTTCGATCCCCACCGCCCCTACCAACCTTCAGCATTTACATCACTTTATTGGAGTTTTAGTGGCGGCTCGACGCTACTGGCCGCGCTCACGAAAAATTCCCGGTGGCCCGCCGACCGTGCGCCAGAGTCTCCAGAATCTTTTCCGTAGAAAGGGAATTGTCCGGCGCAATATTCAGCTTGGGCCGGAGCCGCTGCAGTACGCCTTCCGCAATGCGAATCCGCACGTTGTAATCCAGCGACGAACGCCGGCTCAAAAACGAATCGATCAGCGCATAATCCTCGGGAGCTAATCCGCCGCCAGCCGCCAGAAAAGCCGGCCCGCCTACGGCTGCGCCGAAATCCGATTGCCACGCAGGCTGCATTTCCTGCAGAGATCTTTCGCGCACCACCAGCGAACCAACGACCAAGTCTCCCAAACGTTTATTGTTCTTGTTCAGAAACGCGCACAGAATGCCCACGCCGTAAAGCACCGGCATTATGTCCACTATGCGCATCAAATTTCGCCCGATCGATTCCGCCGGAGTCAGGGGCCGCCCGGAATCCTTTATTACGCGAATATTTTCTTTGCGTTTTCCAGGCGTTTGCCCGTTCCACATAATTTCGAAAAAAGGATAGTAACCAAAATACAGAAGAAAATAAAAAATCACGAAGATGGCTCCCACCCATATCCGGCCCGCGCGGGCCACTGGGGCGGCCGCTGCGGTAATAAAAAGTCCGGCGATCCCCACTACGAGTCCCACCAATATTTGTATCAACGTATCGTACGCCACCGCCAGGAAGCGGCTGCCGATTCCCGCAACTGCGAAATCAACTTCGGTCTGTTCCGGAGTTTGGATGGTAAGCTGATCGGCGGCGGAGCCGAAGGGCATGCGGGCTTCGGGCGGGTTCAAGGGCATGGTATCCAATCGTTGGCTGGAAAAACGCAGGCCGCTGTGGAGCCGGCTGGAACAATTGGTGCAACGCTCCAGCCGAGGTTTGGGCGGACTCAGCCACAGTGAATTGCAAGAACTCGGGCTATTGTATCGTCAAACTGCTTCCGACCTGGCAACCGTTCGCGAAGATGTAGCCACGCGCCAACTGGCCGCGTATCTCAACGAACTACTTGGCCGCGCGCACAACATAATCTATCTGGGGCAGGGACGCAAAGTCAGCGGGCTGCTCGGTTTTTACCGCGACACCTATCCGCAAGTGTTTCGCGAAACGCTACCGCAAACCATGCTGGCCTTCGCGATTTTTATGGTGGCGGGAATCGTAGCTTGGGCGGTGACCTGGCGCGATCCGGCGTTTGCCTATCGGGTTGTCGGCCCGGCGATGATGGAAACGATCGAGCAGCACAAGATGTGGACCGAATCGATTGTGGCGATAAAGCCATTAGCCTCGTCCGGAATCATGACCAACAATTTGTCCGTGTGCTTTTCGGCGTTTGCCATGGGCATCACCGGCGGGCTCGGAACCATCTGGATGATGGCCTTCAACGGCTTGCTGATCGGGGTCATCGGCGCGGCCACCTGGAAAGCCGGCATGGCCGTGCAATTGTGGAGCTTTGTGGCCCCGCACGGCGTCCTGGAATTGCCGGCAATCTTTATTTCAGGTGGCGCGGGCCTGGAAATTGCGCGCGGCCTGCTTTTTCCGGGAATGCTGCCGCGCAAAGCTTCGCTGGCGCAAGCCGGCAGCCGGGCATCGCGCTTGCTCCTGGGCACCATTCCGATGTTGGTCGTGGCGGGACTGCTCGAAGGATTTTTTTCGCCCACGCACGTGCCGGTAGCGATGAAGTTCGGGCTGGCTGCGGTTTTGTTCTTAGCTTTTGCGGGATATTTGTCGGGAATGTACAAGAGCGCGGGTTCCGGGAAGACCGTTGCTGGAAAATCAGCGGCTACAGTGGCCATGCCGGCGGCTCCAGCCACCACGGCTACAACAAGTTTCGCTCCTTGATATCCAGATACTGATTCACCACCGAAGACGCCAGCAAACCCGGTACCAGTTCAAATGCGAATACTCCGCGTTGCCGTAGACCGCGCATCAATAGCTCGCGGCGTGAGGTAATTTCCAGCGCGGCGGCGTGGCGATACATTTCTTCGGTGTTCTCCGGAGTGGCCGCCGCCAGCGCCGCCAGGTCCGGCTGGCTCACCGCGGTGAAAATCACTAGATGGCGTTTGGTCATCTGCATGGCGTATTCGATCACTTCCGGAGTGGTGGGCGTTTCCGCAAAGTCGGTAATCCAAACCACCAGGCTGCGCCGAGACTGTTCAGTAAGCAGCACTCGCGCGGCCAGCGCGTGATTGGCTTCTGAAGCTTCGCCGCGCACCATCGCGAGCGAATCCACGATATTGCGCTGATGTTGCGCTCCGCGGCCGATGCCGATGTTCTGTTGAATCGCGCGGCCATAGGCCAGTAGACCCACGCGATCGCCGCATTGCCCGGCCACTTGGGCCAGAGACAGCGCGGCGTTCACGGCGTAATCCAGTTTGGCCAAACGTAAATCGCTATCCGGCTGGCGAATTTCTGCGCGGGTCAGCCGGCCGGCATCCAAGACAATCCACACCGCCTGGCTGCGTTCAATTTCAAAGATGCGGGTGGTCAGTTGATGACGGCGCGCGGTAGCGGTCCAGCAAATATCGCGCAGTTCGTCGCCCATGCGATATTCGCGAAGACTTTCAAATTCGCGGCCGTGCCCGCGTTGCCGGCGCCGGCGTTTTTCCATTTCAATCTGCCGGCTGCGGATCAGGTGCAGCACTTGTTGCCGTGCCTGCTCCAGGTCCGGAAGAACTCTGGCGATTTGCGGAATTTCCGCGACGGCCCAGCGCTCGACGAAACCGAGATAACTCTGGTAGCGGAGGAAAACTCGCCCGATGCGGACGTCTCCGCGCAGCCGCGGCTGAATGGGATAGCGCTGGCTGGTTTGCGCATTACCGGGAACCACCATCGACAGATTCGGCGGCGCCTCGCGCAGCGACGCAGGCGTTTCATCCACTACCACGCAGCGCACCGCGGAGTTCGCGAAGTTGCGAATCACGAGTGTGATTTGCGATGCGGTGGCCAATGCGGGAGCGTGTTCCCAACTGCGCTGCACGAATAGTTGCGAGGGTTTCGGCAAAGCCAGAAAATCGATTGCGACCGCCGCGAGCGCAATAGCATCCCAAAAAATCATCGCCGCGATCAGCCGCGGAGCCCACCACGCGGGCACCAACCAAAGAAAGCCAAGCAACAACACCACAAAAAAACGCATGCCAAAACTGAAGGGCAGCCTGCCGTTGGACCGCGCGCGCGCTTCCACCGGCAAAGGTACAAGCGGACGCGGCGAACTCATTCGCGGCCTCTAGTTCGCAAATCGTGTACGTCGGCCATACTCTCCAAGCGCAACAGACTTTCCGCGTTGCCCTGCAACTCATTGCCGCACGGCGTTATTTCATCGCTTCACTACTTTCGGATTTTGCCTTCGCGCGGAACTGCGACTTACTTCGGTACCTCTACCGCGGAAATAACCTGCGCGATTACCTGATCGGGCGTCAAACCTTCAAGATCGGCCTCCGGCTTCAGCAGGAGACGATGCCGCAGCACCGGAAGCGCGGCAGCTTTGACGTCGTCTGGCAAAAGGAAATCGCGGCCATCCATCGCAGCGAATGCGCGTGCCACAAAAAAGAGCGCCACGATAGCACGCGAACTGCCGCCCAGAGCGATGGCCGGCCAGTCGCGCGTCCGGCGCACCAACGCCACCAGATAGGAATACAGCGCGGGCTCGACGCGGACCTTTTCGATCTCCTGGCGGGCGGCCGCGAGGAGTCCGGCGGGAATGGGATCCAGCGCAATTTTTTCCAAATGGTGCGGGTCGAAGCCCTGTTCATACTGGGTGAGGATTTGCACCTCTTCGGCGGCGGAGGGATAGGTGATCAGAATTTTCAACAGAAAACGATCAAGCTGAGCTTCCGGCAATGGATAGGTGCCCTCAAACTCCACGGGATTTTGCGTGGCTAGCACGGAGAAACTTCCAGAGAGCGGATAAGTTGTCCCGTCGATGGTCACCTGTCGCTCTTCCATGGATTCCAGTAGCGCGGCCTGGGTGCGCGGCGAGGTGCGATTGATTTCGTCCACCAGCAACAGGTCCGTGAAGATCGGGCCGCGGTGCAGGCTGAAGGTGCTGCTGCTCAGATTAAAAATATTAGTTCCCGTGACGTCCGCGGGCATCAGGTCGGCGGTGCACTGCACGCGCTGAAAGTCCAGCCCGCACAGGCGAGCCAGGGATTTTACGATCAGCGTTTTTGCCAATCCCGGTACACCTTCGATCAGCCCGTGTCCGCTGCAGACCAAGACCACGACCAGTTGATCGATCACTTCCTGTTGGCCAACGATGATTTTGGAAAGGCCGCTGCGGACCAGGGTGGCTAGAGCGGGAAGATGTTCCACGATTATTTTTTCTCCATGATGAGTTTAGAGCGCATGTCCAGCCGGGCAGAAAATAATTCCAGACTTCTTACCAGTTCAAGCGCGGTACGGGAAGTGACTTTTTCCTGGCGGGTGGCGGCCTCGGCCGAAACCAGAGTATCGCGGAGGTTCTTGTCGCGCCATCCGAGGCGCTGCTCCGCGGCCGCGGCCAGCGCTACGGCGGACGTGGAGGAAGACAGCGCCAGCTGGCGCGTAAGCAAGGTGCGCAATCGCTGCAAGGAAACAGACACGGCAGCCGAGCCGGCACCGGCCCGCTCGTAAAGTCCGCCGAGCGTGTCCACAAATTCCAGCGGCGAGAGCCGGGACACTTCCACGGGGATAAAAATTGGTCCGCTGCGGCGCGCGAAAGTGAACAGCACGGCGGCCACGAGAATAGCGATCTGCAGCGCGCCCCAGGCGAGAGACGTTTTTTCCACGTAACTCCAGAGCGAGCTGCGCTCGCCGTGAAAGTATTCGTCCCAGTAAATTTGGTACGGTTCGTCGCTATTCCAGTTGGAAGCGGCATCCAGAAAAAACTGCAAATTGCTTTCCGCGGAGATACCGGCGTTGCTCAGCGGAGTGGAGCCGGCCCACCAGCTGATGTGGCCGTCGCCGAGAATCCAGCTGACCACCACCGGAGAATCTTTGTCGCCATATAGCGCCAACTGCCGCGATTGCAATTTCCCCCAGTAGGCCTGCGGCTGCAACGTGATTTTTGGCACGCCGCGCGTGTAGATGGAGGGAAGATTCGGAGTGAAGGTTTGCCACGAAGGAGTGGCGTACTCCTGCAACATGTTTGCGCTGGGGAAATAGCTTTGAATGTCGCCGCCTGTGAACAATACGTGGCCGCCATTCCTTACGAAATTCTCGAGCGCCTTGCGTTCGTTCGCGCTGGGCGGTTGGCGGGGCTCGGCCAGGATTAATAGAGTATTGGTGTTGCCGGCGCTCAATTCCGTTGGCGGGCTTTGCCACCGGCGCACGGGATAGTGCAGCGCGGAAAGCAGGCGGTAAGCAGCTTGCGCTCCGGCGGACTGCGCGGAATAGCTGGACGGAACTTTGGATTGGTTCAGCTCAGCCGGCGGCGCGAGCGCGATGCTGACGATCAACATCAGTATCAACAGACCGCCACCGAAGGTTAATAATTTTTTGTCCGAAGACGCTACTCCAACTGGCATCCGAGAGCCTCCAGTTGGCGAAGCGTGTCTTGAAAGTCTTCCGCATTGGCTCCGCGATTTGCGTACCACGTTTTTTCAAGGATGGCGGTGAGCGTGGAAAGCGGTTCGCGATATTGCCGATTCGCGGTGGACGGCGCGCTGGCCAGGCGCAAATATTCCCGTGGAGTCTTGCTGCGGTCTCTGGCGAAAATGCCCGTCTCTTCGAGACGTACGATTCCCGCCCAATATGCTGCGTGAACCGCTTCGCGAAAATCGCCACGGTTTGCGGCGGCGCGGGCCAGGCGCAGCCATTCCTGCCAGGTGCGCGAGGCCAGCACTTCCGGCCCGCGCACCATGGATTCCAGGCGATCGCGACTGATGAAGAAACGAAATATAGCGAAGGCAATCAGACTGGCCGCGCCAATCACCACCAGCCAGAAAAGAATTTCGCCACTCAGCGGATAACGGCTGAGGCCGGCGAACAAACGGGACAAAAGCTTTTGCAGCCAGTCGGCAAGCCGTTGTTTAAAAAGTTCCCACGCGGTGGGCGGGCGGACTCCCGCAAATTGGTTTTCGGCGAGGATTTTGTGCAGCTCGGTCGCAGGATCGCCGGGCGGTGCGGATCCGTCCGCATAGCTGGCGATTTCTTCGGACATATTTTCGAGCCAGGCTTGGGCGTCTTCGCTGTTCCCTGCGGCGAGCTTCTCGCGCAGCTCGGAGCTGGAAATGCCGTAGGTGCTTTCGGGAGTCGTGACGAACCATTGCGCGGGCAGCGCCTCGCGCACGGCGACGATCCTTTGCAGGGAAGGATGTTTGTCCAGCAGCCGGGAAAGACGCTGCAATTCCGCCGCGAAATGCTGGGGGTCATAAGCATTGCCCAACGTGCCGTCTGGCTCAGACTGGATTGTTTGTGATTGCGCGGACGCCGCAACGTTCCACTGCGCGCACAGCAGCAACAGCGTGGCAAACACAAACCGCTTCATGAACACCCCAGGGCTGTGAAGATGACGCGCCTCACGCTGCTCAGGAAATGATCGACGGAAGTCGCGAAGGGCCGGCAATGTTTCCCGAAGGATTCATCATTAACTGCAAGTCGAAGGCTTCTTTGCGCACTCGCAAATCGTAATAAAAAAGGGACGTGGCGATCAACAGGATGGGTCCGACCACGATGCCAATCAGAAAGCTGGATACCTGCAGCAGCGCGGTCAGGATTCGAAGCGTGTTGGGATCTTTGCCGTGCAAGGCGATGGCCACGCCCAGCGGCCC
This sequence comes from Acidobacteriota bacterium, assembly GCA_013289855.1. Taxonomy (GTDB): domain Bacteria; phylum Acidobacteriota; class Terriglobia; order Acidiferrales; family UBA7541; genus Acidiferrum. Next base: position 493,986 of record JABCZD010000003.1, on the reverse strand, counting down.
GCCGATCAAAAGCGCGGCGGCGTAGGTAAGAAAAAAATAGAGCAGGTAAATCAGAAAAGCCCGGCCGGCATTATCTTTGGTGAGAAAGAAACTGCGTTCAAGAGATTCGCGCGCGCCCAAATCTTCCAGCAGCGCGGCCGGAACGCAAGTGATCAGGCGGCAGGCCAGATATATCCCCGGTATGACCAGGAAAAGAATACCGACGCCCACCACCAAACCGTTCAGGATGATGACGCCGAAGAGACTGGCTAACTGGCCCCAGACGCGGCGCAGCGAACTTTCCACCGTGGTGTTGCGTCCGAGATAAAGCTCCGATACCGCGTAGATCGTTCCGCCTTGCGAAAAAAGATACGCGATTAGGTAGACCACCACCGCAACGATTCCCCACACGAGGCCCAGCGCCATGACTCCGGTGGGTGCTGCAGGCCTGTGCACCGGCATTCCCAGAGGACCTTTGGTGGTGAGCTCTGGCATTTTCATGAAAATGGTTTGCCACAGATTCATTCCCAGGATTAATAGGTGCGGAATTGCGGTGATTCCGACGAAGAGCACGAAATGGCGGCGGTAGAGCGAAAAGGTACGGTCGAGAATTTCCCCAAGCGACAGTGGGCGCAGAGCTGGTTCGGCCATCGAAACCCTCCCGATCAGGAATTTGAGACGTTGCTTACACTTTACGTTATCAGGGACTAAGCAGTGCGCGCAGGAGTCTATCGCAGAGTTGTGTAATAGCTAAACTTGTTTTTTTAGAGTGGGGAGTGGCAGGAGTAGCGAAGGTCGCGCACGATTCCCAGTCTCCTCATTTGGCTAGGCCCTTTCCTTACTTCCACAGAAAACGCACGGCATAGTAATGGGCGCTTCTGCCGATGGCGCAGGAGCACGGAAGCTCAACGAGGCTTCAGCATAGAGCACCCGCGCATGCCATTACGGTGCATAACCTTTATAGAATCAGAGCCTTGCGCGTACACATTTCGCTTGCCTATTTTTTACCTTCCTTCTATTGACCGAAGACTCCGGAACTGCCGACGAGTGCATCGCAGCAGGATTTCTTTTACAGGAGAAAACGAAATGTCTATAGAAAAGAGCGCCCTAAGCAGTGCTGGGAAAGGTCAGCGCGAGTAAACCACAACCTCTTCCAGGCGCGCGGGAGCGGCGGGCAGAGCCGCGATCAGTTGGCGCGTGTACGAGTGTTCGGGATGATTGAAGATCATCTCTGTGCTTCCGCACTCCACGACTTCGCCATCCTTCAGAATCGCGATGCGGTGGCAGAGTGACGCGACGGCCAGCAGGTCATGTGAGATAAACAGAATGGACATGCGCAGTTCGCGATTCAAACGGGCGAAGAGTCGCAATATTTCGGACTGCGTGATCATGTCCAGAGCGCTTGTGGGTTCGTCGGCAATCAAGAGCACCGGCCGGTGCAAAATGGCCAAGGCGATTAGCACGCGTTGCGCTTGGCCGACGCTGAGTTCAGAAGGCCGGCGGTTCAGCAACGACTCGCCATCCAGCAGGCTGACCATTTGCAGCGCGCTCAGAATGTCTCGCCGGCATTGCACCCGGCTGCCCTGCGCGTGAGCTTTCCAGGCTTCCGTGAGTTGCGTCCCGATCTTGAGTGCGGGGTTCAGCGACGAATGGGGGCTTTGCAGCACCAGGGATAATTGACGGCCGCGAATACTGCGCATCTCGCGTTCGGAGAGCGTTGTCAACTCGCGCCCAAGAAATGCCATGTTGCCGCGCGCGGTGCCACCCTTCAAGTTGAGAAGCCCGAGAATCGCGAGCGACAAAGTACTCTTGCCTGAGCCGCTTTCGCCGACCAGCCCGAGAATCTCACCTTGCGCGATGTCCAGCGCTACGTCACGCAAGACACCTTTCTTCCCGGGGTAGTCCACGGAAATATTTGCCGAAAGAATGTTTTCGCCGCTACTCACCGTGGCGTCCACTAGGATCGGGCGCAGCTAAATACAGGCTGTCGATATTCCAGTAGGTCTGTGGACGCAGCACCACGGGCGCGGCATTGCGGACCGTAGGAGACACCGCCGAGAGCGCATTTTTATTTACGAGATAGATGAACGGCGCCTGGTCGGCAACGATTTCCTGCACGCGATCGAAATATTCCTTGCGCTGTTTATTGTCGGTGGTGGAAGCTTGTGCGTGCATCAAGCGGTCGATCTCCACTTCCCATGGCGTGGCGGGCGTTTTTTCTTCGGGGTTCCACTGGTGATTGCTGGCGGAGCTGAGCCACACATTCATCTGCGTGCTGGGATCGAGGTCCACGTTAACCAGCCCCAGCAAACAAGCTTCGTAATTGAAGCTGTGGCTGATGCGATCAATTAGGGATGGAAAATCCAGCGTCACGACATTCAAGCGAATGCCGATCCTCGCCAGGTCGTCCTGCATCATCACCGCAAGACGCTCGCGCACTTTATTCCCGGCGTTCGTGATGATGGAAAATTCCACGGCGTGCCCATCGCGATCGCGCAGCACATCTTTATCCAGGTGAAAACCGTCGTCCGCCAGCCGTTTCAACGCGCCGGGGACATCCGTTTCTTCGGGACGCAGTTTCGCGTTGAACCAGAAATGATTCGCCGGCGAGATCATTCCCGCCGCGGGTTGCGCGTGCCCGGCGAAGGCAATACGGCACATGTCCGCGCGGTTGATCGCCTGTGAAACGGCGCGGCGGAAATTCTGCGAACGAAACCAGGCCTTCTTGTAGTCGGGAATGGGCGCCGAAGCCACCTGATTGAACCACATCTGTTCGGTGTCAAAAGAAGGGCCAGCGTCGTGTGCGGCCGAGCGCATGTCCGCAGCGAGGCGATCGAAGGCATCCGGCGCGATGGTGTTGATCAGCTGAATCTCGCCGCGGCGGAAGCGTAGCATTTCCAGGTCGCGGTTTTGCTGAATGTCCAGATGCACGGCATCGAGATACGGCAGCGGCTTGCCAGCGGCGTCGCGTTTCCAATAGTTGGGATTGCGACGCAACACGATGGAAGAGCCAGCCTTGTGTTCGGCGACGACAAAAGGTCCAAGGCCGGCAACATCGCGGTGCGGCGACTTTGCGGAAACGATCGCCACGCTATCGAATAGTTCTTCGAGATTGGCCACCGGTCCGGGAAACTGCAACACGATCGCGGTCGGGCTCTTGACGTCAATTTTTACCTGCCCCTCGACGGAACGAAAAGGATCCGCGGTGGGTGAATGAAGATTTGGATCCATCAGGGTACGCATGGTGTAGGCCACGTCGTCCGCGGAGAATGGCGTGCCGTCAGAGAAGACTACGTTCCTGCGCAGTTCGAAGGAGATAGTTTGCCCTCCATTCGAAACCTTCCAGGAGGTGGCCAGCTCCGGCTCCAGAGTTTGCGTCTGGCGATTTAGCCGGATCAAAAATCCGCCCGTCAAGTAGCGGATGGTCTCGGAGGAATCATCGTCCGCCAGCATCGGATCAAATGTTTTTGGCTCGGACTGGATGCTGAAACGCAGTTCGCCGCCCGATTGCGCGGCTGCCGTCGAAACGAAGAGCCAGCAAAAACAGAACGATGCCAGAACGATTTGCATGCGACGGCTCATGACGCGAGATTCTCCCGTTTCTGGAAAATCAATTGAAAGCAACTCACCACCGCGATGAGTGCAACAATTGGCGCCAGCTTCCACGGGCTAGCTTTTACTTCCGGCCAGTTTTCAAGACCCCGCAGCAGATTTCCCCACGACGGCAGGGGTTCCGCGACGCCCAGGCCCAGAATGCCGAGATTGGCTTCCGCAATAATAAAAATTGGAATTGAAGTCCAGAACTGCGCGGAAAGCACGGGCTGGAGATTGGGCAACACCTGTCGCAGGATCAAGCGGTGTGGAGCGCAACCGAGCGCCTTCGCTTGCAGCACAAAATCAGATTCCCGGATGGCTCGCGCGCCGGAACAAATTACTCGGCCAGAGGACGACCAACCCAGCACGCCGAGCAGCGCGAAGGTGACGACTACGGATGTGACAGGAGCAACATTCAACGGCAGCAACGCGCGCACGGTAAGGAGCAGAAACAACCACGGCAACGACAGCGAAAGATCGGTCGCCGCTAAGGCCACGCGTTCGAACCATCCCCCGAGATAACCGGCGGATCCTCCCACGAATGCCGCAATCAACGTGGAGAGCAACGCGGCAGCGGGCGCCAGCAGCAAAGAAACGCGGCTGCCATATAACAGGCGCGAAAAAGAATCTCGCCCCAGATCATCGGTGCCCAGCAAGTGTTTCAGTGACGGCGCGGCATTGGGAACTTCGCGAAATTGCTTCGCATAAGGTGCGGGAGCTACAAAATCAGCGAACAAGACCGCGGAAAATGTAAGCGCCAGAAAAACGATTGCGACCAGGCGAATGCGGCTCATATGCGCTGCCTCACAAACGCGCTACTCGCCAGGTCCGATAGCGAATTCGCGGCGAGCGTGATCACCGTAATGAGCAACGTAACGTTGACCAGCACCGGCAAGTCTCTGCTCAACGCCGCCTGCCAGGTGAGTTGCCCGATGCCCGGATAGTCGCAGATGGCCTCAATTGGAATGGCGGCGCCGAACGCCATGCTCACGGAAATTCCGGCCAGCGCGAACAACAATGGCGCCGCGTTGGGCAGCACATGCCAAAGCAGAACACGCGTACGGTGTAATCCTCTAGCGTGCGCCGCGAGCACGTGAGGAAGTGCGGCAGACTGTACCAGAATGTTCCGCGCGTATTGCAACACCCGGGGGAACACCACCAGCGCAATAGCCAGGGATGCCGGTCCACCGGCGTACACAAGTCCCAATCCGAGAATCGCCGCGGGTAGAGACAGAAACAGTCCGCTCAGGCCCGCTGTAAATATTTCATAAGCTTTCCAGCGAAAGAGAGCCGCTGGTAACGCCAGAAGAAATCCCAGAAGCCATCCCGCGGCAACCCCAATTCCCACGCTATGCAACGTCACCGGAAGGCGCTCCGCAAAAAGTTCCGCGACCGGCCGATCCAGCGAGGTCGAAACGCCCAAATCTCCACGGAACAGCCCCGCGAGGTACCCCCGATAGTAGCCAAGGATATTTCGCTGTGAGGCGTGAGACTGTCGGAGGAGTTCGATACTTTGCGTGTTCAGGCGAGTGTCAAGCTCTCGCTCATCAACGCCGAAACCGGGCGCAAGCCGCACCAGCGTTGCGCCCAGCAATCCGCCCAGCATGATAGTGAGCGCTAATCTCAGAAAATGCTTTGGAAGCGCGCGAATCCACATCGGTAGGCAACCTGTTTTCTCCGATTAGTGTACGGCGAGAGATTGGATATGCAGGTTGAGCAGCGGGTTAGTCGTGCGCAACTCGTTACGATGTTTCTGCTTCTTCGAGTACATGCGGCGGTCCGCCTCGACCAAAAGTTGCTCGGCGTCCACGGCATCGTCCGGATAAAAAGCCTCGCCAACGCTAAGGGACACGACATCGTGGCCGCAAACTTCCCGTCCCGCGGCGGCCGCCAGCAAACCCAATTGCGCTTCTTTCTTGGCGATGGCCTCCAAGGAGAGTCCAGGCATCACCAGCACAAACTCGTCGCCGCCCATGCGCGCCACGTAGTCGTACTCACGACAGGTCTCCTTGAGTTTGTCGGCGAAGAGCCGCAGCACGCGATTGCCTTCCAGGTGGCCAAAGCGATCGTTCACCTGTTTGAAGCCGTCGAGGTCGCAAACGAACACTGTGAGGGCGGTGTTGCTGCGTTTGGCGCGCGCCAGCTCGCTATCAAGGTGCAGGAAGAGCGAGCGGGCATTGGGCAACGCGGTGAGATAGTCGGTGGTGGCGGAATCTTCCGCCACACGATACTTGAGGGCGTTTTGCATCGTCAAGGCTAGCTTCGAGCTGATGGCCATGAGGATGCGCAGTTGATCGCGGGAGAATGCATCCAATTCCGTGCGATACAGCGTCAGTACGCCAACCACTCCCTCCGTGCCTTCGAGCGGAATCGACAATGCGGAACGCAAAGCCCCCGCGACGCTCGAGTCGCTCACGTAGCCCGGCTCGAGAGAAGGGTCTCCATTCACAATGCATTTGCGATTTTCCGCCACCCAGCCGGAGATGCCGCTGCCGACCGGAATGCGCAACGAAGAAAGCGCGCGAAAGTTGTTGCCGCCGACATATTGCGGCAAAAGTTCGTCGTTGGTCGAAGCATAGATGGCGATGGAGTCGTAGGCGATGAGGTGTTTTAAGCGCACGGCCAACACAGAGAGCGTCTCGTCGAGACTGAGCGAGTTGCCTAAATCATGGCTCAACTCGAAGAGCATTTGCACTTCCTGACGCGCCGCCGCGATCGAGGCCAGGAAATCCACGGAGGTCCCATTTCCGGCTCGCGGCAGCGGGATGCTGCGTTCCAGGCCGGACGCCGGAGCTTTGCCGTTGGCGATCTTCAGGTCCACGGAAAGTTTGGCGCGTTCCGCGGTTTGCGCGGTCGCCATCCGCTCGAGTTCAACGTAGCGCCGGCGCAGAATGTCGACGATGTGCGGATCGTACTGCGTTCCAGCCCCGGCGGCTACCACGGCCATGGCTTCATCGAGCGCCAAGGCTTTGCGATATTTGCGATCGGAAGCCACCGCGTCCAGGCAATCCACCGCCGAAAGAATCCGCGCGCCAATGGGTATTTCTTCGCCGCGCAATCCTTGTGGATAGCCTGTGCCGTCCCATTTCTCGTGGTGGGCTTTGACGATGGGCACCACCGGATACGGAAACTGTACTTGTTCCAGAATTTCCCCACCGACGATGGGGTGAATCTTCATTTTTTCAAATTCTTCCACGGTGAGTCTTCCGGGCTTGGAGAGAATGTGCTCGGGTACGGCCAACTTGCCGATGTCATGTAGCACGGCCGCCGCGCGCAGCGCGTTCAGTTCGCTCTCGTCGAGACCGAGTTCACGGCCGATTTCCACGGCATAGACGCGCACGCGCTGCAGATGCGAGTGCGTCATTTGATCTTTGGCTTCGATAGCCAGTGCCAGCGCTTCGATGGTTCGCATGTGCAGCGCAGCCACTTCCTCCACGTGCTTTTTTTCGCCGTCCAGAAGGCCCAGATACACGCTGTACGAGCGGAAGATTGAGTAGATGACCGGCATCACCAGCAGCGAGCTTTGCCATCCGGCATAGTGCTGCACCAGGCTGGTCAATGCGGCGATGGCGGCGCCTGCCAGGTAATACGGGAACGACCAGAAGTAACACTCCGACCAGATCTTCCGCAGCGACTTGCCTTCGGTCAGTGCAATTACGCAGGAGACCGGCGCGGTATTCAGAACAAAAAACACCGTCGCCGCCAAGATCAACATTAGCGGAGGGCTGTTGCGCAAGATGCCGGCGCTTTCGCGGTACGCATAGGCAGCCACGCCGACCGCGGTGGACATGCTCGCGACGTTGAACAACACCTGAATCGCCTTGGGCCGCGTGCGGGTTTTCCAGTAACACTGCACCAGCGTTCCCGCCAGGCTGATCACCAGCGTTTCGGCGATGCTCAATTCATGAATACCAATCAGGATGAATAGGAAGATTACCGACATCGTGCCGGTCACACCCGGCAACTTGATCTTCATGCCGGAGGCCAGCATTGCGAGCACGAAGTAGCAGAAGAACGGCCCCAGGTCCGGCCACGCAGCGTGGTAGAACCCCAGCGCAAGCACAACAAATCCACAGACAATCGTGATGGCTAAGAATGCGCGCGCAGGCGTAGAAAGCGGTTTCATCGAGCAAGCCACCTTTGCCAAGGTAGAGTGCAAGCGGCTTGCCACGACGCAGGAGGTGGTTGGCGGCGCCGATCGTGCGTTGGATCAATGACTTAGCGTGGAAGACCGGCCTAAAGAGGACAGTGACAACTGCGGCGCTGGACAATGAGTCGCTTGGAATGTGCCAGATTGTCTCAAATGGCGACTGCAGACGCCCGGCAGTCGGGGTCGTATATTGCTGATTTTAAGTACTTTACTATAAGTACGAAGGTTCTAGGTACCCAGCCTGTTGGTACTATGGACCCTCTGGCACCCCGCAACCTATTGTCTCTTCCATGAACGGCAAGAGCGAAAGTCCTGAGGCCCTGCAGTTTCTCGGAACTCCAGCGGTCATTCGTAGCGCTGCCATGCGGCAGCTCATGGAGCGCATCCCGCGCATCGCGCAAAGCGGCGCCGCGGTGCTGGTTACCGGGGAAAGCGGCGTTGGCAAGGAAATCGTCTCCAAAGCCATTCATCAATACTCTTTGCGTTGCAGCATGCCCTGGGTAGACGTGAATTGTGGCGCGCTGCCGGAACACCTGGTCGAAAGCGAACTGTTTGGATATGAAAAGGGCGCGTTCAGCGGCGCAGACGTCGCGAAAAAGGGCCTTTTCGAATTAGCGGACGAGGGCACATTATTTCTCGACGAAGTCGGCGAGCTCGACGCCCGCATGCAAGTAAAACTTTTGCGCGTGCTCGACGGCGCTCCATACTACAAGCTCGGCGGCACGAAGAAAACCTCCGTCAAAGTGCGCATCATCACGGCCACCAATCAAGACCTGGAAGAAGCCATCGGACTAGGCCGCTTTCGCGCGGATTTGTTTCACCGCCTGTGTGAAGTCAAAGTGCACGTTCCGCCGCTGCGCGAACGCCCGGAGGACATTCTTCCGCTCGCGGAGTTTTTTCTGGCTCAACACGGATGTTCGTTGCGTTTTTCTCCTGAAGCGGGAGCAGCGCTTCTGTCCCACTCCTGGAGCGGAAATGTGCGCGAGCTGCGCAACGTGGTGATTCGCGCCGCAATTTTTGCTTCCGACGGTTGCATTCAGGTCCGCGATCTTCCCGAAGGTTTTGTTACTGACTCGCTGCGTATCGCAGCGGCGGAAGGCGCGCTCGAAGGCTCGACGCTCGAAGAAGTAGAACGCCGCATGATTCTGCAAGCCCTGGATCGCACCGGCGGCCAGCAAGGGAAGGCTGCAGAGTCTCTCGGGATTTCGCGCCGCACCCTCAGCCGCAAACTGAAGATCTATTCCGCGAAGGAGCATTCCTCCGCGGCTCTAGCCGCCTGCTAGTTCCCATTATCTCTTTAGTTTTCTAGTAAATACATGAGCCGTAGTGCGTCCGCGTTCCCCTCGCATGAAGTTGACCCCTCGTTGACAACTTGACGTTTCCTCGCAATCGTCATAAACCGCGCGACTTACCCTCTAATCCTGCCCCCTCGGCCGGGTTCATGGGACAACTTGTCCACCCGGACAGGATGGCCTTATCTGGCTAAACCAATATTTCTTATGCATTTACGGGATTCCCGGGACTTGGCAGGGTGGTTGCAATCTCCCTTGCGTCGGAATCTTTTGTACCGGGGTGTGGCTCTCTTTTTGCCGTTCGCGCCCCAGAACCGCAGCAGGGCAGCTTCAGGAGAACATCGGTGATCGACCATAGCTCGGAAATCTCGACGGCCAACCCGCAGCGCACTTTGCGCGGAGCGGGCTGGGGCACGCGTTTCGTGGTGCTGCTGTTCTGCGCCCTGTTCGCCGCAGCTCCCTTGCTGGCCAGCAGCGAGAAAATTTCCCAGAGCCTGAAGACCGTCGACCCGTCCTCCTCCGTAAACGTCCTGATTCACTTCAAGGCCCCGCCGACCGCCGAACAACACCAAAAAATCCAAAGCCTCGGCGGAGAGTTAAAGGGCTCCCCGATCAATCCCGACGGCACCGCCGCGAAGACCACAGAATCCTACGCCGTCCCCGCCAGCGCATTAGACGAAATCGCCAAAGATGCCAACATCGTGGCTATCAGCCGCGATGACACGCAGCGCGCCAGCCCAGACGCGGCCTCCAACTACCCCGCCACCGCTCTTCTGCTGCCGCAACAGAAACTCTCGCAAGACTTGCAGAACCTTGACCCCACCTCAACCGTAAAAGTGATCGTGCAATATCTCGACGGCCCCACGGACGAGAATCACCAGGTAGTCACGAATCAGGGCGGCTCCCATATCGCGGACCTGAACGTAGTGAAAGCCGCAGTCTACTCCGTCCCCGCCGGCGCCCTCTCTCAGATCGCGCAGAACCCCAACATCGCCTACATCTCCCCAGACCGCCAAATCCGCCGCACCATGGACCATTACAATTTCGCGGTCAACGATAACGTCGCGTTCAGCGCTGGCTGGGACGGCACCGGCGTCGGCGTTGCGGTAATCGACAGCGGCGTGTACAGCCATCCCGATCTCAATACCTACAATCAACAAAGCTCGCGCATCGTTTATAGCCAAAGCTTTGTGCCGGGAGATTCCAACACTTCGGACGAATATGGCCACGGCACGCACGTCGCCGGCATCCTGGGCGGCAACGGAGCGAGTTCCGCAGCCGGCACGAGCGGTTATCCCACGGAATATCAGGGCATCGCACCCAACGTGCAGATTGTGAATCTGCGCGTCTTGGATCAAAACGGCAGCAGCACGGACAGCGTGGTCATCGCCGCGATTCAGCAAGCCATTCAACTAAAGAACACCTACAACATCCGCGTAATCAATCTCTCTTTGGGTCGCGCGGTTTACGAGTCCTACACCATCGATCCTCTCGACCAAGCTGTCGAAGCCGCATGGAACGCTGGCATCGTGGTGGTCGCCGCGGCGGGAAATTCCGGTCGCGACGATACCTACAGCGAGAATGGCTACGGTACGATTGGCGTGCCGGGAAACGACCCCTACGTCATCACCGTCGGAGCCACCAGCGTCGTTGCTCCTTACACTGAGGCCAACGAACAGATCGCCAGCTACAGCTCCAAAGGTCCCACGCTCATCGACCATATCGTCAAGCCCGACCTCGTCGCACCGGGCAACAACATTACTTCGCTGCTCGCCCCGGGCAGCACCTTGGCTACGAGCTATCCGCAATTTGACGTATATCCCTGCAACTCGTCAGGCACCTGCAGCAGCGCGGTGGGCCAACCATCCTACATGACTTTAAGCGGCACCAGCATGGCCACCCCGGTGGTAAGTGGTGCGGTCGCCCTGATGCTGCAGCAGAATCCCGCGCTTACCCCCGACCAAATCAAAGCCCGCCTGATGCTTTCCGCCTACAAGGGCTATCAACACTACGCGCGTGCCATCGCGGCCTTCACGGGCCTCGCCTACAACGAGCAGCACGATATTTTCGCCGTCGGCGCGGGTGAACTGGACGTTACCGCCGCACTGGCCAACACCGCGCTAGCCCCGGCCACCGTCGGCGTTGCGGAATCTCCAACCGTAACCATCAATCCCGCCAACGGCAATATCACTCTTACGGTTAGCGCCGCCTCCGTCATCTGGGGCAACTCCGTCATTTGGGGCAATGCCGTCGTCTGGGGCAACTCCGTTTTATCCGGCACCGACCCTCTCTCCGGACTCTCCGTCATCTGGGGCAACTCCGTAATCTGGGGTAACTCCGCCGACGCGGGCTTCAGCGTCATCTGGGGCAACAGCGTTATCTGGGGTAACTCCGCCACCCAGGCCCTCACCGACGGTGACGGCGGGGATTCGAATTAGTAGGTTAGCGAAACAAAGAAAGGAGAAGACCCATGAACACGTTCGCTAAAGCCTACATCGCCTGCGTAACCATGCTTGGCTTCGCATTACTCGCCGTCGCACTCCTACAATGGAACTCCGACGATCCCGCCCGCTTCATTACCTTCCTGCTGCTCGGATCGCTGGCCGCCACTTGGAAAGTCAAGCTCCCCGGCGTCACCGGAACCATCTCCGGCAGTTTCGTATTCATCCTGATTGGTGTTGCCGCGTTTAGTTTTTCCGAGACCGTCGTCCTGGCCTCCGCCGCTGCGTTAGTGCAGTGCGTTTGGGGTGCGAAGAAGAGTCCGCGGCCCGTTCAGGTGGCCTTCAACGTAGCGACGCTCTCCGCCAGCGCCGGCGCCGCGTGGTTCGGCTCTCACGCCATAACCCAGAAGTTTGCGCCCAATTCCCTCGTCCTCTTGGTCGTTCCGGCCGCGATTATTTTCTTCGTGTGCGATACCGGATTGGTCTCCGGAGTGATCGCCCTGGTTGAGCAGAAAAACTTCTTGGCCGTTTGGCGCGAATGTCACGGATGGTCATTCCCGTACTACCTTCTCGGCGCCGCGCTAGCTGCCTTGATCACCGCGTCCAGTCGCACCACGGGATGGATTTCATCGCTCTTCATGGCCCCGGCGATGTACCTGATGTACGCGTACTTTCGTTTTCACATTGAAAAGGCTGCGCAAAAGATCGAGCAGCCCCCGCAAGAACGAGTGCACGTCCACATCGACGACCACGACCACGAGATGATGGTTTCCAGCCGCTAACCTCTCGCGACGATCATCGCCAACCTCAACCACATAACTGCTGACCCGGAAAATTCCGTTCGGGATTTTCCCAAAACTGGAACCCGAACTGAAACACCGCAGCACGCCGCGCGAGTCGTTCGTAGCACAGGCACTCCTGCCTGTGCTCCGTGTCTTGTATGGGGCGCGGCATGCTGCGCCCCATCTCGCCTCGCTCACTCCGTTCCTCCACGCACACGCCCTCCTCTTTCCACACTTTGTGATTTAAAAAAACAAAACGCTAAGCATTCCTTAATCTTCCCGTGAACGCGTCGCCAGCCGCAGCTTTCGAGCTGGCAGGCAAATTGCTCTCCTTCCAGAGACGCGTGACTCTTGGCCTCCCTTGAGCCGCCCTTGAGCCGACAGTTGCTCCCGCCTTTGACCTACGAGGTCCCACACGCATGAGCGATGAAATCGTTCGCGAGTTTCTCGTGGAAAGTAATGAGAAACTTGACGTGCTGGATCGCGAACTTGTGCAACTCGAAGAGGATCCCACCAATCGCGAGCGGCTCGCGAGCGTTTTCCGCAACATCCACAATCTCAAAGGCGCGTCCGCGTTTCTGGGATTCACCAAACTGGAATCCCTGGCGCATGTCGGCGAAAACCTATTGAGTAAGTTGCGGGACGGGAAGGCGAAGCTTAACCCGGAAGCGACCACAGTCTTGCTGCAGATGGTTGATGCCATTCGTCGCATCCTGGAACAGATTGCGAAGTCGGGGGCAGAGGGATCGCGCGACGACACACCGCTCATCGCCAGATTAACTACGCTGCTGGAGCAACCGCTGGCATCTCGACCGCCGCCCGCCATTCCGCCGCGACCTGCGCCGTTACCCCTTGGAGAATCAGTAGCGCAAAAAATCGCGCCTCGCTCGATCGGTGAAATCCTCATTTGCGAGGGAACGGCCACCGCAGCCGATGTCGCTTCCGCGATGCAAATTCAACACGAAGGCGACCCTCGGCATCTCGGTGAAATCCTCGTGGAACGCGGAGCAGTCAAGCCGCAAGACATCGTGGAAGCGCTTCGCATCCAGCAACTGGCACACTCTGCGGCCGGCGATTCCTCCATTCGCGTCGATGTGGCACTGCTCGACACTCTAATAACTCTCGTTGGCGAGTTGGGACTCGCACGCAATCAAATCGTGCAATTTGCCAACGCCAGCAAAGACGCCGCCATCGTCACGTCTAGCCAGAGGCTTCATCTGATTACGACCAAGCTGCAAGCAAGCGTGATGAAGACGCGCGTGCAGCCGATTGGGGCGATTTGGAGCCAGTTCTCCCGTACCGTCCGCGACGTGGCCACGGACTGCGGCAAAACCGTACGCATCGAGATGGTCGGCAAGGAAATCGAGCTCGACAAATCCATCATCGAAGCCATCAAAGATCCGCTCACGCATCTGGTCCGCAATGCCGTCGACCATGGCATCGAATCTCCCGATCAGCGCGTCGCGGCGGGCAAATGCTCGGAGGGATTGCTCTCACTCCGCGCCTATCACGTCGGCGCCCAAGTGATTGTCGAAGTTTCCGATGACGGCGCGGGACTTGACGTAGAGAGAATTCGCCGCAAGGGAATCGAAAGAGGCCTGATCGGCGTTGAACAGTCGTTACGGATGGGCGAGCGCGAACTGTTCGATCTAATTTTCCAACCGGGCTTCTCCACTGCGGAGACCATCACCAAAGTTTCTGGACGCGGCGTTGGCCTGGACGTGGTGAAAAGCAATATCGAAAAGATCGGTGGCACCGTTGAAGTGGTATCCCGTGCCGGAATCGGCACCACTGTCCGAATGAAGGTGCCGCTAACGTTGGCTATTGTCCCAGCGGTAATCGTGGCGGATGACGCTGACCGCTACGCTACCGGTGGGCTTGCCCGAGTTACTTCGCCGTAGCGAATAGTGAAGAAGCGATGTCAGGAGAGTAGGTATGAAAAAACTTAAAGTCTTGATTGTGGACGACTCCTCGGTGATGCGCAAAATCGTCGAGCGCGCGCTGCGCCAGGCCGGCCTGGAACTTACCGAGGTTCTGGAAGCCAGCAACGGCGCCGAGGCGCTGGTGCAAGTTCAGAAAGGCTCACTGGACATGATCCTCAGCGACATCAATATGCCGGTCATGGACGGGCTGGAATTTCTGAAAAATCTTTCCACCATCGAATCCGCCAGAAATATTCCCGTGGTGATGATTACCACCGAAGGTAGCGAGGCCCGCGTGGTGGAGGCGCTTTCCGCGGGCGCCAAGGGCTATCTGCGTAAACCGTTCACCCCGGAACAAGTGAAAGAGCGAGTGACGCCGCTTCTCGGAGGCAGTCTGTGACTCTTGCAACGAAAACTTCCTCGCCCACGGCCGTGCGGTTCGATCCCTACTGGAAATCCATTATGGAGTGTGCCGCCGTGGAAGTTTTTGAATTGATGGCTGGCCTACGTCTCGAACTAGTCGCCACGCCCGGCGGGGAAGCGCAAGGCGAACAAACGGCCATGGTCGGCATGGCCGGAGCGCTCCGCGGAATGATCACCGTGCGTTGCTCACGGTCCGCGGCCGGTAAACTTGCCTCCTTAATGCTTGGCCAGGACGGGGCAACAAATCCCGCCATGACGCGAGACGCGCTCGGCGAGATTTGCAACATGATCGCCGGCAATTTCAAAGCGAAAGTCAGCAACCTGGCGGATCATTGCATGTTGTCCGTGCCGACGGTGATTACGGGAGAAGACTACGCCATGGATACCGCCTCGCCGCACGATAGCGTCACCTTGGCTCTCGCCTACGAAGGCGAGTGCATCTGCGTTTCGCTGATCACTCACTCGTAGCAATCGCGCCCATCCCGTCTTTCACCGATTTGCATCGACTCCAACCCGATTTGGCGGGTGATGACTTCCGCGACCCCGCTAACTTTGCCGCCGCGCAGATATTTTGCGCACGTCGCTTTGCGCATTAAACTACCAATACGCGCGGTAGTATCGTTGTTCGGGATCAGAGACACCTTGGAAGGAACACGGCCATCGATCAGGCCAACATCGTAATCATTGGTGGCGGTGTTGTCGGCTGCGCAATTGCCCACGCGCTTTCGACGCATTGGGATGACGTCTTCCTGCTGGAAGCTTTGCCGAAACTGGGCCTGGGCGCCAGCACCCGTAACAGCGGCGTGATTCACTCTGGCCTGTACTATGCTCCTGGCTCGCTGAAGGCTAAACACTGCGTCCGCGGCAACCGCTTAACCTATGAGTTCTGCGCCAAGCACAACGTGCCGCACCGTCGCACCGGAAAACTCGTCGTCGCTTCCTCTCTAGAAGAGGCTCACGAACTGAGCGCGTTAGTAGAAAATGGCCGCGCCAACGGCGTGGAAAATCTGCGCCTCATTGACAGCGCCGCTATCCGCGCCCGCGAGCCGCACATCGCTGGTGTGCAGGCCATCGACGTGCCCTCCACGGGAATTGTCGAAAGCGAAGAGCTGCTCAAAGCCTGCGCCAGACTCGCCGTGGACCGCGGCGCGCACCTGCTGACCAACGCGCGCGTAACCCGTCTTCAGGTTACGGACGTTGCCGATTCAGCCATCCGCGTTACCAGCGCCGCGGGAGAAATCGCCGCCCGCTGCGTGATCAACAGCGCCGGACTCTACGCCGATGAAATTGCCGCATTGCTCGGATCACAAATGGCGCGCCATCGCATCTATCCCGTCCGCGGTGAATATTGCGAGTTGGTGCGCAGCAAACAAAATTGGATCAACGGCTTGGTTTACCCGCTCCCGCATCCCGAAGGCGTAAGTCTCGGCACGCACTTCACCAAAACTCTTGCCGGCAATGTCTGGATTGGTCCCACAACCCGCTATATCGACAGCAAGAACGACTATGAACGCGACCGCGAGCCCATCGAATATTTCGCGCGTCTAGCCAAACTCTTGATGCCAGAAATCGAAGCTGCGGATCTAGTTCAAGCTCACTCAGGAATCAGAGCCAAGCTAGTCCCTCCCTCGTCGTCGCGAGCCTCCGCGCCGGCCGCATCTAGCCAAGGTGGAACTACGCAAGGAAAATATTCCGCAAGCACCGGCGACTTCGTGATCGAGCGCGATCCAAATTTCCCCCACGTCGTCCAACTAATCGGAATCGAATCCCCCGGCCTAACCTCCGCACTCTCGATCGCCGAACACGTCCGCAACCTAGTAACGGAAATTCTCAACTGAAGCCAACACGGCTGCCGAACGCTATTCCGAGTGCGGGAAAAACCCATGCGGGGAAAAATCTCTGCCTTAAGCGTCGAAGCTTATCCCCGCCTTGTGGGAAGGAGCTACCTCTGTCTTGTGGGTCGGAGCTTCAGCTCCGACACGAAGCGCTTGGCTGTCAATGCGCTTCAGCGCCTGGGGGAGTGGTTTTGGCCTTTTTTTTCTCAGCCGCTTCGGGGATTCGCTCGGAGTCAGGGCAATTTCGTTCCGTCGTCCGTGGCCAGGAATTATGGAATACACTATTTAAATGTCTCGGAGCTCGCAACCATGACACACCCAGTAAAAGTCCGCCCAACCGACCGCTCGCCGTCGCTAAAGCCCCCGCTCTGCGACTTTCTCGATCTAAAAGCGCAATTCGCCACCATCCGCGAAGAGGTTATGGAAGCGGTCACGCGCGTAATGGAGAGCCAGCTCTTCATCATGGGCAGCGAAGTCCGCCTGCTTGAAGAAGAAATCGCCGCCCTGCTAGGCGCCAAGCATGCCATCGGGTGCGCTTCGGGCACCGACGCCTTAATCCTCTCTTTGCTTGCCGCAGGCGTCGGCCCGGGCGATGAAGTCATCACCACGCCCTTCAGCTTTGTTGCCACCGCCGGCTCCATCGCCTGGATCGGCGCAAAACCCGTCTTCGTCGACATCGATCCGGAAACCTACAACATCGACCCCGCCAAAATCGAAGCCGCCATCACCTCGAAAACCCGCGCCATCATGCCAGTGCATCTTTTTGGTTTGCCGGCCGATCTCGACCCCATTCTTCGCCTCGCCAAAGCGAAAAATCTCGTCGTCGTGGAAGACGCAGCGCAGGCCATTGGGGCTCGCTATCACGATCGTTACGTTGGCACCCTCGGCGACTTCGGATGCTTCAGCTTTTTCCCATCCAAGAATCTGGGCGGCGCCGGTGACGGCGGCTTAATCACCACGGAAAACGCTGCGCTCGACGAGCGCCTCAGGCTGCTACGCATGCACGGCAGCAAAACGAAATACCATCACGACATTTTGGGAACGAATAGCCGCTTGGACGCCCTGCAGGCCGCCGTCCTGCGCGTCAAGCTGCGGCATCTGGCCGGATGGACTAAGGGCCGTCAGGCGCGCGCGCAGCGCTATCGCCAACTCTTCGCGGAAGCGAAGCTACTCCAGCAAGTGCGGCTGCCGGCCATCCCTCCGCCCCAGTACGAACACGTCTACAATCAATTTTCTATTCGCTGCCCTGAACGCGACACGTTGCGCGAGTTCCTGCGTCTGGCGGGTGTTCCCACGGAAATCTACTACCCGCGGACCCTCCATCTCCAGCCAGCATTCGAACATTTGGCCTACGGGGCCGGCCAGTTTCCCCACGCCGAGGCCGCCAGCCAAGAGGTGCTGGCCCTGCCCGTATTCCCGGAGTTGCAAGATGCCCACCAAGTCGCCATCGTCGCCACAATCACGGAGTTCTACGCCTCACGGCAGCCCTAAAATGGAACGCACTTCGGGCAGCGGTTGTTAATCAACTAGTTACTAAATTTTCCTAGTAAACTATTTAGAATCAGTATCTTCTGTATCATACTGAGCGCAAAGCACTTTAAGTCCCGTGCGCTCAGTATGATATCGAATTCGCACGCTAGATCTGGACCATCTCGCTATTCCGTCATCCGCCCAATCGCTTCAGTGGATAAAGGTCAAGCCGTTCGGAATGAATTGTGGGAAAACGTAGGCATACAGCATCACGATGACGCCGACGATGGCTGCCAGCGCCACCGAATGCCAGAATACGAACCGGAAAATCATGCCCTCGTTGCCCACCTGATTCGTCGCCGCCGTGGCGATGCAGATCGATTGTGCGTCGATCATTTTGCCCATTACGCCGCCGGCGCTATTCGTGGCGCACATGAGAATTGGGCTGATGTTAAGCTGCTGCGCGGTAAATTTCTGCAAACCACCAAACAAAACGTTAGAGGAAGTGTCGCTGCCGGTCAGCGCCACACCCAGCCAGCCGATGTACGAACCGAAGAATGGAAACAGCCATCCCGTTCGCGTGAACGCTAAACCTAAGACCGCGTCCATGCCCGAGTATCGCGTCACATATCCTAATCCCAGCATGCAAGACATGGCGATGATCGCGAACCGCATGCGGTAAACGGTCTGACCAAAAATCTTGAGCATCGCTCCGGGACGGAGGCCCAGCAGCGCGCCCGCCAGCAGCGCCGCCAGGAAACATCCCGTGCCCGTGGCCGTCAGCCAATTAAAATCAAACTTCGCATTTTCCGCCGTCGGCTTGGCCACCACCGGTTGCGCGCGGAGAACCGCCTTGTGCAGGTAAGGAACTTCCCATCCGCCCGCCTTGAACGCCGGCGTGGTCGCTTTGCCCATCGCCGCTTTTACGGTGGGCAATCCCCACATCAAAACAAACAACGAGAGAATCGCGAACGGCAGCCAGGCCTTGGCAACCTGTCCGCCGGTGTAATGTTTCACCACTTCTTTTCGCGCCAGCTTGGCGGCATCGTCTTCGCGCTCATCCGCGAATCGCCACACTTTTTTCGGCTGCCAGAAGCGTAGGAAAACCAGCGTGGCCACCAGGGAAACTATGCCTGCGGCGATGTCCACCAAATTGCTGTCCATGTAATTGGCCCAGAAGAACTGCGTACCTGCGAACGATATGCCCACCACTAGAATCGCGGGAAGCACTTCAAATGTTTCTTGCCAGCTGACCATGGCGCGCACCAGCCAGAAGGGAACGATCACCGCGGTGAGCGGTAGGATCCGCCCGATCATTGCGCTGAGGTCGCTTTCCGGGAGTCCTGTAACCGCCGTTAGCGCATGCACTGGCGTGCCGATCGCGCCCCACGCCACCGGCGCGGTATTAGCGATCAAATTCAGCGCCGCGGCGTGAAACGGTTTAAAGCCCAGACCGATCATGAATGCGCCGGCGATCGCCACCGGCGTGCCGAATCCCGCCGCGCCTTCGATAAACGCTCCGAAACAAAAAGCGATCAGTAGCAACTGCAAGCGGCGGTCCGGCGTGATGCCGGCCACGGAATGCTTCATGATTTCAAACTGCCCGGTGGCCACGGTGATGTCGTAGAGAAACACCGCGGCAACGACGATCCACACAATTTTCAACAGCCCGAACGCGGTGCCATACGCAAAGCTGGTGGCCGCCAGTTTTGCCGGCATGCCAAACACAAAAACGGCGCACACGATGGCGGTCAACGCCCCAGCGACAGCGCACAAGTGGGCTTTTACTTTGAATCCCGCCAGGAGTCCCAGCAATACGAGCACTGGAAGCGCAGCCACCAGTGTGGACAGCCACCAATGGTGGAAGGGGTCGTAAACTTGCGTCCAAGTCACAGGCAGTCCTCCAGAGCACGTCAACCAGAGATAGAAAAGAATGGGGACAACGGAATGCTTGCACCCTTGCTTGCACCGGGCCGCACACCTGTCCGCTCCACCGGATGGGACCGCGCAGACTCAGATGTCGGCTGCTGAGATACTTTAGTCGCCACAGTCTTGTCAAGCGCTAACTCGGCGCGGTAATTTCCTGACTTCGATTCTAAAGGGAAAATTTTCGCCGCCAGCTTTCCGGAATTTCCACGAACGAAGGATTCAGTTCCGCCACCGAGCCGCAGCCGAGCAGACGAAGAGTGCGTTCAACGTCCTCACGCAAAATCGCCAGCGACCGCGCTACGCCCGCGTGTCCAGCGGCCGCCAGACCATATGCGTAACCACGGCCGATCAACACCGCGCGCGCCCCCAGACATATGGCCTTTACGATATCGCTGCCGCGGCGGATGCCTCCGTCCATTAAAATCTCGGTTTGCCCGCCGACCGCGGCCACCACTTCCGGCAACGCGCGCAGCGTCGCCGAAACGCCGTCAAGCTGCCGTCCGCCGTGGTTAGAAACAATAACGCCGGCGACGCCTTCATCCACCGCGCGCCGCGCATCGTCTCCCGTGAGTACACCCTTTACGAGAATTGGACCCGGCCATGCTTTGCGCAACCACTCCAAGTCCTTCCAGGTGACCACGGCGCGGGCCAGCGCGGCGGTCACGTCCACCAGCGGCATGGGAGTCTTGTCTGGTTGCACGATATTTTCGAGTTTGGGCGTCCCGCCATCGAGCAGGAAAGCGCTGAGCCATCCTGGCCGCAGCAGCATTTGCGGCAAGAAGGGAATTTTCGCCAGCAGCGATGGACCGAGCAGCTGCTTCGTCCCGTTACGCGGATCGCGCTCACGCATGCCCGCCATGGCGGTATCAATGGTGATGACCAGTGCGGAGAAGCCGGCAGCGCGAATCCGTTCGATGGCAGCCTCCGCCGCTGGACGTCCGCCAACCAGATAGAGTTGATACCACACGGGACCGCGAGTCGCGGCCTTTACATCCTCCAGCTTGTGCCCAGAAACCGTGGAGAGGACGTAGCCTGTGCCGAACTCGCCGGCCGCGCGCGCCGCGTCCACTTCTCCTCCGGGATACATCATGCGGCTATAGCCGATGGGCGCGAGCAACCCGGGAAACGCCAGGTCTTGTCCGAGCACCCGTGTGCGCAAATCGCAACTGTCGATGGCGACGGCTTGGCGCGGACGAAAAATCACATCTTCAAAGACGCGGCAATTCTCGCGCAGCGTGACTTCGCCTTCGGCGCCACCGTCAAGATAATCGAACACCATTTTTGGGAGACGCCGACGTGCCAATCGGCGCAAATCTTCGATGTTGACCACCCGAGGAGACTCTAGTGAGCGCACGACGGTGGTTGATTATCACTTTTGCATCCGGGAGTCTATCTCTAATTGGCAAGCGCCCATGTGTTGTACGCACTTTTTTTTCGTTGCGCAGAAAACTCAAGGTGAACCTTCGGGTTTTAACAGCTTCAACAGCAGCGCGTTTCCTTCCGGGGGGCTCAAAGCTCCACGTCGCATCAGCGCGATGATTAACTCGCCTACCACATAGGACGCGTCATTCTTGACCACTTGCGGTGGAGCGATCGGCTCCGCGGGCGAGATGACCTTAAATACAATTGGTGTCGTTCCGCTCAGTTCACCAATCCAAGTCTCCAAAACTTGCCGGTTCTCCGCATCAATTGCGGAGAAGCTTAGACCCATTCCCATGCCTAGCTGTGAATAGACTACTTTGGCGTCCGCTACCAGCGCTTGGTTGTCTCGCAGCATGCGGATTTTTACGCTGGAATTTTTCGGGAAAGGGCAGAAGGTATCGACATAACATCCGCCGCGGCTGATGTCAGAAGTGCGCGCACTCATGCGCGCCCGGGAATGCGCGTCCAAAGCCTCGGCCTCGGCGGTAAAACTGTAGCGTGGAGTTGTGCGGCGATCCCGCCCCATGGGCGTGATACCCGCCAGTCCGTTTCTTTTTTGGAGTTCGAGCATGGTTGGAACGGGATCTCTCGGGTTCCTAAGTACCTTGTAAGCTTCGCGAAATCGACGGTCTGGGGACGAACGAGGGTGTTTGTGCACGTTGTCCCCCACGGGCTAAGTGTGGCGCTGACAACGTCAGTTGCTCGTTCTGACTCTATGCGGTCCATCAATAGTGGACCGAAACAGGCGAGCGTCCCGTAATGGCGTAAGCGACCGGCGACTTTCGATGCGACCCTTTGCGCACGTACATTGTGGTCGCATTTGGAGACGAAACAGATGCCGGCCGCAAAAGCCGCAAAACGCCGCCCTTGCCGTCGTCCGACACCCCGCAACTTAATTTGTTATATCTCAGCCACTTAGCCGCAGCATAGCGGCTGCGGTACAGGTTTTGTCAAGGCTCGACACAAAGCCCGAAAATGACGGGAAAAAGCGAGGTTTCGCCATGTTTTCGCCCGTTTATTAGGTGTCGTTAACGCTCTGTACTGAAACGGAACAAAACTGTTCCAAAGGCGTGACAGCACTGTCCCAACAGGCAACACTATAAGGCATGCAGGCCATAGGACTACTAGAACCTATAGAACCATCTGTTGATGTCGTTTCACACGACGCGTCCCCGCGTCCCCGTTTCGTTCGCAGTGCCGATCTTGTCTCGCGCAACGTGGCGGGCGAAACCGTGGTGGTCCCGATTTGCCGCGGCGTGGGCGATCTCGACGCTATTTTCACGTTCAACGGCGTCGGCACGCATTTGTGGGTTTTGCTTGCGGAAGGCCGCAGCGAAGCGGAGCTGAGCGAATTCGTAGCGCAGCGGTTTGCGATTAGCGCGGAACAGGCGCAAGCGGATGTACGAAGTTTCTTGGCCGATCTCCAGGAAGCTGGCTTGGTCCAAACAGTTTGAGCAATTTCTCAGCGGCCGGTCACCGGCAAAGAGGGCATTTTGCAAACGGTTGAGTACAGCGAGTTTAGCGAGGTATTGCACGAACGCTTTCAAGGCAGGCGTTCGCCAGTGGAAGTATCCATTGAGATGACGCGCCGTTGCCCGCTCGATTGCCTGCATTGCTACAACAACCTCCCCATGGGCGATCAGGAGGCGCGCAAGCAGGAGATGTCCCTGGCGGAGCATTGCGCACTGCTTGACGAACTGGTGGCGGCAGGATGCATGTGGATTCTGTACTCCGGCGGAGAAATATTTGCGCGCAAAGATTTTCTTGAGATTTATACCGAGGCGAAGAAGCGCGGCTTTCTGATCACGCTGTTTACGAACGGAATTTTGATCAATGAACGAATTGCCGACCATCTGGCGAAATACCCCCCGTTCTCGATCGAAATCACGATGTATGGAGCGACGCGGGAAACCTATGAGGCATTGACGCAGGTGCGTGGGTCTTTCGATCGCTGCATGCGCGCGATTGATCTGCTGCTGGCGCGGAAGCTGCCATTGAAATTAAAAACCGTGCCCACCAGCATCAATCAACACGAAGTCTACGAAATGAAGCGTTTCTCGGAAACCCGAGGAGTGGAGTTTAAGTTTGATCCGCTGGTGAATCCGCGCATCGACTGTTCGCAAAGCCCGCTCGCCGTAAGACTTTCGCCGGAAGAAGCGGTAGCCCTGGAATTTTACGATACGCGCCGCAAGGACGACTACCGCCGTCTGGCGAAAGAGGATCTGGCAACGGGCGCGAAAACGATCACCGGTGAATCGACGCGTTACTTCTGTGGAGGCGGCGTCAACGGCTGCGCCATCGATCCCACGGGGACCATGACGATCTGCGTGATTTCTCACCAACAGGGCTACAACATCCGCGAGGGCAGCTTCCGCGAAGGGTGGGAGGGACCGATCCGCGAGATTCGGGCGCAGAAGAAAACGCGACCGACGATCTGCGACCGCTGCCAGATTCAGTCCTTGTGCAGTATGTGCCCGGCGAACGGGGAGCTGGAAAACGGGGATGCGGAGTCGCCCGTGGAATTTCTGTGCCAGGTAGCGCATTTGCGTGCGTACGCGCTGGGCTTCGCGGTACCTGAGCATGGAGATTGTCCGAGCTGCACGAACCCCGCGCAGCACTCCGCGCTGCAGGAGTCCGCGCAACGCATTCAGGCGCAAGTCGGCGATTCGCGCGAGTGGCTGGAACGCAAGGCGCCTCCGCTACTGAATATTTTGCAGACGTCGAACACCGGGGCCGCTTGCCATTCCTGCAGTTCGCATTAGGAATGCCTGCAGTTCGGTGAAGTTGCAGCACGAGTGAAAGAAAGAAGCGCTTCATGGATTGGCAAGAAGAAGACGGAACGCCACACGCGCCAGCGCCCACGGCGGAAGCCTACGAAGCGCCGAAGGTGCTGCGGGTGAGCCTGCGTCCAGCAGAAGCGGTGCTGGGCCATTGCAAGGTCAGCGGATCCGCGGGAGCGGTGTCTGCTTCCTGCCGCAACGCGCTTGGGCCGTGCCGCACTCCGGGATCGTGAACCCTGCGAAAAATTCCATGTCTTCCGTGCAAACACAATTCGTATCGCTGACTACTGGCGCGCCGCGCCAAACGGCGGGCGCATCCCTGCTCGCTTATCGTATTGCGGGAATTTCCTTTGGCATGACCGCCAGCGACGGCCTGCGCATGATTCTGGACCCTTCGCTGCGCGAGTTCGCCCTGCCGCGCACCGCCGGCGACGCGTGCGAAGTAAACGTAAAAGTCTCGCTGGTAGATGCACTGAAAGTCCCCGACACAGAACCGCTCTTTTCTTCCGGCGGACTGTGGTCGCTATTCGCCGAAGATGGTGGCTACCGTTTGAATTTTGTCCGCCCTTTCCGCGGCGAAACGCCATACAAATCCGCGTGGTTCGATAAAAACTTCCGCTGCGGAGAGCTCGCGCTCTCGCGCCATTTCTTCGACACCGACCGAGCGATCTATCCGTTCGAGTATCCGCTCGATGAAGTTCTGATGATTCACCATCTGGCGGGCGGAAAAGGTCTGGAGGTCCACGCGCTCGGCGTCGTCGACGAAGCCGGCTTCGGCCATCTTTTCCTTGGACATTCCGGGGCGGGGAAAAGCACCAGCGCGCGCTTGTGGCAAGCGGAGCAATCGCAACGGGGCGGGCGCATCTTGAGCGACGACCGCATCATTCTCCGCAAACGCGAAGGGCAAGTGTGGATGTACGGCACGCCGTGGCACGGCGATGCCGGCATTGCGTCGCCCGGTTCGGCGCGGCTCTCGCATATTTACATTCTCGAGCAAGCGCCCACCAACGAACTCGTGCCGATGCCGCGCAGCATCGCCACTGCGGAAATTTTCGCCCGGAGTTTCGTGCCGCGCCATTCGCCAGAGGCACTGAACTTTGCGCTGCAGTTCATCGAGCAGCTTGCGCAGGAATTGCCCTGCGACACCTTTCGTTTCCTGCCGCAATCGAGCGCCGTGGAGGCGGTCCGCCATGCGCGCGCCTAAATCCATGACGTCAAATGGGGTGAGGAAAGATTCAGCGCAGTTCGCGGCTATCTGCCGGGAACTGTTGCAAAAGGGTTTCTCCGTACGCTTCACCGCGCAAGGCGAAAGCATGCGCCCGAACATTTTGCCCAACGATCAGGTGCTGGTAGCTCCAGCTCCCGCCAACGAGTTAAAGCCCGGGCAAGTGGTGCTGGCGCAGAGCGGCGAAGGACTGCGCGTGCACCGGATGATTCAGCGTATTGCCGAAGGCAGCGCCGCCATCACGCGCGGCGACGCAGGTCAGGAAAATGATCCCGCAGCGCATTTTGTCTTCGGCAATGTGGTGGCCATCAAGCGAGATGGCTGGCAAATCTCCCTAGAACGTCCCTGGACGCGGCATGTGCATGCCGCGCGAGCGATGTTGCGACAATTGTGGCTGGCTGGGAGGCGACGGCTGACACGTGCTGCCCTGACCATTGTGCCGGCATTGATTTTATTGCAATTGTTTGCGGGTGTAACGGCGGTGCAGGCAAACAACGTGCCGGTCACGGTTACGCAAACACCCTCGGTTACGACGGTTAGCCCCGGCGGGCAGGTGACATTCACCGATGTGATGATGAACACCAACAATACCGCTTCGTCGCATATCCCGGTCTTCACACAGCCCATACCGACGAACACGACCTACGTTTCGTTTGTTGCACCAGCCGGCTTTACGTGTACGGCGCTACCAGTGGGCGCACCGACCAGCGTGGCGTGCACAGACTCAACCACATTCCCCGCAAACGGTAGCGCCACCCTGACCGTGACCGTGCAGGTGGCAGTCGGTACCGCGGGACAAACGATGCTGAACGCGAACAACACGCCCACCGTGACTCCCGGTAATGGTTTCACCGTTACCAACGTTTTTACGAGCACCGTAACCGTGATTAGCGCGGACCTGGGTCTGACGCAATCGGCGGCGCCGGCTACGGTTTCGCCCTTGGGATCGATCACCTTCACGAACACGATCACCAACATCAACGACGCGACCGGCGGGAGCACGGCCGCGGCACCGCAACTTAAGTTTGCGACACCGGCGAATACTACGTTTGCGAGCGCGAGCGGGACGGGCTACACCTGTAGTGGCTTGGCGGTAGGAGCGACGGGCACGGAGACGTGTACGGCTTCAGGCCCGCTGGCAATCAGCGGTACTTCCACGATCACGATCGTGGTGAACGTGAACGCCGGGGTGGCTGGGCAAACGATGATCAGCGGGTCGGCGATGGTCAGTTCGGCCACCTATGATCCTAATTTGGCGAATAACACGGGCACGAGCACGTCCACCGTTCTCAGCGCCGATCTGGCGCTTACGCAATCGGCCGCGCCCACGAGTGTCGCGCCCGGGGCGACGCTGACGTACACGAACGTCATTACCAACAACGGCGCCAGCAGTGCGGCGGCTCCGGTACTCACCTTCACGACGCCCGCGAATACCACGTTCGCAAGCGATACTGCGCCTGGCTATAACTGCTCTGGGGTGGCGGCGGGAGCGGCGGGCACGCTGACGTGCACCGCAACAGGTGCGCTCGCGAACGCTGGCACGTCCACGATCACGATTGTGGTTACCGTCACCACCGGAACCCCTCTCGGGACGATCATCACCGATGCGCCTTCGCCGCCGACGGTCAGTTCCACGACGTTCGATCCCAATACCGCCAACAATACGGCAAGCAGCACGGCTACGGTCGCGGGCGCGGATCTTACGATGACGCAAAAAACCTCGGTTTCCGTGGTCGCCACGGGCGTCAATTTCACGTATACGGAAATCGCCATCAATAACGGGCCCAGCGCGGTTCCTGGCGGAACGCTGGTCATTTATCAGCAGACCCCGCCAAACACCACGCTGCAGAGCATTACCGTGGACGCGAACTGGACTTGCACGAACCCTGCCGCCGGCGGGACAGGTCCGATTATCTGCACGTACACACCGGCGTTGGCTGGCGCCACCAGCGCGACCGCCGATCCCATCGTCTTCGTACTCAGCGTGAATGCTGGAACGGCGGCCGGCACGACGATTCTGAACTCCGCCACCATCACATCGCAAACCATTGATCCGGTGCCCAGCAACAACACCACTATTACCACCGTTCTAGTCGAGCCAGCGGCAGATGCAGATTTGGCGCTCACGATGACGGCAGCGCCGACGCCCGTGTTTCTGTCCTCCAACCTGACGTACACCATTCAGGTGCAGAACCTCGGCCAAGCCAGCGCGGCGACGGTACAAGTAAAAGACACCATTCCTGCGGGGACAACGTTTGTCTCGGCGAGCGCTCCGGCAGGATGGACGTGTACGGAATCGACGCCGCCCCCGACCCCGATCACGGTCACCTGCGCGCTCACGGGCACCATGGCACAGGGAGCGTCCGCCACGATCACGATTGCGGTGACCTCTCCGTCTTCGGCGGGTCCGATCAGCAATACTGCGGCGATTAGCTCGACCACCACAGACCCGGTGGCAACGAATAACAGCGCTACGGTCATAACTGTTGTGCAACCGCTGGTGTGTGCGACGCCGGGCAAGAACGGCGCCGGTGGCACTTTGACCGGAGTGGTGAACACCTACTATCCCGGCACCGGCACGCTTACGGCCGGCGCAACGCCCACGGTAACCCTTGGTGCGGCCTCGGGCGCCACGACACCCATCGCCATCGGCGATTTGTTGCTGATCATGCAGATACAAGATTCCTTAATCAACAGTACCAACACTTCATCGTACGGCCATGGCACGCCCGGCGATCCGGCGACGGGTTCGACAAACGTGCAGAGCTCTGGCCTGTTCGAATATGTCACGGCCACCAGCGCCGTGCCCGTGGGCGGCGGCGTGTTGACCTTCACGGGCACCGGAGCCAATAACGGAACCCTGAATACCTACGTGGAGTCGGCGGATAGCGCGACCGTCGGGCAACAGACCTTTCAAGTAATTCGTGTTCCGCAGTACACCTCCGCCACGCTCAGCTCGGGACTTTTGCCGCTCGCCTGGACGGGCTCAGTGGGCGGGGTGCTTGCTCTCGATGTCTCTTCCCAGCTCACGCTTGGAGGTACCGTTGCAGCCGATGCCCTCGGCTTTCGCGGGGGCGGAGGCATCACCCTCCGGGGAGCAGCCGCGGGCGCCAACACGGATTATGTGACGGACTCTCCGGCATCGTTGCCGGCCCTTGGGACTGGGGACCCACCCGCGGGAAGCGGTGCCAACGCCTCGAAGGGTGAGGGCATTGCCGGAGCACCCCATTGGGTTGCACCGGCCTTAGCCTCCATCATTAATTCATCCACAGCCATCAGTACCGGCCAATCCACTGTCGAAGGACTTCCCAATGGCAGCTTTGCGCGTGGCGCGCCCGGGAACGCAGGCGGCGGCGGTACCGATGGCGATCCTCCTGCCAACGATCAAAATTCCGGAGGCGGCGCCGGCGGCAACGGCGGCACAGGGGGCCTGGGAGGTTACGGATGGAACAGCTTTACAGCGCTGAACTCCACTGACGGAGGATTCGGGGGCTTAGCCTTTCCGGCTACAACCAGCGCGATTGTCATGGGCGGCGGCGGCGGTGCGGGCACCACGAATAACGGTTCCTACTTTATCTCGACCGCCAATAACGGTGCCGACTGCGGAACCACATGTACCGGCGTCTTCAGCAGCGGAGGAGCCGGCGGCGGCATTGTGATTGTCCACACCGGTTCGGTGGTGGGCACGGGAACCATTACATCTAACGGACAAACGACGCTCAACACCCTTAACGACAGCACCGGTGGGGGCGGAGCGGGCGGCACCATCATTTTCTTCGCCAACACCGGCACGCTTAGCGGCTTGACGGTCAACGCCAATGGCGGGAGCGGTGGCCTTGCGTGGTCGACCGAGGCTCCCGGAGGTTTCCCGGGCCAGCGCCACGGCTCCGGCGGCGGCGGCGGTGGTGGCGTGATCCTTCTCTCGGGAACTCCCGCGGCCATGACCGTGAGTGGCGGGATTAATGGCTATACGGATACGGTCCAGGATTCTTATGGCGCCACCCCTGGGCAAGCCGGTTTGACCGCTATCAATAACCTAATTACGGAAACTCCCGGCGCGCAGCCGGGTGCTTACTGCGCTGGGGCAGACCTCAGCGTAACCAACACTGCTACCCCCAACCCCGTTTTACCCGGCAACGACATTACCTACACCCAGGTAGTTGCCAACGCCGGTCCGCTGGACGACGTGAATGCCGTATTCAGCGAGGCGGTTCCTGCGAACACTACGTTTCAATCCATTACTGTCCCCACAGGTTGGACATGCAACTCCAACGCTTCCATCCTCTCAACCGGAAACATCACCTGTACGAATCCTGACGTGCCGAGCGGGGCTGGCGGCACCGGCACGTTCACGCTGGTTACGCTGGTCAACGCGGCGACGGCCTTCGGCACGCAGATCGTGGATACGGCAAATATTTCTTCTGGCACCAACGATCCCAATCTTGCGAATAATTCCGCGACCGTTAGCACAGTGGTGGGCTCCGCCAACTCTGCCTATGTCACGCTGACAAAAACGGCCAGTTCGCTTACGGTCGTGGCCGGTAACAACATCACCTATACGCTGGTGATGCATAACAATGGCCCTTCCGCGGCGGCTCCCGGCGGGCTTTACGACACCGTTCCGACCAATACCACTTTCGTCTCAATCAGCGCTCCCGCCAATTGGAGTTGCAGCGCACCGCTGGTCGGAGGCACGGGAAACATCGCCTGCAACACCGTAGCACCCGCGCCAACTTTCCCGAATGGCGGCACCGCGACGTTTACGCTGGTGGTGAATGTTCCCTCTACCGGCGTCGCCAACGGCACGGTCATTTCCAACACGGCAAACGCGAACTCCGCGACGCCCAATCCCAATCCGACCGCCGCATCCGCCACCGCGAACGTCACGGTCGCAGGCGCGACGCAATCCGATTTGAGCATCACCAGCACCGCTACACCCAATCCGGTTCTCGCCGGGAGCAATGTCACGTTCACGCAAGTGGCCACGAACAACGGCCCTGCCGCCGTCGGCGTTGCCACCTACACCGACGTAATCCCGACGGGTTCCACCTTCGTCTCTCTGGCAACTCCTGCGGGTTTTAGTTGCACGATTCCCCCGGTAGGCGTCCCGCTGACCGTAACCTGCACCGGCCCGCTTGCCGCCGGCGCCTCCGCCACCTTCCCACTCGTCGTCCAAGCCACGAGCACGGATGCGCCCGGCACGAAGATCACCAATACCGCAACGATCGGCCCAACGACCAACGACCCCAACACCGCAAACAATACCGCTAGTTCATCGACCTTCGTCACGTCGCCGTCGCAGGCCGACGTTTCCATCGTGAAGACGGCGACGCCAGAGCCCGTAAACCAGAACGCTAATCTGACCTACACAATACAAGTCACCAACAACGGTCCAGCGGTGGCGCAGACCGTGAACGTCACGGACACTCTGCCTAGTTCAGTGATCTTCACCAATCTCGCCACCTCACAAGGTAGCTGCACGCAGGGCGCTGGGGCCATCAGTTGCGCACTAGGAACGCTCGGCGTTGGCGCTACGGTGGTCATTACCGTTAATGTCGACGCCTCCACCTTCAGCGGGCCTGGGACGCCGTGCAACACCGTCAACGGCATTCCCTATAGCGTTTGCAATATCGCTTCGGTCACGTCGACTACCAGTGATCCCAATCCCGCGAATAATTCTTCCGAGGCGGATTCCACAATTCAGTCGGTTACCGCCGTGCAATTGTCCTCGTTCCGCGCGCAAGTCCGCCAAGGCGGCGGCGTGCTGCTCGAATGGCACACCCAGGAAGAGATTCGCAATCTTGGCTTCAATATCTACCGCGAAGACCCGCTAGGACGGCATCGCGTTAACCCGTCGATCATCGCGGGAGCCGCGCTATTCGTGCGCGGCGCGCAACCGCAGCACGGCGCGAAAACCTATTATTGGATCGATCCCGTGGGCACCGCGCAGTCGTCCTACGCCCTCGAAGACGTCGATCTCAATGGAACCCGTTCGACGCATGGCCCGGTCAATCCTGACGCGCAAGGCCTCATCCGCGATGCGTTCGCGCCTTCCTCACCCGCGGGAAATCTCGCGCAGCCGGCGGCGGCCGTTGCGTCGCAATCGACGCATGAAGTTTCGAACGCGCCGCTCCTGACGCAACTCAACCGACTCGCCGTGCCGTCAACGCAACAGACTCGGCGTTCTTTGCTCGCGCCGCGCCCCACGCCGCCAACGCTCAAGCGCGGACAACTCCAAGTCTCGCAGGATTTGCTGCCCGCACTGAAAATCGGCGTCACCGACGAAGGCTGGTATCACCTTTCGTCGGCACAACTCATCGCCGCGGGCTTCAATCCCGGCGTCGAACCACAATTCCTTCAGCTTTACGCCGAAGGCGTTGAGCAGCCCATGATCGTCCGGTCCGGATTCGAGGGTCGCTTCCGCCCGGTCGATGGCATCGAATTTTACGGCACCGGAATCGACACGCCCTTTTCTGGCACGCGCGTCTACTGGCTGGTCCGTGGCACGCAACCCGGAACACGCGTCACCCAGGTCCAAGCCCCATCGTCCGGCGAAGCCACGGCGCAAGACTTTCTCTCCACAGTCGTGCTGGATGAACGCACCACGTATTTCGCCATTTTGCTAAACGGCGAAAATCAGGACAACTTCTTCGGCGATGCCGTGACCACCGAGCCGGTGGACGAGCAACTCACCATCGCGCATTTCAATTCCAATTCCGCATTGCCGGCCACCGTCGACGTCACGTTGCAAGGCGGCACCGATCAACAGGCACACGCCGTCTCCGTCAGCCTGAACGGCAATCCCATTGGCGAAATGGACTTCTTCAACCAGGCCAATGTCACCAACACATTTCCTATCAACTCCACCATGCTGCAAGACGGCGTCAACACCTTCACGCTGACCGCGCTCGATGGTGACAACGATGTCAGCTTGATCCAATCTATCGCGCTGCACTATCCGCACACGTACGTAGCAGACGCTAACTGGCTCCGCGCCTCGGCCCCTGCTGGAGCAGCGCTAAATGTCGCGGGCTTTACGAACTCTCAAATCTTCGCCTACGACATCACCGACCCAACGGCCATCTCGCAGCTCAACGGTATCGTGCAGTCCGCGGGCAACACTTTCTCGCTCGCACTCGGCGTCCCAAGCTCCGGCCCGGCGGAACGCACGCTCCTGATTTTCTCCGCGGACCAGATTTCCACGCCCGCATCACTCACGTATCACGCGCCCGACCCGGCCATTCATCAGCCGCAGCGCTCGGACATTGTGGTCATCAGCCATCCTGATTTTGTCTCCAGCCTCGCGCCCTACGTTGCGCTCCGCCAGCAACAAGGTCGTCAGGTTACCGTCGTCACCACCGACCAGATCTTTGACGCTTTCAACTATGGTGAACGCACGCCTTTCGCCATTCGCGATTATTTGCAGCAACTCTCCACCGACCCCGCGCAAGGGCCCAACGCGGTGCTCCTCGTTGGCGATGCTTCGCTCGATCCGCGCAACTATCTCGGCTTCGGCGATTTCGACTTCGTCCCCACGCGCATGATCGAAACCGTCGCGTTCAAAACCGCTTCCGACGATTGGTTCAGCGATTTCGCGCAAACCGGTTTTGCCACCATCCCCACCGGCCGCATCCCCGTCCGCACTGCTGCGGACGCCGCGCTGGTCATTTCCAAAATCGTGAATTACGAATCCGGCTCGACGGCGGGCTCCTGGAACCAGCAAGCCTTGCTCATCGCCGATCAAAACGTCGACACCAACTTCACCAACGAAGCCACCTTCGCGGCCACTGATCTTCCTTCCGCGCTACAGACCACCAGCATCTTCGCGGACACTCTCGACGTCAACACCGCGCGCCAGCAAATTCTCGCCGCTCTCAATAACGGCGCGCTGCTCGTCAACTACACCGGCCACGGCGCCACCGAGCAATGGTCCTTCTCTGATTTGCTCGACGACACTTCCGCCTCCGCTCTCACCAACGGCGACCATCTGCCCGTGTACCTCTTGATGGATTGCCTGAACGGATTTTTCCACGACGTCTACACCGAAAGTCTTGCCACGTCCTTGCTCCTCGCGCCCAACGGAGGAGCCGTCGGTGTCTGGGCCTCTTCCGGATTCACCAGCGCCCCGCCGCAAGCCACCTTGGACCAGGCCTTGCTGCAAATTCTCAAAACCAATCCTGCCACGCCGCTCGGCGAAGGCATCCTCGGCGCCAAGCTCGGTATCACCGATCCTGATGTTCGCCGCACGTGGATCTTTTTCGGCGACCCCGCCATGCAATTGCAGTCCGCCTCCGGCGCCACCAGCAGAGCCACGCGTCACAGTTCGAATTTACGACGTTCTGAAAATAAGTCGCCCGAAAAATAAATCATCTTCCGCAACGCGCAGGAAAGGAAACAACATGACCCGGCTCACCAAATTTTCTCTCGTAGCAATCGCTGTCTTGGGCGTCGCCTGGAGTTTCGCGCTGGCACCCGTTCACGCGGCGCAAACCAAAGCGCTCGGCATGATCATGGATTCACAAGGTGGCCGCATCGGCTCCGCGCCCGCGAGCGCCGGCTCGTCCGTTTTTGTCGGAGATATCTTAAACACCGATACCGATGGCGCCCTCACGGTGCGCATTGGCCAGACCACCTACCAGCTGCTCGGCGACACCACCGTCGTCTTTTATGCCGGACAATCTTCTCCCATCGCCGAATTGCGCCACGGCGCCATCAACATCTCCAACAACAGCGCCACCGAAGGATTCGAAATTTTCGCCTCGGACGTGCGTATCGTTTCCGGCTCGGCCCGTCCGATTCAAGGCGAAGTCAGCCTCAAGTCGCCTTGCGAATTGGTGGTCTCCAGTCGCGAAGGGCTCATCGATGTTGTGGCCGGCTCCGAGAAAAAAACCGTGGACCACGATCACGCCTATCGCGTAATTCCTGAACATTCCGTTGATAAAACGCGCGACCCCATCTCTCCCGAAGACCCCAACTATCATAAGAATCACACGCACACCGGCTGCGCCGCAGCCCTCGCGCAGAACGCCAAAGGACCGATCACCGCTGGAGCTTCCCATTTCACCGAAGTTGCCATAGGCGCCGTCGGTGTCATTGCAATCGTTTCCACCATCAAAGCGTACGAAAGCCCGGACCGCCCCTAGTTAGCGGCGCAGTTACCGGCAACAGTTACCGGCCACAGTTAACTTGCCGCCGTTGCCAAAACATCGATTTTGCGTCCGCTTGTAGTACAGTCTTCGCTAGACCCGCTGACTGGTTTTGCCGGCCGCGGGACCACCCGTGAGCGTCATCAATGCATGGCGGCGATTCGCGCACCTCAGTGGCTCCGACCGCGCCACCGTCCTCCAGTCCGCAATTTGCCTGGCCGCCACATCTATCGCTCTGCGGCTGATCGGCTTTCGCCGCTGGAAAAATTTTCTTACGCGCTTCGCCCCGCTCGCCAACTCGCCCGCCGCGCTTGATCCGTCGCTTCTGCCGCAAGCGCTGCACATCTCGCGCCTCGCGTCCGCTTCCGCTCGCCATCTTTTCTTCCGCACCAATTGCCTCGAGCAAGCCATGACACTCTCTTTTCTCCTGCGCCGCCGCGGAATCGCCGCCGACTTGCACTTCGGCGCGCGCAAACAGTCCGCGCATCTCGAAGCCCACGCCTGGGTCGCCTTTCTCGGCACTCCGCTCAACGAAGACCTTGGCGAGCATCATCATTTTCTCCCATTCGAAGCGGCTAACCCTGTTATGGAGACGCTGCCGGATTGAGCGGCATCGTCGGCATCTTCGAGCGCGCTGGCGCGCCCGTCGCCGCCGCGCAGTTGCGGCCGCTTGTCGATTCCTTGAAACATCTCGGCCCGGACGCACAAAATATTTGGGCCGAAGGTTCCGCAGGATTGGGCCACGCGCTGCTGCAAACCGGCGGCTTCTCATCGCCAGTTTTCTCCATCGCCGAATCTCACCTGTGCATCACCGCCGACGTTCACCTCGTTTCCCGCGCGCAGCTTCGAACCGAACTCCTCTCCACGGGCGCGCAAATTTCTCCAAACGCCGGCGACGACGAACTGCTCCTCCACGCGTATGCCCAATGGGGTCCCGATTGCGTCGAGCACCTGCGCGGAGATTTCGCCTTTGCCATCTGGGACGCGCAAGCCCAAACGCTCTTCTGCGCTCGCGATCATTTCGGCATCAAGCCGTTCTACTACGCGCTGTTCGACTCGCTTTTTCTTTTTAGCAACGCGCTCAACGCTCTCCGCCTCCACCCTCGCGTATCCCCCGCGCTCAACGATTCCGCCGTCGCCGATTTTCTGCTCTTCGGCCTCAACTGCGATAACTCCACCACCACCTTCCGCGACATTCAACGCCTGCCTCCCGCGCACTCTCTCCTTGTCTCTCGCGATGCCGTAAAACTTCGCCGCTATTGGGACGTTCCGGTAGACGGTCGCATCCGCTGCACGCGCGCCGACGAATACGTCGAAAATTTTCTCGCCGCCTGGAATCCCGCCGTAGCAGATTGTCTGGACGCCTCTCCCACCGGCATTTTCCTCAGCGGTGGATTGGACTCCGCCGCTGTCGCGGCTACCGCCAACTGCATTCAGCGCGGAAGGGCCGCCCTCGCTCATCCGCCAGAATCCTGTGATGTTCGCGCCTACACCATCCTCCACGGTCACTTGGCGCGCGACCGCGACCCCGCCCACGCCGCGCAACTTGCCGCTGCACTACAAATGCCTCTTCAACACATCTATATGGATAACGTGCAACCGTTCGATCAATTTATCTCCGCGCAACCCATCGCCCCGGAGCCGGTAGACGATCCGCTATTCGCGGGACTATTTCTATCTTTTCAAGAAATCGCCGCCCATTGTCGCGTAGCTCTTTCCGGAGAAGGCAGCGACAACCTCATGCACTTTCAAATGTGGCCCTACGTCGCCGATCTGCGCTGCAACGCGGATTGGCGGCGCCTGCTACGCGAACTCTCACAATACGCGTGGCGCCGGCCATTTCCCTGGCGCGGCTTGCTCGTGCGTCTGCAGGGACTCTTCGGCAAAGGTGAAACCGCGGCGCGACCATTCCCAAAATGGATTGCCCCCGATTTTGCCAAGCGACTCGATCTTCCTGCGCGTTGGCGCGCCGGCCAGCCGCGTCCCGCTCCGCCGCAACGCCACCCCATCCACCCGGCCGCCCACGCATCCTTATATTTACCGCAATGGACGCGCATGTTCGAATTGGAAAACCCTGGTGTCACAAAATGTCCCGTCGAGCTGCGCTATCCGTTCCTCGATTTGCGCGTCGTCGAATATCTCCTCGCGATTCCGCCATTTCCGTGGTTTTTCCAAAAAACTTTGCTCCGTCGCGCGATGGCAGGCCTCGTGCTCGATAGTGTGCGATTGCGTCCGAAAACGCCATTTGTGGCTGATCCCCTCCTCCTGCAATTGCAACGTTTCGGTTCTTTTGGGGTTAAGACCCGTGCCGATGCCGGGGTTAGTGCCGCGGTTAGTGCCGCAGTTAGTGCTATTGACACAAAAGCTGCGCCCGGCGACCGGTCATCCGGCGGCGAGGCTGACCTGTATATCAATCACTCGTCGCTTTTGCCTCTGCATGGTAAGATGACTGCCGAACAGGTTAACCAGATGGCCCGGCCCATTTGTTTCAACTTCTGGTTGCAGTCCGTTCGACAAGTTGGGTATAACTGAAACTGGAGGCTGGGGAATGGCAAAACCTGTCGCACCGGAACCCAAAAAACCGTATTCGGCTCCCAAATTAACGGTTTACGGGACGGTGCGGGAATTGACGCAAAAAGTCGGCATCCATGGCAAGTCGGATAAAGGCCATACGCCTCGCAATAGCACTCATATATAGCGGCAGCGTCCTGGCATGCCGCGGCTCGGTGTTCTTGCCTTCCACTTAAATCCTTGCGGTTCACCTTATTTTGCGGATTTTGTTCTAACGCTTGCGTGGGATTGCGTCCATCCGTGGCATTAGAGAAAAACACAACCCGCGTTTGTTCCGCTAACTCTTCTTTGCAGATTTCCTTGGCTTCGGCACAATAGCTTCTTGGATTTTGCCTACTCCGTTTTCGGCTTGCTCATCCACTCCAACGTCCCTATTCCCGGAGTGCCGCCCGTCGATTCTTACGCGGTTGACCCGGATATTTCTCGCCACCTGCGGTTTCATCTCGATGTGCTCCCCTACCCGGACGCCTTGCTCTCTCCGCGGGAACAGGAATTGGCTTACGTGAGTTCTTATACCGACGAGAGCGGCGCGCCGGTCCTGCGTATTTGGAACGCCGCCGACAAGTCCTTTCTGCGCCTGAGCTACTCCGATGGCACGCAGTTCTGGTTGGATCACCCCAGACAAAACGTCTTTGCCGCTTGGCCCGGCCAATTGACGCTGGAGAACGCCCTTTCTTACCTGCTCGGCCCAGTGTTCGGTCTCTTGCTTCGCTTGCGCGGAGTCACCTGCTTGCATGCCAGCGCCGTGGCTTTTGAGGATCGGTGCGTCGTATTCGTCGGCCCGGAAGGGGCAGGGAAGTCCACCACCGCCGCGGCCTT
The DNA here is from genome assembly GCA_013289855.1 of Acidobacteriota bacterium. Taxonomy (GTDB): domain Bacteria; phylum Acidobacteriota; class Terriglobia; order Acidiferrales; family UBA7541; genus Acidiferrum. Next base: position 456,206 of record JABCZD010000003.1, on the reverse strand, counting down.
CGCCAAGCGCGGCTTCGCGGTGCTCTCGGATGATATCGTCGCGCTCTCGATCAGTTCTTCGGGCATTTCGTCGGATCGGGGGCCAGCAGATGCTCGTCTTACGCCGGACGTTGGTAGCTTTCGCGTACTTCCAGCGTATCCCCACCTTTGCCTTTGGCCGGATTCGCTTAAATTCCTTTATGGTTCGGAAAAACAGTTTCCCCGCCTGGCGCCAGATTGGGACAAACGAAAACTTGTTCTCGGAACCAAAGGTACCCGTTTTGCTCACCGCGCCCTGCCTCTCGCCGCGATTTATCTGTTCGCAGACCGCGCCACGGAGGGTGCCCCGCGCGTCGCGGCCGCTCCCCTAAAAATGTCGCTGCTTTCCCTGCTGGCCAATACTTATGCCAATAACCTTCTCGACGCCGCCATGCGCGCGGAGGAATTTAGTGTCCTGGACCGACTGATCTCCAGCGTTCCGGTCCGTTTGCTCACGCCGCATGCCAATTCCGCATATATTGAAGAACTATGTAACTTGATATATAATGACTTTCAGGCGTTGCCACGCGGCTGAGCGCTAATTCAATTTGCTTTCCAAGGCCAGACTTGATTTCGTACCAGCGATAGTGGATTGTCGCGTTATCTTATACGCAACAGCTGCTGTTGCTGACTCCGAACTACCGCTCGTCGCGCCAGAGCAGTATGCTAGCATCGCCTTGTTTAGGGTGTCCCGTACCTGTAAATCAGTGTCGACGCTGACTCCGCGACCTGTACCTGTCCCACAGGAACAGTCCGGCAATGTCCGGTTAACGGCAATGACTTCTCCTGCGTGGCCATCCTTCGCAATGGCCCGGGTTACATGGGGGACCGAACTAGAGGAGGAAGCAACATGAAAATTCGCGGGTCTATCAGCAGGGTCACGTTATACGCCGCCGTCGCAGTTCTCGCTTGCAGTTTCTTGCTTGTCGCCGCTTTCCGCGCCACACGAAATTCATCACACCACAATACTTCCACAACTTCCGCCGCCGCGCGCCTTGCCGCGCCCGCCGTTCCTTCAACGGACAAGTCCGCATGGCTTCAGGCTTACGGCAAACTGCCGCTCAGCTTCATGGAAAATCAGGGTCAACTCGCGCAAGAGGTTCGCTACGCCGCCCATGGCGCGCGATACGATCTGTTCTTGACCTCGCAGGAAGCTGTGGTGGCGCTCCGCCACTCCCAGCACCTCGATTTTTCTCCCCGCCATCGCGCGGCCTCGCTGAAAGCTCTCCGCGCCTTGCGTAAATCCGGATCCGCCACTACTACCACGGCGTCGCTGCGCCTGCGGTTTGCCGGCGCCAATCCCGCTCCTGAAATTGCGGGCCTCGAAAATTTGCCGGGCAAAGTGAACTACTTTATCGGCAATGATCCCAAAAAGTGGCACACCGGAATTCCTACTTTCGCCCAGGTCAAATATAGCCAGGTTTATCCCGGCGTGGATCTGCTCTTCTACGGCCACCAGCGCAACCTGGAGTACGACTTCATTGTCGCCCCCGGCTCCGATCCCCGCGCTATCCGCATGAATCTTTCGGGTGCAAACAAACTCCGCGTCGATGCCCATGGTGACGTTCTCGTCAGCGTTGCTGGCGGCGACGTCGTGCTCCAGAAACCGCTCGTCTATCAGAATATTAACGGCCGCCGTCAAGAAATTGCCGCCAACTATTCTCTGCGTGGCACTGATGTGTCGTTCGCCATCGCGCCGTACGATCGTCGTGAGCCTCTAATTGTCGATCCCGTTCTCAACTACGCCACTTACCTCGGCGGCACCAATGACGACGGCGCAGGTTACGCCATTGCCGTCGATTCCAGCGGCGACGCGTACATCGCAGGCCAAACGCTCTCCACTGATTTCCCGGCCCCCAGCGCTTTGACTCCGGGCGGGAATACAAACGGCACTGGATTTGTCGTCGAATTGAATCCCGCTGGCTCTGCCTTGCTATATTCCACGTATCTCGGCGCCAGCGCGGGCGGGGACTTCGCCTTCGGAGTGGCTGTCGCGGGTGGCGATATTTACGTCACGGGGGAGACTCTTGGCACTGATTTTCCGACCACCAACGCAAACGCATTAAAGCCCACGCTCTCCACGAATGCTTTTGGCACAAGCTTTATCACCAAACTTAATCCTGCTGTGGCCACTGCTGCTTCTTTGGTGTACTCCAGCTATCTCGGCGGCAACAACGGTGACTTCGGCAACGCCGTTGCAGCCGACTCCAGCGGCAATGCGTACGTTACTGGCGTCACCTACTCAGGTGCGGGCACTGCTGACGTCGACTTTCCTGTATCTCTCGGCGCTTTTCTGAACATCCTTCCGAGCTCCGCTGGCAGCGCTTTCGTGACCAGGATTGACACCACGCAATCCAGCACCAATTCGCTGATCTATTCCACCTATCTTGGTGGCGACGGCCTGCTTTCCACCAATACCAATCTGTTCTTCGGAGACGGTGGTTTTGGCATCGTCGTTGGCGCCAACAACAAGGTCTACATTGCTGGCACCACCTGCTCCTCGCCCGCCGGGCCCTATCCAACTTCGGCTACTACTTTCCAGAAGTTGCCAAAAGCCGCCAACATCTGGAGTTCCGCCTTCATTTCCGAAATCGACACCACCGTCAGTACTGCAGCGGCCGCTCCAACATCCTTGGTGTACTCCACGATTCTCGGCGGCTCTGGCGACGTCAACTCCGGTCACGGTGATTTTGGCGCTGCCATTGACCTGCCGTCCGGGACCACCGTCACCTATGTGGCCGGTTCGACCAGTTCGGCGGACTTTCCGTTAATGAACGGCTTTCAGACCACCGGCGACGCCGCCGCAGGATCGGCCTTCGTCACCTTGCTGGACACCTCGGTTGGGACCGCGCTGAAGTACTCCACATTTCTTAGCGATTCTGCCACCGATGGCACCGCCATCAAGGCCGATGCGGCTGGCAACGCTTATGTCGGCGGAGCCACCGCCTCCACTTCCTACCCTGCCACTCCCGGCGCGTATCAGGCAGCTCTTGCATCGGGTGCCCCCGGCGATGGATTCATCGCCGAAATCGCACCTCTGGGTGGTGGCGCCTCGGATTTGCTTTACTATACCTACTTTGGTGGCAGCGGCTCAGGGGGAACTCCCGACGAGATTTTTGGTCTCGCGCTTGGCACCCCTCCATCCGTTTTCGCTACAGGGATGACCGCTTCGTCGAATTTCCCGGCTACCACCGGCGCCTTCCAGACCTCCTTCAAGGCCGGCAGCACGTCGGAGGCCTTTGCCGCCGAGGTCACGCTTCAGCCGGTTTTGACGATCACTCCGCTTTCTCTAACGTTTAATTCGCCGATTCACGTCATGTCCGCGAATCAAGCCATCATGATTAGCAACAACCTTGGTTCCGCGCTGTCCTTCGCCACGCCGACGGTTACCATTACTTCCGGCACCGGAACCGCCGCCGATTTTACTGTCACCAATACTTCCTGCGGCAATTCCATTCCCTCTGGTGGCAACTGCACCATCAACGTGTCCTACACTCCATCGGGCACCGCGACGGAAACCGCAAACCTTTCTCTCTCCGGTGCTGGCAGCGCGCCGCAAATTGTCAGCCTCACCGGCAACACGCTCGCTCCATTCACCGTCGCGCCGGCCTCGTTGTCGTTCACTTCGTCGGCCGTGGGCACGCCCACCGCAGCGCAAGCCGTGACCCTTACCAACAACGGCACCACTGCCGTCGCGTTCACCAGCGCCGCTGTCACTTTGACATCGGCCATGGGAGCTGCAGCGGACTTTGCGTTAATGCCGGCAACCACCTGCGGCGCCTCGATTCCCGCCGGCATGGGCTGCACTGTTAGCATCACCTATACGCCTTCGGTTGCCACCACCGAAACCGCGACGCTCACACTTACGAACGGCGCCGCGACCAGTCCGCAAACCGTCTCGCTCACTGGCAATGTTGCGGCTGTTGCGCCGGGCTTCACTTTGGCCATCACGCCCACCCCGATACCGCCCGTGACGCCGGGTACCCCCGGAAGCGCCACCGTTACCGTTACTTCCGTGGGCACGTTCAATGCTGCCGTCGCGCTCAGTTGCGCGGTAGTTCCCAGAAAGGCCTCGTGCAATGTTATGCCCGCGTCCGTCACACCGGCCGCCGGCCTGACCGCCACCTCTACGCTGCAGTTTGTTACCGTAGCCACGGTGGCGCCACCGCCAGCCTCGCCGCGCTTCCCGCTAGGCTCCATCAAAGTAGTCGTGCCCGTCATGCTCATGTTGATGATCATGTTCCTGCTCGTTTCTGAGCAGCGTCTCCGCACTCGTGTGGCCATGGTCGGCGTTCTGCTGGTGTTCGCCATCCTCTCTGGCTGCAGCGGTGTGGGCTCCGGCGGCACTCCGGCGGGCTCCTACACGGTCACAGTTACCGGCACATCCGCCGGTTTCACAACGCAAACCGCTACGGTGTCGGTCACCGTACAATAGCCAATCTCGCCCTGAATTTTCAGGGCGCGCGCAACAACTCAGAGGGTCAGAAAGAAAAATGCCGCGTGCTGCAACTCAGCACACGGCATTTTCTTTTGTTTATATTTTATTTTGTTTCGTTTCAGAATTACCGCTGAAAATCTTTGCCAAGATTTTGTAGAACGCGACGACGGCTTCGATTTCGTAGAGGCACGGCACGCCGTGCCCGCGCGGCGCAGCATGCGGCATAACTTGCCGCGTGGCATGCCGCATCGCTTCGATGAAGGCGGACGAGGCTGCGTCGGCCGGTCTACGATCGCGACGCTGCGCGTCAGTCTTTGCCGCTCTTGCCGTGCTTTTTCGCCAGGCGGAACGGCCTTTTCAGTACATCTATAAAACTACTGGACTCCGTCGCGTTGGCGTCCCAATCTTCTTCCGTGGGCGAAAAAAGCAGCCGCAAAAAATAACCCGCGCCGCGCGCCACGCCGCCGCGCATGCGCATGCGAAATAATCCCCGCTGCAGCAATCCGCGTTCGTGTACTTCCCGCGCGAGCCCTCCGCGTTCAAGCGCGCTCGCAGACGATTCACCCGCCGCCGGCAGCCACTGCAAAACTTGCTCGGTCATCGCACGCGCCGCCGCATCCGATTGCGCGCGCACCAGAATTTCGCGCGGCAATTGCGTTTGTAAAACATTCGCGGCCAGCAGCAACCCACCGTGCAGCATGGTTTCCGCTCCCACTTCCTCCGCGGCCGCGAACGCTTGCGGCCAATCCATTTCAGGATGGCGCGCGATCAGCGCCGCCACGTCCGCGATCCACATCAATCGTTCCCAGAAATGTTTTGCGCCATGGATGCAAATCAAGATCAAATGATCTTCGATTGCTGGCGCGGGAATTTCGCGCCCATCCATCGGTACGCGCACGGTGCGCGCAAATAATTGTTCGATGGGCAGCCCGCGCGGGTAGTAGCGCATGGTGCGGTCGTTGTGCAATTCCACGAGCAGCTTGGCTTCCGACTGGCGGAACATGTACTGCCCGGGAATCTTTCCCGCGGCGATGGCGCTCAGAGGAATTTGCGGCTGGTAGCCCGCGTCCATCATCAGCTGCGTGGCGCGCGCGATATCCGCGTGGCGCACCAGAAAATCCAGGTCGCCGTAGTTGCGCATGGCCGCGTCGCCGTAAGCTTGCATGGCCAGCGCCGGGCCCTTGACGACCAGCATGGCGCTGTGTTGCTCGGAAGCGTTGCTTTGGTCTGAGACGCTGCGTTGCCCGGAAACGCTGCATTGTTCCGTGAAGCGATTCGCGGAACCTTCCGGAGATCGTCCCGCGGATCGTTCCGGAAATTGCGCGGCGAAAAGTTCCGTCAGACGAAATAATTCCGCGGACATGCGCAACGTAAAAAATATTTGCGCGCGCTGCCGTTCCGCAAGCGTTTCGCGCGCGCTGGCCGGCACCAGTTCGGCGGGAAGTTTTTGCGCCGAGGCGGCGAGCAACTGCGTTACGCCGTGATCTTCGGCCAGCGACAACAGCGCCGGCCAATCCACGCTGCGAAAAACTTCGCGAAGAAGTTTCGCATCGATTGCCGGTTTGCAACACGCCGTGAGCGCCGTCCATGTAGCGCCGTCTTCGGGCCGCCCGCCGCCAGCCACGCTGGAAGACATGCTATCTGTCACGCACAGCCACGGAGCTGGCGCGCACCACCAACTCGGGTTCCACGGTAATTACTTTGGCGTACGGCGTCGCGGGAGCCGCGTTAATGCGGCGCAGTAAAGTTTCCGCCGCCAGCACACCCATCTCGCGCAGCGGCTGGCGCACCGTGGTCAGCCCAGGATTCTGAAATGCCGCACTGGGAATATCGTCGAAGCCTACTACGGAGACATCTTCCGGAACGCGACGGCCCGCGGCGCGCAGAGCGTGTATCGCGCCAATCGCGGAAATGTCGTTGAAGGCAAAGAGCGCGGTGAAGTTTTTTTTCGCCGTCAAAAGTTTGCGCGTGACGATGGCGCCGGGTTCCGAAGTGGGGCAATTGCCTTCGAGCTGCACCACCAAGCGGGGATCGACGGGCAATCCCAACGCCTTCGCGGCCTCGCCGATGGCTTGCCAGCGAACTTCAGTGTCCGAGCTGAAATCCTGGCCCTTGATAAACGCAATGGAGCGGTGACCGAGCGCGTGCAGATGTTCGAGCGCGAGCCGCGCGGCTTGCGTGTGATTCAGCGCGATGTTGGTCACGCCTTCGACATCGCGGTGGCCGGAGACGGAAACCAGCGGCACGAGCATGGCTTCTTCGCACAGCGTGTCCACGGCGATCAAGCCTTCCACGGCGCGCTGCTGCAGCAATCGCGGATAGCGGCTGAGCAGATCGGCGCGGCGCCGGTGACTGACCACGAAATAAAAATATCCTTTTTCGAGCAGGTAATCTTCGATGCCGGAAATCACTTGCGGCGCGTACCCTTCGCTGAGTTCGGGCACCAGCACGCCAATGGTGGAACTGCGCTGGCGGCGCAGGGAACTGGCCATAAAGTTCGGCCGATAGTTTAGCTCGCGCGCCGCGGCGCGAATGCGGTCCTGGGTGTGCTCCGGGATGGATTTGGCCGCGGGAGAGCGATTAATCACCAGGGAGACGGAGGCGGTGGACAGTCCAAGGTGCTCGGCGAGCGCCTTTAGGGTGCTACGGCGGGGGGCAGGGTCGGTGGACGCGGAATTCATAGTTGATGAATCTCGGTTGCTGGGGATTGGTGCAACATTTTGGCACAAGCCAGCTGAAGCAACAATCGATATGGGACGTACGGGGCATATGGGGAATATGGGGCGTTTTTGGCGTATGGGAGACGCGGAGGCCGGCGGTGGTTCACCAGGATTTTGATTAGAGCTGCGAAGGTACCCCCCACCCCGGGGGTCATGTTGAAAGAGTAAGATTCCATTGGGTTTAGGGATGATTCGTGCGAAAGAGTAAGATTCTATTGAGGTTACCGTGATTCTCCTGAAAGAGACAGATTCTGTTGGGGTTAGAAGAATGGATCTGGAGAATCCAAGAAATTGGTCAGAGATACCAATACTACCCCCCGGTGTTTTTGGCAAAGAGTGCGCAGTTCCAACAAAACAAAAGGGATCGAAGGAATTGCGAATTAAGAAGAGTGCGCAAGCTGTTGAAAAGAAAGGGTCGAGTTTTTGCGGCGATGCGTAAGAGCGAAGTGACGCGGTGCCGAAGTCGGGCGGCTTTGAGGGCGAAGGTGTCGCGGGATGAAGCGGGGAGGTTGGGGCGGAGATGGGTCTTGCGGGAGACATGGCAGAGGATAGCAAGGCCGTAATCGCATGTCAATAGTACTTTATAGTATTGCGTTCGAACGATGGTTGTAAACGTCTCGTCTTTCCACCTCGGTCCCTCGGTCATTCGAACTTCTCGCGTGGTGACGAAATGAAATTGGCTGAATCGTCCCGCTGGGCTTCATTCAGGCAGGCGATAAAGAGTAACTTTTTGGTGGAGAAGGACAGCCAGGTACTGACCGTCGGGAGAAAGTGCCAGCGCCAGTTGAGCGAGGCCAGCCGATGGGTTGCCGGCGGGTTCGTTTATGTCAATCTCTGCCACCGGTTTATTTGTTTTCCAATCCACTACCATGATTTTGCAGGTTATCGAGTCAAATTCTGTCTGAATTGGGAATACGTGTTCTACGTAGTGCCCGGTCGAATAGGCGAATCGCGTTGCTTGGGCGGCCCTGGCAAAGTTATGAGCTTGGATGTCCAGCGTTCCTGACCCCTGCTCGTTTCCGCTGACCGTTTGAATGGCATAAGACTGTTCTTTGGCGAGAAACAGCAAGTCATTTGTTAGAAAGTGGGAATCGCATCGCGTGCAGAGCACATTGGTTTTTCCGTCAAGCAGCATTTCTCGATCATCAGTGCCATAGAAGATTCCCGCTTGATCTGACGCACGTATCAATCCTGTGCGTGGCCCCTGCATGCTCTTGATGGTTGTCAGATCACTTGTTCGCAACCAGGTCCAACTCCCTTGCTGGTCATCCAGTCGGTGGTTGTAAAGGAGCGCTGTCTGACCACCAGGAGCCACGTCCACAAACCGACGATCAAAATATTCCTTACCATGAACGCGCGCTGTGGCGTAGCTTGCGCCCGGAACGAACTGACCGCTGAATTTCTGGAGATCCTTATGAGATAAAACGAGGAAGCCACCGTCCGCAACGGCCATGGTCCTAAAGTCGTTTTCCTGCACCGTGAATTCCAGTTTTCGACCAATTTCCCGGGAGTGTAAATTAATTTCCACGACATAATAACCGGGTAACGAACTTGAATCATATATTCCGTTCATTTCTCCAGAGTAAAAGTCGCAAATCAGTTGTGAATTGCTGAGAAAATTCAGAGACGGAGGGCTCAGTAGTACTTCGCTAAAATTCAGGCGCTTCTGGAAGTCCTTGTCCGCAGCGAGGTCGATGGACCACAGTGGTGTTGGAGTCTTCGCTGAAAACGGATGGGCGCGAAACGCGAACAACGCGACAAGGGCCGTAGCCGCACACGTCAAGAGTAAAGCCAAGGACCAGCGGACTCGAAGCTCGCGTCGGTAGGCAGGCGGCACTAAGGATGCGTTGTTTTCCTGAGGTCGCGGCACGAACGGAGGATATCACTATTGAAAGTTACCTGGGAGTAGAGAGAAACGGGTGCGTCTCCGTCGAAGGGCATACACCAAATTGCTAAGAAATGGTGTATAGTTGGCGCATGGGCAGAACCAATATTGAGATTGACGAAACTTTGGTGCGCAAGGCGCGCAAGCTGACGAGGTTGAAGACGAAGCGCGAGATCGTAGACCGGGCGCTGGAACTGCTGGTGCGTTCGGAGAGCCGGAAGGGCATCCTTGACTATTTTGGAGCGGGGATCTGGAAGGGTGACTTGAAGGCGATGCGCAGGAAACGGGGTTGATCCTGGTCGACAGCTCGGTGTGGATTGATTTTTTCAGTTCCGCGCCGGGGCGGGCCGGGAACGAGTTGCGTCGGATGATCAGCGATGCCGAGCCGCTGGCCCTTGCCGGAGTGGTGATCACGGAAGTCCTGCAGGGTCTGACGCGGGATGCCAGCCGCATTGAGCATTATCTTGCCCAGTGGGATCTGCTCGAACCCAAAGGTTTCCACACCTATCGCGAGGCAGCGGCGATTTTCCGCCTGGGACGCGCCAAAGGGGTGAGCCTGACCACCATCGATGTGCTGATCGCAGCGATGGCCCTGGAACACCACGCTAACCTCTTCACGCTGGACAAGGATTTTTCTCGCATCGCGCGCCTGACCGGTCTGCCGCTCTATCCGTTGCCAGCACCGTGAAGGCAATCGGTGAACGTGTTGTCGGGGCTAGTTTTTCCTGGTCCAGATAACGTCATTGGTAGTCCCAAACGACACTCTGTCGACGCCACTTGGTATTGGGATATCGTAGTGGAACCTGGAGCCTCTGAGACCGGGTCGTGTGATTCCGGCTCGCACAACCAGCACAATGCACGCGTCCTTCTGATAGCTTCTCACACTGTGAATTGCCGTCATCCCACCAAGGAGCCGTCCGTTGATACTGATCGTAGGGTGTCCATCGGTGTCAGTTTCACTCAAATTGAATTCTTGAAGTGACTTTTCGGGAACAATGGAACTGTAGGAATAGAAAGCGGTCACAGACAAAATCACGAGCACCATGATCGCGCCGATTGAATAGGCAATGATCCTCATTGGATACCTCAATTTATCACGGTGAATGCCATATTTCGATGGCCTTTCCGTCGACTTTTTGGATCGTCATCATTGGGGTACCACCATGCGCATTTGGCCGGAGGGTTCCATAGATCAGCACTACTGAAGAGAAGCTTGCTGATGGCGATGGAGCGGGATAGTCTTCGGCGTGGCAGTGGGAACGGGTGATGTCCAAAGAGACGGCGAAACTTATTTTCTTGTACGGGATCATTGGCGGGATTCTGATTGCGGCGCTCAAATGGAGCGAATACCGATTCCTGGTGATTGACCATTCCATCGAAATTTACAGCGGGCTAATCGCGGCGACGTTTTCTGCGGTGGGGATCTGGCTGGGGCTGAAGCTGACGCGGAAACAGGAAAGGATTGTGGTGAAGGAGGTGCCGGTTACGGTGCCGGCGCCGATGGCCGAGCCATTTTGTCCCGATGAAGCGAAAAGGGAAGAATTGGCGATTACTCCTAGGGAGATGGAAATCCTGGAGTTGATTGCGCAGGGGATGAGCAATCGGGAGATTGCCGGGAAGCTGTTCGTAAGCGAGAACACGGTGAAGACGCATGCGAGCCGGGTTTTCGATAAGTTGGGAGCCAGACGGCGGACCCAGGCGGTGCAATTCGGTAAGGAATTCGGGCTGTTGCCCTAGAAATGTCTTACGAAAGAGTGATTTTTCACTGCAAATCGCAAAATCACCCAAAAGGATGACGACAAGCGCCTCTCCTATTGCGATATGGTGCGCCTGAAGGCGTGCAAATGCAGCATCCATAAAGACGGACTTAAAGGAGCCGAGCAATGAAACGAACCATTCTCATTTTTGGACTTATATCGGGAGCAATTTCGTCGCTGATGATGGTGTCGACGTTGCCGTTCCTCGACAAAATAGGGACCACCCGAGGGGCGATTGTTGGCTATACGGCCATCGTGCTCTCGTTCATGTTGGTGTTTTTCGGAATTCGGTCCTATCGAGAGAATGTGGGTAATGGTGAGATCGCGTTCGGAACAGCATTTTTGGTGGGAATTGGTATCACATTGATTTCGTGCGCCTTCTATGTGGCCACCTGGGAAATTATCTACTTCAAGTTTATGCCGGACTTTATGGATAACTATGGCGCGCAGACGATAGAGAAATTGCGAGCGGCCGGGGCGACAGCACAAGTGATTCAAGCAAAGATCACCGAGTTTAACCAGCTCAAGGAAAACTACAAGAATCCCCTGTACAATTCGGCGCTGACATTCCTGGAGCCATTCCCGGTAGGACTGCTGATTACGTTGATCTCTGCTGGGATCTTGAGGAAAAAGCGTAAGGTTTAGAAAGCAAGGAAAAACCAAGGGACGGACGAAACTTTTGACACGACTGGGTGAATGCGTCGAGAGCGCTCCCAAAATGGCACGAAGTTTTGGCGTTCGTGTTTCGAAACGGGTCAGAAATGGCGAAGACAAATGGATGCGTTGGTTCAAAGAGAGATTTTCTAAGAGGTTGCAAATCTAAGATTCTGCTAATCTTACATGCATAATTACTGAAGGGGAATTATGACGTAACGGTTATGGTGTGCGGAGTGCTTTTGGTCATCACGAACGTTGGCATTTTTGGAGACGCTCATGTGGTCAAAAGCAATTGCCCCGGCGGCATTTTTTACGATTGGGAAGGTGGCATGGAAAGACGCGAGCCTTCGCATCATCATTCTTTTCTTGATTGCGTGCTGCTGCGTAATCCCGTCAGTGGCGCAGAAATCTTCTGCGAGTAACTCGTCTCTCGAATTCGCTCCGAAAAGTGGACAGGCTGAGGAGTTTGCGGCGGTGGTCCTTCCCATTGCGGAGTTGAAGGTGGGACTCGGCATAGAGGCGAAGCTTGGTACGGGGTTTTGCCTGGACCCCGCGTGCCGATTTATCGGAACCAACTACCACGTGGCGATGCTGGCGCGACCGCGTAGCATCAGCGGGCAGACGATCGTGCAGCGGTATCTGGCGACCGGGCCGGACGATGAAGGCGCGACGGTAAACGAAAGCCCGTCCATGCCTGCGATGAAGTACAACTTCAGCCGAGACCTCGCGATTTTCGAGTTGCAACATCCGTTGCGCAATCATCATGGGATTTCTTTCCATCGAAACGAACTGCAAATTGGGCAGGAGGTAGAGATCTATTCATATCCTGCGGAGTCCATGATGCACTTTCGTAAGCTGTTGCAAGTGCACGGAACGTTTGAAGGGCAGACGCCGACAGGGCTGCTTGTTTTTGACTACGAGTTATCTGGTGGCAGGGCGGTGCGTCCTGGTGCGAGCGGTGGGATCGTGGTGGACAGCAAAACGCAGCAAATTGTGGGAGTGCTGAACGGGATTGAGGGGAGCGGTGAAGCAATTGCTTACGCGGTGCCGGTAGAGTCCTTGGAGGAGTTTGTCAGCAGGGTGCAACCGTACCTTGCGCAAAGCTTATTTCCATCAAGCAAGAGAATCTCTCCGGTTTCTGAGGATTTTTATCCAAAATTCGCACCGATTTCTGCGAGTGTACTGCAACATCGGCCGGAAGAAAGCATTGTAGTGCAAACCCTGCGGAAGAAAGCACAACGGCTGGCAGACGACATGGGTGATCTTGTCGCGGTGCAGACGCTTGCTTGGGGTACTCAGGACGACGCGCCGGTGCGCAAGTCGGAATACGAAGTTCGCGTAGTGGACGGCTACCAACGATTCAGGGAGTTGCCGGATGGCAAGAAAGAGTTGCAGGAGGTGCCGCTTCCTACGCTGAACCATTCGGTGGGCCCCGGCGGCGAGTGGACCGATCTGCCCGCAAAAGTGGGGACGGACCTCAATTTAAAAATAAAGCAAGCGGCCGACGCAGTGCTTAGCGGACGGTCGATCAAGGTTTTTCAGTATTGGGCCAGCGCCGAGGACGGCGTTTGCGCGTTCAAGACGGTTGCGGACTTTGATTTCTTTGTCGTCAGCAAGATTGATGTGATTGCTTGCTACGGTGAAGTCTGGACCGATGAGGACATAAACGTGCTGCGCATCTCAGAACACTTCGAACTACTCGGCAAATGGAAAAACCATCAGACGGTGGTGACCTACGGCTGGCTCAAGAAAGCAGGGGATGGTCCTCGACTGATTCCTCTCACCATCGCCACGCAGGCCGAATACAAAAAGAAACTGTATTGGTGCCGGGGGCAGTTTACGGACTATCGAGTATTGCCTAGCCAGGGGCGGTTTATTGCAAGCAGTGAAGGAAATTCGGGATCGCTTACCGGCAACGAAAAACGGCGCTGAATCAGATAGTGCTGCTGTGGTCATTCATGTGGCACGTTCTTGCTTGGAAGCGTGAACGAAAAGACGGCGCCGCGGGGAGAGTTGTCGGCAGCCCACAAGCGGCCGCCATGGGATTCGACGATGGATTGGCTGATGCGTAGTCCCATGCCGGTGCCATCAGCTTTGGTGGTAAAGAACGCATTGAAGATCTGGTCCGCGTGCTGCGGGGGCAGCCCCACGCCAGTGTCGCTGACCGAGACCAAAACTTGCCCGTCTTCACCGCGCTGCGATGTGATGAGGAGCTCCCGCGTGCCGTCCAGGTCCTTCATGGCATCGATGCTGTTCATAACCAGATTCATCAGCACCTGCTGCAGCCGTACGCGGTCTCCCAAAACTTGGGGAAGATCCTGCAGGTCCGTGAGGAAGAGGATGGAGTTGCGGATGATCTCGTCGCGCAGCAGAGTGATGGTCTCACGGATGACATCGTTTATATCAATGGGCTCCTGTTCGTGGCCTCCTTTCTTGAACAGCAAGCGCGTGCGCTTGATGATTTCCGCGGCGCGCGTGCCATCGTTAACGATTCTCAGCGCAGCCGCCTGCGCCCGTTCAATATTTGGCTTCTCATGATCAAGCCAGCGTATGCAGGTGTTGGCGTTGGTGATGGCCGCGGCAATCGGTTGGTTCAGCTCGTGGGCCAGGGCGGCGGTGAGCTCCCCCATGGTGGTCACACGATTGACGTATTCCAGATCCGCTTGTGCCTGACGCAGCGCGTCTTCGGCTTGCTTGCGTTCATGGTAGCGTTGCTCGATGCTGCGGACACGGAGTTGATAAATCGCCCACAGCAATAGCAATAGAGCGGCCGCGCAGGACACGCGGAACCAGTTGGTCTGGTAATACGCAGGGGCGACGGAGAAATCCAAGAACGCGCCCGTTGGGTTCCATACACCGTTGTTGTTGCATGCGGTCACACGGAAGCGGTAGTTGCCCGGAGCAAGGTTGGAATACTGCGCCTGGCGGACATTTACCACCTCTTTCCAGTCGGGATCCTGGCCCTCGAGCTTGTAGCGAAAACGCACCCGCTCTGGCGCAGCGAAGCTGAGCGCCGTGTAGTCAATCCACACATCGCGTACCCGCGCGGGCAGCCGCAGACCGGGGACGGCGTCGTAGACCGTGCGGTCGGCGACGATTTGCTGAATGCTGATGGGAGGGGGAAGTTTGTTGACGGAAAGGTGAGCGGGATCAATGACGCTGACACCGTCCCAAGGCAAGAACCATAATTTTCCATCGGAGGACTTGGCGACGCTTGGGCAGTAGCCGGTAGTGGTCGCATGGGCCCTAACCCCGTCGGAACTGTCGAAAACCATGGAGTGAATGGTGCGCTTCGGATCGCGAACCCACGCATCCAACTCCGCCCCTTCTATGTGTACCAAGCCGCAGGCCGTGTACAGCCACAAGGAATGGGCGTCGTCTTCCCTGGCCCAGTGGACCGCGTCGCAGGGCAACCCGTTCTTGCTGGTAAGTGTGGCTGCGTGACCGTTTTTGATGCGGCTCAGCCCGCCTTCCGTGGCGACCCAGAGCGTACCGTCGCGGTCGAGTTGCGCGTCCCTGATATGACCCTCGCCCAAACCATCAGCGACGGCGTACGATTCACGAAGCTGACCGTCTTTGAAATACGCCACGCCGCCGTCACGAAATCCGATCCACAAGCCGCCTTTCAAATGATCAGCGACCAGAACGCGAGCTCCATCGGGATGTCCCAGCGTGGGCCAAGGGATCTGTTCAACGACACTTCCTCCGAGCAGATGAAAAAGATTCTCCGCCTGACTGACCCAAATACTCCCCGTGAGATCCCCAGTAATGGAATGCACCACGCCGGACACTGCCTTTATAGGAATGAATCGACCATTCTCGAGGTAGGCGATTCCGCTGCGGGTGGCGACCCAAATCTGTCCTTGATCATCCTGGAAGAGAGACTCGATGGAGTCATCTGGCAATCCATGATCGGATATTTCTCGCACCGCGCCCATGGCACCGCCGACCCCGCTCGCTGGACCGACTCCGCTGGATTGCTCGCCACGTTTGGCGCCTCCGCCCGTTGTCTGTCCGCTGTGCTGGGGCTGCGCACTTCGCGTGCGGTAAATCGTAATTTGACCATTATCCCAGCGGTCTAAGCCATCCACAGTGCCAAGCCACACGCTGCCATCCCTGGCCGCGAGGACGGACTCGACGGTGCCATTCGACAAGCCTTGCTTCACGGAAATCGTGGGAACAGAGAAGTCGCGAAAGCGGTCGAGGCCATCCAGGGTGGCGACCCAAATGTTGCCCTCATGATCCGCAAAGAGCGTTTTAACGAAGTCTCCGGAGAGACCGTCGGATTTTGCAAACACATCGGCCCGTCCCTGATGCACATGCACGAGCCCTTGGTCCGTCGTGCCAATCCACAAACCGCCATTGGCATCCCTGAGCAGCTCACGCGGCGTGACCTGCCCCAATGCCGCTGGGAGCGGATAAGCGCTGGCCTTGCCGTCAACGAGCTGACTGATTCCGTTGCGCATGGCAAGCAAGACTGCGCCGTTTTCAGCTTCAACGACGGCCAGCACCGCGTTTGGCATTGGATAGAACTTCGATGGACCCGACTTCCACAGCCATACGCCAGTCATGGTCCCTACCCAGAGATTGCCCCGGCTATCCTCGTACAGAGATTCCACGTATTGGCCGAGACTACCGTCGTCTCCGTAACAATGGGTGTTGCCGCCCTGAATCGCACAGAGCCTCGCGGTGGGCGCGGCCTGCCCACCGGCCCACACCGCTCCCTCGCGATCCTCGAGGAGCGCGTCGACAGCCTGTCCAGCGAGCTCCGGGTAGAGAGTAAGTTTGCCGTCCTTCCAACTTGCGAGTCCTTCCGCGGTGCCGATCCAAAGAGACCCATCGCGCGTGGCAAGCAAAGTTCGAATGAAGCTGCTCGGGAGGTGCGTTCCGGTTGGTGGCTGCCAGGAGTCGCTGCGAACGCCGTCAAAGCGAAGCAAGCCAAATTCCGTGCCGAGCCAGAGATAGCCATCGGGGGTCTGAGCAATTGAGGTAATGGTGCCGTCGGAAAAACCTTCGCGGATCGCCCACGCGGTATGGGCGTACTGGCTGACATCCAGCGCCGGGTTCAATGCGAAAGCGCATGGTGGCCATGCTAATGCTAGGCCCGCTGCGAGCGAACACGCGAGGAGCGCGCGCGCCAGGACAATGCCCAGCGCAATCATGCGCCGCTTTTCTTTGCCTGTTCTCTCCACGCCGCCACATGTTATATCACCTGCAATGGTGTGGTTTCGCTGCAAAAAGGTGAGGCGCGGAGGCCGGCGACTTGCCAGCCTAAGGATAGATTTGACCAGTGCTCGTACGTGCCAACGCCTAGCACGCGCCGCCGCTTCCGCTGGAATGCCGCGCGGAGAACGACATTGCCTGGCCCATAGCCACGCGCTATCCTCCTCATTCCGCGGAGGAACCCTTGTCCATCAGAATATTTAGCGCAACGATCGTGTCCGGAGTCACTTTGTTGCTCGTGCTCGCGTCACTGCCAGCCGTGGCGCAAGTGGCATCCGTGCCGCAATACGATCCGAGTCTGTACTCCGATCTGCGCTGGCGCTGCATCGGGCCATTCCGCGGCGGACGCACGGTGGCCATCACCGGCTCGCAGCCACCCGGGGTGTTTTACATGGCTGCCGTGAACGGCGGCGTGTGGAAGACTGACGACTTCGGGAACACTTGGAATCCTATTTTTGACGAGCAGTCCTCCGGCAGCGTCGGCGCCATCGCGGTCGCGCCTTCCGATCCCAACATTCTGTACGTTGGCAGCGGCGAAGGTTTGCAACGCCCCGATCTGGCCGTCGGGGACGGCATGTATAAATCCAGCGACGCGGGAAAAACCTGGGAACATCTCGGGCTGCGCGACGCGCAGCAAATCACGAATATCATCGTCGACCCGGACAATGCAAAGCGGCTCTTCGTGGCCGTCGAAGGGCATCCTTACGGGCCGAGCACCGAGCGCGGCGTGTTCCGCTCCATCGACGGCGGCGCATCGTTCCAAAAAGTATTGTACAAAGATGAAAACACCGGCGCTGCGGACTTGGCGTTCGATCCGCAAAATCCGCAAATTATCTATGCGGTTCTGTGGGCCGCGCGCGTCGCGCCGTGGGAAGTTCGCGATGGCAGTTCGTTCATCGCCGCAGGTAGCGGTCTTTTCAAATCGGAAGATGGCGGCGATACCTGGCATGCGCTCACCAAAGGCTTGCCGACGTATGCCGATAAACTCGGGCGCATGGGCATCGCCGTTTCACACAGCGATCGCAATCGGCTGTACGCGACCATCGAGGCGGCGGGGGACAAAGCCGGCATCTACCGCTCCGACGATTTCGGCGCGACGTGGCAACAGGTTAGCAACGATC
Organism: Acidobacteriota bacterium; assembly: GCA_013289855.1. Classification (GTDB taxonomy): domain Bacteria; phylum Acidobacteriota; class Terriglobia; order Acidiferrales; family UBA7541; genus Acidiferrum. Next base: position 438,387 of record JABCZD010000003.1, on the reverse strand, counting down.
ACCGCATCGGCGGCCGCGGACCCGGCGCTATGGGCATCGCTGTAGCCCCCGATAATCCGGATACGATTTACGTGGCGAACACGACGACGTGGAAATCCATCGACGGCGGAAAAACTTTCGTCGGGCTGAAGGGTGCGCCCGGCGGCGACGATTACCAACGCATCTGGATCAGCACGGACATTCCGAGAATCATGGCGCTATCGGCGGATCAAGGCGCGGCCATTAGCGTCAACGGCGGCGCCACGTGGAGCAGCTGGTACAACCAGCCCACCGCGCAGTTTTACCACGTCACCACCGACAACAAATTTCCTTATTGGGTTTACGGCGCGCAGCAGGAAAGTGGTTCGGCGGGAATCGCCAGCCGCAGCGATTACGGGGAAATCACTTTTCGCGATTGGATTCCCGTTGGCGTGGAGGAATACGGTTATATCGCGGTTGATCCGCTGGACGACAATTCACTTTTCGGCGGACGCATCACACGCACCAATTTAGCGCTGGGCGAATACGCCAATGTCAGCCCCGAAGTAATCCGCCGCGGCGAGTATCGTTACGATCGCAGCTTGCCGGTGGTGTTTTCGCCGAAGGATCCGCACACGCTATATTTTTCCGCGAATGTTCTTTTCAAGACTATGGATGGCGGGCGTAGCTGGCAGGTGATCAGCCCGGATCTTTCGCGACCCAATTATGAGATTCCCGCGAATCTTGGTGTTTTCACGGCCAGCGATCCACAAAAAGGAAAACATCGCGGCGTGATTTACGCGGTAGCGCCGAGCTACCAAGACGCCAACACAATTTGGGTCGGTACGGATGACGGACTCATTCACCTGACGCGCGATGGCGGAAAGTCCTGGTACGACATTACGCCACCGCAACTCACGCCGTGGAGTAAGGTTTCCATCATCGAGGCTTCGCGTACCGACGCCGCCACCGCGTACGCCGCCATTAACCGCTTCCGCCTGGACGATTTGCGCGCGCATATTTATCGCACGCGCGACTACGGCAAATCGTGGGCGGAGATTACCAAAGGATTGCCGGACAACGCGCCCGTCAACGTGGTCCGCGAAGATCCGGTTCGCAAAGGCCTGCTGTATGCGGGAACGGAAACGTCGGTGTACGTCTCTTTCGACGATGGCGACAACTGGCAGCCGCTGCAGCTAAATCTTCCGCATACCTCGATGCGGGATTTGACGATTCACGGCGACGATTTGATTGTCGCGACGCATGGCCGCTCGTTCTGGATCCTCGACGACGTGACGCCGTTGCGGCAACTAACGGAAACGTTCAGCACGAAGAAGGATTTTCTCTTCGCGCCACAAACCGCCATTCGCTTCCGTTGGAGCCGCTACCCCGATACGCCTCTGCCGCCAGAAACGCCAGCGGGACAAAACCCTCCGGATGGCGCGATTATCGATTATTACCTCGCGCCGCACGCCGGCTCGTCCAGTGGACCTGTGGTGCTGGAAATTTTCGACGAACAAAATCATCTGGTGCGCCGCTATTCCAGCGACGACAAACCGCAGGACATGCAAAAGATCGCCGCCTCCAATCCCATTCCGATGTATTGGGTGCGCCCGGAGAAAATTCTTTCTGCGCAACTGGGCATGCATCGCTTTGTGTGGGATTTGCACTACACGAAACCGAACGCGCTCTCGCACGAGTTTCCCATCTCCGCCATCGTGCACAATACTCCGGAACTTCCGCTGGGTGCGATCGCGCTTCCCGGAATCTATACCGTCAAACTGCGCGTCGGCGGCGGCCAGGGGAATTCGGATGGTTATGCGCAACCGCTGGTCGTCAAAATGGATCCGCGCATCAAATCTTCAAGCGCTGATCTGGCGCAGCAATTCGCCATGGAATCCGCTTCGGTGATCGGCATGAACGACACTTTCGCCGCGCTGTCGCAACTGCAGTCCGTGCGCGGGCAAATTAAGGAGCGCCTGGCGCGGGCAGGGAAGTCTCCACTCGCGGATTCGCTAGCGGCGCTGGATCAGCGCCTGGCGGAGCTCGAAGGCAGCGCGGAAAGCAATTTTGCCGGCCTGCCCCCGAGCGGCAAACAACCAGAGAATTTTGCCACCGCGCACCAGCATTTCGCCGCGATGCTGAACGTAGCCGATAGTTACGACGGCGCACCCACCACGCAAGCCATCGTCACCTTCAAGCAGCTGGAAGACGATACGCAGCAGCTTTTCAACACCTGGAAAAACGTAAGAGAAAAAGACCTCGCAAACGTGAATGCGGACCTGGCCAAATCTGGCCAGCCAGCAATCGACGCGAACAAGCCGCCGGCCGCCGCGCCATCTTCCGACGACGATGGCGACGATGAACCGTAGATCGTTTTGATTTCTGCCAGGATTCGGCGCGGAGGTGAAGATGATTTTAGCTGCGAAGTTAATGAGCGCGTTCTCGCTCTCGCTCGTGCTGGTGTGCAATGTCGACAGCCAGTCCGCACAAATGCCGAACCAAGCTGGTGCCGCTCCGGCGGCAACGTCGTCCGCGGCAAAGACGCAGCAAACTCCAGGGGCAGCCGATCCACAGACAACTTCATCCGTGACGACTCCCGCAGCAAATCCCGCGGCCGCGCCACCAGGGACGGCCGCCCCGCCGAAGCCGACCGTGGCGCTGTTGTCTCCGGCGCTGTTACATGCGCAGGAGCTGTACCGTACTGGCAAGTTCGACCCCGCAATAGCGGAATACAACGCCATTATTAACGCTAATGGTCCGGACGCCGCGAACGCTTACGCGGGTCTCGCCCGCGTTTACTTGAAGCAGAAAAAGCCCGCAGACGCATTTCCCGCGGCGCAAAAAGCGGTGGCGCTCGATGCGAATCTGGCCGCCGGTCATACCGCCCTTGCGGAGGTGTACTTTCGCCAGGGCAAGATTGCGGAGGCCGAGCATGAGTTTCAAGTTCCGCTGCGCAGCAACATCTCCGACGCGCGCGCCTATCTGGGGCTAAGCCGGATTTACCGTGCAACCTCTAACTATAAATTGACCGAGACGGCGCTGGATAAGGCGTACGCGCTCGATCCGAGAGACCCGGATATTCGGCGCGCCTGGCTGGGCACGCTCAGCCTCAAGGACCGCCTCAAGGCCATGCAGGACTACCTGGACGCTGGCAGCAACGACGATGCGGAAACGCTCGAGTATATGAAGCATTCCCTGGTGGTGTTGCAGGATGAAATGAACCGGCCCGTGCGCGGCTGCCGGTTGACGACAAAGATAACCTCCACACAAACGGACTTGGAGCGATTGATGGTCGATGCCAGGCGCGTCAAGGGTTACGGGCTGAGGGTGCAGCTCAATGGCACCAGCTCCCGACTGTTGCTGGACACTGGAGCGACAGGCGTTTTAGTGAGCAGCAAGATCGCGGAAAAGGCCGGCGTGCAGCGGGTGGTGGAGCAAAACGTAAAAGGCATCGGAGACGCAGCCGCGGCCAGCGGATATATCGGGTACGTGGACTCCATACAAATCGGCGAACTGCAATTTCAAAATTGTTATGTTCACGTGATCGACCGCAAGAGCACCATGGGCGAGGATGGCTACATCGGCGCCGACGTCTTCGCACACTTTCTAGTGGATATAAATCTTCCGGACGGCAAATTCCAACTGACGGAATTGCCGAAGCTGCCGGACGAGCCCGCTGAAGAAACTTCTCTCGACTCGCACCCGACCTCCACGTACCATCCGCGCGACCGCTACATCGCGCCGGAAATGAAGTCCTACGACAAGATTTTCCGCTTTGGGCATACGCTGCTGGTGCCTACTATGGTCAACGAGCATCCCTACAAACTGTTTCTGCTGGATACTGGCGCGTTTGATGACACCATCACCCCGGAAGCGGCGCGCGAAACCACCAAGATTTACTCTGATGACCGCATGAAGGTGAAAGGCTTCAGCGGAGAGATCAAGAATGTGTATATCGCTGACAACGTAACGCTGACGTTTGGACACCTGACGCAGCGAAGAAACTTGGTGTCCTTCGACATGACGAACACCAGCAATGCCATCGGAACAGAAGTATCCGGGACGCTGGGATTCGGCATGCTGTATCTGTTGGATATTAAGATTGATTACCGCGACGGGCTGGTGAATTTCAGTTACGATCCCAACCGCATTCATTGATGCTTGGTGGTCGGGCATCGCTGGGGGAAATCAATTCATCAATTGAGTGCGAGCAACGAAACGCACCGGGCGCCGTTAGACGCCCGGGGTGTTTCGTTGTGAACCGCTGATGATTACTTGGAGGCTTGCTCCATTTGTCCGAGGTCGGCGAGAACTTCCGTGCTGTGCACGTCGGGCTTCACGTCGATATAGACCTTGCGGACGACGCCATTCGGATCGATCAGGAAGGTGTGGCGCGCGGAAAGTTTCATGACCGCCATATTCATGATGGAATCGTAGCTCTCGGAAACCTTGTGATCGGTGTCGGCGAGAAGTTTGAAGCTTAGACCTTCCTTGGTGCAGAACTTCTGGTGCGAGTCCGCATCCTGCACGCTGACGCCGACGATGACGGCGTTGAGTTTTTCATATTGCGCCAGGTCCCGCTGGAAATTGTGGGCCTCCACGGTGCAGCCACTGGTGAAATCTTTCGGATAAAAGTACAGCACCACCCATCTGCCTTTGAAATCGTGCAGGCTGACGGGTTTCCCTTCTTGCGAGTTCAGCGTGAAGTCTGGCGCGGCGGTGCCCACTTCCGGGGCTTTGCTGTCAGCGCGCGCGGTGCGGAGGAATAGGCCGACGCCGATTAGCGCCGCTACGACCAGTACGATTCCTGCTAGTTTCATTTTGTTTTCCTTCGTTCAGAGATGCGGAACTCCACGTTTTAAATCCTACGCCAGTGGGAGGTGGTCTGCCAACCTTGAGATGTGAGCTAGCGGCAAATGCGCGGCGGTCCCGGCTACGGTTGCTTGGGACTGCCATTGTTTCAACACAGAGAACACAGCGGGCGCAGAGAATGGGCGCACGACGGTTCGTTCGCGGGCTGCGGTCGTTAAATTTTGTGTGGGCTTATTTTTTTTGGCTGAACCAGCCGAAGCCGATGCGCATCTGGATGGTATTGATGCCCGGGTTGGGCTTGGTCATGCCGGCATTGGAGATGTGCTGGAAACGGAATTCGGCGCTGATGTTGTGTTTGCTTTGCAGAAAGTGCAGGCCGAAGGCGCCGCCGGTGGTGAAGTTAATTTGCGAAGTGCCCGGCGGCGTTTTCATGTTCGTGAACAGCGTGCCGCCGGCGATTTCGAAATACGGGGCTACTTTGCGCGGCGTGGAAAGAATCCATTTGAACGCGAAGGGGTCCACGCCGCCGCCGCAGGCCGTGCCGTTCGCTTGCGTGACGCAGTAGAGCGGCAGAACGCTCAGTGCGTATTCCAAGCGACCCTTCAGAAAGCCGGGACCGTGCGGCGCCGTCAGGATTAGGCCGAAGCGCGCGCCGATGTTGAAAACGCCGTCGTCCATCTGGCTGCCGTTGATGCCGTGACCGCCGCTGGTGAAGACCTGGTATTCGGCTTCGCCTTCCACGGGGCCGGCCTGCGCGTGAGAGCAGGGAACGGCGAGTAACGCCACGAACAGGATGGTGATAAACGCGAGGAGGGATTTCAGCAAGGATTCCTTCACCCGACAGTCTCCGGCTTTCGTTTTGCAGGTTCGCGCAGAATTGCGTCCAGCAAAGATACACAGTTTTTTGCCGCGACGCACGTTTGTTTCGGCCTGGCGGGGAAAGTGGATGTTGCCGTCCGGAGGACGTCGCGCTTACGGCGTTGGCCTGGGGTGGCTACTTCAGATAGCTGCGGACGATTTGAATCACGTCATCGGCGGCTTCTTCGGAGGATTTGGAGTTGCGCGGCATGTGGTTGCGGATGTGATCTTCCATGAGTTCGCCCATCAGGCCGTTGATGGCGCCGCGCGCGGCGGCCAGGCGTTGCAAGGCTTCGGCGCAGGGTTCGTCGGCGTCCAGTGCGCGGAGCACGCTTTCGAGCTGACCGATCACTTTCTTGGTGCGGTTGAGCAGGTCCAGTTTGCCTTTAGAGATTTTCGCCATAGTCCTTGACTACCCTACTGGGGTATAGTACAAAAGTCTTGCGGCAAGAGAAAAGGAAAAGCCGCAGAACGCAGTTTACGGTAGAGCAACCGGGGCTTGTTGGCAAGGCGTTATTGGTGGTTAACGTCGATTTACAAATGTAATTAACTGCAGTTAATATGTAACCCCAGCACCTTGGCAGGAGCTGTGGCGCTTACATCAAACTGTAATATCCGGCGATTATGCTGTTGCGCCGGCTGCAGCGGGCTTGAATTCGCCGGAAACATGACCATGATTAGAAGGTTTTCAGCTTTGCGCGTTTTTAGTGCCGCTCTGCTCGGTGCCTTGCTTGGCTTGGCGTTCGGGGCTCCCGGCGTGCTGCGCGCACAGACCGCGAATTCGCCCGCGCCCACCCCAGAGCCAGCAGCGCCAGACGCGGCGTCCAGCGATGACGACATGCCAACAATGTTTCCACATCCGGAGTCGGATCGCATCTGGCTTTCGGGGCAGTCAAATATCATTTCGCAATGGCATCCGACGTTTGATTCGCCATACCAGGGGCCGCACAGCCTTACGCCGCAAGCGCAAGATGCGACCTCCCGGGTCTTGACCCTGTATACCGGACTGCGGGTTACGAGCACCACGGAGTTCCTGTGCGACGTGCAGGAAGCCGGCGGGCACGGAATTAGCGAAGCTTTGGGATTGGCGGGGGCGACAAATTTGGATGTGGTGCGTAATCCCTCGCTGAGCAAAGCGCCGTACATTGCCCGATTGATGTGGCATCAGATTATTCCGTTGGGCGGGGGCAAACAGCCGCAACAGCGGAATCAGTTTGCTTTGTTCAGTACCTTGCCGGAGCGGCGGCTGGAGATACGTTTCGGGAAAATGAGCCTCGTGGATTATTTTGACCAAAATACCTACGGGACGGATTCGAATTTGCAGTTCATGAATTGGACGGTGGATAACAACGGGGCGTATGACTACGCGGCGGACACGCGAGGGTTCACTTTCGCCGTGCTGCTGGAGTACCACGACAAGTTTGGCGTCATTCGCTTTGCCGAGGCCTTGATGCCCAAGGTGGCCAATGGCATCAATCTTGAAGCGAATTTGGGCCAGGCGCGGGCTGAAAATATCGAGGTGGAATTGGACGGCCATGTGGCGCGGCTGAAACCCGGGGTGCTGCGACTCCTGTCGTACGTCAACCACGCGAATATGGGGATCTACGATGTGGCCATCGACAACTTTTTAGCGGGTCAGGGGACCGCGCCGGATATCACCGCGCACCCTTTGCAGACCACCGTCAAGTACGGCTTCGGCATCAATTTCGAGCAGCCGATCAACGACTGGCTTGGCGTCTTCGGCCGCTGGGGCTGGAATGAAGGGCAGCACGAATCGTTCGCGTACACCGAAGTGGATCAAACGGATCAGATCGGCGTGGGCGGAAACGGCAAACGATGGGGTCGCAAGTACGACCGCCTGGGAGTAGTTTTTGTGAGCAACGGGATTTCGCGGCCGCATCAGGAGTATTTGGCACTGGGCGGAATCGGTTTTCTGCTTGGCGATGGACGGTTGCATTACGGGCGGGAAAATATTCTCGAGGCGTTTTACACACTGCATTTGTGGCGGGGATTTTATCCCGCGGTCGGTGTGCAGCATATTAACAATCCGGGTTATAACCAGGACCGCGGGCCGGTGGTGGTGCCGACGCTGCGCGCGCATGTGGAGTTCTAAGGGCACCCGCGTTTCGGAAGGGTATGCGATGGTATGCTTTTGCTGCTGGAATTCATCACAAAATCGGCATACAGTTTTTAGATAATCTTTATGTGGATTCTAGTAGACTCCGGCGACGTTGGTTTAATAGGACTCGCAGAGTTCGGAGCACGATTCGCAGGGATGTGATTGCAATGAAGTTGAAGAAAAGACGAGCTTGTAGCGCGGATTCGACGCCCGAGAAAACTGGGATGCAGCATTCCTTCGGGGCTGGGGATAACGCTCCATCCGCACAATGGATCCGGACAGCGCTCCTGATTTTGTGCCTAGTCTTGTTTACGTGGCACCCGGTGGCAGCGGCGCCGCAGCGTGATGTGGTGGATAAAGATGCGGTTGGAGCGGCGGGTATTAACTTTGCGATCGCCGACTTCGACGGCGATTCTTTGCCCGACTTTGCCAGCGTGCAGCCGGGTCTGGCGGTGGCTGCACAAACAAGCTACAGGATCCATTTTAGCTTCAGCCTGGGTCAGCAGAGTTCGTTTACGGTAACTGCGCCGACGGGCGGCTTGCAGATCGCTTCGCGCGACGTAAACGAAGACACCTTTCTCGATTTGATCATCTCGACGCGCATCGCCAACGAACCGGTGGCCGTGTTGCTCAATGACGGCCGAGGCAACTTTCACTTGGCGCAGAGGGAAGCGTTTGCGTGGGCCATATGGAAAGCACGATCGGAATGGCGGGCGCGTACCGCGTGCTGGGACGATATCGCGCCGGCGATGGCCAGCACGGGCTGGGCGGCGCGAATATGCGCGTCGGCTGGCGGCGTGGAATTGCTCCCGACGACGGCAAGAGTTTCGCTGTCCTCGCAGAGGCCGGATTATTTTGTTTTGCTCCAGGATGACCGGGGACGCGCGCCACCTGCGCTGTAATCCGCGACCCGGAAATTAACATTTCAAGAATTTGTCCGATTGCATGCGCGAGAGAGGTCCTCTGCCGAGGCGTCCGGGTGAGAGGTGTAGGCGAAATATAGCCGGTGCGCGAAGGGCTTGAGGTCGGCGGGTTGACGCTCGTCGGTTCGGAGTTGAGGCATCGGTTGTGAATGATTGTGGCGGGGAAGCGAAATGTTGAATGACGGCAAAATGGAGAAGAGGGTGCTGAGGCTAACGCTGGCAGCGATAGCGTTAGTTGTTGCTGCGCTGGGGCACGACGCGCCGGCAGCAAACGCGCAAGAGCCTTCCGTCCCGGGCGCGCAAGGGACACAAGCGGCGCCGGCTACACCGCAGAACTCGCAAACGCCGGGAGCGCTGAGCTGGGAAGAAGTGCGGGCAAAATTTGAAGCGGCGAATCCATCGTTGCGCGCGGGGCAGATTGGAATTGAAGAAGCCAAGGCCCAGGAGATCACCGCGTACTTGCGGCCGAATCCCAACTTCAATGCGCTGCTCGATCAGGTCGATGTATTTTCAACGAATCCCTCGCAGCCATTGGCGCTGGCGGACCCGGTCGGGTCCCTAACGTATTTGCATGAACGCGACCATAAGCGGGAACTGCGGCGCGATAGCGCGAAGGCGGCCACGGGAATTGCGGTTTCCAACCAGGCCGATCTGGAACGCAATTTGCTGTTCACCTTGCGCACTGCGTTTGTGCAAACCCTGCAGCAGAAAGCGGTCCTCGGTCTGACGAGGGAAAATCTCACCTATTACGACCATGTGCTGGACGTGAATCGCGAAAAATATAAAGCCGGCGGAATCGCGCAAGTGGATCTGGACCGTTTGGAATTACAACGTGTGCAATTTGAAGCGGACCTGCAGTCCGCGTTGGTGAGCTTGCGTACGGCGAAGATTCAATTGTTGACTTTGCTGAACGACCGCACGCCGGTGGACCAGTTTGACGTGGTCGGGTTGTTTGATTTCAACAATCAGATTGCCAGGCAGGACGAATTTCGCCAAATCGCCCTGGACAACCGGCCGGACTTGCGCGCCGCGGTGCAGGCGGTGGACAAAGCGCGGACGGATCACCAGTTGGCGGTGGCGAATGGTTCGACGGATCCTATCTTTGGCATAGATGTCGGGAAAAACCCGCCGATTGAGCACTACATAGGCATTAGCGTAACTATTCCACTGCGCATTTTCGACCGCAATCAGGGCGAAAAATTGCGCACCAAGCTGGACATTGACCGCAACGCTGAACTGCTGAACCTGCAGCGCGCGCAGGTGTTCAGCGACGTGGACTCGGCGTACGCGATGGTGGAAAGCAATCTGGCGCTGTTGCAGCCGTACAAGGATCGCTATTTGAAGCAGGCGGACCGCGTGCGCGACACCATTTCGTTTTCGTATCAGCACGGCGCTGCGTCACTGCTGGATTTTCTGGACGCGCAAAAAGAATACCGCGATGTAGAGCTCAACTATTTGAACCTGGTGGCTTCTTATCTAACGGCCGCAAGCCAGTTGAACCTGGCGGTGGGACGCGAGGTAGTGCAATGAGCAGTGCGATGAGTTTTGCAACGCTGAAGCAGCGCAACGATTGGAAGTTGGCTTGCCCGTCGAAGTCGGCGTTTCTGGCTGTCGCGATGCTGCTGCTCGCGGCTTGCGGCGGCGAGCGCAAGCCTGACCCCGCCGCGGAAGCGCCGCCGCCCGCCAAGGTAGAAGCGGCTGCGGATGCCAACGTGGTGAGCGTCGATAACTCGGACCAATTTCCGTTGTCGGTGGCCGTGGCGCGCAAAGCGTCCTCGCAGTTGGTGGTTACCGGCGTGGTGGCGCCAGATATTTCGCGGACCGTGCCGGTAATTTCGATTGCCACCGGGCGGGTGGTGGACATTAAAGCGCGGCTCGGCGACACCGTGAAGAAAGGCCAACTGCTGATGCAGGTGCAGAGCGCGGATATTGCCTCAGCGTTTTCCGATTACCGCAAAGCGGTGGCCGACGAGCAGTTGGCCAATACGCAAATGGAGCGCGCAAAGATTTTGTACGACAAGGGCGCGATTTCGCAGAACGATCTGCAGACTGCGGAGAACGCGGAAAACAAAGCGCAAGTGGATGTAGAGACTTCGCGGGAGCATTTGCGCGTGCTGGGCTCGGGAACGGACCATCCTTCGGGCGTCGTGGATATTTTTGCGCCGATTTCCGGCGTAATTACGGATCAGCAGGTGACCAACGCCGCAGGAATTCAGGGACTGGCGGCCACGGCGAATCCTTTCACGATCTCGGATTTATCTTCCGTGTGGATTTTGTGCGATGTCTATGAGAACGATCTGGCCAGCGTGCATTTGGGCGAAACCGCGGACGTCAAGCTGGCGGCTTACCCGGATAAGATTTTTACCGGGAAAATCAGCAACATTGGCGCGGTGCTGGATCCTAACATTCGCACGGCCAAAGTACGCATTGAGGTGAAGAATCCCGGGCTGATGCGCGTGGGGATGTTTGTTTCCGCGACCTTCCATGGGCAGAAGGAAGAGACCCATGCGGTGGTGCCGGCTTCGGCGATTTTGCATTTGCACGATCGCGATTGGGTGTATGTAGCCATGGGAGACAAGAAATTCAAGCGCCTGGAAGTGACCACGGGCGTCACGCTGCCAAATAACCAGCAGGAGATTCTGACTGGTTTACAGCCCGGGCAACGCGTGGTGACTAATGCGCTGGTGCTGCAGAACACGGTGGAGCAATGAGGCGTGAGCGGATGGAGCGAGTTACGGCCAGCGTGACAGCGAAAAGGCGCGCAGCATGCTGCGCCACTACGAAGGCCGCGGCGAGGACTCGTAAATGATTCGCGGGTTTGTCGATTACACGCTGAACAATCGCTTCATCGTGTTCACGCTGGCCATTTTGTTGCTGCTGTGGGGCGCGATTTCGTTTCGTCAATTACCCATCGAAGCCTATCCGGACGTGGCGAATAATTACGTGCAGTTGATCACGCAGTGGCCGGGGCGCGCGGCGGAAGAGGTGGAGCAGCAGGTCACCATTCCGGTGGAAGCGGCGATGAACGGGATACCGCATCTGGCGCATATGCGCTCCGCGTCGCTGTTTGGAATTTCCAGCGTGATGCTGATTTTTGACGATTCCTCGGACAATGACGCCAACCGCGTAAAAGTTGTGGAGCGGCTCACACAGTTAACGCTGCCAAACAATTTACAGCCGCAGATGGGTCCGGACTACAGCCCGGTGGGGCAGATTTACTGGTACACGCTGAAGAGCACCAATCCTTCGTACGACTTGATGGCTTTGAAGACGCTGGAAGATTGGACGCTGGAGAAGCAGTTTAAGTCCGTGCCCAACGTGGTGGATGTTTCCAGCTTTGGCGGACTAACGCGCGAATATCAAGTACAGGTCGATCCCGCCAAATTAATTTCATACGGACTGAATATTGGGCAAGTGGAAACGGCGTTGGCGAACAACAACGTCAACGCCGGCGGAAGCTTTGTGGAATCGGGCTTGCAGCAGATTAACGTGCGCGCCGTCGGACTGTTTAGCAACGTGCAGGATATTGGCGCGACGCTGATCAAAGTGCAAAACGGCACGCCGGTGCGCGTGCAGGATGTTGCCACGGTGACGCAGGGCGCGAAGATTCGCCTCGGCCAGATCGGCAAATCGTACCGACGGGACGACGGAAAAATCATCGATGATCCGGACGTGGTGGAAGGCATCGTGCTTTTGCATAAAGGCGCGAACGCCGACGAAACTCTGGTGGCCATTCACGACAAAGTGAAAGAGCTGAACGAGCACATTCTGCCGCCCGGCGTAACCATTGTGCCGTTCCTCGATCGCAGCGATTTGCTGCACCTTACGACGGATACGGTGCTGAGCAATCTGCGTGACGGCATTTTGCTGGTCTCGTTGATTTTGTTTTTGTTCCTGGGAAACATTCGCGGCGCGCTGATTGTGGCGCTGACCATTCCGTTTTCGCTGCTGTTTGCGGCCATCTGCCTGGACTTGAACAAGATTCCCGCCAACCTGCTTTCGCTGGGCGCGCTGGATTTCGGCATGGTGGTGGACGGCAGCGTGGTGATCATCGAAAACATCATGCGGCACTTCAGCATGAACGCGAAGTCCATCAAGACGCCGATTGAACGGATTCGCGACGCGGTTTTTGAGGTGCTGCGGCCGGTATTTTTTGCGCGCGCCATTATCATCACGGCGTATTTGCCGATTTTCACGCTGCAGAGCGTGGAAGGGCGCTTGTTCAAGCCCATGGCCTGGACGGTTTCGTTTGCGTTGCTGGGCGCGCTGGTGTTTTCCATCGGCATCGCGCCGGCGCTGGCGGTATGGCAATTCGGCAAAGGCGTAAAAGAGTGGCGCAATCCGGTGATGGAATTTTTGCGGGAGCGCTACACCGTGCTGGTGCGTCTGGCGATTCGGCGGCGCGGGATCACTGTGGGCATCGGCGGCTTGGTACTGGCGGCGGCGATTTTCTTGATGGCCAGCGGGGTGATCGGTTCCGAGTTTCTGCCGCACCTAGATGAAGGCGCGATCTGGGCGCGCGGGACGCTGGCGCCGAGCACTGGTCCGACGGAAGGCACGCGGGTGATGAATCAGGCGCGAGTGATCCTGGCGGGTTTTCCGGAAGTGACCAAAGTGGTTTCGCAAGTAGGGCGTCCGGACGACGGGACGGACACCACGGGTTTTTTCAACACGGAATATTTTGTGGATTTGAAACCGAAGAAAGAGTGGCGGCCGGTGTTTGGCAAAGATAAGGATGAACTCGTGGCGGCCATGGACCGCGAGCTCTCGAAAATTCCCGGCGTGCTGTGGAATTTTTCGCAGCCCATTTCCGACAACATGGAAGAAGCGGTCAGCGGCGTCAAAGGCGAGCTGGCGGTGAAATTGTACGGCGACGATTTGAAAACGCTGGAAGCCAAGGGCGATGAAATTGTCAATGTGCTGCGGAAAATTCCAGGCGTGGAAGACTTGGGACTGTTCCGCGTGCTGGGGCAGCCCAACCTGAATATTGTGATGGATCGGCAAGCGGCGGCGCGGCATGGCATTAACGTGGTGGATTTGCAGGACGCCGTGGAAACCTCCGTGGGTGGCAAAGCGGTGACGCAAGTGTTGCAAGGGGAACAGCGTTACGACCTGGTGGTGCGTTACCAGCAGCCGTACCGCGCCAGCCGCGAGGCTATTGAGAACATTCGCGTGGTGTCGCCGACCGGCGAACGCGTGGCGCTTTCGCAACTCGCGAAGATTGAAGTGACCGACGGCGCTTCGGAAGTTTATCGCGAGGCCAATTCGCGGTACGTAGCCATCAAGTACAGCGTGCGCGGCCGCGATCTGGGCGGTGCCGTGGAAGAGGCGATTCGCGCGGTGGAGAAAGAAGTGAAGCTGCCGGTTGGCTATCACCTGAATTGGGCCGGTGAGTATGAGAGTCAGAAGCGGTCGCAGCGTCGGCTGCTGATCGTGCTGCCGATTACGATTCTGGTGATTTACGTGATTTTGTACTCGATGTTTGGCTCGGCGAAATGGTCCATGCTGATTTTGGCGAACGTGGCGATGGCGCCGATTGGCGGATTGCTGGCGCTCTTGGCGACGGGGACGCATTTCAGTGTGTCTTCGGGAGTGGGCTTTCTCGCGTTGTTTGGCGTGTCGGTAGAAACCGGCGTGATCATGGTGGAGTACATCAATCAATTGCGTGTGCGCGGGCACTCGATCGAGGATGCCGCCGTCGAAGGTGCGGTGTTGCGGCTGCGGCCGATCATGATGACCATGCTGGTGGCGATGCTGGGCTTGCTGCCCGCGGCATTATCTCGCGGGATTGGTTCGGACTCGCAGCGGCCGTTTGCCATTGTGATTGTGGGCGGTTTGGCTGGGGCGCTGTTCTTGAGCATTTTTCTGTTGCCGGCGCTTTACGTTTGGGTCGCGCGAGATGGAGATAAGTTGCCGGAGCCTGAGGGTGAGTTTGCGGAAGATTCATGAGTCCCGGCGGCAATAGATGAAGAGGCTACGGTGGAACCCGGTGACGCCCTGACCCTTCGAGGCTCAGGGCAAGCGGGCGTAGCTACAAAGGCTTCGTCGCTGCGATGGCCTCATCGCTTACTTCGCGAAAGCGGCGTCAAGCCGCCGCACTCCAAATTAATTCGGGCGTGGATTAGGACTTGAGCGGGTGCTCGAGTTTTCCGTCGCAGGAGTCGCTTTCTTTGGCGACGATGGTGGGGCTTTCCCAGGGCTCGACGTAGTGCTTGACGCTGATCATTCCGGCCATGGTGCCGGTCCAACCACAGTGGCAATGGGGATTGAAGAGGTGGGCGTCGGCCAGCTCCAGATTGCTCTGGGTGCTGGCGCAGGCGGAGGCCAAGGGTCTGCCACATGCGGGGCAGCGGAAGAGAAAGACGTGAGCGAATTCCTGGGTTGCCGGCATGGTACCTCCAACGATATGGGCCGCGTGAAATGGCATGCCCGATATGAAATTTACGATATGCGAATCCCAGTTTAACACGCATGGTACGGCTTTTCTTGAGACGAGCGCCGGATTTGCGCGGCCTGAGCGTTGCGGGACTGCCGCGATGCGGACGATGAGCAGGGGGTTCTGTGCGGAAGGTCCGCTTTTTAGGCGTACTTCCGGGCGAATGCTGAGGAAGGCAGAAGGCAAGCGCTACACCCTGGGAATTGCGAAAGGTTGTGAAAACAAAGGGAGATTAAGTTCCTTTGTTTTCACAACCTTCTGCAAGTGCTCATTCTGCATGGGTTACGGCCAGAATTTGTTGTATAGATGGTAACTAAAGCCGGGGTCGCAGCTGCGAGAAAATCGGCCGGACGCAAAATCAAGAATAGGAGCTGATTGGGAAAGTTGGCGAGGTCCGGACGCAATTCTATACGGGAAAAGTATACGGTAACGCCATATGTAAGTCAAGTGAAATATTTGAGTATTTTATAAGTGCTGTGGAATCTTGAAATTAGAATTCTGACGGTGCGGGGGTTCGCGTGGAAACAGCCGGGGCATTGCAACGAGAGTTGAGTAAAGGGATTAGCGCTGGGACTGGGCTGGCGCGGAATTGTCGGTTGCGGGAGCTAGTTTGAAGATTAGGACTTGGCCATTCGAATGGAAGGAGCCGCCGGTGGCGGTTTTGGCGGATTGGATGGGGTCGGTGGGGAGGAAATGGGTGACTTCGGTGACTTGGCCGGTGCTGGTTAGGGTTTTTTGTACGTACTCGCGTTCGAGGTCGATGTCGGGATCGATTTTGTGGGTGATAGCAGTGACGTCTTTGCTGCGCTGATCGTGCTCGAAGCCGACATCGTGGGTGGCGGCGCCAACCCAGAGGGTTTCGCCATTTATGGTGAATGGGGCTTTCCAGAGGCGCAGGTGATTGCGGGAGGCTACGACCTGGATGGGTTCGGCGTGGGCCCAGCCGTAATCCTGAGTGCGGCCGAAGAGGTAGAGCATGCTCATCGGCATGGTCAGATAGGATTCTTTGGACATGCTGGCCATGATGCCGGTGAGGAGAGTCTCTTTGACGTCGGCATCGACTCTTACCCATCCAGCGGTTTTGAAGGCGTTTTCCATGGCGGTTTGAGAACCGAGGATCAGGAAGTTGACCATGTCGCCGGGAGCGCCGGATTTGTCGGAGATGCGGCGGGGGATTTTGGTGAAAAGGGAATTGTCGATGCCGGGGATGGAGTTTACGGTGCGCGCGGCGACAAAGGCGGAGTTGGCGTCAGGGGCGTAGATTTGGATTTCCACTTTGAAAGTGCCTTCGGCGGTGTCGCTGGAGGTTTGATTGATGCCGATGGAGAGGCGGCCGGCGGCGGGGGCGACGAGGTCGCGCTTAGCTCCGATTAGGAAAGGTTCGGCGAAGTCTTTATCGCCGATGCGGCCGATTAGAGCGCCGCGACCGGCGTCGTTGAAGGGGAGGATGCGGAGAAGATCTTTGAAGCCACGGGTTAGGCCGTCGGGGGAGTTGTCGGTTTTGGCGTCGGCGTAGCGGAGAGTGCCGCTGGCGGAGAAGAGGAGGCGCTCGCCTGGGTGGACGTCGATGCCGGTGTCGACCCAGAGTTGGTCGCCGGTGAGTTGGATTTCTTGGGAGAGGAGGCGCTTGGTGTTTGTTGGGGGCGAAGTGGATCGTTGGGTGGCGGCGAGGGCGAGGACCGGCGCAATCGCAATGAATAGGACAATGGCTGCGGTGAGTAATGGAGCGGCAGACTGTGAGTGGGGGCTGGGGATCATGGTGCGGGCCATCCCGGAGGGATTTGGGCGCATCGGTAAGTTTACAGATGGGTGTGGGAGGCGCAAGAGTTGCTCGGGGTCGCGGATGTGGCAAAGGACGCCAATCAAGAGATTCACCCCACGGAAGGCGCGGGATGGAGAGGCGCTGGCGTTCACAGGGGTAGCGGCGATTGCGAAGATGGCGGTTCGTTGCGAGAATGGTTGCGGGGTTAAGGACTAATTGCGGATGCTGCGTTTCCAAATGGATAAGAGAGTGCGACGAGTGATGCGGGACGTCTTTTGGTTGATGAGTACGGCGATATTGTGCGTGACGCTGGCGAGCGCGCAGGCTCCAGCGGCGAAGCCGGCGGGCGGAGCGGCTGCGCCGAGTCAGACGCCTACACCGGCTCCTGGACAGGGAGCTCCAGGGCAAGCGGTCCCCGGACAGGCGGCTCCGCCGGCGGCTAGGGCGCGGCTGATAGCGCCACCGGTGCAGCAGAGCAGCGTAAGCGTAGATGGCAGCGAGGCGATGTTCACGACGATGTGCGCGCTGCTGGCGGCGGGATTTGAGTCGGAGGTCAGCGCGGAACACTGGTCGCCATATCGCGCGCAGATGCGGGAACACTTGCAGGCGCAACAGGGGCCAGCGGTGGAGGGGTTGCGGCAATTTTATCGCCAGCATCGATTGAATGATCCGGGCGCAATGCTGTCGCGCTACTTGTGGTTTGGGCTGGTGTCCGGACCGGCGCCGCGGTTTACGCCGATTCTGCGGCGGGATGAATTGCCGCCGGAAGTTCTGACGCTGGAGGGATTCAGCGAAATTCTATCGGCATATTATCAAGAGCAGAAAATCGGGCAATTGTGGCGGCAGGTGCAGCCGGTGTATGCGCGCGAGATCGAGCACATGCACGACCAGGTTTCGCAAATCGTGTTCGTGACGTCCGGGTATTTGCGGGAGATTATCGATCCGAACGGCTATCGGACGTTTTCGATCGTGGTGGAGCCGCTGGTGGGGCGCATCACCAACGTACGGAATTATGGGGATCATTACGCGTTGGTGCTGAGCGGCGGCGAAGAAGAGGTGCCCGTCGACGTGGTGCGGCATGCGTTTCTCCACTACTTGCTGGACCCGCTGCCATTGCAATATCCACACGTGGTGGTGACGAAGCGGGCGCTGTTCGACAAGGCCGCGCAAGCGCCGCGGCTCGAAGCGGATTTGCGCGATGATTTTCCGTCGTACGTGGCGGAGTGCATGGTTCGGGCGGTGGAACTGAAGCTGAAGAAGATGTCCCCGGGGGAGCGGGAGGCGGCGCTGGAACGCGCGGACGCGGATGGCTACGTGATGGTGCGGCCGCTGTTTATGGGGCTGACGGGATTTGAAGGATCGGAACCAGCGATGAGTTTGTATTTTCCGGACCTGATTCGCGGCATCGATGTGCCGGCAGAGACCAAACGCATTGCGGGGCTGACGTTCGCCCCGGCTGAGCCGGCACATACGGGAAAGGAATTGTCGACGGAGGAAGTGGCGCGGCGGCGTGCGTTGCAGCCGGTGACACTGCCGAATGATCCAGCGGCACTCGCGGACTTGACGGAAGGCGAACAGAAGCTGGCGGAGAAAAATTCGCGTGCGGCGGAAGCAGCTTTTCAGCGAGTGCTGGCGAGATATCCGGACCAAACGCGGGCGTGGTACGGATTGGGGATGGTGGCGGTGCTGGATCACGATGCGGCGCGGGCCAAGGAAGTGTTCGGGCGGTTGACGGACGGAGAACACGCGGCCACGCAGGATCCGATGGTGATGGCGTGGTCGCACATTTACCTGGGACGAATTTATGATGATGAGGGGCACGCGGACAGGGCCAAGACGCAGTTTGAGGCCGCGCTGAGCGTGCCGGGACTGCCAGCGCGAGCGAAAGACGCGGCGCAGAAGGGGCTGGAGGCCGTGAGCGTAGAGAAGCCAGAGGCGCAGCCATAGCCGGCACTCTTTGTCGACGCGGGGATGATCGGACTTTTGAGGACGGATTGGCGGATTGTGGCCGAATTATTTTAGGCGAACAGGAGAATTGCGATGAAAGTGAAATACGGATCGAGGATCGGGATTATGCTGGCTACGGGCGTGCTCGTTTTGGGACTGACGAGCGCGGCGCGTGCGCAGGGCGCGATGGGGCAGACGCCTCCGCCGGCTTCGCCGCAACAGCCAGCAGGAGCAACGACAGGGCAGGCACCAGCCAAGGCGGCGAATAGCGTGGCGTTGGATGTCGCGCCACCGGTGAACGCCGAGGAGGATGCGGCGTTTAAGAAGTTTCAGGACACGCCGGACACCGATGCCACGCAGAAGATCGCGCTCGGTGAGGCGTTCGAGCAAAAGTATCCGACAAGCCGGTACCGCCCGATTCTCTATAACACGCTGACGAAGTTGTACCTACAAACGAATCAGGTACAGAAGATGGAAGCGGAAGGTGAAAAAGAAGTGCAACTGACGCCGACGGATGTGCAAACCTTGGCACTCCTTGGCCAGACAATACCGCGAGCGATGAGTGGCGGGGCGGATGCGGCGAAGGAACTGGCGAAGGCGGAGGATTATTCCAAGCGAGCGATCGAGATTACGCCGACCATTCCCAGGCCACCGAACATAACTGACCAACAGTTCGCGGATGCAAAGAACGCCACGCTGGCCATGGCGCACAGCGGGCTGGGGCTGGTGTACGTGCGGCGCGGAAAATATGACGAGGCGATTCCGGAGCTCGACCAATCGGTGAAGATCGATCCGCAGCCGGACCCGGTGAATTATTATCTGTTGGGGCTGGCGAATGAAAAAGCGTCGCATTTTCAAGATGCGACGGCGGCGTTTACGAAGTGCGCCAGCATGACGAGCAGCTTGCAGCAGACGTGCAAGAGTGGGGCCGAAGAAGCGAAGAAGCTCGGCAACACGCAGCTGAGCGTGCCAAAATAAGAGCCGCGCCGCGACCGCGCGGCGAAACTATGCAGGAAGCGCAACTCACCGGCGACGCAGCGCTCGAAAAGAGACTGGGGCACAGGTTTCTGCGTCCGGAGCTGCTGGTGCGGGCGTTGACGCACAGTTCGGCGACGCCGGAACGACGCGGGGGCGCGGAGAGGCGTGCGGCGAGCGACACGACGGGTGCTGCGACGGGAGCCGCGGCGATGCCCGCGGGCGAGGCCAAGACCCACCTGGAAGTTCATCAAGACAATGAGCGCTTTGAGTTCCTGGGCGATGCGGTGCTGGAGTTGCTGGCGAGCGAATATCTGGTGCTCACCTTTCCAGATTGGAGCGAAGGGCAGCTTTCGAAGAGTCGTGCGCGGCTGGTAAATGCGCGGACGCTAGAGGCAGCGGCGCGGCGATTGCGGTTGGGCGAGCATTTGCGGCTGGGCCGCGGCGAAGAAAAAACTGGTGGGCGCGAGAAACAAACATTGCTGGCGGATGCGTTTGAGGCGGTAGTGGCGGCGGTGTACCTGGATGCCGGGCTGCACAGCGCGCGGGATGTGCTGCATCGCGTGCTGTTTGAGCAAGCTATCCTAGAGCGCGGGGAGACAATATCGGAGTCGGATCGCAAGTCCGCGCTGCAGGAGTTTTTGCAAGGGCGGCGGCAGTCGCCGGCCGAATACCGCGTAGCGCGGGAGACTGGGCCGGATCATCAGAAAACATTTGAGATTGAAGTGTGGGTGGAAGGCCAGTGCCTGGCCAACGGCACTGGCAGCACGAAGAAGGAAGCGGAGCAACGCGCGGCGCGCAGCGCACTGGCACGCATCGCGCTGCTGGAATCGCCGTCGCAGGATGATACGGTGGTAGAGCGGGAGAGGCCCGAGAAGAATGGCGGATGAACTGACGGAAGTGCCGGCGGACGTGCCGGTGTTATCGACGAGGCCTCTCACGCAGGAACCGCCAGCGCAGGAGGCTGGACAGGACGCAATTAGACAAGGTCCTGCCGGACCCCATGCTGCGGAACACCACGAAGACCAGACTACAATTTCGGAATATCTGGAGTCGTTGCTGGTCACGGTGATTCTGGCGCTATTCGGCACCAGCTTCGTGGTACAGGCGTTCAAGATTCCGTCGCCGTCGATGGAGCATACGTTGCTGGTCGGGGACCATCTGTTGGTAAACAAATTTATTTTTGGCGGCACGGGCGCGTGGTACGACAAGCTTTTGCCGTACCGGCCGATCGAGCGCGGCGACATTATCGTTTTTAAGTATCCCTACGCGGACCACCAACATTTTGTGAAGCGAGTGATTGGCTTGCCCGGCGACCGGCTGAAGCTGGTGGATCAGGAGATATACATCGACGGCAAACTGCTTAGCGAGCCTTACGTGCAGCATGATCCGGCGGCGGCGAGCGATCCGTTGAATTCTTATTTTCCGCCTCCCGCGAAGCTGATGATTTCATCGCAGATGATGCCGGAATGGGTGGACGAACTGCCAAAATACATCGTGGGAGATGAGATTGTGGTGCCGCCGGGGAAATATTTTGCGATGGGCGATAACCGCGACCGTAGTTCGGATAGCCGCTATTGGGGCTTTGTTGATCGCGGGGCGATCATGGGGCGGCCGTTTTTGATTTACTGGTCGGTGGATGCCACGAGCGCGGACTATGCGAAAGAGACTACATTTTGGAGCCGGCTGACGAGCGTGTTCGATAATATAGCGCATATGCCGGAGCGGACGCGGTGGAGTCGCATGTTTCATACGGTGCATTGAGGCGGCGACGGCGCGGCGTATGAAGATCTGCGGCGGCGCTTGTGGTTTTGTGGCCATGCGCGAGTGAGCGAGGAAATTTTTCGGGCGAGCTGCGGCTCGCCCTACTTATTTGTTCATGAGCCTTGGAGAGATTTGGACGCGGAGCCGATGGCGAATCGACGCAAATGGATGAAGGCGGTGATGGCGCTGCTGGCACTCGTGGTGGTGGCGCAGGCCGGTGTTGGCGTATTGGTGCGAACCGAGCGTGTACACGAATACTTGATCGCGCACTTGGAGAGGGCGTTTGGGCGACAGGTGGAAGTCCGGGAGTTCGACGCGCGGGTTTTTCCAAGCTTACGGCTGGACGCCGACGGTGTGACGGTTGGGGAAGATCCGGCGTTTGGAAACGAATATTTTTTGCGGGCGGATAAATTAAGCGCGGGCTTGCGGTGGATGGATTTACTGCGGGGGCACTTTGAATTTGGCACGTTGTCGCTGACGCGGCCGAGTTTGATTTTGGTGCGAAGTGGACTAGGGCGATGGAATTTGGAGGATTGGCTGCCACCGACAAAAAGCGGCGGCTCCGGTGGGGCACGAATTTATGGGCCACCGAGCGCTGCGAGCGCGGCAAACCGGTTACAAAAAATTGAGTTTGACGACGGCCGCGTGAATTTTAAGCTGGGGCAGGACAAAAAGCCTTTTGCGTTCATCGACGTGACTGGCAGCGTCGAACAGATTTCTGCGGGGCGCTGGCAATTGCAGTTGGAGGCGCAGCCGTGGCGCAGCGGGGTGGCTTTGCAATCGGCCGGGACTTTGTATGTTCGCGGTGACGTGGCGGGGACTTCGGCGCGCTTGCAGCCGGCGCAGTTTGCGGTGCATTGGACGCAGGCGTCGCTGGCGGATCTGCTGCGCTTGCTTCGCGGACAGGATTATGGGGTGCGGGGATCGTTCGCGCTGGATGCTGTGGCGCAAAGTGGCGCGCAAGGGGATAGCACCACCAAGGCGGCGGGGGTGACGAACACTCTTAACAAGGATGGAGAGCTGCCCATTGCTGCGCCTTCGGATTGGACATTTTCCGTGCAGGCGCGTGCTGCGAGCATTCATCGTTGGGATTTGACGGAACGCGGCGACAACCCGCGTGTCAGCATTAGGATTGGCGGGCGCGGCAACGTGGCTTCGCGGAGCCTGCACGGCACTGAAATGGCGATCGAAGCGCCAGGATCAAATCTGCGTGGCGCGGTGCATTTTTCGGACGGAGTCCCGGAGGTGCAGGTGGATTCCGCAGGGGTGCAGGCGAGGGATTTGTTGGCGTGGTGGCGCGCGTTCGAACCTGGCGTCGACGAGGGATTAACGATTGAGCAGTACTTCACGGGATCGACGACGGTGCGCGGCTGGCCGCCGAGGATTGAAAATCTGGCATTTTCGAGCAATGGCGGAGCGGCAAAAATCCCGGGCGTCGAGGAGCGTGTGTGGATCGGCGCGGTGCGCGGAGGCCGGGAACGCGAGAGATTGGCCATGGAGCCGGTGCGGCTGCAGCTGGGCGGGGAGCCCGAAACGGTGTTAGCGGCGGCGAGACGACGCGCCAGCGTTGCGCTACACAATGCCGGGGATTTGACGGCGAGCGAAGATTTTGCGGCGCATGAAGGTGGGCTGGAGATCGAAGCGCAGGTGGATCAGATTGCCACGGTGCTGCGCGGCGCGGCGGCTATCGGCCGACCCATCAATCACGGTTGGGATTTAGACGGCCGTGCGCAGGGCTCCATGCAATGGGATTGGTACCGGAAGCGCGGCGAACGCTGGAGCGGAAAAATTGTGGTGTCGAAGGCGCGCCTTGCGGTCGCAGGACTGAATCAACAGTTGCAAGTGGGCAACGCCGCGTACGTATTCGATCATGGAAAACACAGCGTGCTTCTGGGAGCGGTGGATGGATTTGGGACCACATGGTCGGGCGCGATTCGCGAAAATCGCGATGTTGTTGGAGAAGCGCAGGCGCGCTGGAGCTTCAGCCTGCACGGCGGGCTGCTGAATGCGGCGGACATTGATCGCTGGGTGGGACCGCGGGCGCGTCCGGGCTGGCTGCGAACCTTGCTGAGTTCGCTCGGCAGTTCGGCCGATACTCTGGCTAAAGACGATGCGTCGAAGGGCGATCCGTCTCAAGGAGGAGCCAATGCAAACCTGGCTGTTACCGGAGGCGTCTCCGCAAGCGAACTGCTGCGACGAGTGGATGCCGAGGGTGATCTCAGCGTCGACGCGCTGACCGTGGAAAACCTGCAATTTGAAAAGGTGCGAGTCACCGGGCGTTTGCATGGATTGCAGCTGGAAGCGAATGACATTGCCGCGCAGTGGGCGGGCGGAAGAGCACGCGGATCGCTGAGCGCGAAATTCTTCCCGCATCCGGAGTATGACCTGACCGCGCAGCTTGACGCCGCCAATCTGGCGCAGCTGCCGGTGACGCCGAATGTTGCGGAGCACTGGAGCGGAGTGGCCAGCGGGAAGGTGCATCTAACAACGGAAGGCGTTGGCCGCGTGGAAGTGTTGAAGAATCTGACCGGGCAGGGAAGTATATTGCTGCGCAATATAGAGTTTCGCGGGTGGGATGTGGGCGCCAGCGTTTCTGATGGCGCGGCGCACGCGGGAGTGTCGCGTTGGGTTGGCGGCTCCGGAACATTTTCGTTGCGCAATCAGAAATTGCTGCTGGACAATCTGCGACTGGATGGCGCGAGAGAAGCGGTCTTCGTGAGTGGTTCGGTGGATTTTGCGCGGAAGGCGGAGCTGTTGATTAACAGCGTGAATGGCGAGAGGCCGGCCACCCGCACGGCCATTTCCGGCCGGACGCTACGCGTGAGTGGGCCGCTCGAGGCGCCGCTGGTGAGCGTCGACGCCGGGCCGGCGCGGAGTACAGCTGGGGTTGCCGCTCCCTGAGTACAAATTAAACGTGAGGAATGCGCTCAAAGGCGTGATGAAGGTTCTGATCGGTGGGCGAATGCGATTGCTCGCGATCGCTATCGTTGTCATCGTCATTATTGGTGGCGCAGTGTTGCCGATTATGGCGGGGAAGTCGGATCGTTTGCTATCCGTGCCGGCACTACACGCCGGTCAGAAATTTGTCTATCGCGTGCGATATAAGACGCAAAAGGTGACGCGTTCAGAGAACCGCATCGCCACGCCGCTGGTCCCCGAAGCGCGCGATAAAGACACGGAACGCTACGTGGCGGTCGAGGTTGAGAAAGTTCAGGGCGTTGGCAGCGGCATGCAGGTGGTGATGCGGACGCAGCTGCTGCCGACGGACGGTGGTTCGCGATCGGCGGACGAAGGAGTTGTGGAGTTTACTTTGCTGGCGGATGGACGCGCGGATGGCTTGCGCGGCTTTGACGTGCTGTCCGCGGACGAGCAAGCTCTCTGGCGCCAGTGGATCACGCAATTCGCACTCGGCTGGACCTTTCCCCCCAAGGGCGTGAAACTGAATGAAAAATGGAAGAAGGAAGAGCCAGTGGTCGGAGCCGTGCTGGCGCGACTGGAGTGGGAGAAGCAGATCGAGTACGTGCGAGACGAAGCGTGTCCCGCAACCGGTGATGGCGATAGCGACGGGCATAGCGCGGTGGCCAATAGCGTTGGGCAGTGCGCCGTGGTAGTCACCACGTCCACGATGAAGCAGCAGGGCTCGCATGACGACACTACCCCTGAGGACTACAAACTTCATCAACTCAAGACCAGTGGAGCGGCGAAAGGGAGAACCGATGTGCTCACCTTTATTTCGCTAAAGACCGGATTTCTGGAGCGCGCCAACGAAGATTCGGCGCAAACGTTGGACGTGCTTGTGGCGAAGGCTGACGAATCGAACCGGACCCATTTGAACGTGGAAGCCACCAGTCACGCTGAAGTTGTCCTCGTACACTGAGCACGGCGCGCACCAGAGCTGGGGATATCGAAAATTCGTGGGGGGAATCGGCCGGTGTGTTTTGCGCGAGCCGCATTTGCCGCGCGGGCGTATAATGAAGGTTTCACGCAGCGTGTGAAAAAGGCGGCTGGGTTGCCGTGGCGTGGCCACTCAACTTACCGCGGGGTGTAGCGGGCGAGACGGGATATTGGCCTGCTAAAAGGATGTTCCGCATGGATTTCAAACTTCACAGCAACTATCAACCGCGCGGCGACCAGCCCGCGGCCATTGAGCAACTGATGCGTGGCCTCGACGCGGGGGACAAGCATCAGGTCTTGCTTGGCGTTACTGGCTCAGGCAAAACCTTTGCGATGGCAAAGGTGATTGAGCAGTCCAACCGCCCGGCGCTGGTGATGGCGCACAACAAAACGCTGGCGGCGCAGCTATATCACGAGTTCAAGTCTTTCTTTCCCGAAAACGCCGTGGAATATTTCGTTAGCTACTATGATTTCTACCAGCCCGAGGCTTACGTTCCCGCCGCGGACATTTATATCGAAAAAGAAGCCACGATAAATGATGAACTGGATAAGCTGCGCATCAGCGCCACGCGTTCGCTATTCGAGCGTCGCGATGTGGTGATTGTGGCTTCGGTTTCTTGCATTTACGGTCTCGGCTCGCCCGAGGCGTATTACGCGATGGTAGTGCCCATCGAGAAAGGGCAGAAGACTTCGCGTGAAGCGCTGCTGCACAAACTGGTGGATGTGCAGTTCGAACGCTCCGAGGAGCTGCGGCGCGGCACGTTTCGCGTGCGCGGCGACATGATTGAGATTTATCCGACTTATGAAGACCAGGGTTATCGACTGGAAATGTGGGGCGACCAGGTCGATGTGATTCGGCAGATCGATCCGTTGACCGGCGAAGTCCGCGCGGGCAAAGAAGACTTGTCCTCCGTGCGGGTATATCCAAAGACGCACTATGTAATGCCGCAGGAGAAGCGGGAGCGGGCCATCCTCACGATTCAGGAAGAATTGTGGTGGTGGAAAAAAGAGCTGGAGAAGCAAGGAAAATTCGTGGAGGCGCAGCGGGTGACGCAACGCACCATGTTCGACATCGAAATGATGCGAACGGTGGGCTACTGCCATGGCATCGAGAACTACTCGCGGCACTTGAGCGGGCGGCTTCCCGGCGAGGCGCCACCGACGCTGTTTGATTATTTGCCGCAGGATTTCATGCTGTTTGTGGATGAATCGCATCAGACCGTGGGCCAGGTGGGGGCGATGTACAAAGGCGATCGCTCGCGCAAACAGACGCTGGTGGACTACGGCTTCCGCATGCCTTCCGCTTTGGATAACCGGCCGCTGACGTTCGAGGAGTGGGAGCATCGCGTCAATCAGGCCATTTACGTATCGGCCACACCTGCGGCTTACGAGCTGACGAAGTCCGGCGGCGTGGTGGTCGAACAGGTAATTCGGCCGACGGGATTGGTCGATCCACAAGTGGAGATTCGGCCGGTGAAGGGGCAGGTCGACGACCTGCTGGAAGAAATCCGCATTCGCGCGGCGAAAAACGAACGCGTGCTGGTGACCACGCTTACCAAACGCATGTCCGAGGATCTCGCGGAGTATTTTGCGGAAATTGGCGTGAAGTGCCGCTACTTGCACTCGGAAGTGGAGACGCTGGACCGTATCAAGATTTTGCGCGATTTGCGGCGCGGCGAATACGACGTGCTGATCGGCATCAACTTGTTGCGCGAGGGGCTGGATTTGCCGGAGGTTTCACTGGTGGCGATTCTCGACGCCGACAAGGAAGGATTTCTGCGCAGTAACACGTCGTTGATCCAGACCATCGGACGGTGCGCAAGACACGTGGAGGGCCGCGCGATTCTGTACGCCGACCGCATTACCGGATCGATGGCGGCGGCTATGGGCGAAACCAATCGCCGCCGCGACAAACAACTGGCATACAACCTGGAAAACAACATTACGCCCATGTCCATCATGAAAGGCGTGGACATGGAACTGGCTAAAATCGTGGAGGCTGATTACGTAATGATTCCGTTAGGCGAAGATGATTTGGATCGAGCCACCGCGGGAATTAAAAACGAAGAACAGATGGCGGAGATGCTCAAGCAACTGGAAACACAGATGCGCGAAGCCGCCAAGAAATTCGAGTTTGAAAAGGCCGCGTTGCTGCGCGACAAGATTCGCAGCTTGAAACAACGCGACGTAACAGGGCTATTCGTGTCGGAGCCGGAGACGCCGGCCGCTGCGGCTACCTAAGGCGTTTCGCGCGGGTACGTTGAACCCAGTCACTCAAACAGCGCCGCGTTTTAATTCGTCGAGGGGATAGAAAGTGTCGCGCCAGATAATGCCGCCTTGGCGCAGCGTTACCAAGGTTGAGCGCAACAGCATATAGGCGAGAATCAGCGCCCCTAGCGGAAATGTTAATGCATAGAGCGGCGAAACCCGCATTACCACATCTACGCCGGCGTGAAACGCCAGCATAATCGCCACTGAGACTAACGCTAGGGCCAGCGCCCATCCATGTAGGAACGGCAGGGCTGCGAACGGCGCGACGTTGAGCAACAGGGTCCCCACGATTGAAAGTCCCACCAGCCGCAAACTGAAGGACGCCCCCGCGAAAAAATTCTTGGTGACACCGCGAATCAGGTTTCCCGCGCCCGCATGCCAGCGGACTGCCAGGAAATCCCGCGCCACGGCTACGCCGGAGCGAAATCCTGCCATTTTCACAATCTTGCCCAGCTTCATGTCATCGACAACTTCCATCGCCAGCCGCCGGTGCGTTCCCACGGCCTCGTAAGCCGAACGTTTCAGCATTTGAAACGCGCCCACACCGACGTAGGCGGCCGAACGCGGGTTGCTTACGCCATGGGGATCGGTGGCCATGTGAAACCACAGGCCAAAAAAAGTGATCAGTACTTTCTCCCAAAAACCCACCATCTGCATATCGCAAAAAAGCGTCAAGTGATCCAGGTTCTTTTCTCGCGCGATGGTCACCGAGCGGCGCACGACATCACTCTTGAACCACACGTCCGCATCGGTAAAGAGCAACCATTCGCCGCGCGACGCTTCATACGCGCGTTGCAGGGCGTGCGGCTTACCGAGCCATCCAGCAGGAAGCTCGGCCACGTGTACCACGCGAAAGCGCGGATGCGCGGCGGCGAAGTCGTCCAGAATGCGGGCGGTGGCATCTGTCGAGCGATCATCTACGGCAACGATCTCAAGGTTGGGATAATCGATCGTGGCGAGGCTGGCCAAGGCCGCCGGCAATTTTTCTTCCTCGTCGCGCGCGGCAAACAGCAGGGAAATGGGCGGGCACTCCGCGTCGCTCGCGCAGGAAAAATCTTTGACCCATGGCAACCGCAGCGCGCCGTACACCACGCGCAGTCCATAAAGAACCCAGAAAACCGCGACGAAACCGAAGAAAGACAGCTCAGTAAAATAGAGGGCCAGGTGCATGATTGGTGTGCGAGTGAGCCTCAGGTTATCCTAGCATGTGATGGTGAACAGCCTGGCCATCGTTGGCGCTGGACGTGTGGGTCGAGCACTGGGCCGGCGGTTGCGCGAACAAGGGTGGCGCATCGGGGCGGTGGTCACGCGGAATGAAGGTACCGCGCGGCGTGCCGTGCGATTCATCGGCGGCGGCAAGGCGTACGCCGGAATGTCTCGCGAAGTTTTGACTGCGCGCGTGGTTTTGCTGGCGACTCCGGACGATGAAATTATTTCCGCGGCGCGGCAAATCGCGGAAATGCTGCAACAGTCCGGCGGTGGAGAAGCGCGATCGACGGTTTTTCTGCACACCAGCGGCGCACTGGATGCGAGTGTATTAGAGGGAATTCGCGAACGCGGCGCGGCGGTGGGTTCCGTGCATCCGCTGCAAACTTTCAGCGGCGTGGGCGTTCCGTCGCTCGAAGGAAAATATTTCGCGCTAGAAGGCGACGCGGAGGCGGTGCGCGCGGCCCGCGCCATGGTGCGAGACCTTGGCGGGCGCCCGGTGAAGATCAGCGCGCGCAAAAAACGTTTGTATCATGCAGCCGCGGCGCTGGCTGCCGGGCACGTGCTGGCCGTTGAGGAAGCGGCGACGCGCATGCTGATGTCCGCGGGAATGAAGCGGCACGAAGCGGTGCGTTCGTTGCTTGGGCTAACGCGGCAAGTGCTGGACAATTTCGAGCGTTTGGGTTCGCGAGCGGCCTGGACGGGCCCGCTGGCGCGCGGAGATTATCGCGTGATTTTGGCGCACGCAGAAGCGATGAGCGAATTGCCCGCGGAATATATGGAAGCCTACGAGGCGTTGAATCGCTTAGGCGCGCGTGTGTTGGCGGACGATGCAAAGTCCACGTTGGCGCGGCTCGATAAGATTGCAGTTGCTGAACGACAAACACGAAAATCGCGGAGGATTGAGCGTGACTGAAGCGAGCACGAAACAGTTGAAGGTGGCGATCGCCAGTGCGACGCTGGCGAACGGGCTGCGGGTGGTGGTCGCGCCGGATGCGATTGCGCCAGTGGTTACCGTGGGAATTTATTACAAAATTGGATTTCGATTGGAGCCCCAAGGCCGCAGCGGTTTTGCGCATCTTTTTGAGCACATGATGTTTCAGGGCTCGGCGAATGCTCCGAAGATGCAACACATCAAACTGATTAATTCGAGCGGCGGACTCTTGAATGGGTCGACGAGCTACGACGTGACCAATTACTACGAGGCGGTGCCGTCGAACGCGCTGGAACGCGTGCTATGGCTGGAAGCCGACCGCATGCGTGCGCTGAAAGTTGACGACGAGAATCTGAAGAATCAGCGCGATGTGGTGAAGGAGGAAGTGCGCGTCAACGTCATGAACCAGCCCTACGGCGGTTTTCCGTGGCTCGATATGCCGCCGGTGGCGTTTCGCAATTGGGCGAATGCGCACAATTTTTACGGTGATTTCGCGGATTTGGACGCAGCGAACCTCGCGGACGTGCAGGATTTCTTCAAAACTTATTATCTACCGAACAATGCCGTGCTGCTGATTCTGGGTGATGTGCAGACGGAAGAGGGAATTGCGCTGGCCAAGAAATATTTCGCGGACATTCCCGCCGGGCCGCCGCCGCCCTTCGCCGATCCCAGCGAACCGGAACAAAAGGAAGAGCGCCGCGGTCACGTGGAAGAAAAATTCGGCACGCTTCCGGCGATGGCCATCGGTTACGTGATGCCTGCGCGGCGCACCAAGGACTGGTACGCCATGGCGCTGCTCGATCAGGCGTTGCATGGCGGCAGGGCCGGCAGAGTTTATCGCGATCTGGTTCTGGAAAAACAGGTGGCAGTGGAAGCCGACGGCGGCATCGACGATCTCTTTGGCTACAACGGGCCGACGCAGCTTACCACGCGCATCATCCACAAGCCGGAAATTTCCGCCGACGCTACGGTGGCCGCGTTCGATGCGGTGATTCGCGAAGTGCAAGAGCGGGGCATCAGCGACGACGAATTGCAGCAGCTCAAAGTGAAGTGGCGCTCCGATTATTATGCCACGCTGGAAAGTGGACGCGGAGGCTCCATGCCGAAATATGGATTGATGCATTTGCTGGCGTGTTTCACTTTGTTCGATCAGGAGCCGCAACTGGTGAATACTATTTTGGATGGATTTCTCGCCGTGACGCGCGAAGACGTACAAGCGGTGGCCAAAAAATATCTGCGTGAATCGCAACGCGCCATCGTATTCCGGACGCCCATCACCGGCGGCGCGAAGGAGGCCGCGTAAATGGCCTTTTTCTCTACGGAACTCGCGGTCGGTGTCCCCGCGCTGGCCGCGGAACGGACGGTCACCTGGCCGAAGCGTACGCGCGCGAAGCTCGCGAATGGACTGGAAATTGTTCTTGCCGAAGCGCACTCCATTCCCAAGTTTCATGGGGAATTGGTTTTCCGCTCCGGGAATGCGGCGGCCATGCATCGCGCGCCCGGGCTAGCTGAAATGACTGCCTCAGTGGTGCGAACCGGAACGAAAAGTCGCGCTAGCCGGCAGATTGAAGAAGATTTGCGCCGCATTGGCGCGGATCTTTCGTCGAGCGCGGGCGCGGACAGCATTGGAATCGCGTTTGCGGGGTTGTCCGAGTTTTCCGAACAGCTGCTCGGCGCGGTCAACGAACTGGCTCGCGAAGCGTCATTTCCGGAAGCGGAATTCGAGCGCGAGCGCCGGCAAAAGCTTGAAGAAATAAAGATGGAACGCACCTCACCGGGATTTCTGGCCAGTGAGCGCTTGCGCAAAGTTTTGTTCGGCGCGCATCCCTACGGAACAGTTTCCGCCAGTGAAGCGCAGGTCGCGGCATACCAGCGCAACGATTTGCTGCAGACTTATCGCGATTTTTACACGCCTGAGAATGCGTTGCTGGTGATGGTAGGGGATTTTGATCCTGCCGCGATGGTCAAGAGCATCGAAAGAGTGTTTGGCGCATGGACCGGAACGCGGCCGCAGGTTCCGGCGCCCGCGGCCGCGGCAAATCCGCGCGGACGGCGTGTGTATCTGGTTGATGTGCCCGAGGCGGTGCAGGCGCAAATTCTGGTGGGCTGCCATGCCATCACGCGCAAGCATCCGGATTGGGTGAAGCTGGGCTTGACCAATAGCTTGTATGGCGGGGCGTTTAATTCGCGGCTGGTGATGAATATTCGCGAGGACAAAGGCTACACCTACAGCCCGCGGAGCGGCGTACATCCCATGCGGCAGGGCGGCTATTTTTCGATCTCCGCGGCGGTGCGCAACGATGTGGTGGCCGCTTCGTTGACAGAAATATTCTACGAGCTGGACAAATTGCGCGCGCTCCCGGTGCCTGCGGGCGAATTTGCCGACGCGCAAAATTATCTCAGCGGCATGTTCTCCATGGGCCTGGCCACGCAGAGCGGTTTGCTTTCGCAATTCGCGACGGTGGCCATCAACGATTTGCCAGACGATTATTTGGAAACCTATCGCGACAAAGTTCGCGCCATGACGCCGGAAGATTTGCTGGCCACGGCGCGAAAGTATCTGGATTCCGCGAACATGCAAATCATCGTGGTGGGCGACCGGCGACAAATCGAAGAGCAAGCGCGCCTGTTCGGTGAGACGGAAATCTACGATGCGCAGGGAACACTGACGAAATAACAACTCTTGTCGTTCTTTTAGAGAGTCGATCAAATGTGACAAAGTTATTGCTTTATTTACATAACGTAGGCATTATCAATTTGCTATGCGCTGGCGATCACTTGCGTTTGCCGTGCCTCTCGGCCTCTGTCTGTTCGCTTCGCCTTCATTCCCCAAGAAAAAGGCCCCGGCGTCTCCGGTCAATCTGAATACAGCCACTTCGGAACAACTACAACAGGTGCCGGGGATTGGTCCCTCCACGGCGGATAAAATTCTGCAGATGCGCAAATCATATGGAGCGTTCAAGAGTGTGGACGATTTGCTGGCGGTGCGAGGGATTGGCCCGAAGCGGCTTGAAAAGATGCGCAAATATTTGGTGGTGGGGAAAGCGCCCGCTACAAAGTCCGCGGGGGTGCCGAGACAAACGACAACTGTTCCCGCAGCGACAAAAAAGCCACCGCCGGTGGCCAAACCCGTGACGGATGACGCGGAGCCAGAAGAGCCGTAGCGGCGATGGTCACAAGCGCTGGTGCGTTGGCTTAGGCTCATCGACACGCAGCGGCACTTGGTCGGCGATGCGGATCCCGTAGCCTTCCAGGGCGACGACTTTCTTGGGGTGGTTGGTCAGGACGCGAATATCTTTTAGGCCCAGGTCGATTAGGATTTGCGCGCCGATGCCGCTTTCGTGCTGCACCATGCGTAAGCGCGCGGGTTCGCGGTCCAACTGGCCGCGTTGGTGAAAATGGATCTGTGGCAGCACGCCAGGCTCCTCGGCGGCATCGACGCTGAAGCCGCGGCCGGTGTGATGCAGGTAGAGGAAAACGCCGCGGTCTTCCTTGGCGATGGCGGCCAGCGAGCGCGCTACTAGCTCGCTGCAATCGCACGCCGTGGAGCCGAACACATCGCCGGTCAGGCAATGCGAATGCACCCTCACCAGCGCCGGCGTGTCGCCCGCCAAATCGCCGCGCACCAGCGCGACGTGCTGGTCGTGATCCACATCACTCGAGTACGCAATCATCTTAAAATCGCCGTGGCGCGTCGGCAGCTTGGCTTCTGCTACGCGGCGAACGTAACGCTCGTGCTGCATGCGGTAGCGGATCAGGTCTGCCACCGTGAGCATTTTTAGATTGTGTTCGCGACAGAAGTCCAGCAGTTGCGGCACGCGAGACATGGTTCCGTCTTCATTCATGATTTCGCAGATCACCCCGGCAGCGCCGAGTCCGGCGATGCGAGAGAGGTCCACGCTAGCTTCAGTTTGACCGGCACGCACGAGTACTCCGCCATTACGCGCGCGCAGCGGAAACATGTGACCGGGGCGCGCGAGATCCTGCGGCCTGGTCTTGGGGTCGATGGCGGTGAGGATGGTGATGGCGCGGTCGCTGGCGCTGATGCCGGTGGTGACGCCCACGCGCGCGTCGATGGCCTCGCAAAACGCCGTTCCGTGCACGGAAGTATTGATCGGCGACATAAGGGGCAGGTGCAACTCGTCGCAGCGCTGTTCGGTGAGCGTCAGGCAGATTAGTCCGCGACCAAACTTAGCCATGAAGTTGATGGCATCCGGCGTGATTTTTTCGGCGGCCATGGTAAGGTCGCCCTCGTTTTCGCGGTCCTCGTCGTCCACCAGGACAATCATGCGTCCTTGGCGAATTTCTTCGACCGCTTCCTCGACAGTTGCGAAATTCGCTTTATCGTTGGTCATAACATTAAAAATATAACAGAACCAGGGCCAGAGTAGGAATGCGGCGATGTAAGTTCCGGCCTCTTTATCGCACGGATTCGCTGGCTTTCTGACGCGTCTGAACAATTTTTACCGAGGCCATGCCGGCAGCGGTGGCGGCTTGAATGCCCATGTCAGCATCTTCGAAGACCAAACAGAATTCCGGAGCCACGCCTAATTTGGTGGCGGCGAGCAGAAATGCTTCGGGATCGGGTTTGCCTTTTTGGTACTCGCCGGCGCAGACCAGCGCATCGAAACGATCCAGCAGGCCTAGTGTGGTGAGTGACGCGGTTACCGATTCGCGCATGCTGCCCGATACCACCGCGAAGGGAATTCGCCCATAGTTGGCCTCAATTACTTCCAGAACTTCGGGAATGGCTTTTAGCCGCGGAAGATTCTCGAGGTAGAAGCTTTCTTTGCGGTTGGATACTTCTTCCACAGACATGTTCAATCCCTGTTGTTTATTGAGGCGCTGAATGACCTCGGCTACGGATACGCCGCCCCAAGCATAAAAAAGATCTTCGCTGAATTCGCACTGTTGTTCCGCGAGGGCCTTGCTCCATGCAAGGTAGTGCAGCGGCATGGAATCAACGATGGTGCCATCGCAATCAAATAAGTACGCCTTGAAAGTACCGGTCGGCAATTGTAGTTTCATTGTTTACATTCTCTCACGAGCTCCTCATGGAAATTCTCATGACGCATGAATTGTTGATGCCGTGCGGCGTTGACTGACGCTAAGGGTTTGCGGGCTGATCGGCCACAGCCGCTGCGAGTTTCTGAGATTCAGGGCCGGACGCGAGAGCGTCGGGCTGCCCACCGCCTACGTGGTGCGTCATTTTTCGTGAAAGTGAGCAAGACGTCGCGTGCGGTGCGCTGACGCCGGAAGTCTGTTTGGCATGTGTCTACGCGTTCGCAGTTATGATGGGATGAACATGATACGACGGACGCAATTTCGCTAACGAAGAAACGGTAAGAATTGTGGAGCGATCGAAAGCATCTAAAACTGCCCTCGGCGTGGCTTTACGGCGCGCCGTGCATCAGTTGCACGATTCGCCAGCGGTCTTCAACGATCCCATCGCGGTTCCGATCCTTGGCGCGACGTATGCCGAGAGGTTACAGGCGATGGCCGAGGGGCGCGACGAGGCGTTCTCCATGTCGCTGAGAGCGTTTCTGGTGGCGCGTAGCCGCTATGCGGAAGACAAGTTGGGTGAGGCCGTCGCCGCGGGTGTTCGTCAGTACGTGCTGCTCGGCGCCGGGCTGGATACTTTCGCGCATCGCAATCCCCATGCGCAGCTTCGCGTGTTCGAGGTGGACCATCCCGCCACGCAACAATGGAAGCGCGAACTTCTGGAAACCAGTGGCGTAGCGATTCCCGCGAGTCTCAACTATGCTCCGTTAGATTTTGAATTGCAGGCACTGTCCGCGCAGCTGGAGGCCGCCGGATTCGATGCGCACGCACCGGCATTTTTCGCCTGGCTCGGGGTCGTCCCGTATCTGACTTTAAACGCATTTCGCGCCACGCTGGCATTCATCGCATCGCGTCCTGCAACGAGCGGTGTGGTTTTCGACTACGGCCAACCACGTGAAGCCCTACCGTCAGGCGAGCAAGTGGTCCGGGATGCGCTCGCGTCACGCGTTGGGTCAACGGGCGAGCCATTTCAACTGTTTTTTAGTCCCGCGGAGGTCGCCCGCGAGCTCGCCAGCTTCACAAGGCTGGAGGATTTGTGCAGCGAAGAGATTAATGCGCGTTTTTTCAGCGGACGCAGGGACCAACTGGCGGTCCGAGGTTCGGGCGCGCGACTTGTGAGTGCCTGGAAATAAGTCGGACCACGCGTGTGCGGTGCACGCGTGCGCACCTAAACCTTTTGAGACCACCCCTGGGAGCGAAATGCCCGCGTCTGCGAAGCTGTGTAAATGGTGCGCGACCTGAAGTTGATCTGAACGCGAATCGAAAAAATTGCATCTCATAATAGTGCTGGAACCTTTTCCTTTCGGGGAGGGAATGCTCAGGTGAGTACCGAGGGCGTCGATGTGTGTCTGGCTGCGGGGGCGATAGTGTGCGAATCGCTGCGATGCTGCGCTACCGGAAGAAGTGCGGCGCGACGAGAAGTCGGCAGGAGATAGGCGGATGCATTTTATGGATAGGAAGACGATAAGGACCGGGGCGAAAGCGCGGATTGGTGCGCTGATGACGCTTCTGCTGGTGGCAGGTTTGCCGGGACGTAGTCAGCAAGCACAGACGCCGCAGACACTGCCTCCAGCGCAGACGGCCGCCCCAACTTCCCAGACTGCGCCAACTCCCCAGGCCGCGCCGATTGCTGTGGACGTGAAGGTTGTGACCATGCTGGCCTCCGTGCGGGATAAGCATGGCAAATTGATTCCTGGTCTCGCGAAAGATGATTTTGTGCTGGAACAGGATGGGCATGCGCAGACCATCAAATATTTTGCGCACGAGACGGATCTGCCGCTGACGCTCGGCTTGCTCGTGGACACCAGTGGAAGTCAGCGGCGCGTTCTGGACCAGGAGCGCGCGGCAAGCCGCACGTTCGTAGATCACGTGCTGCGCGAGGATCGCGACAAGGCGTTTTTGATTCATTTTGACCATGAGGTCGAGTTATTGCAGGACCTGACGCCTTCGCGACAGAAATTGGAAGCTGCGCTTGAGCAGGTGGGGGCGCCGCAATTCTCGCAGACCAGCAGCAGCGGCTCGAATGGCGGTTCGGGCAGCGGCGATCCCGGCAGTGGTAGCGGGCATGGACGCGGTGGACGCGGCGGTGGCGGCACGCTGCTATACGATGCGATTTATTTGGCGTCGGACGAATTGATGAAAAAACAACACGGGCGCAAAGCCATCATTGTGCTCTCCGATGGCGTGGACCACGGGAGCAAGGAGAGTTTGCAGGAGGCGATCGAATCAGCGGAACGCGCCGACACGCTGGTGTACTCCATTCTATTTGCGGATAAAGAAGGCTACGGAAACAACGGCGGTGGATTTGGCGGCCCCCGCATGGGAGGCGGTGGCATGGGCGGTGGCGGAATGGGCCGGGGTGGCGGCGGATATCCGCGCCGCACCGAAGAACCGCGCCCCGACGGCAAGAAAATTCTGGAACAGATCTCGCGCGAAACAGGCGGACGATTTTTTGAAGTGACCAAGAAACAAACCATCGACGACATTTATACGGCGATCAATGAAGAGCTGCGCAATCAATACAGCCTGGGGTATACGCCGGAGAAGGACGACGCCGGCTCGGGCTATCACAAAATCCAACTGACCACGAAGCAGAAAGACCTTATCGTGCAGACGCGCGACGGGTACTTTGTCGGGCAGTAGGTTTGCGCGCCCGCCTGGAACGTGCCGCCCGCGAGTAATTGGTTTCTTTCACGCTGGAATAAAAACCGGTGGCGAGCGGTAGACAAAGACAGGTCGCGCACACGCGATCGGCGCTGGCATTCAAAATCTCTCTCGGCCGCGCCGCCTCCCATGGCTCGCCATGAATCTACGTAATGCAATAGCTCGGTCGCGACGGCGCTTGACGCCAAGACTCGCAGCCTCGATCATGCGCGGTTCTGCATCATCTTCCGGGTTTAACGGGAAGGTAGCCAGCCGCTTGTTACTGTGACGTGCCATCGCCGTGCGGATGACCGCGATGCGCTCGCCCAGAGAACAGGTGAGCCGTGCTGCGCTTCGCCATAAATGCCCTGACGTTGGCGTAGGCTAGCGCACCGATGATCGCCAGCAAATAAACGCTGGTGATTATTTCAACGAGATTTAGCGCGCCAGACATTTCCAATCATCCCAACGATAGGATGCGGTGGGCGCGCGAAACGGGTGCGGTCGCGGTCAGCGAGGAATCAGGCGGCTTTGGACTTGGGCGCAGCTTTGCGGCGCGGCTTCGCGGCGCTGTCGAGCAGCTCGCGTTCGGCGCGGGTCCAATCTTCGAAGGCGTTGCCGGGTGCGCCACCACGTTCCAGATAGATTTGATAGGCGCGCAGCGCGATCTCTTCGCGCGTGGGAATGGCTTTCGCGCGGGGTTTGCGCGCTTGGGGCGACGGAGTTTTCTTCGTCGTGGGCATGATGCTCTCCTTTCAGAACAAGCTTCTATTTTAATCGCAGGCGAATTGGCGCGTCATCGCCGTGACAAGGATTTTTTAGTGGGTGGTGCTGTCTTGTGCAACGTCTCGCAGGGCCGAGCGCACGCCCGTGCGCCTATCCGCGTGCTGAGGTCATCCAATGGTGTAGCCTACAAATGGACAAGCATTTATGTCCACTCGCGGCTCGGGAGTGTTGCAATGATTCCGTTCTCGGTTCTTGATTTGGCGCCGGTCGCCGCGGGCGCGACCCCTGCCCAAGCGCTGCACAATTCTTTGGAGCTGGCGCAGCATGTGGAGCGCTGGGGCTACCGCCGCTACTGGGTCGCGGAGCACCACAGCATGCCCGGCATCGCCAGCGCGGCCACGTCCGTGGTGATTGGCTACCTCGCTGGCGGTACCGGCACGATTCGTGTTGGAGCCGGCGGCATCATGCTGCCGAATCACGCTCCACTGGTCATTGCCGAACAGTTCGGCACGCTCGAATCGCTCTACCCCGGTCGCATCGACCTCGGGCTCGGCCGCGCACCCGGCACGGACCTGGCCACCACGCGCGCTCTCCGTCGCGATAGCAAATCCAACGGCGACGATTTCCCGCAGCAGGTCGAGGAATTGCAGTCTTATTTCGCGCCCACGGCACCAGGCCAGAAAGTGCGCGCCGTTCCGGGAGCTGGCCTCCACGTACCGATCTGGTTGTTGGGCTCGAGCCTCTTCAGCGCACAATTGGCTGCCATGCTAGGTCTGCCCTTCGC
Source organism: Acidobacteriota bacterium (assembly GCA_013289855.1). Classification (GTDB taxonomy): domain Bacteria; phylum Acidobacteriota; class Terriglobia; order Acidiferrales; family UBA7541; genus Acidiferrum. Next base: position 399,311 of record JABCZD010000003.1, on the reverse strand, counting down.
ATTTGCTTCGCATTTCGCGCCGGCGGATTTAATGCAAGCCGTGCAGCTCTATCGCGCGGGCTTCCGCGCTTCCGCACAACTCAAGCATCCCTATATAGCACTCGGTATCAACGTGTTTGCCGCCGATACCGATGACGAGGCGCGACGGCTCTTCACCTCGCACCAGCAAGCCTTCGTGATGCTGCGCCGTGGCACGCCCGGACAAATTCCCGCGCCCATCGATGACATTGACGCGTTCTGGACTCCCGCCGAACAAGCCATGGCCAGCCAATCGCTGCTGTGCACCGCGGTCGGTTCCGCGGCCACGGTCGAGCGCAAGCTGCAAAAGTTCATCGAGGTCACTGAACCAGACGAATTGATGGTGACCGGCTTGATGTTCGACCAAAAAGCGCGCCTGCGCTCGTACGAAATCACCGCCGCGGTGAGGGAGCAAATTTCTTCAAAAGAAAAAACGGTGAAAGCTTCCGTCGCGGTCTGATCAGAACCATCCAGGTCCGCCGCGATCACAGCCCCTCGACGATCACAGCCCTGTACTCAGCTCCCTTGAAGCGATGCTCGCGCACCTTCCGATACGCCGGGCTGTCGTACCAGGCCTTGGCTTCCTGCATGCTCGGAAACTCCATCATCAAAATGCCCTCGCTCTCCGGCCCTTCGAGCACTTCCTTACGCCCATACGCGGCAAGCAGTTTGAAGTTATGACCCTTGACCGTCTCCTGGACAGTCTCGGTGTAGATTTTCATTTCGCCGGGATCCAGCGTTTTCACCCTCGTGAAGATTACGTAGGCCCTCATGGTTCTCCTTTTCCGGACTGCTCACATCACACTTCGATGTTTGTACCATAGTTGCGGTTTTGTACGCCTTCCACTCGTCCAAAAACAAAAAGGGTGGCCCAAAATCAGGCCACCCCCTTCGGTTATCTTTGATTAGAGCGATCTTAGTACATGCCGCCCATGCCGCCAGGGCCGCCAGGACCACCGCCAGCGCCAGCTGCCGCCTTGGATTCTTCCTTGATGTCGGCAATCAACGCCTCGGTGGTGAGCATCAAGCCCGCGATTGACGCCGCGTTTTGCAGCGCCAGGCGAGTGACCTTAGCCGGGTCGATGATGCCCATCTTGATCATGTCGCCGTATTCGCCGGTTTCCGCGTTGAAGCCGAAGTTCTCTTCCTTCGAGTCGCGGATCCTGCCGATCACAACGGCGCCTTCATGTCCGGCGTTCAGAGCGATTTGGCGAGCAGGCTCTTCAAGCGCGCGCCGCACGATGCCCGCGCCAACGGCCTCGTCATCGTGGAGCTTGAGCTTTTCTACGACCGCGATGCAGCGCAACAGCGCTGAGCCGCCGCCGGCCACGATGCCTTCCTCGACCGCCGCGCGCGTGGCGTGCATAGCATCTTCCACACGAGCCTTCTTCTCTTTCAGTTCGGTTTCAGTCGCCGCGCCAACCTTGATTACGGCCACGCCGCCGACTAGCTTCGCAAGGCGCTCTTGCAACTTCTCCTTGTCGTAGTCGCTAGTGGTGTTCTCAACCTGCGCACGAATCTGTTTCACACGCCCTTCGATGTCCGCGGACTTGCCGGCGCCTTCGATGATCGTGGTGTTGTCCTTGTCGATGGTGACTTTCTTCGCGCGGCCCAGGTCCTCAAGCTTCACGTTCTCGAGCTTGATGCCCAAGTCTTCGGTGATGGCCTTGCCGCCCGTCAGTGTGGCGATGTCTTCGAGCATCGCTTTGCGGCGATCGCCAAAGCCAGGAGCCTTGACGGCCGAGCATTGCAGCGTTCCCCGCAATTTGTTTACTACCAAAGTGGCGAGCGCTTCGCCCTCGACATCTTCCGCAACGATCAAGAGCGGCTTGCCCATCTTGGCCGTCTGTTCGAGAAGGGGTAGCAAATCCTTCATCGAGCTGATTTTCTTCTCGTGGATCAGGATGCGTACGTCTTCCAGCACGCACTCCATGCGGTCGGAGTCCGTGATGAAGTAGGGCGAAAGATAGCCGCGGTCGAACTGCATGCCTTCCACGACTTCGAGGGTGGTCTCCATCGTCTTGGACTCTTCGACGGTGATCACGCCATCCTTGCCGACCTTCTTCATCGCCTCGGCGATGATGCCGCCGATTTGCTTGTCATTGTTCGCGGAAATCGTACCGACTTGCGCGATCATGTCGCCCTTCACGTCTTTGTGCAACTTCTTGATCTCTTCCACGGCAACTTCCACGGCCTTCTCGATACCGCGCTTGAGAGCAGTGGGGCTGGCGCCTGCGGCGACAGTCTTAACACCTTCACGGAAAATCGCCTGTGCCAGCACGGTCGCGGTGGTGGTGCCATCGCCGGCCACGTCAGACGTCTTCGAAGCCACTTCACGAACCATCTGCGCGCCCATGTTCTCGAGCGGATCGCGGAGTTCGATTTCCTTCGCTACGGTTACGCCGTCCTTGGTGATGATCGGCGCGCCGAACTTCTTCTCAATGACCGCGTTGCGGCCCTTGGGACCGAGGGTAATCTTGACTGCATCGGCTAGCGCGTTCACGCCACGCAAAATTGCCTGGCGGGACGCTTCGCCCGTTACGATTTGCTTCGCCATCTGGTAATTCCTCCTAATTTTCTTTCGTGCTCAAATATTTTTAAAACGTACTACAGGTGCTGCCTTTGATTTTTGTCGACGCCGGTCTTTAGACCGGCATTGGGTCTATTCTTGCTTTGGCCTTTGTAGCCCCGGTCATTAGACCGGCATCTTCGACGTTCCGAATGTTACTTCTTGCTGCCGGCAGCCTTGGACGCGCCGCTCAGCTTGGCCAAAATATCCGTCTCCGCCAAAATCAAATACTCTTCGTCTTCCACCTTGATGTCCGTTCCGGAATACTTCCCGAAAATGACGCGGTCGCCAACCTTTACGTCCAGCGGATGCACTTCGCCCTTTTCGCGACGGCCGGGGCCAACCGCGATGACTTCGCCTTCCTGCTGCTTCTCTTTAGCGGAGTCCGGAATGATGATGCCGCCCTTGACGCTTTCTTTTTCTTCGATACGCTTCACGATCACTTTGTCGTGGAGCGGGGTGAGATTCACTGCCATCTTTGAGACCCTCCAATAGGTTTCCTTGCGGTTTTGAACTGCAGAGCGAGGAAAAGGGGAGTTAGCACTCCTCGCATCCGACTGCTAATATAGCAGAGTTTTCCGTCATGTCAAGCAAATATCCGACACGTTGAGCGTTTCACACTCACATTCTTGCTCGTTGTAAAGCTAACGCAATCAGCGCTATAGCTGGTGCAAGAAAAATATTGCACTTGGCAATTGCTCTGCTCTGTTTCTCTAGGTAGACTTTCTCGCGCGCCTGGTTTCTCACTTGGGAGAACAGCTTTCTTGATGCTGTATATCCAATTTATCGTTTTCACGGCCGGAACGCTGCTCTCGTTTTTCTGGATGGTTGTGATTCTCGGTCACCGCCGCCAGCGTAATTTTGAGCGCATCCTCTTCTTCCTCTGTCTGGCCCTTTTCTTTTTCTATGGCGCATCGCTGCTCGAATTTAATGCCCAAGCCTACTACGCCGTCCCATCGCCGAAGTTGCTGCTATTCGCATGGGTTTTTGTCGGATTGGGCCTGACGCTCATTCCCTCGTTGCTGCTCCACCTGCAAATTGAATACGCGGACATTCGCGAGATTTTCCGGCGCCGCGGCACCAAGCGCATATGGCTCGCCGCCGCCTATGCCCCGCTACTGTACTTCCTACCGCATCTCGCTTCGGCCTTTCGAACGTCGTCCGCCTTCGACTTTCTCACTCCGGTGAATGCGCTGGGCGCCGCGTATAGAATTTGGTTGGTCGCTTCTTTGGTGGCCGCTGCGGCGTGGCAATGGCGCTTCGCCGCCGCCGCGCCAGACGAAGAGCAAAAACGCTTTCACCGTTCGCTGGTTTACGCACTGCCCATCGCGGTCATCGGCATCGGAGTCATCCACCTCGCCGGCGACTTCGGCGCGGATTTTCACTTTGGCGTAAGTATCTTCTTAGCCGCGGTTCCGCTGGTTCCGCTCGCCGCGCTAGTCCGCAACGTGCAACGCTTCAATTTCCTGCAGATCGGCCGCCAGCGCAATTTAATCTACGCTGTGTTTGTTACCTTCCTGGCCCTGCTCTATCTGGCCTTGGTGCGCCGACTAAGCCTCTGGCTCGAGCCCGCCATTCCGCCGGAAAGCACCGCAGCCATTTTGCTCTTCCTGCCCGTTGTGTTTTTCGAGCCATTACAACGGCTTCTGCGTGCCAGCCTGCGCCAGACGGCGGTCATCGAGATGGAACGCACGCAACGCTTGATGGGCCCCATCCAGGAAATGGCACGCCTAGGCAGCGTCCCCAAGCTAAAAGCGTTCTCCGAACGATGGATCCGCGAGCAACTGCAACTGGCCGATGTGCAACTCGTCCTGGACAAAAATCTCGAAAACGGTCCGCCTCAAGACCCTGGGAATATCGACAAAGGCGCGTTGCTCGACCGCTTTCCCATCCGGCACGGAGGGCGATTCATTGGTGAGCTGCGCGTGAGTGCCCATGGAGCAATGCTCTCCGGCGAAACGCTCGCGGCGCTCGAGTATCTGGCCGAGCAGCTGCCGGGCTCGCTCGATTTATGCCGTTTGATCGATGAAAAATTGCGCTTGGAGCGCGAATTGGCTGAGCGCGAGCGTCTCGCCGCACTCGGCCAAATGGCGGCCAGCATTTCGCATAATTTGAAAAACCCCCTCGGCGCCATCAAAACGATACTGCAGGTCCAGATGGAGAACAGCGATTTGCCTTCGGGCGTCCGCGCCGAAACAAAGATGGTACTGGAAGAGATAAATCGCCTCTCGGCCACCCTGGTCCAACTTCTGAAGTTTAGCCGGCCCACCATCCTCGGAGAACCGGGCATGGTCTTCTGCGACGTCGCCCAGGTGCTTGAAGAAGTGGCTGGTGTGCTGCGCCACGAAGCCAGCCGTCGGGGAGTTCACGTGCGTGTGACCCAGCCGCTCCAGCCCATACCGGTCGCGGCCAGTAGCGACGCCGTCCACGAGATCTTGTCCAATTTAATCCTTAACGCACTCGAAGCGACCCCTGCGGGCGGATCGGTCGAAATAAGCTTGGACACTGCTCCCGCCTTCTCCAAAATCACGGTCGACGACGACGGCCCCGGAATTCCCTCGGTTCTCCAATCAAGAATCTTGCAGCCCTTCTTCACCACCAAAACGCAAGGCACTGGTTTAGGACTGACCATTGTGGACCGCCGCATCGCCGAAGCCGGCGGCACTCTGGAATTTCATTCCCCCGTCACAAATGGCCGCGGCACTCGTTGCGTGGTAACTCTCCCCACGCGCCGTAGCACGGGGTCAGCGTTTGGAGCGCGGGAGCCAAGCTCCGGCACTCCGAAGGCCAACCAGGCGGAGTGAAGCACGAATCAGAGATCGAGGAGCCTATGAAAACCATCTTAATCGTAGACGACGAACCAGCCGCCCGTTACGGTCTGCGCCGCGCTCTCGAATCCAAATATCGCATCGCCGAAGCCGATTCCGCGGAAGCCGCGCAAGAAGCCCTGCCACGCGAAAACCCGGATCTAGTGCTACTCGATATAGTTTTGCCCGGACAAGACGGCCTCTCCTTCCTGCAATGGATGCGCCAAGAAGGCCACGAAATCCCCGTCCTGATGGTCAGCGCCCTGGACACCGCAAAAAAAGCCGTCGAAGCCCTGCAACTCGGCGCGGCCGATTATCTGGTGAAAGGTTTCGACCTAGACGAGCTGCGCCAGCGCGTAGCAAACCTTCTGAAACTCTCCACGCTCGAAAAGGAAAACGATTCTTTACGCCGCCGCCTGATCACCGAAGGCCAATTCGGACAAATGATTGGCAGCAACCTACAAATGCGCCGCGCCTTTGAAATGGCCGACCGCGTAGCGCAAACAGATTCCACAGTTTTAGTCCTGGGCGAAAGCGGCACGGGAAAAGATCTGCTAGCCCAGGAAATTCACGCACGGTCGCCACGCGCAAATAAACCATACGTAGCGGTAAACTGTGCCGCTCTGCCGGAAACTCTGATCGAATCGGAACTCTTCGGCTACGAACGCGGCGCTTTCACCGGCGCCATGCAACAAAAAAAAGGTCGTTTCGAGCAAGCCCACGGTGGCACCATCTTCCTCGATGAAATCGGCGACATGAATCCTGTAACACAAGCGAAAGTGCTGCGCGTCCTGGAAAATCGCACCATCGAACGCCTGGGCGGCACGCAATCGTTTCCCGTGGACGTTCGCGTGATCAGCGCCACACATCGCAATTTAGCGGAAGAGATTCGCGCAGGAAAATTCCGCGAGGATTTATTTTATCGTCTGCGCGTGGTAACCGTTGAACTCCCTCCATTGCGCGCCCACAAAGAAGATATTCCGGCGTTGGCGGAAGCGTTCTTGCAAATGCACCGCGCAAAACTTGGTCGCAGCAACGCCGGTAATCCCGCGCGGCTAACCCGCGAAGCCATCACCGCTCTCGAACGTTACGATTGGCCGGGCAACGTCCGCGAACTGAAAAACGCGCTGGAGCGCGCTCTGGTACTATCGCGCGGCGATGAACTAGGCGTTGTGGATCTGCCCGAAGAAGTCGCGAGTGGCCAGGGACTCACGCGAAATACGTCGTCCGAGTCCACGACGGAGGGAGTAGATTTAAGTGAAAAGGATTTTCGCGAAGCCAAGCGCAAATTTGAGGTCGCTTACTTGCTGAAACAGCTGAGCGATCACCACTGGAATGTTTCGCGTACTGCCGCCACCATTGGCTTGCATCGCCAAAGCCTGCAAGAAAAACTCCGCGAATTAAACATCCGCCGACCAGGACGCGAATCGCTTGAGGACGTCGAATAGTGGCCTCCACTGTTCATTTCGGCAACGCGCCAAGGGCCAGCATCGCGGGCTTCGTAACCGCTGGCGGGCGAAGCAGCCGCTTTGGCCAGGATAAAGCGCTCGTAAAATTGGGCGGCGAAGTAGTGCTCGCTCGCATGTGCCGCATCGTTTCCGAAGCAACGGGATCCGCCACCATCATTGCGGACCGCCAACGTCCCTACGCAGGTTTCGGCGTTCCCGTGATCGAAGATCTGTGGCCCGGCGAAGGCCCCCTCGGCGGAATCATCACCGCGCTGCTCCACTCACACGAGCCCGCCTTCGAAGGGGCACGGCAATCCGTGCCCGCCGCGGCCGAGAACTGGAATCTAATCGTCAGCTGCGACATGCCTTTCCTGACGTCCGAATGGCTCAAATACCTCTGCTATTTTGCCCTCGCGAGTAACGCCAAGGCCATCGTTCCGCAGTCCCAATATGGCCGCGAACCGCTGTGCGCCTGCTGGCGAATCTCCGCGGCAGCGGAGCTGCAAACCGCATTTGAGGGCGGAATGCGTCGCGTCAATGACGCCTTGAAACTCCTAAACGCGGAAGTGCTTGACGGGTCACACTGGAAACGATTTGATAGCGCTGGTCGGTTATTCTGGAACATGAATACTCCGGCGGACCACGCGGAAGCCGAACGCATCCTTGCCGGAACGCAACGCGTCAGCGAATCGGAGCATACGTGAGTGATATAGACGATTTACTGCCGGGCGCACCGCCGCTCCCTAGGGCGGACCGTTTCAACGGCGGCGCTAGTCCCAACGCCATCGCGAATGGCCACAGCGAAAACTTTTTTGAATTTCGTGGTGTCAACAAGGGTTTTGACGATCGCCTGGTTCTTCATGACGTCAGCTTCGTGGTGAAGCGCGGCCAGACCTGCGTCATCATGGGGCGCAGCGGCGTCGGCAAATCCGTCACGCTGAAATTGCTCATGGGATTTCTCAAGCCGGATAGCGGGCGCATTTTCATCGATGGCGAAGACGTCACCAACTTCACGGAAGCGCAGTTTGAAAAAATACGCCTCAAGGTAACCATGGTCTTTCAGTCCGGCGCGCTCTTCGACTCGCTGACGGTGCGCGAAAACATCGCGTTTCCGCTGGAGCAGCAACCCGGCTTGGGCGCCGCGGACATCGATGCGTACGTGGAAAAATACGCGCACAGCCTGGAAGTCGATCATGTGCTCGATAAATTGCCCGGAGAACTTTCCACCGGCCTACGACGCGCGGTGGCCATTGCGCGAGCGCTGGCGCAAAGTCCCGAGGCCATTTTGTACGACGAGCCCACCACCATGGTCGACCCGATCATGGCGGACCACACCGGAAATTTGATTTTGCGATTGAAGGAAGCGCTGCACCGCACCTCCATCGTTGTAACCCACGATACGCATCTGGCAAAAAAACTGGCTGACAAAATCGTGTTCTTGCAGGAAGGCAAAGCCACGGTGTTTGAAAGCTGGGCCGATTTTGAAAACTCCACGGATCCCTTTCTTCACAATTTCCGCATGCAGGATGAGCTGATCCCCGCGCTGGACGTGACCCTTTGACGCAGCACGGGGGCACCCTGGAAACCTCTTCGGGCACGGTAAGCGGCGCGGCTAATCCCGTAGCGCAACTCCGCAGAGAAATGGGTTTTTGGGACGTCCTGCTTTTCAACATCGCCACCGTTCTCGGGCCGCGCTGGGTTGCCGCCGCCTCGCACAACGGGGCTTCCTCTATAAGTTTGTGGGTGCTGGCCGCCGTTTTGTTTTTTGTCCCCAGCGCCATGGTCATCAACGAACTTTCCTCGCGGTTTCCCGCGGAAGGCGGTTTGTACGTCTGGTCCAAAGAAGCGTTTGGCGACTTTCACGGATTCGTCGCCGGATGGTCCTACTGGGTATATACAATTTTTTATTTCCCCGGATTGCTTTTGGCCAGCGCAGCTATGAGCGGATACGTTGCCGGTTCGGGTGGTGCGGCGCTGGCGCAGAGCCGCACTTTTCTGCTTGCTGGCTCCATGATTCTTCTGCTGGTCGCCGTAGGTTTCAACATTATTGGGCTGAATATCGGAAAGTGGCTGCAGAATGCAGGCGGCGTCTCCACGTATTTGCCGCTGCTGATGCTCTGCGCGGTCGGCGCGGTGCTCTGGTTTCATCACGGTTCGGTAACGCCATTCACCTGGGCCACGATGAAGCCGCAGTGGAGTTGGGATACGGTGAATTTCTGGTCGCAAATCGCATTTGCGTTTACGGGTTTGGAATTGGTTTCGGCGATGAGCCAGGAAATCCGCGACCCACGCAAAACGCTGCCGCGCGCGGTGATGGCTTCCGGTGCGATGATTGCCGTGATTTACATTTTGGGAACTTTCGCGGTGCTCTCGATGCTTCCGGCGGCTGATGTAGACCCCAAAAGCGGTGTATTCCAGGCGCTTGCGCAGGGCACTACAATGCTGAAAATTGGTTTTATTGGCGTGCTGGCGGCTTTGTTCGTGTCTGTCGGAAACGCCGGAGGCGTTGGCAGTACCGTCGCGGGAATTTCACGCGTGCCGTTCGTCGTAGGCATTGACCGGTATTTGCCCGCGGCCTTCGGAAAAATTCATCCCAAGTGGAAGACGCCGTACATCTCCATTTTGGTGCAGGCCGTGGCCTCTGCAGTGGTGTTGCTGCTCAGCCAAGTTAACGAAACGACGCGCGGCGCGTATCAAAGCTTGATCGATATTACCGTAATTATTTATTTCATTCCGTTTCTGTATATGTTTGCCGCGGCCATGAAACTGGCGAGCCGTCCAGACCGCGCGGAAAACAAACAGGCGGTACTGATTCCTGGCGGCAAGCTTGGTGTTTATTTCGCGGCGGGACTAGCCGGAGTGGTCACCTTCGCCAGCATCATTTTTTCGATTATTCCGCCGGGAGATTCATCCAATAAAGTTCTGTTTGAAGTGAAGGTGGTAGGTGCGTCGTTCGTGGCGATCCTGTTCGGACTGATGTTGTATTGGCGCGGGGCGCGCGCCAAGGCGCGTGAAGCGGCCTGAGAAGCGTTTAGAATCCCTGACTGAGCAGGCATTCGAGACTAATTCCGGAACCGGGTTGTGATCCACCCTTGCCTGCTTCCAGATGTTGTTCGATATATTTCCCCAGCACATCGCCCTCCAGATTTACCGCATCGCCGAACTTTCTCTCGCAGAGATTGGTGTGCGCGTAGGTGTAGGGAATGATCGCGATTTCGGCGATGTGATTTGTCCAGCGCGCGACGGTCAGGCTGATGCCATCGATGGTGATGGAGCCTTGCGGCACAACGTAGCGCGCGAAGTCCTGAGGGACTTCCACAGCTAGCCGCCAGCTTTCCCCTTCGCGTTCCAGTCTGGCTACGCGTCCGGTGGTATCCACGTGGCCGAGAACGAAATGTCCGCCAAACTCTTTTCCGGCCGTGAGCGGCTGTTCAAGGTTCACCATCGCGCCGGCAATCAGCACGCGCGGCTCAGCTCCGAAGGACGTTTTTCGTACCGTTTCACCGGACAAATCGGCGCTGAAACTCTTTTTAGTTAGCGACACCACGGTAAGGCAGCACCCATTTACCGCGACACTTTGCGACACCGATAGTGTCGGCGCCAGAGTCGGAGCGTGAACCGTGATGCGGCCTCCGGCATTTGGGCCGTCGGGACGGCTCTCAATAAACTCGACGGTTCCGATGTGCTCAACGATCCCGGTAAACATTTTGCAGATATCCTTCCACCACCACGTCTGGTCCGATTTGGCGGATACTTAGATTCCCGAGTGCCGCAGGCACAAGGTTTGGCGCTCTTGCGAATGGCACAGCTCCTCCACCGGCAATTTTGGGCGCGTAAAACAGAACCAGTTTGTGGACCACACCGGCCGTTAGCGCCGCGCCGTTCAGTGTCGGTCCGGCCTCGAGCATGACGCTGAGAATTTCGCGCCTCCCGAGTTCCGCAAGGACCGCGCGAAGGTCGATGCCCGCAGGACCACTGCGCAGCGGCCGGACATGGAAAAGCTCCACGCCAGCGTTTTGCAATTTGCGTGCTCTCGGAGCGGTTAGCGGCGTGCTGGTCACCACCAGCAAGTCGTCGTCCAGCGTCTTTACGATGCGTGCTTCAGGCGTTAGTCGCAGTTTGGTGTCCAGAATAACGCGCAACAATCGGCGGCGGCGCGGCAGTCCACTGCGGTCGGCGAGCAGCGGATTGTCCGCGAGAATCGTGCCAATGCCGGTCAGCAGCGCATCCGAAGCGTGACGCATGCGATGCACTTCGGCGCGAGACTCTTCCGATGTGATCCAAGCAGCGTTGGGTTTATTGGATGATTTGCTCTGCGATTTATTCGCCAATGAGTTGGCGCTTTTCGCCTCTGCGCGGGGCCAGGCAAGCTGGCCGTCAAGCGTCAGCGCCGACTTCAGCGTAACGAATGGTTTTTGCGTAACAATAGAGCAGGCAAACGCTTCATTCAGCACCCGCGCTTGCTCCTCAAGCAGCCCGCAATGGACTTCTAATCCCGCACCGCGCAGTTTTTCAAAGCCACTTCCGGCGACGAGTGGATTTGGATCCTGCATGGCCGCAACCACGCGCGTGATTCCCGCGGTAATAATCGCTCCGGTGCACGGTCCGGTGCGGCCGGTGTGATTACAGGGTTCAAGGGTTACGTATAAAATCGCACCACGAGCTTTTCCTCCCGCCGCGCGCAACGCCAGAATTTCCGCGTGACTCCGGCCATCATATTCGTGAAAGCCTTGGCCAACGATTTCGCCATTTTGCACGATCACGCACCCAACCAGCGGATTAGGACTAGCCACGCCCACGGCTTTGCGCGCCAGGTCCAACGCGTGCTGCATGAAGCGTGTGTCGTGTGCGTCCACGTTATTTTAGTCGAAAAGGGAGTTGGCGTAGGTTTCGGCGTCGAACGGAACCATATCGTTGATTTGCTCGCCGGTGCCCACGAAGCGAATCGGCAGATTGAGTTCCCGGGAAATCGGCACGACAATACCGCCCTTCGCGGTGCCGTCGAGTTTCGTCAGAATAATTCCTGTGACTCCCACCGCGCCGGTAAATTCGCGTGCTTGCGCCAGTCCGTTCTGGCCGGTCGTCGCGTCAAGCACTAGTAACACTTCGTGCGGCGCGCCGGGAATTACTTTAGCGGCGGTGCGTTTCATTTTTTCGAGTTCCGCCATCAAGTTGGATTTGGTGTGCAGGCGGCCGGCGGTGTCCACGATAACGATATCGGCGTTGCGCGCCTTGGCGGCGGCTACCGCGTCGTAAACCACCGCCGCGGGATCGGCGCCGAATTTTTGCTTGATCATCTCGATGCCGTTGCGCTCCGCCCAGATCGCCAACTGTTCAATCGCCGCAGCGCGGAAAGTGTCCGCGGCGCAGAGGACCACGCTGCGGCCTTCCTGCTTAAGGCGGTTGGCGAGTTTCCCAATGCTGGTGGTCTTGCCCGCGCCATTGACGCCGACGATGAAGATCACGCGCGTAGCGGTGCCGTTGGTTGAAGGCGTCGCGAAACCCAAGGGCGGCGCAGCGTTCAGAATGCGTACGATGTGTGACTTGATTTCGCGTTTCAGCTGCGAAGCGTCCGACAGCGCGCTGCGGTCAAGTTTCTCCCTGACGGACGCGAGGATCTCTTTAGTCGTCATAACGCCCAAATCCGCGGAAAGTAACGCCGTTTCCAGTTGCTTCAGCAGCGCCGGATCAATCTTACGCTGCCCTTGAAAGATGGTGTCGACGGTTTCCGACAGCGCAGCCTTGGTCTTGCTGACCGAGGCCTTCAGCTTGTCGAGGAGTGACGGCTCGACCTTTTCGGGTTTTCCAAACAGTGAAATCATGAATTTGGGTGTGCTGGAACCGCGAAGTCAAAGTGTACCAGAGTGCGCCACGCGAACGCCTAGGCCGGCTGTTTTTGCTTGGCGTCGTGGTGCAGTGCTGGGAGAAGGCCAGTCAGTAGGCCGAGGGCCGGCAGGTAGGCGCAAACCTTGTACACAAAAATGATGCTGGTGGCATCGGCGAGGCGGCCCAGGACAGCGGCGCCGATGCCGCCCATGCCGAACGCGAAGCCGAAAAAGAGACCGGAGATCATGCCAACGCGCCCGGGGATGAGGTCCTGCGCGTACACGAGAATGGCGGAGAAGGCCGAGGCGATCACGAACCCGATGATCACGCTGAGGAGCGCGGTCCAGAAGAGATCTACGTACGGCAGCAGCATGGTGAACGGCAAAACGCCAAGGATCGAAACCCAGATCACCAGCTTGCGGCCCACGCGATCGCCGACCGGACCTCCGACGAGCGTCCCGGCGGCCACAGCTCCGAAAAATACGAACAGATAGAGCTGCGAGCTCTGCACCGAGAGACCGAATTTGCTGATCAGGTAAAAAGTGTAATAACTGCTGAAACTGGCCAGGTAAAAATATTTCGAGAAGATCAGCGCCATCAAGACGGCGATGGCCAGGGCGATTTTTTTACGCGGCAATGTCAGCGATGCTTCGTCGTGTTTTGCCGGCCGGCTTTGCAGATGCAGCAGGCGCGCTTTGTACCAGTGCCCCACGCCTATCAACACCAGGATGCCGAGCAGTGCCGCGAGCGAAAACCATGCCGCTCCGATTTGTCCTCTTGGCAGCACGATCAAAGCGGCCAGCAGCGGCCCGATCGCGGAACCCGTGTTGCCTCCCAGCTGAAAATAAGATTGCGCCATGCCGTGTTGTCCACCGGACGCTAGTCTGGCCACTCGAGACGATTCCGGGTGGAACACCGCGGAGCCTACGCCGATCAGTGATGCGGCGATTAGGAGCAGCGCGAAAGTCGGCGCCACTGCCAGCAGCAAAAGTCCTGTCAGCGTGAACGCCATCCCGACGGGCAGCGAATACGGCATCGGCCTGCGGTCGGTGAAGTAGCCAATTACCGGCTGCAGCAGCGAAGCGATGATCTGGTAGGTCAGCGTGATCAGCCCGATGCGCGTGAAGTCCAAATGAAAGTTGGTTTTCAGGATCGGGTACATCGACGGGACCAGCGACTGCACCATGTCGTTGAGGAGGTGGCAAAAGCTTACGGCGGTTAGAACACGGAAGAGAGTGCCTTCCTGGATCAGTTCGGGCTTGGATATTTCAACGGGGGTAATGGTCTGCGTACTCATGCGCTGGGACCCAGACGATTCACACTATTATTTTAATCTGAGTCGCGTCGCATTTCGCATAAATAGTGACGCACGGTCCATATTGGAAATAGTTTGAGATCGAAAACTTCGCGACATCTAAAAGTTCATCTGGAAGGGGATGTCTACTTCGGTATACGAACCTGGGGTGGCGGCGTTTACGACGGCGACAACCTTTGCCACATGGGGTCTGATCAGACTCCATCGCCCCTGGCCAAGCACGACGAGAGCTATTCTGCGGCCGCTAAGGTTCTGTTGAAAACGAACGTTCTTGTCGGTGGTCAGCAAGACATCAAATCCTGCGGCTTCGGCGGCATTCAGCAATTCGCCGTTTGCCAACTCGTCCCAGTCTCGTGCGCGAGCTTCTGTGACCGTATGATGGTCGATGAGGAAACGCGCCAAGCTTCGAGGCGTGCCATTATCGAACAGAATCAGCATTATTGGCGTGACTGGGAGTCTCGGCGCTTTGTGCCGCGAACTGTAAGACTGCCTCAACTTGTTCGCGCGTGACGCCAAACTCTTCTACTAATTCGTCAACATTCATGTCTTGAAGGTTTTCAAAGACGGTCGCTACCGGCGTGCGTGTGCCGCGAAATACCCACGCGCCGCTCCGTTTGCCGGGAACGCTTTCGACGGCGGGGCATTGCGACCAATCCAGCGCTGCTGCGTTACTGCTCATAGGCCTATTATGGCCATCAGCCTTTGTCCGCGCAAGCCGATGAGCAAGGACAATAGCTAGACGTGTACTTCCACCGCAGACAGACGAAGTTTGCCGGCGTTGATGGTAGATTCGAGGGCGTTGACGATGACTACATCGAATTTTGTCCCGCCCAAGGACTTGATGCGGGTGAGCGCGAAGTCCAAATCCATCGCGTTTTGATAGGGACGATTCGTCGTCATCGCGTCGAGCGTATCCGCTACGCCGATAATGCGCGCCATCAGCGGAATTTGTGGGCCTAGCAAACCATAAGGGTATCCGCGTCCATCCATGTGCTCGTGGTGTAGCTCGATTCCCGGCAGCATTTCTTTAAGCTGCGAGACGGGGCGCATGATGTTGGCGCCTTTCACCGTATGCTGCTTCATCAACTCGAACTCTTCGGGGGTCAGTGCGCCCGGCTTTTTCAGGACGCGGTCTTCCACGCCAATCTTTCCTACGTCATGGAGCAGTGCGGAAATTTTTAGCTTGTCCAGGTCCGCGGCCGGCAGGCCCAACTGCTGGCCGATCAACGTGGAATACTTGGCCACGCGGCCGGAGTGACCACGGGTGTACGGATCTTTTTCGTCGATGGCCGCCGCTAGCATGCGGATGGAACCAAGAAACAGTTCGCGATTTTCTTCGGCGGCTTCTTTCAGCCGTTCGATGTACTCTTCGATGTCGCCAGCCATTTTGTTGAAATTCTCGGCCAGTTCGCTGATTTCCGTGGCCCCGCGCACGGGAGAGCGCTGGTGAAACTCGCCGCGGCTGATGGCGCGCGTAGAGGCTGCCAAGCCGCGAATCGGTCCGCTGATGCCCACGGCGAAGAAGTATCCGAAGAGGATGGCGACCAGAACCACAACGGTGACGAAGGCCAAAGCCTGGCGATTTAGCTCCGTGACGCCGGCATCTTCCCGCGCTTTATCAAGGCTGCGCTCGGCGATCACCGCCCAATTCACCTCAGGAAAAGTGCTGTAGGTGCCGATCATTTCCACCGGGTGCTTTTTCCCAGGTTCGGTGAAGCGCACCGTCGCGGTGTTGCGCAACTCTTGCGGCAGAGCCATCACCTGCGCGACGAGTTTCGAGTTCGAGCTGGCGTCCGCGCCGGGAACAAAGTGTTTGGTATCCGGGTGGGCGACGATGTGGCCGTAGTGGTCCACCACGAAGACCACGCGGCCGCGCACGCTGGCGTCCTGCAGACGGTGGAGAATCGGATCGAGCGAAACCACCGCGGCGAGCATACCTGTGAAATTGTCGTTGATATCTTTGAGAGGAACGGCGATCACGAACGCCGGTCGGTCATCTGGAGCCAGAGCCAGAGGGTCGCTGCGAAATTTCACCATCTGCGACTGCTGCGATTGCAAGCACGTAACGAACGCGCGCTGCAGCGCTTTGGCCACAAAGGGATCTTGCTCGGCACGAAAATTACCTTGCGAAGCGCTGGTCCCTTTGCCGGATTTTCCCACCGCGGTCAGGTACACGAAAGTGTTGCGGTTGCTGTCCAAAAAGTTTTCCAGCAGGCGCGTGACTTTGGGTTGCTCAATAGGGTCTTCAATCTTATCGATAAGGCCGGTGAGGGCCAGAATCTGCCGCTCGCTGATGAGCTGCTGCGTCAGGTTGGACTCGAAGAATTGAATTTCCTGCGCCAGCGAACGAGTCAAGTCGGTTTGCTGGACGTTCTCGGTGTCGACTAGCTTGTCCTGGCTAAGTTGCAGAACCTGGCGGTGATAGAGCCCGATGGGCAGGGCGCTAACCAGCAGCAACGCTCCCAAAACCAGCCAAAGAATGCGCACGCGCCCGGCGCGCAGACGCGTCCATATGGACGTAGGGGCGGACGTGGGGCTGAGGGGCATCACGAACCTCTATTTTAAGGGATGGCCAGTGGGGCGATAGGTGTCCGGAAGGACAGGCGTCGCCGATGTCTAAATGGGAGGGAAGTACTAAGGCGCGTCGGTGGAAGGTACCGCGGAGGGCGTGGTGCTGGGCGTTCGCCCATTCCGATTTGCTATGGCCTGTCAAACCGGCGGGCCGTGGTGCAGGCGTCAGGCGGGGGTGTAGTTTTTTCCGCTGGCCACCGCGTCACCGTCGCCTTTTTTCAATTCTCGGAAGACGATGGTGGAGAGAATGGTCATGCCGCCAAGCACAAAGAACGCGCGGTGGACGCCGTGAATGAATTGCCCGCCGTCGGACGTGTGGCGATCAGGGATGAAGAAGGCCGTCACCAGGGACGCGGAAGCCACGCCAAAGCTGATGGCCATCTGCTGCACGGTGCTGGCGATAGAGCTGGCGCCGCTAGCCTGTTCTTCGGTGACGTCCGCATAAACAAGGGTGTTCATGCTGGTGTATTGCAGCGAGGTGAAGAATCCGTAGCAGAATACCTCCCCGACGATCAGCCACACCGGGGTGCTCTTGCCGATGTTGGCGAAGAGCAAAATCTGCACGCCAATGAGCACGGTATTGGAGACCAACACGGTGCGATACCCCAAGCGGGCGAGAATGCGCGGCATGATCACCTTCAGGCTCATGGCTGCGATGGCCTGCGGCATCATCAGCAAGCCGGATTGGATGGGTGTGAAACCCAGGCCCACCTGATACAGCAGGGGAAAAAGGAACGGAATACCGCCAATGCCCAGGCGGGTAACGAAGCTGCCGATTACGGACGCACGGAAGGTGCGAATACGAAACAGCGACAGCCGCAGCATGGGATATGCGGCCCTGGCGGCATGAAGTCCGTAGCCCGCTAGCAGGGCAATAGAAAGTGCCAGGCATCCCAGGATTTCCGGGGTGCTCAGTGTGTGCTCGCCAAAGACTTCCAGGACATAAGAAAGCAGCGCTACGCCGGAGCCGAAAAGAATCAGCCCGATTACGTCGAGAGGATCGGTGCGCTCCTCGCGGTAGTCCGGCAGATGCAGGTAGACCAGGATCAGGCCGACAAGTCCGATCGGAATATTGACGAAGAAAATCAGCCGCCAGTGCAGGTAACCAACGATCAGGCCGCCGGCGATAGGCCCGAGCATGGGACCGATCAAAGCAGGAATGGCGACGAAGCTCATGGCGCGAATGAGCTCCGATTTGGCGAAGGTGCGCACCATGGTGAGCCGGCCCACCGGCACCATCATGGCGCCGCCGCAGCCCTGCAGGATGCGGCAAGCCACCAGCAGATGGATGTCGCTGGAGATGCCGCAGAGAAATGAGCCCAGAGTGAAGAGCGCAATCGCGGAAGAAAAGACGCGGCGCGTGCCGAAGCGGTCGGCCATCCATCCGCTGATCGGAATAAAGACCGCAAGGCTCAGCGTGTAGCTGGCGAGCACCGACTTCATGCTCAGCGGAGCGACGTGCAGCGCGGCGGCGATGGTCGGGACACCGGTATTGAGAATGGTGGTGTCCAGCGACTCCATGAAAAATGCCACGGCGATCAGCCAGGGCAGCAGTTGTTTGCTGGATTGAGTCAGCGAGGGCGTCGCGGATGGAGATGCACCCTCGTTCGGAGCAGTCGGGCTTAAATTCGAGGGGCTAGCGGGCATCGGCGCTAGTATTATCGCCGATACGTCTCGCGATTTCATTGAGGTAAATCAGCGGGGCGCCCAAAGGTCAGAGGAAAATCTATTCGTAGCGTAGCGCAACCGTGGGATCCACCTTCATGGCGCGGCGCGCCGGAAGGTAGCACGCCACGAGCGCGACAGAGATCAGCAGCGCCGCAACCGCGGCAAACGTCAGCGGATCGTGCGCCGTCACTCCAAACAGCAGGCTCGTCATCAACCGCGCTAATCCGAAGGCGGAAAATACACCGATGCACACACCCAGCAAGGCCAGCTTTGCGCCCTGCCCCAGAACCATGCTCACCACGTCTCCGCTCTGCGCCCCCAGCGCCAACCGAATGCCAATCTCCCGCTGCCGTTGCGACACCGTGTAAGAGATCACGCCGTAGATTCCGATGATCCCCAGCGCCAGCGCCATCGACCCCGCTAGCCCCAGCATCACCAAAGTGAAAGACGTTCGCGCCACCGATTTGCGATATACGTCTGTCATCGTTCGCACCGACGCCAGCGGCAAGTTCGGATTCACCGACCACACCGCCGTCCGCACTTCGTTCAGAAAACCTTCCGTGCCAGCGCGCTCGCTGCGAATCGCGAAGGTCATGGTCCGGACCGCCTGCACTGGTCCTGGCCCAAAAAGATTTCCCATGATGGGTGGCCAGTACACGATCTCTGGCGCTTGCTCCTGGACGCCTACTTCGCGAACATCCTCAATCACTCCGATCACCTCGTGCCATGGCATCGACGGAAATTCCGTTATGCGCTTTCCGATCGCGGCGGCTGGCGTACCCCATAGCTCGCGAGCCAGATTTTCGGAAACCATCACCACCGGACGCAGGCCATATATCTCAGCCCAAGTCAGTTCGCGTCCCGCGATGATTCGTGTTCCGGCCGTCTGATAGAAACCGGGCGAAACGTACTTGAACCGCCGCAGCGGCGGGATTGCGTCGAACGGATAGGCTTTGTCTTGCGCATAGATGGCGTCCCAGCCTGAGTCGAACCCTTCCATCGGCATTTCGCTGACGAACCCGGCCGACTGCACGCCAGGAATTGCCGACAGCGCATCGAGAATTTGCTTCTGTATGCGTGTCACGCGTTCCGGCTCCGCCACGAGCGAATCCGGAATGGAAATTCGCATCAGCTGGAGGTGCCGGGCGTCCGTGAATCCCGGCTCGACAGTTCGCAATGCCTCGAACGTGCGCATCATCAAACCCGCGCTCACCAGCAGAACGAACGCCATGGCCACTTGACCTATGACCAGCATATTGCGCGCGCGGTGCCGCTCACGGCTTACGCTGATGGTTCGTCCCGCGCTCCGCAGAGCTAGCGAAGTCCGCGGTCCCGCGTATTTCAGTGCCGGAATCAGGCCGAACACCAAGCCTGAGAACACGGAAAGCAGCAGCGTGAATCCCAGCGTGCGTGCGTCCAGCGAGATTTCGTTCAAGCGGGGAAGATTTGCCGAACCCAGCGACAGGAGAAAATGCAGGCCGGCATAGGCTAACCCGGCGCCAAGCGCGCCGCCCATCAGCCCCAGCATCACACTTTCTACTAGCAGTCCCCGTACGATTCGTCCCCATCCCGCGCCCAGCGCTGCGCGCACGGCCAACTCCTGCTGCCTGGATTCGACCCTCACCAGCAGCAAATTTGTCACGTTGGCGCATGCAATCAACAGCACCACGCCAATCGTCCCCATCACCACACGCAGGAGTTCGCTCACACTTCCGATCACTTCCTGCTTCAGCGGGCGAATCATCGGCGTGATTTTCCACGTCTCGTAGATATGCGGATTTGACTTGGGACCGTTTGTCCAGGAGTCCATCCAGATCGGCAACATTCGCGTCATATCCGCGTCGGCTTCGGGAATTGTCACGCCCGGCTTGAGCCGCGCGATTCCGTGATATCCAAAACCCGCCAGAATCAGCGCACCGCGGTCAAAGGCGAAGGGCGCCACCACATCAAAATCGGCATCGACGAAACGGAAGCCTTGCGGCATTACGCCGACGATTTCGCGCGGCCGCGAATCAATCACGATGTTGCGCCCGATCACGGCGCGGTCTCCGCCGAATCTGCGCTGCCAATAACCGTGGCTCAGCATTACCGTTTCGTGGCCGTGCGGAATTTGATCGGACTGCGTTAACCACCGGCCAACTTCGGGTGGAACAGCAAGCGCCTCGAGAACGCCGTTGCTGACCTCCACCGTCCGCACTTGTTCCGGCTCGGCCAGACCGGTGACATTGGCGGTCCCGGTGTCCCATACACCCACCGATTGAAACGTTCGGTTTTGCTCCGCATAAGTGAAATACATCGAAGGCGAAAGCAACAGACCATTCTCGAAACTCGCCAGCCCTTCCGCGCCCGGAGCGATCTGGTGCAGCGAGACCAATTCCTCCGCGTGTGGGTAGTTCAGCGGCTTTAGCAGCACTCCATTCATGACGCTGAATACCGCGGCGTTTCCGCCAATGCCGATGGCGAGCGTAAGAATGGCCACGGCCGTAAAACCCGGCGATTTGCCGAGCGTCCGCAGGCCGAAGCTAACGTCTTGCACTAGCTCCTCAAGCCAAATCAGCGTCCACACCGCGCGCGTATCTTCTTTGGCCAGCATCACATTTCCGAACTTGCGCATAGCCGCATGACGCGCTTCTTCCGGCGACATACCGCGGTCAATGTTTTCTTGCGTCGCCGTCTCGATGTGATTCCGGATCTCCTCGTCGAGATCCTCCAAGTTGCGCTTGCCGCGCCTCATGATTCACCCTCCTCGGTTGGGCGGAGAATCCGCGCGATGGCCCCCGAAAGCTTGGCCCACTTGCTGGTCTCCAGAACCAGCCGCTTCCGTCCTTTTGGCGTAAGCCTGTAGAACTTGGCGCGGCGATTATTTTCGGAGGTGCCTTCTTCCGCCGAAATCCATCCCCGCTTGATGAGTCGATGGAGGGCCGGGTACAGCGATCCCTGTTCGACTTGCAACACGTCGTCGGATCGAAATTCAATGGCCTTGGCGATGGCGTGACCGTGGACCGGCCCGAGCAGCAACGTTCGCAAAATTAGCAAGTCGAGCGTGCCTTGCAGCAGTTCGATGCGTTCTCTCTGTTCTTTGGTAGACATTCTAGGTGATAGTAAAGTTCTTCCAGTAGAATGTCAAGGTGAGCAAAAGTATGGTAATGAGTCAGATTCCGATTACCTGATTTGTCCGGACTCGGCAAGAATTCTGCTCAGTTTTCTAGCCGTTGTATGGAACCTAGAAGGGACTGGCGGTGTCAAACACTACAGTGAGAAGAGCCATAACATTTAGCGTGATTTCGGTTCTGGTTGCCCTCGGAGCGTTCGGTACGGGAGCGGCTCAATTCCGCCTCGGCACGTCTTCTCCGTTCCGATACGTAATCGTCCACAACGAAGTAGCAAAGGCCGCTTCAGTGCGACAGGTCTGGGTCCTGATGGAACAGGAAGCATTCACGAAAGAGAACCTGAAGACTCTTTATCAGCTCGTCGTAAAGCGCTACCCACAACCGTATACGATGAACATCTGGGTATTCACCAACCTGGACGACGTCTCCACTCCTGAGGAAGCCGACGATGACCATGGTGAGTCTGAAGTAAAAGATGGTCGACCATTGAGTGGGGCGCCAACTGCAGTCTGCGTGCGGAATCCTTATAACGAGTACATAAATTACTTCGACTATCGCCCCAACGGCCAAGGGCATGGGAAAATAATTGTTCGCGGCCCAGAAAAGCAAAAATCGAACTGACCCCCAAGAATGAAACGGCTGTTCCCCGCTGGTTCCTGATTAATGCGGTGGTCTCAACCGATCCGCGCAGTATCCTGGCGATGACGGTGTACCGCTGGCGTGCGGACTGTGGCAGAATTCAGCGCAATGTGACTTCCGATGAATCGATCCGAGATTTCCAAGTAACGGAGCGCGCAATGCTGAGTTACCGGCGTGGCCCGGACGACGAACTTTGGGAATTGAGCATCGGCGAAGTGTTGGATGAAACTGCCAAGCGTTGCGGTGCCGCGCTCGCGCTGGTTTCTTGCCACCAGGGCAAGCGACTCACGTGGAAGGAACTTCGCGATGCTGGCGAGCGCGTCGCGCGCGGATTGTGGTCTCTCGGCATTCGGCCTGGTGACCGCGTCGGCCTATGGTCGACGAACTGCGTGGAATGGGTCTTGGTGCAACTGGGCTGCGCGCGAGCCGGCGCTGTGCTGGTCAACGTAAACCCTGCCTACGGCTCACATGAATTGGCGTTTGTGCTGCGGCGCTCCCGCATGAAAGCGCTATTTCTCTGGCGCAAGGACCAGCGCGTTGACTACTCCGCATTGCTTGAAGCAGCGCGCGCTGGGCAGACTCTGCTTCTTGAGCGTGTGATCTACTTCGATTCGGAAGGCTGGAATGATTTGCAGCAGGCCAGCGATCCGATCGCGCCCACGATCCGCACCGAGGACGTCGCGAACATTCAGTACACCTCCGGGACCACGGGGTCTCCTAAGGGCGTAATGCTCACGCATCGCAATCTGGTCAACAATGGCAGGCTCTGCGCGCAGGTGATGCGCTACGCCTGCGATGATCGCATTTGCTCGCCTGTGCCGTTGTACCACTGCTTTGGCTGTGTGATTGGCGTGATGGCGGCGCTGGCCAGCGGAGCGGCCCTGATTCTTCCCGGCTGGTGCTTTGAACCGCGAGCGGTGTTGCAGGCCGTTCAAACGGAGCGCGCCACGGCCATCTATGGTGTGCCGGCCATGTTCATCGCGGAACTTGGGCTGCCGGATTTCTTGAGTTTCGATTTAACCAGCCTGCGTACCGGAATGATGGCGGGAGCGCCGTGCCCGATCGAGATCATGAAGCGCGTGGTGAGCGAAATGCATTGCCCGCAAATGGTGATCGGTTACGGGCAGACGGAAAGCTCACCGGTAATTACGTTGTCGGAGCTCGACGACGCGCTGGAGACCCGCGTCTCTACCGTGGGCAAAGCCTTGCCTTCTACAGAGGTGAAGATTGCCGCTGTGGACTCCGGCGAAACGGTTCCTATCGGCGAGCAAGGAGAAGTTTGCGCGCGCGGCTACATGGTGATGAAAGGATATGACGATGAGCCTGCAGCGACGCGCTGCGCGATTGATGACGAAGGCTGGCTGCACACCGGCGATCTGGGCGTCATGCGTGAGGATGGATACGTTCACCTCACCGGACGTGCCAAGGACATGATCATTCGCGGCGGAGAGAATATCTATCCGCGAGAGGTCGAGGAGTTTTTGTACACCCACGCAAAAGTCGCCGAGGTGCAGGTGGTGGGACTGCCCGACGAGCGCATGGGAGAAATTGTGGTGGCGTGGGTGCGGCTGCGCGCCGGAGAAACGGCGGGCGAAGAGGAGCTTCGCGACTTCTGCAAAGGCAAGATCGCATATTTCAAGATTCCGCAGCACATCCGACTTGTTTGTGAGTTTCCCACCACGGTCACGGGCAAGATTCAGAAATATCGCATCCGCGAAATCGAAGTGCGCGAGCGCGGACTAGAGCATTTGGCGCAGCGGCCGACGGCTTAGGAACAGAGCCGGTTTATGTAGATGCCGGGCTTTAGCCCGGCCAGACCGAAGCGAATAAACTTAAGTAAAGCAGGCAGAGCGTTTGTCGAGCGTTGTCAGTGCACTGTGGTGTGCGTCATGGCTTGAAGAGCGATGGTGGTCTTAACGTGTTGTTCAGGGCTTATTGACAAATGCTTGGCTTGCACCAAGCGTTGCATTTCTGCATACGTTGACGCCGCCGCGTTCAGCGGAACCTTGGTGGAGAGTTCGAGAACTTTTCCACCGGGCCATTCCCACAGCTCCAATACCAGTTTGCCCAAGGGCGGCTGCGACGGAATCTGCCAATCGGTGGAGAGTATCGTCGAAAGCCTTTTGACGCGGTTCCAATCAACAGACACTTGCGCGTCCGGGAAGAGCGTCAGCTGTGCGGCGTTCAGTAATCGCGGAATCTCGAATCCCGCTTGAGGCAGGTGCTGCGCGGCGAAGGGACTGGTAATCGAATACGAAGCATTCTGCCCGTCACCGGTGAGGTCAATCTCGCATTTGAAGCCGGCAAGACCCGCGGCCGAGGAAAGGAATTGTTTATCGTTGCGCGGGCGAAATTTTACGGTGATATCGCTTTTAGCGTTTCGACGCAGGCGCACGATCGCGCCTTGCGACAAGAGATCGAGCGCGTCGGTATCAAAAAAGTAGACGCGTCCCTTGGTTTCGTTTCTTGCGCCTAATGCCGCGACGGCAGCTTGAGTCTCAGTCGCCGAAAGCAGCAGCTTAACTTCAACATTGCAGTTTTCTTGTGCGCGCAAACCAGGACAAGACAGGAGCACCGAAGCGCTGAAGAAACAAAGCGCAAGCAATCCGGGACGTACACGGCGCAGCATGAGACACATTGTATCCGGATTACATGGGAAGCGTCACAGCGGGGATGAAGCGGATTACCGAAGACCTGCGACTTCAAATTCATGTATCGACGGTTACCGAAACACGGTCGCGAACTGCCGATGAAGTTCCGCGCCGCTCCTGCCATGCTAGATTTACTGTTAAAGAAAAATGCAGAGGAAGAAGGGTCTTGAGGCCATGGGTAAAGTGTCCGCAGACCAAGGGAGCGAAATGAGTACGCGGCTGAAGGTGATGAAGTTTGGTGGAACCTCCGTTGGCAATGCGGAGTGCATCGCGCGCGCCGCGAAGATTATTGCCGATGGCGCACGAGAACAGCGGTGCGTCGTAGTGGTTTCCGCGATGAGCGGCGTAACCAACCGATTGATCGAAGCGGCGAAAGCGGCGCAGACGGGCGACGCGAGTGGTGCCGCAGCCATCATGGATTCTCTGCGCGGGCAACATGAGACCGCGCTGGCCAGCCTGGTGAAGAGCGGACAGGAACGCGACCAGGTGCTGCAAAAAATGCGAACCGTGCTGATGGAAGGGCGGCGTTTCTGCGAAGGAACGGCGTTATTGCGCGAGCTTTCCACGCGGACACTCGACGCGATCTCCAGCTTAGGGGAGCGATTGTCCGCGCCGCTGGTGGCCGCGGCGGTAAAACAGCTGGGACTGCAAAGCGAAGCGATTGAAGCGACGGAACTGATCGTGACGGACGAATTCCACGGAGGAGCGGAGCCGCAGATGGAACGCACGCGCGAGAAATCGCAGGCGCGACTTTTGCCTCTGCTGGAGCGCGGGATTGTGCCGGTGGTGACGGGCTTTCTGGGCGCCACGCCCAATGGAGACCTGACCACGCTGGGCCGCGGCGGATCCGATTATTCCGCGACGATTTTGGGCGCCGCGCTGGATGCGGATGAAGTAATCATCTGGACGGATGTGGATGGCGTGTTGACGGCGGACCCGCGGCTGGTGACCGAGGCGAAAACCATTCCAGAAATTTCATACCGGGAAGCGGCGGAGCTGGCATATTTTGGCGCGAAAGTGTTGCATCCGAAGACATTGCGACCAGTGATGCACGCTGGGATTCCGGTATGGATTCGCAATAGCTTTGCGCCGGAGCAGACGGGAACCAAGATTACGCCGCAAGCGCAGAGCGTCGGCGGAGGCGTAAAAGCGTTGACGGCGATTCGGGACGTAACGCTCATCAGCGTGGGTGGCCCGGGAATCGTGGGACTGCCGGACGTGGTGGGACGCACGTTTTCGACCACGGCGGAAGTGCGGGCGAATGTATTGCTGATTTCGCAATCGTCGTCACAGAACGATATCTGTTTCGGTATTTCGTCCGCGGACGCGGAAAAAACCGTGGAAGGTTTGCGCAAGGAATTTGCGCAGGATTTGGAACATGAAAAGGTAGAGCATATTCGCGTGGATCCGCACATTGCGATCGTGGCGGTGGTGGGACAGAACATGCGCGGCATCCCTGGTATCGCGGGCAAGACGTTTAATGCGCTGGGCAAAGAAGGCGTAAATATTATCGCCATCGCGCAAGGCTCTTCGGAAACGAACATTTCGTTTGTGATTGAAGAACAGTCCGTGGTGCCGGCGCTGCGCACGCTGCATCGGGAGTTCGGATTGGATAGAGCGGCCAAGTAAAGAGCGACCCCGTAAAGGGCGACCCAATGAAGGCCACCCAAGTGAAGTCGAAGGGCGCGATTTGTTGACTGCTTGCCGTATGCCGCGCCTGTGCTAGGATTTTGCCCATGCGTTTCGGCGCATTCGCTGTTTTTCTCTCTAAATTAAACAGCATCGTATTGGGCGATAGCGTCATCAAAGCAACGCGTCGGAGCAACATCTCGGATTATTCAGGAGCGGTTTATGCCACTTCCAAACGATGAAAAAGTCATAGCGTTGAGCCAGGATATTCTCAAGCAGTTCGAGACCCTTTTTGGCGAGCACCCTGGTTTTCGTCCGGCGCACGCCAAGGGGATGCTGCTCACCGGCACGTTCACGCCTTCACGTGATGCCGCGGCGCTGACGCGGGCCCCACACATTGCGCACGAGTCTACGCCGGTGACGGCGCGATTCTCGAACTCCACGGGACTGCCGTTGATTCCCGACAACGATCCCAACGCGATGCCGCATGGGCTGGGCATTCGGTTCCATCTTGGCGAACGCGTGCACACGGATATCATCAGTCATTCGACGGACGGATTTCCGGTGCGGACGGGGCAGGAGTTTCTGGAATTGTTGCGTGCGATTGCGGCGAGCGATCCATCGAAGCCGTCACCGAAGCCCATTGAGGCGTTCCTGGGTTCGCACCCTGCAGCATTGGCATTCGTGCAGCCCAAGCCGAGGCCAGCGAGTTTTGCGCAGGCCAGCTACTTCGCGATATCGGCTTTCCGGTTTACGAACAAGGATGGCGTCTCGCGCTATGGCCGCTACCGGGTCGTTCCGGAGGCCGGGGAAGAGCATCTCGATGAAGCGAGTGCAAAGATCAACGATCCAAACTTTCTTTTCGATGAGCTTGCACATCGCATTGCGGCGGGCGCGGTGAACTTCCAAATCCTGGTACAGATGGCGAACGAGAACGACGTGCTGGATGACGCGACCATCCACTGGCCGGAGGACCGGCCGTTGGTCAATTTTGGCCGGGTAACGCTAACGGCGAGAGTGCCGGACGACGCGCACGAACAGAAGGGAATTATCCTGGACCCGATTCCGCGGGTGGATGGCATTGAGCCGTCGGACGATCCTTTGTTTGAGCTGCGCGCAGCGGTGTATCTGCTGAGCGGGCGGCGGCGGCGTCAAGCGCCCGAATCGGCGGTGGGTGCTGCCGCGGCAAAATAGAGCGGCTTCCGCTAGGTTTCTGATTCAAAGACATGGGCTTAGGCTTCGCCCCCGCGGGTAGTGTCCTAATTTCGATCTCCAGTGCGAATCAGCGGCTTCTTGATTGGCAATAGACGGAAATAGTAGAATTTTAGGCGATTTCAGTAGTTCAGTCTGATGATCACCAGCATCCACACCCTGATTTATTGCGACGATGCCCCCGCAACGCGCGCATTCCTTCGCGACGTCCTCGGCTGGCCCTACGTCGAGGATGCGCTGGGCGGAGGAGCGGGTTGGCTGATCTTCAAGACCGGGCGGAGTGAGATGGGCGTGCACCCGACCCACAGCGTCTACGATGGCAAGACGTACGAATCGCCGCGGCACCATCTGATCTCCCTGATGTGCGACGACATCTCACAGACGGTCGCTGAACTGAAGGGCAAAGGAGCGGAGTTCCGCGGCGAAGTTCAGGATCACGGGTACGGACTCGTGGCGGTGATGGCCGTACCTGGCGCGGACGACATCATGCTTTACGAGCCCAAGCATCCGCTGGCGTATAGCCTTTGACCGATTGAAAGGGCAACTAACTCACTCCCACCTTTCACCCTTCGCAAGGCATCGTTCAAATTAGCACAGTACCCCCTGCGCGACGGAGCAAGTTCCGTCGCGCGGGGGCGCGGAAGTGGAATCATGGTTTGCGGTGACGGGTACCCCCAGGGTTTTCTGAAAGGATGTGAAAACAAAGGTACTTAAAGTCCTTTGTTTTCACATCCTTTTGCAAGTGTTCATTCTACTGAACTTACGAGGGGAATACGATTTCAAAGTAGTTACTAGGTGGCCGGAGCGTGGAGAGTCGCGTCGGCGATGCATGAATCAGACGCACTTCTGTACGTCGAAACTTTAACAAATCGGCAGTTGCCTTGTCAAGACATATTTGAGGGAGAGTCTTAAATTACGGCGCGGCGACCGACTGCCGAGTGGCTTCTGCGGCTAACTAACTGGCGGGGTTAAAGATAAGCCGGACGCATTCGAATAAACTAGAGCTGATCGATGAAAGAGAGATCGTGGGTGGCGACGTATTGTCCGTAACATCGTTCGCAGATTTTGTGGCCGCCGCGATCGACGAAGCCGTACTCGCCCGATTTAATGCGCTCTCTGCAAATGTCGCAGCGTTCATCGCTCCAACCCCGATTAAATAGCATCCGGTTCCAGACCCATCCGGGTTCAATGACCATCCACACGTGATAGGGCTTCCAGCGACCTGACAGGTACGGAACGCTGGAATTCTTGAGATTCGGAATGGCGCGCTCCGCGGTGAGAAAGAGGGCGCTTTTCGCGTGGTGATCCAGAAATTTGAGATCGCCCACCAGACTTTCGCGCTGCGGTAATAAGAGCCAACCGTGGCCCTCATGAACGCCATGGGTACGGTCAAAGGCGCCGCGAATCTCAAAATCAACGTTGCCGTCGAAATAGACGGTCTGAACGTTGACCGAGGTGATGTGGAAAAGAGGTTGATCCTCGAGCCGCTTAGGTGGAGTCCGCACGCTCGATACTGTAGGCCTGCTGAATCAATGTTTCAACAATGCTCCAACTGGGGTTTCAACTGGGGCGCGACGATGCTGGAAATCCTTGCGAATTGACAGGGAATCTGTAGAATGCCCGCACGTTCCTCTTCCCGATTGCCTCGGAGCAAGCACGAAGGTTGCTTTCGAGCAACGACCGAACCGCTACGACGCGGTACCTTTCTAGGGTTTGGTTCAGCACGACCGTCAGACCAGAATTGGCTATTGAAGTTTGAAGAAAAGGAGCCCGTTTTTGCGACCTACGCGCATTCTTGTGGTGGATGATTTTGCCGATTGGCGGCGTTATGCACTAGAAAAGCTTCGGGGAAAGCAGGACTGGCAAGTTGTTGGCGTGGCGTCCGACGGACTTGAAGGGGTTCAGAAAGCGAAGGAGCTGCAGCCGGACGTAATTTTATTGGACATCGGGATGCCCGAGTTGAATGGGATTGCCGCAGCGCGGCAAATTCGCAAGGTCGCTCCCAAAAGCAAAATACTTTTTGTGACGCAAGAGCAGGATGCCGATGTGGCGCGAGAGGCGCTCAGCGCCGGGGGACACGGCTACGTGGTTAAGTCCGATGCCGAGGGCGAGCTATTCGCGGCGGTGGAGGCGGTGTTGCTTGGGAAAACATTTGTAAGCCCCCGATTGGGGGAGCACGTGGCGGAAAATTCCATGGCCGCTTACTTCAGAATCGATAAGGAGCGTAGATTGGTGATGACTACCGCCACCGGTGTCTTGACCTTCGCTGACGGATTGGCGCATCAAGACAGACTCATGACCGATCCCGACTTTGATCCGAGCTTCTCGCAGTTGATGGACCTTACCCACGTCACCAAAATCGAGCTTGGTTCTGAAGATGTGCGGCGGCTAGCGGAAAAGTCTGTATTCGCGCCAGATGCTCGGCGGGCGATCCTGGTGAACTGCGACGTGGTATTTGGATTAGCGCAAAAGTTCGTGGCATTTCGTGAATCCTTGGGCGAAAAAGGACTGCGCGTTTTTCGCAGTGTCGACGAGGCGCTTTCCTGGGTTCTTGTCGGGAATGGCGCCAACTGAAAATCTTCGCGCCGCACAAAGACCGTTCCATCACACACCACAGATGTGACAAGCCCAACGGCGAAGGGCTTGGTCCTGCGATGGCCTGCGCCCTCAGATGCCCGCGTACCACGCGTACCCATCTTCCGCCCCCAATTCGCCGGAGCCCAAGCCTTTGCCGAACTGTTTGAGCTTATCAGTGACCGTGAGGCGGTTGATGTATTTAACGTTCTTGTAGCCGAGTTGGCGGGGAACGCGCATGCGCAGAGGTCCGCCGAAGGGCACAGGCAACTCGCCGCCGTTCATACCGTAGCTGACGAGAGTTTGCGGGTGCATAGCCTCAGCCATGTCGATGCTATCCCAGGCCTCGGGTTGAATCGAGCGGTAGACAACGTATCGGGCCCTGGGCAGCGTCCCCACCAGTTCCAGGATGTGTGAGAGTGGAACACCCGTCCATTCGGCAATATATGTCCAGCCTTCTTCGCAGCCGATCATCGTGATATGGGTGCGGGCGGGAAAGCTCTTGAGCTCCGCAACCGAGAAGGATGCCGGGCGGGCGATCATGCCATCAACGACCAGACGCCAGTCCGCAAATGCCGCGCTCTGAAAGCGCTGGAATTCTTCGCCCAGGGGATCGACCGGATACGCAAACGGATCTTTGGAGATCTGGCTTTGAGAAAACTCACGCGCCAGAGTGTGGCGAGTCAATACCCGCTGCGCAGCATAGGTAAGTGTTTCACCGGGTCCGTAAATTCCTCCCGAATCCGGCGGGATGAGTCCGTATCGTCCGGCAAGTTTCGCAGCCACGGCCAGCCCGGAAATACCCGCGGCAGCCGCGAGCCCGGTGGTAATGATTTGACGTCGAGAGAGCTTGTTCATACTCGCTCCTGAGGCTCGGTGACGCGACCGCTGATCATGGCGCGCATCCGATTTCGGAATCCGGCAAGAACAACCATGAGCACATGAATCAGGAGGAACACGACCAGAAATGCTGTCACGAAAAAGTGGATGGTGCGCGCGGATTGGTGGCCACCCAGAACTGCGGACGGAGCCAGGGATTCGAAGGCCGGTGACATCGCTAGACCCGTCCAGATGATCAACGGAAAACACAGGAAGATGACAACCAGATACGCCAGGCGCTGCAACACGTTATACGACCATGCTTCTTCCGAACTCGGTCGCGCGAAACGCAGGTGCTGGGCAATGGAAATTCCAAGCCGCTTGGGCGAGAGGTCAGAACGAGCGGGAAGCAAATTCCGTCGGAAATGCCCTCCGAAGAATCCGAAGGCCACGTAAAGTAACCCGGTGCCAACCACAATCCAAGCAGACTGGAAATGGAGATAGCGGCTCCAGCCATTCTGATCGGGAAGCACGTAACCATACCCGGTGGGAACGATGGACCGGGAGGATGGAATCGGGATCGTGAATAAGGGACGAGTATTTACGTTGCCGGTCTCTCCCCAATAAAACCGTGGGTGAGAGATGAGAATTTCCACTCCGGACACGAGCAGGGCCAGGAAGGATAACACGGTAAGCCAGTGCGTGACGCGAACGAGGAGAGCGTGCCGAGGACTAATTGTCTCCGCCATTTGCGAAAGTGTATCAATGGCACCTGCGTTGTGCACGGAATATCCCGTGGAGCACTGATGTTCGTCAACGCCAGGTAAGTGTGCCGGCGTCTGGAGACAATTCTTTGGGTATTACCGGCTCGGCGGAGCTTTGGTGTTCGTGGATGATTCTGAGGATTCCGGCGGCGTCGCGCTGGAAGACTTGGGTGGAGCGGCCGAAGGGAACGTCGACACTTACGCGCTTGCCAGTGGGGAGGCTGCGGGTGATCGTGAAGTGGAAGGCGTAGGAAGCGACGGCCAGGTCGTCGCGCAGGAGTTGCACGTCGATGGTGCCAAGCTTGGCAGCGACGGCCGAAGCCGGACCGAAGAGTTCGCGCCCGCGGCGCACCAGCATCAGTCGGGCGGATTCGCCGCGGCGGGCGTCGGCGGCGAAGACGGTGGCCGACGAGGAGTACAACTCGTCGAATTCGTTTTTTGATTTTTTAATGAAAAAATTCCAGAACTGCTCAACGCGAGCGCGGACCTCGTCGGCGGAAGTTTTGCTCACGTTAGCGAACGCACCGGAACGCCGCGCGAGCAGAGCCACCAGCGCCAGATGCAAACGCGATTTTCGCAAAAACAACCATGACGTTATCCTTTGGCTTTCTCGACCGCCGGCGGGGCCGCGGAGCTCAAATGTTCGTGGACGATTCGTAGCGCGCCCGAGGGATCGAGCTGAAAAATTTGCGTGGAGCGGCCGAAGAGGGTTTTGCGATCTTCGCGGGTTCCGTCTTTAAGGGTCTTGGTGGAACTGAAGCGGTAGGTGTAAGAAGCAATGGCGATGTCGGGGCCGGGAATCTGGACTTCGATGGTGTCGAGCTCGACGGTGGAAAGGGAGTCCGCCGCGGCGTAGTGACGCATACGGCGGATGGCGGGGAGCGCGCCGCGCTCGCTTAGCTTGGCCTTGCCGCTGAAAACGATGGCGGACGGGGAATAAAGATCTTCGAGCTTGTCCTTGGATTTACCGGACAAAATGCTCCAGAATTTTTGCACTTCGGCGCGAACCGCGTCGGGGGAGAGTTCGGTAGTCACGGCGGAAGATTATCACAGGCGCCGGGCGGTCGAGATTCTGGCAGCGGCGCGATGGCAAATCGGTCAACAGCAGAACGCCGAACGACTACGCAATGGCGCGGTGCGACTTACTCTCGGGGGCGACTTCCGTGTCGGCCGCGCGCCAGGGGACGCGAGCGTGGATGCGCGTGCCATGTGAAGGACGGGATTCAATGGAAAGCTGTCCCCCAACTAAGCGGAGACGCTCACGCATGCTGACTAACCCCAGGCCGGCTGCACCTTTGGCCGACTCGACGTCAAAACCTTGACCGGAATCGGAAACGCACAAAGCGATTTCCTCGGGGTGACCGGATAGTTCAACAGAAGCTTCTGCCGCGCCGCTATGCCTGGCGACGTTTTGTAAGGCTTCTTGGGTGATGCGAAAGAGGCACAGAGTGACATCCTGCGAAATCGCTCCGGAGATGTTGCTATGGACGAAGCGGATGGGAATTTCGTGTTGCAGAGAGAACTCCCGGCAGAACCCCTGCAAAGAAGCGACCAAGCCGAGCGTTTCCAGTTTGGCGGGGTGGAGCTGGTGCGACAGGCCATGAATATCGGAAGACAAGTCCGTGGCCAATTCCTCAATGCTCTGCAAATGTTCTTGAGATTGGGAAGAGAGGCCGGGCATCCCCTGCTTGAATTGCTGCAGGCTGATGAGGAGGAGAGCCAGCCTTTGACTCAGATCATCGTGCAACTCTCGCGCAATGCGGGTGCGTTCCTCTTCCTGTGCGGTGATCAGGCGGCCGCTCATGGCCAGAAGCGCGTCTTCGGAGAGCTTGCGCTCGGTGATGTCTTGCGTGGTGCCGCGCAGGTAAAGAGGATGACCGTTGGCATCAAGCACGGGTTCGCCGCGGGTGGTCAGCCAAAGTTTTTTTCCGTCTAAACGGATCGCTTCCAAGTCCAACTCGTAGGGCTTTCCGGTGCGCAGGGCCTTTTCTACGCCGTGCTTGAGGCGCTCCCAACTTTCGGGAACGAAGAATTGGTCGTGATCCTGAAAGGAAGGCGGAGGCAGATCGGGATTGTATCCGCCCAAGCGATAGAGTTCGGCCGACCAGGTAACGGCGTCAGAAACGGGATCCCACTTCCAGCTGCCGGTGCGAGACAGGCGCTGGGCCTCGGTTAACTCGCGGTCTCGCTGCCGCAAGATCTGCTCGACGTCTTTGGTCTCCTCTGCCAGGGCTGCCAAAGCCATAAAGGGCGCGGCCATGAAAAATAAGAACAGTTGGAGAGAGAAGACGTTCACAAGCGGCCCAGGTTCGATGAAGGGACCGCGGCCATGGACGGCGTCCCAGATGGAGAAAAAGGCGATAGCGATCATCGAAGTACTGACGCCCATCGATCCGAAGCGGAGAGTGGCCCACAGGAGCAGCGGGACGACAGAATAAAGCAACGCCGGGGGAAGGCCCGTCCCGGGCGCGGCGAAGGCAAAGCGTCCAAGAACCACCAAGGCCACCAGCAGGGCGACTGCTTCAAAATAGTAGGTGCGCGGCTTTTGTCCCCAAGCACGTACTTCTTCGGCCCAGCCTAAGATGGCGGGCATCAGCGTAAGGAACCCGATAGCTTCAGAGAGAAATGCTACCTTCCAACTGGTCCAGTAGTGGCTGGTGGTGGCGAGCGCGCCGAGGAACGCCCCCACAAATGGTGCGAGGAAGACCGCGAAGAAAGAATATTTGGCCAGGGCTTTGACGCTGTTCAGGCGTGGCACGCCGTGGAAGGAACTACGAAGACACCACGCGGCGACGAGGATTTCGACGGCGTTTGAGAGAATCAGCCAGAGAACAGGACGAATGGGGTCGTGTGAGGCGAGGTCAAAAAGAGCAAATCCCGCCAGACCCGCGGCCAGGAGAACCGGCCAGAGCCTGCGCGGAGCCAAAACCAACACCGAGGCCAAAAGCACGTTTCCCAGCCACAGCGGCGAAACCGCTTGCGGCTGAATGATCAGCGCTCCGCCGGCTCTGGCAAAGACGTAGCATAGAGCACCGACCAGAACGGCGGCGAGCACCACACGGTGCGGCGGGTAAGGATTCGTTCCACGCAAAAACAAACGATTGCCTTGTCTTTCTATGGTCTGCCTCCGGTGCGGCGGGGCGGCGAAGCTATGACTCACGATTGTCCGGGAAGGTAACTATACTATAGTCCGCGCTCAGGTTAAGAGAGGAAGCGCGCCCCGTGAAAAGACTCAGGTCTACCGAAGGATTGCTCGGCGTTACGTTGATCGGGGCGCTGATCGTTGTGATGATAGGGGCGCTGGCGTGTTGCGCTCTGGTGCTACTTCCCGTGGCGAGCGCGCGGGCCGAAAAACTTCTAGTGAGTTGGAAGAGTCCCGCCTATTCCGGGCAGAAGCCGCACCGCGTTTTGGTGATCGGCATGAGTGAGAATCCGGAAATTCGCGCGGATTTCGAGGATGACCTTTCGTCGGCGCTGGCGAAGGAAGGCCTCGATGCGGTTCCCGGAAATTCGATCCTGTTGCGGCCGCACTCCGCGGAGCTGGACGCAGGGTATTTGAAAGGACAGATCCGAGACTTCAAGATCGATGCGGTCCTTGTTTCGCGGCTTGTGAAAGTGGACAAAAAGACCACGTACGTCCCGGGGCAGAGCTACGCAGTACCTTACGCGTACTACCGGACGTTCTACGGTTACTACGGCACGGTTTACCGGCAGGTGTATTCCCCCGACTACTTGCGTGAGGACACGACGGTTCGCGTAGAGACGAATTTTTATGCGGCCAGCCCGGGAGAGGGAGAACTTATCTGGACGGGCACAAGCGACTCCTTCAATCCCAGGTCGGCGCAAAAGGTAATCGATGGGGTGGTGAAGCTGATCGTGAAAGACTTGAAGAAGCAAAACGTTCTCTAGGAAATCGCGGAGTGTGAGAACACTTCGCAGCGATGAAGTAGCGGCGGGCAAGCTGTACCGTTGCGGGAATAGTCCCGCTTAATTGAGTAGTGAGATGATAATCGCCCGCACGATTCACATCGATCCCAAATTTCACGCGCGCGTGATACGGATTGAAAGCGCTCTGCTACAATCACGGCAAGCGGCGCCGTGCGGGCCGCAGAAACCCTCAAAGGGAGCACCTGCTTTATGTCGAAACAAGAAGAAGCTGGATTGATTCTCAAGCTGTACGAACTGCGTCGCGAAGAGACCATGCGTAAAGCGCGCGACTGGTATTTCCGCGAATTTAATCCGCAATCTATGGCCGACTTTAATGCCGCGATTTTTGGCGAGCACAGCGGGCATTTGCGCATGGTGGTGACCTATTGGGACATGGCGGCAGCGCTGGTCAACAACGGCGCCATCGATATGGAGCTCTTCAACGACAGCAACGGCGAGCACGTTGGTGTCTTCGCGAAAATTGAGTTGTTGCTCGGCGAAATTCGATCCGCGTATGGGCCGAAATTCGCCGCCAACCTGGAAAAACTAATTGATGCAATGCCGGATGGCCGGAAGCGGACCGCGGGAAATCGCGAACAAATGAAAGTCATGCTTGCGAAGCTCGCCGCAACACAGGCTAAGGCCGCGCAGGGTTAGCCAGCATTTCGTATTGCCGCGGCGGCGCTCGCGAACGGGCAGCTCAGTCCACCACTAAAACTTAGGCGGATTCGCGTCTCTGCGGGCGCTCCATGATTTCGCGGATGGCTTCGCGGGGGGCGCGGCCGTGGTGCAGGATGGCGTCGACCTGCTCGGTGATGGGTAGCTCGACGTTATGTTGGCGGGCGAGGGCCAGCAGCGGCGCGGTAGTGCCGACGCCTTCGGCAACCGTGTGCGTGGCGGCCAGGATTTCGCTCAGTTTTTTACCGGCGCCCAGTTGCGCGCCCACTTGATGATTGCGGCTTTGCTTGCTTGTGCAGGTCAGCACTAAGTCGCCGAGGCCCGCGAGTCCCGCCAGTGTTTCGGGTTTGGCTCCTAACGCTACGGCCAGCCGGCTCATTTCTGCCAGGCCTCGGGTTACCAAGGCGGCGACGGCGTTCGAGCCGAGGCCCAAGCCTTCGCAGGCGCCGGCCGCGATGGCGATTACGTTTTTCATCGCGCCGGCGAGTTCAACGCCCAGGACGTCGTTGTTGGTGTAGAGGCGGAAACCCGGGGCGGCGAACTCGGTTTGGATCGACAACGCCAGCGAGGGTGCGTCGACGGGATCGGCGGCAACGACCACGGCGGTAGGCTCGCCCCGCGCGGCTTCGGCGGCGAAAGATGGCCCGGAGAGTACGGCGATCCGCGGCGGGAGCGTTGCGTCGAGAAACAGCTCCAGCACTTTGCTCATGCGCAGTTGTGTGGCGGGTTCGAGGCCCTTGGTAGCACTGACGATAATGGCGTCCCCACGCAGATGCGCGAGCGCCGAAGTGAAAACGGCACGGACATGCGCAGAGGGAATGGCGCTGACGACGATGGATACTTGCGCGAGAGCCTCTTCCAGGTGTGAGGTGACGGTGACGCTTTTAGGGATTTCGCAGCCGGGCAGGTAGGCCTTGTTTTCGCTGGAATTGACGATGGCCTTCGCCAGCTCTGCGTCGCGGGCCCACAACGCGATTTCATGTTTGCGCGGGCTACGCGACAGAATGATGGAGAGCGCGGTGCCCCAGCTGCCTGCTCCCAGGATGGCGATTTTGGTCATGATGATTTCTGGCGCGCGTCGAAATTTTCGCAGAAAGCTGTGAACCATCCTACATGCAGGAGTAAGCGAAGAGCACAGTCACGATTGGCGGTGCCACCAAATCGTCAGTGCGACGTCAGTTGGCGTCTTTCTTCTCTGGTGTTTCCGATTTTCGGCTGAAGGAAAATTTTGTTTCTGTGCCGGTAACCAAGCGCTGCATGTTGGCGTCGTGTTTGTAGATGACCAGCGAAGAAATTGCCAACGAGCCGAAAATTACCACGAGCGGAGGCGCGTGATGCGGCGCCCACAGAAAATACATCAATAGCGGAATGGCGGCCGCGGCGGCTAGTGAGCCCAACGAGACGAATCGCCAAAAAATTACCACCAGAATAAAAATCGCCAGCGCGGAGAACATAGCGAGCGGGCAGAGCACCAGGAAAACTCCCGCCGCCGTAGCCACCCCCTTGCCACCCTTAAAGTGCAGCCAGAGCGGGTAGCAGTGGCCGAGCAGCGCGAGCAGGCCGGCTATCATCATCCAAGTGGCGGAATCTTCCGTGAGCCTGGCCGCGGCCAGCACGGCCACGGAACCTTTTGCAGCGTCAAGGACCAGCGTGAGGATTCCCGCGAATGGCCCGGCCACGCGCGATACATTGGTGGCGCCGATGTTGCCGCTGCCGGCACGGCGCACGTCTTTGCCGCCGAATACGCCGCCGACCAGCAAGCCGAACGGGATCGAGCCGAGCAAATACGCCACCACTGGAATGCCGAGATGGAGCAGCTGCGCGCGGTCCATGCTAGGAACTTTTCAGAGGGTTTGCGGAGGAGTGCGGGCCTGAGGGCGTGGCGATTGACGAGGCGATTGATGTGCCGATTGGCGTGCCGATTTGCTTGGCTTGCGGCGTGCCAACTTGCGCGCCGACCTGCGTGCCATTGTATAGAAAATGAATACGCACCATGTCCAGCGCGGCTTGCGACGCTTGCATGCGGATCATTTCGCGGTCGCCGGGGAAATTTACGCGCCGTTCCTTGACGCCGGCGGCGGAGGAAAGCGCGATGTGTACCGTGCCTACCGGTTTTTCTTCACTGCCGCCGCCGGGTCCGGCAATTCCAGTGATGCCAACGCCTAGCTGGCTTCCTGCGCGGCGGCGAATGCCTTCGGCCAGCGCGGTGGCGACTTCGGCGCTGACCGCACCTTTGGCTTGAATCAACGCCGCAGGCACATCAACCCAGGCAGTTTTTAGTTCGTTGCTGTAGCAGACCACGCCGCCGAGAAAATAGGTTGAGCTTCCGGCGATGCTGGTCAGGCGCTGCGCCAAGAGTCCTCCGGTACAGCTTTCGGCGGCGGAAATTGTGGCGTTGTTGAGTAGGAGCAGGTGCGCGACCACCTCGTCCAGTGACGATCCATCGCGCGAAAAGATGCGATCCGTCAGAGCAATTTCAAAACCTTGCTCGATTTCGTCCAGCGTTTTCTGGGCGTGCGGAAAATCGTCGGTCCACATGCGCAAGTGCACTTGCACCTCGCCGGGCGCAGCCAGCACCGTGGTGTTCACATCGGAGTAGCGTTTGTAGATCGGCGCGATGCGCTGTTCCACGTGGGATTCGCCCAATCCGGTGACGCGCAATTCGCGATGCACCAGGCGAACCCCTGAAACGCGCCGCTGCAGCCGCGGCACAATATTCTCCAGGAACATCGCCTTCATCTCCCGCGGTGGACCGGGTAGCAGCGCGATCATGCGGCCGCGATCTTCGATCCACAATCCCGGCGCGGTGCCGCGCGGATTATCCAGCACCTCGGCGCCTTCGGGGACCATCGCCTGGCGCACGTTGATCTCCGGCATTTCGCGTTTGAAGCTACGGAAACGCGCTTCAATGGCGCGGACAATTTCGTCGTGGCGGATGAGTTTGCGTCCCAGCAGTTCGGCGACGGTTTCGCGTGTGAGGTCGTCTTCCGTGGGGCCCAGACCGCCGCAGGCGATGACCAGTTCCACGCGCTCGAGGGCTTCGTGAAAAGTGGCGCGCAAATCGTCGCGATTGTCTCCCACCACGGATTTGCGGATCACTTCTACGCCGAGTTTGTTTAGTTCCTCGGTCAGGAAAAGGGAATTGGTGTCGACGCGATCGGGTGTGAGGAGTTCGGAACCGACTGCGATGATTTCGGCTTTCATGTTTTTTCGCGTATCCCGTTTCGGCCAATATTTCAGCCCGTCTCACGAAGCCGTACAAAACCGCACAGGCACCCTAGCGAGTGTAAACAAGAGTGCCTGTTTCTATTAGCCGACTAGCGGCAGGCCGCGAACTTCCCAGTCCAGCGTGTATAGTGCGCCCGTTGGTCCGCTGCCGAGCGTGAACGAGGTGGCCAGGATCGCGCGGCCTGAAGGCTGTAGCGCTACGCCGACTAGATTTGATCCGCTTAGTGCGATGTCCGCATGGCCTTGCGGGGAGATGCGCACCAGCCCGCGGCGTCCGGCGAAGCTCGCGGCCACGTAGAGGTAGCCGTCCCGGTCGAACGCCAAACCTTGCGGCCGTCCTAGTCCGCGGTAAAAAACCAGCACTTCGCCGCCTTGCGTGATGCGGAAAATGCGATCGAAGCTGGAGGTTGTCGGCCCCGTCACATATAGATCGCCGCTCGGATGGAATGCCAGATGATATGCGGCGATGGACGGCTCCAGCGTGGCAAACACAAAAATTTCGCGCGTAGGGCTGATTTTGAAAATGGTGCCGCTGCGGTCGCCGACGTAGAGGTTGCCTGCTTTGTCGAACGCGATGCCCGTGGCTACTCCCATGCCCTCGATCCACTCTTCGGCGCGGCCATCCGGCGTGACGCGGTGAATGGTGCCATCGTGGCGGCAGGAGACGAATAGATCGCCCCCGGGACCGATGGCCAGGCCGCTCGGGTTGATCAACGAGGTGACGTACGGCTTCACGCTGTAGTTCGCGGTGATCTTGTACAGCGAGACCGGCACGCGTTGCCCGCGCTGCCCGGAAAATGTTACGTAGATATTGCCTTCGGCATCCACGGCGGGATTCGCTACGGGATGGAGATTGTCGGCGACTTCCACGCCGATAGAGACGGGATGCGGCGCGCTTTCGTGGTCGGCCATGCTGACTTGTACCATGCCGCCGCTGGCGCCTTCGGGAACTTTCGCGATCAGACGCGTCTCGCTGGCCAGCGAGAGACTGGCTTCCTGCTCGCCGAAGCGCACGATCGGCCGCGAACCATTGCGGGACGCGAAGCCCGTACCGTAAATGGCAATCTCGCCGCCAGGGATGGCCGCTGATGGCGCGACGCGCTCAATGCGCGGGATACCGTTCTTCTTGGAAGATTCACCCAGGCCGAATTTCATAGCAGGTTAAAGTGTAACGCGAGACGCAGCAGAATTGCAGCGTAGATGCCCGCCAGCCAGTCGTCGGCCATGATGCCCCAGCCGCCTGGCAGTTTTTCCAGGTGGCGGATGGGGAAGGGCTTCCATATGTCGAAGAGGCGAAAGAGCCCCAGACCGAGGAGCCACGTCTTCCAGTTAAGAGGAGAAAACCAAAGTAGACTGTAGGTCAAAAGTTGACCAGAGACTTCATCGATGATCACGTACTGCGGGTCTTTGCAGTTCGCCCATTTCGCGACTCGATCCGCCGCGTATATCCCGATGCCGCCAATAATTATTAATCCCAGATAGTCGTGGTATGACGTCAACCAAGTCGTGCCCCAAAAACTTGTAGGTCCGTCAGTCGCTCCGTGGAGTGACAAAATGCGATAGGCGCTGAGCCAAGTCGCGAGCATCGAAAGCAGCATCCCGACGATAGATCCGTAAGTCCCAGGACCGGGCTTGAGGTAGCCCATACCAAAAACGGTGGCGACAGCGAATGCGAGGCGTGGCCTTTGTGAGACCGAGTTCGGACCAGCAGCATTGGCGGGCTCAGTGTCCGGCGTCATTCGGCTCGTCGAGTTCCAGGTCGACAATTATTGTTTTGCGCGGCGATTCAATTTCTTCGAGCTCGTCTTCGTTGAAGATGGGATCGGAGACCACATATTTTTCCGTGGCCCAGTTGCCGAGATCGCGGTCGCGGCAGCGTTCGCCGCAAAAAGGGAAGTCGCCGTGCACCGTCGAGTCGGTAGGCGTTTTGCAAATCGGACATTTATGTAACATGACGCTGATCCTGCTATTTGGAATTTGTGATTCGCCCAGAAAGGGAAGTTTACATCAACTCCAGTAGCACAGGCACTCTTGCCTGTGCGCTACTAAAACCTCACGCCAGCACACGCAGCGGAGCGCCGGTGGCGATGCGGTGCAGTTTCTCCACGGGCGGAACGTCAGAATTTTTCCTAGTAGCGCCGGCATCGATGCGCAACTCACGCGAACGCGGAATAATTTCTACGACCCGCCCAATCAAATCGTAGGCATCGGTCTTGGTAATCTCCACGCGGGCCACGTCGCCGGTCTCCGCCACATCACCATTCGGCAACTCGATATCCGTCAGGTACAACTTGCCGTCGATGTCCGGCGCCATACCTTCGAGGCGCGCTTCCCACACCAGCGGATTATCTTTCGACGGGCCTTCAACCAGCGCGATATGCGTCTGTCCGCGGAACCGCTTCAAGCACGCCCGCGAAATTTTCTTTTGAATGGCCATCAACTCATTGCGACGCGCCGTGATGGTCGCGGCATCAACCTTTTCATCCAGCGCAAAACTCCCCGCATTGTCCACGTCGGAATATTCAAACACGCCCATCCAATCAAGCTGCGCGGCCTTTACGAACTCGCACAGTTCGGCAAAATCCGCGTCGGTCTCTCCAGGAAAGCCCACGATGAACGACGTGCGCAATGAAACACCAGAAATCGTCCCGCGAATGCGCTCCAGCAGTTTCAAGAACGATTCGCCATTTCCGCCGCGCTTCATGCGCGCCAGCACATTGCGGCTGGCGTGCTGCAGCGGCATATCCATGTACTTCGCCAGCCGCGGATAGTTCGCCAAAGTATCGAGCATTTTCTGAGTCACGCGATTGGGATACGCGTACAGGAACCGCACCCACAACAGATCATCGCCCTCTGCAGATTGCGCACCGCCAATTTGTGCCAGTTTCTCAAGCAGCAACGCCAAGCCATCGCGCAAGCCCAAATCCTCGCCGTAAGAAGTAGTATCCTGCCCAATCAAAGTGATTTCGCGCGCCCCGCCGGCGACCAGATTCTCCGCCTCGCGCAGCACCGACTCAAACCTGCGGCTGCGAAATTTTCCGCGCAACTGCGGAATAATGCAAAACGAACACGGATGATCGCAACCCTCGGCGATTTTGATGTACGCGGCGTGCCGGGGCGTGGTGATCACGCGCGGCGTCAAATCGTGATACAAGAACGCGGCAGGCTGCGCCGGCAGCACGCGCAAATCGCCCTCCACCGCTTCCATGATGCGTTCCACTTCGCCGGTGCCCACCACAGCGTCAACTTCCGGCACCTGCTCCAAAATCTGCGCCCGGTAGCGTTCCACCAGACATCCCGCCACAATCAATTTTTTAGCGGCGCCAAATTTCTTGTGCTCCGCCATCTCCAGAATCGCGTCCACCGATTCCTTCTGCGCGGACTCGATAAAGCTGCACGTATTCACGACGAGTATCTCGGCCTCATCAGCCCGCGGCGTCAGTTCGTACCCTTCGCGCGCAAGAATACCCATCATCACCTCGCTGTCCACAAGGTTTTTCGGGCAGCCGAGGCTGACAAATCCGACTTTGGTCACACTCTTCGTCATAGGTGGTAAAACTGAAGCTTTCGACAACATTCCATTATAACACGTCGCAAGGGATGTTCCGTTTGGGAGGGGAAGTGAAGTCCTACCGCGAGCGCAGGCCCGCACGAATCTGCGCCAGCAAAACGCGCAGCCGCGAAGTATCGCACGTCGCCCCGCCAAACCGCGCGTGCGCATAAATCTCCGTAAATTCGCGCACCGCCGGCGTCAGCCCGGCAGCTTTCGACTGCCACATTCCGCCCAACGCCGCCGCAAACTCCCGCGGCGTCTGCGATTCGCGCCGCGCAATCCCGCGCTTTTCCAGCACCCGCAGCAATTCAAAATAAAGCCGCGACGCCAGCTCCGGATTCGCGCCCGCCGAAGTCTTCCACTTCATGCGCAAAATCAGCGTGGCGCGCCGCAGCAAGCGCGAAAAAAGATCGAACCGCAATACCACCAGAAACAACACCAGTCCCAGCGGCAACAAATAACGCAAGCTGGCATGCTGAAATTGCCAGGATTTGAACCAATCCTTCCCGCGTTCCTGCTTGCGTTGGAACCAGTCGC
This sequence comes from Acidobacteriota bacterium, assembly GCA_013289855.1. GTDB lineage: Bacteria > Acidobacteriota > Terriglobia > Acidiferrales > UBA7541 > Acidiferrum. The sequence continues at coordinate 355,768 of JABCZD010000003.1, read as the reverse complement.
GGCCAGACTCGGTCCAATTCCGCGAATCCCGTTGCAGCGTCTGCGCCAGCGTCACCTGGTGCGCGAAGTCGTAGCTGATCACCCAGTCTTCCCAGGTCAGCTCCATCCAGTCCGCATACTTTTGCATGCGCGAAAGAAATCCTGTGGAGCCTTCCGGCGCGTCCGGTGTGGGATCAAACACAATCCACCCGCTCCCGGGAAAAAATACTTCCACCCAACTGTGCGCGTCGCTGGCGCGCACCACGTAGTCGCCGCCTAGTTCGTTGTATTCGCCCGGAAGAAAGCCATTCACCGCCCGCGTCGGGACGCCGAGCGTGCGCAGCATCACGGCCATGGAAGACGCGAAGTATTCGCAATGCCCGGCGCGTGTCTCAAACAGGAAATGCGCCAGCGGGTCATCTCCGGGATTGCCGGTAATCACCAGCGTGTATTTAAATTTGCCGCTGCGCAAAAAAGTTTCTATCAATTGCGCCTTGTCGTACGCCGTCGTGGCGCCGGCGGTCACTTGCTTCGCTAATTGCGGTATCCGCTCGTCAAGCGGTGGAAGCTGTAAATATGAATTGGCGATGTCTTGCGGATATTGTTCCGACGCCGCCTTCAGCTTGGGCACATTGATGTCCGGCAATTGAGAAAAGCCGTTATAGCGAATGGCGGAATAGTTGTGAAACGGGTTGAAAAGAGAATCCGTGCCGTCGCGAAACAGATAGTTATTGCGTATCGCGCCAAAGTTGTTGTTCGCCTGCCCGCTGAAATTTCCCTGCAGCGACACCGGCGCGCCGGGAACGAAAATTACATCCGTGGCCATGGGCTCGAGCACCACGGTGTACAGCATTCCAGGAACGCCCGCTTCCTTGCGCCGCCCTCCGCCATTAACGTAAATCCATCCGTCGAGATTGGCGGAAAGCGTATTGATGATGTGCTCGGGAGACGTCCAGCGCCGCCCATCAAAAGTCGAAAGCGCGATGCCGCGCCAGCGCAGGCGCGAGTAGCCAATCGGATGGCCAGTTTCGATGCGCATCATTACTTCAGAGTTTTGTTTTAATTCACCGATTTGTCCAAGTTCCACGTCGTCGCTAAACCCGGTGCCCAGCGGCGGATTCAAGCTGGTGCGTCCCAGATAACCGCCGCTCACACGCGGAAAAAGAAAGAACAGCATACCGCCGAGGAGAATCGCGCCAAATGCCACGCTCACCGCTGCCAGACTCAGGGCGCGCGTCATCCGCCGTTCGCGTTGTGGCTGCGCGGTAAATGCCGCAGGGGTGATCGCGCCTTGCGCGGCCCGGCGCAGTTCCATTCCCACGAAGGTGGCCACGGCAAAAAGCAGATACAAGAAAAAGAACAGCAAAAACGCGGTGTCCACGGTAAGCACCGCCGCCGCCAGCATGGCCGAGAACGAAAGCATGGCCAGAAACAGCGCGTCACGGTCCGTGGTGGCGCTGTAAAAACGGACCAGCATCACGAACAAAAGAAAATGCACCACGCCGATCAACGCGGCGAATAGCGGCGGGTTCGGCGAGTTGGCCACGAACGCGCGCGACAGCAACAAAACATCCAGCGGGAAAAACGCCAGATACGCGATCACTAGAAAAGTAGCGTTACGCGGTGTAAGTTCAGCTGGTTTGGAAGCCCACAGCCGCACACCTTTATAAAGCATTGCGGCGATGGCGATCACGGAAGAGAAGGCATCGAGCTTGCCGGTCGTCGCCAGCGTAGCCACCGAAACGAACAACAGAAAGAACAACGAAAGACGAAAAAACCGCTCTGCGGGCGGCGTTGGGAGGTACGGAACGCTGGAGGAAGCAGCCATGGGGAATTTTTATAGTAGCACCACGGTTGCCGCCTGCGTGCGGCGAGCATCCTCGCGCGCCGCGAATCGATAACATTTACCGCGTGCAACCGCTACGGCGCCTAGGCCAGCGCCGCGCGCCCGATTTTGCGCGTCAGGTTGGAAATCGGCACGGACGCCAGCTCGTTAAGCGCTACCGCCTTTGCGCCGTCCAGTAGCGGAAGCTTTGCCACGGGGATGCGAAAAGCACAAATCGTGATCTGGCGATACGTCACGGAGTGCCTCACACGGCCAAGCGCAACCAGACTTAGCATGCCGGAAGAACTGCGCTTCTTGTCCAACGCACATTCGCTCTTCAAATGCCGCTCCAGTTCCGTCCGGGGATCTCCCGTGACGGCAATGGTAGGAAAATGCCACATCTTCGATACCAGCGTAGGAACGTGATCCGCGCCGACTTTTTCACTTCCCGTTCGCGGCGGCGGCAACAACACCGTGTCGCCTTGCGGGTTCACAAAAACCGCCGCGGCCAGCGTCACGCTAACCGGCGTTCGTTTCTTACGTTTTTCCGGAATTTCTTCCTGAATACCTTGTTTTCGCGCGGCGCAATGTTTCGCCACCGGGCACAACAAACACTGCGGCGCACGCGGCGTGCAAATCGTCGCGCCGAGTTCCATCATGGCCTGATTCCAATCGCCGGGCGCTTTGCGTTCGAGCAATTCATCCGCGCTGCGCTGCAACCTCTGCCAGCGCGCCGGTTCACGCAAATCGCCGCGTATAGCGAAAAGTCTTGCTAAAACGCGCGCGACGTTGCCGTCGAGAACCGCATGTCCTTGGTCGAACGCGATGCTCAGAATTGCCGCCGCAGTGTACGCGCCGATTCCCGGCAGCGCGAGCGCGTTTTCTTGGTCTTCAGGAAATTCTCCCGCGTGCTTAGCTACGATCTGCTGCGCCGCTCGCTGCAGATTGCGCGCCCGGCTGTAATATCCAAGCCCAGACCAGAACCGCAACACCTCTTCTGTCGGCGCCTCTGCGAGTGCGCTCACCGTCGGGAAATGCTCAAGAAAGCGCTCGTAGTAGGGAATTACCGCCGCGACCCGCGTTTGTTGCAGCATGATTTCCGACAGCCACACACGATACGCGTCTCTGTCGCGGCGCCAAGGCAAGTCCCGCTGAAACTGTCGGAACCACGCCAGCAGGCTTTTCCGAAACGCGCGCAATTTCGTACCCGTGAGCATGACCGGGAGCAGTTTCGCACACGTAGTGCGTTTCTGGGGGGAGTGTCTTTCCTGGGAACGCCAATCTCCCGATTGGCGCTGTGGCCGCCGCAACCATCTGACAGCTCGGCTCGCGACGACACGACCTCTCTACGATAGGCCCAAACGCCGCCTACAAAAGATCATCCAGAAAAATCACATAAGACGTCCGCCACAGCGCCGCGGGAATCGATCCATGCGGCTGGCTGGTAATAATAATCTTAAAAAGCTCCGGCGCCGCCGCCAGCTCGGTAATCAATTTGTACTGCGGATCCGGCGGCAGCGCCTGCGCCAGCGCCAGATGCCGCAGAATCGCAAAAATATTGTCGCCGGCCGGCGCCAGTGTCGTCTCGATCCCCGCAGTGCGAAATTGCAAAACCGCGCTGCTTTCGGAAAAATGCCACGCCAGGCTGGCGCACAGCGTCACCGCGCGCTCAAACCGTTCTGCGGCGGATTGCGCGGCGGGTTGCCGTGCAGATGATGAGCCAGCATTTTTCGGCGAAGCCGCATGCATGTGCGGGTCCAGCACCAGCAACACACGGCAATCGTCATCGCGTGTAAACTCCCGCACCATCAGCTTGCCAAACCTCGCTGATGCTTTCCAATGCACGTGCCGCGCGCTGTCGGTCATCACATAGTCGCGCAGCGCATATAAATCCTGGCCGTAGCCTTTCGACACACTCTCGAGCGAGCCTTGCAGTCCGGGAAGAATCTCGATCAGCTGCTCGGTTGGTTCCACCGAGGGATACACCAGCGCTTCCGTCTTCAAATCGATGCGCCGCGCTTTTTGCAAAAATCCAAACGGAAAGCGCGTTACGATGCGAAACGCCTCCTGGCGATACAGTCCGCGCCGCGGAAACGTCATCGGCACCACCTGCCGCACGTGCTCGCGTTTTGGAAGGTACGGAAAATAAACCGGCGTCTCCAGCATGGCCGGAGCCGGCCCGCCCTTTTTCGTGGCGGCTTCGACGCGCATGGAAAAGGAAGGTAGCGTCAGTTTTTCGTTGCGCAACTCGATTACCGTGCGCACCGATCGCGTCGCAAAAATATGCTCGGGAAGCTCCAGCCGCAACTCCACCCCGGAAAGCGTGATGGAAGAAAGTATCCCGGACATTAGAATGGCCGCGACCAGCGTGGAAAGGATCAGAAACAGCAGATTGTTGCCGGTATTCAGCGCGGCCAGCGCCACCAGAATAATTCCCGCCAGGTATACCCATCCCTGGCGCGTTAGGCGGTACTCCATCTTGTAGCCGATCCACCGCAATGGAGTGCGCTTGGCGAGCACGGGCACCAGTGTGGCCGCCACCCATCCCGCAACCGCCAGCGCCGCCAGCGCGGAAGTGCTGGCAAGAAAAATATGCCCAAGTTCCGCCGCCGCTCCGGAATAGAGCGCCAGAATTAAAGCCACGCTCAGCGCGGCGATGGAAAGAAAAAACGCGCGAACCGCCGAGCGGTCAGCCTTGGACCACAACTGCGCAATCGTAGAAGTGTTAGTGCTCATGTAGCGGCCGCCTTCCGAGGCGGACGATTTCCTGGGGTGTACCGGATCCCGAGCGTACTAAAAATATTCGCAAATTTTACGGGCAGTCTTACAATGGCACTGGCACCGCGTCCACAATCTCTCGCAACACCGATTCCGTGCTCTCCGATTTTTTCTGCGCCGAGGCGTGCCGCGCGCTGGCCACCACGCGATGCGCGAAAACCGCCACCGCCAATTGCTTGAAATCATCCGGCAAACAGTAATCGCGGCCATCGAGATACGCGCGCGCCTGCGCCGCCCGCTGCAGCATCAGCGTGCCGCGCGGGCTCACACCCAGGGCCAACTGATCCGTGTTGCGCGTGCGATTCACAATGTCCAACGCGTAATCCAGCAAGCTGGTGTCCACCTTCACCCGCGAAACTTCTTCTTGCATGGCCATCACGTCATGCACGTCCGCGATCTGGTCGAGCGAAGCCAGCGGATCCGCCGACGCCCGCTTGCGCATAATCTCCCGCTCCGTCTCCGGCGACGGATAACCCATCTTGATGCGCATCAAAAAGCGGTCCAGTTGCGATTCGGGCAGGGGATAGGTGCCGTGATGCTCAGTGGGATTTTGCGTGGCGATCACCAGGAACGGTTGCGGCAGCGGCAGCGTTTTGCCGTCCACCGTCACCTGCGCTTCGTTCATGGCTTCCAGCAGCGCGGACTGTGTGCGCGGCGTGGTGCGGTTGATTTCGTCCGCCAGTACCACGTTGGCGAAAATCGGCCCAGAACGAAATTCAAATTCACGCGATTCCGGATTGTAAACGCTCACCCCCAGCACGTCGCTGGGCAGCAGATCGGACGTAAATTGAATGCGCTGAAAGCTGCAATGGAACGATTTCGCCAGCGCCTGGGCCAAAGTCGTTTTGCCCACGCCCGGGACGTCTTCGATCAGCAAGTGCCCGCGCGCCAGTAATGTAATCAGCGCCAACTGAATCGCTTCTTCTTTTCCCAGGATGATGCGCGCGATGGCGCGATGCAGCTGCGTGACAACGTGAGAGGTTGCGGTCGGCATAGTTGAAAACCCGGGCTCTTTCCTGTTACAACTAGAACACTGCATTCGTGCCCGATGCGGGCTCAATCAGCGCACGTTTCGTGCTCTGGTTTGATGCACCAAATCAGCCTTATGCGAGCCTGATTCGAGCCTGATGCGGGCTTGATGCGTTTTGTTGCCGTACACCCGTCCTGCACGGGCGATTAGCTCAGCGGTTAGAGCGCTCGCCTCACACGCGAGAGGTCAAAGGTTCAAATCCTTTATCGCCCACCATTTTCTGGTCATTCTTAACGGGCTCTTCATTCTGCCACTATTCCCCCAAAGTCCCACCGAGCACCCCAAAATCTGTGCCGAACTTGTTATTTATCGCTTTGGCGGAAAGAACGCGAGAGAATGACATCCCTTATGACCCTTTTCTTTCGATTTCTGGAATTTCTGGGCTTGGGATTTTGGCTCGGCAGCGACGTCTTCCTGAGCTTTGTCGTGGCCCCGGGCGCTTTTCACGTTCTGGCTAGCCGCGACCAGGCCGGCGCCATCGTCGGCTACTCCCTGACGCGCATGCATTTAGGCGGCATTCTTTGCGGCGTGGTGTTCCTGCTCGCCCGGCTGCTGCGCACGCAAACCCTTGCCAGCTACACGACCGCCTCAGCGCTCTGCGTCTTCGCCATGATCGCCTTGACCGCTATTTCGCAATACACCGTTAGCACCAAGATGGCCGCGCTGCGCCTCCAAATTGGCTCGATTCAAGCCACCGAATCCGGCAATCCCTTGCTGGCTGAATTTACCCGACTCCACGGCATTTCCGTAGCCCTCGAAAGCGGCGTGTTGCTGGCCGGGTTTGCCGCCATGTATTTGTTAGTCCGCGAAATCTCCGTTGCAAACTAAAGCGCGTCCCCACAGCAAACCTAAGTCCTTTAGTGCCTATCTCTTTCGAGGGATGCCCACGTAAGCCCTTTAGAATCAATCTATTTCGCAAAGGGTGGGGGTGGGTGCCCCTCCTTATATCTTAAACAAAATAAACGGCTTACAAATAGGCAGGAAATGGCGCTGCACGAATGTCACGCGAATCCCTTACGGTTGACCCAGCAAAGCGTCAAAATACGCCAGCATATCCGGTGAATCCCATTGCTGCTCGCCGATGATTTTCCGCGCGATTTTGCCGTGCCGGTCGATGATGTATGTTTCCGGAATGATCGACGTCCCGTAGCCCAGCGAAATCTTCTTGGAAGGGTCGCGGAACGTGGGGAAATTGATGCCGTAATCCTTCAGGAATTTGACGTACGCTGCGGGATCCTCGTCAATGCTTCCGCCCAGCACCACGCCATTGCGCGAGGCTATGTACTGCTGCAAACGCACCATGGAAGGCGCTTCGTTGACGCACGGCGGGCACCAGGTAGCCCAGAAATTCAGCACCACTACCTTGCCTTTGAAGTCAGAAAGATGTTCCGTTTTGCCGGCGATCTCCGCGGAAAAATTGTCCGCCGTTTTGCCGGCGATCGAAGCTTCGCCCTGCCGGTAACTCGGCAGCGCAAACAGCAGCAATATAAAGGCGGTCAGCGCCACCGCGCACCACACCAGGATTTTTCGAGTCGTAGCCATGAAATGCTATACTAACGCATCCGCAGGCGGTTCGGGGAATGGAACCGCCGTCCATCGCTGGGCTACTCGTTTTGTAGCGTCCGTTGTGGAACGTCGCAACCGCTTCTCCCGTAACATGAGCAAAGAAAACATTGGCGACGGCGTTGCCAGCGGTATCACTCCTAACGGTAGAAGCGCGCCCGCGGGCACGCTCACGGTCTCATCCGCGATTGTCCCATCCGCAATTGACGACGCAACCCGTGCGTTGGCCGCGCTCGAGCGCATTTCCGCGATTATTCCGGCGCGCGACGAAGAATCTTCCATTGCTGCGTGTCTCGATTCGCTGCTTGCCCAGCCCGACGTGCTGGAAATCATCGTTGTCGATGACCAGTCCAGCGACCGCACCGCCGAAATTGTGCGGCAGCGCACGGCAGCGGATCCACGAATAAAGTTGCTCGAAAGCGGCGGAGTTCCGCAAGGCTGGGTCGGAAAAAATCATGCCGCCGCGGAAGGCGCGAAGTCCGCCACGCAAGCCTGGCTGCTGTTTATGGACGCGGACGCAGAGCTTTTGCCGAACGCCTGTGCGCGCGCGCGCGAAATTGCCAATGAATCCGGCGCGGGGTTAGTCTCATTTTCACCGGAACAAATTACCGTGAAATGGTACGAGAAGGCTCTAATTCCATTTATATATTGCCGGTTGGCCAGAAGATTCTCTTATGCCGACGTGAACAACCCTAAATCGCGCGTGGCCGCCGCGAACGGCCAGTTCCTGATGATCCACAGAAGCGTTTATGACGCCATCGGTGGACATGCCAGCGTCGCTGGCAATGTTCTGGAAGATGTGGCCATCGCGCAGCGTGCAAAAGACGCGGGCTACGCAATCCGCTTTGGCTCCGGCGCGGGGTTGGTGCGCGCCCGCATGTACCGCTCTTTCGCCGCGATGTGGCAAGGCTGGAAGAAAAATCTGTATCGCTTGATGGGCGGAACGCCGGTGAATTTCCGCGATGAGATCAGCTCGATCATTCCGGTAATTCCGTTCCTGCTGATACTGTTTGGCCTGCGTTACCCGCTGGCGATTTTCGCTGGTGTGCTGCTGCTGCTGGTGCGGCAACTTAGTTATGGCGCAGAACTTACTCGTAACCAATACCCGTTTCGGCTCATCATCTACTATGTGCCGGCGGTGCTGCTGTACGCGGGGGTACTCATGGCTTCGTACCGCGCCCACGCCAAGGGCAAACTGGTGTGGAAGGGGAGAGAAGTGGCGGTCGATCCGGCCGGCAAACTCGGCTGAAAATATTTAAATATTATGGTACTGCTGACACGCAAAATCGAGTTTTCCGCTTCGCATCGCTACGACAATCCGAATTTGTCGCCGGAGGAGAATCGCCGCGTCTTCGGAAAATGCAACAATCCGCACGGCCACGGACATAACTACACCCTCGAGGTTACCGTTGAGGGCGATCCGAGCCCGATCACCGGAATGGTTCTCGATTTAAAAGATTTGAAAGAGTTGCTGGACCGCGAAATCATGCAGCGCATGGACCACCGCAATTTGAACGTGGAAGTGCCGGAGCTGGCGGGGAAAATTCCCACCTGCGAAAACATTGCGTTGGTGATCTGGAATTTGCTGGAGCCGAAAATTCCCGCTGGGAAATTGCATCGCGTGCGCCTGTATGAGTCGGCGGATCTTTTTGCGGATTGTTACCGCGCGGCAGCATCCAACGGTCACGCGCCTTCGCGGAAGGCAGGGAAGTGATGGCGCTCGCGAACAACACCAGTAGCGTGGATCCCGGAATCAAAGTGGAACTGGGGCGGCGCTATCGCTTTTCGGCGTCGCATCGCCTGCACAATGCCAGTTTGAGCGAAGCCGCAAACCACGAAATTTATGGCAAATGCAACAATCCGCACGGCCACGGGCATAATTATATTTTAGAGGTCACCGTGTCTGGTCCCGTGGACCCGGCGACCGGCATGATCGCCAATCTCGCAGACCTCGATGCGTTTGTGGAGCGCCAGGTGCTCAACGATTACGACCACAAATCGTTTAACCAAGACGTCCCGGCGTTTCGCAACGTGGTGCCGACCACCGAAAATCTGTGCATCGACATTTTTCGGCGCCTGAAAACTTTCCCGGTCGCGAAACTCGAACGCATCCGCGTCGATGAGACGGGCAACAACAGTTTTGAGTACGCCGGGGACAACACCGAGGGAGGCCAACCGTGAACAAGCCAATCGAAGAATTGTTGTTGCACGAAAGCGCCGCTGCAGCGGGGGACGAGTCCATCGCCGACCTGGTCCGCAAAATGATTGTGAAACTCGGCGAGGATCCGGATCGCGAAGGTTTGCGCAAGACTCCAGAGCGCTTTGAAAAGGCGCTACGCTTCCTCACCAGCGGGTATCAGGAAAATGTCGATCAGTTGCTCAACGGAGCCACTTTCAGTGTGGCCTACGATGAAATGGTGATTGTAAAGGACATCGAATTTTTCAGCATGTGCGAGCACCACCTGTTGCCATTTTTTGGAAAAGTACACATCGCGTATCTACCGAACAAGAAGGTGATCGGCTTGAGCAAAGTGGCGCGCCTGGTAAATATGTTTGCGCGCCGCATGCAGATTCAAGAGCGCCTGACTAGCCAGATCGCGCAAGCCATCGAAGAAAAAATCGATCCGCAGGGCGTGGGCGTGATCGTTGAAGCGCGCCACCTGTGCATGCAAATGCGCGGCGTGGAAAAACAGCACAGCAAAGCCGTCACCAGCGCGATGCTCGGCGCCTTCCGCCACAACAAGCAGACCCGCGATGAATTTTTGGCCCTGGTGCGCCGCAGAAGCGACTAACTTGGACTTTTCCGGTGGTGGTTAACGGGGTACGATGGCCCGCGGAGGATATATTCATGACTCCGTTAGTACCACAGAATTATCGGCGGAAGCTCCTGCCCGTTGATTTGGCGCTCAATGGTCTCGTGCCGTTCGCGATGTTGTTCGCTTTCGTATTCGCCATCACGCTCCACTCCGCTCCGCCGCGCGCTGCGCAAGCTCCCTCGCCTGCGCTCCTGATACTTGAAAAAGACGATTCGATGTTGGCGGTGGCGGATCCGGTCACGTTTAAGATTGTTGGGCGCGTTGCTGCCGGCGCCGATCCGCACGAGGTTGCAGCGTCCTCCGATGGCAAGACGGCGTATATCACCAATTACGGGGCGTTCGGCACGCCGCTGCACACATTGTCGGTTGTGGACCTGGTGACGTTGCAGGCGCGCCCTGCGGTGGAACTCGGCGCACTGCTGGCTCCGCACGGCATCGAAAACGTGGGGGGTAAAATTTATTTCACCGCCGAGGGCAGCAAAGCGCTTGGTCGTTACGATCCCGCGACGGATAAAGTCGATTGGATTCTGGGCGTCGGCGAAAATCGCACCCATATGCTGGTGGTGGCGCCGGATGCCAACCGCATTTTTGCTTCCGACGTGAATTCCGATGCCATCAGTATTTTCGATCGAGACAAGAATGCCGATGCTTCCGGATGGCGGCAGACGCGCGTCGCGGTCGGCAAAGGGCCGGAAGGCTTTGACGTGTCTCCAGACGGCAAAGAACTGTGGGCGGCGAATTCGCACGATGGCACGATTTCGATTATCGATCTGACCAGCCGCGCGGTGGTAGCCACGCTCGATGTGAAGACCAAGTTTGCCAACCGGCTGAAATTTTCTCCAGACGGCGCGCTGGTGCTAATTTCGGATCTTGGCACCGGCGATTTGGTGGTGCTGGATGCGCACGCGCGAAAGGAAATCAAACGCCTTAAAGTCGGCTCGGGAGTCGCGGGAATATTGCTGGATCTCGACGGTTCGCGCGCGTTTGTCGCGGCCAGTCGCGACAATTTCATCGCGGTGATCGACCTCAAGACGCTGGCGATCGTGGGCAAGATTCCCACCGGGCGAGGAGTCGACGGGCTCGCATGGGCTGTCCGGAAGTAATGGTCTCCGTCTTGCCAAGCTATCTACGTAGTTGATGCGGGCCGGACTGAAAGTCCGGCACCTACATAACCTCTCCAATACAAGACCATTTTGGCGCTGGAATAGCTGTGGGCGGCCGAATACGCTGGAGCGATGAGTGTTGTGGAGCAAACGATCGGGGAGGTCCGCGCGGCTTCAGCGGTGACGGCGCAGAACACAAAAAGCGATGCGGCTGCGGTCGTGCGTCCCAACCGCTTGGCGGTGGTCGCGGCGTTTGCCGCGCTTTATCTGGTTTGGGGTTCCACGTATTTGGCCATTCGTTATGCCGTGGAGACGATTCCGCCGTTGTACACCGCGGGAATGCGGCACTTGTGCGCGGGCCTGATTTTGCTGGCTTGGTGCGCGGCCAAGAAGTTGCGCCCGACGCTGGCGCAGATTCGCGCCAGCGTGGTGATTGGCGCGCTGTTCTTTTTGTTCGGGCATGGCTCGCTGCATTGGGCGGAAACGCATGTGCCTTCCGGGCTGGCGGCGCTGCTGTTTGCCATTGAACCGATTATCGTGTTCGCGCTTTTTTCGCTGGCGGAATGGAAGTGGCGCGTGAACGCTACGCTGCTTGCCGGAGTTTTTCTAGGTCTTGCGGGCGTGGGGTTGCTGCTCGGCAGAAGCTTGCTGGCTTCCACGCCCGGGATGGCCTGGGGCGGGATTGCTATTTTGTTTAGCGCGATTTCTTGGGCCGCGGGGATTGTGTATTCGCGGAGTTCGAAATTGTCGGGAAGCCCGCTGCTGCTTTCGGCGCTGTCGCTGCTTTTCGGGTCGGTACTGCTTTTAACTGCTGGAACGGCGTTTGGCGAGTATCGCGGGTTTTCGCTTGCGGCGGTTTCGGCGCGCTCCTGGTGGGCGCTGGCATTTCTGATTGTGTTCGGCTCGGTGATTGCGTTTACGGCTTACAACTGGCTGCTGGAGCATTTTTCGCCCACGCTGGTGGCCACGCACACGTACGTAAATCCCATCGTGGCGGTGCTGCTGGGCTGGTGGTTTGCCGGAGAAAAGGTCACGTTAAACGTGTTGCTGGCCACGGCGATCATCATCGCAGCAGTGATGCTGGTGGATCGCGGCACTACGCAATTGAAGCGCGGTCGATAGCTAGGTTTTGTAGCGGCCGCCTTCTGAGGCGGTCGCCTTTGTGAGCCTCCAAGGCGGCGTCCACGTATTGGTGTGCGGAACCATCCGATCCATCAATCCGGTGAACGATCCCGCAAATGGATATTCTCCAAGGCTCGATGACAACCCCGCACGCACCGGATTCATCCAGATATACCAAGCCACCGATTCGAGCGATTCGCCAGAGCGCAAGATGTGGTCGAAATATCGCTTCTGCCAAAGCACCTGAGAAGTTTCCCTGTCGTAAAGCCGACTGGATTTGATTTTGAAGCTTTTAACGAAACCGAGAACGTCGCTCGTGCTGCTAACACCTTCGGCCAGGAAATGAAAATGGTCCGGCATAATGCAGTAGGCGTGGACCGTAAAATCGCATACGGCGGACTCGCCGGGGAAGATGTCCATCAGCCATTGGCAGCGCGCCGGACTGGCAAACACCCTTTTCCGTTCGTGACAACAGACTGTTACAAAATAGACGCCCATTCCTTGGTAAGCAAGCCGGGACAGACGAATGGCTTTTTTGAATTTAACCGGCCTATGCACAATTAGATTATATATCGATAACTGAAGAGGCCGGGTGGCGCGGCAAAAGGCGACCGCCTCAGAAGGCGGCCGCTACAAAGTCAACGGCCAAAACTACAGCTTGATGGCGATGGAGGCGCGGGTGGTTTCCCAATCCAGGCGCATGATGCAGCCGTTGGAATTTTTGTCGAAGGCGATGGTGAAATTTTCCAGGGAGGACGGGAGCGTTGAGACGGTCATGTCGATGCGCGCGAAGTCGCTGTCGGCGCCGGGATAGGGCGTGCCCCACTCGCCGGTTTTCTTGCTGATGATTAGCGTCCATTTATCCTTGTCCGGAATGGTGAAGAGCGTGTAGCTGCCGGCGGGAATGGTTTTGCCGCCCACGTTCAGGTCGGCGTCGGTGACGAAGGTGGTGGCTTCGTTGGCTCCCGCGCGCCAGACTTCGCCGTAAGGAACCAGTGCGCCGAAGATTTTGCGGCCTTTGGCGCGCGGACTGGAGTAGTTGACGGTAAGCGTTTTGCCGCCGCGGAGATCGCAGGACGCGGTTGCGGCGGGACTCGGGCGAGGGCCTTTTTCTTGAGCGGCATGCACGCCGGCCAATACCCCAACAGCCAGAACGCAGACGGCAAGCAGTATGGCGAGAATCCTCATTTGGAACACCTCTTTGTACGCGAGGCTAGTCTAGCTGACGAAGCTATGGCGCGCAAAGCGGGTGAGTAGGCCGGATTCTCGGTTATTCTAGGCGGTATACATGCAGAATGTGAAAGTAACTCGAAAAGGTGAGAAGGGCTACGTACCGGCGCGCCTTGTTATGATATTTGCCCGGAAGGCGCCCAAGGCGATTATTTTTCGTCGTGGACCTTCGGGATGGGTACAGCTCATTAGCTGGGACACACGCTTGGATGAGTTTGAAGCAGGGCATTGGTTCCGCGGAAGAATCTACGAACGACGTTCCGATCTGTCGCCGGACGGCTCCCTGCTGATTTATTTCGCTCAGAAAATTACGGCAGTTAGCCAGAAAGACGCGGAATACACCTACGCTTGGACGGCGATTAGCAAGCCGCCTTATTTGACGGCGCTGGCGCTGTGGCCCAAGGGAGACTGCTGGCATGGTGGCGGCAGCTTTAAGAATGGCCGAGTTGTGTTGCTGAATCATAAGCCCGAGGTTGCCAAGGCGCACCAGAAACATAAGCCGCATGGTTTGCTGGTGAAAGCCAACCCGAATGCGCAGGGCGAAGATGACCCGATTTATTCACTGCGGCTTGAGCGAGACGGCTGGGTCCAAAAGCAAAGATGGGAGACCGAGTATCGCGGTTACCCGCAAATGTATCGTACGGTGCGTCCGGAAATCCGAGAGAAACTTGGCCCGGAACGCGAGCACGTGATCCGACTTACACGGTCGATTGAACGGCTCGACTATTCAGAGGAGTTTGCGGTGCGAAACGTAAAATCGCTCGCCATGAATACCATTGAACGCGCGAGTTGGGTGGATTGGGATCAGCAAGGGAGACTCGTATTTGCACGGGATGGAAGGATATTTGCCGGCGAAATAGGTAGCAATTGTCTGATAAGCGAAAACCTCCTTGCTGACTTGAACCCTAACAAACCCGAGTCAAAAGCGCCGCCCGAGTGGGCGACGAGGTGGTGAGTCGAGCCGGGACTCTTGACTTACGGTTCTTTACACATTTGTAAGAATTGTGTTAGCCTTGGTTAGTCGAAGAGAAAAGAAAAAAATCAGGGAAACGACGGAGACGGGCACTTGAGCGCAACGAAATCAGTGTTGATCGAACAATTCCGGGCCCATGTGAAAGACACGGGCTCGCCGGAAGTGCAAATAGCGCTTTTGAGCGAGCGGATCAGCTATCTGACATCGCATCTCAAGTCCCACGTGAAGGACCATGCCTCACGGCGCGGCTTGATCATGATGGTGAACAAGCGGCGGCGTTTGCTGGACTATCTTAACCGCCGCGACCCGGTAAGGTACCGCGAGATTGTTGATCGTCTTAGTTTGCGCAAGTAACCGGCCCTCGAAGCGCGTGGAGTTCATCGAGCCGGTTTTTTTGCGTTACCGCACAATCACAATTGCTAAAGAGCACGCAGTCGAAGTTTGGGCGCAGGCTCTCGTGGCGTAGTTGTTCCGGCGTGGCTTTCGGTAAAAGACCTGCTGGATTTTCTCCTCTCTTCTTCAAAGGCAAAGCTACAGAAGTACGTGGTGGGCGCGCCGCTGGGCGGCTGGCCTACCTGCACACCTGCTCCGCGTGAACGCGGAGCCAAAGGAAATATCTAATGGCTGACAAAAATTCAATTCCAGTACCGCATTCCGTAACCGTGGAGGTGGGCGGACGCCCGCTGATTCTAGAGACGGGGAAAATCGCGAAACAGGCGAATGGCGCGATTGTGGCGCGTTACGGCGATACCGTGGTGCTGACCACCGCGTGCATGGCGACGACCATGAATGACCGCGACTTCTTGCCGTTGACCGTGGACTATCGCGAGAATACGTATTCCGCGGGAAAGATTCCCGGAGGATTTTTTAAACGCGAAGGGCGGCCTTCGGAGAAGGAAGTTTTGACCTCGCGATTGATCGACCGGCCGATGCGGCCGCTGTTCCCCGAGTCCTGGCGGAATGAGACGCAGGTTGTGGCCATGGTGCTGTCCGCGGACAGCGACAACGATCCGGACGTGATTGCGGTGACCGGCGCTTCGGCGGCGGCGTATTGCTCGGACCTTCCGTTTACCACGCCGATCGCTTGCGTGCGCGTCGGGATGCTGGAAGGGAAGCTGGTGGCGAATCCGACCGTCACTGAACAGAAGAAGAGCACGTTGAACATCGTGATTGCCGGAACGGACACGGCGATCGTGATGGTGGAGTCTGGCGCGCTGGAAGTATCGGAAGAGTCGGTGGTGGAGGCGCTGGAATTTGGTCACGCGCAGATCAAGAAGATCGTTGGCGCGATCAAAGAGCTGCACGCCAAGGTGAATCCCAAGAAAGTGACCGTGGCGCCGCTGCCGTTCGACGAGGCGCTGTACAAGGAAATCGACAAGAAGTGGGGCGCGAAGCTGCACGACGCGCTGGACACGCAGAAGCATCCGAAGAAAGAAAGCTACGAGCTTGTGGATGCCATCAAGGCCGAGCTGAAGGCTTCTATTCCGGAAGAGGATGAAGAGAAGCTGAAGCTGGCCAAGCGCGCGTTTGAAAAATTGCGCGAGACGATTTTCCGCGACGATGTGTTGAATAAGCGGCGGCGTCCGGATGGCCGGGCGTTTGACGAGATTCGCTACATCTGGTGCGAAGTTGGTTTGCTGCCGCGCGTGCACGGTTCGGCGTTGTTTACTCGAGGCGAGACGCAGGCTTTGGCGACTCTCACGCTGGGAACCAAGGAGGATATGCAGCGGCTGGATTTGCTATTCGAGCACGACCAGTTCAAGCGCTTCATGCTGCACTACAATTTCCCACCGTTCAGCGTTGGCGAAGTGAAGTTCCTGCGTGGACCGGGGCGGCGTGAGATTGGTCACGGCGCGCTGGCGGAGCGGGCGCTGATGAATTTGCTGCCGTCGAACGAATCGTTCCCGTACGCGATGCGTCTGGTTTCGGACATTCTGGAATCGAACGGATCGTCGTCGATGGCGACGGTTTGCGGCGGTTCGCTTGCTTTGATGGATGCCGGCGTGCCGCTCAAGGCGCCTTGCGCGGGTATCGCGATGGGCTTGGTGGTCGAGGATGAGAAGAAGTATTCGATCCTGACGGACATCGCGGGCGCGGAAGATCATTACGGCGATATGGATTTTAAAGTTGCCGGAACGCGCGAAGGAATTACCGCGTTACAGATGGATATCAAGGTGCTTGGCGTCAGCATCGGCATGATGCGCGAGGCTTTGGCGCAGGCCAAGAAAGCCCGTTTCCAGATTCTGGACACCATGGAGAAGACGCTCAGCACGGGTCGCGGACAGATTTCTTCGTACGCTCCGCGGTTGTACAAGCTGAGCATTCCGCAGGACAAGATCCGCGATTTGATCGGGCCGGGCGGAAAGAAGATCAAGTCCATTATCGAGCAGACGGGCGTGAAGATCGACGTGCTGGAAGACGGCACGGTGCATATTTTCTCGACCAGCGGAGCCGGCGGGGACGCGGCGTTGCAGATGGTGCGCGACGTTACGGCCAGCGCGGAAATCGGCAAGACGTATCTGGGCAAAGTTGTGCGGCTCGCGGAATTCGGCGCGTTCGTGGAACTCTTCCCCGGAACCGATGGCTTGCTGCACATCAGCGAAATTTCCGAGCATCGCATTCGCGACGTTCGCGATGAGTTGAAACTTGGCGACCAGGTGCTGGTCAAGGTGCTCTCCATCGAAGGCAACAAAGTGCGGCTCTCGCGCAAAGCGTTAATTAAGGAAGCGCGCGAGAAGCAGCAGAAGGCGGCGGGCGCGGCGAGTGGTGCGACGGGCGGCGATGGCGGCGCTTCGCAACATGGCCACGGCGGCGAACACTCCGAGCAGGAAGCCACCACGGCAGGACACGACGGTGGTTCCGGTGAACACTCCGGCAACGGCGAGTAATCGAGGTTCTCTCAAACTGATGCACAAAACAAAAAGGCCCGGCGAAGTTTGCCGGGCCTTTTGATTTAAGACGTAGAACTCTGCGGCTAGTGGGCGGCGCAGGACTTGGTTTGGTGCACGGCGTCGAGAGCGCCCCAGAGGGCGTCCAGAGCTTCGTTCGTGGTGGCCAGAATTTCGGCGTGATCTTCGGTGGCGTTTTCCGCCAGCCAATTGCGCCAGGCGGCGCGGTGGGCTTTGTCGGCTTCTTCGTGGACTTCGAAATACGCCAGAGATTCGGGTTTGGTGATGTTGTAGAAATTTCTCAGGCCGTCAATTTTCGTGGTGGCGATTTCGGGGACTTGAGCTTCGTAGGCATACAGGGCGGCCACGGCTTCCGGGACGGTGCGGTCGCCGCAAATCTCGCGGAACGTTTGTACTACGTTTTGCGTGCCCGGCAGGGCGGGGCAGCAGGTGATGTCGTCTTCGGCCACACCGAGGGCGGCGGCGAAATCGCGCCAGAGCTTGGGATGCGAGGCGGCGGGATTTTCTTCTTCGGCGAGATTTTCTTCCACAATTTGGCGGATGGGACCCTCGGTGCGTGCGGCCAGAACGCGCAGGTGCTTCGGGAAAGCTTCCACATGGCGGTAGTACTGGGCGGCGTAGAGTTGCAGGGCTTGCTTGCTGAGTTTGCCGGCTTGCCAGTCCTGGTAGAACGGGTGATGCAGAAGATTTTTTTTCGCGATGGCTGCGTCGATCAGGTCGAGAAGTTGCGTGTTCGCCATGGGTGTCCTCCGCGGCGCGATGGGTGGTCGCGCGGCCCAAAATTCTGGTGGCGCATTGTAACAAACTTTTGGGCGGATTGCTTTAGAACTGGGGGCCAGGCCGGCGCGGCTAGCGCGGTCGCGCCTGTCACTCGCCCCCCTCGGCCAGTCTCCAGCGGATTTATGAGATGTAGGTATTGTTATGTTACAATCTGGATGAATAAGCCATGCCAAACTCCATGCGTTACTGCCAAACTTGCCGGTTCCAACTTCACCAACGCGGTTTTACGCTCCACTCGCGTTCCGTTGTTCACAGAAAGGGAAAACTGATCCGTGCCATATTGCAACGGAATTGCATCACCCATGCCGAAATTGCCAGACGCATCGGGTTGACGCGGGAGCGCGTGCGTCAACTAGCTCTGCAAATGGGTTTCGCCGACGGGAGATCGCGGCACGCCATTTGCCGCCTGGAGCGCCGTAAGAAAGAAATGGCGGAGTTTTTTGTGGAAGCGCAAAAGCGCGGCTTTGCCGTAGCACCGCTTACGCCGCGGAGTGCTTACATAAACGGGAAGCTTTGTCTGCAACGGAATGCCTGCTGGCACGACGTAGGGAAAAACAAACTCAAAGACACCTACCTTAGTATTCGTCAGCCAGCCGCCCGGTTTGATATCTGCGCGTGGAAACTACCGGATGGCCGCTTTCTGATTCTGCCTAAGGAGCTAATAGATTTCCGCCAAACAACCTTCAACCCGCAAGAAACGGAGAGCCTGGGTACTGCCAGCTCGTCGCATTACTATCGCCAACACATAGAAAGATGGAGCCTGCTCGGGCGACCCCGCCGCTCGAATTGAGGCTCGGGCAATCTCCCCAGAAAGCCGGGGGCAGACGTATAACCGAGTTTTTGCGCATCGCTCAAGTCTAAACCAGCAGAAAACGTCCCGTCTGTCCCCAGGTTTCCAGGTTTCGGGGATTTTCCATGCCCGCGGTCGACGGAGGGACTGTCCCATTAAGACAGGAAGCGGGCTACGGTGGCGGCTGCCAGGCCGAGGGCGGCTACGGCGGCGTAAGTGGCGGTGGCTAGTTTCCAGGAGATGGTTTTGCCGATGACCGAGAAGGAGTAGACGCTGTAAATGCCGAGGGTGCATAGGACGGCGACAACGTAGGGGAGGGGAACGCCGTGGGTCATGGCGATGTAGGCGATGACTACGTCGAAGGCCATGGGGACGGGGAGGAACGCGCCGATCAGGCAGACGGCGATTATGCCGAACAGGCTGGCCGGGCTGGTCAGGGCTTGCTGCGGGACGATTTCGATGGCCAACGCGCCTAGCAGCGCGGCCAGCAGCATCAAGGGGATTCCTACCTTGGCGATGTACCAGAAATTTTGTGCGTAGGATTTTACCGCGGCGATGAAGGCGTGGCCCCAGGTTTCGTTTACGGGAATGTTGATGGGGCAGTTGATGGAAACTTCTGGAGCCGGATAGCGCGCGGCAACGAATGGGGCGAAAACGAAAAGCATGAACAGGACGGTGGCGAGCTTCAGCAAGGCGATGGGAAGCGGGAAGAGCGCGAAGGTCATGGCCAGAACGACTACGTTTAGAGTTGGGGAACTGATCATGGCTGCGAGGACGGATTCGGTGCTCATTCCGCTGGCGTAGAAGCCGCGGCCGATGGGGGCAACGCAGTTGGCGCAGACGCCTAAGGGCATGCCGGCGAGCGCGCCGATCAGGGCGTTGAGTTGCGGGAAGCGAGTGCGTGGCGGGCGGAGGGTGGAGAGAAAGGTGAGGGCGGCGGCGCCGAAGACGAAGCCGAAGGTCATGCCGATTTTGTTGGCGGCGAGCCAGTTGAGGGAAGTGCGCCAGACGCGTTGGGTTAGCGGCATGGTCTTGTCGACGGGGTAGAGGGCGTCGAAGGTGATGGCGCCGGAGGCTTTTACGTGCGCGCCGGAGTGGTATTTTCGGAGCAGGGCGGGGTAGCGGGAGTCGATCCAGAAGAAGCCGGCGATGCCGAGCATTAGAGCGATGGCCATGACGCGGCGGCGCCAACTGACGGAGACGGCGGTGCGAGCGTCGGCGGGGAAGGTGGTGGTTGCGGCGGACATTGTTGCCTCCGAGGTGTGGGAGCAGCTTAGTTACGAATGTGGGAAGACTTTAATCACGGCCTGGGCGGAGGGACATAGTAGAAAAGCACTAAGGCCGTGAGGCTGCTTCTAGCTCAATTATTTTCTGGCACACACGGTGTTTGTCGCCGACATAGACGCTAGAAAACGTCCCGTCTGTCCCCCGGTTCCAGAGTTCGAGAAATGTTGTACGACAGGCTGCTGCGTTTCGAGTTTGACGCGAGTCAGCTTGATGACAAATCTTTATATCAACTCGTAACGATTTTATTTTTATTGGTGGGGCACCGGAACTACCTTCCCTGTTTCACCACGGCGTGCAGGACCATGGAGGAACTCTTAGGAGAACAAGCTTTTTACGCCCGTGAAAACAAGCCGGAAAATATTGTGAATGACACCGAACCGAAGCCGGTGGTGCACTAATGAGCGATTGCGTGCTTGAGAAGTTAACGGAACTCGGTCTGGTTCACTCCGTAAAGAATTATTTGGACTTTGCTTACTTCGGTGGCCGTACGTACGAATCCCTCGAAGGGGAAGAGCGTGCCGAGATTGACGGGATGATTGAAGACGGCGACCTGGTCCAAACAGAATCTAATTTCAAGAACTGAGGAGAACCGCCGCTTCTCGGTGTGGTGGCTTGTGCGGGCGACCTTCGTTAGACTCTCTCAATGCTAACCGTGTATCTCTCGATTGGGGTGAGTTTGTTTCTGATGTTCTACGCTTGGCGCGGAGTGATGCCGTTTCCATTGACCAAACTCACGACGAGCAGGCCGATGCCTCTAAGAACTCGATTCGCGTTCGGCTTGTTCGGAATAGTGTTGTTCACCCTCGGAGTTCTTATCGCCATCGGTGATATCCCGCCCACCTTCAAGCCTTGACGGCGTCGCCCCATCGTGGCACAACATTTCTCCCGCCTCTGCCGGAAGGAGATTCCGGTGACGACGCCAGCCAACATGCCGATGACGAAAGAAGAGGTGGACAAACTTCGCCACGGGCTCGCGCATTTAGCGCATTCGAGTGTGGAAGCCGAATACAGAAAGAGCTTAGGCCAGTTGGTGTCAACGGATTTGCCCACACCTCGCATGATTCAGGAATTTGTGACGATTTGGAAATTATTGTGGCGGAATAAGTGGAAGTGACCCGGCATATCTCAACGCGGTCCGTGTTGCATGATTAGGGAAACGAAAAATATCCCGAACAAAACAAACAAGGTGAGTGGGACGGCTGCAATTATAAGGGGAATGCGAATCCAGCGGCGATTCGTGCGGATTGCACCGACGATGCACGCGGTGGAAACTGCGGCTGCCAAAGCGGTACGCAGAATCGCGGTGCGAGCCTCAGGCACAATGAACATTGCGTTTAGTCTCAGAGACGCGGAGGGCCAACACCGGGCGGTTCCGCTTATTTCTTTACTGCTTCACTCGCCGCTATCCAATGTGACTGATATTTCTTTTATGGGATGTTGGCTCATAAGTTTCATCATGCCCGGAGCAGATTTCATGAACTCCTTCATGAACTCGCTTGCATCCATCCCACGTGAAGCAGCGTCAGCTTTAATAAAATCCAGCTGCTCCTGCGGTAATGACGGTGCGCTCGGGTCCGGAGACAGTACTGCCGCATCCTTGCTCAATTGTTCTAGAAAGCCCGGTTCCTGCAAGCTCAGGCCGATAGCCATACCAGCGATGCTACCCGCGTTAGGCGACATGTTTTTCAACTTGCATCGTTTCAAAGCCTCTTGAACGTTCTCCTCTGTCACAAATCCTGGTACGGTTACGGTAATTTTCATGAAGTCTCCTTAGTTTCTAAGAGCGGAACCGTATCTCAGCAGCAACAGCGCCATAGCGAGCAGGAGAAATTCCGTCATTTCGCCCTCTTCGTAACAGCTTGGCCTGAAAGCCGGGGACAGACGGGACGTTACCGAGTTTTTGCGCATCGCTCGAGTCGAAACTAGCAGAAAACGTCCCGTCTGTCCCCAGGTTTCCAGGTTTCTGTCCCCAGGTTTCCATTCTGAAAATCTCCAGTCACTATCGGGGCGACGGGGACAAACTGAATGTTTAGAAGTGCCGAGCAAAGAGAACACTGTCGCAGCTCAAGCCTTGATAAAGTCGTTTACGTTAATTCCAGCTTCGCGGAGAATCGCGCGGAGCGTGCCCTCCGCCATGTCTCCGGAATGGTGAGGAAGGGTGACCTTTCTACCCGTTTGGGAATGGCGTCAGACTTCGTGGCTGCCGGCACCGGAACGATCGAATTGGAAACCAAACGTTCTGAGACGGCGGGCAACTTCCCTGTAGGAAAATCCTGCGAGGCGTCCCATTTAAGAGACAGAAACAGGGACCAGAAATTCGCGCTTCGACCGAACCTTGCTCCGGAATACAGGGGGGAGGGGATCGCCGTGTTCCCGACAAGATTCCACGATTTTTCTAGCGAGACCTTGAGCGATTTCGACCGTTTCGGCGACGCTGCGGCCTTCGGCCACCAATCCCGGAACATCCGGGCTGGTACCCAGATAGCGGCCATTCTTCAGATTCTCGACGCGAACCCGAATGGCCACTTCCTCGACTTCTGCGAGGTGCTCTTGCCGCTTCATGGGAGGTTCCTTCGCAGGGAATTATAGCAAAGATGCGCGAATTGGGCGGCACTATATGGTCGATGATGCGGGTGCCCCAGGTAGCGCTTTGGTGTAGCGAGGGCTTTGTAATTGAGACCGATGACGATGCGGCCAGTGTACCAGGACTGTACCAAAACCGTCCGCCACCACAATTGATCCTAGCGTTCCCAGGGCGTACCCTATCCCTCTAGTTACTGGAATCGAGTTAAGCGCGAGCCACAAGTCGCGCTTGTCGACGACCAAAGGGAAAGGAGTTCCATCCTAGCGAGGTGCGTGGGGGCGTAACCAACTAGCCAACAAAAAACGCCCGCAACTCGTTCAGAATGAACACTTGCAGAAGGATGTGAAAACAAAGGTACTTTAAGTTCCTTTGTTTTCACATCCTTTCGCGAAACCTCCCCGGGGGATGCCGTCGCTGCTCGGAGACAAGCTAACCCTTCCGGGCGGTGACTAGGCGGCTGATGAGGAGGGGTCGTGGAAGCGTTCAATGTCGGCGCCAACGTCTTGGAGTTTCTCGACGATTAGTTCGTAGCCGCGGTCGATGTGGTAGACGCGGTCGATGATGGTTTCGCCTTGGGCTACGAGCGCGGCCAAAACTAGGCCGGCGCTGGCGCGGAGGTCGCTGGCTTGGACGGTCGTGCCGGTTAGTTTTGCAGGGCCGCGGACAACCGCGCGGCGATTGTCGATGGCGATATTGGCGCCCATGCGCAGCATTTCGCTGGCGTGGAGGAAGCGGTTTTCGAAGATGGTTTCGGTGATGATGGAGCTGCCTTGGGCTTGCGTGGCTAGGGCCATGTATTGCGCTTGCATGTCGGTGGCGAAGCCGGGGTACTCCTCGGTGGTCATGTCCGAGGCAATTAGTTTTTTTGCGCCGCTTACGTGCAGGGTGGTGTCGTTGACGACTTCTACGGGGACGCCGGCTTCATTTAGTTTGGCGATGATGGCGCCTTGATGGTCGGGGGCGCAGTTGGTGATGGTGAGGTCGCCGCCGGTGATGGCGCCGGCGACGAGAAAGGTGCCGGTTTCGATGCGGTCTGGGATGACGGTGTGGTCGGTGCCGTGGAGTTCTTTTACGCCTTTAATTTTGAGGACGCTGGTGCCGTCGCCGGTGATTTGCGCGCCCATTTTTCTTAGCATGATGACCAGGTCGGTGACTTCGGGTTCGCGCGCGGCGTTTTCTAAGATGGATTCGCCGTCGGCTAGGGCGGCGGCCATTAAAATATTTTCTGTGCCGGTTACCGTGATTTTGTCGAAGACGATGTGGGCGCCTTTTAGGCGGCCGTGGTTGGGAACCTTTGCTTCGATGTAGCCGGCTTTCGTTTCGACTTCGGCGCCCATTTTTTCCAGGGCGGTTAGATGAAGATCTACGGGCCTTGCGCCGATGGCGCAGCCGCCGGGAAGGGAAACGCGGGCTACGCCTACTCTGGCGATTAGCGGGCCCAGCGTGAGGATGGAGGCGCGCATGGTTTTTACTAGCTCGTAGGGGGCTACTTCGTCGTTCAGCTTGGTGGCTTGCAGGATGTAATCGCTGGAGGGGAATTCTTTTACGGAAACGTGGACGTGCATGAAGGTGAGGAGCTTGCTCATGGTGACGAGGTCGCGGACCTTGGGAATGTTGTGGACGTGCAGAGGTTCGGCGGTGAGCAATGAGGCAGCCATGATTGGCAGCGCGGAGTTTTTTGCTCCGCTGATGGCGACTTGGCCTTTGAGGATCTTGCCGCCCTTGATTAGAAATTTGTCCATGCTGTTTCGGTGTCCTGTCCTCTAGAATTCGTGTGGCATTTTTTGTGCGCTCATATGGCAGTTAGAGCGGAAAGCAAAGGCACGGGTCTGAAGACCCGCCACTACAAACTCATAGAGTCATGGCGCGACGGAGATGGCCTTTCGCTAGTTTTAATTTTTGTTTGGCTTCGGGGGCGGAGATTCCTTGCTTCAGCATTACTAGAGCTACGCGCAGGTTGTGTCCCGACTGACGCAGAGCGTGTTCGGCTGAAGACAGCGGGGCGCCACTGGCCTCCGCCAGGATACGCGCGCCGCGCCCTGTAAGCTTCTTGTTGTTCATCACTAGATCGATCATCAGGTTTTCATAGGTGTGACCCAGGCGCACCATCGCGGCGGTAGAGAGCATGTTGAGGACCATTTTTTGCGAGGTGCCGGCTTTCATGCGCGTCGAGCCGGTAACGACCTCGCAGCCAACCTCCGGCGCGATGGAGATGCTGGCAAGTTTCGCCAGCGGCGAATGACGATTGGCGGTGAGTGCGATGGTCGCGGCGCGACGGCGGCGCGCGAACTGGAGCGCGGATAAAACGTAAGGAGTGGTGCCGCTTGCGGCGATGCCGAGGACGACGTCGCGATGGTGGAGTTTGATCGCGCGAAGATCGCGCACGGCGTTGGCGGCGGAATCTTCGGCGCCTTCGACGGCGCCGGTAACGGCTTTTTTCCCGCCAGCGATCAAGGCAATCACGACGTTCGTTGCGATTCCGTAGGTGGGAGGCAACTCGACGGCGTCCAGAAGCGCGAGGCGGCCACTGGTGCCGGCGCCGACGTAGATCAGGCGACCGCCTCCGTGGATGGCGCGCACGACGGCTTCGACTGCCGCGGCAATGTACGGCAATTCGCGCGCGACGGCGTCCGCGACTTTGCGATCTTCGCGATTGATGAGACGCGCGATTTGCAGCGCGGTCATGGAATCGAGATTTTTCGACGCGGGATGGCGCTGTTCCGTCTGACGCTTTTCCGTCCGCCGCTGTTTCGTCCGCCGATGTACCTCGGGCCGAGAGGGCATCCTTTAATTATAGCTGTGCAGCAGGGCGATTCCGCGGCATGTACTGGGGAACGACGACCTGTGGCGACAAACCATTAACATCTGCGGCGAAACTGCTCGATTCCTTTTGGGGCAAGCTATAGCGAATCGGCTATGATGGAAAATCGCCGCGTTTGCGAATGGATTTGCTGGAATTGCGGTCACGCTATGTCAATGGACGTACTGAACAGGCTGTTTGAGGCGCACTTCCACTCGCCGGCGCAGCAGGCGCAGCCGGTGCAGGGCGAGCTGGGTGGCTCGGGGCGGAAAATCATCCGGCTCTCGAACGAACGCGCCACGGCGATCGGGGTCTTGTATGGTGTGCGCGAAGAAAACCGCGCGTTTCTGGAATTCTCGAAACATTTTCGCAGGCACGGTCTGCCGGTGCCAGAGATTTACGGCGAAGATCTGGACCATGGCGCGTACGTTGAAGAGGATCTGGGCGATACGACCCTGTTCCAGTTTCTTGCAAAAAATCGGCACGGCGAGCAGATTGCCGCACCGGTTGTGGAAGCGTATCGCAAAGTGGTCGCGATGCTGCCGCGGTTTCAGGTGGAGGCCGGGTGCGATCTGGACTACAGCGCGTGCTATCCCATTGGCAGCTTCGACCGGCAGTCCGTGGCGTGGGATCTGAATTACTTCAAATATTATTTCTTGCGACTGGCGGGCGTGCCGTTCAATGAACACGCGCTGGAAAATGATTTCAGCCGTTTGACCGACTTCCTGATGGAAGCGGACCGCGACTATTTCATGTATCGCGATTTTCAGTCGCGAAACATCATGCTGCGCGACGGACAGCCTTTCTTCGTGGATTACCAGGGCGGACGCAAAGGCGCGCTGCAATATGACATTGCTTCGCTGCTGTTCGATGCCAAGGCGGACTTGCCGCCGGAGCTGCGCCAGGAGTTGCTGAATCACTATCTGGACGCGCTGGGGCGTTACGTGAAGACGGATCGCGAAGCGTTCCTGCGGTATTACTACGCGTACGTTTACGTACGGCTTATGCAGGCCATGGGCGCTTACGGTTTTCGGGGATTTTACGAGCGCAAGACGCATTTTCTGCAAAGCGTGCCGTACGCGATGAAAAATCTGCGCTGGCTGCTGCATCATGCGGAGTTGCCCATCGCGCTGCCGGCGCTGATGAGCGCGTTCCGGGACTTGCTGGCGTCGCCAAAATTACAAGGCGTGGCGAACGAAGCCACCGAAGCGGAAAAACTGGCGATTCGCATTTTTAGTTTTTCGTTTCATCGCGAGATGCCGAAGGATGAAACCGGCCACGGCGGCGGATTTATTTTTGACGGGCGCAGCCTGCCCAATCCCGGGCGCGAAGAGCGTTTCAAAGCGCTCACGGGAAAAGATGCGCCGGTGATGGAGTACCTGGATCAGCAGGAGAGTGTGCACCAATTTTTGGCCGGCGTGATGTCGCTGGTGGATGGTAGCGTGGCGAGTTACCGTAAGCGCGGCTTCAAGAATTTGATGGTGTCGTTCGGGTGCACCGGCGGGCAACATCGTTCGGTATTTTTGGCGGAACAATTAGCTCGGCATTTTCGCGCGATGAATGGCGTCGAGGTGGCGGTGCGGCATATTGAGTTGGAGAAGATGGGCAAATGAGGGCCAAGTACCACCCCAAGACCCACCCTCACAACCCGAGGATGGGGCACCCAAAGAAGGTGGTGTTGTGAAGGCGATGGTGCTAGCGGCGGGACTGGGCACGCGTTTGCGTCCGCTGACCGATGATCGTCCGAAGGCGCTGGTTGAGGTGAACGGGCGGGCGCTGCTGGAGATTACGTTGCTACGTTTGCGCGGGTTCGGTGTTCGCGAGGCGATCGTGAACGCGCATCATTTCGCGGAACAGATCGTTGCGTTTCTGAAGGCGCATGACAATTTCGGAATGCGCATAGAAGTCTCGCGCGAAGAGGTGTTGCTGGACACTGGCGGGGGGCTCAAAAAAGCTGGCTGGTTTTTTCTGGAAAAATCGGGAAAGCTGAGTGGAGGGCTGGATGAACCATTTCTGCTGCACAACGTCGACGTGATCAGTACCATCGATTTCAGCAAAATGCTGCACGCGCATCGAGAGAGTGGGGCGTTGGCGACTCTGGCCGTGCACCGGCGCGAGAGCAGCCGGCAACTTTTCTTTAACGATGACATGAAGCTGTGCGGACGCCGAGCGGGAAAAGACAAAGAGCCGGAAATTGTGTGCCCTGCGGCACATCTCGAGCCGCTGGCCTTTACCGGCGTCCACATTATTTCTCCCCGCCTGCTTGGGCTGATGAAAGAGGACGGCGTCTTCTCGATTATCGATTGCTACTTGCGGCTGGCCGGTGCGGGAGAAACAATCGCAGGCTTTCGCGCAGATGAATATTACTGGCGGGACCTTGGCAAGCTAGCAGATCTGCAGCAAGCCGCGCTGGAGTTGGTCAGCGCAGGTTTTTACCGTTGAAAAAAACAAAGGGTGGAAGATTTCTGATGCGGTACTTCGCGGCTGATGTTGGCCGGTCTAAAGACCGGCGCCTACATGTGGTGCGATCAGCGTTGGTTAGCTGGCGCGGCGAGCGTCGCGAGGCCCAGGGCTTGTATTACGGCGTCGTGGAGGGCGGGGCGGACTTGCTGGATTTGCGTGTTTTCGCGGGTGGGGTGGACGCGATTGGTCAGGAGGACCACGAAGAGTTGGCGGTCGGGATCGATCCAGATACTCGTGCCGGTGAAGCCGGTGTGGCCGAAACTGTGGGTGGAGAAATAGTGGCCGCTGCTGCCCCCTTCGGTGGGGATGGCCCAGCCTAGCGTGCGTGTGCCATTTGAGAGTTCTTGCGGCTTGGTGAATAGCGTGACGGTGGCGCGGCGGAGGATGCGATGGTGGGCGTAAACGCCGCCGTTGAGAAGCATCTGGCAGAAAGCGGCAAGATCGGGTGCGGTGCTGAAAAGGCCAGCGTGGCCGGAGACGCCGCCGAGGACGTAGGCATTTTCGTCATGGACTTCGCCTTGGATTAGTTTGTGGCGAAGTTGATTGTCGAATTCGGTGGGCGCGATGGCGGGCCAGAGTTTTTGTGGCGGGCGATACATGGTGTTTCTCATGTCCAGCGGGGAAAAGATGAAGGAGTTTGAGAGCGTGTCGAGCGGTTTGCCGGTGAGGCGCTCGATGATTTCGGTGAGCAAAATAATTCCCAGGTCTGAATAAACTTCTTTGGTGCCGGGTTCGTATTCGAGGGGCTCGGCGAAGATTCTGGTCAACGATTCTTCGCGGCTCTTGGAGGTGCGCCAATATTCTTTGAAGGCGGGAAGGCCGGAGGTGTGAGTGAGCAGATGGCGAACGGTTACTTTGTGGCGCCAGGCGAGTTCATTGGGATTTTCGTGAAATAAATCAGCTAAACCTTTTTCGGATGTGGCGGTCCATTCGGGTAGATAGCGTTCGACCTTGGCGTCGAGATCGATGGGGACTGGGAAATCGCCCTCCGCGAGTTTTGCGACGATGGTGGTGGTGGCGACGACTTTGGTGAGCGAGGCGATGTCGTACATGGTGTTGGCAACGGTGGCGGGGGACTTGGCGTCGTAGGAGAGATGGCCGAAGGCGTGGATGGCGACTTTGCCGCGATAGCCGATGGCTAGAGTTGCACCGGGAAAGGCTTTGGCGGCGATGGCTTTTTCGAGGACGTCGTAGGCGGGTTGCAGGACGGCTTCGGCGCGAATGTCCATGGGTTGCAGGGTCATGGGATTTGCGGGGAGTTCGATGCCGGAGCCGGCTTTTATTTCGCCAGACGGATCGCCACCGGGAATGGTGACGGGAACACGGCCGCGGATGGGAATTTCTCCGAAGAGCGCGCGGGCGATGGAAATTTGCGCTACGTCGCTGATGCCGAACGCGGCTAGCCAAGTGTTGGCTTGCGGAAAGCGTTCGATTAAGTACGGGCTGCCAAAACCTACGGTGATTACCGGCTTGCCGATTTTGAAGATTTGCTCGGCTACGATTTGCTGTTCTGCGGGGACGTCGATGTTGCCTTTGCGATCGCTGACGCGGACAAAGAGGGCGAGGATGGCGACGTCATAGGAGTCGGGCGATGGGAGTTTTAACGTTTCGGCTTTTACGAAGCGCGTATCGGCGCGGAGCGTAGTGACGGAATCGAAGCGGGTGCGGAGTTCACGCTCGAGATCTTCGCCGGGGTAGGGCTCGGGGTCGGCGTAGAAGGCTAGCAGCAGGGCGCGGGATGGCTTGGTGCCGTCGAGCGGGAGGAGATGATTGTTGTCGCGGAGCAACGTTACGCCGCGATCAGAAATTTTTTGCGCGTCGTTTTGGCTGGCGATCGTCCCGAAACGTTCGTTGATGGCGTCGAGATCCACGAGGCGATTTTTGTTCAGGCCCAAGCGAGCTTTGGCTAGCAGGATTCTGCGGACGGAAGCGTCGAGGCGGTCGCGCGAAATTCTGCCGGACTTTACGGCTTGTTGTAGCGCTTCGAATGCGGCGTCCGGCACTGGCGGCATGAGCAAGGCGTCGGCGCCTGCGAGGACGGCGCGAATGGCGGCTTCGCCGGGTGCGAAACGCGTGGTGATGCCTCCCATATCCATGGCGTCGGTGACGACCAAACCTTCGAAGTGAAGCTCATTGCGCAGCACGCCCGTCAAAATATTTTGCGAGAGCGTGGCGGGAGTGTTGGCGTCGGGTTCGAGCGCGGGCACGGAAAGGTGGCCGGTCATGACGCTGCTGGCTCCTGCGGCGATGGCGGCGCGGAAGGGAACGAGTTCGAGTTTTTCCAGGCGGTCGCGGTCGGCGCGGATCACTGGAAGATCGATGTGCGAATCGGCGGCGGTATCGCCATGGCCGGGAAAATGTTTGGCGGTGGCCAGGCCGCCATTCTCCTCTACGCCCTGAACGAAGGCGGTGACGAACTCCGCGACCTTGGCGGGATCTTCGCCGAAAGAACGCGTGTTGATGATGGGATTGCCGGGATTGTTGTTGACGTCGGCGTCGGGCGCGTAAATCCATTGGATGCCGACCTCGCGGGCTTCGAGCGCGGTGATTTTGCCCATGGTGTAGGCATCTTGCGGGTCACCGGCGGCAGCGAGGGCCATGGCGGTGGGGAAGGAGGTGCCTTCGTCGAGGCGCATGCCGGTGCCGCGTTCGAAGTCGGCGCCGATGAGCAGCGGAAGTTTGGATTTCGCTTGAAGCTGATTGGTGAGGACGGCGGTTGGGTAGACCTGGCTCTTAATGATGCCGAGCGGAGAGCCTTGGGTGATGTTGATGAAGCCGCCGACGTGGAGGTCGGTGACGGCGTGCATCATGTTGCGGTAGGCGGCAGCGTCGCGTGGCGTGAAGCTGCCGTGATAAGTGGCGAAGATGAGCTGGCCGATTTTTTCGTCGACGGACATTTCGCGCAAGGTGGCTTCCGCCCATTTTTGCGCGGCGGCGTGAGCGGAGGCGGAATCATGCCCCGGGCTGGCTGCGTGATATTTTGCGTGCGCGGTTTTTGAAGTGGATGGCGTTTGTGGCGCGGCGTTGCTCTGACTGTGCACAGTGTTGACCATAGCGATTAGGGCGATCGAGAAGGGAATCAGCAGCAAGCGCCAACGGCGTGCTTTCATCGAGTGTCGATCTTCCGAAATATGATTGGATCCCACTTTTGTATATAGCACGAGCACTTTCGGCTCACAACGACGGTTGACGTGAGGCGTTCCAGAATATCATTGAGCAGCGGGACGAGAGAGGGACGATGAATGTAGCGAAGCTAGGCGATCGTGGTGCAGTAGTGTTGTCGGTGGGGATGGCGCTTTTATTTGGGGGGGCGCTGCTGTTTGCTGGTGGCGCGGACGCGACAACTACCACCAAACATACGAAGAAGTCGTCGCACGGCGCGCTGGTGCAAGTTGGGTTGGACATGCTGGAGGCGCAGAAGTTCGCGGCGCTGCGCGGAAAGCGCGTGGGATTAATTACCAACCACACCGGCCTGGACGCGCAGGGGCGGAGCACGGTGGACGTGTTGTTTAAGGCGCCGGGTGTGAAGTTGGTGGCACTGTTTAGTCCGGAGCATGGACTGGCGGGGCGCAACGATGAAAACGTAAATTCGTCGACGGATGCGGCGACGGGTCTGCCGATTTTCAGTCTGTACGGGGAAACGCGGCGTCCGACGGACGAGATGCTGCAGGGCGTGGATGCGCTGGTGTTTGATGTGCAGGATGCCGGCGTGCGGTTTTATACCTACATCACCACGATGGCGTATTGCATGGAGGAAGCTGCCAAGCGGCAGATTCCGTTTTTTGTTTTGGATCGGCCGAATCCGCTGGGAGGGGAAATCGTGGAAGGTCCGATGCTGGATGCGGACAAAACTGCTTTTGTGGCGTATTTTCCGCTGCCGGTGCGCTACGGATTGACGATTGGAGAGTTGGCGCAGTTTTTGAATGCGGAGAATAAGATTGGCGTAGAACTGCATGTGATTGCGATGAAGAATTGGCACAGGAATTATTTTTTTGACAGCACGGGATTGCGCTGGGTGCCACCGTCGCCAAATTTGCGGACCACCAAAGGCGCGATTCTGTATCCCGGGCTGGAGATTTTGCAGAATGCGGGAGTGTCTGTGGGTCGGGGCACGGAGACGCCATTCGAAGAGTTTGGCGCGCCGTGGATTAAAGGCGACGAGGTGGCAGCAGCGTTGAACGCGCGGAACCTGCCCGGAGTGCGATTCGTCGCGCAGCCGTTCGTCACGGTTTCGGGACTGTATGCGGGGCAGCGCAGCGGCGGCGTGGCGGTGCGGATCACGGATCGCGCTGCGGTACGCTCGATGACGGTGGGGCTGGAAATTGCGGCGGTGCTGCTGCGGCTTTATCCGGAACAGTTTGACGTTAGCAAGCTGCTGTTGCTGTTGGGAAATGAGCAGACGATTGCGGAGTTGCAGAGCGGGAAGGCGCCGGAAAAAATCGTGGCGGGGTGGTCTGGTGCACTGGCGGATTTCAATGCCAAGCGCCAGAAATACTTTCTGTATAAATAGTCGAGAAGCTTTAAAGGCTCCGTTGTTTGGGGCAGTTCTTTCCGGGTCTGCGGCGAGGCGAGCCGGGCGTTTCGAGGCCTTGTCATGGACGCGCCAGGCTGCCAAAACTACGATTTATTGTGATAAAGTGCCGGAATGCGAATCGTTTCTTTACTACCCTCGGCGACGGAAGTGCTCTTCGCGCTGGGGCTGGAACGCGAAGTGGTGGGCGTGAGCCATGAGTGTGATTTTCCCGCGGGCGCGCGCAGCAAGACGGTGGTGATGAGTTCGCGAGTGCCGCACGGTGCGAGGCCGCAGGAGATCGATGCGTTTGTGCGGCAACAGGTGGCGCGCGGGCAGAGTTTGTATGCGGTGGACGCCGAGGCGCTGGAGCAGTTGGCGCCGGATTTGATCGTTACGCAGGATTTGTGCCACGTGTGCGCGGCGTCGCCGGATGATTTGGCCACCGCGCTATCGCGATTTGAGAACCGGCCGGAAGTTTTGTGCTTGAATCCGCAGGACCTGGGCGACGTGTGGCGCGATGTTTTGTGGATTGGGGAAGAGACGTGTCGCGGACCGCAGGCGGAAGCGCTGGTGAAAAAAATAGGCGAGGATTTGGGGCAAATCGCGCACGCTTTGCACGGCATTACGGAACGGCCACGCGTGGCGTGCCTCGAATGGCTGGGGCCGCTCTATGTGGGCGGGCACTGGGTGCCGGAAATGATTCACCGCGCGGGTGGCGAGGATGTTTTTGGCAGCGCGGGAACGCCTTCGTTTCGGATTTCGATGGAGGATGTGGTGGTTCACGCGCCGGATATTTTGCTGATTGCGCCGTGCGGGTATAGCGCGGATCAAGCACGCAACGAATATTCCGGATTGGCGCTGCCCGCGGAGTGGAGCTCGATTCCGGCGGTGCGGAATAATCGCGTGTATGCCATTGAAGCGAATAGCTACATGAGCCGTCCGGGGCCGCGGCTGGTGACGGGAATTGCGGCGCTGGCGAAATTGTTTCATCCGACTGCGGATATACATCTGGACGCGAACCACGCGGTGCTGCCGATTAGTGCGGAGGCTAACAGTTCCGCGCGCGGCGCGTTCGTTTAGCGCCAGCGTAACGCCACTCGCGCCTGAAGCATAATTCCCATCAGAAAATCCCTGTTTCAAACAGCAGTTGACAGGATTTCACTTATATATAAGAATCCTATATGTAAGGGAGCCGATCATGATTGGCACGGGAATCAAGCGTGGCACCGCGGAATTGGCCATCTTGAGTGTGCTGGAAGACGGCCCGCTGCATGGCTACGAGCTGGCGCAGCGCATCGAGAAGCAGACGCGGGGCGCGCTGCGCTTCACGCTCGCGGCGCTGTATCCCACGCTGTACAAGATGGAACAGCGCGGCTGGGTGCGCGGGAATTGGGAAACCAGCCGCAACGGAAGGCGGCGGCGCTGTTACAGTCTGACTTCGGCGGGGAAAACGAAGCTGTCTCCCATGCGCGAGGAATGGGCGGAACTTTTTCGCGCGCTGCGGCAGCTGACGAAGGTGTCCGATGCGTGATTGGCAAGCTCTGGTTGCGGAACGATTGGGTGCTCTCGAAGGTGGCGAGGCTCGGCGCGAAGAGGTCGTTAGAGAGCTGGCCGGCCATCTAGAGGATTTTTACCTGGAGAAGTGCGCGCGAGGTTTCTCGCAGGCTGCGGCGATGGAACTGGCGCTGGCACAGGTATCCGATTGGCGAGGACTTACGCGGAAAATTCGCTTGGCGAAACGCGAGGAGGAAGGCATGAACGACCGTACGAAAGGCTACTGGCTGCCGGGACTGGTGGCATTCACCGCTTCGATGGTGTGGCTGATGATTCTGCAACTAGCGATTCCGATGCGCTATCCCTGGTATGCGACGGACCATATGGTAGCGGCGCACGCCGGCTCAGGTCCGCGCATGGTATCAAACAGTGGGTTGCAAATCTATTTTCTGGCGGCACCGTACTTGTGCTGGCTGCTCGCGCAGCCAGCATTTGGTGCTCTGGGCGCGTACTTGTCCAAGCGAGGCGGGGGCGAGCCGCGTGCGCGAATGGTGGCGGGTATTTTCCCTTCGATCATGTTTTTGTGTGCGTTGAGCTTCGTTTTTGTGATCGCAGTTTTTGTGGAGCGCAATCCCTTCGTTTTCGGTCATCCGTTATATTTCGCGGTGATTCTGCTTCCATGGGTGGTTCTTCCTGCAGCCGCGCTCGCGCTGGGCGTTCTGCCGTTCTTGCGCGAAGCAAAGGCGCAAGGGATTTAGCGGTTCAGCGGGTTTGGTTGACTTGTTGTGACCACCATTTGTAGAACGGGATGCCGGCCGCGATGATCAGCAAACCGATGGTGGAGCGGCCGGGGCGCTGCAGCCAGATGCTGACGATGAGTATTAGGGCGCCGAGAACGAAGAGCGCAGGGACGATGGGATAGCCCCAGCAGCGGTACGGTCGAGGCGCGTCGGGTTCGGTGCGGCGCATGCGGAAGAGCGCGACGGTCGCGAAGCCGAAAAAAATCCATGCGGCGAAAATATACAGGTTGGTGAGCTCTTCGAAAGTGCCGGTGAGCGCCATGAGGCCGGCGAGCACGGCCTGAAAGATCAACGCACGGCCTGGCGTGCGAAATTTGGGATGGATGCCGTCAGCGATTTTGAAGAAGATGCCGTCGCGAGCCATGGCGTAGGGGACGCGCGCGCCGCTCAGCACGGAGGAGTTCATGGAACCGAGAGCGGAAATGGCCATGGCGATGGTAATCCAGAATGCCGCGCCGCGCCCCGCGACCTGCGCCACGACATCCGAGGCAATGTGCGACGAAGCCGCAACGCTGGCGAATGGCAGAACTTTCAGGCAGGCGGCGCTGAAGAGCAAGTAGATGACCGCTACGAAGGCGACTCCGCCGACCAGCGCACGCGGAAAATTACACTGGGGATTTTCTACCTCGGAGCCGACAAGATTTAAATCCTCCCAGCCGTCATAAGCCCAGAGCGCGGCGGCGAGCGCCGCGAGAAATGCGGAGAAGGTTACCGCGATGGTCTGGCCCGACGCGGGCCAAAAAGGATCGGGCGCGTGGGGCGGTCCGGCCGGAGAAAAAAATGCCACGCCGATGACCACCGCCACCGAAATTATCTTTATCGCGGTTAGAAATACTTGAACGGCTCCGCCGAGCCGCACGCCCAAATAGTTCACGCCAGTCATTCCCGCGATCCACAGCACGGCCAGCGGTTGCGCCCAGGTGAAAACAAAATCGTACGGCGCGAGCCAATGCGTCAGGCCGGGGATGGCGATATGCACCGTGAAGAGCGGCGCCGCCACGGCGGGCAGAAGAAAACTTAGAAATCTCATCAACCCCGCGGCGATGGAAGAAAGGGAACTGGGGCGGCCGACGATGGAGTGCATCCAACCAAAGAGAAAGCCCCATAACGGACCGAATCCGCGTCGCAGGTAGGCGTATTCGCCGCCAGCTTCGGGAATCATGGCGCCCAGCTCGGCGAAAGACATGGCGCCGAACAGCGAGAGAATTGCGCCAACGATCCAAGCGGCGAAAACGATCGAGACGGAGCGGCCTTCGCGCGCCATCTCCGCGGGCTTAAGGAAAATTCCTGTGCCGATCATCGTGCCGACGACGATGGCGGCGGAAGCCCATGCGCCGAGTCCGCGGACGAGTTCGAGCCGGCGGTCGCTCAATCGTTTAGTCACTTGTTCGGTCAACGAGCCTCCAAGGGTTTCACATTGGAACTTTTTTCAGACCCTTGAGCAAGATTATTTTTTGCCATACGACTGAACATCGCACCGACAAGAAACGTAGTGCAGGAGCCGATCAGGACGTACCACGTGTACGCGACGGAGGTGTAGCGCAGAACGTACAGAACCGTTGCGAGCCCGGCGACCATGCCCGCTAGCGCGCCTGAAGCGTTAGCGCGGCGATCGATGGTGCCGAGCAAGAATAGTCCGAGCAAGCTACCGAGTGGCAAAGCTGCCACGGTGAGGCCAGTTTCCAGCAGCGGTCCCCACTTTACAAAGCCAAAGGCCATGAGCACGCAGCCCCAGAGCAGTGTGGCGTAGCGAGACGCACGCAAAAGTTTGCGTGACGATTCAGCTGACGGGGTGGGAGACGATGCGTCGCCCGCCAAGCGGCGCGAGAAATCGAGCACGCTGGACGCGGCCAAGGAATTGAGCGATCCGCTGGCGTTGGACATCGCCACCGCGACAACGGAAGCAAGCAGCAATCCCGCCAAACCCACCGGCATCTCGCGCACCAGAAAAAGCGGAAGGATGCGATCGGTGCGTTCGCCGGGAGCGAGCAACGGAGAATGTTGTGCAAAAACGAAAAGACCCACGCCAATCAACAAAAAAACGGTGAACTGCACGAGGACGATCACACCGCTGGTCAATAGCGCGCGGCGGCCGTCTTTTTCGTTGCGTGCCGATAAAAGCCTTTGCACGATGGTTTGATCGGTGCCGTGCGTGGCCATGGTGAGAAAAGCGCCACCGATGAGTCCGGACCACAGCGTGTATTTGGCGGCGAGATGAAATGAAAAATCGAAAACCTGTAGTTTGTGGCCCGCCGCGGCCGCCACTTGTGTGAATTCGCCCCACCCACCGGGAATGCGATGCAGCAGTACGAAGAGCGTCACCGCGCTGCCAGTCAGGTACAGCATTAGTTGCGCGACGTCGGTCCAAATCACGGCCTTCATGCCGCCTTCAAAGGTGTACAGAATGGTGAGCGCCATGACGAGCACGACGGCCGCGGTCTCGGAGGTTCCGAGAACCACGCTGACCACCAGCGCGATGGCGGAAATGCGAACTCCTTCGGCAATAGCGCGCGTTATCAAAAAAGTCCCAGCGGCAACCTTGCGCATATGCGAACCGAAACGTTTTTCGATCAAGGCATAGGCGGTAAAGTATTCCCCGCGAAAATATCCCGGCAGCAGAAGCAGCACGATCAGCACGCGGCCGAACAAATAGCCGAAGATCAGTTGCAGAAACGCCAGATTTCCCGCGTAGGAGATCGCCGGTGTGCCAATGATGGTCAGCGTCGAAGTTTCCGTGGCCACGATGGAGAACGCCAGGGCCCACCAAGGGGCGGAGCGCCCGCCCAGAAAATAGTCTCCCGCGTTGCGCTGGCCGCGGCGAAAATGCATGCCCAGCGCCGTAATACCCAACAGATACGCAATGACGATGGCCAGATCGACGGGATGGATGCGCATCGCGCAGAGTTTACCTGTTGTCCGCCCGGAAACGCTGGCTATTTTCTCGCTGCGCGCGTGCGCTATTCTTACGGCATGCGCTGTGTCTTGGGATTCGACGGCGGCGGCACGAAGACGGACTGCGTCTTGATGGACGAAACTGGAGTCATCCGCGCCAGGACGCGCTCTGGGCCTGCAAATCCAATCCTCATGGGCATAGATGCCAGCGTGGCAGCGCTTGTTGACGCCGCCGAGGCAGCGCTGTCCGCGGCAAACGTGTCCGCGGCGGACGTCCGGTTTGTTAACGGAGCGGTTGCTGGCGCGGGTGCGGCGCGGAACCTGGCGCAATTGATCGGAAGACTGGAGCAAAAGTTTCCAAACGCGAAAGCGTTGATTGATTCGGACGCCGCATTTGCACTTGGAGCGAC
Organism: Acidobacteriota bacterium; assembly: GCA_013289855.1. Lineage (GTDB taxonomy): Bacteria > Acidobacteriota > Terriglobia > Acidiferrales > UBA7541 > Acidiferrum. Next base: position 317,627 of record JABCZD010000003.1, on the reverse strand, counting down.
AGGAGAAACTCCCAGCGTCGTGGTGATCGCCGGGACCGGATCGGTTATTTGCGGCGCAACCATCGAGGAAACCGTGCGCGAAGGCGGCTTAGGAGTGATTCTGGGCGATCCTGGAAGCGCGTACGATATCGGCAGGAAGGCGTTTGTGGCGGAGTGGCGTCGCTACCTGGACGGAGAGGACTCCGCTCTAGGGCACAGCATATCGCATGAATTTGACTGCGATTGGTCAGGCCTACGGGAACGAGTGTTCAACGACTCCAGAAGAATACTACCGCAGATTTTTCCGCTGGTAGCCAGCGCTGCAAACGCGAATGACCAACAGGCGCAAGAATTATTGAGGTCCTCGGCGGAGGAGCTGGCGGTTCTTGTGGAACGCGTCGTAAAGCGATTGAGATTGGCTGGAGAACGCTTTCTACTCGCAAAAACCGGCGGTGTTTTCAACCGTAGCAGCTATTTCGACGAGCCGTTTGATCGTCGGGTACGAGCTATTGCGTCAAAAGTTCGCATCGGCGCGTTGCCTACGCCCGTGGTCGAATACGCCGCCCGAGTCGGTATATCTGCCCTTCGGGGACTAGACGAATTGGTGAGAGAAGGGCACTGAAGTGGAAGAGAAATCTTTCCAGGATCGCGAAATCGCGGGCACGGCCACTGGGGACGAACTGGCGCGGCTGCTCTACCATGCCGATGCGGAGGTATTGCTGGCGCTGATCGGCAATCCGGCGCTTGACGAAACGCAACTGTGCCTGCTGCTGGAGCGCAAGAATCTTGCTCCGGAAGTTTTGCTAGAAGTGTCGCGGCGCAAGCCGCTGACCAAGAGTTATCGCGTGAAGCGCGCGCTGGCGTTTCACCCGCGTTCGCCGAGGCTGGTAGGTTTGCGATTGTTGCGCGAGCTTTATTTGATGGATTTGGTGCAACTGACCTTCATGCCGGCGGTTTCCGTGGAGTTGAAGCTCAATGCCGAGGAGCAGTTACTGGCGCGGCTGCCGCAGCTGCCGTTGGGGCAAAAGATTACGCTGGCGCGGCGCGGTCCGGCGCGGCTGGCCGGTTCGCTGGTCGCCGAAGGCCACCCGCGGCTACTATCCGTAGCGCTCGATAATCCGCGACTGACGGAGGCGCAGATTCTGAAGGCGCTGGCGCACGAAAAAATTCCCGTAGCCGTGCCGTTTGCGATTGCGCATCACCGCAAATGGTCAGTGTCCTACAACGTGCGGCTGGCGCTGGTTCGGCATCCGTTGGCGCCCTTGGCTAGTGTGCTTGGATACTTGCCGGAGCTGACGGTTACCGATCTGCGGGAGCTGGCAGCGCCTGGGATCGTGCCGGAGGCGCTGCGCAAGTACCTGAAGGCGGAGGTCACGCGTCGCATTAGCCGGGGCGAGAATAGCGACGCCCCGCGAGAATCGCGGATGACCGAATCGTGAGGGCGACGGGCGAGGCCGCTGTGCGGGCCCGCTTGTTGCGGAGTTTCCTTTCTTGGGTTCTAAACGGTGGCTCCGGATTGCGGGGAATAAAACATTTACAATTGGCGTCGTAGGTTTGTAATGAAAGCAAGCGTATGCTGGTCGCATCCATGCGGCGATTCCGACCTGGCGCCGCGGTACGAAATCTCTGGCAGGAGGTTTCACTCGTCCCATGGCTACTAGCGATCCTTCCGCCCGCCGCACTGAGCGGAGACGGGCTACGCGCTTTTCGTTCCGCGCCGATCTCGAAATCGAGTGGGGCTCGGCGGTCTTGCGCGGCAGCACCCGCGACGTAAGCGCCAGCGGCATGTTTATCGAAGCCGCCGACACCTTGTGGGTTGGCGCGGGATTCACTGCACGATTGAACCTTGACCGGCCTTTCCTGCTCGATTGTTCCGTCAAACGCGTGGAACCCGGGCGTGGTATGGGCGTTAGCGTGGACCTATCGAAGGCCGAGAACCAGCAACGCTATCAGGAACTGCTCGCGCTGCTTTCCAATCCCCGTTCGTAACTTCATTCGTAACCCCGCTCGTAACCTCGTTCGTAACCCAACTCGTAAACCCCTCGTACCGCGCGCGATTGCCACTGCGTTTATACTGGTGCGGATGACCCGATGCTTTGATTGTGGCGCCGAGCGAATCAGCGATCAGTGTCCGGCATGTGGCTTGACGAGCGCCGCCGCCGAACTGGTTTTTCGCCGCCGGCTGGTGAATCGCACGGCGGTATTTCTGGTGGGCTCGCTCGCGTTTCCCTACGTCAGCCAGATCTATCCGCCGCTGGATCTGGATTTGATGCTGGTGTTCTTTGGTTTGCTTTTCTTTGTGGCGCTGACGCTGGCGATTATCCTGGATCGTCGCGCGCGCAATCGCCAGGAACTGGAAGTCCTAAAACGCATCTACTCCGGGTTCATTCCTTTGCCTTGGATGCTGGCGGCGCTGCTCTTTCTGAACGGTCGGCTCGACAATCCAAAGAACATCGTCTATCACCCGACTACGGTAGAGAATCGCTTTTATCAGAGGGGCTTGCTGCGCGTCAGCCGCCGTTTGCTTGTGGATGGATGGCGAGCCGGACAGAAAATCGAGCGTTTGCCAGTGGACGCCGACGACTTCGATCGTTTCCAGGACGGTGACGCGGTGCTGGCGGGCGTGGAACCCGGAGCGATTGGCATTCCCTGGTACTACGGTATTTACCGGCGCTAACGGGCTCGCTTCGAAAGTCGCTGTGTCTCGCGGCGCTAGTACGCCGGTTTTCCAGTCGGCAGCAACGGCAATTGCACTTCGACCACCGCGCCCTGCTTCGGCAACCGGAAGCGCAGTCGGCCCATGGTGCCGACGTCGCGCTGCTTCCATTCCGTGATGTCCAGCGGTTCATTAGGCTTATCGGCCGGAGACCACGTGACGTTGTCCGCTTGCGCCGTAATCGTCGCGGGGTCAATGTCGTACACTTCTTGTTGGTTCATATCAATCAGCAGATAACGCTTCCACACTCTCAGGAGCAGCACCCCGCGCTTTTCGGTGTGGTACATATTCCAGGATTTCGGCGGACCGTCATCGATCTTCACGATGGCGAACTCGACGGGCTTCCACACCGGCTTGTTCTGCGCGCACATTGGCGAACATACAAGAACTGTCAGCAACAAGAATGCGGCGGCGCGACAAAAGTTAGTCATCGTTAGATTTGCGTCCACGGGCTTTGCCGGCGTAGTGCCATCATTTCCGGGCCGTCAGTCCAAACACCACACGTGGGGCATACAGTTGCTATTGGAATTATACGTTTCTTACCGTTCCAGGCGAATCCGTTATTGCGGAGGGACAGCGCTTGCGGACTTCCCGGCGCGCGAAAGCTTGGCAAAATCCTTCACGTAAGCACGCAATCCGAAACTTGGCGTGACTTTCGAGTAGCCAGCCACCAGTTGCTCTTTGTAGTGGTCCTGGAACCAATCCAAGGGGTCTGCGGGATCGAGATCCAACACCGTAACATCGGCGTTATCCATCGTGAGGTTGGCGAAACGCAATCTGTTTCCCTTAAAAGCCATGTAGTTCCCCGGCTCCAGCGGCGGACCAGCCTCGCCGGTTCCGAATATGGCGACTACCTGATTATTTTGTATGCGTATGGAAGTCACTTTGCCTTGAATGTGCGGTGGCGGCAGAAGTTTGCTCATATCCAGAATCAGATCATTCTTGTCGACGTCGATGCCATCTATCTTGCTGGTGTCCAGGACATTCGCGAGGTCAATTCCGAAGAGATTCATGATGCCTTTCATGGGCACCTTAAACGCTTTAACCTTTTCGCTGTGTACGCGAATTCTTCCGTCGCTCGTGGGACTCAGTGTTCCGAGGCTCTCGAACGGAACGTCCCCCTTGCTGTGGAGCTTGCCTTTAACGTGCAGGCGATCGCCGTCGATGTAGATCGTCAAATCCTTCAGCGGGGAATTGGCTTTCGCAAAAACATAGCCGTTCAGGGTGTCGGCCAGCGCTTCGGGAGAAACCGAGATTCTTGCGGATTTCACATGCACTTCGAAAGAGGTCTTGTCGTCAAGAACCGGCATGGCGTTGTTTCCGGTAGGCACCACTTCGCCGGTCAGCGTATCGATGTGCGCCGCTGCCGTGCTTGAAAGATGGAATAACACATTGCGCATTTGTGCCTGCACGGCGCGGCCCTGTTCAGGAGTAGGTGCAGGAGCGGTTGCTGGCGAAGTTGCCGGCGAAGTCGCTGGCCCGCTCGCTGGCGCGGCAGGTTGCGGCGCCACATTCTCCGTCGCCGGGGCCGTCGTATGTGAGCAGGCGCACGCCGCAAACATCACCACGGCTAGCTGTAGCGCACCGATCCAGTGAAATCCTCTGGTTCGGCGAAGCGTTAGCGTTCTCTTGGTCGTTGCTTCCATGATGGCTCCATTGTTGTGGCGCAGGTTTAGCGCGAAAGGGAACATCAGTTTGACACAGCCACCGCTCAACGCCATGCAGCAAATACTTGAGGTACTTGAGGCCGCCTTCGCGCAGCGGGACAGACTCCCGCTATGTATAATGCCGTGCAATGCTCTCCGCCACAGCTCTCAGCAAGCGCGTCTATCGGATGGGGATTCGTGTATTCCCGGAGTGTTTAACGATTTCTCAGGCCGTGGCTTTCAATTTATTCCTGGCTTTTTTCCCCACGTTACTCGTGGCCGTGGGCGTCGCGAACACCAGAATCGGCGGAAAAACCAGCCTGCTCGACCTAATCACCGACCTGACGCGCTTCTTACCCCCCGGAAGTCAGCAGGTCGTCGCGCAATTTCTCGTCAAGCGCGGTCCGGATGCCTGGAAACTGGCGTTGGTGGGCTGGGTTGGCACACTGCTCGCCGGCACCCAGGTGATGAAGCTGTTGATGGAAGGCATCCACATGGTGTACGGCGAACCCATGAATGCTGGATTCATCCGCAGGCAGTTGCGTGCGTTGCTCCTGCTGCTGGTTACTATGGCACCGCTGGTGGCCGCGGCGATTCTTGGCGTGTTCGGCCGTCCGCTACGCCGCTGGTATGGCAGAGAATTCGGGCATTCGGTTGCCCTCCAGGGCCTTTGGGGCGTCTTCTTTCCTGCCGCGGCGATCGTCTTGGCGGCCGCGTCCCTCACCGTGATTTATCGCGTTGCGCGGCCCTACGACGAGAAGCTGCGCAATGTCCTTCCCGGAGCCATGGTTGCCACCTTGCTCTGGTGGCTGGCCAACGTGCTGTTCGGATTTTACGTGCGGCAGGTTCCTTACAGCGTGGTGTATGGCGGATTGGCGGCGGTGATCGGTTTGATGATCTGGATGCAGGTCTCGACGGTAATTGTTTTTCTCGGCGCCGCTTGGAACGCGGAGCTTGCCGAATCAAGGAAAAATATGGCCGTCCAGATCGCCCGGAAAGCGAGTGAGAGTCCATTAATCCTCGACAGCCAACCTCTCGACAGCCAGCGTCTCGGGCCCCAGCGTTGACACGAAAATTAGCGTCAGCGTATAGTTGCTGCACCACGCAGTCCAGCCGTCCCACAACTGTGGAATTGTCGGGAACTCGTCTAGGGTGGGCAGTTCCGGGGTCCAGCATGCGCGTCTTCCTGCCGCTCAGCAGCATCCAGAAGTTCGCGCTATTGTGCCTGGTATTTGGGCCGGGCGCCGTCGCGGCGTTTGCGCAATCGCCTGCGCCGAGCCCCCCTGCCCAGCAACCTGCGCCAGAGCAATCCTCGCCGTCCGCTCCCGCAGCCACGCCTGCAAATTCTCCCGCAACGCCGCCGGCAGTCCCGCCCGCAGCCGACGAGCAGCGCCCCAAAGATGAAGTAACCACGAGCGACACGCCCGCCACTTTCAAAGTGCACGTCAACCTGGTACAGGTTCGCGTGGTGGTTCGCGACGCGAGCGGCAAGATCATTCCGGATCTTCACCGCGAAGATTTTCAGATTTTCGATAATCGCAAGCCGCAACTGCTTTCTACCTTCAACGTGGATACGCCGGAATCGCGCGCCGCGGCACTCGTGCTCGTCGACAGCGCTCCTGGAAACACCCCGGACGTTGAGAAAGCCGCCGCCGCGGTGAAGCTGCCGCAGCGCTTCGTAGCCATGGTTTTTGACGACGTGCATTTGTCTATGGAAGACGCTCTCTTTGTGCGTGTGGAAGCCGCGAAATTCTTTGACTCCCTGACGCCCACCGATCGCGTCGGCATTTATTCTTCGTCCGGCGAGACCACCCAAGAATTTACCGACGACCGCGCGGTTTTGCGGAAGACCCTGATGGGCATCGTTCCGCACTCATCGACCATTGGGTTTCATGACTGTCCCGACGTCAGCTACTACGAAGCGGACCAGATCCAAAATATTCGAGACCCGCAGGCGATAGCTGTCGCGACCGAGGATACCGTGCAATGTGCCTTCGGCGGCGACGAATCGAAAGCGGCACAAGCGCTATCGATCGCGTTAAACGCTGCGCAACATTCGCTTGCCGTAAACGACGCGGACAGTAGCTACACCTATAGCCATTTGCGTGAGATCACTCGGCGGCTTTCCGGAATGCCGGGGCAACGCATCATGGTTTTCATCTCGCCGGGCTTCATCCGCAGCACACTTTGGACAGAATTAAACGACCTGGTCGACCACGCGCTGCAAGGTAAGATTACGATTAATACGATTGACGCGCGCGGACTATACACGCCGGACGTCGGTGGCGACATCGCCGATCCGCCGCGTTCGAGCTTCAGAACTACGGGATTTCAGACTTCCTACCGCATACAGGCACAATTTGCGCAAAGCGAAGTGCTCATGGATATGGCCCTTGGTACCGGCGGCACCTTCTTTCACAACCGCAATGATTTGGATGAAGGCATGAGACAAGCCGGCGCGGTGCCGGAGGTTAGCTATGTGCTGGGATTCTCACCGCAAAACTTGAAATTCGACGGAAAGTTTCACGAAATCAAAGTGACCCTGGCCAACAAGCGTAAAGGCACCGTCCAGGCCCGCCGCGGCTATTACGCCCCGCGCACCTTGCCCGATCCCGCGGCGGCCGCCAAAGCGGACATCCAAGAAGCCATTTTCTCGCAGGACGAAATCCACGACCTGCCGGTGGATTTACAAACGCAGTTTTTCAAGATCGATCCTACGGACGCGCGCATTGCGGTACTGACGCATTTTGATTTGAAAGGTGTGCATTTCCGCAAAGCCGACGGACGCAGCAACGACACGCTCACGTTCGCGACGGCGATTTTCGATCAGAACGGCAATTTTGTGACCGGCAATGAAAAAGTTTTGGATATGAAACTCAAGGACACTACCTACGAGAAGCTCAGCCATTCTGGGATGAACGTCAAATCCACTTTTGACGTGAAGCCCGGAACCTATATGGTGCGGTTGGTAGTTCGCGATAGCGAAGGCGCGCAGATGGCGGCGCGCAACGGCGCCGTCGTGATTCCGTTTTAAGCGAGGCACAAATGACCAAGGTCCATCTCTTGTCCAATCGTTTCCTGTCGCTCGTCGCCGCGCTCTTGCTGTGTCTCGCGTGCAGCGTGAACACTTCGGCGCAAACTGCTCCGCCTCCGCCCGCCACGCCGCCCGCTACGACGACACCTCCAGCCACAACAACACCTCAGGCCACAACAGCACCCGCTCCCACGACGCAATCTGCTCCCGTCGCGCCGTCAGCTAGCCCGACGGCCGGCGATCTCCCGGTTGCAGGCGTGATTCGCAGGGAAACGCGCCTGGTCCTCGTGGATACCGTGGTCACCGACAAAAAAGGCAACTACGTTCGCGATCTCACGCAAAAAGATTTCAAGGTTTTTGAGGACAACAAGGAACAAACCATCCTCAGCTTTGCCGCGGGAACGGACCAGACCATTCAAGCCAACAATGGGCAGCGCCGCTACCTGATTTTATTTTTTGACAACTCCACCATGGATGCTCCGGACCAGATTCAAGCGCGTGGCGCGGCCGCTAAATTCATCGACGCCAATGCCAGTCCTGACCATCTGATGGCGGTGGTGGATTTCGGAGGCTCGCTGCGCATCATGCAGAATTTCACGGCGAACGCTGCGTCCCTGCAAGCCGCGGTTTCCGGAACGAAGGGTTCCTACGTTGATCCTAACGCCGCGAGTCAGCCGGTTACCATCGCCTCCTCTGGCGCCCTGTCCTTGAGTAATGCCGAGGCCGACTTCGGTGCCCGCTCCATGCTTTTGGCCGTGCGCAGCCTAGCAAAAAACTTGCGCAGCGTCCCTGGCCGCAAGATGCTGGTGCTCTTCTCCGGCGGGTTTCCCTTGACGGGCGAAGCCGAGTCGGAACTGACCGCCACCATTGATGCTTGTAACAAGGCGAATGTGGCGATCTACGCTCTGGATGCGCGCGGATTAGTGGCCACTTCGCCCGTCGGCAAAACCGGCGAGCTAATTCAGGAGGGTACACCATTCGGCGATTTGAACTCGCCGGCCTCCGTCGAATCGTTATCAGCGGGGCGGCGTCCTCAAAGTGCCGCTGCGATTCCGTGTGGGTTTGATATCGCTTGTCGTGCGGATGCGCAGCCCGTTGCGCCCGCGCAACGCGACATGGATGCGAAAGACGATCACGCGCGCCTGGTGTTAGCGGCTTACCCCGCATCACCCGCTCCTGATCCTCAGAAGCCTGGCGGTGGCGGCGGTGGCACCGGCGGTGGTGGTGGCAGACCCGGCGGCGGTGGCGGCACTGGAGGCGGAACGGGCGGTGGCACCGGCGGCAAAGGTGGAACAGGGGGCACTGGCGGAACGGGCGGTACCGGTGGCACACGCGGTGGAACCACTCCAACGAGCTACAGTCCCGGCAACTACAATTCTCCCTACACGAACCCGCGTTCGATCGTCCCGCCAATCTTGCCGTCCACGGCCACCAACCAGCAAATCCTCGCCGCGCTCGCGGAGGGCACCGGCGGGTTCACCATCTTTAATACCAACGATTTGCTGGGCGGCCTGCAACGTATTGGCAACGAGCAGAGCGAGTTTTACGTCCTCAGCTACACCCCGGCCGAAAGTCCAGAAGGCAGTTGCCACACGCTAAAGGTGAAAGTGGCGCGCGGTGGAACCAACGTTCGCTCGCGCAGCGGCTATTGCAACGAGAAACCCGCCAACCCGCTGGAAGGCAAGCCCCTCGAAAAACAGCTTGAGGCGCACGCCGGCGGTACGCAAGCAGGTTCCATCCACGGCGCCCTGCAAGCGCCCTATTTTTACACCGGTCCCAACATTGCCCGCGTAAATCTGGCCATGGAGATCCCTTCCGAGACGCTGCAATTCAGCAAAGACAAGGGCAAGTACCACGCCAATATCAACGTCCTCGGCATCGCTTATAAACCGGACGGCAGCATCGGCGCTCGTTTCAGCGACACCGTGAACCTGGATCTCGAGAAGGACGAGATGAAGGAGTTCACCAAGGTTCCGTATCGTTATGAAAACCAGTTTGACGCCGCGGCAGGGAACTACAAGCTGACCATCGTGTTCAGCGCCGGCGGCGACGCTTTCGGAAAATTTGAATCGCCCTTACAGATCGACGCTTTCGACGGCAAAAAGCTCACTTTGAGCGGCTTGGTGCTCACCAACTCCTTGTTGGCCATCGGTCAAATCTCCACCGGTCTGGATTCCGTTCTGGTGGAAGACCGCACTCCGCTAGTGGTCAAGGGCATGCAGATTATTCCGTCTGGCACCAACCGCTTCAAAAAATCCGACACCGTCGTTCTGTATACGGAAGTCTACGAGCCGCTGCTCACCTCTGACAAACCGCCGTTGCTTGCCGTTGCCTACGTCATCAACGATGGGGCCGGCAAGCAAGTTTTCTCCACCGGATCTATTCGCGTGGACGACTTCATCCTCAAGGGAAGCCCTGTCATCCCCATCGGTCTGAAGGTCCCGCTAAAAGACCTTTCCGCCGGGAACTATCATGTCGTCATGCAAGCCATCGATGCGGTTGGTAATCGCTCGCCCGCCCGCTCGATGCCTTTTGACGTCACGGAATAGACGCGTGACCAAATCTCACGCGACTTTCTCCTGGCGGTTGTATCAACCGCCGTCTGCGGCGTGGCCGCGATATTTATTGCTCACCTCTTTCCTTCGCGTCTCAAGGTGTGTCGCTCCGCCACCTGCACCTTTGGCCAGGCTAAGTACCTCGCTCGACTCCGTTTAGCGTGGATTAAAGGTTACGGCACCTCTGCAGTGTCCCCGCAACTTCCGGCCGTGGGAGGGGTTATTCTATCTAGGACCGAGTGTAGGCTATCGCTGTATCTTGGCAGGAGCGTGTCGTGAACCTGTCGCCGTATCGTAAGACTCCAGGCAAGCGGAATATTGTCGAGAATCCTTTCGCCATGAACGCGTCTCTCAGAGCCTGCCTATCTGCTGTTCTGTCGTTAGCGTGCGTGCTCTCGCTCGGGATAGATCTTCCGGCTACCGTCACCGCTGCTTCAGCGATTCCCGCGGACAAATCCAAAAAGCCCAAAGTCGATCCTGTATTGAAGGGTCTGCCGGTCAGCGAACTCACCGCCGATGAAGCCGTGCTACACGCTCTGAATCGTCTGGCCTATGGACCGCGTCCTGGTGACGTCGAGCGCGTGAAGCAAATGGGTTTGGCCAAATGGATCGACCAGCAACTCAATCCCAACTCCATCGATGACCGCGCATTGCAGGCTCGGCTGGAGAATTATCCCACCCTGGCCATGTCCACCACGCGTTTGATGGAAGACTACCCGCAGCCGAAACAAGCGGCGAAGGAAGCCGCCAAGGTTCAAGCCCAAACCGCGCAACAAACGCGCGCCGACGCCGCCGCCGAAATAGTTGCAAAAGACGCCCAAGCAACGGCGACTACCCCTTTCTATACGCCCCAGAATTTCGCTTCGCCAGCGCCCAGCACGAAGGCCAATGCAGGGACTGCCGCGGGCAACGCCGCGTCCGCTACACCGTCCCCGGCAACCGCCACACCTACTGCCGCACAGACGAAGTCGAATCCCGCCGCGCCATCCCCCATGAAAGAAGACCCTGCGTTGACCGCTGATTCCAGCAACGTGGCCACGCGAGGCGCGGGCGGCAAACGCGACGTGCTCGGCGGCTCCGACCCAAACGCCGTGCCCAAAGCCATTGCCGACGATAGCAAGCGGCCGCAGCGCGTCATCGAAGAACTCGCCATGGCCAAGGTCACTCGTGCCATCTACAGTGAGCGCCAACTGCAGCAGGTGCTGGACGATTTCTGGTTCAACCATTTCAACGTATTCGCCGGCAAAGGTGAGGACCGCTACTACCTCACCTCCTACGAACGCGACGTCATCCAGCCACACACGCTGGGAAAATTTAAGGATCTTGTCACCGCCACCGCGCAAAGTCCCGCCATGCTTTTTTATCTGGACAATTTTCTGAGCGCCGATCCCCGCGCCGCCGCGCGTCAAGCCGCGCAACGCGCCGCGCGCCAGCAGTACGGCTACGGCCGCCCATTTCCGCCTCCGCAGAATCCGCAAGCGCAAAAAAAGAAGCAGGAGCGCGGCCTCAACGAAAACTACGGCCGCGAACTGATGGAGCTGCACACTCTCGGTGTTGACGGCGGCTACACGCAAAAAGACGTCACCGAGGTCGCCCGCTGCTTCACCGGCTGGAGCATCGAAAAGCCCCGCGAAAACCCCTCCTTCAAATTTGACGAAAAACTGCACGACCCCGACCCGAAAATTGTCTTGGGTAAAAAAATTCACGCTGGCGGAATGAAAGACGGCGAGCAAGTTATCGACCTCCTCGCGCATCATCCCAGCACCGCGAAATTTATTTCAACGGAACTGGCCCGCCGCTTCGTCTCCGATACTCCTCCGCACGCTCTAGTCCAGCGCATGGCACAAACCTTCCTCTCCGAAGATGGCGATATTCGCGCGGTCATGCACACCATGATCTATTCGCCGGAATTCTGGTCCCGCGAAACCTACCGCGCAAAAATCAAGACGCCCTACGAACTGGTAATTTCCGCCGTCCGCACCCTAGGCACCGACGTTGATACCCCCATGCCGCTGGTGCAATGGGTCAACCGCATCGGCGAGCCGCTGTACCAATGCCAGCCGCCCACGGGCTACTCCGACAAAGCGGAAGCCTGGGTCAACACCGGCGCGTTGCTCAATCGCCTGAATTTTTCACTCACCTTGGCCGGCAACAAAATCCGCGGCTCGCGTTCCGACGTAACCTCGTTGCTCGGCATGGACGCCGGCTCAGAACCGAAAGTAGCGTTAACCCGCGCGGTAGATGTTTTCCTGGGCGGTGCTGCAGCCCCAACCACGGTCGAAACGCTGGAAAAGCAGCTAGACAGCCCACAAGTCATCCAAGCCAAGCTGGATGACCCAACGAAACAAACCGATCTAGGCGTCGTAACGGGTTTAGTCCTAGGCGCCCCAGAATTTCAGCGCCGCTAACTTTTGGAGCACCACGAGGCAACAATGAGCGACCCAACCTACAAATGTTGTGAAGGCACTCGAAAAATAAATTTTTCTCGCCGCTACTTCCTCAAGCAAGGCGGTGTAGCCATGGTTGGCATGAGCATGATGCCCGCGTTTCTGCAACGCGCCGTAGCCGCCACGCCCATGCCCAACCAAAAACAGTTTGTCGTGCTCTTCCAGCGCGGCGCGGCCGATGGCCTGAACATCGTCGTCCCCTTCGCCGAACCGAACTACTACCGCCTACGCCCCACCATCGCCATCCCGCAACCAAAGCGCGGCGACGCCAACACCGTCGTCGACCTTGACGGATATTTCGGCCTGCATCCCAGCCTCTCGCCCCTCGAGCCGCTCTTCCACAAAAATCAATTGGCCATCATTCACGCTGCGGGCTCGCCCGATCCCACGCGCTCGCATTTCGACGCCCAGGATTTCATGGAGTCCGGCACGCCCGGCGTAAAAGCCACCGAAGACGGCTGGCTCGATCGCGCCCTGCAAACCATGCCCGAAGACCACGCCTCACCTTTCCGCGCCGTCGCTCTGGGTCCCAATCTTCCGCGCATGCTGCAAGGCAGCACCGGCGCCATCGCTCTTCCCGATCTGAAGCAATTCAAAATCATGCCGCAATCCGCCGCCATGAATAACGTGGCCCAGGGCGGCTTTGAAGCCATGTACGCGCAATCCGTGGATCACGCCTTGCACGGCACCGGCGCGGAAACTTTTGAAGCCATCGACATGCTCGGCAAAATCGACACCACCAAATTTCCCCCGGAAAATGGCGCGCAGTATCCCAACAATCGCCTGGGCCAAAGCCTCCAGCAAATCGGCCAACTAATCAAAGCCAAAGTCGGCGCGGAAGTTTTGTTCGTCGATTGCGGCGGCTGGGACAATCACGTCAACGAAGGCGGCGCCCAAGGCCAACTCTCGAATCTTTTGAAAGATTTGGGCCAGGGTCTCGCAGCGTTCCATCAAGACATGGGCGACCGCATGGAAAATATCGTCGTCGTCACCATGAGCGAATTCGGCCGCACCGCAAAAGAAAACGGCAATCGCGGCACCGATCACGGCCACGCCAACTGCATGTTCGTAATGGGCGGCGACGTAAAGGGCGGCCACGTCTACGGCAAATGGCCCGGCCTCGAAGATCACCAGCTAAACGAAGGCCGCGACCTAGCCCTAACCACCGATTTCCGCTCCGTAGTAGGCGAAATCCTAACCAAACACCTCGGCGTAAAAGACCTAAACACCGTCTTCCCGAATTTCGACAACAATTCGCGGAAATTTACCGGCGTCATCCGCACCTGATGTAGTGGCGGGTCTTCAGACCCGTTCCTTTAACGTTGTCTTTGTAGCGGCCGCCTTCTGAGGCGGTCGGTTTTGGACTAATGTATACTCGGCATATGGCTAAGCACGTAATTCACATATCGGAAACCGAAGCGGCGAGCGATTTTTCCTCTCTCTTGAAGCACGTGCGCGCCGGAGCCGAAGTGATCATTGAAAGCAAATCCGAACCGGTCGCGATCCTTCACGCCGTTGAACCATCCCACCGCACAATCTCCGAATGTATCGCCCGAGCCAAGGCGTATGAAGAAGAAACCGGCGAGGCCCCGGTGTTGGACACGGATTTCGCCGAAGATGTTGAAAAAGTGATCGCCGATCGCAAACCCTGAAATCCTCCGCCTTGGGATTAGTGCTCGATTCCAGCGTGCTTATAGTCGCGGAACGAAGAGGTCATACTGTCCCGCAAATCCTCGAACAACTGCGCAACGCCTTCGGTGAGATTGATACCGCCGTTTCGGTCGTTAGCATCGCGGAGCTGGAGCACGGAGCGTATCGCGCGCAGAACCCAGAACGGCAGGCCCGCAGACTGAATTTCATTCGACATCTGATTAACGGTTTGTCAATCCACCCGGTCACTTTGGAAATTGCCCGTTTGGCAGGCAGGATTGACGGGCAGCAGCAATCCGCAGGTATCCAAATCGGGTTTGAAGACCTGCTAATTGGTGCTACTGCACTTCAATTGAGGTTTGATGTCGCCACTCTGAATGACCGTGATTTCCGAAGAATCCCGGGGCTTTCGATCGTCTCCATGTATCGATAGTCGGAGCATCGATATCAAGATAGAATCCGCTCGAATGGGTGCCAAGCGGATTCTATAGTTCGCGGACAGCCATTCTCTGCAGGGAACTTACGCCGCCGATCCTCGAATCCGCATCCCGTAAAACGATCGGTACACGAAGAAGAACGACACCGCAAAAAACACCGCAGCCAAAATATGCGTCAACCCATCTCCTTGCGACGCCGTCAGCTGCACCGCCAGCTCCACCGCCAGCAATCCAAACAGGGTTGTAAACTTAATCACCGGATTCAACGCCACCGAAGAAGTATCCTTAAACGGATCACCCACGGTATCGCCAATCACCGTAGCATCGTGCAACGGCGTACCCTTTTGCTTCATCTCCACTTCCACAATCTTCTTGGCGTTGTCCCAGGCCCCGCCGGCATTCGCCATGAAAATCGCCTGGTACAAACCAAAAATCGCGATGGAGAAAAGGTACCCAATAAAGAAAAACGGCTCAACGAACGCGAACGCCAACGTAGCAAAAAACACCGCGATGAAGATATTAAGCATGCCTTTCTGCGCATACTTGGTGCATATTTCCACCACCTTCTTGCTGTCCGCCACACTGGCCGCTGCCGCTCCATCCAGCTTGATGTTTGCCTTAATAAATTCCACCGCGCGATACGCTCCGGTAGTCACTGCCTGCGTCGACGCTCCCGTAAACCAATAAATCATCGCGCCGCCGGTGATCAGTCCAAGCACGAACGGCGCATGCAGCAACGAAAGTTTATTCACATTTTCCGTAAGCCCATGCGTCAGCGCCATGATGATGGAAAAGATCATCGTCGTAGCGCCCACCACCGCGGTCCCGATCAACACCGGCTTGGCGGTAGCCTTAAATGTATTTCCCGCGCCGTCGTTAGCCTCTAGCAAGTCTTTGGCGTGTGCAAAGTTCACGTCAATCTTGTAATCCCGCTTCAACTCCGCTTCGATCCCCGGAATCTGCTCGATCAGCGAAAGCTCATACACTGATTGCGCGTTGTCCGTCACCGGACCATACGAATCGACCGCAATCGTCACCGGCCCCATCCCCAAAAATCCAAACGCCACCAGCCCAAACGCAAACACCGGCGCCGCGATCATCAACGCACTCAGCCCCAGATTGCTGATCAGATACCCTGCGGACATGAGCAGCACCATCGCCAGCCCGATGTAGTACGCCGAAAAATTGCCGGCCACAAATCCCGACAAGATCCCCAGCGACGCCCCGCCCTCTTCAGCAGACGTCACCACTTCCTTAACGTGTCGCGATTCCGTCGATGTAAACACCTTCACCAACTCCGGAATAATCGCGCCCGCCAAAGTCCCGCAAGAAATAATCGAGCCCAGCTTCCACCACTGCGTAGCGTCTCCGCCGATCGTCGGAATAATCAGGTAGGACACCACATACGTCAGCGAAATCGAAACCAGCGAAGTAATCCACACCAGCGAAGTCAATGGCGCCTCGTAGTTCATATTGTCCACGTTGCCGTACTTCGCTTTGGCGATTACACCATTCAGGAAATACGCAAGCGCGCTGGCAATCACCATCACGATGCGCATCACGAAAATCCACACCAGCAATTGGACCTGAACCGTGTTAGCGGCTGCAATCGCGGCAGCCAGTGCCGAGGCCGTTGCCGTGTGCACGGACACACCCGCGGGCAAAAAGTGCGAAGGCCCAATCGCCAGCAAAATAAACGTAATCAGCGCCACGCCCGTCACGCCATACGTCTCAAATCCATCCGCGCTTGGACCCACCGAATCCCCGGCATTATCCCCGGTGCAGTCCGCGATCACCCCCGGATTGCGCGCGTCATCTTCCTTAATTTTGAAAACAATCTTCATCAAGTCGGACCCAATATCCGCAATCTTGGTGAAAATTCCGCCCGCAATCCGCAGCGCCGCCGCTCCCAAAGACTCGCCAATCGCAAATCCGATAAAACACGGCCCCGCGTAATCTCCTGGAATAAACAGTAAAATCAGCAGCATCATCAGCAATTCCACGCTGATCAGCATCATCCCGATGCTCATGCCCGCTTCGAGCGGCGTGTGATAAATCGGATACGGCTTCCCGCGCAGCGAAGCAAACGCTGTCCGCGAATTCGCGAACGTATTCACGCGAATGCCAAACCACGCCACGCCATAACTTCCCGCAATGCCCACCAGGCTGAACGCCAGAATAATCGGCAAGGTCACCGCCACGGACTTGCCCGGCACCGGCGACAACACGCCAAAATAAAGCACGATCACCACGGCGATGAACAGCCACAAAACCAGCAAAAACTTTCCCTGCGTCAGCAAATAGGTTTTGCAAGTCTCATAAATCAGCTCGGAAATATCCCGCATCGATTTATGCACCGGCAAATTCTTCAGCCGGCTGTAAATCACCAATCCAAAAATCAGCCCCAGCACGCAAACTCCAATGCCGATCAGCAGCAACTTGTGCCCGTCAATCGCGCCATTCAAAAAGCTCACCGAAGAAAGATCCGGCAGCTTCAAACTCGCTTCGCCGCCCACGTCCTCTTTGCCCTGCGCAAAAGCCGGCGCCCCGCTCAGCAGTGCCAAAACCCCCGCCGCCGCTGCCCCGCTCAATCTCGCAGCACTACACAGCCGGCCCAAATTACTCAGCCGTGACCAGCCATTTCGAAGCCAAGTCTTCATCAACGATCCTCCGTCCAAATTTCGAGTTCAGGGCTTCCACCGTTCCCTGGAATGTCTTCCCGGCACACCAATTCGACCGGACGCCGTTTGCCACCAGCGCCGGGGGAGCGAATATTCGCCGGTCGTTCTACAGCTCCCGATACCAAGCAGGGATTTGCACCACAGAGCGCGCTGAATCCGTCCGCCGCCTCGACCCTCCAGCGGAACCCCGCGTCCTCAGCGCACGGGCTGATAAGCGCAAGGTTTATAACACTTCCGCAGTACCGGGGTCAAACACCGCGGGCGTTCGGTACTGGGTCAGTTTCCGATTACCCGATTAATCCGGACTTACCTCCTGACCTGTGCTAATTTTTTGGCAATAGGCGATGACCAAAAATGAGCTAACCTTCGAGCACATCCGGGGAGCGGTGTTCTCTGCGTTTCCAGAACTGCTGGAACGCGTTTGGAGTACTTTCGGTTCTTACTACGACTTAGAAAAAGGAACGGCGGAGGAAACTCCGGATGCGTACCCCATTTTCGAGGATGTCGTCCAAAAGGTCTTATTCGATCTCCTTGAAAGTGATAAGGACGAAGAGTTGCTCGCTCGTCTGTTCCTCTTTTTTGAAGACATGGCGAATTCTCCAGACCGAAATGTTAGAGACCTACTGGGAATTGCGATTCTTGAGTCGCTCGTTTACAGAAGGGAGAGGCTCCGACGCGCATGGAAGCACATGGGAATCAGAATGAAGGAATTGGCGGTGCTAGAAGCAGATCGCCAAGCTAGGCGGGAAAATCTGCCGCCGGGCTAGGCACTCCTTCGCTTCCGGCTCGAAATCACATGTCCGATAACTCGGGTGGTCTCAATGGGTCGACGCAACACTGAGCACCAACCCTTCTTCCATTGAAAACAAAAGGTTAATCCCCTCGTTATGGTTAGATCACCCGGAACACTGCCTTGGCTAGGCTTTGACGGAATACAACCAAACAGTCGACTTCCTCTAGGAAAGCATGATCGAATCAACGTATTGCAGGGTGTTGCATCGACGGGTTGAGCCGACAGCGCTAACCGGAAACTGGCCAACTACCGGGCGTTCCAGAAAGCTGTCTGTTTCCGTAGCCCGACCTGCCTCGCATGTCGATGAAAGAAGTGTCGGTGTCCTCCGACCCCACCGTTCGAACGACCTCCTCAGTAATTGTCCATTGCCGCTCCGGGGGCAACAAATAATGTTAGAAATAGTTCTTGACATCCGAGTTAGCATTCCCTATACTATTCCCGTTAAGAACTACGCCCACGCGCATCAAGACTCCCTAAACACTAAAAGCCGCGGCCACCAGTCGTAGGGGCACGGCATGCCGTGCCTGCTGCTCCGCGGCGGAATCCGCTTGCCATCGGGGGTAACCAAACTATAAATAAAAATTAACGATAACTCGTGCAGAATGAACACTTGCAAAAGGATGTGAAAACAAAGGACTTTAAGTGCCTGTGTTTTCACATCCTTTCAAAAACCCCAAGGCGTACCCAGTCACCAGGAAACCGAAAAGCCATCGCCTTCAGCCCGCGCATCAGTCGGGTCGCCCAAGCGAATCCCGAAATGGAACTACAGCGCCACTCTCCCAAGCAACCGTGGCGACGATAGCCCTGCTCCTCCCACAGTTGCGCCTTACCGCAATCACGCTATTTCCTCCGCGACCTCCATTTGCCAGCGGTGGTAACATGCGTGCATCATTTTACGTGCACTTCTTGCGTGCACTGGTTTCCTGTAGTTGTCGTGCACCTGTTTCCTGCACCGCTTTCAATGGACGGAGGTCCATGGGCACCCAACCAGTATCCGTGTTTCCGGTCAACGCCAGCACCGCGCCATCTCCCGCCGTCCGCCATGACTGGACCCGCCAGGAAGTAGCAGCCATCTACCGCACCCCGTTGCCCGAGCTGCTCTTTCAGGCCCAAACCGTGCACCGCCAGTTCCACGATCCCGATCGCATCCAGACGTGCCAGCTAATCTCCATCAAGACCGGTGGCTGCCCCGAGGACTGCGGCTACTGCCCGCAAAGCGCCCACTATGACGCCGGCGTCGAGCGCCAAGGCCTGATGGACCCGCAACACGTAATCGGAGTCGCCCAAGAAGCCGCCGGACGCGGTGTAACCCGCTTCTGCATGGGTGCCGCCTGGCGCCAAGCCCCCGAAGGCCGCGAATTTGAAAATGTCCTCGAAATGGTCCGCGGTGTCTCCGCCCTGGGCATGGAAGTCTGCTGCACGCTCGGCATGCTCACCGCTGCGCAAGCGGCCAAACTAAAAGCTGCCGGCCTCACCGCCTACAATCACAATCTGGACACTTCGCCCGAGTTCTACGGCTCCATCATCACCACGCGCGTTTATGACGACCGCCTCAAGACTCTCGCCGCCGTTCGCGAAGCGGGCATCACCGTCTGTTGCGGCGGGATCCTCGGCATGGGCGAACGCGAATCGGATCGCATCTGCCTGCTGCACCAACTCGCGTCTCTCGCGCCGCATCCGGAAAGCGTGCCCATCAATATGCTGGTGCGCGTCGAGGGCACGCCTCTCGCCTCCATGCCCGCGCTGGACCCGCTAGAAATGGTTCGTGCTATCGCCACCGCCCGCGTGCTGATGCCGGCCTCCCGCGTCCGACTCGCCGCCGGACGCAAACAGTTGTCGCCTGAAGCCGTCACGCTTTGCTTCCTAGCCGGAGCCAACTCCATCTTTGTCGGCGAAAAACTTTTGACCACGCCCAATCCCGAACCCGATGCCGACGAGCAACTGCTCCACAGCCTGGGGCTGAAACCTTTGGAGTCGCATGCCGTCTGATTTTCAACGCAAGTTTTCTGACCAGTTGCAGGAAGGTTTGCGCGCTTTGGCAGCGCGCCGCCAGCATCGCACCCTCACGGAAATCTCCGGCGTAAATCTCTGCTCTAACGATTACCTCGGACTGTCGCAAAGCGCCGCCCTGCGTGATGCGGTCGTCGCTGCCGTAGAAAATTCTTCGCGCGTCGGCAGCACCGGCTCGCGTCTGCTCTCCGGCCACGCCAGTACGTGGGATGATCTCGAAAATGAATTTGCGGATTTCGCCGGAACGGAAGCCGCGTTATATTTCGGCAGTGGCTACGCAGCGAACATCGGCCTGCTAACCTCGCTGGCCGGGCGCAACGACATCATTTTTTCCGATGCCCTCAACCACGCCAGCCTGATCGACGGCATTCGCCTCTCCGGCGCGCAAAAGCATATCTATCCGCACGTGGACCTCAACGCGCTCGAGTCTGCGCTGCGCCAAGAGCATGCGCATCGCGGCCGCAAACTCATCGTCACCGAAACCGTCTTCAGCATGGACGGCGACGTAGCCCCATTGCCAGAAATTCTCGCTCTGGCCGATCGCTACGGCGCAGGAGTCATCCTCGACGAAGCCCACGCCACCGCGGTCCACGGCCCCGGCGGCCGCGGTACCTCCGCAAACTATCGCGACACAATCATTGGTCACGACGCCAACAACGGTCACGATGCCAACAACGGTCACGACGCCAACAATAGTCATGACGCGAACAACAACAATATCGTCGCCGTAGTCCACACCTGCAGCAAAGCCCTGGCCAGCGCCGGAGCCTTCATCTGCGGCAGCGCCGCCCTAAGAGGCCATCTAATCAATCACGCTCGCTCATTTCTCTTCACTACCGCGCTGCCGCCATACATGGCCGCGCAAGTGAGCGCCGCGCTCCATCTAGCGCAAGGCATGGACGCGGAACGCGCCGCGCTACAACAAAACTCTCGTCAGCTCAACGCCGCGTTGCGCGCGCAAGGTTGGGACACCGGCAAATCGTCCACGCAAATCATCCCAATAATTGTTGGCGGCAATGAAGACGCCCTGGCCGCAGCCGACTTTCTGCAGCACGAAGGATTTGCCTCGCGCGCGATTCGCCCGCCAACAGTACTCGAAGGCAAAGCGCGCCTGCGATTTTCGCTAACCGCCGCGATCGCGCAAACCGATCTCTCGCGCCTGGCGGAATCTCTGCGGCTGTGGCGCAGTTCGCAGCAACATCCGGTCGCCGTGGGAGCCGCCGCCAACTCATGAGGCATCACTTCTTCGTCACAGGCACCGACACCGGCGTGGGCAAGACCACGCTTTCCGCGCTCTTGTGCGCCGCGCTCGACGCCGTCTATTGGAAGCCCATTCAAACCGGCACGCTCGAAGGCTCCGACCGTTCCACGGTTATGCGCCTCGCGGGCATTGGCAACGACCGCACCCTCGACGAAGTCTACCAATTCGTTCCGCCGGTCTCGCCGGATCTCGCCGCGCGCTGGGCTGGCGTGGAGATCGACCTCTCGCGCATCAACTTGCCCACCAGCTTGATCAACGATTGGTTGGTGATCGAAGGCGTCGGCGGTGTGCTCGTTCCCATCAACCCCAAGCAATTCGTGCTCGACATGATGGCCAAGTTTAAATTGCCGGTAATTCTCGCGGCCCGCAGCAGCCTCGGCACCATCAATCACACTTTGCTCACGCTGGCCGCGCTGCACGCCGCCGAACTCCCGGTGCACGGCGTCGTCTTGATCGGCGACCAGAATCGCGAAAATCGAGAAACCATCGAGCGCTTCGGCCACGTGCGCGTCATCGGCGAAATTCCGCGCCTGCCCAACTTGCACCGCACCGCGCTCATGCAGGTTTTTCTGAACCACTTCGATCGCGCGGCATTTTCGCAGTAATCTCGCGCAATGTCTTCGCCTCTGCGCATCTGGCATCCCTTCACAAATTCTACGCTGGACCCGCCGCCGCTGCACGTTGCGCGCGCTGAAGGCGTCTGGCTGTACACGCAAGATGGCCGCCGCATCCTCGACGCCATCAGTTCCTGGTGGGTGAATCTTCACGGCCACGCCAACCCGCGCATCGCCGCCGCCATCGCCACGCAAGCGAAAAAACTCGAACACGTGATCCTCGCGGGATTTACCCACGATGCCGCGGAAGAGTTGGCAGCACGCCTGAGCAAATGGACAGCGCCGAATCTCACGCACATGTTTTTTTCGGATGATGGCTCGACCGCGGTGGAAGTAGCGATGAAGCTCGCGGTCCAGCATTTCAGTAATCAGCAGCGCCCGCAAAAAAAAGAGATCGTCGCCCTCACGCACGGCTATCACGGCGACACCGCGGGCGCCATGTCCGCCAGCGACGATTCACCTTTCACGGAACCATTCCGCGGTATGCGCTTCCCGGTGCATCGCGTGAACGCCGCGTATTGTTATCGCTGTCCAGTCGGACTGAAACGCGAATCCTGCCATATCGAGTGTTCGCAACAACTCGAAATGCTGCTCGCCGAACGCAGCGAGCAAATCGCCGCGGTGATCGTCGAACCGCTCTTGCAAGCCGCCGGCGGCATGATCGTGCACCCGGTTGAATTCCTGCAAAGAATCAGAAACCTCTGCACCGATCACGGCGTACTGCTCATTGCCGACGAAGTTCTCACCGGCTTCGGCCGCACGGGAAAAATGTTCGCCTGCGATCTCGCCGGAATCACTCCGGATTTAGCGTGCCTCTCGAAGGGCATCACCGGCGGTTTCCTGGCCATGGGCGTCACGCTGTGCAACGAACAAGTGGCCTCAGCATTTCACAGCGAAAATCGCACGCACACTTTCTATCACGGCCATTCCTACACCGGGAACGCTTTGGCCTGCGCCGCCGCCAACGCCAATCTACAAATCTTTGACGATGAGCCGGTCTTCGACCGCATCGCCACCATCGCGCGCATCACCGCAGAGCGTCTCACACAATTTCGCGCCATGCATAAAGTCGGCGACACGCGCCAGATCGGCACCATCGGCGCCATCGAACTTCTCGCCGAAGACGCCGGCTACCTCTCCGCCATGCGTCCCAAGCTCTACAATTTTTTCCTGGAACGCGGCGTCCTGCTCCGTCCGCTCGGCAACGTAGTCTACGTTCTGCCGCCGTACGTAATCAGTCCGGAAGAATTACACCGCGCTTACGACGTAATCCAGGAAGCGATCGAAACGTTGTTCTAGAAGTTGTTCTGTTAAACTCGTCGTCTTTGTTTCTCTTTGTTCTTGTAGGGGCACGGCTGCCGTGCCCGATTGCGCCGTCAACGAGGATCCGTTTGCTTTCCAAATTGAACACCTGGAAACAAAAAATAATTCTCTTCGCCGGCGCCTTAGGCGCCCCAGGGCTTTTCCTGATTTCATTTCTGGATTCTTCCGTACTCAGTTTTCCGGTTATCAACGATCTGCTGTTGGTCAATCTTGCCGTCACCAACCCAACGCGCATGCCGCTGTACGCCGTATGCGCCGCCGTCGGCTCCGTGCTCGGATGCGTCCTCCTCTATTTCATCGCCCGTAAAGGCGGCGAAGCTTTCTTCCATAAAAACGCCGGCGTCCACGGCCACGCCGTCCGTCACTGGGTGGAACAAAACGGCTTCGTAGGAATGTTAGTCGCCGCGCTGCTCCCGCCACCGACACCCTTCAAAATATTTGTTTTCGCCGCCGGAGTTTTCGAAGTTCCCATCGCCAGCTTCACGCTGGCCGTAACCATCGCCCGCATCTTGCGCTACTTCACCATCGGCTATTTGGCGGTGCGTTATGGCCACGACGCCTTGCCATACCTCGCCCAGCACAAACTGCAGGTAGCGATCGCCGTAATTCTGTTCGTCGCCGTCTGCTACGCGCTGTCGCGCATGATTCTGCGCCACAAGCCTCCGCAAGCATGAAGAAGTTCAGCGCTATTGCTGCGAACCTTGACTCGCCCAGGCAATTTCGTTCGTCACAACGCGATTCGCAACGTCAAGAATAATCACCGCGATCACTTCATGCCCGGAATCTCCCACCGCGGCATAACGCAAGTCCCGAATCTCCACGCGGCTACCAGTTCCAGTGTTCTCCACGGTAGCCTTGGGAAATCTTGCCATCGCCAGGAACCGCCGCGCCGCTTCCGTTTTTTCCGCGGTCTCCAGCGCCGCAGACGGCTCCGGCTTGAACGACGCGTACGCGCTCTCCGGATCAAACGATTCCACTGGCCCGACCATCACGGTCAGCTCGCGCATCCCGCGAGCCGTCTCAACAACGCCATGCCATGTCACGGGAGAAAGCGCCTCCGGGAACGCGCCGCTGCGTTTGGCGACTTCACCCTGAAACGTGCGCGAGTCCAGCAATGCAATCACATCACCGTGGAAATACGCGCGCAGTCCAAGATAAGAAAGAATGATGGCAAAGCCAACCAGAGCGCCATTTCGTCCGCGCGGACGGGTGTCTCGCGCACCAATCTCTGCGCCCACCATATGCAAGAGTTCCGGAATTAGCAGCGCACCCAGCAGCAGCGCGATAATCCATGGGTCTAAATCCACAACCAGGTCCATGGCAAATCTCATCGCGCTGAACGGCCACAGCACCGCAGTTCCTTCCCAACCCCAAACATCCATGAACAGATGCAACCACGCCGCGGTTAGCGCCATTGCAAAAGCTTTTTTTTCGGAAAAACGCGCACGCAAGGAATCGCTTGCCACGAAGCGATATCCCGCCGCGAACGTCATGGCAATAACGAGCGATGCGAGCAGGGAATGCGTGTACGTCCGATGCCACCTTAGCCATGCCGAAGCGCCCCACCACGCGCTCGCCGAATCAATATCGGCAATCACGCCCGCAGCCGCCGCCACAATCCAAAGTTGCCTGGGCGCGCGCGGCCACGCGGCCCGCGCCAGCGCCAGCGAGGCCAGTCCGTGCGTTAAGATGTTCATCGTTATTTCACTGTCGCGGGCGCAGCAAGGATCTCAGGCGACTTTTTCAACCGGCCGGGCCGCGCCATTTCGCGGCACGAGGAGTTTCAGCGCGCGCGGCACAATCTTAAATTCAATCGGCAGCCGCGCCAGCGGTTCGCCGTCCACCTGCGCGTACACCGGCTTGTCACCCATCGGCTCGCACACGATTGAATCGGATTTATAGAAATGCACGCCATCCGTGCCGCGCAATTTGCCCATCCACAAGGCGGGCATATAACTTAAATACTTAAATCCACTTTGCGTGGTTAAGGCCATCACTTCAAACTGGTCTTCGTATAAATCTGCTTCCGTGGTGATCTTGAACGGCCCGCCATAATTTTTTGTGCGCCCCACCACCACCAGCGTGGCTTCGATAGTTCGCCCATCCGCGATCACGCGAAAATGCGGATATTTATAGCGCATCACTTCCACGGCGCCTTGCCACCAATAGGCCAAGATTCCCACCTTGGCCTTCAAATCCAGGTCCACGGAATAGACAATCATGCCGTCCGGCCCAGCGCCCGCTACGCTCAAGAAATATTTCTTGCGTTCCGGCTGCTCGAGCGGCGTCGCCAGTCCCAGCGCAATTTCCCTTACGTCGCCGTGCAGCAATTTCTGCGTGGCGCGTGGAATATCCCAGGGAATGCCCAGTTCCTTGGCGAGAATATTTGCGGTTCCTCCCGGCAACAGTCCCAGCGGTACGCGGTGGCCATTCTGTTGTCCCGCGAGCCCGTTGACCACTTCGTTCAAGGTGCCGTCGCCGCCGCAAGCGATGACGAGTTGCCGGCCTTCGGCTGTCGCGCGACTGGCAATTTCCGTGGCTTCGCCGGGGCCGCGCGTTTCCGCCAATTCCGCGTCGATGCCTCCTGCCGCCAGAACTCGGCGTGCGTCGTCCAACTGTTTGCGGCGGCTACTGCCGCCGTTGCCGGCGTTGGGGTTGTGAATCAACAGAGCGTTTTGCAGATCGGACGTCATCTTCAGTTGGTGCTCCCGGCTGCACAGCAAAAATTGGCTGTGCCACTAAAACCAAACTCGCACATCCGCTACACATCCATTCTATATAATGTGAGAGCATTTCGAGCATCGTTCTGTTGCAGATTTCATGACGATCTCTTGAGGACCGCCGCCATGGCCAAGGCCGCACCCGCCGCCGTTAAAAAGCAGATCGCGGATCTGCGCGAAAAGCTGCGTCATCACGAATACAAATATTACGTGCAGGACGATCCGGAAATTTCCGATGCCGAGTACGACCGTTTAATGGCTCGGCTGACCGCGCTGGAAACGGCCAATCCCGAACTGGTTACCTCGGATTCCCCGACGCTACGCGTTGGCGGCACGGCCCGCGCGGGATTTGAAACGGTGCAACACGCGCGGCCGATGCTCAGCCTGGACAATTCCTACTCCTACGACGACTTGCGCGAATTCGATCGCCGGGCGCGCGAGGTCAGCGGCCACGAGAAAATCCAATACGTTGCCGAACATAAATTCGATGGCTTGAGCATTTCGCTGCAATACGAGGATGGCGTGTTGGCCCGCGGCATTACGCGCGGCGACGGTCGCACCGGAGAAGACGTCACGCTAAATGTGAAGACCATCCGCTCCGTCCCGCTGCGTCTTGATCCTGCTGCGCTGAAAAAAGCCCATCTTCCGGGGACATTTGAAGTGCGCGGCGAAATCGTGATGCCCAGAAAATCCTTCGAGGAATTAAACCGCCAGCAAGAACAGTCTGGCGGGAAAATTTTTGCGAATCCGCGCAACGCCGCCGCGGGAGGGGTGCGCGTTCTCGATCCTTCCATCACCGCCAGCCGCCGGCTGGAATTTTTTGCTTACTACCTCACCGTGGATGATAAAGCGCCTTTCCCAAAACATTCGCAGTCCCTGGATGCGCTGAAGCTGGCGCGCTTCCGGTCCTCGAGCGATTGGAAATTGTGCGATGGAATCGATGCGGTAATCGCCTACTGCGAGGCCTGGGATCCGCGGCGCGAAAAGCTGCCTTACGAGATTGATGGCGTGGTGGTGAAAGTAAATTCCATCGCCATCCAGAATGAATTGGGCTTCACCGCCAAAGCTCCGCGCTGGGCCATTGCTTACAAATATCCCGCGCGGCAGGAAACCACGGTGGTCAACGACATTCGCATCAATGTCGGCCGCACCGGCGCACTGACCCCCGTAGCCTTTCTTGAGCCGGTGCAGGTTGGCGGCGTGACGGTGAGCCGCTCGACGCTGCACAACATGGACGAAATTAATCGCCTCTGTGTGCAAATCGGGGATACGGTTTTGATCGAGCGCGCCGGGGAAGTCATTCCGCACGTTTTGAAGGTGGTGAAAGAAGGGAAGGACCGCCGCCCTTTTGAGATGCCGAAGAAGTGTCCCGAATGCGGCAGCACCATCCACAAAGACGAGGACGGTGTGGCATTCCGCTGCGTGAATCCCTCCTGTCCCGCAAAACGCAAAGAGTGGTTGCTACATTTCGCTGCGCGCCACGCCATGGACATCGACGGCCTCGGTGACAAAATTGTCGATCAATTGGTGGACAAGGGTTTGGTCAAGGACGTCGCGGACCTTTACAGCTTAAAACTTGACGATGTGCAGAACCTCGAGCGCATGGCCGAAAAGTCCGCACAGAATTTATTGGACGGCATCTCGGCGAGCAAAAAGCAGCCGCTGGCGCGGCTGATCTACGCTCTGGGCATCCGATTCGTCGGGGAACGCACCGCGCAGCTTTTGGCGGAACATTTTTCTTCGTTGGATGAGTTTGCCGCGGCGGGTGAGGAGCAGCTGACTGAAGTCGGCGAGGTGGGACCCAAGGTAGCTGCCGCTATCGCGGAATTTTTCTCGGAGGCTGCGAATCGCCAGTTGATCAAGAAGTTGGATAAAGTTGGGATTCGGCCTACCGCCGCCAAGCGGACGGCGAAGAGCGATAAATTTGCCGGGAAGACATTCGTGTTTACCGGGACGCTGGCGAACCGTTCGCGGGAAGCTGCGGCGGAATTGGTGCAACAACACGGCGGGAAGATTTCTGGCTCGGTGAGTAAAAAGACGGATTACGTAGTGGTCGGCACCGACGCCGGATCGAAATTGGAAAAGGCTCGCGAACTGGGCGTCACCGTTTTAAACGAGGATGATTTTGAGAAGTTGATCTGAGCAATGCGAAGACAAATTCTTCGGGTCTTCTTGCGGGACTTCGAGTGCCGATTTCATGTGTTCTCCCGACGCAGTTCCCAGTCGGATTTCGTTATTTTATATATAAGTTCGTCAACTTCCTGGCCATCGATCAGATACTGCGCTTCCAACCTTGCCTCAAGTGTCATCCAATCCACCATGCCGATCGACCGCAGGTTGGTGGATAACGCGAGGGACTCGACCAATCTGGCGCCATATTGAGTAAAACATTTGCTAAGTAGCAACCTCCCGGCCATCCCGCCGTATCCCTGCCCGCGGTACTGCGGCAGTAGCCCTAACTCTATACAGCAAACAGCGTTCGGTTTATCAATGAAGATTGCGCCAAAACCTATTTGTGCCCTGTCCAGAGTAATTACAAACTTGCGCCAGTTGCCTGCCCCCCAAATATCCCAAGGCCACGCGTGCATCGCGGGACTCACCGAGTTGCCAAAGGCAAATTTGTAATCGCTCTCCCGACGCAGCATTCTGCAGATAGAGTTGTAGGCCATCATATTTTTCGCCCTGACGCCGACGATCCCGACTTCTTTGCAGGTGCTCATCGGGCTTGAAAAAATATTACGGTCCCGAGCAAAACAACCAGAACAATAAGGACGCCGATCATGATTAATATTTGCGTGCTAGTCGGGAGGCTGGTTCCTCCGCCTCCACGATGTCTGCGTCCGCCCATCTCACCTCCAACATTTCTCCACAACCGACGTGTATGCGGCGATTCTATCGCAGCGAAACTGGCGCGCAATGTCCTATAATCATTAGTGGCGGGTGAGCCGGGTGATCGCTGGCTTGCGGCTGTGGCGAGGCAACTCGTGGCAGACGTGAGCGGGAGGAAAGTCCGGACACCACCTGAGTAGCGCGAGCCGTTCGCGGCGCGCGTGGTCAGGAATAAAACCTTTCGGTTCGCTTCGCGGACCTCAGGGCAAGGGGCAACGCGCCTGGTAACGCCAGGGCGCTCGAGTGTGCAAGCTGCACAGACGGTGTAACAACCGTCGATGCATTCCCGAGCGACGGATAGTGCCACAGAAACTTAAACCGCCGGTTCGCGCCGCACGGTGTCATCTTGCAGGTAAACCTGCGAGACGTCTTCGCTTCGCGCACGCTTGCCGGTAAGGGTGAAAAGGTGGGGTAAGAGCCCACCGCTCCGATGGCAACATCGGGGGCACGGAAAACCCCGCGTGGTGCAAGGCCAAATAGGAGGGGAGAGCTAGCCCGGCTCGTTTGGACCCTCGGGTAGGCTGCTGGAGTCGCGTCGCGAGGCGCGACCTAGAGGAATGATCGCCGCAGTTCGCCGTCAGCGCCGCGACGCAAGTCGCGAAACGCAGCGTGCGAATCGCACAGAATCCGGCTTATAGGCTCATCCGCCACTTCTTGTTTTTTTTCAATAACTTACCAAACCTCATCGCACGACTGGGACGTCGGCGTTCCAGGATCATCCGGCCGTCGACAGCCTCTCGTCGCAGTGATCTCAAACTTTCCACACGTTGACTTGGTTGAGGGTGAAAACTAAGATTGCGCCAGTCTTTGCCTATGATTGACCAAACCATCTCGCACTATCGCATCCTCGGAAAGCTAGGTGGTGGAGGCATGGGTGTGGTGTACAAGGCCGAGGACACCAAGCTCCACCGCTTCGTTGCCTTGAAGTTCCTTCCGGAAGGGTTCGCGCCAGACTCACAGGCTCTGAGCCGCTTCGACCGTGAGGCACAGGCGGCTTCCGCCCTGAACCATCCAAATATTTGCACCATCTACGAAATCGGCGAACACAACGGTCAGCCGTTCATTGCGATGGAATTCATGGAAGGCACTACGCTGAGGCACCGCATTTCCGGCAAGCCGCTGCCACTTGAGGAAGTGGTGGAGTTGGGGATTCAGATTGCGGACGCGCTCGCTGCTGCCCACGCCAAAGGAATCGTCCACCGCGACATCAAGCCTGCCAACATATTTGTCACCGAGCGCGGTGACGCCAAGATTTTGGATTTTGGTTTGGCCAAGCTAGTACCGGCGGGCGGTGCCGTAAACCTTTCGGCGATGCCCACAGTCAGCGAGCTAGAACAGCTCACTCGACCGGGCACGGCGATTGGCACCATCCCATACATGTCGCCCGAACAGGTGCGGGGCGAAGAGCTAGATCCACGCACGGATTTGTTTTCTCTTGGTGCGGTGCTCTACGAGATGGTGACCGGGGTTCTACCTTTTCGTGGCGAGACTTCCGGCCTGATCGCCGAAGCGATTCTGAATCGAAGACCAGTTGCGCCAGTACGACTGAATCCCGACCTTCCCCCAAAGTTCGAAGAAGTTATCAACAAGGCGCTAGAGAAAGACCGCAAGCTCCGCTACCAGAGCGCCGCCGATATCCGCACGGACTTGCAGCGGCTAAAACGTGATTCGGATTCGGTTCGCGCGACCGTCGGAGCAGCCCAGGCTGGGTTGCTGCCCGCACAGAAATCCATTCGACGGGGGGCGGTCGCTGGCGCAGCAGTTGTGATTGTCGCACTGGCTGTGGGCTGGCTGTTTTTCTCCCGCAAGGCGCACGCGCTAACGGACAAGGACACCATCGTCCTCGCCGACTTTACCAACACGACGGGCGACCCGGTGTTTGATGGCACACTCCGCCAGGGGCTCGCCATCCAACTCGAGCAATCGCCCTTTCTGAAAATCATGGACGACCAGCAGGTACAACAAGTCCTGCGGTTGATGAGTGTTGCTCCCGCGAGCCCTATCACAAACCGGATCGCACATGACATCTGCGTACGGGACGGAGCCGCGGCCACCATCGACGGCTCCATCGAGAGCCTGGGTAAAAACTACGTCATAACGCTACAGGCCACAACTTGCCGGGGTGGCGCGACGCTAGCTAGGGAACAGATTCAAACGGGCGACAAAGAACACGTGTTGACTGCGTTGGGAACCGCCGCCACGGCCATGCGGGCAAAGCTCGGAGAGTCGCTCAACTCGATCCAGAAGTTGAATCGTCCGCTCGAACAAGCCACCACTCCATCGCTGGAAGCTCTTCAGAACTACACCGCGGGTTCTTCGGAGATGAGCCAGGGCCGATTTCTGGCCGCTGTCCCGTTGTTTGAGCGCGCGATTGCACTCGATCCAAATTTCGCGATGGCTTACCACTTTCTTGGTGCCGCGTTCTACAATGCCGGGGATATAGAGCGCAGCCGGGAATACACACACAAAGCTTTCGGTTTGATCGACCGAGTCTCCGAGTTTGAGCGGGATCTCATTGCCGCTACCTATTACTCGTCTGATGGCCAGTCTGACAAAGCGATTGACGCATATCGTTTGGGTATTCAGAACTATCCACGTTTTTGGGGATTCCATAACGACTTGAGCACCGAGTACATAGACCTGGGACAATTCGAAGAAGGGCTCAAGGAGGGCCAGGAGGCGACCAGGATACAAACGAATGTTGAGCCGCCGTACCGGCGTCAGCTGGACGCGTACATGTGCCTGGATCGGCTCGCCGAGGCGAAGGAATTAGCGGAGAAACTGCGAACGCAGGGACTCGGCGGAGCGAGGATCCACCAGCGCTTTCTCGAAATCGCTTACATCGAGGGCGATGATGCGGCCGCTGCGCGGGAGATTCAATGGTTCGCAGGCACGCCGGCGGAGTACCTCAGCTTTGGCTTGCAAGCGGCCAATCAGAATGTTCTTGGCCATCGTCGCGCGTCGAGCACACTGTACCAGCGAGCCGCGGAGACAGCGCTGCGTCATGGGCTCCGGAACGTCGCCGCCGAATTTGAAGAGGCCGATGCGCGTGCAGAAGCGCTGTCGGGTAATTGCCAGACCGTGCGGCGACTAGGGCGTCCCGCTCTGGCACTGGCTATGTGCGGCGATACGGCCCAAGCGGAGAAGCTAGCCGGGGAGACTTCGAAGCTGTTTCCAAACGGAACGCTCTGGAATGCGGTGCAGCTACCCGCAATTCGCGCTGCGATCGCGCTCCAGCGCGATCAGCCCGCCAAAGCCGTGGAACTGCTGGCATCAGCCTCGCCGTACGAGCGTGCTTACCCCGAGGCGGTGTACCTGCGGGGCCTGGCTTACCTGGGTCTGCGTGACGGCGCTGCGGCAGCGGCTGAGTTCGAAAAGATATTGGATCATAAGGGCGCCAATTGGGGCAGTGCTTGGCAACACCCCTATTGGGGACAATTTTACTCGCTTTCCTACCTTGGCCTGGCGCGTGCCTCCGCGCTTGCAGGCGACGCGGCGAAAGCCAGGAAAGCCCTCCAGGACTTCTTAGCACTGTGGAAGGATGCCGACCCCGACATCCCCATTTTCATCGCTGCGAAAGCGGAGTACGCGAAGTTGAACTGATTCCGCCGTTGAGGATGGTGACGCCGGTGTGACGGAAGCCGCATGCCGCGAGATTCTGGAGCCAGCGCAGTGCAGAGGCTACGATTCTGCGGGAGGCAGTCGCAATTGAGAACGGGGACGAAGAAAAGCGCCCACCAGTCTGTCATGGCCTAAGGTCCGCCGTAACTCGGTGAAGCCAAAAAAGGGAATGAGGACTACAAACATTAATACCGTGAGGGACAGGACTTGCAGGGATCCATCACCGATGAGGGCGATGCTTTCGTGGAACGTCCTTCCATGAAAGAACCCGAGAACAATCTCTTCGGCAATTTTGAAGCAAGCAAGAACAATGGAGAAAGCGAAAGACTTTAGCAGGGTCGGATAGATCAGGGGCGCATCCCGAAACTGGTCGGCAAGATGCAGTTCCTGTGCAACGAGGATAACTTTCGATAGCGCCAGGGCATTAATGAGGGCGAGCCCTTGCGGCTCGAAGTCGATGTGATACTGCGCGAGAATGACCGATTTGTAGATGGCAAACAACGAGAAGACCACCAGCAGATAGATCGTTATCCACAGGTATTCCCACATTCCGCGCAAGGCTCTTTGCTTCAACGTCGGCTTGGATTCAGTCACGGTGTCGCCTCCGAAAACGAGCGCTAAGAGGTGTTTCGCAAGGGCGACTTGAGTCTATCTCCTTTTTGGAGCGAAGGAAAAAAAGAGAGTCCACCGCCCATTTGACGGCATCATAGCGGATTGAAGGGCGGGCACTGTAAGTATTGACAGTGGGGTGCATCACGTCCTCTGTGATAAAAGCGCGTTGAACTAAACCTATACCCTGACATCCCTCGGATTTGATAGAGTTTCGTTCGCTACGGGCCCCAAGGGTAGGAACTCTTCGAGAGACGCAAGGTAGTAGGTCGAGCGCGTTCGCGGACGTTGGGCGGCAATGAATCGAACCAAGATCGTAATTATCGGCGGCGGGTTCGCAGCGGTGAAATGCGCCAGAACGCTGCTGAAGAATCTCGCGCGTGATGAGCGCCAGATTGTGGTGTATAGCCGCGAAAACCACATGGTATTTCATCCGCTGCTAGCGGACGTTGCGGGAGCGTCGATCCATCCGGACTCGGCGGCCGCGACCATACGACAAATGTTGCCGGGAGCGCAATGCAGCACCGAGAACGTTGAAAGCATAGATTTGGCGGCGAAGCAGATCGAATTCCAGAACGACCAAGGGCGACTCGAAAGAACACATTACGACCATCTGGTGATTGCCTGCGGGGCCGACAGCAACCTGGCGGTCATCCCCGGGATGAGCGACCACGCGTTCGCCTTCAAAACAATGAGAGACGCGGTGGCATTGCGCGCTCATGTGATTGATCAGATGGAGAAAGCGGAAGCCTGCTCGGATGCGGAGCGGCGGAAATTTCATCTATCGTTCGTAATCATCGGTGGCGGATTCAGCGGAATCGAATTGGCCGGGGAAATCAACGAATTGGTGCGCGACAGCACACGTTTCTACCACAATTTTACGGAAGACGATGTAAGCATGAAAGTGGTCCATTCGGGGAACCAGATTTTGCCCGAGGTTAGTTCTGCCCTGCGGGATTTCGCGCTGCAGAAGATGAAGCGAGCGAACATCGAGTTCCTGCTAAATACCAAGGCTGCCGCGGCAACGCCGGAAGGCGTCGGCCTGCCTGATGGCAGCATGCTGCGGGCTGCCACGGTGGTCTGCACGATCGGGACTTCGCCTACGCGGCTCATCAAGAATCTGGATGTTAAGAAGGAACGCGGCCGGCTGGTCACCGACGCTGACATGCGCGTATCGGGTTATCAGGATGTGTGGGCGGTGGGCGATTGCGGGTTCATCATAAACGCGTTCGACCAGCAGCCGTCACCGACTACCGGCCAATTTGCCGAAAGGCAAGGACGGCAAGCCGCGGACAACCTGGTGAGAGTACTGCGAGGCCAGCCGACAAAGCCGTTCCATTTCAAGGCGCTGGGTCAACTCTGTTCGATTGGCGGGCACCGCGCGGTGGCGGAGATGTTCGGAATGCGCATTTCCGGAGTTTTGGCGTGGTTCATGTGGCGGGGCGTGTATCTGATGAAATTGCCGAGTTGGTCGCGGCGCTTTCGTGTAGGCACCGATTGGGTCTGGGATCTGATGTTCCCGCGCGATTTGGGAGCTTTTACGGCAAACTCCAACCAAACTTTTTCGCGGGCTTTTTACCGGCCAGGCGACTTTCTCTATCGCAAGGGAGAATACGCGAATTCCTTCTTCGCGATCGAAGAGGGACAAGTTGAGATACTGCGGAACCAAGGTGTCGGCGCGGACGAAAGGGCTTTTGCAGTGCTTGGTCCGGGAGATTTCGCGGGCGAGGCGGCGTTGCTGCAGGAAGAGTCCTATCGCGCCAGCGTTCGGGCGCGGACGGCGGTTCGCGTGGTAACCATGAATCGAGAGGCCTTCTCGCAGCATGTCGGGACGATGGCGCCGTTACGCGATATTGTGGCCAAGTCCGTGCGGCGGCGCGCAGAAAATCTATGGTTGCATTACCCGGCCGCAAAAGAGCTGCTGGCCCGTGAGCCTCTTTCTACTTTTACGGAGCCGATTCCCGTATTGACGCTCAGGCCGCACAGCACGCTTGGAGAAGCGGTGGCATTGATGACCGAAAGTAGCGACGGATTGTTGTTCATTCTGGATGATCAGCAGTGCTTGTGGGGAGCTTCGGACGGCTCGGACCTTGCGGTGGCTACGCAAATGGCAGCGTACAAGATGGGAAATGATCAGCTGGACATCACGAAGCTACAGCTGCATGAGTGTGTGCCCAAAGAGATTCTTACGGTCTGCTCGGACGAATCAAGTTTGGCGGTGGTGGCGGCGATGCTGGACAACGGGCTTAGCTGGATTCCTGTCGTGGAGAGCAGGTCGGACAGCCGGTTAAGAGGCTACGTCAGTGTAGACAAAATGACCTTTTGGATATTAAATCAGCTGGGTCAACAGATGGCCGGGCGGACGAAAGCGACTGCTTGATATGCAGAAAACGCGAATCCATCGACGGACATTTACGCGCGACCTCCGGACCACGATTACGGGGATCGGGGTCATGTTGGCGAGTTTGCTGCTTTCTGCCAGTGTAGGTGTCGGAGCGCAGACGAATACGCCGCTTCCTCATATGTTCGATCCGCGGTCGACGCCAGCGGATGGCATCTATCGAATCTCGCGCTTCGTGCTTTCGATTACCGGGATAATCTTCGTCGTGGTGGTCTTCCTGCTGGCCTATGCGACGGTGAAGTTTCGTCAGCGCGCTGGGGATGAGGACGAGCCTCCGCAAGTTTATGGCAGCAACCAAGTAGAACTGGCTTGGACAGTGCTTCCAGTATTGGTGGTCCTGATTTTGTTCCTGGCCACTGCGCGCGTGATCCATTCCATTCAGCGAACCGCCAAACCTGCGGGCGCGATCGAGGTGGTGGCGATTGGACATCAGTTCTGGTGGGAGTTCCGCTATCCTGCGCTGGGTGTGGTCACCGCGAATGAATTACATGTGCCGGTCAGCGATCCGTCGCATCCAACGCCAACGTTTATAACCCTGCTTTCGGCGGATACGGACCACAGTTTCTGGGTGCCGCAACTGGCGGGAAAGACGGACTTGATTCCGAATCATCCGAACAGCACCTGGATCGACCCTCATGAAGTCGGTCTTTACCTAGGGCAATGTGCGCAATACTGCGGCACGCAGCACGCCAAGATGCTTTTACGCGTGGACGTCGAACCGCGCGAAGCATTTGACCGCTGGGTGCAAGACGAAAAAAAACCGGCCCAAGTGACGGATGCCGTGAGCGCCGGTCGACGCGTTTTTGAAACAACGGCTTGCGTCAACTGCCACACGATCACGGGGACGGTGGCCGACGGGCGATTTGGCCCGGATCTGACGCACCTCATGAGCCGTGCCACGATTGCCTCAGGCGCCGCGACGAATACCCACGCGAACCTGCGGAGCTGGATTAAGAACCCCGATGACCTGAAACCCGGTTCGCTGATGCCGGCTATGCAACTGAGCGACAAGGATATCGACGCATTGACGGCCTATCTGGAGACGCTGCGATGAGAACGAGGACATAGTCAGATGGCATCCGAATCGATCGCAATTGGCAGACTGGACGCCCCGGCACGGCAGATCGGCGAGATTCTGCACGATTGGGTAACCACGGTCGATCACAAAAAGCTGGGGCTGCTGTACATAATGTATGCGATCTTGTTCCTGGTGATCGGCGGAATCGAAGCGACGATCATGCGGATACAGTTGATCGTTCCGCACAACAATTTTGTTTCGCCGCAAGTATTCAACGAGATGTTCACGATGCATGGCACGACCATGATTTTCTTTGTGGCCATGCCGATTGTGTTCGGTTTCGGAAATTATTTTGTTCCGTTGATGATTGGCGCGCGCGACATGGCGTTTCCGCGCTTGAACGCCTTCAGTTTCTGGATTTCCGCATTCGGAGGCTTGCTTCTTTATTTCAGCTTTGTTGGCGGAAACGGATTATACGGCGCGGGCAACGCGCCGGACGTAGGATGGTTCGCGTATGCTCCCCTGACGGCGAAGGCTTTTTCTCTGGGGCACAGCACGGATTTCTGGACGCTGGGTTTGCTGGTCTCCGGAATCGGCAGCATCGGAACGGCGACAAACCTTATCGCGACGGTTTTGTGCCTGCGATGCCCGGGAATGACTCTGGGGAAAATGCCGCTGTTCGCATGGATGAACCTGGTGATGGCAGGTTTGGTGCTCCTGGCGGTATCGCCGCTGACCGCCGCGCAGGTGATGCTCTCTCTGGATCGCTATTTGGGGGCGCACTTTTTTGACACGCAGGCGGGAGGCTCGGCCGTTCTGTGGATGCACTTCTTCTGGATTTTTGGGCATCCGGAAGTTTATGTGCTGGTGATTCCGGCGTTTGCGTTCGTTTCCGAAATCATTCCGGTGTTTTCGCGCAAACCGATTTTCGGATATCCGATTATGGTCGGCGCGACGGTTAGCATCGGATTCCTAAGCTTCCTGGTTTGGGCGCATCACATGTTTACGGTAGGAATGAACTCCTACGCCAACAGTTTTTTTGCGATTTCGACGATGCTGGTCGGTGTTCCGACGGGGATCAAAATATTCAACTGGATCGCCACCATGTGGGGCGGGAAGATCCGCTTCGGAACGCCCATGCTGTTCTGCATCGCGTTCCTCCTGCAGTTTCTGATCGCCGGTTTGACGGGGATAATGCTTTCCGTGGCGCCGTTCGATTGGCAGCTGGGTAACTCCTACTTCGTCGTGGCGCATTTTCATTACGTAATCGTGGGAGGGATTTTGTTCGGGCTCTTCGGAGCCTTTTACTATTGGTTCCCGAAGATGAGCGGTCGAATGTACAACGACGCGCTCAGCAAATGGCACTTCTGGTTGTTCTTGATCGGATTCCATCTGACTTTTGATTTTATGCACATTCCCGGGTTGTTGGGGATGCCGCGCAGGATTTATACCTACGAACCCGGGCGTGGCTGGGATGTCTGGAATCTGATCGTTACGATCGGTGTATTTTTTCAGGGCGCCGGAATCTTGATATTCGTCGGCAACCTGCTGTGGTCTTCGTTGAAAGGCAAGTTCGCCGGGAACGATCCCTGGGATGCCTGGACGCTGGAGTGGTCCACAGCTTCGCCGCCTCCGGAATACAATTTTGCCACGCTCCCGACGGTTAATAGCCGGCGTCCGCTGTGGGACATTAAACATCCGGAAGATCCTGATTGAAATAAGAAGAAGCAGGAGATCCCAATTGAGCAGCACCTCGTTGCCATCGCCGTCAGCTGAAATGCAGTGGGTTCTCCCATCGCGTGGTCGTGTGGGAATGTTCTGTCTGATTGCCGCCGAAACGGCGATCTTTACGATTTTCGTGATCGCTTACATTTTTTACCTGGGAAAGAGCGTATCGGGGCCGACACCCAAGGACGTGCTCGAACTCCCAATTTTCGCCAGCATCTGCCTGCTCTCGAGCAGTCTGACGATTCACATGGCGGTGAAGTCGCTGCGAAATGCGAAAGTCGGTGCATTCGGCCTGTGGTGGCTTTTGACATTGGTGCTAGGCGGAATTTTCTTGGGCGAGACGGGCCGCGAGTGGTACCACCTGATTTACGACAAGGGCCTGACCATCAGCACGAATCTATTTGGCACGACGTACTATTCGCTGGTGGGCCTGCATGCTTTTCACGTCACCGTGGGGCTGCTCATGATAAGCGTGGCCATGCTGCTCACGGTCTTTGGCAAAGTGAAACCAGAGCACCACGAGAGAGCTGACGTTTTTTCGTTGTACTGGCACTTTGTGGACTCGATTTGGATCGTGGTGTTTACGGTGGTTTACATCATTGGGCGCTGAGGAATTAAGCCGATGTCTTCTATGGATGCACAACCGGTGGTAGAAAAGTCCGGGCTCGATACGGTAAAGCTTCCGGCACCTACAGCGTGGCCCATTGCCATGGCCTTTGGCGTGACTCTGTTGTCTGCCGGGCTGGTCACGAGCGAGACGGTGAGCATCCTGGGAGGGATCTTGGCGGTGGCCGGGGCCGTGGGATGGTTTCTGGATGTTCTGCCGCACGAAAAGCACGTTAGCGTGCCAGTGGAGGAGGAAGCAGGCGTGGTGGCAGTTTCTCGCCGCAAGGTTGAGCGATTGCCCGTGGCGCCGGAGTTGGCCCGCGCGCTTCTGCCACTGGAAACGTATCCGATTTCCGCCGGAGTAAAGGGAGGACTCGCTGGCGCGGTGGCCATGGCGGTGCTGGCGTGCCTCTACGGCATCGTCAATCAGGGGAGCATCTGGTACCCCATCAATTTGCTGGCAGCGACGATCTACGGACAGTCCATGGCATTGACGCCGGCGACCCTCACGGGGTTCCACCTGGACAGTTTCTTGCTCGCCTGCCTCCTCCATTTGATTACTTCCTTGCTGGTGGGCTTGATGTATGGCGCCATGCTGCCGATGTTTCCACGCCGGCCGATTCTTCTGGGCGGAGTCATCGCTCCGGTCATGTGGTCGGGCCTCATTCACAACATCTTGGGATTTATAAATCCGCTGCTGGACCAGAAGATTGATTGGCTTTGGT
Organism: Acidobacteriota bacterium; assembly: GCA_013289855.1. Taxonomy (GTDB): domain Bacteria; phylum Acidobacteriota; class Terriglobia; order Acidiferrales; family UBA7541; genus Acidiferrum. The sequence continues at coordinate 278,164 of JABCZD010000003.1, read as the reverse complement.
TCGTCGCTTCACAGTTTGCGTTCGGGATCGTGGCGGGACTGGTTGTGGTGAAGCAAGCTCGCGTGCGTACGCGGCAGGTATTGCCGTTCGCAATGCGTGCCGGATTTGAGACTTCGGGAGGCGCTGGAGGAACGCGCAGTAAGGAAAATCCGTGATGAGCCTTCTTCGCCAAGTCGCGCTCGGCGTTGCAGGATTGGTTGTGCTCGGACTGAGCGGGTGCGCCAATCCTCCGGGCAAGCCAGGGCCAGGCCCGGAAGTGGTCAATCCGGATTCGATTGCGGATTTTGCCGTTTTATACAAAGCAAACTGCGCCGGTTGCCACGGTTTTGACGGCAAAGGTGGCGCGGCGATAGCCCTTGGCGACCCGGTGTACCTTGCGGTCGCCGACGATGCGGTGTTGCGGCGAGTGGCGACCGAGGGCGTTCCCGGGACGTCGATGCCGGCATTTGCGAAGAGCAAAGGCGGAATGCTCACAGAGAAGCAAGTGGAAATCATCGCTCACGGAATCCGCGAAAAGTGGGCGAAGCCGGACGTATTGCGTGGCGCGGATCCCCCGCCGTACGCCGCAACCACCGCCGGCAATTCTTCACGCGGAGCGGACGTTTACACGATCTTCTGCGCGTCTTGCCACGGTATTGCAGGCAAGGGAGGGAAGGCGAGTTCCATCGTGAACGGCTCATTTTTGGCACTCATGAGCGATCAAGAACTTCGCACCATCGTGATCGTGGGCCGGCCGGAACTGGGAGCTCCAGACTGGCGCGGAAATGTGCCCGGGAAATCGATGTCCGCACAAGATGTATCTGACGTGGTGGCGTGGCTCGCATCGCAGCGGGCGCAGTTTCCGGGAGAGCCTTACCCGCAAACGGATAAATCAACGGGAGGCACGCGATGACCTTGCTCGGCCCTAGCACCAGGCGCGAAATGCTCATGAAGTTGGGAATTGCATTCAACACGATCGTCGGCGCGATCCTGGCCGTGCCGATCGTGAAGTACATCATGTCTCCCGTGATTGGCGGGGAGAAATCGGGATACGATTCGTGGCTTTCCCTGGGGGATGTGACGCAGTTTCCCGCGGGAGAGACGCGCCTTGCCGTGTACCGGAATCCCGTGGTCAATCCGTGGGACGGCGACACGGCGGATCTTCCCTGCTGGGTGCGCAACGTGGACGGTCAGAACTTTCAGGTGTTTCACATTAACTGCGCGCATTTGGGCTGTCCCGTGCGATGGTTTCCGCAATCCAAGCTGTTCATGTGCCCCTGCCACGGTGGCGCGTATTATGAGGATGGTTCTCGCGCGTCAGGACCTCCCGAGCGAGGGCTCTTTGCGTACGATCACAAAATCGAGACAGGGCAACTGTTCATTAAAACCGGTCAAATACCTGCGCCGGGCATCGCATCGTCCGACGCATCGTCCGACGGTGAGGAAAAGCCGCCATGCGCCTGATCGAAACGATTGGCAAATGGCTGGACGCGCGGCTGCAGATTGGTGAGACGATCCGCGAAACGGCGGAGCATTCGGTGCCCCGCGATACGGCAAGCTGGTTCTATGTTTTCGGCAGCGCAGCGCTCGTGGTCTTCATGCTGCAAATCGCTACCGGCATCATGCTGGCGCTGATTTATGTTCCATCGGCTGGTCAAGCATGGAACAGTCTGCAAATCCTGAATCACTCCATCACGCTTGGTTGGTTTATTCGCGGGCTCCACGGCTGGGGCTCGGATTTCATGGTCGCCATCGTCCTGATCCACATGGTTCAGGTTTTTCTGTTCGGCGCGTACAAATATCCGCGCGAATTGACGTGGATGGTGGGCGTGCTGTTGTTGCTGGTGACGTTGGGGATGGCGTTCACCGGCCAGGTGCTGCGCTTCGATCAGGATGCCTACTGGGGATTGGGGATTGGAGTGTCTATCGCGAGCCACGTGCCGCTAATGGGCTCATGGATCGTCAGCTTGATGTTAGGCGGCCCAATTATTGCCGGAGCGACGCTCACGAGATTCTTTGCGCTTCATGTTTTTGTGATCCCTGGACTACTGATCGGATTTGTTGCCGTACATCTTCTGATGGTTATCAAGCTGGGGATCAATGAGTGGCCAATGCCCGGGCGGATCGTCCGCAAGGCTACCTACGTGAAGGAATATCACGAGCTGACGAAAAAGGATGGTATTCCCTTCGTTCCAGCAGCCGTCTGGAAGGATATGTTTTTTAGCGGCGCCATATTGCTGGCCGTTGCGGCGTGCGCGATCTACTTTGGGCCCTTCGGACCATCTGGCCAGCCGGATCCCACGATCATTCAAACGGCGCCGCGTCCGGATTTCTTTTTCTTGTGGTTGTACGCGGTGCTCTCGTTCTTGCCCCCCTCGATGGAAACTCCCGCGATGCTCATTGGTCCCGTCGTTGTAATTGGGGGCCTGTTGCTGCTTCCGTTTATTTTCGGCGAAGGCGAAAAAAGTTGGAAGCGCCGGCCCATTGCCGTGCTCACGATTCTCTTGGTGGCGGTGGCCTTGGGGACCTTAACGCACCTCGCAACCTATACGCCTTGGAGTCCGGTGATGGATGCGTGGAGTTCGCTGCCCATTCCGGCAGAATATTTGCACAATCGCAGCGCGCTCGAGCGGCAAGGCGCTTTGGTGTTTCAGGTGAAGCAGTGTCACAACTGCCATTCGCTCGACCACGAGGGCGGGAAACGCGGGCCGGCTCTCGACGCCGTGGCGTTGCAGCTGACCGATGATCAGCTGATTCGACAAGTGATTCAGGGAGGCGGGAACATGCCCGCGTACGGCAAGAATTTGAGTCCTGCCGAGACGACGGCTCTGGTCAGTTTCCTCAAGACGCTGCACCCGGAGGGACGACCCCCAGCGCGGGATGCCGCACTCGCCCACGCGGCGGGCTCCGTAGCCCCGGCGACCCATCCCTAAGCGCCCAATGATGGCCGACGCTCAAGCGATTTTGCGATCATGGTCTCCGCCGATCGTAGTTAACCTGACATTATTTCTGACGCTCCTGATTTACGCACGTGGCTGGATTCGTTTGCATCGCGTGTTCCCAAATCTATTTTCCTTTGCGCGCCTCGCCGCATTCGCAGGTGGAGTTTTTTCCTTATGGCTGGCGATCGGATCGCCGCTGGAAGCGTTTGACGACGTCTCGCTGACGATGCACATGGTGCAGCATCTCTTGCTTATGCTCGCGGCCCCGCTCCTGCTGCTGCTCGGCGAGCCGTTGTTGCCGCTGCTGCGGGGATTGCCGCGAAGGGTGGTCCGCCGCGTGGCAGGCCCCGTCCTGCGTTACGCTCCAGTTCAGGCACTCGGGCGCGTCCTCGCGCGGCCGGCGTTTTGCTGGCTCGTGGCGGGAGTCGCTCTGATCGGATGGCACATCCCAGCGGCTTTTGAACTGGCGCTGCGGTCCGACGGCTGGCACGAAGCGGAGCACATAACCTTTCTTGCTACGGCGCTGCTGTTCTGGTGGCCCGTGGTGCTGCCTTTTCCGAGCGTCGCACGCTGGCCACGCTGGTCCATTCCTTTGTACCTGTTCTTGGGGAGCTTACCCGGCGGCGCGCTGGGAGCATTTTTGATCTTCAGCGATCGCGTCATCTATCCTTCATATGCCGCTGCTCCCGCGCTTTTTCGCATGACCGCGTTTGAGGACCAGGTAGTCGCAGGTGCGCTCATGTGGCTACTGGGCTCGGTGGTGTATCTGATTCCCACGGTGCTCATCACCATTCAACTGCTCTCGCCTATGGCGGAGCATGAGGAACGCTACATCCACGTCAGGCCCCCGGCATTAAGCGGCAGCCGCTCGTAATGGAACTGCGGACCGATCCTGTAGTCCTAGCGATGCGGCCACTGTCAGTTCTAACAGTAGGAACAATTTCTTGTGCAGAGGTAGGCTCAACACACCCGGGCAGGAGCTGTTCCCTCATCGTGGCGGAGAAAAGATTGAAGGTACCGCAAATCCCAACCAGGACGGGGAACTAGCCGATGGGAAAGCCATTTCTGTCGCGTCCGAAGTCGATGCTCGAGCGGTTCGTGCACAGCGAAACCTCCGGTTCGGTACTCCTGTTTGCCGCTACCGTCGCCGCCCTGGTTTGGGCGAATTCGCCCTGGAGCGCGTCCTATTTCGCGCTTTGGAAGCTTCCGTTGCAATTGGGCCGTCGCCCGCTTCTTTCCATGGATTTGCATCACTGGATCGACGATGGGTTGATGGTGTTGTTTTTTTTGGTGGTGGGGCTCGAGATTAAGCGTGAAATCGTTAAGGGCGAATTGGCGTCCTTTCGCCAGGCGGCGCTTCCGATCATGGCCGCGCTCGGCGGCATGATTCTTCCGGCAGTCATCTATTTCGCGCTGAACCGGCACGGCGCGGGCGCCCACGGCTGGGGCATCCCGATGGCCACAGACATTGGGTTCGCGCTGGGAATTCTCGCCCTGCTCGGCAAACGTATTCCGTCGAGCTTGCGTGTGTTTATGCTGGCGCTGGCCATCGTGGATGATGTGGGGGCTATCCTGGTGATTGCGTTTTTCTATACTCCCTCGATCTCTTTGCTGGCGCTGGCGGCGGCGGGCGGTTTGTTGCTGGTTTTAATAGGCTTGTCCGTACGCCGGGCGCCTCTCGCCGTCTATTCGGTTGTAGGGATTTGTTTCTGGGCCGCGGTTCTGAGTTCTGGAGTGCATGCCACGATTGCCGGAGTGATTCTGGGCCTTGTGGCGCCGATCACCCCAAAATACCGCCCGGAACAGTTGGCCGAAAGTGCAGAGCCGCTGCTCAAGAATTTTCGCGACCAGATCCTGAGCCAAAATAAAACGTCAGCAGAAGCTACGATCACCGAACTTGACGAACTTCTCCGTGGCACCGACTCTATTGCTGAGCGCCTGGAGAGGAGCGTTCACCCCTGGGTTTGTTTTCTCATTCTTCCTCTGTTTGCCTTGGCTAGCGCGGGCACCGCTTTGTCAACGACACAGCTGAAACTGGCGTATTCGAGCCCGATTGCGCTTGGCATATTTTTGGGGCTGCTTGTAGGCAAGGCCGTGGGAATCACTTTGTTATCTTTTCTGGCGGTGAAATTCAAAATTGCCGCGATGGCTGATGGCTTGACGTGGAATGGCATAGCCGGAGTCGGACTTTTGGCAGGTGTGGGATTTACGGTGGCGCTATTCATCAGCGGCCTCTCGTTTGAAGACCCGACATTAGTGGCTATCGCGAAGGTTGCTGTCCTCGCGGTTTCTCTGTCGGCAGGTTGCGTTGGTTATCTCTATCTTCGTTTCACGCTGAAAAACAATTCGATACAGTCGTAAACGCAAAACGGTGAACGCACCGGCATGGCGGCTATTGTTAGCCTAGCTGCCAGTGTGTGAGGATTCGTGCGATAGCTCGGAGTATTCGCGTGAATTTGCACGCGACGCCGTTCCTGGCTGGCTGCGCTTAGGGCGTGGGGGGCCCCGGCGGCTGTGGCGCGATGGGAAGGGTATTGTTCCATTGGGAATCACTTAGCTTCCACCCACCGCCCAACGCCATGTAGAGCTGCACAATTACCACGCGCCGGTCGAGTTCAGTCTGTGCAACAGCATTCTGCGCCGGAAAAAGCAACTGTTGCGCTTCGAGAACTTCGTAGTACGTGGCTTTGCCGTTTACGTAGCGTTGCGTCGAGACCGTGACAGATTGCTGATAGTTTTCGACAGCTTTCGTCTGCTCGACAAGGATTTCGTCAAATTTTTCACGTGAAATCAACGCATTCGCGACATCCTGAAACGCGCTCAACGCGGTCTGTTGATATTGCAGTTGCGTTTGCTGCCAAGCGGCCACGGCCTGGCGTTTCTGGGCCGTCAAATTGCCGCCCTGGAATAGGGGTCCGGTTATCGAGGCCGCGATGCTCCACGCGGTGGTCTGACCGGACGAGAACGTGGAAAGCGGAGTGCTGGCTCGCCCCAATAGCGCGGTCAGTCCAAACTGGGGGAAAAAGTTTGCCGTCGCAACGCCGACTTGCGCGTTGGCTGCGCGCACCTGTTGCTCCGCCTGCAGTATGTCTGGCCGGCGCTCTAGCAGCGCGGATGGTATTCCAACCGGTATCTCCGGGGGCACCACTTCGTCCAAAAGTTTCGCCACACCCGTAATCGGGCCTGGGTTGGCCCCGAGGAGTACGCTGAGTTGGTTTTCCTTTATCGTGATCTGCAGCTCCGTTTGCGGAATGGCGGCGGCGGTCGTGGCCAGCGCGGCCGCTGCCCGGGAGGTGTCGAGCGTCGTGGCCACGCCGCCCTCGTAACGTTGCGTAAAAAATTTCAGAGATTGGCCGAACGAATCCGTGGTCTGTTTCGCGATATCGAGTTCCAGGTACAATTCCAGCAGTTCAAAATATGCCTGGGCGACGTCGCTGACCAGCGAGAGCATTACACCCCGTCGGGCCTCCTCGGTTGCAAGGTATTGCGCCAGCGCCGCTTCGTTCATTCGTCGAATGCGGCCCCATACATCGGGTTCCCATGCCGCGCTGACCGCGCCCACAAAGGCTCCCCGAACCGCGCCTCCGTTAGGCGCAACGGTGCCGGCAAACTCGTTTTTGCCGTCGCTATTCACCGTGCCGTAGTTGACGAACGGAACGTACTGCGACCTGGCTTCTGCCGCGATCTGCCGCGATTGCTCCACTCGTGATACCGCGATGCGCAAGTCGTAGTTATTTTTCAGCGCCGTCTGGATCAGTTCCTGCAACTTTTCGTCTTTGAAAACTTGCCACCATGGCAGGTCGGCGAGCGAGGCTTGCTGTGCTTGCCCCTGTTCGCTGCGAAAATCCACCGGCGCATTCACGGTGGGGCGCCGATAATTCGGACCAACGGCACATCCAGAAAGAACAATCACCAGCGAGAGCACACAGGCTAGCGCTTGCGTACTTCCACGACCGCTCGTATTCATTTTCGCGAAATGACGCGGACGAGAAGTCTGGGAGATGTTGACTGGGTTGGTGTGACTCGCGTTCATCAGTTCTGAAGGCTCCTTAAACATGCTTCTCTTTGTTTTTCGGAGAGACATTAGTCTCCCGGTGCCAATCCGGGCGTGCCTGTGGCCGTTCTTGCTTCTAACTGTTCGCGTTCCCCGCCACCGAGCTTTTCAATTACGTAAAACAAAGCTGGAATGATGAAGATAGCGAGCCCGCTCGCAAAAAGCATTCCGCCGATTACCGTTGTTCCCATAACCTGCCTTGAAACGCCTCCCGCACCCGATGCACGCCACAACGGCACGCATCCCAGAATGAAGGCGAAGGAAGTCATCAGAATTGGACGCAGACGAAGTTTGGCGCCTTCGAGCGCTGCATCCGCCAGCGGTCTGCCTTTTTCAAATTCCGCTTTGGCGAACTCCACGATCAGGATGGCGTTTTTGGCCGCCAGACCAATAAGCATGACGAGACCAATTTGCGCATAAACGTTTTCTTCCAGCCCCAGGGCGGTGTAGTCCTTGAACACCGCCAAACCGATGATTCTCCGCGCGAATAGGACGAAAAATGCCCCGAACACCGCGACCGGCGTGCTCAGCAACACGCTGAAAGGCAGAGTCCAGCTCTCGTACAGCGCCGCCAAGATGAGGAAGACAAAAAGAATCGAAAACCCGAAGATCACGTTTGGTGAAACACCCTGCGCCGCCTTCTGCTCTTGAAACGACATACCCATGTAGTCGTATCCCATTCCTGGGGGCATGGTCTCGGCAAAGACTTCCTCAAGCGCTTTCATAGCCTGGTCGGAACTGAACCCAGGTTTCGTATTTCCATTAATCTGTACGCATGGGTAAAGGTTGTAGTGCATGGTGAATTCAGGGCCCAGGCGCCGTTCCACGCTGGTAACGGCGGACAGCGGAACCATTTGTCCGGTCTTATTGCGCACGTAAAATTTCCCGACGTTGTCCGCCTGCGTCCGAAAGTCGCCTTCGGCTTGAACATAGACCTGCCAGACGCGTCCGAAGCGGTTGAAGAAATTTATGAATGCTCCGCCCATGAATGCTTGCAGGGTCTGGTATACGTCGCTTAGTGCGACGTCCTGCTTAAGGACCTTGTCGCGATCGACCTTAACGAAGAGCTGCGGAACGGACGGTAGAGCAGTGGTGAAAATGAAGGAGAATTCGGGCCGCTTTAATGCGGCAGCCATGAATTTCTGCTGATTCTCCCGCAAGAACTCCAAACCCTGCCCGGAGCGGTCTTCCAGAATGAAGGTGGCTCCGCCTGCGGCGCCTACGCCGGGAATTGCCGGCGGCGGAAAGGCGATGGTGATGCCCTCTGAGATGGCACGAAGAGCAACGTTAAGGTGAATTTTGATGGCCCAGTATTGTTCGTCGGCCGCTTTGCGCTCTCCCCACTTCTTTAGCGTCACCCAGAAGAAGGAACTATAAGTATTCTGCACACCGCTCAACATGTTGTAGCCCACGACGGTGGTCACATGTTCGACGCCCGGCGTGTTCAGTAGAATGTCTTCGACCTTCGCGGAAGCCGCAGTGGTGCGCTGCAACGATGAAGCGTCTGGCAGTTGCAACGCCACATACAAATAACCCTGATCTTCTTCGGGCAAAAAGCTCTTGGGAAGCTTGCTGCCAAAGAATCCCGCTCCTATCGCGAAGACAATCAACGCAACGACGGTGAAACTCATTTTGTGAATCAGAAACGAGCAAAAACCGACATAACCAGTCGTGGCGCGACCAAAGACTTTGTTGAACCAGTTGAAAAACTTCTGCAGCAACCCGCGGCTTTCGGTTTTTGGCCGGAGCAGCAGTGCGCCCAGCGCGGGGCTCAAGGTCAGCGCGTTGAACGCCGAAATAATTACGGAGACCGCGATGGTCACCGCGAATTGTTGATATAGCCGTCCCGTGATCCCCGGGACGAATGCCGTCGGAATGAACACGGCAGAAAGAACGATCGCTATGCCGACCACCGGGCCCGATACCTCTTCCATCGCCTTGAAGGCCGCGGCCTTGGGGGCAAGCCCGTGTTCGATGTGATGTTCGATGGCCTCGACAACCACGATGGCATCGTCCACCACCAGACCGATGGCCAGCACCAGCCCGAACAGCGAAAGGGTATTGATCGAAAAGCCCAGTATCGGAAACACCAGGAACGTACCGATGAGCGATACCGGAACCGCCAGCAAGGGAATCAACGTCGCTCGCCAGCCCTGCAGGAAAATGAAGACCACGATGATAACGAGGCCGAGAGCCTCGAAAAGTGTCATCACAATTTCGTGGATACCTTCCGTTACTGGTAGGGTGGTGTCCAGCGCAATCACATAATCCAGGCCGGCCGGAAAGGTCTTCTTCGCCTCGGCCATCAAATCTTTCGCGCCCTGCGCCGCCTTGATGGCGTTCGATCCGGGAAGCTGATAAATCGCGACGATCGCGCCGGGTTTGCCGTCCAGGTGACCCGTAAGGTTGTAAACCTGGGTACCCAGTTCAATGCGGGCTACGTCTTTCAGACGCACGAACGAACCATCGGTGTTGGCGCGAACTACGATGTTCCCGAATTCCTCGGGCGTAATCAATCGGCCCTGGGCAAGTACGTTGAGGGTATACTCCTGTCCCGCCGGGACGGGTTCGCCACCGATCTGTCCCGCGGGATTCACGGTGTTCTGCGTTTTCACCGCGGCGATGATTTCCGGAACCGTGATCCCGAGCTTCGCCAGTTGGTTGGGATTGATCCAGAAACGCATGGCGTACTGGCCGGCGCCAAAAATGGTTACGCTGGCGATTCCGTACACGCGCGTCAGCGGACTCAGAAGATTGATGTACGCGTAGTTGGCGAGAAACTGCGAATTGTATTTTCCACTGGGAGAGTAAAGGTCGAACAGCATCAGCGGGGCGGACGTGGATTTCTGTACCGTAACGCCTTGCGTGTTCACTTCGTTGGGCAGTTGCGATGCGGCCTGCGATTGCCGCATCTGTGTCAAAATCAGGTCGGTGTTCGGATCGGTGGCCACATCGAAGTCCACCGTCAGTTTCATCTGGCCGTTGTTGGCGTTCAGCGAATACATGTACTCCATGTTGTCGACGCCGCTCATTTGCTGTTCGATGGGCACGGCAACCGACTGATCCACCGTCAAAGCATCGGCGCCGGGATAGGTGGCGGTTACCTGGATTTGCGGATCAGCAATAGGAGGGAATTGCGCCGTGGGCAGGCTGAACATCGCCGCTCCACCCGCGATAACCATGACGATGGCGATCACGATAGCGACGATGGGGCGGTTGATAAAAAACTTTGACATCGTTTCGGTCCTCTAGTACCGAACTGCTATGGTTTGCTGTTCTGCGCAATCGCTGTTGGGGCCTGATACGGTTTGGGATTAACCAGCATCCCTTCCTGTACCTTTTGCACGCCTTCCGCCACCACACGCTCGCCGGCCTTGAGCCCGCCTGCCACGATCCACATATCGCCGATTTTGTCTCCCATCGTCACGGTGATAATGTGCGCCTTGTTATCGTCCCCAATGACTGCCACCTCGAAACCGCCTTGTAGTTCACTTACCGCTCTTTGTGGCACCAACAGTGCGTTCGGCTGAATTCGCACGACGGTTTTGATGAGGCCGTACCCGCCAGGACGAAGGACATTGCCTGGATTCGGAACTTGGACTTGAACAAGTATCGCGCCAGTTCTGATATCCACTTGGCGATTCAGTGCGTAGAAGCGCCCCGTATAAGGGAATTCGGCCCCGTTCGTCAGAGTGACGTGCCATTCCAGCTTACGCAGCGCTTCGTCCTCATTTAGCCCCTTCATCCAGGTTTGGCTCACGGCTCTCAGGTATTCCTGCTCGCTGGGCGTGAAACTGACGAGGATAGGGTTAACGGTAGAGACGGTGGTTAGAACGGCGCCCTGGGGACCGACCATGTCGCCGACTTGGGCGCTTGAAATACCGGCCACGCCATCGATGGGCGAGACAATTTTTGTGAAGCCCAGATTTATTTTCGCGGCGTCCACCGCGGCTTCAGCGGCGGAGATGGCCGCAATCGCAGATTGCTCTTTCGCTTTTGCCCCCAAATCATTCTGAATGGCGTCATCCATTTCCTGCTGGCTGATCGCGCCTGTTTTAACCAGCGGTGTGTACCGCTTGACGTCCAAATCGTTCTTACCCACGCTTGCCTTGGCGACGTCCAAATCCGCTTTGGCCTGGTTGAGGCTGCCATTGGCCTGATCCAGGGCGGCTTGAAATGGCCTGGGGTCAATCAGGAAGAGCGGCGCGCCCTTGGGAACAAAGGCGCCGTTCAAATAGGTCTGCTTCAACAGCAGGCCGCTGACTTGCGCGTGAATATTGGCGTTGACCAGGCCGTCGAACGTCGCGACCCAACTTTGGCTAATCGGAACATCCTTCTGCACTACCGGCACTACTTGAACATCGGGAGGGCCGGCGGGCGGCAGGCCCATTTTCCCACAGCCGCCGAACAACAGTGTCCCTGCAACGAGAAGGATCAGGCTGCGTCGGAGAGGTATTTTGCGGAACAGCCGTGCGTCGAGAAGTGCCGCACTTTCCAAATCCAAAAAATAATCAGTTTTCAACATGAGATATTCCATTCACGTCTTCCACCCAACAAACGGAGGGAGCTAGCCATTTTTATCATGGGATCGAATCCCGTGTTTCGCGACCGTCTTAATCGCAGGGCCAATGCGCGGTATGGTCTCTATTCCATGCTGGACAATTGTCACGGCGACGGATGTTATGCGTCCGCCTTTCCCTTGACCACTGTTAGTTTTGCCAGCTTGACGAGAGCAGCTTTGCGCTGTGCCAGACTCAGTTACGAGGGTGCAAAACAGCCCTCTGATATCTGGGTTTTGCGACTAGACGCCCACAAACTCGCCACTTTGGCGCGATTCTAGTTGCAGTACATCCCATTGTCCACAGGTTCTTTGAAGCGGACCCCTGTCTGACGTCTCTAGCTTTCCCCTAGGTTTGTCCGTTTGCCGTGACTGCTTCCGCTCTCCACACACTTGGCGTATTTTCGACGGTAATCGTCTTTCAGGCCATTCGCTAAATGCAGGCGGGCTGCTAATTGGGCTGATTTTTCCAAATGAAAGGAATGTAGTAGACGTCCAATGACCATGCCAGGGCGAAGAGGAGTACGGCTCCGAAGAGCGTCCAGAGCAACAGGCGCACGGGCAGGGTGCGCGTTAGCGGCACTTCAGGCTGAGCGCGATAGCGGAAAAGGAGGCCGCTGATCAGGCAGACGCAGGCCGCCAGGCCGATGCGTGCAAAGGAAGCGACGAGGCGTTCTTCCCACCGCGCTGCGGGCAGGAAGAAGGCCGTGTCCAGCACGGCATACAGTGAAAGAATGCTGAATGCGAGAGAGATGGCTCTGCCGAGTTCGAGAAGCACGTGACAGCCTCCCGCAGCCGAAGGGCGCACTACGAAACGGCCTCGTTTGGTCCAACAAGGCGAGTATAGCGCTGGGGGATTGGCGCGTCACCAGCAGGCGCAGATTTTCAATGCGACATAGGAGTATCGTCCCGAGGCTAACGACTGCGGAAAAAAAGATCTCGTACGTTCGCACTCCATCCCTGGATGGATTGCGGGCGAATCAGGCTTGGCGTCTGGCTGTCGGCGCGGTTGCTCATGAGCAACGAATAGCCGTTCGCAAGATAAGACGGTATCTCGCGGTAGTCGGTGATCGGAATGTAGGGGCCTTGTTTTCCAAGTTGCACTCGATAACGGTTATCTTGGAAGAGATGCGGCAGTAATCGTGTTCCCACTTTTTTGCCGCGCGACACTGTAGCAAAGAGCATTGGCTCCCCCGAAATAGAATCGCGGTAATTCTATAAATACCCCGCCGGGCAGGTAAGTGGCAAAACTGTGGAAAAATGTGCATCCTGTGCATCGTTTTTCCGCGCTAGGTTCGGGCGTGCGGTCTCGCGAATTCGTCTCTCGCCGATGTTCTTCGATCGTCGTGACGCGCTTCATCGTCACGATGTAGGCTGTTCCGCTGAACCGGGTTGCTGCGCCCGACGGTACACTGTCATTGAAAACCTTGCGTGTTTCTTAGGAGGTCCTGTTCCTCACTGACATCCCTTGCGGCGGGACGCCGGTAGTTAAGTTGGAGATCCGCCGGATCGCGGACAGCGCGCAGTCACCAGGGAATTAGAGGCAAAGAATCGTCAGCGCCGCAACGAGCGCTTTCGAGAGCCCATACCGCGAGTCAACAGCGCGAACCAACGGCGCGCGCCGTTAGCTCGCTTCCGGGACGCCACGCGGCGTCAAAACTGCCAGCACGATCGCCACGATTGCCAGCGCCGGAATGTCTCCCATGAGGTGACCGTGCTCCGCGGGCGCATTGATGGCTTGCACGGTCATGATCCCCGCGTGGACGAGGCTCGACCAAACCGTGAACCAGATCAGGCTGCGATGCCGCAAAGGATTTCGCGCAGCGATAAGCAAAAATATGCCAAGCGTGGCGTAGACGCCGAGAATCATCTGTTCGTATTCCGGTTGATTGGGCTGCCAGCGCCAACCGGAGGGCCACCAGGCCATCATGAGCGGGTATACCCCGACGATAAAAATCAGGCCAACAAGAACCAGCGCCACGCGCAAAGCACGCACTCGCGTTGCTTCATTCATAGATCACCTCGGATAGGTCGTCTCGATTTGCTTTTGCCGAGCCGGAGTATGAGCGGGATGCTACTGGCTGCATTGCCGCATGTCAACGTGTCGCCACGGCAGGTAGCAGCAAGCGGACTCTGCGTGACGCTGCTTGTTTGTAAACTTGAACCCATGAATCTCAAGAGGTTAGAAGCCACAAAAAAACGGGCGACCTCGCGTCAGAAGCCGCCCTTTTTGCGTTGTGGATGCGGTGCGAAATGTTTAGTTGGCGCCAGACGCGCTTCCCGCAGCGCCTGTGGTGCCCGCAGTGGAGATGCCTTTGTGCGATTTCGCGGAGGCTTGCAGTATTTCCGCACGGGACACTGGAATGGTGAACAGGTGGTCGGCGGTTTGGATTTGGCTGAGGAAGATCTGGCCCCCAATTTGTTCAAAAGTGAGCTCGGGCTTCGCGGCGTAATTGTTCTCGATCGTCGTCGCTAGGACGATCGAGCTCGCATGATCCTCGAAGTCAGCGAGCACCAATGCGCGTGTGTCTGACTTAGACGCGCGCGTCAACTCATAGGTGCCCGCCGGAAGTGTTTTGCCAGAGACCACAAACGCATACGGAACCTTGACCACGATATGGTCAGCCTCCTGGGCCTTGGCGGCTGCACCCAAAGCGGCGACGCCGCCCAGGGCCAGCAAAATACGCAAATATAGTTTTCTCATTATTTCTCCTCGAACGCTTAGCGCGTCAATTTGTATGTTCACCGCTTCGAAGCTTTTCATCCGCCAGAAACTGCGCTTTAGCAGAATCTTCCTCAAAACGTGTTCGATAATTTGACGTGCCGCTTCGCCGTGGAGTCACAGAAATACATGTAAAGCTTTTGTCACCTACGCGTCTCCATTGTGTCGCGCGTTGCTGAAATTGCCTTTACACATTCCTTAGATCGGGTCTTAGATCGCGAACCGTGGCACGCCGACTTTGACAAACACTTTGTGGGGGACGGAAATCCTCAAAAAGAAATCGTGCGATGGAAAATCATGGTCATGTAAATTTCAGAATCTGTGCGATATTACTCCCCGGAACCCTCATGCCTACCGTTCGGGAGTTGCGCGGCAAATTCGTGTTGCCGATCGACCTGTTACCCCTCGAGGGGATGCGTTGTGAAAAATCTCGCTGACTCTTCATATTTGGCGCACACGCCGCACCGCCGCTTCAATCCGCTGATGCGAGAGTGGGTGCTGGTTTCACCGCATCGCACGCAGCGGCCGTGGCAGGGTAAAATCGCGGACACTACGCCTGCTGCGGCACTGCAATACGATCCCAGTTGTTATCTTTGCCCCGGCAATGAACGCGCCCGCTCTTTAGTTGGCGGAGCTGTCGCGCGCAATCCGGCGTACACCAGCACGTTTGTTTTCGACAACGATTATGCGGCGCTGCTGCCCGCGGCTCCGCAGATTGCCGTCGACGAAGCCGGGCTGCTGGTGGCGCGCGCGGAGTCGGGCATCTGTCGCGTGGTGTGCTTTTCGCCGCGCCACGATCTCACCATCCCGCGCATGTCGCTGCTTGAGTTGTGCATCGTTGTGGACGTGTGGGCTGAGCAGTTTGCTTCCCTCGGCTCGCTCGATTGGGTGAAGCACATACAGATCTTTGAAAATCGCGGCGCGCTGATGGGCGCCAGCAATCCACATCCACACTGTCAGATTTGGGCCAACGCCTCGTTGCCGAATATTCCGGAAAGGGAAGTGGCCGCGCAAGCGGAGTATCGCGCGGAAAAGCACTCCTGCCTTCTGTGCGACTATCTTGCGCTGGAGCAAAAACGAAATGAGCGGGTGGTTTGCCAGAACGATAGCTTCGCTGCGTTGGTTCCGTACTGGGCGGTGTGGCCGTTCGAGGTTTTGCTGGTGAGCAAACGCCACTTTTCCGCCATCGATGAGATGTCCTCCGGCGAGCGCGACCATCTTGCCGACATTCTTCGCCGCGTCACCACGCACTACGACAATCTTTTTTTGACTTCATTTCCTTATTCCATGGGCTTTCATCAGCGTCCCACGGACGGTAACGCCCATCCCGAATGCCACTTTCACGCGCATTACTTCCCGCCGCTGCTGCGCAGCGCCACGGTGCAGAAGTTTATGGTTGGCTACGAAATGTTGGCTGGTCCGCAGCGCGATATCACGCCGGAAACAGCGGCGGAACAGCTGCGCGCCGCGGGAGAAATACACTACCTCGATGCCGCGGCGGGACCTTCGCCGGTGCCGCAAAATTCCAAGCAGGAGCCTTCCGCATGACCCCCGATCATTCACGATCTGTTCCGCGCCGCCTGCGTCTCGGCATGGTCGGCGGCGGCCCCGGAGGATTCATCGGCGCGGTGCACCGCATCGCCGCGCGTCTTGATGGCCGCTACGAACTGGTGGCCGCCGCGCTAACCTCCGATGCCGCGCGCAGCCACGCCGCCGCCGCGGAGCTGCACGTTCCGCGCTCGTACGCTAATTTTGCGGAAATGGCCGCCGGCGAAGCGCAACGTCCGGATCGCATCGACGCCGTGGCCATCGTCACACCCAACAATTTGCATTTCGCTCCGGCGAAAGCATTTCTCGAAGCGGGCATCCACGTGATTTGCGACAAGCCGCTGACTACCACACTTTCCGATGCCCGCGAGCTTGCGGGAATCGTGCAGCGCACCGAGTTGATTTTTGGATTGACGCACAACTACACCGGCTATCCGATGGTGCGCCAGGCGCGCGAAATGATTCGCGATGGCGCGCTGGGAAACATTCGCGTGATCCAAATCGAATATGCACAGGATTGGCTTTCTACCGCGGTGGAAGCCACCGGCCAAAAACAGGCGGTTTGGCGCACCGACCCCGCGCGCAACGGTCCTGCCGGCGCGCTCGGCGATATTGGCACGCACGCGTTCAATATTGCGGCGTTCGTTTCCGGGTTAGCATGCCAGGAAGTTGCCGCCGATCTCTCGAGCTTCGTGCCCGGCCGCCGCCTCGATGACAATGTGAACATGCTACTGCGCTACGAAAAAAATGTGCGTGGCATGCTTTGGGCTAGCCAGGTCGCGCCTGGGAACGACAATCATCTGGCGCTGCGCGTTTACGGCGAAAAGGCCGGACTTGCGTGGTGCCAGGAGCGCGCCAATGAACTGGTCTTTTCTCCGCTGGGTGAACCGCCAAGAACCATCGCCCGCAACGGCGCAGGATCGCTGGCCGTCGCCGCCCATGCCAGCCGAGTGCCCGCCGGCCATCCCGAAGGTTATCTCGAAGGCTTTACGCAGTTATACACGGATCTCGCCGAACAGATTCACGCGCGGCTAGAGCATCGCGCGCCGGATTCCGCCGCTTTACTCGTCCCCGGCATCGACGACGGCGTTGCGGGCATGCGCTTCATCACTGCGGTCCTGGCGTCCTCGCAAAATAATTCCGCCTGGACTGCGCTATGAGAAACCGCGCCTCCACGTCGCCAATTCTTTGTAGGAGCACGGCATGCCGTGCCCGGCTTGACAGGAATTCGTCCATTCGCAACTTGTGGCAAAGTATATTGGTATGCCCGCGTCCTCAGGATTTTCCAGCCCAGGCCTCGCCCCGTTCCGTTATCGTGATTTTGGCCTCTTTCAGCTGGCACGTTTCTTCATCATCGTTGCGTTAGAAATGCAATCCGTGGCCATCGGCTGGCAGATTTTCGCCACCACCAAGCGCGCGTTGGACCTGGGCCTTGTAGGCCTGGCGCAGTTCCTTCCGGGCATTCTCTTATTTCTTCTGTCCGGCCACGTGGCTGACCGCTTTGACCGCCGCAAAGTGCTGGTGTTGTGTTATCTGGGATTTGCCGTCTGCGCCAGCCTGTTTGTTCTGATCGCCTGGCGGCACTCCGCGAGCGTCGCGCCCATCTACTGTGTGCTGGTGCTGCTCGGCGTGGTGCGTTCGTTCAATGGTCCGGTGACCCGCGCGATTCTTCCGCAACTGGTTCCGGAAGAACATTTTCAAAGCGCGGTGGCTTGGGCTTCCACAATTTTTCAAGGCGGGACCATCCTTGGTCCGGCCATCGGCGGACTCGTGTACGCATTATTTCGCGGGCCGGTGGTGGTGTACGCCATCGCCCTCTTCACCGCGTTCGCGGCCATTGCGTCGACGCTGATGATTAGAGCCGAACAGCCGGCGCGCCGGCGCGAACCCGCTACGCTGGCCACTTTTTTTGTGGGCATCAAGTACATTTGGGCCAAGAAACTGATTCTCGGCGCGATCTCACTGGATCTCTTTGCGGTTTTGCTGGGCGGCGCGGTGGCGCTGTTGCCGGTCTTCGCGAAAGAAATTCTAAATACTGGCCCGCTCGGACTTGGCTTGCTGCGCAGTGCTCCCGCCGTCGGCGCGGCGTTTATGGCCGTGCTGCTGGCCTATCGGCCGCTGCGCAAGCGCGCGGGAGCCACGATGTTGTGGTGTGTGGCCGGCTTCGGCGTGTTCACGATTTTATTTGGCGCGTCGCACAGTTTGGTGCTGTCGCTCGTGGCGCTGGCACTGGTCGGCGCCACCGACATGGTCAGCGTCGTGGTGCGCGGCACACTCATCCAAGTGGCCACACCGGACGAAATGCGTGGCCGCGTCAACGCTGTGGACATGATTTTTATCGGCGCTTCCAACCAGCTCGGGCAGTTTGAGTCCGGCGTTACCGCGCAATGGTTCGGCGCGGTGCCCGCCGTGATCTTGGGCGGTGTCGGAACGCTGTTGATTACCGCGCTCTGGGCCTGGGGTTTCCCGGAGTTGCGCAACGCCGATCAGCTCGTCGCGAGCAAAGTCTGAAATCCGCGGACGTGCACGTTGGTCCGAAAAGGCTACCGCCTACCCGACAAGGTCGAGGTAAACGCCAGGCGGTCGTTACAACTGCTACGGTTGCGCGGGCGGTTTCAGCGGAGACATCACTGTTGATGGGGCGACCGACGAAACTGCCGGGGCCGCGCTGCTCGCCAGCGCGGTCTTTACCGACGCGGGAACCTTATCCGCGTTCTTCAGCAGAACGCTGACTTGCCATATCTGTGTTTCGTTTAGCTGACCCTTAAATCCGGGCATGCCGGTCATGCGAATGCCATTTTCTACTTTCCAATACGTCTCCCAAGCTTCGTCGTCGGTGACCCCGGTGCCGTGCCAAAGTTGTGGGGGCTTCGGGAACATTCCCGCCGCGATGGCGGTTTTGTCCGCCCCGGGCAATCCGTGACACACGGCGCAATTCTGCTTGTAGATTTCCGCGCCGGCCAGGTAGTTCTGTTCGTCGGCCGGCGTCTGCGGCTCCGGGTGTGGCAGCTTGTTCAGGTAGGCATCCAGGCCAATGTGCGCGTACTTCCGTTCAAACGGCATGGGCGAGGCGGTCACGGCCACCGGCGCCTGGCCGGTGGCAAAGTACAGATGAATGGCTGCTCCGACCAATAAAAACCCGACGATGATTCCCAGTATCAGACCTTTGAACATTGCCCCTCCGCGTGAGCATTAGCCCTTGGGCGGCCGAGACTCTTCGATCCTCGTGCGCTCCAAGTTACCCGGACAGTTTATTGGGTCCGGAGCATTTCTGCCCAGTGAAATCATCACCAAATCCAACTGTCATTTTTTGAGGGGGGCGAGTTTCCGCCACTCAAGTAACCTTTGTATGGGGTGGGCCGTCTTAATATATGAGAAGACGGAGTTTTCCGGTACGCTGGAACGTTCGGTAGCACTCCCAATCGGCACATTCGCGACGGTTTGCCTCGTAGGCTAGCGGAACAAATCGCGTGTTTTGTTTTACGACATTTACGTCATTTACCACAGGCATTACAACAGGAGAGAAGTGCATGGGTCACGTGAGTTCCGCGGACGTTGAAAGGCCGGAGGTGCGCAGCGCGCCAACGGATCGCCCGCCAAAGAGCAACTGGTGGATTTGGGTTGTAGTCGCCGTGGTGGTGCTTGGCGGCGTCTGGTATTACCGGAGCGCGCCGGCCAATTCGCAGGCTTCGGGCGCGCCCGGAAGTTCCGGCTTTCCCGGTGGTTTTCCCGGCGGACCGGACAGCATGGGGCCAGTCCCCGTAGTGGTCACCACCGCGGTGCACGGCGACCTGCCAGTTTATTTCGATGGACTGGGGACGGTCACGGCCTACAACACCGTTACGGTCCGCAGCCGCGTGGACGGCGCCATCGTAAAAGTAAATTTTACGGAAGGGCAGTTCGTGCACGAAGGCGATGCCTTGGTGGAGATCGATCCGCGTCCGTATCAAGTGGCGCTGGAACAAGCGCAAGGCCAGCTCGCCAAGGATCAAGCACAACTCAAAGACGTGCAAATCGATATGGAGCGTTACAAGCTGCTCTATAAAGAAGGCGTGATCCCCAAGCAGCAGGTGGACACGCAAGAAGCGTCGGTGGGGCAGTCGCAGGGATCGATTGCGGCGGACCAGGCGGCCATCGATAGCGCCAAATTGAACATCACGTACTCGCACATTGTTGCGCCCATCAGCGGCCGCGTGGGATTGCGGCTGGTGGACGTTGGCAACATCGTGCACGCGACGGACACCACTGGTTTGGTGGTGATCACGCAGTTGCAGCCGATCTCGGTGATCTTTACGTTGCCGCAGGATCAGTTGCCGCAAGTGATGGCCAAGTTGCATTCCGGCGCGCAACTTTCCGTGGAAGCGTGGGACCGCGATGACACGCAGAAAATCACCAGCGGGAAACTGGCCACCATCGACAATCAGATCGATGTAACCACCGGAACGTACAAGCTGAAAGCGATTTTCGGAAACGAGAACGAGATTTTGTTTCCCAATCAATTCGTGAACGTGCATCTGCTGGTCGATACCAAGCACAACATGACGCTGGTGCCCGTGGCCGCGATTGAGCGCGGGCCGCAAGGCACGTACGTGTATACGTCGGGGCCGGGAAACGTGGCGAAGATTCAAGCCGTGACCGTCGCTCAAACGACTGGCAACCTCGTGGGCTTGACCTCCGGAATCACCGCCGGCGAGAGCGTAGTGATTGACGGCCAGGACAAACTGCAAGAGGGCACGAAACTCAATCCGACGCAGGCGCCGATGCCGGCGGTGGTTGCGGCGACGCCGGCGAAACCAGCT
Source organism: Acidobacteriota bacterium (assembly GCA_013289855.1). Taxonomy (GTDB): domain Bacteria; phylum Acidobacteriota; class Terriglobia; order Acidiferrales; family UBA7541; genus Acidiferrum. Next base: position 257,562 of record JABCZD010000003.1, on the reverse strand, counting down.
GCGGCGAATCCCGCGCGTCCCGGAGCGGCAGCGAAAAACATTACGGGAGCTGGTTCGGCAGCCAACACCGGAGCGGCATCTGGAGCAGCGCCTGCGGGTAACCCAAGATGAATCTTTCTCGGCCGTTCATTCTCCGGCCGGTAGCAACCACACTGCTGATGGTTGCGATTCTGCTGGTAGGCTTTGTAGCTTACCGGCAGTTGCCCGTTTCCGCGCTGCCGCAAGTCGATTACCCCACGATTCAGGTGCAAACATTTTATCCGGGCGCCAGTCCGGACGTTACCGCATCTTCGATCACCGCGCCGCTGGAACGGCAATTCGGGCAAATCCCCGGACTGAATCAGATGACCTCCACCAGTTCGTATGGCAGCTCCATTGTGACGCTGCAATTCGTGCTGGATTTGAACATTGATGTTGCGGAGCAGGAAGTGCAGGCGGCGATTAATGGCGCGTCTAACTTTCTGCCAACAGGCCTGCCGAATCCTCCCATCTACAGCAAGATTAATCCGGCGGACGCGCCGATTTTGACGCTGGCGCTTTCCTCTACTTCCTTGCCGCTTTCCAAAGTCGAAGATCTGGCGGACACCAACCTGGCGCAGAAGATTTCGCAGCTCACCGGCGTGGGCCTGGTGAGCATTAGCGGCGGACAACGGCCCGCAGTGCGCGTGCAGGCGAATCCCACGGCGTTGGCTTCGTATGGACTGAGTTTGGAGGATCTGCGCACGGCGCTGGGCAATGCCAACGTGGATCAGGCCAAAGGCACGTTTGACGGTAAGCACCAGGCGTACACCATCGGCGCGAACGATCAGCTGATCACCAGCGCCAGCTACGCGCCAGTGATTATCGCGTATCGCAATGGCGCGCCAGTACGGCTGAGCGATGTGGCCAGAGTGTTTGACGGCGCGGAGAATGTGCAGCAAGCCGCTTGGGCCAACAAAAATCCCGCGGTGATTCTGAATATTCAGCGGCAGCCCGGCGCGAATATTATTGCCGTGGTCGACCGCGTGAAGAATATTTTGCCGCAACTGCAAAAGGCGTTGCCGGCGGCGGTGAGCGTGGCGATTCTTACGGATCGCACCACCACGATTCGCGCGTCCGTGGCGGACGTGCAATTTTCGCTGATGCTCACGATCGCATTGGTAGTGATGGTGATTTTTCTGTTTTTGCGCAGCGTGCGCGCCACCATTATTCCCGCGTTGGCCGTGCCGCTATCTATCGTGGGCACGTTCGCGGTGATGTACCTGCTGGGCTTCAGTTTGAACAATTTAACGTTGATGGCGTTGACCATTTCCACCGGCTTTGTGGTGGATGACGCCATCGTGATGGTCGAAAACATCAGCCGGTTCCTCGAGGAAGGGGAGAGTCCGCTGCAGGCGGCGCTGAAGGGCGCGGAGCAGATTGGATTTACGATTCTGTCGCTCACCGTTTCGCTAATCGCCGTGCTGATTCCGCTGCTGTTTATGGGCGACATCGTGGGGCGGCTGTTCCGGGAATTTGCCATCACGCTGGCAGTGACGATTCTGGTTTCCGCGTTTGTTTCGCTAACGCTTACGCCGATGCTGGCGGCGAAGCTGCTGCGGCATAAACGCATGGAAGAAGAGAGCTGGTTTTACCGAAAATCAGAGGACGTGTTCAACGCGGTGATTGCGTTTTACGGGCGCACGCTGCAAACAGTGCTGCGATTCCGCACCACCACGCTGATCGTTACGGTGGCGACGTTTGTGGCCACCATTCTTTTGTATATTTACGTGCCCAAAGGATTTTTTCCGGTGCAGGACACCGGCGTGATTTTGGGTGTCTCTGACGCGCCGCAAAATATTTCGTTTACCGCGATGGCGCAGCGGCAGCAGATGCTGGCGGACGTGATTCTGCAGGATCCCGCGGTGGAGAGCCTTTCCTCCTTCATCGGCATCGACGGCACGGATACGACCATCAATACCGGGCGCATCCAGATCAATCTGAAGCCGCTGGAGCAGCGGGGCTTGAGCGCTTCGGAAGTGATCCGGCGATTGCAGCCGGCGCTACAGAAAGTCGATGGAATATCGCTGTTTCTGCAGCCGGTGCAGGATTTGACGGTGGAAGATCGCATCAGCCGCACGCAATTTCAGTACAGCCTGGAAGATGTGGACGGCAAAGAGTTGGCGTACTGGACGCCGCGATTTATAGAGAAATTAAAGGGATTGCCGCAATTGCGCGACGTGGCCAGCGATCAGCTGAATTCCGGACTGCTGGCGACGCTGGCGATCGACCGCGATTCCGCGTCGCGGCTGGGCATTTTCCCGGCGGACATTGACAACACGCTGTACGACGCGTTTGGGCAGCGGCAGGTCTCTACAATTTATACGCAGCTGAATCAATACCACGTGGTGCTCGAAGTTGATCCGCAGTTCCAGCAGGATCCCGATTCACTGAAAAATATTTATGTGAAATCGTCGACGGGCCAGCAGGTGCCGTTGAGCGCGTTCACGCGGTTTGAGCCGGGAGCGACGCCACTGGTCGTGAACCATCAGGGACAATTTCCGGTGGTGACGCTGTCTTTCAATCTGGCGCCGAACACTTCGCTGGGTCAGGCAGTCGAAGCCATCGACAAAGTGAAGCGCGATTTAAATATGCCGATCAGCATCAACGCCACATTCCAAGGCACGGCCGCGGCATTTCTAAACTCGGTATCCAACGAACCGATTCTGATTTTTGCGGCGCTGGTGACGGTGTACATCGTGCTGGGCGTGTTGTACGAGAGTTTCATTCATCCGATTACGATTCTTTCCACGCTGCCTTCGGCCGGGGTGGGCGCGATTCTGGCGCTGTTTTTGTTTCACATGGAGTTCAGCATCATCGCGCTGATTGGCATCATCCTGCTGATTGGCATCGTGAAGAAAAACGCCATCATGATGATCGACTTCGCCCTGGAAGCCGAACGCAAGGAAGCGAAGTCGCCACGGGACGCGATTTACGAAGCTTGTTTGCTGCGTTTTCGTCCGATCATGATGACCACCATGGCGGCGCTGCTCGGTGGATTGCCGCTGGCGCTGGGTTCGGGAGTCGGCGCGGAACTGCGGCGGCCGTTGGGCATCACCATTGTGGGCGGGCTGATTCTCAGCCAGTTGCTGACGCTGTACACCACGCCGGTGGTTTACCTGGCGTTCGATTGGCTTTCGCACCGCTTCGCGCTGCACTTTGGCAATCCCATTTCTGAAGAAGACCTGGCGCACGGGGACTGAATGCAGCGATGATTTCCTCTTCCAATTTTTCCGCTGCGTTTGTGCGCCGCCCGGTGGCGACCACTTTGATCACCGTTGCGATTTTTCTTTCCGGGGTATTCGCGTTCCAGTTGTTGCCCGTGGCGCCTTTGCCGCAGGTGGATTTTCCGACCATTGGCGTGGGCGCGAGTTTGCCGGGGGCGAGTCCAGAGACCATGGCGTCCGCGGTGGCCACCCCGCTGGAGCGGCAGTTCGGGCGCATCGCCGGCGTGACGCAGATGACTTCGTCCAGCAGCCTGGGCGAGACCAGCGTGGTGCTGCAATTTGATTTGAACCGCGACATCAACGCTGCGGCGCGCGATGTGGAGGCGGCCATCAACGCCGCGCGCAGCCAGCTGCCCGTGGATCTCCCCGGGCAACCGACATATCGCAAATTGAATCCCGCGGATTCGCCGATTCTGATCATGTCGCTCACCTCGGACAATGTGACGCCGGCGGAGCTGTATGACGCGGCCAACTCCATCCTGGCGCAGAAAATCGCGCAGGTGCGCGGCGTGGGGCAAGTATTTGTATGGGGCAGTTCGAGTCCGGCGGTGCGCGTGGAAGCCAATCCCACGCAGCTGAATAGTTATGGCATCAGCCTGGAAAGCATTCGCAAAGCGTTGCAATCGGCGAACGCGAATCTGGCGAAGGGTTCGCTCTCGAATGCCGAGCGGACGGTTACGATCACCGACACGGACCAAATCTTCAAGGCTTACGGATACAAGCCATTGATTGTTGCGGGCAACCGACCGACCAGCAATGTGCCAAACAACGCCGGGAATGGCGGCGCGGCGGTGCGATTGGGCGATATTGGCGACGTGGTGGATTCGCTGGAAGATACGCGCAACTTGGCCATCTCCAACGGCAAGCGCTCGGTGATTCTGGGAGTTTTCCGCCAACCGGGCGCGAACATGATCGCCACCGTGGACCGCATCTTCGCCGAGGTGCCGCGGTTGCAGGCTTCCATTTCGCCGTCGATGCATCTGGGCGTGAGCGTGGACCGCACCGTGACGATTCGCTCGTCGGTACACGACGTGGAAGTGGCGCTGGTCATCTCGGTAATTTTGGTGATTCTGGTGGTGTTCGCATTTTTGCGCAACGTGTGGGCCACGTTGATTCCCAGCGTGGCGGTGCCGCTGTCGCTGATCGGCACGTTTGGCGTGATGTACCTGTGCCACTACAGCCTGGACAATTTTTCTTTGATGGCGCTGACCATCTGCACAGGATTCGTGGTCGATGACGCCATCGTGGTGATGGAAAATATCACGCGGCACATTGAGAACGGTCTCTCGCCGTACGAAGCCACGATGAAGGGCTCGCAAGAAATTGGATTCACCGTGGTTTCCATGAGCGCGTCGCTGGTGGCGGTGTTCATCCCGATTTTGCTGATGCCCGGAATCGTGGGGCGATTGTTCCGGGAGTTTGCGGTGGTGCTTAGCGTTGCCATCGGCGTGTCGCTGCTGATTTCGCTGACCACCACGCCGATGATGTGCGCGCGATTTTTGCGGCACGAGTCCGGAAAGCATAATTGGATTTACCGTTTGTCGGAAAGCGCATTCAACGGCTTGCTGCACGCTTACGACGTGGCGCTGCGCTGGGTGCTACGCCGCCAGTTGCTGGTCTTGGGGCTGACGTTTGCCACCGCGGGGCTGTGCGTGTACCTGCTGTTCAACGTTAATTCAGGGTTCTTTCCACAGCAGGATACCGGGCGCATCAACGGAATGATCCAAGGCGACCAGGATTTATCGTTTGCGGCGATGTCGCAAAAAGTGCGCGTCTTCAGCGATATTCTGATGCACGACCCGGGCGTCGACAATGTGTCGGCATTCGCTGGTGGCGGCAGCGGCGGAAGCACGGCGCGGCTTTTCGCGCAGCTCAAGCCGAAGAAGGAGCGCAAGATCACCTCGGATGAAGTGATTGCGCGCATCCGCGAGGCTTCCAAGGACGTTCCCGGGGCGTCGATGTTTCTGCAATCGGTGCAAGATTTGAATATTGGCGGGCGCTTTGGCGCGGCGCAATTTCAGTACACGTTGCAGGCGGACAATCTAGAGGATCTAAATCACTGGGCGCCGATTTTGATGCAGCGCATGCAGAGCATTCCGGACCTGCGCGACGTGAACTCCGATCAACAAACGAAGGGCTTGCAGACTTCGCTGGTGGTGGACCGCGACACGGCGTCGCGGCTAGGCGTGCAAATGGCGGACGTGGACAACACGCTGAATGATGCGTTTGGCCAGCGGCAAGTCTCGGTGATTTATAAGGGCATCAATCAGTATCACGTGGTGCTGGAAGTTGCGCCGAACGCGCAGCAAGATCCTAACGCCCTGAACTCGATTTACGTACCGTCCAGCATCACCAAGCTGGTGCCGCTAAGCGCGTTTGCGCATTTTGAGCCCACGAACACGCCGCTTTCCGTGAACCACCAGGGAATTTTTCCGGCGATTACGATTTCGTTCAATCTTGCGCCGGGAGCGTCGCTGGGGCCGGCGGTAGAGCATATTCAAGCGGCGCAGGCGGAGTTGCATATTCCATCGACGGTGCACACTTCGTTCCAGGGCACGGCGCAGGCGTTTCAGGACGCGCGGTCCTCGCAAATCCTGCTGCTGTTCGCGGCGGTGATTGCCGTGTACATCGTGCTGGGCATTTTGTACGAGAGCTTCATTCATCCAATCACCATTCTTTCGACGATTCCTTCGGCGGGCATCGGAGCGGTTCTGGCTATCAAGTTTTCGCATGGCGACATGAATATGATCGCGGTGATCGGCATGATTCTGTTGATTGGCATCGTGAAGAAAAACGCCATCCTGATGATAGATTTTGCGGTGCAAGCGGAGAAAGAAGAAGAACTTTCGCCGGTAGACGCGATTTACAAGGCTTGCTTGCTGCGTTTCCGACCGATTCTGATGACCACCATGGCGGCGCTGTTGGGGGCTACGCCGCTGGCGATCGGCGCGGGCGTGGGTTCGGAGTTGCGGCGGCCGCTGGGCGTGACGATTATTGGCGGGCTGATTGTGAGCCAGTTGCTGACGCTGTTTACCACGCCGATTGTCTATATTTATATGGATCGATTCCAGTCGTGGCTGCGAGCGATGTTTGCGCGTAGTTCGCGGCACGCCGTTGCGCCGGCGCATTCGGATTAGACAACGATCCCATTAAGGAAAAACCCGTTTTGAGTTAGACGCCTGGACAAGCTGGGGCGCAGCATGCTGCAGCATGCTGCGCCCCTACAAAGGCAAAGGCAAAGGCAAAGGCAAAGGCGACCGCCTCAGAAGGCGGCCGCTACTACGGCGGAGACGAAACTGTCTACGAGCTGCCGATTAGCCAGCCGGTGAGAAACACCAATATTCCCCCAACCACCACCAGGAAAGCCGCTTGCATCAGTGGCGTGTCCATGTATTTGTGGCGGATGGTGGCGATGGCGGCTAGTTCAAAGAGCACCACGATGACGGCGACGATTGTGGCGGTGTGAAAATTTTGGATCAGGAATGGCATGGTGTGGCCGATGCCTCCGGCCGTAGTCATGCCGCCTATAACCAGGCCACGAATCCACGGCGAGCCGCGTCCGGTGAGCGAGCCATCGTCGGACAGCGATTCGGCGAAGCCCATGGAGATGCCTGCACCTATCGAGGCGGCCAAACCCACGCGGAAGGCGTCCCAGCTGTTGTGTGTGGCGAAGGCGGCAGCAAAGACGGGGGCCAGCGTGGAGACGGAGCCATCCATCAGTCCAGCAAGGCCCGGTTGGACTACCTGCAGCAGGAACAATCTTTCGCGCGACTTATCTTCGGCGTCGCGGGCGTCCGTGGTCAGGTGTTTTTCTTCCAGATCCCCGGCCGTGGCTTGGTGCTTGCGCTCTTCGTCCGCCAATTTATTCAGCAGCTCGCGCGTGGAAGCGTCGGTGACCCGCGTCACGGCCTTGGCGTAGAAACGCGCTGCCTCCATTTCCATTTCGCGTGCCTGACGGCGCGCCACGTTGACGCCGAGCGGACGCACCAGCCACGTGGGGCGCCTGGTGATGAAGCCCTTGACGTTTTCGCGGCGGATCAGCGGGATACGCTCGCCGAAGCGCTGGCGGAACATGGCGAAAAGGCGGTCGCGATGCACGACTTCTTCGTCGCGCATTTCTTCAAACATTTGCGCGGTTGAGGGATAGGAATCGCGGAGGGCGTCGGCGAACTCGCCGTAGATGCGGCCGTCTTCTTCCTCAGAAGCGATGGCCAGGGCCACGATTTCTTTTTCGGTTAAGTCCTTGAATTTTTTGAGCATGCGCCCTTCCTGGACCGCGTTTCTGAGCGAAAGGTAGTCCAGAAGAATCGCACAAACGCGAGGTAGAGTCACGTTGGGGCGGTGCGGCTCATTCAGTAGCACGAGAGCACACGGTTAGAGGGGGCGTCCGGGCAAAAGTGCGCGGGCAAGAGTGGCACCCACGCAAAAATGCACAGATTCGGGCGGGTGCACGGGCAAAGGAGCACAGGCAGGAGTGCCTGTGCTACCAAACCAACCCCTGGGGATCTGTGAAAGGTTGTGAAAACACAGGGACTTTAAGTACCTGTGTTTTCACAACCTTTCGCAAGTGTTCATTTTGATGGACTTAGGCTCACATTTTGATTAGTAGTTAGTTACTAAGGGAGACGAGGAAAAAGTCCGGGCGCACTTTTCTACAAGAGGAACTTTAACAAAGCGGCACGTAGTTGTCAAGCTATATTTGTCGTGAGACGGAGATTTTTTTGGCTAGACCATAAAGCCTTGCATGCGACAGAGATGCACGATGCTGAGACGGTCTTCCGCGCCGATTTTGTGCTTCATGCGGTAGAGGTGATTTTTTACGGTTTGCTCGGAAAGAGAGAAGTGGTTGGCGATTTCCTTGTTGGTGAGGCCGCGGGCGACCAGGGGGATGAGTTGCTGCTCGCGGCGAGTAAGACCCATGCGCTGGTGAATGCTGGCGGAGGGCAGGGACTTGGCTTCGGCTTCAAAGTAGCGGAACAATTGCGCGCAGAGCTTGCCGGGGCAGACGGCGGCGCCGGCGCGCACTTCGAAAATGGCTTGCAGGATTTCGTCGGGTCCAGCGTCGCGGGATAGGTAGCCGCGCACGCCGGCGCGGACGCATTGCAGGAATTCGCCGTCGTCGCCGACTTGGCCCAGCATCACGATTTCGACGCCCGGCTGGCTGGTGCGGACGTTGCGGATGACGGTGAGATCGTCCAGGAAATTGCCGCAAGAGGTGAGCAGCAGAATGTCCGCGCCCTTGCCGGACATGGCGGCGTGGTCAAAGGGAATACGGCTGTCTTTGCCAATGATTTCGACGGCGGAGTTTTTACGCAAGAGGCGGATGAGCGCTTCCTGCTGCGGCGCGGCTTCGGCAGCCACGAAAACTTTGACGCTGGCGCGGCCTGCGGAACGGGGCAAGGTCAAGGTACCCGTCGCATGCGGAGTCACAACCGATCTTTGGCGTGCTGGAGTAACCATGAGGCGCCTCTTCCTGTTCCTGGCCGGATCTGCAGACTAAGCGATCAACTTACGGGACACGGCTGCCTACAATGCACTTCGAAAGCCGCGAGCAGGCGCGCTCCGGCGAGCGGTGGGGTTCTGCGATGTGGTTCAATCCGCGAGGTTTAGAGAAGTCGGTTGCTACGGAGGCCTTACCGATTGGTCCCGATTCGGTACCAAAGCGGCGGTGGCTTCCGAATTCGAACTTGCGGGCTTTCACGCGGGCTTGTTTTCTTGCCCAGTACTTTCGTACTATCGGGACGGCGGCTCGTTCCAACTCCGAGCAGGTACGTATTCACTATAGGTTTTTTTTCATGCGCCACCGTACACTTCTTCTAGACAAGTAGTTGTTTTTGGAGAGGCTACCCGGCGCTATGTCCACCCAGCAGGATGTGATGGTTAATAAATTGAGTTCGACCGGCATGTTGCGACCCACTTCGCATGCCGAACGTCGTGGAACGCGGCGCTGCAAAATCACGCAATTAATGCGCGTGCGTCCCTCGGATCCCGAGAAGGACCATTTTGAAGATCTACGCGGATCGGTGAGCGTTTCGCGCTCCGGTGTGTATTTTCACAGTAGCGAGACCGGGTATGAGCTGGGGATGCGGCTGTTCGTGACCATGCCGTACTCGAAAGATCCGACGGCGCTGAACCGCGAATATCTGGCGGAAGTGGTGCGCAAGGATGCGCTCTCGAACGGTCTAACCGGTGTTGGCATTAAGATGCTGATGGAAATGGGCATGCAGCACAGCTTCTCGCCGCGAGTGTAGTGTCTTCGAACGGCACCGGAGCAAGACGGCAAGATTTACGAGTTAAGACAGCAAGGGCGAATGGCTTCGAGCCATTCGCCCTTGTTGTTTTTGGAGGTTGCTCTTACAGGTTGCGTTTGGGGTGGCACAAACCGTTCGACCGCGATGGACCGTTGGCTACCTCTGTCCGATGGCGCTGAGCGCACGGTGGCGGAGCATTCCCAAACGGCGGTTCAGCGGATGTTTGCGATTCAAGAAGGTGAGTACGGGAGGGCGGCGATCCGTCAGCTTATTCATGGCGATGGTCAGGCGCACGTCTTTGCGCGCGAACTTTAGCCCGGCCTGAATGGCTTCCACGGCGTCTTCGCGGCGTCCTGCGGTGGCGTAGACCTCCGCCAGATTCAGGTATAGCTGGGCCTGATTGCGCTTCATGCGCACCGCGGAGTCGCAGAGCGATTCCGCTTCGCCCCATTTCTTTTCTGAGCGGGCGAGGACCACGCCGAGGTAGGACATGTAATACGGGTTGTTGCGGTCCAGCTCTGCGGCGCGCTTCATGTGGGGCAAGGCGCGGTCCACATAGTTGTCACGCAGCAGGGTCAGACCGGTCTTGAACTCGCGGAAAGCATCGGTATCCATCATAGGTTCACCTCACACGGAGAAGAAGTTTCTGGGACGAGAAACACCACGTCGATCATCATGGCCCGCGCCCCGGTTAGAGAAAACATGCGAGGTGCGGAGGCCCACTGCGCTCAACTGCGCAAAGCGAAGCGCCTTGGGCGAGAGCTGACTGCCTATGCACGTTCCGGCAAGCCATGCCAGGCACGGTACAGAGAGGAGCAGGATTGCGAGGTGGGTTTCCATTCCAGGCCGATTTCAACGTACGCGCCGGGAACGCTGGAATCTACTGCACGGGAGGACAGTCTTGGGACAGCGGAACCAGGGTATTAAGGGCTGAGCGAGGCCAGCCGGGCGCTTTTCGGCTCCTGCCGGTTTGCGGTGCTGAACACTGCTCCGCTTGTTGCCGGCAATGGAAAGTCTTTGGGCCTACAAGCTGTGCTGTGCCGCCCGGGTCAGCACGCCGGCGAGCGCGCCCAGGAGTACGAGCCAGGCGGAGTTCCAGCCCAGCCGTAACAACGCTACGAGGGATAGGACCGCCAAAACAATGGTTACGGGGTCCTTAAGCGACGTCAGCCCAAGCTGCCAGGTGACGGCCGTCATTAGCGCGAGCGATGCGACGTTTACGCCGTCGAGGAAGGCCCCGGCAATTCTGGATTTGCGAATGCGTGGCACCAGAGGTCCGCTGGCGGCGACCAGCAAAAATGCGGGTAGCAAGATGCCGACGGTGGCTGCCGCCGCGCCGCGAACACCTCCGAGCAGGTAACCGATAAACGTAGCGGTGGTGAAGACCGGTCCCGGCGTCACCTGCCCCACGGCCACGGCGTCCAGCAATTGCGCATCGCTGAGCCAACCGTGATTGACGACCAAATCCGCGCGCAGAAACGCCAGCAAAACATAGCCGCTGCCAAACACCACCGCGCCTAGTTTCAAGAAGACCAGAAACAGCGACGCCAAGCTGAAAGAACTGGCGGTCCCTGCCAGAGCCGCAGCCGGTGCGGTGGAAAAAGAAAATGTAAGAAGCGACGAGCGAGGTGTTCCTAGCTCGCGCAGGCAAACCGCGCCGCCTGCCAGCGCCAGCAAAAGCAGTGGATGTACACCGAGGAAGGCGAGAACCAGCGAGGCGGCTCCCACGACTTGCAGGAGCGCGCTCTTCATCGCGCTGCGCCCCAATCCCCACAGCACTTGAAGAATGACGGCAATTACAACCGGCTTGACTCCATACAAAACCGCGGAGACTGCGGGAACCGCGCCAAAATGCACGTAGCACCACGCGAGCACGCCCACGATGATCGCCGACGGAAGGATGAAACAGATTCCCGCGACGAGAAGCCCCAACCATCCGGCCCGTAAATAGCCGATGTGGATCGCCAATTCGCTCGAACTGGGGCCGGGAATAAGATTGCTGGCCCCCAGCAGGTCAAGAAATTTCTCGCGCGAAAGCCACTGCCTGCGCCGTACCAACTCATCTTCCATGATGGCGATATGCGCTGCCGGTCCGCCAAATGCCGTTAGCCCGAGGCGCAGAAAAAATGCGGCGAGCTGGCGTATCGAATGTTTGCGAGATAAAGAGGGCGGCGTCGCTATTTCGTGTGGGATCTCTTCAGGCATGGCACTGAAGTCTTCTCGAAGTAAGCCAGGCATCGAGAGCCAAGGTCCCGCCGCCAACGAGTGAGAGAAAAATTAAGCCGAGTAGCATGCTCACATCCGTCCGAGCTTCGTGCAGCGTGCCCCAAAATCCGTTCTTGGCAAATAAAACGATCTTGGTCGAGTACAAGGCAACCGCAATATCGATGAGGAGTGGCACGGTAGCCAATCGCGTGAGAAATCCGAGCAAAAGCAGAGTGCCGCATACGATCTCGACTATTCCGACGAAGGGGGCCATCACTTGTGGCCAGGGAATACCGATCTTCACAAATCGTCCAACCCCCAAGGCCTCAGGGAACAGAAACTTCTGCACGCCTTCGGACAGGAAGACCCACCCCACAAGCACGCGGACTAGCACGATCGCTTTCCCGGCGCGCTCCGTCCAAGCTTTTTCGCTAACGAGCACCATCGATTTATCTCCGCAGGCCATACGAGAGTTTAAACGTGGCGGTAGCGCAACTCAATTTTGGATTCGGCGGAACAGAGCATATTGTCTATATCAGCGAGAGGCTCAGGGCGCGCGGGGATACCGAGCCGGTTGGTACCGTCGAGCACTTCGGAAGAAATAATAATTTTGAAATGAGTGCTGTTTCGCACTTACGGCGCACTAACATCCGTGCATAGTTGCTGCAGCCAGGTTTTCATTCGTCCCTGGCGTGGAGGACTGCAAATGCGAAATTTGAATCGTTACCTCGGCTGGCTGATCGTGGCCGCCGCGGTTGCAATGCCGGGTATGACGGCCGGCCAAGCCAAAGCTCAAGAAGTAAGCGTGCGAGTGTACGATCACGACCATCACGATTATCACAATTGGGACCACCATGAGGACGTCGTGTACCGGCGTTACCTGGGAGAAAATCATCGCGACTACCGCGAGTACAACCACTTGAGCCACCACGACCAGAGAGAATACTGGAATTATCGCCACAACCATCCAGACTGAGTTTGCGAGAAAAGCAGTAATTTCGCAGCGTGTCCGTTTCTGTACAGCGACGCCTGCTCCCGACGCAGTACCGTCGAGGCTGGGGTAACCATGTCCTTCGGACTATATGCTGGCGGTTTCGCGATCGTAATCTGTGGATTGATCTATGCGGCGTATTTGGTGCACATGCCCGCGCACTGGATCGTCGTGGGTGCCGTGGTGCTGTTGGGCTTCGGCATCCTGACGGGTGTAAAAGCCACGCGGCAGAAAGATCCTGTGGGATGAGGCCGTCGTCCAATTCGAGCACAGGTGTTCGCGCTAGGTAGCAACTCCGCGATAGCTAGTTCTTTCTGGTCAGTCGGAATACCACCTCGACATCAAATTCCACTTCAACCGGTTGGTTGTTCACCAAGAGCGGTTCGTATTTCCATTGGTTTACGGCATTCATGGCCGCTGGAACAAGTGAGGGATGCCCCGAAACCAAGGTCAGCCGTTCGACTGAACCGTCCTTGCCTATGATGGCGTGGAGTTTGACCGTGCCCTCGATTCGGTTTAGACGGGCCTCTTCGGGATAGATCGGGGGAACTTTAACTATAAGTTTGGTGGGAAGTATGTTGTTGCCGAAGCGTGCCGACGAATTCTCTCCGACCGTGTCCAGGCTCGAAGGGTCTAGCTGGCGCGCGGCATCCGCCGAAACGAGGAATAGGCTGCAGTTGGCGGCTGCGGGCGCGCAGGAAAGCCTTCCCCGGCGCAACAACTGCACTTCCGTGGCTTCGGGAAAGCTGTCAGGGAAAGGAAGTACCTGGAGGTCTTTCGAGAATTGCGCCAGCTCATCGTCGCCGGTAATGAATTTAATGCCACGAACGGTGGGCCCGGGCGATAAAAGTATCCAGAACTCCGCGATCCCTTCCGCCTGATGCGCGTTCTTTACGGGGATGGTTCGCGCTTCCTTGAGTTGCGGGCACGCATCCGCGGTGAGCTTGTCGACGTCGACCGCGGCATCACTGCCGAGCAGCGCCATCAATCGGCCGCGCGTCTCGGCGGGCGGTTGCGTGGTGGCTAACGTCAGTTCGTATTGATGAGTCGCCTCCGCCTTGCGGCCCTGCTTCTCGTAAATTTGCCCCAGATGATCACCGACTTCGCCAATGGACCGCACCTGCCATGCGCTCTTCACATATTTCTCAGCTTGGGGAAGGTCGCCTCGCTGAAAGCGAATCCACCCAAACGTATCCCAGTACGCCGCTAACGACGAAGTAAGTCGGGCGTCGTCTGCCATGACGTGCTCGAGCGAAATGCTTCGCAACTGCACCACCGTCGCGGCGATCGCCAACACCGCATACTTCTCTGCTTGCTCCAGGTCCAGTTTATCGACAGCCATCTCGTAGGCGACGGCGTTCCAGCGAAACGGCACCGGCTGCAGGTCTACGGAGCGCTCCAGAGACTGCAAGGCTTTCTCTGGTTGGGCGGTTCTTGCGTACGCGCGCCCCAGATTGAACGGGATGTATGGGTCGTCGGGCTTGATGGTGGCCGCAGTTTCCAATTCCGGTATGGCTTTCTCATATTGTTGCTGTTGCACATAAAGTCTGCCCAAGTTGGTGTGGGCCCATTGATCTCTTGGATTGAGTTCGATCTGCTTTTGAAACTGCGGAATGGCCTCGTCATACTTTTTCTGCCCTAGGAGCGCCTGGCCCAAATTGTTGTAGGAAAAGGCGTCCGTTGGATTTAAGGCAATCGCCTTGCGCAAAGCTGTTTCCGCCTTGTCGTATTTCCCGAGCGAGTTGTAAGCGTAGCCGAGATAGCTCCAGGCGATCTTGTAGTTGGGGTCCTTGCTTACGACTTGCTCCAGCAGTTGTGCGCAAGTGTTGAAGTCGCGATTGTTGCCGGCAGTGCGCGCTGCCGCGTATAGTTTTTGCGCAGGAGTCTCGTCCATCTTGGCGCCGGACCAGGCCGGATTTGGCACGATGATTGTCCCCGTCTGATTCTGCGATGGCGGGACTGGTAAGTTATTTTTCTGCTCCTGCGTCCAAGCGGGCGCGCAGGCAATTCCCCAAATGAGCAGCAGCGCAGCTACTTTCCGTGACCTCATTGCGTCAGCCAAGGGCAGCTACCTCCACACGTAATTAATAAACGATGGTCAAGATAATCTGCGGTTCAACAAGTATACCGTCGCACGCAAGTCCCGCGATAGGACTGCGTGCACGCGGATACATCTGCATGATAGAGGTGCGGCACTAGCCGCGGGCGTGTTCGGCTAGCTCAGTGTGTTTCGTCATCCGCGCGGCGTAGATGGGGAATTGCGCGGCTAACGCGGCGACTTGTTGGCGCACGGATTGTTCTTTTGCGGTGTCGCCGATGGCACCGAGGACATCGGCGATCCAGTCTCCGATTTTTGCCATTTCTGCTTCGCGCATGCCGCGCGTGGTTACGGAAGGACTGCCCAAGCGAATGCCGCCACCCTTCATCGGGGGCAGAGGATCAAACGGGATGGAATTTTTGTTTACCGTGATGCCCGCGCGATCAAGGGCCTTTTCCGCGTCGGTGCCGGTGATTCCGCGCGAATGCACTTCAACGAGAAATAGGTGATTGTCGGTTCCGCCGGTAACGATGCGGAAGCCGCGTTTGGCCACCGCCGCGGCGAGCGCCTGCGCGTTGCGCACCACCTGCTGCTGATATTCCTTAAAACCCGGCTCCATGGCTTCTTTGAGGCACACGGCTTTCGCGGCGATGGTGTGCACCAGCGGGCCGCCTTGCGTGCCTGGGAAGGTGAGCTTGTCTAGTTCCTTTGCGAATGCTGCTTTGCTTAGCACCAGACCGCCGCGCGGGCCGCGCAGTGTTTTATGCGTGGTTGTGGAAACGATGTCCGCGTGCGGCACGGGACTGGGATGGACGCCTGCGGCCACTAATCCCGCGATGTGCGCCATGTCCACGAAGAAAAGCGCGCCGACGGACTTCGCGGCTTTGGCAATTCTTGCAAAATCGATGACCCGTGCGTAGGCGCTGGCGCCCGCCACAATCATTTTGGGCTTGTGTTCTTGTGCCAGCTTATCGATTTCATCGTAGTCGAGGCGCTCATCTTCTTTGCGCACACCGTAGGCCACGAACTTGTACATGCGGCCGGAAAAATTTAGCGGATGTCCGTGCGTTAGGTGTCCGCCGTGCGAGAGGTTCATGCCGAGCACGGTATCGCCCGGCTGCAGTGTGGACATGTAGACCGCGACGTTCGCCGATGTGCCCGAATGCGCTTGCACGTTAGCGTGTTCCGCGCCGAAAAGCTCCTTGGCGCGATCGATGGCCAGTTGCTCGACCTGATCGGCGTATTCGCAGCCGCCGTAGTAACGCTTGCCGGGATAGCCCTCGGCGTATTTGTTCGTGAAAATCGAGCCCATGGCTTCGAGGACCGCTTCGGAGACCAGATTCTCCGAAGGGATTAGTTCGAGGCCGGTCGCTTGGCGCCGCGCTTCTTCTCTCAGCAAATCCGCGATCGCGGGATCTACCGCATCCAGCGGGCGATTCATTCTGTCGTTGGAATCTGTGGTGTTGGTCATCGTCCGCTCCGAGTCATTGTCCGCTGCGAATGGCGCGCTGGCGTTGCTCACGCAATTTTAGCGGACCCTGCCTTAAAGCACCAGCAATCGCAAACATTGCAACGTTTCTGCGTCTCAGCGTTGCGTCATGGCGTGGCCAAGCATAGAGATAACGCAGAGAGCCGAGTGCGCTGAGATAGGCAGAAAAGGGAATGCTACTTGGCTGCGACGCCGCCGCGTATGTTTTGGTATTGATCCTCGGTCAAGACGCTTTTGCTGACCAGGTCGTGTTTATCGGCATACGGGCGGTTGGCGATGATTCTACGCGCGTCGCGGGGCGTTATTCCCGGAAGCGCTACCAGGTCGGTTTCACTGGCGGAATTTATATTCACGGCAGGATGGCTGCCGCGATCCCAGCCTTCTTTCACGCCTTCGGCAGCGGCCTTGGCATCTTCCGCCGCGGTCTTCGCTGCTTCGCCAACTTTCCTGCCGGCTTCTTGCAGCGCGGGCTTGGCGTTTTCGGTGGCCTTTGCCACTTCTTCACGCGTTTTCTCGTCGCGGGCTTTTTGCGCCGCGGCGTCGCTTCCGCCGAGTTGAAAATAGCCGCAGCCAGCGATCAGGAGCGATGCAAAGACCGCCGTCGTTACACACGTCAACCGGGCCAGGTTACTCCATCGCGAATGCACATCGAATGTCATGGCTTATCTCCTGTACTTTCGATGCGCGGGACGGCACATTAGAGGTGAGCTTTTCCAGGAGAAAACGTAGAGTTCGCATGGCCGCCGGATCCCGCAAAGCGCGAAAATCGAAGAGCGCATCAGAAGGGGGCAGCGAACGCCACGCGCATTCACGCGGGCTGTTGCTGATTGCCGCGTTCAAACTGTTCAAGGGCTTCGCGTTGCTGGCCCTGGGATTGGGTGCGCGCCACTTGCTCAGTCAAGACCTCTCGGCGAACGTAGAGCATTGGCTGGACCTGCTGCGCATCGATCCGCACAATTACTACATTCACCGGCTACTCGAGAAAATCGCCGACGTGGATCCGCGCAAACTGAAACAGCTTCGCGCGGGGACGTTTTTCTACGCGGCGTTGTTCCTGATCGAGGGCACGGGACTCGCGCTGCGCCAGCGCTGGGCGGAATACGTCACGATTGTTTCCACCAGCTCGCTGATCCCGATTGAAGTGTATGAAATTGTGAAGCACTACTCGGTACCGAAGGTGGCGTTCCTGGTGATCAACATTGCCGTCGTGGTGTATCTGATTTATGAACTGCGCCGCAACCGCAGTGGAGCCTAGGTGCACACGGACCCTCCCGCCCACGTTACCGCTTATTTCCACACCGCCAAAATTGCACCTATCGCGGCGTGACGACAGATGGAATGCGGCGGCTAGCCGGCGCTATTTCCCGCGCGCTTTCAGACCTTGCTCGAAGGCCTCGCGCAGGACGTCCACAATCCGCGCCGCCGCTTCTGGACGATTGGTTTTGCTGAGATCGGACCACAAAGCCGCGCCGGACTTCGGGTCCACCAGCGTGAGGCGCGTGAACCCATCGGGCGCGGCTGCATCGCCGTTTGGCAATACCGCGTCGCCGCCGGCGTGCGTGCTTCCTGTCTTCACGCTCATATCCGGCGGCGTGTCGCTGGGAATGGTTTGGGCAAAGCTGGTGCCGGTCAGGCGCAATACCAAGTCGGCTTTCTGCGCGCTGTCCACCAGCTCAAAGTGTCCCCACTTGGCGAGTCCCATGTACGCGTCATTGTGCAGTTCGGCCGCGTTGGTCTGGTTGTCGATGTAGATGGTTTTGGCCGCGAACACCGCCTCAGGGAGCGCGGAAGATTTTTTGTTGGCGCGCGCGACTTGCGGCATGCTCAAAAGTAGCATCCCCACCAGGCACGCGCTCACGCAAAGGAGCAACGAGGCTCGTCCATAAGTTCCAGGCAGAACGGCAGGATTGTGTATCGCTGCGGTGATTGAAACTCGATTCATGAAGAGAACCTCCACGGCACGTCATCAAATACACCAGCGCGCAGAAAAATCGCGAGAAACTGCGCATTCCATTTCTGACGTAGGGCAACAATCTAGTGCTGGGCAATGCCTCGCGAAACTGCCCCGAGGTACGGAAAAAGGTCACTGGCCGAGCATTGTAGGGGATGCTGTCCGGATGAGCAGTACGTCGCGCTAGCCTCGCGCAGGCTGGAGCGCAGCATTCGTTGAAGGTCTGCGTCCAGCTGGCGGCGTTGGCTTTCTCGAAAATCGCCTGCGCACGCCGCTGCCGTCGTCACACCTATTCCGCTACAATTGCGCCATGCAGCGGAAAGTTTTCTGGATGAGCTTCACCGCCCTCGGTTTGATCGCCGACCTTGCATTGCCGTTTTGGTGGGCCCTCGGCGCAACCATCCCCGCCGGAATGCTGGCCTGGTGGATCGCCTACCGCTCGGATTGGTTCTAAATTTCCCCGAGACACGCGACAAACGTCAGCGCGATTTGGGTATGCCGCGTCCGTTCCATGCGTACTAGCGTGTCGGAGCGGGGCATGATATCATTCAAACTAGTCTAAACTAGTTGTATTGGAGATAGAATGGAATCGGTGGGAGCTTTTGAAGCCAAGACGCATTTATCCGAACTATTGGATCGCGTGGAGCAAGGCGAGAAAATCACCATTACCCGCCACGGCGTTCCGACCGCGATGCTTGTCCCGATCACAGAAACGAAGCGCAAGATGACGCACGATGAAATTGTTGAGGGCTTTCGGGAACTTCGCAAAAGCATCAAGCCTGACCCCACCATGAGCATTCGCGACATGATCAATGAAGGACGCCGATATTGACCGCGGTCGTCGTGGATGCCTCGACCGCCTTGGCTTGGTGCTTTCCTGACGAAGCCAATGCGGTCTCCGACGGCATTCTGTTTGCGCTTCGTGGGCAGACCTTGATGGTTCCGGCGATCTGGTCGCTGGAGATTGCGAATACCGTGCTAGTGGCGGAACGGCGCGGACGACTCAAACCGCATCAGGTGCAGCGGTTTTTGGAATTGCTCGCCGAGTTGAACATAACCGAGCAATCGCAATCGGTTTCCGATGCGGTAAGGACTGTTCTCCCGCTAGCACATGCACACAATCTTTCCGCGTATGACGCGGCGTATTTGGATTTGGCCGTGCGACAGGGCGCGCCGCTGGCTACGTTCGACGGCAGATTGCAAAAAGCCTGCCGTGTGGCGGGGGTTGAGATTTTCGCGGCTTGAGGTGCGGCGGCGCAAAGTGCCGCGCTAGTCGCGGCTTAATTACCGCGCTGAGAAAAATCGAGTACCACGCGCGACGGTACATCGCCGTGGGCGAGACGGTCGAAGACTTGGTTGATCGCGGACAAGGGCTGAAGCTCGATATCCGCTTTGACCTTGCCTGCGGCCGCGAAGGCCAGAGCCTCAGCCATGTCCTCGCGCGTGCCCACGAACGAGCCGCGGACCGTGATGCAATTGGCTACCACGTCGAAAAGCGGAACGGGGAATTCGCCCGGCGGCAGACCGACCAGGACGCACGTGCCCAGCTTGCGGGTCATGCCGACGCCTTGCTTAAAGGCGATGAGCGAGGGCGCGGTAATCAAGACGCCATGAGCGCCGCCGCCGGTTTCCTTTTTTAGGGAGGCGGCCGGGTCGCCGGCTTTGGCATTAAAGATGAGATCGGCGCCCAGGCGCTTGGCGTGTGCCAATTTGCCGTCATCGATGTCGATGCCGCAGACTAGCAGTCCCATGGCTTTGGCGTATTGCACCGCAAGATGGCCAAGTCCGCCAACGCCAGAAATCGCGAGCCACTGCCCGGGCTTCGCTTTCGTTTCTTTGATGCCTTTGTAAGTCGTGATGCCCGCGCAGACGAGCGGCGCGGCTTCCTGTGGCGTCAGGCCGGCGGGAATGTGCGCGACGTAGTTTGGATCCGCCAGGAGGTACTCGGCGAACCCGCCGTTTTTGGTGTAGCCGCCGAACTGCGCCTCTGGGCAGACCGTTTCCCAAGCGCTTAAGCAGTATTCGCAATGGCCGCACGCAGAATAGAGCCACGGCACGCCGACGCGGTCGCCCTCCTTAACAATCGTCACGCCAGCGCCGATGCCGACGACTCGGCCGATAGCCTCGTGTCCGGGGATAAACGGTAGCGTGGGCTTTACCGGCCAGTCGCCATTCGCGGCGTGGAGATCGGTGTGGCAAACGCCGCAGGCTTCGGTTTTCACCAGGATTTGACCCGGGCCAGGCGTAGGAACGTCGCGTTCTTGCAGCGTCAGGGGTTTCCCGAATTGCTCGACAACCGCGGCGTGCATTTTGTGTGGCTTGAATGATTTTTTGTTGTTGGCTTGTAGCGGTGCGGTTTGCGTTAGCGTTGATTGCATGGTCATGGAAGTTTCCTCGATTCGTGTTTCATCCTAGACCGATCGCGTTGGCGTGTCTGTGCGCTAGCGCACAGCTCGGTATTCTTTCGGCGTATAGTTTTGGGAGGCATGGTGACCTTGGGCGGCGAACGGCGGCGAAGGACGCCGCCTTGCGTTTCGTCCGACGAACTTACTTTGCTAGGAGGATCGACCGCCGTGAAAGCGCTAATCTCCCTCGCTCTTCTGCTTTCCAGCACCTTTTTCCTGCAGTCCGATCAAACTGCGCCCTCGCAGGGCGACGACGAGGGCCGGATCCTTGCCCTGGAGACCGCTTGGAACCACGCGGAACAAAACAAAGACGCCGCGGCGCTGGACCAACTGCTCGCGGCCACGCTCGTATACGTGGATTACGACGGGTCCATGATGGACAAGACACAGTTCCTGGCCAGCGTCAAAGCGGAGTCCCTCGAACCCGATCAAATCACCAATGAGAGCATGACCGTGCACATGTATACGGGAGCTGCCGTGGTCACCGGTATCTATCGCGAAAAAGGCAAGCTGAAGGGCAAACCCTATCTCCGCCGCGGCCGATTCACAGACACCTGGATCAACCAGAATCGCACCTGGCAGTGTGTCGCCAGCCAATCGACGCTGTTCAGCCACTAAAGCAGGCCGTCGCCTAGCCTAGCTAACGCGATTGGCTTCCACTCGGTGAGCTCGTAGCGAAGTAGATCGGGGAGTTAGTGCGAGGGGCGAGCGGGTTTCTTCGCTGAGACGCCCTCTTTCTCTGTGGCGATTAGCGCGCGCAGCGCGGCGTTGACGGATCGTTCGTCGGGGAAATACTCGGCCACATCGGGCGCTAAGCCTACGAAATTTGTTGCTTCGCGGTAGCGCGCGAGGTATTTGCCGCGGACGCCGCCTCGCAACTTGGAAAGGTCATATTCACGACGTGCTTCGTCGCGTCCTGCTCGTCTTTCAGTTTTCTTCTTCATAATTTTCTCGTTCGCGCGGCGTTGCTCGCCGGGCGGTGACGATCCGAATGTTCTCCCTGCCGTCGGCATGGACCACGAGCAGGACTCGATTAGCGTTCGACATTCCGACCGTGATGAAACGATGCTCCATTTCGGAGTGATCCGGGTCAGGATACGTTGCCGCGAACGGATCCCCAAAGACAGTGATTGCTTCCTGGAACGAAACCCGATGCTTGCGGCGATTTTGCCGGGCCTTTCGCGGATCCCATTCAAAAGTCACAACCTAACTTTACTCCGCCTTGGTCCGAACGAGCAATGACTCCGGAGAGAGTTTTGGTTTGGTGACAATGCGCGCAAGTCTGAGATGGCGCTCCGGCGTCGGGCTTCCGTAGCTCCAAGGACCCTCCACAATTTTGCAGGACAATTGACTTGCCTCGACGCGTCCGTTACGCTTTTGTGTTCGCGCAGCGACAATTTTTTGCGCAGGGGAATGAGGCAATTGCGGCATGGCTGAAGAGAAGCTTCCGACGCGGGCTGAGGATTTTTCTGAGTGGTACAACCAACTGGTGCTGAAGGCGCAGTTGGCGGACTATGCGCCGGTGCGCGGATGCATGGTGGTCCGGCCTTACGGCTGGGCGCTTTGGGAAAATATCACCGCGGCTCTGGATCGGCGGTTCAAAGCCACGGGGCATCAGAACGTGGCGTTCCCGATGCTCATTCCGCGCAGCTTTATCGACAAGGAAAAGCATCACGTCGAGGGATTTTCGCCCGAACTGGCGGTAGTCACCATTGGCGGCGGCGAAGAGTTAGCCGAACCCCTGGTGATTCGCCCCACCTCGGAGACCATCATCGGCCACATGTGGTCGAAATGGATTCAATCCTACCGCGATTTGCCGGTGCTGATGAATCAGTGGAACAGCGTGGTGCGGTGGGAATTGCGCACCAAACTATTTCTGCGCACGCTGGAGTTCTATTGGCAGGAAGGCCACACCGCCCACGCCACGCGCGAAGAAGCCGAATTCGAAACGCGCCAGATGCTGGACATCTACACCGATTTTGCGGTGAGCGATGCGGCTATTCCCGTGATCCCCGGCAAAAAGTCCGACGCCGAAAAATTTGCCGGCGCCGACACGACCTTTTCCATCGAAGCCATGATGGGCGATGGCAAAGCCCTGCAAGCCGGCACCTCCCATTTCCTGGGGCAAAACTTCGCGCAGGCGTTTGAGGTGCGTTACCTCGATCAGAATGGCCAGCTGCAGCACTGCTGGACCACTTCCTGGGGACTCTCCACGCGCTTCATCGGCGCCATCATCATGGTCCACGGGGACGATCAAGGCTTGATCATGCCCCCGAAGCTGGCGCCCATCCAAGTCGTAATCGTGCCGATTTACAAGACCGACGAAGAAAAATCCAGCGTGCTGGACGCCGCGCGCAAGCTAAATGCAGAATTGGTGAAAGCTGGCATCCGCGTAAAACTCGATGAACGCGAAGGTCAAAGCGCCGGCTGGAAATTCAACGATTGGGAAATGCGCGGCGTCCCCGTGCGCGTCGAGCTCGGTCCCAAGGACGTAGCCAAACAAGCCGCGGTTCTGGCGCGTCGCGACAAGCCCGGAAGGGAAGGGAAGGTCAGCGCACCGCTCGCCGATCTGCCCGTTACCACCGAAAAGCTGCTCGCCGAAGTTCAGCAGGCCCTGCACGATAAAGCGCTCAACTTCCGCAAGAGCAACACTCACGACACCAAAAATATCGAAGAGCTAAAGCGCGCCGTAGAAAATGGCTTTGCCCTGGCTTCCTGGTGCGGCAGCGCCGACTGCGAAGCAAAAATCAAAGAAGAAACCCGCGCCACCATGCGCTGCATCCCGCTCGAACAAGAGGGCCAAGCGGGCGAATGCATCGCCTGCGGCAAACCTGCCCCGGAACGCGCCGTCTTTGCTCGCGCCTACTAGCCGTTTCCGTGGCGTGTCTGGCGCTTTTTCTGCGCCTCACTAAGGTTGCATTAACGCCACACGCTTCGCGCATCCTTATCGACAGTTATTCGCGCGAATGCTAACGTAAATTGTCTAAAGATCTCTTTGCTTTTACACGATTTGGAGAACGCCCTTGCCTCTTGACGGGTCATTTGAACAGCAACGCGCGCGCCTGGCGGGCCAACAACGATCGCGTCCTGCGCTAGAGGCATTGCCGCTCCGCCAAGCGCCCGCCCGCAGGGCCATCTCGCGCAACGAGCGTGGCGAAGGCAAATTTAAAGTCATCTTGTTTCTGATCGTCTTCGTTTCCTTCATTTTTGTGGGATTCAAGACCGTTCCCGCATACGTTGCGGAATATCAGCTGGCGGACAAGATGCAAGAAGTGGCGCGCTATTCCGTGGTTAATCGCCAAAACGAAGAACAAGTTCGCGACGCCATCTTCAAAGTGATTCAAGACCTGGATATTCCCGCCACCAAAGAAGATATCAAGGTGACCAGTTCAAATAGTCTGGTCACCATCAACGTCGACTATCGCGTACCCGTGGACCTGCTCGTCTACCAGACGGAAATGCACTTTTCGCCGAGCAGCGAGAACAAATCTGTTTTCTAGCAGCAGCGGCGCGCATATCGGGTGCCCGTCCGAGCACACTCGGTACCCTCTTTCTGCATCCTATTGAATGCGCCTTTATTTTGCATGCGCCCCCGTTGGTCAGAACTTGTGGGGCGAGACCTTGTTGCCCAGACCTTGTGGCGGGATTCTCGGTTCGCGCCAATTTTTTTGACTGCAATCTTGCGTTGGCTGGCATTTGTAACTGGAAACTGTTGCGAGAGAATAGCAATCTACGCTGAGGGAGCCGCCGTTTGCGCATTCGTCTGCAAAAAGGTTTTCTTACCTCCATCGTTGGCCTGACCCTGCTGGCCGTCGTCCTCGCCATGGTGCTCACCGTGGCCGGCCTTTTCACGTACTACTACGTGAAATATTCGCGCGCCATTACCGCGCGCCTCTCCGGCCACGTACTACAAAACACCACGCAGATCTTTTCCGCGCCGGAATTGATCGCCGAAGGCCAAACCGAAACCGCCGAAGCCCTCACCACCTACCTAACGCGCGTCGGCTATCGCCCCGAACAGGACGACAACGCCCTCGGCCAGTTCACCGTGCAGGGAAACACCGTCGATATTCGCCCCTCCAAACTTTCTTATTTCGGGGGCAACAACGCCCTGGCCGTACAGTTTGGCGGGAAGTCCATTCGCTCCATCCGTCCCTTGGGCGGCGGCGCGGAGCTCGCTTCAGCGCAGATTGAGCCGGAACTGATCACCAATCTTTTTGACAGCGCCCGCGAAAAACGCCGTCCCGTGCGCTACGACGATTTGCCTCCCACGCTGGTGCACGCCATTCTTTCCGCAGAGGACAAGCGCTTTTTCGAGCACGGCAGCTTCGATTTTATCCGCATCTTCGGCGCCGCTTGGGCGGACATTCGCCACAGCAGCCAGCACTACCAAGGCGCCAGCACCATCACCATGCAAGTGGCGCGCACATTTTTCTTTTCAAATGAACGAACCTGGCGCCGCAAACTCGCCGAAGCCATGGTGGCTTTTGAACTCGAGCAGCGCTTCAACAAGCAGCAAATTTTTGAGCTTTACGCCAACGAAGTTTACCTCGGCAATCGCGGCAGCTTCGGCCTCCGCGGCTTTTCCGAAGCGAGCGTGGCCTATTTCGGCAAGGATATGCGCCAGCTTTCGCTAGGCGAATGCGCCTACCTCGCCGGCATCATTCGCGCGCCAAATTATTATTCCTCCGCCGACCGCCACCCCGAACGCGGCGCCCAGGCCCGCGACCGCGTCATGACGCAGATGCTCGAAAATAATTACATCACCGAAGCCGACGTGCAGGACGCCAAGCGCGCGCCCTTGCGTCTGGTGCACGCCTCCGTCTCCGGCAGCGAAGCCCCGTACTTTGTGGACATGGTGAAAGATCACCTGCTGGACAAATACTCCGAAAGTGAACTCACCACGGAAAATTTTCGCGTCTACACCACGCTTGACCCAGAACTGCAACGCGCCGCCGGTGCCGCCGTAGAAGCCGGCATGATCAACGTCGACAAATTGCTCGCCAAGAAATACGACAAGTGGAAAAAAGAGCAAGCCAAGAAGGGCACCAACGAGCCCATCCCGCAAGCTCAAGTAGCCTTGGTCGCCCTCGATCCGCGCACCGGCGAAATCAAAGCCGTCATCGGCGGCCGCGACTATGGCCAAAGTCAACTCAATCACGCCCTGGCGCACCGTCAACCCGGCTCCGTCTTCAAGCCTTTCGTCTACGCCGCGGCTTTTTCCAACGCCGTAAACAACGTGCAACCCGTAATCACCCCCGCCACCACCATCGACGACGAGCCCACCACCTTCCAATTTGACGGCAAAGAATATACGCCCAACAATTACGGCGAAAAATTCATGGGCCACGTCACTGTTCGCGACGCCCTAACAAATTCCCTTAACGTAGCCACGGTGAAAGTCGCCGAACTGATCGGTTACGGCCGCGTAGTGCAAATCGCCCGCCAGATGGGTTTGGGCACCAATATTCAGCCCACTCCCGCGGTAGCACTCGGCGCCTACGAAATGACCCCCGTAGACGTCGCCGCCGGATACACCGCCTTCGCCACTATGGGCACGCGCGCCGAGCCCGAATTTCTCCATCGCGTCACCAGTTCGGACGGCACCACCCTCGAGCAGTACACTCCGCAAACCCGTGGTGTCCTCGATGCCCGCGTAGCTTTCCTCGTCGACAGCGTCCTGCAGGACGTCCTCAGCCACGGCACCGGCGCCGCCGTTCGCGCTCGCGGCTTCACCCTTCCCGCCGCAGGGAAAACTGGTACCTCGCGTGACGGCTGGTTCGCCGGATTCACCTCCAACCTCGTCTGCGTAATCTGGGTTGGCTTCGACGACAATCGCGACCTCGGCCTG
This sequence comes from Acidobacteriota bacterium, assembly GCA_013289855.1. GTDB lineage: Bacteria > Acidobacteriota > Terriglobia > Acidiferrales > UBA7541 > Acidiferrum. Next base: position 231,136 of record JABCZD010000003.1, on the reverse strand, counting down.
ACCGGCGGGGCCGCCGACGCTCCCATCTGGGCCGATTTCATGATTCGCGCCACCGCGCTCCCGGCCTACAAAGACGTCAAAGATTTCAGCATGCCCGAAGGCGTGCAATCCGTTCTGATCGATCCCGAATCGCTGCAGCTCGCCACCCCCAGCTGCCCCACCACGCGCCAGGAAGTCTACGTAGCCGGTTCTGCGCCCACCGAGTTTTGCGACCTTCACGGCGGCCACAATACCGCCAGCACCAACGGCAACTGGCTATCCCACATCTTCGGTGGCGGCCAGCCCAAGGCCCCGCAGACCACCGCCGACGGCACCCCCATCACTTCCAGCGACGTAGGCGGTCCAGCCGCCACCCAGTCTGGTGTCCCAACAGGCACGCCCGCCGAAAAGAAAAAGAGCCCTTTAGCGAAGATTTTTGGTATCTTCGGGGGCAAGAAGAAGGATCCGGAGAAGGACAAACCGCCTCCGGAGTAAAAAGGAGGTTCGCCATGAACCGCAATTTAGTGGCGTTTCTCGCGGGTTTGCTTCTCTTCAGTTTCACCGTCTCATCTTCCGCACAAACATTCACGGAGACCGCCGCGGTCCCGAGCGACGTCGCGAGCGTCGCATCTTCCACGGTCGCTTCTATTCCGCGTCTGAGTCTCCCGCAATCGCAGTCGCAAGTTCCTTCCGCGCCCGATCCTGCCGTCATCGTTGTGCGTCCCACGCTCACCGACGAGCAGATGGCCGATCTCTACATGATCCGCAAGGACTATCGCGAAGCCTCCATGATCTTCAAGCGCTTGTCGGACGCCGATCCTCACAGCGCCGTGTATCTCAACAAGCTCGGCATCTCGCTGCATCAGCAGACCGCGCTCACCCTCGCCATCAAGTGCTACGAGCGCGCCGTCAAAGTCGATCCCACTTACGCCGACGCGGAAAATAATATCGGCACCGTCTGGTATCAGCGCAAGCGTTACGGCAAAGCCATTCGCGCCTATCAGAAGGCCATCCGACTCCGCCAGGACATGCCTGTGCTCTACAGCAATCTGGCCTACGCCTACTTTGCGGACAAGAAATACGAAGAGTCCATCGCTTCTTTCCGCCAGGCTCTCGCGCTCGATCCCCAATTCTTCGAACAGCACGGCTCGCGCGCCGGCTCCGTCCTTCAGGACCGCTCCGTCGGCGATCGCGGCCGCTTCTATTTCCTGCTGGCCAAATCCTTCGCCGAAGCCGGCAACCTCGAGCGCTGCATAATCTATCTTCGCAAAGCCAAAGACGAAGGCTTCACGGTGCTAGCCGCCGCCAAGTCCGACCCGGTCTTCGCAGCGTATCTGAAGCTCCCAGAAGTCCAGGACGCCCTAGCCCCCAAGCCGTCAGACCCGGTCGCCCAACACTAACGCGATCCCGGCATTTGATTTTGTAGCGGCCGCTTTCCGAAGTTGTCGCCGTGGTACGGTCCAACGTGTCCATGCACGCAGCCAGCACCGACACATTCGTAGCGATGGCCGTACATGTACCCCTGAAGAATTCGAACCAATGAATCACGCCGCAACCGGTCTGTTACAATGAAGTGAAATGGCAGGCCACCAAGCACCCCACAGCCTTGCGCCCCGCACGTCCCCGAATCAGGGTTTTGATGCGTCACTGCTCCGATTCTTGCGGGTATTGTCGCTTTGCATTCTGTTTTTCTGCGCCCTCCTCCAAACCGCCTCCGCCGCCCAGCGCATCATCACCACCCCGCGCGCGGCCGTAACGAATCACGCTGGAATTTTTCTCGTCTTCCCCTTCGAAAACGCTGGCGCCTCGTCGCACCTCGATTGGCTCGGCGAAGGCCTCGAAGAACTAACCATCCTCCGCCTCTCCGCCGCCGGCGAAGAAGTCTATTCCCACCAGGGCCGCATTAACGAACTCGATCGCTACGGACTCCCTCCCGGAGCAAAACTAAGCCGCGCCACCATGCTCCGCATCGCCGAAGATCTCGACGTTGACTTCGTAGTCTTCGGAAATTTTATTTCCGACGGCACCACGCTCACGGTCGAATCCCGCATCTTGCGCGTGAGCCCTCCGGCGTTGCTACCGGTAGCCCGCGAGTCCGGCCCGCTGGATACCCTGATGGATCTGCAAACGCGTCTCGCCTGGCGCACCCTCTCGTCCAGCGAACACGCCTATCCTTGGAGCCTCAACGAGTTCGCCAAAAAGCAGCGCCCGCTGCGCCTCGACGCCTTCGAACATTACGTCCGCGGCTTGCTCGCCGCCGCCGACGACGTGCGCCTCCGCGAACTGCGCGAAGCCGCAAAACTCGAACCCGATTGGCCGGAGCCGGACTTTTGGCTCGGCGAAGTCTATTTCTCGCGCCGCGATTGCAATGCCGCGATGACCTGGTACGCGCGCATCCCGAAAACCCACGATCGTTACGCGGAAGCTGTCTTCGCCACCGGCGTCTGTCATTTGCTCCTCAGTCAGCCGGATCGCGCACAAGAAGTCTTCACCTCCTTGCGCGAAGCCTTGCGTGAAAGCGCTTCCGGCGATGCCCACATCGCCAGCGCCGTCTCCGGTGGCGACCTGCCCGAAATTCTCAACAATCTGGCGCTCGCCAAAGCCCGCCTTGGCGACGCCTCCGGAGCGCAAACCGATTTGCAACGCGCCGCCGATCTCGATCCCGACGAAGACGACTATCCCTTCAACCTGGGATTGCTTGCACTACAGGCGAACGATCCTGGCAACGCCGCGGGCTATTTTCGCGAAGCGTCCGAACGCGAACCAGACAATGCCGAAGATCGCGCTCTCTTGATTTTTTCTCTGGATAAGGCCGGACGCAAACAGGAAGCCGACCAGGAACGCATCGCCGCCACCGAAGCATTTGGCCCGAGCGGGCTGCCGGCCGTCCACATGGACGCCAAGGCCGACGCGCTTACCCACATGGCTCGCGTCAAAACCGAACTGGACGCCACCGAACTGCGCCAGGAAATCAAGATGGCGGAAATCGCCTCCGTCAACCCCTCAGGTCCGATGGTTAATTCCGCCGAGGCCCATATCCAGCAAGCCCGGCAAGAAATGTCCGCGGGCCATCTCGATGCGGCGGAGCGCGAGTTTCACGCTGCCCTGGCCCTCAATGGCGCCAGCTCCGCGGCCCATCGCGGCCTGGCGGACATCGCCCGTAGGCAAGGGAAACTGGACGAAGCCGTCGCCCAACTGCAAGCCGCGCTGCAAGCGCGGGATTCCCCGGTTACCCGCCTCACCCTGGCGCGGATTTACCTTGAGCAGAAAAAACCAGACCTAGCCCGCGCGGAATTGCAGCACGCCCTAAAACTAGCCCCGAACTACACCGAAGCCAAAGAATTACTGGACCACCTGCAAGGCCCCAAGTCCGCAGACACTCGTCCCAATGGAGGCACCCAGTGACGCACAAAATCCGTAGGGGCACGGCATGCCGTGCCCGTCTTTCCGCGGGGCTCTTGCCAGCCGCGCTGTTGCTGGTGCTAGTGACTCTTTGCGTGGGCGTCGCCTTTTCCAGCGCCGATCAACCCGCCGCGCCCGCCCCGTTAGTCTCCGTCCTGCACATCGACGGCGACGTCGAACCCATCCTCGCCACCTATCTGGACGAAGGCCTGACCGATGCCGCCCAGCGTCACGCCGCTCTGGTGGTCATCACCATGGACACTCCCGGCGGCCTAAGCGACTCCATGAAAGATATCGTTCAGCACATTCTCGCGTCGCCAGTTCCGGTCGCCGTCTACGTCACGCCCAACGGCGCGCGCGGAGCCTCCGCGGGGTTTTATATTTTGCTCTCCGCGGACATCGCCGCTATGGCCCCGGGAACGCACACCGGCGCAGCTTCGCCGATCATGGTCTTCGGTGGTGTTCCCACGCAGCTTGACGAAGTCTTTCGCAAGAAAATTAACAACGACGCCATGGCTTTTCTCCGGAGCTTCACGGAAAAGCGTGGCCGCAATCCCACTCTCGCGGAAACCGCCATCACCGACGCCAAAGCCTTCACCGACAAAGAAGCCCTCGACGCAAAAATGATCGATCTCATCGCCAATTCCGTCGACGATCTCTTGCGTCAGCTCGACGGTCGCACCATCACGCGCTTTGACGGCAGCAAAGTCACGCTCGCTCTGCACAATCCAGTGCAAACTTCTTTCGAGCTTTCTTCGCGCGAAAAATTCTTGTCCCGCCTCGTTGAGCCGGATATCTTCTTCGTGCTCCTGATTGTCGGCGTCCTCGGTCTGTACACCGAATTTACTCATCCCGGCGTCATCGCCCCTGGCGTCATCGGCGGCATCTGCCTGATTCTCGCGCTCTACGCCATGCACTTCCTTCCGGTAAATCTAGCCGGTGTGTTCCTGATTCTCCTGGCGCTGGCCTTCTTTATCATGGAAGCAAAATTCACCAGCCACGGCGTGCTCGCCGCCGGCGGCATTGTTTCCATGTTGCTGGGCGCCATGTTTTTGATACGCTCCCCACTGACGGGTTTCGGCGTCAGCTTCTTCGTCTCACTGGCCGTAACGCTGCCCTTCGCGCTCATCGCCGTCTTCTTGATGCGCCTGGTGCTCCGCTCGCGCAAATGGAAGTCCGCCACCGGCAAAGAAGAATTGCTAGGCGAGCAAGGAATAGTAGTAGAAGCATTACCCGCAGGCGCGGAAGGCATAATCCGCATTCACGGCGAGCTATGGCGCGCCATCAGCCAGCAACCGGTACCGCCCGGAAGCACAGTACGAGTTTTGCGCATCGAGGGCCTGCAACTTTTCGTGGAACCGGTAACCACGAGTTGATTTGGAGTCTTGCCTTTGCTTTTGGGAGGGCCCGGCTTCACGGGCTGCGAAAAGACACTCTGTGCGAAAGGCGCTCTGTTTTGTGGGTCGGAGCTTTAGCTCCGACATTAAGTGCTTGGCTACCAATGCGCTTTAGCGCCTGAGGGAACTGCTTTTGCCCCCGGCCGGGTTTTGCTGTGATTCTATGTAGGTGCCGATCTTCAGATCGGCCTGCTTGTGGTCTCGGGTTTTCTCGCTGCACCGTTCTCGCATCGGAGGCACAAAATGGAAATCGGATTCGTAGGCGTCGTAATCATCATCGGAATCTTCTTAATCTGGTTCTGGAATTCCCTCTACATCATCAAGGAATGGGAGCGCGGCGTAGTCCTCCGCCTCGGCCGCCTGTTGCCCATCGCCAAGGGTGCCGGCTTAAATTTAGTCTTCTGGCCCATAGAAACTCTCTATCGCATCCCGCTCCGCATCGAAACGCTCGACGTCCCGCCACAAGACATCATCACCCGCGACAACGTCTCCGTTAAAGTAAACGCCGTATGTTATTTCCGCGTCGTCGATGCCAACATGGCGCTGTCGCAAGTGCAAAATTATCAGTACGCGGTTTCCCAGTTGGCGCAGACCACCATCCGCAGCGTCGTCGGTCAATTTGAACTGGACGAAATTCTCTCGCAACGCGACCGCGTAAACGCCAAGCTGCAGGTCATTCTCGATCAGGACACCGAGCCCTGGGGCGTCAAGGTCAGCAAAGTGGAAGTCAAACAAGTGGACATACCCGAGCAGATGCAACGCGCCATCGCACGCCAGGCGGAAGCCGAGCGTGAGCGCCGCGCCAAAGTGATTCACGCCGACGGCGAATTCGAAGCCTCGCAAAAACTAGCCGACGCCGCCAAGGTTCTCGAAACTCAGCCCACCGCCATCCAGCTGCGTTACCTCCAGACCCTGACCGAGATAGGTGTCGAGAAGAACACAACGATTGTGTTTCCGCTACCCATCGATATTATTAATCAGTGGACTAGATCGCTCGGGGGGGCACAGAAGTAAAGATGGCGGTACGCCGAAAATCCGGAGGAGTAGGGGATCGCGTGCTGGAAGGCCGGCACGTAATCATTCTATTCGTGTTGATTCTTCTTTTTTCCGGGGTTTTTTTCGCGCTCGGGTTTTTCATGGGCCGCGGCCAGTACGACGGCAATGTCTTAGCCGATCGCCTGCCCAAGATCGGTGGTCTGGATCCGTTCACCGCTCCCAAGCCCTTGCCCGGAAAACATCCCAATGCCGCCGCGCCACTGCCGGCGCAGACTCCGCCGAGCGATGCGAAACCCAGCAATCCCAGTTGGGATGTTCACGAATTTGACGGCGCGAAAAATCAGAACGATCGCCTGCAAGCTCCGGCCAGCGATCCGGCTCCGCAAAGAAATCCGCCGGCCGTGGTGAAAAATACTTCTGCCCCTGTTGCCGCAGCTCCGCGGAACAAGCCGGTCGCCGCTCCAATGATTCCCAGCGGATCGGTCACGCTGCAAGTGGCCGCTCTAAAAAATCAGACCGACGCGTTCGATTTAGCCACGCGCCTGCAAAAACAAAAATTCCCCGCGTTTGTGGTAACCGCGCAAGACGATAAATTTTTTCGCGTACAGGTTGGTCCCTACGCGGATCAAAAATCTGTCGACGCCGCCAAAAAAGGCTTGGACGCCGCGGGCTTCAAAGCCATTGTGAAACACTGATGTCCGCTGGCCGCTGGCTCTCTTTCCTCCGTCCACATCCCAACTCTGAAACGCCCGCCGCGTTGCGCCTGGTCATTGCCGCGGTTTCTGGGGCGGCGCTATCGCTTTCTTTCATGGGATTTTATCTGGCGATTTACGCCTGGATTTGTGTCGGCATCCTGATGGTGGTTTTGTTTGGCGCGCGTCCGCGCGTGGCCTTTGCCTGCGGATTTCTGCACGGCGTGATTTTCTCCGTGTGTTCGGAAGCGTGGATCGCCGCGGTCCTTTCCGTTCACGGCGATGTTCCGCGCGTCGCAAGTTGGGGTTTGCTGCTCATGGTCGCTTCGCTGTGGGGGTTCGCCTGTGGCGCGTTTGCCTGGCTGGTGAATCGCCTCGCGCAGCGCAGCATTGTCGTCGCGTGCATGGGCGCGCCATTCATTTGGGTAGCCGCGGAATTTTTGCACGGCCGCACGCCGGACATTGGTTTTCCCTGGAACCTGCTGGGATATTCCGCCGGAGCAAATCTTGGACTTTTGCAACTCACCAGCATCACCGGCGTTTACGGGCTTTCTTTCCTGATGGTTTGTTTCAACGGATTGCTGGCGTGGACGGATGGCGCCGCCGCGCCGCGCGCCAGAAATCGCGTGGCCATATTTGCCGGCGCGAGCGTCGCGCTCCTGGTTTTGTATGCGATTGCGCCGCGGCTCGTTCCGGCCGCCTCTGCGAATCACGTGGCGCGCGCGGTGCAACTGAATTTTCCTGAGTCACCGTCCTATGAATCCGATTGGTTTCAGCAGCACGCCGCCGAAATGCGCGACGTGGAGCGTTTGAGTCTCAAGAGTGACGGCGTCAGCAAACCCGATTTGCTGGTGTGGCCGGAAGCGCCCGCACCCTTCTCGGAAGAGGACCCGCAATTCGCCACCCTGGCTTCGTCGATGGCCATTCGCTTCGGTCATCCCTTCCTGGCCGGTGTGGTGGAGTGGCGCAAAATGCCGGCGGCCAGCGGCAAGCTGAGCGGCCATCAGATTCCCTACAACAGCGCCGTCCTGATCGATCCGCAGGGCCAACGCGTATACACCTACGACAAAATTCATCTCGTGCCGTTCGGTGAGTACGAGCCCTTTCCGCTGCTGCAACGCGTGGTGGCCAACGTGTCGAGCGAGATCGGCGGTTTTGCCAAGGGCAAGGAATACGCGGTGGGCAAGTTGCCGAGCGAATATTCTTTTGGCACGTTTATTTGTTATGAGGCCATCTTTCCCGGCGAGATTCGCACCTTTGCGAAAGATGGCGCGCAACTGTTCATCAATATTTCCAACGATGGCTGGTTCGGCCGTTCGGCCGCGGCGGAACAACATCTGCGTATGGTGCGCGTGCGCGCGGCCGAAAATCGCCGCTGGATCATCCGTTCCACAAATAACGGCTTCACGGTCTCGATCGATCCGTATGGAAGAATTTATCGCCCGTTGCCTCCCGACGTGCGCGCCGCCGCGAATTTGCCCTACGATTTCCGCACCGACCAAACGATATACACGCGGTTCGGCGATTGGTTCGCTTGGCTCTGCGTGCTGATTTCCGCTATCCTTTTTGTCTGGACCTACGTGGGACCAGACGGCGCCGGAGAGAATATCGCGATACCCGTGGAGGATGTTCCCGTGACGGTGCTGGATCCTCCGCTAGCCACAGCATGAGCAGAATGTAATGCCTCTGTAGTGGCGAATCTTTAGATTCGCATCTTTTGTTTCTACGGTTCGAGAACAGCGTCGCCCGAATCGCATAGGGTTACACCGCGCGTAACAAATAAGACAATCCAACAAGCGAGCGTTCATAAAATGATTCTTGAAGACTTGCAGTATCGCCACGAAGGACTGAAACCCCGCATCGCCATGGTTCGGAGTTATCTTTGACGCGCCGCAATATCGCGAGCGCCTGAAAGCCCTCGAAGCACGTTCCGCCGACCCAAATTTCTGGAGCAACCAGGAAGAAGCGCAAGCCGTTTTGCGCGACCGCAAACGCGCCGAAGAACAGATCGCCGCGGACGAAAAGCTGACCTCGCTTTCCGACGACATCGATACGTACATCAATCTGGCGAAGGAAGAGACCAACGCCGAGCAGCGCAACGAACTGCTCAAAGATTTGTCTCGCGAGATCGATAGCGCGGAAACCTACATCGGCGAACTGGAAACCAAGACGCTGCTGTCCGGCGAAACCGACCACCTGAACGCCATCATGACCATCAAGCCCGGCGCGGGTGGCACGGAGTCGCAGGACTGGGCGTCCATTCTGCTGCGCATGTATTTGCGCTGGGCGGAACGCAAAAACATGAAAGCGGAAGTTCTGGACGAAACGCCCGGTGAAGAAGCGGGCATCAAAAACGCCACTGTGCAATTCGTGGGAGAAAATGCGTACGGGTTGCTGGCGGGAGAAACCGGCGTGCATCGCCTGGTGCGGATTTCTCCCTTTGACCAGGCCGCGCGGCGGCACACTTCCTTTGCGTCGGTGTTCGTGATTCCGGAAATTGACGACCGCATTGAAATTAATATCCGTCCGGAAGATTTGCGGATCGATACGTTTCGCGCCGGCGGCAAGGGCGGGCAAAACGTAAACAAAGTGGAAACCGCGGTGCGCATCACCCACTTGCCGACAAACATTGTGGTGGGTTGCCAGGCGCAGCGCAGCCAGGGCAAAAACCGCGAAATGGCGATGAAGATGTTGCGTTCGCGACTGTACGACGAGGAAATCAAGAAGCGCCAGGCGCACACCGACAAGCTGGACGAGAGCAAGCTGGAAATTTCCTTCGGCAGCCAAATCCGCTCGTACGTCATGCAACCATACCGCCTGATCAAAGACCACCGCACCAAGTTTGAGGTTGGCGACGTTGACCGCGTGCTCGACGGCGACCTCGATCCCTTCATCCGCTCGTACCTGATGGCCAAGCGCACGAAAGGCAAGCTCGAGGTCGATCTGGACGAAGTGGACAAGGAATAAGGCCGGTAGCCGCGCCCGCTATGTTGGGCCAGGCTAGTCCGCTCAACGGTAGGCTTCACGGCGGTGGCGGACGGAATGAATGCGAAGGTGTCGTCGGATTGCTGGGTAAAGCGGACGCGGTAATCACCAACATGAAGACGCAACTCGTCGCTTTCACCCTGGAGTTTCTTGACATCACCTTCGCCGGTTTCGGCGAAACGGTTGAGCGCCGCGAAGATGCGCATAGCGGTCTCGCGGTCCAAGCGACGAATGTCCGCACGGGCACGCTCAGACCATACGATATTCATTACGACTACTCTCGTTGCTTGTTGCAATCGTTCGGAGTGAGGCCGAAATCGGCGAGCACTTCTTCGTGGGAAATCCCCTGATGGCTGCGCTGCGCAAACCAGGTTTTCGATTCGGCAACCGCTTGACGCTCCTGCTCGCCTTCCGGTTCGTCGTCGATTGGTGCCTCAGCGATGGCGCGAGAGACGGGATCGAGCATGGCTTCGAGCAGACCGACGACGGCATTAATCTGACGGGGAGCGAGACGCTCAATCAGTTCGTGAGCGTGTTTTTTGGTACCGGCCATCGGTCGTCCACTTCTTCTCGTGACGTAGTCCAGAAGGTCACGCGGGCATTTCGGGCAATATTCGAATTACAGTGAAAGAATAGCACTTCTGGAAATGAGCGACGAATGATAAAAGTCTCGGGCCGCTAGGCCAGACACACGTAGCGTGCTTTAACGAATGTGGATCAGAAGCGGATAGTTAGCGGCGACTTGCGCCGACCATCAGGCCTACCAGCCCCAGGCCGGCCAACATGAGCGCGAGGGAACTCGGCTCAGGAGTGGACTTGATATCTTTGGCGGTGAGGGTGAAGGCTGCGGTGTATTTGTTGCCGCTGCAAGCAGGGGCGGGAGATATCGCTGTGCAAGTCAAAGATACATTTGTTTCGGGCAGCAGTTTCGGATTGGTTGTGGCTCCGCTGAACAGTACCGGCCCGGATTGATCGATAATTTGGTCGGTGAACGGGGTGGATGCGATCGACAAACCCCCGAGAAAACTGTTGTCGTAAAACGTGACGTCTTCCATCGAAGAAATGCCATCGATGGTGACCAGCGTCGCTGCGGCAAACCAGTCAGCATTAGTCGCTGCCAGGGTGGGGAATTGCGCCAGCGTGAAGGTGATCACATCTCCGGTGTTGTCCTTCAAGGTGTATTGAATGCTGTCCGCAGAGGCCGGCGCCACGGCGACGCCCAAGGCAAACATGGCGGTCAGCGCTCCGGCGAAAATTAGTCTCTTAAAGGTCATTAGGGTCCCCAATCGGTCCGAGTGGCAGCAAACGAGAATGCGCCACAGCATGACAGCAGCAATCTGTTCACCAATCTGCAATGGAACATTCACGATGCGCCTTTGCGGCCAAGTCTAGCGTTTTGTTCGCGATAGCTGGACAGTGTAACTTTGCACTGGTCCGCACGGCCGATTTGATGACAGTCTGATTGCACAACTCTGGCAGTTCGCTTCCACGCATTTGCCAACGGCCAGCGCTTTCTGGGCGGCGGACGTATTAGCGACCTGCCGCCGCGAACTCCAGTCTTCCCTCCGTCACCTCACGAGGTATGCGCCCGCGATAAGAAAGGCAAACGAGCTTAGCAACGCAGCAACAAGATAGAGCCTTTTCCGGCTGGCGGGGAACAGTTGCTCATGATCCTTCCAGATCTTGTTTCCTCGAGCGCTCCATATTCCGTTGTTGGATTCTCCCAGGGATTCGTTGACGTCTTTGGTGATACTGCCGCCGATGACTATCACGAGCGCGAACGAACCAATTTCCGCCGCCCAGGCAACTATCTGCAATGCGCGCATCTTGGCGCCCTCCGGTACCGATAATCGACATCTTTGAATCATCTTCTCATTCTTGGGAAACCCGGGGACGGTCTCCCTCGTTCACAGGCTCGACGAGAGCCTCGCGAAATCCTTACCGTTTTCTGCCCGCACAGAAACAATTACGTGCTGGTCCAGTGATACACCTGTGGACCTAATGGTCATCGTGAATTTCCACATGTCTGCCGTGTCGCCATACGGTGACAACGGTAGGGGTTCGCGAGTGTGCTCGAAGCCGCCATAAGTTAGTTGATCGGCCGATGTCATAGTTACCCCCTTCTTCCACTGGACACCAAATGTCAAATGATCCATCAATGCCTGGATTTGTGAGTCTAGCTCGTCCTCTACCTGCCGATCGCAGCGTCGAGGTATCGCTACAATTTCAATGGCGAGCGAATCAGGGAAGGAGGTGACAGGTTGCCCTTTCAGTCTGTATTCCGTCCGCCCATTCGATTGAATACTCCGGAGATTCTCAAAAAACACACCCGATGTTATTGACCCACCGAAAACAACGCAGGCTGTGCCAATCTTTACCTCTTGTAAGCCGAATGGAACTTTCTTCGAGTAGGTAACGGTCTTCGCGGAATTCGCTTCCAAGTTTGGCGATTCGATTAGCCCGAACACGGCCAGGAACAACAAGCAAATTCGAGGGGTACGCATGTTGTGACCCCGCCAATCAGGAGATTGGCGTTCCCAGGGGCCTTGGCGTGTCGAGAAAGGGCGTAAAGCTCCGAAGGCTCCGACCCGATCTGCAAGTGTTTTTCGCCTGCCATGTTTTCGTTCAGTTTGCTGGGACGTGGCGGATTTTTGTGGCTTGCGAGCCGGGAGGTGGTTCTGGGACGGGCTTGGGCATGTCTGCATCCTTGAAGCGCGGGACGGGCTGATCGGCCATGGCCAGGGCGTAGACGGCGGAGGCGATTTCTACCGCGCCTTCGCGCACGTCTTCTTCGTAAATCCGTTCGTAGGTGTCGAGATTGGTGTGGTGGGTGTAGGAGCCGTAGTCGAAGGGATCTTGCGCGAGGCCGATGCCGGGGAGTCCGGCGTTGTTGAAAGAAGTGCTGTCGGTGCCGCCGGTGCGGCGAGTGTCGGATGGCAGAGTGCCCATGAAACCCCAGTCGGCGAAACGCTTCATTACGGCGTCCACCATTTCGGCGGCGGGCGGCGGACCAAACACTCCTGCGCCGCGCGGCTTGCCGGTGCCCGAATCAATGTTGAAGTAGGCGTCGAGCTTGGCGTACTCCGGCTTTTGATTTTCAAAGCTGCCGAAATGCTGCTGCACGTAAGCGAGCGAGCCGAGCAAGCCTTCTTCTTCGCCGCTCCACAGCGCGATGCGAATCGTGCGCCGAGGCTGTATGTGCAATACGGCGAGAATGCGCACCGCTTCGAGCATCATCGCGGAGCCGATACCGTTATCCGTGGCGCCGGTGGCGTCGTGCCAGGAATCGTAATGCCCGCCGAGCATGACGACTTCATCTTTCTTGTCAGTGCCGGGAATTTCTCCAATGGCGTTGAATACGGTGGTGCCGTCGGGATATTCCTTGTTCTGAATGTTGATGCGCAGGGTTACGGGGGTGCCGTCGGCCATGATGCGCGAAATGCGGCCGTAGTCTTCGTTGCGCATCACCAGCGTGGGCACGGCTCTCGTCCAATCATAGGTGCCATTTTGCTGCGCGATGATTACGCCGTGCATGCGCGCGGCGTCGTTGACGCGGACCAGCGCGCCGTTGTCCACAAGGAATTGGTCGATCTGGCGCGAAACCTCCTGGCGCGTTAGCTGGCCTTCGGGGAGCTTGGGCGGCGCTGGGAAGGGCGGACGCGGATTTTTTGGATCGAAGCGCGACTTCCATTCTTCTTCCGGGCGGCGCATGGGCGCGGGATGCATGTCCTCGGGGACGTCGATGTGTTTGCCGACGAAGACGATCGCACCGTGGATTTTTTCTTTTACAGAATTTAAATACGCGTCGAGCTCGGCCTGAGTGGGTTGCTTGGGCTCAGCTGGTTTTGCTGGCGTGGGCATCGGTGGCGCGGCCCACTTGGGCTCCGGCGGTGGCGGTGCGCTGCCGAAAAAATTAAATGCCGGGCCTGCAGGCGGCGCCAATCCCGGCGGATCGAGCTGCACGACTTGCGCGGTCACGATTCCCATGGTGCTGGGCGTCCACGCCAACGGCTCGACCATCAGCTGGCCGTGGAACGGAGTGACCGCGTCGGCTGACAATTCTTTATTTTCCCAGCCGGGTACCGGCGTCGCGGCGCTGGGCGGCTGAAACGTCCACGGCTCGAGGTGGGTGTTGGCGAGTCCCCACGACGCCATGGCGGCGACGGCCCAGTCGTCGGCGGCTTTTAAATTCGGCGTGCCGGTGACGCGCGGGCCGTGGACGTCGGCGATCTCGTGAATAATCCACATGATTTTTGAGTTGTTGGTTTCTTCCGCGCGGATTTGCGCGTAGGTGTCGGAAACTTCGGGAGCTTGCGCGGTCATCGGCATCGCCGTCAGCAAAAACAAAACCGCCAGACACGCCAGCACTCTGAGCACAGGTCCTCCTAGAAAAGACAATCCGCGAAAGTCGCCGGGAAATTTTTTGGCCGCGTGCCAATATACGCTCGCGCGCCTGCGCACGCAATTCGTGGTGGTGGACGCGGTGGTTGGGACGGTAGCGGGCGAGTCTGCCGCGAAGGATTACGCTGCGGCGAGGCGCGGATGATCTGTTGCCGAAGGGAGGTGGGTCATCCGGCGTGAAGAAGACGGTGTTGGCGCGGGGATTGGGCGCGGGTCGAAAAGCAGGTTCTTCGCTTCGCTCAGAATGACAACTTTTAGATTTGTCGTTGGGGGTGGGGTGAACGGTGGTCGGTGACGGGGTGGCGGAGTGCGAATCTGAAAATTCGCCGGTACGAAGGATCGGAGACGCGGATGGCTCCCTGAAGAGAGTTGCTACAACGGCAGACGACGCGGAGAAGGCCGGATGCGAATCTGAAGATTCGCCAGTGCGAAGGCTGGGAGACGGGATAGAGGAATGCGAATCTAAAGATTCGCCACTACAAAAGTCGTCGTCGGGGAAGTGGCGGATGGCGCCGGGGATATCGATGATAATTTTTTGTGGAGCGGAGTCTTCCTTTTTTTCGATGGCGGGGAGGGTGCGGAGTAGCAGGCTGTGGATGTAGGCGAGGACGGCGGCGCGGCGTGGAGAGATGCGGCCTTGCTGGAGGGCGAGGGAGAGATTCCAGAGGTGGGTTGGGATGTCGGCGGCGGATTTTTGTTTGGGGAAATCTTGGCTGAAGAGGGCGAAAAGATCGGCGGAGTCGTCGCGTTGGGCGGCGGAGCGTTTTGCGGCGGCGCGCTCGTGGAAAGCGCAGAGCGTAGGGCTGTCCGGGGAGAGCGGCATCTGACACCGCTTGCCGTCTTTGGAGTGGTGCTGGCAGAGCGTGGTTGGATCAGGTTTACGAGACATAAGGTGTCCTTTTTGTGCGGGTTGCGGGCGCACAGGGCGATTTGGAACGGGTGGGAATAGTAACTAGGGTGATACGGGGTACCCCCCGGGGTGCTGATGAAAGAGTAGGATTCTATTGGGTTTAGGGGCAATTCTCGCGAAAGAGTAAGATTCTGTTGGGGTTACACTGAAAAACGAAGTAATGACGTAATGAGACAAGGTAATGAAAGACGGACAGGGCGTTGCGGATGGAAGGTGCTGTAGCACCCGCAATTACATCGACATCGCTGGCCTGACTTATCTGCAAAAAATAGCGGAGTCAGTCACCGGCGGGGCGCTGCACATCGAGCCGGGGCGCCCGAAACCGCCAGCATCACGCGCATGGGCTCGATTCACACCGCTATTAAGGTGGTTCCAGGCGGCACGTTCAACATTTCCCCGGTTAACACCTCACCTTTTAAAATCGGTGACCCCATGCCTGCGGGCGGCACGCCAGCGTTCCCGCCCATCACGGTTCCGGGTTTCCCGGAATTCAACCTAGCGGTGCCGAACAATTTCCGTACGCCTGCGGGCAACACGCCGCCAATCCCGCTTCCGGCGAGCATCGATGGCGTGCCCATGCAGGATGTTGTCAACGACCCAACGCGGCTCCTGCAACAAGCCATCAGGGGGCCGTTCATCGAGGAGATGGTGGTACTGCAAGTCGCCACGGAGGCGACGCTCAACGCAGAGAGTGCGGTCCTTTTCGCGACGTTGTGGGTCGAGAAGGTCAAACATCCTGCCCACCATTTCATGCAACTGCAGTATGTGCAGACGGTGCTGCTGAATTTCCCGATTATTCCGCCGACCGGGCCGCCGATTCCGTTTAGCTGGCCGCACGTTTCGGTGGCGACATTGCGCAAGACATCCGCTGGTCAATAGGCCAAGGCTATGACCTTCACCGGAGGTTTTGGAACCAGTGGAGCGGCGAGGAGAATCGTTTGCCAGATTGCGCGGATGGCGTCAACAGCAACGCGTTCGGCGCGTAGGTAGGGAACCCTGTGCCGCGCCTCCGGCGCTCCGGAGGGCGGTGGGTTGTGCTCGCACACCCAGCGCTGGCGCGCTGGGCTAACCTCTGGCGCCCCTTCGGGGCTCAAAGCGCGATTCACTTGAGCTGCCGCGCCTTCGGGGCTTTTGATTTTCGGAGCACCGGAGGTGCGAAAGGAGTTAGCCCAGCCCGTCAGGGCTGGGTGTTGGGGCTGTGGTCTTACGTTGCGGGCATCTGCAAACAGGAAGGGATCTTTGTCCACGAGGTTGGGGGAATGCCCGACCATTTGCATCTGCTTATTCAAGTGCCGGCGAGTCTTGCGCTGGCGAAAGCCGTCGCGACGATCAAGGCCAACTCTTCTCGGTGGGCGCACGAGCGTGGGCACAAGTTTACGTGGCAGCCCGGGTATGCCGCGTTTAGCGTGAGTACGTCGGTCGTTCCGACCGTGGTGCGATACATTCAAAATCAAGCGGGGCATCACAAGAAAATGTCGTTCAATGATGAATTTTTGGCGCTATTGAAAAAACATGGTCTGCAAGCGGATTTGCGCGACACGTCGATCGACGGGGCGGAAACGTCGGAACCTCGCGACGAATAGCCGCACGACGTGTGCCGCCCCTCCGGGGCTCCGGAGATTATGGGCGCGCTCGCACACCCAGCCCTTGCGGGCTGGGCTAACCTCTGCCGCGCCTCCGGCGCTCCGGATTCGTTGTGTGCGTCGCTGCCCCAGCGCCGACGCGCTGGGCTAACCTCTGGCGCCCCTTCGGGGCTCTGGAGAAGGCCACAGCTACGCTTTTGGGGCGCGCCAGCGGCGGGCTAGGGCGGGGAACATTGCGCCGGGCATGTTGGCGGGGTCCAAGTCGGGGAAGGGGGCGCGGTCGGCGCGGGGATTTATGGAACGGACTAAGGTGCCGAGGAAGCGGAACAGTGCGGCTAGTTTTTCGCGGAAAGAGTAATCGGGCTGCTGGCCGTTGGCGCGCGCTACTAGGACGGTTACGTCGTCGTGAGACAGATTTTCTGGATAGCGCTCGGCGATTTCCTGCAACAGGGTATCGATAAGTTTTTGCGGCTCGACGTTGCCGAGCAAACGCAGGATGCGCAGCAGGCCGGCTTCGCCGAGCATTTCGCCGTCGGCGTCGCGCGATTCGATGAGCGCGTCGGAGTAGGTGAGGAAGCAATCGCCGGGTTTCAGGTCAATGTCGAAATGTTCGTACTCGGCGAAGCCGAACATGCCGAGCGGAATGTTTTGCATTTTGGCTTGTGCGGAGGCTTGGATGGGGGCTTGCGTGTCGGTTCGCGGATCGGGCGCTGCATGGCCTAGCAGATTCCGTTCGTTGTCCGCGGCGCGATAGAGAAGCGGGCGTGGATGGCCGGCGTTGCACACGGTCATGCGATGGGCGGGAGAAAAGAACGTGGTGACCAGCGCGGTGGCGAAGGTTCCGTCCTTGGATAGATCGGCGAACTGCTGGTTGAGCAGGCGGACAAATTCGGTCTGGTCCAGGCGGTTGACGAAGCGGCGCATGAGGGTGCGGAGGTCGGCGGCGGTGTTGGCGACGGAGGTGCCGTGGCCGGAGACGTCGGCGAGGAGCAGGCGCGTGATGCGTCCGGTGGCGCAACTGGAGGCGTAGTAGACGTCGCCGCCGCGTTGCGCTGCGCCGTACGGCTTGCTGAAGACCGAGGCGTCGAGTCCGCCAAGGGCCACGCTGCGCGAGGTGAGTTGGCTGCCGCCCCAGACTTCCATGCACTGCATGTGGGTTGTGGGGTGGTTGCTCACGATTAGAAGTATACGAAGAAACGTGGGGTGTGGATGGAGTTGAAGAAGCCGGTGAGGTTCAGGTTCGCGTTACAGGTCGATCACTACATCGCCCTGCGGTTGGGAGCAGCAGATTAGCAGGTTGCCCGGGGCGGAGGGCTCTAGGGGTTCGGGCTGATAGGCGACGCTGCCGGAGATTAATCCGCTTTCGCAGGTGTGGCAGACGCCGGTGCGGCAAGCCCAGCGCACGGGCACATCGCAGGCTTCGGCGAGGTCGAGAAGGCTGGGGAATTTGGGATCCCAGGAGACGTTGAGGCCACTGCGTGCGAAGGATACGCGCGGACCGGGTCCGGCGGGGCCTTCGGGCGGGTGGGGCGGTGGGTGCGGGGTTGCGGCGATGCCGGGGGTGGTGGGCTTGCCCGCGCCAAAAATTTCCGCGTGGACGCGGTCGGCCGAAACTCCCAGAGTTCCGAGCCCAGCGGTCAGATCCCGCAAGAATGCGCTCGGGCCGCACAGATAGAAATCGGCGTCGATCGGCACGGCAATTTTTTCGAGTGCAGCGATGGCGATACGTCCTGAGGCATCGAAGTCTACGCCCGGACGATCTTGAGAGCTTGGGCGGCTGTACCAGATGTAGCTCTTGCCATTCGGCAGGCGCTTGAGCAAAGCGCGCGATTCTTCCGCAAAGGGATGATCCTCGCGATTGCGTGCGCCGAATAACCACCAGACTTCGCGCGTGGAAGCCTCGTTAGCGAGCGCGTGCAGCATGGCCAGTACAGGAGTCGCGCCCACACCGGCGCTGAGAAGGACGACGGGATTGCCGCCGGGCTGCAGCGTGAAAGTACCACGCGGCGCCGCGACATCCAGCAAATCGCCGACGGCAATTTTATTGTGCAGGTAAGTGCTGGCCACGCCGTTGGTCTCTTGCTTGATGCTGACGCGATAGTGGTCGGTGGATGGCAAATCGGAGAGGGAGTAGTTGCGCATCACAGGTGGGCCATCGGGTGCAGTTTTTATTCGCAAAACGATGAACTGGCCGGGAAGCGCGGCAACGAGGGGACGCTCATCGCTCGGCGCTAGCTCTAGAGAGGTTACGCTGCTGCTCTCGCGCGCGATGCGTGACACACGCAAGGTGCGAAATCCAGGCCAGGCTGGCGGGGGGCCGCTTGGCGCAAGTCCGGGATTTCCTTGCGTTGCAGATCCTTTCGTCTCTTGATGCAGAAGCGGTCGAAACGAACTTTTCCACCCTTCGCTCAACGACGGAATGCGCAACGCTCGTTCTAGTTGTTCGCGAGTGCGGCCACGCAGATAGAGCATGGCGTCGATCTCGGCGACGCTCAGACGCTCGGGCCCGTCTGCGACCTTGATAATTTCGTCTCCCGCGCCTACCTCGCCCTCTTCCAGTACGCGGAAGTAAAAGCCCGGGCGATGATGAGCGACCAATTTCGCGGCCATCTGCGGGTCGTCCGTGCGGATGCCGACGCGGTAGCAGGTGACCCGGGGCTGTGAAACCTCAAACAAAGCGGAGCCGACGCGATAGCGGTCGCCGATGCACACCTCGGCGTCAGGCAGGCCATCGACGGTAAAGTTTTCACCGAAATGTCCGTACAAGAAATTATTGCGGCCGAGTTCGCGCTGCCAATATTGGTAGGATTCCAGCTGATAAACCATGACGGCGCGATGCAAGCCGCCGTGCCCAGCCAAATCTCCTTGGCCGTCGCCGTCGAGGTTGAGCTTGCGGGCCATGACGCGGCCGGGCGTCGAGTTTTTCCAGATGCCGGTGTGAACGATCTGGCCGCGCCAGGTAATGTCGCGCGGGAGACCGACGTTGACCGACACAAGCTTGGCTGGCAATGCTCCTCCGACCGTTTGCGGGAGATGAGAAAACTACGATACATCTGAACCGCAGGGATCCTCGTTAATCCTCAACATAGATTACTCCTGCTGCCTTTGATGGGTACAGAGATTGAAGCAATGTCTCAGATATGAGACACTATACAGGTGAAGGCGGCGATCCTTCACCCGGCGGCGCTGCAAGCGATTCACGACTTCCCGCCCGAAGTGCGCCAGAAACTGGGAAAAGCCGTCTTTGACTTGCAGAGAGGCGAGGCCCCGTCGATGCCGCTGTCTCGGCCAATGCCTTCGATTGCGCCCGGAGTCGCCGAGCTAAGAATTCGCGACCGGGCCGGAGTCTATCGCGCGTTCTACTACTTGCGTTCGCTGCGAGGCATTCTGGTGGTGCAAGCGTTTGTGAAAAAGAGCCGCGCCACGGCGGGGCAGGATTTGGAGTTGGGAAAGAAACGACTGAGGGAGATGCTCGATGAAGAAAACTAAGTTTGTGGTCACGCGTACCGCGGCGGAGCTGGCGAAAGCGCTGGGTCTGACGCCGGCGGACGGAGCCGAAATTGCGCTGCGCAGCGAGCTCAACTCCAAAATCGTAAAAATCGTTCAGCGCAAACACCTGACCCACGCACAGGTCGCCGGACTGGCGCGCACGTCACGCACGCGCGTCACCGCCATACTCAATCGCAATACCCAGGACATTTCCACGGACCTGCTGTTGCGCGTGCTCTATGCCCTGGGCTATACCGCCAAGATTACCTTCCAAAAAGCCGCTTGAAGCTGCCCCGGTCGCTCGACGGAGAACGGTGGAGGCGCGACAAGAAGCTGAGGTAGACTGCGGCCAAGTTACGAGCAACGGCGAAGGATCGGATAGTCGCGAGTGGGAGGATTTCGCATGAGTGGATTTAGGCGGCGGTTCGTAGTGGCAGCGGTGTTGGGGTTGGTGATTGCGGGGCGGGGAGTGGCGCAGACGGGGAGCGGCGGCGATGCGCCGGTGGCGGATACGAGCAGGATTGCGGCGGATGGGACGGCGTACGTTACGCGGGTGGTGCCGGTGCCGACGACGGTTAGTCCGGAGGCGCAGAAGATGCTGGCGCGAGTGGTGTCGGACGCGGCGGTGGCACAGACGCTGGAGCAGCGGCGCGTGGGGACGGACAAGTGGCAGGCGGGGGCGGGCGAGGCGTCCAAGAAGATTTATCCGGCGAACGTGGCGGCGGACACGATTGCGGGTGTGCCAGTACGCGTGGTGACGCCGACTAGTATGGCGCCGGAGAAGCGCGATCGGGTGTTGATCAATTTGCATGGCGGGGGTTTCAATTCGGATTCGGGGTCGCTGACGGAATCGATTCCAATGGCGAATCTGACGGGAACGAAGGTAATTGCGGTGCTATATCGGCTGGCGCCAGAGCATCCTTATCCGGCGGGGCTGGATGACGCGGTGGCGGTGTACAAAGAGCTGATGAAAACGTACAAACCGGGCAACATCGGGGTTTATGGCACGTCGGCGGGGGCAATTTTGACAGCGGAAGTTACGGCGAAGCTGCAGCAGCTGAAGTTGCCACTGCCGGGCGCGACGGGAGTTTTTTCCGGGATGGGGGATTTCAGCCAGAACGGAGATTCGATTGCTTTGTTTGCGCTAGACGGATTTGCTGGCCACCTGGACCCGCCGAAGACGGATATGCGCGAACTTGCTTACTACACCGGAACGACGGGATTGAAGGATCCGGTGCTGTCTCCTTTGTACGCGGATTTGACGGGGTTTCCGCCGACGCTATTCATCACCAGCGGACGGGATTTGCTGCTGAGCGGAACGACGATATTGCATCGCGCGTATTTGCGAGCCGGCGTGGACGCGCAGTTGGTAGTGTTTGAGGCGCTGCCGCACGCGTTCTGGAACAATCCGGGGCTGCCGGAGTCCCAGGAGGCGGACCGGTTGATGGCGGGATTTTTCGATCGGCATTTGGGGAAATGACGGGCGAAGCAGGGCGCGAATGGCGGTATATCTGAGCACAACGGGATAAGGGATTTCCATTCGCTGGGCGATAGGTGCCGCTCGACCCGCGGATAACTCCATCCGCTTCAATGCGTTGTTTCGGGAGCGCGGGGGATGGTAGGCTTGGAGGGTTAAATGCTTGGTATTTAGCGTGGAATTGCGTCCCGAGGCTGGGACTATCTAAACGAACTGTGCACGGGCATGTTTGCGTGGGCTGATTTTTTTTGCGCCGAGGCTAGGATGCGAATCTAAAGATTCGCCACTACGAAGGCGCCGGAAAGCGGCCGCGCGGCAACCCCAGAGGAGCGTTCGACTTGAGCGAAGCACTAAGGAATTTTCTATTTACGTCGGAGTCGGTGACGGAAGGTCACCCGGATAAGATTGCGGATCAGATATCGGATGCGGTGCTGGATGAGGTGATGAAGCAGGACCCAAAGGGTCGCGTGGCTTGCGAAACTTTGGTGACCACGGGATTGGCTGTGGTGGCGGGAGAAATTACCACTAGCGCGCACGTGGAATACGACGAGTTGGTGCGCGACACGATTCGCGGCGTCGGGTATGACGATGCGACATACGGCTATGACGGCTACACTTGCGCGGTCATGTGCACCGTAAAGCGGCAGTCGCCGGACATCGCCATGGGCGTGGATACCGGCGGGGCGGGCGACCAGGGGTTGATGTTTGGGTTTGCCTGCAACGAGACGGATGAGTTGATGCCCATGCCGATTCAGTTGGCGCACCGTTTGACGCAACGCCTCTCAGAAGTACGCAAGAGCAAGACCGTAGATTTTTTGCGGCCTGATGGAAAATCCCAAGTCAGTATTGAATACAAGGCCGGGCGACCGGTGCGCGTGGATACCGTGGTAATTTCCACGCAGCACAGTGAGAAGGTTTCTAACGCGGATTTGCGCGACGCGATCATGGAGCACGTGATCAAGCCGATTGTTCCCGCCAAGATGCTGGACGCCAAGACGAAATATCACATCAATCCTACGGGGCGCTTTGTAATCGGCGGGCCGATGGGCGATGCCGGGTTGACCGGGCGCAAGATTATCGTGGATACCTACGGCGGATATTCGCGGCACGGCGGCGGGGCGTTTTCTGGTAAAGATCCTTCGAAGGTGGACCGCTCGGCGTGCTATATGGCGCGGTATATTGCGAAGAATGTGGTGTCTGCGGGTTTGGCGACCAAGGCGGAAGTGCAACTGGCGTACGCGATCGGCGTGGCGGAGCCGGTGTCCGTGATGGTGGACACGTTTGGGACCGCTACCGTGGACGAGGAGCGGATCACGGCTTTGGTGCGGGAATTTTTCCTGCTGACTCCCAAGGGAATTATTGAGGCGTTGGATTTGCGCCGGCCGATTTACAAGCCGACCGCGGCTTATGGGCACTTCGGCCGCAGCGGCCCCGGGTTTACCTGGGAACGCACGGACCGCGCGGAAGCTTTGCGCAAAGCTGCTGGACTCGGCGCGCCGGCGCAGACAGCGGCCGCGGAAGTTGGAGCGCGGCGGTAGCTGTATCGGCCGTTGCAGCCGGGTTGCCCTCTTGGCCCGGCGGTTGTCAGTCGCTGTTTTTCATAGACTAGGGCCATTCTTTTTCGTGCGGAGTTGCTGCGCTACAGAAATACCTTGTTGAATCTTGTTGGGGAAATTGAGGAGCTAGCCAAATGCCGACCGTGGAAATGAAAAAAGGTGATGTGAAAGATATCGCGCTGGCGGATGCGGGCAAACGCAAGATTGAGTGGGCGGCGCAGCAGATGCCGGTGCTCGAATCGATCCGGAAGCGCTTTGTGAAGGAACAGCCGCTGAAGGGATTGCGCGTTTCGGCGTGTTTGCACGTCACCAGCGAGACGGCGAATTTGATGATTGCCTTGCGCGACGGCGGCGCGGACGCGGTGCTGTGCGCGTCGAACCCGCTTTCAACGCAGGATGAAGTGGCGGCGTCGCTGAATCGCGACTACAACATTCCGACCTATGCGATCAAGGGCGAAGACAACGAAACCTACTACACGCACCTGCGTGCGGCGCTGGACCACAAACCGCAATTCACCATGGACGATGGCGCGGACCTGGTGACGATGTTGTTGACCAAGCGCACGGATTTGGTAAGCGAAGTAATTGCCGGCACCGAGGAGACCACCACTGGCGTGATTCGTTTGCGCGCGATGGCCAAGGATGGAACGCTGAAGTATCCGATCATCGCGGTGAATGATGCGATGACCAAGCATTTTTTTGACAATCGGTACGGCACGGGGCAATCGACAATTGACGGCGTGATCCGCGCCACCAACGTGTTGATCGCGGGATTGAAAGTGGTGGTGGCCGGGTACGGCTGGTGCGGACGCGGCGTGGCCATGCGCGCGAAGGGTTTGGGAGCGGACGTGATCGTTACGGAAATCGATCCGGTGAAGGGCATTGAAGCAGTGATGGACGGATTCCGCGTGATGCCGATGGAGCAAGCGGTGAAGGAAGGCGACATCTACATCACCGTAACCGGGAACAAGAGCGTGATTCGCGCCGAGCATTTCGAAAAGATGAAGACGGGCGCGATTGTTTGCAATTCCGGACACTTCAACGTGGAGATCGATATTCCGGCGCTGGAGAAGCTATCGAGCGGGAAGCGGGAGGTACGGCCGTTGGTGGATGAGTATGCGTTGTCCGGCGGGCGCAAGGTGTATTTGCTGGGAGAAGGGCGTCTGGTGAATTTGGCTACCGCGGAAGGGCATCCAGCTTCGGTGATGGATATGAGCTTTGCGAACCAGGCGCTTTCGGCGGAATATCTGCGCGCGAATTACAAGAGTCTGAAGCCGCAGGTTTATGTGGTTCCAGAAAATTTGGATAAGGAAATTGCACGGCTGAAGCTGGAGTCTATGGGCCATCATCTTGATAAACTGACGCCGGAGCAGGTGCATTATCTGGCGTCGTGGCAAGAAGGCACGTAGTTAGCCGCAATTAACGATGAGGCGAAATGTACCGGGGCGCAGCTTGCTGCGCCCTTTTTTTTGGTGAATGGCGCAATCTGAAGAGAGTCAGAGTCTGCGGTACAATGACAACTGAGATTTAGCGGATATTTTGGTTTTGATTGGGGCAATCGCGCACAGGCAAGAGTGCCTGTGCTACTAAAATCATGTGGGACTTGGCAACGCATTCTCTGGATGTAGCGAAGCTGCGCGGGGCGAAGTATGCCGACGTGCGCGTGATGCATTTGCGGCAGCGCGATTTGACCACAAAGAATGGGCATATTGGAACGTTGGCGCAGACGGAATCGATCGGGCTGGGGATTCGCGTATTGGCGAATGGCGCGTGGGGATTTGCGTCTACGGACCAGCTGACGCGCGAGGGCGTGGCGGCTTGCGCGGCGCATGCGGTTTCGATTGCCAAGGCTTCCGCGTTGGCGAAACGGCGCGATGTGACGATGGTGGACGAACAGCCGTTTGTCGATAGCTGGCAGAGTCCGTTTCGCAAGGATCCGTTTGAGATACCGCTGGAGTCGCAGCTGGCGCTGCTGCTGGCCGCCGATGCGGAGATGCGCCGCGTGAAAGGCGTGACGCTCACCGAGACGGACATGCAATTCCGCAAAATCGATTCGTGGTTTGCCTCCAGCATTGGCTCGCGTATTCATCAGCGAAAAGTCATCTCGGGATGCGGAATTGTGGCCACCGCGTTTCAAGGTGACGAGATTCAGAAGCGTTCGTATCCAAATAGTTTTGGCGGACAGCACGCGTTGGCGGGATACGAACTGGTCGATTCGCTCGAACTGTTGCAGCACGCGCCGATTATCGCGGAAGAAGCAGCGGCGCTGCACTCGGCGGCGCAGTGTCCACAGAAAACTGGGACGCTGATTCTGGGAGGCAGTCAGTTGGGATTGCAGATCCACGAATCGGTTGGACATCCGATTGAACTCGATCGCGTTTTGGGTGAGGAAGCCAATTTTGCTGGGACAAGTTTTCTCACGCTCGAGAAACTGAATCATTTGCGTTACGGTTCGGACATCGTGAACGTGGTCGCCGATGCGCGCATCGAACACGGGCCGGGACTCGGCAGTTTTGCCTACGACGATGAGGGGGTGCCCGCGCAGTGCACCGACATTATCAAGGATGGACAGTTTCGCGGGTATCTATCGAATCGCGAGACGGCAAAGATTATCGGCTTGCAACGCTCGTCGGGAACGATGCGTACGGAAAGTTGGAACCGCCTGCCGATTATTCGCATGACCAACGTGAGCCTGCGGCCGGGCACGTGGGAACATGAAGATCTGATCAGCGATACGGATGACGGTATTTTCATGGAGACGAATAAGTCTTGGTCCATCGACGACCGCCGCTACCAATTTCAGTTCTCCACGGAAATTGGCTGGGAGATTAAAGGCGGGAAAAAAGTGCGTATGCTGAAAAATCCCAGCTACGGAGGGATTACGACGGAGTTCTGGAATTCCTGCGATGCGATTTGTTCCGCGAAGCATTGGACTTTGTGGGGCACGCCGAACTGCGGCAAGGGGCAGCCGATGCAGACTATGGGGACCGGGCACGGAGCGTCTCCAGCGCGGTTTCGCAATGTTCAGATCGGGACCGCGTTTTCAGAACAATGAGCGCCGCGCGAAAAGCCCGCAAAACCGGCACGGCACACTCGAAGGGGTCGGCTGCAGCCTTGTCGGACGCGCGCCGATTACACGACATCATCAACGACGTCCTGCGCATTGCAAAATTGGTGGGCGCGGAAGACGCGGAAGTTCATGTCGATGAAGTGCTCGACGATCTGACGCGTTTTGCGAACAACGCCATCCATCAAAACGTTTCGGAGAATGGCATAACCGTTTCGATAAGAACGGTTGCGGAGGGGCGCACCGCGCGAGTCACGACGAACCGTCTTGACGAAAATTCGCTGCGCGCGGCCGTGGAGTCGGCACTATCGCTTGCTGCGAGTCAGCCGGCGGATAAGCAACTGCTTATGCTGCCTGGGAAGCAGCGTTATCGCGGCGTACAGCGCTTCTCGAAGAAAACCGCCGCAGTGACTCCGGAGGAACGCGCGCGCGCCGTGCGCCGGGCGTGCGATTTGGCGGTCCAGCGCGGGCAAGTCGCCGCTGGGATTTTTTCCACCGGTCAATCGCAGACCGTGATGGGCAACTCGCGTGGACTGCTAGCGGCGTATCGCGAGACGCACGCGGAATTTTCCATCACCATGCAGGAAGCTCCGGCGGCGAGTTGGGCCAAGGCCAACGCCGGAGACGTGCGGCAACTCGGTCCGCAACAGCTGGCGGCGCGTGCCAGCGAAAAAGCGCACTTGGCGGTCGACGCCAAGGAAATACCTACCGGAAAGTACGCTGTCATTCTGGAGCCGGCGGCGGCCCTCGATCTAGTCGGTTTTCTTTTTTACGATTTCGCCGCCACTGCGGTGGCGGACAAACGTTCCTGCCTGAATGAACGAATGGGGAAACCGCTGTTCGGCAAGAATATTACGATTGTCGACGATGTCTATCACCCGTTGCAGCTGGGTGCGCCGTATGACGGCGAAGGAATCCCACGGCAGAAAGTCTTGCTGGTGGATCGTGGGGTGCCGAAGAACCTGGTCTATTCGCGGCGGGCGGCGAAAGACGCGCGCAAATCGGCGACCGGTCACGGGTTCATGCTGCCCAACGAATACGGCGAGGCGCCGATGAATCTGGTCTTTTCCGGCGGAGACTCATCGCTTGAGAAAATGATTGCGTCCACGGACCGCGGGCTGCTGGTGACGCGCATCTGGTACATCCGCGAGGTCGACCCATACGAAAAGATTATGACGGGGATGACGCGCGACGGGCTATTCCTGGTAGAAAAAGGGAAGGTCACATCGGCGGTGCGCAATTTTCGCTTCAACCAGTCAATTCTCGAAGCGCTGCGCAACGTGGAGATGCTGGGGCCGGCGATCCGCGCCAGTGGCGAAGAGGCCTTTGAAATGGTCATGCCGGCGATGAAGATTCGCGATTTTAACTTCAGCGAAGTAACCAAGTTTTGAACTATTGTACACTTTTATACCCCCGTCAGAAAACCAATTTGGCAAATTGAAATTCTGAGTTGTACTTAGGCGCACCCGTGCCCCTATAACCGAGTATGTCTCGGCATCCCAATTGGGGGCACCCGGATCACGATGCGTGCGGCACCGGGTTTGTGGCGCGTCTCGGCGCCGCTCCGGCGCACGACATAGTGGAATTTGCGCTGACCGCTCTTGAGCGGCTGACGCATCGCGGGGGTGTGGACGCCGATGGCGCCAGCGGTGACGGCGCAGGTCTGCTGACGTCGCTACCGAAGGAGTTTTTCCGCGCGCGCGCGCTGGAAGAAGGCGTGCAGCTGCCGGAAGCTTTTGGGTTGGGTTTCGCGTTTCTCGCTGCGCCATTTTCATTGCAGGCGCGTTCCGCTATTCATGCCGCTGCCGAAGCGCAGGAACTCGAGATTGTGGCTTGGCGGCGGGTTCCGATCGATCCCTCGACGCTCGGCGCGCGCGCGCGCGAAAGCATGCCGGAGATTTGGCAGTTCTATGTGGAGGCGGAAAAACCCGGCGCGGATTTCGAGCGCCAGTTGGCGTTGCTGCGCAAGCGTGCGGAGCCGCTGTTACCGCCGCGGTGCTACATCTGTTCGCTTTCGTCGCGATCGGTGGTTTACAAAGGATTGCTGACGCCCTGGCAATTTCCGCAATTTTACGAAGATCTGCGTGATCCAAGTTTTACCGCGACGTTCGCAGTGTTTCACCAGAGATATTCCACCAACACGCAACCTTCGTGGGATTTAGCGCAACCGTTTCGTCATGTGGCGCACAACGGCGAAATTAACACCATTCTGTCTAACCGCCGGTGGACGCGTGCCCGCGAAAATGAATTGCGCGCGCGGCTTGGCGTGGACGATTGGTTCGCGGCGTTGGAACAGGGCGTTAGCGATTCCGCGAGTTTCGACAATGCGTTTGAGCTGAAACTGCTGGAAGGTTACACGCCAGCTGCTGCAATGCTTGCGCTGGTGCCGCCGGCGTTTGAGAAGGATCCGCATCTTTCGCGGGATGTGCGTGCCGCCTTGCGCGCCCGCTCGCGCGACGGCGAGCCCTGGGACGGACCCGCGGCGCTGGTTTTCTACGGCGGAGGTTATGTAGGCGCGAAGCTTGACCGCAATGGCTTGCGGCCGCTGCGTTACACGGTGACGCATGACGGATTGATTATGGCCGGTTCGGAGACTGGCTTGATCGACGTGGAAGAATCGAACATCGCCGAGCGGCAGAAGCTTGGTCCGGGCGAAATGATTCTCGCCAATCCGGAAAAAGGAATCTTTCTGCGCTGGCGCGACATACTGAAGCGGCTGGCGGAGAAGCATGCCGAGCTTACTGCGACTGCTCCATTACCCAACGCAATTCCTGCCGCGGTTCCCGCGCCCAGCGAAATGGTTCCCGACGGGGCACCGTTCTTGCATGCGAAGCGCGTCGCCACTGCCGCAGGCTGGACCGACGATCAATTCAAAATTTTATTTTCTTCGCTTACACACGGTAAAGAAGCGGACTGGAGCATGGGCGACGACGCTCCCCCGGCGTTTCTGTCCACGCTGTCGCGCACGCTCTGGGATTACTGCAAACAACGCTTCGCTCAGGTCACCAATCCGCCGATTGATCCGCTGCGTGAATCGCACGTGATGTCTCTGGACGTGTATCTTCGCGAAGGCGTGACGTTGCCGGGGCCAGTAATCAATGCAAGGGAACTGGCCGCGTTGATTTCCAAATTTGGGACAGAGTTTGGTCCCGTGCAACAAATCGATTTGACCTTTCCTGCCGCCATGGGAGTTCCGGGCGCGCGCCGTGCTATTACTCAGCTCTTTACTACCCCTCTGAGTAGTGGTGTGCGCCCGGGGCTCCTCCTCCTTTCCGATCGCGCGATCAGCGCGGAGCGCGCGCCGATACCGGCGTTACTGGCAACGGCGGCGGTGTGGAAGGCGATGGTTCGGCTGGGATGGTGGGATGTTCCGCTGATTGTGGAATCGGCGCAAGTTTTCGATACGCATCACGTGGCCCTGCTGGTAGCGAGCGGCGCAAGCGCGGTGGTGCCCAGCTTGGCGCTGCAATTTGCCGGCGGGCCGGAAGTATTGGCGCAGGAGCCGCACGCCGTGGAAGCCGTTCGCGCGGCCATCAACGCGGGATTGCGCAAAGTACTGGCGCGAATGGGCGTCTCCACGCTGGCCAGCTACCGCAACAGTCACCTGTTTGAAATTATTGGCCTTTCGCAGGACGTCTGCGACGATTTCTTCGAAGATGCCGCAGATTTTCCCGGCCAGAAATCGCTCGACGATTTGCTGGGCGATTATCTCCATATGCATACGGCCGCTTTCGCGGAAGGCTCGGACGATTTAGCGGACTCCGGGCTGTATCGCTTTCGCAAAGGCGCGGAGTTGCATGCGAATTCGCCGGAGGTGCTGCGGCGTCTGCATGCGTTTGTTAAGGCGCCCGAGGCGAAAAAGTTTTCGGCCTTTGAAGAGCTGGCCGAAGGCCAAGGCTCCATCTTCCTGCGCGATTTGCTGGAAACTCCGCCAGATGCGCCGGTGCCGCTCGAGGAAGTGGAATCAAGCGGCGCCATTCTGCGACGCTTCAGCACGCAAGCGATGTCACTCGGCTCTTTAGGCGCGGAAGCGCACCGCACGCTCGCCGAGGCCATGAATTCCATCGGAGCGCGCAGCAATACCGGAGAGGGCGGGGAAGATCCCGAGGTTTATCATCACGAGCCGCACGCGGCCAACAAAATAAAGCAGGTGGCTTCTGGGCGATTTGGCGTTACCGCGGACTATCTGGTGCACGCCGAAGAACTCGAAATAAAAATGGCGCAGGGTTCGAAGCCCGGCGAAGGCGGCCAGCTCCCGGCAAAAAAGGTGACCGCGTATATCGCCCGCATCCGCCACGCGACTCCGGGTACGCCGCTGATTTCTCCGCCGCCGCACCACGACATTTACAGTATCGAAGATCTGGCCCAGTTGATTCACGATTTGCGCGCGGTAAATCCCCGCGCGCGCATCGGCGTAAAACTGGTTTCCGGCTCGGGAGTCGGCATCATTGCCGCCGGCGTAGCCAAGGCCGGCGCGGACGTGATCACCATCAGCGGACACAATGGCGGCACGGGTTCTTCACCGCTCACATCGATCAAAAACACCGGCCTTCCATGGGAAATCGGTTTGCGCGAAGCTCACGACACGCTGGTTCGCGCAGGTCTCCGTTCGCGTCTCTCTCTCCGCGTGGACGGAGGCCTCAAATTTTCGCGCGATATTATTCTGGGCGCGATTTTGGGCGCCGACGAATTCGGCTTTGGCACGGCGTCGCTGATGGCCATTGGTTGCGTGATGGCGCGGCAATGCCATTTGAATACTTGTCCGGTCGGCATCGCCACGCAGGACGAAACACTGCGTGCGCGCTTCAAAGGCAAGCCGGAAATGGTAGTCGCGTATTTCCGTGCGCTCGCGGACGAAATTCGCGTGCGTCTAGCGCAGTTGGGCGTGCGTTCGCTCAGCGAACTAACCGGTTGGTACGATCGACTTTCGGCGCGCTCTGGAATGGATCCGCTGATGGTCGTGCCTATCTCAGCGTTCGGCAGGGTAGCGCCGCAGCAAACGCCCACGGTGCACGCCGCGGCGCTCGAAGATTCTCGCCACTTTAGTGGTTCGCTCGGCTACGAACCGGAATCGCAACCTATTCGTAATTCGGATCGCAGCGTGGGCGCGGGCATCAGCGGCGAAGTGATGCGCCGGCGCAGCAAAGGCGGAAGCTTTAGTACGGAAATCAGCCGCGAATTTCATGGTTCGGCAGGACAAAGTTTTGGCGCGTTCCTGGCCGCGGGCCTCACGCTGAAGCTCACGGGTGAAGCCAACGATTACGTCGGCAAAGGACTTTCTGGCGGAACGATCAGCATTTCGGCGGGGTCGGCGGCCTCACGCCGCGGCGATGTACTCGCGGGAAATACCGTGCTCTACGGCGCCACTTCCGGACAGCTTTATATTGCCGGACGCGCCGGCGAGCGCTTCGCGGTGCGCAACAGTGGGGCCCTCGCGGTCGTTGAAGGCCTGGGCCAGCACGGCTGCGAATATATGACCGGCGGCGTTGCATTGATCCTCGGATCGATGGGCATGAACTTTGGCTCCGGAATGACCGGCGGCCTGGCTTACGTATTGCGCGCAGGCGCGGACGAAGTTGTGCATCGCGACTTCGTAAATCTCGTCGATATCTGCGAGGACGAAGATTCCTGGCTCCGCCGCGTGCTCGAGCGGCACGTGCAACTCACGGGCAGCCCTTGTGCGGCTCGCCTGCTGGCGCGGCGCGCTGGTCTGCCGCTGCTGCGGGTGCAACCCATACACTTTCAAGGCTCCATCGAAGACACCTGGCGCCCGTTGCTGGACGCGATGCCAGAGCCAGTTATACTGTTAACCACCAACGACGCGGCGCGACCCGTTCCTACGGCTCCCGCCGGTCTGCATGTTTAAAGTTTTGCAGGCTGACTTAGCGGGCCAACTTTGCAGCAGGCTAACCCGACAACGCGGGTGAACCGGTTGCACACTTGAAAGGAGCGCAATTCACGGCCCACTCGGCGGGCAGAATCCGTTATAATCTTCGCCGAGCACTCTGCCCATGGATTTCGACCAACTCGCTACCTTCGTTTACGTTGCAAAACTTAAGAGCTTTTCGCGCGCCGGACAGAAGGTTTTCCGCTCACAATCGGCGGTCAGCGCACAAATCCGCCAGCTCGAGCAGGCCTATCGAGCCAAGCTGCTGGATCGTTCGGCGAAGTCCGTCGAATTAACCCCTGCGGGCGAAGTGCTGTTTGAATACGCCGAGAAATTGTTGCGATTGCGCGACGAATCGGTGCAGGGCGTGGCCGACCGCGGAGACGTGGTGCAAGGCCGCGTGGTTTTCGGCGCCAACGAAGCCACATGTCTGTATCTACTGCCGGACATTTTCGCGGATTTTCAGCGCAAATACCCGCTGGTGCACGTCAGCATTTATCGCAATTTCAGCCACAAGATTCTGCAACGCGTGGAAGACGGCACCGTGGACGTGGGAATCGTCACGCTGCCCACCAAATCGCCTAATCTGAAAGTGCATCACATCTATAAAGACCGCATGCGCTTTATGGTTAGCATTCGCAATCCGCTCGCGCACCGTGGAAAGATCACGCTGGATGATGTAGCGTCGCAGCCGCAGATTTTTCCGCGTACCGGCTATACGCGCCAGGTGCTGGACAAACTGTTTCGTCCGTATCGCTCGCGCATACAAGTCACTATGGAGCTGCCGAGCATCGGCATGATCAAGCGATTCGTCGCCGCCGACGTAGGCGTTTCACTGATCAGTGAGAGCTTTGCCCGCGATCAGGTGAAAGCCGGCGAAGTAAAGCTCATCAGTGTGGAAGGCGTCGATCTCTGGCGCGAACTGGGTTTGGTGTATCGCCGCGACCGCAGCCTGCCGCGCGCCGCGCAGACGCTGATCGCCATGATCCGCGAGCATCGCAAGGCTCACGAAACCGCGGAAGCCGCGAGCCACTAGCCAGTCGCTCTCCATGGATTTCTCGCGCTTTACCACCATCAGTTTTGATTGCTACGGCACGCTCATTGATTGGGAATCGGGGATTCTGCCCGCCCTGCGCGCGGTGCTCGCCAGCCACAGTCAAAGCCTTTCCGACGCTGCCATTCTTGAACTCTACGGTGAATTCGAGGCGCAGGCAGAAAGCGGCCCTTACCAAGCTTACCGCGACGTGCTGCAATCGGTGGTGCGGTCGTTCGCAGAGCGCTTTCATTTTACAGCGAGCGCGGATGAAATCAGCTCGCTGCACGAGTCCGTTGCTGTATGGCCGCCTTTTGCGGATACGGTATCTGCGCTGCGCGAGCTTCAGAAGCGCTACAAGCTGGTGGTGATTTCGAATATTGACGACGATCTGTTTGCGGCCACGCGGAAGCATCTGGACGTGGAATTTACCGCTGTGATCACCGCGCAACAGGCCAGAAGCTACAAACCTTCCCGCAATAATTTTCAGCTGGCGTTGCGCACGCTGGACCTTTCTCCGGATGGCCTGCTGCACGCGGGCCAGAGTATCTATCACGACGTGGTGCCGGCGCGGTCACTGGGAATTTCGACGGTGTGGGTGAACAGGAAGTCGGCTCGTCCCGGTATTGGCGCGGTGCGTGCGCCTGCGGGAAGCGACTCAGAGCAACGCCCGCACCTGGAGGTTCCCGATCTCGCCAGCCTCGCGCGTGCGGCGCTAAAGCGTGCACAAGACTAGACGCTCCGTCAGGCCGCTACATTTTACGTTGAGTCCACAACTATGCGGAGTCGTTTACTTTGTCGGCGAAGTGTTGCCGGTAGAAAAGTCTATGCTGGCAATCGAACGTGCAATCACGTTTTCCTGGATTTGGATCAGGTCGGTGTCCGCGTAGGTCATTCCCAGGATCGTAAAAATTTCATCGCCGCGCATGAGCACCACCAGCGTACCGGACCAATCGTGGTCGTCCGCCATGCCGCGATAGCGAAACTCTATCCCCGGCAGTCCGCCAACCGTGGTCGTTCGCCGCGAGATTTGCCGGTAATTGTCATAGACTTCGCGCACGCGATGCTCGACCGCCGCGGCCGCCGGCTCCAGCGGTTCCTTGTTTTTCTCTTTGCCAACCACCAGTAACGTGGA
Source organism: Acidobacteriota bacterium (assembly GCA_013289855.1). Lineage (GTDB taxonomy): Bacteria > Acidobacteriota > Terriglobia > Acidiferrales > UBA7541 > Acidiferrum. The sequence goes on along the minus strand of JABCZD010000003.1, from coordinate 197,147 downwards.
CTCGTTGGACGTCCCCAACGCCACAATGGCATTAGGCAGCGCCTTGCGCGCGTCTTCGATCAGGTTCCAGCTGGGCGCTTTGTAAATGCGGAAATTGTTGGCGTGATTGATATACAGGTTGCCGCGAATCTCATCCGGACTGACTTCGGCCTCTTTCGGTGGCGCAACCGGAGCAGCAGAACTGGCCATGGCGTTCGCGGGGGCATCTGCCGCGGCTACGGGCCGCAACGCGGGCGCGGCAATCTTTTTCGCGGACATCGCTGGCACTTCGGGCTTCACCGCGGGATTAGCAAGGATGGCCGAGGTCTTCTCCCGTTTTATTACAGCGGGATCCGGAGTCTTCTCGCTCACCGGCACTTCCGTCGCGGCATCTGCCGCGGAACCAGCGGAAGAATCGGCGCTCGCCGGCGCGTTCGGAGCGGGTTTCGCGTGCGGTGCGCGCTTTGCCGTCGCTGCCGGATCTTTCTTTGCCGCGGCCTCGTTGTCTGCTTTCGAGTCCACCGCGCCGATCGTCGATGGCACGATCTCGGCTATCTTGTCTTTTTCCACCAATACATATCCGAAGGGCGTGCGCACCTTGAACATGTTGTCTTCGTAGGCCACGATGACGCCGTACAGCTTGTTGCCGTCCTTCAGGCGAATCTCGTCGGCGCGAAGTTCACTAACGAACGCAAAAAAAGCTGCCAGCAGCACGAAAAACAATGCCGCCGCCCGCATAGCACGAGCGCAGAACACACGCTTTTCGGATCGTTCTTTCCCGCGACTGCTGTTTCCGTCCATTGCTGCGAGTATGCTGCCGTTCCAGCCTTCCTCGCAACTACACTCCCGACAAGGTTGTCGGGAGTGCTACCTCACTCCAGCAAACTGGCGTAGCCTGCGGAGCAAGCCCGTTCTTGGCCATCCCCACGCCGCAACAAGGCTGGGGCGCCAAGGCGCGCGCAGCGATCCGCTCAGCAAGCGTGTCTCGGCGTCTGCGCTTTGCTCGCCCGTGGCGCCAACGCGGCTGTCCGTAGCAAATTCACTGTCCAAGCCGCGAGCCGCCCGCCACAGCCGCGATCCGTCCGCGTCACCGAATTCCGCCTGCAACGCTGCCTTCGGCACCCGCTGTAACTCGCCAATGGTTACCATGCCGCTGGCGCGTAGAACCCGCAATTCCGCCTCCGACAGCCCATCCAGCCGGCGCAGTGGCAAGGGAGCCAGGAACGCGCGCTCCGTCCCCGCCGGCACAACTACCACGGCCGTCGCTCCCGCCAGACGCGACGCTGTCCTCGCTACCACACGCGAAGTCGCCGCTCCAACGGCAATGCCAACGCCTGTGCGCGCCAGCATTTCGCGCCGCACGACCTCGAGTTCACCGCTAAGCCGAGTTTGATAAGTAAGCGAGGGCGTCGTGACGCGCGGCGACCACACGCGCCGATTCGCCAGCCACCTGGCAGCTCTGCGGGACATCCGCTGGGCCAACCCGGTGACACTTCCGACCTGGCTAGGAGCTCGACGGCTAAATGGGCGAGAGAACGGTCGTTCTGAAGCGTGATCCGAGGAAATCTGCAAGGCAGGGGACGTACTTCCGATCGATGTATCCATTGGCCGCTCCGGGCAGAGGCTGGAAAAGCGCCTCACGGGTTCTAACGGACGCTCCGCCGGCTCGTGAGAGCCGAAATCGGCAATGGAGCCGACGAAGCGCCCGTTTCCCGTTTCCTCTACCGTGGGCCAGTATAGAGAACAAAAAGCGAAAGTCAAGTATTTTTCGCTTTTTGTTCTCTTTAGTTGTTTGGCTTAGCCTCGTGCACTCTGCGCGAGGCCTGCGATCGGGCTATTTAAAAAGATGCGTAAACGTATAGAACAAGAACCCCGAGAGCATCATCGCCATGGGCAGCGTCAGCACCCAAGCCAGCGCCAGGTTCCTCACCGTGGACATCTGAATCCCGGAATGATTCGCCGCCATGGTTCCCGCGACGCCGGAAGACAGAACGTGCGTGGTACTCACCGGCAATCCGTAAAAGTCCGCCGCGCCGATGGTGGCCATGGCGGTGATTTCAGCGGCCGCCCCTTGCGCATACGTCAGATGGTTCTTGCCGATTTTTTCTCCCACGGTCACCACAATGCGCTTCCAGCCGACCATGGTGCCCAGCCCAAGAGCCAGCGCCACGGCCACTTTCACCCATAAGGGGATAAACCGTGTGGCGTGATCGATGTGATTCGTCTTGTAATTCTTCAGTATCGCCGCGTCCGCCGCCGAAAGCGGGGGCACTCCGGACTTGAGCATCAGGCGGATGGATTCGCCCACCACATACATATCGTTGCGGAAGTTACGCACCTTGTCGTTGGGAACCTTGGAAAGCTCCTTGAAGATGGCCAGTTCCGTGCCGATGCCGTTGATCATCTCACGCAGCGCCAGCATGGTGCTGGGTTTGAACTCCTTGGTGCGGATATATTCCGTAAGCTCTTCGCGCGAATCTCCGACGGATGCGCTGGATTGCACGTACTTATCGAGGCTCGCAGCGGCCTGCGTGGAAACCGCTATAAAGTCCTGCGTCTGCGATGCGGTCACCGCGTGGTTCAGGGCATAGGTGGTAGGCACCGTGCCGATAAGAATGAGCATGATCAAGCCCATGCCCTTTTGTCCGTCATTCGAACCGTGAAAAAAGCTCACGCCGGTGCAGGTGAGAATCAGCAATCCGCGAATCCACCACGGAGGAGGTTCGTTGCCCTTGGGCGCCTCGTACAATTGCTTATCCTTGATCAGAGCTTTCATCCCCAACAACAACAATCCCGCGATGAAAAACCCGACGATGGGGGAGAGCACCAGCGATTTGCCGATATTGCCGGCCTGCGTCCAGTCCACGCCGCTGGTTCCGCTGCGCGCCTGCATCAACTGGTTGGCAATGCCCACGCCGATGATCGAACCAATCATGGTGTGCGAGCTGGAAGCCGGCAACCCCAGCCACCAGGTGCCCAGGTTCCAGATAATCGCCGCGACGAGCAGCGCAAACACCATCGCGAATCCCGCGCCGCTGCCCACCTGCAGAATCAACTCCACCGGTAGCAACGAAACGATTCCAAACGCCACCGCGCCGGAGGACAGCACCACGCCGATGAAATTGCAAAAGCCCGACCATGTAACGGCAATCTGCGGATCGAGGGAGTGAGTGTAAATCACCGTGGCCACCGCGTTGGCGGTATCGTGAAAACCGTTCACAAATTCGAAAGCCAAAGCCACAAAAAGTGCTATCCCCAAAAGGACGTAGGGCATAACCGGGCCGCTTATCCCACTCAGGTCGCGAGAGAGGCTGACGCCGATATAAATGATCCCGACGATCAGCACCACTCCAAAAATCAGTATTCCAATGGTTCCGGGGCCCTTGGAGAGTTTTGCGTGTACCGAGTGTTGGCTCGGCGGCGGGGTTGCAGATGGTGGCGGGGCTGCTGGTGCCGTTGCTGTTGCCATGACGCTCCTGTGACTGCGTGATCTCTTCGCCGAGCCTCAAGCGTGAGAATTGGTCGTGCTTGTTGGAGGACGGGAGGTTTATAGCCCACGTTGTGTTACAGCTGTATGAATAGAACGTGGACGGTAGCTAATAGTCGAATCGCTCGTCTGGCCGGGAGGAGGCCTGCGGAGCGCTCCCTTAAACGCTGATGGGGTATAATCGCCGGGCGCGCAGGAGGATCGCCATGGCTACTTTCCCGGAAAGCGTAATCACGCAAGACCCAGAAATCCATAGCGGAGAACCGGTTTTCCGCGGCACGCGCGTCCCATTCCAAACACTTCTCGATTACTTGGAAGGTGGCGAAACGCTGGATGAGTTCCTGAAACAATACCCGGGCGTCAGCCGCGAGACTGCCATCGCTGCGCTGGAAGAAGCCAAGGCCCTCGGCGATTCGTGATATTCTGCGCTTCGCCCATGAACCCCCGTAAACCCGCCAGTCTCTTGACGTTAAGCCTCTTAGCTTTATTTCTTACCGCCAACCCGGCCGCGGCCGCACCCTCGCAAGACCTGCAAGATCTGCTGCATCAGATCTTCGTCGACCATGCCTTCACAGTGAAAGCCCCGCCACAATTTGAATGGCTCGACGATGGCGCAGCCTATACGGTATTGGAAGACTCGCCAGACGTTCCCGGTGCGCAGGATATAGTTCGCTATACCACGGCTTCCGGAAAACGTGAGATTCTCGTTTCCGCAAAAGCTCTGATCCCCGCCGGCCAAAAGCAGGCGCTGCCCGTGGAAGGTTACGAGTTTTCGAAAGACCACCAGCGGGTGCTGATTTTCACCAATTCCAAGCCCGTTTGGCGCCGCCATACCCGCGGCGACTACTGGCTTCTCGACCTCCGCACCAGTGCTCTCGAAAAACTGGGCGGCGCCGGTGAACCCTCCACCATGCAGTTCGCTAAGTTCTCCCCGGACGCCGCGTCCGTCGCCTTCGTGCGCGCCAACAATCTGTTTGTGCAGGATGTTCCGAATGGCAGCGTTCGCCAACTGACCCACGACGGCTCGCACACTATCATCAACGGCACCTCGGACTGGGTCTACGAGGAAGAACTAGACCTGCGCGATGCCTTTCGCTGGAGTCCCGACGGCAAGCACATCGCCTTCTGGCATTTCGATTCCAGCGGCGTCGGCGAATATCCGCTGATCGACTACACCGATTCCGTCTATCCCACCATCAAGATGATTCCGTATCCGAAAGTCGGCACCACGAATTCCGCCGTCAGCATTGGCGTGCTGGGCGTACGCACGGACGAATCGAAATGGATGGACGTCCCGGGAGATCCTCGCAACACTTACATCGCCCGCATGGAGTGGGCCGGAAACTCCAGCGAATTAGTGATCGAGCAACTGAATCGCCTGCAGAACACCGCGGATCTTCTGCTTGCCGATATATCCACGGCCAAGACTAAAAGCATTTTTCGCGACCAGGATAAAGCCTGGGTGGACGTCAACGAAATTCGCCCGTTCGGTCAATCCTTCGTGTGGTTGAGCGAGCGCGATGGTTGGCGCCACGCCTACCTGGTGAATCGCGATAACTCCGCGCCCAAATTATTGACTCCCGGCGCCTTCGACGTCATAGATATCGACCGCCTAGCCGAGCCGCAACACGCGCTGTACTTCACAGCCTCGCCACAGAACGCCACCCAGCAGTATCTCTACCGAGTGGACCTTGCCCCGAGCAACAGTTCTAGCAGCAGTCCTAACAACAATCCCGCGGTGCGCATCACGCCGGCCGGGCAGGTGGGGTATCACACTTATGACATTGCCCCGAGCGGCCAGTGGGCCTTTCACTCTTTCAGCCGTTTCGACGACCCCTGGCATTTCGAATTGGTAAGTCTCCCAGACGCCCATGCGGTGCGCGTCATCGAAGACAATTCCGCGCTACGCGAAAAACTCAAGCCTCTGCTCGAAAACAAAAGCGAGTTTTTTCAGGTGGACATAGGCAACGGCGTCACCCTCGATGGCTGGATGATCCGTCCAAGGAATTTTGATCCATCCCGCAAATATCCGGTGCTCGTAAATGTTTACGGCGAGCCTGCGGCACAAACGGTGCTCGATCACTGGGACGGCCGTGGCGGCCTTTTTCATCGCGCGCTGGCGCAGGATGGCTACATCGTCGTCAGCTTTGACAATCGCGGCACTCCGGCGCCCAAGGGCCGCGAGTGGCGCAAAATCGTCTACGGCTCCATCGGTCCGCTGGCCACCGAAGACCAAACCGCAGCCATCAAGAAACTTTGTGCCGAACGACCCTATCTCGACTCCACCCGCATCGCCGTCTGGGGTTGGAGCGGCGGCGGCACCAACACCTTGAACCTCATGTTCCGTTCGCCCGAAACCTACAAAGTCGGAATGGCAGTTGCCCCCGTCCCGGATCAGCGCCTCTACGACACCATCTATCAGGAACGCTACATGGGCCTGCCGGAGCAAAATCCCGAAGGCTACAAGCGCGGCAGCGCCATCAACTTCGCGTCAGGCCTGCACGGGCATTTGCTTTTGGTGCACGGCACCGGCGACGACAACGTGCATTTTCAGGGCTCGCAAATGCTCATCAATAAGCTCGTCGAGGACGGCAAGCAATTCAGCTTCATGGAATATCCCAACCGCACCCACGCCATCAACGAAGGCGAAGGCACCACCATCCATCTCTACACTCTGCTATCGGACTATCTGGAAACAAATCTTCCAACCACGCCCGCCGCACACTAGAGGGTTTCGTCGACGAAAATCACCGATCGTGTGCGACAACTCCCAGCCTGCCGCTGGCATCGAATCCGTCAAGTTACCCCTGGTAGGCCCCCGCTAGACCCCCGATACACCGGAGATCACGCCGATGATTACGCGATTCATCCTCGTTGCCTTGCTGGCCCTCCCGGTTCCGCTCGGTGGCTCGCCTTGGGACAAACCGCCCGCAAACTGGAACCTGTCGGATGTTTCTAAGATTTTGCTGGATTCTCCTTGGAGTCCCGCGACCGTCAAGCTGGAGCGCGAGATTACCGCGCATCAAACAGATCCTCAGACGCGCCTACAGACCGACGCCCCGGTAAATTCCGACAACGCTAATCAAATTCCCGGCATTCAAATCAGTCGCAGTAGACCGCAACCCAAAGTTCCCGTAATTTGGTGGTCCTCAAAAACCGTTCGCCTGGCGCAACAGCGTCTCCACCAACTGAGCAATCCCGCGTTGCCCGCCGACCACTTCACGTCGACGACCTGCCGGACTACGTTCTCGTCATCGACGCCAGCGAAGCGCTGCGTATTCTCTCGGACGCCAAGGAAAATTTGCGCGACACCGTGTTCCTGGAATTGCCAAACGGCACCACGCTCGACCTAGAAAGCGCCGTCATCGTCGAAGGATCCGCGCAGGAAAAACCGCGCGTCGAGTTTCATTTCCCCAGGCAAATCGACGGCCGCGTCACCATCGATCCAGAATCGGATCGCATCGTCTTCCATTGCAAAGCCTCCGCCAAGACCCCGCGTCCCGACCGCGACAACTCGCTCTCTCTTCGCGCCGAATTCAAACCGCGCACCATGCGCGTCCACGGCGCACCCGACCTTTGAAGCCGAATATCTGGGCCGCCGCTGTGGGAACTAAAGACATGATTTGGTGTCTTACACAACAAGGCGGGTGTGTGACTCGAACGTATGAGGTTTGGTATTTTCTATGGGAGACGTGGCGGGGCGTCAGCCCCCTGGCGGAATCCAGCTTGCTAGTCCTACTCTCCATGTTCTTGTGGACGTTTTTGGAGGGCATCGAGCGCGTTTGGATTTACGGCGCCGCGGTTCGGCAGTCGCGGAATTTCCTGAGGCTTGCCATTAGCCTCCTTGAGCGTGACGATCGCGATGCTGTACTCGCTTTGGCCGAGGCGCGAAGGCGAAGTCACGTCGCTACGGTGTTTGCCAGCGGACTCCGCGCGTTCCGCAGCGCTCGCACATGCGTTTCGGTCGAACGGTCCATAGACATTGGAAAGCGAGCAGCACGAATCGAAAGAAACTCCGTGCACGAACAGTTGCGACGAGGATTGAACCTGCTCGGAACGATTGCGACAACAGCCCCACTCGTGGGCTTCTTCGGTACCATCATCGGCATTCTCGATTCGTTTCGCGGTTTTATCGGCTCGCACGCAACATGGATCGCGATGACGGCGAACAGTATCGCCGAAGCCTTGGTCTGTACCGCTGCGGGAATTCTTGTGGCCGTCCCAACGCTCTGGTGTTTCAATTGGCGTCGCGACCGTCTGTCCATCCTGGATGCGGAAATGGCAATCGCTTCCCTGGAGTTGGCGAAGTACCTGGAGAGATTTGGTGTACGGGCTTGACGCCGCTTTCGACCTTGTGGACACCGAGTAAATTCACTCTGCGTGGCCGATTCGTGCATTCGCTACGAAATCTTGTAAACGTCACCGCCACTATTCGCGCGCCGCACGCCAAGAACCCCCGCGCGACAAACGCTGCACCGGCCGGAATTCAATGGTGACGTCCTCCTGCGTCTGCACCGCCCTACTGTTCAACAGCGTCGGCTTATATCGCCACTGGCGAATCGCGCTCACTGCCGCGGGGAGCAGAGCGGTCGAGCCGCTCACGCGCTTTACATCCAATACTTGGCCGAACTCTCCGATGGTGGTGCGAACCTTTACGGTTTCAGCCGACCCATGTCGCTCTCCCGGCTTCGGATAACGCGGCCACACGAACGAGACCAGCTCGCCGACTTGCAATCGCGCAGGCTTACGTGCCGGTCCAAACCCGGGAGGAACCAGCACAGAAAGTTGCGAGGTCATCGCAAACACGGAAGACGCCGCGATCGGTTTTTCCGGCAACGTCAGTCGGAACGGTTTGCTGCCGTCCCCCGGGCCAGTAACTAGCATCGCCGATGGCGATGATAGGTGCGTCGCTATGTGCGTCGCAGGCGGTTCCCAGCGTGGCGCGGGATCTACCGTAACGCCGCCTATCGCGCCGTTAGTGGGTGCGTGTCCGGGCTGCGCAATCGCCGGTGGCGCCACGCTCCGCGCAATTGCCTCGTTCGAGTCCTTGCCCTCAGCACGGACTTCCGCATTCTGAGAATTGATGAGTGGTCGGGTTGCTATTGCCGGAGATGCTGCAGGCGGTCCGACGGGCTCTGCGCGAGTCGCTGATTCTTCCGGTCGTGCACTCAGGTGCTGCGCGGCTGGGATTTGTGCTGGCGACCCTACCGTTACCGGCGCTGGCGGATTTAGATCAGGCATAGGCGAGGTACGATCCATCGGCGGATTGGAATTCCGCGAGGCCGGATCGCTCGGGTCCCTAAGGGGTGCCGACGTGGTGGCAATCGTCGGCATTACTTTCCGGCTCTCCGGGTGGCGCTCTCCCATCATGCCGCGCCCCACCGCGAACACAACGGCAAGAGTGCTCAACGCGACCAAGAGCGCTGCGGCAGCCACCTGCCAGCCCGATATTTCCAGAGCACGCGAGCGTGCGCTCGAGTTCTCGCCGCGGTCCGCTGAAGTCGCGACCTTCTCTGTTCGACCCTGAGGTAAGAAACCGGTATTAAGACTGGTGCCAAGACTGGCGCCAAAACCGCCGCGAAGACTCCTAAACGCCGCGTATCGCCGCCCTCTTTCGCGCAATTCTTCGGCCAATGACCGCGGCGGGGTCGTATCCACAATCTCTGGCGTTAACGTTTTCCACGCTGGGGGCGCAGCGTGCGTGGTCTCGGGCGAGGAGCGTTGCTCCTGCACGAGGAAAACACTCTCAATCGGCCGTTCTGGCACGCTTTCGATGCTTACGGGAATGACGCTCTCAACAACCGCCGGCGTCAAGCCCTCGACGCAGGCGTCGAACGTGGAATGAGTCGGCGCAACCGGCACAAATCCTCGACCGCCCGAGGAGCCCGTCGTGCCCGAGGAAACCGTCGTGCCCGAAGAGACTGACGCGCCCGCCGCAGCCGATTTTGCCTTCGTCGGTACGCCCGTTTCCTGCTCCGCCTTATTCTGTCGCGCGATTTCTATGAGTGTTGCGAGCTTCCCGCCCGCCTTCGCCAGCGCGTCAAACACGTACGCAACATTCTTGGGGTTGACCTGCAACTGCCGCGCGGTAAGCGTCAGCCGGATGGTGTCTTCGATTTCATCTCGCTGGAATTCGGAAAGATAACCGCGCAACCCCGCATAGATCACGCCGCTCTCGTGATTCTCCTGCCACGCCTGCATTGCCTCGCGGCGACGATCGGCGTCCTTCTCTAACTCTTGTTCCGGCTGCTCTGCTGCGGCGAGTTCGCCAAGCACTTCGGCCTCACCGCGGGGCAAGGCCATGATGATTTCTGCCAGCGCACCACGCAGTTCCTGAACCTTATTGGAAGGCAACGACGTCTTGCGGCACACCCACTCTCCGCGCAACTTATCGAAATCAACCGCGGCGCGATACTCAGCTGTTTCAAACTTGAATACCGGCAACGGCTTGAGCGGTGGCCAGCGACCGTCCAGGAGCAGTCTGATCTCCGCCTGTTGCACTGCGGACGTGAGTCCAGCAATGTGGGGCCCAACTCGCTCGTGTTCGTGCAATTTCATTCGTCGGCCCAAAAAGCACTACCCGCAAAACGCAGTTTGTCGGCACCCGGCTAGCAAACTCTTGGAAGCGCCGCTACTTCAGTAGGGAACAATCCTTTGATCGACTCCCCTCGCCGCTAAGGGAGCATTCCTGGAGTAGTAAGCCCCAGAACCCTGCCCGCCGGGATTAGTTGCATGCATGCCCCTTTCGACCAGCCCCCCGTTCCGCCCTCGTTCCAGCCTCGTTCCGCCCAATGTCTGGGCCGCGCCCGGGAGCCGCCTTCCTCCCCCTACTTGCCACTCCAAGAGCCGACGCACGATCCCGGGTAGCCACCGCCATCGCCACGCCGAAACCCGATAGGCGACGGATGTCCCTCGGATGCCCTGGTGTCGCCCTAGCGTTCATGGATTCACCCTTCCCCGGTGCACCAAATTGAACAGCACGACCTCGCGTTCGATGCAATCATCCGAGGAAAGATTCTCATGCAGGGGCGCGCAGGCCGGGTTCCAAGGAAGCCGCCCAGTAAGTGCCCTATAGGAGATCGCCATGCCGCGAATGGCCCAATCCGCGCGACATGCACTATCCTATTACCATCGGAGGCCCAACTAACCCATGAAGTCCAACATGGCGACCCCTCCCAAAATTTCCTTCAATTTGCGCGGAGTGGCCACGCTATACGAAAGGTTCGCCACGGGGGGAGCCATTTTTTATCAAGGCGATGTCGCCGAGACCCTCATGTACATTCGAAGCGGCCGCGTGAAACTGTCCGTGGCCTCCAAGACTGGCAAACAGGCCATCGTCGCCGTTCTGGGGCCGGGTGAATTTCTTGGTGAACCGTGCCTGGGCACTCAGAATGTTCGTATTAGGACCGCCACTGCGATGGCACCCACGGTGCTAAAAGTCATTGAAAGAAACGAGATGATCCGCGCCCTCCACGCTGACCATGCGCTCTCCTATTCCTTCCTTTCTTATTTGCTTTCGCGCAACATTCGCCTTGAGGAGGATTTAATCGACCAGGTTTCTCACTACGGCGAGAGGCGGCTCGCCCGCGCTCTTCTTTTGCTCGCGGGGAACGGCCGTCAGCGCAAGTTGCGCAAAGTTGTCGGAATATCGCAAGAGACCCTCGCGGCGATCATCGGCACCACGCGCTCGCGCGTCAACATTTTTATGAATAAGTTCAGAACGCTTGGCTTCATCAAATACCACGGCCGTCACGACCAGAACGGTGAGATGCAGATCAACGCCTTCCTCTTAGCCAAGGCTCTCCGCAAATAGTTCAGCTCGCGCGCTAGTCCGATCCGAAAGCCTTGGCTTAATGGGGATTTTTTGTGTCCCTCGGATGTTCGGCGCAGACATGCGCTGCGAACTCCTTTTCGAGCTGTTGTCCGAAATTCTCTTTCATCTCCTCAATGGTTTTGCCGACCAGCGGCCATGAAGGATTGAACTCCCAGCCGCATTCCGTACAAGTCCAGCGCTGAAAATTTGGTTTCTCCACCCAAACCAGTTTGCGACGCATCGGCTCCTTTGCCACCTCGCGATTTGGTGCGTCTAAGCCTTCTGGAAAAGAAGGTGAAACATTGCTCTGCATTGGGGACTGCGGCGGCAAGAAACCGCTCGCTGCTCTGCCGCGAGCGAAGTCCCGCCTAACGCGCCGCTTCGCAAGCGCGCGCCTACGTCAGCGCGAGCACACGGGTCCCGCGTACCTTAGCGATGGAAAGAGCTGATTGTCTGTGGGGTATCCGACACTACTGGGAATTGCTAGCGCAGTCCGAGGTCGTCCTCGAACTGTTGAATCACGCCGTAGCATTCACACGCGGATTTTTCCAGTTTCCTGCGGTCCAAAATCTTCACTGCGCCTCGCACGTAATCGATGGTTCCTTTTTTTTGCAGTACCGACGCTGCCAGACTCACCGTGGAGCGGTCCGTGCCCATCATCGTGGCGATGAAATCGTGGGTGATCGGAAGCACCCCGGAATGCACGCGATCCTGCGTCATCAGCAGCCACCTGGAGAGACGCTGCTGTATATCGTGCAGCCGGTTGCACGCCGCGGTCTGGGCCACTTGCATTCCTTGCAGGCCGGTATGCCTGTTCAATAACACCTGTAGCTGCGGAGTGGACCGCAGAATGCGTTCCAGCGCATTGCCCATCATTCGGAAGCCATCGCCGGCGATCTGCATGATTTCGCGGACGGAACTTCTGCTCAAGCCCGCCGCCAGTCCTGCCCCAACGTATCCCTCGCTCCCCACTACACCCACTTCCACCGTTCGACCGTCCTTGGTCACTACCACTTGAGAAACCATTCCGCGGTTCGGAAAATACACGAACTCGATTTTCTGCGTCGGCTCGTGCAGGCTGAGGTGACCCGGCAGGTCGATAAACGTTAAGTCCGCGCGCATCAACTGGTATTCGTTGTCGGGCATGGACAACAGCACCCTGTTCTTAACGGGTTTTCCCTCGGAGTTGGTCCGTTCCACCGATTGCGCCACGCGAAAATTTTTCCCGCTCATATCCGTCCTGAACGCCGCCAGGGCGCCGCACACTCATTGGGTGAAATTTTCATGCTCTGCGTTTGCATGTCCATTCAACCAAAAGACGCGCCAACAGTCTGTGCGAAACGACACACCTCGAAAACTCTTCGCCAACCAGCCGAGGAGGTCAAAAGTCTGAGTGCCCTATCTGGTGTCGCTTACACGAACATCGGAGCCATTCTCCTCTTCTAGCTGCACCCAATCCTGCACCCAAGAAGGTATTTGCAAACAGGCCGAGAATGTCTTGCGAGCCAGTCTCCGGATAGTTTCCGGATTGCCGACCGTCCGGGAGTTGGTCGGTTCGGTCAACACTGCCGCGGCTAAACCGTTCCGCAGAAGATAACCGCACCGTCTTCCTTGTGGAGGGCTATAATCTGCGGGATTCCCCATGCCTATCGCCGCAGGAACTCGCTTCGGGCCTTACGAGATAATATCCGCTGCCGGAGCTGGCGGCATGGGCGAGGTTTATCGCGCCAAAGACACCCGCTTGGACCGCATCGTAGCGGTGAAGGTATTGCCTTTCGAGCTGGCCCAGGATCCCGAGAAGAGGCAGCGGTTTGAACGCGAAGCTCGATCCATCTCAACCCTTTCACATCCCCACATCTGCACACTGCATGACATCGGACATCAGGATAGAGTGGACTACCTCGTATTGGAGTACCTCGAAGGCGAGACGCTGGAGAAGAAACTGAAGAAGGGTTCACTGCCCACTCAGGAAGTTCTGAAATATGCCATCGAGCTTGCAGATGCTTTGGATAAGGCGCACCGGCAAGGGATAATCCATAGGGATATCAAGCCCAGCAACATCATGCTCACCAAATCGGGAGTGAAGTTGATGGACTTCGGTTTGGCGAAGCTCAATCCTGAAACGGCGCCGATCGCTAACGAGCTGACGGAAATGACATCGGACAAGAAGCTTACGGCCGAAGGCACTATCGTTGGCACATTCCAGTACATGGCGCCAGAGCAGTTGGAAGGGCGGGAAGCAGACTCACGCACCGACATCTTTGCCTTCGGAGAAGTGCTCTACGAGATGGCCACAGGCAGACCTGCGTTCAACGGGAAAACCAGAGCGAGCCTGATCGCTGCGATTCTGTCAGTCGATCCCAAGCCGATCAGGGAGCTGGCGCCATCGTCACCGCCCTCGCTGGACCGCATCGTCAAACGCTGTCTTGCCAAAGAGCCCGACGACAGGTGGCAATCCGCATGCGACCTCGGAGCTGAGTTGAAGTGGATTGCCGAGAGTGGCGGGCACACGGGGACTCCGTCATTAACACCAGCAAGAAGGACCCGAGAAACTTTATCATGGCTCATCTCCTGCGCTTTGCTCGTCGCTCTGATTGTAACGGTCATCTGGTGGCGAAGCTCCAAGCCTTCAGAACAAACGATGCAATTTAATGCGCCGCTGTCATTTGCGGCCGATGACATTGCGATAGCTCCAAATGGGCACACTGTCGCCGTAGTCGGCTACTTGGAATCTGCTCGCAAGAATGCGATCTGGATTTACGAACTGGGATCGCCGGGCGCTAGGAGCCTTGCCGATACCGGGGGCGCCAGCTATCCGTTCTGGTCAGCTGACAGTCGATTTCTTGCGTTCTTTGCCGACGGAAAATTGAAGAAACTGGAGTTATCAGGTGGCTCGGTGCAGGCGGTCTGCGACGCGCCCTCGGGCCGAGGCGGTACATGGAACAAGGACGGCGTGATTGTTTTCACGCCTGACGCGTCAGTAGGGGGAGGCCTGTATCGCGTCTTGGCATCAGGTGGAAATCCCACGCAGATCAGCAACCCGGACGGGAAACGTGGCGAACACAGCCATCGCTGGCCCGTATTTCTTCCCGACGGAAAGCATTACCTGTATCTGGCAAGCAATTTTTCTGGGCAGATAGGCGTGGACGCCATCTTCGTGGGTTCACTGGATTCCAGCGAAAAGCGGTTCGTCGTGGAAGCCACTGCGAACGCGGCCTATGCCGCGCCGGGCTACCTTCTGTTTTACCGTGAGAAGACTCTGCTCGCCCAGCGATTCGATCAGAAACGATTCGTACTGACAGGGGAGCCAACGGCCATCCTGACAGATATCCAGTATCTGCCACAAGTCGCCAGGGCGATGTTCACGGTCTCCGATAATGGCCTGATGATCACTCAGAGTGGCAGTGGTGTCGCCCTTTCGCAACCCGTCTGGTTCGACCGCAAGGGGAATGAAGTCGGCAGGGTGGGTAAGCCGGATGTGTATCTCAACGTGGCACTAGCTCCGAATGGGAAATCAGTGGCCGTAGACAAGATCGACACGGCGAACCAGAACCTAAAAGTCGACGTCTGGACCTATGAGTTGCAACTCGAGAGCGCCAAGCAACTTACTTTCGGCTTCGGTTTTCACGGCGTGCCGATCTGGAGCCCCGACGCCACACGGTTGGTATTTAGCTCTAATCCGCAATTTCACTTCGACCTATATATGAAGAACTCCGACGGTACGCAAGAAGAAAAGCGGATTGTGCAGGATGACTTGGACAAATTTCCGACCGATTGGTCCGGAGACGGAAAGTACCTCCTCTATAATCGAGCCACAGACTTGTGGTTTGTAACGTTCCCGGAGCAAAAAAACAGTCTGTTCCTGAAAGCCGAATCTGTCCTAAGCAATGGCCAATTTTCCCCGGACGGGAAGTGGGTGACGTACGCATCCAATGAGAGCGGGAAATGGGAGATTTACGTAACCTCCTTTCCGGTTGCACACGGCAAGTGGCGAGTCTCGACGACTGGAGGAGAGCAGGCCCGGTGGCGAGGGGACGGCAAAGAGCTGTTTTACCTTTCCTCGGACGGCAAAATGATGGCCGCGCCGGTGACAACGGGCGCCAAGTTCGATTCAGGCACGCCCGTCGCTCTTTTCCCGGCCACTCCCCGGCAGCGAGCCGCCCGCACGGAACTGTTCGTCTATGACGTGAGCCGCGACGGGCAGCGCTTCCTGATTAACACACAAGTGAAACAGGCAGAGACCCAGCCCATGTCCGTCGTCCTTAACTGGCCCGCAAAGCTGAACAAATGACACTGGTGGCTGGCACACCGCTCGGACCTCTCAGGTCTGTTTAACGGAATCAACGGGGTTAAATCCGCGACCGTGGTCGGATGACGGGCAACCCTTCCTCAATCCGAGTAAAGGAAGGGTTGCCGACTACCCACCCGGAATCTGGTTTGCCAATCTCAGGCCGTTTTTGGAGACCCGAATCCACTAGTCTGGCGACCAACCATCCAAATGGATCGGTCCGTTGTAATGGACTCGCGGATGGGTGTACGTTATCCGTCGGCTTGGAAGCTGAAATGGAAATTTCGGATTAGACCCAAGATCAGGCGAGGCTCAGGCGAAAATGTTAAGAAGAGCACGTAGAAGCTCGAAGCTATTTGCCGTCGCTTGGTTCTGCGTTTTGCTTTGGGGCTACGCGAGTTCGGCTGCGGCGTCGCCTGCACCGTCGAAGGACAAGAATCCGTCCGCACAGAGCGGTTTCGTTACATCCTGGGACGGGGCTAAGATTCATTACATCGAGGCCGGCCGCTCGAAGGTGCCAGTCGGAAACACGGAAGAGGGCGACGCAGTTCCTCCCCCCGTCACACCGATGAAGGGCAGTGTCACCGTAACCGGACCGCACGAGGTCCCTTCCATTCTATTTGTGCCGGGTTTCACCATGCCCGCATGGATATGGGAAAAGCAAATCGTCCATTTCTCGGCTAAGTATCACGTTGTGGCGATGGATCTGAGGTCGCAGGGCGAATCGGCGAAGACGGGCGAGGGCGATTACCCCGCAGCACACGCCAGGGACATGAAGGCGGTCATCGAGCAATTGCGTCTCGCGCCGGTGGTGCTGGTGGGCTGGTCGATGGGGGTTCCGGAGATCGCGGCCTACCTGGATCAGTTCGGCACGAGCGCTCTAGCAGGAATTGTCTTGGTGGACGGCGTCGCGGCTCTCGATCTCACACCGGAGTACATTAAAGGCAGCATCGAGTTCCTCAAAGGGATGCAGGCGAATCGTTTACAGATGACGGATGGCTTCGTGCGCTCGATGTTTCGCAAGCCTCAAGCGGAAGAATACGTGCAGAAGCTAATCAAAGGCTCGCTGGCCACGCCCACCGATTCAGCGGTCGCCATAGGGCTTGCTACGTTTACAAGCGATAGCCGGCCAGCAATCGCGAAAATCAACAAGCCGACGCTGATCATAGGCGCGAACAAGGATTTGGTGCCGCAATTTCAGGAGATGCAGAAAAGTATTCTCGGTGCGAGATTTGAACTTTTTGAGGATGTCGGGCACGCGCTTTTTGTCGATGACGCCGATAAGTTCAACAATTTGCTCGATGAGTTCCTGACAAGCTTGAAATAACACGACACGACAAGGTACCCTACGACACCGCTACTGCCCAAGCCACCTGATTAACGCGCAATCGGAGAAGTGGCATTTCCCCTTTGCTGCCCAGGAAACTGGTTCTGAAGAGTCCACAAGTAGCAATGCTGATTCCGGACGGGTAACGGGCAAGCCGGAAGTAATCTCCAGAAGAGCCGATTTGCCCCATTACTTCCGGATTGCCGACAACCGGGGTTGAATCCAAAGAGTCCGTGTCACAAAAATCTAGTGCGAACAGTTGTCCGGATTGCTGGCAGAACTTTCCGTTCGGAATTAGAAGATCACTTGCCGCCCAAAGGTACCTTGCGTTGCAATTCGTCGAAGAAGTTTTCGAGAAAGATCACGTGGCCAGAGTCCTGTTGCGTCGAGCCGGCAAAGGTGCTGACGGCGATGCTCTTTCCGTCGGGCGCAACGTCATACTGGGCCCCCAAAACGCCGCTCAGCGCCAGCGCCACACTTTGTCTCGACCACACTCGCGGCTTTTCAACCACGAACGAGTCACCCCTCACCGAGTAGCTCGCCACCATAATCCGATCGCCGGGGACATCAAAGAAAAAGATATCCTTCCCGTTTCGAGAGAAAATCGGCGACGTTCCCCCGTTGCTTGAGACTTGCCAGCGGCCCCCCGTGTCGGGAAACGCGCTCACATACACCTGGGGATTTCCTGATTCGTTCGAAGAGTAGGCGATCCAGCGTCCGTCAGGGGAGAAATGCGCGTCCCGGCCTCCGTTGTTCGTGTGGAGAAACAACTCTGCCTTACCCGCTTTCAATCCGTTTTCGTCATGTTCGACTGGCAAGATCCAAATGTCGAACCCTTGTGACCCCATTTGGTGAAACAGAAGGCGTTTGCCATCTGGCGAGAAGGCCGTGGGATACTGAAATTCCTTGCTCGCAGTCAGAGACTGAGCCTTACCCCCGCCGTCGGCGCGCGCACAGAAGATCCCAGTAACTCCTCTGTAAACGATGTATTCGCCGTTCGGTGTCCATACTGGTTGACCTCCATTCCGTTCTCCCGTTAGCGGCGCCATTGTGTCGCGCCGGATATCGTAGATCCAAACTCCGGACATCTCGTCGTTGTTCACGACTGCCAGCCGCTGAGCGTCGGGTGAGAGATGAGGATTCACGAAGAGGCCGGGCTTGTCCATTAGCGTTTGCGTTCTCCCATCCGCATCAAGCCATTGGATCGATACCCGAGAGAGATCGATTTCGCGGCTGCGGTACAAGAATGTCCCGGTGCGCGAGAAGCTTAACTTCGCGGAGCCAAACATTGCAGAATAGGAAACCTGCTGCAACACCGGCACGGGCGAACCGATTGTCTCCAGCTTTTCGAGGTCGAAAGGGGCCGCGAACAGGGTTCCCCTGTTCACATAGGTGAGGTAGCCTTTGCCGTCAGTCGCAGCCAGATAACGTCCGAAGGTCCCGCCGCTCTCCAGGGTTTTCCTGTGGTGATCAGCTAGGGTCATGACTTCGATCTTGCCATCATCAAAACCTACCGTGGAATTTTGCGCGGTGAACAGTATCGCTTTGCCACCGGGCAGAATCTGCGGCCAGCGATGAGTCTTTTCTTCCCCCTGAAGCTCGGTGACCGGTGTGGGTGTGCCGCCCGACGAGGAAACTTGCGACAACCCGCCGGAGATCCGAAGGCTAGCGATAATATTGCCGTCTTCACCCCAATCGTCGCCGGTGTAAGAGGATCCGGCGTCGCACAACACGAGCTCGGTACCGCCTTCCACAGAGATTTTTCTCAGCTTTCCGCTTGCGGTAAAGCCAATCCACTGACCATCGGGGGAAAAGAACGGGCTGGTCGCACCTTGGGTGATGGCCAGCTCGGCGGCAATCGGTTGATCGAGCCTGCGCGTGAAAAGGTGACCGCGGGACAAATAGGCAATGCGCGTGCCGTCAGGCGAAATAATTACGTCAGATCCACCCAAGGCGTTCAAATAAACGTCACGGCCCAGATCCACATCCAAGCGAACCAAAGGCTTCAGTTCCGCAGGGCGTATGGAGCGATACGCGATCCATGATGCGACTGCCGCCACTAAGGCCAGGACCCCTGCTGCGATCCATGGCAGGGGTCGATGGCGAGCAATTGCAGCAGGTACGGCGCCCACTTCACTGGAGGGTTGTTCAATCCATTCCAGCTCGGCTTTTAGATCGCGCGCGCTTTGCCAGCGGTTTTCAGGGTCTTTCTCCAAACACCGTTTCAGAACTCGGTCCAAAGCCGGCGGGGCAACCCCGCTAATTGACGGGGCCGGGCGTTCCATGATGGCAGCAATTACGGTAGCAGGGGAGGAACCACCGAATGCGCGCTTGCCCGTAAGCATTTCATAGAGGACCAAGCCAAAGGAGAAGATGTCGCTGCGGGCATCGATTTCCTGACCAGTGGCTTGCGCTTGCAACTGCTCCGGCGACATATAGTAAAGGGTGCCTACGATCTCGTTCTTACCGGTTAGCGCCATGGTGAGAGTGGCATCGTTTGGCGACTTGGTCGTTTTCGCGATTTTTGCGAGGCCGAAGTCTAAAAGCTTGATGCCGGTCTTGGTGACGAGAATATTAGCGGGCTTCAGGTCGCGATGAATGATGCTCTTCTTGTGGGCGGCATCAAGTGCATCGCAAATCTGCGTTCCATACTTGAGCGCTTCATGAAGAGGCAACGGTCCCTTTAGTGACACGCCTTCGATGTACTCCATCACCAAATAGTTCGGTCCGACGTCGTACAGGGTGCAGATGTTGGCATGGTTCAAGGCAGCGACAGCGTGCGCTTCGCCCTCGAATCGTTCGGAGAACTGTTCTTTGGAAACCTTGATGGCGACAATGCGGTTCAGTCGCGTGTCGCGGGCTTTGTAGACTTCGCCCATGCCGCCAGCACCGAGGGAATCCGAGATCTCGTAGGGACCCAAACGAGTTCCAGGAGGCAACGGCATAAGAGTCGAATGATTGTACCGTGCCGTATATGAATAGGGAACGGGTGACGGGCTAACCGGAAGTTATTTTGGGCCAGAAGTCCCGCTGGGGAGGATTCGCATCCACCGGATTCGTCGCTATGTTTCCTGATTTACAGGAAACCAGACTCTCGGTCGTTCGGTGAGAGCCCAAAGGCTCCGCAACATGAAATGATTTCTTGAAACCATTCGGTCAAAGACCGAATGTTCTGCGAACCTCCGACTGATTGAAGAATGAGAGGTTGGCTCCCCGGGTAGGGTTTGAACCTACAGCCTTTCGGTTAACAGCCCTACCGCTGATCTTTCGGGAAATGGCTATCGAGTACGCAGCATCACGGATATGGTCTTAGCTCGTACCGCTGTTGCCGGGATGCTGACGCCTGCCCCGTCGTAGCCAGCGCCGGTTCATCGGCGTATTCTTGTGTTGTGCGGGCGGGGAAAGCTCAGCTAGGAATCGCCAGGCCTAATCGGGCCCCGATTGGGTATCGTTGAGCCAGGGAGAGTCGCCATGCCGTCAACCGTCGAAAAAAAACCGCTGGATACCATGGACCACGTCGCCGTCACCGTCACCAACGTCGCGCAGACCGTCGCTTGGTACCAACAACATTTTCACTGCCAGGTCGCCTACCAGGACGAAACTTGGGCGCTAGTCGAATTCGCCAACATCCGTCTGGCATTCGTGCTCCCCTCACAGCATCCCGATCACTTCGCCGTCCTCGGCGACCCCAGCGTGTACGGTCCGCCGCAAAAACATCGCGACGGCACCTCGTCCGTCTACATCCAGGATCCCAACGGCAACAACGTAGAAATCCTGGCCCTGGCCCCCGAAACCGCCAAACATTAGCCACTCGAAAGCGCAGGGCGCTTGATTTTGAGCCCTGCGGTTTTTTCCTTCGCGGTAATCGGCCACGATAGCCCGCAACTCTTTCGGCAGTTGCTGACGCTCCTCCGGTTGTAGCGGCGGGTCTTCAGACCCGTGCTTTTCCTCCTGATTTTCTCCGCGTCGTCACGCATCCCCATGCGCGAGAATCGCATTCGCCTCTTCCTCAGGACTCCCGCGACGATTAGCCAATCCCACGCCCACCAGCACCAGCAACCCACCAAAAATCTGCGCCGCCGTCAATTTCTCGCCCAGAAACAACGCCGCCAGCACTGCGGTCAGCGGCCCCTGCGTCAGCAAACTCACCGACGTCACCGTCGCCGGCAAATGCCCCAGCGCGTACGTCAGCGCCATGTATCCGCCCAACTGCGTAACTAATCCCAGCCCCAACAGCGCCAGCCACGAATGTCCCGCCGGAATCCGCAGTGAAATTCCCATCGACACATTAATCAGCAGCAGAAAAAACAAACTGGACATCAACGCCAGCCGAAAAAATACCAACGTGCTCGTTGTGGTGCGTACTTGTTCCGTCGCCATCAAATACACCGCGAAAAAAGCCGCTGCCGCCAAAGCCATCGCGTCGCCGGTTCCAAAGCCGATATGCGCGCTCAAATCCGACCACAGAATCGCCACCGTACCCGCCAGTGCCAAAAGCAGCCCAAGCCAGAATGTAGCCGCCGGCTTGCGCCGAAAAATTACCCACGTCAGCAGCCCAACCACGACGGGCGAATAGTTGCCGAGCAAAGTGGCGTTCGCCGCCGAAGTCCGCAAAATCGAAGTATTGAAAAACGCCAGATCCAGCGCGAAAAAAAGTCCGCCAATCGTAATAATCGCGAACGTCCGCAAATCCACGCGATTTTTACGAGGCGCGCCACGGCCAAAAAACCACGTCGGCGCCAGCACCACCGCCGGAATTAACATGCGATAGAACGCTGACGCCGGTCCGGGCATATCCGTCCAGCGCACAAAAATCGCCGACCATCCGATGCACAAAATCCCCGTCGCTAGCGCCACATACGGCCAAACTTTACTGGTACCGCCAGCGTTCTTCATGTGGCGCGTGCCTCAGACTTGCGGCGTTTCGTCCTGGCAGCGGATTTCTTTGCCGGCCACGATTTACCTGTTGGCAGCAACAGTCGCTTCGGACCGCTAACAAAAGGATTTCCGCGTTCGTAAAATCGCAACAGTTTATCGGCCGCCTGCGAAATCCCGACGCGCACGGTCTTCGCCACAATTCGCCGCGCATCCTTGCGCGCGGCCCGCCGTCCGGAAACCGCGTCCGAATTCGGCGCGCGTTCCGATTCCACAAGTTCACCAAGCCACAGCGCCGAAGTCGCGCCGCACAAATCCACGCCGTCGTGCCGTCGATCGATTTGCAGCGCCGCTGCAACGCGTCCCGGTCCGCGTGTCAAATCCACCAGCGGTAGTTCTTTCTTGCGAACGATTTTGCGCGCAACGCCACGTCGAGTTACGCGAAAGGCTCCGCGCGCAATTTCGCGGCCGACTCGGTCGGCAACCTTGCGCGACGCTTTGCTACTGGCTCCGACTTTCGCGCGACCAAGCCGAACGGCGCGGTGACGCCGCATCCATTCCACGCCGTCCAGCGGCTCCAGCGCGCGAATCAAAATCCCACCCGCTACGCCTTCTGGTTCGCTGGCCACGTTCAACATGAAATGCGCGCCGTAATTAAAAAACACGTACGCGTGCCCGGGATGCAGATACATCGAGCGGATCCGTGGAGTCGGCCCGCGAAAATGATGTCCTGCGGGATCGCCCGGCGGATACGCTTCGGCCTCCACAATCCGTCCGCTAAGGCGGCCGCAGGGGAGATCGTGCACCACCACTTTGCCGATCAGAAAGCGCGCCAGCTTGATGGTGTCATGCGGCAGTTCTTCGCGGCGGAGCCGGCGAATTTTGAATTGTGATTCGGCAGGCAAGCCGTCAACTCTTGGTCCGAGCGACCAAGTCCTGATCTTCGGGATGTTTGCCGATGTACGCGGCCACGTACGAGCACGCCGGGACCACGCGCAATTTTTCGGCGCGCGCGAAATCCAGCGCCGCGCGCGTTAACTTTGCTGCCACGCCGCGACCCTCGATGGGCGGAGGAACGTAAGTATGGTCCAGCGAAATCACGCCGGGCGCGCGGCTGTAGGAGAGCAGCGCGGTTTGGCCGTCCAACGCCAGATCAAAGCGTTGCGCAGTTCGATCATGCGACACGTGAAGTTCGTCTAGCTTCGTTGTCATCATCGTCCTGCAACATTTTCATGCAACGACGTTCCGCAAAGTGCTTCCGCAAAACTTTACGCCGCGCCTACTTCCGGCGCTTCGGTGTTGAACAGGCGCGCCATTTCCGCGTGGTCCATCACCACCGCGGGGTCGCGCTGAATGGCGTCAAAATATTTTTTCTGAAAGGCGTCGCCGGATTCCGTCGGCGTAAACATCTTGCGCGCCAGCACGAAAGATTCCCGCATATATTCGACGGTGACGGGTTCCTTGCCCGCGAGGGTTTCGTCGATGCGCACCACGAATTCCGAAATATTGTGCAGCCACGCGAATTGCGGGTCGTCGATCACCAGGCGAAAGAGTTCGCCGGTATTCACCACGCCGTGCTCGCGTTCGTAGTCGCGGCGTTCCATGTTCAGCAGCGTCCTGTGAATATGCAGCAGCGCGTGGCGCAGCGCCGTCAACTTTTCGCGTTGCGGCGAGAATCCTTCATTGGCGTCGGCGTTGGCGTCGGGACGAGGCGTGTTGTTATCAGTCGGCATAGGGGGTGTGGATTGGGCCTTTGTTGATCCTGGAATCAAAACTTTGCATTTAGAAAGTATAGCCTTACTCGTTTTGAGCCGTCGAGCGTGGGCCGTTGTGGCGAGGGCGATTGATCGTCCCTGTGATCCTTCTTGTGTTCGTTCCGCGGTTGCGAGTTGAGAGCTCGGGACACCCCCACCCTGTTTGCGAAAGAGTAAGATTCTGTTGGGTTTAGCGGAGATTTGAAATTTTGGTTGGAGGAGATACCCCTACCCCGGGGTGTTTTTTCCAAAGAGTGCGCAGCATTAACAAAACAAAGGGGATGGGCGATTTTGTGAATTGAGAAGAGTGCGCAAGTTATTGAAAAGAAAGGATCGCGATTTGCGTGGTTTGGGGAAAGAACGTAAGTAACGAGTGCGGCAGAAGGCTGGTTGGACGGCGGCGTGGAGATGGAGCGGTCGGTGGAAGGGGACGGCCGGGCGGGGGATTGAGTTAACACGCGGAAGAGTAGCATGCGGCAGTTACTTTGTAAATACTTAAATTAAGGGATAGCATTCGAACGGAATGCTTCTTGAGGGAACGGGTGGCTGAGGGAGGTCGGGGACGGGTCTTATCCCAAGGTCTGCGAAGGCGCACAGGCCCTTCGTTCCTTAGGGTAAACAGGAGTGCACCCTGCGGGCGTGAACATGTGCTAATGGGGAAGATCAGGCGTGGAGGGGTTCGCGGCGGTGCAGTTTGGGCAGGGATTTGATGGATTTGCCGGCTTTTTGTTCGGCGAGGCGGAGGTTGTAGAGGGTTTGGAGGTTGAGCCAAAACTGCGCGCTGGTGCCGAAAAAATGGGCGAGGCGGAGGGCGGTGTCGCCGGTGATGGAGCGGGTGCCGTTGAGGATTTGCGTGACGCGATTGGTGGGCACGGCGATTTTGCGCGCCAGTTCCGCGGCGCTGAGGTCGAGCGTTTCTAGTTCTTCGGCCAGGTGTTCGCCTGGATGAATGGCTTGAATCGGCATGGTGGTGCTCCTAGTGATAGTCGACAATCTCTACGCTCGATGGCCCCGGTGATCTGGCGGGCCACTCAAAACACAAACGCCATTGGTCGTTGATGCGAATGCTGTACTGCCCCTTGCGGTCGCCGAGCAATGCCTCGAAACGGTTGCCGGGCAAGGCGGCCAGATCTGCGAGCGACGTGGCGGCTTCCAAACGGTCGAGCTTCAGCCGCGCGGAGCGCGCAAACCCAGAGAAGGCCTTGACGTGATTTCCATCGGCGAAGTCTCTGGTGCGCTTATCGCGATAGCTGATGATCACGAATCCTAAACTAACAATAAAATACGCGTTACGTCAAGCGTACTAAAAAGGGGCATTCAGCAGAAGCGAGGAACGGCCCACCCTTTGCACGAAACAAAACCGCAAAGGGTAGGCCACCCCGGAAGGTGTTTTTGCAGCGTAAGGATGCCACCCGCCGGGGCGGCAAGGCGCACAGGCAGGAGTGCCTGTGCTACTAAAAGATGATGCGGGCGTTGACTGGGGCGCGATTGGACGGTACGGTTCAGAACGGTTAGATGGAGAGTTGTATATGGCGAGAAAGACAGCGTCGCGCTAGAGGAGGGATGATGCGAGTGAATCCTCATTTATCTTTCAACGGGCAATGCGAGGCGGCTTTTACGTTCTACGAAAAGTGTTTGGGCGGAAAAATTACGTTCATGATGACTTATGGAGATTCGCCCTTGGCGGCACAAACTCCGGCCGAGCGGCACGCAAAGATTCTGCACGCTACGCTGGCTGTGGGCGACGACCGATTGACGGGCGGCGATGCGCCGCCGCAGAGTTATCAGAAGCCGCAGGGATTTTCCGTGTCGCTACAAATTCGGGATGCGGCGGAAACGGATCGCGTGTTCAAGGCTTTGGCGGAAAAGGGCACGATACAAATGCCGGTGCAGGAAACGTTTTGGGCGCTGCGTTTTGGAATGGTCGTGGATCAATTTGGCACGCCGTGGATTATCAGTTGCGGGAAGCCGGTGTGATGGGGGGGATACGCTAGGCGATTGACCCCGCACCCTTGAAAGGACTCAAGGATGCGGCACCCAGAATCGTACAATCGGCAATCTGTCGGTTACGCCCAACCCCGCCGAAGGATAGTACTCCTATAACGGCATCTGAGCTTTTACGGCGCACCGTTCGCCGAGCCGGAAATTAACGTGAATCTGTTGGCCGGGCACGCGATGGGGGTATATACTCCCCGGACTCGGAGAGCAGACTGGGGAATCCTTGAGATTGAGGTAAGACAATGGCAAACATAGCGCACCCGGCAGCGGTGCAGGCGGAATATGATCCGGCACGGCGCAGGATATCCCTCAATCGCATTTTCCAGATTCCCCAGATGTTCCGTCCGGCGGTTTCTTCGTTTGCCGGCGCCACGATCGGTCACCTGAATCTGGAGCGGCCCTCCATCGGCCTGACGGCCATTGCCGCTTGGTTTCGCTTCGCGCGCTGGCGCCGCATGCATCCCATCGAGCGGCCAGCCGACGGAAAACGACGGGATCGCGGCTGGATGTATAGGTCCATTGTTGAGAAGGAGCGGTTGAATTCCGAACCGCTGGACTTTTGGGAATTCGGCGTTTTTCGTGGCGAGTCTTTATTCACCTGGCTCAATATCATCTCTCATCCCGACGCGCGGTTCGTGGGATTTGACACGTTTACCGGGCTGCCCGAGCGATGGCGCGCCACGGAGGTTGAGGGCGCATTCAACGTGCATGGGAGAATTCCGGAAACGAAGGACCAGCGCTGCCGTTTCGAGGCCGGTCTTTTCCAGGATACACTTCTTGTGTTTGCCGGGCGTCACGATTTTTCGCGGCGCTTGGTGATTCATCTGGACGCTGATCTGTACTCGTCGACGCTTTTCGTGCTGACCGCCCTGGCACCTTATTTCAAACGCGGCGACATTATTTTCTTCGACAATTTTATTTGCTCGATGGATGAATTCCGCGCCTTCGAGGATTTCGTCAAGGCCTTCCGGGTGAAGTATGAGGTGCTTGGCGGCGTGCAAGAGTACCTCCGCGTTTGCGTCAAAATCCTGTAGGGCAGAGTGACGCGTTTCTAGGAGTCACACAAGAAGATCATTCGCGATTAAAGGTTGTGCCACCCGCCAAGTTTCCTCGGAGCAAGGAGCCGACAACGTCATCCCATCAGCCATCAACTAAAATGCTTTAGCAGCATTGCCTCTATGAAAGCCGCACATGCCTCAACCTGAGCGCGGCTCACATTGGCCCAGTCGGCGTGCAGGCTGTCGTTGCGGAATTTCAGAAAGCTCTGGGCAACTCCAACCTCTCCGCCCTTCGTAATTCCCGCATCCTTTAGCGTACTTAGCACCTCGTCCAATTTTGGCCTACCCACCAATCCCGCCAGTTCCGAACCCATTCTGCGCATGAGGTCTTCAAACGCTGCGGCGATTAGGACTGCCGAAACATTCTTCGAGGCGTCAGAACCACCTTGCAGAATCTCTTTGCCCAAGGCTACCAGTTCCGAAAAAACTTCCCCGGCCACATTGAGTTCATTGTCGTAAGGCAGTTAGAAGCAGGCACCAAGCTCCTAAAGTTTTATGTTCTTTACACCAACGAGACCCAGCATGTTTGCGAGTCCCTCGCGGACAAATACAAAGTGGCCCTTGAAGACTTTATGGAGGGCCGGGTAGACACCGAAAAGATTCCTGGGGACTCCGAGCAGACCAGCTCACAAGACCTTGTGTTTTCAAATCACATTTTTATTTATCACGAGGCCTATTTGTCTCCAGAACAAATTATCGCGGTACGAGACGCTTACAAAAGAAAAGGCATCACAGTCATACTTCGCAGCACCGACTATTTGGCGAACAAAAAGCTGGAAGCAAAAGTAAGACAACTAGAGACAAAGCGTTAGCCCTGCAAAATTATGGTGCATCCTGCGGTTGATCACGATTTTGCGGGGAGTGGGGCTAAAGCCCGCCCGCGTTTATTAGGGCGATTACGGCCCGATTGAAATCGGGCCCTCCCGGAAGAAACGCCAACGGCAACGACGACCGCGTACGGCAACCGCAACGGCAACGGCAACGGCAAAGGCAAAAGAACAGGCCGGACTGAAGCCCGGCGTCTACATAAAACATACGCCATCCGCATACTCGTAGATAAAGCTGCTTAATTCATTCCGAAGTATTGATTGTTTTGCGCTGGTTAGGCGCTTTAGATGGCGCAAATTGCAGAAAATAATCTGCTTTGCGATTTAGGTGTGGTTGGCCTTCCGTTTGCATTTCCTCCGCATTACGAACGCCTCGCAGGGATGTCGTTGCCGGGTCTAATGAAATTTTTCGCTGCTGCGATTTTCGTGTGGAGAGGCGCATTTCCCAAGCGGATGTGTGGTCAGGAGAGGATATGAATTTAAAAATGCAGCGGTACATTTCCGGGGGGCTGGGACTTTTGTTGACGATCGTGCTGGTGTTGTATGCGGCGCCGCTGTTTGCGCAAGGAAGTGGGGGATCGTTGCGCGGGCAGGTTCTGGATCCCTCTGGCGCGGCGGTGCCGGAGGCGAAGGTTACGGTAACGAACCAGGAGACGGGAGTGTCGCTGGAGATTCAGACCACGTCGGCGGGGACGTATGCGGTGCCGAGCCTGATTCCGGGGCAGTACAAAATTACGGTGGAAGCGCAAGGGTTTAAGTCGCTGGTGAAGAAAGACGTGGCGGTGCTGGCGAACCAGGACAACGTGGCGGACGCGAAACTGGATTTGGGCGGCACGTCGGAGACGGTGGAAGTAACCAGCGGGGCGCAGCAGGTGGAGACCACGTCCTCGCAGCTGAACAATAATTACAACGCGAAAGATGTGGAGGATTTGCCGAACGCGGCGGGCGTGCTGAACGGCAGTCCGCTGAACCTGGCGGTGCTGGCGCCGAACGTGGTGGCCACGCCGGGCGGCGTGCAGGGCGTGGGCGGAGCGGTGGGCGGGACGCGTCCGCGGGACAATAATTTTACCGTGGACGGCGTGGACGACAACAATCTGGGCGTCACGGGAAACAATGCGACGGTGATTCCGGACGCGGTGGCGGAGTTTGCGCTGTCAACGAACCAGTTCAGCGCGGAGTATGGACACTCGGCGGGCGGGCAATTTAGTTTGGTGACGAAGACCGGGACGAATAATTTTCACGGGTCCGGCGAGTGGTACAACCAGAATCGCAATTACGATTCACTGGATAATTTGACGAAGGATGCGATTGCCAGCGGCACGATTCCGGGGAAGCCGGCGTTCGACAATAATCGTTTTGGCGGGACGTTTGGCGGGCCGATCATCAAGAACAAACTCTTTATTTTTGGGGCGTACGAGTACACCACGTTGCACGGAGAAGGTGCGGCGACACCGTTGATTCAGCCGACGGCTTCGGGGCTGGCGTCGCTGGAAGCGATGGCTGCCGATCCGCAGGTGTTGAGCTTGCTGAAGACTTTTCCAGTGGCTCCGGCGGCGGACCTTGCGCCCATTACCGTGAACGGGCAAGCGATTCCGATCGGCAACCTGATCATCACCAGCCCGCTGTATCAACGGGAAAACGATGCGCAGGTGAACGCGGACTATACCTGGGGACATCACCAGTTCGGCGCGCGGTTTCTGTTCAATCAGGAAAATTTTATTTTGCCGACGAACAACACCAACAATTTGTATAACCAGGCCGAGCCGGTGCATAACCGCAAGATCGCGCTGACGGATGTGTGGACGATTAACAGCACGCTGGTGAACGATCTGCGGCTGCAGTATTCGCTGTTTACGCTGCAGACCATCAATCCATGCGGGACGGCTTGCCCGAACGATGTGACGATTGGGGACTTGGGAGACAACACCAATGGGCCGGGAGATTTCACGTCGCAGAAGCAGAATACGTATCAGATTTTGGACAATGTGACGTGGTCGCACGGGAAGCATACGTTCAAATTCGGCGGGCAGTACAACCACTTTATTTATCCGCAATATTTTCTGCCGCGCAGCAACGGGGACTACTGGTATACGGACACGCAGGAGTTCGTGAACGATTTGCTGCCGAGCCAAACGGGACGAACGTTGCGCGGCGCGGGAACGGGAAGTTTTCTGGGAACGCAGAGCGCGTTTTATGTGTTCGCGCAGGATGATTTTAAGATTACGCCGCGCCTGACGCTGAATCTTGGTATTCGTTACGAATATTGGACCAACCCTGTGGGCGGCAATTCGCAGGCGCTCAACGCGATTTCGAATGTGCCCGGCGTGGTCACGTTTGGCGTGCCCAACACGGACAAAAACAATGTGGGGCCGCGCGTTGGGTTTGCTTACGATCCTTTCGGGAAGGGAACGACGTCGATTCGCGGCGGCTTTGGCATCGCGTACGACGTGAAATTCCAGAATTTTGCGTCCATCACGCTGCCGCCGCAATTGCAGAGCGAGTTGAATCCCAATTCTGCGTGCACGCTTACGCCGCAGCCGAGCTGGTGCGCGAGCTTCCTGAATCCCAGCGATGGCAGCGGCGCGGGATTTCTGGCGGGCGGAGGATTGCCGCCGGCGTACATACCTCCAGCGAATCAGGCGGACGCGCGCGCGTTGACGACCAGCTACATCGACAACACCGTGATGCCGAAGATCCTGACGTGGTCACTGGGCGTGCAGCACGAGGTGTACAAGAACGCGACAATTGAGGTGCGTTACCTGGGGACGCGCGGCCTGGAGCTGCCGATACAATTCCGGCAAAACTTCATCAGCGCGTTTGATGGCGGCGTAGCTCCACTGCCGACATTCTTTGGGAATGTGCCGACCAACTGGACTCCAGCGACGCCGACGGATGCGGCGTTCAACGCGTTCAATCCGAATATTTATGCGCAATATGGATTCCAGGGCAACGTGACCGGAGATCCACCGTCGGCCAGCAGCATCTATCATGCCGGGTCGGTGAACTTCACGCAGCGTGCGAGCCACAACCTTACGTTCAACGCGAATTACACGTACGCGCACACCATCGACGACGCCACCAACGAGTTTTTCACCAGCTTGCTGAACCCGCGCCGCGCGCAGGATGCGTTTGATCTGCAGCAGGATCGCGCCAGCTCGGACCTGGACGTGCGGCATCACTTCGCGATGTCGTGGACATATCAGGTGCCCAACATGAATAGCGACAGCCGATGGGTGAAGGCGCTGGTAAACGGCTTCCAGGTGGGCTCGGTGTTCCTGGTGCAGTCCGGGCAGCCGGTGACGCTGCAGTCGGGTATCGACTCGAATGGAAATGGCGACACGGCGGGCGATCGCGTAGTGCTCAATCCCGGCGGCGTGGGACTTACCGGCTCGGACGTGTATGCGGTGTGCGAAATTCCGGGCGGGACGACGGCGTTTTCCAATGGCGGGCCGGGTGCATTCAACATTCCCACCGGCGTTGCCAATGGTGGTGCTTGCTTCAATCCAGCGTTCAATCCTAACAATCCGGCATCGCAGCAATTCTTTCCGGCGATTGGATACACGCCGGTGAATCCGAAGGCGAAGTATGTGGTCGCGGGCCCGGGCGTGCAAGCTAACGTCGGACGGAACAGTTTTTACAGTCCCGGCTTCAATACGTTGAACATGAACATCGTGAAGAATTTCCACTTCACCGAGAGCAAGTTTCTGCAGGTGAAGGCGGATTTCTTCAACGTACTCAATCATCCCAGTTATGCGCTGAGCAACGGGAACGTGTTCAACGCCACAGGCATTACCACGGCCACGACCACGCAGGGTTACGTGTTGCCCACGGATCCCAACTTCCTCAACCCGAGCGCGTTCTTCAGCGGCGGTATTCGGTCGATCACACTGGGACTGAAGTTCGTGTTCTAGAGAAGTTGTCGCCAAGGAAAGCCAAGAAAAAAAGGAGGCGCTTGTTTAGCGCCTCCTTTTTTTGCGCGTGGCGAAATGCGGCGTCTTTCAAGTGCGGGCGAGAGTTTGCAGGGATGTAACGACACGACGCGCCAAATCACTCGAACCCTTTTTTTGAGCTGGGAATTGCGTGTTGTCCGAGTTTTTCTGAACTTGTTAGAAGGCCCGATGGGTGTACAGCAAGATCGCGGCGCCCAGCAAAATGCTGGCGACCACCAGTGCTACTACGCCAAATGTAAACCATACCGAGGACATGGGCGAATCCGTGGGGGCACCGTCCTGACGAACCTCGCCATGAGAACCCTCGCCATGGCCATTCGTGGAATCCGGGCCGGAAGAAATGCGTAACAGCGATTTACGGGCCTGCTGCGTGGCCGGGGCATCGTCGCTATATTCCACCGGCGCGATGAAGGTGTAGCCCTTGCGGGGAATGGTCTCGACGTAGACGGATTGGTCCGAGGAATCGCCCAGGACGAGCCGAAGTTTGTTGACCGTGGTGTTGACGTTGGCGTCGTAGTTGACGCGCGAATCGGGAGGCCACAGCCGGGCGCACAAGGCCTCGCGCGTTACCACTTCTCCCGGCGTTTCCAGCAAAATCATCAGCACACCGCAGACCTTGCCTTGCATCTTGACGCGCGCGCCGCCTTTGCTGAGCTCCTGCTTCACCAAGTCCAGGCAAAACTCGCCAAAGCGGGCGTAACGCGCGGGAACACTGGTGATGGATTCTAATTCTTTATCTTGCGAGGATGTTTCCAGGTGTGCGAATTCAGCGTTCATTTTTCACCCTCAACGCGTAGTCCGAGCATTCGTTCGTTTGCGTACGTCTGCTAAAGTCCACTCGCGCAAGGGCCCGGGGAAGACCTAAAGACCTGGACCGATTGACAATCGTTGCGCTCAGTTATATCTTAATCTGTATATACATGTCAAGCATGGAGGTGCATTTTTGCTCGCTAATGTTGATCTCACCGGTACCGGATATTGCGCCTCCTTCAACTTCCGGCGCACCACCCGCGCGGTAACCAAGCTGTTCGATCTGGCACTCGAGGATGCTGGTCTGCGCTCCACGCAATTCACCATTCTTGTGGGCGTGGCCAAAGCGCAGCCCATCTGCATGGGCGCGCTTGCGGAGTTGCTGGCCCTGGATCCCACCACGCTGACGCGCAGCCTGCGTCCCCTGCAGCAAGGCGGTCTTCTGACGATTACGGACCGCGGCGCGATGCGGCAGCGCTTTATAAGTTTGACGGCGAAAGGGGAGCGCACGTTAGCAAAGGCGGTGCCGAAATGGCGCAAAGTGCAGCAACAATTTGTCGGCGCGATTGGTGAGCGGACCTGGCTGGAATTTCGCGGAGAACTGGAGAGGATGGCGGGCGTGGTCAGCGGCCTCGAACGACCGTTGCCTCAGGATGCCGTCCGGCAAATAGCGGCGATTTAGAATTCCTGCGGCGACTCGGCGGACATCGCGAACGCGTTCTGACTCCAGGCCTGTGCGGCCGACCCTTCCACTATCGAAGAAGCGCCGATTGGTGTCTCGCCGCACCAGAAAAGGCTTCCGCCTTTAAAGGCGCTCGCGCACTATTCGTGACGGAGGGCGATCAAGGGGTCTACGCCAGTAGCGCGGCGCGCCGGGAAAAACGATGCCGCCACGGCAACCAGAGTTAGAAGCGCGGCGGTAATTACGAACGTGATGGGATCGAACGCGCTGATGCCGTAAAGAAAAGTTCGCAGCACGCGCGAGAAGAGGAGCGCGGCAATCGTTCCTATGCCGACGCCGACGAGCGCCAGACGCAGACCTTCACCGACGATGATGCGAAAGATTCCGTCGCGTTGCGCGCCGAGAGTGACGCGGATACCGATTTCGTTGGTGCGCTGCGTGACCGAGTAGGACAGTACGCCGTAGAGTCCGACGGCGGCGAGCACCAGCGCAAGACCGGCAAAGATTCCGATGAGCCAGGTGCGAAAGCGCGGCTGCGTGACGGTGGCGGCCATATTTTCTTCCATGGTGCGAACCTTCACGAGTGGTTCGTTGGGATCGATTTCTGCCAGCGCGCTACGCAGCGCCGCAGCTTGCAGGCGCGGGTCGGCGGCAGTGCGTAAAACGATGGAAAGTTGCAGCACCGGCAACAGCTCGTCGGCCTGGCGATATGGCAAATACATTTCGGCTTTGGGATCGGTGTCGAGGCCCTGGAGGACGTCGCCGACTACACCGATGACCTCCATGTAAGGCACGTCTTTTTCAGGCGTAGCGCCGAGCTGCAGGCGTTTGCCGAGCGGATTTTCGCCGGGGAAATAGGTGCGCGCCATGGTGGCGTTAATTACCACTACGGAGGGGGATTTTTCGTTGTCGGCGGCGGTGATATTGCGTCCCTGAAGCAGCGGGACGCCAAGGGTTTCCATGTATTGCGGAGTGATGGTGCGGTAGCCGGCGGCAAGATAGTCGTGGGGAGTTTTGGGCGGGCGTCCTTCGATGTTGAAATGGAGCATGCCACCGCCGCCGCTCACGGGCAAGAAGGACGCAGCTCCTGCGGAGCGCACGCCAGGCAGAGTTTTGGCGCGATCGACGATGCGGTCGAAAAACTGGAAGCGCTGCTCGGGACTGGCGTAGGTTGTTGTTGAAACGGGCAGATCGGCCACCAGCAGGTGGTCTGGTTGAAAGCCCGGCGGAACTTCCTGCAAGCGAGCGAAGCTGCGTAAGAGCAATCCTGATCCGACCAGCAAGAGCATCGCGAAGGCAATTTCCGTCACGACGAGAATGCTGCGCAGCCGATGTTGGCCTGGGCCCGAGGTGGAACCACGCGAGCCTTCGTTTAGCGTTTCACGCAAATCAAGATTAGCGGTGCGCAGAGCAGGGGCTGTTCCAAAAATGAGTCCGGTGAGGACGGACACGAGTAAGGTGATGAAGAGCACGGAGCGGTCCAGGCCAATGGTGAAGATTTGCGGGACGCTGCCTTCGGCGAGACGCAACAGCGGTCCAAGCGAAGCCGACGCTACGAGCAAGCCTAGTGCGCCTCCGGCAACGGAAATCAGCACGCTTTCCGTGAGCAGCGCGCGAACGATGCGCCAGCGCGAGGCTCCCATCGACGTTCGGATGGCAATTTCGCGGTTGCGCGAGGCGGCGCGGGCGAGCAGCAAATTAGCGACGTTCACGCACGCGATGAGCAGCACGAAGCTGACCGCACCGAGAAGCAGCAGCAGTGCCGGGCCGACGTTCTGCACGAGGCGCTCCTGCAACCCCATGACATCCGCGCTGGTGCCGGTGTTGTAGATCGGGTACTGCTCTTCAAGACGTTTGGTGAGCCCGACCATTTCGGTGCGGGCTTGCTCGCGGCTGACGCCCGCTTTCAGGCGAGCGACGGCCATTATTCCCGGATGCCAGTTGCGATCGTCGGGAAGGGTGCTGGCCCACGGCGTGAAGGGGAGGAAAATGTCGGCGGGTTGCAGGAGTTCAAACCCTTTCGGCAGCACGCCAATAATCGTGTACGGCTGAGAATCCAGGTTGATGGATTTTCCGACCGCGTCCGACGCCCCACCAAAGTGACGCTGCCACAAACCGTAACTCAGTAGGGCCACGGGCGCGCCACCGGCACGGTCTTCTTCCGCGCTGAAAGTTCGTCCGGTGACGGCGTTGATGCCGAGCAATGGGAACATACCGGCCGTCGCATAGCGCGAATTCAGGCGCTCCGGTTCGCCCGCGCCGGTGAGCGTGATCGTCGCGCCGCGCGTGGCTTCCATCGCTTCAAAGGAGTGGCTCTGGGCGCGCCAATCGACATAGTTCTCATATGACGTGCTGACGGTGGGATATTGCGATTTTTCCATCACCAGTACCAGGCGGGAGGGATCGCGGAAGCTGAGCGGGCGGAGCAGCACGGCATTGACGACGGTGAAAATCGCCGTGTTCGCGCCGATGCCCAGGGCCAACGTGACCACAGCAATCAGCGTGAACGCCGGATTCTTGAACATCAGTCTTACGGCATGCCGCAAGTCGTTTAGCAGGATGTCCATGGGGCTCCGATGGCGATGAAGTCTAGAGGCTTAGACGCGCTTGGCGGCGACAAGTTTAGCAAAGAAGTTCGGACGTCCGAAGGGAAGTGGGGCGCCAATAATTCCGGCAGGAGCTCGACAGACACCGCAAACGCGCTCTAACGTCAGCCCGCGCGGAAGCCCTGTGGAGGTAAATGTCGAGCTAAATGCGTTTAGCCAGCACCAGCACGATCAGGATCACCAGGAGCAAGCCGAGGCCGCCGCTTGGGTAGTAGCCCCAGCCGGCGCTGTATGGCCACGTGGGTAGAGCGCCGAGGACCAGCAGAATTATAACGATCAGAAGAATCAGTCGAAGCATTGTTGCTCCTCCACGATGGCGGTAAGCTTGTCCGCGAGAGCTTCGACCGCGGCGCTGCGAACGCAGCCGACCCGCTGCGTACATTACGCGGTTTTGCGCCAGTTGATATACAGACTTGCCCTTATGCGCGTCGCGAAGATCGGGTAGAACCGAAAGAGCGGGGCAGACCCCCAAAAGATCATTTCCGATTTAACACCGGCCAGCGCGTAGGCTGGAAACACACCGAAATCAAGTCCCAAAGCTGCGCCACTTTGCGTACACTGCGAGGGAGGAATCGGGCCGCAGCGCGATCAAGGTTTAATTGACTTTGCCAGTAATAAATATTCTAATACGTGCATGACAGTGTCGTTTGCCGAAACCGAAGGCGCCAGATTGGGTGATATGCTGAACGCTATGCCGATTTTATCCGCGCGCGCGATTACTCAATTTCGTCAGCGTCGACCGGGTCCTGAATTACTAATTCAAGAAACAGTCGAACAGCGGGTCCGCAGCCTCATGGGGTCGAGTGACGCTGACCTCTGGACGGCTGCTGGGATTCCGCTCGGCGCCGGCGTACCCGATTTGGTCGTGGTTTCCTATCATCGCGACGTGCTCGCACTTGCAAACGTCGACATTTCAAACGCCCACATACTCGCATACCTTCGGTCGGTTGGGCGTGCCCGGCTCGAAACAATTGCGGACCGGTTACAAATATCGGAGAAATCTGCTCAGGTGCGGCTTGAGGTTCTTCTGGACGCTCACGCCCTTGAAGTTTGTGCCGATGTATTTGCTTTGCCGACAGTATGGAGGGAAATTCTTCCTGAGATTGTGACGATCGAAGTGAAGGTATCTGATTGGCGAAAGGCCGTCGAGCAAGCTGGGCGAAACAGAATTTTCGCTCATCGGTCATACGTGGCGTTACCCGAACGCGCGGCCCAGCGTGTTCGAGTGGAACCGCTATTTGGACAGCTCGGCCTCGGTCTTATCGGCGTCGCAGATGACAAGTCCGTTCACGTTTTGCGTCGAGCCCGATGGCGACAACCCGTTGTATGGGCATACTACTACAGGCTTGCGGGGCTGCTCGCGAAGAGTTTTTCCAACTGATGCCATTATTCACCATTCCGTTCGAGCAAGCCGCAGCCATGTTCCCGGAATACATTTTCATTGAGGCATTGACGCCTAGTGCTCAAAAAGCTGCATTCCACGTTCGGGATGGAGCGGGTCACGATTTATGCCTGAAGATCATTTCACCTGGCTATGAGCGCGACCGCCTCGATCGGGAAATTCTGGCGCTCCAGGGCCTTAACGACAAGAACGTCGTCAAGTTAATCGAATACACCTTTTCATCTAAGCCGGGCCAACAGCGTCACTACTTGGTCGAGGAATTCATTGATGGAAGAGATTTAAAAAACATACTTATCGCTGGCCATCCCTGGGTGCCGGTGGAAGCCGCAAATTTCTTCGCTGCTCTTTGCGACGGACTCTTGTCTCTAAAGAATAAAGAGATTGTCCACCGAGATTTGAAACCGGAAAACATACGCGTGAGGCCGAACGGCATGCCTGTAATTATTGACTTTGGTCTCGCCCGCCACCTTAATCTGCCTGACTTAACATTGACAGCGATGGGCGCTGCGCTGGGAACGCCCAAGTATTTTGCCCCTGAGCAGTTCGACGGAACCAAACACGACATTGACCACCGAACAGACCTTTTTGCGTTCGGAATACTTTTGTATGAGGCTCTCACCGGCGAATCGCCATTCTGGAATTCCACGATGACTACCCGGGCCCAGCTGCGACAAGCCGTCTGCGAATCAAATGTGCATTTAGCTCGTCCTGCGTTTTTAGCTCTCGATGTGAGATTGAGAACTTTGTTAGGGCGTCTCTTGGAAAAGGAACGCGCGAAGCGGCCCTCGGACCCAGGTCAAGTCGCGATGATCCTTAGGAGAATTGGAGGAGCCTAGACATGCGGCGTGGTCCTTGGCATCAGTGCGGAGATAAGAGCCAGAGACTCGTTCTGGAACAGTTGCAACACGGCGCTGGTGTCGGCGTCATTCTAAGTCCGCGAGACCTTAGCAGGGCACTCGCACTGGACTACGCGGCGAGCTACCAGACCCTCGGCGCGGAAGTCTTAATGGATTATCAATTTCATGTGCCTGGGTTCGTGAATGCTTGCCTACAGTCCTACCCTATCTCTTCGTTTCGCGCGAGTATCGCAGCGCTCAGCCAGTTCTCGGATGAACAGATGGTTGACTTCAAAAATAAATTGAGAGTCGACAACGCAGAGCTCAATACTAGCGCAGTGATAGCGCCCGCTATCGTTTATGAGGCTGGCAGGCACGATATTGCACAGTTGAATGCGCGACTGTTCAACGCTGCCCGAGAGGTCGGCGTGAGCCTGAACAAACCAGTTTTTGCGACTGTGGTTTTGGGCCGGTCCGTAACGGCATCTGACCAAACGATTGCCGCGGCTTTAGCACAAGCAACAGCTCTGAACAGCGATGGTTGGTACTTCGCCTTTGAGTTCGAGGACGAGAGGATTCCTAGTTCCCGAGATGCTGTGAGGCGTTGTTGTGTGTCCGGCCTTACGTTGGCTTGCACCGGCAAACCTGTCCTGCACGCGTTCGCTGGACCTCTTGGTCTACTTTCTTTGGGTTTCGGGGCAACCGGGGTGGGGGTTGGCCACAGCCAGAATCTGTGGAAATTCACCCGTGACCGTTGGCAACCCCCGATGCCTCAGGGCGGCGGCGGTGATGCTCCTCCGCGTTTTTTTTCGGGATCGCTGTGGGGCACCATTATTTATCCGGACGAGTCCGCTCAGTTGCCCGCCAATATTCGGCAGCAAGTATTAACCACGTCGCCCTTTTCTACCGGCGTGACAGCAGGTCTAGCGTGGCCTCGGTGGGATGCGGGAAAACATCTGGTTTTTCTCCTCGCGACTGTCTTATCCGAAATCGCGCAAGTTAACGGCGCTCGCGCCAACGCGCAGGCCGCACTTCAGCGATTGGAGGTCGCCGTACAGCTTCACCAAACGATCCAACAAGCTGGTCTATTTTTGGGCGACGGTACGAACGCATATCAAAATAATTGGCGATTAGCCGTGCAAGACCTGCTCCAAAACAATACCGCAGACTTCGACTACCTGGAACTTTTGGCCTAGTCGGCTGAGCCAAAGCACCGCATCGAATTTAGAAGCCGGGAGGGCGCTCGCTTGATACGGCGAAGGCGCGTTCTAGCGCTAGGCCGACGCGGCCTAGTTTACCTTCGTCGAAGAGGCGGCCGATCAGGGTGATGCCGTGCGGGACGCGGCGCGGCGGATTGAATCTTGGCAGCGGGTT
Source organism: Acidobacteriota bacterium (assembly GCA_013289855.1). Taxonomy (GTDB): domain Bacteria; phylum Acidobacteriota; class Terriglobia; order Acidiferrales; family UBA7541; genus Acidiferrum. The sequence continues at coordinate 158,141 of JABCZD010000003.1, read as the reverse complement.
GTGGGGATCGGGCGCCCAGTCGCTGCGGGCTTCGGCGACTTCGACGAATCCTGCGCGCAGGGTTAGCGACGGATGGCCGGTGAAATTGGAAATGGTGAGCATCTCGTCGCGTAAAGAGGGGACCAGCAGCAAGTCTACCTCGGCGAAAACGCGAGCCATTTCTTCGGCTACTTTTCTGCGGAAGCGGTCGGCTTGCACGAAGTCCACCGCGGAGAGAAAGCGCGACTGGCGGAAGGAGTTGGGCCAGCCGTCGGGCACCTGCATTTTCAGTTGATCGACGGCGTGATTGAGGGTGATTTCCTCGAAGGCCGCGGCGCTTTCGGCGAAGAGGATGATGTCCAGCGAGTCGTAGGGCCAATCGGGAAGCGAAACTTCTACCGGGACCATGCCTAATTTTTTTACGGTTTCGAGCGCGGCGCGATCCACGTCGGTGGCGGGATTTTTTTTCATCCACGCAGGGAAGTAGCCGACACGCAGACCTTGCACGGGCGCGTCGGCGTCGAAGTCCAGTTTGCTGGGGACGCTGCCGAGATCAGCGGCGTCTGGGCCAGAGATGGCGTGCAGGACGAACATGGCGTCTTCGACGCTGCGCGTCATGGGGCCGAGTTTGTCGAGCGACCAGCACAGCGTCATCGCACCGTCGCGCGGGACGCGGCCGTAGGTGGGGCGCAATCCGGTGACGCCGCAGCGCATGCTGGGGCTGACGATGCTGCCGCCGGTCTCGCTGCCCATGGAGAAACCGACCAAGCCCGCAGCCGTGGCTGCGCCAGGTCCGGCGCTCGAACCGGAAGCGCCTTCTTCGAGAAGCCACGGATTCATAGTTTGACCGCCGAACCAAATATCGTTGAGCGCCAGAGCGCCGAGACTGAGCTTGGCGACGAGCACGGCGCCCGCGTCGTGCAGGCGCTGCACGACCGCGGCGTTTTTCGTGGGGACGCGATCGCGGAACGGTTCGGCGCCCCAGGTGGTAGGAATGCCGGCGGTGTCGAGCAGGTCTTTGCCGCCCCACGGGATGCCGTGCAGCGGGCCGCGATATTTGCCGGCGGCAATTTCGGCGTCGGCTTGCTTGGCTTGCTGCAGGGCCAGGTCGCGCGTCAGCGTGATTACGCAGCGCAGCGTGGGATTAAATTTTTCTAGGCGTTGCAGATAAATGTGGGTGAGGCGCTCGGAAGTGATTTTTTTCTGCTCGATCCAGCGGGAGAGCTTGGTTACTGGCGCGAAAGCGATGTCTTCATCGTTTGCGGGCAACGGGCCGGGATCGGACTTGCTGCGGATAAATTGGTTGCGCTGCGGCTCGCGCTTCATGCCGGGCAGAAGCGGATCCCACTGCGTGGCGGGCGCGAGTCCTGGCGGGAGCGCCACTTTGCGCGGGCCGGTGCGCCGTTCGTAAAGCGCGGCCATGGAATTGCGCCAGTTGCCGGCGGCTTGGGCGCGTTCGGCGGGAGTCATTTCCACTTGCACGAGTTTTTCTGCCTGGACGAAAGTTTCCGGCGAGACCACAGGTCCGACCGCCGGCGATGTGCCAAACGCGGGTGGCGCGCCCGGCGGAGGAGGTGGAAGATTATCGGGCTGCTGCTCCGGGGCTTGAAAAATTGTGGCCAGGCCGAGCACGCCCAGGGACGTATCGGTCAAAAATTTTCTACGGGACTTGGGCATTTCTTCTCCAGAACACGGTGTCGCCTTGCTCCACGCGGCGACGCTAAAGGATGCTAATAAAAATGTTCGCGAACAGCCTACCGTAAATTGCCAAGTCATGAGTGCTAAGCATGAGTGCCAAGTCATGAGCCGACTTGGAAGTGTCCCGGCTGCGGGCGGCGGTTTTTTTCAATCAGCACGATGGAATCGTACAAATGAATGGCGCCGATGTCGGTCTTGCCCGGAGTGGCGGTTCGGCGATGGTGATACCAGGCGTGCATGTCGTCGATCATCTGTTTGATATGTCCGATGGCGGTGCCGTCACGATTGTGTCCGCCGGCGTACGGGCGTCCTGGCCAATAAGAGGTGTGAAGGTCTTCCATGATGTAAAGACCACCGGGCTTGAGCAGAGGAAACAAAATGTCAAAACTCTTGCGCTGGTGGCGGCCGACGTGGGAGCCATCGTCGAGCACGATATCCGGCGCGCCCATTTCGAGAAGTACTTGTTTCAGAAACGCGGGATCGTCCTGCGAGCCGATGCGGACTTGATTTGGCGCGGTCACGTAACCGGAACACGCGGGATCGATGTCGATCCCGAAAATCGTCGCGTCTTTCCCGAAATATTCGCGCCACATTTCTAGTGAACCGCCCTGCGACACGCCGATCTCGAGAAATTTAACCGGCGTGTTGCGATAGGTCGCGAAATGCCGCTCGTAGATTTCGAGATAGTGCACCCACTTGTGGATGGTGCGGCCACGATGCGCAAAGAATATCTCCGCCAGCGCGCCGTGAGTCCGGTTGGACAGCGCATCCTTTTCCTGTGGCGCGATGCGCAAGCGGGCCATGACTTCATCGTGGAGTGATGGCCGCAGCCGGATTCTCATTTCACGCTCCGAGCCTGGTTGAGCTTTTGATTTTTCCTCGCGACCGCGGACGAATAAATGTGATTATCGCGTGAGATGGCCGCAGCCGCCTTACGCGGCGGAGTGAATTTGCTACAGCGTCGTATACACAAAGTTCACGAAGAAATCCGGCTTGATGAAGCCGTTACCCCATTGCGCGTCAAGATCGGCGGTTGGTTTTGCCGCAGTGACTTCGGCCAGCGACTTCCCGGCATCTTTCTGCTTTTTCACGCGATCGCGAACAGTCACCAGCATGTCGTGATATTTCATGAGGCCAGCCTTGTCGCCCAGCGGGCCGTGTCCGGGAACGATCTTGGTATCGGCATCGGCCAGTTTGATGCCCTTGTCCGACGCCGCGATCATGCCGTTGATGGTGCCACCGGAGCTGACATCGATGAGCGGATAATTTGCGTTGAACCAAATATCGGCCATGTGCAGCACGTTGCCGTTTTGGTAGTGGACGAAAATATCCGTGTCGGTGTGCGCCGGGGCAAAGTAGCCCAGGTGAATCTGCTCACCGTTAAAATAAAGCGCGGTGTTGTCGGTGAAGGTTTGCTGCGGCCACGCAGCGGCGGGCGCGGCGTCAAAGTGCACGTTTAGCGCGGCCATGAACTGCGGCGTGGATAAGCGCTTGCGGGTATTTTCGTGCGCCACGATGAGTGCACCGGCGTCGTGCAGGCCTTGGTTTCCATCGGTGTGGTCGAGGTGCCAGTGCGAATTGATCAGGATTTTTAGCGGCGCGTTGCCCATGCCATCCAGGGTCTCGCGAATTTTTGGCACCACGGTAGAAAAGCTGGAATCGACCAGCACTTTGCCGTCCGGCCCGTTAAGGGCCACCATGTTGCCGCCCGGGCCGTACAACATGAAAAGATTGTCGCGGAGCTTCAGGGTCTGCAGCGGCACGGCGCCCATCTGCGCGCGCATTTGCGCCACGATGTCCGCGGTGGCTGGAGCCGCGGCCTGTTGCGCCGCCGGGTGAAATTCTCCAGCAAACGTCGCAGCCAGCGCGTTCTTGGGCAGCAAACTCGAAAACAGTCCTGCGCCGGCCATTAAGCCTCCGGCCTTCAACAATTCCCGCCGCGAAGTCACTCGCGAAATCGAAATCACAGTCATCTTTTTATTCTCCTCGTAGTTTGACGCGTTGCAGTCTGATGCTCCACGCTCAGCCAAACCATCAGGACGCACTCGGAACCGTAAGTCTCACCACAAAGTATACACACGGATGCAGGCCTTCCAAATTCAGGACCAAATTCGAGTCGCGCAGCGTGCAGAGGCTCTGACATGGGGTATGATTCTGGGCTGCGAATACGGCTCGGTGGATAAAAACGAATGATCACACATAGATTTTACGCGAGTTATCTGGCGGCGGTTCGGGCGCTTTTCCTCGTTCTGAGCAATGTGACGACGGTGTCATGTGCGGCGATCTTTTTGTGCGCGGTGAGTGCGACGCCATCCATTGCGCAGGAGTTTCACGCCAACTCCTTTGCCGGCGCGCCGCTTCAAGCGAAGTGGATGGACAAAAGCCTTTCCCCCGACGCGCGCGCGGACCTGGTGCTTAAGGAGTTGACCCTCGACGAAAAAATCGATCTCGTGCACGGCAACAGCATGCCCGGATGGGACGTTCCGCGTCCGAATGCGCACCTTGGCAATGGCGGCGCGGGATTTGTTCTGGGCATTCCGCGGCTCGGCATTCCCATGATTCAGATGAGCGACGCAGCGTACGGTGTGCGCAGCAGCGCCGCCAACGGCCGATACTCCACGGCGCTGCCTTCCAATCTCGCTGCAGCCGCGAGTTGGGATGCGCACGCCGCCTGCGAGTATGGCGCCCTGATTGGACGCGAACTGCGCGCGCAGGGCTATAACATGACTCTGGGCGGTGGCGTCAATCTCACGCGTGAGCCGCGCAACGGGCGTACGTTCGAGTATCAGGGCGAAGATCCCATCCTGGCGGGCACACTGGTGGGCAATCGCATTAAGTGCGAACAAGCGCAGCACGTCATCGGCGACATTAAACATTACGCCGTAAACGATCAGGAAAGCGGCCGCGACATTGTGAACGCCATCATCGACAAACGCGCCATGCGCGAGAGCGACCTACTGGCCTTCGAGATCGGCATCGACATCGCCAATCCCGGCGCGGTGATGTGTTCGTATAACGCAGTGAATGGCGACTACGCTTGCGAAAACAAATATCTGCTTACCGATGTGCTCAAAAAGGATTGGAATTATAAAGGTTTTGTAGTTTCCGATTGGGGCGCCACGCACAGCGACGTCAAAGCTTCTGCCGCGGGTCTTGACAACGAGGAGCCCGAGGACCTCTATTTCGGCGAAAAGCTGAAGGAAGCCGTGAAAGCCGGGAAAGTGCCCATGGCCGAACTCGACGACCATGTACGTCGCATTCTGCGCTCCGAATTTGCCGACGGCCTCGTGGACTTCCCGGTGAAGAAAGGCGTGGTGGACGTTGAAGGCGGCTTGGAAATCTCACGTCGCATCGCCGAGCAAAGCATCGTGCTGCTGAAAAACGCAGACGGCGTGTTGCCGCTCGATGCTGCCAAGCTTCACAGTGTCGCGATCATCGGCGCGCGCGCGGACACCGGCATGATTTCTGGCGGCGGGTCGGCGCAAGTGGATCCCCCGGGAAGCCAGGGGACACACTGGAAAGACAAAGTGTGGTTTCCCACTTCGCCTTCGCGGGCTATCGCCGCGAAGGCCCCATCCGCGACGGTGGCGTTTGATTCGGGCAGCGACCCCGCAAGCGCCGCCGCGCTAGCGAAGAAATCCGATGTCGCCATCGTATTTGCACATCAGTGGACCAGCGAAGATATGGACCTCCCCAATCTCTCCCTGCCGGACAATCAGGATGCGCTGATCGCGCAAGTGGCAGGGGCCAATCCGCGAACCATTGTAGTGCTCGAAACAGGCACGGCGGTCACCATGCCTTGGCTTAGCAAAGTAAGCGGTGTACTCGAAGCCTGGTACGCGGGTAGCAAGGGCGCCGACGCGGTGGCGAATATTCTTTTTGGTGACGTGAACCCTGGCGCAAAACTTCCGATGACTTTTCCGCTGAGCGAAGTGGATCTGCCGCATCCGCAACTGAAAACTCCTCCGCCAGGACGCCCGAGAGGGCACGGACCTCATCCCGGATACACCTTTAGCGTTGACTACGACGAAGGTCTGAAGGTCGGCTACAAATGGTACGACGCGGAAAATAAACCGGTGCTCTTTCCGTTTGGGTTTGGGTTGTCCTACACCACTTATACCTACTCTGGTTTGAAGGTTACGCTGGGACAGGAATCAACCGTGACGTTCACGGTAAAGAATATCGGCGCTCGCGCGGGCGCGGAGGTTGCCCAAGTTTACGCCGCGCTACCCGCTGATGCCGGCGAACCGCCAAAGCGTCTGGTGGGTTGGAGCAAAGTCCAGCTAAACCCCGGCGAAAGCAAAGAAGTAACCGTTACTGTCGACCGGCGATATCTTTCCATTTACGATGCCACCGCGGATGCCTGGAAGCTCGTTCCCGGCAGTTACGCTTTTATGGTTGGCGGATCGTCAAAAGACTTGCCCTTGGTGCAGAAGATCGCTCTGCAATAGTTGCCGCGCCCGCTCAGCGCTTGCTGTTTTCAGGCGAGAGCGTGTTTGGCACCGCTTGCTTGGTCATTTCGTTGCCGGTGATTATGGCGTTGCGCATCTGGCTGAAAAGATCCGTCAGGGTGTTTGGCGTGTGCGGAATTAATATGGTATTGCTGTGATCGTTGGCCGCAATCTCTTTCAGCGTGTCAAAATATTGCGTCATCAACACCAGCTGCATTACGTCCTGCGGCGTCGAGCCTTCCACGGTTTTCGCGAAGTCTTCCACTGATTCCTTCAGACCCATGATGATAGCGCGGCGCTGATTGGCGATGCCTTCGCCTTGCAGTCGCTTGGATTCGGCTTCCGCCTCGGCCTGCTTCACCAAGAGCAGCTTGTTCGTTTCTGCGCGCGAGACGGTGGCTTCGCGCTCGCGTTGCGCGGCGTTGATGTCGTTCATGGCGGCTTTCACTTTCTGGTCCGGCACAATGTCGGAGATCAGCACTTTTACGATGGAGTAGCCATACTCTTTCATCGAGCCGTCGAGACTGTCGCGCAAATCGTTGGCGATATCCGCCTGATTCAGAAAGGTGTCGTCCAGCTTCATTTTTGGCACATGCCCGAGGACCACGTTGTAAACCATCGATTCAATCTGTTTCACCGGATCCGTCAATTTGTAAAACGCCGATTCCACCGCCTCGGGCATCACTTTGTATTGAATGGAGACGGGTATCTGCACGAAAACGTTGTCCTGCGTTTTGGTTTCCACTTGCACATCGAACTGCTGCACCTTCAGGCTCATGCGCTTTACCACCGCTTCAATCAGCGGCGTTTTCCAGTTCAATCCCGGGCCGGCGACGCGCGCGAATTTTCCCAGGCGCTGCACGATAGCCACTTGTGCGGTTTCCACGGTGAAAAACGAGCCGAGCACCACGCTCAAACCGAGAACGACAACCAATACGCCAAAAAACCAAAATATCCCGTCCATTTCTTGCCCTCCCCGTTTGCAGCAAAACTAGCCTGCGGCTGCGTTTCCGCGCTTTCCGGTGATAAGGATTTTCTCGAAAATCTCGATGTTGTCGAAAGTGTACATGAAACCGAACCGTTCGAGCGTGCGTGCACGTCAACCGTTTCTCAGAACGCACAGGCGCGATAAACTTAGCCAGCAGAAACGAAGTGAGGGTTTTTCACGTCCAAAGTTCGCGCGAAGATGTCACCCTACGCTGGCATGTGAGGGCGCGACGGAGATATACTCGCGCGTCCGCATTTTTTAAACTTGTCGCTCCATCACGAATCCGCGACCGTTGCAAGAATCCCGCGCCACCATCGCGACCATTGTTTATTGGGTGTTTATTGGGCATCTCTTGGGCGCGCATTGCGCCGTGCTCGATCCGCACAAATTTCAGGAGAAAAACTCATGAAGCCGTTGCACCTCGCGTTGTATTTCGTAAGTAAGGCCTGCCTGCTGTCGCTGCTGCTAGCGCTGTGGCTTGCTGTGCCATCCTTCGCGCAGAGTCCGTCGCCGGGCAACTCGTTCGGTGCGCAAGGAACGTTGCCAAACGAAACGCCGGCGCACTTCGTGCCCAAGACCGACACGCTCGAGTACGTCCGCCGCACAGTTATGATTCCCATGCGCGACGGCGTGAAGTTGCACACGGAAATCCTCATCCCCAAGGGCGCCAATCGCGCGCCGATTCTGCTGACGCGCACGCCGTATAACGCAGCGGAGCTTACGACGCACGCCGAGAGCTCGCATCTCGCTTCCATTCTCGAAGGTTACGACAACGCCAATTTCGTCATCATCGAAGGCGGCTACATTCGCGTGATTCAGGATGTGCGCGGCAAATACGGCTCCGAAGGCGAGTACGTGATGAACCGCCCGCTGCACGGGCCGCTGAATCCCACGTCGGCGGATCATTCCACAGACACTTACGACACTATCGACTGGCTGGTGAAAAATATTCCGGAGAGCAACGGCAACGTGGGCATTCTGGGAATTTCCTACGACGGCTTTACTCCATTGATGGCGCTGGTGAATCCACACCCCGCGCTGAAAGTTTCCGTGCCGATGAACCCCATGGTGGACGGCTGGAAGGGCGACGATTGGTTTCACAACGGCGCGTTTCGCGAGCAAAACATGCCGTACATCTACGAACAGGAGGCCACGCGCGATAATTCCGCCAAATGGTGGACCACCAATTACGACGACTACGACATGTACATGAAGGCTGGTTCCGCGGGCGAACTGGGCCGCCAACGCGGCCTCGAACAAGTCGGCTTCTGGCGCAAAATTCTTGAGCATCCGACGTACGACGCTTTTTGGCGCGAACAAGCCATGGACCAGATTCTTGCCGCGCAGCCGCTGAAAATTCCCGTGATGGTGGTGGACAGTCTGTGGGATCAAGAAGATATTTACGGAGCCGTCGCCGTTTACAAAGCGCTCAAATCCAAAGACGTCGATAACAATAAAGTTTTTCTCGTGATGGGACCGTGGCATCACGGCCAAGAAATCGATGACGGCAGTTCGCTGGGCGCCATTAAATTCAACAGCGACACTTCGCTGTATTTTCAGCGGGAAATACTTCGTCCTTTCCTCGATCACTATTTGAAGGATGACGCGCCGAAATCGAACGTCGCGCCGGTGAACGCTTTTGAAACGGGAACGAATACCTGGCGCCGTTTGTCTTCGTGGCCCGCAGGCTGCGCGGCGGATGCCAGCCCGGCCTGCGCGATTCATCCCACGCCGCTGTATCTGCAGGCTGGCTTGAAACTGGGCTTTGCCGCGCCCGCTTCCGGCGACGCGGCTGCTGGTTCCAGCTTCGAGGAGTATATTTCCGATCCCGATAAGCCCGTGCCGTTTCGCGCGCGTCCCACGCGGCAAGTTGGCTACGATCACGGTTTGACGTGGCCGCTGTGGCTGGTCGATGACCAGCGCGAAGCCTCGGGCCGCCCGGACGTGGTGGTCTTCACCTCTGACGTGTTGCGCGCGCCAACCAAAATCAGCGGCCAGCCCATCGCCAATATAGTGGCGTCCACCAGCGGCACAGATTCGGATTGGGTCGTTAAATTAATCGACGTCTACCCCGACGAAGTGGCCAGCGATCCTGAGATGGGTGGCTACCAATTGATGATCTCCGCGGACATTTTCCGCGGCCGCTATCGCGAAAGCCTGGAGTTTGCCAAAGCCATCGCGCCTGACCAACCGTTGCTCTACCGTTTTGCGCTGCCGACCGCCAATCACGTTTTTTTGCCGGGGCACCGCATCATGGTGCAGATCCAATCCAGCTGGTTCCCGCTTTACGACCGCAACCCGCAGACGTTTGTCCCGTCTATCTTCTGGGCCAAACCGGCGGACTATCGCAAAGCCACGCAACGCATTTATCACGCGCCGGGACAGGCCAGCTTCATCGAATTGCCGTTGGTCACCGCGCCATAGTTTGGCATTGGCGCGATCTTTGGTTTGTTTTGCAACGAATTATATCGGTTGTCGAGAGGCGCTTGATGATTCTGAAACATGTCGCAGCTGAATTTGGGTGCCAGAGAAAGTTACACGCGAAACGCCCTCTGTTCGCCGGACTTTTTGTCGCAGGTCTCGCCCTGCTTGCGAGTGCGCAATTCGCGTCGGCACAGTTAGCTCACACGACGCTGGCCGTGACCAACGCGAAAATAATCCCCATCGATGGACCGCCCATCGAACACGGCACGCTGGTCGTGCGCGACGGAAAAATTGTCGCCGTAGGTGATGCCGCGTCCACCAAGATTCCTGACGGTGCCACGGTCATCGATGCCTCCGGCAAAATCATCATGCCCGGCATCGTGGATTCGCACTCGCATATCGGCGACGACGGCAACATTACCGTTTCCGACGGGCAGGACGGCAACGAGGGCACCAATCCCGTGCAGCCCGCGCTGCGCGTCATTGATTCCATCAATCCCGCCGACCCCAACATTCGCATCGCGCTTTCCGGCGGCATCACCACCGCCAACATTCTTCCCGGCAGTGCCAACGTGATGGGCGGCCAGTCCGCATATATAAAACTTCGCGGCGCTACGATTGAAGAGATGCTGGTCCCCGGATCCATCGGCGGAATGAAGATGGCCAACGGAACCAATCCCAAAGGCTACGGTTCGCGCGGCCAGGCTCCGATGACGCGCATGGAAGAAGCTGCTCTGGCGCGCGGCATCTACGAAAAAGCGCAGCAGTACAAAATTCACTGGGACGCTTACAACAAGGCCGTGGCCGCGGGAGACAAAACCGCCAAAGCTCCGGACCCCGATCCCGGCCTCGACGCCGTGGTGCAAATTCTCGAAGGCAAACGCATCGTGCACAATCACACGCACCGCGCCGACGACGTGATGACCGTTCTGCGGCTCTCTGACGAGTTTCACTATCGCGTGGTGGTGCATCACGGCACGGAGTCCTGTATGGTCGCTAACGAACTGGCGCGCCGTCACGTGGGCGTCAGTTACACCATGATCGATGCGCCCGGCGGCAAGCCCGAAACCATCAACGTGAACATGAGCTGCCCCGCCCAACTGGAAAAAGCTGGAGTGAAGGTGGCCTTCAACACCGACGATCCCATCACCAACTCTCGTTTGCTGCTGCGTTCCGCGGCGCTTGCCATTCGCGGCGGCATGTCGGAAGAAGCCGCGCTGAAAGGGCTGACCATTTATCCGGCGGAAATGCTCGATCTGCAAAGTCGCATTGGCTCGTTGACGCCTGGCAAGGATGCGGACTTCGTGATCCTCAGCGGTTCACCCTTCAGCGTTTACACCCACGTGCTGCAAACCTGGATCGAGGGGCAAAAAGTTTTTGATCGCAGCGATCCCGCGGACTTGCATTACGCCACCGGCGGATTCGCCGTCGGCGCGCGTTACCCCAAGCTGAATCCTGCGCAGCCGGCTGCGGGAGGTGCGCAGTGAAACTTTCCGTGAAATTCTCCGCGTTTATTTCTGCCGCAACGCTCGGATTCGTCGTGGCGGGCCCCGCGCAGGCGCAGAATGTCGCCATCAGTGCCGACCACTTGTATTCCATGGACAGCACCACGCCTCAAGGTGGTCCGGGGCTGGTGCTGATTCGCGACGGCAAAATCGAAGCCGTGCGCAACGGAGCAAATCTCAGCGCGCCCGCAGGCTATCAAGCGCTGCACGCCGCGTACGTCACGCCCGGCTTGATCGATACGGACACCACCACCGGCGTTTCCGGCGCCTACAACATCCCCGCCGATCAGGATCAGGATGAATCCACCGACCCCAACACCGCGGACGTGCACGTGCGCGATTCCCTGAATCCGCAGGATCTTCTCTATCGCTATGTAAATTCCTTCGGCGTAACCACGCTTCAGGTGGCTCCTGGCGATCGCAATCCCATCGCCGGCGTTGCCGGAATTTTCAAAACAGTTGGTCCGCAATCCGCAATTACCACCGTGGATCAAATCTCTCTCCGTCCCGAATCTGCCATGGTCTTCAATCTTGGCGAAGGTCCGAAGGAAACCTACGGCGCCGCGCGCAAGGCTCCCATGACGCGCATGAAAACTGCCGAGATCATTCGCCACGCGCTGTTGGACGCCCAGCAGTATCGCGCCAAGTGGGAGAAGTGGCAGAAAGACGGCGGCGATGCAACCAAGCTGCCCACGCTCGATACGCGCTTGGCAGTCCTGGCCGACGTCGTCGCCGGGAAACTCCCAGCCATCTTCAATGCGTATCGCGCGGATGACATCGACACCGCCATCCGCATCGGAACGGAATTTCACCTGAAATATATGATCGCCTCCGCCACCGAGGCGTACTTGATTACGGATGTTATCCGCAAAGCCGGGGTTCCCGTGTTGCTGGGTCCCGTGATGCAAGCGCCGTTCCGCCACGAAACTGCCAACGCCACGTACGAAAATGCCGCACTCGTCAACCAAGCCGGCATTCCCATGGCGCTGATGACCGGCTACGAAGCCTACGTACCTAAAAGCCGCATCCTGATCTTTGAAGCCGCCATCGCCGCGGCCAACGGCCTGGGCCTCGAGGGCGCGTTGCGCGCCATCACCATTTCCGCCGCAAAAATACTTGGCGTCGATAACAAGCTAGGTTCGCTTGCTGCCGGCAAAGACGCCGACGTGGTGCTCTTCGACGGCGACCCCTTCGAGTACACCAGCCACGCGCAAACCGTCCTAGTCGGCGGCGCAGTAACCTATCAACGAGCACCGTAAGCTGGTGGCAACCTCGACGTGCGCCTCATTGTCTGCATCTGACCGAGCATGAGTCGCGATTGTAGGCTGCGATACTAAGTCGCGATAGAATTTGTTGCATTTCGATATTGAGAGGGGAACTCGCGTGAACAAACAATCCTGGCGATATTTTGCGTTGAGCATGCTGCTCTTGACTGCGTCGTGCGGGCTGGCCGCGGCCGCGGCGGATGATTCTCCCGCCGTAAAGCCCCCCGTAGCCAAAAAAGTCCCGAAGACCACCGAAATCAACGGTACCACTTTGGTCGACAACTATTTCTGGCTGCGCGAAAAAAGCAATCCCGAAGTACGCGCCTACCTCGAAGCCGAGAACGCCTACACCGACGCGGTGATGAAACCTACCGAGCCGCTGCAGAAAAAGCTGTACGCCGAGATGCTTAGCCGCATCAAGGAAACCGATGTGGACGTGCCCTACCGCGAGGGCGACTACTTTTATTATTCGCGCACACAAGCAGGGCAGCAGTACGCGATTTTCTGCCGGAAAAAGGGCAGCCTGGACGCCACCGAAGAAGTCATGCTGGACGTGAACGAACTGGCCAAAGGACAGAAGTTCATGTCCTTGGGCAGGTTCGATGTGAGCGACGACGGAAATCTGCTGGCCTACATTACGGACAACACCGGCTTCCGGCAATACACGCTGGCCATGAAAGATTTGCGCACCGGCAAAGTACTCGCCGATCACGTCGAGCGGGTCGACTCGTTCGCCTGGGCCAACGATAACAAGACGCTCTTTTATACCATCGAGGACGAGGTCTCCAAGCGCTCCTATCGCATGTACCGGCACACCGCGGGAAGCGCGGGGCCGGACACGCTGATCTACGAAGAAAAAGACGAGCGCTTCGATGTGTACGTTAACAGGACGCGCAGCCGGGCTTATCTTTTCCTGACGGTTGGCAGTCACACCACCAGCGAAGCGCGTTACATTCCCGCTGGCCAGCCAATGGCGGAATGGAAAGTCCTCGAGCCGCGCAAACAAGGCGTCGAGTATTATCCGGACCACAACGGAAGTTCCTTCTACATCCGGGTGAACGATACCGGCCGCAATTTCCGCCTCGTGAAGACGCCGGTCGATGCTCCAGGAAGCGCGAATTGGAAGGAAGTCGTCCCGGAGCGCAACGACGTGATGCTGGATGATGTCGACTTTTTCAAGAATTACTACGTGCTTTCCGAGCGCGAAAATGGCTTGCCGCAAATGCGCGTCACGGATCTGGCCACCGGGGCCGCGCGTCGCATCGCGTTTCCGGAGCCGGCGTACACCGCCTATGTGCAGGTCAACCGGCAATACGACACCACCAAGCTTCGTTACGGCTATCAGTCCTTCATCACTCCTGCTTCGGTTTTTGACTACGATATGGCCGCGGGCACTTCCGTACTCTTGAAGCAGCGCGAAATCCCCGGTGGTTTTGATCGCTCCAAATATGAAGTCGAGCAAATTTATGCCAGCGCCAGCGACGGCGTCAAAGTCCCAATTTCCATGGTGCACTTGAAGGGACTAAAGCTGGATGGCACAGGGCCGCTGTTCCTTACTGCCTATGGCTCGTACGGAGTTTCCAACGACATCTATTTCAATTCCGATCTCTTCAGCTTGGTGGATCGCGGCGTGGTGTACGCCGTGGCGCACATTCGCGGCGGCGGAGAAATGGGCAAAGCCTGGCATGACGACGGCCGCATGATGCACAAGAAAAATACCTTCACCGACTTTATCGTCTCGGCGGAATATTTAGTCGCGCAAGGCTACGGCTCCAAAAATCGTTTGGTGATTCAAGGCGCCAGCGCCGGCGGGTTGCTGATGGGCGCGGTGCTGAACATGCGTCCGGATTTGTTTCACGCCGCGCTGGTGCAGGTGCCCTTCGTCGACGTCATGAACACCATGCTGGACGAGACCTTGCCGCTCACCGTCGGCGAATTTGAAGAGTGGGGTAATCCCAAAGAAAAACCCGCCTTCGACTACATGCTCACCTATTCGCCATACGACAACGTCGTAGCCAAGGATTATCCCAACATGCTGGTGCGCACTTCTTTCAACGACAGCCAGGTGATGTACTGGGAGCCCGCCAAATACGTGGCCAAAATGCGCGCTTTGCGCACCGATCACAACATTTTGATCTTCAAGACCAACTTGGATCCCGCGGGACACGGCGGTATGTCCGGCCGCTACGACCGGCTGAAGGATGTGGCCTTCAATTACGCGTACTTTCTTACCCAGATGGGCATCTCAAACTGAGCGAAGAACAGCTTTCGGGCCGTGTAACCGCGCGATTGCGGCATGCCCCGGAAGTCATTATGATGGACGCGCCTAGTAATTCTCAGCGATAACGGCGATGTTCTAACTAAGGAGATTTTCGATGAAGCGATGGATAGCCGGATGTATGAGCCTAGCAATGTGCGCGCTGCCGATCTTGGCGGCCCAAGACAGCACCAAGGAGAGCGACCGGCTGAGCAACTGCGGCACGGTGATGACCGAAATCCTAAACGTGCCAGACGACATTCCGAAGGATCTGCTGCAAAAAGCAGAATGCGTCATCGTTTATCCCTCGGTTCTTAAAGCCGCATTCGTGGTGGGCGGCAGCTACGGCCGCGGCGCCATGACCTGCCGCACCGGCGCCAACTTCCGCGGCCCGTGGAGCGCTCCTTCCATGATGGCCCTCGAAGGCGGAAGCTTCGGGCTGCAAATCGGCGGGCAAGCCACGGACTTCGTGTTGCTGGTCATGAACGACCGCGGCGCGCAATCTATTTTGAGCAGCAAGGTGAAACTCGGCGGAGACGCTTCGGTCGCCGCGGGTCCCAAGGGCCGCACCGCTTCAGCCGAATCAGACGTCACGTTGCGCGCGGAAGTGCTCTCCTATTCCAGGTCGCGCGGATTGTTTGCGGGTATTTCGCTCGAAGGCTCGACCGTGCGCCCGGATAACGACGCCAACGAACGCCTTTACGGCAAGAAAGTCTCCGCGAAAGACATCATCTTCGGCGGTGCGGTAAAGGTTCCGCCGTCCGGGCAAAAGCTGGTGTACACGCTCAATCGCCACGCGGGCGTCAATAAATCTTCCAAGTAAAGTTCGACGGTTTGCAAAAAAGCGCGCGGCCAAACGTGACAATTTCTCACGTTTGGCCGCGCGCCCAACTGGCTTATTGTTCAGACCGTTTGTGATACGGCGACGCTCTTTGCGTGGCCGTGAGTGTTCTTATCTTCCTTGTGCTCGTTGCGATCGTGGTTGTGATGGAACTGCGCGGCTTCCGTCGAGCCTGCCAAAGCCGTCGTGGACGAAGCGCCGCCGGACACTACCTGGGCGATCTCATCAAAGTATCCCGTGCCCACAAATGCCTGATGTTTCACCGCGCGATAACCTAACTCCTGCGCGGCAAACTCTTCCTGCTGCAGCTTGGAATATGCGGTCATGCCGGCGCTGGCATAGCCGCGCGCCAGGTGGAACATGGACATGTTCAGCGCGTGGAATCCCGCCAGCGTCACAAACTGGAACTTGTAGCCCATCTTGCCAAGTTCGTGCTGGAAATTTGCGATGGTCACATCATCCAGCTTTTTCTTCCAGTTGAAAGATGGCGAGCAGTTGTAGGCCAGCAGCTTGCCGGGAAATTTTGCGTGAATGGCGTCGGCAAATTTCCGCGCTTCGGCTAGATCCGGCGTCGAAGTTTCGCACCACAGCATGTCCGCGTACGGCGCGTACGATAAGCCGCGATTAATCGCCGCGTCGATACCGCCGCGAAATTGAAAGAATCCTTCCGGAGTGCGATCACCGTGAATAAATTCGCGGTCGCGCTCGTCGGCGTCGGAAAGCAGCAAGCCCGCGGAGTTGGCGTCCGTGCGCGCGATTAAAATGGTTGGCACGCCGCAGACGTCTGCGGCCAGCCGCGCGGCCGTCAGCTTCTCGATAAACTCGCGCGTGGGCACCACCACCTTGCCGCCCAGATGCCCGCACTTCTTCGCCGACGAAAGTTGATCTTCAAAATGCACGCCCGCCGCGCCTGCTTCAATCATCGCCTTCATCAGTTCGTAGGCGTTCAGCGAGCCACCGAACCCGGCTTCCGCGTCCGCCACGATCGGCGCGAACCAGTAAGTGCCCGCGCCCGCCGCGTCCGTGCCTTTGCGCTCCACCGAATCGATCTGGTCCGCGCGTTGCAGCGCACGATTCAGCCGCGCCACCAGTTTCGGAGCGGAATCGCACGGATACAACGATTGATCGGGATACACGTCCCCGGCGGAGTTACCATCCGCCGCCACTTGCCAGCCCGAGCCGTAAATCGCCAACAGTCCGGCCTGCACCATCTCGATGGCCTGATTGCCGGTGATCGCACCCAGCGCGGGAACAAACTTTTCCTCGTGCATCAGCTTCCACAATCGCTCGGCGCCCAATCGCGCCAGCGTGTACTCGATCAGCACCGAGCCGCGCAGCCGCAACACATCTTCGTGAGAATAGGCCCGCGTGATGCCAGACCAACGCGCGTTGCTGGACCAGTCAGAAATCGTCTTGTTGCCTGCTCCATTGTTTGCTTCATCGATCTTCGTCGCGGACATAAGTGCTCCTCACAAACCAAACGTTGAAAATTAAAATCCGGAACTCAACCTTGTTGCGCCCAACCTTGCATTCAACCTTGCGCTCAAGAAGGGTTGAACTCACCGCGCAAAATCATGCTCTCGCTCAGTTCGCGCGCCTTGCTCAGCGTCTCCGCCGTGCCCACATCCTTGCCGGTAGGTTCGTTCACCAAGCGCTGCAACTCTTCGTCGAAAAGTTTGTGAATGAGTTCCGGAGAATGCGGCACTGGTTGCCCCGCTTCATCCAGAATGGCCACGTGCGCAGAATGTTGCATACGCTGCGCGATCATCAGGCGATAAATCCGATCGGTGGCCAGATCTTCCATGTAGCCATCCAGCAAACTTGCTCCGCGCCCGTTGAGCACGCCGTTGCGATAGCGAATCACCGTGCGAATCGCCGCGCGCGTTCCGGCCAGTGTGCGCTTGCCGACATTCGCCGGAATTGGCCGCAAGTCCGGATGCGTGTTGGCATTCGCAGGGCGCGCGTTCAGTTGGTTGGGAGCAGGGAACTGGCTGACCGCAATTTCGTTCTGATCCGGATGCCCAGTCCATGCGCCATCCATGAGCGACGTCGCTTCGTTCTTTTTATCTTGTGCCAGCGCCGCCAGCGCGTGCGCATTTAGTTCGGCGTCTTCGCGGCTCGGATACAGCGCGGTCATGCCGCCAATCGCCAGCAAACCATGCTTGTGACAAATGTCCGGCATCAAGTTGCGCAAATTTTGGAAAAACGCCACATCGTGCGGAATGGTGTTGCGGTCCGGCAAGACCCACTCGCGCTTTTCCAGGTTGAAATGAATCAGGCTGGCCATGTAATCCCAGCGCCCCAGATTCAGTCCCAGAATGTGATCGCGTAGATTCCACGCAAACTCCTCCATCTGGTAGGCCAGCGGATGCGATTCCACCAGCGCCATGCACTTGATGGCGTTCGCGGGCAAACCTTTGGCAGCCGCCACCATCTGGAACAGATCGCGCCACCATAGCGCTTCGTCCGCGGACTCCGATTTCGGAATGTAAAAACACAGTGGGTGCTTCAGCGCGGCAAAATCCATCTGATAGGTAATCATCGCCACGTCAAAAAGCGATGCGGGAATCAGCTGGTCTTGAATAATCCCCGCTTGATGTAGGTGCAAGCCGCGTGGCCGCGTGAAAATCGTCACCGCGTTCGGATTGATTCCCACTGTTTTATTGCGCTTGCGATCCTCATACGTCAGCGTGCCGGCCAGCGCAGCCAGCACATTGTCGATCCCGGTTTTCAAATGGGTCCAGGCATTGGCGATCGAATCTTCCAGGTCCAGCATCACTCCGGGTGCGCCGGAGTTGAGCATCTTCACCACCAGGTCGGCGTCATCCGCCGGGCCAGTCATTTGATTGCGCTGGTCCGCGCACCACGAGGGCAGCTCGATGCGCCACGGCTGCATGGCGGCCACGCTGGGCGGCAAATAGTCGGGAAGCTTTCCGGCGTGCGCGTTGCGCAGCGCGTAGTCGCGGCGGGCCAGCAACGCTTGCTGCCGGGGCGTAAGAGCGGTGTGCAGCGCCGTCAGGAATTCCAGGAAACCGGCCGGCAGATCGCGCGCGGCGTCAAAGTCCAGCGGCGCGGTGTTCACGGGCATGAGCGGGTCCGGGCCAGCGTTCTGCGGCGCGGACGTTCCAGGAGAATTTGCTTGAGACCGTGCTGGAGAGCTGGCCATAGCGGTTTATCGTCCCTTTCCGGCGCGCAGGCTGGCGAGCGCAGTGGCAGCTGCAGGCCCGGAGGAGTGTAGGCAATCGGAGCGCCAAAGGCTGCGCGCTCCACGCGTAGCATAGTCAGTAAAGCTAGTGACTGCAATGAGATAACCCTCAGTCAAGAACTCTTTGCGGACGGCAATGCTCGCTCGAGACCTGCAAGATATAAATTTTCCTCGTAACGGAGAGGAACTTCCCTCGCCGCCAGGCTTGTTCAATATGCTGAACATGTGTTCACGCTGCATGCCTGTGTTGTAGCAAAAACTCATCTGGGTGCACAATATTGTGTTCAGTATGCTGAACTAGTATTCTGGGCGGTGAACATAAGCAAAACTTATCGGCCGAACGTATCGCTTACATCGATCGCCCAAGCCCGTCGGAGGATATGCATGCCTGAAAAAGACGCCAGCACCGCTACCGCCGTCGAACGCGCCTTGAACATTCTCGAAGCCACCGCGCAGCGCCGCGATGGCATGAACAACTCCGAAATCAGCCGCCGCTTAGCCATTCCCAAGAGCTCCGCCAGCTACATCCTGCGCGTGCTGGACCGCCGCGGCTATTTGCGGCGCGACGCGCAGACCGGCCGCTACCGCCTGGGTCTGAAAGTGCTCAGCCTCGGCCGCGACGCGCAAGCCGGCGTGGATCTGGCCGGTGTGAATCTGGTGGACGTTGCGCAGCCCTTCATGCGCGCGCTCAGCGAAAAGATTCACATGACCGTGCACCTCGCGGTGCTCGATCAGGGCGAAGCCGTGTACGTGGAGAAAGTGGAGGCGCCGGGATTTTTTAAAATAAATACCTGGGTGGGCCGCCGCATGTTTCTGCATTCCACTAGCGTGGGAAAAGCGCTGCTCGCCTGGATGCCGAAAAATGAAGCCGAAGCAATTTTGCGCCAGCAAGGATTAAAAAAACGCACGCCAAAAACGATAGTAAGTGTGCCGCGCCTGGTCGCGGATCTGGAACGCGTAAGGCAATTAGGTCACGCGGTCGACGACGAAGAAAACAGCCTGGGCGCGCGCTGCCTCGGCGCTCCCATCTTCGATGCCGGAGGAAATGTCGCCGCGGCTCTCGGCGTCAGCGGCACCCTGACGCAAACCGACGAAAACAATATGCCGCGCATCGTCGACGCCCTCAAAGATGCCGCGCGCAAAATCTCCCGCCAAACCATCAAAGCCGGCGCGCTAGGCGCATAACCGGATAATTTGGAGTGCGGCGGCTTGACGCCGCTTTCGCGAATTAAGCACGGAGATAATTGAGGCGACGCGTAGGGGCACGGCATGCCGTGCTCGTTGCTCCGCCGAAGCCTTTGTACGGGCGCAGCATGCTGCGCCCAGCTCAACAAGACCGCGCGTTACGACGTCTTAGTTGCGACGGTTAAATTGTTCTTCATCGAAAACACATTCGGCACTGCATTGGCGCGTGAGTTGGCGAGATTCTTGTCCGACTCGCTGTCGACAATGCCTTCTAGCGTGACGTTGCCATTTTTCACGATGATGTGTACCGCAGGCACCGCAGTGTAGGCATAGCGGGCGAGCGCCGTGTCGTTGTAAAGCGCGCGGTACAACGCGCGGCGCAACTCATCGTCCGTCGGCGATACCGGTAGCACTTCAATGTTGTTCACCACTCCCGTGATGCCTTCGATTTCTCTTACAGCGGATGCGGCGTCCGACTTCAGCGTGGGCCGCACCACCTGGCCTTGCAGCGTCACGGTGTCTCCGTCGATGCGATATGAAAGATAATCGAACACCGAATAGTACGGCAGCAGCTGCAACTGGTGGCGCACTTCTTTGAGCAGATTCTGCCGCGCAGGTGATTCGCCGCGTTGTGTTTTGGCGTCCTGTCGCGCGCTGCCGGCGGTCGCTCCTATCGCGGCAATGAATATGATTGTCAGCGTGTACATGAGCAGCGCCGGAAGGCCGCAGTGCCTCGAAAGATTCTTGCGCATGGTTGCTCCTTCCATTCTTACTGACGAGCCAAACCGCAAGTTAGATTGGAAGCGCGGTCCGAACGGGTGCCAGCACGTGTTGCCTTACAAACTGCCGGCGTTTCGCGACGGGCTGCCAATCTTCGCGCCGGATGCTAGCATAACTGTAGCGACCAATTAACCGGAACCGGAGACCGTGAGACATGCTGTTGATTGCGCATCGCGGAGCATCGGGCCACGCGCCAGAAAATACTTTGGCGGCGTTTCGCAAGGCCGTGGCGCTCGGCGTACATTTCATCGAAACGGACTTGCAGTTGACGCGCGACACCCGGCTGGTGGCCATCCACGACGATACCGTTAACCGCACCACCAACGGTCACGGCGTGGTGCATGACCTGAGCCTGGAAGAATTGCGCAAACTGGATGCCGGCTCGTGGTTCGGCAGCGAATTTACCGGCGAACGCATCCCCACGCTCGAAGAGCTTTTGGACTTCGCGAAGAAGCATGACGTGGTGTTCTACCTGGAACTGAAACCCGGCGGCTCCTGGGGCGGCGAGCACGCGCTGATTAGTGCGCTGCGGAATTCTGGAGAAATCGCACGCACCGTGGTGATTTCCTTTGATCCGGCAATTCTCGCGGCCGTGCGCAAAATCGAACCCACGTTGATGACCGGGCTTTTGTACGAAGGCCAGCTTGAGGATCCGCTCGATAAAGCGCTGGAAATCGGCGCGCGGCAAGTAGCGGTGCGCGGAGATTTGGTCACCCCGTGGCTGCTCAGCCAGGCGCGCCGCAGAGATTTACAAGTGGTGGCCTGGACCGTGAATCAGGGCGCGCACATGCGTCTGCTGATGGCCGCGGGTATCGACGGCATCATGAGCGATTATCCTGACCGCCTGGTGGCCGCGAATAAGAAGACCGGAGAGAAGTCATAATACAAGTGGCACGAAAAAGAGCCTTCTTGAGCCGGTAGGAATCGGCCCAAAAAGGCTCTTGGCTGAAGCCTGTTCCGCTACCGCATCTCAGTGGTTGTCGCCGCCGTGGTCGTCATCGTGGTCCGACGACGGCGCAAACGCCACGCCGCGAAACACTTCGCCAGCCTTGGCCGAGCGAATAATCGCAAAGTGACCCAGCCGGTCGTCCCGGTCGTTGTCTCCGTCGCCAGTCGGCAGCGTTGTGGCACTGAGCCGATCCGTGACCTTCACGAGTTTGTTGGGATCCGCGCCCGTATCGCCATTGGCGCTGATGGTTGAAGTGATCGCGTAGATGGTCACCGTGCCGTCATGATTGACGCGGCCCGCGATGTTGCGGCAACCGCCGGTTGCGGGGTCGAGTGCCGCCGGATAATTGGCCACGTTATAGGGCACGCCGATATTCAAGCCGTCTTGCAGAACATAGAGCATGGTCCACGTTCCGTTGACCAGACTCCATTTTTGTAAGCCGGCCGTGGCCAGCGATTGCGCGTCCGCCACATTGCCATTGACCGGGGGAGTTACCAGCGTTCCATCGCCCTCGTCGCATACATACAAGGTAGTGGCATTCGCGAAAAAGAGGCCGAAAGGAAAGGCTGTGGAGGTGCTAGCGGCAGTGTTGGGGAATCCCGGCAAAATCGTGATCGGTACCCCAGCAAGCTGCGCCGCAGTTCCGGTGGGCAGTGTGCCCACGCTGCCCACTTGATACACGGTATTGATGCCATTGCCGCCGCTGCCCTTACTGATATACAGGGTGTTGTTGAAGATGGTCAAGCCGCGGAAGTTGGTGTCTTTACCCGGTTTGTCGGTTCCAAATTCCAGGCGCCCAATCATGCCGATGTTTGGCGGCACGGGCGGCGTTCCGCCAGGCACGAGCAGTTCAGCGCCCGTGGCATTGATGAGATCGATGCCGCTCGGCGTCGTCGTGAGTTGCTTCTTGGAAAGATTGCCGCTGTTGTCGTTGCCCACCATGTAGTACAAGTCGTTCGCGCCTTTTATCGCCGCGCGTCCGTTATCTCCGCTGTAGGCGTTGCCATCCGTGACATTCAGGCGGCCATCGCTATCCACTTCCGCGACCGCACGGAAGTACGCCGCGGGAACGACTGGAGTACTTTGAAATGTGGTGATTACCGGATTCGTCAGATCGCAAACTCCCGGAGTGTTGGAAGCCGATACGTCTAACAGGTTCGGCGCCGTCGGAGCAACAGGGAAACCGCCGCAACCAGGGCCGCCATGGTAGGCCATGAAGGTGATGGATTTTCCGTCAATCGAGCGATTCAGCGCCAATTCTGATTTCGAGCTGAAGCTGGTCACGATTTGATCGCTGGGGATCGGCAGAGTGCTCAACAACCGGCCATCGGTCGAGAGGTTGTCCAGGAAGATCGGTGAAGTGATGCCAAAGCTCCCGTCGGAACCGGAATTGTTCCAGACGTTGTGCGCGTCGAAAAGGTTTGGAAATTCACCGTTATCGCTGGCGATGCCGCAAGGGACCGCGATTTCCACGCTGGTGCCGGGCGTGGTAGTGGGCACCGAGACGTTGGAGGTGCCGTTGGGGCCGCCGACGCAGCCCAGCGGCAAGGTCTCGCCGATCGTGACCGTCGCGGCCGTTCCCACATACACGCTGCGACTGAGCACCAAACTATCCGGCTGAAATTGGAAGCGGTTGGAACGGTCGTCGTCGTTCGCAGAAACTTTGCTGATGAATGCTCCGCCGGCTAACGCCATTGCCGCTACCACTGCCAAAACGGCCGTCTGCTTTGGCACAAATCTGAAAGGCGAGCGACGAGGCGCGCACTTTCTTTGCGTACCGATAGACATCTGACTTCCTCCTTGAATTTATATGGATGACGGAGACGCGGGCCCCCACGACAGAACGTGTTAGTCCCGACGTGCGTCTCAGCGACCTTCCTCTACGACGCCATTACAAGGCGGCGAGTATTACCGCGCGGCTACGCGAAGGTTAAAATTCCGTGAGTGTCCGTCGAAGAAGTTATTTATGCAGGCGTTGGTGGAGCGCGGCTAGTTGCGAGACCGTGAGTTGTTCCGCGCGGGCGTCGAGGCGCAGTTGTAGCGATGTCAGAGCTTCGCGGACGGCGTCCGGTTCGGCTAGCGCGCGCAAATTGTTGACCAGTGTTTTGCGCTTTTTCGCAAAGCACAATTTTACAAAATCGAAGAATGCTTTCTCGTCTGGAATAGCGAGACTGACGCGAGCGCCGGGAAAGCGTAGCGTGACCAGCGCGGATTCTACTTCCGGCGGAGGAGTGAAGGCCTCGCGCGGAATTTCCATGGCGATGTCTGGGCGCGAGAAGTATTGCGTCAGCACCGAGAGATAGCCGTAGTCGCTGGTGCCTGGCGCAGCCGCGAGGCGCAGCGCCACTTCGTGCTGAATGACAACGTGAATTTCATCCAGCAGATCCGCCACGTCGAATAGTCGTTGCAATATTGGGGAGGTGATGTAGTACGGCAGATTGCCGTAGACGCGCAGGCGGCGCCCATTGGCGATGGCCGCGAGATCAAGTTCGAGAATATCTCCTGGCACCACGGTGAGATTTGGGAACTGTTTCGCAAGTCGCTGCAATCCGGCGACGAGCGACGAATCGAGTTCGATGGCGTAGACCGCTGCGCCGCTGGTGGCCAGCGGCTCGGTCATTTCGCCGTGTCCAGCTCCAATTTCAATCCAGCAAGAATTCTCGCTGCCAGCACGCGCGCCACCGATCGAGTGACGCGAGACGCCAATCGCCCGCGCGATCTGTTCGCGGCATTCCAGGTCCGAAAGGAAATGTTGCCCAAGCCGCTGTCGAGCCATGCGAAAGTTTAACAGAGCACGGCAGAACGTTCGCAGTTGTAGAGTCCGCCGTCTGCGGCGGTCGCCTTTGCGGTCGCGCAGTATGCTTTGCGGTAGTGGCGAAGGAAGTGGCGCAGGCACTCTTGCCTGTGCCACAAGAGCCAACCCATCAGAGCGGTACCACAAGAGCAGCAACTTGACGGGTTGCGGCCGGTTGGATAGCGTACATGGGCGGTTGCGAGGGCTGCGTCGCGCGTGAGAATTCTTTTCGTAGCTTCGGAAGGGCTGCCGTTCTCCAAGACGGGCGGCTTGGCGGATGTGGTGGAAGCGCTGCCGAAGGCGCTGGTGCAGCAGGGCCACGAGGTGGCGGTGGTGTTGCCGCGCTACCG
Organism: Acidobacteriota bacterium; assembly: GCA_013289855.1. GTDB lineage: Bacteria > Acidobacteriota > Terriglobia > Acidiferrales > UBA7541 > Acidiferrum. The sequence goes on along the minus strand of JABCZD010000003.1, from coordinate 133,470 downwards.
CGGCGCGAAGAATGACGCGGCGGTGTTGCCCAGCGTCACCGTGCCCATGGGCGCTCGGCTGCGGTTCCCCTCGATTGGCGGCGGCGCGCTGCTGCATGGCGTGAAGTATTTCTTTGTGGAAGATGCGGAGTATTTCGACCGCGATGGAATCTACGGCGGCGGCTGGGGCGATTTTTCCGACAATGCCGAACGTTACAGCGAGCTTTGCCGCGCGGCGATTGAAGTGGCCAAGCATGTGTGGCCGGCGGATGCGATCCACTGCCACGACTGGCAAACCGGGTTGCTGCCGGTGCTGCTGCGTACTTCTCACGCGGACGATCCATTGGTGAAGGACACGCCGGTGATTTTCACCATTCACAACATGGGATATCAAGGCGTGTTTGGGCGGGACGTTATCGAGCGCGCCGGAATTCCGGCAGGGACGTTCCATCCCGGCGGGCTGGAATATTTCGGCAAAGTGAATTACTTGAAATCTGGCATTGTGTATTCGGATTACTTGACCACCGTCAGCCGCAAGTACGCGCAAGAGATTCAGACGCCGGAATTTGGTTATGGACTCGATGGCGTGGCGCGTGGGCGCGGCGACCGGCTCGTAGGAATCTTGAATGGCGTGGACTACACGGAGTGGAGTCCGGATACGGATGCCTTCGTTGCGGAAAAATTCTCGCTCAAAGATTTGCATGGCAAGCACGCTTGCAAAACGGAGTTGATGCACCTGTTTGGTATTGCGCCGGAACATGCGGCGCGGCCGCTGATTGGCATTGTGTCGCGTTTTGCGGATCAGAAGGGTTTCGATCTGATCGCCGAGCGCGCACATGAGTTGATGCGCGAAGAATTGTCGCTGGTGGTGCTGGGTTCGGGCGAGCGGCGCTACGAAGAATTGTTCCAAGCGCTGGCGGCGGCGTATCCCGGAAGGGCCGGTGCGCGCATCGCGTACGATAATGCCGTGGCGCACAAGATTGAAGCCGGCGCGGACATGTTCTTGATGCCATCGCGCTACGAGCCCTGCGGCTTGAATCAGATCTATAGCTTGAAGTATGGTACGGTGCCGATTGTGCGAGCGACCGGCGGCTTGGATGATACGATTGAGACGTTCGACTTGGAGCACGGGACGGGAACGGGCTTCAAGTTTGTAGAGTATTCCGGAGCGGCGATGATGTACGCGGTGCGGCAAGCGTTGCACCATTTCATTGACGAGCGCATCTGGAAGCGCATCCAACTGAACGGCATGGCCAAAGATTTTTCGTGGAACGGACCGGCGCGCGAGTACGCTAAACTGTATGAGGTGGCGTGGAATCAGCGTCATCCCGGACAGAGCGTGCCGAAGCCGAAAGAGTCGCAGGCACCAAACGTGTCTTCCGGCGGGCGTCCCACGGAAAGAAACCAAAAGAGTTCGCGATCATCTAACTAAATTGAGTCGAGAGGGAGAGGCAGCGAGACGCAGTATAACTCGCTGAAAACAAAGGATATGGCTGATAACATCAAAGCTGAAACGATTCAAGCGGCAACGGATACGAATTTTGAAGCAGAGGTTTTGACGGCAAGCGCGTCACAACCAGTGCTGGTGGACTTTTGGGCGGAGTGGTGCCGCCCATGCCATATGCTGGCGCCGACGGTGGCGGAGATCGCCAACGATTATACCGGCAAGATCAAGGTGATGAAGCTGAACGTCGACGAAGCGATGAACTCCGCAGGACGTTATCGCGTACAGGGCATCCCGACGCTGCTGCTGTTCAAGAACGGGCAAGTGGTGGAGCAGATCGTGGGCGCGGTGCCCAAGGATCAGATCACCAAGGCCGTAGACCGGCACTTGGCGTAATTTTTGTCTAGAGTTTTTGACGAAGGCGTGTCGCACTTGTGCGACGCGCCTTTTTTTTGCGATGTTGCATGGTGATGGTTGAGCTCGGATTAGATTGTTGAGTTCTTTCTTGGCTGGCGTGCAGATCTCTGCCGTCGATAGGGTGCTTTTAACGCAGAGGACGCAGAGGCGCAGAGGGCACGGAGAATTGTTGCGGCGCCAAGGCGGTCTGTGGCCCTTAGATTTAAAAGGATTCGATTATGGCTAAAGTGAAGATGGTGAAACGCTGCGGTTGGGCTAGCAACGAGTTGAATATTCCTTATCATGATGAGGAATGGGGCGTGCCGGTGCATGACGAACATCGATGGTTCGAGATGCTGATTCTCGAGGGCGCGCAAGCCGGGTTGAGCTGGGATACCGTGCTGAAAAAGCGGGCACGGTATCGCGAAGTGTTTGATGGCTTCGATCCCGCGATGGTGGCGCGGTACGACAAGAAGAAAGTTAAGGCGCTGCTGGCCGATCCGGGAATTATTCGCAACCGGCTGAAGGTGGCGGCGACGATCGGTAACGCCAAGGCGTTTTTGGCGGTGCAGAAAGAGTTTGGATCGTTCGACGCTTATGTGTGGCAGTTCGTGGGCGGCCAGCCGAAGCGCAATGCCTGGAAGGTACATCGCGGGTTGCCGGCGAAGACCGCGGAATCGGACGCGCTTAGCAAGGATTTGGAGCGGCGCGGGTTTCGATTTGTGGGGTCGACGATTTGTTATGCGTTCATGCAGGCGACCGGGATGGTGAACGATCATTTGGTGGATTGTTTTCGCTATGCCGCGGTGGAGGCCTCCCGAGGTTGACGTTGGAGTTCTATGGGGCAAGGTTTTGTGGCACAAGATGCCGTGCCCGCCTCTCTGCAATAATTCTGGCAAACTGTATCTGAATGATAAGTAACGACATGCAGATTCCTGTAAATTTATCTTGACAAGCCCGCCATTCTTCTGGTACCGTTCTCTCCGTAGAGAAGTGCGCCTCGCCTCCGCGAGCATTCCCCCTAAAAAATCCAAATTCACTCTAACTGAGGAGATTCCATGCCCACCAACTTCGCTGTGGATCGTTCCCGTTTGTGTGCTTTCATATTTGACGATGGCGACCGTTGCCGTGCTCCCCGTCGTTCCGACCATCCCTATTGCTACTTCCACGCCCGAAAGGACGCCCAATCTCGCGCCACAAAAGAGACCGCGGAGAACATTGCCTTCGCGTTCTCGGGGCCTTACATCGCCTTTCGCGATCTCAGCCAGGCGCTCGCCCACACCATCTCCGCCGTCGCCTACGGTCACATGAACCCCAAGGCCGCCACCACCATCGCCTATCTCGGCCAGTCCCTGGTCCAGTCCCTCGCGCGCGCCGAAAGCGAGCACCTTCGCGCCATAGGCGCGAAACACTGGGGAAACGAGATCGTCAACAGCTACAACAATTGCCTCGACGAAAAAGAACGACAGACGCTCCAAGAAGAACCACCCAGCGTTCCATCCGGCCACCTCGACCCACCCTCATCGCCAGACGAGCCTGAGCCCAGACTCACCGAAAAACTCGTACCAGCAACCGCCGCCGAACTCGATTCCGTATCCACATTGCAAGAACCAGATCGCGCAGCCACAACGCAGGAACTCGATCGTCTATCTACTATGGACGAGCTACCGCCCGCATCGTCACGAAACCCGAGCCCGTTGACTAGTAACCAATTGTGTAACCGAGTCTCGTCATAACTCCAGCAGAATGAACACTTGCAAAACGATATCAAAACAAAGGACTTTAACTCCCTTTGTAATCACATCGATTCAGAAAACCCCCAGGGGGCCAGGAGCTCCAAGGGAGCGAATCGGATGGCGCGCTTGGACGCTAGAAGGAGTCTTCGATTACGGTGCCGTGCTTGCGGCGTTTCCATTCGTGGCGAGCTTCGCGGAGTTGCAGGGCGTAGGCGGGGGTGGGAGGTTCACCGAGAGTGCTTTCGGCGGCGTACAAATAGTGAGAGACGATACCGAAGCGGAGGAGGACGGAGTCGTCCATTTTGGCGATGCGGGCGCGCAAGCATTTGAGGTCGCGCGGGGATTGCGAGGCGCAGGCGTCTATGGATGGCTCAATTTTGGAGGCAATGTAAAAGCGCTGCGCTTTGTCGAGGCTGGCCATCAAGAAATCGATAGCCAAATCACAGGACTTGATGGTGTATTGCTCTTGCCGCTGCAGGTCTTCCGGCAGAATTTCGCACAACCGCTGCGCTTCCAGGCGGCGCAAAAGGATTTCGACCAGTAGAGATTCCGTTGGCACGGGGGACACCTGCAACAGAACCGCAGTGGTACGTCTGTTTAAAGTACAATAGCAGCGTGTCACGAAAGATGTCAACGGCTATTTAAGCCAGTTCCATTAGTAATAGCAGTAAATATTCATTGCGCCACGATAAAAGTATTGTCATTTGTCTTGACAATGCCAAGATGGCTTTGTATAAACCTAACGTATTTGTTCCCTCCATTAATTTTCTGTAACTTTTTCAGCAGTGATCCGAGGCCAGAATTCCGGGCAAACCGTCCAGCCGTGTCTTTAATTCTACTTGGGAGTCGAACGATGAAAGCAAGAACGAGGGTAAGCAGCTTTAAACCACAGTCACTGAAAGTGGCTGCTGCAGCAGCCGAGGTGGCCAGAGTTACGGGCCAGGATATCACCGTGGATCTATTCTCGCCGCAACGGAGGTGTACGCGGTGTGCGCACAAAGCGGACGTGTTTATTGGACCGAGGAACGTGTGCGCGTCGTGCTGGGTGGAGCTGGTGACCCGGTACGCAGGCGTGAGCGCGCGAGAGTTGCGTGCGGAACTGCCGGCGATCACGGCGGCGCTGACGAGCCCTTCAGCGGCATAGAATCGGCGGCATGGCGTTGGGTGGGCCAAGGTGCGCGAAAGCGCACAGCCAGGATTGGCTGTACCACAAGACTGTGCCGCTAGACTCAACGGCGGCGGCAGACGGCCCGGGCGTTCATGATCAATGACGAGAAATCACTGGTCTTGGCGAAGACCGCGTCTACGCCATGAAGAAGGGCTTCCTTTTCCGACTGCATCGTAGGGTTCTCCGTGACAAGGAAAAGTGGTGTCTCTGGCGCGGATAATTTTAGTGCTGCGATGTTGGCAAGAAGTTCTAGAGACGTGGGAGCTTCCAGAATGAGCAGCTGGGGACGAAAGGATCGCCACAACGTGGTTACATCGGAGTTGTTTTCATCGTTAACGGACACTTGGAAATCGATTTCGCATGCTAAAGCTTCAGCGAGCTCCTGGCAGAACACAGGATCACGGCAAATGGCGAGCGCGCGGGGCAAATCCACCTCCGCAAAAACGGCTGGCCTGGGCTCTAGTGCTTCAGGGTAGGGTCAATCACCTAACTAGGAATTAAATGCAACGCTATATGATGAAGAAAGTCATAGCAATGGAGAATTTCCCTGATATTGCCATAGGGGATTCCCCGTAGCGACGATCATGGGCCGCGATAGTGGTTTGTCGGACGCGCGAGTCGCTGAAGTAGCGTATGTTGAAGATACCAGCCCATGGAAATGAAAGATTTAAGGTAGCGGAGTGGGAGTTAGCTCTTGCTCGCTACGATCCTCCTCACAAATGCGGTTCTCGTCCGGGACCTCCACTCTGATGATTCCGCCATGGAGGCGAGCGAAATGCTCGATGAGTTGTCTGCCACGGCCGAGGAGTTCGACGAGGTCGACGCGATTGGTGAAACCATCGGAATAGATGTAGCGAAGAACGATCATGGACACAATTCCAGCGATTTATCGGCAGTCAAGCGACGGAACCGACAAAATCGAGCGAAGGAGCTGTCTTCGTTAGATTTTGAAAATTGAGCCTGGTGACTTGATTACAGGCATACGCCTAAGAGGCGAAGAGGGCTAGAGCCCTTTCCGTACCCAGAGCATGCATCGAGCGGGGTGCCAATCTGGCGCTGACTGTGCAATTCTGAACAGGCGGCGGAAGCAGCGGTGCGGAGATAATTTCTTACGCGGGCGCTGAAGCACGCCACAAGAAACTTGGGATGCGGATCTGAAGACCCGCGCTACAAAAGACTACCAAAGACATGGCGCGGATTGCTTGCGTTGCGCGTGGGGCGGGCGTACGATGCGAAGTTGTGTTCGGGCTGAAATTTTCGGCTGTGCGCAGGAGAATGCGACGCGATGAAATCCGTGGTGGTGGTGGGCGCGCAGTGGGGCGATGAGGGGAAGGGCAAGGTCGTCGATTACTTGGCGGGGTCGTTTGATTATATTGCGCGGGTGGCGGGCGGGCACAACGCCGGGCACACGGTGATTATCGGGAAGGAAAAGTATGTGCTGCAGCTGATCCCTTGCGGGATTTTGCGGCCGAGACAGCATGCGGTGATTGGGACCGGAGTGGTGGTGGATCCGGCAGCGTTGGTGGCGGAGATTGAGACGCTGGCGAAAGCCGGAATTAGTGTTGAAGGGCGGCTGCACATCAGCAATCGGGCGCATCTGATTTTTCCGTATCACCGGGAGCTGGATAAGGCGGCCGAGAGCGCGCGGGGCGCGGATAAAATTGGGACGACGTCGCGGGGGATTGGCCCGGCGTACGAGGATAAGATGGCGCGGCGCGGACTGCGCATGTGCGATCTGCTGGAGCCGGAGTTGTTTCGCAAGAAGGCCGCGGCGGTGGTGGCGGAGAAAAACCGGCTGGCGAAGGGCGCATATGGCGCGAACATTGATTTTTCACATGAGGTGGAAGAGACGCTGAAGGCTGGCGAGAAGATTCGCGAGTACATTTGCGATACCGCGGAGATGGTGAATCACGCGCTGGATACGGGGAAGTCGGTGCTGTTTGAGGGTGCGCAGGGAACGATGCTGGATATCGATCACGGGACGTATCCGTTCGTGACGTCTTCCAGCGCGATTTCTGGCGGGGCCACTACCGGAGTGGGCGTGCCGCCGACGAAGATTAAACATGTGCTGGGGATTTCCAAGGCGTATACCACACGTGTGGGGAGCGGGCCATTTCCCACGGAGATGCCGGACCTGGATGCGGCGGAGTTGCGGAAGCGCGGGAAAGAGTTTGGGGCGGTGACGGGGCGTCCGCGACGGTGCGGGTGGCTGGATTTGGCGATGCTGCGGTATTCGAAGATGATCAACGGGATCGATTCGCTGGTGATCACGAAGTTGGATGTGTTTGACACGCAGCGGGAGATACAGGTTTGCGTGGGTTACAAATACAAGGGATTACCGCTGCACGAGATGCCGGCGCTGGCGGAGGAGTACGAGCACGTGGTGCCGGAATATAAGACCATGCCGGGGTGGATGGAGTCGTCGACGTATGGGGTGAAGGATGGGGCGAAGTTGCCGCGCACGGCGACGGATTATCTGAGATTTATTTCGGACTTTTTGCAGGTGGAGATTGGGATGATTTCCACCGGGCCGGAGCGGGATGCGACGATTGTGCCGGAGGGGACGTTGTTTGCGCGGTGGTTGTGAGAGAGAGCGAAGTAATAACGTATTGAAGTAAGGAAACGGCGGTTTGCGTGGTCTGAAGCGCCTGGAAATTGTTGAATCGTGGATGCTGGTGTTGAAAAGCGCGCAGCATGCTGCGCCACTACAAAGTCTGGGGCAAAGTCAAAAGAACGGGTCTGAAGACCCGCCACTACTTCTTCATGATTAGTTATCAGGCGGCGCGGCGGATTATTTGCGAACAACTTGGGAAGGTTGGGGCGGGCGCGGCCGGCGTCGAAGAGGTGTCTCTGGACGAAGCTGCTGGGCGTGTGCTTGCGCGGGATGTGACGGCGGACCGGGACTATCCGCCGTTTGCGCGGTCGGCGCGGGACGGGTATGCGGTGCGGGCGGCGGAGGCGATTGAGGGAGCGGCGCTTACTTGCTTGGGGGAAATTAAGGCTGGGGATGCTCCACCTGCGCTTGGTGGCGGCGCGATTTGTTTGCAGATTATGACTGGGGCGGCGGTGCCTGGGGGCGCGGACGCGGTGGTGATGATTGAGCACACGGAGCGCGCGGGCGATGTGGTGCGTTTTACGCGCGGTGCGGTGGCTGGGCAGAACGTGATACCGCAGGGTAGTGAAGCTACGAGTGGACAGATCGTGCTGAGCGCCGGGATGCGCGTGGGTTATGCGGAGCTGGCGCAGGCGGCGCAGGTTGGGGCGGCGGTGTTGCGGTGTGCGCGGCGGCCGCGGGTGGCAATATTGTCGACAGGCGATGAGATTGTGCCGTTCGCGGAGACGCCTGGGGCGTTTCAGATTCGAAATAGCAATGCGGTGTCGCTGGCGGCGCAGGTGCGCGCGGCGGGTGGAGAGCCGGAGATGCTTGGGCACGCGGTGGACCGCGAGGCGGAGTTGCGGGAGAGGATTGCTGCTGGGCTGCGCGAAGATATCTTGGTGCTTTCCGGCGGCGTGTCCATGGGGAAATACGATTTGGTGGAGGATGTGTTGCGCTCGATGGGGGCGGAGTTCTTTTTTGATGCGGTGGCGATACGGCCAGGGAAGCCCGCGGTGTTTGCGGTGTGTCAGGGTAAGCCGGTGTTTGGGCTCCCGGGGAATCCGGTATCGACGATGGTAACGTTTGAGCTTTTTGTGGCGCCGGCGATTGATTTGCGGAGCGGGGCGGTGGCGCGGGCGTTGCCGTTTGTGGAGGTGGTGCTGGCGGAGGATTTGCAGGAGAAGCCTGGTATGACGCACTTTTTGCCGGCGCGGGTGGAATGGGAGGAAGCGTCGGCTGATTCCGCAGGATCTGCGAGCGGGTTTGGTAGAGTTCGGGCGCTGAAGTGGCAGGGGTCTGGGGATATTGGCGCGATGGTGCAGGCGAACTGTTATTTGGTGGTGGCGGCGGAGTTGTCGCATGTGGCGGCGGGAAGTCGGGTGCCGATTTTGTTGCGTGGGGAAGTGGTGTGAGCTGGCGGGAGCGGGGGAGTAAGAATAACGCAGAGACGCAGAGGGCGCAGAGAACGCGCTGAGAAAGACGGAGAGAGACGCGATTTGAAGAGGCTATCGCATTACGGGGACGGCGGTCGGGTGGCGATGGTGGACGTTTCGGGGAAGGCTGTAACCAGCCGTACGGCGGTGGCTGAAGGATTTGTGAAGATGACGCCGCGCGTGGTGCGGGCGGTGCGGCGGCTGAAGAATCCTAAAGGGGATCCGCTGGAGGTGGCGCGAATTGCGGGGATTGCGGCTTGCAAACGGACGGCGGAGTGGATACCTCTTTGTCATCCTTTGCCGCTGACGCACATTGATGTGACTGCACGGCTATGCCAAAATGGCGTGTTGCTGCGTTCCAGCGTCACAACGGCGGCCCAGACCGGCGTTGAAATGGAAGCGCTGGTGGCCGTCAGCGCGGCTGCCCTCACGGTCTACGACATGTGCAAGGCCCTCGATAAGAGCATGGAAATCACGGACATCGCGCTGGTTGAGAAGACCGGTGGGAAAAGCGGAGATTATGTCCGCAAGGCGAAGCCGCGAGCGAAACCTTCCAAAGGGCGCGGGCGATGAGCGCAGCTTCCAAGAGCGGGATCACGCTGCTGGTGGCGGACGATAATCCGCTGGTGCGCAACCTGATTGTTAAGGGGCTGGAAGGCGCGTGCGAGGTGGCCATTGCCGCGGACGGCGCCGATGCATTGCTGCGCGTGATTGATGACCCACCGGACGCGATCCTCTGCGATTACAAAATGCCGGGGTTGGACGGAAGGCAACTGTTTGAAAAGTTGCGCGGACGGGAAGCTACGCGGCACATACCATTTTTGTTCATGGCCAGCCGCGCGGACATTGAAGAGCGGCTGCGGCCAATGGTGGACGGCGTGGAAGAGTTCATCACCAAACCGTTTCTGGTGAAGGACCTGGTGCGCGTCACGAAGAAGGTTCTGGACCGGTTGCATCTGGAAAAATTGCAGAAGCATGCTTCGCGGCCGGGAGTGATTCAGGGGCGTTTGGAAGAGATGAGCATGATCGACTTGATGCAATCGCTGGAGATGGGGCAGAAGTCCTGCCGGCTGATTGTGCAGAATCAGGGCGAACGAGCGGAGCTTTATTTTGCCAGCGGACAGTGCCGGGACGCGAAGGGTGCCGGGCTTGAAGGGGACGAGGCGGTTTACAAAGTTTTGCTGTGGACCGCGGGCGAATTTGAGATTGATTTCAATGCGGCGAATGGTTCGACGCGCACCACCACCACGCGGAATACCACCGGTCTGCTGATGGAAGCGATGCGATTGATGGACGAGGCCAGCCAAAGGGCCGATGCCGTGGAGACGCAGTAGCTACCGGAAAGCCGTTTTATCCCCATGCGTATAGGTGTGGTCACAATTAGCGATAGCGTTGCGAAAGGCGAACGCGAAGACGCGTCTGGCCCGGCGGTGGTGGCGGTGTGCCGCGGGCTTGGGTGGGAGATTATTTCCGAGGATATTCTTTCTGATGATTTGACGGGCATCAGCGAGCATCTGCGGGCGCTGGCGCATACGAATCGCGTGGACGTGATTTTGACCACGGGCGGGACGGGATTGGGTCCGCGAGACAATGCGCCGGAAGCCACGCAAGCTATCGCCGAGCGCATCATTCCTGGAATTGGCGAAGAGATGCGGCGAGTGGGTCGTGAGAAAATTCCGACGGCGGTGCTTTCGCGGGCGATTGCGGTTAGTGCGGGTAAGACGCTGATTGTGAATTTGCCGGGGAGTCCCAAGGGTGCTGCGGAGTCGTTGGATGCGATTGCTCATTTGTTGCCGCATGCGGTGCATGTGTTGCATGGAGCGCGCCACGACTAGCGCGGAATTGCAGACTGCATTCGCGTTCATTCACCACCATCACCGCGCGGGAATCTCAACCTCCGTGTAGCTGCCCGGCTGTGCCGCGTCCACGGCAGCGACCACCCTTTCTAGATACCGACGTAAAATCGGCCATTGCGGGTTGCCCAGGACAACGACGGCGATTCTGCAAAGCGCCAGATTTTGTTGGTAACGAATATTCTTGTCCGGCGTCACGAATACATCGAAACCAGCGTCCTCCGCAGCCTTTAGCAATTCGCCATTTTTGAGCTCGTCCCAACGCCTTTGTGCGGCGGTTTCGACTTGGTGTCCAAGAAGAAAAGGCCGGATGGTGACAGGGGTTCCTTGATCAAAGAGAACGTGCATCAGCGCAGAGAGGCGGACGACGGGGTTTCATCGAGGCTGCGAGCCGCAAATTCAATTACGGCCTTAATCTGTTCGCGGTCCAAGCCTTCAAACCATTCCAGGATGTCATCGATGTTGGCTCCAGCTTCCAGGTTCTCAAAGATGACGGAGACAGGCATGCGTGTCCCGCGAAGCACCCACGCTCCGCTAACTTTCCCCGGGATGCTTTCGACCGCGGGGCATTGTGACCAATCGAGTGGCATTTGCTTGTCCTATCCGCGTAGTTTAACGCAAGAGGCGACCGGCATGCAGCAGTTTCCCTGTTCCGCAGGATCCGGCCTCGTAAAGAAAATCGATAATTTGACTATTTCGTAGAGGCGGAGATGAGTTCATGCGTCCGTTCGCTTGAGGCAGGTTGCGCGGGCAGGGGCGTCATTTTGTAGTGCAGGCGGATGATGGTGATGCCGAGGAAGGAAACTTTGTGGTCGGTGCGGAGGACGCCTTCGGCATCGACGTAGACGTGGAAAAGCTCGTGGAGGGTTTTGACGTAGCGCACGCGGCGGAAATCGGGGCCGCTGGCGATCATGCGGTAGAAGCCGGAGCGACCGAAGGCGGAGCCGGATGAGTCGAGTCCAAAGGATCCGTCGCTGTGTTGCACCGGACTGAGGTAGACGTTGGCGGTGCCACGGCAGGGAAAGGTGACCTTCACGCAGGGATTTTCTTCGCCGGGGACGCGGACGGTAGAGTACAAGCCGGCGTAGATGACGTGGCCGGAAGATTTTAAGCGGCGGAGCCAGCCGGTGTATTTGATGGTGTTGGACTGCGGGTCGATGAGCTGGACGATTTGGCTGCTCATGCCGCGCGAAACTTCGAGCGAAGAGATGGGGAAGTTGAGCTGGTCCATGCGGCGGCTGATGAATTCGACGAGCAGCCAGAGGAAGAAACGGCCGGTGAGAGAGACTTCGGTCCAGACGTCGAGGTGGTATTGTGCGGCGTGCTCGTAGAAATGGCGGATGGCGGGATGGATAGCCGAAGGGTCGAAGGAGGGGCCGCGAAGAGCGTTGAAATCGGGGATGAGGCCGGCATTCGAGGGGACGCGCGATTCCAGGTGTTCGGCTTCTGCGATGCGTTCGTAGATGGCGGTGCCGATTCGGCCTTTTTCGCCGAGCGGGGCGTCTAGCCATGGCTGGTCACCGCTGCGTATACGTTTGCCGGTGAGGTGAACCCAGGCGTTGATGCCTTCTTCGAGGAAGAACGCGACGACGGTGTAGATGGCGCCGAGAAATCCTGCGGGGCGGGAGAACGTGGCGGCATCAGCGACGGCGTTTGGGCCGGTCTTTGCGCTAGGCGCGGCGGTATTGGCAGAGAGGGGCATGGGGCTAAGGCATATTGTGACACTGCTGCGGCGGCGAGGCGCGGATTACGGCGACGTTGTGCTTCGGGGATAAGCTGCGGCGGCGTGTCGGATTTGTGAAACTTGGATTGACCGCGCGGCGGTTCGCGTCAACAATGTCTGCACCATGACGAAAAAACTTTCGGACAAGAAATTGGCAGTGTTGGGCGCTGGGAAGCTTGGCGGGATACTGCTGCGGGCTTATTTGCGGCAGGGATTATTTCTGGCGAAAAATGTGTCGGCCAGTGTGAAGCACGCGGAAAAGGCCGCGGCGCTGGCAAAAGAGCTGGGGATTGCGGCGTCCGCTGATAATCGCAAAGCGGTGCGCGGCGCGGACATTGTGCTGCTGGGGGTCAAGCCGCAGGTGGTTGGCGAGGTGTTGAAAGAAATTGCCGCGGAGCTTAGTGAAAATACTTTGGTGATCTCCGTGGCGGCTTCCGTGCCGACCAGTTACATCGAGCAGCGGGCCGGAGCGAAGGTGCCGGTGGTGCGGGCGATGCCGAATACGCCCGCTACCGTGGGGTGCGGGATGACGGGGATTTGCCGCGGGGCGCACGCGGGACGGGAGCACCTGGAGACGGCGCAGGCGATGTTTGACGCGGTAGGGCGGACCGTGGTGGTGGACGAAAAGAATATGGATGCGGTGACGGGGCTTTCGGCTAGTGGGCCGGCGTTTGCTTACATTATTTTGGAGTCGCTGGCGGAGGCGGGGGTGAAAGTTGGTTTGCCGCGCGATGTGTCTACGTTGCTGGCGGCGCAGACGATGAAGGGCGCGGCTAGTGTGGTGCTGGAGACGGGGGAGCATCCGGCGCAATTGAAGGATGCGGTGACCACGCCTGCGGGGTGCACCATTGATGGGATTATGGAATTGGAAGAGGGGAAGTTGCGCGTTACTTTGATTAAGGCGGTGGTGAAGGCTACGCAGCGGGCTTCGGAGTTGTTGTTTGAGAAGTAAGGGTGCGGATTTATCGCGGGCGCTCGCACAAGCAAACCTAAGACGAGGAGCACAGAACGCCCGGGCGAAGGCGGCCACGGCATGCCGTGCCCCTACAAAGAATGCGCGCGGCATTTGTTTCGTTGCTTAAGCAACCTGTATGCTTGGTTCGCGAGGCGACCGCGGGATGCTCCCTGAAGATCAGCCTGGAGGCAAACAATCTGCGGCTGCAATGGCCTTGGAGTTGCCTTTCGTGCTCATCGGCACGATTGCGCTTGGCGCAGCGCTCGGTTTTTTTCTGGATCGCTGGCTGCATACCAAACCCATATTGACGTTTGTGCTGGCCGGGTTGGGCGTTATCGGCGGCATACGGGAAATCATCCGCCGCGTGCCCGGCTAGCCATTGGGTTAAAGTCATGACGGAAGATGACGCGGAATTGACGCACGGATACGCGACGGAACGGCGGATCGCTTGGCTTACCCTGGCGATGGGCTTGGCTTTCGGAGGTGCGGCACTGGCGCTGCACCGTCGCGATTGGGTTGCTGGGCTGGTTCTTGGCGCGGTGCTGGCGTGGTTTAATTTCCGGTGGCTGGCCCGCGGGCTCGACGCGCTGGTTAGCTCTTCAATCGCGCAAGAGGGCCGCCCCAAGCCACAAGTGCCGCTGAGCACGTACTTTACCGGGCTGTTCCGCTACGGCTTGATAGGCCTGTGCGTGTATGTTATTTTTACTTATCTGCACGTTCCCCTTGGTAGCTTGATTGTGGGGTTGTGTGCGCTGGGAGCCGCGGCAATCGCGGCCAGTGTGTACGAAATTTTGCGTCCTGCGAATTGAGGGCGGGCGCCTTCCGGGTGGAGTTACTCAATCGATGGAACATCACGTAAACTGGATTACGGAAATATTTAATCGCTATTTCGGCGGATTGGCGCTATCGCTGCTGGCGGCGCTGCATATTCAGCCAAGCGACCCTGCGGTGCCCATTCCGCAGCATGTGGTGATGGCCATTCTGGTGCTTTTGTTTTGCACACTGCTGGCGCTGATTCTGCGCACGCAGCTTTCCGTCGAGAAACCGGGCTCCTTGCAGCAGATTGCGGAGGGGCTGATCACCAACCCACTTGGATTTGGCATCCGCGATTTGCTGGAAGAAAATGCCGGCCACGATGGATTGAAGTATGTGCCGTGGGTGGGCTCGACGGCGATCTTTATTCTGGTGGGCAACCTCTTCGGGGCGTTTCCGTTTTTCAGCGCGCCCACCGGCGTGGTAGCCGTACCGCTCTCGTGCGCGGTACTGACGTTTCTCTATTTCAATTATCAGGGCGCGCGGCATCACGGCGTGCTTGGCTATCTGAAGACGTTTGCCGGTTCACCGAAGACTGCGGGAGAATGGGCGTTGGCGCTGCTGCTGTTCCCGGTGGAAATCATTAGCACCTGTGCGCGGCTCATGTCCCTGACGGTCCGTCTCTGGGCCAACATGTTTGCCAGCGACTTGATCTATGTGATTTTCCTGGGCATCTTGAGCGGGGCGGCGGCGTTTGGATGGTCCAAGTCGCCGGTCGCCGGCGTGATTGTGGGTATTTTCCCGGCGTTGTTTCCCGTCGCGCTAATCGCGTTGCACATTTTCGTTTCCGTGGTGCAGGCCTACGTCTTCACGGTGTTGCCGGCGGTATACATTGGGATGGCCACGGCGGACGACCACTGATCGCCCGAAGCATGCCGGCAATCTAGATTTAAGACTCGCGAAATTGTTGCCATGAAAAAGTTTGCCGGACGCGGTTGGCCGGCAATGTGCTGCTTCAGTGTGAGCCCGGCTGCACGGTGTCCGGGAACCACCTCCTGGCGGCAATCTATAAGGAGGCAGTGATGAAGAAGTTGCTGGTAGTACTGACGTCCCTAGTGGGCGTACTGATGGTGGCGCCTGCGGCGTTTGCGCAAGGCGCAGATGCGGCGGCAGGCGGTGGCGGCAAAGGCCTGACGGCGTTGGCAGTGGCGATCGGCATGGGCGCGGCTGCGTTTGGCTGCGGCCTCGGACAGGGCCGCATCGCGTCAGCGGCTTGCGAAGGGATGGCACGCAATCCTGGAGCGGCAGGACCGATTCGCGCAGCGATGATTCTGGGCCTGGTGTTCGTCGAGACGCTGGTGCTGTTCACGCTGGCGATGATGTACCTGAAGTCGTAGAGTTTTTCGGATGGAATTATGAAGGCCCGGAAGTTTTGCCTCCGGGCCTTTTTTATTTCTCGGGATTCCCGGCCGACGGACCAACTTCGAGTTTTGTGGGGCGCGCCTTTGTGCCAAGAATGATTTTCTCGATGAAGAAAGCCGCTGCAGTATAAATTGTGGCGTTCAGCAACAGACCGAGAATGAAGGATAGCTCGCTCGTGTCGCTCGTGCCGGAAATCAAGAAAGAGAAAACGAGCCCCGGGGCCATCAGTAGCAATCGCGGGGTGCCACCGACATGGAGCAAAACGAACTGCAACCCAAGCCCGGCAAGGAAGTACAAGCAGGTGCGCTTCATATTGTCGCTAGCGGAGGCCGCCGATTAGCGTGGGTTGCAGGATGAAGTTTAGGACTTGGTTGGGGGCGACGCCGAGCCAGACGGTGCCGAGGGCGGTGAATAGCAAGACCAGGACTACCGTGATGGGGAAGCGGACTAGCGGGGCGGCGGCCATTTCGGCGCTGGGTTCGCGCATGTACATGACCACGATTACGCGGAAATAGTAGTAGGCGCCGATTACACTGTTGACGGCCATGATCACGGCCAGCCAGATCAGGTGAGACTCTACCGCAGCTTTGAAGATGTACAGTTTGCCGAAGAAGCCCGCGGTGATGGGCAGGCCCAGCAGCGAAAGCAGGAACAGGCTAAGCGTTGCGGCTACCCATGGCTGGCGCTGGCCGAGGCCGGCGTAGTCGTCGATGGAGAGATGTTTTTCGCCGGCGCCGCCAATTTGCGAAACGATGGTGAATGCACCGATCTTTACCATGGCGTAGCTCACGAGATAGAAGAGCACTGCCGCGTAGGCTGGGCCAGCGCTTCCGTTGAGATCCGACGTCATGTACGTCACTGCGGCGAAAGCTACGAGAATGTATCCGGCGTGCGCGATGGAGCTGTAGGCCAGCAGGCGCTTGAGATTGGTCTGCACCAGGGCGCCGAGATTGCCAGCGAACATGGTGAGTACGGCGAGAATCCAGAAAGCCCAAAACCACAAATGCGTGGCGGCTGGGACGGTGGCGAAGATGCGCAGCATCAGCGCGAACGCTCCGGCTTTCGGCCCTGCGGAGAACAACGCTGTCACTGGCGTCGGAGCGCCTTCGTAAACGTCGGGCGTCCATATCTGAAACGGAGCTGCGGCCACTTTGAAGCATAGGCCGATGAGGATCATCGCGAGGCCGAGTTTCAGCAAGTTGCTTTGGGGGTTGCCGGCGCCCATTTGGTTCAGCAGGGTGGTGCCGGTGGCGCCGTAAACCATGGCGATGCCGTACAAAAAGAACGCCGTGGCAAAAGAGCCGAGCAGGAAATATTTCATGGCCGATTCGCCGGACTTCAGCGAGTCGCGGCGATATCCCGCCAGGACGTAGCTGGCGATGGAACTCATTTCGAGGCCGACGAAAGCGGTGAGCAGTTCCTGCGCGCCCGCGAGGACACCCATGCCAGCAGTGGCGAAGAGCAGCAGCGCGTAAAATTCCGCAGCCGCTAGATTTTCGCGTTCAAGGTAAGGATCGGCAGCCAGAACCACCAGGGCCGCAACCGTGCCGACCAGCAGGTGAAAAAACACGCTGAAGGCGTCCGACTCGATCAGGCCATGAAAGCCCGGGCCGGCGAAGGCCCCAGAGATGACCGACAAGCCGGTGCCGAGTAGCGCCCCGGTTAGCGCCAGAAACGTGAAGAAGTGGCGATTCTTGACGAAGGGCTGCAACAGCATGATCAGCGTGCCGAATCCGCACCAGAGTACCTCTGGCAGAACGCGATAAAAATCTTCGGGAGTCGGAATTGCGGAGGGAAGCATTTAGCGGAGCGCGCGCCTTTCCATGGAAATTTTCTTTACCAGTCCGGGTGCGAGCACGCTGGCATGCGCGCCGTTCGCGGGAGGTGCGGCCGCGGGAGCTGTGCCTTCGTAGAGGCGCTCTGGGTTTACCTGGTCGATCACGGTTTGTGAGGATACGGCGGTGCGACGGGTGATGTACGCGGAGCCGACTCCCATCCACAGCGTGACGATCGCCATGGTGACCAAGATCCACCGCTCGCGCGCGGAAACATCGGGCAGGGTTTTGTTTTTCTCGTGGGTGATCTCGCCAAAGAACACGCGTTGATAAGACCACAGCAGGTAGCACGCTGAGAGAATCACGCCCAGCGCGGCCCAGGAAGCCCACTGCCAGTGCGTCTGGTAGGTGCCCAGCAGAATTAAATATTCGCCAACGAAGCCATTCAGGATCGGCAGGCCGAGTGAAGAGAGCGCGGCAAACAAAAAGAACGCGGCCAGCTTCGGCATGGGAGTGCCCAAGCCGCCGTACTCGCTAATTTCAAAGGTGTGCTTGCGGTCGTAAAGCATGCCTACGAGCAAGAACAGCGCGCCGGTGGAAATGCCGTGCGCGAGCATCTGGTACACCGCGCCCTGCATGGAAATATTCTGAAAGGCAAAAATTCCGAGAACCACAAAACCCAAGTGGCTGACAGAAGAGTAGGCGACCAGTTTTTTGAGGTTGGGCTGCACCATGGCGACCAGCGCGCCGTAGATGATGCCGATGATGGCGAGCACCGCGATGTAAGGCGCGGCGCGGTGCGCGGAGTCCGGAAAGAGCGGCAGGCAGAAGCGCATCATGCCGTAGGTGCCCATTTTCAGCAGGATGCCCGCGAGCATTACCGAACCCGCCGTGGGAGCTTCCACGTGCGCATCAGGCAGCCAGGTATGCAGCGGGAAGAGCGGCACTTTGATGGCAAAGGCTACGAAGAATGCGAGGAACAAGAGCATTTCCCCGCGCTGATCGACAAGATTCAGATCGCTGGCGAGCACTTCTTGAATGCGCGGCAGATCGAATGTGCCGGTTGCGTGGTAGAGCCAGATGATGCCCACCAGCATCAGGATCGACCCAGCCATGGTGTAGATCACGAATTTCACGGCGGCGTAAATGCGCCGGTCGTGCCCCCATATGCCGATCAGGAAGGCCATGGGAATGAGCATCACTTCCCAAAACAAGAAAAAAAGGAAGAGGTCGAGCGAAAGAAATACGCCGACCACGCCGACTTCCAGCATCAACATCATGATGAAAAACTCTTTGACGCGATGGTTGATGCTGGACCACGACGCCAGAATGGATATGGGCGTCAGGAACGCGGTGAGGATCACCAGAAACATGCTCAAGCCGTCGACGCCAACGTGATAGTTGATGGGCGGAATGTGTATCCAGGTGTGAAATTCGTCGAGGGAGTAGCCCTTGGCGCTGACGGGGACCTTTGCGAGCAGCAACAGGGAAAAGATAAACTCAATGACCGAGATCAACATCGCGAAGCGGCGAATCCACAGATGATCATCCGCGCGCAACAGCAGCAGCGCAAGCGCGCCCAGGGCGGGGAAGAAAATCAAGACGGTAAGGAGGCCGAAGGGCATTAGCGCACCATCCCGACGACTGGGGGCTGCAGGTGCACCCAGAACACCACGGCGATCACCAAAATCGCGCCGACCACCACCCACACGGCGTAGCTGCGCGTGTTGCCAGATTGCGTGTGGCGGCTGGCGTCGCCGACGGCGCTGGCGCCATGCGCGAGGCCGTTGACAGCGCCGTCGACGATTTCGACGTCCACAACTTTCCAGAGCACGTTGCGCGAAATCCACATGAGCGGCGCAACGATCACGGCGGCGTAGAGTTCGTCCACGTAATATTTGTGCAGCAGCGTGGTGTAAATCGGGCCGGCGGATTTCGCGAGGCTCGCGGGTTTCCCGGGCTGCTTCAGGTACATCCAATACGCTACAACCAAGCCGAGCAACGCCGAGAACACCGCTACGCCTACGAGGAGCCATTCCATCGAATGCTCGGCTACGCCATCAATCACTTCCGGAATCTCTAATTGACCGACCACCGGATTGAGGAAGGCGCGAAAGTAATCCACGCCGCCAAAAAGTTGCGGGGCCGCGAGCCATCCCCCGACGATTGACAGCAACGCGAGAATCACCAGCGGGCCGAGCATGCTCCAGGGAGATTCGTGCACATGCACGTGATGTTCGTCGTAGCGTTCCTTGCCAAAGAACGTCAGAAACACCAGCCGGAACATGTAAAAGGAGGTCATCAGTGCGGTGAAAAGTCCCAGGCCGTACAAAACGTGGCCGCCATTTGGATTGATGTATGCGCCGAGCAGGATGGCGTCCTTGCTGAAAAAGCCCGCAAAGGGCGGGATGCCGGCAATCGCGATCGTCGCCGTCAGCATGGTGGCGAAGGTCCACTTAATTTTTGTGCGCAGGCCACCCATCTTCATCATGTCTTGCTCGCCGCCCATGGCGTGGATCACGCTGCCGGCGGAAAGAAACAGCAACGCTTTGAAGAAGGCGTGAGTCATCAAGTGAAAGATGCCCGCGGAGAACGCGCCGACGCCGCAGCCGAGAAACATGTAGCCGAGCTGGCTGACGGTGGAGTATGCCAGAACTTTCTTGATGTCGGTTTGCACCAGACCGATGGTCGCCGCGAAAAATGCTGTGGCACAGCCGACAATGGCCACCACCGTCATGGCGGTGGTCGAATGAAGAAACAAAATGTTCGAGCGCGCCACTACGTAGACGCCCGCGGTGACCATGGTGGCCGCGTGAATCAACGCGCTGACCGGAGTGGGGCCTTCCATGGCGTCCGGGAGCCACACATATAGAGGAAGTTGCGCGGACTTTCCGCACGCGCCCATGAACAGCAGCAAGCAAGCTACGGTGAAGGTGCCAAAATATCCCCAAGGTTCGTGCGGCCAATTTCGTTGGCTGACGTTTGCGAAGAGCGTTTGGAAATCCAGAGATTTGAACGTGCGGAACAGCAAAAACATGCCGAGCATGAAGCCGAAGTCGCCGATGCGGTTGACGATGAAAGCTTTCTTGCCCGCGTCCGCCGCGGAGTTTCTAAGAAAATAAAAACCGATGAGCAAATAACTGGCAAGCCCTACGCCTTCCCATCCAACAAAGAGCAGCACGTAGTTAGCGGCCAGGATGAGAATCAGCATGAAAAACATGAATAGGTTCAGGTAGGAAAAGAAGCGGTAGTAGCCGTTTTCATGCGCCATGTATCCGGTGGAATAAATGTGAATCAGGAAGCCCACGCCGGTGACGACCATCAGCATGACCACGGTGAGTTGGTCCATCTGCAGATCGAAGCCCGCGCGGAAGAGTGAGCCGCCGTGCACCAGATCCGGGATCACGATCCAGTCGAAATATTCCCTATGAACGAAAGCCTGGCCATTGGCGAAAAATTCCCGCACCGCTTCGAGCGCGCATACAAACGAAAGTCCCGTAGCGCCCAGGGCCACAGTGTTCACAACCTTATTTGGCCACTTTGCGCCAAGCAAGCCGTTGATCGCTGAACCGAGCAGCGGCAGCAGCAGGATAATCCACAGATAATCGAGCATGGGAGAATTGGACATTAGAGTTTGAGCAGGTCCACGCGTTCCACGTTGAGCGATTGCCGGTTGCGCGCAATCAGGATAATGATGCCCAGGCCCACGGCGGCTTCGGCGGCGGCCACGATAATCACAAACAGTACAAAAATCTGGCCATCCAGCTTTCCGGTCCGCTGACTGAAGGCCACAAAAGCCAGATTCACGGCGTTTAGCATCAGCTCGATGGACATGAAAATGGTGATGATGTTGCGTTTGAAAATAAACGCCAGCACACCCAAACCGAAGAGCACGGCACTCAGCGCGATGTAATAAGTGGTGGGAACCATTCGCTAATTCTCCCGATGCGCCAGAACGATGGCGCCCAGAATGGCGATCAGGATCAGAATCGATGTCAGTTCAAAGGGATAGGCGAAATTCCTGAAAATCATGTTGGAAAGCTCGCGGGTGGACGAAAGCGTGCCGGGAATTTTTCCATTGTCTCCGGCCACCTGGACGAAAAGTCCCGCGGAGCGCGCCACCGTGGCCGCCACGAATCCGGTGAGCGCCAACGCCAGCAAAATTCCCGGGAAGCCGGCCATCTTGGAAATGCTGGTGTGCTCTTCGAGCCCGGCGTTCAGTAGCATGATTACGAAAACGAACAGCACCATGATCGCGCCGCCATAAACGATGATCTGCACGGCGGCCACAAATTCCGCGCCCATCAGGAGGTATAGCCCCGCCAATGCTACCATCACGACGATTAAAGAAAGTGCGCTGTGGATGGGATGCTTCTGAAAAATCAGGCTCAGCGCGCCGATGACGGACAGCGCGGCGAGAATAAAAAATACCAGGAGTTGCGCGCTCACGGGTTACTCCGCAGCAAAACAAAGAAGGCCGTTAGCACAACGTTGGCAATGGAGACGGGAAGCAAAAGCTTCCAGCCGAAGGCCATCAGTTGGTCATAGCGGAAACGCGGCAGCGTTCCGCGCATCCATACGTAAACGAACAGGAATACGAGAATCTTGCCGAGCAACCAGAACGGCCCTTGGATAAAAACGTTAACGAATTGCAGTTGCGGCAGCGCGAGCGCCAGGCCGAGCAGCGCGATCACCGTGCCGATACCGGGGAGAATCAACCGGCCCCAAATTGTCTCGTAGCGAATGCCATCCCAAATCACCCACAGGCCGGAGGGGATCAGCAGCAGCGACGGCAGATAGTAGGTGAACGTCCAGGACTGCGGAAACGGAGACAGCCAGCCACCAAAAAACAGAATCGAGCACAGGCACGATACCGTGATCATGCTGGTGTATTCGGCGATAAAAAACATGGCGAACTTGAAGCTGGAGTATTCGGTGTGAAAACCGGCGACCAGTTCCGATTCCGCTTCCGCCAGATCGAAGGGCACGCGATTGGTTTCCGCGATGGCGGCGATAAAAAAACAAAAGAAGCCGAGGATCTGCGGAAACGGCCCGGAAAAAATGTTCCAACCCAAAATGCCCACGCCCCAGGCGGGATGCGATTGGGCGTTGATAATCTCGGTAAGATTGAAACTGTTGGCCATGAGCAGCACGCCGACGACTGAAAGCGTCAGCGCTAATTCATAGCTGATCATCTGCGCCGAACTGCGCAGACTTCCCAGCAGCGGGTACTTGCTGTTCGAGGACCAGCCCGCCAGCGCCACGCCGTAAACACCGAGCGCGGTAATCGCGAACAGCACCAGCAAACCAATGCTGGGATTGGCGATGTACAAATACACCTGGTGGCCCAAAACGCGAATCGGATCCGGACCAAACGGAATCACCGCAATGGAAGTGAGCGCCAGGCCCAGCGCCAACAGCGGAGCCAAGAAATAAACGAATTTATCCACGCCTGCCGGGGTGGGATCTTCCTTGAGCAAAAATTTCGCGCCGTCGGCCAGCGGCTGCAGCAAGCCGTGCGGACCCACACGATGCGGCCCCCAACGCGACTGCATGTGCGCTACCACCTTGCGCTCGAACCACGTCAAATACGCGTTGACGGTCAGCACAATGAACAGCAGCAACACGATTTTAATCAGCGTGATGATGATTTCGGCGTGAGCTGAGAGAAAGTCGATCACGGCTGGGCTTCCGCCTCCGGCAAAGATTCCATCATGGTGCAGAAACGGCCGAGCGTTCCGCTGGTAAACAGAGTGTCCTGCGCGGAGCGAATCAGGCCGGCGGGCACATCATACGCGCCGTGACCGTTGCGCGAAAATTGCACGCGGGTAGGTTCGGCGCCGCCGGTGAGCAGTCCCGCGGCCTGGACGTTGTAGCTCGGCACGGCTTTGCGAATCTCTTCAAATACCGCCGACGGCGTCTTGTAGTGAAAGGCTTTGCCAAGCCCGAGTTTCTCGAGCTGGTGCGACAAGATGCGCAGCAAATCAAAATCGGTGCGCGGACCCATGATTTCCGCGGCTTTATGCAGCAATTGAATTTCGCCGGAGGTGTTGGTAACCGTGCCGTCCTTTTCGTAGGCCGAGGCTGCGGCGAAAACGATGTCCGCCTGGTTGGCGGTTTCCGTCAAAAACATTTCGTGCACGATCAGCAGGTCTAGTTTGCCGCGGCCAAATCCCAGCGTGCCAAAATGCGCCAGTGGGTTCGCGCCCATCACGTACAGCGCTTTCAATTTTCCGGATTGTGCGGCTTCCACCATTTGCGGCGCGGTCATGCCCGCCTGCGAAGGAATCACGCCGCCCCACAACTTTTCAAAGGCTTCGCGAGCGCCAGCGTTGTCCACGTACGCGTAGCCCGGCAAGCGATCTGGCAGGACACCCATGTCCGCCGCGCCGCGCGAATTGGCGTAGTCTGCCAGCGCCATGTAGCGCACCTGCCCGGGCAGCTTCGAGCCGAACGCCGTGAGCAGAGCAATCGCGGCGCCGGAAATTTCTGCGCCAAAAACGATGGCGACTTCGGATTCTTGTTCGAGCGCGGCTTTTAGCGCGACGAGTTGTTCCACAAGTTCGTGGCCCAGCTGACCTTCTTCATGCGCCATCCAGCGCAATGCCGCAGCTTCCTGCCCCGGTGCTACCTTTATATATTGCGTGGCTTTGCGTTCCAGCTTGATTTCCGCGGAGTTGATGACGAAAAGTTTGCTGGCAAAATGCCGGATGCCCGAGCGAATCTGCCAAGCTACCAGCGGATTCTGATTGGTCGGATCGTTGCCCACGAGCAGCACGGCCTTCGATTGGTACAGTTGCTCCATCGTCAGCATGGCATCGCCCGCGCGGTCGCCGAGAGTGGTGACCAATCCGGTGAAATCCGCTGTACGGTGATGGTCGATGTTGTTGGTGCCAAACGTGGCGCGCGCCATGCGCTGGAATAAATAATTTTCTTCGTTGGAGGTGCGGTTGGAACCAATGAAGCCGAATGCGTCTTTGTTGCCGGCGTCAACAACCGCTTTGAGCTTTGCCGCTGCAGTCTGCGCGGCTTCTTCCCAAGAAACGGGATACAGCTTGTCACCCTTGCGCACCAACGGTTGCCGCACGCGCTCGGGATGCTGTGTGAAATCAAAACCAAAGCGCCCTTTGACGCACAGAAAGTCCTTGTTGATGCCGGACATGTCCCGATTATTCGCGCGCATGATTTCGTGATTGCGCACGCTCAGCGTCGTCTTGCAGCCATTCGAGCAGTGCGTGCAAATGGTCGAATGGTATTGCATTTCCCACGGCCGCGTCTTGTAGCGATAGGTGCCGCTGGTCAGCGCGCCCACCGGGCAAATATCGATGCACATGCCGCACTCTTCGCATTCCAGATGATCTTCGCGATTGGGAATGATGATGCTGTGCGCGCCGCGCATACCCACGCCAAGCGCTTTCACGTCCATGCCCTCATCGCACACGCGCACGCAGCGGAAACACAAAATGCAGCGCGGGGCATCGTAGTACACCAGATCCGACCATTTTTCTTCCGGACGGTGAATTTTTTCTTCCACAAAGCGGCTGGTATCCGCGCCGTAGCGGAAGACCATGTCTTGCAATTCGCACTCGCCGCCTTTATCGCAAACCGGGCAATCCAGCGGATGATTGGTCAGCAAAAATTCCAGCATGTACTTGCGGGCGTTGCGCACTTGCTCGGAGTCGGTTTTGACCACCATGCCTTCGGTGGCGACCAGCGTGCAAGCGGTCTGCAGCTTGGGCATTTTTTCCACTTCGATCAGGCACATGCGGCACGCCGCCTGTAACGAAAGCCCCGGGTAATAGCAGAACGAAGGCACTTCGGTGCCAATGCGCCGCGTGGCCTCAATGACCAGCGTGCCCGCGGGCACCTGTGTGTCCGCGCCGTTAATCTTCAGCGTTACCAGCTTCTGTTCCGTTTTCTGATCGGCCATAAAATCGTTACCGCAAAACTGTCATCGCAATTCGCTTTTCGTAGGGGCACGGCATGCCGTGCCCGGTCGCGCCGAGGAGCAACCGCTTATCTGGCTCCCAAAAGCGCGTCCACATTTTTATATGCGCAGCGGCCTTGCAAGTGATCCTCAAATTCATTGCGCCATTTTTCCACGATGCTGATCGTCGGCATTGCCGCAGCGTCGCCCAGCGCGCAAAAAGTTCTGCCCAGCATATTCTTGGACAATTCCAGAACGTTAGTAATATCTGCCGCTGTGCCATACCCGGCATGAAAACGGTCGAGCATCTTCATCAGCCAGGACGTGCCTTCGCGGCAGGGAATGCACCAGCCGCAGGATTCGTGCGCGTAGAAATGCATTACGCGGCGCGCCATGTCCACCATGCAGGTATCTTCGTCCATCACCACCATGCCGCCGGAGCCGAGCATCGAGCCAGCTTTGGCCAGCGAATCGAAATCCATCGGAATATCGATTTCGTCCGCGGTAAGGAACGGGCAAGAGCTGCCGCCGGGGATCACTGCTTTCAATTTCTTTCCGCCGGGAATGCCGCCCACCACCTCGTAGATGAACTTCTTCATGTTCAGGCCAAGCGGAACTTCGTAAATTCCCGGCTTGACCACGTGCCCGGAGACGCACAGCATCCGTGTGCCGCCATTCTTGGACGTGCCCAGGGCTGCGTACGCTTCGCCGCCCATGCGAATAATCGCCGGTACGGAGCTCAAAGTTTCCGCATTATTAATGACGGTGGGGCAGCCATACAACCCGACCACGGCAGGGAAGGGCGGCTTGATACGCGGGTTGCCGCGCTTGCCTTCCAGCGATTCCATCAGCGCCGATTCTTCGCCGCATTCGTACGCGCCGGCGCCGGTGTGAGTGATCAAATCAAAATCGAATCCCGTGCCGAGAATATTTTTACCGAGATAGCCTCGCTCGTACGCTTCCGCCAGCGCGATGTCCATAATGTCCAGCACGTAACGGTATTCGCCGCGAATATAAATGAAGCCTTCATGCGCGCCGAACGCTCGCCCAGCGATCACCATCCCCTCGATCAACTGGTGCGGATCAAGCTCCATCAACGGGCGATCCTTGCAGCTGCCGGGCTCCGACTCGTCCGCATTGCATATTAAATATTTGGGCTTGGGCGAATCTTTTGGCACGAACGACCACTTCATGCCCGTCGGAAAGCCCGCGCCGCCGCGTCCGCGCAACCCCGATTTCTTGACGTCCTCGATGATCTGCTCGGGCGCCATCTCTTTCAGCGCCTTTTCCAGCGCCTGATAGCCTTCGTTCTGTATATAGGTATCAATCTTGCGCGAATTCGGAATGCCCCAGCGCTTGCTGATCACCGGAATCTCAAGCGGACTGCGCGGATGCAGCGCGCCGGAGGTTACCGGCTCGTGATCCGGCTTGCGCCCGGCATCCAGCGTTTCGATGATGCGGTCAAATCGCAGCGGCGTGAGATTCTCGTAAAAATCATAGTTCACCTGCATCGCAGGAGCTCCCGTGCAGGCGCCGATACATTCCACTTCTTCCAGCGAAAAGATCCCGTCCGACGTAACTTCCTTGTTGCCGATATTCAGCCGCTTTTTCGCGCGATCCAGCAGCTCATTTCCGCCGCGCAGCATGCACGCTACGTTGGTGCACACCTGCACGTGATTCTTGCCCCAGGGCTTGCGGTGCAACATGGAGTAATACGCCAGCGTTTCTTCCACCTGCACTTCGTGCAAGTTCAGGCGCCTAGCAATCTCCGTCACCATCTCATCGCTGATAACGCCGAATTCATCCTGCGCATACATCAGCATCGGAATCAGCGCGCTACGCTTCACCGGATAGCTGGTCTGCAACTTTTCAAACTTCGCCGCGAGTTGTGCCGAAAGTTCCATATCGTTTATGAAATTCCCTTAAATCTCAAACGCGACCGAACGACTGCGTCCGCTCTAACGGTCCACTTCACCGAGCACAATATCAATCGTTCCGATACATGCCACCACATCTGAAATCAACTGCCCCTCCGTCAACTTCGGCAGCGCCTGCAAATTAATAAACGACGGCGACCGGAAATGCACGCGCAACGGTTTCGCCGAGCCGTCGCTGGCCACGAAGCATCCCAGCTCCCCGCGCGGTGATTCCACCGCCACAAATGCTTCTCCCGGCGGCGGCGCAAATCCCTCGGTAAAAATCTTGAAGTGGTAGATGAGCGCTTCCATCTCCGTCTTCATCTTTTCGCGCGCTGGCGGCACGATGCCCGGCGCCTCGGAACGAATCGGCCCTTGATCCGCGATCTTGTCGAATGCTTGGCGCACAATCTTCAAACTTTCCCGCATCTCCGCCACGCGGACCATGTACCGGCCGAAGCAATCCGAATCCGTCCGCGTCGGCACATCGAACTCAAATTCCTCGTAGCTCGAATACGGAAATAGTTTGCGATTGTCGTAGGCCAATCCGGAAGCGCGCAGCGTCGGCCCGGTCATGCTCAACGCCACTGCGTCTTCCGTCGATATGTAACCAATCCCCTGCGTGCGGCCCATCCAGATGCGGTTTTTCGTCAGCAGCGTTTCATAGTCGTCCACGCGGCTGGGCATCATCTTCAAAAACTTGTCGATGGCCGCGCGCCAGCCCGCCGGAGGCTCCAGCGCCAGCCCGCCGATGCGGAAGTAGCTGGTCATCATGCGCTGCCCGGCAAACAATTCAAAAATCTTCAGAATCTCTTCGCGCTCGCGGAAACAATAAAGGAACACAGACATTGCGCCCAAGTCGATGGCGTGCGTCCCCAGCCACACCAGGTGCGAAGAAATTCGCTGCAGCTCCACCAGCATCACACGGACATATTGCGCGCGCTTCGGAACTTCGAGGCCCAGTAATTTTTCCACCGCCAGGCAGTACACCAGGTTGTTGCCCAGCGGATTCAGATAATCCATCCGGTCGGTAAGCGTGATGGCCTGCGAATACGTTTTGTCTTCGCAGGATTTTTCAATGCCCGTGTGCAGATACCCCAGATCGGGTACCGCTTTGACCACCGTTTCGCCGTCCAGCTCCAGCGCGATGCGCAACACCCCGTGTGTTGAGGGATGCTGCGGCCCCATGTTCAAAACCATGGTCTTTGCTGTGCCAATCGGGGTTTCGACGGTGGTCATACGGTTGGCTTTCTAAACGCCGGAATATAGGTAGACGGCACGTCGCGGAACCCTTGCGTCGGGTAGTCGCGCCGCAGCGGATGGCCTTCCCAGTCGTCAGGCAGCAAAATGCGCCGCAAATCCGGATGCCCGGTAAACTGAATCCCGAACAAATCGAAAATTTCGCGTTCCAGCCAGCCCGCTCCCGGCCAGACGGGAGCCAGCGTGTCCACCACGGGATCGCTGCCCGAGAGTTTTGTTTTCAGTCGCAGGCGGTCGCGGCGGGGAATCGACACCAGGTGGTAATTCACTTCAAAGCGCGGTTCCATCGGATAGCGATCGACGCAGGTAGCGTCCGTGAGCAAATTGTATTGCAGCTCTTGGTCCTCGCGGCACCGCGCGGCCGTTTCCCGCAGCAGTTCGCGTGGCACCACGATGGTGGTTTCGCCGCGAAATTCAATCACTTCCGCCACGGCTCGGCCATTCCAGGCACGCAGGTGCTCAACCACAAAATTAGCGTTCTGGCTGGTATTCTCGCTCACGTCTTGAGTGCTTTTCCGAATCAGAGTAGGCGGCTATTTGTGCCAGTCCAGCGCGCCCTTTTTCCAGAGATACACGTAGCCAACCATCAGGATCGCGATATACAACATCATTTCCGCAAAGCCGAACCAGCGTAAAGAACGAAACACAAAAGCCCACGGATATAGAAAAATGGCCTCCACATCGAACAAAATGAAAACCATGGCCACCAGGTAGAACCGTACGGAAAAGGGTTGCCGCGCGTCGCCCGTCGGCACCATGCCGCATTCGTAGGCTTGTTGTTTGGCCTTACTGGGCCTGCGCCAGCCCACCAGCACGGACATCGCGCTTATCGCGCTCGCAAGAAACACCGCGATGAGCAGGTGTAAAAGAAGCGGAGTGTAGACTTGTATGCCTGAATCGCTCATGGCGAAGGGTTATAATAGCCATTCGAGGGCAGTCGGTCAAATGCCGCGAAAAAATTAACAAGCTTCAAAGACTCAGCGTCTTGGGACGAAAGCGAATAGCGAAATGGTGTTTGGTCACAATTCGAATGTAAAGGTCGGCGAGACCACTTTTCACGTGCAAACGGAAGACCGCGGCGTCACCACCGCGCTGATCGATACCACCGTTTACTACATGGGCCGGGTGATGCATCGCCGCGCCAACAATTATCACGATTTGATTCCGCTCGATCCCGATCGCGAAGAAGCTCTGCGTTTGCGCTTGGACGAGCAGCATCGCTCCACGCTGGAGGACATTCGCTCCGGCGCGCTGTATTTGGCGCCGCCCCCGCCTCCGGCCCCAGCCGCGTCGAAAGAAGCGCAGGCTGCTGTTTCGCGCGCGCCAGAAACGCGCAAGGAAGCGCCGGCCGAAAATGTTGCGGCTTTGCCAAACGCCAATGGATCTATTGGGGGAGCAACGGGCGCGACTGGCTCAAGCGGCGCATCGGGATCGAACGGCGCAAGTGCAAACGTTGCGGGTGGAGTTCCCGCCGGCAGTGTTGCCGGTGGTAGCGTTGCCGCCAGTGCAAAAAATCTCGCGCATCCGATTTCGTCGGCTTTGAAGCTGGAATTGCGCAACGCGCAATCCTGGCTGTCCGGCAAACAAGCAAAGCTGGAAATCAGCGTTTCTTCGCCAGCCGCTGAGCCCTTAGCCGGCGCCAAGGTGACTGCCTACGTGGAGGGCGCCGCGACACCGGAACAATATTCCAGCGAAACGGATGCCCACGGACACGCGCAAATTAGCTTTACGATGCCCCGTTTATCCGGCCCCCAGGTAGCGCTGGTGATTGAAGCCGAGCGCGATCACGGCGCGCCAATGTCGCGCGCCAGAGCGCACGGAAAATTACGATTCGCGCTGCGCAGCAAGCCGCGCCCGGCGTAGCGAAGCTCCGCAACCAATTGCCTGGGACTAACCGCCGCCCACGAACTGCACAATCTCGTAACGATCCCCAGCCTCAACCATGGTGTCTCGCCAATGCGGCCGCGGCACAATCAGCAGGTTTCGCTCCACCGCCACGCGCCCGCCATCGAGCCCCAGTTCGCGCAATAAATCGCTCACGGTCGCACCACTCGGCGCCGCCCGCGTTTCACCATTCACGACAATCTGCATCGACTCAGCCATTGCCATCCTCTACAACCCATCCAGAATATGCCCCATCTTCGCTTTTTTCGTTTCCAGATAGCGGCGAGAAACTTTCGAAATGCGCGGCTGGCAGGGAACGCGTTCCACCACCTGAATCCCCGACGCCTCCAGCTGGCGCACCTTTTCCGGATTGTTGGAGAGCAAGCGAATTTTTTTCGCGCCCAGCTGTTTCAGAATCTGCGCGGAAAAATCATAGTCCCGCGCGTCGGCGGCAAACCCAAGTTTTTCGTTGGCTTCCACCGTGTCCATCCCGCCGTCCTGCAGTTCGTAGGCGCGCAACTTGTTCATCAATCCGATCCCGCGCCCTTCTTGCGGCAGATAGAGCAGGATGCCGCTGGGTGCTTGCGCAATTTTTTTCAGCGAAAGCTCCAGCTGCGCGCGGCAATCGCAGCGCAACGACGCCAGCACATCTCCCGTCAGGCATTGCGAATGCACGCGTACCAGCGGCGCACTCTTGCCTTTAATGTTCCCGCGCACCAGCGCCACCGCCTCTTCCTGCGGCCCGCGCCCCGCAAATCCGTGAATCGTAAACTTCCCGAATCGCGACGGCAGCGCCGCGTGCGCCACTTCTTTCAATCTTGGGTTCGATAGGCCTGCTTCACTACTGCGCTTCGTTCTGCGAGTTCTTGGCGTCATAGGAAACAACAAGTATAACAGGTGGCCCGCAGCCCGAAAATTTGCCCGGCCGCACGCCAATTCCGACCACCCCGTTTCTGGCCAACTTCCGAGTAGCGGACCATCCACCAAGGAACGGCGAAATCCAGGTTCGTGAGCGTAACGGCGATTTTGCAACAGTTATTATGCTTGGAGCTGTAACCCGTCGCCACATTGCAGATTCTGGTCATTGACCCTACAATGGCGATCACGCCTTCTAGGATCCGGACACCGCGGGCAACTATGGCCACAGCTGCGGATTACCCCCGGACGGGTGCTCGCACTTCGAACTTGCCCGGCCGCCGTTTCGATCACGTGTTCTTTACGAGCATGGCGCTGGTCATGCTGGTGACGGTCTTCGTCGGTTTTGCTCACACCTATTATCTTGCCGGACTCTTCCGGGCGCCGCTGCCCAGCCGAATCATTCATATACACGGCGCGGTATTTTCCTGCTGGATTCTGTTGCTCGTCGCTCAAACTTCGCTGGTCTCCGCCGGCCGCGTAGATATTCATCGGCGCTTGGGCGTGGCGGGATTTTTTCTGGGATCTCTCATGATTGTTCTCGGTGTTGTGGCCGCAACCGATGCTCTGGCTCGTGGCGCGCCAGCGGGCCGGGATCCACAAATGTTTTACATTATCCCACTGACCGATATCCTGATCTTTGCGGTCCCGCTTTATTTTGCCTTCCGGATGCGCTTGGACCCGGCCGCGCACAAGCGATTCATCTACATCGCGACAATCGCGCTGCTGACTCCCGCGATCGCACGCTTGCCGTTCGCTTTTGTATTCCGGAAGTCGCCCGTTGTAGCTTTGATCGCCGAAAGCTTTTTGCTGGTCCTGGTTGGCTACGATCTATGGTCTACGCGCCGGATCCATCGGGCGACGCTGTGGGCCGGCTCTCTCCTCATAATTGTGCTGCAAACTCGAGTGCCGATCGGAAAGACGGCGGCTTGGCACACGTTCGCCGCTTGGGTGCAACACCTGGTTCGGTAAGAGTGCATCCGGCAAGTCTGCGCGTTCAGAGAACTGAACAGCCCGGCACCGAGGCGATTCCGGGGTTGTGAGTGCTATGACGATGTTTCGACAGTTGACCGTGCGATCTTTAACGGCGGTATACGTTTCGACCGTAAGTCGATTCGAAAAACGGAGGGTGTATGACGATTCACGTTCATCTTGCGGCGTTGCTGCTTCTGGCGGCCGTCCCATTATCTGCTCAGACCAACCCTGCGCCTACAACAAGTGCCGCTAAGGCCCACGCACCGACCACAGATTCGAAGGCCGTGCCAAAGCAGCCGACGCCGACAGTCTTTCAGGCTGACGAAGGTGACCGTTGGGTGCTGCTTGGGGACAAGCCGCTCATTTTCAAAGTTGATCCGCTCAGCACCGGCTCGGACGCACTGGTCGTCGGGACCGAGGAGATGCCACCAGGAAATAAAATTCCGGCCCACAAGCATCTGCACGAAGATGAAGTCATATTCGTCCACAAGGGTACGGTGCGTGTCACGCTGGCTGGACGTGAATACGACGCAGGAACGGGAGCGACAGTTTTCATCCCACATGGAAACTGGATCGGCGTGGCGAACGTTTCCAGTGAGCCTGCCATGATTCTGTTTTTCTTTAACAAGCCCGCATTTGAGCAATGCCTGCGAGCGATGTCCTCACGACCGGGCGAAACATTCACCATGCCAGCGCCAGAGAAAATGGCGGCTGTCCGAACGGAATGTCACGAAGTGATGAAGCAATAATGTCCGACCGTTTCCCCTTGCTTTAGAGCGCACCGGTACCAGATGTGGCGACCCGGTTGGATTCATTGTTGACGCTATCAGGCCCAACGCTGACGACCGCGCCTGGCTGGTCTCGAATCCTGGCCGATTACGGGCTAACCGAAAATTACTTCGGGCTAGAAGTCCGCCTCTAGGAGATAGCCTTTTCACTGAGCCCCTACCGCCCCCTCGTTTACATCCTCTACCTCCTCAACTTCGTTATACGTTAAGCTGAAGCGCCGACGCGAATTTCGTTCGCTCGAAACGCACGAATGGACGCACCCACATCAGTCCGCGATTTGCTGTTCACCTTGTTGCTCAAGGTCGGCGTGGCCGCGTCCATCGCCGCGCTGCTGGCGCGGTGGAACACTTTCCGCCGCGTACTCTTCACTGAAGAGCGCGACCCAGACCAAAAACTAAAATTAATGCTGTTCATGACCCCGCCGCTGATCGTCGGCGTCACGCTGCGCCTGGTCGGTTACCAATATCGCTTCGCCGATCTTTCGCTCGAAGGCGCGTTTCTGATGGGCCTCCTCGGCGGACGCGTGGTCGGCCCCATTGGCGGCGCCATCATCACCATCCCCGCGCTGATTTTTCATGAGTGGCTCGCCATGCCGGCCGCGGCTGCCGCGGGATTGCTCGGCGGCTTAATCCGCCAAGCCATCCCCAACAAAGAAGACCTCTGGAATTTCGGCCCCTTCACCTTTCTAAATATTCCCAAAGCGGTCGTCCGCTTGATGACCCGCGCCGAACTCTTTTGGGAAATGGCGCCATTGATGGCTTGCGTAGGCTTGGAACTCGGCCGCGTAGCGTTAGTCTCCGCCACCACGCCGAAATGGCTCTTCGCCATCGACCCGCACTGGGATTGGTGGCTCGGCCTCACGGTCATCGCCACATTGATGGCCGTTGCCGCCCCGCTGAAAATCTGGAACAACACCCGCATCGAGATGAATCTCGAGCGTCACCAGCAACTCCTGCTGAAAGCACGCATGGACGCGCTCTCCAGCCAAATCAATCCGCATTTCCTCTTCAACACGCTCAACACCGTCTCCGCGCTAATCCGCTTCGATCCGGACGCCGCGCGCGGCGTGGTCTTAAAGCTCAGCAACATCCTCCGCCGCCTATTGCGCAAACACGAAACCTTCGTCCCCCTGCGCGAAGAACTCGAATTCATCGACAACTATCTGGACATCGAAGTCGCCCGCTTCGGCCGCGACAATCTGGACATCATCAAACAGCTCGACGACGACACTCTCGAAACTTTCGTCCCCAGCATGCTCCTGCAGCCCATTGTGGAAAATTGCCTCAAGCACGGCCTGGCGCCAAAACTCGAAGGCGGCAAAATCCAGCTGCGCACCACTCATCGCGACGGCCGCCTGCACGTGGAAATTGAAGACAACGGCGTGGGCATCTCCGAAGAAAAAATGCCCCACGTCTACGTCGAAGGCATCGGCCTGAGCAACGTGCGCGAACGCCTGCGCGTGCTCTACGGCGCCGATTTTAATTTAGACATTCAGAGCCGCCCCGGCGAAGGCACCATCATCCGCATCGACATTCCTGAAGTAGTAGCCACCATGCAGTCCGTCCGCTAAGGCAATCCGTAGGGACCCGGCATGCCGTGCCCGCGCCAGATCTGCCGGCCACCCGAAATGAAATGCCATGCCAAAAAGAAAGGCGGTCCGACCAAGTCGAACCACCTCTCTGGCTAATCTTATTTACATCTCGGCAAATCGATTTGCCTACGGATTGCCCGCGTTTGAGATCGTCGCCGTCGTCCCGTCGAATTTCGTCAGACTGACGCTGAACGGCTCGTTGCACGTTCTCGCTTTGTTTCGCAGATACGCCAGCGCGAAGGCTTCTCCCAGCAGTAGCGAGGTGTCCGTATCGCTGCGCCAGTGAATACCCGCGTGGATGCCGTGACCAAACGAAACATTATGGCCCAGCTTGTTGAGTTCTCCGTTGATCGTCAGCTCTCCCGCGTCCGCTCCGGTGTACGGCGACAGCGAGAGTCCGTCTTCGCTGGATACCATCACGCTGGTTCCGGCGGCTTCCAGTAACGGCTGGAGCAGTTGGCTGCCATCGTAGAAGAATTTGATGAGCGTAATGCACGCCCCGCCCACCGTGCCATGCCCCGTTGGATACGCCGGGTGCGTCGGCGATCCTTCCGGGAACGCCAGCGGCAGCAGCCACGACCCGTAGGTATTGAAGCTTGTCTGCAGTCCCACGGAGTTCAGAATCGTAGCGTTGGGAATCACGTCCGTAAACGCGCTTTGCCCGGTCTTTACCAGTTGGACCTGTCCGCCAGTCGCTTCCGGCCGCGGTCGCAGGTGCACCAGCCACTTCTGGTACCACACCGCGTTGAGCGCCTTCGAGGCGATGTCCCCGATCGACGCCGCAAAATCCGGTCCGCCGAACGTGCCGAAACCATTCTCCGTCCTCGAGCCAACATAGGGATTGCCCGGGTTCAACGGCGCGCCGATTCCCGCCAGCACCAGAAACGCCGTGAAATACGCCTGGTACAGAACGTCCACGTGCGTGTAGGCCGCATAGTCCCGGCCATTTCGCCGGTAACGCGGCGTCGGATCGAACGCCAAAGTCCTCCCCGTAGGCTGCCCGTTCTGGATCTGCAGCCACTCTGTGAAGTTCGTTCCATACTCCACGCCCGGCACGAAGGTCTTCTGCTGCTGGCTCAACGGTTGCGCCCCGAAATACGTCGGCTGGATGAAAAATTGCGAAGTGTAAGGCCCTTGCGTCTCACCCGGGAAACCGCCGCGGAACAGCAGGTCCGGCGTCACCTGACCGCCGCTCGTTCGCGGCCCCGAGTACGATGCTTGCGAGCCCAGTTCCGCCGCCGCCTCTTGTGCTAAGGGATTGCTATCGTAATCAGTGAAATTCACATCATTCAGCAATGCCGCCCAATAGTGTTCCAGCAACTCCGTGCCAGACACCGCACCCGCGATCGGCGGCGCTGGGGGCACTTGCGGCTGTCCGAACTGCGCACCGTCCGGTCCCGTCAGATCGAAGGCATACGCGGCTTGTGGACAGTTCAGCGTCTTCGTTCCGCCGACAATAATCTCTTCAAACGCTGAAAACTTCCCGGTATTCAGAGCTGTTTCGAAGCTGGCAAACGACGCGGCGGTTACCCGCCCGTATGCGTCGTGTGCTAGCCCCTTGGTGTACGTCCCGCCGTGATCCGCATACCGCGCCTGATCGCCGTTATTTACGTTCTTCGCGGCTCCGAGTGCCGCATCTCTCATCGCTTCCGAGACGCGCA
This sequence comes from Acidobacteriota bacterium, assembly GCA_013289855.1. Lineage (GTDB taxonomy): Bacteria > Acidobacteriota > Terriglobia > Acidiferrales > UBA7541 > Acidiferrum. Next base: position 97,319 of record JABCZD010000003.1, on the reverse strand, counting down.
ATTCGAACGCTTCTAATACCCGCCCGTTTGCGCCTGTCGGTGGCGTTGACCCGCCGGAGCCGTTACTGGTATTGCCTTGCGCTGCAGCCATCACCGCTGGGGCGGCTAACGTGCCTGCCGCAAGTCCTGCCGCTACACCTACGTGACTTAGGAATTGTCTTCGGCTGGAACCCTTCGTCTTTTCCTTCTGCGACGTGCTGCCTTCGCACTCCGTCGGGACACTCTTCTTCTCTTCGCTCATGTCTTCTCTCCTTTTTGCATGGCCGCCCTTGCGAGCAACCCTTTGCAATCAGCCCTTGTAAACAAATGGGACCCTGTGACTGGAGCGATTCGGGGAGCTACTCTCTCGGAAGCCAAAGCCGCAAGCGGGGAGGGGCGACTCTGGGCAGCGCTGGAACGCCGACCTGTTCCCGAGAGTTCGAGTCTTCGCCAGTTGGCGCGCAGACTACTCCGAGCGCCGCGCGTTGTCTACTGTTTATAAGGGCGATTTTGGTTCAGGTATGTGGTCCCAGCCTCGCGCGCGTAACTTGCGAATAATCAATAAGATTGCTCCGCGTTCCGGTACAGGTAGCGACCGTGACTCTCGGGTGGCTATAACAATCGTGCCAGCGCCCCGAAGCCAAGAATCACGCCAGTAACCGCATCTTTCCGCAGCGTCTTCGCTTTTCACTCTCCAGGCACACCAGTATTTTCTGTATTTACAGAATCTACCGAATATGTTAACGTCGCCTGAGTCAAACACCTTTCCTCGGAGCCTTAATGAGCGATCAACCGCAAGTCGGCCAACTAAGTCCGGTAGCGCAAAAGTTCGTTTTGCATTGGGGTGAGATGGGCACCCGCTGGGGCCTCAACCGCACCGTCGCGCAGCTTCACGCTCTGCTGTTCATCTCCCCCCGTCCGCTCCCCGCCGACGAAATCTCCACCACCCTGGCCGTCGCCCGCTCCAACGTCTCCACCAGCCTCCGCGAACTGCAAGGCTGGCGCATCGTCCGCGTCGTCCACGTCCTCGGCGATCGCCGCGACCACTTCGAAGCCATCAAGGACGTCGTAGAAATTTTTCGCATCGTCTCTGAAGAGCGCAAACGCCGCGAAATCGACCCCACCCTCCGCGTCCTCGCCGAATGCGTAGAAGAATCAAAAGGCGCCGGTGACGCCTACAGCCACGAACGCCTCGTCAGCATGCTCGAATTCCTTACCGCCATGACCGGCATGTTCGAAGAAATCATGCGCATGCCCAGCCCCGCCCTGAAAGGCGTGGTCAAACTCCGCGGCAAAGTAATCACGCTTCTAGGCAGCGAAAAAAAGAAAACGGGTTAGGTAGCACAGGTTTACGCCCGCAGGGTGCACTCCTGCTTACCCTGAGGCACGAAGGGCCTGTGCTCTTTTGCCGAATGAAAGCCCGGCCAAATTTAAGAGGCGCTCATGATCTCTTTAGCCAACGAATACACCGACACCAAAGGCCGTCACGCAAAAGGCTGGCTCTTCTTCGACGCCGACTGCCGCTTCTGCACCAAAATCGCCCGCGCGTTAGCTCCCATCCTGGAGCGCCGCGGTTTAGCGCTAGCCCCGCTACAAGATCCCCGAGTAGCCGCCCTACTAGGCTTCTCCCACGACCACCTAATGCGCGAGATCCATCTACTGATGTCCGACGGCACCCAATTCGGCGGCGCCGACGCCGTAGTAGCTCTCGCCCGCCAAATCTGGTGGGCCCGCCCGCTAGTCTGGGTAACGAAAATTCCCGGCGTGACGCAACTGCTGCACATCACCTATCGCGCCATCGCCGCCAACCGCAGCTGCTCCGCCACAAATTGCGCAGTCGACAGGCCAACGTAGTGGTCGATGTTTAGATCGACATTCTTTTTCTGCTCTGTGAATTCTGGCAACCCGGCACAAGTTCTGAAACAACCTAAACGGAGCCACCCATGGCATTCAGCTACTCCGACCTCTGGCAATGGCAGGGACGCATCAGCCGCCGCGCCTACCTCCTCGCTGGCTTCTTCGGCGTTGCTCTTAAATACAATCTTGATCGTCTAATCTCCGCCGCTTTCTTCCAGCGCAACGCGTGGCCTGACTATTGGCGCCCTCTGGGCGCCGCCGCGCGATTAAACCATTTGTCTCTCTCGGACAGAAACTGGCTGGCAATTTTGCTCGTCACCGCGCTGCCGTTCCTCTACATCGGCGTAACCATGACCGTGCGCCGCTTGCGCGATGCCGGATACCCCGTTTGGCTCGTCGCACTGTTTTTCGTTCCCGCCGTGAACCTACTCTTTTTTCTTTGGATGTGTTTCGTTCCTTCCGCCCACCATTGGGCCGGTAACGAGGCTGTACCGTGGGCGGAATCCGCGCGCATTGACGAACTCATCCCGCGTAGCGAATGGGGCAGTGCCATTCTCTCGGTGCTGCTCACTGCGGCGATCGGCATTGCCGCCGTAGCCATAATGACGCTGACTCTGCAGACCTACGGCTGGAGCCTATTTCTGGGACTGCCTTTCTGCATGGGTTTGTTTGCCACTCTTCTCCACAGCTATCACGAGCCGCGCACTTTCCGGCAATGTCTGAAAGTGTCGACCCTGCCCGTCGTGGTAGTCGGCATCGTCTTATTGGCTGTGGCAATGGAAGGCTTCATTTGTCTCGCGATGGCCGCACCCATCGCCATGGGCCTGGCGGCTCTCGGAGGCGTACTCGGCTACCACATTCAGTCGAGTCACTGGTCATCCCGCACTGCCGGAAGGCGACCCGGCGCTGTCCTTGGCGCCGTACTGATATTGTTCCCGGCGATGGTCGGTGCGGAGCACGTCAGCAAACCAACATCGCCCACCTTCAGCGTGCGCTCTTCCATTGAAATAAACGCGCCACCCGCCGCTGTGTGGCAAAAAGTAATCGCGTTTTCGCAGATCCCGCCGCCCACCGAGATGATTTTTCGCGCCGGCATCGCCTACCCCATCCGCGCCGAAATCACCGGCCAAGGCCCGGGCGCCATTCGTCGTTGCGAATTTTCCACCGGCCCATTCGTGGAACCGATCGAAGTTTGGGACGAACCACGACTCCTGCAATTCGGCGTAACCGAAAATCCCGCGCCCCTGCAAGAGCTCTCGCCCTACGCCAACGTCCGGCCCCCGCACTTGCATGGCTACTTCGTCTCGCACCAAGGACAGTTCCAACTCACAGAATTACCAAACGGCCGCACCCGCCTCGAAGGCACCACCTGGTACACCGACGCCATCTGGCCCGCCGCCTACTGGCATCTCTGGTCCGACTACATCATCCACCGTATTCACATGCGCGTCCTCGAACACATCAAGCTAGAAGTGGAAGCCTCATCGCGCTAGCCGATTTTTTTTTGGAGTGCGGTTTACCCTGAGCGCTTTGCGCGAAGGGCGCGACGCCGCTTTTACCACGATCCACCCTACCCAAATCGCCCCGGCGCACCCGCAACTCGATATATCCTCTCCGCGCTTGTCCTGTCTTCCTCCCGGCATTGGCGCGGTCGCGGGAAACCCGTTATTGTACTCGACTCCAACTGGCATCGGGGTTGAACTCAGTAATTGCGGCTGCTGCTTCCGTGGTGGTCTTGCCCAAATCCTTTTGCAGCAGCACGCCATCCTGGTTGATGAGGAAGGTCATCACCCCCGAATTGCGGTATTCAGCTGGATAGGCGACGAAGGCGAATCCACCGGTCATCTTCCCATCGACCACGTAATTCTTCGCGCCGCCCGGCGCGTTACCGCCTTGCTGCGTCAGCATATGGAAGTAATAGCCGTGGAACGGCACATGCGAGTTCGGCTTTGCGCTATATCCTTCCTTGGTTGCGAATGCCGCCAGTGGTCCGAGCGGGCTTTTCGGCTGACCTTCTTGCGGCTCCCAATACAGACCGTTCTGCTTACCCGTGTCACTGATAAATTTCAGAGCGTACTGGTTCACGCCATCATGACGCTGTGAGAAATATTCAGCTTGAGCGTCGGCTAGCGCGCCACAAACCTCAATGATAGCCAGTTCATTCTTCCCAATCCGACGCGCCAAAATCTCTTCCCGGCCTGCTCTCGCGTCGAAGTACCACTGTCCTGCGGCATTCTTCCTCAGTGGGATCGGGAACGCGAAATTGTCTGCGCCAATGAGCAGGATTTGGGATTCGTCAGGCATCTTGCGCCAGCGGTGCATCACGCCATAGGCGGCCACAAACAGGGCGGCGGTATTTTTGTCCTGCACGGGGTCGCCGGAGAGAATGATGTCTTTCGAGTCCGGACCAAAAACGGCGAGTATCGTATTTGGGTCGCCTGATTTTGCCGCAGCCAACAAGCCGTTACCCGCCTCGTCGGGTGAGGCAAACAGTTGAAACGAAGGTTTATCGGACTTGTTGCACGCGACAAGGGCAATGCTTAGCGTCAGAAGGATGAATCGAGCCGAAATAGCGATTCTTCGGATTGTGAGCGACATACCCATCCTCCACATCATCATCTGTAAGAATTTCATCAACGGCCCGCCAACGTTGACTTCGTTTGCGACTGTTCCGCCGAGCTCTACCTACGACCACCCCAGCCACCGCTGCGTCCCATACTTGACGAGCCACGAGCACTGGCAGCCCTGTTATTCCATCCGCCGCCTCCGCTGCTCATGGCTGACGAGCCACCGCTCTTTTCCTGCCCACCCCAGCCGCTGGAACTGGATTTGTTGTAACTTGATGGACTTCCGCTCTTCTGGTCCCAACCGCTGCCGGTATTGCTATAGGTTTTGCCGTTTGCCGCCGCATATTTGTCGCCATTGGCGGTTTCGCCCACCGCGGCGCTGTTGCCGTTCTTACCCGTCGCGCCATAAGCCGACGCGCCGGTTGAGCTGTGCATCTGCCCAGTGGTTCCGTTAGCGTTGGTTTGGTGCTGGCTGTCTACGGTGGTGCCATTTTTCGAAGCGGTCGAGGCTCCATAGCTGCCATACGCATTGGACCCTTGCACTGTCGAGGCAGAGGCCCCGGTCCTTGGGTTGTACGCTTGACCGGCACTTACGCTGCCGTAGCCGTTTGAAGCCGTGCCGCCACGCGCGTAAGTCCCGGTGGACGGGTTGTAACCGTTGCTATAGTGCGCGGAGCCATTGGGACCATAGACCGAGCCGCTGGAGCCGTAATAGCCGCCGTGCCAAGCATTGTTTCCGTAGTACGCCCCACCGTGGTACACAACCGCAGTGGTGCCGTGCCAGCCGCAGTTCCAGCTGCTATATCCCCAGGCGCAACAACCACCGCTCAGCATGGCTCCTACCGCAATACCAACTCCAAACGCCACCACGGCGGTGGTCACAACGGCTGCAGTGCTATATCCGGGAGTCACATAAGGGTATCCGTAAACCACCGCGGGGTTGTACACGGGGACATACACGACTTGCGGATTCGCTGGCTGAATTATGATGGTCTGCGGTGACTGTTGCGAAACAACAATCTGCGAGCCTGATTTCAGATTGCCGGCAGCGAGGGCTTTCGCGCGCAAAACCTGCACTGCTGCCATAACGTCGGCGGTCTGGGTGTGATACGCCTCTCCCAGCGCGGAGGTCCAACTGAGGTTCTGCGCTAAGTTCCCGAGCACGGAAGGGAATTGTGTGAGCGCCTTCACACTGGGATCCCAGGGCTGCGCATCGACGGCCTGCATTAGAGTTGCGCCTGTCAGAGAGCTGTTTTGCTGAAGCCAGCTGGCAGCCGCTGCAACTTGGTCTGGGAAAGTCGAAGCTCCGAGAATCTGCGCCACCAGTGCGTCCGGGTAGAGCGCGATGGGCGCCACGAGCTGTTGTAACTGATCCGGAGGCAATGGCGTGCCTTGCCCCGAATACTCCGTTGAACCCGTTTGCGCACCAGCTTCCGATGGCAGGGCGCCCATTACCAGCAGGAACGACAGCATCGTTGCCGAGAGCTGTCTCGTGAAGGTCGTGATCATTTTCTTCTCTCCTTCAAGCTGCGTAGCCTTTTTTGTCTTGAGTCGCGGGGTATAGGCACCGCTTCTCAACACCTTCTCTACAGCACGGATGGAATTCTGTCCATTGTCAATATTGCCGGTGGCTGTAAAAAAGGCGAGATTTTTCAAAAATGCCCCAAATCGGCAAATAACATGCCGCAGACGTTAGGTCTTTTTCGATTTTCTGGCCCTTTCTTCGACACCCATGAGCCGCCATTTAAACGCAGAACTTTAGTTCGCCCTGACGCCGAAAGCGTCAGGCCCCCGCACCGCGAAGCCACGCAAATCGATCACCTGCCACCGTCCCTACTCCTCCGTGCGCCCTGCGTCCCTCTGCGCAGCTTCTTCCTTTACCTGGCCCTACGCCTCCGCCAAAATCTTCCGGTAGTAATTCTCGTACTGCGGAATCACATCATTGGAGCAGAATTTCTTCTTCGCGTTAATCCGCGCAATCTTTCCCATCTCCCGCCCGCGATCCGTGCGCGACAAAATATCAATCGCGAATTTCGCCGCCGCCGTCACGTCTCCAGGTTCCACCAGATAACCGTCCACTCCATGTTCGATTACTTCCGGCACACCACCTACATTCGTAGCGATCACCGGAACTTCGCAAGCCATCGCTTCCAGCGCCGCCAGCCCAAACGATTCCAGTTCTGAAGGCATTAGGAAAAGATCCGCCAGTGACAGCTTTTCGTACACCTGATCTTGCTTACCCAAAAACAAAACATCTTTTTGCAGCTTCTTCTTGCGCACCAGGTATTCCGCCGAACCCCGGTCCGGCCCGTCGCCAATCAAGACAAGTTTCGCGGGCATCTTGGCGCGTACCAGGGCAAATATTTCCACCACGTCCGTCAGCCGCTTTACCGGACGGAAATTAGAAAGGTGCATCAGAATCGGCTCGCCATTGGGCGCCCATTTCGCGCGCAACTCGGGATTTTCCGTCCGCGAATACAGGTAGCAATTCACAAAGTTCGGAATCACTTCCATCGGCCGCTTAATATCAAATTCCTTGATCGTCTGGTTCAGCAGATACCGCGAAATGGTCGTCACCCCATCGCTCTGCTCAATAGAGAATTTCGTGATCGGCAGATAACTGCGATTGCTTCCCACCAAAGTAATATCCGTCCCGTGCAACGTGGTAATAAACGGCAACCGCCGCGGCGCCGCCATCGAGCGCGCCAGCAGCGCGCTGACCGAATGCGGAATCGCATAGTGCACGTGCAACAAATCCAGCGATTGCGATTCAAAAACTTCCAACATCTTCGTAGCCAGCGCCAACGTATACGGCGGATGATCAAAAAGCGGATAAGACGCCACTTCCACCTCATGAAAAAAGATGTGCGGATCGTTCGGATTCATCCGGATCGGTGGCGCGTAACTAATAAAATGCACATCATGATTCCGCGCGGCAAGTTCCATGCCGAGCTCCGTAGCCACCACGCCAGACCCGCCGTAAGTTGGATAACACGTTATGCCAATCCGCATAGCCGCCTTTTTGTACGTTGCTTTGTCTACGCCCGTTTGTTTACGTGCCTTTGTCTACGTGCCTTTGTGTACGTCCGTTGTCTGCGTGCCTTTGTGTACGTCTCCGTATTTGTCTAAACTACGCGATTAGACGCGCGAGGTACACATTTCGTGACACGCATCGCAGGACGATTAGCAGGCCGCGTAGCGCTGATTACCGGCGGCGGCACCGGCATCGGCCGCGCCATGGCGCTCGCTTTCGCGCGCGAAGGCGCCAAGGTTGCCATCGCCGGTCGGCGCAAAGACAAACTGCAAGCCGTGGCCGAAGAAATCATCGGGCAGGGCGGGGAAGTCTTGCCCGTCGAATGCGACGTCACCCTCGGCGTGGACGCCGAACGCGCCGTGCGCGAAACGACAGAAGAATTCGGCGCGTTACACATCCTCGTAAATAACGCGGGAACCCACAGCACCGGAACCGTCGAAGAACTTTCCGAAGAAGATTGGGATCGTGTCATGCGCGTAAACAGCAAAGGACCGTTCCTGATGTCTCGCGCCGCATTGCCCGCCATGCGCCGCGCCGGCCGCGGTTCCATCATAAATACCGGATCAATTCTAGGCCTCGTGGCCATGAAATCGCGCGCCGCCTATTGCGCGTCCAAAGGCGGCGTGACCATGTTGACCAAAGCTATGGCGCTCGATCACGGCCACGAAAACATTCGCGTCAACTGCATCTGCCCCGCGCTGGTCGAAACGGAAATGGTCCAAGCCATATTTCCGCAAACGCCCGCGGGCCGCGCACTGCGCGAAGCGCGCGTAGCCGGAATGCCGCTGGGCCGCATGGGAAAACCGGAAGATGTCGCCGAGCTCGCCGTGTATCTCGCGTCGGACGAATCGTCGTGGCTCACCGGCGTAGCCATTCCCCTCGACGGCGGATTGTCAGCATACTGAAACAACGGAGTCGGTTCGGCAGCAAGCAGCCGCGTCGTATCGTTTCGGCGGAACGAAACAAACGGATCGGATCGTCGCGAAGCGAAACGACGGAGTCGGATTGTTGGCGTAGCGAAAGGACAGGTTGATGAAGTTGAAGAAATCGTCGTCATTGCAAGAAGCGCGCGTCGCGAAAGAAATGCGCACCGCCGTCGAACAAGTGCAGGCGCGGCTGAAACATAGCCCCGCCACCCGCGGCCTGGGACTAGAAGTGGAGAGCGTCGAAGTCGGGCGCGTGGTGTTTCGCATGCGCGTCCACCAGCGACACCGCCAAATGCATGGCGTAGTCCACGGCGGAATTCTGGCCACGCTGGCCGACACCGTGGCGGCGGTGGCGGCGTACTCGACTGTGCCGCACGGCAGCCAGATCGCCACCATCGAGATGAAGATTAATTTCCTCGAAGCTGTCGTGGATGGCGTACTGCGCGCCGAGGGCCGCGTCTTGCGCACCGGAAGAAATTTCGTGGTCACCGAGTGCGAAATTTGGAATCAGGATGGCGAGCTGACCGCCAAAGCGCTGCTGACGTTTGGCGCAGTGTCCGACCGCGTCTCCGAAAATTTAAAACGCAGCAAGTAGTGCGACAAAAAACTTGAATCGCTTCCCGAAAAAAATCGTAAATAGTGCGACCGAAAAATCGCGTAACTGAAAACCGTTATTCGTAGATCTACAGGAAATCCCCTAGCAGAAAAGAACTACTCTTCGCCGCCGCTGGCGGATTCTTCGCCGTCTTTATAGACATATTTAATGACACGCTTGAACACGAGCAAGTTGGGGCTGCCAGTGCGCGTGAGCTTGATGCAATCGCGGTCGTACCATTCCACGGTGCCCTTCAGCACTTCGCCATTTTCCAGCACCACGGCCATCGGCGTGTGCGACTGCATCTGCTTGACCCAATAGAAGTTCTCGGCGTGCGTCATCTCTGGCGGGGCAGGCTTCTTGTTGGGGATCACGCCCCCATTAGTATGCTGCGGGCGCGCTGAGGCAGGCTCTTTCACGTCCGGAAAACCAGGCCGGAACATACGACGATTGACCATAACATGCTCCTTCTAGCTAGCAGCGGCAGGGTAATCAGTCTGTGTGATGCATAAACGCTCGCACGGGTTACAGTTCCCGTAAAGTTTTCGCGGCAGCAAATGTAAAATTTCCGTCACTCGCGCGGCGGCAATCCAGCGCGCGGCGAAGTCGCCAGGGAAGCGGCCAAAGCGTCGAGTCCCAGCTGTTTGTTGAGGTTGCGGCGGGAGCCGAAGTGTAGTTCATCAAACCCAGCGATGGCGCGCATGACCCAGGCGGTGTCGACGGAATTGCCGAGGGCTTGCAGCTCGCGGGCCAGCGGCTGATTGCGCAAGTTTGGCACTTCTATGCGCGAAGTGACTTCCAGCAGGTCACTGAGCAGGCCGTAGAAAATATCGATTTGTTCATCGAAAGATGCGTCTTTATCTTTCGCCAAGGCGGCAGTGGCTGCGAAGAGCTGCGAGAAATCCCGGCCCGCGGCGGCGCGTTCGAGAATGCGCAGAGCGTCTTTGCGGCGCTGCGCGGTCTGTTCTACATCCATCTCCATGGCCCAGCCGGGGCTGCCTTCAGAAAGCGCGGCGGCCAGTTTATTTTCCGCGGGTTTGCGATCGGTACGCTCCTGCAGGATTTTCTCCACGTCCGCGAAGGGTAGCGGGGCGAACTGGAATTGCATGCACCGCGAAAGAATGGTGGAGAGCAGGGTATAGGGCGACGGCGCGAGCAGAATGAGCGTGGCGTTTCCCGGCGGTTCTTCCAGAATTTTCAGGAAGGCGTTGGCGACGTCGCCGCGCATGGTTTCCGCGCCGTCCAGAATGAAGACGCGGCGGCGGCCCATGGGCTGGAAATACGCGGCGCGCTGCACGGCACGAAGCTGGCCAATGCGCAGCATGGGGCGCGCGACGGGAGTTTTCAGGCGCACGGGATCGGGCACGACGGCCCAGACGTCCGCGTGCGGCTGCAGAATTAACGGCATGCGCTCGACGGTGGCGGCGTCAGCGCTTTCGCCGCGTTCGGCGAGGCCTTGTTCCATGAGCGCCACCGGATCGGCGAGTTGCGCGATGCGCTGGCAGGTAGCGCATTCGCCACAGAAATCGTCGGTGAGGCGTTCGCAGTTGGCGGCTTGCGCGAACATGCGCGCCAGGGTGAATTTGCCCACGCCACGCGGCCCGGTGAAGAGCAAAGCGTGCGGCACGCGCTCGCTCTTAAGCGCGCCACGCAGGGCCTGCACGATGCGCGGGTTACCGAGAAAATCAGCGAAGGCCATGAGCTAGAGACCCTCCGGAGCGTCGGCATGCGGCAAGGCCGTTTGCGCCAAGACGGTTTGGGCCAAGACCGGTTCGACGACGGAGAGAATTTCGGCGGCAATTTGCGCCGCCGGATGCATCACGTTGCTCGAAGAATCGAAGCACTGAATGGTGACCCAAGGCGCCTGAGCGGAGAGCTGATCGTAAACTTCCGCGGCGGTTTGCAGATGGAGCAGGCTGGCTTCCTGCAGATCTTGCACGGCGGCAGTGTATTCGCGAGCGTTTTTTTGCAACACCATTTTCTGGGCTTGTTCGGGAGTTACGCGGAGATATAGGACGAGCTGTTCGTGCGGCAAACCGTAGATGGAGTATTCGACGTGGCGGATCCAATCGATGAAATGCGCGCGCGATTCGGGCCCAGTGCGCGCGCCCTGGTGCGCCAGGTTTGAGCCGATATAACGATCGGCGAGGACGATCTGGCCTTTGCCCAGCGCGGCATCCAGTTCGGGCTTGGCTTCCAGGCGGTCGCCGGCGTAGAGCAGGGCAGTGAAGCGCGGGTCCACCGTTTCGAGCGGGCCGAGCTGGCCGTCGAGAAATTGTCCGATTAGTTTGCCGAAAGTGGAGTCGTATTTGGGGAAGCCGGTCTGGTGCACGGAGTAGCCGCGCTGGCGCAAGGCGCTGGCCAGCAGTTCCACCTGGGTGCGTTTGCCGCTGCCGTCGATCCCCTCGATAGCGATTAATTTTCCGGTGGTGATCGGCATGGGTAGTTACGGTCAGTCTAACCGGAGGAGCAAGAGAGGTAAAGGAAGTAGAGGAGGTTAAGGAGGTAGAGGAGTGGGACTGCGGCGTTGAGGAATTTGAGGTTGAGTGTGCGGGCATGGCCTGCCGTGCCCCTACGGTGTGTTGGAAGCCGTAGAGTTTTGACGCGGATGGTGGCGGTGTTGCGGTTGGCGGAAGCGGAGGGGCGGAATGCGAATCTAAAGATTCGCCACATTCGCCACGGGGAAGACTCGGAGATGGGGATGGCTCCCTGAAGGGGGCCGCAACAACGGCGGACGGCACGTAGGAGTCTGGAGTTGTGTAGGATCCAGGGGAGTATTGCGAGGGAGAGTGTTGCGGCGGTGGTAGGTTGCGGATGGGGCGGGGGGCGCCGGTCATGTCGATTCCGCCGGAATCGTGAGGGGAATTTTGTTTTTCGATGGCGGGGAGGGTGCGGAGTAGCAGGCTGTTGATGTAGGCGAGGACGGCGGCGCGGCGCGGGGAGATGCGGCCTTGCTGAAGAGCAAGAGAGAGGTTCGAGAGGTGGGTGTGGATGTCGGCGGCGGTTTCTTGTTTGGGGAGATCCTGACTGAAGAGGGCGAAGAGGTCGGTGGAGTCGCCCTCCTTCGCCAGAGGAAAGGTGGCTTCGGCGGACTGTCGTCGTCCTTTAGCGGCGGCTAGTTTGGCGGTAACGCGTTCGTGGAAGGCGCAGAGCGTTGAACTGGCGGCGGCGAGGAGCATGTGGCAGCGTTTGCCGTCTTTGGAGTGGTGCTGGCAGAGGGTGGCTGGATCGGGTTTACGAGGCATAAAGTGTCCTTTTTGTGCTGGTTGCAGGCGCACTGAGCGATTTGGGAGGGATGGGATTAGTAACTAGGGTGATACGGGGTACCCCCCGGGGTGCTGATGAAAGAGTAGGATTCTATTGGGTTTAGGGGTGATTCTCGCGAAAGAGTAAGATTCTGTTGGGGTTACGGCTGTTCGGCCACAGCGCTCAGGGTAAACGAGAAGTGAGGTAATGACGTAATGAGGTGAGGAAATACGGACGCGGCGTTGCGGATTGGGGACGCCCCTCCGTCCGAAGGGGTCAGGATAGAGGTGGAATGCGAGTTTCACAGGGCATGGTAAGCATGGGCTTGTGATGCTTGTCAAGAGATATTATTATGTAGTACTAAATTCGAATGATGGGAATAGTACTTTCGAACGGAAATGCGCGGTCTGGTTCCGTTTTGGAGCCAGTGGAGCGAGGGGGTTAGGTACCAATGGTTGCAGCGAATTCAAAGGACAGACCCACCCTCAAAAAACGAGGATGGGGCACCCTGAATCGTGCTCTCGACCTACGTCCGGGCCACGCGTTCTGTCGAGATACCGGCGGAGTCAGCCGGGGGCCGACCGCCCAGCGCTTAATGAATTGTCCCGCAGTCGCCCCACCGGGCCGCTAACCCGTGGATACTCTACCAAGACTGAGCATTCAAAGAATTGCCCCTGGCGTGGTAATCTCCCCCGATGCCTCACCCGCCCATGATAAAAGCCTGTTTGTCCTGCGCTCACGGCAAAGCGATTCATCGCGCCCAGAAAGTCGGCGATAAATTTAAGCACCCTTGTAATTTTCCGAATTGTCGGTGCAAGGACTACAAACCGAAGCGCTGATCGATTTGCGCGGAATTAAGGCAGAGAGCGGCACCAAGTATCAGGATTTGATCGCGCCAGCTTCGCCGGAAGAAGGCGAACGCTCTTCCAAGGCTCCCTGTTTGAGTTGCTCCAATTTAGCCGCAGGCAGAGTAAGTTCTACGTGGCCGCAATCGAGGCAAACTAAGACATCCGCGGAGCTGTAAACTGGCGCTAGATTGACATTTTTAAGTTCTGAAAAAGAGAGAGTCAATTCCCCGGTAAACCCCCGCTGATTGCTGGATGCGCACTTGTTGCAGGTCATAGTCCCTCGCGCCCTAAATGCTAGAACCTCCTTCCAGGTTGCTGTAAAAAGTACTGATTCCAACGCGGTTTGGTCAATGACATTCTTATCGTCTAGTCGCTCCCGCCCGCGGCTGTCCGAGCGAATGCTTCTGGAGTCAACCAAACATGAGCAAGGTGCGCATACTCATCGCAGACGACCATCCCGGCATTCCGGAGTTGGTTGAAGAAATTCTCGGACCAACATACGAGGTTATTGGAAACGTCCGCAACGGCAAGACGCTGGTCGAGACCGCTATCAGATTGGAGCCTGACCTGATTATCACGGACATCTCCATGCCAGTCCTGAACGGCATCGAAGCCGCGAAGCAACTAAAGCAATCAGGGTCTCGTGCCAAAATAGTGTTCTTGACCGTTCATTCCGACCTGACCTTCATAGACGTCTGTATGGACGCGGGAGCTTCTGGATATGTCGCGAAGAATCGCAGGGACACCGATTTGTTGCCCGCGATTCGCGAAGTTCTCGCCGGGCGTATCTTTCTTTCTTCAACCGAGGAAGACAACAACTGAAAGCGTCAATGCCCATCGGTCGCCGCAAGCAAACTTGCGAGCGCACCCACGGCGTGGGAAATGCATCGCACCAAAAAGCGTTGCTGGCAAATCGTCCGCGTCTGCAACTTCATGAATTGCTGGTGTAAGGGGAGAGCGGCGTTATGGGCGCGGGGACAGGGCGCGAGCTACAAAGCTGGGAGTTTGGAGGCGTGGACGCGAACTTAGAAATCCTGAGATTTTCCTGAGAACTCCAGCCTTCGTTTGGGCGGCGTAGTGTCCGCCCGAAGAGGGCCATCCCACCTTGAGGACGAAAAGGAGAACGCTGGCAATCGAACATCTTGTTCGCGATGGGTGCGCAACCTTAGCGATGAAGGCGGCACGTGCTTTGGGCCCGCGATGCGATTTACTTATCGAACGGGAAAATGCGCTTCCAGTCGTTCTTCATGCTGATCACCGTCCAGCTGCTCTTATTGGCTTCGGCCATCAGCGCCTCGGAAAAAGTGCCGACCTTGGTATCCGGCAAACCTCCCGCCGGGCCATACGCGTACTCGCGCGTGCCATCGTCATGATGCACGAGCATCATCAAGCGCGCACCGTCGCCGGCTTGCGTCCACTGCAGCATCTGAGTATCGCCGCCGGAATTGCCAAACGCCGCGTACGGCCGCTTGCCGATGAACATGTTGATGCCGATCGCTTTTCCGGGACCGTCATCGATAAAGAACGGCTTCGGTTCGCGCATCAGCACCGGCTTGCCATTCGTATTTACGTACGTGGTTGCGATGCTGGAGCCCACCACCTGCTCGGGCGGAACGCCATACACTTGCTCGCTGTACACGCGCACAAACTCCTGCCCGCCACCGGTGACGATATAGGTTCGGTATTCCTTCTGGCGCAGATATTTCATCACTTCCAGCATCGGCTGGTAGACGAGATCGGTGTACGGCCGCACGAAACGCGGAGCCTTGGCCACCCCGATCCAAGCGAGGACCAGCGATTGGAACTCTTCTGTACCCATTCCCGAATGCGTTACGCCAACAATTTCCACCCAGTCCTTCTCGGTGAACTTGGCCATCGCTTCGCGGTCGCCGGAGAGCACCGACTTGAACGGTTCGGTCTCTTTCCAGGCGGGGTGTTGCGGCGCCATTTTGACGAGGCGGTCAAGCGCAAACATGGCTTGGGTGTAGAGCGGGTGTTCCGTCCAGAGCGTACCGTCCTGATCAAAGGTGGCGATGCGATCCTTTGGTTCAACGAACTTGGAACTGGACTTGTCCGTCGTATCTTTGACGAAAGTGAGGATCGCCTGCTTAGCGGCACCGTTGTTCCACGAAGGCAGCGGATCGTCGAGCGCTTCGGCCACGCGACTCAAGGTTCCCAAAACCGCGGTTGCCGCCGAAACCCTGATCAAGTCTCTTCGCGTGAACTCCAAAGCCCCTCCGCCGCGGCAGACTGCGACGCCAAACATGTGCAAGCTAAACGGAAGCCGCACGCATGGCCACTGTTAGAAATGACAGGTGAGCAAGCACACGAGTGGTGCGAGCAGATTCCTCCGCGAAGGAGCGGCTGGCACGTAGAGGGCTCACGCGGGGAATCGGAACCATCCCGGCGCCCTGAACAGCGCGAGTGGCAAATTCAATTCATCGCTGGACGCGCGGACCGTCTGGCGGATGAGCGGTGCGCGTGCTTAGTTGACGCCGGCCGTGCCCGCCCAATCGAGCACGTCGACCAGCTTCCAGGCATTTTGGTTGAGGTCAATTTGCAGCTGGCCCTGCTTGTCGATCACCAACTGGCACTCCGGATACAACACGCCGGTGCTCTTGCTCTTATCTGAATCGTTCAGATCGAACTCGCCGCCGGTGAGATTGAAGGCCGTCGATTGCGAGTCGGCCCAGACCTCTCCGAAACGCAGCGGACGATTGGTTACAAAACGAATCTTGCGGCCCGTCGGCGTCGGGATCATGCGGATGAACGAGGCATCGTAGCCCAGCGTGCCGGTAATGGAGACATGACCCACAGCGCGCATCTTGCTGAGGGCATTGACGAGTCCTTGGTTCTGTCCCTTATTGAAGGCTTCAACCAGTCCCTGTCTGTCGGCGGGAGTCGAGAATTCGTAGATTTCCATGGAAACACCAATCACCTGACCCAATTGGGTGCCCGTGCCCATGGCGGTGGCTTCGATGGTCTCGTTCTTGGTGCCCCGCGCGGAAAGCGCCGGAAGCGCGGCCACAACGAGCAACGCCAATACCAGAAGACTCGTGAGCGTCCAGGTGAGATGCGAATTATTTAATTTGTTATTTTGCGGCATAGCTTTTTCTCCTTAGCGACGGTCTGAAACCGATCCCCGGGGATTTCATTCTTGAGCTATCGAATCAGCGAAGGGAACTGTCAGAATGAACAGGGGATCGCAATTTATTCGAGAGCCAGAGAACAAACATTGGCGAAAGCGTTCCGCGAGTTTACGTGCCGGCGATACCTTTATTTTGGAGGATGCGCACAACCACGCGGCGGTTCTCGGCCTGACCTTCGACGGTGTTATCGGGCGCGACCTGCTGGCTGGTGCCCATCGCGCCGGGAGACAGCATATTGGTTAGCGGAATCTGCCCCTGTTGCAGGAGGAAATTAGTAACGTTTTCGGCGCGTTCGGTGCTCAGCTTCTGATTGAACGCGGCGCTTCCGACCTTCGATGCATACCCCTGGACCTGAATAATGTAAGCGGTGATTCCCGTAGCCTGCTTCGCCAATGCCAGCAGTTGAGGTTTATATTGCTGTTCAACGTTCACTTCGCCGTTGCCAAAAAGCACGGTCACCTCTCCCAGAATGTTGTACTCACCGAGCTCACCGAAGCGTTTGTTGGCTGCGGCGATCGACGCCAGATTGGCCGCAATCTTGGCCTGGTTGGCCGCAATCTCTGCCTGATGCGCGGCGCTTTGCTGCTGCTCGGCCGTAAGTTGCGCCTGCTGCTGCTGAAGCTGCTGTTGCTGCTCCTGAACTTGTGCCGCAGTTTGGTCCAACTGCTGTTGCGTGGGAGCCAAGCCAGCCTGGATGTCTTGCGCGGTTTGCAGCGAAGATCCTTTGAAGGTGACAGTGTCCGCGACGAGTTGGTTCTGCGGATTGTAGGAACCTTTTACATCGACTTGCAGACCCGGAACAAGAGCGGCCATGCTGACGTTCTTCTTGCGAAACACGCCCTCAGGCTCTTGCACTTTGGTGGAGTCCGTGAGGACGACAGTCACATTGCCATCCTGCGTCTGAACCGACATGGTGGCGCCACTGCGGCCGTTGATCACGCCTTTGACTTGCGTGCTTTGCGCGGCGGCAAGGCCACAGAGCAACAGAAGTGCAGCGGAGGCTAGAGCCAATTTGAGCGTGATTCTTTGCATATTGCGTACATGTAATTTCATCGTGCGATCTCCCAAGGCAGTGTTCGCCGTTCGACGGGAGACTAGCTGGCGAGAGGAGGAGATTCCACTGTCAAAAGTGACAGACGCAGCAATTTCAGTCACAAGCCGGAAAAGGCTCACAGCCAGCTGTTGACATGGGGAGGCTCTAAGCGTCACAACACCCCATTTCCATTACAGCTCGAACCAGAAACGATCTGGGTATTGCCCGATGCTAGGGCAGCCGAGCATTTTCCGGCAATGGAAACTGCCAGTCCAACAGGGTACTCACGTTATCATCCACAGCAGCAAAGTGGACGGTGTTGCCCGAGGTTTCCACGGCCAATCCAAACGAGCCGCCGAAATTCGAGTCTACGGATATTTCTTTCACAAACTTCCCGGTGGTGGTGAATTCGACGAGTTCGCTGGGTTGCGCTGGGTCCGGGTTGATCGAATCGTTGTTGGCGACCACTAGGTTCCCATTGGGCGCCATGATCATGCCAAGCGGGCCGTGCAGATGCTTGTTACTTTCAAAGATCACTCTTCCGCGACCGTGATCGTGCGTCGTATCGCCGGCGTCGTTAACCGCGAAGATGGCGTTGTCGGCGCTCGAAGCGACATAGAGAACATCCAATTGCGGGTCGTAGACCAGTCCGGTCGGAGCGTCCACGAACGTGACCGGATCGCACTGATGCAAATAGCCGGACGCAATTTGCGTTTTGCCTTCCACGGTGACGCCGGATGCGCCAACCGCCAAGTCGAGACGCACGACCGTGCCGGTCAAGCCGTTAGCGATGAACAATTTCGCTTTATCACCGCGATCGAAAAGCGCGGAATCCCACGGACCGTTGATAAACGAAGGGTCGGCTATGCTTTGGATTTGCTGGCCGCTGCTGTTTATCACTAGGATCGAGCCGTTGCCAGCGTTACCACAAGTTCCGTCTGGCGACGGAAAATTCCCCACCAGAACGAATCCCTTGCGCAGAATATTCAGAGCGGTGGTGAGGCCCAGCAATCCACTGCCTTGAAAGAAGACGCTCACCGAACCACCGGTCCCCGCAGGCACGTCCACGATGGTGGTGCCCGTGCCTTGGAGATTCAAATTGTTGTTGAAGTTCGAGACCAGGATGTCGCCAGGGTTCACGGCGCCCGTCGGAAACTGCCGCGGAACGAAGGCGACGCCGTATGGATTCACGTCGCCATTGGGGGGCACCGTGGAGACAGGGTGAACCTGAGCCGGAAGAAATGGCTGCGGCAGATCGCCGTTCTGCGCGCGCGTTACGAGAGGCGCGAAAAATACCAAGAAAAGTGCCGCGACCATGGCGATGATGAGGCGGTTGCCCACCGAAGCGAATATCGCGGACCGGATATTCTGAAATACGAGGGATCGTACGCGCGAGCTCGTGATACCGATCATAAAGTCTCCTTATCCTGAAAGCTTTTCGCTGGTCTCCCTGTGCACTTTTTTCCGTCGAACAAGAATTATCTAAGGATGGGTTGATTTTCTAGAATCTCCTTAGCCTTCAGTCTTTCCGACACGAGTTCATTTAACCTTCGCGAACGGTGGAATTGTCAGTGAAGTGTCAAATCAATGTAAAATCGCGGCGTCGGGGGAGATTCGCTTCATCATAAGGGATAGGCATAGCAGTATTCATAGCCACCCAAAGGAGTCCAATTGCCAGATTAACGGGTGTCCGAATTTGGGACGTTGGCGGCCGAAAACGACCACCCCTTGACGACGCAGGTTGTGGTAAGTGATTTACAATGTGGGTCTTTCTATTGGCACGCGTGGTGCTGATAGACGCCGAGGGGAGACGAAACATGTCATTTTTCCGCGATCTAAGAGTTGCGTTCCACTCGCTGATGCACAGCAAAGGGCTGGCGACGATTGTGATCCTCACGCTGGCGCTTGGCATCGGGGCCAACGCGGCCATCTTCACCCTCGTGCGAGGTGTCCTGCTCAAGCCGCTCGTCAACCGTGACGAGAACCGGCTCATGTACATCCGGCAAAGCGCCCCCAGCATGGGAGAAGACAACACCACATTCTCCGTGCCCGAAATCAAGGACATCGAAGCCAGCGTGCACTCCGTGAGCGAGTTTGGCGATTTCTCGACGATGGATTTTACTATGGTCGGACTTGGTGAACCTCGCGTCGTTCGAGGTGGCGTCGCCGGCGGCAACTACTTTGAAGTCATGGGTCTGCGGCCTGTTCTCGGCCGCCTCATCGGACCGCAAGACGACGGTTCCAACGCCGCTGGCGTCATCGTACTCACCTATCGCTTCTGGTCCACCGTTTACAAAAAAGATCCCAGCGTGATCGGCAAAACAGTTCGCCTCAGCAGCATTGGCGATCGTTCCGCCACGGTCATCGGCGTCCTAGAACCCTGTGTGCCGTATCCCGCGGACACGGAGATAATTAGCAACCTCGTCACCAGCCCGCATCATCTTTCCGCCACGATGGTCACGGGCCGCGTCCATCGCATGACCGAACTCTTCGGTAAGCTTGCTCCCGGCGTCACTCTAGACCAGGCTCGCAACGAGTTGCGCACCGCGTATGCCTCTATGCAGAAGGACCACCCCGATGCGTATCCCGATAGCGGCGGCTTCCGCATTGATGCCAAGATGCTCAAGGACCAGATTACTTCCGGCGCGCGTACCGTTCTCCTCGTCCTTCTCGCGGCCTCGGGCCTCGTCTTCATCATCGCCTGCTCGAACGTTGCCAACCTGATTCTCGCGCGCACGGTTCGCCGCGAGGGCGAACTCTCGATCCGCACCGCGCTGGGCGCAAGCACTGGCGCGCTGCGCCGCATGTTGTTAGCCGAAAGCCTTCTGCTCTGCGGCGCGGGCGCAGCCATCGCCGTAATAATCGCGCAGCCATTGGTCACGGTCCTGGCGCGATACGCCTCGCGCTTCTCCATTCGCGCACTGGATTTGACGGTTGATTCCAGCCTGCTCTGGGTGGGAGTGGCGCTGGCAGTAGTCGCCGCGGTGATTTTGGCATTTGTGCCGCGCCTGCCCTCGGCTAACGCATCGAACGGCATGAACCTGGCGAGCGGCAGCGTGCGCATCACCAGCAGCACCAGCCGCCGCCAACGCATCTTCGCGGTCACGCAAATCGCCGCGTCTTTCGTGCTGCTCGCCGGCGCATGTATGTTGATCACTACGCTGATCGCGTTGCAAACGATCCAGACGGGTGTCGATACGCGTCACGTCCTCGCCATCGACGTTCCGGCGCCGACCTACGGAAAAACCCCGCAGCAAGTCCTCGATTTTTATAAGGAGGCGATACGTCAAATCGATGCGCTACCCGGCGTCAGCGAGACGGCTGTCGGCATGATCGCTCCGTGGCGTGATGCGAACGACTTCGGTGTAGGCTTGCAATTCTCCGGTGATGGTCACGTCCATGGCAAAGACGATCCTCGCGCGCTGTGGCGTGACGTCTCTCCCGGCTTTTTCACCGCGCTCGGCGTTCCCATTATTGCCGGCCGCGATTTCAACGCGCTTGATGACCAGAATCAAGAACCGGTCGTGATCGTCAGCGCAACTCTGGCGCAGCACATGTTTCCTGGTCAGGATCCGATCAATCGGCATGTCTATT
The DNA here is from genome assembly GCA_013289855.1 of Acidobacteriota bacterium. GTDB lineage: Bacteria > Acidobacteriota > Terriglobia > Acidiferrales > UBA7541 > Acidiferrum. The sequence continues at coordinate 76,491 of JABCZD010000003.1, read as the reverse complement.
GGACCGATCCCGTGCTCGAGTTTATGGAGGGCACTGCGAGCGAAAAGGCGCGACTTACGTCGCCACACCGCATCATCGGGGTCGCCGCTGATGTGGACGACGCACATATCGTTCCTGTGCCCACCTCCACCATTTATAGCTCCTTCGCAGATGGCGGAATGTACGGCGGTCACCTCTTCATCCACACCACCGCCGCAAATCCTTATTCGCTGGTGACCCCGGTAACGCAAATTATCCGGCAGATGTCCGCAGATGAACCCGTTGAGCACGCCGCCACTCTCGAAGACATCCGTGCAAAAGTGCTCGCGCCAGACCGCTTAAACTCCCTGGTCTTTGGCGTGTTCGCAGCGGTCGCGCTGCTGATCGCTGTCGTTGGCGTCGCGGGCGTACTGGCGTTTTCTGTCAGCGCGCGAACTCGCGAATTCGGCATCCGCTTGGCGCTGGGGTCACAGCCGGAAAATCTGCTCAAAGGCGTGGTCGTAGAAGGCGTTCTGATGGCGAGCGTTGGCGTTCTGGCGGGCGCGGCGTTTGGGCTCGTCGTTGCGCGTGTGGCAGGCAGTTATTTCGGCGAATTAAAAATGCCGGGCGCACTGCCCGTGATCGTTTCTGCGTTGGTGCTGTTAGGCGCGGCGGTAGTCGCTTCGATGCTCCCGGCGGCACGCGCCGCCCGCGTCGACGTCATACAAGCGCTGCGCTCGGAATGATTTTCTCGACGCGCCCAAGTTTCCCGTAAGCCGACGAAATCGTCGAAGTGGAACGACTCCCCATGACCACGCGATCATGCACTCTTGCTCGTCTCGGGCGGCGTGGGGAAGCGTTCTTGAATCCACCCTTCCCAGAGCGGCGTTTCGCGGGCGACAGTCCCGGCCGCATGATCGCCGTAGAGGTAGAAGTTTAGTGTGACCATGCTCTGGCCGCCGAAGTCGCAGGCGCCCAGCGCTGCCGTGCCCGGTCCCGGCTTGTCGAGCCGCACCAGGGCGTTGCATGGACTCTGGCTGACGTGCTCCACCACGCCCTCCACCACGCTATTGGGCGCGGGGACGCCCGCCGGGGCGGTCCAACGCTGCCCGGCGCTCACGCCTTTCAGCCCCAATGCCGCAGTCAGCGTTTCCCAGGCCTCCCCTTCGGTTCCCGCGGCAGGGGCCATCCACTGCATCATCGCGGAGTGTTGCCCGCGGAAATGCGTGAGATAGATCTTCAGGATGCGGAAGAATCCCGGCCAGCCGGATTCCGTGCCTTCGAGTTGGTTATCCCAATCGTCCGTGCTGGCGAAGAGGCTATGCACCACGCGGACAATGCAGGTGCCTCCCGCGCGCGCTTCGACGCTCCACTCGTCCGCGATGACCGGCGAGCCCGGGGCCCAGCCAGGGGCCTCGGCGCCATATTTCCGCGGCGGATCCCAGGTCGTCACCGCGGAACTGGACTCCATACCCGGCCCGAAGTCCAGCTTCACCGCAACGGGCTTCCCGTCGCGCATCTCGAACTCCGCCGGCACGAACCAGGACGAAATACCCGGTCCGGTAGCGATAGCCCGCCAGACTTCCTCCGGCGTGCCGGGGACTTCGACTTCGACCTGGACGAAATGGCGTCCGGAGGCTTCTTTCTTCACGCTCATGATGGCTCCTTGAATTTTGCAGCGACCGGGGGATCGGATTTCTGCGGCAGGTTTTGCGGCACGTTCTGCGGAAGTGGGTGCGCCACGACCACCAGGCGATGCGCGCGGCCGCCGAGGGCGGATGCATCGTGGTACTTCGCAACCAGTTTCGTGATGGCCTCGGTGAGTTCGTTGCTGAAAGCCGCCCGGTCCGTCGCCGACCGGAAGCGAACCTCGGTATCCACTGCCAGGGTCGCCAGGCGTTTGTCCGTCTCTTTCGCACGACGAACAAGATCGCCAACCTCCCTGACGACCCGTGCGCCTAGGGCGATGAGATAGCTCGCGGACAGCCTATCCATTTCCCGATTCGGGTCCGCGGCGACCGGCCCCAGTGCGCCCGGCGAAACGACATAGGAAGCGGCCGTCGCTACGAGCAGTCGTTCCGTCAGCCCGCCCCACTTGCGTTCCTCGGCCAGCCGCACCAGCCCGTGCGTCTCCAGCCCGCGCAGATGGTAGTTGACTTTCTGCCGAGCCAGGCCAAGCCGCGTAGCCAAGGTCGCCGCTGAGGCGGGCACGGCCAGTTCGGAGAGCAATCGACTCCGCATGGGCTCCAAAGCCACCGTCGCCGCGGCCGGATCATCGATGACTTGAATGTCGAGCACGAGCGAGATGTTAGCCTTGACAAAGTTTATTGTCAAGGATTTTTCAATGCTTATTCTTGCGAATTTGCAGCATCGCAGTCGTCGCGCAGGCGCTGCAACCTGGAGGCGGTCACTTTTTAACCATCCGCTGGTTAAACTTTTACCGATCCGGCGGTTGACTTCTCCTCGGTAAAGCAGTTCTTCATGTAAGTCTTTGCTTTTCAATTTTTTTCTTATCTCCTAAATCTTGCTTCTTCCGGCAGCCTAATTGCTCTTTCGGTTGCAGCACCAGAGGTGGGACGTTCCGCCATTTTGCAGTACTAAACTCTCGGAGGAGGAATAAAGTGACCAGCAAACCATCGAAGAAGATTACCAAGGCGCCGAAGCTGACGGCGAACATCAAAACGGGAAAGAACATTTCAATGAAGACGTCCGACATCACAATCACGAAATATGTGGATGGCAGCTCTCCGAAGTAAGAGCGTTGTACAAGCGAACCCACTCGTCAGTTTAAATGTTACGGCTCAGGATGCTCCATCCTGAGCCGTTTTCATCTTTGTTGGAGCGCATGAGGCGCGGCGTCTTGCAGCACCACTGCCGACGTTAGGGGTTGTGGTCTACCATCTACCAGGTGTTATAGGCGGTGCCGTCCAGCGCGATTTCTCCGCTGTTGGAATGCACGTCGGTCATGCCGGTGCTGTTCTGATCCGGGCTCAGCACCACATTCTCGAATACCGGAACCCAATCCGCCTGGCGCGTCATCGGATCAATGGGAACGGAATGCAGATACTTCGCCTGCACCATATCGTCCAGGGATTGCGGCGCGGCTTGCTTATCCAGCGTGTAGTTGTCGATTGCTTTGCGCAATTCATACAAGTCCTGCCGTAACACCGCTTCGCGCGCGCGATGCACGGACTGGGTGTACCTTCCCGCCGCGATGCCCAGCAGGATCAAAATAATGGTGATGACGATCATCAACTCGATCAGCGTGAACCCGGAGGTTCGCCACCGCCGCGCCCTACTGCGCGCCACGTTCGACCGACCCGCTGTTTGCAACAGACTCTTCAATCTCGGCTCCCGTGAAACAAAAACAAATGAGCGATGCTCTCAACCGCTTGGTGCGCTATCCCCAGGCCGAAGGGCTCTACCAAGTCGAATATCTCGTTCCGTTCATGGCCGTCCCCGTCGACGTCGAGTACACGTCAAAGACGTCCTTGCCGCCCCAGGTCAGCGAATCGGTGTCGTCTTCCACGCCGCGCAAACCCCAATCCGCTCGCCCAGTCATAGGGTCCACAGGAATCTTCCGCAGAAACCGGATAGTCTTGTCGGCGCTCGCCGTCAGCGGTACGCCCCGCACCAGCGTGTCCAGGTCCGGAGGATAATTGCTGCCGCCCGGTGTGGTCTTGATCTGCTGCTTCTCGGCGCATTCCCGGTACGCATCGATGGCGTCGCGCATGGCCTCCAGGTCGTTGCGCAATTCCGTTTCTTTGTGACGCAACACCGAAAACCGCGCGATGGGCAACGCCGCGGACGCCAGCACCAACAAGATTGCGCACGCGATAATCAACTCCAGCAGCGTCATCCCGGCTTGCGTTGTTCCACTTCTACGACGCACCGAGGGAGTTATCCCGCCACGCATTTGCTTCGCGATTTTTCCATCTGAGCCCATGGCTATTCCGTCTCAGGATGTTACGGCTGGACCTGTATTGTGGCCTCGCCCGTGATCAAGGGAATCAGCCGCTGCTGCGAATCCTTGGCGTTCACCTGCACGATTGAGAGGTTGGAGGTGCCTGGCGCCAACGCCTTAATCTTCACCGCCACCAGCGTTCCGCTTCCACTCACACCTGGGGTATTGGGCTGCCGCGTGGCGGAAATCACCGCCTGGCCCCTATCTTTATCGATGCGGTCCACCACCGCGATGGTCTGCGTGCCACCGCCAGACAAGAAGCCGCCGCTTCCACCTTGCCCGACTGCTTGCTGGACCTCTTCGATGCTGATCACCGCGGGATTGAACTGCAGCAGCAGCGGAATGGAAAAGAGATCGGTGACGTTGTCCACCGCAATGGCTATCGTCGCTTCCTGGCCCATTTTTAGCGCCACCGATTGCGGCTCAAACTTCAACCTTGCAGGAGCTCCGGAAGCTGTGCCGCTGCTGGTGTTTCCCGGCTGTCCCGCGTTTGCGACCGGGGAAGTCGCTCCCGGCGCGCCACCGGGATTCACGAGCGGTCCTTGTGCTGCCGGTCCTTGCGGGGCCGCCTGCGCGATCGGCGCACGAATCTCGGCGTCGCGCCGCACCTGTACGTTGGTTTCGGTTCCAGAGAACATGGGCTGCAAATTCGACTTGCTCCACTCCGGCATCCGCACGATGCGCGGTGTCAGCACGATCAAAACTTCGTTGTCCTGCTTGTCGCTGCTGTCTTCGGAAAAGAAATAGCGCAAGAAGGGAATCTTGGCCAGGCCGGGCCACCCGTTCAACGTTTTCGTGTCGTCCTTTTCAAACAATCCGCCCAGCACGCTCACTTCGCCCTCTTTCAGGCGAATATCCTGCTCGATGGTGCGCTGGCTGATAATCGGCTGCTGAATTCCGCCGATGGTCGACGTACCGGTGACGGAAGAAACCTCAACTTTGAGCTTCATGCTGATGTCGTGATTTGGATGCACGCGCGGGGTAATGTCGACGTTCACGCCGACGTCCAAATACTGAAATTGCGTGTTGACCAGCGGGTTGACTACACCAGCGCCGCCCGTCGAGCCGACGCCGACGCCGGCCTGGAAGCTGCCTGTCGCCACGGGAACCTTGTCGCCGACCCTCAGCTTCGCCGGCTGCCCGTCGATGGAGCGAATCTCCGGATTCTGAATGATCTTCGTGTAGGTATCCGTCAATACCGCATTTGCCGTAATACTGGGTATGGTCAAGACGACGTCCGAATTCGTCAAACCCTTTAATTGACTGAGCGTAATCGTACCGGCCGTTGAGGTTGAAGAGGTGCTCGTTCCTGTGGTGGTTGTCGTTGATGTAGTGGACGGCACGATGGCGGCCGAGGCCGTCTGTCCCGGCAGAATTCCTAAGGCGCGCATGCGATCCGTCCGGGCCTGCACCACCTCCACCTGAATCAGCACTTCCGGTTTGGCCTTATCGATATCCCGGATCATCTTTTCCGCCAGCGCCAGCTTGTCCGGTGTATCCCGCGCGATGATGGCGTTCTGTGAATTCAATTGTTGCAGCCTCTTCATGTCCAGCAGTTGCCGCAAACCGGTGACAATTTCCGTAATGTCTTGGGGCTGCACGGTGTTCCCAAGGTAAAAAGTCTTCACCACTTCTTCTTCATAATCGCGGCGCTTTTGCGGCTGGTCGGGAACCACAAAAATAATGTTCTCCGTCACCGGCTTCCAGAACGCCTTGGCCTGCAACGACACGATATCCAGCGCCTGCCCCAGCGTCACATTGTTCAGCTGTCCCTTGACCTGCTTGGCCACAAAGTCCGGATCGTAGATCACCGTCAGCCCCGCCAGCTTGCCGATGGTGTCGTACACCATCTTGGCCTCGTTGCTGTAGGACATGGTGATGGGTGCGTTCGACAGCGGCTTAAGTTCCGGAGGCCGCGACGCCAGCTGTGCGTCACCCATTTCGAGTTCGGGCTGCGCCGCCGCTTCCGCCGCCGCACTGTTTTCCGCTATTTGCTCCGAGGTCCGCTTTATTTCCTGCTCGGCCACGGAGCTCGCCGGGTCGATGAACAAAGCGCGCTGAAATTCGCCCAGCGCGGCCTGCAAATCGCCCTTTTTCTTCTGCGCGTAGCCGCGCTGCAAATGCATCTGACCAGCGTCAAACCGCGCCTGATCCACCTTGATGCGATAGCTTGCATTGTTTGGATCGGTTTTCAGTGCTTTCTGGTAGTACGCGTAAGCGTCGTCAAAGTCCGATAGGTCATTAGCCTTTTGCCCTGCGTCGTAGTCTTTTTGGCCCTTGGGGCATCCTGCGGCGAGCAGTGCTATCCCCAGGCATACTGCGATTTTCCCCCAACGGCGCATGAACTCTCCCGAGCCAACACGTGCAATGTCCTGACCTGTTTTGCAGTCTAACATTCGGCTTAGAAGCGCAGCAAGCAACGGAAGGTTGGCTGTCTTTCATCCGATAACCCCCTTTTTGTCCCTTATTTACACCCCGTTGACCATCGCCTAGCGCGGATTTAACAGTCCAGTTATGATGAAAGTGTGCCCAGTCCCTCGAAACCGAGCGATAAGTCCAAAAAGCCGGACAAATCGAAAAAGTCCGCCAAGCCCGCCGAGTTGCTGGTCGCCCAGAACCGCGCCGCGTCGTATAATTACACCCTGCTGGACAGATACGAGGCTGGCCTGGTGCTGCACGGCACCGAAGTAAAGGCTTTGCGCGAAGGTAAAGCCAATATTCGCGACGCCTACGTCGATTTCAAGAAAAGTGGCCCTTGGCTGGTCAACGCGCACATTGCGCAGTACTTGGCCGGCGGTCCCTGGAACCACGAACCGCTCGGTTCCAGAAAGCTTTTGCTGCACCGCAACGAAATTCACAAGCTCTCGGTTCGGACCGAAGCCAAAGGTTTAACCGTCATACCCCTGCGCATCTATTTTCGCAACGGCATCGCCAAGTGCGAAATCGCGTTGGCCCAAGGCAAAAAGAACTGGGACCGCCGCGCCGACGAACGCAAGAAAGAAGCGCGCAGGGAAGTGGACGAATCCATGTATCGCAATCGGAGGCGATAAACGCATCATGCAGATCACGTTGGAAACCAAGCCGTATGCCACACTCGAAGCCGATGCTCTGGTTTCGTATATCTTTGAAGAAAGCGATCCCATTCAGAGCCATCTGCTCGAAATCGATCGGTCCACGAACGGTTTGCTGAAAAAATTAGTCAAAGCCGGGGAATTGACCGGCAAAACTTTGGAATTCACGCTGATCCACGCGCCGGCCGGACTCGCGGCGTCTCGCTTGCTGCTCGTCGGTGCGGGGAAGCGCGAACAATTTTCCGGCGCCACGCTGCGCAAAATCGCCGGCGCGGCCACGCGCGCGCTCAAGGCCAAAGGCGCGAAGAAAATCGTTTTCCTGGTTGGCGAAAATGACGCCAACGATGCCAGCGCCCAAGCCGTTGCCGAAGCCGCCACCACTGCAAATTTCGAAACCGACAAATACAAAACCGACAAAAAAACCGACAAGAATATCGAATCGATCGCCATCGCTGGCTATTCCGAATCCTCTCGCGCCGCCGCTGAAGCCGCCATCGCCACGGGCCGCACCATTGGCGACGCACAAAACTTCACCCGCGATTTGGTCAACGAGCCTTCCAACAAATTAACGCCGCGCGTCCTGGGCGAAAAAGCCGAAGCCATGGCCCGCGAAGCAGGTCTCGCCGTGGAAGTGCTGGACGAGCGCCGCATCGCCGACCTGAAAATGGGCGCATTGCTCAGCGTGGCGCAAGGTGGCCCGGAGCCTCCGCGCGTGATTGTAATCACCTACGTTCCACCCAAGCCCAATCCCGGCGCTCCGGTAATCGGTTTGATCGGCAAAGCCGTCACGTTTGACACCGGCGGCGTTTCCATCAAGCCCGCTGACGGAATGGAAAAGATGAAGTACGACATGGCCGGCGGCGCAACCATGCTCGGTGTCATGCGCGCCATCGCTACGCTGAAACCCAATGTCAAAGTGATCTGCGTGGTGCCTAGCACGGAGAATGTGGTCAGCGGCAGCGCGCAAAAACCCGGCGACATTCAGACTTCGATGTCCGGCAAAACCATCGAAGTGCTAAACACCGACGCCGAAGGCCGCCTGATTCTGGCCGATGGCATTACGTTTGCCAAGCAGTTGGGCGCTACAGTATTGATTGACGCCGCCACCCTTACCGGCGCGATAGTCGTGGCGCTCGCCAACGTTAACGTGGGCGTCTTCGGCTCCGATCAACCCTTCACCGACAAACTTTTGGCCTCCGCCAAAGCCTCCGGCGAAAAAATGTGGCAACTCCCCATGGACGACGAATACCGCGAGTTCATGAAAGGCAGTTTTGCTGACCTGCAAAACATCAGCAGTGGCAAAGGCGGCGGCAGCATCACCGGCGCATGGTTCATCCGCGAATTCGCGGGCGACACCCCGTGGATCCACCTGGACATCGCCGGCACCGCGTGGAACGACGACGCCAAGCCCTGGCTAGCCAAAGGACCAACCGCAGTAGCGCTGCGCACGCTGGTCCATCTGGTTATGTCCTATTGACGTCCACCTTCTTTTCGTAAGGGCACGACATGTCGTGCCCTTCATGTTTTTGTAGTGGCGATTCCATTCTGATCCATCGTCCTGAAGTTTGTTTTCGAATTCCTCAGCGTACCGCAAGTCATTTCGGCGCCGTCCAACTACTTGGGACAGTTCCACATTAAGCAAAGCCAACGAGCTTTCTGCGCTCGTGGCCTTACTTTGCGGATAAGCTTGGCCTTCGAGTAGTCCGCAGCCGATAGGAGCACTCTTCATGAGACGGCGATTCCCACTCGCACTCTTGTTCTTCACTATCTGCGCTGCCACCGTTTCGTTCGCGCAAACGCAAAAGCCGCTAACCAACGCCGACATCCTGAACATGACTAAGCAGGGATTCGAGCCCAGCCTCATTGTCAAAGAGATCCAATCCAGCGCCACCGATTTTGACACTTCTCCCCAGGCGCTGATCGATCTGAAAAACGCCACCGTCGATAAATCCGTAATGGAAGCCATGCTCATCGCGCAATCCATCAAACCGACCGGCACGGTCGAGGCCGTCCGCAGTACCACGATCACAACCGTGGACGGCGTCGCTGTCGACCCCACAATTCCAACTTGCACTGTCTCCAATGGCTGCCTTCTGCGCGAAGGCACGGTACTCCCGCTGAAATTTGCGGCGGACCTAAATTCCAAAACCGCCAATGAAGGGGACACCGTCGAATTCCTGCTCGATGAAGACGTTAAGGTTGGCGACTCCATCGTGCTAGCCAAGGGCGCTCACGCCGTCGCGACCGTCTCGAACGCCAAAAGAGCAGGCATGCTGGGCCGCCCCGGCGAACTCAGCGTGCACATCGATTACGTGGCCGTGGGCAGCAACCACATTCGCTTACGCGGTAACAAAGCCCGTGAGGGCGACAGCAGAACCGGCTCGGCCGTAGCGCTTACAGTTATCTTTGGTCCCATTGGGCTAATCAAACACGGCAAAAACGTGGATATTCCCGCAGGCACTGCACTGACCGCTTACGTAGATCAGGACATCTGGCTCGCCCCAATAAAATAGATTGGTCGGCCCTAAGTAGGGAACGCACGCAGCAGCGAGGCGCGGCTCGGTGAACGCTATTGCTTGCTGCTAACAAGATGGTGCCGAGGCGAAGCTGGGACTTCGCCTCAGCAAGCCGCCTAAGGACAAACCGCCGCCCAAAACAGCCGACTGGCTCATTTCCAGGCGGAGTCAGGAACGTGGACATCGTCGGCGGGCACGAGCGTGTTCACCGAAACATGGGGCCAGGTGAGGGTAGCGAAATTCAGCAGGACCGTCTGCGTGTACTGAATTTGCGTAAAACGGACCGTAAGCTTACGCGGCACATCCACGTCAAAAGGTGCTATTCCCGAGAACGTCGGAACACGCTGAAACGGAATACTCGGTGTGGCTTTGACCGCGAACTGCTGCCCCACGTTTAGAGGCCCCACGATAATGGTCGTTTCGACGGTTTCGATCCAGAAAATTGCCGCCATCTGCAAGGCCTGAGCGTTCGGCGCGGTAGCTGCGGCCTGGCCCAGCAAGAAGGCGATATTGTCCACTCCGCCCCCGAAGAGAGGTGGAGTCGGAGCCGTGGAAATGATAATCGCGATCGTCTTAATGATGTTTTGCTTGGCGATGACATCGCTCAGCAACTTGTTCGGATTGTCCAACAATTGTTGCGTGATCGTGCCGGCGGCGATAAAGCTGCTTAGGTCTTGTGGAATTCTCGGCGTGTTTGTGCTGGCGGCGGTCTGGCTGGCGAACCTGATTTTGTTGGCGGGGTTCACCGTCTGGAATGGCGTAATGTCAACGGGGTTTATGATCGGCGGGCCGGCGACTTCCGCAAAGGTGCCTTGTGCCTCGATGGTAGTCCCGTGCGGGATCGAGGCCATGCGGGTGACCGTTTTACCAAGTGCCGGCACGTTCGTCGGAGGCACGTGAATCCAAATTCCGGGCTCCACGTGGATGCCGACGCTTTCGCCGTGGATGGTAATGTCCTTGACAGTCTGGAGATAAGGCACTCCGTTGAGGAAGATATCTCCCTGCGGCGTTGTCCCGCGATTCGGGACGGAGCCCAAGCTCGGTGAAAACGAGAGGCTTTCGGAGGTTAGATTCAGTTCCAGAATGTTGTCGAGAGGCGGAGGAGGCGGTGGAATTGGATTTGGTAGCGGCGTTGGCGTCACTGTGTTATCCGGCCGGAAGATGGTGTTGAAGCCGTTGCCCACCCAATCTCCCCTGAATTCGGCAAGTGGACCAAGGGGCGGCGTCGCTGCAGGCGGGGCGACCACCTTATGATTTGGGCGAACTTCTCCGAATATGAAGTCACTAGGAATATGAATGGATGCTCTCGGATTTGGGTCACTCATTAGCGGTTCTCCTTATTGTCAAAGATTCGTTTCTCAGCGAGCGTTCAAGACACACTCAGGCGTCGAAAAATTGACCAAGACCACGCTACGCTCGGGTACAGCTTGCTAGTAAGTGATTCCCATAAGGAGTTCGTTACATGCCAAACGAATAAGGCGACGGCGCGTCGTTTCGCGCACCCTCGAGTTCGCCAAGTTGCGGCACTTTTGGCCACCCACAGAAGCACGACCGTCGTCCCTTTGGTTTTTTCTCCGCGGCCGCTGCTCGACCTCTGACGAAATTTTTGTATCGGTTCCTCTCCACCCGTCATCCAATTCGCGTGGGACGTCCTTCAGGATCAGGCCCCGCGTGAGTCGTCCAAGAGCGGCCGGCCGATGTTCGGCGAACGTTTGGCAAGACGTTCGGTGCGTGACCGCTGAACGCGGCAGTTGTTTATTATCGTCTTAACGGGAAAGCGAGGATTAATATGCCGGGCACAAAATCTGCGAAGCATCAAGGTAAAGAACTTGCTGAAAAGGCTGGCGAATTCCTGATCGGAAATGATCTGCGCGTCACGCGGTTGGGATTCGGAGCCATGCGCATCACGGGAGACGGTATTTGGGGCGAGCCCGCGGACCGGGCTGCGGCCGTCCGGGTGCTGCGTCGCGCCGTCGAATTAGGGATCAATTTCATCGATACCGCCGACTCCTACGGTCCAAATGTGAGCGAAGAAATCATCGCCGAGGCTCTCCACCCTTATCCGGCGAATCTGGTTATCGCCACCAAGGGCGGTTTTGAGAGGCCCGGCCCCGATCGCTGGACTGAAAACGGAACGCCGAAGCATCTGAGAGCTGCCTGCGAAGGTAGCCTGCGCCGGTTACGTCTCGAGCGAATTGATCTTTATCAACTGCATCGCATCGATCCCAAGGTTCCGGCTGAAGAACAGTTCGCCACGCTGCAGGCTCTGCAAGCGGAAGGCAAGATAAAACACATCGGATTATCGGAAGTGAGCGTGCAGCAGATTCAACACGCGCAAACCATGCTTCCTATCGTGAGTGTGCAGAATCGCTATAGCGTGGCCGACCGCGGCTCGGAAGACGTTTTGGAATATTGCGAAAAACAGAACATCGGCTTCATTCCGTGGTTCCCGCTCGCGGCTGGTAAACTCTCCGGTCCGCAGAGTTCCATCGGTCATGTGGCGGCGCAATGGAAAGTTACTCCGTCCCAGGTGGCTCTGGCCTGGCTGCTCTCGCGGTCTCCAGTTATGCTGCCGATTCCTGGAACGTCCAGCGTCGAACACCTCGAGGAAAACGTAGCCACAGCCGTTTTGCAGCTCGACTCGAAGCAAATGCAGGAACTAGCTCGCGCGAGCGCCGGGTAAGAACCACGCGAAATCCGATTTTGATCTAACTTCCTCGTTTGCATGATCTGCGCTTGCGAGTTCCCTCGGTTCGGCGAACATCGCTGATTCGCTGTTCATACGGCGAATGGCGTTAACAATTCAATTTTTCAAAAGCGCCGTCATTTTTCCAGATGCCGTCGCAAGAATTATCGACCGGCGAAAGTTTGTACATTCTTCGTCTCGAACCCTCTCGCCTCTAACCTCCAGCCTGTGACTTCCAGTATGATACCCAGCGAACCTACTCTCGGAGCGCCCACATGCCCGACGAACAAGATAATCCCAGCGCGCAACCCCTCGAGCGCAAACTTGCTACCATCCTTTCCGCTGACGTCGCCGAATTCAGCCGCCTCATGGGCGAAGATGAAGAAGATACGCTGCGCACCTTCCGCGGACACAAGCAAGTCTTCGAGTCTCTTGTCGCCATGCACCGCGGCCGTATTTTCAACACCGCGGGCGACGCCATCCTCGCCGAGTTCAACAGCGCCGTCGAAGCCGTGCGCTGCGCCACCGACATCCAGGCCGCGCTGCGCACCCGCAACGATAAGCTCCCGCCCACTCGCCAAGTCCGCTTCCGTATCGGCATCAACCTCGGCGACGTCATGGTGCAAGGCGTCGACCTCATGGGCGATGGCGTCAACGTAGCTGCGCGCTTGCAAACTGCCGCCGAACCCGGCGGCATCTGCATCTCCGGCAGTGTTCACGATCAAATCCGCAATAAACTTTCTCTTTCGTTTCTTTCGCTCGGTGAGAAAAGCTTCAAAAATATTCAGCAACCCGTGCGCACCTTTTCCATCAGCGAAATCGAAGGCGGCGGCACGCTTCCTGCCACCCAGCCGGAAGCGCCTCATGCAAAAAGCAGGCCGGTGAAATGGATAGTTGCCGCAGTAGTGCTGCTGCTGGCTGGCGGCGGCTTTTGGGCCTATACAGTTCATCAGCGCGACACTGCGGAACAAGCACAAGCCGCCGCTGCAGCTGCGCAGCAATCTGCAAACCCTCCGGCAACTCCGCCCGCAGCCCCCCCGTCCACCACCCCGCCGCCGGGAAGCACGACCATGTCCGCGACCGCACCGCCGCCGTCTGCCGCGAATGCACCAACGAATTCTGCCGTACCTGCTGCGGGCAATTCCACAACGCCACCCGCTCACCCGCACGCTCCGGCCGGCGGCGCCGCAACATCCGCTGCCACTGCACGTTTGATCGATGGCTCCTACTCCGGTCCCGTCTGTTTTGCGGAGACGAAAAAAGAACCGCATCGCTGCTTCCGCGCCAAAGGCACCATCACCGGCAGAAAAATCACCGGGCAGTGGTTCATGGGCCCCGAGAAAAAAATGATTATGGTTCTGACGGGAGACGTCTCCAAGACCGGCGACGTCGCCATCGAAATGGTCATGCACAGCCAAACACCCGACGGCGAGCGCCTAGCCTCCATCAACGTACAAGGCACGCTGCACGATGGAGTCATCGACACCAGCGGTACCTTCCGCAACGGCCGCCCCGCAACTCTCAACTGGCACAAGGATCCGGATGCGAATCACTGATCGCGCGCAACTTCGTTCGCTGCCCCTGTAACTTTTAGAAATATTTAATTCGCGATCGCCGCGCCCACCATGCGCGATTCGTCGTGGGACGGCAGGTTTAATGCTGACGATCCAACTGGAACGCGGCGGCGCGGAAATCTCCGCGCAAATCCAAATCTATTCCATGCCGCATCCACCATGCGCCTGAGGCGCTCACCGGAGTGTCCGGCCGCGCTTGGCCTTCGATGAAGCTCAATTTATATTCGGCGTCGGGATCAAGCCCTTCCAGTTGCAGCAGCGGAAGCCCGCGCCCTTCCTGCGTCGCCTGCGTAAACGCAAAAACCACGGCTTGATTTTTGTCCCGCGCCACCGTTTCCGTTACGGAAAATTCACTTCCGCCGCGCGGGCTGATCAATCGATACAGGTCGCCGCGCACGATGGTTGGCTGCACGGCGTGATACGCGGCGATCAGCCGCTTGGCAGTCGCAAAATCCTCCGCATTCCACTTATTCAGATTCGCGCCAATGCCCAATGAACCTTGCATGGAGCTGAGCATGCGGTAAGCAAGCGAGGTGGCGCGGAAGTTTAGCCAATGTGGCGAGTCCGTAACCCACGCCATCATGATCTGCGGCGTGTACGCGTAACTAAAGCCATCCTGCATCGCCAGCCGGTCAAACGGATCGGTGTTATCCGAGGGCCATACTTCGTCGGTGTAACGCAAAATCCCCAGGTCCACGCGCCCGCCGCCGCCGGAACACGATTCAATCTCCACCTTCGGATGCTTCTTGCGCAATTCCGCCAGAATCGCATAAAGATTGCGGATGAATTCCACGTATACGCGTTTCTGCTCGTCCGCCGGCACTTGATCCCAGCCGGGCTCCGACCAGTTGCGGTTGTAATCCCATTTCAAAAACGCGATATCGTTTTCCGTGAGCAGCTTATCGAGAAAACCGAAAATGTAGTCGCGCACTTCCGGCCGCGCCAGATTCAGCACCAGCTGATTTCTCGATTCCGAGCGAGGACGTCCGGGAAAATTCAACACCCACTCCGGATGCTTGCGATAAAGATCGGAATTAGGGTTCACCATTTCGGGTTCCACCCACAACCCAAAATCCATCCCGAGCGAATGCACTTTGTCGATCAGCGGTTTTAAGCCATGCGGGAATTTTTCCGAGTTCACATACCAATCGCCGAGCCCCGCGTGATCGTCTTTGCGCTGGCCAAACCAGCCATCATCCATTACAAAGCGGTTCACGCCAATGGACGCCGCCTTTTCGGCAATCGCTTCCTGCCCGGCTTCATCGACTCTAAATTCCGTAGCCTCCCAAGAGTTGTAGATCACCGGACGCGGCTTGGGGTCCGGCGCTTGCGGCAAGATGTGCGCGATCTCAAAACGATGCAGCAGCCGCGACGCCCCTCCCAGCCCGTGATCGGAATATCCCCCATAAAAAATAGGCGTATCCAGATGCTCGCCGGGCGGCAATTTGTAACCAAAATCAAAAGGATTAAATCCGCCGGTCACGCGCACAGCATCCAGCTGCGTTTTTTCGATGGTGAAGCGCCACGACCCGGACCATGCCAGCGCGCCAAACCAAACTTCGCCATGCTCCTCGCCCGCAACGATCGGCCCGCCGCCGGCATGGCTGTCGTCCCGCGAAATCGCAAACCACGGATTCGCCTGATGCCCGGTAGTTCCGCGGCGACTTTCAATGACGCGCTCCCCGCCCGCAATTGGCTCCTGGTTCAAAGTCCATTCGCCGGCCCAGCGCCCGGTCAAATAACTCAGTGCGTAGCGCGCGGGAGGCAGCGTCCATTGCGCGGCGGCCGCTTGCTCAACCAGCACTGCCTGTTTTTCTTTGTTCTCGATGCTCGCGGAGCGCGCCAGAATCCCGCTCTCCGCGTCCATGGAATATCGCAGCGTAACGTAGATCTCGCGTGAGATGTCCTTGAGCAATACGTCCAGCGATTGCGGCCCGCTCGGCGTAGCGCGCACAAACTTCAGCACCACATCGCGATTGCCATCCGCAAAGGTAATCTTCAGCGCCGGCTCCGTAAATAGTCCCGCGCCCCAACTGGCGTATTCCTGCGGCGTGGTGGTGTACGGTGAATCAAAGGACGCCGCCTCGGGAAACGAATGCGCGGCAGGAATATTGTCGTGCGCGCCAAGGCGTCCGCCCCAGTACAGCGGCTGCAACTCGCCGCGCTCATTTACGCCAAATGCGTATGTCGAGTTTCCACCGTCCAGACGAAAGACCGGTGTCGCCTGGGCCGCAGTCGCCGCGGCAGTGGCCGCTGGAGTATGTGCTTCCGTCAAACGCCCGCCCAGAAAATTCAGCAGCAGGGAAGCGCCTAAAATGGAAAAGAAACGCATCTTCAAATGAATTTTCATCGCGTCGTATCCTAGCACTCGCCGCAAGCTCTTGTCTTAATCCGCCTCGCCCGTTGACTTCACTCCATGCCCACCCTAAGATGCCCCTGACCCTGTGACCGAATCTCACGCCATCCTCGGCCAAACTTTTTCTCACTATCGCATCATCGAGCAACTGGGCGGAGGCGGTATGGGCGTCGTCTACAAAGCCGAAGACACTACCCTCGGCCGCATGGTGGCGCTGAAGTTCCTGCCCGAAGAACTTTCCCGCGATAAAGTCGCGCTCGACCGCTTCCTCCGCGAGGCGCGCGCCGCCGCCGCGCTCAACCATCCCAACATCTGCACCATTCACGAAATTGGCGAGTACCAGGATGGCCGCCGCTTCATCGTCATGGAGCTGCTCAAGGGCCAAACGCTGAAGCATCGTATTGCCGGCGGGCCACTACCCACGGACACCTTAATCGAGCTGGGCATTCAATCCGCCGACGCGCTCGACGCAGCGCACTCCGAGAACATCGTTCACCGCGACATCAAACCCGCCAATATTTTCGTCACCGATCGCGGCCAAGCCAAAGTTTTGGATTTCGGTTTAGCCAAGGTCATGCAAGCGTCCGCGCAGGGCGCCACCCACGGCACCGTCACCATCGACGAAGCCAACCTCACTAGCCCCGGCGTGGCGCTCGGCACCGTCGCGTACATGTCTCCAGAGCAAACCCTCGGCAAGGATCTTGACGCGCGCACCGATCTTTTCTCTTTCGGCGTGGTGCTTTACGAAATGAGCACCGGCCGCCCCGCATTTCCCGGCGCCACCAGCGCGGCAATTTTTGACGCCATCTTAAATCGCGCGCCGATCGCCCCGGTCCGCCTCAATCCCGAACTTCCCGCCGAACTCGAGCGCATCGTCAACAAAGCCCTCGAAAAAGATCGCACCATGCGCTACCAAAGCGCCGCCGAATTGCGCGCCGATTTAAAGCGCCTGCAGCGGGACACCAGCTCCAGCCGCGTGCAAGCCGTATCTTCCGCAGCCGATGCCGCAACCACTGCAGCCTCCGGCGGCACAGCTGGTCCGGTCGCGCCTGGTTCAGCGCCCGGTTCAGGCGGCACGCCCGTCTCGTCACAAATCGCCACGAATTCCGCCAGTAGTTCCGCGAACACTCCCGCGGGAACTTCCGCGATCGCGCAAAAGAGCCGCCTGCTGATTCCCAGCATTCTCGGCGCACTGCTGGTCGTGGCCGCCATCATTTTCGCCGTCTACAAATTCTCTCCGCACAAAATCGCCATCGACATTCAGAACATGCGCATCGCCCCGCTCACACAATCCGGCAAAGCCAGCGCGGTCACTATCTCGCCCAACGGCCAATACGTCGTCTATGTTTTGAATGACAGCGGAAAAGAAAGCCTCAACGTTCGCCAGGTCGAAACTGGCAGTGATGTCCAGGTGCTTGCGCCCGATGAAGTCCAGTACAACGGCTTAACCTTTTCACCGGACGGCAACTACGTCTACTTCAGCCATTCCAATAAACAACAGGCCGGTTACAGCGAAATCTACAAGATGCCCGTCCTGGGCGGCCAGCCGCAAACTATCGTTCATGACGCGGATACCGCTCCCGCGCTTTCTCCCGATAACAAACGATTGGCCTTCGTCCGCGGCGACCCCACCAAATTTCAGCTCAACCTCGTCGTCGCCAACATCGATGGCAGCGACGAACACGTCTTGGCCAGCATGCCCGCGGTTACTTCGGGAGCAAGTTTGATTTCCCCCGCTTGGTCTCCCGATGGCAAGACCATCGTTTTGCCAAACTGGAAAAACTCCGGCGAACGCTCTCTCATGGCCGTCTCCCCGTTCGACGGTGCCGTGCGGCCACTCTATGAGACGCGCAATTTCACCGGCCGCTCAGTGTGGATGCCAGATGGCAGCGGTCTGCTTTTCGTCATGTCCGAGCCCGCGCCCAGCGCCCCAGGACAGCTTTGGTATATTTCGTTTCCCAGCGGAGAAGTGCATCGCGTCACGAATGACCTAACCAACTACGGCTTGGCATCCCTGGGCATCACCCAGGACGCCAAAACTATCGCCGCGGTGCAGACCGCCGTCCATGGAGAACTATGGGTCGCGCCAGGGGGAGACTCCGACCGTGCCACGCAGATCCCCTTCAATGGCGAGCCGCGTCGCCTAAGCTCTGCGAGTGCGGACCGCCTTGTCGTTTCGGATCAGTTTGCCCAACCCTTTGCTTTGCGCCTCGATGGTTCGGGACAAACCGCCCTGTTGCCCGGTCGTAAAATTTTATCGCTGCTGGAATGCGGGTCCACGGGCGCACTGATTTTTTCCGAAAACCGTGACGACGCCGTGAACGTCTGGAAGTCCGACGCCGATGGTGGAAACCCCGTGCAACTTACCCATCTGACGCAAGGGAAGCGTGCTCTTTTCGCTAATTGCTCGCCGGACGGAAAGTATTTCGTCTACTTTCAAGCCCCGGACGTACTTCTTCAGGACATCAACGGCACCTCGCCGCCCGTCAAACTCGACCTACCCACAGCCGGAGGCGGCACGCGCATTTCACCCGACGGCAAAACCATCGCTACCATCGGTTTTGTCGCAGGCCCTCCGGAGCGTATGGCCTTCGAGTTCGGGCCTGTCGGGGTAGGGGCGCCGCGCGTTCTTTTTGACAATGTACCAGCGGGTGCCAGTTGGTTCGATTGGGCGCCCGACGGCAAAGCCGTCGATTACTCCACACTGCGGCGCGGCGCGGCCAACGTCTGGCGCCAGCCCATTTCTGGCGGGCCATTTCAGCAAATCACCAAATTCACCACCCCGGTCATGACCAGTTTCCGCTGGTCCCCCGACGGCAAAAATCTCTACGTAATCCGTGGCACCCGCTCCGCGGACATCATCCTCCTCCGCGACACCAAGTAATGTGCCGCATCGACCTGCCTTTGTTGTGGCCGACGTTGCAACAGACGCGTACACCCCGCCCTTGTAGGGGCGCAGCATGCTGCGCCTCAGCTCGCCACGATGTCAGCGCTAGGAGGCTTTGTAGCGGCCGCCTCCTGTTTACCCCGACGTAGGAGGGGAGGCGGTCGCCTTTATGGGATTCGCAAACGACATTCCCGGGCACCCGCCGATCACGCGTCACATTTTTTCCGGTGCCTCGATCCCCAGCAGCGAAAGCGCCGTAACCAGCTGCCGCTCCACCAACTCCGTCAACCGCAGCAAAAATCCCCGCTTCTGTTCATCCGCTTCCGTCAAAATATGATATTTGTGATAAAACAAATTAAACGCCTGCGCCAGTTGGAACGCATATTTCGCCACAAACGCCGGCTCCTGGCCGCTGATCGCCAGCTCCGCCGCCTGATCCAGCGACCCTGCCAGTAACACCAGCTCCCACAATTCGTTTCCTGCTGCGCCGCCCAAAAGCGCTGTTGCCGTCTCCTGCGTCACTGCAATTTCCGCCGCACCAGCTTCCAAACCTTTGCGGCGGATTCCGCGTATACGCACCACCGCGTACTGGCAATACGGCCCGGTCTCGCCCTCAAAGCTCAGCGCATCGGCGAAATCAAAGGCGATAATCGAATTGCGCGTGAATTTCAAGAGGAAAAATCGCAGCGCGCCCACCGCAATGGCATGCGAGGTCTTTAATTTTTCTTCCTCGCTCATCTCCGGATGCCGCTCGCGCACTTCGGCTAACGTTGCCGCCTCCAGTTTGTCGATCAGATCGTCGGCCTTCACGCCGTGGCCTTTGCGCCCGCTCACTTCCACGTACGGCTTCTTCGCTTCCTCCTCGGACAATTCGTAACCAAGATCTGCCGCGCAACGTGGCGTCAGCGCCACAATCTCATACGCAAAGTGAATCGACCGTTCCGCTTCCTTGGCATGCCCCAGCGCTCGTAGCCCCTGCGCTACCACATCCTGTAAGTACGCCTGCCGCGCATCGATCACGTTATAGACCGTGCTCGCCGCCGCCCCAAAGTTCGGCGCGTGGGGATCGCCCTTCATGCTCGTCGTGGCCCATACCGTCTCTTCGGCCGGCGCATTCTTCCACTTGGCATACTTGAAATCCTTGCCCAGCAACCCAAATTTCCAAAGCTGGTAAGCAATATCCTTCCCAACGTACGTGACGGTTCCATTCGACCGCACAATAATCTTGTCCTGAATATTTTCTTCCTCCCCGCCTTCTCCCTCCTCCGCAGCTTCCTTTTTTACCTCCTTTGCTTCCTCAACCTCCTGCTTCTCCGCCGGCATAATCCAACAACCCGCCATCTTCCCGGTCGTTGCCAGCACAATCGCGCCAGACTTCTTCAACATCTCAAACGCCGCATCCCAAAACTTCAAATGTAGAATCTCGCTCTCGCGCGCCAGCAAGTCGTAATAAATCCCCAGCCGCGCCATGGTCCGCAAATGAAACGTCACGATGGCGTCCGCCACCACTTCCGCCACTTCGGACTCTTCGCCTCGGCCTTCTTCAATCGCTCGCAGCGTGTCTCCGCGCAACTTCGCGGCATTCACCTTGTCCGCGGCAAAAAACTGCGTGGCTTTGGCATAAATGTCCCAGCAGTCGTAGTCAAAACGTGGCTCCATGGCCATCATTTTCACGCTGACCGGCGTGCGCTTCTCCATCCACAGCAGCCCAATCACCACGTCCGCCACCTGCACGCCGGTATTGTCGATGTAATTCTGAATCTGCACGCGATGGCCCGCATGCCGCAAAATCCGCACCAGCGTGTCGCCCAGCACCGCGTTCCGCACATGCCCGATGTGCGCCGCCTTATTGGGATTGATGCTCGTATGCTCGACAATAATCTTCCCGCCCGAATCGCCCTGTAGCGCAGGGCGCTTGCCTTTGAGCCCTGCGGCCTTTTCCGTGCCTTCACCTTCATCGTTACTCGCCACTCGCCACTCACCACTCGCCACTTCTTCGTTCCCAATAACCATCTTTTCCCAGAACGCCCCACGCTCGAAGTAGGCGTTCAGGTACCCCGCTCCAGCCACCTCCAAACGAGCCACCCCCTCCACCTTCCGAAAGTCATTCGCAATCTCTTGCGCGATCATCCGCGGCGCCTTCTTCAGCCGTTTCGCCAACTCAAAACATACCGGCGAAGCCGCCTCGCCCATCTCAATCTTCGGCGGCCGCTCCAGCACCACGCCCAGATCAACGTGGTAAGTCAGCTGAATATGCCGCGCCAACGCGTCCCGCAATCGTTCTTTCAGTTTTTGATACACACGCCCTCGATTTGTTTAGCCATCGCCATTTGTGCTTCCCAGTATAGGGATACCGCGCCACTGCCCAACAGTTCATTCCATTCTTGCGGATAAGCTTGCCCGGGCGACCGTTCCCGACCGTCAGCCGCCATACTATCAGGGTACCGGGACTGTAGCTCTCCTCTGCGCCTCTGCCCTCTGCGTTAAAATCCCCATTCGAACGATCGACCAACTCCGCCCACCCGTCGCCGCCCACTTCGGCTCGCCTCCTTCCCGACTCGCGAAAAACCATTGACTAAAAGTAACTTAATTGCTAACGTACTCTATGTTTAAGTCCGATCCATCCTACCAGCCTATCCCCACCCCGGCGATCTGCGCACCCGCAAAAATAACGAGCGTTTGTTTTCAATCACTTGCGCACTCTTCTCAATTCTATTTTTCCTCTAACTCCCTTGGAATCAATCTCTCACGCACTCTTTGCGAAAAGCATCCGGGGGTAGGGGTACCCTCGTCACCTTTCTACCCATCACTTCCTAGCGCGCGCGCAGGTTTGACACGCCCGGACGCCGCCGATACTATCGTTTCGCTAGCTCCACATCATTTTTTTGCGGTGCCGGCCCCATCGCAGGGTGGCGGACCACTATGAAACTGGCCTATTTTGACTGTTTTAGCGGAATCAGCGGAGACATGACCCTCGGCGCTCTGGTCGACGCCGGCTGCCCGGTCGAATATCTGCGCTCCGAATTGCAATCCCTGGATGTCCCCGGCTGGACGCTCTCCGCCGAGAAAGTCTGGAAAAATGGCATGGCTGCAACCTACGTCAAGGTGGTCAGCGAGGACCAGCAGAAGCATCGCAGCCTCTCGACCATTCTCGAGATTATCGCTAAATCCGCAATCGCCCCGCAGGTACGCGATCGCGCGTCGGCGATTTTCGAGAAACTCGGCCGCGCTGAATCCTACGTGCACGACGCGCCGCTCGAAAAAGTGCATTTCCACGAAGTCGGCGCCGTCGACGCTATCGTGGACATAGTCGGCGTATGCATCGGCTTTGACGCGCTGGGTATCGCCAAATTCGCCAGCTCACCGCTAAACGTTGGCGGCGGCACGGCAAAAATGGCCCACGGCATTCTCCCCGTGCCGGCCCCTGCGACGGCTCGCCTATTGCAAGGCGCGCCTACGTATTCAAATGGCGTGCAAAAAGAATTGGTCACGCCCACCGGCGCAGCCATCATCGCCACGCTGTGCGATTCGTTTGGTCCGCAGCCGGCCATGACCGTTTCCTCGATCGGCTACGGCGCCGGCACACTCGACCTGGAAAATCAGCCCAACGTCCTGCGCATCATGATTGGCGAAGCTGCGGAAAAATCCCTGGCCGCCGCGCCGTTCGGCTTCGACGAAGAAATCGCGGTCATCGAGGCCAACCTCGACGACATGAATCCGCAGATCTACGGCCATTTCCAGGAACGCGCGCTGACTTCCGGCGCGCTCGACGTCTACACCACGCCGGTGCAGATGAAAAAAAATCGTCCCGGCACGCTGCTGACGGTCCTCTGTAAACTGGCGGATGCGCAAAAATTGCTGGATCTGATTTTCGCGGAAACCACCACCATCGGCGCGCGCACCTACAACGCACAACGCCGCGTCTTGCCGCGCAAATCCGTCACCGTGATGACCACCTACGGCGAAGTCCGCATGAAGGTAGCCAGCGTAAACGGCCACATCCGCCAGGCCACACCCGAATACGAAGACTGCCGCAAAATAGCCGTGGAAAAAAACGTCCCGCTGCAAACAATAATCACCGCCGCCCAACAAGCCTTTGTAGGGGCGCAACATGTTGCGCCCCAGCTCGGCAAGATTGAATCGTAGCCGCTATCTGTTTTTTGACTTTGCTTTTCTTGATTTTGTTTTTGTTGCAAGGAAATCGAAAATTAAAAAATGCCCGACAAACCAAAATATTACCTGACTACGCCGATCTACTACACCAACGGCTTGCCGCACATCGGCCACACCTATTCCACCATCGTGTGCGACACCATCCGCCGTTACAAACGCATGCGCGGATTCGACGTGGTCATGACCACCGGCACCGACGAGCACGGCGTAAACGTCGAACGCTCGGCGCAAAAAGCCGGTATTCCGGAATCCGAATACGTCGCCAAAATGGCCGCGGAATGGCGCAAACTTTGGGACGAGTTGGGTCTGCAAGCCGACGAATTTGTGCGCACCACGGACCTGAAACACGCACATACCGTGCAGTGGCTCTTCAAATTGTGCCGCGAAAACGGTTTCATCTATCCCGGCCATTACACTGGGCAATACTGCATTTACGACAACGCCTACGTGGATGTGAAACCGGGCGAGCCATGTCCCGATTGCGGGCGCCCTACGGAAACGGTGACCGAGGCGAATTTTTATTTCAAATTGTCCGCGTTTCAAAAACCGTTATTGGATTTTTACAAAAAGAATCCCAATTTTATCCAGCCGGAGGCGCGCCGCAACGAAATTCTCAGTTTCGTGGAAGGCGGCCTGCGCGACTTGAGCATCACGCGCACCAGCATTCGCTGGGGCATCCCCGTGCCCGGCGAGGAAAAACACGTCTTCTACGTTTGG
Source organism: Acidobacteriota bacterium (assembly GCA_013289855.1). GTDB lineage: Bacteria > Acidobacteriota > Terriglobia > Acidiferrales > UBA7541 > Acidiferrum. The sequence goes on along the minus strand of JABCZD010000003.1, from coordinate 52,589 downwards.
TTTGACGCGCTCAGCGCCTACCTCACCGCGGTTGGCGGCCCGAACTACGCGCAGCGCGGCTATTGGCCCGCCGATCTGCACCTGGTCGGCAAAGAAATCATCCGCTTTCACGCGGTGTACTGGCCGGCGTTTCTGATGGCCGCGATGCTGCCGCTTCCCAAACAAATTTGGGCGCACGGCTGGCTGCTGATGGACAGCAGCAAAATGTCCAAGTCCAAAGGCAACGTGGTCCGCCCGCGCCCCATCGTGGACGTGCTGGGCATGGACGCGCTGCGTTACTACCTGCTGCGCGAAACAGTTTTCGGCCAAGACGGCAATTTCAGTTACGACGCGCTGATCCAGCGCTACAACAGCGATCTCGCCAACGGCTTGGGCAACCTCGCCAGCCGCACCGCCGCGCTGATCGAAAAGTTTTTTGCCGCGAAAATCCCCAAGCCAGACGCTTTCGCTCCGCAAGACGAAGCTCTGGCCAAGGAAACGCAGTCGGCTATTGCCGAAGTTTTGGAACATTACGAGACGCTGAAGTACAGCCACGCGCTGGAGAAAATCTGGTCGGTGATCAGCGCCGCCGATAGATATCTGACGTCCGAGCAACCGTGGGCTGGCGGCAATTCCGACGCCGAGCAAGAACGCCGCGCCGCGGTCTTGTGGACCACGGCGGAACTTCTGCGCGTGGTCATTTCGCTGACGCATCCGGTGCTTCCAGATTGCACGGCAAAAGTCTGGACGGTTTTGGGACAGCCGGGCAAAATCAGCGCGCAGGATCTCGGCGGTTTGAGCTGGGGTCAACTTGCACCCGGCACCGCACTAGAAAAATCGCAACCGCTTTTCCCACGCATCGATAAAAAGGAAGCTCAGGAGAGAATGGAAGCCATGGAAAACGAAGAACAAAACGCAGCATCGCCGGTAGCCGCAATCACGTCGGCCGGAGCGGCAACGAGCGGTACATCCGTCACATCAGCGGCGACCGCCGCTGCAGCATCGCCCGCAACTACCGGAGCCGGCGCCGCGGCTGCTACTCCTGCCGCGAGCGAGAAAATCACCATCGACGATTTCACGAAAGTGGAGATGCGCGTAGGCCAAATCAAAACTGCCGAACGCATCGTAGGCGCCGACAAACTTCTGAAACTGACCGTCGATATCGGGACGGAAATCCGCCAAATCTGCGCCGGCATCGCGCAATTCTACGAGCCAGAAAAACTCATCGGCCGCAAGGTCGCGGTAGTCGTCAATCTGGCCCCGCGCAAACTCCGCGGTGTCGAATCGAACGGCATGATCGTCGCCGCAGCGGTTGGACCCGACGGGCGCCCCGTGCTCGCCGGTTTTCCCGACGAAGACGTCGAGGTAGGCGCGCGCCTGAGGTAGTTCACGCTTGGTAGCACAGGCACTCTTGCCTGTGCAGCTGATGATTTATCGGGGTTGCTCGAAATAGCCGAGCGACGCGCTACGACTGTGATGCAAACCGCACAGGCAAGAGTGCCTGTGCCACAAAACAATGGAACTGATTGATTCGCACGCGCACATTGATTTCCCGCAATTTGCGGAGGATCGCGATGCGGTGTTTGAACGCGCGCGAGCGGCCGGCGTGAAAACGATTCTGGCGATCGGCACCGGTCCCGGTCCGGAGAAAATGGACGCAGCGATTCCTTACGCCGAGCAGCACGACTGGATCTATGCCACCGTCGGGGTACATCCGCACGAAGCGAAACAGGTCACGCCGGAGGTTCTCGCAAGACTCGCGGATCTTGCCAAACATCCGAAAGTCATTGCCTGGGGCGAAATTGGCCTGGACTATTTTTACGATCACTCCCCGCGCGAGACGCAGCAACAGGTGTTTCGCGAGCAAATGGCCTTGGCGCATGCCGCGAAGCTGCCCATTATCATTCACTGCCGCGATGCGTGGCCCGATACGTTGAACATGATCGACGAACATTGGAGGTCTACCGGTCTGGGCGGCATCCTGCACTGCTTTACCAGCACCCTGGAAGACGCGCGGCGGGTTCTGGACATGGGCTTTATGATTTCATTTGCCGGGAATTCCACCTATCCGAAAACGCAGAACATTCGCGACGTTGCGAAAGCTTTGCCATTAGAGAACATTCTGATTGAAACGGACGCTCCGTTCCTGGCGCCGCAAGGTTTCCGCGGTAAACGGAATGAGCCGGCCCACGTGGCGGAAGTAGCGCGGGTGCTTGCGAGTGTGAGAGACTTGCCTGCGGATGAATTCGCCGCTGCCACGGCAGGGAATTTTCGGCGGTTTTTTGGCTTGCAGTAGGGGCCGTAAGGCCTAAAAGGTCGTTGTAGTAGTGCGTTGGCGTTATTCTTCTGGTCGGCGCGCGTGTAGTGTGGCAGGCGTTTGCGAGCGGCTGGCAATGTCCGCGAGGCCGCAAGTTCCTTTCGCGTTTTATTTGGAGGAGAGTCATCACGCTGCTTACGGCCAAGGAGATTTTTGACCTGGTTCGCGAGGACTTGGTCCTGGTGGAGGCGGAACTCTCGCGTCAGAGCGAGGTGGCCTTCGCGCCGGTTGCCGAGCTGACCAGCTATCTCCTGGGCGGCGGCGGCAAACGCTTGCGGCCTGCGCTGCTGCTGCTGTGCAACGGTTACGCGGCAGGGAAGCGCAGCCCCGGTGCGATTCGTTTGGCCGCTGTTGTGGAGCTGCTGCATAGCGCCACGCTGATTCACGACGACGTGATCGATGCTTCGGACACGCGCCGCGGTCGGCCTTCGGCAAATTCGCGCTGGGGAAATCATCGCAGCGTTTTGGCGGGAGACTGGCTGTACATGCAGTCTTTTCAGATGGCGCTGGAAGAGCGCAATTTCCGCATTCTGGATGTGCTGATCGATCTGACGCAGAAGATGGTTGAGGGCGAACTTCTGCAGCTGGCGAAAATTGGGCGCATCGACGTTACCGAGGATGAAGCCCTGCAACTGGCCACGTACAAGACGGCTTGCCTGTTCAGCGGCTGCGCTCGGCTTGGCGCGGTGCTTGGCGGTCTGGAAGGCGTGGAAGAAGAAGCGCTGGCGGAATACGGACGCAATGCGGGGCTAGCTTTTCAATTGATTGACGATTTACTGGATTTCACGGCGTCAGCGCAGACGTTAGGCAAGCCGGTGTTGAGCGATTTGAAAGAAGGCAAGGTTACGCTGCCACTGATTTATGCGATGGAGAATGGTCATCGCGAAGCGCGCGAGCTGGTGGCGCGGGTGCTGGAAGAGAAAGAGTTTAATTCCGTGCGCCCGGAAACGATTGTGGCGCTGGTGCAGGATTCCGGGGCGCTGGACCGGGCGCGCTCGCTGGCGCATGAATACGTTCACCGGGCGAAGGCTTGTCTGAATGGTCATGGCAGTTCGGAATATGCGCGGGCGCTGGCGGTGTTGCCGGATTTTATCTTGGAGCGCGAGAACTAGCGGCTTAGATCGTGGCAAGCCGCGGGCACGGCATGCCGTGCCCCTACACAGAACACGGCTGCGGGTCTCCGACCTGCGTTACAAATGCTGCCCTTCAAGCTCATCTATCATCCTGGATATGACCTGAATATTGGAGCGCACGTCTTTCCTTCGCAGAAATTCCGTCTGATTGCCGAGACGCTTCTTAAAGAAAAAATCGCGGGCCCGGAAGATTTTTTGCAACCTGCCGCGGCCAGCGATGAGGACATTCTGCGCGTGCACACTTCGGAGTGGGTACGCAAACTGAAGACCGGCACACTGACGCCCAGCGAGGCGATGCTGCTGGAAGTGCCGTACTCGGCGGAGCTGGTGGAAGCCGTGTGGCTCGCCGCGGGAGGCAGCATTCTGGCCGCGCAAAGCGCGCTGCGCGATGGCTTTGGATGCAATTTGGGCGGCGGATTTCACCATGCGCACGCGGCGCACGGCGAGGGGTTTTGCGCGATTCACGACGTGGCGGTGGCGATTCGGCGAATGCAAGCGGATGGCGCGATTCGGAAAGCCATGGTTGTGGATGCGGATGTGCACCACGGCAACGGGACGGCGCATATTCTTCGTGATGATCCTTCCGTTTTTACGCTTTCCATTCATCAGCTGAACAATTATCCGGCGCACAAGCCGCATTCGACGGTGGACTTGGATCTGGATGATCGCGTGGAGGATGACGAATATCTGGAAACATTGTTGCCAGCGGTGCGCAAGGGATTGGACGAGTTTCGGCCGGAAATGGTGTTTTACGTGGGCGGTGCGGATCCCTATTGCGAGGACCAGCTTGGCGGGTTGATGCTTACGAAAAAAGGATTGTTCGAGCGGGATCGGCGGGTGTTTGAGGAAGCGCGCGGGCGCGGTATTGCTGTCGTGACTTCGCTGGCCGGTGGGTATGCGCGGCGGGTTGAGGATACTGTGCGGATTCATGTGAATACGATCATTGCGGCGCGCGGTGTGGCAGAGCTGCGAGATGCTGCACATACATGACGATTATGCGGCGAATCGTTTTTCGGGGTGGATGCGAAAGAGTGCACAGCCAAGATTGGCTGTGCCACAAAGGCGTCCGCCTCCCCCACGGGGGCGAGCAGAAGGCGGCCGCTACAAAGGCCTAGAGGGGTGCCGGCGAAGTTGCGGCGGCTTGGCGGATGGCGGCGCTTAGTTCGGACTCGAAGGACTCGTCGCCGAAACCTTCGGAGCGGTAGACAATTTTTCCTTCGCGATCGAGAACGACCACAGTTGGAAACGACGTCACGGCTAGCAGGCGCTCCAGGCCGTCGGCGAAGACCATATTTATTTTTGGCTGTTCTACGGCAAGATACGGCGCCACCAGCGATTCGTCCTCATCACAATTGGCGCCCAAAAATTGCACGCCCGCGTCGCTCTGAAATTCCTGGCGCACATGCTCGAGGAATGGAGCTAACGCGCGGCAGGGACCGCACCAGGTGGCCCAAAAATTTACTACCAGAACTTTTCCTTTTAGTGGTTGCAGCGGAAACGGAACGCCGCTTTCTGCTTTGCGCAACGTGAAATCGAAGGCGGTTTTTGCGTCGGCGTTGCGCTTCACTGTGGCTGATCCCGTGGCGCGTGAAACCTCGTCGAACGTGAGCAAAATGAAATCGCCGAGACCGGCGTCGGAGCCGTGCGCTTGGCGCCACACGTTGCCTAGCTTTTCGCGAATTTCCCGGCGGCTCGGCGTGCTCTTGCCCGGGTCCGCGAGCGCGAAGGCGCGGGCGTATTGCTTGCTGGCTTCGGCGGAGTCTTTGGTCATTTCGGCGAGTTCGCCAAGTTTTTCGGCGGCCGCGGCGTTGGGTTGCATGGTGTAACTGGCGAGTAGATCGCGCCGCGCGAAATCGGCGTCCTTCAGCTTCGTGTATAGGCGTCCGCGCAATAGCAGCAGAGACATTTGATCGCGCTGGTGTTCCGCTTGCCATTCCTGCAACGAAACCCGCTGCGAGCGTTTGTCCGGTGAGTCCTGCTGAATGAATTCCAAAACGCGCGTGGCGTATGTGGTGGCGCGTTTCAGGGCTGCTTCATCGCCGTTGCGTTCGAGAAGTTGGATGGTCAGCAGGGTGATGGACATATCGTCCGGTGACAACGCGACGATGCGTTCGGCGTATTCGGTGGCGTGCACGTTGTCTTGGAGTTGCAAATCGGCCTCGACCAGCGCGCGATAGATTTGCGGGCGGGCTGACGACTCAGGATATTTCTTTAGGAATGCTTCCAGATTGCGTACCAGAGCGGCGCGATCGCTTCCGGCGGCTTCGATGGTTGCCTGCAATTCTTCTTCGGGATTTTGTTTTGGTGGGGTTGTGGATTTCGCGCTTGGCGTTTTGCCGGGCGCGGCGCTGGGGGGCGGGTTCTGAGGATTGGCGGCCGTAGCAGTCGAAACGCAGGTCAGCGAAAACAGGCCGAGTGCGCACAGGAGTGAAGCGAGGATCATCGCGTCTCGCCCAATTCGCGGACGGGTGTTGAAGCGGAATTTCATGCTTTATGATTTTACGGGCAGAGAAGGGAATTGGCGAATGTTTCGCGGGCGTTTGCGATGAAACCGCAACTTGTGAAGGCTAGAGAGGCTGTGACCGTAAAAGCTGGGCCCGCGAAGAAGACATCCAGAAAAGTCAAGAGAACGGGTCTCAAGACCCGCCGCTACAAGGTTAAAAGGGGGCGAGGTGAATTTCGCCCGTGACGGTGTGAACTTCGACGCGGCCGCCGCCGGAACCGATCTGCGCACGGAGAGAGTGCTTGCCTTGCTCTTCGATCATGATGGGAATATCCGCGCGAATTTCGCCGCTGGTGGATTCGGCGAGCAAGTGAAAATTGGAACCGTTGGCGACACCGATGGCGGCGTTGCCGGAAATCGTTTTCAGGTCCCAATAACTGTTCGCGGAAGGATTGCCGCGCACGGCGACGTTTCCAGAAACGGAGTGGGCTTTGGCGTCCGAGGTGGCGCCCTGCACGTCGACATTGCCGCTGGTGTTTTCGGCTTCGACGCGCGAGCCGGGACCGCTGATGTGAATGTTGCCGGATTCGTTTTTAGCGCGCACGTCGCCTTTGGCATCGTTAACGGATACATCGCCAGAGTCACTGGAGGCGCGCACGACAGCGCCCATGTTCGCGGCAGTCACCGCGCCACTGTTGCTCGCGAGCTGGGCTTCGCCCTGGATGTCCTGGGCATGCACCGAACCGGAAGCCGACTGCAGCTTCACGGGGCCCTTGATGCCGCGCACCGTGAGCGAACCGGAGGCGCTGGTGCCGCTGACCTCGGTATCGGGCGGGGCTTCAATGGTGTATGTGATGCTGGCGTCATGCAAGTGCATCGCGTCGCGGCCAATGCGCAGGCCTTCCGGTGTTTGCTCGACTGGCGGATTGCCTTTGATATCGGCCAAACGTTTCTGCGCGTCCTGCTGGCCGCTTCCCGAAGCCTTGATATCGCCGTGGACGTGGACTTTCCCGTCGGCGCTGCCAGTGATGGTGATATCGCCGGAGGCGGTGCCGATGTCCAGGCGCGTGTGTCCGGTTACGTTATAGGAGCGATCAAAGCTGCCGTCGACGCTGGGTCCATTCGCGCAGCCAGCCGCCAACAAAAACGCACCCGCGCATAGCACTGTTGCCATGTGGCGGTGAAGCTTTATCGCTGGTGCGTGCAAGTGCGCCTCCGTAAAAAATGTTGAACCGCGAAATATAACAGAACCATGCAACGGAGCAATCCGGTTTACCGGGCGTCGTTACCGGCCGTTGTTGCTAGGCGCCGTCGCTGGCTCTCACTAATAAAGTACGAGGAATATAGGAAAAATGTTCACAGCGCAACTTTTACTTGAGATGCAACGGATACCTTGGGGGCAACGGACACGGGTGAGGCGAGCGCCTCGTTGAGAGAACCTTGGCGATAGCCTTCGAGGTCGAGGGCGACGTAGGTGAATCCAGCGTGTTTCAGTTGTTCAGCAATAGTGCGGGCCATTTCTGGAGCGAAGGCGCGTGGCATTTCTTCCGGCGCAATTTCGACGCGGGCAAGCTTGTCGTGCAGGCGGACGCGAAATTGGCGGAAGCCCAACTGGCGCAAAACGTCTTCGCCGCGAGCGACTAGAGCGAGGCGTTCGGTGGTGACTTCCGTGCCGTAGGGCAGGCGCGAGGCCAGGCATGCGGACGCGGGGCGATCCCAGGTGGGCAGGCCCGCGCGCTGGGAAAGTTCGCGAATTTCGGATTTGTGCAGCGCGACCTCCAGCAACGGAGCGACGACGTGGTGCTCGGTGGCGGCGCGGTGGCCGGGGCGAAAATCCAGGGTGTCGTCGGCATTTACGCCGTAGGCCACGGCGGCGAATTGTTTCTGCTGCGCCAGCGCGTCCAGCACGTTGAAGAGTTCGTTCTTGCAGAAATAACAGCGGTCCGAGGCGTTAGCGCGGTACGCGGGATTTTCCATTTCGTGGGTGTCCGCATACTCGTGCTGCAAGCCGCAGGCAGCGACGAAGTCATCCACGATGGAGCGGTCGTGGGGCGCAAAACTTGGAGAGACGGCGGTAACGGCAAGAGCACGCTGGCCGAGCACGCGATGGGCGGCCCAGGCGAGGTAGGTGGAGTCCGTGCCACCGGAGAGCGCCACGATTACGGAGGACAGTTCCGTCAAACGTCGCAACAGCGCTTGCTCTTTTTCCGCGACGGTGCGACGCGACGATTCGGAGTCCGCGGATTCCGCTTGTGCGACGGCGCCGTTCGACCCGTGAATGTGAATTAGCGATTTCATTTTTTCTTTGTGCGCTGGCCGGCCGCACCTTACCACGCAACCTAATTCTTGAAATCCAAAAGTACGTCCACCGTGCCTTGTTGCGGATCCGTCTGCAACCAGTGTCCCATACCGTCGTAGTGCAGCGGAAGATCGCCGAAAACTTTTGTCCGATGGGTCTGTAGCTTGGTTAGGAACTCTTCGAAGACGGACTTGTCGAACGGAGCGTTGGCCGGGATGGGCCAAGCTTGTTTCAAGCGCCGCTCGCCTTCGAGGGAAAGTCCGGAGAGCACCAACTTGCCGAAACGATACGCTTGACCGTCTTCGATGTTGACGGCGTAGGACACGGTTCGCGTAGTGTCGTCATAAGACGGAGTCGCGTCGATCTTGACCTCCAGATAGCCTTTCTGGCCATATTGCTCGCGAATGCGGTCCCAGCCGGCCTCCAGTTCCATGCCGTTGATCGAGGTGCCGATTTTTTCGCCGAGCAGGTTGTTGAGAGTAATTTCTGATAGTGCGCTGTTGCCGTGCCACGTTGCTCCGTTCCATTTATATGGAGGGCCGCTCACCACAGGAACAAACACCGGCAAGCTTTCGGGAAGTTTGTCATTGGGATTTCCCGAAAGCCGCACTTCCGGTGGTCCCAGTTTGACGCGCAGAAATCCGCGTTCTAAATAAAACGGCCGAATCTGTTCCGCGAGGAACAGGTCGATGGTGGCGCGCGAATATTCTTTGCCAACGATTTCAGCAAGGTGCTGTTGAATGACCAGCGACGCGCTGAGCGCCGAATCGCTGAAGGTCATGCTGGCAATCTGCATCGGCGCGCCCTGCACGTGGAACTGGAGCACGTCGCCGTCGCCGAGAGGATTGGCGATGGCTTGGTGCTCGACGGGCGTGTTCAGGCCGCGAGTGAGTAACAGAGCGGCAACGGCGTCGGAAGCCTGGTCAAGCGCGCCGCCGGCGACGGGAAGGTGACCGTCGTAAAAGGGAAGCTTGGCGCGAATGGCGTCGGTCAATTCGCTGTCGGCGAACCAGGGAAAATTGTCGAAATACACTGGGAGACGCGGCGCTTCTTCGAGGTGGTAAGTAACGGTGACGCCGTTGGCGGCGGTTTTGAAATTGTAGTTTACGGTGGCGAACAAGCCGGTTTGCAGCAGGTGATCGGCGCCGGATTGCAAATCGGCGCGGCCGACTTGTGAGCCGATGGTGAGACCCGTCAATAACACCACGGCGGATTCTGGCAGAGACTTCAGGCCGTCGGCGGAGATTTTCGTAAGCGTCGCCGTTGCGGTCGCGGCAGGTGCCGCGGTTTGTGCGCGGGTGACGACAGCTATAAAGGAATTTGCAGCCAGCGCGAGAATCACGCCGAGGACTATGTCACGTATTGGGCCACGCACTGCGCCGCGCTTCATAGAGGGAGCAGACTTCACGTCCACCATTCTATTAGAAAAAAGGGTTGGCGGAAAAATGGTCCTGCAGAGCGGCGGATCGGCGGAAAAACGGACGCCACCGCGCGGGTCACTCGACAGTGACGGATTTCGCTAGGTTGCGCGGCTGATCCACGTCGCAGCCGCGGCGCACCGCGATGTGATAGGCCAGCAACTGCAGAGGGATAATTTCCAACAGCGGCACGAGCAGCTCGGGAGCAGGAGGAAGCTCGATGAGATGGTCGGCCGCTTCGCGGGCGAGATGATCTCCTGCGGTGACGATGGCGATGACGATGCCGTCGCGGGCTTTCACCTCTTTGATATTGGAAACGCTTTTTTCATACAGCGTGACGGAATCGGGATCGTTGTCATCGCGCGTGGCCAGCACCACCACGGGAAGATTCTCGTCGATCAGGGCGTTGGGGCCGTGCTTCATTTCACCGGCGGGATAGCCCTCCGCGTGAATGTAGGAGATTTCTTTGAGTTTCAGCGCGCCTTCGAGAGCGATGGGATAGTGAATGCCGCGCCCGAGGTACAGAAAATCGGTGAAGCGAAAAAATTGCCGCGCTAGCGTTTCATAAAAGCCGGTGGCGTCGGCCTGCAAGACTTGCTCGATTTTGTGCGGGATGCGCGTAAATTCCAGCATGAGCGTTTTCGCCGCGTCTGGCGCAAGCTTGCCGTGCAGTTCGCCGAGGCGAATGGCCAGCAGCAGCAAGGCGGTGAGCTGCGCGGTGAAGGCTTTTGTCGACGCCACGCCAATTTCGGGGCCCGCGTGCGTCAGAATCGTGCCGGCGGCTTCGCGCGTGATCATGGAGCCCATCACGTTGCAAATCGCCAGCGTAGGCGAGCCTTTACTCTTGGCTTCGCGTTGCGCGGCGAGGGTGTCGGCGGTTTCGCCGGACTGGCTGATGCACACGGTCAACGTCTTGCTATCTAAGATGGGATCGCGATAGCGGAACTCGCTGCCGTAATCGACTTCGACGGGCAAGCGCGCCAATCGCTCGATCATGAATTTCCCGGCCAGTGCGGAATGCCAGCTGGTGCCGCACGCCACGATGCGCACGCGGTCGAAGGCGCGAAATTGTTCTTCGGTGATGCGCATTTCATCGAGAAAGACCTTGCCGGTGTCTTGCGAGATGCGCCCGAGCAGCGTGTCGCGCACGGCGCGCGGCTGCTCAAAAATCTCTTTCTGCATGAAATGTTTGTAGCCGCCCTTTTCGGCCATGATGGGATCCCAATTGACGTGCTGCGTGGGGCGCTCCACCGGGCGGCCGTCGTGATCCATTACGCGAACGCCATTCTGCGTCAGCACGGCAATATCGCCGTCGCCCAGAAAGAAAATTTCGCGGGTATGCTCCAGGAGCGCCGGAATATCGCTGGCTACAAAATATTCGCCTTCGCCAATGCCGATGACCGACGGCGGCCCCAGCCGCGCGGCCACAATTTTCTGCGGATCATTGGCCGAAAGAAACACCAGCGCGTAGATGCCGCGGAGTTCCTTGAGCGTGAGGCGCACGGCTTCTTCTAAGGGAATACCGCCCTTGGCGTGCTTTTCGACCAGATGCGCAACCACTTCGGTGTCCGTTTCGGTGACGAATTTGTGGCCTTCGCTGCGCAACCGTTCTTTCAATTCCAGATAATTTTCGATAATGCCGTTGTGTACTACGACGATCTGCCCGGTGCAGTCGCGATGCGGGTGCGCGTTTTCTTCGGTGGGACGTCCATGCGTGGCCCAGCGGGTATGGCCGATGCCGTAGGTGCCATCGATGGGCGATTTGCGGATGACTTCTTCGAGATTGCGCAGTTTGCCGGAGGCGCGGCGAATTTCCAGTTGGCCCGCGGGGTTGACCACCGCGATTCCCGCCGAGTCATAACCGCGATACTCGAGCTTGCGCAAGCCCTCGATGATCACGGGCACAACCTTTTTAGGGCCGATGTAGCCGACAATTCCACACACGGGCAGCGTCTCTCCTCGGTGACTTTGCTAGCGTAACATGAAGGGCATTTCTCAATGGCGGCACACGAAAACGCTTGTGCTGAATACGTTTAGAGACTCGCGCTTTTAATTAATCGGCAGCGTGGGAGCGGGCTGCAAATCGTAAGTGAGCAGCTTCAGGTCCTTGTCAAAGCGAAATGTAACGCGCGCGGCTTCCGGCTGAATAGTCTGCGGATTGATGTGATGCACGACGGCCACCACGGTGTGCGGTTGGGCGGCGTCGAGCATCTCGTAGCCCCGCACATGCAAAAACCTCACCACGCGGTCCATGGTGGTGCCCGGCGGAAGTTCCTTGGCGAGGAGTTGATCGATGCCCTCAAGCTGTGGATCGGAAGTGTGCGGGGCGACGGCTTTCTTGCAGGCGCCGAGCGCCAGGCACAACAACAAGAAGGAAAGGAGCAAGGCGAACGAGAAAGGAGCGGTTGATTTATCGCGAGAGGAAGAAAGAGTCATAGTTTCGCCGCGGCCGGAGTGCGCGCGTCATTCGATAATGTAAAGCCACAATTTGGGGCTACAGCTTAAATCCGGAACTTCAATCCACAATTTCAAAACGAAATTCCTCGATCACCAGGTTGGTCAAAACCTCTTTTGAGATTTTTTCTACTTGAGCTTGCGCTTCATCGCGGCTCCAGCCGTCGAGGTTCAGAACGAAAAACTTGCCCTGACGCACGTCCGAGACCGCGGCGTAGCCCAGGCTCGCGAGCGCGTGCTGAATGGTTTGACCTTGTGGATCAAGAACGGTGCGTTTTGGCATCACCCATACGTGTGCTTTCATGGCGCCAGTATAACATTGGGATAAAAATCGGCGGCGGCCGTCGACTAGGGGCCGTCGTCCAGAGCGGCTAGCGGAAGGCGTGGTTAAAGCTCATTTCCACCAGGCGCTCCAACTCCGCCTTGTTGAGGCCCATCTTCCAGGCGTTTTCGTATTCACCGGTGAGCGTGGTGTGGAACATCGTCGGGTCATCGGTGGAGAGCACGATGGGAATTCCGTGGCGAAAAAGCCGCGGCAGCGGATGCTGTTCGATTTTTGCGGCGGCGACGCCCATTTGCAGATCGAGGGCGCCGGTGCAGATGTTGCTCGCGGGACAAATTTCCAGCGGGATTTGGCGCTCTGCCAGCAAATCCATCAGCGCCGGATCGCGAATGGCGGCGATGCCGTGGCCGATGCGCTCGGCATGCAGGTGGTCGATGGCTTCGCGAATATTTTCCGGGCCGCCAACTTCTCCAGCGTGAATCAGGCGATGCATGCCCAGGTCCGCGGCACGGCCGTAAACCGCGCGAAACTCCCGCGCGGGAATGCTGCGTTCATCGCCGCCGATACCAAAGGCGACAATTTTTTCGCTGTGGCAACTTCCAGCGGCTTCGACGACGGCCATGGCGGCTTCCACGCCGAATTGCCGGACCGCGTCCCACACCCAGCGCAGGCGCAGACCGCGCGACTCAAACTCTTCGGCGACCTCGAGCATGGCCTCAAAATTGGCCTGCGGGTTTTGTCCGCGCAATTGCATCACGCCGATAGAAAGCGTCACCTCCGCGTAGACCACATGCTGCTGGTGCAGCGCCTCCGCGAAGTCCCGCACGATGACCGCGTAATCGGGCGGCTCGCGCAAGAAGGAGGTGACCCATTTGAAAGTTTCGATGAATTCCACAAAATCTTTGTAGGCGTAGCGCTGGCGGACTTCTTCTTCGGTTACCTGCACGCCATGACGCGCGGCAATCTTCGCCACTGTCGCTGGTTGCAGCGAGCCCTCGAGATGCACGTGCAGCTCGGCCTTGGGCAGAGAAGCGATGCGAATGGGGAGCGCGGTCAAAGGAGTGGACCTTTCGAGACGAAGCCGACAAATTGCAGTCGGGACGAAAACAAAACTCAGTGCGGCAGTTGGGGCTTGCCGGCGTTGATCCAGGCGGTCAACCAATAAGAGCCGGTATCCGTCGCAGCATTCGAGAGCTGACGGATCAGGATGGCTGCCGAGAGGTTATAAAAGCGATCGTAAAATTCGTCGGTGTAAGACGCCAGTCCCAGGTGAGCATTGCGGTCGGCAAGCAACACGTTCTCGATCCAGCTGTGCGAGGAGAGGCAGTCCTCGAAGGCATGATCGGTGGGGTCGGGGATATACGCGGCATCATTCGGGCGCATCGGGAAAAACGAAGAAAAGCGATCTACCAGCGTGGTGCCAAAGCGTTCATCGATGCCCAACTGGCCGCTGAGCTTGCCGTCAAAGTTGTCGGTGGTATGAAACGGGTCGTCAGTTTCCCCTACGTACAGCGCCAGGATCGCGGCATCGACTTTCACTTCTTCCCAGTGTCCCGCCTTCATCGCTTCGGTTAGCTTCTGGCTGTATACGCCGACCTGCCACGGAAGCAGCCCGTTAGCTTCCAGTTTCCACTTGCCCAGTTTCGCCACGGCGGCTTTGTAGTTTCGTGGCAAGGCCTCAAAAGGGAAGCGCCCGTATTTGTCGAGGTATAGATAGTGATTACGCCGGTCCGCGTTGGTCTTGGCTGTGGGAGCGTCCAGAGGATCGCTGACGTGCTGCAGCAGGAAGGAGCGGTTGGCCTCGAAGTAGCCGCGAATTTCCGGCGGCAAGGTGTCGATGGCCTGACTGACCACCAGCTTTTGTCCGCTGCGTCCCCAGGCTTGCGCGCGGCTTGGCGCAAACGCGCACAAGGCAGCCACAACCAGCAGCGCCGCTACCTTGCTCACCAGCTGCTTGCAAATCCCTCGCGGCATCCCGCAATTCCTCTTATGCTCGATTGGCTGCCCGCAGCGTACTCTTCCGGCTGCCATACAAATAGTAAAGCACCAGTCCTATGATCATCCAAACGAAGAAACGAATCCAATTCATGATGGGCAGGCCGGCCATCAGCAGCAGGCAGGTGAAGATGGTGATGACGGGAGCGATGGGACCGCCAGGGGCGCGGAAGGCACGATGGCGGTTGGGTTCGCGGTAGCGCAGGATCAAAACTCCTCCGGCTACAAGTGCAAAGGCAAACAGCGTGCCGATATTGGAAAGGTCGGCGAGCGTGCCGATATCCAAGATTCCTGCTGGGATGCCCACCACAAATCCCGCGGTCCAGGTGGAAAACGCAGGGGTTTGATAGCGCGGATGCACGCGGGAAAAGATTTTCGGAAAAAGTCCATCGCGAGACATGGCAAACCACACGCGAGCTTGCCCGAGTTGAAAGACCAGCAGGGAAGAGATCATGCCCATCAGCGCACCGATCAGGACCACCAGGCGCACGCCGGAGAAGTGCAGCTTCTTCAGAGTGTTCACCACCGGGGCGGCGTCGTCGACCAGCGTATCCCAGCGCACCAGGCCGGTAAGCACGACAACCACCGCGATGTAGAGGATGGTGCACACCACCAGCGTAGCGATGATGCCGATAGGTAAGTCGCGCTGCGGCTCGGTGCACTCTTCGGCTGCAGTGGAGACGGAATCGAATCCAATGTAAGTGAAAAAAACGATCGAGCCGCCGGTAAGAATGCCCGGCCAGCCGTTGGGCGCGAAAGGATGCCAGTTCGCGGGATGAATAAAACGCGAGGCAAAGCTGACGAACACCAGGATGGCCACGATTTTCAGCAGCACCATGATGTTGTTGGTGCGCGCGGACTCGCGGATGCCGCGGACCAGCACCACGGTCAGCAACATCACGATGATGAACGCCGGCCAGTTGAAGCCGAAGTGCCAGCCCGGGCCGTAGATGTCGTTACCCTGCAGATCCTGCAATCCGGAAGGCAGATACGCCGGGGAAATCCAACGCGGATTGGGGTGCCAGCCGAACCAATCGAATAAATTAACGATGTGCTGGGAGAAGCCCACGCTCACCGCCATGTTGCTAACGGCGTATTCCAGGATTAAGTCCCAGCCGATGATCCAGGCGATGAGTTCGCCCATGGTGGCGTAGGTATAGGTGTACGCGCTGCCGGCAATCGGAATCATGGCGGCCAGTTCGGCGTAGCAGACGGAAGCAAAACCGCAAACCACGGCCACGAGAACGAATGAAAGGGCAATCGCCGGGCCAGCTCCCGGGCGCCCAAACGATGGCGAGTGGTGAATCAGATACTCCAGCAGCGGAGCATTCAAAATCGAGGACGCGGTGAACTTTTGGCCCGCGATGGCTGTGCCGATAATGGTGAAAATGCCGGAGCCAATTACCGCGCCGATGCCCAGGGAGGTAAGGCTGATCCAGCCCAAAGATTTTTTTAAAGGAACTTCAGCGTTTTCGCAGTCGGACAACAGTTGGTCGATGCTCTTGCAGCGGAAGAGATCTGATCCCACTCAGGCGCTCCGATCACAGCCGGTTAATTTGCGCGGCAGTCGTTGCCCGCTGCAGCGTGCAGAATAATTTAAGAGCCTCACTCTATCCTGAGCCGCGCCATCACGCAACAGACGCCAGGGAAACTTGCGCAGGCTCGGCTTTTCAATGCCATTGAAACTAATCCATGCGGGATCTTAATTTGGCGAACTCGCGCTCAGATGTGGTTGTTAGAATGTAGCCGTGATCGCGGTCGAGTGGGTTGGCTCTTATCCATCGCTCGGCCTCGCTATTCATTGCGTTGACATACGCCGTCCAATCACCCTGACTTGGGAAATCGTCGTCGTATCCCGAATAGCTGATAGTTTGCAAGCCGCTTGCTTGAATCTTGAACGATTCCAAACCTAGAACCGCAATCCGAAACTGTGTCGCAAGGGCGATAGCACCCAAGGCCTCAGAAAAAGGCAGGACAAGTTCGCTCCCACACACAGTCGCATTTTGTTTCATCTCGTCAGGCAGTACGTTTTCGAGATCACCCATGATTCCTTCTCGCAGAAAACCTATCGCATCAAGCTGCCGGGAAAAATAGTGATTCGATTCTGTCGACACTAAGCGGGCTGCAGTTGCGCGTACTTTTCGATGAATTTTTTTGTGCCGCGACCGGGGAAGCTTACGGAGACGCGGCGGTCATCGTCATCGTCGCCCTCGACGCCTACTACGGTGCCGACGCCGAATTCGGGATGGCGAACTTTGCGGCCAAGCATGGGATTGGCGTCCGCGCCACGTCTTGCGGGTCTGCCGAAACTGCTCGGCGCGGGTGTGCGTCGCGGGGCTGGGGCCGCGGGCGTGGGCTTGCCGCGCACGCGGCGCAGGAATTCGTCGGCCGAATACGAATATTCCGGATCGGGCTCGTAGCGGCGCGTCTCACCAATTTCCGCCAGCGAGCCGCGCACGGTGTCTACAAGCTCACTCGGTATCTCCGCGAGAAAGCGTGAAGGCAGGCCTTGGCGCATCTGCTGTTCGTTGCCGAAAATGCGGCGATAGATGGCGCGCGTGAGCGTTAGGGATTTGCGGGCGCGCGTCATGCCCACGTAAACCAGGCGGCGTTCTTCTTCGATGCCTTTTTCTTCGTTGATGGCGCGATTGTGCGGGCAGATGCCTTCTTCCATGCCGGTCAAAAAAACGTGATCGAATTCGAGGCCCTTGGTGCTGTGCAGGGTAATCAGCGTTACGCCGGGTTTGCCTTCAAAGGAATCGGTGTCGCTGACGAGCGCTGCGGCATCGAGAAAATCGGTGAAGGATTCGCCAGCGTCGATGCTCTCCGCCACGGCGCGAGTGAGTTCCTCAAGATTTTCGATGCGCGCGACGTCTTCCGGGGCATTGCGATCCTTGAGCATCTCCATGTAGCCGGTTTCGTCGAGCACGGTGCGGAGAAAATCCGGCGGCGCCTGATTGGCCTGAGCTGCGAGCAACTTGCCGACCATTTCCTGAAACGCGCGCAGCGGCGTTACGGTGCGTCCGGCCGCGGCGCCGGAAACGAATTTCTCGATAGCCGCCCAGAGGGAAGTGCCATCGGTGCGAGCCAGTTCGCGGACGGCGTCGACGGTGGTCTTGCCGATGCCGCGCGGCGGAACGTTCAGCACGCGGAGCAGGGCGATATCGTCTTCGGGATGCATGGCCAGACGGACGTAGGCCAGCGCATCCTTTACTTCCGCGCGCTCGTAAAAGCTGAATCCGCCAACCAGTTTGTAACGCAGCCCGCGGCGGCGGAAGACTTCTTCAAAGGCGCGCGATTGAAAGTTGGTGCGGTACTCGACGGCGCAGGTCTGGTCGGGATCGTCGTTCTGGAGTTTTTCCAACTCACCGGCGACAAACTCGGCCTCGGCTTGCGCATCGCGAGCTTCAAAGTATCGTACGTTGCCGCCCGCGCCATTTTCCGCGCTGAGGACTTTGCCGAGGCGCTCGGGATTATTGGCGACCACCGCGCCGGCGGCATCGAGAATGTTCTGCGTGGAGCGGTAGTTGCGTTCGAGCTTCACGACGCGGGCGTTGGGAAAATCGCGCGAAAAGCTCAGCAAAATGGAGACGTCCGCGCCGCGCCAGCGGTAGATGGATTGATCCTCGTCGCCCACGACGCACAAGTTCTGGTGCGGACCGGTTAAAAGTCGCAGCAATTCGTACTGCACGCGGTTGGTGTCCTGATATTCGTCGACGTGAATGTAGGCGAAGCGGCGCTGCCATCGTTCGCGGACCTGCGGGTTTTCACGCAAGAGCTTCGCGGAGCGTAGCAGCAAATCGTCAAAATCCACAGCGTTGCTCTGCGCCAATAATTCTTCGTAACCGGCAAAAAGATCGGCTACGCGGCGGCCGTCCTGGTCGATGGCTTCGCGGCGCAACTGCTCGGCGGACTGCCCGTGATTTTTGGCGTGGCTGATGCGGCTGAGCACGTTACGCGGAGTAAGCGAATCATCGTCGATGTGCAGCGCGGCCATGGTCAACTTCACGGCGGCGCACTGATCGTCGTCGTCGTAAATAGCGAAATCGCGCGGCAAGCCGGCGTTGGCGGCTTCGCGGCGCAGGAAGCGCGCGCACAAGGAATGGAAAGTGGAAAGCCATGGCTGGGCCGGGGGAAATCCGGCGCGCAAGAGGAGATCGGTGACGCGATTGCGCATCTCCTGTGCGGCTTTGTTGGTAAACGTCACCGCCAGAATCGATTCCGCCGAAACGCCGCTGGCGATCATATTGGCCATGCGAAAGGTGATGGCGCGAGTTTTGCCGGTGCCCGCGCCGGCGAGGATCAGGACTGGTCCATCGATGGTTTCGGCGGCCAGGCGTTGTTCGGGATTCAATTCGTTGAGGAGAGTGAGCATTGAGCCGTTTCAGGAAATTATTTTGGAAATTTTGTGTGCTTAGTCATGGTAGCCGAGCAAGACGACGCGCGCAAATGAACGGAGAGACGTTGCTAGCGACGGGCGACGCGCTCGTCGGGAATTCTTGATCATTCCTGATGCGATTGTTGATTGGCGTTCTTGGTTGGGCGGTGACGCACCTGGTGACACACCTTGGTGACGTTGGTGCGGGCGACCCTGTCCTTACTACGCGAAAGCGCCGTCAAGTCGCCGCACTCCAAATTGCGCTGTGCGAGGGGGCCCACTGGGTTGATTTTTGTAAGTGCGCATTCTACAGGATTTAAAGTTCTTTAGAATGAGCAGTTATGTAAGTATTCATTCTGTGTGAGTTAGCTGGTCCGTGAAAGTACGGAATTGTTGCAGGACGGCGAGGCGCACTTCTCTACAACAGGAACATTAACAGATCGGCAGTTACCTTGTCAAGTACCATTTTGGGAATTATTGGAGGGAATTGGTCAGCGGCTCAGATCGATTTCGAAATAGGTGAGGCCTTCCTGTTTGCCCATCGGGGTTACATCGGGGATGTACAGGTGGGCGGTGTGCAATAAATCGAATTGGCCCTGCATGTCAAAATACAAAAGGCCTTGTACGGTGCTGTGGGCGGCTACCACGCTGGAAGGCACGGCGGCGTTTTGCGCTTGGTTTTGTAGCTCGGTAAAGTCCTTGCCTTTGCTGCTGCTGCTCGGGGTGATGGGAACGGGCAGCCTGCGACGCGCGGTGGGATCCTTGCCGCCGGGCCGGAGGATGGCGTCGGCGACGTCCGCGGCTTTCATGGGCTCCAATTCCTGGCGGCTATCGTCTTCTAAAGTAAAGGAAAGGCGGATGCGGTCGAGCCCCACTTTAACGCTTTGATCGGAGTCGTTGCGGAAAGCCACCTGGACGGCCAGAACGCCCGCGGCGAACGGCGATTTCTTGGGGAATTTTTGTTTGTATAGCGCGGCGTCCGTCCACGGACGCGCGGAAATCGTGATGCCCTCATGCGATTCCAGCGCGGAAGTTTGCAGTGGGGACTGCTTGGCACCCTGCAAGGCCGCGTACGGCGACGCACTGGCCTGCGAAGTTGCCCAGCGGCCATTCATAAAAAAAACCGCGGCGACGCACGGAATGGCGATGAGAAGCTTTGGCATCAGGTTATAATGTTTTTTACTCATCTTGACGCCTTCGATTCCTTGGGGAAGTGCAGGGTTGCCCTGTGCCGCGAACCGGTTGCGTGCCTATTCGGCGGAATTAAAGTGGCAGCGGGCCGCGACCGATCGCAAAGTAAATTCGCAAAGTAAAGACCGGAGCTACGATTCGTGTTTCTGATTTATAGCGTATTGATGGGACTAGCCGCGCTGGCATTGACGCCGTACTGGCTGATACAGAGCGCGCGGCATGGGAAATATCTCGCGAATTTGGGGGAACGGCTAGGGTTTTCTTTTCCGGGGATTGGCGGGGGGGCGGGATCGGCGGCGGGGACTGAGAAAACTGCTGCGGTGGGTTCAACTGTTGGGGCGGAAAAAACCGCGGGGCTCAGAACCAAGCGCCCCGCACTACAGGGTGATGGAGCGATTTGGCTCCATGCGGTTTCGGTGGGGGAAGTACTTTCCAGTGTTGCGCTGGCGCGGACGCTGAAGGAGGAGAATCCGGAGCGGCCGCTGATTGTTTCGACTACTACGCTTACCGGTCAGGCGCTGGCGCGGGAGCGTCTGAACTTTGCTGACGGATTTCTATACTTTCCGTTGGATTGGACGTTTGCGGTGCGCCGGGCGCTGCAGGCGGTGCGGCCGAGGATTGTGGTGATTGTCGAAACGGAGATTTGGCCGAATTTCTTGCGGGAAGCTGCGAAACAAAATGTTCCCGTAGCATTCGTCAGCGGGCGGATTTCGGATCGTTCGTTTGCGCGATATCAGCGCTTTCTGGGGATTTTTGGATTTTATCTGCGGCCGTTGTTGCGGCGTACGCTGTCGTTCGCCAGCATTTTCCTGATGCAGAGCGAAACGGACGCCGAGCGTATTCGGGCGCTGGGCGCTCCCTCCGAGCGCGTCCAAGTATCCGGTAATTTGAAATATGATCTCGCGATACCTGCCGCTACGCCGCTATCCAACTGGCTGGCAGAAGAGGCTGCGCGGCTGGGGCGATCTCCGATCATCGTGGCCGGCAGCATCGTGGCAACGGAAGAACCGCTGGCGTTGATCGCTTTCGGTACGCTGCAAGGTGAATTTCCCAAGGCGCTTTTGGTGCTGGCGCCGCGCAAACCAGAACGCTTCGACGCCGCGGCACAATTTATTGAGGACTTTCACACCAAGTTCGTGCGGCGTTCGACGCTGCAAATTCCCGGGCCGTCGCAGGCTATGGCGAAAAATGGCGCGGTGCAGTTAGGCGCCGACGTAAAAGTAATTTTATTGGACAGTATTGGCGAACTTGCTTCGCTGTACGGAGTGGCCGACGAGGCGTTTGTGGGAGGCTCGCTGGTGACTTCTGGAGGGCATAATATTTTGGAGCCGGCGGCGTTCGGGAAAATTCCGGTTTTTGGTCCCTCGATGGAAAATTTTTCTGAAATGGCGGCGCGGTTTATTTCGGCGGACGCCGCTATTCAGGTGCCAAGTCCCGAAGATGCGGGAGTGGCGTGGATTGAGCTGCTGCGGGATCCGCAGCGCATGAAACGCATGGGAGAAACGGCGCGACGCCTGGTGGAAGAGAGTCGCGGCGCCACGGGCCGCGCGGTGGGCGAGATATCGATGGTGTTGTCGCGGCACGAAACGGAAGCGAGAGGATGAATTGGAGCTCGTTGCAACGCTCGAAGGCGGCGCAACTGATTCTGTGGCCGCTTTCGCTGGTGTATGCAGCAGTGGTGCGCGCGCGAGTGAAGGCCTATGCGAACGGGCGGCGCAAACAAAAGCGTTTGCAAGGTGCGGTGGTTAGCGTGGGGAATTTAACGGTTGGGGGCGTGGGGAAAACTCCCATGGTGTTGTGGCTGGCGGAAAAATTTCTAGCGCAAGGTCAGCGCGTGGCTATTCTTACGCGCGGCTATCGCGGGGAAGGGGGCAACAGCGATGAAGTCGAGCTACTTCGCACGCGTCTTGGAAAACGCGCCACCGTGGCCGTGGGCGCGAATCGCTTCGCCACGGGCGCGGCGCTCGAAGCCGCCCAATCCGTGGACATTTTTCTGCTCGACGATGGATTCCAGCACCTGCAACTGGCGCGCGACGTGGACATCCTTTTGATGGATGCCTCGCATTCGCTTGCGGGGGAATCGCTGTTGCCCGCGGGACGGCTGCGCGAGCCGCTCTCCGCCATGGCGCGAGCCGACGCACTGGTGTTCACGCGCGCGGAAACGCAGCCCGGCATTTCGAATGTGGTGTCGAGTTTGCAGGCTTATCCGGTCTTTTCCGCTACCACCAAGCTGCTGGGTTTCCGCAGGCTCGGCGGTGACAATGGCGAGCTTTTCGCGCTGGGGCAGATCGGGGACGGACCGTTCTTCGCTTTCTGCGGACTTGGCAATCCGCAGCAATTTTTTCGCGACCTTGCGGGATGGGGCCTTTCGATAGGCGGTCAGAGGATTTTTCCCGACCATTACCGCTACACGGCCGGAGATGCCGCCGCACTGGAGCGCGCCGCGAAGGAGGCTAATGCGCGCGGGATGATCACCACGGAAAAAGACGCGAATAATTTGGGTGGCGTCAGCTTGCAAGGTGTCCCGGTGTTTGTGGCGATCATTGATATTGAGGTTTCGCAGGAAGAGGAATTTCTGTCGCTGATTCAATCCAAGATTGCGCAACGCGTGGGAGCGGCGTCGTGAAGATTTTGGTTCGCGCTACGAATTGGGTTGGCGACGCCATCATGGCTATTCCCGCGCTGCGAGCCGTGCGTGCGAAATTTCCTGACGCGCAAATTGCCATCCTGGCGAGGCCGTACGTCGCCGACATTTACCGCCATCAGCAGGTCGCCGACGAACTGATTGCCTATGATTGGAAGGGAATCCACGCCGGCTTCGCGGGTCGCGAACGACTGGCGGCTGAGTTAAGGACGAAGAACTTCGATCTCGCGCTGTTGCTGCAAAACGCTTTCGATGCCGCGTGGCTGGCGTGGCGCGCCAAAATCCCGCGCCGCATTGGTTATGCCCGCGACGGCCGCAGCATGCTGCTGAGCGAGGCCGTCCCCGTGCCTAGACACGGCGAGGTACCGGCGCACGAAAAGTTTTACTACCTGGAACTGGTGCGGCGTGCCGGCTGGCTTAACGAACTTGTTGACGAACAATTTATCCAGCTGGCCGTACCAAGCGAACAACTCGCCGCCGCGGAAGCGAAACTTCGCGGTGCCGGCAGCCTGGGGAAGAGCACGCGCATCGCAGTAGGCGCGGGAGCTTCCTACGGATCAGCAAAATGCTGGCCGCCCGAGCGTTTCGCCGCGACGCTGAATCACTTGCAAATGCACGGCGACGCCGAGGTAATTCTTTTTGGCACTCCGGCCGAAGCGCAAGTGAGCGAGGCGATTGCGACAAGGCTGATGAAACCGCCAAGCAATCTAACTGGGCAAACGAATATCGCCGAACTGCCTGCATTGCTTTCGCGCTGCCAGATTTTTCTCGGCAACGATTCCGGCGCGATGCATGTGGCGGCGGCCGTGGGCCTTCCGGCCGTCGCGGTATTCGGGCCCACCGATCCGTTCGGCACCGCGCCGGTCACGCCGCGCTGCACCATCGTGCAAGAAAAGCCCTACTGCAGTCCGTGTTTTCTGCGTCGCTGCCCCACAGACCATCGCTGCATGACTGCTGTGCAACCTGCCGCGGTAGAGGCCGCCCTCGCTCTATGGCTGGCGGCGGGCAAGCTCCGCGCTGCCGAGGTGCCTTCTGCCTAACGCCGCCGCTTCGCAAGCAGAGGAGTTCCGGGAATGCGACGGAACTATCCGCGAAGAGGTGGGTTACTTGAATCACGCTACCCGTTTGCGTATCTTTCCCATCGCGGAAGGCGCCATTCACGGATTGAAGCAAGAGCTAACGCGAGTAGTCGTGGTGACCGAGCAGTGCGTCGTTGCCGGGAGGTATTTGGGCAACTCCACTCAATGGATCCTGGAGCAGATAAGATGAGCCGCCGTCGAGTTGCAAAGAAGAAATTATTGGCTGTGCGCTGGACTGGCCCGGTGTTGAACTCGTCGCGAACGCCAGCCGCTCCGGCGATCGACTTGAGTGCGTTGGCCGACTACGTCGCGCAATTTTCGGCGAAAACGATTGTGCTGCTCGGCGATTTCGTAGCAGATGAATTTCAATTTGGCGACATCTCGCGCGTGTCTCGCGAAGCACCAGTGCTGATTCTGCGCCACAATCATACGCATCTTGTCCCTGGTGGGGGCGCCAACGCCGCGAACAATTTCGCCGCGCTGGGGGCGCGAGTGCTACCAGTGACCGTGGTGGGCGATGACGCTGCGGGTGACAAGCTACGCGAGTATTTTCAATTGATCGGCATGGACGTCTCCGGAATTTTTTCAGCGAAAAACTGGACGACCCCGACGAAAACGAGATTTTTGGCAGGCTGGGCGCACACCGCGGGGCAGCAAGTTCTGCGCGTGGACCGCGAACCGTCCGCGCCACTCCCGGAGAATATCCGAGCGAAATTGCAATCCGCGCTGGCCGTCAAACTTAGAAAAGCCGACGCCTTGGCGGTTTCGGACTACGGATTCGGAGTAGCCACGCCGGCGCTGGTGCGTAAGGCCCGCGCGCAACGCAAAGCAAAATTCGTGATCACGCTTGACGCCCGTCGTAATCTCCACGGGTACGCCAAATCGCAAATTACTTCCGCCACGCCCAACGAGGCTGAGGTGGAAGCGCTGCACCATGCGGCTATCGGCGCAAATGTTGCTGAACTGCAGCGTTGCGCGCAATCCACGCAGGGCCTCATGAAGTTGCAGTCGTTACTGGTAACGCGCGGCCGAGACGGGATGGCGCTCTTCGAAGACGCCAACCGCGTAACGCATATTCCCATCCACGGTGCAGCGCAGGCCGTAGACGTTACGGGTGCCGGCGATACCGTACTGGCCGCCTACACGCTGGCGTTAGCGTGCGGCGCGCCGCCTCTGGAAGCCGCGCACATCGCAAACATTGCCGGCGGGCTGGTGGTTATGAAGCGCGGCACGGCTACGATTTCGCAAAAAGAACTTCTTGACGCCATTCGCCAGGAAATTTTGGCGGAACCGGCGGAACAGCGCGTGTATGACGCGCCGCTTCATCCGAAGACCGGCGCAACGCCGCTCAGGAAAGCGCTCCGTTCGAAGAAAGACCAAGCCTAGGTAATGCGCGAAGCTCACACCAAAATTGTCTCGGTCGAAAAACTTCGCACGCTTCTCGAAGAGCATCGCCGCAACGGAAAGCGAATCGTTCTTTCGAACGGATGCTTTGACACGCTGCATGTTGGCCATATCCGGTATCTCGAGAGTGCACGCCAGGAAGGTGACGTCCTGGTGACGGCGGTGAATGCGGACTCCTCGGTTCGCGCGTTGAAGGGATTTCAACGCCCGATTCTGGACGAACAAGCGCGCGCGCAACTGGTGGCGGCGCTTCGCTGCGTCGACTACGTAATTATTTTCGCGGAACCTGACGTCAACTGGTTGCTCGAAGAACTGCGTCCGCACGTTCACGCCAAGGGCACGGACTATACAGTAGAAAGCGTCCCCGAGCGCGCGACTGCTGCGCGGCTTGGTATCCGCGTGGCTATCGTCGGCGACGCCAAAAATCATTCCACGCGCGCGCTGCTGGAAAATATTCGCAAGGATCAAAATGCCTGATCCGCGATTCCTGGTGGTGCGCCTCGGCTCGCTGGGTGACATCGTGCACACTTTCCCGGCTGTTGCCGTGCTCCGCCAAACTTTTCCCGCGAGCCAGATCACCTGGCTGACGCACCCGCGCTGGGAATCTTTAGTGGCTAGCAGTACCCTGGCCACGGATATCTGGGCCACGGAGACGCGTTCGCTGGCTTCCATCCGCGGAATCATTGCGCGCATTCGCAAAGAACAATTCACCGCGGCCATCGACTACCAGGGACTTTGGAAATCGGCTGCACTACCATTGTTTGGAGGCGTGCCGCGGCGCATCGGATTTTCTTCGCAGACTATCCGCGAATGGGGCGTGCCCATTCTTTATACGGATCGCGTGCGCTGCGAGACCACGCACATCGCGGAGCAAAATGGCGAACTTTCGCGGTGTGCGGGCGCAACAAGCACGGTCGCGCCGTTCACGCTGCAAGTTTCTTCGCAAGATGACGCTATCGTCCGCCAACTGCTGCAAGACTGCGGTGTCGACCGTTACGTTTTGCTAAGTCCGGGCGGTGGATGGCGCTCAAAGTGCTGGCCTCCCGAACGCTTTGGTAAACTCGCGCAGCACATCCGCGACTCTTTAAACCTGCGCTGTGTTTTAAACTACGGTCCCGGAGAAGACCATTTGGTGGAAGCGATTAAAGCGGCGAGCGGCAACGCTGAACCCATCGCCTACAGTGGCACGGTCGAAAAATTGATGGCCGTGGCGCGGAATGCCCTGTGCATCGTCGGTGGTGACACGGGCCCGCTGCACCTGGCCATTGCTCTGGGAACGCCCTCGGTGAGCATCTACGGCCCCACCGATCCGCAGCGTAACGGCCCGTACCCAGGCTTCGCATTGCCTGATCTAGCGGCCGGCGCAGCAAATTCCGGTTCCAGCGTAGAATCCATCCGCAACATTGTTCTGCGCGCCAACTCTGCCGTGCGCGATCATAGTCGCATCGACGAAACCGATCCTGCGATTCTTGAGATTTCTGTTCCCGAAGTGTTTTCCGCCCTTATCCGCCTCATTGGGCCGCGCGCGTGAGCGACCGCGCCGCATTCTTCGCCCGATGGCGTGTCCGCCTGGGATATCCGCTGGCCGTCGCGGTTCTGTTGCTGGCCAGACCGACTCCGCGCGATATTGCCATTGGCGCGCTAGTGGGAGCGATGGGCCTTTGGCTGCGCGCTTACGCGGCGGGATATCTTCATAAGCAGGAGACCCTGACCATCACCGGACCCTACGCCCACACACGCAATCCGCTCTATCTAGGCAGCGCCATGCTCGCGCTTGGCACCGGAATTGCCACGCATTCCTGGATCGTGGGCGTGCTGTTACTTTCTTACTTCGCGCTGTTTTATTCCATCGTGATGAAGAGGGAGGAGGGCGAGCTGCGAGGACATTACGGGGCGGCGTTCGAAACTTACGCGCGCGCCGTGCCGCTTTTTTTCCCGCGCGTCACGCCGGCAAAAATGACCGACGTTTCCGCCGATTCCGCGAGCGCGTTTTCCTACGCGCAGTACCGGAAAAACCACGAATGGCAGGCTACGCTGGGTTTTGTGCTGCTTCTAGCCACGCTGCTAATTCTGTGGCGATTGCGTTGACAATGACGCGGGAGGCGGCGCCGCAGCTTCCGGACACGCCACGAAGCAAGAAATGTCCAACTGTCTGCCATCCGAAAGTATGTGCACCGCGCCGTCGCGATCTGTTCGCAAGATTCGCACCCCAGCGTTTTTGAGCCTCTCCAGCAGTTCCGGGCTGGGATGCCCGTAAGGATTGTTCTCTCCGGCAGAAATCACCGCCACCCGCGGGTGCACTGCCGCCAGGAATTCTTCGGTGGTTGAGTTTTTGCTCCCGTGATGACCAACCTTCAGCACGTCCGCCCACAAGTGTCCCGCAGCGTTCTCCGACAAAATCTCCCGCTCCGCCTGTTTCTCTGCGTCGCCCGGCAGCATGAACGCGGTCCCGCCAAATTCCCACCGCATCACAATCGAATCATTATTCTTCGGCGCCACTCTTAGGTCGTCAGTACCTGCCTCCGGCCACAGAACCTCGCCCTCCGCGCCATCCCAGTCCAACCTTCCGGTACGCACCTCATGCACTATGGCCACGCCGCGATCACGTGCCAAGGATTCCAGCTTCGCCAGCGCGGGACCGCCGACCTCTCGTCCAATCATCAGCGTCTCGACGTGAAAATTTTCCAGCACAGCTGTCAAACCCCCCAGGTGATCCTGATGCCCGTGCGTGACCGCCACGAAATCAATTCGCTTAAATCCCCGTGACCACAGATATGGCGACACTGCCTCTTCTCCAGGATCAATTCCCAAATGCTCCGCATGACCTGGGAATCCTCCAAACGCTCCGCCCCCATCAATCAATAAAGTTTTCCCGCCAGGCGAAATTAAGAACAGGGAATCGCCCTGCCCCACATCGAGTACCGTTAGCTCCAACTCGCCGCGATGCCAAACGGCTGGAAATGGGAACGTAGCAATTGCCATGGCGGCAGCCAGCAACACCAGCGCACTTCCCCGCGCGCACCATCTCGCCCGCTTCGATTTCAAATGCAGCAAGATCGCAAGAGATACCGCCGCCACGAAAAATACCATCGTCAGCCATGCAGGCGGTCCGGGCACGCGATAGCTCCAGTGCCCAAAAGCGCCAAAGTACTTCACCACGCGCAACAAGAGCGTCGTGAGCCATCCAAGCGGCGCCGCCAAAAATCTTCCCAGGGCAGGGAAGAGCACGCCACTCAGAATGGCCGCAAAGCCGAGCGGTACCATGACTCCCATCAATGACACGGCGAGCAGATTCACGAGCGGCGCCGCCAGTGTCACGCGGTGAAACGCGCTGGTCATCAGGGGCTGCATCCCAATCTGCAATACCACCGTGATCACCAGCAATTCAAACACGCGTAGTGAAACAGTGAGCGCGCCGGCCAACGCACTTTCCGCCGTTCTTGCGAGCTTGGCGGGCACGCCCGAAGTTAACCACGCAGTCGCCGCACGCAAGTCAATCCGGAATTGCGCCGCTTTAGGAACGTGTATCGCATCTCGCGCCACGTCTCGCCAGCCGCGCAGCGCCCGCGCGTACGGCTGCACGTACTCTTCAAGCCAGGGCGCCGCGATACCGGCGATACATCCAATGGCCACAAACGTAAGCTGAAAGCTTCCATCAGACAGCAGCAGCGGTCGAGCCACCAGTAGTAGCAACGCCGCCACCGCCGCCGAATTGAGCAGGTCTAGCCGTCGAAAAAAAATAGTACCAATAGCCACGACAGAAGCCATCAGCGCCGCGCGCAGCACAGGGGGGCGTTGCTCCACCATTGCCACGTAGGCGAACAGCAGCGCCATCGTTATCGCGACGGTCAGCACGCTCGGCATTTGCAACTTGCGACCCAGCCAAAAAAGCAAATACGCGATCGCTCCAACATGCAGGCCCGCTACCACCAAAACGTGAAACACGCCGGTCTTCTGAAAATCCGCGGACTCCTCGCGGTCCACAAAGCTGCGATCCCCCAAGAGCATGGCCCTCAGCACGCCGGCCACTTCCGGCCGCGCAGCGAAGAGCACATCTACTTCATCGCGCAGCCGCCGTCGTGCGCGAGCAATCAGCACGGCGGGCGTCAGACGTGCCACCGCCTCACGCTCGAGCAATTCTGGCGCCCGCAAGGTCGCCACTAAATCAATATTTTGCCCCGCGAGAAAGGCCCGCCGGTCAAACGCCCCTTCGTCGCGAAATATCTGCGGCTGGCGTGCCTCCGCAACCACGGTGATCGCATCGCCGGCGTGTATATCCGGCGGCGGCAGGTCACGGCCTTGTGCATCGCGCTGTTGCGAAAAACTTAGGCGTAAACCGCCGCGCAACGGCATGAGATTGTTCTGATAATCCACTCCCGAAAGGCTTACTTCGTAACCATAACCCCAGGGCAGCCGCGCGGGCTCATCCCGTAGCTGCCCGTGCCACCGCAACGGCGTGTGTAATCCGAGCTCGCCGCTCTCTACGAGGGAAATTGCGTGGCCTGCCGCGCGCGGCTGTTGCGCAATGCACGCGCCCACAAAACCCAGGAACGCCCAACAAAAAAGCGCGGCGCAACTCGCAGCCAACAAATGTCCACGCGCCACAAAAATTACACCTAAGATCAACAGGGCCCCAGCGCCAATAAAAAAGCCCACGATCAGTTCTCGCGAACCAGCGTGGGCCACCATACTCGGACGCAGGCCGATAGCAATCCCGCAGATAAACGCTGCGGTTATCGCCACCGCCGGCGATTTCACGGCACTACACTCATCGCAATAACCTCACCGCAATAACCTTATGGCAGCCGTCGCAACCGCACCAAAGTCTCGATATGAAATGTTTGTGGAAATAAATCGAACATATCAATCGCGGTAATTTCGTAAAATGGACCGGCGGCGGCAATTTCCACGGGTTTCTTGGCGCTGCCCGTCAATACCGCCAAATCGCGCGCCAGCGTCGAAGGATCACAAGACAAATAAATAACCTCTGGCGCGCCCAACTCCACTAATTTTCCCGCAGCCTCCGCCCCCAATCCTGACCGGGGCGGATCGAGCACCACCAGATCCGGACGGTCCTGCGGCTTCTTCAGGAAGTCCTCGGTATGCTCGTGATGGGTGGTTACTTCGACGCCCGCCAACTCCGCATTCGCATACAAATCCCGCGTAGCCGCCAAATTCGCATCCACGCTCACCACTTTTGTGAACGTCTTCGCCAGCGGCAAGGTAAAAAATCCCACGCCGGCATACAAATCCAGCGCCAATTTGCCTTTAGCGCCCTTCGTCACCGCCGCCAGAAGCTCTTCAATCAAAAACCGGTTGACCTGAAAAAATGACAAATGGCTGACGCGAAACGAAAATCCTCCGGCCTGATGCGTCAAATATCCTGGCCCGGTCAATTCAAACCGCTCTTTCTTCTGGTCTAGCAGCAATAGGCTTTCGATCTTCGGCAGTTCCGCCCGAAAATATTCCGCTAACTCCGCCGCGGGTTTCGGATAGGCATCAAACGCCACATTCAACGCAATCTTCTCGTCCGCGGAATCCGCAAACGCCTCTATTTCCAGAATGCCTGTGGGTAGCTTCCCGCTGCGCGCCATCTCTTGCAGCAACCCAAACGTCTCCGCCAGGCGCGGCGAGAGCACGGGGCACGTATCCACCGGCATAATTACGGAACTCTCTGGCAGAAAATAACCCAGCGCCCGCGGCATCCCACTGCGCACCGCCCATTGCGCGCGATTGCGATATCCGTAAGGCTCAGCGGAATGCGCGGCGATCTTGCCGGCCCACGAAATTCCGCCCAGTCGCGAGAGCGTCTCCCGCAAGATTCCAATCTTCAGACGCGTCTGCTCGGCAAACTCTATGTGCTGATAGTTGCATCCGCCACAAATCCCAAAATGCGGGCATGGCGCCTTCACGCGGGCTGCTGCCGGCTCTACCACCTCCAGCGCCTTGGCCCAAACCGTTTTCTTTTTGCGCGTCTTTACTTCGGCGCGCACGACTTCCCCCGGCAGCACAAACGGCGCAAAAACGGTGTTTCCTTCCGCGTGCCCCAAGCCATCCCCTCCGTATACAAGCTTCTCAATCGATAATCTTAACTCTTCCGCCATCACTCATCCTATTCTGCACGAAATGCCAACAAAAGTGAACCATCGGGGTACGCGAAGTATTGGTTCTCCTCCGCGCCCTTTGCGCCTCTGTGTTCTCTGCGTTAAATTTTTTTCCGTGCCGGCCATCAAGAAAAATAAAACAAACTAAACCGCACCAACCCAAACTCCTCCAGTAACCGCTTCTGCAGATACTGCTTCTCTACAAGAGCTATCTGCGCCGCCTTCATCGTGCGCCGGTACATTGCTAACTGCCCATCCATCTCGCGCCGCACTTTCAGCAGCAGTTCCTCGCTCGCATCTCCCGTGACCGCCGCATACACCTTATCATCGAGCACGGTAAGACGCCGCTCCAGATCCTCCAAATCCACCAGTCCCGGCGCATCCAATAGCGCGCAAGCGGCCTCGGCGCCGGCGGCAATTTCCAAGATCCGCGCTGCGAGTGACGCATGCCCCGAGGCAAGCTTCTCCGCAGCCGCGCACGACGCCGCAACATTTTGCAACAGATATGACCGCAGATCTTCCAGCGGAAACGCTGGACGTGTAGTCGCGGCCTTTCCAGCGCGCGGCGCAGCTCCAGCCGCCGCCTCATTCATCTCTTCCGCCGCTTCCAGCACCGCGTCCGTGCAATACGCCAGCGTCTTCATCGCCTTGCCGGCCCCACGCCGGGACCGGGCGTAACTCTCCGCCGCCCGATCGATCCCGCGCAGCACCGCCTCCAGGGGCACTCCGGCTTTCTGCCAGGTTTCCATGATCGCCCAGTCCAGCGGCGACACCAGCAGACGCGCCCCGCGCTTCTTCCAGAAATATTCTTCAATTTCTGTGAAGTAGTTGAAGTAATTCCAGCCGTCACTACTCTCTGGAATGTCCCTGGCCTGACCCGTATCAGCCCCAGTATTCGATCCGTTATCCGACTTGTCCGAATCCGCCATCCGCGCCTAGTGCCCGGCCTTTTTCGGATCGGATTTGCTGCCGGCAATCGTGGCCGGCCCGCGACTCTCCGCCGCCAAACTCTTCACCAACTCGGGATTCTTGTCCCAAATCAATCGCAAGCCCTTCAACGTCAAAAACTCATCGGTATGCTTGATATGCTTCGATCCGCGCGCCACCAGTTTTGCCTGCCCCCCCGTGGCCACCACCGGCAAATCACTTCCAATCTCCGCTTTGATTCGCGTCAGCATGCCATCCACCATGTCCACCGCCCCGTAATACAAGCCGGCCTGCATGTGCGTCACGGTGTTGGTCCCAATCACTTTGCCGGGATCCTTGATCTCCACGCGCGGCAAGCGCGCCGCCCGCGCAAACAAGGCTTCCGACGAAATCCCCAATCCTGGCGCAATCACGCCGCCTAAATATTCTCCCTTCGCGGAAATCACATCGAACGTAATTGCCGTTCCAAAATCCACCACGATGCAAGGCCCGCCATATTCCGCGAATGCCGCCACGCCATTCACGATCCGGTCCGCACCCACTTCCAAAGGATTGTCGACCAGCACCGCCATCCCAGTCTTAACTCCCGGTTCCACAAAAAGCGCCCGCCGCCCCAAATATTTCTTCGCCATTTCGCCCAGCGTCCAATTTACCGTGGCCACCACCGAGCTGACGATCACGCCGCCAATCGCACCACGATCCAGCCCCGCCAGCGAAAAAAGGTTGCGCGTTAGAACGCCGTATTCATCCACGGTCTGTTCGCGCGCGGTGGTCAGCCGCCAATTAGCCACCAACTGCTCGCCGCGAAACACTCCGAGCACGGTATTGGTATTGCCCACATCGATCGTCAGCAGCATAAGATGTCCGACTCCCGCAAATCCTTCGTAGAGGTGACGCGGGCTGCGCCCCCATCTTGGCACGAGTTTCACCGCGCTTCCGTAACGTCCCCCGCAATTACGGTAACAATCTCGCCGTTCCCGCGCTCCACCCGCAGCAATCCCTCCGGCGTCAGCCCCGCGGTAATCCCCGAAAACGTCTCCGCTCCCGTGACCACGCACACCTTTTTCCCGCGCGCGTAACTGGAAACCTCTTCAAATCTCCGTACCACACCAGCAGATCCTTCGCGCAGCAACCGATTGTAGTCATTCTCAAATTCCCGCAGCAACCGCGCCAGTACTTCCATGCGTGAGTGCATTTTCCCAGTTTCCGCCCGCAGGGAAGTAGCCATCGCGCCGAGCTCGCCAGGAAATGTCTCCTGATTCACGTTTAGCCCAATCCCCACAATTACAAATTTCACCAGCGTAGGCTCGGCGTGCATCTCCGTCAAAATTCCGCCGACTTTCTTCCCGCCAATCAGCAAATCATTAGGCCATTTCAAGTCCACGGTTAGTCCGGTAACCGCTGCCACCGCGGTCTGCGCGCTGATCCCCGCCATCATCGTCAAAAGCGGCGCCTGCACTGGCGCGAGTCGCGGCCGCAGCAAAAGCGTCACATAAATCCCCGTCCCGCGTTCGGAATGCCACGCCCTCCCAGCCCGCCCGCGGCCGGCCGTCTGCTCCTCCGCCACCACTACCGCGCCTTCGGGCTCACCCGCGTGTCCGAGGTCGAACGCGACGCGATTTGTGGAGTCCGTCCGAAAAAAATGCCACACCCTTTTTCCGAATAGACTCCCCTTCAGCCTCTTACGTAGCAACTCCGGCGTCAAAATATCCGCCACCGACTCCAAAAAATATCCCGTAGCCGGTTGCCCCTTAACTTTTACCCCCAGCTCACGCAACCGCGTAACCCACCGCCACACCGTAGTCCGCGAAACCTCAAGTTCACGTGCAATCCGCGCCCCACTGATCACGATCGTGGCGTTCTCCGCCAGGAGCGTAACCAGCGTCGCCAACCGCCGATCCGTAACCTCGCTAATATTTCGTTTCGCCATTAAGTTGTGCTTGCGTTTTGTAGCGACGCCCTTCAGGGCGTCATCTTTCTCTTTCTCTATTCTTGCCCGTCGCTTTTTGTCCGCGAATCCTGCCCTGTCAACCCTCGACGATACTCTCCACCAACAAACTCAAATTCGCCGCCGCCGCCGAGTGCGTCAGCATCCCGGCAGACAAATAATCCGCCCCAGTCTCCGCATAATCTCGCGCATTCTCCAATGTGATCCCACCAGAAATCTCCACCATGCACTCGCTGCGCACCGCACGCACAATCTCCACGCAAGATCGGGCCCGCTCCGGCGTCATATTATCCAGCAACACCGCCATAGCTCCGGCCCCCAACGCCTCTCGCAACTCCTGCTCATTGCGCACTTCAATCTGCACGCTGAGAAGGGAATTGCCATTGGCGCCGGCGTCCCCGCCAACCGCCTCATACGCCGTCGTGCTCCGCGAATTCATCTGCGCCGAAGCAAACGCGTGCGCCATGTCCAGCGCCTCTTTCACACCACCCGCCAGCGCTATGTGATTCTCCTTCAGCAAAATCGCGTCGTACAAACCAAACCGGTGATTCGTCCCTCCGCCCATCTTCACGGCGTACTTTTCCAGCATCCGCAAACCGGGAGTGGTCTTCCGCGTGTCGCGAATCTTCGCGCGCGTTCCCGCCAACCGCTCCACAAACCTTCGTGTAAGTGTCGCCACCCCGCTCAAATGCGAAAGAAAATTAAGCGCGGTCCGCTCCCCGGTCAAGATGGCCCGCGCGCGGCCGGAAAATCTCACCAAATCCCGCCGCTTTTCGACCACGTCGCCATCGCGCGCTAAAAATTCCACCGTGATCTTCGGATCCAGCGCCGCAAACACCATCTCTACCAATGGCAACCCCGCCACCACCAGCGGCTCGCGTGCCAAAATCCGGGCGCGCCCGCTAGCCAGCGCCGGCACGGTCGCCAACACCGTAACATCTCCGGTGCCGACGTCTTCCTCCAGCGCGCGCCGCACCAGATTAACAACGCTCGCCGATTTCCAATCGATATGCATAAGTAGTGGCGGGTCTTCAGACCCGTTCTTTTGACGTTAGTTCCGTTTTTTTGACGTTCGTCCCGTTCTTGACCCCTGCCTCAGGCGCCTTTGCGGTTACGAACCACCTTCCAACTCCCGCTTCCTCTCCAACAATTTCCGCAATTCAATCTTCTGCTGCTCCAGCGCAGCCTTCAATCCATTGACAATCTTCTCCGGCGCGCGCGATAAAAATGTGTCATCTCCCAATTGTTTTTCCTTAGCCGCAATCGCCTTCTCCAGACCCTCAATCTCTTTCTTCAACCGCGCCAACTCCGCGCCAACATCCACCGTCTCTGCCGCAAACGCGATACGCACATCAAACTCCACCGAGGAGCGCGCGGCCCCGCCAGTCAACGACAATTTCTCCCCAGTGAGCCGCAACTCGGAAAGCAACGCTAGCCGCACCAGAAAATCACGATTCGCTTTCGCCGTCGCCAGCAATCCAGCGTCCGCCACGGAAACATCTGCCTCCACCTTTTTCTTCGGGTCCAGCTTCATCTCCGCGCGAATATTCCGAACCGCACCAATCACTTCCTGCAAAAACGTCACCTCGCGTTCCGCCGCAGCATTCATCCAGCCGCTTGCAACCTCCGGAAACGCATCTAGCGCGATCGACTTCGCCCCCGCCCGCTGCGGCAACTGGTGCCACAACTCCTCCGTCAAAAACGGCATCAGCGGGTGCAGCAATCGCAAAGCCGCATCAAACCCCGCAAACAAATTCTTCCAGGAGACCACTGCCCGCGCGCGGTCCGCCGATAGCAGCTCCGGCTTCACCCACTCGATATACCAATCGCAAAAATCTCCCCAGAAAAACTGGTAAACGCTGGACGCCGCCTCATGAAACCGAAACTCCGCGAGCGCTTCGTTCACGGTGGCAATCGTCCGCGCCAAGCGCGAAAAAAGCCACGCGTCCGCCAGCGGCACACTGCCCTCGAACGCATAAGGCGCCCCAGCGCGCACCTCCCGCGCCGCCAACTCCTCCAGCGAAGTCCCCCCAGCCTCAAACTTATCCAGGTTCACAAACAGAAATCGCGCTGCATTCCAAATCTTGTTAGCAAAATTGCGCGCCCCGGCCAGCCGGTCATCGCTCAAAACAATGTCCGTCCCCGGCGCCGCCATGGACGCCAGGCAAAACCGCATCGCATCCGTCCCATACTGCTGATTCAAAGCTACCGGGTCCAAGCCCGTGCCCTTGGACTTGGACATCTTTTCCCCAGAACCCGTTCGCACCAGCGAATGCAAATACACCGTCTTGAACGGCACGCGCCCCGTAAAATGCATCCCCATCATGGCCATGCGCGCCACCCAAAAGAACAAAATGTCATATCCGGTGATCAACGCCGACGTCGGATAGTACCTCGCAAAATCCGCCGTCTTCTCCGGCCATCCCAAGGTAGAAAACGGCCACAACGCCGAACTAAACCACGTGTCCAAAACGTCTGGATCCTGCGTTAGCTCGGCGGACCCGCAGTGCAAGCATTTGGCAGGCACAGTCCGCGCCACGGTAATCTTTGCGCAGGCACCGCAATGCCACGCTGGAATCCGGTGCCCCCACCACAGCTGCCGCGAAATCGTCCAATCGCGAATGTTATCCAGCCAATTCAAAAATTCCGTGCGCCGGTTATCCGGAATGATGTTGATGGTATTGTCTTTCCCCGGCGCATACTCCCGCACCGCCGCAATCGCCGGCGCCGCCAAATCCTTCATCGCACAAAACCATTGCGTGGAAATCCGCGGCTCCACCACCGTCTTGCTCCGCTCGCAAATCCCTACAGCATGCGAGTGCGCCTCCACCTTTACCAAAAATCCCTGCTCGTCCAGATCCGCCACAATTTGTTTTCGCGCCGCAAAGCGATCCTGCCCTGCGTACGCCCCACCATTCGTATTGATCTTGCCGTCAACAGTCATTACATCAATCTCTTCCAGTCCGTGCCGCTTGCCCACCGCAAAGTCGTTCGGATCATGCGCCGGCGTAATCTTTACCGCCCCCGTCCCAAACTCGCGATCCACCATTTCATCGCCGATAATCACAATCTCGCGATTCATCAGCGGCAAGCGCACTTTCTTTCCAATCAGCGCGCCATACCGTTCATCCAGCGGATGCACCGCTACCGCCGTGTCTCCCAACATCGTCTCCGGCCGCGTAGTCGCCACCACCACCGACAAATCGCTCCCCACCACCGGATACCGGATATGCCACAAAGACCCCGCCCGCTCCTCGTGCAAAACCTCCAAATCACTAAGCACCGTCAAACAAACCGGGCACCAGTTCACCAATCGCGTCTCGCGATAAATCAATCCTTCTTCATAAAGCCGCACGAAAACTTCAATCACCACCCGCGAAAGTTCGGGCGACAGCGTAAATTTCAGCCGCGACCAATCGCAACTCTCCCCAATCTGTTTCATCTGCGAAAGAATCGTCTCGCCGCTCTCCTCCCGCCACTTCCAAACCTGCGCTATAAACTCTTCCCGCCCCAATTTCTGATAATCAATCCCGCGTTCCGCCAACTGCCGCACCACCACGCGCTGCGTGGAAATCCCCGCGTGGTCCGTCCCCGGCAAATAAAGCGTGTTAAATCCGCGCATGCGGTGCCAGCGCGTCAAAATGTCAATTTCCGTGTGGTCCAACATGTGCCCGATATGCAGCGATCCAGTCACATTCGGCGGCGGAATCACAATAGAAAACACCTTCCCGCCGGTCTCCGCCGCGGGATCGGCCTTAAACAATTCCTCCCGCACCCAATACTCCGCCCAGTGCGGCTCAATCAGCTGCGGTTCATACCCCTTGGCGATCTCACGACCCATAATTCCCGTTGCTCCCAATAGAAAAAACGCGTCATCCAGCAAACAAATTTGTCGTCAGGATAATCTTCGACTATACGGGGAAAAATCGCGGGACGTCAATTTATCAACAGACTCTGGCCTCCAACTACCGCGTCACTCCAGCGAGCAGTGTGAGCGGGAATGACCGATTTTGGCCGAGCTATATCTAAGCCGAAATTTCCCCACGCCAGGCCACCTGCTCCACAGGACCAACGAGGAAAAGCCACGAAGACGCTCCGACCAATGAGACGGCGGTGACGATAACGAATGCCCAGAAAAAATGCCCGGTGCGCTGTAGCACAAATCCCGTGACCGCCGGCGCCACAATCCCCGAAATATTTCCGATAAAGCACTGGAAACCGGCCCATCGTCCGGCCGCTTTCGGTCCCGCGAGCGTTTGTGTAATGGTCCAGACATTGGAGGCGGTGACGCCAAAAAAGATAACTCCGAGTACCAAGGCGGGGATGCAATAGACCGGGCCGGCAACAGCGGCGAGGCCGACGAAAATGCCGGCCAAAGCGGAGCCTCCGCCAACGACCGTTTTCCGAACGAGCGTCGGCGTGGCCCCCGACGTGATCCAGCGGTCGGATAGCCAACCTGCCAGGGCGGAAGCACACGCGCCGAGCAGGTAGGCGGTCCCGCCGATTTTCGCCATCTTGTCCATGGAGAACTGCCGTTCGCGAACCAGATAAAACGGCAACCAGGTAATCAGGAAGTAGTTCACATAATTTCCGCAGAATAGTCCCAGGCAGGTTCCCCACAGCGACCGCACGCGGAGAAGCTCCAGAAACATTGGCGTGCCCGCAGCGTTCGTGCGAATAGCGGGCGGGTCTTTTGGCGCGTAACGCAGCCAAGGGATAATCCAAAGCAGGCTTGCGAGTCCTAAAACGATAAAGCACGGACGCCATCCGTATCGCGCGATCAGCAAGCCGCCGAAGAGCATGCCAAATCCGGGTCCCAGGACGACCCCAGCGGAGAGCACGCCGTTGGCAAAGCCGCGCTGCGTTTCCGGGAAATTGCTGGCGATGATTTTTGTGTAGGACGGATAGGCGACGGACTCGCCAATGCCGACGAGCAATCGAAAAACCAAAATGCTTGCGAAGACGTGCGCGAGGCCTGTCGCTGCGGTGGCGACCGACCAAAGAAAGAAGCCGCCGGCGAAGATCCAATTGACGTTGTATCGGTCCACCAGCCAGCCGGAAACGAGTTGAAATAGCCCGTAGGTAAAGAAAAACGCGGAAAACAAGATGCCCAGTTGCGATGCGGAAATGCCCAGTTCGTCCTTCAGCAGCGGGCCGGCGATGGAGAGATTTCCGCGATCCACGTAGTTGATGAACACAGAAATCGCCAGCAAGACGAGGGTCAACGCCAGCGGGCCTGGAATACCCTTACGTTGTAGCGCTTCGGAGGTCGGCATCAAGAATGGGCATCATCTTCCATGAGTCCCGAGACCGACGCAACCCATTTCCGGGCGGGCGTCTCTTCACGAACGTGGTTTTTGCGGGGGGGCGAGGAATTCGCGCGGACCGGCATTTTCGCAATGCCGCCCAAACAGCGCCGCAGGCGCGCCACAATATAGCCCAGCACGCAAGTGCTGGGTACCCATGCAGGGAACCGCGAGCCCCGTAGGGGCGGCAAACGGTTTCTTCATCACGCCGACTCACTCCGCCTACAAACAAAAATGCCCGCGATTTCAATCGCGGGCATTTTGCTAAACACAATCTCTAAAAACCAGCCGCGGCAGGGAACTACTTCTTCTTATTCAACTCTTCGCGCACCATCGCCTCCACCACCGGCTTCAGCAACTCGCGCGTAACCGCCTGCATCACTTCCGGACTAAGACTCGCCAGCACCCGCGCCACCACGTCTGCGTTGTTAGCCTGGGCCTCCGTCGCAGCCACGTCGTGAGCCACCGCTTTCGCTTCAGGCTCAGCCGCGGTCTCGATGGCCGGCGGCTCGCCCACATACACGCTCGCCGCCACGCTTTCCGTAATGGCCCCAACGTTGGAAATTTCCGAGACCTGTTCCGTGCTTGGTTCCGCGCCGTGTTCCGTACCATGTTCCGGCGCAACTTCCTCTACCGGCGCAGCCGTTTCTTCAAGAAACACGTTCTGTTCGACGGCCGGTTCCTCAACCGCCTGCGTCGCAGCAAAACTCTCCGCGCCGTGGATTTCCTCGGCAGGCCCCTCGTTAGCCACCGACTCATGGGCCGTTTCCACTTCGGGAATCGCCGTCTCAACTTCAGCGCTCGCCGCGGGCTCAACACTCAACTCACTCGCATATGCCGTCGCCGCGGGCTCCGCCGCCTGTTCCTCGTGAATAACTTCCGGTGTCTCCGCAGTAAGCGCAAGTTCGCCCGCCGCAGCCACATCAACGTTCGAGTTCTCTACCACCGGCGCGGCAACTTCAGCGGCCGGCTCCACGAACGCTTCCGCGTGCTCCACAACAGCCGCTTCCGGCTCTCCAACGGTCTCTTCCGCCGCAAGTACAGCAGGCGCTTCTTCCGCCGCCGTTTCCGAAAACACTGGCGCACTAGCCGCCGCCGGTGCGTCCCACGTCGACGCCAGCAGATTGGCCTTCATCGCCTGCACTTCCCACGCACTAGTGGCCGTCGGCGCCGCCCCTTCGGCTTCGCCCTGCGCATCCTGTGAGCCTGCAAATCGATCAATCGCCGTTGCCACCGCATGGTGTTCCACGGCCAGCGCTGCTGCTGGCAACTCTCCTGCCGCATCGCTCACCGCGTTAAGCGCAGCTTCCGCCGTAAGCGTCTGCGACCCGTTCTTCGACAACGCCAGCGCTGCCGCCGCTTCCGACGCCCCAGCAGAGATCGCGCTATCCCAGGCATCCGCCGAGTACGCTGTCACCTGCGGAATTGCCTCGGACGTAACAAGTCCCGCATCAATCTTCGTAACCGCCGAAACCGTCTCTTCTTGCAAAATCGCCGCGGGACTTTCTTGCGTTGCCGCCGCTTCCGTCATCGCGGGCACCGGCGTCGTTCCCCAATCTTCTCGCGCACTCTTACGCGTGGGCGGCTCGTTGAACGCCGTATCCCGCCAATCCCGCGCCGCTCCCGTCACGCCTCCCGCCACCTCTTCATCCCCAGCATCACGGCGCCAAGAAGCCCTCGGCTTCTCTTCTTCTTCCTCTTCCGGTACATCCTGCTGTTCTTCCGCGTCCCGCCAATCGCGCCCCGCCAGTTCCGGATGCACTGCGGCAACAAATCCCGGATCTTCTTCCTCGGCGGTGCCGCTTTCCATCAAATTCCCAAATGCCAATGGAGCCTCGCCAACCATCTTCACCGGCGGAGGCACCAGCGACACCTCTTCCACCACGTCCAAATCTTCCATCACAATCGATTCGGGGGGCGCTACAGGAGCAGCCATCACCACAGGCTCCGGTACCGCCACCGGCGCCGGCTTGGGCTTCAAAAATTCCGCGCCTTTGCGCTCGCCATTTCTTCCAGACTTGTCGTCGCCCAGCGTCTTCTCAGACGAATACGCCACGCCCGCGCGCGTCAACGCCGCTTTCACCATCGCAATCAGCGGATCGGGCGGCACAAACGGCTTCTTCAACACACCATCCGCGCCCACACGCTGCGCTTCCTGCTCATCCAGGGGATCGAACGCGCCCACCAACAAAATCACGGGAATATGCGCCAGCGCCGGATCCTGCTTCACATACTGGCAAACTTCATACCCATTGCGCACCGGCATGAACACATCGGCCAAAACTAAATCCGGATGTATGTCGGAAATTTTTCGCACTGCGGCTTCGCCGTTGCCCACGGCCACCACGTCGATGCCCTGGTCTTTCAGCGCCAGGCCCACCATCTTCTGGATGTTGCTGTTATCGTCCGCCACCAGGATCTTGGCCACCGAACATCCTCCGGGAGAAACCTCTACCCGCGCCGTTTCACGCCGTATCTCGCGGCCTTCTTACCTTCTTGGCCGCTCCGCAACGGTACGCTCTCCCGGAAATCTTCCGGAAGCACTCCCGTGCTCCACTGTATTTGAGCATTCGGCCAAACACCCGTCAATGTGAACAGGGTGCCAGTGTGTCGGAAACGAACACTGGCCCAATGGCGCACATCAGCTCCGTCGCAGCACCTTATAAATAAGCAGCCATAATCAAAAAGGGGTCCGCCAGTTTGGCGAACCCCATATCTCTTCGTCTCGTTTTCGCTGAGCCTTTTGTCAGCTCCGAACAACCTCGCGCTGGGCTTTTACCAGGGGATGAGTTTCTTGATCCCTTTCTTCTTCTTGCTGGTGGATTCTTTCCCATCCGGGTTCGCTGTCTTCGTGCTGTCGGACGAGTCTTCCGTGGCCGCCGCGTCACTAGCCGGCGCAGTTCCATCCGCCGCCTTAGCTACCGCCGCATTTCCTGTCGCCGGAGTAGCGCCCGCCGCGCCATTTGCCGCAGCGGACGTAGATTCCGCCGCTGGCGCCGCGCCTTCCGCAGCCGGTGCCTCCGCCGCTGGTGCCCCTACAGCTGGTGCACTGCTCGTGCCTTCGGCCGGTGCCGCCGTATCAGTCCCCGTCGCGGCTGGAACGCTCTCGCCGCTCACCGCTCCCGACTCTGACCCCGGCACCACCGTAGCCACCACCGACTTCCCAGGCGTCCCACCCACGGTCAGTTGTGCTCCGCTTCCAGGGTGCAGTGTGTCGTTGTTGTTGTCGCTTTCCTGCGTCATCGTCGGCGTACCAACTTTTGCCGACGAAAGTAGCTCACCCGCAGGCTTGCCGGAGACAAAGTCCAAAGGCCGCTTATACATCGGCGTCTTCGGCCGCGGCGCGTTTGCGTTTGCCGTCATCCACGCCAACGCATTCGGATCCGGCTGCGGCACCGGCACGCCAAACGCCTTCAATTTATACTTCGCATCTCCCACCAGATCGGACTTCGGATAATCCCGCACGATCTGCGCATAATATTTCGAAGCAATGTCCCGTTTTTCGCTGGTTTCATACAAATCCCCCAGCATCCACAACGCATGGTCAGACTTGCTGTATAGCGGATACCGCGTGGTCACCGACGTCAACCGTGACGCCGCCGCTCGCTTGTCGCCCTTCACGTAATAATAATAAGCAATGCGGTAGTCGCCCTCGGCCAGCACTTCCTGCACATCGCGCAGATGCTGCGTCGCCTGGCCCGCCAGTGGATCGCTCGGATACTTTTGCAAAAATGTCTGAAACTCGTCTTCCGCCTCTTTCGCTTCGGTGCGATCGCGGTCCGGTTTGGCCATCTCTCGGTAGTGCGCATTCGCCACCTGCAACTGCGCGTACGGCGCCTCCGGCAGGAAAGGGAAGAACACGATGAAATCTTTGTACGCCTGAATCGCCTGCGTGGTGTTCGCCGTCCCGCCCTCTTTATAATAAGAGTCTGCGATTCCCAGTTTCGCCTTGGCCAGATATTCGCTGTCGGGATAAGTGTTGATTAACGTCTGGAGGTCCAGCCGGGCAATCTCTTGATGCCCCTTCTTGGCCTCGTCCAGCGCCCGCAGATACAGCACCTTGTCGGGCTCCGCGCTATTATCCGCGCTGGTCGACTTATTAACCTTCTTCTTGTGTAGAAATTGCGCGTCGCACTGCACCGCGCCAACCGAAACCAGAAATATCCCACTTGCAAGCAATATTAGAGTACGGCGCAAACATCACCTCGATCGCTAGAGTTTCGCGTCTCCACCCCAAGCCGCCAATCCACCCCACCGAACATTCCATTGGCCAGCGCCGCTGCGCACTGAGGCTGGGAACCTCGATGCCCGCAGGAGCGTCTTATTATAACCTGAACCAAAGGACAGGCCACACAAAAACTTGCCCCAACGACCAGTCCCAAAATCCCGCGCGTCCGGGCAGCCTACCCATCATTTCGGATACCTGCAACTCCGCCCGGGTTGCCTAACAAGGTTGCCTGAAGCAGTTGCCCGCGATTGTTGCCTCGCACGCCCACCCACTAAACGAACTTTTCTTTTCGTCCCAAGCATCTAAAATACCTGGAGCCAAATCTTCAAAGGACGCAAGCCATGAACACCAAACCTTTCGTCGTTTTTCTCGCAACTCTTGCACTCCCCGTTGCCGCCTTCGCGCAAGCTCGCCCTTCAGCCTCAGGAACGCCCACCACGCCCTCCAGTGCCTCCGGCAGTCCCGCAGGCTCCACCGACATCGGCAAATATTCTGGCTATGACGCGCTTTCTCGCCAGGGCCGCACCGGTGACTATCTCCTCGGCAAAGTCTCCGTCGCCGGCGGCGCGCTCCCCTGGGACGCCATCCCCGTCAACGTCACCTGCAGCGGCAAAACCGCTTACACCTCCGTGACCGACTCCAAGGGCAACTTCGTGATCGCTCCCGCCGCTTCCCCTGGTGTCACCAGCACCGCGCCAGCATCGGCCGACCCCAAATCCAAG
Source organism: Acidobacteriota bacterium (assembly GCA_013289855.1). Taxonomy (GTDB): domain Bacteria; phylum Acidobacteriota; class Terriglobia; order Acidiferrales; family UBA7541; genus Acidiferrum. Next base: position 8,337 of record JABCZD010000003.1, on the reverse strand, counting down.
CCGGCCGCAGCATTCATGGGCTGCACCGTCGAAGCCGCCCTCCCGGGTTTCAACTCCACCACCGTCACCATCGCCGACCGCAACATTACTGACAATCCCGACATCGGCACTATCACTCTGAACCGCGAAGAAAACTCCGTGGGCAGCGTCGTCAGCAACACCACCGCCTCGGCCCCCAAAGACGCCGCGAAATCTTTTGAAAAAGCCCGCACCGAATGGCTCGAGAAGAAACCGGATAAAGCCCAAAAAGATTTGGAGAAAGCTGTCCAGCTCGATCCGCAATTCGCCGAAGCCTGGTACCAGCTCGGGAAAATCCAGGAAGCCGCCAACTCTCCTGACGCCGCCAATTCCTTCGCCAAAGCCGCTGCCGCCGATCCCCAATTCATCCTCCCCTATGAACACTTGGCCATAGTTGACGCGAAAGCCGGCAAATGGCAAGAAGTCGCCGACGCCACCGCTCACGAGCTCCAATTAAATCCCCGCGGCACCGCATTAATCTGGTATTACAGCGCCATCGCCAACTACAAACTGGGCAAAAAAGACGTAGCCGAAACCGCCGCCGAAAAGTCCCTCGCCATGGATCCCTTGCACACTGTGCCTAACACCGAGCAACTCCTCGCCGTAATCCTGGCCGACAAACAAGATTTCGCCGCCGCCCTCGCGCACCTGCGCAACGCCCAAACCTACATCGCCCCCGGCCCCAACGCCGACCTAATCAAGCAACAAATAGCCCAACTGGAAAAAATCGTAGCCACTCCAAGCTCGAAGTAGCATGTTCTGACGTAGGGGCACGGCATGCCGTGCCCGCTGCTCGCCATGATCCCATCGACCGTCGCGCAAATCGCACGGCGCAGACAAGCCGGCCAAGAGAAAGTTCCTCCTAAGGCTCTATCGAGACCGCGACTAACCTGGAATTTCACTTGCAGTTCTGAAAGCACTGATGCTATATGCCTTCATCTATGAATGAGGAAAAAGCACAGCTCGCAACCGCCGCCGACCAGATCTTCTACGATGTCTTCAAGGCGAGCCCCATCGGGATTGCCGTCGAGGACATGGAAGGGAGGCCTTTGTTTGCGAACGCCGCTCTTTGCTCGATGCTGGGATTGAGCGAAGAGGAAATGCGGAACAAACACTGCACCGACTTTTCCCCTCCTGAAGATGCCGCCAAGGACGGCGCGCTTTTTGCGCAATTGCGGCAAGGTTCCATCGACCACTACCATCTCGAAAAACGCTTCTTTAGGAAAGACGGCACGCTAATCTGGGGGCGCCTGAGCATTTCTCTCATGCAGAATGCGGCCGGCTCGCATCCGCTGGTCGTCGCCATGGTCGCGGACGTCACTGAAAAAAGAGCCGCGGAAGAAAAGCTGCGCCAGTCCGAAGCCAAGCTACAGATGCTGACCGGCCAACTCATCCAGGCGCAAGAGGTGGAACGTGCCTGGGTTGCCCGCGAGCTTCACGACGACGTTAGTCAACGCCTAGTGTTGCTGGCGCTAAATCTGGATCGCTTGCAACAAGACCTTCCGCCCTCCGCCGAATTCACGCACGAAATTGCCAAGGCCAGGAAAGAGGTAGAAGATCTCGGGAACGATATCCAGGGCCTCTCCCACCGGCTGCACTCCTCCAAGCTGGAAATCACCGGGCTCGCCAGGGCTGCCGCTAGCTTTTGCAAAGAGCTTTCTGACCGCCAAAAAGTGCAGATCGATTTTTACTCCGAAAACATCCCGAAAGAGCTGTCCAAAGAAGTCTCCCTTTGTCTGTTCCGCGTTTTGCAGGAAGCCCTGCAGAATGCGGCTAGGCATAGCGGTTCACGGCATTTCCAAGTGTCGCTCACGGTTGCATCGGATGAACTCTATCTGATCGTGCGTGATTCGGGCAGCGGTTTTGATCCCGTGGAAGCCGTGAAAGGGCGCGGCCTCGGCCTCACCAGCATGCAGGAACGCCTCAAACTAGTGAACGGGAATCTTTCCATTAGCTCGCAACCGCACTCCGGCGCAACAATCCAAGCTCGCGTCCCGCTCACTCCCAGGATGGAGTCCGCCCGCACCGCTGAGTAGTAGTGACACCAGCTACTCCACGCCGGATTCCGTCCGTTTCCCATCTTGCTGACTGCACCAAGGCTTTCGGCTGACCCATTCGATCCTGCGGTCGTTGCGAATAATCGCGATGTCGATGTCGCCTCCCAAAGCCCGCCGATCCTCCCCGACCGCGTTATCCATCGCGAATTGAATCGCCTTGCGTACGAGCGCAGCATCCCTCTCCGCATCGACACCTACCCTTCCCACCGTACCGCCAGGACCAAACGCTCGCACCGCTCTTTCACTCTTCTCGAGAAAAAACTCTTTCACCATGTCCTGCGCGATCCCCGCGACGCCGATATCCCCGGGCGCCACCGAGGACCGCCGATCGACCAGCGTGCCCTTCACGGAATCAAAAGAAATCTCGCCGGCATGAATTGACAAAGCTCTCTTCTCGTCAAAATTGATAAAACCGCCAACGACCAAACTCCCATGCGGTGGCACCGCAGCGCGCGCTACGGTTTGTCGCGGCAGAGAACCAAACCAGCGCAGCGCCTTAGTCGCCCATGCGCGAGCCAGGTCGCCCGCATCACGCTTCTGGGACGATGCGTACACAATACGCGCCGCCCCCTCGCTGCTCCAGCTTGTTCCCCCCTTGACGCCGATCGCCGCGTTCCCAGTCTCGTAGAACAACGTATCTCCGCCCAAAGAAATAATCTTGCAAGACCGATCCTCAAAAGTATGATTGCTTACATCAAGCGTGCGGCTCTCCGCGCCGATAACCACATAGTCCGCGCGCTTGGAAACAATCATAACCACCAAGCTCCCTCTCCGCGCCTGCCCCTCCGCCACCCCAGCAACCACCAACATCAAGACGAACGCCAACACCCGTCGCATCCCCATCACCCTCTTCATCATTGGCTGAGCATTATCTTAGGTCTTATGCTCGCCCCTGTGGTCGGCTTTGTGGGACGGTTCTGTGGACGCTTTGTGGGTCGGAGCTTCAGCTCCGACATCGCGTCTCACCACCAATGGGCCTCAGCCCCTGACGAATTGCCTCCGCCCGGCCGCTTCGAAGCCGGCACCGGCAACATCGCCGACGCCATATAAAACCTCGGCGCCGCCATCGACTACCTCGACCGCATCGGCATGCCCAACATCACCCGCTACGAGCACGACCTCCTAACCTATGCCACAGACTCCCTGCAATCCGTTCCCGGCCTCCGCCTCATCGGCACCGCCAAAGAAAAAGCCGGCGTCCTCTCCTTCGTGCTCGATGGCCACCGCACCGAAGACGTCGGCGCCGCCCTCAACCGCCAAGGCATCGCCGTCCGCGCCGGCCATCACTGCGCCCAACCCATCCTCCGCCGCTTCGGCGTGGAATCCACCGTCCGCCCCAGCCTCGCCTTCTACAACACCTGCGAAGAAATCGACGCCCTGGTAGCCGCCCTCTGGAACCTCAAACTAGGCCACACCTCGCTGTAATCTTTTCGCCTCACTGTTCTCGCACTAATCGTTTTTCTCCGTAGGGGCACGACCCGTCGTGCCCGCTCCATCTCCAAACTAAAATCGTCTCCGCCCCCCGCTCCAAGCATCCCCTTTTCAGCGCGTTAGCGTATTCCTTCTCCAAATCCGAAGCCTCGGACCAGCCAAGGCATACGCGCCGACGTCTTTTCGGACAAAATGCAGACCGCCTATAATTCATTGTATTAGTATGTTAGCTGTTGTTTCCGTTGGTCGATTATTACTAATTATTGGTTGACACGACATGACAAGTATCGTAGAACCTACCTCAACTAGGAGGTCGCCGTGGACAAGCCGAGCAATCGAGGGAAACGGCCGCGTGCCGGGAAAGTCGACGTTTCTAAGGGACGCAGACTAAGTGTCGCATTTCAGAATCAGCATGACCTACTGCTAAAGCTCAGCGACACGATCGGCGCGATCGGCACCCATCTAGGAACCACCGCCGGCGCGGGAAGGCAAGGTGCGGCGGTTGCGGCCACGCAGAAGACCTTTATCGGCTATGACGAAGCGCTGAAAATCGTTCTTGACTGCAGCGGCCGAACTGGGCCTGAGGATCCCGTCCTAGATCCGCAAGCTCCCCCAGCGACTAAAGATCAGATCGTACAGTGCATTCTCAAAGAGATTCATGACGAAGGCTTCTCTCTCCCGGGGCCGCTTTCCATCGGCGATACCGAGACGTGTGACGCTCTCGCCGCAGAGGTTCAGTATGCGTCGAACTGAATGTCGCTTGATTGTCATCGCTTCTCTAATCCTCGCTGAATTGGTTTCGGCCAGCGTGGGGCTAGCGCAAGGCTCTGGTCCAAAGCCGACTATGAACGTAGAAGTAGATTCCCAAGGAAAATTCATTGCTGTGACTTTTGCTGGGGGAAGACCGGATGCTACGAAGGCGCTGGAATCGACCGAGTGGCGAGTTGTGGCGATCCCGCACGATCAAAATGCTTCACCAGTGCTATTAGCAGTTGCCAAACCTTCGTTTTACACACGCCCCGACAACACCATAGATCAGGCTCAAGTTCGATTGAAGACCGCGAATGCGCTTTCTATACTCTCAGAAACGGATATTGTCGTGGTGCAGTTCGATCCAGAGGGTTTGGGTCTCACGGCCCTGTGGAAGACGCCAGTAAAGGAAACGCCGAATAAACCGGCTACCGGCGCGGCCGTGAAACAAAATCCTGACAGATTGGTAGCAGCCTCGAGCAAGCAAACCTCTGCCATTTACTTTAGCGGTCTATACAGTCCGGGAATCGGAAGTCCGCCGCAGTATTCTATAGACGCTCTCGTTAGTCCTCAATTCCATCTAAGTGCCAAAAACGCATGCAATCCCAGTTTGGGTCTCAACGCCCAAGCCAAAACAAATCAAAGGCCAACTGTAGACCCAGACAGCTACGCCGTTTCCCCGAGTTTCAGCATGTTTATTTCCGGCTGCGGTGCGGACGAGTCGGCTCGATTCTCTGGGCGATCCGTTCTCCTGAATTGGAATATATTCGGACCTGAATTCGAAGCCAAAGGCAAGGATCTCAACCTAGTATCTGCGGTAATGCTGAGTAACTTCTTCCGCGTGTGGCCAATATGGTCGACGCCAACAACCACCAAAGAATTTTTCACGGCATATCTGAGTCCGACGATCGGATTCGAGTTTGGCACGAACACGGAGAACGGGCTCGAACCAGATGGGTCCGGAACAATTTTTAGGGGAGTAGCCGGGGTAGATTTGTCGGCGAGAATCATCCCTAGGAAGAATATTGCAGTAAAGAAGATGTTGATCTCCGCTTCCTACCGGGTAAGGATTCCTGCGTTCTCGGAGATAAGCACTAACACAGAGACGGTGCCCGGTAGTACCAAGGTAATAGATGTGTACCACATCACTACCGCCGCGCGCAATCATGTTCAATCAGAACTGGACTTTATGTTTACAAATTCATGGGGAATAACTCTAAAGGACGAATACGGAAGATTACCCCCCGCCTTTCGGCTGGTAGACAATTCCGCGAGCGTTGGCTTAGTTGTAATGGTTGGCCAAGCGGGAAGCAACAAGGAAAAAGCGGAGCCTCAGCCATAAATGACAACTCTCTCCAATGCCGCATGGGTCGGCTATGAACAAATAGCTGTCCTGATATCGCTACCCTTGTCTGTGACAATCGTTGGGTTCGCGTTCAAGCCAATAAGAATGAAGCTAAACACACCCTTCGACGTGAGTTTGACTTGGGATTTCTCGCGGAGTTGGGCTTCGAATATCAGCGCATTAGCGGGCATTATCGGCGTTTCAGTCGCAAACTCCATAACTACTGATTTCAAACCCTTCACACAGGTCGCCGCAAAGAATTCATACAACGTGAGCGCCGTGCTCATGGCGGCCGTCGTGATAGCTGCTCCCAGTGCGTACACGATGCTTCAAATTCGGAAAGACAATCAATTGGTGGGCTGCGCCGGCGGGTTCCTTGTAGCCTCCACGCTGACAATTTGGGGAACAATCGCGCAATTACTTCTTCAAATTGCGCTCCTGATCGCGTTCGTAGTCGAAAAGCCCAACGATCGCTTCGGGCTAGCGCTGGTACCCGTCATCCTGCTTCTAGGGCTCGCTGCGTTGATCCCATACTCCATTAGGAGTGTTCGTGTGGCCCTTGCCGCCGAGACGGAAGCCTTGCCCGCGCTGCTACCGCGAGCCGCAAAAGAAATTATTGGAGATCGCTTAGGAGCGATTCGGGCGAACGACGAATCACAGATTGCTGATGTCCTAGCGATTCCACCAGCATTAGTAAGAAAGGTGGCGCTGCTTTAGCCGGAACCGGCTTTCCAAACCTCCAGAATAAAGAGGAGTATTTTATCGTGCGTGGAATGCTGAAGGTTTCTTTGGTGTGGGGGATCTGCATGTGTCTAGACTCGTGCACGATCCCCACAACGCCGGTAAACCCCGTAACTCCCCGATCCCAATCAGAAGAATTTCTGTTCGCGGCGGCGAACGGTACCGTGTTGAGCCTACAGATCGATACAACCACCGGCGCGTTAAGCAATACCCAGTCGGTCGCGGGACCAGAATCGCCGTCGGGAATTGGTGTCAATACAGATGGTGTATTCATATATATCGTAAATATAAATGGAAACGTAGGAGGATTTACCATAGGCCAATCGGGAGACTTGACGACCGTCGACGGGTCGCCATTTACCGTAGGGAGCGACACTACCCCAGCGGGCCTCGCAATTGATCCCCAAGGAACTTATTTATATGTCACGGATTTCGGCATCGTGAAGACCGTGGGTGCGGGGACCGAGACGGCGGGCGGGGTCAGTGGATTCAAAATTAATGCATCGACGGGAAGTTTGAGTTCCGTCGATAACTCGCCCTTTCCCGCAAATGTTTTTGAGACCCTTGTAATCGTGGACCCTTCTGGACGGTTTTTATACTCCGTGAACGCGAGCACGGGCGCAAACCTTACAGGATTTTCGATAAATCCAACCTCCGGCGACCTGTCCCAAATTCAAGGCTCCCCATGGGAAGTTCCTACGCCTTCGCGAGACGCCCCGGCGGCGCTTGCTATCGACGGCACCGGGAAATTCCTTTACGTCTCATCCGGTATTCTGGGACTGACCGGTTACAGTATCTCTCAGACGGACGGAAGTTTGACTCCAATAACTAACTCTCCGTTTGGTGCGGGCACAACAATTTCTTCAATAGTCGTAGCTCCTACCGGAAGCTTTCTTTACGGCATGAACCCATCTAAGGGTACGATTTCCGAGTTCATGATCAACGACTCCAACGGCACTCTCACGGAGGTCCAGGGATCTCCTTTCCCGGCCGGAACAGCCACCGGGACCATAGTCATAGACCGGTCTGGTCAGTACCTGTTTGCCGCTGACCATCAGGCTGCCGTTTTCAGAGTGTTTAGCATCGACAAATCCACTGGATTTTTGACTGCATCGGGCACGTCGCCTCTCGCAATTGCAGGGACAGACCCTCTCTTCCTTGCGACCTACTAGACACGCTGAAGCCAGAGTTTTAGTGACTGAACGATTTGAGCAAACGTGCTGTCCGTTGATCGCTCTGATTTCGGCTCCCCCCGGCCGTCGTCTGGGAAGAACCGGGGATGGACCCAGGCGAATAAACGGCGAATAACCCCAAGTTAGTATGCTATAATTGTCAATTGGCGCGTGAAGTCGAGCCTCCATTTCCATTGAGGTACGTATGGCACCAAAAGGTCGAAAAGAAGAACCAGCAGCCGGCAAGGGACGAATCAAGTTCCGCTATACGGACCCGGATCGAACTATGGAATTCACGATTGAAAATGTGGCGGGAGACGGCGTGAAAGAAGCTCTACACTCTCTCGGCAATGCGATCGCCGGGCGCGCACTCGGGGAGTCCCGTCAGCTAAAGAACGGAGGCGCCCAGGCTGCCGAAGTCTTGCACCAAGAAGATGAGGAGGAAACGCCGGGAGAGCGAGGAGTTCCGGCGGAAACGGAGGAAGAAATTGTTGAAGTGGCTGGAGAGATTCCGGCAAAGGCGAAACGAAAACTAAAGACTCCAAAGATACCTTCAGCTCCGGACTTGACAACCGCAAAGCTGTCGCTGGAAGACTTCATGAAGCAGAAGGGGAACCCCACCGAGATGATGGACAAGTACGCGGTAGTGGCGGTCTGGTATAAAGAGCAATTTCAAATCACAGCGATGAACATCCATTGTAGTGCTCCCCGCTAATTTAGACAGTCAGGGCCTCGTTTTTTAGTACACCTGCGAAAGCTAAGAACGCCTCGTGCGGAGTGCGGTTTTGCACTCCGCGGTGGGGCCGGTCGTGATTGTACTCCG
>JABCZD010000002.1 GCA_013289855.1 Acidobacteriota bacterium | reverse complement strand
GGAGTACAATCACGACCGGCCCCACCGCGGAGTGCAAAACCGCACTCCGCACGAGGCGTTCTTAGCTTTCGCAGGTGTACTAAAAAACGAGGCCCTGACTGTCTAAATTAGCGGGGAGCACTACATGACGCTCTTTAGCGGCTCCATTCTAATCTCCAGACCGTCCGACACGGTTTGGCTTTGTTCCTGCGAAAATTGGGAAACGCCACCCGACTTCAGGCCCGACGAAGGAATCAACACGAGCACCAACATCAATCGCATCATTGCTTTCATATCGCCCTCCGCGGTTGGGTGCCGCGCTCGTACGATACCACGCTAGTGGCGGTCGTGATAACATCCCGCCATATTCGATTCACGCTGTTCCCCCGAGCGGAGAGACTGACATGAGTAAAGCAGTCGAATGCATAAAGTGTCAGGCGCAGATGGAGCTTGGCTATGTGCCGGATGGAACACACGGTGGATACACTCAGCAAGGGTGGTTTCCGGGTGTGCCTGTGAAGAGTTTTTGGATGGGTCTCAAGATGGAGACGAATCAGCTGGTTCCGGTTACCACATTCCGGTGTCCAAACTGTGGGTACTTGGAATCGTATGCGCTTCCAAATGCGACGCCTGCAACCACTGTAACCGAGGCGTAATTACTTCCGCTTATAGCGCCACAATAATTTCCAGATCGTGACAAATTCCTGAATCATGCGAGGTGTCGGCAAGTCCGTGGACACCAGCTGGCCTAAACTTTTTCTGTACTCGGCCTCCACGCTCGACTGCGCTAAATGCGCAAGCCCGTGGCGAAGTTTGTCCACCTCTTCTTTCGTCATTGTCATGTTGGCTGGTGTGGTCACCGGAATCTCCTTCCGGTAGAGGCGGGAGAATGTTTTTGCCAGATTGCGTGGGGGGCGTCAACAACAACGATCACGTTCTGCGCGTAGGTATGGGAGATGTGCCGCGCCTCCAGCGCTCCGGAGGGTGGTTGTGGTGGGCTCGCACACCCAGCACTAGCGTGCTGGGCTAACGTCTTCCGCCCCTTCGGGGCTCCGGAGAATGTTGGGTTGCGTTCGCACACCCAGCGCTTACGCGCTGGGCTAACGTCTTCCGCCCCTTCGGGGCTCCGGAGGGTGTTGGGTTGCGCTCGCACACCCAGCGCTCACGCGCTGGGCTAACGTCTTCCGCCCCTTTGGGGCTCCGGAGGGTCAACGGCAACCATGGTCGTCTCGACGACGCCGGGGAATTACCGATTCGCAAAGAAATCCAGGAGAACTGGGCATTAAGTGGGGCCGGAACGCGGCGGGTCACGCAATGACCGACACGTCCCGGCTATGTGGCCGCTCTGAGAGCGAAGCGGCGTCGCTGCCAACATCCTTTCGCACGGGGGATACGCTGGCTATTGGCAAAAGTTACGAAGGATCTGGCGCGGCAGAGAAGTGCCTCAGTCGCAGGCGTTTCCTTCGATAATCCAATCCAGGGCGTCGCTGAGCCTTCGAAAGACTCTAACGCCTCTCTCGCCTGCATTTTCACGCAGCAATTCAAAAAGGGTCGCAAGTCCGAAAAGTAAATCGTCGTTCACGAGTATCGCTCGGCGAGAGCAAGGCCAGAAGACGGAGCGTTTGGAAATCTGCCGCACATCATCCGCGCTAAATTCCACCTTGGTGACGTGCGCAAGATCCAGTAGCTGGGAATACACAGGGTCGAAATCAGGGTCTTTCAGCAGCAGGTCCTGATGCGCGAATGCAGCATCGAGGTTAAAGACATCCGAGGCCGTAGTCATCACGAGCTTGTGCGGCTTATCGATTTTATAAAATACGGGCATGAGGCCTAGGAGAACTGTCAAAGCTGCCAGCCGTGGTTCCGAAACCCTCACGGCTCTACTTGGCGCTTGAGGAGACAGTTTGTTTGGTGGGCGTTTCGGTCTTGGCAGCCAGCTTCTCGGGGTGTCCTTGAAGCAATTGGTAGCCCTGGTTCCCGCCACCCGGAAATATCTGCGACAGCGCCACCACGTTCTTATACTTATTAAAAACCAGGTGACTGCCGGGCTGGGAGGGATCGGGAGCTACAAAATTCACTTCCGCGACGACGCTCGGCTTACCGCTAGCGGCGGTTATCTCGATGATGGATTGGTCGGTGCTCGGAACGGGCGTGACGACGTAACTCCCCGCCGCCAGCGTGGTATCACCGACCGTAAAAGGCTGCGACATTTTGAAAGTGAGTTGCGTGGTAATTTGCGCGCGGACTACGAACACCCCAATGGTCAGGACTCCCAGAGCGAATAGAGCTAACTTAGCGATACGCGTTTTCATGATGCCTCCTTCGAAAATAGGATTCCCGAAGGCAAAGTATTGCTCGTTCTAAAGCAACATCCAGTGTCAGTTTTTACAGGTCTTCAACTCAGGCCCGTTCCGGCCAGAGGCCTTTTTTTCCTTGTCGCGTCGAATCCGTGCTAATTTCGCCGCCATCATGACCTCCGCTAAGAGCCGGACCGAGCAGGGCCGCTAGATTATGGCCAAGGCAATCGCGTCGCCGAAGAAGCTGCGCGCCGACGATATATTTTTCCCCGGAATGGCGGCGCTCATTCTCGGCGTGGTGGTTATTGGCTTCGGGCAGAGCTACTTTTTCGCGGGCATGCTGCGCGCCAAGTTGCCCAATACGCTGGTGCATATCCATGGCGCCATTTTCGTTTCCTGGATTTTTTTCCTGGTCATTCAGACGTCATTGGTAGCCATAGGCAAAGTGAAATGGCACATGACGCTCGGCATCTTTGGTGTGATCATGATTCCGCTGATGGCCGTCTTCGGCGTGCTTACATTGTTTGACTCGATCCGCCGCAACGGAACGGATCTTCCTCCGGAGCTGCTGCTGGCGGGCGACTTATCGAACCTCGCGCTCTTTGTTGTGCTTACGGCATGGGCCCTGCTGGTGCGCCGCAACAGCGCTTCGCATAAGCGCCTGATGATCCTCGGCACCATGGCCATCATGGGTCCCGCGATTGACCGCTGGCCAATTCCCCACACCATCATCGGCACGCTCGCCATTTTCCTGGGCCTTCCAATGCTGGTCGTCGTGTATGACCTGTGGTCAAGCCGGCGCGTTCATCGGAGCACTGCCGTCGGATACGCCATGATCGCTACCGTAGTTTTCACGGTGCTTCCTGTGTCCCACCTGGGGTTCTGGCAACAATGCATCGTCTGGATTCGTCACACTTGAGAGCTTGATCGAGCAAAGACCAGCTGTAGGGTTTAAATTGGCCCGGCGTGCTGGAGGTTAGGTCGGTAGTGAGTAAACATCGGCGCTGGGCGGCATCGGCTTTCCCTTGAATGCATTAGTGAAGCGAACGCGCACTAGCCAGAAAATCAGCAAAAGCAGTGGAAGTATGGTGAGAAATAGATAGAGGCCGGTGCTAAATAGCGCCGCGGGAAGGTGTTGCCCGATCCCTACCGCCGAAAGCAATCGCAGTGGGCGGTTCGAGGGTCCCATGAAAAATGACCCAGATGCGATGAACAACCCGAAGCACATCCGCCAGAGGTGCCGGGCGATGCGCGTTACGCCAAAAACGCCGCCGCGAAGGAGCATGCGAACGTCGCCCGCAGCCGCAAGCAGACAGATGGAACCGATAAAAAAACTCATTCCAACCGGGACGCCGTTTTGCGAAGTCGCCCCGCTGCGAAGCACTGCAATACCGCTCACCCAGGTGAAGATACCGAGCGTCAGAGGGATAATCAGTGCAACCCAGTCCATGCGGTTCACTTCACCCTCCCTGCGCTTGGCGGTGAGCCAACCTGTTCCAATGAGGTAGAAGGTTATGATTCCGCCACCGATGTTGCCTGGTTCATTTTTCACAATTCCCAAGTACAACGCGCCTACAGCCATGATCAGCATCGATGCGACAAACACCTTTCCGGCCTGGACATGGCGTGGGGAACCTTTGCGGAAGAACATTGCGGCAGCGCCGGAAAACAAGCCAACGGCTCCAGCACAAATATGAAGGGCGAGGATGGGCGAATAGGGCACGGGCAGGTCTTTCTCTAAGCTATATACGCAGACCGGAGCCCAAGTGTTTCGCGGATTACCCGTCAACACTGAGCGCTGGCCCCATCCGGCGGATGTGATCTTAAGCGGAATACCTGACGTGAGCCACACCTCAGGTCATTGCGGGTGATGGTGGTTAAGCCGATACTCGCCAAGGAGATCAGCGAGAATCCATGTTGCTCCGGCGATCGCGAAAGTTTCCGCGGTTTCACTCCAATTCGAATGGGCGTGGGGATCCGCAAGAAGCAACGGAACCCACACGAGTAGCCCAAAGCTCACGAGCATAATGGTAAGCAGGCGAGTGGCGAGAAGCGGCATGCGATTGGTAAGAAGAGCCAGGGCCGCGAGCGCGAACAAAACAGTCGTCGCTACGGCCCAGAACATCTGACTTGGCGGAACCCACTTGGGAACAAGAGTGGCAGTAGCGTGAAGATAAAAGGCCTGCTCGAGGGAAAAGGAAGCGGCACAGAGGCCCAAAAGAATGCGGCCGACGCGATTCAGCGTTGCAGGTGACCACGCCGATGACAAGCGCGCATAAACGATCGCAGCGCCGATCAGGAGAGAGAACTGTTCGAAGAAATTGCCCCAGCTATTGTAGATCCGCGGTGCGGCGACGATTCCTGGCACGCACAGTAAGGCGAAGACGAAATAAGCCGCAACAAGGATGACTGCGCCCGTTTTCGCGGTGCGACGGAAGTGAATCGCAGCGCCGCCGAATGTCAGAGCAGCGGATGCGGCGTAGACGACGTAACGCAGTTGAGGCGAGTCGTTGTAGTCGTGCCAGGCCAGGGTGATGAGGCCGGAGGCCAAAGACGCCGCTCCAAACAGATGACGGCCGAAGTTCGAAGCAGGCGAACTAGGCGTTGATACGGTCATTCGTTTTCAAATTCCGTTGGCGTAGGTGCGTGCGCTCGCGGATGGGGTCCTTGAAAAGGCGGTCTCAGAATACTATGGGGATGAGGGTTCAGAGAACGCGGCCGCAAAGGTGTTGGGATGAAAGGTGTGCAAGCGGGGGATGAGCGCAGCACAGGTGAAATTCGCTGCTACGGGATTTCACGGCGCGGGCGATTCGCGTTAGAATTGAAGAGAATGCTTACGCAAATTGATGGATTTGACGCTGCCGCGGCGAAACATCCGCGCCGGAAGACGTATGGCGTGAGGGTGGGACACGTGCGCGTGGGCGGCGGCGCGCCGATTGTGGTGCAGTCGATGACGAACACGGACACGGCGGACGTGGAGTCCACGCTGCAGCAGACTTTGGAGCTGGCGGAGGCGGGGTCGGAGTTGGTGCGCTGGACGGTGAATGTTCCGGAGGCGGCGGCGGCGGTTCCGGTGATCAAGAAACGGCTGCTGGACGCCGGCTGCAACGTGCCAATCATTGGAGATTTTCACTACAACGGGCACGTGCTGCTGAAAAAATATCCGGAGTGCGCCGCGGCGCTGGATAAATACCGCATCAATCCCGGAAATGTGGGCGCGGGGCAGCGGCGCGATGAACAATTTTCCACCATTTGCAAAGTGGCGGTGGAGCACGGCAAACCGGTGCGCATCGGGGTGAACGGCGGGTCGCTCAATCAAGAGTTGGTGATGAGCAAGATGCAGGAAAATACGGATAAGAATTTGGGCTTTGAGTCCGAGGAGATTATTAATCAGTGCATGGTGCTTTCGGCGCTGCGGTCGACGGAGTTGGCGCTCGAAAGCGGATTGCGGAATGATCAGATCATTATTTCGTGCAAGACTTCGCGGCCACGCGATTTGATTACCGTGTATCGCGATCTTTCCGCGAAGACGGAACAGCCGTTGCATCTGGGGTTGACTGAAGCTGGGATGGGGATGAAGGGGCAGATCTGGTCGGCGGCGGCGCTGGGTGTACTGCTGTACGACGGCATCGGCGATACGATTCGGATTTCGTTGACGCCGAAGCCGGGCGGGGACCGGCGCGAAGAAGTTTATGCGGCGTGCGAGGTGCTGCAATCGCTGGCGCTGCGGGCGTTTTCGCCGAGCGTTACGGCGTGCCCGGGTTGCGGGCGGACGACCAGTTCAACGTTTCAGGAATTGGCGGAGCTTACGCAGAATTATATTCGCGAGATGATGCCGGTGTGGAAGACGCAGTATGACGGCGTGGAAACGATGACGCTGGCGGTGATGGGCTGCATTGTGAATGGTCCGGGTGAATCGAAGGCGGCGAGCATTGGGATTAGTTTGCCGGGGACTGGCGAGGCGCCGCGGTGTCCGGTTTATATTGATGGGAAGAAAGATGTGACGCTGGAAGGTACATACGACGAGTTGGCGGTGGCGTTTCAAGCGCTGGTCGATAATTATGTGGCTACGAAATATCGGCGCAAGGGTGTTGAGGTTTCCTCGGTTCGGTAGGTTTTCCCCTTCGGTATTTTTTCGGTCGATCAAGAATATTTCTCGATTCGCGAACGATTTTTCGAGTGCGACGACGTTTGCCATCGACGTACCGGCGGATGTGCCGCGCCTCCGGCGCTGGTTTGGTGGCACTTGCGGGGATGATCAGAGTGTCGGTCACTGGTTGAAGCTGACAGACGGCGGAAGCGACGGCGGCGGCGACAACGGCAAGAACAGTGGCGACAGCAAACACGTCGAACGCGGCAACGACGACAAATTCGACAGAGGCGACTACGACAGGTACTGCGAATACGGGAACGCTACTTGGATTTGGTGGCGGGCATTAAGGGAGGCTTTGGGCGGACGGCGGGTAGGGGTGGACATGCGGTCGTGGCAGAGGTCATGAGGCGTTCGCGAATTACAACCAGGGCGCGGGTGTAGGCGGCGGGATCGTCGAGGAGTTGACACGACCAGTGAGCACCGAGGCCAAGAGCTTGCAGTTCGTAGGCGACGAGCTTGGGATTCAGTTGGGGATCGAGGTGGCCGGCTTTCTGAGCCTCGGCGACGGCACGATCCAGAGTGGCCATCCATTCACGCATTATTTCCACGATGCGGTCGCGGACGGGTCCGGAGCGGCCGTCGAACTCAAAAGATGCGGCGGTGAAAAAACAACCGCCCGCGAAAAGCTTGCTCTCCACGTGACGCAACCAGGTCTCCACTAAAAACCAAAGACGCGGCATGCCCCTGGGAGCACTCATGGCAGGGCGGCTGATGCGATCGATGAAAAATTGTCGGGCGGCTTCGACGGTGGCGAGTTGCAGGTCCTGCTTGGAACCGAAGTGAGCGAATAGGCCGCTTTTGCTCATTTTGAGGTCGTCGGCGAGGCGGCCGACGGTGAGGCCTTCGAGACCTTCGAGGGAGGCGAGATTTACGGCGCGCAGCAGAATGGCTCTGCGAGTGCGAAGGCTGCGGGGCTGGCGGCGCGGGGCGGGTGTGCGGGCGTGGGAAGCGGACGGCATGGAAGGATTGTAACACAAAATAAATAGAACGAACGTTCGTTTTCTATGTTAAGCTGCCGGGCACGGAGAAATTATCATGGTCCACGGTGCGTTCCTCCCTTTCCACTGCAGCCCGACAAACTTGTTCTTGCAACTGAAGGTCACGACCGCAGAATTCCGCGGACGCTGGTCTGCGTTACGGGTGGTGCGACGATTGGCGCGACGAGCTGTGCTATGGGCCTTCCTACGACTCGTGCTGCGGGTGCCGCGAATTGTCTTCAGACCGATTCATTTGTTGCTGCTGATCGCTGCGCTGGCGGGCGTGGTGGTTTCGCCATTGCGTTTGAGCGCGCAAGAGATTCCGCTGGAGCGGTGCGATGTGCTGCCGATTATCGACGTCCTGGTGGCGGGAAAACATGCGACGTTTTTGCTGGATACGGCGGCGACCTCGATACTGAATCTGAAGTCGTTCACCGGGGTGCGGTCGCGCGATATACGAATCACCTCGTGGAGCGGAACGCTGGCGACCAGCGCGAAGGAGGTTACGTTGGGGGAATTGACAGTGGGGAGCACGAAATTGATTGGGCAGAAGCTTCCGGCCGTGGACTTGGACGCGATCGGCGACGCCTGCGGGCGCAAGATTGACGGAATACTTGGGCTGGATTTGATTGCGAAGCTGGGCATTACGATCGACCTGAAGAGACAGACCCTGCATGTACGCACGCTGGATGACGAGCGCGCGGCAAAACTTGGCGCGGAGATGCAGACGGCGATGCACGGTTGCGTCGCAGCCTTCAACGAGTCGGATGAGCAGACGTTCGGGGAGTGTTTGGATCCGAAGATTGTGCTGTTCACGGACCACGCGGAACGGTATGGGCGGGAGCAGGTGACGGGATATTTTCGCGAGCGGTATTTTCACCAGACGCCGGCGGCGAAGCTGGAGATCAGCGAGATGGCGTTTCATCCGGTGGGCGAAGCTATGTGGTACGAATACGAATTTACGATTGAATCCGCGGCGGGTTTGCTGCGCGGCAAGGGAATGGCCATGTGCAGGAAGTCCGACGGGCGGTGGCGGATGGCCAGCATGCATCACAGTCTGGAGACGCTAGAACCGACGACGGCGGTGCAGTAGCCCACCCATACCTGTTAGCCGGGCCCAGCCGAGGCGTGCCGAAAATCGCCGATACTTCAGGTTGACATCTTACCCGGGAGCGAGCATATTCAGGTTACATGTCTACCCAAGATGCGAGAGAGCGGTTGGAACTGTTGCAAGGGACGCTGGATTTACTGATCCTGCGCACGCTTATTTTCGGAGCACAACATGGGCAAGGGATCGCGCGGGCGATCCGGGAAACGTCGGAAGAAGAACTGCTGGTGGAGCATGGCGCTTTGTATCCAGCGCTACAGCGTCTGGAAGAGCGCGGCTGGATTTCGGCGAAGTGGGGAGTTTCTTCGAATAACCGCAAAGCGCGGTTCTATACGCTCACGGCGGCGGGACGCAAACAGCTGGTGAAAGAAACCAACAAATGGGAACGACTAACCGGGGCCATTGCAAGGATTCTGGGAGCGGAGGGAGAGAAAAGCTAGAGGAGGCGAAAGGTAAATATCATGTTCCCACACAAGCGCAAATCGGAGGACTTCACTCGCGAGATCGAATCGCACTTACAGCTCGAGACGGAGCGGTTGCAGGAACAAGGTCTGAGTGAGCGGGACGCACGATTCGCCGCGCGTCGCTCCTTTGGAAATGTGATGCAGGCGGAGGAACGCTTCTACGAATCCAGCCGCTGGCTTTGGTGGGACCACCTCTGGCAAGACGTGCGGTACGGTTTACGAATGCTGCGCGAGTCTCCAGGTTTCACGGCAATCGCGGTCTTGACGATCGCTCTGGGCATCGGAGCCACAACTGCGATTTTCAGCATCATCGATGCCGCGCTGTTGCATCCCCTGCCGTATCCACACGGGGAACAACTCGTCGGCGTGGAGGATGACCTTCCCGGCGTTGGGGCCCAAGACGTAGGAATTTCAGTGCCCGAGTGGCAAGATTTGCAGCGCTCCGGCATTTTTGAATACGTTTCGCCAATCGGGGGCGGGGACGTGAATCTTACGGGCGTGTCGCAGCCTGCGCGCATCCGCTTTCTTAGCGTGGCGCCGAATTATTTTGCGGTGCTGGGCGTGAAACCGCAGCTGGGTCGCGGGTTCAATCCAGAGGATCACACGCCCGGATTTACTCTGGAAGTACTCATCAGCGACGGTCTGTGGAAGCGAGCTTTCGGAGCCGATCCGGGGATCCTCGGCAAGAGTCTGCGGCTCGACAACGACTTGTATCGCGTGATCGGGGTGATGCCCGCGGGTTATCACGACCCGGGACGAACGGCACAGGACAGGAACATCGAAATTTGGGCGGCGTCCGGTTTTGCCGGCGCGCCGGCTCCGCCTCCACTGCGAAGCAGCCACTTCCTTCCGGAAACCATCGCACGCATCAAAGCGGGACTATCGATTACGGCGGCGCAAAGCCGGTTAGACGCGCTCGTTGCCGCTTTGCAGAAGCAATTCCCGGCTGAATATCCGCTGCAGAGCGGGTGGAGGATCCGGTTGGTGCCGCTGAAGGAGACAGTGGTCGGCAATGTCCGGCAGTCGCTCCTTATGCTACTCGGCGCAGTGGGATTGGTGCTGCTGATCGGCTGTGTGAGCGTCGCCAATCTGCTACTGGCTCGGGCCAGCGCGCGAGAGCGCGAGATGGCCATTCGGCAGGCGCTCGGGGCCGCGAGGAAACGGCTGATTTCGCAACTTCTGACGGAAGGCTTGCTTCTTTCGCTGCTCGGGGCAAGCGTCGGTTTGGCGATTCTGTGCTGCGCGAAGGCATTTCTGTTGCAGATCTTGCCGGAGAGCCTGCCGCTGCTCAATGAAGTATCGATTAACTGGGCCGTTTTGCTTTTCGCTCTGGCAGCCACGCTCGTAACCGGCACCATTTTCGGTCTGGCTCCTGCGTTGCAAACGGGCCGACTGAATTTGATTCCGATACTCAAACGGCAAGGACGGGGTTCGACGGGCTCCGGGGAACAGACGCGCATGCGGCGTGCGCTGGTGGTTACGGAATTCGCTCTATCTTTGGTGCTAATGATTGCCGCGGGCCTGCTGCTGCGCAGTTTTGCGGATTTGCTGAATGTGCGGCCGGGATTCAAGCCGCAGAATGTGATGGCGGTTCGGACGTGGCTGCCGGTGCCAAACGATCCCACAACGGACATCTATGGAACCGCGGCGCAGGAGGCGCTCCTGTTGCACGAAATACTTCGTCGCGGCGCGACGTTACCCGGAGTGAAAGAAATAGCCATTGGCGATGTGGCGGCTATTCCATTAGGTCATAGTCGAAAGGATCTAAATCCGGGCCCATTGATTCTGGAAGGCCACGAGACGGAGGGCGAGCAGCCCCCGCTGGTCGACCGTTCGGTGGTTACACCAGAGTATTTTCACTTGCTGGGTATGACGCTGCTGCGCGGGCGTGCATTCAGCGAATCGGACGACGACAACCAGCCCCGCTGTCGCGGTAATCAACGAGGCCTTCGCGCGGAAGCATTGGCCGAATGAAAATCCGGTTGGCAAGCGCCTAAAGCTGGACCCGGCAAGCCCTGACTGGATCAGCGTGACCGGCGTGATCGCGGATGCGCGAACCGAATCACTGGCGGAAGGGACCGTTCCGCAAATCTATTTGAGCGCGTATCAGCGACGGGCAAAGGACCTGGCGATATTTGTGCGTGGGCAGCTGGACACTGCCGCGACGCCCGTAGAGCTGCGCGAGCAGGTGCAGGCGGTCGACCCGGAGCTTCCCGTTTTCGGCGCGCAGACGCTCAACGAAATGGTATCCGCTTCTCTCGCCGAGAGGCGATTCTCGATGGAAATGGTGGGTCTCTTCGCGCTGACGGCATTGCTTCTCGCGGGGCTCGGAATCTACGGAGTGATTTCGTACATCGTGAGAGAGCGTACGCACGAAATCGGCATTCGTCTGGCGCTGGGGGCGCAACAAGCAAACATCCTGCAAATGGTTCTGCGTCAGGGACTGCAGCTCGCCATTACTGGCGCCGGAGTTGGGCTTATTGGTGCGCTGATTGTGTCGCACTTAATGGCAGGACTGCTTTACGGCGTGAGGCCGACCGATCCTGTGACGTTTGCTGGGGTCGCCCTTGTGCTCATCGGTGTCGCGCTACTGGCTTGTTACATTCCGGCGCGGCGCGCCATACGCGTCGACCCCATGGTGGCCCTGCGATATGAGTAGACGCCCATGCGTGGACTTATGAAGGTCATTCGTGTTGACGCTGGTGCCGGTGACGAAGCCTGTTTATCTGGAGTTGCGCGAGGCGGGAATGAGATCTCAAACCCCTAGATTTTTTGAGTTTTTTCCGGCGGCTGAAGCCGTGTTCTCCCGAGAAATATTCATGATGTAGCTAAACGGCTTCTAGCTACTCAGGTAGCGGAGAGATTTCGGGCGGCCATGCCGATCATTACGCGGGAGATGCCGGTCATTAGGAGGTTTACGCCGACCAGGGTGCCGATGGCCCAGACGGAACTGGAGGGCCAGTGAAACCAGATGAGTCCGCCGACCAGCAGGGTGATGAGGGCGTTGATGAGTAGCCAGCTGGAGGCTTGAGATTTGCGGTGGCGAAAGTAGGAAACGATCTCGAAAACGGCTTCGATTAAGATGATGCCCGCTAGCAGAAGGGTCAGGGTTCCCAAGCCGAGCAGAGTGTGGGTGAGAAAGTAGAAGCCGCCGGCAACGTAAACGACTCCGATCAACACTTGAACTATTACACGCGACGCACCGCCGCCACCGAACGCGGCGATGAAATGCGCTACGCCTCCGACGATCAGAAGCCAGCCGACCAGAAAAGCTACCGCCAAGCCAGCGACTAAAGGTTCGGCGATGGCCAGAATTCCGAGAATGATGAAGAGCACGCCGATGGCGATCAGCCATCCGCTAGCTTTCTTGAGGATGGAGCCCGGAGCATGGAGTCCGTGCGTGGGGTTTGCCGTGGCCATCAGATACCTCCGCTCGCGTGAACGTTTCCGGAGCTTTCGCTGCGGTGGTCCGGCGCCGTGGCAGGAAAACTCATGGATGGAGAACGCGGTCATTCTACGTTAATTGGGAGGGGCGGGAGTAAATGATTATTTCGCGCTCGCGTAGGCCCCGGGGTGTTGTGAGAGCGGTGTGTTAGAATTTCGGGGACGTGTGACGCGCAAGAGCGGGGATCACCTTGAAAATTAGTCGGGAAGATGTGGTGCGGGTGGCGGAGCTGGCTTATCTCGAGCTTAGCGAGGCGGAGCTGGAGACGTATCGTCAGCAAGTAGACGATATTTTGGAATATATCGGGAAGTTGAACGAGCTGGATACCTCTAACGTGGAGCCGATGGCGCAGGTTTTGTCTGATGACCAGAGCGCGGATGCTACGTTGCGGGAAGATGTGGTGGTGCTTTGCGATGTGGCGGCGGAGATATTGCAGCAGGCGCCGGATCCGGAGGGGATTTATTTTCGGGTGCCGAAGGTGATTGAGAGGTAGGGGGAGTAGAGGCTGCGAAAAGAAGGAGTTTAACGCAGAGACGCAGAAAGAAAGCGGGCACGGCATGCCGTGCCCCTACAAAAACATGACTGCTCATTGGACGATTGATGGGGTGCGGGAGGCGCTGGCGGCGCGGAAGATTTCTGCGCGGGAGCTGACGCGCGAGTTTTTTGGGCGGATTGCGGCGCGGAATGCGGAGTTGAATGCATTTTTGGCGCTTTCGCCGGAGCGGGCGTACGCAAAGGCGGATGAAATTGATGCGGCGATTGCGGATGGGGAGTTGTTGCCGCCGTTGGCCGGGGTGCCGGTGGCGATTAAGGATGTGTTGAGTACGCGAGGGACGACCACTACGTGTGGGTCGAAAATACTGGAACATTATGTGCCGCCTTATGATGCGACGGCGGTGGAACGCCTGGAGGCTGCGGGGGCGGTGATTCTGGGGAAGACGAACTGCGATGAGTTTGCGATGGGCAGTTCGAATGAGAATTCGGCCTATGGGGCGGTGAGGAATCCGGCGGCGGTGGAGCGGGTGCCGGGGGGATCTAGCGGCGGGTCGGCGGCGGCGATTGCGGCGGGGTTGGCAGTGGTGTCGCTGGGAACGGATACGGGCGGGTCGATTCGGCAGCCGGGGGCGTTTTGCGGCGTGCCGGCGATGATGGGGAGTTATGGGCGAGTGTCGCGGTATGGGCTGATTGCGTTCGCGTCGTCGCTGGATCGGATTGGGCCGTTTGCGAATAACGTTAAGGATGTGGCGGCGGTGCTGGAAGTGATTGCCGGGCGGGACGCGAATGATTCGACGTCTACGACGGTGCCGGTGCCACGCTACAGCGAGGAGATTGGGAAGAGCGTTAAGGGTCTGCGGATCGGGATACCGCGAGAGTATTTTGGCGATGGCATGGATGCGGGGGTGCGCGGGAAGATTGAAGCGGGGATTGAGATTTTCCGAAAGTTGGGCTGCGAGTTGGTGGATATTCGCATGCCGCACACGGACTATGCGATTGCGACTTACTACATTATTGCTACGGCGGAGGCTAGCTCGAACCTGGCACGGTATGACGGGGTGCGTTTCGGTTTGCGCGCTAAGGGCGATTCCCTGCTGGCCATGTATAAGAACACGCGGGGGCAGGGGTTTGGGGCGGAGGTTAAGCGGCGGATTGTGCTGGGGACGTATGTGCTCTCGGCGGGGTATTACGATGCGTACTATCTGAAGGGCCAGAAGGTTAGGGCGTTGATAGCAAAGGACTTTCTGGATGCTTATCTAAAGGTGGATGCGATTGTGACGCCCACTTCGCCGGTGCCGGCGTTCAAGCTGGGGGAGCGGACGGCGGACCCTTTGCAGATGTATCTTGCTGATATATATACGGTTACTGGATCGTTGGCGGGGGTGCCGGGGATTTCGGTGCCGTGCGGGAAGATTGGCGGGGAGTTGCCGGTAGGGTTGCAGGTATTTGGACCGGCGTTTGGTGAGGGGCGGGTGTTACAGCTGGCGCATGCGTTTGAGGCGGCCGGCGGGGCTACGGTCTAGGGTAGGGACGCTCCGATAGTCCATCGGTGGCCTGGGACTTGGTAGGGCTGGATTTAAACGCAGAGTACACAGAGGGCGCAGAGAAGAGTCGGAGTTGCCCAGGCCAGATTAGAGTACGGTCGCTGCAAGAGCTTTAGTGAATCGCTTGTGACTACTACCTTAAAACCGATCATTGAGAAGCTGGGGAAGGCACAGTTTGGGATGCTGCGGGCGGCGGACGCGGTGAGTGCGGAGCTGTGGAAGACGCGGCCTGCGCCTGCAGTTTGGGCGGCTGGGGAGTTGATCGGGCATGTGATGACGGTTGAACGCGGGGTGCTGGCGGCGGCTGACCGTGCGGTGCAAGGTCCACCGAGGCATTTTCCGCTGATCCGGCGGGTGCATTTGCCGGTGGCGTTGGCGGAGTCGCGGGTGTTTCGGGTGAAGACGCCGGTACCACTGGACCCAGCGCTGGTGCAGGAGAAAGAAGCCATGTTGGCGGAATTGCGGGAAGTGCGGGAACGGACGCTCGCGTTTATTGATGAAACCAAGGGGCGAGACTTGAGTGTGTATCGCTGGCCGCACACATTTCTGGGAGTTTTGAATACATACCAGTGGATGGAGATGATTGCAGGGCATGAGGTTCGGCACACGAAGCAGATGCGGGAGATAGCGGCGAAGCTCCCGAAAGCCGTGGTGGGCTTGCAGAAATAGAGTCGCAAGCGACGCTGTTAACGTTTGCCCAATGGTGTAGGTCCCCTAGAGAGATTCCTGTAGGAACCTCCGTGTTCTCTTGGATTTGGAAGTTTGTCCAAAAATAGAAATAATTTACTCGCGGTAGCTGGTGCGGCGCGGGCGAGTACCAGCGCGGGGAGGGGCTGAAAACGCGGAAAAAAGCGCGATATTCAGCGGTTTTCATCAGAAAGTACTAGAGCTGTGGTTTTTCCTTAACAAAACGGTACGACTATTGCTCTAGGTTGATGCAGCTCTTACGATGTACGCAGCATCGAAGGGTAGACCAGCCGAGAAATGGGAAGTTCAGGAGCCCAGGCCATGGTGACCGTGAAATCCAGTCAGAAGATTTTCACCGATTACGAAGTAGCCAGCTTGACGGGAATTTGCGTCGAGCACCTGCACAATTTTGCGAAGAAGCGCCATCTGGGATTCATCGCGCGGGCCGCGGAAGCTGCCGGCCGGCAGGCGGACCAGTGGCTGTTTACGCTGTCGGATTTGATGGTGCTGACGACGCTGTTTGAGAAGTGCTCGCACTAGAAGACTGATTCAGCGGTTGGAACGCACCCACGATTAGGAAGGCTCTCGATGTTTGAGAGCCTTTTTTGTTTTGGGTTGGAGGGGTCCGCGAGCCCTTGCTCAGAGTGAATCGAGGGCGGCCAACAGAGCGGCGGGGCTGGCGTTGTCGCCGAAGGTCTTGCTGAGGTGGGCGAAACGATCGATGTTCCCAGGGGCGAAGATGAAGCTGCCGCCGAGCTGAAAGGGATGTGGACCCAGTTTGTGTTGATGATGGCCGGCGGCGCGGGCACGATTGCGAGCCTGGAAATTATCTGGGCGGGCGAGGTGAAGCAGATTGGCGGAAGCCAGTCCGGCGATGATGTAGGTTTGGCGATGCTGGTCGATCAGCAGGGGAAAGGCGATGCCCGTTTCTTGGCGGAAAAGGCGAGCATAGTTGCGGTCGCCGAGGCTGATGGCGGCGAGGGAGGCGCCTTTGTCGAAAAAGGCTTGCTGGTGTTCGCGCAACTGCGCGATGTGCTCGTGGCAGAAGATTCAGCCGTAGTGGCGAAGGAAGACGATGACGGCGGGGTTGCGTTCCCATAGCGAGCCGAGACGGATTTCGTGGCCGTCGGAGTCTGGGAGAACGATATCGGCGAGTCGCTGGCTGAGAGTTTGGTGCACGTGAAGCTATCATCGACGAGCCTACGTTCGACTGTCAAGGCAGAGCTAAATCGGAGAGTGAAGCGGATTCTGACACTCCGCTTGCGCCGAAATGCGCAAAATTTCGATAGGCAAAAATCAAATTCCTGACTACTCTATGGCGCGGAACACGGTGAATCCATGGCGGAATTGTCGACGACCGGCAGCGTAACGCGGTTGGGTAGCACGCAGCGGCAGGATAGTTGGTGGATCGAGATCCTGCCGGTGATTATGGTGATGGGGGGCTTTAGTGTCTACGCGACCTTGCGTGCGCTTGAAGGAAAGTTCTACGAATGGGGGCCGTATATCTCCCCATTCTATTCACCATTAATTGACGCGAACCACCACTGGTGGCCGTTTTCACCGGCAATTCTGATTCTTGGCGGACCGCTGGGGTTTCGCGCCACCTGTTACTACTACCGAAAAGCACTGTACCGGGCATTCTTGTTCGACCCGCCGGCTTGTGCGGTAAGCGAACCGAGCGGGCGCAAGTATAGCGGTGAAACGGCGTTTCCGTTTGTTTTGCAAAACCTGCATCGCTACTTTTTCTACCTGGCGGTGCTGTTTCTCTGTTTTCTGTGGTACGACGCGGTGCTGGCGTTCTTTTTTCCGGAAGGGTTTGGCATCGGCGTAGGCTCGTTGGTGATGCTGGTAAACGTGGTGCTGCTGTCGACGTACACATTTTCTTGCCATTCGCTGCGGCATCTGGTGGGAGGAAAGCTGGACTGCTTTTCGTGCACGGCGTTCGGTCCGCCGCGGCACTCGGCGTGGCGCGTGGTGAGCTTTTTGAATGAGCGGCACATGCTGTGGGCGTGGATGAGCCTGTTTTCCGTTGGTCTCACGGACCTTTATATTCGCCTCGTTTCCTCGGGCTACCTCAAGGACATTCGAATCCTGTGACCCCTAAATATGAAACGCACGAAAATGATGTGCTAATTATCGGTGCGGGCGGCGCGGGCCTGCGAGCGGCCGTGGAAGCGCTGGCGCAAGGCGCGAGTGTAGGAGTGGTTTGCAAATCGCTGCTGGGCAAAGCGCATACGGTGATGGCGGAAGGCGGCATCGCCGCGGCGATGTGCAACGTGGATCAAGCGGACGGCTGGCGCACGCACTTCCGCGACACCATGCGGGGCGGAAAATTCCTGAACAACTGGAGGATGGCGCAACTGCACGCGCAGGAGTCGCCGGACCGTGTGCGCGAACTGGAACAGTGGGGCGCGCTTTTTGACCGCACCGAGACGGGAGACATTTTGCAGCGCGCGTTTGGCGGCCACACGTTTAAGCGGCTGTGCCACGTGGGCGACCGCACGGGCCTGGAGATGATTCGGACGCTGCAGGATCGCGGGGTGCAGCAGGGCATTGACGTATACATGGAGTGCACGATCACGCGGCTGCTAAAGGATGGCGACCGTATCGCCGGGGCGTTTGGCTACTGGCGCGAGCAGGGGCGGTTTGTGATTTTCAAGGCGAAGTCCGTAATCGTCGCTACGGGCGGGATCGGCAAAGCGTGGAAGGTGACATCGAATTCGTGGGAATGCACGGGCGATGGAATGGCGCTGGCGTACGAAGCGGGCGCCGAACTTTTGGATATGGAGTTTGTGCAGTTCCATCCGACGGGAATGGTGTGGCCGCCGGGGGTGCAAGGGCTGCTGGTGACCGAAGCGGTGCGCGGCGAAGGCGGGATACTGCGCAATAAAAACGGCGAGCGCTTCATGGAGAAGTACGATCCGAAGCGCATGGAACTTTCGACGCGGGACGTGGTGGCGCGGTCGATTTATACGGAAGTGAAAGAGGGCCGCGGAAGTCCGCACGGCGGGGCGTTTCTGGACATCTCGCACAAGCAGGCGGAGTATGTGAAGCGCAAACTGCCGAGCATGTATCACCAGTTTAAGGAGCTTGCGGACGTGGATATCACGAAGGGCCCGATGGAGGTGGGTCCGACGTGCCACTACATGATGGGCGGGATTCGCGTGGAGGCGGAGACGGGCCGGACTTCGGTTGCGGGACTTTATGCCGCGGGCGAAGCGGCTGCTGGGCTGCACGGGGCGAATCGACTGGGCGGCAATTCGCTTTCGGACTTGCTGGTGTTTGGGCGCCGGGCGGGACTTGCCGCAGCCGAGCACGCGCGAGCGGTCGGCGGGCCAGCTGTCGATTCCGCACAAGTTGACGAGGCTGAGCGGCAGCTGCTGGCTCCCTTTGAGCGCACCACGGGCGAGAACCCTTACACAATTCATGGAGAACTGCAGGATATGTTGCAGGCGCTGGTGGGAATCTTCCGTACCGAGGAGGATTTAGTGCGGGCTCTCGGCGAGCTGGAAAAATTCAAAGCGCGGGCTGGGCTGATGCGCGTGGAAGGGTCGCGACTGTTTAATCCGGGCTGGCATCTTTCGCGCGACTTGCAGCATATGCTGGTGGTTGCGGAAGCGGTGACGCGTTCGGCGCTGGCACGGCAAGAAAGTCGCGGGGCGCACAGCCGCATCGATTTCCCCAAGACGGAAGATGCGTGGGGCAAGAAGAACCACGTAATTACCCGCGACGGAGCAGCGATGAGGCTCGTCGAGGTTCCCGTGGCTGAGATGCCCGAGGAACTGAAACAGATTCTCGCGGAAGATAAATAGAAGCGGAACAGACGGCGAGCAGTGATGGTGGCGGCAGGTTTTGAACTGCGGAGGCTTTAAAAATGTCCGATGTGACCATGCGGGTGTTCCGAGGCGACCGCGACGGGGGCGGGCCGGTGGATTATAGAGTGGCGCTCACGCCGGGCATGGTGGTGCTGGACGCGCTGCATGCGATTCAAGCGCATCAGGCGCCGGACTTGGCGGTGCGCTGGAATTGCAAAGCCGCGAAATGTGGATCGTGCTCTGCGGAAGTGAACGGGCGGCCGCGGTTGGCGTGCAAGACGCGCATGGACGCGCTGCCGCTGGACAAACCTATTACCGTGTACCCGCTGAAGGCGTTTCCGGTGATCAAGGATCTGGTCACCGACGTGAGCTGGAATTACAAGGTTAACGCCAAGATTCCGGCGTTTACGCCACGGCCGGACGTGAAGTGGAAGATGGAACAGCGCGACGTGGACCGCGTGCAGGAATTCCGCAAATGTATCGAGTGCTTCCTGTGTCAAGACGTGTGCCACGTGCTGCGCGACCATGGGAAGAAGGAACAGTTTGGCGGGCCGCGCTTCTTTGTTCGTGTGGCAAGCCTGGAGATGCATCCGCTGGACAGCGTCTCGCGGACGAAGCTGCTCAAAGAGGAATTGGGGATCGGGCTGTGCAACATTACAAAATGTTGCACGGAAGTGTGCCCGGAGGAGATTCATATCACCGACAATGCCATTATTCCGTTGAAGGAACGGGTGGTGGACGAGTTTTACGATCCGCTGACAATGCTGGTGCGGAAGATTCGCGGCGCAAAGAGGGACTGAGAGGTTGCGGGAAAAAACCGAAGAAGGTAACTTCAGGGGCTAAAGCCCATTGGTAGCTGATCGCTTGATGTCGGAGCTGAAGCTCCGACCCACAAAGAGGATAAAGTCGCCGCGGCCAAAGAGGCTGGGGCCGCCGCTGAGAAAGAGATTGAAGGTCCGATCGACAATGATGTTAATGCTCCGACCCACAAGGATAGAGATTCTTTCCGCATGTTGTTGAGTGGCCGAGAGCGCTTGCACACGCTCTAGGAGGAGGCGCTATGGAGTACAAGCTGAAACCGATTTCGAAAGCGGGGATCGCTGAAGCGACCGCCAAAGTAGAGCTGTATCGTTACCTCAATGAGCCGGAAGAAGCCGAGTCAATCTGCAGAGATATTCTGGCGGTCGAGCCGCTGCACCAGCTGGCGTTGCGGTTGCTGGGGTTGAGCATCACGGATCAGTTTGTAGGTGGCGCACCGGACCGATACCGCGAGGTAGAAGAGACTTTTCAGAAGCTTAGCGATCGCTATGAGCGGAGCTACTACAAGGGAATTCTCTACGAACGGCGCGCCAAGGCGCAGCTGCGCATCGGCCAGCCGCCGCACATGGTGCTGCCGCTCTTTGAGAACGCGCTGGAATGCTTTGGCGAGGCGGAGACAATTCGCCCGCCGGGCAACGATGATGCCATTTTGCGCTGGAACCGCTGTGTGCGGCTGCTGCAAACGCCGAGCTATGCCTGGGAGGAAGAGTTCACGGGGTTCGACGCGCACGACATGCCGCCGGTGTAAATGGAAGTAGCTGCTCCCATCTAACAATCACTGCTTAGGACGGATAGCTTCAGCGTAGGCGGCCTTGGCGATGCTCGCGATAAGGGCGTCTCGCGTGGTTTCGTCGGCCTTCGAATCGGTTACGAAAACCGCGATTGCCAGACGGCGGCCGTCCGGGAGAGCGATCAGGCCTATATCGTTGGTGGCGAACGTTACGCCGTTTTCTGTGCCGGAACTGCCCGTCTTGTGCATCACCACTGTTCCACTGGGAAGCTGGCCTTTGATGCGATCTGGCCCGGTAGGTGAAGATTGCATCCAATCCAATAACATCCTCGTGTGTTCGACGTTAAGCGGCGCACGGTCGCTGATTTGCCGAAGCAACTGGACCGCTGCTGCGGGTTCAAACCAATTGCGATATTGCACGGCAACGTCGCGGGCGAGATCGTGCTC
Source organism: Acidobacteriota bacterium (assembly GCA_013289855.1). Taxonomy (GTDB): domain Bacteria; phylum Acidobacteriota; class Terriglobia; order Acidiferrales; family UBA7541; genus Acidiferrum. The sequence continues at coordinate 535,279 of JABCZD010000002.1, read as the reverse complement.
GTTGTTTTCAAGATGAAAACCTGTGATGCCGAGCGAGTGGATGTAGCTGTTTACGACCTGCGGCCCGCCGATGGTGCGCATAATCAAGTCAGCAGCGGCGTTGTCGCTGAACAAGACCGTGAGACGCAGGAGTTCGCGCAACGGAAGGTCAACCCCGGCCTGCGGATATTTATCCTGCAGCGGACTATGGGTATGCGGAAGGATGCGATCGCTGGCGAGAAAGCGGATGGGCTGGTCGAGCGAAAATTTCCCTTGTTCGACGAGATACAGAGTGGCGATGGCGAGCGGAAGTTTGAAGACCGATTGCATCGGCGGATGGGCGTGGGGATCGAGGTCGCAGTTCAGCGTCGAGTCCGGCAAAGAGCAGGCTACGGAAACTTTGCCCTTGGCGTCAGCGGCTATCACGCGAACCTGCTGCTGCAAGGTGGACTGGAGAAAAGCAAAAAGGGTGACAATGAAAAACGCTAACGCGAGCCGCATCACCGCAGTATAGCAAGCGCGTGCGGCGGCGTTTGCAGGGCTGGAACGCGACGGAGTATTCTGGCCGCGTAGACAAACTGTGGGCGCGAGCGCGCATCGCATCTTTCGTCGGACTGCTATGAAACTACCAGTCGTTATTATTGCTGTTGCCTGCGCCGTGGCGGTGTTTGCCACGGGCGAAGGTTGGTCCGCGGAAACTCGGCCGGTCGCGGGGGTGCGCCTGCCGTTGTTCTCCGATAGTTCGATCACCGAGCAGAATCCTGGGGGATCTTCGGCGTCGGGCAATGGCACGGAAGCGCCGCCAGCGGTGCGGGGGACCAAGCTGGTCTTGAAGGATGGAAATTTTCAGCTGGTGCGTTCGTACGAACGCAAGGGCGACAAAGTAAGGTATTTGAGCGCGGAACGGGGAGATTGGGAGGAGATTCCGGCCGCGATGGTGGACTGGGACGCGACGGCGAAGGCTGCGACAGCGGACCAAGAGGCAGCAAACAGCCTGGTGAAAAACGTGCATCAGCAGCAAATGGAAAGCCACGCGGAAGTCCCCGTGGATGTGGATGCCAGCCTGCGCGTGGGGGCGGGAGTGTTTCTGCCACCGGGCGAAGGGATGTTTGCGGTGGAAGGAAAAACGGCGACTAAACTGGATGAGGTGGGTTCAGAGACGAAGCTGGACAAAAAACGAGTGATCGAACAGGTGATGTCTCCCATTCCGATAGTACCCGGAAAACACAACGTGGTGATTCCCGGGGCGCATGCCAAGCTGCGGCTCGTTACCAGCAAGGACCCGCTGGAGTTTTACTTGCGCAAACCGCCGCCGGACCCGGATAATCCGCCGCCCGTCGCGCGGACCGGCATCGGCAATGGCGAAACGGCGCCGGAGGTGGTGCTGGTACGCGTGACGGTGAAGGGCGGCAAGCGCGAACTCGAATCGATCAGTTCACTTTTTGGGGAACAGATCGGTGCATCAGTGAAGATTGTTTCGATGCAGCGCTGGGACGTGGCGCCATTGGTGTACCGCTTCACGTTGAGCGAGCCGCTGCAGCCCGGGGAGTACGCGCTGGCGGAAGTGGTAGGGGAGGGCCTGAATTATTATGTGTGGGATTTTGGGATGGATGCCGCGGCGGCGCCTAACCACGCACAACCGTAGGGTTTCTACACTGGCGTTTTGTGCGTTCGTCGCTGCTCTTCGTTCCTTTCGTTGCCTAAGAAGTCGAAGCCACTAAAAGGCAAAATTTGCGACAGTTAGAGAGTTTCGTTTGAGGTCAACCGGCAAGCGCTGAAGACCTCGAAAATTGATGCTCGGCGCGCGTTCGAGCGTCTCGACGTCGATGTGCAGGTTGGGAAATCGACGAGCGAGCTCGGTGAAGGCCACTTGCGCCTCGAGGCGAGCCAGGGCCGCGCCCAAGCAAGTGTGAACCCCATGGCCAAAGGACATCAGACGCGCACCGGAGCGACGAAGATCCAGCGTGTCAGGATCGGGAAAGCGAGCCTCATCGCGATTTGCAGAGCCGAGAAGCAGGGTCACGCGCTGTCCTTTCGGGATGATCTTGCCGCCGAGAGGGACGTCATCGATCGCTTCGCGCACGGTGGCTTGCACCGGTCCGTCAAAGCGGAGGAGTTCGCTGACCGCCGACGGTGCGATTCCGGGATCGCGCGCGAGCAGTTGCCACTGGTCACGATTCTGACTCAGTGCGAGCAAGCCATTTCCGAGCAGGTGTGTTGTCGTGCCGTGCCCCGCGGCTAGCAGCAGAATCAGGTTGACGATTAATTCCTCCGTGCTGAGGCGGTCACCCATCTCTTCGACGGCAACGAGGTCGCTGAGCATATCGTTCATGGGGTTGCGTCTTCGTTGCTCAATGAGTTCGCTGAAATATTGAATGAAGGCCAAAATTCCGCGCTGTGCTTCGTCCGACTCCGTGGGAGAAAGAATGCGGCCGCTGATCAATTGTCCGAAGGCGACAGACCAAGCGCGCAGGCGGTCGCGATCGGCCACGGGAACGCCAAGCATCTGAGCGATGACGGTCACCGGCAGCGGAATGGCGAAATCGAGGATGAAGTCAATTTGACCGCCAGCTTGCTCCGCGGCATTAAGCAAATCGGTGGTCATTTCAAGAATCTGCGGACGAAGACCCTCGATGCGCTGCGGGGTAAAGGCTTTGGTGAACAGCGCGCGAAGACGCGTGTGATTTGGCGGATCGAGGAAGAGCATTTGACGCGCCAGGGCGGCTTGCACCGGAGTCACTGGGGTTTTCTCGTCAATTCCCGGCAAGGCCCGTTCGGCGGAAAAGCGGCGATCCGTAAACACAGCGGCAACGTCGTCGTGACGAGAAATGATCCAGCCCTGTTCCGACGGGTCTTCATGTATCGGATCTTCCGAGCGGAGCCTGCGGAAGATCGGATAGGGATTGGCGAGAATATCGGGTCTTAGCAGGTCTTGCAGACGCAAACTCTTGATTTCGAGACTGGGCATTATTTTCTCCGGCGATCTGAAATTGAAAGAATCAAACCCCGTTCTCTAATAAAGGGGCGGCGAGTTCGTGCGGCCCGGCCTGGGAATCATCGGCGTAGTGCCCGAGTTTGGAATATCCATAATGGAAGCTCCACCAGATCAGCAGTACGTCGCTGCCATAGGTGAATAAGGGCGAGAGAATTAGATACAGCCTGGTGGAGCATGTGAGGGCGATTACGACGCTCACGCCACTCTTTGCAAACAGTGCGAAAGCCCAGATTAACGTCATGGTCCGATACACGCGCTTCGCGTCGGATCGCGCGGCCATTTGATCGAAGCGCGACTTGCCAGAAGCCTCGTTTCCGGTGACGAACTGCCGCGCGACATAAAGCATGATCGGGCGTTTGATGAGCACGGAACCCAGAAACAAGACAGCGAGGACCGCGTTTTGCAGGGAGCGTCCCACGAGAGCGGACGTCGCATCGTGCGCGAGCGAAAGGGCGATCAACGAGACGGCAATGTCTTCGGCTGCAAACAATCCAATGATGTCGATGGAACCCTGCCGCACGACACCATAGGCGAGGCCGAACAGAGGCACCAGTCCGGAAATCGCGAGCGGAAGCAGGCTGCCGGACGGAAAGTGCGGCTCCAGCAAGCGATAAAGAAAGTACGCGCAAATCACGTTGATGAAGACGCTTCGGGCGAGGCCGCGCAGCGCGGCAGCGCGATTCACGGAATGCGCGGTTTCTGGAGTGAAAGATTTCTTCATGACTAAGCGCTCGCTTTGATGTGCTTTGCGGGCGCCGCTGGGCTGACGGAAATGGTTTCGACCAAACGGTGCAAAGCGGCAGTGGTGCGCTTACGATCGCCGGTGAAGAGAAAGTCGTGCAGCAATCCGTTGAGCGCCGCCAACTGGAACGTGGAGGTAGCAGCGCCATTCTTGTCGGAGGGCTGGCCGAACTCCGTTTCAAAAACACGGCGCCATCGCGCGAACCCGGCGCCCCAGAAACGAGCGGGAAAGCGGGCGCGGTTTTGCAGGGCGAGTCCATCAATTTCAAAGAGCAGGCGAAAATAGCGCTGATTGGGTTTGCGCATGGCCCAATGCCAGAACAACAGCAGGAATTCTCGCAGGGACAGGGTTCCTTCGAGCGATCCCTCTTTCTCCGCCAGCGTGCGCAGTGAGGATTCGATGCGCTGGCGCACTTGTTCCAGAGCGTCAGTGAGGAGTTTTTCCTTTGAGCCGAAGTGGTAGATCAGAAGGCGGGCGCTGGTACCGACGGCTTTCGCCAAAGGGCGGAGAGAGAGATCGGAAATGCCTTCGGCGAGAAGCACATCGACGATTTTGTCGAGGAGCACGGTGCGGCGCTCAACAGTCTTGACGATATGCAGCATGAAACGACTGTTACATGAAACAGGTGTTACAGGCAAGAGGAAATTGGCACTGACGCAGACTGCTTGTGAGCCTAGGAAGGCTCGCCGGGGGATTGCCAGGCGATTTCGCGAAGCAGAGCGATCACGTCCGAGATGCGGAAGGGCTTTTGCAGACGGCGAACCTCGCCGGAGGCTCCGTCATGGTGCGATTCCACGAGCTCGCCGGTCATGAAGACGACGACGGGTTTGCGCGAGCCAGAGGCGGCGAGGACGAGGTCTGCTGCACCAGTGCCACTAACGACTGCGCCACCGGTGGAAAGGTTCAGGTCGCAGAGCAGCAAATCGTAGCTGCGGCGGCGCGCCAGGGCGAGAGCTTCTTCCGGGGTGGCAGCGCAATTCACACTGAAGCCGTGAGTGGAGAGGCCTTCCTCGAGCAGCATGCGAATGCTTTCTTCATCGTCAAGAACGAGAATGGCGCGATCTTTGAAGGCCTCGTCGGCGGGCGACGAGACGTCTAGCGAGACTACGCCGGAGTCGACCATCGGCGGTACCGGCCCCGTGGTGGCGATCGGGAGATATACCGTGAAGGCCGAGCCACCCGCAGGGAGGGCTTCGGCCTCGATAGTGCCGCCATGTTCCTTGATGATCGAAAGACAAATGCTGAGACCCAAGCCGGTGCCGCCGCCCGGGCGTTTGGTGGTGTAGAAAGGGTCGAAGAGACGAGGCAAAGCTTCGGGACGAATGCCCACACCATCGTCCTGCACGGTGAGGAGAAGCTTTCCGGCATATTGCGAGAGGCGAATCTGGATGCGGCCAGTTTCGCGAACTTCGCGAATGGCCTGTTCGGCGTTGGTAATCAAATTCAGAAAAATCTGAATCAGCTGATTGCCATCGCCAATAACACCGGGGAGATCCGGCTGCGGCTTGAAATCCACGACGACGTTGTTGCGGCGGAGGGAATGCTCGTGGAGTTGCAAGGTGCGTTCGACGAGACTGTTGACGTCGAGAGGTTTTTTTTGTGGAGAAGCGGGACGCGCGAACTCCAAGAGATTTTGCACGATACGCGCGGCGCGGCGGGCCTGGCGGTGGGTGAGTTCCAGCTGACGTTTTGCCGGGTCGTCAAAACCTTCGCGTTCACGCAAGAGTTCCGTGACACCGAGGATGGCGGTAAGCGGATTGTTCAATTCATGGGCAACGCCGGCAAGCATCTGGCCCATGGCGGCGAGTTTTTCCGCCTGGATCAGCTGTTCCTCAAGGCGTTTTAGTTCGGTGACGTCGCGGCAGGACATGACGACGCCTTCGATTTGCGCTTGCTCGTCGGAAAGCGGACTGAAGTGGCAAAGCAAGCGGCGCCATTCACCGTCTTTGTGGCGCTCGCGAACTTCGAGGGAGGCAAAAATCGTTCGTCCGGTGAGTACTTCCTGATAGACGGAATCGAGCGCCAAGCGATCGTCCGGATGAGTGCGCCCACCAAGGACCATGTCTCTGGTTTCTTCAATCTCATAACCCAAAACCTCGCGAACGCGCGGGCTAACGAAGGTGTAGGCGCCCGAAGCATTGACGACCAAGATGAGGTCGGGGAAATTATCGACGAGGCGGCGGGCGAATTCCTGCTGCTGGTGCAGGCGGCGCTCCATGGCGCGGCGCTCGGTGATGTCCATGAGCGAGCCCTGATAGCGGACGACCTCGCCGGAGGTACCCCGGACAGCGGCGGCGGTGTTCAAGCACACGATGGAAGTGCCATCTTTGCGCAATAAGGTGATTTCCCGGCCTTGCGGCATGGGATCAGTTTCCACTTCGTACTTGATGGACCTGCGCTCGTCGCGATCGGTGAAGACTTCGGGAACGGTGCGAGCGAGAAGGTCAGACTTGGACTCGTAGCCGAGCATGCGGACGAGAGCGGGATTGACGTCGAGAATGGCGCCGGAAGGAGTGGTGACGTAGATGCCTTCCTGAAGGGTTTCGAACAGTTCGGTAAAACGCGCTTCGTTTTTTCGCAGCGCGGTGATGTCCCGGGCCAGCACGGTGATGCCATGAACTTTGTCGGCGCGGGTCATGGCGTGCGCGGTGCAATCGAAATAGAAAATGTTGCCCTGGTTTTTGAAGCGCACCTGCAGGACACCAGTCCAGTTGCGACGCTCTAGGAATCGCGGCATGGCGCGGCGCGCCATGTCCGGACCGTCCCCGTCAGCTTCCTGGACGAACTCGCTCAAATGTTTGCCGATGATTTGCTGGAAGGGTAAGCCAACGAAGTCCGCGAAGCTGCGGTTTACGGAACGAATTTCGCCCTCGAGAGTGAGGGCGACGAGGACATCGTCAAAGGAGTCGATCAGGTCGCGATAGCCCTGCTGGGAGCGGGCGATTACTTCGAAAAGTTGATCGAGTTGTTTGTCACTAGGAGGAGCGGCATTACGCTGTTCAATTCCGCGCACCATGCCGCGAAGTTCGGAGATTTCCTGAGTGCGCTTCCAGGCGTAGAAACCAAAGAGCACCACCAAGACCACCAAGCCAATAGGCAGTGCCTGGTAATGGTGGGCTATGGCAGTGATGCTGTTCCAGGAAACGGCGGCGTACACTACGGCGAGAACCAGCAACAGCGAAAACGTGATGCGCCACAGCTCGCTTTGACGACGTTCAAATTGCTCGAGGCGCGCAGAGATGGTGGGGCGGTTCTCCGTGGGCACGGAGACGTCAGGGGCGGAGGGGACGCGTTTATCGTTTACGGGCATGAGTAGAGGCGGCCTCGCGGACAAAATTCGCGAGGATCACAGACAAAATGTTTATACCTATTGTAGGAACGAAGATTTGGCTTCAGCAACGTCAGAAGCGAAGCGCGTGCCGCAAGGATACCGGTACTTATCGTGAACAAAAAAACGGCGTCCTGGCCAAAGCCGGACGCCGTTTCTTCCTTTGTGCGAGACGGGTGAAAAACCCGCCATTGAAACGATTTAGCCGCTTCTGTTGGCCTGCCGGTCAAGCCGTCGATTAGCCCTCAGAGACAGCGTCTGCTTCACTGTCTTTGTTGAGGAAATCGAGAGCCGCAGCTTCTTCAGCGGTGAGCTCGGCGATTTCCGGGATTTCCTCTTGCGGCGCCGGAGCGGGCATTTCCGTCAGCAACTGAATGCTGCGGTAGTGCTCGAGTCCGGTCCCGGCCGGGATGAGGCGGCCCATGATGACGTTTTCCTTGAGGCCGCGGAGATAGTCGACTTTTCCAGCGACAGCCGCCTCGGTGAGGACGCGGGTGGTCTCCTGGAAGCTGGCTGCCGAGATGAACGAGTCGGTCGAGAGCGACGCCTTGGTGATGCCAAGGAGCAGCGGACGGCCCGTGGCGGGGCGGCCACCTTCGGCGATAATGCGGTCGTTTTCCTCGCGGAAGCGGAACTTATCCACTTGTTCTTCGAGGAGGAACGGCGTGTCGCCAACGTCCTCGACTTTGACCCAGCGCATCATCTGACGCGAAATCGTTTCGATGTGCTTGTCGTTGATGTTCACGCCCTGCAAGCGGTAAACCTCTTGAATGGCGTTTACCAAGTAGGCTTGCGTGAACTTTTCGCCGAGCACGGCCAGCAAATCGTGCAAGTTCAGAGGACCGTCAATGAGGGCTTCGCCTGCTTTGACGCGGTCGCCTTCCTGCACGTTGATATGCACGCCGCGCGGGATGGAGTATTCCTTGGTGGTTTTGCCGTCTTCACTTTCGACGTAAATCTTGCGCATGCCCTTGGCAATGTCGCCATAGCGCACGCTGCCGTCGATTTCGCTGATGACCGCCGGATCGCGCGGCTTGCGGGTTTCGAAGAGTTCTACCACGCGCGGGAGACCACCGGTGATGTCTTTCGTCTTGGTGGTTTCACGCGGGATTTTCGCGAGCACGTCTCCGGCCTGCACTTCGTCGCCATCCTTGACCATCAAGTGGGCACGGGAAGGCATGAGGTACTTTTTGCGAACCTTGCCGCTGGAATCGCGGACTAGGATCGCGGGCTGATGTTTCTCGTCACCCGGCGGCAGGGTCACAACATCCTGCGAGAGGCCGGTGACTTCGTCGACTTGCTCTTCGATCGTGAGACCGGGGCGCAGGTCGTCGAATTTAATCGAACCGGCGGTCTCCGTAAGGATCGAGAAGGTGAACGGATCCCACTCGGCCAGGATTTGACCGTGTGTGACGTGTTCGCCGTCGACAACGCGGAGACGCGCGCCGTAGACCACGTGATAGCGCTCTTTTTCGCGAGCCTTTTCGTCCACGATGGCGATCAAGCCGGAGCGGTTCATGGCGATGGAAGTTCCACCGCGGCCCTCGACGAATTTGAGGTCCACGAACTTGACGACACCGTTGTTGCGGGCTTCGAGCGTGGAGCGCTCGGAAACGCGCGTGGCGGTTCCGCCGATGTGGAACGTGCGCATGGTGAGCTGAGTGCCGGGTTCGCCGATGGACTGCGCGGCGATTACGCCGACGGCTTCGCCAAGTTCGACCATGCGGCCCGAAGCGAGGTTGCGGCCGTAACAGAGCGCGCAAACACCGCGGCGAGATTCGCAAGTGAGAACCGAGCGGATGCGAACGCGTTCAATACCCGCGCCCTGTACCTGGTTGGCCAGCTCTTCCGTGATTTCCTGGTTGACGTCGACGATGACGGTGCCTTCGAAGTCCTTGATCTTGTCGAGCGAAACGCGGCCCACGATGCGATCGCGCAACGGTTCGACTTCGACGCCGGCTTCGACGATCGGTTCGACGAAAATGCCGTCCGAGGTGCCGCAATCGCGCTCGTTGATGATCACGTCTTGGGCGACGTCGACGAGACGGCGAGTGAGGTAGCCGGAGTCGGCGGTCTTCAAAGCGGTGTCGGCGAGACCCTTACGTGCGCCGTGCGTGGAGATGAAGTACTGCAGCACGGTGAGGCCTTCGCGGAAGTTGGAAGTAATCGGAGTTTCGATAACCTCGCCGCTGGGCTTGGCCATCAGTCCGCGCATGCCGGAAAGCTGGCGGATCTGCTGTTTGGAACCGCGGGCGCCGGAGTCGGCCATAACGTAGACCGGGTTGATGACGCCTTCCTTGTCCTGGTTTTCCAGCGCTTTGAACATTTCGTCGGCTACGCGCTCGGTGATGTCTCCCCAAATGGCGATGACTTTGTTGTAGCGTTCGCCGTTGGTGATGGCGCCGTCGAGGTATTGCTGCTGCACCTTGACGACTTCCTTCTCGGCGTTTTCCACCAGCTTGTATTTGTCGCTGGGGATGAGCATGTCATCAATGCCGATGGAGATGCCCGACTTGGTGGAGTACATGAAGCCCAGCTCTTTCAATTGATCGAGCAGGACGACGGTCTTTTCGAGACCAAAGCGCAAGTAGGCGTAATAAACGAGCTGCTGCACGCCCTTTTTCTTGAGCAAGCCGTTGATGAACGGAAAATCTTCCGGCAGGCTGGAGTTCAAAATCACGCGGCCAACCGTGGTCTGAATGAACTGGCGCTCCATCTTGACGGGCTCGGTGTGCGGCACGTCCTGGTTGTCGTAGGCAGTGGTCAAATCAATCACTTCGCCGCTGAAACGCAGGCGGATGGGAGTGAGGAGTTCGACTTCGCCGGCTTCCAGCGCGAGCACCACGTCTTCGGGGCTGCCGAATACGCGGCCTTCGCCTTTGGCTCCGGGGCGAGACTTGGTGAGGTAATAGATGCCGAGCACCATGTCCTGCGACGGGACGGCGAGAGGCAAACCGTGCGCGGGCGAAAGAATGTTGCGCGAGCTGAGCATCAGCACGGAAGCTTCAACTTGCGATTCCGGAGAAAGCGGAATGTGCACAGCCATCTGGTCGCCGTCAAAGTCCGCGTTGAACGCGGTGCAAACGAGCGGGTGAATGCGGATGGCTTTGCCTTCGACGAGCACCGGTTCGAACGCTTGAATACCCAAACGGTGTAGCGTGGGGGCGCGATTGAGCAGTACGGGATGTTCGCGGATAACGTCTTCGAGAATGTCCCACACCACGGCTTCCTGCTGTTCGACCATCTCTTTGGCTTGCTTGATGGTGGTGCAGTGCCCTTGCGCTTCGAGCTTGTGATAAATGAAGGGCTTGAATAGTTCGAGCGCCATCTTCTTCGGCAAACCGCACTGGTTCAGTTTCAGTTCCGGGCCGACGACGATTACAGAGCGGCCGGAATAGTCCACGCGCTTGCCAAGCAGGTTTTGGCGGAAACGGCCCTGCTTGCCCTTGAGCGTATCGCTGAGAGACTTGAGCGGACGATTGTTGGTGCCGCGCAGCACACGGCCACGGCGGCCATTGTCAAACAGCGCGTCAACGGCTTCCTGCAGCATGCGCTTTTCGTTGCGAACGATGACGTCTGGCGCGCGCAATTCCATCAGCTTCTTGAGGCGGTTGTTGCGGTTGATTACGCGGCGATACAAATCATTCAGATCGGACGTCGCGAAGCGGCCGCCATCGAGTGGCACCAGCGGGCGCAACTCGGGCGGAAGAACCGGGATTACGTCCAGGATCATCCACTCCGGCTTATTGCCGCTCTTGCGGAAGGCTTCGAGAACCTTCAGGCGCTTGGCGAACTTGATGCGCTTCTGCAACGAAGCGTCGGTCTTCATTTTTTCGCGCAGTTCGTCGGAGAGCTTGTCGACTTCCACGCGGCGGAGCAGTTCCTTGATGGCTTCGGCGCCCATCTTGGCGACGAACTGGCCGGGATATTCTTTCTGGAGTTCGCGATATTTATCTTCGAGGAGAACTTCGCGCTCCTTGAGGATGGCTACTTCGCCGACGTCGACGACGACGAACGCTTCAAAGTACAGAATGCGCTCCAGGTCGCGCATGGAAATGTCCAAGAGGTAGCCGATACGGCTGGGCAGGCCCTTGAAGAACCATACGTGCGAGCACGGCGAGGCCAGCTCGATGTGACCGAGGCGTTCACGACGGACTTTGCTGAGCGTGACTTCCACGCCGCACTTGTCGCAGATGACGCCGCGGTGCTTCATGCGCTTGTACTTGCCGCAGAGGCATTCCCAGTCGGTGACGGGACCGAAAATTTTGGCGCAGAAGAGTCCGTCACGCTCGGGCTTAAAGGTGCGGTAGTTGATGGTCTCCGGCTTGGTGACCTCACCGTGAGACCACGAACGGATTTTTTCCGGGCTCGCAAGCGAGATACGGATGGAATCGAAATCAGCAATTAGACTTGCGCGATCATAAGGGCTGCTGCGATACAAGGTTGTTTCCTCCCTCCCGTGGCCTTGCGGCTGCGGGATACGGTGCGATGTTTGGCATCGCGCCGGCTGAGAACCCAACTACCAAGACTGCGAAACGTTTACATCTTGCCGAGATGGGGCGCAGCATGCTGCGCCCCTACAAAGTGCGCTCGGCGGTTAATCGGCTGCTTCCGCCACTGTGGGCTTTTGGCGCTTCATTAGTTCGACGTCCAAGCACAGCGACTGTAGCTCACGTACAAGTACGTTGAAGGATTCAGGCACGCCTGGCTCGATGCCTGGCTCGCCCTTGACGATGGCCTCGTAGATTTTTGCGCGGCCGTAAACATCGTCGGACTTCGCCGTGAGCAACTCTTGCAGGATGTGCGCGGCGCCGTATGCTTCGAGGGCCCACACTTCCATTTCTCCGAAGCGCTGTCCGCCGAACTGCGCTTTACCGCCCAGCGGCTGCTGGGTGATGAGCGAGTATGGCCCGATGGAGCGCGCGTGAATCTTGTCGTCGACAAGATGCGAGAGCTTGAGCATGTAGATGTAGCCGACGGTGACCGGCTGATCGAACTGTTCGCCGGTCATACCGTCGAACAGGTTGATTTTCCCGGCGTGCGGCAAGCCGGCAACTTCCAGCAGGTGGCGAATTTCCGCTTCGCGCGCGCCGTCAAAAACCGGCGTGGCAAAGGGGATGCCTTCCTTGAAGCCTTCGGCGTATTCGAGCAACTCTTCGTCGCTGAGGTTGACCAGGGTCTTCCACACCGAGGTGTCCGTGAAAACTTCGCGGAACCAGCGGCGCAGCGCTTCGGCCTTCACTTCCTTGCTCAGCAAACGCTTCAGGCTGTTGCCCAGTTCCTTGGCGGCCCAGCCCAAGTGGGTTTCGAGAATCTGCCCGACGTTCATACGCGACGGAACACCGAGCGGGTTGAGCACGATCTCCACCGGAGTGCCGTCTGGCAGCGCCGGCATATCTTCCTGCGGAACGATGCGCGCGATAACGCCTTTGTTGCCGTGGCGTCCGGCCATCTTGTCGCCGATGGAGAGCTTGCGCTTCATGGCGATATAGACTTTGGCCAGCTTGATGACGCCCGGAGGCAACTCGTCGCCCTTCTTGAGTTTTTCCTTACGCTCTTCGGTGATCTTGCGCAGCACGTCGATCTGGCGCGAGGTCATTTCCTCAACTTCTTCGATTTTCTCGATGAGCAGAGGATCCTTTTCGTTGAGCTTCAGGCGCTTGAGGTTGCGCGTGGAGATTTTCTCGATCAACTCGCGCGTCAGCTCAACGCCCTTGGTCAACAGACGCTTGTTGGTTTTTTCGTCGTGCAAGTCGGCTTGCAAAATCTTGCCGCCGAGAAGATCGCCGAGGCGCTTGAGGCGCTCATCGGTGAGGATGCGGATTTCGTCCGCCAGGTTCTTCTCCAGCTTGAAGATTTGCGAAGCTTCGATGGCCTTGTGGCGCTCGTCTTTTTCTCCGCCCTTGCGGGTGAAGATCTTGACGTCCACGATGGTGCCTTCAATGCCCGGCGGGCAGTAGAGAGAAGCATCTCGCACGTCGCCGGCTTTTTCGCCGAAGATGGCGCGGAGCAATTTCTCTTCCGGGGTCAGCGTGGTTTCGCCCTTGGGCGTAACTTTGCCGACCAGGATGTCGCCCGGTTTGATGACCGCGCCGATACGGATCACGCCGCTTTCGTCGAGGTTGCGCAGGAACGATTCGCTGATGTTGGGGATGTCGCGAGTGACTTCCTCGGGTCCCAGCTTGGTGTCGCGCGCTTCGATTTCGTACTCTTCAATGTGGATGGAGGTGTAGTAGTCGTCCTTGACCAGCTTTTCGCTGACCAGGATGGCGTCTTCGAAGTTATATCCGCGCCAGGGTACGAAGGCCACGAGAACGTTGCGACCAAGAGCGAGTTCGCCGCGCTCGGTGCAAGGACCGTCGGCAAGGACTTGACCCTTCTTCACGCGGTCGCCCACGCGCACCAGCGGCTTCTGGCTGATGCAAGTGTTCTGGTTGGAACGCTTGAATTTGATGAGCTGGTAGATGTCCGCGCCCACTTCGCGGCTGAGTACGCCGGAGTGGTCGGACTCAACGCGCACGATGATGCGCTCAGAGTCGACCTGGTCCACGATGCCTTCGCGTTTGCAAAGGACCACCGCGCCGGAATCGCGCGCGGTGACGCGTTCCATGCCGGTGCCCACGAGCGGAGCATCGCCACGGATAAGCGGAACGGCTTGTCGCTGCATGTTGGAACCCATGAGCGCGCGGTTGGCGTCGTCGTTCTCAAGAAACGGAATCAAGCTGGCGGCTACCGAAACGAGCTGCTTCGGCGAAACGTCGACGTAATCGACTTCGTCGCGGCTCTTCAGTACGAAGTTGCCCGCCTGGCGGCAGTTGACCAGTTCGGTGGTGATTTTCAGTTTGTCGTCGAGCGAGACGTTGGCCTGCGCGACCACGTACTTGTCCTCTTCCCAAGCGGAAAGGTAGAAGCAGTACGGTTCGTAAGTGACCTTGCGGCGCTTCAGCTCGTCGTTAAGTTCTTCGACGCGGTCCTGTTCCACGATATCGCCGGCTTTGAATTCGCTGTCTCCGGCATTCACGATCTGGACGTAGTCGATGATGCGGCCGCCCTTGACTTTGCGGTACGGCGACTCGATAAAGCCGTAGTCGTTGATGCGCGCAAAGCAGCTGAGCGAACTGATCAAACCGATGTTCGGACCTTCCGGCGTCTCAATCGGGCAGATGCGGCCGTAGTGCGTGGGGTGCACGTCGCGCACTTCGAAGCCCGCGCGTTCACGCGAGAGACCACCGGGCCCAAGGGCCGACAGACGGCGCTTGTGGGTGATTTCGCTGAGCGGATTGGTCTGGTCCATGAACTGGCTGAGCTGCGAAGATCCGAAAAACTCGCGGATCGCCGCCATAACCGGCTTGGCGTTGACCAAGTCATGCGGCATGGCCGTGGACATTTCCTGGTACACGCTCATCTTTTCCTTGATGGCGCGTTCCATTCTCACCAAGCCGATGCGGAACTGGTTTTCGAGCAGTTCGCCCACCGCACGAACGCGGCGGTTGCCGAGATGATCGATGTCGTCAACCACGCCAATGCTCTTGCGCAGCTTGAAGAGATACTTAATCGCCGAAACGAAGTCCGGCGCTTCGAGCGTGCGGTTGTTGAGCGGCGTGTCCAGGCCCATCTTGATGTTGAACTTCAGGCGGCCGACGCGGCTGAAATCGTATTTACGCGGATCGAAGAACATGCCGCGGAAAAGATTGGTGGCCGTCTCGAGCGTCGGAGGATCTCCGGGACGCAGCTTGCGGTAGATTTCGATGAGCGCTTCTTTGGACGAGCGGATGGCGTCCTTTTCGAGGGTGCGCGAAAGCACCATGCCGATGTCATCGCGCTCCGGGAAGAAAACGTCCACTTCGGTGATGCCGCTTTCCGCGAACGCTTGCCACAGTTCGCCGGTGAGCGGCTTGTTGGCTTCGAGCAGCACTTCGCCGGTCTGGCGGTTGACCACGTCGGCTACGCTGCAAGCGCCCTCGAGGTCTTGCAACGCTGCGCGGACCTGTGAAATGCGCGCCTTGATCAGTTCCTTGAAGAGATTTTCCGTGATGCGCTTGTGCGCGCCAACGATCACTTCCTCGGACTTGGGATTGCGGATTTCGTGGGTCAGCTTGCGGTCCACGATGCCGGGCGAAATGTTCCAGTACAGATCCTTGTCGCGCAGAGAAATGCGCTCCACCTGATAAAAGGTGCGCAAAATGTCTTCATTGGACTTCATGCCCAGCGCGCGCAGGAAGATCGAGCCAAGGAATTTGCGCTTGCGATCAATGCGTACGTACAAAATATTCTTGGTGTCGTACTCGAACTCTACCCACGACCCGCGATAGGGAATAATTTTCCCCAGGAAATAGCTGCGGTTGTTGGCGCTTTCGAAAAACACGCCAGGCGAACGGTGCAACTGGCTGACGATGACGCGCTCGGTGCCGTTGATGATGAACGTGCCGTTCTCGGTCATCAAAGGAATATCGCCGTAGAAAACTTCCTGTTCCTTGATGTCGCGAATGGTCTTCGCGCCCGTGTCGGGATCTTTGTCGTAAATCGTTAAGCGAATGGTGACCTTGAGCGGCGCGGAGTACGTCATGCCGCGCTCCTGGCACTCATTCACGTCATACTTCAGCTGCATGGCCACCGGGTCGCCACACTTGTTGCAGAACGTCGGCGTGTTTTTGTTGAACGTGCCGCACTTGTGGCAGATCACGTCGCCGGTTTGATACGGATTGGTGACCACCGAAGCGCCGCAATTGCGGCAGGTGGCGCGCAGGTGATGCAGCCCCTTCAGGTTGCCACACTTGCATTCCCAGTTTCCGATGGCGTAATCCACGAATTCGAGCTGCGACATTTCGCGGAAATCCCGGATCGGAAATACCGAAGTGAAGACGGACTGCAACCCGCCATCGTCGCGCTCGCTGGGCAATAAATCCATCTGCAAGAAGCGCTGATAGGACTTCATCTGCACTTCAATCAGGTTTGGAATCTGAATGGTGCCGTGAATCTTCGCGAAATCCAGGCGCTGACGTTCCCGTACATGGTGATTACTAGTCGGCATGCTTGATCCTCATTCTGAGTTCACGGCAATACCGTGAAGCTCGTTTGGGCAGCGTGCGGAAATACAAATCGCCAGCCGGGTTACGGCTGGCCTTGCGGCAGACACTCCGAGGGTCGCCACGATGCACCTGGAAAAAGACAGGGTGCAGTGGTCCAGTCCGTGTGGTGCGCTGCCCGCCCAAAATCAGCGCGCACACGGCTGCCGGCAGCTCCGTAGGAGCCCATCGACTTGCAGTGATGACCGGCCTCGACTTGCGTACGTGAATTCCTTTGGCCTCGCTCATCCGCGATTCACGCGGCCGCTTTTGGCATTACTGCGACCGCCGCGACCGCTTGTTTCAGGTGCGCCGTGAGGCGCACCGATGAGAGGGCCCAATCAGAAAACGTAAAGCAAACGTCTGCGTAATCAACTGCCGGCGCCAAATGCAGCGCCAGCAAACTTCCCAAAGGAAGTTACTTGATTTCGACTTTGGCGCCCGCGTCTTCAAACTTCTTCTTGATGGTCGCGGCTTCTTCCTTGTTCACGCCATCTTTAACGGTCTTGGGAGCGCCGTCGACCAGGTCCTTGGCTTCTTTCAGGCCCAGGCTGGTGACTTCGCGAACCGCTTTGATGACGTTGATCTTGTTGCCGCCAACGTCGGTGAGCACGACGGTGAACTCCGTCTTCTCTTCCACGGGCGCCGCAGCTGCCGCGCCGCCACCGCCGCCGGCAACCACCGTGGCTGCCGCCGCGGAGACGCCGAAGGCCTCTTCCATTTTCTTCACCAGGTCCGACGCTTCCAGCAGCGTCAGCCCCTTGATTTCTTCCAGAATCGTATCCACTTTCGCCATGACTGCGTTTCTCCTCTCGAAACGTAAAGATGAAATTTAAATTTTTGCTGCCAAATTTACTGGGCCGCTTCGGGTGTTACTTCAGGCGCTGCTTCCGGCTTCGCTTCGGTTGCTACTTCTGCTGCCGGTGCCGCAGGCGCCGCTTCAGGAGCCGCCGCCGCCGGTGCAGAAGGTGCAGCGCTCTTTTCCGTGATTCCGGCGGACCCAAACTTGTTGATCTTGATGGCCTCGCTGACGGTCACCGCAATGTTGCGCGGCAACGCATTCAGCGTCATCGCCAAACGCTGCGCCGGAGCATTCAGCAAGTACATCACCTTACTGATCAACTCTTCCTTGGACGGCAGATTCGCCAGGCTTTGAATCTCGGCAATCGAGATGACGCGGCCTTCTACGACGCCTGCTTTGAACTGAAATGCCGGAACGTCTTTCGCAATCTTGGTCAGCGCCTTAGCGAGCGCAACGGGATCGTTGTAGGTGAAGGCGATGGAATTCGTGCCCTTCAGGTCCTTTAAAACGCCTTCGGCGGGTGTTCCCGCACCGGCGCGTTCCGCAAGGGTGTTCTTGACGACCTTGTACTTGCCGCCAGCCGCTTGCACGGCGCGGCGGAGTTTCGTGTCGTTGTCCACGGTGATGCCTTGAAAGGTCGTCAAAATCAAAGTCGAGACCTTCGCCAGCTCGGTCTTCAGTGTGTCCAAATCCGCTTGTTTTTCGCTACGTTTCTTCATCTCATTGGCTCCGCTGAATTTTCCTTACGCTGCCAGCACTTCTGCTTCGGCCAGGTCAACGGTGATCGCCGGACCCATGGTCGAAGTCAGCGTGATTTTCTTCACGTACGTGCCCTTGGCCGCCGCGGGCTTGGCTTTCACCACCGCCACGATTACCACATGCGCGTTTTCCGCAATTTTCGACGCGTCAAATTGAATCTTCCCGATCGCGCAGTGCACGATTCCTGCTTTGTCCACGCGAAACTCCACTTTGCCCGCTTTGGTTTCCTTGATGGCTTTGGCAACATCCATCGTTACGGTTCCCGTCTTCGGATTCGGCATCAACCCGCGTGGACCGAGCACCTTACCGAGTTTTCCGGCAGAGCGCATCATGTCCGGCGTGGCGATTACCGCGTCGTAATCCGTCCAGCCCTCCATAATTTTCTGCACCATGTCGTCGCCGCCGGCGTAATCCGCGCCCGCTTCCGTGGCTTCGCGAATCTTGTCGCCGCCGGCGATGACCAGCACGCGCACGGATTTGCCCAAGCCGTTCGGCAGCACTACTGTGCCGCGCACCACTTGGTCGGAATGCTTGGGATCGACTCCCAGATTGATCGCCAGTTCCACGGTCTCGTTAAACTTCGTGTGATGCGTCTTCTTGATCAGCTCGGACGCTTCCGCGAGTTTATACGGACGCGCTTCGACCTTCTTGCGCGCGTTTTCCACGTGTTTGCCAGACTTCTTTGCCATGCTGCTACCTGCTTCCCACGATCTCTTAGCGCCCGAACTCCTAGGCTTCCACGACTTCCAGACCCATGTTTTTCGCGGTGCCTGCTATGGTGCGCATCGCGGAGTCCAGATTGGTGGTGTTGAGATCGACAAGCTTTAACTGCGCAATTTCCTGAACCTGCTTTTTGGTGACCTTGCCAACTTTGTTGCGGTTCGGCTCGGCGGAACCCTTGACGATGCCTGCGGCGCGTAAAAGCAAAATGGAGGCCGGCGGAGTCTTCAAAATAAAGGTGAAGGTGCGGTCGGTATACACGGTGACCAGCACCGGGAAAATCATGCCGTCCGGTTCTTTCGCGGTTTTGGCGTTGAACTGTTTGCAAAAATCCATGATGTTCAAGCCATGAGGGCCGAGCGCCGTTCCGACAGGAGGCGCCGGAGTCGCTTTGCCCGCGGGCAGCTGCAATTTAATGGTCGTCTGTATTTTCTTTGGCGGCATCTTAAATTCCTTCTAAACTTTTCTGGTCCTACTAAAGTCTGCGACTATCCAAGCTTCTCAACGCTCGCAAAATCCAGCTCCACCGGCGTCGAGCGTCCGAAAATCGTTACCGAAACTTTCAACCGGCTGTGATCGTTGTCGATCTCTTCCACGGAACCATTAAAGTTCGCAAACGGTCCATCCACGATGCGCACTTGCTCGTTGCGCTCGAAAACCACTTTCGGCTTCGGGCGATCCTGCGGGGTATGCACGCGATTGATAATGCCGTCCACTTCCGCTTCCGTCAGCGGAGAAGGCGCGGTCGCCGAACCCACAAAGCCCGTTACGCGCGGCGTAGAGCGCACGATGTGCCAGGTGTTCTCATCGAGATCCATCTCCACCAGCACGTAGCCCGGATACGACATGCGCTGCGAGACCACTTTCTTGCCGCTGCGCACTTCCACCACTTCTTCCATGGGGATCAGCACGCGGCCGATCTTGTCCTGGAGCGTGAACGCTTCCACACGGCTCTCCAGGCTCTCTTTTACCTTCTTCTCAAAGCCCGAATAGGTGTGAATGATGTACCACTGCATGCTCATGAAGTCGCGATCCCCTTACACGCCAAACTTTTTGAAAAGAGTCGATACACCGTGCTGCACCGCCAAGTCGACGATCCACAGAAAGACTCCGAAAAAAGCCACGGTGGCAATCACCACCCAAGTCGTTGAAACCACATCATCCTTCGATGGCCAAGTGACTTGCTTCATCTCCACGCGCACATCATGCAGAAATTCGCGCGTATCCGTGACCGTACCCGAAACACGCGTGCCCACGCCCGCCGCAGTTTCCGCCAGGGCGTTCTTCGGTGGTTCTTCCTTCTTCACTGGCTTCTTTGGTGGTTCTTCGTTTTTGACCGCCTGCGTTGCCATGCAACCTCTTCATCTTCCCGGCCCCGGCGGTTCGCCGGATGCCGCTCACAAAATCTGGCAGGGGAGGAGGGACTCGAACCCCCATACCCGGTTTTGGAGACCGGAGTCCTAGCCGTTGGACGACTCCCCTAAAACCAAAACCGCCCTGCCGAACGTTGGACCTACTTGACTTCCTTATGGGCCGTCTGCTTCCGGCAGGTGTTGCAAAACTTCTTGGTTTCCAGCCGCTCGGAATGCTTCTTCTTGTTCTTCGTGGTCGTGTAGTTGCGGTTCTTACAGTCCCCGCACTGCAATGTAATGATCTCGCGCATGACTTAGAAAACCTTTCAATGATTCCGGAAAGCTTTTGTTAAACCGCCAAACTACTCGATGATTTCGGTGACCGCGCCGGCGCCGACGGTGTGGCCGCCTTCGCGAATGGCGAATCGCAAGCCCTTTTCCAGCGCTACCGGAGTGATCAGCGTGACTTCGCAGCTCACGTTGTCTCCTGGCATCACCATCTCCACGCCCGCCGGCAGTTTCATGTCGCCGGTGACGTCCGTGGTGCGGAAATAAAACTGTGGACGGTAGCCGGAGAAGAATGGAGTGTGGCGTCCGCCTTCTTCCTTGGTCAGCACATATGCTTCGGCCTTGAACTTCGTGTGCGGAGTGATGCTGCCGGGCTTGCAAACTACCTGGCCGCGTTCCACGTCTTCTTTTTCCGTGCCGCGCAAGAGCAGACCAACGTTGTCGCCCGCGAGACCTTCATCAAGCAACTTGCGGAACATTTCGACGCCCGTAACAACTTTCTTTTGCGTCGGACGGAAGCCTACGATCTCAACTTCTTCGCCAACCTTCACTTTGCCGCGTTCCACACGGCCGGTAACCACCGTGCCGCGTCCGGAAATCGAGAAAATATCTTCGATGGGCATGGCGAACGGCTTGTCGATATCACGCACCGGCAAGGGCACGTTCTTGTCGACCGCGTCCATCAGTTCATCAATCGTCTTTTCGTACTTGGCGTCGCCATTCAAAGCCTGCAGCGCCGAACCCTTCACAATCGCGATGGTGTCGCCGGGGAACTGATAGCTCTTCAACAGTTCGCGAACTTCGAGCTCGACCAATTCAAGTAATTCGGCATCCTCGACCATGTCGCACTTGTTCAGGAACACGACGATGGCCGGCACGCCGACCTGACGAGCGAGCAGAATGTGCTCGCGCGTTTGCGGCATCGGGCCGTCTGTCGCCGCGACCACCAGGATCGCGCCGTCCATCTGCGCGGCTCCGGTGATCATGTTCTTGATATAGTCCGCGTGTCCCGGGCAGTCCATGTGCGCGTAGTGCCGATTCGCGGTTTCGTACTCCACGTGCGAAACCGCAATGGTGATGCCGCGCTCCCGCTCTTCCGGGGCGTTGTCAATGGTATCGAACGCGCGGAATTGCACCTTCGGGTTGTGCTTCGAGAGCACCTTGGTGATCGCCGCCGTCAGCGTGGTTTTGCCGTGATCGATGTGACCAATGGTCCCAATGTTCACGTGCGGCTTACTGCGTTCAAATTTCTCCTTGGCCATTTCCTTTGCCCTCGTGCCTCAATTTGCTTTTACTGCCAATTCGCTTGCACTGCGCTTTGCTTCCGCTGCATTTTTCTTCGCTGCACTTGCCAAACTCTGGAGCGGGGGACGGGATTTGAACCCGCAACCATCACCTTGGAAGAGTGAGACTCTACCGTTGAGTTACCCCCGCCCAAGCTCTCCGAAAACTCCGGTGCGAAAAACTCTCGCGGCACCAAATCTTTTTCCCGCCCATCGCCATCCAAACCTTGGAGCCTGGGACCGGGATTGAACCGGTGACCTCGTCCTTACCAAGGACGCGCTCTACCAACTGAGCTACCCAGGCCAAGCCCGTTCCCTGCAAACTCCCGCCGTTACGGCGCACTCTGCCCCTGCGGCGTTTTTACTTCACGACCGCGAATCGATCCGCTTGAGAACATCGCTAGTGCGATTGCCCTGCGGTTTCCGCTGCCACGGTGCTGCAAAACAACTCATGACTGCCAACCAGCAACTTCCTGCTGTGTCTTCCCGCTATCGCTTCCAGCAAGTTCGCGACGGCATCTGGTGGACGGGGAAGGATTCGAACCTTCGTAGCCCGCAAGGAGCGGCAGATTTACAGTCTGCTGGTTTTAGCCACTCACCCACCCGTCCCGGAAAAATCGTCCGGGATGCCCAGCTGCATCCCGCAAACTTCGGCGGTAAGCCAATCGCGCACTAAAGGCCGCGACGGCCATTTTTCGCTAATCAGTTCTTCTTTTAGTTCCCCAGCCGCGCCACGCTCAACCGGAAGCTACAGAAACACAAATAGGACTCGTGTCAAGAGACACCAGCCCGTTAATTTTTTCTGCCAGGATTGCTCCGCCTCGCTCCCCTGCCTCATACTAGTGGAGCTGGCGGAGGGAATTGAACCCCCGACCCTCTGATTACAAATCAGATGCTCTACCAGCTGAGCTACGCCAGCGCTACTCAAGCCGGGTAAGGATAGCAGAATAGGCATGGCGATTGCAAGGGGGAGGGGCTGAATTTGCAGCACGTCGAGGGCCAGCTCTGTGGAAAAACGAACACCCTCGCCACCAGCTCGACAACCCCTATCTGCTTATTTACCTATAGTTTGCACGGAAGCGAGGCATCGGCGCCGCCAAGTCTTCAACAGTCATCCCAACTCCCGCAAATTTTATCCCTTTCGAGCAGGATTTTCCATGCGCTGTAATCAAAACTTCGCAAACGGTCGCTGATGCTCTCCCCTTGTTATGACCTAGGCAATTTCGCTCGCCGGTTCCCGCTATTCTAGACAGCGCAGTTTCTCTCTCCTTACTTTTGCAATCTTCCGGTGTAGTCTGAGACGCATGAAAAAATCAACACAGATCCTTCTATCCGCGATCGTTGTTTTCCTCAGCGCCATCATCATTCTCGTGGTCTGGCGCTCCTCGGCCTCGCGAAGTTCCAGTGGCGGCGAAGTGCGCGGAGTTTTGCTGGGCGACATGCCCGCCGACACCAGCGGTGTCCTTTACGTTGACGTCGCACAGCTGCGTCAGGCATCTTTCGCACAAAAACTTTTCGCGTGGGCCCCGAAACCGCAGGCGGACGCCGAATATACGCGCTTCGTTCAGGAAACCGGTTTCGATTACGAACGCGATCTCCATCGCGTGGCCTTTGCCGCGGCGAAACGTGGTTCGCAATCCATCTGGTTCGCGGTTGCCGACGGCACCTTCAACCAGAAAAAAATCGCCGCCTATATGGCGAAAACCGGCGTCATCCAGAAACACGGCGCTCGCGATATCTATTTCATCCCCACAGGGGCGCCAATACCCGCGACGGGAAATGCTGCGCTCTCGTCTGCGGCAGCGCAACTTTCATTTACATTTCTGAACGCTGGCCGAATCGCCGCCACCAACGATGCCGATCTTTCAACCTACCTGGATCAGAAGAACTCCACCGCCGATCCTGCGCAGTGGTCCGCGCGTTTTGCGAGGCTCGCGGGCTCGCCGGTATTCGCGGTCGTGCGCCAGGACGCCAACACCGCAAGCTCGCTTGCCGCTCAGGCGCCCGGCGGTTTACAGCCGCCGCAACTCTCCGCACTACTCGCGCAATTAAGCTGGCTCACGCTCGCCGGTCAGCCGGAAGGTGATTCCTTGCGCATCGTTGCGGAGGGGGAAACGGCCAGCGACACCGTGGCAAGACAACTCGCGGACATGCTGAACGGCATCGTGATTCTTGCGCAAGCGGGCTTAAGCGGCGCGAAAACCACGCAGCAGCTCAATCCCCAGATGCGCGCGGCGTATCTGGAACTCTTGAAAAGCGTTGATGTCACGCGCCTCGATCGTGAAAATCTAAAAGCGGTGCGCGTCGTATTCGAATTAACGCCGAACTTTCTGACTGCCGCCACCTTGCCAAAACCGCCGACGCCAACATTAGATGCACCACCAGCGCCGAAGAAGCAGCCGCGAAGAAAGTAATTGGTGAGTTAAAGATGAGGAAGGATTTTCCGCCCGGCAAAAGTCCAAGCGCTAATCTCCGGCAGGAGTCGCTTTCATATAGCGCCACGGATTGACCGGCGCATTGTTCACGCGCACCTCATAGTGCACGTGCGGCCCGGTCGACCGGCCGCTGATGCCCGTATAGCCCACCACCTCGCCGCGCTTCACTCGCGCTCCCGGAACTGCGGAGAACGCCGAAAGATGCGCGTACCAGGTGGTAATGCCAAACCCGTGGTCGACAACCACCAGTCGCCCGTATCCCGCATGATCGTCCGCAATGGTCACAACGCCATCCGCGGTAGCGTGCACTGCCGCGCCATAATCCGACGCCACATCCACGCCCGTATGGAACGCGCCTTCCCCGCTGAACGGGTCCAGTCGCTCGCCAAAGCTATCCGTTATGTGCCCCAGCACCGGCCAAATCGACGGCGTATACTCCGAATCCGCAAAACTCATGCCCGGCATCAGCCGCAGTCCGCCCGCCGAAATCGCGATTGCCGTGGCGTTACGCTTCAAGAAGGTGTACTGCTCCACGCTGCGGTCGAACGCGTCTTGCTGGCTTACCGGATTATCGCTCTGGTCAAACGCGCCTGGGTGGAAGCGCAGCACCCCGTAGGTCATGGCCACTTCGGTGGCTAGCGATTGCAGCGAATCCAGCCGCTGGTTGGTGTCTTGCACGTTGCTCTGGAGCTGGCGGTACTGCTTTTTGAGGTTTTCCTGGTCGTGCCGCAGCGCGTTGTAATTCCCGACCTTCCACAGCATCCGCGAATACGAGCCTACCGCTATCGTAACCGTAATCCCGCCAATAAGGACCAGCGCCGCTAGAGTATGCAGAACGTAGGCGGGAACGATCAGCTTCCGCAGCTTTCCCGGCGTCGATGCGATAAAGAACGTGTAGCTCTTACTCGTCATGCCGAATCAGCCCCCTCAGGCTGGCTTATTTATGTCGCCGCGGACTCGTGCTTCCCCTGGTCCGCAGCTAAACAACCCTTACCAACATCCAGTGTACCCGAATCCAAACCGAATGTGGCTTTGCGACCTGCGCCATACTAAATTCCATAGGCCGTACAGTCAACCCTGTATTCCAAGGTTTTAAGAACAGCCTGTGCAAACCTGCCCTCCCCTGCCCGAAAAGACAGGTCGCACCCTGAAGCGCGAAACGAGCCCAACCTCCCACAATTAGCTATCGTCTGCTCGCTGCGCCGCTTTAGTAATGCCAGCAAAAACCTTAGTCCGACCCGGCGTTTCCCGGAGGAAATCGTACCAATCGGGCTTACGCGGACCCAGCCTATCCAAAAAGTGGCCTGTTGGTAGTTTCTCGCAATACCCGGCAGCCTGAAACCATGTCGTGGAGGGCGCGTTTCTCAGGCAGCAACCCGATCCACAGACAATCTGCCAGGAAATAGTAGCCACCCACCACCGGGACGTGAATTAACAGACGTCCGCTAAAGAAGCGCAGACTGGCTCGCCAGAAACCCACCGGCCTTCCGCCCACGTCACCCACGTACAATCCAAGCAGCCGCTTGCCCAAGGTGGCCCGCCAAGAAGAACTCTCCTGAAACGCGAAATACAGCCACGAACTCGCCGCGAAAAAACAAAGACTGAGGAATAGGAATTGTGGACCAAAACGCGCCAAGACCTCACTCGGAGCCTCACCCGGATGGAGGTCCAGAAAGTCCTTCGAGATCCCCATCCCCGAAGACAAAAACGAGACGAACACCGCGAAAGGCACCGCCAGTATCACCAGATCAATGATGCCCGCGACAGATCGCATCCAGAACCCTGCTGGACGCATAGGTGAAATCTGGGAAAAGTTCGTGCCAGAAGACGCGATAAATCCCCACAACGAACGCAGACTTTTTCGTCAGATCCGCATTCCGATCAGTTGAAAATTTGAGTTTTTGGGGCGAGCTTAATACGACAAGTTAGCGCCAAAATCGGGAATTCCCCCCGTTTTTGCCGTCGCGATCCATTCCTCTAACTTCCCGCGACCCATCTTCCAGAATTCTTCGCAGTTTTGCAGATAAGCCAAAACCGCCTCGCGCTCACCTTTCTCAAGCAACTCCTTAGCCAGCGTCATGTTCGGACCGAACGAATCCAGTTGCGGTGACCCAGGCGTCAGGCTAGCCGCCAGGAGATGCTCCTTCGCACCTGAAACATCTTCTCGCCGCAACTCCACCAGCCCCAGTACGATGTTGCCCTTGTGCACCGCATTGCCGTAATTCCAGTTGCTCTTATATTTGTCGGCGGAGGCCAACAATTCGGACGCATATTGTTGCGCTTTCTCTATCTGCCCAGCTTGCAGCGCTGAGGTGGCCAGGTCCGCCAGACCGTAGAATCTTTCTTCCGCATCGGATTTCTCAAGTCCCTGTTCGCGGACCGAAACTGCCTTCTGCGACAGTGCGGCCTTCTCGTCCGGCGAGGCCACCACATCCCGCTCCTGCTCGTAGGTTCGAGCCAGCATGGAAGACGTCTCCGCATCACCCGGACTTAGCAGCCACGCCTTCTCAAGCAGCTCACGCGCAACCTTCCTGTCGTACAACAAGAGATACTCCGCGGCGTTGCGCAGAATGACCGGACTGTCCGGATGCTTTTCTACTTCCTGCAGCCACAATTGTTTGCCTCGTTGATAACCTTCGGTCCCTGAAGGGCCCATCTGAAAAATGCCACTCTCAGGCGAGCCTGCAAGCTCGGACTCAGGATGATGTTCAATAAGCCAGAAAACGTGCTTTTCCCGCGTTTCCTCAAAATCTGTAGATCGAGTTCTGGCCATCGCCATAAAATAATATTGGATCAGCTCTTCCCGCGCCTCGAGATTATCGGGATCTGTCTTTAGCCCTTCTTCCAGAGCATCAGCCACGGTAGCGGTTATTCCTCCCTTTAATTGAGGGGCGAGGGGTTCCGGCGTCTGGGCGCGCACCTCCACGGGCGCAGCGGCGGATACATAGAAACAAATCAACCCACACAACAGGTAGAGTTTCCTCATCGGCTGGGCTCCACTGAATCGATCGGGGCCGAGAAATGTAATTCAATTTATACTTTCTATATACTTAATGGCAAGTTCTCGCAGGACAGTCTGAATTGCCAGGAATTCGATGCCACGCCTTCGTCAAACGGAAAATTCGCTGCTTGCAAAGATTTCACGCGGCTTCCGCTCGTCCGATGGCGGAATAGATTCGCGCGCAGAAACCGGCACAACCAGGCTGTTGTCACTCGGCATCGGCGACGACGCAGCGTTGTTCCAACCGACCCGCGGCTGCGAAACAATCCTTACCTGCGACTGGTTTCTCGAGGGCACACACTTTCTGCGCGATAAACATCCGCCGGACGCCGTTGGCTGGAAATCCTTAGCGCGCGCCGTCAGTGACATTGCTGCGATGGGCGGGACGCCGCGCTGCTTCCTCTTAAGTCTGGCGCTGCCCGAAAGCGCCACGGGATCGTGGCTAGCGAAATTCTTGCGAGGCCTGCGTCGAGCAGCGCTGCGCTTCGATTGCGTCCTCGCCGGCGGCGATACCACCAAGCGCAATGAAATCCTTATCAATATTACCGTCGTGGGCGAAGTGCAGAGCGGCCGGGCCTTGCATCGTGACGGTGCCAACGCCGGCGACCTTCTTTACGTCAGCGGCCGCTTGGGCGAAGCTGAGCAGGGCCTGCGCTTGCTGCGTAAAGACCGCGACATCGTGAATCGTAGCGAAGCGCAATTGCGCAAACATCTCTATCCCGAACCACGCCTCGCCTTAGGTCAGTGGCTGGTGACAAAGCGTTTGGCAACGGCCGCGATGGATCTTTCCGACGGTCTCTCGAGCGATCTCCCACGTCTATGCGGAGCCAGCGGCGTCGGTGCGCGTATCGACGCACAGAAACTCCCAAGCGTAAACCCGCTCTCGTCGACGCGCCGGCCACGCCACAAGACGAACACTACGCGTGAAAACGAAGCCTTAGCACTCGTCCTACACGGCGGCGACGACTACGAACTCTTGTTCACCGTGCCGCGAAATAAAACCTCGGGCGTGCCAGCTTCGTTCAAGGGCGTTCCATTGACCGCCATCGGCGAAATCACCGCGACGCGCAAGATCCTTTTGGTCGCTGAAGGTCGCAAGCCCACTACGCTAAAGCCCGGCGGCTGGGATCCCTTCCGATAATTTTTCCCTGAATGGAACCTGAAGAGGAGACGGGAGGGCTCGACTTTAGTCGGGCCGCAAACGGATTATTACAAAATCGGCTTTAGCCACTGGGGGTTCTTGCAACCACCTATCTAGGCGGCGCAGCCGCAGGGCTAGCCACCGGTGGCGGATTCGCTGGCGTATCCGCAGTCGTCTTCGTAGGAGCTCCAGCCGCCGGCGGTTTTTCCTTCGGCGCCGACCTCGGCTCCTCCGCCTCCGTCGGCGCGCTGTCCGGAGTATCCACGTTCACGTGATGATCCAGCGCCTGCTCCTCCAGCGTCACCACATTCGGAAAATCAATCGCCGGCATTCCGGCCAAAGCGTTCTGCATAAACTCCAGCCAAATCGGCAACGCCGCTTTCGCGCCCGTCTCTTTTTTCCCCAGCGAAATTTGCTTGTCGTCAAACCCCACCCACACTCCTGAAGTAATCTGCGGCGTAAATCCGATGAACCAAGCATCCGTATAGTCCTGCGTGGTGCCAGTTTTGCCTCCCGCTTGGCGGCCCAACACGCGCGCCTGCATGCCCGTGCCGAACTGAATCACTTCTTCCAGCATCGCCGTCATCGTGCGCGCCACGTCCGGAGAAATCACATCATGAACTTCCGGATGCGCCTCCTCCAGCAACGCGCCGTCATAACTGGCCACGCGCCGGATCATGTGCGGATCGATCCGTATTCCG
Organism: Acidobacteriota bacterium; assembly: GCA_013289855.1. Classification (GTDB taxonomy): domain Bacteria; phylum Acidobacteriota; class Terriglobia; order Acidiferrales; family UBA7541; genus Acidiferrum. The sequence continues at coordinate 506,688 of JABCZD010000002.1, read as the reverse complement.
TCGTCCGGAAAAACCGTGAACGCGGAAACGTGTTCAATCAGTCGCATATCCGCCGCGCCCAGCGCCAGCGGCAAGTACGGCGGCAGCGACGTGGTGATGCCAAATCTTCGCGCCATATCCACCACGCTGGTGATGCCTATTTTGTCCGCCAGCTTCACCGCCGGAACGTTGCGCGAACCGGCCAGCGCCCGCCGCAGCGTAATCGTGCCTTCAAATTTTTCGTCGTAGTTGCGCGGCGAATACGCCTGACCGCCGCTGATCGTCGTGAACGGCGTATCCACAATCGTGTCGAAGGGCGACGCGCCTTTTTCCAGCGCGTCCGCGTACACATACACCTTAAAAGAGCTGCCCACCTGGCGATACGCCTGTGTGGCGCGATTAAACTTGGAGTCCTCAAAACTATAGCCGCCCACCATGGCCTTGATCTCACCGCTGGCATTGTCGATGGCGACCATCGCGGCTTGCGGCCCGGGCTGCTGCTCCAGCTGCACGCGCAAGGTGCTCTCTTGCACTTCGCGCACGGAGAATTGCGCCAGGTCACCCACCTTCAGCAAATCCGACGGTTTCTTGCGTCCCGTCCAGGCGTAATCCGCGGGTGCCAGAATCGCGCGGTACGGACCAATCTTAATCGTCGCGTCTTTGTCGCCGGTGGTCAGCACCAATCCGGTAACGTAACTTCCCTTCTCGATCGGATGCCGCCAGTCGTCATCCTCATAGCTATCCAGATTTCCTAAATTGTCCCGCATCACGTTCGGCAGATTGCCGCGCCACCCGTGCCGCCGATCGTACGAGTGCAGTCCATCCCGTACCGATTGGTTCGCCGCGCGCTGCATGGCGATATTCAGCGTGGTGTACACGCGCAGCCCGCGCTCGTGCACCGCTTCCGTGCCGTACGTGGCTTCCAGGTATTTGCGAATCTCTTCAAAAAAGTACGGCGCCAGATCGTTGCGCGGATATTGAATGTGCAAGCCCAACGGCGTCTTGCGCGCCGCTTCCGCTTCGGCCTCGGTGATTTTCCCCTCTTCCAGCATCCGGAAAAGCACCAGGTTGCGGCGGTTCAGCGAGCCTTCGGGATTCGTCAGCGGAGAAAATTTCGGCCCATTGACCATTCCTGCCAGCAGCGCCGCTTCCGGCAATTTCAAATCCTGCACATTTTTTCCAAAATAAAATTGCGCCGCGGCGGCAAATCCGTAATTGCCGTGCGCCAGGTACACCTGATTGGCGTACATGGTAAAAATTTGCGGCTTGGTGTACCCGCGTTCGATCTGCAGCGCCAGCAGCATCTCCTGCATCTTGCGGCGGAACGTCCGGTCGCTGCGGTCCAGGAAGAGATTGCCCGCCAGCTGCATGGTAATCGTGCTGGCCCCGCCGGTGATTTTGTGATGCTGCACGTTGCGAAATGCCGCGGTAGCGATGCGCGGAAAATCAATGCCCCAGTGATCCTCGAAGTGCTGATCCTCAATCGAAGTAACCGCGTTGTACAAAACCTTGGGAACCTGCTCGTACGTCATCAGAATGCGCCGCTGCAGCGCAAAGCTGCCGACCAGCTGCCCATCATCCGCATAAATTTCCGTCACCACGGTGGGCCGGTACGTTTCCAGCGCTCGCAACTCCGGCAAATCGCTGGCATACACAAACAGCAATCCCGCGCCTGCGCCCAGCGCAATCGCGCACAGCAGCAAAAACGCCAGCGCCACGCGGTCAATCAACTTCCAGCCGCGCAGTCGCAATGTAATGGGAGGTAGACTCAGCATCGCGGAATAATTCTAACGTAAATGGAATCGCTTGCGGCTAGTCCGGCGTCGTCAAGTTCCAGATAGTTTCCCGGGCTTGCTCGCCGCAATTCGTGTCCAGGAAGGAGCAGTCAAATTTTTGCCGGAGCCGTCCACGGGTGCGGCTTCCGCGCTTCCATGTAAGCGAACACCGTCATGGCGATTGCCAGCACCGCCAAGGCTCCGTCGCGCACGACCGTCCAACCAGTAAGCGGCTCGGGTTTGGCGAAGCAGCCGCAGTTGATGTCCATGTGCAGCAAGTAAGCGCGTGTAACCACGCCAAGAAACCCCACCATAATCAACGTGATCAGCGTGGCCCAGATGCGCAGCCGCCAGCCAATCAGCAGGAGCAAGCCAAGCACAATTTCCGCGAACGGCAGCGTGTGCGCCACAAAAGCTACACCCGCCGGAGATAGCAACTTGTAGGAATCCACCTGAAACGCAAAATTCGACAGGTTTGTCGACAGTGAAAAGCGCAGCGCAAACAGCGATGACGCCATGAAGTTGGGAAGAAAAATTTTGGAATAGCCAGCAAAGACAAAAATGCCGCCCAGCGCAAGCCGTCCGATCCAAATCACAATTCGGCGAAAGTTCAACGGGCTGGACTCCAACATGGTCTCGCGCGGTCTCCGAAGTGCCGCCTCACTATTTCTGGCCCAGCAACTGGTCGATAAAACTGTGCAGCGCGTCGAACGTCAGCACCCCGGCCACCGGAAAGGTCTGATCTTTTGCATGCAGAATGGTGGTCGGCGTTTGATTCACATGGTAAATCTGCCCGATCGCATAATCCTTGTCGATCAGCGCATCCATGGTCCCGCCTTTCACCAGCGCGCGCACTTTCACTATTTCCGCTGGCGTCAGCACGGCAGCGACCGTGCCATCCACATCGCCGCTGACTTCCCACTTTTCCTGGTTTTGAAATAGCGCCCGCTGCACCGCTTCCAGCTTGCCGAGCTGCGCAGCCGCCCGAGCGTAGCGCGCCGCGACCCGCGAGTACGCATGCATGGGCAGCGGATAGTCGCGGTGAATCAAATACACCTTTCCGGTATTCACATAGTTGTCCACCACCAGGCGGTCGGTCGTGATAAACAGCGTTTTGCACGCCGGACACTGATAGTCGCTGAAGACCTCCATGATGATCGGCGCGGATTTCGACCCTTCCGCTTGATGCGAATCAATGTCGGTAACGCCCTGCAACCCTTGCGGCACAGGAGCGGGCAGCGCCGCTGCAACCGCCGCATACCGAGGCGGGCGGATCGCCCCCAGGGTCAGCACCGCCGCAACCAAAGTCCCTGCCAGTAATAGCCGGCGAATCACGTAGTCCTCCTCGGACACTGAGCGCGATACAAATCGCGCGACAAATTTACGAGCAGAGAATTCTACCGCGAAATTTTGCCCGCCGTGGCGGAGAAATTCCCGCGCTCCTTATTTGCGTCGTTCAGTTGACCAACATCAGTCCGATGCCGGCGGCGGACGCCTGTTTGTCCGTCGCTCTAGCGATCCCATCGACGCAGTCCGAGACCGTCTCAGCTTTCGGCCGAACCCACAGCAAAAGTGACCATCGCGATTTAGTCAAGCTTATTATAATCAATGACTTACGAACGTTTTGCCATTTCGTGGAATGTAATAATCGCTTTAGAATGAGTAATTTGCCCCCGTTTGGCAAAAAAAAAAACGGCATCATCTCAACTTTTCGCCCAGCTCTCTTAACTATCCCACATTCATTACCTTACGGACGCTATAAGATTACTTGACAATTGGACACTCAAGTTGTATAGTTCACTTCGCGCTTAGCCTGTCGGCCGAGAGTAGGCATCTACATACCGTTATTCACGAGCCGCGTATCGCTACATTTTGCGCACATGAATTTGGGAGGAAGCGAGCATGAGCAAGATTATTGGAATTGACTTGGGGACCACCAACTCCGTCGTCGCCGTAATGCAGGGCGGCGAGCCGGTGGTCATCCCGAACCAGGAGGGCGCGCGCACCACGCCTTCCGTAGTGGCCATCACCAAAGGTGGCGAGCGGTTGGTTGGACAGGTCGCCAAGCGCCAGGCGGTAACCAATCCTGAAAACACCGTCTATTCGATCAAGCGCTTCATGGGCCGTCGCTTTGACGAAGTTGGCGAAGAGACCCGCCGCGTACCTTATAAGGTTGTAAAAGGCCCGCATGACGATGCGCGCGTGGACATTTTTGGCAAGACCTACAGTCCGCCGGAAATTTCCGCGATGATTCTCGGCAAGCTAAAGGCCTCGGCGGAGGATTTCCTCGGCGAGAAGGTCACCAAAGCGGTGATCACCGTGCCCGCGTATTTTAATGACGCGCAACGGCAAGCCACCAAGCAAGCTGGCGAAATTGCCGGCCTCGAAGTGGTCCGCATCATCAATGAGCCCACGGCTGCGGCTTTGGCTTACGGCCTGGAAAAGAAGAGCGACGAAACCATCGTGGTCTACGACTTGGGCGGCGGTACGTTCGACGTCTCCGTGCTCGAAGTTGGCGCCGGCGTGGTCGAAGTGAAGTCAACCAACGGCGACACGCACCTCGGCGGCGACGACGTCGACCAGAAAATCGTGGATTGGCTCATCGACGAGTTCAAGAAAGAGAACAGCATCGATCTCAGCAAAGACCGCATGGCTCTGCAACGCCTGAAGGACTCCGCGGAAAAGGCCAAGATCGAGCTTTCGCAGATGATGGAAACGGAAATCAATCTTCCCTTCCTCACTGCCGGAGCGGCAGGCCCGATCCACTTTGAAAAGAAGCTGACCCGCACACGCCTCGAGCAGTTGATGGGCGATCTGTTGGATCGTTCCATGAAGCCGGTCAAGCAAGCCCTGGAAGACGCCAAGCTTTCGCCGAACGACATTCAAGAGGTCGTTATGGTCGGCGGCTCCACGCGTATTCCAAAAGTGCAGCAACTTGTTCGCACGTTCTTCGGTGAAAAGGAACTGCACAAGGGCGTGAACCCAGACGAAGTCGTGGCCGTAGGCGCGGCGATTCAAGGCGCGGTGCTGGCGGGAGAAGTGAAAGACATTCTCTTGCTGGACGTTACCCCGCTCTCGCTCGGCGTGGAAACTCTGGGCGGCTTAATGACCGTGCAGATTCCGCGCAACACCACGATTCCGACGCGCAAGGTGGAAACGTACTCGACGGCTTCGGACAATCAGCCGGGCGTGGAAATCAAGGTGCTGCAAGGCGAGCGCAAGTTTGCCAACGACAATCGTTCGCTCGGCACCTTCAAGCTGGACGGGATTCCGCCTGCCCCGCGCGGAACGCCGCAAATCGAAGTGACCTTTGACATCGACGCGAACGGTATCTTGAACGTCAGCGCGAAGGACAAGGCCACCAACAAGGAACAGAAGATCACCATCACCGCGTCCAGCGGCCTATCGAAAGAAGAAGCCGAGAAGATGCGCGTGGACGCCGAAGCGCACAGCGAAGACGACCGTCGCAGGCTGGAAGAGGTCGAGGCGCGCAATCGCCTGGACGGTATCTTGTACCAATCGGAAAAGATGGTGAAAGAAAATCGCGAGAAGATCGAAGCCGGCGACCTGAAGACCGTCGAGGATGCGATCGAAGACGCGAGGAAAGCCATCACCGAAGGCGGCGTGGCTCGGCTCCGTACGGCAACGGAAAACCTGGAGAAGTCTCTGCATAAGATCGCGGAAGTTCTCTACAAGGCCAACGAAGCAGCCGGCGCAGCGCAAGCCAATGCTGCGAGCGCGGGCGCTGGTGGGGACGCTCCGGGCGCAGCGGGTGCAGCGGGCGGCGCTCCGGCTGGCAAAAAGCCGGAAGACGTGATCGACGCCGAGTACGTAGACGTCGACGACAAGCGCCCACCCAACTAAACCGGTGGAAACAGACGACTCATGCCGGACAGGCGAGGATCAGCTTCATTCCTAGCCTGCCCGGCATGGCGGTTTTTGAATGTGTAGCCGGACTTCAGTCCGGCCTGTTCTGTATGAATTTTTGACGTATCGCATCATCGCGCAAACGACTGAATCATGGCGACGACAAGCAAACAAGATTATTACGAACTGTTAGGTGTAGGCCGCAAAGCCACCGCCAAGGATATTCGTACGTCTTTTCGCAAACTAGCCCGCAAATATCATCCCGATCTAAATCCCGGCGATAAATCCTCCGAAGACAAATTCAAGCAATTGCAGGAAGCCTACGACGTACTTTCCGACACAAAAAAACGCCAGATCTACGATCAGTACGGATTCTACAGCGACAACGTCGCGGCCGGCGGCGCCCCCGGATACAGCGGCGGCAATCCCGACGAGCAAGCCGACATAAATTTTGATTTTGGCGGTTTCGATTTCGGCGGCAATCAGGGCGGGAATTCGAGTTCCGGCTCAGGTACCGGCGCAGGTAGCTTCCGCGATCTCTTCAGTCAATTTTTTCGTGGCGGCCAGGGCGGCGGAGCCATGGAGCCAGAGCACCAGCCCGGCGGCGACCTGGAATACCAGATCGAAATCGATTTCTGGGACGCCGTCCGCGGCGCGGTAAAAAAACTGCAAATCACGCGCATGGATACTTGCGAAACCTGCCACGGCACCGGCGCGCAAGGCCAAGCCACCACGTGCACCACTTGCGGCGGCAGCGGAACCATTCAGCAAACCGCCGGCAAGATGAAATTCAATGTGCCCTGCACGCGCTGCGGCGGCACCGGAAAAATTCGCACCGCGTGCCGCACCTGCGGCGGCGAAGGCCGCGTGCGCAAAACCGAAACCATCGAGGTGCGCATTCCCGCCGGCCTCGCCAATGGCGGCCGCGTGCGCGTCCCCGGCAAAGGCAACTCCGGCACCATGGGCGCGCCCGCTGGCGACCTGTATCTGCGCGTGGAGGTCAAGCCGCACGAATTTTTCGAGCGCCGCGGCGACGATCTATACACGCGCATTCCGGTAAAGGTCACCGAAGCCACGCTCGGCGCAAAAATCGAAGTCCCCACGATAGACGGCCGCGCGTTAGTACGCATTCCTCCCGGCACAGACAGCGGCAAAACTCTGCGCCTGAAAGAAAAAGGCGTCCCCAGCGTCCGCAACGGCGCCCGCGGTGATCAGTACGTAGAAATTCAAGTAGTCGTGCCGCTGCCCACCGACGAACGCGTCCGCACCTTAATGAAGGATTTGGAAGCGGTAGTCCCAGAAGATCCGCGCAAGGATCTGTTCGCCAAGGCGGGAGTGTAAGTGGAGCGGGTTTTTAGTAGCACAGACTTCAGTCTGTGCAGCGTGGGCCAGAAGCAACTCCCCCGCCGCACGAGGGATGACGAATTATCAGCGTTCAGAAGTCGCCTGACTCGGTGAAGATGCGATGCCAGTGAAAACCAAAAAGCGCGCCAAAGCCGGCTACATGATCAGCGCCGTAGCGGAGCTTTACAAATTGCATCCGCAAACCCTGCGCCTCTACGAACGCGTCGGTTTGCTAAAGCCATCGCGCTCGCAAGGCAACACCCGCCTCTACACCGACGGCGACCTCGAGCGCCTGGACGTAATCCTCACCCTGGCCCGTGACATGGGCGTCAACCTAGCCGGCATAGAAATCATCCTCAACATGCGCGAAAAAATGATCGAAATGGAAAAACAAATGGGCGAATTCGCCCAAGTAGTCCAGCAAGAACTATCGCGCGTAGCCTCCCGCGTCCCAACCCACGCAGAACGCCACGCAATCGTCCGCGCAACACCAAGAGCCGTGCGCCCGCTCCGCGAAATCTAGGGCGCCGTAATTTTTTTGCGGGATTATCCACACGCCTTACAGTTGCCGTGCGTCCGCCACCCTCGTATGCTGTGAATCGCGCACTTGTAGCGGCCGCCTTCTGAGGCGGTCGCCTTGGAATTTTTTTGCGCTGCGTCTGGGATAGACACCAAGGCAAGAAATGCCCATCGAAGATTGCACACTATGCCGGGGAACAGGCTGGAAAATGGTTCCGCGCCCCGATGGCGCAGGCCTCGCCGCCGTGGCGTGCGATTGTGGCATGCAGGACCGCACTTCCCGCGTAATGGAACGCGCCCGCATCCCAAAGCGCTACGAACATTGCGATTTTGAAAGCTACAGCACCGACGTAGGCGCAACGCCAGCACAAGCCCAATCCCTGAAATACGCCATGACGCAAACGCAGGGGTTCGTCCAAAATTACCCCATGTCCGCGGAAAAGGGTTTGTTACTAACGGGCGCTTCCGGCGTCGGCAAAACGCATCTAGCAGTAGCCGCGCTAAAAGAATTAATTGCCCGCGGCCACGCAGGCCTCTTCTGCGATTACCGCGAACTGCTCAAGGAAATCCAATCCAGCTACAATCCGTCAAGCGAATCCACGGAGATGAGCATTCTCGAACCGGTCCGCACCGTGGAAATCCTGGTGATGGACGATCTGGGCGCCAGCAAACCCTCCGCGTGGGTCCTCGACATCATTGGTCTGGTCCTAAACGCCCGCTACAACGAAAAACGTGTCACGATTCTCACCACGAATTATTTTGACGATTCCGACGGCGCTTCAGAAGCCATAAAAGGCCCCGACGGCAAACGCGTCTCCGTTCGCGAAGACACCATCGCCGACCGCATCGGCGCCCGCATGCGCTCCCGCCTCTTCGAAATGTGCCGCACCGTAAACGTAGACGCCCCCGATTTTCGCCGCGAAGTCCGCCAATCCGGCCGCGCCAGCGCACGATAGCCTCGATTTTTCATATGCGTCAACGAACACGGAGAGCCTTTTTGAGGCGCATCATAGTGCAAGAGTTGCTTGGCAAGGATAACTTAGATGGATGAGTCAACCAGCATTCAAGTCGCTACATGCCTTCACGTTCTGGCGGACCAAGAGACTTGGAATGACGAAATTTGGCAAAGCTGTTACGACCTAGTCGGGGCTAATTTAGAAAACTCGTTGCTCGCATACGTCTATGATGACGTCATCCACTACTCGGGGCTGTTTCGGTCGCGAAATATGTTTGGGTTCCGAGTTAGACCGGATCAACGTGAGCTGGCCCGCTATCGCCAAGAATTTCGCGACGTTGCGACTGCCTTGCGAGACTCAATTTCTCTGGATGAAGCGCAACGAAAATATGGGTTCTGAAGTTCCAAAGTGGCAGCAGGTTGCATCACGGATCATCACTTTCAGTTCCTCGAGGGAATCCGCCTCGGTAAAGATCGAATGATCAAGCGCACGGGTTTGATAGCCACCCTCCGGCGACTCCTGGATCGAAAAGATGATTTCGCTTTGCGACACGGATAAAGTATACGTTTAAACTCTTAGGAGCGGAACATATGAGACGGCTTATCATCGCAACTTCGATTCTCGCGTTCGGGATGGCGGCTGCGTATTCAAAGGCACCGCAGGATGCCTCCGTCAAGCCAAAGTCAGGCTTTGTACCGGACGCTGAGACCGCCGTGAAAATCGGAGAAGCCGTGCTCATGCCCGTTTATGGCGAGAGAATGATTCGCGACGAAGAACCGTTCAAGGCCAAGCGCGAAGGAGACGTTTGGACCGTCGAGGGAACCCTCAATTGCGGCGCCCCTCAGTGTGTCGGCGGCACAGCGGTGGTAAAAATATCCAAGACCTCCGGCGAGATTCTATTCATGGCCCACAACAAGTAGATCAATCCCAAGGTAACAATAATGGATGAGCAGCTTCCAGAGATTAAGACCTTGGATTTAAGCGCCAAGAGTTTCCCTGAATTCGTTGAATATTTCTTTGCTCGAAAACTGCTCCCAGACGAACAACAATACAAATATTTGTTCAGTGATTTGGATGGCGAGCAGTTTGACGAGGCGGTCCCTTCTTCCCCAACGATCATAGTCGGCTACATGACGAGGCTTTTCACGGAGTTCGTCACTCTCGTCCCCCCATATTCGTTGGCACAAATCGACCAGGCAATATGGAGTATTCTCGGGCCCTATTTCAATTTAACGGAATTTGTCTTTCGTTCTTCCGTGCCTGAGGAAAAATGCGCTGAATGCATTCGATCGATGTACGTGGTTTATTCAGACTTTTTTTCAAAGCTCGAACCGAAACCTGATCAAACGATAACCAGTTTCTTCATGTGGTGGGATTTGATTTCGCATGAATTTTGGAACGACCCCAACATGAACCATCCAGGCACTTACAAGGGCGATCCGTCGAAATTGGACGATGTCTCTCGGCGACTGCTGGACATCACGTTCGAGACTCTGAGCCGGATCCTAGAGATACAGGACACGGAAACGCAACGCTGTGCATTGCACGGGCTGGGCCATTTCTACCATCCCGGCGTACCGGAACTCGTTCAACGCTACATAGATTCAGGAAAATCCGAACTTCCGTTAGTTTGGGTTGAACAGTGCCGCGATGGAAAAGTGCTGTGAGCGCTCAAAGTGGCAGGAAACCGCATCGCGAATCATCGCCTTCAATTCTTCAAAGGAATCCGCCTCGGTAAAAATCGAATGACCAAGCGCACGGGCTTCGTAGCCGCCCTCCGGCGATTCCCGAACCGAGAAGATAATCTCGCTCTGCGGCATGCGCGGATTATACGTCACTTGCGCGATCGCGCGTAGCAAGGCCTCCATGAAGGCTGTTCATTGACACAACCTTTATGCGGCTTGTATCATTCTCAGGCTGTAGGCGTTACGCACGTTCACAGCAGGATCGTCCCAGAGGGCCGCAAAGAGAATAATGTCGGGCTGGCCGCCAAACGGCCGTCTCGCTGGTAATCACTGAGCGGTTCACCTCCTTGCACTAAACCCAGACAGGGCATCAGCAAGGAACTTCATTCGACTAGACAGGGATACTTATCCCGGAGGCAACCATCATGTTTGACCACGACAACCAGACCGCGGCCGCGGCCGCACCGGTAAACGACGAAGGAAATACTGCAGTACCTGGGCAGAGCGAGGGGCAGGCAGCAGCACCAGACGCCACGCACGAAATCAAGCTCGAAGCAGCACCAGAAGCACCGGCGGCAAGCAGCCCGGCAACCGAAACCGCACCGGCAGCGCAAGCCGCAACCGCAGAAGTGGTGCACGCTCCGGCCGCTTCCAGCGTCAGCGAAACCGAAGCGCACGCCAAAGCCGAAGCGCAATCCGCATCGCACGCCGCGGACGCCGAAGCCTCCAGCGACGCCGATGAAGCAGCCGGCTCAGAGGAAATGAGCAAGCTGATGGAGCAGTACGACGAAAAGCAGGAAGCTGCCGCGTCGAAAGAAGTCATCGAAGTCACAGTTGTCGCCTATACCGAGCACGGCGTGGTCGTGGACCTCGGCGGCAAGACCGAAGGTCTCATCCCCGCGGTAGAATTTTCCGAAACCGAAATTCCGCGTCCTGAGCCCAACAGCAAAATTGAAGTGCAGCGCACCGGCGAGCACAAAGACGGCTACGCCATCGTCTCCTATCAAAAAGTTCTGCGCCGCAAAACCTGGGAAAAAATCGACGCCTCCTACAAAGCCAAGGAGACCATCACCGGCAAAGTGGTGGACCGCATCAAGGGCGGCCTGGTGGTAGACATTCTCGGCGTGCGCGCGTTCCTCCCCGGCTCGCAATACGATCTGCGCCCCACCGCGAATCTCGACGACCTGCAAGGCAAAGATTTGCAGGTGCGCATCACCAAGCTGAATCGCCGCCGCGGCAACATCGTGGTCAGCCGCCGCGCGCTGCTCGAAGAAGAGCTGCAAGCCAAGCGCGGCGAACTGCTCGAATCGCTGCACGAAGGCCAAAAGGTCCACGGCTACGTCAAGAACGTCACCGAATACGGCGCGTTCGTGGACATCGGCGGCATCGACGGTCTGCTGCACCTCACCGACCTCAGCTGGGGCCGCGTCAAGCATCCTTCCGACGTGGTGAAGCCGGACCAGGAACTCGATGTCGTCATCCTGAAATTTGACAAGGAAAAGCAGCGCGTTTCGCTCGGCCTGAAGCAGCTGATGCCCGACCCGTGGGTCGGCGCGTCAGAAAAGTATCCCGCCGGCGGCAAAGTAAAAGGCAAAGTTGTGGGCGTCGTGGACTACGGCGTATTCGTCGAGCTCGAGCAAGGCATCGAAGGCTTGGTGCACGTTTCCGAACTCAGCTGGTCCAAAAAAGTCTCGCATCCTTCAAAGATCGTAAAGGTCGGCGACGAAGTCGATGTGGTGGTCCTGGACATCAAACCCAGCGACCGCCGCGTTTCCCTCGGCATCAAGCAGGCCCAGCCGGATCCCTGGCTGCTCACCGCGGAAAAATATCCCGTGGGCATGGTGGTCACCGGAAAAGTGCGCAATATCGCCGAATTCGGCGCGTTCATCGAACTCGAAGATGGCTTCGATGGCTTGGTGCACGTCAGCGACGTCAGCTGGACCGAGCGCATCAAGAATCCGCACGAGGTCTTCAAGAAGGGCGAAGACGTCACCGCCAAAGTGCTCAAGATCGATCCAGAAAATCGCCGCGTGTCGCTGGGCATGAAGCAGGTCAACGACATTTTTGGCGACTGGCTGAAGACGCACAAAGTCGGCGACGTTGTGAAAGGCAAGGTTTCGCGCATCGCCACCTTCGGCGCTTTCGTGGACGTCGGCGAGAATATCGAAGCCCTCTGCCACAACACCGAAATCGAAGAGCGCAAGCGCCGCGACGATGGCGCCTCGGCGTTTCGTCCCACTACCGGACCGCTCAAGAGCGCTGGCCCGCTCGAGCCGGGCAAAGAGTACGACTTCAAGATCATCAAAATCAGCCCGGAGACGCGCCGCATCGGTCTCAGCTATCGCGCCGCCGTCAAGCAGATCGAGCGCCGCGAGATCGATCAGTACAAACAGACCACCAAGACGTCTTCCACCGCTACGCTCGGCGACGTGATGCGCGCCAAGCTGGCGGGTACAAAATCCTAGGCCCAGTGAAAATCTCTGGCGGACTTTCTGCTGCGGTTCGCCTGATGGTACCGAGCAAAAGTTCGGCTGCATAATTTCATTTACCTGCAGGCGCTTTTAATGATAGGAAGAAGGGCAACGCAGGGGTTGTTTGCCCTTCTAAGCCGTTGTACATCAGGGAACTACGGCTGGTCTACTTGCTAGGTTACTTGCCGTCAGACAGGCGCCGAGCAACGGCTACCACGAACGACCACGAGAATCCGGAACACCGAGGCAGAGGGACGATGACCAAACAACCGACTTTGACGAAGGCCGACCTGATTGCGGAAGTCGAGCGCATCACCGAGCTCAAGCGCACGGACTCGGAGATCATCGTGGAGACCATCTTCGAAAATATTATTCAAGCGCTGCAAAAGGGCGACAAGATCGAGATTCGCGGCTTCGGCAGCTTCCGCACCCGCGATCGTCGCGGTCGCGTGGGCCGCAACCCCAAGACCGGCGCCAAGGTGGACGTTCCGGCGAAAAAAATCCCCTTCTTCAAGCCCAGCAAAGAACTGAAAGATTTTGTAAACAATTCCAACGGCTCCGCTTCAGAATAACTTCTGCCGCTTCAGGATAGGTTCTGCCACTTCAGAATACACTCTGCCGGCCTGTCCTCTTGTAGCTGCGCCTCCCGGCTCGGCGGAATTGCTTTCTGTCCCGCTCCGCAATCATCGCTCCAAGCTTTCTCGCCACTAGCCACTCGTCACTCGCCACTTCTTCCGTCACCCCTCGGCGCCCCGTCCAAACTGCGCCCCTGTCCGTTTGGCAGCTGCGCCTGCCCTCCGCCCCCGCGCTCCTGTACCTAATCTGTACGTAATTCTATTTGCACTAAGCCGTCCAGATCCCTACAATTGCCCCTGGAGGCTGGGACAGCGCAGGGATCGCGTAGTTATGAATTGCTAAACAAAAAGCGGGATAACTCGTTCAGAATGAACACTTGCAGAAGGTTGTGAAAACAAAGGGGCTTTAACTCCCTTTAGAATCACATCCTTTCGCGAATCCCGAGGCAGCGGACATCGCAAGTGCGCGGCACTCGTAGCGACGTCCTTCAGGGCGACACGCCTTGGCCGTGGTTTTAGTTTTTAGCCGACGCACGCAACACCTGCGTCTGCTCGGCGAACAAATGCCTTCCCATGGGAGATAGGATATTCTGAACGCCACGCAATTCCCCGCGCCCGGAGGCGCGCCGCGAATGGATATTCTGTGGAGCCCCTGGCGCTACCAATACATTGCCCAGGTAACGGAAGGCCAGCAAGTCGCATGTGTTTTCTGCCACGAGCTGGCGCGCGGCGACGACGAAAAAGCCCTGATCGTCTGGCGCGGCGCCAAATGTTTTATAATTTTGAATCGCTATCCCTACACTTCGGGGCACGTGATGATCGTCCCGTACGCGCACGTAGCGGAATTGCAGCTGTGCGATGTGGAAACCACCACGGAAATGATGGAGTTGACCAAGCGCATGGAGGCGGCGCTGCTCGCGGCTTACAAACCTGACGGCACCAACCTGGGCATGAATCTTGGCAAAGCCGCCGGCGCGGGCGTCACCGGGCATCTCCATCTGCATGTGTTGCCGCGCTGGTTTGGCGACACCAATTTTATGACCGTGGTCGGCGAGACCCGCGTGCATCCGGAAGATTTGGCGATCACCTATCAACGATTGCGCACCGCGCTGCACGGAACAGTGCCAAGCGCGTCGCGTGACGGTCTGCACGATAAGCCGCCCAAGGAAGATCGCTCGTGAATTTTGCACTGACCGAAGAACAAGCACTGCTGCAAAAAAGTGTGCGCGAATTTGCCGAAGCGGAAGTTCGCCCATTGGCCAAGGAACTCGATGAAACCGGCCATTTCCCGCGCGAACTTTTCAAAAAAGCCGCGGCACTGGGATTAACCGGCGTTTCCGTGCCCGAAGCCGAAGGCGGCGCCGGCTTCGACCACATCGCTTACACCATCGTGATTGAAGAAGTCTCCCGCTGCTGCGCCTCCACCGGAGTGATTTTATCCGTGCAAAATTCCCTGTACTGCGCGCCGGTCCAACACTACGGAACCGCCGAACAAAAACAAAAGTTCCTGCTGCCCTACGCACGCGGCGAAAAAATCGGCTGCTTCGCGCTAACCGAACCGCAAGCCGGCTCCAACGCCTCGGCGCTGCAAACTAAAGCCGTACGCACCGGCGACACCTACGTAATCAACGGAACGAAAGCGTGGATCACCAACGGCGGCGCGGCAGACGCCGCGCTCGTTTTCGTAAACACCGAGCCGGCCAAAGGCGAAAAAGGCATCACCGCGCTGATCGTCGAACGCGGCACGCCCGGCTTCAAAGTCGGCAAAGAAGAAAAAAAGTTAGGCATCAGCGCCACCGCTTGCAGTGAACTGATCTTCACCGATTGCGCCGTTCCGGTCGGCAATCGCATCGGCAACGAAGGCGAAGGCTACAAGGTGGCGCTCTCCACGCTCGACGGCGGCCGCATCGGCATCGCCGCGCAAGCCACCGGCATCGCGCAAGGCGCCTTCGAGGCTGCGCTTAAATATTCGCAAGAACGCGTGGCCTTCGGCGGCACCATCTCGCAATTCCAGGCCATCCAGTTCATGCTCGCGGACATGGCCACCGAACTCGACGCCGCCCGCCTGCTCAATCGCAAAGCCGCCTGGAAGCAGGACACCGGCGCGCGCTTCAGCATGGACGCCGCCATCGCCAAACTTTTCGCCAGCGAAATGGCCACCCGCGTCACCCACAAAGCCATCCAAATCCACGGCGGCAACGGCTACAGCCGCGAATATCCCGTCGAGCGCAACTATCGCGACGCCCGCATCACCGAAATCTACGAAGGCACCAGCGAAATCCAGCGTCTGGTAATCTCCTCCTGGGTGTTGAAGGGCTAACAGGAAGCAGCGGCCGACGATTCACAAATGCGCATCCGCAAAATCATTTACGTACTCACTGCAGTTTGTGGAACGGCCGTCACGCCTTCGTCGTCATTCGGCCAGTCCGATACTCCTCGCAAAGCGCAAATAGCGGTTCACATTTCGAGCTCAAAGAAAACCGTCAAGGTTGGTGAATCGATTCACGTGGAGGTACTCGTTTCAAACAACGCCGACGCACCGATCCTGATTGCGAATTCTGTTGGCACGATCACTGGCGCACTGGCTCGTGTGCAGTTCGAGTTAACAGATTCCCATGGCCACATTTCGCCGCCCGTCATGACGATGATCGCCGACGACTTCGAGCCCACAAAACCATCGGATGACGACGCTGCCACCAAACTCCTCTGCTCATGGACGGTGCTCTATCCGCACACATCCATGCTGTTCGACGTTCCGATCGAAGGGTTCATGTTCAAATTCTTGTCGCGACCCGGCAGGTATACCTTGTCCGCAACCTACGCCTCAAACGGCATCCTGTACGGACGCAACAGTCTTGGCCTCAGCAACAAGCTGTTAACGTCGCTTCCCTACACCTCTTGGACCGGCAAGGTCTCAACGAATGAAATTCCTGTGACCCTCGTGTCGGCGAACAAAGCGAAGGAATAAGTACTTCTTGCTGAGAATGCGACAGTCAATCGCCTGCCGAGCGTATGGGCAGCCTCCGGAGTATTCTGAGAACGTGCTGGAACTGGAACATCAACTCGTTTTTGACGCCGAACAAGCTGCCGATTTTTTTGCGGCGCTACCGGCGCGGGCGGGCGTGTGCCTGATTGAGCCACGGGCGGCGGGTGCTGAGCCATTTCTGATACGAACGCAGGATTTGCGGCGTCGGCTTACGAAGCTTTTGGGGCTGCTGGATGCGCAGAGCAAGCGGTTGAACTTGCGGGAATTTGCCGGAGTGGTGCGCTACCGCGTTACGGGTTCGCGGTTTGAGCAGACCCTCACCTTTTATCAGAATGCGAAACTGCTGCACCCTTCGCGCTACCGCGATTTGTTGCGCATGCGGCCGCCGGCAGTGCTCAAAGTTAATTTGAAGAATGCTTACCCGCGCTGCTTCGTTACGCGGCGGATTCCTGTCGACGCGGCTGGAACACCTATCGCCGGCGCGTATTACGGGCCGTTTGCCAAGCGCAAAATCGCCGAACGGTTTGCCGAAAGCGTGTTGGATTTTTTCAAGGTGCGGCGCTGCCAGATTAAAATTCGCCGCGACCCCACGTTTCCCGGATGTCTGTATTCGGAAATGAAAATGTGCCTGGCGCCGTGCTTCGCGGGCTGTTCGCAAGAAGAATATGGCGCGGAGGTGCAGCGGCTGGTGCAATTCCTGGATACGGGCGGCAACTCGCTGCGCGAAACTCTCGAAAAGGAACGCGAACAAGCCAGCGAAGATCTGGACTTTGAACGCGCCAGCGCCTTCCACAAACGCGTTGAGAAACTCGATGAAGCATTGCGCAGCGGCCCGGAACTGGCGCGCCGCGTTAGGGACATTAACGCCGTGATTCTGCAGCGCGGCGCGGAAGATCAAACCATCGGCGCGTACGCCGTGCGCGGCGGCTATCTGGCAGAGCCGCTGGTGGTGCGCTTTGCGGAAATCGCCAGCGCGCCAAAATCCGCCGAACAGCTTTTCCGCGATTATCTGGAAGTGGCCGCTTCCGACGTTGAGCAGACGAATGCCGCGCTGACGAATGCCCCGTCAACAGAACCGCGCAGCCCGAAGGATCTGAGCGAGCATTTGTGGCTGCTGGCCCGCTGGTATTATGGCAACGAGCGCGAAGGCGAAATCTTTTTTCATAACGAGCCGGGACGTCCGCCTGGCTGGCCATACCGCAGAATCCTGCGCGCGTGTTCGCGGCTGCTGGCGCCCGAACCGAAAGCTCCAGCGGACAAGAAACCGGCGGAGACCGCGGCAACGCCCGTTGTAGGACACACCGTTGCGGAAAACGCCGAGGCGTCAACACCCAGTGCGCCCGCAAAACCAAAATCGTCGCAACAGCATCTTTTTGACAAGCCATCCAACGAGGGAGTGACATGAGCGGAGCAGAAATGCACGGCGCAACGAAAGACGGCACCACCCGCTACGCGGCGAAATTTCCCGGCGCCGCAAAAGGACATTTTCGCGACGCGCACCGCATGATCATGTCCTCGCTCGGCATGGGCACATACCTCGGCCAGCCCGATGCCAAAACCGACGAAAGCTACACGGCGGCGGCGATCACCGCGGCGGAAAGCGGCATCAACGTCTTCGATGCCGCGATCAACTATCGCTTTCAGCGCAGCGAACGCAATCTTGGCGCGGCGCTCAAGCAACTTGCGGCCAAGGGCTATGCGCGCGACGAATTCGTGCTGTGCACCAAAGGCGGCTATTTGACGCCGGACGGCGCCATGCCCGGCGATCCCAACGATTATTTTTTCCGCGAATACATTCAGCCGGGAGTCTTTACCGCTAAGGACATCGTCGCGGGCAGCCACTGCATGACGCCGAAGTTCCTGAAAAATCAGATCGGGCGCAGCCTGAAAAATCTTGGCGTCTCCTGCATCGATATCTATTACCTGCACAATCCGGAGTCGCAGCTTTCGGAAATTTCCAAAGACATGTTTCTCGAACGCGTGCGCGAGGCCTTCACCTTTCTCGAATCCGCCGTGGAAGCCGGCGAGATTTCCTACTACGGCATGGCCACGTGGAACGGCTTCCGCCAGGAAGCGGGCGCGCGCGACGCCATGCAGCTGGCGGAAATCGCGCAAATCGCCCAGGAAATTGCCGGCGGACGCCACCATTTCCGCTTCGTGCAGCTGCCCTTCAATCTGGGAATGACCGAGGCACTAACGCTGGGCAATCAAGCGCCACCCGCGCATATCATCGGCGCGCACGCGCGCACGGTAATGGAAGCCGCCAGCGACTCGGATATTTCGCTGATCGCCAGCGCGTCCTTGCTGCAGGGCCAGGTAGCCAGGAATTTGCCGGGCTTCGTCGCCGAAGCGCTGGGACTCGCGAATGACGCAGAGCGCGCCCTGCAGTTCGTGCGTTCGTCGCCAGGAATAACCACCGCGCTGGTAGGCATGTCAAAGGCAGCCCACGTCCATGCCAACGCGAAACTGGTAAACCTCGCGCCAGCCACAGAAGAACAATTCACAAATCTATTCTCCCGCGGCGAATCGGCATAACGATCGAACACGCAGCGGTGGGACCTGTGTAGGTGCCGGGCTTTAGCCCGGCCTTGTGGGCTAGCGTCTTGGCGGAAGGATTCTTCCCGCGTGAATGAGTTAAAACAAAAGCAGGCCGGGCTAAAGCCCGGCACCTACACAGGTAAGCCTCTTGCTGGCGTTAGCCAATGCGTGATGGCGTGGTCGAGTTGATTCAGCTTGCCGGCAAAAAAATGGTCAGCGTTGGGAACGACCACCAGCGAATTATCGCCGGATAAACCCGCGACAACCTCGCGAACTTTGGCGATAGCGCCATGCTCATCGTTTTCGCCATGGACGAAAAGCTTCGGTTTCGCGCAATCCGCTAAGAACGAAAAATCGCAATTGTTCACGGGAATGCCCAGGCCGATCAGCCGCGCCACGCGGGCATCCGCGCAGCCCGCGCGCAGCCCGACCCACGAACCAAAGCTGAAACCCGCGAGCAGCAGTTGCGAAACGGGGAATTCCCCAGCGAGAAAATCGAACGCGGCGCGCACGTCTTCCACTTCGCCGCGGCCGCGATCGTGCGCACCCTCGCTCAAACCGGTGCCGCGAAAATTGAAACGCAGCACCGGCATGCCGAGTCCGGCGAGGGATTTCGTCGCCTGGTAGACCACTTTGTTATGCATGGTCCCGCCAAATAGCGGATGCGGATGGCACACCACGACGGAAAAACGAGGCGCCTGAGGCGCCCGAAACGTCTGCTGCGCTGCGGATTCCGGAACCGCCGCCGGCGTCCAGAGAATCGCTTCGAGACGGCCCGCGGGACCATCGAGAAAGAAAGTGCGCGAGTCGTGTGGAACATTCATCCGAAAATTTCAAGCGCAAGTGATGGAATTGTCGGAAATAAAATGTCCGGACTGTCGACAGGCATGCTGGCCTCCGAGCTTGTAGGCAAACGTTAGTTTCATGAAAGTTTAGCGTACACCCAGCAAAATTCCGAATGCACGCCAGCACCCGAACGGTTACAACTGCGATAACTGCTGACAAGAAAGGGGATACGCAAAATCTCAAGACCTCGTACTAGGACATTTTTTATGGATTTTCGCGTTGCAGTTCACGCGAGCCGATGTTAGCGTGCAGCCAGACTTAACAAGCCCAGGGGGCCCAGAGAGTTATGAGTACTGGAGCGGACCGCCGCGAAGCCCGGCGATTCACAATGACTCTTCCCTTGAGCGTGTTGCCTGGCACTCGCCACGGCTCTGAAGTGCGCACGGCCACGCGCGACGTCAGCTACCGCGGATTGTATTTCTTGACGAACACAAACTTTGAATCGGGACACGCCATAGAGTTTGTAATCACGCTGCCCGAAGACGTCACCGGCGGCGACGTAAAGATCCGCTGCCAGGGCGAAATCGTGCGCGTGGAAACCACCGACGACGGCCGTGTGGGCGTGGCAGCCAAGATCGAGCATTACGAATTTATTCCCACCGCGCCCGCGGGTTGACGCAATTCCCTTCCGCCCAACAGCAGCGATGTTTGCTTTTGCCCTGCCTGGCGTGAGTACAATGCCCTCCTGAACACTTTTGCCCTTGTACTCGGTTTGGAAAACGGTCCGCGGTTTGGAGGACGGTATGTATCACTACAACGCGAAACTAGCGCTGGAAGAATTGCAGGAAGATGCGCTGCTGCCGCATCCGGTAAAGCTGCGCGACATGATTTTGCGCACGCAACTCGGTCCGCAGGAAGCGCAATTGCTCAATCACGATTTTCAGGAATATCTGACGCGCTTCGGCGAACTGCAAAACACCGCGCGCCGCGTACTCGAACGCCTTGCGGCCGGGCATCCGAAAGCCTCCTAATGCGGCACGCACCGCGATTCCGCAATTCCGTCTCGAATACTTCCGCGAGTCTACGTTAAGTGATGCTGCGAATTGGCGGTCAAATGATTTTGCGAATCGACATTAAATGATTCTCCGAATCAATACCAAGCCGCGCGTGTTACTGCTCTCCGCATCTTCTGGCGCGGGGCACGTCCGAGCCGCGCAAGCGCTGGAGGCCAGCTTCCGCGCGCGCGGCGATTGCACCGTGGAACACATCGACGCAATGAATTACGTCAGCAAACTTTTCCAGAACATCTACGAAAAGGCTTACATCACCATGGTGCGGCGCGCGCCCGGCATGATGGGCATGTTGTACGACAGCACCGATCAACCCTGGCGCCACGAAAGCCGCAGGCTGGCGCTGGATCGCTTGAATACCACGCCCATGGTGAGATTGCTGAACAAGATTCAACCGGATTTGTGCGTAGCGACGCATTTTTTGCCGGCGGAAATTATCGCGTGGCTGATCGCCAAGAAAAAATTGCGCACGCGCAATGCGATTGTGGTAACCGATTACGATGTGCACGCGATGTGGTTGTGTCGCACCGTAGATCGCTATTTTGTGGCTATCCCGGAAGCCGCGGAGTATCTGGCCAATATCGGAGTTCCGCGCGACAAAGTGCGCGTGACCGGCATACCGGTGGATCCCGTCTTTGCCGTTCCGCTGGACCGCGCAGAAGCAAGAAACCATTTCGCGCTGGACGCGCACGCTCCGACGCTGCTTGTGGCCACCGGCGGTTACGGCGTCGGACCGGTGGAGCAACTCGTCGGCGCACTGCTGGCATTGCAGCGGCCGTGGCAAATTGTGGCCGTCGCCGGCAAGGGCGACAAAGTGCGACGCAAACTGGAGACCATGGCCGAGTCGGCCGGCAAGTTGTCGAGCGGCAAGCCGCGGCTGTGCCCCGTGGGATTTACCACGGAGATGGACCGCTACATGGCCGCAGCGGACTTGCTGGTGGGCAAAGCCGGCGGATTGACGAGTTCCGAGGCCATGTCTCGCGCGCTGCCGATGGCGCTGATCGAACCCATTCCCGGCCAGGAGGAACGCAACGCGGATCATTTGCTGGAAGCTGGAGCAGCGATCCGTTGCAACAACTTGCCCGCGGCAGCTTGGAAGATTGCGGCGTTGCTGGACGACGAGCCGCGCATGGAACGGATGCGCGATGCGGCGCGGCGCATGGGCCGCCCGCGTGCCGCGGCCGATATCGCGGAAGATGCGTTGCGGCTGGTAGACTGAAAGAGCGCCGGCACAGGGGCTTTTGGTGCGAACGCTGAAGGATTTCAGCGGAAGATAGTTTGCACAACGCTTTTCATATTTTCATACAATCGGGCTTCACGCGAAGAATACTTTATATAAAACGGCTTCATACGAAAAGGATCGATGCGACGAAATACATTGATGATTGATGCGGACGATACGCTGTGGGAGAACAACGTATTCTTTGAAAATTTGATCGAGGATTTCATCACGCTGGTGGAGCCGTGCGGCTATGCGCGCGCATATATCCGGCACATTTTGAATGAGACGGAGCGCAAAAACATTCGCCAGTACGGCTACGGCGTGCGCAGCTTTGGGCGCTCGCTGGAAGAAACCTATTTGAAGCTGGCGGACCAGATGGCCAAGCGCGAGACGCTGGCGCAGATTCACGAGCGTGTGGTGGACCTGGAACGCACGCCGCCGAAAATCCTGGATGGCGTTCCGGAGACGCTGGCGTACCTGACGCAGCGGCATCGCCTGATTCTGTTCACCAAGGGTCAGCCGGCGGAACAGGCGGCCAAAGTGGAACGCTCCGGATTGCAGGGCTTTTTTGAGTTCATCGAGATCGTGCCGGAAAAAGATCATGAGACGTACGGCAGTCTGGTGAAGAAACATAAAATCGTAAAATCGCTCGGCTGGATGATCGGGAACAGTCCGCGCAGCGACATCAATCCGGCGATGAAGATTGGGTTGAACGCGGTGTACGTGCCGCACCAGCACACCTGGCAGATGGAGCATGAGCCGGTGATGGCGGGAGCGGGGAAGTTAATTATTTTGCCGGCGTTTCGCGAATTGCGCGGTCATTTTTAGAAAGCAAATCGTAAATTGCTGAATAGGCCGGACTAAAGTCCGGCGCCTACATACCCCCTCTAGTCCTCAAATTGGCCGTTGCGATGCCCGCCCTCTTGCTGCCCAAATTGGCCGTTGTGTTGGTTTGCGAACGGCATAGGCTCATTGCTGTTCAGCTTCACGATTGCCAGGAGGACTGTTTATGGCTACCACTGCTGCTCCGCTGCGTACCGATTGGCGCAAGGAATGGTTTGAGATTGAGGACGCGGTGTACTTGAACACGGCGATGCAATCGGCGATGCCGAAGGTCGCGGTGCGCGCGGTGCAGGAAGCGATCGAGGGGAAAAAGTTTCCGCATCGCATGTCGCAGGTGGCGCATTTTGAGGTTCCACTACGGGTGCGCGCCGCCATTGCGGAGTTGATCGGCGCCCAGCCGGAAGAGATTGCGCTGACTACCGGCGCGAGCTCGGGACTTGCCGCATTGGCTTACGGCCTGACGTGGAAAGCTGGCGACGAAGTCGTAACGGCTACGGGCGAATTTCCTTTGCAGTATTCCACGTGGCGGCCGATGGAAGAGCGCGAAGGAGTGGTGCTGAAAATTGTGGCGCCCAGCGGACGATTTATCACCGCCGATGATTTGATTGCGGCGCTAACGCCGAAAACACGATTGGTTTCCGTAAGCATGGTGCGGTTTGACGATGGCTCGCTGCTGGATGTGACCAAGCTCGGCGCGGCTTGCCATCAGCAAGGAGCGCTGCTCTTGGTGGATGCCAGCCAATGTTGCGGAGGGATTCCGCTGGATGTGACCACGCTGGGAGCGGACCTGGTTACCGCCGCGGCTTACAAATGGATGCTGGGACCGTACGGCACGGGATTTTTCTGGGCCAGTACTGCGCTCACCAAGACGCTGCGGCCAGGTCCTTTCTACTGGCAGGGCATCGCTGGAATGGACAATCGACATTCTGGTTCGCTGAACCTTGCCAATGCCAAGCCGATAGCTGGTTCGCGACGCTGGGACGCGGCGGAAACGGCTAGCTACTTTAATCTAGCGGCTCTCGAGGCTTCACTGAAACTGGTGGCGCAGATCGGCGTAGCGGCGGTGGCGGAGCACACGCGGGGTTTGATCGATTTCATGTATGAGCGATTGCCAAAGGATCGTTGCGTGCCGTCGAGCCCGCTGGATGCGGCGAAGCGCGGTCCGTACGGGTGCTTTGCTGGGCGCACGCCGGAGAAGTCCGCGGAGATTTATGAGCAGCTCACAAAAGCCAACGTGATGGTGAGTTTGCGCGAGGGGAATATTCGCGTATCACCTTATGTCTTCAACACAGAACGGGACATCGACAAGCTGATCAGCGTGGTGACGCAGTAGCTGGCGGCCGGAAATAACAAAGGCAAGCGACGAGGAGTGCCCCATAGGTTGTTTTTTGTAAGTGCGGATTCCAAAGAGTTTAAAGTCCTTTGTTTTGATGCAGTTTGCAAGTGTTCATTCCAGGCGTTTTAGCACCGCTTTATCGTTCCCAAATAGCTATGTTTCCTAGTGATCGGCTCCACAGAAACGAGCGGAGAGGAACTTGAATTGTTGTGGGTTGTTTACGGCGAACAGCGACACTTCTAACTGAGCGGAATCATACCAAAAGTATACACATCTTGTCAAGAACTATTTTGTGAAACTTAAGTGCTTCAGCCGTGGGGAGTTACCACGCGTAGGATAAGTCTACTGCGGGGCGACGGCGCGGAACGGGATGTGCACGATGGCTTCGAGCTCCACCGGGGCGTCTTCCCGGGTGGCGGGGCGGAATTTCCATTGGCTTAGGGCGCTCATGGAGTAGGCGTCGAGCTGTTCATCGAGGCCATGGACGAGCTGGATGCTATCGATGGAGCCGTCGCGGCGGATTACGGCGTAGAGGACGATTTCGCCTTCGACGTGGTCAGCGGCCAGGGTCTGCGGATACTTGGGATCCACTTTTACGGTGGGGACCGGCGCAGCGAGATTGGCGGGGGCGGCGAGATGAGCGGCGGCGCCGTTCGTGCGCATCTCAGAAAAATTAAGAATCCAGCTTCCGGTGGCGCTGTTGAGATTGGGCATGTTGACGTACATGGTGTAGATCTTTTTCGAATGGAAGGCGAGCTCAGGTTTGGCGCCTGGAGGAAGCGCGGCGAAATTTGGCGGGCCGGTACGGGCCTGGGATTCTTCGACATCGGCTTGGGTGGGGCGATGGGTGAGCATGTCGTGCGGCGAGGTGAGGTTGAGCTTTGGCGTGGCGGTTTTCGGGTTGACGCCTGCACCACTTGGAGGAGTTCCGCCTAATCCCGAAACTGTTGTTTTAGGAGCGGGATTTCCGCCGCTGATGCTTACGCTCACCGGGCTGATGCCGCCGGCGGAGGCAGCGCCTGACTTTTCTCCTGCGACAGAATTCGCCGGTGGGCCACCGGCGGCTCCGGGCTTGCCTTCCGGAGAAATGGCCACGCGCGCGGCGAGATTGCCTTGCGGAACGGGAATGTTCGCTGCGGGCGGCGCGGGCGCGGAAGAGAGAGCGATGAGTGTGGAGGGATTGCCTCCTGCTGCGGCGGAGCGGGCGTCCACGAGTTCCGGAGCGGCAGCAGGGTCGCCGGACTGCGTGCGCTCCGCTAGGCGCGGGGCAGCACCGGCGTTTAACGCAAGCTTAGGGTGCGCGGGGCCCGTGGGCGTGGCTTGAATGGTCAGGTCGGCTTGCTGCTGCTGGAAGACGGGCGCGTCGGTCGGCGGCGCGACGGTTGAGGTGGCGGCGCGACGTTCGCGGGGATGAAGCTTGGCGAGTGCCTGCTGGTCGATCTGCACGCGGGGCTTGGCGGGTCCGGCGGATTGCTGCAACTGAACGATATTGGGCAGGGCGGGCAAAATTTTTGGCGGCTCCATGGGAGCGGCGGGGTTGATGAGCGTCTGACGGGGATGCGTGGGGTGCGCGGAGTCGGTGAAAATGCGCTGGCGGGGATGGAACGCGGGTGGCTCTGGAGTCGTGCTGGGCGTTTCTACGGCGGCTTTGGAATGCGGCGCGGGTTTGGCGTGGAGACTGGAAAGATTTAGCAGCGGCAAATCGTTGATGGGACCGGACCAAGTGAGTTCCGTGTTATCGAACGCGGGGTTGTGACGAACTGCCGTGAGGGCGCGTGGGAACGGCACGAGCACGATGGCCACGTGCAGCACCAGCGCGACGAGCAGGGCTATACGCGGAATCCGCCCTTCGATCCAAAGATCCTTGAAAACGCCGGTGTAGACGTAATCTCTGGCGTAAGACGGGCCAGAAAGAATTGCGCCCAGATTGCTCGCGAAGCCCTGATGAAAGGCGCCCCAGGACACGTTGAGCGTGGGCGCAGCGGGGCCCGGCAGATGCACAGACTCCGCTGGCTCCTGGGTTTGTCCCAAAAGATTAAAGGCACTATTGACCTGGTGCAGCGACATGAACCTCTGATTATAGCGTGGCGCGGGGCTGGAATTAAGCGCCAATCGTCAACGACCGCAGATAGCGCCGGGCGGCAGCCTGCGACTGAATAGGTATAGATGGCTGGGGTGGGGCTGGGGTTAGCTGCGGTGGCGCGTTTTTTTGTGGCATCTGTGCAAAACCATTTTTCGACGTTGGGACTGGTCGTGCGAGCGGGTGATGATTTTGTAGGAGTGCGGGAAAAAACTGGGCCGGGAAAAAGCCGCCCCCACGGGGGCAAGCAGGGCTCAGAAGCAAGCGCCCCTTCGAAACTCAGGGCAAGTCTGCGCTACAGGGGGGTGCGGCGGTAGAAGCTTAGGGAGGCATCGCCTTGTTTTAGAATGCGGACGCGTTCTAGTGTGGAGAATTTTTCTGGAAGTGCAAATTTGGCGCGGTGCTCAGCGATTACGATGGTGTCGGGCGAGACGAACGGGGCGGCGCTTAGGAAATTCATTACGCGCTGATATTCTTCGGCGGCGGCGTACGGTGGATCCAGGAAAATATAATCGTAGGCGAATGCGCGATCGTTTTGGCGGTGTTGGATTTTTTCTAGGGCGCGGGTGGCGTCCATGGTTAGGACGGTGGCGCCCTTGCGGATGTTCAGGGAGTGGAGGTTTTGCTGGATTAGTTTTGCAGCGGGAGCGTGATTTTCTACGAAGAGGACGTCGCGCGCGCCGCGGCTGAGAGCTTCTATGCCTACGGCGCCGGTGCCGGCGAAGAGGTCTACGAAATGTGTGCCTACGATATTGGGGCTTAGGATGTTGAAGAGAGTTTCGCGGAGGCGGTCGCTCGTGGGGCGGAGGGATTTGGAGTCTAGGCTTTTTAGGATGCGGCTGCGGTAGGTGCCGGCGATTACGCGCATGTGGAGATGGTAAAGGAAAAGCGGGGGGAAAAGAATTTAACGCAGAGGACGCAGAGGCACAGAGGGCGCGGAGAGTTGGGAGTTGCGGAGCGAATTTTTCTCCGCGGAATGACGAGTGGTTACGGTTTACGCTGCAAAAGCGGCGTCAAGCCGCCCTTCGCGCCACGCGCTCTGGGTAAACCGCACTCCAAAAAATTTAGCCGATGCGGGCTAGGTTGTAGCGGCGTTGCCATTCTTCGGGGAGAGCGCGGAGGATTTGGGTTAGCGCGGGCTTTTGCGTGGTGTCTTCGGCTAAGGCAAAGGCTTCTTTGCGCGCGGACTCGAGGAGGTCTTTGTCGCGGATGGGATTGGCGATGTGGAAGCCGAGGTCGCCAGATTGACGGGTGCCGAAGAAGTCGCCGGGGCCGCGGAGGAGAAGATCGGTTTCGGCGATTTCAAAACCGTTGGTGGTGCGGACCATGGTGTCGAGGCGGGCTTTGGCTACTTCGGTCATGCGCGGCGGTGCTACCAGGATGCAGTGAGATTTTTTTGCGCCGCGACCGATGCGGCCGCGGAGTTGGTGGAGCTGGCTTAGGCCGAAGCGTTCGGCGTGTTCGATGATCATGGCGGTGGCGTTGGGGACGTCGACGCCGACTTCGACGACCGTGGTCGCGACTAAAATATTTATTTCGTTTTTGCGGAAGTCCTGCATGACGGATTCTTTTTCTTCGCTGCTAAGGCGGCCATGAAGAAGGCCCAGATGAAATTTGGGGAAGACGTCCTTGCGGAGGCGCGCGAATTCGTCGATGGCGGCCTTTAGTTCGAGCTTCGATTCCTCGATTACCGGATAGACGATATAAACCTGCTGGCCGGCGGCGACTTCGCGGCGCGCCGATTCCCAGACGCCGGGGAGATGCTGTTCGGTGGTGAGGCGCGTGATGATGGGTGTGCGGCCGGGCGGGAGTTCGTCGAGGATGCTGACGTCTAAGTCTCCGTAAATTGTTAGCGAGAGCGTGCGCGGAATGGGCGTGGCGGTCAGGACGAGGACGTGCGGCGCGTGACCGTGGGTCGCGGCTTTGTCCATCAGGCGCTTGCGCTGGAGGACGCCAAAGCGGTGCTGCTCGTCGATAGCCACGAAGCCAAGCCTGGCAAATTTTACGTTGTCCTCGATGAGCGCGTGGGTGCCGACGGCGAGATTTGCTTCGCCGTTGGCCAGGCGTTCGAGGGCGGCGGCTTTTTCTCCGAATTTCATGCCGCTGATGAGCAGCTCGACGCGGTAGCCGACGGGTTCGAGAACGCGCTTGGCGCTTAGGTAATGCTGGACGGCGAGAATTTCTGTGGGCGCCATGAGCGCGGCTTGCGTGGCATTTTCGATAGCGATGACGGCGGCTTGCAACGCGACGATTGTTTTTCCGCTGCCGACGTCGCCCTGCAGCAAGCGATTCATGGGGAAGGGTTTTTCGAGGTCGGCGGCAATTTCGCCGAGGGCGCGTTTCTGCGCGGTGGTGGGCTTGAACGGGAGGATGCGTTTTAGCGCGGCGCGGATCTTTTCTTCGCGCAAGCGAAAAGGGATGGCGTTTTCGCGGCGGGTGGTTTGGCGATCGAGAGCGATGCTGAGTTGATAGCGAAAAAATTCTTCGAAAATCAGGCGCTGCTGCGCGGGGGAGCGGAAGATATTTAAGAGTTCGACGGATTCGCCGGCGTCGGGAAAATGGGTTTGGATGAGCGCGTCGCGGCGCGAGGGCAGCGATAGTTTCAAGCGGAGCGCTGCGGGAAGAATGTCCGGCAGGCCTGATGGGATAGATTGCACCGCGGCATACATGGCGCGGCGAATGGCGCGCGAGCCGAAGGTGCCGATGGCTTCGTAAATTGGAACGATGCGGCCGGTTTCAGTGGAGTCCAATTCTTCGCTGCTGAGGATTTCCATCTGCGGATTGACCATTTCGCGTCGCGCGGGGCGCAGCTTGTCAATTTCAACTTTGCCGTGAAGGATTAGCGACTGGCCGGGTTTCAAGCGATTTTCGAGATATTGGCCGTGAAAAAATTTGCAGGGGAGCGAGCCGGTGGCGTCCTGCACGAGCAGGTGGTAGATGGCGTCGCGGCCGTACATGCCGCGGACGGCTTGTCCGCTGAGGACTTTTACGCGCAGGGTGTAGACATTGCCGGGGAGAAGTTCCTTGATGGTGGAAAAGCGGATGCGGTCTTCGTAGCGGAACGGCAGATAGTTGAGCAGATCGCCGAGCGTGTGGATACCGCGCTGGGCAAGGAGTTCGGCGCGTTGCGGGCCGACGCCTTTGATCATTTGAACTGGGGTGTCGAAATGAAGTGGCGGTTTGGTGGGTGCGTTAACGGAGGCTTTGGCGGTTGCGTTCATGAGAAAAGGCTAGTTCAGTTATACCATTGCGCCGCGGGCGGCGCGGGCGGCACGATACGCCTGGACAAGGTTGGGCGCCCCGACCGGGTCGGGGCACCTCTACAAAAAGGCGCCGATACTTGCATCGTGCGCTATGCGTATTATTAGGGTGAGAAGAGTGCGTATGGGTGTGGCAGTTGGATCGTTGCGGATTTGGCAAATATTTGCAGCACATTTTGTGGAGGTAGGGTGGCTGGCGATCGATTGACGAGTTCGGATAAGCGCGCGTTGCTGCTGTGGGTGCTGGCGGGAATCATTGGGGCGCTGGTCGGCTACAAATATTATTTTCAGGCGTTTCCGGAAGCGGCGGTAAATCTGCAGGTGTCGCGCGAAGAGGCGGTGCAGCGTGCGCAGCAATTTGTCGCGGGCATGGGAGAAAACATCAGCGACTACCAGTCGGCCATCGTTTTCACGGTGGATGAGGAAGCCAAGACGTACCTGGAGCGGGAAGTTGGTTTACAGCAGACGAACCAACTGCTGTCTTCGCAGCTGCACATCTGGTATTGGGAAGCGCGTTTTTTCAAACCGTTGCGGGAGGAAGAGTTCTTCGTTCGAGTGAGTCCCACCGGCCAGATCGTGGGCTACGACCACATCCTGGCGGAAAGCAGCGCGGGAGTGAGTCTCGATCGCGAAGCGGCGCTGGCTGGGGCGACGCAATTTGCGAGCGGCAAACTAGGAATTAATTTTGCAGATTGGGGCTTGCTGACCGACGAAGTCAGCTCGACGCAGCGCCCCAACCGGCTGGATTGGTCGTTTACGTGGGAAAAACGAGGCTTTCGTGCGAAAGACGCGCCGTACCGCCTCGAAGTGGGGTTGCAGGGCGATCGCATCGGCGACAGCAAAGAATTGCTGAAAGTGCCGGAAGCGTGGAAACGCGATTATGCGCAATTGCGCGCGCGCAATAATTTTCTGACTTCGGTGGCGATTGTTCCATACATCCTGATATTGGGCGCGGCGCTGTGGCTGAGCATCGCGCTGACGCGTCGCGGAACGGCGCGATGGGCTGGCGCGCTCATTATTGGATTGCTCGCGGCGGTACTGCTGTTCTGCATGAGCATCAACGAGTGGCCGCAAATGCGCATGGAGTACGACACGAATTCTTCGTACGCGACATTCATATTGAAGGAGGTGGTCAAGGCGCTGCTGTTTGGCTTGGGCTCGGCGATCACCATAACGCTGGTGTTGCCTGCCGCGGAAGCACTGTATCGCGTATCGCAACCGGCGCGCGTGCAACTGGGCAAAGCGTTCAGCTGGCGCGGGCTGCGCTCGAAGGAATTTTTCTGTTCGTCGGTAGTGGGCTTGTGCCTTACGTCCGCATCGCTGGGATTTGTGGTGGTGTTCTACGTGGTGGGAAGCCGCTACTTTGGAGTTTGGGCGCCGCAAGACATCAGCTACACAAATTCCGTCAGCACGCTGTTCCCGTGGATTTCCGGCGTGGCGATTGGGTTGCTGGCCTCGACGAACGAAGAGTTTACATTTCGCCTGTTTGCGATTCCATTTTTCGAACGGCTGACCGGTTCGCGCTGGCTGGCGGTGATTATTCCGGCGTTTTGCTGGAGCTTTTTGCACACGAATTACCCGCAAGAGCCGCCGTACATTCGCGGACTGGAAGTTGGGTCACTGGGGATCATCACTGGCATCGTATTTTTGCGCTGGGGAATTCTGGCGACGCTGATTTGGCACTACACGTTTGACGCGTCGCAAGTGGGCCTGCTGCTGATTCGTTCGCACAACTGGTATTTCAAGATTTCCGGGATTGTGGTGGGCGCGGCGGCGGTGGCGCCGCTATTGTTTGCGGCGATTTCGTATCTGCAACGCGGCGGGTTCGACACGGACGAGGATTTGTTGAACGCGGCGGAGCCTGCGCCAGATGTGAGTTTGCGGAGCCCGGCGACGGAAATCGCGGCCAGCGGCGAGGCGGCGCGGCGTTACGACGCACTGACGCCCGCAATGCTCGCCTTGCTTGCGCTGCTGACCGTTTGCGGAGCGGTGTCCGTGTGGCGGCTGAAGCCTCCGGCGATCGGCGACTATCTAAAACTTTCCACAGACGCGCGCACGGCAAAAATGAAAGCTGATGTGATTTTGCGGCAACGGGGCGTGGACCCTGATTCGTATCGCCACGCCGTCGTTTTCGTTGATAACACGGATCCGCAGATCAACGAATATCTGCGCGAGCGTATCGGCGTAACGCGATTAAACGAAATTTATGCCACGCAAGTGCCGGGCGCGCTGTGGCGGGTGCGTTATTTCCGAGACAGCCAGAAGGAAGAGTATGCCGTCATTCTGAAACCGGATGGCGCGTTGCATTCGGTGTGGCACGTGCTGGCGGAAGATACGCCGGGTGCGCAACTCGACAAAGATGCGGCGGTTGCGCTGAGTGAAAAGTTTTTGCGCGACGAGAAGCAAGTGGACCTGCAGCAATGGAAGCTGGTTGTGGCCGATTCGAAGAAGCGGCCGCATCGCGTCGATTACACGCTGGAATGGCAGCAGAATCAGCCGTTGAATCCCGCAGCGTCAGGAATGGCGAATCCCGCGCAAGAAGCATACGCGCGCATGCGCTTGCAAGTGATCGGCGACGAAGTGACCAGATATCAGACCTTCATCAAGATTCCCGAAGAGTGGAGTCGCCAACAGGAGGCACTGAACGTGCCACGGCTGGCGCTGGCGTATGGCGTGCCATTTTTGCTTTACGGAGCACTGGCGCTGTCGATGCTGATTATCTATTTAAGGAATTTGAAATCGGAGGCGGCGCAAGAGGTGCCCTGGAGGCGTGTGGCGTTGTGGTCGCTGTGGGCGCTGCTGGCTTTTTTCACGGTATTTGCAATGGGAAATCGTATTGCCGAATTTTTCAACAATTACCAAACCGATCAGCCTTTAAAGCTGAACGTTGGCGGGCTGGTGATCGCTTTGCTGATTGGCGGGCCATTTTATTTTGCCTGCGTTACTTTGCTGTTTGGCGTGGCGTGGTATTACGCGCGCCGAGCGTTTGATGCGGACCGCTTGCCAAGTTGGCTGGGCATGCCGGCGCTCTATTATCGCGATGCGCTGTTCATCGGTATCGGCGGGACGGCGGCATTGGTGGCGCTGCGGCGACTGATACAAACGGCGTTTCTGTACTGGCCGACGACGCATCGCGAAGTAGCGGCGGCCTTTGGCACGGATTTTGACGCGACGGTGCCCGCAGGATCGATCTTGGCCACGGCACTGCTTCGCGGCCTGTTGCTGACGGCGCTGGTGACAGCCATGGCCTCGTTTGTGGCAGCGTGCATCCCGCAAAAATGGCTGCGCGCGCTGCTATTTATCGGCGGAGCGATGGCGATGGTGGGTGGCAGTTGGGGAAATGCCGCGGACTATGCGAAGCAATCTTTGGCCGAACTGGTTTTGCTCGCTGTGCTGGTGCTGGGCGTTCGCTACGTCATGAAATTCAATCTGTTGGGATGCTTTCTGGTGGTATTCGCAAGCACGGCGCTCGGCGCGCTGACTGGGCTGCTGCGGCAGGACGTGAGTTTCTATCGTGCAAATGCCTTTGCCGGCCTGGCGGCACTGCTCGCGCTGTTTGCGTGGCCCTTGCTGGCATGGCTTTTCTCGTCCCGTTCCGCTCCGCCGTCCTCTGCGGCCTCGGTGGCTTAGGCAAGGGAACGAATCCAGCCCCAGCCGTCACAGGGAATGACCGCCGGGGCAAGAAATTCTCGAAACAAAACCCGTTTGTGCTGCGTTTCTCTTCTGGGGAGCAGTGTGCTTACTCTTCAGGGAAAAATGCGTCCAACTGGTAGACTCGCGTGCTGTGCCGTTCAGCGGCGCGCGGATCCGCGATGCGCCGGGGCTTTGCGAAGAAAGCATTTTGCGCTAACGTATTGCGGCACGGGCACTAAAACCAGATTTTGCGAAGAGAAAGCGAAAGATGCCGCTCCCTTCTTGGACTTTTGCTTTGGCTGACCAGACCGGCCGCATCGGCGGGGTCAACGCCGGGGTCCATGCAGCGCTGTCCACGGAGACCTCTTTGCCGAAGCTCGAAGATCGGGCGCTCGTGGCGGACGCGCAAGCGGGCAATCGCGCGGCGTTCGAAGAGCTGGTGCGGCGCTACGATCGCGACGTGCTGCGGCTGGCGTTGAACCTGATGAAGCGTCCCGAGGACGCGCGCGACGTTTATCAAGAAGCCTTCCTAAAGGTTTACCGCAATCTGCATCGCTTCCGCTTTGAGTGCAGTTTTTATACTTGGCTGTACCGCATTGTCACCAACGTGTGCCTGGACCATTTGCGGCGGCGGCAGGCCCGCCCGGAAGATCAAGCTCCGGAAGTAAGCGCCGGCTTCCAGGACGAGGTCGGCACGGACTTTTTTGAGCGGCAGAAGGAAAATCGTCCAGGGCTCGATCCCGAGCGATCGTTCCTGGGAAGAGAACTTGGGGCGCAGATTGCCACGGCCATGGAAAGGCTTTCTCCGCGCGAACGCGTGGTTTTTGAAATGAAACACTATCAGGGACTGAAACTCCGCGACATTGGCGATGCTCTGGGAACGACCGAAGAAACGGTGAAAAACTCGCTGTTCCGGGCCACGCGCAAACTGCGCAATCAATTGGGTGAGTTGCGATGAGCGGAATGGGAAATTCCGGAGGGCTCGCGAACGATC
Source organism: Acidobacteriota bacterium (assembly GCA_013289855.1). Classification (GTDB taxonomy): domain Bacteria; phylum Acidobacteriota; class Terriglobia; order Acidiferrales; family UBA7541; genus Acidiferrum. The sequence continues at coordinate 472,769 of JABCZD010000002.1, read as the reverse complement.
AGTGCGCGGAAATTTCGGCGCTGCTGGTTTTCTATGCTTGCGGCGAAACAAGCGCGGCGGAAAAAGAGCGGGTCGACAGCCACCTTGCGGTATGCGCGGGGTGTGCGGAACAATTGGCGCAAGAGCAGCTTTTGCTCGAATCGATGACGGAACTGGTGCGACCTGCGGACGCGGTGGACGTCACAGGATTGCTGCTGGCACAGTGCCGCAATGATTTGGCGGAAAAACTCGACGAGTTGGCCGCCCCGGTCGAAAAAGAACGGTGGCAGCCCTTCGGTTGGGTGCGGCGCTGGATGGTCTTGCGACCGGTCTGGAGTGGCGCGGCGCTGGTTGCTTTTGGCGTGGCGCTCGGGACGCAACTGTTGCCGTGGCTGCAAACCGCGAATGACGTGGCCGGTCCCGCCGTGAACGTGCTTGCCGCGCCAAAACTCACTGACGAACAACTCTCCAAAATGGCGGTGTCGGGCATTCGCTTTTCGCCAACGCAGGGCGCGGCCGGAGAAGATATCCAACTGCATTTGAACGCCGAGCAGCCCATGGAGCTTTCCGGAAACGTGAACGACAGCGACGTGCGCCGCGTGCTGACCTACATGGTGGAAAACGGCGAGCGCTTCGATACGGGAATGCGGCTGGATTGCCTGGATGCCATGAAGTCGCGTGCGGACGATGCACAGGTGCGGGAAGTGCTGCTTTTTGCGGCGCGCAAAGATGAGAATGCGGCTGTGCGAATAAAAGCTTTGGAGGCGTTGCGCGATACCGCGAACGATGAAGCGGTGCACGAAACGTTGCTCGGCATCCTGGCGCACGATCCCAGTCCGGGAGTGCGGGTTGAAGCAGTGAATTTGCTGGTGCGCTCGCTGGAGCAGGGAGCGCGGAACCACGCTGGAGTGGAAGAGTCCGGAGCGATTTTGCCTGGCGGTTCGGATGCAAAAGCTGGCGACGCCGGCCATGGGGACGCTGCCGCCGAGGCTTCGCTTATCAGCACAATACGCGCGCTCACCGATCTCCAGCAAAATGATCCGAACCGCGACGTGCGGCTGCGCAGTGCTGCGGCCCTGCGGCAAATTGGCGCGCGGTCGTTGCCCTAGTCCGGCGCGCGGCGTTTGGGAAGCGCTTCGAAAGATTGCCGAATCATGAATGACTTGTTGCTTGAAAAAAATGAGTTGCCGGGGCTGCTGCAGGCGTGTACCGGAGGGCGATGGAGCTTTTCGCGGATTATTCCATGCGCGCTGCTGCCCGCGCTGCTGTTGCCAGCATTCGTTTTGGCTGGCGCGGACAATCTGGCGAAACCCACCGTCTTACTGACCAGCCTGCCATCCGCTGATAGCCGCGCCACTGTCCCCACCACGATTAGTGGAAACGCGGCGCACGTGGCGACGGAACGCAACGGAGTTCTCGCCACCTCTGATGGATTGACGCTGCATTTGAACACCGACCTGGGCTCGGTGCGCATCATTCCGCTCGAGAGTGGCGCGATGCCGGTGGTGCGTTATCTGGTCCACATCGAAACTGATGCGCGTGAACCGCTGGCAAAAACTCTGCTGGACGGTTATGTGCTCAAGACCATCGGTACATCTTCCGGCGTGGAAATCTCCGGAACGCTTCCGCCGCAGGCCGCGCACGGACCGGGCGCCGGCGCGCAGTTCTGGGTGAATTTTGAAGTGACGGTGCCGGCTGGCTATCACGTGGAAGTGAAAACTGGCGCTGGCGACATTGAAGCGCGGGAAATCGGCGGCAGCGCTGTGTTGTTGACGCAGGGCGGAAACATTCTGGCGGGACGCATCGGCGCGCAGGATAAACGAAAAGCGAACGGCGGCCGCACAGAAGCAAAACTGGAGACCGAAGGCGGTCACATCCAGGTGCGCGAGGTGGTGGGAGATTTGCAAGCCTTCACGGCCGGCGGACACATTATCGCGGGAAACGTTTCTGGAGACGCCTCCCTGCGCAGCGGCGGCGGACACATCCGCGCGGGAAAAATTGGCGGGCGCGCGGACCTGCAGACCGACGGCGGAAATATTATTGTGAGCCACGCGGACAATTTCGTAAACGTGCGCACCGGCGGCGGTCAGATCGATTTTGGCGAAGTACGCGGTTCAGTTCACGCGCAGACGGCGGGCGGCGGCATTCGGGTGATGTACGTTTCCGGGCCTATGGAAGTGGTTTCAAACGGCGGAAGTATTTGCTTGACGCGTGTTGCTGGAGCGGTGCAGGCAGCGACAACGGACGGGACGATCACTGCGTGGATTAATCCTGATGGACCTGGCGGGCCCGACGGGTCCTCCACCCCGAGCAAAGGCTCGGCTTCGGGATCCGGTAATTCCGTGCGCTTGTCTGGAGCCTCGCAATTGTCGTCTGGTCATGGCGACATTCTGGTGTTTCTGCCGCGCAATCTCGCGGCCAACATTGAAGCCGTTGTCTCTTCGGGAGACGCCCATCGAATTATCGCGGACCCCGCCATTCATCTGGCCGTGCAGCCTGGCGAGGGCGCCGCTCCCGGGTCCGTTCGCGTGATCGGGGAGCTGAATGGCGGCGGAGCGCCCCTGCGGCTGAGGACCACCACGGGCAACATTCGCCTGCAATTTTTGGATTCGCAAACCGGACTGCGCGACTCGATGATCCGCGACCAGATCGCGCGCTTGAACCAAACGTTCACCAACATCGCCCCGGTGGCGTTTGGGGCCAATTACGATCTTCCTCCGGGTGGAAATTTCGATCCGCTCCCGGAAATGCCGGCGCTTCCAGAGATGCCCGAGCAAAAGCTGGACTGGCTGGATACCTGGATGAACACGTTGGAGCTGGCCTTGACGGGCACCATCCGCGAAGATCCCGCGGAGTTTCTAAAACGCGTGTCCTACGCGCCGCATCCCACGTATCCCTCGCTGGCGCAAACCGCCGGCGTGCAGGGCGTGGTGAAATTGCAGGTGCGGGTGACGCGAGACGGTCGCGTGGAAGTGGTGAAGTTGCTGGAGGGTGAACCGGTTCTTGCCGACGCCGCAATAGCGACGGTAAAGCAATGGCGAGCTATTCCGGGATCAGTCCGTGGCAAGCCCGTGGAAGTGACTTCCACGGTGACGTTTAACTTTCAGCTGCATTGAGTTCGCCCATGGCGGCGCGTTGACGATTTTCTTCACGACGATTTTGTTTGCAAGTCGGGCTCGAACGTCAAGACGGAAGATCTTGGAGGACTCACCATGCAGGCCTCAATGACCACGCGTCGCAGTTCTTTCGGCATCATGCGTACTTTTTTGATCGCGGCTCTGCTCGCTGCGATTTCCGCACTGCCGGGCTTCGCCATCAGCAAAGATTTCAGCCAGAGCTATCCGTTGCAAGCAGGCGGAACGTTTGAGCTGCAGAACGTCAACGGCACCGTGGAAGTGCAGGCGTGGGACCGCAATGAAGTGGAAGTGCGCGCAGTGAAGACAGCGAAAGAGCGCGAGTCGGATTTGGACCGCGTGAGCATCGAGGTGGAAGCCAAGCCCAACGCCGTCTCCGTGATCACGCGTTACCCACAGGACGAAGGTGTGGAGGTGACGGTGGAATACGCCGTGCACGTGCCGCACAGCGCGATCGTTGAGCATCTGGGCACGGTGAACGGTACGCTGCGCATTTCTGGCGTGGACCACGTTGAAGAGTTGCGCACGGTGAACGGCAACATCGAGGTCTATGACGGCGGCGGCGCGGTGCACGCCCACGTCACCAACGGAAATGTGCACCTGGAACTTGCGCACGTGCGGGAGAAGGACGAAACCTTCGCGGAAACCACTAATGGTTCCGTATTGCTGGTGGTGCCCGCGGACACGCAGGCGAATCTTGAAGCACGATGCTTGAACGGAAGTTTTGCTTCGGAATTGCCGGTGTCGCTGGAAAGCACGTTGCGACCACGCGAAATGCACGGGAAGCTCGGTCACGGTGGTGCCCCCATTCGTTTGCGGACCGTGAACGGCGGAATACAAATTGCGGTGTTGCGGTCGACGGTTTGAAATCTGGCGCGTCTAAGCATGTAACAGGAGGCTGTAAATGAACAAAAATATCTTGGTTTCAGGTGTAGGTCTTGCGACGCTGGGCGTAGTGCTGTTGGCGCTGCCGAGTCATTCGTCAATGCCACAGGTTCCCGCGCCACCGGATCCGCCAGCCCAACGCCAGCACACGCAACAAGAATTGATTGCCCCCGAAGCACGGGAGTTTGCAATATCCATCGGCGAGGGCAGCTGGCTGGGCGTCGAAACGAACGAGGTAACCAGCGAGCGGGCCAAGGAATTGAAATTGCCCGCGGAGCGCGGCGTGGTGCTGGGCAAGATCATGGACGACAGTCCGGCGTCGAAAGCTGGACTGAAAGAGAACGACGTGGTTACGGAAATTAATAGTCAGCGCGTTGAAGGCGCGTCGCAATTTCGCCGCATGATCCGCGAAATTCCCGCGGGACGAACGGCGCAACTCACCGTGTGGCGCGATGGCCGCGCGCAGTCGATTGCCGTCACCATGGGTCAGGCCGAAGATGGGCGTCACAATTGGGCGTACGCCGCGCCTGGCGCATTCGCTTTTCGTATGCCGGAAATGCCCGAACTGCCGCAGTTGCCAGAAATTCAGATCGATGGCGACGCATTCGCTATTGCGGCGCGTCCGCGCCTGGGTATCGATGCTGAAGACTTGAACGGTCAATTGGGCACGTTTTTCGGAGCGCCGGAGGGCGAGGGGATTTTGGTGCGCGATGTGGCCAGCGGCTCCATCGCGGAAAAAGCGGGGCTGAAGGCTGGCGACGTGATCGTTTCGCTGAACGGGGAGCGCATTCGTTCCGTGGGCGACCTGCGCGAAAAGCTGGCGTCGCGCGACAACGACAAGCCTGCAAGCGTCAAGCTTGGCGTGTTACGCAACAAGAGCGAAATCTCCGTGACCGTGGATTTGCCAGCCGCTCCGCCACGCGCGAAGCACATCAAACTCCACCAGACAAATATCTAACCGTCGACGCCTTCGAACGAAATAAGAAAAGCCCAGACGATTCATCTGGGCTTTTTTCCATTAACAAAAGTTTTGTGGTAACGCGAAAACCGGCAGTGCGCACTGTATTTTCGCGATCAACCTGTCGGCGTTGCCGCGGTGTCCTCCGCAGGCGCCACTTCTAGCAATCCATTCTCCACCAGCGTCGTCAGCAACTCGTTCAAATGTTCGAGTAACTGTTCCGGCGCCACGTCGTACTCCGCGAGCAACTGCTGGTACGCCACCTCGATGCTGGGAGCCGCGGTGGCCAGTTGCCACATCCGCGTGCCGGTTTGATCCAGCCCGAAGTATCGCTCGGAAGTTAGATTTAGCAGCACCGCCTCGTTGTCCAGAAGGCGCACCAACACGTGTGAAGGAACTTGCGCGCGATTCGACAACGTAAGCATGAGGAGTCCCCTGGGTAATTGATCTTCAATATTCTAGCGGGAATGCGCGGCAGCCGCGCACATTGTTTTCCCCGCACAGAAACGCTATAAATCTCCGGTGCCTGAGACGCCCACCAGTTCTGTAAGCCCCATCAGCCCCATTCGCATTGACCAAGTGCAAAAGTTTTTTCCGCCGGCGCGCAGCGGCTGGCGCGCGTACCTCCAGCCGTTCGAACGCGCCACGTCGCTCGCGCTCGCGGGAATTTCTCTGGAAGTGCGCAGCGGAGAAGCGGTAGCGCTGCTGGGCACGAATGGCGCCGGCAAGTCCACGCTGCTGAAAATTCTTGCCACGCTGCTGCTTCCCACCGCCGGGCATGCGCGCGTCGCTGGCCACGATACGGTGCAGGATTCGCGCGCCGTGCGCCGCCACCTCGGCTATCACGCGGGGACCGATCACGGCTTTTATCCTCGACTAACCGGCCGGCAAAATCTGCTGTTCTTCGGCCGCTTGAATCATCTTTCCCGCGCCGCTGCAACGCAGCGCATCGTTTTGCTGGCACAACAATTTCATTTCGAAGATGCGCTCGACCGCCAAGTGCGGACGCTCTCCACCGGCGCGGTGCAGCGCCTCAGCCTGGCGCGCGCGCTGCTGCACCAGCCCAGCGTACTGCTGCTCGACGAACCCACGCGCAGCCTGGATGCCATCGCCGCCGCGGAGTTCCGCCGCTTCCTGAAAAACGAAATCCTGCGGCGCGGCGACACTTCCCTGCTCTTCGCCTCGCATACCCTTTCCGAAGTGGAGCTGCTCGCCGATCGCGTGGCAGTCATCGAGAAAGGCCGGCTACTGGCCTTCGATACGCCCGCCGCGCTCAAGCACTACACCAGCAGCGACACCATGGAAGATGTTTTTCTACGCATCACCGGCCGCCCAAGTCCCGACGCCGCACCCGGCGATTTCGTCATTCATCCGGAGAGTGCCCCAACGTGAGCCGCACCCTCCGCCGCATCTCACGCGAAGTCTGGCTATTTTTCTGGCGCGACTTGCTCATTGCGCGCACTTATCGCACGGCATTCCTTCTGGAATCCGTCGAGGCGCTTTTCGGCGCGGCCATGCTTTATTACGTGGCCAAGTTCGTTGATAGCCCGCTGCTCGAGCGCACCCTGCCGCAAGCCGGAGGCTACTTCGCGTTCTCGCTCGTCGGATTTATTTTTCTGGACTATCTCAACGTCTCTCTGGACAGCTTCGATCGCAGCCTGCAAGAAGCGCGGGATAGCGGTACGCTCGAACATTTATTAGTTACGCAAACTTCGCTGCCCGTGCTAGTAGCCGGCTCGGCCATTTATCCCTTCGCAATCACCACGGTGCGCATAGCGATTTACATCGTTTGGGGCGTGTTGCTCTTCCACTTTCCGCTGCACTCGGCGAATTGGCTCGGCGTTTTCGCCATGCTTGCAGCCACTTTGCTAGCTTTTTGCGGACTCGGAATTCTTTCCGCCAGCTACTTGCTGCTTTTCAAGCGCGGCAATCCCGCGAAATGGTTTTTGCTGGGTATCTCCAGCGTGACCGGCGGCATGCTTTTCCCGGTAAGCATTTTGCCGGATTGGCTGCAGTTCGTGGCGCGCTTGAATCCGGTCAGCTACGCCCTCGATGGCATGCGCACCGCGCTGCTCGCGGGAACAGGATTTTCCGCGCTGCTTGATCCGCTGGCCGCATTGCTCGGATTCGCCGTCGTGCTGCTGCCCTGCTCGGTATTTATTTTTGCTTGGGCCCTGCGCCGCACTAAAATGAATGGCACACTCACACACAGTTAAACTATGCCATCGCAAAAAAACCGGTCCCGGAAAGACCGGGACCGTCGAAAAAAACCTACAACCACAGCGAAAGTTACGACTTCTTTTTCTTCGCAGCCGTCACCTTGATGTCGATTCCCGGCGCGATGGCCTGCAGTTGCGTGAGTCCCTCTTTTGCCTGCGCCCCCCACGGCCCGTTCGGGTCTAGGTCCAGTGCCTTCTGATACGCCTCCACCGTCCCCGGCGCGAGTATGACTTCATCTTTATCGCCTACCCGCTTGGTGGTCATCTTGTAAACCAGCGACGCACCCAGCAGATACCACGTCTGCGCGCTGTTGGGATCCAGCGCCACGGACTTCTGCAGCGGTTCGACGGCGTCTCCTAGACGATTCGCATTGTACAAGCTGATGCCGAAATTGCGCCAAGCGCTGGCGGCGCCGGGGGGATCAAGCGACGCGCTCTTTTCGTAGGCGGTTTTGGCTTCGTCAATTTTTCCCTGACGCGCCAGCACGTTGCCTAAATTATTGTAATAACCTGGCACATCGGGCTTGGCGGCGATGGCTGCCTGGTAGGCTTGTATCGCTTCATCATTCCGCCCCGCGGTATCGTATACATCGCCCAGCTTGGCCCAGAAAAGCGCCGTGTTTGGGTCCTTCTCTCCGGCCGCTTTCTGTGCGCCTTGAAATTCCGCGGCCGCCTGATTCGAAAGATCCACCACCTTTTGCTTTGCCGCGTCCTTTTGATCCGCGGAAGCCTTAAGAAGTTCCGCCTTGGCCGCGTGCTCTTGATCGAGCAGTGCTTGTCCCGCATCAAAGTGCGTCTTCATGCTTGCCGCGGCCTTTTTTTGCTCCTCCTGCTTCTGCACTTGCTCGGCCGACGGCCCGCCTTGCTTGGCAACGATTTCCTTAAAGTTCATGTCCACGCGCGTTGCGGCCCCGCCTAATACTCTGATGTGCACGTCGTACGGGACGCCTTGGTTCGGCGGAGGAAATATGATGTCCACGTGATACTCGCCGGTCTTCAAATTGCGAAAGAGAAAATTTCCATCTTTGTCCGTCTTGGTTTCCGCCTTGCTGCCTTGATCGCTGACGATCTGAATCGTCAGATCCGCCCAGGGCTTGGCGGTGATGTCTAAAATCGTGCCGGCGATGCTGCCGTCGTTCTGCGCCATCGAGCGCGGCGCCGCAAGGCCAAGAATGAGCACGACGAGGACTGTCGTCAGCACCAGCGAAACGATTTTGTGCCGGCACGCGCCAGCTTGTTCAAAGCACTTCATTTTGTACTCTCCTGTTGACCGCATGGCGGCCACATCTTGCTTGACCGCTTCGCGGTCGAACTCACTTCATCGTGCTGCCGCCAAGCCTCGCGCGGGCCGCGTAAAATCGCGCCCCATCCGCGGACGAGGTTTCTTTCTGTCGCGGGGGAATACCTGCCCGGGATGTTGCGGCGGTCCAGGGCGGCGTGCGCCCTATTATCCACCATCTCGCCCGGATTCCAAGTCTCGCGTCAGCTAGAAGCCTTGCCCGTGCCCGCATGCGCGGCCAGCGGCCGATACACGATCGGGTCCGCCACCCCGGCCTCCGCAAACGCCCGCAAGCGCAGCATACAGCTGTCACACACCCCGCAAGCGTTATCCTCATCCTGATAACAAGACCACGTCAGCTGCAGCGGCGCACCCAGCTCCAGCCCCTTGCGAATAATCTCGCTCTTCTTCAGCGCGATCACCGGCGTCACGATTTCTATTTCCGTCTCCGGCCGCGTACCCACACGAATTAGTTCCTGAAATACGCGGTAGTACTCCAGCCGGCAATCCGGATAACCGGAACTATCCTCCGCCACCGCGCCGATGTAAATCGCCCCCGCGCCGATAGCCTCCGCCCAGCTGACGGCTACGGAAAGAAAATGCGCATTGCGAAACGGCACGTACGTCACCGGAATTTTGCTGGTGTGCTCGCTCGTCTCGCCAACATTCTGCGGTGCCGGCTGAGGTGCCAACTCATTTTCCGGAACTGCGATGCTCTCATCCGTAAGCGCCGAGCCCCCGATCGCCCGAAAATGATCGAGCTGCACCACCAGTCGCTGGCGAACACCATAAAAATCCGCGATCCCCTCAAACGAACGCCGCTCGCGGCTTTGCGTACGTTGCCCGTAAGCAGCGTGCAACAACGCGATGTTCTCGCCTCCATGGCGCTCCCTGGCGATGGCCATGCACACGCACGAATCCATTCCGCCACTCAGCAGCACCACCGCTTTGCGTTTATCAATCACCGCTTCTCACCAATTCGCTTCGCAGTCGTCTTTAGCGCTTGTAGTGGCGCAGGATGCTGCGCGATTTTTCTCTCCGATTTCACGGTTTCGATTGCTGCGTCACACGCCCTTAGTCGCGGGATCCCAAACAAATTTGTGCAGCTGCAATCCCAACCGCACCGGCAGTCCATCCGCCAAAATCCACTCCACCAATTCGCGCGGCTCCAGACCTCGCCACTTCCCCGCAGGGTCCGGAAACGACGGCGAAAACAGCACCTGCCGCACACGCTGCGCCAGTCCATGCTCCGCGGTAAATTCGCGCGCAAACTCGTAATCGCGCCGGCTGGACACCACAAATTTTATTTCGTCTTTTGCATCCACGGCTTCCAGATTGCGCATCTCAAATGTGTCCGCGGCTCCAGAGTCCGGGCATTTCACGTCCACAATCTTGATCACTTCGCGCGGCAGGCGTCCTACAAAACGTTCGCCGCTGGTCTCAATTATCACCGTATAGCCCGCCGCCAGGAGTTTCTCTGCTAACGGATAAATTTCTTCTTGCAGCAACGGCTCGCCACCGGTCAGCTCGACCAACGGCACCGCCGCCAAACTTCCCGATTGCTTCTCGTTGCGCCCCGCCAGTTCATCGACACGCTGCAAAATATCGCTAACCGCCATTTTGTTGCCGCCGTGAAACGCATACGCCGTGTCGCACCATGTGCAGCGCAGGTTGCAGCCCGTCAGTCGCACAAAAATGCACGGCAGCCCGGCACGCGTTCCTTCTCCCTGAATCGATTTGAAAATTTCCGTGATAAACATGAGGAACAGACGTCTTTCTAAGGCTGATTGGACCGCGCCTTGCGCGACGCTCGCCGCCCCAGCCAATAGATCGCCCCAAAAAACAACGTCATGGCGATGATCAGCCGCGGATACCCCGGCGCATACCCCATATACCGCAGTACAAAAACGTACCCCGCCGCGACCAGCAGCGCAGGAACGAGAATAATGTAAAGTGAACTATTCATTTTCGCCTATGTAGTGGCGGGTCTTTAAACCCGTGTCTGCTCCCCGTCCCAGCGCAACGCTCATCAAACCACCGGCCGGTATTGCGCGCGGCTAGTATCCGTTTCCCAAACGATCACATCCGTCACCCGCGCCCCCGGCGGCAACTCCGTCAACTGCCGGCTCACCTCATCGTAAAAATACTTCGCCACATTCTCCGCCGAAGGATTCACAATCTTAAACGGCTCCAGATCGTTCATGAACTGATGATCCAGCGTCCCGGTCACCTCGCGAATGATTTTCTTCAGCGCCGTGAAATCCACCAGCATGCCAATACTGTCCAGTTGCGGCCCCTCCAGCGTCACGCGCACGCGATAATTATGCCCGTGCACGTTCTCGCACTTGCCGCGGTATCCGCGCAAGGCATGTCCCGATGAAAACGTCTCTTCCACGCTAACCTGAAACATAGTTTGTCAACACTCACCGAGATCGCTTGTAGGGCGCAGCATGCTGCGCCCCAGCTTGCCCGGACTTACAGAGTTAATCCCTGCTTTCCAAAAACTTCTCCACCGTCGCCAACTCCTCGGTAATCCGATAAGGCGGCAATGACTCCAAGAAAATTTTACCATACGACATCCGTCGAATCCGCGAATCCAGCAGCGCCAACACCCCGCGATCCGTCTTCGCGCGAATCAACCGTCCAAACCCCTGCTTCAACGCCAGCACCGCAGCTGGCACTTGAAACTCCGCAAACGCGTTCCGTCCATCCTCTTCCAGCGACCGCACCCGCGCCGCCACCACCGGATCGCTGGGCACCGCAAACGGCAGCCGGTCCACGATGACGCAAGACAGTTGCTCGCCGGGCACATCCACGCCCTGCCAAAAGCTGGCCGTGGCGAATAACACCGCGCCGGCCGTATTCTTAAAGCGCTCCAGCAGCGCCGACCGCGGCGCCGTTCCCTGCAGCAGCAGGGGAAACGCCACGCGCGAACGCACTCGCTCGAATAAATCGTTCATCTGCGCGTAGCTAGTGAACAAGCAGAACGCTCGCCCCTGGCTCAATTCCAGCAAGCGCACAATCTCATCCGCGGCCGCCGCAGGATACGCCGCATTACGCACATCTGGTATCGTTCGCGGCAGATACAGCAGCGCCTGCTTGCCGTAGTCAAACTCCGGCGGCAGCGCCCGTTCCTTTGCATGATCGACGCCCAAGCGGTGCCGGATATATTCAAATCTCCCGCCCACGGTCAGCGTCGCGGAGGTCATCACCACGCTGTCGAATTTTTCAAACAGATGCTCGCGCAGAATCTGGCTAACGTCGATCGGCGTGGCCGCAACAAACACCCCTTTATTCCGCCGCTCGTACCAATACACATATTTCTTCTCGTTCGACTCAAATAGAAACGAAAGCTCCTGCCGCAGCTCGAAACTTCTCCGCGCCACGCGCAGCAACTCTTCCGGCTTCTGGGTCATGGCCGCAAATTCCGTCTCCAAGCCCTTCAGCGAAGAAGCCAGCGCATCGTAGCTTTCCCGATGCTGCTGCAAAAACGCATCGCGCTCGTTATGACTGAAGGGATACCGCCCGTCACGCGGCGGAAACGCCTCAAAAAACTCCCGGCTGCGCTCGCGAATCCGCTGCGTGCGCCGCAGCAGCGACGGCGACCCCAGCTTCAACAATCGCATAGCGATATCCGCATCCCGCGCCACCTCTTCAAAGCGGTAGTTCGAAAGCTGCCGCCCGAAATAATCGCTGGCCACATCCTCCATCTCGTGCGCTTCGTCAAAAACCACCGCGGAATACTCCGGCAAAATGCTTCCGAAGTCGTCCTGCTTCAGCGCCAGGTCCGCGAAAAAAAGATGGTGATTCACGATGATCAGGTCCGCGTCCTTGGCCCGCTGATGCATCGCCGTCACAAAGCATTGATTGAAGTCCGCGCACTTCTGCCCGGTGCAGGCGTCGCGCCGCGCATCCATCCGCCCCCACAGCTCGGAATCGTCCGCCAAAAACGTCAGCTCCGAGCGGTCGCCAGACTCCGTCAACTTTGCCCACTCGCGAATCTGCCGAAACGCGTCAATCTCCTCCATGCCCTTCAGCATCGGCTGGTCCGCCATCTGATGCAGCTTGGCGCGGCACAAAAAATTCGCGCGCCCTTTCATCACCGCCACTTTTAATTCCGGCGCAAAATGTTTTTGTAAAAAAGGCACGTCTTTCTGGAACAGTTGCTCCTGCAATGACTTCGTAGCCGTAGAAATCACCACGCGCCGCCCGCTGCAAATCGCCGGCAAGAGATAAGCCAGCGTCTTCCCCGTCCCGGTCCCTGCTTCCAAAATTGCGTGATGATGATTCTCAAACGCATCTTGCACCCGCTCCGCCATCTCCAGTTGCGCCGGCCGATGCTCGTAACCCCCAATCATCGACCGCTCCAGAAATCCTCCCGGACCAAACACATCGTGCATCGAGGGTTTAGAAGAAGTCGTCGTCTCCTCGCTCGCCGCCCCCTCAGACTCCCCGCGATCCACGGCGTGATGCGCAACGGTAGGGTCATCGTCCAGCGACACGTAAACGCGCTCCGGCCGTTCCAGCCCACTCCGTAGGCCATCCACGTCGTTCATCGTATTCGCCGCAGCTTTAGCGCCCCGTTTGGCCAGAAAATCCTCTTGCAAATAAATCTCTAAACTCCGCAACCCGCCGCCTACGCAGCGTCCGAACGTAAACGATAGCACACGCCCCAGTTTTCGCCCCGCCGCGGTCGCCGTTGTCGACTTGCCTTTGTCGACTTGCCTTTGTAGCGGCCGCTTTCCGAAGCGGACGCCTTTGTTCGGCCGGTGCCCGGACCTGCCGCACCCGGCTTCGCCTCCTGGCGGCTTGTAGCGCCAAGTAGCGACGCCCTTCAGGGCGTCAGGCGCGTACGTTCCCCGTCTCGCGCCCCCCGCTTTTACCCCGCCGAAATCTTGTTGTACGATAGCCATCTCGCTAGGAGCTCTCATGGCCATCACTTTCGTCCTCAACGGCAATTCCCAAAGCATCGACGTCAGCCCAGACATGCCGCTGCTCTGGGTCCTGCGCGACATCCTTAATATGACCGGCACAAAATTCGGCTGCGGCATGGCCCTGTGCGGCGCCTGCACCGTGCACATCAACGGCGAAGCGTCGCGCTCCTGCATCACGCCCATCTCCACCGTCGCCGGCAAAAATATCACCACCATCGAAGGTCTCTCCCTCGACGGCACCCACCCCGTCCAGCAAGCCTGGGTCGCCGAAGACGTGCCCCAGTGCGGCTACTGCCAATCCGGACAAATCATGTCCGCCGTCGCACTGCTCGCAAAGAAAACCAATCCCACCGATGCCGACATTGACGACGCCATGAGCGGCAACATCTGCCGCTGCGGCACTTACCAGCGCATTCGCAAAGCTATCCATCGCGCGGCAGCAGCATCGCCCGCCAAAACAAATTCCGCGGCCTAGTTCGCGTTCAAAATTTTGCAAAGAATTTCGGAGGTCTTTAAATCCATGACGACCACACCGGTACTTCAACGCCGCGATTTTCTTAAAACTGCCGCCACCGGCAGCGCCGTTCTGCTCATCGGCTTCCATCTACCAACTTCCGCGTTCGCCGATTCCTCCGAAGACCAGGAGAAGAAACCCGTAAATCCCTTCAACGCCTGGGTGCGCATCGCGCCAGACAATCAAGTCACCCTCATCCTCGGCAAATCAGAAATGGGGCAGGGCATCATGACCGCTCTCCCCATGATCCTCGCCGAAGAACTCTGCCTCGATTGGTCCAAAATTAAAATCGACCAAGCCCCCACCAATCCAAAAATTTACGACCTCGGCACCGGGGGCAGCGGCAGCGTCGCCGGCTCCTGGACGCCGCTCCGCCAAGCCGGCGCCGCTGCGCGCGAAATGCTCATCACCGCTGCCGCCCAGCGCTGGAACGTCCTCCGCGACACCTGCAAAGCGCAAGACGGCGGCGTCCTACACGGCGCGCGGAAACAATTCTTCACTTACGGCGAGCTCGCCCCCGACGCCGCCAAACTCCCCATTCCCGACTTCCACACCGTCCCACTAAAAAGTTCCGCGGACTTCACCATCGTTGGCCACGATCAACAAAGCGTCGTGGCCCGCAAAAAATCCACCGGTGCCGCAAAATTTGGCATCGACGCTCGCCCCGCCAATTTGCAATACGCCGTAATCGCCCGCTGCCCCGTTTTCGGTGGCAAAGTAGCGAAGTTCGACGCCACCAAAGCCAAAGCCGTCCCCGGCGTCCGCGATGTATTCGCCATCGACGCCGTCGCCATGGGCGCCTTCACCGCCGGCGGCGTGGTCGTCATCGCCGATAATTCCTGGGCCGCTATGCAAGGCCGCAAAGCCCTCGCCATCACCTGGGACGAAGGTCCCCACGCCGCCGAATCCAGCGCCTCGTTGCATCAGCAATTCATCGACAACGCCGCCAAGCCCGGAAAAGTCGTGCGCAACGATGGCGACGCCGATGCCGCCCTCGCCGCCGCACCAAAAAAACTCGAATCCGTTTATGAAATTCCTTTCGCCGCGCACGCCTGCATGGAGCCCATGAATTGCACCGTGCACATTCGCCCAGACGGCGCCGAAGCCTGGATCCCCACGCAAGCCCCGCAGTGGGCGCAAGACGTTATCGCGCAAGTTTCCGGCCTGAAGCCGGAATCCGTAATCGTCCACACCACGCTAATGGGCGGCGGATTCGGTCGCCGCTACCAAGCCGACTTCGCCGTAGAAGCCGCGCAAGTCGCCAAAGCCGTAGGCAAGCCGGTCATGGTCTTGTGGACCCGCGAAGACGACATGCAGCACGATTTCTATCGCCCCGCCGCGTATCACCGCCTGCAGGGCGCCGTTGATCCGCAGGGCGCTCTTCTAGCATGGAAGCATTTCCAAACTTCCACTTCCATCGCTGCAGTATGGGAAAAAAACGGCCTGGAAAAGCCCGAACAAAGTGAATTCGGCACCGCCGCTTTCATTCCCTATCGCACGCCAAACTTCCGCGTTGAATATACTTTGGCGCAATCCGGCGTCCCGCGCGCCTGGTGGCGTTCCGTAGAACATTCCGGCTGTGGCTTCGTAGTAGAAAGTTTTGTCGATGAACTGGCCCACGCTGCGGGCGCCGATCCCGTAGCGTTCCGCCTGAAACTCCTCGGCGACCCGCGCATCATCCCGGACTTCTTCGGTCCCACGGAAAACAAGCCTCTCAACTCCGCTCGTCTCGAGGGCGTTCTAAAGCTAGCCGCCGAAAAAGCGGGCTGGGGCACTCCCCTGCCAAAGGGCGTAGCGCACGGCATCGCCACCTATTATTCTTTCGAGTCCTACACCGCCGCGGTAGCAGAAGTCAGCGTGAAAGATGGCCAAGTCAACGTCCAGCGCATCGTTTACGCCGTCGATTGCGGCCGCCCCATCAACCCCGAAGGCGTCACCGCCCAAGTCGAAAGCGCCGCCATCTACGGCCTCTCCGCCTTCATGAACGACGCCATCACCATCAACAAGGGCCGCGTGGAACAATCCAATTTCAACGACTACGAAATGCCGCGCATCAATCAATCCCCCAAAATCGAAGTCCACATCGTGCGCAGCACCGAAGACCCCACCGGCATCGGCGAACCCGGCCTCCCCGTAATCGCCCCCGCCGTCTGCAACGCCGTCTTCGCCCTAACCAACAAGCGCCTCCGCCGCCTACCCATCCAGCCCGCAGACCTAGCGTAGCCGTAGTCATCGCCGTCGCCGTTGTAGCGGCGGCTTCAGACCCGTGCCTTTGACTCCTCTTGCCGTTGCCGTGCTTTTGCCTCTTCTTGCCGTTGCCGTGCCGTTGACTTTTCTTGCCGTCGCCGTGTCTTTTGTAGCGGCAGCTTTCTGAAGCGGACGCCTTTGTTCCCGTAGGGGCACCCGGCATGCCGTGCCCGCCTTCGCGGCCGTTATTGTCTCGCCTTCATACCGGCCGGGCTTCAACTTGCCCTGAGCCTCGAAGGGTGCCAGCTCTTTCTTCAGTGTCTTTTTCCTATGTAGGCGCCGATCTTTAGATCGGCCTGGAGGTTAGGCGTTATTCCCTAACGCGACCGCGGCCGACCGCTGATGAGAAGCTGGATATATACCTGGAAAAAGTGTAATTATTGCCCCACCCTGTAGGCGATACTGAGAACGGGTGAGCCGCAAATCGCGAAGGATCTAGCGACTCCGCGCTCTAACAATTCATGACACCTGCCGCAGCAACGCTCTGGTTGCTCACGATTCTAATCGCCGGGTTCGTTGTGTTTCTCTGCGCCCGGCAAAAAGTACTCAGCAAGTTTTTCGTATTCAATTGTTATTTCGTAGCCTACATCGTCGTCAGCATTGGACGGTTTTGCATCTTGTCGCGCGATGGATACGCTTCCTCGAACTACCTGTACTTTTACTATTACAGCGACGCGGCTTTGACTATTTTATTGGCTTTGGCCGTTTGGCAGATCGCCGCACGGCTAGTCGCGGGGAGAATCGGCCGCGGAGCCGTGTTGATCGCGGGCACCAGTATTTTATTACTGGTCATTTTCCTCTGTTTCTTCAGCGTTGCGCACTCGAGTTCGCCGCCCATCACGCATTTTGCGGTCGAAATTTCGCAGAATATTCTCCTCGCGGCGGGCCTGGCGACTCTCGCTCTCTGGATCTGGAACCGGTTGAATAAGGCTGAAGACCGCATCACTACGCAGTTCGTAAATGTTCTAGTGGTGTATTTCGCCGTGTTTTACCTGCTGCATTGGCTGGGCCACGCCTGGCCATATTCCTTCGGACACGGCGGCGACCTTTTATCGATGATGGCCGCGTGGCTTCCGCTAGGCTGCAGTTTCGCGCTGGTACAAGACACCACCAACGCAAAATAATCCGCGGTGTCGACCCGCCTTTGTAGCGGCCGCTTTCCGAAGCGGACGCCTTTGTCCGCGCGTAGGGGCACGCCCACGCCCGCCCGTCTTCATTGGCGGGTCGCAGGCCCTTAATCCGTGAAGAACCTTCGCCGTATCATCACAGTGTACCACTATTACACTACACGTTATATATGCTTTATATAATAGGTGACGACCTATCTGCTGGCTCGATGCAGCGACTGTCAAAATGTCCAAATTCTGGCAACAGATTCTCAACAGATTTTTATGTGCCAGCAACACACACACTCCAAAAACGCTGTACGTTTCGCCACTGGAGGGCATTATGAAAAAAACAATTTTCTTATTCTTGTTCGCACTCACCTGTACCGTAGGCCCGGCAATGGCCCAGGACGATAGCTCCCAATCAAACAACCAAGACGGTAACTCCGAGAAAAACCACATCAAACGTGTTCTGCTGGTGAGCGTTGACGGTATGCATGCTGTTGATCTCGCGAACTGTGCGAACGGCGTCAGCACCATCAACAATGGCGAACCCTATTGCCCGGAGCTTGCTGCTCTCGCCAAGACGGGTATCAATTACGTTGCCGCCAGCACCTCAAAAACTTCGGATTCCTTTCCGGGCCTGACCGCGATCGTCACCGGCGGAAGCCCCGCCCTCACCGGCGTGTACTACGACGTCGCTTATTCCCGCAATTTTGACGCCCCGGCTGTCACCACTGGCAACGGCCTCGGCGCCGGCCCCTGCACTCCCGGCGCGGCTCCAACCGGCACCACCTCCGAGTATGAAGAAGGCATCGATATCGACCAAACCAAGTTGAACGGCGGCGCACCCGGTGCGGCGCTGACGGATGGCGGCCTTGCCTCCATCAACCCCCAGAGGCTGATACGCGACCCAAGTAATGGGTGCAAACCGGTTTATCCATGGGAATTCGTTCGCGCCAATAGCATTTTCAGCGTCATTCATCAGGCGGGCGGATATACGGCATGGTCGGACAAGCACCCCGCGTACATCTCGGTCGCCTCGGGCCTTGGGCCCACTGCGCTTGACGACTTCTACGGCCCGGAAATTAACTCTAACGTGATCGCCCTTCCCGGCGTCAAAACGCCAACTGGACTATCCTGCGCGTCAATCCCTGATCCCGGCTCGGACCTGACTGCCTGGACCAACAGCTTTCAGAACATTCAATGCTACGACACCTTGAAGGTCAACGCGGTCCTCAATGAGATCGATGGGAAGAACCACCTGGGAACCAAGCGGACCGAAGTTCCCACGATCATGGGCATGAATTTTCAGGCGCTTAGCGTGGGCCAGAAGCTCGTTGAGCACAGCAACAACACGACCGGCGGATATTTGGATGCCGCTGGCACACCCACTCTGGCATTGCTAAGCGAATTCAAGTTCGTGGACGCCTCCATTGGGGCTTGGGTCAAAGAGCTCAAGGCCAGGGGACTTTACGATACGACCTTGATCGTGATCACCGCCAAGCACGGCCAGTCGCCGATCGATCCCAGCCGCTACGTCTCTCAACTCATCAACGGCACTTCACCCGTCACCCTTCTCTCGAACGCAGGCTACATTCCATACTCCGAGTCGACAAACAACCCCACCGGCATTGGACCCACGGAAGATGACGTCTCGCTGATCTGGCTGAACAACTCGTCCGATACTCTCGCGAGCGTCAAAATTCTCGAAGATAACGCCACCGCCGCTGGAATCGAGCTCGGCCAGATTTACTATGGCCCGGCGCTTTCCATTAACTACAACGACCCAACTGTCGACCCGCGCACGCCGGACATCATCGTGACCCCGAACGTCGGCGTTACTTACTCCGGCAGCACCGCGAAACTTGCCGAGCACGGCGGGTTCGCGCATGACGACACCAACGTCATTCTGCTACTCTCGCATTCCTGCTTCCAACCCCGCACCGTCCGCGAGGGAGTGGGAACCGTACAGGTGGCCCCCACCATCCTGAAAGCCTTGGGTCTCGATCCTTCGGCTCTCCTTGCCGTTCGTGTTGAGGGAACGAGTGTTCTCCCGGCAGTTCAACTCAAGTAATCGGTCCGACAGCCTCAATGGACAGCGGCCGTTCTTTCTCGGGCGTCCGCTGTCTATTTTTTGCCCAAGATCCGTCAACCCCTGCAAATCCGCCACCTGCGCGTTGCACGGAGCCACTATCTTGTTCATGTAGCGGCGGGTCTTTAGACCCGTGTCTTTGACCTTTCTTGTCTTGCCGTCGCCGTGTCTAACTTTTCTTTCCTAGCCGTTGCCGTCTTTTTGACTTTTCTTTTCTTCCCGTTGTCGTGTCTTTTGTAGCGGCCGCTTTCTGTTTACCCCGACCTTGGAGGGGCAGCCGACGCCTTTGTTTTCCCGTAAGGGCAAGGCATGCCGTGCCCGTTTTCGCGGTTGTTGTTGTGCTGCCTTTGTAGCGACCGGACTTCAGCTTGCCCTGAGCCTCGAAGGGTCCCCACTGCTTTCTTCGCGGTCCTCTTTGCCTTATGTAGGCGCCGATCTTCAGATCGGCCTCGCCATTTCCCCGTTGATGTAGTGGCGAATCTTTAGATTCGCATTCCCCGTCGCCATATGCTGTGGCGAAATCCTTAGATTCGCACTCCCTTCGGCATCTTTCCCGGCGCGAACGTTTTCCCTGACTCCTCTGCGCTCAGCCCGCAAACCCCTTCACTTCCACCGCCATCTCCCGAAACCGGCACAGCGCATTCGCCAACTGCATCTGCCTCGGCGTCCGGCATTCCGGCTCAAACAACCTCGAACTCCCCACCAATATCACCGCCGCCTGCCGTCGCCGTTCTCCTTGTAGCGGCCGCTTTCTTAAGCGGTCGCGTCTGTTTCTGCCTTTTGCTCGTGGCACTGCGTTATAGCTATTCCCAATTGGTACGGCCGTCGGACCTTTTGTTACCTCTTTCTTCTTCGTACTCGTCGAGATCAAGCAGTTGCTTTTCGTCTTCCCACCACAGCAAGGACAGAACAGTTCCTTCGTGTAGTCTTAGCGAGTCTTCCTTGATCCAATAGCTTTCTGCGCGAGGATGGTTAATCCAATGGTCGCAACGAACGTCTGCTGTTTTTTTGCCTTCCGCCGCGTTGCCCAGCAGAGAAAATGCGATCGAGCCTTCTTCTGGTCTGGCAAGAGGCCATAGACGGCCAGACAGTTCCGGACTCGCCACGAACCATTCCCTCTTTTGCGGGCTGTTGCAGATGAGCATCGAGGGGAGTCCGCCATGCTCGACAAGTCGAATTGCAGTCGCTGTGAGGCTCATTTTGAATGCGTCGGCCAAGGCTCGAACACTGGTAAAAATTACGGGTAAACCGCGAGCGCGCGGTTGAAACATCGAGAGGGGGAGTAGGAGGTCACTGGCGAAGTCGTTCGCGCGCGTTTCGGGGTTCGTCGCACGCCAACCATGCACGTACATTTTGTAGTCACACTGGAACGCAATGCGACCACGGTCATGCATCCAATGTCCGAGCTCGTGACCACCAGAGAAGCGTTGCCGACCACGCCATGAGCTCTCGTTAATCGTGATGATGGCACGGTCGCGACATCCGATTATGCGTGCTTCACAGCCAGAAAGTGGCCTATACCGTATTGTGGCGCCGCAATACTCAGCGATGGCCTCTATTTCAAGTTCTTCGGGCTCGCGAATTCCGAGCTCGGCCAGAATCTGATCGGGCATCTGAATCGCGCCGGGCATTACTTTTCGCCGTGATCGTCAAGTGAGCGATTCAGAAGACCAAGTTCAGCAAGGTCCTCAAGGGTACTCTCAATATCTTCGTCAGTGAGATTTCCAAATTCCCGGTGCTGAGCGGTAAGAACCGCGCCGACATCTGGATTGCTTTCCAGCAGCGATGACAGTTGGCGTTTTCGTTCCTCGGGCGTGTTCGCGACGCTGTCATTGTTTACCGGACGCTCTCCGGAGCGAATCCGGTATGCTTCTCGGGCCGCTTCCAATTTTCGTTGCTCAAACTTCTTGAGCGCGGCTGAGGCGATGTTCTTAAACCTTTGCGCGGTGGATTCTGGGTTTTGCCCTGCGGCCCGGGCTTCAGCTAGCAGTTCCTCCGGATCCTCGCTGGCAACGGACTCTGCCAGCCCATCGAGGATTCCGTCGAGAGGCCGCCGAGGATCGTCTTCAGCGGACATCTGGCGTTCCTTTCGGCCAGCGAGCTTTAATCCTTCTCCGAACCAATCTTGCTGCTGTTCTATATTGATTCTCATCGATGTTAAGAGCCTCAAAGATTTCTCTTCCTTTCATTCCGGCTGCCCAACCGTCCACGACCAGGGATGCTAGGGGGTTATCTTCGAAAAGATTTTTTGATTTCTTGCACCAATTGCTCCTCGGTCTGAAATTCATTCCTGACTAATTGTTCCTCTGGGCTTGGGCCTTTGGGTTGTGCTCGCTCCAGGGCCGTGTCCAGTTCCTCACCCTGCTCAGAATAGCGGATGAGGTCGGTCTCGGGAACCTGCACGTGACCGGTGCTCCTTCTTTGGCGTGCCCAGTTGCTTGATATGCTCCACATTGAGTCGATAAGGAACTTGACGAGGTCGACGTGGCCCGGATACCAGTTGCGGCGTCCTGTCTCCAGTGAATTCATCGCTTCCATAAAAAGGTGACACGCATCACGACCTGAGGCGCTCATGCCAACTCTGCGGATGCGGAGCTCGGCGTAGGCGTCCATCTTGCCCAGTCTGCCGCAGTCAAAGACTGAAATTCGCGGCGTATGTCTTCAAGACTAGCTTCACGATCTCTCAAAGGGTTTGCTTCCGAAGACTCGCTCATTTCTTTTGTCGTTCCCCGGACCTCATATAAGAATGCTCGCAAAGTGGACTCTTGGACATCGCTGGTTCTTTTTTTCTCCGGAAGGTCCAATTTGCCGGACGGCGAGCATATACCTGTGAGGGCAGCACCACTGCCCAGGAGGAACATGATGACTGACGCTAAGCTGGATATAAGCGGGTCCCAGAAGCTGGAGGGTAACCACCCTTCCGGGACCGAACTGGTTGTAGTAAGCGTTGACGGCGTGGAGAAACGAGTACCACGTGGGACGTATATTGTATCTGTTTTCAAACAGTTAGTCGGGGTCAATGCTTCCCGCGAACTCGATGAGATCATCCATGGCGAATTCAAACCGCTAGAGGACAATGCAACCATCGCAATCGAGCATCACGAAAAGTTTGTCTCCCACGTTCGAACGGGGAGCTCATCGTAGTGGTGGCCGCTGGGCATCTTCAGGAGCTAAGTGCGCTCTGCGAAGAGGTTCGGGAGATTACGGAAGGTGGAAAAATGTATATCCACCTTCCGCGGTTGCGGCTTCCTCGCGGGTGCGTTCCGGGCGAGGTTGAAGGCCTGCTTTGCGTCCAAGAGTACAGCGGGTACGCTACCCGACTATTTCTCTCGCAGCCAGTCGCGGGACGGGGAGCCAATTGGTCCGTACACCACATTCTGGGCCGGACGTGGCATTCATGGTCGTGGAACAACGTAAGTGCGCAAATGCGGCCCGCCGAAATTTTGGCCGAACATCTGAGGGCCCTCCGATGAAGGCAATTTTCAAGATTACCCGGCACCTCCTAGACGAAACCAAAGCTCAGTTGGAACGGCCCCATCCGTTTGCGGGTGAGCGCGTGGCCTTCTTGCTATGCCGCGTCGGTCTGCTTGATGACGGAGGTTTGATCGTCCTTTCGCATAGTCTCCACGATATTGCCGACGGGGACTATATCGATGATCAAAGTGTTGGCGCAATGATGGGGTCTGGCGCGATTCGCAAAGCCCTTCAAGTCGCGTACAACCGGCAAGCATCGATGTTTCATGTGCATTTGCATTCTCATAGAGGTAAACCGCGCTTTAGTCATATCGACGAAAAAGAAACGGCGAGGTTTGTCCCCGATTTCTGGAATGTGCAATCCGATCTCCCGCATGGCGCGCTTGTTTTAAGCGAGGACTCTGCTTGTGGCAAGTGTTGGATTCCCGGTCGTGAAGCTCCGGTTGAGATCTCTCGATTCGCGGTTGTAGGCACTCCGACGAGGAAACTATGAAAGAAGCTGTTCGCAGGGAATTGAATCTTGATCGTCAGAGCTTTCTTGGAAAGGACAGTGCCTCAGTCTTGGACGGCACCCGTGTGGCGATAGTGGGGCTCGGGGGAGGTGGTTCACATATTGCGCAGCAACTCGGCCATCTAGGCGTCGGTGAGTTTGTTCTCGTTGACCCAGACGTCGTGGAGGACACAAATCTGAATCGTCTGGTCGGAGCTACGCAGCAAGATGTCCACAGCGGCGCCACAAAAGCCTTCGTCGCAGCGAGGGTTATTCTCGGGGTTAACTCGAGCGCGCGGACCTGGATCGAAGCTAGCCGATGGCAGACTTGTGCGACTGCCCTTCGGTCATGCGATGTGATCTTTGGATGCGTTGATTCCGTTGGCGAGCGTCAGCAGTTGGAGACCGCAGCGCGGCGTTATCTCACGCCATACATCGACATCGGCATGGACGTACACCAGTTAAACGAACAATTTTCAATAGGAGGCCAGGCTGCGCTTTCTCTCCCGGGTGGCCCTTGCCTACGTTGTATGGGAATTATTGAAAATCGCGCACTTGCGTTAGAGGCTCAAGCATATGGCGCCGCCGGGGGCCGACCGCAGGTAATTTGGCCGAACGGGCTTCTGGCTTCGCTTGCCGTAGGTTTCTTCGTGCAACTCATCACTCCCTGGCGCAAGAAGCCGCACTTCCCAGTCCTTCTTGAGTATGACGGAGATGCTCAGACTGTTTCTCCGAGCAACAAGCTTCGGTATCTAAAAGAGGGCGCATGTCAGCACTTCGCCGACTTATCGACTGTGGGCGATCCATTTTGGGCGAGCAAGGATCTCCAGCACCCAGTGGCGAGTGGGGCAGGTTCTTGAGTTCGAGACGCCCTTGCTAGTACTCTTAGGCGGCCTATTGACAACATTAATCAATTAGGATAGTATCGCGTGTGTTAAGTCGACCCAACGCGCAGATTGCTGCAGCTTCCCCGGTTCCTCGTGTCTCCCTTGTCCCACGCCCTTGCCACACCACGAAAAATGCGATCCTTTATTTTCAATACGTTACACACTCTTCTCAATTCACAATTCGCGATATCTCCAGCATTTTCTATACGCTGCGCACTCTTTGCCAAAAACACCCGGGGGTAGGGTCTCTCTCTTTCACAGAATCTTCCGTACGCCCTCTAACCCCAATAGAATCTTACTCTTTCACAACTCCTGCGCATAAACCCTTTAGAGTCTTACTCTTTCGCACGATGTACCCCGTAAACCCTTTGCAGTCTATCTCTTTCGCAAAGCAGGGGGGGTGGGGTGGGTGCAACAATTCCCAATTTGGCACAGCAGCGGAACACGACCTGCGAACTTCGCTGCACGACACGAACGCGACGCCGCTCACCCAACACCTGCTCTGCCGCACAGGGATTACATACTTGGGCACTCCGCCGCATTTTACGCGGGCATGGACGCTGCCGGGCGGTACAGTCGAACTACAGACGTGCAGCGTTTTCTACCGGGGGGTCGAAAAACGCCAACTTGCTGAACGTGGGGTATCCATGACCAATACAAAGACCTTATTTTTGTTCGTCTTGCTCGCCGCAGTATCCATGACCGCCTGCAGCGGCCTGGGCGATGACGGCGGCGGCGTGACACCGCCCACCGGCAACGCCACCGTAAGCGTGACTCTGCGCGCCAATCCTCTGGCGCCTCCGCCCAACACCACGATCTTGTCATACAGCGTCACCGTCGGCGGCGTGCAGCTGACGCCCGCCTCCGGCAACCCGATCGCCATCACCGGTCCGAAGTCGCCGGCTTTCGATCTAACCCGCCTGCAAAGTGATTCCGCGTACCTGGGTTCGTTTACGGCGCCTGCCGGCAATTACACCAGCATGACCATTAGCCTTCTGGATGTCTCGGTGACCTACTGCACCATCACCGTGGGCGTGCCCGGTTGCAACAACGCGAGCATCGTTCAGGCTCCTGGCAATCTCTCTACTCCCGTAATCACCTTCCCCAACGGTGGCTTGACGCTCACCTCCGGCCAACAGGCGGGCCTTTCCGTTGACTTCGACATGGGCAGCACGCTCACCGTGGCCAATCAGGTGGTTACCGCCGTAAACGTGAGCAACACCAACCTATCGACCCTTACTTTGGGAACCTCAAATCCCTCGAGCCTCACTTCCACCCAGCTCGACTACATTGAAGATGTGAACGGCACCGTCACCGTCAGCGGCAACCAGGTAACCATCGCTACCGCCAACCACGGCACGCTGGTCACCACCGCCAACAGCAGCACCTACTACACGCCAAACTGCAATCTGCCAGGCGTTGGCGACGGCTCCAACACCATCAACTGCGTGCAAAACAACCAGACTGCCAGCATCAACGCCATTCTCAATTCCGACGGAACCATGACGCTGATTACCTACGATCCGTTCCCGCCGATTAGCACCACCAACACCGACTGGATCGAAGGCACGGTCGCGGTTAACCCCACCAACTCGACGCTATTCACGCTGGTCGCCAACGACTATGACGTCAGCACCGCCAACACTCAGCTTCCGAGTCCGTTCCCCATCGGCGCGCCGATGACCGTGAGCCTCAACGCGGGCGTGCTCTTTGGCGTCGACACGCAAGGACTGACAACTCCGGCCGACCTCGGCAATTTCCCGAATGCTAGCGACACCTCGGTTCTGCTACCCGGCCAAATGGTGGCCGTCCACGTAACGAAATACACCACTGCGGGGACCACGATCACCGTCAATACCGATGCCGTGGCGCTGCGCTTTACGCGCATACCTGGCAACGCCGCCACGCAAGGCAGCAACACCGTCTTTACGTTGACCTCTTCGTCGTTGCCGACGTTTTACAATTTCACCACCGCTACGCAGCTCGTGCAGTTGACCGGTACGCCGCCATCCACGAGCAGCTCTAACGCCACCAACTACGACGGCATCAGCGCCCCGACCAGCATCACGGTAGGTGACACGTATTCGAGCCGCGCACTTTATTTTGGCCAGTTTGACGCGCTGCCATTCGTCGCCGCCAAAGTGCGTCAAAACCAATAGTCTGGCCGCTGCGCTAACTGTCCATAGCGCTAGCAAAGCAGCGGCGCTGCTGGCCAGTCGTGATACAAATTTGTAGCGCTACGAATTTTTCCTTCGCGTTACAAAAAAAGCCGAAAAAAAAGCCGGCCCGATTTTTCGGGCCGGCTTTTTTCTTGTCCCCTAAAAATTTTGGCATGACTACTAAAATCTTTTCGTGACTGGGAAAATCCTCCCGCGACACTAGCCGAGCAAGGCGACGCCGCGCGAACTTACGCCTACAAAACCTACGCCGGCTGAATCCCGCCCACCGTGGTGTTTGGCGGCAGCGGCGGAGGCGCGTACGGCGTCGGCGGCGCCGAACTATTCGGCGGCGCGACTACAGGCGCAAACCGCTGGTAAATACTCAACGAAATGGCTCCGAGTCCCCACAGAACCACCGCGAACTTTACCCACCCGCCAATCTCTGGCACCGCGGTACACACCCGCACCAGCAACACACCAAGCACCATGCGGCCGATCAACGGCCAATGCTCGCTGGTGCGCCCCAGCACCCACTGCCCCACCAATCCGCCCACCACCACCATGGCCACATACAACGAGGCGTACCAGATGAACAGCGCGGAAAGCCCAACGAATAAACCCACCACAGTGATGCAGACAATAATCGCGGCAATGGGCACACCGAAACAGACCAACACGCCCAAACCGAAGGACGCACCATACCGTTCGGCGTTGGCGACGGATTGGCGCGAAAAATCCGGCAGCAGCAAAAACACCACCAGGCCAAATAAAATCAGCGCCGCGGCCCAAATCCCCTGCCACAAATAATGGTGCGCGGTGTTCTGCGTGGAGTGTTCCTTCTTCTTGTATTCGAGCGGGTACGCGAGTTTGGCCTGCGGCGAAACCTCCGCCTCTTTGGTTCCTTCAAATTTTGTGTGACCGGCAATTTCAGCTTTGGGACCAATCCCCAGCGATTCTCCTCGCACATCCACCGAGCCGTCCACCTTGCCGTTAATTATCGCAACGTGATCGAACAGCAAAACATCGCCGCCGATCTGGCCGTCGAGCGTCGGACTGGTCAAAAATCCAGTTACGGAGCCGCCGACTTTGCCCGAGCCTTCCAGCTCCAACGACTCCGCAAAAGTCATAGCGTTTTTCCCGACGGTGCCGGTAATGATCAGCGTATTAGTGAACGCGCGAACGTTGCCATCGACCTGACCGGTGATTCGCGTGGTATGGCTAAAGCTGATGACATCACCCTTGACATGTCCACTCACTTCCGCGTTTTGCGCAAAGATAAATAGATCGCCTTCGACGGTGCCTTCAACGCGCACACGCTCCGCGGTGATGTAAACGTCACCATGAATGACTTCATCGGCGTTGATGATTTCGGTGGTCTGACCCTTGCGAAATTCCGTGGCCGACGCCGGACCAGCCAGCGCCGCGCTGCCCAATAGCGCGGCCAGAAGCATGGCCATGCCGAAGCCGCGACGACCGCGCCGCCGAATAATGATCGTGGCAAAGCCGCCCAGCGTCAGCAGCGCCAACACTTCAAGTAGTGTCACCATGGATTGCCACCCTTTCCAGAAAGCGCCTTGAAAAATGAGCAGGCCCAACAAATTCGTTCCGCCGAACCCTGCTTGCTCGAGCTGCTGCTGCCACGGCGCCACGTAGCCGTTATACAAGGCATATACGCCAGTGGCCGCCAACCCTAGGACAATTCCCCAAACCCACTGCATTGATTTCCGCGCGCGTTCCTGAAATTGCGCGAGCCGCGTGGGCAACGGCTCATCCTCCTCGAACATCGCCCGCGTGAGCAGCCGCGATTCGCGCTCCAGCGCGCGCAGCAACGTGCGGCACTGCGCACACTCCTGCGTGTGCGCGGAAACCTCCATACCGCGCGTGCGGTCTAGTTGCCGCTCGATGTACAGCAGGCAGGTCATCTCGTCGAGATGCTCGAGCGCTCCGCCCTGCTGACCTTTGGTCGTATTTCCTTCGTTCACTGGGCCCCTCCCGCAACCAGCGCAGCGTTGCCTTCCAGCGCTTGGCGCAGCTCATGGCGGGCGCGAAGCAGCACCACGCCTACAAAGGCGCGGCGCACGCCCAGCTCATCAGCAATTTCGTCGTAACTCATATCGGAGTAATAGCGCATCACCAGGGCCATGCGCGCGCGGGGTCCCACTTTAGCGAGGGCCTTACGCACCTCGTCGCTGGTGCGCTGTTCGATTAGTTTTTCCAACTGGCTGGCGTCCGGATGCTCGAGCGGCACGGTATCCAAATCTTCCGTTTCCTTGCCCTGGCGAATCTTACGCCGCCGCAAGGTATCCCAACAATGATTAGCGGCAATCTTGTACAGCCAGGCGGAGAAGGAACGGCTCTCGTCGTATTGGTGCAACTTGCCTCGCAATTTCATGAAGACTTCCATAGTCGCGTCTTCCGCATCCTCCCGCGTCGGCAAAGCCCTTCGGCAAAACCGGAAAATGGCCGGCGCGTAGTCGTGATAAAGCTGACCCCAGGCCTCGGGGTCACCTGCCCGAGCCTTAGCCACCGCCTCCGTGGATTCCATTGTTCCGGGAGCACTCATCCGGCCTGGTCTCAGCGTTTCCATAAAGTAGTACGCACGAGGCCGGCAAAAACTTACGCGCGCGAATCGCGCTTTGCACGGCTAAAGCCTTCCCGGCAAACACGTTGCCCCTGGCCTTGTAGGTCGCGTCGCCAGCACTGTATCAGAAATTCTAAGATTCTCGCGGATGTCAGCGCTGGATGCCGCGGCAAAGAGGCTCGCGGCAAAACAAACGGCCCGGCAGTCCGCCGGGCCGTTCGCCAATCTCATATAAAA
This sequence comes from Acidobacteriota bacterium, assembly GCA_013289855.1. Classification (GTDB taxonomy): domain Bacteria; phylum Acidobacteriota; class Terriglobia; order Acidiferrales; family UBA7541; genus Acidiferrum. The sequence goes on along the minus strand of JABCZD010000002.1, from coordinate 443,591 downwards.
TAGGGCTCCCACAAAAGTAGGGCTCCTACAAAATAAGGCGCTAGAAGGTGAACTTCGCTGCAATCTGCAAGCTGCGCGGACCGCCGTTACCCAGCACGGGATAGCCGATGCCGACGTCGCCTGTCGTCTTCAGGCTTAGTGAGCCGACACTCGTTCCGTTGGCGTTAATTCCGTTCGGTGCCGCGTCGGCAATGAACAAAGGCAGGTAGGGATTCGCAAAGTTGGGATGATTGAACAGGTTGTAAGCTTCGAAACGCAGGTTCAGCCTCAACCTTTCCGTAATCGCGGTATCCTTGAAAATGGAAAAGTCGAATTGGCGGAAGTGGGGTCCAATCAGCGAGTTACGGCCCTCGCTGCCGAAGTGCATGGAGTTGATGCAGTTCAGCCCAATGCCTTGCAGGGTGCAGTTCGCTCCAGTGGCTGGATTGATCAGTTGACAGTTCCCCGCGCCCGTTCCTTGCGCCAGCGTGCAGGGCACAGCAAACGAAGTCAGCTGAAGGTAATTGCTGGGATCATTTTGATTGTAAACGATCGGACCAACGACGTCGGGACGAGCGAAATCCTCTCCCGTTCCGTTGTAGTCGTCCTCAAAGTTGTAGTTCAGCTGGAAGGGCTGGCCGGATTGTACGGTGACGATGCCATTCACGCCCCAGCCGTCCGTCAGGCGGCTCCACTGGCCTTTGCGATCCGGAAGCTGGTAAATAAAATTCCAGGTAAACCGATTGCGCACGTCAAAGTTGGAATTTCCACGGTTGGAATTGAGAGGCCCCTGACTGTTGTCCGGTTGCGCCGCGTTCGGGACATAGTCTTCGCCGTCGCTGGCATCGTCGATGGAATGGGACCAGGTGTAATTGACCGAAGAGGTCAGACCGTGCCACTCGTTGATGCGCCAGCTGGTTTGCAGCGAGTTGTAGCTGGAGTTGGCGGAGGCTTCCTCATAGTTGACGAAATAATAGGGAGAGCTCCCGAATGGACGTGGCGTACAGAAGCATCCGCCGAGACTCCCGTTGGTCGTGATCGTCGGGTCAAAACCGCTGGCCGCCGAGTAGTTAAACTGTTGAATGGCGGCGAGCGTGGGCTGGTTAATATCGCGGAAGCGCAGCAATTTATGCCCGGTGGAACCAACATAGCCGATCTGGAAAACCATCTTGCGGGTCAACTGTTGCTGCAAGTTCAGGTTGAAATTCTGCAGATAGGGCGTGCGGAGATTCGGATCCACGCCAAAAGCATCGGACATCGGCGAGGTGAAACCGTAAATCGGTTGACCGGAAGTGAGCGTCGCACCGGTAGCACTCGCGAACGAGATAGGATTGGGCCCGAATCCGTTGTACTCCGGACCGGGGTCGAAACCGCTGTTGAAGGGCAAATGACCTTCGAACATATCTTGCGAGTAGGCATCGTAGAAGATGCCGTAGCCCGCGCGGACCACGGTTTTTCCGGTTCCCATAACGTCCCAGGCTACGCTGACGCGCGGCGCCCAATTGCGATAGTCCGGTTGGTACAAGCGCCCCGCGCCAACCAGGATGAGCGCGCCGGTGGTGGGATCGATGTTGGTAAAATTATCCTGCTTGTCCTGAATAATTCCGAAATAGTCGTAGCGCAAGCCTAAATTCAAAGTAATGTTGCGCTTCACGTGGTAGCTATCCTGAAAATAGCCGGCGTAGGAATTCTCAAAAGTGTTGCGGTTGGTATTGCCGGCAATTTGCGACCCACCGTCGGGATTACCGGCAAGAAAATCGTTCAACGAGTTAAAATCCAGAGTTCCGCGCGCGGTACGGTTAAATATCTGCGACACGGAGCTGCGCCGAAATTCATAGCCGAACTTAATATCGTGCTTTCCGCGCTTCCAGGAAACGTTTTGCACCATGTGCCAATTGGTATCGACGCGCTGCCGTGGGTCGCCCTTGTCGGCGCCGAGCTGGGCAAACGGCGCAACAGTGATCGTCGGCAGCCCGAAATTATAAGGATCCAAAGTGCCGGTGCCTGATTCGGAGACGTTATCCAATCCAATGCTCGTGGGATTGAAACTACGATCTTCCGGGAAAAATCCTTCGGCAAAGCGATTCCAGCCCAGCCGGAACTCGAGAGTCAGAGCGGGCGAAAGCGTGCTGACGTAGGACAGAGCGACCATCTGCACGCGCGTGGGCGTCTGGGTGTCGTAATTCGGCAACAACCCGCCGCCGGTGAGCGCCAAGGGAAACAGCTGCGTGCTATTCCCGATGTAGTAGCGCCCGGTGAACAGGTTATTGGCATTCAATTGCTGATCGACCTTGACGATGCCGTTGTCCACGCTATTGGAAAATGGCGTGGAGAGCGCAGCATTGTCCGCAACCACCGTTTGTCCGCCGCCGCCAATGCACGAGCCACTGAGATTGGGCGCGGGCCAAGCTTTTCCGGCGCTGATGAGACTAGCGATGACCGGGTTAACTCCGCCAGCCGGCGTAGCCAGCGCTAAGTCGGTGGCCGTCGGCACGCAAGCGAGGCTACTCTCGGAGCCGGTCTCGCGCACGCCTTCATAGTCCACGTAGAAAAAAGTCTTGTCTTTAATGATCGGACCGCCGACGGCCGCGCCGAACTGATTATCGTGAAAGGGATCCTGCGGATTGGTGCCGCCAACGACGCTATTCTGCACGGTGTTGAAATAATTGCGCGCATTCAAGACGGTATTGCGAAAGTAATCGAACGCCGAGCCGTGAAAATTGTCGGTGCCGCTCTTGGTGACGATGTTGATTACGCCGCCGGCGCTGCGGCCATACTCGGCCTCGAAGTTCGACAGCACGCGCAATTCGGCAATGGCTTCCAGGGGCAAAATCGTGGCCGGCGTACCGAAAACGCCTGCTTCGTTGATGGCCGGATCGTTGCGATAGCCATCGTTCATATCCGTGCCGTCGAGGAGAAAGTTGTTGGAGCGGCCGCGCGCACCGTTCACGGAGAAGACGCCGAAGGAGCCTGGAGAGTCGGTGATCTGGTCCGGCGAACCGGTGACGCCCGGAACCAAATAGATTAATTTTTGGTAGTCGCGGCCGTTGACGGGAAGATTGGTGACCACGCGCGATTGAATGATGCCGCCCAGGGTGTCTTCGGTGGTGTCGACTTGCGGCAAGGTGTCGCCCTGCACTTCGATCTGCTGCGCGACATCGCCGGCTTGCAAGACGACGTCGGCGCGCACCTGGGTGGAAACGTCCACGGCGAGCGCGTTGACTACGCCGCTCTTGAAACCGGTGAGCGTGACGGTGACGTTGTAGGTGCCGATGGGCAATTCGGGAACCGCGTAGCTACCGTCTTCGGCGGTGGTGACGGTGCGGGTGAGGCCGGTGCCGATGTTTTTTACGGTTACGGTAGCGCCCGCGACGGAGGCGCCGGAAGAGTCGGTCACCGTGCCAAGAATGGTGCCGCGAAAAGTTTGCGCGCTGGCGCTCAGGCCAAAAACGAAAAACAACATGGCCAGACACACCAGCGCCTCCACGTGCAACTTGCGGATTGCCCTCATAATCACCCCTTCTTAAGCACGCAGCTGATTCGATAGCTTCGGAATTCAGCAAATCCCTCGGACACCCGGGCAGGCAATCCCTCGACGGGAACTGTTAGCCGCCCGCAATTGCCCCCTACACTAACTGCGCCCGAGCAACAGCGTCAAGAGAGTACGCACAAATAGTTCTTATGCACATCCCCGAGTTTTTCGATGGTCGCGAAGGCGGGAATGCCAGCGTGGGGCTATGATTCGCGCCGCGAGGTTTGCGAGTAGCCGACACACGCTCACTGTGATACAAAAAGTGCGCAATCGAGAAGGCACCGCATGCCCAAACGCAAAAGCGCCGCAATCAATCGTCGTGATTTTCTGCGCAGTGCGGCGGCCGGCACGGCCGCACTGGTCACCTCGCCCGCGGCACCAAGCAAACAGCCGTTGCCGAATCCGCGCAGCGGCCCTCCGCCCATGTCGCCCGCGGCAGAAGTCGAGGCGCCTTCCGGCGCGGAGGTGTTAACCGCCGATCGCACCGGATCTGACTTCATGGTCGATGTGATCAAGTCGCTGGGAATCGAATATATCTGCGCTAACCCGGGCTCGAGCTTTCGGGGCCTGCATGAGTCGGTGATCAATTACGGCGGGAACAAAAGCCCGGAGTTCATTACCTGCCTGCACGAGGAATCGTCCGTGGCCATGGCGCACGGTTACGCAAAGATCGCTGGAAAACCGCTGGGAGTTTTCGCGCACGGCACGGTGGGATTGCAGCATGCGGCGATGGCGGTCTACAACGCGTATTGCGACCGCGTGCCGGTGTACATCATTGGCGGAAACATCATGGATGCGACCAAGCGCATCCCGCCGGTGGAGTGGGCGCACAGCGTGCAGGATGCCGCGGCGATGCTGCGCGATTACACCAAGTGGGACGATCTACCAGTTTCACTGACGCATTTTGCGGAGTCCGCGGTGCGCGCTTACAAAATCGCCATGACGCCGCCGATGATGCCGGTGCTGCTGATTGTCGATGCCGAGTTGCAGGAAAATCCCATTTCCAGCGATGCCAAGATGCACATACCGAGTTTGAATCCGGCGTTGCCGCCGCAGGGGGATTCAGGCTCGGTAGCGGAAGCGGCGCGGCTACTGGTGGCGGCGGAAAATCCGGTGCTGGTTTTCGACCGCGCGGCGCGTACTCCCGCGGGGCTGGCACTTCTGATAGAGCTTGCGGAAACGCTGCAAGCTGCGGTGATTGACCGGGCGGGGCGCATGAATTTCCCCTCGCGGCATCCTTTAAATCAGACCGAGCGCGGGCGCGAAGAGCTCGCGAACGCTGACGTCATCCTCGGACTGGAGCTGAATGATTTTTGGGGCACCATTCATTCTTATCGCGACCAGATGGAGCGGACTTCGCGGCCGATTACGCGGCCGGACGCGAAACTGATTGGCATCAGCGCGGCAACGCTTTTTTTTAAGAGTAATTACCAGAATTTTCAGCGCTATCCGGAGCTGGATTTGGATATTGCCGGCGATGCCGAGGCTACGCTGCCGTCGCTGATCGCGTCGGTGAAGAGCCAGTTGGCCACGAGCCGCAAATCGGCGTTGCAAAATCGCGGTGCGCGGCTGGCCGGGGCGCATCAGAAAACGCTACAAGCGAATCGCGAGGCGGCTACTTACGCTTGGGACGCCAGCCCGATCAGCACGGCGCGGCTGTGCGCGGAGATCTGGGCGCAGATCAAGGGCGAGGATTGGTCGCTGGTTTCCACGAGTGGCTTCGTCAGCCGCTGGCCGGAAAAGCTGTGGACGATCGACAAGCACTATCACGTGATCGGCTACTCTGGCGGGTACGGTATCGGTTACACCGCGCCCGCTGCGGTCGGCGCCGCGCTGGCGAACCGCGCGCATGGCCGGCTGTCGGTCAATATTCAGTGCGACGGCGATCTGATGTATGGTCCGGGCGTTTTGTGGACGGCGGCGCATCATCGCATTCCGCTGCTGAGCATCATGCACAATAATCGCGCTTATCATCAGGAAGTGATGCAGGTGCAGATCATGGCGGACCGGCACAGCCGCGGCGTGGAGCGCGCGAAAATTGGTACGGCGATTGACGATCCGGGAATCGACTACAGCAAGCTGGCGCAGTCGATGGGACTGTATGCCGAGGGGCCGATCGCTGATCCCAAGGAACTTGCTCCGGCGCTGGAGCGGGCGATTGCGGTGGTGAAACGCGGGGAGCCGGCGTTGCTTGACGTGCATACCCAGCCGCGCTGAGGACGAAGATATGAAAACTTACAAATTCCTCGGCGACTTGGTGGAGCGTTTTGTTGGGCAAATGAGACGCGCGGGCTTCGCAGATCCATTGCGGGTGGTCGGGTTCGGTGCGTTCATCGCCGCGACGATCGTTTGTATTGTGGCGCTGTCGGCACTTTCGGGCGCGGCGCAGACTGCTGCTGGTCAGCAAGCGAATCAGAGTACATCGGGAAACGCCGAAAATGGCCGGGTTGTTTTTGAGAAGCAGGGCTGTAATAAGTGTCACGGGGCGCAGGGCGAGGGAGTTGGCGTGCCGGGGCAAGCGGGTGGCGTGCCACGGATTGCGTCTACGGCGCTTGCGCTTCCGGCGTTCGTGCAGCTGGTGCGGAGTCCAAAAGGGCAGATGCCACCGTTTGGCAACCAGAAAGTTTCGGATGCGGAGGTCGCCGACGTTTACGCTTTTTTGCGCGCGCTTACGCCGGCGGGCAAACCGGAGGCTGCCGCGCCGGAAAGTGCCAAGAAGGGCGAGCGGCTCTTCAACGCCTATGGCTGCTATGAATGTCACGGATATCAGGGCCAGGGCTCGACGCAGACCGGAGGTTCGCGTCTGGGGCCGCCACGGATTCCGTTGTCCGCGTTCGTCAGCTACGTGCGAGCTCCGACCGGGCAAATGCCGCCGTACACCGCCAAGGCCGTATCGAGCGAAGACTTGGGGGAGATGTATGCGTTCCTGCAATCGATTCCGCAACCTGCGCCGGCGAAGTCGATTCCGCTGCTGAATCAGTAGGCGGAGAACTTCTCTAAAAGAACGAGCTCCCGTGAACCGCCCTGCGGCGTGTGACCTTACGCAAACAAGTGCTTGACTGTCAATTACTTATGAGGTATCATATTTTGTGTTATCTAAGCTTCAGAATTTGCCGCGCCGCTGTAGCCCTCGCAGGATCGTCGCTCCGCGCGTCTTCGTCTCCGCTAAATTACTTATTAACAATGGATTGCGGAAGATTTTTGTAAACATAACGGAATCAGTACGTTATGAAGGCACTGGACTTAACTCTATCCATTTCTGCATGTTACAGACCCAGAGGTGGGGGAGTAGCTTGGTTATGGTTAATCAGAGATGACGGCGGCGCTGCCATCCCTGGTGATTGTGGGCCGGCCGAACGTCGGAAAATCCACCCTTTTTAACAGGCTGACTGGGACCCGCCGCTCGATTGTCACGAATGAGCCGGGGATCACCCGCGATCGCATCTACGGCAAGGCGGAGTGGCTGGGGCGCGCGCTGGAGATTGTGGACACCGGCGGCATCGTTCCGGACGACAAGGCGCTGATTCCGACGGAGATTCTGCGGCAGGCGCACGTGGCCATCAAGAAGGCGGCGCTGCTGGTGCTGGTGGTCGATAGCCGCGCGGGGCTTACGCCACTGGATGAAGAGTTGGCGCGCATGCTGCGCACGACCGGGAAGAAATTTGTGGTGGCGGTGAACAAGGTGGATGCCGTGTCGCAGGAATCCAGCGTCGACGTGTTTCGCAAGCTGGGTGTGCCGGTGTTTCCGATTGCGGCGGAGCATGGCACAGGCATTGACGATTTGCTGGACTCCGCGTTGGCGCAAGTGGAGGTGGTGCAGTCGGTGGAGGAAGAGAAGCAGCCGGATCGCGTGGAAGTGGCGATTATTGGTCGGCCTAATGTGGGCAAATCGACGCTGCTGAATCATTTGGTTGGGGAGGAGCGCTCGATTGTTTCGCCCATAGCCGGCACGACGATGGATAACGTGGACACGGAAGTGGAACGCGACGGACATGTGTACCGCTTCGTGGATACCGCCGGAATTCGCCGCAAGGGCAAGACCGTGCTAGTGGCAGAAAAATTAAGCGTGGTGATGGCGCGGCGCGGGCTGGAACGCTGCGATGTGGCGCTGCTGGTGGTGGACGCGGAGCACGGTGTCACGCAGGGCGATGCGACGATTGCGAGTTACGCGGAAGAGTCCGGGCGCTCAGTGGTGATCGTGATGAACAAATGGGATTTGGCGGTTGGCGCGGCGGGATTGGCATCTGCGCGCGATGACGCCAGCGCCAAGGGTGAGCGCCGGCGCGTGCCCGGCGTGAAGCATACGTTTGGTGATGCCGCGAAAGATCGTCTGCTCATCGATTACGAAAAAATGGTGCGCGGGAAGCTAAAATTTCTTAGTTACGCGCCGATTGTTTTCTTGTCGGCAAAAACCGGTGACCGCACGCAGAAGCTGTATCCGCTGATTAATCAGTGCGCAGAAGCGCGACGGCGAAAAATTTCAACACCTGCGCTCAATAATTGGCTGAAAGACGAAGTCGACCTGCAGCGTGGGACCACGCCGAAGGCGCGTCCGGTGCGCATCTATTACATCACGCAGGCTAAGACCGCTCCGCCCACCTTCTTGATTTTCACCAACCAGAAAGAGCCGCTGCATTTCAGTTATCAGCGCTTTCTCGAAAATGAATTGCGCGCCAAGTTTGATTTCGTGGGCACCCCTGTCCGGTTTATCCAGCGCATGAGGAAACGCGACAAACGCGAAGATCATTCCGAGGACGAGCGATGAACCACCGGAACAAAAGCACCGCTGAAAAAAGTTTGGCAAACTGCTACGATTAGCCGTCCCCTCCGAACAGGAAATAAAAATGGCCGGCACCGCAGCTGCTGCGCAAATCACCACGGAAAAAGATTTCTACCGCATCGGCGAAGTAAGCCGAATGACGGATTTGAAGCCGTTTGTCCTGCGTTACTGGGAGACGGAGTTTCCCATGCTGGAGCCGGTGAAAAGCGCCAGCGGCCACCGCTTGTATCGCGCCGACGACGTCGACATGGTGCGGCGCATCAAGCGGCTGCTGTACGACGAAGGCTTTACCATAGCGGGAGCCCGCCGCCACCTGCGCGATCCCAACGCCGCGCTAGAGCCGCAGCACTCGGAGTTTCAACTGACCAGCCCGGATGCGCGCGATGGTGAACTGCGCGGTGATGTTCACGGCGAGCCACCGGCACAGCTGCTCAATCGCAAGATGCTGTTGGATTTGCGCGATTCCTTGCGCGCTTTCTTGACGCTCCTCGAACGGCGATGATAGCCTTGTAGGACTAGGCCAAACCGCGCAACGGAACTGTTTAAGCAACCTGGCGCGGTCGCTCTGAGTGACGGCATCTTTCCTTTAACATTTTTGTTATTTGGCGAGTGCGGCCACTGCGGTCGGGACGTAGCGAAGCCTGGTATCGCGCACCCTTGGGGTGGGTGAGGTCGCTGGTTCGAATCCAGTCGTCCCGACCATTTTTCGTTTCTGCTTTGAATTGCCTTCCTTGATTCCCTTTTATCTCATCGATCCAGAATCATGCGGCGAAAAGATTGCGGAGCATGAACCATAAATTGGCGGGGCGTTCGGCGAGGCGACGGACAAACCACGGATACCAGAACGTGCCGTAAGCCACTAGAACTACGGAACGATAGCCTGTGCTGGCCAAGCGCTCTTGCTCGGCGCGTTGAATGCCATACAACATTTGTACTTCAAAGTCTTGCACGGAGATTCCCATGGCTGCGGCAGAGTCGGCCAGGCGGCGAATCAAAGCGACGTCATGCGTGCCAAAGGCGGCGCGCTGGCAAGTGCCATCTTTCTGTGCGCACAACATGTCCTGTGCCAGCGCAAAATAATTTTTATCGACATCGGCTTTATTTGCGAAAGCCACCTGCGGCGGCTCGTTGTACGCGCCTTTAACCAAGCGAATGGCTGGGCGCGGAGGCAGGAGGGCAGCGAGATCCTCTTTGGTGCGATGCAAGTAGGCTTGCAGGCAAATGCCGACGTTGGGATAGGACTGCTTGGCGCGATGATAAATTGCCAGAGTACGATCCACGTATTCGCTGGATTCCATGTCGATCCAGACGGTCGTTTCTTTATTTTCGTGGGCGATGATTTCTTGCAGATTTTCGTAGCAAAGCTCGGGATCGAGGTCCAGGCCGAGCTGCGTCAATTTGAGGGAAATTTCCATGGCTGGCGCGGCGGCGCCGAGGCTGTGAATCCGGTCGAGTGCGTCGAGGTAATGCCGGGTAACCTGGCGGGCCTCTTCGCGGTCGGCAATGTTTTCGCCGAGATGGGTGAAGATTGCGGCGATATTTTTCTTGCGTAAAATTTGCGCCGCGGAAAGCGCTTCGTCCAGCGATTCTCCGGGCATGAAACGCGAGACGGTGCGGCGAACAAATCGATAGTGCGAGGCATGGTCCCGCAGCCAGCGATTTTGCGCGGCGGCGAGCAGCAGGGAACGCATGATGGGCATATCGCGAAAGTCTCCGCAGCCTAGACAGTCACTTCCGTGGCGATGCGCATTTTAACGGAGAGCGTGCGACGAGCGCCAGCCGAGTGGCGGCCCTGGTAGCGATTCCCTTTTCGATTTCGCGACGCAGCGGGGAAACGGGAACGATTCGTGATAAGTTCGACTGCGGGTTTTGTCTTCCCCGATCGTTGTCTGGCGTTTGTTGGTTGCTCTTCGACGTGCGTTTGCGCGTTCCACTCCATTCACGGGTGGTCTTCAAATGGCTGCGGTAGAGAAACCTGAGGCAGTGGAAGCTCCCTACGAGAAAACCGGCGATCTGCTGATCCTCGCGCTGCTGTCATCCGCCACGGGCGGGTTGGCGGGGTTGCTGGCATCGCTCTTTCGGTTGGCGCTTATCCGTGCGGATCACCTGCGCGATGCGCTAATCGTCTGGGCGCATGGTCAGAAAGCGGGCGGTTTTTTGCTCGTGACCTCCGCGTGCGCCGGAGCCACGGCGATTGCGGCTTGGTTGGTGCGCCGATTTGCGCCTCCGGCGTCAGGGAGTGGAATTCCTAACGTCGAGGCGGCCCTCGAGGGAAAGGTGCATCACACAACACTTGCGCTGATTCCCGTTAAGTTTTTCGGCGGAGTACTGGCTATTGGCTCGGGGCTCGCGCTCGGCCGCGAGGGTCCGAGCGTCCAGATGGGCGCCTGTGTCGCGCGTCGTCTTGGAAACATTTGTCATCGCAATTGGCCAGACGTCCGAGTGCTGATGGCGGCGGGAGCGGGTGCGGGGCTGGCCACAGCGTTCAATGCTCCAATCGCTGGAGCAATCTTCGTGCTGGAGGAGTTAGTACGGAAGTTCGAGCCGCGAATTGCGATGGCGGCCCTGGGCGCATCTTCGTCAGCCATTTTCGTGTCGCGATTTTTTCTGGGGGCAGGATCGGACTTCCACGTCCCAGCGTTCGCGTTTCCCAGTAACAAAGTGAGAAGCCTGTTCTTCGTCCTTGGTATCGTGGCCGGCCTTGCCGCGGTGGCCTACAACCACACAATCCTGGGCGCGCTCGCGACGGCGGACAAACTGCGGCGATACCCAGTAGAACTGCGCGCCGCGATCATCGGCGCAGCAGTCGGAATGCTGGCGTGGTTCGCGCCTGAGGTGGTCGGAGGGGGGCATCCCATCACGCAAAGTACGCTGCTGGGCGTAGGGACGCTGGCGTTGCTACCATTGTTATTCCTGGTTCGCTTCGGACTTGGCGCAGTATCTTACGCCGCAGCGACGCCAGGCGGGCTATTCGCTCCCATGCTCGTTTTGGGAGCGCAACTCGGACTGTTTTTTGGGATTCTGTGCAGAGACTTATTCTCCGGGCTCAACATTCAACCCGAGGCGTTCGCGCTGGTGGGAATGGGGGCTTTTTTCTGCGGCGTTGTGCAAGCTCCACTCACCGGGATCGTGCTGGTAACGGAGATGACCGGAGACGTGACGCTCCTGCTACCGATGATCGGCGCATGCTTCATGGCCATGCTGGTGCCTGCGCTGCTGCGCAATGCGCCGATCTATGATTCGCTGCGCGCGCGGAAAATTCGTTTTGAGCGAAACTGATCCGCCGCCGCAGGATGCGATTGCCGCCCTCGCGTTATTTTCCAGTTGAAGCGGCGCTGGCAGGGAGCGAAAGCATCGTCTGCAATTCCGAGTTCAGAGTCGAACGGATCCTGGCGGCGGTCGCGCGACCAAGGTGTGTTTCGCTTTCGGTGCGAGCCTGGGCTACGGCAATGAGTTCGTCGCCGGGAGTGGCGCTCAGAAGCTCCTGCGCATGGAGCAGACACGCGAGCAGCAATTCTTCCGATTGGCCATGGCGGCGAAGAAATTGTCCATAGTTGAGCCAGTCGGCGGCGGCGCTGCGGGGGTCCGCGAGCGAGGCATCCAGTTGCAGTGCACGTTGATAGGAACGCAGGGCATCGACGGGAGTTGCGAGCTTTTCCTGTACATCGGCGAGATGCACAAGCGCCAAACTTTCGAGCGCAGCGTCTCGGTTGGATTGCGCCAGACGAATGCCGGCGAGATATTCGCCGCGCGCTTCTTCGTTGTGGTTCGCGGCGACATCGGCATCGGCAACTTTGAGTTGCACAGCTAGAAGAGATGACGCGTCGTGAAGATGTTCGGCCGGGTGAGCGGCCGCCAACTGCAGATAGGCGCGATAGTGGCGCGCCGCAACTTGTACCTGTCCTCGGTGTTCAAGTAACTGGGCAAGATAGAGCTGGGCATGGGATTGTTCAGGATCGACGGCGATGGCACGCTGCCAATCGTCGACGGCTTCGCCACTATTGTCGAGCTGCAGTGCGAGCAGACCCTGGTTCACGAGTGCATCGACGTCACGCGGCCATCGCGCGGTGATTTCGCGATACTGCGCGTAGGCCTCGCGGGTATTTCCGGATTCGATTAAGCCGCGAGCGAAGCTTTCCTGGACATTCTGATCGTCGGGATTGATGTGCGCGGCGCGACGTAAGGCGGCGATTTGCGTCGTGCGATTGCCAACGGCTTCCGCGGCGTGTGCGAGACGCAATTGCACGCTGCTATCTTCGGGATTCAATAGCGCAGCGCGCCGCAAGGATTCCAGGCGATCGATACGATTCGCCAAGTAGAAATGGAGTTGGTCGACCGCCGCGACCGTGAAGAGCAACACCACGGCGCCGATGCGTAAGGCGCGGGCGACGGAATCGGGACCTGCAAACCATCGGAGCTTCGAGACGATACCCGCCAGAAAACGAGAGAGCGGACCGGAGAGCGCATCCGCAGGCGAATCGGCGATGTGAAGCGAAGGGCCCGGAGATTGCCGTGACTCGGAGTTGACGAGAAAGGAAGCTATGCGTGTATCGCGGAGTTTCCAAAGTGCGCCATCGAGGATGAAATGATGAATGTTGACGAGCGCGGTGAAGGTGAGAAAGCTTGCGGCAAAGTCTGCGTGAAACAGGCGGCTGACAATCCAAGGGCCGGGAATAAATAGCGCGATGCCGCCGGCAATGAGCGTCAACAAGTAGGTTGAGAATTTCCAGTTTGCATCGCCGGCGGCGCGAGCTTCTTTGCGCTGGTAATAGCTGGTGATCCAGAGATATTGCGTGGAGTGCAGGACGGCCAGAATTCCACTGCTGTAACCGGTTTGCGGAACGTCGCGGCGCGTAACGAGTTCCAAGATGGCGGGAAGGAGGAACCACAGAAATTGCGTGAGTGCGAGCAGAAGCGAAGGGAAAGCAGCGCGCCAGGTGGTACGGCGAAGGAGCGAGGAAAACGCCCAGACGACAGCCAAAATAAAAAATACCGCCAGCGCGCCACGGGCTGGCGCAGTAACGCCCGCGGGCAGGTTGAGAGAAAATATTAGTGGATTGTTCGACGCTCCAGTATGAAAGCTGAGCATTAGCATCACAAAAGAGGCCACAAAGGCCAGCCGTAAAGCGCGACGCTCGAGAGTTGTGGGAGAAATTCCCGAGCGCTTGGCGAACATCAGCAATAAACCAAAGTTTTGTCCAGTGTAATGCCAAGGGCTCCAACAGATATAGAGCGTGAAGATCCACGGCAGCAGCGGATACCAAAGATGGGCCACGACGCCGGCGGCGATAAGCAGCAGGGCGATATGCACGGTAAAGACGCGATACTTCGCAAATTCTGTGTGGGTGTGATAGGCCCGATAGACGGTGGCCATGAAATGCGGGTAATTGAACAGCAAGGCGACAAAATAAAATCCGACGGTCCAGGCCTGCGCGTGGGTATTGGAAGCGAAAAGGGCCAACAGCAGCAAAGGCGCGGACCATGCGCCACAGCCCACCATCAAATCGATGGAGCGGGTATAGATCCAAACATTTGGCGGCGAAATTGAGGAAAGGCTCGGTTGGGAGGGTTGGTGGACGGATTTCTCGGGCGTTCGCGACGCAGATGGCGGGGTGGAGTGTTCGGAAGTGAGTAGGGGAGACACGCCTAGTAAGAATAGCGTGGCGAACTCGAAGGCTATAGGTGTACGGCGGAGAGAATGCGGAATCGGTTACGTCGCAAAGGTAATCGCAGGGCGGCTGACCGAGGGACAAAGCAAGGGAGCGACGATGTATTCCTTTCTCGGCCAGGGTGCATCTAAGTAAGCAGGTTTAAGAAAAGGAGTATTTTGATGAACGGAAAAAGTGTTTGGAAGGCCGGGTTACTCAGCCTGGCAATCATTTTGGCGGCAGCGTGCACGTATGAGGCGAAGGGCGCAGCGGAACCCGCGTTGGTGACCATGACGGTCACGGCGGTTGGAAAGAAAGATGCGGCGCCTCCTCCGCTGACGAAGAGCGACGTGGAACTCTATCAGGGCAAGGAACGGATGCAGGTAGCGGATTGGCGCAAAGGCGACGCGTTGCTGCTGGCGATCGTGATTGACGATTCGCTGGGGAGCAACATCGCGCTGCAGTGGAACGATCTGAAAGCGTTCATCATGGCACAGCCGGCGAGCACGAGCGTCGGCGTCTTCTACGGCCGCAATGGCGCGGTAACGGTGGCGCAGGATTTCACAGCAAATCACGAACTGGCTGCCAAGGCGCTGCGCATTCCGATCGGCGGGCAAGGCGCTTTTTCCAGCCCGTATCTGGAACTACAAGACATGATCAAGCGGTGGCCAGACAACGACAGCGGCGTGCGTAAGTCTATCGTGCTGATCTCTTCGGGCATCGATTACTTTCGCGGAAATTTCGGGCCGACGAGCCCGGACCTGGATCCGACGATCGATCGCGCGCAGAAAGCCAACGTAAATGTCTGGACCATCTATGCGCCGGACACCGGACATGCTGGTCGCGGATTCACGCGCTCGTTTAACGCGCAGTCGAGTCTGAGCCAGCTTTCGGATGAGACCGGAGCGGAATCTTACTATTTGGGATTCGGCGCGCCGGTAACGCTGAAGCCCTACTTCGACGAGATATTCATGCACCTGAATAACCAATACTTGCTGACCTTTTCGAGCGGCAGCGGTGGAAAGAAGGGGCGGTTCGAACGCGTGCGCGTGGCAACGGAGAATCCGAATGTGGAGTTTTTGACGCCTTCGGAAGTGTTCATTCCCAAGGTCGAATAGCCGCTGCGCTAGTGTTACGGCGAAAAGGCGCGGACTTTGTCCGCGCCTTTTTTTATTTGCGACATTATTTGCGCCCACGGCATTTTCGCGCGGAAGTTCTTTTGCGCAGAAACGTTCGCTAGTCGTCGGCGGCGGTTTGCGAGGCGGCGCGCGTGGAATCGCGAATGACAAGTTCGGGGGTCACGCGCTGGCGAGAGCTGGTCCAATCGCGTTTTTCAAGACCGGCGTTGATGCTGTCCATGACCATTTGCACGGCGAGGCCACCCATGGTCTCAAGCGGCTGACGAATAGTGGTGAGGGATGGGGCCGAGAGCGCGGACAGCGGCACGTCGTCAAAACCAATTACGGAACACTGTTCGGGAACTTTGATGCCGGCCTTGGTGAGCGCGCGAATGGCGCCGAATGCGGTTAGATCGTCGAAGGCCAGCAAAGCAGTGAAGCGTTTTTTCTTTTGCAGCAATTCCTCAGTGAAGCGGTAGCCGCCTTCGAAGCCGGAGTTGGCGTCGAAGGAGTCGGTCAACTGGGTAACCAACGCGGGATCGATCTCCAGCTTTACAGATTGGGCGAATTTTTGGATGCCCTTCCAGCGCGGACCGCTGTCGATAAGCATTTTCGGGCCGCGGATGTAAGCAATCTTGCGATGGCCGAGCTGGTAGAGATGTTCGAGGGCGAGGCGCCCACCCATTTCGTTGTCAACCATTACGGAGCTGACGGTGTCGCCATCGAGCTCCCAGCAGATGGTGGCGGCGGGAATGTTGCGTTTGCTGACGTCGGCGAGCAGATGAATGTCCACGAGCAGCCAGTTGGCGACGACAATGAGAGCTTCAACGTGATGTTCGAGGAGCATCTCGAGATAACGCTCGAAACGATTTTTCTGATTGTGGGCGTCGGCAAAGATCGGGACGTATGAGGATTGATACAGAGCGTTCTCGATGCCGCGAAGGATGGGAGTGCAGTAGGGATCGGTAATGTCGAAAAACATTACGCCGATGCTGTGACTGCGTTTGCTGCGGAGAAAGCGCGCCATGGCATTGGGGCGGTAGCCGAGTTTTTTGGCGGCGTCTTCGATGCGTTTTTTTGTGGCGGGCGCGATGTAGCGAGCTAGCGGCGCGTTGTTCAAGACGATGGAGACGGTGGCGGAGGAAAAACCGCTGGCCGTAGCCACGTCGCGCATGGTTACCGTGGAGCTGGCGCTGCTTTCGCGCTTCAAGGGTGGGTCTCCCGTGGGCACCATCATCCTTCCTGGGCGTCGAGTAATGCAAGGTGACGCGGGAACAGTTCTTACTCTGCCGGAACGTCAAAAGACATTTGCGTACGGAACCACGAGGTTTTCCACGCGCCGTAAATGATACCGACGGCAAGCCAGATAGAGCCGGCGATCTTGGCGGGCGGGCTGAGGTTCCACCAGATAAATCCGCAGATCAGAAATCCCAGCACCGGAACGAGGAAGTTGCCAATTTTCTTTTCGTCCGAACGTACGTAGTAGCGCATGAAAGATGCGGCATTGACGCCCATGAAGGCGATGAAGGCGCCGAAGTTTAGTAGTTCCGCGCCGCGGTCGTAGGTGATCATGAACGCGCCGGCCAAAGCGATCGCACCGATAAGGATGACGTTGTTGGCGGGGATTTGGGTTTTGGCGGCAATTTTTCCGAAAAACCCTTTTGGTAGCGCGTCATTGCGGCCCATGCCGTAGAGCAATCTGGCGGCGGCGAATTGCGAGGCCATGCCGGATCCGACGTTGGCGATCAATACCGTAAAGTTTAATAGGTGAAAAAGAAAGAAACCGCCGATCTGCCGGGCCACCAGAGGGAAGGCCGAAGTTTCCATTTCTGGGGGAAACGGTTTAGAGCCCCAAATTAATTGGGCGGCATAAACTTCCAACGAAGAAAGAACGCCTGTGATAACACAGACGAGCACCGTGGCCAGCATGATGTTGCGGCGCGGATTTTCCACTTCTTCGGAGAGCGTGGAAATGCCGTCGAATCCGATGTAGGTGAGGACGGCGATGGAGGTGCCGCGAAAAATTCTGCTGAAGTTGAAGGTTGCGGGATCGTAGAACGGCAGCGTGAAATATCCGGCACCGTAGTGGTGTAGGCCCCAAACGAAACGTACAACGAAGACGAAAAAGACCACCACCACGATGGACATGCCGGCAGCGAGAACCTCGTTGATGCGCGCCGAAGTCTTTACGCCACGCAGATTCAGGCCGGTGAAAAACACCGCGTACAAGATGGCAAGAATCCAATAGGGCATCCCCGGCAGAATATTTTGCGTGAGCTGACTGCAGATGATGGTGCAGATCAGCGGGTTCAGGATGTAGTCCATCACCATGGCCCAGCCGGTCAAATAGCCGAGGCCGGGATGAATTTCTTGTCCGACGTAGGTATAAGCGGAGCCGGCGCTGGGGTAGGCGCGGGCCATTTTCCCGTAGCTGATGGCGGTGAAGAGCATGGCCACCATAGCGATCAAAATCGTGGTGACCACGTGGCCGCCAGCGGCATTGCTGATCACGCCGTAAATACCCATCGGGGCGATGGGTTGGATAATTACAATGCCGATGATGATCAGGTTCCAGAGGGTAAGCGTGCGACGCAGAGTCGGACCCTGGTTTGTTGCGGGAGTTCCGCTCGACTTCGCGACGGACGTTGTGCGGTTGTCGGCGGTCAAGCGCGTCCCTCGCTAGTTCGGGCGCTGTTCCTGGTAGGTGACACGGACGCGGAGCTTGCCTTGGTGCGCGATATTATTTTTGGCGTGGACGCGGAATCGCCGAGGACCACCGCGCGGGTGAGATTTTTCGGAGAGTCCGGATCGAGGCCTTTGCGCAAGCCGACGGCGGTGCCGAGAAGATGGGCAGGGATGGCGGCGAGAGCGAAGCGGGCAAATTCCGGACCGTCCAGGTCCAGTGAGACAAGCAAATCGCTCGAAGCTGCAAGTTCGGGAGTCGCGCGATTCACAATCACGAAATTTGTGGCGTTCAGAGTTTTGAGTTCGCGAGCGAGGAGAGTTTCCTCCGCGGCGGCGGCATCGGAAATAAAAAGTGTTATCAGCGTATCCGGGCCGGCGATGGAGCGTGGGCCATGACGAAATTCCAGACTGTGATAGGCCTGCGCGTACGAGGCCGACATTTCGGTGATTTTCAACGCGGCTTCCTGCGCCAGCCAATAGTGTGCGCCTTGCCCCAGAAAGACGAAGTCGGCGAAGGGCCGCTTGCTGGCGAACTTGCGGATTCTATCAGCATTAAGGTCCAGCCATGGCTGGGCCAATTGCGGAAGATGGTTGAGCGCCGCGGACAACTCGGTGTCGCCCCGCAATCGCGCACCCAGTCGCTGGAAGGAGAGCAGCATCGACGTAAAGGAGCGCGTCATCACGGTGCTTTTTTCGTCGGCCCAGGGGAGGGTAAACATTTGCGTGCACAGGCGTTCGAAAGTTGAAGCGGGGTTGCAGGTCACTCCGAGTGTTCGAATGCCGGCGCGCTGGCGCAGAATCTCCGCGGCGCGAAGCACCTCCGTGGTTTCGCCAGAGCGCGAGACGAAAACGACTTGCGTGGCCCCGGTGCTGCGCAAAATCTCTTCAGGCGCGAACAGAAATTCGGACGCCGGTACCACCGAGCAGCGAAGGGAGAAATTGCGCGACCAGATGGCGCTGACCAGTTGCGACAGGTAATAGCTCGATCCGCAAGCGATGAATAGCCAGGGCTCTTGGGCGGTGAATTGCGCCGCGAGGCGATCGATGGTGCCGTCGCTGGCCAGGTGCGCGTCTGTCTCTGCCCACATGGCAGGCTGCGAGAGAATTTCGCGGATGGTGTGATGCCCTGGCGCAGCATTGATAGCGGCGACGAATGACTTTTTATTGGCAGGTTTTCGAGCTGGCTTGCGACTAGGTCTCTTCACATTCGACTCCGGAGGCACGGATTGCGGCGCAAACAAAAGATAAAAAAGGGCTTTGGCGTGTTCGCCAGCGTGCCCGGCATCTTCGTAAAGTGCTTATTGAATCGTTTCAATAGAGCTATTTTGCTTGAGCAGAACCGACTGCGCAAGACCCATTTTTCTGCCTGCGATTTTCAGCGGAAAGGCATTTCGCGTGAGCGCCGGGAAATGAGTTCTTGCGAACGCGGCCGTTTGCGCGCCTGTTCTTTAGTACAGTGCTGGCTTATCAACACTCATACAGCTTATTTGGCGCAACGTAGAGGGCCTGTGAGTAGTCTAAGTAGGTAGGGCGCCCAGCCTGCGAAGCAACGTGAACTCCTATGGGCGGACTGACGGCTATTCCTGAACGGAAGCGCAGTGCGACAAACATTGTGCTGTCCAATATCGCTGTTTTTCTGTTGTTGCTTTTGGCGGCGTACTCTTCACGGCGCATCCTGATCACGCCCGACGCGGTTCTCCAGGGCTATCTGCAAGCCATTACCGGGCTTCTATCGTTCATTTTCGCGGCAGTCACGTTGGTGCGTTTTCAGGGCACACAAGACCGCATCTCGTTGATTCTCGGCGCCGGTTTTTTGCTGTCGGGAACGGTGCTGATGGCTTCCAGCGTCTTGTTTTTTCAGCTGACGCCAGAGGCGCCGGTACCGTTCCGCTGGGCTCCGCTGGCCTGGTGGGTCAGCCGCATGGTGCTGGCCCTTTTGTTCGTGGTGGCTTTGCTGGTGGAACATTTTCTACCGCGATCGCGCCATCCGCGGCGGGAGATTGCCGGCGCGCTACTGACCGTGGTCGGGATGACGTACTTGATCACGGCGGCGCTGCGACGCATGCCGACGGAGGTTTCGCCGCACCCGGGAGCGTTTCTTCCCTCTCCGCAGCAACTGCTTCCCGCAGCGTTTTTCATTGTGGCGCTGATCTGGTATCGACGCAGGCTAGCCATCGAACACACGGCGTTTGACAATGCCATCTATACCGCGGCGTGGATGAACGTAGCGGCGCAACTGGCAGCGAGCCAATCGCAAAGGTTGCTGGACGCGCCGTTCGTGCTGGCACAGGCCTTCACGGTGATGAGTTACACGGTGGCGGTGGGAGGCGCGCTGCTGGACAATGCCAGGCTATTTGAACAGGTTCGGCATCTGGCGGTGAGCGACCCGCTCACCGGCTTGGCGAATTATCGCCGCCTGCTGGATGTGCTGGAGAGTGAGACGGAACGCACCAATCGCAACAACCGGCCCTTCGCAGTACTGCTTCTCGATCTTGATGGACTAAAAAGCATCAACGATACGTACGGTCATTTGGTTGGGAGCCGGGCGATAACGCGGCTGGGAGATATTTTGCGTATTCATTGTCGCGCGGTGGATACCGCGGCGCGCTATGGAGGGGACGAGTTTGCACTGGTGTTGCCGGAGACAGAAGAAACCGACGCGCGACTTGTTGCGGAGCGCATCCACGTGGTGATGGCGGAGAGTACAGAAACGCCCGCGATATCGGCGAGCATCGGCATTTCGATTTATCGCGGCGAAGGCGAGCGCATCGAGAAATTGCTTTCGGACGCGGATCAGCACTTGTATGCGGAAAAGGCGCGACGCGCCAAGAAAATTAGTGCCATTTCATCGGCCACGCGGCGGCGTGCACCGAAAATATAGCGTTTGCGGCTTACGCAAAACACAGACTGCCGACAATCCAGTGACGGGCGCAAGTACAAGAAACCAGTGCTTTAGTACACTGCGCGGCGCTGAACGGTTTCCTTACTAGCTAATAAGAATCGCGCTTCCGCGGCCGCATCCCCAAGAATTTGGCCAGCAACGTACTCGCCCATAGCGGGTCCGTGTTTGAAGCCATGACCCGAGCCGCCACCTACGAACCAGACATTTTCAAGCGCGGGATGGCGGTCGACGAGGAAATCACCGCTGGAAGTGTTTTCATACTGGCAGACGCGAGATTCCACGATGGGCGCATCGCGCAGCGCGGGAAAGCGGCGCGCAACGTAGCGACGGGCTTGCTCGGCGCCCTCACCTGACGCGAAGCGCGATTGTGTTTCCGGATCGACGAGTTCGCCGTGATGATCGAAGGCGACTTTTAGCCCGCGAGATTCGATGTCTGGCATGCCGTAGACTTGCTCTTCCTTGAAGAGCCAGGTGGGCAGCGCGGGCGACGCAAAGCGCGTATCTCCCGGTGGAGTGGCGAAGAAAAACACTTCCTGGCGGGTGGGAAAAATGCGCGGTCCCAGAATTTCTGGAAAAATATTTCCAAGCCAGGCGCCGCACGCGAAAACCACGTGGTTGGCAGAAATCACGTCTCCAGCCGTGGTTTCAATTTGTTGGGGGTTAACCGATTTTTCGGCAGCGAGAACCTGTGCAACACGGTATTCCGCGCCCATTCGCAGCGCGTCGGCGGCGACCGTAGCGACTGCGCGCCGCGCCATGAGCACTCCGCTGGCAGGCTCGAAAATGGCAAACTCGACACCGGAAAAATCTACTTGTGGATAGGCTCGCGTAAGCTCAGCGCTCTGCAGCACACGATGGGGAACCCCGCAGCATTGCAGCGTTTCCACGGTTTGCTTTTCTCGCAGGCCGCTTGCTGCAAGCCAGAGAACGCCGGTTTCATGGAAAAGTTGCTGGTGCGTAGCGGCAAATAATTCTTTCCACTGCACGAGGGAACGCTGTGACCAGCGGGTGTACAGTTCATCGGCGCCATAGCCCATACGGATGATGCGCGTTTCGCCGCCGGAACTGGCGCGCGTGTGTGCGGGTCCGTAGGCATCGAGCAGCAGGACGCGCTGGCCGCGCTTGGCGAGATGCCAGGCGGTCCAGACACCGAAAACTCCCGCCCCCACAACCGCTACATCATATGTCTTGGTTGCGCTCATGTCGTTCGCAGATGGAGGGCATAACCCGCTTGGCAGTGCACCGTTAAATTCATTTGTGAAATGTCTTTTCTAAACTTTTGGCCCAATGCGCCAAGCCGTTTAGCGAATCGGCGTGCGTGGGATCGAGATGTAAAGGGGTGACGGAGACGTGGCTGGCGAAAATGGCCGCGTAATCCGTGTCTGGCGCGACGTCTTTGTCGATTTTCTGTTCGAAAAGCCAGAAGTAACTGCGGCCGCGAGGATCCTTTCCTTCCGTAAGCTGATTACGGGTGATTTTTTTCGATTGCCTGGTCAAGCGTACTCCGCCAGTCCACGCAGGGGGCACATTGACGTTGAGCAGCACCTGGTCGGGCAGACCGTGTTTCAAGATTAGCTCCGCGGCAGCGCGCGCGATACGAGCAGCGTCATCGAACTTTACGCCTTTGGCTTTGGAACATAACGACATGGCGAGCGAAGGAATATGGTGCAAAGCGGATTCGCGAGCGGCGCCGACGGTGCCGGAGTAATAGATATTTTCTCCCAGATTGGCTCCGTGATTGATGCCCGAGATGACCAGATCCGGCTTTTGCGGCAGGAGTTTGTGAAGCGCAACGATTACGCAGTCCGCAGGGGTCCCGTCGATGGCCCATTGGCGCTCGGCGATGTTGTTGCAAATAATCGGCTGACGAAGCGTCAGCGATTGCGCCGCGCCGCTCTGTTCTGTGCTTGGCGCCACAATGCTAATGGTTGCAATATCCTGCAAAGCTTCGGCGAGTGCGAGCAGCCCGGCGGCCTGATAGCCGTCATCGTTGGTCAAGAGAATGTGAGTCATAGTAGGTGGGAAACATTATACCTGCGCCAGATGATGGGCCGTTGCGGCCAACTTGATTGGTGCGGCCGCGGTCTTCGCTGCGTTTCTGGCGGTCGAATTCCATTCTTGCATCGCGGCTGACTACTTCTTCTGGCCGTAGTACGCCGTGCTGCCATGCTTTCGGAAGAAGTGCTTTCCGTGAAGAGCTTTAGAAATTGGGCGTGCCTTCGGATTCGCCACGAGCGTCTGCAGGGCCATGGCGGCAATCTCTTCCAACACGACAGCGTTGTGCGCGGCATTTGCCGGGGTTTCGCCCCAGCAAAACGGCGCGTGGCCGGCAACCAGCACGGCGGGCACATGAAGGGGATCTTGCTTCGCGAGGAGCCGAACAATGGCGTGGCCTGTGTTGGTTTCGTAGTCCGAACGTATTTGCGCCGGAGTGAGCGGCTTGGTTACCGGAACGGAACCATGAAAATAATCGGCGTGCGTGGTGCCGAAACACGGTATTTCGCGCTGGGCCTGAGCCCAAGAAGTCGCTGCCCGCGAGTGCGTATGTGCAATTCCACCAATCGTGGAAAAAGCCTTGTAGAGGATAAGATGCGTAGGAAGATCGGAGGAAGGCCGCAGAGAGCCTTCGACAGTTTTCCCGGCCAAGTCGACGACGACCATATCCGCGGGCTTCATTGTTTCGTAGGCCACGCCGCTGGGCTTGATGACCACCAGCGCTTCGTCGCGAGCGATGCCGCTGACATTTCCGAAAGTGTAGAGAACGAGCCCTCGCCGCACCAGGTCGAGATTCGCTTGCAAAACTTCTTCTCGCAGAGTCTGTAGCTTCATAGCGCGCCTCGCGCGGCTGCCGCAATCCTGCGCAGCGCAGGGAGAATACCGCCCGCAAGTATTGGTTTGGAATTCGCCGCGCCGAAGGCAAAGTATACGTCGCGGTAAATCTGATACAGCTCTTCGTAGACGCGTACGGCAACGGGGTCCGGCTCCACAACGTGATAACCAGGGCAAATCGCGTCTTGCGCCTCTTCGATGGAGCGAAAGGTGCCGGCCGCGAGAAACGCGAAGATGGAGGAACCCAGGCTGGTTACATCACCTTTCGGGACCAATACGGGCTTATTAAAAACGTTGGCATACACGCGATTGAGTACCGGGTTTCTCTGAGGAATTCCGCCTGCATTGATGACGCGTTCGACGGGCACGCCGTATTCAGCCATGCGTTCAAGAATCACGCGTGTGTGAAAAGCGGTGCCTTCGATGGCGGCGAACAGTTCGTCTTGTGGACTATGCGTCATGTTCCACCCAAAAGTGATGCCACCAAGGTCAGGATTAACGAGAATGGTTCGGTCGCCATTGTCCCAGGTCATACGCAGCAGGCCGGTTTGGCCGGGGCGATATTGTTCGAGGCCAACACAGAGATCCTTGACAGAGATCCCGGAGCGGCGCGCGATCACACCGAATAGATCCCCGGTGGCAGAAAGGCCAGCTTCAACACCGATTTTCTTGGGATCTATCGAACCCTCGACGACACCGCATACGCCAGGAATCTGGCGCGCGTCATCACCAATGGCCATGATGCAGGTAGAGCTGCCGACAACATTGGACACATCCCCGGAGCGCGCGCCCGCTCCAATAGCGTCCCAGTGCGCGTCAAAGGCGCCCACGGGGATGGGGATGCCCGCGCGCAAACCTAGAGCCTTAGCCCATTTCGGAGACAGGTATCCGGCGATGGTGTCGCTGGCAGCGTATCTTCCGTCCAGCTTGGGACGGATTCCTTGCAACAGCGGATCGACAGCTTCGAGAAAATCTTCGGGCGGCAGTCCACCGAGCGACTCGTTCCACATCCACTTGTGACCCATGGCACAGATGGAGCGAGGCGCTTCCGCGGCGGTCTTTACGTCGCAGAGCACGGCTGTGAGCATGTCGCAATGCTCGAAGGCGGTTACGAACTGGCTGCGTTTTTCCGGTTGTGTGCGAAGCCAATGCAGCAGTTTCGAAAATCCCCACTCCGAGGAATAGATTCCCCCGCACCATTTGATGGCCTCGAGGTTCCGCTGGTGGGCGGTCTCGGTTATGAGCGCGGCCTCGCGCCAGGCGCGGTGGTCGCACCAGAGGTAATAGTCGTCCAGCGGTAGCAAGTTCTCGCCAACCGGAATGACGCTGGAGCCGGTGGTGTCCAACGCCAAGGAAGCAATCTGATTCCCGGAGACGTTGGCGGCCTGCAAAGCGTCGCGCATAGCTTCCGTCAACGCGCGCATGTGATCCGCGTGACTTTGCGTGGCCCGATCAGGGTCGTCCTTGGTGCGGTGCAGCGGATACTCCGCGACCGCTGAACCGAGGCGTCCTCTTTCGCTGTCAACCACGGCAACGCGAACACTGAGCGTGCCAAAATCTACGCCTGCGACAATCGCCATAAGCCTCTATTCAAATTTCCCTCATTGCAAAATCTCACGGCGGCGTTTGCTAATGCAAATGCTCACCGGGCATGCCAGTAGGTATCCCATCCAAGGTAGCGGATCGCAGCTTCGTGAATTATTCCGCTGACGGAGGAAAAATTAGCCGCGACATGGTGCTCGAATCCGTTTTCGCAGATGTAACGAAGGAGTTCCTGCATCCGCGGAATCTCGACGACTCCCGCACCGCCAAAAGTTTCCAGCGGGTCGTCCGTGAAGTTGCCGGCGCCAACGTAGCCGCGAATTCGGCCGGTGCGGTCGTCGGTGGACAAGCGCGCGTAACTCATTGGGCCGGACTTAACGCGACCGACACAAGTGCCGAAGGTATTGTCCTTTCCAACGGTACCGGCAATGATTTCCTGGAAGTCCATTTTGACCTCACGGAAGAAATGCTTCGGCAGATTACTGCAATGGAAGCAGACGGCTTTGTTGGGATCGCTGCCGTAATTATTGTTCCAATCCAGCAAGGCGCTGGGCGTTTCAGAAGCCAAGCGGAGGCAATGCATGCTAAGCACGCCGCAAACGTCTACTTCACAAGCGCTCGACAGCAGATCGTCGCTCATCATGCTCATAACCGTGCATGGGACAACACCGAGATTTTCCTCGATCGAAGTCCAGCACTGCACGGCGCTAATGTCCACGCTGGCGGCGCTCATCCACTGGTCGACAACCGCGCCAAGTTTCGCCATCTTCAACAGAGCCGCTTCCGGAACGCCGGAGGTGGAAACGTATTTTTGAATGGACTGCAGTTTGCGCATGGCGCTATCGTCGTCATCTTTCATTCGGCCGATACGACCCAAGACTTCGGAGAGATCCAGCGTCTCAACGGAAATACCTGAGGCTTCGAGGAGCTTTTCGCTGTAACGGACGGTATTGAAGGCCGCAGGCCGCGCACCGATTGCCCCGATGCGGAGATTCCGCAACCCGTTTACCACCCGGCAAACGCCAGCGAACCAGGCCAGATCTCTTTTGAACTCTTCTGAACCTGGAGCCACGGTGTGCAGGGTGGTCAACGAGTAAGGAATTCCATACTGTTTGAGGTTGTTGCAGGCCGACATTTTTCCGCAAAAACTATCGCGGCGATGCGCGATGGTCATTTTCGCAGGCGCATCCGGAGTAGCCTGCACCAGCACCGGCACATTCAGCCGGGCGAGCCGCAAGGTATCCGCGATGGCGCGTTCATCGCCAAAGTTCGGCAGTGAGACAATTACGCCGTCTATGCGGTCGCTGGCCGAGCGAAACAATGCAGCGCAACGCTTGGCTTCTTCATGGGTCTCCACGGCACCGTGTTTGCTCTGCTCCGGTCCGAGAACGACCACGTCAATTCCGGCGGACTGCAGAACCTGGATCATCTCTTCGCGGCCGCTCATTGCCAAATGATCGGGAAAAAATCCGCGATTGCCGATTATTAGACCAAAGGTAATTTTTTTGCCCATTCTATGAATGCTCCCTTACAGGATTCTCTTCAACTTACTCTTGCGGCTCCCATGCATTCTGCCTTCCTAGTCCGGTTCTAGATCCGTTCGGCGCGCGTCGCGGCTCGCTTATTCAGCGCCGTCGATTCCCGCAGCACCAAGCTCGTCTTCAAAACATACTCCGTACCGGCCCGGTTCGGCGTCTCTCGTTGCACGTCGTTCAACAATGCGAGGAACGCCATTCGCCCAAGTTCGGCCTGCGACATCTCCACGGTGGTCAGCGGCGGCAAAATATATTGCGAGATGCGAATATTGTCGAACCCGATGACAGACAAATCCTGCGGAACTACTATCTTTTCCGCATAACTCTTACGCATGACGCCCATCGCCGTCATATCGTTCGAGCACAGCACTGCCGTGGGCCGGGACGGCAAGCGCGCCAATTTTCCGAAGGCGGCTTCTCCACCTTCCAGCGTATGGTTGCCTTCCACAATCAATTGCGGGTCCACGGTGATACCGATCTCATTCATGGACTGCACAAACGCTTCCCGGCGGGTCGTCGCGGATCTGAGCGCGAGCGGCCCGGTGATGAATCCGATCCTTTCGTGGCGCAATGCCGCCAAGTGTTGCACCGCTTGCCGAATACCATGGAGATAGTCGATGCGAATATTGCTAACGTACGGCCGTGGCGGTCCGACATCCACGAAAACCAGCGGAATTTTTCGCAGCTTAAGGTCGTCAAGCAGCGATTCTTCCATGCCGAAGGTCATCACCGCCACGCCTTCGACCCGGTGTTCAAGCATCCGGCGCACCGCAAGCTTCATGCGCACCGGATCATGGACGGTGGAGGTCAGCAATATCTCGTAGTCGTGGTGAACCGCGGTGTCTTCGAAAACGTGTACGATTTCCGGGAAAAAAGGGTTCGTGATTTCGGAAACAATCAGTCCGAAAATGCGGCTGCGCCCGGAAACCAAAGCCCGGGCCTGGGTATTGGGGAAGTAGCCGAGATCTTCCACTACTCTCCAAACGCGCTTGGCCAGTTGCGGCTGCACTGTTGGAATGCGATTTATCGTGCGCGATACCGTCGCGGTCGATACTCTCGCGCGCTTGGCGATTTCACGAATATTCATTGCAAATTATCGCGCCAAAATTTTTGCGCGCAAAATCATGATGTAAACGATTACTTCCTGGCACCCCAACCTATTCCCGCTTCTCCGACTTGTCAAGTCTTGTTTTACGGAGATCATCTCGTAAGCTCCTGATGGTCCTAATTCCGCGTTACAATACTCCAATTCTCGGCCAATTTGCTGGACAAGTGTCTAACCATGCTTGGTATCCTCAGGCCGATCTTCACGTTCGCTGCGTTGGGACCGTCCAGCACGCCATACAACGTTCCCAAGTAATCGTTTGCTGGGGCGTGGCGTCGCAAAAACAACAAGCTCGCTCAGCGGAGCTAGCACCATCCTGCTCCGCATGGATGTTCAGAACCGTGGCCATCGGCGTTCCGCTGGACGGGACAGACGATTTCTACACAGCCGCGTGGCGCGCGGTAATTTGCAAGGAAGTTCCTGGTTGTCACAAGATTGTCAAGCATTGACGCAGCCCCACGCCGGGTATTGCTTTTTTCACGATACCGATGTAATTAAAGGGGCCCCCGGGACCGCTTTCAAGACCTTATGTAAGAGATGTACCTGCTCGATGCGATTGTTGCGTCTGGTAACTGTTTCATCTAAGGAGCTCAGGAATGGCGCTGTTATCCTTTCTCGACCGTAACCACTCCGTCGCCGAACCGGGATTCAGCCGTTGGCTTGTCCCTCCGGCGGCCCTGGCGATTCACTTGGCGATAGGACAGGTCTACGCCTTCAGCGTGTTCAAGAAACCGCTGAACTACCTCCTGCAGGTCGCCACTTCTGGGGGCGGACTCAAGGCCCTTCCCGGCGTTGACAGTCCAAATCCTTCGGACTGGAAATTCACTTCCCTGGGATGGATCTTCAGCCTGGCCATCGTTTGCCTGGGGTTATCGGCCGCGATATTTGGCAAATGGCTGGAGCGCGTGGGGCCGCGGCGAGCTATGTTCACCTCTGCGGTCTGCTTCACCAGCGGTTTTTTTATCTCCGCTGCTGGTGTCCAGCTCCATCAGCTGTGGCTCATTTACTTTGGCTACGGCGTGATTGGCGGCATCGGTCTGGGCATCGGTTACATCTCCCCGGTCTCCACGCTTATCAAATGGTTCCCCGACCGCCCAGGCATGGCCACGGGCATGGCCATCATGGGCTTTGGCGGAGGCGCGCTCATTGGCTCTCCCTTGTCCAACGATTTGATGGCTTTCTTCCGCACCGACCGCGATCTGGGCGTGCAAAAAACGTTCCTGGTGATGGGGACCATCTACTTCGTCGCGATGATGTTCGGCGTCTTTACCGTGCGGGTGCCACGCCCAGGCTGGAAGCCAGAAGGCTGGGTAGCTCCCGTCAAGCCCAAGTCCCTGGTCACCGCTCACAGCGTGGAGGTCAACGAAGCTTTCGGCACGCCGCAATTCTGGCTGCTCTGGATCGTGTTGTGCATGAACGTGACCGCCGGCATCGGCATCCTCGAACAGGCTTCGCCGATGATTCAGGAACTGTTCAAAGGACAGATTACTGCGGTAGCCGCCGGCGGCTTTGTGGCTCTCCTCAGTTTGTTCAACATGGGCGGGCGATTCGTCTGGTCCTCCGTCTCCGACTACATCGGCCGCAAAAACACGTATTACGTTTTCTTCCTGCTTGGCGCGACTCTTTACTACCTGGCTCCGAGCACGGGTGCGAGCGGCCTGAACAACATTAAGCTCTTCGTTACTATCTGCGCGGTGATTCTCACCATGTATGGCGGCGGCTTCGCCACCATCCCCGCATATCTGCGGGACCTCTTTGGCACCATGGAAGTTGGCGCCATTCACGGACGCTTGCTTACCGCTTGGTCGGCGGCCGGAGTTTTCGGCCCCGTGCTAGTCAACTACATCCGGGAATATGAGAAGGGCAAAGGCGTGCCGCTGGCCGATGCTTACTCCACGGTTCTCTACGTCATGGTCGGCCTACTCATTGTCGGGTTCTTGGCCAACGCCGCGGTTCGCCCAGTGGATTCCAAACATTGGTACAAGAGCGAGGAAGTCGACAAGAACCTTGCAGCTGTTCCGGGCTCGGCCGTCGCGACGCGATAATCACTGAAAGCGAGCAATTATGGAAAACCAATACAAAAAAACGCCCGCGATAGTGGTCGCGTTAGCTTGGCTCCTCGTCGCGCTTCCGTGGGCCTGGGGGGTTACGCAGCTTTGGAAGAATGCCCGAAAACTCTTTCAAGCTCCGCCCCCGCCCGCAGTGTCCGTGGTCCCCAGCACGCCCGCAGCCCGGAGCAAATAACGCGAACGAGCTATTCCAAGAGCTGCTGCACTGTTCCATGCTGCGCTAAGGGAGCCCGACGCACGCCGAAGAGGGCCTCCGTCTCGAGATGTTACAATTGCCTCGGCTGCCGATTTTGGAGGTTCCATGCCCAAGCCAATGAAAGCCCGCCTCACCCAACCTCTGATTCGCGAAAATGGTTCGCATCGTCCAGCCACCTGGGACGAAGCCCTGGACCGTGTAGCTTCGGCGTTTCGCAAATCCATCGCCAAGAACGACCATCGCGACTTTGGCATGTTCAGCTGTTCCAAGACCATCAACGAGGTCAACTACGCCGCGCAAAAATTCACTCGCAGCGTCATGGGCACCAACAACATTGATAGCTGCAACCGAACTTGACACGCCCCCAGCGTCGCCGGTCTGGCGGCGGTCTTCGGGGCAGGCGGCGGGACCAGTTCGTATCGCGAAATTGAAGATACGGACGTGATTTTGCTGTGGGGCTCCAACGCGCGGGAAACGCACCCGATCTTTTTTCATCATCTGCTGAAAGGCCTTCGTAACGGCGCTGAGCTTTACGTGATCGATCCGCGGCGCACCAGTTCCGCGCAATGGGCCACGCTTTGGCTGGGGTTGGACGTTGGCTCGGACATCTCGCTGGCCAACGCCGTGGCGCGGGAAATTATTGCTGCCGGACTGCACGATGAAAAGTTTATCCGCCACGCTACCAGTGGCTTCGATGCGTACAAAGCGCATGTGGAGAAATACACCCTCGAACGCGCGGAACGCGAGACCGGCGTGCCGGCCGCCGCCATTCGTAAGATGGCGCACGCCTACGCCAAGGCTCCGCGCGCGCAACTCTGCTGGACGCTGGGCATCACCGAGCATCACAACGCCGTGGACAACGTGGTAGCGCTGATCAATCTAACGATTCTCACCGGACACGTTGGCCGCTACGGCAGCGGCGTAAATCCGCTCCGCGGGCAGAACAACGTCCAGGGCGGCGGCGATATGGGCGCGATTCCCGACCGCTTCCCCGGCTTCCAGCATGTGGAGAACGATGAAATTCGTGCGAAATACGAGAAAGCCTGGGGCGTTAAAATTCAGCCTAAACGCGGCTGGCATCTCAGCGACATGTTTGAGGCCATGGAGCACGGCGCGCTCACTACGCTATATGTGCTCGGCGAAAATCCCGCCGACTCTGAAGCCGACCGGCATCGCACCTTAAAGCGCCTGACCGGATTGGAATTCATGGTGGTGCAAGATCTTTTCTATACCAAAACGGCTGAACTTGCGGATGTGGTTCTTCCCGCCGCGGCGGGTGCGTTTGAAAATGAAGGCACGGTAACTTCCAGCGAGCGTCGCGTGCAGCGTGTGCGTCGTACCGTCGCTTCTCCCGATGGTGTTCGCGACGACCTGGATATTATTTTCGATCTGGCTTGCCGCCTCGGTCATAACTGGGGCGCTCCGGATCCGGAAACGATCTGGAACGAGGTGCGCTCGCTGAGTCCCATGCACGGCGGCATGAGCTACCGCCGCCTCGAAGAATTGGGCGGCATTCAGTGGCCCTGCTATGACGAATCTCACCCGGGAGAGATGTTCCTTCACGGACGGTTCTGGAGCGATCCGCTCATCGGCCCGCGCGCGCCGTTCAGCGTGGTGGAATTTGAGCCGCCAGTGGACCAACTCGACGAACAATATCCCATCCGCCTGACTACCGGCCGGAAGCTCGACGACTACAACACCGGCGTGCAGACGGAAAAATTTGCCTCACCGCTGCGCCGTGAAGTAGCTCTGGAAGTTTCTCCGGAAGATGGGCTGCACTATGCGCTGCTTGAGGGTGAAAGGGTACGCGTGACGTCACGGCGCGGATCGGTTGTGGCTCCGGTGAAGTTTGATGCGGCGCTGCGTCCGGGATTGGCATTTTTGTCGGTCCATGCGCACGATCAGGTTTCCACAAATGATTTGACCATTGACGCGGTTGATCCTCGATCCGGCACCTCGGAATTTAAAGCCACCGCCATTCGCATCGAAAAGTTGCAACCTGTTTAGAGGCCCTGATTGGATATTCATCTAACCAACGCGCAAGCGACCGCGGAAGAACGCGTGGCCGTGGACTCCGAACTGGGCGTTCCGGCATCAAGCTGGCAAGGTGGTCAGCGGCAAACTTCAGACACGCGCGCCGCTTACAATGGCGATAGTCACGGCCAGCGGCATCGTCTGCTCCCCACGCTGCACGCAATTCAGAACGGCATCGGCTGGATCAGTCCCGGCGCGCTCAACTACGTCGCGCTGCGTTTGGACATTGCGCCCGCCGAAGTTCATGGCGTGGCTTCTTTCTACGGAATGTTTGCCCTCGAAGCTCGCCCGCGGATTGTTGCCCACGTTTGCGACGACATCGCCTGCATCACGCGCGGCTCGCAGCAACTTTGCGCCGAGCTCGAAAGTACTCTCGGTCCCGCAGGCTCTCCGTGCTCTGGTGGACGCGCCATCTGGCTGCGCAGTCAGTGTCTAGGCCTTTGCGAGCGCGCGCCTGCCGTGCTCATCAGTTCCGCCGGCGAAAAATCCCACGAGCGAGTGTTAGCGCCCGCTTCAGCCAGGGCGGTGCAGTTTTTGCTAGACGATGCGATTCAGGATCGCCTGCCCGCTGAGCCGGATGTCCTCGATCTGAAAGCCAGCGTGCCTCAGGCCGCGCAGAAAAGTTCCTCCCCACCGCTGCGACTTCTTCATCGCATCAGCCAAGGCTGCGCTACCACGATCGAGACGTATCAAAAGTTCGGCGGCTACGAAGGCTTACGCAAGGCCATTGCGCTCGGCCCCGAAGGCACGCTGCGCGAATTGGCGGCGTCAAAACTGCTCGGCCGCGGCGGCGCGGCGTTTCCTATTGCCAAAAAGTGGGAAGCGCTTTTCCTTCAGAGAAACCTCCTGCAGCAGGACTCTGGCCGCGCGCACTACGTTATCTGCAACGCCGATGAATCCGAGCCTGGTACTTTTAAGGACCGTATCCTCATGGAGGGCGATCCATTTGCGGTCATCGAGGGCATCACCATTGATGGCTTCGTTACCGGCGCGCGCCAAGGCTACGTCTACCTACGCGGCGAATATCCTCTGGCCGCCGAACGCATGCAGCACGCCATCGACTCCGCTCTCGAAAACGGCTTTCTCGGCGAGAATATTCTCGGCAGCGGTCTGCAATTTAATATTGAAATTCGCCGCGGCGCCGGCGCTTACATCTGCGGCGAGGAAACGGCGCTCTTTAATTCCATTGAGGGCTACCGCGGCGAACCGCGCAACAAGCCGCCCTTCCCCACGCAATCCGGGCTCTTCCGCCAGCCCACCGCCGTCAACAACGTGGAAACGCTCGTCAACGTTCCCGGCATCATTCGCGATGGCGGCGCAGCGTATGCCAAACTCGGCACGGATAATTCCGCCGGCACGCGGCTCTTCTGTCTTTGCGGACACATCGCCAAACCCGGCGTCTACGAACTGGCAATGGGCGCGACGCTGCGTCAACTGATTGACCTCGCTGGTGGCGTCGCCGGCAACGGCAAGCTGCAAGCCATCCTCTTGGGCGGCGCGGCTGGAGCTTTCGTTTCTCCCAAAGAGCTCGATACTCCGCTTACTTTTGAAGGCACGCGCGCTATCGGAGCTACCCTGGGTTCCGGCGTGGTCATGCTGTTTGACGAAACCGTCGATCTTCGCCAAATCCTGCTGCGCATCGCCAGCTTTTTCCATCACGAAACTTGCGGTCAGTGCGTGCCCTGCCGCGTTGGCGTAACACGCCAGGAAGAATCCTTGCTGCGTCTGGTCAGCGGCAAACCGCTCGGCTCCGCGGCACAGGAAATCGCTATGTTGCGCGAAATGGGACAAGCCATGCGCGACGCTTCCATCTGTGGCCTGGGCCAGACCGCCTCAAGCGCGATCGAATCGGCCTTGCAACGCTGGAGCATTTTTTCATGAGCGAAATCGTAATCACCAATCCCGCGAATTTCGACGCCCCACGGCCCACCATTCCTCTCCCACGCGGCCCCATTCCCGCCGCTCCTCCGAAGATAGCCCGCCGGTCCATCGACATAAAAATTGACGGCCAGGCCATTTCCGTTCCCGAAGGCTCCACCATTTTGGACGCGGCAAAAGAACTCGGTATCGAGACCCCAACGCTCTGCTATCTCGAGAGCCTCACTCCCGTAAACGTCTGCCGCGTGTGCGTGGTGGAACTCGAAGGCTCGCGCACGCTGGTTCCCGCATGCTCGCGCAAAGTCGAACCCAACATGTCCATCAAGACGGATTCCGAGCGTGTCCGCTTGAGCCGCCGCATCGTGCTGGAATTTCTGGCGTCCTCCGTGGACCTCTCCACTGCGCCGAACATGCGGGAATATATGGATCGTTACGATGCGCACCCCGAGCGCTTCGGCGAAACTCGCGCCACCGTCGCCCAGCCTATAAAAATTGATAATGATCTCTACGTTCGCGACTATTCCAAATGCGTGCTCTGCTACAAGTGCGTGGAAGCCTGCGGCGTGGATGCGCAAAATACCTTTGCCATCGCCGTCGCCGGCCGTGGCTTCTCCGCTCGTATCGCCACCGAATTCGACGTCCCGCTGCCGGATTCCGCCTGCGTCTATTGTGGCAATTGCATCGGCGTCTGCCCTACCGGCGCGCTAATGTTCAAAAGCGAATACGATATGCGCCAGGCCGGCACGTGGGACGAAGCGCGCCAGACGCAAACCGACACCATCTGCCCCTATTGCGGTGTGGGCTGCGACCTCACCGTGCACCAGCAAGATGGCAAGATCGTTCGCGTAACTTCACCGCTCGACCATAGCGTCACCCACGGCAATCTTTGCATCAAGGGCCGTTTCGGCTGGCAATACGTGCAAATTCAGCCTGCTGACCCGCCAGAGGAATAACGTCGCCGGCGCATGCTACGGTCTAGGAACGATGCCTTTGCCCTGTTTGATGTAGTAAAAGTGATTCGCGGCCAGATGGCTGAGCGTCTCGGTTTCTCCGTTGGGCCAGAGAATTTCAACCTTGTCGACGGAGTCGCGCTTGCCAAGTCCGAAGTGCACGCGTAGATCATTCTGCGAAAGATAACTGCCGCCGCTCAAGACTTCGTTGGTCTGCACCAAGTCGCCGGCAATCGCTTTTACGCGAGCACTCAGGGCCAGCCGGTTGCTCTTTGTGCCTTCCAGTTCAAAACTGATCCAGTGATTCGCGGTGCTGCATTGCGGTCTGAGAATCATGGGACTGCCGGTAAGATTTTCCACCACGATATCCACGCACCCGTCGTTAAATAAATCCCCCATCGCCACGCCCCTGCTAACTTGGGGAATCTGGATGGCCGGTCCCACCAGCTTGCTGACGTTCTTGAACGTGCCGTCGCGCTGATTCTGGTACAACAGCTTCGGCTCGCGGTATCGTGCGCCGGCCGGTAGGCTATCTACTTGCGGGTACACATGCCCGTTCACCAGAAAAAAATCGATCCATCCGGAATTGTCGCTATCAATAAACTCGTCTCCCCAGCCGACGTACGGAGTTGTAGCCGGTGCGATACCGGAAGCATACGAAACATCACTGAAGCTCATGTTTCCGTCGTTGCGGAACAGCGTGGCGTATTCATCGCTGAAGTGACTGATGGCGATCGATGAACGCCCCGTATGCAAAAAGTCCCCGAGAGCCACACCCATGTTGGCTTGCTCCGCACCGTCCTGGCTGACCGCTACGCCCGCAGCGAGCGCGACATCCGTGAAATGCCCGCTCCCATCATTTTGGTACAGATAATTTTTTTGCCCATCGTTAGCTACAAACAGATCCAGATGACCGTCCGCGTTGAAATCCGACCACACCGCCGTCAGGCCAAAATAATTTTGTGGATCGCTGACGCCGGCTTTTTTCGATACGTCCGTGAAGGTCCCATCGCCGTTGTTGTGATACAGATTATCGGGCGAGCCTTTGAGTCCCTTCGGGCCGCATTGCACATCAATGCCGCGGTATTTGCAGGTCTTTGCCGAACCAAAACGCGGGAGATCGCTGAGCTGCAAATCGACGTAGTGCGCCACGAAGAGATCCACCCAGCCATCACCGTCGTAATCTCCAAACGCCGCTCCAGTGGCCCACAGCGAATCGTTGGACAAGCCAGCCTGCTTGGTGACGTCAGTGAATGTTCCATCGCCATTGTTGCGATAAAGCACCACTCCGCCAAAACAGGTGACCAGCAAATCCGGCCAGCCGTCATTGTTGTAGTCGCCCACCGCAACGCCCATCGCCCAGCAGGGATAGCCAACGCCGGCTTTGTCGGTAACGTCTGTAAACGTTCCGTCGCGGTTGTTGTGGTACAGCGCGCTACGCGCTTTCTGCCCCGTGCGCGCCATCTCCACATTTTGCGCGTTGGTGAAATAAATATCGGGCCAGCCATCGCGGTCATAGTCAATCAAAGCGACGCCGCCGCCCATGGACTCCACAATGTATTTTTGTTCCGGACTCGAGAGATGCTCAAACTTGATGCCGGTCGAAGCGGTAATATCCACAAACTGCGGCAATGAAGCCACGTCCGGCGCCGAGCTCGGAGAAAGTTGCGCCTTAGTCTGAGCGTTAATCGGAAGGACAATCAAAACCGCGAACATCGCGAACCGCGCCAACGTGGGCATAAATCGTGAGAACTCTTTCAATGACCCTTGAAACGGCTTTGCACAGCATATAAGGAGCTGCGCGCCAAGATGAACAAAGTTTTACCGTCGCTGCCGCCAAACAACAATTGCGAAGGGCGTTCCGGAACTACGATAGTGTCAATTAGTTTCCCGGCTGGACTGTAAACGAAAATCTGTCCCGCGGCGATGTACACGTTGCCTTGTTCGTCCCATGTAAGACCTTCGCCGCCTTGCTCGGCAAAAAGCTTCAGGCCCCCGATGGTGCCGTCAGCACCCACGCTGCCGGAATAAGTTTTCTCTCCGGATTCATCGGAAACAAAGTACGGCTGA
Organism: Acidobacteriota bacterium; assembly: GCA_013289855.1. Taxonomy (GTDB): domain Bacteria; phylum Acidobacteriota; class Terriglobia; order Acidiferrales; family UBA7541; genus Acidiferrum. The sequence continues at coordinate 406,739 of JABCZD010000002.1, read as the reverse complement.
TTCGGAGCAACAGTAATCATGCCGAAAGCCCGCAGCACGTCGTGGATTTTGGAGCCGTAATACAATTCCCCGTTCACAAAATCCTCGCCCGCGGGCACAAAGGTGCTGCCATCGGGCGACACAAATTGGTACGGCTTCTGCACCGGAATTTTCTCAAGGAAATCATTGTCGTTGCGCCAGAAAGTCGCGGGCAAGACCACATTCATCCCGGGACGCGGCTCCGAGGGAACAGCTTTGAGCAATGTAATTTCGTCACCCCGCGAGTCCGTTTTAAAGCTGTACACCGTGCCGTTCCCCGCGTACGAAATCACCATCAAGTCGCCGGCTTTATCAAAGGCGAGCTGGACGGGTTCCAAGGGGTTGTTGCGCACCATCGTTACCTGGCGAACCGACGGAGAAAAGCGGTAGATGGTTTGCCATTTGGCATCCACGAAGTAAAGATTCCCGGAGTCATCAACGGCTCCGCCAGAAATGTTGAAAAATCCTCCCGCAACTTTCTCCAGCTTCGCGCCTTCGGCAATGATTGGACCCGGCGTCTGCGTCGGGATTTTCGGCGCATCCCCGGAAACGGTGAGCCAGGCAAACTCACGCTGGCGGATCTCAACATTGTGCGTCTGATCGTAAACGGCGTTATCAAATGAAGCTTTACTGTCGCTGTAGCAATGAATATTGCGGAACTTTATGTTCTTAGAGTTTGTGACTTTGATGGCGTACGGGAAAGGCTGGTACGCGCTCACCACGCGGTAGAGATGGAAGTTCGCGATGGTAATGTTGCTCGAATCCTGAATGTCCAGCGGCAAAGCGAAGCCTCCCTCGCCGCGCTCTTCTTCAGTCTGCAAGGCATAGATTTGCCAGTTGGAAACATCTCGCAGCATCACTTCGTTGCGAACGTGGTGCTCGCTGGACAACTGGTAAATGCGTCCCTCCGTCGAAGTATCGGAAATGTACAGCCCCGCCTGCGCAAACGTGCTCGGCGTCCAGAGATCGACGAAGGTTCCTCCGCCGCCATCGGTAATCCACAGGCTCGGATACTGCGCGTCCCAGCGGCGATTGATATTTGAATCCGCGGTGTGCGTATTGTTGTAAATCTGGTGCCAGATTTTTTCCGCCTCTTCCGGGGTGGCGCCGGGTTCGATGGTGCCGTGCCCGCCCAAAAAGCGCACATCGTTCATCATCGAGTCCGCACCCGCCATCCATTTTGCCGCCATTGCGCGCGGATTGATTCCGTTGGTGTACAGTCCGATGCCGGTAACAATATTCGTTCCGCCGCGCGACGTTTCCAGAAGCGCCTTGGGACTGCCAATTCCTTGAAACGCGGGCGTTCCGTCGGCAAGAAATATTCTCGTAACACTCGGCTGCAAACCGATGAGCACGGTGTCCGGTCGCAACGTAATCGTGTCCGTAACGCGATACTGCCCGGACGGCAAATAGATCGTGCGGTGCTCGGCAATCGCTTTTTTGAGAACTTCCGTGTCGTCCGCCACGCCGTCGCCGTGCGCGCCCAGCGTGCGGAGATTCACCCACGTGTCCATCGGCGGCAGTTCGCGAATGTCAGACGCAACGGACGCCGGTAACGTAAGCAACGGCCCCAGCTCGAAGACGTCCTGAATCGCGGGAGTCGCGTCAATATCCGCGAAATGCAGACCATGCGAAAAAGTTTTTACCGCGTAGGCTCCCTGACCGCCGGCAATTTGTTTCCCACTCTCCCGGTAAGAAACAAAAACCGGAACGCCGCGACACACCACATTTTCCATATTGATTTCGGTGCGTGCGTTGTTTTCGTTGCTGATAATCACGGCCGGACCGGAAATATTTTCCATCCAGGCATCTTTTATCCACAGCTCATCGGAATATTTCGCATCGATAGAAATCGCCGTAGGAACATTCTTGAATTGTGGACGAATCAACGTCAGTCCGGCTTCGTGTTCGCGAATGGCCGCTTCGCGCTGGCCTTCAAAGCTCGCGTCAATCAACGTGAATTGCCAACCAGGAGACGGCTTGCGCGTCCACACACCATACTGCCCGCCGTAAAAATGCACATCCTGCGCCACATTGCCGCCGTCATGAATACCCGCGAGACCTGAACCGATGTGGAAATCCATGTGCGCCAGAAAGCAGTGCTGGGCATAGCGCGCCCGAACCCCCACCGCGCCGGGGTTACCCTGTTGAATTTCGATATCGATGTTGCTGATCGCGGAATAAAATGTCCCGGGATCGGCATCCGGCGGAGTGTCATCTCCCGCAGCTTTGCCGTTGCGAGGCGCTCGCCCGTATCCGGGACGGCCACCAGCGAAAAACACCATGTACTTGGGAGCCTGCTGAAAACCAGCCGTGTTTGCGCCCAGCACAAAGACCGGCCGCGTGGCGCCAAAGCCGATCAGCCGGATTCCCGGCCAAACATAAATCGTCCTCGTCAGCCGATACCGGCCCGCGGGCACGAATAAAATTCCCTGGTTGGTGGTTTCCTGAACTTTATTCATGGCCTGCTGCAGCGCGTCGGAATCGTCAGCCAGGCCATCACCATGAACGGCAAAATTGTCCGGCGTCAGGTAGATGGCCTTAGGGTCATCCAAGCGCAGCGGATAGTAAGACGAAGCGAACGCTGAAACGACCGGCGCGGCGAGCAGGGCCAGCGGTAAAAGAGCTTTAAGCATTTTACTGCCTCACGATGTTGCTGCCTTCTAGCTTCCGCGTAATTTCGCTGTTCGCAACTCTTCAGTTGTGCGCGTCGGTGTCGTCCGGCTCTTGCTTGCCAGGATCGAGGCGCATGGCGCGATACATCTCTCGCAATTTTTCCTTCATGTCTTTGTATTTCTGATATTCGGCCAGTTCTTGCTTGGCATCCTCAGGGCGCCCAGTCTGCCGGTAGATGGTGCTTAGCCGGAAATGCGCCTGCGCGCTGGTGGGATCTAGCGCGATGGCATGCTTTAGCAGTGCTTCGGCCTTCTCAGGCTGATTCATGGACATTAAAACTTTGGCGAGACCGATGTTGGCATCGGCATCGTCGGGCTGCAGTTGCAGAGCTCGCGAATACCGCTCGAAGGCCTCTTTCTGATCGCCGCGCAGCGCCGCGATATCGCCCAGTCGGCACTCGGACTTTTCGTCCAGCGGGTTAACTTCCAGCGCCGCCTTGTACTCCCGCTCGGCCTCTTCCGCGCCATCTTTCACCGCAGGATTGTTCAACATTTCCGCCAACTCAAAATGGAGACCGGGCAGCGCCGGATTGATAGCCAGCGCGGCGCGATAGTTCGCGATGGCTTCATCCGTCTTCCCTTCTCGGGCCAGCTCATGCGCCATCATTTGATGGACTTGCGCCGACTTCGGCCCCACCACGGACAAGCTGAGCTTGGTTTCGTCGGCCAGATCCGAATAAACGCGATACGCCGCGTAAATAACTTCGACGTTTGTCGGCTCCAGCTCGCGAAGCACTCCGACGGTCACGGCGGCTTTCTCCAGATCTCCGGACTTGGAGTAAATCTCGATCAGCTCCATGCCCGTCTCAATGCGAATCTTCTGTTCCGTAAGCTTCGGAAACGCCTTTTCCAAATCGCCCAGCGCGCTGGCAACATCTCCCGTCCGCTTTTCCGCCATTCCGAGTAGAGCTTGTATTTTCCAAAGCGCTGGCTGCAGTTTCAATGCGGCCCGCAGCTGCGGAATCGCGTCCGCGTACGCGCCCTGAAAGAACAACAGCACGCCGAGGTTTCCACGCGCGTCAACGTTGTTCGGTTCGAGCGCGACGAGCGCTTTGAACTCCGGCACCGCCAGCTCCGGCTTATTCTCTTTTAGATATTCCTGGGCTTTGAGACTGTGTGCCGCGATTTGCTGCTGCGTGCTCGGCGCGGACTGCGAGAAGCACGGCGCAACGTCCAGAAAAAGCCCAGCAATCACCGATAGAAGGACTTCTCTCGTCTTCATGACTTCAGTATACGGCGGCGGCGCGGCATTTCAGATTCGCGTTGGCCCGAAAAAAAAGGGACGGCGGCGACCGCCGTCCCTTCCTCGACTTGCTTGCACCGGGGTTAAAACGAGAACACAGCACTCAATTGACCGCTGCGGGGGGCCACCGCAACTCCACCACCCAGCGTCGACCCGTTGATCTGGCCGAAATTGCCTAACGGCGCGGTCGGTCCATTCCAGATCTGATCCGGAAGTCCGAGGCTGGGATGATTCAGAGCGTTGACAAAGTCTGCGCGAAGGGCCAAATGGAACCGTTCCATGAAACTGAAGTCCTTCGCGAGGGACAGGTTCACCACCGATAGCCTTGGCCCCCGGAAGATATTCCTGCCCTCGTCGCCGAATGCAAACACGCCCGCGCTCCCTGGCACGGCGACCGCTGAAGTGTTAAACCACTCGGCGGAGGTCTTCGGTCCATTAATGTTGCCCACGATGTTGGGGAACCAATTACAGCCGTTATTGACGTCGCCGCCGGTGGCAGTGCCGCCGACGCTGCAGCCTGTGATGGTGTTGTTCATGTTAGTGCCCATCACAACGGTGAACGGATTTCCGCTCTGCGCGAGGAATGTTCCCGCAATGCGCCAACCACCCACGAGTTCATCCACTACCGTCCCTTTATTACTAAGATATTGCTTGCCTTTACCAAAAGGCAGCTCGTAGGACGCATATCCCTTAAATGCAATTGGTATGTCGAAGTTGGAATTGGCATAGTTCGCAGCGGGGTCGTTCCCGATTTGCCAATACTGCGTGCCCCCGCGGCTGCCCCATCCGCCCGAATCCTGGTCGTCCAAAAAGTGCGACCAAGTGAAATTTGCGCTGAAGAGCAGTCCTTTGGAGTAACGTTTTGTGACAAGTGCCTGAACGGCGTTATAGTTTGAAATGCCATTGTAATTATTACCGCCCAGTTGCCCCCAGGCCGGGAAAGGACGATCCGCCTGAACCGCCGATCCAGCGGCCGAGCTTGCGGCAATGCCAGCCGGGCTGGTGATTTGATTGATGTCCGTTGGGAACTGCAGATTACTTCCGTGACTCCCAACGTACGCTAGGGACGCCATGAGGTCCCCGGTAAACTGATGCTCAATGCTTACCGTCCACTCGTTGATGCGACCCACCGGGACGTTATAAGGAACGTAGGTCTGATTGGATGGAGATAGGAGATTAAGATAGGTGTAAGGCGTTCTTGAGGTCGGCGAGCCAATCACGTAGTTGAGCACAGCGTTCGCATCGGCAGCAGATGAACTCAAGTAGATGAGCGGTGTCGGTCCAGTTCCCGCGAACGGGTCCGAAGCGCTACCGGTGCTGGTGCTCAAGGAACCGGCTCCGATTCCGGCTCCGTAAACGTCCTGACTGAAGTTATACGAATACATCCCGAAGCCGCCTCGCAATACGGTGTTCGGCATGAAGCTCCACGCAAAGCCGACTCGCGGCAAGAAGATATTGTAAATAGGCTGCTGTGCTGAGTTTCGATTATCCTGCGGGGCGAACCACATCGACCCCAAAGTGCCCTCATACGAGCAGTTCGAGAACTGGGGAGAGGGGCATGGGTAGGTCAGCGGGATATTCGGATCGAAGCCGCCAATGGAATTGTGTATTTCCGTAAAACCTGTTGTGGCCGTGTAACGCAGCCCCAAGTTGATGGTGAGATTCGGTTTGACCTTGAAGTCGTCCTGAACGAACAGCTGCGGGCTCTTGAGCCTCGCGTAAGAAACGGCTTGGTTGGTGGCGCTCCAACTCTGCACGTCGCCAAGCAGGAAATCGGCGAAACCAGTACCGGTGCTACCCGCTACCGCGCCGTTTTGCGCGGTGTAGTTCCCGGTAAAGTTGAAATTGCCCGCCTGCAGGTTTCCCCATGGTGTGGTGTTGCCTTGGCCCATCAGCACCTCAACGCCGAAGTGCAAAATGTGCTTGCCTTTAATCAGCGTTATGACGTCCGACGGATCGTAGAGATTTTCAATGTAGATGGCGTTGGTGCCGGGAGCCAGCTGCGCGCAGCAGAGTCCCGCACCACCGATGTTTATCGTAGGAAGAATGTCCGCCTTCGCGTATTGCAAACCCAGTTGCGTCTCGGAGTTGAACCCAACCGTATCAGGAATGAACCAGTTCCCCTGTTTGGTGTATGCCATGCGGAATTCGTTAAAGAAATTCGGACTGATCGTCCAGGTATCGGTGAATTGCACGTTGTACCCATCGATGTCTCCAGAAAAACAGTTAATCGGGCAAGGAAGCGGTCCGTACTTGTTTACCCCGGGGTTGTTCTTCTGGCTGATCGAGAAATTCATCGTATTGGACGGAGAGAGCGTGTAATCGAGACGTCCGAAAAAGCGCAGATTGGGGTTCGGGGCCGGCAAGGTGGTGCTGAAGTTATTCGAGGTCGCTCCAGCCGCTCCCACATTGGGCATAGGATAGAGAGCCAAAATCTTGGCCGCCACCGGATCGATGTCGCCAGCAGGAATCGCGTTCAGGCCAGCAAGTGCACCGGTATTCTCCGAAGCGAATGACTTTCGAGTACATCCCGGCGTGTTGCAGCTTGTCGGGTCGTACAGAGTTGGCAGGCCGGTGAAGACGTAGGCGCCTTCGGGCGTTCCTATGCCTCTTTCCGCTAGCGTGGGAACCGTGCCGAGTGTGGAGCTTGAGGCACCGTTGTTATAGAGCTTGTCCACCGCGAAGAAAACGAACAGCTTGTTCTTTAGGATTGGCCCGCCTACCGTTCCGCCGTACTCATCGTACCGGAGGTAGCCTACCTTCTGTGGAGAATAGCCGCCGCTACTGCTGTTATTCGGAAGCCAGAAAAAGGGACTCGCGTTTAGAGCGGAGTTCTGAAAATATTCATACGCCGAGCCGTGATACGAGTTGGTCCCGCTCTTGGTGATCTGGTTGAACACCGCGCCGCCGATACCATACTGCGCCGAGAACGACGAGGTCGTAATCTGGACCTCTTGTACGGCCGAGAACAAAGTGTTATCTACGTTGTTGCTAACCGGCAGCTGAACGACGCCTCCATCTTGCAGATAGTTCGCATAATTCGGGAGGTTGCCGTTGATGGAAACCGCGTCACCGGCGTTATAGGCCCCGCTACCTTCCGAGGACGGTTGCGTGGGAGAACTTCCAGCTCCCGGGAGCAAGATGTTGAAGTTTGCCCAGTCATTACCGGTGATGCCGGCGCCGATCTGCGGCAATTCTCCAATTGTCTTGGCCTCCAAAATGTGCCCTTGCTCGCCGCTTTCCGTCTGCAGCAACGGCACGCCGTTGGCTTCGATGTGAACCACCTCTGATACTTGGCCCACTTGCAAGCTCGCGTCCTCGGTGATCACAGAAACCTGCAACTGGATGGGTCCTCGCGTGACTTGCTTAAACCCTTCCTTCGTGAAAGTGAGATTGTAATTTCCAGGACGCGTCGAAACCGTGTCGTAAATACCATCGGCGTTGGTGACGAAGTCTTTGGTCTCGCCGGTGTCAATGTTCTTGAGCGTCACCGTTACCCCCGGGACCGCGGCGCCCGACGCATCCAGTACGGTGCCGCGAATCTCGCCTGAGTTGGTGCTCTGCGCAAAACCACCCCTGGTCATGCCCAGCAACAACAGAACTGAGAGAGCGAAACGAAATGCGTATTTCATTTTTTTCCTTCCCACCACGAGTTAAGTGACACCCCAAACGTTCGTCCCACCGTAGCGTCCCGAGCGGTCCAAACATCACCCCTACTACCGCCGAAGCGCTGCGCGAAAACCACCTCTCCCACTAGTACTAAAAACAGGCAAACGGTTGTCTTAGTACTTCCTAGTGGGTTTGCACTATAACTGGGACGCATTACAAACCCATTCGACTATCGCTGTCAAGCAGAAAATGTGATGCTTTTCATTAAGGTAATCGTTTGTCTTAACCAATACCCCCCAAAATCGGCCATTTTTGCCGCTAAATCGATTTTTCCATTGCCAAAACCCGGATGGGTGTGCAATCTTGCGACAATCGTTTGTCTTGGTAAACATGGTGCAAGCAACTCTCTTACAAAATGGCCCAAAATCCGCAACCCCGGGGAAAAAGCATGACATCGCGCACACGCAGAGATTTTTTGAGAGTCGCCGCGGCAGCATCCTGCGGCTTGGCGAGTGGTTTAACTGGCGCTTCTGTGTGGGCCAGCTCGGCGGCCGGCAGCGTTCGCGCCTGGTGTACGTCCAAGGACCGCAAATACGAAGAAACCACGGCGCCGGCATGGCGCGCTGCGGACAACTCTCCGCAAAGCATTCGCATTGATGCTTCCAAGCAATATCAGCAACTCCTGGGCTTTGGCGCCGCTCTTACTGATTCCTCGTGTTATCTGTATTCGCAGCTGAACACGCAACAAAAACAGGCGCTCTTTTCTGAACTGTATGGCCCGGCGGGATTGCGCCTCTCGGTAAGCCGCACCTGCATCGGCGCCAGCGACTATTCCACAATGCCCTACAGTTATGACGACAGCACCGAACCGGATCCCGAATTGAAAAAGTTCAATCTCGATCACGACAAAAGTTACATTCTTCCGGCGCTTCGCGATGCCCGCCAAAGCAATCCCGAGCTATTTCTTTTTTCCACGCCCTGGAGTCCTCCAGGCTGGATGAAGGCCGGCGGCTCGTTGCTAGGCGGCTCCATGCGGAAAAAATATTTCGCTCCCTACGCTGACTATTTCGTCAAATTCCTTCAGGGCTACTCCGCTGAAGGCGTCAAAATCAACGCGGTCACCATTCAAAACGAAGTCGACACGGATCAGGATTCCAGAATGCCGGCCGCCCTGTGGGGCCAAGAGTACGAGGTGGAGTTCATCAAAAAATTTCTCGGGCCCGCCTTGGAGCGCGCTTCTCTCGACACTAAAATCTGGATACTCGACCACAATTACAATCTTGCCGGCCGCGCCGTCGATGAACTAAGCGATCCCGTACTGAACAAATATGTCGACGGCGTAGCCTGGCACGGATATCTCGGCAATCCGGACGCCATGACCCGCGTGCACGACGCTTTCCCCGCCAAGAATTGTTACTTCACAGAGGGCGGACCCGACATCACCAGTCCGGACTATGCGACGGATTGGACCAAGTGGTCTCAGTCCATGACCGCAATTTTGCGCAACTGGGCGGAATGCATCGTCGGCTGGAATGTTTTGCTGGACGAAAAAGGCCGGCCGAACATTGGCCCGTTCCCTTGCGGTGGCTTGGTCACGCTGAATTCGCAGACGCAAGAGATTACCCGCAGCGGGCAGTATTGGGCCATGGCACATTACTCGAAAGCGATTCGCAGAGGCGCGCATGTGGTCGCCTCCGAAGGAAACGTGAATAACATTGATCATGTCGCCTGCCAGAACCCGGATGGAAGCTTCGTCCTGGTGCTGACGAACCGCGGCGAAAAACAAACGGTGCGGTGCCAACTTGGAGCCAAGGCCATGGACGTGGCGCTTGATCCGGAATCCGTCACCACCCTGGTGTGGTAGCAGAAGTGTGGTAACAGAAACCCGCGCTTTGCCCACTCTGAAGCCCACGCCAAAGGTTGCGGGATACAAAGAGCTGTTCTTTGCGCTAGGATAGTCTCGCTAGTACCAAAGCCTCGACAATAGCGAGAAAAGCCCGCATGCTCGGATGCATCTGCGCGTTGTGTATTCCTCAACAGACAACCTTCGGTCTCTTCGATTGCGGCTGCGCTGAACCGTCTCGCGGCGCGGACAAATCAACGCCATGAAAAAAACTCCGCCGCCCAAGAATGAACCCATCGGACTGAAGCAACTCGCAGAATACCTCGGACTGAATCCGGCCACCATCTCAGTGGTTCTCAATGAAGTTCCCGGACGTTCCATCCCACAAGCCACGCGTGACCGCATAAAAGCCGCCGCAAAGAAATTTAACTATCGCCCCAGCCTGCTGGCCCGCTCGCTGCGCAATCGCCGCACCTTGACCATCGGAATATTGGTGCCGGAGCTGGGCGACGGCTATCACACCCAGGTGATGAGCGGCATCGGCGATCACTTGATGGAAGCGGGCTATTTTTATTTCACCGCGCATCACCGCCACCGCAAAAATCTTGTAGAAGAATACGCGCAGATGCTGCTCGGCCGCGGAGCGGAAGCCCTCATCACCATTGATACGGCACTGGAGCACTCGTACGCGGTGCCGGTCGTCGCCGTTGCCGGTCACCGGCCCATTAACGGCGTTACCAACGTCGTTCTTGATCACAAGTTCGCCGCCGAACTTGCTCTGGCGCATCTGTACTCCCTGGGGCACCGCCATGTGGCCTTCATGCGTGGTCAGTCTTTCAGTTCGGATTCCGATGAACGCTGGCTGAGTCTGGTTGCCGTGGCGAAAGAAATCGGTATCGCCATCAAACCCGAGCTCACCGTGCAACTCGATCAGGACAGTACTTCGCCGGAATTGGGTTATCCCGTCATGCAGCGTCTGCTTTCCAGCCGCGAACGCTTCACCGCCTTGGTTTCCTTCAATGATTTGGCGGCCATCGGCGCTATGCGCGCGCTGGAAGATTTTGGCCTGCGCGTTCCCGAGGATGTCTCCGTCATCGGATTCGACGACATTAAAATCGCAGCGTTCAGCAATCCCCGGCTCACCACCATTCGTCAGCCCATGTCCAACATGGGTAGGATTGCCGCGCAGTGCGTCCTGAACCAGTTGAACGGTTCAGAGCGTTTTCGCAAACAGATCACCGTGGAGCCCGAACTAGTGGTTCGTGGCTCGACCAGGGCTATCGGCCACGCTGACCAGTCCAGCGATGGCAAGAAGCATCGTTTCGCAAAAGAACCGAGTGACGACCCGAGTTAAATCCCACCGCTTCGCGCATCGCCAGCACGAAACGCGCAGCACGAAATACAACGGAATGGAATTACCGCGCAGGAACTAGGCCAACTGTCAGCGGACAAATTTAGAGGAGAAAAGTGGTCGGGGCGAAAGGATTTGAACCTTCGACCTCCTGGTCCCGAACCAGGCGCGCTAGCCAGGCTGCGCTACGCCCCGACAATACTACTCAGCGCGCGATGCTCGCCGCTGAGCGAGAACTCCATATTAGCACGGCCTGTGGAGCGCTTCTAGGCAGTTTTGCGACGGGCTTAGCGGCAGGCTTCACGACGAACGTCATCGGTCTCCGATAACCCCGAGCTCCGTGAAATAAAATGGACCGGTACGCCTTTCGGCGCCCGGCCCGTCTTAGGTCTGCGCTTACGGATCAGAACGCCAGTCGCAGCGCCAATTGAATGATGCGCGGATCGTAGGTTGAAGTGATTTGCCCAAATTGACTGCTGTTGGGGTCGACTCCAACCCCGTAGCCGGAGAAGGTGCCATTGCCGTTGTTGTTGACACCAGGGTTCAAAAAGTTCGTATGGTTGAAGAGGTTAAAGAACTCCGCACGAAATTCCAGCTTCAATCGCTCCGTGATCGCGGTCGTCTTTGATAACGCCAGATCGAAATTAATAAAGCCCGGTCCACGCAGGAAATTCCGCGGCAATGTTCCATAGGTGGCTAGCGCGGGATTAGCAACCACTTGCGCGTTCGACGGGAGCATATCGGGTCCCGGCACACAAGGTGGCTGTGTAGGATCGATGAACGCAGGCGCTGGGCACTGCGCGTTGCTGAAGCTGTTCGGGTTGAAATAGTAGTTGGCGGTAGTGCCGTTGAACGTCGAGGGCGTCTTCGGATTAAGAGTGTTCGTCGGACCTGTGATATTCGCCCGTACGTTGTAGGGATCTCCAGCGCCTGACGGACCTTCCGCCCCGGGATCGAATCGGTCTCCGAGGTTCGCGAAGATATCGAAGGGAAATCCCGAGTGCCAGGTGATGATGGGAAACAAGCTCCAACCTTGGGTTAGGCGCTTCGGTGCGGAACTGAGCATTTGGTCAAAGGGCATGTCCCAGCCACCGCTGAACGTAATGCGGTTCCGCACGTCCTGATCGCTGGACGCGTAAAAAAGTTGTGGCTCGTAAGACGCCACGCTGCTGTTTCTTTGGCGGAAGCCGGATGCGTCGTCGAGGCTGTGCGATAGGGTGTACGCCAGCGTGAAGTACGTCTTGCCAATATAGCGCGTATTGGCGACTTGCTGGGTCAAGCTGGCCTGCAAGCTGTTGTAGTTCGCGTTAGCGACGTTTTTGAATTCGGGCAAACCAGCAAAGCTGCAGGTGGCGGTCGGGCTGACACCCGAGGAGCTGTTGCCATCTTCATCGACGCAGCTGCTGTCGCCCGCTCCCAAATTCAGGACGCGGTCTGTAGTTCCCAAAATGAATGGATTGATATCCTGCAACGAGGTAAGCCCATGCGAACTGCTTCCCACGTAACTCAATTCCAACACCGTATTTCTGACGACTTCGCGCTGCAAGCTCAAATTGTACTGGTAGGTATAAGGAGTCTTCAGGTGCGGATCCACGAGGAAGACGAAACCATTGCTGTTGAGCGGCAAAATCCCCGCATCCAGGAAGTTAATATTCGACGGCGGAGGTTTTGATGGAAACGGATTTACCGCACCCGCCGAACCAAAGGGGTCCGTCAGATAAGCTACAGGGCTATTTTGCCCCGGTCCCACGGGATTAAAAAACAAACCGGCATCGGCGAAGAACGGAGGTTGGCCGTTGAACTGCAGATTGTCTTCACCCTTCAGGATGTCGTAGAACACCCCAATCCCGCCGCGAAGACTGGTCTTGCCATCGCCGAAAATGTCCCAGGCAAATCCGAATCGCGGCGCCCAGTTCTTCGTGTCCGGAAAATTCACGCCCACTGGAGCGCCGGGATCACCGGGATACACCAAGCCCGTTGGCGCATTCGGGAAAACCTGCGACTGCAGCCCAGGAATTACCGAAAAGGAGCGCCCTTGCGTGTCTTGCTTCGGGCTGTTGTACTCGTAGCGTATGCCCAAATCCAGGGTGAAGCGTTTCGTCATGCGCCATTCGTCCTGTAAAAAACCATAGTAGGACTTGCTCCGAATATTGGATGGCGCAGCGGGCGCCTGGGTGAAAGACTCTGGAGCTCCAATGATGAAATCGGCTAGTGAATTGCCGGTGGCAAAGTTGGCGCCGTTTACGGTGGAATTGAAATCAAATTCCCCATTAATATAGAAATCGTAAACCGTATTGTTCTGATACGCTGAGATCCCACCGCCCATTTTCCAGCTATGCTTTCCGTGAATGTACGTCACGGTGTCGGTAAAGCCAAACGTATTATTAATCAGCGACGTCGGACCTTGCTCGCTGAATCCCAGCGCTAGGCCATTGTCAAAGAGCAGGTTTGTCGGTCCGGTCGGATTGTCCGGCGTAATTCCAATACCCAGGTCAGCTGCAGTCGGCAATGTGGCCGCCGGCTGTTCCTGCAAGAAGTTGTTCCGCTGTATAAACAGCCGGAATTCGTTCACCAGGCTGGTCGAAAAAACGTGGGTATAAGCGGCGTTTGCAAAATAGTTGTTGTCGTTTGTTAGGTCAGGAAAGCCGGGCGCGGTGGCGTAGTCAAACGGATTCAGCTGCGGATTGCGCGCGCCGCCAAGCGTCGCACTCACCTTGTCGTTCTGCGTGATCGCGAAGTCGAATTTCATCGTCAATTCGTTGTTATTATTGGTGCTTGCACCTTGATAGCTCGCCAAACCGGTAGGGGAGCTGGGAATCAAACCCGCGGCGATATACTTTGCGGCGACTGAACTGATCGCCGACGGACTGATGACGGCGCAACTGGCGAGCGTCGCGTTGGGTTGATAGAACGGGTTGGCTTGAAGAAAGGCGGCCACATTGGGGTCAAAGTTCGGGCAAACCCCATTCGCTGGAGTGGACCCTGGTCCTGAAAAATCGCCAGTGAGCTGCGCCGGCGTGAAGACTGTGCCTTCCCCAGTGGTCTCTTGCGCGGAGAGCCGTTGCCCTTGATAGCCCACGAAAAAGAAAAAACGATCTTTGCCGTTCACCAGCTTGGGGATGGTAATTGGACCACCGAAGGTTCCGCCGTACTGATTGCGCTTTAGGACGTTGCGCGGCAGGCCGTTTTCGTTGTTGAAAAATGTGTTCGCGTTGAAGGCATCGTTGCGCAAAAACTCAAACGCGCTGCCATGCCATTCGTTGGTGCCAGACTTGGTCACCACGCTGATAATGCCGCCGCCATTGCGCCCATATTCCGCGGAATAGTTGCTCTCCAGAACGCGAAACTCGGCGATGGTATCCGGATTCGGATTAAAAACCACGCTGTTGTCCAGAAGGTTGTTGTTCAGCCCGCCGTCCAGCAGAAACGTGACCGAGTCGCTCCGTCCGCCGCCGATACTGAAGGTTCCCGCCGCCGTGGAATCGCCGTTCGTCTCCGTTACTCCAGGCTGCAATTTCGCCAGGTCCAAAACGTTTCGGCCATTGAGCGGCGCTTGCTGGATGGCCTCGCCGACCACCGAGGAGCCAACCGTTTGGTTCTGCGTTTCGACGTTGGCGGCCTGATCTTTCACTTCAATCACATCGGTTTGTTGGCCGATTTCCAGTTTGGCGTCCAGGCGCAGGGATTGATTGATTTGCAGGTTCTGATGTTCGAAGACGTGTTTGCGAAAACCGCTTTGCTCCACGGTGACGACGTAGTATCCGATCGGCAATCCCAAAACCTGGTAAAACCCCGCCGCATCCGTTTCCACGCTATGCGTCGTCTTAGTTGCAATGTTTTCAACGGTCACCTTGGCGCCCTGAATCGGTGCTGCACTGGGATCGGTGACATTGCCAAGAATGCGGCCGGTGGCATCTTGCGCGTGCAGGCTCGTTCCGATCAGCAGGAATGCTATGAATGCGAGTCCCAATAATTGCAAAGTATGAATTATTTTTTTCACTGCTTTGTCTCCTGAACTGGCTGTACATTCAGCTTCGAGGCCCCAGTGCTTAGTGCAAATTTTGCGTGCGCGCAAAAAATAAAAACACGGCAACAAGATGAAGTCTGATCTGGCGCATTCGCGAGATTTCATTTAACAGCACGATAATTTTTTGGAAAACGACAGGCCTGAAGCTTCGCAGCCGGCTGCCCTGAAGCCGCTGACGAAACTTGGACACCGCGGACGGATGCTAAGAAATCCCCGAGAGCCCACCCGATCATTCACCAATAGTTACCAGAAGTTGTAAGACAGATGTGTGGTGGTGTCAAGGAAAGTTCTAATGATGCGGCGCAGAAATATTTCTGATGCTATAGAAATACGTATGGCCTGAGCGGATTTTCGCGCGGGAGAACTTACCGCAACGCATGATACGGATCTCTAGACTTGCTCAGCATGCCAAGCCGCAGCCGCTTCGAGAATTAGTTGCCTCGAGCAAACAGTTACGCGAGTAAAGCACAACGCTGGTGATTTGCGCCGGAGATTCCGGCCTCAGAGCCGGACTAGTCTAGCCTCGGTGATCGCAGGAATGGCGCGAAGGGGATCCAGAATGGACGCGGAAACTTCTCCATCGACGCGGACCAGGGAAACCGCGTGAGCACCCTCATGCGCCGCGCTGCGGCCTAGCGCAAAAGTGGCGATGTTCACACCGAGTTTCCCTAACGCTGAACCGACCTGGCCGATGACGCCCGGTTTGTCGTCGTTGCGCAAATAGAGAATCGTGCCTTCGAGTTGTGCTTCGAGCGGGATGCCTTCGATCATCAGCACGCGCGGAGAGCCGTCATGCAAGACCGTGCCTTCCGCGGTGAAGCCGCCCTTACCAGCTTCGATACTTTGCGGCTTGGCGCCGCTCGCGCCTGCGCTAACGGAGGTGTCGCCTTGTGCGGGCAGTGCCGCAACTTCGAGCGTGTGTGGAAAGCCATGCTCGCGTTTGCGCGTTTCTTCTTCCACGCGCAGACCGCGCGCGGCGGCTACCGCAGGCGCGTTCACGACGTTCACTTTTTCGTCGAGGACAGCGTTGAGCACGCCGGCGAGCACCGCGCTGCGCAGCAAATGCGTGCCGACTTCCGCGACTTCTCCCGCGTAGCGAATGCGGATGCGCGCGGGGCGGAACGCGGCGGCTTGCGAGACCAGCGAGCCCAGGCGTTCCGCCAGCGCCAGGTACGGGCGCACGCGGCGATATTGATCCGCGGAAAGCGCGGGAAGATTTACCGCGTTGCGAATAATTCCATCCACCAGATAATCGCGGATCTGCACCGCCACTTGCGTGCCCAGTTCTTCCTGCGCTTCCGCCGTGGAACCGGCGACATGGGGCGTGGTGATCACATTCGGCAAACCAATCAGCGGACAATTTCTCGGAGGCTCTTCGGCGAAAACATCCAGCGCCGCGCCGGCGACGTGGCCGCTTTGAATCGCGGCCGCCAGATCCGCTTCGTTGATCAGTTCGCCGCGCGCGGCGTTCACGATGCGCACGCCTTTTTTCATTTTGGCGATGTTTTCCGCGTTGATCATGTTGCGCGTTTGCGGCACCACCGCGGTGTGCAGCGAAATGAAATCGCTCTCCGCAAGCAGCTGCTCGATGGGGACCAGATCCACGGAGAGCTCGCGCGCCGCCGCTTCGCTGATGAAAGGATCGTACGCCAGCACGCGCATGTCGAAAGCTTCGGCGCGCAACGCCACTTCGCTGCCGATGCGGCCGAGGCCGATCAAGCCGAGCGTCTTGCCGCGAACTTCGGCTCCCGACGAAGATTTTTCCCAGCGACCTGCGCGCATGGAGGCATCGAATTTCGGCAATTCACGCACGAGTGCGAGCAGCAGCGCAAAAGTGTGTTCCGCCACGCTGACGGAGCTGCCGCCCGGCGTGCTCATCACCAGGACGCCGCGTTTGGTGGCGGCTTCGAGGTCGATGTTGTCGACGCCGACACCGGCGCGACCCACAGCGCGGAGGTGCGGAGCTCTTGCCAGCAGGTCGGCGGTGACTTTGGTGGCGCTGCGCACAATCAGCGCATCCGCGTCGGCAAGTTCGGCGATCAGATTATCTTTGGTGGTCTGGACAATGTTCCAGCCGGCTTGCTCCTTGAGAAGTTTTACGCCGCGTTCGCTGATCTTATCCGCTACGATGACTTTCATGCGTTGTCGACCTTCATGCGTTTGTCCTAGCCCCGTGATGGAATTGTCTTCGCCACCGAGCGGTGCGGAATATTTCCGCGACCGTCAGGCGAGTTTTTTAGCGTGAATACAAGAGAACTACGGTAACGAGCAGGGAGCGCGGTGTCAAATGGCACACGCGGAGGTGTTTCGGGCGTGGGAGGCAAACGCGCGCGGCGAACACGAGTTCCATCCAAATAATAAAGATGGGTGAGGCCTCTGCTATATTGATGACTAGAGGAAAAAGCGATGAGTCTGGCGGAAAAAATTCAGAAAGATCTTGTGGATGCCATGCGCGCGAAAGACGAGCTAAAACTCAGCGTGCTGCGCGGCGTAAAGGCGGCGATGAAGCACCGCGAAATTGAAAAAATTCGCGCGCTGGATGAAAGCGAGTCTATTCAGATTTTGCAGATGCTGGTGAAGCAGCGCAAGGAATCGATCGAACAGTTCACCAAGGGCAACCGCCCCGAACTGGCCGAGAAAGAGACCAAGGAGCTGGCGATACTGGAGTCGTACTTGCCGGCCGGCGCCAGCGTCGCGGAGATGGATGCGGCCATCGACAAAGCCATTGCGGAGACCAGCGCGACGTCCATCAAGCAGATGGGAGCGGTGGTGAAGTCCGCCAAGGCCACGCTGGAGGGCAAAACTGTGGACGGCAAAGCGCTGAGTGACCGCGTGCGCGAGCGGTTGTCGAAGCTGGGATGACGGAGCGTTCCGCAGCCAAGTAAGTAAAGGCGGGAGCAAACGGCAGTACGCGAATTTCATATCATACTGAGCGGAAAGGAGTTAAAGCCCTTTGCGCTCAGTATGATATGGAACATATTGATTCTATTTCATTTACTTCGAAATTTTGTTACATAAATAGTAACTCATGTGTGGGTGGTGCGGGCGACCCTGCGGTCGGACCCTGAGCCCAACCAACCTACGGGCGCTAGTGGTTCGTGGGACCCTGGGCGCTAGCGGACGGCTTCAGGACGGCGGTGCTGCGTTCGTCCCCGGCGACGATACGATTGAACTTGCGGAAGTCTTCCATCTGGTCCATCGCAATGGTGAGTTGCTTCACCTCGTAGACACGGTCGTAATGCAACATGTTGCCGCGCAACTCTGTCTTGCTGTGATAGCTGGCGAATTTGTTGTCGATGTCCACGGGGGCCGGGAGATCGTCAACTTCATAGCCGGGCGGCAGAGTGATATCGAAGGCATCGGAATACTGCGCGGGAGAGTCTATCTCGATGGGATATTGGCGAGGCTCCTTGCGCTCCAGGATGCCGCTGGCGTAGCTGCCAACAACGCCGGGGCGAACGAGCAGGAGATTGCCCGCGGTTTTGGCGTAATTGCGGGCGACGACAGAGTAGGAGTAGCCAAACGGCTGGCTGGTGTCGTCGAGATTGGAGATCGAAGCTTTGGTGAAAACGAAGCTACCGAGCGAATCGGAGACGAGTGATTCGAGGGGCTTGACGCGATCCTCGCTCTTGGTCACGGCGTGCTGGCGGTAGCGCTGGCCGGTGGCAGAATCTCCGGTGCGAATTTCGACGAAGTCACCGGTAAGGTTGCCTTGAGGATCGAGGGCCAGCTTCGCGGTACGTCGAGTTCCGCCTTTGGCGGGCGGGAGTTGCGGAAGATGAACGAGCTCGCCACCGTCCGGAATAACCAACATGCCGTAATTGGACTGCAGATCTCCGCGCAAATATCCGAAGGGGGTCAAGGTGTCGGTGGGGTCAAAGAAGAGGAGACGTCCGAATTTGGGATGAACTGTGAATGCGGGCAATGCGGCGTCCGCTATTCCTTCCGGTATTTTGATGGCGAGAATGGCGTGGTTGAAATTCCCGACGGCGGGCGGCGTGCTGGCATCGACGGCCCCGCGATCAGCATTGATGATTACGTAGTAGGAATCAATGCCAACGTCCGCCAGCATAGCGCTCAGTAGCGTGGCCTTGTCTTTGCAATCACCGAAATGATGAGAATAAACGAAGCTAGCGGGGTGGGGCTGGTAGCCGCCGATACCCAGCTCCATGGCCAGATAACGAACGTCTTTTTGCAAATAGCCGGCCAGCGCCTGCATTTTAGCCAGAGGGGAGTTAAGCGAAGCGGTCAGCGCGACGACCTTGGCGTGAATGTCCGGCGTAACGTCACGGCGGCCCCGCGTGAGCTCAGAGTACCAACTCCCCATCTTGGCCCAGGATTCAAAACCGCTGTTGCTGGAACCGGGCGGTAGTATGGTGACAACCATTCTGGCGGCGACGCCGTGCCAAGGTGGCATTTCGGGTTCCCAGCGTACTGCGGGAACGTCGGACAGCGACCAAGAATACAGCCCGTTGGAGGTAGAAGGAACGACATCCAGATGATTCGCCCATACCGCTTTGTACTCCCAGGAGGGCGGGAGTTGGAGAGCATAGTGGGCTTCGCGCACGGGAATCTGACGCTGGACTCCCCACATATCCTGAAAGATATAGGGCCGCCAGTCTTGCACGAGTTCGTAGCCGACGACATTGCCCGGATCTGCGGCGGGTAAGTCCAAATTTTTGGTACGAACGTCAGTGACCAGTTCACCAGACTCGAAGGGAATGTAACCTTCGTCGGGCATGTCTTTTTCTTTTACTTCATAGTCTTTACCCTGGGCGGGAATCGTCCACCCGTGGAGGCTGATGATTTTGGTATCGGGATCATAGGCGAAGCGATGCTTGCCCAAGCTGCGCCCAGCGGGACGAAGTATTTTAATGGCGACGCGCACGGTCCTGCGGATCTTGCCGTCAGACTGAACGGCGATCAATTCGTCGGAGTAGAGGATGACGGCATTGGTCTTGTCGTCGTACTGGGGAAGCGCGGCAACGGCGGCGGAATGCATCCACGCGGGGGCGCCGTTATCAGCGTGAACGGGCAAGGCAAGGAGTGTGGCGAAAAACGCCGAAGCGGCGAGAAGCGCCAATGCGAAGGGGCGGAGCATGTTAGTTGACCGCCACTGCAGCGGCGGGCAGGAGTACAACCTGCTGGTCGTCCGCGGTCCGAATGTACTGGTAAAATGCGCGAAGGACGGAGTATTTGTCGGCTGGGACGATGAAAATGTCGCAGCGGAGGGAGCGCTGCAAGGTGACGGTACCCGGTTTGCTGGCGACGGAAAACGAGTAAGCAATAGCTTTGATGTCCTGGGTTACGGGCTTTAGGTCACTGTCGACCTTCCAGCCTTGCGGAAGAGCAATGGCAATGTCGTCGGTCTTGAGAAACGGGAAGCGGTAGTAGACGGGAAAAGTACGGGTAGAATGTTCGAACATATGCTTCTCATTGTTGACAAAGAAACCCGCCGGAAGGAGCTCACGTTTACCGGCAGTGGAGAGCCAGCTGGAGATCTTTACGTCAAACTCGGCGACCAGCGGGTTTTTTGAGCCGGCCCACTCGGGGGAGTTCGTCAGTTCCACCTCACTGGCGGCGGGGATATTGCGTTTCAAGTTGTCTTCCAAAGAGCGTTTTCGCGCGGCATCATCCTGTTCGCGTTCATCGATCCGCCAAGCCTGGGCTTCGAGGCCGGTATAAGTGACGGTGACCTTGCCATCGAGCGAGCCGTCATCGTTAAGATGCAGGTCCGCCTTACGCTCGATGCGTGTGGCGCTGCTAGTCGGCAAAGGAGTCTCGATCCAATCGCCGCCGTCTTTATCGAGAAGGCGGCCTCTGGCTCCGGTTTCCACCCAAGGAAGCATTCCATACGCGGTAAAAGCGGCGCCAGGATCGCAAAAAATGTCCTTGCCATTGAGCTTGACGACGACAAGATTGGCGTCCAGTTCGCGGCTGTCCAAGCGCTTAGGATTGAAGAAATGTTCCGCACGGCTGGCCACCAAGGCGGGCCGGGCGTCGAAACCGGCGGCACGAGCCAGGCCGAGAAAGAGCCAAGTGATGTCCTTTCCAGCACCGTAGCCGAGCTTCCATAGCTCCTCGGAATTCTCGGGAAGCTTCATCTTGTCGTGCTTAATCTGCTCGCCGGAAATTCGCGGCTCATAAGAGAGGTTGCGAATCTTCTGACAACGGTCATATATCTTTTCCAGTTTTACTTCAGGGGCATCGGAGGGCGAGACGATGGTGGCCACCGCTTCTTCCATGGCTTTGCGTTTGTCGGCAAAGGCTTCGACGCGATCGTATTGTTTCTTGCCGAACTTTTTCCAATACTTGTTTTCGTCGTTCTCAAAGCCGTCTTCACTGTACAGAAAATTGACGCGATATTTCAGTTCGTTGGGTGGCGGCATGAATTCTTCTTCTTGAAACGCCGGGATATTTTCCGCGGTCATGCGGACGATCGAGCTATGTTCGTCCTGAACCGGCTTGGTGGCACCCTCCGGCAGCCCGGCGGGCCAATTCCATTGCATGGGCCAGCGATCGAATGGTTTGAGGGTAAAAAGGGCCTTTTTTGTAAACAGTGGTGCGCTGACAATCCATTCGGAATTGAATATATAGTAGTCCTCGAAATCATAGGTAAAGCGATATTCGACGATGCTTCCGACCTGCACATCCGGCACGGTGAAGGTTTTCGCGAGAAACTTCGAGTCGCGATTTTTTTGCACAGCGGTTTTGAATACCTGACCGTCGAAATTTACGATGGAACCATCCGGACGCACGGTTCGCGCGCGTATGCTGGAGATACCCATTCTGTCGCGATAGGGAATCTCGATATTGGCGTAGTCACGGCCAGCCTCGGTGAGGATTTTTATCCGAATGTAGTTGTGTTCATGGCCTCCATGCGAAAGATCACTGCGGTCTACCTGGCGGTAGAGATAGATAGCAGGCGCTCCCGGAGCCTTCGGCTCGCTGGTCATTTTTAGTTCTTCGGGGGAGATGGGGAGCCAATCGTCGGCGGTAAGGGCGGGAGTTATGGCGAGGGCTACGGCGAAGGAGAGCGCCGCAACAAACGCGAAACGTCGTAACTGTTGCAAACGGGACAGCTTTCGCCAGAGCGGGAAGAGAGTGGTCACAAGGGACTCCACGGATGAAGGGATTTACTATTGCTTGAAATTTGAGCACTGGCGCGACGGGGCGCGGAGAGACGATGCGAGACGGCAGTTCTGGGCATGGACCGGGCCTCGGGCGTGGTGAGGTTCGACCTGTATAACGTGTGCAGCGGGACAATACCGCAGCGGGGTTTGGGTGTCAAGATAACGCGCGGTCCAGTACGGTGTTCGGGGCAATGGGGGCTGCAATACCGGGCAGGATGGATGACTAGGTTCGGGCGGTTGCCGATGCTCTGGCGCGGGTGAAGAGGTAGGAAACACTTTCTTGGCGGGGCGGGGTGGGGCATAATCCAGCCGCGCCGGGAGCTGCTGCGCAAATGCCGAGGCTAGAGGATTAACGCAGAGACACAGAGGTCACAGAGGAGCGCAGAGAAAGCATGGCGTGCTAGCTTACGGAGCGATAGCGGCGTCAAGCCCTTCGCGCGAAGCGCTCTGGGTAAACCGCCGCGCTGCAAAAGGGCGACGGAAGATTTTTTGGCGTGATGGGAGGGATTGGTGAGCGAACGGCCATGGAGTTCCACGGCACCGCCTGCGGAGTTTCGTACGTATGTGTCGACGCATGAGACGTTGAAGGAATTTACGCTGCGGGCGGTGGTGCTGGGGGCGCTGTTTGGGCTTTTGTTTGGGGCGGTCACCGTGTATGTGGGATTGCGGGCCGGGCTGACGGTGTCGGCGTCGATTCCGATCTCGGTGCTGTCGATCAGTATTTTGCGGGCGTTTGGGCGTTCGACGATTCTGGAAAATAACATTGTGCAAACTACCGGGTCGGCGGGGGAATCGCTGGCGGCGGGCGTGATGTTTACGATTCCCGCGCTGATTTTTCTGGGGTTTGGTTCGGAGTTTACGTTTTGGCGGACGTTCCCGCTGGCGTTGCTGGGCGGATGGCTGGGCGTGTTGTTCATGGTGCCCTTGCGGCGGCAGCTGATTGTTAAGGAACACGGCAATCTTTCTTTCCCGGAGGGCACGGCTTGCGCAGACGTGCTGGTGGCCGGGGAGCGGGGCGGGTCGTTTGCGGGCCGAGTGTTCTGGGGACTTGGGCTGGGCGGGGTGTATACGTTTTTGATGAACACGTTTCAGATGTGGACTTCGCAGCCGGAAGCGCGGCCGAGCTGGTTTCCGGGGGCGTCTTTTCGCGCAGCGATTACTTCGGAGTATTTGGGGGTGGGCTACATTATCGGGCCGCGCGTTTCGGGGATATTGTTCGCGGGCGGGATCGTTTCGTGGCTGGTGATGATGCCGGCGATCAAGTTCTACGGGCAGCTGGGCGGGAACACGCCGATTTATCCTTCGACGATTCCCATTTCGTTGATGACGCCGGACGATATCTGGCGCAGCTATATCCGGCCGATGGGAGCGGGCGCGGTGGCGGCGGCGGGATTGATCACGCTATTGCGAACGCTGCCGACGATTATTTCCGCGCTGCGGGCGGGACTGAAGGATGCGCGCGTGGAAGGCGGGGACGCCGAAGCGGCGAGCCGCATCGAGCGCGATGTGCCAATGCGCTG
Organism: Acidobacteriota bacterium; assembly: GCA_013289855.1. Taxonomy (GTDB): domain Bacteria; phylum Acidobacteriota; class Terriglobia; order Acidiferrales; family UBA7541; genus Acidiferrum. Next base: position 383,320 of record JABCZD010000002.1, on the reverse strand, counting down.
GGTAATCGTGGGGTCGATTCTGATTGTGGTGATGATGTGGGTGCTGCTGACGTTTCATCCCATGCAAGGCGCAGCGACGGCGTGGTATCAAAATATTTTTGCGGGCATATTCGTGGTGGTGTTTGGATTTTTGTTTGTGACGGTGGCGGGGCGGATCAGCGGGTTGCTGGGGAACTCTTCGAATCCGATCAGCGGGATGAGTATCGCGACACTGATGGCCACGTGCGCGATTTTCTTTCTGGCGGGATGGACGTCGCCGAATTATGCGGTGCTGGCGCTGATGATTGGCGGGGTGGTGTGCATCGCGGCGGCGATTGCCGGCGCGACCTCGCAGGATTTGAAGACGGGCTATCTGGTGGGGGCAACGCCGTTCTGGCAGCAGATGGCGCTGCTGGTGGGCGTAACGGTTTCCACGGTGGCGATTGGCGCGACGTTGAATCTGATGAACAGCGGCCTGGAAAAATATATTCCCACACCGATTGCGGTAAACATCCAGGCGTTGCCGCAGGGAGTGAAGATCGAGCGAGCTTCGTACACTTATAAGAATAAGAGCTACGTGCTGGTGAATTCGCTGGGCTCGGGCACGATTCCGGACGGGGAATATTTGTACGATGCGAGTACGGAAAGAATCGAGTACCAATGGGCGCAAGGGATTGGCAGCGACAAAGCGCCGGCGCCGCAAGCGCGATTGATGGCGACGGTGATCAACGGAATACTGAATCAACGATTGCCGTGGCGGTTGGTGCTGATGGGCGTGGCGCTGGTGATCGCGGTGGAGATTCTGGGAGTGCGGTCGCTAGCGTTTGCGACGGGGTCTTACCTTTCGATTGCGACGACGGGAGCGATGTTTGCCGGGGGATTGGTGCGCTGGCTGGTGGAGGCGACGACAAAGAAGAAGGATGAGAGCGAGGCTAGTCCTGGAGCGCTGTACTCGAGCGGGTTGATTGCCGCGGGGGGCGTCTTTGGGCTGCTGGGAATTATCCTCAATTTGCTGCAGGACCCGGAAATCTCGAGTCACGTGCCGGGATGGCTGACATCCGTGCTGCATTTGCCGTGGCGAGCGGATATTTTTGCGGTGGGGCCGAAGATATTGGGGCCGCTGGCGACGAGTAATTTGTTTGGCGTGATCATGTTTTTGCTGCTGGCGGGGTCGCTGTTTTACTTTGCGCGGAAAAAGCTGGATTAGAACGGTGGGGGCAAGGGCGCTTTGACGGTCGGGCGGGGTAGCCGTACACTGCGAGTATGCCCCCGATGTATAGTCCACGGCGCGTTCGCTTCAACTGGCGCGGATTTATTCCGCCCGGCGTGAAGCTGCTGGTGCTGATCTGTTCGGCCGTTTATTTTGTTCAAGTACTGGTCGGCAGTTTTCTGGATATTTCGGCGTCCTCCTGGATAAATCACTTCTTTGGATTGGTGCCACTGGGGTTCATCCCCGGAATGCGCTTGTGGCAGCCGGTTACGTACATTTTTCTGCATGGCAGCTTTTTGCATTTGCTACTCAATATGCTGTTTCTCTGGATGTTTGGCAAGGAACTGGAACTGACCTGGGGCAAGCGGAGGTTTCTGAATTATTTTTTCCTGTGCGGGATTGGCGCGGGACTGATCGAGATTCTAGTCAAGTTGACGCCGATGTTGTGGGGGCATCGACCTGCGGACATTCCGACGATTGGGGCGTCGGGAGCGATATTTGGAATTTTGATGGCCAATGCGGTGTTGTTTCCAGAGCGGCAGGTGTGGATATTCCCATTTCCGGTGGCCATTCCCATGCGGCCGTACGTGGCGGTGATCGCGGCGATCGAGTTTATTTCGACGCTGGGCATTGGCGGCGATGCGGTGAGTCATTTGTGCCATCTGGGCGGGATGCTAGTGGGGTGGATTTATTTACGGCGGGGATCGTTTTTGTACAACGTGCGGAACACGGTGTCTGATTGGAAGCTGCAGAGGAACCGGAAAAAATTTGAAGTGTTTATGGGAAAGCACAAAGACGAGCCGCCTTCGCGGCCGGATAGTTGGGTGAACTAGCGGCGGGTTGCGCGGCGCTTGGCGAAAGATTTTACTGTGCGCGGGCCGGCGGCGGGGTTACCGGCATAGCCTGGCCCAAATCGTGATAGTTAATTTGGCCGGCGTCTAGCTGCAGATCGTGTTCTAGGACGACATCTAGCGTGGAGCCGCGCGGGAGTTCGGCTTCCGGACCGCGCGTGAGGAGAATTGCGGCTAGTCCTGCGGCGCCGCCGATGCCTGCGCCGATGCCTGCGCCTTTGGCGCCGTCGGCGATCGCGCCGATGCCCGCGCCGGTTACCGTGGTGGCGGCGACGGTGCCAACATCTTTACCTTTACCGCTGGGGCCGTTTATCTGGCCCTCGGAGTCCATGGTTTCTTTTCCGCCGCTATCGGCGCTGCGCGGGGTCGCGTTCATGTTGACGGTGTAACCATTGGGAAAGATTAGAGTGTCCAGTTTGATGCGAAATTCGCCGCGGCCTTTGACGCGTCCGGGGCGCTTGGTGTCGAGGAGTTCGCCGCGCAAGTAGGAGCCGACGGGAACCACAATTTGATTGTTGAGCGTGATGGGGAATGAGGTGCGCAGGTATACGGAATCGCCGGGCTTGGCGCTGCGCGTGGAAATGCCATTTTCCAGGACGACAGCGACGCGGGTGCCGGAGGGCAGGGTGATGAACTTGCCGCTGGCTGCTTGGGCGGCGTGCGCGGGCTTCAGGGCGGGTTGAACGGGGGCAGGGGCGGCGGTTTGCGGGCCGTCTGGCTCTTGGGCGGAGGCGCGGCTTGCGAGTAGGACGGTAGAACCGAGGAAAACGGTTATTAGCGCTTTGCGAATGATGAGGTGGTTCACCGGCGGCCTCCGCGATATCCAGTGCGATGCGGCTTGGGGGAAAATCGGATGTCTGAGTATAGCGCCACAGTGAAGAGTGGGTGCAGGTTAGCACTGTGGCGAGGAAAGCAACAGGGAGGCTTTCAATGGCTAAGCTAGCGCTGATTTATGGGATGCGGTTGTTGCCGGAAGAGGATTTGGGGCAGGTGGGGGATGCTACGGTGACGCTGAAGAATGGGAAGACGGCGCGCGTTACCATGCATTTGATTGAGGGGAGCAAAGAAGAGATTGAGAAGACGTTCCATCAGTCGGTGGAAGCGTTTTTTGATATGTATCCCGAGATTTGAGAGACGTGAGCCGTGTTCCGTGACCTGTGTTCTGTAACCTGTGCGGTGGCGAATTCCGAGGATTCACAGAAGTTTTATTGTCCGAGGATCGTCGGTAACGGGGAGTCGTCTTGCGCGGAACCCAGGTGACGGAACACACAGGATTGCGCCGTTACAAAATGAGATGTTCGATGCGGAGGCAACCGGAGCGCGGCGTCAAGCCCTTCGCAGAAATCGGTCAGGGTAAACCGCCGCACTCCAAAACTTAGCGGTTGCCGAAATTTTCGGGGTCGGCGTTGGGATCGCCGAGATTATCGTTGATGAGTACCGTGGATTGGCCGGTTAGCTCGAAGCGTTTGCGGCACTTGTAGCAGGCGACTAAATCTTCGAGGCGCACCATGTACGAAGTGGCCTTGGCGAATTTGTGGCGGTCTTCTTCGCCGGCACCGCGCGGGAGTTCGCGTTTTTTGCGGCAGACCTTCCAGCGAACCGGGGCTTCGAATTCACCCTTGCAGCTGGGGCAGATCAGCTTAATCTTCCGGACTTCTTCTTTTTCGGTGTAAAAAGATCGTTCGTCCATAGTTTATTGAGCGGGAGTGCCCACCGCTTCGTCAATTGTAACAAATTCGAGGCCCAGGTCACGCCAGCGAGGCATCCAGTATTCGAGGGCGGCGAGGGTGCAGTGGCGGTCGCCGTTCAAGTGCATGTGAAAGCCATCGTGGAGGCAGAGGATGTCGCCGTGGGCTCGTGCCTCTGGGTTGTTCGCTTTCGCGACCTTCTTTTGCGCGTGCTCGGCGATTGGCGCCATGCGGGGGATTAGCCATTCCGGTGATTGCGCTTTCCAGTCCCATGTGATCAGCGACCACATCACCGTCTGCATTCCCAAGCTATTGGCCATTGGAATTACCCATGGATTGCGCAGACCGTAGGGAGGGCGAAACCATTTGGGAGCGGCGCCGGTGGTGTCGGCGATGGCGTCGTTGCAGCGGTGGAGTTGGTCGCGGATTTCTGACGGACCGCACTTGAAAAGATTTGGATGCATGAAGGTGTGATTCCCGAGACTATGCTCTCGTGCCGAGGTTTCGCGCACCAACTCAGGACATTTCCTTACAAAATCGCCAATCAGGAAAAATGTGGCGTGACCGGAATGCCGCTCGAACAGATCCAACAGCTTCGGCGTGATCGCTGGGTTGGGACCGTCGTCAAAAGTTATGGCGATCTTCTTCGGTGCGTTTGTGCGTCGCAGTGATCGGCCAAACAACTGCGACGCCGGATGAGCCGCGGCATAGCCGATCATCCCTCCAGCGGCGGCAAGAAGGCCGGGTGTCGCGAGTAACCAAGGCTCCATACTCGCATTCTCGCACGGCACGCTTCTCCCGAATGATGCAAAATCACGAACCGGCGGTGAGCTGGCGGCGATTCTTCAGTTCGGAGAGCAGGCGCTCCACCTCGGTGTCGCGTTCGAGGCGCACGAGGCGCTCGCCCATTTCGTCGGTGACCATTTCTACTTCGGCGCTGGCGACTGCTTCGTTGAGATTTACGCGATCTTTCAGGCGATCGAACGCAGCGCCTTTTGATTGCGCGCCAAGTTCGGACTGGGCGCGTGCGGCTTTGCCCATGGCCACGCTGCGGCGATGGCGAGCCAACAGCAGTTCGCGCTTGGACTTGGCTTCGTCGAGTTTTTGTTCGAGCTTTATCAAAGCGGCTTTCAGGGTTTCGACTTGCGCGGATTGATCGTTCACCTGCTCCTGGAAGCTTTGCGCCATGCGTTGCGCGGTTTGCATGCGCTCGAGCGCGGCGCGCGCGAGGTCGTCTTCGTTTTTGTCCACGGCTAGTTCCGCCTTTCTCACCCAGTCTTTCGCGGTGTTTTGATGCTCCTGGAATTTTTTCTCAAGCATGTGCTGGTCGGCGATGGAGACGGCCACCTGCGTTTTTACCTGCAGGTATTGATTCTCCATGTCCACGATCACTTGCTTGATCATTTTTTCCGGATCTTCCGCGCGATCGATCATGTCGTTTAGATTCGCGCGGATTAATGTGCTGACGCGTTCCAGTAGTCCCATAGTGATTCTCCTTTCAACCGCAAAAACATCTACAGCAAAAACATCCGGGATTAACGCCCGTCTGATACAAAAACGAATCTGAGTGACGTCGCAGAAGGCGACCGCCTCAGAAGGCGGCCGCTACAAAAGCAACACCCTACCGACAAAGCCGGTGGCTACTAAGCGCTGGAATACTTCTATGGCTACCGCCCAATAGTGGTGACCGAGGAATCCAACTACGATCGCGAACAAAACGCCGAGTATCAGCAACTTATCCTTGACGCTCATTACCGTCCCCCTGGAGTAATGAAGCGTCCCGGCAGATCCCGTTGATCTGCCGGGACGAAGAAGTTTTAGAAATTGGCACCGGGAGCCGGTGGCGGAAGCTTTGGAGCTTTGTCGCCAATGGCCCGGACCTTGCCGAGTAGTTCCGACATTTTCATGCCGGAGAGTGCTTCAAATAGCGCCGGTACTTGAGCGGCGATTTCGGTGATGTCGCCGGTGAGCTTGTGGGCCCCGGCGGAATGACCGTTGCCAGTGGATACGATGGTGACCTTGTCGATTTTGCTAAGCGGTTCCGCCAGCGCGCGGACGATGTCCGGCATTCCGGTGAAGAGTTTGTCCACGATGGCGGCCTGGTTGTATTCCTGGAAGGCCTCGGCCTTGATGTTCATGGCTTTGGCTTCCGCCTCACCCTTCTTGAAGATAATTTCCGCTTCGGCTTCGCCTTGCACGCGAATCGCGGAGGCGCGGCCTTCGGCTTCGCTGATCAGGCGTTGACGTTCGGCGTTGGCGATGGTCTCGATGCGCTTGCGCTCGACTTCCGCTTGCTTGAGCACGGTGGCGATAAGTTCGCGTTCGCGGCGTTGGATTTCCGCGTCTTGCACTTTGACCTGCGCTTCGCGTTCTATCTGCTGGACTTTTACGGCTTCGGCAACGACTTGCTGTTGCATGACGTTGGTTTCGATTTCGTAGGCTTTGTCGGCCGTGGCCTGGGCCTTCTTGGTCATCTCCAGGTAGCTGGCTTTCTTGAGGTCCAAGTCGCGCTCGGCTTCGGCTTGCTTGGCCAACGATGCGGTTTCCGCAAAGACACGCTCCTGATCGGCTTGCGCTTTGGCTACGGCGGAGGCGCGTTGCGACTCGGCACGCTTGATGGCGATGTCGCGTTCGGCTTCGGCAGCGGCGACTTCCGCTACCAACTTGATGCGGGCGATGTCCGGCCGCCCCATGTTGGTGATGTATTCGTTCTTGTCGCGGACTTCTTTGATGGTGAAACTGACCACGTCGAGCCCCATCTTGTTCATGTCCGAAGCGCAGGTGGAACGCATACGTTCACCCACCATCTCCGGCTCTTTCACCAGCTGCTCGACGGTGAGCTGGCCGATGATGCCGCGCAGATGGCCTTCCATCACCAGGCGAATCAACCCTTCGCGCTGGTCCGGCCGCTTGGTCAAGAATTGTTCGGCAGCGGTTTTGATAGAGATGGGATCGGATTTCACTTTTAACTGCGCCACGGCTTCTACCGTTACAGCGACGCCCTGATTGGTGTACAAGCTCTGCTGGGGGGCCACGTCAAAGGACATGAGCTCGAGTGACAGCTCTTTGCACGTTTCGACCATTGGTAAAATGATCGTGCCACCGCCGCGGATTACCCGCGTGCCGCGCATGCCATAAACGATCAGCGCTTCATGCGGTCCCGCCTTGCGAAACATCTTGGCGATCGTACCCATCAGGACGATGACCGCCACGACGATAAGCCCTGCAATTACCAGAACATCATTCGATAGCCCGAACATAAAGACCTCCTCTTTTCGCCGTCCGGACTGTTTCTATGCTTCGTCAGTCCGCGAAACTTTTCTAACACTGCCCGTCCCGCATGATGCGCTCCGCGCTGGATTGCGTGCGACGAGGTTACTTGGTGAATTCTTCCCACGGGCGCACGTAAGCGATGCCGTTGTCGTAACGCTCGATGACTACCTCCAAGCCCTTGGCGATGGCCGCACCGTTGTCGCATCGCGCACCGACGCTGCGCCGCGCGCCGTCTTGTTCGAAGATCACTTCACCGGTTCCCTTGGCGCGAATCGGCATGCTGATGATCCCCACTACACCTTCCAGGCGATAGTCCCAGTCATACATCTCGCCTTCGCTATCACGCATTAACCGGACCATGAAGCGAAAAACCACGAACGCCGCGACTAGGCCGGCAAGCGTCGCGAATCCGAGCGCCACCAGCGCCATCAGGTGCGAATGCACGGTGAGGATGTAGCCAACTCCGCCGAACCAGGCGAGAAACGCCATCGCGGTCGTCGGGTTAAACCACGCAATCTGTCCACTGCCACGGGATCCGCCCCGCGCACCCGCACCGCTCGCATGGCTGCCCGCACCGTGGCCGGCAGAGGCATGGCCGCTAAAGACATGTCCATGTCCGCCAGCCGCATGCCCCCCACCGTGAAACGGAAAATGCATCTTGAAGGGCAGGTGGATGTGCACGGCTCCCGCCAGGAACGATAAAACGCTTAACGAGAAGCCCACCAGGAAGCACAGAAGATAAAAGTCAGACCAGGTCATAAAAAACTCCGAACAGCAAGTTCACTTGGCCGTGAAACTCAATTCTCCAAATAGCCGCGGACTGGCGGGCGATTCCTGTTTGGCGGATCGCGCCGCAAGGAGCCCGGAACTTCGCCGGGAAAATCGGTGCTTCTTGGCGAGTCGGGCCGCAAGACCTCGCCCAATCGCTCCGCCAATCCCGGCGCGCGCAGAATCTCCGCCAGGAGCAGCAGCGCCTGGCGAGAGTCGTGATGCTCGGCCACGGCGATCAACGCGCGTTGCAACTCCGGGTCCGCCGAAAATTGCGACGCTCCGGCATATAGCCACGAGTCGACCTTGGCGTCGACGACGCGCAATTCCGACTGCAGATCGCGGGCATATCCGGGTGGGTCGTCCACCAGGAATCCCGGGTATACGCGGAAAAACTTGGCCAGCAACTGCTGCGTGGTGTGCGTCAGATGCGGCCGGGCACCGCTCTCGATTTGCGAGAGGTACGCCTGGCTGACGCTTTTGCCCACTTCGCGTTTCATGGCTTTCACCGTTTCGAGCTGCGTCATGGTGCGTCCCAGGCCGCGCAGCGAGCCTTCTACCGAGCGCAAGGAACGCAGTTTGTCGCTGAGAGTCATTCAGGAATCCTTGATTGGATTTTCACGACAACCACCTCAATAACGCATTGCAATAATGATATCACGTATTGCTATTTTGTAAAGAAGAATAGACATAGCCTTTTCAATAACTTACGATGATTCATTGGTGGAAATACTTTTGGCGAGATTTAATCCGGCTTCTTCAGCAACTGCACATCGATTCCCAATTGCTGGCATTTCTTGTACAAATGGCTGCGTTCGAGGCCCAGCGCGCGCGCCACATTGGTCATGTGAAAATTGTGCCGCCGTATTTCCGCGGTCAACACTTCCCTTTCGAACGCTTCCGAGCGTTCTGCCAACGTCCCCGCGCCGGTGCTGGCGCCATCTGAAGAGCGGGCCGACGTGCCAATCATGCGATCTTCCGTCCCCGGCAAGACCAGACGAACATCTGCCGCGCTCACCGCATCTTCGGCTGCTAGCAGAACCAGTCGCTCCACTACGTTGCGCAGTTCGCGCACGTTTCCTGGCCAGGAGTAGCGCCGCAGTTCTGCAATCGCCGCATCGTCAAAGACCTTTTCTTTCCAGCCATTCTGCGCCGCTACCTGGCGGGCAAAATGCGCGACCAACGAAGGAAAGTCCTCAGCGCGTTCGCGCAACGGCGGCAACAGCAGGGGAAAGACATAAATGCGGTGAAACAGATCGCGGCGAAAAGCATTCTGTTTTACCAGATCTTCCAGATTGCGGTGCGTAGCCACCACCACGCGCACATTCACGCGGATGGTCTTGTCTCCACCCACGCGTTCAACTTCGCCTTCTTCCAGAACGCGCAGCAATTTTGCTTGCATCGCTACCGGCATATCGCCGATTTCATCGAGAAAAAGCGTTCCGCCTTCGGCTTGCTCGAACTTTCCCAGGTGTTTGGCCGCGGCTCCTGTGAAAGCGCCCTTTTCGTGCCCGAACAATTCCGATTCGATCAGTTCCGCCGGGACCGCAGCGCAATTCAAGGTGACAAAGGCGTTTTCGCGGCGCAGGGATTTTTCGTGAATCGCGCGCGCTACCAGTTCCTTGCCAGTCCCTGTCTCTCCCAAAATGCAGACGCGCGTCTCGCTGGCGCCGACGCGGGCAATCTGCGCCTGCAATTTGGTCATGGCCGGCCCGGAACCGACGAGTTCATGTTTTCCGAGTTTGCTGCGAAGTTCGCGATTTTCGTCTTCCAGGCGGGTTAAGCGCAGGGCATTCTCCACGGTGACGAGGAGCTTGTCCGTGGAGAGCGGCTTTTCGAGAAAATCGAGTGCGCCCAACTTCGTGGCGCGCACGGCCATTTCCACGTTGGCCTGGCCGGAAATTAAAATGATTGGAGTGGCGATTCCCGCTTTCTTTAGATCTTCGAGAAATTCGATGCCGCTTTTTCCTGGCATCACCACATCGGAGAAAATCACGTCGAAGGTTTCCGTGCGCAGTAAATCCATGGCGCGGCCGGCGTTATCGCAGACGGTGGCCTCGTGGCCGGCCAGCCGAAACGCACGGGACAGCGACGCGAGAGTGTTGGGGTCGTCGTCCACAAGTAATAGATGGGCTTTACGCGGCAAATTTATTTCCTCGGCAACCGTGACAAAAATCGTCCGCCTCCCCGGCAAGCCGGGGCAGGCAGAAGGCGGCCGCTACAAAAACTCAGGCGACTTCGATCGGCGGCTTCACCGCGCTCGCGGAGTTGGACACATGCGGCGCGGCGATTTCCTCCGCCGATGAACCGCGGGCGCGTTCCTGACGCTGCGGCAACTCGATACGAAACGTTGCGCCGCGTCCTTCTTCGCTAACCACGGAAATTGTCCCGTGATGATCGCTCACTACCGACTGGACAATCGCCAGTCCGAGACCAGTTCCCTGCGACTTGGTTGTGTAATACGGGGTGAAGAGCCGCGAACACTCTTCCGGCGTGAGACCCTTTCCAGTATCGGAGACCTCGATACGCACATTGCCGTCGTTCTCAAGGGTGCGCATCGCGAGCGTCCCACCCGCGGGCATGGCATCCAGCGCGTTTAATACCAAATTCTGAAATGCGCGATGCAGCATCTCGGCGTCGGCATCAATTTCCGGCAGCGGATCGGTCAAGAAAAACTCTGGGGTAATGATCGGCTTCCCGACGGCGTTAAATTGCGCCTCGAACAACCGCACCGCGTCGCGCAACGCCTCATTCACGTTCACGCGCGAAAAATGCGGCGCCGGCATTTTTGCGAAGTCGCTGAAGCGGCTCACAATGGCGTTCAAATTCGCCAGCTCCGCGCGCAGTGTGGCGGTGGACTCGTTAAAAACTTCCATGAACTGCTTATTTCCAGCTGACGGGCGCGCTGCAAATTCTCCACGGTAATCTGCATGGGGAAAAGCGGATTGCGCAGTTCATGCGCCAGCCGCCGCGCCAATTCGCGCCAGGCGGCGACGCGCTCGGTCTGCACCAGCCGTTCTTTTTGCTCCGCCAGCGTCAACGTCATCTCGTTGAATGCGCCCGCCAGTTGCCCAATCTCATCGCTACCACGCACACGAATGTGCGTGTCCCAGCGGCCGGCAGCCACTTCGCGCGCGCCATCGGCCAATTCTTCGACCGGCTTGGTAATGCGCGCCGCAACCCACAAACTGATCAGCAGCCCCACCAACAATGCCGCGGCCACCACGGCGCCGGCGATTTCAAAAATGTGCGTGGTTAACGTCACCAATTCGCGTCGCGAACTTCCCACCAGCAACACGCCGAGTAATTCCTTGCTGCGTCCTGTCAAGCCGTTGGCGTGGAACGTTTCGGCGTCCGCCGGATTGGTGGTCCAGTTCACCGTTTGTACTACGGGCTCGGACGAGCGCTGAATGCGCTCGATAATCGGAGCGAAGCGGTCCGCCTGGGCGACTTCCCCGCCGGCATCCGTCAATGCGGACGGCACAAATCCCGGCTCGACGTTGCGATATAGCAGCGTGCGCATCCCGGCCGGTAACACCAGCGACGCCAAGAAATTTTGATCCAGGCGGCGGCCGCCAATAATGTAAAAATTTTTGTCGCCGACCGGCAGGGTGCGGACCACCGTCAGCGATAACGCCACGCCGTCCGGCAACTCTTCTTTTTTCAAGAACGCTTTCGAATCTTTCCAATCCTTTTCGGCGGTCACCCACTCGCTCTTGTAACCCACGCGCGCGGGATATTGCGCCGAAGAGATCAGCGTGCCGTCGGCGTTCACAAACTCCACAAAATCCAGGCCATGATCCTGCGCCGCTCCGGTAGCGTCGTGCACATAGAGCGAGGGATCGGCATTTGGCCGCGCCAGATCGAGCGCCATGCGCAAAGTGATTTCCGCGTTGGCGATGTTCTCCACCTGATGCACCACTTCATCGCCGCGCTGTGCAAACTCCTTTTGAAACTGCGCCACCAGCGCGTCGGTGCGCTGCGCGTCCATCTCTTCGAAGGCCGCCTGCGTATAGTGCGTCACGCCATAGGCGACCAAAGACACCGACGCCAGCACGGTAATCAAAAACACCAGGAATAATTTTGTTCGGAAACTCATTTTTGCACTCTCATGGTTGCACTCTCACGATTGCACTCTCATCGTTGCGCGCCAGCGGACGATCCCGCCGTGCGCTTCCCATCCAACCACACGTCCGCCAGGTGCCACTCGGCCCAGCGTTCCGGCATCCAGTCGCGCACTTCCGCACCCAGTCCAATATATTCCGGCATGACCACCAAAGGAATCAGCTCGCGCTCAGAGATAAGCCGCCGCTCGCGCGCATACAGTTGTTCCGCATCTTCCACCGACTTCTCTTTTTCGTCGGCCGCTTTGTCTATTTGCAGCGTGGCGACCATAGCATCGAGTTCCGCGCGCGCTGAAAGCGACGAATAACGCCAAGAGACCAAGCGCAACCCAGCGGTCTCCGCGGTTTTTTCCCCGCTAGCTGCGTTCCCGGAAGAAGCGTCACGTGTCAAACTGTGCGGCTGAACCTGCACGGGAATACCCGCCTGCCGCGCATTGATGGCCACGCGCTCCGCGATCAATTTCGCCAGGTCGCCGCCGGCATCGATGCGCAAACGCAGTGGTGTGGGTGACGCCACTGCTGGCCCGCTCGCGCCGGCAAATAACGGACCACTTATTTCTTTAGCGCGCGCCACGTTGTTCCCCATGCCCATGGTGGATGCAGAGCTGAATATGAAAGCATAGCCCGATAACCACTGCGGCAGGAACGACGCAGCTGGCTCCGCTTGCCTCTGTAGCAACACGTTGGCCATCGTGGCGCGGTCCAGCGCCAGTGAAAGCGCCTCGCCCAGGCCGACTTTGGCGCTCGCCAGCTGCGCCGCGCCACCCTTTCCGGGCGAGGCCGTGTCCGCCCCAACTTGCAACGCATACAGCGACACCGGCGCCGAGGCCCACACGCGCAGATTTTCCTGTGCCGCGCGGCGCACCAGATCCGGACTAACCTCGACCACATCCGCTTTGCCGAGCTGTAGATCAAACAACTGGCGCAACACGGGCACGCCCACGTTTACGTCCAGCGCGTCCACGAACGGCCTGCCCGCCCAGCAATGTTCGCTGGCCGCCAACCGGTAACGGGCAATCGTGGTGCCGCTTGGCGCGGGCGTAAATTCCTTGACAAAAAATGGGCCGGTACCCAAAAGTGCGCCATCTGCCGCGCGACGGTAAATAAAATAGCGCTGCGAAGCTAATTGCTCGAGTAGATCCGGCACTGCCGATGGAAATTGCACCACCACGTGCGTTCCCGCCGCCGTCACGACGGCCTTTCCTGGCGACCCTTCCGCCAGCAATTCCTGCAGGGCGCCCGCTACATCCGCCGTGCTGAGTGGCGAGCCATCCGAAAACAACACGCCTGAACGCAGAGAAAATTGCCATCGCCGCCAGCCCGCATCGTGCGACCACTCTGTCGCCAACGCCGGCTGAAATCGCCCAAAGCGATCCAGCGTCAGCAATCGATCGAACACCACCGAAGCTATTTGCGCGCTGGCGGCATACTCCGGTGCGCCTATTTTCCATTTCACCGGATCGAGCACAAGCGACGGCGCATGCAACTCCACCAACAACGTACCGCCATAACGCGGCGTGGTCGCGGCCGCAGCGAAGCCGCCGGTACAGGCGAGAACGGTCGCCACAGCCGCTGAAAATAATCTACCGCCCGCAAACCATCGTAATACGATAAATCTCATAACTCCCCGACGCTAAATTAAACACCAGGGCCAGCGCCGACCTCCCGTCCGCCGTACCGGCCACCCGCCGCACCGGTCCCGCAAAATCCACTGTCGCCACCGCTTCTTCCCTCTTCATCTCCGCATTCACGAGTAACAGCCGGTCCGCCTGCGTCCAATCCGTAGCTTCACCAATCAGTCGCCACGAACTCGCATCACAACTGGACGACAGCGTCGGCACCTGGGCATTCTCAGCGGTCGCGGCAGTTGCCTCGACCGTCGTTGTAACCGCCACACACTGCATACTCCAGCGTTCTCCAGCAGCGCCAGGGCCACGCATCGCGCAGTTCAAACCCGGCAATGTCACCGCAACGCTTCCATCCTTGGCTCGATGCATCTCGCCGCGCAATCCACGCGAAGCGTATTTGTAGCCGCCAACCACCCCGACGAATGGAAGCTCCTGAATTTCGCTAAGCCGCTCTCCACCGTCGCGATAGATCGCTACCGCGTCCGGCTTCAAGATGAAAATGTCCATGACGCTGTTCGCGGCCCCGTTTACAGCATCACCCGGCAGACCGCCAACGGGAAACTCGGCAAACTCTCCCGTGTCCAGAATCGTCTCCGCCTGCTGCCACAAAAGCTGTTTAGCCAACCGCAAACCGTTTCCCCTGGTCATTACGGGCAAAAACGCTGTCCGAGCCATTCCGGCCATGCGCACTTCTTCACCGGCCGAAGTCGCCACTCGTGCGACCACCAGAAAATTCGTGGGCGTTTCCCGCACGGCTACGTGCAACAACGCTGCCGAAGTTTCCGTCACGACCACTTGACGATGGTTCGACAATTCCTTCAAAAATGCCTCGCGCAAAATAATCGACTCCGGCTCCGGCAGCGAAGACACGTTCGTCCATTCCACCGCCACTTTCTCCGGCAGGTCGCGAATCTCCGCGACACGGCGAGCCAGCCCCCGCACGGTGTCTTCAGGATTCTGCGCGCGCGAAAACGGAACATCAGCCGCCAGAAAGACACCCGCGAAGAATATTAAATAGAGGAATCGCAAAGAAAAAATGAACGCACGCGGCGAGGAAAAAAGTAGGAGTATCCGCACGGCAACGCCTCATCATAACATGCCGTGCAAAACCAAAAACCCGCCGCCATGCCAGTCTCGAGACCTTGTAGAAGCGCTCCGCATGACGGGTTTGCGCCGCGGTCAGCGCAATTTCAGCGCGTCGGCGCTAGAAAATTGCTGACGCGAAGAAAACAGTTCAGATGAATTATCCCAGCCGTTCGACTTGCTCGTTGCGCCGCAACAACCTGCGCAATTGCGCCGAAAGGAAAATGTCGTATCCCACCAGTGCCGCCGCGCTGCCAAACAATGCAAAACCCGCGATCATCACCAAGTATTTCAGCATCAGCATGACGCACTTCTCCCTTCAGCTCATCGCCGCGTTCCATAAACTGCTTTATGAAACCTGTTATCGAGTTAATTTAGTTTTCGCGGGACGACGTTGACGATCCCGCACGCGGTCTATCGCTGCGTCCCGTAAGCGCGGATCAATTGCCTGGTCCCGCGCACCAGTTCCGGACGTCCGCTCCAAACCACCGCGCGCTTCGCCGCAGGTTGCATCAATTGAAACGCCGCGCGCAACAGCAGCCAGTCCAGCACCACCGCCGCGCCCGTCGCCAGCAACGTCGTAATCAGCAATGTTGCGAAACTGAGCATGGCCGCCATCGCAAGTCTCCCGTGCTGCATGAATTTCTATCGCTTGCTGCTGGTGCTATCAGCAACTTACGCGGAGAAATATGCAATCGGCCCGCCAACGAAGCAGCACTGAAAACAAGCAGGTTGCGCAAACCGGCGGGTCAAACGACTGTTTCAATCTGTGGCCGGGCACCCACGCAGTGTTCCAAAGGACGCGCTTCGCCACTTCTCGATTTGGCGTCTCCTGCAATCCAGCGTAGTGTAGTGAGGGGGGAGAACGCCGAGCTCGATGGCGTTCGGTGGGTGCCTGGCCGTGTGTTGCGGTTTCGCTCCGTCATCCACCGCGCAATCCAAGACGTAAAATAGACATCATGAGACGCGGTCTGCAAATCGGAAAAATTCTTGGAATCCCGATCCTTCTGGATCCCAGCTGGCTGATCATTTTTGGTTTGCTGACCTATTTGCTCTCCACCTCGTTCGCTGAAAAGTATCCGCAGTGGTCCAATTCTCAGCATTGGGTTGTCGGCACATTCACCAGCCTGCTGTTCTTCGGCTCGGTGCTGTTCCACGAACTCTCACATAGCGTAGTTGCCCGGCACTACAAAATTCGCGTCATCTCCATCACGCTATTTATTTTTGGCGGCGTCGCTCGCATCGGCCGCGATCCTTCCAAAGCCGTCCAAGAATTCAATATCGCCATCGCCGGACCTATCGCCAGTTTCGTTCTGGCCGCGGCCTTTCTTGGTTTGAGCACGGTCTTCTCCTTTGATGAAAAGGTCGCCGCGCTGGCCACCTATCTGGCCGGAACCAATTTCATTCTAGGACTTTTTAATCTCGCCCCGGGATTTCCTCTCGATGGCGGCCGTATTTTTCGAGCTATCGTTTGGGGCATCACCAGGGATTTCAGTAAAGCCACACGCGCGGCGGGCACGGGGGGTAAGCTGATCGCCTTCGGACTAATGGCCTACTGCCTATGGTTTGTCCTACACGGTGATTGGTCCAGGGTTTGGTACGGTTTGATCGGCTACTATCTGCTGGGCGCCGCGAACGACAGCGTCATGCAACTGGCGGTACGCGAGACATTGCGCGGACTTAGCGCCGCCGACGTCATGAGTCAGGAAGTGCCCATTATCAGCGGCAGCCTCTCACTGGAAGATTACGGCGCGGAAGTCTTGCGCACTGGCCGCCGCTATCATTTGGTGGTCACCGACGATCGTTTGGTAGGTTTAATGAACGTCCAAGCTTTGCACGCCGTACCACGCGAAGAGTGGGAACACAATTCCGTGCAAAGCGTGATGCTCCCCCGCGAACGCATTCTCTGGGCTTCGCAAGACGAGCCGCTACAGCGCCTTCTCGAACGGCTGTTTGCCGCCGACATCAATCAAATGCCGGTGGTCAGCGGCTCGCAGGATGACGGCGCGCATGTGGTTGGCATGGTCAGTCGCGATGCTATCCTCCGCGTTATCCAGGCCCGTTCCGAACTTCGCCACGCTACCCCCAACAAGTAGCTCTAGGCTTCGTACAGCTTTTACATCGTTCTAGGAGGCCCGCGGCGACTGTCACTTTTGACGGTTACGTGCGTCGATCGCCCCTGCCACAATTCTGCACCAGCAAAAAGAGGCTCGGATTTCAGCCCTGATCTCGTCCGCTGCGGATAAGGGAGAGAAACGGAATGAGTATTAGCCGAATATTGTATCTGTTAGCGTGCATAGCTGCAGCTTTGGGGTTGATGTTTGGCGTTCCGGTGGCGAAGGCGCAGGATTCGGGAACAGCAAAGCCTGCGACGCAGGTGGAAGATCCAGCGCCCTCCGATGATGGCTGGCACGTGGCCGTCACGCCTTACGTGTGGTTCGCGGGAGTACACGGCGATGTGGGCACGCATGGACTCGAAGCCAGTGTGCATGCGAGCTTCAGCGACATATTTTCTTACGTCAACATCGGCGCCATGGGCGTGGTCGAGCTCCGCTACAACCGCATTGTGATGCCCATCGACGTTATGTGGATCAAGCTTTCGGACAACAAAGCGCTGCCGTTTGACCACGTGGCGGCCTCAATCAAAACAAAATTTAACGAGACCATGTTCACCCCAAAGATCGGGTATCGCCTGGTCGATGAGAAGAGGTTCAAGGTTGATGCCGTCTTTGGCCTGCGCTACTGGCATTTGGGAAACACCCTGACTTTGCAACCAACTCCGATTGGCGGCGGCCTGTATGATTCGGCGAACTGGGTTGATGCGGTTGGCGGAGCAAAGTTCGAAGCGCTACTCACGCCCAAAATTGTGATGACTATCTTTGGAGATGCGGGTGGCGGTGGGGCGCATTCGGATTATCAAGTCGGTGGTTTGCTGGGCCTCCGGGTCCGCAAGAAAATGATTTTGCAGCTGGGCTATCGCTATGTGGACGTAAACTACCGGCCCCAGCAGAGTACTTTTCTGTTTGACATTGCGCAGTCGGGCATCGTGCTGGGCGCGACCATCAATCTCAAGTGAAGTTCAAGCGGCGGTCTTGCGGAGCGGGCGCGGATTTTTGTGCCGAGATTTACTCCGCGATTTGTTATCCTGCGTCGCGTGAACTCTCCATTGCTCATTGATACCGACACAGCTTCCGATGACGCTGTAGCGCTAATCATGGCGCTGCGCTCTCCCCAAATTCAGGTGCTGGCGATTACCACCGTTGTGGGAAACGTGGAGGTGCAGCAAGCCACTCGGAACGCACTGTATACGGCGGAGCTTTGCGATTCACGCGTGCCGGTGTTTATGGGCGCGGAAAAACCACTACAGCGCCCGCACGTAAGCGCTGCATGGTTTCACGGACGCGATGGCCTGGGCGATCACGGGTACCCACCGTCACGCCGCGCTCCGGAAAAACAGAGTGCGACGGACGCCATCATCGAGACGATTGAATCGCATCCTGGCTTGGTGCTGGTCACGCTAGGGCCGCTGACGAATGTGGCGCTAGCCCTGCAAAAGAAGCCGGGCATCGCCACGAAAGTGGGTCGCTGCGTGGTGATGGGCGGCGCGCCCTGCTGCGAGGGCAACGTGACTCCCGCGGCCGAGTACAACATCTGGTGCGATCCGGAAGCCGCGCGCCTCGTGATGCGCAGCGGTCTCCCCGTTGAACTTGTGGGCTGGCATCTCTGCCGCGGCGAAGCGGTGCTGACTCCATCCGACATTCAGCACGTTCTAAGTTTTGGCACACCCGTCGCAAAATTCGCTATTGAATGCAACAGCCGCGGGCAAGAGGCTTTTTTCGAACAGTCCGGGGAGCGCGGGATATCTCTGCCAGACCCGGTAGCCATGGCTATCGCGCTCGATCCATCAATCATCACCGCGCAGTCCGAGCATTACGTGGACGTCGAAACGGGGAGCGAACTCACCCGCGGAATGACCGTGGTGGACCGTCTAAACGTCGCGCACGACGAACGCAACCGTGAAGTCTGGGCCGCGCATCTCGCGGGAGGACGTAAGGCCAAGGTCTTCTGGACTATCGACAGCGGCCGCTGGAAGCAAGCTCTGTACGCCACGCTGAGGTAGCGCACGGAGATAGCGCCACCCGCGAATCGCCTATTTGCTGGTGACGACCAATTCCAGATCCGAATTCCCGCACATACCATAGATCGCCCCGGGAAAGCACGCGCCGACGCTGTACTTGTAGCACCCGGGATTCTTCGCCGCGACAGTGATGGGTCGATCAGAGCCAGCCATAATCGTTCCCGAAGGATCAAACGGCGAGTTGGTGCCAAAATCAACCATGACGCCGGTATTTTTGCCCGCCCCTTGCCACGTCACACTCGCGCCCGACGCAATGCACAGTACGGCGTCTTTCGGAAAATCCGGAATATTCGGCTTAACGGCCGCTGCGGATCCGCCCGACACGCGACTAACCTCCAGTACGCACGCGGTGCCATTTGCTCCACAGGTATTTTGAGCGGTACACAGTGTTTCTGGATGTGGATTCGAGCAAATCGAAGGTTTGGTTTTGCTAGCCTTCGCCCCCATATGACCAGCCACAACCGACAGCAGCAGCACCGTCAAACCGCACACCATCACTCCGAACGCTTTGCGATTCATACGACACCTCCTCCCCGGCATTCTTAAGCCAAGCGGGAAAAGAAGGGTATTGTCAAAACGAACAGGGTCGTAAACCCTGGGGCAGCTCGCCTACCACACCTGCTTTCCCCAATCGATCTCGCTGCGAAGCTGTTTCTTGAGCACCTTGCCGCCCGGATTACGTGGTAACGCCGCCGTCCGCAGCACCATATATTGCGGCACCTTAAAGTCCGCGAGCTGCGTGCGCGCAAACGCCAAAATGTCGGCGATCGCGGGTTCTTGTCCGGGCTTCGGAACGATTACCGCGCCCACCTTCTCGCCCATCACGTCATCCGGCACGGCTGTCACCGCCACCTCGAAAATCGCCGGATGCCCGGCGAGTCCGTTTTCCACTTCCACGCAATAGACGTTTTCGCCGCCGCGATTCACCATGTCCTTCTTGCGATCGACGATCTGCACAAAACCTGCCTCGTCGATCCTTGCCATGTCGCCGGTATGCAGCCAGTGGTCGACAAACGTCTCCGCCGTGGCTTCCGGCTTTTTCCAATAGCCCAGGCTCACATTGGGCCCGCGAATCAATAGTTCGCCTGCGCCAGTGTGCGGATCGACGTCCGTCAGCTTCAGATCCACCACGGGCGCGGCAAAACCCACCGTTTCCGGCCGGGTCTTCGAGAATTCGTGCGGCAAAAATGTCGCGACCGAACAGCATTCCGTAAGACCGAAGCCATTGCCCAGCCGCGCGTTTGGAAAAGCTTCCATGATCTTGGCCACCAAGTCCGGCGGAGTAGGCGCTCCGCCATAGGTGCACCACTTGATGGTGGAGGTATCGATTTTGCTGAAGTTCGGCTGGTTGACGGCCAGCCAAAAAATCGCGGGTACGGTGGTGAGGATGTTCAACCGCTCTTCGCCGATGGTGCTAAGAAAAAGATTCACGTTGAACGCCGGCATGATTACCGTCGTGCCGCCATCTTCACACGTCGGCAACAATTGGCTATTGCATCCCGTTACATGGAACAACGGCACCGAAATCAGACCGCGGAGGCTGCCGTCGGAGGGTAGCTTGCTGATGCGTCTGCACGTCTCGGTGTTCGAGAGAAATGCTTCGTGCGTGGTCGTGGCACCCTTCGGAAATCCCGTGGTGCCGCTAGTGTAGAAAATCGCGGATAGGTCTCGCGGCTTCAGATCTTCCACCACGAAGGGCGCGCCGTCCGGCAGCGGCTGTTGCGGCACAATTGCCGCCTTGCTGCCCGAATCGGTGATCACGTATTCGATTTCCGATTCCGAGAAACGCGTGTTCACCGGCACCGCTACCGCGCCGGCCATCTGAATGCCGAAGAACGAAACGCACCAGTTCACGCTGTTGCCCAGTCGGATCGCCACGCGGTCGCCGCACTGCACTCCCATCGCGCGCAGGCCGCCCGCCACTCGCGTCGCGCGCTCCCACAGCTGCGTATAGTCGAGTCGTTCGCCGCCCAGTTCGACCAGCGCTTCCTTCTTCGGCCACTTATCCGCCGTGGCCCGCAGCATGTGCACCAGCGATGGCGGCCGGTTCAGGTACCGCGCCATGCCGTCCGCGCCTCGCTCAATTCCGGAATAGTCGAACGGACGAATCGTGGCCATCAACTGACTCCCCGCGCCTGCATCATTGCCGCATCATAACGAAATTACCGGAGGTCTCCAACACTCGCACGAACCCTCATGGTGCCGTGCTCTCGAACGTATAGTTTCGATTGACTCTGTGCGGGTCGCTCATGGCATCATCGCCAGTACGAAGGTGAAGCATGCAGCAAGAATCCCAGCGCGTTGGCCCGATCAGCCTTTCCGAGCGCATTCTTTTCGTTGATGTTCTGCGCGGCATGGCGCTGTTCGGAATTCTTGCCGCCAACATGCGCGCTTTTTTCGCGCCCCTCGATGCCTACGATCACATTGGCGTCCTCTTTCACAGCCGCGCGGACGTCCTGGCCCAGGCCTTCATCGATGCGTTTATCCAGGGAAAATTTATTACCATTTTTTCGTTCCTGTTCGGCATGGGCTTTGCCATCCAGATGAGCCGGGCGGAAGCGCGTGGTGTGCGCTTCATGGGCTTTTATCCGCGACGGCTTCTGGCGCTCGCACTGTTCGGCCTGATCCATGGGATGCTGATCTGGGCCGGAGACGTCCTGCTTACCTACGCCGTGTCCGGCGCAATTCTTTTGCTCTTTCGCAAGCGCCAACAGAAAACCTTGCTTTGGTGGGCCGGAGGATTGTTCGCACTGCCCATCGTAGTAAGCACAACTTTCCTGTTCCTGTACTTCAGCCGCTTCCGTCGTCCGTGGATGGTCCCCAAACCGCCGGATATGGCGAAACTTTATTCCATCATCAATATCTATGCTCATGGAACGGTCCGGCAGATTCTTGCGCAGAACTGGGTGGAATGGAAACAGGAGTTGCCCTTTACGCTCTTCGCGATCTACGCGTCCGGACTATTTCTGCTGGGCATGTGGGTGTGGCGAGCCGGCATTGTGCAACGGCTTGAGGAATACCGGCCAGTGTTAAAGCGCGTCTGCGCGTGGTGCCTCGTGACAGGGCTGATTGTGAATATCTACGTGGCGACCGTAAAAGCAGTCATTCCTCCCGCCACCGTGTCGCTGTGGGCTTGGTCTGCTGGAGTTCTCTTTCTTCCGGCAGCGCATCTCTTGAGCGCAGGTTATATGTCGGGCCTGGCGCTACTCTTCCTGCACAAGGATTGGCGACGCGTTCTGCTCCCCTTCGCCGCCGTTGGCCGCATGGCCTTGACCGACTACTTGATGCAATCCGTCTTGTGCACTCTGTTCTTCTATCACTACACCACGGGCCTCTACGGACGCATCGGACCAGCGCTCGGCCTGGTGCCAACGGTCATCCTGTATGGCGCCCAGGTGCTGTTTAGCAATTGGTGGTTGCAACGCTATCGCTTCGGTCCCATGGAGTGGTTGTGGCGCGGCATGACCTACGGCAAGTTCCCGACGATGAGTAAAGACGAACCGCTGCCGACAATGGAAGCGGACGCCGTCACGCCTGCCTAACCAGTCAAGCTGTATCAACTCTAGGCCGCTTTTTTCGGAGTTCGGCCTCGTCTGGCGGGATCATCCTCCCACGTGCAGACGCTCACGGCCACGATTCTCAGGTGCCCGGTGTATACTCTCAACCCGGTCGACCAAATACTCGAGTCGGCTTCCTCCGAAGGGGCGGTGCCGTGAAAATTGTTTCGCGCTTGAATGGCGCATTCCTGCTGACTCTGTTTGTTTTTCTTCTGTTTGGTCTCATGGTTCCCCGTCTCGCGGCCCAAGGCAGTGCCAATGAACGCATCTTTTTCAACGCCAAAATATTCACCGCCGAACCAGACGCTCCTTACGCGGACTCTATTGCCATTCGTGGCGATAAGATTCTCGCCGTCGGTTCGTATCCGGAAGTTGCCAAGTCTGTTTCCGACAGTGCTGAGCGAGTAGATCTGCAAGGCAAGTCGCTTTTCCCCGGCTTCATCGATTCCCACAGTCACACGGCGGATGGCGGCATGAATCTGATCTCTGCTGACGCCAGCGAGAAAGTGCACTCCATCGCGGATCTGGTCGCTTTCGCGAATGCCGCCAAAACCTCCGGCACCGGAATGCGTGGCGGCATTCTTGAGATACTCGGCTTGCCCCTGGAGTTCTGGTCCCATATCGACGAGTTGAACGCCAAATTCAGCACCGGTGCTTACGAAACTCAGCCGGTGCTGCTCGATGGCATGGACGGCCACACCGGCTGGGCCAATCGTGCTCTGCTAAAGCGCGCCGGCATAACTCCGGATTTCCTGAAGAACCTCTCCGCAGATCAGCGCAGTTATTACGGCGTAGGCAAAAACTTCGAACCAAACGGCTTCGTGGTGGATGCCGGCAAGGAAAAAATCTCCCCGCTTTTGCCGAAACCGTCCGACGAGCGTCTGCTCGCTGCCGGACGCGCCGCGCTTCGCTACAACTATAGCCTCGGCATCACGGCATGGCTGGACCCCTTGGCCGATGACGATGTACTGAAGACCTATCAGCTTCTTTTCGATCACGCTGAACTCATCTCGCAAGTGAACGCCTTCCCGCAGGTGTACGCGAAAGATCCTCCTGCTGAACTTGCGGCTGTGCAAAAAATCCAGGAAAAATACGCCGCCATCCCCAACTTGCATATCACCGGAATCAAAGTCTTCGCCGATGGCGTGGTCGAGTTTCCCTCGCAAACCGCGAACCTCTCGAAGCCTTATCTGAACACCGGCCGAAACGGAGATTTGCTTTTTGATCCCAAGAAATTCGCCGAATTGTGCATCGCCGCCGACAAAATGGGGCTGATCATTCATGTCCATGCCCTCGGTGACGGCGCGGTTACGGCGGCGCTCGACGGCATTGCCGCCGCGCGCCAGGCCAACGGCAATTCTGGTTTGCCGCACACTCTGACACATGAACAATTCGTGCTTCCCGCGGACTTTCCTCGTTTCCGCGAACTCGGCGTCATCAGCGCATTACAACTGCTATGGGCTAGCGCGGAGCCCGACACCATCGAAATCGTGAAGCCCTTTGTCGCTCCAGAAATTTATAAATGGCAGTACCCCGCGCGTTCAATTCTCGACGCGGGAGGCGTGATTTCCGGCGCTAGCGACTGGCCGGTTTCCAGCCCAAGTGTTTTCTGGGGCATCTATCAGGCGGAAACCCGCAAAGGCGTCGAAGGCGTGTTGGACGCCGCGCAAGACATGCCACGCGAAGCAATGTTCTACGCCTATACCCGCAATTCCGCCCGCGCCATGAATCTTCTCGACAGCATTGGCTCACTCGCGCCGGGCAAGCGCGCCGACCTCATCCTCATCGATCGCGACGTCCTCACCGTGAGTCCGGAAGAAATGCGTGGCGCCAAAATCCTGTGGACCATCGTGGCCGGAAAGACCGTCTACAGCGCCACAAATTAACGCGCGGCCGCTAGGCTTGCGAATCGGCCCGCACAAAAAACTATTCCCGTCGAGCCCGTGAATCCTGGTGCCGCCACTCGACCGATTGAGTTGTCGGGAGACCAGCCGTGAGCAACCATTTGGCCGCCTTTAAATCCTGGTTGGACGCTTACGGCCAGGCCTGGGAGAGCCGTAATCCAGAAGCCGCCACGGCGCTGTTCGCTGAAAATGGCACCTACCAGGTCACGCCATTTCTCGAACCCATACTCGGAAGAGAACCATTTTCGAATATTGGTCAGAGGTGGCCCGCACCGAAGAAAATATTCGATTCGGGTACGAGGTCTTGCTTGCGACTGCTGCGCTCAATATCGCCAAATGGTCGGCATCGTTTGTTCGCGTCCCACCAGGGCTACAAACTCAACTGGATGGAATCTTCTAGATTTCTCTTGAGGAGGAAGGGCGCTGCACATCGTTACAAGAATGGTGGCACAAACAACAAAAATGTCAGCCTAACTCTTAACATCAAAAGTCAGTACGGTAATGTCGTCCTGTTGCCCCTCGCCACGCGGGTAACCCGAAAAACGGGACAACTCGTCGAGCAATCCGTCGGCAAACCGGTCAACCGGCAGGCTATTGTTGCTTTTCATAAATCCCTTGAAGCGCTCGGCCCCGAATTCCTCTTCCGCGGCGTTCTTCGTTTCCAGCACGCCATCGGTGAAAAGCACACCCCGATCACCGGCCGCAATCGGCAGGTGCAACGATTCGTAAGTGGCTTCGGGGAATTGCCCAAGAAATAATCCGTTTTCCAATACTTCGCTGACGTTACCGGCCGATTTGCTCCAAAATAACAGCGGGGGATGCCCCGCGCCCGCGTACGTCAAAGATTTTTTTTCAAGGTCCACGAACACATAGGCCGCGGTCACGAAATTGTGTTCAAACTTTCCGCAAAGCGCATCGTTTAATCCCGTCAGCACCCGGGCAGGCTCGGCGGCGTGCGCAGCTTGCCCCTTCAGCGCAACCTGCAACATCGATGCGATCAGCGCCGACGGCAAGCCGTGTCCCGAGACGTCGGCGATCAAAATCCCTACGCGCTTCTCGTCGACGATAATGAAGTCATAAAAATCGCCCGCCACCGAGGTCATCGGCAGATAACTGGCAGCGATGTCCAGCCCCACAAGCTTCGGCGTATCGCGCGGCAAAATGGATAGCTGAATTTGCCGCGCCATCTCCAGCTCAATATTTATCGCTACTAATTGCCGGGCAATTTGATCGTGCGCATCGCGCAGCATCAAATGGGTGCGCACGCGCGCTTTCACCACCGCTTCGGAGAAAGGCTTGTGGATATAATCCACTGCTCCGACGTCGAATCCCTTCGTTTCGTCCTCTGTGCCTGTCTGCCCAGTAAGAAAAATCACCGGAATATTCTGCGTGTCCGGATTCGCCTTCAAACGCCGGCAGACTTCGTAACCGTCCATCTCCGGCATCATCACGTCCAGCAATATCAGGTCAGGCTTCTCGTCGCCCGACGCAATGGCCAGCGCCTTTTCGCCATTCGTCGCCACTTTCGTTTTGTATGAGTCCTTCAGCGCCCCAGAAATAACGCCGAGATTGATGGGCGTGTCGTCAACAATCAATATTGTTTTTTGTGCCAGTGGTAGCGGTGACAAGCTTGCGTGAGCCATTTATTTACTCCAATTGTCTTATCCCAGGTGTTTTGTTCCGCTGTTCACTCCAGCTTGAGAGACAAGCGAGCAGCAATACCCGACAGTGAATTGAGTGCGCCACTGAAATCGAAATTGCCAATCAGTCCGGCCAGTGTGCTGATCTCTAACTCAGTAAGCACCTTCGACAGGCGCGGCCGTAAATCAATTATGAAATCCGAAGCCTCGCCGTCGTCGTTCTTCAGCAGTTTCTTCAGCCGCGTCAGCGGCTCCTTCACGGTTGCGGGATCGGCTGGCGCTTCGCCAGCCACCACCACGGTTTGCTCGTTCGGCAGCGCCGAGCGAATCGCCGCGACTGCCGTCTCCAGCGCAGTCTCCAGCGCTTTGAGTATTTCTTCCGCGCCGTTGCCTGCCGTAACCGCAGCTTCCGCCTTCGCTGCCACCTCGGCAACTCCGCTCGCGCCCAGGTTCGCCGCCGCACCCTTTAACGAATGCGCCGCCCGCGCTGCCGTTGCCATATCGCCCGCGGCCAACGCCGTGCGAATCTCCGCCACTCCGCCGCCGGACGGCTCCGCGAACTTGCGCAACAGCGCCTCATAGCGTTTGCGATTGCCGCCCGTCCGCCGCAACGCTGACTTCGTATCAATTCCCGGAATCACCAGTGCTGCTTCAGAATCATCGGTATTGGCCGGAGTGGGCAGACTCGTTGCCTGGGCCGGGGCTGCGGCCGCAGCAGCCGCGCTTGCTTTCATGTTTTCTTCAACGGGTTTAATCCAGCGCAGCAATGCGCCAAACAGCTCGTCGGGATCGATGGGCTTGGAAACGTGATCGTTCATGCCCGCTTCCATGCATTTGTCGCGGTCCGCAGCCATCACGTTCGCCGTCATCGCAATAATTGGCAGCGCCCGAAATCGCGGGTTGGATCGGATCGCCCGCGTCGCCGCCACTCCATCCATCACCGGCATCTGCATATCCATCAGCACTACGTCATAGTCCTTCGCACTCACCATGCGCACCGCAACTTCGCCGTTCTCCGCTTCATCGATGGACATCTGCGCGTCCTCGAGCAATCCCTGCGCAACCTCGCGATTCAATTCGTTGTCCTCCACCAGCAAAATCCGCGCACCGCGTAGTCGCGAATTTTCAGCTTTCGGGCTGGCTTGCACCTCGTCGGTCTTTTGTTCGTTGACGCGCAGCGCTTCGACGGCGGAATCAAAAAGCATCGATGGAGTGACCGGCTTGATCAACACATTCTCAAACCCGTTCTCCTCCGCTTGCTTCAAAACCTCTTCCCGGCCATACGCCGTCACCATTACCAGATGCGGCCGCAGCGCCAAATTCGGCAAGCTCCGAATGCGTTTGCCGGTTTCAATACCGTCGAGACCCGGCATCTGCCAATCCACAAACGCGATCTCATAAGGCTCGCCAATCTCCGCTGCGCGACGCACCATCTCGATACCCTCAAGCCCCGACGGCGCTTCGTGCACCACAAACGTCATGCCCGTGAGCATGCTTGAAAGTATCGTGCGCGCTTGCGGATTATCGTCAATGATTAATACCCTTCGCCCGCGCAAGTCAGGTCTGCTCGTCTGTTGTTTCGACGGCGCACCGGTGCCCAGACGTGCCGTAAACCAGAACGTGCTTCCTTTACCTTTTTCGCTGCTCACCCCCACATCGCCGCCCATCAGCTGGGCCAGCCGCTTCGAGATCGCCAGCCCCAACCCGGTGCCGCCGTGCTGCCGCGTCGTCGAGGCGTCCGCCTGTTCAAACGCGCGAAACAAACGCCCCATCTGTTCTTCGGTCAAGCCAATTCCCGTGTCGCTGACCTCAAAGCGCACCAATTCCCCTTCTTCGTCTTTCTCCTGCACCCGCGCCTTCACCACAATCTCGCCGCTCTCCGTAAATTTCACCGCATTGTTGCAAAAGTTGATCAGGATTTGTCCCAGCCGCAGCGGATCGCCTTTCAACTGCGTCGCAACTCCGGGCTCGATGTCGAAAATCAGCTCCAGCCCCTTCGCCGTCGCTTTTTCACCGATCAGATTGCTGACGTTCTCGAGCACTTTGTCGAGATCAAAGTCGATGTTCTCGACCGACAGCTTCCCCGCCTCGATCTTCGAAAAATCCAGAATGTCATTGATGATCCCCAGCAGGTGGTTGCCGGACATCTGAATCTTGCGAACGTAATCCTTCTGCCGGGGATTCAGTTCGGTTCGCAACGTCAAATGCGACATCCCGATAATGGCGTTCATGGGCGTGCGGATTTCGTGACTCATATTCGCCAGGAAATCCGCTTTTATTTTTGTGGCTTCCTCCGCCACTTCTTTGGCGCGTCGCAGTTCCACTTCGGACGCCTCCAGCGCCGTGTTGATGGTCTCAAGCTCCTCTTTGCGCGCGGTGATCTGCCTTTCTGAAGCGGCTAATGTTTCCGCTTGTGCGCGTGTCTGCTCCAGTAGTTTTCTGGTTTCGATGTTGCCGGACAAAATTTCCGCGCTCAGCGCGATTGACGGCAAAAGCGCGTCCAGCAATGCTTGCTGACGCTCCGCAAGTGGTGCAACCGGCGCCAGTTCTATAATCGCGGTGACGGCATCTTGATTCACCACCGGCACAAATAGAATTTTCCCAGGCTTCACCGTTCCCATTCCCGCTGTAATTCGCACACTCTCGCCCGCATCGATTGCCAACTGGCGCCGCTCCACTGCGGCTTGCCCCGCCAATCCCTCACCAAGCGCAAACTCGCTGGGACTGCCCGCGTCATTGATGGCGAACGCCCCGGCGCGGAAGAAACGCTTTTGACTGTCGTCCGCGATGTACAACGCGCCATAAATCAGCGGGATCGATTGCGATAAGCATGACAATAACGAGCTCGCAAACGCGGGAAAATCCTGCGCCGATTGCAGTTTCTCCAACGCCGACGCCACCTCGGCCTTCACCCATCCCTGCGTCTCGCGCTCCTGCGCCCCGCGTTGCAGCGTGTGCAACGCGCGGCTGATTTCCCCGATCTCATTTCGGCGCTTTAAAAACGGCATATCCTCATTTAGCCGCCCGTCCGCCAGATCCTGAATGCTGTTCTGCAACGTCGAAAGTTCCCTCACCACTTCCGTCTGCACTACATAGAACGCCGCCGCCCAAGAAAGGATTAGGCCGAAACCAATCACCAGCCAAGTCACCCATATCGCGTGGTGCGTGCTTCTCGTCAGATCATCGGATCGCTGGTCAATCTCCCTTTGCAATTCATCGACAATATCAATGGCCGCCTGACGCGCCCTCTGCAACTCCTGGTCTACGCCCGCGTGCATCAAGTTCACGGCCTTTTCATTGTTGCCGGCCAACGCCAGCGCCCTTACTGGCCGCGAATCGTCCACCGCACGATTGAAGAGCGCTTCCGCAGCTTTGATCTGTTCCGTGCGTTCGGGGATTTCCCGCAGCGCCGCGGAAGTCACCGTCTGGTAGTCTGCGCGCACCTGTTCCAGCTCTCCGTCGATCACTTGCTTGCGATTGGCATCCGTCTCGCTGAGCATTTCGTACAGAAAAAGTCCGTAACGATTGGTATGGCTCCGCGCCTCGGCAAGGCCGCGCAAGGCCTTTACTTGTGTGTCGATCAACTCGCTGTACCACGTATCAATGCTCTTGCTTTGGATCGACGCATACAGCCCGGCCACCAGCACCATCAATGCCAGCGGAGCCATGGCGATCAGCAATTGTCGCCGCAGTTTCAGATTTGCTAACAGCCTGCCCATTTAGATCGCACCCATCGACGGCAAAACCAATCGTCGTTGCGAGGAACGCTACCCTTCTTCTGCGGTGAACAACACAGGGTACGCGCACCCGAAAAACGCTTCCGCTAACCCGCCAACCCTAGCACAGCGCTTATTCAGCGGTCCAAAATTTATTAAATTCCAGAGGTACCGTCCCTGGCAGCACATGCTTACACCCGTGCACGAGAACGATGCACCGGCGCGCTTCTTCATTCTAGTGTCACTATTGACAGTTTTCGGGTTGTGCCAGCAACCTAACCTTAAACCTCCACAACGCCGCTATCCACCTCAACAGAACCTCCCCCGCGTCGGCTCTGCTCAGAAAAACGGCGCTATACTCGTGTTCATTTGTTTGCGTTATCTGATCCGGCCCTACCTTACTTACCGCGGGAGCACACATTGATAAAACGACGTACCTTCATTCGCAATGGAGCCCTTGGAGCAAGCGCGCTTGTCCTGCCGACCAGACTTAGCTGGCAGTCCGTCACCGCCTCGCGCGCCGCGGACTCCCGCATTGAAGTTCTGTTCGAAGAGCCGCTCGGCACGATCTCACCCAACATCTATGGCCACTTCACGGAAAATCTTGGCGGCGTTTTGTACGACGGCATTTGGGTGGGCAACAAATCGCGCGTGCCAAACGTGGACGGTCTGCGCAAGGACCTGATCGACCACATGCGCAAGATCAAAGCGCCGGTGATCCGTTTCCCCGGTGGATGTTTTGCGGACAGCTATGACTGGCATGACGGCATCGGTCCGGCGGACAAACGGCCGACCCGCACAAATTTTTGGGCCAATGCGGAAACCGCGAACGCGCCCGCAAACCACCGCTACGATCCTAATGCCGTTGGCACCAATGAATTTGTCCACTTTTGTAAACTGATCGGCGCCGAGCCCTACCTCGCCGCCAACGTACGCAGTCTGCCGGCTTCGTCCTTCTATCAGTGGGTGGAATACTGCAATTCGCCCGCGGGCAGCACAACTCTGGCGGAGACGCGCGCCGCCGCCGGTTTTCCGCAG
Source organism: Acidobacteriota bacterium (assembly GCA_013289855.1). Lineage (GTDB taxonomy): Bacteria > Acidobacteriota > Terriglobia > Acidiferrales > UBA7541 > Acidiferrum. Next base: position 352,723 of record JABCZD010000002.1, on the reverse strand, counting down.
CCCTTCGGCGTGAAATATTGGGGCGTTGGAAACGAATCGTGGGGATGTGGCGGAGAATTTACCGCTCAAGAGTACGCCGTGGAGTTCCGTCGCTATTCCGCTTGGCTCCCGACCTACGGCGACAAGCTCAGCCTAATCGCTTCGGGACCAAATACCGACGAGTGGAGCTGGACGCGCGAATTTCTCGAAGAACTCTTGCGCAAAGGCCGCGGGGAGTTGGAACGGATTTACGGCATGGCCCTCCACCACTACGCGTGGAACCTGAGCCGCGGAAAAACTCAAGACTGGAATGCCGGCAAGGGAGACGCGCTGAATTTTGAAGCCGTCGATTGGTATGAGTTGCTGCGCGAAGGCCAGCGGATGGAAGGCCTGGTGACTGGCCACTGGCAAGTCCTCAGCGAATTCGATCACGAGCATCGCGTGAAGCTGGTGGTCGACGAATGGGGACCCTGGTATCGGCCCGGAAGCGAGGCCACCCCCGGCGATCTGCTCGAACAAATGCCCACGCTGCGCGATGCCGTTTTCAGCGGCATGACCATGGATATCTTCAACCGCAATCCGGATAAAATTGCCATGGCCAACTGCGCACAGCTTGTCAACTGCCTGAACAGCTTGTATCTCGCGCATGAAGACAAATTTGTAATCACGCCGGTCGGGCACGTATTCGAACTATATGCGGCCCATCAAGGCGGCAACGCGCTGCGTGCGACCTTCTCTTCGCCAGCGCTGCATTACGATCGAGACGGAAACGATGCCACATTTTGGGGATTGCAGGGATCGGCTTCGGTCCGCGGCAAAGAATTGACGATCACCGCGGTAAATCCCAGCGTCACGGAATCGCGTCTGGCGGAAATCTCACTGCGCGGTGCCTCCGCGAAGGACGCCACCATCACTTGGATCAGCAATTCCAACATTCATGCGCACAACACCTTCGATAACCGGGACGCCGTTGTGCCGCAGACGAAACCATTGCGTGTGACGGGCGGAGCTCTACTGGTAGATTTTCCTCCAGCGAGCGTAGCAAAAGTGACCGTTCAATTAAGCTGACGCCAGGAAGCGTTCCGGGTAGTGCGCTCTACAGGCCGAACATGGAGTTGACCCCGGCTCTCGGGGCATCGACAGAAGGTTCACGGAGTTCCAGTCCCGGCGCCGCTGCCTGCTGCGCGGCCGGCGTAGCAGCAACCGCCTGCTGCACGATAGGCTGCTGCACAAGGGCCTGCGGCCCGACGGGTGCCGCCGCACTGGGAATTGCGACGCCTGGCGTTACAGCGGACGGGTTCGTAGCGGACGGATTCGCGGCGGTCGGTTGTGCACGCAGTTGTTGCAGATACGCCAGATCCCGCGCCTCTTCCGTGCCCGGCTGCACCGCGGGAAACGTTACATTCATTTGCTGCTCCAGCGAGCTGGCGATGCGATGCAACTGCCAAATCAGTTTTTCCAGCTCCTTCGAACGCCCTAGATACAAATTGCGGTCCCACAAAAAGCGGATCGCCAACACTAGAAAAATCGGCAGGCCCAGGGCCAGTATGCCGAGTACGATGGTAATGAGCAGTGGATCCACGGGTTGGTTCATGGTGCCTCTAAATGCAGCATTCCAAGGCAGGATAACAGCAGCACGCCAGTGGAGACAAACATATCCATCGCCAGCCAGGCGACGCTTCCGTCCCGACGGCCAAGCCGCTAACTCAGAGTTATCTCGCCCATGTCGATAGCCACCAGCAAGGGCTCGTTCACCAGTTGGTAGTCGCCTTCATACGCATATACGCGACGTTTTGTCGGCACGATGATGCCGTCCACATCACGATAGTCCGAGGCATAATTTAATCCGGTTGCGCCGCCAAGAATGTCCACCGTGTAGTCATGACGCCGCAATAATCCATCCGGCCCAAAGCACGAAATCTGTTCCCGCGTGTGACTCTTCATATTATCCGGGAAGGTCACCTTCAGCCGTCGCCACGTCTCGCCATCCACCTGGATCGAGGGAATCTCCTCCGTCACAAATCCTTTATAGGTGTACAGGAACGGAGAGTTGAGATACGTCCACAACGCCTCGCCAACAAAATACGCCACGTGAATTTCGTCCCAGGGCGTCTCTCGCTGTTGCCCGGCAAACGACTTCTCCGGGTCGTAGCGGGCCTCAATCAATTTTCCGGCCGCCGTTTCGATCACCACGCGGTTCGGCTCAAAAATCGCGCGCTTGTCCTGCCCGGGGAAGTCCACCGTCAGGCGTTCCTTCCGCGTCTCCGCCGTCAATACCACATCCTTAAGAAAGTCTCCCTTACCCTTCACCCACCAAATCCCGCCCGTGATGGACGCGGCCACCTTAATCGCATTAACCTTGTTCCAACTCTCCAGCCCCCCGTGCGCTTTCACCGCCAAGTCCAATAGTTCGCTCGTCGAGACCGCTGACTTACTCGTCTGCGCTGCGAGATTCTCGGTCATGTAGTTCTCCAGGGTCTATACATCACAGCCCAGCATCACGACAGTCGCGGTATAACCTCAAGGATTCGATGACACGGAGTCGCAAAGAGATAGGGATTCATTCCAATTACCTCAAATAGGTTCCAAGATCATTTCGCGAGGACTGCCTTTGACCTATTGCACGCGCCATAATCTAACATTCGAATGGGTGTAAGCTGTTTTTCTGAAACCGTCGAAGGTGCGCTCATGCGACTCTACGCTTCCCTTCTCGTCCTCGTTCTGACCAATCTGATTCCACCAATCTCCGCCCACGCTCAAAAGCAAACGGCGAAGTCACTCAAGATTTTGTCGGCCAAGACGGTTTACTTCGACAATCAGACCGGCGTAGACGCCGTCGGGAACGCTGCGGTGGCTCAACTTAAAAAATGGGGACGCTTCCAAATCGTCCAGGACAAAAAGGCGGCAGACTTAATTTTTCTGCTGACCGCTGATCCCTATAAGGGTGGGTACATCATCTTCGCCAACGGTCAGACCGGAAGTATGGACACCGCGGACACCCACAAGAAGACCCTGTCCCCGATTACAACCGGCAAGCTCCTGTGCGTGATGTCTACCTCAGCGTGATCGAGCCCAGCACCGGACAAAACCTATGGAGCGATTCGCACATTTGGGGCGGTCTGCTCACTGGTGCAAACAGCGCGGGCGAACGCCTGGTCCAAAAATTGCAAAAACAAATCGGGAAATAATTCGCCTATATCGTCGTCCCCGGATTTTGCACCTTCCTTATTGACGTGAGAATATTGACTGTCGATGTCTAGCCATCCACTGAAGTGGGGCATTTGTCCTTTTCGCCGCCAGCGGAAGCTGCGCTCTGCAAGACGTTCCGCAGTGCGGAGTGGCCTGTTGCTCGCCGCCAGCGTTCCCGCAAGTTTCTTCTACTCCACCAGCCTCTTCTCCTCTACTATGCGGGGGCAGCAGACTGATCCAGAAAAGCCTGTTGTGATTCAGCCGGGTGCGCCGGGCCAGCCGAGCAAGACGCTGCCGCCTTCGACGAAAGCCGCTTTGCCACCGCTGTCGCCGGCGGACGTGGAGTTCATGCAGGGCATGATCATGCATCACTCGCAAGCGGTGGAGATGACCGCCCTGATTGCCTCGCATACCGAAAACAAGGAACTGCGTTCCCTCGGAGCCCGCATCAGCAGCTCGCAGTCGGACGAAATCAGATTTATGAAGCGCTGGCTGGCAGCTCGTGGTGAACCGCTGTCCGTGCCGATGCCGGGCATGCCCGGCATGAATATGTCGAAGGATGTGACGAACGACCCGACGAAGACGAATACGTCCGGCGACACCATGGCCCTGATGCCCGGCATGCTTACGCCGCAGCAGATGGACGCTTTGCGCAAGGCCCAGGGCGCGGAGTTCGATCGTTTATTTTTGCTCGGAATGATTCAGCACCACGGCGGCGCGCTGATCATGGTGAAAGATCTGTTCGATACCGCGGGCGCGGGCCAGGATGCCGAGATTTTCGACTTCGCGACGGATGCGGACAATACGCAGCGGGCGGAAATCAAGATTATGCAGGCCATGCTAGAGAAAAAAACCTCAGAGGAGAAACGATGAACCGAGTGTCCAGTGTTGCACTTCGTATGGCGGTGGCTGCGCTAATTTTCTTTTTCGGAGTGAGCCGAATGCCGGCGCAGTCGGCCACAACTCCACCACCGGCGCAGACCCCAGCAACCCCGCCATCCGCAACGCAGCCGGCCGCAACACCGCCGCCCGCAGAGGAGCCCGCGGAGGAAGACCACAATCCATTTGCTCCAGAGCCCGCTCCAACGCTGCCGCCGGGGATGACCGGCTCCGATGCCAACGATCCGCGCGCCAAGCTGACGCCGGGTCTGTACGACGCGGGCGAAACCTCCATGGGCATCAAGCACCTGATGCTGCTCAAGAAGCCTGACGCGTTTCAACTCGGCGCCACGGATCCCGATGATCCAAAGGTGACGAAAACGATTGCCCAGCTTGGTATCGGGAGCATCGCAAAGCTACCGAAGGAGATGCACCTGGTGATCGCGCAGCTGGCTTTCGCGAACTCCGACTTTGCGTTCCAGGGCAACCACCTGTTTCAGGGAAACTTCTATGGCATGAATATCTACGACATTTCCAATCCAGCGAACACCAAGTTGCTGACCTCGATGGTGTGCCCGGGCGGGCAAGGTGATGTGTCCGTGTACAAGAACCTGATGTTCATGTCCGTGGAGATGCCCAACGGCCGCCTGGATTGCGGCACGCAAGGATTTCCCCCGGCGCCTCCGCCGACCCCAGAGGAGGAAAAAGCAAAGAAGCGCCCGTTGCCGGCGGCGCAAAAAGACCGCTTCCGTGGCGTGCGAGTCTTCGACATTTCCGACATCAGCAACCCAAAGCAAGTCGCGGCGGTGCAAACCTGCCGCGGCTCGCACACCCACACTCTGGTCGTCGATCCGAATGATAAAGACAACGTCTACATCTACGTCTCCGGCACATCCTTTGTGCGGCAATCGGAAGAACTAGCTGGATGCACGGATGACAGAAGCGGCAAAGATCCCAATGCCGCACAGTTCCGTATCGACGTGATCAAAGTCCCGGTAACGACGCCCCAAGACGCGAAGATCGTTTCCAGCCCTCGCGTATTTATCGATGCCCGCACCGGCGCGATGAACGGCCTGAACAACGGCGGCACGCATGGAAAAAAGGGCGCCGAGAAGCCGGCGGACACCGACCAATGCCACGACATCACGGTCTATTCGGCGATTGGGCTGGCGGCGGGCGCGTGCTCCGGAAACGGAATCTTGCTGGACATCAAGGATCCCGTCCATCCCAAGCGCGTGGATGCAGTGAACGATCCGAACTATTCCTACTGGCACTCCGCTTCATTCTCCAACGACGGCAGCAAAGTCGTATTCACCGACGAGTGGGGCGGCGGCCTTGGCGCGCGGTGCCGTCCGAACGACCCGAACAAGTGGGGCGCCGACGCCATCTTTCGCCTGAAGGACGACAAGCTCACCTTCGCGAACTATTACAAGCTCCCAGCCGCGCAGGGCGACACCGAGAACTGCGTCGCGCACAACGGTTCGCTCGTTCCGGTCCCCGGCCGCGACATCGAAGTGCAAGCCTGGTATCAGGGAGGCGTCTCCGTTATGGATTTCACCGACCCGGCGCAACCCTTCGAAATAGCCTACTTCGATCGCGGCCCCATCGATCCCAAGACGCTGGTGCTGGGCGGCGAATGGTCAGCCTATTGGTACAACGGCTACATCTACGGTTCGGAGATTGCCCGCGGCTTGGACGTCTTTGAACTAACGCCCACGAAATTTCTGACGCAGAACGAAATCGATGCCGCCAAGACAGTGCGCTTGACCGAGCTAAATGTTCAGAACCAGCAAAAGATCGCGTGGCCTGCCCAGCTTGTCGTGGCCAAGGCGTATGTGGACCAGTTGTCCCGTTCGCAGGCCTTGCAGGCAGACCGAATCACCGCGCTGTCGAAGGCCATCCAAAGCGCCGAGACCTCGCACCTGAGCCCCAGCAAATTGAAAAAGCTGCAAGGCCTGGCCCCATCTCTCGAAAAGAGCGCCGCCACGGCAAGCCCAGCGGACGCCGCACGGCTGCACGCCTTGGCAGAAATCCTGAAGCATCCGTCAGCGGAATAACTCCGCGAACCCGGCGCCTTTCCGATTGGATGGTGTTGCGTCGACGCATTGAATCGGCAGCGTCAATCAGGCATGCAAATTACTTCCGGTTAGCCCGCGATACTTCCGCAGTGGGCAACGGCAAACAGAGCAAGGCAAGGAGCGCTCACAGAGAGCCGCACGACTATTGCGGGAGACCCGTTTTATAGAGAATGGATTTGTGGCGCGGGTCAGGGCTGTAGGGGTCGTATACTGGAGCGCCTTTACATCGATAACTGCTTGCTTTTAACGGTGGAATTATTTCGCCAGCTTGCCTTTTTCATTCTGAGCTGCAAGCCCATATCGTATTGCCGCTTCAAGCGTATCGATGTTTACATCCGTTAGAGCTTTAAACCGAATGCAATATCCGGTCACGCTCGCCTTGCCTAGTTTTTTTCCATACGTTTTGGCTAAGTATTTCTTATCTTTGAGACCAAGAATATAGACAGAAATTCCGGTTTTGTTTGCGCTCACACCAATTTGAAAAAACTCTCTACTTTTTCCATTGGCATATTTTATTGTGTGGAATCCATATCCAATCGTAGGGTTGGAAACAGTATGATCTTTGCTGTCTTTACCATCGAAGAACCATAATTTGCATTCTGGTGAAATTTGAAGTGTGAGCCGATGCAACTCTCGCATGTCACTGCGTTTTGGCTCCGGTTGGCTGGTAATATACTTCTTGATTTGTTCTTGTACGTTCATATGTTCTGCTCCCCCGTTGCGCGCACGAGATTATACGACGTTTAATCCTTCTCCCCCCTTGCAAGGGCTGGCGGCCCTGACCGTTGAGGTCACTCGACCGCGAGGGCGCCCCGCAAGCCGTTGTTGCGTGGGAACCTTTCAGAATTCGCAAAGGCTTGAAATGTGTGGAGCGCCGAGAAGCGGGCTGAAGGGCTGGAGTACATGCACCCCAAGCCGAGTTCACATTCCGGACGTGTTGTTCGCAATCCGGAAGTCATCCTCCACCTCTCTAGCTCGATTTGTTGCGGATTCACTCAAAGCAACCAGCGGACAATCTGCAGATAGTGACTCCGCGAGCGCAAAGTTCGCCGAGCAATTGTTCCACCCCAGGCGAAACTTCGCGGTCTCCCGGCACGATGACCGCCCATTCCAATTTCTCGCGAAACTCCTTGGATCGTATTTCCCACTCCCCAAAAGACGCTGCCTTCACCTCTCCGATCTGAATAACCGACCAGTGCCGCGCCAACGCCAGCGCCGCACCCTCGTCAGGCGCCGGCCCCGACAAAATGAAGTGATTATTCCCATGCACTAAAATTCCGACCATGTATTTTCAAATCTCCGCGCGCCACTTGCGAAACGCCAGATATTGGTCCGCTTCCTCATCGCCCGATTCGATCCTCGGGCTCGGGCGGTTCATTGGGCGCTTTGCGCAGAAATTTCATCAAGCCGTCTCCCGTGGCGCCGCCGGCGTGCTTTTCGAAAAATGCCGCGGCCGTTTCCACTACGCCGACTTTTTCCGCCACCGCTGCGGCAATCCATTGGTTCAACGAGACCCCGTCCTCTTTTGCCAGGCGCTGCGCGGCCCTCTTCACCGAATTGGGTAGCTTCAAGGGATAGGTAGCTCTGCTCATGGTCTCATCCTCTTCAAAAACTCTGCCGGCGTTAATACCGCCAAGCGGAAGCGTTCCGCAGCTGCTAGAAAATCTCCGGTGTTGTACGTCACTAGGGCATCGGCCTCACCGTTGATCGCTGTTTCTAGCACTATTTCGTCATCGCTATCGTGAACTTGCGGCCGCCAGCGAAAATGAAGTTCCACCGGCTCGATCAAGGCCGCGAGCTCCTGGAGAAAAGTACTCACTTCGTCGAGCGAGAGCCGGTGTACCAGTCGGTGTTCCGCGCGCAGCAACACTTCCTCGTACTCAAGAAAGAGCGGTGGGGTTGCCAACAACACAACTCGCCTTTCTGCAACCATGCGCAAAATCGCGTTTCCAGCACCAGAGCGGGAGCGGAGAGCCGCCACTAAGACCGACGTGTCGAGCACAATCCGCATGGCTTAATGATAATTGTATACCACATCCCATGGGATGTCTATGAAAGCGGGTCTTCAGCTATCGCGCCTCGAGAACCGCGCGGATCCCGTGCCGCGGCCGCAGCGTAATCGACGCCAGCGGCACCACCGGATGCCCTTCCACCAAACGAAAGCGGTAACGTTGCGCCACCGTCGCCAGCACCAGCGTCGTTTCCATCAGCGCAAACGTATTCCCGATGCACTGCCTCGGCCGGCTTAAACTCTCGCGACAAACCCGTTTGTCCAGTTGCCCGTCCATTTGACACGTGGATTGCTTCGACGGGCCCGTCAGCCGTACAGAGGCAATGCCCCACGCGCGGAGATCACTTCCTATAAGCCGACTTGTCGTTACTTATCGGCATGATGTCAACGGGATTACTTCCGAGTAGCTGACAATCCAGAAGTCGATATCGCTACGACCGGCTTGTCCCAGGCGGACTACGGCGCTGAAAACGCAGCCGGTAAGCGCTAGGTGTAACCTGCAGTTGTGAGAGAAAAGTACGTCTCATGATCTCAGAGCTGCTGAAGCCACACGAAGCAGCGATTTCCTTGACGGCCTTAACAGTTTGTTCTAGCTGTTGGCGTGCAGCCTCCACGCGCAAGCGTTCCGCGAATTTGGCGGGTGTAATGCCAGTTTCCTTTCTGAAGACGCGACTGAAGTTCCGCGGGCTCATAGCAGCACGCCTGGCGAGTACATCAACAGAGAGATTCTTGTTCAGGTTTTCTGCCATCCACACCTGAAGGTCCTGCAGCGCCTTACGTCCCGAAGCTTGCGTTGATAGGGAAACGCTGAATTGCGCCTGACCGCCGGGTCTGCGCAGAAACACGATAAGGTTGCGCGCTACATCCAATGCCACGGACGCACCGTGGTCCTCTTCAACCATCGCCAGAGCGAGATCGATGCCAGCCGTTATTCCGGCAGAGGTATAGATATTCCCATCTTGTATCCAGATCGGATTCGCATCGACTTTGACACCCGGATATTTCTTCTGCAAATCGGCAGCAAAGGCCCAGTGAGTTGTTGCTCGCTTGTTATGGAGTAAACCCGCTTCAGCCAAGACAAAGGCTGCGACGCACACGGATGCCACTCGTCGTGCGCGGCCCGCAGTCCTTTGTAGCCAAAGAGAAAAGCGGCTGTCGCGTGTGTCTTTTGAGTTCGGTCCGCAAACGACGACCAGTGTGTCCACGGGCTCGCGCAGTCTCCGGTAGTAGCCATGCGCTAACAAAGAAACTCCGCATTCGCCTGCAATGATTGGTTTAGGTTGGGAGCTTACTACTCGAACGTCGTAAGCGGGGCCCCGCGCGCCGAGTACGACGTTTGCGCCCGCAAAAACCTCAAGTGGACCGATCAGATCGAGCTCCTCCACCGGAGGTACCCCAAGGATAACCACCGATATGGGGGGTCGCCTGCTTGCCAGTATTGGTTTCATTGTCAGCCCAGGCATGATTTTCACAATGGCCGGAAAAGTGGATTATATGTCATTGCAGCCAGGCCGTCCAACCCTCTACCGTCAGTTCGAATGCGAAGGCTTCCATGAACACAACATATAAAGCCATTGAGCTCTCGGGCCCGGGAAAGTTCTCGGAAGTAAGAAAGCCACTTGTGGATCCTGGTCCTGGTCAGGTGCGTATCCGAATCGAGGCATGTGGTGTCTGCCATTCGGACGCCGCGACCGTAGAGGCGCTTTTCCCGATCGATTTCCCGCGCGTTCCGGGGCATGAGGTCGTTGGACGTATAGACGCCATTGGCTCTGGCGTTCAAGGCTGGACGGTAGGGAAGAGGGTCGGAGTCGGGTTCCTCGCTGGCTTTTGCGGCTATTGCGCATTCTGTCGCAATGGCGATCTCGTGAACTGCCTGAACCAGGAATATACCGGCGTTCATCACGATGGCGGATACGCCGAAGTGATGATCGCAAAAGCAAGCGGCCTCGTTTCGATTCCTGACGATCTATCATCTGCCGATGCGGCGCCGCTGCTGTGCGCGGGGATCACGACGTTCAGCGCCCTGCGAAACTCGCCTGCAAGAGCGGGCGATCTTGTCGCGGTGCTCGGTATCGGCGGCCTGGGTCATCTGGGTGTGCAGTACGCGAGGCGCATGGGATTCGAGGTCGCTGCAATTGATCGTGGAACTGACACAACCGAATTGGCCAAGAAGCTTGGCGCTCACCACTATATCGATAGCGCTGCGACAGATCCTGCCGCTGCTTTGCAAGCACTCGGCGGTGCCACCGTCATTCTCATAACCGCGTCCGGGGGAAAGACTGTTGCTGCCACGTTTAAAGGATTGCGGCCGAGCGGTGTCGCGATCGTCGTCGGAGTGGGACCAGAGCCGATCGAGGTCTCCGGCATGGATCTGATTTTCGCCACACGCAAGTTGGAAGGTGCCCTCACAGGAACACCCGAGGTCGGGGATATCACACTGCGCTTCAGTGCTCTCAGTGGGGTGTCTGCCATGATCGAAACGATGCCTCTCGAGCAGGCGGCCGCCGCCTACGCCAAGATGATGGCGGGGAACGCTCGCTTTCGTATGGTGCTGGTCACAAAGAATGGTTCCGCTCCGAATGCCCGCTAAACGGGAGAGATGGGAACAACAGAAATAGAACACAGAGGCGACTGAAATGTCTACGCCAACAAATGCAAAGACGAATGAAACTCAAGCAGGCTCGATCCAGTTCACCCCGTGGGACACAGCCGAAGCATTGTTTCGCAAACAGAAAGCATACTTCGACACCGACGCTACAAAGTCCTATGAGTGGAGAACCAACCAACTGGATCGCCTCGTGCGCATGCTGACGGAGAATTACGACCGTTTTGCGGACGCATCACGCAGGGACTTCAAGACGGCAAGTCAGGAGAACGCCTTCGAGGTTTCCGCACCAATTGCCACGGCCGAGTTCGCAAAATCGCAGCTTAAGGACTGGATGAAGCCGGCCGAAGCGCCTCTCCCAAAATTCCTCGCAAAGTCCGGGCACAAGGGAATGGTATACCGCGAACCTTACGGCGTTGCGCTCATCATCTGTCCCTTCAACGGACCGCTCCTTCTTTCGCTGCGTCCCGCCGTCGCGGCCTTGGCTGCCGGCAACCCCTGCATGTTAAAACTCTCTGAGGCACTTCTGGCGACGGATGAGTTGCTCCTAGAGTTGATTCCCCGGTATTTCGAACCCGAATCGTTAAGCGCTGTAGTCGGCGCACGCGACATGATTACCAATCTTTTGAAGCTTCCGTTCGATTTCCTGTTTCTCACAGGAAGCGTGGGGGTTGGGAAGGTCGTGATGCGCGCAGCAGCCGAAAATCTGACGCCGGTGTTACTTGAGCTGGGAGGGCAGAATCCGGCCATCGTCGACGAGACAGCTAACATTTCGGACGCCGCTAAGAAAATCGTTTGGGGCGCAATGACATGGGGAGGACAGTGGTGTACTTCTCCTGGTTATGCTGTCGTTCACGAATCGATCGCAGATCAGTTCGTAGCTGAATCCAGAAAGGCTGCCGTTGATCTCTACGGCGCCGATCCGAAGAACAATCCGGATTATTCCCGCATCATCAGCCCCTCAGCCGTAAACCGGTTAGCGTCCCTGATCGATCCGAAGCAGGTCGTTTACGGTGGAAAGTCAGAGGCTCCGGCACGCTATCTCGATCCGACCATTCTCTACCCAATTTCCTGGTCCGACAAAATCATGGAAGACGAAATCTTTGGGCCGCTCTTGCCTATTCTCACTTACTCCGACCTTGGAAAGCTAATCGAAAAGATCAAGTCGATGCCCAAGCCCCTTGCGGCCTATGTGTTCAGCCGGAATCAGCAGGCAATCGATCGGGTGTTGCAGTCCGTTTCGTTCGGCGGGGGCGCCGTGAACCAGACGAACGTGTTCTTGTTCATTGAATCCATGCCGTACGGCGGGGTGGGATCTTCAGGCATCGGAAACTACTACGGGAAATATGGCTACGATTCTCTCACGCACGCCAAATCAATCCTGATTTCCCCACCGGATGTAGCGATCGATCATCTGTTTCCGCCATATACCAAAGAAAAAGTGCAAGCGCTCGATCAATGGTTCGACTACTAAAGTCATTCGACCTTGATCTCCAGGGGCGATCTACCGGACATGGACGGCGTGTAGCCACGTCCTGTTTCTGTGCTGAAAGTCGCGGCGATTGGTTAGGTAGTCGTCGTACCGGGCCCTGCGACGTCGTTTCGGATCAACTTTCCTCCGTTGGCAAGCTCGCCATGTGTATGCTCTTTAGGCGTCGCGCCTCGAGAACCGCGCGGATCCCGTGCCGCGGTCGTAGCGTAATCGAGGCCAGCGGCACCACCGGGTGTCCTTCCACCAAACGAAATCGGTATCGCTGCGCAATCGTCGCCAGCACCAGCGTCGCTTCCATCAACGCAAACGTATTCCCGATGCACTGCCTCGGTCCGCCGCCAAACGGAAAATAAGCGAACCGTGGCAAACGCTTCGCCAACCCATCCTCCCACCGCTCCGGACGGAATTCTTCCGGCGCCTCATACCACCGCGGATCGCGATGCATCACCCACTGCGCGATCGAAATACCCGTCCCTTTGGGCACCTTGTATCCGGCGATTTCGTGCTCCTCGATGGCCAGGCGTGCCAAGCCCCAGGCCGGCGGATACAATCGCAATGACTCCGTCAGCACGTTCTCGGCATATTTTAATTTCGCGACATCCTCCAGCGTCGGCGCCCGACCGCCGAGCACGCTGTCTAGTTCCGCGTGCAACTTTTTTTCCGCCGCGGGATTCTGCGCCAGAAGCCACCACGTCCAAGACAGTGTATTCGCCGTGGTCTCATGCCCGGCAAGAAACAACGTGATGGACTCGTCGCGCAGCTGCTTGTCGGTCATGCGCGAGCCGTCTTCATCGCGCGCCGCCAGCAGCATTGACAGTAGATCCCCCGCATCGCGCCCCGACTTGCGCCGCTCTTCGATGATGCGGTAAATGATCTTGTCCAATTTCTTGATCGCCCGCGCTTTGCGGATATTCTTCGGCGTGGGCAGCCATCTGGGAATCAAGATGTCCCGCGCAAAATCCGCGCTGAGCTCCAGCAACAACTCCAGGGACTTCCCTACTTCCTGCGCATCGCGCGCCACGTCCGCATCAAACAGCGTCTTGCCCACAATTTGCAGCGTCACGCGCAGCATCTCTTCGTGAATGTCGCGTTCTTCGCCATCGTGCCACATTTCAAGATGCCGCTCGGTATAGCCCACCATTGTTTCCGCATACGCGGCAATTCGCGCGCGATGAAATGCCGGTTGTGCCAGTCGCCGCTGCCGCAGCCAGAAATTGCCTTCACTGGTCAGCAGTCCTTCTCCGAAAACTCCTTTGTTCGCCTGCAACACCGGGCCTTTGTGAAACTTCCGCGCGTTGTTCACCAGCACGTCTTCGATGTATTCCGGATTATTTATGTAGAAGCTGCGAAAATTAAAATAACGGATCGCGGTGATATCGCCGTAAGTCCGCGCGCAGTGCGTGAAAAATCCCAGCGGGTCGCGCCTCACCGCCCCGAGTTGCCCGCCGATCTTTCCACGCTTGCCGGAATTCGGCCCCGGAGGATATTTCCCACGCGGTGCCCCAGACGGTTCCGTAGCCACCTCACTCGCAACCGTTTTTGTACTCATGGTTCGATGCTAAGCCGCCACGCTGCCACGGTCAATCCGCGGCGCGTTGCGCGCGAAGCACGAATCCGCCGCGCAGAAAATCAACCGAAACGCGCGCGAAACCCGCCGCATTCAAATGAGCGTGCGCACCGCTGGCCTTCACCGGCACAAACGTGCTGCGCATGTGTATCAACCGTTGCAGCCAGCCATCGTGAATTTCAAACACCACAAATATTCCACCCGGCCGCAAAACACGCCACACTTCCACGAACGCGCAATCCTGCAATTCCCGTGATCGCAAATGATGCAGCATCAAAATCGCAATCACACACGTGAAACTTTCGTCCGCAAAAGGCAACTGCGCCGCATCGCCCTGCACCACGTGAGCAATATGCTCTGCGACCTGCGGAACATGCTTCGCGCTCCACGCGGGACGCGCAAGACCTTGCGCAGCACCTTCCGCGGATTGCGGAAGGTGACTTGCAGTTCGCGCCGCACCATGCAAATCTTCCGGCGCGCTCGCGCCAGAACAATTGTCGTCCCGCGATGTGCACGCAATTTGTGCGGCAAACGTCGCGCCATATTCCAAACTGGTGACACGCGGGAATCGCCGACGCAATTCAGACGTAGCCGCGCCGCAACCCGCGCCTAACTCCAGGACGTGCGCACGCGGTTCCGCGCCGTTCAGTCCGGCGCCGTCGAGCATTCTGGGCAGCAAGTGATCGCGCGTTACGCTGCGCCAGAAGTTTGTGGAGCAAAACCAGTTTTCGAGGCGATTCATTTACGCTCCGCTATAGCCTCGAACTTTTCTTTGAGCATCTCGCGCGATTACAACTCTTTTGTCGCGACAGTGAACGACGGAAACAATCGGCTGAAAAAAACGATCGATTAGAATGCGAAATGATAAAAACTTCTCGTGTGTTACCACGCCAACAGCTGCGTCACCATTGCAACGATTTATCGCGTCTATTTATTGCGACAAATTATTATTGCAACTGCGGGCGAATACGGCGGAGCGCGGCGGCGAAGGTGTCGGCGTTGTAGGCCGATGCATTTTCCACTTGCTGGAACAGCGCGTTGATGTTGGCGCGGACTTCCGCGGCGTTGGCGGGCTTGGCGTCTTTGCTGTACGCGATGTATAGCGAATCCATGGCCATGGTGGCTTGTTCGGCGGCGCGCTCGTCGGCCAGAGAAATTTCTTCGGCGTTGTCGCAGATGCTTTGCATCATGCGCAAGACCATGGCACGGTCGTAAGTCATGCCGGCAAGGCGTTCGGCGAAATGATGCGCGATGGGCGCGGCGGCCGCGGCGCTGGCTGCCGCGGCAGTGCGATCGGGATTCAGCTTACTCATCTCCAGGGCCACGGCCTGAAGTTTTTGATCCAGATCCTGCGCGGCGGCGGCGTCCACTTCCTTGGCCATCAAACGAAAAACTACGTAGCGCGAGGCGTTCCACGCGGGATCGCCGGGACGCCGTCCGGGGTAACCATGTTCCTGACGCCAGCTATCTTTCGCGGCGGTCAAGGAATGATGGCAAGCGATGCAGGATAGTTCGGAATATTCCGGCCAGACATTTTTCTTGTCGTAGCGTTCGCCGCGCGCTCGCCAGGCCACGCGATCCATTGCCGCGCGCAGCTGCACGGCTTGACCGGCGCTCCACTCACGCACGCCTTCCCAGTTGGGATCGTCGGCGGGCGTGCCATCGGCGTGCAAGCGCGGGCTGTTCCAGTGACGCGGCATCACCACAGAAAAAGAATCAAGTTCAAAGTAAAGATCCGGATGGCCGGCCGCGATCATTTCGTGGTCCACAAATTTGCTGGGGATGCCGAGGTGGCATTCGAGACATTTATCGGTGCGCACGATTACGTTGCGCGTATCCACCATTTGAAAGTCGCGCACGGACTGCGCGTGTTTTTCCGGAGAATCTTTTGCGGTGTGCTGGCCGAGCCAGCCCTGCGCCGGGCCGTGACAATTTTCGCAGGTCACGCCATCGGTGACTTCAAACGGGCGCCCACGCATTTCCGCCGGCGGCGCCAGCGCGTGACACGCCAGACATTTCGGCGCGGTTTCCGCTTTGCCGAGGCCGAGAATTTTGGCCATGCGCTCGCCGACTTCGCCGGTCAGCGCCTGATACGCGCGGCTGTGTTTGTCCTTGATGATCCAAGTGGAATATTCGTTTTGCAAAATGCGGCTGTTGGCGACGGGCTTGACGCTGCCGTGGCAACTGGTGGCGGCGCAAGAACCCGGGCCAACGTATTTGTCATTTCCAATAATGTTCGCGGCGGAGTTTTCGTTTTGCGCCAGCAGCGCATGCGGAAGAGCGAGAGAAACGCACAGCGCGAGTAAAGCGAAGCGGGGATGGGTCGCGATTCTCATTCGAGGTTCGGTTCGGCTGGATAGCTTATATATTCTCCGCGCGAAAGAAGTCAAGGAATGAGGCAGAAAGTTTGAGGGGTCACGAAACCCGGCGGTAGGGCGGGAGCCAAGGTGGGAGTTGGGACAGAAGCGCAAAGACGGCGAGACGCATTGCGACGCTGTTCCGAGCTGTGCGGAAGTGGTAAGTTCCTTGTTTTTAATATGATAGGTAGCCCCCACCCCCCGGGGGATCTATGAAAGCGTAGGATTCTAAAAGGGTTAAGTCGGCTTTTCGCGAAAGACATAGGCACGATTAGAGTTAGAGGCGATTCCAGGAATTTGGTCAGACGACCTTTGGTAGATAGGGAAGATTTGGTTAGAGATGCTCACCCTACCCCCGGGTGTTTTTCGCAAAGAGTGCGCAAGACTAAGAAAAAGCTGGGGATATCACGTTTTGCAAATTGAGAAGAGTGTGTATGTGATGCGTATGTGTCGCGCCTCCGGCGCTCGGGCGTCTTGGGTGTTGCGGCAATGCACAGGCAGGAGTGCCTGTGCTACTAAAGTCAGGAGACGGGCTGCCAGAGGTGGAGAAAAGGTTAGCGGAGAGATGGACGAGGCCAGCAAAACGGTGACGCCCTGAAAGGGCGTCGCTACAACGGCAGGCTACGACAGCGCAACGAAGAGGCTGTCAGAAACCTGCCAGGCCGATCTGAAGATCGGCACCTACATAAGCAAAAACGGAACGGGCGAAAACTGAACGGACCACGTGGTCGCTGGATTTGGCGACTGCGTGGCCCGTTCGTTATGGAGGGAGGCGGCTTCACGTCAGTGAGGCTGCCTCCCTCCGGCGATACCAACTCACGTCAACTCGGTTAGTGGGGCTTGCCGCCTCCTGACGGGGGATGCGAGGCGGGGGCCTGGTGCTGCTGCATTTGCTGCTGTTGGGTGGTGTGCTTTTGCTCGAGTTGTTGGGTTTGCTGGGTGTGGCGCTGTTCCATTTGTTGTTTTTGCTGGTCGTTGTAGTTTTTCTGGGCGGCTTGCTGGTGTTCTTTTTCTTGCTGCTGCTGGAGCTTTTGGTGCTCCTGGTTTTGCTTGGCCGCTAGCTTGTCTTGTTGCTGTTGGTATTTTTTGTCGGTGGCGTCGTTGCCGCTGTTGGGCGCGGTGTACTTGTGCTCCTGCACTTCATTGGCGTGGCCCGGATTGGAAGCGGCAGTTGCCGGACGCGCTTCGTTGCCGTGAGCGGCATTGGCCGGAGGCGCGTTGTATGTGCCACCGGCGTTTTTGGCGGGTACCACGTTGTTATGGAATTCGCCGGGCCGAGCGGTGGCGGCGATGGGCGGCTTGCCATGGTTGGCGGAGGCGCGCAATTCGGGATTGCCGCGGGCGGCCTCGTAGTGCTGGGTCTGAGCGGCTACCGGTCCAACGTGGCGTTCGCTGGCGTAGGAGCGCTCTTGCTCGGATTCGCGGGCTTCCACGCCACCGGCGCCGCCGTTGTAGCTGACGTGATTGTTCACGACGGTGACGCGGGTGTTGTAAGTGTTGTGGATGATAGTGGTGTTCACGTGGTTGACGTAAGTGTTGTAGGAGAAGTGGCCGCCTTCCCAGCGACCGCCATCATATCCGACGCCGCCGTAGCCGAAGCCGTAATTGATGCCGCCGTAGAAACCGACGTGGGGTCCCCAATAGCCTTCATGGAAGAAGAAGGCGCTGCCGCCCCAGCCCCAATAGCCGGGAGTCCAGAGGAAGCCAACCTCGGGCGGTTCGATCCAGGTGCCCGGAACCCAATAGTAGCCGTCGACATCATCGTAGGCCCAGTAGCCAGGGGTCCAGAGGTAACCGTCCGCGGGGCAAATGGGCTGCTCGTAGACGGGGATTGCGGGTGGGCCGAAGCCGACGGAAATGCCGACGGCGACTTGTCCGAAGGAAACTTGGGACAATGCCAGCAGCACTAAAGAAAACAGCAACGAACGAATCGCAACTGCAGTGCGCATTTTGCATCCTTTTGCCAGCTCATCCTTTTTATGCCCGGTACAGCGCGTGACTGACGGGCGCGGATCGAGTGGCGGAGTTTTGCTATGAAACGTGGCCGAGGTTCTTCCAGTTGCGTATTTTAATGGGGGCACGGCGAAAAAGGGGATACGGTTTTGTCTGTAGGGGATTTGGGGGAAATTGGGGATTTGAGAATGGGCGCTAAGCTTGGCATGGGATGTGCCATGGCGGCCCGGGAGGGGCTAGAGTTTCCAGGTAAAAGGCGGCCGGCGCGGGCCGGCCGAAGAATCGCAAAAGGTTTGCTTTACAGTTTTCCAGACCGACAGTAGTATGCAGGGGATTTAACTCTCCCTTAGGCAGGGCGCGTAGCGGTAAACTGCGCGCGCTATTCAAAACGAGACTGGCCCCGTGATCTTCGACGATCTGCGCGCGATACAACTACGGCACGGCTTTCTGCCTAAGGCGGAGCTGGAGAGTTTGTCCGCGCGTACACAGATGCCGCTGTATCAAATCCACAGCGTGGCGAGTTTTTATCCACATTTTCATCTAGTGGTGCCGCCCAAAGCCGAAGTACGGGTGTGCGTGGATATGAGCTGCCACTTGAATGGCGCGCCGGAATTGCGCGCGGATCTGGAGCGACGGTTTGCCGGAGCGCCGGCGGAGGCGGTGCAGATTCGCGATGTATCGTGCCTGGGGCGATGCGATCTGGCGCCGGCGGTGGCGATCAACGATCAGATATTTACGGAGGTGACGGCGGATCGCGCGGAGCAGATTGCGCGGTCGGCGTTGCGCGGGGACACGGTACATGAAGAGCATCCGCATGTTCCGCGCGTGGCTTGCGCTTCCGATCCTTACGTGGATGGCACCGGCGTGGGCGAAAAGTACGGCGTGTTCCGCGCGCTGACGCACACAAAAGACTTTGCAGGCGTGCTGGCGCTGCTGAAAGAATCGGAGCTGCGCGGCATGGGCGGGGCGGGATTTCCGACCAGCATGAAATGGGATTTGGTGCGGCGAGAACCGGCCACGCCGAAGTACGTGGTGTGCAACGCTGATGAAAGCGAGCCGGGAACGATCAAAGATCGCTTCATCATGACGCATCTGCCGCACTTGCTGATCGAAGGTATGGCGATTGCCGGAATCGTGAGCGGCGCGAAAATTGGCATTTTGTATATCCGGCACGAATATCACCTGCAGGAAGAGATTTTGGGCGAGGAACTGCGGCGCTGCTATCAGATGGGATTGCTGGGAAAGAATATTCTGAACAGCGGGCTGGATTTTGATTTGCAGATTTTTGTGAGCCCCGGCGGATATATTTGCGGGGAAGAGACGGCGTTGATTGAAGCCATCGAGGGACATCGCGCGGAGCCGCGCAACAAGCCGCCGTTTCCGGTGGCCGAAGGATTGTTTCACAAGCCCACGGTGCTGAATAACGTGGAGACCTTTGTGAACGTGCCGCAGATTCTGGCGCGCGGCGTGGAGTGGTTTAAGTCGCAGGGGCAGGGCGGCTCGCGCGGATGGAAATTTGTGGGAGTCAGCGGACAAGTGGTGAATCCAGGAGTGTTTGAGGTGCCGATGGGCACGACCATGCGGGAAGTGCTGTTCACGCATGCGGGCGGAATTCGCGGCGGGCGGACGCTCAAGGCGTTTGCGCCGTCCGGGCCGTCGTCGGGATATTTGCCGGCGTCAATGGTGGACGTCCGGCTGGATTTCAAAGCGCTGGCCGATGCGGGGTCGATGCTGGGGTCGGGCGCGATTGTGGTGTGCGACGACACCACTTGCATGCTGGACATGGCTTTGAACGCGGTGCGCTTTTACCGCAACGAATCGTGCGGCAAGTGCGTGCCGTGCCGCGTGGGCTCGCAGAAGATGACGGATTTGCTGGTGCGCTGGACGCAGGGGGGGCTGACCGAGCCGCAATATCGCGCGGACCTGGCGCTGCTCGATGAGCTCTCCGCGGCGATGGGGCTGGCGTCCATCTGCGGGCTGGGGCAGATTGTGCCCGCACCGATTCAATCGGTGCTGAAACATTTTCGCGCGGAAGTGGATGCGCACGTTTTGCAAGGCAAGTGTCCCAGCGGGATCTGTTTTTCGCCGGCGGTGCGAGCCGGAGAAGCGAATCGCGTGGGGATTCGACCATGAAAACTTTTTTGCTGCGGACGGCTGATTAATTATGGCTACCACTGCTACTCCTCCGGGACTGGTGGACCTGGTCATTGACGGCAAGCCGGTGCGCGTGCCGGCCGGGACCAGCGTGTTTGACGCGGCGCGCATGAACGGCGTCACCATTCCTACACTGTGCCATTTGCAGAATGAAACGCCGGTGGGCGTGTGCCGGCTGTGCCTGGTGGAAGCGGGCGGACGCGTGCTATCGGCGGCGTGTGTGCGGCCCGTTGATCCCGGAATGAAGGTGGTCACGAATTCCGACAAGGTTTTGAGCGCGCGCAAGACGGTGCTGGAGCTGTTGATGTCCGACCACCCCACGCCATGCGCGCGGCAGCAGCATTCGGGCGATTGCGAACTGGAAACGCAAGCGCACGCGGCGGGGATCAAGCAGGCGCGGTTTGCGAAACGCAGCGTAGCGCGCGGGCGGGATGAATCGTCGCTGGCCATCGCCGTGGATCACGATGCGTGCATCTTGTGCGACCGCTGCATACGCGGGTGCGATGAGATTAAAAACAATTTCGTGCTGGGCCGCATGGGCAAGGGTTATTCCGCGGGAATTGCGTTTGACCTGAATTCGCCGATGGGCGAATCCACGTGTATTTCCTGCGGCGAGTGCATGGTTTCCTGCCCCACTGGTGCGTTGACCAATCGCGGCGTGGTGGGTACGGCCATTGCCAAGACGACAGATGCGCAGGTGTTCGACGCCGAAGAGCTTTTGCAGATTCCCGTCTTCAAAGGCGTCTCCGGTACATTTTTGGAATTGAATACCGGCGCGATCGTGAAGCGGAAATTCCGCGCGGGCGAATTGATTTGCAAGGAAGGCGATTTCGGGTCCACGGCGTTTTACATTTTGGAAGGGCGCGCGCAGGTTTCCATCTCCACGCCGATTGCGCACGTCAAAACGGACGGCGGCGCGAAGGGATTTTTCAAGAAGCTGACTAGTTCGCTGGTTTCGCGCACGGAAGACAAGCGCGACGAAGAGCGTCGCGACCGCACTATTCCAATCGATGCCAGCGTGGATTTGAATTACGGCAGTCCGGTGGCGGAGCTGGGCGCCGGCGATCTTTTTGGCGAAATGACGTGTATGAATTTTTATCCGCGCTCGGCGACGGTGCGCGCGGTGTCCGACGTGGTGGCGTACGAAATGCTTCGCAACGTTTTGGACATCATGCTGAAAAACAAATCGTTCCGCGCGCAGATCGATGCCAATTACCGGCGGCGGGCGCTGGAAAATCATTTGCGCGGCGTGCCGATGTTCGCGGACCTGGCCCCGGATTTCATCGAGCATTTGAAGGAGAGCGTCGAGCTGCAACGCTTCTCGCCAGGGCAAATGATCACGCGGCAAGGCGATCCGGCGGACTGTTTTTATCTGGTGCGCATCGGCTTCGTGAAGATTTCCGAGAATTATCCCGGCGGCGAACTGGTGCTGGCGTATCTTTCGCGCGGCGACTATTTTGGCGAAATCGGATTGCTTGGCGGCGGCGTGCGCACGGCCACGTGCACCGCGCTGGATCACGTGGAAGTGGTGCGCATTTCCGGCGACGACTTCCGCCAGATGATCGAACGCTTCCCCACCGTGCGCGCCGGACTAGCCGCGGTGGCCGAAGAACGTCAGCAAGCCAATCAGCAGCGCATGCAGATGCTGCAGACCGTGCCCATCGATCAGTTCCTGTCGCAAGGGCTGATGGAAGCGCAAAGTTTGCTGGTGCTGGATCTCGAAAATTGCACGCGCTGCGACGCCTGCGTCAATGCCTGCGCCGATGCGCACGACGGCGTGACGCGGTTGGTGCGTGACGGACTGCGCTTCGATCAATATCTGGTAGCGACAAGTTGCCGGCAGTGCCGCGATCCGCTTTGTATGGTGGGCTGCCCGGTGGGCTCGATTCGCCGGCGCAATTCGCTGGAAGTGATTATCGAGGATTGGTGCATCGGTTGCGGACTGTGCGCGCGGAATTGCCCGTACGGAAATATTAATTTGCATCCCTTTGAAGTGATCGTGGATGATCCCGAACACGCCGGGCGCAAGAAGGCCGCCATCAAGCAAAAAGCCACTTCCTGTGATCTGTGCACGCATTTAAAGGAACCGAGCTGCGTATACGCGTGCCCGCACGACGCGGCGCATCGCGTCGATCCCAAGACATTTTTCTCCGAGATGCTGGGGCAGGGGTCTACAAAATAATATGCACATGGACAAGACCCAACGCGGCTGGGCGTTTGCTTCGCTGATTATTTTCGCTGCGTCGACGGTGGGGTATGTCATTTATGCGTTGAGTGCAACGCCGGCGCCGAGCGGCGGCAGCGTTGTGGGACTGTTCTTCGGCATCACCGGCTTCGGCTTCATGATTTTTGCGGCGTTGCTGGGCGCACGCAAGCGCGTGCCGGTGTGGCGGCTGGGTCGCGCGCAAGCCTGGATGCGCGGTCATCTGTGGCTGGGGCTCCTAAGCCTGCCGATGATCCTGTTTCATGGGGCTTTCCACTTCGGCGGCATCATGACGCAAGTGTTGATGTGGATGCTGATCGCCACAGTGGGTAGCGGATTGTTTGGCGCGGTGCTGCAGAATTATTTGCCGCGCACTATGACCACGGACGCACCGCTGGAAACGATTTACGACGAAATCGGCAACGTGCGCACGTTGCTGCGCGAAGAAGCGGATCGTGACGTGGAATCGGTTTGCGGGCCGCTGGGCTTGTCGCACGGCCAGACGGAAGAGGCGCAACGTGCCGGCGGATTTACCGCCATGCGTCCCTTGGCCGCGGCGGCCGGCGCGCGCGGGATGGTGGCACCAGCAATCGTCGCCAGCACGAGCACGGCAGTGGCTGCGGCGCCGGAAATTATTTTACTCACGGAAGAAGAAAGCGCTCCGTTGCGTTCTTTTTATGTAAACGAGATGCGCCCTTTCCTGGAGCGTCCCGGTGAGCGAGGACAGGCGCTGAGTCGGCCGGACAAAGCCAAGCTGGCGTTTACCGGCGTGCGTACCATGTTGCCGGCGGTGGCGCACAGCGCGCTCGCCGATCTGGAAGATATCTGTGATGAAGCGCGGCAACTGCGCAAGCAGGAGCAGCTGCATCACTGGATGCACTATTGGCTGCTGTTCCACATTCCACTTTCGCTGGCGTTGATTTTGCTGGGGGCCATGCACGCGGTGATGGCGCTGCGCTATTAGATCGGTGCTGTAGCACGGAGTTTTTGAAAAAAAAGTGGCACGCACACGCACAACGAAAAAACTGGCGCAGCGCATCGACTTGAATTATTTCAAGCGGCCGACGCCGCTGAAGCGCGCCAAGCTGGGACTGAGCATCCTCTTGCCGGCCCTCGCGCTGGCGTGGATTGCCTGGTTGGTACTCGCGAAAAACACTAGCGTTTACAGCAGTGGACGCATGGCGGAAGCTCACGCGGTGCTCGCGAATGATTGCGCGGCTTGCCACGTACAAAAAGCCGGAGTCTTTTCGCAAAAAGCCGAAGACAGCGCCTGCCTCAGTTGCCACGACGGACCAATTCATCATCACGTCGCCACCAAGCAAGTGGCCTGCGCGCAGTGCCACAACGAGCATCGCGGCAGAATCAATTTACTAGCTGCGAGCAATGAAAATTGTTCGCAGTGTCATTCGGACTTGAAAGCCAATGGCGGCACGTTGAATTATGCCAACGCCATTCTCAGTTTTTCCGACGGGCATCCGGAATTTGCCGTGGTGCGTGCGCAGGGCGGCAGCAAGCCCGCGGATCCCGGAACCATCAAGCTGAATCACGCGTTGCACATGAAATTGATCCGGCGCGGACCGACTGGCCCGCTGGTGCAGCTGCAATGCGGCAATTGTCACCGGCCGGCGGCCGCGCCCGCGGATATGACTTATGGCGATGCGAAATATGTCGCCGCGAGCACCACGTACAAAGCCAGCGATGAACTCTTGCCGGTCAAACAAGAATCGCTGCCGCCGCATGATCTGAGCAGCGGGCGTGAACTGATGGCGCCGGTGAAATTTGCCACCGCGTGTGCTTCCTGCCATCTGCTGACGTTCGACAAACACTTTGATGAAGGCGTGCCGCACGACAAACCAGAAGTGGTCCACGCGTTCCTGGTCACCAAGTTCACGCAATATATTGCCGCGCACCCCGGCGACGTGCGCGTGGTGCGCGACCCGAGCCGCGACCTGGCGGGAAAAGCTCCGCAACCGGAGGTCCGCATACTGACGCCAGCGCAGTGGGTTGCGGAACGCACCGCGGATGCCGAGCAATTGCTGTGGCGCAAGACGTGTATTCAATGCCATGTACTTTCGGTGGGCGGAGCTTCGGTTAACGCGGCGGTGCCCACCGCGCCAAGCGTGTTGCCCGTGGTGGCCGCGGCGAATACCACCGTCAAGTGGATGCCGCACGCGAAATTTGATCATCAAGCACACACGGGGTTTACCTGCATAAGCTGCCACACGCAAGCGCTGACCAGCACGCTGAACACGGATGTAATGATGCCGGGAATCGCGACCTGCCAAACGTGCCACGCGCCAGGGCCGGATCACGCCGAATCGCGCTGCTTCGAGTGCCACACCTATCACGACTGGCCCAAGCGCAAAGAGATCACGCCAACGTTTAATTTGCCGGCGCTAAAGCATGGCGGCCGTTGATTTGTATTTGTTTGTCGCGGTTGATTTTGTAGCGGCCGGATTTTTGTCCCGGCGATTTTTCCTCCTTTGTTCCATGATGTGCCGGCATTTTGATTTTGCGGTGAGACCCCTCAACCCCACAAGAGAACGATTCCGGAAGTCATCAACAAAATGGAATTCCCAATGCGGCACCAAATGTATACAATGTATGCGAGTGTAGTCGATATGATGTCCGAAGGACTTTATGGCTCAAGAAAAAATTGTTACGTTGCGGATGGATGCGGGGTTGCGAGAAAGGCTGGATAAATTGGCGGCGGCTACGCGGCGCTCGCGCTCGTTTTTGGCGGCGGAGGCGATCCGGGAGTATGTGGAGTCGAATGCCTGGCAGATTGCGGCGATCCAGAAAGGTTTAGCGGAGGCCGAACGGGGGGAGTTTGCTTCGGATGCGGAGGTGCAGCGGGTAGCGAAGAAGTGGGCGCGGCGTGCGCGTTAGGTGGCTGCGCAAGGCGCTGGCGAATTTGGATGAAGAGGCGGAGTACATCGCCAAAGATAATCCCGCGGCGGCGGGGCGGCTGGTGCTGCGGATTTTGGCGGAGGCGGAGTTGCTGCGGGACAATCCGGCTATGGGGCGCGCGGGGCGCGTGCCGGGCACGCGGGAATTGGTAGTGGCAGGAACCCCTTATATTGTGCCGTACCGGGTGCGTGACGAGCTGGTGGAAATTTTGCGAGTGCTTCACGGGGCTCGGAAGTGGCCGGGAAAATTCTAAGAGCCGCACGACAGGGCCTCGACGAGGACCGGCCAGTCCATTACATGTCGTTTTTCTTGCGCAGGGCGGCGTCGCGGACTTCCCACTGCTGGCTGAGGCGGCGGATGGTTTCGCGCAGGCGCACGGCCAGCGCGGCGATGGTTTCGAGGCGTTGCAGGCCGCCGGGCGGCAAGCGGCCATCGTTGCCGCGGCGAACCTCCGCGAGCAGCAGCTCGGCGTTGCCGAGGATGCCGGTAAGGGGATTGTTCAATTCGTGACGCAAGACCTCGCCGAAATCTTCGCCGACTCCTTCCAGCGGACCGCCCGGGTTGTCCATAAGATTTTTCATCCTTGCCAGCCTTTGTTCGACAGTGCGCGGTTCGATACCGCGCGGTTCGATGGTGCGGGATTCAACGGTGCGATGTTCGACCGTTCGTTCCTGTCTGTGTTCGCTCATGAACCTTTCGCCATCGCCTCCGTGATTTGCCACGCCCGCCATCGCGTGGCGCTGTTTCGCGCGTCATTTCGTGCGCCGTTCGATCCTCGTTCCGCGCGCCGTTCGTCCTTCGCTTCGTACCTACCCCGGCGGTTTGGTGCGCCATGAAGGGCGTCGCTACGAAAATCCCTGTAGGAGTCCCTGGGCTTCAGTGGCCCTGGCGCTTACTGCGCGAAAGCGGCGTCAAGCCGCCGGACTCCAAAAAGATGTGCGGATACGCGGTTTAATCTTCGTTAATGCACACGCCGCGCCTCTTCGCGTCGTTCAGGCTTTCGTGGCCACGTTTCGCCGCTTGGCGTTACCGGCGGCGGCGTGCTTCACCGCCGCCAGCCCGGCGTGGCGGTGCTGCAGGACGTCGCGCACACGTTCGGTCAGCTCTTCCACGCGAAAGGGTTTGGCTAGGTGCGGCAAGCGATGGCTTTCGAGAAAGGCTTGCGTGGCGGGAGCAATCACGTCGCCGGTGACAAACAGAAAATTGTGCTGCAGCTCATTGCCGCTGCGCACCAGGCTTTGGTAGAACTGCTGGCCATCGAGCCCGGGCATGCGCATGTCGCAGATGGCCAGATCGAAATGCTGTTTGGCGGCGCGCTTCAAACCTTCGCGGCCATCGAGCAGAACATCCACGGTGAGGCCTTCGTCCTGCAGCACGTCGGCGATCAGGCGGGCCACGGTGGGTTCATCTTCGACTACCAGCACGCGGCCATGCGTGGGTGCGCGCCGTTTGGCCAGCAGATGATTTTCCGCCATGGTGACGAGCGCTTCGTCGCTGGTGGCCGCATTTACATCGAGCCGCAGCTCAAAGCTTCCCGCGGGCCAGGCCGGCGCGGCGGCAGATAAACCTTCCGCCACGGGCAATTCGACGGAGAAGATCGCGCCACCCTCCGGAGCATTCAGCACGTTCACGCGGCCGCCGTGCTCGCGCACGATGCCCAAGACGATCGAAAGTCCCAGGCCGGTACCCACGCCCTCGGCTTTGGTGGTGAAAAAGGGATCGAAGATGCGCGCCAAAATGCTTTGCGGGACGCCGGGACCGTCGTCTTCAATTTCCAGCTGCACGCGGCGCTCGGCGACCTGCTTGGTGCGCACGCGAATGCGGCCGCCTGCACCTTTCTGTTCGATGGCCTGGCGGGCGTTGCCGACCAGGTTGATCAAGACTTGCTGGAGCTGCGCGGCGTCGCCGATCACCGCGGGCAACGAGGGATCCAGATCCAGCTCTATGCGAACTTTCTCCGTGGCCATGCTGAAGCGCTGCAGCTCCATGGAGCGCAGAACCACTTGATTGAGCGCCACGCGGCGGCGCTCGGGAGGGGTTTCGCGCGCGCTGTAGAGTAACTGCCGCAAAATGCCGCTGGCGCGCTCGGCCTCCTGGAAAATTTGCCGCGCTTCGGGCAGGCGGCCCGCGCCATCTTCACGGAGGAGGAGGCGCTGGGCGTAGCCGAGGATGCTGGTCAAGGGATTGCTTAATTCGTGCGCGATGCCGCTGACCATCTGGCCGAGGGCGGCGAGTTTTTCCGTTTGCAGGAGCTGGGTCTGGAAAAGGCGCTGCGCGGTTAGGTCCCGGTACACTTCGACGCGGCCTAGAGGGTTTCCCGCGGCGTCCAAGACCGGGCGCGCCGTGCGTTCGAGAATACGGGCAGTGGGGTGGTTCATGCGCAACTCATCGCGCACACCGCCGTCGATGCCGCGGGCCAGATTACGCCAACGCTCGGCGAACTCCGCGGGCTCCGCGGCCTGCTCGGCCATGTGCGCGATCAACTGCTCCAGTGTGGCGCCCTTGGCGGAGGCCGCGGGAGCGAGTCCGGCCAGCTGCGCGAAACGCGTGTTACGCGCGCGGACGTTACCGTGGGTGTCAAAAAGCACCACACCTTCTTCGAGCCACTCGATCACGCCATCGAGCGCCTGTTCGCTGTCCAGGCCGGCGAGGAAATTCTTTCCACGCTGCGCGTTTTCGCGCGACACTTTTTCCAATGACACGACGGTCTGGCCCTGAGCGTCTGGAAGTTCGCGGCGCAAGTGCACGTCGATGCCGTTGCGCAGGTGCGCAAGCAGCACAGTCGCGGCGTCGCCCGAATTAACGGATGAATGCGCAGGCGAATCGCCGGGCCGATCAGCGATGCCACCGCCGGGCCAATTTCCGGAGGGCGGATCTTCGCCGCGTTGCAGCCATTCCGCGACTGGGAGGCGATCTTCGTCACGGAAGATCTTCTCGAATAGTTCATCCGGTGCCGCGCGGGCTACAGCGGCCAAACCACCGTGGCGAACTAAATCCTCCGCGCCCGCACTTAAATCCACCACGCGTCCGCGGGCGTCGAGCACCAGCAGACATGCGCGTGTCGCCGCCAGTTGCGTGCGTTGCCGCTGCGCCGCGAGCGCCGCGCGGCGCTCACGATTGCGGCGCGCCACGGCCTGCCCGGCAAGCGCGGCGCGATATTCCAACCGCTCAAACGCAGCGAGCGAAGTGCCACGGGGAAAGAGTCCAACCAGCATGGCGCCGCACAGTTCCCCTTCCGCCTCGACGGGCAGCGCCACGATGCGCGCGATGGCGGTGTCCATGCGCGCGGCCTGCGGCGAGATTCCGGTGGCGCGGCGATTCCGCAAAGCGGCCTGCCAGGTCTCCGCTAGCGCGACACTTTCCGCGACGCGCAGCCAGTCGGCGTCGCCACTCTTCCAGCGGAAATCCAGCTGGGCAGCGGGTGCTTCGCGGGACCAGCCGTCCGGGAGCACCCCGATGGTGGCGAACGCCGCGCCGATACCCAAGCCGCCGGGTCCGGCGTCCACGATGCTGTCGGCGATGCGCGCCAAGGCGACACCGGTACGGAGTTCCGCGCGAAGTTCGGTGCGAGGTTGCGTGCGAGGTTGCGCGCTGAGTTGCGTGCTAAATTCCGCGCGACGGTCCGCATGACCGTCCGCCAGTCCGTCCTCGCGTCCAGCCGCGTGGCTATCGGCCCGTGCATCCGCGTATAGGTCGCGGTGTACCCTGCGCGCCAGCGCGATGTCCGCATAACGCTCGCGGGCCACGGCGCGCTCATCTTCCCACGCGAGCTGCAGTGCCAACTCTGCCGCGAGCCGCGAGCACAGCGCGCGGGGCAGTTCACGCCGTTTTTCCCGCGTGCCGCAAAAAATCACGCCCTGTATACCGCCGCGGCTCTCGATGGGTACCCACAGAACCTTGCGCTGTCCGATGAGCATGCCGATGAGAATATTTCCGGAATGGTCTGGCAGCTCCTGCTCCACGGCACGTCCGCTCAGCACCAGATCCTGCGGCAAGGGCGCTTCGCCGGAAAGGTGCTCCCACGCCGCGGGCGTGCTTTCGCTTTCACGATCCCAGACCACTCCGCGCCAAGCAGGCTTGGGATTCGTGTCGCCGGCGGACGCCGCCCCGACAGTGCGACCGGTGGGCGGCGGAGTGCTATTGCGACCTTCGTCTACCGATTCCGAGACCGCGCTGGCCAACCAGATGCCGATGCGGTCCGCAGAAGCTTCCTCTCGCAATTCGTGCAGCGCCTCGCCGGCAATTTCCAGACGCGAAGCTCCTTCCAGCGCCGCGCGCGCTATGCCGCGGTTGGCGACCAGCACTTGCTCTTTTTTCTCCCAGAATTTCACGGTCGTTTCACTCTTGCCGCGATCGTTGAAGGTCGTCGCCGCCCGCGGCTGCGCTGAACCGTGCGCGGCGGGCTGCGGGCCAAGCCGGCTTCCGCTGCACTCTGCGCCCCGTACAGGAACCGCGTGCTTCGAATTGTAAAGACTCTCTTGCACAGCAATATCCATCCACGCGAAAAACCGCTTTTGTCAGCAGAATCAAACAGATAAGCGATGATTGTGGGCGTCGTTGCGGGACCCGCGGGTCATTTCCCATCCCATGTCGAGACGGCTTCTGCAACGCTTCCCAGAGTGAACCGAAACCACTTCGCGCGGGCGCGGTTAGAATTTTCTTGCACGAGTTGAAAGATCAGACCACGCCACGGAGCGCGAATCGATCAGCGGAGGATTACTGTGGTTGGGCAATTCAGGTGCGCGATGGGCGAGATGGGAAACGAAGCGGCACGATGCCCGCAGACTCCGAGCGAGGCCGGCAACGCCCGATTGCGAAGGTAAGTGAAGAGGATTTTGTTGCGTTGCCGAAGAATGCCGCGCTCCGCAAAACTGGCGCAGGCGTTGCGACCGCTAACCGGCACTCGCGTTCGAGGTGTGGTTTTCCTCGGGCGCTTGCTCCATGTGGTACTGCTTTAGTTTGCGGTACAGGGTGGTTTTGCCGATGCCGAGGCGGCGGGCGGCGGCGAGCTTGTCGCCTTTGGTCTCGCGCAACATGCGAATGATGGCGCGACGCTCCAGTTCTTCGAGCGGAAGAAGTTCGTCGCGCTCCGGGGCGCGTTCGCTGGTGGGATATTGCAGATTCGAAGGCAGGTCGCCAACGTGCACGATGGGACCGGAGCCCAGGGCCACGGCGCGAGCCACGGCATTTTCCAGTTCACGCACGTTTCCCGGCCAGTCATAGGCCATCAGGCGCAGCATGGCGTCCTCGGAAATGGTGCGAGGCGGAGCTTCCGGGGGCGACAGCCTTTCGAGGAAAGAGGTCACCAGCAGGGGCACGTCGTTTTTGCGGTCGCGCAGCGGCGGCAATTTGATTTGCACCACGTTCAACCGGAAAAAGAGATCCTGACGAAACGCTCCGCTGCGGATGGCGGCTTCGAGATCGCGATTGGTGGCGGCGATGATGCGCACGTTGATGCGCTTGCGTTCCGTGGAGCCCACGGGCTTAATCTCCTGTTCCTGCAGGGCGCGCAGCAGCTTGGCTTGCATATCGATGGGCATGTCGCCGATTTCATCGAGGAACAGCGTTCCACCCTGCGCGGACTCAAGCAGACCTTGTTTGGATTGCAAGGCTCCGGTGAAAGCGCCTTTCACGTAGCCGAAAAGTTCCGATTCGATCAGCGTGGGGGTCAGCGAAGAGCAGTCGACGGGCACAAACGGGCGCTCTTTGCGGGGGCTGGAAAAATGCACGCTGCGCGCGACAAGCTCTTTGCCGGTGCCGCTTTCCCCTAGAACCAGCACGGGATAATCGTGCTGGCTGACCTTGCCGATGACCTTATATACGCTTTCCATTTTGGAGGAGAGGCCGATGAGGCCGCCAAAGCCCGGGCGGGTGCGCAACTGCTCGCGCAGCAGGCGGTTCTCGCGCTGTAACTCCACGCTATGGGCGGCGCGCAGCAGACGGGATTTTAGTTCTTCGACGCGAAAGGGTTTGGTGACGTAGTCAACGGCGCCAAGACGCGTAACCTCCACGGCGGAGTCGATGGTGCCGTACTGCGTGAGCACCATCAGGGCCATCTCTGGATACATGTCGCGAACCTTTTTGAGCAGCGCCAGGCCGCTGGCGCCGGGCAATTGCAGGTCGGTGAGTAGGATATCAATGGGAGAATATTCCAGCAGCTCGGCGGCCTCCTCAGCGGTGGCCGCGGAGGTGATGATCATTCCCAATCCCTGCCCGACTTCAGCGCACATCTTGCGGACGAACAGCTCATCGTCGACGATCAGGAGGTTCATGGCCGTCACCTCGCGTCTGGAGTGTTCTTGCGCCGCCGGCACAGGCCCCTGAGGCGTGTCGAGCACGGCTGCGGCACTGCGCATACCCTGGAAACGAACCTCGGCTTCGTCGGTCATCTCAAGAATTCCCTTCCGCTGCTGGGAGCATGGAGCACTGCAAGCAGTGCACCTCGAGTTCCAAAACGGAAAATGACGGAATTACTGAATTAGTATGTACTTGCCGGGCTTGCTCGCGAGGACTTCGGTCCATATCGGGACAGCCCCAGGCGATCGCAAAGCGGAAATCATAACGATATGTCATGTTTTGTGACAGATGCCATTTCTGCACGGAGAACTCCGTTTCGGGAATGACTTTCCCGCCGATCGGAATATCTTTACGAGCTTTCTTTGGGTTGCTTGCGCGGAAGCGGTTTTGGCTGTCGATTGTGGACGCTGGCGAAGCAGAGCTTTCCTGGCCAACGAGGGGGTTGGAAGACGCCAGCGCAACCAGCATAGATGTTGTCATAGGCGGTACGTGCTCCGCCGCAAAACTGTGCGTAAAATAGCAGACTGGTAAGTATGGGTCAAGGAATACTATGTCGCTAACTGGGCGGCCAGCTGGGCGGCAACGTGAGAAAGCCCGGAAGCGATTGAGGCTAGTCGCGCAAGAGCCCTTCGGTCAGCGACGCGACGACCAGCTTCCCGCCGGCGGCCACGGCAACGCCGGTGAACGGTCCAGCGAGGGCTCCCGTGTCGAGGCGCTCCCAAGTTCGCGAGGCATCGCGCGACAGGTACAGGCCGCCGCCGCGCATGGCCAGCACCCAGGCTCCGTCGGCGAAGAAATACGAAATGGGCTCACCGGCGGGAAGGCCGTTTTGCACCAACTGCCAGGCGCCCTGGTCACCGCTGCGGCGATAGAGACCTTGGGTGGTCCCTGCGAGGAACAGCGTGGCGAGGGATCCGTTTGCAGCCGAGGCGCCAGGGTCCGTTGTGCCGCTGCTCGAGGATTTTAGTCGCACCTCACGCATCCAGCGCACGTCCGCGTCGCGCACTTCCGGTGCGATGGCAAGACTGATCGGGCGCCAGGTTTTTCCCGCGTCCGCGGATTGCAGGATTTTCCCTCCGGCCATCATCCACAGCGGTGAGATTGGCTCCGACTCATCGGTTTGCGAGCTGGCGGGAACTGTCACAGGATGCAATATTTTCTCGCCGAGCGTGCCGGACCACAGACCTTGTGCGGTGGCCACAACGATCCGCGCACCCACGGTCAGCACGCTGGAAATGTCAGAGCCTGCGGTGGACAGTGTCAGCGAGGTCGAACGCGCGGTGGCGCGGCGCCGCGCGGCCCCGGGACCAGACGATGCGCGGGCCAAGGCGCCAGTCGTAGTGCCCCGCGAAACAGCGGCGGCAAAGCGCACCGGCAACCACTTTCCCGCGGCAGCGTCGTAGAGCGTCAGCGTTCCTTTGGCTCCAGTTACCCACCACCCAGCATCGCTGGCGAAGACGTGCGCGACATCCGCGAGCGGGGCGCCGGCAGGCGAGCCATCCTGCAGCGCCCGCCACTGATCTCCGCCGTCGCGCGACTCGACCAGCACATCGGGCGAATCCGGCATCCAGGCCAGCAAATGCCCCGGATCGCCCGGGTCGGCGACCAGCCCGGCGGTGATGCGGTGCGAAAAGCCGTTGTTAACCGGCGTAAAGGTAATGCCGCCATCGGCGCTAAGCAGCAGGCCCTGAGCTTCGGTTCCCAGCAGAATCTGGCTGGAGGAATTTCCCGAGTTGGCGGCCTCCGCGGGGATAACCACCACGTCGTTGACGACCCACTGCCGTGGGGTGATACGCGCCCAGGATTCGCCACCGTCGCGCGTGGCCCACAGGCCTTCGGTGGTGGCGGCGTAGAGAATCCGTGGGTCCGCGGGATCCTGCACCATGGCTTGCGTGCGCCGCGAAGAATACGGAATACCCTGCAGCTTGGTCCACAGGGCGCCGCCATTCTCGCTGCGGTAAATACCGGAGCAGGCGCTGGCAAAAATGCGCCCCAAAGTGGCGAAATCGACGCGCAGACTCATGATGTCGGAGTCGTCGATCATGCCGGCGGGCACAGCGTTCCAGGTTTGGCCGCCGTCGGAAGTTTTCCACGGGAGGTGATAGGTTCCGGCGTAGATGGTCTGGGCGTCGCGCGGATCGATGGCCACCGAGTCGACGTTGCGCAGTTCCGGATCGCTAGCGGGAGAAATCCTTTGCCAGGTGCGCGCGGCGTCGCTGGAGCGGAAAACCCCGCTTCGCGTGCCGGCTACGAAAATTTCGCCGGTGCTGGGCGACTGCTCCACGGCGCGGACAGTTTCGCCGGAAAGACCGGCGAGTATCCAGGTGGCGCCCGCATCGCTGCTGCGGAAGAGCCCGCCGCCTTCACGCACGTCCTGATACCAGACCGCGGCGAGCAATTCATTTTCGTGTTGCGCGTTTACCAGTAACTTTTGGACCACGGCGTCGTGCCGGGAGGCTACCCGGCCGCGCAACGACCAGTGCTGGCCGGCATCATCGGACGCGAAAATGTGTCCGTCGGCGGCGCCGAGGTAGACAGTGTTTTTTTTCGGGGAAAGGGCCAGGGAGATTACGTTGCCTCCCGGCGGGCCAATGTGTTGCCACGCGGGATCCTGCGCGTGAGCGGGTCGGGCCACCGCGCAGGAAAGCAGCAGCAACATTACGAGCGGGATCGCGAGCCTTTTTTTGGGAGCGATTCTCATGGAGTTGCGGGCCTGCTGGGGCGGCCCGAGCCGTTTAGGAGCAAGTGTCCCCGTTTGCGTGTCGCATCTTGCAGCGAAAAAAAGCGCACTGGCAATAGTGCCGGTGCCACGGGAGGTCAGAAATGGAGCAGGCTCCGAAGGAATGTTGTTCCCTCGGAGCCTGCTCGGTTACGTGCGCTCGGCGATTCGCGGCGCGAATCACCCATGACCACGTTTAGTAGGTGGCGCCTTCGGGAACGAAGATGAAGTCCACGCGGCGGT
The DNA here is from genome assembly GCA_013289855.1 of Acidobacteriota bacterium. Lineage (GTDB taxonomy): Bacteria > Acidobacteriota > Terriglobia > Acidiferrales > UBA7541 > Acidiferrum. The sequence continues at coordinate 318,087 of JABCZD010000002.1, read as the reverse complement.
TGTCTTTCTCCGCGCCCTTAGTCGCTTCGCCCACGCGGGTGGAGATGCGTGAAGCGTCGATACCCTTTTCAATGAGGTACTTCTTGGCCAGTTCGGCGCGAGCCGCAGCCAGCTTCTCGGTCTTGGGTTCCTTAAAATCCGCAAAGCCGACGATGACGACCTTGGCATTGGGATCGTTCTTGAGGCGCAAAGCCACGTCGTCACCGACGCGCTTGCAGAGGTTGTCAAAGCGCGATGCGCCAGCCTTGGTGTAGCCGCAATCGCCGACCTTGGTGGCCTGCGGCGGAGGAGGCGGCTGTTGCACGTCTACGTTGGTGGAAGCATCGGCATTACCGCCCCGGCCGTCGCTGACCGAGCACTTGACGGTGTAGCTGCCGGGTTGCAAGCCGGTGGAATCAAATTCCACATGCGCTCCGTTGCCGACAACTTGGCCGCCTGTGGCGGAGTAGCTGTAGGTGAGCGGATCACCGTCCGGATCGCTGGCGACCGAGGTAATACCGGTGCGCTCGCCAGGCATAATCGGGCTGCGGTCCGTGGTGCAGGAGATCGTGGGCGGACGGTTGGGCGGCGTTTGCACGGCGATATCGGCCGCGCAGGTAGCGGTGCCACCTTTGCCGTCATCCACCTTGGCGTTTACGGTATAGGTGCCAACGGCCAAGCCGGAAGAAGACCAGCGCGCATCCGGACCAGTGCCGTCCACGGTGCCGCCGGTGGCGGTGTAGGAGTACGTGAGCGTGTCGTTGTCGGGATCGCTGGCATTGACGTGCACTTGCACGCTGGCGCCGGAACCGGCAAAGACCGAGGCCGGATTAGCCGCGCAAGCCGCTATCGGAGGATGGTTCGGAGGAGGAGGCGGTTCCGCGAATCCAAAACGGAACACCACGCCAGTACCGGCGCGGAAGTTATTCTGCCGTCCATCGGCGCCGACACCGGCGCCCGTGAAGTTGGTCAACAAATAGTCCAGTTCGGCCACGCGCCAGGCAAAATTCTTCCAAAGCACGACGTCGATTCCGCCGCCAGCCGCGAGCGCGAAGGTATTTTGCGTATTCAGCGCGGTGATCGCGGTGCCGCCATGGGCAAAGCCGATGAGGAACTCACCGAAGGGCACAATGCGATCAAACTTGCGGATGTAGAGACGAGGACCAAAGAGTCCATAACCGAGGTTGCCGCTTTCGCCGAACGGAAGAGGAGCACCTGCGGTGATGAGTGGTGAAAGATCGCGATTAAAATGTTCGACGCCGCCCTGGGCCACAAGACCCAGCCAGCTATTGGGATTATATACGCCTTCACCCGAAAAGCCCTGCGAATTAAAATTCTTAAAAGGATCGCCAGGCATGAAATTCACGTATTGATAGAGAACCGCGATTTCAAACTTGGGGGTCATCCGTCCGATGGCCTCCGAGCTCGCCAAACTCGGCGCTGGCGCCGGAAACGGCGTGGCGCGCGGAGGCACTGGTACGGCGAAAATATTGGAAGAAGCCGGAGCCACGTTCGAGGCTTCGGTACTCGTTGCCGGGGCGGACGTGCTGTCCGCGGTCGCCGTCGACGCGCTTCCGTTGCTACCCGCGTCGCTCGACTTTTCTTGAGCAACCGCCGGCAACGCTATAAACAAACCCATCGCAATTACCACACACCACTTACGCATCTTCTTTCCTCCATGAACTTAGTACTTACAATCCCGTGTGATTCGCGTGTCCGCTAGACTCACCCCGGTTTATGCGGACTCGATGAGGCCAACTACATCGTCAGCTGCTGGCAGCCGCCATCTGAGGCGGCAGCGCCGATGAGAACACGTCACATTGAGAAAAAAAGTGGACGGCCCCACTTGCAGTCAGAAATGGCACCCGTAGATTATTCCAGAACTCGCCCAATTCGCAAGCACTTCGTAACCTTTGGCGGGGGGCATATCTGATGCCTTGGTAGAACGCCAAACAGTTCGGCGGTAAAGGCCCGCCTATTTACACACGGCAAGGTCGAGAAACCCATACACCGTTTCTAGTAGGCACGCTAGAACCCTTGATATTTCACCCCCCGCCCGATGGCCACGTGTGGCGATACTCGGTACGCAGCTCGCCACCCGGACCCACACGAAGCCGCGTCTCCTTTTCTGATGCACGGCGACCCCAGGAGGGCTGCGCTAAATTTTGGTGCGCATGCTTTCCTTGACGAGCGGCCAAAAGGCAAGTACTGTCTCCATCGAGAGGCAGCAGACCGCATAATCATTGACTGGCAGGCCGCTACTGAGTAGCCTCTTGCCTTGTTCCCTATAGGGACGAGGAGGCAGGATGAACAAGTGGCTCTCAGTGGTAGCTCTGGCAATGTTGATTGTGGTCGCCGGTCTGGCATGGCGTGGTGCGCTGCAGAGCGCGTCGCACGGTAGCAAGAATGTACCCGTGATGACCGCGCAGGGCTCCCGCCCGGTTCCGCCGACTCCCTGGCGCTAGCAGCGCTGGGGGTAGCGTAGCGGGCCGAGCCTCTTGCGAGTAAAGAATGCTTGGCCCCTTCGACTTGTTGGTGTGGCTGGTCGGGTTCCTAGCGGAGCTGTTTGTGGTGGCGTGGGCGTTACGCGACCGCTCGATGCTGCGGCACGGCACTTTGCTCCTGTACGTGGCTGCGCTGGCCGTCGATGAGGTCCTGAGTTTCAGCATCCTACACCGTTTCGGCTTTGCATCTAACGAATACCTCTACTACTACTATTACAGCGACGCGCTGCTGACCTTGCTGATGTTCATGGCCATTGCGGGACTGTGTTCGCGGATTTTTGAAGAGCAGGAACGCAGTTGGCGCGTGCGCGCGGTCATGGTGCTTATCGTCGCCGTCACCGTGATATACGCCACTGCGGTTACCGCCGTAAAGCATCAGCTCCTGGCCACATCGTTTGCGATTGAGCTTTCCGGGAGCCTGTATTTTACGGGCATGATGCTGACCTATGGCGCGTGGGTATTACTGCTGAAGCGCCGCGATCCACGATTGCGGCTGGTGCTGATCGTGAGCGCGTTTGGCATCTATTTCGGCGGGCAGACCGTAACGTACGCGCTGCGCTCGATCTTCCCCGCGCTGACGGCGCTGCATATTCTGCCGTCGCTGATGGGCGCGTGGCTCCCCGTTTCACTGGCTTACACTTTTTCGAAAGTGCCCGATGAAGCCTGTATCCCTCTGGAGCGTTTAGCAGGAGTGCGGTAGTGCGCGAATTTCTGGTTCTCGTCCTGGCCAGCGTTTTGACGGCGTATCTGTGCGTTCGGTACTGGCGGGCCATATTGTGGTCCGCTTCGCAGCAAAGACTCTCTGAAGCCACGCGCGAACTGGGCGCCTGGATCGACGACGCGCAGGGCGAGAAATCACTGGCCACAGTATGCGCGCTGTTAAAAGTGTGTCCGAGCCTGGAACGGAACGGTGATCGCAAGCTGCTGGCGGTGCGGGCTTATGATCGGCTGCTGAAGGCCGCGGAACGGATTTTGCGCTTCGCCGGTGGAAACGTAGCAGCATGGTTGGAGGCCGAGCGAAAAGCCTGCGCCTACTTCGCCGCAGTACTGCTGGACCAGCGAGTCATCAGAACCAGTGAATGGTACGCCGGGCAGGTCACCGACGCGACTTAGAACAGTAAGGGCAAATTTGCGCGATGACACTACAATCGATTCCCAGTTCGCAGCGAAATCGAACGCCAGCGACTAACCCGGAGGCCAGGCAAACTCGCGGCCGCCGAGCAGATGCAAATGCAGATGAAACACCGATTGTCCCGCGCCCACCCCGCTGTTGATCACCGTGCGATAACCGTGCAGCAAATGGTGTTTGCGCGCGAGTTCCGCGGCCACTAGCTGCATTTTGCCCAGCACCGCCTGATCTTCCGGCGAAGCCTCGCTCAGGGAAGAAAAATGTTTGCGCGGGCAAATCAGGATGTGCGTGGGCGCCTGCGGCCCAATATCTTCGAAGGCAAATACCTCGGGATCGTCGTGAAGGATTTTGGCGGGAATTTTCTTCGCGCCGATTTTGCAAAAGAGGCAGTCGGGGTTCATGCGCTACTCCTTGGGGGCGACGGACTCGTCGAGCCGCACGACGAACGTGGTAAAGCCATCGTGAGTTTTCAGCTGCGTGGCATATTGCCGCGCGGCGTCTTCGCCGGAAATTTTTCCCACGCGCACGCGATAAAACGGACCATCCGGCGCGTCATACGTTTGAATGTAAATCGGCGAGTACGCGGCATTCAACTTTTCCCGCAGGCGCTCGGCGTTGCCACGATCGCGAAACGCTCCCACTTGCACCGTAAAAAATCCGGCGGTCGGATCGACGCTACCGGAAATAACTTCCAGCCGAATGGGCACCACACCCGGACCGACGGACTCGATCTGCTGCGCGGCCGCGAGAGAAAGATCGATGATGCGATTTTCGACGAACGGACCGCGATCGGTGATGCGCACTACCGCGACTTTTCCGTTATTCAGGTTGGTGACGCGCACCACGGTATCGAACGGCAAAGTACGGTGTGCGGCTGTCAATTTATACATATCGTAGATTTCGCCGTTGGACGCGCGGCGCCCATTAAACGGCACGCCATACCACGAAGCGTTGCCCTCTTCGGTATAACCGAGCGGCGCAGGAGGAGGTTTGGGGCGTTTGCCCGGCCGCGCGGCAGGATTGCCGCCCGATGCCGTGGCTGCAGGAGAAACGTCCGGCGGACGATTAGGGGATGCTTCCGTGCCCTCGGGAGGGTTCGTGGGTGCGGTTGGTGCCGGCTGGCGGCTAGCAACGGGATTGCGCGACGCGCAGCCGAACATTAAAAATGCGCAAGCCAGCACTACGCATGCGCAAGCTGCTGACTGCATCACGCGCGCCGGATGGGCGGGAAGAAAAGTCAACGGGGCGCCTGGTTAGGCCTGCGGCTTCGGAGCGCCGGCGTCTCGCGCTGCTGTACGCGATTCCAGCTTACTGGCCGCGGCGCTCAACTTCTCCGAAACTTCGCGAAGGAAAATCGCGCCGCGGCGCTCCGTTTCCGGCGCGACCTCCTCCTCGATAAAATGCCGCAGCCGTTGTAACTCTTCGTCGATGCGTTTGCCGAACTCTTCAAATTTATCCATGAACGTGGTCCTCTCTGCTGCGGAAATCCTTGCAGGAGCAAACTGCCGGCACGCGCAAGAACGAAACCATGGCCGCGAAGACAGGCCGCCCCAGGAGAGATTGCGGCGACTCCGGTATTATAGGAACGCGGCCTGCGGGTCGCAAGGAGCAGAATGGCACTTCCCAACGAGTGGCAGTTGCGTATCGACAAAATAAAAAGCGGGCTACGCGGAATGTTTGGCAACAAGGAAGCGCCACGTCCTAGAATGTGCCCGGCCTGCGGCAATCTGGTGGGTATCAGCGCCACGCGCTGCCCGGCCTGCGGCACCAGCGTGAATTTTTCTCTGGCCGCGGCGGGCCGTGGTGTTTCCGGGTTATTTGGCGGTAATGCTCCGGCCACTACCGTCATACTGATTGTAAATGTACTGATGTTCGCGGTCTCTTTGCTTACTTCCGTGCAACAAGGCGGCGGTTTGGGTCTGACGGCCAGCGTCAGTGGTGACGTGTTGCGCCGAATGGGTGCATCGTATTACCCGGACATTGTCATACGTGGTCAGTGGTTTCGGCTGGTCACCGCTATGTATTTGCACGGCAGCATTCTGCACATCGGCTTCAATATGTGGGTGTTGTGGGACGTCGGGCCAGTGATCGAAGAAGTTTATGGCTCGGCGCGCTATTTGTTCATGTACACATTCTGCGGAATTGCCGGCTTTGTGCTGAGTGCATTGCGCGGAAACTTTTCCGTGGGGGCCAGCGGCGCGATTCTGGGGCTGGTTGGCGTAATGCTGGCGATTACCACCAAGCGCGGTGGCGCGGCGATGCAAGCGCAAAGATCCCGCCTGATTTTCTGGATTGTTATTATTTTTGCGCAAGGCCTGCTGCCCGGTTTGAGCGTCGACAATTGGGCCCACGCGGGCGGTTTGATCAGCGGTTTTCTACTTGGAAGGGCGTTTGCCGATCGGCAACCGGCTCCGGGCGGCGAGCTGAAACGAGCTTACGCGCTGGGCTGGCTCAGCGCGGCGATCATTTTCGCCAGCTTCGCTTCCATGATGTTGTATCTCTACCAGCATCCGGCGTGAGTTGAATTATTCCGAGCCGCTGAGGCGCCGCGCGATGGAAAAAGAGTAGTGAACGGCGGAGACCACCGTCAGCGCCGCTACGGTGTAAATCAGGATGGGATTGATCACCCCCAAATGCACGTTGGGATACGCCGCGCCAAAAACCACCGAAAAAATCATCACAATTTGAAAAAATGTAGTGGCTTTGCCAAGAGCGCTCGGCGGAAACGGCCGGTAGCCAAAAATCAGAAGAATCACCACGGCTACGATCAGAATGATCACGTCGCGGCTGAGCACAAAGATCATCAGCCACAGTGCAATTTCGTGCTTGAAAGCCAAAATTACAAAGGAAGACGAAAGCAGCAACTTATCGGCGATGGGATCGAGGTACGCGCCCAGCGAAGAGCGCTGATTTAGACTGCGCGCCAGCAACCCGTCAATTCCGTCAGAAAGTCCGGCGATCACCAGAATCAGCAGCGCCCAGCGGTAGTGCTCGTAAGAAATCGAAACGATAAAGAGCGGCAGAAAACCAAGTCGCAGAATGGTGATTTGGTTGGGGACCGTCCAGACGCGGGCTTGCATTGTGCTTCAGGATAACGCACTTTCGCGCAACGTTTCATGCAACGTTTCACGCAATCGATATTTCACGAGTTAAAGTCAGGCGAAATGCTCTAGATATGCCCGCAACGAACGCCCGACCTTGCGTTCAAATAATTCCGCCATCGAGGGGATGGCTCCGGCGGGTTCGTCGAGGGCAATGCGTTCGATGCGCGTCATGGGAAAGAAAACCGTGGGAAGGCCGGTGCGCTGGTTGTCTGGCTCGCTGATTTCGCGAACGAAGTGGTCGAAGGAGTTCAGGTCCACCCCACGGATGGTGGCGCCGGCGGGATTAAGGGCCAGCAACTCGCCCCAGAATTTTTCCTTGGGCGAGTGCAGGCTGACGACGACGATGGAGTGTGGATCCATGGGTTCAAATGGCGCTCGTAAAGTCTAACTCATGAGCGTGGCGCTGGTTCAAGAAAGCATGGTCGCCGGTCCCGAGGCGGGAACGATCAACGCGGCTTCGGTCAGCGATTGCACCACGTGCACCGAGGAGTCCACGGCCACCTCGCGCAGCACCAAACCTTCCGGCGTCACTTCGATCACCGCCAATTCCGTGACGATAAAATCGACGACCTCGACGCCGGTGAGCGGCAGCGAGCAACGCTTTAGGATCTTGGGTTTGTTATCGCGCGTGGCGTGTTCCATGGCCACCAATACGCGCTTAGCCCCGGCAACCAGGTCCATCGCGCCGCCCATGCCCTTTAGCATTTTCCCGGGGATGGCCCAATTCGCGAGCGTGCCTTTTTCGTCGACTTGCAGCGCGCCGAGAACGGTAAGATCCACGTGCCCACCGCGAATCATGCCAAAAGAATCGGCAGAAGAAAAATATGCCGTGCCGGGGAGTTCGCTGACGGTTTCTTTCCCGGCATTGATCAGATCGGGATCGACTTGCGATTCGAGCGGGTACGGTCCCACACCGAGCATGCCATTTTCCGATTGCAGGATCACTTCCATGCCCGGCGGAACATAGTTGGCCACCAGCGTCGGCATGCCGATTCCAAGATTGACGTAAAAGCCGTCGCGCAGTTCCCGCGCGATGCGGCGTGCGATGCGTTCGCGTTTTTGCTCGTCGTTTAGGGGCATCTTACGGGTTCCAAACGTAACGAAGACTTGCGCACATCTTACCGGGATGCGTCGAGAAAGTCCCATCCCTCAATGCGGTCAATAGCAAACACTCGCGAATATTTCTGCTCTCGATTATTATCATCCCGCTATGCGCAAGTATTCCGCGATCGTCCTTCTCCTCTGCTTCGGCGCATCGGCATCGCACTGCCAGATCGCGCCTCAAGCCACTACCAGAATTACGGGCGATATCGTTCCTGGCGCGGAATGGCAGACCGTAACACCCGAGTCCCTCGGCTACTCCAGCGCCATGCTGGAAGCATTGCGCGCATGGGTCAAAACGCAGGAGACCGGTTCCATGATGGTGGTGGTGCAAGGTCGCGTCATCTTCGCATATGGCGACCTCTCGCATGCCAGCAAAGTGGCCTCCGTGCGCAAAAGCGTCCTCGGAATGCTCTACGGAAACTACGTTTTGAACAATATCATCGACCTCGACAAAACCGTTAAGCAGCTGGGCCTCGACGACAAGGAGCCATTTCTCCTCATGGAGGCTCAAGCAACGCTGGTGCAATTGCTAGCCTCCCGCTCCGGCATTTATCTTCCTGGCGGAAATCCTCACCCTGAAAAACTTCCGGATTGGGATCAGGGCCGCTACATTCCCCCTCGGGGTTCGGAGTATCCCGGGCAATACTATGTCTATAACAATTGGGACTTCAACGCGGCCGGCACAGCCTTCGAGAAGCTAACCGGCAAGGACATCTATCAAGCGCTCCAGGACGATCTAGGGACGCCGCTCGGTATGCAGGACTATCACGTCTCCGAGCAGAAGAAGATTCCTGCACCGGGAAGCGTGCATCCGGAATATGCCATGTTCTTATCGACGCGCGACATGGCACGGCTTGGCCTGCTCATGCTGGACTCCGGGATGTGGAACGGCAAACAGCTCATCCCCGGCGACTGGGTGCGCTACATGACCACCTTGTTGACGCCGTTCCGCGACATCAATCCTACGAGCTTGCGCAACTACGGCGAACCTGAGCGCTGGGGCTACGGGCTGTTGTGGTGGGTGTGGGACGAGCCTACATTTCCCGGCAACAGTGCCACTGGATTTTTGCAAGGCGCCTACACGGCTGCCGGGACGGGTGGCACGTACATCACGGTATTGCCTTTTCGGGACATGGTCGTCATTCATCAAGTCGATATCGACAAGAAAGCGCGCGCTTTCGTTTCCCCCTCGAGCTATATCGCTATGCTATCAATGCTGGCGAATGCTTACTGCGACACTAACTGCAAATAGCCGCAGTGGGTCGGCCCTAGGATTTCCGGGTGGTGCGGCGCTCGATGCGCTTTTCGTGGTTCTCGCCTTGCAGAATGGCGTTGACGAAAATTCCCGGCGTATGCACCTGGTCAGGATCCAGTGCACCCAGCTCGACGAGCTCTTCCACTTCGGCCACCACACAGTCCGCGGCGGTGGCCATCATGGGATTGAAATTTCGCGCCGTCTTGCGGTATTGCAGATTGCCCCAGCGGTCGCCTTTCCAGGCTTTTACGAAAGCGAAATCGCCGCGCAGCCCACGCTCCATGACGAACATGCGGCCATCGAACTCGCGGGTTTCTTTGCCTTCAGCGACCATGGTGCCGAAACCAGTGGGCGTGTAGAACGCAGGAATGCCCGCACCCCCGGCGCGCAGCCGTTCGGCGAACGTGCCTTGCGGATTTAGCTCCAGCTCGAGCTCGCCGGCCATCACCAGTTGCTCGAAAAGTTTGTTCTCTCCCACATAGGTGGAGATCATTTTTTTGACCTGGCGATTTTGCAGCAGCAAGCCGATGCCGAAATCGTCGACTCCGGCATTGTTGCTGACGACGGTGAGATTCTTAGTACCGCGGCGGCGCACCGCAGCGATGAGGTTTTCCGGAATGCCGCAGAGCCCGAACCCACCCATCAAAATGGTGGCGCCATCGTGGAGTTTTTCGATGGCGGCGTCGGCAGAGGCTACCCGTTTGTCCAAATGCAAATCCTCGATGAAGTGGCTCGTGCGGCGGTCGCGGTGCGCGGCGGCGCTCCCGAAGATTCTACTCCAAGTTCCGCCGTCTCAGTGAGTTGCTGGTCCATAGACCGATGCTGGCAGGAATTTCTTGCTGCACCCCCGCTGCGGGACTAATTCACCGTCGATTGCGACGGACGCGAAGCGTCCGTCATAGCGTATTCCTCGGCGTTGGCAACGGCCCGATAGCCGGTCATGGATTCGATTTCGATGCGATAGAAAATGGGGAGAATCGCATCGCTGTCGGACTTAAGCCGGCGCGCGGCAAACGCGGTGTCCCACCAGAGAGAACGTTGCTGCAGCAGCTTGCGGGCATGCGTGCGCTCTTCGGCATGACTGGGCAGGTCTGGAAGTTCGTGGAATTGCCCGGTGAGGATGACGCTTTCCCACTGAAAGTGGTTGGCAATTTCATCGACTTCCACGCTCACTCTGGGATTTGTTCGCATCCATTCGATTTTTTGCCCCGCGGTGGTAAAGCCATATAGATGGTCCGGCTCATACACGAAATAGATGGGCACGATATAGGGTTGATCATCGCGTGAGCATGCGAGGCGCCCGATCGGGCCGCGCATCAGGATCCACCGGCATTCCTGGGTCGTCATTTTTTCAATCTTCATATCATCCTCGATTCTTTGCTTAAAGCTTCGGCGTGACTCGGCGAGAGCTCCGCGGACCCAGAATGGCTGAGAGGCGCGCCATTCATCGCCTCTCAGCCAAGTCGCCTAGTGGCGAATGGTGAGCACCGGGCAGTGCGCGTGGCTCACCACTTTGTGGGCCGTGGCCATCGGCAGGTGGGTGGAGGCTCCGGGGAAGCCCGATTCGGGATGGACTCCCAACACGATGAGGTTCACATTGCGTTCCCGGGCAGCTTCGAGGATCCCCTCTGCGGCCTCGCCTTCTTTCACAACATATTCGACCTTGCACCAGGATTCGGCTTCGGCCGGAACCAGGCTGCGCAGTTGCGCACGGAAATGATCCTCAAGCTGCGTCTTGTTGACCAGATCCCCAACCGCGGGATCGGCGACACAGTGCGTGAGCGTAAGGTTGGCCTGAAACTCTTCCGCGAGCGAAACGGCGAAAGAAGCGGCCAGCCCGGACTGCTCGCTGAAGTTCGTGGCATACAGAATTCTGCGGGGTCCACCGTCCACGTCCAGCGACGTAGATGCGTGCGGTCCTACCGTCAATACCGGACACGAAATCTGGCGAAAGACTTCTTCTGCAACGGAGCCCAGAAAGAATTTCTTGACGCCCGAGCGTCCGCGCGTACCGATGACCACGAGATCAATTTTTTTCTCGCTGACAATCTGGGGCAGCAGCGCCCGGATATCCCCTTCGGGCATGAGAATGTCCGAGTGGAATTCCGCAAATTGCTCGGAAAGTTCCGTGCGATACCGTTCGGCTTGCATCCTGTTGGCTTCCCCCGTGCTGGCCCAGATCTCCGGCGAGGTCATGGGATCCACGGCGGGAGACATGACATGCAGCACAAACAGATGTGCCCCGTAGGTCTTGGCGATGGTCTTGGCATACGGCATGGCGGCCGCAGCAGCTTCTGAAAAGTCGGTAGCGAATAATACGTTCTTGAGTTCAATTTGTGTACGAGTGGCAGTGGCGTTCATGATGTGCCCTCCTATAGACGCATTATTACCTCGGATGCCAAGGACGATTCTGTGCCTCGGCGCACCAGGGGTTGTGACGCGCGTCACATTGGCGGGGGCGGGACGCGAAGGGAAGGTACGGATTCAGGAGACTGGCTGGAAGACAGCTTCGCGATGCTTGTCGAACCACCAGGGCCAGCCAAGCAGCACTATCTCCGCGATGATGCCGCACCATAGGATGGCTGAAACGGTAGGCGGCGTGCCAGAGTCGAACCGGTCGGAAATATACAGCAGCAAAAGAACCACCACGTAGCTGACGAAGGCGTACGTTCCGACGCGGTCTTTGGCGCGCGTGCAACTGGCATATAGGTAGACCCCGATGGCGAGCATGGCGATTTCCACGATCATGGTGGCGGGGACGGAGTTCCACAAACCGAGCCCAAGGTGCGGGCCGCCTCCGGGATAGAGCGGCATATCGGGGCGGTGCGAGACGAAGTCCAGCACCCAGTGGCTGACAACTCCGATCCACACGGCGATCACGCCGGGCCGATAGTGCGTCAAGCGGTCGTAGATCAATGCGAACACGGTCGCCCAAATGATGGACATCAGCAGGCTGTGCGACCACGGGAAATCGTAAAGGTCCAGGTCATTGTAGCGGGTGATGCCGGGGAAGATGCGGACGTGCTCCCAGCCCAGGACGAGAAAGATGGGCCAGAGAATATCGAGAAATAACGGCGCGGCTAGCAGTACGGCCAGCGAACTCTTGGGCGCAAATTTCTTGGCGGCAAAGCCAACCGCGAAGTGTCCGATAAACATGGGAGAGGAAAACTGGCCATCAGCTTAACGAATTTGCGGACCGGGGCAAAGTCCAAGAATCGCGATTGTGATTCGTAGATGAAAATCGCAGAACAGCTGAAGTCGTACTGATTCTTCAGTCGGGATGGCTGTGTCGCCAGTTCCAATATTCCTTTTGCTCGTTGTCGTCCGACTTCGCGAATTCGTGATCCTGCCGGTGGTTCTCTGTCAGGAAGCGATGCCAGGCTTGATTTTCGTGGTCATCCCAGCGGTGGTTATCCGGCGCTTGGGCAACTTGCGGAGCGCTTTGCTGCGCACCACAACCTACAATTAGCGCCGCGGGCGCCGTTAGAATCACGGCAAAAAGAATCGAACCAAGGCAACACTTCACGCTGTTCATCATAAATTCCTCACACTTGCAGTGTTACGAAAAAAAGCTTTCCGGACCATACCCGGAATCGCGTATGCGCTTTGGGACAATGCTCGACAACTTCGGCTTAAAAAGTGACGAGCCGCGAGAGAAGCGTTTCTTCGTCCTCTCGCGACTCATACGCCGTCACGATGCGCCGTCAGCAAATGATGCGTTACGAAGTAGCTATAACTGTCAGTCCGGATGACTGTGTCGCCAGTTCCAATAGGCTTCTTGCTCTTTCTTGTTAGCCTTCGCAAACTCGTGTTCCTGCCGGTGCTGCTCGGCAAGGTAGCGATGCCAGGCTTGATTTTCGTGATCGTCCCAGTGGTGATAGTCCTTGTGATCGCGATCGTAGACGCGATCATCTTGCGCGGCGGGAGCAGCCACGATTACCGCTGGCGCCGCCAACGCAGCGGCAAGAAGTATTGCAATGCTGTAAGAATTTAGTCGATTCATCTCGTAATCCTCCTCGAAGGAGCATCACAAGAACGACCGCCGCGGACCATACTCAGAATCCGGTATCGATGATGGGGAAAACATGGTTCGACGCGCGGCAATATGGGTGAATTCCCGAGTGTTTCAGAGCGGAACGGAAGAGTCAGAGGGAACGCAAGAGTTTGTAAAGTTCGTTGGCGGCGTCGAAGTCGGCTTCGAGCTTGCGGGAGTTTAAGCGTTCGCGCAGGTCGTCGAGGCGGCGCGCGAAGAGATCGAGCTCGGCAGAAATAATTTCGCGGTTGGTCAAGATGATATCGCGCCAAACAGAATAGGGACTGCCCGCCAAACGAAGAGAGTCGCGCAGACCTGGGCCGGCCAGCGTGATGGGCAGGCCGTTTTCGTCGAGCCGATCGTACAGGAAACTCGCCAGGGCCACCGCTGCTAGTTGCGGCAAATGCGAGGAGAGGCCGACGGCGTAGTCGTGTTGCTGCGCTCCCAGCCACAGCGGGCGCGCGCCAATTTTTTCCAACAGTTTAACGAACGCCGCAATGCGCGCATCGCGCGGAGATTTTTCTTCCGGAGTGCGAGCTTCGCCGACGAGCGCGTAAGTTTGACCCTGAAAAAGGTCTGCGTCGGCGTTGCTGATGCCGGAAACTTCGCGGCCGGCCATGGGGTGACCGCCCAGAAAGATTGCTCCTGCGGGCGAGTGAAAAAGTTCCGTGGCGGAGTGCACGATGCGGAGTTTGGTGCTGCAGGCGTCGGTGATCAGCGCGTGCGGCGCGGCGTGTTTGGCAATTTCGGGCAGTAAGTCGAGCGTCGCGCCGATCGGTAGCGCGATGTACACCAAATCCGCGTCACGTAGCGCTGCCGCGAGTTCGCCGTGGTGCGCCTCATCGATCGCGCCACGCGCTTTGGCGTCACGCACCGCTTCAGCGCGGTCCCAGCCGGTAATGTGCGAGTCCGTGGCGTATTTTTTCAGGGCCAGAGCGAACGAGCCGCCGATCAGCCCGGTGCCTAGAATAGTTACCCGTTGGATGAGGTGCGCGGAAGGCATGGGTCACGACGAACTCAGGCTGCCATCGTGCGGCCGATGGCTGGCGCGATGATGCGCAGTTCACGCATCAGTTGCTCGAACTGCGCCGGATCCAGCGATTGCGCGCCGTCAGAGAGCGCGTGGTCCGGATCGTTGTGCACTTCGATGAGCAAGCCATCCGCACCCGCAGCCACCGCGGCGCGCGCCATCGCAGCGACTTTGTCGCGGCGTCCGGTGCCATGCGAAGGGTCAGCCAACATCGGCAAGTGAGACAGTTTCTTGATCACCGGAATCGCGGCGATATCAAACGTGTTGCGCGTGTACGTCTCGAAGGTGCGGATGCCTCTTTCACAAAGAGCAACATTAAAATTGCCACCGGCCAGCATGTATTCCGCGCTTAACAAAAGCTCTTCCATGGTGGCGGACATGCCGCGCTTGAGCAGCACGGGCTTTCTGGTTTCTCCCAGCGCGCGCAGCAGAAAATAGTTTTGCATGTTGCGTGCACCCACCTGAAACATGTCCACATAGTCGGACATCATGGGAATTTGCGAAAGGTCCATAACTTCGCTAACGGTAAAGAGACCGTGCTTTTCCGCAGCCAGCTTCATCATCTCCAGGCCTTTTTCGCCCAGTCCCTGGAACGCGTACGGTGAAGTGCGCGGTTTGAACGCGCCACCGCGCAAGATCTTCGCGCCGGACTTGGCGATGCTCTCCGCGATGGCGTTGATCTGCTCCGGCGACTCGATGGAACACGGACCGGCGGCGACAACTACATCGGCGCCGCCGATTTTTACACCGCCGCCCAGATCGATCACCGTTCCTTCGGGACGAAATTGCCGGCTCGCCAGTTTGAACGGCTGCGTGATGCGCATCACCTCGCGCACGCCGTCGAGCAGCTCGAAATCGCGATGATCGAAATCGCGGTGTACGCCCACGGCGCCTAACACCGTGTGCGATTCGCCCGTGGAGCGATGCACGTTAAAACCGCTGCCGATCAGGCGATCGATCACCTGTTGGATTTGGGCGTCGGTCGCGCCTTCTTGCATTACGATGACCATGTGGTTGGCTGGTTCCCTTTCAAGAAACTGTTGCGTAACGTATCGCTCCACGACGATGCAGCGCAATTTCGTTTCGGACAAAAAGCTTACCGATCTGAAGATCGGCCACTACATAAGAAAAATATCAGGCCGGACTAAAGTCCGGCACCTACATAACCCGGACGGCGAACCCTATGGGTCTTTTTCGGCGCTGGCAGCGTCTTTGTGCATGGCGTCACGTTCCGCGGCACGCGCTTCGTCGATGATGCGCTCGAACAGTCTGCGAATCGCCGCGTTGGAAAGCGGGCCGGGATTTGCGCGTTCCGCATTCTGTAAGACTTCCTTCTCGCGTTCCGGCTGATACAGCGGTAATTTCGCCGCTTGTTTCAGCTTTCCAATTTCCAGCGCGCAGTGCGAGCGCGCGTTCAGTAACTCAACCAGCTTGCTGTCGATCTCATCGATGCGGCGGCGCCAATCACTCAGATTCATCGCGCGGCCCCTGTCGGCGTTGCGTTCGGCGCGGCGCGTTTGGAAAGACCGTGGCGCGCGGCTTCTTTTAGCGCGCGCATGCGCGTCGCAAGAGACGCGGCAGCGTCGCCTACGGAGTCCGCGTTCGCAATTTCAGAAACCAACGCCGAGCCAACCACCGCGGCATCCGCCAAACCGCCAAGCATCGAAACATGCCCCGGCAGCGAAATGCCGAAGCCCACCGCCAGCGGCAAAGTGGTGGCGTTCCGCGCGCGCCGCAACAATCCCGGCAGATCGTCAGGCATGGCGTCTTTCGCGCCCGTTACTCCCGTGCGCGAAATAATGTAAAGAAAACCGGACGATACCGCCGAAATTTTAGCCAAACGCTCAGCGTCCGATGTCGGTGCCGCCAGAAAAACGGTGTCGAGCTTATGACGCGCCAAAATCTCACGGTATTCAGCCGATTCTTCCGGCGTCAGATCGGTGACCAGCACGCCATCGGCGCCCGCAGCCGCAGCTGACGCGCCAAACTTTTCGAGTCCCATTTGCAGGATGGGATTGTAGTAGCTGAAAAGCACCAGCGGCACTTGCGAAGTTTTTCTGATGCGCGCAACCAGATCGATCACGCCGCGCAGCGTGGCGCCTGCCTGCAATGCACGCTCGCTGGCGCGCTGAATCGTGGGACCGTCCGCCAACGGATCGCTAAACGGCACGCCCAGCTCGATCACATCCGCGCCCGCTTCCGCCAACGCCAAAACATATTGCAGCGTGGCGTCCAGCGAAGGATCGCCGGCAGTAAGGTACGCGACGACGCCGAGCTCACCGCTTTCGCGCAATTGCGCGAAGCGGCGAGAGATGCGCGTCGAGTTGGCCGGCGTGTTTATCATGCAGTTTGTGTCATGCGATATGCGTCAAAGATTAGAGCAGGCGCTTATAGGTGTCCATGTCCTTATCGCCGCGCCCGGAGACGTTCAGGATCACCAGGTCATCTTTGCTCATTTCCGGAATGCGCGTCTGCAATCCGGCGAGCGCGTGCGCCGACTCCAGCGCCGGAATGATGCCTTCGGTGCGCGCCAGCAAACTTCCCGCCTCCAGCGCCGCATCATCCGAGACAGCCGCGTAGCTGGCGCGACTCTGGTCCGCCAACCACGCGTGCTCCGGTCCAATGGCGGGATAGTCGAGCCCCGCGCTGATGGAATGCGTGGTGGCAATCTGCCCATCTTCATTCTGCAAAACGTAGGTATACGTGCCCTGCAGCACGCCGGGGCGCGCTCCGGTAAATCCTTGCTCCGCCGCGAGACGCACAGCGTGCTCGCCCAATCCATTGCCGCGCCCGCCGGCTTCGATGCCCACCATCTTTACGTCATGGTCGCGCAGAAAATTGTAAAAAAGCCCAATGGCGTTTGAGCCACCGCCGACGCACGCAAAAAGATGCGTGGGCAGCCGCTTTTCCGCCAGCAAAATTTGTTCGCGCGCTTCCCTGCCAATCACCGAATGAAAATCGCGCACCATCGTGGGGTAAGGATGCGCGCCCAGCACCGAACCCAGCAGGTAATGTGTGTTGCGAATATTGGTGACCCAATCGCGCATCGCTTCGTTGATGGCGTCTTTCAGCGTGCGGCTGCCGGATTCGACGCCCACCACTTCCGTCCCCAGCATGCGCATGCGCGCCACGTTGAGCGCCTGGCGCGCCATGTCTTCCGTGCCCATGTACACCACGCAGTGCAAACCCAGATGCGCGGCAATCGCCGCGGAAGCCACGCCGTGCTGTCCCGCGCCGGTTTCCGCAATGATGCGCGGCTTGCCCATCTTCACCGCCAGCAGACCCTGGCCGATGGCGTTGTTGATTTTGTGCGCGCCGGTGTGCAGCAAATCTTCGCGCTTCAAATAAATGCGCGGGCCGCCAAGTTTCTCCGTAAGCCGCGCGGCGAATTGCAGCGGCGTGGGCCGGCCGGCAAAATTCTTCAGCAAATCCGCGAACTGCTTTTGAAATACCGGATCGTTTTTGGCGATTTCGTAAGCGCGCTCCAGCTCCAGCAGCGGCACCATCAGCGTCTCGGGCACGTAGCGGCCGCCGTACGGACCGAAGCGTCCCGGCGCGGTGCTCGGTGTTTGCAGAAGCGAACTCATCGTTGCCCGCTCATTCCAATCACGTCAGTCGCATCCCCAAGTAGCACAGACACTCTTGCCTGTGCGCGATTGCAACCCATCGCAAAACCAAACCGCACTGGCAAAAGTGCCCGTGCTACAAAGTCCTCAAGAATTCCCCGCCGCAGCCGCGTCCAGCCCCGTCTCCGCCCGCCGCACTTCCTGAATAAATTCGCGCAGCTTACCGTGATCTTTTCGTCCAGGCTTGGTTTCCACGCCACTGGCTACGTCCACTCCGTAAGGCCGCACCAAGCGAATCGCCTCTCCCACGTTTTCCAGCTTCAACCCGCCAGCTAAAATGATACGGTGCGTCGCCGCCGCCTTTCGCGCCACCGCCCAGTCCGTGGTATTGCCAGTGCCGCCATATTGGCCTGCTTCCGCGGCGTCCAGAAGAAATGCCGAAGCGCCGCGATACTCTTCCAGCTGCTCCAGGGGAAAATCCGCGCCCACGCGAAACGCCTTGATCACTTTCAGCATGCGCGAAAGCTCGGCCACCAATTCCGGCGTTTCATTTCCATGCAACTGCGCGGCACTGAAGCGCACGTCGCGATACATCGCCGCTACATCCGCCGCGGAAGCATTCACAAATACGCCCACGGATTCCACTTCCTCCGGTAAACGGATGCGAATCCTCGCGGCATCCGCTTTGGCGATGAATCGGGGGCTGCGCGGATAGAAATTGAGGCCCAGCGCATTCGCTCCCGCATCGACGGCGGCTTGCGCGTCGCTAAAATTAGTGATGCCGCAAATTTTTACGAGGACCATGACTTCACTTCGCCCGAGGTCCTGCGTCAGGCTGCGTGCCGGGTTGCGTGTTAAGTCGCGTGCCAAGCAGCGCGCTCAGCGCCGCGCCCGGTTCGGGAGCGAGCATCAATTGTTCGCCAACCAAAAATGCATCGAACCCCGCAGCCCGCAGCTTCACCAAATCCTCGTGCGTGCGCAAACCGGACTCGCTCACCGCGATGCAACTCTCCGGAATGCGCTCGATCAGCTCGAAAGAAGTCGCCACGCTTACTTTTAGCGTATGCAGATCGCGGTTATTCACCCCAACGATCCGTGCGTCTGCCGCCAGGGCGCGATCAAGCTCCGCGACAGTATGCACCTCCACGATCGCTTCCATCTTCAGCTCGCGCCCCATCGCCAGCAACTCGCGCAATAATCCATCGGAAAGCGCCGCCACGATCAGCAGAAAACTATCCGCATCATTCGCGCGCGTCTCCCACACCTGCCAGGTATCGAAAATAAAATCCTTGCGCAGCACCGGCACGTTCACCGCTTTGCGGGCGTCGCGCATGTTTTTCAGCGAACCGCCAAAAAATTCGCCCTCTGTCAAGACGGAAAGCGCCGCCGCGCCCGCGCCACAAAGCTCCGTAGCCAGCTCCACGGGAGCAAACGGTTCGCGCAAAACTCCCCGCGAGGGCGACGCCGGTTTCAGCTCCGCGATAATATTGAATGTGTCGCGAACTCCATCACTCGCGCCATTTCGGGAAAGCGCCGCGGAAAAATCGCGCAGCGGCAAAGCCGCCTTCGCGCCATACTTCAGCGCCGTCTCCGGCAGCACCATTTTGCGATGCTGCACCTCCGCGCGCCGGGCTTCCAGTATGCGGTCCAGCACCGTTCCAGTTGGGAGTTGTGTGCTCACGGGGAATACTTTGTATGCTAGGTGTGTGCACAAGGCCTGTCAAATGGCCCGCCGCACAAGCCGCGATGGCATTTTCTTCGTAGCGCCGCCATCTTGGCGGCGTTCGTGCGCGGCACGCTGCGCCATGCGATCCGGGACACCGCAGCGCAAAATTTGCGGCCTGCATCGCCGCAGCGAGCATCAAATGACCGGACGCGATTAAATTTTTCAAGCACGCGTAATAATTGGCACTTCTTCAAGCCACAAGAAAATCAGGAGAGCGAATGGGTTTCCGTGAAGAGTTCGAGCCGCTACTGGAAAGCATCGCGCACGAGGCCGATGACATCGCCATGCGTTATTTTCGCTCCACCGACGTGCGCGTCGACCGCAAAGGCGACGGCTCGCCGGTAACACAAGCCGACCGCGCCGTAGAAGAAATGGCCCGCGCGAAAGTGGCCGCTTCCGGTCTGCCGCTCGACGTTCTCGGCGAAGAAATGGGCGGCACGGACGCCAAAGCCGCCAGTGCCTCCGGTCGCAGCCGCCTGATCATCGATCCCATCGACGGCACCGAGGAATTCTCTCGCGGCATCCCCACCTTCGGCACGCTGCTGGGCATCGAACGCGACGGCGAAATCATCGCTGGCATCGCCAGCGCTCCGGCAATCGCCACGCGCTGGTCCGGCTATCGCGGCCAGGGCGCGTATCGCAACGGAAAACAAATTCACGTTTCCACCATTGCTTCGCTCGATGCGGCCATGGTCTTCTGCACTGGCACCGGCCCGAAAAAAACTCCCGTGATGCGCGCTAAGCTTCGCGCGCTGCTCGACACCGCGCGCAACGGCCGCTCGCTCGGCGGCTTCTGGCAACACATGCTGGTCGCGCAAGGCTCCATTGAAGCCGCCGTGGATCTCACCTCCATGCCCTGGGATCTTGCGCCGCTCGGCCTGATCGTTGAAGAAGCCGGCGGGCGCTCCACCAACGTGCACGGCGAACGCACCATTTACACCGGCGAATTCGTCAGCACTAACGGCCTGCTGCACGACGCTGTGCTGGCCATTCTAAATTGAGCAAGCCCGGCATGCGGGACGCGAAAGCAAGTCCGCAAGAATCCTCCCACGAAACCGTTTTGCACCTTCTGGCCGACGAAGTAATCTCCTGCCGCAAGTGCCCTCGACTAGTCGAATATCGCGAGCGCATCGCGCAAGAAAAACGACGCGCCTTCCGCGACTGGACCTATTGGGGCAAACCCATCCCCGGCTTCGGCGATCCCCGCGCGAAACTCTTGATCCTTGGCTTAGCTCCCGCCGCTCACGGCGGCAATCGCACCGGTCGCGTCTTCACCGGTGACCGCTCGGCGGATTTCCTCTTCGCCGCGCTGTACGAAGCCGGCTTCGCGAATCAGCCCACCTCGATTAAGCGCGACGACGGCCTGCAACTCTCGAACTGCTACATCGCCGCCGCCTGCCGCTGCGCCCCGCCAGCCAACAAGCCCTTACCGCAAGAAATTCTAAATTGCCGCCCATACCTCGAACGCGAACTGGAACTCCTGAAACCGACAGCGTTGTTGGCTTTAGGAAAAATCGCTTGGGACGCCTACCTGGAAATCCTGAAGCAGCGCGGGGCAATCACCTCGCGCGCAAGATACGTCTTCGGCCACGGCGCCGAAGCCGCGCTACCCAAGCCCTGGCCCACGCTCTTCGGCGTCTACCATCCCAGCCAGCAAAACACGCAAACCGGCAAAGTCACCCCAGCCATGTACGCGCAAGTCCTCCAGCGCGTCCGCAAATTCCTCGAACACTAATTCTTATGCAATTTTGATACGCCGCCGAACCAGCGCCGGAGGCGCGGTAGAGGTTAGCCCAGCCCGTAGGGCTGGGTGACCGTCGCAAGACATATCGCGAGCGCCGGAGGCGCGGCACATCCTTCTAATGTCAGCGATCGCCGACACCTGTGTGCAGCCTTTCATTGACACGTTGCGCCGACGTCGCCTGCACCATCCACAACTCAAACCTAACTACCCTACAATCAATGCGCTGCAACCCTCGCCAAAACCGCGCATTGGCGCGCGACATGCACTCCCACTCCCTATAGCGTCATTCTCGTTCTCGGAGGAAACCATGCGCCTTACATATTGTCATGCAATCTGGAGCGCAGCCGCGCTAGCCACACTGCTGACCGTCTCGGCCACCCGAATCTCGGCCCAGCAATCCTCTTCTCCGGTCTACACCTCCGACGCACCTGCGCGCCACGACGACCCCACCTCCGACCAATCCCCCGCGCCGGACTCTCCCACAAACACCACCGACAACCCCCACCAACTCCACAAAGCCGACGGCCACCGCCAACCCGGCCTGCCCGAAGAAACCTACGCGGTCGCTCCCGGCGCAAAATTCCTCGTGCGCCTTGAAGACGATCTCTCCTCCAAAGGCCTCGAAGAAAACCACCGCTTCCGCATGACCACGCTCGAGCCTCTCGAAGCGGGTGACGGCATCTATCTTCCCGCCGGCGCGGAAATCGAAGGCCACATCACGCACGCGGAGTCCGCCGGCATGGCCGGCCGCGCCAAACTTTGGCTCACCTTCGATTACATTCACACGCGCTTTGGGAAATTGCCCATCGTCGCCGAAGTTTCCAGCATTCCCGGCGACCACAGAGTGAAATCCAGCGTCACCAAAGAAGGCTTGATCGAAGGCCGCAGCAGCTCGCAAGAAGACGCCGCTGAAGCCGCAGCAGCCGCTGCCGCCCTCGGCGCCCTAAAAGGAATGAAAGATAAAGACAAAAAGGAAGCCGCCGAAGCCGCCGCCATAGCCGCCCTGACCGCCTACCTCGCCGAATCCGGCCGCGGCCACGAACTAAATTTCCCGCGCGGCGTAAAGTTTGAGTTGGAACTACAGCGCGCGCTGTACCTACTTAAAGAGTAGTGCAAAGCAGCGCGATGAAATCGCATATTCGCTCGTGGCTAACAATTCTGCTCGTTGGGGTTCTGGGTTTCGCGACCTCGAACGCCCGGGCGCAAACGCAACCGTTCTTCGTTCGGGAAATCAAGCTGCCCGTCCCGCACTTCCGGGGATATTGGTTTTATCGAGCAATACATTCCAACGCAATTTTCTCGATTCAATTGACCCCCAGCAACGACCTACTGATCTATGGAGTTGATAAGAATGGGAAATGGCCGCTGGTGAAAGTCCAGAGGTGGTGGACCAGTGATCCCCAAACCTCGGTGTTGAGTACTCCTGGCTTTTCCGGGGGAGACGGGGAAAACCTCGAAGGCTTAGCTGCCAACTTGGAAGTCACAGCGGACGGTCGATACGCGGTCGCAGTTGCCGGTGCGGAGTGGGCGCTTCCGAAGGATGGCGTTCTCCGGCCTGGCGAGGTGATTTCATCAGTGATCAATCTGAATCAGTTTCAAGTCCAAGCAACTCGCCACTTCTCCGACGATGTGCGGCTATTGAATGACAAATATTTGGTGCTCTGGGGATTCGAGCCATCAAAAAACGCGGCGACCTATCAATTACTTTCAATTCCGGGACTTGAGCCGGGCCCCAGCTGTAGTTTTATCGAGACCGCCGTGCAAAGCGCGAGTGAATTCAAAAAGCACGAACTGGAACGACGCCAGCGAAATGACGCCGCTTGCGCCGAGGTATTGAAGCTATCGGGAGTAGCGTCGGCGGAAGATCTAAATGCACACATGATGGCCGGCCGCAATCAAGCGCCGAAGGTTGTTTCCGTCACAGGCTCAATGAATCCTGCAAGCAAGGACAAAGAAACGAGGGAGATAATCGCCACGCTGGGTGGCCGCACCTACTTGCTGGCAGTGTCAGCCGGCGAAACCTTGCGAATCTACGAAGTTCCGAGCCGCTGAATCTTACGTGGAGGAACAGTGTTTGTTGCCCGACTTGCCGCATACAAAGGTGACCTAGATTCGGCTCGACGTAGAGTTTGAGCTTGAAAACTGAGGAACGGACATAATTTGATGGCGCTTGCTAGCAGGCTCGCCGCGACAACGCTGATCCTCCTCTCGCTGTGCGGCAGCGACATCGCGCGAGGCTCATCGTCGCACAGGCAACTAAAGACCTACCCTCTGCCAAACAATCCAAGTTCGGCGGATATCTCACTCGATGAAGAACTAGTCATCACCGCCAGCTGGAAACCGAACGACGACGCAGACGCCGCAAAGAAACCGTTCGTAAGCCTCGTACAGATCTGGAAATTCAAAGAGCAGAAGCTGGTCGCCGAGTTCGCGGAGCACTCCGATTCCTCTCGCCAAACACAGATCGTCAGATTCGCTCCCGACGGAAACACCGTTTTGGCCTTGCTCGATCGGAGCATCCACGTTCTGCGGGCAACGGACCTGAGTGAGATTTCCTCCATTGCGCTCGATTACCCATCTGATTTGGAATGCGAACATGAGAAGCCATCGCTAGAAGCGATGGAATTATCTCCAAACGGCGGCATCGCGGCCGTTCTCTGGGTGTCGCCACGCCAGCAAGGCAGAATTAAACTCTACGACCTCGCATCGGGCCAGGGAATCGTGAGCTGGAACACACCGCAAGGATGGATTGGACCGAGAGGATTCGCGTGGGATCCCGACGGGAAATCGCTTGTCATAGCTATCCCGAATGAAACTCCTTGTTATTCGCCGAGCACGCAACCCGATGTCTTTGCGTTCAACGCAAAGACTGGCGCGATCACAGAAGCATTTACGACCGGATTGTTAACAGGCAGCGTCGCGGTTAGTCCGGATCATCGCGTGCTCGCGGTTGACCTGAACTGCCTGGGAGTTTTCAAAAATCGCGATCCGAAACTCAGGGTGTTTGACCTCACGACGGGAAAGCACCTGCGCGATATTTCTGGGCCGGCCGGCGTGCGTTACATAGCTTCTGCGTCAGCGGACGGAAGTCGATTTTTAGCATTTACCGGAAAGATGGGCATAATATTCGATTTGTTCGACGCGGCTGTTTACGATAACGTCGTCAACGAGAAATTTACGGTCTGGAACATGACCACCTACGAAGAAATTGCTACCTCGCAAAACATACCAGGACCGAAGGACTCAGACATTCGATTGAGCCCAAAAGGCAAGTACGCAGTGTCTTCTGGTACAGCATCTTTCGTGTACGAGCTACCGTAAAACTCAATTCAGAGTCGCTCGATCAGTTGCAATCTCAACGTGCGGCGGGATGCTGCGACGACAACAGCGGCGGCTCGTGCCCGCGCACTGAAACTTTTTCTACCGACTCGATTGCCCTATGCCGCACCATCGGTGCATCGTCGAAATTGTTGACCGTGGTACAAACGTGCCGCGGCAGAAGATAGAGTTGGAACTTCAGCGTGCCCTCTACCTCTTGAAGGAGGCCTATGACGCGTGCTGCTCGCTTTGTTCCGCAACACACCGTCGCAGCAACGGACTACTCACCGCGGAAAGTCAGCAGGAAGCCGTGGCTCGGTATGCGCGTTCCACTCTGAGTAAAGTTTCACGTCTTCGTGATCTGATCCGCGCGGCGTGCGTCGCGTTTCGCGCGGCAAGTGGTCAACTTCATTAATGCAGAGAACGAAACGATATTCACGTTCGAGGACGTTGGTGGGAACCGGTATCAGAATTTCGTAGTCGCGGCAATTTCCGAAGCCCGATTGCCGCAGTTCACCGCGTCGTATCGTTGCGTCGTCGAGAATGGCGGCGTACGGTAGCGAGTTTCCGTCGCCGTCGAGCAGCGTTCCATGCTGGTCGCAGTCCCAAAACTTGGACGCTGGAGATTTGGCTGGCTGCCACTCCTTCGCGACGCGGTTGTAGGTTTGTCCGTGAAACTGGATGTATTCCCTTTCGATGGCCGCGCCGTCGAGAGCTGTGCTACGCGCGATGCCGTGCTGAAAATCAGGGCACACCACATCGAGATCGACGGTTTCTGGCGGAATATTCAGAAAAACGCGCTCAGTATGCAAGTGCCAACTGGCAGCGGCGCGCACGGCCGCCTGGGACCGCACAATCTCTTGCCTCGGCGAATGCTCCCACGCCGCGAAACCTGCCGCCGCCATCGCTACCAGCACGGCACCAAGGATCAACAACCACTTCGTCACGCGCGAACCTCGGAATCTTAAAGCCCGGCGGGCGGCTCCAGCGTCACCGGTTCATTCCATTTCGAGTACTGATAGACGTCCGCGCCATGGCGAAACTCGTACGGCAAATGGGTCTGCTCATCCTCGCATATCGAAGCATATTTCAGATTTGGATCGGCGTTGCTGAAGAACTCGAATTCGCGGCAGGAAGTGCCATCGATCGTTTGTAGTTCGCCTTTTCTGAGCGTGCTCGCGCTTTTCATCACCTCGAGGGTCCGCGCCAAGGGATAAACACCTGCATTGGGCCCTTCTTTGCAGTAATCGTTGCCTGGGGTGTGGCGCGCGGTCCACTGGTCATCCTCGCGGCTGTAGTAAACAGTTTGTGTCGCCAGAATCTCGTCGGGCAGCTGGCGCACGCCGTCGATCACGCGGCCCACGCGGTGATAGTTGAACGGGCAGCCGACATCCTCCTCAATGTGTGAAACTTCCTTGGAAATCGCAAAGCTGCTGGAAACGTGCCACGAACGCGCCTGCCCAAGCGCGGCTTGCACCACATTGACATTTTTTTCTATGTCGACCGTGCTTGAATCGGATTTTGAGCAAGAGGCCATACCCATAATTAAGAGCAGTACGAGGCCAAAGGAGCAAGCTTTCGTTCGCATATCCACGCCTCTCGAAAGAAGTAGCATTCGTAAAAGGTGAGTACAACAGCAATGAACGCAGGATTCGAGAGGAAAGGCTGTCGGTGTTTACATTTCTGTAACTGCGTCGTTGAGAAATCAGCTTAGCGACGACAACAGCGGCGGCTCGTGCCCGCGCGCTGAAACTTTTTCTAGCGACTCGATTGCGCCGCGCAGCACGATCAGCGCATCATCAAAATTGTTGACCGTGGTACAAACGTGCCGCGGCAACAGGTAGAGTGTCTCCCCAGGCTGCGGTCCTGCGGCCCCATCTTGCACCGCCATGGGCAGGTGCTCTTCACTGGGCGGCAGCGGCGTTAGCTCCGGATGCCCGACCACCACGCACGTGGGAACGCCGGCGTCGGCGCTTACGGCCTTGTGGCCCGCGTCACAGGTGACGATTCCCGCGCGCGGGCGGCTGACCACGCGCGTCAACACCAGCACCGCCGGGCGGTAGCCGTATTCCGCGGGCAGTTGCAGCAGGCTGGTGGCATCGCCATACACCACCGTTCCGGGCGAAATGCTGTGCATGAATCCGGCGTTGCGAAAATCCGGGAAAGAAAGCGCGCACGGGAACGTTGGCGTGCCTGCGGTAACCACTTCCCGCACCTCCACGCCGCTGCGCACCACCTCGCGCACTACCTTCATCAAGCGCGCGTAACCATCGTGCGCCGCCGCGGTTCGTTCCGGCTCTCGCAGCGCGCCATAATGGCCGTCGTAGTAGTGCAGACCGCGAAATTCCAGGCCGTGCGCCGCAATCGCGCGCACCAGCTTCACCACTTCGCTCGCGTGCTCCTGCTCGATTCCGGTGCGGTTCATCCCGGAATTTATGTCGACAAAAATTCCCAATCTGCTGCCTTGCCACTGGCGCAACTGTTCTTCGTTCTCCGCCAAAATGGAAACGCGCACCTTGGGGAACTGCTCGGCAATTTCTCGCACGCGGCGCGCGTTCGCGCCCATCACCGGATAGGCCACCAGAACATCCGCCGCGCCACACTGGCAAGCCACCAGCAATTCCAGAGTCGTCGCGCACTTGAAATTGCGGATGCCGCGCTCGATCATCATGCGCGCCGTGTACCCCAGCTTGGAGGTCTTCATGTGCACGCGCCAGCGCTCGCGCTCACCGCGCAGCAGCTCCACCGTGCGTTCCAGATTGGCCGCAAGGATTTCTGGATACACCACCAACGCCGGGCTAATGACGTCTTCGATGCCGGAAACTCTGTAGCGCTCGTCCCACGGGAATTCTTGCAACATGAATTTTTTCTGCGGCCCTCGCGGTTTCGATGATAGCGCGCAAATGCGCCCTGCAGAAACACGCGAGACAAATCCACCGCCGCCGGTTGACCACCTCCATCCCGGATAGTAGGCTCGCCGAACTTCTATGTCTTCGATGGATACGGAACGCGCCGCGCGACTTCAAATGTCACTTCAATCGTCACCCCAACCGTCAGCTCAGCCGTCGCATTTGATTCGTGGCCTGGGTCTGTGGTCGGCGACCGCGATCGTCATTGGCGACACCATTGGTACGGGGATTTTTCTCGTCACCAGCGACATGGCCCGGGCAGTCAGCTCGGTCAGGCTGGTTTTTGCCGCCTGGCTCATCGGCGGACTCATCGTGCTGTTCGGCGCTTTCTGTTATGCCGAGCTCGGCGCGGCGTTTCCGAAAGCCGGCGGACCGTACGTCTATCTCAGCCGCGGCCTCAGCCCGCTCTGGGGTTTTCTTTTCGGCTGGATGAGCTCGTTTCTCGAACGGCCCGTGGCCATGGCCACGCTCGCCGCGGGATTTTTGCGTTTCGTGGGATTTCTTTTCCCGGTGGTGGCCACTCCACTATTCACCTGGCATATCAACTGGCATTTAGGAAATTACGATTACACTTGCACCGCGGCTCAGCCGCTCGCCGCCGCGGTGGTGCTGGCGGTCACCGCGATAAATTATTTAAGCGTGCGCATTGGCGGCTCGATCCAGGTGTTGCTGACGTCGCTGAAAATCGGCACTATCCTGCTAATCGTCGTCGCCGGAGCGTTGTTCGCCAAACAACACGCGATCGCAGCAACTCCGCTTGCTACGCCTCTTGGTTTGGGAACGATCGGCGCCGTGCTCACCGCCTTGGTTCCCGCTATGTGGGCCTACAACGGCTTCAACGACCTCGGCGATTTGGGTGAAGAGATTCTGCAGCCGGAGAAAAATATTCCGCGCGCCATTATCCTTGGCTTGCTCACGGTTTGCGGTCTGTACCTGCTCGCGAATGTGGTTTACTTCCATGTTTTACCGCTGCCGGAATTGGCGCGTTCCTATCATTTGGCCTCCGATGTGGTGCAGTCGTTGGCGGGTTCTCGCGGCGCAATCTGGCTGACCATCGCCATGGCCGCCTCTGCTCTTGGCGCGCTTCATGTGGTGGTCCTCACCGGCGCGCGCATTCCCTACGCCATGGCTCGCGATGGCGCGTTTTTCCAATTCGCGGCGCGCCTGCACCCTTCCTTTCGCACCCCCAGCGGCTCGTTGCTCTTTCTGGGCTCCATCGCGGCGCTGCTCGCCCTTAGTGGGACGTACGAAGAGCTGTATTCGCTCTTCGTCTTTGCCGTCTGGATTTTCTTTGCATTGACGGCGCTCGCGCTGTTTCGTTTACGAAAAAAAGAGCCTGGTCTAATCCGCCCGTACCGCGCCTGGGGCTATCCCTGGACGCCGCTCATCTTTTTGGTGGCGGCCATCGCTCTCACCTTGAATTTGTGGATGGCGCGGCCGGTGCGCTCCTCGCTGGGTCTAGCGGTGATCTTGGCTGGTATTCCATTCTTCTTTCGCTGGCGCAAGTCCCTGCGCGCTCCAACTGGCCCGTCGCGACCGTAAGAATCCGGCCTTACGAGTGCGTCTCGCAAAACTTGGCAAGGGGATTGGGGCTTGTTAGAGTCAGGTGTTCGTTAACGTGCGCGTGTGTGCGATTGGCCCGGGGTTGCTACGCGCGTTGTGATGGCAAGAACCTTTTTGCGTGCCAGAGAGGCTTGGAGCGATGGCGGAAGAGACGCGGGCGGCGGTGCGTGGGTTGGAGTCGCGGTCGGAGTCACGCGCGGAGTCGCGAGCATTAGACGAGCGGCGGGACCGCGTGTTGATTGTCGAAGATGAGGACAACGCGCGGCGCGGCTACGAACAGCTGCTGCAGCGCTGGGGTTGCGACACTTTGGGAGTAGCTACGGCGGAAGATGCGCTGGCGAAATTTGCCAGCTATCAGCCGGACAGCATTATCGCCGACGTGGAATTGCCCGGCATGAATGGGCTCGATTTGCTGAAGCAGCTCGGCGATGAGCTGCTGGATGTGCCAGCTATTATCATTACTGGAAAAGGCAGCGAAGAGCGCGCCGTGGCGGCGATTGAAGCCGGAGCGTTCTGGTACATCGAAAAACCGCTAAAAGGTCCGGTGCTGCGCGCGCTGCTGGACCGCGCGCTCAGCAAGGCGCGCGATTCTCGACGCTTGGTAGTGCTGCAGCGGCAATTGCGCGAAGCGGGGCGCATCGGCGAAATGGTCGGGGCTTCCAAGCCCATGCAGGACGTGATGCGCGTGGTGGAAATGGCTGCGCCAAGTTCCGCGTCTGTGCTGATCACCGGAGAAACCGGCTCGGGTAAGGAAATTGTCGCGCGTACGGTGCACAAGCTTTCTCCTCGCGCCAACGGCCCCTTCGTGGCCATCAATTGTTCGGCGATTCCGGAATCCCTGATGGAGAGCGAAATTTTCGGGCACGAACGCGGCGCGTTCACCGGCGCGGCGGAGCGCCGTATCGGCTGCTTTGAGCTGGCCGATGGCGGAACCTTGCTGCTGGACGAGATTGGCGAGATGCCCGCGCCCACGCAGGCGAAACTTTTGCGCGTGCTGGAAGACCGCAAGGTACGGCGGCTCGGCAGCAAGAGCGAAACGCCCGTGGATGTGCGCGTGCTCGCGGCCACCAACAAAGATCCGGAAAAAGCCGTGGCCAGCGGCCACCTGCGGCAGGATTTATATTTCCGCCTGAACGTGTTTCACATTAATTTGCCTCCTTTGCGCGACCACAAAGACGATATTCCGCTGTTGGTGGAGCACATGCTGCGCGACATCAACACCAAGCACGGCAAACACGTGCGCGGCGTGGGCAGCGAAGTGATGGACATTTTCATGAGCCACACCTGGCCGGGAAATATTCGCGAACTACGCAACGTGTTGGAGCGCGCGGCGATCATGTGCGAAAAGGATTTGATCTCGCGTTCGGCGCTTCCGGAAGAGTTCGGAAAAAATTCCGCCAAAGGTCCCAGCGATCTCGCATCGATTAAATTTCCCGTAGGCACCACCGTGGACGCCATGGAGCGCGAACTGATCCTGCAAACCCTGAACGCCACGGGAAACAATAAGACGCGCGCCGCGGACCTGCTGGGCATCAGCCTGAAAACCCTGCACAACAAACTCAAAGAATACGGCACGGAACGCGCCGAGGCGGAATAGCGCCCATGCAGTTGCGGCTGGTCACAAAATTAACGCTGGTGATGACCTTGCTGGTGTTCCTGGTGGTGGCCGTGCTTTCGGTGGTGTTTCTTGGGCAATTGCTGCAACAGGTGCTGCAGGAAACCGATCAGAACGCCAAGGACCTGGGGCACTACGTTTTTCTGCAGGTGCAAAACGCGCTCACCGATGCGGCCAATGAGGGGATTCGCCCTTCTTCCACTTCTCCCGAAGATATTCACGATTACGTGCGCCACGCGCTGGAAATCAATGAAGGGCTGCAGGCGCAGCTGGACGCAGCCATTTCTTCACCGCTGATTTACGAAGTTTCAATCACCGACGACGACGGCCTGGTGCTTATCTCCAGCGACAAGATTCTGCCGGGACAATTTCTGCCGCGGCGCACCGCGCTCTCGCAACTGGTGCAGCGTGGACTTCTTCACCAGATCAAAGTGCTACGTGGCGCCTCGCGTCTATACGAGCAGGATTACCGCTTCAACCTGGGAGAGAAACCGTTCGGCGAAGTGCGCATCGTGCTGTCTTCGGGACTCTTGCTGGCTGACATTAAGGCTGGATTATTCCGTGCAGGCACCATCGTGCTGGTAGCGCTGGTGATTTCCACGCTTTTGGCGGTAGTGGTTTCGCGCGCGGCGTTGGCCCCGATTGCCAACATCTCCGCGCAGCTCGACCGCATTTCCGCCGGACAATACGACGCGCCGGGACCGAACGACGCGCGCTTTGGCGACAGCGGCGACGAACTGGGGCAGGTGAGCCGCAAGATTACGCAAGTCGGCCAGCAATTGCGCGGCGTGCACGAAATCTTCAGCACCTTGCGCGAGAACATGAACTCGGTGATGTCCGGGCTGGAAGATGGCTTGCTGTTGTTCACGCGCGATGCGCGCGCGGTGATGATCAGTCCGGCGGCGGAGAAATTTCTCGGCGCGCAATCCGGGCAGTTGCTGGGACGGCGCGTGACGGAGATATTTCCGGCAGGTCACCCGCTGCGCGATGCGCTGCGCCTGGAAGGCGATGAGTTGAGCGAAGTGGCTTCCGAAACAGAGCTGCAGACTCCGGACGGCCCCAAGCGCGTGGGTGTAAGTGTGCAAGCCATTCAGGAAGACGGCGAACGCATGGGCGCGCTGGTGACGCTGCGCGACTTGGATTCGCTGGAAAGCATTAACACGCAGCTGCAGGTCAGCGAACGGCTGGCCGCGCTGGGCCGCATTACCGCGGGCGTGGCGCACGAAGTAAAAAACCCGCTCAATTCCATGCGGCTATGGCTGGAGAATTTGAAGGAGTCCATTCCGCTGGAGCCCGACAGCAACGCGGCGCAAGCGGTACAGGTGCTGGATAAAGAGATCGACCGACTGGACGCGGTGGTGAAGCGCTTTTTGGATTTCACGCGGCCGATGGAAATACGGTTAGAGGCGACGCACCTTCCCGATTTACTCAAAGAGGTGCTGGAAATCGCGCAGCCGCAATTTCAGAAAGCCAACGTGCAGGTGGCGCAGCTTTTGCCCATCGACGTGCCGGAGGTGTATGTGGACCGCGCGCTGCTGCAGCAAGCGGTGCTCAATCTAGTGCTCAACGCCGTGGACGCCATGCCGGAGGGCGGACAGTTGCGCGTGGTGCTCAGCCGCCGCGGAGACATGGCGGAAATCGCCGTGGGCGATAACGGCAGAGGCATTTCGCCGGAGAACCGGCAGAAGATTTTCCAATTATTTTTCACCACGCGGCCCGGCGGCAGCGGCATCGGGCTGGCCAGCACGTTTCGCATTGTGCAGCTGCACAACGGTTCGATAAACTTCACGTCGGAGGTGGGCCGCGGCACGACGTTCCGCATCGAATTGCCGCTCGCGGCTTAGCGCATGACCGACCACCCAGTCCGGTCTCGACACCTTTTACTAAGCGTGAATCCCTCTCAGTCCTTTCGTTCAGCGGCTATGGTGGGAATGCTGTTTGTGGGGCTTGTGGCCGGCGGATGCGCGGAACACAAACGCGCAACTTTGCCGTGGCCGACCGCTTCCGTGGTGCACCCGCGCATTCCAGAAGTTGCCGCGCTGGATAAGGATATCGCTGAAGAGGACGCTCCCGAGTTGCGGCTGGAACTGCCCGCTCCGGTCATGAATTTTCCGCCTGCCGCGACGGTGCGGCCTCCGCGTACGCGGACCGTGGCGCCGCCACCTGCGGTGGTGGAACCGAGCAAACCGCAATCGCCGGTCGCGGCGCCGTCGCTTAGCGCTGCGGAATCGTCCACGGCGCAGCAAGAGACCACCACGAGCCTTGCGGCGGCAGAGAAGGGGCTGGGATCCGCGCAAGGGAAAAGCTTGAACGCGGCGCAGACGGATATGGAGTCCAAGATTACCGGGTTCATGGCAGATGCGCGGGCAGCAAGCGCGATCGGCGATTGGACGCGCGCGCAGACCTTGGCGCGGAAGGCGCAATTGCTGGCCGAGGAGTTAGTCAAGTCTTTGCAATGAGTTGCCGATTTGGGAATGGAAGCCGGGAGAAAGCGTGGAATGCGCTTGAGCCGGCTCCGGTGGGGGCCCCCACTAGGCCTTTTTTTGTAAGTGTTCATTCTGAAGAAGTTAAAGCGCTTTAGAATGAACAGTTGTGCAAGCGTTCATTTTGCACGAGTTAGCGGCGGCGTTCGTTAGCTATATGGTTGCCCCCTTGCTTCTCCGATCTCCGGACCGTTCGCCGGGGGAGGCGTGCGCCAATCCGGGAGATTCATACTGTTTGATTGGCGTTTGGTTGGTAAAGGCCGCAGGGCTCAGAGGCAAGCGCCCTGCGCTACAGGTCTTTTACGATTCGATTTGTGTTTGGGTGGTGTTGCGTGTGAGGCGTGGTTGTCTACAGAGGTAAGTGTATAGTACTTGGAAAATGGAGTCAAGGGAAATCTTGGGGCTGCGGCGATGAAGAGCTTTGATGTGGCGATTGCCGGCGGCGGACTGATCGGCGCGGCCATCGCGCTGGAGCTGGCGCGGGCCGGGATGCGTGTGGGCTTGTTTGACGCTGGGGAGCCGGGGCGCGAGGCGTCCTGGGCGGGGGCGGGGATTCTGTCGCCCGCACCGGAGAGTACGGCGATGCTGCCGCTGGTGGAGCTGGGGCAGGCTAGTTTGGCGCGCTATTCCGCGTTCGCGGGCGAAGTAGAGGAGCTTTCCGGGCAGAGGGTGGGATTTCGACCGGATGGGACACTGGAAACATTTTCATCGCGGCATGCCATCGAAGAGCTCAGCACGGTAGTGGCACTGCATCACGGATTGGGTTTGCGGGCGCAGCCACTTTCTGGGGACGACGCGCGCAAACTGGAGCCTTCGCTGAGCGAAGAGGTGGAAGCCGCGGTGCTGCGGCCGGACGAAGGCTCGGTGGACAATCGCGCGCTTACGCCCGCGGTGCTGGAAGCGGCGCGGCGCAGCGGGGTGGAGATCTTCGCTAGCAGCGACGTGGCGAGCGTTCGCCGCGAAGGCGCGCGCTGCGTGGGGCTTGGGCTGGCGAACGAAGAAATCAGTGCGCAATTCACGGTGATTGCCGCAGGAGCTTTTTGCGGCAGCATCGAAGGAGTCGCGGATTATGCGCCGGTGCGTCCGGCGAAGGGACAAATGGTGGCGTTGCGCTCGGCAGAGGTAAACATTCAGCGAGTGGTGTGGTCGGAGAATGTTTATCTGGTGCCGCGAAATGATGGACGGATTCTCGCTGGGGCGACCGTGGAATATGTGGGATTTGAGAAGACTCCCACAGCGGGCGGCGCGGCAAAGTTGCTGGCCGCAGCGATTGAAGTGATTCCGGTTCTCGCCGACGCAAAGATAGAGGAGCACTGGGCCGGTCTGCGGCCGGATACGCCCGACCACTTGCCGATTCTTGGTCCTACTGATCTAAACGGTCTGTTGATGGCTACCGGACATTTTCGCAGCGGGATTTTACTCGCGCCGATTACCGCGCAACTGATTCGCGAATGGATTACGATGCAGCGCGTGACGATCGATTGGGAGCGCTTCAGCCCGCTGCGCTTTGCGAATGCGCCGCAGGGAAAATAGACCGGCAACCTTTGCGTTACTTTGCGGTTCCTACAATTATTCGGCAACGTTCAGGCCAGTCGAGATAGACTTTCGACACTGGCCTCCGCCTGCAGGAGGTGCTCCTGATGCGACGAACCATCCCGAACATTTTGCTGCGCGTCGCAATTGTGCTGTTTGCTTTGCAGCACGGCGCACCGTCTCGCGCGCAAACTCCTCGAAAGGCTTGTACGGGTATTGATATGGTCGCGGCGGTTCCCTCGCAGCCGTTCACGGCCGAGTACGGGCGGAGCGGTGCCTATCCCTTCACGATACGGGAAACCGTGGCGCGCGACAGTAAGGGGCGAATTCGTTTCGAGCCCCGCAGCATGCCCACGCCGGAAGGTTTGGATCGAATGAGGAAACTGAAACTCGGTCTCACGGACGAGGAAGCGGATTCCGAAGCTTGGGGGATGGGCTCCGTCGCGAGCATTCTTGATTGCGATGCCGGAACCATGCTGCAATTGCAAATCGAAAGGCGTTTGGCGGAAGTGTGGAAGTTGGGCAGAGAAAGCCCGGCGGATCCGCGTAGCACGACATTTCCAGCCCCATTTCTGCCAGGGTCGGACGCAAAGATTCCGGCGAATGTGCGCGTCGAACAGCTCGGAAACCGAGAGATGGAGGGGTTCTTCACAATAGGTGTGAAGACCACCACGCTCGGGACCGAAAAGGACGGCGAATGGAACGGTAAACCAATCAGCGAGACCGAGCTGTGGGCTTCGGAGGATTTGTCGCTTCAATTGCTGAAAATTACGAAGGACTTTCGGAGCGGGGCGCAAAGCGTCTCCGAAGTCACGGGCATTAAAAGAATCGAGCCTGACCCAACGCTCTTCGAACTTCCCGTTGGCTACAAAATGAATACTTCCGAAATGGAGGCCTTCGAAGTTCGGCCCGGAATTAGTCTTACCATGCAGCTTGGCTCGGACCACCGCGCCTGCCAGGCGCAATTTCAACCGACTGAAACGCTCATTCATCGAGGTATGTCCAAGTACATGAATTCGGAAACTGTAGCCGAAATTTTAGAGGAGCTGGTGCCTGCCCGTGCGAGAGGAAAAGATATCGGTGGCGCTTCCATCCGTACCAGTTGCGGCGCTATGGAGATCACACACTACGAAAACGCATGGATAGGGCACGGAATGAGTATGTGCGTTAGTTCAGAATCCTACCGCGACTTCAGGGTGTCTGTCATCTTTACGCGAGCTGCATGCCCTGCGGTAGACCATCCGTTTGGTATTAGTTTCAATCAAGATCATCAAACCCCGTTAACTCCCATGCTTAAGGAAGATTTCTGAAGAACAAGGTATTTTCTCCGAAGGTACAAAATCTGGCGGAATCGGAATTGATCGTGTCCTCGCTGACACTGCAAAGGCGACCGCCTCAGAAGGCGGCCGCTACAACGACCGTCTAGGCTTGCGTGGCGCCGATTACGTGGAACTTCATGAAGTTGGTCGTGCCGCGGACGCCCATGGGACTGCCGGCTACGATGCCGATGACGTCGCCTTTGCGAACTAATTTTTCTTCGAGGAGGCGTTTTTCGGCGATGGCGGCGAGGCCATCGATTTTGCGGACGTCGGAAATGTTGCGCGGCATTACGCCCCAGATGAGAGCCATACGGCGGCGCGTTTCGGCCACGGGAGAAAATGCCACGATGGGAACGAGCGGGCGGTAGCGCGAGACCAGGCGCGCAGTGAAGCCGCTGTGGGTGAAAACGGCGATCACCTTCATGTTTAGTTCACGGCTGGCGTGACAGACCAGTTCGGCAACGCTTTCCGCTACTTTTAATTTTTCCTGAACGCTGCTGGGCTGCGGGAATTCGCGGATGCTGCCTTCGGCTTCTTCAATGATGCGGGCCATCATGCTGACGGCTTCCACGGGATATTTTCCGGAAGCGGTTTCGGCGGAAAGCATCACGGCGTCGGAGCCATCGAAGATGGCGTTGGCGACGTCGGAGGCTTCGGCGCGCGTGGGGCGGGGATTTTCCGTCATGGATTCGAGCATTTGCGTGGCAGTAATGACCGGGCGGCGAAATTCGCGGGCGCGCGCGATGATCATTTTCTGGACGACGGGAACGCGCTCGGGGTTCATTTCGACGCCGAGGTCGCCGCGGGCGACCATTACGGCGTCGGCGGAGCGCAGAATGCCATCGAGATTCTCGATGGCTTCGGGCTTTTCGAGTTTGGCGATGACCGGAGTGTCATACCCGCCGCGCTTGATGAGCGATTTGGCGAGGAGCACGTCCTCGGGACGGCGCACAAAGCTGACGGCGATGTAATTTACTTCCTGCTTGAGCGCGAAGGCCAAATCCTGGCGGTCTTTGGGGGTGAGCGCCGGGACGCGCAAACGCACGCCGGGAAGGTTAATGCCCTTGTGCTCGCCGAGTGCGCCGCCGTTCACGACTTCGCAAATTACTTCCTGCCCGCGAACCTGCAGCACGCGCAACTCGATCAAGCCGTCAGAAAGCAAAATGCGGGCGCCACGGCTGACTTCCCTGGGCAAGGGCAGAAACGTGGTGTTCACGCGCGTGGAATCGCCAAGAATTTTTGCGGTGGTGATGGTGAACTTCTGGCCAGCGCGCAGAATCACCGGCTCGCTGCCGGCGAGCACTCCGGTGCGGATTTTCGGGCCCTGCAGGTCGGCAAGAATGGCGATGGGCTTTTCGAGCTTGATGGCCAACGCACGTAGGGCGACGATGCTTTTGGCATGCTCGTCATGGGAGCTGTGGGAAAAATTGAGGCGCGCTACGTCCATACCGGCGCGCAAAAGGCGTTCCATGATTTTCGGAGAGCGGCTTGCAGGGCCGATGGTGCAGACGATTTTAGAATGTCTGAAGGGCATACGAAGTTTCGCCGGGACAACTGGCGTCGATGGTTCGCGCACAACGCAATACTTACTTTACTTGGTTTTGCTTATCGCGTGGCGGCAAACTCCGCGACAATTTTGGTGAGCACGTCGACGCCCTTGACAAAGGATGTGATAGGGATGCGTTCGTCGTCACCGTGCATGCGCTTTAAGTCTTCGTCGGACAAGGGAAAAGGCACCAATCCATAGGCTTGCACATTGTGCAGCCGCAGCTGCGAAGAATCGGTGGCCCAGGTGGACTGAAAAGGAAGCGTAGGCGCGCCGCCAAATTCGCGGGTGGCGACGCGGCCGATTGTGGCGTAAAAATCATTTTCAAGCGAAGAATCCGGCGCGGCCAAACCAGCGTTAGGAAGGACTTCGAGACGCACCTGCGGGTCGTTGACCAGTTTTTCGAGGTCGCTAACAACGGTGTTGATGGTGTCGCCGGGGAGCAGGCGGACGTTGAGATTGGCGCGGGCTTCGCCGGGAATCACGTTGCGCGCGGAACCGGCATTGAGCATGGTAGGGGCGATAGTGTCGCGCAGCATGGCGTTCCACAGCGGGCTGGCGTCGGAAATCACGCGTTGGGCATGCTCGCCGCGGTCCGGAGTGTCGAGCGAACGCATCCATTTGCCGATTTCGTCGTCTTCTAGCGGGGCCAAGCCTTCAAAGTAACGGCGCACGACGCTGGTGAAACGCACCGGAGCAGTATAGTTTCCGATATTGTTGACGGCGGCAGCTAGATGCACCACGGCGTTATCTTTGGTGGGTTGCGACGCGTGGCCGGCCGCGCCTTTGGCAATGACGGTGATATTTGAGGCGACCTTTTCGCTGACTTGCAGCCCGATGTACTGCACTCGACCATTTTTCATGAACACGTTGCCGCCTTCGTTGATGGCAAAGCCGGCGGCGAATTTGTCCCAATACTTGAGAGCGAGGACGCGAATGCTGGCGTCGCCGCTGGTTTCCTCGTCGGCGGTGGCGAGAAAAATGACATCGCGATTGAGGCGCGCTGCGGAGCGTTTCAGAGCGATAAAGGCAGCGAGATTGGCGGCCAGCATACCTTTATCGTCGATGGTGCCGCGGCCGTAGATGTAGCCGTCTTTGACGACGCCGCCGAAGGGATCGACGGTCCAGCGAGATTTATCGGCGGGGACCACGTCGAGGTGCGCGACCAACAGCAGTGCTTTGGAAGGATCCGCCATGGCCGCGCTGCGCAGACGCGCGACGACGGCGCTGCGTCCCGGTGCGATTTCCAGAATTTCTGGTGTCAGGCCTTCTTTTTGCAGAACCGCGGCGACGTATTTCGCAGCGGGTTCTTCGCCGCCCGGTGGATTTGAGGTATTAATTTTGATCAGGTCGGTGAGCCAGCCTTGCGCTTCTTGGGCCAGCACGGTGGTTCCTCCGACTTGCGGCGCGGCCGCGGGGGACATCGGACGGTTGGGAGGCGTATTCGCTGGAATCCCCGGGCCGGTAACCGCCTGCGCCCAGAGCGGCGCGGCTGCGGCCAGAAACAGCGCGAGCAGCCCCGCGATCGGTAGTAAGGGGACCAGTTTCCACACTCTTGGTCTGCAGTTCACGAATCAACCCTCGCTCTTTGGTATTTTTGCTTCGCGCAGCGCCCGGGCAAAATCATCCCAGCAAACGTTTTGCAGGGAATGTGCTTCATACTAGCACGCGGATATTACGGCCTGGCCGGGGGCGTGCGCGGACGTTGCGTAACTTCAACGGGTGGTTTTGGCACGATTTTGGGGGCGCTGCAGGCGCGTGCGGCGGGGTTCCGACGAGCTCAAGAGGGGGCGTATTTTGGGGCAGCGTGTGAAACCGGAGTTAAGATAATGTGGTCTAAAGCGCAGTAGTACCGTTGAGGTGTGGTTGACAAGTTATTGCAGGTGTCTCGAATAATGCAGCGGCAAGTGGTGCGAAAGGGTGCGCATGAGAGCCGTCTTTAATCGAATATTGGCCGCGATGTTGCTGGCTACAATCTGTGTGGTGGCTACCGCGAGCCTTCGCGGGCAAGCGCCCGCGGGAGCGCAGGGTGGCGCGCAACCGCCGCAAAACGCTCCGAGCCAGACTCCGCCCCCTCCGCCGCCCAAGCAGGAATCCGGCGTGACTATTTCGGTGGAGGCGCCGATCGTTACCGTGGATGCGGTGGCCGCCACGCAGCATGGCGACCTGGTGATGGGGCTCAAAAAAGAAAATTTCAAAATCACCGACGATGGCGTGCCGCAGACCATCACCGGATTCAGCGCCGGCGATTCGCCCATCACCATGGTGATCGTGATGGAATTCAGCGCGCGCGCCCAGGGATTTTTCGCGTACTACGCCAAGTATTGGGCGGAGGCGTTGTTCCCGAACCTGTTGCCGAAAGACTGGGTCGCGCTCGAGACTTTTGACATGAAGACGCGGCTGGAAGTGGACTTCACACAGGATAAAAACGAAGTGCGCAACGCCGTCTATCATCTGTATTTCCCAGGGTTCAGCGAATCGAACGTCTTCGACGCGCTGCTGGAAACCACGGATCGCTTGAAGGACGTGAAGGGCAAGAAATCCATCCTGCTATTGGCCAGTGGCATCGACACGTTTTCGAAACATACGCTGGACCAGACCTATAAACAGCTGCGGCAGAGCGATGTACCCATCTTCTGCGTGGGACTGGGGAAAGTATTCACGAATATGCAGGAGTTGCGCGGATCGCGGAGCTCCGAAATCAATTTTTTGCAGGCGGAAAATGAGCTGAAGACGTTTTCGTCGATGACGGGGGGATTCGCGTGGTTTCCGCAGTTTGACGGCGAAATTCCGGGGATTTTCCAAACAGTAGCGAGCTTTCTGCGGCATCAGTACAATTTGTCGTATACGCCGACGAACGGGAACGATGGGAAATTTCACAAGATTAAAGTGGAGCTAGTGGCGCCGGACGGCGGGCCTTTGACAGTGCTGGATCAGAAGGGCAAGAAGCAGAAGTATGTGGTGTATGCGCGCGAGGGTTA
Organism: Acidobacteriota bacterium; assembly: GCA_013289855.1. Classification (GTDB taxonomy): domain Bacteria; phylum Acidobacteriota; class Terriglobia; order Acidiferrales; family UBA7541; genus Acidiferrum. Next base: position 277,646 of record JABCZD010000002.1, on the reverse strand, counting down.
TCAGGCACCCAAGAGCGGCGTGGGGGATTAATAGCCTTTTTTCAGATCGACGCGGTTAGACAGTTCTTTTCCGGCGAACCATTGCTCAAGAAGATGAACGATTAAGTCGGTTTCACGCTGCCACAGACGGCTGCTGATGGCGCTGGTGTGCGGGGTGATTAAGAGGTTTGGCGCGTTCCAGAGGGGACTCTCGGCGGGCAGCGGTTCGGCGTCGGCGACGTCCAGCGCCGCGCCGCCCAGCAGTCCACACTCAAGAGCGCGCACTAGGGCCGCCTCGTCAATTGCGGAACCGCGTCCTAAGTTAATCAATCTTGCGCCACGCTTCATTTTGCTGATGCGCTTCTCGTCGAAAAGATGTTTGGTCTCGCCGGTCTCGGGCACCGCTACGACTGTGTAATCCGCTTGAGGTAGAACCTCATCGAGATGTTCGATCGAGACAATTCTTTGCGCGTGTGTTGCGTCGCCTTGGCCTGAGCGAGTTACGCCGATGACCTGCATTTCGAGCGCGGTGGCACGCCTGGCAATTTCTCGCCCGATCGAGCCGAAGCCCACAATTACCAGCGTCGCGCCGTTTAGTTCAGTCAAGTGCTGCGGTTTGTCCCACAAGGCTTGCTGCGACCAGATTTTCTGATCCTGCTGGCGCGCACAATCGGGGAAATTCCGCGCCAGGGCCAGCAGCAAGCCGATGGTGTGTTCGGCCATGGGAACGGAAAATACGCCGCTGGCGTTGGTGACTAGGATTCCCGAGGCCACCAGTTCCGGATAGGTCAGTTGACCGACACCCGCAGACGTGGAATGAATCCACTTTAGTTTTTTAGCGAGTTGAAACTGGTTCGGCCGCAGAATGGCGCCGACGAAAATATCAGCGTCGGGAAGTGCGGGCGGAAGTTCGGCGAATGTGGGGGCGTGGACGACTTGCATTTCCGGCCAGCGGCGGCGGAGCGTTTCAGCGACGAGCGGCTTGGCCTGCCATTCCGTAAACGGATGCCAGGCACAGATGACTACTTTCGTTTCCTGTGGCGTTGTGCGGTTCATGCGATGTGAGTTTTCTGGCGATCGTCAATCAGACGCGCACGGGTGGAAACCTGTGCGACTAAGCTCAAGGGCGCACGCAGAGATCTTGCCCGGTCATTTCTTCCGGCGGTAACTGGTCGAGCGCGCTGAGCATAGTTGGGGCGATGTCGCGCAGCGAGCCACCGGGGTTGAGGCGCAAATCCTTTTCGCCGCTTACCAGAATGAGCGGCACAGGATTGGTGGTGTGATAGGTGTGGGCGCCGCCGGTGTTTGGATCGATCATCATTTCGGCGTTGCCGTGATCGGCGGTGATGATCCAAGCGGCATCATCGAAGCGCGCCTTCAGCGCTTGATAGATTTGCGCCAGGCCGGCGTCCACGGCTTCAACGGCTTTGATAGCGGCATCCAGCTTGCCGGAATGGCCGACCATGTCGGCATTGGCGTAGTTCATGATGATGGCGTCGAATTCCTGGCCGGCGATGGCTTTCACCACCGTGTCGGTGATGCCCTGCGCGGACATTTCTGGCTTTAGATCGTAGGTGGCGACTTTGGGAGACGGGACGAGGATGCGCTCCTCACCCGCGAAAGGCTTTTCCACGCCGCCGTTGAAAAAATAAGTGACGTGCGCGTACTTTTCTGTCTCCGCGGTGCGCAGATTTTTGTACCGCAGGTCGGCAAACACCTGGGCAAGGATGTGCTCCAGTTTTTCCGGGACGATCACGAATTTCAGCCAGGGCCAGTTTTTGTCGTACTGCGTCATGCCCACGTAAAAAAGATTTTTGGGTCGGGTGGCATCGGCGAACTTGTCGAAATCGGGGGCGGCCAACGCGTAGGTCATCTGGCGGGCGCGGTCGGCGCGATAGTTGAAGAAAATCACCGCGTCATTGTCGCGAATCTGGGTTACAGGCTTGGCGGAAGAATTCTCTCCGTCGAGAACCACAATGGGCTTAACAAATTCATCGGTGACTTCCTGCGCGTAACTCTGCTGGAGAGCCGCAACAGGGTCAGGCGTACGCGTTTCCGCGTCGCCGTGAACGATGGCGCGATACGCCAGTTCGATGCGCTCCCAGCGATTGTCGCGATCCATCGCATAATAGCGGCCAACCAGGGCGGCGATTTTGCCGACGCCCAGCTCGCGCATTTTCTTTTGGAGTTGGCGGACAAAATCCTGGCCGCTGTGCGGAGGCGTGTCTCGGCCATCCATGAAGCAATGGACGAACACGTTTTTGACGTCGTACTGCTTGGCCATTTCAAGCAATGCAAAAAGGTGATGAATATGCGAATGCACGCCGCCATCGCTGAGCAATCCCATGATGTGCAGCTGATGACCGCGGCCGCGCTCCATGGCTTGCTGAAATAGTGGGACGTCGCCCAGTTGTTTGTTGGCAACCAAGAGGTCGATGCGCGTCATGTCCATGTGCACGATGCGCCCCGCGCCCATGTTCATGTGGCCGACTTCGCTGTTGCCCATTTGGCCTTCGGGCAAACCCACGTACGGGCCGGAGGTATGGATTAGCGTATTGGGAAATTTGCGCAATAATTCGTCGTACGTTGGTTTACGCGCCAGCGCGATGGCGTTGCCCGCAGATTCGGCGCGATGCCCCCAACCGTCTAGCACCGTCAATATGATAGGTCGTTTTTTTTTGCTCATGGATGATTGTGACGATTGAACCTTTGAGATTTTTTAAGAATCCGCAGACGCACACTTGAATCAAGATTATTTGCGGGCAAATTCGTTTAGCGCGGCCAGCAATCGCTCCACTTCATCTATGGTGTTGTAATGCACCAGACCGATGCGCAGCAGGCCGCCGCTGCTTTCCACGCCGAGACGTTCGGTAAGATTCATGGCGTAGAAATTGCCATCCCAAGTGAAAATCCCGCGCTCGCCGAGAAACGTGGCAATTTCTGTGGGATTGTGATCGCCGATGCGCACGGAAACGGTGGAACAGCGTTCCGTGAAACGCGCTGGATCGGTGATGCCGTAAAACTTGAGTTTGGGAATTTCCAGCAAGCCGGCGATGAGTCTAGTCAGTAGCGCTCGCTCATACGGCGCCGTCGTGCGATAAGCGGCCAGCAGCGCTTCGCGGCGAGTGCTGGCGTGCGCATCGCAATGGCGGCCCAAATCCGCGAGATAGTCGACGGCGGCGTTAATACCAACAATCAACTCATGCAGCTGCGTTCCGGTCTCCCAGCGATCGGGAATGTGGTCGTAAGCCGGGCGAACCTTGTAGGGCCGCAGCCGTTCGAGATACTCGCGCTTCCCGTAAAGCACACCCATGTGCGGACCGAAAAATTTATAGGGCGAGCACACCAGAAAATCGCAATCGAGCGCTCTTACGTCAATGGAGCCATGCGGGGCGTAGTGCACGGCGTCGATGAAGATCAGCGCGCCCGCGGCGTGCGCGATTTTCGTAATTTCCGCCACCGGATTGATGGTGCCCACGGCATTCGACGCATAGCCCACGGCCACGAGCTTGGTTTTCGGCGTGATTTTCTTTTTCAGGTCTTCGAGGTCCAGCGTGCAATCGGCGTCGCGAATGTCAGCCTGGCGAATTACCACGCCTTTTTCTTCCAGCGCGCGCCACGGCGCAACGTTGGCGTCGTGGTCTAGCGTAGTGACGACGATTTCGTCCCCTGCCCGCAGCTCGCGCCCGATGGCGCGGGCAAGCGCAAACGTGATGGTGGTCATGTTCTGCCCGAAGACCACTTCGCCGGCATCGCAATTGAAAAAATCCGCCATCGCCAGACGCGCGGCAGCAATGGTCTGGTCCGACTGGCGACTGGTGGCGAAAGCGCCGCAGGTATTGGCGTTCTTGTGCAGAAAATAATCCTGCACGGCGCGCATAACCTGCTGCGGCACCTGGGTGCCCGCCGGGCCATCGAAAAACACCGCCATCTGTCCATTCACGCGCAATTGCAGCGAGGGAAACTGCGCGCGCACCCACGCGGTATCGAGCGTCTCGGTAAGCTCTTGGTGCGGCGCTGGCATGCTGGTCATCGGCATTTGCGGCGAGCCCGTACAAATCTGCCACGGGAACGCGCCGCCCTCTAAGTTGGTTAGTTTCTCACAGCCTCGCCAGATGTTACAGCGGCGGCGGCAAGGCCATCGGCAAACCAAATTGGCGACTCAGGTTTCTTCGCGCGGGCCAGGACCGGCATCACGCGGCATCGCGGCGTGCTAGCATAATTGCGGTAGTTCCCCACTCATGCCGCTATGGCGCCGGCTATCAACTTTGCGCCACGTTACTTCACGAGGTGTGGCCTTGCCCGAAATAATTCTGCCGACCGAGCGCACGCGCGTGGTGCGCGAGCCGCATCGCGGTTCGCACGACCGCGAAGCGATTTACAAAATCCTCGACGAAGGATTTGTGTGTCATGTGGGCTTCAGCGTCGAGGCGCAACCGTATGTGATTCCCACGATGTTCGCGCGGGTCGGCGACAATATTTATTTTCATGGGTCGGCCGCCAGCCGGATGCTACGCAACCTGAGCAACGGTCTGGCGGTGTGCTTGACGGTGACGCTGGCGGACGGCCTGGTGCTGGCGCGCTCGGTATTCAACCACTCGATGAATTACCGCTCGGTGGTAGCGCTGGGTACAGCTTCCTTGATTGAGCATTCGGAAGAAAAACTCGCGGCGCTACGCGCGTTTACCGAAAAAATTCTGCCCGGGCGCTGGAACGAAGCGCGTCAGCCGAATGAGAAGGAACTGAAAGCCACGAGTATCCTGCGCCTGCCGCTGACGGAAGTGTCAGCCAAGGTGCGCGTTGGGCCGGTAGAAGATGATGCGCCGGATTACGATTTAAGAGTTTGGGCCGGCATCATTCCACTGCGGCTCACGCCAGGAGCGCCCGAGCGCGATGAGAGATGTGATCCCGCGATTCCCGTGCCGCGTTACGCGGAAAATTACACGCGGGAAGGCTGAACGCCGTGGCAGCTGGGGCGCAGCATGCTGCGTCCTACACAGGACCGGTCTCGCACACTTCAGAGCTGCACGGCGCGGACAAAATCTGCGAGCATGCCGTAACCGGTGGCCTCGATGCCCGGATTGTGCTCGACGATCGAAAGGCCGAAAACATCCAGATCAAAACGAATCGCCGAACTCGTGCCTTCCAGATTGGCAAGCGGGTCGGACGCGAGCAGCAACTCCGGCTTGACGCTGCAATCCGCGCCGTCGCCGCGACGTTCGGCGCGACAGACCAGTTTGTAGCGCATTCCGGCGCCGCGCACAGAGCGGATTTTCTCTTCGCTCAGCTCGCGGATGCCGGTGCGCTGAACTTGTTCGAGCTTCACGGGCACGCCCATCAACACAATCGCCAGGGCAGCCACCTTCACGGCTGCGTCCCAACCATCCAGATCCGCAGTCGGATCGGACTCGGCCACGCCCAGCGTCTGCGCGCGCCGCACCGCTTCATCAAAAGAACGCCCCTTCTCCACTTCCGTGAGCACCACGTTGGTGGTGGAATTGAGCACTCCGGAAAATCCACGCAAATCGGTGACCGGTAAACCCAACGGAAACATGGAAAAAATCGGTACGCCATCCATCACAGTGGATTCGAACAAGAACTGCTTCTTTTTTTCCTGCGCCAGGGCGATCAGCTCGCGAAACGCATGCACTATCGGACCTTTGTTCGCTGTAATCGCGTGCGCGCCAAGCTCCAGTGCGGTGCGCAAATGGTCGATGGCCGGCTGGCCCGTCTGCGCGTTAAGCGAACTAGCTTCGAACAGCAAGTCCGCGCGGCAACGCTCCAGCCACTCGCGAAAGTCTTGCGCTTGATGAGAAGGGTGCGGCGGGAAATGTCCGTTCAAGATGGCGATGGGATTGAGGCCGTCGGGATCGGCGACCCAGCCGTTACGGCGCGTGGCCACGCCTGCCAGCCGCCAGCGGATGTCGTAACGCCGGCGCAGTTCCGTCTCTTTGGAGATCAGCAAACGCAGAAATGCCCGCCCCACGTTTCCCAATCCCACGATCGCGAGGTTGTACGACGGAATGACAGGCTCCCAATAATGCTCTAACCGTGCACAGGCAAGAGTGCCTGTGCTAATAGCAAGACTATTTTGCGGCCGACAACTTTTCCGCCGCCGAAGAAATCAGCGCGGCTTCGTCGCTCAGCAATTTCGCAACGCGCACGATGCCATCCTCCGCCAGCTTCCAGTGCTTCTGCTCCATGGCTTCGCGCACCGCCGGGATGGCTTTCGCTTCATAGCCAGTGTATTCGCCCGGCGCATACAGTTCGTGTTTATATCCCGGGCGACCCGGTATACCCTCTGGGGTAATCAGTTTTCGCTCGCTGTCAATTAGCATGCGGTTGATCTCCGCCGAAGAAGTTCCCGCCACCGCGACGCCGCCGTGCTCGTTGGCCTTCGCCAGCGCCTTGCTGTATTCCTGCGCGCTGAGCACGACGCTCTCCACGGAATTTTCCAGCGGAGCAAAATTCAAGTACGGAGGTATTTCTTGTTTGGCCGGCACAACGTACTTTTCCTTTGGATCGGCGCTGGCAGTGAATGCACCTTCTGCAATTTTCAAATTGCGTTCGGTGACTTCTTCCCGCTGCTCTTTGGCGAATTTCTTCAGCTCGCGCACATACATCTGCAAGGTATCGGCGTAGTCCGAAAAATCAAAGGGCAGCAGATCCCCGTCGGCCAGCCGCATGGTGGCGATGCCGCCGGTCTCCGAGAGCGTGCGGCCATAAGAAAAATCCGTATCGGAAAAATGCGTGTACCAATAAAAATCGTCGTAGATGGAATGGTAGATTCCACCGCCAGTCTCGCCGCCAAATGAGATATCCAATGAGGCGATGCCGATAATGTTCAGAAATGGACCATAGTCCGAGCCCCCGCCGAGCGCGCCAATGCGGAGGTCAGGTCGATTACGCGCTTCGTCGCGGTCGTCCTTGCCTTCCGGATGAGCAATCTGCTGCAGCTGCATGCGTTTCCAAACCGTCAGCCCAGTCTCCGGGTCGTGGACGTCGCGCGCCACGTCGTTGATGAATTTTTCCAGTGAATGCGAGCCCTCGGCGGAAAAAAATCCGCGGCCCGTGGAGTCGGAGTTGATGTACGCCACGGTGTGCTGCCGCAGTTCCTCGGCGTGCGTCTCCACCCATTCTGTCGAGCCGAGCAGGCCTGGCTCTTCGCCATCCCAAGAGCAAAAAATAATCGTGCGTTTGGGCTTCCATCCGGCCTTCACTAGTTCGGCGGTCGCGCGCGCCTGCTCCAGCATGGCCACTTGCCCGGAGATCGGATCTTCCGCGCCGTTCACCCACGCATCATGATGATTGCCGCGGATCACCCACTCATCCGGATAGGTGGACCCGGGGATTTTGGCAATCACGTCATAAAGACGCTTGATGTCCCAATTGGCGAATACTTTCAGATGTACTTTTCCCGGACCCGGCCCGATACGATACGTGAGTGGCAGACTTCCTCGCCAGGATGGCGGCGCCACCGGGCCGGCAATGGCCGCGAGCAACGGCTGCGCGTCGGCATAGGACAACGGCAGCACGGGAATTTTCGTAATCGTTGGAGCATCTTTAATAGGAAGGCGTTTCGCGTCCGGCGTAGCGCCAACGCCCGGCGTCAACGGGTCGCCCATGAACTCGCCGCTATCCTGCACGCTACCGCGCTGCACGCCATCTTTTGGACGGTACGGGCCCTGAGGAAATGTTTCGCCGGGAGAAAATCCGTCGTCGCGCGGATCGGAATAAATAATGCAGCCGATCGCGCCGTGCTCTGCGGCGACTTTCGGCTTGATGCCGCGCCACGCATTACCGTAGCGCGAAATCACAATCGCGCCCTTTACCGAAACGCGGCGGCGTTCGAGTTCTTCGTAATCTTCAGGAATGCCATAGTTCACATACACCAGCGGACCGGTGACGTCGCCGTCCGCAGAATAAGCGTTGTAGGTGGGCAGCTGCTCGCTTTGTTGGTTGGAAGTGGGATCTTGCGGAATCGCCGGTTCCTGCAACTTGGCGACAAAATGTGGGCCGCCTTCGACCAGCTCCACCAGGCGCTCTTTCGGCGTGGGAAACAGCACGTCAAATACTTCGATGTGCGCGTCGAGACCGAACGCCTTGTACTTCGCCAAAATCCATTCGGCGTTGGCCTTGTCGTAAGGCGAGCCGACGTTGTGCGGGCGCGCGGTCAATTGCTGCATGTAGGCGCGGAGATTTTCCGGTTTGGGGATGGCGCGAAACTTGTCTTCCCACTGGCGTTCCGTACGCGAAGATTCCGCGGAAAATCCGTACAGCGGCGTTTCATCCGCTATGGTCACACGCGAAATCGGCGCGAGCGACGCGGCCGCGCATATCAGTGCGGCGAAAACTACGCTGCGATTCATATTTCCCCCAAAGAGCGAATGGATATTCTGCCCTAAGCCAGACGCATTGCAAAACGCGGCGGTAGGTTGACAGTGGGCTTCTCGGCAAAACGGATGGCGCAGCGCGATGGAAAACGTTCGGCGGAGTTACAGCAGTTCTTTGCTCATCACAATGAAATGACAAGGGAGGATCGCGGGAATGTCCAGTGGAAACGGTTCCGTGCAGGTTTCGCTATAGCCCAGGTGCCGGTAGTACGGCGGAAGCTCCGTTCGCAGATTCACGACGCGCAGTTCCGCCATCCGGCATCCGTTTTCGCGAAAATATTCTTCTGCCGCGATCATCAACAAACGGCTCAATCCGGATTTTTGCCGTCGCGGTTCCACCGACAGCAGTCCGATGTAGCCGCGCTCGCCGCGCAACTCCGCGTAAACACATCCCAGTGGCAAGCCGGAATCTTCCAGCAGCAAAAATATCCCGCGCTCCATCCTGGAGCGGACTTCCTCCGCGGCGATGCGGTCAGCCGCGAGGAAAAAACGCTCGACTTGAAATGCCGCGTTGATCAGCCGCACGACAACGGCGACGTCAGCATCGTGCGCCTGGCGAATCGACATGTTGTGATCGGACTCCACGAAAACTCCGGACGGCCATCGCGATGAGGGCCTGCGACATTGGTGTGGACTCTCGCACACCGGTTACCGGCTGCGCGTTAACCGAGAAACGCGCGGGCGCGGCCCCACACAATAATCACGCAAACGACCAGCAGCACCAATGGTACCGCTGGGCTACTGTGGAGGCGCGTGAGGACAACGATGTAGCCGCGAAATGCGAAGCCCTCGATATCCTCGACTCACGCTTTCTTATGCGTGGTATTTACCACCGCATCCGAAATCACCAGGCGCTCCACCGGCTGCCCGCCAACAATGTGCGACGCGATGATTTCGTCCACATCTTCTGGGCGAACGTGCCCATACCAAACTGCCTCTGGATAGACCACCACCGTCGGCCCCAGTTCACACTGGTCCAGACATCCACATTTGTTGGCGCGCACGGTGGAGTTGGCAATTCCGCGCTCCGCCAGTTTGGTCTTGAACAGCCGCTGCAGTTCGCCTTGTCCCGTGGGGTCGCACGAACCTCGAGGATGCCCAGCTTCCCGAGTGTTCATACACACAAAAATATGTTTCTTAAATTTCGCCATGGGTGATCGCCACTAGCCGGCGGCAAAGCAGCAGGCGCGCGGTGCTGCGAACCTCGCTTAGTGCTTGCCGAAAACTGCCTTGCCGTTAAACTTCGCGCTCGCGCCCAATTCCTCTTCGATGCGCAGCAATTGATTGTACTTCGCGATGCGATCGGTGCGGCTGGCCGAACCCGTCTTGATCTGCCCGGCCGCAGTGGCCACCGCAAGGTCCGCGATGAAAGTGTCCTCGGTTTCTCCCGAGCGGTGCGAGATAATCGAGTTGTAGCCGGCCTTGCGCGCCATTTCGATGGCGTCAATCGTTTCCGTGACGCTGCCAATCTGATTCAGCTTGATCAAAATCGCGTTGGCGATGCCCTCTTTGATTCCGCGTTCCAGCCGCGTGGTGTTGGTCACGAATAAATCGTCGCCCACCAGCTGGATTTCCTTTTTCGAAATTTTGCTGCCCACACTCGCGGTCAGCGACTTCCAGCCGGCCCAGTCATCCTCGGCCATGCCATCTTCCAAAGACACGATCGGGTACTTCTCCACCCAGGCCGTCCAATAGCGCGACATCTCCTCGGGTGAATGCGCGCTCTTGTCCGATTTCTTGAAAACGTATTTCCCGCTGGCCTTGTCGTAGAACTCGCTGGCCGCGGGGTCCAGCGCAATGCTTACCTGCTCACCCGCTTTGTAACCCGCCGCGCCGATCGCTTCCAGCACGATCTGAATGGCTTCCTCGTTCGATTTGCAACTCGGCGCAAAGCCGCCTTCATCGCCCACGGCCGTCGAGTAGCCGTGCTTCTTCAGCGCTGCCTTAAGCGCGTGAAAAATTTCCACGCCCCAGCGCAAAGCCTCGGAAAAATTCGGCGCGCCAATGGGCATCACCATAAATTCCTGAAAATCCACTGAACTATCCGCGTGCGCCCCGCCGTTCAAAATGTTCATCATCGGCACCGGCAGCAGAGTCGCTGACGTATCGGTTGAATAGCGCGACAAATATTTGTACAACGGCTGTTTCAACGCCACCGCCGCCGCGCGCGCCGCCGCCATGGACACCGCTAGAATCGCATTCGCGCCCAGCCGCGACTTCGTCGGCGTGCCATCCAGCGCAATCATCTTGTGGTCCAGCGCCCGCTGATCCGCGGCATCCAACCCAATCACCGCTTTGGCGATTTCGCCGTTAGCGTTCGCGACCGCCTTCAACGTGCCCTTGCCCAGGTAATGTGATTTGTCGCCGTCGCGCAATTCCAACGCCTCGTGTTCTCCCGTCGACGCTCCCGACGGCACCGCACCACGCCCAATAGCCCCGCCTTCCAGCACTACATCTGCTTCAACCGTAGGATTACCCCGCGAATCGATGACTTGGCGAGCGTGAATACGAGCAATTTTCGTCGACATGGCTGTCGCTTCTCCTGAGTGACTGCGAATCTTTGAGTTTACAGAAATTCAAATGCCAGGCAAAGCCAAGCAAGTCCTTACTGTTAGAATGGAATTGTTATGGAACTTGTCAATCTTTCGGCGGAGCCGCTTGGCAAACTCCATTCATGGTTGCCGCATGATTTGGAAGCGGAAAAAGTTGTTTTTCTCCCAGACGCCTGCCCCGGCAAGTCCCCGCTGCCAACGGAAACGGCAGTTCTAACCCACCAGCCCGATTGGCGACGATTCGCAGTTTCCGACTGCGGCTGCGGGATGAGGTTGGTGAAATCCACCGTCGATTCCGCCGACCTCGACGCCACACGCTGGAACAAGGTCGCGGACTTCTTGCGTGCCAACAAGGGCGGACTTGGAGATTTGGGGGGCGGCAACCACTTCCTCGACGCCATCGTTCCGTACGGTGATGGACCACTGCATTTTCTAATCCACACCGGCTCCCGCAATGAGTCGGGCCATGTCGATCACTTTATTGACGCTCCGGATCGCTTTGACAAAGAATTTGATCGAGTGGTGCAATGGGCCGCTGACAATCGCGCTGCGATCCACGAGAAAATCGACTCGGTATTCGGCGCTACTGAATTGGTTCTTGATCTGCCGCACAACACGTACGAGAAGGTATCTAATGGCGGTGTGATCATCCGCAAAGGCTCGGTACGCCTCTTCCCGGGGGAATTCTTGGTCCTTCCTTCACACATGTCCGGAGATGTTGCCCTCGTAAAAGCCAAGGAAAGCGTGACGGATCTTCTGAGCTCGATGAGCCATGGCACAGGTCGCGCTATGTCGCGCGGCGACTGCAAACCGATTGCCGACGCCTATGACTTTAGCTCTCTGCGAACGGCAGTCTTAATTCCTGCCGGCGTTGAAGACGCTTCTTTGCGCACAGATGGTCCGTTCGCCTATCGAGATCTAGACGAATGTTTGGCTCTTATCGCGGAGTATGTCGAGATTGTCAGCCGATTCGGAGTCGTCGGATACATGGGGCATCTCTGAGCAGTGGAGGTAACCGATGGCAAACCGAAAAGTCCGCGAAGTCTAGCGGGATGGAGCAGATTCTGGATCTGATAGCCGCGTTGCCTCCGGATATGTTCCTCAAGAAGCGAATCGACCCGAAGCCACAGCGACGAAAGGGCCTGTTGCAGATGTTCGGTCCCAAAACGAAAAACCGATGCCTGACGGCATTAAGAAAAAAGAAGAAAAGTATCTAAGCCATCTCCGGTTCTTCAATCAGCGATTCCTGCCGGATCACCACCACAATTCCCGAATCCGTTACGTGAAAGCGCTTCTTGTCCGCTTCCGTGTCATACCCAATCTCCGTGTGCTCCGGCAAACTCACGTGCCGGTCGATAATCGCCCGGCGAATCCGCGAGTGCCGCCCGATATTCACGTGATTATAGATGATCGAATCCGCCACCTCGCAATAACTGTTTACTCGCGCGTTGTACCCCAGCACCGAACGCTGCACCCGTCCGCCGGAGATCACGCACCCGCCGGACACGATCGAATCAAGCGCCACGCCCATGCGCTCGGGGTCCGCAAACACAAATTTCGCCGGCGGCCATTGTTGCTGCCAGGTGCGCAACGGCCATTCCTGGTCGTACAAGTTAAAAACGGGCGACACGCTGACCAGATCCATGTTCGCTTCGTAATACGCGTCCAGTGTCCCCACATCGCGCCAATACAAAGCATCCTTGCGGTTTTCGTCCACAAAGTTGTACGCGAACACGCGGTGCTTGGAAATAATGCGCGGAATAATATCTTTCCCAAAATCGTGGTGCGACTTGGGATCTTCCGAATCCGCCAGCAAAATCGGAATCAGCAGCTGCGTGTTAAAAATGTAAATCCCCATCGACGCGTTGCAAAATCCCGCGCGGTGCGGCGACTCCTTCGGATGCTCCGGCTTCTCTTCAAAGCCCTGAATGCGCCAGTCCTTGTCCGTTTCAATTACGCCAAACTGCCGCGCCGATTGCTCCACGGGAAATTCGATGGTCGCCACCGTCACATCCGCGCCGGAATCCACGTGCTGCTGTAGCATGCGGCTGTAATTCATCTTGTAAATATGATCGCCGCTCAGAATGAAGGTATATTTCGAACGCTCGCTGCCAATCGAATAGATATTCTGGTACACCGCGTCCGCCGTTCCCTGATACCACTCCTTGGAAACGCGCATTTGCGGCGTCAGCACTTCGATGTAATCGCCCAATCCCGCCAGCGGCGACCAGCCGGCACGAATATGCCGGTTCAAGCTCAACGCCTTGTACTGTGTCAGCACAAATACGCGGCGCAAATCCGAATTGATGCAGTTGGAAAGCGTTATGTCGATGATGCGGTACAACGCCCCGAAGGGCACCGCGGGCTTGGCGCGGTCGCGGGTCAGCGGCCACAACCGCTCGCCCTGCCCACCCGCCAGCAACACTCCAATGGCATCCCGCATGTCCGGCATGTGGCGCTCCCGCAACCGTTTATGAAAGCGCGCTGATTCTAGCAATAACCGGCGAAAAGGCAATCAGGGAAAAATCGTAGCAAGCCTCCGCGCTGCTCCTTCGCTTGCTACGCGGCCCGTCGCGAAAGGCTTGTCGCGACTCTCAGATTAACCACTCAGGCAATCCCGTACGCAAGTAGTTAAGTACAGGACTGCCGCAGCCCGGCGCAGCTCCGCCAATAAAGAACACTTGACTTGTGGCCCCGTAATTGATTAGAAGATGCCAGCGACTTATTCTTCCCTTTGACGCTGCCACGTGGAGCGTGAACAACGCAGCGGTTTACATGCGATACTTATAAACAGGGGCGGCGCACGCCATGTGCAGAGGCGCCGCATTGAAACCAATCCGAACCGGATTGGGGGTGAATTTAAAGTGGCTGAAGTGATTATTCAAGAGAGTGAGTCTCTGGAAAACGCCCTGCGCCGTTTCAAGCGCAAGGTGCAACAGGAAGACATCATCAAGGAAATCAAGAAGCACAGCTTCTATATGAAACCCGGCGAAAAACGCCGAGCCAAAGAAGCCCTTTCGCGGAAGCGACTACGCAAGAAGCAGCGGCGCGAAGCGGACTAACCTCCGTTTCGTTTCGCGGCTCGGCGCCGCACTTCCGAGAATCAGACCCCGGTCAGGTAAGACGTTTGGGTAGTTTCTGGTTAGATCGCGCCCAATGGCCCCAGGGACCCAGCCCGGTTCCGAAGTGCTACTGGCATACCCATTCCCCTTGGCGTTGTTCGCTAAGGCCCCGTCCCTTGCCCGAGGTAAGGTCAGGGGGATTGCGGCTATGGAATACCACGATCGGGTGCTGAAGTGTTCGGAATGTGGCGCCGAGTTTGTATTTACCGGCGGGGAACAGATGTTCTTCGCTGACAAAGGCTTTAAAAACGAACCAAAACGCTGCAAAGGTTGCAAAGCCAAGCGTGCCGAAGGTGGCGGTGGCGCCGCCTCTCCCATGCGCTCGGAAACCAAGACCAATTGCTCGCAATGCGGCAAGGAGACCACCGTTCCTTTCCGCCCCACGCAAGGCCGCCCCGTTTTTTGTCGCGAATGTTTTCAGCAGCGCCGCGCCATGGGCGCTCCATAGAACCATCCGTATATTACAGCTTGCCCTCATCCCCCTTGCGACGCCCTAACTGATCGACTTGACATTAGGGAGGGGTGTCACGGCGTGGCCACGCGGCAAACCATCGCACCTCCTGCCTACAAAAAATAATCGCAAAACGTTAGCGACTTTTTGGAAACCCCTGGGTTTGGGTCCGGCAACCGTCGGTGTTACCCGGGTGTGTCCAGTTCCACGCTTCGAGTCTATCCGCCGGGTTAAGGGCGGCTGGTTCATCCAGCCGTTGCTCGAAATCGACCATTTGGAGGACGACCATGAAACGACTCATCGGCATCTTGATGGGTGCGGCGGCGCTATTGCTGTCGGCACAGGCGATCCCAGCACAGGATCAACTCGTTCCGGCAGGTACGCTTCTGCAATGCACTTTGGACGAGCCGAATTTTTCTTCGGCCACCGCGGCGATCGGCGACCCGGTGCTCTGCCATCTGAAAACCACTCAGGAGTTCGGCAGGCCCATGTTCCCCCGCGGCAGCATGCTTGGCGGACACCTCGAAGCAGACAAAGAGCCCGGCCATTTCGTGGGCAAGGGCTACCTGAAGCTCACCTTCGACCGGGTAATCCTGCCCAACGGCGACCTGCCTCTGCCAGCCAAGGTCATCCAGGCCCGCGGCTACAAAGTGGACAAGCAAGGCGCGGTTGATGGCAAGGGCCACGCCGAGCGGGATGTGGTCGAGTGGATGCTTCCTCCGCTGTGGCCGTGGAAAGTACTCAGCTTGCCGGCCCGCGGCCCGCGCCCAACCCTGAAGGGTGAAGAACCGTTGGAACTGCGTTTGATGGACGACATCGTCATACCGCATGTTATGGCGGAGCTGCCTCACCTCGACCGCCCACCCTATGCGCGCCAGAGCAGCTACACCACGCCCTCGTCGTCAAATGCGATGCAGGCCAACCCCATGCAACTGGCGGCGGCAAGCAGTCCGAGCACTTCGAATGTCACCTCGGCAATTCCTGCGGTGCTCGATAACGCTCGCACCACTACCCAAACACAGCAACCCGGCGCGGTTCAGAACAGCAAAAACCTGACCATGCTGGTCCTGAACACCAGTCAGATGATCGAAGTCGCCAAATACTATCGTGACGGCGACCTCATGATCATTACCGACACCCAAGGTCGCTCCGGCTCCATTGAAATGAGCACAGTGGACTGGCGCAAAACCTACGAAATGACCGGACAATTGCGTTCCGGCGACGCCCCGCTGCTCACGCGGCAACTGAATTGATGGACCACAGCTGAGGGAGGCGTCAGCGACGCTCGTCCCTTTAAGGACGTTCGGCCCCCGCTGTTGCGCTTGCCAACGGCTCGTCGTGAGTGTGCCGCAGCGCTTGACTGTCGCACCGTTCGTAATCCCGGCGACGAGGCTGCTATACTCGCCGCCGCGGCGGCAGCTTTGAAAACACTTTCCTCCAGCGCTCTGCTCGTTTTGCTATTGGGCCTCGTATCCGGGCGCGACTTGGCATCGCGGGCCGCGGCGCAGACCACCCCATCAACCAAACCTCAGTCCGACATCAACGCCGAAGCCCAGGACGCCTATCGCGCAGGCACCACCGCGGCCACCAACAATGATCTCAAGACTGCGCAAATAGATTTTGAGAAAGTTGTTCGCCTGGTGCCGCAAATCCCGGAAGGTCACACCGCCTTGGCCTCCGTTTTGCTGCGCCTCGGAAGACTTCCCCAAGCAATCACGGAGCTCGAAAAGGCGCTTGCGTTAAAGCCCGGCGACATACCCATAGAAACCAATCTCGCGGTGGCCTACGAACAAACCGGCGCGCACAAGAAGGCCATCGTTTTGTTCAGCAGCATCGAAGCCGCAGTACAGCAGACGCCGTCGCCGGATCTTTCTCGCGCGCTCCCCTCGTCCGTTCTCACGTCGTACGCTCGTTCGCTCGCTGCTATCGGCCAGGTCCCGGCCGCCATCGCCCAAATGCAGTACGCGGTTGCCGCAGCGCCACAAAGTGCTGATCTCTATGACGCGTTGGGCTCGCTGTACGCTCAACAACAAAATTGGTCCTCCGCCATCACGGAATTTCAGAAAGCCATTCAGCTCGACCCGCGCTTCGCCGTCGCGCACTTGCATCTAGGCACCGTGCTGCTCGCGCAGCAACAGGTGCCCGCCGCGCTTCCCGAACTTTCCCTGGCTTCCCAATTGGCGCCGAACAATGCCGTCGCCGCCTTGGAACTTGGCAAGGCCTACGCCGCAAACAACGAAGACGCCAAGGCCATCGCGGCATTCGAGCACGCCCTCAAACTGGATCCCCGTGCTACAGACGCCATATTCCAGCTCGCGCGTGCGCTGCAGCGCAACGATCACGCGCGCGACGCTATCCCCCTGTTGCGTCAGATCGTCGCCGCTGATCCGAAAAACTCCGAGGCCGGCGCAAGTCTCGGTCTAGCTTTATTGCTCACTGGCAACGCCAAAGATGCGCTCCCTTTTCTGCAGCGCACACTCGCGCAAAAACCTGCCGACGCCACCGCGCATGAGAATGCGGCCGCCGCCTATCTGCAGATGAACGATCTCGACGAAGCCGCCCAGGTGCTCCGCTCCGGCCTCAAAAGCAATCCCAACAATTTCCAGCTGCACTACAATCTCGGGCTCGCGCTCAAACTGAAAGACGACAATGCCGCCGCCATTCTCGAGTTGCAAATCGCCGCCAAACTAAATCCCACTGCCCACGAACCGCATTACACGCTCGGCATTCTTTTTATGCAGTACGGCCGCTACGACGACGCCGCCCGCGAACTCTCCTTGGCCATGAAGCTGCACCCCAATAACGCCGATGGTTGGGCCACGCTCGGCAGCCTCTATCGCAAAATGGACCAACTGCCCGAAGCCGCCGACGCTCTGCGCGAAGCGATTCGCCAAAGGCCCGACCAGCCAGACTCCCACCTCACGCTAGCCACCGTGCTCGCGCAGCAAGGCAACGCCGCAGAAGCCGCCGCAGAACGCAAAAAAGGCGCGGAGCTGGAACGCGTCAGCATGAATCACCAAAGAGCCGAGGTCGCTACAAATTCCGGCAACTCGCTCCTGCAAAAAGGACAGATCGCCGACGCCATTGAACGCTTCCAGGAAGCCATCACCGACGACCCCAACTACGCCGAAGCCCATCGCGGCCTGGCCAACGCGCTGGAACGCCAGGGCAAAACCGCCGAAGCCGCCGCCGAACGCCAAAAGGCCGACGAACTGGAAAAATCCCCGCAGTAATCTCGCGGCATCCTCAAAACGATTTTTGCCCTCGACCCCTCCGTTGCCGCCATTTACAGCGCGCTCCTGATGCGCTATACCAGAGGGCACAGCATGTCAGTTGAAGAGTCGAATCGTTGGGGCACTGCACACCCCGACTGCGGAGTGCTTGCGAAAAGCTCTGAGATAACCGGTCAGTACCGTAAGTCCGTCGAGGGCATTACAGCGTTGCTTTGTGCAGGCAGGTCGTGATGAAGTCTCGCGTTTCCCGCATCCTTGTAGATGCCGCTTTAGCGTTGAGCATTGCTGTACTTATGGGCATGCTCATCGGGACGCCGCGCCACGCCATCCACGCGCAATCTCCAGACGCCACCGTAGGCCAAAACCCGGGCCAGACCTACTCCGACATGATTCGCGAGACCTACAATTTTCATTTCGGCAAAGACAACTTTTCGCTTCCCGGCAACGCCGCTACCGTCGGCAACGAATTCATCCCGCCCGGTGCTTTTCCCGATCCCGAATACTGCCAGCATTGCCACGAAGAGGCCTATCATCAGTGGCGTAAGTCGCTGCACTCCAACTCGTTTCGCACCCCGTTTTACCGCGCCAGCGTCAACATTCTGGTCCGCACCAAAGGCATCGAGTTTTCCCGCCATTGCGATAGTTGCCACAATCCCGTCGTCGTGATTTCCGGTGGACTCACCCAGGAATCGCAAGTCGATCGTTCCTTCGATAAAAACGGTCTGACCTGCACCACCTGCCATTCCATCCAGCGCTTGCAGTCCACTTCCGGCAATGGCGGCTACGTCATGGGAGTTCCCGCCGTCATGGTCGATGAGCAAGGCAATCGCATTCCCGGCAAAGCTTCCTACGACGAAATCATGGCGCACCCGGACCGCCACTCGAAAGCCGTCATGCAATCCTTTTATCGCACGCCGGAATTCTGCGCCGCCTGCCACAAAGCCAACCTGCCCAATCCTCTGAACGAGTACAAATTCATTCGCGCCTTTACCGTCTATGACGAGTGGCAAAATTCCAAATTCTCCAAGCGCAACCCACTCACCTTTTACACCGCGGACTTCAACACCTGCCAGGGCTGCCACATGCATCGCGCCCAAGCCACGCTCACCGAATACGGCGCGAAAGCCGGATTCTTCGCCTCTCACCGCTGGCCCGCCGGCAACACCGCCGTTCCCTTCTATTACGGCTTCGACGAGCAACTGCAGAAAACCGTCGAGTTCCTGAAAGCCGGAAATTTCCTGAACGTGGATATTTTCGCCCTGAAAAAAGCCGGCGACGATCAACTCATCGCGCCCCTCGGCTCCACGCCTTTCACCCTCGCACCCAACGATATCGTCGAAGCGTACGTTGTCATTCAAAACAAAAACATCGGCCACTCGCTCATCCCCGAAGTTCGCGATCTCTACGAAGCCTGGGTCGAGTTCACCGTCAAGGACGCCGCCGGAAACGAGCTTTACCACAGCGGCTTCCTGAAGCCCGATGGCATGCTGGATACCCGCGCCCACAGCTTCACCAATCGCCCGGTGAATATCTCCGGCGAGTTTGTCGACAATCACAAAGTCTGGACCATTCAATCCATGGCCTACGACAACTCCATCCAGGCCGGACGCTCCGCACTGGTGCGCTACGAATTCCAAATCCCGCCGGACGTGAAGGGCGCGCTGAGCGTCACCGCCCGCGTGAACTACCGTCACTTGCGGCAGAGTTATCTAAATAATGTTTTCGGTACCGATCATCCGCTCTACCCGGTCGTGGAATTGGCTTCCCGCACCCGCGAGCTGAATGTCGGCGCGAACAATCCCACGTCGGCTGAGCCCTCCGACAATCAGGACTGGATGCGCTGGAACAACCTCGCCATCGGATTCCTCGACCAGCAGCAATACTCGGACTCCATGGCCGCCTTCGAACATGTCGTCAAGCTGCGGCCGGACTATGAAGACGGCTACGTAAACATGGGTCTCGCCTATATCGAGTGGGAAAAATACGATCTGGCACGGCCCCCACTCGAGAAAGCTCTTCAGTTGCATCCCGATTACGCCCGCGCCCTCTACTATCTCGCGCTGGTGGAACGCCGCCAGGGACACCCGGAGGCCGAAGTCGCCGACCTGCAAAAAGTCGTCGAACAATTTCCGCAATCGCGCGACGCCCGCCGCGAGTTGGGCATTGCCTACTACCAGCAGCACCGCGCCGACGACGCCGTGGCGCAATTCGAAGCCTTGCAAGGCATTGATCCCGACGATGTGGCCGCGCACTATAATCTCGCCATCTTGTATCGCCGCAAGGGCATGAAAGAGAAAGCCTCTGAGCAAGCCGCGCTCTATGCCACCAAGCGAATCGATCCCGCGGCTCCAACATATTCTCTAGATTTTCTTCGCAAACATCCGGAGATTTCGACGGAAAGTGTGCCCTGGCATATGCACACCGATTTGAAGCCCGTCGCTGCCGACGCCAACGCGCCCGCCAAGTCCGTTGGCGGCGGTCAGCAGTAGCTTCGCCAGTAATGAGGAGGGGTTTCTCTTGCATCCAGATCGGCGCAAATTTCTTCGCTCGCTAAGCCGCACCGCTCTGGTGCTCCCGTTCGCGGATCTTCTCGCCCTCGCCGCTCAGACCCCGCAGCAGGAGCCTCCGCCAAAACAAAAAATTGGCCCCATCGAGCGCAGCTACGACGCCAAGCCCGCCGCTCCTCCCCCAGGCCCGAAATCCCCCATCGAAGGCACGCCGCTGGGCGTCAGTTTCGTGGATGTTGTCAAAGGTTCCGGCCTTGATGTGGAAACCATCTACGGCGGCGTAAACAAAAACAAATATCTGCTCGAAACCACCGGCTGCGGCTTGGCCTTCTACGACTACGACAACGATGGCTGGCTCGACGTCTTCATGGTTAACGGCTGGCGCCTCGAAGGCTTCGCCAAGGGCCACGAGCCCCATTGCCGTCTGTTCAAAAATAATCGCGATGGCACGTTCACCGACGTCACCAAAGGCTCCGGCCTCGAACTCCGCACTGGCTGGGGACAGGCCTGCTGCGTCGGCGACTACGACAACGATGGCCACGACGATCTCTTCGTCACCTATTACGGACAAAACGCTCTTTATCACAACAACGGTGATGGCACTTTCGTTGACGTCACCGAGCGCGCCGGCCTGCTCCAGGCCGGCCCGAAAATTCGCTGGAACACTGGCTGCACCTGGGTCGACTACGACCGCGACGGCCACCTCGATCTGTTCGTCGCCAACTACGTGGATTTCGATCTGAAAACCGCTCCTCTTCCTGAAGACGGCCCGTGTACTTACAAAGGTATCGTCGTCGCTTGCGGTCCTCCGGGCCTGCCGGGCGCGAAAAATATCCTGTATCACAACAACGGCGACGGTACCTTTACCGATGTCAGCCAAAAATCCGGCATGTGGACCGCCATCGGCACCTACGGTCTCAGTGTCGCCGCCTCCGATCTCGACAACGATGGCTGGCCGGACATTTACGTCGCCAACGATTCCGCGCCCGCCACGCTCTACCTCAATCAAAAAGACGGCACCTTCAAAGACGTGGCCATCGAATCCGGCGCCGCGCTTTCTGCCGAAGCCAAGCCGCAAGCCGGCATGGGCGTCTCCATCGGCGACTACAACCGCAGCGGCAACCTCGATATTGTAAAAACGAACTTCGCCGGCGACACCGATTCCCTCTACACCAATCTCGGCGATGGCGTGTTCGAAGATCGCACTTATCCCAGCGGCCTCGGCGTCAACACCCGCCTGCTCGGCTGGGGCGTGGGCTTTTTCGATATGGATAACGACGGCTGGCTCGACGTTCTAATGTCCAACGGCCACGTCTATCCCGAAGTCGATCTTTCGAAAGCCGACCTGAAATACGCCGAGCACAAATATCTTTATCGCAATCTACACAACGGCAGATTCGAAGAGGTCACCAAGCAAGGCGGCCCGGGCATCATGGAGAACGCTCCCGCGCGTGGATGCGCCTTCGGCGACTACGACAACGATGGCGACCTGGATATCGCCGTCAACTGCATCAACGCCGTTCCTCAACTGCTTCGCTGCGACTCCACGCTCAATCGCAGTTGGATCAAAATCAAACTGGTCGGCGTGAAATCCAACCGCACCGGCATCGGCAGCCGCGTGCTCGTCACCGCCAAAACCGTTCTCACCGCGGACAAGCCGCTCGTGCAGATGGACGAACTGCGCAGCGGCGGCAGTTACTTTTCTCAGAACGATATGCGCATGCACTTTGGCCTGGATCAAGCCACCAAAGTCGACCTCGTCGAGATTCGCTGGTTAAGCGGCCAAGTCGATCAATTGACCAATCTCGACGTAAACCGCCTCTACGTAATCCAAGAAGGCGGCAAAATCCTGAAAGCAGAAACCTTGCAGCCCGCGAAAAAATCCTCGAACTTCTAATGTACAAACCACGAGCTACAGACAATCTTCGTAGGGGCACGGCATGCCGTGCCCGCCCTCACACATTTCTATTAAGCCTGGCGATACTCCCAGCCGTGATTTGCTATGCGCAATCAACCCACGCGCAAACGCCTCCCGCGCAATCCACATATCCTCAAACCCCACCCGCGTCACCCACTCCCGCCCACACCAAATGTCCCTGGATCAACGAAGCCACCGCGCGCGGCATCCTCGGCGGTCCCGTCACCTTGACCGTCACTGTAAACGATCAAGGCGCCGGCGCCTGCGACTACTCCCGCCAGCAAGCCGCCGCCGTCCGCCACTTGCGCATCTCCGTCGCCAATATGACCGACGTCCCCAAACAGTTCCCCACTTACCTCGCGCAATGCCCGCCAAAAAGTCCGCCGCTCCGCGCCATTGGTAATGAAGCAATCTTCTGCACCATTCAGGCCAGCCCGGATAAATATGCTGAAAAAGTCGTAAGCCGCGTGCGCGCTCAAGCCTTCGTCGTCAGCGTGAGTTCCAGCATTCCGGACGATCCCTCAATGACGCAAGAAATGCGTCGCGAGAAAGCCAACCAAATCGCCGAACAAGTCGCCGGCATCCTGTTCTAACTCGCGAGCGAACGCGCGCGCGAACACTAGCCGCGGAAACAGTCTCTCTCTTTTGTGCGGCCGCTTTGTAAGCTGTTCCGTAGGCCTGTTGCGCGGCTATTTTGGTAGGCCTGCCTTGTAGTGCGGAGCTCTTAGCTCCGACATTCAGTGCTTGGCTACCGATGGGCTTTAGCCCCTGAGGGAGTGGTTTGGCTTTCTTCCGCCACCTGCTGCAGCACTACTCTTACTCGCTGATCGACTTAATAAAGCTTTTCCCGTAAGGATAAAACCGATCCTTCTCCCCGCGGCCCCACGCCGACTTCAGTTCCGCTCCAGTGATATCCCAGTCCGGCCGGCACTTCTTCAACACCGCCCGCAAATCCTGCCGCAACTCCTCCTGCGTCGGCCGCCCAAAAAACCAATACCCCATATAAATTTTGTAAACCACCAGGCCCGGCTCCAGCACCAGCGTATGTGGAATCATCGGATTGTGCGCCGGGTCCGTGTACTCCGCGATATCCAGATCCTTCTGCACCGTCCGCCCAGCATCCGACAAAAACGTCCAGTGCGCGTCCACTCCCGTCCGGTTCTCGTTCGTCTCCACCAGATTGTCCGTGCTGATCGTCACCAGCCGGCAGTACCCGACTTCCATTTCGCGGTGCAGTTCCACTAATCCCTCGGCCTGCCGTCGATCCTTCGGACAGAACCCGCCTCGGCCCAGCACCAATACCAACGGATCCGGCCCTTGCAATTCCGAAAGCGTGCGCCGCTTCCCGGTATGGTCCGTCAGCGCATAATCAGGAAAAATTGCTCCAGGTACGATGTCTGCTCGCATGATCTGAGGATCTCCCGCCGCTGGGTTGGCTAGTTCTTCGTCGCTCCGCTGCTACTCGCCACCGAGCTTTCCATAAATTGCACCACCAGCGAAGTAATTTCTTGTGATTTTCGCTCCAGCGCAAAATGTCCCGCATCCAGAATATGCACCTGCGCCGCGGGTACGTCCTCGACATACGCCTTCGCGCCCGCTACGGTAAACGATGGATCGTATTTTCCCCAAACCACCAAAGTCGGCGGCTGATGTTCCTTCAAATATTGTTGCCACCGCGGATAGCTTTCCACATTTGTCCGATAGTCATAAAACAGATCGAGCTGAATATCCTCCTCGCCCGGCCGGTTCAGAAACGCATACTCGTCCGTCCACGTATCCGGATTAAGCGTTTCCGGATGCGGGTCCGTTCCCACGTGGCGCTGCCGCGTCGACTCCAGCGAAATAAAATTCACCCGCAACGCCGCCTCATTCGCTTTTCGGTCGTGCCAAAACGCCCGCCGCGTCTCCCACAGCGGCGATAGCCCCACTTCGTGCGACACCGCATTCTGAATAATGATCGCCTGCACCCGCTCCGGACGCTTCAGCGCCATGCGAAATCCCACCGGCCCGCCATAGTCCTGCATAAAAAGCGTGTAATGCGCGAGCCCCAGTTGCTCGGTGAAATGCTCCATCACCAGCGCCAAATGATCAAAGGTATACGCAAATGACTTCGCATCCGGCGCATCACTGTGCCCAAATCCCGGATAATCCGGCGCAACCAAATGGTAGCGCCGCCCCAGCGTAGGCAGCAGCGAATCAAACATGCGCGACGACGACGGAAATCCGTGCAGCAGCAAAATCACCAATGCATCCTTCGGCCCGGCTTCACGATAAAAAATCTTCAGCCCGTCCACTTCCACCGTCTGGTAACGCACCGTTGCCGGAGTTCCATCATCATCATTAGGCGTGGGGTTGGCCTGAGCCATCGTCGCGCCAAACGCCAGCATCATGCTCACAATCGCCAGATTCACCATCGCTCGTCTCCCACAGCCGCAACGCGGCTCCAACATTAGCCCTTGGTTTTGTGGCATAGCCAATCTTGGCTATGCTCCTCTCCACACCTCTACCTCTCGCATCATTCCAGCCGCTTCATCACCCGATGGCCACCTGTCCCTAAACTGTACGACAGGTCAAATGACGCAAACGTTTGCTTCCACTAATTTATCCCGCAAGCAATCCAGCCCTTTACTCGGACTTTCAATCGATCTCCCAACTCGATTCGATCTCAGACCCATCCGAGCGTTCCAAGGAACCACGTTTCAGCCGTAATGACCGCTGCATATCCGCCAGCACGTGGAAGCTATTGTTCTGCCCGGACCACCGGCGTCATCGGCCTAAACCAAAGGAGCCGGACCAATGCTGCAAAGAATCATCGCTCGCCTGTTCGACAGAGGTAGCATCGAAAAAGTTACATTCCTTCGCCTCAACCAGCCCGCTCACAATCCTAAGCTCGTAGCGAGCATCCTTTTCTTCCTCTTTTTGTCCTCGGCCAGCCTGCTGATCGGCCAACTCAACCCACGCGATCCAGGCGTCCGCGGCGGCACCATTGACGCCGGCCAGCCCCTCGCCTCCATGACGCAAACCCCTGGCCTGGCCGACTTCTTCACCGATGGCTTAAGCCGCTTCACCACCGTCGACGTCGTGCAGGGGGGAACGAACAACGGTCTCGGCCCACGCTTCAACACCAACCAATGCGCCAGTTGTCACGCCCAGCCCAACATCGGCGGCACCAGCCCCAGCATCAGCGCCTTTCCCTTCATCGGGATGAATCCCGAAATTCAATTCGCCAGCAGTGCCAATACTCTTCCCAGTTTCATCACCCCGGATGGCCCCGTTCGCGAGGCGCGCTTCAAGTTCTTTTTGAATGGTAACGGCTCGCTAAGCACTACCCCCGACGGCGGCGTGCACGATCTTTTTGTCATCACCGGCCGCCCCGACGCCGGCTCGTGCTCCATTGCCCAGCCGGAGTTCGCTCACAACCTGGCCTTGAATAACATCATCTTTCGCATTCCCACTCCGGTCTTCGGCGCCGGACTGATCGAAAACATTCCCGACGAAGCAATTCTTGCTAATATGAATTCCAATGCCCGGTCCAAGAATCAACTCGGCATCACCGGTCATCCTAATCGCGACGGAAATGATGGCGCCATCGCCCGCTTCGGCTGGAAAGCACAAAATAAATCCCTCGAAATGTTTGCCGGCGAAGCCTATAACGTCGAAATGGGCGTCACCAACGAGCTCTTCCAGAATGAACGTTCCAGCCCTGACGAATCCCTCGCCGGCGGCCTTCCCGCAAATTGCCGCATAAACCCCACACCCGAAGACGGCACCAACTTCACAGCCTCGCCGGACAGTGCGGTCCCCAGCGATATCGTGCAGTTCGCCATGTTTATGCGGATGCTGGCGCCGCCCACCCCTTCGACCACCAACCCCGGCGGCACGGACTCCATCTCCGATGGCAGCCAGGTGTTTAACAATATCGGCTGCGCGCTGTGCCACACTTCTGCGCTTCCCACTGCGCCTTCGAGCTTCACTCCAGGCTTGGGCCCCGGCACCGCTAATCTATTTTCTGATTTGCTGGTCCATCACATGGGCTCAAATCTCGCGGACGGCGTCTCTCAGGGTACCGCCGGGCCGGACGAATTCCGCTCCGCGCCTTTGTGGGGCCTCGGCCAGCGCGTTTTCTTTCTGCACGACGGCCGCACCACGGATCTCCTGGACGCCATTCACGAACACGCCAGCCAAGGTTCCGAAGCCAACGGCGTCATCCGCAACTTCAAGAACCTCAACCCACAGCAGCAGCAGGACCTCCTGAATTTCCTGCGCTCGCTGTAGTCTGGATCAGCTCGAGGCGTTAGGAAGGGCTGGGCGTTCACAGCGTGAGCTCGCGCCGTTAGTTCGCACCGCGTGAATCAGAGACGGGAGGGCCCGACTTCAGTCGGGCCGTTAGCCAGCGCTAAAAGACCGGCTTTAGCCGCTGCGGCTCCGTCTCTGATTTTTTCTCTGTACGTTCCTCTGACGCCGCTTAACTACCTCTTCGGCGCCTTATCCGGATCCGGCGGCCGGGGCGGCAATACCTTCGGATCCGCCTTCAGCGCCTTCATAATCTCCGCAATCCCGCGATCCAGCTGCGGATCCCGCCCAGCAATCACCGCCGCCGGATCATTTTCCACCACGATATCCGGATCCACTCCGTGCCCTTCAATCACGTACTGCCCCGCCACGCTAGCAGTAGCAAATTCCGGCACGAACACTTGCCCGCCGTCCAGCAGCGGCCCGTGCCCGCTGATCCCCACCACGCCGCCCCACGTGCGCTTGCCAATTAACGGCCCCAAGCCCGCTTGCTTGAACATGTACGGAAAAATATCCCCATCCGAAGCCGACGTCTCATTGATCAAGCAAACTTTCGGCCCGTACAAAACATTCCCCGGATACGTATCCGTGAACTGATCGTTCCGCGCAAACTCGGTCCCCAGCAATTGCCGCCGCAGCCGCTCGATAATCATCTGCGAGACGTTCCCGCCGCCGTTCCCGCGCACATCCACGATCAGCGCCTGCTTGCGAATCTGCGGATAGTAATACTTGATGAATTCGCGGATCCCGTCCGCGCCCATGTCCGGCAGGTGAATGTACCCCACCTTGCCGTCCGTCACCTTATCCACGTATTCCCGGTTGTGCGTCACCCAATCCAGATAAATCAGGTTGGTCTCGCTGGTGATCGGCCGGAAAACAATATTGTGCGAGCCTTCCACGCTCGCCGTGGCGTTCACCGTCAGTTGCACCGGACGGTTGCCCTTATTGCGCAGCAACTCATAAGGATTTTTCTTCGCCGTCAGGTCTTCCCCGTCAATCGCCAAAATGTAATCGCCCTCTTTGACCTCCACGCCAACTTCCGTCAGCGGCGAACGATAAATCTCTTCCTCGTTCTGTCCGCGATAAATTTTCATAATCCGGTAACGCCCGGCCGCCGCGTCAAGCTCGATGCGCGCACCCAGGAGTGCATCTTGCGGACGCTTGGGCATTTCAATGTCCCCGCCCGCCACGTACGCATGTGAGACGCTCAACTCCGCCACCATTTCGCCCAGCACATAATTCAAATCCGCGCGGTTGGCCACGTGATCCACCAGCGGCCGGTACTGCGCGCGCAGCGCGTCCCAGTTATAGCCATTCATATTCGCAACGTAAAAAAAGTCGCGATACCTCCGCCACACCTCGTTGAACATCTCTATCCACTCTTGCTGCGGCACCCGATCCACCATCAAATTATCGGTAGCCACCGGCTTCCCGGTGCTTTTTCCATCCGGCTTCAGGTCGTACAGCTTGTAGCTGCGCTCCTGCCGAATCAAAACTTTCTTTCCATCATCTGAAACGTCGAACCCGGCGATATTCTCGAGAAATGTCGTCTCTTTACGATCCTTCTTCGTGAACAGCACCAGCGACGCCGGAGGATACCCGTCCCGTCCATAAAACGGCGCACCCGCCCGCGCATACACCAGATATTCCTTGGTCACCTCCAGGCCTACTAAATTGTCCGCGTCCACCGGCACGCGCGTCACCCGCTCGCCCAGCCCGTCGAAATCGATGCGCATGGGCTCTTTCTTTTTCTCGTCCTTCTTTTCGGTCTTGTCCGCGCTCTTGGCTTTGTCCGCCGCTTTGTCCGGAGCATCATCCCCGGGCTTGCCGATGGTCACTTCATCGCTCTCGGTCGGATAAGCGCTCTTGCCGTCCTTGCGCAGCGTCAGCGCCAACAGCGAGCGCCCGCGATTCGTCGCAAAGTTGAATTCAATCTGGCTCAGTTGTGGCGCGTATTCCCGCGTGCTCACGTAGTAAAGAAAATTCCCGTCCGGATCCCACGCCGGATTTTCCGAATCGTAGAGTTCGTTCGTCACCCGATGCGACTGCCCGTCGGCCACGCTCCACACATACACCGACGTAAACCCGCTCGCGCCGTTCATCGTATACGCCAAATACCCGCCATCCGCCGACCACGGATACGAACCGATTTGCCCCCGCGGATTCTGCGCAATCTGCGCAACCTTTTTATCCTCCAGCGTCAGCACGTACAGCTTCCCATCCTTGTCACTGAACGCGATCCGTTTCCCATCCGGCGCCCACGTCAGCTTGTTCAGCATCGCGTGCAAACCGTGCGTCAACTCCTCCGCCTTGCCCGTCCCGTCCTGATTAATCCAATACAATTCATCTTCGCCATCCAAATCCGAAACGAACGCGATCTTCGCCCCGTCCGGCGACCACGCCGCATGTTTGTCGTGCGCATTCGAAGAGTTGGTCAGGTTGCGCACCGCGCCCTTTTCAATCGGCGCGGTAAACACATCACCGCGCGCCACAAATAGCGCCCGCTCTCCCTTGGGGCTCAAGCTGGCCGATTCAATCTGTCCCGCTGCGGACACTCGCGCCGGCCGCATCAGCAGCGCATCGGTAGGCACATCAATGGACAACTTCGTCGATTGCCCGGTAGTGATATCAAAAATGTTTAGCTCCCCGTCCAACTCATAAACGATCCGGCTCTTGTGATCCGTGCTCGGCCAGCGCACATCCCACTTCGTGCTGTGTGTCAGTTCCGTCGTCGTCTTCGTGCTGGGATCGTAAGAATACAAATTGTTGGTATCGTCTTTGTCCGACGAATAATAAATTTTCCCGCCTACCCACATCGGATCGCGGTGCGCCCGCGGATCATCCGTAATCTTCTCCGCCTCGTGCGACTTCAGATCGAAAATATAAAGCTGCTGCGCCCATCCGCCGGAATACCGCTTCCATGTTCTAAAGTCGCGGAACAGCGGCGAGTACACCACCTTCGTGCCGTCCGGAGAAATATCCCCCGCACCCGATTTCGGCATCGGCAGCGCTACCGGCAGCCCGCCATCCACAGAAACGGTATACAGCCGGCTGTCTCCCAAATCGAAATATTCCCGGAGCGATCGGAACACCACCGACTTCCCGTCCGGCGTCCAACCATAAACCTGATTGTCGTATCCCCACCGCGCTGGCAGTGGTCCGCGCGAAGGATAAAAAGTAAGCTGCTTCGGCACCCCGCCTGTCGCCGGTATTACATACACCTGCTCGTCGCCATCGTATTGTCCCGTGAACGCAATCCATTTCCCGTCGGGAGAAAATTTCGCAAACAGCTCCACGCCCGGATGCGCCGTCAGCCGCGTCGCCATTCCGCCGGAAGTCGCCGCCGTCCACAAATCCCCGCCGTAGCTGAACACCACTTTGTCGCCATGAATATCCGGAAACCGCAGCAACTTGGTCTCCGCGCCCGCGGTCACAGCCAGCAGCAGCAAACCAACCAAGCAAAAAAGTACCGCCCTACGCGATAACAGAGACATGAATTTCCTTTCGCAAAGAAATATCCTCAGATATTTTGCCTAACGACATCGGAACGCAAGACTCACATACGCACTTGGCCGGCAGACATCTTACTCGCTCTTCTGTTTTTCTGGTGGTTGACACACTTCGCGTACTGCTGCTTGGACGCCCCATACCTGCAAGCCGTTTCTTTTGCTCCCCCGCGCCAGCCTTCGAGCCTGCCTCGTCTCTAAACTCCCATGCCCTTCAGCAGCAAACATCCCCCCACAAACGCGAACACTCCCGCCACCGCTGCGGGCAGAAAAATCGCCCAAAACATCGCGCTATGATAAGAGTCCGCCGAAGAATGGATGAAATGGTGATGCAGCAGATGCCCATACGCCAGCACCGTAAACAACACGCAAACCCCACTCGCGATGCGTAAAATCCTCATAATCGCCTCCAATTTCGGAGTCTAGCGCAGAAAGTCAGCAGCCTTGCAACCAATCCGCACTACCCCCAGCCGGGCATGCTTTTTCATCCCGACGGGAGTATGATGCTCCCTCGCTGTCCTCGCTCTCAACTGAGCCCCCGGAGGGCCCTCCATGGCTCACCGCTTCACCATCGGCGTCGAAGAAGAATTCCAGATCATTGACCCTGCCACCTGCGCGTTGCGCTCTCACGTCATGCAGCTCGTTTCCGCCGCCTCCCCTGGCATCGCCGACCAGGTCAAGCTCGAAATGCACCAATCCATCGTCGAAACCGGCAGCAACATTTGCGAGAACGTTCACGAATTACGCATCGAAATGCATCGCACCCGCGACGAACTCGTCGCCGCCGCCGACCGTGCCGGCCTCCACGTCGCCGCTGCCGGCACCCATCCCTTCTCCAGCTGGATCGATCAGGTCATCTCCCCCGGCGAGCGTTACCAAAATATCGTCGAAGAACTCCAGCAGCTCGCCCGCTCCCTGCTGATCTTCGGTATGCACGTCCATGTCGCCATGCCCGACAAGCAGACCACCATCGACATGATGAACATGGTCCGCTATTTCCTCCCCCACCTCCTGGCCCTCTCTACCAGCTCGCCCTTCTGGATGGGCCGCAACACCGGCCTCAAATCTTTCCGTACCACCGTGTTCCGTCGCTTTCCGCGCACCGGCATCCCCGAGCAATTCGAATCCTGGAGCGCCTACGAAAATTTCGTCAACCTTCTCGTAAAATTAAATTGCATCGACACCGGCAAAAAAATCTGGTGGGACGTTCGCCCGCATCCCACGTTCGGCACCCTCGAATTCCGCATGTGCGACGTCACCACCAAAGTCGAAGAAGCCGTGGCCATCGCCGCGCTCACCCAGGCTCTGGTCGTCAAACTCCATCGCCTGTACAAAGGCAATATGAGCTTCCGCCTTTACCGCCGCGCCCTGATCGAAGAAAATAAATGGCGCGCCGCGCGTTATGGCATCGAAGGCAAGCTCATCGATTTCGGCAAAGAAGCCGAAGTCGGCATGCGCGACCTGATTCCCGAACTGCTCGAATTCGTCGACGACGTAGTCGACGACCTCGGCAGCCGCAGCGCCGTGGAATACGTCAACACCATCATGCGCGAAGGCACCAGCGCCGAGCGCCAGCTGCGCATATTCCAAGAAACCGGCGACCTGAAAGCCGTCGTCCGCAACATCGTCGCCGAAACCCGCGGCCACAGCGCCGGCCAATCATCGGCCCACGCCGTAAACTAATTTGGAGTGCGGCGGCTTGACGCCGCTTTCACGCGGTAAGCACCAGCAATGTTGTAGCGTCGAAGCCGCAACACGAAGCTTTTGTAGCGACGCCCTTCAGGGCGTCACCGAGCCTTTAGTCAGATCGAACTTGGCGCAAATCGGGAGGGCCCGACTTTAGTCGGGCCGTAAACAACGCAGCAAAAAGGGGCTTTAGCCCCTGAGGCTCGGAAAAAATCGCGTCGGAATTCTGAAAGCAGGAGCACCACATGAAAATAGTTGGCTTACTCTGCGGCCGCGAATTCAGCTTCCCTCCAGCCTTCCTGGACCGCGTCAACTCTCTCGGCGCCAAAGACGGCGTCTCCGCCGAATTCGTCAAGCTAGGCGGCACACGCATGGGCGAACCCGCGCGCTACAGCGTGATCGTCGACCGCATCTCCCACGAAGTCGAATACTATCGCGGCTACCTCAAACACGCCGTCCTCCAAGGCACCTATGTCATAAACAATCCCTTCTGGTGGACCGCCGACGACAAATTCTTCAACTACGCCGTAGCCGCCAAACTTGGCATCGCCATCCCCAAAACAGTTTTGCTCCCGCAAAAGGGCTACCCTGCGGACATCGACCTCACCGGCGAATCCCTCCACAACCTCGAATACCCCGTCGACTGGGACGCTCTCCTCGATTACGTCGGCCGCCCCGCCATCCTCAAGCCCTACTCCGGCGGCGGCTGGAAGCACGTCTACAAAGTTCACAATAAAGAAGAACTCCTCGCCGCTTACGATAAAACTTCCCCCTATCCCATGACCCTACAGGAGTTCATCGACTTCAAGGAATACGTCCGTTGCTTCACCTTTGGCAAGAGCGACATCACTCCCGTCCATTACGATCCCAAAGAACGCAAATACCACGTGGACCACGCCTATCTCTCCGCCGAACTCGGCGCCCGCGTCGTCAAAGACGCGCAAACTATCAATCAAGCCCTCGGCTACGAAATGAACACCATCGAATTCGCCGTAAAAGACGGCATCCCCTATGCCATCGATTTCTTAAATCCCGCCCCCGATTTCGAACGCGACCGCATCACCGAATTTTATTTCGAACACGTTCTCGAAAAAATGTCCCGTCTCGTCATCGATCGCGCCCTTCACGGCCCCGCCTCCGGCCCTTGGCCGCGTTGGGAAGAAATGCTGAAAATCGGCGCCGCTTCCGGCTTCATAGGAGCTCCAGGAGTAGTTCCCGCAGCCGTCCCCGCGAACGCCCCAGCAAAACCCGCGGTCGCCGCGCAAACCGCTGCTGCGGCAGCACCCGCCTCGGCATCCACGGCGCCGTCGCCCGCGGCTAAATCTCCCGCACCACCCTCAGGATCGACGCCCAAATGACCGTCTCCACCAAAGCCGCCCCGCGCTCCGTCGATCCCATATCTGCATGGAACGAATTGCTCAACAATTCCCTGGCGAAGTCTCCCGACTTTCCCGCTAAATTTCTCGCCGAACTTCGCGACGAAAAAATGACCTTCGGCGACCGCGTCCACTGCCCCTTCCTCCGCCCATTTTTCCTTTCCCCCGCGGAAGAACAACTCGTTCGCGAAGTCTCCGAAACCGTCGCCGACCTTGGCGAACGCGTAACCGCCGCCGCACTCGAAGATAAATCCCTCTTCGCGCAATTCCATCTCCGCCCGGAAGAGGAGCGCCTCGCTCGTCTCTCCGGCGGCTACGGCCTCGCCAGCACCGCCTCGCGTCTCGACTCCTTCCTCCTTCCCGACTCCCTCAAATTCGCCGAGTACAACGCCGAATCCCCCGCCGGCGCCGGCTACTCCGAAACCCTCGCCGAACTTTTCCGCAATCTCCCCATGATGGAAAGGTTCGTCAAGCAGTTCGACGTGCACACCTATCCCCTCAGCGCCAAATTGCTCGACGCTCTGGTCATGAGCTATGTCGATTGGGGCGGCACCACCAAGCGCCCGCAAATCGCCATCGTCGATTGGAAAGAAGTCCCTACCTGGAGCGAATTCGAAATTCTGCAAGCCCGCTTCGTAAAGCTGGGCATCCCCACAGTGCTGGCCGATCCGCGCGACCTCGTCTACGACGGCAAATCCCTCTCCGCCCACGGCACCAAAATCGATCTCGTCTACCGCCGCGTCCTCATCAACGACATCGTCGCCCGCCCCAAGGAATGCGAAGCCCTCGTAAAAGCCTACGCCGCCAACGTCGTCTGCGTCTCCAACACCCTGCGCTGCAAAATCCCCCACGTAAAAGCGTTCTTCGCCGTCCTCACCGATGAACGCAACTCCAGCCTATTCTCCATCGACGAGCGCGCCATCATCCGCAAACACATCCCCTGGACCCGCGTCGTCGCCGACGTAAAAACCGGCCACCACGGCGAACCCATCGAACTCCTCCCCTTCATCCGCGCCCAGCGCACCAATTTAGTCCTCAAGCCCAGCGACGAATACGGCGGCACCGGCGTGACCCTCGGCTGGGAAACCAATGAATCCCAGTGGGACGCCGTCCTGCAAAAAGCTCTCAGCGGACATCACCACGCCTGGATCGTCCAGGAACAAATCCCCATCCGCCGCGAACATTTTCCCCACATCACCAACGACGGCAAAGTAGAACAAAAAGACGTCCTCGTAGACTTCGCCCCCTACCTCTACCGCGGCAAATTAAGCGGCTTTCTAACCCGCCTAAGCGCCACCGGCCTAGCCAACGTAACCAGCGGTGGCGGCCAAGTCCCCGCCTTCCGCGTCTCCCCCAAAAAACCAAAAAAACACGTCTAGCCGAGCTTTTGCCTTTGCTTCTGTTTTTGCCTTTGTTTTTGCCTTTGTTTTTGTAGCGGCCGCGTGGCGTTTAC
Organism: Acidobacteriota bacterium; assembly: GCA_013289855.1. Taxonomy (GTDB): domain Bacteria; phylum Acidobacteriota; class Terriglobia; order Acidiferrales; family UBA7541; genus Acidiferrum. The sequence continues at coordinate 243,177 of JABCZD010000002.1, read as the reverse complement.
CCCGACCCTGTCGGGGAGGCGGACGTCTCTCCCCACCCCACGCAAACTCAGCGCCGGAGGCGCGGCACAAGTTAGCCCAGCCCGCAAGGGCTGGGTGCGACCGTCACAACGCGAACGAGCACCGGAGGTGCGGCACATCCGTCATTTCCATTCTGCCCCCTTCACTCCCCGCCGAATTCGCCTTTACCGCACCCGTCCCCTTCCATCCCCGCCACGATCCCCAACGCGGACATTCACCGCCCCCGCCATCAATTATCCAACATATTCCCCAACATGTATGTTACTCTTCAAACATCTCAAACCATACGCAAGGAGGCCACGAAATGTCCACCGCTCTTTTCCTACTCCTACTCTTCCTAACCCGCCCCGCCGCAAACAACCCTCCCCACACAATTCCCGACTCCACCAAACCCCAACCCTGCGCCGACGCCAAAACCCAGCTAACCATCAACGAATGCTTCGCCAAACTCTACGTCGACACCGACGCCCAGCTAAACCTCACCTACAACAAACTCATCAACACCATGAAAACGTATTTCGCCGACGCCCAGCGCCAAAACAACCCCAGCCAAATCGCCCACCACCAGGCCGCCATGGACCGCCTGCTCGCCGCCCAGCGTGCCTGGCTCAACTACCGCGACCTCAACTGCGACTCCGTGAAATTTCAATACGAAGGCGGCTCCCTCAGCCCCACCATCTGGTCCCAATGCATGGCCGAAACCACCCAACAACGCATCGCCACCCTAACCACCGCCTACGACCTCTCCAACTGAGCTGTAGCGGCGGGTCTTCAGACCCGTTCCTTCGCCTTGCGTTCGTTTGCATTTACATCAGCGCAAGCTGCATCGATCTTGTCTGCGCTGCCCTGCGTCCTCTGTGCCTCCGCGCGTCCTCATCGCCTACCAATTAATCTTCCCGCGTCCACCACTTCGCGCTACTCTGCTTCGCTAGGAGTCTTCCCGTGCGACCACAAACCATCTCCTACGCGCTCCTTTGCTCGCTGCTAATCCCCTCAACTCACGCCGCCACCAGACTCTCCGAAAAGTACGCCCCTAATTTCTTTACCGCCGCCGGACCAGCGCGATCCCTGCCCTCGTCTTCCGTCCAAGACCGCCTCGCTGCGCAAAATCTTCTCTTCCAACAGCAGTTCGCGGACGACATGAAGTCCTCTCCCGAAACCGCCACCGCCTTCGGCAATTACCAGTACAACGCCCTGCTCGACCACCTTTCCCTCGCCGCCAGCGCCCAGCAGAACGCCGCCGATCGTGATTTCCTCGCCAGGCTCCAAGCCATCTCCATCGACGGCTTTCCCGACCAGGACCGCATCTCCCACGATCTCCTCCTTCACGTCCTCCAGCAGCGCATCGCCGATTACGAACTCAAAACCTACGAGATGCCTCTCTCGCAAATGCAAGGCGTCCACAACGACATCGCCGACCTCCCCAACTCCGTCCCTCTCGACACTGTCCAGCACTACGAGGACTACCTTGCCCGCCTGCATCAAGTCCCCCGCGCCTTCGACGAAACCATCGAGGTTCTCCGTCAGGGCCTGAAAGACGGCTTGATGCCAGTCCGCTTTCTGCTCGAACAGGTTCCCGCGCAATGCGCCGGCACCATCGCCGAAAATCCCTTCCTGGCGCCGACGAAAAAATTCCCCAGCACCATCTCCGACGCGGATCAAAAACGCCTCACCGCCGCCATCACCGCCGCGGCTAACAATGAAGTCCTGCCCGCCTATCGCCGTTTCGCCGAATTTGTCGCCAAAGAATATGCCCCGCACGGACGCACTTCTCTCGCCCTCAGCAGCCTGCCCGACGGCCCCCGCCGCTACCAAAACGCCATCCGCAAGCAGACTTCCACCAATCTCTCCCCTGCCGAAGTTCGCGCCATCGGCATAAAAGAAGTCGCGCGCATTACCCAACTCATGAATGATCTCGCGCATCAAGCGGGTTTTAGCGATCTAAAAGCCTACCGCGCCGCGCTCGCCGCAAATCCCAAGTACATCGCCAAATCTCCTGAACAGATCGTCGACGATTTCTCTCGCTACATCGCGCAAATGCAGCCGCGCCTTCCCGAACTCTTCGGCGTCCTCCCCAAAACTCCGGTCTCCGTCGAAGCCGTTCCGCCTTCGCAGCCCGGCAACGCCACGCACTACATTCCCGGCACGCCGGATGGCTCGCGCCCCGGCCGCGCCGTCGTGGCCACCTCTAACTTTGCTCACCGCGCTTTGTTTGACGACGAAACCGTCGCCTATCACGAGGGTGTTCCCGGCCACCACATGCAAATTTCCATCCAGCAACAACTCACCGGCTTGCCCGAATTCCGGCTCCATCTCATCAACAACGCTTTTGCCGAAGGCTGGGCCGTCTACGCCGAAGCTCTCGGCAAAGAAATCGGCTTCTTTCAGGATCCCGCGTCAGACTTTGGTCGTCTCTCCAGGGAACTTCTGCGTGCCGTTCGTCTCGTGATCGATCCCGGCATCCATTCCGAGGGCTGGACTCGCGATCAAGCCGTCGCCTATTTCCGCGAAAGCGGCGCCGCCGACGAGCCCACCATCCAGGCCGAGATCGATCGCTACATCGCCTGGCCCGCGCAATCCCTCGGCTACAAAATCGGCCAACTCAAAATTCGTGAACTCCGTGAACGCGCCAAGCAGCAGCTAGGCTCGCATTTCGACATCCGCACCTTCCACGACGAAGTACTAAGCGCCGGCAACCTCCCCCTGGACGTCCTCGAATCCCGCGTGAACGGCTGGATCTCCGCCCAACTCCCAGCCAAATCCTCCGACACCCATCACGAGTAGCGCCAGAATGATCCAGCAAAGACAATCTGCTCGGGAAGCACTCAGCGATTTCATCGCGCAGCTCGCCCCGATAACCGTCTAACACGCCGTTATTTCGCTCTTCTCTGCGTACTCTGTGTCTCTGCGTTAATCTTTCCTGTCTTTCTTATCTTCCCTGTTTTTTCTCCGTCAGCGCCTTCTTCACGCCGCCTTCTTCGCACTGTCCTTCAACAATCCCAGTCGCACCAAACTCTCCGCCGTAGCCACCACCGACTCCTCGTTCGAACGCGGCGCCCACCCCAGCACCCGCCGTGCCTTTTCGTTCGTACCATTCTTCCGCTTCCCCAGCTCCGGCAAAATCACCTTCACCGCCGGATCGCGCAGCGCCGCAATCCGCACCAGCCAGTTCGGCAATTGCCGCGTCGGCACCCGCTTTGCCGCTTCCCCCATCCGCCGTTTCAGCATCTGCGCAATCTCCAGCATCGACACAAAATCCTCCGCCACGCACAGAAACCGCTCCCCCTTCGCCGCGGGATGCTTCATCGCCCGCAAGTGCATGTCCGCCACGTCGCGCACATCCACCACCCCAAAATAAAGTTGCGGGCACCCCGGTATCGCTCCGTCCATCAAGCGTTGCACCAGCAAAATCGATGCCGAATAGTCCGCCGCCAGCACCGGACCAAACACCGCCACCGGATTCACCACCGAAAGCTCCATGGCCCCGCCTTCCTTCGCCATAAAATCCCACGCCGCGCGTTCCGCCAATGTCTTGGACTTCGGATACGCCTGCATGTCATCGCCATTCAGGTCCGACCAGTCCTTCTCGGTAAACGGCGCGTCTTGCACCTTGTGTCCATAGCCAATCGCCGCAAATGAAGACGTCAGCACCACGCGCTTGACCCCAGCATCGCGCGCCGCCCGCAACACCCGCAGCGTCCCTTCGCGCGCCGGCCCAATCAGCTCATCCTCATTTTTCGGCACGCTGGACGGCAAAGGCGACGCCACGTGCAACACAAAGTCGCACCCCGTCACCGCCTCCGCCCATCCCGCATCCTTCTCCAAATCCGCCGCAAAAAAACTTAAGCGCTCCCCCGCATCGCCGCCGCTAGCCTTCAGCGTGGCCCGCACCTCGCCCTCGCGCTTCAAATCCCGCACCGTAGTGCGCACCCGATACCCCGCAGCCAACAGCTGCAAAATGCAGTGCCCGCCAATAAATCCCGACCCGCCCGTAACCAACACCGTCTCCGCCATAGCCGTCCCCTCCTAGGCTCTTATCATCCAGCTCTAACGATGTAGATAGCACGCCCAGTAATTCGGTTATATGCGCACGGCCCGGAAACTCCCATGTCATTCCGCGATCCATCTCCGCCGGCGCCAGCTGGATCCCGCACTCGCCACTCGCCACTATGTCACTCGCCACTTCTTCGGGAATTACAACAGCGAGTTTTGTGACCGTCTCCGTCGTAATCGAACGAGCCAGAATCAGACTCAGGCTGAAACAGAAGGCGCCCCCGGTGGGCGTGTCTTTTTGCCAAAAATGATACCCTAAAATTCATCTTGACACTCTCGCCATCACAATGATATTCTTCTCCCCGTAGAGAACTACGCCTCGCCTCCAGCGCGGCTCCCCTGAAACAATCTAAATTCAACTCAAATCAAGGAGATTCCTATGTCTACCACCCTAGTCGTGGATCGTTCCCGTGTGTGCGCTTTCCTCTCCCCCGGTGGCCGCGGATGCACCATGCCGCTCTCGTTAGGCCACCCCTTCCTGTGCACCTATCACGCACGAAAGGAGGCCCAGGCCGCCGTCGCGCAAAACGCCGGCCGCGACATCGCCTACTCCCTCTCCGCCCGCTACATCTCTTACAACGACCTCAGCGCCGCCCTGGCTCAGACCATCTCCGCCGTCGCCCAGCACCGCCTCTCCAGCCGTACCGCCTCCACCATTGCCAACCTCAGTCGCACCCTGCTCCAATCCGTAGCCGGCGCCCAGGCTGAATTCATCGCCACCTACGGAGAAAACGCCTGGACGGAAAAAATCGCCCAAAATCTCAACTCTCTCCGCCCGGCCAAACCAGGAGAGCCCTTGCGCGACGATCCGCAGCCCAATCAGCCAGACGCCGACGACGAAGATCACCACGAAGAAGCAAGCGAGGAAGTGAACGAAGAACAGACCGAAGAACAATACGAGGACGAACCTCCCGCCGTAAATCAGATAACCAACTACTGGGCCTCACTCAACCGGGCCTAGAATCTCCAAAACGGGAAGCGGCATGACGAATCACCTAAATCTCAGTTACTATATGTGTAACAAAATATCCGCGTAAACTCCGTAGAATGAACACTTTCATATCATACTGAGCGCAAAGGACTTCAACTCCCTTCCGCTCAGTATGATACGAAATTCGCGACCGCCTGGAAGGCGGCGACTCGGTGATGCGTGATGCCCCTTCGTTCTTCCCTTTATCGCTGCCGATGCGCCAAATTATTTCTCCATCCGGCTCAATATATTTTCGCGAGCACAGCTCTGGCGACTCTCGACGAGTATAGCTTTACCCCGAGAAACGTTCCGAGCGTATTGGTGATGAGGTCGGTTGTGCCGGAGTCCCGCGTCGGGAGGTACGACTGTAGAACTTCAATCGTCAGGCTGACCGCGAATCCCAAAGCAATGGTCGCCAGTACTGCGTGCCGCATCGGCCGCACGGAAGTCCAATGGGCGCAAAAAACGAAACCGAGTGGAACGAAGCCGGCGATATTCACTAGGAGATCGATGAAATAGCTCCTCCTCGGCCGGAACTCCTTCCAAAAAGGCTGCAGAAATATCTGATGCACCAGCGAGAAACGCTTTGGGATATTCAGATCGATTCCACCAGCTACCGCGTTATGAACCACGCTTCCCGACCGTTTCTCAAAAAGATAGACGCCCATCGCCTGCTCATCCTCGGAAATCGCCGGTCGTCCCACGGTCGTCCACGTCTCGTAGTGTTGCTGAACCTCCGCTTCGCTCAGCTCCCGCCCGTAAATCGCCAGGCCCCGCAGCTCGCCCGTCCAGCTGTCACTGGTGACCGGTGAGGTTCCGATTTCCAGCGCATTCCCGCAATCCTTGCCTATCCGAAACGCTGGGAATCGTCTCACCAGCTTCCCGTCAACGTAAATCGCACTGCCTTGCGCTCCCGAAGTAATCGATACAAACGCGGACTTCGCGGAATGAAGCGCGTCTGCGATACCAATCACCTCCGGATGTTCGGAGTCGTCGCGGCGCTCACGCTTCAGTATAAACAGCGCGTGGTATTGGATTGCCACAAGTTGCAGCGGGTTCTCCGGCGTGTAAAACGCAAAAATGGTTTTCGAAGCATCCGCAACGTCGGGTCGCAACCATATCTCAATGCTGCAGGAGCCCTCATGCTGTCCCTCGTGTTGCAAGGTCCCAGCCTGAAACCCGCCGGCACTCCACACGGTTCCGTACCTACCAAAATGCAGACCATTCTCATTCCCAAGCCAGGTCACCGCATTCCGGGGCTGTCGGAAAGGCGTGAGGCCGGCCGCCAAAATACCGAGCAGCACCGACACACAAAGTAGGGCCGAGATTCTAGCGCTATACATTTTCTTCGTTTCTACGAAGCTTATGGCTTGCAGGTCTGTTACCCATCTTACAGACTACAATTGTTGCCGACGCGTAGCTATCGTCACGAGTCCGCTATTCTCCGGTCACCGTTCATGACCTGCATTCGCCGCACAGTCGCCGCACTGCCTCTACAAAATTACCCAGATTCCCAGTAAACTATTTGGGATGACTTTCGGCCCAGCACCCACTGAGCTAATGCCCGGCGCAAAGAACGCCGTAGAAACCTGCTTGGCCGTCCGTCCCGGCGAACAAGTCGCCCTGATCGCCGACGCCGTCAGCAAGCCCGTCGCCGCCAGCCTGGCGGCCGCGCTAGAAAATCGCCACGCCAAACTAGAAGCCTTCCTCCTTGAGGACTTCAGCCCGCGCCCGATTCGCGAAGCCCCGCAAAAGATCCTCGACGCCCTGGAAACCGCCGACGTCGGCATTCTCTGCATGACCCCGCAGCCCGGCGAACTTGGCGCCCGCATGGCCATCGTTAAAGTCGTCGAGCGCCGCCAGATACGCTATGCCCACATGGTCGGCGTAACCCCGGAAATCATGCAGCAAGGCATGCGCGCCGATTATCTAAAGGTAGACAAGCTCAGCGACAAGCTCCGCGATCGCATGCTCCGCGCCGAAACGCTAACGGTAAAAACCGAAGCCGGCACCAACATCGCCGCCCATTTCGATCGCGGCCTGGACTGGGTCAAAACCAGCGGCCTCATCAGCCCGCGGTATTGGTCCAATCTCCCCGCCGGCGAAGTCTTCACTACCCCGGCCACGGTGGACGGCACCTTCGTCTGCGATGCCACCGCTGGCGACCACTTCAACGGCAAATACGGCGACCTGCAGTCCACGCCGCTGGTCCTCACCATAAAAGGCGCGCGCCTGGTAAAAGCTGAATGCGCCCGCAAGGATCTGGAAGCGGAATTTTGGGAGTATTGCCACACCGACGAAAACAGCGACCGCGTCGGCGAACTAGCCTTCGGTACCAACCTCGGCCTAAGCGAAATGATCGGCATCCTGCTGCAGGACGAAAAATTCCCCGGCGTCCACCTGGCCTTCGGCGACCCCTACGGCAGCCAAACCCACGCCGACTGGAAATCCAAAACCCACGTAGACGTCCTGACCCGCAACTGCGACGTCTGGATCGACGACGACCAAATCATCAACAAAGGCCGCTACCAACTAGACCACCTCGGCCTAGCCTGAGCCTCTCAGTAGCACAGGCATTCCTGCCTGTGCGGTCCAACCTCGTAATCGAATTGGCCCAACGACGAACTCTTCACCTCTGCTAACGCCACACGTTGAGAATTTGACTGAGCTGTTTTCGCACCCGAGCGTATAATTAGGCCATGAGCGGGATCCAATTCGTCACCGATGAGAAGGGCCGCAAGGTCGCCGTTTTGATCGACCTGAAAAAACACGGCGCCATCTGGGAAGATTTCTGGGACGGTCTGGTGTCCGAATCGCGTCGCAAGGAAAAGGGTATTCCTTACGAGGAATATCGTGCCAGCCGCCTGAAGCGCACTCGCCCGCGTGGTTAAGTACTCTGTCGAAATCAAGCACTCAGCGCAAAAGGAACTAGACGCGCTGGATAACAACCTCTTTAATCGAATCGACCGGAAAATTCTGGCTCTCGCTGAGAACCCCCGTCCTCCGGGATGCAGAAAACTCAAAGGCTACAAACATCAGTGGTGCATACGACTCGGCAACTGGCGCGTGGTCTACCACATTGATGACGTAGCAAAACATATCGCTATTACGAGAATCGCGCATCGGCGCGATGTCTACGAGTAGCCGTGTCTCCATGCAATCACGATCAATCCGGAGGGCCGACGATGAGCGAGCATGAAAATCCCCGTGCGGATACCAGTTACACAACTCGGCGTCAGTTAATCACCGCTGCTGTTTTGGCCTTTGGCGGTCTGGCGGTCGGCACCGAAGTTCGCGGGCAAGCTCCGCCGCAGTCCATGCAAGAAGCTCCTGGCACAGCTGCCAACGCCGCGCGCACTTCGCTGCATCAGGAAGTCGTGATTAAGGCCGAGCCGCGGCGCATTTACGAAGCGCTTCTGGATTCTAAACAGTTCGCCGCATTCAGCGGCCTGGCCGCCGACATCGACCGCAATCCCGGCGGCGCCTTCACCATGTTCGGCGGACTCATCGCAGGCCGCAACGTGGAACTGACGCCGAACGCGTGCATCGTTCAAGCGTGGCGACCGTCGCATTGGGAGCCTTCGGTCTACTCGATTGTGCGTTTTGATTTCAAAGCGCAAGACGGCGGGACACTTGTGGTTCTCGATCACAAGGGTTTTCCCGCGGGTGACTACGATAGCCTTTACGCCGGCTGGACCGGCCACTATTTCGATCCACTGAAAAAATTCCTCGCCTAGCGGCGCGCATGTCGCGCGGTTGTGATTCCTAAAACAGGCGCGAAATGTATTCGCGCATCTGGTGCTTCCAGTACGGCCAATCGTGGCCGCCTTGCGGGCCCCAATTGTCTACGGAGTGGCGAATGCCGCGGCTATTCAGGATTTCAGACAAGCGATAGGTGGGCTCGGGTTTTTCCCACTGGCCCGTGCCAGTGGTCAAATGAATGTCGCAACTGGCGAGATTTCCCAGCACCCACGGATCGCTCATGTTCGCCAGGTAATCGACGGGATTGTTGAAATAAAAATTGTCGTCGTACATGCCATCCATGAAATTCCGCAAATCGTACACGCCAGACATGGCGAAGCAGCGCTTGATGACGTCCGGATGCTTGAACAAGGAATTCGCGGCGTGATACGCGCCAAAAGATGAACCCATGGTGCTGATGCCAATGCCCGACGACTGGCAACTGTTCCAGATAAAGGGCACAACTTCTTCGCGCAGATACGAATCGAATACCGACTGCACGTAACTGCGGTGAAAAGGATGCGCGCTCTTGTTATAAAAACTTTGTCCGTTGATGGAATTCACGGTGAAGAGTTTCACGCGGCCGCCATCGATGAAATCCGCGAGCGCGCCCACCATGCTCTGGCCTTCGAGTTCCCACTCATCACCGGCGCTGGTGGGAAATCCCAGCAAGGGCGGCCCCCAGTGACCGTAGACCACCACGCCCATCTCAATGCCCAGCCGCGGAGAATGCCAGTGGTGATATTCACGCTTCATGGTAGCCGCCTCTTTCTTTTACAGGCCGTCGCAAGTTTTCGCTTGTTCGCCCTGGTGCCACTGCCGTGGATTGCGGGGAGCCAGAAAGTATGCCAGCAGCGCAACTCTTTCCGCAAACGATTCCGCGCGTATTAACGCGGCGCGATGGGGCCGTGGATTTAGCACTTATTCGCAGCAAAAAGTCGCCACTCGTGGGCAGTTCGATTTACACTCTATGCACCTTCCGGAAGCGAATTGCGACAACCGGAGACACCAGTGCCAGCTATGAAAAAAAAGCCCCGCGCAAGTTCTCAGAGTAAGGCCACCCACGGCAATTCATCCGGCGGCAAAACCGATCAGGATTTGCGCAAACAACTCGTGACGCTGCTGAAAGGCGGGCAAGCGCACGTGCATTTCGGCGACGCGCTGGATGACTTTCCGGTGCGGAAGCGTGGCGTCCCGGCGAAGGGCCTGGCGCATACGGCGTGGCAGTTGCTGGAACACGTGCGCATCGCGCAGTGGGACATTCTGGAGTTCAGCCGCAACGCCGAGCACGTGTCGCCGGAATTTCCCGAAGGCTACTGGCCGAAATCGCCGATACCGCCGAGCCCGGCCGCGTGGGATAAGAGCATCCGCGATTTTCATTACGACCTGCTGCAGATGATCGCTCTGGTGGAAAATCCGAAAACGGATCTGCATGCCGCGATTCCGCACGGCAACGGCAAAACCATTTTGCGCGAAGTGCTGGTGCTGGCGGACCACAATTCCTACCATCTGGGCCAGCTGGTGGATTTGCGGCGCGCGCTGGGAATCTGGCCGGAGGCGTAGAATTTTGAATCCCGCGGTTCGCCGCTTCGCGCGGCTGCTTTTGTTTTTAGCGATTGCCGCGTCATGCGGCATTCTGCAACGCGCCGTGGCGCAGCGCCGGCCGGTGCTCGAGCAGATCGATCTCCCGCATTCCTACTATTTCCGCGAAATGTATTTGCCGCAGCTGACCAGCGGACCGAGCAGCGTGGCGTGGTCGCCTGATTCGCAGTCGGTGGTGTACTCGATGGGCGGGTCGCTGTGGCGGCAGAAAATCAGCGAGACTTTCGCGCAGCAGCTCACCGACGGAGACGGTTACGATTACCAGCCCGATTGGTCGCCGGACGGGAAATCGATTGTTTATTGTTCGTATCAGAAGGATGCGCTGGAATTGTGGCTACTCGATGTGGCGAGTGGCGCGACCACGCAACTGACCAGTGGTGGGGCGGTGAATGTTGAGCCGCGCTGGTCGCCAGACGGCAAGAAGATTCTTTTTGTATCGACCTCGTACAACAAACGCTTTCATATTTTTGTAGGCGATATTCGCGGCGGCAAATTGGAAAATCTCATGCGGGTAACGGGAGAAACCAAAAGTTCGCTGCCGCGCTATTACTACAGCGCGTATGACATGGAGATCAGTCCGGTGTGGTCGCGCGACGGGCAGGAAATTCTTTTCGTCTCCAATCGCGGACGCATTCATGGCACGGGCGGTTTCTGGCGCATGAAAGCGCAGGCGGGCGCGGAAGCCCGAGAAATTCATTACGAAGAGACCAACTGGAAAGCGCGGCCGGAATTTTCGCCGGACGGTTCGCGCATTGTGTACAGCTCGTATCTTGGCCGCAACTGGCACCAGCTGTGGGTCATTCCAGCAAATGGCGGCGACGCCTTTCCCCTGACGTACGGCGACTACGACATCACCAATGTGCGCTGGTCGCCGAACGGAAGAACGCTGGCCTACATTTCCAATCAGGACGGAGCGACTGAACTTTGGTTGGACCAGTTGCCTGGCGGCAAGCGGCAAGAGTTGGAAATCAGAGATCGAAAATATCGCGAACCACATACACGGTTGAACATCCGGATCGTCGCCGGCCAAAGAGTGAACATGTCGCGGATTGCTGTGACGGACGACCGAGGAAAGTTTTACGCACCAGAACGCGTGTGGATCCATGGCGATGACGGATTTGATCGCCGAGAGAGGCCGTTCGAGGCGCACTACTTCTATCCGTTCGCAGAGAATTATGCATCCGTGGACGTTCCGGTAGGCAAAATTCACGTCGAAGTTCTGCGCGGATTTGAAAATGCTCTCGAGAGCCAGACTGTCCAGGTATTTCGTAATCAAACTGCTGAAGCAACGATCGAACTACGTCCGCTCGGCTGGCAGCCTTCAACGGGAAGCCGATGGATCAGTGGCGACCTGCATGTGCACATGAATTACGGAGGAGTGTACCGCAATGATCCAGACCATCTGCTCGATCAAGCGGAAGGCGAGGGATTGGCTGTCGTTAATAATTTGATTGTGAATAAAGAACAGCGGTTCCCCGACATTGCGTACGACACGAAGCACCTAAACGTAATATCCGATCGGGACACTGGGATTATTCATGGACAGGAATTTCACACGAGTTATTGGGGGCATCGCGGGCTGCTGAATATTAAGGATCATATTTTGTTGCCGGGGTATGCAGGCTATCCGAACACGGCGGCGGCGAGTTTGTATCCGATGAATGCGGATGTTTATGACATGGCGCATGCACAAGGGGCGCTGGTGGGCGCGGTGCATCCGTTCGATGAGGTTCCTGATCCGTTCGCGATTCCGGCGCAGAGAATCACCGATGAATTGCCGATCGATGTGGGGCTCGGAAAATTGGATTATATGGAGATTGTCGGGTTCAGCGATCATCGCTCAACGGCGGCGGTGTGGTATCGGCTGCTGAATCTTGGCTTTCGCATTCCCGCGGGCGGCGGAACCGACGCGATGGCGAACTTCGCGTCGCTGCGCGGCCCGGTGGGGATGAATCGCGTCTACGTACGAGTGCCCGAGTGGCCCATAGATATGCAGACGTGGCTGGACGCGCTGAAAAAGGGCCGAACGTTCGCAACAAACGGTCCTCTGCTGAAATTTACGCTGGGCGAGAAACAGCTCGGCGACGAATTAACATTGGACGCGCCGCAAAATGCCGTGGCGTTTACCGCGAAGCTGCGTTCGATTGTTCCCGTGGATCATCTGGAAGTGGTGTGCAACGGAAAAGTGGCGCAGACGTTGCAACTGGATGGGGCGCGGACTTCGAGCGATGTTTCCGGGACGCTGCCGGTGGGTGAGAGCGGGTGGTGCGTGCTGCGGGCTTCTAGCGACGCGGCGGAATATCCGGTACTGGACAATTATGTGTATGCGACGACCAGCCCGATTTATATAACGGTTGGCGGGAAGGCGCCGCGCGCGCCGGAAGACGCGAAATATTTTGCGGCGTGGATTGACCGCGTGACGGAAGCGACGGCGGCGTATCCGGACTGGAATTCGGCGGACGAGAAGGCGTATGTGATGGGGCGGTTGGCGGAGGCACGGAAGGTGTACGAGAGATTGGAGTAGTGGGGTTGTGCCACAGAGCTGGAAAGGACTCGAAGCGGTCCCTCAGCGGCTAAAACCGGTTTTTTAGTGCCTCGCTAACGGCCCGACTAAAGTCGGGCCCTCCCGAAACAAGAAAAAACGAAACTACGCACTTAAGATTCTGCGGGAGAACGGCGTCAAGTCGCCGTTCCAAAAAAAATCGCCGCGACTGCGTTAGCGGTCGCGGCGAAGAGTGCAGGCTGCGGTTGCTAGAATTAGCGGACCAGGCTGATGGCCTCTTCTACGTGGTGATGGGCCTTATCGATGTGGACGAAGGCGCGCTCCTGCAAACCTTGCGCGAAGCGGTTGTCTTCTTCCTGAGAGATATCCTGATGGGCCTTGTCGAGCAATTGCAGGGCGCGATGCAGGCGGCCGTCCCAAGCCATATGGGTGTCCACGGGAGGATGATCGTTCAGGTCCTTGCCGTCGTCGATGGAGGCCTTTTTGATTTCGTTGATGGCTTCATCGATCTCGTGAATGGCTTTCTTCTCCTGGTCGCGCAGTTCGCCGCCATCGGGACGTTGCAGATGGGCGCGAGCGGTGCGCAGATCGGTCAAAGCGTGAAGATAGGCGGGATGGTCCGCTGGAGGAGCTGGCTTGGCCGAGAGCGCCGCTGGAATAGCCAGCAGAAGCGCGAAAACTGCAAGGGACAGCTTATGAAGTCCACTCATGGTGTGAGGCTCTCCTGGTAAATCAAGTTTAGGCTGCACGAGATGCACTACAACCGGGTCCCCGGGGGATCTTGGGTGGTTCCGGGAAGCCCGCTAGAACAACGGCATGCTGGTTTAAACCGTACGCGAGTGCAAAAGTTGCGGCAAGCGAAGGTAAAGAGTGTGATGCCGGAGAGGTTAACACATGCAACTTATAGATAATAAGCGTCTTAGATTGCGATGAGCTGAAATGCAGGGGGAAGAATCATGGCCGAGTGAGCATGCACTTTGGGAAAGTGATGGAAGCAACTGGCCATAGGGGCTATGAAGGTGGGAAACCACGCCGAAAATGTAATCGGGACACCGATGGCACTCACTAGCTCCAATGATCAGTTGGGGCCCGGAAGGTCCAGGGAGGTGTCCCGATTGGTTCTTGGGACTACAGGCTAAAATTTTTATTCTCCCAAGGCCTCCTATTAACCGAACAAGGAATTCCGCACCAACTTCAGGGCGTGATGCACCGATCGGTTCTTGTACTTGGGTACGCGATTGTGACAGGCCGGTCAAAGGAACTACGTCTGAAGATATCATGAACCTGTAAGTTACTGTTAAAAAGCTACTTATCAGTTCATGTGAACAGATATAGCCACGCGAGCACGCCGGTGCTATAGTGCAACCTATCAGTTTTCCGAGGATCGCACCCTTGCAAGGCTTGCGGATTGACCTTTCGCCAACTCATCGATTCGGCCTCTACGAGGTCAATCTCGCGAATGGGGTCCTAACACGCCAAGGCAGCCGGGTGAAACTGCAAGACCAACCATTTCGAATCCTATCCTTATTATTACAGCGCCCGGGAGAAATTGTTACGCGCGAGCAACTGCGTCAGGAGTTGTGGCCGGAAGGCACACACGTCAATTTTGACGGCAGCTTAAACGCAGCGCTGAAAAAGCTGCGCTCGGCGCTGCAAGACGATGCGGAAAATCCGCGGTTCATCGAGACCGTGCCAAAGCAAGGCTACCGCTTCGTGGCACCGATTCACGTGGTGAGCAACCCGGCGGCAGACGCAGCGCAGTCAAACGCGGAATTCCGAAACAGCAGCGACTCCATCGAAGTGCGCTTGCGGCTGAATCCGGAGCTGGCGAGCGAGGCGGCGCGAATGGCGCAGTGGGATCACCTGCGGGCAGAGCGGGCGCAGCGCTGGTTCGAGGCGCTGCTGCTGACGCTGGCGATTCTGCTTGGATCGTGGCTGCTGTTTTACATCGTCTATCCGGTGCCGCGGCCCAGCGTACATCGCATGAACCGGCTCACCTTTGGAGGGCGGATCGACGAGTGGGGCGGGATTGTTTCGGATGGGACGCGAATTTTTTTTCTGGAGCGCGAGGGCGACCACTGGAGCCTGATGCAAACGTCGGTGGAAGGCGGAAATGCGGAGAAAATGGCGACGCCGTTTGAGAACACCCGGCTTTTTGCGATTTCTCCCGATCACTCGCAATTTGTGATCGGACAATTCACCGGGCGGGACGAGGAAATGCCGCTATGGCTGTGGCCGGTACAGGGGGGAGAACCGCGGCGGCTAGGCGAAGCGGTGGGGTCGGATCCCGCATGGTCGCCGGACGGAGCGCAAATTGTGTTTGTGGGCGGGACGAAACTCTATTCCGTGCATCGCGACGGGACAATGTTGCATGAACTGGCGCACGTAAACGGAAGGGCCCGGTCGCCAGCGTGGTCGGCGGACGGCGCGACGATCCGCTTTACGGTGGAGACGGGGGATTCGGAAGAGCAATTCGCCGGGCAACTCGCAGGACAATTTATTGGGCAATCAATCTGGGAGATGACCTCTAACGGCAGCGGAGTGCACCCGGTAGTGATGCCAAACGCGCAACCACCGCGGCAGTCCGCGGGAACCTGGACGGCGGACGGGAGATATTTTTTATTTTCCGGCTGCGAAGAGTACGAATGCAATCTGTGGGGAATTCGGGATACCTGGACGTGGTACCGGCGGTCGCAACATGGCCCGTTCCCGTTGACGAGCGGACCGGATTCCCTGCGAATTGCGGTGCCGGCGCAGAAGGGGACGAGGGTATTTGCGTTCAGCTTTCGGTCGCAGCGGGAGTTGCAAAAGGTGGAAACACCCAGCATGCACGCCGCGACGGTGGGAATCGGCACATATGCCGAAGAGGCCAGCGTCTCGCCAGACGGGGATCTGGTGGTATATGTGAACCGGCCCGATGGGTCATTATGGAGCAGTCATGCGGACGGATCTTCACGGCTGCGGCTTACGAGTCCGCCACTGCGCGCGGCGGATCCGCGGTGGTCTCCGAAGGGGGAGCAAATACTCTTTACCGGCACACGGCCAGGGCAACCGCGACAGATTTACATGCTGTCTTCCGATGGCGGAGCGCTGCGCCCGGTGCTGCCGAAGTATTGGGAAGCGGCGGGCGCAGACTGGTCGGCGGACGGGCATCGCATCATCGTGAGTATGCGGAATTTGCGTACGCATCCGGAATATGCGCTGTTTTTCCTGGAGCCGATGACCGGACTCTTTAAGGAGTTACCCGATTCCGCGGAATTCAGTCAGCCGCGTTCGTCACCAGACGGACGGTATATTTCGGCGATCGACGAAACGGGAAAGCGCTTGATGTTGTACGACGTGCGGAAGGAGCGGTGGAGTGAAGGCGGTTCGGGGGAGCTGCTCGGGACACCCTATTGGGGTGAGGATGGCTCGGTTTATTTTCAGGACGTGCTGGACGCGGATGAAACGGTGTACAAAAAGGAATGGCCTTCGGGGAAGGTGTCTCGGGTGACAGGATTTGGAGATATTTTGCGAGCCAGCGCCAGCCATTGCATTTTCAGCGGAGTGGGGAAGGATGGAACGCTGTATGTGATGCTGGAGCGCGGGTTGACGGACATTTATTCGCTGGATTTGGATTTGCCTTGAGGAAGAAATCGAAGGTTGAGTACCAAGAAAGACGTGCATTTGGAGGCGCGTTGCTCGAATTGCCGCGGCTGGGCAAGCAGAAATGGTGCGCACGATTTCAGGGACAGTTGGACGGGGCAGCACGACCGGCGAATCGGGCATGAATCCAACTAACTTGTTCGCCGACGGAGTTGCGGAGTGCGCCGCCGGCGTTGAGGCCGGGGTAATTGACGAAGACGACGCGATTTTGTTGGCTGCAGAGTTGGGCCACGGCGTGGACGGTGAGGTCCGTGGGCACGTCGGGATCGGCGTCACCGCTGATGACCAGAAACGGAGTACGCGCGGGCTTTGGACCTGGGGTGTTTCTGGCGAAAAATTCTTTAACGTAGCGATTATTTTCCCAGCCGGGCTGCAGCATTTGGTCAGCGCGAAGCGGCGGCCCGGAACTGGTGTCACAGGCCTGGCTGAGGTACTGGAACAGCGGGATGGCGCCAGGGGTGAGTATGTCTTGCGCGCGAAATTCTGGAAAGACGGCGCCGATACCTTGAGCCAAGAATAGCAGCGTGGCGTATGAGGGACTTTGCGCTAGCCGCGAGAAAATTTGCGCGGGTGCGGCCACGCCTGAAACAGAGATCGCGCCTAGAAAGTTAGGAACGGCGAGTTCGCCGGCGGCTTCGGCAACGCCGACGGCCACAAGACCTCCCTGAGCGTAGCCCGCCACCAACCAATTGCCTGCAAGCTGCGAGAGCGCGGCGCGGGCTGCAGGAATGGCGTAAAGCACGTCAAGTGCGTTGGAGCGCATATCGAAAGCGGCATGCGGAAAATCCGTCCCCAATCCGGCATAGTCGGAGGCTACGACGGCGTAGCCCAGGCCGACATACATGGAGAGGAGTGGACCGTCGTTGAGGTTCGTTATGAGTGAGGGTGCGCATTGGCGTGCGGAGCCGGTGAATTCATGAGCCCAGGCAATGATAGGCCAGCCACCGGGAGGAGGAGGTTTGTCCGGCAGCAGGACCACTCCGGATACGGCGACGTCTTGTCCGTTTGCGGAGCGGGAGTGATAGAGAATGCGCACGGCGGAGATCTCATAGAACAGCCGGTAGTCGTAGGAAGGCTCGGAGCGGATAATTGCGCCGGGTTTACCGGGAGGCAAGGGATCGGGGGTGACGTAGAAATCCGTGAGTGGAAGCGCGGGCGGCGCATGAGCAAACTTTCTGGAAGGCGTGTTAGCGGAGGTTTGCGCCAGCGCGGCAGAGCCGGCAAGCAGCGCGAGGGCGCACAGCAGCGGTCTGATGAACAGGAAGATGGAAAGCGAAACGAAATGAAGAAGGAGGGAATCTAGCCGGGGATGGCCGAGCGGACGCGATAGGCTACCAATCGGAAGCGGGTCTCGGAAGATTATGCGCATGTTTGAATTGATTACGCTTGGAATAAGCGATGGCGGCGAGGACCAGCCACATCAACGTGGGCGGGACGATGAGCACGAGAATACCGCTGCGCAAGGCCTCGATCATACGGGAGCCGGAGGAGGCGGCCTGGGTATAGCAGAGGGCACAGTTTTGGGAAAAAGCCGACGGAGCAAGCGTACCTAAGGTCAGAACCACGAAGGCGATGGCGGACAGACGGAGCGAGGCGTAAATCTCTGTTAGCGTTCTGGGCTTTCGGTGCGTCATGTGCGGACCTCGTGACGGAGCATTACACGTTTCGCATTACTTGGCAAACGGTGCGCCGAAGAGAATGCGGAAGCTGTCGGTCCAGCCGTAGGTGGTGGCCGCCAGCACGAAAACGGTAAAAAGCGTGAAAGCCACGATGGCGGTGCGATTCTCCGTGGCCAGGTGCATGAAATAGAGAATTCCGAGGATGGCCCCCAGGAACGCCAGAATGAGCATGCTGGCGAGAAGCACGCCGCCGCTGGGATGACGCGAGGCGATCAACAATTCAATGCCGGTGATCACCAGCATGCCGATGTAAACGCCGATGTACTTGCCGAGGCCGTCTTGCTGTTCCGCTGCGCTCATAATCAGAATTCCTTTCGCGATGCTTTGCGTTAGCCGTGCCGGCCGCTTAGCCGGCGAGGTTCATGAAATAAATCAGGGGTACAACGAACATCCAGACGATGTTGATGAATTGCCAGAAGAGTCCGATATTTTCGAGATCGACGGCGGTGTAGCGGCCGCTCTTGTAGCCCAGGCTGATGATCAGGAGCGCAATCAGGGCGGCGATGACGTGCAGGAGTTCCATGCCGGTAACACTGAAATAGGCGCCGCCAAAAAGTCCCGTGCCCCAGGGATTCTTAAACAAGGTGACGCCCTGACCAATCATGCCAAACCATTCGCGAACGTGGAGGAGCGTAAAGAGCAAACCGGCGACGAGGGTAATCATGCTCAAGCGAAAGGCCGCGGGGCGGTCGCCGGCACGTGCCGCGCGCACAGCCATGGCCATGACCAAGGCACTGGTCATCAGAATGAAGGTCATGATCAAGACACTGATGATGGTGGAAGATTGAAAAGGCCGGGGCCAGTTGGCGGTGGAGTTGCGCAAAAATCCGTAGGCCACCAGGCAGGCGGCGAAGGTCATGATGTCCGAGATAATGAACAGCCACATGGCCAGTTTCTTAGCGGGAACGGCAAACGGCGAGGGTTCCATGACCGGGACGTGGTGTCCGGCATGCTGTCCGCCCAAAGCTACTTCCGAATGGCTCACGGCGCCTCCAAACGATCAGTGCATTAAATTTTCAACCACAGCAGCAAAAAGAGGTAGACCCAAAGTACACCCATAAAATGCCAGTAATACGCAGTGGCGTCGAGCGTGCTGCGCCGCAGCGAAGCGTTGCCGAGCTTGCGAATGACGCGGAGCAAGCCGGCGAGTCCGCCGAGCACGTGTACGGCGTGGATGGCGGTGAAAACATAAAAAAACGAGCTATTGGGATTGGTGGCTAGGTACAAGCCCTGCGAGCGCAATTGCAGCCAAGCCGCGTATTGCCCGGCAACAAAGAGCAAACCAAGGCCAAGAGTGAGATACATCCACAGGCGCGACGGCGCGATGTCCGCAGTGGCACCGCCCATATAAGCGGCTACGCGACGGCGAGCGACTTCGAGAGTGACGCTGCTGGCGAGAAGCAGCAGCGTGCTTAGAAACAGGACGGAAGGGAGCGTGATGTGCCGCCAATCGTTCGACGAACCCTGACGGACGATGAGCGCGCTGGTAAACGCGGCAAAGGACATACAGATCGCGGCGATGGCGACCCAGATGGCACTGCTGGAAGCTGGCGGCGAATAGTGTTGCGTGACGCGGAGATCGCCACCCGCGGGAACAAGGTTCTGTCCGCCGCCGGAGTGTCCGTTTTGCCGACGCTCGGGCAAAGAGAGAAGCTCGGGTTTAGGAGGCGGTAAGGTCGTGGCCATGGTTGCTCAAGTGATCCTCTTGTGTTGCACGGGTCGCGACGATCAATCGCCCTCCGCAGTGCCCAGAGCCTGCTCCGGGGAGTTCTGCATAATATAGTCGGCGCCAGAAGCGGTCTTCACACCGTACTGATCGGCGTCGTGATAGACGATGGGATCGTGGCCGCCAAAATTGTTCCAGGGCGGGGGCGAGGGCATGGCCCATTCGAGAGACGTGCCTTCCCACGGATTGGCGGGAGCGGCAGGCCCGCGGAAGCGGCTGTAGATCAGGTTATAGATGAAGAGCAATTGCACCGCGCCCGTGAAAATGGCGGCGACGGTGATGAATTGATGCACTGGGATGAGCGGCTTCAGGAAATCGTCGGTGAAGGCGGCATAGCGGCGCACGTTTCCGGCCCAGCCAAGATAGTGGAACGGCATAAAGATGCAGTAAGTGCCAACGAAGGTCAGCCAGAAATGAATCTTGCCGATGGTTTCATTCATCATGTGTCCAGTCATCTTGGGGAACCAGAAATAAGTTCCAGAGAAAATGCCGAACATGGCGGCGACGCCCATGACCATGTGAAAGTGTCCGACGACGAAATAGGTGGCGTGGAGCATTATATCGATGGAAGGCTGCGCCAGGAAAAAGCCGCTGACGCCGCCACTGACGAACATGGAGATGAAGCCGAGAGCAAAGAGCGAAGCGGTATTGATACGCAGCTTGGAACCATAAAGGCTGCCAATCCAGATAAGCACTACCACTGTAGAAGGAATGGTGATCATCAGCGTGGGAAAGGAAAAAACCAGCGAGGAGAAGGGGTTCATGCCGCTGACGAACATGTGGTGGCCGTAGACCATGTAGCTGAGAAAAGCCAGGGCCCACATGGAATAAAGAATGGCTTTCATGCTGAGCATGGGACGGCGCATGTTGGTGACGAGCACGTGAGTGACGATGCCCATGCCCGGGACGATGGCGATGTACACCTCAGGGTGTCCGAAGAACCAGAACAGATGCTGCCAGAGCAGGGTGGAACCACCGGAATGCGGCACCAATTGATCGTTGAGAACCAGACCGGAGGCGATGAAAAAACTCGTACCCGCCACGTGATCCAGAATCAGCAGAATGGTCGCCGGCATGAGCACAGCGAACGCGGTCAAGCCCATGCAGGAGGTGATGAACCAAGCCCAGCAAGTAACCGGGAGGCGGGCCAGGGTCATGCCCTTGGTGCGCATGTCCAGCACCGTGGAAATAAAATTGAGTGAGCCAAGCAACTGTCCGATGCAGAAAACGCCCAGGGCAGCGGCCCAGAGCACCTGGCCGGTACCCTCTCCGGGTCCGGCGTTCTTGCCGATGGCGCTCAGGGGTGCGTAAGCGGTCCAGCCGGACAGCGGCGGACCGTCGGGGACGAAGAAGGCGGCAACCAAAATAAGGAAGGCGGTGAAGGTCGTCCAGAAAGACATCATGTTGAAGTGGGGAAAGGGCATATCTTCCGCGCCAACCTGGATGGGGAGAAAATAATTGCCAAAGGCGGCGAATGGAGCGGTGGTCAGGACGAAGAAGACCATGATGGTGGCGTGCATGGTCATCAACTGGAGATAGTATTCCGGCGTCATGACGCCACCCGGCGCGCCATTGGGGGAAAGCACCTGCAAGCCGGGAATGGCAGCACTGCTCCAGCCGAGGTGGATGCGCATCAGCCAGGAAAGCACCATCCCCGTGACGACCGCCACGAGAGCGAGCGTGTAGTACTGCAGACCGATGACCTTGTGATCCAAGCTGAAGACGTGCTTCGAGAGGAAGGTTGTCGGAGGCCCGTGAACTACCGCAGGTGCCGCTGTTTCATGCATATGCTCACCTCAAAGAAGTAAATGAATATCGCCGCCGGCCTCGAGCTACCGAACGGATCCGGCTATTGCGCAGCCTGTTCCTTCTTCATCCACTCATCAAAGTCCTGCTGGGACAAAACCTTCAGGTACGCCCGCATGTTGTAATGACCCAAGCCGCAAAGCTGGGAGCAGACGATTTCGTACGTACCAACCTTGGTAGCCGTAAAATGCAGCGAAAGGTCCAGGCCGGGCACGAAGTCCTGGTGGATGCGCAGCGCCGGAACGTAAAAGGAATGGCTGACGTCTTTGGCGTGCATAAGGAGATGTACTTCCTTGTTTACGGGGATGGCCATCTCGGCAGTTACCACATCATCGCGTGATTCGACGTCGTGTTCCGGATCGAGGCCGAACAGATTTTGGTTGCCCTCGTTGATCATTTCGGGATGAAGCGGACCAAACTTTCCGTCTGGGCCGGGGTAGCGGAAATAAAAAGCAAACTGACCGGCCTGGACCTGAACGGGCATAGCGTCGGCAGCGGGTGGGGTGAAATAAACGGCGGCCCAAGCCTTGGAGCCGAAAGCCCCGAGGGCCAGGACTTCGACACCGACGAGGACGATGGCGGCGATAACCAAGCCCTTGGCGCCGCCGGGAAAGGTCTTAACCTTGGAGTCAGTGCGCGGTTTCGAGAATTGCCAGATGAAGAGACCCAACAGAATCTGCGCGGCGAGAAAGGAGACGCCCGCCTCGATCATGGTGTCGGCCATTTGCTCGTCAATAAGTCCACCGTGGGTAGAGACGTCCGCAGGAGGTTCCCAGGTGTGCATTACGAAGGGAACGGCGGAAGCAATCGCAATGATGATAATCGTTACTGCCAGTAATTTGCCCATAGCGCCTCGCGTCTGCCCGCGCTTCCCGCGGGAATTCAATTCACCGGGTTAGAGCTTGCCTACGTACCGTTGCCAAAGCGGGTCGCCGTTCGAATGAAACTCAGTAGGGTTTCAGTTTGAACACGAAGCTTACGGTTTTGGTCTCGCTTCCGGAGATTTCCACGTCTTGGGTCATCTCTTGGTCTGGTTCGTGCCACGCGGTGATGGTGTACTTGCCCGGCGGTAGATTGGGGAGTTTGAAATTGCCGTCTTTATCCGAGACGGAATAATGAGAGTTCTTAAGAACCGCGAAAGTGCCGCTCATCCAGGGGTGAATGTTGCACTTTACGTGAATCATCTCCGCCTTGTCGTATTTCGCAATGATAGGAGGCGTACCCGGAGGCTGCGACTTATTCCACTCCTGGTTAATTTTGGCGAGCGGATGAATATTGTGAGAAGTCTGATCATCGTTGGAGATCTTCAACTCCTGATTGGTCTGAAACGCCAGCATGTGCGGAACATATTGGCAGCCCTTCTGATCAAAATTTACGGGGGCCGATGGTGCAGCTTCGTCGGGCGCGCCCGCAGAAATGTACACCACGACGTTTTCCAGAGTGTTGCCAGGACCGGTGACCACGGTTTCGGTGGTGATCGGCGTCGGGTGTTGCGAAGCGCAGCTGGGTTCTTTGGACATGTCGATGGGCTTTTGTTTCGCAGGCGTGCCATCGTAGGTAATTTTCCCGGTGATGGTGCCCGAGCCTGGACCCGCGGCGGTCAAAGTGACGGCGGCAAGCGTGGCTAGAGCAGCCAAAAACACGTGCTTAAGGGTCATGCGCTCCTCCTGAAGATGAATGCCAAGCAATCTTATTGATTCACACCGGAACCCGTGGGGGTGCCGGAAACTCTCTGTGCGCTGACAATCGCGGCGCCCTCTTTGGTGGTGAGCCAGAGCGCCAACTCCGGACTGTTGTGCCGAATCTGCAAGGTGCGGAGATAGTGGACGAGATCCCATGCCTCTTCCGGCTTGATCACGTCGGCGAATGAAGGCATCGGAGTGCCATCGAGACCGGTCATGAAAATCTTATAAAGATCGTGGTTGGTGGTGCCGCACTTGAAGCGGGAACCGGCGGCAAAGTTATAGGGGCGAATGGGCTGATCGTTACTGTCCGTGAGCGTGGAGGCGGACGGCCCGTCGCCGCGGCCTTCCTGTCCATGACACTTCCAGCATTCGAGTTTCTGGAAGAGTTGCTGGCCGTGCTGAATGCTCTGCACCGTTAGTGGCGTTTCCGCAGGGACGTTAATGGGCGTGCCGGCCTTCTCCGTCTTCCAACGCGGCGAGAAACTCTTAATGAACGCGATCAGGTCGGCGCGGTTTTGGTCGGTAAGGGTGATCCATGACGGCATGTTGGTGTTGACGAAGCCGCGGCGAATGGAGTTGAAGAGATCCTCATCGGTGGGCAGCGTGCCAGTGGGCGTAGAACGGCACTTGAAGCTGGCGGCGACGAAATTGCGTGGAAGAATGTTTAGATATGGCGCGTTCTCTCCGTCGCCGTTGCCGCGGAAGCCGTGACAGCCCCAACAGTAGCGGAAGTAGAACTGCCTGCCACGGCCTTCGTTCCCGGTAACCTTGCCGATATGCGACTCATCCTGCGCCGAGCCCAGCAGCGGGGTAGCCAGGAGGATGGCGATGACTACAAACAACTTTGAAATGTTTATTTTTCGCATAGTCTCCATCCTTAGAACGCGAAGTCAAAGCCAGCGAGCAAGCTACTGAAGTCGAGGTTACGACCAGTCACCGGCGAGGCACCGCTCTGATGGCTGAAGGCATATTCGCCGTGGAACGCGAAACCGGCGCGGCTGGAGATGAACGGGTAGTAGCGCCCGGCGATGGCGTATACGTTCTCGTTGCCAAAACTGGCGCTGGGAACTTCGTCGCTGCCTGGGACATAGACAGGGCCACCGCCAATCTGAAAGGCCTGCTGAGACATGCGAACGAGTTCGACCCGTTGAATCAAGATAAACTGCGGGCTGAAAGTATAGTGGCTTTCAAACAAGCCGCCATTCCAAACGGGCTTCTGCGCTCCTACCGGAAGGGGCTGGTTCGCTGGAGTGCCGGTACCCAGGTAGGCGTTATCGGAGCTATGAAAATACATCGCAGTGAGGTCGTACTTCTTAATAAAGAACTGGCCGATCAAACCGGCGCGGTAGTAGCTCTTGTTACCAATGCCGGTGCCCGCGACACCGTTGCCACCCTGCGTGAATTGATAATAGGTGGGCCATTCGCCGATGTAGTCGAATGCGCCGATGCGCTGTAGACCGAGGCTCCCGACCTGAAAGGCCTGACTAGCGGTGAGGAAGGTGGCATAACAACGGCAAGTCGGCAAACCCGGCGTGCCGTCGTTGGAACTAAGCAAGGCTACCGAGTAACGGGTGCGATCATCCTTGGAATGTCCCATGACTTCCAGCCCGTCTTGGTTATCGCCGATTCCGAACACGAACGGAATGGCGCCCGGCGAAGCGACTTCGGTGAGCGGCTGGTAGTGATAGTTGGTATAGACGCCGGCGACATTGGTCAGCGTGAGAATGCGCTTCTCAGACAAAAGGTTATCAAGTTCGAATTTGCCGAGCTTGACGTTGAGCCAGGTAGTGCCGGCCAAATTATCGAGGCGGGCCATGACGGTTTCAAAATGAAAAGCTCCGGTGTTATCCGAAGAAGGCAAAACATAGAAGGAGACGTTTTTGGCCAGCGTGCCGCCGGTGTGGAAGTCGAGGCCGCTCCAGTCGAAACCGTGCGTGGTTAGACTGGCTTCGGTCTGGCCGCCAGGAGCAGTGGCGCTATCTACTCCGGCATTGGTTTCGTTTTCGCGATGCCAGATCGGCGTGATGCGGAAAGTTACTGGCCAATACGCAGGACTTTGATAGATGGGGGCATCCCGGTCGTTGCCCAGTTGGTAGCCATTGTCTTTGAAGGCTTGGCCGAAGGGGCTAAGCATGGGCCACGCGAGATGACAGGAGGAGCAGGGCAACCCGTATTTCCGCGCGAAGGCCGGCAGCGCGTGGACCTTGATGGCGGAAAGAGGGGCCGCCGACGAGGGGTAGCCGACCGCGAGCAGGAAAGCGAAAGTCAGGAACGTACCTAGGAGAGATGGACCGACACGAAATGACTTTCTCGTCAGACTGCTAGCATCGACAGAGTGCATACCGCCTCCTGCGCGTGAGAAGTGCGAGACAATTTGGTTGGTCGGTTTCTGCGCCGGACGGCGCAGATCAAGGATGGAGGCGAGGACAACACAAACAGCGGACAACTTGCGTGTCCGATATTCGTCCGTTTGACCGGAAGTTAGTAGTGACACCACGCCCATAGAAGATCGCCGCCACTTTTCACGAGAAAAAGCTGCGGCAAAATCCCCAAGTCCCTGAACCGCGCAAATCCTACTGCTGGAAAAATACGAATGCAAGAGTTTTCTTCTATTCATGCAAAAATATTTTTGTCGGGGTAAACAACGTTGATTAAACGGCGTTTGCAGGCGGCGAAATTTGACAGCGGGTGACGATTCGGGGTATCTACGAGAGCTGGCGATGTAGTTGACGGCTTCTTATGATGAACTTTAATAGTCAAAATGTGCAGCTTCTTGGGAAATTAACTGCTGAATGGGGGCGGAAAGCCTTAATTCTGGGCTTTGCGGTTCTTGTTGGATGCCTGGCGAGCGCCGGGAAAGAGCGCGTGGAAGGACCAGGGTTCGTGAAGGAGCTGGAGGCGGCTCCCCGCGATGTAATGGACGCACTGAAATTCGACCTGGAAGACCAGACCATCCACGGGACCTACATTTACGACAAGCAACAGACGCTGGAGGGCGCAACGGAGGAAAGCTCTTCAAAGTTTTTCGAGCCATGGACCGGGCCGGGACAGGTTTTCTACAAGGTACGAACACAAGCTATCGCGCCGCGCCATTTCCTGGAAAGCGCGGATCAGGGCACTATCGTGGTGCGCTTTGTACTGATCACCTTGACAGGAGATCGCTCGCGATTGCGGATCGACGCGGTCTATGTGGAGGAAGCGCACCGCACCTATCACATTTCTGACGGCACGGTGGAAGCCGCGGAATTCAAAGTGATTCAGGACCGGCTGCTGGCCATACAGTTCAACGAACAAGAAGCGGCAGACGCCAAGAAGCGACGGGACAGCGCGGAGTTGGTAAGACACAACTACCTGCAGCAGCGCGAAGACGAAACCACCAGGCTGGCTAACGCGCAAGAATCGGTGAAGGACCTTCAGGAGCGGGTGCAAAAGTTGCGTCGCGAAGTGGATCGGCGAGTGAAAGCCCCGGGTGCGGACTTGAAAGCGGCGCCATTTCGCGAAGCGGCCACGATCGCGCCACTGGCGGCGTACACGGAGGTGGCCATCGTGATCGTTACGCCGTATTGGCTGGGAATCGAAGAGGCTGATGGTCAACGCGGATGGCTGCCCATCGATCAACTGGAAACGATTCCTTGATTCAAGCTCTCAGGCACACGCGTATTTCGAAAATTTGGCTGGGAATCGCTCTAGTGCTGTTCGCACTGACGAATGCGATGGGCGCGCAAGAAGTGGCGATGCCCTATGCGCGGACGTTTGCCAAGACGAAGGCAGAAGTGGACCAGGCGTTGAAGGAAATAGGCGCGTACGCGGGACAAAAGCTGCCGACCATCGAAGGGTTTGTCGCGGCAACGCCTAAGCCCGTTGGCCGGTACGAACGGGCGTTTTACCAACTGGAGATTGAGTTGTTTCCCGGAAGCGGCGCGCGCGGCGGTACGGTTGTGCAGGTGAGAGCAAAGATAACGGCGTGGTATGCGGATCCCGATCCCTCGAAATCGGGCTACGAAGTTTTGGCGTCGAACGGGCGGCTGGAGTTTGATTTGCTGGACCGGCTGGACGAAAAACTGGGAACTGCACCGCCACACCCGGCGTACGCAGGGGGAAGTTCGGGGATTGCGGCGCCCAAGGCGAAACTGGATCTTTCCGGAGTGCCAGGGGTCTCGCAATTGACGACCACCCCGAAGGCGACGGAAGCGCCGCGGAACGACGAACTGGTGGAGACGCGGGCGAAAAGGCAGGACGCAGAAAAGCGTGAGCAACAATTGAGCGGACAATTGCAGGAATTGCAGGAAATTCAGAAGAACCAGGCGCATCCGCTGAATCTGGTTGCGGTGAAAAAATCCGGAACGCCGCTGCTGGCGCGGCCCGCGGAAGGTTCACGGGTGCTGTTCATGGCGGCGGCCGGAGATGAATTTGAATACTTGGAGTCCGATGGGGCTTGGCTGCACGTGGGGATTTCCGGGGTTTCGCGCGGGTACGTGCGGCGCAGCAGCGTGGAATTAACAGATTTCATTTTGGCAAGGATCAATGCACAAGATCAAGCTGCGGCTGCGAAAGAAGCGGCTACTCCGTTCCGCGTGGAGCGCGAGGAAACCAGCATGTTTCCCGGCGATTGGGAAAACCTGAAGGGGAAGAAAGTAAAGATTTATACCGTGCAACCGGTATCGCAGGACGCCAAAGAAACTGATGCGCGCGCGAAGCTGGCTTTCGCTGCCACGCTGCTGCGCAAATTTTCTGCCGCGGAAGGCGAACCAGAAGTGGACGGGGTGGTGGTAATTTACGATTCCGCCGATGGAGGGATCATCGGGGCGACCCTGGAAAGCGTTAAACAACTGGCGGGAGGATCACTGCCCGAGGAAGAGTTTTGGAAGCAATGCTACCTGGATCCGACGGACGCGTTTCGGCCGACGGGTAAGCCTTGAAACCGCGTGAACATGGGCGTAGCGCGCGAAGTTGCGTTAATTAAATTGGTGGGCCCGCCAGGATTTGAACCTGGGACCAACGGATTATGAGTCCGCTGCTCTAACCGCTGAGCTACAGGCCCGCTCTTGGCAATATGTTACCTTGAAACGTTTTTGGCGTGCAGCAAAACCTCATCGTACGGCGTTCCGCTTGGCCAAAAACCGCAATTTAGTGGGATTGGTGAGCACGGACTTCAACGATTTGGGTTAGTGCACATTTTGGAATCCAAGAAACTCCTTAAACCCCAAACTGTGTAGGCGAACACTGCGGAGCCGTGTAGTCTACTGGCTTCAAATCGAACGCGTCTTGCAGCAGACTACGAAGTGCACGCAAAACGGAATTTTCGGGAAGAGAAGCATCCGCAGGGACTACATCATCTAGCACCTACAGTGAAAAACACCTATTCCAATGGCGTTGTCTGTGCAGAAGCGAAAGTCCAGCAAACCTAAAATTATTTCTCGGCTACCAAGCTTCAGGCTCCGGTATGGTGTGTCAAGCTGCTCTGCGCGACGAGAAATTCCAGAATAGCGCGTTCCGCAACACCTGGCTGATCGGTTTCGAAAATGTGGCTGGCATTCGGTATCAGCACCAATTTCGCGCCCGGAATACTTGCGGCGATCAATTTGCCGTTCGCCGCGGGAACCAGGCGATCCGTTTCGCCGTGCACCACCAGCGTAGACGCGGTGATTTGCGGCAGGCGGCTGTACGCTTCCCAACTCATGATGCCCTGCAGCTGTCCCATGTACCCATGCAGCGTGGGATACCACTTCATGCGAACGGCCATGTCTTCATCGATGCGGGCGCGCGGCGTTGCCGCGTCGTAGATAAATGGAATGATGGCTTCCGTGGATTCTTCCGGAGTCATGCCCTGCCGCATTAGGGCTTGCAGCGCTTCGGGGTCGGCTTGCACGGCGGTGGGCCCGCCGCTCGCCGTGCAGCCAAGAATCAGCGAACGCACGCGGTGCGGATAGTTGAGCGCAAATTCTTGGGCGATCATGCCGCCCATGGACACGCCAAATACGTGCGCGCTTTCGACGCCTGCCGCATCCAGCGCCGCCGCGGCATCCGCAGCCATCAACGCGATGGGATAAACTCCCGGCGGCGAATCGCTCTGGCCCACACCGCGATTATCAAGCGCGATGGTGCGATATTTTTTCGCCAAGCCGGGGCGGCTGCGATGCCACATGTTCGAGGCATAGCTGAGTCCCATAATCAGCAGCAGCGGCTCGCCGGAGCCCTGTTCATCCCAATAAAGTTTCGCGCCTTGATTTTCCGTGAACGGCATGGAGCCTCCCGCTGCGACTTTTAACCTTGGTCCGCCTCAGTCGCAGCCGACCAGCAAGAAACGATAGTCGCATAAAGATGAATGTCACTAACGGCGCTGCAATTGTACCTAGTTTGCTACGCCACGCAAAACCGGGAAACGCTTATACGTTGACAGTGCGGAAACTGCACCGTAGCATCGCTCTAACTTGCTGTGTGACGGCATCGTGACGCTGCATCTTGACATTGTGTCGGCAAGGGAGCGAGGTCGAGGATGAGTCTCCGCGATTTTATTTCCAAGCAATTCATTGATGTCATTGATTGGGTGGAACCGGAGGACGGCATTCTTGCCTACCGCTATCCCATGCAAGACCGCGAAATTCAAAACGGCGGCAAGCTGACCGTTCGCGACTCGCAAAAGGCGCTGTTCGTGAACGAAGGAAAAGTCGCGGATGCGTTTGGCCCCGGCCTATACACGCTGAATACGCAAACCCTGCCGATCCTGACGTACCTAAAAAACTGGGACAAGGCCTTTCAGTCGCCATTCAAGTCCGACGTGTATTTCTTTTCCACGCGCATGCAAACCGACCAGCACTGGGGCACGCAAAATCCCATCACCATCCGTGACAAGGAGTTCGGCGCCATTCGTCTTCGCGGGTTTGGGATTTACGCGTATCACGTGGACGATGCGAAAACTTTTTATAGCAAGGTCAGCGGCACGCGCGATTTGTACCGCGTCGAGGATTTGGAAGGCCAACTCCGCAACACCATCGTCGCGAAGATGACGGACACTTTCGCGGTGAGCCAGATTCCCTTCCTGGACATGGCCGCCAACCAGGCCGCGCTGGGCGAAAAAATCAAAGAGCAGATGACCCCGGCGCTGGCGGAGTTCGGCCTGGCCCTCGACAATTTTGTGGTGGAGAACCTTTCGCTACCGGACGAGCTGCAGAAGATTCTGGATCAGCGCATCAGCATGAACATGATCGGCGACATGGGAAAGTACACGCAGTATCAGGTGGCGCAATCGATTCCCATCGCGGCGGGGAACGAAGGTGGTGGCGGCGTGGGCGTCGGCGCTGGGCTCGGCGCGGGTGTGGCCATGGGACAAGCGATGATGGACGCGGTGAAAAAATCCACCACGTCGGAAAGTGGCGCGCCAGGACCGACCGCGGCAGCGGCGTCATCGGCGGCTTCCACGGAAACTAAATTTTGCCAGGAGTGCGGAAAGCCCATCCCGCGCAACAGTAAGTTTTGTCCGGAATGCGGCAAGCCACAAGGATAGTCAAAACGAGTCTAGCGACAACACATCTATGCATGGCGTCGAATGGGTCGTCGAGGCTTGGGGATGTTCCGCGGCATTGCTGAAAGATCAGCGCGGACTCGCAGCGCTGTTCGATTCCTTGATCAGCGATTTAAACCTTCGTCCGATTGGCGCGCCGCTGTGGCATCCCTTTCCAGGCAGCGGCGGGATCACTGGCTTGTGCCTGCTTTCCGAATCGCATCTGGCGTGTCACACCTTTCCGGAACACGCTTCGCTCTGTCTAAATTTGTTTTGCTGCGTGCCCCGCGCGGAATGGGCGTTCGATGCGGAACTCCGCAGACGCTTTGGCGCGCGTGAAGTTTCCGTGCGCAGACTGCAGCGTCCCTACGGAATCGCCGATACGCGGGCGGCGAATGAATAAGCCGCGCAGTTTTGTTCGGACGGCCGTGAGGATTGGCTCATGACGCAGCCCGTCGCCACTTGCCCGAATTGCGGCGCCAAAATCGTTTTCAAATGGTCCAGCAGCGTGCAGACAGTCTGCGATTTCTGCAAAAGCGTCCTGGTGCGCACCGATTTGGATTTAACAAAGATCGGCCAGGTGGCCGACTTGCCGCCCGATATTTCTCCCATCCAGCTGAACACTGAAGGTATTTACAACAAAAAAGCATTCGTGGTCATCGGCAGAATTTTGTATGAGTACGAACAAGGCGGCTGGAACGAATGGCATCTGATGCTCAACGACGGCACCAGCGGCTGGCTTTCCGACGCGCAAGAAGAGTATGCAGTTTCGTTTTTGGCCAGCGGCCAAAAACTGCCGGCGGCGGCGCAGCTGCAACCGCAGCAACAATTTTCCTGGAACGGCGTCACCTACACGCTCAGCGTAATCACCGATGCGCACTTTCGCGGCGTGCAGGGCGAACTGCCGTTCAAATTCTGGGACAAGGGCAACATTACGTTTGCCGACCTGCGCACGGAGAGCAAGAAATTCGCCACGCTGGACTACAGTGATGAGCAACCTGCGCTGTACCTGGGCGAGTTCGTGGAGTTCGAGGATCTGAAGCTGAAAAATCTGCGCAACTTCGAGGGCTGGTGATGAGCACAAATCCGCCATCGCTACCGCCGCCTCCGAAACCGCAAGCCAAAGCGGTAAATTGCCCGCAATGCGGCGCGGCCATTACCCTGCGCGCGCTCGGCCAGGCCTCCGCGGTGGTATGCGAAAGCTGCCACGCCATCCTGGACGCCAAAGATCCCCAGCTGCAAATCCTGCAAAAGTTCGAAAAAATCGTTTCTGACGAGCGTCCATTAATTCCTCTCGGCTCGCGCGGCAAACTGCGCGGCGTGGACTACGAAGTCATCGGCTTCGAGCGACGCAGCATTAAGGTCGACGGCATTACTTATTCCTGGCGGGAGTATTTGCTTTTCAATCCCTACAAAGGTTTTCGCTATTTGTCCGAATATTCGGGCCACTGGAACGACATTTCGGTTTGCAAAGCGCTGCCCGTCGTCGACTCCCGCATGAGCATTCCCTCCGAAGCGAACTATCTCGGCGAAATATACCGCCACTTCCAGACCTCCGACGCCAACACCGATTCCGTGCTCGGTGAATTTCCGTGGCAAGTGCGTGTCGGCGAACGCGCGCAGGTGACGGACTACGTGCATCCGCCGCGTGTGCTATCGCGTGAAGTGATGGCCGGCGAAATCACCTGGTCCATCGGCGAATACATGACCGGCCACGACATTTGGACGACGTTTCGTCTTTCGGGGAGCCCGCCGGAAGCCATCGGCGTATACGAAAATCAGCCTTCGCCGTTCAGCGAAAAATTCGGGGGCATCTGGAAGACTTTTGCCGCGTTCGCACTGGCCCTGGTGATCTTGATGATTGTGTTCGACGCCATGTCCAAAAAAGAGCCGGTCTTCAGCTCTTCGTACCAAATCGCTTCCGGTCTCTCAAATGGCGAAGCTTCTTTCGTCACCGACGTCTTCGAGCTCACCGGGCGCACTTCCGACGTGGAAGTCGCCACCACCGCCAACGTGCAAAACAACTGGATCTATCTCAACTTCGCGCTCATCAACCAGGACACCGGCCAGGCTTGGGACTTTGGCCGCGAGATCAGCTATTACTCCGGCTACGATAGCGATGGCAGTTGGTCGGAAGGGAGTAGGCACGATGCGGTCGTCGTCCCCAGCGTTCCCGCGGGCAAGTATTACTTGCGCATCGAGCCGGAGGTCGCTCCGCTGCATCCGTACATTTCCTACAATGTGTCGGTGAAGCGCGACGTCCCGGTATTTTCTTTTTACGGCTTGGCGTTTCTGGCGTTGCTGATTCCCGTCATCATTGTCACCTGGCGTTCCGCCAGCTTTGAACGCTCGCGATGGTCGGAGAGCGATCATCCTCCCACACCCATCATTCGTACGGAGAACAGCTGATGTTTCGCAAGCTCTATCTTGTTTACGGCCTCTTGATTCTCGGCACCACGGCTTTCGCGCAATATCGCGGCTGGAGCATGACGCCTATGAACCAGCTGAAAAATGTGCCGAACTCAGTGCGCGACAATCCCGGTTCCTATCGTTCCGTTTACGGTTTCTATCATCACTACACAGGAGGGAAATAATATGCTCGTGCCCATCGCAAATGTAATCAGCGCCCTAGTGTTTACATTTATCGGGATTTTTATCTTTGTGCTCGCTTTCATCATCATGGACAAGCTCACGCCCTATCACCTTTGGAAGGAAATCGTGCAGGAGCACAACATGGCGCTGGCAATTCTTGTGGGCGCCATGTCCATCGGCATTTGCATCATCATCGCGTCTGCGATTCACTGAAAAATCATGGGCATCCTGCTGTTTCTCACCGTCTTGCTGATCGCGGCGTGCGGGCTGATCTATGAGTTGATCGCCGGCACCATCGCCAGCTATCTGATCGGCGACAGCGTGTTTCAGTTTTCCACGGTGATTGGCACGTATCTATTCGCCATGGGCCTGGGTAGCGCCATTTCGCGCTACTTGAGCAAGGGCCTGGTGCAGCGATTTATCTGGATTGAATTGATGCTGGGGCTGGTGGGAGGATTTTCCTCGGCATTGCTGATGCTGACCTTCGCGTTTACACAGGGATTTCAGTTGGTGCTGTACGCGCTGGTCATTGTTATGGGCGTTCTCGTGGGCCTCGAAATTCCCTTGTTGATGAGGATCGTGCAAGACCGCTACACCTTTCGCGATGTTATCGCCCACGTGCTCACGTTTGATTATCTGGGGGCTCTCGGCGCTTCTCTGTTGTTTCCTATTCTTCTGGTGCCGCACCTCGGATTGGTTCGTTCGGCTTTATTTTTTGGGTTGATCAACGCGGCGGTCGCGTTGTGGACTACCTATCTATTTGCGCGCCACCTGATGGAGAAAACCAGCCTGCGCGCGGCCTGCGTGCTGGTGGTGTGCGTGCTGACCGTTGGCCTGGTGAAAGCCCGGCAGATTACCGCGACCGCGGAAGACAATATTTATGCCGACGAAATTATTTTCGCGCGAGACACGCATTACCAGCACATCGTGCTGACGCGCTTTAAAGATGACCTGCGGCTTTTTCTCAACAGCCACTTGCAGTTCAGTTCGCGGGATGAATATCGCTATCACGAAGCCCTGGTGCACCCCGGTCTGGCGGCGATTTCCGCTCCACGCACCGTGCTGGTGCTCGGCGGTGGCGACGGCCTGGCGGTGCGGGAAATTCTGAAATATCCGCAAATCGAAAAAATCACACTGGTGGATCTAGATCCGGAGATGACCAAGCTGTTTTCCACGCAGCCGATGCTTACGGGCCTGAACCAGAATTCTTTGCTGTCGCCACGCTTGCAGGTGATTAACGCGGATGCCTTTCCGTGGGTCGATCAGAGCACGGGAAGTTTTGATTTCATCGTGATTGATTTTCCAGATCCCACGAACTACGCGCTGGGCAAGTTGTATACCACGGCGTTTTATCGCGCGGTGGCGCGACATCTGAGCGCGCAGGGTTTCCTGGTGGTGCAAAGCACTTCTCCGATGTTTGCGCGGGATTCTTTTTGGTGCATCGCTGAAACGCTGCATCAAGCGGGACTGCAGACTTTCCCCTATCACGTTTACGTCCCCTCATTTGGGGAGTGGGGTTTTGTCCTGGCTGGCACGCACGACTATCTGCCGCCCGCGTCTATCCCCTCAGGCTTGCGCTTTCTCCGCCCGGAAGGCATTCCGCTGCTCTTCCACTTTCCTCCAGACATGGCTCCGCTGCCGATGCCGGCGAATCAGCTGAACACGCAGGTTTTGGTGCGGGCTTACGAAAACGACTGGAAGGACATCAGTCATTGAGTTTCAGTCGTCGCGAGTTTCTTGCCTGCGGAAGCGCCGCGCTGATTGGTCTCTCGCTCAAAAGTGAAAAACAGCTCGCAGGCTCCTTCGTAAATGAATCTGCCGCGGCCGGACATCTGCTGCGCGACCGCGCTTCCTTTTCTCCGCCTACGCGAACGGTAAAGATTCCCGTTGTCATCGTTGGCGGCGGCATTTCCGGATTGAGCGCCGCGTGGCGATTACAAAAGAGTGACTTCCACGATTTCGTGCTTCTCGAAATGAATGAGCGGGCCGGAGGAAACGCGCGCTGGGGAGAAAACGAAATCACCGCGTATCCGTGGGCCGCGCACTATGTGCCGGTGCCGGGGCCGCAAGCGACGTACGTACGAGAACTGTTCACGGATCTCGGTGTGCTGAAAGACGGCCAATGGGAAGAACGCTACCTCGCGTTCGCACCGCAGGAGCGCTTGTTCCTTTATGGGCGCTGGCAAGAGGGCATTGAACCAGCCATTGGGCTGACGCCGAAAGATCGCGAACAGTTTCAACGGCTAGCAGAGACCTTCGCAAAATATCGATCCACGGGTGCGTTTACGATTCCGCTCGAAATTGGTTACTCCAACAAATTCGCGGGTCTGGATCGCATATCGTTTGCCGACTGGCTGAAGAGTCAAGGCTTCGATTCGCGGCTTGTGAATTGGTATATGAATTATGCTTGCCGCGATGACTACGGCGCGCTGGTGCAAGATACTTCGGCGTGGGCCGGCGTTCATTATTTTTCCTCGCGTGAAGCGGAAGAGAAAGGTCCGCTCACCTGGCCGGAGGGAAACGGCTGGATCACCAAACGGTTGCTGGAACGCGTTGGGGAGCATGTGCGCACCGGTCAGATGGTCCACAGGGTTGCGCCTTCGCAGCGCGGCGTGAGCGTCTTCGCGGGCGACACCGAATATCAGGCGGAATTTGTAATTTTTTCCGCGCCAACATTTCTGGCGCCGTACATTGTCGAGGGATTCGAGCCACTCACGAACTTTGTTTATTCGCCATGGCTGACGGCAAACCTGACTCTCGAGCGTTTGCCGGAATCGCGCGGCGCGGAGCCGGCCTGGGACACCGTTTTTATGGATTCTCCGACGCTCGGGTATGTCGACGCGATGCACCAAAGCGTTCGCTCGCACATCGATCGTACGGTTTGGACGTTCTATTGGGCACTGGCGGATGGCGCGCCGTCGCAAAACCGGGCGTTGCTTCTGGAAAAGGATTGGAGCTACTGGAAGGAAGCCATCCTCCGCGACCTTGAGCGCGTGCACTGGGACATTCGGCAGTGCGTTTCGCGCATCGATGTCATGCGCATGGGTCACGCCATGGTGCGACCCACGGTTGGCGCAATCTTTTCCGCTGAGCGCGCTGGACTAAAGCGGCGCGATGGGCGAATTTTATTTGCCAACTCCGACCTGAGTGGAATTTCGATTTTTGAAGAGGCGCAGTTTCACGGCGTGGAAGCCGCGCAAGCCGCACTGCGCCATCTGAGCGGCACAAAATAGCACGCGATAGTAACGCACAGATGACAGTTACCATCGCGTTCGCAACGGTATATAATCTGGCGCACCATGCCAAACCAAGAGACGTTGTACCAGGTCACCGACCGGGTGGCCACCATCACGCTGAACCGGCCCGACAAACTGAACGCCTGGACCGCCATCATGGAGCGGGAAGTGCGCGCCGCCATGCACGAAGCGGACAAGGACGACGGCGTCCGCGTGATCATACTAACCGGCGCGGGGCGTGGATTCTGCTCTGGCGCGGACATCTCGCTATTGGGCGCTATCGCGGAGAAAGGCATCGACGAGGCTAAGCGCGCGCAACTGCGCGAAGGGCGCAGCGAGAACGCTGGTGTGCGGGCGGATTTTCAGAAGAAATATTCCTACTTCCCGGGGCTGAGTAAGCCTGTGATTGGCGGCATCAACGGCGTGGCCGTGGGCTTGGGGATGGTGATTGCTTTGTACTGCGACGTGCGCCTGGTTTCGGATGCCGCGCGCTTCGGAACGGTGTTTGCGCGGCGCGGATTGATCGCCGAGTATGGCATGGCGTGGATGCTGCCGCGCCTGGTAGGCCATGCCAATGCGCTGGATCTGCTGTTCAGCGCACGCATGATCGATGCTGCCGAAGCGTTTCGCATGGGTTTGGCGAATCAGGTTTTGCCGCAAGCAACTTTTGCCGAAGCGGTGCAGAAGTATGCCGCGGAGATGGCGTCGACGGTCAGTCCGCGATCGCTGCGCGTGATGAAGCGGCAAGTGTACGACGCAATGTTCCAGCCCCTCGGTGAGGCTTTCGACATTTCCGAACGCGAAATGGTGGCGAGTTTGCAGTGCGAAGATTTCAAGGAAGGCGTGGCGCATTTCGTGGAGAAGCGGCCGCCGGCCTTTACCGGAAAATAATCTCCGGAAAACGAATACTGGAAATATACGGGGAAATAGGAGTTTCCAATGAATTTTGAACTCAGCGCGAAAACTAAGGAATTTCAAGAACGGTTGCAGCGTTTCATGGATGCGCATGTGTATCCGAATGAAGAGCGCTTCCACGAAGAAATTGACCGCGACCGCTGGAAGCCCACGCGCATTATGGAAGAGCTGAAAGTAAAGGCGCGGGCTGCCGGATTGTGGAATATGTTTTTGCCAGCCGATGAAAATGGCGCGGGCCTTACGAACCTGGAGTACGCGCCGCTGTGCGAAATCATGGGGCGCAGCCACATGGCGCCGGAAGTGTTCAATTGTTCGGCGCCGGACACCGGAAATATGGAGGTGCTGGCGCGTTACGGCACCGCCGCACAAAAAGAAAAATGGTTGAAGCCGCTGCTGGCGGGAGAGATTCGGTCGTGCTTCGCGATGACGGAGCCGGACGTGGCATCCTCGGACGCCACGAATATCGCGACGCGCATTGTGCGCGACGGCGATGCCTACGTGATCGATGGCAAGAAATGGTGGTCATCTGGAGCAGGCGATCCACGGTGCAAGATCGCGATTTTGATGGGCAAGACGGATCCTTCGGCGGCGACACACAAACAGCAGTCGATGATTCTGGTGCCGCTGGATACGCCGGGCGTGAAGATCATCCGGATGCTCACGGTGTTTGGTTACGACCATGCGCCACACGGGCACGCGGAGATCTATTTTGAGAAGGTGCGCGTGCCGGCTACGAATATGTTGCTGGGCGAAGGGCGCGGATTTGAGATCGCGCAGGGGCGCCTCGGACCTGGACGCATTCATCATTGTATGCGGTGCATTGGCATCGCGGAGCGGGCGCTGGAAGCCATGTGCAAGCGGGTGCAGGAGCGCACGGCATTCGGAAAGCCGCTCGCGGAACAGGGTACGATTCGCGCGGACATTGCCGCTTCGCGAATGGAGATTGAACAGGCGCGGCTGCTGACGCTGAAGGCCGCGTACATGATGGATACCGTGGGAAACAAGGCGGCACGATCGGAAATTGCCATGATTAAAGTTGTGGCGCCTAATGTGGCGTTGCGCGTGATCGACCGAGCGATTCAGGCGCACGGCGGCGCGGGCGTTTCGCAAGACACGTTTTTGGCCAGCGCGTGGGCGATGGCGCGGACGCTGCGGTTGGCGGATGGGCCGGATGAAGTGCACGTGGAATCCATCGCGAAACTGGAATTGTCGAAGGGCAAGAAAGCGGTTGCGGCTTCGCATTGATTGAACGACTAGGACGTCATTTACAGGCTTTCCGGCATTTAGATTTGTCCCTTCGTGGCACAAGCGAATGGCGATTTGCGTTTTCTCACGGAGTCATGAATGCCACCTTTCGTCGTTGAAAATCCGCAGGCGCTTAGGCAATTTGTGGGCCGGGAGATCGGCGTCTCGGAGTGGTTGCAGATTTCGCAGAAACGCGTGGCGCAATTTGCCGAGGCTACGGAAGACCGGCAGTGGATCCATCTGGATGCGGCGCGAGCTAACGCGGAGTCTCCCTACGGCACGACCATCGCGCATGGATTTCTGACGCTATCCTTGATCAGCCACTTTACCAAGGACGTGATTCAGATCTCCGGCGGCGTGAAGTTGGCGGTGAATTACGGATTAAATCGGGTACGCTTCCCGGCTCCGGTAAAGGTGGGTTCGCGGATTCGGGCGACGGTTGTGCTGCAAGGGCTGAAAGAGTCCGCGGAATTTTTTGAGGCTACCTTCGGGATGACGATTGCTTGCGAAGGCGCAGAGAAGCCGAGCTGCGTGGCGGAGTGCATTGTGCGGTACTACGTCTAACCGAACCGGCCGTGACGGAGTGGGCACGGCATGCCGTGCCCCTACGGATTTGTGGACACCAGTTGCGGCGCCACGTTCATCGGTGCCGCGGTGGATATGGCGGTCGGGATTTTGTTACGGCGCTGGGTTACACCCAGTCGCTTATTTTGTAAGTGCGCATTCTAAAGGACTTTAAGATCTTTGTTTTGATACGGTTTGCAAGTGTTCATTCTGCTGGATTTAGGGCGACATTTTTGACGTCGCTCGCCTCGTACCCCCGTTCCACAGCACAGTTGGGCGCCTACGGGGACCTACTCCACATATTAAGGATGCGTTTGTGATGTTCTTCGGAGTTGCGAATAGTTGGGGCGCACTTCTATACGGGAAAAGTATAGGTCGTAGCAATTCGGATGTCAAGAGAATTATACGTTAATGCGATAGTTTTTTTGGGTGGGTGGAAAGCATTTTGAATTAGTGGGTTGGTACGGTCGGAAAAAATGCACAGGCAAGAGTGCCTGTGCTACCGGGTGGCGTAGCTAGATGTGGCCGGTTTGGGCGGTGTGGAGGGAGGCTTGGAGGAGGGCTTTGATGCGTTCGGGCATGGCGGCGAAGCGGGCGTCTTTGGTGAGGCCCTGGTGGTAACGATAGAAGATTTGCTGGATGATAACCGCTAGTTTGAAGCGGGCGAAGACCAGGTAGAAGACCATTTGACTGGCGTCGCAGCCGGTTTGTTTTGCGTAGCGCTGGACGACTTCTGCTCGGGTGAGGCTGCCGGGTTGGGTGGTGACGTCGGCGAGATGTTTTTTTAGTTCTTCGGGATCGCTGGCGTCTACCCAGTAGCCTGCAGTGGTGCCGAGGTCGGTGAGAGAGTCGCCGATGGTACACATTTCCCAGTCGAGGACGCCGGCGATTTTGGTGAAATCGTGCGAATCGAGAACGACGTTGTCGAATTTGTAGTCGTTATGGACGAGGGAAACGGAATGGGTGGCGGGCAGGTGTTGCTGCATCCATGAAGAGATTTTTTCGACTTCGGCGTAATCGTGGGTTTTGGAACCGTGGTAGCGCTCGGTCCATCCTTTCGCCTGACGGGCCAGGTAGCCCTCGGGCTTGCCGAGATCGGAGAGGCCGGCGGCGGCGTAGTCCACGCGATGCAAGCGAATTAGATTGTCGATGAAAGATTCGCTGAGCTGGCGAGTTTTTTCTGGCGTGAAGCCGAGATCGGGCGGCAGATGTTTGCGAAGGATTACGCCGTGGATGGGTTGCATGATGTAGAAGGGCGCGCCGAGGACGGATTCGTCGTCGCAGTAGACGAGAACCTCCGGGGCTGGGGCGTAGACGGCGTGAAGTTTTGCCAGGACGCGAAATTCGCGGCTCATATCGTGGGCGGATTTTACTTTGCTGCCGAACGGCGGGCGGCGGAGGACCAATTCCCTTTCGCCGAGGCGAAGCGCGTAGGTGAGGTTGGAATGGCCGCTGGGATATTGGCGGATTTCGAGGGCACCGGACTCGCTGGGGAAATGTTGACGGAGATAGGGTTCGAGCTTTGCGGCGTCTAATTCTTCGCCGGGGCGGATGGCGGCGGGTTGATCTAAGAAACTGCTCATGGGCGCATCTCCCTAACGGTAAGTGAGCATGGC
Organism: Acidobacteriota bacterium; assembly: GCA_013289855.1. GTDB lineage: Bacteria > Acidobacteriota > Terriglobia > Acidiferrales > UBA7541 > Acidiferrum. The sequence goes on along the minus strand of JABCZD010000002.1, from coordinate 202,079 downwards.
GGGATCATTGATGTGGGCATGGGAATTGAAGGCGCTTAGGGTGAAACGATCCGCGCCGTACAGAAATTCGCTCCAGGAAGAATTTTGCGACATCCAGCTTACGCCCAGAGTGGCGGCGGGCGAGAGATTAAGTGCGCGCTGCATGGTGACGGCGATAGGGCCGCCGGAGGAGAAGATGGCGACCTGCTCGCCGCGCTGGCCGGAAGCGAGAAACTTGGTGAGGCCGGAGTTTACGCGGGCGCAGAATTCTTGCCAGGTTTCGACACCTTGCGGAGCGAGTTCGGCGTTCACCCACTTGCCGATCACGGTCTCAAATAATTTTTGGAACGTGGCGCGCTGCGTGGCGTGGTCGGGGGAAGATTGGAAGGCGGCGTGAAGATTGCGGATGCCTTCGTCGGTTTCGAGCAGTGCGGGAAGAGTGCGTTTCAGCACGTCTTCGGCCTGGTATTCGTCGAATTCGGGCATGATTTGCGGTTCTGGAAAGGCTTGGCCGGCTTGGCTGTAGGCTTCCGCTATAAATTTTACGGTGTCTTTTTGGCGGACGCAGGGGCCGGTGGCGGTGCGGTCGAAATTTAGTTTTTGGTGGGCCCAGAATTCGCCTAGGCGGCGGGATTGGGCTTCGCCTAGCGGGGATAATTTGTCGTAGTTTTCGGAGAGGAAGGAGGCTTGGGCGTGGCGGACGAGGTAGAGGAGTCCCATTGGTTTAGACAGGCGAAGAAAGGAGGGGGACGAAGACAAGCAGACATGGCAAGGCGTCCAATGCGTCGCTGGAAGAAAGTGGCGAGTGGCGAGTGACGAGTGGCGAGTTGATCCGCATGGTCAGCAGAGACTCCGTTCGAACGAGTTCTGAGAATCGCGGTGCAAATTTAGGCGCGCTCGAATAGGCCGGCGGCGCCTTGGCCGCCGCCTACGCACATGGTGACTACGCCATAGCGTTTTTTTCTGCGGGCTAGTTCGTTGGCTAGGGTGCCGACCATGCGTGAGCCGGTCATGCCGAAGGGGTGCCCGATGGAGATGCTGCCGCCGTTTACGTTTAGCTTGGCGGGATCGATGCCGAGGCGATCGCGGCAGTAGATTACCTGGACGGCGAAGGCTTCGTTGAGTTCCCAGACGTCGACGTCGGACATTTTTAAATTGGCACGTTGTAGAAGTTTGGGAATGGCGAAGACCGGGCCGATGCCCATTTCATCTGGTTCGCAGCCGGAGACTTGGAAGCCGCGGAAGATTAATTTGTAGGGTATGCCGAGTTGGTCGGCGCGCTCGCGGGACATTAATAGGGTGGCGGAAGCGCCGTCGGAAAGTTGGCTGGAGTTTCCGGCGGTGACGCTACCCTGGCCGCTGTCTGGATCGAAATGCGGTTTCAGGGCGAGGAGCCCTTGCAGCGTGGTGTCCGGGCGATTGCATTCATCGCGATTTACGGTGGCGTTTTCTTTGCTGACGATTTCGCCGGTTTTTTTGTCGAGGATGCCACGCGTGACCTGCATGGGAGCGATTTCCGCGTCGAAGAAACCTTCTTGCTGGGCGCGGGCGGTACGCTGCTGGCTGAGGAGGGAGTATTCGTCCTGAGCTTCACGGCTTATTTTGTAGCGCTTGGCGACAACTTCGGCGGTGTTGCCCATAACCATGTAGATGCCGGGCATTTTTTCGAGGAGGACCGGATGAGGATTATTGTCGCGCGTGAGCATGGTGATGCTTTCGACGCCGCCGCCGATGATGGCGTCTACGCCTTCGCTGATGATTTGGTGGGCGGCTACGGTGATGGCTTGCAGGCCCGACGAGCAGAAGCGGTTGATGGTGGTGCCGGCTACGCTGGTGGGAAAGCCAGAGAGCATCGCGCTGGTGCGGCCGATGTTTTGTCCTTGAGCGCCGTGGGGTTGGCCGCAGCCGAGGATTACGTCTTCGATTTCTGCGGGAGCGAGTTGGGGAGTTTTGGACAAGACGTCTTTGATGCAGTGAGCTACCAGGTCTTCTGGGCGGGTTAGATTGAAGGAGCCGCGGAAGGATTTGGCTAGGGGGGTTCGGGTGCTGGCTACTATTACGGCTTCTCTCATTTCGGCTCCGTGGGCGTGATGCAATTTTCTTACGTCCAAATAATGGCCGGGCTAAAGCCCGGCGCCTACATAAACCAGCTATCACGTTGCGATCTTGTTGAACCGGGGCACAGCATGCTGCGCCCCTACAACGGATCAGCAAAAGCGACCGCCTCAGAAGGCGGCCGCTACAACGGCTTAGAAAAAACGTGCGCCGCAATTCGGCTTACGTTGTAAAAGCGGCGTCAAGCCGCCGCACTCCAAAATTGACTAGCGGGCGGCGGATTCTTGCTTGCCGAAGTCGGCGAAGGATTTGCCTTGGTCGGCTAGGCGCTTCAGCAAAGGAGCAGGTTCCCAGAGTTCGCCGTGGGCTTTGTGAAATTCTTCGACGCGGGCCAGGACTTTTTTCAGGCCGACGGTGTCGGCGTACCACATAGGACCGCCGCGGTGGGCGGGGAAGCCGTAGCCGTTCAGGTAGATGATGTCGATGTCCGAAGCGCGGAGGGCGAAACCTTCTTCGAGGATGCGCGCGCCTTCGTTGACGAGAGCGTAAAGGCAGCGATCGGCGATTTCTTCGGCGGAGATTTGGCGCTGCGGGGTGCCAGCTTCGGCGACCCACTTTTTGACGAGGGCGTCGACTTCGGGATCGGGAGAGGCTTTGCGATTCTCGTCGTACTTGTACCAGCCGCCTCCGGTTTTCTGGCCGAAGCGGCCGAGTTCGCAGAGTTTATCCTCGGCGAAGGGTTGGCGGACACCGGGCTTTTCGAGATGGCGATATTCCTTGCGAATGCGCCAGCCGACATCGAGTCCGGCGAGGTCTCCGGTGGCGAGCGGGCCCATGGCGAAGCCGAAATCGGTGAGAGCTTTGTCAACGGCCGGAATGCTGGCGCCCTCTTCGACGAGGAACTGCGCTTCGCGACGATAGGGGCCGAACATGCGATTGCCCACGAAACCGCGGCAGTTGCCCACGAGCACGCCAATTTTGCCGAGCGTTTTCGAAAGATTCATGCAGGTGGCAATGACTTCTTTGGAAGTGGCTTTGCCGCGAACGATTTCGAGCAGGCGCATGACGTTGGCAGGGCTGAAGAAATGCGTTCCGATTACTGATTCGGGACGAGTGGTGGCGGAGGCGATTTCGTCGATGCTGAGCGTAGAGGTGTTGCTGGCGAGGATGGCGCCGGGTTTGCAGATGCGGTCGAGGTCTTTGAAGATTTCCTTCTTGAGGGCCATGCCTTCGAAAACGGCTTCGATGACGAGGTCGACGTCTGCGAAATCGTCGTAGGAGAGCGTGGGCTTGATGCGCTTGAAACGCGCTTCGGCGTCTGCTGGAGTGAAGCGGCCGCGTTTAGCGGAATTGTCGTAGTTGGACTTGATGGTGGCGAGGCCGCGATCGAGGGCGGCTTGATCGGTTTCTTTGAGGCTGACCGGAATCCCGGCGTTGGCGAGAACCATGGCGATGCCGCCACCCATGGTGCCCGCGCCAATGACGGCGGCGGAATTTACGGGGATGAGCTTGATGTCTTTGGGGACGTCCGGAATTTTGCTGACTTCGCGCTCGCTGAAGAAAACGTGGATGAGCGATTTGGATTGATCGGAAAAGAGGCAGTCGATGAAAAGTTTTTGTTCGAACTGACAGCCTTCTTCGAACGGCATTTTGGTGGCGGCTTCGATGGCGTCGATGGCGGCTTGCGGAGCTTTGAGGCCGCGCTGTTTTTTGGCGAGGGTTTCGCGGGCGGCAGCGAAGACGGCGGCGTTTTCGGCGGCGTTGCCGAGTTTATCGTTGCGTTCGCGGGTTTTGGAAGCGGGCTTGGCGGCAACTTCGTTGGCGAAGGCGATAGCGCCGGCGAGGAGATCGCTGTCAATAATTTTGTCGATGATGCCGGACTTGAGAGCGTCATTGGCCTTTACGGGATTGCCAGTGGTGCACATTTCCACGGCTTTGGCGACGCCCGCGAGGCGCGGAAGACGCTGCGTGCCGGCGGCTCCGGGAATGATGCCGAGCTTTACTTCGGGCTGGCCGACTTGCGCGCCGGCGACGGCGACGCGATAGTGGCCGGACATGGCGACTTCGAGTCCGCCACCAAAAGCAGTGCCGTGAATGGCGACGATTACGGGCTTGGCGCTGTCTTCGATCTTCAGAAGGAGCGGAAGAAGGCCCGCGCCGCGCGGCTTGCCGGTGGTCATCTTGCCGAATTCCTTAATGTCCGCGCCAGCGATAAAGGTGCGGCCGCCGCCGATTAGGACCGCGGCTTTGACGCTGGGGTCGTTGGCAATTTGATCGATGGCTTCGGAGATGCCTTCGGGAACGCCGGGGCTGAGGGCGTTGACCGGGGGATTGTTGATGGTGATGATGGCGATGTTGTTTTGTTTTGTTAGTTGAACTAGGTCGCTCATGATTTTGCTCTCTCTGTGATGTGATCATTCTTCGCTGCTTGTAATACGTTTGTTAGGTCCGGGCAGACGGCGCGCAGCATGCTGCGCCACTACAAGTGCGAAAGTCAGCGCGCGGCATGGGCGGTGGTGGGGGTGTCGATCACCAACTGGGCGATGCGTTCGCGATGAAAGGTGGCGTCGCCGAAAGCGTTTTCGGAGGCTTTGGCGCGGCGATAGTACAGGTGGACATCGTTCTCCCAAGTGAAGCCCATGCCGCCGTGAATCTGGATGCCGCGATTGCCGACGGTGCGCCCGGCATCGCTGGCATACATTTTAGCAATGGAAACGGAGGTGGCGGCGTCCGGAGTATTTTCTTCCAGAGCGTAGCCGGCATAGTACACCGCGGAGCGGGAACTTTCCGTTTCGAGATACATATCGGCGCATTGGTGCTGCACGGACTGGAACATGCCGATGGGTTTGCCGAATTGCTTGCGGGTTTTGGCGTATTCGACGGTGGTATCGAGAGTGCGCTGCATGCCGCCGACTAATTCGGCGGCGAGTGCGGCGGCGGCGATGTCCAGTGCGCGCGGAAGATTTGTGGTGGGGCCGAGCAGTTCGGCGGGGGTGTCTTTGAATTCGACGACGTAGAGTTTGCGCGTGAGGTCCATGGCAGACATGGGCGAGATTTTCAGGCCGGGGGCTCTGGCGTCAACGATGAAGACGCCGTTTTTGGCCACCACGAGGATGAAATTGGCGACGGCGGCGTCCGAGACGAAGAGTTTTTCGCCGGTGAGTTTACCGTTGGCGGCGGTGAGCTGGACGTCGCGGGGATTCCAACTGGCACCGGCTTCGAGGATGGCGACGGTGGCGCGGGCTTCACCGCGGCAGATGGGGGCGAGATATTTTTTCTTGTGCGCGGGAGAGGCGACGGCGTCAAGGACGGAGCCGGCGAGAACTACCGTGGAGAAAAACGGGCCGGGCAAGAGAGCGCGTCCGGCTTCTTCCATGAGCAGCATGAGTTCGACTTTGCCGAGGCCGACGCCGCCATATTCTTCGGCGAAGATAATGCCGGTGTAGCCCTGGTCGGTGAGCTTGGCCCAGAGCGCGGCGTCGTAGGCGGTGTCGGTTTCCATCAGGCGGCGCATTTCCGCGCTAGGGCATTCGCCGGCGAAGAATTTGCGCGCGCTGTCTTTCAGAAATTCCTGGCTTTCACTTAGACCGAATTGCATGTTTTTTTCCTTTTTGTCTCTTGGTTGTAATCCAGGCCAATTGCGGGATTGGGCGGCGTTGATTACACCGCGCACAGGCTGAAGCCTGTGCCACAAAGTCTCAGTAGCTTCTGGGCAGGCCTAGAACGAAATGGCCGATGATGTTGCGCTGGACTTCGGAAGTGCCGGCTTCGATGGTGTTGCCGCGAGTGCGCAGGTAGGCGTAGGACCAGATGCCTTTGTCGATGGCGTGCGGATCGCCGGCGAGAAGCTGGCCGTAGGAGCCGAGCAATTCCTGCGCAATTTGCTGGAGGCGCTGGTTGAGTTCGCTCCAGAAAATTTTCTGAATGGAGCCTTCGGGCCCGGGCACGCCGGTGGCGGTAATGCGACTGAAGGCGCGCATCTGATTGAAGCGCATGATTTCGATTTCCGCGCTGCACTGCGCCAGCTTTTGACGGATGAGCGGATCTTCGCTGGCGGGGCGGCCGTTGCGCATGGTGGTGCGGGCCAGTTCAATGAGACGACTGATGTAGCGATTGAAAGTGAGTTGCAGGCGCGCGCCGTAGGAGCCGCGTTCGTACATCAGCGTGCTCATGGCGACGTTCCAGCCATCGTTTACTTTGCCGAGGACGTTTTCTACGGGGACTTTTACATCGCGAAAGAAAAGTTCGTTAAATTCGGATTCGCCGGTCATTTGGCGCAGGGGGCGAACTTCGACGCCGGGAGATTTCATGTCGACGAGGAGCGCGGTGAGGCCTTTGTGCTTTGCGGCAGTAGAGTCGGTGCGGACGACGAGTTCGCACCAGTCGCCGACCCAGCCGTAGCTGGTCCAAACTTTTTGGCCGTTGACGATGTAGCGGTCGCCGTCGAGCTTGGCTTCCGTCTGCAAGCCCGCGAGGTCGGAGCCAGCGTTGGGCTCGGAGAAGCCCTGACACCAGATTTCTTCGGCGCTTAAGATTTTAGGGATGAAGCGTTTTTTTTGTGCTTCGGTGCCGCAAGCGATGATCGTGGGGCCGATGAGTCCGAGACCGAGAGAGTTGGCCATGGGCGGAGCTTCGACGCGCGCCATTTCTTCCCAGAAAAGGGATTGTTGCATCAGCGTGGCGCTGCGGCCGCCGTATTCCTTGGGCCAGGAGACGGCGGCCCAGCGGCCTTCGTGGAGTTTGCGTTGCCACGCGCGCAGGTAGGGATAGGATTCCTCGAGAGGCTTCTCGCGCCAGTCGGCCCAGTCTTTCGGAGCGTTGGTGGCGAGCCAGGAGCGCAGTTCTTCCTGGAAACTCGTTTCTTCGGCGGTTAGTTTTAAGTCCATAAAACAGACTCCTTTTGATCTTCAGGCGCGAAATAATTTTCTTCAGCCACGCTGTTCAAGCGCCTTTCTTTGAAGCGACAGATTCCGGGCGCAGTGTGTCCTGACCCCAGTATTTTTTTCGCAGATCTTTTTTGAGAATCTTTCCGGTGCCTGTTTTCGGCAAATTATCGACGAATTCGACAGAACGGGGACACTTGTAATGAGACAGGCGGGTGCGGCAAAAATCGATCAATTCAGGTTCGGTGACGGACACGTTCGGTTTTAAAACGACTAGGGCCTTCGGGACCTCTCCCCACTTTTCGTCGGGCGCGGGAATGACTCCGGCTTCGAGAACGGCAGGGTGCGCGAGAATGATTTTTTCGAGTTCGAGCGAGGAGATATTTTCGCCGCCGCTGACGATGATGTCTTTCTTGCGGTCGACAATCAGAAAGTAGCCGTCGGCGTTGAGCGTGGCCATGTCGCCGGTGTGAAACCAGCCGCCACGCATTACCTCGGCGGTAGCTTCCGGCTGACCCCAGTAACCTTTCATCACGCCGTCGCCGCGGCAAATGATTTCTCCGATGGATTGGCCGTCTGGCGCGACGTCGTTATCGTCGGCATCGACGACGCGCATCTCAACGCCGGGGACCGGATACCCGGTCATGGCTTGCCCGACATAACGCTGCTCGCCGTGCCAACCCATTCCGGATTTCATGGGAGAAATGGAAAGGGTAGGACAAGTTTCCGTAAGGCCATAGCCCGAAAAGCATTCGCAGCCGAACGCTTCTTCGACTTCGCGAATCAGGGTGGGCGAAGATGCGGCTCCGCCAATCACGATGCGCGTGAGGCTGCTTAGATCGTAGTTTTTTCGTTCCGGACAATTCACCAACGCGGTGGCCATGATGGGCACCAGACTGCATGTTTGCGCGCGTTCTTTTTCGATGAGGCGGAAGACTTCCTTGGGATCGAAGCGCTGGATCATGACGTGCGTGCCACCGAGCAAGGTGAGGAAATGCGCGACGCCCCAGCCGTTGGCATGGAAGAGCGGAATGGTGTGGAGCTCCACATTTCCGTTGGGAATTTTGAAGGCCATGCAGACGTTCATGGCGTGAAGATAAATGCCGCGGTGCGTGAGCATGACGCCCTTGGGATTGGCGCTGGTACCGCTGGTGTAAAAGAGCTCGGCCACGGCGGTTTCGTCGATGGACTCGATATCGGCGCTATGCGGGGTGGCGGCCGCAAGCCACTCATCGTAGGTTTGCGCGGAAAGCCAGGGAGCTTCGGGAACGCCTTCGAGTAGACAGAAAATTTTGACGGAGGTTAAATCCTTGCGAAAAGCCTCGACCAACGGAAGAAACTGTCTTTCGACAAAAAGAACGGTGGCTCCGGAATCGTTCAGGATGTAGCCAAGTTCGCCGGCCGACAAACGAATGTTGAGAGGGAGTAGGATCGCGCCGGCTTCCAGAACTCCGTAATAGGCCTCGAGCAAGCGGTGGCAATTGGTGCTGAGCAGGGCTACGCGATCACCGGGCTGGACGCCGTTTTGCAGCAGGGCGCTAGCGAGCCGGCGCGCGCGGTCGGCAAACTGCGCGTAGGTGTAGCGTTTGTCGTTGCAGACCACCGCGGTTCTGGCGGGATATTGCCGCTCCGCGTAGCGGAGAAAGCGCAAGGGCGTGAGAGGAATATTCATAGTGATTCGGCCGCGCCTGGATCAGGCGGATTGCCCTCCGTCAACAACGAGAGTGTGTCCAGTAACAAAATCGGAAGCATCAGAAGCCAAAAAGATGGCCGCGCCCTTCAAATCCTGTGGTCCGCCGAAGCGGCCTAGCGGGATGGTGGCCAGCAAGCCTGCCTGATCTCGTTCGATCACTTTTCGCGACATATCGGTGGGAAACCATCCTGGCGCGATGGCATTTACCTGGATGTTGTGCATGCCCCATTTGCAGGCGAGGTCCTTGGTGAAAATGATGATGCCGCCTTTGCTGGCGCTATATCCGATGGCGGAAAATTTTGGGGAGGAACCACGCAAACCAGCGACGGAAGCGATGTTGATGATTTTTCCGCGACGCTGCGAAATCATGACCTTGCCGACGGCCTGGGAAAAAAGAAATGTGCCGGTCAGGTTGGTCTCGATGACCTTGTTCCACTGTTCGAGAGTCATGTCTTCGGTTGGGGCGCCCCAGGAGGTGCCGGCGTTGTTGATCAGGATGTCGATGCGACCGAATTGTTTGACGGCGGCCTCGGCGACGGCGCGAATGCTGGCGGGATCTTTTACGTCGCAACCGAGGGCCAGCGTTTGGACGCCCTTCTTTTGCAGTTCGTCCGCGGCTTGCTGACAGCGCTCTTTTTTGCGGGCGCAAAGAACCAGATGCGCGCCCATTTCGGCCAAGCCTTCGGCCATCTGGCGGCCGAGACCCACGGAGCCGCCGGTGATTACCGCCACGCGTCCAGTGAGATCAAACATCTGACAGTTGGTCATAGCGGCAAATGAATCGTTGCAATCCCTTTCGAGCGAACACCATTAAATATGAGTGTTTATATCATATTTTTGCTACTAACGCTATGCACCGCGCGAACGCTGCCGCGAGTAGCGAAGTCGTGCGTTGGCGCAGCTTTCAGACTAGAAAAAGCCGTATCGCCAATGCGCCGAGCGCGCCACCACCGAAAGTACCAATAATTGAAATCGGCGCGTAGCCCCAATCCGAACTGCCTTTGCCCGCAATCGGCAACACAGCGTGCGCGATGCGCGACCCGAGATCACGCGCAGGATTCATGCTCGACCCGGTGGTGCCAGCCAGGGCAAGAATCAGGCCCCAAACCAATGCGGCAATGAGGAAGGGAGCCAATCCAGGTGGCAGATTTGGGCGAGTCATAATGCAGGCGCCCACAAAAACCAGAAGCGTGGTGGCGATCACCTCGCAGACGAAATTCGCAGCTTTGTGGGGAATGGCGGGATGGCTGCAGAAGCAACTGAGCTTGAGAATGGGCTCCTGAGTAGGCTTCCAGTGCGAAAGAAAGTGCAGCCACACGAGGACGGAGCCGACGAAAGCGCCCAGCGTCTGCGCGGCAATATAGGGAAGAAGTTTCGAGAAATCGTGCGTAACGATGCCCAGCGCCAGGGTTACCGCCGGATTGATGTTAGCGTCATGGCTGCCGCAGGCCATAGCGGTGAAAATTCCCGCCATGGCGGCAAACCCCCAGCCGGTGGAGGTGACCATCCATCCGCCGCCTTCCGCCTTGGAATGCTTGAGGAGTACGTCGGCGATGACGCCGTTGCCGATCAAGACCAGGACCATGGTGCCCATGAACTCACCTACGACCGGCGATTGCATTCGTATGTCCTCTCGATGCGCCGTGCGCTCCAACGTGGCACTTGGCGCGGTAAACGATGCTCGTTCGTAGTGATTGCTGCGGTCCCACCACCGGAAAGCAGCAGATGACGGCGCAATGCGGCTCCAGCATTGTGCCGTCATGATAAAAGCTTCGCGCGAATCCATTGGCCGAGGATGAGTTTCCGCACGAAAGCAAACTCATCCAATTCGCGCCTTTACGCGCGGCGCGCTAGTTAAGGTGAAAGAATGAATCGCCGCACAGAAACCCGAATTCGCACTCGCCGGTGACCGCATCGAAAGTGCGGAGATACGGGCTGGGAACAAATTCGATGAACGCGGATGGCGTCGCGACAAGTCCTTGCGCGCCACTGAACACGTTGAATTCCGGCCCGAGCGCGGTTGCGCCATTGTTCAGATCCGTGGCGTCAACGTTGTGCCACCGTCCGGTATCCAGACGATTGATCAAGGTCTGCACGGCAGAGATCGTTTCCGCGGGAGTGAAGGCACAGTGTCCGGCGCGGTCGATAAAGGTGCGGCGCAAGAATTCGCCGTTGCCCACTTCATCGACGACCTGCTTATAGGCGCTTTCGTTCTGCACCACCACCAGTCCATCGCCCTTGGTATGCAGCGTCAGAACGGGAATGTGAATCTGTCCGTCGAAGATGATATTTTGTTCCAGATAGCGAACCGCCTCGGGGTCGGCGCTGATGCGCGCGGCATCCTGCAGCGTCTTCAGATCGGCGTCGAGATCCAGGCCCGCCTGCTGGTAAAGCGCAACAACCTCAGCGCGTCCAATGGAACGATCCAACTGGTGGCGATAATCAACTCCGGTATTCCAGGAGACGTTGCCCTGCGCGCGGAGTTCCAGCTCCCTGCGAAAGGCAAAGACGAAGGGAAAGTCCACCTGTTGATCCCACAAGAACTGGTTAGCCTCCTGGCTGACAAAATCGTCCGCCGCTGGCTCCGGAGATAAGGACGTGAACCATCCCGGCGTATCGGATACCGCGGCGCCCAGAGCAATACGCGCCCTCCCCTGCGGCGTGGCCTGCGCTTCGGCAAGCAGCTCTTCGGCGAGTTCGAAATTATCCGTTGGATTAGCGATGTTGACGACCTGCAGCCCGGTGCCAGGCGCAACGAGAGTTTTGAAAACGAACTCGCCATCGAGCGCGGTGTTCCAAGTGGCGACGCCGCCAGAGAGCACCCCGCACATGGGCTGCGCCGCGTCAAAGCGTTCCGGATAGCGCTGAATCAGGCCGGCGGTGATGATGCCGCCGAGTGAGTGTCCCCAAGCGATGGTGCGTTTCGGGCGCTTGACGAGCTTGTCGAAAAGATCGAGCACGGCGATTTGGTCCGGCAACGCCTGTTGGAGAGCCCATCCAGTGGAGGCATAAGAAGAACCGGCCAGGGCGTAACCGCTGGAAAGCATGAAAAATCGCGTGATGGGATCGCCGACGTCCGCCGCGGGATTAGCCGAGCCGGGAGTGACATAGCCGTGACTGTAGAGAAACAAGGTGCCGTTCCAGTTGGCCGGCACCTCAATCAAATAGGTGGCACCGTCCGCCAATGTTCCGGCGTACGGAGTAACGCCCGCCTGCGCTTGGGCATTCACTGCCATCAGGCCGAAGAGTATTGCCACCGCTACCACGCGTGCGACTAGCCGTTTCGAGATCCGCGACATGTGCCATTCCTCCCGCATGCGACATTGAAAAGTGCATCCATCTGCAGCCATGAAAAAGAGTCTGGGCGACAAACTACTACCGGTCGGCGCCATATCGCCGCCCGGCATACAGTTAGCCCGGCATGCGCCAGACCTTTAGACAGCTAAAAGGCCAAGCGCAGGCCGAGTTGGATTTGGCGTGCGGGGAACGCCGCAGTAAACGCGAGTGGCTGGTTCGGGAAAAGATTCGCACTTCCCTGGACATTGAAGGGTGGCGCGAAAGCCGAGCCGACCACGTTGTTAACGCTGGAATAGTTGGTATGGTTCGCCAGATTGAAAGCCTCTGACGTAAACGTAAGCGCGAGTTTTTCGTTGAGCTTAAACGTACGGCTAATGCGCGTATCGACTTCGATGAAGTCCGGACCGAGACCGGTGTTGCGGCCGGCGCCGGGCGGGCGATCGTTGGTGAAATGTCCGTCGCTATTCACGTCCGCCGCCGCCAGAAGGTTGAAGGGGTGGCCGCTGTTATAAGTAAAGATGGGGGAAAACTCAAACCCTCCAAAGATCTTCGAGTGGAAGGGGCTATAGAAAACGCCGGCGGCTACCACCTTGTGCCGTTGGTCGAAATCCGAGAGGGCGCGATCGCATTTCAGGCAAGTGGCATCAAACGGGGAATAGTCGCTGTTGAAATCTGTCGATTCGTCGATGGCCTTACTGAACGTGTAGTTGGCTAGAAGTGTAAAGTGGTTCGCGAATCGCTTTTTCAGTTCGAAAATACCACCGTTGTAGATAGCCGTGCCAACCGAACTGTAAACGTTGTTCTGGAGGATCGTTCCGGTGGTATCGGCGAAGCAGTTGGGAGACAAGTTAGGCGCCACACCGCAAGCCGCCGCTCCCCAATCCTGGAAGGGGAGGCCGTTGACAGGCAGGCCGCTCCCAGGGTTAGTGGTTGCCAATGGCGCGCCAGGCAACAGGTTGGTGTCAATCGCCACCGGCAGATGCGTGGTATGCACCCAGATGTAGTTGGCGGAGACGGTCAATCCGCCGCCAAGCTCGCGCTCTATCCCCAGCGAAGCTTGCTGCGAGGTGGGGCTTTTGTAGTTCGGCTGGCCCGCGAACAAAACCGTGCCGGGAGGCAGCGGTCCGGTGTTGGAAACGGGCACAAACGGGGCTAGGTCTTGCTGCGAGATGCAAGCGTATTGTCCGGCTGGCGGGACGCCGCAGTTGATCAGACCTTCAGCGAAAAAGGTTTGGAAAATGGCGGCGGAGTTGTCCGCCGGGGCGCCCGGCACGCCGGTGAGTTTCACCAAGGTATTGGCGATGATGCGCTGGTTATTGTTATTGCCGAGCACGCTGACGACGCCCGGAATTTGAGCGTAAATCGGCGAATAGAAAATTCCGTAGCCGGCGCGAACTACCGTCTTATGGTCGCTGGACGACCACGCCAGTGAAAAGCGCGGAGCGAAATTTGTCTTAGGCGTATGCAGCGGCCCGTATTGCGTATCCAGTTCGTAGCGGAGGCCGTAGTTCAGCGTGAGGCTCGGCAGAATTTGCCAAGTATCTTGCGCATAGACCGCGGTGAACGGCCTGGTTTGCTGGTACTTGGGGTTGCCAAAGCCTTGCTCGTAGAATCCCGGCGCGCCAAGACTAAAGGTTTGCAGCGGCGTGAGGGCCACCGTGGATGGCACCGCAGCGCCGGTCACTCCGCAGAGAGCGGGTATTTGGAGGCACGGGCTGAGGACGATGCCGGGTAGCTCCAAGAATTCAAAGCGCCCCGCAAAAAAAGTCTGAGAGATGGTGTCGTTGCCGCGCACTATTTCTTCTCCGCCGAACTTGAAGGAATGGTGCCCGTGAATGTACGAGTAGTTGTCCGCAAACTGATAACGGCCCGCGCGGGTGTGGCTTGGCAGAAAAATGCCGCGCCCGAAGAAACCGAAGCCTTGCACATCAAGTCCCGGTCCGCCTGGGTCGTTAGTATCGACGTTGAATTGATAAACGTTATACTGCACGAGCGCTTCGTTCTGCGAGCGAGGACTGAAGGTGTGAAACCAGGAAGCTTGCAAAGTGTTGTCCCACGCCAGTTCGGAAGTGCCGCGGGAAAAAGCGGTGAGCGCTTGCAGATCGGGATCTGTTTCCGTTAAGTGGCCAAAACTGTAACGAAGAAAGGCTTGATCGCGGTCGCTGAAGCGGTGATCGAGGCGCACGGAGGCCAAGTTCTGCCGGATGGGGAAAGGAAACAGGCCGCCGCCAGTCTCCGCCTGATTGATGATGAAGGGGTTGAGTGTATTCGTGAATTGGTTTTGGCACAGAGACGGAGCCTCCGTGATGTTCAAGCAATTATTGAGAATGAATGCGCAGGTGGGCGCAGACACCGTCGCCGTGAGAGACAAGCAAGGCACCATGGTGGTCGGCGACTCGGCCGCCAAACCGCCGATAATCGTATTTTGCTGCGGGGTCGAGTTAAACACGCTGGTGTTGGTGAGCAAGGGGACGGAATCTTGCGCGTCCGAGCGCAGGCCTTCATAGCTGGCGAAGAGAAAGGTTTTATCTTTCTGTATCGGCATGCCAATGTTGCCGCCGAACTGCTGGCGGTTCAGGGTGTTCTTTAACGCCGTAGCGGTGGCGTCGTTGGAGAAGGGGTCGCCTGGCGAGAGAGCCGGCTGGAGCGCGAAATGGTCGCGATCGTCCAGCGCGTCGTTGCGAAACAGCGCATAGATTCCGCCGTGCAATTCGTTGGTGCCGGATTTCGAGACGATGTTGATCGCGGCACCGCTGGCGCCGCCCAGATCCGCGGCGTAATCGCTGCGGTTGACCTGAAATTCCTGGACTGCGTCCTGATTAAGATTCAGGCGCACGCCGCCAGCATCATCGTTAAATTCGCCGCCGTCGACGGTGACGCTGTTGCCGCGGCCATTGCTGCCGTAAAAGGACAGTCCGCTCTGTGGCGTTTGCTTTGGGCGAAAGTCGGTATCGGACGCCAGCGTACTGGAGTTGCTCACACCAGGCAGGAGCAAGGTAAAGGTCAGATAATCGCGGCGATTGATTGGCAGGTCATTAATATATGTCTGCGAAATGGTATTCGCCTGGCTGCCCCGGGTGGTCTCGATGGCGGCCTGCTCGGCAGTGACCTCCACCGAAGCGCTCGCTCCAGCCAGCGCCAGGTGAAAGTCCACAATGGCGGTCTGACCCACTTGCAGCTGCAGCCCCTTCTGGACCTGCGTCTGCAAGCCGCTGTGACGCGAGGTCAGTTCGTATACAGATGGCGGAAGGTTTGGGAACTGGAACTGGCCGCTTGCGTCGGTGGTCGCAGTGTAGTGCGTTCCCTTGCCGGGATCGACGGCTTCCACAGTTGCGCCCGGGATGACGCTTCCGGAAGGATCAAAAACCGTGCCCTTGATTTGGCCAGAAGCGCCCACTCCCTGGGCGTTGGCCGCAGGGCTCAACAGTAAGAAAAATACCAGTCCCACCAGCAAGATCGATTTCATTTGTTCCTCCCGGTTGCCGAGCTACACTCAACGGTGTCTTTGCGTCAATGGCATAGATAATTCGCACCACGACTACTCATAAACACATGGGAAAATACGGAACGGTGCACCGCTGTGACGTCCGCAGGCGATCGCAAATCGCGCATGCACGGGCCAAGAAAGCCGAGAGACCTTCGACAACTCCCGCGAAACCGTACCCCCACACCTCGACAGATTCCGAAATTGTGATAGTGGATATCACATAATAGAAACTAATGTCAACACTATTTTAATGCATCACATCAGTGTTTTTGATGACTCGGAGCGGGTAGCTTACCGGAAATCCATAGCGGCAGGAAAGCGGTTTTTTGCCCGGCTAGGCCGGGAGGTCGTTGGGTAAGGTACTTATCGCGGTGTGAGGACGATGCGGCCCGCAACGGAGCCAGCACGCAATTCGGCGAGCACGTCGTTGGCCTGCGCCAGGGGTCGCGCCGTTACCTGACAGTGCAGCTTTCCCGCGGCGGCCATTTCGAGGACCTTGCGCAGGTCCTCTCTCGTGCCGACGGAGGAGGCTTGGATGCGCACCTCCGTAGCCGCCATCAGGATGGGCGGAAAACAAAGGGACTCGGAAGGCAGACCAACAACCAGGAGCATGCCGGTGGGTCGCACGCAGGGCAAAGCAGCGTCATAGGCAGCCCGCGCTGCGGAAGTCACCAAAGCAACGTGGACGCCGCCCGTCCGCCGCAATTCCTTGACAACATTTGCAGAAACAATGTTGAGCGTGACAGATGCGCCCACGCTTTTGGCATGCGCAAGTTTTTCATCGGAAATGTCGATGGCCGTGACAATGGCTCCCAGTTCCTTTGCGATTTGCACCGCCAAGTGACCGAGACCACCTACACCAAAAATCGCCACCTGCTGCCCGGCCTTGATTTTCGCGTGCTGCAAGGCGCGATACACGGTGACGCCCGCACAGAATAGCGGCGCGGCGGCAGCGGAAGAAAGCCCCTCAGGAATCTTGAGCGCGTGACTCGCGGGAGCTTTCACAAATTCCGCGTAACCACCATCCACGGTGACGCCAGTAATTTTCTGGTTGGCGCAGAGGTTTTCGTTGCCTTCGCGGCACAGTTCGCACTCGCCGCAGGTCCAATGGACCCAAGGCACACCGACGCGGTCGCCCACTTGCAGCGTCTCGACGGCGTGCCCCTTTTCCACGACGCGGCCGACGATCTCATGCCCAAGAATTAAGGGACGCTTGGTTATCGGAACGATTTGCGGCCAATCGCCATCCGCCACATGGAGATCCGAATGGCAAACGCCACAGGCTTCCACCTCGAGCAAGACTTCGTTGGCATCGAGCTTTGGCGGAGGGACTTCTTCGATGGCAAGCGGGGCTTTGAATTCGCGCAGGATTGCTGCTTTCATGGCATGCACCTCATGGAATTTTTTGCAGCGTGAGTCAGATTTTGCGCCAAGGGCGCGGTTCATCTGCTAAGAAGAAATGAGCCGCGGTTCGAGTTAAGGCTTTGCACCGCGCAAGAAAAATTCGACTGCATTGCGTACCCTCTCGGTAAGTTTGTGCGGTCCAGTAAGATCAACCGCCCATTGACGGACCACGGTGTTGAACATGCCCTCCATGAACTCAGCGAGGTGTACCACCGGGAAATCTTTTGTTATTTCACCGTTCCTTTGACCCTCCGCAATAATCTCGCGCAACAGGCTGACAGTGGTGGCCTCCGCGCCGCGCAGCTCCGGCGAACGCACCGGGTCCATGGCGCCAGCGAGAATTACCGCCTGCCACAGCGGCCGCCCTACTTCCGTGACATTCCCGAGCGATTCATAGAACCGGCGCAAACGTTGCTCGGTGGTGGCTTTGGTGGACAATTCGGCCTTAAGACTCTCGGCCTGGCGCGTAAACGCGCGGCGCCCCACTTCGCGCAATACCGCATCTTTACTGGGGAAATAACGAAAAAACGTGGGCTGGCTGATTTCCAGCGTCTGCACGATGTCATCGATGCGGGTGTTCTCGTAGCCACGCTGTCGAAAAAGATGCAGTGCTGTTTCGACGATCTGTTGCCGGAGCCGGGCTTTTTTGCGTTCGCGAAGACCGGTGACGGGCTCCTTGGCGGCAGCGTCGCGGCCGCGTTTGGTTTTTGTAGCCCGGCCAGTTTTGGCGCTTCCGGGCAGCGACGGCGGAACTGCCGCGCTGTTTTCATTTCGCATGTCGAGATTACTCCAGGAAACACACCACTCGAAGTACCCCATACCATATTTTGATAGCGACCCTAACATTACAGCGACTAATGTCAAGTTGCAAACGCAATGAGCAGTTAGGAGGCGGGGGACGCGGGTCGCGTAGCTGAAGAGATGGAACTCATCGGAGAGCACAAAATCAGACGAGCTTCGCGTTTCTGACGCGCGGGAAAAAGAGTAGTTCTAGCTAGAGAACACGAAAGAAAATTACTGCCGGACGAAGAATTCAACGGCCACGTACAAATCGCGCTGAAAGCCCGTGGGCGGATATGCTGTGCGCTTGACAACTTCCAAAGCGCGCTGGTTTAGATCGGAATTTCCGACAGCTTCCGCTTCGAGCACTTCACCCGAATCATTGCTGATCGTCGCATGGACGATCACCGGCTCGATGCGAACCACGGATCCTCCAGAATTCTCATCCACGCGAATGGGCGTCCATTGCGCTGAGGCCAGGAGAAATGTGGGCGCGCGCAACTCTCCGGCGGCCGTCGAATTGAACAGGGTTTCTGCGTTTTCGACGCCGTCCGTCATGCTGTCTATATGAATTTCGAGGACCCTTTTTTCGCCCTGGAAAAAAGTGATCTGCCCCGGCAAGGTATGCCCGTGAAAGTTCACCGCATTTGTGTAGTCATACATCGCATAGACGCCAGCGGCTTCGGAGGAAATCATCAATAGCCCAGTGCTCGCTTCGACGCAGTATTCGCGGTCCCACCATTGGCGCGGCATGCCGGTGCGCGGCCCATTCCCGGCAAGCAGCACGCAGGTGAGCTGCTTGCCGCCGAAATCGACATCCGCCACGCGAATGGCCTTCTGATTCGGCGAACCAGAAATGGGGCGAAACAGCGCTTCGCGAACCATCTGCACGCGCATCGGAACCGCTTCCGCGGTTCCATAGGTTTTGCCGTCCAGCGTCATTCGCGTGGATACGACTCCTCCAACCTGCGCAGTCCATCGCCAGTTCGGCAACAACTCTTCGGCCTCCATGGTGCCATCGCCTTCATACTGCGTGTCGCCGCTGCCCTTGAAAGAGACCTTCATGGTGTAGGGAAAGCGGGACATGGCTACCGCGAAGTTGCGCTGCACATTTTCGAGTAGATCGACGGCGGATTGCCGTTGCTCAGGGGTAACCAGAATCTCCGTCTGGCCGGTCACCAATTCGTGCGCGTCCGCCACGCCGGCGGGCTTTTGCGTTCTTGCGCTGCCGGGCGCAGATAGACTAAATACCAGACCTATTGCCGCAAGCCGCCAGAGCTGCCGGATCAGGATCGGAAACCGAAGAGAGAAGGTGCCTAACGAAAGCCGGGCGTTAGAAAGCCGCGCGATGTGCATGAGTACCTCCTCGCGCATGTGGTGGTTCGCAGGCAATATGGTATGACTCGGGTAAATCTACTTCAAGCCACATTTTTCGCTTTGCTTTCCTGACTCATGGCTTCATCGCGCAGCCGCCTGGATAGACGCGTTCGATTAGAGGAGATATCTTCGGTGTACAATCGGCCGGTGGATATACCTTTTGCCGAGTACTGCGCCGTTGTGCAGCAACGTATCGAGCAGCACTATCACCTACGCATCGTGACCAGAGATATTCCGGATCCATTAACAGGGGACCTGGATGGCGTCGAAATCCATATTGATTACGCGGTGACTCCCGAGCAGCGCCTGTTCCTGCTGGCTCACCTATTTGGCCACACGGTGCAATGGAACGTTGCTCCCGGTGCATTTGAATTGGGAAGGCAGTATCGCCCGCCGGTTGACGAACGGCTTTTCCCGGAAATCGCAGCATACGAAATGGAGGCCGCGAGTTACGGACTCTCCCTGCTTCACGAGATCGGAATTCGTGATATTGATCCGTGGTTTTCGGCATATACCGCGAGCGACCAAGCCTATCTTTTGCACTACTATCGTACGGGAGAAAAAAAAGAGTTCTCGGATTTCTGGACGGACCAGGCGCCTTTACTCAAGGCCAAACCAATTCCACAATTCACCGCGCAGAAGCGAGCTTTCCGTATGGATGGAATCGTAATTTGAGGGCTGGTTTGCGTACTACTCGCGCGCGTTGGCCAGGAGTTCGTGGACTTGGCGAATCAGCTCGCTGCGCTCCAGATCGCGATATTTCTGCGGCAGCAAGCTCCTGCTCGTGCATTCCAGCACCGCCACCAGATTCTGCAGATCGATCTCCGTTGGGTAATATGGCGGGATGAAGTCTTCTAGCGTCGACTTCAAATCGTCCGTATCCACGGATTTTTTCTTGAGCAAGCGGCTTCTTAGCTGGCTGCGGATCAACACCGCTTCGATGTCTGCTCCGGAAAGAGTTCCGGAGTTCTGCAAAAAAAACTTTTCGATTTCGTCCGGCAGCAACGGCATGCCGATTTTCTTCTGCATGGCGCGCAGAAGCGCGAGCCGTTCTTCCGCTGTTTCCGGATAGAAGAGTGCGATGTGCTCCTCGGCGCGGCCCTGGCGCTTCAGGTCGACGGGCAAAAGATCCGGTCGGCTGGTCAAAAGAAACCAGATTACTTTTCCGCGAAACTCCGTGTTGCCCATGAACTGCGCGATTTGCGCAAAAACCCGGCTACCCACGCCGCTATCCCCGGAACTCGAGCGGTCGCCGAGCTGAGCATCGGCTTCATCGACAATCACGGCGATCGGGCTCATGGCTTTCAGCAAAGTCAGCACGCGCTCGAGATTTCCTTCCGTGACGCCTTGCCACATACTGCGAAAATTTTTCAGCGTCACTGCGGGAATGCCAACTTCTCCGGCAAAGCAAGTGGTTAGAAATGTTTTCCCGGTGCCCACGGGTCCGCAAATGACGTAACCCATAGGCAAAACGTCGGTGTTGCCGGTTCGCACGGCGGCCGCCGCATCCTGCAGTTTTCGCTTGGCCTGATCGTTACCCGCGACGTAGGAAAGATCGAAGCGGCTCTGCACGAATTCCAGCAGGCCGCCGGCTTCGGATTCGATCAAATCCTTTTTGCGCTTCGAAAGAAATTTCAGCGTCAGCGGCTGGTGGTTTTGCAGCGAGTGGGCGATCAGGCTGAACAGTTGTACGCGCTTTAATCCGCCCCCAAGCTTCGCCAGGGTCTCATCGGAAACCTCCGATCCCTCAGGCAGCGCGCTGATTTTAAGCTGGGCGCGAACGAATTGTAGGCGCTCCTCACCGTCCGGCAGGGGAATCTCAATCGACGAAACCCCGGGATTCTGCACGATTCCCTGATTCAATTCGATGCGATTTTCGGCGATCAGGCAAATCGTCAGGTCCGCGCTCAGAAACGCCGGATTGCGCGCCCAGCGCTTCAGAATCACGAGGGAGTTGCGATCTTCGGCAGACATCCCGGAGACATCGCCCGCGGGCGCGATGGTTTCCGCGAAATCCAGGATCAGAGCAATTTTCTTGTGGTCCTGGATGCGCAACCGCAAATAGTTGTCCAGCACATTCAAGACTGCGTCGGGATTGCGCGGCAGCCCTTGCGCGTAGGTGGTGCCGTGAAAACTGTCGTAGCCTTCGAGCGCACGCCGAAAATCAGCTTGCGTGGCCGAGGATCCAAAGCTCAGTCCCCCGCGGTCGTACTGCAGAATAAGGTCGCGCTGCCCGAAAAGTGCACTTGAGAGGAACTGCTCCAGCGGAACGAATTCCATGGCGTCTGGTTTTTGCAGGGGCACCAGGTCACGCACGTTGCCGTGCAAAACGAACATGGTGAACGATCGCGAATAGTATTTTTCCGAAAGCTCCCGTGCCCAAGCTGGAAGCGTGTCAAGAGCGGTGGCCGAAAATGGACGCGGTGTGTTCACTTAGTTTTTGCTGCGAGAACGTTTTGCGGCGCCGGAACTAGATGGCGTGCTGTCCGGTGGCAATAGCAAGTCAAGATCAGCGCCTATGTTTCCGCCCATATTCCCGGTCATGTTGCCAAAGATCGCTTCTACTTGCTGGACGGTTTGCTCGGTCTGCTCCACGTCGCGCACCAGATTATCCAGTTGATCGCTCACTTGTTGCGGGTCGCGCATGGTCACCGATTGATCGCGCACCAGGTGCAAGGCATCTTCGATGGCGGAACATTGCGCGTCAACGATTTGCTGATTCTCGCAAATCTTCTGATACTTCTCGAGCCGCTTGGTCAGAATTTCCACGCGCTTTTTATTAATCTCCTGCACCTTTACCGGATCGTTGCTCATTTCTTTTTGTAGCGCGGCGATTTCCTCGTCGATCTCATCCGGGTCCGTGGCTTTCAGATATTGTTGTTGCTGCGAAGCCGCCAGCAGCAGCCGGGCATAGCCGTCGAGCAAGCCGTCCAGCCGCGCATTCATCTGTTCGAGGAAGATTTTGGAAGTGGAAGAAAATTGTGAAAAGTTGCCGCGCACGTATGCGCACACTTGGGCCAGTTTGGCATAGCGCGCTTTCGCTTCCGGTGACAAGCTGGACAGCATCTGCGCGTATTGCACCTGGCGCTGTTGCAGCTCTTCGCCAAACTTCCAGGACCGCACCAGCCGTTGAAACGTGGCCATCTGCGGAACGATGGCCAGATACATCAGCTCGGTGCCCGCGGCCAAAATAATCGGCAGCAGACTCCCGCTTACCACCGCGAACAACACGGCGCCCCCAAGCGCGATCCAGTTGTACTGTAGATTAAAAGCCGCTGCGACGAAGTTAGGTTCTTCGCGGTCGCCTGGCTTGCCGGATGGTCCCTGGAGGCCGTCAAAGCGCATTTATATGCTCACTCGCACCTGTCCATTTCCGGGAGCGCGGCGCAAGCGCCCCAGAACGTAGCTTTGCAGCTCGTGAAATTCGTTGAGCTGCTTCAGCTCCAGATTTCGCGGCCGCTCGAACGGCACCTGCAGGTCTTCGACGATGGTCCCGGGATGCGCGCTCATAATAAATATTCTGTCCGCCAAATAGATGGCTTCTTCTACGTCATGGGTGACGAACAGAATGGTGCTGGCGGTTTCATCCCAAATGCGCAAGAGAAGCTGTTGCATCTCGCCGCGCGTCTGCGCGTCCAGCGCTCCGAAAGGTTCGTCCATCAAAATCACCGCGGGCCGTACGGCCAGCGTTCGCGCGATGGCCACGCGCTGTTGCATGCCGCCGGATAGCGTCTCCGGATAGGCGTTCTCAAACCCGCTCAAGCCTACCGCCTGAATCAATTGTGCGACGATTTCCTTGGATTTTTCCTTCGATACTCCGTTGATTTTTAGGCCGTAGGCAATATTATCAGTCACCGTAAGCCAGGGGAACGAGGTGTATTTTTGAAAGACCATACCGCGGTCTTTGCCCGCGCCATGCACTGGCTGATCATTTACAAGGATTTCTCCGGCGTCGGGCCGGTCCAGGCCGGCGATGAGCCGCAATAAAGTGGACTTGCCGCAACCTGATGGTCCGAGCAATACGCGCAATTCTCCAATGTCGCGACCTTCGCGAGAGAAAGCATCCTGCACTTCGAAACTGATATCTTTCAGCGCGTCGACCGTTTTACCATCCGCCGAACGAAAAGACTTGGCGACGTTGTGAACGGTGATTTTCGATTTCTTAGCTTCCATGCTTCACCGCCTTCAAGTGCGCATTAGCGCTGGGAACGGCTGCGCCGGTGGGCGAGAGAGCAGATCCCACTTGCCGCCACGGGAAAAGGCGCTTCTCCAAGAAGGTGAGCAGGAAGCGGAAAAGAAACGCCGCCACGCCAATGGCGAAAATTCCCGCGTACACTCTTTCGAAATCGAGCACTTTTCGCGCCGCTTCCACCATGTAGCCCACGCCTTTGCGCGCGTTCACCATTTCCGCCAGGATGACGTAAGTCCAGCCAATGTCGTAAAGAATGCGGAAGGAAGAAAAAATCGCGGGGAACGAGGCGCGGAACATTAGCCACAAGACATGTCGGCGTTTGGCGCCGAGCGTGTAAGCCGTCTCCAGCAAGGAATTATCCACGCGGTTGGCTTCTTCAACGACCACCGCCAGCAGGTAAAAAAACATCCCGAACCACAGGAAAGCGACCTTCATGGTTTCGTCCATACCGAATAAGGCGATGAACGCGGGAAGGAACGCGGTAAGCGGCATGGAGCGCATGGGCGCGGCAACCGGATTGACCAACTCAAAAACCCAGCGAAACGCCGCCATCAAAATCCCTAAAGGGATCGCAATCACCGTGCACCACAAAAATGCCTGCGCAATCCTCCACCAGCTCTTGGCGACGTTTCCGAGTAGATCGTATTCTGTCCACAGCCTGCCAAAGGCGCGAACCACGCCCAGTGGCTTAGGCAATGAAAATGGCGGCAGAATTTCCCAATGCGTGAGGGCGATCCACGCGAGCAGAATGGCGCCCCAACTGACAAACGCGAGTGCCACCCGGACGCGGGGTGAGACCTGTTTCCGGATGGTGAAGAGGTCGCTCATTTGGATTGAAAGGCTCAGTTAACTCGGATTCGCGTAGACCTTAATATCGGTGCGGCGGTTTTTTTCCCGGCCTTCGGGCGTGGCATTGGTTTCAAGCGGTTTGTCCGGGCCGTTGCCGGCGGTGCGCAAACGCGTCTCGGGAAAGCCATATTTCTTCATCAAATAGTCTTTCACTTCGTCGGCGCGCGCGTGCGAGAGGTCGATGTTGGCGGTGCGCGAACCGGTGGAGTCCGTGTTGCCCTCGATGTCCACCACGGTATTTTCGTACGCTCGCATGGTGCTGGCGAGCTCGTCGACCACCGCGCGAGAATCCAGGCTCATGTGCGAAGAGTTCGGCGCAAAATAAATCGAGCGATGCTGCGTCGCCAGCGGCACCGTCCCCTTGGCCGGCTCTTTGTACTCGATGGGCGCCTCGGTCGAAGCCGTGGAGAAGCTGCCAGATAATTTCTCAACAAATCGCCGATCCAGAGTTTCTTCCGGATTGCTCGAATGTTTTATGATCAGAAGTTCGCGGTACATATCCTGGGCCATCTGAAAAATGTTGGTGTAGTCCGAATTCGACCCAGGCGCTCCCATGATGGCGCGGTTGTCGGCGTAGTCCGCTAGCTTCACTCCACCGAGCATGGTCTTCGCAAGATCCGATGGAATATTAAAGTCCTTGACCGCGCCAATCAGGTTGTATGCGCGTGCCGGCTCGGTCTTGATGAACTCCACGCCTTCGAGCCAGCCCTGCGTAAATTTCAACAGCGTTTGCGGATGCTGCGCGGCGAAACGGTCGCTGACCACCAGAATGTCCGCGATCAGGCGGTTCGCAATTTTCGTGTCGTAGATTTTCTTCGAACCCGGACGCTTGGCCACCGCGTCGCTCATGTCCGGATCCCAAGCCACTGCCGCATCCACTTTTTCCTGGGCGAACAGCGTCGCGGGTTCGATGCCGTCTTTCGTGTGGATCGCTTTGTTGAATATTTCGTTGCGCTGGCTGGAGTCCAGCCCCGAAGTTTTGAGTCCATTCCATAACAGAAAATGTGATGGTGTATACGGCGCAAACGCAATCGTTTTCCCCGCCAGATCTTCAATGCTGTTGATTCCCTGCTTCCCGATTACGCCGTCTGCCCCGCGCGACCAGTCCACAATCAGAAAAGCGTGCGAGCCAAATCCTTTTTCCTTGAACTGCGCGTAGTCCTTGGCGTAAACGTCCACCGTGGTCAGCATCACGTCCACGTTGTTGGTCGCCAACGCCGCCGCTCCTTCCGTCCAGTCATCGATGATTTTGAAAGAAACCTTCAACCCCTTCTTACCGAAGATAGAATCCGCCGCAGTGTCCAGTCCGCCGTTGGCCACCAATCCGCCGGCGCAGCCGACCCAAATATTCACGCGCACGCGAACTTCGGGATCCGAATCCGTCGAGGAAACCGGCAAAACCAGAGGCTTCGATGCGTCTACGACTTCGCCGCTTCCGCTTGTGCTCGCGTTCTTCTTGCCCATCCACTGATCTACATCGACGATGTTGTAGTGATACAGCCCGTAGCCGACCAGCGCCAGCCCGATCAAGAAGATAAACACCCACCCACCCTTTTCAATTTTTACGGCCATTGCCTTCCTCCTGGCATCCTCGGACGACCACCGTTCGCGTGCTTGATCCCGTTATTTTGAAGAAGTGCGTTACGAAGTGCGTTGCGGCTCCTTGCCGCCGATGGTCTTTTCCGTGGGAGCATTCGCCGGCGCCGCTTGCGGTGACGCGATCCCCATTTCAATCTTGAATTGCTTCACCAACTCGTCCGCCTGAATCTTCTCCGCCTCTTCCTCGATCTTCATTTTTTGCTGGTCCACGTTGCCCAGAGCCATATCCATTCGGGCTTCGTTCACCGCGGTCATCTCTTCGATCTTGCGGACCATCTCGTCATGCGTCTGACTGATGCCCGCCACCTCGAACTGCTCCATGGCATCCGCCACCTTCTTCTGCCACTGCGCGCGGCGGTAATCCGCGATCGCGTTGAGCGCTTCCTGCGTTTTTCGTTCCTTCTCCCGCATGAACGCCTGCTTCACGGTCATGGCCTTCTCAAATGCCGCTCGCGCCGTGGTCAGTTGCCCCTGCGTTCTCGCCAGCGCGCCCCGCAGCTGTTCAAGTTGCAGCGCGAAGCTACCCGCCAGATCGTCGCGATTCGCCTGGATGGCCGCCTTCACTTTCGACGTAAGGCTGGCCAAATCGGTCTTATATTTCGCTTCTTCTTTTTCGAGCAACGTCACGTTGGCCTTGACCATCGCGATGCTCTCGTTCATCCGCGGCACTTGATCGTTCATGTCGCGAATGTTCTGTTGCAAAATCAGTTCCGGATCCTCCGCCACTGATATAAAGAATCCGACGAACGACCGGATCATCCTGGATAAACGTCCCCACATAATCGTCCTCCGTTTAAGACTTTTTCGCGGTCTTGGAACCTGTCGAAGCCGCACTCGGCGGAATCGGTTTCACTTCACCCGTGGTAATGGGATTCTCGGACACAAAATACCCCACCGTTTCCGCAATCTTCTTTTCTTCCTGCTGTTTCTTCAGCCGCCAGCCGGTAACCCGCTCTTTCTCTCGCGTTATGGCGTCGTTGTTTTCCTGAATCTTGGCGCGCTGTTCCGTAACGTAACGGTCGATCTCCGCCTGAATTTTCGCGTTCTCCGCGGTCTTGCCGTTTTCCAGTTCCTCCAGCGCCCGCTGCTGCACCCGCTCGTAACCATCCAGCGCGC
The DNA here is from genome assembly GCA_013289855.1 of Acidobacteriota bacterium. GTDB lineage: Bacteria > Acidobacteriota > Terriglobia > Acidiferrales > UBA7541 > Acidiferrum. The sequence continues at coordinate 175,368 of JABCZD010000002.1, read as the reverse complement.
GGTCCCGGTAAATCGCATCCTGAATCACATCCTTTATATTTACCTCGGCCGCTTCCAGTCCCACCAGCACCGACGAGCGTTTCACATCCGACGGCAAAGAACGAATATGCTCGCTCTCCATCATCTGCGCGACGCGCAAAATCGAATAACCGTGCGGCGCTTCCGGAATTTCCGCCGCACGGTAAATCTCTTCGAAAGAGTTTGGTTCCGAAATCGGCTTGGTGAATTGTGGTTCGGCGTTCAGCCCCGCGGCGATCTCCGCAACGCTGTCCGAGGCGCTCTTGGCATCTGCGCCGCTCGGCCACCCTGTCGCACCCGGTTCATTCGCTGTGTTTTGCTCAACCGAAACAAAATAGTTGTACCACTTCTTCGTCATGGCAATTCCACCTTGGGCACACAAAACCTGCCGCGCGGCTTTCCGCACGTCACTTCATTCAAATAACGTTGAGGCCGTTCCTCCTCGGACCGTACTTCCGCAGCAAGTGTTTGTCAATTGTTATCATAGACTTGGACGGCCTTCCATCCACCGTGCCACCACTTTCGAAGTATCGTGCAATGCCCATATTTAAGACCTTAATCCGCCGCGATGCAATTCAGCTACAATGGCAGCATCGTCGTTCAAAATGAACGCCATTTTGAACACGTAAGCTACTCCACACAAACACCTTGAGGTTCTTGTGCCTGCCGACGATCTCTCTTCCATACTGAGTCGCGCCGTAGAAACCAAGTCCAACTACGATACCCGCCTGCTCGCCCAGCAGCTCAGCACCAACTATCGTTCCTTGATGTATTGGCTCCGCGGCGAACGGCAAATCCCGGCGTACCTGCTTCCCCAAATCTGCGTTCTCCTAAAAACCTACGAGCCACTGGACTTCCTCGAGAGCCAAGCCGGCCGCGTGGCCTTCAAAATTCCGGATTCCCGCATCGCCTCCGGCGGAGAACTTCTGGCGGTCTCCAGCCTCTTGCGGGAAGTAGGCGAGGCCCTTGAAAGCGTGGCCGCTACGCTGGCGGATGGCAATGTCGAAGAAAGCGAACTTAGGGAAACGGTTCCCAGGTTGGAAGGCGTGATCCAGGAATGTGCCTCACTAAAATACCTTCTGGAAGACCTCTGCAAGAAAAAAAAGAAAAAAACAAAACGCTGAAGAGACTTTCGTACTGCAGTTAGGTTAGGAACTAGCGGTACTCCAATACCTTCTCGCTCGACATGAATCGTTTTCCCGTCAAACTAACATCACCCTTCCAGAATTCTAGCCTTGGACATTCGGTTTTTTCCCTCCCTGGCTGCCTAAATAGTTGATTGCAACTAAGAGTTCCACGTTTAACCCAACGTGGCACCAATTAGAACGAAGGTTCCGGGCGGGATGACCATTGCCCCCGACGACACCAGCATCGTCACCGCGGTAACCAGCATGGGCCGCAGCCTGAAGCTGCGCGTCATTGCCGAGGGCGTGGCGACCCAGGAAGCGTTGGCGTTTCTTCAGGCGCAGCATTGCGATGAAGCTCAAGGCTATTTTTTCAGTCGTCCGGTGCTTCCCCAGGAGTTCGCGAAGATTCTCAAAGCCGGCGTTTCTGAATCGTCGGTCGTCGCGCACCGCTGAAAAGGTCTGCCCGCTGGATCTTATGCTCCTGGGCTTACGCAGCGCCGCTCTCCCTTGAAACGGCGGCTTATTCTGTAAGTCAATCATTCTAAGCACTTTATTGTACACACCGGGGCACCCCCACCCCCCCGGGGTCATGATGAAAGAGTAGGATTCTATTGGGTTTAGGTGTGATTCTCGCGAAAGAGTAAGATTCGATTGAGTTTACGGGCAAAAGCGGGGTATTGACGCAACGAGATAACAAGCCAGGGAAAAGGCGGGATCGGGAAGCGGGGTTGGGGCGGGCGGGGCGGTGAGTCTGACGAACTGCGGGTTGGGGGACGAGAGCACAGACTGAAGTCTGTGCCACTGAAGTCTGTGCCACTAGGAGGCGGTTTGGGGCGAGTTTCATGGGACATTTTAGCGTGGTATCTTATGCTTGTCAAGTACAATTACTATATTGGCACGCATTCGAACGATGTGGATGGGCTAAGTCCAGCGGAGTCATATGAGTGTAGCTTTGAACTATTTGGCATGTCCGGTCGGCAACCCGCCGACACGAATTGTTTTAGGGAATCGATGGGTATAGGCTTTAGGTGATGCGTCCGCCGCTTCACACTCTCAAAGGATGGATGGCCACGATCATTTCTCTGTGGATGGCCGTGTTGGCCTGCTTCATGGGATGCGCGTTGCCAGCGCTTGCGGATTCCCATGCAATCCGTACGTCTGCGATTCGAAAGACTGTAGCGGGGACTTCAACTGGTAGTCTGGCCAAGAGGGGCGAGCAAGGGCCGATGGCGGACATGCCATGTTGCCACCATTCCGGCGGCAAGGCTCCGACTAAACCGGGCGACGGGAAGCCGGTTCCCGGTGGCAGGATGTCGTGCTGCCCTCTCGAAATAACGATTGCTCCGAAGTGGGAACCGGCAGCGTTGAGCTTTGCTACAACGAGCTTTGCTACGACGCAGGATTTCGTTCTGGCTTCCGATGGCGATTTGGTGGGAATTCGGTTTTATCATTCGCTGGAAGTTGTTCCGGCCGTTTGGCACAGCGGTAGAGACACACTCCTCAAGACACGCCTGCTGCGCATTTAGAAATTCGCACGAGAAATGTTGCTCTCCTTTCGCGCCGATGGCATAGCCATCGGTTGACAAAAACCAAATTGATTTTTCAAAGGAGAAAAATCCATGAAGAACATTCGAGCAATACTGTTGGTAGCACTGATGGCACTCACGTTTGCAGGAGCGGTGAAGGCGGCGAACGCATCATGCTGCCCTTCCGCGGATTGTTGTGCTTCCTGCTCTGGGTGCAAGAAGTAAGCTAGGCAATTGAAAGAGGGGAGGCGCGGAGCGTTTTGGTTCGCGCCTTCTTTTTTGGCTCGGCGTGGTTTCCTTTGTTATTTACTTTTGCCGGCGGTGGCAGACGGCTGGCTAAGCGCGGTCATCGCCGCCAGGGAGTCCATGTAGTCGCGCCAATGGACGATCTTGCGATTTGCGATGGTGACCACAGAGATGAAGCGGTTGTCGTAGGAGGCGCCGGTCGAGAGTATTTTGCCGTGTACCTGGTATTCGATGATCACGACACGCGGGTCCTGCGAGCGGTGAATGACGAGGGCGTCCGCGCCATGCAGGACGATGTTGTTGCCGTAGGGCGCGTAGAGGGCCATGAGCGCCGCACGACCATGGACGGTTGGGGGCCAGCCGGGGAAGATATAGAGAAACTCGAAGACGGCATCTTCGGCGATGGTATCGAAATAGTGGTCGCCGTCGACGAGTCCGGCCAAACCCTGCTGTGCTATCGCGAAGAATGGGTCGAGCGCGGCAAAGGCCGCGTATTTAGGATTAGCCACAAATTGGCTCCTGTGGTGGTGAAAGAAGTTCGTTGATTGGTTGATGCAAAATTAGCCTGCCCGGGACTCAGATTTAGAATGAACCACCATATACCAAGGCCCTGTACCGCGCCTCCGGCGCTCCGGAGGGTGTTGTGTCGCGCGCCGCACACCCAGCGCTCATGCGCTGGGCTAACGTCTTCCGCCCCTCCGGGGCTTACCCCGCGACTCGCTCGAGCTGCCGCGCCTGTGGCCCTCGAACTGTCGACGGACGCATGCGCCGCTGACGCACTGCACGCGGGGGAATCTGGTGAGTTACAATGCTGCTCGCCGATTTATAAGCCAGTCTCATTTTGATATGGCCATGATGCTGGGCCGTGAATCTAATAGCTTATGGTGAGCTGAGCATGTTTCCGAGGAGATGAAGAGATGGCGGCTTCCACGCCGAGTCCTGTTACACCGAGCACGAGCACGACTAGCACGAGCACAGGAGCACCCGCGCCCGGCGGTGCTGCAGCTGCTCCGGGCGAACATGCTGCTGCGGCGCCGCCGCACCGCTGGCCGTGGCTGAAGTATTTGACGCCGCTACTGGTGTTGCTGCTGGCGGCGGCGGTGATCATTACGATTACGCGCGACTGGAACGCCTGGGAGGGCGGGCGCATCGAGCAGGTTACGGATGACGCGTATGTACGCGGCGACCTGACGCCGCTGAGCACCAAGGTGGCGGGGATTGTGCGCGACGTAAAAGTTTCTGACTATCAGACGGTGCATGCCGGCGATTTGCTGGTGGAATTGCAGGACGACGACTATCAGGCGCAACTGGCGCAAGCCGGCGCCGGGGTGGAAGCGGCCAAGGCGGCCATCGAAAACAATCGCAGACAGCGCGAACTAGAGGATGCGCGGATCGATAAAGCACTGGCCGGGGTCGACCAGGCCAAGTCGCAAATTGTGGCCGCGGAGGCGGGGATCAATGCCGTCCACGCGGACGTGGTGCGCACCAGTGCGGAACGCACGCGCCAGGAAGCGCTCCTCGCCAATCAAGCAGCGACCCAGCAAAAGGTGGAGACTGCGGTGGCCGACCAGCAACGCTTGGCCGCGCAAGCTGCGAGCCGCGAGGCGGACCTGGCGGAAGCGAAGACTGCGCTGCGCAGCAGCGAGATCGGCGTGGAGACGGAGCGGCGCAGCAAAGCGGTGCTGGAATCGCAAGATCAGCAGCTTATTGCTGATTTGCACGCGAAAGAAGCGGCGCTGACTGTGGCGCAAGTCAATCTCGGCTACACGAAGATCCACGCGCCCGGCGACGGCACGGTGGGCGAACGGCAGGTGCGGCCCGGGCAACTGGTTTCGCCGGGCACGCAGGTGTTGACCTTCGTTGCCGAAACAAAGTGGGTGCAAGCGAATTACCGCGAAACGCAGTTTACACACGTGAAAATTGGCGACCCTGCGGAAATTCGCATCGACGAATATCCCGGGCAAATTTTTCGCGGCAAGGTGCTGGAAATCGCGCCGGCCAGCGGATCGCAATTCAGTCTGCTGCCGCCGGACAACGCCACGGGAAACTTCACCAAAGTGGTGCAAAGAATTCCCGTGAAGATTGCGTTCGATGACGCCGCGAAATCGGCCAGCCTACGCCCGGGCCTTTCGGTAACGGCCACGCTCCGCACTTCACACTAAACATCGCACTAACGGGAGCGGACGATCTCCACGCAAATGGCCACGCAAAGCGCAGTGTTGCACCCGCCGCCTTCGAAGGGACAAATCGCTCGAGCGATCGCCGGAGGTTTGCCTGCGGAACTTTCGCAGAGTCCGCTGGTGGGGATATTGGGCGTGGTGATGGGCGCGGGAATTGTCACGCTTACTGGGCGCATGCTGACGCTGGGCACCGCGGACCTGAAAGGCGCGCTAGGCATCGGTTACGACGATGGTGCGTGGATCGGCAGCGCTTACAATATTGCGCTGATGTTCATCGGGCCGTTTACCGTTTATGTTGGCGGGCTGCTCGGAGCGCGCAAAGTTCTGCTACTGGCCGCAAGTTCGTTCACCGTAATCTGTGCTTTCCTTCCGTTCATTCACAACTACAGCCTCTTGCTGACCGCACTGGTGTTGGCAGGTTTGACGTCCGGCACGTTTTATCCCTTGACGTTAACGTTTGCGCTGAAAAATATTCCGCCGCGGTTTTTGCCGTTCACGCTGGCGCTGTATGCCTCCTCCGTGGATGGCGCGGTGAATATTGCGCCGTCGCTGTACGGCTGGTGTCGCGAGCATCTTTCCTATCATTGGATGTTCTGGGCGTCCGCGGTGCTCACACCGCTCATGGCCGTGTGTATTTATTATGGCGTGCCGGCACCAGCGCCGAGAAAATCCGCGGCGTCTCCGCCGAGTTTCGCGGGCTTCTTGTACGCCAGCGCAGGGTTCGCGCTGCTGTTCGCGGCGCTGGATCAGGGGCAGCGGCTTGATTGGTTGCACTCTGGACTGATCGACGCGCTTTTCTTGGGCGCCGCGGTTTTCTTGCTCGGTTCGCTCATACGGCGGCTCCGCAGCCCTAATCCGCTAGTCGATCTTCCGTACATTCGCCTATGGAATACGCAGGTTTTGGGATTCGGGCTGATTCTATTTCGTTTTTGCCTGCTCTCCACGATCATCCTGGTGCCGCAATCGCTCGCCGTGCATGGCTTTGAGGCGGACCAAATCGCGCCGGCGGTGGTGTGGACCGCGGTGCCGCAAATTTTGATCGCCGTAATCGCCGCGCTGCTGCTGCTCTATGGGCTGGATTCGCGCTTGCTGATGGCCACCGGCTTTTCTTGCATGGCCGCGGCGTGTCTGCTCAACGCGCAATACACGAGTGCGTGGTCGGCGGCGGATTTTTATCGCTCTGAGCTGCTCATGGGCGTGGGGCAATCGTTCGCATTCATCGGCATTGTTTCGACCATCGTGCTACAAGCGATCTTCACCGGCGGGCTGACCAAACCGCAAGACGCGCTCACTTTTTCCGCGTTCTTCCACGTTATCCGGCTGCTTGGCGGACAGATTGGCGTGGCGTTCATGACGCACTTCATCGCGGTGCGTGAGCAGGTGCACTCTAATCTGCTCGGGCTGCAGGTGCAGCAGGGCAACTGGAACACGGACGCGGCCATCCGGCAGCTCACCGCAGGGTTGTATGGCAAATCCTCCGGGCTGGGCGCGGCGACCGGCCGCGCGGTGGGACTCGTCAGCGCTCGCGTGCGCCTGCAGGCTTACGCGCTCACCTTTATCGATGGCTTTCATTTGATCGCCTGGGCCTGCGTAGCCGCGCTGCTGCTCATCGCGCTGCTGAAAAAATCTCCGTTGCACTATGGCGAACTAGGCTTCCCGGTCGAAGAAACAGCGACAACGCGAGGGACAAAATCATGAACTCGATCATGAACGCAATCATGAAGTCACGCGCCGCACTGTGTGGTGTTTTGCTTCTATTTATTTATACGCGTGGTGTTGCCGCGCAGGGATCGCCTGCGCTCGGACCTCGCCACATCAGCCTCGACGAAGCGGTGCAGCTGGCGCTGAAGCATAACCACCTGGTGCGCATTGCCGGCTACCAAGTGGAGGAAAAACAACACGCCAAAGACCTCGCGCACAGCGCCTACCTCCCAGTTCTCCGCAACGACAGTAGTCTCCTGCGGCTTACCGACACGCAATTCATCGGTATTCCCGCGGGAAGCCTGGGCACCATCGCCGGGGTGCCGTTCCCCGCGACCACAGATGTCATCAATCAAGGTGAAAAAACGCTAGTCACCAGCGGCACCGGGCTGACGCAGCCGCTATCCGATCTATGGAAGATCCGACCCGCGAATGACGTCGCGACAGCCGCGCTATCCGCATCGCGCGACAAAGCGCACCAAACAGAAAACGCCGTAGCCCTGAAAGTCCACCAGATTTATTATCGAATTCTGATCGCCCAGGCGCACCGCGAGGCCGACCAGGCAAAAATTCAAGCCAGCGACGACCTGCAAAAGGAGCGCGTGGAACAGGTCAAGTACGGCAGCACGTTGCAAGAGGAAGCCATCGAAAGCCGCGCGCAATTTCTGGAGGCCAAGCAGGATCTGCTGACCACGGAATTGCAACTATCGGACTTGACCATGCAGCTCAACGACGCCATCGGGCTGCCACTTACGACCCAACTGACCCTGGATGCCGGTATCCGACAGGTCGGCGCGAGCTGCGAACGCGAGGAGTGCCTGCGCGTGGCCCTCGAAGCGCACCCGGAAATCGCGGAGGCCCGCGCACAAATCGCGGAAGCCGAAGCGGCCGTGCGGCTCGCCAAACGCCAGTACATTCCCGATGTCGAGGCGTTCGCCCGATACAGTTACCAGGACAACGTTCCTTTCCTGGCGCGAAATTTTGGCACCTTTGGCGTGCACGTTGGATACGATCTTTTCGACGGCGGCCGCAGAAATGCGGCCATTGGCGAGCAGAAAGCGCAGCTAGCGCAAGCCGAAGAAAATTTGGCGCGCATCAAGGAAGAAGTAGAACTCCGCGTGCAAACGGCATGGAACAAGCTGGAGCGCACCCGGCAAATGGTGGCGGTTTCCGAGGAGCTGGTGTCGCTGCGCAGCGAATCGCAACGAGTGACGGCTCAACAACTGGAAAAAGGCAGCGCGCTACGTTCTCAAGCCGAGGCCGCCAGAGCGCACGAATTGGACGCCAAAACGCTGCTGCTGCAATCGCAGCTCGACTACGTTCAGGCCCGCGATGAACTGACCGAAGCGATGGGCCAAACTCCGGACTAGCCGGCATTGTTACAAGACGAACATCGCATTACGGAATCGCGCCAGGACTCTGGCCTTCAGCTCTTGGTCGAGCAGGTTGCGCTGGCGCGTGTTGAGCTGGATATCTGCTCTCGACGCGTCAGCATCAATTGACTCAAAGACGAAACGATAATAACCTCGAGCGCCCTCGCATGCATGGCAATGATCGAACCTTCGATATCGTAAAGCGAGAGACTCGCTGGCTCAGCTGATCGCCGAGGTATGTCGTCCAGCCTTCTTCGCAGTCGTGATTGCGTCGACGTTGCTCTTTGGTTTGAACGTCGTTGCGACTTTGGCTGCGACTTTGCCCGCAGCTCTGTCCGTAACCCGGGCAACAACTCCACAAGAACAATCCCAAGCTGGCGCGCCAAAAGATGCAGCCAAGGCGGTGGCCGTCGAACCGGTCGTTCTCGAAGCGGGCAAGCCCCTGGAGCGAGAGCTGAAGGGCGGCGAGAAACAGAACTACGAGATCCGCGCTGAGTCCGGGGTGTTTGTGCACGCCGAGGTGGAACAACTTGGCATCGATGTGTCGTTGACGCTCTACGCCCCCGACGGCAAGCCCATTGCCTCGATGGACAGTCGTAACGCTGATTTTGGCCCGGAAAAAATATCAACGATTACAGCAGCGCCGGGGATGGGCGGCGCTGCGCGCCAAGCCATCGCGCACTCCCGAGGAAGAAAAGCAGCTGGCGGAAGCTGCATGATCGCCTGGATGCCGCCAATAAAGCCTGGAGCAAATTCCTCGACAATCTTTATGTGGAACTGGGCGACTCCAAGCAGGCGCAGAGGACCGTGGAAAACCTGCAGGAGAACGCCAGCAGCTTGCAAGGCGTGGTGCGCCAGCTGGGGAATGGCACGGTAGCGCTGTACACGCTGGTCGGCGAAGAGAAATATCACGTCGTACTTGTAACGCCCACGGTCCAACTGGCCCGCGAATACCCCATCACCGCCAGTGAGCTCGACAAAAAAATCGCCGCGTTCCGGCGCGTGCTACTTGATCCGGAGTCGGACCCGGTGCCAAAGGCGCGGGAGCTTTACCAGATTCTTGTTGGTCCCATCGCCAAGGATCTCTAAGCCGCGCAGGCCACCACGCTGATGTGGTCGCTCGATGGCGCGTTGCGCTACATCCCGCTGGCGGCGTTGCACGACGGTCGCGAATACCTTGTCGAAAAGTACCGCAATATCGTTTTCACACCGGCGAGCGTCGCCAAGCTCGCCGCGCTTCCCACGGTGAGTCAGTGGCACGGCCTGGGCATGGGTGTATCGAAATCGTATGGCGGCTTTTCCGCGCTGCCCTCCGTTCCCGCGGAACTCCGCGCGATCATTCGTGAAACAGGCACGCCGGAATCGGTCGGAGTCCTGCCAGGCCACACGCTGCTGGACGATACCTTCACCGAGGACAATCTGAAGAAGGGGCTGCTGGCAAACTATCCGTTGGTACACATCGCCAGCCATTTTGTGTTTGGCGCCGGGAACGACACGGAATCGTATTTGCTGCTCGGCGGAACAGGGGCTGAGGGCCAGAGACTCACGCTGGCGGAAATCAATGACGACCCCGACATTTCTTTCAACGACGTCGAACTTCTCACGCTGTCCGCTTGCAACACCGCACTAAGTACTCCGGGAGACGGCCGCGAAGTCGACGGGCTGGGAATCTTGGCGCAACGCAAAGGCGGTGATGGCCACGTTGTGGAGCGTGTACGACCCAAGCACCAGCGAGTTGATGCAGAATTTCTATCGTAACTGGACCACCGGCGCGCACGTGTCCAAAGCCGAAGCCCTTCGCCGCGCGCAACTAGCTCTTCTCCACGGCGCTCCCGGCCAGACTCCGTCCACCAAGGCGCTCTATACCCACCCCTACTATTGGGCGCTCTTCATCCTAATCGGTAACTGGCAATAACCTGAGCTTGCGGCTCCGTTGAGGCAACTGCTGATCCAGCGAAGGCCGCTAGATCACTTCGGTTTTCTGACCCGCTTCGGACTTTTTGGAACTCAGCAGGGCGCGCGTCGCCCCCGTGGAGATTCCTCCATCAACGAGCAGCGTTTGCCCGGTGATGTAGCGGCTGGATTCCGCGGCGAGGAAGACCACGGCAGTATCCAGGTCGTTCGGCAAGCCCGGTCGTTTTACGGGAATGCGGTCGCATAAATACTCGACCCACTCCTTGTCTTCGTACATCACTTTGTTCTGCTCGGTGCGAAACCAGCCCGGCGCCAGGCAATTCACCGTGATGCCATGCTTGCCCCAATCGTCGGCAAGGCTCATGGTCAACTGCCGAATGCCGCCGCGACTTGCGCCATAGGGACCAAGTCCCGCATACCCCGCGACGCTGGTCACGGAACCAATGTTGATGATGCGGCCGTAGTTGCGAGGAATCATGCGCCGCGCAACCGCCTGAGCGACAAAAAAACTGCCGCGCAAATTGGTATCGAGAATTAAATTCCAATCCTCCCAGGTGACATCGATGGCCGGCTTGCGAACGTTGCAGCCGGCATTGTTGACCAGAATTTCGAGGTGACCGAACGAATTTTCCGCTGTTTCCACCATCCGCTCGATGCTCTGTTGATCGCGAACATCCAGCGACAGTGCAACGGCCTTCCGTCCCATCGACTTGATTTCGTTCTCGAAGGGCAACAGGCTTTCTTTGTTGCGGCTGGTGAGCACCAGATCCGCACCGGCATTGGCGAGCGCGCGAGCAAAGTATTGTCCCAGACCGCGGCTCGTGCCCGTGACAATCGCGGTCTGGCCGGTGAGGTCGAAGAGTGCGGTGCTCATGTCGCAGCGCCCGGCGTGAGGATCACCTTCGTCAATCCCGGTTCTCGCGAGTGCAGCCGCCTAAACCACTCAGGTCCTGCCGCCAAGGGAACGACCGCGGTGATCAGCGGTTTCACATTTACCGCGCCGCTCTCCATCAGCTCGATGGCGCGCGGATATTCGCCCGCGGAAGCGCAGGAGCCTTGGAGTCTGATTTGCCGGCTCACGACTTTCTGCAGTGGAAGATTGATCTCAGGCGAGATATTCCCCACGAGGACGACCGCGCCTCCCTTGCGCACCGCGGCAATCGCATGCGCAATCGTTTCGTTGCGACCGACTGCTTCAACCACGAGGTCAACTCCGTCACCGCCGGTGACGTCGCCGATAAGTTCATCGAGCTCCGCTCCAGGCGGCAGGGCGGCCGTCGCGCCAAAGGCTTTCGCGACAGCAAGACGTGTGGCGTCAACATCCGTAATGAAAATTTGAGAGCAACCCGCGGCGCGTAGCACTTGGAGACACAGCAAACCGATCGTTCCCGCGCCGATCACCAAGGCGCTGCGCCTCGTCAAGTGCTCTGTCACGTTTCCTGCCAACGACACGGCGTGGGTCGCCACGGCCACCGCCTCAAGCAACGCCGCTTCCGGAAACGAAATACTCGCCGGCAAGCGGTACACAATCCGCGAGGGGACTATGACGTAATCCGCGAATGCACCGGCCCGGCTGTAGTCGCCGCAAGAAACGCCTAAAACCTCGCGGCGATTGCAGAGGTTGACTTCACCCCGCAGACAAAACGGGCACGCACCGCAAGAGATTGTGGAATCAAACGTGACGCGGTCGTTTTCCGCTAAATTGGTAGCGCCCGCGCCGAGCGCCGCGACGGTTCCCGCCGCTTCATGTCCCATGACAATCGGAGGAATACGCCGGCCAGAAGTGCCATCGTAGCCGTGTACATCACTTCCGCAAATGCCGCAGGCCGCCACACGGATTAGAACCTCCTGCGGGCCAGGCGAGGGCACGGGAAACTCGGCCATTTCCAAATGATTGTATTGGGAGAGCAAGAGCGCTTTCATCGGTGGACCTTGCGGGCAGATGCTGGCAATCGTATCGCAATTTCGAGCCATCCAAGCAAGATTCTGCGCCCCTTTTGTGCCTCACGACGTATCGCAGCAACAGCGAAAATCAGCAGTAATAGCAACGTAAACGCAACGCAAAACTCAGCGATATGCGATATAATTTAGTTGAATTTTGTGACCACCATTCAAGATTTGCTCGCCAAATTTCAACGTCGATTTTCCTCCCGGGCCGCGGTTTACCATGCTCCCGGCCGGGTGAATCTCGTTGGCGAACACACCGATTATAACGACGGTTTTGTCTTACCGGCAGCCATCGGATTCTTATGTTCAGTGGCGATCGCCCCGCGGAACGATCGCAAACTTGTCCTTTATTCCGAAAGTTTCGACTCCAGCATGGAAGCCGATCTGGACGCCTTACCTCGGAAGGCCGCCGGCCACTGGTCTGACTATCCGCTCGGCGTTGCGACGAGCTTGGAGAAAAGCGGCTACCGACTTTCCGGCGCGAATCTCTACATTACGAGCGACGTACCTCTCGGCGTAGGTCTGAGTTCTTCCGCCGCGTTCGAGGTGGCCGTCGGCTACGCGCTGCTCGACACCGCGCACCATCCCATCGACCGCACGCGTCTGGCGCAGATGTGCCAACGCGCGGAAAATGAATTTGTTGGCGCGCACGTGGGCATCATGGATCCTTTCATATCGTGCCATGGCCGCGCGGAACATGCGCTTTTGCTGGATTGCCGCTCGCTGGAGTTTCAGTTCGTACCACTGCCCGCGAAAGTTAAGCTCGTCATCTGCAACACCATGGTCAAACATCAGCATGCGGCAGGCGAATACAATACGCGGCGCGCGGAGTGTGAGGAGGGCGTGCGCCTGATCGGCAAGGCGCTTCCCGGAATTTCTGCCTTGCGCGACGTCACACTGGTCCAGTTGGAACAGCACCGCGGGTTGCTTCCTGACGCGATCTACCGCCGCTGCCGCCACGTAATCACGGAGAATGATCGCGTGCAAAAGGTAGCTACCGCGCTGGAAAACGGGAAAATCGGCGAGCTCGCTCCCTTGTTCGCCGCTTCACATCAGAGCATGCGCGACGATTACGAAATCAGCTGCCCCGAGCTCGATATCATGGTGGCGCTGGCCGCGGGAAAAACCGGAGTCTATGGAGCGCGCATGACCGGAGGCGGCTTCGGCGGCTGCACGATTAATCTGGTGGCTACGGAGCGTTCGATGGAATTTCAACAACAGGTCGCTGCCGAGTATTATTCCGCCACCGGCTTACGCCCGGACATTTACGTGTGCGCGGCTTCACAGGGCGCCGAGAATGTTGCGGGCGATAATTCGTCGACGGATTGATCCACCGGCGCCCACCGCGAGCTCGCGTAGTCCGCGAATTCGCAGATGCTTCACAGCCGCGGTACCGGCGCAATGCGTCCCGATGAAGCTCAGGCAACTTCCTTAGGCAACTTCCGCGGGCGCAGCGGTGATTTGCAATTGTATTTGCTGCTTGCCAAGCACTGGATGAATCGCCGTCAATGTGACGCTGCCGGCTTGCTCTTTCGCGCGAATCCAAATTGCGCCGGTCCCGCCAACCACTGCGAAAGGATTATCGCCGATGATTTCGGCGGGTCCTTCGATCTCCAGCTTAATGGCATCGTTGGCGAACGGACGGATGGCCCCAAACTCATCGGTGACGCGCAATACCACCCGCGTGGTGTCGGCGCCATCCGCATTTAACTGCGCATCGTCCGGCACGATGGTAAATTTCTGGTCGATACCCTTACCAGAAAGCGTTTTTGAAATTACTTGCTTGCCCTGGATATAGCCGTCGATGCGCAAGTCTCCCCAGTTACCCACCGCCTTGCCTAAATCGGCGACAAACGGCGCGTAGCGCAGGTGGGCAAACTCCGCGCGATTGGGATCGGCCTCCGCCACCAATTTGTCCGCGATGTAATACTTCAGGTGATCGCAGTTCGAGCAAACCACGGCGTTGGTGAAGCCGATGGACTGATCGCCGCGCGCCCAGTGAAATGCCGGCTCCAACACCACCTCTTCCGAAGGATCGCACTGGGATTTGTAAAACCCGGCCGCGGGCTTCGGTTCGCGAAAAATGTCGGTCACACCGTGATAACAGATGCGGTCCCCGGAACCGAAATCTCCATGCGTGTTGTAGTCGAACGCGCACCAGCCGATGCCACCCGCGTACTGCGGATTGGAAGCCAGTTGATCGTGGATGCGCGCGTGGCGCATGGCGTGTTCCGTCAGCCGTTCCACTTGATCGATGGTCTTGGTGGGGTAGGTGTGACCGACAAACTCGGTGTTCAGATAGCGCGAATGATTCGGCGGCTTCAGCGGAAAGCCGAAGTCGTTCATGGTGAAAACGTCTTCGAGAAATTCGGAGCTCTGAAAATAGCGGATGCCGCCGGTTTGCCGCGTGGGGTCGAGGTTGTGCGCCACGGCATTGGTCCGCACGTAGAAATCGTGGTCGTCCAGCGATTCGTTGATGCGCACGCCCCACAGAATGACGCTGGGATGATTCCAATCGCGGCGGACCATGCGGCGCACATTGTCGATAGAGATCAGCTTCCAGGCTTCGTCGCCGATGTGCTGCCAACCGGGAATTTCTTCCAGCACCAGCAGCCCCATTTCGTCGCAGGCATCGAGGAAATGGCGGGATTGCGGATAGTGCGAGGTGCGCACGATATTGCAGTGCAACTTGGTGCGGAGAATACGCGCATCGCTGCGCTGCGCACGGCCGGGCATGGCTTGTCCGACGAAGGGAAAGGTCTGGTGACGGTCCAGCCCGCGCAATTTGATGACTTTGCCGTTTAGTGCGAAGCCCTGCTCCGTAAACTGCGCTTCGCGAAAACCGATTCTGCGCGCGTCATTGTCCACTAACTGCGTTCCGTGGAGCAGCCGCACATGCACGGTGTACAAATTGGGCTGCGCGAGATCCCACAATTTAATTCCGGTAAGGTTCTCGAAATGGATAGTGTGCAAAACGGGTTCCGCGGCGGCTTCCGAAGCCGGTACGCGCAACACGGATTTAGCCACGGAGCGTTCTCCATTGCGAAGTTCCGCTTCCAGCGTGAATCCTTCTTTGACCGCGCCCTGGCTCATGAGAAAGCATTCCACGTCGAGGCCGGGATGCGCGCTAAGAACGCCTTTGGGTTTGGCGAAAATATTCTCAATGAATGTTGCGGGAACGATGCGCAAAGAGACTTCACGGTAGATGCCGCCGAAGGTGAGGTAGTCAATCTGATAGCCGAACGGCGGAATGTCGGCCCGCTCGCGCGAGTCCACGTCGACGGCCAGTACATTTTCTCCGTTGAAATCGAGATGCGGAGTCAAATCAAACGAAAAGGGCGTGTAGCCGCCCTTGTACTCGCCGAGACGAACGCCATTAATCCAGACGGTGGATGCGGTCATCACGCCTTCAAAATCCACAAACACCTGGTGGCCGGCCGCTTCCGGCGGCAACTTGAAGCGCCTGCGATAGATGGAAACGAACTCGTAAAGCTTTTCATCGAAACTGTGCCACGGCAGGCGGACATTGGTGTGCGGGACGACCACGCGCGCGAACGCGGAGTCATCAAACTCTCGCGCGTGGGCGCCCTCCACGAACGTGGGACTGTAACGCCAGTTCCGGTTGATCGGCAGCACCAGCCTTCCCGTTGCGCCGGAAGAAGAATCGGCCGCAAGCGCAGAAGTGCCAGACAGTGCGCCGGGAGCCAGGGTCGCTCCGGCAATCACGGCGGAGGTGTTCTTCAGAAATTCGCGTCGATACATGGAGCTCCTTTTGCTGCACAAGAAATGAAGCTTTGCTAACTGGCCCAGTTCAACAATTGCTGCAAATCGACGGCGGCTTTTGATGAGGTGCCGCGCGGCACGGACGGTCCGATGACCAAGGCTTCGCGGTGGTCTTCGAACCACACCAGGAAAGAAGACTGCCCGGCGCCCGGCAAGCGCTGCTGATTTAGCCAGTTGTAGTAGGCGCCGAAATCGGCGTCCAGCAACGAGCCTAAAGGATCAAGTTCAGCGTGCTCGTGGCTTCCGTAGAGTAGTTCGTTCATGGGCCGCTGTCGTTGCCGTGGAGCAAACCGCACTAACAGGGTCAACGGCTGGGCGCGGCGCAGCGCTTCGCGCGCGGTCCATTGCGCAAACGTGGTGCTGAAGACCTGCGTGCCGGATCCTTCCGTCAACAACTTCATCTGGAATCGCTGTAGAACCGCATCGCCAGCGTTCAGCCCAAGGTCCGAAGGCGCCATGCGCGCCAGCAGCGTGCGGAGAGCCTCCGGGCCCATGCCAGGTCGTTCGATCTGTGCACGCATTTTCTCAGACAGAATGGCGCGCGCAGGTTGCAGCGCGGCGTACGAAACGCTAGTGATCGCGGCGTCATGATTCGCGGCCTCGCCGCCGTCCACATACCAATGGGCGTAGCCGGCCGGCTGGGCTTTAGCTCTGGCGGTTACCGCATCCAGCAAAATCTTTAAGCCATTTTCCGGTTGGACATTACTGTAGTAAGCGCCTTGTGGACGCAATTCACGGAATAAGGGTTTCGGACTCGCGGCAACGCCTTGTCCAATAATTGTGATCCCCAGCCGCGGCGCGGCAGGCGCTTCCGGCGGCACTGCCGCGCGCACGCGGTTGGCATATTCGAGCGCCGCATTGCGGAAGCCGTCCAGTTGGTGCGTGGACCAAAGATGCGCGGACAGTTGTTCGACAAATTGTGCGGGAGCGTTGACCCAATCCTGGCGTTCGAGCGCGGAAGACAATTGAATTTGCGCGAATCCGTGCATCCACAATTCCAGCTCCGCAGCCGGAAGGGTGCGCAAATTCGCGAGTTCTTTTTCGACCGCCTCGCGCTCCGCCGGAAACTTAAAATCATATTCGATGACTTCCTTGAGCAGGCTGGACAAGAAAGCCAGCGGCAGGAGTTGCAGCACCGCCAGATAGTCGACGGCCAATTTTCCGGCCTCCGGCGGATAGCCGCGGAACTGTTCGGGTTTTAAGTCTTTGGGATGCATCGGCGCGCGCTACAGCAGCTCCGCTATCGGCTGGCCTTGCGCCATGGAGGAAGAAAATCCCAGCATGGTCCCGAGCGTGGGGACAAGATCGGTGGAGTCCACTGGGCGGTCGAAAACCAGTCCGGGACGCACTCCCGCGCCGAGAGCCATCATCCAAGTGGTTCGCGAAAGCACGTCTCCGGTGCGGTGGTGCTGAAATCCATTGCCGCCGGCGTCGTCGTCTAAGTCGCGCCCAAAGTCCGGAAGAATAAACATGGTGGTGTTGCCCGCGTACTCGGGCTCGTTCTGGATCGCGTTCCAAAGATCCGCGCAGAGGCGATCGGTGCGTCGGATGCCTTCGATATAAAGCGAATAGGCTCCGGCATGCGCGATGTCAATATCGTGAAGGGTAATCCACAACAGACTGGGTGACTGCTGGCGCATCAATTGATGCGCGATGTAGACGGAAAGTTCGTCGGGGCTGGATAGAGTCAACGCGTGAGCCTTGAAGTCGTCGACAGAAAGGCGGAGCATCATTTCCAGTTGGCGCAACTCGAATTCCCCGCCGCCCAGCTCGGGCGTGTAAAACGGCGTTTCGTAGCTATCGCGCAGCAGGTGGTCATAGCCGCCCGCGCCAGACATGGCGGCCGACAAGAGATGCTTGGGGAGAATCACACCGGCGCCAAATCCCGCGCCGAATGAGCGGTTGCTGCTTTCACCGATGCGATTGAATCCATTGCTGGGAGCCACGACCCAGGCATCGGAAGCGGGGCGCTTCAGATCCTTGCGAAAATATTCGAATACGGTGGGATGATCTGGCGGCAACGAAGCAAAATTATTGAGAGTTTCGTAGACGCCAGTGGCCAGGCTGGCGGTGGCGACGTAGTGGCCCAAAATTCCGCGATTGACGACCTGGGTAAAGAAAGTGGATTGCGGAATCAGCTCGTGCATCAGGTGCGGAATATTTTCCTGCCCTTGCGGCGCGAAGGTTTCCTGATCTCGCGCACCTCCTCCAAAGGTAACGACAACCACTTTTCTTTTTTTGAGTGGCGCGGCCATATGAGCCATGGCACTCGAATGCAGCAATGTACTTCCAATGCCCAATCCTGCGGCGGCGCGCAAAAATTCCCGTCGAGTGAAAGCGAGTTGGCGAGCGAGATCTCGCGGCGAGGAATTGCGCAAATTCATGGCAATCCGCGTGATCCGTTCGTCCGGTGCTGCGTATTCTTTCATTAGAAATTCCACGATTCGCGGCGCGGCGCGTCCAGCGAGAAAATCACGCGACCGGTCATCACGCAGCTATTCATCGAGCGGCGAGTGATCGACGAAGGCATGAGCATCACGGCTTTTCCCCCGGCGAATCTTTTGCGGAAAGGACAAATTGCCGGATTTCCGCGCGTTGTTTTTCAAGGTCGTCGAGATGCTGCTCGTTTACGCGCTTGTAAAGCGCCAGTTCCGCTTCACCACGATCCTTTTCGCCGGTGCGCACGTAGGCCAGCCCGAGCCGATAGTGGGCGTCGGCCAGGCCGGCGTTGAGCTCTAGCGCGCGCGTGAATTCCGGGATGCATTCGGAATATTTCTTCTGGTCGAAATATAGATTGCCGAGTTGCAAGTGCGCTTCGGCGAGCCGCGGATCGAGGGCCAGCGACTTTTGCAGCAGTGAGGTGATTTCGTTGAGGTCGACAGTGGAATCTTGCGCGCGTTTGCCTTTCCACAGACTCATCGCGTAGTAATACTGCGCCAAGCCATTGGCGGGCTGCAATTCCGCGAAGCGGCGGAAGCGCTGCAGGACCTGATCCGCCTGGCTAGGCGAGCTGTCATAAGCACGGGACAAGAAAAGATAGCAACGCGGGTCGCCGGGATTTAGGTCCGCAGCCTTGAGCAGCGCGGCGATGGCTTCGTCATAATTGCCGCGCGCGTAGAACGCCATGCCCAGGCCGATGGCCAGGCGTGGCGAATTGGGATAGCGCGCCACGGCCTGCTGAAACACTTCGATGGCTGGACCCAGCGTCCGATGCAGCAGCAGTTCGCTGCCCCAATCGAAGAGATTGCTCTCGCTGGGATCGGCGTGGGCCGCCAGCGCAAATTCATTGGCGGCGACGACAAACTGGCCGTCTTTTTCTTCGATTTCGGCGAGAAGATTGTGCAGCTCGGCGGTGTCTTTCAGCTTCAGCAGATCATGCACCTCTCGCCGGGCGTCGGGAACTTGGCTGGTTTGCAGGTAGGCGAGCGCCAGATCGTAGCCGTTGTCGTAGGCGGCGGGATCAATCTGCTGGGCCTTCGCGAGAAATGGCTCGGCTTCGGCAATCTTGCCGGCTTGTACGTAGAGCTCTCCGAGATTGTGGTTGGCGTCAAAATTCTGCGGTTCGAGAGCCACGGCTTTCTTAAGTTGTGCCTCGGCCAGTTCGGGCTTCCCCAGACGTACGAGATTAGATGCCAGATTCGTCCTAGCTGCGGCGGAATTGGGTTGCAGTTCGGTGGCCTTTTGCAAGTGCGCGTTGGCTTTGCTATCCAGCGATTGCGCCGAATACACCAGTCCAGCCAGTTCCTGCACTGCAAAACTCTGGGGTGCTGCGCGCAATAAGGCCTCCAGTTTTGCGGCGGCCTCGGCGTACCGGCCGGCTTCGTATTCCTGAGCCGCCGCCTGGAATGCGAGGTCCAATTCCCGGTTCTGCTGCTGGGCTGCGCATGGCGTTGAAGCACAGAACAAAAGGGCCAAAAACAAGGAACAGATCGACCGGTTTCGCATGCTCACGATACTTGCAGATTACCACCGCACCGTGCCGAGAGTGAGTTACGCGGCGCAAAAAAGTCCGCAAAAAACAAAGAAGGCGCTTGGTCAGCGCCTTCTTTGCGGGGTGGTGTCACTTTGGGGTTTAGTAGTAAAGCTTGAGAGCGAATTGGATCTGGCGCGAGTCGTAAGAACCATCTCGCGTGGCCCCGATTTCACCGAACGCATTACTGCTGTAGTTAAGCGAGTTGGGAATGGCAACCACACCGTTTCCGCCAAAGCCAGGGGCGTTGAAGTTGGGATGGTTGGCAATGTTGAAGATCTCGGTACGGAACTGGAGGCTGAACCGTTCCGAGAGCTGGAATGCCTTGAAGATGGACAAGTCGAGCCGGTTGAACGTAGGCCCTTCATATTGCACCACGCCACCGAGCACGGCGCTCCCGGTCATCGGGACGCATCCTGCTGGGGTTCCGACCTCGGGCAGTCCGGTTGGTCCGATCACGCAGGGCTGAGTAAGAGCTGCGGCGCCGTTTGTGAACAGACTCAACAAGCCGTTCGAATCGGTATGCAGTCCGACACCTAGGGGCTGCCCGGTCTTCAGCGCACCGCAGCCCAAACCGGCTGCCGTGGTTTGCAGGCAGCCAATGGTGACGGGCTGGCCGCCTTCAAACGTCGATGACCAATTGAAGCTCCAACCGCCAACCACGGCGTTCGTCCACCCAGAGGCATCGGACATGTAATGCTTCCCTTTGCCGAAGGGCAATTGATAGCCGCCGCTTACGTGGACAACGTTACGGATGTCCGCGGGAGCCAATTGGTAATCTTCATGGATCCCGTATCCAGGTAAATAGGGCGCACGGTAGCTAACGAGGGCGCTCCCGGTGTTGAGGGGGTCGCGTGCGTCGGTAAGCACTTTCGAGTAGGTATAGGAGATGAGGAAATTAAGCCCATTTGATAGGCGCTTTTCCAGCTGCGTCTGCAAACCATTGTAGTTGCTGTTGCCTTCCGTGACCGCGTAGCTGGATCCCGTTCCGAAGTCCGGGAAAGGCACCAAGGGAGCGTTGTTCGGTCCTCCGGTAATGGAATCCTGCGCAGGGTTAAGCGTCGAGACTTCGTTGTAGTTGGGAAAGACCTCGATATGGCGCCCTTGCGATGTTACGAATGCGGCCTGAAAGGCAAGGGTGGGCGTAATTTGATATTGCGCGGTGATGTTGCCCCCGAGGGTATACGGCGTCTTATAGTTGGTCACAATTCCTGGCAACGACAACCCCGTGGCGATGACGTTTGCGGGAGTCAGCGGCGTACATGAGAATCCCGTTTCCAGGACCGCGGTACCACCGGCCGTTACGCACCCAGGGGCGGCGGGGAATGTCACGGGAGTACTGTCGTTCGGGTTGAAATAGTTGAAGCTGTATTGGAACGGATAGCTTTCACCAAGGTTTGGCGAATATCCGCGGTTTTCAAAACCGTTATAGAACATGCCGAATCCGCCGCGCACGACCAGCTTTGGCGTTACCTGGTAAGCAAAGCCCAGCCGTGGAGCGAAGTTGGTCTTTTGCGAATACCCTAGACCAGCGCCGTACTGGTTCGTTACCAGCAGGTTGATGCCGTCCTGGGCAAGAAGCGAGGTGAAACTGGTGGAGAGCTGACCGAGGGCCGAGTTCCCCGTTGGGAATATTTCCGTTGGGACGCCGCCGGGACCGCTGGGCAGGAAGTTTCCCTGCGCAGAGTGGTGTTCAAAGACCAGGCCGAAGAAGTCGTAACGCAGTCCGAGATTGAGGGTCAGTTTGCGAGTGACCTTCCAATCGTCATTTACGTAGCCGCCGTAATAATTCTTGCCATCGTCGGTCTCCGCAATATTTGAGGCGCGCAGGTCATCGGTGCCGCCCAGGAAATTAACCGTGCCTGGGCCGGTTGCGGCGATAGGCGTCAAGAGAAATTGGGCGCGGCCGGTGCCGCTGGAGTTAGTACCGCCAGCAACGTCCGTGTACGCACCGCTATAGTCAAATTGTCCGTGCGACCACGACGGCTGCAGGGTGGAGAACTTCACGTGTTGCCATTCGAAGCCCATTTTGAAGGTGTGCTTACCGTAGATTTTGGTGACGTCATCGGTGAGCTGGAACGTGGAGCTGATCTCGTTCGAGGGCAAGAAGTTATTGCTGCCCAAGGTAGAGAGACCGCCGATGCTGAAGGCGGGAAGGCCACCGTTCAACTCGCCTTGCGGAATGTCTGGAATGTTAAATTGCGCCGGAATTCCGTCGGTGGAGGCCTCCGGGCCGGAACGCGTGGTGTGCAGGTAATTGAAGCCGATGCGCACTTGATTGATGAGCGTGGGCGAGAAGGTGTGGGTATAGGCCAATACGCTCTGCTGGGCGTTGGCAGTCTGATTGCCTTCCTGGAAAGCGCCCCCGTCGGCTATGCCACCGAAGACGCCGGGAATGAATTCTGGATCGTCCTTGAAGCTAAAACGGAAGAAGAGCTGATTTTTGTCGTTGAAATTGATGTCCAACCGGGTATCAAAGGCGTTGCTGTGCTCGTAGAGTTTCGGCGAGCTGGCGAAGTTCGAGAAAAGTGACCCGGTCGTTGGGTTCGGGTAAAGATTTAACAGGTTGATGGCGTTCTGATCCAAACGTCCCGCCGGAATAATATTCAGTCCGCAAGCGGCCACGGAATAAACGAACCCTGGGGCAGCGTTGCCGCAGGTGCCGAACGGATCGCGGACAAAAACGCCAGGAGAAATCTGGCGTGTTGTCGAAGGGTCCAGGATGGTGCCAACAGGCATGGTGCGCCCCAAAGCGTCGGTCACTGTGCCGGTCTGCCCGGCGATGAGGTCTTGAAAGTTGGTGTAGCCACTGTTGCGCTCGGCAAGGGTCGGCACACTCGCGGTATTGGCTTCACCTTGCACCCTGCGGAGTCCTTCGTAGTCTCCGAAGAAGAAGAGCTTATTTCGACCGTTGACGATGTGCGGGATTACCACCGGGCCACCAGCCGTAACTCCAAATTGATTCTGCTGCAAATCGCCTTTCGGGATGCCGCCGGCGTTTTCAAAGAAGTTGGCCGCGTCCAATTTGTCGTTGCGGAAAAATTCCCAAACGTCGCCGTGAAACTCGTTGGTACCGGACTTGGTGGTGGCATTGAGAACTGCGGCGCCAGAACGGCCGAACTCCGCACTGAAGTCCGTGGTCTGCACTTTAAACTCAGAAATGGCGTCAACCGGCGGAAGCACCACGAAGTTCGTGCCGTTCAGGAAGTCGACGGTGTCCGAGTTGTTGTCAATCCCGTCGAGCAGGTAGTTGTTTAACGACGGCCGCTGGCCATTGGCGCTGAAAGCACCGCTAGCGGCGTTTCCTCGAGTGTCTGCCTGCGGCGTATTTACGCCGGCACTGAGCTGCGCGAGGAAGGTAAAATTCCGGCCATTGAGGGGCAGGTCGTTAATGCTCTTGCTGTCTACCACTTGGCCCACGGCGCCGCTCTGCGTTTCCAGAATCGGCTGCTCAGCGGTTACCTCGATGGTTTGCGAGGTCTGGCCCGGTTTAAGCGCGAAATCGATGACCACGTTAGCGCCGACGTTTACGGTAATCTTAATTCTGGTCTCCGATTGGAAGCCCTGCGCGGTCACCGTGACCTTGTAGCTGCCGATCCTGATCGGCGTGAACTTGTAGTTTCCGTCGCTATCGGTCGTAAACGTTAGACTTGCGCCAGTCCCTTCGTTCACCAGCTCAACGGCGGCACCGCTGACCGAAGCCCCAGAACCGTCCCTCACGCTTCCCAAAATGGTCCCAGCATCCACTTGTGCCCGTAATGGACGCACTCCGAGCAGGACAACGCAAACAGCTACGACAGCGAACATTGTCCGCAAGGTGCGAAACGGCAAGGCCTTATAATTCATAGAATCCTCCGAAACACCCCGACCCCTAAACGTTTGCTGCAAACCAAGCACGAGCTGGCCCAAAACCCACCGTTCAACGAGCAGAGCCCCTCGAAGCTCAGTGCTCGTTGAACGCCGCTTACATGTACAACCAGACTCTGGCCCGCTGCACCGCGCGACGGCTTCCGTCGCTTACTGTAGCGCTAACTAACCCGCTGAAGCTCGCATTCATACAATTAGAAAATTCGCTCAAGCGTCAAGCCACCTCTCCGTAGTGATCCCAGCGCACCTCTGGAGTCCCACACCGGAGTAAACCGCTTAACCCCCATGCCATTCCTGCCGAAAAGGGCAAAACACTGAAATGGAAGTAAACCGCTTAACCTCGACGAACAATTAAAAAACTAATGCTTTTCAACTAGTTTTTAAGGGAATATCATCAGCCGCGCGAGGTTGTCAAGCACTTTTTATAGTATCGACGACGGGCGGGCGGTTTTGCGACCCTTCGTTACATCAGATTCGCCGGAACATCGAAGCAGGGACGAAATGGCAAACTTATGAAAAGTGTGACGATTCGCGAAGTGGCCAAGGCAGCCCGCGTCTCTACGGCCACCGTCTCTAACGTTTTGAACAAGACCGGAAAAGTCGGCCGTCGCACACGCGCGTTGGTGCTTTCCACCGTCAAGCGCCTGGGATATTTTCCTAATGTACACGCGCGCCACCTAGCATCGCACAACAGCCGGACCTTGGGGATTATCGTTTCCGACATCGAGAATCCTTTTTTTCCTGAGGTGATCAAGAGTTTCGAGACGCGCGCCCGGCAACTTGGTTACGACGCAATCGTCAGCGACACAAATTATGATCCCCGAAGAACGCGAGAAGCTGCCGAGCGCATGATGGAGCACAACGTGCGCGGCGTGGCGGTGATGACTTCCGAAATCAGTTCGCAATTAATTGAAGAATTGGTGCGTAGAAAAATCGCCGTCGCATTCCTCGATTTGGCGCCTGCGCGGGGGTACGTCAGCAATTTGCGCATCGACTATTTCTCTGGGATCGAGCAGATTGTTAAATATCTTTTCGCTCATGGACACCGGAGCATCGCTTTTGTCGCTGGCAGGCCCAAGTTGAAATCAAACCAGGTGCGTCTCCAGGCGTATGAGAAATGTATGACGGACTTGGGAATGGTGCCCGGGCCCATCCTGCGAGGTGATCTACGCTTTGAGGGAGGATTAGCAGCGGGCCGGGCCATCGCCAAGTTGTCGCCGCGCCCGTCAGCGGTGGTCGCGATCAACGACTTGACGGCGATCGGGGTGATCAAAGGGCTGATCAAGTCCGGATGCCGCGTGCCGGAAGATGTTTCCGTAACGGGCTTTGACAACACCCACCTGGCGGAATACAGCAATCCCTCCATCACCACCGTGGACGTGCAGCGCGAGGAACTGGGACAGCTGGCAGCCGACGCCTTGTGCGAACTCTCTCGCTCCGCCAATCCGCAGGGACGCGAATATCGAATCTCCGCGGAACTGGTTCTTGGCGAATCTTCGGGTCCCGCTCCCAACGGGCTGCATTCTAAGCATTGAATTCGGCCGTGGAACGCTTCTACATCGCGGTCATTTTGCCGGATGCAAGATTGCCTAGTGGCATGCCGAGCTTGTCGCGGCTGGTTTTCGCGCGAACGTCTCCGTGCTAGCATCCGAAAGCCGCTGCGATTCGCGGACCTCCAAGAATGACGCGTCGAAAAGACTACTGGCGTCGCGTGTCACGTCGCAATTTCCTTGGTACGCTCGGATGGGCACCCGCGTTATTGCTCCCGGCTCCGATAAGAACCTGGCCCTTTCGCGAGGACTTGTCACCTAACGCTGGTGAGCAATCTGCGAACCTGGCGTTCGCCGACGTTCGGCTCAAACCGCATTTCCCAACAAAATCTCCACTAGATGAAATTTTGCAAAAAGTTTCGCCGGGAACAGACGACTTTGTCGCCGAGCAATACGCGGCTGAAATTTCGCAACTGCTGAGTGAGTGGAGCCAAGGCCTCAAACGTGACGCACCTTCGCTCAATCATGTGGCGGCATTTTCGGCGGACAAGATCGCGGCGAATTCATGGGAGCCCGCCGAGGAAAAAAATATTCGCTCTGGGTACGGAATCGAGGTATTTCGCCAGAGGTTCGGGCCTCTGCACTCATCCAGCCGCGAACAATTCTTGAGCAGCATCAAGAGTTACTTTGCCGCAATCCCGCGAATCGAGACCGCGGAATTCCAAATTGTCGAGATAACAGAGATCGTCGCGGGAGTCCCGGCGGTGCGCGCCAACATTCGCTATAACTTCGTTGCAGTGCTGCAGAACGGAGGACGCGAAGAACGAATCGGGCAATGGCACACCGAGTGGGCGAAAGACTCTTCAGGAGCGTGGCGAGCGTCGCGCTGGGAGCTTGAAGAAGAGACGCTCAGCCGGATACGCGAACCAATGTTCAGCGATGTCACATTGCAAGCCCTCGGCGGTGCGGAATCTTATCGAGCGCAAATGCTGCATGGCGTCGATTATTGGCGCACCACATTGGACGGCGCCTGCGGGATCGACGTTTACGGAAACAATGGCCTCGCCGTTGGTGATTTCGACAACGATGGCCGTGACGATTTCTATGTGTGCCAGTCCTCCGGCCTTCCGAATCGACTGTACCGCAATCGCGGGGACGGAACGTTCGAGGATGTAACGGAAAAATCCGGTGTGGGAGTGCTTGACGGCACCGCCTGCGCATTGTTCGCGGATTTTGAAAATAAAGGTTTGCAGGATTTGCTGGTAGTTTGCGGTAGCGGCCCGCTGCTATTTCAAAATCAAGGCAACGGAACATTTTTACTGAAGAAAAACGCCTTCCAATTTGCGCGCGCGCCGCAGGGGACGTTCACGCACGCCGCCATCGCCGATTACGATCGCGATGGCCGGCTCGACATATATTTCTGCGTCTACAACTACTACCTGGGCCTGGATCAATACCACTATCCAACTCCTTACTTCGACGCGCGCAACGGTCCGCCCAATTTTTTATTTCACAACGAAGGCGACGGAACATTTCAGGACCACAGCACCGCGGCTGGACTCGACGCCGAGAACGACCGCTACAGTTTCGCGTGTGCCTGGGGTGACTACAATGGTGATGGTTTGCCTGACTTGTACGTCGCCAACGACTTCGGCCGAAGCAACCTCTACCGGAATAATGGCGACGGCACATTCGCAGCCGTCTCGAGCGAGGCCGGCGTAAACGTGCCGGGTGCGGGCATGAGCGCATGCTGGGTCGATTTCGACAACGACGGAAAACAGGACATCTATGTGGCCAACATGTGGTCTGCTGCGGGAATGCGCGTGTCCGAGCAGTCACGCTTTCAGGAAAAGGAACCGGAAGACATTCGCGCGCTATACCGCCAGCACGCGCGCGGCAACTCACTCTATCGCAATCTGGGAAACGGCCAATTTGCAAGCGTCGCCGATTCCGTCGGCGTAGCTGTAGGCCGCTGGGCGTGGTGTTCGGACACCTGCGATTTTGATCAGGACGGCTGGCCGGACTTATACATTGCGAACGGGTACATATCTGGACCCAATCAGTTCGATCTAGGAAGTTTCTTTTGGCGCCAACTGGTGGCGAAATCCCCAAGCACGGCAACGCCCGCGTTACGATACGAACAGGGATGGGGCGCGATCAACGAACTGGTTCGTTCGGACTACACCTGGAGCGGCTATGAAAGAAACATTTTTTATTTAAACAATCGCGATGGAACATTCTCGGACATTTCCGGCGCCGCCGGATTAGATTTTCCGGACGATAGCCGAACCTTCGTTCTTGCCGACTTGGATCATGATGGCCGTCTCGAACTGATCCTGAAGAATCGCAACGCGCCGCAACTGCGCATTCTACACAACACTATGAAAGAGATTGGTGGCTCGGTGGCGTTCCGTTTGCGCGGCAAGAAAAGTAATCGCGATGCAATCGGAAGCGCGGTGACCGTTGAAGCCGAGGGGCAGCGTCAGACGAAATATCTCCAGGCGGGAACGGGATTTCTAGCGCAACATTCCAAGGAGCTTTTCTTCGGTGTCGGCAAATTTCAAGGTGCACTCCGCGCAACCATCTCCTGGCCAAGTGGTTTGCAACAAGTTTTCGAGAATCTGCCCTCAGGTCATCGCATTGAGATCGAAGAGGGAAATGCAAACTTCTTGGCTACGCCGTTTGGAGCACCACCGACCATCTATACGCGTCCCGGCGCCGCTGCGCTTGCCGATTCCCTACCCACTTCCGTCGAGACCTGGCTCATCGGGCCACTCGTCGCCCCAGAATTTTCTCTGCCCGATCTCGCGAGAGACATGCATGAACTTCGATCGCTCCGAGGCGGATTCGTGCTGCTGAGCTTTTGGACAGTGGCTGCAGCAAACAGCATCGAGCACCTGCGCGTCCTTGAGCAATGCCAGACAAAAGTGGGATTAGAAAAGCTTCGCGTGCTCGCCGTTAACGCGGATGATCCGGCAGACGCCGCCGCGATAGATATTATGGTGGCGAAAGAGAACTTTTCATTTCCCGTACTGCTCGCGACCCCGGATATTGCCGGCTGCTACGATATTTTTTATCGCTACCTGTTTGACCGACGCAGAGATCTCGGCATCCCCACATCTTTTCTGCTCGATGAGCGCGGCGCCATCGTCAAGGTGTACCAAAACGCGCTCACTCCTGAACGACTCGCCGCTGATCTGGAATCGGTACCGAAAACCGCGGCAGAGCGCGTGCAAAGAGCGCTTCCGTTCGCGGGAACTCTGCACCAAGGAACGTTTCAGCGCAATGATTTCACATTTGGCGTAGCGCTATTTCAACATGGCTATCTTGCACAAGCGGCTGCGGCCTTCAAACAAGTGATCGCAGCAAAACCTGATGATCCTGAAGCGTATTACAACCTGGGAACTCTAAGCCTGCGAACCAACCAAATTCCCGACGCGCGGGAATATTTGGAACAGAGCATAAAGCTTCGTCCTGATTATCCGGAGGCGTGGAACAATCTTGGCATGGTAGCGGCGCAACAAGGCCGCGTGGACGATGCATTGCATAACTTCGACGAGTCATTACGCTTGCGGCCGACGTACGTGACCGCACTCCTCAATCTAGCGAACCTCGATAGACGCAGAGGCGCGCTTTCGGACGCGGAGAAATTACTTCGGCGCGCGCTCGATCTGGAACCGGAAAATCCCGAGGTGAATTATGCCGTTGGCATGAGGTACGCTCGGCAGGAGCAGCTTGAGCAAGCCGAGAGTTATCTGGAAAAGGCGGTCAGTCTGCGTCCCGACTATGCGGATGCGTTGAATAATCTCGGCGTCCTGTTTGTTCGCGAACATCACAACTCTGAAGCTGAAGAGCAGTTCAAAGCCTGCATTCGTCTGGCGCCCAGCTACGATCAGGCGTATTTGAACTTGGCCCAACTCTACGTGATTCAGGACGACAAAGAGAACGCTCGCCAAGTTTTGTTGGCGCTCTTACGTTTACAGCCGAGCCACGCAATGGCCCAGAAAGAACTGGAGATGCTAAAGTGAACGCTGGCCTGCGGTAACCACGCGCTGGGAGGTATGTTTTTGGGCATCAGCATAGATATTCGTTCCCGGCGGTTCTGCGAGCTTCGGAACAACGCCGTGTTCTGTTGCGCAATTTTCGGGCTGGCGCTGATGTTTCATGCCGTCACCGCGACTGCACAGCAGAAAACCGGGGAGAACCAGGGGCAATCCAAGCCGTCCGCGAAAGCTCCGTCGCCTTTTCTTGAGGCAGAAAACCTGCTGGCGCGAGGCCACGTCGCGGAAGCGAAAGAAAAAATCCAGCAGCAACTCGCGCAGCATCCCGCGAGCGTCGAAGGCTACAACTTGCTGGGCATGGTCGATGCCGATCAGAAAGACTTCCCGGCCGCCATCGCGTCACTGCAACACGCGCTGGAGCTCGACGCCAACTCCACAAAAGCCCACAACAATCTTGGCAACGTGTACGTTGCGGCGGGACAGGTCGACCTTGCGCTGAAAGAGTTCAGCAAAGCCCTGCAACTTGAGCCCACAAATCGCGACGCCAATTACAACCTTGGGTTGCTTCTGCTGGCCGAAGGACGGCCCGCCGAGGCCATCTCTCATTTGCAACGTGTGCGTCCGCTGGATAACGAGACTCGTTTCGCTTTGACCCGCGCCTACTTCGAAGCCGGCCAAGCCGTGCAAGGATTGCGAGGCGCGCGCGAGCTTTCGACGCGAGACGAGAATGACCTGCGGCTCCATTCCACGCTGGGAGTATTGCTGGCACAGGAAAAGCAATACGCGGCCGCGGAAGTCGAACTCGAAAAGGCTAACGCTTTGCAGCCGGAAACCTTCGAGATCCTTTACGACTTGGGACAGACGTATCTTCGGAACGCGGAATACGCCAAGGCGGAGTCTGAACTAAATCGCGCGCTGAAACTGAAACCCGATTCGGCTGACACGCTTTATTTGCTGGCGCAAGCGGCTACCGAACAGAAACGGCCCGTGGACGCCCTGGACCTGCTAGTCCGCGCGCACAAACTGGCACCAGAGAACACCGACGTTATCTTTTTGTTGGCTCGCAACACCATGACGCAAAATTATTTTGAAGACGCCATTCCGCTGCTCCAAGCGGGGATCCAAATCGCTCCGCGGCGAGCAGACCTGCGTGCCGCGTTGGGTGAGAGCTATTTCATGTCGGGAAAAGTTGAGGCGGCCATCGCGGAGTTTCAAAAACTGATCGACCTGGATCCTTCGGCGGGTGCTTACGCCTTTATGGGCTTGTCGTACCGGCATCTGGGACGCTTCGATGAAGCGATGAAATATTTCCAGGAAGGCCTCAAGCGCGATCCGCACAACGTGACGTGTTTATTCAACGTTGGATTCATTGAAGAGCATCAAGGGAACCAAGCTCGCGCGGAAACGCTATTTCAGGAAGCACTTCGCATTAACCCGGATTTTCCCGAAGCGTTGCTGGAGCTGGCAAACCTGCGCATCGCTGAAAAGAAATTCGCGGAAGCGGTGCCCTTGTTGCGAAGATATGTTCGCGTGAGCCACGATCCGGCCACCGGATACTACAAGCTGGCTTTGGCGGAACGTAGTCTGCATCAAACGGAGGTAGCGCAGCGGGATTTGAGCGTGTTTCAAACCCTTTCGAAGAACGCCGCCACAGGACCTTACCCGTACCAGCATTTATTCGATTACCTCGACAATCGCTCGAATCTCGCGCCTGCAGCGCGTACGCAGCTGGACCTGACCACGCTCACCGATGAAATTCGCAAGCATCCCGACCAGCCGGAAGATCTTTATCTGCTGGCGGAAAGTTATCTCAGGCTCGGCAAACTTGACGACGCCAAAGCGGCGATCACCCAGCTGGATCAAATCAGCGGCGGCGATTTTCGCACCCAGGTCGGGATAGGCGTATTGCTCGCACGTTTCCATTTGTACGACGAGGCCATCGGCCATTTCCAGACTGCCCTGACTGCCAATCCCGATTCCGACGATGCGAAATTCGATTTGGCCGATGCTTATTTCCGCAAAGGGCGCTATGCCGAAGCGCTGCAAGTCTCCGCGCTGGTTTCCGCAGCCGGCCAGCAGGACGACGCATTCCTCGCGTTGCTTGGCGATATTCAAGTGCATCTGGGAGACGCAGCGAGAGCGGAAGACATTTTTCGCAGCGCGATCCAACGCAATCCCGATGCGGACCAATACTATCTTTCGCTGGCGCTAGTGCAACTGCGCAAAAACGAACTGAAAGCTGCGCAAGAAACGCTGCAGCAGGGATTGTCACGGATTCCCAGTTCCGGAAAAATTCTGTGGGGACTGGGAATCGTTGCGGTTCTCCAGGGAAAGAATCAGGAAGCCGCTGCGCGTTTTGAACGCGCTGTTGATCTTCTCCCGGAATGGCCCGGCAGCTACTCCGCGCTGGGCATCTTTTATTTTCAAACCGGCGAGATCGCTAAAGCGCGCGAGGTCTTGAATCGCTTTAAGGGCAGCGGCGCAGCCGGGGGCCTGGATGTAAATCGCATCGAACAAACGCTCGCCAACGCTCCCGAGACCACCGCCGCGAGCAACGAGCCGATGCCCATGGCCGCACGCTATCAATTTTTTCAGTTGGCGCTGGCGCTGGCGGATCGCACATTGTGATGCGCACGGTCTCCGCGGAAGTTTACGCAACCCTAACAATTTCGCTGGGTTCTAAACGAAATAGCATGCTTGAGGTCATCGGAGATTGCAGAGCACACGTAAGCCTGGATCGGATTCGCGGTGACATTCGTGCGCGAAAATAGTTGTGCGCTGGAATTCAGAGGCGGCGTTCTGGCGGTGTGCGCCGTGCTACTCGCGGGGTTTCATTTCAGCGCTTGGGCGCAAGCTCCCAAAGCGGCAAAAACAAACGATCCGGCAATCCCGGTGCGTTTCACCGACGTCCGCAAAGCCGCGGGCATTACCTTTCTGCAAGACGGTACCGCCACCGACGAAAAAAATTATCTGGAGACCATGGGTACGGGCGTGGGCTGGATCGACTACGACCAGGATGGGCTGATGGATTTGTATTTCGTGCAATCGGCCGCCACGGACAATTACACGCCACCGCACCCGTTGCGCTCCGCGTTGTATCACAACAACGGCGACGGAACATTTACCGACGTTACGGAAAAAGCCGGTGTCGGCGGCGCCGGTCATTACGGGCAAGGCGTCGCGGTCGGGGACTACGACAACGATGGATTTCCGGACATGTACGTCACGGGATACGGCCGCGCGATTCTGTATCACAACAATGGCGACGGAACATTTACTGATGTCACCGCCAAGGCAGGTGTCGCCGACGAAGGCGGATGGTCTACCAGTGCGGGCTGGTTTGACTACGATAAGGACGGCTGGCTGGACCTAGTAGTGACAAATTACATCGAGTGGTCGCCAAAAAATAATCTGTGGTGCGGCGACCACCGGCCAGGTTACCGCTCGTATTGTCATCCCGGAAATTACAAAGGCCAGCGCATCAAGCTGTACCACAACAATCACGACGGCACCTTTACTGACGTGAGTGACACCTCTGGCGTTGGAAAACCAGAAGCCAAGGGTATGGGCGTCGTGCTAGCCGATTTTAACAACGACGGCTGGCCGGATATCGCCATCGCCAATGATTCGTGGCCCAATTTTCTGTTCATAAACAAACACGACGGCACCTTCGAGGACGATTCGCTCGTTTCCGGCATCGCGGCCAGCGAGGATGGCCGCTACGAAGCGGGCATGGGCATCGACGCCGCGGACGTCGACAACGATGGCTGGCAGGATATTTATATTACCCACCTCGATTTCGAATTGAATCGCCTGTACCACAACAATCATGACGGAACCTTCGAAGACGCCACGTATAGCTCTGGAATCGGCAACAAGGCCATTTTACTGAGTGGCGTCTCGATGAAATTCGTCGATTACGACAACGATGGCTGGGTGGATATTCTGCAATTGAACGGCGCCATGCTGGACAACGTAAATCTGTATCACGGAGAAGTTTCTTACAAGGAACCGCTGTTGATGTTCCGCAACATCGGAAATGGACACTTTGAAAAAGTCTCCGATTTGCTGGGACCGGACTTCATGCGCCCGGTCGCTGGCCGCGGCGTTGCTACCGCCGATTACGACAACGACGGCGACATCGATATCGCCATCAACAATCGTGGCGACTACCCGGAATTGCTGCGCAACGATGGCGGGAACGCTAATCATTGGCTGGAAGTTCTGTTGATCGGCACAAAATCCAATCGCGATGGCATCGGAGCTTCGCTCAAGCTTACGTCCGGCGCATTTGTGCACATCGAGCAATCCAAAGGCGGTATGGGTTACATGTCTGCAAGTGATCCGCGCATTCAATTCGGATTAGGCCAACGCACAAAAATCGATTCGCTGGAAATTACCTGGCCCAGCGGTGCCGTCGACCGCTTGACGAATGTTCCCATCGACCGCATCATCGCCGTGAAGGAAGGTTCGGGAATAGTGCCGCGCAATTTTCCCAAGATCGTGAGCCGGTGATGAAGACCATCGCAGAACGTCCCCATCGCCTCGGAATTCCTGGGCGAATTTCGCCTCCACACCGCTGCGCATTCGGCTACCCTTCGTCATGAACTTTCCCCGGCGGCGTTTCCTCAGTTCCTCGGGAATTTTATTCGGTACTGCGCTCCTCGACGCCCTGACGGCGCCGCTTTGGAAATGGAAACAGTCCATTTTTCTCGACACGGCCAGCGCTGCGATTCCCGCCGGAACTTCGCCCGTGACGTTCGTGGACGTGGGGCGCGAAGCCGGTTTAAACATTCCTAACGTCTGGGGCGGCGTCACCCACAAGCGCTCGATTGTCGAAGCCAAAGGCAGCGGCCTGGCCTTTTTCGATTACGACAACGACGGCTGGCTGGATATTTATCTGACCAACGGAAATCGTTTGGACGCGCAGTGGCCCGCGGGAAAAGCCCCCACTTCTCAGTTGTATAAAAATAACCGTGATGGAACGTTTACCAACGTTACCGAAAAGTCGCAGCTCGCGCGCACTGGTTGGCAAACCGGAGTGTGCGTCGGCGACTACGACAACGACGGCTGGGACGATCTATTCTGCTGTTTCTGGGGACACAACATTCTCTTCCACAATAATGGCGACGGGACCTTCAGCGACGTCACCCAAAAAACCGGCCTTAGTCAGGAGCAAGTCCGTTGGGGCGCGGGATGCACTTGGCTGGATTACGATCGCGATGGCCGCCTGGATCTCTTCGTCTGCAATTACATGAAGCTCGATCCGGCCTCTATCCATCCAGAAAATGAAACGAAATATTGCCAATGGAAAGGCATTCCCGTGATGTGCGGCCCGCGCGGACTAGTGGGCGACACCAACATTCTCTACCACAACAACGGCGATGGAACGTTTACCGACGTATCGGAGAAATCCGGAATACTGAAAACGGGCCCGCGTTTTTCCATCACCCCGGTGTCCTACGATTTCGACAACGATGGTTGGCCGGATATTTATATTGCGGTGGACTCGCAGCCCAGCATTTTGTTCAAAAATAATCACGACGGCACCTTCACCGATGTGGCCGTCATCGCCGGCTGCGCCTACGACGAAAACGGCCACGAACAGGCCGGCATGGGTGTGGCCGTCGCCGATTACGATTGCGACGGCTGGCTGGATATTTTTAAAACCAATTTTGCCGACGATACCTGCAATCTGTATCACAACAACGGCGACGGCACGTTCAGCGACGTGACGTTTGCTTCGGGAGTCGGAATCAACAATCAGTACGTCGCCTGGGGCTGTGGCTTCATCGACTTCGACAATGACGGGTGGGCAGACCTGATGCAGATCAATGGTCACGTATATCCGGAGATCGACGGCCAGCAGCTTGGGCAGACCTTCAAAAACCCGCGACTGGTGTACAAAAACATGGGCGCCGGCTTATTTAAAGATGTTTCGCCGGAGATGGGGCCCGGCATTAGCGAGCGCTTCTCGAGTCGCGGTGCCGCCTTTGGTGACTACGATAACGACGGCGACATGGACGCGCTGATTCTAAATCTGAACGACTTGCCTTCCTTGCTGCGCAATCACGGCGGCAACAGACAAAATTGGATCAAGATCAAGCTCGTGGGAACCGTGTGCAACCGCACCGCGATCGGCGCCCGCGTGCGCGTGGTCACCGGCAAACATGCCCAGATGGACGAAGTACACAGCGGAACCAGCGTAATGTCGCAAAGCGATCTGCGGCTGCATTTCGGCGTCGGAAGAGCTACCACTATCGATCTAATCGAAGTGAAGTGGCCCACCACGCAGAAGCTCGAACGATTCACGCAAGTGGCCGCGAATCAGATCCTCACCATCCGCGAGGGAAGCGGCATCGTTGGCAGCGTGAAACCAAATACAAAGTAAATTTGCGCGTCACCCGTTCCCGCGCTGACTCAGCGCGTACCTGGCGCGGCGGCTTGATCCTTCGCAACTATCCGTGCCGCCCAGCCGCCGCCCGGGGCCAGGTGAATTTTCAGCTTCGTTGACTTGCTGACCTGAACTTTCTCGCGTTTGTAATCACTGGCCATTCGGTCGGCGTTTACGCCATCGGAAAAGGCGTCAAGCGTGAAGTTGCCTTCCGGCAGAAAAGAAAAATCCACCATTAAATCCCGCGGGCTCCAATCCGTCATGGCGCCGAAATACCAGTTGTCGCCATTTTTGCGAACTACCAGCGCGTACTGCGCCATTTTCGCGTCGAGCACCGTCGTCTCGTCCCAAGTTGTGGGCACCGTGGAAAGAAAATCCAGCGCGTCAGGTTCGTGCAGGTAGTTCGACGGCGTGTCGGACATCATCCCCAATGGGCTATCGAACACCACATACATCGCGAGTTGGTTGCAGCGCGTGCCCATCGCCATGGGCTGTGCGCTAATCGGCGCAAATGTGGCCCGTGTGGCGTTGCGCATCGCGCCCGGCGTGAAATCGATGGGACCAAGAAACATGCGCGTGAACGGCAGCGTCATGTTGTGATTTGGCTCAGACTCCCAACTCCACTTGCTCCATTCCATTCCGCGAACTCCTTCGGTGCCGATCAGGTTGGGCCAGGTGCGCGTCATGGAAGCAGGTTTCTGGTCGCCGTGAAAATCAACCAACATTTTGCGTTTCGCTGCTTCACGGCTGACCCGCTCAAAGTAATTCATCATCAGCTGGTCGCTGCGCTGCATGAAATCCACCTTGATACCCTTAACGCCCCACTTGGCGTAGAGATCCAGCGCGGGAATCAGTTGATCGTCCAGCGTTTTCCACGATAACCACAGCAGAATGCCCACATTCTTTTGTTTCGCATAAGCGGACAGTTCTTCCATGTTGAGATCCGGCGCCACTTCCAAAACGTTTCCCAGCTTGTACCAGCCTTCGTCCAGCAGGATGTACGGCAAGCCATACTTGGCGGCGAAGTCGACGTAATATTTGTACGTAGCGGTGTTCACCCCAGCCTTGAAGTCGACGCCGTACAAGTTCCAGCCGCCCCACCAATCCCACGCGGACATGCCGGGCTTGATCCAGGAAGTATCTTGCAGTTTCGAAGGCGTTTCGAGCAGCCACACCAATTGGTTAGTCAGCAAATCGCCGTCTTTTTCCGTGATGCCCACCAGTCGCCATGGGTACGTGCGCGTCCCAGAGGTGATCGCAATGTAATCGGCGACCTCCGTCACACGGACATCACGGTCGCTCGTTTGCACTTCTTTCAGCGGATAGGGCGGGAATGCCGCCACCAGACCCGGCCCACCCGTGCCGCGTAGCCACATTCCGGGATAATCCTCGACTCCAGATTCCGCGATAGCCAGCTTCGCGCCACGAGCCGCCTCCGCGACTGCCGGCAAGCTGGCGAGAAACTCCGGCAGAATTTCGCTGGTGCGCATCGGAACGTAGTGGCGCTCGTTGTGCGAATAGAAGCTATCTTCTTGGCCGTAATAAACGACCGTATTCACACCGGGAAAATTGAAGTGCGCTGCTTCTCCGTACACTTTCACCTGAGCTTGCGGCAGCGAAGTTTCGAATCGGTAGGCCGTTCCCTCGTTGTAGGCGCGGAACACTACGGCGTAGTTGCCGTCCAGTTCCAGACGGAGTTCGTTGTAGTTCTCGCGAATCTTCGCGGATTTCTGCCGCACCACAGGTTCCAGCAGCTGATTGGAGCTGCTCTTCTTGGCGGCTAGCACCTTGGCGTCGACGCCCAATTTCTTGTGGTCGATGTCCAGAGACAGCGGACAATCTCGCAGCACCTCTGCGCCGTTCAGCACGACGTCGTAGCTGATTTGTTTGGCGGTGCGAATGCGAAGTTCGATGCGATTGTCCGGCGAGCGCAAGTCATAGCTGGATTGCGCGGCGCAGTGCGCCACCAGCAATAGTGATGGAAGCAGCGACAGCAGGATTTTTGTCGAAATTGTGTTCACGTCGATCCGCCCTTCTTCAATTGCCGGAAATAGAGTTTCGCTTGGGAGCATCTGCGCGCAACTTAGACCTGTCGGAGGCGTGGTGTCAAACGCCGTCTCGGGAACGAATAGCAGAATCACCGCCGCGTGCGCGATTCCAAGCGCCGTCTGAGCGCATTTGAAAGCACTCAGCGAACGATGCCCCAAGCGGTCGCGAAGCTTCATTTGACCCGCGTGCTAGAATCCAGCGCGTATGCAAACGGGAAAATGCGGGACTGAGGCGATGAAACTATTTCTTCGTTTCTCCAGCACGATTGCGCTTTTTTCTGCAATTTTCGTGGTTCCTGCAGGTGCGCAATGGAATCCTTTGAACCCGGTCACCGCGGCGAAGGAAGAATCCGATGGCGTAACCCTCACGATGCAGGCGGGAATTTTGCGCGTCCGCGTCTGTTCCGCCGCCATCATTCGCGTCACTTACGCCGCCGGCACTGCCCTTCCAGACACTCCGCAGTACGCGGTCACGAAAAATTCTTGGCCACGAGCCGCCTTCACGACGCAGTTCACCGACAACGAGATCGTCCTGGCCACGCCGCAGCTGAAGGTGAATATAACGCGCAAGAACGGCGCGATTCTTTTTTCCGATCTCGCCGGCAACAAACTTTTTCAGGATGACGATCGCTCTCTCACGCCTGTCGAAGTAAACAGCGAAAAAACATTCCACGCCGAACTGTTCTCGAATCTCTGGGATTCCACCGAAGCGTTCTACGGCCTCGGCCAGCACCAAGCGGGCCTTTGGAACTACCACGGTGAATCCATCGAGTTATCGCAAGACAACACCAATATCTCGGTCCCCATGTTTCTTTCCAGCAAAGGTTATGGCATTTTCTGGAACAATCCTTCGCGCAGCAGATTCAACAACCGCTTTCCTCACGCGCTGTATCTGAGTTCGGAAGTCGCGGACACCGTTGATTATTATTTTTTGTATGGTCCGGAAGTTGACCCCATCATCGCCGCCTACCGCGAAATGACCGGTGCCGCGCCGCTTTTCGGCAAATGGGCCTACGGTTTCTGGCAGTGCAAAAACAAGTACACCTCGCAGGAAGAATTGTTGGGCGTAGCTCACAAATACCGCCAGCTGCACATTCCCGTGGACAATATCGTGCAGGACTGGTTCTGGTGGAACATCATGGGTGAGCCGGTTTTCAACAAAAATTATCCCGATCCGCCGGCCATGCTGAAGGACCTGCACGACAACAATTTCCACGTCATGTTTTCCTTCTGGCCATACTTCCGTCCCGGCTCGGCCGAATACGATGAAATGGACAAGAAGGGCTATTTCATTGCGCGCACCAAGGTCGGCGGATTCCATCCGGCTGGTCAGGCGCTCTACGACGCATTCAATCCCGACGCGCGCAAATACTACTGGCAACTTATTAACAAGGGTTTATTTCAAATCGGCGCGGACGCCTGGTGGCTGGATACCGATGAGCCGGAGACCGAAGGACGCGAAACCAACATCCTCGTCACTAACAAGGTCGCCATTGGCAGCGGTGCGCGCTACGCCAATCTTTTTCCGCTGATGACCACCGCCGCAGTCTACGAAGGCCAGCGCAACACTTCAGAGCAAAAGCGCGTCTTCATTCTTTCCCGTTCGGCATTCGCGGGAATTCAAAGAAATTCCGTCGCCGCATGGTCTGGTGACGTGGAATCCAACTGGCTCAGCTTTGCGCGCCAGATTCCCGCCGGGCTAAATTTCTCGCTTTCCGGGATCCCTTACTGGACTACCGATATCGGCGGCTTCATCATCGGCAATCCCGATGATCCCGCGTACCGCGAACTTTTTGTCCGCTGGTTCGAGTACGGAACGTTTTGCCCGATTTTTCGCTTGCACGGCACGCGCACCACCAACCAAAACGAATTGTGGTCTTATGGTCCCGACGCGCAAAAGATTCTTACCAGTTACGACCGCCTCCGTTATCGCTTACTGCCGTATATTTACTCTTTGGCGTGGATGACCACCGACTCGGCGTACACGCCGATGCGGCCGCTGGTCATGGATTTTCGCTCCGATACGCGCGCCAGCAACATTGGCGACCAATTCCTGTTCGGCCCAGCAATTCTCGTGAACCCCGTCACGCAGCCCGGCGCGACGTCGCGCATTGTCTATCTCCCACAAGCCATGTGGTACGACTTCTGGACGGGCGCCAGTAAATCTGGCGGCCAGGAAATTGTTGCCGCAGCCCCTCTGCATCAGATGCCTTTGTATGTGCGCGCCGGATCAATTTTGCCAATGGGTCCGGACCTGGAATATTCCAATCAATCGGCCGCGGATCCGCTTGAACTTCGCATCTATCGTGGCGCTAACGCGCTGTTCACTCTCTATGAAGACGAAAACGATAATTACAACTATGAAAGGGGCGCCCACGCCACGATCCTTTTCCAGTGGGACGAGGCCAACAAAACTTTGACCGTCGGCGAACGCGCAGGTCAATTCCCCGGCATGCTTGAGAAAAGAACCTTCCACATCGTTTTGGTAGCCGAGCATCACGGCGACGGCATCGCGCCAACGGCGCATCCCGACAAGACGGTGGAATATTCCGGTCACCAGGTTTCCGTTGCATTCTAAGTGGCAGACTCCGATGCAAAATCAAAGCGCATGAAATTACTCGGCGTCGAGGCCCTAAACGCGAAGAGAAAGAGATTCTTGCCGCACCGCAAAAACAGTCGATTTGTAGAAAATCATGGCTCGGTGTTACCGTGACAGCCTCGCGGCTGACGCAGGAGTCCGCGATTCTCGGAAAAGATGCCGTTTCTCGCTTCATCTTTTCTGATCGCGCCGCACCAAAGATCGTGTCGGAACGTAGTAATGAGAACTGTGATGCCCGCAGTGTTTAGTTTACTGGCCGAGCTGCCAGTGA
This sequence comes from Acidobacteriota bacterium, assembly GCA_013289855.1. Taxonomy (GTDB): domain Bacteria; phylum Acidobacteriota; class Terriglobia; order Acidiferrales; family UBA7541; genus Acidiferrum. The sequence continues at coordinate 134,913 of JABCZD010000002.1, read as the reverse complement.
CTGCCGGCGTCGCGGAGAACTCCAAAATGACGCCACAACCATTCGGACAAAATGCCGACGGCAGAACTGCTACCCTTTACACCCTGCGCAACCAACACGGCATGGAGGTGGCCATCACGAATTATGGTGCCACCATCGTAAGCATTAAAGTCCCAGACCGCCTCGGCGCTTTCGCCGACGTCACGCATGGCCACGACGACGTCGCCGGATACGCTGCGGGAACAACTTATTTCGGCGGAACCATCGGACGTTACGGCAATCGCATCGCCCACGGGAAATTCGCGATCGACGGCGTCACTTACACGCTGGCGAAAAATGACGGAGAGAATACTTTGCACGGCGGCATCTTCGGGTTCAGCAAAGTGTTTTGGACCGCCGAGGAAATTTCCGCCAGCGGCGCCCCGGCATTGCAACTCGATTACCTCAGCAAAGACGGTGAAGAAGGCTTTCCAGGGAATTTGTCCGTCCGCGTGATCTTTACGCTTACGAATGCCAACGAACTGAAGATCAACTATGCCGCCAACACCGACATGAAAACCGTGCTGAACCTGACCAACCACACCTACTTCAATCTCGCCGCCGGCGGCACTATCCTTGATCAGGAATTAATGATCGCTGCGGATAAATTCACCCCCGTCGATAAAGGCCTGATCCCTACCGGCGAGTTGCGTCCCGTCGCCGGCACTCCGTTCGATTTTCGCAAGCCCAGCGCCATCGGCTCGCGCATCGCAGACCACGACGAACAATTGAAATTTGGCCAAGGCTACGACCACAATTGGGTTCTGAACAGCCACGGAAGCGCGCAGCCGGTACTCGTCGTTACTCTGTTCGATGCCAAATCCGGCCGCAAAATGGAAGTGTGGACCACCGAACCAGCTGTTCAGTTTTACAGCGGAAATTTTCTGGACGGTTCGATCAAAGGCAAAGGCGGCACGCCGTACCATCTAAGATCCGGCCTATGCCTCGAAACGCAGCATTTTCCCGATTCTCCGAATCGTCCCAGTTTCCCGAGCACCGAACTCGTACCCGGCGCAACATTTTCTTCCGAAACCATCTACAAGTTTTCCACGGAGTAGCGGAGATGCATTTGGACATGCCGGAACAATGGACGAAAACGACAAAACACAGCACCGCAATAGACGTTGACAAGCCGACGGGAGGTTCTGTAGCTTTGCGTTTCAGTAAACATTTACTATGATCCTCTCTCAGCCGACTTTTTCTATTGTAGGCTTGCGCTATTGTGTGTGCACCATCGCACCAGCCTGCACTCGGGGGAAAATTCAGGATGATTAGCCGATGATTAAAGGTCTCGCCACTTCGCAACACCTCGTTCATCTCTCGAGCGTCGACATCGTCATTATTGTTTTTTATTTCGCCCTGGTCCTCGCCATCGGCTTCTATTTACGCGGCCGCGCCAATACCGGAGAAGATTTTTTCATGGCCGGACGCGAGATGACCGCCTGGGTCGCCGGCCTGAGCTTTCTCTCCGCCAATCTTGGCGCGCTCGAATTGATGGGCTGGGCCGGCTCCGCGTATCAGTACGGCATTCTCGCTACGCATTGGTATTGGATCGGCGCCATCCCCGCGATGCTCTTTTTGGCGCTGGTGATGATGCCGTTCTACTACATTTCGAAAACGCACTCCGTCCCGGGATATCTGAAATTGCGTTTTGGAGAGGCCAGCCGCGCCCTTTCCGCGGTCTCTTTCGCGTTCATGACCGTGCTCATGAGCGGCGTCAACATGTTCGCCATGGCCAAGGTGATGCAAATCGTATTGGGTTGGCCGCTGTCCTTCAGCATTTGGGTTTCCTCGCTCACCGTCGCGATCTATGTCGCCCTCGGCGGATTGCGCTCCGCCATCTTCAACGAAGTGTTGCAGTTCTTCTTGATTTGGGCGGGCGCTCTGCTCATTCCCATTCTTGGTCTGTACGAAGCCGGCGGCTGGGCGCACCTCAAAGTCTTAATCGCGCAGCGCGCTTCCGCGGAATACGTTCACTTGTGGTCGGGCCTCGGCTCTTTCGGCACCAACCCCATGGGCATCAACTGGGTGGGCATCGTCTTTGGTTTAGGCGCCATTATTTCCATGGGTTACTGGACCACCGATTTTCTCGTCGTCCAGCGCATTCTCGCCGCCAAAGATATGCGCAGCGCGCAACTGGCGCCTATCATCGGAGCCGGCTTCAAGATGTTCGTTCCCATCATCGTGATTTTGCCCGGTCTTCTCGGATTGGGCTTGCTTCCCATGAAGCTGACAGGCGAAGCGGACGCACTCCTCACCGGCGGACACAGTTACAACGACGTCCTCCCACTAATGTTGGCGCGCTACTGCGGCCCCGGCCTGCTTGGCTTGGGAGTCACCGCCCTAATCGCCGGCTTCATGTCCGGCATGGCCGGCAACGTCAGCGCCTTCACCACGGTTTGGACCTACGACATTTATCGCGCCTTAATCAACAAAAAAGGCAGCGACGCCCACTATGTGAGCATGGGTCGTTGGACCACCGTCATCGGTGTATTGATCAGCGTCGGCACCGCGTACTTGGTGATGCGTTCGGCCAGCATCATGGATTACGTGCAAGCGTTGTTCAGTTTCTTCATCGCGCCTTTGTTCGGCACGGTAATTCTTGGCATGCTTTGGAAGCGTGCCACCGCCGCCGGCGCCTTCTGGGGATTATTTCTCGGGACGCTATCTTCGATAGGCATGTGGGTTTCCGTGAAAGTTGATCCCTCCGCGTTGGCCTATGTGGCGCTATCCTCAAAAGCCAAACCGATGGCGCAAGATATGTTTCAAGCGCTGTGGGCGTTTGTGATCTGCGTTGTGGTTACGGTCGTCGTTAGCCTGATGACCAAGCCGAAGCCGGACGCCGAACTAGAAGGTCTGGTCTACGGTCTAACGCCCATCCCTTCGTTGAAAGGCATTTCCATGTTTCAGAAGCCCATCTTTTGGGCTGCCGTGGTCACCGTTATATTCGTGGGTTTGAACATTATCTTCTGGTAGGCGGCGAGGAACAACGATGGCAAAACGCGAAATTTCTATTTGGTTTTTTATCGGCATATCCCTGCTCGTTAATGGCGCGATCATTTGTGCCGCGGGTATCTACCAGTACCTGTATCCGCCCATCGAAAAAGTAGTGCTCTTCGATACCCACGCCGGCATCTGGTGGGGCGCGGTGTTGTTCCTGTGCGGGCTGTTGTATTGCCTCAAGTTTCCCCCGCGGCGTACGGCGAACTAGCGCGACAGAGGAGTAAATTCTACGTTTGGGCCAGGATAGAGTGCCACGAGGCACCGTGATGTCCAGCTTGTCCCGCGCGCCGCAGCCTGTGCCAAGTCCTGATCAGTCTGTTAGATGGAAACAAGATATCGGGTTCGCAGCAATCCGTACCCGTAAATCCATGAATCGCAAGGAGTTCGTCTTCAGCAGGACGACCGCCCCCGCGAGCTATGGCGCCGGCGAGGTAGTCCACCGGTCCATTGATTTTTCTGATGGGCAGTAGTGAAATCTTCACTTTATGGTGCTATACTCCGGGCACGGTTCGGATCCCCTTGCCTGGCTGCCAGCCAGTCCTGTTTTCGACATCTCCGGCTGGACGCAGGTACCACGGACCGCTCGCTCTGGGAGGTCACCATGGATAATTTGGAATCCACTTTTCAGGGACCCATTCTTTACTTGGCTGTAGCTTGGGCCGCTATCACCGTCGTTTTTATGGCGTTGATGATCTGGCGCACGCTGCTGACCAGTCACGAAGACGACCAGATATTCCTCAGCAAAGGCGAGGATTACATGGCCCGCGAACAACGTGAATTGATCGCCAAAATTACCAGGCTAGCGCGTCCCATCCTCACCACGGGGATCGCTTCTGGCGGATTACTGTTGTTGATGGTTGGGATGTACGTGTATCAAGGCCTGAAGCACTTTTAGTCTTACGCCAACCCGGCTACCCTTGGACACGCAGTGTTTGTGTGTTTGCTAGCGTGACGGAGGTTTCGCGCCTTCGGCTGGCGGAGCGGCTGGCGTATTCGCTGGAGCGGCGGTTTGCGGTGTCGGCTGGACCAGCGATGTATGGTTGAGGACGATCAGCCAGCGACCGTCGCGCTTCTGGAATATCAGCGTGGTTTGTCCCTGCGCCGTCGTCGTTTTATCGTCCACCACTGCCGCAAAATCCCACTGATAACACGCCCACGCCATGTTGCCATTCACCTTAATGTAGGTGTTCGCGCGGTCCAGGCGCACGCGTTGCATGCGTGCGCGTTGTTGCTGGTACAGAGTTAGAAAATTGTTCCAGCCAATCACCGGCGGCGCGTAAATTCCGTTCACCACCATCACGTCGTCAGCGTAATTCTTGTGCAGCTTTTCGATGTCCCCAAGCTGCCACGCGCCAAGCATTTCTGAAATGTTGTAGTCGATCTGTTTCTCATCCGGCAACGGCACCACTGACGAGTTATCTGGCTGCGCTGCCGGTTTGTTCTTCTTTTGCGCAGCGGCGGGCGAAACGGTCACGAATAGCAGCGCCAGCACAAAGAGGAACGGCGCGGCAAAACGGCTGCCTAGTTGAAATCTCTTAGAAACATCCATTGCGCTTATCCTTTTACTCAAATCTTGCGTCCTGCAATTTTCCGCCTTGGCACGGAGAATAACATCTCTCGACTTTCGCAGCGGAGCTTTTGCGCGCGAGTTTCCTTACCGAACAAACAATTTCCTCGCCGTACTACTTTTGCGCCGGGGTTTGCCGCGTGGCGCTCAATAGATTCACGAATAATCGGTACGCCCCCGGCACGCCTTCCGGCAGCTGACGGAAGAACGCCAAGCCGGTGTAGATGTACACGCCCTTGCCATAACGCGCGTACACCAGCCCACCATTTAAATCTGGCTCTCCCGGATCGTGCATAGCGAGCAGCGCCGTGTATTTCGCATCGAACTGGCTCCAGAAATACAGTCCACGCTCTTGCACCCAACCGGCGAAATCCTTCTGCGTAATTTTATTGGGAGTATTCAGCAGCGGATCGTCAGGCTTCAGAAATTTTACTTCCGCGGTTTCATCGGTGATACGCGGCAACGGTCCGCCAGAGCCATCAATCTTTCCAGAATAGGGCGCGTATTCAAATTTATCCCACGCGAAATCGCGCTGGTACTGCACCACCAGCGTCCCGCCCCGAGAAACGTAATCGAGCAGCCGCTGATTGGCGCCGGCCAATTCTGGACGCAACTCGTACGCGCGAACGCCGACCACGATGGCGTCAAATTTCGATAAATCACCGAAATTCACAGCAGCGGCGTCTAAAGCATCCACGCGTATGCCAAGCCGCGCCAAGGCTTCCGGAACCGGCTCGCTTTCCGCGGAAATATATGCCACATGGAGATTCGGCGGCACCGTGACGTCGAATGCATGTACCACGCATTCCGCCGGCGAACTCCACAGCAAAATTGGCATGGACACCATCGGCTCAAGCGAGGTAGCAAACTTTTCCTGACCTCGCTGCGCGTAAGCTGTGATGGTGTAATTTCCTTCGCCGAGTTTGCCCGGAGGCGATACTGCTAACCGCGTATATTGATCGCCCGATCCTGTGAATTCCATCGCCACGGGCGCTCCGCTCGTCCAGCCCTGCGGCACCTCCAGACCAACGCTCACTTTTCCCGGCTGCGTGGCATACGAGTGCACGCGCAAAAGCACGTCGAAAGCTTTCTGCGCGTTCGGCAGCACCTCAATCGCCTGTTGGGGCTCCACCGCCAACGCGTACGCCGGCACAATCCGTAGCGGAACGCGTTCCGCATGCGTGGTAGTCGCCGTAACGTGCGTCACGATTTGCTCGAAAGAAAGCTTGTAGCCAAAGATTGTTGTCTCCTGATAAATCGTGGCAAGCGGAGATGCTTCCGGCATTATCGCCTCGTTGGGATCTGGAGACGTAGGCGCCGGTAGTACGGATGCTGTGATTTGTGTTTGTCCGACAATGTCCTGTACATGTTTAGTTTCCACAAGGATGGGCGGCGCGGAAACCAATGGACGCCCCAGCTTGCTGGCTCCAAATTCGCAGTGAATTTCTACGCGACACCGGGCCGTGATCTTAATGGACAAGTTCTCGCCGGCCACCAGGTCACTGCGATCAGCGTCGGCCGTTACCTTTAATCCAGCCGTTAGTGCCAGGGCACGATTCAGTTTCTCTTCTTCTCTTCCGGCGTCGAAGGATATCCGGGCCACCGGAATCTCTAGGATCGTGGTCGGATATTTTATTGGTGTCGTGGTATTGACCGCGGACAGTGCAACCGTCAATTCCCTCGCAGCGGTTGGCCAGTCCAGAGCCAGCGCAGCGTCGTGCGCCGAATGAACGGCTTTTTCAACCTTGCCGGCAATGAGAGCCAATATCGGTGGACCCTTCCACGCTTCCAGCGATTCATGCAGTATTTCAGGATTAAATGGATCACCCGATTCCGCTACCAGGGCCAGCGGCTGCAACAAGAATGGCGAATTTATAAAATTCGTAATGCCCTGAGTGCGGTGATTTGTAAAAGCATCCAGCCCAATTTCCCGATAGGTTTTGCCATACAGCGGAGAGATCTCGTCTACGGGCACCAAATAGCTATTCGGCTTGTGCGCACCGCGATCAACATTCAAAATTTTTATAGCTCCGCTCACTCCGCCCCAAGGCTCAAGCGCCGGAGGCGGATTTCCGCGAATCATATCCGGATAGGCGTTCGGATCCGCCGCAAGTTGCACAGCTCGCGGAGTAAGGAGTCCCGCAGCGACGTGGTGGCCATGGCCACCAATGAGATTGTTGATGACGATGTTGGGGCGCACAGTGCGAATTACGCGGACTATGTCTTCGAGGACTTGGTCGCCCCAGATCTTTTCCGTCTCTTCGGGAGTCTTAGAGAAGCCAAAATCCTTGGCGCGTGTGAAATAGAGTTTGACGCCATATCCCCGCGTGGCCGCCAACAGTTCCTGTGTGCGAATCAATCCTAGTTGCGGCGCCTGCTCGGGTCCAAGCGCATTTTGCCCGCCTTCGCCGCGCGTCAGCGCAAGCAGGGCTACGTCAGCATGCAAGCCGCGCGCCAGATAAGTAAGGATCGGTGCCGACTCGTCATCAGGGTGCGCCGTAACGTACAGGATTCGCGTGCTGATTGCCGCGCTGTCGATCGCCTCAATGGTTTCGGCCAGTCCCGGACCAGTCCCCGGTGCGGGCGGAAACTGCGCCGCGGCCTGCGGCGCAGAGAGCGGCGTGCTGAAAAAACCCAGAGCAAATACCAAAGCCATCGCAAAACGCTTCACGCGATCTCCTTCACACAACCTCCGACGTTGTAGCGGCCGCCGCAACCGCAAACGGCCACTGCCGCAACTCCCGCGCACGCACCAGAAACGCCAGCGCCCCCAGCGAAATCTCCAGCAAGCCCCATTTTCGCGCCGGCCCGGTGTACCAGAACAGCGCCGCCCAACCCATCATCGTGAGTACCACCGGCAATGGGTACAACCACATTTTGAACGGAAAGCGCTCCGCAGGCCAACGCCGGTGTAGCAATACCACGCCCACCGCCTGCCCAATAAATTGCACCAAAAGCCGCATCGCTAGAATCGCGGCAATCACCGTCTCCAGCCGGAACAAAATGCTAAACACAAACGCCAGTCCCCCGAGCACCAGCAGCGAGACGTGCGGAAAATGTTTTGTGGGATGCAGCTTGCCAAATACGGAAAAGAAATTTCCATCCAGCGCCGCGGAGTACGGCACGCGCGAGTATCCCAGCAGCAACGAAAAAATCGAAGCCAGCGCAATCCACAACACCATCCAGGTCACGAAATGCGCCGCCGAAGGCCCGTAAAGCCTTTCGACAAACGTGCTCACGATAAACGGCGAGTATTGCGCCTCGCGCCAAGGCAAGACGCCAAGAATGCTCGTCTGCATCGCTAGATACAGCAACGTGATTCCGATGATGGAAAGAAAAATCCCGCGCGGAATGTTCCGCTCCGGATCGCGAATCTCTCCGCCCAGATGACAGATGTTGTAGTAGCCCCAATAACTGTAAACGGTGTTGACCATCGCCGCGCCAAGCGCCGCAAAAAACGCCCACGATAAATGAAACGCGCCCGGCGGAAAATCAAAAGCCTTCCGCGCGTCAAAATGCGTAATGCCGCCCCAAATTAGCCACAGCATGGTGGCGATCACGCCAGCCCACAGCAACACGGAAATTTTCCCGATGGTGGTGATGCGCCGATAAAGCAGCACCACCAGCAGAATCACCAGCCCGCCGGAAACCATCTTGGCTTGCCACCACGTTAGCGGATGCAAATACCCCGCGTAGCGGGCGAATCCGATAGCCGCGGAAGACACCGACAGTGGCGCTTGCACGAATGTTTGCCACACAAACAGGAACGACATCAGCCGTCCCCATTTTTGCGGTCCATACGCTTCGCTGAGAAACACGTAAGTCCCGCCGGCCCGTGGCATAGCCGCGCCTAGTTCCGACCACACAAATGCGTCCATCGTCGCGAGCAGCGCCCCACCCAGCCAGGCCAGCAAACATTGCGGCCCGCCCATCTGCCGAATCACAATGGCGCTGACCACAAACGGGCCAATGCCCACAATCTCAATCATGTTCAGCGCTACGGCTTCCTTCAGCCCTAGCCCACGCTCGAGTCCCTCACCTGCCGGCGCGGCCAATGGGGCCAGTTCTGCTGTCGCCCGCACGGCCTCCGCGTGGTTCTTCACTTCATCGCGCGAATTCATTGGTCCGCCGAGAATAGCAAATGCGCAGCAGACCTCCTACTCCGTCAGCCACCACTCTGGAAGGAGCTACAGAGCAACACCGCGCACCCGCGACTCCCACACGACATCGCACTTGCGCGACGCTGCCGCCATGCCTCAGGATGGTGGATTCGCCAGGGGGTTCGGGGGCCTCGCGGTGATCGCCGCTCGTTTTACAAGTCTTACCTTTTCGGAGGAAATCGCAGAGCATGTCGCTCAGTCCGGACGTTCTAATTGTCGGTGCTGGCTTGGCAGGTTTGTGTTGCGCGCGACGCCTTGCCGAGGCTGGCACGAGCTTCCAAATCGTGGAAGCTTCTGACGGCGTAGGCGGACGAGTTCGCACCGACAATGTCGACGGTTTCCTGCTGGACCGAGGCTTCCAAGTTTTGCTAACCGCTTACCCTGAAGCCAAAAAAGTCCTCGACTACACTCACCTCAATCTAAAACCGTTCGCCCCTGGCGCCTCCTCATGGTTCGCTGGGCGCATGAACCAACTCGTCGACCCCTGGCGCATGCCCGGAATGTGGCGCAGCGCATTGCGCTCCGATTTCGGCACTCTGGGCGACAAGCTGCGCATCGCGCGTCTTCGCGCGCGGCTCCGCCGCACTTCCGTCGAGCAACTATTCCAGCGCACCGAGCGCACCACGAAGGACGATCTGCTCGCTGAAGGATTTTCTCAAGACATGATGCATCGCTTTTTTCGCCCGTTTCTCGGTGGCATTCTCCTCGATGGCGAACTAAAATCCTCCAGCCGCATGTTCGAATTCGTGTTCAAAATGCTCTCCGAGGGTGACACCGTCGTTCCCGCCGGAGGAATGGGCGCCATCCCCGCACAGCTCGCCGCCAAGCTTCCGCCCAATTCCTTGCGGCTCAACGCCAAGGTCGAATCGCTGCACGAAAACGAAATCACGCTGCAAGGCGGCGAGAAGTTCCCGGCGCGCGCCATCGTCGTCGCCGCGGATGGTCCATCAGCCGCGCATCTGGTCGGCGAAGCCGAGCCCGCCTCGCGCAGCGTCACCTGCTTCTACTACGCCGCCGACGAATCTCCGGTCTCGCAACCTATGTTGGTGCTCAATGGTGATGGCGCCGGCCCCGTCAACAATTTCGCGGTGATGACGCAAGTCGCTCCCTCGTATGCTCCCGCGGGCCAGCACCTTATTTCCATTTCCGTTCTCGGCATTCAGGCCCTCACCGACGTGCAGCTCGGCGGCTTCATCATCGCGCAGATGAAAAGCTGGTTCGGCCCCGTGGCGCGCTCGTGGCGCTTCCTGAAGAGCTACCGAATTCCGCACGCGCAGCCCCAGCAATATCCCGGCGCTCTCGAGCCGCCGCAGCGTCCCGTGCGGGTTCGCCCAGGCGTTTACCTCACCGGCGACCACCGCGACAATGCCTCCATCCACGGCGCCATGCTTAGCGGTCGCCGCGCCGCCGAAGCAGTACTGGCCGACCTAGCCCGCTAAACGAGCTACGACTCTCGCAAACCGCGAAGTTTTTCCGCACTTTTCCACACCAGTTTCCCCCTCGAACTATCGTCCGTACTATTGACCCTGTTACTACCAGGCTAGAAACTGTTTGTGGCATGGCACGTTTCTCTTCATTCCTCGGACGTCGGGTGGAAGTCCAATACCGCGCCAGTGACACGCTTCTTCCAGCCTCCGGAGTCTTCGTCGCCGATTCCGGCCGCTCCATCTTTCTCGAGCAAAGCTTCGAGCAGCGCGGCCAGCACCGCCATTTTCGTTGGGAAATCCCCTATCAGCATCTGGTACGGATTGGTTTGGTGAAGCAAGAAGAAGAACAACCGTTGCATGCCGATCGTTTGCAGCCAGACCGTTTGCAGCCCGAAGGAATCTCCGTAAGCACTGAGGCACCCATCGCCATCGAAGCAACGCCCCCCGTTGTCGAGCCGTCTCCGCAGACTTCAACGAAAGAGAAACTGGCCTCCACCGCGGCCGCCGGCATAGGCCTAGTTTCCGCAGTGCTCCCGATGACCAACCGCTCCAAAACCGCCTAGCTCGTCGCGGCGGCCCCACAAAACAGTCGTTCCATCGCACTCTGAAATTGCCATCCCATTTTCCGCTACAATACGTCCTCGACGCAGCACCTGGACGTACAGAACGCGGTCGCGTGCCTCGCGTCGTTTCTTTATGTAGGTGCCGGTCTTCAGACCGGCCTAATCCATCGCCGCTGCCGCGCCGTCAACTTTGCGCCACAGCCTCCAAGGAGTCATCGCGTGAAGCCTTCCATCGGATTTATTGGCCTGGGACTCATGGGCAAGCCCATGAGCACCAATCTCTTGAACGCCGGCTATCCGCTAACGGTCTGGAACCGCACCGCATCGCGTGCCGATGAACTGGTAGCCGCGGGCGCGAAGCTGGCCAACTCCCCCCGCGAGGTCGCCGAGCACAGCGATTTCCTGATCACCATCGTCAGTGACCCGCCAGCGCTAGAAGAAGTCCTCTGGGGTGGAACGAACGGTGGGGCGTTAGCCGGGCTAAAAGCCGGCGCAACTTACATGGATTCGAGCACCGTCTCCCCCGAGCTGGCTCGCAAAATCGCCGCAGCTTGCGCCAATCAGCAGGTGCGCTTCATTGACGCCCCGGTCACCGGCGGCGACTGGGGCGCGAAAAAAGGCGAGCTGGTCTTCATGATGGGCGGCGACGCGGAAGCCATAAAAGATGCCGGGCCCATTCTCGAAGTGATGGGCAAGAAATGGTTCCACTTGGGACCGAACGGCGCCGGCCAGACCATCAAGCTCGCCATGAATGCAATCCTCGCCTTGGAAGTGGAGGCGCTCGCTGAAGCCATGGCCCTGGTGACCAGCGCAGGCCTCTCCGGCGAAAAACTTGTCGAGGTCTTGCAATCCAGCATGGGCCGTTCGGGATTGCTCGATGTCAAATCGCAAAACCTCTTGAAGAACGATTACACGCCCAGCTTTCCCATGCGCTTGATGTTGAAAGATCTGGGTCTGGCTCTCGATCTGGCGAAGCAATTGGGCGTTACCCTGCCGGCCACTACCGCCGCGCACGCCACCTACGCGCATGTCAAGAATGCCGCCAAGGAAGACATGGACTATTCAGGAGTGATGAAGTTCTGGAAGAAGTAGCTGCTACGGCCGGGCATCCGGCGAAAAAAATCCAATCGGTAAATCACGCGCCGTCCGTAAACCTGCCGGAGCATCCAAAATCACTGGAATGGTATTTACGACCACGGATGCCGTAGCAATATCCCCCGGCGAACCGCCTGGAATCACTAACGAAATGTTCGGCTGCCCGCGCAATTCAACCGTGTCCGCAGGCGACTTCGCGCCAACGTACATCTGCAGTTCCAGATAGATAATTTCTTTCCCGTCCTTCATCCCCCGCGCGATTTGATGCACGCCGGCCACCTGTCCCGCTTCCACGGTAAGAAATTCGGTTTTGACCTGCGCCGCGGTCACCACGGGTTCAATGCTTTCGGTGATTTCATCCACGGCAAAATTCAAACTATCCGCCACCATGGCCACCGATTCCGGCAACCCAACATGTTTGATCGTTCCAGCCTGCACTTGCGCGCGGAATTCTTCCACGCTCATCCCCGCGCCAATTTTCTTTTGCAGTGGCAGCCGGCGCGTGGCCGCGTCAACGATGCGCACCGCCTTGGCATGTTCAATTTTCTGCGACACCGCGGCTAGCGTCACCAGCAGCTTGTCCATCGCGAAACCGGGATTTACCCCCGTCCCCACCAGCGCAACTCCCCAGTCCTTCGCTGCCTTGTCCAGTTGTGCGGCCAACTCCGGATACGTGCGGTAGGGATAGGCCAACTCCTCGCAAGTCGAAACGATGCACGCTTCCGCCTCCAGGCACGTCAGCAACTGCTCCATCACCGCCGGCAGCGACGACGAAGTAGAGTGAATCACCACGTCCGCCGACAGCCCCAGCACCTCTTGGGCATCCGCGGAAATCGTTACGCCCCAAGGGGCATCCGGGGCCCCCGCCACTTCCCCCAAATCCCGTCCCGCCTTCTCTGGATCGCTGTCGATGGCCCCAACAATTTCAATCGCCTGCTTTTCCCGCATCAGGCGTGCAATAGACGCGCCGATCGGACCGACACCATACTGTATGGCGCGAATCTTCTTCTTCACGTCTCTCTCCGTTTCGCTGTTTGGTGCCGTTCGTTCCCAATTGCCTGCTAATCCTGGTGCGCCTCTTGCGCGCAGCCGTCCACCGCCTGCTTTTCACTGCGGCGAGCCCTCTACGATAAAGGAACCCGGCAACTCTAGCAATGCAAAACGGACATCTCTGGTGACAATCTTGGCGCACTACGTTGCCGAACCGCCACACACCACGCATAATGGTCCGGCACCCCTTTACAGGAAAACCTCGCAGGAGAACGCCATGCTCGCAAAAAAACTCAGCGAAGCCGAAATCAAGGAAAGCATGAACCTGGCCAAGGGCTGGAGCCTGGTCAACGGCAAATTGCACCGCGCGTTCGAATGCAAGGATTTCGTCACCGCCTTTGGGAACATGACCCGCGTGGCGCTGGTGGCGGAATCGATGAATCATCATCCGGAATGGTCCAATGTGTGGAACAAGGTGGTCATCGACCTCAACAGCCACGACCTTGGCGGCCTAAGTAATCTGGATTTCGAGCTGGCGGTTCGCATCAACGAAATCTTCGGAGCGTAGGTGCCCCGCGGAATTCCCGCTAGAGTTCCGCTAAAGTCCCGATTAAGTACTTATTCGCCGCTCCTCGCAGTTCTATTGACTCCTCCTTCCCCCGCGTCACACTAGTCGCACCCCCCTCGCCCCCATCTGTTCCGTTTTTTAGAGGACTGCTCTCTCCAGTCTCGCGACTTCAGGTCAAAAAATGGCGATGGCTCATTCTGCTTCTCCGACTTCGCAATCCGATTTGGCTATGGCGGCCGCGCAAAACCAGCTGCAAGCAGGCAAGCCCAAGCGAATTTGCATACTGCTCGCCGGCGACAGCACCGGCCAGGCGGCACAGTCTCTGCGAGCCCTATTCTCTGCTCCTGAGCATCTCCTCGAGTTGACCGCGGTTTCTACCGCCACCACCCTCGTGGCAACTCTCGGTGTGGTGACTCCGGAGGTCATCATCCTGGATCTCGCGCTAGCTTATCCGAGCACCCGAGAGACCGTTCGGCGTGTGCATCGTGCCGCTCCCAACATTCCCTTGGTTGTCTTGGCCGATCAAAGCCGCAAGGAAGACGCAAAACAAGCCCTCGGCGACGGCGCCATCGACTACATCTTGCGCGAATATATGGACTGCTCCACGCTCACGCGCATCTTCCGCGGCGCCCTAGAGCGTAATACCTTCGAAGGCTTGGCGGACCTGCTTCGCGACCACACCACCGGCCTGTACACCCGCGACGGTTTGCTCACCGTGGGTTCCAGCGCTATGGACACCGCGCGGCGCAACGAGGGCTCGCTGGCGCTCTTTTGCGTGCTGGTGCAAAACCTGGCGCCGATGCGCCAGAAGTACGGCAACACTGCCGCGGAGAATGTGCTTCGCGAATTGACCGCCGCGCTGACGGACTGCTTTCGCCGCAGCGACATTTTGGCCCGCATCGGCGATGCGCAATTTGCCGCTTTAGCCGTCGATTCCACCGCATCCGGAACCTCCATCGTGCGACAACGCTTGGAGCGGCAACTCGCCAGAATGCTGGATCTATCCGAACACCGGGACGCTTTCCGCTTCTCGGTAGCTGGCGGCGTCTGGAACAGCGTTGACACCGCCGTATTCCCCGAATTTCTTGACAGCGTGGAAGCCGGCCTGCGCGTCGCCGCAAACGGTGATTTGGCACCGGCATGAGCAACGAAGCCATCGATCTCGCACCCACGAGCACCCATGTGGCGCTCCATCTCTTAATCGCCGAGGATTCTCCCAACGACCTCGCTTTGCTCCTGCTTGAGCTTACCCGCGCAGGCGTGCGCTACTCTCACACGCACGTTGAAAATAAGATTCAGTTCGAGGACGCCCTGGCTGCCGAGACCTTCGACGCCGTCATTTCGGACTATCGTCTCCCGGGCTGGAACGGCATCGATGCCCTTGACGCTGTTCGCGTTCGCGATAGCTACCTGCCGTTTCTGCTGGTCACCGGCATTCTGGGCGACGAAGCCGCCGTCGATTGCATCAAGCGCGGCGCCAACGATTACATTCTAAAAGATCACTTGTCGCGTCTGCCCCGCGCCCTGGAACGTGCGCTGGCCGAACGCGCGATGCGTCGGGAGCACTCCGCTTCGCAGGAAGCCCTTCGCGTCTCGGAACTCCGCAATCGCGATTTAATTCTCCATTCTATCTATGGAATTTTGCGCGCCCAAGCGGACGGTACTTTTATCGATACCAATCCGGCGCTACTCCGCATCCTGAACGTACATAGTTCAGACCATCAACCCGGCGGCGTGCAGGACATTTTTCGCTTTCCCGAGCAGTACGCGCAGTTGATGGCCTCCTGCCGCGAATTTGGCCAGGTGCACGGCGCGGAAGCGGAGTGGCGTCGGCCGGATGGCGGCATCATCGCGGTTCGCCTCCATCTGCGTTTGCTGTCGCCTCCGGACCCTGCGGGCTCCGTCGAAGTGATCGTTGAGGACGTCACCGAACTTCGCGCCATGGAGCGCCAGCTGCGCCAGTCCCAAAAATTTGAGGCCGTTGGGCAACTCGCCGGCGGCATCGCGCACGATTTCAATAACGTCATCGGCGCGATTCTGGGTTGGGCTGAGCTTGGTCTCGAAGCTCATGGCGGCGACCCCCAAGTCGCCGAGCGCTTCACCCGCATTCGCGAACAAGCCGATCGCGCCGCCACCTTAACGCGCGAACTCCTCGCCTTTGCCCGTCGCCAGGTGTTGCAACCTCGCGCCGTCGACCTCAACACCATCACCTCCGACATCATGGGATTTTTGGACAAAATTATCGGCAAAAATATCGAAGTGCGGCTCACCACGGGAACTCTCGAGCCCATCAAAGCCGATCCGGCGCAGATTGAGCATGTGCTGATGAATCTTTGTCTGCACGCTCGCGACTCCATGCCCAACGGCGGCTTCCTCCGCATCGAGACGGAAACCGCAGAGCTCGACGATTCCTTCTGCCGCTTTTATCCCTATGTTTCACCAGGCTCATACGCGGTACTTTCCGTGGCCGACACTGGAATTGGCATGGATTCGGAAACACGCGAACACATCTTCGAGCCGTTTTTTGCCGAAGGCGAACAAGGCCGCTCCCGAGGCATGGCCTTGGCCACGGTTTACGGCATCGTGAAGCAGCATGGCGGATTCATCCATGTTTACAGCGAGCCCGGCCAAGGCAGCCTGTTCCGCGCCTATTTCCCGCTCGCGGAGCATTCGAACGCCGCCGCGCGCGCCGCGAATTCAGCGGCAAAATCCAGCGGTGGCATTCGCGGCACCGAAACGATTCTTCTCGCCGAGGATCATGAGTCTATCCGCGAAATGGCTCGCCACACCCTCTTGGGTCTAGGCTATCGCGTACTCGCCGCCTCCGACGGCGAAGAAGCCCTGCGCCTTTGCGAGAACGAAACCCCCGACTTGGCGGTCTTGGACGTGGTCATGCCCAAATTGAGCGGTCCCGCTACCGCGGCCGCACTCGTGCGGCTTTTCGATCGCCTGCCGGTGGTATTCACCAGCGGTTATTCTCAGGAAAACAACGAGGCTGACGGCGTGGCTTTCGTTGAGCATTACCTACAAAAGCCCTATAGCCCCACAGCGTTGGCTCGGCTAGTCCGCGAAGTGCTCGATCGTAGCCGCGTAGCATCAACCGCCGCCTAAAAGGCATTTAAACCATCACCTTGCATTCGCTGCGAGGCTGAGTTATGTCCGCCGCCACCTCACACCGGGCCGCACGTCGGCCTCGCGTCAGCGGGAAAGCTGAAAATCTGCTAGCTTGTTCTTGATGAACGAAGCGAACGCCAGTCCCACTCTGGACCACCACGACGCGGAAGTTGCCGCGGTTCCTACGGCACCCGAGAGTGGCGCCCGCACCAAATTACTTACCTGGTCGAGCTTCGTTTTCGCGTTATTGCAAAGCCTTTGTTCGGCGGTTGTGGCCATCAGCGGCATCCGTGTGGCTATCGGTCTGGGCGCACTGGCGGCCGCCGCCGGCATCCACGCCCCAGCAAGGGGATTTCACGCCGACTCCATTCGCATTCCCATGATGGCCTTGGCACTCATCGGCGCGGTTCTCAATCTCTATCTTCTGTGGAACGCTCGAAGGCTGCGTAATCGCCCCGCGGCGCAATGGCGGCGCATTCCGCTCAGCGCCAGGAAAAAAACCTCTGAACGTTTGCAGCTGATTCTCTCCGTCCTTACGCTGCTACTGCTCGCCGCCGAGTGGATCACCCACCCGATGATTCACCGGGTTCCATAAAATCCGTTTCACCAAGTTCCTTAGCTTCGGTTCCTCGACTGCCCAAATACCCTCATCGTCCGGCTTCGACTTCTAATATGCGAATTACTCTTAAGGACTCGGATTCTCCGGGCTTTCCCCGTCGATTTTCGCCGCGACCAGTTCCTTGGCCAGCCGCGCGTGCAACCGCTCGCTGAATCCCACAGGAAGCTCAAACGTACGTTCGTCAGCCGTCAACACCAGAATATTCCGCGTCGAATCCAGCACCGCCGAACAAATCTCGCAGTGCTCGAGGTGCTTTTCAATCTCTTCGCGCAGTTCCGTATCGACCGCATCGTCGATATACTCCGAGATGTAACTCCAAACGTGTTCGCACCGTAGTTTCATGTAGTGCTCCAGAAAAAACGCTTCCGGACCGGCACCGCAGCCTTCAACAGCGGCGCGAGCCGTTTTTGTAGCAACATTCTGGCGCGATGCAGCCTCACCTTTACAACATTCGCGCTGATTTCCAGTGCTTCCGCCGTCTCCTTTACGTCCAACTCCTCGATGTCGCGCAACGTGAAAACCTGCCGGTAAATTGCCGGCAGTTGTCCCACGGCTTCCACCAGCGCCTGGCGAATTTCTTTGCGCTCCAGCGCTTCCAGGGGAATTTCGCGCCAGTCCGTCAAAACCGCGGGAGTGAAATCTCCTTCCTGCTCGGACGCTTGCTCGTCCAAGCTTTCCAGCGGCGCCCGGCCTGCGATGCGTAAGCGGCGCCGGCCCTCATTCAAAGCAATAGCCACAAGCCAGGTGCTAAACTTTGCTTCCGCGTGGAACGATCGCAACGCCCGGAATGCCTTCAGCATCGCCTCCTGCGTGACATCTTCCGCTTCCGCCTCGTCCTTCATCATCGACAGCACCGTCAAATACACCATGCGCTCGCACGGGCGGATCAACTCATGAAAAAGGTCCGTCTCGCCTGTCAGGATGCGTGCGATAATTTCGCGCTCGCAGGATGCCGATTTCATGCTCGCGTCCAAGCGGGTCTGTGGCTGCCGTGCATCGATATCTTGATCCTTAAGATTCTTCGCCGACCCTAACCAGTCGCTGCGCCTCGCGCGACGACCGTTGTTTCCCACCAGGGCCTTCATTCGACCCCTTGCCGCCACAAAGGTTACCGTAACGGTTTAGTCAGAAACGCCGCGCAAGATGCCCCCGACCGCGTTTTGCCGTTGACACACACGCTTCGCGATGTTACAAATTCGCCTAATAGAGGGCTCCTTGATGGCCCGTCTCCTGGCGCATTTCCTTACGCAAGTGCGAAAGTGAGGCTGCAGACCCCGGAAATCGTGGCTGCTGAGCCCCTCAAGGTGTCTTCCTTACCACCCACCACCCCGGGAGGCGAACTTCTCACGATTTTCGCCTCCTTATTTTTTGCAATTGCCTCTCTAAACCATTTAACTTCAATACTCTGCCGGCAATTCGCTTTTCGCATTTCCCGCGTTAAACTCAGCTGATGCCCTCGCTCATCGACTTCCGCCACGTCACCGTCTGGCGCGGCAATTCCGCAACTCCAGCTCTCGACGACGTCAGCCTCCGCATTGACGCCGGCGAGCACGTTTGCATCTTCGGCCCCAATGGGTGCGGCAAGTCCACTCTAATCAAGACGATAACGCGGGAATGCTATCCCGCCGCATCGCACGACTCTTCCATCGAGATCCTCGGCAAAGAGCGCTGGGATATTTTCCAGCTCCGCAACCTCCTCGGCATCGTCTCCCCAGACCTTCTTGGATCCTGCACTACCGACGCCACCGGCCGCGACGTGGTGATCTCCGGCTTCTTCTCCAGCACCCGCATCTTTCCTCATCACCACCCCTCCGCAGAGCTGACCAACCGAGCCGAAAAAGCCCTCGCGCGGGTTGGCGTGGCCCATCTCGCCGATCGGCCTCTCACCCAAATGTCCTCCGGCGAGGCCAAACGCACCCTGATCGCCCGAGCCTTGGTTCACGACCCGCAAACTCTGCTTTTTGATGAGCCTAGCAACGCTCTGGATATCGCCGCGCAATTCCAACTTCGCGATACCATGCGGGATCTGGCGCAGTCCGGAATCGGCATTCTGCTGGTCACTCATCACGTTTCCGAAATCATCCCGGAGATCGACCGCGTCCTGCTCGTCAAAACCGGCCGCATCGTCGCCGACGGTCCTAAACTCGACATTCTTACCGCCCCACGACTTTCGGAACTGTTCGGTGTCGCCCTCACAGTCACAATCAACGACGGCTATTTTCACGTTTTGTGAATGGGCGGCGTTGGCGAACGAGGCCTCGCCGGAACTTCCGACAAACTACTCTCGCCACCATGCAGTTCGAGACTCATCGAGATTTCGCCGTGCCAGACGTGAGCAAGCCGATGTCCTCGTTCAGCCACGCCGCGTACCGCTTGTCTCGAAATGCCTGTAAGCATCTCTGAGCGGTTTCCAGTTCCGAATACCGGCTACCCTCCTGCTCCACCAAGTAATACTCCACCCCGCCGCCATTTTCCGCCGCTGCGAAAATTCCCTTCCAGTCCGCCACGCCCTCGCCAAACAACACCTTATAGCCCTTCTCCGCACCAGGCGCCCAGTCCTTGCAATGAATCGAACGTATGCGCCCCGGATTCGCGCGAATCCAGGCCACCGGATCAGAACCCGCTTCAATACATGTCCCCACATCCAGCTGTAGCATCACCGACGGTTTCGTTTTTTCCGCAAGAATTTCCATGGGCCGCCGCCCGCCAATCGGAATGAATTCAACCTGATGGTTGTGGTAGCCCGCGCGCAATCCCGAGGACGCCAACTGCTCGGTCGCGGAATTCAGCACCTCTGCAAGTTTTCCCCATTCTTCCAAAGTCGTCTTAGGCTCGGAACTCGCCATCACTACATACTTGCTGCCCAAAATTAAATTCCAATCGCGTGCCCGCGCCAGATTTTCCCCGTTGAAATACCTCGCGTCGTTATGCGTCGAGTAGCACTTGATCCCCGACTCGTCGAGCACCTTTCGTATCTGCTTCGTCTGACTCTCCGTCCAATCAAAATACGGCGCATAAAATTCCGCGCACTGGTAACCCATCTTGGCCACCGCGCGCACCGTGCCTTCGGCATCGCGTTTCAGCTCCTCCCGAACCGAATACAGTTCCAGTCCCACGGGAATTTTTCCCACGCCATCGCGCTCTGCCAGTCTGCCGGAAGCCGCCACCAGCGCGGGAATCCCCGCCATCATCGCCAAAAATTCTCGCCGCGAAAATTCATTAACTTTGCTCAAAGGTTCTTCTCCGCAAAAACTTCCAGCGCGCGAGACTACACCGCCGTCGTCCGTTCATCAACACCGGATAATCACCGTGACCCGCCCGGTCGTGCGGTCACTTCCCTTAGAATCTTTCCCGTCGTCACCCTTGCTCGTTCATGATAAACAGAACATCTTGGTGACGGACGCATAACTATGTTCGGTCTCAGCCATCTTTTCTATCCGTGGGGCCTGCTCGTTCAGGTCGCGGCGCTCATTCATTTCTTTCGCCGCCGCCCGGAAGGCTATTGGTTTTTCATCATCATCTTCGGCAGCGCCCTCGGTGCCGCTGTCTATCTGCTGGTGGAAGCGGTTCCAGACCTCGGCCTGCTGCGCGGCACCTATCAAGGCTTCGGCCGCCGCTCGCGCATCAACGCCCTCGAAATTCAGATCCTCGACAATCCTTCCCCGGGAAACTACGAAGAGCTCGGCGAACTTCTCCTCGAACAAAAGCAATATGCCAAGGGCCGCGAAGCCTTCAATCACGCCATCTCTGCGCGCAACGATTCGCCCCACGCTTTTTATCACCGTGCGGAATGCTCCTTGGGTCTTGGCGATTTCTCCGCGGCCATCCCGGACCTCGAACACGTAGTCGCCAAAGATCGCAAGTTCGCCTACTACCGCGCCGCCGGATTGCTTGCCGACGCCTACGCGCGCTCCGGGCGCCTGGACCTGGCCGCGCCGCTCTTCGCCGACGTTACCCAGTTCTCCACCACTCCCGAGACCCTCTACAACTACGCCAATTTCCTCAAACTCGAAAACCGCACCGCCGAAGCCCGCGAATGGACACAAAAGCTCCTCGCCAAAAAACGCACTCTGCCCCGTTACATGCAGCGCGCCGAACGCCCCTGGTTCCGCAAAGCCAAATCCCTGCAAAAAGACCTGGCGCAAGCCTGACGCGCTCCATGCGAAACGAAGCGGTACCTGTAGCGCAGGGCGCTTGGTTTTGAGCCCTGCGGCTCTTTCCACGCCACGGATCACAAAGACCGCAGGGCGCAAAACCAAGCGCCCTGCGTTACAGACCCTCGCCCCCCGACCGGCGAAAATTTGCCCAAGAAACTTGTCGAGCGCCTGTCGATTTCCGTCGTCCCTAGCGACTATCCATTGCAAGCGCATTACAATCAAGCTAACCGGAGGAAGTTATGAAATATCTTTGCCTGATTTACGCCTCGGAAGTCGATTGGGCCAACATGCCCAAGGAGCGGATGGATTCCCTGAACAAGGAGTATTTTGACTTCACCAACGACATTAAGAAAAGTGGCCAGTATGTCGGCGGCGACGCCCTGCAACCCACGCAAACCGCCACCACGGTAAGGGTTCGCAACGGCAAGATCTCCACCACCGACGGCCCCTTCGCGGAAACCAAGGAACAGCTGGGTGGCTATTATCTGATCAACGCCAAAGACCTCAACGAAGCGATCCAAATCGCCGCGCGCATTCCTTCCGCGCGCGATGGCTCCATCGAGGTTCGCCCCGTCTTGGTGTTTGGCTAAACCCGGCGCCACAAAAATAGCGCCAAGGACGGAACCGGATGCTCATGCCGGACGATCACGGGATGGCCGCGCAACAAGCGACTCTGGCGGCGGAGCGCAACGAGCAAATCGCAGCGCTCTACCGCACAGATTCCCGCCGCATTCTGGCCACCCTGATTCGCCTCCTCGGCGATTTCGACATGGCCGAAGAAGCGCTGCACGACGCCTTCACCACCGCGCTGCACTCGTGGCCCCGCGACGGCGTCCCGCAAAATCCCCGAGGCTGGCTCATCTCCACCGGGCGCTTCAAGGCCATCGATCGCCTGCGCCGCGCTGCGCGATTCAGCGCCGCCCTCACTGGCGTCGCCGACCAACTCGAAGCCGCGGCGCCCGCCCCCGACGCGCTCGAGGAGGACTCCTTGCACGGCCTCGAAGATGACCGCCTGCGCCTGATTTTTACCTGTTGCCATCCGGCGCTCACTCCGGACGCCCGCATCGCCCTCACCCTGCGGGAGGTTTGCGGTCTGGCCACGGAAGAAATCGCCCGCGCTTTTCTGATTCCTGCGCCGACCCTGGCGCAACGCATCGTGCGCGCCAAGGGCAAGATTCGCGACGCAGCGATTCCTTATCAAGTCCCCACGCGCGAAGAACTTCCCGACCGCCTCGACGCCGCCTTGCACGTCATCTATCTGGTCTTCAACGAAGGATACTCCGCGTCGGCCGGTGATTCCTTGACGCGCCACGATCTATCCAGCGAAGCCATTCGCCTCGGAAGACTCTTGACCGATCTCCTGCCCGAGCCGGAAGCCGCAGGCCTGCTCGCGCTGATGCTGCTGCACGATGCGCGCCGCGCCGCGCGCACCTCTCCAGATGGTGAACTGATTCTTCTCGATGATCAGGATCGTTCCCTGTGGAATCACCAGCAGATTCGCGAAGGCTCAGCACTCGTCGAGAGTGCCCTAGCCTCGCGGCGCTTTGGTCCCTACACCTTGCAGGCCGCCATCGCCGCCGCGCATACCGAAGCCCCCACTGCGCAAGCCACCGACTGGAGCCAAATTGTGGGCCTCTACGATGTGCTGTTGCGCGTGGAACCGTCGCCAGTGGTCGAACTCAATCGCGCCGCCGCCATCGCCATGCGCGATGGGCCCGCCGCCGGTCTAGCGTTAATCGACGCGCTCCTCGCTCGCGGCGAACTCGCGGACTATCACCTCGCCCATTCCGCGCGCGCTGACCTTTGCCGCCGCCTCGGCCGCGTCCAGGAGGCTATTGCCGCCTATCAGCGCGCCTTAGCGTTAACCCAGCAAGGCCCCGAGCGCCGATTCCTGGAACGCCGCATAGCGCAACTCGGCGCCGCCCCAAGCCCCCCGCATTGAACCGACTGGCACCTTTCACAAACCACCTCCACCACGGGGTGATTCTTGTAAGTGCGTATTCTAAAGGGGTTAAAGTCCTTTGTTTTGATACAGTTTGCAAGTGTTCATTCTACGGGGGTTAGAAGTGCGCCGATGACGATCGATTGCGTGCCTTGGCTTCCCAAAAGGGCGCAAAAATGACTTTTGATCAAGTTTCGCTAACGATGGAATGGTGCGTGGTGCGTTTTACGAAAATTGCCAATCGGGAGATTCATCCCGCGGGGGATGGGGGATGGGGGATGAAAGCGCAGGCGGTTTCCAGGAAGACCATGGAACGAGCGCAGTTCTTTACGGGAAAAGTGTAGCGCATCGTATCTCTCATGTCAAGAACAATCTTCTTAAATAGAAGTGATGGACGCTGCAGGAGGAGAAGCAGCTGCCTCAGCCTACAAATTCAGCGGCTGCAACGGCGTATGCTGATTGGCTATCAAAAGCTCCCCGGTAAACGCCCGTTCCGCCGGACGCCGTCGCAACGCCTCTTCCGCCGAAATGCGCACCACATCCGGATTATTATTCTCCAGCGAAACGTGCGCCAGAATCAGGAATCGCGCTAAGGCGTCAAATCCTTCGGGATCGGCCAGATACTCGCTAACGGCGTGGTTAGAAAGATGCCCGGTGCGGCTAAGCACCCGTTGCTTTACCACCCACGGATACGGCCCCACCTTCAGCATCTCTAAATCGTGATTGGATTCCAGCAGCAAACAATCCGCATCGCGCAGATGCACTTTCACAAGCTCCGGCAAATATCCCAGGTCCGTGACCAGCGCCATCTTTGCGCCATTTGATTTGAACGTGAAGCCCAGCGGGTCGGCGGCGTCGTGCGGAATGGCAAACGCATGCACATCAATGTCCCCGATCGTAAAGCGCTGCCCCGCGTGTATCGTCTCCACCCCGCGCAGCCGTTTACCAAATGTTTCGGGCAGGCACTGCTGCAGCGCATCCATGGTCGGCTCGGTAACATATAGCGGAGCTTTCCACAGGCCCAGCATCTGCGGCAGGCCGTGACAATGATCGGAATGTTCGTGCGTGATGAGGATCCCGTCGAGTGACTCGACGGTGATGTTGAGCGCGGCCAGGCGGGCCAGCGTTTCCCGTTTGCCAAGCCCGGCATCCACCAGAAGTCGGGTCCGCTCCGTCTCGAGTAGCGTAATGTTCCCCGAGCTTCCGGATGCCAGAATGGAGATGCGCAGGCTGATCGGTTTCTATCCCTAACCAAACAAAATAATCGAAGCAAAATCGATTTCTGGATAATGGCAGAGCGCCGTCGCCGCGTCAACGCCGATTGAACGATTCGTCACGCTCTCGCATCACGGATCCATTCCTACTTGTTCGCGCGCGGCTCGTTGGCTTGCCAGGTACGCGGCGTTGGCCATCAGAAACCGTTGCTTGAGTTCGTAGATTGTTTTCAATCGTTGATTGAAGGCTTTGGCGAGTTCGGGGCGATTGAATAGGCCGTTCTTTCCATCTGCGGAGACTTTGTACGAACTTTGATTCGCCAGCATGAACTGGTAGGCGGCGATGGACGCATTCAGCCAGTCTCGTTCGTATCCGCTGGCAGCGGTGCGATAGGCAACGGACTTTTGCAGTCCTGGCATAAACCGGGCAAGGAATTGGCGCTTCTCGTCGTCGCTGATGTTCACCGCGGCCACGTATCCATCCATTTTCGCCACCAGCGGAGCTACGGAAGAATATTTCTCGGCGATGGCCAGCCGCGTATGGAGTTCAGCAAGCCGCTGCTGAATAGTCGACGCGTCGCGGAAGGATAGCGGCGCGTACAGCGTTTGCTCCGCCATGTCCAATCGCGAAACTTCGACGACATACGCGTCGTTGGAAGCTTTTAGATCCGCGTAGAGCGCAATCATCGCGGGATCCCAGATGGTGGCCACGTGCTCCGGCCGCAGCTTCCTGATGGGCGCAGGAACGCCCGAAGGCACCGCTAGCGCGGGATCCGCCACGGAAGGCGAAATGTGGCCCGCTGCCAGCAAGGTCAGCAGCGCGAAGAAGGAGGCGCCGTAGGAAATGCTGAGCAGTTTCGCCGAATAATGCACCTGCTTGCGCCGGAAGAAATAGAAAGCGAACACCAGAATGGCTGAAGCCAGGAAAGGTCCGACGCACACCCCGATAAAGTATCCGGAATCCTGCAGCGCAACAAAACCAAATTTCCGGCTGGTCACCGCATACGCCGCGCCAATCACCAGCACCACAGATACCGCCGAAGAAATCCACGCGAACATCTGCTGACCGGCGGACCGCGGTAGCTCCGCAGCCACAGGCAAAACGCCCCGTAAGGCCGCTGGCAACGTAGCCGGCAACCCTGCCGATGGCCCGGAAAGCTGCGGCTTAAGCTGCAACCCGCCATGCACTTCGCCACACCATGGGCAATCCGTAAATCCAGTGGGAATATCCTTCGAGCAGTTCCGGCATTTCATGTGGTATTCGCGAATTTCCGCTCGCGAATGTTATCACGAGAGGCGCAACGAAACGTTGCAACGAAGAAGTATGTGACAGGGTGCGTAAAAGGGCCGCGATGAAATCGCGCCTTCAGCAAGCCAGGCGAGAACGATCGAGAGTAAAGCCGTTCAGCGGGCCGAGGACGGTTACGGCGATGTGTTCGGGCTTGAAGAAATCCTGCGCGATAACCTGTAGTTCTTCGCGCGTTACGGTTTCGATGCCCGCAAGAATCTCGTCCAGCGAATAGAAGCGCCCGAAGTACAGTTCCTGGCGCGCCAGGTTGGACATGCGCGAGCTGGTAGACTCCAGCGACAGCATGATCGAACCCTTCAGGTGATTCTTGGAGCGCAGCAACTCTTCTTCGGTAACCAGCGATTCCTTCAAGGAACGAAATTCCTTGATGGTCAGGTCGATCACCTGGCCAACCGTCTCTTTGCCGGTGCCCGCATAGACCGTAAGCATTCCGGCGTCCGAATACGGCGTCAGCTCGCTGAACACCGCATACGCCAATCCCTGCTTTTCGCGGATGTTCTGGAACAGCCGCGAGGACATGCCTCCGCCCAACAGATTATTCAATACAGCAGCAGCGAAGCGGCGTTCGTGGCCCAACGGGAGCGATGGTACGCCGATGCACAGATGCACCTGCTCGAGTTCTTTCTTGGTTTCCAGGTGAATGGGCGCGCGGGTGTCCGGCGCCACATGATTCTCCAGCGAGCCAGCCGCCGGCAGACTGCCGAATTCGCGCTGCACCAGCTCCAGCACCTTTTCGTGTTTCACATTGCCCGCCGCCGTGATCACCAGGTGATCCGGAGCGAACCAATCCTGAAAGCGATGGCGCAAACCTTCGCGACTGAATTTTTTCACCGTGTCCGGCGTGCCAAGAATGGGCCGGCCCAGCGCGTGCCCCGGCCAGAAGTTGCGCGTGAAAATTTCATGCAGCATGTACTCGGGATTGTCGAGATCCATCTTGATCTCTTCGAGGACCACCTGACGCTCTTTTTTCACGTCTTCCGAGTCAAATTTCGGGCGCAGCACCAGGTCGGCGATCACGTCGAACGCAATCGGCAGGTGATCGTCCAGCACCTTGGCGTTGAAACAGATTTGTTCCTTGGAGGTGAAGGCATCCAGCATGCCACCGACGGAATCCATCTCCCGGGCAATGGCTTCGGCGGAGCGGCGCTCCGTGCCCTTGAAAACCATGTGCTCCATGAAGTGCGCGAGGCCGTTCTCTTCGGGAACTTCACGGCGGGAGCCGTTGCGGATCCACACCCCGACAGAGACGGAACGGACGTGAGACATGGTCTCGGTGATAACCACCAGTCCGTTAGGCAGAACGTGCTTTTGAATATCGCGAAGTTCTGTCGTCATACAGCAATTGTGACATACGGGCACGGCAATTGCCATGCACCTGCGCGGAGGGCAAAACGGTTTATTTACAGCAGTTTGGCGTCGGGATGCAGCTTGCCGTACTCGCTGGTGTAGAAGAGCGGCACGTCGGAGTAGTTGCCGGGGTTCGCGCCCTCGTTGCTCTGGCCTTTTTCGACGCGGTAGACTTCGCAGGTATCGAATGGCTTGGAGTAGACGTGGACGCTGACGGCGCGCGCGGCAAATTCCGGTAGATTCAATACTTCGTGCACCGGCTCCAGCGGGTCAACGTAACCCGGGTGTTCCGGGTCCATATCAAAGATCTTGGTGGGTGCAAGGTTGCACGTGGAACGATTGGCGTCGCGATGGTCTACGCGATAGTTTTGTACTCGCAACCGCCCAATCGGGACAGCCATCCAGCAATTCTGGTCGCGATGATTGTGGATGCGGCTGGCCTGCCCCACTTCCCAGCAGACCGTCATGCACTCGAACAGCTCGTTCTTGAAGATCAGGTTGCGCGTGTAATTGCCCTTGGAAAAAAAGCAATATTTCGCGAGGCTGCCCGCATCGATGGGGTGCGCTAGAAGATAGTTGTGGACGGTCGCGATCGTGAATTCGCGCTCGGGCAGGGCGGCTAGGTTTTTGACCCAATCGGAAATGGTGAGCGGTGCGACGGCAAGTTGATTGGTCATGGAAGACTCCGGCGAAGACAATAGAATTATACCGCGAATTGCGGGACAGAGATGTTGGCGAAGTGCGAAAAAGCCGCTAAATCCCTACTGTTTTAGAGGTGTTTCGAAGCAAAAGCTAAATCCGGAGTATGCTGGACCGATGCTGCTCATGCGGCTTGAAGTAGCGGCAAGATGTTACGGACGGACGTTGCATGACGAGATTGTAGGACAAGGTTGCGGACATTCTGATGGAATTGCTGGGTAAATCGCGGGAAGAATTGCAGGCGCTATGCGAGGCGATCGGTGAGCCGCGCTATCGCGCCGGGCAGATTTACGAAGCGCTGTATGCGCAGCGCAAACTGTCGCTCGAGGAAATGACCAGTCTGCCGAAGGCGCTGCGCGAGCGCCTAGCGCAGGAAACGCGCATCACCTTGCCGGTGGTGAAGCAGCGCTTCGTCTCGAGCGATGGCGCAATCCGCTATCTGATGAGCTTGCCGCGGACCGAGGAAAAAGCCACTGCGCGCGCCGCGTCCGTTGAAGCGGTGTTTATGCCCAGCGAAGGTCGCCAGACCATTTGCATTTCCACGCAAGCAGGTTGCGCCGTCGATTGCCAGTTTTGCCTCACCGCGCAGCTGGGACTGATTCGGAACCTAACCGCGGGAGAAATTCTGGCGCAAATCATGCTGTCGCTGAATGATGTAACCACGAGCGGAGGATGCAACGGAGACCCCAACGATCGACAACTTGCGCCCCAGACCAACGTGGTGCTGATGGGGCAGGGCGAACCATTGCTCAACTACGATGCGGTGATGAAAGCCATGCGCATCGCGCTCGACCAGCGCGGCATGCGGATTACCCCGCGGCATGTGACGCTTTCGACCAGCGGCATCGTGCCAGGGATCGAACGGCTGGCCGAGGAAAAAGTGCGGCCCAAGCTGGCGATTTCCTTGAACGCCTCGTGCGATGAGCAGCGCGACGTGTTGATGCCGATCAACAAAAAATATCCGCTGCGCGTGCTGCTGGATGCCTGCAAGAAATTCCCGCGCGGTTCACGCGAGTACATCACCTTCGAGTATGTGCTGCTCGGCGGTGTGAACGACACGCCGGAAGATGCGCGCCGCGTGGCGAAACTAATGTCCGACCTGGGACGCGTGAAGGTAAATCTGATTCCGTGGAATCCGGGAGCGTTACCCTACAAAGAGCCCTCTGCGGAAAGCGTCAGCGAGTTTCATCGCATTCTACTCGAAAAAGGCGTGCCCGCCTTCACGCGATATTCGCGCGGACGCGACGTGATGGCGGCATGCGGACAGTTGGCGCTCAAAGACGCGGATAATTCGCTGTTGCCGGTGCTGCGGTAGGAAGCAAGGAAAACCGTGCGGTGCCGGGTAATTAGCGCGACGACCCTGCGCGAAGCAAACTGGGGCGCCGCATGTTTTCCGACCGCGTCGGAAAGCTGCGAACGCCCCTTGCAAAAGCTTGCCTGCGTTTCGTGAACTGCCGCGATGCTTGGCGAGTTACTTCTTTGCGGCCGCGACCTTCGCGGCGGCGTCGGCGTATTTTTTCGTGAAGCGTTCCACGCGGCCGGCGGTGTCAATCAGCTTCTGC
The DNA here is from genome assembly GCA_013289855.1 of Acidobacteriota bacterium. Taxonomy (GTDB): domain Bacteria; phylum Acidobacteriota; class Terriglobia; order Acidiferrales; family UBA7541; genus Acidiferrum. The sequence continues at coordinate 105,559 of JABCZD010000002.1, read as the reverse complement.
TTGCCAGTGAAGAATGGATGGCAATTGGAGCAGATTTCCACGTTCAGCTTTTCACCCTTGATGGTCGAACGGGTGGAGAAATTGTGGCCGCAGGCGCAGTGCACGGTGACGGCGTGATAGTCGGGGTGAATACCGGGTTTCATGAGAAAAACTCCATTCTGTCGCGTCCGGTCTGCACGGCCTTCCCGAAGAGTCGCCAAATGGGTCGTCCAAATGGTGGGAGGATACAGCCGCGTCGCTAGGTCGCGAACAAGCATTTGATTATACGATAAGGCGGAAAGATTCTCCACCGCAGACCACCGAAGCGGTCACTTCCCAGAGGTCAATTCCGGATGTCTCGTCCGTTTCCTCGTAGTGGTGGCGTAATTACACGCCTGCTGGTTCGGAGCTCGGTGGGTTCGTTTTGTATTTTTTGTTTGAAGGGCAGGGGACCGTCGTTTGAGTTTCCACTGCTGTTGAGCCTCGCGATGGGTTCGCAGTCAGGTTATAGATTGTCGCCTGACAATTGAGTGTAGATCGAGAGACTAACCGTCGACCCATAAGGCGGCCGCGCCGGAACTGCCGACGACCCCATTATCTTCCTTTATAGAATGTACCCGGTACGCAGCGAAATCGCCCTCATGCTTGGTGGGGATGGTAGCTTTCTCCGCATCCGCGATTTGCCATACGCGCTCATGTACTTCGGGACTGATTAATACCTCGCCTCCCACAGCCGCCGCGCAATAGCGCGCCGCTCGATTGACGGCATCACCGATTACGGTGAATTCCATACGGTCGGCGGTACCGATGAATCCGTGTACAACTTCGCCGCAATGAATTCCGATGCCGAATTCGCGAACGGGTTCGCCACGAGCCACGCGCAAAACGTTTAACTTTTTTATGGCGGATTGTATTTCCAGAGCGGCGCGGATAGCGTTACCGTGTTGTTTAGCGTCTGGCTCGGGACTGCCAAAGACCGCCAGGATGGCATCGCCGATGAATTTGTCAATTGTGCCGCGATAGGAAAAGATTATCGGCACCGCAACGCCGAAATAATCGTTGAGCATTTCCACGACGTTGTCAGGCTCCATTTCTTGAGCTAATTGCGTGAAGCGGCGAATGTCGGCATTCAGAATGGTCACTTCGTTCCGTTGGCCGCCCAAGCGCAAGCGGCCGCGCTGGGCCAATAATTCATCCGCCACTCTTGGAGAAAACTGGCGTAGCAAATTGGCTTTGATCACCGATTCGTGACGCAGTTTTTCCTGCAGCCGATGAGTGGCGACGGCCATGGCCGCGTACTGTCCGACAACCACCAGCAACCGAACGTCGTCATCCGTGAATACCGCGTGGGGGCTTTGTGCTCCGGCGCAAATCGCGCCCAGCGCCTCTCCCTGCCAGAGCAGCGGAGCATACATGCCGATTTCGATCCCGCTTTGCGCCATGCTACCGCTGATATTTACTTCAACATTTTTCTTCCAGATGAAGGCTTTACGTTCAGACATGGCGCGACGCAACAGGGTTTCGCTTAAGTACGTTCGCTGGACGAATTGATAGGCTTTGAGAAGCAGCGTGTCAGTGGCGGGATCGCGAAGTACCAGAGCCCAACTTTCCCCGGCGGGAATCATCTGCACCAATTGGTCGACAATGGCGGGCAGTAGCAACTCGAGCTTGAGTTTCGTCGCAAACTGGAAAGGGAGATCGCAGACCATCTTGAGCCGGCGGGATGCGGAGTCCTCCGCACAATCCGGCGGGAGTGCCATCGGCTGGACGGCGGTGGCGTCAACATCCTTGGCGATGGCCACACCGGCAGTGGAAGGGTGCTTCTCTGGCAGAAGGATGGTGCCGTGCTCGAGATAGTTTGTCGCGGCGAAGTTTGGCTCATCAAGTTCCACGCGCAAGGTGGTTTGCCCTACGATGGCGGAGTCTTCCGGGCGAAGCGGTTGCCGTCCGGAGCCTTTGATTTCGACGCCATTTAAAAGGGTGCCGCGCGAGCTGTTCAGATCTTCAATCCAGTACTGGCCATTTTCTTCCCAAATGCGGCCATGCAGGCGGGATACCCTTTGATCCGGCGAAAGATCGAGGACGATGGAAGATTTGTCTTCGGCACGGCCAAATACCACTTCCGTCTCGGAAGTCTCCCATGCTCTCTTCGTGTCTTGATAGGAGCACACTATGCGCATTTTGGACCACAAGAAAACTAACGGATACTTAAGCGATAAACGCCAGAAACAATTTCGCCAAACCGTATGAAGCGCTATCGAGACTCCGATTACAGGGCGGACGTTGAAAAAAAGCGCTCAACTACACTAGAACGTATATCCCACTCCGACGAGCGGAGCTGCTTTTGATACGAGTCCGCCGTCATCGAGTCTGACGAGAACATTGGCCGTAAATACCAGCTTTAAGTTGGCGAGGGGGCGGACCTTTAAACCCATCGACGCGTTCGTGACATTGTAGGACGAGTTCGGGTGCGTAACCAGATTGCTATCTGTCACCGTCGCGGGATTCGGGTTCGCGGTACACGCACCACAATTTGCAAGGAACTGCTGCGACGCGACGGACACCGTTTCGGTCCCAAAAAACCGCTGCCCCACGATATCAAAACTTCCGGTCAGCCATCTCGTCACCCGAGCGTCTGCGCCGGCAGTATAGACAAAATCATCCGGAACACTGCCTTTCCCGCCCCCAGTCAAATTTCCTGCGGTAATCGAATCTGTGTTCCACTCGTAGCCAAACAGTACATGAGGGGAGATTCGCGCACGGTAGGAAAACACCGCGAACGGCTTGATGCCGTAAGACCCCGAGCCTAAGTAGTTTAGGGCATCGCCGGTCGGGAAACGCACGTCCATACCCAAGGCTAAACCCGCTCGCTCTCCCTCCCACGCGTTCCACTTCACCCGCGCTACCACGTCGCCAATTCCGCTAGCCGAATTCTGTGGCTGGCTGCCATTACCCGCAAACGCGAAATCGGGAAATGTGTGATTCAAGCAGCTCGGACCGAGGCCTGTTACGCCAGCCGCAGGACTTGAATTCGGGCAATTCTTAAACAGGTGGAAAAAATAAGGGGCGCCATTCGTATTGGTCAGGTTTTGATTCGGTATCATACTGTCTGGTGAGCCCGGAGTTACAGCAACGAAACCGCTGGTGCCAGGAATAATTGTGTCCTGCGAGTACAGCGACATACGGACATTCTCGATAGGAATCACCATCGAGAGATCGATACGCTTGGTCAGCCCAAATGTCACATAAGACGTGTACTGATTCACTTTAAGGGAAATCGAATTTACAGTATCTATTCGGTCGCGAACAAAGGCACAGCCATTAAGATTTTTCGTAGTGTTAATCGAACAAGTAACCATTTGCGTCGGAGTCGAGTTATCGCGGTCGTCGTCTGTGTGTGTTAGAACAGCCGGAAAATCCTGCAGATTTATACCGTCTAATTTGTCGAAATTAAAAAACTGATAGCTAAACCCGATGAATAACCGATGGCGCCCGATAGTTTCCGCGCGCTCGCCAAGTATCGGTCCCAGGCTGTCTGTTCCAGTAACGAATGTCTTAAGTGACGGATCGTACAGAAGAATGACTCCGGACGAGGGAGAGGCGAGCGGCAATAGGTTTGCTTGTCGGCCTATATCCGCTTGCAAAGGCTCCAGCGTGGCCGTGAAGTCGCTGACGAAGTGAAAGGCATGAAATGAAGTGCCACCGTAGGAGTCCAGTACTTGGTTGAAGGCACCGCCTGTTCCGTACTCCTGGGGAATAACGCACGCGAGCTTGCTGCTTTGTACCGAGCAAGGACCTTGGCCGAAAGCACCAGAACAGCTCAGAAAAAAGACGAGGCTGGCCAACGCGACAAGCTTTGCCATGAGTCCCCTCCGTCGAATTGCTTGGCAGTCTATCCGCTCTTTTGGCTTTGTCAAGCATGGACAAAGTGGCTTTGGGGCAGGTTACGCGCCAGCGCGCGCGGGTCGGCAACTCAATTGTCCGTTAAGGCTGGAGTTTGATTCTCGCTGCAGGTGACGAGAAATGTGCCACATGGTGCGTGTCGCAAGGCGGCGAACTATTTCCTTGCGTCCTGTCCTACTTCACGTCGGTGACGAGCCATACGCCATTCGATTTCGCCAGATGGAAAACCGTGGCATCCGTCCGTTGTTTCCCGTTGCTCCCTTTTTGCGCGTAGTCCAGGGACATCTCCCCCTTCACTACCGCGGTCGCCCCCTCGGGGTCGATTTCGACGCTCTGAACGTTTATTTGTACGCGAATTGAGCTTGCAGAGTCGAAGCTCTTTTTGAGGGCTGCATAGGCGTTCGCGCTGAGGCTAGGCCGGATTTGGCGAAGGGCGAGGGCGTCGCGTTGATTATAAGCCTGGGCGTAGCGCTGGATCACCGCGCGGACGTCAGCGTCGTTGTCCGCTTTTACGGGTGGCGGAACCTCGGCTTTCACCGGCGGCGGCGCGGGCGTTGCAACTGGCTGACTTGTCGCCGCAAGCCTATTGTCGACATCCGCGCGATACTTTTGTGCTTCATCGGCATGCGGGCCGCCGCCCTGAATGACCGCTTGCAGGTCCGTGCGCGCCGCCGTCAGTCCATTCTTATCGTTGGTGCTGATGGCCTGCTGATACTTCAGTACCGTGCGTTGAAATGCGGCATCCGCAACCTTCTTTTGCATACGGGCCTGCACTTCGGCGATGGCTCCGGGAATGTTGTTGGCGTAATTCAATGCCTCATTGGACTGGGGGCCGCCGTCACCGCTCAGAGCCTGCAGCTTGGGCAGCAGCGACTTAAGTTGCTGAACTGCGGCGTCATCGTCGCGTTCCTTCGACTGATCGAACTGCGTCTCGAGTTGCACCAGTCTGGTTCGTTCAGCTTGGTCGATCGCCGCAACCAAGCTTGCCGCATCGCCGCCGCTCTGCTGGAGTTGACCCGCTGTTTGCCGCGCCGACGGGAACTCCCCTTGTTTCAGAGCCTGTCGCGCCTGCATCAGCAAATTATTCTGCTGTATCCGTTGGGGCAAGGTCTTGTCGAGATAGTTCTGGGCTTCGTCCCGATGGACTCCACCCGCAGGCAGAGTCAGTATCTGTCGCAGATCCTTTTGTGCTTCCGGGAAGCGACCGCTTGCGGTGTGATTCATCGCCTGCTGCCAGAGCTTTTCTTCGCTCTGCCGCAGTAGGCGGAGGCTGGCGTCCTTCAAGGATTCGTCGATCTCGCCCAGTTTTTTCTGAATGTCGGTGGTCAACGGCCCCTTTAGTGCAATGGCCTGCTGCAGTACCTTTCGCGCTCCACCTAGATCGTTGGCGGCGATCAACTTGTTCGCATCGGCAAGGGCATCGCGCTGTTGCACCTCCAGTGCATTGACCTGGGGCGGAGGAGTTGTCTCTGGCTTGGTCTTCGCGGCAGGCGCGACTACCTCCGCGGGTTTCGGATGGAACACGTGGATTCCACCCCAAGCGATGGCAACCAACCCCGTGGCCAAAACCGCTAACACGATCGGTTTGCGCCAGAGCGGAATTCCGTCAGGAGGGGCGGGTGCTGCCGCCGCATCGACGGGTGCAATTGCGGGGATGTCCGCTCGGGACATGGAAACTTCAGGAGTAACGATCGCCGGAGCGACCGGGTCAACGGGCGCGGCTGCGGGCGGTTGCACACGCGCTTCAGGCTGCGGCACCACCATTTTCGACGGCGGAATTGGCATTGGTGCTACCGGCGCGACTGGTGCCATCGGTACGACTGGTGGGACTGGCGGCAGAGCGACTGGTTCCGGCGACGCAATCCGGGCAACCGGTTGCACGAACGCTACCGGTGCAGATGATGCCACGGGCGGCGATGCCGGCGCCGGTCGACTGACCACCGGCTGCACGCCCGAGAGATCCACTGCGGAGGCTTTCTCGGCGGGGACCGGCGCGCTCGGCATAGGCGGCGGTTCGAGGAAAGCATACTCTCGAGAATCATCGGCCGGCGGAGCAGATATCGGTGCGGGCATCGACTTCTGCTCGGCTTGGGTTCTGGCGTCTTTGATTTGCCCAGACAAGCGCTGAATCCGCGGGTCAAACGTCTCCACCGCATTCGTCTTGAGTGCCTCATCGACCGCCAGCGTGGCGGCCTCCAACTCACCCGATTCCACTAACGTGCGAATCGTTTCGATGGTCTTCTCTTGTTCCCGTTTTTTTTCGCGGGCGGCGATCTCGACCTGCGCGGAATTCAGGAGTTGCTTCAAGTCGGTATCCGGACCTAGCGTTACCAGCGTTTGCTCCGCCAGATCAATCGCCTCGCTGAATTTTTCGCGATTGATCTTGACCCGGATTTCCTTGATCCGCATTTCGATTTGCTGCCGGACTTCGAGTTTCCTTTGCTGCGTCTCGGCCTGTTGCGCCAAATTCAATAATTCCAAGTTTCCGGGGAATTTCTGCAGGCCTTTGTTGGCGGCCCGGAGGGCATCCTCGAACCGGTTCGCGGCAAACAAGGACTTCGCCTCTTCCACCGTCTTACGGAATAACTGCTCTTTATCGATGGCCGCCTGTTGGCTGGCGGCGAATTCAGCGAGACGCATGAAATTCGATTCGCCGGGAAACTCCGCAAGCAGCGGCTTGGTGCGCGCTAGAACCTCGGGATATTTCTTCTCCGCCATCAATTTCTTGAGTGCGTCGAGTTCGCGCTGCAGACGCTCGGTCTTGGCGTGTTTTTCCTGTTCGCGCTCCACTAGCGCGCGCAACTTAAGGACTGATGCATCCTTGGGATGGGTCTCGGCCAACGAATTCAATAAAGCCAACGCCTCCCCAAAAGACTGCGCGGCCAGCCGGCTCCGGGCTTCGCTCAGTTTCTTCTGCTTGCCTTGTTCCGCGAGATCCTCGCGGGCGGTCGCCAGTTGTCTGCGAATTTCGGTCTCGGCGGGAAATTCGGATTGGAGTTTTTCTAGAACGGTAATGGATTCGTCGTAGCGCCTTGCCGCGAGCAGGCCGCGGGCCTCGGTCAGGCCCTGTTGCACGCGATGTTCAGCTTGCTCCTGACGCGTTAATTGCAGCAGTCGGCCGATCTCGTTGTCGACCGGAAACTCGCTTTGCAGGTTTCCTAGAAGAGCGATCGATTCCTCGTACTGCCCGGCGGCGAGAAATTTGCGCGCCTGTACCAACCCCTCTCGCCTCTTCTGCTCCGCCTGTTCCTTGCGGGCAGAGGCCTGCAACTTGAGGACTTCGTCTTCCGCAGGGAATTCCGCATGCAGGGCCCCGAGGAGTGCGAGCGCCTTCTCATAGTCCTTGGCTCGCGATAGATTGCGAACTTCTTGCAAACGCTGGAGCTTGGCATTTTCCGCGCGCTCTTCTTCCGTGGTTTGCTGGAGTCTTCGAACATCTTCGTCGCCAGGGAACTGTTTCTCGAGAGTCGCCAGCATCACAAGACAATCTTCGTAGCGACGCGCGGCCAACAGATTGCGGGCTTCGTTGAGACCCTTATTCTTACGTTCTTCCGCCTGCTCCTCGCGCACGGCATCCTGAAGTCTTAGAATGTCGTCGTCGCGCGGGAACTCTTTTTCTAATGTGGCCAGCAATGAAAGGCATTTGTCGTAACGGCGCGCGGCCAAATGCTTGCGCACTTCCGCGACACTCTGCTGCCGGCGGTGCTCGTTTTTATTCTGCCGCGCGGTCTCCAGAAGCTTAGGAATCTCCTGGTCTTCTGGAAAGTCGCTTTGGAGAGTGTTGAGCAAGGAAATGGAATTGTCGTATTGCCCGCTACCGAGCAGACCCCGGGCTTCCGCCAGCTTCTGCAGCCGACGCCGGTCCATCTGGTCTTTTCGGATTTCCTCGAGCAAGCGCGGTATTTCCGCGTCCTGAGGAAACTGTTGCTGCAAGCTGGTCAATAACGCGAGGCATTCGTCGTGGCGTCCGGCGGCCAACAAGTTTCGCGATTCCAGCAAGCCCTGCTGTTTTTGCTGCTCGATCTGATCGTCGCGCGCGCTTTCGAGCAGTCGGGCCACTTCCTCTTCGCCCGGGAATGCCGCTTCTAAATCCACAAGTAGTTTTATGCACGCGGCGTAGTTCTGTTGCGTCCAGAGCACGCGAGCTTGCCGCAGACCGTCTCTGAGTCGTGCGCGCCTTTGCCGTTCCGTCTTTTCGCCCTCAACTTGTTGTTGCAGAGCGAGCGCTTCCGTGTTGGAAGGGTCCACCTGCAACACCTTTGCCACCAGAACCTCTGCTTCTTCCGGCAGGCCCTCCGCCAGATATTGCTTGGCCGCTTCCAGACTCTTCGCCCGCGATCGCGCCTGATCGATGGCCTCTTCGACGGCATGCTGCAATTCCTGTGCGGCGCCGAACGTGGAATCCAAATGCAACGCGCTTTCGACCGCTCCCTTGGCTTCCTCTAGCCTTCCTTCGCTCAGCAGCGCGCGTCCTTTGTCAATGAATTGCTGCGCATTGGGCCGGTTCTGCAAGCGCTTTAGCTCGATATTGGCCTTTTCCAAGAGGCTGCGCGCCTGTTGGTTGCCAGACTCCACCTGCAGCGCCTGGCGCAATACATCCCGGGCCTGGGCGAATTCGCCCTGCTCGATGGTCTCGCGGCCCTTCTCCACCAAGTCGGCGACATATTGCACCTGCAGCTTTTTGCAGATTGGCTCAAGCTCCAGGAGCAAATCCTCCATCGACTGGTATCGTTCGCTGGGAGCTTTTTGCAGCACGCGGGTAATAATCACTTCCAATTCCGGTGGAGTCTCCGCCAGATGTTGGGTCAGCGGAGCCGGTTTTTCCTGACAAATATTGAGCATCAAGCTTGCCGGCGTAGGCCCGGTGAACGGCCGGTGATAGCAAAGCAATTCATAGAGCAGCACGCCGAACGACCAAATGTCCGAGCGCTCATCCGCGTGCTCTCCGTGGTATTGCTCGGGCGACATGTACGCAAACGTGCCGATGAGCATTCCCGTTTGCGTTCGCGACGTTTCCATCACCCTGGCAATTCCGAAGTCCACTACTTTTACCGTGCCGTCCTTGCCCAGCATTACGTTGCCGGGTTTGATGTCACGGTGCACGATTCCGCGCTTATGCGCATAGTCGAATGCACGACACGCTTGCATCGCATAGGCCAATTTCAGAGTTATGGGCAAAACGGCGCGGCGGGCAATTACCTGCTCGAGATTTTCTCCCTCGACAAGCTCCATAGCGATGTAGGGAAGATTTCCTGCTTCGCCCATATCGTAGATGGTTACGATGTTAGGATGTTGCAGTCCGCCCGCCGACTGCGCTTCACGGTAAAAGCGCTCCAGCAGCGCAGGATCGTCGGCTACACCTGTCGTGATGGTCTTAAGCGCAACCATGCGATTGATGATCGGATCGCGCGCGCGATAGACCACACCCATCGCGCCGTGGCCCAATTCGCCAACCAGCTCGTATTTGCCCAGCTTTTTCAGATCACACCCACATCGATGCCTACCGAGAAATACCTAACCGGTTGATTCTAGTCCACACTTGATGAATAGGGAGAGTTTTGATCGTGCTCCGAGCTATCTAAGCCATTCAATTCGTGTCACATGGCATCCGACATTTCACTCGGCCGAGCCGAGTCTCGCGATGCAGAATAGTCCCAAAAGGCTGAAACCATGTCAATTAAATGCAGGTACTGGCTGCTCCCGCCGCTCCGTAAGGCGAAGGTTCGACGCAGCGGAAAGGTTTGCACTGGTTCTGGTTCAGTTTACCGATTCAAGTAGAGTAAACGACAAAGAGAGTGGCACAGATGATGCGTGAAGATAACCGCCGGCGGCACCAAGTATTCGCTTCCGAGTGAGTTCAGGGCGCGCTGAACTCATTAGAAGGCCTCTGCTCTGCCACTGAGCTACACCTCATGTCTTGATGTCTTGCTTCGAAATATTGTGGTATGACGGGGCGTTTTGTTGCGTTCGTTACGGTTCTTCCTTCGAAGGATAGCCACTGACTATTTCTAAGGCGTGAACTTCAGCGGAAATATGATAAGTTTGGCGTGAAATTGGCGAAACCAGAAGGCGCCCGTACCCTCGCTTCCGTCTCGGAGTTTTATGCTTATCACGAAGATCCGCAGCCGCGAGTGTCGCGAACTGCTTGCCCGGCTCGGCTTTGGGCGGCTGGCTTGTGTCTCCAACAATCGACCCTACATCGTTCCCATTTATTTCTCCTACGACGCTGAATGCTTGTACTGCTTCTCCACGCTGGGGCGGAAGATCGAGTGGATGCGGGAGAATCCCCTGGTCTGCGTGGAGGTTGACGAAATCTCTGCCCACGACGACTGGCTGAGCGTTATCGCTCTCGGGCACTACCTGGAGTTTTCCAACTCGCCCAACGACGCGAAAGGCCAGGAGTACGCCCGCTCACTAATAGAAAAGAGAGCGTTGTGGTGGCAGAGCGGCTATACCGCAGTACAGGTTCGCCGGAACCGAAAACCTGCTGTCCCTGTGTTCTACTGCATTCAGATCGAGAAAATGACTGGCCTCCGCGCCTCCCCTAATACGCGAGAGAACGCAAGAACACCACGCGACGCTCTGATACGGAACTGACTTTGAGTAGTTGTTTGACCAGCAATGTGCCACCGCTCTTTTGCCCTAGGTTATTGCAAACCGTTTAGAAAACTTGTTCACCCATGCCGGTCGATAGTCACCGGCTGCAGAAGACGAAACGTCAGTGGCGTTTCCGTCGCACGCTCACGCTCGAGGATCTCGTCGATCTTCTCGAGAACACGCAACGCACGCCGATGTCTCAGATCGGGAGCCTCCGGCGGCGGTCCGTTAGTCCGCAAGCTGGTCAAGCCAATCAAGGTCGCTTGCTCCTGGACGCCGTACGAGCTGTGTATCCGTCAGTGCCTCATTCCCCAGGCATAAACCGAGATGCGCGCAGCTCGTGCAACCGTTCATGGGAAAGCGAATCCCGGTGTGCCTCGGGAACTGCCCTGCTTCGATTCGGCCAACTGCCGATTCGACGAGCTCGCCAAATTCCTTCTGCTGGCTCTCGCTGATCGACGCGGTGAGGTATTGAATCTCCGGCAAATGTTTTCTGACGAAGACGACCAGAGCCACCTCGCGAATACCGCTGATCCAGGAGTAGCAGATCAATTGCGGATCTAGTGCCAGTAAACCGTCGGGTTCTTCCGCGTACCGACTGGTGGTCGTTTTCCAATCGATGAGAAAGCGTTGGCCGTCGATCTCTCCGACGGCGTCGATATAAGCGAGAAACTCACCACCGTTTGGAAGTGATCGAGCTTCAGCTGAAGATTTTTTCCGGGGTTAAAGATACGAATGCGATCTTCCTGAGCAAACTTATGAAGCAAATTGGTCCCTTGATGGAGAATCTTGTCCCACGAGCCGCCTTTGCCAAAGTCGAGATGCTCGTCGCGGTAAGCTTCCCACTCCTTGAATAAGACCGCTGCGCTGTCCTCGCCGCAATAGTAAGCGCTCAAGGCTTTCTCAAAACAGCGGCCAAGAATCATAGAAGCGCGGATTTCCTTCCCTCCAACCGTCGAGGTAGCGAAGCCGATAGCTGCGCGGGCACCGCAAGTATTGGCTGATTTGCGTGTAGCTATAGACCACGGCCAGCCCCTCCATTTTCTTTATCCGGGACCGTTGGAGTTGCAGCGATGGCCCATTCCATCGCAGGCGCAAAGGCGTCAAGGTTCTGAAACACGCGCCGACCGCGCATCGCACGAGACGTCCGCAACACACCTTTCAGCCCAGGCAGAGCTCTCTCATCCACCTCATCGCGCTCAAAGAGGTCGTCGTCATACCCGAAGTCTCGGAGAAACCAGTTAAGTTTCCATAGTGCTTTCAGAGTGCAGTACAGCCTGCCAGAGATCACCTGGCCAGCCACCTCTACTAAGCCAGCGTGCGTCGACGATCCGTTGCTAATCGCGTCAATCGGGGGCTGGGCCTCGCCGGCCACAATAAAGGGTCGTGGGATTTTGGCCTTGACCGGAGTTCATAAGGCGCGCATTGTTTCGGGAACCAGAATCTCATCGTGCGCCCGATCATGTTTTCCTTTCGCTGGTGAATCGCTCGATTATGTGGGTGCGTGGTCGCTGTCCACTCTAGAAAACAGGGATGTGCAACAGGATTGCTAACTGCCTCGCCGTATGCAGGGTGTGGAGTACGGAGGCCGAAAATACGCCAGACGCGCCGGCCTCACCGTGTTGTTTCGGAAACACTCTGCCGCACTGAATTCGCACCAACCGTTCCGCCAGCGATTACAATCAAGGTAATCGATCCTTGAATGCCACAACGCCGGTAAAAGTCACTTTTTCGTGGAGCTAGAATGCAAAAATGCGATGTGACGATTTTGGGTGCAGGCCCGTACGGTCTTGCTGCTGGGGCGCACCTGCAACAAATTAAGGGGCTGGAGGTTTGCATCCACGGCGAGCCCATGGAATTTTGGAAATCCTACATGCCCGCGGGCATGTTCCTGCGGTCGCCCTGGAGCGCGTCCAATATTTCTGATCCGGCTAAAGCGTTTACCATCGATTCCTTCGCCGCGAAACAGCCTGCTGCTGTCCCGGTGCCGATTCCGCTGGACACTTTTGTGGGATACGGCCTGTGGTTTCAGGAGCAACTGCTGCCAGCCTTGCAGCGGCAGAAAATTGCGATGATCGAACGAGATGGCGCAAATTTCCGCGTGACCGCTACCGGCGGCGAGTCGTGGATTTCGCCGCGGGTGGTCATCGCCGCCGGTCTAACCTCTTTCTCCCGGCGCCCCGAAGTATTTTCCAAATTATCGCCACAATTCGTGACGCATTGTTCGGACCAGCGAGACATTTCCCGATTTCAGGGCAAGCGCGTAGCCGTAATTGGAGCGGGGCAAAGCGCCCTCGAGTCAGCCGCACTCATCCACGAAACGGGCGGCACCGTGGAAGTACTGGTGCGCGAGAACAGCGTGCATTGGCTCGGCTGGCGGGCAAGAATGCAGCGGTTAGGAGCATTGGCAAAATTTCTGTACGCTCCCACCGATGTCGGCCCCGCCGGAGTAAGCCGCATCGTTGCCAAACCCGATTCCGTAAAGTATTTTCCGCGGTTCATGCAAAACAAGTTTCGCATCAGGTCGCTGCGCCCCGCTGGCGCACGATGGTTGATCGAGCGCACCAAGAACGTCACCATCACTACCTCGCGATACGTTACTTCCGCCGAAGCGGTTGGAGACGAGTTGCATCTTCGTTTGAATGACAGCAGCACGCGCGTTGTGGACCACGTACTGCTGGGCACGGGATATCGCGTGAACGTGACGCGCTATCCGTTCCTGTCGCAGGAGATTATCCGCGCGATCCGCGTCACCGATGGTTTCCCCCACCTCAAGGGAGGTCTCGAATCCTCGGTGCCGGGGCTGCACTTCCTCGGCTCTCCCGCAGCGTGGAACTTTGGGCCACTCATGTACTTCGTAGCCGGTACCGAATTCGCGGCGGGAAAACTCGCGCGCCACATCGCGGCAGCCGGCAGAAGATGACAGGAAGCGAAGCCTGAATGACCAATAGCTTTGTAAACCCCATTCCACCGGGGGCTCCTAGAGTTGGCGCTCTGATTGTGGGGGGAGATTTCCATGGCCTGGCCATTGTGCGCAGCTTGGCCCGCCGGGGAATTCCCGTGTGCGTGGTGGACAATGAACATTCCATCGCGAGGTTTTCGCGCTACACCACCCACTATGTCAAGGTCGCTGGTCTGCGCGGCGAACAAGAGACCGTGGACTCTCTGCTGGCTATCGCGAAACGCATGAATCTGCGCGGCTGGGTTCTGTACGCCACGCGGGATGAGCATGTGGCGGCGTTCTCGCGTCATCGCGCGGCCCTCGCCGAATGGTTTCGCATGCCTACGCCAGACTGGGAAGTCGTCAAATGGGCATGGAACAAATGGAATACCTATCAACTGGCCGAGAAAATTGGTTTGTGCATTCCCAAGACGTATTGTCCGCGTGGCGTCGAGAAACTCGAGAATCTTGATCTGCAATTTCCCGTGGGCGTAAAACCGGCGGTGAAGGAAGATTTTTTCTACGCCACCAAAGCCAAGGCCTGGCGCGCCAACAGTCGCGAGGAATTGAAATCACTTTTTGCCCGCGCCTTAGAGCATTCCCGGGGCAACGAGGTTCTGATTCAGGAGATTATTCCGGGCGACGGCCACCACCAATATTCCTCGTGTCTTTTTTTCAAAGACGGGCGTGTGCTGGCCAGTATGGAGGCCCGCCGCTGGCGCCAGCATCCGCCGGAATTCGGGCGCGCCGCCACTTACGTGGAGAGCATCGATCATCCGGAAGTACGCGAAATGTCCGCGCGGTTTTTAAAAGAAATCAACTACTACGGTCTGGCCGAAATCGAATTCAAACAAGACCCGCGCGACGGAAAGTTCAAATTGTTGGACGTGAATGCGCGAACCTGGGGCTTTCACGCGCTCGGCCAAGCCGCTGGCGTGGACTTCCCATATCTGCTCTTCGCCGACCAGGTCGGCGAGCCGGTTCAGGAATGCCACGGGAATGCCGGATTGGGGTGGATCCGCATGATAACGGACTTCCCCTACAGCCTGCTCGGCCTGATGAATCGCCAGTTGCGGTGGCAAGCCTACGTGCAGTCTTTGCGTAATGTGGCTATCGAATCCGTGTACAGCCGCGGAGATATCAAGCCCAGTATTGCGGAGTTTGCTATGCTACCGTACTTGATTATAAGAAAAGGCGTTTGATCGGACTGCTGATGGAACTCCTAACGCCCCTACATGGTCCCAGATAGGTTGCACTTGACGGGCGGAGCGCCAGTCACTGCTCGCGTCGCTTTTGTTGCACCTCAGGCCGGTGCCAGCCATAATTCAGAATCGCACCGTGCCGCGCTGCTTTACGACCAACTCGCGAATCACGCACCATAGGGTGAACTCATGAAGGGTGTCGTTCTAGCTGGCGGAAGCGGTAGCCGCCTCGATCCGCTCACGAAAGTCACCAACAAGCATTTGCTGCCGGTTTACAACAAGCCGATGGTGTATTACCCCATCCAGACTTTAGTGAACGCGGGAATTGAAGAGATTTTGCTGGTTACTGGCGGCAAAAATGCCGGGGACTTCTTGCGCTTGCTCGGCAACGGCCGCGACTTCGGGCTGAAACACTTGAACTACACCTATCAGGAAGGCGAAGGTGGTATCGCTGAAGCCCTCGGCTTGGCTGAATTCTTCGCCGGCGGCGAGCCTATCTGCGTGGTTCTAGGCGACAACATCATCGAGAACAACATCTGCCGCGCGGTGGACAATTTCAAACGGCAAAAGGACGGCGCCAAAATTCTGCTGAAGGAAGTAGACGATGCGCAGCGTTTCGGCGTCGCGGAGGTCAAAGCCGATCGCGTACTCGGCATCGCGGAAAAACCGAAGAATCCCAAATCCAATTACGCGGTAATCGGCATATACCTGTACGACGCTACGGTGTTCCAGAAGATTCGCCGGCTGAAGCCTTCCGGGCGCGGCGAACTGGAAATCACGGACGTCAACAATTTCTATATCGACGAAGGCAAACTCACCTACGAAGTCCTCGATGGCTGGTGGACCGACGCCGGCCAGTTTGAATCGTTGCTGCGCGCCAACAGCCTGGTAGCGGAAACCGGCGCCAATAAGATGACCGGCGGGTCGCGCGCGGAAGTGCGTTCACCGGAACGTTCATCGGCGGTGCGTTCATCGAAAGTGCGCGCATGAAGTTATTCATCACCGGCGGTGCGGGTTTTATCGGCTCCAATTTTATCCGCCAAATTCTGGCTCCAGGCCGGCCGCATACGGTGGTCAACTATGACAAGCTCACTTACGCCGGCAACCTGGCCAATCTTGAATCCGTCGCAAAGGACGCGCGCTATCGCTTTGTGAAAGGCGACATCTGCGATGCGCACGCGGCGGAGGCCGCCATGTCCGGCTGCGACGCCGTGGTGCATTTCGCCGCCGAATCTCACGTCGATCGCAGCATCTACGAACCCGCCGCCGCGATTCAGACCAACGTCACGGGCACGTTCGTGCTGCTACAAATCGCTAAAAAATTAGCGCTCAGCAAATTTGTCCACGTTTCCACTGATGAAGTATACGGCGACATGGCGCCGGGAGCATTCGCCGACGAAAACGCGCCGATCCATCCGAGCAGCCCTTATTCCGCGTCGAAGGCCAGCTCCGACTTGCTGGTCCGCTCCTATGTCCGCACTTACAATTTCCCCGGCGTAATCATCCGCGCTTCAAATAATTACGGCCCGTACCAGTTCCCGGAGAAATTTCTGCCGCTGCTCATTAGCAATCTGCTCGTAGACAAGCCGCTGCCAATCTACGGCGACGGCAAACAAGAGCGGGACTGGTTGCACGTAGAAGATCATTGCCGCGGCATCATGGCGGTTCTCGAACGCGGGCGCATCGGCGAGGTCTATAACATCGGCGGCACCGACATCGTGGAAAATATCGCCATGGCGAAAGCGCTTCTGAAAGCCATGGGCAAGCCGGAAACACTTCTAACTTACGTTAAGGACCGCCCCGGCCACGATCGCCGTTACGCCCTCGACTGCAAAAAAATCGCCGCCGAACTCGACTGGCAACCACAAATCACTCTGGCAGACGGCCTGCGCCAAACCGTCGATTGGTACAAGACCAACACCGCATGGGTCGCCGGCGTCCGCGGCGGCGAATACCGCTCCTACTACCACAAATATTACGAAAATCGCGACGCCTCACTACAAGCCATCGCGCCGAAATCTCCGTCCGGCGTATAGTCCACTAGTATGGCAAGCCGATGGCCGTGCGAAATTGCCGGCAAGCGGGGGATTAAAGATGAGCCCGTCCGATTTCACCGTGCCCAGCAAAGACCGCTGTTTCGAGGACTACGTCCCAGGTGCCATCCTCGAATACGGGACCATTCCTCTCAGCGAGGCTGAGATCATCGCCTTCGCCCAGCAGTTCGACCCGCAGTATTTTCACACCGATCCTGCAGCTGCCAAGAACGGTCCCTACGGCGGATTAATCGCCAGCGGCTGGCACACCGCCGCCGTCATGATGCGCATGATTGTTGATCATTACTTGCCCACGTCGGCAAGCCTTGGCTCGCCAGGCATTGACGAAATCCGCTGGACGCGCCCGGTGCGGCCTGGCGACGCACTCTCACTTCGCATCACCATTCTTGAAGCCAAGCGCTCCACTTCCAAGCCCGATCGCGGCATGGTCCGCGCGCTCATAGAAGTTCTGAACCAAAATCAGGAATGCGTAATGACGATGAAGGGTATGAATCTCATGCGCTGCAAAACGCCGTAAATCTCGGCGCAGTCGGAGCGCACTCCTATTCCGAGCGCAGCGCAATCATTGGATCAACGTGCGCTGCACGACGCGCCGGAATGTAGCACGCCGCAAATGCCGCAGCCGCCAGCACCGTCGCCACGCCAACGAAGGTCAGCGGATCAGTGGGCTGCACCTCAAAAAGCAGTCCGCGCAAAAGGCGTGTGAGCGCCAGCGCGCCAAACAAACCAAGCGCCACCCCTAACATCACCAGCCCCATCCCCTGCCCAAGAATCATGCGCAGGATTTCGCCGGGCCGCGCGCCGATGGCCATGCGCACGCCGATTTCACGCTTGCGCTGGCTCACCGCCAGGGCCATAACGCCACCGATGCCGGTGGCGGCAATGGTCAACGCGAGCGACGCAAACAAGCCGAGCAGATTCGAGGTCAGCCGCGGTCCGGCCACGGATTCCGCGCGCACCTGGTCCATCGAGCGCACCCGCGCCGCCGGTTGGTTCGGGTCCATCTCATGAATCAGTTCGATGATCTGGCTCGCGACGCTCATGGGCTCCCCGGCGGTTTTTACCACCAGGATGGAATCGGATATCGGATTTTGCGCCATCGACACGTAGATTTCATCGGCGGGATTTTTGTCCAGCCCATATTGTTTAACGTCTCCCACCACACCGACGATCTGCGCCCACGTCTTTCCGCCATCCGTTGAGAAGCGTTTCCCTACGGGATCTTGCGCACCCCAGAAGCGATAGGCAGCGGTGCGACTCAATATCGCCACGTCCGGAACGCCGGGACGATCGGAGCGCGTGAATCCGCGGCCCTCGAGAATTGGAATGTGCAGCGCGTCAAAATACGACGGACTGACCACGCGGAAATCCGCTACCGGAAGCGACTGGCCGGGCACCGGCGCCAGACCCTCAATCTGGAAGTCGTTGGACATGCGCATCGATCCGGCTAGCGGAATCATCATCGATGCGGCGGCCGAACGCACACCATTCTGCGCTGAGATTTTTTCCAGCAGTGATTCGAAGAATGCCCGCGTCTTGTCACCCGTGTTGTACTTCGTGAAGTCCAGCCCGATGCCCATGGTGAGCACGTTTTCCGGCTGGAAGCCCGCATCCACGTGCTGCAGATTCAGGAAGCTGCGCAGCATCAATCCCGCGCCGATGAGCAATAGAAACGACACCGCAACCTGGGTGACGATCAGCAGGCTACGCATGCGCTGCCGGACTTTGCCAACGGTCGACTGTCCGCTGCCTTCCTTCAGACTGCCGACCACGGTATCGCGCGACGCCAGGGCGGGCGCGGTGCCGGAAAGCAAACTGGCAATTACCGCGATGCCCAGCGTGAAGAGAAGTACGGTGGCGTCCAAATGGATTTCCCGCGCGCGAGGCGTGAAACGCGCGGCCAGAGTTACAAGCAAGTTCAGCACGCCCCAGGAAAAGAGCAGACCGAGACCTCCGCCAATGACCGCCAGAAGAAAACTCTCTGTCAGCAACTGGCGGAACATACGCACCCGCCCGGCACCCAGCGCCGCGCGCACGGCCAGTTCGCGCTCACGGCGGACCATGCGGGCCAGATTCAGGTTGGCAACATTTGCGCACGCAATCAGCAAAACAAATCCCGCCGCGCCCAGAAGCACGAGCATGGTAGGCCGGGCATTGTGCGTGAGTTGCTCCTGAAGTGTATTGGTGTGGACGGAATAATCCACCGTGGACGGATACACGTCCGGGTAAGCCTTTTGCAGATTGGCAGCGACGCCGGAAAGATCCGCCTGCGCCTGGCGCACGTCGACGCCCGGTTTCATTCGCGCGAAAACGTTCATCATACGAGACCGGCGATTGGCGATGAAATCGGGTGCGGACCGAAATGGACACGCCGACGTCGGCATGTACACATCGTTCTCGTCCGGATACTGCGGTACGGGCGGCAGCACGCCTACCACGGTGTGCAAGCGGTCGTTCATCTTAAAGGTCTTGCCCACGACGGTGGGGTCACCCCCAAAGCTGCGAATCCAATATTCGTAGCTAAGCATCAGGACCGCTGGTGCGCCGATCACTTCATCTTCAGGACGGAAATTTCTTCCAAACAGCGGCGTCACGCCGAACACTTCAAAATAATTCCAGGAGACTACGCCGGTCTCCACGCGCTCCGGTTCGCTACGCCCCAGCAGGATAAAATTCATGTTGTGATATTCGACCAACGCATCCAGGCTATGATTTTGCGTTCGGTAATCGTTGATTTCCTGCACTGAGAACGGTTGGTCCAACAAGCCCATCTTAGGCGCTTGCTGTTGCACCAGCACCAGGCGGTCGCCGTGCGCATAGGGCAACGGTTTCAAGAGCACCGCGTTTACCACGCTAAAAATCGCCGAGTTCGCTCCGATGCCCAAGCCCAGCGTCATGACCGCCGCCAGCGTGAAGCCTGGATTCTTTCGCATCATGCGCAGCGCGAATCTAGCGTCCTGCCCGAACATAGCCAGATGCTCACCGGGCGCGGTCCGGAAAATTCCCAGAATCGTTTCCCACCATAGCCGCAGACCGCCCATTATTCCCCCATGCCGCTCCGCGTCCTTGCGCTGCTCGCGGAATACCAATTCCATTTCTGGACCGTAATCGCTTCGGAAATCGAAGGGCAGCAGGCGCAAAAGCGCTCGATAGCTACGTGCTGCCCATGAAGTTTCTCTCGTCATGATGGCCTCAAGCAGCGCCTGCTGTATTCGGGCGCCGCATCCGGAACACTCCTGTTTTTTTTCGCCGCCGCGCAGCACTCTAAATCTTTGTTCACGCTGTGCGAAGCTTTTTCAGCAAGTTTTTCGCTTTGGCGATGGACACCATTTCATTCATGCGTTCCGCTTCCGCGGCAGCCACTTCGCGCCCACGCGTCGTCAAGCGGTAGTAGCGGCGGCGCTCGTCATCTTGAGCAGCCGCCGGGCGGGTCCGCAATTCCGCAATCAGGCCGTCGGCCAGCAAGCGCTTGATAATTCCGTACAACGTTCCGGTACTCAGCTGCACCTTGCCGCCGGTCCGCAAGTCCACTTCTTTGAAAATGGCATAGCCGTGCAAATCATCATCAGCCAGCGCCAGCAACACGTGAAACATCGCTGGAGTCAGCGGCCCGTAAGATTCCGAATTACCCTGTGATGCTGCCAAATCGCGCCTCTCATGAACGAAATCTGTATCGCTTCACATTGTATCGTTACACACTATATCGTAACACGTCATAGTGTCAAGCCTGACCACACATGCGCCTTAGCCAAGTCTTGGAGGTCACAAAGGAACTAATTGAGGACGGTCTAGTCGGCGTGCGGAACGCTGGGTGTAGAGGAGCTGAAGCGTCGTTCGAGGAATTCTCGTTCCAGGGGATTGGGCGCGGGGGCCAACGCACTGCGCGATGGCGATAGCACGATTCGCTTGGAGGTGACGCTAGTGCGTGGCGCGCTGGCTGTCAAAGCTGTAGGTGAGCTGCCCGTTTTGCAGGCGCGCGTAGGCGATGCGCGCGCGTTCGTTCCCGGGGCCGGTGATGCGCGGCGTGCCACCATCGTCGATCAATTGCATTTGGACGCGAGCGCGCCACCATTCGTCAACTTCGTGCGGCAATGGGATCCACACGTTTTGCTCGGCGCGCAACTTCGCGAGATGCGCCAAGAGGTCGCGGAATGTCTGCTGCGGCTTTTCGTCGATGATGTAGTCGGGGTGCACGATAAAATTCATCAAGCCATGCTTGCCCAGAATCAGGCGCGCTTGCTGCTTCCACAAGTCCAGCGTGTATTCGCCGATGATATGAAACAGCGAGTAGTCTTGCGTAACGGTTACGGGAATTTCCAGCGTCTTGCCGATGAAGTACGGGAACAACGTGCAGCATCCACCAGACTGCGGATCCAAGTGCGCCACGTTGGGCACGGACATGTCGTAGCTGAAATCCAGTTCCGGCAGCCATTCCAGATTGCGATACAGAATGGCGGCCCGAAACCCCGTCGCTTTGTACTGCTTGCGGTACTGCCGGATCAATTCCGCGCGCCGCAAAAATTCATCGCGTTGGGAATACAGATGGCCATCGTGATTCAGATCCTGCACGGCGATTTCAAAGCCGCGGTCGCGCAGGCCGCTCAGGTAGGACTCCGGCACGTCGTAGCGCTTCTCGGGAACCACCTGAAAGGACGCTTTGATTCCGTACTCGTCGTCAATATCCATCAACGCCGAGCAAAAATCCCGACCCCGCGTGGTTTCCACGTCGTGGGTCATCAGTGCGCAGCCGGACTTGCCCTCCGGCCAGAACCAAATGAACGGAATTTCGGCCAGTCCTTTGGCCTTCATTTCTACGGCAAGGCAGTGCTCCAGAATGTTTTCCACGCTGGTGTCCACCGGCCAACGAGGGAATGGCCGGTTGTCCCATCCGCGGAGATAGACTTTCTGAATATGGCGGCGGACGGAAACCGGGAACAGCGGACGAAGCGAATAGTACGCAAGCCGGAGAGCCTTACGTCCCAGAGGCTGTGTCCCGTTCAAGTTATGGTCGGTGGCGTAGCGCTCCAGCCGCAGATTATCGATTACGCTGTTCGGATCGAATGGCAAGTCAACGGTCGCATCATGGATCTTGACGTCGTTATCGGTGTCATAAAGCCCAGGAACCAGTTCTGGACTGCGCGAGCCCGCAGCACTCTGGCCGTAACAGACCGCGTTCGGGCCAAACTTGAAATAACCGGCATTGGGGGACAATTCGCCGCTCAAGCTGAAATCGGCCAGGCTTTCGGAACATCTGTAGCGCTCAAGGAGCGCTCGATTGAGCATGGTACGACCTTATCGTAACGAAATCCTAGGTGCACGACCGGTACCAATCGGGCCGCAGTCTAACTCCTTACTACTCATAAATCTATGGGAGGCTGGTACCTAATTTTACTACGCCGGAATAGAAATTCTTTTCCTTGTAACACCCTGGAGTTGGCATATCTTAACACGCCAGCTACAACAGGTTGACAGTGCTCCCGGCTGCCCGCGGAGGCGTTCCGTTCTCTGTCGCAAAACCGCTTCACTGCCTGCCCCTGGACATCTGTCTTTGTTTCGGTCAGCCATGTTGCCGTTACCCAATGTGGCGATAAACGAGCTTGCCACTCAACTCGAGCAATCGATTCGGCATGTACGAAAAAACACCCTTTGCGATTTTTAGTTTCCAGCCACTGGCCACGTCAAGAGATCGCGCATCGGGGTATCTCCAGTACGTCAATTCCTTGCAGCGAGGTACCCAGTGATTCTTAAAAGCAAGAAGCCCCGTGTTTTCCGCCTCCGTCCGGCCCATATCAAACTCGACTGCCCCGCTGGATTTCGCCGCGACAATGGCGCGCCACAAAAGCCACGGCGTGGCCCCCAGTTTGTTGAAGCGCGCGTCCGAACATCCGTACTTGAAATATGCGATGTTTCTGAATCTTAAAGTAAGAATGGCGGCGATGGGAGTTTCTTTTTCGTAGGCTACGCGAATCTCCAACGTCTTACCTTGGCAAGAGATCAAGTTCTGAAACCAGGTATACGGAGGCGGCGGCAGCCGATGCCGGCTGCGGGTAGTCACAAACAGCCTGTAGAAGTCGTTCAGCAGTTCCTGTGAAGTTCCACATTTTTCAGCGATGCCAGCACGCTCGGCGCGCCTAATGCGACGCTGGACGGAATCCTTATTAAGGGTGCGGAAGAGGCCATCGAGATTCGGCTGGAGATCCATCACATGCAGAAAGTAGTGACCCACGCGCCGAAATCCGAGTGCTTCAATCGCTGCGCAGAAATCCTCGCTGGTGGGACGAAGCTCAAGGTAGTGCCAGTGCCGCTCGGCCAAAGCGGCCTGCGCTTGGCAAATCAGCGTGGTCATCTGTTGCGCGGAATCGCAAAGCGGCTCGTTATGATCTGAAAAAGGTAGCGATACGAGGCGATGTCCGGTGAGCCAGCTGTTGACGTGACAGAACAACAGCCCGTTCTGCAACTCGACGTCCTGCGTGGAAGTGGTAAAAACAACGGGCTGATATCCGTAGGTACGGGCTAGAGCCTCCAGCCAGGCGCGTTGATGAAATACCGAGGCCTTCGGATGGCGAATGGCCAGTTCGTCCCAGCGGGCGTCCGAAAGCGGATTTATAGTATGAATGGCCAATAGTGGCACCGATTCGGGCACCGCTCAATCAGGCGCACGCTTGCTGAACGCTCTCTCGTAGGCGGCGAGGAGATGCGGGACGGAATGCTGCCAAGCAAGTTGGTCCGCGACCCTGCGTCGTCCGAACTCGCCCATTTTTTTTCTTTCATCCGGATTATCGATCAACCAAAGGATTTTATCCGCGAAATCGTGTACCTGATTCTTGGTGTCAGCATACAGAGACGCTTCCTGGGCACTATATTTCCCCTCCTTGAAATCGAATTGCACGATAGGCTTGCCCAGAGCCATGTATTCCATGATTTTAATCATGGTGGAAATATCGTTCATCTCACAAGGTTTATCGGGATTTACGCAGATGTCGGCGGTGGACAGGACATCCAAGAGATCTTCAAAAGAGATTCTTCCGGTAAAATTGAAGGTGTCCTCAAGATGCTTGTCGCGAAGCATTTGCTGCAGGCCCGGTAATCCTGGGCCACCACCGATGCACGTGAAATGGATGTCGCGGCGTCCCATATTTTTGATGTGCAACGCGACATTCAATAGGATGTCCAATCCATCTTGTTCGCCCATGTTCCCGACGTAGCCGACTAGATGGGGCTTGCCGTGCTTCAGGGCGGGAACGGCAGGAACGGCTTTAAGAGTCTCAGGATCGGGGCCATTGCGTACGACGAACACATCCTCTGGCGCCTTGGCTCCCCTGGCGATAGCCAGCTCTTTATAGCTATCGTTGGTGGCCATGACCACATCGCTGAAGCGGTACGTCATTTTCTCAAGCCAAACCTGTATTTTGTAAAATGCTCCCGCCTTTTCGTATTTGGAGAGATAGAGTTCCGGGCACGCGTCGTGATGATCGAAAATATATTTCACCCCGAAAAGCTTGAAGGGCAACGCGACCAAAAAAATGTCGTCGGGAGGATTGCAGCCCTGCAAAACATGAAAACCGCGCCGTAAAAAGATCCATACGCTGTAAAGAAACTCCCAAAAAAGCGCCGAGCCGTATTCGAAGACGTAGCCGAGAGGACCATTTCCTTCATGCGGCGTCGGGTGGCGGTAGATATGGACCCCTTCTAAAAACTCGTACCCGAGCGGGCAGTCCTTGCGCCGCGGGCTCAAGACGGTGACTTCGTATCCGTTCGCGCGCAACGAAGTAGCTTCACCCCATACGCGCGGGTCAATCGGAACGGTCATGTTCTCGACGATGATGAGGACTTTTTTCTTCACGATCGGTATGTTTCAGCCTTAAAGGACCTTATAGAGTGCGGCAAGCGCGGAGAGCATGGTGGCCTGTCCCCAGTGCAGCGTCGGGGTTTTGTTGACGATGAGCGGTGAATACCGGCGATAGTAGAAATAGCCGGTGGAATCCTGCATGTTTTTGATGGTCCAGTTCGCGACATTCAGCGCCAACGACACGCTGTCTGGATCTTGATCGCGAAAGAAAATAAGCGTGTCGATCGCCTGAGACGAACACTGAATATCGATCGGCAAGGTCTTTTGGTCATAATACCTGGGTGTGCCATCAGGTAAAAAAAATGTGTTTTTCCAAAATGTATATCCGGCAATCAGTTTTTGTTGGAAACGGTCATCGCCGGTGGCCAGTATATAATACTTGAAACAATCCAAAACGTACGCGGTGTGAAAATTGTCCACCCAGTGGACCGATGAGCCTTCGCCGTAATACCAGGACGCGTCGGCGCGCTGATGATTGGCGGTGTATTGCAGCGCTTGCTGCGCCAAGGTCAGATAGGCTTCGTTGCGAGTGTACGAATACGTGCGCGCCAGGAGGCTGCCCCCCAGCGTGTTGGCGTTGTGGATCCAATTTACTCCGATAGGAATATAGCTGATGCAAAGCGCATCGGCGCTCTCCACATTGCGTTCGAGATCGCGCGAAATATGCTCGCAAGCGCTTGCCGCCACCTGCAGGTACTTTTCGTCTTTGAAATGGTCGTAGCCGTCCAGAAAGGCGTGGCCAATGAGCGAGGTCCAAACGATGGTTGGAACGCCTTTGGGCAGGTAAAAGCCCCGAGATTGATAGTCGAAATGATTGCCCCAGCACGCGCCTGAATACTTACCTTTGGATTCGTTTTCGATCAGCCATTGCAAAGCTGATTCAGCTTTATCGCCCCACGATTTATCGCCGGTAGCATCCTGCAGCCGCATGTAGCCCCGGGAAATGTAGGCCATGCCTTTCGTGGAACGGCTTCTGGGAATGCCCAAGAGCGGCCGCAGATTCAGCGGAAAGCGGCGGACCGTTTGCTGCAGCGCGATACGCAGAAATTTATTTTCGAACGTGAAGGGGCGAACAAATTTTGCGCTGAGGCCGTCGAAAGTGTCGTAGCCGCGGTAGTCATTCTTCTCCAGCCAGCCGTTGAGCCGGACAATCGACTCCCAAATGTGCGCCTTCGCCGCACTATTTTCGGCGGCAGGTTTCTTACCAGCAGATGCCGTCGTACTTGCCATTTTCGCTCCTGCGATTTGTAATTCGGACGAAATCCACCAGCCGCTGCCCCTCACGCAAGCGCTCCAGGACCGCGGAAAAATCGCTGTCTTTGTTGCCAATCACTACGGTTTGCGCGTGCTCCAGGACGGCGTCAATATTTTTGACCATCAGCCGTGAAATGTGTGGAATGCGGTTCAGGATGAAGTCGCGATTGGCGCCAACCAGGCTGGCCATCTGCACATTCTTGTCGAAAATGCGGAGATCGTAGCCTTTGCCAATCAGATGCTCGATCACTTCGATCATGGGGCTCTCGCGCAGATCGTCGGTTCCCGCTTTAAAGCTAAAACCTAATATCCCGACGCGCCGATGGCCGGCATCCACGATCATTTGCAGCCCGGTAGCAACCTGCACCTCGTTGCTGGGCAAGATAGCATTCATGATGGGCAGATCCAAATCGAACATTTTCGCTTTGTAAGATAGCGCGCGCAGATCCTTGGGCAAGCACGAACCGCCGAAGGCAAAACCCGGCATAAGATACGCCGTGGAAATGTTCAGTTTTTTATCCTGACAGAAAATCTTCATCACCTCATGCGCATCGATGGAAGCGGCCTTGCACAGATTTCCGATCTCATTCGCGAAGCCGATTTTCAGCGCGTGCCAACTGTTATCCACGTATTTGACCATCTCGGCGGTTTCCAAATCGGTGCGAATGAAGGGCGCATCCAGCTTGGCGTACAGCGTCGCCAACAGCTCACCGCTGGCGCGGTCGAACTCGCCGATCACCGTCTTGGGTGGCGCATTAAAATCTTTTACCGCCGAGCCCTCGCGCAGAAATTCCGGATTGTTGCACACGCCAAAGTCGACACCCGCGCTCTTGCCGGAGCATTCCTCAAGCGTCGGAATAACGATCTGGCGCATGGTGCCGGGCAGAATCGTGCTGCGGATCACCACCGTGTGACGCGCCGGCTTATCCTTGAGCGCCGCGCCGATCAATTCACAAACGCGGCGCATATGCGTCAAGTCCAAATTGCCGTTGGCCTGGCTCGGGGTGCCGACGCAAACGAACGACAACTCCGTGGCGCGTATCGCTTCCACCTGGTTGTCTGTGGCGCGCAGCCGGCCAGCCTTAACGTTCCCAGCAATAATCTCCCCAATGTCCGCCTCGACGATCGGGGACTGCCCGGCGTTGATGAGATCGACTTTAGTCCGCACCGGATCGACGCCGATGACCTCATGACCCTCCTGGGCCAAGCAGCCCGCGGACACCGTTCCGACGTAGCCCATTCCAAAGACGCTGATCTTCACACTAAGTTCCTTTCGCACCGGGGCGCATATGTATCGCGGACCCCACAAGAATCTCGCAAACGATTACAAAATTGGCGCGCAGCTCAGGCCAGCACCAGAAGTCCTTTGCTTCGGAAAGTTTTTCGTTCCGACGCTCAGCTCTTACTGCGAGGCCGAAAGACGACCACGTTGGGCATGGCTGGCAAATCGAACTGCCGCGATTCCACTATATCGAATTCGCGCTTGAGCAAATCCAGCTTGGCGGTTACGCGCGTTTTGATCACGCCCGGCCGATGATCCCCGGCGTAGAGGCGCACGATAAAAACGCCTCCCGGCTTCAGATGTTTTGCATATTTTTCGAGGATCGGAATCACTTGACCGTACGGAACGTGGTACATGGACTCGCGAAACAGGATGATGTCGAATTCCTGCGTCGGTTTGTAGCCCAGGAAGTCCGAATTAACGAAGCTGTTTTGCTGCCCGCGACCGTTCTCCTGCGAGCGTCTGACAGCCTTTGCTAGAGCGGCCTCCGATATATCAACGCCGATATAGCTCTGGTAGACATTCGCGGCCAACTCGTTCGCGGTGTTGCCCGGGCCGCAGCCCAGATCCAGGATATTCCCGTTGTGCGCGTACTTTTCAAGGTAGGGATACACGCAATCGCCGGCCGTGTTGTCAATGAAGTCCCATTTGCTGCTGGAAAATTCCTTATCCCAGAGCTTTTTTTTGATGCCCGAGGGGCCATAACTCATGATAAACCCTCGGACGAACGTCAACGTCCGATCCACGATATACATTTCATGATCTCCGATTAAAGTTTACCCGCTAACGGGCTTGCCGCTCGTATCTTTTGTCGCGGGCGATTTCGCAGTGGTCAACCAAAGCTTTCCGGCGACTGCAAACCCCGTTTCAAATACATTTTTTTTTGCTTCCTAAACGAGCTTGCAAATTTTATGACAACCCCATCTCACCTGGCTTCCATTCTGGGCCGTTCAGCAACCACAGACCCTTCCGACCAAGGACGCATTCAACTGATTTAAAAAGCCTTAGAGCAATCTAATGGTCGTGCCCACCAGGCTCTTGGAGCTGCATACAGGTACGACCAGTGGGGGTACAGGTACGCGTCCTGCTCGCATTCTGGACTCTAGACCAGTAGGATTTAATTGGAGTTGAGAGCTACTCTGTCTTGGGGACGCAGTAGGCGAGGGGCAAGCAGTTGTCTCCTCACAATCGCATTGAAGTCAATAGGTGTTAAGTCTCGATTCGCCCTGCACCGTAGTTTCGGTCCCCGGAACGCTAAGGAGTTGTGCTGACAATGAAACGAGCTCGCTCACTTCCCATCATGAGTTTGTTGCTCTTGCTAACACCGTTTGCCGCCCACGCGCAAAGTGGCGGCGCGACGATCAAAGCAGCCTCTTGCCAGCAGTCCGACGTCAATGCCGTAATTAATGGACCCACACATACCGCGGTCAACGGCGACACCATTCAAATTCCGACAGGTTCCTGCACCTGGAGCTCTGGAATCACGATTTCTGGCGTGGGCATCGACATCACCGGAACCGGAACGCCCAACACGGGCGCCGGGACGTTCGGAGCGGGGACCGCCAACACGACGCTGACCGAGAGCGGCACCGTACCGTTCTTCAAGTTTACGGGCCTCAGCGTTGGTCAGACGGCCAAAGTAGAGCTGCTCAACATGGGCACTACCAATAAGTCTCAAAACCTGGGTCCAGGGGCTATATCCTTCGTAGGCACCTGCACAACGAGCGGCTGCGCTCAGATTCGCGTTGATAATATAACTTTCACCGCTGGCGAATGGGGCAGTGCCTTAGATGGCGGCATGGTAGCCGTTGATAACGTGTTCGGCGTTGTAGATCACAATTCCGCTAGTGAATCACCGCAGGGTGCTTCGTTTCTGGTGCAAATTAGTTTTGACGCATGGCAAGGCGTTGGGACTTATGGTGATAACTCGTTTGCCAGCGCAGACACTTTTGGAACATCGCAATCTCTATACATAGAGAACAACAACGTCAGCGGCATAAGATTCAGCGAGAACGATGTCAGTCCCGGTAATAGCTCGGGCGGAGGGCGGTGGGTTTGTCGTTTTAATGAACTCACGAATATGTCGGGCGACGGCCTCTGTGGTGCGCATGGCACCGCATGGGGCGGACGATTCCGAGGGATGCGTCAGGTTGAAGCTTACTACAATCAAGTAACGATCGGGTCTGCGGGGTGTGACTCATTAGACGGAGTACTCAGTGGCACCGGGTACTATTTCAGTAATTCGGTTTCCGCTCCGGGTGGGGGTTGTAACGAATTTGTGGCAGTGGGTATTGCAAGGTTTATACAAACGGGTGCCCCGTGGGGCAGTTGTAACGGAACAGGGCCTTATGATCAGATTCCCTTTTCCTCAACTTCCGCGTGCCTGGACCAGCCGGGAAGCGGAGTAGGCACTCTGTTGCAGAGTGCAACGCCGATCTTGGCAACGCTTGGATCGGCTGGCTGGCCGCATCCTGCGCTTGATCCTATTTACGAGGCCGGTGAAAAGATGACCGCCGGGGGTCTCGGAACTCCTGTATCTATCGCCAGCGACGGCACTTCAACCAGAGTTCTAATTAACCGCGATGTTTATTCCGAGGTTTCGCAATCGGCGCAGTCGTCTCCCACATCGCCCTTCAACGGAACGACAGGCACCGGATACGGGACGCTCGCAAATCGCCCAACGAGCTGCTCTGCGGGTGTGGGTTATTGGGCCACGGATCAAGGAAGTTGGAACCAGAGTGGCGGCGGCAAAGGCGTCTTTTATATTTGTACAGGTTCAGGTTGGCCATCGTCACCCAATTACACGCCGTATACTTATCCGCATCCGCTTACGGCGGGTGGCGCTCCGGCCAGCGACACTCCTAATCCACCAACGGCGCTGACGGCGATACCTCAGTAGCGAGGCGATCCAGCGTCCGGCCTGGAGTACCCCATCCGACGCTAGTGACACGGCGTTTGCGCGGATCGGTTCCACCGCGGGTCTTTTCTAGGTCGGTTTAGATGAGAGCGGAGTCTTCCAAAAAACCTCGATGCTTTTTTCGGTGCAGGCAGCGAGGACACGAGAAAAAGCCGGAGCGGCCAGCCATTCTCGAAGTGCTAAACCGCCCTCATAGTCACCAGCGGCGTAGTTGAAGCCGCAGTCGGGAGCCAGGCGGCTCAGTATCTCGACGCATTCCTGCCCCTCGGCGGCAAATTCTGGCAGGTTGACCTCGAACGAAAGGTACGGAACGGCGGAATGCAAGCCGCGCAAGACGCTCGGCTCATGGCCTTCGACATCGATCTTGATGAAGAACGGCACTCCATGAGCGGAAATCAATTTGTCGAGCGTCGTCGTTTCCACGGTTATTCGCTCTGCAAACTCGTGATGCTGCTGAAAGCGTTCGTCGTCATGTTTTAGGGTCTCGACCCATTTCTTCGAGAGCGTATTCTTGGCGGATCCCGGTTCGTCGATCCACATGGTTTCGACGGCTTCTTTGTCACTGAGGGCCTTGCCCACGATCACAACCGGTTTGCGAGACAGTCTGTAGGTGAGGAACTTCTGCCTTAAGACTTCCTGGTTGGTCTGATCGGGCTCGACGGCCACTACGCGCGCGCCGAGTTTCAGGAAGACATCCGTCTTGGTTCCATGGTTCGCCCCAACATCGAAGACCAAGGAACCGCGGCCAAAGCCGTCCAGAAGACTACGGTAGAAACGGAGTTCTCTTTGCACACGCTCGACAACCGTGGCGTCGGCGACGCTCCAGTACAGGTCATAGACGCGCGAAGCCTTCAGCCGCTGATAAAGACCAGCTCGCTTGAGAACGCCCTGCATGTAACGCTTCAGCGATGGCACGGGCGCTCCCTCTTATGGCGCGACACTGTTAGAGTTAAACTAGGAGTTGCAGACTCCAATATAAGCGCCGACGCGCTGTGGAAGATAGGTTCTTTGTGCGTCGGTGTCCCAAGGCTTCGATGTAGCGGCATAGTTACCAATTTATCAACGAAAGGAGCACTTAACCCGATTAGAATGAACACTTGCGAAAGGTTGTGAAAACAAAGGGACTTAAAGTGCCTTTGTTTTCAAAACCTTTCGCGAAACCCCAGGGCATGGCAGCCGAAACAGCCATCGCGCCCCGCAACAGGCTGGAATGGCTCCTTTGCAAGGTAAGCCCTTTGTCTGCAGTTAGATGCGTGCCGCGCCCTCATTTTCGGGCTTGCAGGCATTTCGTGGCGACCTCGAAAAGATCGTTCGCTGTACGCGCCTGTGAGAGCTCCTGGAGCCATTCCAGTGAGCTGGACGCGGCCTTAGGACCGGTGCCAAGGTTAGGACTGGTGCCAAGGTTAAGAGCGGCGCCGAAGAGGACTGGCTGGCAGCCTGCCGCCTGAGCGGCCTCCACATCGCTCGCGGAATCGCCAATGAAGATCGAGCGGCGCAGGTCGATCTGGAAATCGGCGGCGGCTTTTACGAGCAGTCCTGGTTTTGGCTTGCGGCACGGGCAATTTTCGTCGGCCCGATGGATGCAGTAGTAAGCGGCGGCGAGCGGCGTGCCGTCCGAGAGCAGTGCTTGCTGCATGCGAGTGGTGATTTCCTCGAGGCGCGAAGAGTCGAGAAGACCCTTGCCGACGGCCGCCTGGTTGGAAATGACGATCATGGGCAGCCCAAGTGTTGCGAGCTGCTTTAGGGCTACGCGCATGCCCGGCAGAAAAATGAATTGTGACCAGTCCAGGACGTAGTCGTCCGGTCTGCGGCAATTGATAACGCCGTCGCGGTCGATGAAGATCGCCGGGCCGGCGACAGCGGCTCCTGGCTCAACAAAAAGGATTCGCAACATGTTGGAGACGGGATTACTCCTGCGACGGCTCGAACAGCATTTCCTCGGCGATCTCGCAGATCAGGTGACCGGTGAGGATGTGGCACTCCTGAATGCGCGGCGTATCGTCTGAAGGAATGCAAATGGTGCAATCCGCAAGCTGTTTCATTCTACCGCCGGTTTTTCCGGCGAGCGCTACCCTGTAAATAGATTTGGACTTTGCGGCTTCCAGCGCGCGCAGCACATTGGGGGAGTTTCCGCTGGTGGAAATTCCCACCGCAACATCGCCCTCTTTGCCGAGCGCTTCGAGCTGGCGGGCAAAGACGAACTCGAAGCCGTAGTCGTTGCCAATGGCGGTGAGCGACGAAGTATTGGCATGCAGCGCCAGGGCCGGCAGCGCGCGGCGTTCTTTCAAGTAGCGCCCGGTAAACTCCGCGGCGAGATGCTGGGCATCGGCGGCGCTACCGCCATTGCCGAAGAACATCACCTTGCCGCCAGCGCGCAGCGATTTGACGATTTGCATGGCGACGTGAGCCACAAGATCGTGAAAAGCGGAGTCCGCCAGCAAGACTTGCTTGAGTTCGATGGAGCTCCGAATGCGGGCGCGCACCAGATCCTGCAGAAGCTTGGTGTTCTCTTGAGTTTTCATGGACGGCTGAGACTTGCGAGTATTTTTGCGGTCGCGAAGTCCATTCTCCTTCAAACGCTGAAATTCTGGAGCCCGGCGGATTCCTGCCGTGGCAATTGCGGAACGGCGGCTGCAAGACGAACTCTCCACCACGCCAGCATGTCGCGCAGAGTGGCAGCCAGAGGAATCGCAGGCTGCCAGCCGCAACAATTGCGAAATTTGGCGTTGTCCCCAGCGATGACCTGCTCATCACGAGAGCGCATTAATTCCGGGCGCTGCTCCACCTGGAAGCTGAATTTTACTTGCGCGCGAATCATGTCGACGAGCTGCTCGACCGAATAGACGTCGTCACCACCAATGTTGTAAACCTCGCCGGCGCGGCAGTGTTCGGCGGCTAACCAGAGTCCTCGGACGAGATCGCGAACGTCGGTTAGCGAGCGGCGATTTTGCAGATTGCCGACGGCAAGTGACGGCGGACAAGTTCCCATCTCGATCTCGACGGCGCGCTTCGCGAGGTCAGAGCAGACATCGCCCAGTTTTCCCGGTCCAGTGGTATTGAAGATGCGAAGGCGAATCGCCGGGATCGCGTAATTCGCGAAATACTGCGCGGCAAGCAAGTCCGCGGCGACCTTGCTGACGCCATACGGATGTAACGGAGAAAGCGCATGACTCTCGCGAATAGGCAGGTCCGATTCGGCAACGGAACCATATTGCGCGCTCGAACACGCGACCACAACCAGAGGCTTCATGGCCAACGCGCGAAGGCACTCGAACAGGCTGATGGTCCCACCAACGTTGATATCCATGGTCTCGCGCGGCTGTTTCCAGGATAGCGTGGAGTAACTCTGAGCCGCGAGATGAAAGATGCGCTCGGGGCGAAATGTGGAGAGCAAGACTTGCAAGCGCGCAGAGTCCAAGACGTCGCAGCGCTCGAAAGCGGCGTGAGGCCAAGCATTCTCTGGCTCACGGATATCGATTCCCAGCACTGAAGCGCCAGCCTCGGCGCAGTGCTTGGCGAGATATCCGCCGATGAAACCCGTGGCTCCAGTGATCAGCACCTTCATGCGCGGATGGTCC
The DNA here is from genome assembly GCA_013289855.1 of Acidobacteriota bacterium. Taxonomy (GTDB): domain Bacteria; phylum Acidobacteriota; class Terriglobia; order Acidiferrales; family UBA7541; genus Acidiferrum. Next base: position 72,003 of record JABCZD010000002.1, on the reverse strand, counting down.
CCGACGGATTGGAGATTGCTTGGCCGATCTCGACGTTGGCCAGAATATCTTGAGCGGCCTGATAGCGCTCCGGAGTCCCAATGTCTACGCATTTGCCGGGATGACTGAACGCGCGAAGGTATTTTCCTTCGGCCAGCCAGCGAGGAAATAGTTCCTCTTCAAGCGACATGCGAACTGCCGGCGTCACGTCCTGGAAAATGCGCTTCGTCGCCATGTAGATTCCGGCGTTCACGTGGAAATTCCCGGTGGAAGTTTGCTTCTCCTTGAAACCCAGTACTCTGTTCCTGGAATCGACCGAGACGAGGCCGCAGTCAACACGGCCGTCGGCTGGCACAACGACGACGGACATATCAGCTTTCGCCGCGTGAAAGTCATTTGCAAACGCAGATAAATCGGCATCGGTGTAGCTGTCACCGTTCATAATCAGGGCGGACTCCGATGAGACGAGATCAATCGCGTTGCGCAACGCGCCGCCGGTTCCGAGCGGAGTTGATTCGATCGAGTATTCCAATGTGACGCCACACGCGCGGTCACCGAGATGCGAGCGAATCAAGTCTCGCTGGTAGCCGACCGCTAGAATTGCGCGCTGGAAGCCGTGCCGACGCAGTTGATGCAAGAGCAATTCGAGAAACGGCCGATCGCCAATCGTAGCGAGTGACTTGGGAGCCTCGCCGGTGACGCTTCTCAGACGCGTGCCGGCGCCACCACAGAGCACGATGGCGTCAGGTGCGTTGGGCATAAATCTCGCTGCGGTCGCTGGCGAGCGATTTGTCGTAAGCGAACTCTGGTTCGTACACGACGACATCACTGCCGCGATCCGAGAAGGCGAACGGAACGCACAAAAGATTCTTCAAACGCCGCCGCAGGGCATCCTTGCGGTCTGGCGGCACGAAGAAGAGCATAAAACCGCCACTCCCTGCGCCCAGGATCTTTCCGCCTAGCGCACCGGCGCCGATTCCGGCTTCATAGATTTCGTCGATGCTGGAATTCGAGATCATCTGCGTCAGGGTTCGCTTAATCTGCCAGTTTTGATGCAACAATCTGCCAAATTCATCCAAGGAGCGAGTGGAATTCGCGACGATGGCTTCAGCCTCGTCCACCATTTGATACATTTCGGTCAATTCTTTTTGGCGATTGGGCGTGGCTTTGACTTGCTCTTTCGCTATCTCCGAGGCGGTGCGGGAAAATCCCGTGAAGTACAGAGCGAGATGGTCCTGGAGTTCGGCGATTCTGCTGGGCGGCGCCAAGATGCGCTTCACTTCAATCGAATCATTGGTGTGAAAGTTAATGCGATTGAAACCGCCATGCGCGCAACTGGCTTGATCTTGCGCGCCGACAGTCTCTTTGAGCAAATCGCGTTCCACGTGAATGGCTTCGGCGGTCAGAGCATGCTTGTCGCGCATTTGATTCTTGAGCGCGTAGAGCGACAAAAGAAAACCGACAGTAAATGCCGAACTGGTGCCCAGACCCGTGCGAGCGGGCAAGTCCGCGACGTGATGAACTTCCACACCGCCGTCGATGCCCATGTGCTCCAGGCAGGCGCGCACGGAAGGATGCTCGATCTGGTTGTTGCTGCTGACGTTTTCCACTTTCGAGTAGGAGATGCGGCTGTGGTACTCGAAAAAAGGCGGCAGCCAGCGCGTGGTGATATAGCAGGACTTGTCGATGGTGGTCGACAAGACGGCGCCGCCATGCTCGCGGTACCAGACTGGGTAGTCGGTGCCGCCACCGAAAAAGGAGATGCGCATAGGAGTGCGTGTGATGATCATTGCGAGTCTCCAAGAGTGCGAGCGGCTCGTTCAATGGGTTTTGCGATCGAGAGCAATGGATTCCTCATCTTCCGAAGTTATCCGCGAAGCTGCGATTTTCCAGGCGAAATAGTGTTTGGTCCCATTTTCTGATTACGGACCATTTCAGACTTGGCAGCATGATCTGCGCGCGACGGGCGAGGTGCCAGCCGAATAAGGCTCTGATCCAGGAATATTTCCAGGACAAGTACGGCTCTTGCAGCTGGCCTCCGAGCTCCTTGGCCATCCGCTGGGCGTCCTCGACGATGTCCATTCTCTCGGGATAGAAAAAAACCAGCCAGTTTTGCAGATAGGTTACGCAGGCGGCGCGGGATCTTGGGGTGTCTTCCAAGGAACGCAGATAGGAAATGGTCAGCTTCATGGAAAGCAGCTGGGCTTCGCGCTTCTTGTCGGAACCACCGATGTAGCTCAAGCTGCCGGCGCCGGAAGTACGATAATAAACTTTTCCCTGCGGAACGAATTTTACGCCGTGACTAGCAAGGAGAACGCGGGTGAAGAATTCGCCGTCGTCATCGCCGAGCAATCGCGTGTCCCACGGGCCGGCGGCTTCGACGAGTTCGCGGCTGGTGAGCCACGAAGCGGTCTGCATGTAGATATTCTGGCTCAGCTTGCGGACCAACCACTCGGCGGGAGTGAGATCGGCCCAGAGAGAGCTGGGAGTGAACTTGGTGCGATGGTAGCGGTAGAGGAATGGTCCCCAGCCGCCGGAGAGCAGGATGCGCTTATCCTGCGACGAGCCCAAGGCTTCGAGCTGGCGGGAAATTTTGTCTGGAGACATCAAGTCGTCGGCGTCCAGGTATTGAATGTACTCGCCCTTGCAGAGGGAAAAGGCTTTATTCCTGGTGGCCGCAGCTCCGGAATTTGGATGAGTGAAAACCTTAACCTGATCCGATTCAAATTTGCGGGCGACGGCGAGAGTTTGATCCTTGGAGGAGTCGTCGACCACAATGATTTCTTTGTTGGGCCAAGTTTGGGCGATAGCGGAATTCAGCGTGTCGGAGATCCACGCTTCGGCGTTGTACGCAGGAATGAGAATGGATACTAGCGGTTTCATTGCGATTGCCTTCCTGAAATGGTCACATAGGCGCTGCGGGTGAGTTCCGCGACCGCGTCCCACGAATGCACGGTGTTAGCGTAATCCTTAATGTCCTGACGGCGGGCGCACAAATTCGTGTAGATGTCGCTTAAGAAGTATGTTTCGAGGGTTTTGGCCAAGTCGCCGGGATCTCCAGGCTTGCAAATGAAACCGGTTTTGCCTTCGACGATTTCTTCGCGGAAGGAGCCGACGTCGGTGGCGACGACGGGCAAGCCGAAGCTGTAGGCGAGGAAGAGCACGCCGCTTTGGAAAATGTCTTTGTAGGGCAGGACGAGAACGTCGCCGCCTTTGAGATATATTTCCATTTCACGATCGGGGATGAATTGGAATTTCAGGATGATTTCACCGGGTTTGAAGTCGCGACTGGCGATTTGGCGAATTTCGTCGAGGTAGGCTTCGCTGCCTTTTTTTGGTTCGCCGGCGATGATTAGACGATATTTCGGATCGCTTTTTACGAGTTGCTGGAATGCGGCTAGTAGATGCTCGATGCCCTTGTAGGGGCGGATTCTGCCGAAGAAAAGAATAGTTTTTTCGTCATCCTTGACGCCGAGCTGGCGCTTCGCCTCGGAGGGCGTCAGGGCGGTGTCAGGGAAAGCGTTGTTGATGGGATGGCGTATGACGGTGACGGCTTTTTCGACGACGGCGAAATCGTCGCACAGCTCGCTTTTCATTTTTTGCGTGTGAACGAAAATGTGATCCGTGAGGCGGTATTGGATTCTGAGCGTCAGGCGATTAAGGAACGAATCTTTCGCATCGCGCTTGGCTTGATTCACGTTGTGCGCCGTAAAGGCGATTTTTTTGCCGCAGAGCTTGTAGTACAGCATCAGGAGGGTGCGGTCGAAATACTCGAATTTGTTGTTCCAAAGGATGTGGAAGATCGGCGGCTTGGAGCGGGCAGCGTAGCGCAACAACCGGGCGTAGTAGACGAGTATTTTCTTTAGTTTGGGCGCGAATTTTTCGCTTTGGTCCTGGCGGCCACGGAAATTGAGGAAGCGCAGGTTCGGGGTGACGTGCAGCTCAGGGCTGTCTTCGTTATCGCTACCGATTTCTTCTACGCGCACACCTTTGGCGATTAGCGCCATAGCCAAGCCGAAGGCGTAGGGGCGGTCCTGGCAGCCCGTTAGCAAGCCAATCTCGATATCGTTCGACGGCTTCGCTATTCCCCGCTGAGACTCGCGTTCATTGGCAGGAGATGCCTCAGCAATGCTGCTCGTTTGCATGATCATTCACACTCGACTTTGACTTTAAGCTGGATTCCTGGATGTGTACACTCGCCGCGCCTGAGTGTTTTTGATGTCTGAATTGGTAGATATCGCCATTTTCGGACAATGTCTTGCCACTAGCAACGGTCTTTCGCGACAGAGTGTCGCGTGTTCTAATGCCTGCTGTACGGCCTCTACGCGGACGCCTGATTCTTAGTGTGCAGCATAGCTATTGATTGGGAGGAGCCAGTACCGACGGCTAGCGCCTTTGGCGGCGGAAGATCTGGCTTCGGCCCCCGGGCCAAAACCCAGTTCATGATCTCGGTCACGATTCGCGCCTTGGCCTCCCAAGTTAAGCGCTCCCGAGCGTAAGACATACCTTGCTGTCGCAACCGGTCAAGAAGATTCCGATCCTGTATGAACTCGGCAAGTATCTTTTCCAATTGTGACACCACGTCGCTCTCATTGGTAAGAGAGAGCTTCCGCCCAACTTCTGGATAAACAATATCACCTGGTCCGCCGAAGTCCGCGACAATAGGAACTGCACCGAGCGCCAGAGCTTCAAAAACCACACCGCCACCGAAATCACGCACGGATGGAAAGACCATCACGTCCGCTGAACGTAATCGCTGCATGGCTTCGGCATGAGGGAGCATTCCGCAGAACGAAACGGCTTCCTCGATTCCGAGAGACTTCGAGAGTTGCTCAAGGCGGCTCCGCTCCGGTCCATCGCCAACTAGCGTAAAGTGGGCCAGGCCGTCGCGCAAGAAGGGAGCTGCGGCGCGCAATGCGAGGTCACACGCCTTCAAGGGAATCAGCCCTCCGATGTAAATCAACTCAAGCTTGCCGTCATGCTGGGAACGTGACAGAGCACTCGAACAGAGCGAAAGGCTGACGCCGTTCTCCGGGACGAAGAAAAGCTTCTCGCGATAGGTGGCAAACTCGGAATACGTCTGCGATGAACCTGCGATGATCGCAGCCGCCCGGCGATAGGTAGATCGCGCAAAAGGCAGGAATTTGTATACCGTTCTGAGCTTGTCGATCCAAGACCTCTGGTTACTGGCCTGACTGAAACCTGGCGGCCAGGGCAAACCTCCATTGATTGGCCCGATCACGAAAGGAATGGAATGGTTGCGCAGAAAAAATGGGAAGGCGCTGGGTAATACCGAGTTTACCGGCGAAAGGCGTAAAACGATGTCGAACTCGCCGGCGTTAATCCGAGTACGCATGAGCCGCCAGGCACTCCATTCAAACGCGATTCCGAAAGGATAGCTAAAGGGAGTCAAGGCTCGGCTATTGAAATTATTCTTAAAAATCCGACGGAAACTCCAGTCCCAGACGCGATCGAGCCATGGGATGCTGATGGCCTCAATGGAGTCAAAAGGCGATTGCGTTCGGCGAAGAGCGTCCTCGCTGTTCGCGCGACCAACTAGTGTCACAGCATGGAGTTGCGCGAGGGCTTCGGCGTGGCGATAGCTAACCAGAGAAACGCTGATGGACTCTGGGTTGGCGTCGGGCGCTAGCACCAAGATCCGTAATCGACTCACTAATGATCCCCTTGTGAGAAGTTTCAATCCCGGACTGAGAAATGCCCGCCGTGAAGCGCGGTACGTAGCCGCTCAGCTCCAGGCGCGATGGCCAAGAAATCATTGCTCACTGCAGGCGGCTGCCGGACGGGATCGAACGGTGGCAAACGCATCGCGACCATCGAACGCGGAATCGACTGGAAGGCATAGCCGAAATCAAGCAGAATTCGAAACACCGGATCGTCGGAAACACGGCCGGAAATGCGCTCAATTACTTCGAACAGGATCGCTGCTGGCCGAACCCTCTCCAGGAACTGCAATGCGCCGCTAAGGACCGACGCCTCAAAACCCTCCACGTCAATCTTGAGGAGAGAGACGCGCCGGATGTCCTGCTCCATGGCTACATCGTCCAAAGGGCGGACACGGACCTTCACAGAAAGGCAATTCTCCGTGTCCCTGTTGCGCACGAATGATCCCTCACCAGTGTTGCTTCCGGGTACACGGAGCTCCAACGTGGATTCCGTCGAACCCAGGCCGAATTCGTGAAGCTTAACCTGGGGCAGGGAGTTGCGGTCGATTGCGCGGCGCAGCAATCCGACCAACCTGGGATTGGGCTCAAACGCATGGACTACTCCGCCACTGCCGACCAAGCTGGCCATATGGACAGTGTTCATTCCGATGTTCGCGCCGATATCCAGAACCGTGTCGCCGCGACAAATCAGCTTTCTACAAATCCAGGTGATCTTGCGGTCATGCTCGCCAGCGTAGTAGGCGGCGCGGCCCATCAAGTCGTCGAGAGGAGCAAGAACCTGTCCGCCTGGCACACGTGCCCATACTTCCTCTTTACTCGCACCCGCCAGGGTAGAGACCCACGGATGGTTGGCGACCTTCCCACAGCCGCTGTAAAACGGATACCTGCGCACCACTGAAGAAACAACCCGCTGCCTAAGCGTTGGCATATTTCCCCCTGCGCTACCCGGAAAGAATTTTGAATCTGCAGCATCTGCGACATCTAGCGTTGCACGCAGCGGACGTCTTCCGGCGAATATCCTAAACTCGTCACCACGCTCGCCATCGCACTTCATGTCTTAAGTTCTGTATCGCCCGAGAAATCTAGCCACTTTGATTCCCCCGGAATGTCGAACTGTCCAGTAATCCCTACGTATCGACGGTTGCAGGGACTGTGCCCCTAAGCATCCGCTGAGGCAGCAGGTCACGAAACAGGCTAACGGTCTCCGTGAGAGGTTTAAGGCCCCCGTGGAGCACGATCACTGCGAGAAAATACAATCCGGAGAATACCAAGGAAACGGAAACCATCCTTACGAAAGCGCTTAAGGTGCTGAACGGCTCGGCAAAAAGAGACGTTGTCCTGATGATCAGAAAAGTAAGACAGCCCGCTGCAACCGACGCGGCAAAAAACTTCCAGATGACGGCGAATATCGGCCCCATGCCCATCCCGATGGGCTTGCCGGCGTACCAGAAGCCGGGAAACATCAGTAGGAAATACGAAATCGTCCAAGCCAAGGCGATTCCGGAAGGGCCCCAGTGTAAAGCCACCAAGAACAGACTGGCAGTGCATGCAAACTCCAGCAAACCCCAACGAAACCACCTCTCCGGACGGCCGATGGAAAGATGCACCCACCCGTGCGTGTTATAGAGCAACATAACGCCGATTCCCGGGCCGAATAGAGCGAAAATTCGACCAGCCTCCTCCCAGCCAGGCCCGAGAAGAAAACGAATGAGATCCTTTCCCACTAAAGCAAAATCCGCCCCGACGCCCATTCCTACGAGCGCCAAAACCGATATAGCCCGCAGAAAGTAGCGTTGGAACTGTTCGCGGTCACCGCTGACTCGGCTCAGTGTACTCACGACCACGGCGGACACAGGCGCCAGCAATTGTGTTTCCGGGAGAACGAACAGGTCGTAGGCCCGCTTATAAAATCCAAGGGCGCGATCGCCGAAGCGCCAGCCAACGAGGAGGTTGTCCGTATTGCGCGTCAAGTAGCTGAAAGCAAAATGCGAATAGACGTTCATCGCGAACTTCAATCCCGAACCGGTTCCAGAGGCGCGACCCGGCCGACTCGGTATCCATCGGCACGTCCACCAAGCAGACGCTGAAACCACCACCGTCTGCGTCACGCTGCCCCAAACCAGCGCCCAGTAGTGCCAGCCTGCCATCGCCAAAACGATAGTGACAATCACCAATGATAGATGCCCAACCAAATTGATGATTGCGGTGCTTCTGAACTGCATAGCGCGCTGCAACAGCCCCAAGTGAATATAGCCCGCGCAGCCAAGCCCTATCGTCAGCGACAGGCCTGCAGCTACAGGGGCTACGGCGGAATTGTGATAGAAAAGCGCCAGCAATGGACCGGAGGCGGCAAACGCCAGAGTGAGAACCGCGCCGATACCGAGACAGACCCAAAAGAGATTGCTGGCAAGAGAATGCGTAAGCTCCTCGCGCTGCATGATGAATTCCGTGAAACCATTCATGCCGAAGCTGCGAAACAGAAGGCTGAAGGTGGTGACCATAGTCATGATCCCGAAATCCGCCGGGGTGAGAAGCCGTGCCAGGATGACCACTGACCCGATCATCAGTGCGAAGCCACCCGCCTGACCGGCAACGCTGGCTCCAACGCCACGCACGGCGGTGCGGCGAAGTCCCTCGCCGGTGGCGATGGGATGGAAGTTTCCGGTGGAGTCGAAAGGTTTCAACTATTATCCTTTTTGCGATCCCAGGGCCAAACCGCGGCGGGCGCCAAGAACGGGCTCCCCCTGCGGGAGGAGTTTCTTGCGGGCAGGTGCTCTGCTCGGTGTGCCACCGCTCGGAGGAATGGTCTTGGGTGATTCGCCGCCGAAAAGGCCAGCAGCGACGCCGCTCGCACTTACCACAGCAAGCAATAGAAAGATCCAAGTTGCAGTTAGCACCCGGAAGCCAGCCTCGGTGATGCTGTATATCGTGCTTGTGGCGATATAAGCGAGAAACAAGCTGGCCAGCTCGGGATCGCGCCGGAAAGCCCTAATAGAATAGCGATATCCACTTATTATTATCAGCGCGATCAGAGACACACCTATCCAACCCAGGTCCAAATAAATCTGTATATAGCCGTTGTGTGCTGAGACGAGATTATGAATTTCCCAATAGCCGGGCAGGCTGCGGGCGACTTTCTCTACGTTCGTGTTCCAGAAACTTTCGAAACCGGTGCCAATAATTGGGTTATCGGCCGCCGCAATGGAGGCCGCCCAAATATCCGTCCGGCCACTCAGATTCGACTTCCGGCCCAGAGCACTGGTGACGATGGACTCGCCGCCCGAGAGCATTATAATCGCCCCAGCAAAAACGATTCCCAAACAGAGCGCGTGCACTCTGGCGGGACGGATTCGCATCGAACGCAGACCGGTCGCAAGGATGAGCCCGCCGCCGAGGATGAAACACGCGATAGAGGTAGCAGAGTGAGCCATTTGAAGCAGCACAATGCCGAAAGTAAGAAAGGTCCCTTGGGCGATCAGGCGCCGAGTACGATTGGGAGCTTCCTTATCCATGAACAACGCCCGCACGTTCCACAGAGCGCCGATCGAGAGAAGGAACACGATCATGCCGAGGCTATTTTTGTTGGTGGTTACGCCGGTGTTCATGGGCCCACCGTCTGGATCATATCCACGGCCCAGGTCGGTGTAGCGGATCAAAAGGATGGAGACCGGGAACAGTATAAATCCTACCCTGGAAAAAAAACGCCGTAGGGCGGCAACGGGCTCACCATCGGTTACAAGGATCAGCGCCATGACCAGATCGCCGACGTCTTTGGTCCAGCGCTTAAAAGCCGGCTCAGGAAACGGCGACCAAGTCACGCTGATCAAGCAGTACAGGAAGTATACGAGCACTGGAACGCTGGCTTTGAGGAGGGCATTGGTCCTATTCCTGCGAAGAAAAACTACGATTAGGCCAGCAGCCACGAGAGCCCCAAAAATAGCCGCGTCCATGGGACTGCCGTCGACGGTTGAAGCGAGAGCGCCTGCGGAACTGCCCCCAGTTCCCAGCCACGAGGAGACCGGCCTAGAGCCTGCTATGCAAAGCCAGATAACCGGTAACCAGAGGGCTTTGGAATTGTGCGTGGACTTGTCGCGATTAAGGAAAAAAAGTCCTGCGATGCCGGTGATGCAGATGAGGAAGGCGATCCAAAATATCATGCGATCTTCCTCTACGGGCCCTTTGGCCCCGATCTGGCGCGAAGCATTCCCGCGTCGTGGAAATCACTTTTCAGCGCCGCAAGCTTAGGTAACTGCATACCTATCGCAGTCTCTGTCCCTTCAAGCAAAGACTGCTTTGTACAATCTGTCAATGCCGGGGGTTCTGGCCCTTGCGCGATCGACTATCTCTACACTCGCTATGGTCAGGGCAAACGCTGCGAGGAAGGATATACCGAGCACTGCTCCACCTCCGAGATTGACACGGTGGAAGCCCGCGCTGAGGATCTGAAGGACGGCAATCTGGGAAATATATCCAAACAATGAGTATTTGCCGAGCAGAATGACCTCGTTTTTTATTCTGCCAGATTCGCTGCCGCTTGCGCCTATCAGGTAAACGACCGCGACGCTCAGGGCCACTCCAACGATCAGGAGCGCAAATGGGACGTTCCAGATGGTTATGGCTATGGTGTAACACAGGTAGGCAAAAGCAAGCAGGTACGGGTGGCGAACGAAATCGTTAATCGCCGCGATGGGCAGGAATCCAATTAACACGCCCAGCATCCCGACAGTGAAGAGTTCGAGGGTTTGGCTTTGCTCGCCGAGCAAGCCCAATATCAAGATGGAAGACAAGAGGAGCCCACACGCGACATGAAACGTGTACCTATAAAATCGATATGGGAACATTAGCGCTCCCGAGAACATGAGCAGATAGCTGATGGGCACCAGAATAAAGAAGGAGACGAGCTTGCCACTTACGACCGACAGATTTCCGGATACGAAAACAATGAACATGTTCCCAGGATCGAGTAAGTCCCCCCCGAGGACGCCAGTGGACAATGCCGGGACGATAAAAATTCGGGCCACGTTTAGTACGAGGAATATCGCCAGGAGCTTAAGCCCGCGCGTGAATAGTCGCTGCGAAAGTCGACGGTCGGCGGGATCATACTTCGCTAGATAAACGTGGGAAACCATAAATCCAGTAATGAAGATGAAAGACGGGGTCAAGAATCGCAGATATGGATAGTAAGGCCACTGAGGCCCGATGAAATAGTTGATCCAATGATAGAGCACCATGATCAGGACGAGGGCGCCTTTGGTGAAATCGAGAGCGGAAATACGCTGAGTGGTTTTGGACGCAATGGTCGTAGTCAGAGGGCCCTCAGAACCCGGAGTTTGGTTAGTCTGAGACACGATTTGCGCGGCGTCTTTGACCATTGGGACAGTGCTACATCCTACGGAACTAAATTTGAACGTCAAGAAAAAGGCGGTGCAGTAGCTCCAGCGAAAGGAGGCGGTGAATCTCCGTGGTGTAGTTGCGATTGCCCTTGAGATGGCCGTGGACGATGGCTTCGACGCCTTTACGCTCGAGATAGGGGCGAGAGAGTGTGCGCGGATCTAGGAGCATTTCCTTAACATAGTTCGCGAGGACGGTGCGATACCACCAGCGAAAATGGAAGAGTTTGTGACGGCCCATCCACAGGCGCTCGAGATGGAACGGCGCGAAAGCGTGATCGATCTTGGCGATCCATTGCGGCATGCCGTAATCATAAGCGTACTCGGCCTTGAAGGTGAACTCCAGATAGGCGCGATTCAGGGCCTTGGCGACGGGATTGTAATGCCCGAGGCCGCGGTCCGTTCGCAAGCGGGCTAATGCCGGACTGCCTTCCTGAATGAGCCGCATGCGTACATCTTCGCCTTGCTCAATCTTGGGCGCGCGGAAGACGGTGCGGACGATTTCGTTGTCCAGATACGGGGAACGCAACGTCAGTTGCGTTTGCTCGAGCATGAGGACGCCGAAGTGATACGCGGAGGGCTGGGTGAAGGCCACCAGGCTGGTGCGATTGCCGCGCAACAGGTTGCGATAGCTTTCCACCGCGCGCGCGACTTCGGCGAACATGCCCGGGCTGAAAGGCTCAGGTGAAGGCAGTACGGCCTTGAACATCACTGACTTGCGGATAATTTCGCTTCCGAAGGTGCCGACCATGCGTACGGGCGCAATCTGGCGCGCCATTTCGTTGTTCCACAGATCAACGGAGCGGCTGATATCCACGCAGCCATCGGTGAGGTACAGGGTGCGTTCAGCGTAGTGCGGGAATCGTGAAAGGGCGCGCTCATCGTCGGTGAGGACTTCGTAGGGCTGGCCGCAGATTTCGGCTACGCGACGCGCGAGATAAACGTCCTGGTTCTCGCGATACATGCTGCCAAAGGTATAGCAAGGCAGCGACCCGGCCGGGGCTTTCCGCCACGCCATGATAATGCGGGTATCGAGCCCACCGGTGAGCGAGACGCCGATGCGTTCTGAGCCATCGAAATAACGGGGCAGAGCGTTCGTGAAAGCGTCACGCAGATGCTGATAATACCCTTCGCTGTCCAGCAGCTCTTGTTCTTCCCATTCGCGGGGCTCGAAGTACGCAGCTTTCTTCTCGAGTACACCACCTCGGAAGGTCCAGGCTGAACCCGGTGGCAGCGCGTGAATGCCGCTGAAGAGTGTGCGATTTTCCAGGACACAGCCGCAGGCGATGTACTCTCCCAAGCTTTGTGGATCCGTGCGGCGCAATTCGGGGCGGACCGCCAGGATGGCTTTGGCCTCGGCGGAAAAATAAAAGGCGTCTTCAGCCTCGTAATAATAAATGCGTTGAAGACCAAAACGATCGTTGAAGAGCGTTGCCGTGCCGAGCGTGCGATCGGCCAGCAGACCTTGGAAGCGGCCATTTAGATTTTTGAGAAAGTCGGGATCTTCCTCATAGAGATGCACCAGGTATGACGGACCGCCTTCTTCACAGGAGTGCCCTCGCTCCTTGAGGCGCCGAGCGGTGTCCGGTTCGCGGTAATCCTCGCCAGAGAAGACGAGCGTGACGTCGTCCCGCTCATTGCGAAGCGGCATGCCCTCCGAGAAGGAATTTTGCCGCGCCACCCAACCGACGTAGATGCCCGAGGACTCGTCGATCCACGTGCCGGTAACGTAAAAAGATTCGTGGCGGAGGGCTTCGACCATGCGCGCGAGTTGAGGCTCCGCCCACACGCGTGGCATTTTTGTGATCAGTCCTACTATCCCCGGCACACGCTGTCCTTTAGGTGGCTTCCGCCGACGACGACTGCGAACCTCGGCTGTACCACGCTCTGCGCAGATCGCGGAATTTGGCGGTAAGCGATTCGGGAAGATGGTCCACAAGCCTGTGATGCAGTCCTAGACGAAAAGCAGCGCGGCCTAGAGGAGTCAACGGTATGTAGTAGCGAGGTAAGTCGACACGCGCAAATCCGTTGACCTCTTTAAAGTGGCTTAAGCTGTCATCCTTCTTTTTGCCATAAGAAAAGTGCTCGTATACGAGATTAGGAATGCCTCGATCAGCGCAGGCGCGAACCGCTGCGGCAATCAGTGCGTTCGTGGGAGCCTTGTCCTTGTGCCGGACCATAGAGAGGATATGCACGAGGCAAGCCTGCGTGCGGGTTTCGTCGGTTACCAGCTTGATGAAACCGATCATGGATTCGCCAACAAATGCCCCTATGTAGATGCTGCGGTCCAGGAACGTCGAGGCGTAGGCGCGCGCACCATCGAGATTCATTCCATAATAAGGAAACCGCTTGCCTTGGCGCACGGGGCATTCGTTATAGATTTCGACGATGCCTCTGAAGAGCACGTCGTCCACTGGCACTTCACGAAGCACGACACCCTTTTTTTCTGCCTGTCGCGCGCGGTTGCGAGGGAAGGAACGAATTTGCTGGTTCCACCAGTGATCGAAAGTGGATACCGGCAGGACAGCTAAATTGTCCCACTCTATGGCGTACGGATATTTTGGCGTAGTCTCAGGCAGTCTCTGCCAAAATGTAAAAAGGTCGATTCGCTTGCCGCATTTCCGTAAACCTTCGACCATCGCCTCTGGATCGTCCGGAAAAGTATATTTGTCTCCGTCCAGACGGGCGATGCGGACGAAGCGCCCCTGAACCCTAATGTCCTTACCGCAAACGTTCACGCTGTACCTCACCTTTTAGTTGCTCGAAACAACGGGCCGCGGGCGGAAGCGGCGTACCACCATCGACTTCAATCGCTGCATTTGCTCGCTGCGGCGCAGGGCCATCAGTTCTTTAGGTATCGATCGCTCGACACCGCGAATTGCGTTCCAGAAATACGCTGCTAGGAGCAAAAATCCGCCGATGAAATAAGGTTTGTGTGTCATCTGATAGGCGCCGCGAAAAATCTGCCACAGAGGATGATTGCCGAGAAGATAGTCTTTGCGGCCCATGTGCAGCCGTTCGGCGAGGCGGCCGTGCGATGCGGCGCTCTGGCTACGATGGTGCACGAAGCTCTTCTCGAGAAAAGTGCGTGTTTCCCAGCCTTTGGCGCGGGCGCTCAAGACCGCGATTAGATCGATGCCACCCGATTTTATAGCCGGGTAACCGCCGATTGCGGCAAAGCACTCGCGGCGGAACATCTGGCACATACCAGAGACGTGCTCGATGCCGACAAATTCATAGTTGTAACGCAAGTTGTTTTCCTGGAAGGATGTGCCGGCGACACCCAATTTCGGATTTTCTTCGAAGCGCTCCATGAGAAACGCGAAATAGTCGGGCTCAAAGGAAACGTCCGCGTCAAGGTTGCCAATCACGTCGTACTGCAAGTCGCCGAGTCGCGCAACTCCCGTGCTCACGGCAAATGCCTTGCCCGCAAAACTCCGCTCGTGACGCTCGGGCATTTGTATCAGGTCGATCCAGGGGCAATCCGCAGCATACTTCCTGACGAGTTCTTCAGTGTTATCCGTCGAGCCGTCGTTTACGATCACCCATTTCGTAGGCGGCACGGTTTGCGCGGCGACCGATTTCAAGGTCATTTCAATAAAGCCCGCCTCATTGCGCGCCGGCGTGATTAGGACGTAGCTGAGAGTATTGGTCATGGCCAAGCATTCGGGGCAAAAGCCGGAACCACGCGCCTCGTTTCACGGAGAATGCAGCATCGCATGATTCTACTACGAGGGTGAAAAGTGCCAGGCACGGAATGCGGCGATACAGCTCAAATCGCCAAGAGCACTGGTACTAGCCGCGGTAACCGCATTTCACACTTGAACGGGGACCGGGCTGTTTTGCTTCGCAGCCCCGGACTGTTCCAAAAAGCGTGCGGTTTCGGTGACGACGCGAGCCTGCTGTTCAGGCGTCAGCTGCGGGAACATGGGAAGCGAAAGGATTTCCGGCGCGATTCTTTCGGTGACCGGAAAGTCTCCCGCCTTGTACCCCAAATGCGCATAGGCCTTTTGCTGATGCAACGGCACTGGATAGTGGATTCCGGTGTCGATTTTGGCGTCTGCAAGATGCTTCTGGAGCGCGGCACGGTCGTTTACGCGCACCACAAACAAATGAAACACAGGCCGCGACCATTGCGGCTGGAAAGGCATAATCAATCCGTCGGTCTTGCCAAAGAGTTCCTGATAGCGCCGGGCGGCGGCCTGACGTTTTTGGTTCCAGTCCGCAAGGTGGCGAAGCTTTACGGTAAGAAAACCGGCTTGCAGGGAGTCTAGACGGCCATTGTAGCCCTCAATATCGTGATAATATTTTTTGGCTTGGCCGTGATCGCGAATCATGCGCATCTTGCGCGCCATTTCTTCGTCGTTAGTGGTCACCGCTCCGGCTTCGCCGCACGCACCGAGATTCTTGCCAGGATAGAAGCTAAACGCGCCGGCCTGCCCGATGGACCCGGCTTTCCTCCAACGATTTTCCTTCTTGGAAAAATACTCCGCGCCGTGCGCCTGGCAGGCGTCTTCCACAACGATTAGATTGAAGCGGTGCGCCAATTCGAGGATGGCGTCCATGTCCGCAACTTGCCCATAGATATGGACCGGTACAATCGCTGTGACGGGCGATTTCGTTTTGGTGTGAATTAGCTTTCCCGTCGCCGCATCGACGTGACACTCTCGCTCGAGATATTCGCGAAGTTTCGCGGGGTCCATGCAGTAGGTTTGCTCATTGATGTCCACGAACGCGATACGAGCGCCAGCTTGGGTGATAGCTTCCGTGGTGGCGATAAAGGTGTGCGAGACGGTGACGACGGTGTCGCCCTGCTGCACACCCGCGGCCATCAAGGCGAAGCGCACGGCGTCTGTCCCGCTGGCGAGCCCCACGCAGTACTTGGTGTCGCAGAATTTCGCAAATTCGCGCTCGAACTCTTCGACCATCGGCCCGCCGACAAACCCAGCGGTGCGCAGAACTTTCTGGCACACGGCGAGAAGTTCCGCTTCGAGCTCTACGTGCGGCGTGATTAGATCCAGGAAAGGAATTTTTTCGTTGCTTGACATGCTTGGTCCTCGATTCAGTAATGTCCTGCAAGAACGACTTATTTTTCAATATACCGCAGTATGCGTGCGGGATTGCCGGCCACCACGGCGTTAGCAGGCACATCCTTGGTCACCACGCTGCCTGCTCCCACGAGGGCATTCTCGCCGATGGTGACCTTGGACAGAATCGTAGAGCCGGAACCAATCGATGCGCGCTTTTTCACCAGAGTTTGTTCAACTTTCCAGTCCTGCTCGGTTTGCAGCTGGCCGTCCGCGGCAGTGGCGCGGGGATAGGAATCGTTGATAAACGCAACGTTGTGACCAATGAACACTTCGTCTTCGATGACCACACCTTCGCAGACGAAGGTGTGACTGGAAATCTTGCAGTTCTTGCCGATCTTGGCGTTTTTCTGAATTTCGACGAAGGCACCGATTTTCGTGCTGTCGCCAACCTCGCAGCCATACAGGTTGATAAATTTCGAAAGGCGCACATCTTTTCCGAGCTTTACATCCGGGGCGATGCAAACGAACTCGTTCATAGCTGGATGATCTTGCCTTTCTGCTTGAGGGACTCGTCCGCCGCTTCGAGCATGCGCACGATGCGCAAGCCCGCCTGGCCATCGTTAAAAGGGGTTTTATTATTGAGGATGCAATCGACGAAATATGCGGCTTCAACCTTTAGCGCTTCCACCTGTTCGACCTTGGGCGCCCACATGTCCCCGGTGCGGTAGCTGACGAGCATCTGGTACAAGCCTTCCGGGTTACCCATTTGAACGCCCTTATCGTACAGCTTTATCTTCTCGTCGACCTCGATGTCATTCCAGACGAGCATTTTTTTCTCTCCGCCGATGAGCGTGGTGCGCACTTTCACGGGAGAAAGCCAATTGACGTTGATGTGGCCAATCACGTTGTTGGGGTAGTAGAGGGTCAAAAACGCAATGTTGGCGATGCCGTTCAGGTGCCCTTGACCGGTGGCGACGACAGCTTCGGGCTTCTCGGCGATCACGTAATCCATAATCGATAGATCATGTGGCGCGAGGTCCCAAATCACATTCACATCATGCTGGAACAGTCCCAGATTGACGCGGGTCGAATCGTAGTAGTACAGCTTGCCGAGCGTGCCATCGTCAATAAAAGATCGAATTCGCTTCACGGCACCGGTGAACAAAAATGTGTGATCCACCATGATTTTCAGATGCTTGCGTTCGGCAAGCTCGATCAATTCCTCGGCCTGCGCGGCGTTGGTGGTGAAGGGTTTTTCAACAAATACGTGCTTGCCGTTCTCTAAAGCGGCCTTAGCGAGTTCATAGTGCGTCCATACCGGGGTCACGACGGCGATCAAGTCAATATCCGGCGAAATCAGCAACTCGTTCGCATCACTGGTGCAGTGGATGGCGGGATAAGCGGCTTTGACACGATGCAACGATTTCGGGCTCTTGTCACAAACCGCGACGACATTGGAATGGTCCTGGCCATGGAAATTCCGGACGATGTTAGGACCCCAGTAGCCGTAGCCGATGACCCCCACTCGAATCACGTCTTCTCCTGCTTCATTCCGGTCCGGAGAGTTTGCGGAGGGGCCGGTAATCAGACTTGTAGCCATATTATCCACCTCGTCTACAGGATCTGGTTCGAGATACTGAACATCCGTTGCGAAACAAACAATCGGTACAACTACGGACAAGGCTCGCGCCGAGGAACGGACACGGAATGAAGACTGCGGCGTGCGGCGGACTTAATTTAGCGAAGCAGCGACCAAGAGACCGAAAGCAAACTTAGAGTCTCAATAGGCGCCATCGCCGGTGAGTACCGCTCGAGGAGTGTCGAGCAGTATTTTCACGTCCAACATGGGAGACCAGGTGCGTGAATACTGAAGATCCAAACGCACCATTTCATCAAAAGTGGTGGAACTTCGTCCGTGGACCTGCCACAGGCCGGTAATGCCTGGCTTGACCTCCAGGAGACGCCGACGATGCCACACATCATAGGCTTCCAGTTCGTAGGGGATGGGCGGCCGCGGACCAACCAAAGACATTTCGCCGATAAACACATTCCAGAACTGAGGCAGTTCGTCCAGGCTGGTGCGGCGCATAAAACGGCCGATAGCGGTAACGCGCGGATCGTTGGTAATTTTGTAAACCGTGGCTTTCTGGCCTTCGGCGGGGGCTGCTGCGGCTTTGCCGGCGATGAAGTTTCGCACATAGTCCTTGTGAATGGTGTCGTTGGTCGAGACTTTCATGGAGCGGAACTTCAGGAAAACAAAGTGCTTGCCGAACTGACTGACACGCGGCTGGCGGAAGAAGACCGGCCCCTTGGAACTAAACTTGATGAAGGCGGCGAGGGCCAAGAACAGTGGCGACAGAACGACCAACGCCGCACCGCTACCAACGATGTCCATCGCTCGTTTGATCAACAGGGAGGTTCTTTTCTTTTCCTCTTCTTGCAGAAGGTCAGGGTATAACGGTGCGGAGACTGATCTGCCGGTTCCGTCGCCAGCCCAACTGTCCGGGAAGGCGTAGAAGGCGATCTGGAGTTTGTCGACTTGGTCTTTTTTGAAAGACTTGTGCAGGCCTGCCGACATTTTCAATTCGATGGTCTTGATAGCGGCGCTGGCCTCGGCGTTACCGAGCTCGGTGAAGATAGCACCAACAACGCTGTCGGATTCGAACCATCCGGCGAGGTCGGTTTCACGGATAACAGCGGCCACGACTCCGGCTACCTTCTCCATCAAGGGTTTGTCCGTGGTGCGCGCTGTCGTGCCTTTGCAATCCACAAGCATCAGCAACAAATGCTTGCGTGAACGCTCCGAGCGCTTCCTTTCGCGGCACAACATGCGGCGAAATTCTTCCTCAGAAACGAAACTTGCAACAGTGTCGTTGCTGGTCCGCTTCCCGTTGACAGGACCCAACTTTGGCGGGGCGGTAATGGACGGCAGAACTACGGTGCTGATACTCACGTTTGTGCCCTCGGTTCTCTTTCCCAAGTTGCTGTCACCAATGGCAACTGCTGAAAACTTAAAGTCGTTCGTCATATTCGTCAGACCGCCACTGCGTCCGAAAGCTCTCGCAGGGCGCAGTCCGCATTCGAACGTACCGGCGTGACCGACATGGAATCGATTTCCACAGCCACGGAGCGCTGCAGGAGGCTTACGGAAAGCACGAACTTGTGGCGCCCTCTGGACTCGACGAGAATCCCTTGCAATCCGCGCAACGGACCAGACTCGATCTGTACATGATCGCCAATCTCGACAAACGAGCAGGGCTGATTAGGCACGCCGGAAGCGACCAGCGTCTGAATGGCGGCGATCTCTGACTCATCCACGGAGATCGGTTGGCGGTTATAGCCTACGATTTGCACCACCCCAGGAACCTTGAGAATCGGGAGGCGCTTCTGGACATCAAAGCGGCAGAACAGATACCCGGGAAACAGCGGAATCTCGATTTGTTTAATGCGGTCCGACCAGAGTTTGCGATCTTTGCAGACGGGAAGAAACCATTCGTAATCAAGTCCGGTGAGATACCCGGCGACGGCTCTCTCGTAGCGGGTGCGAACCTGGAGCGCATACCAAGGCAACGGTGCGGACGCTAAATCGACCGCTGCTAACCCGAAGATGATGCGATTCAGAGCCATATATTTTGCACTAGAAGCAAGCTACCGCAGTAAGAGTCCCTAAACGGTAGGTCATCTCTGCGGGGGTGAAGTGCACGACGGGTGCCACCTGCCAAAGCGTTGCTGAGCTTCCGTAACATGAACTAAATCAATGGCTTGCGAATCGAAGAGTGGGTAATGCGATGGACCCCGACCTCGGGAATTCCCTCGATAGGTGAACATTGCTATCCCAGAGTTGCAATTCTTTTCCCTGCTCTATCTCAAAGAAAAAACAAGACATACATGGAATGTACATACTTTCCCCTAGTTATGGCTACGTCGCTCTTGTAGGAACGGATGCGAGTTCTGGCTTACTTTCGAGGCAGTACCGATGCCTTGTTCTGGTTTATGCCCTACTAACGAGCAGCTAGCTTTTGGACAACGCCGGCGGAGCCACACTGATCGGGGCGCCCTGAAGGCCCGGAGAATGCTATAGGATGATCAGAGTCCCAGTAGCTGATCGGAGACCACCCAGTTGGGCGACGCCGCGCCAATCACTCTCAAACGTCTCTGCCTCTATGGTCTATGGCTGCTACTTTCCGTCGTGATCTTTTGGGGACCAAGCACGGCATTGATTCGCTATTCACTTGGTAATGACAATGCGTCCCACATTCTGCTCATTCCGCTGATCAGCGCGTCGCTGCTGTACTTCGAACAGAAGGGAATTTTCGCGGAGCTGTCGCACGACTATGTGTCCGCGGCGATCCTAATCGTATTATCGATCGGGACGAGCCTGTGGGCGGCGCACTTTCGTACGGTCTGGTCTGCATCCGGGGTACTTGGCGCGTACATATTGGCGCTGTTATTTGTCTGGGTCGCTGGATTCGCATTGCTCTTCGGCCGATCGGCCTTGAAAAACGCAAGGTTTTCGCTGCTGTTTCTGTTGCTGATGGTCCCGCTTCCAGACTTCTTACTAAACTACGTGATTTATTATTTGCAAAAAGGCTCCGCCGATATCGCCGAAATGATCTTCGATCTGGCCGGGGTGCCCGCGCTTCGAGACGGCTTCATTTTCCACCTGGCACACCTCAGCATCGAAGTCGCAAAGGAATGCAGTGGTATCCGGTCGAGTCTGGCGCTGCTAATTCTGGCGCTGCTGGTCGGCCATCTATTTCTGCGAACGGCGTGGAAACAGGCGGTTTTCGTGGTAGTCGGACTGGTGCTCATGATCGTGAAAAACGGCATCCGGATCGCCACGCTTACGATTCTTGCGCAATACGTGGACTCTGGCTTTCTATACGGACGGCTGCACCATGAAGGTGGTGTGGTATTTTTTCTGATAGGGCTGGTGCTGTTGTTTCCTGTGTTCTGGCTGCTTCAGCGGAGCGAGGGGAGGTCGGGGACACTGGCCGACGCGGGAACAATATAGTCGAGGCTTGCGTAGCGCCAAACGCAGTTTTCGCATTTTTTTATGATTGTTTTTCTGTCGCTGGATAGCCGTAGTAATAAGAGCCGTAGGAATCGCCCTTTTCCACGCAATTTAACACCACCCCTAGCAGATTCTTATCGCGGAACTCGGATGACGCCTTCTCGGCCATTTCGTAGTCGGTTTGTCCCGCACGCACCACAAACAGAACACCGTCACAAAGGTCGGCAAGTATGCTCGCGTCATGCACAGGCAACGCCGGCGGGGAGTCCAGGATGATCCAGTCGAATAGCGGTGTGACTCGTTCGAGAAGGCGTTTCATTCGCTCGCCGAGCAGAAGTTCGCTGGGATTGGAAACCGGGCTACCGCCAGGGATAAAAAATAAATTGCCTTCCGAGCCTTTCTGGATCACGGCAAATTCATCCGCGTCGCCACGCAAATAATCCGTCAGTCCGGGAGTGGAAGGCGCGCCCAGAGCTTGGTGGAGCCGCGACGCACGAAGATCCCCGTCGATCAAGAGCACGCTGCGATCATTTTGCCGCACAATAGAGTTCGCCAAATTCGCCGCCACAAACGTTTTGCCCTCGGCGGGAATGCTGCTGGTCACCAGCACCTTCTTAAGCTGTTGCGCGGTGGCGATTTGATAAAGGCGGGAACGCAGAGTGCGGAAACGCTCGGCGCCAACCTTTTTGCTGTCGGCACCGTGAAACACACTGGTGCGTGGATCTGGATGCCATTTCAGGTGCAGGCATTTTTTGACTAACTCCTCGAATCCAAACTGCGAAGGATTTGCGTTGGAGCGAAAGTCCTGACGAACAGGTGCAACGTGCGCCGGTTCAACGAGCGGGGCGCGGCCGAAATCAGTGGCTACATCCACTAGATCTGTCGCAGAGCCAGCCGCCAGTTTCGATGACCGCTCTTCCGCTGCCTTTTTCAACGCTTCGTGAATCCGACTCATCGTGTCCTCAAGCGCCCCGGCGCTTATGCGTGCCTGCTAATGGACGTCCGGCTGTTGATTCAATCCCTTGCCTAGCAGACTGGAAGCCCGCTTGGCTTGTCCCGCAACAACATCCAATGCTGGAATGGAGACCAGCAAGGGAAGCTTCAGTCCCAACTCAACATCGCGTTCGCTGTGCAAAGATTTGTCCAGCGCGGCGATCAGGTAAAGAATGCCAAGTCCGAGCGCAAGTCCACCGCCGAGTCCGCCACCGGCAAAAAGCAACTTATTCGGAAACGAAGGCTGACTCGGAAGACTCGGAGGATCAAAAATCTTGAATTGTTCGCTTTCCTGCTGATTTTCGAGATGATTCGCCAGTTCCGAAGTGTTGTGCTTCTTTAAGAGATCGTTGTAGTTATCCGAGGCGGTCTGATAGCCGCGCGTTATATCCTTGTATTCTTCCTCGACGATCGGACTCTCCTGCAGACGGCCTTGCAACACCCGAATATCGTTCTGAATTTTGGCCTGGGCTTTAGATAAGTCCGCAATACTTTGATCGTCCTGCCGCAGCTTGGCACGAAGCTGTTGTAATTGCGGAGGTTCCGGAGCGGCCGTTTTGACGGCATTAGTCGTCGGCGTGGCGGCCTTTTGCTGAGCGTCCATACGCTTCTTTAGTTCTTCGATGGCGTGCTCAGTTCGAACCACGTCCGGATGTTCCGGCGTGTATTTTGCTTGCAGGCCCAGGAGCTGATCCTGTAAGGCGCTAAGTTGCTGGTCGGTTGTCTCCGGACTGACGCCTTCGGTTTTTTGCTTCTGAGCTGATTCCTGGGAGGCCAGCAGCGACTGGTTAAAGGTCTTGTCTTGCTGCGCGCGGCTGAGCGCCTGAGTGCTAGCGTCAAGTTGTGAATTTAAGTTCGTAAGAAGAGTCAGGTTGGTCTGCTCTTGGTCAGGCAGAGTGCCCGGGTGATTGCGCTTGAATTGCGCGAGCTTGGCGTCCTCATCGTCGAGCTTCTTTTTGGCATCGTCGAGGGACTGCTGGATAAAATCAGTGGTGTCCTTGGTTTGCATCTGCCGATCGTGGGCATTCTGTTCCAGAAACATCGACGTGATTTCTGTGCAGATTTGCTGCGCCAACTGGCCGTTGTTGAAGGTAACGTTTATGTAGAAGCCCGGAATCTGCCGGTTTTGCGTCCCGGCCATTGGTTCCAGCGGAGTGACCTTCACCGAGGAGCGCAAGCGGTCCACCAAATCTTCCATGTGCGCTCTGCCACGGAGATTCGGGTATAGGCCAAACTTTTCGATGATGGGCTGCAGGCGGCTGTTACTGAGAATCTCCTCTTGCATAGACGAGAGCCGACGGCTCAAATCCTCGGTAATTACCGGTTCGACAAGCTTTGAAGAAACAGTGGGAGACTCGACCAGTACCATCGTCTGGGACATATATCTCTTCGGCAACACCATTGCCGCTAGGATTCCAGTGGCGCCGAAAAAGACCGTGGTGATCGGCAATATCCACCACCAGCGCTTGAGAATGCGCTTCATATCGGCAAACGTCATTTGGCTATCGCGAACCATAAATCCTGCTCGGCTGCTGTCAAACGCAATCGAATGCTGTGAGCAAAACTGCGGGACATCCATTCAAGGAACGAACGCACCGAATCACGAGAAATACACACGCACTCGCGGTATTGAATGCACGGCCTCTGCCAACCGCCGCCAAGAAGTCAGCCCTGGCCGTCGAGGCCTTTAAGATCAACAAAAACAACCACTTAAATAGAAGTCGCACCGCCCAATTTCAGGTCTTGCCGCAGCAAGAACCACGTCCATGAAGAAGAAGTGGAATTGTTATACCCACAATATCCCCAAAATTTTCCTCTACCCACGTCTTCCCTTATTGCTTCGATGCTCGACAGCCGGGAACGGACCTTCACCTGATTACCTCTTAAGTATACTATTTGCAACAGTTTTCATAAAGCGTTGAATTCAGCTTTCCTTCTTTCTTTGCAGGGCGCAAAATTGCAGCATCGCAAGACGAAGCACTCGTCGCTTGTCTTGGGATTTTCCGTTCGAGAATCGATATCCTTAACTCTATGAAGCTGCGTAACCGTCCTTTCGCTCTATTGCTCGCTCTCTCGATCGTTGCCCTCGTGGTATTAGGTGGCTGTTCGCGCGATCCCAACGTCCGTAAACAAAAATTCTTAGCACAGGGAAACCAGGATTTTGACAAAGGCAAGTACGCCGAAGCCGTGATCTCCTACGGCCGCGCGTTACAAATCGATCCGAAGTTTGCCGAGGCCCACTATAAGTTGGCGCAAAGTTATGCCAAGCAAGGGAGCTGGGCTAGCGCTTTCCAAGAACTCGCGCGCACCGTAGCGCTGCAACCGGATAATTGGGCCGCTCAATTGGATATTGCTAAGTTATTTCTAGCCGGAGGTAAGTTTCAGGACGCGAAAGATCGCGCCCTGCTGATTCTCAAGAACTCACCGAACAACGCCGAAGCTCAGATTGTTTTATCTCAAGCGAGCAGCCAACTCGGCAACCCGACAGATGCACTGCAGCAAGCCAAAGACGCTGTCACCGCGCAACCCGACAAGCCCAACGTGTACATCAACCTAGCGTTGATTCAGGAAAAGAATGGTGCGCTGGCCGAGGCGGAAGCCAGTCTACAAAAAGCCAAATCGCTCGATTCAGCGACGATCAGTCCCATAACCTTGTTGGGCCATCTCTATGAAAGACAGCACCGCTGGGCCGAAGCCGAGCAACAGTTTCAAGCTGCCATCCGCCAGGATCCTAAGAATCCTGCGCCGCGAAGCGATTTGGCGCTCCTGTATCTCGCTCAGGGCCAGGAGGCGCAGGCCATTACCGTCCTTACAGACGCGAAGCAGCAATTGAGCGAAGATCCTCGCGCCTATCGCATGCTGGGCGACTACTATCTTTCGCGTGGCCAATCGGCGAAGGCGCTCGCGGAGTTCGAATCGCTGTCCACGCAGCATCCAAACGACTTGCAGACCCGCAAAGCCTATATCCAGCTATTGATCCTAAATCAGAAAATCGCAGACGCTACGCGCTTGAACGACGAGATCCTCAAAAAAGCCCCGCAGGATACCGAGGCGCTGGTAACGAAGGGGCAAATCCTGAATCAGCAGAAAAATTGGGACGATAGTGCCCAGGTCCTGCGCCAGGCGCTAAAGGACGAACCAGATAATGCCGTGGCGCACTACCAACTCGGCGTCGCCCTGGCGCAGAAGGGCGATCCGCAACAGGCAGAACACGAATGGAACGAAGCTTCGCGCCTGCGCCCCGGCTACGTGGAGGCTTGGCGTGCACTCGGCGCCAGCGCCACACAGCACCGGGACTGGAAAGCCCTTGAAGTGATTGCGACCAAACTCGAAGCCATTGTCCCGCGAGGCGCAGAAGGATATTTGTTCCATGCCACAGCGCGCTTAAATCAAGGAGATGCTGCTACGGCGGAGTCCGATCTGCAGCACCTGGTTCAACTGGCTCCGGATAACCCGATGGGTTACGTAAAACTTGCGGAATTACGGATGGCGCAAAAGCGCTTCAATGATGCGGAGACGTTTTATCGACAGGCGCTCACGCGCGATCCGCGTTCGCTAGAGGCGACGCGTGGCCTCGCGACCATCGCCTTCGCGCAAAAGAAACCAGCCGAGGCGCTCAAAATCATCCAGGATCAATTGCAGAAGAGTCCCGATAGTGCGCCACTGTATGTTTTGCTGGCGCGTGCGCAACTCGAGAATCACCAAACAGACGACGGCGAGCGTTCCTTGCAACACGCGGTGGACCTGGACAAACAAAACGCTGACGCGCTGATTCTGCTGGCCCAAGTGCAAATCGCGAAAAAAGAAACTGACGCGGCGATCGCCAACTACCAGCGCGCTCTGCAACTGCTACCGAATGATCCCCGTCTATATCTCGCTATGGCAAGCGCCTACGACGCGAAAGGCGACTGGCAGCAAGCCGAAACCTTTAACCAGAAGGTTCTCGCGCTGCAGCCCGATGAACCTTTGGCCTCCAACAATCTTGCCTACCTGCTCTTGGAGCATGGCGGAAGCGTAAACGTGGCGTTGACGCTGGCGCAAAATGCGCACAAAGGCCTGCCCAATCTGCCCAGCACCTCCGATACGCTGGGCTGGGCGTATTATCACAATGGTGCATTCTCAGTGGCCGCCCCACTGTTCGAGGACGCCACCAAGAAAGCTCCGGGGAGCGCGAATTATCACTACCATCTGGGACTTGCGTATCAAAAACTGAACGACAATCGCCGGGCCCGCGTGGAACTCGAAAAAGTGATCAGTCTGGACCCTAAATCGCCAGTCGCCGAACAAGCTCGTCAGGCGTTGGGTCAGTCCGCAGGAAGTACCTAGCAAGCCGGGCACAGCGGGCGAAGATACGATCAGGGGAAGCGTGAAGAATAATGGCGGCTGAAGCGTCGGCAACTCCACGCACCGAAGACAGAATCGTCTCTCTCGGTACGAAAAATGGCATCGAGATGGGCATTCTTGCGCGAACGGAAAAAACGCGGGGCAAAATTATCGTCGATCCCGACTCCGGGGACTTGATCGATGGCGTTCAGATCGAGCCGATGGCGGCCCATCCCGATGACCGCGGCTTTTTCATGGAAATCGCCCGCTTGGGCAAGGGTCTTTCTTCAAGAATGACGCCTGAAGGCGCGCGGCAAATCCAAATCTCGTTCGCTCTTACGTATCCCGGAGTCATAAAGGCCATCCATTATCATTCCGAACAAACCGACCTTTGGACCCCTGTCTCCGGCATGGCGCAAGTTTTCCTTTGCGATCTTCGTCGTCATTCAAGAACCTTCGGCAACATCAATACTGTCTATGTCGGCCGCTTTCGCCCGTGGCAAATTCTCATTCCGCCGGGCGTCGGCCACGGCTACAAAGCGCTCGGCGTCGAACCCATTCAACTGATTTATTTTACGGATCGGCATTACAATCCAGCGGACGAGCTCCGGATTGCTTACAATGACTCGAACATCTCGTACGACTGGGAAACCCAGCACAAATAATGCGTGTTCTGATTATTGGTGCCACCGGCATGTTGGGCACCGACCTGCAAAAGGAGTGGACGCAGGACGAAATCATCCCAGCTTCGTCGCGCGACGCAGATATCCGTGACCCCGCACAAGTGCGTGCGCTGGTGGCACATACAAAGCCTGATTGGATCGTGCTCGCCGCCGCCTATACCGATGTTGATGGCAGCGAAGGCAATCCCGAGTTAGCTTTCGCCATCAACGGGCAGGGCACAGAAAATGTCGCCCAGGTTGCGAGGGAATTTGGTGCGCGAATTTTCTACATCAGCACGGATTATGTTTTTGACGGCAAGTCCACTCGCCCGTACGAACCCGCCGATCCCATCGCGCCCCTGAACGTCTACGGCGCTTCCAAAGCTGCTGGCGAAAAAGCCGTGCAGAGCCACGCTAGCGATTGGTGTATCGCGCGTACCTCGTGGCTATTTGGAGCCGCGGGCCCGAGCTTTCCAGAAAGGCTACTGCGCGCTGCGGAAACTCGGCCGGAGTTGTCCGTGGTTGCCGATCAAACCGGCTCGCCCACGTTTACCCGAGACTTGTCCCACGTCATTCGCGACCTGGTACGGAAAGACGCCCGCGGCATCGTCCACATCACCAACGCGGGCGCTTGCACCTGGTGCGAATTCGCAACGGAGATTTTGCGCCAAGCCGGACGCTCAAGCGTCCGTCTCTCTCCCATTACCACGGAACAGGCTGCTCGCCTGGCGAAGCGCCCAGCCTATTCGGTTTTATCACCTGCCAGCCTTCTGGTTCACAGGATCAGCTTACGGAGTTGGCAAGAAGCCACCACCGCGTACCTGAGGGATTTTCGTGACTGCGGTAAACTCCGTTGAACTTTCCAGATTCCTTCTGGTTTTTGCCTAACCTCATCGTGTCGCTAAGACTCGATAGCTAAGGCACAACCGCTGGTGCGGTGTTCGAATAAACGCTCTCTACTCCCGACGAATCCACTGCCGTGGTCACGTAGTAGTAGGTCGTACCTGCCGTGACGCTGGTGTCGGTGAACTTCAAATCGGCAACCAATGCACCGTTTAATTTTGTGAACGGCCCATTGCTGGCCCCACCGCGATACACGTTATACCCGGAGACCGCCGACGAACTGGCGTCCCACGCCAAAGCCACGGAGTGGGCGGCGCTCGGGGCTGCCGCTGCTGGCGCGACCGCTCCCGATAGCGGCACCGCGACGGAAGAATCGCTGGCATCGCTAGCCACCATCAGCGAACCGCTATAACTTCCTGAAGCTTTGGGGTCAAACTGCACATTCACCGCAATGCTCTGCGAAGCCGCCAGCTGCACTGGAGAGCTCCAGCCGGATAAGCTGAAACCTGTTCCGCTCACCTTAACGCTCGAAACCGTTACGTCAGTGTTCCCCGTGTTTGTCAATGTCACGTTCTGCGAAATAGTCTTGCCGGCGGTAACAGTGCCGAAGCTCAAGCTCGAAGGTCCCACCGAAATCACCTGACTCGCGCTCGCAACAACTCCTGACAGCGGCACGGCGACGGATGAGTCGCTCGCATCGCTCACCACGATCAGCGATCCGGTGTAATTCCCAGAATTTTTCGGGTCAAACTGCACGTCCACCGTTGTGCTCTGGGACGGCTCCAACTGCACTGCCGAGCTCCAACCGGTCACGCTGAAGCCTGTTCCGCTCACCTTTATGCTCGAGACGGTTACGTCGGTGTTTCCTGTGTTCGTCAACTTCACATTCTGCGAAGCAGTCTTGCCGGCGGTAACAGTGCCGAAACTCAGGCTTGAAGGTCCGACAGAAATCGCCAGGTTTGCGTTCGCAACATCGCCGCTGACCGGCAGCGCCGCCGTAACTGACGGCGTGTTTGTCAAAACGGAGACGGATCCCGTAAATGTTCCCGTCGCCTTCGGCGTAAAGTTCACCGTTAGGGTGCTGCTTGTTCCGGGGCTTAGAAGTGTCGAACCGGAAAATCCGTTGATACTCAAACCCGCACCGCTAGCGATGACACCAGTTACCGTCAAGGCCGCTTCGCCGGTATTCGAGAGTTTCAAAGTTTGCGAGGTTTGCACACCAACGATTGCCGAAGAAAAATTAACGCTGGAGGGTGTCACTTCAAGTCGTGGCTGATCCACCAAGGACGGTGAGCTGCCAACCATTGGGGACGATGCACAACCAATCAAGAATGGGATCATCGCGACGGTAGTCGCGAGCACAAAAACAAGCTGCCAGCTGGCTTGGCGTTTTCCAGCTTCCTCCAACCAGCGAGAACATCCACCTTGTTTCACGCACATCTCCGGGCATAGCTAGGTTCAACCCGGTATCAGCTTATGAGTGCCGCGCCTTTCAAAGATACTGCTACGGAGTCCAAAACAGGTACAGGGACGTAACCTGTACTCAAGGCCATACTGTCTCGCATGGCAAGATCGTAGCGGACGGGTGCCAACTTTCCGTGTGATTGAAGGTCCCTGGGGGTTCAAGGGACGTCCCAGCAAAAATCTCGCTAGTCCGTCCCCTAAGTTTTCTGACTATCTCGTTTCTACGGAACGATGGCTTGCGCTTCGTTCGAATAGCCACTTTCGTTGCCGCTGCTATCCACTGCTGTTGTCACGTAGTAGTACGTCGTGCCGCTCTGCACCGAAGTGTCATCGTAGGAGTCC
This sequence comes from Acidobacteriota bacterium, assembly GCA_013289855.1. Taxonomy (GTDB): domain Bacteria; phylum Acidobacteriota; class Terriglobia; order Acidiferrales; family UBA7541; genus Acidiferrum. Next base: position 42,279 of record JABCZD010000002.1, on the reverse strand, counting down.
GGGGCTACTAGCGAACCGTTAACGAGAACGTACCCGCTTCCGCTCGTCGTGGTCCGATATACGTTGTATCCCGCAACCGTTGAACTGCTGCTCGTCCAACTCAGCTGTACCGAATGCTGTACTGGCTGAGCAACTCCCGTGCCGGAAAGCGTTATGGCCGCTGGGGAGCCCGTGGCGTTGCTGGTGATCGAGACGCTTCCGGTGTCGTTGCCTGCGGCCGAAGGGCTGAATTGCACGCCAAAAGAGAAGTGCATTCCCGGCGCCACAGCGACGGGCGTGCCAGCACCAGACAGCGCGAAACCCGTTCCACTCACGCTGATCTGTGAAATCGTCACCTGCGCGTTGCCGATATTGCTGAGCGTCACAGTCTGCGACGCTGAGCTTCCGGTATTCACGCTGCCAAAGCTTAGGCTGCTGGCGCTGGCAGAGAGCGTATAAGTAGGAGCTGGACTGCTTCCGCTCAACGCAACGCTCGCCGGCGAATTCGTGGCGTTGCTCACGATCGAAACGCTGCCGCTATCAGTTCCTGCCGCGGATGGGCTGAACTGCACGCTGAACGAAACGTTCTGTCCAACCGCTAGCGTGACTGGTACGGTCGCGCCGGTCACCGCAAAGCCCGTGCCGCTGGCAGTGATTTGCGAAACCGCCACGGAGGAGTTGCCGGAGTTGGTCAGCGTAACCAGTTGTGTCGAAGTGCTTCCCGCGCTGACGCTGCCAAAGCTCAGGCTGCTCGGGCTTACGGATAGTGTGTGCGTCGAAGCCAGGCTGCTTCCGCTCAGTGCCATGGTGGACGGCGAGTTCGCCGCGTTGCTCACCAGTGACAGGCTTCCCGACACCGTCCCAGCCGCCTGCGGAACAAATTGCACGTTGAATGAGGTGCTTTGGCCCGCTGCCACGGTGATCGGCAACGAGAGCCCGTTAGTACTAAATCCGCTGCCGGTAACGTTCGCTTGAGTAATCGTCAGACTGGCGTTACCGGTATTGCTAACTTGTACGGTCTGCGAATTAGTGCTGCCCGTCAAGACATTGCTGAAGCTAACGGCTGCAGGCGAAACCGCCAAGCTGCCTTGCACGCCGGATCCCGTAACGCCAACCGAGGTCGTGCCACCCTGACTGACGATGGACACCGAACCGTTGACCGATGAGGGCGCGGTCGGACTGAATTTCACGTTTAGGGTGGCGCTCTGCCCTGCCGTCAACGTCGAGGGAATACTCACGCCGCTGACCGCGAGGCCCTGTCCACTCACACCGATCTGCGAGATTGTTGTCGCGCTATTTCCGGAGTTGGTGATGGTGACAGATTGATTAGCCGAACTCCCAACGCTCACATTCCCGAAGCTCAACGAAGTCGGGCCCACGGTTAGAGTGGTGGTCGCAGCTACCCCCGTTCCGCTGACAGCGACGGACGCGGGAGAATTGGGCGCATTGCTCGCCACGCTGATACTGCCATTCGTGTTGCCAGCGCTTTGCGGCGCATACAGCACGTTGAAAGAGTTGCTCTGCCCCACGGCAATCGTCAACGGCATCGTCGCACCGCTAACACTAACGCCCGCTCCCGTGGAACCCAATTGCGTAACCGTTAAGCTGGCCGTGCCCGTGTTCGTGATCGTTACCGGTTGGGACTTAGACTGGCCATCAACCAGACTGCCAAAGCTTATGCTTGCCGGCGAAACGCTGATTCCCGGTTGCACTCCCGTGCCAGATAGCGCCAATCCTGGCGCTGCACCTGGCGCGTCGCTCGTAATTCCGAGCGTGCCACCTACGATTCCGCTGGCTGTTGGCGCAAATGTTACGGGCAGCTGTGCAGACTGTCCGGCGGCCAAAGTCGCTGGCGTCGCCAAGCCGGCTTCACTGAAGCTCGTGCCGGAAGCAAACACCTGTGAAATGTGCACTGCGGCTTGACCCGTGTTCGTAAGGGTTGCTGACAGGGTCGTGTTACTTCCCACGAGAACATTTCCAAACGTTAGCGTTGAAGGATTTAGCGTCAGATGCCCGACTGGCGCGCTGGTTCCCGTACCGGAGAGCCCAATGGTTGTCGGGGACGCTGGATCATTACTTACTATGGAGATGCTGCCAGTATCTGAGCCGGCGGTCGCCGGCGCGAACGTTACGCCCATTACTGCCGATTGACCCGCGCTGATTACCTTTGGCGTCGCAATTCCCGTGACGTTGAAAGGAGCTCCCGCGATCGTCAGCACCGAAATCGTTAAGTCTGCGGTGCCCACATTCGACAATGTTATGTTCGACGTAGTTTTACTTCCCACCGTCGCACTCCCGGCATCAAGATTCGCCGGGCTGACTGTCAATTGCGGCTGCGGTGTCGCGTCCGTCGCTGAAACCGGTATTTCCGCGCTCGCCGATGGGCTTTGGAAAGTCAGGGTTCCTGCCGTCTTACCAGGCCCCGAACCGTTGAACCACACCAAAAAGCTGGCCGTCTGCCCGGGAGCGAGCGTCAAAGGGAAGGTGATTCCGGAAATCGTAAACTGATTGCTCGACGACACGATCTGCGTAATCGTTGTGGAGTTATTACTGGTATTCGTGACAGTTGCCGTTACAGAAGTCTTCTTGCCCGTTGGTACGCTGCCAAAATTCAAGCTCGCTGGGGTAAAGCTCAGCGAAAGTCCCTGTTTGCTGGTAAGGGTCTGCCCGCTCGTAAGCCCAGCACAGCCCCCTGTAATAGCTATCACCGAGACCGCCAGCAATATCGCCAACAGCGCCCCTATCCGCGGTGACACTTTGACCTTCACAGCGCGGCAGGTCTGGTTCTTGCTCGCGACCGATTCGATGCTCATTGCTCGTCCCCCCTAGCACTTACAGGGGAGATGGTAGTGGGAGTACTGTGCCCGTGCTACTGGTGAGCAGTCCAAATTCGGGACAGGCAGCAAGACTGTCCCGGAGACCATTTCTCACACCGGCCCTAATGTTCATTTCCTCTTAGGAACGCATGGTCATTATTATCAATAGTTTATGGGAATTCTCAGTTGTCCAAATGGACACTATACGGTTCGGACCTACTGTACTACCCAGGCGAGCGCAGGATTGGAGCGCGCGCGGACCTCGAATCATGGATAGTAAGGGAGCTTCGGTGATTCAAGGGGTATCTGAAGCTTCTGGCGGCCACTGTACCAGGCTAGTTTGGAATCGGACCGGAACGCTTGGAAGAGGACGCCTTACCTGATATCAACCCGGCATCATGTATCTTGTAGATCAACGAGCGGTAACTGATCTTTAGCGCCTCAGCCGTTTTGCGACGGTTCCACTGGTGCGCGCGCAGCGCTTCCAGAATTACGTTACGCTCCATTTCACGAATAGCATCCTTGGCCAGATGCTTTAACTTCAGTCCCTGCCTGCCAGTCAGCCGCCGCTCGTTCGACGTCGTGCTTGTTCGCCTCGGCTGCTCAAACACTGCCAACGCTTCAGCACCAATGAGCACATACCGCGCGACTCCATTCGAAAGCTCTCGTACGTTTCCCGGCCAATCCAGATTTTGTAAGTAGTCCAGCATTCCAACAGGAAAGGGCGCCCCTGCCTTCCCAAATTGGCGCTCATGATGTTCGCGGAAAAATTCCGCGAGCACCGGAATGTCCACGCGGCGCTCACGCAAACTGGGTACGCGTAAACGCACAACATTGATACGATAAAAAAGGTCGGAGCGAAAACTCCCCAGCGCCATTTCTGTTTCGAGATCCTTGTTTGTAGTGCAAATCAATCGCGCGTTCACGGTTCGGCCTGCCTGTGCGCCAAGCCGGCAAAAACTTCCATCTTGCAAAAAATGGAGTACCTTACTCTGAAGACTCAGGCTTAGATCCGCGATCTCATCCAAAAATAACGTCCCTTGATCCGCCATCTCTACGCGTCCGGGCTTGCTTTGATTTGCTCCTGTAAACGCGCCTTTCTCATAGCCAAAAAGTTCGCTCTCTAGCAGCGTTCCTGGTATAGCCGCGCAGCTTACTTTCACGAACGCACCGCCCGCGTAATTCGAATTCGCGTGAATCCAGTGAGCGAGCGCCTCCTTCCCCGTTCCCCCTTCTCCACAGAGCAGCACCGGGACGTTGGCCTTTGAAACCTTCGTCGCCCGGCATCGAATTTCCTGCATCACTGGAGACGTGCCAAACAAAACTTCGTTCGGCGGGACCGGATTGAGACGGTCTGTGCCGCTTGCTTTTGCCAATATTTGCGTTGGTGCGGAAGCCATGGGCGGTTTGCTGCAACCTCGAATTTGCAAGTAAGGATGCACACGGCGGACCACTCCCAACGCGATTGCCGAGGTAAACCAGAGTCTTCGGCAAACAGCTAAATCGCTATATATCAATAATATGTGATTTGGGATTCTAGGTTAGTTGTAGTACTTGTGGGCCTTCAGAGGCTTCGACTTGGCCCTCCCGAGCGAAAAGACTAGCGCATCCATGGGAACTCTTTTCTCCTGGGAACTCCATGCCACCGGCATGGACTCGGACTTTTAATGAGACCATCGCCTCATTCACCTCGGACGATATCGTACCGTTCGATGATCGCCGCTACGCCCAGGCGGTCGCTGTCATCTTCTTTGCGTCGCTCGACACGTACCACCTTGCCCATCGCGCGCACCAGTACCTCGGAACCGCGGGTGATCTCGCCTGGGAGCGTCAATGTAATATCCAGCTCTGACCCAGCTTGCAGGTCCTGGTCAATCACAAAATACAGTCCACGCGTGGAAATATCGCGCGTCTTGCCGTTCTGCGAATCCCCCACGTGTTCCTTCGGCACGCGAATCAGAATCGGCAAAGACAAATCGTATCTCCGAGCGGTCCGCCTCTCCGTCATTACGCCCATCCATCACCCCGTGCGCGACTGGCGATCGTTGGCTCGCGCTTCCCGTATTTGGTTACTAAGACAAATAAAGCTCTAAGAGATTATGCCGATACAGAGATCGCGGTCTATTTTAACCAGCGCATATTCACCCGGCCCGCTCGCACTTGCACACCCGTCCCCGAGAATCCGCAATTGCTGAACGGGACTTTGCCAGTCGGCTCCTAACCGGCATGTGGTCCACTTTTTGTTTTGCCATTGAACTTGTGCGGAACAATAGCGCGCCACCTGCTTGACTTCAAGGGCTCTTTTCTTCGCTCGTTCTTGTAACCGTACAATACGATGGACTATTCCTGCCGGATTGCTCCGACACCCGCGGGTTCTTCGGCGGCCGCGCCGGGTGCTCGCCGCGTACGCGTCGTGCCCAGGTTAAACTGCCGCATCTTGTACAAGAGCGCCTTGTAGCTGATGCCCAGCATTTTGGCGGCGTCCTTGCGGCACCAGCGTGTCTTCTCCAGCGCCGCCGCAATGGCTTCCATTTCGGCTTCGTCTTTCAGTCCGCGAACTAACGCCTTCAGCCCCTGCTCCCGCGGCGGTGCCACCGGCTCCTGTCGCGGAGAGGTACGCTGCCGCGATGCCGACATTTCGATCAATTCTCGCAGGCTACCCTCGTCGTCTTCCAGAATCATATACCGCTTCACGAAATTCTCCAGCTCGCGCAGATTTCCCGGCCAGGGATAATTAACTGCGGCGTCCATCAAATGTTTTGACGGGATCAGCGGCCCTTTGCCAAATTTCTCTGCATACTTCTCGAGGAAATGCCGGAACAACAGTGGTATCTCCACCGTCCGCTCCCGCAGCGGCGGCACTAATATCGAAAGCACATTCAGGCGGTAATACAGGTCCTCGCGGAATCGCCCGTCTTTCATTGCTTCTTGCACATCCACGTTAGTCGCTGCCAATACGCGCACATCGGTTTCCACCATATGGCGCCCGCCCAACCGAGAGTACTGGTGATCCTGCAACACATGCAGCAGCTTGGCCTGCAAATGCGTGCTCATTTCCGCAATCTCATCCAGAAAAATGGTGCCCTTGTTGGCCAGTTCGAATTTTCCGGGCTTGGCGCGCACCGCACCCGTGAAAGCTCCCTGTTCGAATCCGAACAGTTCCGACTCCAGCAACTCGCCGGGTAGCGCCGCGCAATTCACTTTAATAAACGGCTGGTTTCTGCGCTTCGAGCGCAGGTGGATCATGCGCGACACCACTTCCTTGCCAACCCCGCTTTCCCCGCAAATAAATACCGGCACATCCACGGGGGCAATTTGCAGAATCTGCTGCCGGATTCTTACCATCTGCGGGCTCGCCGCCAGAAAACTCAAATCCTCCGTCACTTGGTCGCAATAATCGCGCAGTGCTTGGTTTTCCGACGCTAGTTCTTTTTTCTGACGCGACTTCAGCATCGCCGCATCCAATTCTGACTTTTCAAACGGCTTGGTCAGATAATCGTGCGCGCCGATGCGAATCGCTTCCACCACTGTTCCCACTTCATTCGAACACGACAGCATGATGACGTTGAGTGTGCGATCCACTTGCATCAGTTCTTTCAGCGTGTCTAGGCCGCTCATTTCCGGCATCAGCACGTCCAAGATCACGAAGTCTGGCCGGTCTCCTTTGCTGACCTTTTCGATGGCTTCTTTTCCGGTGCTAACCGTCTCGACGTCGTAGCCATCCACCTCCAGCAACGTTTGCAGATACTTCCGTATGCTGGGCTCGTCATCAACTACTAGAATTTTGTCCTTAACCGCCATTGCAGTGGTCCTTTCTGGTTCCAAAAAAAAATCAGTGACATTGCCGCCTTCTCAGGACTGGTCCATCGGCAGCAAAAATGTGAATTTGCTTCCCGCGTTCGGTTCGCTCTCCACCCAAATCTTCCCGCGATGGGCCTGGATTAATCGCTTGGCGATGGCGAGGCCCAAGCCCATCCCCGAAGTGTTGCGATCCACGCGTACAAAATCCTCAAAAATCTCCTGATGATGTTCCGCCGGGATGCCCGGTCCGGAATCCGCTACGCTCACTTCCACGCTATTTGGACGCGGCAAACGGAATCGCCGGCGTTCGGATGACGGCGCTGCGGCCGCCACACGGCGCTCCCAGAAATGAGGACCGGCGCACAACGTCACGCTGCCACCCGCCGGGGTGTGCTTCAAAGAGTTGTCCAGCAGATTCGCTGCGGCTTGCTGTACCTTTTGATAGTCAAAACGGAACGTCGGAATCGACGGGTCGAACGTGGCTTCCAGCCGCACGCCCTTGCGCTGAAAGGCTTCCGACCACCGCTTGGTTAGCTCTTCCAGACAATCGCGCAAATCATTGTCGCGCAGCTGCAACACCAGTTTTCCGCTTTCGAGCGCGGAGTAATTCAGGAACATCGATACCAGACGCACCAGGCGTTCGCAGCTGTCCTTCGATTCTTCCAGAATGTCGCGTTGCTTCTCCGTCAGCTTTCCCAGCGATCCCGTCAGCAGTAAATCGTAATAACCTTTAATCACGGCCAGAGGTGTCTTTAGTTCATGCGCCGCGGAAGCCAGGAACACCGTTTTTTGACGATTCACCTCCTGCAATTTCAAGTACGCCGCCAATAGATTACGGTACGTTATCTCGCGCTCTTGCAAAAGTTCCTGCACTGTCGGGTGCGTTCCGGGATCACCTGCCGCTACCTGTTCAGCGAGTTGCACCACTAGCCAATCTGAATCCGGCATCCAGCGCATGCGCACGCGATATTTCGCTTCGCCCAGCTCCAGAATCATTTTCACTTCGTGCTGTCCGCCCTCGATTTGACTGAATACTTCGCCGGCATCCACGCACAATACATTCGAAAACAAATTCAGTCCGAGGGGTTGCGAAAATCCTCGCGTCGCGAGATGCTTGCGCGCCTTCCCGTTGGCGAGCAATAATGTTCCCGCCCGGTCGGAAACGAGGAAGGCCTCGTCGACGGCGTCAACCAGCCCTTGCACCAGGTCGATGGGTAGAGAAAGGCCCTGAGGTTGCTCCATCTCCTGCGGTGTAATGGTGCGGCCAGTCATTTGGTCTCGCGAACTTTGGCGCCAAAGTGGTAAGTTTTTTCCATTGTGCGGGTCTCATGCTCGCAAAGGGGTCGGGAAGTGTCAATGGTAAAGGCAGGTAAAGGCGCTTCATTTGCACATTAGGGGAAACGAACTGGACAGCGCCACACCTCCCATGCCGTATCAAAATCGCCTATGATTCGTCGTTTTGTTAACTATTTATGAATGAAAGACTTACAGACTTCGAATGGCATGGCATCTGGCATCGGGAATGCACTAGCACGTACTAGTTCCGTAGTACTATGAGAGAAACTTTGCATACCCAACTACTCAAGGAAGGCCAGCGCTTGGAATATTCCCCGACTCGCCGCTCGCCTCGCATCCGCCTTCAAGTACCGGTCTTTCTGCGAGCCACCGACCTTTCTGGCGCGGAGTTCGTGGAATTGACCAAAACCCTCAATATTAGCGCGACTGGCGCATGTATCGCTTCGGCTCATATCCTGCGCGCGGACCAGATCGTGTATCTCACGATTCCGGCACCCTCTCCGGCTCCATCGAGCGTGGTCCCAAGCGAAACGCCCCCTATTTCCGCTAAAGTCCTGCGACAGGACGCCGCAGGGGATATGCGTCTCTTCGGGTTGGAATTCCTTAGGCCTCTTGAGTAATTTGGTACTCTGTTTGACCTAGTCGCGGTCAGCTATCCCCTCTCGTCCTAGTGGTTCTACATCTTGTTTGCAGCGCGAAAACACCCTTAAAACCAAACTATAACCTTTGTTCTTAATGTGATACGCCTCATTTTGTCCTGCTGAATGCCATTTCTGTCTACAGTCCGAAACCAGCATGATTGGACTCACGCTTGCTCCCAAACTCGTGATAGAAAGCCCTATGCTTCCCCAACCCCCGCGGGGATAGGCGACATACAGGTATATACCGGACATGCACAGCCCCGGCGCCCCAGCGCCCTCGCGCTTGCCGATCGAAGACTCGTACTTGGACCTGCTGGCCGATACACTTAGCGGCTTGGAGTTACCCGCGCGTGGCCAATTTCTCCAGCGCTATTTTCATACCATCACGCACCTTGCGCTGCAAGAAACTCAGTGCGTCCAGTTGTGGGACGAGATGCTTCTCCGCCGCCGTGAACTTAGCGAGTGTTTGAATCGTCCCGTCGCGCTGAAGACTGCGCTCGTGGACGTCCTCGCGTCCGCAGGAATGTTTCGTGTACCTGTCATCATGGAATACGACGCGCTCAAAGAACTGCAACTGAACGCTGTTACCGACGCGCTCACAGGCCTCTACAACCGACGCCTGTTCGGCGAATCTTTTGAAAAAGAATTGAATCGCGCACGTCGTTACGGCCAGCCGCTGGGCTTGGTTATCCTGGATCTCCACCGCTTCAAGGAAGTAAATGACACGCATGGCCATCCGCGCGGTGACGAAGTCCTGCGCGTCGCCTCTTCCACGCTGAAAAATGCCTTGCGTACTTCGGACTCCGCCTTCCGCATTGGTGGCGACGAATTCGCTTTGCTACTGCCACAGACCGACGCACCGCAAGCCATGGCTCTTAGCCGACGCGTCGAAATGATTTTTGCGGAAAATCTCAAAACCTTGCAGGTGACGGTCGGCGTCAACATGGATCACGGCGTCGCAAATTTTCCGCAAGATGGCGAGCACGCGGATCAGCTTATCCGCGTCGCTGACGAACGCCTGTATCGTCTCAAGCACGCCAGCCACGGCCGCAGTTCTGGCTCCAGTGCCGTATCTCGTTCTGAATCCCGTCCCGAATCGCGTTCTGAATCGATTGGCGCGCGGATGGAGACTACAGCAACAAGAGAGGAACCAGCATCGCGCACCGCATCTCAGCCGCCATTGTCTCGCGCGTCGCAGCCTACTTCGCCCTCTACCACTCCGGGACCAGTCACGGGATCGGGCACTGGACCCACGCCGGGGCCAGTTCCCGTTGAGCCGCGCGCGAATCCTCTGCCGCACGGCATGGAGATCGCCGCGGCAGCGACCGCTTCCGGAATGGCCAGCGGACAAAGCGCCACGCCGAATCCTTCCCCAAATATCTTTACTGTGGTGCGCAAAGCCGAACGCGTTTCCATGAGCGGCACGAACGCCTACGCTGTGTTGGGCGAAGAAGCATCGCGTCGCGCCCGCGTCCTGGACCTCGGCTTTGGCGGCGTGGCTCTCGAGATGGACGCAGCCGAGGAGCTGCCCGCTAACATCTTTGCCATCCTTCACGTACCGATTCTTCCGCCCGTCCGCGTCAATCTCAAACAGGTGTGGTCTCAGCGCACCGCCCAAGGCACCTATCGCGTAGGCTGCACCTTTATCTCTTAAGCGGGTCCGTGAGCGTTGTAGTCGCGAAGCCTCGCGAGAAAAAAGATGACGCTTGCTACCGTGGTTTAGCGATTTTTCAGATACCGCTGCAGCAAATTAACCAGAGATCCGTCGGCCCGTTTACGAACGCAAGCGCGAAGCAGTTCCGGCTGGTCCCAGGGAACGTCGTGGTAGGCGGAGCGCAGATACGGGCTGGAAGAATCCCTTAGCCATTCCTGTGGAAAGAGGGCAATAGTGTCATTTTCCGTGATTCTTGAGGCAGGCTGCGCTGCCGTCCCGGAAAGTGCCGAGATGAGCGCGCCGGGCAGGTCGTGACCGGGGCCGAAACTGAGATGGCCGACTTGGGTGGCGCGCGGGTTGAGTTCGATGAGGTAAGCATCGTGGTGCTGATCGTCCAGCATGAAGTCAAAGCCATGTAATCCGGAGAGGCGCAGACGGCGGACCATCTTTTCGGCGGTGGCAGCCATTTCCGGATGTTCAATGCGACGGAGAACAGTGGCGTGGCCAGCGGCGTGCCCTTTTTGCAAGACCGCAAAGTGGACGCTGGCTAAGATCGCGCCATTCCAGCAGGCTAATGCGCTCGTAGCCTCCTGGCCGACGATGAAGGACTGTGCGTGTACCGCGGAGCGGGTACGTCGCAACGACCGGAGGAGCAACGTAGTGTCGCGGTCGAAAATGGCACGCTTGGCGGCGCGAGCCATGAGCGGGGGCGCCTGCAGGTCGCGAAGGGCACTTAGTGCCTGCCCAGCATTGTTGACCACACGGACGCCTACCCCGCCGCTCGTGCCGTTTGCTTTCAGGACAGTGGGAAAGCCAACTTGTGCTGTCCACTGGTGGAGTTCTTCGGAGCTCGCGATGATGGCAGTTTTCGGGATGCGTACGCCCTCTTCGTTGGCGAGATTCATGAAGGAAGCGCGATCCTCGATGGCGTCAAAAAATTCCGGCGCGCCGACGGAACGCTCGATCAGCTGAGAAAACGGCGAACCGAATTTGTGCGAGCGCAGTCTTTGTTCTTGCGCGTGAAGGCAATGAAGATGCCAGGTGGCTAAATCATCGCCGGAAACCAGCAGGTCCGGATTGGTTCCGCGAATCGCCTCAGCGACCGAACGCAGCGGTGCCAATCCGCGGTAAGCGAAGATGCGAGTTACGACCGTGGTTTTGGAAATTGGATGTCCCGAAGGGCAGACCGCCGCAACGTTGCATCCGGCGTGGGCAAGAGCTACGGCGAGGCGCGCGGTAGGGAACCAACGAGAGGTCGTAACGATCAGGACGGTCGGCTTCAACAGGCTGCAATCCTTCTTGCGAGATTTAAGGCGTAGCCAAGGCTACAAGGACTCAGCCAATTCGGAACAGCAGGCTGCTAATCCATAGCGTACCAATCTTCGAAATATATTCCGCAAAGCAAATGGAGAGATTGGTGTAGCGGTTGTCCCATAAGGAACGTGCATTCCTGCTGAGTCCGAGAGTCATTTGCCATGAAGCGTGGGTAAACGGCGCAGAGTACAATCCGGAAGGCAGCTGCCGCCTAGATGCCTCTTTTCGACGAGTGAGTCACATTTCGCGGACGTAGAATCGAAACGAGAATCAGGATGACGGCTGCAGTTTTGGTGATTGGTGAACTCGTCGCGTTTTTAGCCGCGGCAATCGGAGGCGCAAATGGACGACAGACTTGTGGGCTCGTGGAAATTGGTTTCCGCCTCAAGTACAACCTCGACGGGGAAGCGAAACGAAACACCTTATGGCGCCAGCCCCGCTGGTTTTCTGAGCTACACTGCCGATGGCCGAGTGACCGCGCTTATCAGCTACGACGGCCGAAAGCCGCTCTCTTTCGGCCGCACCGGTGCAGCCCTATTAGAAGAACAGGCTGAGGCCTTCAAGAGTTTTCTCGCCTATAGCGGGCGATTCACGCTGAATGGCGACACGGTCACCCATCACGTCGAAATCTCATCGATTCAGAACTTCGTGAATAAGGACCTGGTCCGTAGCGTCAAATTCCAAAACGATCGAATCGTGCTGGTTACACCGCCAGCCCCAGTCAACGGAGAAATCCAAACCGTTGAATTGACTTGGCAGCGTCTACCGGCAACCCATTGATCAGTCGCTAAATGGAAGAGTTGGAACGAACTCAGAAAAAAGAGACTCTCAGATAGTTACCGGAAGGCTTTTCAGACCTCTGAAGCCGAACGTCGGGGCCCACTCTGGTCGCGGACCAATGAGCTTCATCTCCGGAAAGCGCTGAATCAGATTCAGCAGCGCAATCTGTCCTTCCAGCCGCGCAAGTTGGTTTCCAATGCAAAAATGCGGACCGGCACTGAAGGCCAGGTGTTGGTTGTTAAGCCGCTTCAGGTTTAGCTGATTGGGTTCCTTAAATTGTTTGGGATCCCGGTTCGCCGCTCCGAGCATGCATAAGATCGACCATCTCTTCGGTATGCGTTGACCGCAGACTTCGATGTCTTCTTTCAGCACGCGAGCCGTGAACTGCACCGGGCTCTCGTAGCGCAGAATTTCTTCCACCGCCGAGCGGATCATCTCTGGTTTCTCGCGTAGCTCCGCGGTCTCTTGCGGGTGCTTCAACAGCGTGTACATTCCATTGCCGATCAGGTTTCTGGTTGTTTCGTGCCCCGCGAAAAGCAGTGCGATGCACTGGGCGTATAGCTCCTCTTCGGTCAGAACTTCGCCATCTTCCTCGATGTCGATTAGCAGGCTAATCAGGTCGTTTCCTTTATTGCGTCGCCGCTCGGCAACGGCTTTGCGGAAAAAATCCGTCATGGCTATCAGCGCATCTTGCGCCGCGCGCGCTTGGTCCACCGTGCGTTCCGGATTGCCGCGAAACACCGCAATGGCTCGCGACCATTCGACGAAGGTGTCGTGCAGCTGCAGCGGCACTCCAAGCATCTCCGAAATGATGAATACCGGCATGGGATTTGCAAACTCGCGCATGAGTTCGACTTCTGAGCCATGCCGCAGCGGCTTGAGCATGCGATCGATGATGGCTTCAACTTGCGGGCGCAAGCCTTCGACCGCGGCAGGGGCGAATCCTTTATTTAACAGTTTGCGCAGCCGAGTGTGTTCGGGCGCGTCCATGAAGATCAGCCACAAATTTAGCATGCGCGCGAGTTCGGTGAACTCGGACTGACTATCGGGCGGCAAAAGCGCGAGCATCTGCTGCGCGCGTTTCGCGGAAAGTCTAGGGTCTTTGGCGATCGAAGAGCATTCGGCGTGACTGAAAATCGCCCAGGCCCCCCATTTGCCGTCTACATCTAAGAGGTGCAGCGGGCCTTGCTCATGCATGCGGGCGTACATTGGGTACGGATCCTGAAGAGTTTCGCCGCCGAAAGTAATTTTCTGACTGCTGACCTTGGCCAATCCTTACCTCCGCGAATGGGCAGAGCTTTAACGAGGCAGAAACTCGCAAATGATCGCCGCTGATTTTAACACGCTTGTCCGCGGTACTCGCTGAAGCCAGCGTCTGGCGACCGGCGTCGACGAGTTGTCAACAGCGGACAGCTAGCTCGGAGAGTTTTGCCCCGCGAGAAAGCCGCCATCAAGAACCAGTGACTGGCCAACCATGAAAGATGCCGTCCGAGCACCTACATACTACCGCGTCGGCAATTTGTGGACCTCTGGAACGCGAAACATCCAATCACCATGGGCGTTTCCGTAAATCCGGGAACACACAGCGTTGACTCGGATTCCGCTCTTGACGTTCACCAGCGCAGCAAACTTCGCCAGCCCGATCACGCCATGCTTGCTGGCGCTATACACTGCCTCCGTCCGGGAAAACGCGGACCTCGGCGCTGTTCGTCCGAAATGGGTCAGAAGGGAAAAAACGTTTTAAACGAAGAAACGGCTTCTCGAGGACGTTCCAAGAGAGCGCGGCCAGTGCATAGGATCCCAGAAGCACTATCGGCAAGATCAGAATGGGACGGCGATCCAGATGCAGAGCCTGCATCAGATCAGTGGGAATTTTATGCAGTAGGTAGAGTCCGTAGCTGATGGTGCCGGTATACCGCAGGAAGCGATTCTGCAAAATGGACTGCAGCCAAGGCTGGCTGGAATAAAGCGCCAGAAACACAAACGAAGCTGCCGCTAGGGCAACCAAGGTGAACGCGAGCCATTGGGCACCTAACGATTCGCTCACAAATGCACCGGCCAGCGTTACCGAAAACAAAATCCAAACCACTCCTGTATGTTTAGACGGCTCGAAGGTGTCGCAGCGGACGAGCAGCGCGAGTAGCGCGCCGGCCATGAGACCAACTTGACGGCAAAACACATTCGAGTAAATGAAAACGCGATACGACGACAAATAAAACGTCAGCGGCGCGGAGAGAAGAATCAAGACGACAGCAATGCGCCGCAGCGTAACGATGGAGCAGAAACGCACCACCAATGGCCATAGAAGATAAAACTGCTCTTCGATGGCCAAAGACCACGAGGTCCCCAGGGGACCGACGGCCAGTGTGGGAAAGGCAACCAGGAAATTCTGAAGAAAGATCGGATAGGCCCACCATGGCGACGATCTTTCGAAAATTGCATTGCTCTCAGTAGGGCGCAGCAGCGGAACCAGGACGAACATGAAGAGCAGCACGGAATAGTAGAGGGGCAGGATTCTCAACGCTCGCCTGGCGTAAAAATTCTTGAAATACGCTGGGTCGCTCTTGGTGTCCAGCAAAATACCCGTAATCAAGAACCCTGACAGCGCGAAGAACAGATCGACCCCCATCCATCCATTGCCAACAACATGCTGAAGATGGAGCACAGGATATTTGTCGCTGGTATTGACAAGCATCACCAGGATGATTGCAATGCCGCGAACGGCATCGAGCTGGGGGACCTTTTGCTGCATGGAGTCGACCGACGAATTAGATCCTTTCTATTTGACCCGCCGGCGTAATGCCTGAAACTTTAAACGCGCCTAAGCCAATATTTGCGAAAACAGTCCGCTTCCTGCGAAATCGGCGGGCAGATTTTAAAAGCCCCCGCACCCGCCGAGTGTAAAAGGGTCGTCAGAGTAGGAAAAGGGCTTCCTAACAAGTATTAGCGCTACTGGCTATGCTACACATAATAGGCCGCTTAGCTGTTCCGGCATCGGCACTCGAATTGCCCCTCTTGCTGTTGGTTATATCAGAAATGGTAGCTTTCGTGGTGTGCTGGCTGAATTGGCAGGGTGTGTACGGTCGGCGAACGCAGCTCAGCTAGAGAGATTGCTCGCTGAGGCGAAAGAGCACAAAATATCAACGGAGTCGTCCTCTCGATACTATGTTAGACACGGTCATTGTTGGTGCGGGGCCTTATGGCCTTTCGATCGCGGCGCATTTGCGAAGCGCGGGCGTTTCGTTCCGGATTTTTGGCCACGCTATGGACAGTTGGCGGGCCCATATGCCAAAGGGCATGATGCTCAAGTCTGACGGGTTCGCTTCCGACATTTATGATCCCGAAAGCGCGCTGACACTGAAGAAATTCTGCGCCGAACGCGGAATCGCCTATCACCATACGGACGTGCCGGTGCGGCTGGATACGTTCTGCGCCTATGGACAGGCCTTTCGCGAGCGGTTGGTGCCGGACCTCGAAGAAAAAGATGTGGTAAGCGTGACGCGGCTTCCGGAAGGATTCTTGGTGCGGCTCGACAGCGGAGAAGAACTACGCGCGCGTCGAGTGGTGCTGGCTGTAGGAATCACCTATTTCAAATATATTCCGGAAGCCCTTGTTGGCCTGGGACCGGACTACGTCTCACATACGTATCAGCAGAATGATTTGACGCCTTTTCGTGGGCGCGACGTGGTGGTGGTAGGCGGTGGAGCTTCGGCAATCGAATTGGCAGGGCTATTGAAGGAAGCAGGCGCGGACGTCCAACTTGTGGCGCGCCGAAAAGAGTTGGTATTTCACAATCCGCCGCCGATAGGCAAACGTCGATCACTGTGGCAGCGGCTCCGTCACCCGCAATCGGGATTGGGACCGGGGATGAAGTCATGGGTCATGGCCAACTGGCCGCAGTTTTTCCGCTACTTACCGGTACAGAAGCGGCTCGACCTGGTACGCACTACACTGGGTCCCTCCGCGGGCTGGACTAGCAAAAAGCAGGTGCTGGGCAAGGTACCATTGCAGTTGGGTTCGACGCCGGTTAGCGCCACCGTGCAGGACGGCATGGTACATCTGAAGGTTCGCGCGGCTGATGGCAGCGAGCGCGTCGTGGTCACCGAACACGTCATCACGGGCACGGGCTATAAAGTAGACATGACGCGACTGTCATTTTTGAGCTCCGAGATACGTCGTGATTTGCAGTTGGTGAGCACCTCGCCAGCACTCTCGACTCACTTCGAGTCTTCGGTGCCTGGCCTGTACTTCGTGGGGTTGGCGGCCGCCAACACCTTTGGACCGCTCATGCGTTTCGCGTTTGGCGCTGAATTCGCCGCTCAGCGCGTGACCAAGTCCGTTGCGGCACATGCGCGCAAAAAGATCACCGTGCCGGCTGCCGGAGTCGTGGCCACCACAGGGAACGAGCGCTCCGGCGCACTGTGACTCCGCCTCGAGGCGCTACAGTTCGATGAAGAGAGAAACCATTGCTATTCATGTCGGCTACGATGGTGATCCCACCACCAAAGCCGTTGCCGTGCCGATTTATCAGACGATTGCGTTCGAATTCGACAGCGCAGAGCACGGCGCGGCGTTGTTCAATTTGGATGTCCAGGGCAACATCTACACACGCATCGGAAATCCCACCAATACGGTCCTGGAAAAGCGCGTCGCGGCTCTTGAAGGTGGCGTGGAAGCGCTGAGCGTCAGCTCCGGGATGGCCGCGATTCATTACGCACTCGTCAACATCGCGGAAATGGGCAACAACATCGTGTCCCTGCCGCAACTCTACGGGGCCACCTACACGCTGCTCGCGCACATTTTGCCAAAGCAGGGGATTGCAGGGCGTTTTGCGGCCAGCGATCATCCTGACGACGTTGAGAAGTTGATCGACGAGAATACCCGCGCCGTTTACTGCGAAAGTGTCGGCAATCCAGCGGGAAATGTCGCCGACATCGAAGGCCTCGCCAAAGTCGCCCACAAACACGGCGTGCCTTTAATCGTCGATAACACTGTCGCCACTCCGATTTTGTTGCGTCCTATCGAGTACGGCGCGGACGTAGTGGTTCATTCCATGACCAAATTCATGGGCGGACATGGAACCACACTGGGCGGCATGATCGTCGATTCCGGGAAATTTCCGTGGCGCGAATATCCTGAAAAATTTTACATGCTGAACAGACCGGAAATCGCCTATCACGGCGTGGTCTACGTGGATCAGTATGGCGACGCCGCTTTTGTGGCGCGCTGCCGAACGGTTTGTCAACGCAATACCGGCTCTACCCTGGCGCCACTGAACGGCTTTTTGCTGTTGCAGGGCGTCGAAACGATGGCGCTCCGCATGGAGCGGCACGTTTCCAACGCGCGCAAAGTGGCGGAATATCTGCGCAGCCATCCGATGGTGGCGTGGGTCAACTACGCGGGGTTCCCTGACAGTCCGCTGTATCCGATGGCGTATCGCTACCTTGGTTCCAATGCCTGCTCGCTGCTCACGTTTGGTGTGAAGGGCGGCTTTGCGGCCGGCACGAAATGCTTTGATGCGCTGCGGTTGTTTAAGCGCATGGTGAACATGGGCGACGCCAAATCGCTGGCATGCCATCCGGCATCCACGACGCACCGCCAACTAACGCCCGAGGAACAGGCCAAGGCTGGCGTGACCCCGGAGATGCTGCGCCTTAGCGTGGGCATTGAACACATTGACGATATCCTCGACGATCTGGGGCAGGCTCTGGAGCATGCAAAGGTTTAAGGAAAATGGTCGCGTCGCGGAATTAGTCTTGGGAGACAAAGCATGTCACTGGTGATTAACGGCGGTCACGTTCCCGATCACTGGGCACAAAAAAGTGTCGGCGCGCCAGCGGTCCGCAATGGCCTGGAACGGACAGGCGTTGTGAATATCGCGCTTGTCAACAACATGCCCGACGCGGCGCTCGAAGACACCGAGGCACAATTTTTTTCGCTGCTGGATGCCGCGGCAGACGACATCTCTGTGCATGCGCAGCTTTACAACCTCCCTGATGTCCCGCGCGGTGACCGCGTACAGGAACATTTGCGTAATTTTTATTTACCGGTCGAAGAGCTTCGGGGCCAGCGGATCGATGGCGCCATCATTACCGGCACCGAGCCACGGCAGCGCAATCTGCGCGATGAACCCTACTGGGACACGCTAGCCGGTGTTTTCGATTGGGCGGAAGAGTGCACCGCATCCACGGTGCTGTCGTGCCTGGCGGCGCACGCCAGCGTGCTGCACAGTGATGGAATCGAGCGAAACCCGCTGGGCGACAAGCAATTCGGCGTATTCGAATATCAGAGAACCCGCTCCCATGTGCTCACCGACGGACTCCCGCAAATTGTGCGCTTCCCACAGTCGCGTTGGAATGAAGTTAAGGTAAGCGCCTTGACTGCCCACGGCTACGACGCGTTGGACCAGTCCACCGACGCTGGCGTCAATCTCTTCGTGAAGAACAAAGGCAACAGTCTTTTTGTGTATTTTCAGGGACATCCAGAGTATGGTTCACGCACCTTGCTCAAGGAATATCGCAGGGATATCCGCAGGTTTCTGAAACAGGAACGCGGAACCTATCCTTCGCTGCCGCACGGATATTTTGACGCCGCCGGGTGTGAGCTGCTGAGCGATTTTCGCAAAGTAGCGGAACCTCATCCCCGCGAAGAAACACTTGCGCATTTTCCTGAGACTCGCCTGATAGACAGTTTACAGAACACCTGGCAGACTTCGGCCATGCGTATTTATCGCAATTGGCTGCAGTATATGCTGGCAAAGAAAGCCACAACTTCTCCAGTTGCTTCATTGGCTCCAGCGGTTCGTGTGTAACTCTTTCCCATGCCTGAAGACCAGTTAACCGAAATCCTGGCACGGCTACCGGTGCGCATCAGTGATGTCGCCAAGCCCTGGGCGGAGCTCTCGCCGGAACGGCTGGCGCTGGTCGAAACCTCCGGTGCGTGGACATACGCGCAGCTCGAGGCGGCGATCGCGCGAACTCAGTCGTGGTTGCAAGATGGTGCAGTGCGTCCTGGCGACCGCGTCATGATCGTGTGCGAAAACTGCCGCGCATTTGTCGCCATGCTGCTGGCATTGGCGCGGCTTGGGGCATGGCCGGTGCTGGTGAACGCGCGCCTTTCTGGGCGGGAGCTGGATGAGATTCGTGAACATTGCGGCGCGCGTCTGGTCGTCTACATGATAGCCGTCTCCCCACACGCGCGGGAGCACGCCAAGCGCCATGGCGCCGCCGTCACGGAAATCCCTGAATTGGGGCCTATGGGTGTCGGTTCCGTGAATGAAAGCGTTGCTCCAGAGCCGCTGGATGCCGAGATTACCGACAACGTCGCGGCGATGATCTACACCTCGGGAACCACTGGGCTTCCCAAAGGCGTGATGTTGAGCCACAGAAATCTTCTCTTCGTGGCCGATGTCTCCGCGAGGATACGCTCGCTCGCACCAGAGGATCGGCTCTACGGCATTCTGCCAATGTCTCACGCTGTGGGCCTTTCGGTAGTATTGCTCGGAGCGCTGCACAGTGGCACGACGCTTTATTTGTCGCCGCGTTTTGATCCCGTGGCGGCGCTTGCGACGATTGAGAAAGAGCGCTTGACGGTGGTGCTGGGCGCGCCAGCGATGTTTTCCCTCTTGCTTGAGTACACGAAAATGAAGGGCATTGCGTCACGCAAATTTCCTGCACTGCGCATTATTTCTTCATCCGGTGCACCGCTCCATGCCGCTGTCAAGGCGGATATAGAGAAACTGTTCGGCCTGCCACTGTACAACGGTTATGGCGTAACGGAATGCTCGCCAAATATCTCTCAAGCGGTGGTCGAGAAACCGCGCACCGATACCTCCGTGGGGCGCGTGTTACCAGGAGTCGAGGTTAAGTTCATCGGGCCAGATGGCCAACCGGTTCCCGAGGGCGAAGTCGGCGAACTGCGCGTGCGCGGGCCTAACGTGATGAAAGGTTATTACCGCGCCCCGGAAGAAACCGCTGCGGCGATTGACACCGAAGGCTGGTTTAATACACGCGATCTGGCACGCATCGAGGATGGATACCTCTTCATCGTGGGGCGCACGAAGGAATTGATTGTACGTTTCGGTTTTAACGTATATCCGGCGGAAGTAGAAGCGGTTTTGAACAATCATCCGCAAGTCGTGCGGTCCGCCGTAATCGGACGCACCGTGGCAGGCGTCGATGGGGGTGAAGAAGTGATTGCATTCGTCCAGACCGCGCCAGGATCGCCGCTTACCGCGGCAACCATAACCGAACACGCCGCGCAACATCTGGCACCTTACAAACGGCCTTCGCAGATTCTGCTGGTTCCGGCCATGCCCCTGACCCCGACTGGGAAAGTGATGAAAGACGAGCTCGCAAAAAGCGTGATATCGGGAACGCAAAGGCAGTAAGCTGCGAGATCGTCCGTCGCGAACAAGATGACGAACTAAACATCGACCTGGATCAGCGTCGGTCCGTCGCTTGCGAAACCGTTGCGCAACGCGGTACAGAAGGTCTCCAACGACGAAACGCGGGTAGCTGGCACCCCCATTCCCATGGCGAGGGATACCCAGTCAAGATCGGGATGACCAATTTCAAATAGATTGAGCGCGCGAGGCCCGGGGTCACCGATGCCGAGGCTGGAAAACTCACGTTTCAAGACGCCGTATACGCGATTGGCATACACCACCGTCGTAACGTTGAGGCCCTCCCGCGCCATGGTCCACAACGCTTGCAGCGTGTACATGCCGCTGCCGTCGGCGGATAAGCACAAAACGCAGCGATCCGGACAAGCGACCGCTGCACCCACCGCCAAGGGCATCGCTATTCCAATCGAACCGCCAGTGTTCGCGAGCCAGTCGTGCGGGCCCACACCGGCAGTTGCTTCCATCAAGCCGCGGCCTGAAGTCATGGCTTCGTCGACAACCACGGCGTTTTCGGGAAGAACCGCTGCGATGGCAGCGGCGAGCCCCGGAAACGTAATTGCACCCTGCGGAACGGGCGGACGAACAGCTTTCTTCGTGAAAATCGTGGAAGAGGCCGCGCGGGGGCCTTGCAGTGTGTCGGCGAGCAAATTCAGGGCCTCCGTGTAATCTTCGTCCGGATTAGCCAATACTTGAATCTCGCAATTCGGCGGCGTTGGCACCGTGCCCTTCGTAGGGTGCGCGAAGTAAGCCCTCGGCGCATCGGCGCCGACTAGAATCATGTTGCGATATCCTTTGAGCATCGACGCAGCTTGCTCAAAAATGTAGGGAACGCGTTCGACGAGCGGCGTACCTGCGCCGCGCTCCATGCGCGCGAATGGATATGGGGCCAGCAGCTTGGAGCCGGTCACGGCGGCGATTTGCCCGGCGATGGCTAGACCCGCACCATAAAGCGCATTTCCTGCTAGTAACAAACAAGTTGGGAGACCGGACTTAAGCATCGCCGCAACACGTTCGATATTGTTAGTATCTGGCCGCCTTGGAGCAGTTAGGGTTGGGAGCGCCTTGACCGAGCCTCCCTCACTCCATGCGAAATCCGCGGGCACAATCAGCGTAGATATATACCCCGGCGCCGTGCGAGCGGCCACGATTGCGTCGATCGCGTCGCTAGCAATTTCAGAAGTAGACGACGAAGTGCGGAGCCAGTTCGCGTACGGTCTGGCGATGGCCTCAATGTCAGCTCTTAACGGCGTGTCGTGGAGAAGATGTTGCGTCGCATGCTGACCAACGATATTCACGATCGGCGTATGTGCGCGGCTGGCATTGTGCAAATTGGCGAGGCTGTTGGCGAATCCCGGACCCAGGTGCAGCAGAGTGCACGCCGGTTTGCCGGCCATGCGTGCGTAGCCGTCGGCGGCTCCGCTGACAACGCCTTCGAATAGCCCAAGCACGCAACGCATTTGCGGACTGCGATCAAGAGCCGCAACAATGTGCATTTCTGATGTCCCGGGATTAGTGAAACAGACATCTACGCCTGCACCGAGCAACGTCGCAACCAGGCTTTCGGCTCCATTCACGCGACTACACCCTCGCGAGCTTGACACTCGTGAATTTGAAATCGCGCGGCATTGCGGCCACGCAAACTGGTACTCGTTTGGCGGCATGCCGCCCTGACCATCGACATAAAGTTGTTATCAGGGTTCTCGCGTTCAAATCGCTTCTCGCAAGTAGCGAGACACAACTGCCGCCAGATTCTCAAAGTGCGTGGTGATGATTCCATAATGGTCGCCCGGCGTTGTTTCCACAGTAAGTTTCCCCACCAGTTTGCCCCAAACGGCGACCGGGTCATTAGGGAATTCCGAGCTCTCGCGAGCGGCGACAAAAGCGATCTTGCCGTCATAAAAACTCGGCCGGTAACGTTGTAGCGCCAGATATCCGCTATCGCGCACCCGCTGCATAGCGGCTGTAGACCATACTCCCGTCGGGGGATGCCGATACAAGCGTCCACGCTCATTTCGCGAGAAATGCGACAGCCGCTCCGACGGACGAAGAAAATAGGAAACGGCATCGGGCACAGGCAATTCCAGCATGTTAAGAGCATGACGCGCAGCAACTCGCGCCGCCAGTCTCACGCGCTGCTCGAGAGGCACGAAACGCCGAGCCGGATAAGACTCCAGCAAGGCCAGCAAGGCCACGCTCTCTCGCGTTTGTGACAGTAGCCGGGCTATTTCCAGAGTGACCAACCCTCCGAGCGAATAGCCAACCAGGAAGTAAGGGCCTTTCGGCTGCAAGGTACGTATGGCGTCGAGATGAAATTGCGCCATGTCCTCGATGCGATCGAGAGGTTCGTCCGAACCGTCCGTCCCCCTCGCTTGCATGCCATAGATGGGATGCGGCGAATCGATATGTTTCACCACCTGGAAAAATTCCATGGCGCTGCCACCAAGGCCATGGGCAATGAAAACCGGAGTATCTGACTCGCCCGCTCGCAACTGCACCAGCGATGGCAGTCGCGGAATGAGCGCTTGCTCAAGCAGGGCCGCCAGCGCAGCGATAGTTGGCGCGTGATAAATCGTCACAGGCGGCAGTTCGCGCCCGAACACTTTCGCGATCTCGTTATATAGCTCGACGGCGATTGATGAATCCCCGCCGAGATCAAAGAAATTGTCCTCGGGAAGGATCGGAGAATGCCGCAGCAGGCGCTGCCAAATCGCGGTCAGGGTTTCGACCAGCGGAGAAATGGATTTAGTCTCCACGATTCACGTTATTGAGCGAAATAGAAATCACACACATCGCCTGTTTGGAAGTCCAGCGCCAGTTCCAGTCATCACAACTTCCGATCAACTAGGAATGGGCAAATGCCCAGTAGAGCTCGCGAGCCTTCTTGTACAAAGGGCCAAATTCGAGTTTACGGTCGTCGATGCGTATTATGGGGACAACTTTCGAATAGTTTCCAGTGGAGAAAATCTCGTCGGCCGTTTGCAGATCTTGATATTTCAACGTGGTCTCGACAACGTTCACGCCGTTGTCGCGCAGCAGGCCGATCACTCTCTGCCGTGTAATCCCTGCCAGGAACGTTCCGTTGGGTATCGGCGTATACACCACGCCGCCTTTGGCCATGAAAACGTTGGATGTAGCTAATTCCGCAACGTTGCCGACCACGTCGCAAACCACGGCATTGTCAACGCCACGCGCTTGGGCTTCGAACAGCGCGCGAGCGTTGTTGGGATACAGGCAACCGGCTTTAGCGTCGACCGGCATGGTTTCCGGCGTTGGCCGGCGATAGGGAGAAAGTGTAATGGAAAAACCCTTGGGCTCGCGCATCGGCGCCTCGTAAATCACCAAGCACCATTGCGTCGATTCAGGTTCGTGTGCCTGGACCCACGGCCCTTCTTTTTCCGCCCAATACATAGGACGAATATACAGCGCGGTATTCTGGTCGAAACGGCCGATGCCTTCGTGTGCGAGCTTCATCCACGTTTCGACCGAAACGTTAGGCTTCAGAAATAGCTTCTTGGCGGAATCGTTCACGCGGGCGCAGTGCAGATCTAGATCGGGCATGACGCCCTCAAAAGCTCTCGCGCCATCGAACACCACGGAGCAAAGCCAAGCGGCGTGTGTGCGTGAACCCATGATCGGCGCATTGCCCTCGCGCCATTGGTCTTCGAAAAAAGTCCAGGTCTTCGACCAATTCGTTGCTACCGCCATGCGGTCGCTCCCTCGCTATTGTCTCTTCAGAATATTGCAATGACGGAGTTCATTTCAGGACTGCGCGTTACGAATAGCGGCATCGATGGATCTTCTGAGAGCTGCCGCAAGATGCGCTACGAAAGGCTCCACCAGCATACCTGCCGGATAGACCGGAAGCATCACGACTTGCTCGCCGCCTTGCGCCAGTTGTGTCCACCGCATCTGAGATTTGTCGAGCATCCGGTATTGTCTCATTGGCCGAAAATCGGTTACTACGCCCGGAAAGGGTCGGGGTTTGTAGATGAAGCAGGCATGGTCATTCGCTCGCCAGATGTTCCCTAATACCACGGACTCGGACGTCGCGGTGGATTGCTTATTCCCTAATCTTGCAAGCAGCATGCCACGCCACACCGGCAGTCGATTGCGCAGCGCTTCCACCTTTTCTCCAAAGAATTTGCGCTTCCCATCCGGATCGAGCCGGAAGTAATTGGCGCCATGAAAAAAGAGGCGCTCAACTTCATAGTACATTTTGCTCCAAATGGACGGCAGAGGAGTGTCCGTCCAGTTCATGCTATCGAACAGCGCCAGTAAAGCAATTTCTTCGCCGGCCGCGCGCAATCGGCAAGCGACCTCGTACGCCAGGTTGCCGCCCATGCAGTAGCCGCCGATAAAATATGGCCCGTGAGGCTGAAATTTCCGTATTTCTTTCGCGTATAGCGCGGCCATTTCTTCGATCGTGGCCAGCGGTGCGCAACTTCCGTCCAGGCCCTGCGCCTGCAAGCCGTAAAACGGTTGGTCGGGACCCAGGTTACGCGCCAGATCGCGATAGATGAGCACGTTTCCGCCGGCGCCGTGGATACAAAAAAAGGGCGGACGCGAACCATTCGGCTGAATGTCGACGAGTGGCGACCACCCGGACACGGAAGGTTGATCGCTTAACAGCCGGGCCAGTTCTTCAATCGTAGGAGCTTCGAAGAGCGTAGCCAGCGGTAATTTGACTCCGAACACTTTTTCGATGCGGGCGAACAAATGCACTGCCAAGGAAGAGTCGCCGCCCAAGTCAAAGTAATTTTGGTCGATGCCGATAGCATCGATGCCGAGGAGTTCTTGCCAAATCTCGGTGAGCTTCGTTATCGCTGTGGAATCACTGACGGTCATCTGGGCTGTTGACGCATCGCTCATGGAGTTCCCGCTGGGTACTATATTAGTAGAATGAACTGCGAAATGCCTTGTTAAAACCCGATCTGGACTTGCGGTCCATCAAGCACCCAGCCGGGAAGTTACCGTGAAACGGCGAAAGATGACATTGCTATACCAGATGTGGTACTTCTTGCAATCCTCAGGCCGTTGATCGTTCTTGCATAAGTGTCTTATATTCAGTGCCATACGGGCGATCTAGCGTCTCAGACTGAGCGGCCGGACCACCTCGAGGGAAATGCTTTTCTCAAAGCGATTCGTTGGCGGCCTGCCATTCGCTTTCGCCTAATATGGTCCGAAAATTTATGAATTCGACGATGCGCTCGCGGGAATCGATTGATTACAATAGAGTTTGCACATGTCCGAAGCTGCCGATTGGAAATCTGACGCGACAGGTGTTGTTCTGCGTGAAGGTGAGGTCCACGTCTGGCGTGTGCCACTCGAATGCAGCGAGGCAGAATCCCTCAGACTGCGCGGAACCTTGTCGATGGAGGAAACCGTCCGAGCGGATCGTTTTTACTTTCAGCGCGACCGCGACGCGTTCATAGTTACACGCGGAACGCTGCGCCAACTGTTGAGCACATATCTAGGGTGCGCTCCGGCAGCGATTGCGTTCGACTATGGCGCCTACGGCAAGCCGAGCTTGCGGCGACCTTCGCCTGGGGCACCCCTGGACTTCAACGTATCGCATTCGCATGGTTTGGCACTGATGGCGTTTTCCTTGGGGCGCGAGTTGGGGGTCGATGTGGAATCCATCCGCCCCGCTGTCGCCAGCGAGGAAATCGCCGATCGATTTTTCTCTCCGCACGAAGTTGCGGAACTCCAGTCATTACCTCCCGCCATGCGCGCAGAGGGATTTTTTCTTTGCTGGACGCGCAAAGAAGCATACGTAAAAGCCGTTGGCGACGGTCTACAAATTCCGCTGAAGAATTTCCGCGTAAGCTTGACGCCATCGGAGCCAGAATGCCTAGAGAGCGTGGATAGCGAGCGATGGACGCTTCGTTCACTTCGCCCCGCTCCCGGGTTCGTTGGTGCGCTGGTGGCGGAAGGCAAGGACTGGAACCTGCGTTGTTGGGACTGGATTCAAGAAAGCAAGGGATGACCAAAGCGATGCTTCAGAAGAGTTCATTTTGCTGCTGGCGCGTAGCCGAAAATCGCTTTCAACTCCAAATAATCTTCGAGTCCGGCCTCGCCCCATTCTCTGCCGTTGCCTGACTGTTTGTAGCCTCCGAAGCAACCAGCGAAATCGATCCGGGCTCCGTTGATATGCACGTTACCGGCGCGAATGCGTTTTGCAACACGCCGGGCGTGATCGACATCCTCAGACGTGACGTATCCCGAGAGCCCGTAGACCGTGTCGTTCGCAATGCGCACCGCATCTTCTTCATTCTCATAAGCAATGATGGAAAGCACGGGGCCGAAAATCTCCTCACGTGCAATAGTCATGTTGTTGTCGACAGCACTAAACACCGTCGGCCTGACGAAGTATCCCCTGGTGACGCCCTCTGGCCGGCCGGGCCCGCCGGCAACTAGCTTGGCACCTTCCGCAATTCCTTTGTTGATTAGGGATTGTACTTTCTCAAATTGGGCTTCGCTGGCCAGCGGGCCGATACTGCCTTTCGCGGAGGGATCTGCGATTTTCGTGCTCTCCGCAGCCTGTTTAGCCACCGCCGTCGCTTGCTCCAGTCTGTTGCGCGGAACTAGCATGCGCGTAGGTGCGTCGCAGGATTGCCCCGTATTGCGAAAGCATGTCAACGCACCTTCTTTGACGGCGCTTTCGAGATCGGCGTCCTCCAGAATAATGTTGGCAGACTTCCCGCCGAGCTCCTGCGTAACGCGCTTGACAGTAGGAGCGGCGGCCGTCGCCACGGCGACGCCACCGCGAGTGGAGCCTGTAAAGGACACCATGGCTACATCGGGATGCGAAGAAATCGCGAATCCCACCGTAGGTCCGTCTCCGTTCACCATATTGAAAACTCCTTGCGGCACTCCAGCCTCATCGAGAATCTGCGAAAGCAGATAGGCGGAAAGCGGCGCAAGTTCGCTGGGCTTGAGCACCACAGTGCAACCAGCCGCAAGCGCCGGAGCCACCTTGCAAGCGATCTGGTTCATAGGCCAATTCCACGGAGTGATCAATCCGCACACGCCCACCGGCTCTTTTCGCAGCAGCATGGAGCCTTTAAACTCCTCAAACTGGAAATGCCCCAATACCTTCACGATCTCCACGAAATGCGCCAGGCCAGCAGGGGCTTGCGCCGCCTTCGCTAACCACGGAGGTGCACCCATTTCCTGAGAAATGGTTTCAGCCATTTCGTCCATATGGGATTGGTAAACGGCAATAATCCTCTGTAGCAACGCCGACCGTTGTTCGACGGTCGTCTCGGAATACGATTCGAACGCACGTTTGGCCGCCGATACGGCGCGATCGACGTCGGCTGCGGTTCCGAGCGAGATCGTGGCGACTTGCTCCTCGGTGCCCGGGTTGATGACAGGAAAATCATGAGCGACGACAGGTTCCACCCATTTACCATCGATATAGAACTGGCGACAATCCTTCATCCGGTCCTCCAAAGACACTCTGCAGACTCGTGTTCCACACACCATTACAAACGCGGCGTGGCAAGTGTTCCTTGCACAGAGTAATTATATCAGGAGGGTTTTGCTGAGACCCGCGAAGCAAGCCGCAGCCCAGATGCATCCCCTAGCGGAAGAATCGCGAAACGCAGACCTTGTCTGATAGCCAGAGCGAACCACGCCAGCCTGCCAATCGATCGCTGCGCGGAAGTTTTCCACATCGACCGTAGCATACTGACGCGCTCACGGTGACTGACGCGGAACTTTACGCCTTTCCCCGCGATAATGTCGTAAGTCGATCTTTCCAAGTACGCAGACCGAATGTCTTTCAGGAAACAAGCGAACAAGGACCGCGGGATGGCATGTTGCACAACGGCATCATCGATGAACCAGGGCAGTTCCCCGTTTTTCATGAGATTAACCATCAAAAGGGTATCTTCTGCCCGCAGGGCAGACGTATCGAACAGGCCTCCGGCGATATCCGCGGGAATACGCCTGATGGCGAATCCCGCGGTATTCAGATATCGAATGTGACCATCGGGCTGCAGCATGTGACTTTGAATCGTGATCAGTCTCAGTTCCTCGGCACGGCCTACTAGACGGGAACAGTCGCCAATGAGCCGCAGCTGAAAATAGTTACGCTGGGGATTTTCGCTGATTCTGGAATCAAGCGTCGCCAAACATCGGTTCTGTAATTTGCAGTCCGAATCGACGAATACCAGAACGTCGCCCCGCGAATTCTCAATGCCGAGATTTCGCGCCGCGGATATTCCTTGGTGAATCTGTCGGACGACTGTCAACGGATAGTGGCGGCTCCAGTTACGGATGAAGTCCGGCGCAATTTCATTGCTACCATCATCGACAATCACCACTTCAAAGCCCGGCGCATCGATTTGCTCGCCTAGAGACTGCAAACAGAGATTGAGCGGCGCCCAATCGTTGTAGGTCGCGATAACAATGCTTAGTGGTGGAGCGGAGATCGGGATCGCACTGGGATCAACCATAAGCCCTCGCACGATCTCTTGGAGCAATCGGAATCGGCCGACCCGCCTGTAGATGATGAAAGCATTTCATGGGAAAAGATCGAACCTAAGTACACTCCATCATCGGAATCGAATGGCTCATCGTTTCTCGATACACGCAGCTCCATCACGCGCGCGGTATCCCGATATCCTAAGCATTGCCCTGATTCCGCGGCGTTGCAAGAGGCGGACCGCAAACATGTGCCCACTGTGCTTGACAAGTGACGCTTGGTGCGCCAGCGCGGTCTGCTTTAGGATGGTCGTTATCGGGCTGATACAGTCGGTGGCACTGCCTGCGTGAATTGCGAAGCGCGGAATGTTTGGCGCCTGTTATGGTGTGCCATAATTGCTTTTGTACCAGGCCCACGTCCGCTGTAATCCCTCCGCAAATTGAACTTTCGGCTCATAACCGAGCACCGTTCTTGCCAGCGAGATGTCCGCTTGCGAATCGCGGATGTCTCCATTTCGCGCAGGTTCGTATTTGGCGGCGATTTTCTTCCCGGTTATCGTTCCGAGCTGTTGCAAAACCTGATTCAATGTAATGCGTTCACCCGTTCCCCCGTTGAATACCCTTCCCGAGGCATCCTTCGCTTCGCAGGCCCGCAGCGTCTCATCCACGATGTTTTCGACGTATGTGAAGTCTCTCGATTGTTCCCCGTCGCCATAGATCACCGGGTTTTGGCCTTCTAGAATCGCCAGCATAAATCGGGATAATACGCCGGAATACTGGGATGTGGGATCTTGCCGCGGACCGAACACATTGAAGTAGCGCACACAAGCGTTCTCCAAGCCATAAACGCGGCCAAACACCTGCGCATACAGTTCACCAACATACTTTGTGAGACCGTAGGGTGAAATCGGCGCCGGTGCCATAGATTCCACTTTCGGCAAGGCAGGAGTTTCGCCGTACGCTGCAGACGACGCCGCGTAGACAAAACGTCGTACCTTCGCGTCTCGCGCCGCCACCAGAACATTCAACGTCCCGTCAATATTTACCTCGTTCGATTCGATGGGATCCTTCACGGAACGCGGCACGGAAGTTCGCGCCGCTAAGTGGATGACATAATCCACTCCCACGCAGGCCTTCGCGACAGCCGCGAGATCCGTGATGCTACCCAGGCGAAAATCAATTTTATCGCGAACGGCAGCAAGATTCGCTTCCTTGCCCGCGGAAAGATCATCGAGCACCACGACCGAGTGCCCGCGGCGGACAAGTTCATCGACCATGTTGGAACCTATGAATCCTGCTCCGCCGGTAACCAGATAGCGCATCCCGTGCATTTCCTCCACCGAGTAAATCGCTATTGCCAGGCCAGACTTTCAGCCATATCTATCTTGAACGGAGGGTTCGTCAGAGCCCGCGTGCGGATCATTTTCTTTTGAGGGTGGTCGTCGCAGGCGGACTCGCTCGAAAACGAGACAGCGCCTCCCCAAGGTTTTGCAGAAAAGATTCCGAATTATAAACATCTGCCGGGGTTTGCTGACCACCCGCGGGCGCGATCGGCTCGACTTCGTCGAGCTGGAACTCACGGGCCACGTCTTCCACAATTTTTCCGGTTACCACGCGCTTCTGCTCGACGTAGGAATTGACCAACGCGTGCTCGCACAGCAGGTTAACAACCCTGGGAATGCCCAGCGAGTAGACATGCACCGTCTCCACCGCTTCTTTGCCGAATATGGGCTCTCCTGTGGCTCCCGCAATTCTTAAACGCTCCGCAATATAGTCAAACGTTTGTTCGGTGGTAAGCGGCGCCGTTTTGCAACGCAGCGTGATGCGCTGCCGGAGCTGCCGAAGCTGTGGCAATTTCAATTTTTCTTCGAGTTCCGGCTGGCCGGACAAAACAATCTGCAGCAGCTTGTCGGTCGAAGTTTCAAGGTTGGTGAGCAGCCGAATCTCTTCAAGGACGGGATACGTGAGATTCTGCGCCTCGTCAATAATTACCACCGCCGTTTCACCCGCGCGGTAGCGCTCCAGCAGCCAGTGATTCAATTTCATCAATTGCTGGCTCTTGTTCCGCGACTCGCAGGGAATTTCAAACTCCGCTAAAATAAAGTCGAACAGCTGATTCGAATTCATCCGGGAGTTGAAGAGGAACGCCGTGCGCGCGTTTTTTCGGTGCAGCCAATCGAGCAACCGGTTAATCAGCGTGGTTTTGCCCGTACCCACCTCGCCGGTCAGCGTAATAAAACCCTTCCGGGTCTGAATGCCATACATCAACCCCGCCAGAGCTTCTTCGATCTGTTGGGTAAGGAACAGAAAGCGCGGGTCTGGATTGACGTTGAACGGGTTTTCTTTCAGTCCAAAAAAACTCTTGTACATGGTCTCTGGCTACCTGTCTCGAATGCCCGTAAAAACCTAAGTGAATTATCTCATTGCTTGGCGCGGTCGCCGTGATTATCCCGAATTGTAGTGCTCCCGAGCGTCATTTAAGCACCAGCGGCCGCGTATGCCATTGGAAGCTCATCACGATCTGCTGTTGGTTGTACGAAGTAGAACAACTCGTTCCCATGCAGCCAGGTAGCGCGCTGGTATTTTGCGTGCGTCCTAGGTATGCCAGGGAAACATTAGTGTTCGGCCCAAACTGCCGGCTTATTCCGCCGCCCGCAAACACCGAGTCGTAAGTGCTTTGTGATGCGGCAGGGGCGATCAAGCTATTCCGCGCGTATCCGACATTAGCCTGCACTTGCCATACTCGGCCCAAGTTGCGCGTGATGTTTGTCTGAACCTGGTCCGTATTGGAACCCGTGGTAATGCCGCTCCCCGGTGTGACGGCGTGGCTATAACTCGCCGCCAGATTTGCGTGATGCCACGCGTACGTCAGGCTGGCGCCGCCGGCGCCGGAGATCTGCCGCGTCGATGTTCCGATCGGCACCTGGAAGTTCGTAATATCCGGGCCACCGAACACTCGGAATGCCAGGCGTCCGGTGATTTTTTTTCCGTACTCCAGATTGAATACGTAGTCGTCGATCACTTGCGGATTGCCGACATAGCTAAACTGGCTAAAACGGTAAACCACACCGATGGTGTCTTCTCTCGTCAGTGCATAATTATAGCCAAGACTGGCCCCAATGCTGTCCGTATCAATATCCCCCGGGTTGACAAAGTGCAGCACACCATAGGAGCCAGATACATTGATGGAAGCCCGTGGACTCAACTCGTAGACTACTTGTGTTGTAAAATTGTTGTTGTACCGCGGGCCAATGGTGGTGAACAACGATTGGTCGTTTCCGCTTAGGCCCGGTTGTGGGGTGCCGGTCGAACTGCCGCCGCCGGGCACGCCAAGCCCTGTTCCACCGCCGAACCCAAACTCCGACTGATCCGTGTATGAAAATTGATCCAGAAATTGTATTTGCCATCGCGCCCACTGGAAGGTCTGCGTTACTCCCAACTGTTGAAACGCATTCGTACCGAGCTGCTGGTCCGTCGAAATGCTAGCACCGCCAGAATAATTTAGCGCTAACTGCGCGATACGCCACGTATCCAACAGACTTACGTTGGCCGCTAAATAGTTGGTGACGCTCCAGCCGGAATTCACCTCGCCGGGCTGACTGCTTTGTACGGTGTTCGAATACTGAAATCCTGGAACCCAATAACTGTGCGGGCTCTCCACGCGACCCAAAGTTTGGTTCTGCACCCCTGTCAGTGGCCGAGAATCCGGCAAAAGCTGATCCGGCGAGGGCTGATCGTCGCCGACCGTATCCAACGGCGGAATCGCGCGCCCGGCAGGCTTCGGCGTTTCCTGCGTGGAGGGAGGAGTAGCGCCCGGATCCTGGGCGTGGCCCCCCGCGGGCATGACGCCCAACACCGCCAGCGTCCCCCATCCGACCAGGAATGTCTTCCAGTGTTTCGCCATGAATTCCCTACGGCACCACGATCACGTCGCCAGGTAGCAGAGCGATGTTTTCTTCCTGCTTGCGGCCAGCAAGTACTTCCTTGTAGTTGAAGGGATGCTTTACCTGTTTTCCATCTTCCACGCGCAGCACGTAAATGGCTTTGGTTTTCGCGAATTGGGTAAATCCTCCGCTACTCGAAAGCGCCTGCAGCACCGTCATGTTGGGCAGTAGCGGAAACGCTCCTGCGCGAGCTACTTCTCCAGTGACATATACTCGCCGACTATTGATTTCGTTGACGGTCACTGTTACCTGCGGGCTATTGATAAATTTCTTCAGCCCTTCGCTGATCACATTCGAGAGCTGTGCAGGAGTAAGCCCGGCCGCCTGCACGTCGTTCAGCAGCGGCAGCGATATCTTTCCGTCCGGACGCACCGGAACAGTGCGCGTAAGTTCCGCCTCCTTCCAGACATCAATGCGCAACACGTCCTGAGGCCCAATCTTGTACTCTTCGACTACCGCTGTTTGCACGACGGCCGGCTTGGCTCCGGCATCCGGCGTTTGTGTCGCTTGCGCGCAATTCCCGGAAAGCATCATCCACGGGACCAGCACCAAAATGCCTGACAACCTCATATCATCCTCCGCTACAGCTCATCTGTACCTGGCCCCGGTACTTCAATCTGTTTGATCTTATACAGCAGCGATTTGTAGCTGATCTGTAATTCTTGTGCCGCGCGCTTGCGGTTCCAGTGCGTGCGTTCCAAGGCCTTCAGAATTAATTCTCGTTCCGTTCGCCGCGAAGCAGCCCGCGCGGCTACCTTGAGCGAAGTCGTTTTGGGCTCCTCACCGCTACTTATCCGCCGGACGGACCGCGGCGTAGCTCGCAGCTCGCTCAACGCCGCCTTGGTGTCCGCCAACGCCACCATTTTCTTTACCAGATTCTCCAGTTCGCGAATATTTCCCGGCCATGAGTAAGCGATTAAGGTCTCCATGGCTTCGCTATTCAGCGTGATGGATTCTCGCTGTCCCGCGGTGAATTTCATCAAGAAATGTTCGACCAGTGCCGGGATATCTTCCTTTCGTTCCCGCAAGGGCGGCAGCCGCAAACTCGCACCGTTGATTCGAAAATATAATTCTCTCCGGAATTGGCCTGCATCCACCGCTTTACCGAGGTTCACTGACGTTGCAGAAATCAATCGCACCTTTTTCCCCCGGGCAAGCTCCGGTTCGCCGTCCGGCAATATGGATACAAGGGCGCGTTGCGAAGCCAAATCTAGTTCTTCAACTCCATCCAGAAATAAGCATGCGGGATGCTCGCCGTTGGACCCGCCTCGCAGCGCATCCTGCACTTGCCCCA
Organism: Acidobacteriota bacterium; assembly: GCA_013289855.1. Lineage (GTDB taxonomy): Bacteria > Acidobacteriota > Terriglobia > Acidiferrales > UBA7541 > Acidiferrum. The sequence goes on along the minus strand of JABCZD010000002.1, from coordinate 7,926 downwards.
GAAGCCGCGTCGGGTCCAGCGTTGCGCAGCTGATCTTTTTTAGTGGGAGGTCTTGTGTTCGAGACATCCGATGAACCAGCCGGGCGTAGGCCTCTTTGCCCGTGCCGCTTTCTCCAATCAAAAGAACCGATATATCAGTAGGAGCTATGTCTGCGACCATGGCATTCAGAGCAAGCATTGTCGGACCTTGCCCGAGAACAAAGCCCGCCTCGACGGGTGAATCCAATACCGAATTGAGCTGGGGAGTCATGACATACCTTGCTGACTTGTTGGGGCCAACAGCCTTCCTGTGTTGCATTGCGACAGATTGAGTCGTGAGGAGAAGTGCAACTATGTCACCACGGGGAGCAAAAGGACAGAACTCCTCCATAAGCCATCTAAATCACTTATAATTATACCCTTACAGGGAAACGTCGGGCTAGATTTTCTGTCTAACACCTATCGCGGAACCCTCATTTTGTTCCACCAAGTGGCAAAGTTTTATCCCTTACCAGATCCCACTCTCTCACGGGATGGCGCTGTCAACTCATGCCGATCACTGATTTTCGGCCACCTCTCCCACCGAAAAGTAGCTGCAATCCGGGTGTTGAAATACCAGCGCGCTCACGCTGGCCTCCGGATCCATCATGAAGCCCTCCGTAAGCTGCACGCCGATCTCTTCCGGACGCAACAGCTTCCACATTCCCGCCTGATCCTCAAGATTCGGACACGCCGGATAGCCAAAACTATAGCGCTTCCCGCGGTACCGCGAAGTGAATCGTTGCGCCATGGTCATCTCCGGCGCATCGGGGAATCCCCAATCTTCGCGGATGCGGCGGTGCAGCCACTCCGCGCACGCTTCCGCTGTTTCGATCGCCAGCGCTTGCAATCCGTGCGACTTGAAGTAATACCCATCGTTCTTGGCTTTCTCCGCGCGGTCGCGAATCCCTTCTCCGGCACTCACCACCAGCATCGCCAGATGGTCGCGTTCGCGCTGGCCATTCGTTTCCTGCGCCGGCAAGATATAATCGCTCAGGCACAGAAAATCGCCCTGTTTCTGCCGCGGAAAGCGAAACGTGTGCAGCGCATCTTTCGCGCCCGGAGCGAACAGCGAAATTTCCCCGTCGCGCGCTTCCGCTTCAAAGAATTGCCACACCGCGCGAACTTTCATGAACTCCGCGGCTTCATTCTTCACTTCTTCCATGCTGTCGAACAGTTCCACGGCTTTCGCGTCGCGTTCCGCAAATCTTTTCGCGAAATCGCCGCGGAAGCCCAGATGCCGGCCATACAGCATGAACGGATTGATATAGCTCCACAGCTCACGCAAATCCGGCACCAGCCGGACTCGGCGCTCCAGCGATTGCACCGGTGGAATAGACAAATCCGTGCGCACCTTCGGCGAGTGCGTAACCGCCGGCCCAGTAGCCACGGAAACGGTGGTGACAATTTCCATACCCGCACCCTGCGAAGTATGCGCGCGCACCAGCGTTTCCCGCGTCGCTGGATCCATCAACTCGTTCATCAAACGCAGCCCGGTCATGGCGTCTTTCGCGTAACACACTGCTTTGCCATAACTGGGCGCGATTTTCTGCTGCGTAAACTTCGCCGAAAGCGCCGCTCCGCCCACCAGTAGCGGTATCTCGATGCCTGCATCTTTCAAATCGTTCGCCGTGATCACCATCTGCTGCGCGCTCTTCACCAACAATCCGGAAAGCCCGATGACGTCCGGCTTATGCATGCCGTACGCTTTGATCAAGTCTTCGGGCGGCACTTTAATACCCAGGTTCACCACATCGTAGCCATTATTTTTCAAAATAATCTCGACGAGATTCTTCCCAATGTCGTGTACATCGCCTTTCACCGTCGCCAGCACCACTTTGCCGCGCTTCGCGGTGTCCGCCTTCTCCATGAACTGCTCGAGGTGACTGACCGCCGCCTTCATGGCCTCCGCCGACTGCAGCACTTCCGCCACAATCAATTCGTTGGCGTTGAACAGCCGCCCAACTTCGGCCATTCCGCTCATCAGCGGACCGTTTACAATATCCAGCGGCGCCGCGCCCTCGGCCCGCTTGCGTTCCAGATCGTCGATCAATCCGTCGCGCGTGCCCTCAATGATGTAATTCGCCAGCCGCTCATCGATGGGCAAATCTTCGGCGCGAACCTTTTCCTTTTTTGTCGCGGTGCGAAAATGTTCCGTGATGGCCTGGATGTAGTACTGATTGATGGCTGCGCGTTGTTCCTTTTGCTGCTCGCGCCAGTCCGCCGGAGCATTTTTCAACAATTCCGCCTTGGAATGATCCGCGGGCACATCTTTTGGCGGATGCGAAAAAAGCAGATTCTCTGCCAGTTGCCGCTCGTACTGGGAAATCGAAGCGAAGCGCTCCAGCTTCTCCGCGTTCACAATGGCCAGATCCAGTCCTGCCTTGGTGCAGTAATACAGGAAAACCGAATTCACCACTTCGCGTGCACCGGCCGGCAGACCAAAAGAAACGTTAGAAATTCCAAGAATCGTGCGCACATCCGGCAGTGCCTGTTTGATCAGCCGAATACCTTCCACCGTCTCCACCGCGCCGCCAATGTAATTCTCGTCGCCCGTTGCACAGGGGAACACCAGCGGATCGAAAATAATATCTTCCGGCCCCAGCCCATACTTTTCCGTCAGCAGTTTGTACGAACGCTGTGCAATCGCAAGCTTGCGTTCGCGCGTAAACGCCTGTGCCTGCAGTTTGTCTTCGTCGATACAGCCCACCACCACGGCCGCGCCAAACGTATGCGCCATCGGCACAATGCGTTCAAATTTTTCTTCGCCATCTTCCAGGTTGATGGAATTGATGATCGATTTTCCCTGGCAATACGTTAGCGCCATTTCGACGGCTGTCGGATCGGTGGTGTCGATCATCACCGGAGCCTTCACCTTACGGATCAGCTTTTCGTAGAACGGCTCGATATCCGCTTTTTCATCGCGCTCCGTGCTTTGCAGGCACACATCAACGATATGCGCTCCGCCGCGTACCTGTCGCCGCGCAATCTCGCTGGCCTCTTCCCATTTCTCTTCCGCCACTAGCCCTTTGAACAGCCGCGAGCCAATCACGTTGGTCCGTTCACCCACCAGCAACGGCCGCGTCTGATCGTCCGCCTCGATGGTCTCAATCCCCGAATAAATCGCGCGATGCAATTCGGCCGGCAGCACCCGGGGTTTCTTGCCCTCCACCATCTGAGCGATAGCCTTGATGTGTTTCTCGGTCGTGCCGCAGCATCCGCCAACAATATTCAGCCAACAATGATCGACAAATTTTTCCAGTTGCGCCGCCAAGGTGCTCGGCGTTTCCAGATATTTTCCTTCTTCATCCGGCAAGCCCGCATTTGGATAGCAAGAGACGTATTGCCCGGTGAGCTGGCTCAGCGTGCGGATGTGATCCGTCATGAATTCAGGACCGGTCGCGCAGTTCATTCCAAACGCCAATGGCTTCGCATGGCGCAGCGAAGCCCACATTGCCTCGACCGTCTGCCCGGCAAGCATCGTGCCCATCGGCTCGATGGTGACGGAAACAATCACGGGTACTTCCGCGCCAATCTCGCGGGACAATTGCTGAATCGCCAGCAGCGCGGCCTTGATGTTCCGCGTGTCCTGGCAAGTTTCCACCAACAGCAAGTCCACCCCGCCTTCCACCAGCCCCTTCGCTTGTATGTAATAAGCCTCGCGCAGGCCCTCAAAGGTGACGCCACCGGTAACGGTAATCGCCTTGGTGGTCGGCCCCACCGAGCCCGCCACAAATCGCGGCTTCCCCGGCGAACTAAACTCATCCGCAGCCTGTCGCGCCAGCTTCGCCGCCAGCACATTCAGCTGATGCGCGTCGTGCGCCAATCCATACTCCGCCAGCACAATCGGCGCGGAACCAAAGCTATTGGTCTCCACGATGTCCGAACCCGCGGCAAAATATTTCCGGTGAATATCCAGCACCACGTCCGGACGCGTCCGTACCAAATTTTCGTTGCAACCTTCGAGCGCGGCTCCGCCAAAATCCGCAGCCGTCAGATCACACTGCTGCAGCATCGTGCCCATGGCCCCGTCGAGTACCAACACTCGTTCGGAAAGCAGCGCACGCAATGCCTTGCCGGATTCGCTTAAATCACGCACGACTCAGAGGCCCTCGCTCGCCTCTTCTCGATACACCACCGCCGCAAACGAATCCTCCCCCACAATGTGCCTGAAAAAACAGCCTGACGGACGCACGCGGCAACCTGCAGGAAAGCTACAAATACCCAGCCACCTGTATTTTACGCGGCTTTGCCCCTGAACCGAACCGTGTTCCATCCAACTAGTGCTTTTTAAGCGCGAATGGCGTTATGAGCTTGCCAGGCGACACTAACCCCGATGTTATAATTCCCTCTAGCGGCTCTGTCGCCGCAGCAGTGCCAGGCCCCAGCGCCCATGCTTTTTTACCCTGCCGTCGCCGGTCCCGTAGTTTCGCGAACCGGCAGGGCTAGCTACACTGTGCGCTCAAGGGACGGCGTTGCTGCAGAGCGTTTCGTCGATTTCCCGCTCCGGCCTCTGCCGGGGAGAAAAGAAGCGTAGATGGCACGTAGCAATTCGACAACACTCGCTCCCAACGTTCTTGCCCCTGCGGAGAAGATTCAATACGCTGAATCAACCGTGGCTACCAAACGAACCGCTTCTAAACTAACCGCCTGTATTCTCTCGCCGCACCCCGTGGTGCTCACCGAGTTTGAGCGCTTGCTGGCTAAGGCCCAGGTCAAGGTCGAGGTCAAGCAGTTGGAATCCACGCTGGCTCCCGATCTCCGCAACCTGGAAATTCCGCGTGCGCAGGTCTACGTGATCGACGCGCATGCCGCCAAGCCCGCCACCGGCGCGCTATTGGCCAATATTCTCGAACGCTTTCCGGAAGCCCGCCTGATCGTTGTCGGCGAGCAGCACAATGACGCCAACAGCTATTCGCTTCTGCGGCTCGGGGTAAAAGGCCTGCTCACCTACGTGGAAGCTCGCGATCAACTGATCCGCGCGCTACCGCTCGTCGCTAGCGGCGGTTTCTGGGTGCCGCGTCAACTGCTTTCCGGCTTCGTTGATTCCATTCTCAACGGCCAAGGTCGCCGCCTCAAGACCGACACGGTAACCAACCTAAGCCGTCGCGAGCAGGAAGTTCTCGACTCGCTGCTCGAAAATCTTTCCAACAAAGAAATCGCCAGCAAGCTCAACATCGCCGAGCGCACCGTAAAATTTCACGTTTCCAATCTGCTCAGCAAATTCGGCGTGCGGCGCCGCGCGGACTTGATTCTGCTAACCTTCCAGCGCCGCATGGCGCAAGCATAACTTCACCCGTTTCCATCCCCGGCAAAATTTCACGCTGACAATCGTGCGCTCTCCTGCTAGCGTCTATGGGCGCGTCGTTCGCATCTCTCTAGGAGACCCATCCCGTTGAATATTCTCGTCACAGGAGCCGCCGGCTATATCGGCAGCATCGTTTCGGAAGTTTTGCTGGCCCGCGGATTTGGCGTCGTCGCCCTGGACAGCTTGATCGAAGGCCACCGCGAAGCCGTGCCGCCCGGCGCGGTCTTTTGCCACGTCGATCTGGCCGTGCGCCCGCATATCGAGGAAGTTTTCGACAAAAATAAGATCGACGCCGTAATGCATTTCGCGGCCGAAGCTCTCGTCGCCAAATCGATGCGTGAACCCAGCACGTTTTACGCCGCGAACGTCGCTTGTGGCATCAACTTATTGGATGCCGTCACTCGCCACGGCGTGAAGAAATTCATTTTTTCTTCCACCGCCGCCACATACGGCGAACCCGAAACCGTCCCCATTCCCGAGGACCATCGCAAAGCCCCCATCAATCCTTACGGCAAGACCAAGCTGCTCTTCGAACAAGTTCTCGCCGATTACCGCGCCTACACCGGACTGCACTACGCCACGCTGCGTTACTTCAACGCCGCCGGCGCTTCCGCCGAACGCGGTGAAGCCCATCGCACGGAAACGCATCTGATTCCTCGCGTGCTGGATGCCGCCGCAGGCGCGATTCCCGCCGTCGACGTCCTCGGCACCGACTATCCGACGCCGGACGGCACCTGTGTGCGCGACTACGTTCACGTCTTCGACATCGCAGATTCGCATCTTCGCGCGCTAGAAAACATCGAGCACGTTTCCGGCGAGGCCTTTAACGTCGGGAACGGGCGCGGATACTCCATTTTGGAAGTCCTCGACACCGCAGAACGCGTCACCGGCGAAAAAATCCCGCGCCACCTCGCCGCCCGCCGTCCCGGCGATCCCGCAGTCCTCGTCGCCAGCAAAGAAAAACTAAAATCCATGCTCGGCTGGGAAACGCAACACTCTACGCTGGACGAAATCATCGCCTCCGCCTGGGCCTGGAAACAAAAGCACCCCAACGGCTACTCAGACCCTGCGAAATAGGGTTTATTCCCAACGTCTGCACGGACGCGGGTTTATGTAGGCGCCGGACTTCAGTCCGGCCTTTTTGGTCTTTGTTTTTATTTCGTATGTTCTGCCGAATTCGGGCCAACGGTTAAAATATTTCCGCTCAATCCGCCAGCGTATACCGCACGATGTACCACAACGCCATCACGCCATCTTTCCACGTAATCTTTTTCCCCTCTTCATACGTCCGCCCCGCATAGCTGATCGGCACCTCGTACACCCGCCACTTGCCCTTAGCAATCTTCGCCGTAACCTCCGGCTCAAATCCAAACCGGTCGGCCTTCAAACGCATCCCCCGAATCACCGGGGTCAGCATCACCTTGTAGCACGTCTCCATATCCGTAAGCTTCAGGTTGGTAAAAATATCCGAGAGCAGCGTTAGCGCCATGTTTGCCACGTAATGCCAAAAGTAGTGCACGCGTTGTGGTCCCCCAAGGAATCGCGAGCCATAAACCACGTCCGCACGCCCATCCAGCAGCGGCTCTAGCAGATTGGGATAATCCCGCGGGTTGTACTCCAGGTCCGCATCCTGCACCAACACAATCTCGCCGGTAACCTCCTCGAATCCCCGCCGCAACGCCGCGCCTTTCCCCTGGTTCACCGCTTGAAAAAAGAATCGCAAGTCCGCCAGCGGAATAGCGTCCTCGCCGTCCTGTGCCGGAGCCGCGGTTTCTCCTCGCCCTTGCCGCTCGGCCATAGCTTCCAGAATCTGCCTGGTTCCGTCCGTTGAACAGTCGTCCACCACGATCACTTCTTTACGCATCTCGCTCTCGATCACACGCCGCAAAATCTCGTCGATAGTCCCGCGTTCGTTAAAAACTGGAATCACCACGGACACCTTCGGGTCTTCGAGCGCTGCCGGATTCCGTCTCTTGGTTTTCATATCGATTGATTAGTCAAAAGTGAATGTGTGATTGTAGCGACCCAGCTATCGCGGAGTAAAGGCGGACTCAGTATCCGCCAATTACCGCGGGGTGCTCATCAGCTTTCGAAAATCACCTGTGCAAACGCCTGCGCGCTGGTATGCGTAATGCTCATCGCAATATGCTTCACTCCTAGTAGTTCACCAATCTTTTTTGCCTGGCCATGTAGTGCCATGGTCGGTCGCCCACCGCGTTCCCGCACCACTTCCAAATCCACCCAGCGCACCCCACCGCGCCATCCCGTGCCCAGCGCTTTCATCGCCGCTTCCTTTGCCGCAAAGCGCCCCGCGTATCTCTCATACTTGTTTCTGAAGCGCTCGCAATACGCCCGTTCTTTCGCCGTATAAATCCGTCGCAAGAATTTATCGCCGCGCCGCTCGATTGCAGCTCGCACGCGCTCCACTTCCGCCAAATCAACGCCCATCCCAACTATCAATCTCTCACCTCTGTCGTAGGGGCACGGCATGCCGCAGGCTTGTCCAAATTAGGTTCTGAAACGAGGGCGGAAAGACCTGTTACCTTGAGTTGGGTTCCGTGACAAGAACCAACTTTAAGGACAGGAGCTTCCGCCTTGAA
>JABCZD010000001.1 GCA_013289855.1 Acidobacteriota bacterium | reverse complement strand
GCTTCAGAACCGCCACGATCTGCTCCACAGAAAAACGCTTCCTCTTCACGGCAAATCTCCCTTCCTCCAGGTCAGATTCTGCCGGAAACTAACTCTCAAAGCGTGTTAAGAATTGGGGGGCCGATCAACGAGAGAGTTGTCGCTGCGGGCGCGGCGGAGCTCGCTGTCACTTTTGACAGTGCTGAAGGGATGGTGCAACGCCTACGATAAGCGGGGCCAAACATTCGGGCGGGAAATTCTTCTGCGTGCGAAATACGGAACGATACACCGATGAAAAAATGATCGTTGCCGGTCTGTTGACACGCATTTCTATGAGCGGGGGCGGGGGTAAGATCTGAGGGCTCCCGTCGATTCGGATTGAGTTGGCCTCTACGCAAGGCACAGGAGAAATTCACATGAAGCAGGATTTCGTAATTGCGAATTTGAGAGCGTCGGCGGCAGGTACTTTCGCCGCGATGCGGAGACGCTTGGTTAGCAGTGGAGCGATGGCGCTGCTGCTGGTGACGCCAGCGCTGCCGCAGAATGCGGTGCTGCAGGAAAAACTCGCGAGCGTGCAGCAATCGATCGCCGCGAATAAGCAGAAATTACTGCAATACCAGTGGATCGAAACGATGCAGCTGACGTTGAATGGCGACGCGAAACCCGCGAAACAAAGCAGCTGCCGGTACGGGCCGGACGGACAAGTGCAGAAAACTCCCATCGGGGTTGCGCAGCAGCCGAGTGGCGGCCGATTGAAACAGCGGGTCGTCGCGAAGAAAACCGCGGAAATGCAGGACTACATAAAAGACGTAACGGGCGTCCTTGCCATGTACGTGCCGCCCGACGCGCAGAAAATGCAAATGGCGTTTCAAGCGGGCAAAGCATCGTTCAATCCCGTGCCGGGGGCGATGAATTTGATTTTCACGGATTACGCGCAAGCCGGCGATCGAATGACGCTGACGTTCGATACCACGGCGAAGAAGATCACTTCTTTGAGCGTCAATACTTATATGGGGCAGGCGAAGGATGTTGTGACATTGCAGGTACAGATGGCCAGTCTGCCGGATGGCACGAATTACGTGCAGCAAACGATTCTAAACGCGACCGCGAAAAAGCTGGTGGTCACGACCACCAATGCTAGTTACCAGAAGCTGTAGGTTCCTCTTTTTTTTTTGCGCTTGCCGGTTCACGGATTAAGTTGGCGTCCGCCAGAACGAAAAAGAATTCAACGCAGAGGCGTGCAGAGGAACCCGCGTTAAGAACGACGGGGAGCTGAGGTTGCGGCTGTGGGCATGGTTCGGCGTGGGGAAGAACTATTGCGTCGGGCGGGCGAACTCTACGTTGGCCGGGCAAAGACCAATACGCTGTTGGCGGGGATGGTGATGCTGGCTGAAGAGTTGAAGCCGTGGAGCGGGGGGCCATCGGCGGTGATGCCGCCGTCGTTGCCGGCGACTTGGGGATTGGGAAAATTGTCGTAGAGGTCGGAGTTGAAGATTTCCTGCCATGCGCCGGGATAGGGGAAGCCGATGGCGTAGTTGTACCAGGTGGTTTCGGCTAGCGTGGCTACTACGATTACGTCCTGGCCGGTCCCTTCCAGCCAGCGTTGGAATGCGATTACGCGGTTTTGGTTGTGGACGTGGAAGGCGTTTACGTTTTCACCGCGGAGGGCGGGTTGGTTCCAGCGGAGGCGGATGGCGTCTTTGGTGAACTGGTGGTGGTTGGCCATCGCGGTGGCGAGGGCCGGGTTGGCGGCGGTTGCGGCGGCGCCGCTGAGGCCGACGTTAAGATCGCTCCAGTCGATCAGGTAATTTGATTGTGTGGGATCCCAATACCATTGCGCGGGTTCGAGGAATTCCTGGCCCATAAAGAGTTGTGGGATGCCCGGGGCGGTTAGTTGAAGTGATGTGGCGACGCGGGAGCGGCTGCGGGCGTACCAGGAAACAGAGTTTGAGCCATCGGCTAGCGTGGGGATGCGCTGCTGGGCGTCTCGTTCTGCGATGTCGTGATTTTCCACACAGGTTATGGCTTGCCAGGCGTGCGGGAGGTCTGGCGGGAAGAGAGATCCCGCGATGGCGTCGAAATTTATTTGTGCGGATTGGCCTTGCGAGGCTTGAGTGATGGCGCCGCGAATGGCGAGACGCAGAGCGTCGTGTTGCATGGCGTCGAAGCCGGCGCCACCGGTGGCAGTGGAAGCTACGATTGAGGAACGAGAGGCGGAATATTCGCCGGGCCAATACTCGGCGTTTTGCAAGAGTCGGGGCTTTATGAAGCGAAGGGTGTCGGTGAGGTTGGCACAGAAGCCCCAGCCGGTATTTGCGTTCAGGGCCAAGAGCGCGCTGATTTCGTCGTAGCGGAAGCCATCGACGTGGAATTCGTTGATGTAGTAGCTGGCGCTGTTGATGATGAATTGACAGACGTCCTGGTTCCAAAGCGCGAAGGAGAGGCCGCCGACGTATCCGCCGCCGGCGTTGGTGAAGTAGAGGCTTTCGTTGTGACCGAAGGGATCGTCCGGAGTGCTGATGGGAGCGGCGCGATCGAAGAAGTAGATGGCTTGGTCGTCGTTGAGGATTTGCCAGCCGCCGGCGTGGTTGTACACGACGTCGAAGGCCACGGCGATGCCGTAGAGGTGGCAAAGATCGACCAAACATTTTAGTTGCGCCGGGGCGGGGGTGATGTCGGCGAGGGTTAGCGGCGGAAGATTTTTTGCGGCGAGCAGACGATTGATCGTGATGAGGTAGCCTGCGAGAGCTGCGGGATCTGTGACGACGTAGGGAAAGTCTGGGGAGAAATAATCGGAGCCGTCGTAGCCTTCGCCGGGGTCGCTCTCTTGCTCGTCGATGGGGAGGGGTTGCAGGACGTTGATGCCCAGGTCGGCGAGGTATTCTATTTTTCCAATTACATCGAGAAATGTAGAGGCTACGCCGGGCGTGTTGATGGCGTAGACGCCGATGTGGATTTGGTAGATGAGCATGTTGGAGAAGTCTGGCGTGATGAAGGCGGAATCGTGCCAAGGATAGGCGGTGGCGGAACGGATCACGCAACTGCAGGTGGGAAACGGGGAGTCCAGGGCTAGTTCACGGGCGTAGGGATCGCGCTTGTACCAGACGGGGCCGGTGGGACCGGCGGGGCCAATGATATAGAAATGGTAGAGGTCGTCTTCGGCGGCATTGGGAAAGAAGCCGGTCCAGTAGCCGCTGTTCGGATCCTTAGACATCAGGAAGGCATCCGTTTGCGCGAATTGTTGAATGCCACTAAAGACGCCGTTGAGGTAGACGGCGGTGGCGCGCGGGGCCCAGGTGCGGAAGGTGGCGCCGCCGCCGGGAAGTAGAGTTGCGCCCATGGGAGTGTTCGGGGAGATATTGGATTGCGAAAGCATGTAGCCTCCTCGGGGTAGGAGTTGAAGATGGAGCGGTCGACTGGGAGGGGTCGAGGAGTGGGTATGGTACTCCGAGGAGCTACGATTTTGCGATGCGATTTTTTAGGTTGGAGTAGCGGATATTTTGATGGGGGGATGTGTTCTTGCGATTCATCATTTGTAATCGATCGATTCGTATTATGCGTGCGCATAGGGGCGGGGCGTGGTGTAACTTGACCGCAACATAGGCGTGGGATAGTGTGAAGGAAGTTTCTCCTTGAAGTGGCTGCAGCTCGGTGCAAATGGGCGCGGCCGGTTGTACAGGTTTTTTGTACATACGGAGGAATCCCATCGGGCACCCCATTCCTGTCGCAGGCAAACCTACCAACTGGATGAAGCGAAGCGTACATATTTCCGGAAAAATCGAACCGTTCTTCGGCACGCTGGATGAGAACGTGCGTTTGCTGGAGGATTTGCTGCGCGTGGAGACGCAACTGCACGACAGCAAATTTACGATTGAGGGCGCGCACGATTCGGTGGAGCAGGCGGTGCGCATCGTGGAGGAGTACAACCACGCGACGCAGCGCGGGCGGGCGCTGTCGAGCGAAGAAGTGAAGAGCTTGATTCGCGTGGCGACGGACAATCCGCAGGAGTCGCTGCGCGGAATGTTTGAGCCGGGGCGGACGCGGGCGTTTGGGAAGAAAGTGGTTACGCCGAAGAATGCGTCGCAGCGGCGGTACATGGAAGAGATTGAGAAGCACGACATGATGTTTGGCATCGGGCCTGGAGGGACGGGGAAAACCTATATTGCGGTGGCGATGGCCGTAAGCGCGCTGCTGACCAAGCAGGTGAACCGGATTATTTTGGCGCGGCCGGCGGTGGAGGCTGGGGAACGGCTTGGATTCTTGCCAGGGACGTTGCAGCAGAAGATTGATCCTTATATGCGGCCGCTGTACGACGCGCTGTACGACATGCTGGACGCGGATAAGTTAGGGGCGTTTTTGGAGAAGGGAACGATTGAAGTGGCGCCTTTGGCGTTCATGCGCGGACGGACGCTGAATGATTCGTTTGTGATTTTGGATGAGGCGCAAAATACCACCAGCGAGCAGATGAAAATGTTTTTGACGCGGCTGGGATTTCACTCGAAGGCAGTGATTACCGGAGACGTCACGCAGATTGATTTGCCGGTGGGGAAGAAGTCCGGGTTGATCGAGGCCCTGGAAGTGTGCGGGAAGATTGAAGGGATTGGTGTGGTGCAGTTCGGCGAGAAGGACGTGGTGCGGCACAACTTGGTGCAGCAGATCATCCGGGCGTATGAAGAGTACGATATGGCGCATCCGCAGCGCGGGGGAAATTCGACGGCGGCGCGGGCGGCGATCAAGAGCGATTACGCGGCGAAGGAAGCGCTAAAAGAAATGGATGAGGAGAAGGCGCACGAAACGCGGCAAGGTTAAACCTCGTGGCGCGCGCGAAGTGCAGGCGGTCATCAACCGGCAGCGTGGCGTGAAACTTGCGGTGGCACCGCTCGAGGAATTTTTGCAACGTGTGCGCGATGGCTTGGGATTGGCGGAGACCGAGTTGGTCATTTGTTTTGTGACGGACGCGGAGATAGCGCGGATGAATTGGGCTTTTCGCAAAAAGCGGGGGCCGACGGATGTGTTGTCCTTTCCTGCGGAAAAACTGAGAGCAAGGCGGAGTCGGTTGCGTCGGCAGGCGGGCGGCGCTGGGACTAATGACGCCCTAAAGGGCGTCGCTACAAGGCAGGCTACTAAGGCTCTAGCGGGGAAATATCTGGGCGATATTGCCATTTCGCCGGCGACGGCGCGGCGTTACGCGAAGAAAAACGGGAGGAGTTTTTCTTCGGAATTGCGCGTCTTGATGCTGCACGGCGTTTTGCATCTTTTGGGCTACGACCACGAGAGTGATCGCGGGGAGATGGACCGGTTGGAAACGAAATTGCGCCGGCGGTTTGGGCTGGCATGAGATTCCAGAACATCGCGTTTATTCTACGGATCGTGCTACTGGCGATTGGCCTGCCGATTTTTTCCTACCTGACGTTGATCTATCGCGAGCTGGGCCGGATGACTACCGGACGAGTGCGCGAACACCTGGAAATTTTCGAAGCGGAGATTGAACCACGGCTGCACATCAACCGGCGCAGCGGTGGGCGAACGTTCCGCATTCTGGGGCACTTCCTGCTGGCGTTTCTGGTGCTGGAGACCACGCGCGGGGTGGTTCGTTTTGTGCCCGGGCAGTGGGAATCGTTCGTGGAGTTTTGCGTGTTTCTTACGCTGGAAGTTGTGATTGCGATGCATTTTATTCCGGACACGCTGTTGTATCGCACGACGGGGCGATGGCTGCTGCCGCTTTTGCCGATGATTCGCGCGGGAATGTGGCTGGTGTGGCCGGCGCGCGTTTTTTTGGAGGGCGCGGAATCATTGGCGCGGATTTCCGAGCACGAGGTGGAAAAAACCGAGGAGCAGCGCACCGAGGAAGGCATCGAAGCGCTGGTGGAAGCTGCGGAGGAAGAAGGAATTATACAACCGGAGCAGGGGGAGTTGATCGAACAGGTGGTGGAGTTCAGCGACAAGCGGGTGAGGGAAGTGATGACGCCGCGCCCGGATATTGTGGCGATTGCTGCGGACGCGTCGCTGGAAGAGCTGCACGCAAAATTTGTGGAGACGAAATTCTCGAAGATGCCGGTGTATGAAAATACGCTGGATGAGATTTATGGCGTGGTGAACGCGCAGGAGTTGTTGCACATCGCGGATCAGGACTTGCCGCGACGCAAGGTGCGGGAGCTGGCGCGCCCGGCGCTGTTTGTGCCGGAGACGAAGGCGGGTTCGGATTTGCTGCGCGAGATGCGGCAAAAGGGCCAGCCGATGGCGATTATTATCGATGAACATGGCTCGGTGGCAGGATTGGCGACGGTGGAAGATTTGGTGGAAGAGATTGTCGGCGAGAGCGGGAACAACGGAAAGCCGCCGGCACCGGACGTGGTGCGCGAGCCGGATGGCGGGCTGGTGATGCGCGGAAGCATGGATATTACGGACGTGGAGGAGTTATTGGGTGTGCGCTTTGGCGGAGAGTCTTACGAGACGGTGACGACGATTGCGGGATTGCTGAGTCACGCATCTGGGAAAGTACCGGCGGCGGGGGATAAGGTTGAGATTGAGGGATACTGCTTTGAGGTGCTGGAAGCAAATCAGAGAAAAGTTTTGAGGTTACGGATTTCGAAGTTGCCGGTGCGGGCAGCGGCCAGCGAACAGTGAAAATTTAGAACCTCGAAGTTGTACTAAGCACAATAACGCGTGCCACTTCCGTTGGCGTTGTGTCGCGCGCCCTAATTCCATTTCCGACAAGTATCCCCATCAAATAACCGAGTGCGCCGAAGAGTGCTCCTTATACTTAGCTTCAACGTAGAAAATGGGCCGGGCTGAGTATCCCGAGTCTCTTCACGATGGGAGCAAAGAATGGCACACGCGCAAACCCTCAAGCACGGCAGCCGTCATTTCATCAGGTGCGTGGTAACGACGGCGGTGATCTTTTTGCTGGACTCGATGGGTTTCGCGCAGACGCCGGCGGCCGCGCCGCAATCTGCACTGAAGTCACCAACGGCGCAGTCACCGGCTGCAAAATCGCCGAAAGCGCAGGCGCCAGCAACACAGCCACCGGCCGCGCAATCGACGACCGCACCCTGGACGGAAGACGTGAATAAGTATCCCGGATTGCTGGATGAATTAGGTCTGCTGGTCGAGAAGCTGCAGCACAATCTACAGTTTCCGCCGGCGCGAAAGGAAAGCCGGCTCTTGCCGTTGATGCCGGAAACAACGATGTCCTACGCGGCGTTTTCCAACTATGGCGAGGTCATCCGCCAGACGCTAAAGATTTTCCGGCAGGAGTTGCAGGAGAGCGCGGTGTTGCGGGCGTGGTGGGAACACGGCCAAATGGCTACGTCGGGGCCGAAGCTGGAGGAATCGCTGGAGAAGTTGGCGCAACTGCACGAGTACTTGGGTGAGGAAATCGCCGTGGCAGGGGCGATGGATGGCGAGAAATTAAAATTGTTGATGGTAGCGGAAATACGGAAGCCGGGATTTAAGCAGGTGCTGCAGCAATGGGTGAATCAAGGTGCCGACAAATCGAAGCCCGGCGTGCGCGTGCTGGACCTGAAGGAACTTGCGACAGCAGAGGATAAGGGCGCGACGGAAGAGCTTCTGGTACTGGTGCGCCCTGATTACGTGGTGGCGGCTATTGATGTGGCCACGCTACGCAGCTTTAACGCGCGGCTCGCTCAGGGGGGACGCGAATTTGTGGCGACGCCGTTTGGTCAGCGGATTCTGCAGGAGTATCGCGGCGGCGTGACGATTCTGTCGGCCACGGATATGCAGAAAATTCTGAGCCAAGTCCCGCTGGGAACGAAACAGGCGCAACAGAGTTTGCAGCGTAGCGGATTCGCGGACGTGAAGTACCTCGTTTGGGAGCACACCGCGGTTGCCGGGCAGAACATCAGCCAAGCGGAACTTAGCTTTAACGCGCCGCGGCACGGAGTGGCGTCGTGGCTCGGCAATCCAGCGCCGCTGGGCAGCCTGGATTTTGTCTCTCCGAAGGCGGTGATAGCGGGCAGTGTGGTGCTCAAGAGCCCGGCGGAAATATTCGAAGATGCGAAGGTCCTGGCCGGCCCCGAGAATGCGAGCTCGTTCGGGGCTGTGGAGCAAGGGGAAAAGGCGTTGAAGCTGAGCCTTAAAGACGACCTGCTGCGGCACTTGAGCGGCGAAATGACGGTGGAACTAGACAGCATCAGCGCTGCGCAGACGCTTTGGAAAGCGATGTTGAAGGTCGACGACGCCGATCACATTCAGCAAACGCTGACCACGCTGCTAGCGGTAGGGCATATTGAAGTGGCGAAAACGGATGATGGGGGAGTGACGTTTTACAGCGTAAAAGTTCCCTCGGGAAAGAACGTCACCGAGATTGCTTATGCGTTTGTGGATGGATATCTGATCGTGAGCACGAGTCACGAAGCGGTGGCCGAAGCGCTGCAACTGCATGCCTCCGGCGGAGCGCTGGGAAAGTCCAAGAAGTTTTTGGTGGCGTTGCCACCAAACGAGGCGACGGGCCAGTCAGTCAGCCAGTCACAGGATAATGCTCTGAAGGCGTCCGCATTGCTGTACGAGGATCCTGGGGCATTGACGGCGCTAAAGCTGCAGCAACTTGGACCAGAACTGGCCAATCCTCTTGCGCAAATATCCAGAGCGGGTGCGCCGTCGGTGGTGTGCCTGTACGGCGAGGAGTCGACAATTCGCGAGGCGAGCGCGAACGGCGCTTTCGACTTCGGAGCAGTGCTGGTGGGGGCCGCGATCGCGATTCCCAATCTGCTGCGTTCGAGAATCGCGGCTAACGAAGCAAGCGCGATAGGCAGCGTGCGCACTGTAAACACCGCTCAGGTTACCTATGCAGCGGAGTATCCAAAGCGAGGCTTTGCGTCGGACCTAGCGACGTTTGGTTATGCTTCGCGTGATAGTGCCGCAACATCGGCGGACCGTGCGGGAATACTAGACCAAAGTCTAGCCGGAGCGGGTTGTACGGGCGATGCGTGGTGCACGAAATCTGGATATCAATTTCGCGTTACCGCCGTTTGCAAGCTGCATCTCTGCAAAGAATATGTGGTCGTAGCTACGCCCGTAAGCGCCAACACCGGAGCGAGAAGCTTCTGTTCGACCTCGGAAGGTGTGGTCCGCTTCAAAACGGGACCGCCGCTCATCTCGCCGGTAAGTGTTGCGGAGTGCCAGGCATGGCAGGCGCTGAAATAGCTGGCTGATGCTCCGAGTCGTCCTGCGATAACTGGCCTCCGATGCGATTCGTCGCTGCACTGCTGCCAGTTCATTGCGTCGCTAAAATTGGCGGAACTCTACTAATTTCTAGTAACATGCTGTATACAGGTCGTTTTAAGCCGCGGAAGCGCAGGCGGAAGGAATTCTTTGATGGGGATTCGCATCCTGGTTGTGGATGACCACGACGTGGTTCGCGCGGGAGTGAAGACGATTTTGGCGACGCACCTGGATTGGGAAGTGTGCGGCGAGGCCACCAACGGAAAGTTGGCGGTGGAAATGGCGCGGGAGCTGAATCCGGATCTGATTGTTATGGACATTACCATGCCGGTGATGAGCGGGCTGGAAGCGTCGCGAGAGATTGCCAAGCACAACCTGAGGAGCAAGATACTGGTGCTCTCGATGCATGAGCTGCATTACAAGATGGAAGATTTTCTGAAGATGGGGATTAGTGGGTATGTGTTGAAGTCCGATGCGGTGCGCGATCTGATTCGCGCGCTGGAGGAATTGATCGGCGGGGGAACGTTTCTGGGCAACGGCACGGGAACGGGCAGAAGCACCTCGGAATCGGGCAAGCCGGGGCCGGCGATGTTTCGCATGGCGTTGAGCTTAGCGTAGCGGATTGAATGGCTGATTGCAGTACGAATTGCTGGGCTGAAGATTTCGGTGTTCTTGCAGGCTCTCCTAAGTTGTAACTGATAGTTCTCCATGACAGAAAACATAAAAGCAACGGAAGTGCGCGGACGCTCGGGATTTGCGGCAATAGTGGGGCGGCCGAACGCAGGGAAGTCCACGCTGATTAATAAATTGGTGGGGCAGAAGATTGCGATTGTGACGTCGAAACCGCAGACGACGCGGAACCGTATCCAGGGAATTGTTACACGGGCGGAAGGGCAGATCGTCTTTATCGATACGCCCGGACTGTACGATGCGGACTCGGCGCTGGGCCGGCAGATGATGCATGAGGTGGCGGCGGCGCTGGAAGATATCGATGTGTTGCTGCTGATGGTGGATGCGAGCCATCCGCAGACGCACATGGATGAATTGCTGCTTTCGAAGGCCAAGCGATTTCGCGGGAAGACGATTTTGGTTTTGAACAAAGTGGATCGTGTGGCGAAGGAAGGGTTGCTACCGCTGATTGAAGAATTTTCCAAGGCGTTTGAGTTTGCAGCGATTGTGCCGATTTCGGCGTTGAAGGGCGGCGGGCTGGAGCAGTTGCAGCAAGAGATTTTGCGGATGCTGCCGGAGGGTCCGCCGCATTTTCCTGAGGACCAAGTTACGGACCAGCCGGAACGATTTCTGGCGGCCGAAGTGATTCGCGAGAAGGCGATTCAGCTGACGTACCACGAGATACCGTATGCCCTGGCGGTGATGGTGGATAAGTATGAGGAGAAGCCGCGGCTGTTGCGCATTGAAGTGACGCTGAGCGTGGAGCGGGATTCGCAGAAGAAGATTTTGATTGGGCATAAGGGAGAAATGCTCAAGAAGATTGGGACCGAGGCGCGCAAGGAATTAGAGAAGATGCTCGATACGAAGATTTATTTGGGATTGTTTGTGAAGGTGATGCCGGACTGGCGCGAGAATCCGGCGCGGGTGAAGGAATTGGATTGGCATGGGCAGCTGGAGGCGTTGAGCGAGCTCCAGCGGGAGCCGGGGGATGGTGAATAACGGGATGGGCATTTAGCGGTGCGACAAAAGCGCCCGCCTCAGAAGGCGGCCGCTACAAAGGCTTATTCCGGTGCGGCGATGCCCAGGGATTTCATTTTGCGGTAGAGGTGACTGCGCTCCAGGCCTAGCGCGGTGGCGGTTTGCGTCATGTTCCAGCGGTGTTCCTGCAGTTTTCTCAAGATAAATTCGCGTTCGTAGGCGCTGCGCGCTTCGTGCAGTGTGTTGTAGGGTTGCTGCGGGCTTTCGGCGGCGCCGCGGAAAAGTTCGGGCGGCAGATGGTGCGGCTCGATTTTTGCTTGCGGGCAGACGATCACCAGGCGTTCGACGAGGTTGCGAAGTTCGCGGACGTTGCCGGGCCAAGGATAACGGAGCAGGACGTCCATGGCGCCATCGCTGAGTTCGCGCGTTTTTTTGCCGTAGGCCACGCTGAATTCGTTGAGGAAATGGTTGGCGAGCGTAGGTATGTCCCGAAGGCGCTCGCGCAGCGGGGGAACCACGAAGGGAATTACGTTGAGGCGATAAAAAAGATCCTGACGAAAAGCGCCGCGAGAAATTTCGTTTTCGAGATTCTTGTTGGTGGCGGCGAGCACGCGAACGTCGACGGTCATGGATTGGCCGGAGCCGACGGGTTCGAAGCGCTGCTCTTCGAGGACGCGCAAAACTTTGGATTGCGTGCGCAGGCTCATATCGCCGATTTCGTCGAGGAAAAGCGTGCCGCCGTTGGCTTTTTCAAACTTGCCGATTTTATCTTCGCTGGCGGCGCTGAAACTGCCCTTCAGGTGGCCGAAAAGTTCGGACTCGATGAGGTCTTCGGGAATGGCGGCGCAGTTCACTTCGACAAACGGACCTTTGCTGCGCAGGCTGGCGGCATGCAAAGCCCTGGCGACCAATTCTTTTCCTACGCCGCTTTCACCATAGATCAGCACGCGGCCATTTGTGGGCGCGGTGACCGCGATTTGCTGGCGCAGCGCCTTCATGGGGACGCTGTCGCCGATGACCTGGTAACGATGGCGCAGTTCGCTGCGCAGGGAATTGTTTTCGTCCAGCAGGCGGCGCTGCTGCACGGCGTTGCGCACCAGCACGATAATTTTTTCCAGCGAGAGGGGCTTTTCGATGAAATCGAAGGCGCCCAGCTTGGTGGCGCGTACCGCGGTTTCAATGGTGCCGTGGCCGGAAATCATAATGACCGCGGGCGGCCGCGGATAGCATTGCAGACGGCTGAGGGCTTCAAGACCATCGATGCCGGGCAGCCAGACATCGAGAAGAATGACTTCAAGCTCTTCAGTAGAGGCTCGTTCGAGTGCTTCCTCAGCGGAAGCTGCGGTGCCTACCGCATAGCCTTCGTCGGCGAGGATGGACGAGAGCGATTCGCGAATGCCGCGTTCGTCGTCGACGACCAGGACACGGGGTTTGGGAGCCATCACGAGGCTTCCGCCGCGGGATGCTCGCCGGCCAGGGCCGGGGTGGCGTCCGCTACGGGCAAGAGCACGAGAAAGCGCGAGCCGACGGGATCGTTGTCTTCGACGTGTAGCGTGCCGCCGTGTTCGGCCACGATGCGCGCGGCGATGGCGAGGCCGAGACCGGTGCCGCGATCCTTGGTGGAAAAATGCGGGAGGAAAAGTTTGTCTTTGTCTTCCGGGGAGATGCCGTGGCCGGTATCGGCGACACAGATTTCCACGGTGTCGGACTCCAAGTACACCCGCGTGGAAATGGAGATTTCGCGATGGCGGGAATTTTCCAGAGCTTCGGCAGCGTTATCGATCAGATTGACGAGCACGCTGCGCAACAAGATACCGTCGGCGCGCACAGTTGGCAGGTTTTCGGCGAGGGAAGTTTTTACCACGATGCCGTCGAGGCGGCCAGAGAAAATCTCCAGGGCTTCGTGAACGAGCGTGGTCGCGTCGGTGGGCAATAGCTTGGCGCTGGGAAAACGTACGAACTGCGAAAACTGATTTACCAGATCCGCGAGGGTGGTGACTTCGCGTTCGATCAGGCGGGAGCACTCCTGAACCAGACGCGTGAGTTCAGGATCGGCTGGCGGCGTGACCAGAGGATCGGGGGACGATTCGGCGCGGCGTTCGAGGAAGCGGGAGAGCCGCTGGGCGGAAAGCTGGATGGGCGTGAGCGGATTCTTGATTTCGTGCGCGATGCGGCGGGCAACTTCCTGCCAGGCGGCAAGCTTTTGCGCGCGCAACAGTTCGGAGAGATCGTCGAAAACGATGACATAGCCCGTGTTGGCGCGGCGCGGACCCAGCGAACTGACAGTGACGGCGAGGTGCAGAACGCGGGCTGCGACCACGGTTTCGATTTCTCGAGAGACCACTCCCATGCGCAGCGACCGGCGCATTAATTGCGCGACGATGCGCGAGGCGTCGGAGCCCAGCAAGGATTCCAGAGAAGCGGCGTCGTTAGCGGAAGCGCCAAACATGCGGAGCACGGCGGGATTGACGCGCAGAATGGCTCCGGTGGCGTCCAGCGAGAGCACGCTGGTGGGAATATTTTCCAGCACGGTTTCCATTAGTTGGCGACGACGTTCGAGTTCCTGCACGGCTTGCTGAAGATTGCGCGTGAACTGATCGATCTGCGAGCGGCTATCGCGCAGCTGCAGCGTCATGGAGTTGAAGGAGCGAACCAGAATGCCTAGTTCGTCCTGCGATTGCTCCGGAACTTGATATTCGAAGTTCCCGGCGGAAACTTCACGTGTCCCTTCGGCGAGCGCCTGAATCGGTACGGTCACCTGTTTGGCAAGAAATAGCGCCAGCCAGGTGACGGAGAAGAGCAGCAGCATGGTGAAGAAGAGGAGAATAAGCAGCATCTGGCGCTTGAGGGCGCGTAGATCTTGCTTTTCCGCGTTGTATTGGTGCGTCTGCGATTGGATTTCCATCATGCGGGCGAAGAAGTCCGGGCTGGTGCGGAAACCGATGATCAAGAACCCAGCTTGCGGATTGGGAGGGAGTAGCGGAGTGCGCGCGGCCAGGTAGGTCTTGCCGCCGGCGCCCCAAACTTCGATACCACTCGGCAGGGTGCGCAAGGGAACGCCGTAAACGTTGGGCAGGGCGCACACCGGGATGGAGCGATCGTCCGGTGGATCGTCGCAGATTACACCGCCGCGCAGGACTTTGTCATAGCGATCGACGACCCACACGGCATCGGCGTCGGCGGAGAAAGCGTGCTGCAAAAGTTCGTTTACGGGGGCGGCAGCGAACGGCAGCACTTGATGTTCCCAGGAGCGGAAGCGCGGAATTTGCGAGCGGCCAAGATCGTTGAGCAGTAATTGCGTTTGCTCCGAGGCGATTTCGAGGGGCCGCGGGAACCAGCGGGCCAGCGTGCGGTTCAGTAGCGAGTAGCTGACAAAGAACATGAACAGGATGGGTAGGAGAGAAATGGCCATGGCGCCGATGACCATTTTGAATTTGAAGCGCGCGCCCAGATGATCTTTGCTGCGCTCGGCCCACAGGCGCAGCAGGGTGCGTGTGAGGATTAGCGTGAAGGTAAGAAGTGCGGCGGTGATAAGGCTCGATACGGCATAAAGGGTTACGGCGTCGCGCCAATTTTTTGGCTCGAACGGCACGTCGAGCGAGCCGAAGGTGAAAGCCGCGGCGAGGAGCAGCGTCAGAAGAACACCGGCGATGGCAAGGCGGAGCCGGTGGCGCGATTCCGGGTTGCTCATGAGGGGACACAGCATTCGTTTGCAGGCGTGACAGCATCAAAGCTAAGGCGGGTGGAAAAAGCTGCAGCCCAAGTGTCCTCAAAGCGAAGGCCAAACCCGGCTTGGGCAATTTTCGTCACCGTTAATTGGCGCACGTCAGAGGCCGCAAAAGTGTGGCTGGAAAGCATCTCCTTGGCACGATAGCCACGCTTCGCGGGCAAGTCAAGAATGCGGCCTGTCCTTGTTGTCGTGCACCTGCTCTGCAGGACAGGTATTAGCCATTTCAGAACGGCAGGAGAAAATCCGCGTACCGGGACGTGCGCCATTTGCTAAGGTGGGCGCTGGGACTCAACTAGGGAGCACTGCGGATGTCCGTCCGTTTGGGCGAAATATTAGTTAAAGAAAGTCTCATCACGCAAGAGCAACTGCAGAAGGCGCTCGAATTTCAGCGCGCCAATGGCGGCAAGCTGGGAAGCTGCCTGACCAAGATGGGATTCATCACCGACGATGACATCACGGGGATACTTTCCCGGCAGTACGGCGTGCCATCGATCAATCTGAAGTTCTACGAAATCGATCCGATCATCATTAAGTTGATTCCGCAGGATACGGCGCAGCGCTACCAGGTGATTCCGTTGTCGCGCGTGGGCTCGGTGCTCACGATAGCGATGACCGATCCTACGAACGTGTTCGCCATGGACGACATTAAGTTCATGACGGGCTTCAACGTGGAACCAGTGGTGGCGTCGGAGTCGGCCATTGGCGACGCCATATCGCGCTTTTACGGGGCGGGCAGCGGCGGAACGAACCAGGAAGAGATCAGCAATTTGATGAAGGACCTGGTCGAGGACGACCAGGAGCTGGAACTGGCGGCGGAAGAAGCGGAGATGGATGCCGCGTCGCTGGAGAAGGCGGCGGAAGAAGCGCCGATCATCAAATTAGTGAACCTGATTTTGACGGACTCGGTGAAGCGCGGGGCCAGCGACATTCACATCGAGCCGTACGAGACCGAGATGCGCGTGAGATTCCGCGTAGACGGGCAATTGCAAAAGGTGATGTCGCCGCCGATGCGGTTGAAGGACGCTATTACCAGCCGCTTGAAGATCATGGCCAAGCTGGACATTGCGGAAAAGCGCCTGCCGCAAGACGGCCGCATTATGATCAAGTACAAGGCCGATGGAAAAAAGAAAGAGTTGGATTTCCGTGTTTCCACCGTGCCCACGCTGTATGGCGAAAAAATCGTCATGCGGTTGCTGGATAAAGAAAACCTGCGGCTGGACATGACCAAGCTGGGGTTTGAGCAGGCTTCGCTGGACAAATTTGAACGCAACATTTTGAAACCGTACGGCATGGTGCTGGTTACCGGGCCGACCGGTTCCGGTAAAACCAATACGCTGTATTCTTCGGTTTCCACGCTGAACAAAATCGACACGAATATTATGACCGCGGAAGATCCCGTTGAGTTTCAGTTGGCGGGCGTCAACCAGGTGCAGATGAAAGAGCAGATCGGGCTGAACTTTGCGGCGGCGTTGCGCGCGTTTTTACGGCAAGACCCGAACATCATTCTGGTAGGAGAAATTCGCGACTTTGAGACGGCGGAAATTGGCGTGAAGGCGGCGCTCACGGGCCACTTGGTGCTCTCCACGCTGCACACTAATGACGCGCCCTCTACCGTAAGCCGCTTGATGAACATGGGCATCGAGCCCTTCCTGGTGGCGACTTCGGTGAACTTGATTTGCGCGCAGCGGCTCGTCCGGCGCATCTGCTCGAATTGCAAGGAGCAGCTGGAAGTCCCGGAACAGGCGCTGATCGACGCCGGGTACACACCGGAAGAAGTGAAGACGGTAAAGATTTATCACGGCAAGGGCTGCACCACGTGCAACAAGGGCGGCTACAAAGGCCGCACGGGCTTGTACGAAGTGATGGAAGTCACCGACGAATTGCGGGAATTGATTCTGGTCGGAGCGTCTGCACTGGAGCTAAAAAAGAAAGCCGTGGAGCTCGGCATGATTACGCTGCGGCGCAGTGGGTTGACCAAGATTGCCGCAGGCTTGACGACCATGGAAGAAGTACTGCGCGAGACGGTATTGTAGATGGAAGGTGAATGATGGCTGGAATCACGCTGAGCGAACTGCTGAAGAAAATGATCGAGATGGGCGGAAGCGATCTGCACATCACCACCAACAGTCCTCCACGCGTACGCGTGCATGGGCACTTGCGCCCGCTGGACATGCCGCCGTTGACGGCGGCGGACACCAAATCTTTAGCGTATAGCGTGCTAACGGATGCGCAGAAGCATCGCTTCGAGGAAAATCTGGAGCTGGACTTTTCGTTCGGGTTGAAGAATCTGGCGCGCTTCCGCGGCAACTGTTTCAATCAGCGCGGCGCGGTAGGCGCGGTGTTTCGTACTATTCCCTGGGAAATCAAGGGTTTCGATGCGCTGGGTTTGCCGGCCGTGGTGCGCGGAATGTGCGACAAGCCGCGCGGTCTGATTCTGGTCACCGGGCCGACCGGCTCGGGAAAATCGACGACGCTGGCCGCGATGCTGGACAAGATCAACAGCGAACGCGAAGAGCACATGATCACCATCGAGGACCCCATCGAGTTTTTGCACAATCACAAAAAGTGCCTGGTGAATCAGCGCGAAGTGCACGCGGACACGCACTCGTTCGCAAACTCACTGCGCGCGGCGTTGCGCGAAGATCCGGACGTGGTGCTGATCGGCGAAATGCGCGACCTGGAAACCATCGAATCGGCGCTACGTATCGCGGAAACCGGCCACTTGACCTTTGCCACGCTGCACACCAATTCCGCGGCTTCGACCATCAACCGTATTATTGACGTGTTTCCTTCGCATCAACAGCCGCAGATTCGCGCGCAGCTGAGCATGGTGATCGAAGGTATTCTTTGTCAGGCGCTGCTCCCACGCATTGACGGACGCGGACGCTCGATGATCATGGAAGTGCTGGTGCCCACGGCGGCCATTCGCAACCTGATCCGCGAAGACAAGATTCACCAGATTTATTCCGCGATGCAGACGGGCACGGCCAACACGGGCATGCAGACATTTAACCAGGGACTGGCGAACGCGTATCTGAAGAAGGAAATTACTTTGGATATGGCGCTCTCTCGCTCCTCGAACGCGGATGAATTGCAGGACATGATTAACCGCGGTGTTTCGTCGGGTCCCGGTGGCAAGCAACCGGCGGGCAACAAGCGTTAAAGAATTTGCGGGCCGGCGACGGCCCAGATTTTGGGATTACAGAACTTGAGGAGGCAGCACCATGCCGGACTATAAATATCAAGGCACCAACCGCGCGGGGTCGAGCGTGAGTGGCGTGATGACGGCGACGAGCAAGGAAGATCTGAAGAACATCCTGAAGCGCCAGCAGATCGCGCCGACGAAGATGAGCGAGAAGGGGAAGGAGTTCAACATCCCCGTGTTCGGCGGCGGCGTCAGCGCCAAGGAGCTGGCCATCTTCACGCGGCAGTTCTCGGTGATGATCGATGCCGGTTTGCCGCTGGTACAGTGTCTGGAAATCCTGGCGAGTCAGCAGGAAAACAAGAGCTTCCAGAAGGTGCTGACCGCGACGCGCAGCCAGGTGGAAGGCGGCGCGACGCTGTCCGCGTCCATGCGCAGCGCTCCGAAGGTGTTCGACGGACTGTACGTGAACATGGTGGAAGCCGGAGAGACGGGCGGTATTCTGGACACCATTTTGCAGCGGCTTTCGGGCTACATCGAAAAGAACGTGAAGCTGCAACGCGCGGTAAAATCCGCGATGGTGTATCCGATCGGCGTTTTGAGCATCGCGGGCGGCGTAATCGTGTTGTTGCTGTGGAAGGTGGTGCCTATTTTCGCCACGCTGTTCGCGGGCTTGGGCGTCACGCTACCACTGCCGACCAGAATCGTCATCATGCTCAGCAACATGGTAGGCAGCTACTTCGGATTGCTGGGATTGATCGTCATCGGAATGGGAATCTTTGGCCTGAAGCTGTACTACGAAACGCCGCAAGGCCGTTTTGTGATGGATACCATCATTTTAAGGCTGCCGGTCATCGGCATCCTGATGCGTAAGATTGCCGTGGCGCGCTTCACGCGAACGCTGGGAACGCTGATCTCCAGCGGTGTGCCCATTCTGGAAGGGCTGGATATCACCGCCAGAACCGCCGGAAACGCCGTCGTCGAACGGGCGCTGTTCTCTGTGCGCAAATCACTCGAAGAAGGCAAGTCGCTCACGGAGCCGCTCAAGGAATGCGACGTGTTCCCTGGCATGGTGACGCAAATGATCGCGGTCGGCGAGCAGACCGGTGCGATGGACGCCATGCTTTCCAAGATTGCGGACTTTTACGAAGAAGAAGTAGACGCCGCAGTGAAAGATTTGCTCACCGCCCTCGAGCCAATCATGATCGTGTTTCTCGGAATAGTCGTCGGCGGCGTGGTTATTTCGATGTATTTGCCGCTATTCACACTGATCGGCAAACTCAGCGATACGCACTAAAGCTGGGTCTGCGTCACGAGGAGAAACTTTTTCGAGAAGGGAGGAAACGATTGTGTTCCTCCCTTTTTCGTCTGTTAGAGCATTTGGACGGAAACGACTGTTGGGAGCGTTAGTCGGCATCGTTTCTTGGAACGTTTAGCAGCGTCATCAGAAACAAAGGGGAGATCCGAGCGCCGGAGGCAACGGATCGTACCGCATCATGGATCAAAACTTCACCATGAGTGAATGGCTTGATTGGCTGACGCGCGTTCGCCTGCTCATGATCACGTTGATCCTTGCGGTCGGCGTGGTATGGCCGGTGTCAGTATTGTTTTCGGGCTCCAGCCGCTACTTCCTGCCGCTGATCGTATTTTGGCTCACGCTGGGCATCCTCCATCTAATTCTGCTTCGCTCGCTGCCAAAAGCGCGTTGGCATGGCGCGGTGCAGGTGGCGTGCGACGTGATCATGATCTCCGCGCTGGTGTATGCCACCGGGCTGCAGGAGAGCTATTTCATCCAACTCTATCTGCTGGTCATCATCGTGGCCAGCATCCTGTTTTCGCGGGTGTGGGCGTTTGTCGTGACCTTCGCATGCCTGGCGATTCTGGGCGGAGCCACGGCGCTGGTCTACGACGGAAGGCTTCCGCGAACCTCCGTTGGCCTGGCCACGGCGGAAAACCTCCGCATGGGTTTTCTGAGTAACGTTATTTTGTTTCTGGTGTTGACGTATCTGGCTAGCCTGCTTGCGCAGTCGCTGCGACGGAAGGGCAAAGAACTCGAAGAAAAGCACGAAGAGCTTCTGGGTCTGCAGGACTTTACCGAGGACATTATTCATTCCATGCGCGGCGGATTGCTGACCACGGATCTGCAAGGGCGCATCCTGTTGCTGAATCGCACCGGTGAAGAAATTCTGGGGCACCGTTTCGCGGATATCCGCGGCAAGACGGTGGTGGAGCTAAATCCGGATTTTTGGCTGCCCGCGACGCAACCTGGCAAAGAGCAGGCGCAACTGCGCAAAGAGATCGACTTTCGCACGCCTGCGGGAAAGCAGCGCTATATCGGAATCAGCGTTTCACCATTGCGTTCGCGGGAACCGGGACCGAGCGGTTATGTTTTTAATTTTCAGGATTTAACCGATCTGCGGCGTCTGGAGCAGGAAGTGGCCACCAAGGAACGCATGGCGGCGCTCGGCCGGCTGTCGGCAGCCATCGCGCATGAGATACGCCAGCCATTGACGGCCATGGCCGGCGCGGTCACCGAACTGGCGCGACTGGTGCCGCTTGAAGACGACGAGAAACGTCTGGTGGGCATTGTCAGCCGCGAGTCCGAGCGCTTGAACCACATCATCACGGATTTTCTGGCGTACTCGCGGGAAAAGACTTACGAATTTCAAGATGCGGACGTGCGCTGGTTGTTGGATGAGACGCTGACGCTGGTCGAGAAAAAACCGGAGATGGGCTCCAAGTACCGGATCGTGCGTTCGTTCAACGGGCACCAGATGAATGCGCGCGTCGACGCCAGCAAGATTAAACAGGTGTTCTGGAATCTCTGCGACAACGCCATGCGCGCCATGCCGGATGGCGGGACGCTGACGGTTAAGCTGGAAGATCGTCCCTTTTGGCTGCGCATCGCCTTTCAGGATACTGGCGTGGGCCTGGACCAGAAGCAAAAGGCCAAAATTTTCGAGCCCTTGCAATCGGGATTTGCCGGCGGTACGGGGCTGGGACTTTCCATCGTTTATCAGATCGTGCAAGCGCATAGCGGGAGAATCGTGGTGGTATCGGAAAAAGATCGCGGGGCGGAATTTATCGTGGAGCTGCCTCGGGTTGCATAAGAGTTCCATGAGTTGCTGCGTAGCTGTTTGCGAAAGCTGTCGCCTAATGAAGGCACGTGAGGCCTAATGCTGGCTACCAAGACTGCGGCGAAAGAAAAAGAACCGGTCCGCGAGATGGCCCACATCCTCGTGGTGGACGACGAACAGTCCATCTGCGAGCTGCTGGAGATTACCTTCCGCAAGGAAGGGCATCGCGTGGAAATTGCGCACAGCGTGGAAGAGGCCAAGCGCAAGCTGGAGTCCGGGATTTTCGACATCATTATTTCGGATGTGCGCATGCCCGGCGAGGGCGGCGTGGATTTGCTGAAATTCACCAAGGAAATCGCGCCCAACACATTTTTTTTGCTGGTTACCGGGGTGCCTACGGTGGAAACCGCGATTGCCGCGATCAATTCCGGAGCCGACCGCTATGTCATCAAGGATCACGAACTGGTGGACCAGCTGCGGCGCGCGGTGCGGGAAGTTTTTGAAAGTCTGAAGTGGAAAAAGGAAGCCGGTTACTTGCGCCGCGAGTTGCGGCGTTTGACGGGTCTGGACAATATCGTTGGGCAGAGCCCGAAAATGCGGGCGATATTCGATTTGATCCAAACCGTGGCGCCGCAGAGCAGCCGCGTGCTGATCACCGGGGAGAGCGGTACTGGTAAAGAGTTGGTCGCGCGGGCCATCCACGAAAATAGCCTGCGCGCGCAAGCGCCCTTCATCACCATCAACTGCGGCGCGTTTCCGGAATCGCTGCTGGAGTCCGAACTTTTCGGATACATGAAGGGCGCGTTCACGGGCGCCAACGAAAATCGCCGCGGCCTGTTTCAAGCGGCGCACGGCGGCACATTGTTCATGGATGAGATCGGCAACATGAGCCTGACCATGCAGGTGCGCCTGTATCGCGTGCTGCAAGAAGGCAAGGTGCGCCCCGTGGGGAGCACCGAAGAAACCGATGTGGACGTGCGTATAATCGCCGCCACCAACAAGGACTTTGAGAAGGAAATCGCCGAAGGGCGGTTCCGCGAAGATCTCTATTATCGGCTAAGCGTGATTCCCATCCAGTTGCCTTCTTTGCACGAACGCCGGGAAGACATTCCGCTGTTAGCGCGGCACTTTTTGGAACGCTTCCGCAAGTCCATGGAAAAACCGATCGAAGGCATTTCTCCAGAGGCTATGGGCAAGCTCGAGTCTTACGACTGGCCGGGCAACGTGCGAGAACTGGAGAACACCATGGAACGCGCCGTGGCGCTGGAAACGGGAACGCTAATTTCGTTGAAGGTATTGCCGGACCGGGTCGCCGGCAATGGCGAGTATGTGGCGGACCAGGCGTCCGACGCGGCGGCGGCATTTCCCGAAACGGGCGTCGATTTCGAGAAGGAAATCGCGCAAGCTGAAAAGCAGTACCTGCAATTGGCGCTGCAAAAATCCGACGGCGTGCGCACGCACGCGGCAGATCTGCTCAAAATCAGCTACCGATCGTTTCGCCACTACGCAAAAAAGCATGGCCTTTAGGTGCGCGACAGCCCGGCACCCGGCGGGCTGTGACGGTTCTGGCGGCCTTTTAAAGGCGACGCCAGCAGCCACATAAGGTCACTATTTGTTAAATATCAAACTTTAAACCAATTTGGGAATGGCCTCGGAAGGGGCAGTCTGCCAATAAGTGTCGTGGAATGAAGGTATTACGCGAAGTTCAACTACAGTCACCTGCCGTTTCCGCATTGGCCTCCTCCGTGCCTTAAGTAGGGCAGTGCTCTGGCACGTAGGATTCTCAAGGAGAGAAGAAATCATGAAGAAGCAAAAAGGGTTTTCACTTATCGAGCTTTTGATCGTCGTGGCGATCATTTTGATCATCGCGGCGATTGCCATCCCGAACCTCTTGCGTTCGCGTATGGCCGCCAACGAAGCGTCTGCGGTTGGCTCTATGCGTTCCATCAACACGGCTGAAGTGACGTATGCTTCCGCCTATCCTGACACCGGTTATTCGCTGACTCTGGCGAGCCTCGGCGGAACGTCGGCGGCCTGCGTTGCCGGCACCTCCGGAACCCCTGCAACGTCTTGCTTGCTGGACCCAGTTCTTTCGGCTGGCCAGAAGAGCGGCTATCTGTTTACGGCCGTAGGCTCGGCGCTCGGTGCGTCCACCACCAACAACGTGTTTAAGTCGAGTGGCGTGCCTCTGGGCATCGGTTCCACCGGTCAACGTGGTTTCGGTTCGGACCAGTCCGGCGTGATTCACTATACCCTGAGCGGCGCCGCAGCGACGGTTGCTGATTCGGCGCTTCAGTAGACTGCATTCGCACCACCACGCAGTTGCTGGATATTATCGAACCGGGGGAAGTCGCGAGACTTCCCTCGGTTCAATTTCGTGGCAGGAAAATGGCGACCCGCAATCGGTCGAGAGAATCGCGGGAGAGTCAAGACGACAGCAACAATCGGCAGCCGTACCGGATCTCCGCTCGGTCCAATCGCTACGACACGCCAAGAACAACACCTAGATAACCGAGAGCGTGCGGGGGCACGCAGCGGAGCTTCCCGCAAACAGCTCGTGCTCATTTCAATATCACCCCCGACAAAAGCAACAAGTTCTCCGGGCTGGCGAGATCAACCCGAGCGTTCTGTCTCGGTGGTGGCCCGAGTCTGTCGGACGTTGGTCACTGAGCGCCACTTTCGGCGGGACTGGAATCGGTGCTCATCGTCCTATGGGAGTGAAAGGCTGCAATGCCTGTTTAGGGCGGTCGGGATTGACAAAAAACGTCAATCTCAGCTCACGAGACGCGAAGGGGTCCGTTTTGAAGTTGTTCTCCAAGGGCCTCAGCTCTACATAAGTAGCTTAAAATAAACCAGTTGAGCAGGATTAGCGGTTTTAGTACTACTGGCTTTTCGATTGGCATGGGTTTTGCCCTAACTGTAACGTGTGCTCTGGCACTAAACCGTTAAGGAGACTCGAATCACTATGAAGAAGCAAAAAGGCTTTTCGCTTATCGAACTCTTGATCGTCGTGGCGATCATTTTGATCATCGCGGCGATTGCTATCCCGAACCTGTTGCGTTCGCGTATGGCTGCCAACGAAGCGTCCGCGGTTGGCTCTATGCGTTCGATCAACACGGCTGAAGTGACGTATGCTTCCGCCTATCCTGACACCGGCTATTCGCTGACGTTGGCGGCCCTCGGTGGAACGTCGGCACAGTGCGTCGCCGGCACCTCCGGAACCCCCGCGGTGTCCTGCTTGCTTGACCCGGTTCTTTCGGCTGGGCAAAAGAGCGGCTATATCTTCACGGCCGTAGGTTCACAGCTCGGCGCTTCGACCACGAATAACGTGTTCGTTTCGACGGGTGTTCCTCTCGGTATCGGTTCCACCGGTCAACGTGGTTTCGGTTCGGACCAGTCCGGCGTGATCCACTATACCTTGAGCGGCGCCGCAGCGACGGTTGCTGATTCGGCCCTTCAGTAGATTGCATTCGTAGTACTATGCAGTCGCTGGCTGTATTCACTGGGGGGAAGTCGCAAGACTTCCCCCAGTTCTTTTCGAGACAGGAGCAAGGCAATGTTTTACCAAGGAAAAATCCGGAGCGCAGCGCGGCGCGACGCCAGTCGCCAGGGCGGGTTTTCCTTGATCGAGTTGTTGATTGTCGTAGCCATTATTCTGATCATCGCGGCTATCGCCATCCCTAATCTTCTGCGCTCCCGAATGGCGGCCAACGAAGCGTCGTCGGTCAGTTCGGTGCGCACCTATACCACGGGCAACGTCACCTACAACTCGCTGTGCCCCAGCGTCGGATATCCCGCGACGCTGGCGGACCTGGGTCCTGGATCCGGTCAGTGCACTGGCGGGGCGAATATCGTCGATCAGGTTCTGGGTGTAGCGGCTCCACAAAAGTCCGGCTATAACTTTTTCTATGTGCCCATTCCCGCGGGCGCGACGGGAATCAACATTCAGTACACGCTGAACGCGGATCCCACGGCGCTGGGCGTGAGCGGAAATCGTGGCTTCTTTTCAGATGAGAGCGGAACGATTCGTTATGCCATCGGAGCGGTCGCCACGGCAACAAGTTCGCCATTGCAATAGCGGGCCAAGCTTTTGTCTTGCTAGATTTTCCTGCGCAATCCCATCCACTCGTAATTCAGCGCCGAATCCGCTAAGGCTGCAATCTCCGCACCGCGGCAAGGGCGTCGGCGTTGGCGGGATCCATACTCAGTCCCTGCTTGTACTCCTTGAGCGCATCGCTTTTCTGACCCTGCTTTTCCAATATCTCGCCGAGTTCAAAGTGCGCGCTGCTGTCGTACGGATCTTGCGCCACGATGCGCCGCAAAACTGTAAGAGCTTGCTCGGTTTGTCCGGTCTCTAAATAAAGCGAGGCGAGCTTGGAGAGTGCATCAAACGAGTTTTCCGGAGCCAAGGCCACCGTCTGCTTCAATTCCGTTTCCGCCTCCGAGTAACGCTGGGCTTTGAGCAGCGCCACGCCGTAAAAATAATGCGCCACGGAATTGTACGGCGCGAATTGCACGGCCTTTTGGAACTCGCCGAGCGCCTGCGGCGCGTTTCCCTGCTCGTCGAGGAGTACTCCTAGATTGAAGTGCGGATCGGCCCAGCCCGGCTTGATGGCCATGGCCCGGTGCAATATCTCATTGGCTTCCGCATAGTGCTCTTGTTTGGTATAGAGCATACCTAAGGCGTTCATGGTAATTAGATTGTCGGGCTTTCCCGCCAGGGCCTGCTCCATCTCTTTGCGGGCGCGTTGCAAATCTCCCAGGCCGAAGTACACGCCGCCGAGGTTGCTGCGGATGATGTGGGCATCTGGATCTGTCTCCAGCGTGCGCGTGTACAGCACCATGTCGGTTTGCCAAACGCGATTGCGGCGGATCGTGGCGACCACGCCAGCCAGGATCAGCGCGCCAAGCAAGCCCGCCACGGCCATACGCGCAACATTAAGCCCGCTCGGCGAATCTGGCAGCGAACCTGGCACTGAACTTCGCACTGAACTTCGCACCGCCAGTGCGTCCCACGCGCGAGCCGCACCCCACGCCACCAGCCAACAAAATCCGATAGAAGGCAGAAACAGATAGCGTTCCGTCAGAACATTGGCGGCCATCCACCGTGCGTTGAGCACTGGCGCCAGAATTACGCCGATCCAGAGAATGGAAAACGCCGCCGCCGGTGCGCTCTTGCGCAGCAGAAAAATCGCCACGATACAAGAAATGATGATGAGCACACCGCCCAGCACCAGCGGATCGGCAAACGAAGTATTGGC
Organism: Acidobacteriota bacterium; assembly: GCA_013289855.1. GTDB lineage: Bacteria > Acidobacteriota > Terriglobia > Acidiferrales > UBA7541 > Acidiferrum. The sequence goes on along the minus strand of JABCZD010000001.1, from coordinate 598,164 downwards.
GTAGAACGGGTGAAACGCCGATAGGCGCGTTGGCCAAAGCAACAGTCGCGCGTACTTCACAATCAGGGCAAACGCCGAAAAGATCGCTTCGGGCCAGGAAATCTTCGGATGCTGCAGAACCGGCGCCACTTTTCCAAACAGCGCCACGCGCAGCAACAAATACGCCGCTCCCGCAACGCACAGCGGCGCATAGCGCAACACCTTCTGCCGCAGTGTTGTTTGCGCGCGGTCAGCAGCCGCCAGGTGCACGAACGCCACGGCCAGCGGGGCGAACATCAGCGCCGGCTCTTTGCACAGCAGCGCCAGGCAGAAGCACAGCGTCATGCCGAGCTCCGCCTTCCAGTTCTTCCTGCCCGGCGCGGCCAGCAGCCACAGCGCCAGCATTAACAAGAACGCCGCCTCCAGGTCCGGCAGCGCCGCAATCCACGCCACAGCTTCGGTGTGAATGGGGTGCACGGCAAACAGCAACGCGGCGAACCACGCAATGCGGTCATCCAGAAACAACCGGCGGCCGGCGTAAAACATCATCACCACCGCCGCGCATTGCATGAACAAACTGAACAGGTGGAACCCGAATGGTATGGGCCCGAAGATCTTCCACAGCACCAGGTAGCTGAACGTCATCAACGGACGATAGTAATTTGTGGTTCCGGCCTGGCCGATGAACGACCACACCGTGCTTCCGAAAATCTGTGGCACGAAGTGCCAGCTTTTTACATAAGGATTGCGCAGGATTTGCTGGCCGTCGTCGTACACAAAGGAATTGGCGAGAATGTTGCCATAGCAAACGAACACAACCAGCAAGAGAACGCCTACCAGCATCGTGTCCGACCAGCGCCCGGTTCGCGTTGGTCTGTGCGCGGAGATTTCGGCGTTGGGCACGGCTGATTCCGGCACGGGATCGGCGGAGATAGTGGCAGTCGACATGCGCCTTCTAGTTTATGCATTAGACGCGCATCGGCGCAGCGGAGATGGCGAGCTCCGTGCCCCTTTGCATAATAAGTGGTCGGCGCATCTGGTCCGCGCCGCCTTGCTATACTGAACGCGATGAATCGGCTTGGCGCTCGCGCCGCAAGCTTTCTGTGGAACGCATCCCCGATCCGATTGCCGTTACGATCGGCAGCATCGCGTCGGCTCGTCAGCCTTCTTCTGATTCTAGCGACTCTTATCGGCCCCGCCTCACGTGCACAAACTGCGCCTGCCGCTAACGCCGCGCAGTGGGTGGCACTTCTGGAAGCCCGTTACCGCGCCGCCACCACCACCCAAGCCGCCTTTCTTGAGCGATACATGGAAAGCGGCCGCCTGCAACGCGTTGAAGCCGGCCAGGCCTACTTCCGGCGACCAGGCAAAATGCGCTGGGAATACGCTTCGCCGGAAAAAAACCTGTTTCTCGTAGATGGCAAGACCGCGTGGTTCTACGTCCCAGCGGATCGCTCGGTAACTCGCGTGCCGGCCAAGCAAAGCGCCGATTGGCGAACGCCACTAGCGCTTCTCGCCGGGGAGATGAAAGTTTCGCGCGTCTGCTCCCGCGTGACGCTTGCGGCGGATGAAAAACCGAATAATTCAGGCAATGTGGTTTTGTCGTGCCAGCTGCGCGGAACCCCCAAAGCGCCCAAGACCAACTCCGCGAGCGCTTCCTCGCCTGAAGACGACAGCCCACCGAAAAACACCTCCGTCTTTCTCGAAATCGCGCCCGATACCGGCGACCTGGTCCGCGTATTGGTCCGCGACAAAGGCGGCATCAGCCTGGAATTTCGCTTTGAGAATTGGCAATTCAATCCCGTCCTGCCCGCGTCCGCATTTGAGTTTCAGCCACCCGCGGGTGTGGCCATCTTGAATGGCGAATTACCGCTGCAAAACGAAACGATGAAATAGCATCCACCGACGCTCTTTGCGCCATAAATCCAGTCTTTTCCGCGAGCTAGGCGGCCCGCTTTCTGCCACCGAGCGCGTTTCCGAATAGTAACGGCCAACCATCCTCCGCCCCACCGCACCCAAGCTACTTGAGGTAAACTGAGGGCTATGGGGGAGTTTGTTTGCCGCGTGGCGGATGCTAACGGGCGAGTCTTTTCGCACGTCGAGGCCGCGGGAAATAAGGACGAGGCGCGCCAGAAAATGGCGGACCGGGGCTTGTATGTCTACTCGGTGGAAGCGCGCAACAGCCTGATTAGCGGGCTGACCAATCGCTCCCGCGCCCGCCAGGTCACCGGCTCCGATTTTCTAATCCTCAATCAACAGTTCAACACCCTCATCAAGGCGGGATTGCCGATTCTTCGCGCGCTGGATTTGCTCTCCACACGCGCCACCACCCCCAAGCTTCGCCCCGTGGTCACCCAGATTCGCGATCGCGTGCGCGAAGGGAAGTCGCTCTCCGAGGCAGTCGACGAAGCAGGCGTTTTTTCCAAAGTGTATTCCACAGCCATTCTGGCCGGCGAGAAGAGCGGAAATCTTTCCGGCGTGCTGGAGTATTACATCGCGTACCAGCGTGTGAGCACCGGGGTACGCAAGAAAATCATCGCCACTTTGGTCTATCCCACGCTACTGATCACCGTCGCGGCCGTTATCGTCACCTACCTGGTAACCGTGGTTATCCCCAAATTTTCCCTGCTCTATAAAGACCTTGGCACCGAGCTTCCCGGCCCCACCAAACTCCTCATAGCGATCACCGTGGATTATCGCTACGTGGTGCTGGGGTTGATCGCCGCTTTTTTCCTCGGAATCTTTTTGCTGTTCATGTGGTCGCGCTCGGAGGAAGGTGGCGCGGCGTTCGATCGCATGAAGTTTCGCCTCCCGATGATTGGCGACACCATGCTGAAGTTTCAGGTGGCGCAGTTTTCGCGCACTTTGGCCACGCTATTGACCGGCGGCACGCCGCTGGTGGCTGCGCTGAGCACCGCCTCCGACGCCATCACCAGCCGCCTGGTGCGCAATACCGTCGCCGAAACTACCCAGATGGTCCGCGAAGGGGAGTCTCTGCATCAGGCGCTAGCCTCCAAAGGTGTGATGCCGGACCTGGCGCTGGACATGATCGAAGTAGGCGAGTCCAGCGGCGCCCTCGCGCCCATGCTCACCAGCGTTGCGGAGTTTTATGAAGACGAAGTGAACCTACGGCTCACCACCATGATCGCGTTGATCGAACCCATCATGCTGGTATTCATGGGCCTGCTGGTGGCGTTTATTTTGATCTCACTCTATTTGCCAATTTTCTCCTTCTCCACTGAGGGCGCAAAATAAGGAATCCTATGGCTAGTCCCGAACACAATTTGCCACCCGCCGGCGGGGAACCGCTAATGAACGAGCGGGAGATAGCGCGCAAACTGGCGCAGCGCTATCGTTGTCCGTTTGTGGATTTGAACGAACAACGCATCGATCCCGAACTCTTTCGCACCATTCCCGCGGACTTGATGTTCCGTTACAACTTTGTTCCGCTGGAATTGCAGAACAACTCTTTGTCCATTGCGGTGGCCGACCCGAGCCTGGTGTTGCTCAGCGATGAACTTCCGCTGCTGCTCGGCAAAAAGCTTTCCATCAAGGTGGCCACGCCCAGGCAAATCGGCGATTTACTGAAGCGCACGGAACAATCGCAGCGCGTGCTGGAACAAGCCACGGAAGCGTTCACGCTGCAAGTCTCCAAGGAAGATGTCGAGAGCGACGAAACCATTTCCGGCGATCGCCTTACGCGAGACACCGCGCAAAATCCCGTCGTCCGCCTGGTGGAAACCATTATCTTTACCGCGCTCGAGCGCCGCGCCAGTGACATTCACATCGAAGCACGCGACGGCGAAGTGGCCGTCAAGTACCGCATCGATGGCGTGCTGCAGTACGCCATGCAGAACATGTCCAAGGAATGGCACTCCAATTTGATTTCGCGCATCAAGGTGCTCAGCGATTTGGACATCGCCGAACGCCGCGTCCCGCAAGACGGCCGTTTCCGCGTTAAATATAAAGGCCGCTTCATCGACCTGCGCGTCTCCATCATGCCTGCCAGCCATGGCGAAGACGCCGTGCTCCGCGTGTTGGACAAAGAAACACTTTCGGAAAAGTTCACCAACCTGAGCCTCGACGTCGTGGGTTTCTCCGCCGACGAAATGAAGAAATTTCGCCGCTACATTCGCGAACCCTACGGCATGGTGCTGGTCACCGGTCCCACCGGCTCCGGCAAAACGACCACGCTGTACGCGGCCATCAACGAAATCAAGAGCGACGAAGACAAGATCATCACCATCGAAGATCCCGTGGAATATCAGCTGCGCGGCATCACCCAGATTCCCGTCAACGAGAAAAAAGGTTTGACCTTCGCCCGCGGCTTGCGCTCCATCCTGCGCCACGACCCGGACAAGATCATGGTTGGCGAAATCCGCGACCAGGAGACCGCGCAAATCGCCATTCAATCCGCGCTTACTGGTCACCTCGTATTCACCACCGTGCACGCCAACAACGTCACCGACGTCATCGGTCGCTTCATCAACATGGGCGTCGAACCGTATAACTTTGTGTCCGCGCTGAACTGCATCATGGCCCAGCGGCTGGTGCGCGTGGTCTGCGTGAATTGCAAACAGCCCAAAAAGTACACGACCGCGGAACTGAAAGAGGCCGGACTGGATCCCGCAGTGTGGGGCTCCGTGGTCTTTGCCGAGGGCGCGGGCTGCCTCGAATGTTCCGGCACCGGTTACCATGGGCGCACCGCCATCTGCGAACTGCTGGACCTGACCGACCGCATTCGTGAAATGATCGTAGACCGGCGGCCCACTTCAGAAATCAAGCGCGTGGCGCGTGAAGAAGGCATGGTCACGCTGCGCGAAAGCGGTTTGAACAAAATTCGCGAAGGCCAGACCAGCGTAAAAGAAATCAACAAGGTCACGTTCGTTGAAGAAACGCTGGCCAACTAAACTTTTCGGATAAACATGGCATCCACGAGCACAGCCGCATTTCGTCAGGGCATCTACAAGAGCGCATTCGTGCGCAAGGTGACGCGCTGGCTGGACGCCAGTCCGCATCCGCCGCTGGCGCTGGAAATTGCCCCCAATCGCGTGGCGGGCGCGCGCTGGACGCGCACCGGCTCGCTGGACGGCTTCGCCATCGAGGAATTGCCGGAAGGCGCGCTGCTGCCGTCCGCTGTGGAAACCAATATCGCCAACCCCACCGCGGTAAAAGCCGCGGTCAATAGCGTGTTCGACCGCTTGCGCGCCAAGGATGAATCCATCGCGCTGATTCTGCCGGACCCGGTGATTCGCGTTTTCTTGCAGCACTTCGATCAATTTCCGCGTTCGCCGCAAGAAGCCTATCCCATGCTGCGCTGGAAGCTTAAAAAGAGCGTGCCGTTTGAAGCCGATGAGACGCTGATTTCCTACATGCGCCAGGCGCCGCACGAGGATGGCGTGGATGTGGTGACCGCGCTGGCCCGGCTGCGCATCATCCGTGAATACGAAGGCCTGGCGGAAGGCGCGGGGTTGCATCCTGGCGTGGTGCTGAATTCCTCGCTCGCGGCTGTGGCGTTGCTGGAAGAACAAAAGCCCACGCTGCTGGCTCGCGTTTCGGGCTCGTCGCTCACCACCGCCATCGTGCGCGAAGGCGTTTTGCGCGGATATCGCTGCACGGAATTGCCGGCGCGCGATAATGCGCTCACACCGGAAATGTTGCTGGAAGAAATCTATCCCGTCGCGGCCTATTATCAGGATACCTGGCACGAAGGCATTCATTCCGTGCGTGTGGCCGGTCTTGGCAACCGGCTGACGGAGTTTCTGCGGCCGCTGGAAGATGAATTTCATTGCGAAGTTCGCTCGCTCATGCAGACCGCTGCCGCCGATGGCCGTTTCCCGTCGGATGCCAAGCCGCTGGCGGACCGCGAACTCGAGGGACTAGTTGGCTGGATGTTGCATCGAAACTAGTAACCGCAGTGCTTGCGTAGGTTTTTCGGAGTAACCGTTTTGGAGTAACTACGGATGAGGATACAGCTCAATCTCGCCACCAACGCCCTGCAAACGCACCGGCGTTTCATCGTGGGCGCCGGCCTTATCGGAGTTCTGGGGGCCATCACTTTTCTCGCCCTGGGCTGGCACGTCTATTCCGTGCGCAAGGCGGATGCGGAATTTCGCGCGCAAACCGCGGATACGCGGCAGAAACTGGCCGCCAGCGAGATCGAACGCAACAATCTGGAACGCTTTTTTACCGACCCGGAAAATGCCCGCCTGCATGACCGCGCGGCGTTTCTCAATTCCATCATCGACGCGCGAAGTTTTAATTGGACGCTGATGTTTATGGACCTGGAGCAGGTGATGCCCGGCGGCGTGCGGATCCTCAACGTGGAGCCTGCGCAAGTGAAAGGGCGGATACTCGTCAAGTTGCGTGTCGGCGCCAGCAGCGAGGAAGCCAAACTTAAATTCCTTCGCGCGCTGGAATCGTCCAAAGAATTTAGCAACGTGCAATTGGTCAGCGACAAGACCGCGCAGAACGGCGAACAAGGCGACCGCGAGACCGTGGACCTGGACGTGGTGTACTCGAGGATCTGATGGAGCGCCAATTCATAGTTCGGAAAAGATTGATTATCGCGGGGTTGACCTTGCTGATTGGCGCGGACTTGGCGTTGGCAGCCTATGGCTGGCGACTGTCTTCGGCGCCGCACACGCCCAAACAGCAACTGGCAAGCGAGGTTCAAGAACTTGAGTTGCTGCGCGCGGATATCCGGCGCGCCGAAGAGATTAAGCAAAAGATGCCGACCACGCAGCAGGATTGCGACAAGTTCGAGCACTCCCTGCGCCCCGCGAATACCAGCTCCTCCGCGGTCCTCGCCGAGCTAGGGACCATCGCCAGCAAGTCCTCTTTGCATTTGGATTCCGTGACCTTCAAACAGTTCCCGGTTCCGAACAGGAATCTCGAAATGGTAGATATGGACGCCACGGTCAACGGCGACTACGCTAGCGTGGTGCGCTTTTTGAACGGACTGCAGCGTTCCGAAAATGTTTATGAAGTCGATGCGCTTACCGTGGCCAGCGATTCTCAGAGCCACTCGGCCGGTGGCGCGGTGCGCGTTCTGCTACATATGAAGACGTATTTCCGAACGGTATGACGAAACAGCAGAAACAACTCGCCGCTCTCGCCGCCCTGGTAGTGGTCGCTGCTCTGGTCTGGTATCTGGAGAGCGGTAAGCCCATGCCCGGCATCGCAGATTCGCAATTTGTGGTTAAAGCCTACCAGCCCTTGCCGGTGGAAAATCCGGAACTGCATTGGCGGAAAATTACCGACGCCCAGAAAACGGAATACAAGAGCTCGGGAAGAAATCCCTTCAGCATGCAAGCCGAGCCCATAGCAACAACTCCCACGCAGATAGCCGATAAAAATGGAAAACACGTGATCGTGGGTCCGCCTCCGAAGGTACCTGACGTCCCGCCGACGTGGCCGGGGAATGTAAGCTTCTTTGGCTACGGCACGGTTCCTAACGGCACGGCGCGCCGCGCATTTTTGTCGGTTGACGGGGAAGTGCAAGTGGTCGGTGAGGGCGACACGCTCCTGGGGCGCTACCGCATCACGCAGGTGAACAACGGCATAATCGAATTCCAGGATATGTCCACGGGTTTGCGCAACACCAAAACGGTGGATCCTGACAAGAGCGGGCCGCCGACGGCATGAGCATGTCGATCCCTTCTCAAGCGAATAGTGCCGTACAAGGTTTGAAGTTGCCACATTTTCTTTCGCAAAAATATGCGCAAGGACCACATGCGCGACGTTTTCGCGCACAAAGGGGCTATGCGCTTTTGCTGATTATGTTTTCCGTGGCGCTGCTGACGGCGACCGCGATGACGGTGGCGCCCAATATCCTGACCGAAGGACGCCGCGAGAAGGAACAGGAAATGATCTGGCGCGGCAAACAGTACGCGCGCGCGGTGAAACTCTACAACACCAAGCTCGGGCATTTTCCCACCAGCCTCGACGATCTGACCAAGCCCAAGACCGGTTCCATCCGTTTCATGCGTCAGGCCTACAAAGATCCGATGAACAAAGAAGACGGATCGTGGCGGCTGATTTTCGTCGGTCCCGCGGGGCAGCTGATTGGCAGCCTCAAGCCGCCGGAGAATCCGTTGCCGGGCACCGGCGGATTGGGCACCCCGGTGTCCGCGCTGGCGGGCGCCAACGGCCAATCGCCGTCGCTGCCGGGAGCGAGCGGTTTTTCCGGAGGCTTCGGATCATCGAGCGGCAGCGGATTTGGCTCGAGCAGTTCGAGCGGGTTCGGATCGACGAATAGCAGCGGCGGCTTCGGCTCGAGCAACACCAGCAGCTTCGGCTCGACGAGCAGCAGCGGTTTTGGATCTACGAGCAGCAATTTTTCTGCCTACAATTCGTCGGGGAATAATTTGTTGGATAGCAACGGGCAGCCTCTCGATCCGGCGCTGGACCCCTACTTGAACCCGCCGGTCACCGACCTGCCGGACACCTCGAATATCGTTGGCGGCAACATCATCGGGGTCGGGAGCAAGATCAATCGGCACTCCATCAAGGTTTATGAAAAAGCCAAGAATTATCTGCTCTTTGAATTTGTCTGGAATCCCGCGAAGGACGCCGCGGCAGCATTGCAGCAGCTGAACGCTCCGGGCACGCAGGGTATCGGCACGCCGGTAGGAACTACGCCGGGCTTCGGCGCAACGCCAACAGCGCCCGGCACAGGCGCGCCCGCTCCTACTTCAGGTGCGCCGCAAGGCGGCACACCGCCCACGTCGCAGCCGCAAAATCCTCCGCAGCAATAGTAGTTGCTGGCAGGCGAGTCACCGCGCAGCAAACCACTGCAGCTTTGCAGTAAATTTTAATTCTCCGAACGGACGCAGAGCTTTCTGATTAATGATTCGTCAGCGTCGCGCTTGCAGCTGTTTATGGTTGCAACGCGGGTGCGGGTTGCGCGGCGGAAGCGTTCGCCGGCAGGGAAGTGCCGGACGAAGTGCCGGGCGAATTTCCGGATGACGTCGCGGAGGAAGTTCCTGTTGTGACCCCAGGGGAACTCGCTACGGAATTTGTGATGAACGAGGTGGCTTCCGGCACCGGGCTGTTTTTGCCGGACTGTGCGGACTTGGTGTTCTGGTAGGTGCGCTGCACTCTGCGCACGTACGAAACGGTTTCGGCGAACGGGGGCACGCGGCCGTATTGCTGGACGCGCTCCGGGCCGGCATTGTACGCCGCCAGCGCCAGGGACAAGTCGTTGCGATAGCGCTGCAGCAGGTTGCCGAGGTAGCGCGTGCCAGCGTCGATATTTTCTTGCGGGTCGAAGACGTTGCGCACGCCGAGCTTCGCCGCGGTTTCCGGCATCAGCTGCATCAGGCCGCGGGCATTTTTGCGCGAGACGGCGCGCGCGTTGAAATTGGATTCCGTGGCGATCACGCTGCTGATCAGATCGGCGTCCACCCGGTAACGCGCGGCGGAAGTTTCCACCAAATCACGATAATGGTTTTTCATCGACAAAAGCGGCGCTGGCGGTGGTGGCGCGGCAAATTGATCCTCGGGCTCGATGGCGGCAACTTCGTCGAACGGAACGTCTACGAAACCCCCATTCATCTGCAGGTGGTAGATGCCGTCGATGAGTTGATATCCGGTGACATTGAGGCGCTGGCCGTTTTTGAGAACGATGTTGTCGGCGCGCGCGCCGTACGGAGTCGCGAGCAGCGCCCCGCAGCTTGCCGCCAGGGCTAGAATGGCGTGCTTTAGACGCATGAAGCGGCCTCGCGCAACACGAAATGCTCGATGGCGGCAGCGACTCCGCCTTCGTCGTTAGAGCCGGTCTGATGCCAGCCGAAACACTTTAACGCAGAAACGCCATTGCTCATGACCACGGGAATGCCGGCGAAGGTGAGCATCTCAAGGTCGTTGTGGTTGTCGCCGATGGCCAGCACTTCTTCGCGAGCAATGCCGCGCAGCGCGGCCCATTCGGCCAGGGCCACGCCTTTGGTGATGATGGGATTGAGGACGTCGATCATGGCGAAGTCTTTGTTTTCGTAGATCGTGGTAGCCAGCGCGTACTCCGCGGCGAAGGGCGCGGCGCGCAACAGTTGTTCGGCTTGGCGCATTTCCCCAACGGGGCCGGAGAACATCACTTGAATCGGATCTTCCGTCAGGCAGGATTCCAGCGGATTCGCCACGCCGATGAAGTCGCGATTGCGCGCGTAGTAGGAGTATCGCAACGTGTCGTTGGGATCGAGCAATTCGAGCATTACCTGCTTTTCGCGCAAACGATCGAAAATGAGCGCGGCGCCATCGCGCCACGGCAGCGTCAGTTGCAAAACTTTGCGCGCGGTTTCCGCGGGCAGGACGTGCCGAATGTGCGTTTGCCCGTCGTGGGTGCGCACCAGCGCGCCGTTGTTGACGATCATGGTGAGGGGCGCGTCGAGTTCGCGCGCTACGGGCATGGCGAAGTCGTAGCGGCGTCCGGTGACCAGCGCCACTTCAATGCCGCGGCGCGCGGCTTCGGCAACCGCCAGGCGATTGGCTTCCGGGACACGCCAGCGGCTATCGAGCAGCGTGCCGTCAATGTCCAAAGCGATGAGGCGCACGGCCATGCGGCTAGTTTACCCTCATATCCATTTTACCCTGTATTGAGATGCCGTCGCGACGCGGTGTGCTGTCTGGAGTATCGAGTCACGCACCTTTCCGGATCGAGTAGCGATTTGCGGAATTTGGCCGACGCAGGTCCGCAAAAGCGGCTGTGATAAAATCGGCGTTTATGGCTACACAGCGCATTTATTACGACGATGCTTACGTGCGGGAGTTCACCGCGAAGGTGCTCAGTTGCGAGGCCGTGCCTCCGAACCTGCAGGCGGGGCGGACGCAGACGGCGTGGGCGGTGGTGCTGGACCGCACCGCACTGTATCCGGCGTCTGGCGGACAGCCGCATGATTTCGGAAAGCTGGGAGACGCCGGCGTCCTGGAGGTGCAGGACGAGGGCGACGAAGTGATTCACATCGTGGATCGCGAATTGGACGAGGGCGCCGCGGTAGCCGGGTGCGTGGACTGGCCACGCCGTTTCGACCACATGCAACAGCATACCGGGCAGCATTTGCTCTCGGCGGTGTTTCAGGAGCGCGCTGGGCTGCCTACGGTCTCCTTTCACCTTGGCGAAGAGATTTGCACTATCGACCTCCGCGGGCCGGAGCCGTCCGACGAGTTACTGGAAGGAATCGAGCGCGCCGCGAATCACATTATTTTTGAGAATCGCGATCTTCACGTGCACTACGCCACGCCGGAGCAACTGGCCGAACGCGGGGTGCGCAAGCGAATCGAGCGCGAGGGCATGCTGCGCGTGATAGAGATTGTAGGCGCCGATTATCAACCATGTGGCGGCACGCACGTGCGCTCTACCGGTCAGATCGGGCTGGTGCTGGTGCGGCGGCGCAGCAAGGTGCGCGGGGACTGGCGCGTGGAATTCGTTAGTGGACGCCGCGCCGAGCGCTTGGCCCGCGCGGATTTTCGGCAGTTGCGCGACGCGGCGCAAGCTTTGCAGTGTGCTCCGGACGAGGTGCACGCCGCTGCCGAACGCGTCGTCGCCGAGCGCGATGCGCATTTTGCCGCGCTGCGCGGCTCTTTGCAGCAATTGGCGGAGGCTGGGGCGGCGCTGACGCTGCATTCCGCGGTCGCGGCTGGCGATGGACTTTGCGTGGTCGAGCGCGTGTTGGAGGGTGTCCATCCGGATTTCCCGGGACTATTTGCTGCCGCGCTTGCCAAAAGGGAACGCGTGGTTGCCTTGGTGGCGGCCAGCGATACTGGGCAGATACTCTTCGCGCAACATCCGGCTGAAGGGCGCGACATGGCCGTGCTTTTGAAGCGGGTCCTTGGCGAGGTTGACGGGAAGGGCGGCGGCACGAAGGACTTTGCACGCGGGAAGCTGGCGGACGCTTCGGCGGTCGGTCGGGCGATCGAACTGGCTAGGACATGGCTGGCCTAGAGGCCGTGGATGATGTTGCGCGGCGCTTGGGAGGGCCTACCGAGGTCCTGCGGAGGAAATGTCCCGTGCCGCGCGATTGAGCGACAGATTGCGAAGTGGGGCCCACTAGCGCGAATTCTGTAAGTGTTCATTCCAGGGAAGTTAAAGTCTTTTGTTTTGTTGCTGTTTCGCAAGTGTTCATTCTACTGGGTTTAGGGGGATTTCGGTTATGTAGCTAGTCACCTTCCCTCAGCCAATGCGCACGCGTGAATCGTGTCAGTCTTTGCGTACTTCGGTCTTCCCCCGATTGAGAGTCACGGGCGCGGAAAAGGCCGCAGGACTCAGAAGCAAGCGCCCTGCGCTACAGTTTTTGCGAGATTTACGACCGATTGTTGTTTGGGTCTTACCGAGAGACGAGGCGTAGTTCTCTACAAGAGTAATTGTACGCGGTGCTACCTAACCTGTCAAAGGAATAATTGGGATTTTTTGGCGGCGGACGTAGCGCGGTGCTGCGTTGGGTTAAACGGTTTGGAATGAGATTGCTGAGACGGAGGATCGCTAGGGCGAGGCCGGTGAGAAGTTGAAGAAGAAGATGGTGGACGTGGCCGGGATCGAACCGGCGGCCTCGTCGTTGCGAACGACGCGCTCTCCCAGCTGAGCTACACGCCCCTAAAGCAGCCTAACGATATTAACAGACGTTGAAAAAGTTTCCAAACTTGGGAACTTCGGGCGCGCGGAACTGTGTCCAGAGTGGACGGAGTAGAACAGCATGCTGTATTCGAGTGCACGAGATCGTGCATGAGCGGCAACCCAGCACGGGCTATCATGCTGAACGGTGACTGCAATGCCGGAAACAGAGAACACAGACACCAAGACTTCAGACACCAAGACCACAGAGATCAAGACTGCAGAAACCGGGGCACCTGTTCGGACAGTCTTCGACCGACCCTTTGTTCGATGGCTGGACGTTCGCCTGGGTATTCGCCTGGCGATCGGCTTGGCCATTGGCGTGGTGCTTCTTTGGGTGCTTGCCGCGCTGATGCTGGTGTCCGCCCGGTGGATCGACCCACCGACAACCGCAGTGCACATGCAGCGGCGCTTGCAGGCTTGGATTCACGACAAGCCGTATCGCAAACGCTACGACTTCATTCCGATCAGCGAAATCTCGGCCGACCTGCAGCACGCGGTAGTCGCCGCAGAGGACGCGCGCTTCTATCAGCATCATGGATTTGATTGGCACGAGATCGAAATCGCCGCCGAAGACGATTTGGAGGGCGAGCGCAGCCGCGGAGCTTCCACCATTACGCAGCAACTGGTAAAAAACCTATTTTTCGGAACGGGCCGCTCCTTCCTCCGCAAGGGCGTGGAGGCCTCACTAGTACCGGTGGCCGAAATCTTTCTCGGCAAAGAGCGCATTCTGGAGATATACCTGAACGTGGTGGAATGGGGCCCTGGTATTTATGGTGCAGAGGCGGCGTGTCGTTACTACGACGAAACCGCAGCGCGGAAGATTGGCCGGCAACAGGCGGCACGGCTCGCGGCAATTTTACCAGCTCCCCTGAAGCGACGACCCGAGCGCATGAATAACTACAGCGCGATTATCCTTAGGCGGATGGGCCAAATGGGTTGGTAGCCAGCCCTCGTCGAAGCAGACTTCTGGCCAAGAATGACTTTCGGTTTGCCTGGAGCGCGCGCCTACCAGACATAAGTTCCTACGGACTCCGGCGGTAAGGTGGTCTGGAAGAATTTGCCTTGGTACTTCACCGCGAAGGACTTTTCGAAATTCCCCGTGTTCGAAACCACCAGCACTATCTTGTGCTGAGGAGTAAGAAAGGCGACGCTGGCCAACTGCTCGAGCTCAGTCGACGCCACGCGCACTGATCCCGGAGGTACAAACTGCGAGAAATGATCGAGCACGTAATAAGCAACATTCCTACTTACAGAATCGCCGCTCAGGGTAATAGCCCCTGAACATCCGGTGCATCCCCCATTGTTGGTATGCGGACCATTCTGAGGATCGGCAGCCAAATTCCACAGCAGCACATTGCGGCACCAATTCCGCGTCGCGCCGATCATCACGCGGCGCACCGGTTCCGCAATTCCCAGGGGCCCCCCGGAGCGCCGCTCGGTCACCGATTGCTCGGTTAGATAGAGGTTCTTGTTCGGATACGCATCGTGCACCTGTGCCAGCAAACTTGCGTCGCCGCCGTAAAGATGAAACGCCGTTCCGTCCACATACTTGCTTGCGTCAGGATCGCCGAGAATCGAGAGGGGATAGGACAATACATCCGGGTTATGGTCATAGAGCAGAATCTTCGTGCGGATTCCCGCCTTTTGAAATGTAGGACCCAGATCATGGGCAATGATCGTATCCTGTTGCATCGCGAACATCACCATGCTCGGCGTGTTCTTGGGATTCAGGGGTTCATTCTCCACCGTGATCGCGTCAATCGTGATGCCATCGGCGCGCATGGCTTGGATATACTTGACAAGATATTTGGCGAACACAGCATAATATTCCGGCTTGAGCTCACCGCCCCTCACGTCATCGTTGGTCTTCATCCACGCCGGAGCGGACCAGGGTGATCCCAGAATCTTGATCCCCGGCGCAATTGCCAAAATCTCCTTCAGCATCGGAATGACATCCGCGCGGTCCGGTCCCAGGTCGAATTTCGCCATATCCACATCGGTCTCGCCCTGCGGCAAGTCATCGTAGGAAAACACGCGCTCATTCATGTCGGAAGCGCCGATGCTCACTCGGAGATAGCTCACTCCGATTCCGTTGCCACCGGTGGTGAATAATTCCTTCAGCAGGCCAGCCCGTTGCGCAGTACCCATGTGCATTAGTAGCTGTGCGCTTCCTCCGGTCAGCGCAAAGCCAAAGCCATCGATCGACTGGAAGTGCTGCGCATCATCAACTGTGAGAACCGGCGACGGGCCCGCTTCCGACGAAAAGTGCAGCGCGGCGGGCTGCAGCGCTACCAGCGCAGTCCGGTCGGGTGTGGTCAGCCACAGCCGCGCGTCCTGATCCCGCTGCGCATTTGACGACATGGAGAGGAAAAGTAGGGCACAAGACGAACACAGGAGCAATTTCAGCTTCACGATCCCTCCGTTACGAATGCCGCGTTATCAGAAAGACAAACGATTGTCCGTGCCATGGTTCCCGACGATAAAAGCAGGGAAGAAGGGCGTCTGTCAACCCCAAATCAAACCGCAACGGAGGGATCGTTCAATACAACAACGACACCCTTGGGATAGCAGCATCTCGCTACGAAGGCCGAACGGACGCGGCTGTGCTTACCGCGAAAAAACGGCGTCAAGCCCTTCGCATAATCGTTCAGGGCAAACCGCAGCACTCCGCGTGGGTTCCACATGAGCTACCAGACGTGGCAGATTTTTTCTGGCGGCTTGACCATGGGTTGGCCGGGTTTGCAGGCGAAGGCGGTGGCGAATTCGGGCATGTTCACGACGACGCCATTGATGCGGTACTTGCCTGGGGAGTGGGGATCGGTTATGGCTTGGACGCGTTCATTTTCTGGGCGGGTATTTTCGCAGGCCCACTGTGCTAAGCCGATAAAAAAGCGCTGGTCCGGCGTGAGGCCGTCGCGGTCTTTGAGAGTCATATCTTTGGTGGCGTCCTTCCAGGCGATATAGGCGAGGATGGTCCCGCCGAGGTCGGCGACGTCTTCGCCTTCTGTGAGCTTGGAATTGATGTGGATGTCGTCCACGACGACGTATTGCGCGTACTGATCGACGACGCAGTCCGAGTGCTTGACGAATTGCTCGGCGTCTTCCTTGGTCCACCAATCTTTCAAGTTTCCCTGCGCATCGTATTTTCGGCCCTGGTCGTCAAATCCGTGGGTTAGCTCGTGACCGATGGTGGAACCGGTGTTTCCGTAGTTCGGGGCGTCGTCCATCTTGGCGTCGTATAGGGGCGGCTGGAGAACACCGGCAGGGAAATTGATGTCGTTCATTTGCGGATCGAAATAGGCGTTGACGGTGGGCGGCGTCATGCCCCATTCGCCGCGGTCAACCGGTTTGCCGATTTTGTTGAGTTGGCGATGGACCTCGAATTCGGTGGCGCGCACATCGTCGCCATAAAATTGCCCGCGGACGATGTTGAGGGAGCTGTAGTCGCGCCATTTATCGGGATAGCCGACCTTGTTGCGAATGGCGTGCAGTTTCGCCAGCGCTTGTTGTTTGGTTTGCGGGCTCATCCAGTCTAGTTGCTGGATGCGCAGCGCCATGGCGGCTTCGATGCGGCGGGTCATTTCCACAGTGGCGGCCTTGAGTTCTGGCGGGAAAGTCTTTTGCACGTAGGCCTGTCCCAAAGCTTCTCCCAAATCTCCATCGACGTAGCTAACGCAGCGCTTCCAGCGGGGCTGAAGCTCCGTGGCGCCGCGCAGGTATTTGCGGTAGAACGCGAAGTCTTCATTCACGAAGGCGGAAGACAAAAATGGCGCGTGAGAGTTGGCAACGTGAAATCGGAGATAACTCTTCCAATCTTGCACCGAATTCGATTTCAGCTGGGCATCGACGTCCTTGAGGAAGTCCGGCCAATCGACGTTGAGTATGGGAAATTGCGGGGCACCGGCGGCGGTGAAATAGGCGTTCCAATCGAAGTCCGGCGTGAGTTTGGCGAGGTCCGGCGGGCTCATTTTGTTTTTCTGCTTATAAGGATCTCGACGTTCGACGCGGGTGAGCGAGGCTTTTGCCAGGCTGGTCTCGATGCGCATCACCGTGGCGGCGTTGATTTTGGCGGTGTCCGGAGAATCGCCCAGCAGTTCAAATATTTTCTGAACGTGGCGCAAGTATTGTTCGCGAGTTTCTTTCGATTTGGCGTCGTCCTCGAGGTAGTAATCGCGATCCGGGAGGCCGAGACCGCCCTGGGAAATATCCATAATTACGGCATCGGAATTGTCGGGATCCTGGGTGGGCGAGGCGTTGAACAAAGCGGAGGTGCCTTCGAGCTGCAGAGCCGCCAGCAACGCGGGAAGTTGTTTTGTGCCCTGTAGACTGGCGATGGCGGATAAATTCGATTGCAACGGCTTGACGCCTAATTTATCTACTTCAGCTTCGTCCATGCAAGAGGCGTAGTAATCGCCAATTTTCTGCGTGACGGCGTCGCGATTGGTTGCGGCGGCAGCTTGTTCGAGAATGACGCGAAGATAGTTCAGATTGTCTTCATACAATTTGCCGTAAACGCTCCAGCCGGTTTGGTCGGGCGGGATGGGATTTAACTTTCGCCAGCCGCCGCAGGAGTATTCGTAGAAGTCCACGCAGGGGTCGACTTTGCGATCCATGGAGGCGAGGTCGAGACTTGGGGTGTAGGGTAGCGTCGGCTGGGCGGGCGGCTGTGGTGGCGTGGTTTGCTGGGCGCAGGTGGTAATGGCAAAAAGGCCCGCCAACAGAAAAACTTTCTTAAAGGGCATCGGTTTACTCCGAATATTGGCCCGCGCAGCAGGCGTAATTTTCATTTAGCGCTCTCGGTCAGCGGACAGCCTACACTCTGCCTCGGCGGTCCACAATGCGCGCGGCGAGTGGCTCGGACAGTTCATGTATATTACCAATGCTGCTGCGACATTTTAAGGAGCTGGGATGGAAGCGATGATGTCAGGCGAAGAGCGAAAATCGTTCCGAGGTTCGACAGTGGCGGCCCAAACTAACGTGCGCGGGCGTTACTCGGCGATGTTGTGCGCCGCGATGGCGATTTGCTGTTGCGTGCCCGGCGTTGCGCAAGAGCGAAGCGGTACGCATTCTGACGCCATGCCTTCTCGTGCTGCTGTGGTGCTGGATTCCATGCCGCACGCCAAGAGGATTGGAGAGGTGGCGCTGTCGCCGGACGGAACGCAAGTGGCTTACGTTGTGGATGGAAAACTCGCGGTGATTCCGGCGGGTGGCGGGCCTTCGCAGGCGATTGCGGTGGAGGGCGGCCTTGCGCTGCACGATGTGGCGTGGTCCGCGGATAGTAAGCGCGTCGCGTTCATCGCGGATCTTCCTGGCGACGTTCCCGCCGCGCAAGTGTGGACCGCGGGGATGGACGGTAGCGCGCTAACGAAACATGCGGAATTGAAAGGTTATGTTGCGACGCTGCGCTTCTCTCCGGATGACTCAAAGCTGGCGCTACTTTTCATTGAGGGGATGCCGCGCGTGGCGGGCCCGTTGCAGCCGATGACGCCATTGTCAGGAGAGATCGACGAGAAGATTTACGAGCAGCGGATTGCAACATTGGATTTGGCCACAAACCATTTGGCGCAAGTCACACCCGCGGATATGTACATTTACGAGTATGAGTGGACGCCGGACGGGCAAGGCTGGGTGGCGACGGCGGCGCACGGCGCTGGCGACGCGAATTGGTATGTGGCGCGACTGTATTTTGCGCGTGCGCAGAGCGGAGAGATGCGCGAGATTTACAAGCCGAAACTGCAGATCGCGGACCCGCGCGTGTCTCCCGATGGAAAGAATGTAGCGTTCATCGAAGGATTGATGAGCGACGAAGGTTCGACCGGCGGCGATATTTTCGTGGTGCCGATTGCGGGAGGCGCGGCACGAAATCTGACGCCTAACATCAAGGCGTCGCCCTCAGCACTGGCATGGACAGGGCCTGAGCGCATTACCTTTGCGGAAAATGTGGATGGCAATTCCGGTTTTGGCAGCGTCAGCGTCGCAGGGGGCGCGGTGCAGACGCTGTGGACAGGCGAAGAGGTGGCGACCCCAGCAGGCACGGCGTGGGCGCCGGGCCGGTCCTTCAGTGGCGATAACGTAATCACTGCGATCGTGCGGCAATCGGCGAGCGCGCCAGCGGAAGTATGGGCGGGACCGATTGGCAACTGGAAACAACTCACGCGGCTGAACGCCGACGTCAAGCCGGCGTGGGGCGAGATGCGCATTGTGCATTGGATGAACGGCGGGACGCGAGTGCAAGGGTGGCTGATGCTGCCCAAGGATTTTGCGGCTGGCAAGACGTATCCGCTGGTGGTGAATGTACACGGTGGACCGTCGGCAGCGTGCATGTCCCGCTGGGACGAGCGCTTTATGGGGCCGCAATCGGCGATGGGGTATTTTGCACTGTGCTCGAATCCGCGCGGCAGCTATGGACAGGGAGAAGCGTTTACGCGGGGAAACGTGAAGGACTTTGGCGGCGGCGACTACCGGGACGTCATGGCCGGGGTGGATGAGCTTTTGAAAAAGTATCCGATCGAGAGCAAGCGCTTGGGGATTTACGGACATAGCTATGGCGGATACATGACCATGTGGGCGGAGACGCAAACACAGCGCTTCGCGGCGGCGGTGGCAGGCGCGGGCCTTTCGGACTGGCTCAGCTACTACGGGCTGAACGACATCGATGGGTGGATGATTCCGTTTTTTGGGGCGTCGGTGTACGACGATCCGGCGGTGTACGCCAAGAGCGATCCCATGCACTTCGTCAAGGCGGTGAAGACGCCGACGCTGATTTTGGTTGGCGACCGGGACGGCGAGGTGCCGATGGAACAGTCGGTGGAATGGTGGCACGCGCTCGCGGATTTGCATGTGCCGACCAAGCTGGTGGTCTATCCGAATGAGGGGCATTGGTTCGTCAAACCCGTAGACGCGCGGGACTACGCGCTGCGGACGCTTGAGTGGTTCGAGGAGTGGTTTGCGAAGGCGCCGCAGTAAATATTTACGACAGAGAAGCGATGATCTGAGGTCAGTGACTCGGAGGAGGCGGAGTCGCCGAAGGGGCTTCAATGGTGCTGCCGGATTTGTTGGCTTCGCGGCTGCTGACGCTTGGGGTAAAGCGTTTGATGACGAACTCTTGCAGGATATTGGTGGCGGCGGTGGCGCCGATGTCGATCAGCGCGTTTTCGAAGGTTAACCCTGCGTCATTACGATTCTCCGACGGATAGTAGAGATTCGAGATTCCACCAGAAGCGAGGCTTCCGAGGATACTGGAGTAATTGGGCTGCCAGTGGCCATTGTCGCCTTTGCAGATGACAGCGTTGGCGAGGGCATAGAGGATGCGCGAGCGCGTGGTACCGGTGCCTTTGTAAAAGTAGCGCGGATCTTGCTTCAGCACCGAGGGCAAGATGGCGCTTCCGATGAAGGTGCCGGTAACCAAGTCCCCGTAAGCGGCGCCGTAGCGTCTGGCGTAGCCCGCGGCTCCTTGCCCATAGCCGCTGAAGTCGTTTTGCGCTTGCTGAATTCCTGCAATGGCGCCGGTGATTCCGAAGCCCACGGGGTCGATGGTGGATTTCCAGGCCAGCTCGAACTTTTGCTTGGGGCTCAACGGAACCGCATTAGGGACATAGGTGACATAGAAGTTGGGAATGACGCCGAGCACGCGTTGCTTCTCTTGCTCCTTGATCTGGTCTTCCGCTATTTCCGTTGGCGTGAGCAGCACGCGCAACTCGGTGGTATCGGACGCAACGATCAAGGCGATTTGCGGTACCGCGTAGCTATCGCCGGAACGCAGGATTCCCGAGGCGGTGTGGTTGGCGAAGCCGACCGAAGCGATGGAGATCTGAAAGGGACCGGGAGCCAAGTTGAAGAAGGTGAATTGACCGCCGTCGTCGGTCAGCACTTCCTGGGTTGGAGATTGCGCATCGCGTGTAAGCCTGACGCGGGCACCTGCGACGACGGCTCCAGTCTGATCGACGACGGTACCGGTGATGCGTCCTGGCAATTGTTGATCGGAGTGCTGCTGTGCGGATGATCCCGCGGTTGAGGATGCATCCGGCAGGCTGGTTTGTGTCACCGGCGCCGCCGGGGACTGCTGAGGTTGGCCTTGAACAGTCCCAGGTAAGCCACAGGAAAGAACACCCAGGCCCAGCAAGACTACCCAAGTCGTGCGTCTACGCATAGTCATCGCGCTCAACAGATTATGATGCAACATACCGGGGTTTCGTCTACCCGCAAAAGGTGTGACGTTTTATGAGTCAATGGCGGGTACTTGACTGATGACGGAGGATGATTTCTCCGAGAAAATCCGGAAATGCACCGGCAGGGAGGCGGCGCTGTTCGCGGAAGGATCAGGGTTTTTCCGCTGGAACGGCTGCGCCGCTCGGGGTAACAACCCCGGTGTTGCGCGGAACGTCGGTGACCGTGTAGTCCGCGGGGATTTCGAATTGCGAAGCCGGGGGCTCGGCGCGATCCACATCGCTGACGGTTAAGGTTTCTGCGCCGAAACGCGGGTCATTGCGCGTGGCCTTCAAGTTCAAGCGCAGTTCTCTCGAATACCAGAATTCGCTGGTGATCACCAAGTCCTGGTCATTGCCGATTTGGCCGGCGGGGATGGTTTGCGTTTCGCGGTAATGCTGCACAGGGATTCCTTCCATCGATTCCACGCCCAGATTTTCCTTTTGAATGGCCGGAAGTGATGACCTGACGAC
The DNA here is from genome assembly GCA_013289855.1 of Acidobacteriota bacterium. Taxonomy (GTDB): domain Bacteria; phylum Acidobacteriota; class Terriglobia; order Acidiferrales; family UBA7541; genus Acidiferrum. The sequence goes on along the minus strand of JABCZD010000001.1, from coordinate 576,900 downwards.
CGTCGGTCTAGCGGGGCTTGCAGCGGCCGTGCCAGTTTCTGGCGTGACCGGTCGCCGCTGGAGCGCCTCTCCGGTGTGCAATGGCGTCATATCAAACCGTCTGGCAACGTGCGTATCGGGCATCAGTAGGAATTGGGTATGACGAGCCGGATCGGAAATGTTTATAGTGGTCGAGGATGGCGGATTCGCTTCAAGACTGCGCACGGTGGTGAGTTCGAAATAAGTGCGGCCCTCGCTGTCGCGGGCGATCTTGCCGGTGCGGGTGTCCGTAATCGTTGAGCCGTTGGCAAGAACTTGCTTACTCTCTATTTGGAAGGACGCGGAGATCGGCGCGGATTTGATGCTTGTGAGCATGGGGAAAAGGGTGGATCGAGCGCCGCCAGACACCATCGAAATAAACTGCGTGGGCAAGTCGGAGGTAGTGGTAGTGGATTGGGCGTGTAGAGTCGGGACGGTGAGTGCAAGACAAAGCGAACCAGCCAGGATGCAAGTGGTGAATGAAATACGCATGGGGGCACCTCGCTGATGGGCTAAAACACGCCCGAGAGGCGTGGGTTCCCACCGCTATCCAGGAAAGGCAACTGCTTTTTCGATAATGGGAGTGGACGTGATCCGGGCGTGGAAAGATGCATTGCAGCGATTTCGCAGCAACCTCGATGGTCGTGAAGAGATGAATGAGTGAGCGGGCACGGCATGCCGTGCCCCTACGAGTTCGGCCGAAAGACGATTACGGTTGTTCGAGCGTGTTGCCCCCGCTGCGCTGGGCTACGATTTTGCGCGCGTTTTGATAGAGAGCGCGCGCTTGCGGAACGGACTCCGCGGCTTTTTCAACCTGGGGATCGGCGAGCAGCAGAACCTTGAAGCCTTCTTGCTGGCCGAAGGTGGACATGAAGACTTCCTGCTTGATCTTGCGCTTGATCCAATCGAGATTTTCGGAGATGTCCGGCTCGGTGTAACGAACGTTTTTCGCGGCGAGATAGTCGCGGAAAGACTTCATCACCGCGTCGTCCACTTGAAAATCTTTGGTGATGGTGGGCTTGGTGCCCAGGAACTGGCGAGCAAATCCGCCGATGCCGGTTTCCGCGCCGAACAGAACGTCGTCGCGGAACAGCTCGGTCTGAAATTTATTCAGCTTGGGAGCGGCGACAACTACGTCCGGGGTGATGCCTCCGCCGCCAGTGACCTGGCGACCGCTATCGGTGAGCTTCACCTCCGTGGGATGCTCGGGCACTTTGCGTTCGTAGTGATATTCGTAGAGGGAGATGGATTTGTAGTCGCGCTGAATCAGGCGGCCGCTCGGGGTGTAGTAACGCGCGGTAGTAAGAGCGAGGCCGGTGTTTTCGCTGAGTGGGGTTACGGTCTGGACCAAGCCTTTGCCGAAAGTGGTTTCGCCGACGATCAATCCGCGGTCGTGATCCTGTACCGCACCGGCGACAATTTCTGTGGCCGAAGCGGAATTGTTGTTGACCAGGATGACCAGAGGCACGGTGTCGCCGCGATTGCCGCGCACCGCGCTGTAAGAATGACTCTGTGAATTGCGCCCATGATGCGAGACGATCTGCTGGCCTTTGTCCAGGAACATGTCGCTGACAGCCACCGCTTCATTAAGCAGGCCGCCGGGATTGCCGCGCATATCGAGAATCAGGCCATCGAGCGACGGCGCGTCCAGTTCATGCATGGCGTCGGAAATTTCGCGATCCGTGGTTTCGTTGAAAGGACCCTGAAAGCGGATGTAGCCGATGCCGGGCTTTAGCATGAAGGCGAGGTCCACGGAGCGGCGGGGAATTTCATCGCGCGTCACGGTGAAGACGAATTGCTCGGGAAATCCTTCGCGGGCGATGGTGATTTTTACGACCGTGCCCTTAGGACCCTTCAGCAAGTCGGCGACTTCGCTGGTGCTCAAGCCGTCCGTGGGCTTGTCATCGACCTTCATGATTACGTCGCCGGGGCGGATGCCGGCATTAAAGGCGGGAGCGCCGACGTACGGAGCCATAACCATGGTGCGGTTTTCGTGCGGGGCGACGGTCATGCCCACGCCGTAGTATCGGCCGCGCTGATCTTCGCGCAGCAAGGCGAATTGTTTAGCGTCAAAAAAATTGGAGTGAGGATCGAGCATGCGCAGCATGCCGGGGATGGCGCCTTGATACACGGATTTGTCGGCGTCCACGGGCTCGGCGTAATTTGCCTGCACTACATCGAGAGCCTTGGTAAATTCGCGGAGAGACGTTTGGTAATCGTCCGCGGTCGACGACGTGGCCTTGACGTTGGGGCCGTAAATGCCCCCGAGTACGGCGGATAAGAGCAGTACTACAACCACCAGGATTAACCCGCGGTGTTCCGGTTTCATGCGCACCTCGCGCGACCACGTATCATGAGATTATAGCACGCCGGAATCCGTAATTTGACAGGGCTCGGCACCCTTTCTATGATGCAATAGGTGCCGAAAACGTCTACTCAATCCCATGCTTAGCATTCCGCACATGATTGTGGTGTTTATCATTGTCTTGGTGGTCTTCGGGCCGAACAAGCTGCCGGAGCTGGCCCGGGGGCTGGGCAAGTTGATGGCGGAATTTCGCAAGGCGTCCACAGACTTTAAGAGCGCTTTTGAGCAGGAAATGCGGGATATCGAGCGGCAGACGATGTTGGCGGAGCGCAAAAAGGCCGCTGAGGCGGCGGCCGCGTCAGCAGCGGCGGCGGCCCAGCAAACTCCCGCAGCTCCCGCGACATTGGGGACACCGGCAGGCACGGATACCCAGTTGGCCGAGGGGGGCGCCGCGACGGATTCTGGCGCAACGAATGATACGCGCGAGACGGAGGCGTTGGTAGTTACACCGGTAGCCGAGGCCGTCGCCCGCGGTACGGATGAGAACGTCACCGGAACGAGCAGCAACGGTGCCAGTCACACTGCCGAGCTGGAGAATGCTCTGGGCAAGCCGAACAGAATGACCGCGCCGCAGGAACCCTCGACCGCCGCTGTTGCTGCCAACGATCCCGCTCATGACACCCAGCAACCCGCCTGAGGAAATTACCGCGATCGCGCCCGTACCCTCCGTCGCGACGTCCGGAACGGGGCTGGACGCCGCGAGTCCGGCCGCCGTGGTGGACGAGGACGAGGAGCCGGGCGGGGCGATGACCTTTTTCGAGCACCTAACGGAGCTGCGTAAGCGCATCATCAATTCGCTGATTGCCCTGGCGGCGGGCGCGATGATCGGCGTGTCGCTTTCCAAGTATTTAATCAAATTTGTCACCAAACCGATTATTGATGCGCTGACGGCCGCGAAACAGAATCCGCACCTTTTTTACACGCATCCTGCTGGCTATCTGAACCTGTACATCACGCTGGGCGTGTACCTGGGAATAGTGATCGCCGCGCCGTACGTGCTGTATCAGATTTGGCTATTTGTGGCGCCCGCGCTTTACAAGCATGAACGCAGTGCGATTTCCGGTTTTGTGGCTTCGACGTTTTTTCTGTTTTTGGGCGGAATTGCGTTCGGTTATTACGTGGCGCTGCCGTACATGTTGAAGTTCTTGGTCAGCTTTCAGGGCAATGTGGGGCCGATTGAGCCGCTGATCACCACGAGCGACTATTTTGATTTGGTATTGATGGTGCTGCTGGGGTTCGGGATCGTATTTGAGTTGCCGATTCTGGTTTTCTTTTTGTCGCTGTTTGGCATCGTTACGCCGAAATTTTTGTGGGAGAATTTTCGCTACGCGATCCTGGTGATTTCGATTGTGGCGGCGGTTATCACGCCGTCTCCGGATGCTACCACCATGCTTATTTTTATGGCGCCGATGGTTGCGCTTTATGTGATAAGTATCGGTGTCTCGGCCGTGGTGGTGAACAAACGCAACAAACGGCTGGCGGCGGAGCAGGGCGCGGCGTGACGGGTTGTTGATGCCAGCATGTGCGCGGGCATTTGCACCGGCTATGTACAGAGGAGAATTATGACGCGTCGGACCTTGCCGCTGTTTGCCGCGGCGGCAGTGCTGTTGCTCTGCGCGACGATTGGCTGTAAATCTCAGGCGGACACCAGCGATTCTGCAGTAAAGAGTTCTGCGCCGAGTCCGTCTTCGACGCAAGCGCCCGCAAACGCATCGCTGTCGGCTGCGGACGCATTAACAGCCGCGCAGGCGCTGCCCGGTCCGCAACCGCTGGACGACGCCCCTCCCTCGGAGCAGACCGGGGGGTTCGACGGTCACCGGGCGCTACAGCAGGTCGCCAAGCAAGTGGCTTTTGGCCCGCGTCCTCCGGACTCGCCGGCGATTCGGCAGCTGCAGGCCTATCTGAAAACGGAGCTCACGAGTTACGGCTGCAAGTTTGACACCGACGATTTTCAGGTGGACACGCCGGTCGGCCACAAATCCATGGAAAATATCGTGGTGAAAATTCCCGGCGAAAAGCCCGGAATTATTTTGCTGGGCACGCACTACGATACGAAAATCCTGCCGGATTTTGTGGGGGCCGATGATGCGGGGTCTTCGACGGCGGTGATGCTGGAAATCGCGCGGAATCTCTGTCCGCATCCGGGCCGCTACAATGTGTGGATTGCTTTTTTTGACGGGGAAGAGGCCACGAAAGATTGGTCCGACGACGACAGCGTGTATGGCAGCCGCGAGATGGTGGCGCGCCTGGCCACCAGCGGCGACCTGTCCAAAGTGAAAGCATTTATGCTGGCGGATTTGGTGGGCGGCAAGAAATTGCACTTCAAGCGCGACGCGACGTCAAATCAGGCGCTGGTTGATCAGGTTTGGCGGGTGGCGCACCGGCTGGGTTACTCGGACGTTTTCTTGAATGAGGCTGGATCGACCGGCGGCGACGATCATTTCCCGTTCGTGAAGCGGAAAGTAAGCTCGATCGATGTGATCGACTTGGACGTCGCCAACGACGTTCCCTATTGGCACAATCAAGACGGGACGGACACGCTGGACAAGATCAGCGCGAAGAGCTTGGCGATCACCGGGCACGTTTTCCTGGAGACCGTCAAGGAAATGCAAGCGAAGTGACGAGGTCGTATCCCAGCAGATCGATAACGCCCTGAAGGGCGTCGCTACAAAGACCTAACTCTCGAAGCGAATTTCTTCGCCCTTTTTCGCGGCGGAATGTTTGCTGAATTTTTCGTCGTCGCGATACGGGAAATCAGAGCGATAGTGGCTGCCGCGGCTTTCTTCGCGGGCTAGGCCTGAGCGGGCGATCAACGTCGCCAAGACGTGCAGGTTGCGGAGTTCGTGGTCGGCGCGCACAGGTTTGGCGGTTTTCGGTAGTTCGAGCGCCGCGAGTTTGCGCAGACCTTCTGCGAGTTCCTTTCCGCTGCGCAAAATGCCTACCTTGGTCCACATCACGTCGCGAATGTTTTTCAAGGCGAGTGCGCTGGGAGATGATTTTTCCGCCTTGGGCAACGGTGTCGAAGCAACTTTTTCTCCAGGCTTCGGCGCAGGACTGCCTGGCAGGGTCATCTTGCTGCGCTTGCTGACGGGGGCGTCTTTGATCATGGCCTGACCCGAGCGCGCGCCAAACACCAGGCCTTCGAGCAGGGAATTGCTGGCCAGGCGATTTGCGCCGTGCACTCCGGTGGCAGCGGTTTCTCCCGCGGAATACAAACCTGGCAGCGACGTGCGGCCCCACAGATCGGTTTTCACGCCGCCCATCATGTAGTGCGCGGCGGGGCAGACGGGGGCCATGTCCGTAGCGAGATCGAGACCGTAGCTGGCGCAGGTGGAATAGATCAGCGGAAAGCGGTGCTTGAGAAATTCCTCGTTCTTCTTGGTCATGTCCAGATAGACGTAATCGCTCTTGGTGCGCAACATTTCGCTGACGATGGCGCGGGCCACGATGTCGCGCGGCGCCAATTCCTGGGCTTCGTTGTAACGCTTCATGAATCGTTCGAGGTCGATGTTGCGGAGGATGCCGCCTTCGCCGCGCAGGGCCTCGGAAAGCAAAAAGCGCGGCGCACCTTTTACCGCCAGGGCGGTGGGATGAAACTGAACGAATTCCATGTCCGATAGAAGTGCTCCGGCTTCGTAGGCGATGGCCATGCCGTCACCGGTGGCCACGTCGGGATTCGTGGTTTCGCGATAGATCTGGCCGAGGCCACCAGTGGCCAATAGCACTGCAGGAGCACGAACTTCGTGAGTTGAGTCGTCCGTCTCGTCGATGAAACGCAGGCCCACGACGCGGCCGGACTCGACAATTAGTTCCGTGGTGAAGGCATGGGCGCGGAGGTGCAGGTGCGGAATGGTGTGCGCGCGGGCCAGCAGCGCGCGGCTGATTTCGCGTCCGGTGGAATCGCCATTGGCGTGCAGAATGCGCGAGCGGCTATGTGCGGCTTCGCGAGTAAAGGCAAGTTTGGTGCCGGCGCGGTCGAATTCCGTGCCCCACTCGATTAGTTCGGTGATGTACTTGGGGCCTTCTTCTACGAGCAGGGCCACTGACTCCGGGCGGCACAGACCGTCGCCGGCTTTGATGGTGTCTTGTTCGTGCAGGCCGATTTCGTCTTCGTCGCTGAGCGCCACGGCGATGCCGCCTTGCGCCCAAGAGGTCGCCGAATCGCTGAGATTCGACTTGGCGAGGACCAACACATTGCCCGCGGAGCTGAGTTCGATGGCCGCGCGCAGGCCAGCGACGCCTGAGCCGACGACCACGTAGTCCGCGTAGTAAGTTTTGTGGGAAAGAGTCATGAACGCTCAGTTTGGGTAAACAAGGATGGTAGCACGAAGGAAATGCCTTGTTCATCGAAGCGCGGGCGCATGCAGGGGCTGCGAGCGTATGTTACATTCAAAATGTTGGCAGCATTGTTCTTTACATGAAAACAAAGCGCATTCCGGTAAGGTCGGCGACGGGAAAATACTCAGTGGTGTGCGGGCACGGGGTTTTGCGCGATGCCGCGCGAGAGATTTCGCGCTTGGGTGATTTTTCCAGCGTGCACGTTGTGTCTTCGCCCAAGGCCTGGCGGGCCGTGGGGAAACTTATTCCCGCGAACTTCGGTTCTTTGGCCGCGACTAAAGGGGCCGCGGCGAAGCGTGGCATGACGAAGGTACATCTCTTCGACGACGCGGAATCCGCCAAGACGCTGAAGAGCGTCGAGCACATCGTGCGTTCGCTCAGCGGCGCGGGTGCTGACCGCCAGGCCTTGCTACTCGCTGTGGGGGGCGGCATGGTGGGGGACGTAGCGGGATTTGCAGCGGCCACGTACTTGCGCGGCATCGCGCTGGCTCATGTGCCGACCACCTTGCTGGCGCAGGTGGACAGCGCCATCGGCGGGAAAACCGGTGTGAATTTGCCGGAAGGGAAGAACCTTGTTGGGGCATTCTATTCGCCGCGCGTGGTGCTAAGCGATCCGCGCGCTTTGCGCACGCTGCCGGAGCGCGAATTTCGCGGTGGACTGGCGGAAGTGATCAAATACGGCGTAATTTTCGACGCCAAGCTTTTCGCCTACGTTGAAACTCATATGGAGAAAATTGTTCTGCGCGATGAGGCTGCGTTGGCGTACATCATTCCGCGCTGCGCGGCAATTAAAGCGCACGTGGTCAGTCGCGACGAACACGAATCCGGATTGCGCGAAATCCTAAATTTCGGGCACACCTTCGGGCACGCGCTGGAAAGCGTGACGAATTACCGCGTCTTTCAGCATGGTGAGGCAATAGCCTGGGGCATGATGGCCGCGGCGTTGCTTGGCCACGCCGCCGGAATCACTCCGGAGCGCGATGCCGCGCGGATTATTTCGTTGACGCGACGGCTAGGAGCGTTGCCGCCCTGGCCAAAGGCCACCGCGGCGCAGCTGATTTCCGCGATGCGCTCGGATAAGAAGACCCGCGAGGGTAAATTGCGCTTTGTGCTCAGCCCCGGGATTGGCAAAGCTCGGTCTTACGATACGATTTCTCTCGAGTTGTTGGAGCGCGTGCTGCATTTTGGCCCGCAGCTGATGTCTGCCGTCCACGCACCGGCAAAAATATAAACATGCCTGAGACTGATGCGAAATTCGCCGATCTTCCCGTAACTGGTACGTTGCCCGAAGGCGCGACCAGTGAATCCGACGCTTCCAGCAAAGTGCGCGAAATGTTCACGCAGATTGCGCCGCGCTACGACCTGCTGAATCACGTGCTGTCCCTGGAACTCGACCGCGTGTGGCGCTACCGCGTAACGCGCAGGCTCGCGCCCATCCTGAATCGCGCCGATGCATTGGTGCTGGATCTTTGCTGTGGCACTGGAGATTTGGCTTTGTCTTTAGCACGTCCCGGAAAAGCGCGGATCATTGGCGCGGATTTTGCCCATCCTATGCTGGTGCGCGCCATCGAAAAAAGCGCGCAGCAGGTTAGCGGAAATGGTGGACGGCGCATCCCGTTTCTGGAAGCGGACGCGCTGGGCTTGCCGTTTGCCGACGCGTCCTTTGATCTGGTGACTACCGCGTTCGGCTTTCGCAATTTGGCAAACTACGACAGTGGCCTGCGGGAGATTCATCGCGTCCTGAAACCGGGAGGAACGCTGGCTATTCTGGAATTTACTGAACCGCCGGACCATTTTTTTGGCGATGTATATCGCTGGTATTTTTGTAACGTACTGCCGCGGATTGGTGGGCTATTGTCTGGCGATACCGCGGCGTACAAGTACCTGCCGAAGTCGGTGTCGCGTTTTTTGCGCCCGGACGCGTTGTCCGCACTCATGGCGTCGGTTGGGTACACGTCGGTCGAATTCACTACCTACACCTTCTGCACGGTGTGTTTGCACCTTGGGAAGAAACTAACGCAGAGGACGCAGAGGACACAGAGAAAGTCAAAGTAACGGGTCTGAAGACCCGCCACTACATTTATTCTTCCAGGCCTGCGGTGCGTAGTTTCGCTAGCAGTGTTTTTGGCGAGACATCTAGCACTTCAGCGGCGCGCGTCTTGTTCCACTTGCAATCGCGCAGCGTGGCTTCCAGCATGGCGCGTTCCACGTGATTTACCGCGCGCGCGGTAACATCTTCGAGCGTGCCTTCCCAGCGGAATGTTTCAGGCAGGAGGCCGACAGGCAACATCGCCGCGTCCGGCTTGGCCGGCGGGAGCTGCAAGCCGTCGGCGCGAATGCTCATGCCGTCCGCCAGGATCACCGCGCGTTCGAGGGTGTTCTGGAGCTCGCGCACGTTCCCCGGCCAGCGATAGTGCAGCAGCCGGTCCCGCGCGTCTTCCGCTAGTTCCAGGCCAGGCTTGCCAAATTCGCGGCTGAACTTTTCCAGAAAGTGACTTGCCAGCAGCAGGACGTCTTCGCCGCGGTCGCGCAGCGGCGGAATGGTCATGGGCACGGCGGAGATGCGGAAGTATAAATCCTCGCGGAACAATCTTTGCTCCACCAATTTTTGCAAGTCGCGGTTGGTGGCCACCACGATGCGAACGTCCACATCCACGGATTGCGTACCGCCCACGCGTTCAAAGCGGCGTTCCTCAAGCACGCGCAATAATTTCGCTTGGATGGCCAGCGGCAGGTCGCCCATTTCATCTAGAAAAAGCGTGCCGCGGTGCGCCAGGTCCATCTTTCCGACTTTGCGGTTGGCCGCGCCGGTAAACGCGCCGCGCTCGTGGCCGAAAAGTTCGTTCTCCACCAAAGTCTCGGGAATGGCCGCGCAATTCAGTGCCACAAACGCCTGATCGCGGCGCGGCGATAGGTGATGTATAGCGCGCGCGAACAGCTCTTTTCCCGTGCCGCTTTCGCCGAGCAGCAATGCCGTCGAGTCCGTAATCGCCACGCGCTGAATCTGCTGGCTGACTTCGCGGATCGCGGCGTGTTCGCCGACAATGCGCGGAAATCCATAGCGCGTGGCAAACTCTTCGCGCAGCAGCAGATTTTCCCGCAGCAACTCTTGCTGTTGCGCGGCGCGCTGCACCAATAATTTCAAATGATCCAGGTCCACCGGCTTCTGCAGAAAATCAAAAGCCCCTTCCTTCATCGCCGTGACCGCTTCTTCCACGGAGCCAAACGCGGTGAGCAGAATCACGGGAATAGTGGCGTCAGCCTGCTTCGTTTCGCGCAGCACGTCCAGCCCGGAGGCCCCGGGCATTTTTAGGTCGGTAATCACCACCAGGTAGCGCCGCGCGCGCACCTTCTGGATCGCCGCCGTGCCGTCCGGCGCCTCGTCCACCACGTAGCCGGCGCGCTCCAGCGCCTTGTGCAGCATGGCGCGCAGCTCGTTTTTGTCTTCGACCAGGAGAAGGGGATCCATCACTTTGTTTCTACCACGGTTTAATGCCGAGGCAGGGTCCGGCGTGCCAAGCGTGTGCGGTGGATAGAACGAGGAAAGCGTGCTCGCGGAGAGGTGTTGCGGATGCTGGGTATTCAAAGGGGGCACGGCATGCCGTGCCCTACGAAGATCTGTTGAGTGAACGTGCGAGACGCGGTTTAGCGGGCCCAGCCGGGATCGCCGCCAGACTTGCGCAACTCATCTTCCATGTCGTCGAGGCCTTGCTTGAGCTTGGCGATCTCGTCTTTTTTGGCCGCGATTTTTACGTCTTTGTCGTTGATGTCTTTACGCGTGTAGCCTTCGCTTAGCGCCTTTTGCGGATCCGGATAGTACTGCACCTGCGCTTTGTCCTGCTCGCGCTGCAGCACGTCGAGCTCTTTTTCCGCGAACGCGATTTTGTCTCGCTGTGCTTGAAAACGCTTTCGCCAGGCCTTTTCATCGGCCTTGTCAGTTGTACCGGCGCTGCCTTGCGGATTTTTAGGGTCGGACGCGCCTGCGGTGCCATTTCCAGATGCTGCCGGAGCATCACCAGACGCCGCTGCGGACCCGTCAGCAGCGGGAGCCGCGGCTTGCGCGCTCGCTCCGGGTGCGGGAGTCGGGCTCACCTCGTCGTCGGTGTAAACCTTCGTTCCCTTGGGGGCGTTTTTCTTGTTTTCGCGCGATTTCCGCGCTGCATCGGCGACGCTGTCGCCGGTATTCTGTGCCGGATCCTGGGCCTGCGCGCGCCCGGGCAAAATCACCGCTACCGCGGCCGCCATGCCGCCCGTCAGCACAATCGTCGTTACCAAACTTTGTATGCGTTTCCCAACCATAGACTCACGCCTTCCTAAAGCGGGCTGGTGCCTTAAAACGCTAAGCTTCCACCTGCTTCGATTCTACCGCTTCCGGGACCTCGCTGCTCATCGGTAGCGTAACGATAAACGCCGCCCCGCCTTCCGTCCGGTTGCGCGCCCGTACCTGGCCGCCGTGCTGCACAATGATCTTCTGCACCACCGCTAGACCGAGTCCAGTGCCACTCGCTTTGGTGGTGAAAAACGGCCTGAACAGTTTTTCGCGCACATCAGCTGGAATGCCCGTGCCATTATCGAAGATCGTAACCCGCTGAAAACCGTTGTCGTTCTGCCGCACCGCTTCGCCGCGGATCAGTACTCGCCCGCCATTGGCGGCGCCGGCGCACGCTTCGGCGGCATTACGCGCCAGGTTGAGGAATGCCTGCCGCAACAAGCCCTCGTCGCCGGCTACGCTGCCAAATGGACCTTCGCTGCGAATGCGGATCTTGGGCATGGCTTCACCGACTTCGCTGACCACGCGGTCGACAATGGGCTGCAGTGGGACGGTCTCCGTTGAGATGTCCAGCGGCCGCGCATACTTCAGAAATTCCGTAACCACGTGGGTGATGTTGCGCGTCTGCTCTAGAATGTTTTGCGCGTAATCGTGCGCTTCGCCTTCCGGTGTTTCCCCGCGAATCAACTGCGCGTAACCAGAAATCGTGGCCAGCGCGTTCTTGAATTCATGCGCGATGCCCGCGGAGAGCTCTCCCAAGGCGGCGAGATTTTCTTTTAGTTGCACCTGTTGCTGCAGGGCGGCGAGTTCGGTGAGGTCCGTCAGCAAACAGATCGCGCCGTTGATTTTTCCTTCGTCGCGCCGAATCGGTGAAATGGTGACGCCCAAGCGCCGCGCTTCGCCTCCAGGCGAGGAATGCTTGACCTCTTCGCGGCGAAAAATCTTGCCGGTTTTCAGGCACTCCGCAACTAGCGCGGTGAGTTCAGAGTCTTCGTCAAGGGCCTCGCTGTAGCGCCGAAAGCCCAGCCCGCGGATACCGAGCACGTGTTCCGCGGCCGGATTCGCGCTGGAAATGATTCCCGTGGAGTTGACCACCAGCAACCCCGCGGGCATGTTGCGCGTTACTTCTTCGCTCAGGCGCTCGGTTTGCTCGGCGCGCTCCTTCTCGATGCGATGCAAACGCTCCAGCTCTCTTTCTTGTTCGCGGAGTTTTTGAATCACCCCTTGCATCGACGCGGCCATAAATGCCGAGGCATTCTCCGTGCGCGGTGCCGCGGCCAGGGTGCTGCTGGCGTGCTCGGCGCGCGTGTCCTGAAAAAAACGGCGCAGCAAGTATAAAATCGCGCCGACAACGGCGAACAGCAAAAATCCGCCGCCGAGGGCCACGGTCCACATGTGCTGCGAGTTTTCGATTTGGAGTGCGGCGAACATAGTCAACGGAGTTGCGCTGCGGCGTGCCTCCGATCAACGCCGGCGCTGTAAGAGTTCAAACAATGGCGTCGGCGCAAAAAATACCACCAGCAGCGCGCCGATGCCCAGAAACGTCCCGAGCGGCAACTGATATTTGCTGACGATGGCCCAGCGCAGTTCGGCGGCTTTGCCCAGGCCGCGGCGTGCGGCGCGCTCCGCAACGTCGCGTTTCCATCGCACCAGGTATAGCGCCACGACAATCGCGACGCCCAGTACGCTCCCCAGCAGCGTGCCGATCAGGATGGTCGTAAATGCCCCGCGAATTCCCAGGAACGCTCCAACCATGGCCATCATCTTCACGTCGCCCATACCCATGCCGTCGCGGTGTCGCACCAGTTTATATAGCGCCGAGGCTCCCAGCAGCAGCAAGCTGCCGAAGGCCGCGCCAAGCAACGCGTCCGCCACGCCCAGCACTGGCTGCGGTGGCGTGTAATGGAAGATGCGCCCGCTCAGTAACGAAGCCGTTCCATCGTTCGGCGGAATGAATACGGCCAGGCCTAGCGCGGCGCCAAATCCCGGCCAGTTGATGGCGTCGGGCAGCATGCGCACGCGCAAATCCGTGACCGCCAGAATAATGATCAGGCAACCGAAGAACAGCCATTTGAACGTCGCTGGGGTGATATCAAACGTCAAATAGCAGCCAACAAAAAGCAGCCCGGTAAGCAATTCAATGATGGGATACATCGGAGAAATAGGAAGTGCGCAAGACCGGCATTTGCCGCGCAACGACAGCCAGCCCAGGATCGGCACGTTGTCATAGGGCTTGATCGGCGTCAGGCAGCGCGGACACCGCGACCCCGGCGCAACAATCGAAAGCCCTTCCGGAATGCGCGAAATGCACACATTCAGGAAGCTGCCGATTACGATTCCAAAGAGAAAAAAGAAGAAGATGACCACATTTGGACTGTGCCACAGTCCCGCGAGAGCCTCAAGAAACGCGGCCGCAGGCGTGTCGCATGCCTAACATTTACAGGGGTTTGCGCATTCGACACCGGATTCCCGGCAAGCTGGATGGCCGCCGACTTGGATGATCCCCGCCACCGTGCACACGAACCTTGCGCCGTGCCTTTCGCTGGCGCCCGCGCAACGGTAAACTGTAATTGGCCTAATCATGAACTGGTTTGAACGCCGCATCCGCCGCTACGAACACCGCCGCTGGTCCACCGATGACAATCGTCGCGTGCAGCCTTTCGACTGGGGCCTCGAATACATTGGCGGCGACCCGGACGAACCCGACCCGGCCGCCTATGTTCGCCAATACGCCGCCTGGGCCATCGAGAATAGCCGCGAGTGGTTTGCCACCACTCCCGCCGACGATTACCGCCTCGACGCCGACAACGTGCTCACGTTTACCAGTAGCCTGCATTCTCTGTGGCCGGAGAATGATACCGTGCACGCGCAGCTTTTTCCGGGACGCAGCAAAGATGCCGCCGTGCTGGTGCTGCCCAACTGGAACGCCAAGTGGCATGGCCAGGATGGCCTCTGCCTGTGGCTGCAACGCCTGGGCATCACTGCGCTCAAGCTGAGCATGCCTTATCACAATCGCCGCATGGCTAAAGGCCACGAACGCGCCGATCAGTTGGTGGGTCCGAACATCGGGCTGACTTTGCAGGCCAATCGCCAAGCGGTCCAGGATTCGCGCCGCTGCTTGCGGTGGCTCGAGCAGCGCGGCTTTACCAAGCTTGGAATACTCGGCACCAGCATTGGTTCGTCCGTCGGCTACATAACGCTGGTGCATGACGACGCATTACGCGCCGGCGGCTTCTTTCATGTCTCCACTTATTTTGCCGACGTCGTGAGCCAGGGTATGACCACCAATCACGTGTGGGAAGGCCTGCGGCAGCACGTCTCCGTGGACGAACTGCGCGAGTTCTGGGCGCCCATCAGTCCGATGCCGTACGTTGAGCGTGGTATGGGGGCAGGGAAAAACGCATTCATGGTTTACGGCAAGTACGATCCCACGTTCCTGCCGCCGCTAACCGCGCAGATGCTGGAGGCGCTGCGCCGTCACGGCGCGTCGCCAAAAACCGTGGAACTGCATTGTGGCCATTATTCGCTGGAGTTGGCGCCGTTCAGTTACGTCGCGGGCTATCGTATGCTGACATTTCTGCGCTCTTCGTTGGTTTAGTGGCACGGACTTCAGTCGGTGTGCTGGTCCTCTTCGGTGGCGTTCGCGTCGGGTTTGCGGAAGCGCTCAATGAGGCCCCGAACGAATTTGGCGATGGCCAGCAAAACAAAAGCTAAAACCAGTGGACCGCCGAGTTCAAGCAGAAGTTTCTGCATATTTCTAGTTTACGGCAAGTGCACAGACTGAAGTCTGCGCCCCCAAAGCCCGCTACGCTAACAATTTCGCAAACGCGCCCGTTTCGACTACCGCTGAAACCGCGGCAATTTCTTCCGCGAGCGGCCGGTCGTCCACAAGCTTCGCCGACTTGGCACGTACCAAATCATGAGCCTGCGTCGCCAGCGTGCCGGTGGTTAGCGGCTCCAGCAGATCAATCCCCTGGCAAGCGCAGAGCAGTTCAATCGCCAGGATATTCCGCAGGTTATCCAGCATCCGCGACAGCCGACGCGCTCCGCTCATGCCCATCGAAACGTAATCTTCTTGATTGCCCGAAGTGGAAATCGAATCAACCGAGTGCGGCGTGGCCAGCGCTTTATTTTCGCTGGTGAGCGCCGCAGCGGTGACCTGCGCGATCATGAACCCGGAGTTTAGTCCTGGCTCCGGCGTGAGAAATGCGGGCAACAAACTGGTCAGGGGATTGGTCATCTGCTCGATGCGCCGCTCGGATATACCACCGAGCGTGGCGATGGCAATCGCCACCTGATCCGCCGCCATAGCCAACGGCTGGCCGTGAAAATTTCCGCCGCTGATGATGTCGCCCCCAAACTTGTTGGTGTTGCCGACGCTGCCGTAAGTTTCGCGCACAAACACCAGGGGATTGTCCGTGGCGCTGTTAAGCTCTACAGCGGCCATTTCCCGTGCTTGCGCCAGCGAATCGCGCACCGCGCCATGCACTTGCGGCGTGCAGCGCAAACTATAAGCATCCTGCACTCGAGAATCTTTTTCCGACGAGCGATGCGATTCGCGAATCTGGCTACCCTCGTTCAATTGCGCCAGGTGCCGCGCGGTTCGCGCCGCTCCGGCGTACGCGCGGGCGTGCATGATGCGCGCATCAAACGCTCCCGGGCTGCCGCGCAGCGCATCGAGGGAAAGCGCTGCGGCCACATCGGCCGTATCTGTGAGAATATCCGCCTCCGCCAGCGCCAGGCTCAACAGCGCCAGCATGCCTTGCGTGCCGTTTAGCAGCGAGAGGCCTTCCTTGGCTTGCAGCTCCAGAGGCGCAATGCCCGCGCGCTGCATCGCCTCGCCGCCAGGCATGATCCTTCCTTGATACGTCGCACGACCTTCGCCAATCGCTACGGCTGCGAGGTGCGCCAACGGAGCGAGATCGCCGGACGCCCCCACGGACCCTTGCGAAGGGATTATGGGATGCACCTGCGCGTTTAACATTGCGCACAGCGTCTCCACCACGATGGGACGCACGCCGCTCAATCCCTTGGCCAGCGCATTAGCGCGCAGTAGCATCATCGCGCGAGATTCGGTTTCACTGAGCGCAGTTCCTACGCCGCATACATGCGAACGCACCAAATTCACCTGTAACTGTTTCACCTGCTCCGTGGAAATGCGCACCGACGCGAGCTTGCCAAAGCCAGTGTTAATTCCATAAGCCGTGGCGCCCGAGGCGACCAACCGCTCCACGACCGTTCGTGATGCGGTCATGTGTTCCACCGCTAGCGGCGCCAGCGATACCAATTCGCCGCCAGTGGCTACCGCGTACAACTGTTCAAACGTAAGTTCGTTGCCGCTTAGGGCAATAGTCATGCGGCTTTCCTTTGTTCGTTCATGGGATAGTTCGCTCGTTCGCGCAGCATCTCAGCAGGCGTTTCAATCGGCTTCAACGTGTGTTGCCACGGCGAAAAGCTCGCGATACTTTTCCGGCAAATGTTTTGGTCGGCCGTCCTTGCCGCAGATCACGTGCCTGGTTTCACCGGTAGCAAGAAGTTGTTGGTCCGCATCGCGCCAAATTTCGTATTGAAATGTAATGCTGCGGCTGCGCGCTTCCGCGATGCGCGTGCGAATGCGCAGAATCTCATCGTATCGCGCCGATTTCTGATACCGGCAGTGCACATCCACCACCACAATGTGGCAGTCGTCCACCGTCTCCATCTGCTTGTATTCCACGCCCCGCGCACGCATCAGTTCCACGCGCCCAATTTCCATCCAGATCAAATAGTTGGAGTGATACACCACGCCCATCTGGTCGGTCTCCGCGTAGCGGACCCGCACCGACGCGTCATGAAAGGGAAGTGTGGAGCAGCTTTCCGTCTTACGGACAGTCGTCATCTTTTCCCGTCTCGCCCGCCCATACCGGCTTGCGCTTCTCAAGAAACGACGCGATGCCTTCCTTGAAGTCCGGCGTGCAGCGAATCCGCGCGTTTTCCAGCACCGCGCGCTCCAGATCGTGGTCCACGCTTTCCGCTGCGGCTGACGTTAGCAGCCATTTAGCCCGCGTCAGGCTGCTGGGGCTGGCGGCAATAAGTACGGCGGCAAGTTCGTGCGCCCGTGCCATTAGCAATTCCGCGGGAACGATCTCGTTTACCAAGCCCAGTTCCTTGGCTTCGACCGCGCTTACCTGACGTCCCGTCAGCAACAGGTCGCGCGCTCGCTTGTCGCCGATCTGCCTCGTCAAAAAAACGGAAACCAGCGCGGGCAGAAACCCTATGCGCACTTCCGTGTAGCCAAACTTTGCGTCTGGCGTCGCCAGCGTGAAGTCGCACAACGTGGCAATCCCGCTGCCGCCCGCCAGCGCCGCGCCCTGCACCGTGGCGATCAACGGCTTCGAAAAACTCCACAGCCGCCGGAACATCTTCGCCATGCGCCGCGAATCTTCCTGATTTTCCTGTGCGGTTTGCCGCGCGATCGCCGTGAGCATCTCTAAATCCATGCCTGCGCAAAACGATTTCCCCGCCCCCGTCAGAATCGCCACGCGAACCTTGCTGCGCTCCACCACATCCAGCACCGAGAGCAACTCCGACATCATCGGAGCAGAAATAGCGTTGCGCTTCTCCGGGCGGTTCAGCGTGATAGTGGCAATCTCGCCTTCCATCTTGAGCAACAGTGTTGAATACATGGCGTCCCCTTAATTGCCCTGCTTCAATTACTCCGTTTAGTTGCCCTTCGTACTCGCCAAGTCTAGTTCACCGGAGCGGCATGCAGATATTTCGCGCGCAATTCCATGGTCATCGTTAGCACCTTCGCCAGCTTGCCCTCGGGAATTTGCGTGTCGCCGCCCACTTTCGCTAGCGCTGAGAGTACTCGCTCCGTCGGAATGTTGCCAACCAGTTCGTCTCCCGCAAACGGGCAGCCCCCCAGGCCAGTCAGCGCCGCATCGAACCGCCGGCACCCTACCGCGTACGCAGCCAGTATTTTTTCCTCCGCGTCCACCGGACTGCCGTGCAAATGCACGCCCAGCTCAATTCCCGCCACGTAATCTTTCACGCTGTTGAACACATCCGCCACGATTTGCGGCGTGGCATCTCCGGCGGTATCTGCCAGAGAAACCGTGCGTACGCGGATATCCTTCAGCCACTCCAGCGTTTCGCCCACCAGCTCGGTGCCCCACGGCTCATCGTAAGGATTGCCAAACGCCATCGAAATATAAACCACCAATTCGCGATTGGCTGCCGCCG
Organism: Acidobacteriota bacterium; assembly: GCA_013289855.1. Lineage (GTDB taxonomy): Bacteria > Acidobacteriota > Terriglobia > Acidiferrales > UBA7541 > Acidiferrum. The sequence continues at coordinate 558,685 of JABCZD010000001.1, read as the reverse complement.
TCTCTTTGCGCAGCGTCTCTACCAGGCGGCGCGATTCATCGCGAGACATATTCGCGTTCGCCCGCCGAAAATAAGCCGAAATGGAATACGGGTAGCCAATCGTGCTTACCCCCGGAGTCGCCAGCGCCCGCTCCAGCCCTTTTTCGTTCACCACAATGCCGATGATTTCCGGCATTTCCGCGCCGTCGGGCAGGGAAGCCGTCAACTTCTGCATCACCTCTTCGCTGTCCGCCATTTGCTTTACGTGCTTCGGCGAAACAAAACTGACCGCGTCAATATGCTTAAATCCCGCCGCAATCAATTCGCGCAGATACGCCACCTTGTAGTCGGTAGGAATTATCTCCGGCAATCCCTGCCAGGCATCCCGCGGACATTCAACTACTTTCACGGATTCAGTCATTGTTTGTTGGGCTTCCGCTTCCTTTGTTGTTCGCTGATCACCACAAGAACCGCACCAACAACAATCAACAGGGCCCCGGCTTTAAGATGAAACATCAGGCACACGACTCCCAGCGCCATAACGAATCCCCCGCAGACGCGAATCACGTCTGCAATACCCCGGTCTTAAACTCCCGAATCTCCGGGTTCAGCGCCGCCGCCTCCAGCGCCCAAATCAACGCCCCTCGCGTCTGCGCCGGATCGATAATCGCATCCACCCACAGCCGCGCCGCTGCATAACGCGGATCCGTTTGCTTCTCATAAGAAGCCCGCACCGCATCGTGCAACTCTTTCTTCTGCTTCTCATCCACCTTCTTGCCTTCGCGCTCCATCTGCTTAAGCTTAATTTCCGCCAGCGTATTCGCCGCGGCGTCCCCGCTCATCACCGCGTACCGTGCCGTCGGCCACGCAAACACAAAGCGCGGATCAAACGCTTTCCCGCACATCGCGTAATGTCCAGCCCCAAAACTTCCGCCGCAGATTACCGAAATCTTCGGCACCACGCTGTTGGCCACGGCGTTCACCATCTTGGCCCCAGCCCGAATGATTCCGCTCCACTCCGCATCCTTGCCCACCATAAATCCATTCACATCGTGCAAAAATACCAGCGGGATGCGGTTCTGGTTGCAATCCATGATAAAACGCGCGGCCTTCTCCGCCGCCTCGGTATAAATCACCCCGCCGAATTCCATGCGCTTCTGATCTGAGCCGCGCGCCAAAGTCTGCACATGTTTTTTTTGATTCGCCACGATGCCCACGGACCAGCCGCCGATGCGTGCGTACCCGCACAGCACCGTTTCCCCATACTCTGCGCGGTACTCATCAAACTCGCTGCCATCCACCACCCGAGCAATAACCTCGCGCATGTCGTACTGCTTCGCGGCGTCGCCGGAAAAAACTCCGTAAATCTCATCACCGGTGAACAGCGGCGTCCGCGCCGCCACATGACTGAACGGCGAAGCATCCGCCGCTCCCATCTTGTCCACCAGCGACCGTATCCGTGAGATGCAAGCCTCATCATCCGCTTCGCGAAAATCTACCGTCCCGCTGATCTGAGCATGCATCTTCGCGCCGCCCAAATCCTCGGCCGAAGTCTTCTGCCCGATGGCCGCCTGCACCAGCGCCGGTCCCGCCAAGAATAATCCCGAACCCTCGGTCATGAGCACGTGGTCGCACATTACCGGCAAATATCCGCCGCCCGCCACGCACATTCCCATAATCGCCGCCAGCTGCGGAATGCCCATCGCGCTCATCACTGCATTGTTGCGAAACACTCGCCCAAAATCGTCGGTATCTGGAAATACATCCTCTTGCAGCGGCAAGAAAACTCCCGCGGAATCCACCAGATAAATCGTCGGAATATGATTTTCAATCGCCATATTCTGCGCGCGTATCACTTTCTTCGCGGTCATCGGGAAAAACGCCCCAGCCTTCACGGTGGCGTCATTCACGATCAACATGAATATCCGTCCGCACACCCGTGCCAGCCCGGTAACCACCCCCGCGCCCGGCGCCCCGCCCCACTCCTCATACATCTCAAACGCCGCAAAAGCCCCCAGCTCAAAGAATTGCGAGCCCGGATCAATCAGCTTGGCGATGCGTTCGCGCGCCGTTAGCCGGCCCTTCTTATGTTGCGCCTCAATCGCTTTGGCGCCCCCGCCCAAATAAATCTGCTCTTCGGCATTTTTCAAACTGGTCAGCAAATCGATCACGCGCCGCGCATTCTTCTCAAACGCCGCGGACTTCGCATCGATATTCGTCGTAAGCGCCGCCACCCGAGCTCCTTCTTGCCAATCGCAAATGCATCGCGCGCCATCGCCCGCCACTCACGCGCCAAGCGAAAATAGTATACGGACTAATCCACCCCCGCGCGAGCGAGCGCCTCTGCGGAGCTCGCCCGAGTTTCGAAGTGGCGCTTGGTTCTGCGTCCGGCGGCTTCGTCCGCGCACTTTGCGCCTTCGTTGCCATCCATCTGTTTCCATTCGAAAGTACTATCGCCGAGCGTTCGAACGTAGTACTATAAAGATATCTATTGACACGTGTTATTTTCCCGTGATATCTTCGCCCATGAATTACGCCTTCCACCCCGTTTTCCGCGCCCCGCGACTCTCACAAACGCAAAAAACGCAAAATCCGCCTTCGCAACCCCAATTTCCTCAATCACTTACAAATTGCTATCCGCGCAAACCCTTTCGTTTGATAACCATCCGCAAATACCCGTATCCCACACTCAAATCTCATTAAAAAACGAGGACCAAAATGATCCAACAACCCGAAATCTGCAACTCCGCCACTAACGCATCCCGCTGCCAGTTCCGCTTTTCCAATCGGAAGCGCTGCCGTACCTCCATTTTCGACCCCTCGGTGCCATTCTGCGCCCACCACGCCAAGCTTCAACGCATCGAAGCCACCGCCACTGAACTCACCATCAACCTCACCGAGTTCAAATCCGCCGCGGCCCTCAACGACTTCCTTTCCCGCTTGCTTCTGCTTCTCGCACAAAACAAAATCTCACCTCGCCGCGCCGCCGTCCTCGCCTACATTACCAATCAACTCCTCCGCACCGTCACCGTCATCCAGCACGAATCCGCTCAAGCGGCCGAGGTCGAAGGAATCGACATGACCGGCGCACCCCGCCCCATCAGAAATCTCCCCAAGCAAGATGTCGTTCGGCCCTATGCTCCGGACCAGTACCAATATTCACAGTTTCTTGCGTCGCGCCGGCGCGAGCCCTAAAGATGTCTAGCCCCATGCTTACACCGCGATGTGTTCCTGGCAGGGGCACAGCCTTATCCCGAGCTGCGAGGGGATGTCGCGTATCGGCGTGCTCAGGCGAAAGAAGCAAATCGCCGTATCATTCACTCAGTTTGTGGATGGAACAGAACAACTTCGCAAGGCAACAGGCGACGAAGTTGGCGAGGTCGAGAAATTCTCGCGAAAGCGAACCGCGATCTACTTCTTGTCTTTCTCCAAATCTTTGTAAAGCTGATCAATCTTCTTCCGGATTTTCGCCGCGTCTTCCGCATGCGGATACAAATCCAGATATCGCGTATAGGACTTCGCCGCCAGCCGCTTCTGCCCCTTTTTTTCCTGCGCTTCGCCTAAATACAGGTAGGGAATCGCATAACCCGGCTTGGCCACGATGGCGTCCTCGAAGCGGTCAATCGCCGCATCGACGTCACCCTTTTTCATATAGTACTGGCCCACTTGCATATCTTTTTCCGCACGCAGCGGATCCCAAGCCGGCTGGTCCGGAGCATTCGACGTCGCCGAATCAGTGTTCTTGCCTTTTCCCCCGGGCTTTTTCGCGCTATCCGGTGCCGGCGGTGGAGGCGCCCCCGCCGGATCGTCGGGCGGCGGCGCTGGGTGCGCTTTCGTGGGGTCTCCCGGATCCTGTGCCCGCGCACCCGGCGCGCACCACGCCATCAAACTCCCGGCCAGCACGCTGGCAGCTAAAAGCATCGCTAAATCATCTAAATACTTACGGCGCAAAACTTTCTCCTCCGTGTAGCGGCCGCCTTTTTAGGCGGGCGCCTTTGCAGCACCAAACAAGCTCGAGACTGCATTTTAGTATGATGGAACCGCCACGGGATGTGTAGCAACAGCTAACTCCATGGAACCACGCGAAAAAGCCGCCCTGCTCCCCGACGCTCCCGGCGTCTACATCTTCAAAGATGCCGGCGGAGCCGTCATCTACGTCGGTAAAGCCACCAGCCTGCGTAGCCGCGCGCGTTCCTATTTCCTTGAATCCCGCTGGGTGGACGCTAAAACCGGCTCGCTGGCTCGCGAAATTGCCGACCTTGACACCGTCGTCGTTGACAATCCTCGCGAAGCGCTGGCGCTCGAGTACAGCCTCATCAAACGCTACCGTCCCAAGTTCAACGTCATGCTACGGGACGACAAGACCTACCCGTACATCAAACTCACTGCCGGCGAAAAATATCCCCGCGTCTATTTTACGCGCCGCGTCAAAAAAGATGGCTCGCTCTACTTCGGTCCGTTCTTTCCCGCCAGCCTGGCCCGGCGCATTCTACACTTCATTCACAAACGCTTTTTAGTTCCCAGCTGCGGCGTGGACCTCACCAAAACCCATCCGCGCCCGTGCTTGCAGTACTACATCAAGCGCTGCCTGGGTCCTTGCGTCGCGGGTTTAACCACTGACGAGGACTACGCACAAGCCACGCGCGACGCCCGCCTGTTTCTCGAAGGCCGCCGCCACGATCTAACCAAAAGCCTCGAAACACGCATGGTTGCCGCTGCCGAAAGCGAGCACTACGAACAAGCTGCCTCCTATCGCGATCTGATTCGCACCCTGGAAGATATCGAAGAGCGCCAGCGCATCGCCGCCGCGCAGGGCGATGACACGGACGTCCTCGCGTACTACGCAGAACCGCCGTTAGTGGCCGCAAATCTATTCCACTTGCGCGGAGGCCGGGTCGTCGATCGCCGCGAATTTTATTGGGAAGACCTCGAGGAATTCGACCCCCAGGAGTTCGTCACTTCGCTGCTGAAGCAGCTCTATCTCGAATCCGATTATTTACCGAAAATGATTCACGTCCCCGCGGATTTTGAAGACCGGGCATTGCTGGAAGAAACGTTCGCCGAACGCGCCGGCCATCGCATGGAGATTGTTACACCGCAACGCGGCTCTAAGCGTGCCTTTCTGGACCTCGTCGAAAACAACGCCAAGCATTCCTTTGAGCAGCGCTTCCGCGTTCTGAAGCCAACTTCCAAGACCATCGCCGAAGCGGTGCAAAACGCCCTCGATCTTCCCGAGGAGCCGCGCCGCATCGAAAGCTTTGACATCTCGCACATTCAGGGCACCGACACGGTCGCTTCCTTGGTCGTCTGGGAAGATGGCCGCATGAAAAAATCCGATTATCGGAAGTTTATAATTCGCGGCGAATCCGCCACTCCGCCGGTTGCCGGCGATCCGGCCGCCGCTTCTGTTACAAGCGAGAAAATCTTGCGGGAAAACGTTGAGGCTACGGATGCGGAAGCGTTGCCGATTCTGCAAAAATTTGCACCAGTTCCTCCGAGTCAGAACGACGACTTCGCCAGCATGCGCGAAGCGGTCACGCGCCGTTACCGTCGCCTGCAGGAAGAACACAAACCCATGCCCAGCCTGATTCTGATCGATGGCGGTATCGGCCAACTCCATGCCGCTGCGCAAGCCTTGGACGCCTTGCAGATCATCAACCAGCCGTTAGCCAGCATCGCCAAAAAAGAAGAGATTCTCTACATTTACGGCCGCGAGGACGAGCCGTGCATCCTCGATCACCACTCCCCGGTGCTGCACCTCATTCAGCAAATTCGTGACGAAACTCATCGCTTCGCAGTCACTTTTCACCGCTTGCGTCGCGGCAAGCGCCAAACGCGCTCCGCGCTCAACGATATTCCGGGTGTTGGCGCACTCACTGCGCGCAAACTCCTAAGAGAGTTTGGCAGTGTTGCCAATCTGCGCCGCACCGATTTGGACAGCCTAAGCCGCATCGTGCCGCGCAAGAGCGCCGAGCGCATCCTCGCGCAACTTGCAGCGAATCAAGCGGATACACCTGTTCCGCGCAAAAGCCGGAAGGGCGAAGGAGACGCGCTGGCACCGGATCAAACGGCCTGAGGGTCAATTGCCGCATAACCATAAGCCCAGATGAATACTGGTTAGGCGGTATTGCACCACCCGTTTCGCTATGTTACGTTTTTCGCGGAGGATCATGACCATGGCGGACAATGTAGGTTCTAAGATTAGCTTTTTCCTGGTGGGTTTGGGTGTCGGCGCTCTGGTAGGAGTGTTGTTTGCTCCCCGTTCCGGTGAAGAAACCCGCGATCTCATCGCCCAAAAGGCCGACGAGAGCAAGGAATTTGCCACCCGCAAAGCTCGCGAACTTCGCGAACGTGCCGACGATTTAATCGAGCGCGGCAAAGACGTGGCCGCGCGCAAAAAGGAATCCATTTCGGCCGCTGTGGACGCGGGGCGTGAAGCATACCTTCGTGAAGCCTCGGGCCGCGCGGAACGCAGCTAGCTTTTTAGTTCGCGCGGGAAATGGGCCAAAAATCGGCGAGGGATCGATTGAGTGGGAGTTCCGCCCGTTCGGGGCGGATGGGGTGTGCATGCAATTTTGGCTCGAGTTCTTCAGCATCGTTTCGGCGATAGCGCTGGTAGTGCAAGTAACCATCCTCGGGGCGCTCTTCTTTGAAGCCAAGCGCACCATGGAAAAAGTAAATCGCGCCACGGACGATTTAAATGCGCGAGTGGGCCCGCTCTTGACGCGCGTGCAATTGTTGCTGGACGACACGCAGCCGAAGATCACCAGCATGGTCAACGATGCTTCCCACGTCGTATACCTGGCGCGCGGCCAAGCCCAAAAAATTGATCGCGTGGTCACCGACGCCGCCGACCGCCTGCGCGGCCAACTCGTCCACGCCGACCGCATTCTCACCAGCGCGCTCGAAGCCGTCGAAGACGCCGGTATCCAAATGCGCCGCAGCGTGCTGCAACCCGTAAAAAAAGCCTCAGCTTTGCTGACCGGCATTAAAGTCGGCTTGGACATCCTGCGTTCGCGCAGAGCAACAAGCGGTACCGTGCCGCCCGACGAGGCTTCGGAGCAAGAAGAAGAACTTTTTATTTAGCGCGGGCTGGATCCCGTTTTTTGTAGCACAGGCACTCTTGCCTGTGCCATACGGGTGAGGCAGAAAGTTGGCGGCGTTGCTGGAAGTTGGTGCTGATCGTTGCAGAACCCTTGCAGGATCCGCACTGGCAAGAGAACTGTGCTGCATGGCGGAAGAGCGCCGGCGCCTAGCGTATCCAGCCACCTGCAAGCACACGGTCGCCATCGTATAACACCGCGCCCTGCCCGCGCGTGATGGCCCGCTGCGGAGTATCAAAGGTAACGCGCAGCCGCGATTCGCCCGACGTGCCATCGTGAAAAAGTTCAGCAGTGGCCGGCGCGGCTTCGTGTTTGTGGCGAATCTTTACAAACGCGCGAAGCGGTGCGGTCGCTGCTTCGCAGGAAACCCAGTTGACGTCCACGATTTCGCACGTGGTGGTTTTCAGCGCATCGTCGTCGCCCACCACCACACGGTTGGCAACGGGATCGATGCGCGAAACGTATAGCGGCTTTCCCGCCGCGAAGCCCAGGCCTTTGCGCTGGCCGATAGTGAAATTGTGCACGCCCTGGTGATGCCCAATCACTTCGCCGGCTTCGTTGACGATTTCACCTTTGCTGCGGTTGAGTGAAATTCCGCGTTCGGCAGAATACGCCTGAATAAATTGCACGTAGTTGCCATTCGGGACAAAGCACAGCTCCATGCTTTCCGGTTTTTCCGCCACTGGAAGATTCGCCGCGCGCGCTACGTCGCGCACTTCGCTTTTGCTGAGTTCCCCAAGCGGAAATTCGCTGCGCGACAACTGTTCCTGCGTAAGTCCCCAGAGAAAATACGATTGATCCTTGCTGTCGTCGCGCGCGCGCAGCAATTCCCAGCGATTGGTATCGTCGTTTTTGCGGATGCGCGCGTAGTGTCCGGTAGCTAATTTCGCCGCGCCAATTTGCCGCGCCATGCGCAGCAGCGGCTCAAATTTTACGTCGGTGTTGCAATTGGTGCAGGCGATGGGCGTGCGGCCGGAGAGATATTGATCGACGAAGGGACGCACTACTTTTTCTTCGAAGTGCTCTTCGAAATTCACCACGTAATGCGGGAAGTTTAGATGTTGCGCTACGCGCTTGGCATCGTAGACATCGTCCAGCGAGCAGCAGCGATGTTGCGCGGGGCCATCGCCTTGCAGTTCGGGGAGGCGGCGCTGATTCCAGAGTTGCATGGTCAGGCCAAGCACGTTGCGGCCTTGCTGCTGGAGCAGGGCGGCTACCGCGGAGCTGTCCACGCCTCCGGACATGGCTACGGCTACGGCGTTGGATTCCGTCGTCGCTGCGACCGGGAGAGATTCGAGTTGTGCTGCAGTGTTCATGTTGGAGCATCAATTATAGCGTGTTTCATTGCGGTCCGCAGGATTCGAGATTGGAGAAAATTCGCTTGCGCCTTGATGCGCTGCACGCTGCAGTCACTACCGAAAATATCTCAGGCCGGACTAAAGTCCGGCACCTACATAAGGCGATGGCTATTTTTAGCGATAGGTGGGGGAGAGTTGGCGGAGTTGGTGGACGGCGGCGGGAATGATTTGCAGGGCTTGGTTGATTTCGGCCGGCGTGGTGTTGCGGCCCAGGCTGAAGCGCAGGCTGGCGCGGGCGTCTTCGGGGCTTAGGCCGATGGCGGTGAGGACATGGCTGGGTTCCACCGCGCCGGAGGAGCAGGCGGCCCCGGTGCTGCAGGCCAGACCCTTTAAATCTAGCGAGATTAGTAGTGCTTCGCCTTCTACGCCGGGGAAAATTATGTTGGTCGTGTTCGGGGTGCGCGGCGCGCCGGCGGCGTTTGGTCTCGCGTCTGGAACGTTTTGCAAAATATTTTCTTCCAGACGATCGCGCAACGCACTAACGCGGGCGGCGTCTTCGGCCAGCGATTTTTTTGCCATTTCCGCGGCTGCGCCCAGTCCCACTATGCCCGCCACGTTTTCTGTGCCGGGGCGCGCACCGCGTTGGTGGTGTCCACCGTAAAGGAGTTGCTGAAGGTGCGTGCCGCTGCGGATGTAGATAGCGCCGATACCTTTGGGAGCGTAGATCTTGTGTCCAGAGAGCGCAAGCAGGTCTACCGCCAGTGAATTCACGTTCACGGGAATTTTTCCGACGGATTGCACCGCGTCGGTGTGGAAATAGATGTCGGCCTTCTTGGCGATTTCGCCGATTTCTTCGAGGGGTTGCACCGTGCCTAATTCGTTGTTGGCATGCATTATGGTGACTAGTACGGTCTCGGGGTGAATGGCGGCGCGAACCGCGGCGGGATCGACTCGACCATTTTTGTCGACGCTGAGATAGGTTACCGAGGCGCCCTGTTTTTCCGCGGCTTGGCAGCAGTTTAGGACGGCCTCGTGTTCGATAGCGCTGGTGATGATGTGCGGCGCCGTGTTCCGTGACAGGGCTGGTCCAACTATGCCAAAGATGGCGTGATTGTCAGATTCCGTGCCGCCGCTGGTGAAGATGATTTCTTTGGGGTTGGCGCCGATCAGGTCGGCGACCTGTTCGCGGGCGGTTTCGACGGCGTTGCGCGCGCGCTGCCCAGGCGTGTGGATGCTGGAGGCATTGGCAAAATTGGCGGAGAAGTAGGGAAGCATGGCGTCAAGGACGGCGGGTTCGACAGGGGTGGTGGCGTTGAAATCGAGGTAGACGCGGTTCATAGGTGATTGCCGCCAGGATTAGGATAGCAGGAATATCGGGGGTTACGGCGAAGGTCAGCAGGGGAGATGAGGATCCGGATTCGGCTTGGCATCGTTTAGCATTCGTGGTGCGGGCAGCGCGGGCGTGACATGCCGTGCCCCTTAGGATGAACAGGAGAGACCTTGGTGTGGATAAGGGTGATGAAGTAACCTTGGGGGGAGGAATAGACGCTAGGTTGTCGCGGAAGCGCTTTCTGCGTTTCCGGATACGGAAATCCGAGAGAACTAGCAGCATTTACTGGAGGAGATTGAGTTATGCCAAATTTACAGCCGGAACAAGCTACATTTTTGCTGCACATGACGTTGCCTTCGCTGAAGAATGAACATGCGGTGACCAAGCGAGTGATCGAGGCGATTCCGCTGGATAAGGGAGACTACCGCCCCGAACAATACGCGAAGTCGGCGCTGGAACTGGCCTGGCACATAGTGGCGGCGGAAAATCGCTTTCTCGCCGGAGTTGCCGACGGCGTTTTTGACTTCACCCCGAATCACCGGCCGGAAACGGTGCGAAATTCGGCGGACATCGCAAAGTGGTATGCCGATTCGTTTGCGAAGAATATCGCGCGGGTTGAAGCGATGTCTGGCGCCGAACTGACCAAAGAGATTGATTTCCGCGGCATGTTCAAGTTTCCCGCGGTGATGTATCTGTCGTTTTCGAACAACCATTCGATTCATCATCGCGGGCAACTGTCGGTGTATTTGCGGCCGATGGGCGGCAAGGTGCCGGCGATTTATGGCGAGAGTTACGATTCGGCGGAAGCGAAGAAAGCGGCGAACGGGTAGACGTACGCCCGGGGAAGCTGGGGCGCCCCGACCCAGTCGGGGCGCCCTACAACGGACGGTCTGGGCGAGGTAGTCTGGGTGGCGTGAGTGTGCAAGCTTTTTTATCGCGACGCGTGGTGACGCCGCAGGGGATTCGCGCGGCGGGTGTGCTTGTGGATGGCGAACGAATTCGCGCCGTTGTTGATCCGGAGAAAATTCCTTCTAATATTCCGGTGCAGGATTACGGAGAGCTGGCCATTTTGCCGGGGCTGGTGGATTCGCACGTTCACATCAATGAGCCGGGGCGGACGGAATGGGAGGGATTTTCTAGCGCTACGCGGGCGGCGGCGGCCGGAGGCTACACCCTGGTGGTGGATATGCCGCTAAACTGCCTGCCGGCGACGACCAACGTAGCGGCGATGGAATTGAAACGGGCGGCGGCGCGGGCCAGCAGTCTCGTGGACTGGGCGATTTGGGGCGGGGTGGTTAGCGACAATCAGGAGCACATTGAGGATTTGGCGACTGCTGGCGTTGCGGGATTCAAGTGTTTTTTGATCGATGCGGGGATTGACGGCTTCACGATGGTTAGCGAAGCGCAACTGCGCGCGGCGTTGCCGCATGTGGTGCGCACGGGATTGCCGCTGCTGGTACATGCGGAGTTGGTTGGGCCGATTGAAGCGGCTGCGCGAGGCTTGGAGAATCGCGACTGGCGGCAATATCAAACCTATTTGGAATCGCGGCCTGACGAAGCGGAGTTAGAAGCGATCGGTTTGTTGTTGGGGCTTTGCCGGGAGTTTCGGTTTCCGCTGCATATCGTACACCTGGCGACGGCGCGAGCGCTGGAGCGATTGCGCGCGGCGCGGGAGGAAGGGTTGCCGGTCAGCGTGGAGACTTGTCCGCACTATTTACATTTTGCGGCGCAGGACATTGCCGACGGGGCAACGATGTGCAAGTGCGCGCCGCCGATTCGCGGGCGCGCGAATCGCGAACAGCTGTGGGAGGGATTGCGCGATGGTGTGATCGATCTGATTGCTACCGATCATTCGCCTTGTCCGCCGGACATGAAGCGATTGGAGGAGGGGAATTTTCAGAAGGCTTGGGGCGGTTTCGCGGGTTTGTCCCTGGCGCTGCCGGTGATTTGGACGGAAGCGGGGCGGCGGGGATTTTCCTTGCGGGACGTGGCGCGGTGGATGGCCGAGGGGCCGGCGCGACTAGCAGGATGCGCGGATCGCAAAGGGCGAATTGCGGAAGGATACGATGCGGATTTAGTGATCTTCGCGCCGAAAGAAGAGTTTTTGGTGACGGAGGATCGGCTGCACTACCGGCATCGCGTCAGTGCTTATTTAGGAGAGCGGTTGCGAGGAGTGGTGAAGAAGACCTTCGTGCGAGGGACTTGTGTGTTTGACGACGGTGAATTTCCGGGAGAGATTGGCGGACGGGAGTGCCGACGAACTGGAGTCTCTTTGCCGGATTAGCGGTTTTTTCGATGGTTTGTTGCGCAATTAGAAGTGCAAATTCCCCCGCGGTTCGTTCACAATACGCTGCAAGAAGACCAGTTATCTTGCAACTTAGACGCGTTGATTTATGCGCCCGGGCAGACGCGGGCACGGCATGCCGTGCCCCTACGGGGAAAGTGTGATGACGGTGCAGCGAAACGAATCTATTGTTGGGGCGTCGGTGGCGCGCAAGGAAGGGCGCGACAAAGTGACGGGGCGCGCGCGTTACATCGATGACATGACGCTTCCCGGGATGCTTTTTGGCGCGACGGTGCGGAGTTCCGTGGCGCGCGCAAAGATCAAGAAGATTTCCTTTGGCGCGGAAATTAACTGGGATGAATTTGTGGTTGTTTCCGCCGCGGATATTCCGGGAAAGAATTGCATCGCCTTGATTCTGGACGACCAGCCATGCCTCGCGGACGGCATGATAAATCATCCGGAAGAACCCATTTTGCTTTTGGCTCACCCGGAGCGGCACAAATTGTGGAAGGCCATGGCCGCGGTGAAGATTGACTACGAAGAGTTGCCGGCGGTGACGACGATCGAAGAGAGCGAGGGCGGTCTCGCGTCGGGGCGGGAGGTTATTTGGGGCGCGGATAATATTTTTAAGACTTTCTTGATTGAAAAAGGCGACGTGGATAGCGTGTGGCCCTCGGCGGCGCACATTGTGGAGGGCGAATATTCTACCGGCGCCCAGGAGCAGCTTTATATCGAGAACAACGGAATCATCGCGGCGTTTGATCCTGCCGAAGGCGTCACGATTTGGGGCTCGCTGCAGTGTCCTTACTACGTGCACAAAGCGATGATGAAGTTGTTCGCGCTGCCGGAAGATAAAGTGCGCGTGGTGCAAATGGAAACGGGCGGAGCATTCGGTGGGAAAGAAGAGTATCCGTCGATGATCGCCGGTCATGCCGCGCTGTTGGCTAGGAAGTCTGGGCGGCCGGTGAAAATTATCTATGACCGCGCGGAAGATATGGCGGCGACGACGAAACGACATCCTTCGCGGACGCGGCATCGCACGGCGGTGGATGGCGACGGAAAAATATTGGGTGGCGAGATTGAGTTTGTGATTGACGGCGGGGCGTACGCGACGTTGTCGTCGGTGGTGTTGTCGCGCGGCACGATTCATGCCGGCGGTCCTTATCATTGGCCGAACATACGAATTCGCTCCAAGGCCGTGGCTACGAATGTGCCACCGCACGGAGCGTTTCGCGGGTTTGGCGCTCCGCAAAGCTTATTTGCTATGGAACGCCACATGGATCGGATTGCCCAGGTGGTGGGCGTTAGCGCCAGCGAAATTCGCCGGCGGAATTTTTTGCGGCCGGAGCAGACGACTACCACGCAACAGAAGGTTAGCGAGGAGGTGAATTTGGAGTTTTTAATGGATCGCGCTTTAGAACTCTCGGACTATGAGGCGAAGAAGAAGCGCTTTACGGCCGCGAATGCTACCGGCGAGAAAAAACGGGGAATGGGGATTGCCTCGTTTTTGCATGGCGCGGGATTTACGGGATCCGGCGAACGCTATCTGGATTCGGTGGCGGGCGTGGAAGGTTGCGCGGATGGAACGGTGCGGGTGCTGGTCTCGAGCACGGAGTTTGGTCAGGGGACAAACACGGTGCTGTGCCAGATCGCGGCTGAGACGCTGAAGATTTCGTACGACAGCGTGGCAATCGCGCAGCCGGATACTTTTGCGGTGCCGAACAGTGGACCCACCGTGGCGTCGCGCACGGTGATGGTGGTGGGGAAGCTGGTGCATTCGGCGGCGCTCGGGCTGCGGCAGACGTTGGTGGGCGCGGGCCTGTTGCGTGACGGATATTCGGCGGAGGAATTTCGCGTGGCTTGCGCGGAGTATGTAGCGAAGTGTGGCGTGCTGAAAAGTTATGCGCGGTATCAGGCGCCGCCAGATGTGTTTTGGGATGACGAAAAATATCGTGGAGAGGCCTATGCGACGTATGCCTGGGCGGTGTACGTTGCGGAGGTGAGCGTCGAGCCCGCGACGTACAGCGTGGCGATCGAAGATTTTGTGGCGCTGCAAGAGGTGGGGCGCGTGCTGCACCCGATTCTGGCGGAGGGACAGATAGTCGGAGGCGTGGCGCAGGCGATTGGTTTCGCGCTGTACGAAAAAGTGGTGTGGGAAGGCGGTCGGATGCGCAATAACCAGATGACGAATTATATTATGCCGACCTCCAGCGACTTGCCGCCGATTCGCGTTTTTTTCGAGGAGTTCGGGAATCCGCACGGTGCCTATGGTGCGAAAGGGATTGGAGAGTTGCCGATGGATGGTCCGGCGCCCGCCATCCTGAATGCTTTGGAGGATGCTTGCGGCGTGCGCTGCACGGCAATTCCTATGTTGCCGGAGGATTTGTTTGCCGCGATGGCGCATGGTGGGCCGGACGCCACCGTGCTTTCGGGTAAAACGCAATGACCAGCACCAAGGACTGCGCTGGGAAATGTGCAGTTACGTTTACGGTGAACGGCGAGGCTCGCCAGGTGGTCGCCTATCCGATGGCGCGGTTGCTGGACATACTGCGCAATGAGTTGGGATTGACGGGCGCGAAGGAGGGCTGCGGCGAGGGCGAGTGCGGCTCGTGCGCGGTCCTAATGGACGACGTCCTGGTGAATAGTTGCCTGGTGCCCGTACTGCAGGCCGGCGGAACAGCGATCTTTACGATCGAAGGGCTGGCAAGCGAGGGAAAGCTGCACGCGGTGCAGCAGGCGTTCTTGGATTGCGGCGGCGCGCAGTGTGGAATTTGCACGCCGGGAATGATTATGGCGACGGTGGAGTTGCTGGGGAAAAAGCCTGCGCCTTCTATGGAAGAGATTCGCGAGGGGCTCTCCGGCAATTTGTGCCGCTGCACGGGCTATATGCAAATATTTTCGGCGGTGGCCGAAGCGGCGCGGAGGATTGCTGCGCCATGAGGTCGGACCCGGAGGATTTTGCAATGGTCGCGGCTGAGAGTTTGCAACAGGCGATGACTTTGCTGGCGCGCGAACCTGGTGCCTGGTTGCCGATCGCGGGCGGAACCGATGTGATGGTGTTGTACGGCGCGGGCATGCTGCGCGCGCGAAAGTTGGTGAGTATTTGGAATTTGCGCGAGTTGCGCGGCATTACGGAAACGCCGGCAGAGCTGGTGATTGGCGCGGGATGTACGTACACCGATTTGCGGCGGGAACCAGTGATTGCGCGAGAATTTCCATTGCTGGCGCACGCGGCGTCGTGGACCGGCGGAATCGCGAATCAGAATCGCGGCACATTGGGTGGAAATATTGCGAATGCATCTCCGGCGGCGGACTCTTTGCCGGCGCTGCTAGCGTATGATGCGGAGCTGGCGCTGGCGTCGGTGCGCGGCGAGCGGCGCGTGGCGTATCGCGACTTTCATTTGGGCTACAAGAAGACCGCGATGGTGGCAGATGAATTGATTCGGGCGATTTATCTGCCTCGGAAATATTCGGGATATTTTTCGTACGCGCGGAAGGTTGGGGCGCGACAGGCGCAGGCGATTGCGAAGGTTGCTGCTGCAGGGCTGGGGTTGATGGTGGACGGCGTGATGCGCGATGTGCGGATCGCGCTGGGAAGCGTTGCGCCGGTGCCGGTGCGACTGCGGAAATTGGAAGCGGCGCTGAACGGGAAAACAAGCGACGCGATTTCGGCGGAGGAGTTGCGGAGACTGGTCGCAGAAGAGATTGCTCCGATTGCGGATATTCGCTCGACCGCGGAATATCGTGGCGCGGTGGCGGGGAACTTGGTGGCGGAGTTTGTTGCGCAACTTTGTGCTAGCGAAGCGAACCAGCCACGTACGGAGGTGAACGATTTATTGGCGCGCTGGAATACTCTGGAACGCGAGGAAGCAGCGCGCGAGATCTTGCCCTGCTGTGGCGCGCGGGCCTGGGCGGATGGAATGGTGCGTCGCCGTCCGTTTGGTGGCGTGGGGGAGTTGCTGGAGGCTGCGCGGGAGGTTTGGCACGGGCTGACCGCTGCGGATTGGATGGAGGCGTTTCGGAGTCACCCGCGGATTGGGGAGTCGCGACCTGCGGGCGCCGCTACAGCGAAGTCGCGACAGTGGTCGTCGGAAGAGCAGCGAAGGGTTAGCGCGAGCGCTGAAGAAGTGAAGGGCGCGTTGGCCGAAGGCAACCGGAGTTATGAGCAGCGATTCGGCAGGATCTTCATTGTGTGCGCTACGGGCAAGTCGCCGAGCGAAATTCTGCAGATTTTGCGTCGGCGGCTGCAAAATGATGAGGCCGCGGAAATGCGCGAAGCGGCGAATGAGCAGGAAGAGATTACGCAAATTCGTCTGAGAAAGTGGCTCGGGGAATGAAACGAATTTCCACGCACGTGCTGGATACGGCGCTGGGCAAGCCTGCCGCGAGTGTGAGCGTGCGACTGGAACGGCTCGAGGAATCGGGCGCGTGGTCGCAGCTGGGATCCGCGCAAACCGATGCGGATGGGCGATGCGCGCAACTTTTGCCGCCAAGTGATGGACTGCGAGCGGGGTGTTACCGGTTGGCGTTTGAGACCGGGAATTATTTTGCAGGCCGGGGCGTTGCGGGATTGTATCCTGTGGTGGAAATTACCTTTGAGGTGCGTGGTGGTGAGACGCATTTTCATGTGCCGTTGCTGCTGAGTCCGCATGGCTATACGACGTATCGCGGGAGTTGAGCGAGGTGGAGTTGCCTTACGAAGTGGAGTTGCTAACGAAGTTGAGCTAGGTTGGCTGACCGCATCATGAAATTGTTGGAAGATCGCTACGGCAAATCCCGCGTCCGTTTGGTGCGCGTCCGGCGGCGCGAGGGCTGGCACGATTTTCACGAATGGTCCGTGGAGGTGTTGCTGCGCGGGGACTTTGCCAGCTGCTTTGAAGCCGGCGACAACAGCAGTATTCTGCCGACCGATACCATGAAAAATACCGTCTATTCGATAGCGCGGAAGTCGCAGGCGGTATGCATGGAGGATTTCGCGAAAGAATTGACGGAGTTTTTACTGCGGCGCAACCCGCAGGTCTCCGAAGCGGAAGTGAGTGTCAGGGAAAAGGTCTGGGAGCATTTGATCACGAACGGAAAGCCGCACGCGACTACCTTCGTGCAGTCCAGCAAAGAGCGGCAAACGACCGCCGTGGTCCGTAAGCAAGGCGGGGAACTAGTCGTGCACTCCGGCCTGGAAGATTTGGTGATTATGAAGACGGCGGATTCGGCGTTTGAAGGCTACATAAAGGATTCGTTGACGACCCTGGCGGAATCTAACGATCGCTTATTCGGAACGGCGGTTTGGAGCCGCTGGACGTATGGAAAGCTGGACGGCGACTTTGCGGCCCTGCGTACCAAGATTCGCGAAGAGTTGCTGAATGTTTTCGCGCACCACAAAAGTAGATCGGTGCAGCACACGCTT
This sequence comes from Acidobacteriota bacterium, assembly GCA_013289855.1. Classification (GTDB taxonomy): domain Bacteria; phylum Acidobacteriota; class Terriglobia; order Acidiferrales; family UBA7541; genus Acidiferrum. The sequence goes on along the minus strand of JABCZD010000001.1, from coordinate 541,287 downwards.
TACGCGATGGCGGAAGGGGTGCTGCAAGAAGTTCCGGAAGTCGAACAGCTGGAGTTGCGCATGCCCAATCTTCACTGTCTGCCGGTAGACCTTTCGCATTTTGGTCAGGACAATCCGAATGAAATATTCGTACCCATCGATGAGCCGCACGGCTACATCGAAGCGCGTATCTGCCGGAAAACGTAACGGACAATGCTGACTACCAGTGTAAATGCGGCAGAAAAAGTTTTGGCGCGCTGCCAGACGTTGGCGCGGTTCAGCGAGGATCGTGAAGGTACGCGACGGACTTTCTTGTCGCCTCCGATGCACGATTGTCACCGCGAAGTTTCGCAGTGGCTTGCGGAAGTGGGAGTTTCGACGCGCGTGGATGCGGCGGGAAATCTTCGCGGGATTTATCCCGGTGCCACCCCGGACGCGCCGCGGCTGCTGATGGGCTCGCACTTGGATACCGTGCCAAACGCCGGCGCATACGATGGAATCTTAGGCGTCACGCTGGCGGTGGCGTTGCTGGAGGGGCTTGAGGGACGGCGCCTACCGTTCGCGATTGAAGTCGTCGGCCTTTCCGAGGAAGAGGGCGTGCGCTTTGGCAGGCCATTCATCGGAAGTCGCGCGTTAGTGGGCCGACTGGACGACGAACTTCTGGATTGTCGTGACGCGCAAGGGATTTCCGTGCGGCGCGCGCTAGAAGACTTTGGTTTGCCGGTTAATGAGATTCCACAGGCACGACTGGACGCCGATGTTTTGAGTTACCTCGAATTCCATATCGAGCAAGGGCCGGTGCTGGAAGATTTGGGCTTCGCGTTGGGTGCCGTGGAAGCGATTGCGGGGCAAAGCCGGCTGGAGTTCACCTTTGCCGGCCGCGCGAATCACGCGGGCACGACTCCCATGCATCTGCGCCACGACGCGCTGGCAGGCGCGGCGGAATGGATCGTTGCTGTGGAAAAGGCGGCGGAAGTCGCTGCCGGTGCGTCAAAGGGACTGGTGGCCACGGTTGGCGTTCTTGACGTGAAGCCCGGAGCGGTGAATTGCATTCCAGGACAGGCGCGGCTGAGCTTGGATGTGCGGCACGCTTCGGACGAAGTGCGAGAAAATGCGGTCAAGGATTTAGTTCAACGCGCACAGGAAATTGCCCAGCGGCGTGAATTGCGCCTTAGTTCCAAGATGTTGCTGGACCAACGCGCGGTAGCCATGGATACGTTTTTTGTGGCGCAAATTGCGGAGGCGATGCGCAAGGTCGGCTGCGCGCCGCACCGGATGGTCAGCGGCGCGGGTCACGACGCCATGATTTTGGCGGAGCAGGTTCCTGCCGCGATGATTTTCTTGCGCACCCCCGGCGGCGTTAGCCACGACCCTTCGGAAACCGTGCGGGCCGGAGACATTACGAAAGCCATTGCCTGCGGAATGCAGTTGCTCGAACAGCTTGCGGGATCACGCGAATTTCTGACAAGGACGCGCCGTGCATAATCTTGGTCAAACAAGAAGTTCGCAGCAACCGAATCATGTGTTGCTGACGCCTGACACATTTGTGCGCACGGCGCTGCCAGGAATGAAGTGTGCGATGGCGGTCGTGCACGTGGGCACGGCGATGGGTGCGGCGTTCGCCGAATACACCGCGGAGATGGAAAAGGGCGGAGAGCTGGGCGACACCGCGGCGCAGCGATTTATTTATGTAACGCGCGGCTCGGTTGCCGTGGACGTCGGAGGAAAGCAAAGCATCCTCGGCGCGCGCGGGTACGCGTACTTGCCCTGCGGCCCAGTGCATCGCGTGGCAGCGAAGGAAGAAAGCCACGTTATCGTGATTGAAAAGCCGTATCTACCGGTCGAAAAACTTGCGGCGCCACAGGTAATCGTTTCGAGCGAAGACGCGGTTACGGCGGAAGCGCTGGACGGCGATACCGACCTACAGGTGAAACATCTATTGCCTGATGAAATGAGTTTCGATTTTGCGGTGAACAGCATGGTGTATCAGCCGGGCGCGGCGCTGAGCATGGTGGAAATGCACGTTATGGAACACGGCCTGCTGATGCTGGAAGGCGGCGGAATTTACCGCCTCGGTGATTCTTGGTATCCAGTGACCGCGGGAGATTTTATCTGGATGGCGCCGTGGTGTCCGCAATGGTTTGGTGCCATCGGCAAGGTGCCGGCGAAATATCTCATTTACAAAAATTGGAACCGGCATCCGCTGGCGTCGCAGAAATGAATCTTTCCGTCGATCAGGATAAGTTGCTTGCGGAGATTGAAGAACTCGCGTGCATTTCAGAGGCCGAAGCCCCGATAGTCACCAGGGTGGTTTTCACCGCCAAAGATTTAGAGGCGCGGGGCTGGCTGCTGGCGCGATGCGAGGATGCGGGCCTAACCATACGCCGCGATCCGATTGGAAATATGTTCGCGCGCTGGGCGGGATCCGACCCGGAAGCTCCGGCGGTCGGCACCGGCTCACATATCGATGCCATTCCAAACGCGGGAAAATACGACGGGGTCGTCGGCGTGCTCGGCGGCTTGGAAGCGATTCGCGCACTGCAACGCGGCGGATTTCGTCCGAAGCGCTCCATTGAATTATTGATATTCACCGCCGAAGAACCAACGCGGTTCGGCGTTGGTTGTCTTGGCAGCCGCTTGCTTTCCGGAGCGCTTTCGCCGGAAGCGGCCGCTAAGTTGACGGACAGTGATGGGCGCAACGCGGAGAAAGTGCGCGGCAAGGCCGGCTTCAGCGGCGAATTGCGCGATGTAAAGTTGCCTTCAGATCACTACCGTGCTTTTGTTGAATTGCATATTGAACAGGGACCTCTGTTGGAGCAGCAGAAAATCCCTCTCGGTATCGTCACGAGGATTGCCGCGCCAGCGAGCTTGCGAATGGTGGTCGAAGGCACTGGTGGGCATGCAGGCGGAGTATTAATGCCGGATCGTCGCGACGCGCTGTGCGCAGCGGCAGAAGTAATTTTGGCCATTGAGAACGCAGCGCGCGCCAGCGGCGCAATCGATACCGTGGCCACTGTCGGCGTTTGCGAAGTGTTCCCGGGCGCAGTGAACAGTATTCCGAGTCGGGTGCGCCTGACGGTCGACGTTCGCGACACAGATTTGGCGCGCCGAGATAACGCCATGCACGCGATCGACGACGCGATGCGCCGTGTAGCGGAAAAACGTCAAGTTTCCATCCACTCTGAACTTGTGAACGCGGATGCTCCGGCGGACTGCGCGGCAAGTGTCGTTGGGGCTCTATCCGATGCGTGCCGGAAGCACGCCTGGCCTTTTCTTTCCATGGTGAGCCGCGCATATCACGATTCACTCTTTATGTCGCGCATCGCTCCCACGGGAATGCTGTTTATTCCGTGCCGCGGCGGAGTCAGTCATCGGCCGGACGAGTACGCCGCTCCCGAGGATATTGCGCGTGGCACGCTAGTGCTTGCGGAAGCGCTAGCCAGCCTTTCGCAGTAGGAAAAACTCATATGTCTACCGAGTTCATGCGACGAGCGATTGCCCTGGCCCACGAAAATATCCTCGCCGGCGGCGGGCCGTTTGCGGCGGTGGTGGTGAGAGACGGACTGGTGGTTGCCGAGGGCGTAAATCAAGTCACCGCCACAAACGATCCGACCGCGCACGCCGAAGTCGTAGCCATTCGTGCGGCCTGCAAAACGCTGGCGGCGTTTCAATTGACGGAATGCGATCTGTACACTACTTGCGAGCCTTGTCCGATGTGCCTGGGTGCAATTTATTGGGCGCGGCCTGCCCGCGTTTTCTACGCCGGTTTGGCGAGCGACGCGGCCTCTGCCGGGTTTGACGATGCGTTTATCTACGATGAGATCAAACTTTCACACGTCTCGCGCCGCATTCCGATGAGCGAATTACTGCGCGAAGAGGGAATCGCGATTTTTGACGCCTGGCGCGCGAAGACGGATAAAACGCCATACTGAAACAAAACATCGCTTTTTTCAGTAAAATAATCTCCCAAAGAAAGTGATTGCGGAAATGTTTAGCGCAGCAGTCCTCGATCATTTTCGGCAACCGCGCAACGCCGGCGACTTAGCCGATGCGACTCATACGGTGGAGGTAAGCAACCCAGTGTGTGGCGATGTATTGCGTCTCGCGGTGCGCGTAGATGGGCAGCAAATCGCCGAGGCACGATTTCTGTGTCGCGGATGCACAACCGCCATCGCCGCGGCTTCTTTTCTTACCGAGCGATTGGCTGGAGCCACTCGCGAAAGCCTGCGAGTCATAAGCGCCGAGACAATTTCCAATGGACTGGGAGGTTTGCCGCCGGCAACGCTGCATGGCGCGCAGCTAGCGGAAAGCGCGGTCGTTGCGCTAATCGCAGCGTTAGTTGCCGCGCGACCTGCCGCGCCATCCGGTGGCGCACCGCGCACTTAGCCCGAAACGTCAGTCAAATTCGCGAGCGTCGCGGGATCGTTGACGTTCCACAGACAACCTTCGTCCGCAGTAGGCACTTCGGCCAAATCGTGCGTGTGCGCCCAAACCACCGCCCGCGCGCCCTGGTCGAGCGGCGCGGCAAGTAGTTCGTCGTAAACGTTGGCCGAAAAAATCACCGGATGCCCGCGCCGCCCGCCGCAAACGGGAAGAACGATTCCTTTCCGCGTGGCATAAAACGCTTCGACCAGCTGTCCCACCAATTCGGCGCTCACCAGCGGATGATCCACCAAACACAGCAACATGCCGTCGGTCCCCGGCGGCAGGCTTCGCACGGCGGCGTGGATAGAACTGAGCTGGCCAAGCTGCCAATCAGGATTGATCACGATGTCGCCCGAAGGTAGTGCCAGGGCTTCCGTAATCGCCCCAGCGTCCGGGCCAAGAACAATTCGTCGCACGGAAATTTGCGCGTGCCTGGTAACGGCCACCAAGTGTTCGAGGAACGTTTTTCCCTGGAATCGCAGCAACGCTTTGGGCGAACCCATGCGGCTGGATTGCCCGCCGGACAGAATCACCGCTGCGAGCATCGCACAGCCTTCACCGGGCCGTTAGCGCCTGGCGGCATTCGAATTTTTTGTGCAGGTCCGCGCTGGCGTTGCGCCGCACGGCAATCAGTTCGGCCAGAATGCTGACGGCGATTTCCTCAGGCGAAAGCGCCCCGATGTTGAGTCCGATGGGCGCGTAAACATTGGCAAACTCCTCGGTGCGATAGCCTTCGCGCTCAAGCGCCTGGTAGACGGAAAGCACCTTGCGCTTACTGCCGATCATGCCGACGTACCGCGCGGCCGTGCGCACGGCCCAGGCCAGCACGCGCATGTCGTCACGATGTCCGCGCGTGGCGATCACCAGATAGCTAGAGCCATTGGGCACGATCGATTGAAAAGCATCTTCGTAACCGGTAAGAATTTGCCGCGCCATCGGGAATCGTTCACGATTGGCGAAAGCTTCCCGGTCGTCCACCACCACGACACCGAATCCCGCGGCATCCGCGGACTTCGCCAGGGCCAGCGAAATGTGACCAGCGCCGAAAAGATGCACGATGGGCTGCGGCAAAATCGGTTCGACGAAGACCTCCAGCGTGCCGCCGCAGATCAATCCACTGTCGTAAGAAGCTTCGTTGTTCAAATTAAACGTAAGCTTGCGGGGAACTTCTTTCTCCATAACTTCCTTGGCCGCCGCCCACACATCGGCTTCGACGCAACCGCCCCCGATTGTCCCCATGATCGAGCCATCTTCGTGCACCAGCATGCGCGAGCTTTCGTAGCTCGGAATCGAGCCGTTGGTGTGCACGATGGTGGCCAGCGCTCCACGCCGGCCAGCATTCCGCAGCTTCACAATTTCTTCAAATAAGTCCACAAAGCGCCTCTATCGCCAGACGTTGTCAGACTACGTCGCAGCTTTCGCGGTGTCAATTCTGGGTCATGGAAGAAGGGCGCGACTTTCCGCGGCTGGAAGCGGCACGCCAAGAATCTCCGTTAGCGTCGGCGCGATCGCACGCATGTCGATTTCACCAACCGAATGCGGCGTCCATCCGGGGCCTAATATAAAGAACGACGACCTCATTTCCGCTTCGTCCGGCCAGTAGCCATGCATTCCTTTCACGCTGCTGGCGGTCACCAGATCACCCGAAACATTTTCGCCCGTCACATACCCCGGCCGCAGCGCCACCAGAAATGTGGCCTCCGGAAAACCGCCGCGCGCGTGCAACTCCTCTTCCGAAACAATGCGGTCAATGCCGTTCGCGGGACCGGCGGCGAGTTTTGCCAGCAGTTCCGCGACTTTCGCTTTCGTTGCCGTGTCGTTCTTTTCGTGCAGAATTATCGCTGCGGAACCTCCCGCTCCCCAGATCATCGCATTCCATGATTTGATTTCATCTTTCTCGCCGAATTCGATCAGCCCAGCATTGCGAAAGGCCACGCCAAGTTGCAGCGCTTTGCTGGTCGGCACAAAGCCGTGATCAGAGACTACGCAAACCACGGCCCGTCCAGCGTAAATGCGCCGTACAGCATCGAGGATGCGCCCCAGCGCCGCGTCGATGCGTTCCAGCACGGCATCGCTCTGCGGACTGAATGGGCCGAAGGCGTGCTCCTCGTGATCCAGGGCCGTCAGATAAATGGTGGCAAAATCCGGATGCTTCAGCTCCAGCAGCCGCACGGCAAATCGCGCGCGGTTCTCGTCGCCTTCGATGGATTCGTCAACGCCATCAGCGTACGGGCCCAGCTCTTTTTCGAGCGTATCCAGCAGTCCGGGCGTCGCCAGCGCGCGCAGCAGCTTCCGGTCATCGGGGGTGCCGGCCCGCCAGTATTGCGGAAGGTTCCAGGTGATGTGTGCCCCCACGCTCACCGGCCAGTGCACATTAACGGTAGTCAGGCCCGCGTCGCCGGCGGCGTCCCACAGCGTTGCAACCTTGATGTCTTCGGCGTACCAATACCAGCCACCAAAATTCTTGCGCAGCGGGTCAAAAGTCGTATTCGCATAGATGCCGTGCTTCGCGGGCCACACGCCGGTGAGCATCGTGGTGTGGCTCGGGTACGTAACCGTGGGCACCACGCCGCGTACGCCGGTAGCGTAAGCGCCCTCCTTCACAAATAGCCGAAGATTCGGGATTCTTAGCCCGTGAGCGTCAGCGTTCAACACATATTCGGGTTTGAGGCCGTCGATCGAAATAAGCACCACCGGTGTGCGAGGCTTCGCGTCTTGCGCCTGGGTCGGAGCAATGAAAAAGCCGCAACACCAAGCGGCGCCACACAGACCTAAAACCCTCAAAAGACGGCGAGAGCCGATCATCAAAGAGTCCTCACTGAACTTATACAGCAAAAAACGAAAGCCGAGCATCACCTCCCCGCGTACCGCGCAAGGAAATTGCGCCCGGCCGTGACGATACCGATGTTAGAACGCAATATGCAAACCGAATCGCATTGTGCGCGGCCCGAATTGTTGTCCCTGTTTGCCGCGCGGCGGATAGGTACCAACCTGGTCCGCGACTGCGCATTCACGCGATCGTTATCTAAGAATGACGCTTCCGCAATACAGCGGTGCAATAGTCGTTGCGTTATTGTGCCGTACCTCGGTTTTTTTTCACGACGACGCTAAGGAGGAATTTCATGTCCAAGCAAGCAGCGGAACATCATCATCAGGCAGCAGAGCACCACGAACACGCAGCGCGCCACCATAAGGAAGCCGCACGGCACCACGAAGCCGGCAGCCACGAATTGGCAGGGCACCACGCGCACCTGGCCCACGGCCATCACGCGCATGCAACGCATCACTCTGCGGAAGCAGCCAAGGCGCACATCGAAGACCACACCAAGGCCAGCTCGGCCCACGCGTAGCAGGCGACGGCGGAGCACCCGCTCCGCCTCAACTATTTAGCTTCACAAGAGATTTAAGACTTGAAGGCAGCGGACAGTCAGGAGGACGCTGAATCCTCGTCGGTTTTGCGCAGCGGCACGCTAGCCTTCACCCTGAATCCTGGCTCGCTGGAAGACAGCTCTAAATCGCCGCCCAGCTGGCGCACCCGTTCACTCATGCCGCGCAGCCCAACGCCGAGCGTGCCCGAACCTGATGCGCCCTTCCCGTGATCGCGAATCATCAGTACCACGTTTTCCTCGGTCACCATGAGACTTACATCCGCGGTCGCACTGCCGGAATGCCGGTGCACGTTCGTCAGGCTTTCTTGCAGTACGCGGAACAGCGCTAGCTCGACGTCCCGGTCCAGCCGTGTGAAATCCGCGGAAACTTCGAACGTGGTCTGAATACCGCTGCGTTGCGCGAAGCCCTCCAGGTACCAGGGTATTGCGGATTTCAGGCCCAGTTCTTCCAGCATCGGCGGGTACAGGAGATACGAAATCGTTCGCACTTCCTTGATGGACTCGTGGACCAGTTCCGAGCACTGCGAAAAATCGTCCGCGCCGATCGATTGATGGCGCTCCGTTGCCGCTTGCAGACCATCCAGTTTCATCTTCAACGCCGCCAGATATTGACCTAGGCTATCGTGCAGATCCCGCCCGATGCGCCGCCGCTCTTCGTCTTGCGTGCGCAACAGATTCAGCGATAGGTCGCGCAACGATTTTTCCGACTCCTGCAATTGCCGCTTCGATTCCTGCAGCGCAAGATGCACCTGCATTCGTTCTGTGAAATCCCGTGTTACTTTGGAAAAACCAACTACGCGGCCATCCGCGTCTTTCAGCGCCGTAATCACTACGTTGGCCCAGAATCTTGTGCCGTCCTTGCGCTGGCGCCAGCCTTCATCTTCGGAGTGCCCGTCTCGCAAGGCGCGGTCCAATAGCCGCTGTGGCTTGCCGGCTCTCAGGTCTTCGTCGGAATAAAAGCAGGAAATATGTTTGCCAAGAATTTCCGCGGCTTTGTATCCCTTGATGCGCTCGCCGCCTTTATTCCAGGTCCTGACTCGTCCTTCCGTATCCAGCATGAAAATTGCATAGTCTTGCGCGGCTTCCACCAACAACTGAAATCGTTGTTCGCTCGCATGCAGCGCCTTTTCGTGCTCCAGCGCATCCAGTTTTTGTTGCAACTTGGCGATGGTTCGCAGGCGTTCATCGTCGCTGAACAGCAATCCGCGGCTCCCCGGCGGAAGCACCGTCGAATGCGCCGCACAAATCTTCTTGTAGAGTTCTTCCTGCGCGCCTTGATGAAAACCGCTCATCGGATACGCGCACCGCAGCGAGAAAGAATGCTGGTTCGCCAGGCTGTTCCAAAGCGCTTCGATGCCGATGGCCGCTTCAACTTTCCCTTCCGTCCACAGGATCGCCACCATCTCGCCAAATATCACCGTGCATGGCTCCGTCGCTAGCGAAGCGGTTTTGGCCTTTGCAATCGTGCCGCCCAGGATTGTGGCAAACCGTTCGGGGTCGGGCATCTGACCTCGCATAATTTGCGCCAACGTCTCCGCCGCGTCTAACACCACGTAGCGGCCTTCCGCCGTCGCTCCGTCGGTGTTCAGCCCGCGCGCTGCCAGGCTGCGCTCCAGCGCCTCGCGATGCGGCTTGGTAGCCACAACTATGGCCGCATCACCGCTGACTAAAGATGTTCCGATCAGCCGCGTAAGCTCCTCGATGAGCAGGTGCTCATCCTGATAAAACTGCACGGCATGAGCGGGATGCCCGATAGCAGCAGCTACAGCGGGAAGTACGACAGGAAGCGCAGCAGGAAGAACCGAGGGGTGCGCAACCGCGGGCGCGTCCGCAAGCGTTATCGGCTGGACGGCGCTCTTTGGCTGCTGCAATGCCGCGGAGGAATCGAAGGTATTCAAGGTAGAATTCTCTCCAATATTGCTGATAGCGTCAATCACCTTCTCGTACAGACTTCGCTGTATGACGCGTCCGGCTCCGCCGCTGCGTCTTTAGCCGCTTCTGCGAAGGATGGCATGGTATTCGAACGATAACGATGCGCTCGCCGGGAAGTCGGTCTGGCAAGCTTCACGGATGCATCAAAGGTCATTCGAACGTTAACATTACAGTTAAGTATTGACAGGGTTATGAGAATGCGTTATCATGCGCAATGTCGCGCCCATCGCGCAACCCAGCCTCCTGCCCCGGCCGTTCCCCAACACCCTCCCACGCTGATATTCGCCCGCGCTTGGTCCTGCACCAGCCGCAGAATCGCGCTTGCAACGCCAGGCGTGACCCATTCTTTTCAATAGCTTACACACTCTTCTCAATTCGCAATTCCGTCTATCCCTATTATTTTGTGACCGCTGCGCATTCTTTAGCAAAAACACCCGGGGGTGGGTATTCGATCATTCTCCCAAAGTTCATCCGTACACGTAACTCCAATAGAAGCTGACTCTTTCAGAGCTTTCCCATGCAAACCCTTTAGAATCTTACTCTTTCGCAAATGGGGATGGGGTACCCTCTCCGTCCTCCAAAATCTCCGTTCATCGTCGTTTCTGCCTTGCCGCAGTTTCGTAGGCTTCCTTCGTGGGGTGAAACTACGTCGAACAAACTACAGATCGCTTCGTATCTACATCAGCGAACGTTTGCGTCGGCAAGGCTCCAGGAATCTCGGGGGTTCGGCCCCGCCAGTAGGGCGGGCTTGGGGCGGCCAAAAGTACGAAGGCGATACCGGCTGGGCGTCATGCGAGGGCGACATGGAAACAGTCTGGCAAGACTTACGGTACGCTCTGCGGAATTTGAAGAATGCTCCTGGATTTGCCGTTGTCGCGATCCTGACGCTCGCGCTCGGTATCGGCTCCTCCACTGCCATCTTCAGCGTGCTCGAAAACATCCTGCTGGAGCCTTTTCCGTATCCCGATGCGCAGCGCTTCATGTCCATACAGATTCATGACACCGACCGTAGCGAGGAAGGCGGCCGCGCGGGGTTCAGCGGACCCGAGTATCTTGACTATGTCGCGCAGAATCACTCTTTTGACCGCGTAATTGGCAACGACAACCTCGACGTTCTATATCGCTCCGGCGAAGGCACACAGATGCTGCAGGGGCACTACGTCACCCCTGGGACGTTTGAGTTTCTTGGCATGCCCGCACTTCTCGGGCGCCTCATGGAACCGGCGGACTACGAACCGGGCGCGCCTCCGGTTTTCGTATTGCGCTATAAGACTTGGGTCAGCGAATTTGGCGCCGATCCAAAAATCATAAATCAGACCTTCGTCTTGAACGGTACCTCGCGCACGCTGATCGGGGTGATGCCGCCGCGCTTCGCTTGGGGGGACGCGGAAGTGTGGATTCCAGATAGGCCCAGCCCCACGGTTGCCACCACCGCCGTTGCGGGAGCTTTCCCGCGGTATTGGTTTCTATTGGGACACCTAAAGCCCGGCGTAACAGTGAAACAGGCGGAAGCCGATTTCACAGTGCTGGCGAAACGACTGGCTGTCCAGTACCCGAAAGAGTATCCGAAGCATTTCACCGTCGAAGTTCACTCCCTTACGGACTTGGTCGTCGGAAAATTCCGCACCACGCTATATATCGTGCTAGCGGCCGTGGCGTTGCTGCTGCTGATTGGCTGTGGGAACGTGGCCAACCTTCTGCTCGCGAGGGCCACCGCGCGCGAAAAAGAATTTGCCATTCGCTCGGCGATTGGCGCCAGCCGCTGGCGACTGATCAACCAGCTTTTGGTGGAAAGTCTAATCCTCGCGCTGGGCGGCGCGGTGATGGGCACGCTGTTTGCCTGGGCCGGGCTGAAATTCCTCGTAGCACTCATGCCGCAGGATATTATTCCCGCTGAGGCAGTCATCCGTCTGAATGCACCGGTGCTGCTCTTTACTTTGGGTGTGGCGATTCTGACCGCGCTCATCTTTGGCCTGGCGCCAGCGCTGACCGCGGCTCGCAAAGATTTGAACCAACCCCTGCGCGACAGCGGCAAAGGCACAAGCAGCGGTTTGCGCCATGCCAGACTGCGCGACACCTTGGTGGTGCTGGAAGTGGCGCTCTCGCTCACCCTGTTGGTCGCCGCCGGGCTTTTGATGCGCAGCTTCGTGGCGCTCCGCGAAGTGCATCTTGGTCTGCAGCCAGACCACATTTTGGCGGCCAGACTTCCCCTGCCGGCAGATCGTTACAAAACGGCGCAACAAGTCGCGGGATTTTATCGCCCCTTGTTGCAACGCCTTAAGGCTCTGCCCGGCGTTGTGGAAGCCACGGAAACCAGCACTCTCCCTCCGTACGGAGGAATTGGCTCGGATATCGAAATCCCCGGGAAGACGCACGAGGAAAAATGGCGAGCGTTGTTCCAACTTTGCAGCGAAGGATATTTTCCCGTTCTTAAGCTGAAGTTTCTCGATGGCCGGGCGTTTACCGAGGCGGAGGTCAACGATGCACGCAAGCTGGCCGTCGTGAATCAGACTTTCGTCAATAAATATCTGGGTGGAGAAAATCCCATCGGAAAACAGGTACGCATCGCGCAACTCGCCGACTTTGAAGACAAGGTGGCGGATCCCACATTTGAAATCATCGGACTCGTCGCGGACGCCAAGAATCGCGGGTTGCAGGATCCGCCCGATCCCGAGATTTGGATCCCGTACACAGTTACCGGCTCGGCCTTCCGCGGCATTCTGGTGCGCACCGCTGGTGAGCCGCTGGGGCTCCTAGAGGCCGTGCGCCATGAAATCTGGGCCACCGATTCAAGCGTGGCGCTCACGTTTGTCGGAACGCTGGAGGGTTATATCAAGCAGTTTTCCTATGCCGGTCCGCGTTTCGGTTTCATGTTGATGACCATATTTAGCTCCATCGGCTTGATTCTCGTAACCGTCGGCGTCTATAGCTTGCTGGCCTACACCACGGTGCGGCGCACGCAAGAAATTGGCATTCGCATGGCGCTGGGCGCGCAAGGCGCTGACGTACTGAGCATGGTGATCCGCATGGGCCTGCGGTTGGTGGGCATCGGCGTGGCCGTTGGCGTGGTGGCTAGCGTGGCCTTGGGGCGCGTGATTGCCACACAGCTGTGGGGCGTCTCCGCGTATGACCCATGGACGCTTACGAGCGTTCCGCTATTGTTGCTCACTACTGGACTACTCGCGTGCTGGCTACCGGCGCGGCGAGCTTCGCGAGTGGATCCTCTGGTCGCACTGCGCTACGAATGATGGGACGTAACTGTAGCGTCGGGTTCGCTGCGGAGACTGGCCGGGCATTTTGATAACGATGCGCGACGAGCGCGGGCACGGCATGCCGTGCCCCTACGAAAGGCGGCGTGGTTCGCGGCGGATAGTGGTCCGGCTCATCAGATGGGCAGGCGGAGGCGGGCTTCGCAGCCTCTAGCGTCGGTGCGATTTTTTAGTGTGAGCTCGCCGCCGTGGGCTTCGGCGATTTGCCGGCTGAGCACCAGGCCGATACCGGAGCCGCCTTGTTTGGTGGTGAAAAAAGGTACGAAAAGATTGGCGGTGTTGGGTATGCCCGGACCGTCGTCGAGTACCCACACATCGAATTGTCCGCCCTGGCGCGACCAGCCTACCTGCACTCCACCGGAGGTTTCCAGCGCGGCGTCGGTGGCGTTGCGAATCAGATTGATCAGCAACTGCTCGAGTTGGTCGGCGTCGGCGGAGATGGTGACTTGCGGTCCCGGCAGCAAAACAACTTTCAGGCGCGTTTCCAATTTTACCGCGCGGCCAATGCATTCGCCGGCGTTAATGCTGGAAAGTTTTGGCTGCGGTAGGCGCGCCAGCTTGGCGTACGCGGCCATGAAACGGCCGAGAGCTTCGGTGCGGGAACGGATGATGCCAAGCCCCTGACCCAAATCCTCCAGCAGCGGGGCCGCTGGACCGTCGTGCAATTCTGGGCTTTGCATGGCGGTATGCAATCCACGCTCCAGGCTTTGCGCCACGGACTGAATAGGCGCGAGCGAGTTGTTTAGTTCGTGGCCAAGAACGCGGATAAGACGCTGCCAGGCTTGCCGCTCTTCATCTCGTAGAGTGCGGCTGAGATCGCTGAGTACGATCAGTTGGTGCGGCAGGCCATCCTGGCGAAAGGAGACGCGGCGCAGTCCCCAGCGGCCGGAGCCACCGGAAAAATTAAGTTCCATGGTGCGCGTGGCTGGGCCAGTGAGGCACGAGGCGAGGTCGAGTTCCTCGGCGGTGAAGCCCAGGAGGCGAGCTGAGGGCCGAGCGAGCAAACGTTCGGCGGCGCGATTGACGAGGCGCAAGGTGGATTTTTCGTCGAAGGCAAAGATGGCCAGATCGATTTCTTCCATCACCGTGCGCAACAGCGCGGTGGCTTCGATGGCGCCAAGACGCTGCGTGCGCAACGTCTCGCTAAGGGCGTTGACTTCGATCATCACTTCGCCCATGGCGTCATCGCTGCGCGCGCTGCGGCCACGCAAGGAAAAATCTTCCTCGCGCATGGCGGCAAGCAGGTTGGAAAGTGTTTGCAAGGAGAAGACTACGCGCTGGCGCAGCGATGCGGCGAAGCCGAGCCAGAAGGCGACGATTAAGAGCGAGAGGGTCCACGCAGCGCTGGAAGAGAAGTTGCCGGTCCAGAGAAAAATGAGCGCGATGAGGGAACCGGGAAATCCCGCGGCCAGTGCGAGAAGTTGGATGTGGCGCTCGTAGCTTAAGCGCGTCATTCCAATCCGTATTTTTGCAGCCGCCGGTACATGGCGCTGCGGCTGAGGCCCAAGGCGCCCGCGGCTTTGCTGACGTTTCCGTCGTGGCGCGCGAGGGTGCGTTGAATCAGATAACGCTCCACGTCGTCGAGGTTCATTTCTTCGAGACGCGCGGAAGCACTCAGCGCGGGCGGGCGCAAACCCAGATCGGCGGCGCGGACTTGCGGGCCTTGCGCAAGGAGCACGCCACGCTCGACGGCGTGATCGAGTTCGCGGACATTGCCGGGCCAGGAATGCTCGCGCAGCGCAACGGTGGCGGCGGAATCGAAACCGGAGATGGTCTTGCGATAGCGCTGCGCATAGCCACGAAGAAAATGATGCGCAAGGAGCAGGATATCTTCGCGGCGGTCGCGCAAAGGCGGGATGTGAATTTCGATGGTGTTCAGGCGGAAAAGCAGATCGGGGCGAAAGCGGCCTGCGGCGGCTTCGGAATTTACGTCGGCGTTGGTGGCCGCGAGCACCCGAACGTCTACGCGACGCGTGGCGGAGGAACCGACGCGTTCGAGGTCGCCGGTTTCGAGGACGCGCAGAAGCTTGGCCTGAAGATTTAGCGGGACGTTGGCGATTTCGTCGAGAAATAAGGTGCTGGAGTCCGCCAGTTCAAAGCGCCCGACGCGATCGCTGCGCGCATCGGTGAACGCGCCTTTTACGTGGCCGAACAGTTCACTTTCAAAAATTCCTTCGGAGAGGCCCCCGGCGTTTACGGTGACCATGGGCTTGGTGGCGCGCGTGGAGAGTGCATGCAACGTGCGCGCGACGACTTCTTTCCCCGTGCCGTGCTCACCGGTGATCAAGACGTTGGCGTCAGAAGGCCCGATGCGCGCGACAAGATCGAGGACCGGCTGCATGGACGGAGCTTCCGCGAGAAACGTGGGACGCGATTCGGCGCGCAGCATGCGATTTTCCGCTTCGAGGCGCGAAGCCCGGCGGAGAGCCTGACGCAGATCGATTTGCGTGCGCAGAATGGCGACGAGGCGCGTGTTCTCCCAGGGCTTCTGCAGAAAATCGCGCGCACCGCGGCGCATGGCTTCGACGGCGACCTCAATGCTGCTCCACGCGGTCATGACCACGACGGGCAAGGTGGAGTCGAGCTGTTGAATGCGCGTGAGCAGGTCCAAGCCTTCCTGGCCGGAGGTAGTGTCGCGTGCATAGTTCAAGTCCATGAGCACAGCGTCGAATTCGCGCGCTTCAATGGCGGAGAGCGCCTCAGCGGGAGAAGCGACGGCTTGCGTTTCGTAGCCTTCGCGTTTGAGAAGCAAGCGAAGGGCGTCGCGAATATCGGCCTGGTCGTCAGCCAACAGGACGCGATAGGGATGTGTGGACGAAGTTTTCATTTAGGATCGAATGCTGAACCTATTCTACGGTCGATTCGCTTACCGCGAGCGGTGAGTTTTCTTATCGTTGGGCACGAGCAGATGCGGCGGCTTCGCTGGCGACCCAGCCGTCTTTGAGTTGCACGATGCGATGGCCGTAGGCGGCGTTGGTTTCCGAGTGCGTGACTTGAATGATGGTGGTGCCGGATTCGTTGAGGGCGCGAAAGAGTTGCATAATTTCTTCCCCCTGCGCGGAGTGCAGGTTGCCGGTGGGTTCGTCGGCGAGAATTAATTTTGGATTGAGGATCACGGCGCGCGCTACGCCAACGAGTTGTTGTTGACCGCCGGAGAGCTGGTTGGGGTAGAGATCTTTTTTGCCGACGATGTGGAAGCGGTCGAGGGTGTCGCAGACGAGGCTCTGGCGTTCTTTGTTGGGGACGTTTTTGTAGGAGAGCGGGAGTTCGAGATTTTCGAAGACGGTGAGGTTGTCGATCAGGTGGTAGCTTTGGAAGACGAAGCCGATATTGGCTTTGTGGAGTTCGTTGCGTTTTTTGACGCTGAGTTTGTGGACGGCTTCGCCATTGAAAAAATATTCGCCGATCCAGGCGCTGTCCAGCATGCCGAGGATGCTGAGTAAGGTGGATTTGCCCGCGCCACTGGGTCCCATGAAGGTGACGAATTCTCCGGGTTGGATGGCGAGACTGATGCGGCGGAGGACGAAAAATTTGCTGCCGCCGGCGTCGTAGGATTTTTCAACGTTGTTGAGCTGGATCAAAGGTTCCACTTAGTCTCCTGACGGATTCCATTTTTGGCGGCGAGTTGCACCGCACGGTTTCGTTTGACGGCATATAGCAGAATCATTCGTAACGCAGAGCCTCTAACGGGTCTACGCGCGTGGCGCGGCGCGCGGGGATCCAGCACGCGAATAGCGAGACAGCTGCAAGTAACAGCGTAACAGCAGCGAGCGTCAGCGGATCGAAGGCACTGACGCCGAAGAGCAACGAGCGGATCATGCCGGTAAGCGCTAACGAACCTGCGACACCGATGGCTACGCCAATCGCGGTGGTGCCGAGGCCCTGGCCGAGAACGAGGCGAAGCACGTCGCCCGCGGTTGCGCCGAGCGCTATGCGGACGCCCAGTTCACGAGTGCGGCGCGCGACGGAGTAGGCCATGACGCCATAGATGCCAGCGGCGGCCAGCAGTAGCGCGGCGGCGGCGAACGCGCCGACGAGCATGAGATTGAAGCGCCGGCTGGCGAGAGAGGAGGCGAAGACTTGCGCGAAGGTCTGAAAGTGGGGTGGCAAATTGGGATCGATGTCGCGCAGGATCTCGCGTGCGGCAGCGATGACCGAGGCGGGAGGTTGGGCGGTGCGGACGACTACAATGAAACTCGTGGTGCGCATGGGGCGCTGGCGGTAATCGACGTAGATGGTGGGATCGGGACGAGTTTCGAGGCTGCGATTGCGAGCATCGCCAACAACGCCGACGATGGTGAGCAGGCGCAGGTCGCCGTCCATGTTGCCGAATTCGATGGTCTTGCCGAGAGGATCTTCGTTGGGCCAACGCTTGCGGGCGAGCGCTTCGTTAATGAGCGCGGCGTGAGGCGCGTCAAGAGTGTCGCGACCATCAAAAAAACGGCCGCGCAGCAGAGGGATGCCGAGGACGCGGAAATAGTCGTCGCTGGCCACGCAGTAGTCGGCGTAGCCGGTTATGGAAGGATTGTGCCCGAGTTTTTCGAAATCTTCTATGCTCTGGGGCTGCTGGCCCGGACGGAGGATAAGGAATCCTCCATTGGAAACGGAGTTATCGACGAGAGGCAAAGTGTCGCCGCCAGCCACGGATTCCACGCCGGGCACGCCGCGGAGGCGGGCGAACAGTTCATCGATTTCGTGCACGCGAGCGGCTTTCTCGGCATCGGATGGGAGTTCAGGGAGCGCGTGATCAAGAGCCGGGAAGGCCAGGTCCATGGTGACGATGTGCTCGGTGCGAAAGCCGGGATCGACGGAGAGTACGCGCAGCAGGCTGCGGCCGAGAAGGCCAGCGCCAACCAACAGAATCATGGTGGTGGCAAGTTGCGCGACGACGATAGTGCGGCCGAAGCGCTGACTGCGTGGTCCGGAGATTTGTTGGCGGCCGCCTTCAGCGAGAGCTTCGCGGACGTCGCCGGAGGTGGCGCGGACAGCGGTGAAGATGCCCAGGGCGACGGAAAGAAGAATGGTTAAGCACAGGACGAAGAAAAGCACGGGGAGATTGGTCGAAACGGAATCGAGGCGCGGGAGATCCTTGGGGGCCAGAGCAACGAGAAGGTCGACACCCCAGCGAGCGGCGATGACGCCGAGCGCGCCGCTGATGCCACAAAGTACGAAGGACTCGACGAGAAACTGCCGCACGAGCGTATGACGATCAGCGCCGAGCGCAGCGCGGATGGCCAGTTCACGCTGGCGTGCCGCGGATTGCGCCAAGAGAAGGTTGGCGACATTGGCACAAGCCACCAGCAGCAAAAAGCCTACGGCACCGAGCAGCAGGAATAACGCGGGACGAACCTGCGCGGTCATGGCGTCTTGCAGGCGGATGATGGAGGCGGCGGACATGTCCGTATCCTGCCCATACTGCTGCTTGAGGCGATGAGCGATGGCATCGAGTTCGGCGCGGGCTTGCGGGAGGGAGGCGCGATCAGTGAGGCGGCCGAAAACCACCCAGTTGTGAGCGGTGCGGCTGGTGTCCGGAGGGAAAAAATCGCGTGGCACCCAGAGCGCGGTATTATCGGGAAAACTGAAATTCTGTGGCATCACGCCGATGACGGAAAAGACGTGGTTGTCGGCCACGAGTTTGAACCTGGAAAGATCCGGCGCGCCGCCGAGATACTGCTGCCAGTAGGCGTGGCTGACGAGAAGGACCGGGGCTGCGCCTTGGCGCTGATCTTCCGGGGAAAAACCGCGGCCGGCAACGGGCGAGACTCCCAGGACTTTGAAGAAATCCTGAGAAACAACCGCGGCGTTTACGCGCGTGGGCGCCGCGCCGCCGGTAACGGTTACCTCGTCACCGCCGGTTTCGGTGATGGCGGCGAAACTGTTCGACGCCGCGCGAAGATCGACAAAATTGGGCTCCGCGAAATTCATGCGATGACCCGCGGGGTCCACTTCCCAAAGGCGAACGATTTGTTCTGGCTTGGGATAGGAAAGCGGACGAAGGAGCACGCCGTAGACGACGCTGAAGATAGCGGTGGTCGCGCCGATGCCGAGGGCCAGCGTGAGCACGGTGATCGCGGTGAAGCCGGGGCGATGGCGCAGTTGGCGAAGCGCGTGGCGCAGGTCCAGCCAAAGGATTCCCATCATAGTCTCCTATTCATAACGAAGTGCGATGAGCGGGTCGACGCGAAGTGCGCGACGCGCGGGAAGATAGGATGCCAGGAGCGCCACGGAGCCGAGCAAGAGTGGCAGTCCGATGAAGGAAAGAGGGTCGCGCGCGGTCACGCCGAAAATCAGAGAAGAGAGGGCGTAGGCCATGGCGTAGGCGATGGGCATGCCGATGGTTATGCCGATGAAGGTGAGCAGCATGCCGTTGCCGACGATGAGGCGCTGAATTTCGCCGCGTGTGGCGCCCATGGCCATGCGGATGCCGATCTCGTGGGTACGTTCGCTAACGGAGTAAGACATGACGCCGTAGACACCGACGGAGGCCAGGATAAGGGCGATGACGCCGATGGCGCCCATGAGCGCCGCCACGTAAGCGATGCCGACGATGGACTCGGCGATGACTACGTCGAGGGGCTTGATGTTGAAGATCGGCAGGTCTGGGTCTACGGAAGCGATTTGGCTGCGGACCGCGGGAACGAACGAGAGTGGCTGGCCGTCGGTGCGCACGATGACGGAGGTGTAGAGTTTGGGCGATTGGTTGTAGAGCGTGTACAGCGTTGGGATGTATTCCTTGTTGATCCAACTGTAGTGCACGTCGGCAACCACGCCTGCGATGCTGAGCCAGGGGGAAGTGCTGTCGGGAGCGCCGGCTTTGATTTTTCGCCCTAAGGGATCTTGGCCTGGGAAATAGCGATGCGCGAGGCTTTCGCTGATGACGGCGACCGGAAGGGTTGATGAACCGTCGGAGCCGGAAAATAGGCGGCCTTCGCGCAGTGCGATGTTCATCATGGAGAAAAAGTTGGGACTGACGGTCTGGATTAAGGCGGACGGGAGATCGTTGCGACGCTCGGGTGCGCGATCCTCGATGGAAAAAGTGTCAGTGTCTGCGCCTCCGCCGTTGGCGTAGGGGATAGTGGTGGCCAGCGCGACGGATTGTACGTGCGGGAGGGAGGCCACTTGTTGCAAGACGCGATCGTCGAAGGATTGGCGCGTCTCCTGTTGCGCATAGCGTACTTCGGGCAGGTTCACGCTGAGGGTGAGCAGCGTTTCTGGATGAGAGTAGTCGTTTACGGTTAGCAAGGCGTGGAAACCTTTGACAAGGAGTCCGGCACCGACTAGCAGCACGAGGGAAAGAGTTACCTCGGCAATGACGAGAGCGCTGCGGAGGCGGTGGCGAGTGCGTCCGGAGGAGGCGCCGCGACCGCTTTCTTTGAGTGTTTCGCTGATGTTGGTGCGGGAGATTAGCAGGGCTGGGGCAACGCCGGAGAGTAAACCACTGGCGACGGCAATGGCGAGGGTGAAGCAGAAGGCGCCGGCGTCCAGACGAATGGTGTTCCATCCGGCGATGAACTTGGCGACGTCTGGAGGCATGTGTTGTAGCAGTAGGGCGAGCAGCCAGTGCGCCAGGAATAGCCCGAGGACGGCGCCGACGATTGAGAGCAAAACGCTCTCGACGAGCAATTGGCGAACGATGCGGCTGCGGGTGGCGCCGATGGCGGTACGAACGGCCAGCTCTTTTTGGCGGCCGGTGACGCGAGCAAACTGCACGTTGGCGACATCGGCGCAGGCGATCAGCAGCACAAAGCCCGTGGCGCCCAACAAGAGAAACATGAACTGCGGCGTAAGATCTCCAGCGGCAAATCTGCGCAGCGACATCACTCGGAGCTGCCAACCTTTATAGGAATCGGGGAAGTCGGTTGCCTGGCGCTGGCGAAGTGTCAGCATCTCTGCGGACGCCTGCGCATCCGAAACGCCGGGTTTCAGATGGCCGAGAACCCACAGGTAGCGCGAATCGCGCTGCACGCGGTGCTTATCTGTGATGGTCATGGGCATCCACGCTTCCGCAGGCTTGGGAAAGTCGAAGCCCTTGGCCATTACGCCGACGACGGTGAAGGCTTTGCCGTCTACCTTGATGGATTTGCCGAGAATGGCGGGATCGGAAGCGTAGCGGCGTTCCCAGAGACCGTGGCCGAGGATGATTTCCTGATTATTCCCCAGCTGCTCTTCTTCTGGAAGAAAACTGCGACCGAGCGCGGGCTGGACACCGAGCAACGAGAAAAGGTTGGCGGTGATGTTGAAGCCTTGAATGCGTTGCGGGTCGCGCTCGCCGGTGAGGTTCACCTCGTTCCAATCATAAGCGCCCAATTGATCGAAGGATTTTGCCTGCGCTTGCCAGTCCAGAAAGGTGGCTGGAGCGATGGCGTTCATGAGGATACTTTCCTGCGGGCGAGTATCCACCAGAGCGACGATGCGGCCGGCCTCCTGGAATGGGACGGGATGCAGAAGGAAGCCTTCGGCCATGCTAAACATAGCCGCGGTGGCGCCTATGCCCAAGCCAAGAGCCACGGCGCAGATGAGGCTGGCGAGGCGATGCTTCCAAAGCATACGCAGACCGAAGCGGATGTCGTTCAGTAGAGTGTTCACGCAGCACCTCGTTTACGACTGGCTTGGCTCACGCGCTGGCGTGGGCTTCTTGCGTTTCTTCGGTGATGCGTCCGTCGAAGAGGTGAATGCTGCGATCGGCGAAGTTGGCGTAGCGCTGATCGTGGGTGACCATGCAGATGGTGGCGCCATTGCGATGAAGGTCGCGGAGAAGTTCCATGACGGCTTCGCCGTTTTTGGAGTCCAGGTTACCGGTGGGCTCGTCGGCCATCAGGATGAGAGGATCGCCAACCAGAGCGCGAGCGACGGCGACGCGCTGCTGCTGACCGCCGGAGAGTTGCGAGGGATAGTGACGCAGGCGGTGGGCCATGCCAACGCGTTCGAGCGCGTTCTGAACTTTTTGCTTGCGCTCGGCGGCGCCGGAGCCGCGATAGGTGAGCGGCAGCTCGACATTTTCATACACGGTGAGATCGCCAATCAGATTGAAAGCCTGAAAGATGAAGCCAATCTCACGGTTGCGAATGCGCGTGCGCTCGCTGGTGGAGAGTTCGGCGACGGGCTGGCCGTTGAGCCAATAGCTGCCACCGCTGGGTGAATCGAGCAAGCCGAGAATGGAAAGGAGCGTGGACTTTCCGCAGCCGGAAGGTCCGGCGATGGAAATGTATTGTCCTTTCTTGATCTCGAGATGGATCTCTTCGAGCGCGTGGGTTTCGACTTCGTCGGTGTAGAATACTTTCTTGACGCCTTCCATTTTAATCAGTGTTCCGTTCGCGTCCGCCATTTTTTCTCCTTAAAGATAAAAGTAATCTCGATCGGTTCTTTCTTATTCGTAACGCTTATTCGTAACGCAAGGCCACCATGGGATCCACGCGCGTGGCCCGCCGCGCCGGGATATAGCCGGCCGCCAGCGCGACAATTCCTAGAGTAAGTAACGCAACTAGCAGGCCTAAAAGTTCAAAAACTTTAACGCCGAAGAGCAGGGAATTGATGAGCTTGCCGAGGCCGTAGGCCAGCGGCAGGCCAATCAGGATGCCGATGGCGACGAGTTGGGCCACTTCGCGGAGGATCATATATCCGACCCGCTGCGTGGAAGCACCTAGAGCCATGCGGACGCCGATTTCGCGGGTGCGTTGCGTGACGGTGTAGGCCAGCAAGCCGTAGATGCCAATGGCGGCGAGCAACGCGGCGAGTCCGCCGAACAGCGCTGCGAGCACCGCGACGAGGCGGTCCTTGGAAAGCTGCCGGTCGATCTGTTCGGTAAACGAGCGTTCATCGTAAACGGGCAGGCTGGCGTCCAGATCCTGCACCGTCTGGCGAACGATCCCGGCCAACACCACGGGATCCTGCGAGGTGCGCACATAGTACGTGAGTTCGCCGGCCGATTCTTCCTGGGTGTACGGAATGTAGACGAAGGCTTTCGGTGTTTCCTTGACGTCCATGTGCCGGCTGTCTTTCACTACGCCAACGATTTCAATGTCCAGGGGATCCTTGCCTCCGCCGAACTTCATGTGCCGACCGAGGGGGGAGCTGTTGGGAAAAAAAATCTTGGCCATGCTCTCGTTGACGATCGCCACTTTGGGGCTGCCTGCAACATCCTGCGCGGTGAATTCGCGGCCTTGCAGTAAGGGAATTCCCAGGTTGGAGAAATGCCCGGCGCCGACGGCGTTGCGCATCAAGTCGCGAGTGCCCGCGAGATCGGCGGGCTCGCCTTCCACGTTGACGTTGGAGCTGCGGTCATCGTCGGTCATCAGGGGCTCTTCGACGCCACTCGCGGACTTCACGCCGGGTAATGCGCTGAGACGTTCTTCGAGGCGCCGAAAGAAATCCAGGCTGCGGTCGTTGGTGTAACCGTTGAGTTCGGGCGCAACAGCGAATTGCAGCACGTGCGTAGGCTGGAGGCCCAGGTCGACGTGCTGCAAATTGTAGAGACTCCGAACGAAGCCGCCGGCCACCGTGACTAATAAAAGCGTGAGCGCTACTTGCGCGATTACCAGACCTTTGCGCAGGGTGGCGTGCGTGAGCCCACTGCCGAGTCCGCCGGATTGTTGCTTGAGGGTGGTAACCAGCTCCACCTGCGTGGCGCGGAACGCCGGAGCGACGCCGAAAAGCACGCCGGAGAGAATTGCGATCGTTGCGGCGAACAGCAACACCGGAAGGCTCAGGGCGGAGGAAAGGCCATCGGCCACTTCGTTGGCTGCCGCAAAATGCACCAGTGCGCCGCTGATCCAGCTGGCGATAACCAATCCCAGCACCGCGCCGAACAGCGAAAGCAGGCAGGACTCGATTACCAACTGACGTACGAGTTGCCATCGACCGGCGCCCAGCGAGAGCCGCAAGGCAATTTCTTTCTGACGTGCTGCGCCGCGCGCGGTCTGCAAGGCGGCCACGTTCGCGCAAGCAATCAACAGGACCAGCGCGACCATGGCCATCAGCGCGAGCAATTGCTGGCCAGTATCGTTTTCCAGTTGCGGGCGGCCTCGCGCGCCGCTCTTGAAGATGAGCGTCTGCGCGAGAAATTTTGCCTTCTGTTGCTCGCTAAAATGTTCATGATGCTGCAGATCCTCCGCGAGGAGGGCGTGATAGGCGGGAGTGACTGCGGTCATAGCGGTGCGCAAGGAGACGCCGGGTCTCACGCGGGCGATCAGCTTGACCCAATAGTTGCTGCGGCTCTCGAGCCCGAACCGGGCCTGGGCACGGTCCGTCTTGTCCTCAGGCGTGACCACCGCCTTCATGGTTATGGGAACGTACAGGTCGGAGATGTTGCCGGGTTGGATGCCGTGGAACGCGGGATTGACGACGCCGACGACGGTCATGGGCGAATTGTTGACCAGCACGCTTTCGTTGAGGATGCGCGGGTCGCCGCCGAATCGCTTTTGCCAATAGCCGTAGCCGAGCACCACGACGGGGATGCCGTCGTCGCTCGCGGTGTCGGAAGGCTGCAGCGTTCTGCCGATGAACGGCTGCACGCCGAGTACTTCAAAATAATTGCCGGAGACTAGTTCGGAGTGAGCGCGTTCGGTTTGCCCGCGCGACGTGAGGCTTACCGGGAAATCGGCTTTGGCGATCAGGCCGGAAAGCACGCCGGCTGGAGTGGTGAGTTGGTCCCGCAGATCCTTGTACATCGGGTAGGAAAATGATTCCGAGCCGTCGACTTCGTCGGAGCTGACGTGCCCGCTCTTTGGACCGGGCGAATACACCAGGGCGAGCTGTTCGGGGTGGGAAACCGGGAGTCGCTGCAACAGCACTTGCTGCAGCACGGAGAAAATTCCCGCGTTGGCGCCGATGCCCAAGGCCAGCGTCACGACGGCGATCGCGGTGAACCCCGGGCTATTGCTCAGGGTCCGCAGGCCATAGCGAATTTCCTGCCAGAGCGTGTTCATCGACTGGTTCTCCAAGTCTTTCGTGCCAGTTCGCGAGTGCGCGGGCTACTCATAACGCAGCGCCACCATGGGATCCACGCGCGTGGCGCGGCGGGCCGGCAAGTAGCACGCGGCTAGCGCCACGCCTGCAAGCAGCACGGCTACGCCGATAAATGTGAGTGGATCCGTGGGCTTGATTCCAAAGAGCTGGCTGGTTAGCACGCGCGATATTCCCAGCGTTCCGATCAGGCCGATCACGATTCCGGCGAACGTCATAGCCATGCCTTGGCGAAGGATCAGCTGCAGAATGTCCAACTTTTTGGCGCCGACCGCGACGCGAACACCGAGCTCGTGAGTGCGCTGCGCGACAGTGTAAGACATAACGCCGAACAGACCGACAACCGCCAGCAGCAAGCCAACGCCGGCAAACACGCCGCACAGGATGCTGATGAATTTTCGGTCCGCGATCGACGCGGAAACGTAGTCGTCCATCGTTTTTGGCGCGTACACGGGCAGCTCAGGATCCATAGCGTGCACTTGTTCCCGGACTGCCGGAAGCAGACTTAAGGGATTTGCATCCGTACGGAGCACGACCGCCAAACCGCCAATCGCTGCTTGGTCATACGGAACGTAGGATTCCGGGTCCGGATCACGCCACAGCGTGCGGTGCTTCACATCTCCAACAACGCCGACGATCTCGCGCATTTTATCCGGGCCGCTGTCAGACACGCCGGGTTTGATGTGTTTTCCAATGGGGTTTTCATTCGGAAAAAATTTGCGCGCGAAGGTTTGATTGACGATCACCACTTGCACGCCGTCACGGGCGTCCCGTGCGGAAAATTCCCGCCCTGCGACCAGCGGTATATGCATGGTCTGAAAATAGTCCGGATCGATGCTGCGAAAGTAGGTACGCGGCTCGTCGCTCTTGGCTACCGGACGCCCTTCGATTTCAAACGTGGTGCGAATGTTATCTTCGGAAAGTGGCAGGGGCAGGACGGCGCTGGCGTTTTTTACGCCCGGGATTCCGCGCAGACGTTCCAGAAGTTGTTGGTAAAAGAGTATGGACTTTTCCGGCTGGCCGTAGCGGACATCAGGGAGATTGATGTTGAACGAAAGCAATCCGTGCGGATCAAAGCCCGGTGACTGGCGCACGATATGAACCATGCTTTCGAGCAACAGACTTGCGCCGATGAGCAGCACCACGGAAAGAGAAACTTCAAAGATCACCAGAAGGCTCCGCAAGCGCGAATGACTCTTTCCTTCGGTGGCGTTGCGGCCGCCCTCCTTTAGCGAGGGAAAAAGATCGAAACGCAGCGCGTGGATGGCCGGCGCCAACCCGAAGATCACTCCGGTAAGCAGCGACACCCCCAAAGTAAATCCCAAGACGCGCAGGTCAACCGTGGCGGACTTCAGTCGCGGGATTTGCACGACCTGCAATGTTGCAAATAGTCTTGTGCCCCAAACGGCGATCAACAAGCCCAGCGCACCGCCGGCCAGCGATAGCAGGACACTCTCCGTCAACAGTTGCCGAAGAATGCGGGCGCGCCCCGCGCCCATGGAAACGCGAATGGCCATTTCGCGCTGCCGCGTGGCGGCGCGAGCGAGCAATAAATTTGCGGTGTTCGCGCACGCAATCAACAACAGAAAAGCCACGGCGCCAAGGACCATTAACAGAACCGGCCGAATATCGCCAACCAGGGCATCGATCTGGGGCCGCAATCCCATGCTGAGGTGGCCGTCGGTATCGGGAAACTGTTTCTCGAGTCCGGCGGCGATCGCCGCGGTATCCAAATCCGCTTGCTGCAAGGTGACGCCGGGTTGCAATCGACCAATAGTGGTCAGGAAGTGCGCGCCGCGTTGTTCGGATAGCGGCTTGTCATCACTAGGAGCGCCGGGGGTGATGGTCATCAAGCCCGCCGTGGTAACCCACAGCGCGCGCGGTTCCGCATCCAGCGGAAACTGGAAATCCGCGGGCATTACGCCGACCACGGTGTACATCTGACCTTCGAGTCGGATTGG
Source organism: Acidobacteriota bacterium (assembly GCA_013289855.1). GTDB lineage: Bacteria > Acidobacteriota > Terriglobia > Acidiferrales > UBA7541 > Acidiferrum. Next base: position 514,371 of record JABCZD010000001.1, on the reverse strand, counting down.
CTTTCCGGCGATATTGGGATCGGCTCCGAAACGACTTTTCCAGAGGCTGTGGCTCAAAATCACCACGCGCGTTTCGGCCTGGTCTTCGGTTGAAGTAAAAGCCCGCCCCAGTTCCGGCGTGGCGCGCAACACAGTAAACAGGTCGGCCGAGACCATTTCTCCGGCAACATGCAGCGGTTCGCCAGCGCCGGTAAGCGTAAAGTCCGCATCGGTGAAGGCGGCCAAAGACTCGAGAGTGCGGCTCTGCTTGCGAAGGTCGGCAAAATCCGGATAACTCAGCGCACGGCCGTGCTCGTTATTTCTTGTATCGATGCCCACGGCGGAGACCAGCCGATTGGGCTCGGGAAAGGGCAGCGGCTGCAAGAGCACGGCGTTCACCACGCTGAAGATTGTGGTGGTGGCGCCGGTGCCCAGCGCCAGCGTGAGAATGGCCACAGCGGCGAAGCCGGGACTTTTCGCGAGCATTCGCACTCCGTATCGAACGTCGTGCCACAGTGTTTGCACAGAACCCCTCTAGAATCCTTCGACGAAAATTCAACTCAATCGTGCCGCAACGCCACCATTGGATCGATCCGCGTGGCCCGGCGGGCCGGCACGTAACAAGCCAGCACCCCGGTGAGCAGTAACAATATGGCGACAGCGCTGACCGCCAGGGGATCGACCGCGGTCACCCCATACAACATGGAAGTCATCACGCGGCCGACAAAATATGTGCCGACCAAACCCAACAGCAATCCGGCAAAGGCCAGCAACAGACCTTCGCGCAAGACCAGGCCCATTACTTGCCGCGAGCCTGCACCGAGCGCCATGCGCAATCCTATTTCATGGGTTCGCTGGGCCACCGCGAAAGACATCACGCCATAAATGCCAATGGCCGCGAGAGTCAGCGCTACCGCGGCAAACGCGGCGAAAAGCGCTGCAGAAAAACGATCTCCGGCCAGCGATTGATCCACCAAATGGTCCATCGTTTGCACGGCGTCCAGCCCTAAATCGGGATCCACGGATTGCACCACGGCGGCCAGACTGGTAGCGGCGCTTGCAGGATCGCTGCTGGTGCGCACCTCGACGCGCGCCGAAGGCCAGGGGCTCTGCCAAAAAGGCACATCGATTTCCGGTGCAGATTCCCGGCGCACAGAGTCGTTACGAACATCTTTGGAAACGCCGACGATTTGCCATTCTTGGGGAGGACCGAGTCGTTCAACGCCTGGGATGATTTGGTCGACCACCAGTCGTTGGCGGAGCGGATCCAAGCCCGAGAGATATTTTCCAGCGAAGGTTTCGTTCACGACCGTCACGAGCAATCCACCGGCGATGTCCTGCTCCGTGAAACCGCGTCCCTTGGCGATGGGTATTCCGAAAGTGCGGAAGTAATCTGGGGTGACCGTTGCGAAGGCAGCGCTGGGGCGCGAAGCCGGATTATTCACCGCTTGGCCCGCGATGCTGAAGGGCATGCCGGCGTCCGCGCCGACGATTGGCGCGCCCGTGGAAACCGCCGCCGAAAAGATTCCCGGTTGGGCTGAAATCTTATTGAGCAGTTGGCGATAGAAAGCGGTCAGTTGCGCCGGCTGCGAGAAATGATCGCCAGGAATCGGCAGATACGACGTGAGGATGTGGTCCGGACGAAAACCCAGGTCCGCGCGCGTTAACTTCCAGAAGCTGTGTATCGCCAAGCCGGCGCCAGCGAGCAAGGTTAGCGCCATGGCAAACTCCATAACCACCAGGCCGCGGCGCAAGCCGTGTTTCCCGGCGCTGGAAACGGAGCGGCCACCTTCTTTCAAGCTATCGCTCAGATTCTCGCGGGAAATTCTCCATGCTGGAGCGCAGCCACACAATACGCCCGCGAGGAGCGTGACTCCCAAACTGAAAAACAACACCGGCAGACTCAATCGGATGTCTGCTTCCGTGGGCACGGAAAACGGCGGCAGCAGTGCGAGAATTGCGCGCAGCATGGACCATGCCAAGCTGATGCCGATTATCCCGCCGGTGAGCGCCAGTACCAGGCTTTCCGTCAGAAACTGCGAGAAGAGTTGCGTCCGCGTGGCGCCTAACGAAGAGCGCACGGCCACTTCCTTTTGCCGGATGGTGCCGCGTGCCAGCAACAGGTTGGCGACGTTCACACACGCGATCAACAATACGAAGCCCACGGCGCCCATCAGCAGCCATAGGTCTTTTATGGTGTCGCGGCTGGTGAAATCGTTCTTGAGTGGTTCGACGGCGGCGCCCCAACCTTTGTTGGAGAGCGGATAAGTTTCGGCGATGCGCTGCGTGACGCCTTTCATGTCCGCGTTGGCCTGTGGCAAGGTGACTCCTGGTCTCAGGCGTCCCATCACGTTCAGCCAATGAAAGTCGTGATTGATTTGATCCGCCTTGAATGCGAGCGGCACGAATAGACGCGATTCAAAACGATCGGGCATTCCGGCCGCCAGCACGCCCACGACGGAGTACGGTTGGCCATTCAGTCGTAGTTGTCGTCCGAGGATGCTTGAGTCGCTGCCGAAGCGCTCTTGCCACAGGCGATGGGTCATTACTACGACTTGGTCTTGGCCGAGGACACCTTCGTTGGGCAAGAAATCCCGGCCGAGCGCAAACGGTATTCCCTGCAGATTGAACCATCCGGGCGACAGAATTCTCGTTTGGACTACTTCTGGCGTACCGGCGACAGACAAGTTGAAGCTACCGCCAGTGAAGGCTACGAGATCCTGGAATACGGAGTTTTGCCGCTTCCAATCCAGATAATCTCCGGCGGACACGGAGTTGTTATTGCCCCGAACCGTCGACCATACCATCACCAACTGGTCAGGATTGGGAAAAGGCAGCGGTGCCAGCAGTGCTCCGTACACCACGCTGAATATGGCGGTATTCGCGCCGATGCCGAGAGCCAGCGTCAGAACCGTGACGCAGGCAAAACCGGGATTTTTCGCCAGGTTGCGCAGGGCATAGCGGATATTTCGCCAGAGCGTTTGCATGCCGACCCTCTCCCGCAAAAACGGACCTGAATTTGATTCCGCGTCCACAAAATTTTGTTGCGTGAAACCGCGGCCCACTTCGTGTAGCTACTTCAAACGAATGCGATCAAACGTGTCCCATTGCGACATGTCCGAGAGAATCACTTTGTCTCCGACGTTCAGGCCTTGCACGATCTCGATGGTGTTCACCGAGCTGCGCCCCAGCTTCACGTTCACGCGCGCGGCTTCCGCGCCGTCGGGATCGAGCTTGAAGATGCCGATGGTGCTGTCGGATTGCCCGTGCACCGGCCGGCCGACGTACAGCACGTCCTTCAAATTTTCAATTTCGATGGTGCCGTCGACGCTCAGGTCCGGACGCGCGCCTTGCGGCAATGCGCCGTCGATCGCCACGTCCACGGTGACGGTGCCGTTTTGCACCGATGGGTCGATGCGCGAGACGTGCCCGGTGACGATGCCGTTGCGCGTGTCGATGGCGGCCTTCAGCCCAATAACTACGTCCTTGGCTTGCGTTTCGGCGATCTTAATTTCGGCTTTGAGTTTTTTCGGATCCGCCACGCGGGCGATGTTTGTTCCCGGGGTCACACGCTGCCCCACTTCCACGGGTACGAGTTGCAGCACGCCGTCAATTCCCGCGCGAACATGCAGCGCGTCCAGCTGACTCTTGCGCAATTGATAGAGTGCGCGTTGTTCGTCAACTTTTGATTCTTGCGCCTGCAATCGCGAGTTCACCGTATCGATAGCGTTCTGCGTGCGCTCGTCTTCGAGTTGCGCGCGAATTCCCAGCTGCTCTTCCTTGACTTTGGATAGCCTGGCGTTTAATTCCGCGCCCAAACCCTGCTCGCGCAATTTTTCGTCCACGTCATGCTGGATCTTGGCCTGTTCGTAGTCGCTATGCACCGCGGCGGCCGCGGCCTTCTGGTTCAGCAGCTCGCTGTGCACTTGTACCTTGAGGTTCGCGTAGTCTGCTTCCGCGCCTTTCAGTTGATACTCGGCGTCCAGCGCATCGCGTTGCAGTTCGGGATTGCTCAGCTCCAAAATGATCGAGTCTGGTTTCACAATCGCGCCAGGACGAATCACGATGCGGTCCACGCGCGAATCCGTCTGCGCGGGAATCCAGCGAATGTCCTCCGGTATAAGCGTTCCCAGCCCGCGCACCTCGCGGAGCATGGGACCGCGCTTTACGTCGTCGGTCCAAATCGTGGCGCGGTCTACGGCAGGGGCAGCAGGACGAAGCCTTGAAAGGCCCAGCGTGACGCCGCCAAGCACCAGCACGGCGACGGTTACCAGCACAATTCTGCGGATCATTTTGCTGCGTGCGTTTGAAGGGCGTTGAATGTCCATGACCTGAGATCTTATCCTTACTAACGGCATACCCGCTGCCGAAATGTCATTCGCCTAAGTATAAGTGTTTGTGCACGTTGGCTGTGATGTAGGGCTGGCCCGGCGCTGTCCATCCGCGATGTTGGGATTTCTCGTCCCAAGATCGAACACCTTCCTGAATCTGGGTCAATCGCCGCATGCGCAACTCTCTTGAAGTTGGTAACGGGGTAGCACTTGTGCGCTATCTTGTCTCCCCGCCACTTGCCTTCGGTTTCTTTGTCTTTGCGCCGATTGTCTCCGATCGTTTTGCAGCCGGGCTTCGTCCCGCGACTTTTCGAATTCAGCGGCGCTGGCAAGCGAACTGTCGGATACACAGGCGGAAGTCTTACCTCCCAGGTTCTTCCGCAACAGACCATGCGCACGAAACAGCCGCAGCCGGACGGCCGTGGTGGAGATGCCCAATTTGGCCGCCACTTCCTTCGTCGATAGTTCCATTACATCGCGCAGCAGGCAAACGCGTCGCAACTCCACGGGCAGCCGGGTGATGGCCTCAGCCATCAAACTACGTCGTTCCTGACGAACCAGAGCTCTCTCGGGATTTTCACCCCAGCCACCCGCTCCAGCCTCGTGAGGTTTATTCGGGACGTGATTGCTCTCATCCAGCGGAACAAGTCTTTTAGAGTGCTTGCGGCGCAGAAAATCGATAGCGGAATTCGCGGCGATCTTCATCAGCCAGGCGTGAAATTCGTTGGTTACCAGCTGCTGCGTGCTCGAAAACTGATCGAGCTTTACGTACGCTTTTAAGAGCGATTCTTGACAGATGTCGTCGGCGTCCGCGGTATTGCGGCTATAACGGTTGGCTAGACGCTGCAAGCTGGGAGCGAGCGGGGACACCAGAGCCATGAAGGCCTTCTCATCACCACAACGAGCTGCGGCGAGCATACACTGTGTTCCTCCCATTTCCGACTGCATGAGCGTCTGGTTCATATCGGCAAACAGAGGATTGCACTACCTAGCCCACTCCAGGAGCTTCGCTAAGAGCCTCAAGACAAAGAACTAAGGATTCGGAGTGGTGAGTGCACAGGCACTACAGTGACCGCTTGTGGGACGAACGGTTGCGAAACTGGACGATGCACGGGCACAGAGATGCTCGTCACGATGACCCAGCGCTCTTTAGTTTTGAGAAGAACTTACTAGGTCCCTGTGATGAACATGCTCGCGGAAAAAGCGCGAACACGTGCAAGAGGCGTGTCGATTTATGGGTTTACATCCTCGCGAAAGCCGAGTGCGGGGAGCCGTAGGTCTCTCTGCGGCCGACAAAACTACTTGAGCTTCGACAAAATCTTCTTTTGATTCGCCACTATGGTATGCAACGTGGCTTGATTCTTCAAAATGGACGCCTGATTCTTCTTGATGGTTTCCTGATTGGCCTTGATGCCTCGCTGATTGGAGAGGATCGACTTCTGATTTTGCAAAATCTGTTTCTGATTGCTGATCAAGTTGGCTTCTGACATTGGCGAGTTTCCTTTGTTCGCGCGACTGGACAACCACGGTCACGGGGCGAACTTGGTGAATGGTAACAGACTGCCTATCGTGGACGCGGCGCGGGAAAGCGTCAATCGGAATTTTATGTGGGCGGGCTCGACCCGTACGCCGATATAATACGAATATACTATTGAGACCCTGGCAGGCGTGAAAGAGAATCGCAAGCTGGAAATCGCGGCGGCGCGTCACCGCATGAACGTAGCGATCTGGAGGCGACCATATGGCAGTCTCTTCCCCGGCAATTCACAGCGCACACTATCCGGCGGCGGCCGGCGACAGCCTTTATGACAAGTTGAACTCGGTGTGGCATGAGCGGGCGCTGCAGATATTTATGGTTATCGTTCTTGGGCATTGGGGCGAGCATCTGGTGCAGGCTTACCAGATCTGGGTTATGAACTGGCCGCGGCCCAAGGCCAACGGGATTCTAGGGCTTTGGTATCCGTGGCTGATCAAATCCGAGACGCTGCATTACGGCTACGCGCTGGTGATGTTGATCGGAATTTGGGTCTTACGAAAAGGCTTTACCGGCACCGGCCGCGCCTGGTGGACCGTCGCGCTGGTCATCCAGTTCTGGCATCACATCGAGCACTTTCTGCTTATCACGCAAGCCACCATGCATCACAATTTTTGGGGCAAGCCCGTCCCGGTAAGCGTGCTGCAGCTGGTCTTCCCGCGCGTGGAGCTGCATCTTTTTTACAACACCATCGTTTTCATCCCCATGGTGGTCGGAATGTACTACCACATGTTTCCGCCCAAGGGTGAGGAAGGCCTGTCGGTCTGCAGCTGCGAATGGAATAAAAGCGAGCCGATGCGCGCGGCAGTCTGCGGATCGTAACGGAGATCCTCGTTCTCGCGTTTGGTCAATTGCCGATTCGAAATCTCCAGGCCATCTAAGTTTATTGGGCACGCCATACTCCAATTCGCCGCTTTTGCCGGATTCTGAAAGTCACTTTGATCTGTTGCGCGTGTCGGTCGTCGGAAGATTTCTGCGCTGGCGGCATTCCAGGACCGCGCTGCAGATTCCCGTGCTGCTTGTTGCCGCGGCGATGATTCTGCACGGATTGCTCGGCCCCACGCTGGCGCCCAAAAATTTGGCCACTGTACTGACCTGGATACATTTTCGCGGCGTGCTAGTTCTGGTGTTGCTTTGCGCGGGGAATTTTTTCTGTCTGGCGTGCCCCTTCATGCTGGTGCGCAACGCCGCGCGGCGCTTGTTTCGTCCACGATTTGACTGGCCGATCTGGCTGCGCAACAAATGGCTTTCCGTTGCGCTCTTTGTCGCGATTTTATTCACCTACGAACTATTTGATTTGTGGTCCTCTCCCTGGTGGACCGCATCGCTGGCGTTGGCATACTTCGCCGCCGTGCTCGTGATTGATGGCCTTTTCAAACACGCTTCCTTCTGCAAATTCATTTGCCCCATTGGACAATTTAATTTTATTGCCTCGACTCTTTCGCCCCTAGAAGTGCAGGTCCGCGATCCGGCAGTTTGCGACCGTTGCGCCACCAAGGATTGCATTCGCGGCCGCCGCGAAGTTCCCGCCAATGCGGAACTGGCACGTTCCACGAACTCCACGAGCGCGAATGCGCCCGGCCTGGTAATTCTGCAGCGCGGCTGCGAACTGGCGCTGTATCTTCCCCGCAAAGTGGGCAACATGGATTGCACGTTTTGCCTCGATTGCGTGCACGCTTGTCCGCACGAAAATATCGGCGTCAGCAGCCGGCTACCGGCATCCGAGCTGATGATCGATCCAATTCGCTCTGGCATCGGCTATTTCTCCCAGCGAAAAGATATTGCGGCGCTTGCCATAGTCTTCTGTTTTGGCGCGCTGCTGAACGCGTTCGGCATGGTCAGCCCGGTGTACGCACTGGAGGCCTGGCTCGCCCGGCTGCTTTCCGTCAACCACGAAGCGCCATTGCTGGCAATTATTTTCGCCGTTTTTCTGATCGTGGCGCCGGGAATCTTACTCGCGGCGGCGGCGTGGCTCACACAAGTGTTGAGTGGCACCAAATCGCGGCTGGTTCCTCTGGCCGTGCGCTATAGCTACGCTCTGGTTCCCCTCGGATTTGGCATGTGGCTGGCGCATTACAGCTTCCATTTTTTGACCGGGATTCTGACCATCGTGCCGGTTACGCAGTCGGCACTAGCCAGCGTCGGCGTGCATTACTTTGGCGTGCCGCAGTGGACATGGACGGGCCTACCGGTGCGCATGGTGAGGCCAATCGAGCTGGGTTTTCTGCTCTTGGGATTTGTCGGTTCGCTCCTGGTCGCGCACCACCTGTCGGAAGAAGATTCGGCGCTAAATCCCATGCGCGCATTTTTGCCGTGGGCGGCCGTCAGCCTGCTCCTCGTCACCGCGTCCGTATGGCTGATGTTCCAACCGATGGAAATGCGCGCCATGCTCATGCTTATGGGTGGCTGAAAAAGTTCAATGAGCTCGCAAACTAAAAAACTGTTCAAGAGTATGCACATCCCGCTTGAATGCGCCGTCGCGTTTTTGGCGATGACTTTGTCTTCCTCCACCGCGCGAGCCCATAACGGTCCGCCATTTCCCATCATCACCGACCAACGCGTAGGTCCCTGCATCGTTTCGCTGTGGATCCATCCGGACATCGGCACGTCGCCAATTTTCGTTTTGGTGGATCCCGCTCCCGGCGGCGCCATCCCTAAAGATCTAAAGATTGCCATCGGCATCCAGCCCGTCGGCGGCAGACTTGCCGAAGTCGTCTATCCCGCGAGCATAGCGGATCAACGCGGCCAGCTCGAATACAAGACCGATGTCCAATTTGATCAGCAGGAATTCTGGAGCGTTCGCCTGATTTTGACGAGTTCTGCAGGCGGCGGCGAATCCCTTGCAAAAGTGGAAGCCACACCGGTGGGTTACGGCCGCTGGGATTTACTGCTGTTCGCGCTGCCGTTTCTGGCCGTGGGTTTCCTGTGGTTCAAGGTTATGACAAAACGCCGTCGCCAGCGAAAACTTCGCTTGCAGCAGGCTTCTTTTGCGGACATGCGGTTGCCGTGAGAAACTGTCACCACTGGGTAGGTCGCGTTTTACTTGTCGTGACAAGAAGGGGCTTGATGTCTAAAGACAGAGCTGTATTGGCTCTTGCGGCGTCCCGATGTGCGCCTCTGGCAGGCGTCGCATCGGCACTACGCATTGTAAATCGCGCGCAGATTGCGCTCGTATGCGCCGTTCTGTGCCTCAATCTAGGTGCGTGCCGGTCCGCCGACAAGCTGCCCGATAAATCATCACCGCAATACGCACGGGCCGTTTCCGCATTTTACGTCGGGCTCGGCGCGCTGCAGGTCGGCGACGACATTCACGCGGAAAGCAAGCTTTCTGAATTTACGACGCTGGTTCCCGGCGAGCCCGCGGGTTGGGCGAATTGGGGCGTGCTGGCGCTCCGCCAGCGAAAATTGGATGTCGCGGGGCAGCGCCTCGATCGCGCGCGCAGCTTGGCACCCAAGAACGACCAGATTTATCAGCTGCTCGGCTACATGGAAAGCAGCCGGGGAAATTCCGCGGCCGCCATCGCCGATTGGCGCAAAGCCGTTGAGTTGAATCCCGCTAACTATCGCGCGGCATATCAGCTTGCGGAAGAAGTGGAACGCCAGGGCGGCGCCAATGGCGATGCGGAGTATCTGAACTTAATTCAAAAAATTCTGGCGGCGCAGCCCGGCAACCTCGCCGCGCAACTCGAACTCCTTCGCGTTACGGCGAAGGCGGGTGATACCGCAACGCTACAGTCCGTGCTGGCCCAGATTACGGCGCGCTCTGCAAATTGGCCGCCCGAAGTGAAGAACCAACTCGCCGCCCTGCAAACCGCCGCCAACAGTCCCAATCCCAAGTCCGCGGCCGTTCGAACAACCTTTTTGCGCAACTCGCTCATGCGCGTCCCGGAATTTCGCGAAAGCCTCGCGGTATTGAAAGCTCCGGCGGGCGAAGAGGCGGAGCCGATCACGCATTTTCTGCGCCTCGCCCCGCCAGATTTCACTGCCGCGCCTGCGGACATTGCGCTGGCATTCACCGCGAAACCGATGCCAAATGGCGATGCAGGCCAGTGGAATTGGATCGGCGCGGTCGCACTCGGAAGTGCGGGCGCTCCCGTCATCGCGCTGGCTAATGGCCACGAAGTACAACTAGCTACTGGCGCGAAGTTTCCTTTTCCCGGTGGTACCTCGGGCATCGCCCCACTTCCCGAAGGCATCTTGCAAATTGATTTTAACTACGACTTCAGAACCGACTTGGTCCTTGCCGGTGCGGGCGGTGTGCGCTTCATGCGCCAGGATGCTCCAGACAAATTTACCGACGTCACCGCCGCGACGAAGCTGCCGAAGAGCGTAACGAACGCCAGCTACACGGGCGCGTGGGCTGTAGACATTGAAGCCGACGGCGACCTCGATATTGTTCTCGGCAAAAAAGACGGCGTGCCGCAGGTACTGAGAAACAATGGCGACGATACCTTTACGGTGATCCAGCCATTTCCCAATATCTCCGGCGTTCGCGCTTTCGCTTGGGCCGATTTCGATGCCGACGGCAACGCCGATGCGGCCATCGTCGATGGCGCCGGCAAGCTGCACATTTTTCACAACGAGCGCCAGGCGCAATTCCGCGAAGTCGCGCTGCCGTCGAATTTGAGCAACGTGAAAGCGATTAGCGTCGGCGACGCCAACAATGATGGCGTCCTGGATTTGCTGGCCGTCGAATCGAGCGGCGCAATCGTCAGCGTATCGTTCAACGAAAAGGGCGGTGAAACGAACTCTTGGATCGTTACGCCGCTGCTACAAATTCCGAGTCCCGCGTCAGTGCTGGCCAGCGAAGTACGATTGCAAGTCGCGGACCTCGACAATAACGGCGCCTTCGATTTGATTCTCAGCTCCGTTACTCCAGCACAGCCTGCAGCAGCCCCACTGATCTGGCTGGGCGACGTGTCGGGAAAATTCACGCTGCTCGATCACGCCGCTGCGCCGAGCACCGTCTTCGACATTGCCGATCTCGATGCCAGCGGACGTCTCGATCTAATCGGCTTCGATACCGCCGGCAAACCGGTGGTCGCCGCAAGTCACGGCGCCAAAAATTATCATTGGCAGGTAATTCGCCCGCATGCCAAGCAAGCCGTGGGCGACCAACGCATCAATCCGTTCGGCGTCGGCGGGGAAATTGAAATTCGCTCCGGCCTGCTGGTGCAGAAACAACCCATCACCGGGCCCCAACTGCATTTCGGTCTTGGCAATCAGAGTAGCGCGGAAGTGGTTCGCGTCGTGTGGCCCAACGGAACGGTGCGCGCGGAATTTGGCGTTCCCGCGGATCAGGAGGTTGTCACCGAGCAACGCTTGAAGGCATCGTGCCCATTTTTGTTCGCGTGGAACGGCACGAAGATGGATTTCGTAAAGGATGCAGTCCCCTGGGGCTCCGCTATCGGCCTACGCATCAACACCATCGGCACCGCGAAAATCGCCACCACCGGCGAGTGGTACAAAATTCGCCGCGACCAACTCGTTCCGCACGATGGCTACTACGACCTGCGTATCACCGCCGAACTTTGGGAAGTCTACTACTACGATCGCATCGCGCTCATGACCGTCGATCATCCCGCCGGAACGGAGATTTACGTCGACGAACGTTTCGTGATTCCGCCGCAGAAGCTGGCTTTTACCACGGTGGCCACTCCGCACCCCATCGCTCGCGCCATCGATGACAACGGCAACGACGTCACCGAAATTGTCCGCACCCTCGACGGCCACGCGCTGGATAACTTTGGTCGCGGTCAGTATCAAGGCATCACACGCGACCACTACGTGGAAATCGATCTTGGCGAGGATGCTCCCAAGAGCGGCCCGCTCTACCTAATCGGGCAAGGATCGATACACGACACCGAATCTTCCATCAACGTCGCTGTCACTCAGGGCAGTCGCTGGCACGCGCAAGGGATGAGTGTTGAAGTTCCTGATGGCCGCGGCGGATGGGTCACCGCGCAATCCAATCTCGGTTTTCCCGCCGGCCGCAAGAAAACGGTTCTTTTCAATCTCACTGATATTTTCCGCCCGGGAACTCCGCGTCGCGTGCGCCTGCGCACCAACTTGGAGATTTATTGGGATTGCATCGAGTGGGCGCAAGGCGCGCCCGGCGCGGAAGTAAAAACGCAAACGCTCGATCCTAGTGTCGCGGATCTCCATTATCGCGGTTATTCCGTGATCGATCGTCCCGACGCCGGCGCTCCGGAAGTCCCGAACTACGATCAGATGCTCGGCAGCAAACAGCGCTGGCGCGATTTAATCGGCTACTACACTCGCTACGGCGACGTGCGTGAATTGTTGAAGAACATCGATGATCGCTACGTGATCGTGAACTCCGGCGACGAAATGTCTCTGCGTTTCGCAGAGCAGCCTCCGCCGCCACAAGGATGGCTGCGCGATTTCATCGTTGTCGGCGACGGCTGGATCAAGGACGGCGATTTTAATTCCACATTCTCAAAAACGGTTTTGCCTTTGCCGTATCACGCCAAACAATTGTACGTGGAACGCCCCGGGGCGCTGGAAGATGAGTACGTCTATCGCCAGCATCCGGAAGATTGGGAGAACTACCACACCCGCTACGTCACACCGGACGTCTTTCAAAATTCCCTCAGGAGCTCCCCACCCAAGTGAAACGAGGGCTCACGGCAAGAATTGTTCTGGCACTGGTTTTCGCGGGTCTGGTATTTTCTCCGCTCATTGCGCGACGCATTACCGCGCACCGCGATGGCGCGAAAACACAGCTTGATCTTCAGACCGCATTGGCGCGCCACGGTTTCTATTTGCAAGAAGTCTCGCACGCCGCGGGAGTGAATTTCGTCCATCAAGCGCCGACGCTCGATTCCAGGTTGGATCACATCATGCCACAGGTCGCGTCGATGGGCGCCTCCGTATCGATTGTCGATTTCGATCACGATGGCTGGCCGGACATTTACGTCACCACCAGCAAGGAAGGCGCGAAGAATGCGCTGTACCGCAATATGCACGACGGAACTTTTAAAGATGTCGCCGAAGAGATGGGCGTCGCCGACGTCAATCTTGCCGGTACCGGCGTTTCCACGGGCGCCGTTTGGGGAGATTATGACAACGACGGCTACGAAGATCTTCTGTTGATCAAGTGGGGCAAGCCGGAACTTTTTCACAACAATGCCGGGCACGGATTCACGCGTGTCACCGAGCAAGCCGGTCTGCCGCCCTGGATCAATGCCAACACCGCGCTGTGGTTCGATTACGATGGCGACGGTTTGCTGGATCTGTTTATCGGCGGCTATTACTCGGAGGACGTTGACCTTTGGCATCTTTCTTCCACCAAAATGATGCCGGATAGTTTTGAATACGCCAAAAATGGCGGCCGCAAATATCTGTTTCACAATCTTGGCAATGGGAAATTTGAAGAGGTCAGCGAGAAGGTTGGCATTAACAGCCGGCGCTGGGCGTTGGCATCCGTCGCGGCCGACCTGCATGGCACCGGGCACCCGGACCTGTTCGTCGCCAACGATTACGGCGTCTCGGAACTTTACGTCAACGATGGCAAGCGCTTCCATGAAGCCGGCGAACAAGCCGGCGTCGGATTCGCTCCCAAGAGCGGAATGAACGCCAGCTTTGGCGATATCCTCAATCAGGGCCGCTACTCCGTTTACGTTTCTAATATTTCCGAAGAAGGCGTGCTCATTCAGGGAAATAATCTGTGGGTGCCGAAGGAACGCGCCAGTGGGGACACACTGCAGTACGAAAATCTGGCGCGCGATTTTGGCGTGGAAATCGGCGGCTGGAGTTTTGGCGCACAATTTGGCGACTTGAACAACGACGGCACGCTCGATCTGTATCTGACCAACGGATACGTTTCGCTGGACCGCGACAAAAGTTATTGGTACGACTTTTCCAAGATCGCCGGCGGTCATAGTGCCATCATCAACGACGCCAAGAACTGGCCGGCCATGGAAGGTCGCAGCTTGAGCGGCTATCAAACCAAACATGTCTGGCTGAATGATGGCAGCGGAAAATTCGTTGATGTAGCGCAAGCGGTGGGCGTGACCGATACGTACGACGGGCGCGCGGTAGCCTTCGCGGATTTGTGGAATCGCGGCGTGCTGGACGTGATCGTGGCCAATGAACGCGGGCCTTTGCTGATTTACAAAAACACGGTCACGCCGGAGAACAAGTGGATCGAGTTTGAGCTCGAAGGAACGAAGAGCAATCGCAGCGCCATCGGCGCGCAGGTCACGGTGTTCTGGAACGGCGAGCAGCAATCGCAGGAAGTTTCCGGTGGCAGCGGTTTCGCCGCGCAGAGCCAGCGGCGACTGCATTTCGGTCTCGGCAAATTTCCGAAGATCGAAAAGGCTGTAGTTCGCTGGCCTTCTGGTAAAATTCAAACCATCGACGCGCCGGCACCCAATGAGATTCATGTCGTCAAGGAACCTGCATGAGCCAACCGAGCGTTGTCGCCGCGCCGCAGCCCACCCAGCCGCTCAACTGGAAGCGATTTTTCAGTCTTGATAACCGCTACATCGCACCGATGTTCATCACCTGCATTTTGATTGCAGGGCATTTGTCGTTCGGCATTCTCGAAAGTTACAAAAAGACCGGCATCGCTATTGTCGCAAGCATTGTCACCGAGCTGATTCTCGGCCGCATCTTCACGGGTAAGTGGCCGAACATCGCCAGCGCGTACATCACTGGTATCAGCGTTGGCATCCTTGTTCGTTCTCCAGCCTTCTGGCCCTACCTGCTTTGTTCCGTCATTTCCATCATGTCGAAATATGTTTTGCGCGTGAAAGGCCGGCACATTTGGAATCCCTCTAACTTCGGAATATCCGTGCTGCTGTTTCTTGCGCCCGCGGCTGTAGCTGGTCTCAGCATTCAGTGGGGCAATTACCTGCTGCCAATGATTGTGGTATGGATTCTTGGGTCCATCACCATCGCGCGTTTGCACCGTTTTCACATTACCGGGACGTACGTCGCATGCTTCATCGCGTTTGCGTTCCTGCGTAGCTTTCTTACCGGCAATCCCTGGCAGTCGGAGATCGCTCCGTTGACCGGTCCGATGTACCAGCTCTTTATTTTTTTTATGATCACGGATCCCAAAACCACGGTGCGCACCACACGCTGGCAGTGCATCGTGGTGGCGATTGTCGCGCTGGTCGAAACTGTTCTCCGATTGGAGCAAGTTGTTTATGCCCCCTTCTACGCGCTGTTCATCGTCGGTCCGGTGGCGTTGCTGATTGAAATGTGGCTCGATTCTCGCAAGACTGTCGCCGTACGCGTCGCAACCTAATCGATTCTTGGTTCTAGGAGTTCCTTCTGACTCGATTTCGACGATACAAAATATTTATCGCGCTGTTTTCGGTTGCAATCTTCAGTTGCGGGCGGAAACCTGTTGGTGGCGACACGGCCACGTTGCAGGAAAAAGTTTCGTCGAACGCACAGCCCGTTGAAGTGCCGGCTGCGAACCCACCGGCAGAAAACCTTCCGCCGGCGGAGGCCGCGAAGCCGAGACCTTCCGGCCCGATCGAATTCGTCGACGTCACCGCGCAGGCAGGAATTCATTTCAAACACAACAGCGGGGCATTCGGGAAAAAATATCTGCCGGAAACGATGGGCAGCGGCGTTTGCTTTATCGATTACGACAACGACGGCTGGCAGGATATTTTCTTCGTGAATTCCATGGATTGGCCGGAGCACAAGGGTGCGGCGAAATCGTTTCCTGCGCTGTACCACAACAATCACGATGGAACCTTCACTGATGTAACGCGTCAGGCGGGTCTGGCGATGGAAACTTACGGCTTGGGCTGTGCTGTGGGTGACTACGACAACGACGGCTACGAGGATCTGTATCTGACGACGGTAGGCTCCAACCACCTGTTTCACAATCAGGGCAACGGAACGTTCAAGGATGTTACCGCCAAGGCCGGCGTTGCGAGTCCGGGGTTTTCCGCCAGCGCGGTGTGGTTTGATTACGACAACGATGGCAAGCTCGATCTGTTCGTCACGCACTACATCGATTGGTCCATCGAAAAGGATCAGTACTGCACGCTGGACAACAAGAACAAATCCTATTGCACGCCGCAAACCTACAAGGGCGAGAGTTCGCGCCTGTATCACAACAAGGGCAATGGAGTTTTCGAGGACGTTACCAAGCAAGCGGGATTGCTTGACCCCAAGAGTAAAGCCTTGGGCGTGGCGCTGTTGGATTACGACAACGACGGCTGGTTGGACCTCTTCGTCTCGAACGATACCGAGCCAAACAAGCTGTATCACAATAACCACGACGGAACGTTCACCGACGTGGGCGTAAATGTTGGAGTTGCGTTCAGCGAGGACGGCCGAGTCCGCGCGGGCATGGGCGTGGATGCCGCCGACATCGACGGCTCGGGTTTTCCGAGCCTGGTGATCGGCAATTTTACCAACGAGAGTACGTCGCTGTATCACAACGACAGCTCCGGATTGTTCACCGATGAATCGCTGCGGTCCGGCATCGCGCAGGTGACCACGCAGTCGCTGACGTTCGGCTGTTTTTTTATGGACTACGATCTCGATGGGTTGCTGGACATTGTGGCGGCTAACGGCCACGTCTCCGACGATATCGCCGTCGTCCAGCCGACGCTGCGCTATGCGCAGTCGGCGGGAATTTATCGCAACGTGGGAAACCGAAAATTTGAAAATGTTTCCGACAAGCTGGGCCGCTCCCTTCAGAAGCCCGTGGTCGCGCGCGGAATTGCGTACGCTGATTTCGACAACGATGGTGATCTCGATCTGGTCATTACCGCGAACAATGGGCCGGCGCGCCTGCTGCGCAACGACAACGCCAATCAAAACGATGTGCTGCGTTTGAAGTTGATTGGCACAAGGTCAAATCGAGACGCCATCGGAGCGAAGGTCACCGTCACCACTAACTCGGGCGCAGTCCTGTCGCGAATGGTCAAAGGCGGATCGAGCTATCTTTCCCAGAGTGAGCTTCCGCTGACCTTTGGGTTGGGAAAGCCCGGCAGCGTTAAGAGCGTTCGCGTGCAGATTGTCTGGCCCAGGGGCCGGAAAGATTCCCTTGCGGACGTCCAGCCGAATCAATCCCTCACCATCCAAGAAGGAAAGGGAATTGTCGCCGCAACGCCGATCCAGTTTGTGCCGACCCCTATCGGGAGCGTCCCCCCTCCCCAGCGATAGAGTCGATGGACTGAAGTGGACCAGCGCGCCACCCCCACCCCACCCCTGTTTGTGAAAGAGTAAGATTCCAAAGGGTTTAGATGCGCGTGACTTGAAAGAGTATGCTTCTAAAGGAGTTAGACGGAGCGTGCGGGAAGATGCAGATTTGATTGGGGTTAGCGTTGGCCTGAGAACTCGCTCAGCCAAGCAGCGATGACGAAGCCGCAAGGTGAAGAGGGAATGAACGCGAAGGGCGGGGAGGTGGTTGCGTGCCGATGAAGCGGGGGACGGACTATATTGATTTAACACGCGGTATTTTACTATAGGTTACGTAACTCTGTCAATAGACCTACCAGGAATACTAGGACTGGTGCGGTGGTTTCGAACGATGCGAGGGCATCCCCGTGGCGGAATGCGCGGCGGGATGCGTGTCAGGTGATAGGTTCTCGCGGCCGAACATCCCATCTTCAGCACGTCACCAAGGACGTGTTTCACCGAGGCTTGGCGTGAGTTGGCGCTAGTGGATTACTACTATTGTTGGGCGCGAATGGCGAGTGATACCGTCCCCCCAAGATTAAGCAAGCACAAGGTTAAACTCGAAAAGTGTCTGTTCTGCGCGTCCTGGCTGGCGCGGTGGCATCGCCACTCTTACTCGCTTAGGGTAACTTATCCGGAGCATGGGAACACGGGTGGCAAACACGGAACGCGATTCCCAGCAGGCCGCTTCGACGAACTGCGACGTGACGATTATCGGCGGCGGCTTGGCGGGAAAAGCCGCGGCGCTGCATCTGGCCAAGGCGGGATTACAAGTGGTGTGCATCGAGCCGGGGGAATTGCGGCGGCAAGTGGTCGGTGAGTCGCTGGATTGGTCGGCGCCGGCGTTACTGGATGACCTGGAATTGCCTATGGAGCATTTGGTTGGGGAACGGTCCGCGACCTGGAAGAAACATGTGACGTTGAAAACGCGTGACGGATGCGCGGAGCACTATGAGCCGACGCCGTGGCTCGCTGGCCCGCCATTTCATATTGAGCTGCGCACGCTGCACGTGGATCGCACGCGGCTGGATGATGAGTTGGTGAAAAAAACAATCGCTTCCGGCGTGAACATGGTGACGGAAAAAGTGGCGAGCGTCGAGCGGGACGGACAAAAGCTCACCGCGGTGCGAACCGAACGGGGCAACCGGTTTTGCTCGCCGTGGTTTATCGATGCTTCGGGATTTGGCACGTCACTGCTGGCGCGCGAGTTCGATTTACCCGCTATTTCATTTGGGCCGGCCAAGGTGGCGATGTGGACGTATTTCCCAGCGACGGAAGCGAGCGAAGGGACCACGCTGCACATGGATCCCGCGGAGTCCGAATATCTGGAGTGGATCTGGGAGATCCCGATCAACCCGGAATGGATCAGCGTGGGATATGTGGCCACGGGCGCGGCGATAAAAATGAAGCGCGAGAGCGGACTTACGGTCGACGATATTTTCCGGCAGCAACTCGAGAAGTTTCCGCGCTTCGCCGCGCTGCTGCAAAACAACGCGGTGGGCGAAATGAACGTAACCTCGTACCGTTGCCGCGTAAACGACAGAGTTGCGGGGCCAAACTGGCTAATCGTGGGCGAGGCCGCGTCGATGGTGGATCCGATTACGGCGAATGGCGTGACGGCCGCGTTGCGACATGCCGCGGAAGCTTCCGAGCTGATTGCGAAATATCGCGATCGCGGAAGGCTGCCCTGGCGGGCGCGCTTTTGCTACAACGCGCGAATCATGCAACTGGCAAAATTTTTCAATGGCGGCATCGAGCGAATTGTTTACGAGCCGCCGGTAAGGAATCGCCTGGGTATGGGTCGCTCGGGAACGGTATACACCAGCCCGGCGTGGTCGATGAACGTGGTGTATGCGCGGCTGCAACCGAAGGGCATGGTCAGCACATTTCTGTTTGGACTGAGTTTGGCGGTGTTTCGGTTTGGAAGCTGGCTGACCTATGTGATTTGTAAACGGCGGAGCAACGTCGTCGCCGCGGCCCATTGAAGTGCCAAGCGTTCAGAGGAGCTGCTCATGCACGTAGTTGCTCGAGGCTCAGGCGATGCGATTCTGTTCATTCATGGCATACCCACCAGCAACCAGCTGTGGACCGGAATTATTGACCGGCTGCTAGGGGAACAGCTACGAGGACGCTTTGCATGCCTGGCCGTGGATTTACCTGGCCTGGGCAAAACTCCCAAGGGCCGGCGAGGACTCGAGCAACTGCACGAGCTGGCCGAGGCGATCGAACGAGTCCGGATCGAACGAAATATCGACAAGTGGCACGTGGTGGGGCACGACGCGGGATCGGCCATCGCGGTGCAGTACGCGCACCAGTTTCCGGAGCGTGTCGAACGATTGGCGTTGCTGTCTCCGGCGTTATTTCCCGAGCTGAAGCCTTTTCACTTGTTTCGCATTATTAGGCGTCCGGTGCTTGGCGAGCTGCTGGCTCCGGTGGTGAATTTTGTTTTTTGGAAGATCGCCATGCGTCGCGCGTTGCGAGAGCGGTGCGCGGAACTCTCCGCCGCCGTGAAGGATTTTGCCGCGCCATTTTGTGGACCGCTGGGTGCCTGGCGGCTGATGTCCGTGCTACGGTGGGGCGACCCCGCGGAAGTTCTTGCGGCCATTCCGGCGATGTTGCCGCAATTGCGGATGCCGACAATTATTTTTCAGGGATTGCATGATCCGGCGCTACCGCGAATGTTCGCGGAGCGCGCCGGCGCATCCATTCCAAATTCCAGGGTGGTGATGGTCGAAGCTGGACATTTCATTCCGCTGAACAATCCGGATGTGGTCGCTGCGGAGCTACTGCGCTTTTTCGAAAAGACCAAGGGTGCTGGCACAACAGCTGCTACTTTTGCGAGCCAAGCTTCTCTCGAACTGCGTGCGTGGGCCCGCCGTGCCGGCCGTCCAGATAGCCCGCGCTTAGACCGCCGTCCCCGAAGTTCAACTGCGTGAAGATTACGATGCGCTATTTTGCGGTCGACGACACGGGCCGTTCCCACCCGGGCGCGGTATAACCGTGGTTGGCGATGCGCTGACCGATTTCGCGGTAGACCTCCGGATCACGCGGCTGCCAGGTCGCGAGACCGTCCACGTAGCGGTTGTACATGCAGAATGCGGCGGCAATCAGCACGGTATCGTGAATTTCCTTGTCCGTGGCACCCTGTAGCCGTGCCCGATGTACGTCGTCGGCGGTCACATGCTTGCCGCCCTTCTGGACCTTGCCGGCGATGGTGAGCAGGGCTTTCATCTTGTCGGAGATGGGCGCTGCGGAAAAATCGCGTTTGATCTGATCAATGAGCTCGTAGTTGCCACCCAGTTCTTCGGCCGCGGCGGCGCCGTGAGAATGCTGGCAGTAGTAACAGTGGTTTTCCGAGGAGACGTACGTGGCGATCATTTCGCGCTCGGCAGGAGTGAGGGTATGCGGACCGCGCAGCAGGACTTCCACAAGTTCACGCAATGGTTTGGTCGTCTCCGGGCTAATGAGCATCGGTCCGCGGATGCCTGGGACACCTTCGGGAAGTTTGATGTGTGCCATAGGAAAGAAACTCTGCGGCGAAAATTTGCCAGGGACAATACTTCAAAAGTATTACAGACACTGCTCAGGGCGAAGGATATAAAAGGCGGACGAGCAGATTTGTGTTTGCGGCGAAAGCGAGCTAAGTTGAAGACTGGTCTAATATTTGAGTGAAATTTTGTTCGGGATGGTGAGTGCATGAATCGTCGCGATTTCCTTCGCTCGGCGGGTGTTGCCGCTGCGGCGCTGGCGCTTCCGAAGATGGGGCGGGCTGGGCAGTCCACGGCGACTGGTGCAGGCGGCTGGCGCACGTTCGAAGTGACGACGCGGGTCGAAGTTCTGAAACCTTCGGGGATGACGCGCATCTGGCTGCCCGAGGCGCTCATCGTTGACACGCCGTTCCAAAAAACGCTCGCGAACACGTTCAGCGCTGCGGGACGGGACACTAAGGTGGTCGAGAACCGGCCCGACGCGCTGGGCATCCTTGCCGCGGAGTTCCCCGCCGGGGTTACGCCGGTGCTTACGCTGACGAGTCGGGTGGCGCTGCGAAACATCGCGGTGGATCTCTTCGCTCCCGGAAAATCGCAAAAAATAAATCGGGCGGACCTGGAATATTTCTTACAACCCACGAAACTGCTGCCCACGGATGGCATCGTGAAAGCCACGGCGATGGAGATCACCAAGGGCGCAAATACGGATGTAGAGAAAGCGCGCGCGATTTACCAGTGGATTGTGGACAACACATTTCGCAATCCGAAAACGCGCGGGTGCGGCGTTGGCGACATTCGCTTTATGCTGGAGTCTAAGGATTTGGGTGGGAAATGCGCGGACCTGAACGCGTTGTACGTTGGATTGGCGCGTGCCGCAGGGCTTCCGGCGCGTGATGTATACGGGATTCGCGTGGCCAAATCGGAGCTGGGATATAAGAGTCTGGGCGCGTCGTCGGAAAAAATCACCAAATCACAACATTGCCGCGCGGAAGTCTACCTGGCGGACTACGGCTGGGTTCCGGTGGACCCGGCGGACGTGCGCAAAGTGGTGCTCGAAGAGCCGCCGGGAAATCGTCCGCTGGACGATGACATGGTGAAGAGTGCGCGCGCGCGGCTGTTCGGTTCCTGGGAAATGAACTGGATGGCGTATAACTTTGCGCATGATGTGACGCTGCCGGGATCGAACGGCGCGCCCGTGGGGTTCTTGATGTATCCGCAAGCGGAGACCGCCGATGGCCGTCTCGACTGCCTGGATGCGAATGCATTCAGGTATGAGATCACCTCGAAGGAACTCGCGACTGCAACTAGTTGACAGCAAGCGATGCTGCGAAGTTGCAAAAATCTAAAACCTCAAAAACCATAAGGCGTACTTTTTTCATCGCGTAGTTCTTTTCAAGTATTGCCTGCCTGAGCGTTGGCTCATATTCTCGCCAAATCTTTTACGTGTGTGTCTCGCGGTCGGGAACCGCGAGCTTTGAGCAAAATGTGAGCGTTAAGAACTACCGCAAGTGAATTTGTGCGGCGTGCGGATAAGTGTGCGCGCACGGTTGCGAAAGCCGTCGTAAAAACCTCGCGTATGGAACAGGGAGAACCGATGAAAGCTTTTGTCAGACTGATGTGCTGGTCGATGCTAGCGATTCTGGTTGCGGGGAGAACTCCGGCGCAGGAAATTTCCGCAAGTGTGCGTGGAACAATCGTGGACCCCAGTGGCGCGGCGGTGTCCGCTGCGAAGATTACCGCGACACACGTGGAAACAGGCCTACAGCGGACGGCGACGAGCGATGCGCAAGGCGCCTATGTTTTGTTGGAATTGCCCGTGGGGCACTATCGCGTGGAAGCCGCGGCTGCGGGATTCAAGACGTATGTGCAGGAAGGGATTTCGCTGGACGTGAATGAGACGGCGACAGTAGCGATTCACCTGGTGGTGGGCACCACGGAGCAGCAAATCGAAGTGAAGGCCGACGCGCCGATGATCGAGCACGACGTAACCGCGCTCGGCAAGACGGTTGGTGACCGCGAGGTGCTGGATCTTCCACTGAACGGGCGGCACTTTACGCAACTCGGCCTGTTGCAACCCGGCGTGGTACCCATTACTCCAGGATTGCTATTGGCCGGGGGTTCGCTGCGCGAAGGCCAAGCGTACGCCGTAAATGGTCAGCGGCCGGAATCCAACAATTTCCTGATTGACGGCGCGGACAACTTCAACACCGTGGATGGCGGCTTCGTGCTGGAGCCGCCGGTCGATGCGATTGCCGAGTTTCGTATCCTCACGCATACGGCCAACGCAGAGTTTGGTCATAGCACGGGCTCCACGACGAATATCATTACGCGCTCCGGAACGAACAGTTTTCATGGCACGGCGTGGGAATTTTTGCGTAATGACGCCCTGGATGCCAAGAGTTTTTTCGCGGACAGCGTGGAACCGCTGAAGCGAAATCAGTTTGGCGGAGTATTTGGCGGCCCAATCAAGAAGGACAAAACTTTTGTCTTCGGCTACTACGAAGGGCTACGCAACCACCAGGGAGAAACCGCACGCACGACGGTGCCTTCGAATGCGGAGCGCACCGGCAACTTCGCGGATCTGTGTCCGCTGAATAACGGGACGTTTAATCCGGCGGGATTGTGCATCGATAATACGAGCGGGATGCTCAGCCAGAATGGACAGCTTTTTAACGAGTTCACAGGCCAGCCAATCCCGATGAACCAGCTGCCCTTCGTGAACCAGATTTCACAAAATCTGCTGCCGTATTATCCGCTGGCCAATTCCGGCCCGTTCACCTACGTGGGCACACAGTTGTTTACCAGCAGCACCGATCAGTTCGGCGTGCGGGTGGACCAGTTCCTGACGGAGAGGGATGTATTGAACTTCCGTTACAGCTTCGGACAGCGGAGCCAGACCGATCCGCTGTCCACGCAGGGCGCTAACGTGCCGGGATTTCCGGTGGGAGAAAATCAACGGGACCAGAACTTTGTGGGGCAAGAGACGCACAATTTCACGCCGACGGTGCTGGGGGTTCTCCGAGTGTCTTACCTGCGAAATAAATTTCTACTGGATGAGCACTTAAATCATACGGATCCCGCTAGTCTGGGATTTGAGTATGAGCCGACGCTGGAGTCGGCGATTGGACCGCCGTTCGTGCAGGTGGGCGGGTACGCGTCGATTGGCGATCCGATTACGGGGCCGCGCAATACGTATCAAAATTCTTATGATTTTTCGGGTTCGCTCACCTGGGTGAAGGGCCGTCATCAATTTAAATTTGGCGGAGGCTTTCAGTACGATCAAATTAACGTGCTGCAAGGCATCGCCACGAACGGTTTCTTCGTGTTCGAGCAATTTCCCGTGAACAATTCGTTCGCAAGTTTTCTCTTCGGCCAGCCGGTTGTTTTTCTGCAGGGCGGCGGGAATTTTTATCGCGGGTTGCGCGGCCACGCCTTCGACATGTATGCGCAGGACACCTGGAGGCTCACGCCGCGCTTGACGATAAATTACGGATTGCGATACCAGGTGCCATCGCCGTACACGGAAATTCACAACCAGCAGAATCTGTGGATACCGGGCCGGCAGTCGGTGGTGTTTCCGACCGCTCCGACAGGCTTGCTGTATCCCGGTGATCCGGGCGTTCCGGACGGCCTGATCCCGACGGAACGCGACGCCTTCGCACCGCGCGTAGGGTTGGCGTGGGATGTTACGGGCAAAGGGACTCTGTTGGTCACTTCTGCGTACGGGATATTCTACGATCCCTACTACACCGGGCAGGGCGGGCCGCTGCAGACGCCGATCAGCGCGCCACCCTACTTGCAGACGCCGCAAGTTATGCTTCCTAATTTCGCGGACCCTTTCAACGGGCAGAATCCGTTCACCGGCAGTTTTGTGCCGTCGATGACACTGTTGACCCTAGATCCGAATCTGCGATTGCCATACGCTCAGGACTGGAATCTGAACGTGGAACGCGCGTTTGGCCGCGATTGGCTCTTCGAGGTGGGCTACATCGGAACCAAAGGGACCAAGCTGCCGCGATTTATCGAGGCGAATCCCACGGTTTACGACCCGAATTTGACGTTCACGGAAAACACAAACCTTATGGACCAGCGGCGGCTGTATTCCGGCTGCACGGTGGTGGTGCAGTCGCCGTGTACATTTTCGTCGGTTGGGGAGATTGCGGGGATCGCCAATTCCTCGTACAACGCGTTGCAGGCCAGTTTACAGAAGCGTTTTAGCCACGGAGTGTCCGCGCTGATTTCCTACACGTTTTCGAAGACGCTCGACGATGCTTCGACGTTTAACATCACCGGATCCGCTTCGCAAAGCGTTGCGGGAGAGAACGATCTGGCGCAGAACCCCTTTGACTTGAAGGGTGAGTACGGCAGGTCGATGTTTGATGCGCGCCACCGCTTCGTGGCGAGTTACCAGTGGAATTTGCCGTGGTTCAGTCATCCCGACAATTGGTATGGATACATACTGGGCGGATGGATGGTGAACGGCATCACCACGCTGATGAGCAACACGCCATTTACCGTTTATGATTCCAACAACCCATCGGCGCAGGGAAGTGCTCCGGAAATTTCCGGGTTTTTCAGCAGCCGTCCGAACCAGATTGGCAGTCCCGACGCGGGAACGTGCCAGCAGAACGGAGCGACCGTGCCGATACGCACAGCGTCGTGCTGGTTCAACACTGGAGCGTTTCAGGAGGCGGCGCCGGGAACATTCGGCAACGTCGGGCGCAATACGCTGAAAGGCCCGGCGTTCCAGCAGTGGGATTTCTCGGCCATTAAGACGATTCCGATCCATGAGGCGATGAATCTGCAATTCCGTGCCGAGATTTTTAACATATTCAACAATGTGAATTTCGAACTTCCTGACAACGATATCGCCTCGCCGAATTTTGGGCAGATTCAGGCCGCGCAACCGGGAAGAATCGTGCAGCTGGCGTTGAAGTTTTCTTTCTGAGAGCGGCACGTGGAAAGCGAAAGGCTGACAAGAGCCTATCTAACCGAAGGCGTCGGTCTCATACTCAGGGCGCAGATGCGTTAACTCGCGGAAAACTCGCACAGTAAGAAGATGTCAGTGATCGCCAGCTGGCTGAGGTCGCCGTTGTACTGCAGCAACCAACTGACGGGGCCGCCCGGAGTCGCGGGGGACGGTGTCGGAGGTGTTGAAGTCGTGAAGTGCGGTGCATTTCCCAGACTGGCAACGGGGGATAACTGTACAGGGCTCGGGCCAGAACTCGGCGGGTTCGTAGAGGAAAGCGAGAATGTCTGCAGAACTCTCGCGCCGGCGTCGTCGAACACCAGGAAGAGATCAGCCTTGGTGATCTTGATCCGCTTTCCGCGATATTGAAAGGGAAAGCGATTGCTGCTGAGATCGATCTGCATGCTGGCGATCGGGTTCGTTGGAGCTGCGGGCGGCGGCTGAAGGAACTTATACCACTCGGTCGGGTATTCGTGCCGCAAGCTAAAACAGCGCTGCAGATTGGGCTGCGCTGGCGCTGGCGCTACGGAGGGCCCAGCTGATTGCGCCGGCCGCGGCGGGAGTATCGCCGCGTTCTTCGCTGCAGCGCGCAGTGCGTCGCCGCCGTCGCGAGCGGTATAGCGCAGGTTGAGAATCACATCGGCGATGGTCGCGAAGTCAAAGGCGTTGCAATCGGGCGGCATGGAGAGTTGCCACTGCGATATGACCCCCAGCCCTTCGAAGGGCAAGTATCGCTCGTCGCGGAAATTAACCTCGAACATACCGCTGTCATTCTGCGCAGTGCTGGTGGCGATGGATTCGGTGGCCGCAAAGTTATAAGAGAAACGCGAGTCCGAAGCGATGGGCTGCTCCGTGTAGGGCTTGGCGGGCGCGTGGTTCACGCGAATCTTGTTTTGCAGCAACGTCAAAGTGCAGTTCACGCTGGTATACGGTCCAGTGACGCAAGGAATCGTCAGGCTGACGTTCCGCAGGCGGCGCATGTAGTGGCCGGGGTAATCCATGTCGAAGTACGCTTCCGGCAGGGTAATGGTGCATTGGCCGGTCAACTTCAAAGAGACAAGAGCGAGCGAATCAAGCTGCAGGAACGAGATGCTTTTGCTGATTTCGTATTCGCGCCGGTTCTGGTCCAGATAGGCGCCTTCGAGGCGTTTCAAATCCTGAAAAAGTTTTTCGCCGGCAAGCAAGCCCTTCTTGAGGCTGTCCCAGTAACCGAACTGGATGTAGCTTGATTGCTGCAGTCCCAGTTCAAAGCGGAGGCAGACTTCCGCGCGTTTGGCCATATCGTAAGCCATCTGATAGCACTGGAAGAAGATGGCGGACACCTGATTGGTCATCCAGCTGTACAATTCTTTGTTTGTAAATTTGGACTTCAGAGCCTGCTGAACTGCGGTGGCGTTGGCGATTTGCAGGTCCTGGTTATTGAGATCCTGTGTAGCCATTTGCACGCGGAAATTCGCGGCATTAATTTGCTGCGCGATCTGCGCTAATTCCAGGGTCGCGGCTTCCAGCTGAAAAGCCCACTCTGTCGCGCGGCGGTCCCAGCCGCCCATCATCCCCAACATGGAGGCTACAAAAGAAGAACCTTCCGCGATGGCGTTAAAAGCTCTAGCAACGGCGCTGGTTGCGCCCGATGCTTGCACTCCGCCAATGCTGACGATCGCCGATGGCGAGCCAAAGGCTCCGTTAATTCCAATATCAATCTGAGGTATAGCTGCAAGCCCCGCGGCGGAAGTTTCGGTAACCTGGCTGATCAATTTGAAAATTTCTGACAATTCCATGGCCGCGACCTGACCGAGTTCGTAACCGCTTAGTCCGCCGGAGACGAGACCTTGGTAGTACGTTTGCCGGGAAGTGGTCACGGCCTGAGTCGCTTGCAGTCCGGCGAGATTGGCGTTGGCCTCTTTGATTTGCAGTTGTTTGAGCTGGCGGACGGCGCGGAGAAGCGAAACCTCTTGCCCGGCACGCAGCAGGGACAAGCCCTCGGCATCGAATTTCTCCAGCGCGGCGAGTAGGGCGCCGCCCAAGGTGCGGACTTCGGCGCATAGCTCCAGGGCCTTCGACAACATGAACGTGAAGCGGTAGTAGGGAACCGCGGCATTGATGTCGTTCAAGACGCTGCTGAGATCGACGCCCGCAGCTGCGGCGGCGACCAGCAGGCCGGGATTGATTGGCGGCGCAAACAGCGGCAACTGCTCCACTTGTCCCTGAATATTCATGCAGTGCCGAATCTTGTAAAGCCGATCGGCGACGGTGTCGTAATAGCCCAGCAACTTAGGATTCGACGGTGTGCAGAAATACGGCGTCGAGACGATGGTCGAGAGCACGGAACTGCCGGTAACGCGCTTCTTGGACACCCGCCCGGTAATCGTAAACGGGAAAGCGTTTTCCAGCTGGACTTGCGCGTTGCCCATCTGATTGAGCTTGTCGTTCACCAGTTCACTATAGGTCTGGTCCAGCACGGTGCCCACTGCGGGCAAAGTAACAGGCTTATCTCCCAAAATCTGATCCGCCAAAATATAGATTTGAATCGCTTCGTTGATGGACTCACGGGTATTCTGGCGGAAAAGGTAGTCTCCCCATTTGATAAGGTTATCGAGATACTTCATCACGACGGTCTTTTGGTAAGCCACCAAGCGCAAGCGCGCAATAACGTCCGGTTCAAACGGCGCGTGAGTCCACGCATTCCACTGGGCGTTCAGGGTGGCGTTCTCCGGACCAGTGACCGAATCCAGCAATTCTTGCAGTCCTCCGTCCTGGTGCAGTTTATTTAACGGTTGAAAATTCCAGTACCCGTTTGGCGTGTGGCGATCGTAGTCATGCGGGACGCCTTTACGCTCCGGATCCTGCGTGGGATTGAAAATGTAATGAAACCAGGTCTGGGCCTCGGCGAATTGCTGGTTCTGACTCAGCCGCGTAGCGATGAACAGCGGGATGTAAAAAAATATCTCCCAGTTGTAAATGGAGTAGGCGGAGTCGCCAGCAGGCACGAGAAAAGAGTGATGTTTTTCATCCGCCAAAGCTTTTTTCAACTCCGGTGATATCTGACTGAAATCGACGGCCTCTTGCGGATAGGGCTTGGCCACCTCGCGGTGCGGGGCGTAGTCGCGCGCAAAGTCGAAGTCGTCTTCCTGGCCCGAGTGCACATGAGCGCTGTGCAGTGCCTGCGTTGTTGGGTCCAGCAGGTACGGGACGCCTTTCCAGTTTAAGCGCTTCAGAAATTGACCGATCCAGGGGTGGTAATGGTTGAAGAAATAAAACGATTCTGACGCCGCCGGCTTTGGAGCGTCGGCGTGTTTTCCGTGCTTGACCCGTGTCGCCACGGCAGGCAGGGAGTGCACCATAAAGTAAGTGCGACGGCGATCGGCAAAAAAAGCCACCTTCTTGAAAGTTTCAGCCGAAAGGTCCACCGAATAGTCCGGTATGCGCTCTTCCGGGAAAGAGAGATCAAAGGAAGAGATCGGCTTTGCCGGGGCCAGCAGGGGCACGGAATCAGGAAGCGGCACGGTCGGCTTGGGCAACTTTTCGGCGCTCAAAAAGGGCCAGAACGTACCTGCCGGATACGGACCCACCCGTGCGCCGGAGGAAGCTACATGGCGGTGCGTTTTGCCGTGCTCGGAAGTCCGCGGCCTCGGTTGATCGCAGACCACCAGGCTAAGGCTCACGTCTTCGCGATAGACATTCTGGTAGAAAAACTCGCTGGTCGCTTGATCATGGTGCGCCTCGTAGAGATCCGCGACGATGGGAAATAGATGCACTTGGTTGGCGGGCACCTTGGGCGCCAAGTCGATCTCCACCGAGCCTTGCGCACCGTCAAAGGAAAAACTGCCGAGCACACCGAGCGTGTAGGGTTGCGAGTGCCGCAGCTGTGCGAGAGTGTTATTCGCCTGGCTTACGCTGCTCAACATCGATTGCATGTCGCTGGGGTGTAGTTGGCTCGACGAGGTTAGAGTATTTAGTGCGGAGTTGATGCTTGTGGATGCGCTCGCAATCGTATTGCGGTCTGTGCGGTCTGCTTGTACTAGCGACGTGAGCATACTGAGGGACTTTGCCGCGGCCTGCAAAGTCTGAGCGATGGGATCTGGGTTCCATGAGCCTACGTTGTAATTAATGTCTCCACTGCTCCATCCCCACGACATCAGTCTTTGGCCCTCGGAAACCAATTGGTCCAGTTGAGTTACCGCCCAGCCGGTTTGCTCGACGGCGCTATTCAGATAGGCGCTGTGCAAGTAGAAGGTCGAGTAGGCCATCACCACCAGGTCATCCTGGCTTTGCGTTCCGGGAATGGCGGTGTACACAAAAGCGCTGGGATCCAACTTGGTGGAATAACTCGTAAAGTCGTTGGGAATCAGCGAATCGGCGGTGACTTGCTTCGAACTCCACTGTCCATCCTTGTATTCACTCCACGCTAGCTGGATTTGCAGCGTCTTGAGCGCGGGTGGCGGCTGCGGAGCGGTGGTCGAAGAAGATCCCGAATTGCCCGGTTGGCTCGTGATGGTCTGCGGACTGGTGCCGTTTTGGTTCGGGTTGGTGGGATCCGTAACCTCCGTATACACCGGCCAAAACAGGAACAGCCGTCGATTCCAGATGACGGGTATAAGCGTGTCGCCAGAAATGTCCGCGTCGATTTTTTCCCACGGCGTCCAAACGTAGCTGTGGTTGTCCAATTGCCGGTAAAAATAGATGTGCGGGCTGGTGAAGGTACGGCCGATGACGTGGGTAGTTTGGTTGCCAGCCTCGGAGTCATCGTCGGTGCACAGTCCGGCGATCTCGAGGCGCGCTACCTGCTGCAGCGACCGCAAATATCCCACAAACGCCGCCTCCACGTTCCCCGCGGTAACATCGCTTTGTAGTAAGGCGGTTTCCAGAGCTTCAAAAAACGGAGTCTTGTTGGGCCGCAGCTCGGGCACGATCCAATTCTCCGGATAGAGCATGACCTCCACGGCCGCTTGCCAGACGCGGTAGTTTTTGCGCCATGTCGTCCACTCTTCGATGTCCTCCGTGGAAAATTGAGAAGGCTTAACCTCCAGCTCCCGGTGGCCGGTGTTGCTCTCAAGATTGAGCAGGCAGCGCTGCACAAAGAGCTGTACCGCCGCGCTGGCCTGCACCAGGCGCGAAGTTTCCATGCAGGTGGACATCTCTACATCGATCAGGAAAAACGCATATAGATCATTCGGATCGGTGTATCCGGTCCGCTGCAGAATGTAAGCGATCAGGGCTTCCTTGGAGCTCTCGCGCAACTTGTCATTCAAAGGCTTGCCCACCGTGAGCCAGGTCGCATCGTCGTATTGGGCCTTCGCGGTCTTCTGAATGTCTTGCGCGATGCTCTGAAACTGCCCGGCTTCGGGCGGATTGGCCCACGCGAATAACTTTTGCGCGGAGACGCCGATCCTCGAGCAGATCGCCACGCAGGTGGCCAGCTGAACCAGACGGATCTCGTTGCGAAAATCCGACGGAGAAAGATTAAAGCCGTCGGGTCCAGTGAACGCCTGGATATCCGCCATATTCCAGCCGGTTGCTGTGGCGATTTGAGGCATCAGCCTCGATTGATTCGGCGGTGGAGCGGGATTCCCGCTCGGTCCAGTCGAGAGCGTTGGCAAAGCGGGTGCGGAGCTCTGAGCGAACACATCGAAGAGTGTCACGTTGCCTTCGGGCAGACTTGTTTTGAGGCCGTAGAGAGCGTGCAATCTCTGCCATTGGTTGAAAAGCGCTGGCGCATCGGAAGACTGCGCTGCCGAAAGACCGGCGAGCGAAAAGGAAACGGAATGTGCGCTGAGGGGATCGACGCCCGCAAAATCTTGTCCGTGTGTCGAAAGATATGCGAGTTCGTTGGCGCTCATGGAGAATCCGTTGATCAGCACCACCAAACGAAAGAGCAGCGTAAGAGTGGCGTAGCTCCCGTCCGCTTTGCACGGCACAAAGCCCAAACTCGAGATGGTTTGCAGCGTGCTCAGTGGGGCTGGCGCGAGGCACCACTGCAGGTCGACAACTGCTGAAGGCGGAAGACCTGAAATGAACAAGGAAATATCGTAGATCTGTCCGGCCGCCAGATTGATGGGGTTCGAAGCGCCCGTAGGCATCACGGGATTAGCAGATTGCCCGCCGACGAAGAGGCTAATCTGCGCGTTAGAGGCGGCGCTCGACCTAGCAGAGTTGATCGGCACTGCAAAGCGGTAGGCGCCCGTCGTGGGGACCAGCAACTTTCCTGTCCATTGAGCGCTCCCGAATGTCGGTTCGCTGCCGTCGAGGTCGACACCTGGGTCGATCTGCGCCGTTTGAACGTTCGACGGCGTTGCACCACTGAAGTATGTGGCGCTTAGCCCACCCAGGAAATCGCTCATCGCCGATTGCGTGGGATCGATGCTCGAGGGCAACAGACCTTTTGGGCAACCTAAGCTGGTGTTCCCGTCAAGCAATAGATCGACCACACTGGGATCGAGACCTAAAGCTTGGGCTAGGTATTGCTTTACCAAGCTCCGGCTTTGCGTGTTCGTCAGGTAAGCCAGCAGCCCGTTCAGAACATAGCTATAACGATCCGCAGGAGCGGACGTCGGCTGCAGTTCGATCAGTTGGGATATCGCAGATTGCCAAGCCTGGTCATAGAGAGAGTTTATCGCCGCAGTGAATGCCGCATCTTGCGATGAAGATAGCAGGGTGCTTTTCGTGGAACGCGCCATCGGCCCGCTGGAGATGAGAATTCCCCCAAAGGTCACGGTCTCTGATGCGTCCGAAGGTTTGGCTGTAAACGCCCATGTTGGGGCTGGGTTTAACGCAGGCGGCGCTGAGAGGCTAATCACCGGTCCGGCTACCGTCGCCGATATTCCAGCCACGGCCAGCGTTGGGGTACCGTTGATCCGGGCCGCCAAACCGGCCGCGATCGTCGCGGGGGTATCGCTTGCTCGAATTGCGTAGCTCACTGTCACCGGAGCGCTCGCGACAGCGGTCGACGTCGTGACCAGCGATAACGAATCGCCCACCTTGATCGCCCCGCCGACGGTCGCCGTCGCGACAAAGGAAATCTGACCCGCAGGCAGCGAGACGCCCACCGGCAAGGCAGCCAGCGGGGCTGAATAGGGTCGCGTGGGCGCGAGAAAACCGAGATTCTCGGTTAAGGAATCTTGTGCCTGGTTGTAGAGGTCTTGGACCGCATTGTTAAAGTTGGGATCAGTCGAGAGGACTCCAAGTGCGGCTGCTGTTGCGCTCGGCATCGGGCCTACGCAGATTAGGTTACCGCTAATCGCCGCCGTCTCTGATGCGCCGGAGGGGCTGAGACTAGCCGTCCACGTCGGAGTCGGGGTCAGTGCCAATGGCACGGAAATGCTGAGCACCCCTCCCGGCACGTTTGCCGATATTCCCGCCGCAGCCAGCGCGGAATTGCCTTTGATCAAGGCCGCCAAAGTGGCGGCGATCGTCTCGATCGTGTCCGTCGCTTGCACGGAGTAGCTCACCGTCACTGGCGCCGGAGCGATGGCGCTGGAGTTCACGGTCAACGACACAGCATCCTGCGCAGTGATAGTCCCGTCGATCGTTACCGTGGTGACATACGAAACTTGTCCGGCGGGCAAGGTAACGCCGCTCGGCAGGGCAGCAAGGGCGCTGGTGTACATGGCGGTGCCCCCGATAAGGCCCATCACCAGATCAAGCTGTGAAGCTGTTGGCAGCAGCACGCTCAGTTTCTTGCGCAAAATCGCGCCGGTCGGATCGGGAGTTGGAACATTGGCCGCCGCGACGTTTTGCAATCCGACGAGAATGTTCGCCATTATCGCGTCCTGTGCGGTCTGCAAGGGCGCGAGGCTGTTCGACGCATCGCCAACGAAAACATACTCCAGTTGCGACACGCTGAATTGCGATGCCGTCACCTGTTGCGCGGCGGAGACGAACTGCACCATCGGATCCGTCGCGGGACGATCCGTGCCTGCATACGTCTGGAAGGGCTCGAGCCCCGTCAGGTTTTTCAGCGTGATGAGATCCGGGACTGAAAGTCCCAACGATTGTGCAAGCGCAGCGTAGCGGTAGCAGGTGGATAAGTTTGCGACGGTTAGTTCTCCCCAATCACCAGAACTGTCTGGGGAGTAATATCCCGCGTCCTGCGCAATCGCCAGCAAGTCGGAGGCGCTGACGCGCAGAGCCGCGAGAATGGTATTGATATGACTGCTGATAAATTCGACTTTCGCTTGTCCTGGTGTGCCTGCGAGCTCGATGCCTTCGTACCATCGCTGGCTGTACAGCGACTGAACCGCAAGAATCGCGTCTTCGTCTGTGCCGGCCCACTGCAACAGCTCATCGCGCTGCCGGTCGGTCATGCTGCCAATGAAATACAGATAGCTGCCCTTGGCGAATGCCAGTTTCTGTTCTTCGCCATCCGACCAATGCGTGGGAAGCGCAGCGCGCGGAGTCCTCGCCAGGGGAGCACGGTACAGCAAGCGGAAAGCCGGATCCGGAGGGTTGGTGACCGATTTATTTTGGAACAATGATACGAAGAGCGACGCGCGGCCATCCGTGTCGATGTCTTTCCACAAGCTCACAATTTGACTTACCGAAAGGCTCAACGCAGCCTGAAGCTGTTTCAATTGCGCAGCGATGAGCAGGAACTGACTCGAAATTGGCCGCGGCTCGTCTCCCGTGACGCGCCCAGGCGTCTGTTTGAAAGCGCGCAGCGCGTAATCCAACTCAGGGATCCGCCAGCCGAGTTTGCGCCACAGGCGCAGGAACGCAGGCAGCGGCGGCAGAAATTCCCCCACGTCCGCGATATGCAGCGTGGTGATGTCGCAGGGATCCTTCCCAGGTGTCAGCGGAATGCTGACGGATTTTTTGGGATCCAGATGATCCGGGTTCAGGTATTGCGTGCCCAGCAGGAGCAGTAGCTCGTCAAACGTCACGCTCGTGCGGCGGAGAAACTCCTGCACGCCTTCTATTTTCTTCTTCCAACTGGACTTTTCTTCCGCCGGGAAACCGAAATAGTGGCTCAGGTCACTGACGGATTTCACGGCTTGCCCAGAGAAGTTCTGATTGGTGATCGGGATATATTCCGGCTCGCTCAGTAGCAGCGCCTCGGCAGCCAGCCGCGTGGTTTGCGGCAAGCGCCCGCCGCCTGGCGTCTTACCAGAAGGTGCGCTCTCCGGAAGGCCAAAGGCCTGCAGCAACTGATAGCGGCTGACACCCAGGAAACGCAAATATTCCCTCGTCATTTCCAAGTAACGGTCAAAAGGCAGCTGGAAGGGATAGGCCACCAAGCTGTCATTCAGAATTTCGTAAGCTCTGACCGCATCCGGCGTTTGCGTATATTCCGGGTTGACGTCCAGGCCTTGCGAAGTCGCGTCGCTCGGTGTGTCGTGCGCTGTGGACGCCCGAATCTCGCCGCGCGCCACATAGCTCTCCATAATCTCGTTGACGAGATCGACGTACGGCAACGCCGTATCTGCGTTGGCGCAGTTCAGCTTCAGGTTCGCCAAGTCTGGTCTTCGTCCCTTTACCTTGTGGCTGCCTATCAGAACGTCCAGCGGTGTGTGACCGGCCGAGTTCTTGCCGAGCCTTCTCAGAAATTCCAGCAAACTCACGAAGTACGCCACCGGTCCGTCGATCGCCCGGCATTCCGCGCATGCGCAAGTGCTTGCCGAACCGAACAGCGTTTGCCAGTCCGGGATGTGTTCGCTAAGGGTTTTCTCGGCGCTGCGATCGCCCCCGGCTATCATCCACGGCGTTCCCGTGGCTGCGTTCTCTTGCGCTTGCCGGATAATGTGTGTACTCAGCGCTGAAATGGTGGTGGCGTTGGCATGAATCTGACGAGCCTTTTCTTCGCCTCCCAGATGCTCTCCATGCCTGTCCACGAAGCTACCGGCGGGCATCGTGGCAATCTTGTAAGCGGAATCGAGCTCCAGTTCCAGCAGCTTGGGAATGGATTCGCCATCTTTTGTTACGCGAAAGGTCCGCTGCGTGGCCTTCAGTCGATCGTGCAACACTGTTTTTTCATCGTCCGATAGTCCAGCGACAGCACCGGGATGCGCTGCGATATACGAGTCGACCTCTGCCGTCGCAAAATCAAAATCCGGCGATTTTTCCAAAAATTTAGCTACCGCTTGATGCCGAGCATCCTGCGACGTACCCAAAGCCTTCGCCACAGAGTCTGTCGGGAACGCTTCTCGCAGCGCACCCACTATGGCCTCCGCGTACTGCGTGATTGTCTCCGGCGTGGTAGTAGCCGCAATTTGCGCCGGCACTTGAATTTTTCCGTCGGTGATGATTTTGATCAGACTCGCGCTTTCAACCTTGCTCAAATCCCGCAAACTCGCAGGATGAAACTGCGCCAGCAGTTTGCCAACAAGCTCCGGATTGTTGAGCGTCAGCGTCCCGAGCTGCAACACGAGCTGCAGTTGCGGCACCACCGGGCCCAATTGCGCATCTTTGCCCAGTTCGCCCCAAAATTCCGCCATCGCTTTCTCATTGGCGTTATACAAGGTTATAAAACGCGCCCGCAGCGCACTCGTGATTGCTGGTGATGCGGCCAGCAGCGGCGTCAGTTGCGCGTCCGAATCACGAGTCGTCTGCGCGTCATACGTGGACGCCGCTGCAGCCCTGTCGTGAAATTCTTTGCTGGTTGCTCCGCCAGCGGCGGGCGAGTGTTTCGAGGGCGAGGAGGACGCAGGAGACCCCTTTGCCGCCATACCGTCAGCCTTCGCGCGCTTCTCCGAGGGCTTCGCTTCGGCTGCTACCACTTTGAAGGACGAGGGAAACTTCGCGGCGTCGTTTGCCGCGGGCGCCTGCCCGCCGGGCCAGGTCACCACCCCTATGTATTCGAGGGTGTCCCCCGCGCGCAATTCGGGAAGCTTCGCGCTGAAATACTGTGTGTTGGCCCGGTGATCCGTGCGGGCCAAGGATGCGTGCAACGGCTTGTGCATGACGCCATTCACGCGATAGCGCACTTCCACGGCGTTGCGCGCGCCGGTGGGATGCACCGCAAAGGTCAACCTGATTCCCGTAAGTCGTCCGGCAGGAGATGCCGGAACATCGCCTTCCGGCGCGGGCGCATCGGGCGTGCCGTACCAAATGGACGTGCCTTTTTGTTCAAAGCGCATGGCCGTCTCGTTTACGCGGGCGATTGCTCGTTCAGGATATTCGAGAATACGGGTGCCCTCGGTCGGTAGGCGCACCTCGCTACTGTAGCTTCAGTGTTTCGGTTTGCGCAGAACTGGAAGTGTTTGCGGTCCTCGCTTCCAATCGTCTAGCTGTCCATATACAAGAGGAGAATCACGGCGCTCGGATCCTTCAACCGCAAGGCAAAGCGCTGGAACACGCGGAAGCGATACTGCTCGTTCTGGTCTTTCTGATTGAACGTCACCATGGCATCCAGCGAATCGTCCAGCATGCCGCGCACGTGGTCCATGGTGTTTCCGCTCAACGAGACAAGAACTCCGGTGTACAAAACATTCCCCGTGATACTCAGCGGTGCCGCGGATAAAGCCGCCGTTGAGAAAGGCTGGCCGGGTCCGTTCGTTTGTATTAGCGTTGGCAGTCCCGTGGATGGATTTTGCGCGCCGGCCGCGGTCACCGGACTGAATGGGGGCAGCGTGCCCGTTCCAAAAATCCCACCTTTGATCAGGTGACTTACCGGCTCAACCGGCTCGATCAATGTGGAAGGCAGCGCTTGATGGAGGTCGGCATACGGAAAGGTGTGGAGAACCAGTGCGTAGTTCTCGTAGTGCCCGTTTGCTTGGAGAATCGAAAACGCTTCAGCCACCGCGTTAAGGGAGTTTTCACGGTACACGGGCGGAAACGCGGGGGTGGAGTCTACCGGATGCACCGCAACTATTTGCGATGCAGGCAACGTAATTACGTTCGCCGGCCCCGGTGGTGTAATCGCTATTCCTGCGGTGTTCGCTGGAAATGGTTGTATGTTCGCCAGGCCCAGATCGAGATCCGACTGTAGTGTTGTGCCAGCCAGAGCTTGCACTCGCGCACTGGTGAACAACTGCGCATTGGCCACCGCATTCTGCCCGTTCAATAGAATCAAATCTTCCGCCTGCGCCAGAACGTTGGCGCAACGCAATGCCAGAGAAATGGCCGTTCCCGCCCGGTGCGGACGGCTCACCATGCTGGTCTGGCCGTTCGGCCCAGGCGCTTGAGGCGCACCCGCCCCTGTGCTCGTGCCCGCGCTTGTAGCCATCGAGCTGCCGGCTTGCATCTCCATATGCTCTTCAGCTTCCACTTGCGCCACGGACAAGCGAAACGTCGTGAAGTACTCTTGAATTCGATTGGTCTCCGTCTCGTCCACGCTCAGCGCCTGATCCGTGGCTCCGGCCGCCGGAACAATCACCACGTCCGATTCAATCGTTGTTCGTTTCTTCTCCACGTAAACCAGCGGCAGAAATTTTGCCGCAATCCTCGTGCGCGTCACTTCGTCGGTGACCGCCTGATCCAGAGCCTGCCAAACCTCATCGCTCCACTGGATCTGGTCCTTTCCGCGATTGCTCTTGCCTGCCCCACCCGCGGACGCACTCGCCGAACTCATTGCCGGTGTTGCCATAATGGTGCTCCTTTCCGATTCGCTAGTTTCCGTTTCGTGTTTCCCAAGAGCCGGTCCCGTGCTGTTTGCGATTCAAGGCTCAGACCGTCCGGCTGCCTGATGACGAAATCCAACCAATAACCCGCGGTTTGTATCTTCGTTGAATTTGAGTGGGTCGACGCAATTGCGGTGTCCGTGAACTGCTTCGCTGACGTTAGAGCGCAAAAGCAAGCTCGGTGGGAGGGGCGCAGTCTGAAAATCTGCGTGCCCGAGGTCGCTTCCGCGATTTTGGCCGTGATTATCCTCTCAACCATTATTCAAAGCAAGTCAAGAATCGGTTACCGCGGCAGGCAGAAAACTCGGCGCGCCGAAGTTTCATGGCGGCGCAAGATTTCGAGTTGACGCAACCGCTCGTACCTCCGCCACGCGCCCTCAAAGTCCGCCCGGCGGCTAAGCGTTCTTTTTCTGCTCTTCGCCCGGCGGGGGTACGGTCTGGTCCGAGGCGGTAGGAGGCGAGTCCCCGCGGGGGACCACGTCCTTGTTGTCTCCGGACGGACCTTCCTCGCTCGGTGGAGTGAAGAATTCACGTAACTGCCTCAGTTCCTCCACGTACCTTTCGAATTCAGCCGAATGCGCGGCGTCGACCTTACCTCGCAACGACTTGACCAGTTGCTCGGCGCTTTCGAAGTCCGGTCGCTGGAAATTCTGAAGATCGTCGAACGCTTTGGCATCGTTGTCGGTATCACCCTCGCCTATTTGCTTGTAGATAGCTTCGATTTCGCGCTTTTTCTCCCTGATGGTTTCTACCTGCTCCCGAAGCTTTGCGAGGGGCGTGCGCGGCCGCTGTATCTCCACCTCGCGTTTATTGTCTGGTGATACCCATATGTCGTGTTGGCCGGCCGCGCTTTCGTTCGGCAGAAAGCGGTATCCGCGTCGGACGAGGCTTTCTCTCGAATAATTCGGATCTCTGTAAGTCGTCACGCCCTCTTGCTGACGGTAGGGCCCTTGGACATAGGTCAATTTCCCGTCGACGATCATAATGGTTTGATGTGAAACCCATGCTTTTCCGTTCGCATACTTGACGTCATCACCTGGAACGAACGCCGGCGGATCCGAGTTCTCCTCGAACGCACTCCGCGGAACTGGAATAACTGGACCGGTCGTTACCTTAGCTGCCTCCATCCCTGATGGATCCGCCAAATGAATAGGGTTATTCCGTACAAACCTGTAGAGGTTTGGTCCATCGACGAGTCCACTGGGATCGCACGCCGTCCACCTCCCCAACCACGGCGCGTAATACCGCGCTCCGTGATAGTAGAATCCGGTTTCCTCATCTCGCTCCTTGCTTGAGTAGCGGTAGCGTTTCAGGCTCACCTCAATGTTGCCCGATACGCTTTGAAATGACGTGCCGCCGTGGGGGAAGTACTCTTCATAGGAAATGATTGCTGCACTGGCATCTAGTTCAAGCAACGCCGAACCAAGGTGGTTACCGAATTGAAAACGCAGCACCGGCGCGGCACCGCTCGTCGTATTCGTCTCGACCATGGCCACCCGGCGTTTGTCGTCCATCACATGCACCGTCTGCCGCTCCAGCGTGACCGTGCCGCCACCGCCTCCGTATTCCCGATAAACCTCGTACCCACCGATATAGATACGTTCCTTAGTCTTCGCCCCGCCGCCGGATTGTGTCACCTTGCGCACCCGTTGCCCCGAGGCGTCATACACGTAATAGGTCGTCTCCCCAGGCGCGTTGTTCACCACCTGTCGGTGCGTGCTCGCAAGCTGATCCTTGAAGTCCCACGTCATCTGCGGCAGATGCGGGAACAGAGTCAAGTTTCCGTCCGCGTCGTAGTTGTACGCTTCCTTTAGCGCACCCACCGTCGTGCTGGTTAGCCGATTGTTGGTGGGGCTGGTATTGGGCTCATCGTAAGCATACGTTCGCGTCCAGTTTCCATTTGCCGCCTGATGCGTCATTTGCAAGAAATTCCCCACCGCATCGTAAGAATAATTTTCCACATAATTGTGCATCGCCTGTCCGTCCGTAGGCGAAGGCTGATTTATGCGCGGCGCGTCATTCCAATTGGGCCAATCCGGTTGCGGCGTGGAGAGCTGCCCGATATGCTCTCTCCCTGTCGCGCTAATCAGTCGATAGATCGCATCGTAGGTATAGTCAGCGTTTGCGGTAACCACCTGGTTGCTGAAATAAATTGTCGGCTGCGCGGCATCTTCGATCGCCGTGATATTTCCCATCGGGTCGTACGAATAAGACAAATCCTGCATCACCGCATTGTCCGAACTCCGCGTGGTCTTTAGTTCGACCAAGCGAAATGTTTCGGGATTATAGCTATAAACCGTCTGCGCCCCATTCCCGTACGCAATCAGCGTGCGCTGGCCCTTGGCGTCATAGTCGATCCCCGCCACAAACGCAGTCGCTGTCTTGGCCCCATGAAGGTTCGCCGCGACCTGATCGAGCTTGCCAGCGTCATCGTAAACGAGTCGGACAACGCTCCCGTCCGGCGCTGTCAACGTCATCGCACGGTTCAGCGCATCAAAAGTGGACCCGCTGCTAAACGTCTCGCTCGTCAGCGCTGCTGCTGGAGACATCGACCAATCCACCGCACTTCGATAATCCACCAGCAACTGCCGCGAACTCGCCAGCACATTGCCCTTAAAATCGAACGCCGCGTTCGTTACCACCCCCGCGGCGTCGAACTGCTGCACTGCCTTCCCTCGCAAATTCAACGCCTGATCGTTTGGCTGTCCTTCTCCATAAACGGTGCGTTCGGCAAGCACCGCATTCTGGCCACCGCCGGCCATCCAAGTCTGCACCCACAAACCGACCGGCCGCCGCGCCGCGTCATACTGATTCTCCAACCTGTAATCGCGGCTGTCCCACCCAACAAATGCCTTGCCAGCCGCATCGTTCAGCATCCAGCGCGTTCCGGCATCCATATTGTTTTGCCGTAGCCGCTTGCCTATCATGTCGTAGTCATACGTCATGATGGCGCGGCCAAGCGCGTCGATAATCTCACGCTGGTTCCCCAAAATATCGAACGTCAGGAAGGTTCGATAGTGACCCTCCACCACGGGCTCTGCATTCAACTGCGACCGGTTAAACGCCAACGTCAAAAATGGCCGCGCTAACGTATCGAAATGAACGGTTGTCGGAGTGTTCGCATGCACCGCCGTTTTTTGCGCAGCATCCTGCGCCTTCGACCCTGATCCGCCGTTATTCTGCTGCGCGTACCAAGTAGGCAGATAATCGTTCTGTGGCAGGCGTTGAAAAAATGCCCCAGCATCCGCGTCGCTCGAAGGGTCGGCGATCAGCACCGTGTCATTCGCGTCCCACGTATCCTGCCGCCACGGATCGAACAGCACCTTCTCCCAGCTATGATCAGGGTGCAGCGTGGCCACGACCCTCCCCACAGGGTCATAAAACAACGTCGCGCTGACACCCACCGCCGTCCCAAAGCTAAAATCCGCAGTGTCGGCAAAAAAAGGCTCATATTTCCGAACCGGCTTACCCTTGTTATTAAAAACCGTCCATCCGCTGCCAATCCACCGCGTCGTGACCACCGCTCCGCCCGGTGTTAGCGGCCCAGCATCGGCTTGCACCTTCTGCTGAATCTCTCGCCCGAATCCATCGGAGTAACTCACGCTCACCTGCAGCCGGGACGCTTGTCCAGCGGCCAGGTTCTGCACGTGCGTCTCGCGCGCGATCGTTGCGGCGCAAACAGGAGCCGGAGTCTGCGTCGTGCTCGGCGGCCTCGCAAATCGCCCGAAATCATAAACGATCCGCGACGTCGCGTTTCCCAGCAGTCCCGCCGTTGCAGTCCCGCGCGGCTCCGCAAAAAAAACATCGATTTGTGCCTGCGTCAGATCCGCCACAAACCCGTTGAGCGAATCCTGCGCCACCCCCGCCGCCTTGTCCATCACCGCCGTTCCAGTCACTAAACCCAGAGCATCAAACGCCACCGCCGATGAGTTGCCGTTCGGATCCGTCAGCAGCGCCGGCTGCAAAACCCGATAATCGGCCTTTGCCGCGACCACATTTTGCACCGCGTCCACAATCTGAGTCGGCGAGAGATCGTAGCCGTCGTAAGCAACCGTCGTGTTGTTACCGAAAATATCTTGGTACCTCCGGCCCACAAAAAAATGCGCCTGTGCCGTCGCCAGTTCCAACGCCGCAGGGTCGCTCGCACCAGCAGAATAAAAAATCTGCTCGCTGGGAATCCACCACTGCCCGCTCGGATCCGCTGACGGAAACAACCCCAGCCCCTGCTGATCGTCGCCCAGCACGTACCCGCCCTTGCCCTTTAGCACTCCCGCCAGGCTCGGTAGCAGATTTTCCGAGGGCTGTCCTGCATGCGGGCGTTGAAAGATCGCCGTCAGCAGTCCCGGCGTCAGCGCCAAGTTATATTTAGCGAACGGCAACGCCAGAGATTCCACCGTCCCCAGCGGCAGCGCTCTTTGCAAATCGTCGCTGCGATATAGCGAACGCACGTGCTTGATCAATCGCCGTTGTCGCCCGCTGCTGGCCGTTGCCTCGAAGGGAATTTCGCGGTCGAACACCAGTTCGAATCCGTCATCCGTCGTTTGCACAAAGTCCGAACTTTGAAACCGGCCGGCAGTCCCCGACGGCGTGTGGCCTGTCAATTCATAGGTCCGCACGTCGTCCGGTAAGCGCGTTCGATAGGCATCGTCGGTTAGAATCGCGTTGGTGTAATCGCTCTCCGTGTACGTAATCAATACGGCGCTCTGCGCGGCGCGATCCCCCGCGGTCAGCAGCGGATCCGGGTCGTCATAGCGCCGCCCGTAAGCAATCGTCGCCGATTTTTTTTCGTTTCCAAACTCATCCACTTCCAGCACGAACGCGTGCATCGTGCGCGGATCTCCGCGCTGCGTTCCAGCAATGCTATAAAGCGTCCGTTCGTAATGCAGATCCAGCGATTCTCGCACATGCGTCAGGAACACCGCATGGCGGTTTCCGCCGAAAGGTTGCAACCGGTCCAGCGTATAATTCCGCTCCGCCACGGTGTACGGCAAACTCGCGGCCGCCGTTCCGTCTAGTGCATAGATTTCCTGCCGCAGCATTACGCCCTTCAGCGAACGTAGCGCCTCGCGAATCTCGTCCCCGGTAAAGTCCGCGTCCAGCGGAGAATCCGGCAGTAGCGCCGCAGCAGCTTCCGCCGCCGAGAGGCCCGCCTCGCGCCAATACTCCGCATCGTAAGTCCGCGTCACGTAAGGCCCCATCGGATAAGCGCCGGTATGAAACCAAGTCTTCGTAAGCGTCGGCGGAACATAAGACGCTGCATCGAGATTCGTCGCCTCCGGAAACGCCCCGCTCTGCGTCAGCACTCCCAATTCTTCCGTGTCGCGCTGCTCCACCATTCCGAAGCCGCGAAACTCTCGCTCCGTCCCGTCGTAGTAGCCGTGGTGATATGCGTATCGCGTAACAAACCGGTTGCGGCTGATCCAATCGTAGGTCTCCACGCGTTCCACAACGTGTACCGGGAAGGGAAGCCGCGTCGCCCACGGCGTGCCCGCGGCGCGATCTGCCAGATAGAACGCCGTCGAAGGCGCATAGGAAACGTGCGTCTCGGCGCCCATATTGTTCCAGGTTCGCATCAGGAGATACGGTTTATCCCGGCCCATCAGGTTGACGTAGCGCATCGACCGCCCAGCATCTGCCGGATCAGACGAGCTCCATACCAGACACGACGTTCCGTTGCCCAGCAAGTCCAATGCTTCGATTGCCGCCAGACTGCTTACCGCCGGAAATTCCATCACCGGCGTCGCCTCGCTCCACACATTCCCCGACTGATTGAAATAAAGTCGCACTCCATCCGCGCCAAGGTAGATCACATCGCTCACGCCCGAACCATCGACATCCGCCACTCGAATGCGCGCTGTCTCGAATCGGTCCGGCGCATCGAACCATGGAGCATCATCCATGGTGACCTTGGCTCCGAATTTTCCGTATCCCAGATTTGGCCAGTAGCAAACCTCTCCATTGCGAATCCGTACGATGTCCGAAAGACCATCGCCGGACATGTCCGCCAGAAAAATCGCGCGCGTACTGTCGGCGAAGATAACCGCTGGCCCCGCCTCCTCGTCCGTCGCTTTCGGCAGGCAGATCGGCGCATCGAAGCCGAATTTCCCAAGCGATGGGTAATACGTCAGTGAATCTTGCGCCGTAATCAGGATGTCGCTGAAGCCGTCGCCGTCCACATCAATGAACCGAAGGTTCGGATCGTTCCAGTCCACATTCGGCACCGACTCGAGCGCCGTGAATGGCTCCCAACCTTCGGCGTCCGTCCGCTCGTAAAAACCCGCGCCTGGCCGCTCCAGCACCGCGCAGTCCAGATGGCCGTCGCCCGAAAGCTTCATGAACTGATGGCGTCCCGCTCCAGCCTGCGCCGACGCGGGCAACTCTGACACCTCGGTAAGCGCCTCGAAACGCGCCGTCGCCTCCGGCTGTCCGC
The DNA here is from genome assembly GCA_013289855.1 of Acidobacteriota bacterium. Classification (GTDB taxonomy): domain Bacteria; phylum Acidobacteriota; class Terriglobia; order Acidiferrales; family UBA7541; genus Acidiferrum. Next base: position 469,911 of record JABCZD010000001.1, on the reverse strand, counting down.
TATCCGTCATGAGCGAAAGCGGCGTCAAGTTGCGCTTGTAGAACCACGCCCCACGTTCCTCTGCCAGGATGCATTGCAGCCCTTCGCCGTCCAGGTCCAGCCAGCGGTAGCGCGATCCGTCCACACTCGCCGGCAGATTGGCGAGACTCTCCGCATCCACTTCACGCACGCCGGTCTCCACCTGTGCCTGACTGTACGCAAATTCCAGCGGTGGCAGCGATGCTTGCAGATAGTTGCCGCCTTGCCACGCATAGCCCGACTGCGTCACGCTGCTCAGCACCGTTGCGACGGCGTTCTGCGCGTAGGAAAATTCCGTCGAACGCACCAGACAGTCCGCCACACCCAGTTCATTGGCAAAGTGATGAAACATCAGGATCCGCTGGCACAGGCGGTAGGTGCGTACCTCGAAACACGGGCGGTAATGCGAAAATGCGTCTTGCCGCGCCAGCCAGCTTCCCGCTGGCGCCAGCGTCGCCGAAACAAAAACGCGTCCATCGCTATCTGGTACCGTGGCCTGGAAATATTCCTCGCCATAATCGAACACCGTCTCGAATAGCCACGAAAGCTTCGTCACGTCCGGCTGCACCAGCAGTGATTGCGTATTGCCGTACTGGACTCGCTTCAGATAACGATTGGCGGAGCGGCCGTTCTCTGATCGGTTGCGTTCGTTGGCTTGCGACAAATCGATGTTCGCCGAATTCTCCGACGCATAGGAATAAACAATGACGTTGCCCTTGTCGTCTTGGCTTTGGCAGATCAGCCAGGAGAAAATCTTGCTCGCATCGGCGGGATTGGCAAGGCGACTCTCGCTCGTCTGGCCATAAAATGTGGTGATGTTGTCCTTGGAAATGGAGCGCCAGTAAGTGTCTCCGTCGCTCGCGCGTGTCCAGCGCTCGATTCTCGCGAATAATCCCTCGACCCGCGGCCGGTACCGCGTGATCGTATAGCCGTTCTGCGGCGTGGTTGCCTCGCGACTCCAATTCCCCCGGGCGTCCTCCACCAGCACCGGAACCAGATCCTCGGCGCCCGACAATATAAAGATGTCCGATTCGTCCCTGTCCTGATAGCGCGGCAGACCCTTGTCCGTTCGCCGCGTGATCGACGGCAGTCCTCCTAGGCTCCAGCCCAAACCAAAGGGTCCGTTTCCGGAACCTGAATTGTAGGCAAGCGAAAGTTGTGGACCGAACCCAGAACGCCCCGGACTGGTTGCGATTGGCACCGTCAGCGTTCCCGTTCCGGTCACGGGATTGGCGGCGAACTTCTCTCCGATTCCGCGAATCGCGCCTCCGCCCTTCGGCAGCGAAACTTGCGGAGCGGCTGGTCCCACCGCCGGCGCCGGAGTAGCGCCTTCCGAACCAGACCCTTGCGGAGCTACGCCAGGCGATGTACCAGCCATTCCGCACTCCTTCTCGGCTGGAATTCTTGGCTGGGCGGCGGATTCGCAATACGAACTCTCGGAATGCGAACCCCCGAAGCCAACCGCAATTCTGGTGAGATACTAGTCCTAAAGCGTTAGCCGCGAAAGTGGCACTTGTCGGCGTAATCGGACCGGAAATCGTCGCTCTCGAACGATCAGGATGTGAAGACTATGCACTCGTGCCACTCAGAGGCCCCAGCCCGGTTGTACCGAGAAATCACCCGCGATGGGAGTTGAGATGAAATTGGTACGCCTTTTGATGTTTGGGACGGCCATGTTCATGGCGAACATGGCTGGTGCGCAGGATTCTTTCCTTCAATCGTCGTACCAGGTGGATTTTCTTCCGTAACTCCGACAGCCGCTCTCGGCGTCCCGGTGGGCATCGAATTCCTCGGCAGACCATGGTCCGAGAAGCTATTGATCGAGATCGGCTACGGTTACGAACAAGCCGCCAAGCACCGCCGTCCCCCGCCAACCATACTGCTACTCCCCGCCGCCCGATAGACGGAATGGCCTCCGAGGCTTTCGGCCACCCGCGCGTGTTTCACCGAGAAACGTTAAGTGATTGATGATTCCGAAGGAATGTGTCGTGCGGCATCGTTCTCAATTGACAGCGGCTGACGCCGCCGCGGATACTGCAATCTGCGCATGTAGGATGCAACGGCACGTCGCCGAAGGGCCATGCCCACCTACGATCTCATCGTGGAGGCCTGCATGCCCAGTCTGGAAAACCTCAAGAAGCAAGCCAAGCTCATATTGCGGTGGCATCGCGAACGCCATTATCCCGTCGCCGCACAAATCCGCGGACATTTGCCTCGTTTCCTGAATATGCTCGACGCCGAGATTCTTGCGGCGAGCTTTAAGCTCAGCGATGCTCAAGAAATGGTCGCAAGACAGCACGGCTTCGACAATTGGCAAGCCCTGAAGGCTGGACTTTCCGCCCCGCCGCCCAAGCTGAAATCATCGCCGTCCAAAGCAACGATTGTCGGTGCAGAGCCGCAAGTCTTCGTCACCGACATGAAGAGATCCTGCGAATTTTTCTGTGAGAAGTTAGGCTTTTCGCTGGTATTCAGTTACGGCAGACCTCCTTACTATGCCCAGGTGCGTCGCGACGCGGCGCACCTCAATCTAAGATATGTCGAGCGATCAGTAATCGAGTCCCGAGATCGGGAGGAGCTGTTGTCGGCATCCATGACCGTCGCTACAGGGGCCGAGATCAAGCTGCTGTTTCTTGAGTTTCAGTCCGCCGGTGTGGCCTTCCACCAGACGCTGAAAAAGCAGCCTTGGGGCGCCAAGAATTTCGTCGTCAAGGATCCCGATGGGAATCTGCTGCTGTTTGCTGGCCCCACAAACTAAGCCTCCGTCAAAAGACGCAGCGAGCCTCCTACAGCAGCGCTTTGATCGCGGCCTGAATGCCCTCGGAGTCCAGGCCCTGATGGCCCATTTGTTGCCACAAGCCACCGCTCCCTTCCTGGTGGGTACCGATGTGATTGTACTTTCCTTTGAAGCCGGCTTGCAGCAAGTAGCTGCCGAAGCGGCTACCCAGGCCGGTCTTCACGTTGAATGCCTCGACGACCAACACAAATGGCGCGGCCGCCAGCGTCTTCATCATCGCCGGATCGACGACGTTCAGTGTCGGTTTGTTGATCAGCCCGACTTGCGTGCCACTCTCCTGCAACGTAATGACGGCATCCAGCGCGCGATATACGGACTCTCCGAACGCTACGACGTAGCCGCCGCCCGCCTTCGCCTCCCGAACTACATAATCCTTGCCGGGCTCGAAAGGCGCGCCCTGATAGAGTGGCTTGCCGCTGCCATCGAGAATATCCGGTACCGGAGCACGCGTTGTAAAAACGAATCGCAGACCTGGGTCGGCATAGATGCGTTTAATGCACGCGGCGAATTGATGCTGATCCACCGGGAAGTACAACCGTGTCGTATCCGTCCCGTGCCCGGGCTTTACTCCGCCGTCGGCAAACATGCTGTTGATCCCAAAGTGGCAGGTGTTGTCGCCCATGTCATCGACGCCGCTATGGCTAAAATGCGCCATCACGTTGGAAAAATTTAGACGCGCCATCGTAATTTCGCTGATGCACATCTCCAGGAACGCGCTGAACGTCGCATAAATGCCCTGCTTACCAGCGGTGGACCCGAAGCCTGCCGCGGCAGAAAAGTTGCCGCGTTCCATAATGCCGCCGCGCACAAACACCTCCGGATGCGCTTTGCGGATGTGGTGCAGACCGCACGAACCCTCCAGGTCGTTGTCGAAAACGCGCACGCTCTCCAGCCGTTGCGCCTCGGTCATGCCGTCCAGTATTCCGTTGATGATCTTGCCGAAGTCATCGCGATTCTTGCCGACCCCGGACGACCCTTTGAAAGTCAGCGGACTCTTATCCGGCTTCGCCGCCTTCAACAGTTCAATCGCTCGCTCATAGCCACCGCGGCTCTCGAGATATTGAATCGCCGTCTCCGTCTTGAGCACCTCATGGGCGCTCGGACTGCCCTCGGCTCCCTTGATTCCCGGCGCCATCCGCCTCTTGATGATCAGTGCATGCGGCCCAGAATTGGTGAACGCCCGGCACAAATCGATGTACAAAGCGTCGAGATCTTCACCCATGGTTGTTTCGGTGGTGAGGCCGTATCCGACCAATGTCCGAGTGAGGTCATATCCGGCCAGGTACTCTTGCGGATGTCCAGCAATCGTCACATTGTTGTCGTCGATCAATATTTTGACGTTCAGTTGCTTGGCGACCGCGAGGCGCGCCGCCTCAGCGTCGTCGCCTTCCATCTGACTGCCGTCTGAACCCAGCATCACCACCGCTTTTCCGGGATTCGCCAAAGCCACGCCATTCACGAAAGCCCACATGTGTCCGAGGCGGCCCGAGCTGAATTCAACTCCCGGAGTCAGCTGCTTTTCGGGATGGCCCGGAAGTCCGCTGTTGTATTCGCGGTAGTGCAGCAGCTTCTCCGCCGGCATCGCGCCGTGGAGGACGCTCAACAAATATTGTGTCGCCACTCGATGGCCAGCCTCGTCGAAAAAAATGGGCACGATGGGAGCGCCGTTCGCTATGAAGGCACGGATGATCGTGAGCTCCGGCACCGTGTCATACGCGCCGCCGGTATGACCGGACAACCCGCGCGCACCTGCCAGTGCGGTGAAAAAAACAATGGTATCGCGGCACAACTGGATGTTGTCCCGGAGGTCGGATTTCTGCGCGTCAGTTAGCGCGTTTATCGCAGGGTCAAGTTTAAGCGGCTTGAGTTTGCTTAGATCAATTGGAAAGGTTTCGGGGCTCATCCGCGCATTATAATCCCGTACCTCGCCGATGAAAACTCTTGTTTAATTGAAGCGCTGGACGGAGATCGTTCTCACACTTAGGAATTGAGCACCGAACCGCTGTTGATCCGGTGCCCATTGCAGTACGCACTAGCGGACACGTAGCGTAGTCCGCGTTGTCCGGCGTCTCTTATCGCGGAAAGATATTAAGAAGAATCTTCAGATGTGGATGCCCCCGTTAGCGGCAAGCCAGATAAAGATAAGCAACATGAATATCAGCCAAACGACAAGTGGGCAACATATTCCGGCGCGAAAGGCGAGTCGCAGTTCCCCCATCCCCTTTGCTTCGTGCGCCATTTTCCTGAATGTGACGACGCTGCTTATCCCGAGCACCGCCGAACAGATACCGAAGGACCAAAAGAGCAACAACCCCTCCGTGGCAAGCTGTGGGCTGGGTTGATGCATCATATCGACAAACGGCGGCGTATTGGGACCGAAGATTATCAATACTAAAAATAAGTTGAATGACCGGCCGAGTGGCCAGAACAGCGCATTAGAGGCGACCCCGAACAGCGCAATGAAAGCTGTTGCCGCGCCGAGACCAAGTGCAAATGCCAGTGATTTCTTCCCACTACGGAACAAAAAATAGAGCAGTACAAGACCGAGCAAGATCCGAGGACCAAACGCGACTAGAAACCCGACTAGAGAGCTCAGCGGGTCAAAATGAGCCGCCGCCACATATTCTCCGACCAAAGAAATCGCGTAAATCAAGGCAAAGCACCGGGCCGCCCATAGCCACCGGGAACTAGCCACACTGATCGGCTCGCTCTCGGCGGGGAGTAGGCTGTCAAACATAGGTGCCTCCCATTTGAAGAAGAGTGACAATCGAACCGCGCAGACCACCGTCGGAAGTTTACCCGACAACCCGGCCTGCTCGGCGAAGGCTCAGACTGTTCGCGGCCAACGAAAGCCAGCAACATCGGGGCCGGCCTTTTCCAGTTGGATGCGCCTAATCTTTATGTTGCAATCACGCGCGGTTCAAAGTTATTAGTTTTATGTTCGAAGACCAGGCTGCTCAATCCGAGGCGAAAATGAGAAATGTAATCTACGCAATCAACATTACCCTGGATGGCTGCTGCGACCACACCAAAATGATCCCCGATGAAGAATTACTCGAATATTCTACGCATCTCCTTCAAGGCGTTGACCTGCTCGTCTATGGGCGTAAAACCCATCAATTGATGGTTCCTTATTGGCCGGATGTCGCAAAAAATCCTTCTGAGACAAAAGCAGATATCGAATTTGCTCAAACATTTGTCTCCAAAAACAAAATTGTTTTTTCCAAATCATTAGAGAGCCCTGAAGATAAAAATACGAGAGTTGTTCGTACGGACCTTCAAGACGAAATAGTTAGACTCAAACAGGAGCAAGGCGAAAATATTTTAGTCGGCGGTGTGAGCATTCCGTCACAACTGATAGAGCTTGGCCTGGTTGATGAATTTCGGTTTGTCGTTCATCCGATAATTGCAGGAGAAGGGAGGCGGCTGCTGGAAGGTATTAGCCTGCCGGAAAAATTACAATTAAAACTTGTTGAGTCCAAGATTTCTAAATCAGGATGTGTTGGGCTTCGTTACTTGAAACAGTGACAGAAACAAATTGATAAACGGGGGTAGACGGAACGTTCGCCAGGTATTTGGGCCATCCGCGCGTGCTCAAACCGAAAAACTTTAGCTGTTTGGTGATTTGAAAGAATATGGCGGGGACGACGAGACTCGAACTAGCGACCTCTGCCGTGACAGGGCAGCGTTCTAACCAACTGAACTACGTCCCCAAGGGTGTTTCGTCACTATTGGTGGGCACTGAAGGATTTGAACCTTCGACCTTTCGGGTGTAAACCGAACGCTCTAACCGCTGAGCTAAGCGCCCTACTTCATTCATCGTACAGCATGCGCCGCAGACCGTCAACGCATCGCAATTGCACAAATATTCTCTCGCGATAAATAATCGCGTTCGGGTTTTCGGGCTTAAGTTGGCTCACGCTATTCGTAACGCAAAGCCGTCATCGGATCCACTCCAGACGCCCTCCGCGCCGGCCCAAGGCACGCCACCACCGCCACCAGCGTCAGCAGCAGCGTCACCGCCACGATCACCAGCGGATCCCGCGCGCTACCCTCCGCCCATTGCGCCAGCACGCGATTCAGCGCAAACGTCAGCGCCACTCCCGCCAACACTCCGCTGCCCACGCTGGCTGCCATGGACGTCAACACAATCTGCAAAATGTGCTGCCGCGGTGCCCCCAGCGCCATGCGAACCCCAAACTCGTTCGTCCGCTGCGCCACGGAATACGAAACCACGCTGTACAGCCCCACCGCCGCCAGCGCCAGCGCCAACACCGCAAACGCCCCGAACAGCCACGCCACCAAATGCTCCTGCTCCCATTCCTGCTGATCCGTAATCCAATGCTCTAGATCCTCCACCTGCCCGCTAATCTGCTGGTCGGCATCAATCGAATTCACCTGCGCTCCGATGGCGTGCAGCAGCGACAGCGGCGGCACCTCCGAGCGCACCAGAATTTGCGTCCACATGCGCATGGAAAGCAAATACGGCACGAACGCTTCCGGCAAGATTGGCTTGCGCAACCCGTCATCCCGCTTGTCCATGATCACGCCGACAATCTGCAGCCAACCGCTCGCCTCCGGTGCCGCAAGGTTGTAGGGTGGCTCATCCCGCATGTCCGGAATCTTGATGGAGTGTCCCAGCGCGTCGCCATTCGGAAAATACCGCCGCGCCATGGTCTCGTTGATCACCGCCACATGCGCGGCATTGTGGTTTTCCGTTTCGTCCCAAATTCTTCCCTCGGCGATTCCCACGTGCAGCAGCGGAAAATATCCCGGGCTTACAAAATTAAGCCGGATCTTTTGATCGTCGCGCGCCGCCTGGCCCATAATTTCCACCCCGTTGTCCGATCCGTTGGAGGGAGGCGTGGCATTCGTGGAAATCGCCGCCATCGTTACACCCGGAACCGTCGCCACGCGGTCCCGCAATTGTTCGAAGTACGCCGCGCGCTCCGCCCATGTCTTGTAAGTTCCGTCGTGCACCGGAATTCCCACAGACATCACGTTGTGCGGGTCATACCCCAGTCGCGTGTGTATCAGGCGCAGAAATCCTTCCATCGCCGCGCCCGCTCCGGAAAGCATTACCAGCGTGAGCGCCATCTGCCCGGCGATCAGCACGTTGCTGGTGGTTCGCACGCGCCCGCCTCCGGTAAATTTGCGCGAATTCGCCAGCATCACCCGCCCGACCTCTGACCGCGAAAGCTGCAGCGCTGGCCACAATCCAAATAAAATCCCCGTGAACAACGCCACCACCACGCTGAACACCAGCACCGGCATGTTGATTCGAATGGCCGCTTCATGCGGAAAGGAATATTTCGGCAGCATCGCCACCATCACCGCCACCGCCCGATAAGCCAGCAGTACCCCCAGCGCGGCCCCGCTAAGTGACAGCAGCAACGCTTCGGTCAGCAGTTGCCGGATCAGCCGCCGCCGCGTCGCCCCAATCGCCGAGCGCACCGCGAACTCGTGCTGCCGCGCCGTTCCCCGCGCCAGCAGCAAAATCGAAACATTTCCGCAGCCAATCACCAGCAACAGCGCTACCGCGCTAAACAACAAATACAGCGTACCCCCAAGGTCATGCACGAAGTCTTCATTCAGCCCTACCACGCGAAACTTAAAGTGCTCGTTGGGAAAGTGCTTCGGCGTTTCCTTCGCGAACTGCTCGATCAACGGAGTCAGCGCCGCGTTTGCTGCCTCATGCGTCACGCCGGGTTTCAGCCGCAGCCCCACGTAATTCGAACGCGTCGGGTCCAGCGTCACCTTTAGCGGCAGGTACACGTCCGAGTCATTCCACGTAAACCGCGGCGCCGCCACCCCCACTATCGTGTAGTTCTTGTGCACCAGTTGTATCGGTTGGCCGATCACTGCGGGATTACTATTAAAATGTTTCCGCCAGAACTTATAGCTCAGCACCGCAACGGGTTGCGGGTCTTGCCCATCGATCGCATCGGAAGGGAGCAGCCCGCGCCCCAGCGCCGCGGGCACGCCCATGAAATTGAACGTGTTGGATGTGACGTAGTCCCCGTCCACATCTTCCGGCAAATCCTGCCCCGTGACCGTCAAGTTCCAGCCTTCGGTCATGAACGCGTCTTCCACCACCGGCGACTGCCGGATCTGTTGCAACTGTCCACCGGTAAGCCCGAACCCGCGATCCTGCCCGGCATTGTCTTTCAGCCGCATATGCACCATGCGGTCCGAATTCGCGTACGGGTACGGGTTCATCAAAATCGCCCACACCACGCTGAATACCGCCGTGGTCGCCCCAATACCCAGCGCCAGCGAAATCACCGCCGTCAGCGTAAACCCAGGATTCTTAGCCAGTTGCCGCAGCGCATACGTCAAATCCCGCAACAGTGACTGCATCGCGTTTCCCCCTCGAACCTAACCTAGACTAATCGGCATTAAAGCTATTCAACTCATCCGCACCCACGCGCCCACCGCACAAGTCCTTGATTGCTTAGACGAAGCCCGAGCCTCGATTGTCTTGCTCATGCCTCTATTACGACCCGATGCTCACGAATGTTCGATTTCGTGATTCGAACGTCCGTAGCCGGCCACTCGGTACGAAAATACCTCCGCATCTCATCGCCGTAATTAAATGCTGCCAGGAGTGCGATTTTCCTTGACAACATCAGCACTACCCGGTATAGTTACTCCTGTAGAGAATTGCGTCCGGCCTCCCATAGCATCTCCGGTAATTTGTGCTCAATTTCATCCGTCGCCCTGTTTGTAAACTTGTCAACAAATTTGCACCCTAACTGCCCTGGAATGAACACTTACGAAAGCATGTGAAAACACAGGTACTTAAAGTTCCTTTGTTTTCACATCCTTTCGCGAATCCCCCGGTAGTCCCAACAATTCTGGGCTACCTCAAGAATCGTGGCTCGTTTCAAGCACCTGGCACCCACAGTCGCGGGTCCATCGCTCCCTCCCGGTCGGCTGCGTTTCTTGCACTTTGTTTCCTCAGCCAGTAAACTCTAGTTCTCCAGTTTGCGAGGCATATAGCATCAATGCTCCTGAATCGAGATTATGTCGGGTACATGGCCACAGAAGTCGTCAAGCAACTCGTCGACGGCGGCCTGATCGAGACCAAGGCCGCGGAAGCCGTGGCCCTGCGCTTGCGCCAGCGCATGGCGGAAGAGCTCAGCGTCGAGGATCGCGTCAACGAACAAGCGCGCCAAATCCTCACCGAACATCAAGACGAAATGCGCCGCACCAACGTCTCCTATCAAGATATGTTTAAAAAGGTAAAGGCCCAGTTGGCCCGCGACGGAAAACTGATCCTTCGCTGAAATCCGTAGGGGCACGGCATGCCGTGCCCGACGCTGCCGCAACAGGACGCAACGAACGGAACGCAAGGGAACCGCAGCAAAAAGTTTAGGAACTCGGGGATCCTCGAAACAATGCGATTAAGCCGCGAAAAAATTGTCCGCATCTCCCACCAGCTGACCGATGTCCTGGTCGCCAGCGACGACGTCGATTTCGTCGACGACCGCGATACCATTCGTCGTCAGATCGTTGAGATCATTACCGCCACACTGCGCGAAGAAGAAAAAGCCGAGCTCGAAGCCCGCAAGCGCATCACCTCGCAGAAAAAAGAAATTCTCGAAGGCAGCGAAGAGTGGGATCTGCTCTTTCGCAAATATTATTCCGAGGAACTTCGCCGCATGGGGGTGGCCGCCGCCCCCGAAGAACATCGCCGTCAATCCACGCACTAATTTCGGCGCGCACGTCCGTTTAAGGTTGCCAATCTAAAATCATCGTATTTCGTTTCACAGCGTCGTCCGCCACAAATAAAAGAGGCGGCCCATCTCGGGCCGCCTTTTTTATTCTGCCTTTCGTCTTTCTTTAAGATCGCTCTCTAAGAACGCTCTTTAAGGATTGTTAGGACTGCTGTTGTCATCCGGACGGCGCTTCAGTGTCGGTCGGTCGTCATCCGTCTGCGTCGGATCAGCCGCCGTCGTCGGATCGTTCTTGGTCTTGTCAGACTGCTCGGTCTTTGTTCGCAACGTCGGCTTGTTCGGTCCGGGCTGCGCTTTCTTTGAGAACATCACGTTGCGCAGTCGAGCCTTCACAGAGTCAAACTCCGACGTGGTCACAATGTATTCCTGCTTGGACGGAAGAATCTTGGCGATCTCCTGTTGCGTACGCTCGATGCGCTCCGGCGTCGGTGGGTGCGTCGAAAACACCTTCGGGATCGTGCCCGGCCGCCGCTTCTCATCCGCCTGAATGCGCTCAAAAAAAGTAATGTAGGCGTTGGGATCGTACCCAGCCTTATACATGTACTGCAATCCGAGATAGTCGGCTTCACGTTCATCGTCGCGAGAAAATTTCAGGAACCCCAACGGAATTGCAATGTTCAAGCCTTCATACAGGGCATATCCCGCCCATCCCACCGGGCCGAAAATCATCAACGGAATCGTCGCGAGCTGGGCTATCTCACTCTTGGTGGCCTGACGGGTTCCATGGCGGGCTGTCACGTGCGAAATTTCGTGCGCCATCACTCCCGCGAGTTCCGCCTCTTCTTGCGCGCGCAGAATCAATCCGCTGTTCACGTAGAAAAATCCGCCCGGCAGCGCGAAGGCGTTCACCTCATCCGAATCGATCACTTTAATCGTGAAGGGCACCTTAGCGTCGGAATTGCGCACCAGATTCTGCCCCACGCGGTTCACATATTCCGTCACGACGGGATCGTCGATCAGTTTCGAGGAGCGCTCCACCTCTTGTGCCAGCTGTTTACCGAGCGCGATCTCTTTTTCCAGCGAATAGAAATTCACATGTCCGCTGACGTTTCGGTTTCCAATTGCGTCCACATCGTCGTGCGAAGTCTTCGGGTTTACCGTGTCTTGTTGCTGCACCGGAGCCGAAGTCGGCGGGTTCGATTTGTCGGGAGGCGGCGGCGCCGGCTGCGCTGGAGCAGGTGTTGCCGGAGGAGTTTGCGTAGTCGATTGCGAAGTAGATTGCGGGTTTGACTGCGAAGTTGATTGCTGCGCCGTTCCGTTCTGCTGCGGAGTTGCCGTCTGCGGGGTTGTCGGTTGCGAAGTCGTGGGCTGTGACGTAGTGCCTTGCGAAGGAGGCGTCTGCGAAGAACCGGCGCTGCCCGAACTTTGAGCCCCGAAAGTCGGACTACCAATCAGGAAACTCGTGAGCGCCAAAGTCGTAATTTGCCGAAAGATTAATCGCATGCCCGTTTACCTCCGACTGCCCGCAGTATACACCCAATAACTAGACCGGTCCCCGGCGAACTTATCTTGCGACTATGATGTCATCCCGTCGTAGAAGGTTTCCTATGTCCTTCAATCCTCGCCCTTTCGATGGGTGGGAAGGGAAGCGCTAACACTGTCGTACTTCGCCCACATGTCTACAGTTTTCAATATAAATTTCCCGTTCGTCTCGCCGCCTGCTACCGACACGCTATCGATTCTGTGCCACTCCTTTCGCGCACCTGTTGACACTCTTGCGATGCCCATCTACATTCAAAGTCTGTCTATGAGCGTCTCCAAGATTCAGAGCGGCCAGCTTTGGAAGAAAAGTGACTCCAACGAGATTTACCTGGTAACTCGCGTGTATACGGAGGCCTTGAGCACCGTCGCCATGTTGCGCAAATCCGGCGCGGAGTCCGAACCTCTCATTCGCGTACGAGTTGAACGCACCGCAGGCGGTCAAACCATCCCCGGCTTCACCCCCGCCCAGGAAGACGAGAAATTCTAAGCTTAGTGGCAGCTGAGACCTTTAATCTGTCGACGTACCCAGCTGGATTGTAAGGTTTTTCCTTACTTCATTACCGTATTGCGTCTTTCAGTCTTTACTCTTCCAAGCTAGATCGACCGTACTTCCATCTTCACCACGTCGTCGACCTTGGCCAACTCCTTCATCAAGAACGGCTCGCCGTACTTCACCCCGATCAGGTGGCCGGACTGCCTCGCCAGCCGGTTCATCTCTTCCTCCAGCTGTTCCAGGCCCAGGTAAACATTGGCCTTGTTCTCGTTCTTCCTGGGACGAAACTGCGAGCCATACGCCAGGATCGCCTTCCGGCGCGTCGCATACTGCGCGGTAATGTCCACCACGAACGTGGGCCGCACCTCCGCAAACGCCGTGGTGTACAGAATCTTGAACGGCCGGTAAGGCTCGCCCGCAACGGCCAGCTGCTTCAGTCCCGCAAGAAAGCAAGCCTCGTAGCCTAAGGTTGACGCGTGATAGTGGTCCGGATGGCGCGCTTCCCAGTAGGGCAGCAGCACGGTTTTGGGCCGCAACTCCCGAATCATCCCTGCCAGCCGCAACTTATGCTGCCGGCTGGGCTGCACATCGGAGTCCGGCACGCCGAGATTCCCGCGCCACTTCACGCCCAGAAGCTTGGCGGCTTTCGCCGCTTCCGCCGCGCGAATCTCCGGCGTCCCGCGCGTGCCCATTTCGCCAGCCGTCAAGTCCAGTATTCCGGTCTTGTAACCGCGCTGCGCCATCTTCAACAGCGTGCCGCCGCAGGTCAGTTCCACATCATCGGGATGCGCCGCCATCGCCAGTACATCAAGATTCATCTTCAAAATCCTCGCTCAGGGGATTCTAACAGCAAGCCGGACATTACATTTGAAGGCTACAAGAGGAAAATCGGGGGTAAACGGAATAATGCGCCAACGAAGCAGCAAATCTCAGGAAACGTGGACATCGAAGACGGCGGTTTGCACCTTGCCGTCGCGCTTAATCTGCAGGAACAAGCGATAATCTCCGGGCTGCGGAAATCCGTAAGGAAACGAGATCTCCGGACCCATCGCCGCATCATGCTGCATTCCTGCCGCAGGCTTCATCATCATCATGCTGCCCGTAGCGCCGCTCGCCGCGGCAGTGCCGTCTCCGCTATTCCCGACCAGCATCAGCGCCGCCATCGGCATCGATCCCACCGGATGAATGTGCGCAAACACGCTCAAATCGCGCTTCACAACAATCAAATGTCCAGCCATGCCCATGTACGGTTGCAAGTCGCCTGCCGGCTTCCCATCGCGATCTACAACGCGGAAGCGCAGCAACTCCGATTTGCCGCTTTGCGAGCTGCTGGTTGCTGCCGCCGACCCGCCGCCCAGCGTCAACTCCACTTTTCCGCCGTCGTCGAGCGCTGCCATGTTGCTCGATTGCGCGCCCGAAAGCGCCGGCGCGGAGCTACCCGCATCGTCCGTATCCGGCGCTATCTTGCTCACTCCGGCAGGAATTTCCGGCAGCGTCAATTGTGTGGTCATGGTGTCCGGAAATCCCGATTCGCGCACCACATCGGCGAACACCGCATACTTTCCCGCCGCCTCGCCGCCAATCGATTGCGCAAACTCATTGTCGTCGACGCGTTCCGGATGCAAATGATAAAAGCGATCCATCTCCGGCATGCGCAGCAAAAATAAATGCATCAGGTGGCCGTGGTCCGGGATCAGTTTCACCAGTTGCATCTGCGCCCGCCTTTGGTGCCACGGTGAGTCGCCCATGTGCAAAAGCAGCCGGTCGTCCGGCGCCAACGAGGCGAAAAACGGCGGAGCGCTATACAGCTGTCCGGAGGTATTCGCCGCGGCCACGGAATCCCACCATAAATTGCCCAGAAAAAGTATCGCCACCAGCGCCAACGCCGTGGCCGCCATCACGATCACCGCGCGCCGCCGGCGTCCGGGCGTGGGCGTATCTCCGGGTTCCACCTGACTCTCTCTTGCCGCGGCCCCGAAAATCGAAATCAAGCTCAGCACCAGAAACGCCATCAGTCCCAGCAGCAGCAATCCGGTTTGCTTCTGCATTCGCAACGTACGCTGCGCAAACGCCGCCACTGGCACAGCCATCTGCGCTGCACCGTGCGCGCCATTGAGGGTGATGCGCACCTGCCACGAGCCCGATTCCATCAGCCAGAGTTTTCCGGTAAAAAATTGCGGGTCGTCTTTCGACGCCGTCATGCGGTCCGCCGGCGGCGCGTTTTGCGAACCTTCGCCGATCACCCGCAATGGCGTAATCTCAATCTCGCTCACCGCTCCATCCAGCGATCGCACTTCGATTTGCGCGATTCCGGGAATCATCTGCGGCGTGCGAATGGTCACGAATATTTTGTACGGCCCGGCCATGCCCTCATAAAAAACATCCGGGCTGCCGACGTGCGCTTGCAGCATGGGCGGAAGCGTCAGCGACACCATCAGGAACATCGCGAGAATCGTCGCCGCAGTCGGTAGGGAGGCGTGCCGCACGGCTAGCGTTTCACCTTGCGCATCCAATCGCCCCAGCTCAGTCCGATTCGCGTGGTGAGAATCGCTGCCACAAAAGCCCATGCCATGTTCATCCAAAACGCGCCGCGCGTCGCTTCATACACAAAGAACCGGTGGCTCTCTATGTAGTCGCTCGGCCGCTCCATGTACGGGTAGTAGTCCGTGCCGAAAATCGGATTCTCCGCCATCTTGGAAATCAGAAAGCTGGACATCGGCCACTCCACCACGATCATGGCTACCACGAATCCGATCCCGGCCACCAGTGCCTGCAGCCACCTGTTTCGCCCGGCCGTTTTGTCCAACAGAAAATCCAGCGCCGCCGCCCCCGCAAACAGCAGCACCGGGAACGACAGCGGCACCAAGTGAGAAATCGGCGTATACACCGGACCCAATTTCGCCTGCGCCGGAACAAATGGCACGAGCCACAGCGCCAACAGCCACAAAACGAAATACGCGGCAGCCACCTTGGTAGCCGCCCAGCGGTAGCCGGACGCCCGCGCGATGCCCACCAGCAGTAGCGGCATGGCCGTCGCCAGCACGCGGTAATAAATTCCGCTGTGCGCCAACGTGTAATCCGTATATTCGTAAATCAGCATTAGAATCAACATCAGCAACATGCAGCCGACATACAGGAAAATCCGATTCAGCTTCTCTCGCAGCTCTGCGTTGGCGCGATTCATTTCCGCAACCACCAAAAACAGTCCGCCCAATCCCAGCACAAAAATACCCAAGGCCAGCACCACGTGCGGAGGGCTCATGATCTGTACGTCTAATCCAAACGCGTTGTGCCACCAGTCATCAAAAGGCGCCGAAGTCAGCATGGTCATTCCGCCCCATAGCGATACGAACGCGCCCAGCGGCCCGTAAAAGCCCCACACCCGCACCGACGTCGCGCGTTTGGCCGCCGCTTCCTTCCCGAAAGTTGTGGCCAGAATCAGCAACGTGCTGGAGATGCCAGCCACGATCGCGCCGAAATGAATGCCCAAGTGCGCGGGGGTCCAAAAAGTGTCTCTGCCGATGGACATGTGCCAGGAAATGTCCCAGTACAAGCCCACAACGGTCGACGTCACCGCCAGCGCCGAGGTCCACACGTACCAAGGCACCGCCGCGGTGTCCGCCGCGGCAATGGCTCGCGTATGAGCCGACGTTATCGAGATTCCTTGTGCCATCGTGGACTCCCTGAAAAGCAATTGGCCGGATGTCTTGCGGCGCGGCGGCCGCACAAAGCGATACGCAACGACCAAGCTAAATCTTTCGTAGACCGCAAATTTACCCTGCACAACAGTCCTTGGCAACTCTTGCTTGGACGCCCAGCCTTGGCGTCTTGCGCTGGTGGGACAGCTTGCATTTCTCCGGTATTGAATGTACGCATAGAGAAGTGAACAGAATGGAATCCGAAAAGATTGGGAGACGTAAGCGACCGAAATGGGCGTGGTGGCTCTTGGTGGTGTTATTTCCGATCCCATGGAGTCCATGGTGGCTTTGCATTATCTTCCTCGGGATTTTTTGTTTCCTAGCGTCCGGCGTGTTGAATTACGAGGAGGATCCAGATTGACCCACTACCCGTATTGCGCTTAGCGTCTTGCGTTGACGACGTCCTGTGATACTTTTCCCCACATGTCCGAATTGCCGAATCCTCGCGTAGCTCTGGTCACCGGCGCTGGCAAGCGCCTGGGCCGCGCGGTGGCGCTGCGATTGGCCGCGGAGGGCTGCGACCTGGTAATTCATTACCGTTCGTCGGAAAGGGAAGCGCGCGAAGTGGTGTCTGAAGTCGAAAAACTTGGCCGCCGCGCGCTGGCCGTGTCCGCCGACCTTGCCCAACTCGCTGAAATCAAAAATCTTTTCGCGCAAGCCGCGCAATATTTCGGACGCTTGGACATCCTCATCAACAGCGCCGCCAACTTCTTCGCGACTCCCTTCGCGCAAACCACCGAAGCGCAATGGAACCGCGCGCTGGACTCCAATCTAAAAGCCCCATGCTTTTGCGCCCAAGCCGCCGCTCCGCTACTGAAATCCTCGCGCGGCGTGATCATAAATTTCGCCGATGTGGGCGGAATCCTGGGCTGGCCCGGCTTCATCCCGCACAGCATCTCCAAAGCGGGCGTAATCATGCTCACCCGCGCGTTGGCTAAAGAGCTAGCTCCCGAGATCCGCGTAAATGCCATCGCCCCCGGCACCATCACCATGCCCGGCGACCCGCCCGAATGGCAGCGCGACTTTATCAAGCTGGCTCCGCTAGAACGCACCGGCACCCCCGCCGACATCGCCGACGCGGTCATCTTTCTGGCAAACGCTAAGTTCATCACCGGACATGTTCTGGTAGTAGACGGTGGCAGGGTGCTGTAAACTGCCTTTATGGAACTTCAGATTCCACCCGAACTGCAAGCAAAATTGGATCGGCTAGCGGAACAGCAAGGTCGCGACGCGCAGTCTCTCGTGCGCGAGGCGCTGGAGCGACTGGTCGACTATGACTCGTGGTTTATAGAGGAAGTCAAAAAAGGTCTGGCGCAAATTGAACGCGGCAAGACGCTGGAACACGAAGAAGTAGGATCGCGCCTTGAGAAGTTGTTCGCTCAAAAACGGCAACGCATGTGATTCGACTGCGTTGGACGGAGAGTGCGTATCAAGACCTCAGTCACATCGCAGATTAGTTGTTTGAGAATTCGCCGGAAAACGCCGAGAAACTGATTCGTACGATTTACGAAGCTCCTGCCGCGCTCCTGATATTCCCAAGTCGCGGTCGATCAGGAAAAGAGCCAGGAACACGTGAGTTTGTGATCCCGTCATTGCCTTACATCGTGGTCTACACAGTCGATCCCGAGATTGTGCACATCGTCCGCATCCTGCATGGCGCTCAAGACCGGCCAACATCAATTTAGATCACGCAAGAGATGCGTGCACGGATGCGCGCGACGGTGTATTCTATTTAGCTTATAGCGTCCATAAAATTTTCGCGACGCGCGCACCGCGCTAGCGCCTAGCCACCGGAGAAGGACCAGCACGCTAATGGAAAACGAAACATACACACAGCAGGGAATGGACGACGTCCAGATTCAAGAGTGGCTGGAGTCCCTCGACTCGGTCCTCGAATCCAGCGGCCCAGAGGTCGCCGCGGAGATTCTCGAACGTCTGCGCGCCCACGCTAGCGTCGCCGGAATCGATCTTCCGTTCACCGCAAATACCCCGTACGCCAACACTATTCCGGCCCGCCTCGAACCGCTTTTCCCCGGCGATCAGGAACTCGAGCGCCGCATCAAGAGCCTCATCCGCTGGAACGCCCTGGCCATGGTGGTCCGCGCCAATCGCGTGGAACACAACATCGGCGGCCACATTTCCACGTACGCTTCTGCAGCAACGCTCTACGAAGTAGGCTTCAATCATTTTTTTCGCGCACGCACGCCGGAGTTTGAAGGCGACACCGTCTACTTCCAGGGACACGCTTCTCCGGGCATCTATGCTCGAGCGTTTCTCGAAGGCCGCCTCAGCCCGCAGCAACTCGAAAATTTTCGCCGTGAACTAAAACCCGGCGGCGGTCTCAGCTCCTATCCCCATCCGTGGCTGATGCCCGACTTCTGGGAATTTCCCACCGTCTCGATGGGCCTCAGCCCGCTGATGGCCATCTATCAGGCGCGCTTCAATCGTTATCTCGAAAATCGCGGCCTCAAGCCGCGCACCGACGCCAAAGTCTGGGCCTTCCTCGGCGACGGCGAAACCGACGAGCCAGAATCCCTCGGCGCCATCACTCTCGCTTCGCGCGAAAAACTCGACAACTTGATTTTCGTCGTCAATTGCAATCTCCAGCGCCTTGACGGCCCCGTCCGCGGCAACGGCCAAATCATTCAGGAACTCGAATCCGCCTTCCGCGGCGCGCGCTGGAACGTCATCAAAGTGCTGTGGGGCAGTGAGTGGGATCCTATACTCGAACGCGACACCGAAGGCCTGCTCGTAAAGCGCATGGGCGAATTGGTTGACGGCGAGTACCAAAAGCTGGTCGTCTCCAGCGGCGCCTACGTCCGTGAACAATTTTTCGGCACCGATCCGCGCCTCCTCGCGCTCGTCGAACCGCTGCCTGACGAAGCCCTCCGTCGCCTGCGGCTCGGCGGTCACGATCCCCGCAAAGTCTACGCCGCGTACAAAGCGGCCGTCGATCATCAGGGTGGACCCACGGTAATCCTCGCCCGCACTATCAAGGGCTACGGCCTGGGCGAAGCCGGCGAAGGCAAAAACGTCACGCACCAGCAGAAAAAACTCAACGAAGAAGAACTGCGCGAATTCCGCTCGCGTTTCGGCGTCCCTTTAAACGACAACGACTGCATCGAGGTTCCGTTCTATCGCCCGCCCGAGGACAGCGTGGAGCTCCATTACTTACGCGCGCGCCGCGAATCGCTCGGTGGTTACACGCCCAAGCGTTCCGTGCGCTCCAAGCCCATCGCCGCCGACCACGACGAACTCTTCAAGGAATTTTTCGATGGCAGCGACGGCCGCGAAGTTTCTACCACCATGGCCTTCGTAGGCATGCTGCGCAAAATGCTGCGTGACCCGGAAATCGGCAAGTTCATCGTACCCATCGTTCCCGATGAAGCCCGCACCTTCGGCATGGAATCGCTTTTCCGCACCGTAGGCATTTATTCCAGCGTGGGCCAAAAATACGAACCAGTGGACGCCAGCACGCTTCTCTATTACAAAGAAGCGCAAGACGGACAAATCCTCGAAGAGGGAATCACCGAAGCCGGCTCGATGGCCAGCTTCATCGCCGCCGGCTCGGCCTATGCCACGCACGGCATCAACACCATTCCATTTTTTATCTATTATTCGATGTTTGGGTTCCAGCGCATCGCTGATTTTATCTGGGCTGCCGCGGACATGCGCGTTCGCGGCTTCTTACTCGGCGGAACTTCCGGCCGCACGACGCTCTCCGGCGAAGGCCTACAACACCAGGACGGCAACAGCCATGTTCTGGCCTTGCCCGTCCCCAATCTGCGCGCCTACGATCCGGCCTTCGCCTACGAAATCGCCGTCATCATTCAGGACGGCATCCGCCGCATGTACAAAGATGGCGAGAATCTCTTCTACTACATCACGGTGATGAACGAACCTTACGCCATGCCGGCGATGCCGCCCGCGATAGAAAAAATCAAAGAAGGTATCCTGCGCGGCATCTATCGCTACCGTGCCAGCGAAAACAAAAAATCCAAACTACGCGCGCAACTCTTCGGCAGCGGCGCGATTCTTAACGAAGTCCTCCGCGCCCAGGAGATTCTCGAAACCAAATACGGCGTGGCCGCCGACGTCTGGAGCGTCACCAGCTACAAAGAGCTCTACGTGGACGGCAACGAATGCGAGCGCTGGAACCGCCTCCATCCCAGCGAAAAAGCGCGCGTCCCGTATCTGACGCAACAACTAGGGAAATCCGAAGGCGTGCTCGTGGCTGCCAGCGATTATCTAAAGTCTCTGCCGAGCATGGTGGACAAGTGGATGCCGCGCCGCCTCTGCGCGCTCGGCACCGACGGCTTTGGCCGCAGCGAAGGCCGCACCTCGCTGCGCGATTTCTTCGAAGTCGACGCGCGATTCATTACTCTGGCCACCCTCCACGAACTTTTCCTCGAGGGCAAAATTGAGCGCAGCGTAATCGACAAAGCCATCACCGACCTGGGCATCAACCCAGAAAAACTAAATCCGGTAATCTCGTAGCTGCTGGAGCGCAGCACCGTTCAGGTGATCGATGAACGCACTGTTGGCCGTCGTTCTCGCCATCTTTCAGGTTGTTCACGCGAACGGCCTTGCAGACTCATCGCATAGCGCATTCCTGCAACGTCTCTCCTCGGCAGCAATCGAGCGCACCCACCACGTCGTCCGCTACGATTCCGCCTACGTTCGCATCCCCTATCCGAACGGCGACGTCCCCGCCGCCACTGGCGTATGCACGGACGAAGTAATCCGCTCCTACCGCGCCGTCGGTGTTGATTTACAAAGAGAACTTCATGAAGATCTGGTCGCCAATTTCGCGGCCTATCCCAATCAGCGCCGCTGGCAACTAGCGCACACCGACACCAACATCGATCACCGTCGTGTTCCGAATTTGATGGTTTTCTTCTCACGCAAAGGCGACGCCTTGCTCATTACCGCGCGTGCCGAGGACTATGCGCCCGGCGATCTGGTTACGTGGGATTTGGGTGGGAACGTTCCGCACATCGGCATCGTTGTCGATCAGCGCGCCGGTTCCGGACGTTACATGGTGGTCCACAACATTGGCCAAGGTCCGAAAATGGAAGACGTACTTTTTTCTTGGCGCATCACCGGCCATTATCGCTATTTCGGTCCCAACCCTTGATTCGCCAATACCTCAGCAACCTTAATCCGCCCCGTCGCAAGATTCGCTACCAGCGCCCCATTCGCCGCCAAAAAATCGTAGCTGCTCAACTCGCGCGGCAGCACCCAGGCAATCCGCTCAAACGTTTGCCCCACCACCACATGGCTCGTGATCTCCGCCGCAAAAAATCGTATCTCCAGCTCATTCGCGGTCGCCGCATACGCATGCCGCACTCGCGCAATCTCCACGCTCTTCCGCAAAGTAGCTCCCAACTCCTCCCGTAGCTCCCGCGCCAGCGCCACTTCCGGCTCCTCACCTGGTTCAACCTTTCCGCCAGGGAACTCCCATTTCAGCGGGGAAGAGTCGGTGCTCCGCCGTTGCCCGATCAGCAACCGCCGATCCGCCCGCTCAATCACCGCCGCCACCACAACTTTGATCAAACCGTGCTCCTCAAGAATCTACCGCGCCGCTGTAGCATTCTGCGCCACGCAAGCCCCGCGCAAAATTCGCCACAGCTCGTTCGCGCCCGCCATCAGTGGAGGTCCTGGAGTATTCAACAATTCATCGCGCACCACAAACACCCGTCGCTCGCGAATCGCCGGAACGTCTTTCCAGGCCGCCACGCCGTACGCTTGTTTCGCCCGGGATTTGTCACCCACCGCCGCCCACGCCAATACAATAACCTCCGGCGCCACGCGCGCCACCTTCTCATCGCTCACACGTGCACCCGCCGCGACCACCATCTCCCCGCCACACAACTTCACCAATTCCGCCACCCAGGGCGGGGAACTGATCCGCGGATTCGGCCAAGCCTCGCAATACACGCGCAGCCGCGGCAGCCTCTTCGCCCGCGCTGTAATCACCGAAAACTCGCGCTGCATCTTCTTGACCACCAACTCGCCCGCCGCCGCCCGCCCCGCCATCCGCGCCAGCATCCGCACATCCGCGTAAATGTCCGCCAGCGTGCGCGGGTTCATCGCCAAAAAATTGACCGGCTGCTCCAGCAGCTTCGCCACTGTCTCCGCTTTAAAAGGCACCGACCCAATCACCAGCGTCGGCCGCAACCGCAAAATCTCGTCGACCGATCCCATATGCCAGCAATCGCCAACTCGCGGCAGCCCATCAACCTTCGCCACATCCGCGCACCATTTTGTCACGCCCACCAGCGCACTTCGCGCCCCCACAGCACACAAAATCGCCGTAGCGCTGGGCGCCAGCGACACGATCCGCATTTCTTCTCGCGATCTCCTGTTGCCGCGTGCTGTGCTCACGTCCAAAAGCATATCAAATGAGACTGTCGTGGGATTGTCGTGCGATTGCCGCAACGCATTCGTCCGCGGCTGCAACAGCGTTGAAACGCCCGCACGCCACGAATCACCATCTCGCAGCAACCGCAAGGCCCGAGGGATGCTATGGAACACAACGCCGCGTCATCCATCGTGATCGCTGCGATTACCACGCTTGGCGCTTTTATCGGCGCGCTGATCAGTCATTTCCTCATCCAGCGGCGCAGTGTGGACTTGGCAGTCCACAGAAGTCGCGGCGAAGTCTACAAAGCGGTGTGGGAGAAAACTGGGCTGCTCCCGAAGTGGCCCCGCAGAACGGATGTGAAGTACAGCGATCTGCGGAGGTTCAGCGAGGAGCTTCGCAACTGGTATTTTTTAGTTGGCGGTCTGTATCTGAGCGATTCCGCTCGCGCAGCCTACGGCAACCTGCAAGAGGCGCTCAACGACCCACGCCGTCCGCAAGGCACTGACAACGTCAGCGACTCCGACTACACCCTTCTCCAGATTTCTTGCAGCAAACTTCGCACCGAACTCACCCACGATCTGCTTTCCCGCAAGCGCATGTTCCTGTTCTCACGGTAGAATAACTTCCGCCAAATTCCTGGAGGCTCGCTCGCATGAAGGCCATCGTTTTCGAAAAGCACGGTGCACCTGAAGTACTGCAATACATTGACGTACCCGCGCCCGCCATTCGCCCCAACGAAGTCCTGGTCCGCGTAAAAGCCTGCGCGCTAAATCATCTCGATCTTTGGGTCCGCCGCGGACTTCCGGGTGTCCCTATCCCACTCCCGCACATCCCCGGCAGCGATGTTGCCGGCGAAGTGGCCGAAATCGGAGCCGACGTCACCACCGTGCGCCCGGGCCAAAAAGTCGTCCTCGCTCCCGGCGTCACCTGCGGCAAGTGCGCGGCCTGCCTCTCCGGCCAGGACAATCGCTGCCGCAGCTTCACCAATCTCGGCTATATGATCGACGGCGGTTGCGCCGAATTCGTCAAGGTTCCTGAAGTAAACTGCTTGCCCTATCCGGAAAATCTTTCGTTCGTCGAAGCCGCCGCCATCCCGCTAGTTTTCCAAACCGCCTGGCACATGCTGCTCGCCCGCGCCGAACTTCAACCCGGTGAAGATGTTTTGATTCTCGGCGCGGGTAGCGGTGTAGGCAGCGCCGCCATTCAAATCGCCAAATTCTTCGGCGCCCGCGTAATCGCCACCGCCAGCACGGGCGAAAAAGCCGCCAAAGCCTCCGAACTCGGCGCCGACCACGTCATCAACCTTAAAACACAAAAAATCCGCGAAGAAGTTCGCCGCATCACCAACAAGCGCGGCGTTGACGTAGTCTTCGAGCACGTCGGTACCGCCACCTGGGACGACAGCCTTGCCAGCCTGGCCTATGCCGGCCGCCTCATCACCTGTGGTGCGACGACTGGTTATGACGCCAAGCTCGACCTGCGCATTCTCTTCGCCAAGCAACTCTCTCTGATGGGCTCCTACATGGGCACAAAATCAGACCTGCACAGCGTCATGCGTTTAGTCGCCGCCGGCCGCTTTCGCCCCATCATCGACAAAATCTTCCCGCTATCCGAGGCCGCCGCAGCCCACGCCTACCTCGAATCCGGCGCGCAATTCGGCAAAGTAGTCTTGACGGTCTAAGCGGGAATCGCAGTCTTGCCGTACACCGAGGCCACGGCGGGAGCCGTTCATCGCTGGTTTCATTCGCCTAAAAACCGCGAAAAAGGCGACCCTAACCGCCCGTAGCCATGGGCCTTGCCGGAGGCAGCTGAATCTTTACGATTTCACTCACTAGAAACAGATCCGTGAGCAGCGCGCGCAGGTGGATCGAAGCGTTCAAATTGTCGACCAATTGCGAGCTGATGATGGGTTGTGTGAGCACCAGTTCGATAGCGGCCAGCGAACTCCGCCCGTCGCGCTCGAGCACAGCAAAGAAAGCCTGGTAGCGCTCCACGTTTTCCAGGCGCTCTTGCTGCAGCGCCATCGCACAGCTCTCTGCCAGGCCAGAAATCGCCTGCGCGGCGCGGCGCAAGAATTCTCGAATTTTTTCTCCGGATTGGCCGCCGCCTTCGCCGAGAAACCCTTGCGCTGCATAGGCGAGCATGAATTCGTAGCTTTCCTCGATCGCGTTGCAGCGTTCCGCGAGGTCAGCCAGCATCTCTTATCCCCTCTGGCTCCGCTCCCCTGGATGTTGGAGATGCTGTGGGAGTTTCGACGGGCCAGCGTCGCGGATCGTGTTCCTTTAAATAAAAGTCGCGGCTCATCCAACCGAAGATCATCGACTTCGTGATGGCGCGCTTCTCCGGCCGCAACCCAAAATAAACGTGCACCATGATCAACGCGATCAGTCCGACGCCCGCTAGCCCGTGCAGCACGTACATCATGCCCCAGGTCATGTCGCCAAACAGATACGGATTGCGCGGAAAGAAGATCGTCCGCACGCGAAACATCATGAACACGCCGGTCACAATCGCGGATAAACCTGCCGCGACGATGGCGCCGTGGTACAGCTTATTCTCCAGAGGATACTTCGCAAATTTGTCCGGTGGCGGCGCGGGCTTTCCCATGAAACGCAATATTCTTCTCCCAGCGTCTCGCACGTCGATGCGGTCCGGCCAGATGGACCAAAAATCCATAAAGAACGATGCGTGGATGATATGAAACAGGATCGAGGCGGTCAGCACTGCGCCCGCGATCCAGTGATAAGTAATCCAGTCAAACGGAACGCCCACCTTCGGCAGAAAAGCCGTAAACAGCAAAGTGAACATGGCGGCGGCCATAATCCAGTGAAATAGCCGCGCTGCCAGCGAGTGCCTGGGAACCTTCTCAGGTATGCGCGCAGCGATTAACGGCGAACCACTGCTGGCAAACTCTTTGGATTTCGCGAAGTAGCGCAAGTATGTAGCGTGAACGATAAAGAACAGGAACCCGGCAATGACCGCGACCCATATCAAGAACCAGGCAATATGGATGGGCACGTTCTGTCCCCAAGGGCTCCTCGCCCACTCTAGGAAGTCCATGTCGCCTCCTCCACTCCGCCGATGGCGCGCTTCACCAGGTTCCGCATTAGTGGGATTTTGTAAGCGTTGAACTGCAAAGGGACGGCTCCCTCTACCGCCAGTTTTCCAGCCATCGTTCCAGTGGCGGCATTCGCTGCTTTGCCGCGGACCGCATCTTCGACGGCCTTCAGGCGCAGCGGACGTGCCGCCGCGCCGTTCACCGCGATACGGATTCGCTCGATTGTCCCATTCGAGACCACCATCGCTGACGCCACGTTCAGCAGGGGAAAGTCCCACACATTGCGGTCTCGCACTTTTTCAAAATAAAATTGCGCGCCGGCCCACGCGGAAGGAATACGAATGGCCGTCAGCAGTTCACCGGGTTTCAAGACATGCAAGCTCGTGATGTCGATGTCCGGACCGACGAAGTAGTCTTCCGCGTCGATCACCCGCTCGCCCTTAGACGTTCGGATCACGAATTTGGCATCGAGCGCGATGAGTGCCGGCGCAGTGTCTGAAGGATTCACCGCGACGCATCGTTCCGCATGCAGGATCGCATGCTCGCGGTTGCGCCCTTCAGGCGTGTCCGCATAGCAAATGTTTCCGTCAGCGCGATAGCACGGCCAGCCGGCACGGTAATACCAGCAACGCGCATCCTGCGAAACATTGCCCCCGAGCGTGCCTTGGTTCCTGATCTGCGGCGAAGCCACCAATTCCGCGCTCTCCGCCAGCACCTTGAACTTCTCTTTAATCACGGGATGTTGCACGACTTCAGTGAGCGTAGTCATCGCGCCGATTTCGATACCGTCGGAAGTGGCGCGAATTCCTTTCAACTCCGCGATCCCGCTCAGATCAACAACCACCTTCGGCTTCTTGATGCGGTCCTTGAGCCAGTCGAAGCTATCCATGCCTCCGGCGAGCACCCACGCATCGCGCCCCTGTTGCTGCAGCAGTTTTTGCGCATCGACAATCGAGCTTGGCTGCAACAGCTCAAAAGCTGGCATGACGTCTCGGATTACAGCCATACATTCTCCTTCCTCGTCTCCGCCACGTGCGCCGTCAAATGTGCGCCATCAGGGGATGTTGCATCGGCCGGCCAGCTTCCAGCGAAGTCAAGATAGTGTCCGCGTTGACGGGCGCGCGCCGGAAAATCTCGTCTCCCAGCGCATCGGAAAGCGCGTTTAGGATAGAAGCACAGCCGCCACCAACGGGAGGCTCACCGACACCACGCGCGCCCACGGGAGTCTCCGGGTCGGGAATATCCAGCGCTGCCCATTGCATGTTCACCGGAACATCAAGAATCGTCGGAGGCTTGTTCTGATAGAAGCGCGTCGAAAGCATGGCGCCATAGTGCGGGTCATAGACCCACTTCTGACCCAGTGTGTGGCCCATGCCCAGCACGGAGCGGCCGAGCACTTGGCCACCAAGCGCGCGCGGATGAATCACCGAGCCCACGTCGGCATATGCCAGAAAATCCACGATGTAGTATTTTCCGGTTTCGACATCAACCTCCACTTCGGCGAAACTCGCCACGTATGAATACGTTTGGCCATCGCGCGGATAATTGTCTTTCGCAGCCGCGATCAAACCTTGCCCGGCCAATGCGGCCATCGAGGCTTTGGTCAATTTGTTGAGATCCGCCGACGGCTCGTGACCGTCGTAGACGCCGCCCAATTGAATCGCCTTCGCCGCAGCCTGCCCCAACGTCATGCCCGCGCCGCCGCCCTTGCGGAAGACGCGTTCGTTGGCCACTTCGTAATTTTCCGGCTTGCCTCCGAGACTCTTAGCGGCGATCTCTTGAAGCTTCTTCTTCGCGTCCATTGCCGTTGCATAAGCAGCCCGCGTCATCGCGTGCGTCGTCTGGCTGCCACCGGAGACACACGTATAAGGAAAATTCTTCGCGGTGTCGCCCCAGGTGATATCGCACTTCTCCCACGGAACGCCCAGAACTTCAGCGCCCGCGCGATGCACATCCATCACCGCCTCTGTACCCAGGTTGCCGATCCCAGACTGAAATCGCACGCGTCCTTCCGGCGTGATAACGAGCAACCCATCAAAGCCAATCGAGCCGCCCACGTAACAGCTCAGCGATACCCCAACGCCGCGCACCTTCGTGCCGCTCCGTTTCGGCGTGCGCGCCACCCGCTCGTTCCACTTGAATTGTTCCGCGCCGCGGTCCAGCGCTTCCTTGAGGAATGCGCTCGTTGCATGCGGCCGCTTGCCGTCGCTTTTCATCACTGGGCCGACCGGCGCCTTGCCTTCCGGGCAGTTGATGCGCCGGATGGCCACTTGATCCAGCCCAAGTTTCCGTGCCGCCTTCGCGATGATTGGCTCCATGATCGCAATGCCTTGCATTCCACCAGGCGAACTCTGCGCGCTGCGCGGTGGCGTGTTTGTCAGGATCGTCGCTCCGCGCCAACGCATCGCTTCGCACTGATAGAGAAGGGAAACAATACGCCCCGATGAAGGAACATCGCCGTTGGCGTCGTACGGACCGTTGTTGGAAATAACAAACATGTCCAACGCAATGACCCGTCCCTCCTTGGAGAAACCGACTTTCATTCTGCCCATCAGGCTCGGCCGCGCGCGCCCGATGAACGTTTCCTCTTCGCGACTGATGCGCATCATCACCGGAGCGTTAACCTTCTTGGAAAGCAGCGCGGGAATCACCAGCGTCACGCCGCCCGTAATCTTGCTGCCGAAACCGCCTCCCGTATACTCGCTGATCAACACTACATTGCTCGGATCGATGTTCAACCACCTCGCAATCGCCGGCACTGTCTGCGCGGTGCTTTGCGTACCCGTAAAGACGTGCACCTTGCCGTTCTGCCAGTAGGCCATGGCGGTGCGCGTTTCCAGCGTCTGGTGACTGGTGTCCGGCGTCACAAAGGTCTCGTCCAGCACCAGCGCGGCATTCTTGAATCCTGGGTCAAGATCCCCGTAAGACCATTCGCCGGGCACCTTGCCCATCGGCAACTGACCTTCCTTGGCGTTGGCGAAATCCTCTTTCGTCCATTTAAGTTCGCCAATCGTGGGCGGTGGAGGATTTGGCGGCGGCGCTCCCGGTGCAGCAGACGGCGCCGGAGCCTGAACCCAGATATTGCCTTCTAGTCTCGGATTTGGCCCGCCAGGCCGTAGCGTTTCGAGCGGATCAATCACAAATGGCAGCGGCTCGAAGTCGATGCGAATTTGTTCGATCGCCTCCGCGGCAGTGAGTTCGTCAACCGCCGCTACGGCAAGAATCGGCTCGCCTTGATACAGCGGCTCCATCGTCAGTGCGCGCTCGCTCTTCAGATTCGCTTTGATTACCGTGCCGTTGTCGGTAAGGCTATCCGCCGGCGGAGGAAGTTCATCCGCCATGAGGATCGCTTTCACGCCGGGCATGGCCAGCGCCGCGCGCGTATCGATATGCTTCACGCGCGCGTGCGGCAGCGGGCTAAGCAGCAGCTTGCAAAACAGCATTCCGTCCGCGTGGTAATCCTCCGCGTACTTCGCCAGCCCTGTAACCTTGGCGTAGAGGTCCGGAGTCGGGTAATCCTTCCCGATCAGCTTATGTCCAACGCCGTACACGCGCTCCGGCGCCTTCGCCGGCTGCGATTCTTTTTTCACGGATTCCTCAGACATTGCTGGCCCTCCGCATGTTTTCCGCGCCGCGCATCAGCGCGGTAAGAATTTTGTCGTAGTCCTGGCATCGGCACAAATTTCCAGAAACGCCGAACGCTAATTCGCCGCGCGTGGGATTCGGATTTGTCTTCAGGAATCCGACGGACGCCATGATGAATCCCGGCATGCAGAACGCACACTGGAAGCCTTGTTCATCGATAACGCCTTGTTGCACCGGGTGCAGCTTTCCCTCCGGGCTCGCCAGCCCTTCGATGGTCAGCACCTTCCGGTCGCGCACCATATGCGTCAGCACCGAGCAGGCATAGTGCGGTATGTCGTTGATCAAGACGGTGCAGGAGCCGCATTCCGCGCGGTCGCACCCCAGTTTCGTCCCCGTGAGTCCAAGTTTGTGGCGCAATGTCCAGGCCAGCGTTTCTTGCCGCATCACGTCCGCGCGCCGCAGCTGCCCGTTCACATTAATCGTGAGGAGTCTTTCCCCCGTGCTTTGACCCGATTGGCCGAGCAACGAGGTCGCGCGAAAAAGATAGCTTGCCGAAGAGACGGTCACGCCGCCTGCAATCACTCCCTTGATCAAATCCCGTCTGGAAATCGTGGTTGGCGGGGCCTCGTTCAGCTTGTGATCGTTATCGTCGGAGTCGCCCATCTCCTGTTTCCTCCTCTACTATCCGCGGGGATTTGACTGCACGCGGACTTCAAAAGGTTCTCGCTCGAAAACACTCGCCTCATCCCATAAACATGCGCGGGCGTAATCCTCCCGCTCCTAGTTTCTGTTCCGTTGGATGATTCTTACCAGCGGAATGGGTACTGTAGAATTAAATCCCGCCCCGGAAAAGCGGGATTTTGGAGATCCGCTGACCTCCACTCGATATTCTGACGGCGAGTCTCGGCACGATCATCGATCGAGCCTCCACGCAGCGAATCCCTAGAAGAAAGCTTTCAATAAACCAGTTTCAGCGAAAATTGAATCTGCCGCGACGGCCCTGCGGTATGGTTGATGTACCCAAATCCGCTTCCAAGCACGGTGTTCGCCGGCAACCCAAAATCGACAATATTGAACACGTTGAAGAACTCCGCGCGAAACTCCAAAATTCCTAACTCGTGGCCTCCCCTGTGCCCGAAGGAAGTATCCTTGATCACCGCCACATCGAAGTCGCGAAACCCGGGTCCTCGAAACGTGTTGCGGCCCAGCGTGCCGAATGTGCCCTGATTAGGCCCCGTGCCGCCCGGCACTCCAATCGGAATAAAGAAAAACGAACTGTTGTCCGCGCCCCGGCCAAAATAATCCTCTCGCGTGGCGCGGCTGGTCGAGAAATCCGGAAGCGTCACAAGATCCGGACGATCCGTCCCGCCTGCTCCAGCCCCGGTTTGTTGAATCCCAGAAAACACTGTGAACGGCAATCCGCTCGTTATCGTGGTGATATTCAAAATCTGCCACCCCTTCGTCAGCCGCTCGCTAAGAGGTCGCAAAAAGCTTACGCGTTCAAGCGGCAGGTTTTGGATCACACTCAACGCGAAAACATGCTTGACGTCGAACGTCGACGGACCTCGGTCGGCGCCCGGATTCAGAGGATCCTGCGGCAGAATCGGCGTGACCACGCCCGCGCTCGTGGTATTCCCGCCCGCTGAAGTGCTCGTGTCATCCAGGGACTTCGAAAAAGTATAACTAGCCTGAAAACTCAATCCGATCCGCGAGGAGTTTTCCGTCACGCTCGTTTGCAGAGCGTTGTAGTTGGAGTGCGATTCTGTGCTCATCACGCCTTCCGGGCCAAATCCGCCGATCGCGCGTCCTGCGGCATCGAATTGTGTATATGGCGCGTAGGCGGGATCCGCGCCCGCGTAACCGTTCGGCGAAAACACACCAGCAAGATGAACTCCCGCCGTACCCACGTACGCCACACTGAGCTTCATGCCGCGAAAGTCGTGATCCACGCCGGCGGTAAACGTTCCGATGTACCCGTTGCGAAAGTTTCGCGAGATCACGCCCGTCGAGAGCAGCTGCACTTCATCACCCGGCGTAAGCGCCTCCAGATCGGCTTGAAACCGTTCCAAATCGATCGGCGTGTTCGCCGGGACGGTGGAGCTATTTCCCGAAGGGAATAGCAGTTGCCCTTGCGTCGTATACAGCGGTGGCAGCGCCAACGGTACAACGGTATTGTGAAAGGGCACCGGAACTCCCGGCAGCGCCGTTACCAACGGCTGAAAAACAAACGGAATCCCGCCTGTCACGGAATTTTCCAGCCACAGATTGGGAAGAATCGTAGTAATCGCTCCGCCGGCATGCAGTGTGGTGTGCGCCCCGACGCCGTAATCCACGGCGACGCGTGGCCCCCAGCCTCTCAAATCCAGCGGATAAATCGGCTGCGGATTGTACAGAAAAATCTCTTTCGCGGCGGGCGTGAGGAAGGGTACGGAGTTTCCCTCGGCATCCACGGGTTCGCCAATGGAAGTCCGGTGCAGCGCTTCTTTGATGCGGCTATTCAGTTCATAGCGCAGACCGTAGTTGATGCTCAGCCGTGAAGTCGCTTTCCAAGTGTCCTGAAAATAAAAGTTGTACGCTTCGCGGCGAACCGCCGCTTCATCAAATTTGTCGCCGGCAGGTGTCAAACTGGACGGCGCCGTAATCGTGTAAGAATACGGCGAGCCCGTGAGCAATTGTGTCAACGAATCCGGCAACGCCTCTCCCGGCTGGATATCATGCTGCCCGCTTGCCGATGGGATGAACACCGGCGAATACGCTGTTCCTCCTCCAAAGGAGTACAACCCGTTCGGATTCGTCCCATAAATCGTTGAGTCTCTGTTCCAACGACTTTCCGTGCCCCACTTGAACGTGTGCGTCCCGTGCAAATAAACCATGTCCAGTTTGATCTGGAACAAGTTGCTGTACGATCCGAAAATCGACCCGTCCGGCACGTTAAACCCTTCATAAAGTCCGTCGGCAAACGTCAGTGCGGGATCGCTATGATCCGTTGCCGGAAAAATTGGGGTGCTGCGAATGTATCCAAAAGCCGCGGTAAAACTAAAGTTTGGCGAAACCGTACGCGCATATCTCACCGCTGCGTTCCGCTGGTGATCAAAAAAGTTCACGGCAAAGCCCGGATCGATGGCCGTCTGATCGGGATCCGTCGTCGGGCCATTCACCTGATTCAGGCTGAACCGCGTGAGCAGTGTCGCCCGATCGGAAATCTGGTGATCCACGCGCACGGAGAATTGATTCGTGTCCGTATCCACCTTGGAAGAAGTCGCATACGTCCGCGCGCCGTATGGCCCTTGCGGTTCGTTCGGCAAGGGATAGCGTGCCAGCAACGGAGCGATCGCCGGGTTCACTGGAACAAATAGCGTATCTCCTGGGAATGTGGTCGTATCGATGCCTTGACGCTCCGCCGCGGTCGGTACGGGGAATACCTGTGTCGTCCCCAGCACTTGCCGGAAGCCCTGGTACTCCCCGAAATAATAGGTCTTCCCGCGTCCGTCGTAGATTCCCGGAAGCACCACCGGGCCGCCATTCGTCACGCCAAATTCATTGCGCGCAAAAGGCGGAATCCGTCGCGGGTCCACTGCGCTCGAGTGATCGAAAAAATTTCGCGCATCGAACGCCGCGTTGCGCACAAATTCAAACGCGCTGCCATGCACCTCGTTGCTGCCCTCTTTCGTAACTACATTTGTAAAACCCGACGCGCCATGTCCGATTTCCGCGGGCATCACTCCAGAACTGGATTGCACTTCGTGGATGGCATCCACGTTGAAATTGGAAAATGTCGCGCCCCCGAGTTCCGGATCGGTGGTGTCCGCTCCATCCATGGCAAAAACTGAGTCCACTCCTCGTTGCCCGTTCACCGCGAATTGTTGCGTGAAATTTGCCGCGCCGTTCGTGTCCGTCATGGTGCCCGCGGCCAGCAACAACAGCTTGCTGAAATCACGCTCGTTTAATGGAAGGCTCGATACCTCCGCGCTAGAAAGGTGCTGGCCGCCGCTCCCCTGCGCGGCTCCGCTCTTTCCCGCGGTCAGAACAATAAGTGTCTGATTGTCTGTCGAAAGTTGCAGGTCGCCGGTGAAGGCTGTCCCCTCGCTAATGGTAATGGGGTTTGCGGCGGTCCAGGCCATCCCCGCCATCTTCACGGTAACCGAATAGCTTCCGCTGCCGACTTCGCCGAACGAAAATTCACCGCTAGCAGAGGTCTCAGCAGAATATTGCGCCGTTCCCGACACCGATTGGAGCATCACGGTGGCTGCACCCGCAGGCTTTCCCGCCGCGTCGCGCAACACGCCCTTCCAGGGGCCCGCGGCAACCGGCCGCACCACCACTGCCAGAAAGAGCAACCCAAAGAGAAGCCACCTGCGGGCCGAAACGGAGGAGACCATGGGCACGGCTGGGAAGTATAACCCGCGTTCCGCCCTCCTGACGGACAGTTCCGCACAGTCGGTTGCCGAAAATGCCGAAACTCAGAGCTTCATACTTGCTGGGGATTCTTACCGGCGTTCTTTAGCGTTCCTATTTGGAAGGTCGCGATCCGCCGAGTCGCTTCAAGCGATCGCGCAGACGCCGTTGCAGTGGCGTAGAAGTATTCGGATTAAACGCCACCAGATACCACAGCGGCTGGCTGCGATCCTTGCTCAGCCACGTCAGCGGCCGATGCCGCGACTCGCTGTGGCGATTGCAATCAACTTTCGATCGGTTGAATCTCTCCAGCGATCGTCGCTCGGCTCAGGATTTTATCTATCGCCGCAAACAATTCGACTGTGCGAATTGGTTTGGTCACATAGCCATCCATGCCGGCGGCCATGCAGCGTTCCTCGTCTCCTTTTAGCGCATGCGCCGTCATCGCAATGATCGGAACGTGACCTCCCGACAATATTTCTCGTTCGCGAATCGCCACCGTCGCGGCGATGCCATCAAGATCGGGCATCTGTACGTCCATGAGCACGATGTCGAAGGATTCTTTCTCGAGCGCCTGTAGCGCCGCGCGCCCGTCTCCTGCAATGGTCACCTCGAAGCCGCGTTTTTCCAGCAGTCGCTGGGCCAGTTTCTGATTGACGGCGTTGTCCTCCGCCAGCAGTACGCGACGGCGATTGCGATCTTCACGCAATTTGTGCCGCGTCACCAGCGGATCGATTTTTACTTTGCGTCCTTGTTGCGTCAGCGCACAGATTGTTTCCAATAACTCGCGTTGTCGCACCGGCTTAACCATGTACGCGCCAATACCAAGCTCCCGGCATCGCGCGGCATCTCCCATGTGCCCTGCGGACGTCAGCATCATCACGGTCGCACCTACCAGCGTTGGATCTTTATGAATAATCTCAGCCAGGCTGAAGCCATCCATATCCGGCATCTGGCCATCCAGTAGAATCAGCTGAAAGGGATGTCCAGCGTTCTTCGCCGCCTGCAGCGCTTGCAGTCCCTCCCGGCCCCCTTCGACGGCCACCGTCCTCATGCACCACCGCGCCAACATTCCCCCCAAAACGCAGCGATTCGTAAAATTGTCATCCACCACCAATACTTCTATGTCGCGCAATTCGTCGCTTGACGGCGTTAGGTTTCGCGCATCGAAAGAGTCCTGTACTCCCAGCGAGATAGTGAAATGAAACGTGCTCCCCACGCCGGGTTGGCTCTCCAGCCAGATTCGCCCGTTCATCAGCTCCACCAGTCGCTTGCAAATCGTCAACCCCAGTCCTGTCCCGCCATACTTCCGGGCCATGGATCCGTCCGCCTGCGAGAATGCTTCAAAAATGGTTTCCTGCTTTTCCGCCGGAACACCCACTCCGGTATCTCGCACCGCGAAATGCAGGACTACCGTATCATTCGTATGCGATTGTTCCTCGACACGGATCACAATCTCGCCTTTTGCCGTAAATTTGACGGCATTGCCAATAAGATTGATGAGAATTTGCCGGATCCTTCCGGGGTCTCCGAGTAGAGTCTCGGCCACCTCCGGCTGAACGTCATAGACCAACTCCAGTCCTTTCTGATGCGCGCGGAAGCTAAGCACCTTCATCGTTTCGCCAAGGCTCTCCCGCAGATCGAACGGAATCGTTTCCAATTCGAACTTACCCGCTTCGATTTTAGAAAAGTCCAGAATGTCATTGATGATGGACAGCAGCGATTCGGCCGACAAATGCACCAAACCAAGATGCTCTCGCTGTTCCGTCGTCAGCTCGGTATCCAGAACAAGTTCCGTCATACCTAGAATGCCGTTCATCGGAGTCCGGATTTCATGACTCATGGTGGCAAGAAATGAACTCTTCGCTTCATTCGCGCCTTCGGCCGCTTCCTTGGCTTTGCGAAGGTCCTGTTCGAAGCGCTTACGCTCGGTGAGGTCACGAATGAACGCGGCAAAATCGTGTCCCTGCGCGTTGCCCACCGCGGAAATAGTTATTTCGGCTGGAATTTCAAGCCCGTCGCTCCGAATGGCAATAGTTTCAAACCGGTTGGTTTTGGCGCCGTCTCTTAGGGTAACCAGTGAGCGAATTTCCTCCTCGAACGTTTCGCGGCAACGGTCCGGGACGATGATTTCTCGGAATACTTTTCCGATCACCTCCGCCCGTCTCCAACCAAAAGTCTCTTGCGCCTGCAGATTCCAATCACGAATGGTTCCGTCCGGGCGAATTCCCACAAACGCGTCGAAGGACGTCTCTAAAATCTGTCGCGACCTTCTTTCGCTCGATTCCAGTTCCAGCGCTTGCACGGAAAATCTGCGATCCACCACCGAGGTCAGCACCGTCAACCCCAGCACCATGAAGGTGACCACGATGATCCCGATTGTTCCCAGGGCCGAAATGCTCAGTGCGTGCGCCAGACCGCTTTCTGCCGCTCTCGAAAACTCGAAGGAAGCGGCCGCCATTCCCGTGTAGTGCATCACCGGCACTGCGGCGCCCATCACCATCGCGGCCGCAACTTTTTGCCAGCTGGCCGACCTCATCTCTCCTCGAAGATGAAACGTGAGTAACAGCGCCACCAGCGAAATAATCATTGCCAGCGCTACTGAAAGCGCCACCAGCGCCGGGTTATACCGGCACATCGCGGGCAGTCGCATGGCGGCCATTCCGATGTAGTGCATGCTCGCGATCGCACCGCCCATAAAGAAACTGCCCAGCATTGCCCGCAACATACCGAGCGTTTTGCGGCTCGCCACGAAGAGCGCTATCGCGGAGGCCAGAATTGCCGCTAGCAGGGAAAGCAAAACGGTAGGCCAATCGTATTCCACGACCACCGGCAACCGCAGTGCCAGCATCCCTACGTAGTGCATCGACCAGATGCCCATTCCCATCGCCGCCGCCCCGCCGCTCAACCACATCGCCCGCGCGGCGCCGCGCGCGGAGGTCACTCTTCCGGCAAGGTCCAACGCGGCATAAGAAGCCAGCATGGCGATCAAAATAGATAGAGCTACCAGACGATAGTCGTATGAGCCGCGCAGCAACGCATCGGGAGTAGTCATAGCCAGCATTTCTGGCGCACCTCGGCTGCAATAAGGCCCACTTAGGCCAGGTCGGAGAGGGATAGACAGCTATCGAAGGTGTTTCGGAAGGGGTTCCAGTCTGACGCACAAAACCTGAAAGTTCAAGCCGCGGTGTTCAACTCGCCATCCAGACCAATACACCACTTGGCAAAGTCGCGCGGAGCAGCTTTCCGCGGCGCAGCACAGCGATTCTTGGAGTTCTCGCGGGCAATGCTTGTTTGCAGAGCCTACTTCGAAGGCTGCGATTCGCCGAGCCGCTTCAGGCGATCACGCAAGCGCCGCTGCAGCGGTGTAGGCGTATTCGGGTTAAACGCCACCAGATACCACAGCGGCTGGCTGCGGTCCTTGCTCAGCCACGTCAGCGTCGGCGCATCGGCATTCGGATGCCGCGCCACATTCTCTCGAATTGCTCCGTAAGGATGCTTCGCCAAACGATTTAAGGTCTTGGAATTCGAGCGCGGATGCTCACTGATCAGTCGCAACAAATAAAAATCCTCTTCCGGAGCCTGCTTCACCAGCTTTTCCAGCATTTCCGGCTTGGCATCGGCGCTCAGCACCAGTCCGATCTTTTCATCCCAGGCGGTATTGATGTGATTCAGTTCCCGCGTTCGCGTATGAATCAACTCTTCCAGCGCGCGGCGCTCCTGCTGCATGCGCGCGATTGGCGGGTTCGTGCCTTCCAAGGAATCCAGCACTCGCAGCAAATGTTGCCGCTCGCCAAAAACGATTTGCGACGTGCGCATGATCTCGCCTTTATCTTTTTCTTTGTGCTGCACCAGATCGGAACGTCGCATTGTCTGTGGCTCCAGCCCTGTTCCTTCCTCAGGCTTACCGAGGAACCGGGCGTAAACTGTGTGGCGTGAATCGCTGGGCGAACCGCCTTTATTCATCGCTACTGGCTTGAGCAAATTATGTTCCGCG
Source organism: Acidobacteriota bacterium (assembly GCA_013289855.1). Taxonomy (GTDB): domain Bacteria; phylum Acidobacteriota; class Terriglobia; order Acidiferrales; family UBA7541; genus Acidiferrum. The sequence continues at coordinate 432,285 of JABCZD010000001.1, read as the reverse complement.
CGCGCCATGCGGTAAAGTTTGCTGCACGTGGCCTGTGCCTCAAATGCAACGTCCGCCACCAGCCTGCAAACTGCGAAACCAAGCAGCACCGCAAGCAGCTGCACCGAAATACAAGGGAATTACTGGAGAAAAGGCAGCCCAACATGTCGGCATTCGACGAGCATAAAGACGAACTGGAACACTTCGAGCAGATGTACGGAAGCGCGCGCGGCCGCCTGGCGGTAGCCCTGGATCGCATGACCAACGCACTGGTTCTCGCCGGACAGCACGGCGTCTACTGCACCAGCCAGCGCAACCCCACGCTTCCCGCCATGGACCTGCGCATGATCAATCAGGAATTAGTTCACGCCAAAGAATTGGTGCAATCTGTGATGGAAGAACTTCGCAACAAGAAGCCTGTGTAGGTGCCGGACTTCAGTTTACCCAGAGGTACGAAGGGTCCGGCCTGTTCCTTTTCGGTCAATCTTTTCGCAGGAACGGATTGGTATGCCGTTCTTTTGCAATGGTCGTCGCCGGGCCGTGTCCCGGATAAACCTTCGTATCCTCCGGCAACTCCATTAATTTCCCGCGCAACGATTCCATAATCTGTTCCATCGAGCCGCCCCACAAATCCGTCCGCCCAATGCTGCCGGCAAAAAGCGTATCTCCCGCAAAAAGCTGCGGCGCCGTTAGCGTCCCGTTCGGCACGAGCGTCACCACGGGCTCCGAGGCAAGCTTTGAAATCGTGCCGGCGGCGTTTGCAGCTGACTTCGCGCCTGCGCTCGCATTGATTTTGTTCGCCACTTTCTTGCTGACAATATTTTTCGGCAGGTACAGGCAAACGCTGCCCGGCGTGTGCCCCGGCGTGTGCACCACTGAAGCCTCGAACCCGCCCCAGTGCAGTGTGTCTCCCTCTTTGAGCAGTTGGTCGATATCGGTCAGTTCCGGCGCGGCCATTCCGAGGAAGGCGGCTTGCACGTCCAGCGCGTGGTACAGCGGCAAATCATCGCGGTGCATCAGCACCGGAGCGCCAGTATATTTCCGCAGTTTGGCGAGTCCGCCGACGTGATCGATGTGCGCGTGCGTGCTGACGATGGCTTTTACCGTGAGCTTGTGGCGGCCCAGCAGTTCCAGGATGCGCGTCACTTCGTCGCCGGGATCGACCACCAAAGCTTCGCGAGTGACGGGGTCCGCGATGATCGTGCAGTTGCACTGCAGCGCGCCCACGGGAATGGTGATGTGGATCAGCTCCGGGCTAACAGCGTCAAATGCTCGAGAAGGTTCATTCATAGTCATAAGAATTGTAGCATTGCCGCGAAGCCTGATTTCGACCCGTGTAAGGCTTCTGGAAGCATCGCCGAAAAGCATCGCCGAGCGTTGCCGACGAACCCTGCCGACAAACGATGCCGTTGAGTTGCAGGACATCGCGCAGCGCGGCAGTTTGCTAGACTGAGAGCTGTCGATCCTATGGAAATCACCGATACCAGCAAACTTATTGCCGTGCCGCTCGCGGAAATACATCGCGCGGCGGGAGCGCGCATGGGCGCGTGGTTCGGCTGCGAGTTGCCCGACGACTTCGGAGACGTCCGCGAGGAACAACGCTTCGCCCGCGAGACCGTCGCGCTTATCGACAAAACCTATCGCGCGTATCTGACGTTCACTGGTCCGGACCGCGTGCGTTATGTGAACGCGATTCTTACTAACGACATCAAGGGCCTCGCGCTGCGCCACAGCAACATCTCGCTGCTGCTGAATCCGCAAGGGCGCATTCTTGCGGAGATCGAAACGCACGCGCTGCCCGACCGACTGTTGTGTGTTTCGTACGCGATGATTCGCGCGCGACTGGTCGAAGTATTGGAAAAATTCATCATCATGGACGACGTGACACTCACGGACGACACCGACTCGTTTGGTACGCTCGCGCTCGATGGTCCGAAAACTGCGGAACTGGTCCGCGAACTCACCGCCGTTGATTTCGCCACGATCGCGGACGGCGCGTCGCTGGATGTTGCGGTGCGCAATACTGAACGAGGTCGCAGCGCTATTTCTTGCCGCATGGTTCGCCGCGTATTGCTTACCAGTGTCGATGTAGCGAGCAGCGCCAACGCGACAAACATTAGCGAAAAACCAAACTCCGAAGTCGCGGCCAGCGGCGCGAAAATCGTCAGCGCGGAATTTATTGCCGCGCGAAAAGATCTAGTCGCGCTTTGGAAAATTCTGCAGGATGCGGCGAAAAACGCCGGCGGCGGACCGATCGGCTATTCCGCGCTGAGTGCGATTCGCCTGGCGCAGGGCGTGCCCTGGTTCGGCTATGATTTCGGCGACAAGCAAATTCCCCACGAGGCCGGATTGCAGGACAGTCACATCAGTTACACGAAAGGCTGTTACACCGGCCAGGAAATTGTGGAGCGCGTACGCTCGCGCGGGCAGGTGAACCGGCGGCGGGTTGGGCTGCGATTTTCGGACGACGCAAAAAATGTGCCGGTTGCCGATGCACCGCTCTCGCTCGCTGGCGCGGAGATTGGTTTCGTGACGCGTGCGGCGCGATTGTTTGATCCCGCGGCGATTTTGGCCATGGGCTACGTGCGCAAAGAAGGCGGCGCGCTTGGGACGGTGCTCGATTGCGGCGGCGAAAAAGTTGCCGTCGTCGATTTGCCCTTGCCGAGTGATCCTCCTGCTTAAAGAGATTCTGCCCGAGTAGCACGGACGCTCTTGGTTGTGCTGCTTCGCTAACGCTGCCCATCGAGCACAGGCAAGTGCGCCTGTGCCACTGAAATCGCGATTCGATCCGGGCCCGGTTTTTTGACGCTCCTTCCTACGACCTAGAGATTCGCACCAGGCCGGACTAAAGTCCGGCACCTACATAACCCCGATCCCGACCGCTACTCGCATATGTTGGTTACGGTTGTTCTTGAACTAGTTCCCAGGTGGTGTCGGGGTTGTAGACGGTCATGGCGGCGGCTAGTTTGTCGGTTTCGGGGCCGAGATTTTTTTGATAGACGCGGCCTTGCTGATTGATGATGAAGGTCATGATGCCGGTGACGGACCATTTGGCGGGGTAGGCGACCAGCGCGTAGCCCGCGATCATGTTGCCATTGATGATGTAGCTGTATTTGCCGCCGGGGGCGTGCGGGCCCTGCGCGGTGAGGATTTTGAAGAAGTATCCGAAATAGGGAGTTCGTGGGAGAGAGATCCTCTCCAGTTCAGCGGCTTCCGCCTTCGGGTCGGTTTGGGCAGCGGCGGCTTTGCCCGCAGCCGGTTTTGGCGCAACGCCCGGCTTGGCGGCGGCTTTCGCTTCCGCTCTAACCTGTGCGGCGGCTACGCTCATGCCCAGTGGACTTTGATTTTCGTCACCGTCGGTTTCCCAATACAAACCGTCGTGTCTTCCGGGCGTGCTGATGATGTGCTGAGCATATTCCGGCACGCCATCGTGATCCCAATCGCCCTGGGTGAAGTATTCCCATTGCGCGATGGCGTAGGCGCGGCAGGTTTCTATGGCGGAGAGTTCATTCTCGCCGACGCGGCGATCCTGAATCTGTTCCACGCCGCTCTTGGTGTCAAAAAACCATTTGCCGTCTTTCTGAACCACCGGAACCGGCGCGGGCCATTCAAAGTGCCCAAGGGTTACAGTGTATGTGGTGGCGTCTACCTGCTGCAGCTGGGCATTTTCCTGCGCGGCGGCCGTGAAATTGTCCAGATCGTGTTTGTCTTCGATGGGATCTCCGGAAAGCAATTGGGTGTAGTCCGAACCGAAGATTTTTTCCAGCGCTGTACGGTTTTCGTCTTTAGACGCGGCGACCAGAGCTTTCACGGCTTCTTCGGGAGTGTTGAAGGTGGCTTGCCCCGGGGTCTGCGCGGAAGCGGCGGAGACAAAGAACGCTCCACTGGCGAAGAAGGCCGCCGCGAGGACGCGTGAATACTTGCGGGCCATTGAGCAGATCTTGTTCATGGGGGCCGCGTGAGACGCCTGGCGATCAGTGATGTGCATATGCTCCTTACCTTGCGCTACGAAAAAATGAGAACTGGGCGCAGAAGAAAGCTGCGCCCCGGTTGTGCTCCTGGAGTTGCTGTTACGGAATAGATTGGGAAGGAGGATCACGGTCTCCTCCCACCGCCACCACGATTTTGCGGCGCCGAACGCTGCTGCGGCGCGCGCTGCTGCTGTTGCGGACGCTGCGCCTGCTGGCGGCTGGCTTGCCCGCGTTGCTGAGATTGGCGGGCGTTGAAGTTGCCCTCAGCGGTCCCGAAAGCGTGCGGGGACTGTTGGCCACGATTCTGTTGCTGCGCGAGCCGCTGTTGCGGCTGGTTGCCCGGGCGGTTATTGGTGGCGTCGTGTCCACGGAAATCGTTGACGCGGGATTTGTCGTGGATGTTGCTATCCAGATTGCGATTGCCACCGCCGCCGCGAAAATCATTGCCGTTGGCGGGACGTTGCACGCCGCCACCGTTCTCGCCGGGTCTTACATTATTGCCGGGGCGGTCGCCGTTGGCGGGACGCTGAACGCCGCCACCATTTTCGCCAGGTCTTACGTTGTTGCCGGGGCGCTGCACGCCGCCGCCGTTTTCACCGGGACGATTGTTATTGCCGGGACGGTAAGCGGTGTTCGTGGCGCGATTGATGCGATCGTTGTTCGCGCGCACGTTGTTGTAGTTCACGTTCTTATGCACGTAATTGTAGTGATTGATGTTGTTGATGTTGACGCTGCGATTGACCACGGTGCGATTGATGTTGATGTTGGAGTAGCGATTGTTGATGTAAATGTTGCTGTGATAGTTGACGTACCCGCGGCTGCGGCCGATCCAGCCGCAATTCCAGCAACCGCGGCCCCAACCGTAGGGATTCCATCCGGTGTAATAGACGCCGCCGAATCCGCCGCCCCAATAGCCCCAATGGAAGCCTAGATTGAGCCAGCCGCCGATGGGATAGCCGTAGCCGAAGGTAATGGCCGGTCCCCAATAGGGTTGGCGATAGTAAATGATGGCGGGGTCGTAGACGGGAACGTAGATGTATTGCGGCTGCGCCGGGTTAATGGCGATGTAGTTGTCGTTTTCCAAGACTTCCTGCTGCTGATTGGTTTGCAGGTTGCCCACATTCTTGGCCTGATGGCGCAGGCGCTGCACGGAGGTGGAAACGTCCGTGGACTGATTTACGTAGGCCTGGCCCAGCGAAGTGGTCCAATCGATCTTGTCCGCCATCATTTCGATAACGGTGGGGTAGTGCGCGACGGCGCGGACGCTGACGTCCCAACTCTGGTTGTCCACATCAGTGGTGCCGTTGCCGCGAACGAAGCGCGCGGCTTCTTCGACCTGATCGGGGAAGGTGGCGGCGACGAAGACCTGCGCGAGCAGTGGATCCGGGTAGAGCGCGATCGGGGAGAGCAGGTTGTCGAGCTGGTCCGCAGAAAAGGCCTGGTAGCCGCTAGAGCCTTGGGAATTATCCTGCGGTGGCGGATTGCCTTGCTGGGAATTGTCCTGCGGCTGTTGCTGCTGCGAGTTATCCTGCGACGGATATTGCGGGGCGTTCTGCGAATTGTCCGGTTGCTGCAGCGCGAAGGAACCGGCGGGCGCGGCCGCGGATGCGGGCAGCGACACCAATGCCAGAGTAAGGGCCACGACTAGGGCCAAGGTAAAGACAAGCGAGGTGCCTAATGCTGTACGCATGATCGAGATGCCTCCTTTGAGGCGAAGCGGGTGCGCGGTGGTGGTTCGATGTGGACCACTTACCCTTTGGTGCGCCCGTGGTGCGGATGAAGCTGAGATACTTTGCCACACATTAGCATTAACCCCAAGCGCCGGCGACAGTTGTGAGAGGAGTGGAGAAAGAGGCCTACCCCCACCCCCGGGGTGTTTGCGAAAGAGATAGGCAGTATTGGGTTTACGTCTGACATTTGCGAAAGAGTAGGATTCTAAAGGGGTTATAAGTTGTTTGTAATCATACTCTTTCGAGAGAGGGTAGCTAAGTTGCAAACGTCGGCGAAGGCGAGCGACGGACGGGAATATTTGCGAGGGAGTTATGGCAGGCTGCGTTGCGCTGGCGAGTCGAGAGGGCACGGAGCACGTCTTTCTTCCCCCTTGTACTTACCCAAGAGTGTAGCACTTAAAACGTCAATTGTGAAACATTTTCTACTGGAACCCATCTCAATCTGACCATTGTTATCTCCTTCGTAGCACGCCTACTGGCGAGTCTTCTCATCGCAGGGCGAAGCGTCTTTTATTTTTTCGGCGGCTGGTGTATTGGGGAGACGCCCATCTGTTCCTCCTTGGTGTACGGAGGTGCGACGTAGGGGAATTCGCTGCGAATGCGTTTCCGGTCAGGAACGGCGCCGTCCTCGATAGGCGTATTCGACACCAATGTCAGCATCACGTCCATGACGTCATCGGCCAAGGGCCGTCCGTTGAATCGCGCGCGATCGAAGGCGGCCGGCGTTCCTAATTCGTATGGCAATGTAACGGGACATAAACGAGCGGCGATTTGCTTTCCGTATTCGGCGGGGTTTACGGCGGACATCGCGTACGTGGTCATCTTTTCGCTAAAATCAAAGAAGAACCTCGAAAACGAAGCTACGTCGTCTGATGGTTGCGATGCGTTGAAACGCTCTTTCATCTCCTGGCCATCAGGATCGTTCGGGAAGAAATGGGTAATTAAAGGCAGTCCCCACCGCTGGATCTGCACTTCAGGCGCGTGTCCGACAAGTGACGCGGTGGCCCAACAATGGACCCTGCCGCGCCCGATCATGTCGTTGGGCACTTCCAGAACGATTGCCGTTACGTTGCGATTCGCAAAGGAGTTCAGCCCATGCTGAAATACGGTAGCGTCATAACGATGTTCTTCATAAAACGCCGTCAGAAAAGCGTGCATCCCGGAGCCATTGGGGGCAAACATATCCGCCGCGATTCCCGCAAACGCCCGCACGCCTGATGTGCCGCTAATTTTTTCGGTTTCGCCCTCGAGCAGAACCTCACCCGCGAGACCGCCAAACGAATTACCCGTCGCTCTAAGTACCTGAAACTTTTGTATATGCACATCCTCGTTGCCTTCGGCATGCCGTGGTTCACCGAATCTAAACTTAAACGCAACCTCTTCGCGTGCATCCGCATTTAGATCGAAACGAAACGCATAGAGTCCCTCGACATGCAGAGTGTCTGGCGCAGACAACCCCACATCAGGGTTTACCGTCATCAACATCACGGTCGTCCCGGGAGATCCTTCAAACAGATAAAGATCATTAACATTGAGACTTGGCTCTTCTCTTGCGAGTTTGGTGTCGAAGTGATGTGACATGTGTTCCTCGTACTATTTCATTAAAAGTTCAGCTGCGACCAGTTGTTGCCGCGTCTCATAGGAATGCGGAGTCGTTCATTGCGGCAGCTCCCGTCCCTCCTGCTCCGCCACCATGTAAGCGGCGTACCAGTCGGGCCAGTTCGCGTCGCGCTGCCCGATGCGCTTCTCGTGCTCGCCGTGGGCCGCCTCCGCGCGCCGAAACGCGCTCGCCAGATTGTTCGCCGATGCGAAGGTTGTCGCCGTCGCGTCGATGCGACCCGGAAGCCGCGTCGTGATTTCCTGGAAAAGCCAGCCATTCCCGTCCGGATCGCGGAACGAGGCGAACGAGCGGTAGCTGCGATGTTCGGGATCAGCACCGTTGACCCGGATCCGCCCAAACAGGTAGGGCTCGTCCGAGCCAGCGTACACCTCGCCGCCGCCGTGGAACACTTCGCTGACCGAAACGCCGTGACCAAGCAGATTCTTGCGCGCCGCCTCGATATCATCAACGATCAAATAAAGACCTTGGGCCGAGCCGGGAGCCGCTCCAGTTACATTCTTGCCGAAGATGACCGAGCAGCCGGAGCCAGGCGGCGTGAACTGAATCACGCGATAGTCTTTGCCGTTGTCGTAGTCGGCGTCCAGTCGCCACCCGAGCCTCGCGTAAAACTCCTTCGCGCGATCGACATCCGAGACGGGGATAACGACGATTTCTAATTTCATGTCGACCTTCGCCACGCTGGCGGCGTCGTTGGCCTGGACTCCATGCGCCGGATTTGCCATGTTCTTTCCTCCTTTTGTGTTCAACTGAAGTTCTTCTCCTCCATGCCTCACTGTGGTGGAACTCTCTGCTGTCAGTGCCGAAGAATGGGAGCTCCAAACTGGGCACCCGTGAGTCCGCCATCCACCACCAACTCGGCCGCGTTGACGTATGAGGAATCCTCCGAGGCAAGGAACAGCACGGCTTTGGCAATTTCTTCCGGCTCGCCCCAACGGCCCAGCGGAACTAAAGATGAGAAGAACTTCGCTTCTTTGTCGGACTCGTCTGTGGACATCGCGGCGCGGGTTCCGCGCTTCCAAATGGGAGTTTTGATCGCGCCTGGTGCGACGACGTTCGCGCGAATGTTGCGCGGCGCCAAGTCGGCGGCGATGGAACGCGCCATCGAGACGAGACCACCCTTGGTGGCGGCATATGCGGCGACGCCCGGTTGTCCAAGGTAGTTATGTACCGACCCACAAAAGATGATGCTGGCGTTGTCGTTCAGCAGAGGGACCGCGGAATTTACGGTAAAGAAAGCGGCATTAAGGTTGGTGTGGATCACGTTCTCAAAAATGGCCTCGTCGGTCGAGCCGGTAGGAGTCCGGCCGGAGGTGCCGGCATTGGCGAAGACAATATCGAGTTTCCCAAAATCTTTGGTCAGGGCTGCAAAGAGTTGCTTGCGATCTTCCGCAACGGTGACGTCAACGCGATAGCCACGCGCGCTCGATCCAAGTTCGGCGAGCGCTTCGTCGAGTTTCTTCTGGTCGCGCCCGGTAATGGCGACCTGCGCGCCCTCGGCGACGAAAAGACGGGCTGTGGCAAGGCCGATGCCACTGTTGCCGCCGGTGATAAGGGCCTTTTTCCCTGTGAGCTTCATAATGCCTCCTTTTTTGAGAAACCCTAACACAAAACGAAGATCCGGAGCATTAAGTCCCGGTAAGTCGGGTGGATTCAATGGGTCCGTGCAACACTCAACCGACGCTAAATTGTAGATGATCCAAGAGCTAAAATCGTTCAATCCAAACAAAGCACTACCTGTCCAGGTTTGAATCGACTGCGGCCGGTATTCCGAGAGAAGTTCCGTCGGATCAGTCGATTGCAAGGTGTTGCACGGACCCATTGAACCGGCATGCGTCGCCCGGACAAGTAGAATTCCGGCCAAAAGGACCTGACCAGAAGTCGTGTTATTCTCGCTGCGATTCGGAAGCTTGTGTTCTGGAGCAGCGACGTCCCTAACTTCTGGAAGAAGCTCATCGAAGACTGGGGACCCCCGCAAATCAAACAAAATCAGATAGGACGCGAAGGAACTCACTCATGAGAAAGGTTAACGTGCTTGAATTTGTCTCCCTTGATGGAGTCGTACAAGCCCCAGGCAGGCCAGAGGAAGACACCAGCGGCGGCTTCGCGTACGGCGGGTGGATAATTCCACATTCCGACACTGTTTCTTCAACGGTCATAAGAAAAGAGATGAACATGCCGTTTGACTTGTTGCTAGGTCGGAAAACCTTTGAAATCTGGGCACGATTCTGGCCGCAACATAACGACATTTGGCCGAGCGTCAACACAGCGACCAAGTACGTCGCCTCGAATACCATAACTTCTCACGAATGGCAGCCGTCCGTGTTTTTAAACGGCGATATTGCGGAAAAAATCACCAAAATTAAGCAACAGGAAGGGCCGGATTTGCACGTTTATGGAAGCGCAAATCTCGTTCAGACGCTTCTCAAACATGATTTGGTCGATGCGTTCTGGCTGAAGATATTTCCGATTACGTTGGGCGGTGGAAAACGATTGTTTGCCGATGGCACGATCCCGGCGGTTTTCAAGGCGACGGGAAGCACCGTCACCTCGAAAGGTGTCATTATCGTCAATTACGAGCGTGCGGCTAAAAACATTCGCGCCGTGTTGGGCATCTGAAGGCAGCGCCAGAGTGACAGAAATCGTTCTCACAAAGTCGCTTACCGAGCAACGGTAAACGGTGTGTGGCTTATAAACAAATACGCAAATATCACCCCAAGGATCAACCCGTGCAGCCGTCTGGCGCCCTTTTTTTTGACCGGTCGTCGGCATGGGCCTATGCTTGTCTGCGCGAACTGGGCCACACGTCGGCGTAATCATGAAAAAACTATTGAAAGCACTCTTCGCCACGGTCGTTTTTATCGGGATTGTTTTTAGCGGCCGACTGAAGGTGGGTTACGGCGCGGCGCAATCGGGGCCCGCGCCTGGTTATCAGCTGGTGTGGAGCGATGAGTTTGACGGGCCGGACGGCGCGGTACCCGATGCGGCCAAGTGGACGTATGACATTGGCGGCGACGGTTGGGGCAATCACGAGCTGGAGTTCTATACCAATCATGCGCAGAACGCGCAGATGAAGTCGGGAAACCTGGTGATTACGGCACAGAAGGAAACTACCGTAACCCCGAAAGGGGAAACGCGGTTGTACACATCCGCGCGGATAAAGACGCAAACTCTGTTCTCGCAAACGTACGGGAGGTTTGAGGCACGGATCAAGATTCCGCACGGCGAAGGGATGTGGCCAGCGTTCTGGATGCTGGGCGACGACATTTCCACGGTGGGCTGGCCGCGCTGCGGGGAGATCGACATCATGGAGAATATTGGGAAAGAGCCTGCGGCGGTGCACGGTTCGCTGCACGGAGCGTTGTATGGGGCGGGGGCTACGGGCGGAACGGCGGATTTGACGTCTAAATTTTCTTTGCCGGGGAATCCGAAGCTGTCTGATGATTTTCACTTGTATGCGGTGGAGTGGGATGCGGATGCGATACGATTTTTTATCGATGCTGCGAATTACGCGACGTTTAAGCGGGAGCAGTGGCCGGCTGGGGCGGCTTGGCCGTTTGATCATAAATTTTTTGTGATTTTGAATCTGGCGGTGGGTGGGGATTGGCCGGGGCCGCCGGATGGGGCTACGGTGTTTCCGCAACAGATGCTGGTGGATTATGTGCGGGTGTATGGCAAAACGGGTGTTGCGAAAACGAAGGAATAGTTTTGGCTGGAAGGAGCACTAAGGGCCCGATTGTGGGACCGATGACGCCCTGACCCTTCGCGGCTCAGGGCAAGAGGGCGTCGCTACAAGAGTGTGCGCGGCAGAGCGGGCACGGCATGCCGTGCCCCTACGGAGGATTTCGCCGCGGTATTTTCCCTTGCTGTTTGAGATGGCAGCTTTTAATCTTCTTTCGCGTGAACGGCGGGGAGCATAACGGCTCCTCCGGCCAAGCGCGACACTGTTCAGGATGGATTTATGGCAAACGGACCGGAGCTGGAACGGAGTTTTTTGCGACATACGCTGGCAACGATTGCGTATCGTGGCGCGAAACCGCTGCGCGATGCGCCGGCCAGCTTCGGGACCACGGAAATTGGCGGGTACCCGCGGACACCGGTGATGATACTGGCACACATCAATGACATATTTGATTGGGCGCTCTCCCTCGCGCGCGGGAAGTCGGCGTGGAGTGCTTTGACGCCGAAGGAATGGTCTGCAGAGGTGACGCGTTTTTTTCTCGGATTGAAAGCGTTCGATGACTATTTGGCTTCCGCGGAGCCGCTGCATGAGACTCCGGAAAAGCTGTTTCAGGGGCCGATTGCCGATGTGCTGACGCATGTTGGTCAGCTGTCGCTGTTGCGGCGAATGGCCGGGCACCCGGTTAAGGCGGAAAACTACCACAAAGCGGCGATTGCTTCCGGGCAAGTGGGGCGAGAGCAGCCTGCGCCGAAACTGGAGTTTGACTGACCCAAGTGGGGCGGGTGAAGCGTCCGGAAACCCGGTTATTTCTTACCATCTGCAGACCAACACTTTACATCTCCATGACAATTTGCCTGCGGCAGTAGTGCATTCTTTCATTCGGAACGCGTGACGGCCGCAAATGTCGGGGAACTCCACGTCCTAGCGATGTTTGTGGCCGTCGCGAAATCTCCCGCCGCAGATAAAATACGCCAATACAGTTTCTTACGGACTACGGTCACGAGAGTTTTCGTGCGTTGACGCGCGCACTCGCGCGAGACAACTCTTGCGAAACAAAAGGATGGCGGCGGGCATCCATGTAGCGTGGAGGAAGCGAAATGTCTAAAGAGACAGCAGCGGCGATACTGGTGCAGACGATGTTTACGGCAGAACCGGCGATGCAACATTTGGTGATGAGTCACGCCAGGCTTGGCAATGCCGAACCGGAGACCATTGCAAAGTTCATCGCGCCCTATTACACCGCGATGCTGAAGGCGATACACCGCGAGAGCGGCGAGGAATCAGCGGACAGTAAGAAATGAGGATAGTGGCGGCGAAACGTTATGGGGCGCGGCGATAGGAGCCAGCGCTAGTCGAGGTTGAAGGCGCGCTTGAAGGAGCCTTTTTCGTTGTCGATTTTCTTTTGTAGTTGGAGGATGGAGTAGAGCAGGGCTTCGGGGCGCGGAGGGCAGCCGGGGACGTAGACATCGACCGGGATGACCTGGTTGCAGCCCTGAACGATGGCGTAATTGTTGAAAACGCCGCCGCTGGTGGCGCAAGCGCCCATGGAAATGACCCACTTGGGTTCGGGCATTTGATCGTAGAGTTGGCGGACGATGGGAGCCATTTTTTGCGAAAGGCGGCCAGCGACGATCATCAGGTCGGCTTGGCGTGGAGATGGGCGGAAGACTTCGGCGCCGAAGCGAGCCACGTCAAAGCGGGCGGCGGCCATCGACATCATTTCGATTGCGCAGCAGGCGAGGCCGAAACCTAGCGGCCAGATGGAGCTGCGGCGGGCCCAGTTCACGGCTTTGTCGAGCGTGGTGAAGATGATGCCTTCGTCTTCGAGCAGATTGCCGAAGTCGTCGGGCTTGGTTAGGGTGACGTGTTTGCCTAAGGAAGTGCTCGTTGGAACGCTCATGTGGCCTCGTCTGCCTTAGTTTCGCATAGAGTGGCGATGGCGGCAAACTTGGTTTGCAGCGCTGCAGGCGGAGCTCAGCGATAAAGTCGAGCATCCCCGTTAGCACTGAAATGGCTTGGCGGAATTTCATAAAATAGTACAATTCCTGCGCTTGATACCTCTACTCCACAATTTTTCTGGGAGCAAATGACCAACGAACTGTCCGCAGTAGTGCGTGGATGGCAATTTTTTTGCCGCTACGCGCTGCGAATTGTGCCGATCTCCGTGCTGCTGCTGGTGCCGTGCGTGTGGCACCGGCACGTTGAGGCGGGGGATTTGGGGAGTCACGTATACAACGCCTGGCTGGCGCAACTGATCGGGAAGGGGGAGGCGCCCGGGCTTTATCTGGCGCATCAGTGGCATAACGTGCTTTTCGATTTTTTGCTGCTGCATGTGGCGAACGTGGTGGGATTTCTTGCGGCCGAGAAAATTGTGATTGCGTTGGCGGTGCTGATTTTCTTTTGGGGCGCGTTTGCACTGGTGGCGGCGATGAGTGGGCAGGCGCCGTGGTTCGTGACGCCCTGCATCGCGATGTTGACGTACGGCTATTCGTTCAACATGGGATTTTTCAATTATTACTTTTCGCTGGGGCTGGCGTGCTGGAGCCTGGCGATTTTTCTTGGTGGACGGCGCAGTGACCGGCTGACGGCGCTGGCGTTCCTGCCAATTATTTACGTGGCGCATCCTCTGGGGTTCGTGTTTGCCGTGGGAACGATGGCGTATTTGGCGTTGCAAGGAATGCTTCCGGGCGTTTGGAAATATGCGGTGCCGGTGCTGGTGATAGGCGGCTTCGTGGCGTTGCACTGGGTGCTGGCGACTAAAGTGGATTTCGATGTCGATTGGAGCAAGGACGATCCGTTTTATGTGTACAACGGGTCGGACCAAATCGTGCTGTACGGTGCACAATATGCTGCCCTGGCGCGCATCGCGGTGATGTTTGGCGTGATTTGCGTGGTGGCGGACACGGCGCGGCGTCGCGCGTGGAGCGCGTGGAAACCGTTTGCGTTTCCGCTGGAGCTGTACGCGGTGGCTTTTGTGGTTACGGCGCTGCTGCCAGAGAATTTGCAGATTTCTCCGGAGTCGGCGTGGATCGGTCTGCTGGTGACGCGGCTGACGACCATTTCGGCTATTTTCGGGCTAGCGGTGCTGGCGTGTCTTACGCCGCGCAAGTGGCATCTGGCGGGGTTTGCGCTGATCGCGCTGGCGTTCTTCGTTTTCTTGAACGACGACATGATTTATTTCAACCAGGTGGAGAGCAACGTGGACCTGTTGCTGTGGAACTTGCCATACGGTACGCGGGTGATTCCCACGCTGACGGCGCAACCAGGCTGGCGGATTCAGTTTGCGGGGCATCTGGTGGACCGCGCGTGCGTGGGGCACTGCTTCACGTATTCCAATTACGAGCCGCCCTCAGGACAGTTTCGCGTGCGGTCGCAGACGGGAAGTCCGATCGCGACAGATTCTTACTTCAAGTCCGTAAATATGGAAGGGGGTACGTATGTGTTTCAGGCCAGCGACCTGCCGCTGGTGCAGATTTATCAGTGCGATCGCAGCAATTTGCTGAAGATTTGTTTGCGGGAGTTGGCGGTGGGGGATCAGGCGAAGACGTTCGGCCCGCCGGTTGCTGGAGCGGATGGGAGTAACGCGGGGAAAGCTAGTCCCTGAAATTGAACGTCCTGGCGTTAAGGGCGCGCCCGGACCCGGTCGGGGCGCCACTACAAAGAAAAGACGGTTTTCGGCGAAATGACGGTTCCGACGGAAGACATATTGGCTCTTGCACCAGGCCATGTTCTGCTAGAATTGATGGCAGGGTGAGAGACAATGTTGCCCGTACATTTACAGCCTGAGAGTCACGTTCCCCTTTACGTTCAATTGCGAGACCAACTGCGCGCGCTGGTGCATGCCGGCGATTTGCGGCCGGGCGACCGCATTCCGGCGAGCCGCGAGCTGGCGGTGGCGCTGGGTGTGCATCGCACGACGGTGGCGAATGCGTACGCTGAGCTGGAGTCCGAGGGGCTGATTCAAGGTCACGTGGGGCGCGGAACATTTATTCGCGCGAATGGCAACGGCCTGAAAATTACGCCGCCCGCCCCGCCGGTGCTGGATGGCGCGCAGGGGATTCGCTGGGAATTGCTGTTTGCGGATGAACGCGGCGAGGAAGTGCTCAGCCGGCTAACCGCGAGCGAGCCGGAAGACGCGCTATCTTTTGTGATGGCGCGGCCGGCGCAGGAGTTTTTCCCCATCGAAGAATTACAGACTTGTATCAATGCGGTGTTGCGGCGCGAGGCCGTGGATGTTTTGAATTTGGGTCCTTCGGATGGATACGTACCGTTGAAGGAAGCGATTCTGGAGCTCTTGCACAAGGAAGGAATCGCGGCGAAAGACGAAAATTTATTGATTACCGATGGATGCCAGCAGTCGCTGGATCTGATCAGCAAAGCGTTTGTGCGGGCAGGGGACTCGGTGATTCTCGAGAATCCTGCCTATCCGGGGTCGGTGGCAATTTTCAACGGAGCGCGGGCGCGGTGCCTGGGTGTGCCGGTGCGCACGCATGCCGAGCCGGGCACGTCGCTGGGGATGGATATAGAGGCGCTGGAAGCGACGTTGGCGGCGAACCGCGTGAAACTAATTGTGGTAACGCCGGATTTTCAGAATCCGACCGGCATGTCGCTGCCGCTGACATCGCGCCGCAAGTTGCTGGAATTGGCGGCGCGGCATCAAGTGCCGGTGGTGGAAGATCATATTTATGGGCGGCTGCATGAGCGGGAAGAACGGGTTCCGTCACTGAAGCAATTGGACAGGTCGAATCTGGTGATTCACATCGACAGTTTTGCGAAGGTGGCGTTTCCTGGTTTGCGCGTGGGATGGATTGTGGCTCCTGCGGCGGCCATTGAGCGTTTGCGCGTGGTGAAACAGAATACCGACCTGCACACGGACCAACTGGCGCAGGGATGCCTGGCGGAATTTTTGCGCCGCGGATGGTTTACCAAGCATGTGGCGAAAATGCGCAGGGTCTATGCGCAGCGTTTGGCGGCGCTGGATGAAGCTCTGCGAAAGCACATGCCCGCCGGAACGCGCTGGACCAAGCCAGACGGCGGCATGTGTCTGTGGCTGGAGTTGCCGCCGGGATTTGACGCCAGCGAATTGTTGATTCACGCGAAGGAACGCGGAGTGCTGTTCGCGCCGGGCAGATATTTTTATGTGCAGAATCCGCTGCCGAATACGTTGCGCTTGGCGTATGCGGGGTTGAACGAGAAAGAGATTGCGCGCGGTGTGGCGACGCTGGCGGAGTTGCTGCGCGTGGAAATGAAGAAACGCGAACGCGGCGTGCGGCGCGCGGAGCGGAGCAGGGTGGCGTTGGTTTGAGAAGAAGATAAGGAAGTGAGTGAGGAACTGCTGGGAGAATACGTGAGCGAGACAGGGACACGGGTTAGTGACACGATTACGTTGACGCCGAACGCGGAGAATAAATGTTTTGGCTGCGGCGGTGCGGCGGATGCGGGGATGCTGTTGACGTTTGAGCAGGACAATGTGAATCGGCGGATTATGGGACGGTTCGTGCTGGGCGAACGGTATCAGGGCGGCGCGGGCATGCTGCATGGCGGGATTATTGCCATGCTGCTGGATGAAGCGATGGGGAAAGTTTGCCGGTTTCGCGCGGCGCAGGCGGTCACGGCGGACATGACCATCGATTATTTGCGGCCGATCCGGGTGGACCAGGAAATTGTGGTGGAGGCGTTTGAGACGGCGCAGCGGGGACGGAATTTGTTTCACATGTGCGAGATTCGGGATGTGGCGGGGCAGGTTTTGGCGCGAGGGCGGGCGCGGTTTGTGGTGTTGGGTACGAAAGAGAAGGTGGGTTGAAGGCAGGTTGCATTGTTGGGGTGGTTTGCTAGTGCTAAGGAATTATTTTACGAAGGAAGAAGTGGCGAGTGGCTAGTGACGAGTGGCGAGCAAAAGCAAGAGCGCGGCAGGAGCTATACGGAGCAAGGTTGGCAACAAGATCCAAAGGATTAAGACGACTGGAGATGACTTATGGACGGCAATAAAGTGAACGGCAACGCGGCGAAGAATGGGAACAAAGGATCGAACGAGTGGCGCGTGAAGGTTGGCCTGGCGGAGATGCTGAAGGGCGGCGTGATCATGGACGTCACGAATGCGGCGCAGGCGGAGATTGCGGAGAAGGCTGGGGCGTGCGCGGTGATGGCGCTGGAGCGCGTGCCTTCGGACATTCGCAAAGAGGGCGGCGTGGCGCGGATGGCGTCGATCAAAGTGATTCGCGAAATCATGGCCACTGTTACCATCCCGGTGATGGCCAAGGTGCGCATTGGACATTTCTCTGAAGCCGAAGTTTTGCAGGCGCTGGAAGTGGATTTTATTGATGAGAGCGAAGTGCTCACGCCGGCGGACGAAGAGAATCATATTTGGAAGCATGACTATCGCGTGCCGTTTGTTTGCGGCGCGCGCAATCTCGGCGAGGCTTTGCGGCGCGTGGGTGAGGGCGCAGCGATGATTCGCACCAAGGGTGAGGCCGGGTCGGGCAACGTGGTTGAGGCGGTGCGGCACATGCGCACGATCGTTTCGCAAATGAAAAAGTTGACCACCATGCGCGATGACGAGTTGATGCGCGAGGCTAAGGAGTTAGGCGCGCCGCTCGAATTGATTCGCGAAGTGGCGAAGACTGGGAAATTGCCGGTGCCGAATTTTTCCGCGGGCGGGATCGCTACACCGGCGGATGCGGCGTTGGTGCGGTCGCTGGGCGCGGAGGCGGTGTTTGTGGGGTCGGGGATATTCAAGTCCAGCGATCCGGAGGCCCGCGCCAAGGCCGTGGTGAAGGCCACGACGCATTTTGCCGATGCCGCGGCGGTGCTGGAGGCTTGCGAGGAGTTGGGCGAGGCTATGCCGGGGTTGGATATTCGGCAGATGGATCAGAAGGATATGTTGTCGACGCGCGGGTGGTAGGGCGTTGCGTGCGCGGCGCGCCTGAAAGAAAACGGGCACGGCATGCCGTGCGCCTAAGGGAAAGTTTTGATTTGGAGCGAATTTTGAAGATTGGGATACTTGCGGTGCAGGGAGATTTTGCGGCGCACGCGGACATGTTGCGGCGGCTGGGCGCGGAGCCCGTCGAGGTGCGGACGGCTGCGGACCTGAGCGGGTGCGCAGGATTGATCTTGCCCGGAGGTGAGAGCACTACGCAGTTGCAATTTTTGCAGGAAGAGGGCCTTTACGAAGCGATTAAGAAGTTTGCTGCGGAGGGGCGCGGCGTGTTCGGAACTTGCGCCGGAGCGATTCTTCTGGCCACCAAGGTTTTGCATCCAGCTCAGGATTCGCTTGGGCTCTTAGATATGACCGTGTTCCGCAATGGGTATGGGCGGCAGGTGGCTAGCGATATTTTTTTTGGGGATTCGAAGCTGTCGGATGAACCGCTGGAGATGGTTTTTATTCGCGCACCAATCATCGAACGCGTTGGTGATGGCGCGGAAACGTTGGCGCAGTATGCTGGGAAGCCAGCTTTGGTGCAGGATGGAAATATTTTGGCGGCTACGTTTCATCCGGAACTGACTACGGATACCACGGTGCACGAGCATTTTTTGAAGATGCTTGGCGATGGTACCGAGAGAAATGCGGGGAAGAGATCTACTGCAATTGGCGATAAGTCGTCGAACGAAGTTCTGGAGCCGAAAGCATCGTAAGCTGGATGCCTGGGCCAAGGGCGCAGCATGCCGTGCCCCTACAAAGATTTAGGCGAGATCTGCGGTGTTTTTTTGAGGAGATGGATTGAAGCGCGATAAAACCAGCGTGTCCCAGGAAGATTATTTGAAGGCTATCTGGGAAATGCTTGAGGAAGACCACGTGCCGATCAGCGCGCGGCTGGCAGAAGAGTTGAACGTGACTCCACCCGCGGTAACCGCCGCGCTAAAGCGCATGACGCGCGATGGGCACGTGCGCGTGGGGCGCGATGGCGGCATCGCGCTGACGGCGAAAGGCCGCGCAGTGGCGCAACGCCTGGCGCTGCGGCATCAACTGGCGGAAATGTTGCTGACGGAAGTAATCGGGCTGTCCTGGGCCAAGGCTCACGACGAAGCCGAGAGGCTGGAGCACGCTATTTCGCCGGAAGTCGAGGCGCTTTTGTTGAAACGTTTCGGCAGCCAGAAAACCTGTCCGCATGGCGTGCCCATGCGCGGCGGAATTGCGAAATTGCGGCGCAGCGGCGCGGTGCTGTTGGCGGATTTGCGCGCGGCGGAAAAAGCCGAGATTGTTTGCGTGTACGAGAAGGATGCGCAGTTCCTGGAATTTTTAGAAGGCCTGCGCTTGCGGCCGGCTACTACGCTTGAGATTTTGAATCGTGAGTATGATGAGACCATGACATTGCGCGCGGCGGGGAAGTTGATGCATTTGGGGAAGCCGGCGACCAGCAGGATATGGGTTCGGCGCTCGGCCAAGTAAAAGGTCTTTAAACTAGAAATTTGACCACGATCTGCGCAAATGGGGGTACGTGAATTGACTCGGCAACGTGCCTTGGTCGCAGTGCTGTGCTTCTTCGCAATATTGCCGCCGGTTGCCAACGCGCAACAGTCTGGCGTGCACCCCACCAGCATTCACACGTATAAAACTGTCGGTACCGCCGAACTGAAGGCGCATGTGTTCATGCCTTCCGCCGACACCGGCGAAAAATTACATCCCGCGATCATGCTGCTTCATGGCGGCGGCTGGAACACTGGCAGTGTGGAATGGTGTTATGACGACGCCAAGCGGTTTGCGGCACTAGGGTTGGTTGCGATTGCCGGGGAATACCGGCTGTCAGATCAAAAAAATATTACGCCTCTCGAATCCATGGCGGACGCGCGAGATTTAATTCGTTGGGTGCGCCAGCACGCCGTGGAACTAGCGGTAGATCCTCATCGCATCGCGGTCTACGGGATTTCTGCCGGAGGGCATCTGGCGGCCTCCTTGGCGGTTTTTCCGCATGAGGAAGAAAGCAAAATCAGCGCCGTGCCTGATGCGCTGATTCTGCTCTCGCCCGCCGTTTCGATCGCCAACGATCATTGGCCGCAGACACTGCTGGGTTCCCGCGCCGCGGTGAAGGAAATCTCCCCTGCGGACAATGTAGCCGGCCCGCTGCCGCCCATGATCATCGTCGAGGGAGCCGAGGATAGCGTGACTCCATTGGTTGGCGTTCGGCAGTTTTACGTGCGCGCTAAGGAGTTTGGCGGGAATTACCAAATTCTCGTCTATGCCGGCGTGGGGCACTTGCTGACGCGCAATCTGAACCAAAGGGCACAGGAGAACGGTCCTTTCGATCCCGATCCGGCGATGGTTGCGGGCGCGCAGGCGAAAGAAAACGCATTCTTAGCTGGCGTATTCTATCCCAACCCTCCGGCAAAGTAATTGTGGTCCCGGCGCGGCTAGGGTTCGGGGCGTTGGTCGAGTAGTTCCTGCAACTTCGCGTAGCCGCTGCGGCTTACTGGCAGGCGAGTTCCATCGGATAGAATGGCTATTTTGCTGTCTTTGGCGTACGGCTCGATGCGCGTAACGCGTTCGAGATTTACGATGTACGAGCGGTGTATGCGGACGAAGGATTTTGGGTCCAGGCAAGCCTCCAGGCTGGCGATGGTTTGTTGTTTCAAGTGTTTCTTTCCCGCGCTGGCTAACGCTACATAGTCGTCTTGCGCCTCCACATAATCTAATTTTGCAATCGGGATGATGGTCACGCGGGTTCCGTCTTTTACCACGGCGCGTTCGAGGAATTCTTGCGGCGGGCGCGCGGCGGCGGCCAAATCTTCGGCGCGCGGGTTGGGAGATTTTTTGCCGATGCGGGTCTTGGCATGATCCAGCGCGGTTTCAAAGCGCTCGCGGCCGATGGGTTTTAGAAGATAATCGACGGCGTGGACTTCAAAGGCGCGCATGGCGTATTGGTCGAAGGCCGTGGTGAAGATTACGGCGGCGTCGGTGTTGATGAGTTCCAGGACGTCGAAGCCGGTGAGCTTGGGCATTTGCACGTCCAGAAAAATTAGCGATGGCAGGTGTTCGGCGACGGCTTTGACGGCTTCGATGCCGTTGGCGCATTCCGCGAGGACGGCAATTTCGGGATGCGCGTCGAGCAGCTGACGCACCGCGTGGCGCGCCAGCTGCTCATCGTCGACGATGATGGCTCCGATGGGTTTGCCCGTTGATCCCGTGGAGTTCGTCTCGCTCATCGAGCTTGCTCCTCTTCGAGGGCTTCGCCGGGCGCGGTGGCCATTGCGGTTTCCATTGGCAATGATAGTTGAACCTTGAAGGTGCCGGCGTCGGCGGTGACGCGCATGTCGGCCTCTTTGCCGTAACGCGCTTCGAGACGGGCGCGTACATTGGCAAGCCCGCGTCCGCCGCTACGGATTAGCGTGGCGTCGAGGTCACAAGTATTCTCCACAAGAATGGTGAGACGCTCGCCAGTGCTGCGCGCCGTGAGGCTGACCGTGCCGCCGTCGAGCAGATTCGCGATGCCATGCGTAATCGCGTTTTCGACCAGCGGCTGCAAGAGCAGCGCGGGGATGAGCGCGGTTTTGCACTGCTCTTGAATATCTTCGCGCATATCCAGGCGTGACCCGAAGCGAACTTTTTCGATGGCCAGGAAATGCTCCAGCAGGTGAAGTTCGTCGCCCAGCGGGATGCTGGATTTTTCTCCCAGGCCAAGCGTCATGCGAAGAAATTCCGCGAGCAGAATGCACATTTCGCGAGCTTTGGCGGGGTCGATGCTGGTCAGGGCGCTGATAGAGTTGAGGCTGTTGAACAAGAAATGCGGATTGACTTGGGCTTTCAGAGCTTTGAGTTCGGCGTCGCGCGCAAAAACGGTGCTTTGCATCACGCGGGCTTGCGCCTCACGCGACGCTTCCAGCGCCAAGACGATGTAGCAGTATGCCACGGCCAACAGATACAGCAAGAAGCCTGCGCCAAACAGAACGGGTAGCGCAGTGGCGTAAAGCGAACTGAGGTCGCTGAAGGTGGCGAGACGCGACAAGCCGAAGGCGACTACTCGGCCAAGTTCGATCCACAAAAGACTTACTAACGCGGCGGCGCTGGCGTGCGTGAGCACCAGACGGAGCGTATCGGTGCGTTCGAGCGGCGCGCTCTTGCAGGAGTACCAAGCCGAGAGGCACATGAATTGGTAGACCAGGCAGAGCGGCAGGGCAATGGCGAGAGCGTCGCTCCAGCTGAGGTGCGCGCTGGCGTGCAAGAGATACGCGACGAATACGCCGATAGGAACCCACGCTACTGCGTAAATGCTCAAGCGATGGCTGCGAACTAGAAGCGGCTGCATGGGCAAGTCAGTTCTTGATTTCCACGCCGCCAAAGAGGGCAACGCCGCGAAGGATCAGAGCTTTGCGCGTGCTTCCGGCAACTGTTCCGGTAAGCGCCTCGGCCTGAAAGTCGCACGGCTTGGTGCTGTCGACATAGCCGCCGAAAATTCCCTGACCGTAGCCGACGACCTCCCACGCTTCGGGAACGCGGATTTCGCACCCGCCAAAAACAGCATTGATGGTGAGTTCGACGGTGTCTTCGGTCATGCCGGCCTGCCGCAGATCAATTTCGATGCCGCCGAAGATCGCGGTGATCGCGCCGCCCTTGAAATCCAAAGAAGTGATGCGGCGTTCGACGCCGCCGAAGAGCGCAAATTCGTTGAGGGTGTTACGTCGATCGGCGTTCGGAGGAATCCGGCGGGCTTCCAGGGTGGTCCACATAACTGCTAGGCCAGCGCCGATCAGGGCCAGAGGCCAGAGGGAACTCCAGCGAAAGTGCGCAATGCCGAGAGCGTCGAGTTCGAAGATCGCGCCAAGTACGATTAGAACCACACCTTTGACACGGCCTTGTTGTGTGGTTAGCGCCGCGAGCCCCGCTACCACCATGATCATCGGCCAGAAATGAATCAGGTGACTGACGGAAATTATTCCCAGGTTGTCCAGGAGAAAAGCCAGGCCAATCACAATAACTACCGCGCCCCCGATGAGGCCGCCCTGCACGTCGCGATTGGCCCGGACCGTCATTCGCGCACCGGTTGCGGCCGTGAGTCCGATTCCTGCTCGGCGAAGACGGGTAGGGACACAATGGGGAAAATGCTTTTGCGCAGGAGCAAGGCTCCAAGAAAGATGATGGCCACGGGCCAGAATGATAGCAAGAACTGGAGAAAGGCGGAGAGCGCGGATGCAGGATTCAAGGTCAACTCCTGGAAGATGCGAGCCGCGGCCAGTCCCATGGCAGGGAACAATCCTAGCGCTTCGGAGCCATAGGCCGCGACGGTGTTGGCGATGTGTTGCGTGATGTTCTCGATGCGCAGATACGAAAGCGTGGCTCCGAAGAGCAGCAAGCCGGTGCCAAAACTGTTGTTTAGGGAGTGCGATTTGTTTTCTAGAGGCGTCATAGTGTTTTCTCGCGATAACTTTGGGCGGATTGCTTTGCCCACAGCCAGAGTAGCGGACGCCTGGCGACGGCTCACGTGGGATTCGGCGAGCGCACGGGTTTTACCGGCGAACGGCGGTTGGCGGCAGGTGGACGGATTCGCGCGACAGGGTCGAGTCGCAGAGGCGCTCTTGTTGACCCTGAGCAACGAAAGGCCCGGGCGATCTTTGATATACATATACCCATGCATCGCGCCACCAAAGGCAAGGGTGTTCGTGTCACCCGGCGAGGTTGCAAAAATTCGTGATTCGCACTAGGGTAGGCGCACAAGATAAAGCGGTGCGTTCGACAAGTTAGCGGCGATCTGCGAGTCCTGGAGGGCTAGCATGGCAGCGAGTGGTGAGGGTGTAGGTGTACCTATGCGAGGACGCGGACACTGGTTACTGTACGTGGCGCTGGCAATTTTCGGCGGCCTGCTGACATTTGTTGGAGCACGCGCGCAACAGAAAGCCAGCGACGAGGCCACCTTTCGCAAATTGACGGACGATTATTGCGCGGCATGGAGCAGCGGAAACGCCGAGGCACCGGGGAAGTTTTACGAGAAGACGGCAGGTCTGGTGTTCTACGACCTGGCGCCATTTTCATATCACAGCTGGGATGAATATCACTTGGGCGTGCAGAAGGAGTTTTTGGAGGGCGCGGCCAGCATAAAGCTGACGGCCGGACAGGATTTGCGGGTTTCGCGCCGCGGAACGATCGCGTGGACTACCGTGCCGATGCACCTGTCAGTTACGGAAAAAAATGGAAAGAGCTCGGAAATGGATATTCGGTACACTGGGATTTGGGAGAAGCACGGGACAAGTTGGCTGCTGGTGCATGAGCATCTGTCGGTGCCGCTGCCGGCGAATTGAGCGCCGGCCAGTTAAGGTAAAATTATTTGCGCCAAACATGTTCTCGCTAGACGTGGTAGAGCTTGAAGTAAAGCCTGACAGGGTTGCGTTGGATTTTACGCACATGGTTTCATCACCTACATGCTGAATTCGCTGCGCTATTACTGGATTTCGGCTCGCGGCTACCGGCTGCGGCCGTGGAAAAGTCCCTACCTGAATTGGCGGTTTGAAACCTACCTGGGAACGCAAACTGGGGAGATGACCGCGGGCAAGTTCTTTGCGCTGTTTTGGAAGCACCACGTGGGAATGCAGCGGTTCGCGGATTGGGCGGCGGAGCGCCGAAGAGCGCAGCGCCGGAAGAACGGCATCGCCTGAGATTCTCGCGTCGGCCGAGCAAACAAATCTGTACGAAGTGTCTCTTTCAATCAGAAATTATAGCTTTTCTTTGATACTCGTCAGGCGCTCGTAGGCGTGCTCTAGTCTCGTCAGCGGATCTTCGCCGGGACGTTCATCGCCAGCTAAAAGATCGGAAAAATCCAGGTCCGGAAAGCCGCGGGCGGTTACGCGGGAAGGCAGATGTTCGCACAAATCGCCGGCGGAACGAGCGCCGTCCGCCTTGCTCATGGCGCAGATTTCTTGAAATACGATTCGGTGCGCGAAGTCCGTGAAAGCATCAGCGTGCAGCTTTGCGCAAAATTCGGCGCGGAGCATCGCCGGAAGATTTGGCGCACACAGGCTGGTAAGCAGGCACCACTCGGCGTCCCGGCGATCGGTGTAACTTTCACGATGCTGTTCGTTCATGGGATTCGCGTGCCGCATCACATATAGCTGTTACTCGCGGGATAAGCGGCGTTAGCGAGCCGCGGTTTCTTGCGGCGGCCCCAGAGACTCGCGAATCAGCCCTTCGATGCGCTGCCAGAGTACCGGGTCGCACTCGATAGCGATATGCGTTTTAATGAACACGCGCTCGAACCACGGATACACGCTGCACTCGGCGGGAGCTTCTTTATACGAATAGCGAAAATTGCCCAGAATCTGCGTGCGCGCCGGGTTTGCGGCATGAATTTCCGGGCGACCGTGGAGCATACCGTCCGGCTGATAGAAATTCACCGCCCGCGCGACGTTATCGGGAATGACTGCGTCATCCTGCCCGTGCTTCTCAATGCTGTCGACCTGGATGGTCAGCAACACCGGGATTCCGTCTTTCTGCAACTCGTTGGCGAGCGTCACTACCGCGGAAGCTCCCCAACTGTGCCCAAATAGAATTATGCGTGCGCGGCGTTTTTGCTGTTCGGACAAAGACCGCGCTAACGGCTGCGCCGAAAGTTGCGATAAAGAGTTGCCGGCGGAATTGCTCAACAGTTCCACTACTTTTTGGTGCGCATCCTCCAGGCGGCGATTCTCAAAAACCTCAAAGTGCACGTCCCGCGGATATGCGGCACGCAAGCGCTCGGAGATGATCAGTTCGTTGCGCGTGACATCTTCGTGCGAAACTTTTCCGCCCATGAAGCCGATCACGATCGTCTGTGGAGGTCCGCCGCCGGAAATAGCGGCTGCGGGCAAAGCCTGAGCTCGGCTCATCAGGGGCGAGGCGAGAGCTAGAACCGATAGCAGCAGAGCGGCAGGACGCATTCCCAATAGTCTCGCAAAAAAGGTACGTGTCAGACCGGGGACGGCGGGCATCTGAAGTACCAGAGTGAGGTACCAGAGCATATCAGATTGGAGTATTTTTCCCGATAGTTGGGTACACCGAAAGGGGAAACGAAAATGGCGCGGCACAGAGTGGTGATCCTGGGAGGCGGGTTTGGCGGGCTGGTGGCCGCCCAAAAGCTGAAAAGCGCTCCTGTGGATGTGACGCTGATTGATCGCCGCAATTTTCATCTGTTCCAACCGCTGATGTACCAGGTGGCGACGGGCTCTCTCTCGCCGGGAGACATTGCCGCGCCGCTGCGGAGCGTGCTGTCCAAGCAGAAGAATGTGCAAGTTTTGTTGGGCGAAGCCACGGACATCGATCCCAACGCCAAACGCGTGACGCTGCGGGACGGAGGTATCTTCGAATACGATTCGCTGATCGTGGCCACCGGCTCGCAAACCTCTTACTACGGCCGCGACGAATGGCGGCGCTGGGCTCCGAGCTTGAAATCCGTCGAGGAAGCTACTGCCATCCGCCACAAGATTCTCTATGCTTTTGAGGAAGCCGAACGCGCAAAAAGCCCTGCCGACGCCAAGGCCTGGCTCACCTTCGTAATTGTTGGGGCCGGCGCCACGGGATTGGAATTGGCCGGAGCTCTAGCCGAAATTGCCAATCAAACCTTGAAAAACGACTTTCGGCATATCGATCCGCGTCACGCCCGAATTTTGCTTGTGGAGGGTGGCGCTAGGGTGCTGGCCTCCTACCCGGAGGACCTCTCAGCAAAAGCGGAAAAGTCGGTGACGCGCCTGGGCGTCGAAGTCATAAAAAACGTGATGGTGACCGATATTGACGGCAGTGGCGTGAACCTGAAACGCGGCGAGCAAAGCGAGCAAGTTGCCGCGAAGACGGTTCTCTGGGCCGGCGGAATCATTTCGACACCACTCGGTAAGCGTCTGGCGGAACGAACCCAAGCGGAGACCGACAGGACTGGCCGCATCACCGTGCGCCCAGACCTGACCGTTCCAAACTACCCCGACATTTGGATTGTCGGTGACCTGGCGCACTCCATCGACAAAGAGGGTGATGCGCTGCCAGGAGTGGCCCAAGTAGCGATCCAAGGCGGCGCCTACGCCGCGAAGGCCATTCGCGCGCGTCTGGCCGAGCAGCGCGAAATCGCGCCTTTTCAGTATTTTAACAAAGGCGACATGGCAGTGATCGGTCGCGCCTCCGCGGTGGCGAATATTTTTGGACTGCACACCTCTGGGCTGCTGGCGTGGTTGATCTGGCTATTCATCCACCTGATTTACATCGTGGAGTTTCAAAGCCGCGTGAAGGTGTTCATTCAATGGGGATTCGAATATCTCACCTTTAGCAAGGGCGCGCGGTTGATTACCGGAGTGGCGGCGACGGATGTCCTAGGAAGTCCGGAGAAAACGCTGAACTCGGCGCCGCTCACGAAAGAAGCCGGTGGGGGTAAACCTTAGCGCTTTAACGAAGGTAGTCTACCCTACGCAATAACGGATGATTGACAGCCAAACCCGGATAACGTAAATGTTATATCGCGCCTGCTGACCGGCCCCGCAATGGCGTCCGGTCAGTGCTCTCCGCAGGCGTGAAAGTCGGGGTACGAACATGCAAGAACGCTTTGATATCCTGAAAGAAGAACCTCCTGGGGAGTTCCTGTGGCTTGAGGCTGTGCCGACGGTCGAAGTGGCCGCCGCGCGAATCGAAGTGCTGGCAAAAAATACCACCGGCCGGTTCATCGTCTTTGATCAACGCCTTCAGGCCACCGTGCCAGTTCCGATGCGCAACGCCGCCGCCTCGTGAATGGCCCGCGCAACTTTCCTGCAAAAGTTGCCGTGAAAGTTGCCCGCGAAAATGGTTACCAGCAAGCCCCAAGGGGGACGAGCGGCAGAATTCGTTCAATCTAGTTGCGGAATTCTTCATTTCCTCTCCTCCAAGTCCTGTGTTCCAATGAATCGATGACCGCCACAAAAACCATACCTATGGATTTGGCATCCGTGCTGGATTCCGTGGCGGGCGAAGCAACCACCGCGAGCGGGCTCATGACGGCTATCGTCAACCTGCTGCACGAAAAACTCCCCAACTACAATTGGGTGGGCTTTTACATGTTGGAAAAGGATGCCGGCGAAGACATGCTGGCGCTGGGACCATTCCGCGGGGCCGCCACGCCCCACACGCGCATCCCGTTAAACCAGGGCATCTGCGGAGCCGCAGCTTCGCGCGGAGAGACGGTGGTTGTCGATGATGTCGCTGCAGATCCCCGCTATCTGGCGTGCTCTCTCGAAACCAAGTCGGAGATCGTCGTGCCGATCTTCGTAAGAGGAAAAGTTGTAGGGGAATTGGACATTGATAGCCACGTCCCGGCGGCGTTCGGTGCCGAGGATCGCCAGTTGTGTGAACACGCGGCCGCGCTCATGGGGACCTGGCTCGAGAAACACGCGAAGTGACGCGCGCGCAAAACGGCCATCGCGTAGCCCAACCTTCCTTATAAACAGCATGAGCCTCACAGCGGCCGCTGGCTACGGCGAGCCATCGCCACTGATGTCCAGACCAACTCGCCGGAGATCCGTCTAGGTGGCCATCGCGTTGCGACAGATGCCTGCAAACTTATTTTGAGAAAATGTGATTCGGATGTAGCCTTCACCCGTCCACATTGCATCTGTATTCGTGGCCAGAAGCGAAGCAAGTCGCCGAACTTCCGCGGATGCCATTTCTAAGTTCGGCGCAGGGGATGCCATGAAAAGCCGTGAAGAATTGCTACGCGATATCGAGAGCCAATCGTTCGACGTTTGCATAATTGGCGGCGGCGCGACGGGAGCGGGCTGCGCACTCGATGCGCAACTTCGCGGCCTGAAAACCGTATTGGTGGAAGCTGGCGATTTCGCCGGCGCCACCTCCAGCAAAGCCACCAAAATAATTCATGGCGGCGTGCGCTACCTCGAAGAAGCAGTCAAAGACATGGATCCCGAGCAGTATCACGTGGTCAATCGCGCGTTGCACGAACGCATCTTGATGTTGAAGAACGGTCCATATCTTTCGCGGACGTTGGAATTCCTGATTCCTTGTTATCACTGGGTGGATGCCGGTTATTACGACGTGGGGCTGAAGCTCTACGATTGGATTGCCGGAGAGACCAGCATATTTCCAAGCCATTTTCTTTCGCGGAAAGAAGCGCTGCGCCGCATGCCCACGCTCAAGAGCGAAGAGTTGGTTGGCGCGGTGGCCTATGCCGACGGGCAGTTCAACGACGCGCGCTACAACATCGCGCTGGTGAAAACTTTTTGGGAGTCTGGCGGCGATGCCGCCAACTATTTGCGTGTCACCGGGCTGCAGAAGTCCGCGAATGGCAAATTGGCTGCCGCGGAGGTGGAAGATCAACTGACGCATCGGAAATTCGTGATTCAGGCGAAGGCTTTCGTGAATTCCACGGGGCCGGTGGCGGATATTATGCGGGACATGGCCAGTCCCGGGATCCCGAAGCGCATGCGCCTCAGCAAAGGCAGTCATATCCTGCTGCCG
Organism: Acidobacteriota bacterium; assembly: GCA_013289855.1. GTDB lineage: Bacteria > Acidobacteriota > Terriglobia > Acidiferrales > UBA7541 > Acidiferrum. Next base: position 402,926 of record JABCZD010000001.1, on the reverse strand, counting down.
CTGGACGTGCTCCCGAGCGATGACGCCATGCTCATTCCCAAGACAGAAGACGGCCGCGTGCTCTTTGCGGTGCCGTGGATGGGCCGGCTGCTCGTTGGAACGACCGAAAAGGAAGTCGGCGTCGATGACGAACTATTGCTCACCGCGGACGAAGTGGAGTTCATGCTGCGCCAGCTCAACAAATATCTCGAAAAGCCGGTGGTTGCCAGTCAAATCGTTGCGGGATTTGCAGGCGCGCGCCCGCTGGTGAGCCGGGGCGGCGGCGACACTAAAAAGCTATCGCGAGACGACGAATTGGAAATCGATCCGCAGAGCGGATTGATCAGCATCATGGGAGGGAAGTGGACCACGCATCGCGCCATGGCCGAAGACACCATCGACGCCGTGCAAAAATCGCTGGGCTCGCCGGTAACGCCGACGCTGACGCGCAGTCACCCGCTGACCGGTTCGAGCGGCTTTACGCCGGTCTATTGGATGAGCCTTATCAAGAAGTACGGCATCTCCGAGCAGGTCGCGCAGCATCTGTCGGAAAGATATGGCACCACCGCGCCGGAAGTCATGGACCTCGCCATTAAGAATCCCGAACTCGCCAAACCCATCGTCGAAGGCTTTGCGCCCATCCGCGCGGAAATTGTTTACAGCGCCGGAGAAATGGCGGTCTCTATCGAGGACGTCCTGGCGCGGCGCGTCGGCTTGGAGTTTTTCAGTTGGAGCGCCTCGCGAGAGGCGGCGCCGGTTGTGGGCACGATCCTCGGCCCGCAACTCGGATGGTCCGCGGAACAGACCGAGTCCAGGATTCGCGAATACGAAAAGAAAATCGACAGGTATTTCAGCGTGGCGGGCCTCGCCGCCGAATCCGCTCACAGCGTGAACTAGGGGGCAAAAAAATACACAAAAAAATTTGTAACCCATTTCTCGCGTGTGGCGTCAGAGCGGCAGGAGGCCAGTTGTTTTCTTGAAGTGCCGGCCGAAAGAGTTGCGGGATGCAGAACATAAACGGGAAGTGTATCTCTTTTGAAACGCTACGCAGACATTCCAACCCGGAGCAAAAATATCGCGAGCGACGGGCGCAAAGCACCAACTGCTTAAAGTACGCGCTGTCGGTGATTTTGTTCATGGCCTCGGCCGCCTCTCTAGTCGCGCAGAACGCCACGAGTTCTGCGAACAGCGATCCTCCCGAGCACAATTTCTTCACGCAGAAGTATCTGTTTGGCGATTGGGGAGGCGACAGAAGCGCGCTCGCAGCTAAGGGCGTCACCTTCGATTTTTTCTACGTCTCGGATCTGCAAGCCAATCCAAGTGGCGGCCTGGAACAAACGCAAGCTGGCTGGGGAAGAATCCGCGGAACGGTTGATATTGACTTTGGACGGCTCGCGGAAATTAACGGTTTGACTTTTCATGCCACCGGACTGTGGCAGTTCGGCGGAAACCTCGGCGCCGACATCGGGACCATCACCAATCCCAGCGGTTTGGTAAGCGCACATACCACGCGGCTGGATTCCTTTTGGCTGCAGCAAGCATTCTTCCACGACAGACTGTTCGTTAAAGCGGGCCAGTTTGCGGGCTTGGATTTTTATGGCCTGCAGGAATACGGCGGTTCGTATTTGATTGAGCCTTTGGACTACGCGCTGGGGAATCTTTTCCCGACGACGTTTGAGTCTTTCAATCCCGCCGGAACGCCCGCCTTGGAAGTGCGAGTCTTTCCGCTGCCTAACTTTTACGTCAAGTCGGCGGTGCTGTCCGGCAACCGCAATCCCTACCAACAGGATCCCACCGGAACTAACTTCCAGATTCGCGACAGTCCGGACTTTGTCTTTGAAATTGGGTACTTCGTTGATCCTGCCGACCCGTCTTCAGCAAGCTCATCTGGCGCAACCCCGACGAAAACCTATCCCGGCCACTACAAATTCGGTGCAGCTTACAACGCGGGCAAATTTGCCAATGCCCAGGGAGTTGAATCGAGCGGAAACTACTTGATTTATTTTGGTGTGAATCAGGCCGTGTATCGCCCAGACGCCGGATCGAATCGCGGGCTGGACGTGTTGACCGCTTATGACTGGAGCCCCGGAGAGTTGAACCGCCAGAACACCCAGCTCACCACGGGTTTCCGCTATAACGGCTTGATCCCGCACCGCGACCAGGACGGCCTGGCGTTTGCCTTTGTCTACAGCAAAATCAGCGATCCTTTTAGCGCGGCCGGCGTACTTCTGGGTTTGCCCGCGCTCGGTTCCGAGAAGGCCTTAGAAGTCAACTACGCGATGCAGATAACGCCGTACCTGCTGTGGCAGCCAACGTTTCAGTATTACACGGATGTCGGCGGTAATTCGCATCTGGCGAATGCGCCAGTTCTGGGATTCCGGGTGAAAGTCAACTTCTGATTTGGCGTCGAGGAGAAATTCGTGATGAAAAGTGATGCGCACAGGCTGAAGAACAGCGTCGTCGCCCCGCCAAAACAATTACCCGCTTCCGTCCATTGTCTGATAGCTTCGCAGGGCCGCGGACCGAATTACGTAAGCAATCTCAACGATTCATTGCAGTTCGAGGAGGTCCATCATGTCTAGCTACATCGGGGCTATTGATCAGGGCACCACCAGCACGCGGTTCATGGTCTTCGATAAGTCCGGGAGAATTGTGTCCGTGGCGCAAAAGGAACACGAACAGATTTATCCCAAGCCCGGATGGGTGGAACACGACGCCGAGGAGATTTGGCGTCGCACGCAGGAAGTCATCGCCGAAGCCATGGAGCAGCGCGGACTTCGTCCCAAGGACCTTGCCGCCATCGGGATCACCAACCAAAGAGAAACGACCGTCGTTTGGAATCGCAAAACGGGCAGGCCGGTGTACAACGCGCTGGTCTGGCAAGATACCCGCGTGGAAGACGCTGTCGCGGAATTTGCGCGCGACGGTGGGCAGGACCGCTTCCGCCAGAAAACCGGACTTCCACTCGCCGCTTATTTCAGCGGTCTCAAGATCCGTTGGGTTCTCAATAATGTTCCGGGAGCGCGGGAGCAGGCGGAAGCAGGAGAGGTCATTTTTGGAAACATCGAATCCTTCCTGGTCTGGAAGTTGACCGGAGGGATTCAGGGCGGAATCCATATCACGGACGTCACCAATGCCAGCCGCACGCAGTTGATGGACCTTAAGACCTTGCAATGGGACAAGGGCATGCTCTCCTTGTATGGCATTCCCGAGAAGATGCTGCCGCAGATCCGTTCGAGTAGCGAAGTATACGGAGCGGCGCAACTCGCCACCGTGAAAGATGTGCCCATCGCCGGCATTCTCGGAGACCAGCAAGCGGCGCTGTTTGGCCAAACCTGCTTCAAACCCGGCGAAGCGAAGAACACCTACGGCACCGGCTGCTTCTTGCTGATGAACACCGGCGGCGAACCAGTGCATTCCAAATACGGGCTGATCACCACATTGGCTTACAAGCTAGGCGATAAACCCGCACAGTACGCACTCGAAGGAAGCATTGCGGTAACCGGCGCGCTCGTGCAGTGGATGCGCGACAATCTGGGACTCATTCAAAAGAGTTCCGATATCGAAACCCTGGCGCGCACTGAAAAAGATAGTGGCGGCGTCTATTTCGTTCCGGCGTTCTCTGGCCTATACGCGCCGTATTGGAAGACGAGTGCGCGTGGCGTGATTGCGGGATTAACGCGTTATGCAAACAAAGGCCACCTGGCGCGCGCCGTTCTCGAATCCACCGCGTTTCAAACTCGCGAAGTCGTTGAGGCCATGCAGCTGGATTCGAAAATCAATCTGGACGTGCTGCGCACCGATGGCGGCATGGTCGAAAACGTACTCCTCATGCAATTCCAATCGGACATCCTAAACCGCCCAGTGGTCCGGCCGGTGGTCAAAGAAACCACTGCGCTCGGCGCATCCTACGCCGCGGGTTTGGCGGTCGGTTTTTACAAGGACTTCGAAGAGCTGAAAGCGAATTGGGCCATTGATCACACCTGGACTCCCCACATGGAAGAGGCCGAAAGGGAAGAGAAGTACAAACTTTGGAAGCGGGCGGTGACACGCTCCTTTGACTGGGTAGACGACAAGACTCAGCCCTCGTCGAAGTCCGCCCAGGGTGCGTGAAAATAATGCGTGAAAAGCGCGCGTGAAAATGACGCGTGAAATCGGCGCGTGAAATCGGCGCGTGAAATCGGCCCTGAACGCTAAATCAAAATTAGGAGGATTTTGATGACGTCACCATTCTTCGGCGAATTTATGGGAACCATGATGCTGGTCCTGTTGGGTGATGGCGTTGTGGCCAACGTTCTGCTCAAGAAGTCCAAAGGAGAAGGCTCCGGTTGGATGGTCATCGCCACGGCATGGGGATTGGCGGTCACCGCCGGGATCTTCACCGCGATTGCCTGCGGTAGTCCAGGCGCCCATCTCAACCCCGGGGTTACCCTCGCCGTCGCGATCATCTCGAACAAGTGGACAAATGTCATCCCGTTCTGGACGGCACAAGTCCTCGGTGCCTTTGTTGGAGCGATTCTGGTATGGCTAACCTACCTGCCGCACTGGAAAGAGACCCCCGACCAAGGCGCCAAATTGGGAATTTTCTGCACCGCTCCGGCGATCCGTAATATTCCCGCGAACATGCTGACCGAGGCCATCGGCGCGGCCACGCTGATCGTCGTCGGCTTTGCATTCGGAGCCACGGCCGTCTCCCCCACTGGATTGATTCCTGGCTATGGCCCGTATCTCTGGGGCATGCTGGTTTGGGGCATCGGACTCAGCCTCGGTGGCCCCACGGGATACGCCATCAATCCGGCCCGCGACTTCGGTCCTCGCCTGGCTCATTTTGTTCTACCGATTCCCGATAAGGGCAAATCCGATTGGGGCTACGCCCTCGTTCCCATCATCGCTCCGTTGATCGGCGCAAGTCTGGGCGCGGCATTCATCAGGTTAGCCCACTACTAGAACTGCGAAGCATCTTACCGCTTCGTAGCGGCACGGCACGCCGTGCCCGCTCTTGCCCGCCATAATCACTCGAACAATTCATTCGATTCGTTCGCCTAGATTCTCCGTCGCGCGTTTGACAAACGGTAGGGAAGTGCTGTACGAGGTAGTGCCGTTGGCCCGAAGGGAAGGGTAATATGCGCAAAACATCGCACCGTAAGCGATGGCTTTCGTTCATCGTATTTCTCTCCGCGGGTGCCCTGCCCGCCACGGGTCAGCAAACGCCCTCCGCACCTCCTTCGCCACCCACCTCCCAGACTTCTTCTCAACCTTCTCAACCCACCTCTCAACCTGAAGATCTGCAAAAGCAGCTCGATCAGCTAAAACAACAGTACGAACAAAGCATGAAGGAGATGCAGCAGCGCATGGCGGCGCTCGAAGAACAGATCGTCAAACAAAGAGTGGTGCAGGCGCAAACGAACACAGCAATAAGTCTGGAGGAGGCCAAAAAAGAGCCTACCCTTGCGTCCCTGGAAACGGCCGCCGAACAGGCCGCCGTCAGGGCGTTGCGCGATCAGGATCAGGTAAGCGCAAAGTACCAAGGCGATCTGCCATCGGAGCCGACCTACGACCTGCTGAATGAAGCGGACGAAAAAATCGCCAAGCTGCAGGAGCAGGTGGGAACCTTTGAATTCCACGGCTACTTCCGCTCCGGATATGGACTCAACAGTGTGGGAGGCCAGCAGGTCGCTTTCCAGGCGCCCGGCGCGGATGCAAAATATCGCCTCGGCAACGAAGCAGAAACCTACGGTGAGTTTATTTTCGTGAACAATTGGCTGAATCCCGAACGCGCCTCGGACAAAGCGTGGTTCAAGACCGAGGTGATGATTGAGGCTAACACTACGAATTCCGCAAGCTACGCAAATTTCCCTAACGGGGTCGGCAACGATCAATTCCGATTGCGCGAAGCCTTTGTACAGGGCGGTCACCTCTTTGACTTCCAGCCCAACGCCAAGTTTTGGGCCGGCGAACGCTACTACCGCCGCCAGCACATCGAGATCGATGACTTCTACCCCCTGGACATGAGCGGTTATGGCGGGGGCGTGGAGGATTTGAATGTGGGTATTGGCAAGATGGCCGTGGCGTTTCTTGGAGGCGCGCGACCTGACATTCCCACGCAATACGGCAACTATGCGAAGAGCAACCTCGACGTGCGGCTCTACGATTTAAAGGTGCCATTCGGGCTGTTCGGTTTTTGGTTCGATTATTCGGTGGCGAAAGGCGGAACCGTCCAGCCCGTTGTCGGCGAAAACGGAACTCCAGTGGCGGGAGCCTTGCCACCCGGCACCATCTTCCCCACGAGCACGGGCTATGCCGTCGGTATCCGACACCAGGATCTCGAGTGGCACGGCGGCTATCACGCCTTCTCCTTTCAGTACGGCAAAGGCGCTGCCAGCAATTACAGCACCTCTCTCGACACTCCCAGCTTCTTCCTACCAGACTCCGAACGCTTGCTGCTCGCCGAGCATCTCCTGGTTCAGGCCAACGACCGTTTCGCCATCATGCCGATTTTTGTTTTCCAGCGGCAGCGCGACGGTTTGCCCGGCCACGGTTTTAACGACTGGGCCTCTTTCGGCGTCCGCCCGGTGCTATTTTTCACCAAGTATCTTTCGCTGGCATTCGAGACTGGGTTCGACCACACCGAGGGTTTTGCCACGCTGCAAAACGGAAACAATACGAACTTCGACGGCTGGCTGCGTAAATTCACCATCGCGCCGGAAATCGGAGCTGGTCGGAAATTCTTCAGCCGCCCAGTCCTGCGCGTTTTTCTCACCTACGCGAACTGGTCCAACGGCTTCCGCGGCTTGGTGGGTGGTATTCCGTTCGAAGATCGCACCAGCGGGCTCACTTACGGCGTGCAAACCGAAACCTGGTGGTAGCGGACACAGCGATAGCGCCGGAACTTTCAGGAGGATGCCGATGCCGTCCGAAGCAGGGAAGAGTTTGCAGCACAACGCGCCGCTAGTCGAAGCCGCGAGTTCCAGCTTCGTTATTCTCGCCGCGATTTTCGCCGCCGTCGGCGGCCTGCTGTTTGGCTACGACACTGCAGCCATCTCCGGCGCGATCATCTTCATCAAACAGCAATTTTCCCTCTCCACGTTTCCCGAAGAGTTGGCGGTCAGCATGGTCCTTGTGGGTGCGGCCACGGCGGCGCTCGGTGGCGGCCGCTTATCCGATTATCTGGGCCGCCGGGCTACGCTGATTGTCACGTCGGTGATTTTTGTTGCAGGTGCCCTCATCTGCGCGTTCGCGGGATCGTTCAACGTGCTGCTTGTCGGCCGCGTCATCGTCGGTATCGGCATTGGGCTGGCTTCGACCACCGTGCCAGTTTACATTTCAGAAGTTGCGCCTCCAAAAGCCCGTGGGTGGCAGGTTTCGCTTTTCCAACTCGCCATCACCATCGGAATTCTGGTGGCCTATGTGGTGGACTACGCGTTCGCCCCGAGTGGCGGCTGGCGCTGGATGCTGGGTCTAGCCGCTGTTCCGGGCCTACTGCTCGGCCTCGGCATGTTGTACCTTCCGGAAAGCCCGCGCTGGCTCGCGGGGCACGGTCACAACGAAAAAGCTTTGAAGATTTTGTCGCGTATTCGTGGAAACTCCGACGTGAGCGTCGAGCTCAAAGAAATCCAGGAATCTCTCGCGGCATCCGGCCAGCAGGGACACTGGAGCGATCTTTTCCGTCCTGCCGTGCGTCCCGCACTGATCGTCGGCATCGGCCTCGCCGTATTTCAGCAAATCACCGGCATCAATACCGTGATCTACTACGCGCCAACGATTCTTCAACGCGCGGGAATCTCCTCGGCTTCCGGCGCCATTCTCGCCACCGCGGGCATCGGGGTAGTGAACGTGCTCATGACCCTGGTGTCCATGTGGCTGGTGGACCGCATGGGCCGGCGGCCTTTGCTGTTGACCGGAACGGCGGGCATCGCGATAACTCTAGGCATCCTTGGTTTTGCGTTTCTTCGGCCCGGCGGCGCGCTCGCGGAGGTGGCGGTGGTTACGCTGATGGCGTACGTCGCTTCGTTCGCCATCAGCCTCGGTCCGATCTTCTGGCTGCTGATCTCCGAAATTTATCCGTTAAGAATTCGCGGCTTCGCGGAGGGCACCGCTGCCGCCGCAAACTGGAGCGCCAACCTGGTCGTCTCGTTGACGTTCCTCACGCTGGTGGAAAGCCTCGGGCCAACGCGAACGTTCTGGTTATACGCGCTGTTCGCCATTGCTGCCTGGATCTTCTCGTACTACTTGGTCCCAGAAACCAAGGGCCGCACCCTCGAAGAAATCGAGCGCTCCTTACACGGCAAAGCTACTGCTTCGTAGGGGCACGGCACGCCGTGCCCGCTCTTGCCCAGCCGTGAACACCCAAACTCCGTCGTGCGAAATCAGTCTCCAGTCTCGCGCGCGAAATATGCTAGCGTAGCCCACCGTGCAGAACGAAAAATTGTCGAGTGAAAAGATAGCACCGAGTCGGCACCGCCCAGCGTACTAACCCTCGGCCTCCGGCGCCTCAACTCCCGCACCTCAGCTTGTGGCACTCGGCTAACGCCGCTCGGTTCACCGCTCCTCAGCTCGCCGTGTTTGCTTGACCGCTTTTCCCTGCGCTAATTTTTTCAACCATCCGGCTGCCGATTTTTTCTCCTCGCACGAAGCCCACCGGATGCAAATCATCCTTACTGCGCACTACCGGCAGCCACGAAACGCTGTGATCAAGCATCGTCATGGTGGCCACCAGGATCGAATCCGTCGCCGTCACATACAGGGGATTGCCATACAGCAGCTCGCTCAGCTTGCGCTTTGGCACGTCCTCGCGCTTCTCTAACGGGACGTCTGCGACGCGCGCAACCATGTCGTACAGGTCCTCACGGTCCAGCGTGCCCCACAAATGCTGCTGCTCGTCCACAATCAACAGCTGCCCCGTCGGACTCTCGTTCAGCGCCGTCACCGCATCTGCAAACGTCGTGTCGCTGGTCAGCAGTTTCGCCGGCAGGGGATCGAGAAACGTCTCCAGCGGTTCGCCGGAGAGTAGCTCTTTCGCTAGCGGCAAGCGTCGCCAAGAGTCTCCGGAGCGCCGCGAAATCGCCTTGCTCAGCAAATCGCGAAACGGTTGCGACGCCTCCGCCAGCTGCGTGAAAAGTTCGCGGCCCATCTGCAACAGCCGCACCGACGTTCGCGCCCGCACGCTGTGATCGTGTATGGGATTCCCCATCAGCGCCGCCTCGCCGAAAAAGTCTCCCTTACCCAGCACTGCCAAAACTTTGGGCTCCCGGCCTTCCTCCGTCATTTCGAGCGATTCCACCTCGCCGTCTTCGATGATGCTGAACGTGCGTGCAACTTCGCCTTGCCGCAGAATGAAATCCCCTGCGCGATAGTAAGCGTGCGTCACGCTTTGCGCGTTTTCCACGTTCAAGAAGCTCAGGTCCCGCGGAAACAGCAGGTCCCAGCCCCAATCGACCGCCACCTTCACGCGCCGCGACCACGTCGGCAGCTTCAGCAAATACACCCCGCGCCACATGAACCACGCCGGAAATCCCGATACCCGCATGCCAAACATTTCCGCCACCGCCTGATATCCCCCAATCGAGCACAGTTGCCCCAGCTCCTTGAATCGGAACGGTTGCGTCGCTTCGCCCTTTGCCACGCGCACCAGATTCATCGCCGCCTGCCGTCCCTGCCGCACCGCGAATTGTGCCGTCGTCGGCGAAGGCTTGTTATTTTCCGCGTTGATAATGTACGCGCAATCCCCCAGCGTCCACGCGTTCGTCGTCCCCTCGATGCGCATGTCGGCCGTCGTCCGAATCCGCCCCCGCTCTTTCGGCACCTCCAGACTCTTCACCAGCGGAGAAACCGCCGTCCCAATCGTGCAAATAATCGTTGCCCCGTGCAGCAACCTGCCGTTGTCCAGCGTCACGCCTTCGCGGGTCGCAGCCACCGCGCGCGTCTTCAGCAACATGGTGATACCCGCCTTCTCCATCTTCTTTCGCGCGAACTCTCTCAGCGTCGGCGCCACTTCCGGTAAAATCTGCTCCTCCGAGTGCACCAGCACCACCCGCACATCTTCCTCTTTAAAATTGCTATAAAATCGCGTGCTGCTGCGCACCAGTTCGTTGACTTCCCCCGCCACCTCCACGCCGCTGAATCCCGCGCCCACCACGATAAAGCTCAAATTGTGCTTTCGCACTTCAGGATCGTTCGTGCCTTCCGCCTGTTCCATGCGCCGCACAATATGCTGCCGCAGCTCTACGGCATCGCGCATCACCTTGAACGCAAACGCGTTCTCCGTCATCCCCGGAATAATTCCCAGATTGCTTTCCGCCCCGCACGCCACCACCACGTGATCGTATGGCAGACGCGCCGGCACAGGGCTTCCGTCGTCATACTCAATTTTGCTCGCCGCCAGATCAATCCGCTCCACGCGATCGGTGCGGCAGTTCACGCCTTTCAGCATTTGCCGCAGCGGCGCCGCCGCCGCGTCCGGATTAATCGACGCCCCCGCCACATCCGCCAGCAGCGGATGAAACACCATGTGGTTCTCGCGGCTGAACACCAGGATCTCGCACTCCGACGCCTTCAGCTTCTTCCGCAGCGTCGCCGCAAACTCCACCGCCGCAAATCCTCCACCGACAATCACCACTCTCATGGCCAGCACCTCCTGCGCCGCCTACTTTAACCCATCCAGCCGCCTTCAGTTCAAGCTTGCGTATTATTGACAGGCCCCTCGCCACCCTTTTGGAGCGCCGACGTCGGGCGTCGCCAAGATTCCTACGAACAACCGCTATGATATATTTTCGCAGCATTCACGTTCACCGTGTTCGCGGTCGCCGTGAGGGAGGCTCCGATGCAATTCTTCCACTTACTCAAGAAGCTGTTGCCCGCTTTGGCGGCTCTCGTCGTCTTGTACCTGATTGGTTCCTCACTGCTGGCTCGCAATCCATCGCGCGCCGCCGTTGCAGTCGCGGACCAGGGCTGCCCGAGCGATGACACCGGGCTGAAGTTACCCGCGGGCTTCTGCGCCACGATTTTTGCCGACGGAATCGGCCACGCTCGACACCTCGTCGTTGCGCCCAGCGGCGTCGTCTATGTAAACACCTGGTCCGGCGAATATTACGGCAACGAAACCCCGCATTCCGGCGGATTCCTGGTCGCGTTACAAGACAAAACTAACACCGGCAAGGCCGACGTGAACGAGCGCTTCGGCGAAACCGTGCAAAGTGGCGGAGCCGGCGGCACCGGCATCGGCCTCTATAAAGGCTCGATCTATGCCGAGATCAACGACCGCATCGTGCGCTATCCGCTGGCTGCCGGCTCCATCGTTCCAAAAGATGCTCCGGTCACCATCGTCTCCGGATTGCCTCTTACCGGTGACCATCCCATGCATCCCTTCTTCATCGATGCGCAAGGCTCCCTGTATGTGGACGTGGCCAGCGCCACGAATTCCTGCCAACTGAAAAATCGCACGCTAAAATCCCCGGGAGCCGATCCCTGCACGGAACTCGAGACGCGCGCCGGCATCTGGCGCTACGACGCGAATAAATCGCTCCAAAGTTTTTCGAAGGCCGACCGCTTTGCCACCGGCATACGCAACGGTGAAGGCTTTGCCATGGACTCGGGCGGCCGCCTGTTTGTCACCCAGCACGGACGCGACCAGCTCCATTCCAATTGGCCCGATCTTTACCAGCCCGATCAGGAGGCCACGCTTCCCGCAGAAGAGCTCCTGTTGCTGACGCAGGGCGGCGACTACGGCTGGCCCGAGTGCTACTACGACTCCTTCGCGCGAAAGTTGGTCCTGGCTCCGGAGTACGGTGGCGACGGCGGCAAAACCATCGGCGTGTGCGCGAAGAAGCTCGCTCCGGCCGCGGCCTTTCCCGCGCATTGGGCGCCAAACGGAATGGTGCGCTACGACCAGAAAGAATTCCCGGAGCGTTATCGCAACGGCGTGTTCATTGCCTTCCACGGCTCGTGGAATCGCGCGCCCTATCCGCAAGGCGGATACAACGTGGTGTTTCAGCCGATGACCGGTGGCCACGCCTCCGGTGGCTGCGAAATTTTTGCCGATGGCTTCGCAGGTGCCGTGAAATCCCCAGATAAAGCCGAACATCGCCCGGACGGCCTCGCCGTCGGACCAGATGGCGCGCTCTATATCTCCGACGATGTCCGCGGACGAATCTACCGCGTTGTTTATCGCGGCGGAGCAGCTAGCGCTGGCGCTGCTGCAAAAGTGACTCCGTGCCCCAGCGACACCGCGTCCGCCGGCGCGATCGTCGAAGCCCCGGCCAATCCACCAGAGGGCACGCACCCAGATGCCGGTGCGGCCGCATCCCCAGCCGTAGCCGTTCCCCAAGGAGCGACGCGTGAAATGGTGGCGCTGGGCGAGCGCATCTACCGTGGCCAAGTCGGTGGCGCGGCCTGCACTGGCTGTCACGGCGCCAACGGCCAAGGCGGGCCTTTGGGTCCGGATCTAACAGGGAAGAAGTGGTTGTGGAGCGATGGCAGCTTCGCGGGCATCACGAAAACCATCACCGACGGCGTTCCGCAACCCAAACAATACCGCAGCCCCATGCCGGCTATGGGCGGCGCACAACTCACGCCAGACCAAGTCTCCGCCGTCGCAGCCTACGTGTGGAGCCTGGGACACCCATCACGCTAAGCTTGCCCTCCAGATAGCGCAGGCATGGAAGTGAGTTATGGTTGAGTGGACTGAAACCAGTCCGACCGGCGAATAAATCCACTTGTCCGATAATGACTTATCAGGAGTTGAGATGTGCCGGTAACGCGACTCGCTAATATTTGACTCTGGGCATCATTTCCATGATTCCGTTTACGATGCTCGTCTCGGCGCAGCCAGGCTGAAGGCGCGATGACAGAACCTCGAATGTGTAGTGGCCAAACGACGCATCGTCTGGAATATAGCCTGAATTCGCAAAACCGTTCGTCAGAGTCGCCATGATGGTCTTGGCATAGGGAGACTCTCGCTTCAGCCGTTCAGCAATCGGGTTATAGACTTCGCCGTTTACCGCCCCTATCGCGATATCGTCAATCATCAACACACCGAGCCGTATGTTTACGGGAGGCCCATCCTTGTATGTGCCGGGAAATCCGCCGCGGCCTTCATTGGTGCGCTCCCGCCCAGGACAGGTTATCGACTTCGCGTCTCCGAATAGTCGTCCGTCAGACACGAAACGATTAGACCCGCGCATGACGCGCAGGACCTCTTCGCCCAGCAGCTGACCCATGGATGTAATCATCTCCTCCTGCTCTTTCATCAGGTGGAGAACTTTAGGACTATTGCGGTCGAGGCCTTGGCCTCCTGGGGGCATCGAGTTGCTGACGTCGACTCCTTTCTGGGCGAAGTCTTGGGTTCTAATCGCTCTTAAATCATAGGTTTGTTGGAAGTAGATGGGGTTCTGGTCTCCGGCTGCGCCCTCAGACCATAAGGCCACTACTTTGTCGTCGAAATGCGACTCGATATATCGTGAGGCCGAGCCAGGGATATCTCCACTGACGAGGTCGAGTGTTCCCGTGATCACGGCGTGCATCGCGTAGTTGTAGTAGACCGCGATTGGATCCCCCTGCAAGGACTCGAACGCAATGACTGCAACGGTCTTGTCCGACGCGCCACCGTAGTTTGCCCCTTCCCACCAACGATGTGTCACAGGATCAATGATGTCACGCTGAACGTTAAGGTAAGAAACACCAGTTCCATACGCAATTTTCGCAGGCTGGAGGTTCGCTTTCGCGGACTTCATGGACTGAAACACTTTCTCTTCGTAGTCCGCCACGCGCGCTTTATCGACCTGCTCGTGGCCGAATATTGGAATAACCATGGGAACGCTGTGGCTGTGGGTAGCAGTGAAGAGAATATTGCTGGAGGGAATGGCCAGCTCTTTTTCGGCGCGCGCGCTCAAATCGGCCCACAGTTCGTTTGGAACCCCACCGGCATCCAGGGTGACGAGCGCGGCACTGGTGTGGCCATTGTCGATGACGATGGCCCTGGAAAATACGTGATCGAGCACACCCAAATATGCTTTCGGCAACTCACTCTGAGAAGGAGTGATGTCGACCTTCGCCGCCCCAACGCGAAAATCCCCGGATGCAACGGTTTGACCAAATACTGAGCCTGGTACCGCGCTTATTTGCAGGCACAAAAATATAAACATCGATAATCGCACGAAGAACTCCAAAGGAACTGCACTGAGACGCAGAGTAACACACCGCATTAGTTGGCGGCTGCCAAGTCTTGATTACCGCTGCCGGTTCAGATGGTCGGCTCAAAAGCACATTTCCGGTAACCCGACCAATCAGGGGTCAGCGCAAAATCGTGGTAGATTCAGACCGACGACGGGCCGATACAAAGGCAATTGAGAGAACATAGTGATCACACTGTCCTTCGAACAGTTGAAGAGTTCCTTTCGCGGAGAGCTTATTGCGCCTTCGGATGCCGCCTATGAATCCGCTCGCAAAGTCCACAACGGGATGATCGATAAACGTCCACGTCTTATTGCCCGTTGCGCGGACGTTGCCGACGTAATAGCGGCGGTGCAGTTTGGTGTGGCCAACGAAATGTTGACCGCAATTCGGGGCGGCGGCCATAACGGAGCGGGCTTAGGAACTTGTGACGATGGTCTGGTGATTGATCTTTCAAAAATGAAAGGCATTCGCGTTGACCCCGCAAACAGAACCGTCCGCGTTGAGGCGGGATGCGTCTGGGGCGACGTCGATCATGCAACGCATCCATTCGGCATGGCTGCGCCTTGCGGGTTCGTCTCGAGCACCGGAGTGGCCGGGCTCACTCTGGGCGGAGGCATCGGTTACCTTACCCGCAGATTTGGCCTTACCATCGACAATTTGTTGGCGGTGGATGTGGTTTTGGCCGCTGGCAGTTTCGTGACCGCGAGCAGCGAATGCAATCCCGATCTGTTTTGGGCTGTAAGGGGTGGCGGCGGCAACTTCGGGGTCATAACTTCGTTCGAGTTTCGCCTCCATCCGATCAATATGGTCCAATTCGGCCCGACATTCTGGCCGATGGAAGAGGCCGCGAATGTCCTCAGCGCTTATCGAGATTTTATTAAGAAGGCGCCGGAATATGTTGGCGGCTTTTTCGCGTTCCTCGTCGTGCCACCCGCGCCCATGTTTCCCGAGCATCTCCACTTCAGGAAAGTGTGCGGCATTATTTGGTGCAGCACCGGCTCTCCGGAACAGACGGAAGACGCCCTCAAGCCGATGCGATCGCTGGGCAAACCCCTTCTCGATCACGTCGGCCCTGCGCCATTCCCGGTCGTGCAAAGCCTATTTGATCCGCTATTCGGTCCTGGCCTCCAATGGTATTGGCGGGCTGACAACTTCACCGAATTGAGCGATGAAGCAATCGCTCGGCACGTTGAGCATGGATCCAAAGTACCGACCATGCTCTCTACCATGCATCTCTATCCCGTCAACGGGGCGGCGCAGCGCATTGCCAAGAACGATACGGCATACAGTTTCCGCGAGGCGTTGTTCGTCGAGGTGATTGTGGGCGTTGACCCCGACCCTGCGAACGCCCAGAAAATCACAGCATGGTGCAAAGACTATTGGGATGCCCTCCATCCGTTCTCAGCGGGTGGCGCGTACGTAAACTTCATGATGGAAGAGGGACAAGACCGCGTCCAAGCGAGCTATCGAGAGAACTATCATCGTCTGGCCGAAATTAAGAAGAAGTATGACCCTAAGAACTTCTTCCGGGTAAATCAGAACATTCGACCGACCGCGTAACTACGAACTTCTCTCACCACCACAGGAGTCAACGTGTGACCGATCCTAAATACGCCGCCTTCACCGCGCTCGACCCATTCTTCGCAATAGCACAGCAAGGCTTGGCCGGACTCGTCGACGGCGACCACTATTTCGATACCATCGCCGACGATGCCGTCTTCGAGTTTCTCTATATTTTTCCAGGCTGGCCACAAACCGTGCATGGTCGTGCGGCGCTCATGGCCCTCTACGCACCCTACGGCAACAACATCGTCCTGCATGGCGCGGACGCCCTCGTCATTCACCGCTCGCAGGACCCCCGTATCGTGATCATCGAATACCAGGTCCACGGCGAAATACTTTCGACCGGCGCCGCCTACGACAACCGTTTCATCTCTGTGGTTACGATCGCAGATCGTAAGATCGTCCATTGGCGCGACTACATGGACTCCCTAGCCGCGATGACCGCGCTCAACCAGCCATCCACCGCCGCAGTGCTGGCGCGTGGCCCGGACGTAAGGCAGAAGAACGATTCCGCGTGACTCATCCTCGTTTTTTGAGGTAAAAATGGGGTCGGCCATGTGTACGAAAGCCAAGGCCGCGCGGACCAAATCAACCCTACAGTGCCCTCGCTGCGTGTACGCGTCGCAGGACATGTCGGCCTTCATCAAGCATCTGATGCAAGTGCATGCGGTGAAACCGAACGAAGTTCCCGGGATTGTCACGCGCGCGGCCAATCGAGAATCATGAAGCTCAAACAAAATTTTGGACGGAGGCGTTGGCCCAAATCTACCAGCGCCTCCACTTAAAACGCCGTACTGAATCAGACGCCACATCCTGAATATCGGTTACACATTTAAGCCGCTTTTTTCTGTGACAATTTTGTGAACGTAGACGCCACCGACCACAGATTTGCATCCCACACGCTCAAGAAATTTAATGAACGAAGGTGAAACGCTCTGCGTTACCAATGGACGCCCCACTGCATCATAAAATGTGGGTGCCGCCTTGATCATGGCCGCGGTGGCACGGCGGGTGGCACGGCCGTAAGCCGGGAGACCGATTCGGGGTGCCCCATCCTCGTTTTGTGAGGGTGGGTCTTTCTTTTGAATTCGTTGCAACCCTTATTGCCTATCCCTTGTTGTCTAATCCTTGTTGCCTAATCCTTATCGCCTAACCCCGTCGCTCCACCAGTTCCAAAACGGAACCAGACTACGCTTCTCCATTCGAACGTACTATCTCCATCATTCGAACGTAGTACTACAGGATAATATCTCTTGACAAGCATCACAGCCCAATGCTACCATGCCCTATGAAGCCCGCACCAAAACACCTCCCGGTGGCACAGACTTCAGTCTGTGCCTTTGTCGCCCGCCCCGCAGATCTTCGCGCTCGCCGCCCCAACCTCCCGCTTTACCCTGAGCCCTTCGGGCGAAGGACCGCCACTCACATTCCTCCCGTTCTTTCCTTACCTCGTCACTTCCTCGCGTCGCCGTTCATTTACGCCGCGTCCTGCGGTCGAAGCGCCGTAACCCCAACAGAATCTTACTCTTTCGCGAGAATCACCCGTAAACCCAATGGAATCTTACTCTTTCATCGACCCCCCGGGGGTTCCCCGTAACAGACTAGTTACTATTCCCAGCCATCTTCGATCGCCCCGTGCGCCCGTAACTCGCACAAAAAGAACACCCTAGCCCTCGTAGTGGCGAATCTTCAGATTCGCATCCCGCATCCCGCGTCCCCGCCACCGTCCACCATTCCCCAAACCCGACGCAGGAAGGCCGACAGCACGCCGAAGCCGCCTTTACTCTGGCGGAGCATGGGGCAGCTGCCAAGCCGTCACGTAATTGCGCCGGCGCAACGTACCCTTTGCGCCTGTTGTGCGACCCTTGGACGCATTGGCGGGGTGTGTTACTCGGAGGGGTCGCAAGGTGAACTTATAGGCCTATTTTGGTAAACTAGTTAGGGGCATTATGACCAGATATCGACAGAATTCGCTGTTCCTCACCGTGGCTGCGGCCATGACGATCCTGCTGTCCGGCGCCGCCGCGGGGGCCCGATCGAATGGCGCCTCGGGCGATGGGCCGCCGGCCGGGACCGCGACGGAGGTCTCCGCTCCGGCAGCGCAGGAGCACCGCCTGGTGCTCTACAACACGCACACCGCCGAGCGCATTGACATTGTCTACCGCCGCGGCGAGGAATTCATTCCCAGCGCACTGGCCAAGCTGGACTACTTCCTGCGCGACCATAACACCAACGAAGTTCGCCATTTCGATCCGCGCCTATACGACATTCTCTCGGACCTCGCCACGTCCGTCGGGCGTCCTGGCGGCGAGTTCGACATTGTCTGCGGCTATCGCACGCCAGGCACCAACGAATCATTGCGCGCGCACACCAACGGCGTGGCCAAGAACAGCCTGCACATTCAAGCAGAAGCCATCGACCTGCGCATGCCCGGCGTCAACACCCTGAAGCTCCGCCGCGCCGCGCTGGCCTTGCAACGCGGCGGCGTGGGCTACTATCCCCACTCCGACTTCATCCATGTGGACGTCGGCCGCGTGCGCCAGTGGTGCTTCGATTGTCCCGCCAGCCTAATCGGCGGCGACTAACCGGGAATGAGTAACCGGAGCGCCCATGGAGGTATCAACCGAGGTTCCTGAAAAAGCCGACTAGCCGGGGTACGGATAGCCCTTCACCAGAACTTTTTCCAGCGCCGCGTCCTGGCCATAAATGTCGTCAAAAAATTCCACTTGCAGACTTTCCGGTACGATCGCCGTGCCGTAAACGATGAACACCGGAATCGGCTTCGTGAGATTCACCTGCTGCGAGATACCGGTGCCATTCATGGCGGCTTGCACTTTGGCCAAGTCCCAGTTGCCGGGGTTGTTGCGGAGCACCCACACGGCCATGTCCGCCGGCCGTTCCAGCCGAATGCAGCCATGGCTGAAATCGCGGCGCGCTTGCGAAAACAGTTGGCGTTGCGGCGAATCGTGCATGTAGATGTTGTAGCTGTTAGGAAAAATAAATTTCACCAGGCCCAGTGAGTTGGTCGGACCAGGATTTTCGCGAATAAATAGTTTGCCCGCACGCAACTGCGCGAGCACATCGGCAGACACCGCTCCCGCGGTCACCACGTTCTGCTTGCTGTCGACGACTGCGAAGTTTTTCTTGGCCAAGTAGTCGGGATCTTTGGCGAGGCGCGGCAGCATTTCCGCCCTGGCGATCGAGAAGGGAACGCTCCAGTATGGGCGGAAAACGACGTACTCCATCGAGTCTTCAAAGATTGGCGTGTTGTGGCCGTAGGCTTTGCCGACCACCACATTCATGGACAGCGCCACTTTTAGATTTTCGTCGTACGCGCGCACGCGAAATTCGGGAATGTTCGCCACAATCGGCGCGGCGCGGTACTCGTTCGGCAGCCATCGCCATCGCTCCAGCGTCAGTTGCATTTGGCGTATTCGGCGGGACAGCGGCACATTCAAGTCCGTCAGCGTTTGCGCGTCGAGTTTTCCGTCCGGCGTGCGCCCGTGGCGGGTCTGGAAATTCTTGACCGCGTCGACCAGCGGGCCCGCGTAAACGGTGCTGTCGGAAACGGTAGCGGTGCTCGGCAGGTCGCCGACCAATTGCAGGAATCGCGCCAGCTGCGGCAGTTCCGGATAGTTATCGCCGGGCGCGATCGGCTTCGCCTTAGGCGCGAGCGCAGGAAGCTGCAAGCCGTCGGACTGTTTCGCTAGTTCCAGATAGCGGTGCAGCGCCACAATCGTGCGCTGATAACCGGGGTAGGGAGGCTCCACTTGCGCTAGCGCTGCCGCAACATCGGGAGCGTCGACAACATTTGTTTTTAAAAATTCTGGCAGATCGTATTTCTTGCTTTCGACATTCAAGTGAAAATCGAAGTGTTCGGGATTCACCTTGCCGATGTGCAGATCCGAGATGTAGCGCATCGCGCACACGGTCAGCGCCAGGTCAAACGCGATCGCATCGGCCTCGGATGGTTGCGTCGCCGCGGGCTTCAGTTTGGCGAGGCGCGCCTGCCAGCGCGGCCCATCGTAATCGTCAGCGGACAATCCCTTCTGCTCCGCGTTCAGCAGCACGGCAATAATCTGCTGCGCTTGTGGCGTGGGTTGCATGTCGCGAACCCACGGCAGTGAATATCCGTACAGGTCGTAGAATTTCTGCACGTGGCTGGTGTAATCGCTGAAATTCGGCCAGCGCAGCTCCGCAAGAGTTCCGCTTTGCGCCATGGCGCGCAACTGCGTCTGCCCGTCCGCGGTGAGTTGTTGAGGCGGCCCGGCGGGCTTCGCGGGCGTTTCCGTTTGTGCGGAGGCGCGCGGCGCCGAGCTGCTGCCGCATCCCAGCATGAGCGCGGCGGCAAAAGCAGCGCTGGCCAGCATCACCAGCAGAACACGCGAGAGTCGTCCTTGCTTCACGGCTATTCTCCTTCGTCGCTCAAGTTCGATGCGCACTTTAGAATATCTGTCGGTCACAGCGCTAAAGTCTGTATCAGCACTCTAGCAGAAGAGTTCCGTATGGAGGACTAGATGCATCTAGTCGCTCGACGGCTGCAGTATTGTTGCGATTGCGAAGATGAACGAGGATCGCGGTGCTGGTCAGGCTGTCGCGGTGGCCGGACGCTACGAAGGACAGAGTCAAGAGCACGGGTCTGAAGACCCGCCGCTACATTCTAAGAAAAGGCTTCATTGGCGTTTTGTAATGTTTCTCGCATGCTGGGCGATAGATTAACGGTGCGATTTGCAGGCGGCGTGCTTGGTATTTTTGTGTGCTGACGGAAGTTTCCCGGAAGAGAACTGCTGCTGAGAGAACTGCTGCGGACACGCTGCGGGTTGGGCTGGAACACCACCAGGCGGGGCGACTGGCGGAGGCGGAGGCTTGTTACTGCGAGATTTTGCAGCGTGAGCCGCGGGATGCGGATGCGCTGCATTTGTTGGGGGTGCTTGCGCAGACAGCGGGGCAGTATGAAATTGCGATTGGACTGCTGCGCGCGGCGATCGAGGTCAATCCGTTGGCTGCCGACTATCCATACAATTTGGGAAATACTTTTTTGCTGCAAGGTGAGTTGGCGGCGGCTGTGGCGAGTTATCGCGCCGCGATTTTGCTGGAGCCGACGCATGTGGCGGCGCTGCATGGTTTGGCGAATGTGTTGGCGGAAACTGAAGGATCTGCGGAGGCCGAGGGATTTTTTCGGCGCGTGCTGGAATTGCAGCCGGAGCATGCCGAGGCGCACTACAATCTGGGAAATTTGAAAAGGAAATGCGGTGAGCTGAATGCGGCCATCCGCTGCTACCGCCTGGCGGTGTGCTTAAAACCGGAGTGTGCGGGATTTCACTACAATTTGGGGCATGCGTTGCATCAGTCTGGCGCGATGGAAGAAGCTGCGCGCGAATATCACGAAGTGTTGCGGCTGACGCCTGGCGACGCCGAAGCGCTTTACAACCTCGGGATTGTGCTACAGGAGTCAGGCGAGTTCGCTGCGGCGGCCGAGATGTTGCGCGGTGCGCTGTTGCTGCGGCCGAACTATGCGGAGGCGCTGAGCAATCTAGGAGCGGTGCTGCAACTGCAGGAGGATTTTTCTGGAGCGGCCGAGGCGCTGGAGCGTGCCATCACGATCAACCCAGAACTTGCGGAGGCGCACAGCAATCTGGGTGGAAATTTGTGGCGCGCGGGAAATTTGGCGGAGGCGCTGGTCTGCTGTCGACGTGCGATTGCGCTGAAGCCGGAATTGGCGGAGGCGCACAGTCACTTGGGTCATGTGCTCGCGGATCAAGGCGATTTGGATGGGGCGCTTGCGAGTTACCAGCGGGCCATTGCGCTGCAGCCGGAGTTTGCCGAGGCGCACAGCAGCTTGGCGGGAAGTCTTTGGCGGCGAGGGGATTTTACGGGGGCGGAGAAGTCTAGCCGGCGCGCTATCGCGTTGAAGCCGGAGTTGGCGGCGGCACACAACTATTTGGGTTATGCATTTGCCGAGCAGGGCGAACTGAGCGCGGCGCAGGACTGTTACCAGCGGACCGTGGCGCTGCGGCCCGGGCTCGCGGAGGCACACAACAATTTGGGCGGAAATCTCTGGAGGCAGGGAGATTTAGCCGGCGCAATGGAGGCGTGCCAGCGCGCGCTGGAGCTGAAGCCGGAATTGGCGGAGGCGCACGGGCATGTGGGTCACATACTGGCCCATCAAGGCGATTTGGTTGCGGCGCTGGAAAGTTACCGGCGGGCATCGGAGTTGAAACCAGCGGCGCGCGAATTTCTTTACTATGCGGGACTCGCGCACCTGCTGCGCGGGGAATTTTCTCTTGGTTGGGAAAATTACGAATATCGCTGGCATACGAAGGCGCTGCGCAAGGTGCAGCGAGAATTCGCGCGAGAAGAATTTGCATCAGCGGAGGCGGGTGCGGCTGCATCCGTCTCAGTGGAAATTGTGGCGAGCGAAACTGCGTGCGGGACGATCGTGGCCGGCAAGATTGGAACGGCCAAGATTGGCGCGAAATTGTGGCACGGTGAACGGCTGAGCGGCGCGCGGATTTTGTTGCATGCCGAGCAAGGTTTGGGAGACACGTTGCAATTCGTGCGCTACGTGCCGATTGTCGCGGGGCGCGGCGGAGAAGTGGTGCTGGAAGTGCAGCGCGAATTGCATCGGTTGCTGGGCGAAATGCCCGGAACAACGCGCGTGCTGGCGCAGGGCGACGCGCTTCCGGACTTTGCGTGGCACTGTCCGCTACTCAGCTTGCCGCTGGCCTTCGGTACGGAATTGGCGACGATTCCGGCGGAGATTCCGTATCTGCGCGCGGATCTGGACGAAGCGGAGAAATGGCGGTTGCGGCTGGCGGAGGACGGCGGAGATAGATTGCGCGTGGCGTTGGTGTGGGCGGGCAATCCGAAACATGTGCGCGATTTGCAACGCTCGATTCGGCTGGCGCAGTTCGCGCCGCTGAGCCGCGCAGATGTGCAGTTTTATTCATTGCAGAAAGGTCCGGCGGCGGCGCAACAGACGGCGTCGGGAATGAGGATGGTCGACATCGCCGGAGAGCTGAAGGATTTTTCCGACACGGCCGCGCTGCTCGCGAATCTTGATTTGGTCATCACAGTGGACACCGCAGTAGCGCACCTGGCAGGCGCGCTGGGAAAGCCGGTATGGATATTGCTGCCGTTCGCGCCGGATTGGCGGTGGCTGCTCGAACGCGAAGATAGTCCGTGGTATCCGACGATGCGGTTGTTTCGTCAGCTGACGGCTGGCGATTGGGGTTCCGTGCTCGAACGCGTGGCCGCTGAATTGGCAGTGCTCGCCCGGCGCTCGCGTGCTTAACGTCATCGATCCGCGGCCCGCGGCCTGCAAGATTTGCGGCCGGGCGAGTCCGCTGTTTGGCGTGGTGGACTTTCATAAGAGCTGCATCGAAGCGCAAGGGAAGTGCTTGAACGTTTCGGGCAAGCCGATTTACTACCGGCGATGTGACGCGTGTGGGTTTTTGTTTACCGAGGCATTTGATGATTGGTCGCCTGAAGCATTGTTGAAATATATCTACAACGATGACTACGTGCTCGTCGATCCCGACTACGTGGTGGTGCGGCCGACGAATAATGCCGGCGTCGTTGCCAAAGCTTTCGAGGGTGCGCGCGCGGAGCTATCGATCCTCGACTACGGCGGCGGCTCTGGCTTGTTCGCGCGGCTGCTCGTAGAACGCGGCTTCCGGGCTGCTACTTACGATCCTTTCTCGGCGTTCTCGGCGCGTCCGCAAGGCCCTTTTGAATTGATTACCTGTTTCGAGGTTATGGAACATGCGCCGTTCCCCAACAAAATCGTGGCAGATATGAATGGGATGCTGGCCGCGGAAGGCGTCATTTTGTTTTCCACGCTTACGCAGCCTGCGAATTTTGCGGAGCTGGGGCTGCGGTGGTGGTATGTGGCGCCGCGCAATGGGCATGTTTCGTTGTATTCACAACGCGGGCTGACCATTTTGTTTGAGAAGCATGGGATGCAGATTGTTTCGTTCAGCGAGGTTTTCCACATGGCGTTTCGGAAGGTGCCGGCGTTTGCCGCGCACCTTGTTCCGTCGATTGAGGCGGCGCCATCGCAAGGGCTGGCGGTCCCGGCCGGTTGACTGCGCTCGGGGAGGCAGGCCGGACTGAAGTCCGGCACCTACAGAAGGCATACGAAAGCACGGCGGACGGCATAGATTTGCAGAAAAATGAGCGGAGCGTGAAACGACTTGCTGGCTCAAAGCACAACCTATGCATCGCGATCGTCACCGGCGGATTCGACGAAGGGCCATTGCGTGACCCTGCCTCCTGAATCCGTCGGTGACGCTAATCTGCTGCGCCGTGGCTGCCTGAACCTTTGGGCAGTTGACGATGCGGCACGGAATCCACGATAAACCCTTCCCACTCAGTCATCCCCCACATACTGAAGGCAAACGGAGGTCGACATGCGAACCGAACGCTTGCTGGCAGTGGCTGTGCTTGGCGCGGGCCTGTCGGGATTGCTGGGTGGGAATTGTGGCGCGCAGGAAAGTGCCGCGCGGAGCGCCGGGGCGGCGGTGGTTCCGGTTACCACGACGGAGAAGGTTGCGGCGGCTGGCGAGAGCGCACCGGTTGCGGGGCTGCCGACGACGAAAGCGTTGCTGGCCAGGAACGATGAGGTGATGGGCGGCGCGGCGGCGATCGCCAAGGCCAGTTCGCGCAGGATGAAGGGTCTGTATCAGACGGAAGACGGTTCGTCATTTTTCTCTATCGAGATTTTTCAAAAAGCGCCGAACAAGTCGCTGTTCAAAATAACTTTGCCAAACGGCGTGGTGGTGCGCGACGTGTGCGACGGGCAAGCGGCGTGGATCGAGGATGCGGCCGGCGGCTATCACCAGTATGAGGGCGCGGCGCTGGCCAGCCGGTTGCGTTATACGGATTTTGCGGACCGCGGGAAGGCCTTCCTACTGGCGGCGACGGGAAAAGTCACCGGCCAGGAAAAGGTGGGGCGTCACAACACTTACGTGGTGGAGTACATGCCGGAGAAAAACGTGGTCTCGCGGATGTATTTCGATGTGGACAGTGGATATATCGTGCACACGGAAGACATGTACAGCACAAAGGATGGACCGTATTCGGTAAAACTTGATTTGGACGATTACCGTGACGTGGCGGGACTGAAAATTCCATACCGCATGAGGCGCGTAGAAAAAGGCGTGGTGCTGAACATCCGATTGGTGCAGGTGGATGTGAACGCGCCGATCGATGACTCGATCTTTCTGAAGCCGGAATCGGCACCGAAGTAGACAGGTGAACGGATGAGTAGCGCGCGAATACTGTTAAGTTTAGGATTGGCGTGCGCTGCAGTGTGCGTGGCGCCGCCACGCGCCGGTTCGCAACAGGACCCTAGGCAGAACAACTCCGCACAAGCCAAGACGGCACCGGCGCACGGGACGCCGAATGATGCGACGCAAAATTCGCCCGCTGCGATAAGCATGGCGAGCGATGGCAATCAGGCGGACCAGGCGATCTCGCTGGCAGATGCCGCGCGGCTGGCGCGTGCCAGCAAGCAAAACCAGCCCAAACCGCACAAGATTTATGATGACGACAATTTTGAGCGGACCAGCTTGCACGAAAAGAGGACGGATGCCGCCGCGGCAACTACGCCGGGGCAGGAGCTGCCGTTAGCGGAATTAAAGGGCAAGGTGGTGCTGCTGGATTTCTGGGCGTCGTGGTGCGGGCCATGCCGCCAAGCGCTGCCGAAGTTGAGGCAGCTGCAAGCAGTTTACGGCAGCGAAGAATTCACGCTGATCAGCGTCAGCGAAGATGACGATGAACAAGTGTGGAAAGCGTTCGTCGCGGAGCATCAAATGACCTGGGCGCAGCGATTCGATGGAAATGGCACGTTGGCGCATCAATATGGTGTCGCAGCTTTGCCGAACTATATTTTGCTCGGGCGCGACGGAAATACCATCGGGCAGTATGAGGGCGAGGCTCCGGGCGTTTCCATTGTGGAGCGGATCGGGCCGGATTTGCGGAAAGCGTTGCAAGCGAAGTTGTAGGACAAGCAACGTCGTCGGTTCAAGGAAATTTCAAGCCAACCGAAGTTGTGATCCAACGCAAACGATAAGTGCGGGAGATCGGATAGCGCAAGAGTTGCGCGGTGACGCGTGAGATAATCCTTAAAGGCTGCCCGTTGCGTGCGCGGCTCATGAAAAGGATTGTCGGTATGGCGGCGGTGGTTCCGGTTTTCGAGACTGGGGAGAATCCCTCCTCAGCATCCTCCAAGGTGGTGGCGAAGGTTGATCCGGTTGTCGACGCTGGTGATGCGCGTCTGCAGCACAGCCACGTAGTGCGTACGGCGCCATGGGTCGACCCGGAGCCGTATTCGGAGTTGGCAGTCGAGGCGCCCGTTGCGTCGGGCATCGTGCCAAGCGTCGCGCCGGTGGTTGGGTCTATCGTTGCGTCTGAAATTCCTTGGTGGCTTTGGTGGAATGTTCTCAGCATCGATGCGCCGATAGTGGCGGTGGCGTGGGCAGCGGTTTTTGCGCGGGGCAGCGGCGGAAGGTTGCCGGTTGTCGATGCTGCGGTGCTGTTTCTTGCGGTGTGGGTCATTTATGTGAGCGACCGGTTGCTGGACGGCTGGACGGCAGGGAATCGCGGGGCCTTGCGGGAGCGGCATTTTTTCTGCGAACGGCATGGCGTGGCGCTGGTAAGTCTGTTAATGGCGGCGAGCGGTGGGATTTTTTGGTTGACCGCGGAGTCCCTGCCGGCGGCGGAACGCGACGCAGGCGTGAGACTGGGTTTACTTCTGGTGCTGTATCTCGCGGCAATCCACGCGTTTTGCGGGCGGTTTTCCCGAGCATTGCCAAAGGAGATTTTTGTTGGAATTGTTTTTGCGGGCGGCGTGACGTTGCCCATTTGGTCGCACGGCAGAGAGCTTCGCTGGCAGGAGTGCATTCCGTGGGCATTTTTTGCATTGCTGTGTTGCTTGAATTGCCTGGCGATCGAAGATTGGGAACGTCACGATGACTCAGGGCAGATACGGAACGGGCGTCATCGCGCCACCGGATTTTTCACGCGCGCAGACGCGGTGGGCAGCGTACGTATTACGGCGTGGGCGACAGCGCTGACGGGATTGACGCTTGTGGGTTATCTTGCGCAGACTGCGCGTGGATCCTTGCGGTATGAATGGATGGCGGTTTGTTTGGGTGCGCTGCTTTTGTTGGCGTTGAACCTCTGCAGGAGACACTTGTCGCCGGCGGCTTTGCGCGTGCTCGCGGACGTTGCGGTGCTGCTTCCAGCAGGATTCGCCTTGGCGATGCAAGGGTGGGGAGCGTGAGGCGTCGTAGCACCACACCGATGAACTGCGACCGCCTGGCGCCATACTACGAAACGCTGGAGCGGCTAGCCTTTGGAAGTTGTCTGGAACAGATGCGGTTCGCGTTTCTGGGGGAAGTTGCGGGCGCTGAGCGCGTGATCCTATGCGGTGACGGCGACGGGCGGTTCTTGGCCGCGCTGCTGCGCGCAAATACGCGTGTGCAGGTTGATTTTGTGGACTTAAGCGGACGCATGATCGAAGTTGCGGAGCGCAGAGTCGTGAACATGGGTCCAAGTCTTCGCGAGCGCGTGCGGTTTTTTGCCGGCGACGTGCGAGAATTTCAGCCACAGGCAAAAGGATACGATTTGATCGCCACACATTTTTTCCTGGACTGCTTTTCGCAAGCGGAAATCGCGGAAGTTGTTGCGCGTATAGGTTCGTGGGCTGCGCCGGGAGCGCAGTGGATAGTCTCTGAGTTTCGCGAAGCGGAAACGCTGCTCGGTCGTGTGTGGACTCGCGCAATCATTCGCGGACTATACGCGGCTTTTCGCGTCAGCACCGGACTGCGCGTAACGCGATTACCGAATTACGCGGCGGCCCTGGCGCAACAGGGATATTCCGTACGTATTGAGAAAACTAAATTGGCTGGATTGCTGCAATCCTCGCTTTGGGAGTTACGCGCCAAGCGCGGCGTTTCACGCCGTGACGGGCTGGCGGAGGAAACTCGCGAGCCCGTCGCGATTGGCACTTAACGTTACAGCTTCTGGACCACCACCGACAGAGCGGAATTTTGCACCGTGGCCAGATTTACCTGGGACGGATTCATGCCGATATTTAAATTCCAAAGTACGTGACCAGCGCTATCCGTCAAAGTGGCGGTTATGGTGAATTGCGTGCTGATGCCGAGAGTGCTGGGGTTGGCAAACAGTGCGCAGGTGACCTGGCCGTTGACAAGCGGCTCGCTGCCCTGAAAGCTCAGCAAGGTAGAAGAGATGGTGTAGTTTAGCGTGCCGGCCACCACGGTGCCGTCGGGATACTTGAAGTTCAGAGAGAGTTGCGGACCGGAACTCCCGGGGAGAATTTCGATGGCGTTGATTTCGGGGTTCTGCACGACGTTGTCAAACTCAATAGCGACGGCGCCGTTCGTGACGGTGATGTCCGACCCTTTGATCAGCGGGGCGTCGGCGCCGGCTTCGGCGAACACATCGAGGCCCGTGAATGCGGGATTGCCTTGCAGCTTCACATTGAAAACGCGAACGCCCGTGGCCATTGCGGGAGTCCAAGTCTCGGCGAAATAAAGATTCACGTGATACGCGCCGTTGGGGACTTTAAAGGTGTAAATCAAGGGCATGCTCGCGTCAGCGTTAAAACGCTGGGTCTGATATAGGGCTTGATTGGTTGTACCCGTGATGACCGCCGGCATGTTGGCGGTCTCCCCGGTGTTGTAACCAGTGTCCGCCTGCCAGACCTGCCCGTTCGTATCGGTGTAACTGGGTCCGCCGCAATTTACGCGGATGGGTTGTTGCTGCGCCCGTGTGGCAATCGGCAGTAAGGCGAGTGCAAGCAACGAGACCAGCCTGGAAACTTTATTGAGCACGCGTAATCCTCCCGAGATGAGTTGTTGCGGTGGTTCAAGTATTCAAGCGAGGAGGGCCGGGGGTGGGGCCTGCTTGTGCGAACAAAGCGAGAATAGAGAAGCGCGAGGGGAGAAACAATTGTTCTAAGGGATGGAAAGCGGACAGTGGTCGGGACAGGACTTTATGTGTACGGAGGGATGTGCCAATTTGGATAGCGGGCCGTCATGACAGGAGAGATGGGTCTTTCACGCTGAATGGCTGGCGAACGGAGCGCGCAGAGGAATTGGCGAAATGCGTCGTGGAATTTGTCACAGCACATCCGATGAAGGTTGTGATTACGCGGCTGGCGTCTTGCTACGAAACGGGGCCGTCAGTGTTACCGCGGTCAAAAGCATCAGAACTGGATCGAGCGGATGACGATAGCGCAGCGAGGTGTGCGTGATGTAATAAATGATCGGGAAGAGGATAGGCGCCGCGGCGAGAGGGAAGGCGTAAGGATCGCGCCGTCGATAAAGAAGGATGATTCCGGCAATCGTGCCCACGAGAACGATGGCGTTCACCACGAAGACGAGACGGTCCAGCCAGAAATCGGTGTGCATGAAATCCGCGACGACGTGTTGCGTGCCCATCCAGGTGGTGACGATGCGGGCCAGCTCCAGCTTAACGACCAACTGCGGATGGGCGCGCATGAACAGGGTGGCTTTGCGCCATTTGTCTTCCATGAAGGCGATTTCGCCGAGCTGCGTGAATTGGCGGACCTCGCCGTATTTGCTGATGCGAGACATGGCGGTGCCGGTGTGGGGATCGAAGATGTTGTTGTTGCCGGTCCATAGTTCAAAGGCGAAGTTTGAGCGCACCGGGATGAATTTGTGAAAGTGGATGTAGTTGCGCACGGTCCAGGGAACGCAACAGAGAATGGCGATGGCGGCGGCGAGAGCGGGGCGCTGCCAGGAACGAGATATGCGCGGAGTTTTTTGCGAAGATGATTCGTCGCGTCTGGCGGCGCGGTAGCCGGCCCACCCGAGAAACGGGGGGAGCAGGGAGCCGAGCGCGGGGTTGGTCAACAGAGAGAAGCCCCAGAACACGCCGTACGCGCACCAGTCGCGTAATTTGGTGGTATCCGCGACGAGCAACGCGGCCCAAAGAAGGAATGCGGCGAGCAGCGCGGACATGGACGTATCCCATATCCATTCATAGGGCAGCATGATGGCGTTCGGAAAAATCGCCCAGAGCCACGCCGCCGTTGCGGCTAAAGTTACGCCGCCGACTCGTTTGCCGATGAAGAAAATCGGGATGCAGGTGCCGGCGGAACAGAGGATATTTAGCAGGATAGAAGCGTTCAACGAGGCCATGCTCAGCGGCCCGCAGATCAGAAAAATACCGGCGATCAGAAGCGGATAAACCGGAGGGAGCCATGCGGTGGGTCCGGTGTTGCTGCGGAACGGAGAGCTGTAGCCTTTTCCCGTGACGAGAGAATAGGCGATGTTGCCGGTCTCCTGCGCCAGGGGGACGATCTCCAGCGCTTCGCGGGGCATTTCGCGTTCCTGTACCCATGCGAAGGCCACGCGAGCGGCGAAAGCGACGATTACGATGAAGAGCAGCGATGACGCGATGGCGAGGAGTTTGGATTTCACGATTGAAAAACGTTCTTAATGGATTCTGTAGTCGAGAATAGCACCGTTGCTGTTGGGACGGATTGCTGTCAGCCGTCGGGTACGCTCAGCAATATGTCCGGCGCGAATTCAGATATCGGCGAGGCAGAAAAATCAGTGGAAAATAAAACGGCCGGCAGGATGACCTGCCAGCCGTTGCATTCCAAATTGTGTTCCTGAGTTTAGTGTTTTTAGCGATGACCGCCGCCACCGCCGCCATGGAAACCGCCTCCGCCACCACCATGGAACCCGCCACCACCGCCTCCGCCGTGAAATCCACCTCCGCCGCTGACGTGAGCGCTGCCGCCCATGCCGCCGTGGAAGTTGCTGCTACCGCCGTGGAAGTTGCTTCCGCCACGTGAAGCGTAACCGGGACGGTTGCCGTTGTATCCACCGCGACCGCCGTTGTATCCGCCACGACCGCCGCCATAATAACCGCCGCGACCGTAGTAGCCACCACGTCCGTAGTAGCCACCGCCGTATCCGCCCCAACCGCGGAACCAGGGTCCCGCGCCGATGAATACGCCGCCTGCGAAGTAGCTAGGGCCGTAGTAGCCGTAAGGAGCGCACGCGTAAGGGTAATAACCGTAGTAGCCGTAGCTGCATACCGGAGCGGCACCGTAGTAGCCAGGACCGACGCCGACCGCTACTCCCCACTGCGCATTGGCATGCGGCGCAGCCAAAAGGGCTAAGCCCAGGCAAGCACCGATCAAAACTAAATATCTAAGGCAACGCATAATCCATCTCCTGGCGCCATCTGGCGCCCTGCTGCAGCCTCACTGCATTAGATGCGCGCTGCAGGTCTGGGAACTACAGTTTGTTTGGTCTTCTGTAGTTTGCCCACACCTAGTTAAAACCGCAACGGGCAAAAAAGTTGCAAAGAGCAATTTCGTTCCGTCAAAAAATAGCGCAATAGATGGCATAGATAGAGGATGCCTGCGG
The DNA here is from genome assembly GCA_013289855.1 of Acidobacteriota bacterium. Lineage (GTDB taxonomy): Bacteria > Acidobacteriota > Terriglobia > Acidiferrales > UBA7541 > Acidiferrum. The sequence continues at coordinate 371,778 of JABCZD010000001.1, read as the reverse complement.
TATACTCCGCGCGTCTCGGGTCGAGGAGGAAAGCGATGCGAAAATATCTGGCCGAATTATTGGGAACGTTTGTGCTGGTGTTTGGCGGAGTGGGCAGCGCGGTGCTGGCAGGACGATACATCGGTTTTGCGGGCGTGGCGTTTGCGTTTGGATTGTCGCTGCTGGCCATGGTGTATACCATTGGTCCGATTTCCGGGTGCCATGTCAATCCGGCGGTGACGCTCGGGGTGCTGCTGGCGAAAAAAATCGATGTGAAAGATGCGCTGATCTACGTGTTCGCGCAGGTGGCCGGCGCGATTATTGCTTCGGGAGCGATTCTGTTTATCGCCAACAGCGTTTCGGGTGGTTATAGCGCAGTGGCGCGCGGTCTGGGAGCGAACGGATTTGGCCTGCATTCGCCGGCAGGATTTTCGCTGCCGGCGTGTTTTCTGGCCGAAGTGATTTTGACGATGTTCCTGGTGCTGACGGTATTGGGTTCGACGGATGTGAAAGCGCCCGTGGGTTTTGCGGGGCTGGCGATCGGTTTGGTTTTGGTGCTGATTCACCTGGTCGGAATTCCCATTACCAATCTTTCCGTGAATCCGGCGCGGAGCATTGGACCCGCGATATTTGTGGGCGGCTGGGCGCTGCAGCAATTGTGGCTGTTTATTGTTGCGCCGCTGGTCGGCGCGGCGGTGGCAGCGGGACTTTACTATGCGATTCGGTTGCCGGATGTGGTGATTACGACGTCGCAAGGCGAGCGCGCGCTGGCCAGCGAGCAGGCGGAACGCGGCCAGTGAAGAAAGCTGGATGGGAATAGACGGTCGCGCGTCAGTTTCATTGATGGCGCGGACGGAGCGGGCACGGCATGCCGTGCCCCTACGTTTCTTTTAGTTTTAGTTTGCCGGCGGATTTGTTTTCTTCGAGGAAGGCGCGCAGGTCGGCGGAAATATCGAGCAAGCGGATCCATTGTTCGTAATAAAGCGTAACGGGAAAGCGGCCCAGGCCGTAGACGCTTACTCCGCCCTTTTCCCCCACGCGAAATTCTAGAACTCCGCTGCGCTTGCCGGGGGACTGTTTCTTTAGTTCTTCGAGTTGCGCCTTCAGTTCGTCGTATGTCGGTTCTGCCATAAGTTCCTCCTACCGGAATTGGTCACACGAGCTTACATCGAAACCTGCCAGACTTTAAGCTAGTATGCGAATTGAGAAGCTCACTGCGATGAGACTACGCCGATTGCTGTCCGTTTTCGTTTTCGTACTGTGGGGCGGCGGATTGTTTGCGACCGTTTTTGTGAGCGGAGCCGCCGCGCAATTGCTGGAGCCCGAGACCTCGCGCGGGGCTCCGGCCGATGCCGATGAAGTCCGCGAAAGGATTGCGGCGGTGGAAAAGCGCTTGCCGCAGATTCCCGACCGGGCGGCCGCGCTGTATTTTCTTGCGGCTTCCAAACAACACTTGGGCGAAACGCTGGAGGCGTTGAAGTTGCTCAAGGAATGCCTGGCGCTGCAGGAGGGTTTTGACCCGTCAGGCAGCCCGGTGCTAAAGGTGCTGAAGGGCGACAAAGAATTCGACGACCTGGTCAAGGATGTTCATCGAGAGTTTCCCGTGGTAGCGCAAGCGCGGCGGGCGTTTGTTTCGGAAGAAAAGAATCTGATACCAGAAGGCTTGGCCTTCGACTCCCAGCAGAATGTGTTCTACCTGGGAAGCCTGCTACAGCACAAGATCGTCAAGATCCCCATGAACGGAAAGGCGTCGGACTTTGTGCCGGCTGGGCGCGACCACTTGCTGCCCGTTCTGGGTATCCGCGTTGATCCGAATGATGGGACGGTTTGGGCGAATTCGTGGAATGAGAATGGCGATCGCTCCGAGTTGTTGCACTTTGACGGCTTTGGAAATCTGCTGGGACGATTTGCTCCGAGCGACGCAGCGAAGCATGGCTTCAATGATCTGGTGGTGGCAAAGAACGGTTTTGTGCTTTTGACGGACAGCGTGAGCAATCAGGTTTTCCGATTTGATCCCGGTGCGCATATGTTCGCCGCGATTCCCATTTACAGAGAGCTTTCCGCGCCGAATGGCATTGCGCTGAGCGACGACCAACAGCAGCTATTCGTGGCTGATGATTTCGGCATGGTGAACGTGGATTTGAAAAGCGACAAAAGCGTTGAGGTGAATCCCGGTGCGCATAACACCGTGGCGGGAACTGACGGGCTGTACTGGTATAAAGGCAGCCTGATTGCGGTGCAAAATGGCATCGGGTCGCCGCGGATTGCGGCGTTTCGCCTGTCTCCGGATGGCTCGCGTGTCGTGAAAACCACGGTGCTGGAAAATCGTAGCGCGTTCATGGATCAGCCAACTACCGGAGCCATAGATGGAGACAATTTTTATTTCATCGTGAACAGCCAGGGCGGCAACCTGAACGGCAACCACGTCCTGGACGTGACCACACTGGCGCGCGTGCGCATTGGCGTGCTGCACTTGCCGTAGCTAAGTATCGTAATAGCGCCCGTTGACCTCTTCACCCATGATTGCGAAGTCGCACTTAGAGGTGTCGAGCGGGTCAGACTTCCAGGAAAAGCCAATCGAAGGCACATCGACTTGCACTTCCATTTGGCATATCGCGCGCGTGCCGGTAAAGCGGAAATGTTTGGAGGCATCTTCATACTTCGCGGGCTCGCCGCTCGATTTCCAGACCATCTTAAAGCTCATTTTTGCAGGAGTGGTGGTTGCGTCGAGGGCAGGCCAGCGCGGCTGGTCCACGACGTCAACGTTGCGCATTTCCAGCGTAAAGCTGCTGCCATCGGGACTGATGATCAGGCCGGACTCGGGAGTGGGAACCGCCCAGTAAAGTCCCGAGGGAGAAATCGGCGGATGAAAGTCATGAATCTGGTTGGCAGGGGCGACCTGTCCCTGGAACAGAGTGAGTCATATGTGGGTGTAGGTGCCGTGCTGTGTGGTGCGGCTGGCCCAGTACTCGCCGCGCATCACGCCGTAGTCGGTGGTGCGGTAGCCGAAGGGGATGCGATTTCCATTGTTGTCGGTGCCCATGCCAGTGAAGGTGCTGCAGCGGGCTACCTGGCCTTTGAAATGGTAAATGTGCGAGGGCTCGAGGTCCGGACCCGCGGGCTGATTGTGGCTGCCATTCTTGTCCAGCCAGGGGATGGGAAAGGGATCGGCGCTGCCGTTGGCGGCGATGGGAGCCTGATCCGCAAGTGCATGCATGGCGCTTGGAATGGCTAGCGGAACGAGTGACAAGGCACCGGCTTTTAAAATGTCCCTGCGATTGCCGAATAGGCGGGACTTAGTCGTTGGGGTCATTACGCACCTCCGAGGGGAGGATTCTATCTCACCCTTGCGTGATTCAACGCCCAATCTGGAATTAACTCGAAGAGCCGCCGGCAATCGACGGAACGAGCAGGACGCGGTCGCCTTCTTTGAGAAGGGAAGATTCGCCGTTGAGGAAGCGGATGTCTTCGTCGTTGAGATAGATATTTAAAAATTGGCGGATTTGGCCGGAGTCGTCGCGGACGTGGCGGCTCAGGGCGGGGAAGCGCGTGGTGAGTTCGTTGAGCGCGGCGGCGACGGTGGCTGCGGCGCAATCAATTCTTGGCGCGCCTTCGGTGAAACGGCGGAAGGCGGTGGGGATTTCGATGCTGATGGACATGGGTCAGGCTCCTTTTCCTATAGCGGTTGGCACCGCGAGTTGTTGATCGAGCAGCGCTTCAAAGGCTTCGAGGCGCGGCGGAATGGGTTCGGAGAGCGGGTACTCGGCGATTAGGGCGTCGGTGGTTTTCAGGCCGTTGCCGGTGATTGAGACCACCGTGGTTTCATGCTTCTGAATGCGGCCTTGCGTTAAGAGCTTTTGCGTTACGCCCGCAGTGACACCACCCGCGGTTTCCGCGAAGATGCCTTCGGCTTCGGCCAGCTCTTTAATTGCGGCGATGATTTCCGGGTCGGAGATGTCTTCGGCCCAGCCGCCGGACTCGCGGATTAATTTCATGGCGTAGGGGCCGTCAGCTGGATTGCCGATGGCCAGCGAACGCGCGATGGTTTGCGGCTTTTGCGGCTCGAAGCGAGCGAGGTTGCGCTTGACGCCATCGGAGATGGGCGAGCATCCGGTGGCTTGCGCGCCGAAAAATTTTACTGGCTTGGGTTCGACCCAGCCGAGCGTGACGAGTTCGCGAAAAGCTTTGGCGATTTTGCCGATCAGCGAGCCGCCGGCCATCGGTACTACCACGTTGTCCGGCAAGCGCCAGCCGAGTTGCTCGGCGATCTCGAAGCCGTGCGTTTTTGAGCCTTCGGCGTAATAGGGGCGTAGGTTTACGTTGACCAGGCCCCACTGGAAGCGGTCGGCGATTTGCGCGCAGAGGCGGTTGACGTGGTCGTAGTTGCCCAGGATGCGCACGATGCGCGCGCCGTAGACCGCGGTGTTTAAAATTTTGGCGGGCTCGAGGTCTGCGGGGATGAAGACGCAGGCGTCGAAACCCTGCTGAGCGGATTGCGCGGCCACGGCGTTGGCGAGGTTGCCGGTGGAGGAGCAGCCCACGGTTTGAAAATTGAAGCGGCGCGCGGCGGCCAGAGCTACGGCGACGACGCGGTCTTTGAAAGAGAGCGTCGGGAAACACACCGCGTCATTCTTGACATAGAGATTGTCCACGCCCCAGCGCTCGCTGAGGTGGCGGGCGCGCACGAGCGGCGTGCCGCCGACGGAGTTTGGGGGCGTGAAGTCTTCGGGAAGCGGCAGAAATTCCTTGTAACGCCACATGTCAAAGGGTCGGGAAGCGAGATTTTCGCGGTGGGCGGTCTTTTTGAGGGCGTCGTAATCGAAGGAGACTTCCAGCGAGGCGAAACAATCGTCACAAAACGAGCGCGGAGCGTTGCCCCAGGTCTTGCCGCACTCACGACAACGAAGCTCATAACAGTCAGCCATACATTTCCCCTAAACCAGCAAGAATTAAAAGCATCTTTCGGACCACTGCTGCTGGGGTTGGATTCAGGGCGAGAGGAGGGTGAGAAACAAAAAACCCTCCGCCAAAGTGCTCGGAGGGAATCTCAGAAATTCTTTCTGGGAAACTCTACAGCTCTTTAGCAGTTTTTTACGTGGAGCAAGTTGCCCTAAATCGCCACGTGTGCTGCAACAGCAGCTTCTTATTTATGCCGGAGAAAGGGCCGGTTGTCAAGAGCGAAGAGCCAGGCGCGCTAACTCGTTCCGTCGCCGCTGGCATCCGGCCGGAACCTGTCGCCTAAGACGCATTCTGAAGGCATTCGTTTGGGTGCAGGGGGGGTGGGGGATGCGAGAAAGGTTGTGATTATAAAGGGAGTTAAAATGCTTTGTTTTCATATGTGGTCCGTCGAAAGGAAGACGACTGATTAGCCCGCCTCTGGCGGGAGTTGGCGAGGGGCAGGTTTCAGTCCGAGATAATTAAGGCGTTGACTTGGGAGTTGGTTCGGGACCGCGTGTCAAGTTTTGTTGCTTTGAAAATGCTTTGGGAATGTTGGAAAGCGAAGCCACAAATACTTTCAACTGTTTGCTGTTTGCGGTGAGGAAATATTCACCGGAATTATCCTGGGCGCTTGTCACGTTGATGAGTCGAGATTTCAAAGCGCCTTGCAGCCATTGGTCATCTATGTTGCGAAAGTGCAACGCATTTTTCTCAATTTCCAGCCTTCCGATAATGTGCATGGGCGTCCAGAATCCCGAGAGAATATCGACGGCAAAGATGCCACTACCCACAACAAAATCGGGTGGAAGGGTGGGCTCACCACTCGGGCTCAGAATCTGGAAGGTTGCATCGTAAAAAAGCTGACCGCTAATATGGGCGGCGCATATATCGAGGACTAGCTTGTTTCCCGTCTTCGCGTCCGCGTCGCGATCAATCATCCAGTAATTATTGTGGTCGCCTTTCTGCACAGAGTAAGTGACGCCGGGGACGGACCACGATCCTAGAAGCTCGGGTACCACTTCGCATTCGTCTGCGGAGAACAATCCCTGCAAAGATTTGGCGCCCACGCGCGCGTCGGCGGGGCGTGGAACGGCGGTGATCAGAAGCGATGCGATCATGAGCACTCGGAACAGACGCATTTTTCAGTCCTCCCGTTCGTCACACTACCCTTGTATACGCTAATTGTGCCACTTCGCAGAGATCATGGTTTGGCAACTGGCGCGGGGGTGGGGAACGCTTGGCGGAACGGTTCAAAATCTTCCCACACGCGTTGGACGGTGGTTGCGTCGATGGACCTGCTGACCGGCGTGGTCGAATCTTTTTCCGAGTAAATCTCCACGCTCACATTGCCGCAGGCTGGTGTTAGCGCATCGGGAGCGTACTCGTACGCACCTTGAAAGGTGGTGTCCACCTTGCGCCCGCGCTGGTCGTACAAATCGAATTCGGCGCGCCCGGGCAATATTGGCGTTAGTTCCTTCCCGTTGCACAACAAGCGCATGCGCACGAAACCATTCTTAAAACGAACTTTAAAAAGCACTCCGAACTTGGGGCGTACGCGAATCAGCAACACCGGACGGTAATCCTGCGCGTCTTCCAGCACGCTGGCGGGCGGCTTCACGTTCGCGCTGTCGCCTCCGGAGCGCTTGGCGGCCTTACGCGTCGTCGCCATCTCCTGTTCATGCCGCAGGACATAGTTCACCGGCGGCGTCGTGAACCAGACGCGAAACTCTCCGGCATCATACTCATACGGTTTGATGTCGACGGTCTTTTCTTGTACAAGGAGTTGGCGCAGTGCGTCAGCGGGAAACATGTCGGCAGGTTCCACGGGAAGTGGAAGCGGGGCTGGGGGCGTGCTTCCCACGATATCCTTCTTGGCTTGTTCGACCACCGGCCGCACGATTTCCACGGGCACGATGGAAGCCAGATTGCGCAGCAGACTGGTGGTGATTCCCGCGACTTGCCCATCCAGCGTAAATAGCGGGCCGCCCGAATTTCCCGGATTGATGTTGATGTCGCTATTGATGGCGTCTTTGTCGATTTTGCTCACCACGCCGGTGGTCAACGCTTTTTCGCGATCAAAGGGATTGCCAATGGTAAAAACGCGCTGGCCCACGACAAGGTGAGAGGCCGCGTCATTTACCAACAGCGGCGCCACCACGCCTTCGCGAAACGCGGCGGGATCAAACCAAATCACCGCCACGTCCTTATCCGAGTTCGAGGCGATCAGCCGCGCCGGAACCTTGTGCTTATCGTCAAATTGCACCGCCAGATAGCTGGAGGAGTTCACCACGTGGTTGTTGGTGACCACCAGGCCGCGCGCATCCACCAGGAATCCTGAGCCGCTACCGAATTCAGAATGCACGGCGACAACGGAATTTCTCAACTTGTCGAAAAGCGCCGTCAAGTCTCCATCGCCTCCGCCGGAAGAAGTCTTTTTCTCCCCGGGGGAAGATGCGCTGGCGGCCAAGTCTTCGATTTTGGCGTTGTCGTTGGTCAGGTTAATGCTCTGCTCGGCGCCGGCGATTTGAATTTCGAAATTCCAGGTGTAGCGTTTGCCGCCCAGCTCGATGGGCTTGAGTGCAGAGATGGCGTAGTGGCCGGGCGCGAGCGGTTTTTCTGCTTTACCGTCGAGATCGGTCTTCAATGCTATCGGAGCGTTGGCAGCGCCGTCCGGTCGAAGATCGATAACGTAGAAGGGAACGGGCTTCTGATTTAAATCCTTGTCCACCAGCACGACGCGCACTTTCACGTTTACGGGCGCTGTTTGCGGCTCGCCGCCACTGTTTGCGCCGAACAGCAACGAGGCCATCAGCAAATAGACAAACATGTTACGCCTCTCTTACGGCCCATTTTTGCATGGTCCCTGTTCTGCTAGCGGGTGTTGCAGGGCATCTTATCGTTTTGTGGACGCGATGGGTAGAGCGAGAGCTCTGCTGTTAGGCGTAAGCATCACGCGGCAGTTTAGTGGGCGGATTTTTCCAATAATTGTTTTAGATAGGACTGCCAGACGATGGCCCAGGTGTGCGTGCCGTGGCCGTGGGTTTGTTCGCTGATGGGGAGCAGGACGAACGTGCCGTTTTTGAGGCGGGGGCTCTCTTTTTCGGCGATGCCCAGCTCGGGTGGGTTGATGAAATCGTCGGCGGAGTTGATCCACATTACGGGTGCGGTGATCTTTTCGAGTTGCGGCGAGGGATCGTAATTACGCGAGGCGTTCACTTGATAAAGAAGGTCGTTGGCGTCGAGTTTTGCGGCGGCCTGTGCTAGTCCTTCCTCATATTTATCGGCGGCGGCGCCAGTGGGAAGTGCCTTTTGCATGACCAGTGGCGCGCTGCCGGCAATTGTTAGCAGGTCTTGCGCGGTACGGAGTCCTTCTTTAGGTTCGTCTTTGTAGTCGCCAGCGTTCCATGCGGGGTCGCTGCGGATGGCGTCCATCAACATTTTTCGCCAGAGGCGGTTGCGTCCGGCGATTTGCACGGGGAGGCAGGCCATGGGCATGAGGGCGTCCATAAAGCCGGGGTAGGTTTCGCCCCAGACGAAGGAATGCATGCAGCCCATGGAGGTGCCGAGGATCAGTCGTAAATGTTGGATGCCAAGGCCCTCGGTGACGAGGAGGTGCTGCGCGGCGACCATGTCGTCGTAGTCGTATTGCGGAAAATGCGCGTGCAGGCCGTCGCTGGGCCTGGAGGATTTTCCGTGGCCGATGCCGTCGGGCAGGATGATGTAGTAGCGCGTGATATCGAGGAGTTGGCCGGGGCCGTAGAGTTCGCCGGCGAATTGTGGAGAAAGAAACTGCGCGCCGGAGCCGCCGGTGCCGTGCAGGATCAGGATGGCGTTCTTTATGTGACCCTGGGCATCACGTTCCGGCTTGCCCAAAGTTCTGTAGTGTAGGCGCAACTCTGGAAGTTCTTCGCCGGAGTGGAACTTGAAATTGTGGGCGACGTAATCGCCCTCGGTCACGGTCAGGGGAAACGTTGTCGGCGTCTGCGCGGAAGCCGCGGCGGTTATAAGAAATGTTGCGGTAACGACGCAGATTGTCCCGGCCAAAAGCCTCATTAGGCGCACCTCGCGAACGGAGAATTTAGCACATTGTTCGCTTTGCGCATGTCACGGGAAAATCGCGCGGCCGATTTAGCCACCGATGTCCGCCTTATGCCGAAGTCGCGGGTGACGTCTCAAATGCAAAGCTTCACTTAGCAATATCAGCCCTCACCGGCTTCTTGCCGCCACGCATGGCCTCCAAGCCGCACGCCGGATAGAGCCCACGGCGTATTTGTGCAGCCGCCTGTTCGGTTCTGATCTCGTCTGGATCTCCACAGAAGGCGTGGCCCAGTTCATGCGTCAACGTGCGGGTGAGCAACTCCTCGAGCGGAAGGTGAAACTCGCGCTGCAATTCGAAGGCGCGGGCCGCGCTGGGGACGAAGAAGGAACCCTCCAGCAAAGTTTCGCGGTCGATGTACGACGTCATGGCCGGGCTGGTGGAGTGGCCTCCGAGCGTCCGCAAGAGCGGCTTCCAGTCATCGGCGACCACGAGAATCCAATGCCACGGGCCGAGTTCTTCCGCATGGTAGAGGGACAGTACGTCTCGTATGGCCGAAAGTTCGCGCACGCACTCTGCTTGCGGAAAATCGGTGCTGCAGGAAAATCGTTGGCCTTTTGAAACGAACATCTCGACTACGTTGAGTTTGGCGGTGTACTGCTGGGCGGGGGTGCGTTCGGTGCAAGCAGTAAGAAGCAGTGCGGCGAAGAACGGTAGTGCCAGAAATATGTGTCTGACGGGTGCCAGATGAAGTTTCAGGAAAGCGTTTTTCATGGCATTGCCTCCAAATAAAAAGATTTGCTCTACACCTCCGTGTATGCGGCCACTACGCAGGGCGCTCAACGGATATGTGACGAACGCACTTTTTTGCCCGGCGAACGCACCTGGAGACTTGGGAAAGTTTTTCTAGCGCAGTCGGTCCGGCGGAAGAAAGAATGAACGCGAGAGCTGCCGCAGTTCTGCGAAAAGTTTCGTTAAAGATTCCTTGAAGAGGTAGCGCGCGGCGTGACTCGGTGGCTGCTCAACCGACGGTGGGCGTTCACCCAGCAGGGAAGGCGGTTCACCCGCCGGCACGGTCATCCGGCCCGAAAATGGTTTTCCCTGACGCTCTACAGTGCAAGAATGTGGCAGGGAGAACCATTCCAATGCCCGAAGCAATCCTCGAACTGCAGGCCGTCCCGCCGAAGAATACGCGGTCGCTCGGCTATCCCGGCCCGCTGGTCCACATTTTGGCGTGGACGCTCGTCGGCTTGCTTGCCTATGGCCGCCACGTGTTGCAATGCGGCGATGTAGTATCCGCGAAAATTCTTGGGCCGGAGCTGTTGATGTGGATGTCCTGTTTCTGGCCGGCGGCGCTTTTCGGTGCGCTCATTTTTCAGTGCGAAAAGCGCTTTCCGCTGGGCGGGCAGCGCTGGGCCAGGAACACCGCGGTGCTCGCCGCTATGGGCGTGTTGTTCGCGTATGTCGCATGCCAAATTGCCTCGCACGTTTGTTCTGGCGTCGAATATCTGTATGGATTCCCGCCGGCTTTCTCGTGGGCAGGCTGGGGCGTATCGAAGGGGGAGTTGTCTATCCAGTTTTTTCTGTTCTGGATCGTCGCTGGCGCCAGCTACGTGTTCCGGCATTTTTTACAATTGCAGAACCGCGAACGGGAAAAGACGGAGCTGCTTCTAGAGAAATCGCGCTTGCAGGCCAGCCTGAAGCACGCCGAACTCGAAGCCTTGCGCATGCGGCTGAATCCGCACTTCCTGTTCAACACACTGCAAAATATTTCCGTATTGACGCAAGAAGATCCGCGCACCGCCAGCCAGATGCTGACGCGCCTGGGCGACCTTCTGCGCACCGCCATTCGCAGCGGGTCCGAGCAGGAAACGGATCTGGCCACCGAAGTGCGCCTCACGGAAGCCTACGCGTCAATGGAAAAAATGCGCTTTGGCGAACGGCTGCATATCGATTTCAAAATTGCCCCCGAGACTTTCGGCGCGATGGTGCCTACACTGTTGCTCCAACCCTTGCTGGAAAACGCCATCAAGCATGGACTGCAAGGTGTGTCCCGCGAAGGATTCATCGCCGTGCGAGCTTCGAGAGAAAATAGCCAACTGCTTCTAAGCGTAAAAGACAACGGGATTGGACTTGCCATGGACAGCCCGGCGAAAAAAAATATCGGAATCGGGCTTGGCGCCACAACTCAGAGGCTCGCGCGCCTTTACCCAGGCGAGAGCCAACTCACCATGTCTGGATCGCGTGACAGCGGAACGGAAGTTCGCATAGTGCTGCCCTTCCGGGCGGCGCCTGCGCCAAGGGAGCGTCATGACCAAGCTGCGCTTGCTCATTGTTGACGACGAGCCTTTGATTCGCAGCGGCCTGCGCCGAGAACTCGCGAAGATTGCGGAAATCGAAATCGCCGGCGAGTGCGAAGACGGCCGCAGCGCCATCGCCGCCATCGCGGCCAAGAAGCCGGACTTGGTGCTGCTCGACGTGCAACTTGGCGACTGCAGCGGACTAGATGTGGTGCGCGAAGTCGGCCCGGAACGCATGCCCATGGTGATTTTCATCACCGCGTACGATGAGTACGCGGTAAAAGCCTTCGAACTAAATGCCGTGGATTACTTGCTGAAGCCGTTTGATGAGGAGCGGCTGCGGCAAGGTATCGCACGGGCTCAGGATCGCTGGATGGCGCAGAGCGAGGGCGCACTCTCCCGCCAATTACAGGCGTTGGTCACCGCCGCTGCGCAATCCTGGCCGGAGCGTTTCGTGGTTCGCGAGGGGGAGCGCTTTGAGTTTGTTCCCGTGGAGTCGTTGGACTGGGTAGAGTCCGCTAACAACTATGTACAGTTGCATTGCGGCGCTAAGACCCACCTGATGCTAGAAACTTTGACCGGTCTGGAGAAAAAACTGGATCCGCGCAAGTTCGTGCGCATCCATCGCGGCCGCATCGTGAACGTCTCGCGCATTCGCGCCGCGCACGTAATGATGAACGGCGTTTACGAACTGGAACTCCACGGTGGCCGGCGCCTGGCCACCGGCCGGCAATTTCGCGATGCGGTGCAGTCCCTGATTCGCAGGTAGTTGCGTGAGCCCCAGTTACGTGAGCCAGTTACGTGAGCCAGTCGCGTGAGCCCTCCGCTTGGGAGCCGCTTCTTATAGAATCTCTGTGTGGCGAAACGCGATCCTATTGAACAGGCGCTGAATCGCATCTCCGCGCTAAAAGCGGCGGAGGTGGATGCAGCTTTTGTCGACGAACTGCGCGCCCTTCTAAACAATCGCTCCAATCTGGTGGCCGCCAAAGCCGCAAAACTTGCCGGCGCGCGCCGAGTTACGGTGCTTATTCCTGAGTTGGTCGCGGCTTTCCACAAGCTTATCGTTGATGCGGCGCGGCTGGACAAGCACTGCGCCGCGCTCACGGAGATCGTGACCGCGCTGTACGAGATGGACCATGCCGAGCCGGAGGTTTATCGCCAAGGATTGGCACACGTGCAGAGGGAACCGTCGTTTGGCGGCGCAGTAGATGCTGCGGCGCAACTTCGCGGGCTGTGCGCCATGGGCTTGGTGCGCACGCGCGATCGCGAGGCCCTGGCCGACGTGGTCGCGCTGCTCGTGGACCCGGAGCCGCCGGCGCGCATCGGGGCCGTTCGCGCGCTGGCGACCAACGGCGGGGAAGCCGGGGCACTCGCGTTGCGTCTAAGAGTCCTTACGGGAGATAGTGAACCAGAGGTGCTGGCCGAATGTTTTTCCGGATTGCTGGCGGCGCAATCGGCAAGCAGCGTCGCGTTCGTGGCGCGCTACGTCGATGCGGAAGAGGCCGCGATTGCCGAAGCGGCAATTCTCGCGCTGGGAGCTTCGCGCGCGCCGCACGCCATCCCGGTGCTCAAGGAAAAGTGGGAGCGCACGCTGCGCGGCCCCATCAAGAAGGTGCTGCTCTTCGCGCTCGCTACTTCACGCAACGAAGAGGCGCTGCGCTTTCTTCTCACCCTGCTTGGAAGCGCACCGATCGGAACGGCCTTGGAAGTTCTGTCCGCGCTGGCTGAACAGCGTCCCTCGGAAAGCATCCGCGCCGCAATTCAATCCGCCGTGGAACGCCGCGCAGCTGAAAGTCTGTTCGACGCCTGGAAGTCCTTGTTTCCCTTATAAGGTCGCGCGACCCTGGCGGTAGAGTTGGGCGGTGGTCGGCCGCTCGGAACAGCATCGCCAGCGGTTCGGCGGCAACGCTATGTCGCTGTACGCCAGTATCTTGCGCGGCCTAACATAAAAAAGGTACAACACAATTTTGGTTTGCCGCGTCAAAGGTAGGAGAGCAGGGAAGTAGATCGTTACGGAACCGACGAAAGCACAAGGAAGCGCACGACCCGGCCAAGTGGACAGTTCGCAGCGGACAAGGCGTACAGTAATCCTCCCGCTGCATCATATTTGTCGCGCAACCGGGTACAAATTGGAGTGTTATACTTCGGGAACCGGGTTTGTGGTCCCAACAGGATAGGAGCCTTACGATGGGCGAGCAAGTAAAGGAATTGGTCGGTTGGGCGCGCAAGCGCAAGATTTTAGCAACGGTGTTCGTGGCTCTGACGCTGGGCGCGGGCATTATGATCGGCACTGTAGTATCCGGGCGCGTTTCGGCCATGAAGGCGCTTAATTTCTCGGGCACGAATGCCACACCCCTCGTGGTGCCGGATCCCGTGCCGTCTTCCAGTTCCTTTTCGGGAATCGTGAATCGTGTGGAACCGGCGGTGGTCAACATTGCCACCACGCAGGTCATGGATCGCAAGTCCGCCATACGCGGCAAAAAGCATGCCCAGCCCAACGACGATCAAGATGATCCAATGCAGGATTTCTTCGATCGCTTCTTTCAGGGGCAGGGCGGGCAGGACGCCCCTCCGCAAGCGGAACGCAGCCTCGGCTCCGGCGTGATCGTTGATAAGCGCGGATATATTTTGACCAACAATCACGTGGTCGATCAGGCCACTAAGATTCAAGTACAGCTGAACGGCGAAACCCAGAAGTACACCGCGAAGGTGGTGGGCATTGACGAAGACACCGACCTGGCCGTGATCAAGATTGACGCCGGCAAAGATTTGCCGACCGCCAAGCTGGGCAACTCCGACGGCGTGCAAGTAGGCGACTGGGTGCTGGCTATTGGCAGCCCATTTGGCCTGCAAGCCACGGTCACTGCCGGAATCATCAGCGCCAAAGATCGCGGTGGAATCGGCCGGCAGTTCCAGAAATTCATCCAGACGGACGCGGCGATTAATCCGGGCAACTCCGGCGGGCCGCTAGTGGATTTGGCGGGCGAAGTGGTGGGCATCAACACGGCCATCATCACTGGCAGTCGCGGTTATGAGGGTGTAGGATTTGCGCTGCCATCCACAGCTGCGATCAACGTTTACAACCAGATCATTGCGCAGGGCCGCGTGACCCGCGGATCCATCGGCGTGAGCTTCCAGGAAGACTTGGGCACCAATTCCATCACGTTGAAGGAACTGGGCGCGCCGTATGGCGTCGTGATTATGGGCGTCGAGCCGGGCAGCCCCGCGGAAAAGGCGGGATTGAAAGGCGGGGACGTGATTACCGGAGTAAACGGACAGCCAGTAAAGAGCGGAAACGACCTGGTGAACCCCATTGCCATGGCCCCCATCGGCAGCAAGGTAAAGCTCAGCTACGTGCGTGACCGGGCGCAGAAGGAAACCACTGCTACGGTCGAGGATCGTGTCCGGGTCTTCCCGAATGCCGCCGGCCGCATGGGCGAGCAGCCCGGCGAGCAAGCGCCACCGGAGTTTGGTTTGCACGTGAAGGATCTGACCCCGGACCGAGCCCGCCAACTGGGCATGGACGGCTCGAAAGGCGTGCTGGTGTCTGAAGTGGATCCCGCCAGCTTTGCCGACGATCTGGGCTTCGGCCGCGGCGACGTGATTGCCGAGGTGAATCGCCAGAGCGTCAATACTGTCGACGAGTATCAGAAGGCCGTGGCACAACTGAAGCCGGGCAGCAACGTGGTGTTCAAGGTACTCCGGCGGCAGGATAGCGATCGCGTGCTGACGGTGTTCTTGCCCGGTATTGTTCCGGCGGAAAATCAGAAGTAGAATCTCCAGCACCGAGCGAGGGATTTC
This sequence comes from Acidobacteriota bacterium, assembly GCA_013289855.1. GTDB lineage: Bacteria > Acidobacteriota > Terriglobia > Acidiferrales > UBA7541 > Acidiferrum. Next base: position 356,724 of record JABCZD010000001.1, on the reverse strand, counting down.
CCTGAGAATACAGGGAGGTTCCTCGCTGCATTTTTGCGGCGAAGATTTCCTTACTAAATGATGACGCGCACACCGCTACGAATAGCCCTGCTCGTATCCGCCACCCTGGGGCTAGGTGCCCACTCCGGCCGCGGCGCGCAATCCACCACCCCCGCACACAAGAAAAGTTCGGCGTCGACGAAGTCCACCACTGCTAAGCCCAAAAGCGCGACCGCTGCTACGAACACCACCGCTTCCAAATCCTCGAGTGCGCCAAAGTCTGGTACCACGGCCACCGGCAAAGCCGGCGCGGGCAAGACAAGCTCTGGTAAAACCGGCGCAAAAAAATCGGCGAGCAGCACCTCCAGCAAGCACGGCATGAAAAAATCAACCGGCGGTCGTCAACGCGGCCAGATGACACCCACGCCAGAGCGCATCACCGAAATTCAGGAAGCATTATCCAAAAATGGCGCGATGAGCGCCGCGCCGTCGGGGAAGTGGGACGACTCCACCGCCGATGCCATGCGGAAATTTCAGGCCGCGCACGGTTTGAATCCCACCGGAAAACTGGATGCCCAAACGCTGAACCATCTGGGGCTGGGGTCGTCGACGGCAGGCATGGCTCCGCCTGCGCCTACAGTGCGAACATCTTCTGCAACTTTGCCGGCGGATATTCAACAGTAGACAGCTGATCCAAATTAAAAACCACCGGCCACTTCTCGGCGGCCGGTGGTTTTGTTTGCGTGGCTTTTGTAGCACAGGTTTCAACCTGTGCGGTTTTGTGATCAAAGAGCACAGAATGAATTCTGTGCTACCAAAATCAGTTAGTCCGCTTGCGCCTGCAAAACTTCCCCGGGCAAACGCACGATGCTGGGACGCGCGTTAGGGTCGGCAGCGGTCGAGAAACTGTCTCGCGAGCTGGCGCCATAAGATGACGAACGGCGCGAATCGCCGCGGCCGCTGCGATTTCGGTCGTATCCACTGCGAGGTCCACTGCGCGAGCCATCCCGAGCACCGGAGTGCGAGCTAGAGTGCGATCCCTCGTACGAATTGCCGCGTGAATCGTCGCGCGGCGCGCTGCGGTGCACGTCGGGTCGCACGAAGGGCGGCCTCGCGCCTCCGTTTGGTGACGTTGCCGCGTGCGAGGTCGGGTTGCTCATGTTGTGCGGCGCCGCGGTGCCGTCATTGGCCAGCAAGCGCTCCATTTTGATGCCCAGCGTGCGCTCCATGTGAAAAATCTCCGAGCGTTGTTCGCGCGAAAACATCGTGGAGGCGACGCCTTTGCCGCCATTGCGTCCGGTACGGCCGACGCGGTGAATGAAATTCTCCGCCACTTCCGGCAGGTCGTAGTTGATGACGTGCGCGATGTCTTGCACGTGAATGCCGCGCGACGCCAGATCGGTGGCTACCAGCACTTTGATGCGGCCTTGTTGAAACGCCGCGAGGGCAGCCATGCGCTGCGATTGCGAACGGTCGCCGTGAATCATGGAGGCGGATACGCCATCGCGATTTAGATTCTTGCAGATGCGTTCGGTGCCGCGCTTGGTGCGCGCGAAGACCAGCACGCGGCCGGTTTCTTTGCTCAGCAAACGCTGCAGCAATTCCTGCTTGCGGTCGGTGGATACTTCAAAGGCTTGCATGCGCACGTTTTCCGAAGGCTTCAGCGTGGAGCCGAAGGCCAAACGAACCGGCGTACGGAGATAGTCTTTGACCAGGTGCGCCACGCTGGCTTCCATGGTGGCCGAGAAGCACATCGTCTGGCGCTCTTTCGGCAAGATCGATGCGATGCGCTTGAGCGCGGGAAGAAAGCCCATGTCCAGCATGCGGTCGGCTTCATCAAGCACGAGAATGCTGAGGCTGCGGAAATTCACCAGTTTGCGCTCGAGAAAGTCTTCGAGGCGTCCCGGGGTGGCCACGATCAAGCGTGCGCCTTTGCGGACGGCTTGCAGTTGCGCGCCTTCGGAAAGTCCGCCAACGACGGCGGCGGCTTGCGTCAACTGCCGGCCGCGCAGCGAGTTATAGACGTCCACGACTTGCACGGCGAGTTCGCGCGTCGGCACCAGCACCAATGCTCCAATGCCGGGCGTGGTCTGCTTCAAAAGCTTTTCCATCACTGGAATCATGAAGGCCAGCGTTTTGCCGGTTCCGGTCTGCGCCGTGGCCAAAACATCCTTGCCTTCGAGCGCGACGGGAATAGCGGCCGCCTGCACTGGCGTGGGCGTAACAAACTTCATGGCCGCCAGGCGTTCCTTCATATAGGGGGAAATCATTGATTCTGAAAAACTGTTCATTTGCTGCTTTCTTGCTGGCTTGTGCCGGCGCGCACACGGAGTTCCGAGGGCGCTCGGCACGTTGTGCCAGGCTCATTTTAGATTACGCGTATGACGTACGGAGAAGACTGCAGGCGGGGATTCTCAGATTAACGCAGCTACTGCACCAGAGGGACCGCACAACACAACCGAAGTGATAAGCGCAAAAAGAGAATACCACGGGTTGCCCACAAATGCAACACGAACCTTCCGGTTGCCCTAGTGGTAACGCGATTCATCGCAGCGGCCCTTACGCGCTTGGTAGCGCTTCACACCAGCGAAACTTCCAGCTCTAGCTGCGGTTTCTTTTCCGCGCGCAGCGACAGCGTGACGCCGCAAGCCGCGGCGATTTTCTCCAGTGTTTGCAGAGAATGCTTCGTGTACTCGGCGTCCTCCAGGCGGGCAATCGCGGATTGCGTGGTGCCGGCGCGCGCGGCAAGTTGAAGCTGGGAAAGTTTTGCCGCATCCCGCATTTCGCGCACCAGCATTGCCAGGTCAATTCGGCGAAGGCTTTGCGAGTAGGCCCTGCGATAGCGCGCACTCTTCTTGCTCCGCGCCTCGACCGCTTCGTGGTGGGCATCTCGTTTCATTGTCCCTCGAACTCCCGGCGCAGGATTTTCCGCCGCTCTTCTACCGATTGTGGATAGTGATTCCGATATCTTAGCCAAAGATCGCGAAGCCGCTCGGCCGTCTTGATTTCACCCGGCGGTGTCCTCTGCGTCTGCTTCTGGAAGCCGGACGTCAACACGATCATTCTCCCCGGCTGATAAAAGAACAGCACCCGAAAGATGCGGTCGAAGTGCTTGACCCTTAGTTCGAAAATATCCTTCGTGAGCTTGGTGACGAACTTGCCTCGCATCTGTGTGCCGTGGGCCCGCAACCGCGAAATTAGAGCGTCCACTTTCGCAGCCGCATCATCATCGAGATTCTCGATGAAGTCCCTGGCCGGCCGATGCCGGTCCGCAAGCTCGACGTACTCGATGGTGAAATCGCCCGCCAAGACCTATTCCACAACATAGCATCTGTGCTATGTCTCGTCAAACACATTCAGTTTTTACTGCTGATCTCCACCAAGGGCGCCCCGCCCGCGCCTTTTGGCAGCGCCAGAAAATACGCCGTCTGATCGCCAGTCAGCACAAACAGCCTTTGATTGTCCGGCGCAAAATACGTAAACACAATCGGGCTTGTAAAAAAGTACTTCTCCTTGCGGACCAAAGTATTCAAATCGAATAGCGAGAGCTGCCCACGCTCGTTCTCGGCCGCCAGCAGCGAAGTCCCAGGCGATATCACTGGCCGTCGCCCAAACAATATTCCGGTTTGCTCTCCGCTACTCAGCGAATACACCAGCAGGCGATTGCTGGAGTCCTCGGCCACCAGCCAGCTCCCGCTTGATTCCGCCGATTCGAGTCGGAACGCGCGCTTCGCCGTTCGCACCACCGTGGCGCCCAGCAACTTTCCGGAAGTCGGCTCGACGACCTCTAAAAAGTAATCGTCCGGCCCGGCATCCAGCTTAGGCCAGCGCTGGCTCAACTGCGGAACCGTACCAATCTCCAGTTTTGCGCCGTCGCTGTTGGCCGGCCAGGAAAGCACCAGATTGCCCTCGCCCCGTGTACTCAGAAACCGCGGCGCTTCTTTCGGGAAATCGCGCGTCCACAGCGTGCGATTGCTGGTCACATCGATCGCCTCAATGCTCAGGTTCCGCGATTTCCAATGCTCTTTCTCGCGCCGCGTGGTGTGCAACAGTATCGCGCCAAATTGCCAGACCTCGTCGTCGCCAATCTCCCTGCCTTGGCTGACGCTGTGGCGTACTGGATCCATCCGCGCTATCTGCCGCTTTCTCTCGTCATATTTTGCAAAATCCGCATCCACCATTCCTTGCGGTGAGATTGCCGCACCGTTAAAACCTCGCGTATAAAAGACCCGCTGTCCCGTCGACAAATCCCACAAACCGCCACGTGACCGTTTGGAGATCGCCAGCCACCGCAGATCCGGCGACACGCCAGCCGCTCGCAAATAGCCCAGTTGCCCGATGGGCAGTTTGACCCGGGCAATTTCCTTGGCGTCCTTTAATGCATTGATGGAGATATCCCCATCCGTGCGTTCATGCGCGAACGTTTCCCCATACGCGTCAAAGCCGGTGCGGTCCAAAGTGATCGGCACGAATCCGGTTTCCAGATCCAGAACGCCTAGCGCATGGCCTTTGACCGGCCGAACCATCACGTGCCGCCGATCCGTGGCCGCCTCCACGCTGGTATTTCCAAATGCCATCCGGCGCACCACGTCGCCGCTCGGGAATTTCAATAGCGCCGAATTTTTCGGATTGATGTGATCGGAGCCCGCAATTTCGTCGGGTCCCACAAACGTAAAGCTGCCCCACATCAGTTCGCGCACCCCCTTGGACAGCGAAAACGGGCGAAAGCCATCGAGTTCCAGAGCTACAACCGTATCGGACACGCCGTGTGCGATGAAGTAACGGCTGTCGGGCGAAAAATGCATGTGAATATACTCCAGATCGCCACTGTCCAGGGACTTGGATAAAAGCATCCAGAAATACTGCATGAACGTAAATTGGGAAAAGTCCTTCTTCAAAAACTTCTGCTCGCCCGTTTCCACATCGTACAGCGCAAGATTGGAATCCTCGCTGTAACACGCCAGATACTTTCCGTCGCGTGAAAGCTCGCTTTGCAGACATCCACTCGATATCACCATCTCGGATATTCCCGTGCGCGCTTCGTCTGCCACCGACCAGGTCTCGACGCGCAGCGTTGGGGTATAAAACACGATGCTCTGCGAGTCTTGTGTAAACATCGCCGCATACGCGTCCGGAGCGTAAATCGTGAATTTCGCGGCCAAAGGTTCGCGTGTTATCACATAAATGGACGATTCATCCTGCGCCAGCAAATACTTTCCGTCTGGACTGAACCGCAGGTAGTGCATATCCGACTGCAGCGGCGGATCCAACTTGGCCCTGCGGAGCACTTCGTGCAATTGCTCTTTGTGCCCCAGGCCTGTATAACTCACCACCGCCGCCTGCCATTTCTGAAACTCCGCGGAGTTCGTCGTGGTCGTCGCGGTCTTACAGGTCGCCTTCACCACCGTCACTTGTTTCTGCATTTCGCGCAGCCGCCGCGCACTCGGGCGCGTCGTGCCGAACAAATCGGATAGCCAACTCCCCGTCTTGCCCTTGGTCTCCGCCAAGCGGTCGAAAAAATCAGGAAAGGCATGTGGGGCATACCCCGCTTGAGTGACCAGCTGCAGTCCCACCTGGTCGGCGACCAACTCCTCTTGTTTCTCGGCGCTTCCGGCCCGCCCGAAGGCCTTTCTTTTACGAACGATACTCTCTTGCAGAACTTCGTAACTGCGAAAGATCTCCTCGCGCGTGCCCGCTTGCGTCACGCCCAGCGCCTCGCGCCACATTTGCGATACGTCCACCGCCGGCTGATGGGTCAGCGCGTGCCCCAGCTCGTGGCCCAGCACACTGGCTAGTTCATCCTCGTTCCGCGTCATCGCAATCAGTTTTCGGGAAACGTAAATGCGCCCGCCGGGCAATGTCAGCGCATTGGCAATCGGCAAGTCAAAGAGAAAAAATTCAATTTTTAAGCCGCTGCGCGGCGCTTGCGCGATTAACTTCTCGCCAATCCGCCGTACATACGCTGTAAGCTCATCGTCGTCAATGACCAGAAAATCCCGCTGCACCTGTTCGGCGATCGCGTCTCCCAGGTCCATCTCCTGGCGATCGCTGAACATATCTGCCTTGGGATCAGGGACAGGAATCTGCGGTATGGGACACCCCTGCTGCGCCGCGCAGTTCGCAGCCAATCCTAAACCGCTTGCGGCCATCAGCGCCAAAACGCGGCCCGCGCGCAAGATCATTGTGGAAAGCTCCACGAAACGCCATTCCGAACGTTGTACGTGCACGGAACACTAACACCAGCCGTCCCCGCGGGCAAGCTAGCATCATCGCGCTAGTTCAACGCTGAATCTCGATCAGCAGCACCCAGGCATCCAGCAGCGCCGCGACGAACGACACGACAATTGCCACCACCAGCCAATAGAGTCCGCCGCCACGCATGAGCAGCAGCGAAATTCCGCAGATCAGCAGCGGCAGGGCAGAAGCCTCCGCCAGGATCCAGTGCAACAGCTTGTGACTGAAGGTCGCGTATGGGTTGTGCGTCGAGGCCTTCATTTGCCAGAAGCTGATCAGCAGCCAGGTGAACGCGCCTAGAATCGCCAAACCCCACCCCGCAGCCGCCGTCGACACTCCCGGCACCAGGCAGAGCGTGGACGCTAAAAGCACCCCGGCTAGCGTGGCCAACGCCTTCGCCGACCGCCAAGCCAGTTGCGGGTTCGCAACTATTTTCGAAAGATTGATCGAAATCGCCACGAACAATAATCCCGTAAGTGCCGCGGATGCACCCACTTGGGCCGAAAAGAAGCTCGACCAGCGCGCCAGGTTGTAGGCTAGTTCGAGGTCCACATTTCCTCCCCACATTCCCTCACAAAGTACCGCCACCTATCATTTTGTCCTTGACATCTCTATGCCGGTATGGTAACGTATCTCTTGTAGAAAACTACGTTCTCTGAGTGGCGGCTCTCTTTCGTCTACTTTCTCCCGCTTTTCATAGTCAAACGTGTTTCGTAACGTGAACTGCCCGTATCCCGTGCAGAATGAGCACTTTCTAACTAGGGAGTCTAAAGCACTTAAAGTTCTTTAGAATGAACAGTTACAAAAATCACCCCATGGTGGCCCTGGTTTAGTAGCACAGATACTCCTGTTTACACTCGCCGGGCTGCCTGTGCGCTTTTACCATAATCTCGATCGCGGATGCTCTAGCGCAGCGGCGCCCTCATCGCGCAGCGGCACAGTTTGACCGCTCTTGCCGCGCACAGTAAACTGTAGTCTCCACGTCGTTGCGGTTCACGTTGGATCCCGCACAGATAAGCCGGAAAGCATGACAAGGTTTACGGCAGCGGCATGAAGGTCAGGAGGAAGTATGGCTACGAGCGTTGCGCCTCGCGTTTACAAGAATTTCATCAACGGTGAATGGGCCGAACCACGAGGCGGCGAAGCCTATGAGAATCGTAATCCGGCAAACACCGAAGAGCTAGTGGGCATGTTTGTCTCGTCCGGCCCGTCGGACATTGATGCGGCCGTCGACGCCGCTACCGAGGCATACAAGACGTGGCGACTGGTTCCAGCGCCAAAGCGCGCGGAAATTCTGTACCGCGCGGCTGAATTGCTGCTGCAGCGCAAAGAAGAATTCTCGAAAGACATGACCCGCGAAATGGGCAAAGTCCTGGCCGAGACGCGCGGCGACGTCCAGGAAGCCATCGACATGACCTATTACATGGCCGGCGAAGGCCGCCGCCTGTTCGGTCAAACCACGCCCTCCGAGTTGCCAAACAAGTTCGCCATGAGCGTGCGCCAATCCATCGGCGTGTGCGGCATGATCACGCCGTGGAATTTCCCCATGGCCATTCCGTCGTGGAAGATGATGCCCGCGCTGGTGGCGGGCAATACCGTGGTGCTGAAGCCTGCGGAAGACACACCGCTATCCTCGTACCACCTGGTCCAGGTGCTGACCGAAGCGGGCATCCCGCGTGGCGTGGTGAACCTGGTCAGCGGCGACGGCCCCAACGCCGGCGCGCCGCTCTCCAAGCACAAGAAGGTTCCGGTGGTTAGCTTTACCGGTTCGACGGCCGTGGGCCGCATCATCGCGGAAGCGGGTGCGCCCGATTTCAAGCACGTAAGCCTGGAGATGGGCGGCAAGAACATCATCATCGTGATGGACGACGCCAATCTGGATCTGGCCATTGATGGCGCTATCTGGGGCGGTTTCGGCACCACTGGCCAGCGCTGTACCGCCGCCAGCCGCGTTGCCGTGCACAAGAGCGTCTACCCCGAGTTCATCAAGCGCTTTGTGGAATGCGTGAAGGCGCTGAAGGTGGGCGACGGCCTCGACCCCAAAATCGAAATGGGCCCGTGCATCAACGAGCAGCAACTCAAGACGGTCATGTCCTACGTCGAAATTGGCAAAGGCGAAGGCGCGAAGATGCTGACCGGCGGCAATCGCTTGGAGACTGGTGCGCTTGCCAAGGGCTGGTTCCACGCGCCGACGGTGTTCGGCGATTGCTCGCCGAAGATGCGCGTCGCGCAGGAAGAAATCTTCGGACCTGTGGTTTCGGTCATCCCGATTGGCAGCTTTGAAGAAGCCATCGAAGTCGCCAACGGCGTGCCCTACGGATTGTCCGCGTCGATCTACACGAAGAACGTGAATCAGGCATTTGCGGCTATGCGCGACCTCTACACCGGCATTGTGTATGTAAATGCTCCAACCATCGGCGCGGAAACGCACCTGCCGTTCGGAGGCACTAAGCAAACCGGCAACGGTCACCGCGAAGCCGCCATCTCCGCCATCGATTTCTTTACCGAATGGAAAACGCTCTATATCGACTACTCGGACACCCTGCAACGCGCCCAAATCGACAACGCCGATTGATGACCACTAACCGGCGCGGCGTTGACGCCAAACCGTTGACGCGTCTTGACACGCTTTCTACAATAATAGAGTAGAGGTTTGCTCCGAATCTTCCGTCTGAGGTCGCTCGTGCCACCTGCCGCTAAGACCGAAACCGAGACGAAGGCCAACATCCAGCAGGCCGTGCCATTTTTTATGGTTTCGGAGATGGAACGCTCGCTCCGCTTTTACGTCGACGGACTGGGCTTCGAGAAAACCAAAGAATGGATCGACGAGGGCAAGCTGCGCTGGTGTTGGCTGGAGCTTGGAGGCGCGGCACTGATGCTGCAGGATTATAAGCCGGGTCGCGCACCGGCAGAGAAGCGCGGCGTAGGCGTATCCGTTTGCTTCCAATGCCGCGACGCACTCGAACTGTACCGCCAATTCACGTCGCGGGGACTTCAGGTGCAAGAGCCTTTCGTCGGCAACAATATGTGGGTCACTGTGCTCGCAGATCCCGACGGATACAAACTGGATTTTGAGAGCCCCACGGATGCGCCTGAAGAGATCACGCTTTCGCAGTGGGAAGAACGGAGTCAAAGCGCAAAAAGCTAACGCTTACCCATAGTCGCTCGGTGAACCGTTAGCAGAATGCTGCTTCACGGAGTAAAGTGCTGCTATGAGGACTGCCGCGCTACAGGAACGGCGAAACCGCCAGATACTGGCGGACATCGTGCGCACGTACATTGAGACGGGCGAACCGGTATCCTCGCGCGCTATCTCGCGACGCTTCGAGGAAATTCTCAGCACCGCGACGATTCGCAACGTGATGGCGGACCTGGAAGACGGCGGACTGCTCTACCAGCCGCACACTTCGGCGGGTCGTGTGCCAACGGCGGCGGCGTATCGCTTTTTTGCGCAGGAAATCGCCTCGCAGGCCACCATCACGGTGAACGATCGCGATTGGATCACGCGCGAATTTGCCGGAGCGAAAACTTCGGCGGAAATCACTGAGCGCGCCGGGCACGTGCTCGCGGAAGTCTCGAACGGTCTGGGCATAATCGTGTCGCAGCCGCTCGGCAAGACGGTACTAGAGCATACGCGGATGTGGCTCCTGCCCGACGGACGCGTGGTGGTGGTGCTGGTTTCGCCTGGCGGCAACACGCGGGATAAAATCTTGCGGCCCCACCGCAGGTTTTCACAGCCTGAGCTGGATGCCACGGCGGATTTTCTGAATCGCCACTATTCTGGCTGGACGCTGGAAGCGATTCGCGCCGATTTGTTGCAGAAATTGGCATCGGAACGCGAACGCTACGAGGGTCTGATCAGCGGCGCGCTCACGCTGTGCGATCCGGTGGCGCTGGGCGATGACTCCGCGCTGCACGTTCACGTAGAAGGCACAGCGCAGATTGTGGGCACGGCGGAATTCGCCAATCAGGCGCAGTTGCGCGACGTGTTGGCGGCCATTGAGGAAAAGCATCGACTGGTGACCATGCTCAACGCCTGCATCGAAACTCCGGAGCCGGTACACGTACAGATCGGCGTCAAAGAGATTTCGGAGTCGGGAGAAAATCTGGCGGTGATCAGCGCGCCATACATGCGCAATGATGAAGTGCAGGGATCGCTGGGCGTGCTGGGACCGACGCGCATGCATTACGAGCGTGCCATGACCGCGGTGGCCTACGTTGCGCAACTCTTCAGCGAGGCGCTCAGCAAACCGTAGAAGCAGTCGTCTGAAGAACTAGGCTTCGGGCGGGATGTTGTGTTCCTAGTGCGGTTTGTATCACCAATCGCAATACGAGAGTTTTTTACTTCAAGGGAGTTTTATCGTGGGAGTCATGGACTGGAACGAGAAGAAACCGCAAACCGATATGAATGACGACGCGCAGCAGGGAAGCGACGGCGCCGAAATCGCCGCGGACGCCGCCAAGGCCGACGCCGAAGTTGCGAAATTAGCCACCGACTTAGAGGAGTTGCGGCAGACGTTGTTGCGTCGCCAAGCCGACTTCGACAACTATCGCAAGCGCATCGAGCGCGAACGCGGCGACGATTCCAAGCGCACCACCGGACGATTGATCGAAGCGCTGCTTCCGGTGATAGACAGCTTTGAGCAGGCCCTGGCCGCGCATCGCGAACCGGAATACGCCAACTACCAAAAAGGCTTCGAGCTGATTTACAAACAACTGGTGGATAACGTGACGCGACTCGGCGCGGAACGCGTTGAGCCAATCGGCAAGCCGTTCGACCCGCATGTCCACCAGGCGATGGATCGCACCGAAACGAGTGAATATCCAGATGGGACAATATTGCAGGTTTTCCAACCGGGCTACGTGTTTCACGGCCGCGTGCTGCGTCCGGCGATGGTGCGTGTAGCGGTACACCCGTCTGCCGCATCGAAAGAAGCAGCGAATTAAGTAACACCGCAGCAAAAATCAAAAACGCAGTGACCGCCGAACGAAGGACCGGAGAACGATGAGTCGAGGGAAGCAACGCGATTATTACGAAGTGCTCAGTGTTTCACGCACCGCGCTAGTGGATGAGATTAAAGCGTCATACCGCAAAGCCGCGCTGAAGTGGCATCCGGACCGCAATCCGGAAAATAAAGCGGAAGCCGACGTGCTCTTCCGCGAATGCACGGAGGCCTACAGCGTGCTCAGCGACCCGCAGAAGCGGCAGATTTACGATCAATACGGCCACGCTGGCCTATCGAGCGCAGGCGGCACCGGCGGCTTCGATGGCACGGTGTTTCAAGACTTCCACGATATTTTCGGCGATTTTTTTGGTTTTGAAGATCTATTTGGCGGACGGCGCGGCGGCGGCCGAACTCGCGCGCAACGCGGCGCCGATTTGCGCTATGACATGACGCTGACGTTTGAAGAAGCCTCCGGCGGCGTAACCACCAAAATCAAACTTCCGCGCCAGGAATATTGCGAATCCTGCAACGGCACCGGAGCGAAGAAGGGCACCGGCGTGCAATCCTGCCAGGCGTGCGGCGGCCGCGGCCAGGTGGCGTACCAGCAGGGATTTTTCACCATCACGCGCACGTGCCCAAACTGCCAGGGCGCGGGCCAAATTATTAAGGAACGCTGCCTCGATTGCCGCGGGCAAGGGCGCATCGAACGCGAACGCACAATCGAGCTGCGCATTCCACCGGGAGTGGATACCGGGACGCGTTTGCGGGTCACGGGCGAGGGCGAGCCTGGACCGAATGGCGGACCGACCGGCGATCTCTATGTAGTGCTCGAAGTGAAAGAGCACCCTTTCTTCGAGCGGCGCGGCGCGGATCTTTACTGCACGATTCCGTTGAGCGTCACGCAAGCCGCGCTGGGCACAGAATTACCGGTTCCCGGGCTGAATGGCGAGGAACGCTTAAAGGTTCCCGAGGGCACGCAGAGCGGCGCGATCTTCCGCGTCAAAGGCAAAGGTTTGGCCGATCCGCGCGGCGGCGGTAAAGGCGATTTGTACTATCACGTGCGCGTGCTGACGCCCACCAAACTCACGCGCGAACAACGTAAACTGATGGAACAACTCGGTGCTTCTCTGAAGATAGAAAACAAGCCCGCGGAGCGCGGGTCCACGCTGTTCGACAAGGTCAAAGATATTTTCGGGTAGTCGGGAACGCGAGTTCGGGGGCCGCTGACCGACCCATTCGGTCAGCGGGGCGCGTCTACTGGCTAGGGATTTATGTTCTTCTTGGCTTCGAGCTGCTTCACCAAGCCATCCAGGTAGCTCTTCTGATTGTCCGGCGCTGCCGCCATGGCCAGTTTCATTTCCTTTACCGCGTCGTCAAATTTGCCTTGCGCGGAGTCCACGCGCGCCAATCCTGCGTGTACGAACCACAGGTCGGGATGTTTTGCCGCATTTTCGCGGAAGATCACGAAGGCTTCTTCGTCGTGTTTTTCGGCTTGCAGGCCGCGAGCGTATACGTGTACCTGCAGCGGGGAAGCGAGCGCGAGCGCCTTTTTCTGTGCCGCCAAGGCGTCGTCTTTGCGATTCAGCGCGGTTAATACCTTGGACTTGGTGAGCTCATTCTCGAAGCGGTCTTCGTTCTCGATGGATTTGTCCGCATACTTTAGCGCTTGGTCGAGGTCGATTTTTTCGGTCAGCAAATAAGTGGCCGCGTCGTCCCAGCTCATCCAGGTATATTGCGAAAGATCGCGCAGTTGATTCTTGAGGCTGGCTTCCACCACGGCGTGCACGTCTACCGAGACTTTAAACGGCACGGCAAGCTTGGCCCACTCCATTTCAATCACCGCGGAATCGGGCTGTAGTTGGTCGAACTCATAGATCAGCGCGTTGCGCATTTCGGCGGGCTTGGGCTTCACAGTGACGCGCAGTGCATCTTCCGCCTGGTCGTAGGTGAAAGCGCCCCAGGACGTGGAGTTCTTCGAAAAAATAATCGTCCATTCATCGGGGTTCGGAATCATGTGCAACCCATAAGTGCCCTTGGCCAGCGGCTGGCCCTCGATGGTGACCGGATCGCTGAAGGTGATGGTGGTGTTCTGGTTCGCGCCGGCGCGCCAGACTTTGCCGTAGGGAACCAGGCCGACCCAGACGTCGCGGTCCTTCGCCAGCGGCCGGTGATAGTTGATGGTGATATTCGTAATGCCGATAGTTTGCGATACCTCCGCATGCTGGCTCTGCAACGGCAGATCCAGCACGAAGGATTGCGCTGGCGTGATTCGCGCCGTAACAGCGAACAGTAAGCACAGCAACAAAGTTTGCAACCCCGTTTTACGCAGAAACGGTTTCGATACGCGGACGCTAAACATGCACAGAATCTCCCTTCAAAGCGCAATTATGCCAATGCGCTTCGCGCGCGAATTCTTCTAAGGCTGAACACGCAACTGCTGGCCCACCTCGGTTCAGCGTCTTAGACGCGCACGAATCCGCGCAGTGAGCAGCAATGAAGTTCCGCCGTTGGTGTGGTTAGACCTATTCGAGTAAATCGGGCTGTTCGCGGGTGATGCGCGCCAGCAGCGGTTGAAACTGGAACCATCCCGCGAGATGGTTTCCCACCTGCTGCTTGGTTGCCGCGGCGTTGGCGTGATCGATTTTCACCGGCACGCCGGCCGCCTCGGCGAGCAGTTGCGCCTGGCAGCTTCGTTCCATGGTGATGAACCACCACGCGGCCTCTTCGACGGTGTGCCCAACAGTGATCAATCCATGATTGCGCAGAATCGCAGCCTTGTACTGTCCCAGAGCTTGCGCGATGCGTTCGCCTTCGGAAGTTTCGTAGACCACGCCGGTGAAGTCCGCAAAGAGTCCGTGGTCTTCATAAAACGCGCAGGAATCCTGCGTGATGGGATCGAGCAACCGGCCGAGCGACGCCCAAGATTTTCCGTAAATGGAGTGCGCGTGGGCCGCAGCCACCACATCGGGACGCGCAGCGTGCAGTTGCGAGTGTATGGCAAACGCCGCGCCATTGACCGGATGCTTGCCTTCCACGACTTCGCCGCGATGGTTCACCAGAATCAGGTCGCACGCGCGAATTTGCCCGAAGTGCATGCCGAAGGGATTGACCCAGAAGTGGTCGAGCCGTTCCGGATCGCGCGCGGTGATGTGTCCCGCCACGCCTTCATCGAAGCCGAAGCGGGAGAACAGCCGAAACGCCGCCGCGAGCATTTGTTTGCGGTGCTTGCGCTCTTCCGCGGCGGTCGCAAATTTTGGCGGTTGCGGCATATTCGGTGTTTGTCCGGGTACGGGTCGTGGTGACGCCATTTTGTCCTCCCGTGCGTGGCGACTGCGAGATGCATTTTAGCGCTTTATTGTCGCCCCGGTTCTCATTCTTTCGACCCATGGACGAAGAATACTTTAAGAGAGTGATGTATAGCGCTCTATCCTGACGTAGTCTAGACGTCTGCGTCTTAAATCCAGAGATGAGAGTGACCGTGCGCCGGCGATTCTTTGTTCCACAATTTGATGGTCTGAACGCGGTGATGGAAGGCGAGGCGGCGCACCACCTGGGGCGGGTGCTGCGCGCGCAAGAGGGTCAGCTGTACGAGCTTAGTGACGGCGAAAAAGTCTGGCTGGCGCGTATTGAAAAAGCTGGGCGCGATCGCGTGGAGTTTGCATTGCTCGAAGAAGTGCCAGCGCATAAACCTGCGCTGCACGTCACGCTGCTGCTGGCCATAGTGAAATTCGACGCGTTCGAGTGGGCCATCGAGAAAGCTACTGAACTGGGCGTCAACGCTATTGTCCCCTTGGCCGCCACGCGCAGCGAAAAAGGTTTGCTGGCCGCCGCTGAAAAGCGCGCCGAGCGTTGGCGCAAGATTCTGCTAGAGGCTTCGCAGCAGTCGCGGCGCGTAAACGTCCCAGCTCTCGAGACGGCGGCTAAACCAGAACAAGCCTTCGCCGCGCACGCGAATGGCATCCGGCTGATCTTGTCCGAGCAGGCGACGGCTCCCTCACTGCGTGTCGCACTGGCTGGAAAGCCCGCCGCGGCTGCGGTGATGGCCATCGGCCCGGAAGGCGGCTGGACTGACGCTGAGTTCGCCTCGGCAAAAACCGTCGGATTCGCAGAAGCCTCGCTGGGCAGGCTGATCCTGCGCACTGAAACCGCGGTGATTGCCTCGCTGGCCGCTGTGAATTATGCCCTGGGCACGGACTAGGCAACGAAGGGCCAAGCCTGCGAATCTTACTAGCGTGCCGCAAATACCGCCGCCGCGATTCCCGCACGCTGCAAAACGCAAAACGAATCTGGCGCACGCCGCGACCGCCATGCTATAAATACGAGGCCGCCCAATGGATAGCACCAAGCAGGACCAAGTCGCCAAAAGTACCCCACCTGAAGCTTCCGCATCTTCGTCATGCTCGTGCGGCACCGACGCTGCCGGTGCGGAACTCGCGGCTTCGCGTCCGCCATCCGAAGGGCACACCTCCAATTCGCTGCGCAACGAAGTGCGCGTGTGGACCCGCGACCTTTTAATCGCCATTGGCCTAGCGCTGGTCATCATCGTATTTCTCTACCAACCGGTGAAGGTGGAAGGGACCAGCATGGCGCCGCTGCTCTCCGATCAAGAGCGCATCTTCATCAATAAATTTGTGTACCGCTTCACGTCCATCGAGCGCGGCGATGTGGTGGTCTTCTGGTATCCTTTAGATCGTTCCAAGTCTTTCATCAAGCGCGTGATCGGCTTGCCCGGCGACACTTTGGAAATGCGCCAGGGCACGCTGTATGTAAATGGCAACGTGGTCCCCGAGCCGTACGTGCCGCTGCGCTACGAAGATTTCAGTAATTTTGGTCCGGTGAGCGTTCCCAAAGACAGTTATTTTGTTATGGGCGATCACCGCATCAGTTCTAACGATTCGCGCGTTTTCGGCGCGGTGGAAAATAAGTTTATCTATGGGCGCGCGGTTTTCGCCTATTGGCCGGTCGACCATTTCGGTTCGCTGGCGATTACGGATGCGCAATCCAAATGACCGGCATTAGAATGTCCCGTACGGCCCTCGAAGGAGGACACGCTGAACGAAGTTCAACACCGACCTGCCATTCTTGCGCTCGAAGACGGGCGCATATTTAACGGCCGTGCAGCCGGCGCGATCACGCGCCGCGGCGGCGAAGTCGTTTTCAATACCAGCCTTACGGGATATCAGGAAGTATTCACCGACCCCAGCTACGCCGGCCAGATCGTCTGTCTCACGTATCCGCACATTGGAAATGTTGGCGCCAATCTTGATGATGAAGAGGCGTCCCGACCGTATATCGAATCTCTGATCGTGCGAGAGTTTTCACAGATTTCTTCTAACTGGCGCTCTGCGGAAACCGCGCAACTCTATTTGAATCGCCATAAAATTCCCGCCATCTGGGATATCGATACCCGTGCGCTGGTGCGCCATATTAGAAAGGTTGGTGCGTTGCGCGGCGTGGTGGCCACGGACGGCACTCCCGCGGATCAATTGGTCTTTGAAGCCAAGCAAATTCCAACCATGGCCGGGCAGGAGCTGGCCGGACGCGTTTCCTGCAAAAAATCTTACAGCTGGGACAAAGGCTCCATCGAATTGGCTACCGCGCCCTGGACCGAGCAGATGGGCGCGGCTGTTCCCGCTGGTGAAACCCGCAAGCACCGCGTGGTGGCGTACGACTACGGGATCAAGCAAAACATTCTGCGCATGCTGGTGGACCACCAGTGTGAAGTGATGGTGGTGCCGGCAAAAACTTCTGCCGAAGAAGTTTTGGCCATGGGCGGCGACGGGGTGTTCCTCTCCAATGGCCCCGGCGACCCCGAGCCAATCAATTACGCCGTGGAAAATATTCGCAAGCTGCTGGGGAAGACGCCGATCTTTGGGATTTGCCTGGGCCACCAACTCTGCGGCCTGGCGCTGGGCGGCAAGACCTACAAATTAAAATTCGGCCACCACGGCAGCAATCATCCGGTGAAGAATCTGCTGACGGGAAAAGTGGAAATCACCGCGCAAAACCACGGCTTTGTGGTCGACCCGGAATCACTGCCAAGCAGCGACGTGGAAATCACGCACGTGAATCTCAACGACGGTACCAACGAAGGCATGCGCCACAAATCCTTGCCGCTGTTCAGCGTGCAATATCACCCGGAAGCTTCGCCCGGCCCGCACGATTCGCACTACCTCTTTCAGGATTTTGTAAAAATGATGAACGAGCACCGCCAATGAAGCCCTTGCTGATTGCCGCGCTTTACCTTCTGTGCGCGCACGCGGCTTTCGCGGAATGCGTCGAGGTGGGCCCATCCAATCCGCTGCTGTCCGCCGCAAACGTACAAATCACCGTGAACCTCGACGGAAAACCGCTGCCCTTGGCCAACTTGGTCATCAGTGTCGTTGCGAAAGATGGCGAACAGTTTCTTTTCTCGGCCTCGGCTGATGCTTATGGCGTTGCTCGATTGAGTGATTTGAAACCAGGCCGCTATCACGTCATCGGAATGGGCCGGAACGGCATTGAATCCGACATCTTCCTCGATGTTTCCGCGACCGCGGAGAAACGCGTGAGTTACTTTTCCTTGAATCTGCTCGGCCCTGCTGAATCGGCCCGGCATTTGGCTATGGCGCTAGCCGGCAAAATGCCGGTTAGCGAGCATCTTCGCGAGTTTACGGGCACGGTGCAAGACCAGTCTGGAGCGGGGATCGCGAACGCTGTGGTCGAGATTTACCGGGATGGCGATGGGAAGCAGGCCAGCACCACCGTTAGTTTGACGGTGGATGAAGCTGGACGTTTCTCCACAAAGCTGCCGTATGGAGTGTATCGCGCGATTGTTCGCAGCGATGGATTCAAGCCGTATCCCGTGGTGTTTGAAATACTGCAGGACGGAGATGCCAAGGATCTATCGGTAGTTCTAAAAGTAGCAAGCTGTTGAATAGAAACGCCACCGATGCGAGAGGAATTCTGACCAGCTAAATGCCGAAGCGCACCGACATCAAGAAGATTCTGATCATCGGCTCCGGGCCCATCATCATTGGGCAAGCCTGCGAGTTTGATTATTCCGGCGCGCAAGCTTGCAAAGCCCTGCGCGCCGAAGGCTATGAAGTTGTGCTCGTAAATTCCAATCCCGCAACGATCATGACCGACCCGGAATTGGCGCACCGCACGTATATCGAGCCGCTGACGAAAGAATATCTGGAAGCGATCATCGCGCGCGAAAGGCCCGATGCGTTGCTTCCGACCGTGGGCGGACAAACCGCGCTGAATCTTGCCGTGGAACTATCGGAAAGCGGCATTCTGGAAAAATACAAAGTAGAAATGATTGGCGCCAGCCTCCGCGCCATTAAAGTTGCCGAAGACCGCCTGTGGTTCAAAGACGCTTGCAAAAAGCTCGGCCTCGAAGTCCCCAACTCCGCGCTAGTCAACAACGCGCAAGACGCTCTTCGCCTCTGCGATCAACTCGGCTTTCCCCTAGTGATCCGCCCCAGCTTCACCATGGGCGGCGCCGGCGGATCGATTGCCTATAACAAAGAAGAGTTTGGCGAGGCCATCAATCACGCGCTGGACATGAGTCCCGTTCACGAAGCGCTGGTCGAAGAATCCGTCCTTGGCTGGAAAGAGTACGAACTCGAAGTGATGCGCGACAAGAAAGACAATTTTGTCGTCATCTGCAGCATCGAAAACTTCGACCCCATGGGCGTGCACACCGGCGACTCCATCACCGTGGCCCCCGCGCAAACGCTCACCGACAAAGAGTATCAACGCATGCGCGACGCCGCGGCCGCCATCATCCGCGAAGTCGGCGTGGAAACCGGTGGATCGAATGTGCAGTTTGCGGTGAACCCCGAAAACGGAAAAATGACCGTCATCGAAATGAACCCGCGCGTTTCCCGCAGCAGCGCGCTGGCCAGCAAAGCCACCGGCTTTCCCATCGCCAAAATTGCCGCGCGTCTGGCCGTGGGCATGACGCTCGACGAAATTCCCAACGACATCACGCAGAAAACTCCGGCGTGCTTCGAGCCCACTATCGACTACGTGGTGGTAAAAATTCCCAAATGGCAATTCGAGAAATTCCCCGGCGCGGACAGCACTCTTGGCACGCAAATGAAATCCGTCGGCGAAGTGATGGCCATCGGCCGCACGTTCAAAGAAGCTCTGCAAAAGGGCATTCGTTCGCTGGAACCCAGCACGCCGTGGCGCGCGCCGCTCGAAACGCCAGACTCGCTTCTACGCGAAAAACTTGCAACACCGCGCCCCGACCGCATTCACTGGATCCTTACCGCCGTCGAACGCGGCCTGCCCTCGGAAGAAATTTGCGACCTTACAAAAATCGATCCGTGGTTCATTCACCAGATCGAAGAACTAACCGCCATGAATCGCCGCGCCGCCAGCGTCACGGTGGAAACTGCCTCCAAGGATTTGCTGCGCGAAGCGAAAAGAAACGGTGCCAGCGATGAGCATCTCGCGCAAATGTGGAAAACCACGCCCGCGGCCGTGCGCCTGCAGCGGGCGCGCTACGCCGTAGCGCCGGTGTTCAAGCGCGTGGACACCTGCGCCGCCGAATTCGAGTCCTTCACTCCGTATATGTACTCCACCTACGAAGACGAGGACGAATCTGAGCCGCGCAACGTACCAAAAGTGATGATCCTCGGCAGCGGCCCGAACCGCATCGGGCAGGGAATCGAATTCGATTATTGTTGCT
The DNA here is from genome assembly GCA_013289855.1 of Acidobacteriota bacterium. Lineage (GTDB taxonomy): Bacteria > Acidobacteriota > Terriglobia > Acidiferrales > UBA7541 > Acidiferrum. The sequence goes on along the minus strand of JABCZD010000001.1, from coordinate 336,882 downwards.
GCCACGCCTCGTTCGCATTAAGAGAAGATGGCTTCGAAACCATCATGGTGAATTGCAATCCGGAAACCGTTTCCACGGATTACGACACTTCCGATCGTCTCTACTTCGAGCCGCTCACGCTCGAAGACGTGTTAGCCATTTTCGAAAAAGAAAAGCCGCAAGGCGTGATCGTGCAATTCGGCGGTCAAACTCCGCTAAACCTCGCGCTCGAACTGAAGCGCAACGGCGTGCCCATCTTAGGCACCGCGCCTGAATCCATCGATCTCGCCGAAGACCGCCGCCGCTTCGGACGCCTGCTGGACGAACTAAAAATCCCGCAACCGCGCAACGGCACCGCGCTAATCCCGGAAGAAGCCGCGCGCGTAGCCGGCGAAATTGGTTTGCCGGTTCTCGTGCGGCCCAGCTATGTTCTCGGCGGCCGCGCCATGGTCATCGCCTACGACGTCAACACCGTGCAGGAATATGTGGCGCAGGCCGCGCTAATGGGCCCGGCAAAGCCCGTGCTCATCGACCAATTTTTGGAAGAAGCCACCGAAGTCGACGTCGACGCTCTCGCCGACGGCACCGACGTGGTCATCGGCGGCATCATGGAACACATTGAAGAAGCGGGCGTACACTCCGGTGATTCCAGTTGCGTGCTTCCGCCGGTGAGCCTTTCCCCGCAAATTATCGCCACGATTCGCGAGTACACGAAACGCCTCGCCATCGCGCTAAAAGTAGTCGGCCTGATGAACGTGCAATACGCCATCCAACGAGACACGGTCTACGTCCTGGAAGTAAATCCACGCGCCTCGCGCACCATTCCGTATGTCAGCAAAGCCACCGGCGTTCCGCTGGCGAAAGTTGCCGCGCGGTTGATGGCCGGGAAAAAACTGGCCAACATGAATCTTCCGCTGGTCCGCCACAACGGCGTAGCAGAAATCGCCGTGCACGATTTTTACGCCGTAAAGTCTCCCGTGTTCCCGTTCAACAAATTTCGCGGCGTGGACACCATTCTCGGCCCCGAAATGCGCTCCACCGGAGAAGTCATGGGCACCTCGACCTCCTACGGCCTGGCCTTCGCTAAAGCGCAACTCGCCGCAGGACAAAAGCTCCCGCGCAGCGGCACCATCTTTCTCAGCGTCAACGACCGCGACAAAAAACACGTTGGCCCGCTAGGGAAAGAACTCGCGGCGCTGGGTTTTAAACTGTTGGCCACCCGCGGCACCGCCGCCGCGCTGGAAGCCAGCGGAGTCGAAAGCGAAGAAGTCTTCAAGGTGAACGAAGGCCGCCCCAATATCGTCGACCTGGTAAAAACCGCGAAAATCGATTTGGTCATCAACACGCCCTTGGGCCGCGAATCCTTTTACGACGAAAAATCCATTCGCCGCGCCGCCATTCGCTACAATATCCCGTGCATCACCACACTGGCGGCTGCCCACGCGGCTTCTTTGGGAATACGCGCGCTGCTCGAACAGGGAACGGAAGTCGCCGCGCTCCAGGATTTGCATCAAGGAAAGCTCGCCGCGTCCAACAGCCCCAAATCAGGAGACTAGTCATGGATCTCTCCGGAATATTCCCGGCGCTCACCACGCCATACGATGACGATGGCTCGGTATCACTCAGCGACTTGAAGCACAACATTCTGCTGTACAACAAGACCGATCTCGCCGGTTTCGTGGTGCTAGGGTCAACCGGTGAATCGGTGTTGCTCAGCCAGGCGGAAATGGAAGGCGTGCTGATCACGGTAAAAGAATTCGCCGCCAAAGATAAAAAGGTAATCGCGGGATGCGGCGCGGAGTCCACCGCCGAGACCATCGCTCGCGTGAAGCGCGCTGCAGAACTGGGCTATGACGCCGCGCTGGTCAAAACTCCCTACTACTACAAGCCGTACTACAAAGCGGAAGCGCAGATCGCGCATTACCGCCGCGTCGCCGACGCTTCGCCCGTTCCCGTGATGCTGTACTCCGTGCCGATCTTCACCGGAGTGGCGCTGGAGGCCAGCGACGTGGCCACTCTTTGCGAGCATCCCAACATCATCGGCATTAAAGACAGCTCTGGAAACGTGCAACGCCTGGCCGAAATGATCGCCAGCACGCCGCAAACATTTCAAATTCTGGTCGGCGCTGCCGCCACGGTTTTTCCCTCGTTAACGCTTGGCGCGCGCGGTGCAATCCTGGCGCTGGCCTGCGCTTTGCCGGAAAAATGCTGCGCGATGTACCAACTGCAACGCAACGGCCAGCTGGACCTGGCGCGCGAACTGCAAAATGTGCTGGTGCGCGCCTCCAAAAGCATCGTCTCGGAAATGGGCATCGCCGGCGTCAAATTCGTTATGGACCAGCGCGGCTACCGTGGCGGCCAACCCCGCCTCCCGCTCCTGCCCCTCGAGGAATGGCACAAGAAGCGCCTGATCGGCCTCCTGGCCAGCGTTGAACCCGCCGCCGTAGGCGCATGCCCGTCGTAGTCTTTGACGGTATTTGACGTCTTTGACGACAGTTGACTTTTGTAGTGCCGGAGTTCAGTCCGGCTTGGTGATTCTCCTTTCTTGTCCGCCCTGCCCCATTTGATGAGACGTTTCGCCTCGCGTAACATCTAACGGCCCATGGATTGTCGCGCCCTTGCCTTTCGCCAGCTTCCGCACCAACCCAAACTCTTTCTCGATTACCTGGACCATTTTGTCCGCGTAAAGGCTTTCTACGGCCATGAGCCGTCTGCGAAATCGGTCCTGCGCGAAGCCAAAGCGCTGAGCTTTCCGCTTGAACGCGCCAGCGCGGTGGCCGCCATCCTGCGCAAACAAAACGCCGCGTTTGGCAGCGACAGTAAGACTCAGGAAAATCTGGATCGTCTGGCCAATGGCGCCGTAGCAATCGTCAGCGGTCAGCAAGTGGGACTCTTCGGCGGGCCGTCGTACTCGATTTACAAAGCATTAATGGCCGTGCAAATCGCAGGCGAACTTACGCGCGAAGGCATCGACGCCGTCCCGGTTTTCTGGATGGCCACGGAAGATCACGACGTTGACGAGGTGCGTCACGCCACGTGGTTTCACGATGGCCGCTCGACACGATTTGAACTTCCGGCGCCTGCCGATGCCGGAAAACCCGTGGGTCACGTCACGCTCGGCGCCGCCAGCGCAGAAGTCGTGCGCGAAGCCTCCGACGTGCTCGATCAGCAAGGCAGCTCGCTGCTGGCGCATATTCTGCGGGACAGTTATGCCCCAACAGAAACTTACGGCTCGGCGTTTGCGAAAATGTTCGCCAGGGTTTTCGCGGGCCGCGGCCTGATTCTTCTGGATCCGCTCGATGCCGACTTGCACCGCGTCGCCGCCCCGATTTACGAACGCGCTGCTTTACAGCGCGACGCCCTGAACGAATCCCTGTTGCAACGCGGAAAGGATTTGGAGAAAGCCGGCTTTGCCGCGCAAGTGAAGGTGACCGGCAAGAGCACCTTGTTGTTTTACATGGGCGATGGCACGCGGCAGGTGGTGAGCGCCAATGCCAGCGGCTTTCAAGCCGGAACGAAATCCTGGTCGCGCGAAGAATTCGCAAAAATGGCTTCGTCCGAACCTGAAAACTTTAGCCCCAACGCGCTGTTTCGCCCGGTGGTGCAAGACTATTTGCTCCCGACGGTTGCGTATATCGCCGGCGCGGCGGAGATTTCCTATTTCGCGCAGTCGGAAGTGATCTATCGCGAATTGCTGGGACGCATGCCGGTGATGCTCCCACGCGCGGGCTTCACGCTCGTCGATGTGAAAGCCGCCAAGCTTTTGAAACAGTACAAACTCACCGTTGAAGATATCTGGCTCGGTTCGCAGGAAATTTGCCGCCGCATGGAACGCGGCGCCGTACCAAAAACTCTGGCCGCCAAATTTGAGCGAGAACAAAAACAGATTGCCCGCACGCTGGCGCAATTGGGCAAACAAATCGAAACGCTGGACAGCACGCTGCAGGGCTCGGTTGGCACCGCGCAACGCAAGATCGCTTTTCAACTGGACAAATTGCGCCGCAAAACCGGCCGTGCGCAAGACCAAAAGAACGCCGTGCTCGCCGCGCACCAGCAATTCCTGGAACATTTGCTCTACCCGCATCACGTCCTGCAATCCCGCGAACTAGGCTTTCTGCCATTTTTGGCGCGCTGGGGCAGCACCGCGCTAGACGAACTTCAAAAATGCTGTGCCACTAAAAAACTAGCCCACCATTTCATAATTCAATGGCCATAGTGGCGCTCGTCTTCGCTGCAAAAAGGCTGCCTGAAAAAAATGCAAACGCTCCAGGTAAAAACGAATCGTCGCACCGAATTCGTGGACATCACGAACGAAATCCGAGCCGCAATCACAAAATCCGCAACAAAAAACGGCGTCTGCCACTTGTACGTCCCACACACCACCGCCGCTATCACCATCAACGAGCACGCCGACCCAGACGTCGCCCGCGACGTCGAAGGCATCTTCGATCGCCTAATTCCGGAGCGCGGCCCCTACAAACACGCCGAAGGCAATTCCGACTCGCACATGAAAGCCATTCTCGTGGGCCCCACGCAAACCATTTTCATTGTTGACGGCAAGCTAGCCATGGGCCGCTGGCAAGGCATCTTCTTCTGCGAATTCGACGGCCCCCGCGACCGCAAACTCTACGTAAAAATAATCCCCGACATGGAGTAGCAACCGTCGTCGGCCATGCGGTTGTGGTGGCGGGTCTTCAGACCCGTTCTCTTGACTTCTTTCCCGAAGCCCGTCGCCTGTCCCGCAGCACAGTCGTTATGCTAAAGTTTTCTATCCATGCCACCACTCGGAATTTACGTACAGGTGCCGTTTTGTCAGACGAAGTGCACCTATTGTAATTTCCATACCGGCGTAGTTTCCTCTTCGCGGTTCGCTCCTTACATTGACGCCGTGTGCCGAGAAATTCGCGAGCACGTTGAGATGTATGGAGGCGCGGGTGTGGCCGTTTCGCAAGCGGTGAGCGCTCTGACCGTCGATAGCGTGTACATCGGCGGGGGGACTCCAAGCCTGCTGGACCCTGCACACATCGCCAATCTGCTCGGCGCCATGCGCGAAACATTTGCCATAAGCGCTCCAGAGGTCACGCTGGAAGCCGATCCGGAAACTGTGGAAGCGGAAAAAGCCAGCGCCTGGTTTGCCGCAGGCGTGAATCGCGTCAGCTTCGGCCTGCAGTCGTTCGTCGACAAGGAGTTAGCTGCCTCCGGACGCATGCATCGCCGCGCCGACATTGATCGCGCCGTGCCAATTTTGCGCGCAGCGGGGATTTGTAACATCAGCTTCGATCTCATCGCCGGTTTGCCGCACCAGACCGCTGCGAGCTGGCGGCAATCGCTCGATGAACTGGCGAATCTGCAGCCTGAACACGTCTCGATTTACCTGCTGGAAATTGACGAAGGCAGCCGGCTGGGCCTGGAAGTGTTGCAAGGCGGAAGCCGCTACAGTGCCCGCGATATTCCCTCTGAAGACGACATGGCGACATTTTATGAGGCGGCGCAAGAGCACCTACAAGCGGCGGGGTATCACCACTACGAAATCTCCAATTGGGCCCAGCCGGGATACGAATCTCGCCACAATTTAAAATACTGGCGCCGCGAGCCGTATCTGGGTTTCGGCGCGGGAGCCCATTCCTTCGCGGGAGGGAATCGCTGGGCCAACGCGCACGACGCTGCCGAATACGTGAAAGCAATTGAAGATTCGCGGTTGCCGATCGAACAGCACGATATCCTGTCCGCCGAAAGCGCGCTGGAAGAGGAATTATTCCTCGGCCTGCGGCAACTCGACGGCATCGACGTAAGTAAAATCGAACGTGAATACAGCGTGCAGTTGGCATCGCGCTTCGATCCATTGGCGAAATTGGGTTGGCTGGAGCGCAGCGGAAACGTGGTTCGTCTAGCGCCGCGCAAGCTGAGCGTCTCCAACGAAGTGTTCGTCGAATTAATGCGTTGAGCGGCTCGCGCAAAGTCCGCGCACCGGAGCAGGGGATGGCATGAACAGCAAAATAATGGAAACCAACACCGTGCAGGGACTCGATCAAGAGGTCTTGAGATATGCGGTAGACCTGCGCAGCGATACCCTCACGCGGCCCACGCCAGAAATGCGCCAAGCCATGGCCAACGCCGAAGTAGGCGACGACGTTTACGGAGAAGACCCGACCGTAAACAAACTCGAAAAGCGCGCCGCGGAAATCTTCGGCAAAGAAGCCGCGCTGTTCGTTCCCACGGGCTGCATGGGCAACCTTATTTCCATAAAAATCTGGACGCATCACGGCGACGAAGTGATTTGCGACGTCCTCGGACATGTGAATCTATATGAGCTGGCGTCCATGTCCGCGATCGCCGGCTGCATGCCGCGACCGGTGCAGGGAGTAGACGGCATTCTGAATTGGAAGCTGATCGAAGCCGCGATTCGCCCGAAGATTTATTACGATTCGCAAACCGCCCTCGTCTGCCTGGAAAATTCGCACAACATGGCGGGAGGCATGCTATACACGAGCGCGCAAATCGCGAAGATTTGTGAGCACGCGCACACCGTCAAGTTAAAAGTTCACCTCGACGGCGCACGAGTTTTTAATGCGTCCGTGGCGCTTGGCGAAAGCGTCGCGGAGATCTGTCGCAAAGTCGATTCCGTGATGTTCTGTCTGTCGAAAGGCCTGGGCGCGCCGGTGGGCAGTATGATTGTGGGCTCGCAGGAATTTATCGACAAAGGTCGCGTATACCGAAAAATGTTTGGCGGAGGAATGCGCCAGGCAGGTGTGCTCGCCGCTGCGGGTTTGCTGGCACTGGAAAAATCCCCGGCGCGCCTGCATATCGACCATGAGCACGCGCAACTGTTGGCGAAAGCCGCCGCCAGCATCCCGGGATTGCGTATCGATCCGTCCAAGGTGCGCACCAATATTCTTATTTTTGATTGCTCGCAAACGGGGAAGACCGCCGTCCAATTCTGTGACGCGCTTGCAGCTCACGGCGTTTTGGCGCAGGATACCGCGCTATATTCGGTGCGCTTTGTCACCCATTGCGATGTGGACCGCGCGGGAATCGATCGCGCGATTACCGTGTTGCGCGAAGTGGTGGCAAAAACTGTTTCGGTGGGAGCGTAATGACTAAGCGGAATATTTCGTGTGCGGCGGTTGTCGTGACAATTGGCATGATGATGGTTGGTCTGCTGGCAGCCGTTCCGCTTTGGGCAAATGATGCCGCGGCGCGCACTGCGTCTGAACCCGCTAGCTCTTCGACAACTCCGCTCGCCGAGCCAACTGTGGCGGAGGCCGATGCGTTTATCGCGGATTCCGAACAAAAGCTCTTCGATTTGAACGTCAAAGCGGCCCGTGCGGCCTGGGTGCAGGAGAATTTCATTACCGACGATACCGAGCAGATGGCCGCGGACGCTGGCGAAGCGGCGACGGCGCTGACCGTACAGCTGGCCAAAGCCGCACATCGCTACGACCATCTAAATCTTTCTCCGGTGAACGCACGAAAGCTTTTGCTGCTCGAGCTGGCGATTGGCTTTCCCGCACCAGCCGACCCGAAAGAGTCGAAGGAACTTGCTCAGGTGGAGGCTTCGCTCGACGGTGACTACGGAAAAGGGCAGTGGTGCCCGGGCGGCGCTATCGCCAGCGGAGAGAAGCCCAAATGTTTGGACGTGACCGCCGTCGGAAAATTAATGGCCAACAGCCGCGATGCGGAAGAGTTGAAACGCGCGTGGATCGGATGGCACGCCGTGGGCGCGCCGATGCGCGTGCGCTACGCGCAAATGGTGGACCTGGGTGACAAGGGCGCGCGCGAATTGGGTTTCCACGACGCCGGCGCGATCTGGCGTCGGCAGTACGATATGCCGGCCGATGAGTTCACCGCGGAAATGGATCGCCTGTGGGAGCAACTGAGGCCGCTGTATTTGTCGCTTCATGCCTATGTGCGCGGGCAACTGGCGAAGAAATATGGCCCGAACGTGGTGCCGCCGAATGGGCCGATTCCCGCACACTTGCTCGGAAATATCTGGAGTCAGGAGTGGAACAACGTATATCCGCTGATGGATTCGCCCAAGCCTCCGCAGAATTTTGATCTGACGAAAATCCTCCAGGAGCGCAAAACCGACGTCAAGGGCATGGTGCGGTACGGCGAAGGATTTTTCACTTCGCTGGGGTTCGCCCCGCTGCCGCCGACCTTTTGGGAGCGCTCGCTATTTACCAAGCCCGCGGACCGCGATGTAGTGTGCCACGCCAGCGCCTGGGACGTGGATTTCGTAGACGATTTGCGCGTGAAAATGTGCATTCAGATCACCGAAGAAGATTTCCGCACCATTCACCACGAACTGGGGCACAACTTTTATCAGCGTGCCTACAACACCCAGCCATTCTTGTTTCGCAACAGCGCCAACGACGGATTTCACGAAGCCGTGGGCGATACCATCGCTCTCTCCGTAACGCCGGAATATCTGAAGCAGATTGGAATGATTGATACGGTTCCCCCAGCGTCTGGCGACATCGATTACTTGTTGCAGCAAGCGCTCGAGAAAGTGGCGTTCCTGCCGTTCGGATTGCTGGTGGATAAGTGGCGCTGGGAAGTTTTCTCCGGCGCGATAAAGCCAGAGAACTACAACAAAGCGTGGTGGGACTTACGGCTGAAATATCAAGGCATCGTGTCGCCGGTGGCACGGACCGAGGCGGATTTCGATCCAGGCGCGAAGGCCCACGTGCCGCAAAATGTTCCCTATGCCCGGTATTTTCTCGCGCGAATTCTGCAGTATCAGTTCCAGCGCGCGCTCTGCAAAGAAATTGGCTATACCGGCCCGCTGCATCGCTGCTCGATTTACGGCAACAAAGCGGCTGGCACGAAGTTGAACAGCATGCTCGCGCTAGGCTCCAGCAAGCCCTGGCCGGAAGCGCTGGCAACGCTGACCGGGGAAACAAAAATGGACGCCTCGGCCCTGGCGGATTATTTCGCGCCGCTAAAAGTGTGGCTGGACCAGCAGAACGCGGCAAATCATTACCCAGTCGGCTGGTAGCGGACCGAACGGCCGAGCAAAGACCGGTCCCCGCGCCCCAAAATAAACGGCATGTCGCCCGTAACGGATGTGCCTCGATTCACGGTAGGGCACAGCATTAGACACTACCGCTTCTCTTACCCCAGTTAAAGTGGTGGAATTGATACGCTATCCGCCACGAACGGTTGCTTGGTGTGTTTGTGCGCGGCGATTGGCGACTATGAATGTCCTGAATTATTTGCTCGAGCAGACCGCGGTCTACAGCTTGTGGCAAGCCCCGTTTGTTACCGCCAAGTTGGCGCCCTTGCTCGCGCATAACAATATTGCGCGAGCGCGAAGAGTATTGGATGTAGGTTGCGGCCCCGGAACAAATACTTCCTTGTTCGAGCAGGCCGAATATCTAGGCGTGGACATCAATCCGAAATATATTGCGCACGCTAGGGCGAAATACAAACGCCCGTTTGTGGTGGCGGATGTAAGTCTCTACGAAGAAACGCCTGCCAGCGGATACGATTTTATTTTGGTAAACAGTTTTTTGCATCACCTGGATACGGCGGACAACGCCCGGATTTTGCAGCGACTATCGGCTTGGTTGAGCACCGACGGATATGTTCACATGCTGGAGTTGGTGATGCCCGGGGACCGCTCGTTCGCGCAATTCATGGCGCGGGCGGACCGCGGTAAGTTTGTGCGTCCGATCGCTGAATGGCAGCGAATTTTTGAAACCCATCTGGAGATCGCTGTTTTCGAGCCTTACCCCATGCGCGTATTGGGCACGACTTTCTGGAATATGGTCTATTGCAAAGCGCGGGTAAAACGATGAGCGCCGGCTTTCGACTTTCCGTGGCCATCCCGCTGCACAACGAACAAAGTGTGCTGCCGGAGTTGCTGCGCCGGACGCTGGCGATGCTGGACGCCCTGGAAGGCGGCCCGCATGAGCTGCTCTTTGTGGATGACGGAAGCAGCGATCGTTCCGCGGTGATGGTGGAAGAAGCCGGCATGGCGGACGCGCGAATCGTCCTGGTGGAGCTGTCGCGAAATTTCGGGCATCAGGCGGCACTCAGCGCGGCTTTGGATCACGTCACCGGCGACGCCGTGGTGGTGATGGACGGAGATTTGCAAGATGCGCCAGAAGTGATTCCGCAGCTCGTGGCGAAATTTAATGAAGGCTACGACGTGGTTTACGCGCGGCGCACAGGGCGGAAAGAATCCCTGCTGCTGCGCGGTTGTTATTTTGTCTTTTACCGGCTGATGGCGACGCTTTCGGATATTCGCATGCCGCTGGATTCCGGTGATTTTGGAATAATGTCGCGGCGCGTGGTGGATGAACTGCGCCGCATGCCGGAGCATCACCGCTATTTGCGCGGAATGCGTAGTTGGGTCGGCTACCGGCAAACCGGAATGGTCGTGGAGCGTTCGGAACGCCACTCTGGAAAAAGTAAATATGGTTTTTTGCGTCTCCTAAAGCTGGCGGCGGATGGTTTGTTTGCGTTTTCGATTGTGCCGATTCGCGCAGCGGCTTTGCTGGGATTCGCGGCGATCGCGATTTCCACGCTATTTGGATTGTACGCGGTAATCGCCAAGGTGGTCATGCACCAGTCGCCACAGGGTTTTACGGCGCTGCTTTTATTGATCACCTTTCTCTCGGGCGTGCTGCTGTTTTTTCTCGGAGTGATTGGCGAGTACGTAGGCCGCATTTACGAAGAGTCGAAAGGGCGGCCGTTGTACATCGTCAGCCAAATCATTCGTAGCAAGGATCATCCGCTGAATCTTTCCACGCGCGCATGGGCCCTTCGCGGAGAAGAAGAAGCCTTGGCACGGCGTGGCGAATCGCGACGCTCATGAACAGCACCTGTCAACCACGCCGATGAACGAAATCGCGCAAATGTCCTCCATCGAGTCTCGCTTCGATACTTCACACGATCATCTCATCGAATATCTGTCGCCCGCTGCGAAAGTTAGCATGGCGGATCAGTGGTTTGAGATTGCATCTACAGAACATTTCTGGGTGCGACGACGATTTGAAATATTGCGCGGATTGTCCGGCGGGTGGCTGGCCGGCGGTGGGGAACTGGCGGAAATCGGTTGCGGCCATGGACTATTGCAGCGGCAGATCGAAGACGCTTACAACCTGAGTGTGACGGGATTCGATTTGAATGATTTCGCTTTACAGCGAAACGTGAGCCGGCGCAGCAGGGTGTGTTGCTACGACATTTTTCAGCGCGATGCCGCGCTGCGCGGACGATTTAACGTGATTTTCCTGTTCGATGTTCTGGAGCACATAGCGGATGAGGATGCCTTCCTCGACGCTTTGCTTTACCATCTGGCCCCTGGCGGAAAAGTAGTGATAAACGTGCCAGCGGGGCAGTGGGCGTTTTCCGGTTACGACCGGGCTGCGGGGCACGTGCGGCGCTATTCGTTCGAAACGCTCCAAGACGCGATGGAGCGTAACGGTCTGAAAGCACACGAATGGAGTTATTGGGGCTTGCCACTGGTGCCGGTTTTGGCGTTACGGAAACTGTGGCTACTGGGAAAGACCGATCAGCAGCAAATTATCAGCGCAGGATTCGATTCGCGGTCGCACACCGTGAACAAAATGATGGGAATGGTGTCGTCCATGGAACACCTGCCACAGCATTGGCTGGGAACCTCGCTGATGGGTGTATTTCAGGCGGGGACCTAATCGTAAGCTTTCGTATGCCAATCGATTACCGTTGTCGCAACGGACATTCGCAAACTTCAGTTGCATTGACCGATTAGATTCCGCCCCGCAATATCAAGAATCAACCGAAATCAGCGAGTTCTAGATGGATACGAGAGTCACAATCCCGTTGCAAAAGCGCCAGTTACTGCTCGGCGGCCTGCTGCTGCTTAGTTTCGTGCTGTACGCCAATGCCGCTCTGAACGGGTTTGTCTACGACGACCATACGCAAATTGAGCACAATCCCAACGTCCACAGCTTCGCTAACCTCGGAAAGATTTTCGGCAGCTCGATCGCATCTCAACAAGGAAAGCAAGCGTGGTCCAGCGCATATCGTCCGCTGATAAATGTTAGCTTTTTGCTTTGCTACAAGCTTTTCGGCCTCTCTCCCTACGGATTTCACCTCATCAATATCTTCCTGAATTGCGCCGTGGTGATGCTTATCTTCGTTGTTACCTCGGAGCTTTTTTCTAATGAATGGCTGGCGCTGATCGCCGCCGCCGCTTTCGCCCTGCATCCCGTTCATACCGAACCCGTCGCATGGATCGATGGAGTGTCCGATCCCGCATTCTCGGTCTTTTACCTGTTGGCGTTTTGGCTTTATTTGCGGCAAGGCTGGGACCGCACGCATCTCATTTGGGTTCGCGCCGGAATGATCGCGAGCTTCGCCCTCGCGTTGTTTTCCAAAGAAACGGCCATGACGTTTCCCGTGCTTGTGACCGTCTATGAGCACTTCTTCCGCTCCGAGCGCCTTACAACCAGCTGGACGCAAAAACTATCCCGTTACGGCGGAATTTGGGTCACTCATGCCATCTACCTGGCGGTGCGCGCAAACGCCGTTGGGGTGCTGGCTCCGCCTCCCATGCATCCGGATATTAACTCGCGTGAAGCGCTCTTCAGCGCACTGGCTTTGATTGGCCAGTATGCACAAACACTGATTTGGCCCGTGCCGCTCGTCGCCTTTTGCCCTTTCCAAAAGAGCGTGTCGTTAGCCGATCCGCACGTACTATTCGGAACCGCGGTCGTCGCCGCTGTTAGCGTCCTGTTTGTTCTGTTCTGGAAGCACGCCAGGCTCTACGCTTTCGCGTTATTTTGGATGGGGCTCACGATTGCCCCGGCCCTAAATGCTCGCTGGATGGCGGCGAACGTCTTTGCGGATCGCTACCTGTACTTGCCTTCCGTGGCTTTCTCTTGGCTACTGGCTGGTGGCATTTTATGGTGCTGCCACCGAGCCGTCCCGCGCGCGAACATACTAAAGTGGGGTCTCGTAGCCGGCTGCACGCTTATCGCTGTCGCAGCTTCCGCTGAAATCGTAACGCGCAATCGCGATTGGCGAAGCGACCAAGCCCTCATCGTCGCCAGCCTTAAGAGCAGGCCGGACTCGCCCAATATGCTATCCGACCTTGGAAAGATGGAGTGGGCCGCCGGGAATCGCGACGAGGCGGAACGTAATTGGCAGCTCGCTTTAGGTTACAAGCCCGACACGGTGGAGGTTCTCGCCAACCTGGGCATGGCCAGGTTGGAACAGCAGCGATACGACGAATCGATCGCCTATCTGCAGCGCGCGATGGAGCTCAAGCCTCGTTTCTCCGCACCGCACTCTTATCTCGCTCGCGTTTATCTCGCCCAGGGCAAAAATGCCGACGCCGTAACTGAATTCCAGCGCGCCATTGATCTTTATCCCATAAATGCCGACGCACGAAAGGGTCTGGGGCAGATCTATTTGAATGCGGGCCGCTTGCCGGAGGCGGAAGAGCAATTTCTGGCCTTGGTGGAAGCCACGCCCGATTTCGAAGCCTGGCGGGGACTTGGAGAGATTTACGACCGCGAGAATGCGCCAGACAAGGCCGAGAACGCCTGGCGTCAGGCACTAACGTTCGAGCCTTTCGATCCTCGCGCGCACCTTTCTCTGGCCCGCATCTATCTCGCGAAGGGGCAGCGCGCCGAGGCGCAAAAGGAGTTTGCAGCCTGCTTGCTCATGGAGCCGACGAATGCGGAGGCCATCGCAGGCCGTCACACACTGAATGAATCAGCCGACCTACACTCTCCCGGCGCTAATGCTTCCCGCTAGCGTTCCTTCCGTTCCGCCGACGGCGGTTCAGGCTGGCCAGGAAAACTCGAATCTGGATTTTCTGCGCGCATTTGCTGTGCTCCTGGTGCTGTTTGGGCACCTTACTTGTTTTCACGGCCTGCTGGCTCTCGGCCCGCTGAATTTGCTTCTGATGGGTGCTTTGGGGGTCCTGCTGTTCTTCGTCCACACCTGCCTGGTCTTGATGCTCTCGCTAGAAAGGCAGTGGAAGAGCTTCTTTACCGCTTCCGCAGACAAGCGTGGGAGCAAAAGAATTTTCTTCGTGGAGTTCATGATTCGCCGGCTGTTTCGCATCTATCCGCTAAGCATCACCATCGTCGTTCTGATCGTCGCGTTTCACCTGCCGCAAGCGTCTGTCGAGCCTGGGCATTTTTTTGGTGTCCGGCCCGACGGTGGAGACATCATCGCCAATCTGTTCTTGGTGCAAAACCTCACGCATCGCGTTCCGCTGCTTGGCCCGATGTGGAGCCTGCCGTACGAACTGCAGATGTATTTATTTTTGCCGTGGCTATTCCTTCTGCTAATCCCCAGCCGTTCCATCTGGCGTGTTGTTCTGGTATGGGCGCTGTCGATCGGCGTTGCTTTAACGGTCTTGCGCTACCAGCCCAATCCCAACCTCGTCCTTTTTGTCCCCTGCTTCTTGCCAGGCGTGATCGCCTACCAGCTCCAGCGATCGGTGCGTCCCCGCTTGCCTAGTTTTCTGTGGCCGCCCGTCGTTGTCATACTGGCCGGACTTTTTCTGGTCGGGGGGACCGGTGAACATTGGACTAAGAAATGGGCGACCTGCCTTTTCCTGGGTGTCGCGTTGCCGATGTTCTCTCCCATCTCCTCGCGATGGCTCGTCGCGCTATCTCATTGGATAGCGAAATACTCGTATGGCATCTACTTGACGCACTTTTTCTCCATCTGGTTTGCTTTCGAACGTCTCGGACATTTGCCTGAGTCGCAAAAAATCGCTGTCTTCCTCGCGCTCGCAGTGGCGCTCCCTGTCTTCTTCTATCACCTCGTGGAAAAACCGCTGATCGATGTGGGAAAAAATGTCGCGGACCGTTATGTTGCACTCGCTTAGCTGCTTAAGCGCCCGTTTTTACCGTTGCGGCTTGAAATAGCCGGCCATTAGCTGCCTGGACCAGTTGGGCTGCCTGATTTCTTCGCGTGGTGCAAATTCTTCCATGTACGGCTTGATGTCCACAACCGGCGTTCCGTCGATTGCGTCAAGTTCGCGGACTTCAATCTGCAGGCCGCTTACGCTTTCAATCTTGCAGAGGCTTATTCCCAGGCGATTGGGGCGATCTTTGGCGCGTTGTGCAAAGATCCCTACTTTTGGCCAGTCGGCGTTGCCTCTGGGATGGCGTGAGCCGCAATGAATGGAGTCCGGGTTGACCAGGTGGAAGAGAAACACGATTTCGAGATGCGAGAATTCACTTAATCCTTGCGTGCATTCCGGGGTGAAGGCTTCCGGGTCCAGCTCGATGCACGAGACGACGTTGGCCCAGCAATCGTCCAGCGGAGATTTTATCGGCGAGCGGACGATGCCAATGGGGCGAAAGGAAAATGCCTGGTGATTTTGTACGTCGGAGGGTGGCTGCGCGTGTCCTTGCTGGTCCGCCATGGCCGGAGTATAGCACCGGAGGATTTGCGTTTTCGAGCGCGCGGGGATAGGTCGGAACAAAAAGTCGTAAAGAGTTGTATCGGAATTGTAACGTCAACGGGTATCGGGCAGAACAACGCGCGCCGCAATTCGAGGCAACGAAAACGGCCTGGCAAACGTCCATATGGTAACGGGGTTGCATGTTTTTTGTTGGTGCGGTGGTTCGGCGGGCGTAACTCTCGGGCGCTACGTCTAACTCAGCAGTGCGTGAGTTCACGCGGGATGTTTGTCCTGAACATTTCCAAGGATAAATACGCCGCGAACTCAGCAAATATGGGTGTGCCTGGAAGATATTCCTATGCTCGATGTAAGTTTCCTTTCGGAAATCGATCTCTTCAAGCAGCTGCCCGATTCCTGCCTGGACACGCTGGAAAAAGATAGCAACGTATTGGAGTGCAGCGCCGGGCATCTGTTTTTTCAACCGGAGGAAACGGGCAGAGTGCTGTTCGTTTTGGAAAAGGGCGCGGTGCGCATATTCCGCACGATTGGCGATAGAAAAATAACCCTCCGAGTGCTCGCCCCACCCGCTATATTCGGCGTTCTGGGATGTTTTGGGCGGGGAAAGTATTATTCCTCGGCCGAAGCTGTTGAGGCGTCGCGCGTGCGCATGATTTCGCGGGACAGTATCGAAGCGTTGCTGGAATGCGCTCCCCAGCTGACGTACAAGCTGCTGGACCTGGTCAGCGAACGATACCTCTACATCCTGCGAAAAATGGAAATGTTCGCCCGCAAGGGGCTGATTCCTCGGCTGGCAACATTGCTGTTAGAGCACGCCGACAACGACGTGGTAGCTGGCATGACCCACAAAGAACTGGCCGACCGCCTTGGACTCCATAGGGAATCCATCACCGCCACGCTGGGCGAATTACGCCGGGCCGGCATTATCAAGATCGAACGACGTACGATAAGAATCCTGCAGCGCGAACGGCTCGAACGCGCTACACAGGAATAACAGTTCGCGCGCAGCGTGTCACAGTTTTGTAATAAGTTTTACATTCTCTCACCGAACTTTTGTAATGATTTTTACATTTCAATTGAGTAACCGGCCTCAAGTAAGTCTCGTCTAACCTCAAAACAGACATTGGTTTTGGTGCGTGCAAGTTCGTGGATGGCTTGCAAGCTAAGTGCGTCGCGGCACTTGGTTATGCGGAACCTTGCGTCAAGCGGGCCGACTGAAACGGCTATTTATTGGTGCGTTCTTCGAGGAATTCACATAAAGGGGAAATAATCGATGTGGAAGTCCACTGTAAGACTACTAGTTACAGTTGCCATCGCTTGCTTGTTTGCGATCGCAACTTTTGCGGATATCACCGGGGACATTCAAGGCACCGTGGTGGATGCCGCCGGGGCTGGCATACCTCAGGCTAAAATCACCGTAAAAAATATAGCAACCGGCACGATTAGAACCGTGCTAGCGAACGACGCCGGCGAATTTACGTCTTCGCAAATGGACATTGGAAGCTATCAAGTTACCATCGAAAAGGATGGCTTTAAGACCTTCACGCAAACCGTGGTGGTGCGGAACGGTGAAAAGACCCGCATCGAAGCGCAGATGCAAATTGGCAACGTAAGCGAGACGGTAACCGTGGAATCGAGCGCACTTCCGACCATGGATGTTTCCACCGCGCAAGTGAGCGATTCCCTCAATGCGGAAGAAGTCTTGGCGCTTCCGAATCAGGCCCGCGACCCCGTGGTTTTTGCCACGTTATCGCCGGGGACGGTTCCGGTGTCGGTCAACAATCCCTTTCTTGGCGCAGGAAGCTTTAACTCCAACGGATCGCGCGGCCGATCGAACAACATTACGCTGGACGGAGTCACGGCCACCGACATCTCGGTAACGGGTGAATCCGGCGCGGCCTTTGTGCAGGACAGCGTTGCGGAAGTAAAAGTTATCACCAACAATTTCGACGCGGAGTTCGGCCGCAATTCCGGCTCGCAGGTGCAGATCCTGACCAAGAGCGGAAGCAACTCCTATCACGGCGAAGCGTATGACTACTTCCAGAACAGCGGCTTGGGAGACGCGCGCGGTTACTTCACGCCTGCGGGCGGACCGGTGGCGAAGGTGGTGCAAAATCAGGGCGGAGGAAATTTCGGCGGCCCGATCATCAAGGACAAAACATTTTTCTACGGCTCGGGGGAAGTTGAACGAACCGCTGGCTCGGGAGCGACGGTCATCGCCAACGTTTTAACGCCCGCGCAGGTAGCAGGCATTACCGATCCCACGTCGAAGGCGTTATTTAATTCCAATGGCGCATTCACATCGCCTACCGGCAGCTTGCCAGAGTCGTCCGCCAACACCTTGAGCGGAAATATTTGGGAAGTCCGCGTCGACCAGATCTTGCGCGGCGGCAAAGACACGCTGTTCGTCAAATACGGGCAAGCACCGTCGGTGCAGGTGAGTCCCAGTCTAACGTTTATTTTCTCCAATCTTCCGGGGTTTGGCGCTTCCGTAACCTCGGAGCCCCGCGACGTCACCGTTGGCTACACATCGGTATTTACCACCAACTTGGTCAACTCCTTTCATTTCGGCTTCGGGCGGTCCAATCCAGACTTTCCGATAAATTCTCCGTTCCCCACTGGCCCGGAAGTTTTTTTTGGCGACGGCACGTCTTCCTTTGGCACTACCATCATTCTTCCGCAGGGGCGCACGCAAAACACGTTTCAGTACTTGGACGTAGTGTCCTGGACCAAGGGAAAGCACACGTTTAAGTTTGGCGGCGAAATCGACCGTTACCAGGCGCCGAGCACGTTCGAGAACAACGCCTTCGGAAGCATTTCCTATGCGAACATCGCGGCTTTTCAGGCTGGAACGCCGACTTCTTTCACGCAGATACTGGGTTCCACCGATCGGCATAACTTCTCACTCGACGCGTTCGGATTCGTGCAAGACGACTATCGCGTGACCCGGGCGCTGACCCTCAATCTCGGATTCCGCTTTGAGACTTCCGGCGGCGTATCGGAAGGCGCTAATCTGCTCTCCAACCTTGACCCGAACAATCACACGCCCATCGGCCTCCTCGGAGTTGGTGCGCTTGGCGGCGTCGATCTGGGAGGCACAGCGTTCAACCGCAACTATAATCCCGCGCCGAGGCTCGGCTTCGCCTGGAACCCCGGCAACGGCAAGATTGTTTTCCGCGGCGGTTACGGCATCGCTTACGATTTCATCTACCTGAATCCCATCACCAACCTGCGGTTCGCGCCGCCATTTACGAGTGCGATTTCCGTAGGGGCAAACTCGTTTATCAATGGCAATACGCTGGCAAATTTGATTGCCGGTACCGCGCCCATCCAACAGGCGGCCCTGGCCGGTTTGGGTACGTTTTCGCCAACCGTGGCGGATTTCGGAGGTTTTGATCCAGTGGACCAAAACCTCAAAAACCCTCGCAACCAACAATGGGACTTTGGCGTGGAGTACCAGCTTCCACACGATCTAGTTTTGAAAGTCACCTACGTCGGTAGCCACAGCGATCGTCTGCAGGTGAGCGAGCCGATTAACTTGGTGAACCCGGCGAACATCCCCGCCGCGCCAACGAGTTTTGCGGATCAGACTGCGCGACAGCAGCAGTTCATCAATACTTCGCTGAGCGAAGTCGGCGGCAATGGCATCACTCCAAATGGCCTGAACAACCTGATCGATCCGCGATTTGATGCCGTCACCCAAGTGCAGAGCACCGGGACCTCCACTTACAACTCGCTGCAGGTGGAGGGTATCCGCCGGTTCAAGAACGGACTTACGTTCCAGGCGAACTACACCTTGGCGCACACCATCGATGACATTTCCGATGCTTTGGGAGTGTTGATCAACGACAGCGCGCTGCCGCTGGATGCCGCGCAACCCATATCCTTCCAGCGTGCTAATTCCGAGTTCGATATCCGGAATCGCTTCGTGTTGAGCTACACGTATGAGATTCCGTTTGCGAAAGGTTTCCACGGCTGGAAGAAATATGTGCTCGATGGCTGGAGCCAAAGCGGCATTTTCACGACGCAATCGGGGCTGCCTGCTTCCATTCTGGCTGCACCTGTTACCTTGTGCAATTTGCCGGGAGGCGTACCGCTCGCCAGTTGCCCGGCGGCGGATCAGGTTTCGATCAACGATCTGCTGCTGAACGGAACCAACAACGGCGGCAACGTCACCAATACTTTGGTGAACGGCACCGCCACGATGCTGCATCCTGTGCCGTTTTCCACGGCGTTTGCCGAGCCGACCAGCTTTCCTGTGTCCGAGCCCTTGCTGGAACAAAACGGAACGAGCGGACGCAATCAGTTGCGGCTGGCCGGATTTACGGACCTCGACTCCGAATTCAGCAAGACCTTCCATTTCACGGAAAGCAAGTATTTCCAGTTGCGCTGGGAAGCGTTCAACATTCTCAACCACCCGAATTTCGCGGGTTACATCAACCAGTTCGGGAGTCCGCAATTCAACACCTACACCAGCACGGCGAACAATGCGCGTGCGTTCCAGCTGAGCGGCCGGTTCATTTTCTAGGCTGAGCCGTTCGGCTGCCGCAGGCAGAGGCAGAGTGGAAGGGGCGTTCTGGAAGTTCAGATCGCCCCTTTTGTTTTTGTTGAAGGCGCCGACGTTTGTTCAACGGAATTTTGATCAGAGTTACCAGGTCGATCCCACCCCCGGGGGGCAACTTGAAAGAGTAAGATTCCATTGGGTTTAGGGGTGATGCGTGCGAAAGAGTAAGATTCTGTTGGGGTTACGGTGATTCGTGCGAAAGAGAGAGATTCTGTTGGGGTTAGAGAGGCCCTAGAAATTTGGTCAGCGACGGCGTCAAGGGCGGCCAGAATGATACGCGGTTTTGATGACGCTACCGCTAGCGTCCAAGCGATAAGCCAATTCTCTAAATCGTTGTAGCTCGCCGTACCCCGGCCCCTTCAATGCGCCTTGCTGTGCGTAGAATTCCAAATTCCTGACATCAATGCCTCTAGTTTTTAACTCTTGAATAATCCTGATGGTCTTTTCTTTCAAACCGCTGCTGATGTACATCCCCGCGGTGTCGTCGTCGAACTTGATTAACGCAGGAATTGTGCCTCGTGCGTCTCTGGTCATGTCAATTCCGGCCCGGTCAAGATTTCTTTGCGTTTCAAATGCTTCTGTCTCGTTTGCAATACGCAAGATCCTTCTACGAAGAGAATTGCCGGATTCTGTCGTTGTTATAAGGTGAGTCGCTGTTACAGGCTGCGTCGCTGCATTCTTTGCTGCTTCCGTAAGTCGATTCTTTAGTTCAGATATCTCGTTTTGCTGTGAAGTGTTTGCGAGAACGAGTTGTTGATGGTCGTTGTAGATGGTAAGTACGATGCTGCAAACATAGAGGAAACACGAACCACCGACTGCCACCGCGAGACCAATGAAAAGGTCCGCCTTCGACTGGCTCTTCTTGGAGTTCCGCCCGTGCAAATACATGAACAACAGAGTCAAAAAGAACACTCCTACAGCCATTAAAACCGGCACCCAATTGCTTGACATAATCGGCGGCATTTCTAAAAGAGCCTGCTTCAGTAGGCGGTAAATGTGTGGAATCACTAAGCCCTCTCTTCGAGGACGCTCCTGCTCATCGCTTTCACAAGAGCGTCGGTGAAATTAAAGGAGCGCGGATTCGAGGTCCGCGCTTTCGGAGAGAGAGGGGCTTCTAGGCTACGAAGAGATATTTTGGATTTCTTGGCGGCAGGCGGTGAATACGGGAAATCCTGTAGGCGCCGGGTTGAGGAGACCCGCATGCCACAATTTCGCGATGCCCCGCACCACTCACCGGCTTTGTAAATGCTCGCACATTAAGTGCATAGACCGAAGGATATGGAGGTGCGGATTGCGGTGCCGTTTGCGGGGAAGGAGAGCGGGTGGCGCCGATGTTTGTGGGGGCGAGGATTGCGGATGTGCGGGAGCAGAGTAGCGGGGTGTGGAGGTGTGGGGTGGAGTTTTCGCGCCGGTGAAGGCGGCTGCGCGTGGCAGGTATTATCGAAGACGGATTCGGAAAAGCCGCGAGCCGACTTAGCGATAGAAACGGAGCCGTACTGGGAGTAAAATAAAGAGCAGAACGATATGCAAACCATCATCGATGGACGATTTGCCACGCCGGAAGAAACAGCTGAGACGCTGGGTGTGCCGCGTTCTCGTTTGAAGAAGCTGCTGACTATTACGCGTTCAATCCTGAACGGCGACGGTGCGCCGGGAGCGAACGGCCATACCGCAAAGCGCAGAAACAAATCGTATAAGGTGCAGTTGAACTTCGAGAAGCAATCCGGAGCCGCCAAGAAATCCCCGTCGCGCAAGAGGCACGCTCGTGGCAAGCTCGCCAAAGCCAGCCGATAGAGTTTTCCTGAACATACCGTACGACGAGAAGTTTGAGAGCCTCTTCCTGGCATTTATCAGCGGCATTTGTGCGTTTGGATTTGTGCCGCGCGCCACGCTGGAGATTGCCACCAGCTCGCGACGGCTAGACCGCATTCTTGATTTAATCCGCGAATGCCGGTATTCCATCCACGATCTCTCCAGAGTCGAACTGGACGGCAAGTCGCCACGCACGCCCAGATTCAACATGCCATTTGAGCTGGGGCTTTCCGTGGCACACGAGAAGAGCAGGCCCGGCAAGAATCACCGGTGGTTCGTGTGTGAATCGAGAAGATTCAGGCTCGCGAAATCTCTTAGCGACTTGAACGGGACGGATCCATTCATTCATGACGGAACGGTCGCGGGCCTGTTTCGGGAGCTGTGCAGCATGTTTCGCAGGCCCGGCAGACAACCTACCGTGCAGCAGATGTGGCGAATCTATCGGAAATTGCGCAAAGCGCTCCCGCCGGTGCTGGCACAGGCGGGGAGCGATTCGCTGTTCACCGCACGAGTGTTCGGAGATGTAAGCGCCATGGCTGCGGATTTTGCGAATAAAATCGTGTCTTAACGATTGGTGCGCTAGTTTTTGGTGTGGGTGGAGGCTTCTTCGATTAGGGCGGCGGCTTCTTTGGCGTGGGAGATGTAGACGCAGTGGCTGGCGCCGGGGGCTTCTACTTTGTGGCTGCCGGCGCGGGTGGCGTACCAGCGTTCGAGGTCGGGATTGATGGTGCGGTCGGAGCCGGCGACGAGCATCCAGCTGGGCTTGGTGCGCCAGGCGGCGACGGTAATGGGTGCGGAAAAATTGTCGCCGAGGTTGAAGACCTGGGAGCGGGCCATGAAGGCGGCTTGCTCGGCGGGGAGGTCGGCGGCGAAGTATTCGTGGAACTGGGCGGGGTCGATGTAGGTGAAGCCGTCGGGGGTTTTCTTGATGGCGTCGGATTTGGCGAGGTCGCTGGGGAAGCGTTTGCCGTCGGCGGATTCGGTTTCGCCGGCGTCTGGCATGTGCGCGGCGATGTAGACGAGGCCGACTACGGAAGGGTGAATGCCGGCTTCGGTGATTACCGCGCCGCCGTAGCTGTGGGCGACGAGGATAGTGGGTCCGTCCTGGAGGTCCAGGATGCGCTTGGTGGCGGCGACGTCATCTTTAAAGGTGGTCTCGGGTTCCTGGACCATGGTGACGTTGTAGCCGTCTTTGGTGAGGATGTCGAAGACGGATTTCCAGCCGGAGGCGTCGGCCCAGGCGCCGTGGACCAGGACGATATTTTTAACGCGGGAGGGTTCGTTTTGCGCGGAAAGGGCGGCGCAGGCCAAGAGCAATAGTGGGACGAAGAGGAACTGGGGGATGATTCGTAATACGCGCATGCTACTTCCTCCGGCGCAACAACTCCTGCGCAACAATTATTTGTGGCGCTTGTGAAGCCACACGGTATGGATGTTTTTCTGCGAGCGCGGGATATAAATTTCTGCGGCGGCGTAGAAATTTAGTTCGATGGGGCTACTGCGGGGTCCAGTGGACGGTAGAGCGGAAAAGGCCGTCAACGAAACCGATTTGATAGACGAGGAAGAGGCCGAAAGCGGTGCTGACGACCCCGGAGATTGGAGAGAGGTAGCGGCCGGCGGTTTCGAAATGTTTGCCGGTGATGGCGACGGGGATGGCCATGGCAGAGGTCATGAGCATCATGCCGAGGACGGTGCCGAAGCCGAAGACTAGGAGGTAGGCGATGGCCCAGAGCGGGCTGCGGATGGTGGAGAGCACCAATAGGGCTACGGCTGCGGAGCCGGCCAGGCCGTGGACTAGTCCGATGACTAGGGGGCGGAAGATTTGGTAGCGGCCGTAGCGCTTCATTAGTTTGTTTAGGCGTCCGTCGAGCGGGCTGTCTTGAGGCGTTGCGGAGGCGGTTGCGGAATTGGCGGGAGCTGACATGTCGTGCGCGGTGTTGCGATTGGCTGGGGCGAAGCGATTGTTGAGCCAGCGGAGCGCGCCGGTGAGGTTTAGAACGCCGAGGAGGATGAGCATCAGGGCTACTGAGAACTCCATCGAGAGGCCGACTCTGGGCGGAATTACCAAGCCGAAAAGGATGATGCCGGATCCGACGAGGAAGATGGTTAGCGTGTGGCCGACGCCCCAGAGCATGCCGATTAGCGCGCCCTGGCTGATGGAACGTTCGCGGCTGGCGATGGTGGAGACGGCGACGACGTGGTCGGGATCGGTGGAGTGGCGCATGCCGAGGAATAGGCCTAGTAGGACGATGCCGACGAAGGATGGGAGCTTGGCTTGGGCGAGGAAGTCGGAGCCAAGGCCGGTGGTTAAGAAGGCGCGGACGGCGATGGCCAGGCCGAGGAGCATCATGCAAGTGGCGGAGGCGACCGGGAGCCAGCGCTTGACGAGGGGCCCGTCGCTCTTCCAGCGGGCGAGGAATTGGCTGGCGTAGACCATCGAGAGGCCGATGGAGATTAAAACGGCGGCGAGGCCGAGGCTGAAGGCTACGATCAGGAAGAGTCCGAGGGCGACGCGGTGCAGGGAGAGGGCGCCGAGGAGGACTACTAGCGCTGCGGGACATGGGACTATGCCACCGGTTATTCCTAGGGTGAATAACTGAGTGAGAGAGACGTTTTTTTTCGCTGGCACGGATGCGGGTTCTGCGTCTCTCGGTTCGCGCTGGGGATCATTTTGCGCCGCGGTGCTGAGGCTTCCCAGGGAAGAAAACCAATGGCTGTGATTGCTGCCGGGTTCGTGGGAGTGGTCGGCGGTCTCGCCGGTCCATGCGCGAATCATGAGATAGGCGGCGAGGACTGCGATGATGATTCCGGAGATCATGCCGAGCCAGGGATAGAGTTGTTCCGGAAGAATATATTTTGAGGCGTAGAGAGTGATGGCGCCGAGAAGATAGACGCCGGCGGTATGGGCGGCAGTGACGATGATGCCGAGGAAGACGGCGTGCTTGGCGGTGCCGCGCGAGCCGACCAGGTAGGCTGCGACGATGGTTTTGCCATGGCCGGGTTCGAGGGCATGCAAGGCGCCTAGTCCTGCGGCGATTAGGGCAGCGGTGAAGAGGAACCAGAAACTTAGATTGCGGGCGGAGATCAGTTCGGTGAACTTGTCGCGGGGAGTGGACTGCTGATTGGCTTGCAGGGTTGGCGGTGCGGCGGTAAGGGCGGGGATCTTTGGAGTTGACGAGGTCGCTGCGGGAGGCGCGACGGTGGCAGGGGTTTCCGATTGTGTTGGGGCGGACGATGGAAGTTGCGCGCGTGACGATTTTGCAGAAGGAAGCGGTGGCGCGATGGCGGTTGTTTGCTTGGAGGTCGCGGGGTTTGCGAGCTTGGCATGATTTCCGCTGACGACGGGCGCGGAGTTCTTTGCGCTTGCGAACGGTGGGACGAAGGTGAAGGTGGCGTCGAGATTCTGTGGCGGGCTGCTGAGGAGGTCGGTGGGATAGTTGGAGAGTTGCGCGCTGCGGTCGGTGGTGGGCGCAGAGCTGGCGGTTAGTACGAGAGCAGGGTCGGCAGTGACGATGATTTCTTTCCAGCCGGCGTGGCCAGCGAAATTGTTGTCGTGATAATGCACGGTGTACGGCGAGCCCGGCGAAAGATCGTCGAGTGCGGCGCGATAGACGAAGCCGAGTTTCATGGTTGGCAAACCGCCGGCGCCAGCGGGGAAGATTACGTCCTGCGAGATCAATTGCAAGGGAAGTGACTGGCCGTTTACATCGAGCGTTAGGCCGGAAGCCAGCAGAGCTGCTTTGTTGGCGAGATAGGGCGGGAGAGTTGGATCGCCTTCTTTGGGGATGATGCCGGTGGCCTGCATCTCCTGATAGGTGGGAATCTCCGCTACGTCGATGATGTAGCGCAGTTCGATGAAACCGGGCGAGACGCGAATGCCTGCGTAGTGGCTGATGCTGAAATTGCCCATGGGATGGGCGTCAATGGCCAGGGGATTGGCGAGCGACGAACACAATAGGAGCAGGACGAACAGGACACGCGTTATTTTATGGTTGCGCATCAGTCCTCTGGGCGTCCTCAGGCGTCCTCGATCCGTGCGGATTTTGCGCCGCGGCTACTGAGGCATTTGATTGTACCTGCAGAGCGGCTCGCGCGGCGTCCGCGTAGAAGACGTGGAATTGCGGGTTCAAGGCGATGGCGCGGTGCAGATAATCATGGGCCTTTTCGCTTTCGCCTAAACGCTGGTAGATCATGCCGGCGTGAAATAAAAGGAGCGCGTCTTTCGTTTCGAGACGCAGCGCTTCCTTGATGGCCGCGGCGGCTTGCTGAGGCTGAGAATTTTTATAGAACGCCCAGGAGAGGGCGTCCCAAGTGTAAACGTCGTGGCGAATGTCGAACTCTTTGCGGGCCAGTTCGAGCGATTGTTGCAGATGAATATCGTGGTCGGCGTAAAAGACGGCTAGCTCGCGATTGTAGACGGTTTGATTGAAGGCGTTTAGCTTGGCGATGAACTCTACTAGATCATATTGCTTCTGCGCGGCGGCGAGGTTACCGGCTTTAGCCTGGACGTCGCCGAGAGCGGCGGCGTAAGCGGGGAGCGGAATCACGCTGATGGCTTTTTCATATAACGCGATGGCCTCGGAGAGATGGCCTTCGGCGGTGGCCACTTTGGCCAATGCTGCCAGCGCGCGGTGATAGTCGGGATAGGTTTTGAGGGCGTCGTTGTAGGCGGCCTTGGCGTCCGCGAAGTCTCCGGCTTGAAAATAATAATCACCGAGCGTGAATTGGCTCCAGGCGATGCTTTCCTTGGCCATGCGCGAGGTGACGGAAATATCGACGGCGTGGCACATGTGCTCGATGGCGGACTTGGTATCGCCGGTGAGGAAGCTTTGGACGGAGGCGCGACTTTGTTCGAGGTATTGGACACCGCCGTCGGCGGATTGCGCGTCGCCGGCGGTTTGCAGCTGGCGGTAGGCGGCCCAGGCTTGGTCGTACTCGCCCATCTCGCTGCGCGCATCGCCCAGCAGGGCGTAGGGAGTGACGTCGCTGGGATTGAGTGCGATGGCTTTTTGCACCAGGGCGAGCGTCTCGGTGAAACGGTGCTCGGCGTAGTAGACGGTGGCGAGATGCTTGGTGGCCGGAGCGGCTACGGGATGCGTGGATTCTAAATCGAGAGACTTTTCGAGAGCTTTGGCGGCGAGATTGTAATAGGTGACGTCGCCGGTTTCGCGGGCCTTCTGGATATAGGCAACGCCGAGGCGATCGTAATTAAAGAAGTCGTCTGGATCCTGAAAGACTTTCCACTGGAAAAATTTAATTTGATTGTCGGTCTCGTGCTGTTGCGCTTGCGCTGGGTACGCCGCAATCGACAAGAGGAAAATCCCTGCTGCGACCGTGGCGATGATTTCTTGGGAGATACTCTTCGGCATCTTCTTCTTTCCAGGCCCTGGAAGCAAATGATCTTGAAATCAAGGCGGAAGGTCCGCGCTTCATCACGCGGGCCTTCCGCCCTAGGAAGCTACTGCTGAACCTATGCTGCTGATCCTACTGCTGCACCGGGAAGTTAATGGTACCCGTTTCCCCGGGGAGCGGGTGCGGCGCGGCCAGGAAGGGGAACTGCGTCAGGAGTGGCTCGTCGTTTCCACCGTAGGGAGCAACGTTGCCGGACACATTTCCCACCTGAGCGTCCGTTTTTATCCAAACCGTGCCGTCGAGCACGGCCAGGACGCGACGGTCGGTGGCGAAGGTTAGAGCGCCGGGACGCGGTGCTCCGCTGCCCGGTACGCCGAGACCCTGCGGGAAGTTTACGTCGGCAAGCTGCCGCGCAAACTGCAGGAGGATGTCGGTGACGTTATCGGCAGGGCGGCGGCCATTCTGGAGGCCGAAAGCGCCGAGACCGAGTTGTGGATCACCGTTGCCCCCGACGGCAGCTGCGCCGGGAAGGACGCCTGCGGGAATAAGGTTGAGATCTAGCCGCAGGACGTCTGGCAGCAACGCGACGCGGAGCAGGTTCTTGTTGGTGTTGTTGAAGGTTCCGGGCAGCAGTAGCGGGGCGCCGTGGCCGGCACCAGGGTGCGAACCACTGGCATCCGTGAAGCCGAGAGCGGTGAGAAGCCCGGCGCGTCCGGCGATGGTGTTACCTGTTCCATCGTTGTCGGTGGTGGTCAAGGCGTCGGGGATCAAGGAAGAGAAATTCGTCACGTCATCTTCAGGTTTGGTTTCGTTGAAGGCGTCGCGCATGGTGGAGGGCACAAAAATGGTCTTGAAAAGCTGCTGCCCGACACGCTGGAATTGTACGAAGGTGCGATCCCGATCGTGATCATGGTCCGGATCTGCTTTCTTTCCTTCCATGCTAGTGGTGGCCCAGATGCCGACCAAGCCCTTGGTGCCGAGAAAACCTGGGCCGGCGACGGCGCTCTTGGGCAGTTCGACAGCGATGGAGGTAACGTTGAAGCCGCCAAAGCCGTCAACGCCGCTGGTCAAATCGGAACGAACCGCTCTGCCGCGGAGGGCACCCAGTGCGAAGCCGGGGAAGTCGCGGAAGACGTCTTGATTGTTGGCGAGGATGCGGTTGAGCTGGCCAACGTCGGTAACGAAAGGATCGTCACGCAGGCCAGTGAAGACTTGCATGCCGCCTTCGGAGAGGGTGGTGCCGGTGCAGCCGGTGACAGTGGGCTTGCCCTCCAGCACTACGTTCCTAGTACCGGTAATGATAGGTCTCGCTGGCCCATATACGCTGATGGTTTGGCCGGAAGTGCAAACGGTGGTGGCGACGTTTGCGAAGACCGCTTGAATGACCAGGTCCTCTGTGGCGTGCTGGTCGTGGGCAATCTTAAATTGGTAGAGAAAATCGGTTGAGTAGTGATAGCTAGGAGTTTCGGCGGGGATGGCGAAGGGATTAACGTTCATGATGAGAACGAGTTGGGAAGGCTCATTCGGATCGAGGAATGCAAACATGTCGGTGATGTCGCCCTCCCCGTTGGCGTCGGCAGTGGGTGATTCCCGGTGGTCGGAAGCGAGTGCCTTGGGTGGCGAATAACATACCGCATAGCCCAGGACGACGAGAACCACCAGCACCAACGAGATAGGGCCGAAAGAATGCCAGTGGGAATTGCCGCGAGTCTTGGTCTTCATGTGCAAACCTCTCCTTAACTTTAAATGTGTGACGGCGGGACGGTTTGGACCGGAACGCCACCCAGATACATCCCCCGGTGACTAGGAGATACGCTGGCATACGCCAATTGGATGTTAACGATTGGTGAGTTCTTCTAATGCGCGACGGAAAGTGTCAAAAACGCTGAGATATACGGCGCCGAAACCATCGACAACGATGCACTTTCCAAAGCGCCCCCAAGCGCCAACAAACGGAATCGGCGATGCTTGCAAGCAACTAGACCAAGGGCGAACTTATGAGCAGGGGCCGAACAGCAGGGATAACTCAGATGCGCCTAATTTCCTTCACGATTCGGGCACCTCTCTTGTAAGCCACCGGAGGGACGGCCGGCGAACGAGCGGGGAATAACGTCACCGTTCCAAAGGGGAATTGGCCCGGGTGCGCGGTAGTCTATCCCAATCGCTAACGGTTTCTAAGATATTTTTTTGTGCGGCTATTTTTGGGTTTTCCACCGGTAGAGCGCCGACGGGATGCACTTTTCCCTTTACATAGAAAGGGATAGGAACGTAAAGTTGGCCTAGTAATTGGGGGACTTCTGCAGGGAGCACCTACCTATACGGATGGGATTGCCGGAACGCGTCGCACGGCCGCGTCACACAAAGGCGGAGGCAGCTGCCAATGACTGCCGTCATTACCGTTGCCAATCAAAAGGGCGGGGTGGGAAAGACCACCACGGCGATAAATCTGTCCGCGGCGCTAGCGAATCGCGGGAAGAAGACGCTGCTGATCGATCTGGACCCGCAGGCCAATTCCACGATCGCGTTTTTTCATTCGGGCGAAATTGCGACGTCCATGTTCGACGTGCTGAGTGATGCGCGCGCGACGATGGAAAGTATCGTCAAGCCAACGAAGGATCCGCTGCTGTTTTTGGGACCGGGGCGGCTGGCGCTGGCGAAATTGGAACAAGTGCTGGCGGGGCAGTTCGACGCGCCGTACCGGCTGAAGGATGCGCTGGCGCCGATTCTGAAGGATTTCGATTACATCGTGCTGGATACCCCGCCGTCGCTGGGAATTTTGACGGTGAACGCGCTGGTTAGTTCAACGCACCTGCTGGTGCCGATTCAGGCGGCGTACTTTGCGATTGAGGGAACGGACGATTTGCTGGAGACGTACGAGCGAATTCGCGCGCGGCCGAACCCGGGATTAAAAGTATTGGGCGTGGTGATCACGCTGTTTGATAAGCGCACGAATATATCGCGGGACACGCACGGGCAGATTCGCACGGTGTTCGGCGAGGTTTTGTTCAAGACAAAGATTTCCAAGAATGTGCGGCTGGAGGAGAGTCCGGCGTATAAGGAAACGATTTTGACGTTTGCGCCGAAGTCGCCGGGCGCGATCGAGTACAAGAAGCTGGCATTGGAGGTTATCCAACGTGTCGAAGAGAGTAGGGTTACCCGTCACGCTGAAGATGCGGCATGACGCGCACTACGTCGAATCGCTGACAAGCTACAGCGGGGCGGCGGTGGGGCGAATGATTCCGGTGGATCAGATTCGGCCGAATCCGGATCAGCCCCGCAAGGCGTTAGGAGATTTGCGAGAGCTTTCGGACTCCATTCGCGAGAAGGGTGTGCTGGAGCCGCTGCTGGTGCGCTTTGTGCCGCGGGAAGACTGCTTTTATATTATTTCCGGTGAGCGACGCTATCACGCTTCACGCGCGGCGGGCCTACGAGAGGTGCCGTGCATCGAAAAGACTGCCGATGATGCCGAGACTTTGGAAATCGGACTGATCGAGAATATTCAACGCAAGGATTTGACGGCGTTTGAAGAGGCGGATGGACTCCACCGGCTGGGAACGCAGTTCGAATACACGCACGAGGATATTGCTCGGAAGATCGGGCGGGCGCGGTCGTCGGTGACGGAAACGCTGTCACTGCGAAACATTCCTGAATCGCTGCGGAAGAAATGCATCGAGCATGGTGTGGTTTCGAAGTCTTTGCTGTTGCAGGTGGCGCGGCAGCCTACCGAGAAAAAGATGTTGGAGATGTTTCAACGGATTTTGCAGGGCGGCTTGACGCGCGATGAAGCGCGGCGGGAAAGAAGGGAAGAGCAAGCTGGACCGCAACGTCCGCAGCCGTTTATATTTAATTTTGAACCGCAGAATGATGCATTTAAGTTTCGCATCCAATTTAAGAAGAGCCATGTTTCGCGCGATGAGTTGATTCACACGCTGCGGGATATTTTGGCGCAACTGGAAGGCACTTCGACGGAAGTCAGCGCGGATTCCACCGCGGCTTAGATACGGCCGGTTGCATTAGAAATTATCTTCCGAATGTTCGAGTTCACTCCGCAGCAGATGAAAGTCCTGGAACGGCTGGTTGCAGCAGGACTTCGTCCGATCGCTATTCCGCCCTCTGAAAGCGCTTTGTGCATGCATCGGGGCCAGTGCGCCGTGGTGCTGGCGCAGGTGGATAAGGGCGGGTTGAAGATACTCGCGCCGCCATCGATCTTGATCGACGGGCATTTCGGGGTCCGCTTAAGGCTGCCAGCCGGCGATGTGTTTGTCTGGAAACAGACCAAACTGCCGGCAACGCCGGAACGATTGCATGAGTTGGACAATTTCCGCAAGGAACTAAACGAAATTCTTGAGTTACCGGCCGCGATATAACGCCAATCTCGGCGACGATTTGCACTTGCTGCGGACTCCCTGCAAACTAAGTGGCTCATGAGCACCTACGACATTCTGTGCATCGGCGCGGGTCCAACGGGGCTGGCATGCGCGATTGAGGCGAAGCGCGCAGGCCTGCGTGCGCTGGTGGTGGACAAGGGCACGGTGTGCAATTCGCTGTACCACTATCCGCTGAACATGACGTTTTTTACGACTCCGGAGCTGCTGGAGATCGGCGATTTGCCGATGAGCAGTTACGGCGAGAAGCCGACGCGAGTGGAAGCGCTGAAGTATTATCGCAAGACTGCGGAATTTTACGCGCTGGAAATTCGTATGTTCGAGCGCGTGCTTAGGGTAAGCGGTCACGTGGGGCATTTTGAGGTGGCCACGATTTCGCCCGACGGCGAAGAGCATCGCCACCTCGCGAAACGCATCATCATTGCCACGGGATATTACGATTTGCCGAACGAGATGCATGTGCCGGGCGAAACTTTGCCGCACGTGGAACACTACTACACCGATCCGTATGCGTACTGGCGGCAAGACGTGGTGGTGGTGGGCGGGAAAAACTCGGCGGCGATTGCCGCGCTGGAGCTTTGGCGCAACGGCGCGAACGTGACGCTGTTGCACCGTGGAGAGCGGCTAAGCTCGTCGATTAAGTATTGGATCAAGCCGGATATTGAGAATCGTCTCAAGGCCGGGGAGATCACCGGGATGCTGAAGACGTCGGTGAAGGAGTTTACGCGCGACGCGGTGATCGCGGTTGCACCGGATGGTGAACACCGCATCGCCGCAAAGCACGTATTTGCCTTAACGGGGTATCATCCGGATTATCGATTCATCGAAAGTCTTGGCGTGCAACTGGATCCGTTGACGCGTAAGCCGGCGCTGGATATGCACTCGTTTGAAAGTAATGTCCCGGGAATTCATCTGGCCGGCGTGGTGATTGGCGGGCGGGACACCGGAGAAATTTTCATCGAGAATGGACGATTTCACGGGAAGCTGATTATTGAAGCGTTGACGGGTTCGCGGGCACGCTCCGGGGCGGGGGCGAAGCAGGGCGCAATTCTGGGAGGCGCGCCAGGTTCGGGCAATGCTGGTTAATGCGGCGGCTTGGCTCGACATTTGCCGGAGGGAGGAGCGTTTGTTAGACTCCTAATCCTATGCCATCGATCATTCGCGAAGTGGGAGAGACGTTTGGCGCCCTGGTGAAGGGTTTCAGCGTAACTTTCCGCAATATGTTCACGAAGACCGTTACGGAGAACTATCCGTACGAAAAGGTGCATTTTCAGCCGCGCTACCGCGGCATCCACGTGCTGCATCGCGACGAGAGCGGCTTGGAAAAATGCGTGGGCTGCTTTTTGTGCGCGGCGGCTTGCCCAGCGAATTGTATTTATATCGAGGCGGCAGAAAATACCGATGTGAACCGCATTTCCGCCGGTGAGCGTTACGCCAGCGTTTATAACATTGATTATTCGCGCTGCATTTTTTGCGGGTATTGCGTGGAAGCGTGCCCGACCGATGCGATTACGCACGGCCATGGGTTTGAACTGGCGACCTACGACATCAATTCGCTGGTGTATCGCAAGGAACAGTTGTTGGAGAAGGAAGCGGTTCCCGCCGCCAAGTAAGCGGATTTCTTACGTAGCGGCCATTTCCGTAGAACCCTAACTACCGAGAATTCTATTGAGCAGTGAACGGATAGGCGTTTTCGCCTGTCCGTTTTTTGCTTTTAGTGCACAGCGTGCGCTGCGCTTGTTGTCGTGCCGCGGTCCCGGCTAATGCCGAGTCTTATAACGTATATAAAGCATACAACACAGAATGTTGTGGGGCGGGCGATGGCGGCGGACGGGACGAGGTTGATGAGCGTGGTCATAAGCATGGTCATGGATACGCGGTGGTGCGATGGTGCGGCGTGGCGATGTTTGGCGACGCGTGATGGGTGGGTTGTACCGCGCGGCGTGCCCACACTGCGGCGCGCGTCTAGTGGCTGCGTTGGTGGCGCGGCGAAGCTGGGCAAATTGTTGGGCGTGGCCGACAAAAAGCGCGAAGTGCCTGACCACTTCGGAGGTACAAGCGATCTACGGGCGATTTCCCGGCGGTCCCAGGGTGGCGTCGGCGAAAAAATTATCGGACGCACTGCCGTTTACGAACTGCCCGTTGGCGCTGGATGAGGTATCGCTCGCATCCGCGGGGCGTTCGCGCTGGGCGATGAGCCAGCGCGCCACGGCGGCCGAGGAATTTTCTTCGAGCCACTGGTCCATCAGCGCGGTGATCTCCTTGCGGAGGTTGGCAGCGTGACTGAGGCGCGTCAATTCATAACTCTGCAGGCTGTTGCGCGAAGCAGTAAGCAAGAACTCCCAGGGGGGCTGGGGATGGTAACGGGTCACGGGAATCCTCCTGTGGGGACAGGCGGGACAGGATTGAGACGTTAACAGTTAAGTATATTAAGTCAAGTATTACTGTAAGGTGAGCGGCTGTGGAAAAATGTGGAAAACTTTGCTGGACGGCGCGGCCGTTTTCGGAGTCGCGAATACCCGCAATCGCCATGCGCGCGTGCAGTGGCTGCGCGGGGGATTACGAGGACCCGGGGCGAACGGCAGGACCCGACGAGCCTGAAGGCGAAGATGATGCCGACGAATACGAAGTGGAGTTGGAAGGTCAACTGGGAGGTCAGTCGGAAAGCGCATTTGAACGCGACGATACGCCGTCGCCCGCGAATGAAAACGATGCGCGCGACGATGATCTTGCGAATTGATGGCACGAGAGAGCTTCACGGCCCGGGAAGAATGCGATCGGGGCCGGAGAGAGGGGGATGTGATGGGAAAGTTGCGGAGGAGAGAAGGAAAACCCAGAAGTCTGCGCAGGCAGCGCGATGTATTGTGCGACGTGATGCTGGCGGCGGGGCAATGCGAGACGTGGTTGACGCTGCACGAACTGGCGCGGTTGACCGGTTACGGCGAAGCCAGTGTCTCGGCGCAGTTGCGCCATTTGCGCAAGCCGGAGTATGGCGGCTTCGTCGTGGACAAGCAACGCCGCGCGGTGGACGAAGTGGCGCGCGGGGAAGTGGTACGCGGGGAACTGGGGCCGGTGTGGGAGTATCGCCTGCAGCGTGGCTTGCGCATGGCGTGGACGGGAGTGGGACTGATCAAAAGAAATGGCGGGCTGGTGGTCAGGATGGTGTGAAGAACGGAGCCCGAGGCCGGAAGAGTAGAGGAGATAGAGGACGTAAAGGAAGTAGAGGAAACAGGCGGAGGCCAACAAACTCGCGGGAATGGTGCGACGGGTCGTTCGCGTGAACGGGGGGATGGGATGGGGGTTAAGCCGGAGCTGGCGTTTGATGTGTGCTGGAAAGTGTATCGCTCGGCGCGCGAAGTGCTGGAGACGAAACGGGGGATCTCCGCGCTGAATTTGAAAGATACCGGGAAATTTTTGTGGAAGCCGGATATTCGTCCACGCCTGAACGAATGGGTGGCGGACTTTGCGCTGGCCGGCGAAAAAGCCCTGGCTGGCTCCGATTTTGCTTCGCGCATGGTGCTGTTCCGCATGTTTTATTTGGGCATGGCGCCATACGAGCGGGCGCGGCAATTCCTGGGTCTTAGCGAAATGGGCTGGGTGAATTGGACGGAGGAGATTCGGCGGCGCGTCGGCAAAGAGCTGCTTGCGCGCGGCATGTTTCCGCCGCGAAAATATTTTCAGACTGCCGCGTAGTGAACCACTGTTGTCGCGCTACAAACTTTTTCGGATTTCCCGGACGCCATGCCCAAGGTGCCGCCGCAAAAGAGTTCTGAGGGTTACGCCATCGGCATATCCGACTCGTCCAGCGATCTCTTCCACGCTGTCATCCGTGGTCTTCAAGAGGTGCACCGCGCGCTCCACGCGTAGCTCCTGGAAATACGACAAGGGCGACTTTCCGAGGACCGCTTGCATGCGGCGAGCCAGCGTCCTTCTGCTCGATCCGGTGGTTGCCGCAGCGTCGTAGAGCGAAAATCCCCGCTCCAGACTTCCGCGCGCCCAGCGCTCAAATCGCTCAACGAGTGGATCGGAGTGCGCTAGATGATCGACGAGAACATAGACGGACTGCGCAGGTCGAGAGTCCACCACCAGATATTTTGCCGTCAAGGCCGCAAGCCTGGGGCTTTTTTGCCGGATGAGCCACAAGGCCAGGTCCATATGACTCAGCGCGGCCCCAGCAGTAACGAATTTTCCGGATTTTACGATCATCTGCGATTCGTTGAGACGCACCTTCGGGTACCTTTGGCGAAATAGTGGAGCGAGCCACCAGGTAGTGGTGGCGTCCTGGTTGTCGAGCAATCCAGATTCAGCCAGGACAAAGGTCCCGATGCACGCGGCCGCGGTGCGTGCCCCGTGATCCGCCCAGGCGCGCAGCATCGTGACGGCGTCGCGCACATCGGATCTGCCGAGAGCTGCTTGCAGCGGACCAGGCATCTTGAATCCGATGGCTGGAACGACAACCCAATCAGGCGCGGCCCGCAGTAAGGCAGGAACAACAGGAACGGTCAGACCTTGCGAGGTTTTGACCGCCTTACGCACGGCGACGATCGAGACGTCGAAACGCGGCGCAGTCAGCCCAGACATTTCGGCGAGTTCGTTGGCCGTCTGAAATGCATCCAGGACAGTCGCCAAACCGGTGTCAAAAACTCCATCTAATGCGAGCACGTGGATTCTCATGGCAAATATGATATCAACTTTGGCGATCTTGCCAATGGTATTCTTATCGGATGAGCGCTATCTTTCTCGTGGCCGAGAGTGATGCGGCCCAAGGAGAAAGCCGATGCCTAAAGTTGCGTTGTTTGTGCGTTTGGAAGCCAAAGCGGGAAAAGAAAACGAGGTGGCGAAGTTTTTGCAAGCAGGACTGGCAATGGCCAATCAGGAGACCACTACCCCCGTATGGTTCGCGCTGCGGCTCGGGCCGACGACATTTGGTATATTCGACGCGTTTGCCGACGAGAGTGGACGTCAAGCGCATCTGAATGGTCCAATTGCCAAGGCGTTGATGGCCAACGCGCCCGAGCTTTTGTCCAAGGCCCCGGAAATCGCGCAGCTGGAAGTTCTGGGCGCGAAGCTTCCTTGATCCGCAGCGCGGCTAGCGAACATCGCGGCCAACGATCGGAGTGACGCGCACATGCCGACTGACCACTACGGCCTGCCGGATCCGCAAATTGTCTCTGGCATGACCGGCAGGGAATTTCTGCAGGCGATGATCGAAGGTCGCCTGCCGCGGCCGCCGATATCGCAGACGTTGTCATTCCGGATCGTCGAGGTTGGCGAGGGATTTGCGGCCTTCGAGGGCGACCCGGGGCCGCACTTGCTGAATCCCATGGGCATCGTGCATGGCGGCTGGGCGCTCACGCTGATCGACACCGTCACGGGCTGCGCCGCGCACTCACTGCTGCCCGCGGGCGTTGGCTCAACCTCGATCGAAACCAACGCCAACTTTTCGCGGCCGATCAAGCAAGACACCGGCCGCGTGCGCGCCGAGGGGCGCGTCATCTCGCAGGGGAAGCAGATTATCTCCGCGCACGGGCAAATCTTCGGACCGGACGGCCGCGTTCTGGCGCATGGCACCTCGACGATCTTTGTGCTGACGGGTGGGCGCTAGGTTGCAATTACGCTAAAGATAGCTCATCGCCCACTCGCAGGATCTTCCCGGCTTCGGCGCTGGGCACGCGCGTGTTGGTCGCCAGGCGATAAAAATGGTCGAAGCGGGCGGCGGGCGATGTGGCGGGCAGGTTCGCGTGGCGCTGCTCGGCGAAGTGCCTTTGGAAGCCGATGAGGTCGGCGCCAGTGTACGCGTCGCGCGCGGGGACGGGGCAGCGCGCGCAAGGGTTGCTGCCTTCAAAGTTTACCGCGCCAATTTGGAAGCGCACCGTGCCGCGCGGGTCATCGCTAAAGAGGTGGTCTTCCCAGAACGCTGGGACGCCGTCAATCTCCAGGTTTGCGCGAAAACGCAGGCGCACCTCTTCGGTGCTCAGCGCGAACCACTCCGCCACCGCGTCCAGGCTGGCGGTCGAGACGATGGTCGGACCGCTGGCTAGCGCATCATCCGGAAAACCGTCCACGGAATGGCGCACCAGGATTTGCTGCTCAAAGTACGCGCTGAACCATTGCGCGGCGCGTTCGGTATCGGCAGGGAAGGCGAGCTCGGCGGTAAACATGTTGCGGCGGTCGCCGGGGACCGCCAGCGTCACGGTGCTCAGGTCCGGCGCGAACGACGCGCGAATCAGATGCATGGCGGCGGTACGTTTGGCATTGACCCACCGGCCGTCGACGGAGTACAGCGCCCAGGCGCGATCATGCTCCAGGCCGCCGCTCGGGCCCACGCGTGCCGCAGCGACCTCGATAGGGTCCAGCGACTTGATCGGATGAATGCGGATGCGCGCGAGGCGCGGGGCAATGTCGCTCACGCCGCTAGTTTAACGTGAATGCACGCCTGCCGTTCGGGTCTTCCTTACATAGGCGTGGGTGGTGAGGCTTCCGAGCTCATCCCGCGAACAATCGGCAGGTATTTGTGCTATTTGAGACGTTTCCTTGGGCTGAGCGGGCCGTCGCACAAAAAATTATGACCGCGACCGGTGAGCACATCGGGAAGCTACGGTAATCGAAACATTTTTTGGCAACCCCTCTGAAACGAAGAAGTTAACCTCCGAATTTGATCGAAGAGAACGACGATTTTACCCGCTGGTGAGAGCAGGGAACGACGCAATTCCAAAAATATTTTACGAGTTTTGCAGATTTCACTTGACAACATATGCGGAACTGATATACTCGCACACGTAGAGAACTACGCCTCGGCAAAAGCCGGGGCGTTTTGCTTTTAGGGACACTGCACTTTGGTTTTGTGGCACAGCCAATCCTGCTTGTGCCCCATTCCGGCGACTCCCTCTCAATGTAAGGAACTGTCTTCTGCCACCCCTAGCGAGAGTCTTTCGCCGCTTGAACTGGCATTTTCAACAGTCTGACGATGGCCTCTCGCGAGGTGAATCAGCTAAATTAGCACTTTTTTACAATTTGTTGTCAGTAGGCGGTTTTCGTAAGAGCTGATTTTTGTTCACTTTGTAAATTGGCGAAAAAAAGTTGCGCTCTTATGCAGATTTCTCTTGACATCAATTGAAGATGTGATATACTTTAACACGTAGAGAACTACGCCTCGGTAAAAGCCGGGGCGTTTTGCTTTTTAGGCCACCGCAGATGCGCATTTCGCGCTGGCCTTTGTTTTCGTCGCACCAGCCAATTCTGTTCACCCTTAGGAACGAAGGGGCTGTGCGCCGTTCCGGACTCGCAAATTCTCGCAGGTCGGCACCTAAGTCCAAAAAAATAAAATGATCGAGTTCCGCCGCTCTTCAGCTCGCTAGCAAGAGCTTAGGCGGAGCGCTGTAAACAATCGCGAATTTTCAGATGTCGACGGCATGCAACCAGCCGCAACCCGAGGAAGGAAACCATCCACATGCCCATTTACGAAAACGTCGCGCTACCGTATTCCATCGCGCCAGGAGAAAGCGCCACCCCGATCGTCTCCACAGACAACGTACAAGGCGCGCTACCGTTTAAAAGTGAAAGGGTAGCGCTGCTGCGCGGCAACAACACTACACCGCAGCACCTCTCGGCCGAGCTGCAATTTTCCGGCACGCCGGGCGCGTACACCTGGCAGGTGGAAACCGCGGACACCGACATCGACTCCAACTATTCCATCGAAGGAACGGTGACTACCTCGGTGCCGCGCATCGAGCTATCGAACCTGGCGGCCAACTTTGCGCGCATCCGCGTCGTCACGCTGACGAACGCCGTGACGGTGACGGGAAAGCTCACCGCGTAGTAGTGACCGGAACAGCGGCAGAAATCATCGCTGCGGCGAAGGAGAGCCCATCATGAACGACAGACTTACGGCATTTCTGAAAAGGGCAGTGTCCGTCGCGATGGCCGTGATAGTGGCGGCCATCGCGACGGCGGCGACCACCGGGCAGCACACCCTGACGGTGACCTTTAACTACGACTTCACCACCGACAACGCGTGCAGCACGACGGTCACCAAGGCCTGCTTGCAGCAATTCAATATCTACGATGTCACCACCGGCACGCCGGTAAAATTATTTTCCGTGCCGGCGCCCTCGGGAGCCAGCAGCGCTGTCACCGGGATCACCGGTACCAGCGCGCTGCTGCCGCTCAAATCCGGCGTCCACACCTTCGGCGCCACCGCGCAAATGGCCGATGGCACGGAGTCCAGCCCAAACGCATCTACTGCTACTGCCACGGTTCTCCCCAGTTCACCTGTCAGCTTTAGCCTGACGGTGAACTAGGCGGCGGTAGCAGGCACTTTCTTTCGTAGCACAGGCACTCTTGCCTGTGCCGTGTAGTTGCGGCACGATCGCCACGAGTCGTGGCTCGCAAGTGGGCCTACTCGGAGTCGTTGCGAATCGCGTCTGCGTTTTGCATCAGGATTCCATTAGATTGCGTAGCGCTGCTAGATCACCAAAAGACGCACAGGCAAGAGTGCCTGTGCTACGAAGAAAAACAAAAAATGAAACGCTGTCTGGCATTCTCCGCGCTCGTGGGCTCACGAGACGCCTGGAGACCGTGCTCGCGCCGCGCCGTGCCCGGCTCCGCCTTTTGCGGCCGGCACACCGAGGTCATGGCCGGCGTGATGCTGGGTTTGTGCGTGAACGGCTTTCTCGATGGCGGACCCGACGCGCCAAAAGTCACGCGCCCGCAAAACTCGGACACTGCGGCAGCCGGGAACGCTTGCGCGCACGAATCGACCGGTGGCCGCCAAGCCAAACGCGCCGCCCAGGATCGGGCGCTGAGATGAGCACCACGAATCGCGTCACGCAGGGCGACACTTTGCACGGCGATACTCCGCAGCTGACGAACGGAAAGCTCGCCACGCAGGTCAACGGATCTGCCGAAAAATCCGCGACGAGCGCCAAATCTCGCCGCGCATCGCCAAAACGAATTCGAGCGCAGGCTGCGCCTGTCGACGCGCAAGGAACCTCCCATGCTCCAGCCCCAGCGCCCCCTGCTGCGGCCAGCACGACCCATGACGCGTGCGCTGCCGCGGCTTGCGTCTCGAACGAAAATTCCGCGGAGGAGCACGTGGCCAAAAATCCAAGCAGTGGCAGGCCAGGCAACTCCTCGGAACAGCAAAGCGCAAAGCTGCCGGTGCCTCCGGGAGCATTTCCGCTTCCAAAGGACGGCGCGTCGTTCGTCAACGCGGTACACGAAAAGGCCGACATCCTGGAAGTCGGCCGCATGCTCCTAAACTCCTCCGACGAAAAAATCGTGAAAGCCGTCTGGGACCGCCTCGTCGACCTGAAATTCGGCGCCGATCAGACGCCCGAGGCCGATTCTGGAGGCATCGACATGACCGGAGCCCCGCGTCCCATCCGCAACACACCGCCAGCAACGAGTTCGTAGCGGTCGGGCTTTACAGTCTGCGAAAAAACACTATGTTTTGTGGGTCGGAGCTTTAGCTCCGACATTAAGTGCTTGGCTACCAATGCGCTTTAGCGCCTGAGGAACTGCCTTTGTTTTTTTTCCGCAGCCCTTTAGTCCCGGCCCTGATTTTTTGCTCCAGTCAAACCGTACGCAAATTTCGCAAAACAGGAGACATCGCAATGACCACACCACCGACTACAACATCCACCGCGCACCTGGAATTCATCGGGATGATCGTCGAGATCGCCGGTGTCGCCGCGGTCGTCGGAGGCTTGGTGCTCAGCCTGCACCACTGGCCCGCAGCCGCAGCCCTAATCGGCGGTGGTACGGCGTACTTCATCGGCAAGAAACTCCGCGCCATGTAGTGGCCGCCTTCTTAGGCGAACACTGTTGCTCCGGATAGCCGATTCGTAACGCCGTGTGTACCGATGCACCTCACAGACCTTTACAACGCGTATGCCAGGCAAAAGCAGTTTCACGAGTCGCCTGCAAAGTATCGTTTGTTCGGCGGCGCTGCGGGCCCCGGCAAAACCAAGGCGCTACTTTGGGAAGCGATTCTCCAAGCCGGCGAGGTTAAAGGTTCGGACACGCTGCTACTGCGCCGCACCTATCCCGAACTCGAGGCGTCACTACTTTCGCAGTTCCGGCGCGACGTGCCGAGCAGCGAATACAAAAGCTACAACGAAGCAAAACATTTAGTGACGTGGAAGAACGGCTCGACCACGCGCTTCGGCTACTGCCGTAACGAGAGTGACGTCTACCAGTATCAAGGCGCTGAGTTTCTTTTTATCGGCGTCGACGAGCTAACGCATTTCACACTGAAACAGTGGCAATTCCTCACCTCGCGCAATCGCTGCCCCGTGCCGGGCAGCGTCTGCAGCATGGCCGGCGCCACGAACCCGGGGAACATTGGCCACGCCTGGGTCAAAGCACTGTGGGTGGATAAAGTTCCGCCGGCGGGCTACGACCGCCCCGAACTGTACGACCCCAGCCAATACGACTTCATTCGCGCGCGGATGGAAGATAATTCCATCTTCGCCAACGACGATTCCTATCGCCGCACCTTGGAAACTTTGCCGGAGAATCTCCGCCGCGCCTTCCTCGATGGCGACTGGAACGTTTTTGCCGGGCAATATTTTGATCTCTTTGAAATTGATCGGCACACTGTGCGGCCGGAAGCCGTCCGTCTGGAAAGCTGGTGGCCGCGCTGGATTTCCATTGACTGGGGCTTTCAGCATCCCAGCGCGGTGTACTGGCATTGCGCAATTCCGGGCCGCACAGGCGCGGGCGCTTTACCCGGCGCGCCACCAGAACACAGCTTCGCGCCAAACGATCCCGCTTTCGCCGCGCCACCGCGCGAGGGCGACGCCGGCCGCATCGTCACCTATCGCGAATTCGTGCAGCCTGGCCTGTCTCCCCGCATGCTCGGCCAGGCCATCGCTGAACGCTGCGGCCGCGAACGCATCAGCGAAATATTTTTGTCCCCGGACGCCTTCGCGCATCGCACCGCAGAAGCTTCCATCGCAGAGCAGCTGGGCGAAATCTTTGCCATGAACGGCTTGCCGCGGCCGTCGCCGGCCGATGACGACCGCATCGGCGGCTGGCAATTGATGTATCAGCTGCTCGAGTCGGATTCCTGGGTCATCACCGACAATTGCCGAAAGTTAATTGAGTGTTTGCCGCACCTGGTGCGCGACGAAGGCCGCACGGAAGACATTCGCAAGGTGGACGGCGACGATCCCGCGGATGCCGCGCGGTACGGC
Organism: Acidobacteriota bacterium; assembly: GCA_013289855.1. GTDB lineage: Bacteria > Acidobacteriota > Terriglobia > Acidiferrales > UBA7541 > Acidiferrum. The sequence continues at coordinate 294,216 of JABCZD010000001.1, read as the reverse complement.
TTGGTCTCCGGCGGCAGGTTAGCCGGTGTTGGGGCGGGCTATGCGCCACCCAGGGCGGGACAATCCCCGCCCTATAATTTTGGCCCTTACGGAAATCTGTCTGGCTATTTGTCCGGCAGTCTATCCGGTAACGTCTCCGGCGGTTCGCGAGGCAACGCCGGCGCACCGTCCGCCGGCTCGTCATTTGCCGGCGCGAGCACCCCGCGCTTCGTACACGGCATGCCGCTCGACGAACAGATCGCGCGCCAAGTCATCGCAACGGATCCGACGTCGCGAGCCATACAATCTCAGCGCCTCGAAGCCGAAGCGCGCAAACAATTCGCCCCGAAAAGATTTCGGCGCCGCTTCTAGTAGCACAGGCACTCCTGCCTGTGCGCATTTGCCGTTGCGGCCAAGCGAACGTGATCGCGTAAACGTGAGACGACCTGTCATCACTAAGGAGACAAACAACATGAAGGAGTTTCTTCAGAGGGTGCTGAATAGCGGATACGTCGGTCTGTTGGAAGGCGAACTGACCCGTCTGCGCGCGGAAAATCGTGCACTGACCAATTCGCTGTTGGGTACGGCTGGTTTTCCCCCGGTGGAATTTCCGCAAGAGGCGCCGAATCCAGTGCCTCTGTCGCGCGTCCGCCGGCGCTCCTGGCCGCAAATGCAAGCGCGACGCGAATCGGACGCGGCTCATTCAGTCGAAGCAGCGGCAAGCCTGAACCGTTAGGTATTCCGGCCAGCGCATCACTTCAGGTTTGCAGCGGGTTTGTAACTGGTTTTGTAGCGCGGCCCTTCCGGGCCGCATCCTCGGGCTACGCAATCGCCGGGGCGAAACAATCGAGGCGGCCCACTAAAGTGCCGCCTCGGCAACGCGTATTGGACGCGGGCGAAAACCACCTTCAGTATGCGCCCACAGCGCCATGAACCATATTTTTCATGCGTACCCAACGCATGAGGACTTTTCAGAGAGAGTCGCATGGACCTATATCCGATAACGGATGATTTGCCCGGAACCAGCGGGGCAGTTGGATCGAGTGGCGTTGCCGCGTCGCGCGGCTCCGTCGCCCCAGCGGACGGCAACTATCGCACCGTGCCCGCCACTAATCCCGGCGCCGCGTCTCTCGGCATCGGCCCGAACAACGAACTGCTCGACGACGCGAAGCCCGAACTGGTCAACGCCCTGCGCGACCTGGTGCGGCAATATCGCGCCGAAGGCGTCACCGCCCGCCGCCACGAAATTCGTCGCATCCGTCAGGCGCGCCTCTTCTGGCAAGGCCAGCAGTACGGCTGGTGGAATCCCAACGACATGAATTGGCATTTGCCGTACGAGTCGCGTTCCAGCGATGACCGTCAGCTCGAGGAGATGCCGCGCTACCAGTTCGTCACGAATTTTTATCAGGGATTTGGCCTGTCCTTCGTGGCGGTGCTTTCGCAGGACGTGCCGAGCGTGCGCTTTTATCCGCAATCTGCGCAATCGTTACACGATATTGCCACGGCACGCGCCGCCAGCGACGTCGCCGACCTGATCGAGCAAAACAATCAAGTCGAGAAGCTGCTTACCGCCATCGGCTATTTCCTGTGGACCGATGGTAAGCTCGGCGCCTACGTCCGCTATGTCGCCGACGCGCAACGCTTCGGCACGCATGAAGAAACGCTGGTCGCCGCGCTAGAGGTTCCACTCGGCGAGGATAAATATGTTTGCCCCGGGTGCGGCAAGGAAGCATCGGCGCAATCGGCAGCATCCGATATCCCCACCTCCGCAACTACCGAAAGCAACTCCGGCGGCTACTCGCAAGACGACTCCGGTGGCTACATCGACGAAGCCAACGGCTTCTCCAGTGGCGGCCTCGGCCTGAACGGCATCGCCGCCGAACCAACGAACTGTTCCGCATGCGGCGCGCAACTCAGCTCCGAGCATTTGCGCAAAGCCGAACGCGTCACCGTGCCCCGCGTGGTCGGCGCGCGCCGCGTACCCAACGGCCAGGAAGTCATCACCATTGCCGGCGGCCTCGAACTAAATACGCCGGTGTGGGCCAACGAAATGCACGAATTTCCGTACTTGCAATGGCAGGCGGAAGTGCATCGCGCAAAATTAAAGGCCACCTATCCGCACGTGGCCAACAAAATCGAAACCTCACCGTCGCAAGGCGCGGAGGACGTCTATGCGCGCGTTTCGCGGCTCAGCGTCGAGCAGGGCCTGCCCACCATCCATCCCGGTGATGCGTTGATGGACCTAATCACCTTCGATCGCTCCTGGCTGCGCCCGTGGGCCTTTTATTCCGTGGAAAACGAAGCGGTACGCAACGAACTGCTCGCGCTCTTTCCCGACGGCTGCTACGTGGGTTTCGCCGGCGACGTCTACTGCGAATCGCGCAACGAATCCATGGACGACCACTGGCGCGTGCTGCACGCACTTCCCGGCGACGGACAAAATCGCCCCAGTGTCGGCGATTCGCTGGTGCAGGTGCAAGAGCGCTACAACGTGCTCAGCAATCTGCAGACGGAAACCTACGAATACGGCATGCCGCCGATTTACGCCGATCCGCAGGTTCTGGATTTCGACGCCATCGGCAATCAAACTGCCGAACCGGGCGTGCATTATCCCGCGCGCGCACGCCCCGGGCAGCCGCTCGCGGCGGGATTTTTTCAGCCTGCGCCCTCGCGTGTGCCTCCGGACATGGTCGAGCATCAACAGGATTTGATTGGCCCGATTGCGCAATTTCTCACCGGACTTTTCCCCGCAGTCTTCGGCGGCAACATGGAGGACGTTAAGACCGCCTCCGGCTACGCCCTCGCGCGCGATCAAGCCCTCGGCCGCCTCGGACTGGTGTGGCGCCGCATGAAGCAGTTCTACGCCGACGTAATTTTTCTTGGCGTGGATTGTTTCCGCCAGAATCGCCCAGCCGACGTCGAAATCCCGCTGCTCGGCCCCGATGGCGTGCTCGACGCGCGCACCATCCGCATCGCGGATCTAAAGGGCAACATCTGCGTGCATCCCGAAGCGGACGAGACTTTTCCCCGCCTCAAATCGCAACAACGCGGCGTGTTGCAACAACTCTTCGGCCTGAAGGATCCGCTGATTCAGGAAGCGCTGAGCGAGCCGGCAAATATCGGCTACATCAAAAATGTTCTGGGTCTGACGGAATTGGTCGTGCCCGGCGAAGATTCGCGCAACAAACAGTTGCGCGAGATCCAGCTGTTGTTAGCCAGCGCACCGATTTTGGTTGAAGTGCCGATGCACGCGCACACCGCAGCGACGCTAGCGCCGGGTCAAATCCTCTCCGCAGCAAGCGGCGGCACGCAACCTGCGGGATCCGTAGCGCCGCCCTTCAGGGCGGCATCCGGCAGCCCACAAAATGGCACGGCGTCCGACCCCTCCTCTGCCACAGATCTTCACCCACGAGTCACGGACCACGGGTCACGGATCACGGACCTTGGCACACACACGCTGGTCTTGCCGTCGCTCCCAGTAGACCAATTGCTGGACAATCACGCCGTGGAATTCGAGGAGTGCAAGCGTTGGGCCAACTCCGAAGCCGGCCAGTCCGCACACATGACCAACCCCGCCGGCTTCGCCAACGTCCGCGCCCACGCCGAAGCGCACCTTCGCGCCATGAGCATCGGAAGTACAATGGGGCCTATTAAAACCTGAGAGGTCCTATGCAATTTGATGGAGCGGATGACCCGAGTTGCGAGAGCACATTTGCAATGCTCCTAGTGTCGGGCGATAACATCGAAATCGATGAGTTCACCAGAAGATTCGCCCTGACGCCGACCGAGGCGGGCAAGGCTGGCGACTGCAGCTGTTGGCAGATTAGTTCGGCTTCTAGTGTTGCGTCTACGAATGCGGAGCGCCACATTCATTGGATTCTCGATCAGGTCGCAAGTAAGAAAGCAGAGATCGACTTCCTCAAGAGAGAGAAGAATTGTCAGATCGATCTTGGCTGTGAGTGGCAACCACACCCGCAAAGCGATTGCATCGGACCTTTAATCACGCCTGAGACACTCCGTCGCATAGCGGATTTCGATCTTAATTTGATCTTGTACTTTCGTCGCTAATACTCAGTCTTCCTCACGTTGAATACGCTTGAAAGCCCCAAGGAATTGGGGCATTTCTTCTTGGGACCCGTAATGAATTCACAAGGCAAGGCAGACGCTGCAACAATCTATGCGAACGGCACGGCGGCACGCGATTTGTTCGCTTTAACCGACGAGCAGATTCTGCAGATCGAGCCGGACGCGCAGGATCTCGAAAACTTTGCCGGCGAGCGCTCGGATCGCATGGATCCCTTGCGCGAGGATTTGGAGTTGCTGGCTTCGGATGCATCGAACCTCAGCGCGGATGGCGCAGCGCGGAGCAATGACAAAGGGCCGGATGACGGCCTGAAGGCCGTCGCTACAAACGCAACCACGAGCGCGAAAGTTTCGCAGTCGGCACACGCTGTGGCCAACAGCGCGGCCAATCCCAACGGCGAGGTCCCGCAATGGCTGGCGGAGCGCATGAACGATCCGCAGCACGGCGCAGACGCTCGCGCGTTGTGGGATGGCGTGCAACTGGCGCGCCAAGAAGCTTCGGCTTTTCGCGAAGTCTTTGCCAAACCCGAAGACGCCCGCGCCGCCGCGCAGCGCGCCCGAACACTCGACGAAATCGATCGCGCCTATTTTGGCTCGGCGGGGAACGCGCCGGAACAAACTAGCGCTTCGCGCGCACAACTCGCCGCCGTGATGATGCGCGAAGATCCCGCGGCCTTCCGCGAAATGGTCTTCGCCGGTCTCCGCGCCCTCGAAGCAGCGGGACAAAGCGCACCAAAGCAGGGAAGCGCCTCTCATGCACCAAGCTCGGCGACAGCGTTTGCGCCACAATCAGAAAACTCCGCCGCCGAAACCGTAGCGCCGCCCTTCAGGGCGGCATCTTCAACAGCGAACCCACTCGCGGCGCAATCGTCGCCGGCCTCCCAATCTCTATCAGGCCAGCCGAACGATCAGTCGTCACACGCGACACAGCAACAGCACGAAGCCATGCAACAGCAGCACGACGCGCAGCGACAACAAGAAGCCCGCCTGGCCGCGTACGCATCATTTGAACGAGCCGCCAATGAAGATTTGGAACGCACCGTAGGCGGCGCGATTTCGCGCACGCTGCAGGACGCCCTGCCGCACGCCGCAAGAACGGAAAACGGCGCAGCGCTAAAAGAGCGATTGTACGGCGCGATTCGTCAGGACGTTGAAAAAGCCCTGCAAAGAGATCGCGATCTCGGCGAGCAGGTGGCGCGAGTGCTATCCGGGCAACGGCTGGACAACGCTACACGCGCGCAAGTAGTGCGCTTGATTGCCGATCGCGCGCGACAACTGGTACCCAGTGCAACCCGGCGCGTGCTGGCGGATTGGACGCAGACCACGCTCTCCGCGCACGGGGCCCGAGCGAATCGCAACGACGCTGCGCGGCCGCAGTATGCCGGGAGCGCCGCCGCAAACGTTGCGACAAATGCGGCAACAAATGCCGGCGTAAACCGCGCGAACGCCAGTTCGGCGCAAAAGAACACGGTTGCCGCCCAAGATCGCGCCCGTGAGACCCAGCGCAGCTCCATACGCGAAGCCGCAACCACCCGCTCCGCGCGCAAGATCGACTACCGCCGCATCAGCGACGAAGACATTCTCGATTCTTGACTCTCGGTGGCCCAGGCACTCCTGCCTGTGCGCGATTGAAGGCCGTCTTTGCAATTGCAACCGTCGCGGGCGCATCTATCGCAAAATACCGCCTCTGCAACAAACCGCACAGGCAGGAGTGCCTGTGCCACCAAGTCTTTCGTCAACCCGGAGCAGTCAACACTTTTCAGAAACGCAATCATCCTAAGGAGAAAATCAGATGCCAGCACAAGCAAACGCGAATGTCATCGCGTTGCAGCTCGAAAAGGTACGCGACAAGGTGCCACTGCTTTACGAGCGCGACGACATTTTACTCACCATGATCCAGCAGCGCGGCGACGTCGAAAAAGTCTCCAGCCGCAACATGCGCCTGCCCTTGCAGGTCAATCCCGGCGGCAAAGCCGGCAGCTACAACGCCGACGGCGGCGACATGGGACGCGGCTCCGGCACGGCGTACGACGTCGCGCAAGTCTCGCCGATTTTCTTCCGCTTCGCGATTGAAATCACCAAGCTCGTCGAGTACGCCACCACCGGCCGCGAGCGCGCCATCGAAAACGCCGCCAAGCGCGAAGTGGCGCAGGGCATGAAACAGTTCCGCGCCTTTCTCGACAAGCTGATGCAGACCGCCGGCAACGGCGTGCTGGGCACCATCAGCAGCGTTTCCGGCGCCACCTTCACCATGACGGTCCCCAATGGCGCGGCGCTGGTTTATCCCGGCCAAGTCATCCAGATTTATGACACCACGCTGACCACCAACCGCAACGTCGCTGCCAGCGTCACCACCACGGTGCTCAGCGCCGATCCCATCACCACGCAAACCATCACCGTGGACAACGTTCCCACAGGAACCGTCGCCACGGACGTGATCGTGCACGATGGCCTCAGCGGCGCGCAGCCCGTCTCGCTCTACGGCATCAAATATCACCAGAACAACGCCACCACCGGCACCTGGCTCAACCTCAATCGCGCCACCTATCCCGTGCAGCTCGCCACGCCCCGCGTGAACGCCGGCAACGCCGCGCTCACGCCAAGCAACGTGCGGCTCGCGATCAACAAGGTCCGCAAATCTCTGGGCATCAACCATCTCGGCAAATTAATTGCCTACATGGCCGTCGAGCAGGAACACGCCTGGGAAAATCTCGGCATCACCGTCAGCCAAATCATCAAGGAAGGCGGAGACAAATCCGGCAACGATCTGGATCTGCTCTTCAGCGGTCGCAAGACCATGAGCGGCATTCCCATCAAAGCCAGCGTCAACGCCGATCAGACCCGCGTGGACTTTCTCGACCTCTCCCACTGGGGCCGCGCCGTGCTCAAAGACATCGACTTCTACGAAGTCAATGGCAACACGGTGTTCCCGATTTACGGCGCCAGCGGCGGCATCGCGGCGTCGTACATCTTTTATTTCGACACCGCGTTCCAGGTGTGGGACGACAGTCCGCGCACCGGCGCGTACATCGACACGCTGGCTCGCCCCTCGGGCTACTAGAACTTCCGTGGCTGTTCCGCACAATCCGCAAAACCAGCCGCGACGGCCCCGCCGTCGCGGCTCTTCCGTTCGCAGCGCGTCGCTCAGCGACCCGCTGCCCGGAATCGCGACGCGGGAAATCCGCGTCGCAACGCTCATGTCGCACAACCGTAGGGGCACGGCATGCCGTGCCCTCGTGGCTGGGCCACGCGTTGAAGTCCTTCGGGAGACACACGAAACGCCGGCGCTGGTGGCGCAACGCCTCACGCAAGCCGGCGGCACAAATCGCTACGGCGAAGCAAACTACCGTGCCGTCTGGGGCTGGAACCGCCTAACCTGGATCGGCGGAAAATTTGAAGACCGCGACGATCACGGCGACCTCCTGCGCGAAGTAGTCGAACTTCGCCGCGAACCAAAATACCCCGCGGTCAACCGTTGGCACATCGAACGTTGGATGCCGCCAGAAACCTACGGCTCGCCCAGACAGTGGTACGCGCAAACAGTTGAACGCGAAAATGGCGTCAGCATCCCAGCGTTAGGCCCATACCCATATCGCGGCGAGTACGAACATTGCTTCATGCTGCAAGATCCACGCGGCGAATTTGTCCAGCTAACGCCCGCCGCCGCCGAGCACATCGCGTACGCCATCCAGTGGTCACGCAAAGCCCCGCGCGCAGCAGGGAAGTGCAGCATAACCGATCGCCTCTCGCGCGAAGAACGCAACTACGATCAATACGCCTACGACGTCCTGGACGACTCGGTCCCAGCGTTTCACCACCAGCCCTTCGTAACCGTGGTTTGAGTAGCACCGGCGCTCTTGCCTGTGCGTGATTCTGTAGCGGCCGCCTTCCGAGGCGGTCGTCTTTTGTAGCACAGGCACTCAACTGCCATGGCACAGTGCAAGTCGCGCGCAGGCAAGAATGCCTGTGCCACAGAGGCTCCCAATCGATGCACCTGACGCACACAGAAATTTGGCTCAAGGGCATCCTGGCCGCGGCCATCAGCGGAGCCGCGGGCGGCGTCCTAACCGGCTTCGCCGCCCTGGGCATCGACCCGCAACATTTCAATTTGCAAACCGGCCTGAGCGCGACGTTACATATCGGCGCAGCGGCGGCCCTGATTAACGCAGCGATCGGCGTAGCCGCCTATCTGCAGAAATCTCCACTGCCGGAATAACCTGTAGCGCAGGGCGCTTGAATCTGAGCCCTGCGGTTTGTGAATTTAGCTTCACTTAGTTCTTGAACTTAGTTTCTGAATTAGTTTTTGACTTCGGTTTTGGATTTTACATTTGCTTTTGCCAGCTCCTTTAAACGTCAAAACCCGCAGGGCTTAGACCCAAGCGCCCTGCGCTACAGTTCGCAACTCACGACGAGGAAACCATGCCAGTAGTCGGCTCAAGCGCCTACAACACCGCAGGCCAGATCACCTCGCTGGTCCGCTCGCTGCTCAACGACGCCGCGGGCAATCTTTTCACCGACACGGTGCTGCTGCCCTACGCCAACTCCGCGTATCGCAAGCTGCAGCGCGCCATCGGCAACGCGGGCGGCGGCGGGTTCATCCAGGACGACGCGCTTCTGGTAGTCACCGCGGTAACGGAAACCGACACCAGCCTGCAAGTTTCCATCACCGACGCCACCGCGCCGCCCAATCAATTGCCCACGGATTTGTTGGTGCCCGTAAAAATATGGGAGCGCCCCAATCTTTCCACCGACGATTTCGTGGAAATGGTCGACCTTTCGCAGCACGGTGGCCTGCCGTCGCGTGTGCAAGACGTAACGCTAAGCGTTTGGGAATGGCGCGCCGACGGCATCTATTTCCTGGGCGCCACGCAAGACACGCAAGTCCGCCTGCGCTATGCGAAAGCCTATCCGGATTTCACGGATTCCACTTCGCCAGTCCTGGTGCGCAATTCGCAAGAAGCCATCGCCTACGCCACCGCCGCGCTGGCAGGCTGGGCACGCGGCAGTCCACTAGCAGAAAAGTGGGATGACGCCGCAGCCGACGCCATCGAAGATCTGGTCAACGCCGCAGTCCGCCGCGAACAGCAAACCCAGCGCCGCCGCCGTCCCTTCAGTTCGCGCAGCGGCTACACCCCGTTTTAGTATCAGGTTTTCGTGGTCGTTTTTAGTAGCACAGGCACCCTTGCCTGTGCGCTTTGAATTGTGCGGCAACGTCACTCACTCGCCGCAGGTGCACGGCATGCCGTGCCCGATCCGGAAGATTCTCGGCGCGACCACTACCGGTTAACTCCGCGCCGCGCCGATCACGCGTTTAGAAAATGCCACCAAGCAGCGAAATACACGGGAGGAATTAATCATGTCCATCCAAATCACGCTTTTACCGCAGAACGAAGACGGCTCCGGCAGCAATCTCTACTACGCCATCGGCACGCTAACCTTCTCAGGAAACTACGTAGTCGGCGGCGACACCATCGATTTCACCACGATCGCCGACAAACTCCCCAGCGCCCAGATCATCCAGGCTTTCGCCGACAGTCAAAACGGCGGCTCCGGCTACTACGTCCCCGTAGCCGGCACCGCGCTGAACAATTGGAAGTTGAAAGCCTTCACCGGCGGCGGCACCGAACTAACCGCCGAAGCGTACTCCACCACCTTCGTTGCCACCGACGTGGTCCAACTAACCATCACCGCCCGCAAGCTGCAGTAGTTCATGCAGTAGTTCATGCAAAAGTTCAATCAGCTAGCAATTGAATTTTGCCTTTTACGTTTTCGCGGATCATCTGCCGCATCAGTTTCACGTTCTCGAGCGTCAAACAGCGCTTGGGAATATACAGCGCGCGAAAATCGCTCGAGCCCAGCGCGAACTTCGTTTTCGTTTCCCGGGCGCTGACGAATAACGACCATTTACTGTCGCTGGTCACGTGCTCGGAGACAAAGTGAATGCCTTGGTCGCGCAGCTCGTAGCGCATGGTCTCGTGCAACCGCGGAGAATTCCGGAATCGTGCCCGCACCCGCAAATACGGAAACACCACCAACGCTAGCAGTATGAAAACAGTCAGCACGGCTACGATGGCCATGATCGACCCACCGTTGCCCGTCGACTGCGCCATCTCCAATAATTCCGGGTATCCCAAATAAAAAGCGCCGCACAGCAGAACGGCCATCACCCAGCGAATGATGTTCTCGCGCGACGCCTGAAACGGTGTGTATACGTCATTTGGCTGCAGTCGATATTCCACAACGATTTCACTCTGGTTTTCCACGGTCCCTCTCGGACACGGATTCTAAGCAAATCGACAAGCTTTGACCAGTTCACAGCGTAAAAACCTTGCGGTCATCGACATGGTCCAGCCAATCCGTCACCGACCGCAACCGCAGTAAAAGTTATCTAGGATTGAAGCTCCACTCGTCCGCTGACCGAAGAACGCAATAGCTCTCTGAAAGCTCGAATGTCTTCTTCTGACGAAAAATAGCGCTTTGGCAAAGCGCCGGCCGTTCTCTGGCCGGTGTAAAGCAAGAAGTAGTCTGGTGTTTCCCACACCCGCTGGTAGATAGACCAATTCAGATCTGACCGGCCTGCGGATGACTCGACAACTACCCCTGAAGCCGAAAAGACATATCGCGACGGCTGCGCGAGCCGCGGGTTATCACGAAACATTGTCCGTATGACCGCGTCCAGAATGATATGGGGAAAGAAATAGACAACGAACGGCACGATAAAGACCACATCGAGACCGTACAGCATTGACCGCTCTCCCGGCTCAGCGACGAGATTCATGAGTAGTACGAATAATGCCAGCAGTGATGAAACGCCGATCGCGATTCGATATTGCCATCGAAAGTGCCTGCGCCACACCAGCAATCCGCTGCGAAAGAGATCCCGCTTGTTGGGCGCAAAAGAGACTTCGACGGCACGCTCGTTGGGCATATGCGGGCAGCAGCCTAGCATAGTGCTCGAGGTGGGCTCAAACCCGATACACGCAGCGCAATCTTGATGCTCCGAAGGACAGCAATGATACGATCAAAAAAGGCGATGGGGATTTTCTGGGCATGGCTGATGCTGGCGCTGCACCTCCTTCCCGGTGCGGTCGCGCCCGTGCACGCGCAAGGCACGCGCAAGGACGACATCGTATTCAATTCGCGCGGCGTCCCCCTGGCCGGAGCCTCCGTCCGCATCTGCGCGCAACCCACCACCGGCCAGCCTTGCACGCCCCTGGCGAACATCTACTCCGATCCATTGCTCTCGCAAGCCCTCGCCAACCCCACTACCACGGACGGCATGGGCAACTATTTCTTCTACGCGGCGCCCGGTACCTACGAAGTGGAAATCTCCGGCCCGCAAATCTCCACCAAGCAAATCCCGGACGTGATCTTGCCGAGCAACCCGAGCTCGCCAACATTTTCCGGTGCCGTCAGCGCCTTCTCCTTAAATCTTAGCGGCAATCTCAGCGTCACCGGAAACACCACGGTCATCGGAAATTTCGCCAGCGGCACCATCAATCTTTCCAATCAATCCACGCCGCCAGGCGCTGCCGGCACGGGCACGGTAAATCTCTACACCAAAACCGCCGACAAGCGCCTCTATTACAAAGATGAAACCGGCACCGAAGTCGGCCCACTAGGCTCGGCCAGTGGCGCGCAAACCAACGTCGCCAACACTTTCACCGCGCCACAAAATATCGCGTCGGACTTTCACACCAAAGGGCCGAATCCTTCCTTCGATCTCCAGTTGTACGGCGGCTACATCGCCTCCTCGTTCACGCCGCCCACCATCAGCTGCAACGTAACCGGCGGCAGCGCCACGCTCACCTGTTCGGGAGGCATCAGCGATTTTGCCGTAGGCCACGGCGTGGCCATTGCCACTGCCGGTCCCGCCGCCGCGGTGCTTACCCCTGCCGCCGCGGTCGGCATCACCACCATCAACGTAAGCGGCAACGTCGCCACGGTCGTTACCTCCGGCGCCGTCAGTTTCACCAACAGCTCGAACATCACCATTTCCGGCTCCAGCGACTCCGCCTTCAACGGCACCTTCGCCGTGGCGCAAGAAGTCGGCTACGACCTCTTCACCATACCCGTGACCCACGCGAATTGCAGCCCCTGTACTATTGGCGGCAGCGCCACGGTGGTCGCCAATACTCCTGGCGCAGTCACGCCGCAAGGCATTCTCAACGGCACATCCACCTACAACTACAAGGTAGTCGCCGTGGACTTCAACGGCGGACTCTCCGCCGCCAGCCAGGCCTTCACCACCACCGTGGGCGCCTCCGCACTGGGCTTGACCAACGTCTCGGTCACCTCCTATTCGCGCACCAGCGGTGTGACGACATTCACCTGCGCCGCCAACTGCAATCTGCAGAACAACGCGGAAATCAACGTGGCCTACGCGGGCTCGGGCGCGCGCGATACGTCCGTGGAAGGCGCGCTCGTCATCAGTTCCGTGCCGAACAGCACCACCTTCACCATTTTGCAGACCGGCTTGGCCAACACCACCGGCTCGGTGACCATCAACGACAACGTACAGGTCATCGCCAAAAATCTGGTGCAGTGGGTGATGCAGCCGTCGGTGGTGATGCAGCACCTCATCTATCGCTGCACCACCAGCTGCGGCACGAACACCAATTACACGCTCGCGGGAATTTCCCAGGGCATGGACAGCTCCTTCACCGATTGGGGATTGACCTTCAACGTGGGACAACTCCCCGCCTACCTCCCAGCCAATCCGCCCAGCACCACCACCAACGGCATTTTTTCCACCACCATCACCGCGATCAACGGCACGCAGATAACACTAGCGGCCAGCGCGGTAGCCTCCGTCTCCGGCGCTACGGTGCAGCACGACAACACTCCCAACGTCCTGGCCGCGTGCACCTCCACTGCCAACAACGGACTGGGCGGCACGATTTTTCTCTCGCAAGGTGGCGCGCAAGGCGGCGTGTACATTTTCAATTCGCCGTTGCCGCTGAAAAACTGCCCGGTGTACACCAAACTGCAAATCGCTACGCAGGTAGCCGTGAATCAGCCGTGGCTAATCCGCGGCCTTGACGAGATCGAAGGACTAAATCAGGGCAACGGCGGCAACACGCCGCCGTTTGTCACCGACCACGTCGCGCAGATCACCGGCAACGCCTATCCCTTGCTGCTGTTCACGCCCGGCGTCGCCGCGGATGACACGCTGACCAATCTCGTGCTGGTCACCCACGATCCCTACCAGTCCGGCATTTTTCTCGATCAAGACAACACCGGAAACAACGTCACCAACATGTATTTCCGCAACGTCTACAGTCAGGGATATCCGGGTAGTCAGCCTTTTCGCATGGGCGGAGGTTTCGGATTTTACTGGGACCGCGGCGCGCTGCTGCTCGGTGGCGCCACCAGTTGGGGTTTTCTGCCGGAATTTCTCGATGTCGTGGACCAGGGTTTTGGCGCTAACAATCAGCAGCTCGGCGGTATCATCAGCATGGACAAAACCGTCATCGGTGGCGGGGAGTTGCTGTTCGACGCCGCCGGAGTTTTTCCCCTTGGTGCCGGCCCCGGCCACGCCACCTTCAACGAAATCCTCAACGAAAGCGGTTTCTACCCGAGCTTCCGTTTTAATACCGGGAACAATACCATCTTCGCCGTCGATATTATTAAGACCAGCTACTCCGACCCGCTCGGCGGCGGCGCCGTTGTTCCGCTGATCGATTTGACCAATGCAAACGCCTTGAGCGCTTTTCGCGTCATCGACCCGTTCTGTTTCAGCGGTTCGCAGCCGCTTTTTGCCTCCGCCAATCCGGGCGGCATCGAAGTGGTCAACGGGTCGGAGGGCTGCGGCACCATCGGAACCAACACCGCCATCGTGCACAACTGGGCGGGCACGATTCTCTCCGACACTTACAACAACGCTTCCATCCAATTTAACGGCACCGGCCAGGTGTATTACACGCTTTCCACCCCTGCCGCGCCCGCGGTGTCTATCAGCGGTACCACCGGACCTAGCGCCGGCACGTACTTCTATCGCATCCTGGCCAACGATGCCAACGGCAATACTTCCGCCGCGTCTCCGGTCTCCAGCTCCATCACCGTGAACGGCTCGCAAGGTGTGCTGGTCAGCTGGACGCTGGTCCCGGGCCAGGTCTCCACGACCATCTGCCGCGGACTTTCGGCGATCAATATTACGTGCATTTCGGTCGGTAGCGGCTTTCAGGTGACGGGAACTAGTTACCTCGATGGACCGACGGTCTTCCCCAACAATAGTTTGCCGCAGGTTGCCACGGGGGCCGCAGCGTCGCTGGGTGCCAACGGCTTGAGCGCTTCCACACTCAGCATTCCGGGCGGTGGCTCAAAGGACGTCATCAGCGGATCGTTCAGCACGCCGCGTGCGCAGACCCTGCCCGATGTCAGCGGAGTTTTTCCCGTAACCGGATACGTGAACACCGCGTACGACAACGCCACGCGCGCCAACGGCACCATCGGCGCGAACTGGGCCGTTGGCCAGGACAGCATCAACATTTCCGGCAACGCTTTTGTCGGTGGCACCGCCGGCGCGCACAACGTGCAGTACTGGTCGGCGAATACCTTTTCAAATTTCGGACAGTTCGCCGAAGTAACCGTAGTGACCCTGAACGGCACCAGCGACTTCATCGGTCCGATGGTCATGGTCTCCGGCAACACCGGCTATACCTGCATCGAAGACTCCACCAGCATCTTCATCCAAAAATATAACGGCGGAACGGGAACGAATCTCACCAGCGGCACCATCACCGGAGCCGCGGGCGATGTACTGCGCCTGGAGATCGTCGAGCCCGGCGGTGCGTTGACGTGCTACCGCAACGGCGCTTCGGTGCTGACCGCGAACGACACGTCGTTCACCAGCGGCTCGCCCGGACTCGATATGTTCAATAACGTGGCCACCTCAAAAAATTGGAGCGGCGGCAATCTGCATCCGCTCGGCCAGCTGGACATCGAAGCGGATTACACCAAGGTGCAGCACCTCAATGCCGGAGTAGGCATCGGCACGGAAACCTTTACCGCTAGCCCGCGCGGCGAGCAGGACGTTTTTCTGTCCGGCGCACTGACCTCCACCTGGACCGGCTCCACGTGGACCACCGACAAAGCCGTGACCGTCACGCGCGTGCAAGTGCAGGCCAAAACCGCGCCCTCGGGATGCTCCACAAATGCGATCGTGCGTTTGACCGACGGCACTTCCCCGGTGAACGTCACCATCGCCGCGGCCGCCAACGATAGCGGCCCCATCACGCAAAACTACGCCGCAGGCGCCGCCGTAACCATCAGCGTGCAAACCGCCGCCGCCGGCTGCACCACCAGCCCCGCGGACGCCAACGTAGTAGTCCAGTACCGCATGCAGTAGCCGCAGCCTTCGTCTTTTGTAGCGGCCGCCTTCTGAGGCGGTCGCTTTTGTTTTTATTCCTCCGAAAAACGGAAACGAATTCGCCCCGCAAACGAAAGGTCGGTCAACAACATGCCGTCAGCAACAGCAACAGAAACCGCGGTCCTCGTGAACATCTCCCCCGAACAGTGGCCGCCGCGCCATCGCACCTATTTCGGCTCGCTCGTAATCCGTTCTCCGCAGCCCGGCGAATCATTCGCGCTAACTCCCGTGCGCTCGTGCGTCAGCATTATGGATTTGGGCGACAAGCGCACTCACCCCATCTCCATCACCGCGCACGAAATCGCCGAAGACCTCGCCCGCGAACTAAACAGCGATTCCGGCGAAGGCAGCTTTCACGGCGTATTCGTAGCCGCCGGCGACACGCCAACCACCGCCGAACTGGACGACGCGCGCAACCGCCTTGACAACTTTCACCGTCGCCTAGTCGATGCCGCCGACCTCGAGTGGGAACGCACCAAGAACCCCATGTTCATCACCGATCTGGAACGCCGCGCCGCGCGCCTCCTGGGCCTCGACAAACCGTGGCTCTACAATTCCAAGCCCATGGACGATTGCCCCGTCTGCGCCGAAAAAATCAAACCCGGCGTAGCCGTCTGCAAATCCTGCGGCGCCATCCTCGACCCCGCTAAAGCCGCCCAATACGGCTTCACCACCGCGGATCGGCCCATCGTCCACGCGAAGAAGAAGCAAGAAAATCACGAAGCAGGGAAGTAGCACTGGCAAGGAATTGGGGAGCAGGGCAGCACGCAAACAAAAAGGGCGGCGATAAATCGCCGCCCCGAAAACGTGTACTGGACACGCCTGAGAAGCATACTCATTGTCGCATATTTTTAGAGGTTGTCAATATCGTAGTTAGTTTGTTCGTTAGTTCCGGCGCGTTGAGGAACAGTGCGGAGAGTGGGAGACTCGAACTCCCGGGGCTGCATGGCAACCCCTCAACGCTTCTCAGGCGTGTCCAGTACCCCCCACTGGAAGCACTCTCCAAAACCCGCCTGCGCGGTATGTATATATCACATGGTGAATGGACAATACAAGAAATGACCACAGCAGGATCACTCGACGCCCCCATCGAAATCTTCGGTGGCCTGATCACTGATATGTCTCCCGCCGACCTCCCACACGGCGTCTCGCCCGATTGCCAGGACGTAGTCTTCAGCAATAGCGGCGTAGAAACGCGCCCGGGATTGCAATCAATGTTCGGACCGCTCACTGGCAATCCCACCATCAACTATCTGAAAACCTACGAAACCCTCAACGCCACACTGCGCACGTTAGCCCTCGACGCCAACGGCATCCTCTACAAAGAAACCACGCCGGGAACGCTAAGCAGCATCGCCACCGGTCTCGCCGCAAATTCCTACGCCAACTCCACCACGCTCTTCGGCAGGGAATATCTGGCCATCAGTGAGGGACGCACCGGCAACGATCTACCGCGCCAGTATGACGACACCAATTTCGATCGCGTCAGCCAAAGCGGCCCCGGCGCAGGCCCAACCGTCGTCGACGAAAACGTAATCGTCGCCGTCGCCGCCAGTCCCATAGGCGCAACGCAACCCGCAGCCGTCACCATTGCCGCGTCTCCCACCGGCGCAACCGAAAACGGCTTCCTCGTAACCATCACCACCAGCGCAGCGCACGGACTTTCCGCCCGACAATCCGTAACCGTCGCAGGCGTCGCCGTAACCGGCTACAACGGCACATTCCCCGTGGTGGCCGCGCCCAGCAGCACGCAATTCACTTACATCGCCGGCGCTTCCGGATTGGCCGCCAGCGGCGGTGGCACCGCCGCATCCGCCACCGCCACCGTTCAAACCACCGCCGCGCACGGATTCGTCGTGGGACAACTCGTAACCACCGCAGGTATCGCCGTCGCCAGCTACAACGGCACCTTCCCCGTCACTGCCGTGCCGGACTCCACGCATTTCGCGTTCATCGCGCCCACCGGTGGTCTCGCCGTCTCTGGCGGAGGCACCGCAGCCGCCGCGGGCAACGTCGTCGCCGGCGTGCACCAAGTCTCGGTAATGTTTCAAACGCGCCAGGGCTACTTCACCAAGCCGAGTCCCGCAACCAGTTGGACCGCCAGCGGCGGCAAGCGCGCGGTCGTCACCGACATTCCCACCGGGCCCAGCAACATCATCGGCCGCGTTCTCTGCTTCACCGGCTCCGGCGGCGCAAGCTTCTTTTACACCAGCGCCGGCGGAACGCTCTTCACCGGCAATATGGTCATCGGCGATAACACCACCACATCCTTCGTCGTGGATTTTTCTGACGCCATCCTGCTCGCCGGAACCAACGTGGACAATCAATCTCGCCTGATCGAACTAAGCGAATGCGCCGGCGTAATCGACTACTCCGAGCGCCTCTTCTGGTGGGGCGAACGCAACCGTCTCGTCAATTTAGTCAATCTAGGTTTCGACGGCGGCTTCACCGGACCATCTCTGCCACATTATCCACTCGGCTGGACTCCCGACCCCGTCTTCGCCCCCGGCGGAACCGACGAAGAAAATTTCGTGGTCTGGGGCGCCGCCTATTCCATCGTCGGCAATGGCGCCACGCCCACGCGCGGCTTGATGACGCAATCCGCCGCGGCCGACGCGCTCGGCGCGCAAATCATCCAGGCCAATACCGACTACACCGTGCGCGCTCGCTGCGCCTGCAACGCCGCGCTATCCACCGGCACGCTGCACGTGCACCTCTTCAGCACCAGCGCCGGCATCAACACCACAGGGCTGCAGCTCACCGCCGCGCAGCTCACCACCAATTACGTCGAATACACCGCGGAACTCACCGCGCCGCTTACCACCATCCCCGCGGATCTCGTCTTGCGCGTCTACGCCGACGGCACACCCAACTCCAGCGGACAGTTTTACATCGACAACATCGAGATTTTCCCGACCAACCAACCCGCCAATGCTTCTCTGGTTCGCGCCAGCCGCGTGGAAGATCCCGAAAGCTACGACGGCATCGACGGGCTGCTCAGCGTGGCGGAAAACAACGGCCAGGCCATCTGCGCCGCGTTCACTCTGCGCGAGCGCCTCTACTTCGTGAAAGAGCATTCCTTGCACGTCACGCAAGACGACGGTACCAACGAGCCGGCACTATGGTCCATCGCCGAGGTCTCGCACGCCGTCGGCACGCCTTCCGTGCACGGCGTAGGCATCGGAGAAGATTGGGTAGTCATCGCGCACCGCACCGGCCTCTACCTTTTCAGTGGCGGCGAACCCATAAAAATCTCTCAAGAGATCCAGCCCACCTGGAATCAGATCAATTGGCAGTACGGCCAAACGTTATGGGTAACGGTAGACACCAAAGAACGCCGCATTTTCGTCGGCGCCCCAATCGGCACCGCCACCACGCCGAACAAAATTCTAATGCTCGACTATCGCGACCTTGACACTGTCTCCGATCTCACCACTCGTCCTCCCATCAACATCACCTACACGGGCCGCAAAACCGCCACGGACAAAACTCGCAAATGGTCCCCGTGGACCATCGCCGCCAACTCCTGCGCCATCATCGAGCGCGTCAACGGTACCGCAGTCGTAGCCATGGGCGGCGGCACACCCGGAGTCGGCGGCGCGGGCGCCACCGGAAAAATCTACCAACTCTCCAGCACGCAATTTTCCGACGACGGCGCCGCCATCCCGTGTTACTACACCACGCATTTCTTCCCAGAGCGCGCCGTAGAACAGTCCCTGAGCCTCGGCGCACACAGAAAACTTTTCAGCTACCTAACGATGTACGTAGAAGGGGCAGGGAACTTAGCGCTAACCACCTTCGTCAACACCGAAAGCAACCCGCAAGCCCAGCAACCGTTACCGCTAAGCTCCCCATCCTTCGAGGATCTCGAGCTCCCAATAAACGTGCTCGGCGAACGCGTAGCCTTCCAGATCGGCACCAGCCAATCCGGCGCCTGGTTCCGCCTGCAAAAATTCTGCCCCTCCGTCCGCGTAGACCCCTGGGCCCCAGTCCGCGGCGGCAACTAAGTAAGATGGCTGCACGATATTGACGCAGTCGGACGGGGAATCAGTAGTCGGTCGGTTTGAATCCTGGGCGTTTTCGGCCTGAGTCACCTTTGCTAGCCCCATGACACTGACTGTGGGGCAAAGCGGCAGAACGGATCGCCTCGAATGCCGCCAAAATATGCTGAGAAACATAATTCTCTACGAGTAACTCGGTTGTTTCCAATACCTTACTAATTAGCTGTACAGCCCTGTGTAGGACTTGCTTTATCCCGCCTTATAATTAAGCTTGTCATGGGATAAGATCAGCGCCCGTGATCTCAGGATTGATCGCCGGGTGCAGAAGCGGTTTGCGATTAATTATTGAGATGTGGGAATTATTCGGGAGAGCTTTTTTACACCCTCGTTTTCTTAAGATCGCTGTAGACTTTTTTACAGACGCGGCTGTCCTAGTTTTCGTGTTTCCTGTGATTGATACGGTCGTTCAATTTGGTACGAAGAAATTAACCGGGCCTTTAATTTTTGGTAGCCTTTGTTGGGCAATTTTGTTTTTGTTTTTAGCAGGTATACTTTCAAGATTTTCAGGGGATTAAACCATGCTGCTAGCCATCGTGATGACGCTTCTGGCGACGGCCTTAATATTCGGTTTAGGACTTAAATCCGCGCTAATTGCCAATGCGGAGAGCAAATCAAAACAGTTCAAGGACGATATTCTACGTAAGACTGCTGAAAATAAAAGTAAGGCGCGCGAATCCGGCGGCAATAAAGCTAATCCCGAAGCCATGGAGATGGCGGCTGGCGGCACTAAGAATTAACCGTGAGTCTGTTCCTGTGAGGCAATTTTGCAACTGTCGGCTGTTATTCTTGCTAGAGCAATCGGCTATATCGAGACATTCGACCTCAGCCCGCGAGGTAAAATCTTTTTTCCGGAGCTTGTTCGCGAAATCGTACGGCGTTTTGATTTTCAAAAATTCCCCAAGACCTTAGAGGAATTCGACGAGTCTAAAGGTGTCGAGTTTCTCGAAGGGAAAATCGGAAAAAGAACCATACAAAAACTAGGAATCTGGAATACGATTTTGGTTCTCGAGACACGTTCCAGCACAGAAGATTCAAGAGAGATTCTCGAAGAGATATTGCTGTGGGGCGCGGAGAAATTCGGTCTAAATTATCGCCCCGGCATGATAAAGCGGTTTGCGTACGTGAGTGATTTGAGTTTCTATAGCGATGCTCCAATACTTTCCGTTAGCCCGGCTTTGACGAAATTGGCTGAAAAGACTAGTCGCTTGTTGAGCGAGCTGTGGCAGGAACCCGTTTCCTATGAGTCGGTCAATTTAACTATTGGCCACGATCCAATGGCGCGAAAATACGGAATTGCTCCATTTTCGATAACGCGGAGAGCAGAAGCGAAATTTTCTGAGAATAAATACTTTTCGGAAGCACCGTTACCGACAGAAACGCACATCTCTCTGCTTGAAGAGTTTGAGAGTGAGATTAAGCGAAATCCCTTCCGTTAGAACTAGCAACTGTCGTGTTTTGATTTCAAACTGACCACACTTACGTAAGGTTCTGCTCGACGTCCTTGAACTCCGCAAAGACCGTGAGCCGCGCCGGAATTTTGTTGCACTAACAACACAGGCGCAGAACCTCACCGAAATTATGCTAACCGTAGCCCAAATCGCTCCACTAAAAGACCGCGACCCGTACCTCTACGAAACACTCACGAAAATTGTGGCCGCCGTGAACGCCACCAGCCAAAGCGCCGGCGTCGACTCCAGCACGCCCTCGCCCGCGCCATCTCCGATCGCCTCCGTGACGGTCCAGGCAGCAAACGGCTGGTTCGACATCTCCATCACCGACCCGTCCGCGTCGCGCCCCGGCCTTTTCTATTTCGCGGAGTCCGACACCGCGCCATCATTCAACACCCCGCGCGTATACTTCATGGGCGCCACGCGAAATCTCTACACGCAACTTGGCAATCAGACGCTCTACTGGCGCGCCTATTCGCAATACATCGGCTCGACGCCCTCGGCCCCGATCAGTTTCGGTTCGCCGCCCACAGCCGTAGTCGGCGGTGGCACCACCGGACCAACGCCACTGCCGTCAACCGGCAGCGGCACCCTACCCAACGGTTTACTCCGCGGCGGCAACGGCTTCGGCATCAACACCGGCGCCCGTATCACCCGTCCCACCGTACTCTAATCATCTCGGGTTTTCTGCAAGTGAGATTCGAGTGGCACAGGCTTCAGCCTGTGCGCCTTTTCGTTCCGCAAAAACAAAAAATGTACACCGCACAGGCTGAAGCCTGTGCCACAAAAATGCCCATCCGCGAATATCATGAAACCGATCTGCAAGCCCTGCGCGCCATCCACGCCGCGCAAGGCTTCGACTACGCGTTACCAGATCTGCGCGCCCCGCTATTCGTAACAAAAATCGTGTTAACCGCCGACGCGCCAAAATCAGGAAACGCCAATCCTGCTCCATCCTGCGAGTCCGGCGGGATGCACCTCTCTATCGGCGTCGCGCCGGAGCAGGGAAGCGATCGGATTCTCGGCGCAGTATTCCTGCGCCTCACGGCCGAAGCTTACTTGCTCCTCGATCCCAAAGCCGGCACCCCACACGACCGCTGGCGGGCGCTGCTCACCCTCCACGCCGCCGCCGAACGCGACGCCTGGCGCCGCGGCCTCGAAGACGTCCACGCGTGGCTTCCGCCGCCGATCGCCAAGACCTTCGGCAAGCGCATCCAGCAATTAGGCTGGATCCGCGACGACACTTGGACCCCGTACTGCAAAAAATTAACGAGCAATCCGAGCGACAAATAATCTGCATCGATTTCTGCAACAAAAACAAATTTTTCAGGAGAACAACCCATGGGACGAGGCGCACAGCAACAAACCCTGCAGCTCACCGATCAGCAGCTAGCCAACACCAATGCCCTAAATCAGCAATTCCTAAATCAGCAGCAGCAAACCGGCAACACGCTAAATTCGCAATACCAAAGCATCCTTGCCAATCCTGGCCTAAGCTCCGCCGATCAAGCCGCGGTCACCGGACAATCCCAAGGCGCGTTAGCCAGCGCCTTCGATTCGCTCCAGCAATCCGCGCAAAATCGCGTGGCCGCCACAAATAATTCCGCGGGCTTCTCGGACCTCACCGACGAACTCGCCCGCCAGAAGGGCATCGCCGTGGGCAACCAAGCCGCGCAAAATCAATTTAATTTTGACAACACCGCCTTCAACCGCCAAATGGCCGCGCTGCAAGGCCTTTCCGGCGTCTATGGCGTCGACAGCAACCTGCTCGGCCGCACTCTCGGCATCCCATCGCAACTGCTCAACACCGCCGCCAACTCCTCGCGCAGCACCGGTTTCTTCCCCTCGCTGGCTTCTTCCGCAGGCGGAACCCTCGGCGCACTAGCCGGCGCCATTTTGTAAAACGCTTTGGTAGCACAGGCACTCCTGCCTGTGCAGCAGCGCAGCCCGCATCGCAAATTACGCGTATCGGTACGCGCGCGCGCCGCGCGTAGCACAGCGTCACGGATATTGCCCGCACGTATTGCCCGCACCACAGAATCGCGAGGCCTCACATGCATTGGATCGGCATGTTCACCGCCGTGGCAACCGCGGCCGTACAGTTCGTATTGTTTCTGCGCTGGCTGCACCGCCGCATGCGCGACGACGAAATCAATCGCGCCTTCATCCGCGACCTCGCGCTCATCCACATCCCGCACATCTACGGCGCGCTACAAAGCATCTGCGAGCAGCAGGGAATTACCGTCCGCGCAGCTCCCGCAGTGCGCTTCGTCGATTTACACGGCGCCAACGGAAGCCGTCGCAGGTCATGAGCTTAGCACCAGACATCCTCGCGCTGGCCAAACGCAGCGCCATCTCCTACGCGCTCGATCCAGCTCTCGTCTGCGCTGTCGTCGAGCAAGAGTCCGCCTGGAACACCTGGGCCATGCGTTACGAGCCCGCGTTCTTCGCCAAATATGTCGCGTCCTTATATACAAATAATAAGGTCACCGCGAGCGAAGCCTACGCCCGCGGATTCTCTTGGGGACTTATGCAGGTCATGGGCCAGGTAGCCCGCGAAGCGGGCTGCGATGCCCCGTTCCTTTCCTCCCTGTGCGATCCCGCGCAAGGCCTGGCCATCGGCTGCAAAGTCCTGCGCAGAAAATTCGATGCCGTAAGCGGAGACACCACGCGCGCCTTACTAGCCTGGAACGGCGGCGCCAACCTCGCCTATCCCGTCCAAGTCCTAGCCCGCCGCGCCCACTACCTGTAGCGGCCGCCTTCGACGTTGCTTTTGACTTGGCCTGTGTAGGTGCCGGACTTCAGTCCGGCCTAGCAGCCGTCCCCGCTAGCCGTCCCTATGTTTCCGTTTCGTCCGAGCATTCGTCTTCGTTGCGGTTTTTCCGTTGACGTTCATTGCCGCTATCTTTTGCCGTCGTCGTTCTCTCTAGGCCCAAATAAAAAAACTCGACAATCCCCATCCATCAAGAAAAAGAAAGGATTCTCCATGCCACTAACAACATCAACCGCACTAATCGACGGAACCCCGGTCGACCCCATCACCCTAACCGCCTCCTTCACCTGCGACGCCCAAGACCAGCAAGCCACCCCCTCCATCACCGCGCTGACCACCGCCGTCACCGCAAGAAAGTCCAGCGCCACCATCACCGTTACCAATCCAGATCCAGCCACAATGCTGATCACCGTAACAATCTAGGCCCCAATTCAGCTCGGCTCAATCAAACTCCATCGCACCGCAAAAACTAAAAAAAGGAAAAACAAAAAATGCCGCTCCTCACCCACAACGCAAGTTGGAACGAAATCTCCTCCGGCACCGTCACCCTAACCGCCGTCTTTCAACTCGAAGCCACCGGCCGCGCCGGAGACCCAACGCCGCGCACCGCTCTAGCCTCCGCGGTCTCCGCGATCGCCGGAAGAGCCTCCTCAGTGCACCCAGTAGTGACGCAGACCGACGCCGACACCATGACCATCACGGTCACCATCTAGCAAGCGCAAGAGCGCGAAATCCCCACGCACAAGTCCGTGCCCTCTCACCGCCTGCGAAGAAGTTGTAGGGGCGCAGCATGCTGCGCCCCATCTCGGCAAGGTTGATCGGCGCCATCGAATCTGCGGCGCACCTGTAGCGCGGGGCGCTTGGGTTTGAGCCCCGCGGCTTTTTCCGCGCCGGGCTGTTTGCCGGGAGGCTCTACCGCGCAAACACTCGATCATTGACTCGATTGCCACCAATTGCACAAAGCACTGAGGCCTTACATGAACCCACGCTTCTACATTCGCCTAGTCGAGCTGGCCCTCGTCGTCTTGCTAGCCGCCACAATTATCCTAGCTTGGCGCGAAGCCCGCGCCGACCGCGCCCAGCTCCAAACCCAGCTAGCCGCCGCAAACCAAGCCTTAGCGGCCGCCACTACCCGCCAGCAAGACCGCGACGCCAAACTAAGCGACGTCCTCACCAACATCGCCGCAGAAAAGAAAGCCGCCACCACGCCAGCTCAACTCCTCGCCGGCATCGCCCAGGAGATCGGGTTGCCAGCGCCGCTAACCCTGCAGCCCGCGCCAGCCTCACCCGCAACCGTCACTGCAAACGCGGCAGGGAATTCGCCACCCGGCAATCCCCCGCAACCTGGAGCGCTGGTAGGCATTCCAGGCACATCAGCCAACTCAGCCCAGCTCCCCACGGCGCCCGATGCCAAAATCCCTGCCGCCGATCTAAAGCCTCTCTACGACTATCTGCTGGACTGCAAAGCCTGCCAGGCCAAACTATCCGCCTCCCAGAGCGATCTGGCAGACGAAAAATCCAAAACCGCCACGCTTACGAAATCACGTGACGATGCCATCCGCGCCGCAAAAGGCGGCAGCATCTGGAAACGCACCGCCCGCGCCCTAAAATGGTTTGCCATAGGCGCCGCCGCCGGAGCCATCGCCGCCAAAACCAGTAGGTGAACCGACACCGATCGCACACTGTTCGTTGTAGCGGCCGCCTTCTGAGGCGGTCGCCTTTTTCTGCAGCGCCCCGCACCGTTTGCGACATGCGAAGGTTGCCGCAAGAAGGTTGTCACACGAAGGAACGCACAGGGCCCCGCCAAAGCTGGAGGCTGGCGCACCCCCCGCGCCAGCCTCCAGCTTCACAAACAAAACAAAAAAAGGATCAACCCAAGAGAGAAGCAACGGCAAGAGAGACGAACAAAGAGAGAAGCAAGGTCAAAGAAAGCGAATATCCACAGCCCAGCAGTTCCAGCAAAGAAAGTCCTTGACATGGCGTCTGATAAGTAATATTATGTTAACTAAGAAATGGGCCTGGGAATCCACGCTGTGGAAGCCCTGTGGATTACCTCTCGGCTTCGCCCACCACTTCTCTCTTGTTCAATCCTGTGGCTTTGAAATTACTTCCCGGTGGACTTTTGCTGCGCCAATTCGTACTTAATGTATTGCTCCAGCGCATGCGGGTCCGCGCCAACAATCCGCCGCCCATTCACGAAAATCGTCGGTGTGCTGGCCACCTCAAGTTCGCGCCCATTTGCAACGCTGGCGTCCACCGCCGCAGCTGCGTCGGGCCCAGCCATGCAGCTCTTAAACGTCTCGAGGTTGAGACCCGCCTGGCCAGCGTAGTCGGTCATTTTTTCGTAGGCGTTCCCGGCGGCGATCAAATCCTGGTTGTCGTAGATCAGGTCATACATTTTCCAGAACGTCTGCGGGCTCTGGTCGTAGGCGCACCGCCCGGCCAACGCCGCGGTCCGGGCCCAGGGGTGGATCTGCTCCAGCGGGTAGTCCATGAACACCAACCGCACCTGCGGGTAGTTCGGAAGCATCCCGCGCATCACGTCATGCAGACTGCGGCACACCGGACATTCAAAATCCGAGTATTCCACAACGGTAATCGTAGCCTTGCTGTCCCCCATCGACGGCGCGTTCTTGGTCCGCATCGCTGCGCGATTCTCGGCCAGCGGATCTTTCGTCAAATCCGAAAGCTCGCCGCGAAACAGATATTTGCCATCCTTGCTCACATAGAATTTGCCGGTCTCTTCGTTGCCCTCAACCTTTACTTTAACGTCGCAAACCAGCAGCCCAGCTACCGGCGTATCCTTAGGCTCGCTCACATGCACCTCGACATCCGGCCCGAACGCATACAGGTGCCGTAAATAAGTCTCGATGGTCTTCTGTATCTGGCTTGCCGTGCCGCCGGACGTAACACTAGGAGGCGCCGGAGCCGCACTTTGTTGGGCGGCAGCAACGCCCGCGATAAATCCGAGAGCCAGAGCTATGCCCAGCATGACCCGAGCCCAATATAAGGATGCCTTCACTCGTTCCCTCCGGTTCTTCTGGTGAACTCTGTGTCTCAGCGAACTCTATGATAAAGCTTTGTTTTACGGCACAAACCGCTGCGCAATCGGAAACGGCCGCCCAAACCCAAACGCCCGTGAAGTAATCTTCAATCCGGGCGCCGCCTGCTTACGTTTATATTCATTGCGATCCACCAGCAGGGCAATGTCGCGTACCAGTTTCAACTCAAATCCATATTTCTCGGCAATCTGCTCCGGGCACAGCAAATCCTCGATATAGGCCTTTAGCACACAATCCAGCACCGGATAGGGAGGCAGGCTGTCCTCATCCTTTTGATTGGGACGCAGTTCCGCCGAAGGCGGCTTGTCGATTGTCGCCTGAGGGATGACTTCCCTCTCCCGATTAATCCACCGCGCCAACTCATAAACCATCTGCTTCGGCACGTCGGAAATCACCGCCAGCCCGCCGGCCATATCGCCGTACAATGTGCAGTAACCTACCGCCAACTCGGATTTATTTCCCGTGCTGAGCACCATGGAGCCAAATTTATTCGATAGCGCCATCAAATAATTCCCACGCACGCGCGCCTGCAAATTTTCTTCGGTAACATCGGCCCCGCGCTCGCCAAACGCCGGAGCCAGCGCCTTGCGATACGCGTCAAACACATCGCTGATCGCCAACGTCAAACATTTAATCCCCAGATGCTTTGCCACCGCCTGCGCGTCCGTCTTGCTGCCTTCCGACGAGAACGGCCCCGGCATCGAAACGCCCAAAACGTTCTCCGCGCCCAGCGCATCCACGGCAATCGCGGCCACCACCGCGGAGTCAATCCCGCCGCTCAGGCCAATCAGCACTTTGCTGAAGCCGCATTTGCGCACGTAATCCCGCGCTCCGGTGACCAGTGCGGCATACGCGTAGGCAATCTCTTCGCTGGGCTGCTCGTGAATTTCGCCCTTGCCCGTAACCGTATCGAACAGCACCAGGTCCTGCTCAAACGCCAATCCTTGCGCGGCGATTTTCCCCTCCGCCGTCAGCGCCAGGCTCGCGCCATCAAAAATTAAACTATCGTTTCCGCCGAATTGGTTCACGTAGACCACCGGCCGCCGGTGGCGCAACGCGATCGACCGCAACATGTCCACCCGCAGCGCCCGTTTGTCCAAATTGTACGGCGACGCAGAAATATTAATAATGACGCTGCTTCCCTTTTCCACGATTTCCGTAATCGGGTCGCGTTCGTAAAGCTGCTTGGGCCAAAATCCCACGTCGTTCCAGGCGTCTTCGCAGATCGTGATGCCCAGCGTCTCCGGCCCAAACGCAAATGTGAACTGGCTTTCCGCGGCGTGAAAATAGCGCGACTCATCGAAAACGTCGTACGTTGGCAGCAGCATTTTGCTCTGCTCGAACACCACGGCCCCATCGCGCACCAGCGCCGCCTTGTTAGCCACCGACTTTCCGCGGCCATTCTTTACTGCGCCGGCGTAGCCCACAATCGACGGCAGCGGCAGCGCCTTAGCCAACTTTTGCAATTCGTCGCGATTGCGGTCCACAAAGGAAGGGCGTTCCAGCAAATCCTGCGGCGGATATCCGCATAGACAAAGCTCCGTAAACACCGCCAGCTCTGCGCCACGCGCCTGCGCCTCTGCCGCCAGTTTCAAAATGGAAGCCGCGTTGCCAGAGAAATCGCCAATGGTGGGATTAAACTGCGCGAGGGCTATCTTCATGCTCGTTCAACAGCATACGAAGGGAGTAAACACAATGCAATGCGCGCCATGAGAGGGTTTTCCAGCACCGCAGCCAACGGCTCAAAGCCTCAGTTCCGTTATGACCAACTACCAAAAAACAAAAGTCTAAACCTATTAGAATGAACACTTGCGAACTGTATCAAAACAAAGGACTTTATCCCCTTTGCAATGAACACTTACAAAAAAGCACCACCGTGGCCATACCAGCCGCCAAACAAAACACGGTGGCTCTTCTGTAGCGACGCCCTTCAGGGCGTCACCGGTGTACACACCAACCACCCCGTTTAGCGCCCAACAAAACAAAGGCTCTTGAACGATACGCTCAAGAGCCTCGACAGTCCTTGCACCAAGCGCGAGAAAAACCGCGCCTTACAAAACTAAACGCTGAACGAGCTGCCGCACCCGCAAGTGCTCTTCACGTTCGGATTATTAAACTTGAAGCCCGCGCCTTCCACGGTCTCGATGTAATCGATCTCCACGCCATCGAGGTACATGGAACTCATCTGGTCCACGGCCACCTTCAACCCATTGAAGTCCACAACTTCGTCGGCTTCGCTGGTCGCATTCTCAAACGCCATGTGGTACTGGAAACCAGAACAACCGCCGCCCACCACCGCCACGCGCAACGCCACGGGCACCGGTGTCTGCATGCTCATGATTTCCTTCACCTTCGTGCTGGCTACAGGAGTTAAGCTAATCATAATTCCACTGGCCTCCGCTCGCAGCTATCGCCGCGACGCTAACTACTGATTCAGTATAGCAAAACCCGATTCGTCGTGCTCGCTAACCGGTTTCCAAGAAGCAACTGCCGCTGGCAGGTCTTTCGACAAGCTGCGCCGCCTCACCTACAATAGGATGCGTCATGAGACACAAAGTCACGCTAATCGCCGGTGAAGGCATCGGCCCAGAAGTAGCCACCGCCGTTCGTCGCATCCTCGCAGCCTCCGGCGTCCTGATCGACTGGGAAGAGATCGAAGGCCGCACCGACAGCTCACAGGACCAAGGCCAAGTCATCAACGAAGCCGCGATCGAAGCCGTCCGCCGCAATCACGTGGCGCTAAAAGGTCCCATGGCCACCGCCATCGCCGGTGGCGCCCCCAGCGTCAACGTAGCGCTGCGCCGCACCCTCAACCTCTACGCCAACGTCCGGCCCGTAAAAAATCTCCCAGGCGTGAAATCGCGCTTCGAGAACGTCGACATCGTTCTGATCCGAGAAAACACCGAAGACTTATATTCCGGCCTCGAACACGAAGTAGTTCCCGGCGTAGTCGAAAGCCTGAAGATCATCACCGAACGGGCCTCCACGCGCATCGCCCGCTTCGCCTTCGAGTACGCCCGCAAATACGGCCGCAAAAAAATTCACGCCATTCACAAAGCTAACATCATGAAGCTTTCCGATGGCCTGTTCCTGCATTCCATCCGCGCCGTAGCCGAGCATCACAAGGACATCGAATACAAAGAAATGATCGTCGACAACGCGTGCATGCAAATGGTCCTGAACCCGCAGCAATTTGACATGCTGCTCCTGCCCAATCTCTACGGCGACGTGATGAGCGACTTGTGCGCTGGTTTGGTCGGCGGCCTCGGCGTAGTCCCTAGCGCCAACATGGGCGACGAGTCCGCCATGTTCGAGGCGGTCCACGGCACGGCACCCGATATAGCGGGCAAGGGTTTGGCAAATCCCACTGCCCTGCTGATGAGCAGCATCCTGATGCTCGACCACTTAGGCGAACGCAGCGCCGCCAGACGCGTCGAAGCCGCGCTGGACAAGGTCTATCGCGAAGGCAACCACCACACCCGCGACCTCGGCGGCACCACCAGCACCAACGCCTTCACCGACGCCGTAATCGCCGCGCTACAGCCCAAATAGGTTTGTGTAGGTGCCGGACTTTAGTCCGGCCTGGGAAGTCCGCCTACCGTTGCTCAGGCGGAAGATCCTTCAACGAGTCCGACGCAGGTAAAATCATCTGAATTCTGACCCTGGTAACTTTTGCCGGAACGTAAATCTGATACACCATCAAATAAACGATCACACCGGTCACACAAACGTAGAACCACAAAGGCAGCGTCCACTTGGCGATGATCTTGTGCTTGTCAAATTTCTGCAGCCACGCCCGACGCAAGGTAATCAGTATCAGCGGCACAATCACAATCGCCAGTATCGTGTGCGACGTCAGCAAAACAAAATAAACCGGACGAATCCATCCCTGCCCCTGAAAGGCCACATGCCCCACGCGATAGTGGTAAATCAAATAGGAAATGAGAAACGCGCACGAAACAATAAAAGCCGAAACCATGAACCGCTTGTGCACATCAATCTTCCGCGCGCGAATCGCCGCGTACCCGCCCACCAACAAAATGCCGCTCAGGCCGTTAAGCGAGGCATTCAGCGCAGCTTGCGAAAATAGAAGCAAGGAACGGTCCTCTCCGTCTCATGTAGGTGCCGGACTTTAGTCCGGCCAACGTCAACACCCCGGCTTGCTCGCGCACCTACTGTTTTACGCAAATTGTAAATTCAACGCGGAATCTTATCGAACACCATCAACCCAAGCAGCAGCGGGATGTGCAACACGGTAGCGTGCATCAGCCATTTCGCCCGTGAATTGGTGCGATTATGCGCGGCCCAGAGGCAAACTTGCACCAGCGCGGTACTGGTAACCAGCGCGCCAAAGAAATACAGGATTCCGGCCAAGCCCATCATCGCGGGCAAAAGACTCACGCCCACAAGCGCCACGGCAAACAAAATAATTTGCCGAAACGTTCGCGTCCCCTGCGGATCGACCACCGGAAGCATCAGAATCCCCGCGCGCGCATAATCCTCGCGATACATCCACGCAATGGCGTGAAAGTGCGGAAACTGCCACAGAAACAAAATCGCGAACAACAGCCACGCCCCGCGGTCCAGCGAACCCGTCGCCGCCACCCACCCGATCATCGGAGGAATCGCTCCCGGAAACGCGCCGACAAACGTGGCCCACACGGTCTTGCGCTTCAGCGGCGTATACGCCAGCAAATAGCTCACGGATGTAGCCACGCCGAGCCCGCTCGCAAGTATTCCCGCGCTGAAATACAGATCCAGCGCACCCGCGACGCACAGCGCCAATCCAAACAGCTGCGCCTCGCGCGGGTGCATAGCGCCGCTCGGCAGCGGTCGCGACGCCGTGCGCCGCATATAGCGATCGGAATCGCGCTCGATGTAGTGATTCAGCGCGGCCGTCCCAGCGGCGATCAACATGGTGCCGAAAACGGTGTGGATCATGTGCAGCCAATTGACCGGGCCACGCACGCCCATGTAGTAGCCCGCGGCGGTGGTCATCAGCACCAGGAACGAAACGTCCGGCTTGGTCAGCGCCACGTACGCGCCAGCGCGCGAAGAAAGAGTCAATTCGGCGGTGCGCGCAGTGCTCATCCGATGGTCACCGGCTTCTTACCTAGCGAAGCTTGCGTCGTCGCGTGCTGCTGCCCACGCCGCGGAATGATGCGGTAGCACAACAACACGATCAGAACGGAGAAGGCGAACAAAATCGCCCCGAACACAGTATGAATCACCGTGAGCCAGATCATCACCGGCATCGGCTGCGGCGCATCCACAGTCGTCAGCCGCGACCAATACGCCGCCAGACCAAGCAGAATCTGCGTGCCTACAATCGCGTGCAACAATACGCGGGCTTTCGATAGTTCCGGAGAATTGCCAAATCGCTTGCGCGACACCACTGCCGTCCAGATCACCACGCCCAGCACCAGCAGCGCCCCGGCCATGTGCGGCCAGATAGGCAGATACTGATGCCGGAAACCTGCTCCAAAAATCACCTGTAAATAAATCACCGCCGCATTCACAATCGCCACGGCATGGATCGAGGGCGAACCGGCATCCTCAATTTGCGGCCGTTCTGACACCCACCATTTACTCGTGAACACCGCGATACTCAGCACCGCCGCAAAAACAATCTGTGCAAAGCACGCGTGAATCACCGGCAGCCAATAATGCAGCAACTGAATCACCACCTGGCCGCCCAAAATTGCCTGCACCACCACTCCGCCAACGGCGATGGCGGCAAACCAGCGCAGCCAACGGCGCTCCTCTTTGACCCAGATAGCAATCGCCAGAATCAGCGTAAATATCGCGAGCCCGCCGGCCACCATGCGGTGCCCATGCTCGTAAAACACGCCACCAGTCATTGTTGGAAAATACCGATGAAAAGAAAGCGGCCAGTCTGGAACGGCTAGCGCTGCGTCATTGGAGGTAACTAGCGCGCCAGCAACGAACAGGAAAACGGTCCAGCACACCACGAACACGGAAAAGCGGTGCACACCCGGATGGTAGGTAGCGGTCATAACCTGTGTCCCAGTCGCGGATTATACCCCAAGCAAATATCGCTTGCTCGCAAAATGCAGCCCGTCTCTGCAATTGAATTCTGCGAAATCTTCACCGCATTGCGCGTTCGCAATTGGACATCCCGTAGCACAGGCACTCTTGCCTGTGCCCGTAGGCGTCGCCAAGGTTGAAGTTGCACAGGCAAGAGTGCCTGTGCTACCTGACTACACGCCCGCAGGACTGGCGACCGATGGCGCAATCAAAGGGACGGGTTCAGGGCTTTCTTCGATACCCACGGCGCGCAGCACCAGATCTTTCAGCGCGGCAATAAAGAATCGCGAATCCCCCACCGCCGGCATCATGCGAAACGTCTCGACTCCGAATTTCTTGGCATCCAGGCGGCCCTCGATATTTATCTCGTGCAGCGTCTCGATATGCTCGGTCACAAACGAAATGGGCACCACCAGCATCTCTTTCACGCCCTCGTGCCCCAGTCGTTCGATGGTTCCCGTGAACGGCGGTTGCAGCCACTTCGCCGGACCCACGCGGCTCTGGTAGCACAGCAGGTGCGTCTTCGGCCACCCGGGATATTGCCGCGCTCCCGATTCGCACGTCAGCCGCACCGTCTCTTCGATCTGCTTCGGATACGGATCGCCCTTTTCCACCAAACTCATCGGCAAGCCATGCGCGCTAAACACCAGATGGATGCGCGAGCTATCCGGAAATTGCCGCAGCACCGAACCGATGCGCTGCACCAGCGCCTGAATGTACAGCGGATGATCGTGGAACGAAGTTACCGCACGTTCGGGCAACTCAGCCTTCACCGGACCGTAAACGCGCCGCCACTCTTTCGTGCTGCTCAAAGTAGTAGCATAGGAATATTGCGGGTACAGCGGCAGGAGCACCAACTCATCGAGGCGGCCAGCCTTGCGCAACGCCTCCACGGCGTCCTGGGTATTGGGGTGCCAGTAGCGCATCGCAACTACCGCAACCGGATCGATGTACGGAGCCAGCGCCGCGGTGAGCCGCACGCGTTGCCGCTCCGTCAGCGTGCTGATCGGCGAACGCCGCCCAATCTCTGAGTATTTCTTCGCCACCGGAATCGAGCGCCGCGAAGAGATCAATTTCGCGATCGGCCACTGCAAGAATCCCACCGCACCCAGCGGAATAATGTCCGGGTCCAGAAACAGGTTCATCAGAAAAGGCTCAACGGCCGCCAGCGAGTCCGGCCCGCCCAGCTGAAACAACACGATTCCGACGCGCTTCTTCCCTGCCATGTTATTTGTTCCGCTGCAGCGAATTCTTCAGCCGTTCCAGATCCTTCCGCAGAGTCGCGGCGCGAATGCCCACACTCACGAAATAAGCAAAGAAAATTCCCCAGGCGATCAAATATGCCGCGAACACACTGTTCAGATTTTTCACGCTGCCTCCGATTCGCGCCGCACCATTTCAAAATCGCCGCGCATTGCTTCCAGCTGATAACGCGACTGCATCAACAGAACCATCAACGCCAGCATGGGCACCCAGCAAAAAAACAATACTTTGAATATCAGCGGATCGAGTCCCGAGTCCGGTCCGCCCATAATCACCGGCTGCGGATGCTGCGTGCGCCACCAGCGAATCGAACCAAACACCAGCGGCACATCGATGAACGCAAAGATTCCAAACAGCGCACTCAGCAACGCGCGGCGGTCCGGCTCTTCAATCAGCGTGCGCAGCATCAGATACGCAACATACAGCAGCCAGAGTACGGCGGTAGACGTCAGCCGCGCGTCCCACGTCCAATAAATGCCCCACACCGGCTTGGCCCAGATCGGCCCGGTCACCAGGCAAGCGGAGGTAAACACCAGCCCCACTTCCGCGGCGGACACCCCGAGCCAGTCCCACTGGGGATTCCTCTTGAGCACGTAGGCGACGTTGGCGACAAAACAAACGAAGAAAGACACCAAGCCAGTTTCAGCACACGGCACATGCAGAAAAATAATGCGATAGATCAAACCTTGTCGCGAATCCGTCGGCGCGATAAAAAATGCCGCGTACGCCGCCGCCGCCATCAAGAGCACCACCACGGCGGCAAACACTGCCTGCTTCTTCATGCCGCTATTCCTCCAGAAGATACTCGCCGAAAAGCCATAGCGCCGTCAAAAAAACCACGTCGAAGACCGCCAGAAAGCCCACGCCCTTCCATTGCAGAAATGGTTCGACATCCAGCAATCCAGCGGTGACTTGCGTGCTCGCCACCAGCACTGGGGTAAGCAGCGGCAGCAGCAACACCGGCAGCAACAGTTCGCGCATACGCGCTTGCGCGGAAATTGCCGAAAGCGCCGTGCCGGCAATCGATACGCCAAGGCTCCCGAGAAAGAGCACCAGCAGCAACTGGCCGAACACGCGAACAACCGGCACGTTGTACAAAATGGCGAAGACCGGAAGCATCAGCAGTTCGGTAACCAGAAGAAAAACCGTGTTGGCCGCCAGCTTGGCAAGCAAGATGGAAAAAGGATCGCTGACCGAAAGACGCAGCGCGCTCAGCGTGTCGTTGGTTTGCTCGCGCAAAAAACACGGCTGCAGCATCAGCGAAGCGGCAAACAGAAACGCCAACCAGAGTAGCCCTGCGCCAAACCTTCGCGACTCCGCCGAAGTCGGATCGAAGGTAAAGCTGAACAGTACGATCACCATCAAAATAAAAATGACCGTGGTCATGAGCAATTCGCGCGAACGAAACTCCGTCCGCAACTCTTTGCCGAGCAGCGCTCCGGTATTAGAAAGCAGGCTCATGTCAGCCGCCCACAAATTCCAGGATGCCGTGCATCTCGGCGCCCTGTTGCGTATCGGCGACGATCGATCCGGCATCCAAGCGCACGGCGCGCGTGGCCAGCGCGGAGATCGGCGATTCACCGTGCAGACTCATTAGCAAGGTGCAGCCAGCGTCACGCAGCTTACGCAGCGTTCCGGCGAGCCACGCTACGCCTTCGGGATCGAGGCCTGTCGCCGGCTCATCGAGCAACAGTATTTGTGGCTGCTGCAGCAGCGCTCGCGCGATAGCCACGCGCTGCCGCATGCCGCGAGAAAACGTGCGCACCAACGAGCCACGCCGCTCGCTTAGCCCAACTTCCGAAAGCAATCTTTCGGTCATGGGTGCGGGATCGCTCAGCCTCTGTAACCGCGCAAACAAAAGTAGATTTTCTTCGGCGGTAAGTTCGTCGTAGACCATCGTGGCATGCGCCACAAATCCCGTGCGCGGTGTCGCGCAGTCCTGATCGCCCTGCCAGGTGAATTGCATCTCTCCAGAAGAAGGTCGCACCAGTTTTGCGGCGATGCGCAGCAGGGTGGTTTTTCCCGAGCCGTTGCGACCGGCAAGCGCGACGCATTCGCCCTCGGCAACGTCCAAAGAAACGTGTCGCAGCGCGAAAAGACCGCCATACCGTTTTTCTATATTTTTAAAACGAATCCCGGCCCCATCTATCTGCAGAGGATCAGTGGCCGTCACCTAGCACCCTCACGCGCGGGCACAACACAACGGAAAATCACGTTTCAGCCTCGCAAGTAGTCTCAGCCGCGCGACTAATCTCAGCCGCGTACCAGGTCGCGCAGCACTTTCTCCGCGCGCGCACGTTCGGCGGCGTAGTCTTCCTCGGAAATGGTGCCTGCCTGGTGGCGCAATTCCAGGCGAAACAATCTTTCCTTTAAACCATCGAGGCTGTTGCCCACTTCGGCGTCTACGTTCGCCAGCGCCGATTTCACCTTCGCCGGGACCGGAGCAGCGCTGTCATATGCCGCAGCGTTCGGCAAGCTCGCGACGGTGGTCACCGCCATAGGCTTGCGCGCGATCAGGAAAGCCAATAACGCGAAAACCATGACGAATCCGCCGACCAGCGGCCATTTCAGCACATCGAGCCGCCCGGGAACCTGTTGAATGTTTGCGCCAGCTTGCGGTTCGCTGGAACGCGCGTCGGCGGCTTCCTTCGGAGTTTCCGCCCCACTGTTCGCATCTTGCGGCGGTGGCGCGGTTCCCGAGACATTTATCGCTAGCACGGTGCCAACCGCAACATTTTCGCGTCCGTAAATATTCATGCCCTGGTCTTGCCCGCCAAGTTGCAGTTCCCCGCCGCTGACCTGCATCGTGGGAGGCGCAACCACGAGCAGCCTGCCAGTCAGATAGGACGTCGGCACATTTACCGTGGCGGAATTATTCGGGTACGGAATCTCGTAGGAAAAGCGCACGGTACTCGAGCCCGGGCGAAACGCGTACGCAATGGCGTAATGATTGTCTTTCTTTTCGATGGGCGCCTGCACCACCGGCATTCCCGCAGGGCCGGCCGCCGCCACTTGCTGCAGCTTGGCCTGCGGCGGCAGAGCAAATTCAAAGTTGCCATCCGCGCGGAAGTAGGCCTGCGGCGGCGCGGAACTATTCTGGATGGAATATTCCTCGCCAACAATCAGCGTCGCGCCATTCGGTTGAAAAAAAACTACGCGCGAAGGAACGGTGATGGTCTTGGGATCCTTGGAAGGCTCGAATACATCGACTTCGACGTCCGTCTTGTTCGGCGGCACCGGCTCGTGAAAATTGATCCCGTTATAAACCGCGCGCACCAGCATGGGCGCGGTGCCTATGCCAGGATTGTCAAAGGTGAAGTGCCCCTGCGCATCAGTTTTGGTATTTGCCACTGGCTGCATGCCGCCCTGCAACTGAATCAGGATGATCTCCACGCCGGCCGCGGGTTTGCCGGACGTGCCATTCTTCGCGAAGCCTTTTAGTGTTCCGGCGTTCGCCGCACCGGGCAGAATGAATGGCACAATAAACAAACTCGCGAAGGCGACTGCGCTCGCCGTCGTTCGTAAAAATCGAAAACGTCGCAACCTCGCCGCGACCATCAGGATCGTCCCCCAGCCGCTGGGGTCGGCCGCGTGCCGCGCGGGCGGCGCGTTTGCGCCTCCGTCACCTGATCGATTTCCGCCAGGATCAGCGCGGCTTCATTCTCCAGAGAAACTTTCATGGCTTCGTAGTCGCTTTCCGAATATTTTCCCGAACGATATTCAAAGCGCAAGTCGCGAATATTGTCGTAGATGGTATCGCGGCGTTCCATCAGTTGATCGAGCTTGGTGCGGTGTGGCGCCAGATCGGACGCGTCTGGCTGAATGTAGAAAATGAACAGCAGCGTGGCCGCGGCCAGGGCCAGGCATGCGCCAAGAACCGCCCAATCGCTGCCCGCGACGGCGGTCGCTGCCTGCAACATTACGAACACTCCGAGGAGGGACATCAATCCTGCGTCTCCCGCGATGCTTGCGCGCGCGCACGAGCCAATAATTCAGGCGATATTCCCGCGCCAGCCGCGGGGCCAGCCAGGGCCGCAACGGGCCGCTTGCGCCACCGCGAAATCACAAAAACAACCAATAGCGCGCCCGCGAACAGCGTCACGCTAGGGAGATACCACGCCACCAGGTTCAATCCAGACTTGGGCGGCTCAGAAAGCACCGCCGTGCCAAATTCCTCGACGAAGCCCTGAATGATGGTGGTCTCTGAATCGCCCTTGGCCACCCCGGCATCAAGCGTTTTCAGCATACCCGCGGAATTCGGGCAGCCCACGTGATTGCACTGCGTGAGAATTTGTTTGCAGTCGCACTTCGGAGTTCCCACGCCGCAGAGCAGCTTGCCACCGATCTCTTTGGCGCGATCGCTTTGCTGCGCGTGCAACGTCGCCGCCAAAAAGCCCAACGCCAGCACCGCTTCGAGTATCGCCAGCGCCGCCCACAGCCGCTGCTGTCGCGCTTTAGTCATGGCCTTCTCGCATGGCGGGCTTGGGCTGGAATGGCTGCACCAGCGTCTGGCCGGGTAGCGCTTGCGGCGCAGTCTCGCGCACCGCGGAAAGCACCAGAACCGCTTTGCGGTTGGGCAACAACGCGACCAAAGTGCCCAGAACCACCACCGCGCCGCCAAACCAAATCCACTTCACCAGTGGATTAAGATACGCGTGAATCACCGGCATTTGCGTTTCCGGACTTTGCCCCGCATACACCACGTACAAATCTTCTTTTAGCGTGGAGTAAATCGCCACCATGGTACCGGACGGCTGATCGGTCTTAAATATCCGGCGCTCCGGGTACAGCATCATGAGCTGCTTGTTATTGCGTAACACTTCCACGTTCATGCGTTCGGCGGTGTAATTTTTTTCGGGCTTGCTGTCCATGCTTTGCAACAGCAGCGTGTACGAGCCGATTTGCATGGTCGAGCCGGGCTGCATGTCTTTTTGCACGTCCTTATTGAATGCCACGCCCGCCAGCCCCACAAAGATCAGCACCATGCCCATGTGCACGATGTAACCGCCGTAGCGGCGGGTATTGCGCATGGTTAAGTCGATGCCGGAAGCCAGAAACGAAGCGCCGGAGCGCGCGCGAATCACTTTGGCCCCGCGATAAAACTCCGAAATAATGGTGGCCGCCACAAAAGCGCACAGCGTAAAGCAGACGAGCGAGTAGAACTGCCGGTAGCCCAGCGCAAAGGCCACTACTCCGCCGGTAAGTCCGATGGCCAGCGGCCAGGCAAAATTGCGCCGCAAACTTTCCGCGGAAGTCTTGCGCCACGCGAGCAGCGGACCCACGCCGGTCAGAAACAGCAGCAGCAACCCGATCGGGATATTCACCTTATTGAAAAACGGCGCGCCCACGCTGATACGCGAACTGGAAAGCCACTCGGAAAAAACCGGGAACAGCGTGCCGGATAGCACCGCGATGCAGGACACCAGCAAGATCAAATTGTTAAACAGAAAGCTCGATTCGCGGGAGACCATGGCGTCCAGCTGATTCTCGCTCGCCAGATAATCGCGATTTTTGAAGTACGCCACCAGGCAAACCAGCAGGATCACGACGATAAAGCCCAGAAACCAATTGCCGATGCTGGATTGCGCAAAGGCATGCACGGAAGCCACGATTCCGCTGCGCGTTAGGAACGTTCCCGTGATGCACAAGAGAAAGGTGATGAACACCAGCCAAACGTTCCATACCTTCATCATGCCGCGCTTTTCCTGCATCATCACGGAGTGCAGAAAGGCGGTGCCGGTCAGCCACGGCAGCAGCGAAGCGTTTTCCACCGGATCCCACGCCCAGTAGCCGCCCCAGCCCAAGACGGCGTAGGCCCAGTGTGCGCCCAGCAAAATGCCGCAGGACTGAAATCCCCACGCGATCATCGTCCAGCGGCGCGTCAGATGAATCCATTTTTCGCCGGGATAGCGCGCCAACAGCGCGCCCAGCGCAAACGCAAACGGAATGGTGAATCCGGTATAGCCCGCATAAAGATTCGGCGGATGAATCACCATCTCCGGATACTGCAACAGTCCGTTAAGGCCGTTGCCGTCGGCGCGCGTCACCAGGTTCATGGCGCCGTGCGCAGCCGGCGTGGCCAGCGCCTTGAACGGGCTAGCCACGAAGTTATTCAGTGTGAGGAAGAAAATCTGTACTCCGGCCAGCACTACGCCCACATAGGGCATAAGCTCGCCATTTTTATTGCGGTACACCATCAGCGTGGAGAAAACGTAGATGGCCAGCAGAAAGCTCCAGAACAGCAGCGAGCCTTCCTGTCCGGACCACAGCGCGGCAACCTTATAAAATGGGGCGAGATCGCGATTGCTGTGCGCCACCACGTAAGCGCTGGAAAAATCATCGTTGAAGAAAAGATATTCCAGGCTGAAGGTTCCGACAAAAATCAGCATGCAGGTGGCGATGCCTGCCTGCCTGGTGCTCTTAACCAGCAGCGGATGGCGCGTACGAATGGCGAAAATTCCGCCGATGAATGCATACACAGCGCAGATAAACGCGAGGATTAATGCGAATGATCCGAAGAGATCCAAAACAACCAGCCTCTCTCAGCTACAGCCCGCCATTACGTGCCGAACTTCTTTGGCGAACCGCTCGTAAGGCGATTACATGCCGCTTTTCTGGACAGTTCCCGCGGGCGCTGCTGCGGGCGCCGTCGTTCCACCAGGTGCGGCTTCGTACTTGGAGGCGCACTTGGCCTGCACACGTTCGGCAACAAAGCGTCCGTCGGGCGCCAGATTGCCTTCCACTAAAGCCTGCGATTTATCCACAAAAGTATCGGGCAACGGATCGCTTCCGGTGTAACTGACGGGCAGGGTCTTCCCCTCCCCGGCCAGCACAAAATCCACGCGGCCGGAAAAGCGGCGAATCGTTCCTGGTTCCACGGTGCCGCCAACTCGCATGCGATGTGTCGCTGCCGCGCCGTGCAAATTGGGAAGCTCCGCAATGGTGTGATAGTACGTCTTGCTCTCACCATAGCCCAGCCAAGCCAGGAACACGAGAGACACCACGATGACCGCGATGCCCACGCCGAATTTTGCCCGTTTTTGCATGCAACATCTCCCGGGACTTCTCCCGTGGCTTCGCAGCCCCAAGAGCCGCAGTCTACCACACCTGCGAGCTACGAAATGCCAGCTAAAGGTACAGTCGAAGTTCCTGTCTAAGTCTCATCCGGAGGGCCACAGGCAACATGCGCAAAACCCTCTGCCCTGCCCTGAGCTGTTAGCTCACCGGAGCGCTGCCGCCTGCGCCGACAAAGCGCCTCGCAAACGTGCAACAGCTTCGCTGGATTCCGCTAAGTTGAACGCTCCCGCGTCGTCGAGGAGCACCATGCAATCGAGCACACCAGCGGTGAATTTATCGATAAACGAATCGAGCTCCGGCGCAATCAGCGCCACACGCTTGGGTTTGATCGACCGGCGAATGCGCGTCAGCATAGTGGGAATGCGTTTAGCCAATATAGGTTGTAAACCGGCGGCGCTCTCGCCGGCCGCCTCAAGGGGGCAATCCAAAACATAGGCCACGAACAAGCCGGCGCGTTGGAACTCGTGATGAATGGCTTCGGGCGTTTTATCGGCGGCCGCAACTCCGGCGGCCTGCAGCAATGCCGCGGCTTCCCCGCTAAACACCCCAGCGTCCGAGTAAATGAATTCCGCATCATTCGCCGGCGCTACGGCGCCGAGCAATAGCGCATTGATGTGCAGCGGGCGATACCGCGTGGACCATTCCAGCCGCCGGAACCTGGCCGCAAGATGCTCCGGAGACGCGTTTTGCCCACACCCGTCACACACCATTACTTGTGAAGTGCCCATCATTTGAATGTAGTTTACCTGCCGCCAGAGTGCAAACCAGTGGGGAACGCTAAAATCGCGCGGTGGCCGTCGTTCGCCGGGGATGATGATGGGTTTCTAGCGTAAGACCATCGCCACCGCGCGGTTGTACGTACCAACGCAAACCCGCGGCGGCTCATAAAGTTGCCTACTCTCCGCATGGTCTAAACGGTCGAGGAATTGCCGCGAAATTCACGTTTCTCGGCAGCGCGAGAATGGATGATGGTTACGAAGAAACCGGCGAATCGGCAGGCAATTTTGCCCGCAAACACCAGCGCAGCTCCTGGCTCAATTCCGAGATGTCCATGCCCGGCATAACGATGAATTTGCAGCTCAACATTTCACGCGGCTCGTCGTCGTCCGGCAGTTGGCAAGTCACGCGGCAATATTGACACTCCTGATTCCAGCAGAATCGGCCGTACGGAATGGTTTCCGGGCTGATGAACTGGAAGCAACGCAGCAGCGAATTGCGCTCCGGCACCTGAAATTTCTTCCCGTAGATGGTGATCTCCACGAGTTTTTCGTACGGACGAAAGGGTTCCGACATTGTGAGCGCTTTCCTCAGCGTGCCTACGGCCCAGGGGGCCGCACTTGAGCTGATGCCTATCACGATTGCTCTATCAGGATAGACACCGGATTGCGCGGCAACAATGCTCGCTATTCGACGGCGTGGCGAATGTGCTACGGGGTGCTGGCGGAGGCGTTTTGCAGTGCGGCGGCTTATCTGGCGACGAAGTCGAAAAACTGCCCCATCTTGCGGAACTTGTCGTAGCGCGCGTCGAGAATTTCCTTCAACGGTTGATTGGAAAGCGCGGTGAGCTGGCGATCGAGAACTTCATCGAGAAAGCTTGCGGCCGCGTCGAAATCGGTGTGCGCGCCGCCCTCGGGCTCGGGAACGATATCGTCCACAATGCCCAATTCTTTCAAATCTTTCGCGGTGATCTTCATGGCGATGGCCGCGGTTTCCGCCATGGTGGAATCGCGCCAGATAATCGACGCGCAACCTTCCGGCGAAATCACCGAGTAAAAGCTATTCTCCAGAATATTCACACGGTCGCCGACGGCAATGGCCAGCGCGCCACCCGAGCCGCCTTCGCCTGTCACCGTAACGATAATCGGTACGGGTAGCCGCGCCATCTCCCGCAGATTGCGCGCGATGGCTTCGCCCTGGCCGCGCTCCTCCGCGTCGATGCCCGGATACGCGCCCGGCGTATCGATAAACGTGATAATCGGCCGCCCAAACTTGGCAGCCAACTGCATCACGCGTAGCGCTTTGCGATACCCTTCCGGCTTGGGCTGACCAAAATTCCGCTGCAGCCGCTGCTTGGTGTCGCGGCCTTTTTGGTGGCCAATCACCGCTACAGGCCGCCCATGAAACTTCGCCAGTCCGGCAATCAGCGCTTTGTCGTCGCCAAAGGCGCGGTCGCCGTGCAGCTCGATAAAGTCGGTGAATAGCAGTCCAATGTAATCGAGGGTGTACGGGCGTT
Source organism: Acidobacteriota bacterium (assembly GCA_013289855.1). GTDB lineage: Bacteria > Acidobacteriota > Terriglobia > Acidiferrales > UBA7541 > Acidiferrum. Next base: position 250,818 of record JABCZD010000001.1, on the reverse strand, counting down.
GCTGATGGCGCGCGATCTGCGCGCGCTGCCAGGGCCCGAGGTGTGTGTAGAACTCGTGGCGCAACTCGGCCACTTGTTGCCGGATGCGTTCCACTTCGGCGTCCGCGCCTGCGGTTTTTGCCAGGCCGCGCAGTTCCTCCACCTCTTTTTCGAGGCGATCGATTTCCTGCTGGCGGTCGCCACCCGGCGCACTCGTTTTGTTCTTATCTTTAGCGCTCATCAAGTTCCTAAAATTTCTGAGAGGGATCCTAAGCTGCGGCCTGATCGCCGCGCGCGCGGGCCACGCCGTCGATCAGTTCCGGGGTCATGCGCACCAGTTGCCGCGAAGGAAGCAGAGCCACCGAGCCGTCATCCGAAACCAATTCAAAAACGACTGGCGTTGTTCCCTCGAACGCCGCAAATAAACGCTCCAAATCGGCGAACAGCGCTTCGCTGAGGCTGCTGACATCCAAGCGTACCCGAAATTCCTGCGCGACGGCTTTCTCCGTGATTTGATCGAGCCGCTTCGCCTCTTGTAGCGAAAGCCGCGTACCCGCTTCTTCCACCTGGATTTTGACTTTCAACAGTAGGGGATAGCCAGGCCTCAGCGCTGCCTCCAGGCGCGTAAAGCTTTCCGGGAACGCCAGCAATTCCTGCACGCCCGTCATATCTTGAATGGTGTAGATAGCCCAGCGCGCGCCTTTCTTGGAGCGCATCGGCCGCGTGCCAACAATCAGCGCGGCCACGGCTATCTCTTTGCCGTTGCGCTGCCCTTCCACCTCGCTCAACGAAACTACTTTCAATTCCGCCAGACGCGAAGCGTATTTTTCCAGTGGGTGCCCGGAAACGTAAAAGCCCAACATGGCGTACTCGCTGGTCAGGCGCTCTTCTTCGCTCCACTGCGGAGCGTCGCGCAGTTCGAAGAGTGTCGGCTCCGGCGTCGAGCCGCCACCGCCAAATAACCCGTGCTGGCCGGATTCTCGCGAGCGCGAGGCGCGTTGCAGCGCGTTCACCGCGTCGTCCACCGACGCCATCATGCTCTCGCGCCCGCCCAGGGAATCCAGCGCGCCGGACTTGATCAAGCTTTCAAACACGCGCTTATTCAGGAAGCGCGATTCAATGCGTTCGCAAAAATCATACAGCGTGCGGAATTCACCGGAGCTCAGTCGCGACTCGCGAATGGCCTTGGCGGTGTTTTCTCCCACGTTTTTGATGGCGGCCATACCGAAGCGAATGGCTTCGCCAATCGGCGTGAAATACAAATCGCTTTCGTTCACGTCCGGCGGCAGGATCGGAATGCTCATACCCCGCGCTTCGTTGATGTACTTCACGGTTTTGTCGGAGTTGCCGGCTTCGGAAGTCAGCAGCGCGGCCATGAACTCCACCGGGTAGTGCGTCTTCAGGTAGGCGGTCTGATAGGCCAGCAGTGCGTAGGCGCACGAATGTGACTTATTGAATCCGTAGCCCGCGAACTCTTCCATCAAATTAAAGATGCGCTCGGCCTTTTTATCGGAGATCTTATTGGCCTGGCACCCGGTCATGAACTTGGCGCGTTGCGCGGCCATCTCTTCCTTCTTTTTCTTGCCCATCGCGCGGCGCAAAATATCGGCTTCACCGAGCGAAAAACTCGCCAGACGGTTGGCAATCTGCATTACCTGTTCCTGATACAGAATCACGCCATAAGTTTCCTGCAGAATCTCTTCCATCTGCGGAAGCTCGTAAGTCACTTTCGTTTTGCCATGCTTGCGATTGATGAAATCGTCGATCATCCCGCCTTGTATCGGACCGGGACGATACAGCGCGTTCAGCGCGGTCAGGTCTTCGATTTTCGTGGGCTGGTAACGGCGCAAAATGTCCCGCATGCCGTGCGATTCAAACTGAAAGATCGCGGTGGTATCGCCCTTCGCGAAAAGTTTGTAGGTATCGGCATCATCCAGCGGCAATTTGTCAATTTCCAGATGCGTACCGCGGCTCTGCTCCACCATCTTCACCGCGTCGTGCAGCACCGTCAGTGTAGTCAGCCCGAGAAAATCCATCTTTAGCAGGCCGATACGCTCCAAGCCGTTCATGTCGTACTGCGTGGTGATTTCATCCCGGCTGGTCTTGTAAATGGGAACGAGGTCGGTGAGCAGCTGCGGCGAAATCACCACGCCCGCCGCATGCGTCGAAGCATGCCGCGACAATCCCTCCAGCCGCAGCGCCACCTTCATCAAATCTTTCAAACGCTCGTCGCCGTCCACCGCCGCTTTGAGTTGTGGCGCCTCTTTCAACGCGTCCGCAAGCTCGATACCAAGCGTCGTCGGGATGAGCTTCGCCAGCCGGTCCACTTCCCCGTAAGGGATATCCATGGCGCGGCCCACGTCCTTCACCGCCGCTTTCGCTGCCATGGTGCCGAACGTAATGATCTGAGCCACGTTCTCTCGGCCATACTTCTGCGTCACATACTCGATCAATTCGCCGCGCCGCCGCATGCAGAAGTCGATATCGATATCCGGCATCGACACGCGCTCAGGATTCAAGAAGCGCTCAAACAGCAAGTTGTATTGCAGCGGATCGACGTCGGTAATCCTCAGCGCGTAGCTAACCAGGCTGCCCGCCGCCGAACCGCGCCCCGGCCCTACTGGCACGCCCTGCGCCTTGGCGTAATGAATAAAATCCCACACGATCAAGAAGTAGCCTTCATAGCGCATCTTCTTGATCATTTGAATTTCAGAAGTGAGCCGCCGTTCGTACTCGGAAAGTGGATTGCTCAGCGCGCCCTGTTTCGCAAGCGCCTCAAGAAACGGCACGCGGCTGGCGAAACCCTCGCGCGCCACCTTCTCAAAATAACTTCCCGGCGTGTGCCCCTGGGGAACCGCAAAGGTCGGAAAAGGATTCGGAATCGGCGCGATCTTTACGTTGCAGCGGCTGGCGATCTCCACGGTGCGACTGAGAGCATCGGGAAGTTCGCCGAACACCTTCGCCATCTCCCCCGCGGTCTTGAAATAAAACTGATCCGTCGCAAACTTCATGCGCCGCTCATCGCTCATAGTCTTGCCAGTCTGAATGCACAGCAGGACTTCTTGCGCGTGGGCGTCTTCGTGATGCAGATAGTGGCAATCGTTCGTAGCCACCAACGGAATACCGGATTCCTTCGACAGCCGCACCAGGTCCGGGTTCACAGCCTTTTCGATCACCAGTCCCTGATCCTGAATTTCCAGAAAGAAATTATTCTTCCCGAAAATATCGCGCAGCCGGTAAGCGTTCTCTTTGGCCAGATCGTATTTCTGATCCACCACCGCTTCCGTGACGGGGCCTTTCAGGCACGCGGAAAGCGCAATCAATCCTTTGCTGTGTTTGGCCAGCAAGTCGTAATCGATACGCGGCTTGTAATAAAAACCTTCCAGAAATCCCGCGGACACCAGCTTGATGAGATTGTGATAGCCTTCAAGGTTTTCGCTCAACAGCACCAGATGATTGTTGCCGCGTCCCCCGGTCTCCGGATCTTCGCCATTCTGTTTGCCGCTCGGCGGACCATTTTTCTCTCCGCGCTCGTGGCGGCTGCCCTTGGCCACGTACACTTCGCAGCCGATGATGGCCTTCACGTCGCGCTTGCTGGCTTCGTAGAAAAAATTCGCCGCAGCGAACAGGTTGCCGTGATCCGTAATCGCCACCGCCGGCATTTTCTGCCGCGACGCTTCGTCGAGCAGCTCGCTGGTTTCGCAAGCCCCGTCGAGTAAACTGAAATCGGTATGAACGTGCAGGTGAACGAACTGCGGTTGCCCCATGGATCCCAATTCTAAAACTCCTGCGCGAGAATTGCGACTCGCAATCTCACGTTTTCCTCAGGAATTTTTTCTCCCACGCGCGCCGCTATTTCTTTCCGGCTTTCTTCGCTGGCGCCGCTTTCTTCCCGGGTTTCGCCGCGGGCTTCGCGGGCGCCTTGCCACCATCGGGCTTCGCCGCCGTCTGTGAACGGCGCGCCGCCATCCCCGCGGAATGCTTCTGTTTGGCTTCCGCGCTGGCCACCGCCTGAGCCTTTACGTCAGCCTTGGCCGGCTTCTTTTCTTTTTCTTTTTTCTTCGGAACTTCGCGGATTCCCGAGAGCTTGCGCAAAATCTTTTCGCGCTCCTCGGGAGTCTTGCCGCGCCCCGTCAGCTGCATGGCAAACACCTGCTCCACCACTTCGTCAAATTTCGCCCCATGCTCCATGCCAAGTGTTTGCAATTCCATTCCTACCTGTGGCAGCGCCGAGCGCATCGGCCTCCACTTGTTCAGGTACGCCTTGATCTTCGACACCGCCGAGGAATTGTTGGACTCCGCCAGCAAGTACGCCACCGTCTCCGTGGACATCTTCTCGATAAACTTGTACGCGTCGATGGGCGCCTCCAGCTTGCGCCCCATCAGCTCTTTCTGCACCGCCATTGCTTTCTCTTCAAAATTCATGACGGTATCGGCTTCAGCACTCTTGAATCCAGCTTTTGTAAGCGCCCCGCTGAGCTCGCGATCTTTCATGCGCCCCAAAATCGCCAGCAGCATGGGCGAGGCCAGCCGCGGACGGAATCCCGCCATCATCAAGTCTTCTCGCACCTTCATCAATCGCCCGATGGCTTCATAATCGGGATGCTTCTTCGCCAGCAACAGACTCACCGCTTCCATCAAGTCGTGCTCTTCCCAAGCCTTGAGCGCCACGCTGGGCCGCTCTTCGCGCGCCGCCTCGCGCAATTCGGAGCCGCCGTCTTCCGGCGCAATGGTCTTGTGCAGCTCGCGTTCAATCGCCAGGTCAAACCACTCCTGCGTGCGCGCTTCCACCTTGAAGCCCATGCGCGCGGCAAAACGCAGCACGCGCAACAGCCGTACCGGTTGATTCGTAAAGCTGTGAATCGTCAGCGCCCGCACTTCGCCGCGCTCGATATCCGAAAGGCCATTCGTCGGATCCAGCAGCAATCCTCGCGACGCCGGATTCAACGAAATCGCGATGGCGTTCAGTGAAAAATCCCGCCGCCGCAAATCTTCCATGATCGTCGACCAGCGCACCTCGGGCCGAGTTCCCGGGCGCACATAGTGGTCATCGCGCGCCGCCGAGATGCTTCCTTCGACCTCGCCGGCAAACAGAATCTCGACGTGCCGCAGCTTCTCGTCTTCCAGCAGAATCTCCGCGCCGCCTTTTTCCAGTTCGCGCGCCAGCTTCGACGGGTTGCCTTCGACCGTAAAATCCAGATCGCGCAGCGTCGCGCCGGTTACCAGGTCGCGCACCGTCCCGCCCGTCAAGTAAAGATTGAAGCCCAGTGCGGAGGCCAGCTCCTGCACGCGCATCATGGCCGCCCGCTGATCCGGTGAAAGACGGCTTTCCAGCAAAAACATATAGTCTGGCATTACGCTCCCTCGACTTTTGCACCATCGCGCGGCAACTTTGCCCCGCAGTTTCGCAGAGCTACTTTGCGCCGTAACCTCACGCCGCAAGCTCGCGACGGCACCCACGATAATTTCCTGGCCGACCGCGCCTTACGCGCGCGGGTGATGCGCTTTGTAAATCTGCTTCAACCGCTCTTCCACCACATGCGTATAAATCTGCGTGGTGGAAATATCCGCATGTCCCAGCATCAGCTGCACGGAACGCAAATCCGCCCCGCGCTCCAGCAGATGCGTGGCAAAACTGTGCCGCAACATGTGCGGCGTCAGCGCCATGCGCAATCCGGCCCGCCGCCCGTACCCAGAAAGAATCTTCCATACGCCCACGCGGCTCAATCCGCGCCCTCGCCGGTTTAAGAACAATGTCGGAACCACTGGCGCTTTCGCAAGCAACTCCGCCCGCGCCTCCACCAGATACTTGTCCACCATCGCCAGCGCCTTCTTCCCTACCGGTACCAGCCGCTCTTTGTCGCCCTTGCCGATGCAGCGCACGCATCCGACCTTGGTATCCAGATCGTTCACGCGCAGGCTCACCAATTCCGAAACGCGCAGGCCCGTGGAATACAAAACCTCCAGCATGGCCCGGTCACGCAACCCCAGCGCGGTCTTGGCGTCGGGTTGCTGTAAAAGCTTGTCCACTTCTTCCAGCCGCAAATACCCCGGCAGCGACCGGCGAATTTTCGGAGACTCCAGATTGATCGATGGATCTTCGGCAATCAGCTCGTTCATTTGCGCAAAACGGAAGAAATTTCGCAACGTCACCAGGTTGCGCGCAACGCTCTTGCTCTCCAGCTTCTGCCGGTACAGCGCCGCCAGAAAATCCACCAAATCATCCTTGCTGACCGCCGCCAGCGCCAGTTTCCGCTTCTGCGCAAACAGCGCGAACTTCGCCAAATCCTGCCGGTAGGCCATCACGGTGTTCGGAGAAAGCCCCTTCTCCACCCGAACGTGCGTCAAAAACGACGATATCGCCGCCGAAAGTTCCATCAGGATCCCGAAAACCCTTCTCCCGCCGCGGGCCGGTTACGCAGCGCGATGCCATAAACCTCTTCCATTTCGTGACACTTAAAAATCCACGCCATCGCCAAATACAAAATCGTGGCCCCCGAAATCATCGCCCCGAACACCAGCAGCTGCACATAAAACGCCGAATGAATCGTGAACTCCGTATAGCGCGCGCCAAACCAGCACGCCACGCCCATGATCCCGGAGCACAACGCAATCTTTCCAAACGACTTGAAAATCTGAATCGTCCCCAACGCTCCATACCGCAGCCGGAAAACAATAAACAGCGCAAAAAAATCAAAATAGCAGGCAATCGCCGTGGCCAGCGCCGGTCCGCCGTTCTGCACCCGCTTGAAAAAGAAATCCAGGAACACGATGTTCAAAATAATATTCATCACCAGCGAAATCGAGGCCACTATCACCGGGGTCTTGGTATCGTTCGCCGAGTAAAATGCCGGCACGATCAGCTTTACGCTGGCCAGCGCCGGCAATCCCAACGCGTAATACAGCAGTGCCCGGGCCGTCAGCCGTGTGGACTCCGCCACGAACTGGCCGTGTTGAAAAAGCACGCGAATAATCGGCTCGCGCAGAATCACCAGGCCAATCGCCGCGGGCACGGTGATAAACGCCACAATCCGCACCGCAAACGTCAGCGTCTTCTTTAACGACTCAAAATCCTTCGCCGCCGCCTGATGCGACATCATCGGCAAAATCGCCGTCGCCACCGCAATCGCATATCCGCCCAGCACCAGCTCCATCACGCGATCCGCCACGTACAACGCCGCCAGGCTCCCTTGCGGCATCCGTGCCGCGGTCGCGAAATACGTGTCCACAAAAAAATTAATCTGCCCGATTCCTATCCCAAAAAATCTCGGCAGCATCAGCCGCGCAACATCGCGAATTCCGGGATGCATGAACGACAATCCAAACTTGAACGTCATGCCCTTGCGCACCAGCGCCGGAACCTGAATCAGAAACTGCAGCGCCCCGCCAACCAAAACTCCCACCGCCAGCGAGACTGCCGGATCCTTGAAGTACCTCCACACCGCGCCTATCGAAAACAAAATAATCGAAAAGTTTAGGAACACCGACGTCGCCGCCGGCAACCCAAACATGTTGAAACAGTTCAAAATCCCCATGGCCAGCGCGGCCAGCGCCACAAAAAACAGGTATGGGAAAATAATCCGGTTCAGCGTGATGGCCTGCTCGTAAGACACGCTGTTCCCCGACGAAAACGTGAACGTGTGAATCACCGCGGGCGAAAACACCATCCCCATCACGGTGATGATCGCCACCAGAAACGCCAGCGTCCAAAACAGACGGTTGGCGAAATCCCAAACCTCCTCGCGTGTCTTCTCCCGCATGTACTTCGTAAACACCGGGATAAACGACGACGTCATCGACCCTTCCCCGACTAAGCGCCTGAAAAGATTGGGGATACGGTAAGCCAACACGAAGGAATTGGCCGCCAAAGACGTCCCGAGAAGAAAGGTGATTCGTTGATCCCGCACGTAGCCGAGAGTGCGGCTGACCATCGTTACAAGGGTAATGATCGAAGCCGACTTCAGGATCTGCTTCTTTTCGGTCAACGGGCGGCACTCCAGGGCCTAACCCTAATGGAAACAATAAGTTGACAAGCTCAGCGGGCTTAACATAACATGATTTTCGACGATTGGCAAATTTTGCACGTTTCACTCTTGGACTTATCCGAAAATTGAAAAATCGCGCCCCAGCTTCAACGCACAAAAAGGTCGTCATCGTCCTGGCTAACAAGAAGCCCGTCCGCGGCTATCTAAACCCTTCCCGCCTCGGGCAGATTGACCCCGTCGACCTTCTCACCCCCGACGGCGAGCATCAGGAACTCTCCCTTGCCACCATCCGCTCCGTCTATTTCGTGCGAGACTTTTCCGACGATTTTGAGCCAGAGCGCAAAGCCTTCCTCAGCCGGCCCAAACTAGACGGCCTCTGGCTGCGCCTGCGGTACCTGGACGGCGAAACGCTCGAAGGCGTGGTCCCTAACGACCTCCTCTCCCTGCTCGATAACGGCGTGCAAATCACCCCGCCCGACGTCAACTCCACCACCGACCGCATCTTCATCCCGCGCACTGCCCTAAGCGAAATAACGGTCCTCGGCGTAGTCGGCATCGCCCGTCGCAAGCCCGCCGCCGCCCCTGTCGCCGCGCAACCCCGCCTCTTCAACGAGTAATCTTGCCTATACCCCGCTTTTTCTTCTCTGCGCACTCTGTGTACTCTGGTATCTCTGCGTTAATGTTTTTGCACCGCAACGGCAACAAACCGCCGAGGAGCGCCACATGAAACTGTCGCAAGTCGCCGCAACCCTGGGATGCCGCCTCGAAGGCGACCCCGACCTCGAAATCACCGGCGTGGCCGGCATCGAAACCGCCGCGCCCGGCCAGCTAACCTTCCTGGCCAATCGCCGCTACGCGCCCCAACTGAAAACCACCCGCGCCTCGGCCGTCTTTATCGACGATCGCATGCCACTCGACCGCGACCCAGCCGCTCCGCCCCTCGCCGCCTTGCGCTCGCCCAATCCCTACCTCTGCTTCGCCAAAGCCCTCGAACTTTTCCATCATTCGCCCAGCTACAAACCGGGCATCCATCCCACCGCGGTAATCGCCACCACGGCACGCATCGGCGAAGGTGCGCACATCGGTCCCTATTGCTTTATCGATGAGCAAGTGGAAATTGGCGCGTGCGCTGTGTTGCACAGCTTCGTTTCCATCTATAACGGCGCAAAACTTGGCGACCATTTCTTCGCCCATTCCCACGCCGTGGTTCGCGAACACTGCCGCATTGGCAATCGCGTGATCCTGCAAAACGGCGCCATCATCGGTGGGGATGGCTTTGGTTTCGCCAAGCAGCCGGACGGCCGCTGGTACAAAATGTTGCAGACCGGCCCCGCCATCTTGGAAGACGACGTCGAAGTCCAAGCCAACGCCTGCGTCGACCGCGCCACCATCGGCGAGACGCGCATCGGCCGCGGCGCCAAGCTTGACGACCTGGTCCTCGTCGGCCACGCCTCAAAAATCGGCGAAAACACCCTGCTGTGCGGCCAGGTCGGACTCGCCGGCTCTACCGTGGTTGGCGACAACTGCATCTTCGCCGGCCAATCCGCCAGCTCCGGGCATCTCAACATCGGCCACGGCGCCATTATCACCGCCCAGACCGGCCTGCACGGCGACGTCGAACCTGGCGGCGTCCGCTCCGGCACCCCCGCCATCGACAATCGCCTCTGGTTAAAGGTCAGCGCCGCCCTAAATCGCCTCCCCGAGCTGCAAAAACGCGTCAACCAGCTGGAGCGCGACCTGGAAGAATTGAAGCCAGCAAAGTCTTAGTCCGCGCCCGCAGCAACAAATCCCGCCGGCCGCTGCCCCTCCGGCAACCCCGCCGCAAGCGTATCATGCACCAAATCATTCAACTCCCCGCGCTGCGCCAAAGAATACTTCGCCGCATCAATCGGCTCCAGAAACTCCACCAGGATCTCCCCCGGCCGCAGCACCAAGGAGTTTTTCACCATCACCAGATGCGCTCCAGAACAAGCCACCGGCACAATCTGCACTCCAGCGTTGATGGCCATTGTGACCGCGCCCTTCTTGAACGCCTGCAGCCGCCCATCTGGGCTTCGCGTCCCTTCGGGGTAAATCAGAAAGGACTGCCCATTGCGCATCGCGACGGTGGCCTTGTCCACGCTGGCAATCGCGGACTCTCGCGACTCCCGATTCACAGGAATAAAGCGCGCCGCAAGAAAGGACCGCCCCACCACCGGCCAGCGAAACAGCGACTCCTTCAAAAGAATGGCGATGCGCCGGGGAATCGCCCCCACCACGGCGGGTGCGTCGATCGCACTGGTGTGATTCGCCACAAAAAGACACGTGCCTGGCGGAATGCGCTCCGTGCCCGCCACGCGCACTTTCACGCCGGCAAGCCGCACGAAAAACATCACGCCATTAATCCCCGCCCAGTAAATGGGGTCGGGATTGTTGGTGATCAACGTGTACAGAATCAGTGGCGGACCAACAATCAGGATGTAGATCGAAAGGAAAACAGAAATGAAGAGCGTGCGCAGCATCGCAGTCTACGGCGCCGCGGCCGCAGTGGTGCTCCCGTGCAGCCAGCCATCGCGAATGCGGCGAGCGGCGTCGCTGGCATGCGCTATCTCGGACACCTCGAACCGCACTTCCTTGATCTCGCCAAGCCGCGTTTCAAGGTCGAACTCTTTCTGTTCCCGGCGAATCCGCAAATGCAGCGTGCTTCCGGGCTTTTGCTCCGTCACCCAGCGCTCCAGCCGCCGCGGAGCTTCCCCGCCGTTCCAGGAGAGGATAATGTCATCCGTTCGCAAACCCGCTTGCGCCGCGGGACTATCGGCATCCACCCCGCGTACCAGCGCCGCGCCACTCGCGTCACGCTCCACAAAAAATCCCAGCGTCGCGCGCTTGGATTCGACGGTGCGCAACTCGAGCCCCGCAGATTCCAGCACCTCGCGATACGGTAACGCCTCTGCCCCAGCAACATATCGCGCGAAAAAGTCCTCGAACGAGCCGCCCGCCACTTTTTCGGCGCTCAGTCGCACGTCCAGGCTGTCGCGATACGTTTTCCCGGCTTTGGCAAATTCGACATTCATCAGCCGCATCACGTCGTCCAGGCTCTTGCGATTTTCCGTGCGCTCGCGAATCAAAAGGTCCAGCAGCGCGCCCAGTATCTGGCCCTTCGTATAGTAAGAGACGCTCTCGTCCGGCCGATTGTACAGTGCATATTTCTCCAGCCAGGCATCCAGGCTGGATTGCTCCGCGCTCTGCCAGTGCTCCGCTGGACGTGTTTCCAAATCGGTGATCTGCTCGCTCAAGTCCTCGTAGAACTGCTGCTTGTTCCACAAACCGGCGCGCAGCAGCGTATACGATCCATACGTGCTGGTAACGCCCTCGGCGAACCACAGCGCCCGCGTGTATTGCTCCTTACTGTAGTCGATCGGGTCTAGCGTCACCGGCCGAATCCGCTTCACGTTCCATAGATGAAAAAATTCATGCGCTGCCACGCCCTCCAGATATTCATCCGACGGCACCGAAATGGCCGTGGAATTGGCATGCTCCATTCCCCCGCCAGCACCCAAAGCGGCCTTACCGATGTGCAAAATAAATGTGTACTGTTCAAATGGCGCTCCACCCATAACCTGCAGCTCGTATCTACAGATTCGCGTCAGTTCCTCTTCCACGCGCTTTTTCTTCCAGTTGTCGCCGTGAATCACCACGCGAATCTCCGGCTGAATCCCTGGGAGCGAGAATTCGTCAAACTTGCCGACTTCTACCGGCGCGTCCGCCAGCGCATCATAGTTGGCCGCGTCGCTGCACGCCAGGTGCGCACCCGGCGAGCCCGCCGCCGAATCCATGCTCGAGGTCCATCCGGCGGACAGGTCTTTTAAGCACCATTGCGCGCCTTCCTGTCGGCGCTCCGGAACGTACATCAGGATCATCGCGGGATTGATGAACGCGTGTTCGCCGTTGAGTTGCGTTGCAAACGGCCCGGCCTCGTCCCAATACGCCGCGTACTGTACGGTGATCGTTCCCGTACCGATGATCCGCCAAGTTTGTTTGTCGAGTTTTTCAATTTTGGTCGGGGCGGTTCCGGCCAACGCTTCAACTGCCTGCAGGTGCGCGCTGAAATCACGGATTTGATACAGCGCGTTCCAAGCCGGCAACGCCACCGTCACTTCGCCCGCCACATCGGGAATCGTCATGCTCACGTGGAACAGATGTTGTTCAGGATGCGCAAGTGAGACCTCGTAGCGAATCGTCGCGCGCGCAGTCGCGGCATAGAACAAAACCGCTATCAGCGTTGCAAGCTTAAAAGTAATGCGATGCATCCGGCGAGAAAGTGGCATTACCCGCGGCGCGCCTCAGACGGCACTGCAGCACTGCTCTCCAGTTGCTTCACAAGTTTTTCGCACAGGCCATCGAAGCTGCCGTTGGACATCACGAGCACCACATCTCCAGTCGCCGCCTCACCAGCGACAAATTCGGCTATCTCCGCGGAACTGTCCAGCACCCGTGCGTCTTTCCCAAGCGCCCTCACCGACTCCGCCACGGCCTCCGGCTTCATGCGGTCCTCGTCGCCCAGTTGTTGCGCGCGAAAAACGCCGCCCAACACCACGCGATCCGCGAGCGCCAGCGACTGCGGCAGAGTTTCCTCAAAGATTTTTCGCCGCATGGAATTGGAGCGCGGCTCGAGAATAGCCCACAGCCTGCGGCCCGGCCAACGCCCGCGCGCCGCTTCGATGGTCACGCGGACAGCCGTCGGATGATGCGCAAAATCGTCGACCACCAGCACGCCGCCGACTTCGCCCTTCACGTCCATGCGCCGCTTCACACTGCGAAATGTCGAAAGGGCTTCGCCGATCGTCGCGGCGGATATTCCACGTCCATGCGCCACCGCCATCGCCGCCAGCGCATTCAACACGTTATGCCGCCCGGTCGCGGCTAAGACAAATTCGCCAAAAGGCTGACCACCATGACTCACGGAAAACTTCATTCCATCGCGATGCGGCACAACTTCCGTCGCCACCCAATCGTTCTCCGGGGAAAAGCCAAAGGTTTCCACCTTGCACAACGCCTTCCCTGCCGCCCGCCGCAGCGCCGGCCCGGACGCCTCGGTATCGCCCCAAGTCACGAGACGACCTTTGCGTGGAACCAGATTCACCAACCGTTGAAACGCCAGTTCGTAAGCTGCAAAATCCGCGTAAATATCCGCGTGATCGTACTCCAACGAAGTGATGATCAGATCGTCCGGGTGATAGTGAAAAAACTTCGGCCCGCGATCCCAGATGGCCGTCTCGTACTCGTCGCCTTCCAAAATAAACTCTTCCCCACCGCCCAAGCCATAACTCTTACTAAAATTTTCGGCTACGCCACCGACCAGAAAATTGGGCTTACGCCCGGCAGTCTCGAAAATCCACGCCAGCATCGCCGTGGTGGTGGTCTTTCCGTGCGTACCGCTGACCACGATCGAGTGCCGCCCCGGCAAAAACACTTCTTCCAGCATCTCCGGCAATGAGCGATACGGAATCTTGCGGTCGAGCACTTCTTCAAGCTCGGGATTCCCGCGCGCAATAATGTTTCCCACCACCACCAGGTCCGGAGCTTCCGCCAAATGCGCCGCGTCAAACAAATCGAAAAACGGAATCCCCAATTTCTCCAGCAGCGTCGACGCCGGCGGATACACTCCCGAATCCGATCCGGTCACGGTGTATCCGCTTTCGCGCAACATGCCCGCAAGCGGCGCCATTGCCGATCCGCCAATGCCAATCACATGAACGCGTTTCGCGCTGGTCATGCACTCACCGCCGGCTCCAGAATCTGCAAAACGCCTTCTCCTTCTGCAATCAACCGTCCGCGCACGCCCAGCGGTACCGTCAACATCGGTCGCATGGTATGGCCCACCGGCGCTCCGAACACCACCGGAACGCCGAGCGGCCGCAAAATGCGCTCGCAAACTTCCCGCACCGTAGGACTGCCCGGAACAGTTGCAGGCGTCTCCGGGAAATCGCCCAGCAATATCCCGCGCACCTCGGCAAATTTTCCCGCCTGCAGCAGATGCATTAGCGCGCGATCCACTTGCCACGGCTTCATCCCACGATCTTCCAGCAGCAAGATCGCCCCTCGCGTTTCCAGCTCCCAAGGCGTGCCGAGCGTGGTCTCCACCAACGTCATGCAGCCGCCAAGAACTCTTCCCTCAGCCTCGCCGGCAATCATCGTCTCGCCGCGCAACGGAATCGCCCACCCTTCGTTGTTCGTAAACAACGCAGCCTCGAGCGACTCTCTATCGTATCCCTTGGCGTTCCCCGCGCCGTTATCCAGCCCGGCGGCAATCATCGGTCCATAAAGCGTCACCCAGCGATAACGCTGCCACACGAAAATCTGCAAGGAGGTCAAGTCGCTGTAACCCAAAAGAAGTTTTGCTTGCTCGGGGTTCGGAATCGCCAACCCATCCAGCAGGTAGTTGGAGCCATATCCGCCGCGAATGGCCACCAAGGCGTCGACATCGTTACGCGCAAGTCCCTGCAGAAAATCGTTCCGCCGCTGCTCCGTGGAACCAGCCACAAATCCCTGCGGCTCGCGCACCGCGTGATCCAGCGTCCGCAAACCAAAAGACTGCAACTCGCGCAACCCTTGTTCAACTTTCTCTGGCGCGGCCGGCGAAGCCGGCCCAAATGGCAGCACCGCACTGTTCGCACGCAGCTCGCGAGGCTTGCGCGCCGCGAAGGCGCTTTCCGTCTGCATTGGGGCACTGGCCTTCATCCGTTCTGCCTCTCCACCGGATACACTTCGCAAGTCACTCCCGGCTGCGCCAGCGTTACCACCAGCTTTTCCTGCTGCCGGTGGCTCACTTCAGCGTCAAACTGAATTACATTCTTGCCCGCGGAAGTCGTCCCCGGCCCGCCGCTCATGGACACCTGAAAATTATCCAGCGTGATATCGCAGTCGGAAAAAACGCGATGCACCTGCGAAACCATATCCAGGCCCGGATCACTCGAAATGCGGAACAGCATGTACCGCGGCTTCAGGTTGAACCAGTTCTCGAGGTAAAAAAAGATCACCAGCGCTGCGATCGTCATCACGCACACGATGCCGGACACCGCGTATAATCCGCCGCCCGCCGCCATACCCATCGCGGCCATGGCGAAGATCGTCGCCGCCGTAGTCAATCCGACCACGCTGCCGCGCTCGCGCAGAATTACTCCCGCGCCCAGAAATCCGATGCCCTGCACAATATTGGACGCGATGCGCGTGGTCGAGGTGTCACCGGTTCGCCGCGCGATTTCAACGGAACAAACGGTGAATAGCGCCGACGCCATGCACACGCAAAATCCCGTGCGCATCCCCGCGGGACGCCGCCGGTAGCTGCGCTCCACGCCGATGGCCGCGCCCAGCAATCCGCCCCACAGCAGCCGCAACACAATGGTGCTCAATGGCAGCATGTTTTCCCGCGCTTAAAGTGAACGCCTCGCTGAATTTTAAGCGACTACAGTTTGAACTGCGTGAGTTTCGCGAAGTGCCGTGCCCTGGCGTGTATCTCTTTATGCTTCAAACTCCGCAGCCGGTCCAATCCGAATTTCTCCACCGTAAAACTCCCCAGCACCGAGCCGTAAACCATGGCCCGCCGCAGTGCCAGATCGTTTTTCTTACCCACGCTGGCCAGGTAGCCCATGAACCCGCCGGCGAAGCTGTCTCCCGCTCCGGTCGGATCGTGGGGCTCTTCTAGCGGAAACGCGGGTACGCAAAACACGCCGCGCTTGTCCACCATCATCGCGCCATACTCGCCGCGCTTCACAATCAACGTGGAAGGGCCCATCTTGAAAATGTGTTTGGCGGCGCGCAGCAAGTTGTGCTCGTTGGAGAGTTCCCGCGTCTCGGAATCATTGATCATCAGGATGTCCACGTGCTTCAGCGTCTCCCGCAGCTCGCCGTTGCTTCCGGAAATCCAGTAATTCATGGTGTCCAGCGCCGCCACCTTCGGACGCACTTTCACCTGGTGCAGCACGTCGCGCTGCAACTCTGGCGCGATATTCGCCAGAAAGACGAATTGCGATTTCTTATACTTATCCGGAAGCTTGGGCTTAAAGCCAGCGAACACGTTCAGTTCTGTCGCGAGGGTCACGCGTTCGTTCAGGTTCTGGGAATACTTGCCGGCCCAGAAAAACGTCTTGCCTTCCGCGTGTTCCAGTCCTTCGATGTCGATCGAGCGACCCTTGAAGATGGCCACATCCTTCGACGTAAAATCGTCGCCCACGATGCCCACCAGGTTCACTGGCGTAAAAAAGCTCGCCGCCACGGCAAAATATGTCGCCGCTCCGCCCACCGCGCGGTCCACCTTTCCATAAGGACTTTCGATTGCATCAAACGCCACCGATCCCACCACAAGTAAGGACAATGTGTTCTCCGTGAATTTTTAGTTTTTGATGTATTTCTCGAGAATCGCCGCGAGCTTTTTCTTGGTGGCCTTCGGCGCAATCTTTAAATCGGTGATTAAGGCGTGCTCCAACGCGGACTGGCATTTGCAAGTGCGCTCCACATGCAGCGAACGTACCGCCTGCCGCAAAACGTTTTGCGCGTTGCCGGCGTTCTGCTGCAAGGTCGCCAGAATCTGCGCTCCGGTTACCGACTCGTGCTCCGGATGCCAGCAATCGTAATCCGTGATCATGGCGATGGTGCCGTAGCAAATCTCCGCTTCGCGCGCCAGCTTCGCTTCGGTCGCATTGGTCATGCCAATCACTTCAAAATGCAGTTGCCGGTGCATGGTGGCTTCCGCATAAGTCGAAAATTGCGGTCCTTCCATGCAGATGTACGTTCCTTTGCGGTGCACGGGAACGCCGCAATGCACGCTGGCATCGGCCAAGATCGCGGAAAGTTCGCCGCACGTGGGGTGCGCGAACGATACGTGCGCCACCAAACCCTCGCCAAAAAAAGTGGATACGCGATGCCGCGTGCGGTCCACAAATTGGTCGGCGACCAAAAATTCTCCAGGCCGCAAATCTTCTTGGAGCGAGCCAACGGCGCTGACCGAAATAATGCGCTCGACGCCGAGCGCTTTCATCGCGTAGACATTTGCGCGATAGTTAATCTCTCCTGGCAAAATCCGGTGCCCGCGCCCGTGCCGCGCCAAAAACGCTACGCGCTTCCCTTCCAGCGTGCCGATCACAAACACTTCGGACGGATCTCCGAACGGGGTTTTCACCCGCACTTCTTTTGTATCGGTCAGTCCGGGCATTCCGTACAAGCCGCTTCCACCGATAATCCCAATCGTCGGCTTGCCTTCTTCTTTTTTGCCCTTAACGGGCTTTATTTTCTCCGCCGCCATTCAGCTCTCCCAAGCTAATCGTCGCTGCAATTGTTGCGCATTTCAAATCTACGGATCCTTACTCCACTGTACCGCAAGTTGCAGGTATCGTTCGTCACGGTCGGGGCTTGCTGCCCAAAAGCGGCGTCAAGCCCTTCACGCAAAGCGCTCAGGATAGACCGCTGCACTCCAAATTGCGCCGCGAGCGGCCAATGTAGTCGCAACGCTGGCTCAGATCGGACTCTTTGCCACGATCTGATTCACCGCCGTGAACGGATCCATCCGCCGGCCGGCGACTTCTTTCGCCAATTGAGTAAGCAGCTCATCGCCCGCCGCTCCGCCAAGAAATTTGTCCAGCACGCGCGCTTCGAGCAACTCCACCAGCCGCTTCTTCCAATACTCCACATGTTTCAGCTCGCGCTCACCGCGTGCTGCAAAATGTTCACGAAATTTATCGATCGTCGCTGCCAGCACATCAATGCCGCGATTCTCCGAAGCTACCGTGCGCACCACCAACGGATGCCACCCGTCGCGCGGCATCACCAGAGAAAGCATGGCATCGAGCTGCTGCTGCAAGCGATCCGCGCCTTCGCGGTCGGACTTATTCAGCACAAAAATATCCGCAATCTCCATCAAGCCGGCCTTCATATTCTGGATATCGTCGCCGAGGCCCGGCACCATCACCACCATCACGCAATCCGCCAGCCGCACAATATCAATCTCATCCTGGCCAACGCCGACGGTCTCAATGATCAGTTGCTGTTTCCCGGCGGCATCCAGAAGCAGCGCCACTTCCGCCGTGGTCCGCGCCAAGCCACCCAAAAATCCCCGCGTGGCCATCGAGCGGATAAACATGTCCGCGTCCCCAGCGTGCCCCTGCATGCGAATGCGATCGCCCAGAATCGCCCCACCCGTGTAGGGACTGGTGGGATCTACCGCAATCACGCCCACGCGCTCCTCGCGCTTGCGATAAAACGCCGCCAAACGATCCACCAGCGTGCTCTTCCCCGTCCCCGGCGCCCCAGTCATGCCGGACAAATACGCCTTGCCCGTAAACGGAAACAGCCGCCGCAGCAACTCCTCCGCCGCCGGCTCATGATTCTCCACGGCGGTAATCGCCCGCGAAAGCGCGCGCACCTCTCCTGCGCGCACCAACCCAGCCCACTCTTCAACAGGAATCGCCATCATCGTTTGAAATGCTTCGCGCCGCACCAGACTACACATTATTACCACAGCGACGTTTGGCCGTTGCCTTTATAATGCAGCGCATGGGAATCTCGCCTCGCGCCAATGCTGGTGCGGCGTCCATTCGCCTGGATCGCCAGCAGCCCTTTCTGTGCATTCAGTCGGTGACTATCTTTGTGCGCGAATTGGAATCCAGCCTGCGCTTCTACCTGGACCAACTGGGCTTCCACCTCATTTTTGATGGTTACACGAAGCCGGGCCGCCGATGGGTAGCCGTCGCGCCGCCCGACGGTACCGCCAACCTCTCGCTCGTCGCGCCGGAGCCGGACTCGCCGGAGTACAAGCTCATCGGCCGGTCCACGCACGTCTCGTTTGTCACTGAAGATGTGCTCGCGAAATATCTTGAATGGACCAAGCGCGGCGTGCGCTTCAATTTTACCCCGCGCCTGAAGCGCCTCAAGAATGAAGTTCGGGGTTTGTCCCCGCAGGCGATTCAGCACGTCTCACCGGGCGACGCCGGGGCGCCACCTGCCGAAGAACCTGCACCGATCTGGGGCGGCGTCTTCACCCGCTTCAAAGATCCGGACGGCAATTCATTTTCCCTGGTCAGCTTCGACGAGGTGACGCACGCGGTGGAAGCACAACGCCGCGCCGCCGCCGAAAGGTTACACGCGGAACGTCGCGCCGCGCACGAATTGGAAATCGCCAAAGAAGTGCAATCCCGGTTCTTCCCGCAGTCCCAGCCAGTTCTGAAAACCTTGGATTACGCCGGCGCCTGCCATCAGGCGCGCGCCGTGGGCGGCGACTATTTCGACTTTCTGCATCTTGGCGGCGGGCGCCTCGGCCTGGTTATCGGCGACATTTCCGGCAAAGGGATTGCCGCGGCGCTGCTGATGGCCAATCTACAGGCCAACCTTCGCAGCCAGTGCGCCCTCGCCGTGGATCAACCGCAGTTACTGTTGCAATCCGTGAATCGCCTGTTCTGCGAGAACACCGCCGACAGCGCCTTTGCCACGCTCTTCTTCGCCGAGTACGACGACGCGCACGGCCGTCTTCGCTACGTCAATTGCGGTCATCTCCCGGCGCTCATCCTTCGCCCCGACGACACCATCGAACATCTGCACGCTACCGCTACCGTGCTTGGCATGTTCAAAGCTTGGGATTGCGAAGTTGGCGAAACCCGGCTTTTACCCGGCGATGCCCTGGCGCTTTACACGGACGGCATCACGGAATCTTTCAATGACGCCGACGAACAGTTTGGCGAGGACCGCCTCGCCGCGGCGCTTCTCCGTCACCGCGCGCTCTGCCCGCAATCGATGCTTACCGCGGTGGTCGACGAAGTTCGCCAATTCAGCCTGCGCGAACAGCACGACGACATCACCTTGATCATCGCCAAATGCCCCACCATCTGAAGCCGTGTTTTTTGGACTGCGGCGGCTTGACGCCGCTTTTCCGGGATACAGCGCGCCGATGAGTCTTAAGGCGTTCACACTTCCAATTCGACAGTGCTCCGAGACGCCGATTCGCATTAATCGGCGCTACTTCTTCCCCAGTAGTTGCCGCGCGATCACCAACTTTTGGATCTCGCTGGTGCCTTCACCGATCGTGCACAGCTTAACATCGCGGTAAAACTTCTCCGCGGGATAATCCTTAATGAAGCCGTAGCCCCCGTGAACCTGCACGCACTCATTGGCAACGCGCACCGCTACTTCCGATGCAAACAGCTTCGCCATGCTCGATTCCCGCGTGAACCGCACGTCTCCGCGATCCGCCAACCACGCCGCCTGATAGACCAGCAGGCGCGCCGCTTCCACCTCGGTTGCCATTTCCGCCAACTTAAACTGAATGGCTTGAAACTCGCTGATCGCCTGACCAAACTGTTTCCGCTGCTTGGCGTATTTCACAGCGGCATCCAGCGCGCCTTGCGCCATGCCCAACGCCAAAGCCGCAATGGAGATCCGCCCGCCATCCAGAATCTTCAAACTTCCGGTAAATCCCTCGCCTTCCTGACCCAGCAGGTTCTCCGCCGGCACACGGCAATCCGTAAAAATCACCTCGGAGGTATCGCTAGCCCGCAAACCCAGCTTGTTCTCTTTCTTTCCGGGACGGAATCCCGGCGTCCCCTTCTCCAAAATAAATGCGCTAATGCCGTGCGAGCCTTTCGATTTATCCGTAACCGCCATAGCCACGCAGTAATCTGCATAGTGCCCGTTGGTGGTAAAGGTTTTCGCCCCATTCAAGACCCAGAAATTGCCCTCGCGCACCGCCGTAGTCTTCGTTCCACCCGCATCGGACCCGGCCTCCGGCTCCGTCAAAGACCATGCCCCGATCTTCTTCCCAGACGCCAAACCCGTCAAATACTTCTTCTTCTGCGCCTCCGTGCCAAACTTGAAAATATGGTTGCTGCACAAGGAATTGTGCGCCGCCAAAATAATCCCCACCGAGCCATCCACGCGCGACAACTCCTCAATCACCAGCGCGTATTCAACGTACCCCAGCCCCGCCCCACCGTACTCCTCGGGAAAAATCACCCCTAGCAACCCCATCTCCGCCATTTTCGGAAAAAGTTCCGCCGGAAAATGTGAAGCCTCGTCCCACTCCATGACGTGCGGCAGGATCTCTCCCTCCGCGAATTCCCGCACCGTTTTGCGCAACGCTTTCTGTTCATCGCTATAATGAAAGTCCACGTAAGCTCCGCCGATTTAAGTTTTACCTATACTCAACAAAAGTTTAGCTTATATCACCAAGGGCTTCCAGCTTCCGCGCCGACACGTTTCCTGCCTCCGATCGCTCTTCGCGCAGCAAAGCCTCCAGCGCTTCGTCGCGGGCAAATGACGAGGGGTGTTCTTCTAAGAGGTAGTTGACATCGCGAACCGCAAAAAACATAATGTGCTCGTGTCCGGTCCCGCCGCGAACGCGCTGCCGAAGTTTCTTGAGTTCACCGACAAACCCGCTATAAGTCCATTCAAAATGGTTGTCGCCCGATTCTCTTCCATGGCATCTAAAGTTTTGTCCGGCTTCATTTTTGCTGCACGCAAGGCATTTTCCATATAAGGAGAAGCCCCGCAATGGAGACGAATCGCAGAGACTTCCTCAAGATAGCCGCAGTAGGCGGCGCCGCAGCAGCCGTCTTCGGCTTCGACGTAAAGCCCGCCTACGCCGAAATGGCTCAGCTCAAGATTGCGCGCGCCAGTGAGACGCGCTCCACCTGCCCGTACTGCGCCGTAGGCTGCGGCACAATCATCTATACCCTCGGCGACAAGGCTAAGAACGTGACGGCCCAGGTGGTACACGTCGAAGGCGACCCCGACCATCCCACCAACCGCGGCACGCTGTGCCCCAAGGGCTCTTCGCTCGCGCAAGACATTTTGAACGATCGCCGCCTGCTCAAGCCGCAGGTGCGCCGTCCGGGCGGCTCTCAGTGGGAAGACATTTCCTGGGAAAATGCCCTGAATGAGATCGCCGCCCGCATCAAGAAAACCCGCGACGACAGCTTCATTGAGAAGGACGCCGCTGGCCGCACGGTGAATCGCACCGAAGCCATTTCCTGGATTGGCGGCTGTACCGACACCAACGAATTCAACTATCTCGTCGTCAAAGCCATGCGCGCCCTCGGGGTGGTGCATTTAGAAAACCAGGCCAGAGTTTGACACGGCCCCACGGTCTCAAGTTTGGGACCAACGTTTGGCCGGGGCGCAATGACGAACGGTTGGGTGGACATCAAGAACACCGACATGATGCTCATCATGGGCGGGAATCCAGCCGAGAACCACCCGTGCGGTTTCAAGTGGGCCATTGAGGCCAAGCGCAACCGCAACGCCAAAATAATTTCCGTCGATCCGCGCTTCACCCGTACTTCCGCGGTCGCCGACCTGTTCTGCCAGATTCGGGCCGGGTCGGACATCGCTTTCCTCGGCGGCGTAATCAATTACGCCATCGAAAACAATCGCATCGCCCACGAATACTTGGTCAACTTCACCAACGCCGCATTCGCGGTGAACAACGCCTTCAAACTGCCCGGTGACACCGACGGCGTTTTCTCCGGCTTTGACGCTGGCAAGTTCACCTACGACCGCTCCACGTGGAACTATGCTGGCCCAGGCGCCGCCGTTCCAGCCGGTGCCGCTCCCGGCGCCTTGCCGCCCATGCCGGCGAACGTCGATTACGATCTCACGCTGCAAAACCCAAATTGCGTCTTTCAACTTTTGAAGAAGCACTATTCGCGCTACACCCCGGAAATGGTGGAGCGCATCACCGGCATCCCCAAGGCGCAATTCCTGAAAGCCGCTGACACCTACACGTCCATCCGCAAAGATGGCGACATGAAGCAAGTCGGCACCGTCATCTACGCCGTCGGATGGACGCATCACAGCTTCGGCACACAAATCATCCGCACCGCCGCGATGCTGCAATTGCTTCTCGGTAACGTGGGACGCGCCGGCGGCGGCGTCAACGCATTGCGCGGCCACTCCAACATTCAGGGCGCCACGGACATGGCCGGCCTCTACGACACTTTGCCCGGCTACCTGAAAGTTCCCACGCCAGCCGACGCCAACTTCGACGCGTGGATGAAGCGCGCCACACCCACCAGCTCGCAGCCCGCGCCCTGGCAGTCTTGGAACTACTACAGCAACACCTCAAAATTTACCGTGAGCCTGATGAAGGCCTTCTACGGCGACGCCGCCACGAAACAGAACGACTGGGCCTTCGACTACCTTCCAAAAGTGGATCGCGACTATTCCTGGACCTATCTGTGGAACGACATGTACGACGGCAAGGTCAAAGGCATGTTGGCCTTCGGCATGAACGGTGTCGCTATCGGCCCGGACACTAACAAGAATATCGACGCGTTGAAGAAAGCGGAGTGGCTGGTGGTTGGCGAAATCTATCCCGACGAGACCAGTGAATTCTGGAGATCCCCGCGGGTACTCGCTCAGGGCGACCAAAACCAGATTCAGACCACGGTTTACCGTTTGCCGTGCGCCGGGTTCGCGGAAAAAGATGGCTCGTTCAGCAATTCCGCGCGCTGGCTACTCTGGAAAAACACTGCTGTTCCTCTCCCCGGAGATTGCCGCCTGGATCACGGAATCGTCGCGCAGATTTTCTTGAAGGTTCGCGAACTGTACAATAAAGAAGGCGGCAAGTTCCCTGATCCAATTCTGAATCTCACCTGGGCTTACAGCGAGCCGCAGAATCCGCCGCTCTTTGAAGTTCTGAAGGAGATGAACGGCAAGGCGCTGGCCGATCTGGAAGACCCCGCCACCAAACAGCAGATCAAGGCCGGACAGCAGTTGCCCGGATTTGCCTGGTTGAAGGATGACGGCACCACGTCCTGCGGTATTTGGATCTATTCCGGCGCGTACACCGAAGCCGGAAACCAAACCGCCCGGCGCGACCCTTCCGATCCCTCCGGCATGGGCGTGCATCCCGGCTGGGGCTGGTCCTGGCCCGCGAATCGGCGTGTGCTTTACAATCGCGCGTCTTGCGACGTCGCAGGCAAGCCCTGGGATCCTTCTCGCAAACAAGTTTGGTGGAATGAAGACTCAAAGAAGTGGGTGGGCAATGACGTGCCGGATTTCAAAGCCGATTCCCCGCCCAAGGATCACATGGGTCCGTTCATTATGAACGCGGAAGGTGTGGGCAGGATTTTTGCGCCCCTCTCCGCCTTTGCCGATGGTCCATTCCCGGAATTTTACGAGCCCATTGAAAGCCCGCTTGCGAATCTGTTGCACCCGGAGCGCTCCACGAATCCCGTGGTCACCAAATTCAAAGATACCGACGACAAATTCGGCACGGTCAAAGACTTCCCGATTATCTGCACCACCTTCCGCCTCACCGAGCACTATCACTATTGGACCAAAAACAATCCCATGAACGTCCAACTGGTCCCTGAACCGTTCATCGAAATGGCTGCGGAAATGGCCGACGAAATGGGCATTCGCGGCGGCGAAAAGGTAAAAGTCTCCAGCGCGCGCGGCGAGTACATCGCCAAAGCCATGGTTACCAAGCGCATCAAATCCATGCTGATCGACGGCAAGAAAACCTATCAGATCGGCATCCCCTTCCACTGGGGCTACCGCGGCATCGCCGAAGATGAAGGCAAAACCGCGCGCGATCTCGCCAATCAGCTCACGCATACCGCTACCGATCCCAATGCGCACACGCCGGAGTTCAAAGGCTTCCTCGTGAAAGTGGAGAAGGTGTAGCCATGAGCCAGGAAACCATGCGCATTCAGAAGATGTCCGCGCACGCCGGAGCCATCCCCGGCGAGGACACCCAGCGCACCTACGTCGTCTCCAAGCTCATCGACACCACCACCTGCATCGGCTGCAAAGCCTGCGAAGTCGCCTGCATGGAGTGGAACGATCTGCCCTTCGGCGAGACCGTCTTCGACAACACTTACCAAACCATGCCGGAGACGCGCTGGAATTACTGGAACCTGATCCTCTTCAACGAGCACGAACGCGAAGACGGTTCCCTGCAATGGCTGATGCGCAAAAATCAGTGCATGCACTGCGCCGACCCCGGTTGCCTCGCCGCCTGCCCTTCCGACGGCGCCATCATCCAGTACGCCAACGGCATCGTGGACTTCCAGCAAGCCAACTGCATCGGCTGCGGCTATTGCATCACCGGCTGCCCCTTCAACATTCCCAAGTTCAATCCGCAAACCAAGCGCGTTTATAAATGCACGCTGTGCGCCGACCGCGTCGGCGAAGGCCTCGAGCCCGCCTGCATCAAAGCCTGCCCCACCGGCTGTCTGCATTTCGGCAGCAAGGACGACATGAAAGACCTCGCCGAAAAGCGCGCCACGCAACTCCGCGACCACTACAATTTTCCCAACGCCGGCGTCTACGATCCCGCGGGCGTCGGCGGCACCGGCGTGATGTATATCCTCCACGACGCCACCAAGCCCGAACTCTACGGTGGCCTCCCGAAAGATCCGCAAATTCCGTTGATGGTGAAGCTCTGGAAAGGTCCGATCAAGTGGCTCGGCAACATCGCCATGATCGGCGGACTGATCGGTCTCTTCATTCATTATTTGCGTTTCGGTCCCAAAGACCGCGAGGACCAGGACATCCGCGAACAGATCGCCCTAGCTCAGGAAAAAGCCGCTAAGGCCGCAAAAGAAAAGAACGAAGAGGAGCACCCGTGAGCCAACCCGACCTGCTGCTTCCCCACGGCCGCATCCTTCGTTACCACTTTCACGAGCGCCTAACGCACTGGGTTGCGGCAGGCTCCTTCATCTATCTCATGCTCACCGGGCTTGCCTTCTGGTCCCCGTGGCTGTTCTGGCTTGCGCTCGTGTTTGGTGGGCCGCAAATTTCACGCACGTTACACCCGTGGGCTGGGCTGGTCTTCTTCTTCGCCGTCTCTTACATGTACGCGATGTGGTCCGCGCAGATGTACAGCACGGAAAACGACAAGGAGTGGTGGAAGAACATCGAGCACTACACTAAGAACGAAGACGACCGGATGCCCCCGGTAGGCCGTTACAACCCGGGTCAAAAGCTGTTGTTTTGGGGATTTGTGTTCTGCGGGCTGCTATTGCTTGCGAGCGGCGTGGTTCTGTGGTTTCCGGAATATATACCATGGAACCTGCGCCTACTCCGGTACGCCGCGGTCATCGTGCATCCCGGGGCCGCACTACTGAGCATCGGCTTATTCATGATTCACATTTACATGAGCGTCTTTGCCGAGCGCGGTGCGTTCGGTTCGGTGATTCGCGGTGACGTCTCCGTCGAATTCGCCAAGCGCTACCATCCCATCTGGTACAAAGAGGTCGTGGGCGACTCCACCAACCCGCCGAAATGAACCTCTTCCAATCCGTAAGCGGCGAGTACGAGCAACGCCTCCAGCGCGCCGAAGCTCTAGCCAAGAGCCAGCCCTTCGCTGCGGAAATTCTGAATTTCTACTCCGCCATAGCGCGGTTTCAAAAAAGCCTGTATTCCCACATCGCCGCCGATCGCGGGGTACAAGCGGCCGCAGCCGCCAACTCGCCGCTCCGCGATAAACTCGACATCACCTTAGTCCTCCCGCATTTCCGCACCTTCCTGAACGTAGCCGAGACCCATGCTCCAGCCCCGCTGGCCACCGCCGCGCGCGAACTCTCTCAGCAGCCGCCCGAATCCTGGATCACCCAACTCACGAATTACTGGCGCGCCGCAGGCCTCACCGACGAACACGCCGAAGCCTTCGCGCAATTCTTCCCCCGCGCCTTCCTGCAGCCCTACGCCGAATTTCTCGGCCAACAATTCACCAAGCCCACCCTGTTAGTTACCGCCACCGTCTGCCCGCTGTGCTCCGGCCAACCCTACATGGGCGTCCTGCGCCAGGAAGGCGACAGCGGCAAGCGCTTCCTCGTCTGCTCCTTCTGCTCGCAAGAATGGGAGTTCCGCCGCATCCTCTGCCCCACCTGCGGTGAAAACGCCGAGCCCAAGCTTCCCGTCTACGTCCCCGAACAATTCCCCCACCTCCGCGTCGAAGCCTGCGACACCTGCAAATCCTTCCTCCGCACCGTCGACCTCACCAAAAACGGCCACGCCATCCCCATCGTCGACGACCTCGCCGCCCTCCCGCTCTCCCTCTGGGCCCACGAACACGCCTACTCCCGCCCCCGCCCCAACCTCCTCGGCACCTAGCCCACCATTTTGGAGCGCGGCGGTTTACGCTGAGCGCTACACCTGATGGGAGTAACGCCGTTTTCCCGCTAAAACCGCGTCCCAGCCCGCCACCGCTAGAGACTTCCTGGTCGCCAGGATGCCGCCTTGTTGTCCCTTTGCGCTACTATTCAACAACCGCTATGTTGCAGCCGAATGGAGCGGCCTACATCTCCGCGGCCGCATCACACTTCATTTAGCAGTCACGAGGTGGTTCGACCGTGAAAAAAGCAAACTGCACCATGCAAGCATCTACGCGCTGTCTCATTGCCCCCGCGATTCTGGCGACACTTGTGGTGATTTACGCCCCTGTCTATGCGGCCCGGACCAAGCTCAACTCTACGCGGCCGATTTTTGAAGCTTCCTTCCGGTATGCCATCATTTACAACGACCCCCCAGTCGGAAACTCGGGTCGAAACTTATTTATTTTGATGGAACCGTCTGAGTTTTCGGAGGCGAATCTGCGGATTCTCTTTGGACTGCTTGGACGAAGATTCTCGAACATGCCCAGATACACGGCTTACATCGAGACGAGCTTGGAAGATATCTTGACTCCCGAGGAGCACGAAGGTATCGGGTATTCTGAGCTTCCGGGCAATCCTAAAACTCTAAGAAGTCCAGCCGCCACCATCCGACATTCCCCCGAGGCGGATTCACTGTATATATACCTACCCTCCAGGGCGAATGGTGTGCGGCCACCGAGGATCGATTTGCGCCTTTCCCCGGAAAACCACTAGCTTCAGAAGCTTCGTTAGCCTATGACCGAGACGGACAGACGAGACGTCTCCGATAATTTCACTTTCACGTCTCGACGCGACTCGTCGAGGGCATTGCTCGCCTAAACCTATTGCGCCGCTCGCTGTTTTGCAGCTCCGCCGATCGCGTCAAGCTCGGCGACCATCTCCGCCGGAAGTTGCAGCGTCGCAGCATTCAGATTCTCCCGAAGATGCCCAAGGGAGGACGTGCCCGGGATCAACAGAATGTTCGGCGAG
Source organism: Acidobacteriota bacterium (assembly GCA_013289855.1). GTDB lineage: Bacteria > Acidobacteriota > Terriglobia > Acidiferrales > UBA7541 > Acidiferrum. Next base: position 222,761 of record JABCZD010000001.1, on the reverse strand, counting down.
CGCTGCAGCAGCCATGCCAGCGCAACCTGCATCGGCGTAACCTTTAGCTCCGCGGCCGCTTCATCTAACTTCGTCGACTGCAGCGGAGTAAATCCTCCTAGCGGAAAATACGGCACATAGGCGATGCCTTGCTCCGCCAAATCCTCCACGAAAGCATCGTCCTTTCGATTAGCCACATTATAAAAATTCTGCACGCAGACAATCTCCGTGATCTTCTGCCCTTGCTCCAGCTGCTGCGAGCTGACGGTACTCAATCCAATGTGCTGCACCAATCCTTGCTCCTGGAGTTCCGCGAGCGCCGTCAAGGGTTCCTCAATGGATCCCTCCTCCGGCTCCGTAAACCCTCCCACCCGCAGATTGACCACATCCAGCCTTTCCAGGCCCAGATTGCGCAGATTGTCATGCACGCCATCGATCACCTCCTGCCGTGAACGCGCATGAATCCAGGATTTGTCCTCGCCCCGCCGCGCTCCCACCTTGGTAACAATCACCAGCCCCTTCGGGTAAGGATGCAGCGCCCTCTTGATGATCTGATTCGTCACATGCGGCCCGTAAAAATCGCTCGTATCGATATGATTCACGCCCGCCGCCACCGCCTCGCGCAACACCGCCACGGCCTCGTCCACATCCCGCGGCGGTCCCCACACCTGCGGACCCGCCAGTTGCATCGCGCCATAGCCCATCCGCCGCACGGTCATGTCGGTGCCGCGAAGCGTGAAGCTGCCGTCAAGACTCTGCTGCTTCGTCACTTTGTCGCTCCTGTTGTATGCTCCGCACGCTGGTAAATCGTGCTTGCGTAGGCTTAGATGAAGAAAGTTTCAGATTGTAACTTCGCATTTGCCCCAGCGTCTGCAAGTCCTCTTCGAGCCCCGTGCGAGCCCGTTCCGCGGCGAGCAAAAGACATCCTCTGCGCCTAACCCTGATTTGGAGAATTATTGCTCGCGTTTAGTTTCTTCTGGTGCGCGTTCGCGAACGGGTCGAACGTCCTTCACTGCTGCGGCTTTGCCGGTCATAGTTCCGAGTGCGCTCCGCCCCTTGTTGCCGGGCCTTGGCGTCGCGATCCAGGCTTTGCAGTTGACTCGAATCTCCAGCGCCGACTCGTTGTCCTCCAGCTTGCGGTAAGGAGCCCGTCTGCGCGGCGGTGCGATCGCGTTGCGTGGCTGAAGAGTTTGCCGGAGTCTGGCCGGCCGTAGCTCGCTGGCCCTGCGTGTTCGCGCCTTGTGCGGTCGCCTTCGGGCTGGCGCCGCCATTCACCGGGTTCCACGAGCCATTTTCGTACTGCTGCCAACCATTATCGGTTTTCTTGTAAGCGTTGCCGTCTTTGCCTGCGTAAATATCGCCGTTGCCGCTTTGCCCAACAAATCCGCTGCCGTTTTGGCCGCTTCCGGCAATCACTCTGCCGCCTTCCGAGCCACGTGCGCCCGCCACCGTGCCGCGTGAATCCGTGTAATGGCCTGTCTGCGCCCACCTGTCGCCGTTAGTGACGACCGAACTGCCCCATTGACTATAGGCATTTGAACCTTGCCGCGTGGCCGCGTAAGTGCCTGTGTACGGATTGTAGGCGCGGGCCGCACCGGCGCAGCCATACACCCCGCAGCCACCAACCGCCCGCCCGCCAGTTCCCGTTGATGGGTTATACCAGGCGGCCCCGGCAACCCCGCCATACGGACCGTACGCCCCGCGCGCTACGCCGTACGCGCCGGTGTGTGGATTGTAGTAAGCGCCAACTCCATAGGTGATCGGATAGGGCCGATAGATCGGATAAGGATACGGCCCGTAATAATAGTATGGCGGGTAGTAGTAACCGCTCCCGTAAACAATCGCGGCTCCCACCGCCGCTCCGATGATGAACATCCCAAAATAACCGGCCGTGCTACTGGCTTCGACCTCGCCGCTTGGCGTGGTGGTCTGCGTCACATAGGTGATGTTATAGACCGGCGAGCTCGATGGAATCGTGTAAATCTCTTTCGGCACGGAGTCCGCGGTCTTCCACGGGCCGGTCGGCGTGGTGGACATGAACCATACGGCCTGGAAACACAGGTAGTACAAGTCCCCAACCTTGATAACCTTGTCTTGCGTGTTCACAGCGTAGGAGAGGGATGTTGGCTCAATGGGCTCAAACTTGGGCTCGCCGTCGTAGGAAACCTGGACCTCGGCCGCGGCTTTGACGGGGTCTACGATTACGGTGTTTGGTACCTGCGCCAGCAGCACCGCATCGTTGGCCGCGTCCGTACCCGGAACCGAAATCAACACGCGGGCCGCGGCGCTGTCCTTAGGAATTTTGGCAAAGTCCGCAGGCAAATTGTCGGTGGTGAAGGTCCACGGCCCGTCGAGGCTCTGGGCGCGGAACCACCGCCCGGCGACCAAATAATAGTATTGGTTCTCGCCGCTCTGCTGGAAAACATTGCTCTCCGTATTTGTTGCGTAAGAAAGTTGCGTGTCGGGGATTTTGGCGTATACCGGCGAGCCATTGAACGTGATGATCTCCGCGGGGGCGGTGCTGTAAAAAACTTTGGGCGCAGGTCCGCCAGCGTTGGCAGGCGGCGGAACGGCCTTTTTCACATCCGCCCAGTTCGGTTGATCCGGTATCTTGGAGAGATCCGCGGGCAACTTCGTGGTGGCGCTCCAGGGGCCTTCCAGGGCGGCCGCGGTGAGCCACATTTTCTTGTACAGCATGAAGAACTTCGAAGTCGTTTTATCGAAAAACAGATCCCAGTTGGTGTTGACCACGTACTCCAGATTGGTGTTCGCGATCGGAGCCCGCACGCCTTCGCCATCCACCAGCAGCAGAACCGCGTTTGAGGAATAGGAGACAAATATCTTCGGTGGATCGTTCTTCACCGGCACTACGGGCTCGGACTCCGGCTTCTTTTCTTCGAGTTCCGCCAGCAAGCGGTCCAGAGAAATGCTCAACGTGTTTGGGGGCGACAGGAAGGTCCGGACCAGCTTATCCGTCGCGGCGGCGCCGGTCTCATCCAAGGAAGGGAATTTCGTGGAAGTGATTTCCAGCTGGCTGAGCACCACGTTGCGCGTATCCAGATTGGCATCGGTGCGGGCGTGAAGATAAACGATTCCGACGGTAGGCTGCCCAGTCTTCGCCCTGACGGAAACGGCCATGCGCGCGGTGAGTTCCCGGAAGTTGGTCCACTCGTCCAGCTGTGGCTGGTAATAAATCAGCGTGCCCTCGGCGCTGGTCTTTTCTCGTGGCCAGCCAATGTCTTCCGCAAAGCTCGCGCTGACCAGGAAAAAACTAAGAAGAATTGCTGCCAAACTCTTCATAACCGCTCCTTGTGACAAGCTTTCCTACTCATCCGCGCGAGTTCTGTAATTTGCTATTGTCTGACGATCAGCGGAGATCTTATTCACACCAGCAATTTCATTTTCCAGCCGCAACCCAGACGTTGTCCGGCGCCGCTATCTCGACGTTTGACACTTCAGTGGCGATCTTGACGCGCTGAAGCCCGGGCTTCTTACCCGGCGTGGCCAGGAAGACCAGGTAATATTGATTGTCGAGAATCTTCTGCAAGCGGTCCAAATAGGGCTTAAAACTAACCGCGTTGGACGTTCCCAGCGAAAAACATTCTCCGCCCGTCTCGTCTGCCAGCTTCGAAAGTCCCGAGAGGCCAAGCTGCAGGTCCCAGGAACTTCGCGCTACACGGCCCACGCCAACTGCGTAGAGCGAGCTAACAATGACGTTGTAGCGCTGGCTGATTTCGCTAGCGGAGTTCACGTCCGGGCTCATGCTCGGCATGCTGTGGTAAGCCGGCCCGAACCGGGGGCCTAACTGAGAAGCCGTGGGTTGTTCCCCGCGCAGTCGGTCGATGCCATCGGTCACCATCACCACTTCACGGCGGACGTTCTGTTGCGGCCAACCCTTCACCAGGTTGATCAGCGACAAGTACGGGCTGTCCATGCTCGATAGACTTCCGCGTGGCAGGCGCAGCGCCTTGGCGGCGAGCGCATGATCGGGTGTGAAATTCTGCGCGATGTTCACGCCCGCGTTGGACATGTAGCCGATACCGATGAGCGTCGTCGCAGGTTGCGCGCTGATAAACTCCCGCAGGTCGGTGAGATTGTTTCCCACCTGCGTGTCGAGCGTGTCGTCGATCAGAATGAATAACTGCAGCGCGTTGTTGTCTCCCCTGGCCGGAATTAATTGCGCCACTTGCAGGACCGTCTTCCCTTGCTTCACCGAGACGTCGCCCTGTTTCAACACCGGTAGCTCAGTGTCCGCCCGCTGGGCTTCGGCGGTGATGACTACGTGAACCTGCACGGCGCCAGCAGCCGCCTTCTCCTGTGCAAACGCGGTTCCGGCCATAAACACCAATAGACCACTCACCATCAGCATTCCACGGACTAGCTTGTAGCTTTTCATTGCTCTCCTCCAACGGATTGATTCTTCTCCTAGTTTCGATTTGCTTGACTCGGCCTACACAGAACCCACCCCTTAGGTCTTCAAAAATACCCCGCCGTTACCTCACTTCACCAGCTCAAACTCGCCGGGCTTCCACGTCTTGTCAAACCACGGTTGCAGCGGACCGTAGAGCCGAAGTAAAACGTTCCAACCCTTACCGGGTACGGTTTGAACCCAGTTGGTTTCGTGCCCCGCTGGTGCTTTCGGTCCGAAATAAACGTCTACCGATGTATCTGGATTGACGACGACGGTTTTGTCTTCACTGCCGATGCTCGGAAATTGCTCGTCGGTTTGCAGCATCGAACGAGTTTGGTTGTCATAAACGACGAACGACCAAAAGTCCTTTGCGGGAATGTTTGGCGGCAAGTGAATCTTGTAGGTCTTGCTCCCGTCTAGCGGTTTCCCCGTGGAATCCACGAACGCCGCCGCATATTGCGAACCGATACCCACCATCTTCATAGCCATCGCGGGTGTAATCCCCGTTGCGTAGTAGAAGAACATGGTGCGGGCGTCGAGATTGCGCACGCCGGGTTGCGATAAGAACTCGTATCCGCCAGAAAATGTCGTGAACCAAGCGCTGTTCGGAAAGTAGTAGGCGTCCTTCATGCGCGTGCGGAACAAGAGGGCCCTAGCGGTGGCATTACCGACTGCGGCTGAGTTGGTGAGAATTTTCTTCATCCGCGCATCGGGGGCAAACGGCTTGCCTTTCTCAATCCCGATGGAAGCGAACAAGCCGAGCCTCTCGGGGTCCAGCGCCTCGCTCGGCTCTTCCTGTACCACCTCGTCCAGTTCTTCGAAGTAGCTGAAATCATTGGAGTGGACTGTATTCAGCTCAACGCCCGAACCATTAATGAAGTTCGTTGGCGGAGGGTTCTTCGCCTGCGCCAGCGGATAAATGCGCAGGTTTTTCTTGATGCCCTCTACGGCAGGCGTAAGGTCGCCATTCACCTTGAATCCCCGGCCCATGAGCCACAGATTATAAGTGCGCGAACGGGCGACAAAGTAGCCCTCTGGCACTGGGCCGTCGTAGCCCGGCGGAAGCACGAGGTACTTGCCGCCCTGCCCTTTGTCACGTCCGGCGTTGCCGATATCCGTAACGTACTGAAACCAAGAGTCGTCGAGAAACGCCAGCACCTTGGGAGGCGTTTCAAGCACCATCGGGCCGTCTTTCAAATTAATCCAGGTGCTGAAGTAGGCGGAGTCCGTGTTACCTGTGAGGAAAAGTGACTTGGAATCCAGACGGTTTCCGAAAAGCAAAACATTGTTGTTGAGAGCACCCAGCTTGCGAAATCCCGTGCGCATACCGACGAGCGACGCACCAGGCATGCCACTCAAAAACGCTTGCACACCACGCTGAAAGTCGAGATTGTCGTACACCTTCTCAACCGTCGCGTCGTCCGGGAAGCCGTCAAAGAACTTTAGGGTGCCGATGGGCGTGTCAACAGAATCCGGCGTCGTGATGGACGCCGGGATTGGTGTGGTCATCTTCATCTTTGGCGGCGTCTGTGCCTTGGCTACGGTCAAACCCAAAATGCCAGAAAGCGCGACTACGGCTAGGTAAGTTTTGATTTTCACTTTCTGTCTCCTCCGCGGATTGCCTGTCCCATTCACTTCACCAGCGCGATCTCACTCGGCCGCCAGGTCTTGTTGAGCCAGGGCTCCAGTGGACCGTACATGCGCAGTATCACAAACCAGCTCTTGCCTGGAACGGTCTGCAGCCAGTTGTTCTCTTTGCCTGCCGGCGCTTTCGGCGCAAAGTAAACGTCATACGAGCCGTCCGCGTTCTTCTCGATTCCCTTGGTCTGGCTTCCGACTGTCGGGAATTTTTGGCCCGTTTGCAACATCGAGCGCGACTGCGTGTCGTAAATCGTGACCGCCCAGAAGTTGTTTACCGGCACGTTGGGCGGCAGATGGAGCTGGTAGGTTTTGGAACCATCGAACGGCTGTTTCCTGGCGTCAAGATAGGCCCCGGCGTAATCGGATCCGACGCCTACGGCCGTGTTCGCCATGGCTGGCGTGACGCCGCCGGCATTGAAGTAGTACAGCGCAGCCGCTTCAAGTTGCATCGTGCCATCCAACTCAAACGTAGCGTTCCTGTTCGCGAAGAACGCCGACCAGACGCTATCGGTGCCGGGGTAGAGATACACACCGCTTATGCGCGGCTCAAAAGTGATGGCGCGGGAGGTGGCGCTTCCGAGCGCGGCGGATTCCGTGAGCAGTTTCTTCATCCGGTCGTCGGGCGCGAACGGCTGGCCCTTGACGATGCCGATGGTGGCGATGGCGCCACGCTGCGACGAGTCAATCGCGTCGATGGGCTCGTCCTGAACCACTGCGTTCAGGTACTCGAAGTAGTCCAGCGTGTTTGGGAAAAGTGTGTTGACGGATTTGCCGGACAGACTGATGAAGGTCGTCGGAGCGGGACTCGCTGCGTCTTTCAGCGGGTAAATCTTAATCCCCGAAGTCATGTTCTTGGCGCCAGCTTCGAGACCGTTGGCAATCCCGCCGCGCAAGAAAAGAAAATTTTTGTTGGTGCGCGGCTTCAGCAGGAAATATCCGTCGGGAATCTGGCCGTCGTAGCCCGCAGGCAAAACGAGATACTTGCCGCCTTTGCCCTTGTCGGGACCCGTGACGCCGAGATCTCCGACGAAGCGCTCCCAATCATCGTCGAGAAAGCCGAGCATCCCCTGAGGGATTTCGATGACGGTCGGGCCGTCTTTTGAAAGGTCGGTCCGGGAGAAGGCGTAAAGCGTGGATGTGTTCGCTGTTAGAACGACAGCCTGTGAGTCCATCAGCTGCGCGAAAATGGCGACATGGTTGGGCGCGTCGGCACCCTGCGCGGCAAGCGCCGACAGAAAAGCGCGTATCGCCACGGCACCGAGGTTATCGAGATACACCGTGACGCCGCGCGTGCGGTCGAGATTGTCGTAGAGGGTTTTGACGGTGTCTCCGGTCGGCACGCCGTCAGAAAAAGTCAGCTTGCCAATGGGTGTATCCAGTTTGTCGGGGGTAGAGATCGACTTAAAGGTTGACTGCGGTATGTCCGTCTTCGCCGCGGTCTGCGCGCGAGCTGTAACTCCGGCGCAGGCGAATGCAAACAGGGCAGCGACAACGCACTTTGTGGATCTCATTCAAAGCTCCTTTATCTGGCGACGTTGCTTACACGTTCGATCTGTCGGTTACTGGACACGGTCAACCTTCGGTGCAGTCCACTGACCTTCTAACGCGGAATCTTTGGGCCAGTAGAGACGCAAATACATCATAAACGGGCCGACCGGCGCTGGCAGCCAGTTGGCTTCCTTCTCTTTGCCTGGAGAATCATTCTGAATGTAAATCGTCAGCCCACCGTCGGCATCTTTCTTCAGCTCAGGCAGCATCGGCGAGTTGATGAGGTAACGGTTGATCGGATTCGCGACGAGAAGGCTCTCGGGCATTTTGTACATCGTCAGTGACCAGAAGGCGTTCACCGGCGGCAACTGTCCGTTGGCAAAGTGCAGGGTGTATTTGTTGGCACCGGAGAGTTTCTGGCCAGTGGAATCGACACCATAGAGTGGGTACATCGCTTCTTCTTTTGAATTGCCGTAGATGCCAAGGACGGCAGCGGCCATCCTGTACGAATAGTTGTTCTTCATGTACGCGCGGGTTCCGAAGACATCCCCGGATTGGACTTTGCCCTGATTGAATAGAGCGAAGACACCGTTAAAATCCGCCCAGCCATCGGCCATACCTTGTTCCATCGCCGTGCGCATTTCTGGAGATAGTTTGCTGACATCCAAAGTCTTTCCTGCTCCCACGCCAATCTTTGCGAAGCGAGCCATCAAATCGACTTCGGAAGGATCGGTTGGGCAGTACTGGAGAACGAAATTCAGAATGTTGAAGAATTGGAGCGAAGTCTTCTGATCCGCGCGGCTGATCGGCTTGATGAAGTTAACCGCCTGCGTAGTGACTGCCGGCGTACCCGCGAACGACGAAAGAGTCTGAACCTTGAAACCCGCTTGCACTTTCTTGACGTTGTCCAGATCGTTAGGATTGAAAAGTTGTACGCGGTAGAAAGCGAAAATGAAGTCGGTGTCCGCGTGAATTACTTTCGTTACTCCGTTGGGCGTCGCGCCCTTCCAGCCGGGGCCTGCTATCAGAAAAACTCCACCGTCGTTGCCGGTGACGCGGCTGCCGATGTAATCAAAATTAAAAGTGTAGGCATCGATGAGTTGCACGGTGAAGTAGCGCTCTTTCGGAATCACCGGCATGGTGAGCACGATAGGCTCGGCGCGAAGGTCGAGGCCCAACCATGAATAAGGAGTGTCGGCATTCGGCGTTTGGGCCGTGGTGTCGGCAGGCGTGGTGACTCGGGGAATATTCGCGATGTGGTTCCACGGGGCTTTAAATTCTGGATTTTTGGTGTCGGTGAAATAGTCGTATTGAATGCGGTAGCTATCCACCATCGGGAAACCGTAGATGTACGCTTCCTTGGCGATAGCGCGGGCCTCGGCGGGCGACAAATCGTCCGTAGCCGGCGCGCTTGACGATAGCGCCAGGGCGCACCCGAGCATGAAAACAACGACGATCGTCAATTCTGGGAGGCACTTTTGGTTCATGAGTTGTTCTCCTCGTCAAACTGACAAATTCTCGTTTCGCTTTCTGGCCCGGCACGACGACAACGTTGCCTGCACTCGATTGCCCGAAGACCATCGGCTGCCTGCTTCACTCCGTGTCCGGAATCTGTGCGTCCGTCTGTTTTTTCTCTTCCTGCACCTGCGTTGGCGTACCAAGATATTTCACGTGGACTTGGCTGATCTTTCCGTTGAAAGCGAAAGGCGCTTTCTCGAAGTAATCCAGAGACACGGGTGAGCCGAGATCGGTGCCGATATCGAGGCAGTCGTTGGCGGTGAACATCAGCGGCGCGCTGACCGGCACCTGGCCGGTTGCGACCTGCTGGCCGTTCACTTTCAAGATCACATCGAGCGGACCGGCGGGCTTCTTCACTGCGTACCTGGTTTCAACTTCGATCTTCACCTTTCCCGTAGGCAGCTTGTCCTTCGCCCGAATATGCGTGCGCTGCATCTCGAACAGGTTGTACTCGTAGGAAAGCACACCATCCTGTACGTATAGGGACAGTCCGCCAGAAAACGCTCCAAGCGCGTAAAGCACGCCATTAGCATTGGCGGGAATTTCCGCGTCAACCGTGGCCACATTCTCCTTATTACCCAACGCCGGTGCGGTGAACTCCGGCATGCGCGTCATGTTTCCCGCGAACGTCCACTCCGTGTAAGGAGGCGCGATTCTCAGATCCGGACGTACCACCGGAACCCACAATCCGCCACCGACTGGAAATCCCTGGTTTTTGGCAAATTCCATGGTGAAGAGCTCTTTCATCGCAGCAAGTTTGTCCGGCATCTTTGCCGCCAAGTCATTCGACTGCGTCCAGTCTTCGTCCAAGTTATAAAGCTCCCAGGGATCTTTGTCCGGATTCCACAGCAGTTCGCCCTTGGGACCCAAGACGCCTTTTGGTAAACCGGGGAGCCATGGAAGGCGTGGACCAATCGTGTCGGCAAACCAACCATCGTGGTAAATCCCGCGGCTGCCCATGATCTCGAAATACTGCGTGTGTCGTACTTCCTTGGCCTTGGGATCATTTAACGTGGTTGCAAAGCTGACCCCGTCCATTGGGTCCTGCTGAATACCGTTCACTACTCTGGGTGGAGTAATCCCGACCACGTCATAAAGCGTCGGGACCACATCGATCACATGCAAGAATTGCGGGCGCGGCGTTTTATCGGGGGTGATTTTGGCAGGCCAGCGAATCGCCATCGGGTTGCGTGTGCCACCAAAATGCGCGGCTACCAGCTTGGTCGATTTATACGGCGAACTCCCCGCCCACGCCCATCCTGCGTGATACATGTTTTCAACCTTCGGCGACCCCAACGCATCGAGTCCGCCAAGGGTGTCCAGCACCTTGATCTGCTGCGCGGTGGTGGTGGGAATGCCGTTCTGTGCCAGCAACTCGCTGATCGAACCGAATTGCCCCTCCGCGGATGAACCATTATCGCCCCAGATGTACAGGATCAGCGTATTGTCCTTGTCGCCCTCGCGCTCTACTTCGTCTACCAAACGCCCAACCTGCGCGTCCACATGTTCCGTAAACCCAGCAAACACCTCCATGAGCCGGCGCTGAAAGGGCTTCTCGGATTCTGGAATCGAGTCCCATGAGGCCATGGTCGCGGGGCGCGGCGTGAGCTGCGCATCTTGCGGAATGTAGCCCATGGCTTTTTGCCGGGCGAAAACGCGCTCGCGGTACTTATCCCAGCCGTCATCAAACTTGCCTTTGTATTTCGCGGTCCATTCCGGTGGCACCTGATGAGGCCCGTGGGAAGCGCCGCTAGCCCAGTAAATAAAATAGGGTTTGTCTGGCGCGAAAGATTTGTGGTTTTGCATCCACCCAATAGCATCGTCGGCCAGATCTTCGCTCAGATGGTAGTAGTCGTGGCCGCCAGAAGTTTTTGGAGGATGAACGGTGTCGATATTGCGGACGAGGTTGGGTTCGTACTGCGAAGCTTCGCCCGCCAGGAAACCGTAGAAGTATTCAAAGCCATACCCAGTGGGCCAGTAATCGAATGGCCCGGCTGCGGTGGTCTGCTCTGCGGGCGTGTTGTGCCACTTTCCGAACGCGGCGGTGCTGTATCCGTAGTCCTTCAGTACTTCGGCCACCATCGCGCTGCTCTTCGGCTGGATGCCGGAGTATCCGTCCCAGTCGTTCGCCAGTTCCGCGATCTGCCCGGCGCTAATTCGGTGGTGATTTCTTCCGGTCAGCAGCGCGCCGCGCGTCGGAGAGCACATCGCGGTGGTGTGGAACCGGTTGTATGAGATGCCTTCATTCGCGATGCGGCTTAACGCCGGCGTGTGGATCTCTCCGCCGTACGTGTCTGGAAGGCCGGGACCGACATCATCGATCAAGACAATAATGATGTTCGGCGCATTCTTCGGCACATGGCTCACCTTCGGCGCCGGACTGTAGATCGACTCCTGCATTGTCCGGCCAGCCGTGCTGCCCGACGGCTGGGGAGGAAACGGCAAAGACTCTTGCGCACTCGAGACGGAAACGCCAACGAAGGCACAAAGAACTGCCACGAACCAGGCTGCGATTACTGACCTAGCGTGCGATTTCATAGAGTGCTTCCCCTTTGTCGGTTAAATTATTGGTTAAATTGTTGCTGAGAAATTGCTGCCGAAATTATTGCTTGAAGACCAGCGGTGGCCCGCTAATGCGCTTCCCCTTGAGGGAGACGTTCACTTCAACGCGGTTGGCGATCGTGACGAACGGAATGCCTTTGTTCATCCCGTAGTCCTTGCGGTCGAACGCCATTATTCCCGTGATCGTGCCGTTGCCGGTCCCTACGCCGGATACCGTCAGCGTGAGCTTTTCGGGTTTCGTAACTCCGCGGATCGTAAAGTCGCCGTCCACCTCGAAGGTGTTATGACTGGTCTGCACAATCTTCGTCGAGTGAAAGGTGATCAGCGGATCGTGCTCTACGTTGAAAAAGTCCTTCCCTTTTAGCTTGCCGTTCTTCATGCCGCTTCCCGTATCCACAGACGCGGCCTGAATCTTCAGGTCCAAAACGCCGGTGGTCACATCCGTGGACGGGAACGTTAGAGTTGCGTCCCATTTGCTGAACGTGCCCTTGATCGCCACGGACGCTTCCACATCGAACTTAACCGTGCTTTGCACCGGCGTAATCTCATACACCGGACCTTGCGCCTGCGCTAGCGACGGCAGCAGCACTGCTACACCTAAAAGGCACAGAACAGACAATCGCATGGGTTCCTTTCCCGAATACAAACAGCTCTACAACGCCGCGTCACCCATCTTTTCGCTGGTGCTCTAGCGAACCGTTTAGGCAACACTATAACCACGGATCCCCTCAACGGCAGGGATCTAGTGCCCAGGGCAAGGTTATCTTGAACTTAGCCACGTTCATCGCTCAAAGCACCTGTCACTTCTGACAGGTGGCTTCCGACGTGCCACAAGAACGACAGCGGACTGCACGCGAGACAAGTTGCATCAACGGACACGAAAAGTAACTCAGAACGGGGGCACGTACACTCAGGTTGCGGCCGGACGATCGCCCAGCTAGATTGTTCAAGATCGCCTCCAGCCGAAGGCCAACGCCAAGCACGGGGACATTTCATTTATGGACATGTATCTCCACGTACGCGTTCTATTCACTATCATCTTGGGCCTGGGAGTTTCACGCCTGCTCAGCGGCGTGGCAAAAATCGTCCAACATCCCAAAGAGTACAAGGTCTACTCGGTGCATCTCGTATGGTCCTTGTTTCTTTTTCTCTATTTGATCCATTTTTGGTGGTGGGAGTTTCGTTTGCAGGCCGTCCAGCAGTGGACCTTTCCCCTCTATTTCTTTATCTCCATGTACGCCGTGATCCAGTATCTGCTCTGCGTGCTGCTGTTCCCGGAAGAGATGGCTGACTACGCCGGCTTCAAAGAGTATTTCTATTCTCGCCGCCAATGGATTTTTAGTTTGATGACCATCCTCTTCATCGCCGATATCGTCGACACGTTGATCAAAGGCGGCGCTTACTTGCACGCATTGGGCCCCGTATATTATGGGCGAACAGGTTTATGTATTTTGTTGAGCGCGGCTGCGATCAAGGTTAAGAATGAACGATTTCACGCAACCTTCGCGATCTTCGCCACCGCCTACGAAATCGCATTGATAGCGAAATACTACATGACCATCGGTTGAAGTTCGGCAAGAAAAAGGACGGCAACATCGCCGCCCTTTTTCGCCTCGGGATTTCGGTTTGCGAAAAGCGATCCTAAAGACTAGAGCTAGCCTTCTGATCCTTGACCTGCAATTCATTCACGACCTGCTTGGTGTTGGGTACCTCAGCGGCCAGTTTTTCCGCCTGTGCGCGTCTAGATTGCGAATGAACTTCTCCCGTGAGTGTCACCACGCCGTTCTTTACGTCATACTTTACGTCGTGCTTTAGCTTGTTTTGAATCAGCACGGCGTCCAGGTTGCTCTCAATCCCCTTATCGATATCGGATTGCACCGATTTCGCGTCGCTTTCACCACCGGGGGGCCGCACGGCAATTTGGTCCGCTAGCACTTGCGCGCCAACGGCGCTCCTTGCGATTGCTTCCGCTTGTGCTTTGTCCCCATCGGATGCCACGGTCCCGCCCAAGGTGACCACCCCTTTATCCCGGTCCTGACTCACGCTCACATCTTTATATCCGGCTTGGTCGAGAGACTTGCGGACGGCATCCGCGACATCCGGCGACTTGGCTGTCTCCGAGCAGCCAGCTTGAATTAGAACCAATGCAAATATTCCCAGCAGCAGCCTAGTTAGTCTCATTTCTCTCCTTTAGCAGCCGGATTGCGAAACGTAAAGCAAGCCTGGTGCCACTTTGCGCCGAGGCGTCGCCCAACTCCATCGGCATTAGCTTGTAGAACGACGAGGAGAGCTTTGTAGGAAACGTGGGGTGCGGGGGACAAACGGGACGCTTCCTGCAATCTTCACTTTAACGTCTCGACGCACTCACCGAATCGTGGTGAACGTCCCGTCAATCCAAGGGTTTCCCAGTCTCCGTCCTTGCGAGTTAGGGACAAGACGATGTGAAAAGGGTCTTGTGGCATAAGCGAACGTCGGTTTTCAGCCACAGATTCATTAAAGCAAACGGACAGAAACGCGCTAGGTTATGAGTGTGGGTAACGTTCGAGTTCGCTTAGGAGGTTATGCCTCCGATTCCTGAATGAGGGTTTTGCTATCCAGGGTCAAACCGTCAAGCTCCAACGACTCTCGTTTGCTGTCGGTGACGCGAAGCGATATTTGCATCGTAAGGGTGGCGTTGTAACTCAGACGTGTTGGGGCTTGTTGAGTCCGATAGGGAGAGGGAGAATCGGACGAAACTATGTTCGTCACTAAACTTGGAGGCGGCGGTTGAAAATTGGCTACAACAGGAAGATCGTAGAAAGTGTCGCCTGATCCCTGCCAGCTAGTAGGCTGTGGATCAATAACAGCGTAATTCAGAAATACATTGTTCGGCTCAAAGATTTTTAGTCGGGCCACGACAGCATATTCAGATTCAACATAGAAAGAATCAGAGCCAACTTGGTATTTTTGGGCTTTGCGAAATTGTATGTCGACGGGTTGGACGTCAACTATAACGCCGTAACCGATGGTTGCGTTGAAAAGGTAGTTGGCTGCGAGTCGCGACAGTTCTTCTAGAAAGACGATCTTATCGAGGTCTTGTTCGTTCAAAGAGTTGGCGAGCAACGAGTTGGCCGTGATGAAACTCCGAATGGATTCATAGTATGCAATCTTCACGCCCGCCTGTGTAACGTCGTTCGCTAATTGTTCTTTGAGAGCGCCGTCGCCGTTTTGAAACGTGCTGTCGCCGCTGATGAAGGCCACGTCACGATTAGCGGTTTTAGCGTAGGCCAAAACGAGAAGCCATAGCACGACATCGCGGAGTTCTTCACCTTTACTATTCGCCGGCGGGATGCGTTGAATGCCACGCCTGACAACCTCTGCCACAGAGATCCCGGCGTAATCATCAAATGGGCGAGACTGAAAGCCTTGGGCGGGGTTTAGTAAACGCTCACGCAATGATCGAACTTCAGTTGAGACGCTGACCTTTGGGACATCGATCAACTTCGTGAATGTCTTGCGCTGAAGAGTTTGGCGAGCGTCCTCAGCCTGTTTTATAGCACCGGATAGTAAGTCTTCGTAACGAGCGCATAGTTCGTCGATGACTAACTTGGGTAGGACAAGGTCCGATTTGGTGCGACGAAGGTAGGTCACGAGTTCAACGAAGGCGTTGAAGTTCGTGAAGTCACCGCCTTGTGCCTGGAGCGGCGAATAAAGAATATTCGTATCTAGGATTACGTCCACGAGTTATCGGCCTTCAGATGCCGGACCCGATTCTACGCGCGCTTTCTCAGAAAGTCACAATCGTAAAGGCGCGGAAAACCCCGCGCCTTTACCCCGAGAATCGAGAACGCAGGGCGGGTGGGACATCCTTTAAAAATGGGGCAAACGGTTTTGACGTTAGCCTTTTCTGTGGCTGGCCTACCCTCGCGGTTTCTTTAACCCCGACGTAAGTTGCCTTTCATTCTTCCGAGCCTCGCCCGGTTCCCACAAGAATGGCGTAGAATACTGGGCTATTGGAGGTCACCCCGACATGGCGAACAACCAGAACGAAGAAGATCAAATCCAAACCCTCTTGGGACTTAGTTCGGAACAACTGGCAACGCAACTGGCCGGCATGCTGGCTCAAGACCAGGCTTTTTTGCAGCTCGCGATGCCCCAAACTGAGCCGCCAATGACGCCCGAGCAGTTCAGAAATTACCTCGCAAGTCTCAACCCCAAGAAGCAAATTCAAGAAATGATGGCAGCCCTCAAAAGGGTTCTCGACAAAGGAGAGAATGCCCTTAAACAGAGGATTTGCATCGACCTCAGATATTGCGACAGAAAAGGCCATGAGTTGCTGAAATTGCTGCGCGACATAGCGGGGCTTCTCATAATGGCGGGGGTAATTACCTGGCATCCGGTTCCACTGGCAGTTGTTTTAACCGCGGTTGTCTATCTCTACAAGAACGGTTACTTCGATAAGTTATGCAAGTGCCCCAAATAGCGAATTTGTCGCTAGACCGACGGGGGCAGACGAGGCGTTGACCACCAGCGTTCGAACGCAATACTATAAAGTACTATTGACATGCGATTACGGCTTTGCTATCGTGTACCATGTCTCCCGCAGGACCCATCTCCGCCCCAACCTCCCCGCTTCCCCCCACCCCCAAAGCCTCGCCCTCCAACCCTCATCGCCGTGTTTCAACATCGTTTCACTCTTGCGCGCCACCGCAAAAACACGATCCTTTATTTTCAACAGCTTGCGCACTCTTCTTAATTCGCAATTCCTCGCATCCCTCGTGTTTTGTTAAGGCTGCGCACTCTTTGCCAAAAACACCCGGGGGTAGGGTCGGTCTCTCCAACCAAATTCCTGGTGAAATTCCTAACATCCATCTAACTCCAACAAAATCTGTCTCTTTCACGCGAATCACTCTAAACCCAATAGAATCTTACTCTTTCGCACGATTCGCCCCTAAACCCAATGGAATCCTACTCTTTCATCATGACCCCCGGGGTGGGGGGTCCAGTGGTAGCATCCTTCAAGTTCTTGTTGAAGAAACCTCGACTCTCATCACTACGATGGATGCTATCTCCTCCAAACACACCCATCCAAACCATTCAGAATCCGTCGCTTTCACAAACAGGCAGGGGCACCACAGGAGGATTGCAGAAGTTTCACCACTCAAATTTCCACGCAACTCGCTACAGCATCCGCGCGTCTTGTCTTCAGCGCGTCTCTTCCGTTCCGTCGCTTCCCTACCTCATTACCTCGTTACGTTCGCACTCCGCGCGGCGCGTCCATTCTTCCAAGCTACAACTCAATCCCCCAAAATCCTTCCGGCGGACTCACCAATTGCAAACCCAATTCCCAACCTTGCCGTCCTTCGTGCCCGCGCCAGATCAACACCGCATCCGACATCTTATTGTTCAGCAGATTCACCACGCGCAACTTCTGCCCCACCGCAAATCCCTGCGGCACAATCGCCAAACACCCCTGCGCGCTCACGTCCACGGAGAAACCTTCCGCGTGCAAGTCGCGGCCGTCTTCGCGCCACTCCACCGCCAGGTTCACGCGCGAATTTATCCGCGATACCGCGCGCGTATATTTCATGCGCTCTTCAAAATTTTCAGTATCCACAAACGGCACGGTATTCCCCCGATTCGTTACCAACGCCGGCAAACTCTGCACCACTCACAACTTTTTCCCATCGCCGTTTTGCCGAGTTTTCAGCGCGTTTCGAGCGTAGATTTCGCACCCGTGAACGTCAATGGAACTTCCGCCGCTCTTCACTCCACCAGTAAACAGCAGATTCAATTGCGAGTTCGTTCCGCTCCGCATACACTTTCTGAATCGTCCCGTCATGATCACAATTTCCACGCTGCGCAAAGAACTCCGCCCCACGTTTCGCCTGGCGCTTCCGCTGGTGCTCGCCGAACTCGGCTGGATGAGCATGGCCATCGTCGACACCGTTATGGTCGGCCACTTGCCCAACAGCGCGACCGCGATCGGCGCGGTCAGTCTTGGCTCCACGCTTTTCTCGGTGCTGGCGCTGTTCGGCGGCGGATTGTTGATGGGACTCGACACGCTTGTCGCGCAGGCTTTCGGCGCAGGCGAACGCGAAGATTGTCACCGCTCACTGGTCAACGGAATTTACATGAGCATTGCGCTCACACCGCTTCTTGCCGCTCCGGTGTGGCTGCTTCCGCGCTTGCTCTCCGGAATGCACATCGATCGCGACGTTCTGGCGCTCACCATTCCCTACACCAAAGCGTTAACCGTCGGACTCCTGCCGCTACTACTGTACTTCGCGGTGCGCCGCTGCCTGCAAGCCATGGACATGGTCAAGCCCGTAGCATTCGCGCTGGTCACCGCAAACATCGTGAACGCCCTGGGAAATTACGGGCTGGTGTACGGACATTTCGGGTTCCACGCGATGGGCGCGGTTGGATCAGGATGGTCCACGGCGTTTTCGCGCAGCTACATGGCCGGAGTGTTAGTCGTCTATCTTCTGTGGTACGACCATCGCCATCGCACCGAACTATTGAAAACTCCCGTCGACGTGGATCTTCGGCGCATCAAGCGTCTGATCACGCTCGGATATCCCGCCGCGGTGCAATTCGCTTTGGAAAGCGGCGTGTTCGCGTTGGCTACGGCGCTGATCGCACGACTGGGCGCGGTGCCGCTGGCGAGTCATCAGGTGGCGCTGAACACCGTTGCGACCACGTACATGGTTCCGCTGGGCATTTCTTCCGCGGCAGCGGTACGCGTTGGTCAGGCCATCGGCCGCAAAGATCCCGTGGGTGCGGGCGAAGCCGGAGGCACGGCGATTTTTCTGGGCGCCGCATTTATGGTTTGCGCCAGCGCTGCGTTGCTGATTTTTCCGCGCTGGATCGCGCTGATCTACACGCCGAACGAACTCATCATTCACAGCGCCACGTTGTTGCTGGCCGCGGGTGCGGCGTTCCAACTTTTCGACGGTCTGCAGACGGTAGCCACCGGCGCGCTGCGCGGCGCGGGCGACACGCGCACGCCGATGCTGTGCCATTTTTTCGCTTACTGGATTTTAGGATTGCCGCTGGGATCGTGGCTGTGTTTCCGCCGTCATTGGGGCGCATTCGGATTGTGGTCTGGTCTCAGTCTGGCGCTGATTTTGATCGGGATTGTTTTGCTGCTGGTGTGGCGCCAAAAGGTGCAATCGTTAATCGAAGCGCCGCAAGCGCAACCATCAGGCGTGGTAGCCGTGGTCTGAAGTGCGGCGTTCTGCAGCGGCGCGTTCCGCGCAGGACCAAAAGTGCCGGGCTAAAGCCCGGCGCCTACACAAACCCAATGCGCGCCGGCGGAACTGATTTACATCTTGTAGCGGCCGAGGTCGTCGTCGGAGAGGCCTTCGAGCCAGCCGCGCAATTGGTCACTGGTGTTGCGTTCCGTGAGCGCGGTCGAAACTTTGGCGTTTTTCAGCACGCGCTCGTCGACAAAAATCGGGCAATCCATGCGCAGCGCCAATGCCAGGGCGTCGCTGGGGCGCGAATCGATGGTCATCATCTGGCCTTCGCGCTCGACCCAGATGATGGCGTAGAAGGTGTCGTCCTTCAGATCGTTGACGACGATTTTTTGCACCCGCACATCGAGGCCGAGAAAAACATTCTTGAGCAAATCGTGGGTCATGGGCCGCGGCGTTTCTACTTTTTCAATTTCGAGAGCAATGGCGTTGGCTTCGTACACGCCCACCCAAATCGGAAGAATGGCCTGGCCTTGCACATCCTTCAGCACGACGATCGGCATATTGGTAACAGGATCCATCATCAGCCCGCGAATTTTCATCTCGACTTCCATGGGGCCTCCCGTAAATTGCCAACCGTACAGAAAGAATCAGAGAACGTGTTCACCGATCAAACTTGCCGGGCCGGCATCCGTCACCAGCACATTTACATATGTTCCCAATAAATCCTGATGCGGAGACGTGAAATTCAGCACGCGGTTCGACGAAGCGTGTCCCGACCAGCGATTCTCGCGCCGCGATTTTCCGCTGACCAGGACTTCCATGGTTTGGCCAATCATTTTTGCGTGCCGGGCGGACTGTATTTCGCTTTGCACCTTTTGCAAGACCGCCAGACGCCGGCTTTTTTCTTCTTCCGGAATCGGATCATTCATGGCCAAGGAAGGCGTGTTCGGACGGGGCGAATATTTGAAAGCGAACAGCGCGTCGAAACGAACTTCCTCAAGCAAGCGCAGGGTTTCCTGAAAGTGCTCTTCGGTTTCGCCGGGAAAGCCCACGATGATGTCGGTGGTGATGCTGATCTCGCGCTTGACCGCGCGAATCAGGGCAATTCTTTCGAGATACTCTTCGCGGGTGTATGTTCGCGCCATCGCGCGCAACACTTCAGACGAACCGGACTGCACCGGCAAATGAACGTGATCACAAAGTTTCGGCTGTGCATCGATGGCCGCCACGATGTCCGGAGTAAAATCGCGCGGATGCGAAGTGGTGAAGCGCACGCGGCGAATTCCCGGAACGTCGGCAACGGCCAGCAGTAGCTCGGAAAATTTCATCTTGCTCGACGTGGGGTCCTTGTAGGAATTCACGGTCTGACCGAGGAGTTGCACTTCGGAATAGCCCAATTCGGCGAGCTCCCGGACTTCGCGTAAAATCGAATCGCTGGCGCGGCTGCGTTCGGGCCCGCGGGTAAAAGGCACGACGCAATAGGAGCAGGCCTTGTCACAGCCTTCAATAATGGTAAGAAACGCGCGGAATGGGTTGTCGCGGCGGGTGATCTCGGTCTCGAAGGTCTCGTCGGTGTCGTTGTCCAGTCCGGTGACGCGCCGGTCTCCGGCTTCGAGCTTATCCAGCATTTCCGGAAGTTTGCGATAGCTGGCGGAGCCGCACACCAGGCTGACCCACGGCGCGCGGTTGAAGATGTTTTCGCCTTCCTGCTGGGCCACGCAGCCGAGCACGCCGATGATTTTGCCGGCATCGGAGGTGCCACGAAATTCGCCCAAGCGGGAAAACACCTTCTGTGCGGCCTTTTCCCGAATGCTGCAGGTGTTGTAAAGAATCACTGAAGCGTCGGCGGGAGTCTGTACTTGCGTGTAGCCGCGCGAAACGAGCACGCCGGCAACTTTTTCGGAATCGTGGTCGTTCATCTGGCAGCCAAAGGTTTCAAGAAAAAAAGTTCCCGCGTCACGTTCATTACTACGCGGCGAACGCGAACTCGGATGCGGCTTTGCATGCACCTCTGGACGCGCTTGGCGCTGCGAAGGCGTGCCGATCAGCGTTTCGAGCGCGACATGAATCGTTTTTTCCATCTATCGCGCAGTTTAACACAGCTGACGGCACCTTCTTGCCCTGCTTATGGCATCAGATAGAGTGTGTGCGGCGGCGAATGGCTGATGGAATTGTAGTTTTCTCATCATCAAGCAAGGGTCAGCATGCACAACATTAGTTCGTGGTTTCGTTGCGTCGCCTGCGTGCGTATGTTACGTTTCTGAAGCTACAGAAATTTGTATGGAATCGTCGCTTTGTGAGCACAGAGTCTCCGTGGGCGGCGCTCAGCCCTGACTTCAGCGGCTAAAGCCGGGTGCGATAGTGCGGCGCTAATGTCGTGGCTAAAGCCACGACCCACAAAGATTCTCGACACGAGCCCACAGAGATTGTCGATATGTAGCAGACTGGCGCTGTGGCGCTTTACCCGGAAAAATACGTTAGCCGGCCAAACATCTTTTATTCCATAGTTTCACTGAGGGGTACATCATTCTCCTGTTCTCCGCGATACTCATAACCGACATCGGAAGTATTTTGGGCCAGACGGGCTGGGTGGCCCGCGTGGTTCTGGTTCTCCTGCTGGTTTTCTCCGTGGTTTCCTGGGCCATGATTTTTCAAAAGCTGGGTCTGTTCAGCCGCATTCGCCGCGAGAGTAGCCAATTCCTGCGCATTTTCCGCGCTACTCGAGGCGTGGCCAATCCGCAGGCGCTGGCGTCGGCGGGTTCGCCGTTTGCTTCGGTGTACGCCTCCGGCTTTCGCGAACTGCAAAGCCAGATCGGGACAGGCACGGGAAATCCGGCGAACGATGGGCGATTGAAAAGTTTGACGGCGGTGAGCGTGAGCATGCAGCTAGCGTCCGCGGAAGAAGTGCGACGCGCGGAAAAAGGCATGTCCTGGCTGGCCACTACTGCTTCCGTTTCGCCGTTCATCGGGCTCTTTGGAACGGTTTGGGGCATTATCGACGCCTTCGCTGGGCTGGGCGATGCCGGCTCCGCCACGCTGCGGGCAGTGGCTCCGGGCATTTCTGAAGCGCTGTTCACCACCGCTGCGGGGCTTTTTACCGCCATTCCGGCGGTGATCTTCTATAATCACTTTTTGCAGAATATTCGGGACTTAGGGCAGCGGTTGGATAGTTTTGCGATGGAAGTGGCGGCGCAGATTGAGAAGACGTTTTCGTGAACGAGCTTTCGGCGACGCGAAGAAAAAGATTAACGCAGAGGACGCAGAGACGCGGAAGGCGCGGAAGGCGCGGAGAGAGAGTGGCACGGACTAGCCGCGGGTGCGGAGAGATTGGCTCTTATGTCGCAGATTAAACAAACGCAGACGTCGCTTTCGGAGATCAACATGGTCCCGTTCATCGACGTGGTGCTGGTGCTGCTGATTATTTTCATGATTACCGCGCCGATTCTGCAGTCCGGCATTGAAGTGGACGTGCCGAAGACCAAAACGGTGCACCAGATCACCGAGCAGCACGTGGTGATCACCGTGGACAAGGCCCAGCGGATTTACCTGGGCAACGATCCAGTGAACATTCACGATTTGGGCGACAAAATTCACGCGCAACAGAAGAAGCCGGAAGATACGGTGTATCTGCGCTGCGACGAGGCGGTGCCCTTCGGAGCGTTTGCCACGGTGGTGGATTCACTGCGGCAGTCCGGCATCAACAACATCAGCATCGTGACGCAGCCGATTACCGAACGCGCCCGCGCGCGCTGAACGATTCGCGAATCATGAATAACGCAATTGCCAATTCGCAGTTCGCCGCCGACGACGAAGAATTCAGTCTGACTAAATTCATCGTTTACTCCGGCGCGCTGCATGGGCTCGCGGCGCTGGCGATCGCAGCCTCCATCTATTTTCAATTCCACGGCAACCAGTGGGCCGGCGAGGGCGGAGACCTTGGCGGCACCAAGGTAAATCTGGTCAGTTCCGCGGGTATTCCCATGCCGCGTCCTATTATTCCTACCGAGAGCCAAGTTGTGGACCCTTCGCAAGGACTGAATCAAATAGAACCGCCCAAGCTCGACCAGCCGGCTCCCGACGTCACCAAACTGCCGACATTTGACAAGGAAAAACCGCTGCCGCCTTCGCACAAATCGAAGATCTTTGACAAGAAGACGCCGCCTCCGCCAAACGCGGTGCCCTATGGTGGTGGAGGCAGCCCTGACATTCCTACCGGATATACGCAAAATCCCGGCGGCTCCTCGGGCGTAGCGATTCTAGGCCAGGGCGGTGGCGATTTCGCTACCCGCTATGGTTGGTACGTTGCTGCGGTCCGACGCCGCATCCAGCCTAACTGGGATCCACTGTCGATTGACCCTTCCGTTCGTGCTTCTCGAACTCTTCATTGTGCCATTTCGTTTACCGTGACGCGCGACGGCTCAATCCACAACGCTCGCGTGACAGAGACGAGCGGGAATCGTTCTTGGGACAACGCGGGTCTGCGCGCGATTGATTCCTCGACCCCGCTACCGCCGTTGCCGAATGATTATTCTGGCAGCAGCGTGGACGTAACGTGGGATTTTCCGGAGCGCCGCCAATGACGTCGCGAGTCAGATTCGCAGAAATGTATGTTGCAGTTTCACCGGAGGTCGTCTTGAAGTTATCGTTGAAGCTTTTTGCAATATTCGTCATTGCTGCTCTGACGCTGGCACCCGGCCAAGTCGCTCGCGCGCAAGACTGGTTCCGTGCCGGCACGGGTCTTGGCGACACGAACAAGCCACGCGTGGCCGTAGCCAATTTCGGCCCGCGCGCGGATACAGCCAAACCACACGCGGACCTCTTCACGCAGGTGGTGCGTGACGACCTGCAATTCAGCGGCATCCTGGAATTCGTGAGCCCCAGCATGTACCCAACCACGATGCCCACGGTGCCCTCGGAACTGCGGAACCTGGATTGGACCAACGCCCCGGCAAATTCCAATATGGTGGCGTTCGGAAACGTGGTGGAAAACCCCACAGAGGTGGCTATCCAGGCGTGGCTTTACGACGTGCGCAATCCTTCGGCGCAAGCCGTTGTGGGCAAGATTTATCGCGGGACGCCCTCGGATACGCAGGTGCGCAAGTTCGCGCACCAATTCGCCGATGAAATCATCAGCAAGTTATCGGGTGGGCTGCCCAGCGTGGCCGGCACGCAGATCGCTTTTGTGAGCATGCGAAGCGGCGCGAAAGAGATTTGGACGATGGATTACGATGGCGCCAATCAGCACCCGCTGACTTCCCTGCATTCCATTTCGCTAACCCCGCGCTGGTCGCCAGACGCCTCGCGCATCGCGTTCACATGCTACGCAAAACCTGTGGGCCCGCAAATCTGCATGTATTCGATGGACTCCGGCAAAGTAGTTTCGTTTCCACGCTTTCCTGGCAGTAATAGCGCCCCGGCATGGTCTCCGGATGGTTCACAAGTCATTTTCTCGTCGTCCATGCAGGGCAATGGCAATCCGGAGCTTTACGTTACGGATGCCAACGGCGGCCATCCCAAGCGACTGACCTTTTCCAACGCGGTCTCCACTTCTCCGGCATGGAATCCGAAGACCGGGCAAAGCATCGTGTACGTGGGGGATCGCGGCGGCGTTCCCAAGCTGTATCTGACCAGCGCCGACGGCACGGACACTGCGGAACTGGATGTCCCCGACAAGGGGTATTTGGTGGACCCGGCATGGGCGCCGAATGGCCAGCTTTTAGCCTTCAGTTGGCGGCGACCCACGGGTAACTATGACATCTACGTCATGGACGTGGCCACGCGCCAAATTGTGGAAATCACCCGGGACGCCGGGCGCAACGAGCGCCCCAGTTGGGCGCCGGATGGGCGGCACATCGTTTTCGAATCGACACGGGGAGGCAGCCGGCAGATTTGGGTGATGCTGGCGGACGGTTCGCAAGCCCACCAGCTCACCACCGCGGGGCACAACGAATCGCCAAACTGGTCGCCGCGTTGATTTTTCGCAAGCGGGTTGGCACCGTTTGCGAAATTTCAGCATCAATAATGTGTGGGTACGATGTATAATATATCGTGATACGAGATATCCCCCGGACCGACCCCGCAGGTGGTAGCATCAAGCCACCCGCAAGCTTGTGAAAGAGATCCTAATCTCGAGGAGAACTGCAATGAATCAGTTCATGCGACCGCACTATCGGGCCCTGTTTTGCCTGACGCTCGCCGCCGCAATGTTTAGCTTTGGTTGCTCGAAGAAGCCGGTAGCCCAAACGCCACCGCCGCCGGCGCCATACACACCTCCTCCGGCCACGCCCACGGTCACGCTGCAAGCGAATCCGACTTCCATCAATCCTGGGGACAGCGCGGCGTTGAGCTGGTCATCCACGAACGCCACGCAATTGACGATTACGCCGGACGTCGGGCAAGTGACCGCCCAAGGCACGACGAAAGTCACACCCACGAGTTCGGTCACCTATTCCATTACGGCTACCGGTCCGGGAGGCTCGGCGAATGCGAGCGCTCGTGTGAGCGTGGCGCAGCCGCCCCCGCCAGACACCGGCACGAGCTCGGACCTGACCGACGCACTATTCCTGAAGGAAGTGCGCGACGCGTATTTCGATCTGGATAAGGCGGATATCCGTGCCGACGCGCGCACCGCGCTGTCACACGACGCGGAATTTCTGCGCAACTACCCGCAGCTGAAGGTGACCATCGAAGGACATTGCGACGAACGCGGCTCTACCGAGTACAACCTGGGACTCGGCGATCGCCGCGCCGCGGCCGTCAAACAGTACCTGGTCTCGCAGGGCATTTCGGCGGACCGAATTAACACCGTCAGTTTCGGCAAGGAAAAACCCTTCTGCACGGAAAGCACCGAAGAGTGCTGGCAGCAGAATCGCCGCGGGCACTTCGTCAAGGCTAACTAGATCGTGTCAAGAAAGCGGTCGGTACAAGAGTCGCCTCGGCGCTTCGTGTGAAGTGTCGAGGCGATTTTGTTGAGCGGGGCGGAGATTGCGTTTTTCCCATGCGACGCCAATCACTCTTGCTCGCCCGGCGCTCTGCCGTTACAGTAGAATTAGGACTCAGCCCACACATTGGTTGTACCGCTGCAGTGGCGGAGCGACCGCCCCGAGCCCCAAACCGGCTCTTCGAGGAGGAAGTTGAATGCGCGCACGTAATCTAGCAATCTTCGCCGCGGCGGTGGTCGCCGCTATTTTTGCAGGAAGCGCCCTCGGACCAGGCCCCGCCAGCGCTGTTTCTCGTGAAATGATCGACTTGCAGCACGACGTCACCACGCTGCTGCAAGGTCAGAAGGACATGGCCACGCAGATCACCCAGGACCATACGGTGATGAAGACGCTGATCGAGCAATCCAGCGATAACGTTGGCAAGCTGAACGCTACGATGAGCTCGGTGCAGAAGTCCGTGCAAGATGTGCAGGCTAATTCTGGGGCGCGGCTGGATACGATGTCCACGCAAGTGCAGGGGCTATCGGACAATTTGGAAGAGATTAAGTCGCGGCTGGGAAAGCTGAATCAGCAGCTGGTGGATTTGCAGAATACCGTGCAGAGTTTGGATGCGAAGATATCTGGCGGTTCGCCGGCGGGGCCGACTGGTTCCGCAGCGGGGCCTGGTGGATCCTTTGGCGGTGCGGGAGGCAGCTCTGTGGCACCCGGGGGCCCCGCGCCGTCCGCGGACACGCTGTATTCAAATGGGCTGCGCGACATTACCAGCGGAAAATACGATCTGGCGCGTTCCGAATTTCAGGATTATCTGCGGTTCTATGGGGACACTGATTTGGCCTCTAACGCGCAGTTTTATCTGGGCGAAATTGCATACTCGCAAAAGCAGTATGAGCAGTCCGTCGTGGAATTCGACAAAGTGCTGACCAACTATCCGAAGAGTTTCAAGCTTGGCCCGGCGCATTTGAGAAAAGGGCTGGCGCTGATCGAATTGGGGCAAAAGCAAGCGGGAGTGAAAGAGCTGCGCGAGGTGGTGAAAAATTTTCCCAATTCTGATGAAGATCGCCGCGCCCGCGCCAAGTTGAAGGAATTGGGCGCGCCGATTACGGCTACGCGCTAAACGTCAGGCGTGGGCGCACTTGGCGCTCGCTGCCCCGCCCTGCTCTGCTATACCGCCCGGATTTACAACCAACCACAGATTTATTTTTGACCCGGACAGCCGTCGCTGACGGATGTCAGCACGCTATTTGCCGCCGCCAGCTTGCAGGAGTATTCGTTGCCGCGCGAATCCAGGTAAGTATATTTCTGCGAGCTTTGCTGTCCGGTGTGACCCAACAAATTGAACGACGAATCGAATTGCAGCGTGTCCGTGCTGTTCACTTTATTGTCCACGGTGCTGGCGAAAAACGGTTCGAGCGCGTCGTACTTAAACTCCTGCGTGGCGGTGGTCTGCAGATTCAGCGAGCCGTCGGAGGCGAAGACCTCGCTGATATCCAGCGTCAACGGATACTGATACGTCTGTAGCGTGGCGAAGATCTGGTCTCCGCTGCGCGTGATGGTGCGCGAATCGACGGTGGTTTTTTGCGTGATGTCTTGAATGTAGCTGGTGGCATTGATGATGAAGCTTTCCGCGTTGCTGAAATTTACGTTCTGATGCACGTCGGTATCGACGCGGCCATGCGAGGTTTTCACGTACCCGGAAACATGAAATTCGCGCATGGAGGTCACTGTCACCGAGCCGGTGATGTCACCGGAAGAGTCGGTTTGCAGATTTTCCACCACGTTGGGCGCGGGTCCGGCGCCGATGGTATTGGCGGTCACCGCGCCGGTCACGTGCGCAGAGTCGTGATCTTGAAATACCAGCAAGGTGGCCGTGGCCAGAAAATAACTGTCGGCATTAAATACGCTGACGGCCACGGTGTGCGGCTGCCCGTTGCTCAAGAGTCCCGCGAACGGCGTCAAGTCGACGCGATACGGCACAAAGTTCAGCGTCTGCACGCCCGGCAGCGGCGCCCACAGAAAAGGATCGATGCCCCCGGTGTAAATCCAGGGATATACGGGAGCCACGCCCGCGGGTTGACCGTCCACGCTGATTTCCGCTTCGCGAAAACCCGTGTTGCCGCAACTTTGCAATTCGCCGGCAACGTCGTTCGGTACGCACGTGTACCAGAATTCATCGTTAGATTGGCTCTGCGTGATTACGTCGAGATACGCGCGCTCCACGTTGGCCGGCAGAGTGAAGGTTTCCGCCAATTGGTCGGTGGTTTGCGATAGCGTTGCCGCGCCTCCGGCGGCATTGGGCAACGGATACAGGGCGTCGGCGGTCTGCGCAGCACCATCGCGGCCTTTCTGCGCGGGATAAAACTCCAGCGCCGCGCTGCCGGTGATTACGCCCGTGTACATACTGTTGACCAGGTTGCCCAGGTCCACTTCGCCGGTCTGCGCGCTCTTGAACAGCGCGCTATAGTCCGTCAGGTCGCGCTCCACGTGCCACGCGGGCGCGAGTGTGCTGCCCGGCTCCGCGGTCGTTCCGTAATAAATATTTACGTGGCCCAGGAAAACCTGCGCGGTGCGATCGTATTGCACGCCGGCGCTAACGCTGAAGTCCGCGGTAAAGACGACCTTTTCCCATGGACCCGCGCACTCGCTGGGCGGCGCGTACGAATAGGTTTTGGGGGTAAAGTCCGCGAATTGCACGCCGGAGTAAAGCTGCACTACGCATGGTTTTCCGTGTGGACGCGAAACCGGCGGATCGGCCGTGACGGTATTCTGCGAACCCACCACGGGATAATCCTGTGCCATCATAAATTGCGGCAGAAGCGCCATCGCGCCAAACGCGGCGGCAGTTACAGCAATGCGAGCAAAGGAATGGACCACCTGCATAGAGGACTCCTCGGCGAGGACAAGCTAGTTGGAGCGATTCGAGCAGCAGTATATTGCAGGTGCAACCCCCTGTGGAAGCAGAAAAGGCTCGTATTAGAACGCCTCGTATTACAGCTGTGTGAAAATCACGGCGATGGGTTTTCCGGCCATGGTCATCGACCGGAATTCGCCACATGCATAACTTCCAGCTTCATCAAAAAAAAATGCGGCGGACGCTACTAACGTCCGTCGCATTCATTTCGCTTGCGGCATCTCCAAATAAACTGCCCGAGAGTCGCGATCCTTCAACGCCCCGGTATCAGCGCGGCGACATTGCCGATCAACGCTCCAGACACCACTAACTCGACGCGCCGATTCTGCTGCCGGCCCGCCGCGGTGTCATTCGACGCCACGGGCTCGCTCTTGCCAAAACCCTGCGCCGAGACGGCGTCGGGTGGCACGCCTTGCCCTACCAAATAAGTGCGAACCGTAGAGGCTCGTTGCTCGGAAAGCGTTTGATTGAAGTTATCGCTGCCCACGCTGTCCGTGTAACCTTCCACCGACAACTGCAGTCCTGGATGCGCCAGCAAAATTCCCGAAATCTTCGCCAGTTTCTCCTTGGCTCCGGGTTTCAACGTGAATTGGCCGGTATCAAACAACACGTCCGACATGTTGACAATCAACCCGCGCGCCGTTTCTCGCGTCTCCAGAATGGCGTTCAGCTGCTCGCGAAGCTCTTCGCGAAGCCGCGCCTTGTCTTGCTCAGCCTGCGCCACCGTCTGCTGGGCCTGCGCCGCAGCGGCGTTGCGCGCCGCTTCCGCCGCGTTTCTTTCCTGTATGGCTTGTTGCGCTGCCGCATCGGCCGCCTCTTTGGCACGCTCGGCTTCCCTCCTGGCCTGTTCCGCAGCGATCCGGTCCGCTTGCGCCTGGGAAACTTGCGCTGCGGCGTCCGCTTCTCGCTGCGCTGCCGCAGCCTGCTCGTTGGCGTGCTGTTCATCTTCGATGCGCCGCATGGTGATCAGCCGCGCGTCTTCCGCAGTTTGCGCGGCGTCGCGGGCGTTCTGTACCACCGTCTTCGCGCCGGCTTTCCCGGCATATTCATCTTCCGCATTTTGCAGGCTGACTTCGGCCTTCTGCAGGGTCTCCGGGGCATACTTACCCGCTCCCGTCCAGCGGGCGATACGCACGGCATTGCGCGCTTCGTACAACTCCAGCGGCGTTCTCCGCACCATCACATAAGGTTGCAGGTCCGCTGCGCTGGCGTTCAAGACGTACTGTCCACGCTGCAACAGCTCATAATGCGCATCAATCCACTCGACGGTTCCGCTGGTCTTGTCGCTGACCACGTTTTCCATCACCACCACGTCGCTCGGCTGCGTAACCGCGAAGTATGGCTCCGCCGTTACGATCAACCCGAAGGTTTGCAGATCGGTAGTCACCTCCATATGACTGTTGTTATCGCCATTCAACAAGACTTCGCCCAGATTTTTCGGTCGCCCTTGCGGCGTCACGGCCCACAGCACGTAGGTCAGAAACTGCGGCCCAAACTGCGTCGCGGGCGTGAGTTTATCCATCCGCACCTTGATCTCGATGCGTCCCTCTTTGCCGTTCACGTTGATGTGGCCGGTGGCTTGCGGCATTAAATCCGTGCCGCGAAAATCCACTTCAGTGGGTCCGCGGTGGTGCAAGTAGCTAATGGCTTTGGTGGTCCGCTGGACCACCACCACGTGGATGGTTCCGGAACGGTCAATCGTCACCCCTGGATTATCTTGCGTTACAACCTGTGCGCGACCCGGCAAAGAAAAGAAAACGACCCCCGTGAGGGTCAGAAGAGCCACTCCGATTGATCGAGCGCGCAGCTGGGAAAATCCATTTAACAAAATCTGCTTTTGGTCTTTGAGCATAATTCAGTCTCCTAGCACAGCTGTAGAATAGATGCGCTGTGCTACGGAACGAGGCGGTCGGAAAGGAATTGCAGCAATTTAATTCGCGCAACTACAGTATTTTTTGCGGTGTTCTAAGGGTTTTTTAACACTCATCGCAATTACGCGCCAAGTCGCCATGAGATCCAATCTCAAGCCGGTTCGTTTTTCAGAGACTCAAGTTTTCGTGAACACGTCGCCATACCAGACAGATGCTGCGCAATTTTCATCGAAGGTGGCAGAACGAGCGAGGAGGTTTCGCTTCGATGATTATCGGAACTGATTTTTTTTGGAATCTGGGATCCCTGGAGCGAACCTGGAGCGCCATGTCGACGCAACATCGAAGCGACCGCCATCCGATCCACACGCTCTACGGCTCGTACCAGAATTTCACCGCCACGGTGACGTGGGCGGAAATTGCTTGCCCGTTCTTGGTTGCGGGTTTGTATTGGTAGCCCTTTAAAGCGTCGAGCGCGGCAGAGCGCAACGCCGTGGGACCAGAAATTACTTCCGCAGACGCC
Organism: Acidobacteriota bacterium; assembly: GCA_013289855.1. Lineage (GTDB taxonomy): Bacteria > Acidobacteriota > Terriglobia > Acidiferrales > UBA7541 > Acidiferrum. The sequence goes on along the minus strand of JABCZD010000001.1, from coordinate 191,741 downwards.
ACTTTTCCTTTGGCATCAATCAAAGCATCGAATTTCACGTCACCGGTCACAAAACCTCTTACCGCGTCCGGTGGCGGAACCGCGTTTACAGCTTTGACCAGACTCGGCGCCTCGTATACATCTTGCGCGACGTCCGGTGCAGGCGCTGAATTGCTATCTGCCGCGGGACTACTCGCGACAGGATGATCAGCTTTCCCGCTTGATGCTGCATTTCGCTTCGGCATCAGCGCCGCTAATTCTCTCGCCGCCACTTCGCGGAGCGAAGCCGTGCTTGTGCCGGAGTCGCGGCCATTTGTCGTCGAAGCCGTCTCGGAAACCGCCGCATCGGATTCCGCCGTTTTCGTCGCTCCCGCCGCTCCAGTTGCTGCGCCAGAAGTAGCCCCGGATGCCGCGCCAGCCGTCTTCGCCGTTGTGGTTGCCGGCCGCAGCGGCACATGGGGATTACCGCGTGACGCGTCGACCGTTCCCGCAGCGGTAACCGTTCCCCGCCCTTTCCCAAACCACTCCGTCAGCAGCCCTTTTTGCGAGGCGATGCCACTGAGAAAAGCCAGCGCCACAATGGCCGCCACCAGTCGCCACGGCATCGTCACGCGATTTCCCGGCAGCGCCTCGAAACTTTTCTCCGTCACCGCCGCTTCGCCGTCACCCAGGTTTTCCTTAGCCTCGCGCGCTTTCGCCTCCAACGGCGGCGCGCCCAACAACGTGGTGATCACGCTGCCCATGTCCGCAGCCGCCACCGCCGGCGCCGCGGCAACCGGTCGCGCAGCCGTGCCGGCTTCCAGTAACTCTCCCATCTGCGACCGCAATGCGGCAATCTCTTCGCGCAGAAGGGCTACTTCCTCGTCGTCGGGCATCCCCGCGGCCGTCTGCGACTCGTGCTCCGGCTTTTCGCTCGCCAAGAACTCCCTGGCTTCGGCCACCGCCTCTGTTGCGGAACTCGTCAGGGCCTCGCAACGCGCCACATCAAGATCCGTGCCCCAGAAATCTGGTGCCGCTTCCGTAAATTCCAGCTCCACATATGGGCTGGCCGCACCCAGGCTGCGCTGGCGCAGCACGCGAGTCACAATTTCTTTCTGGGTCGCAAGATGCTTCAGGAATAACAGTTGGCCATCTTCCACCGCGGCCGTCAGCCGTACCACCACGCCATCTTCGAACACCAGCGTCGTCAGCGTGTTTTCACTGAATAGCTCGCGTGTCCCCGCGCCGCTCTTGGCGTGCGTTCCGCTGACCTCCACGCCCACTTCGAGCGCCGCAGGCGAACTGGCCAAGGTCCGGTCCGCCCTCGCGAACCATTGCACCGAAGATGTAGCACTCGTGTCCACTGTCAACTCCCTACGGCATCCCGCCATTCGCCCAACTACCCAGCATTAGCATCCCATCAAAATTTCAAGCGGTCCAGTAAGTACATGGAAAGAGGGGGCTTAGTTGTTACCAGGCTTTGCAGCGCGCCACTAACGGCGGCCGCCAGTTTCTCGAACATCATGAACTTCCCCCAGTGCAGCAGCGCCACGCAACTCAGCCCGATAGCGCTACCATGAAGGGTGACGGACGCGTTCGTTGGGCACAATAGTCCGGTCGTACTGGTCAAAATGACCCGTCCGGCTACCTTCCAACATTTATCGTGACCGCCGCAAAATCACGCATACATAAGGCGCCGCACGGTCCGACTCGTCACGTTTTCGCAACCTCCTGAGCCACCCCGGCGCGGCTCGCGATGCCCTGCACCATCACGATCACCGATTTCGCGCCGGCCTTCCGGTCTTGCGCAATTTCCAGGTACTCCGGCGACTCTGCCCATGCTCGCAGCGACTCTTCGTCCGGAAATGACAGCACTACCACTTTAGTGCCGTCCCACGCTCCTTCCAGCACCACCGGACTTTCGTCCGCCACCAACACATGTCCCTTGTATTTCCGAAATACCTCCATGAAGCGTTCCACATATCGTCCATAGGTCGCGGCATCGTGAATCCACAATTGCGCAATCGCGTAAACCATCGAGCCTCCTATATCGTTGCAGCCAAATCTAAGGAGCGCCATTTTACGCCGTTTTGTCTTTTGAATTCCTGGGCCAACAGGATGCTACAGGGTAAAGCTACCGCACTAACCCATGCCGACAATATTGTTCTTAACTGCAAACTGGATGAGCTCCGCTGTACTTTTGCAACCCATGCATTCCATGGCGCGGTATTTGTGGAAAGCCACGGTCCGTGGCGTCAGGTTGAGCACATCCGCAACCTGTTTCATGGATTTACCCTCGGCCACGAGTTGAATCACTTCGCGCTGGCGAAAGGTGGGAACCTTGGCATGCTCTCTTGACCGAGGATCGCGGATGAATGATTCCTGCATCGCGCGGGCGATCTGCATCGTTACGTACGACTTCCCCTTCAGCGCTTCCTCAATGGCATGAAACAATTCTGAGCTTGCCGAACTCTTCAGCAAATATGCGGATGCCCCCGCTCGGATGGCCTCGCTCGCCAAATCGGGATCGGAGTTCATGGTCAGGTAGACAAGCTTGACCCCCGGCATCTTCTGTTTCAGTCGCCGGCCCGCATCTAATCCGTTCAGCAGCGGCATTGCAATATCCAGTACCACTACGTCGGGCTGAAACAACGGTGCGGACACCAACAGAGCCTGGCCATCAGTAACTGTTGCGACGATCTCGTAGCTGGGCTCGAGGAGCGCTTGAAAGGCTTCCAGTAGCAGGGTGTGGTCATCGGCCAGCAATACGCGTCGCCGTTTCACTGGAGCACATCCGACGGAAAGAAGCCGCCAGCGTCACGGGCAGGTTGGACGCGCGCGGTCGCGGGTCCGTTTGTTCGAAGAGCACGTACCAATTGGGCCCGGGCGTCCTCCGGAAGAGTAAGCCGCGCATAGCCACAATCCGAACAAATCAAAATTCTGGGACTTTGTGGCACGCCGGGATGGTCAAGATGCCTGCGCCCGCTGAAGTGGATGATCATCTCTGAAGCAAACTCCACCTGATTACCTGACGCGCAGACCGGACAAGATTCAACCGCTCCGCACTTCCCACCCAATGGTGCTGCCATACCTATCCCTCCCCGTTTTTGCTGCATTCTCCAGGCCGCAGATGCTCCTATGTAGAGAGGCGCGAAAAGAGGGACAAAAGCGCAACCGTGGCTATAAAAACTTCAACAAAGCTAAATTACCGCCCGAAGCACAGCCGACCCGCAGGTATGTTTATTCCCATTCCGGGTGTAATGTATTGAATCTACGGAGGCTTGCGTGGCAGCGCCATCGGTCAACGACGTCACCCTATTGCTCAAGGCCTGGACCACGGGCGACGAGCGGGCCCTTGAAAAGCTCACCCCTCTGGTGTATCGGCAGTTGCACCTCGTGGCACAGCGCTGCATGGGCGGCGAGCGTCCCGGCCACTTGCTGCAAACCACCGCGCTTGTCAATGAGGTCTATCTAAAGCTGGTCGACTGCGGAAAAATGAACTGGCAGGATCGTGCGCATTTTTTTGCCATGTCCGCGCAGCTGATGCGACGCATTTTGATCGATTTTTACCGCTCCCGCGGCTACCAGAAAAGAGGCGCAGGCGCAGTTCCAATCTCCCTGGACGAGGCGCCATCGGTCAGCTACGAACCCGATGCCAACCTGGTCGCCCTCGATGATGCCTTGCGCGCCTTGGCCGCCTTTGACGAGCGAAAAAGCAAGGTGGTAGAACTCCGATTCTTTGGGGGCTTGAGCATCGAAGAAACTGCTGAGGTCCTGAAAGTTTCTCCCGAAACCGTGGTGCGCGACTGGAAATTGTCCAAGATTTGGCTCCTGCGCGAATTGAACGAGGGGAATGAGCTTGGAGCCTGAACTCTGGCGTCGCATCGAAGATCTATTTCATCGCGCCTTGGAGTTGGATGAGGCTCGCCGCGCCGAATTTCTCGATCGCTCCTGCGGCGACGACCAAGTACTTCGCAGCGAAGTGGAATCGTTGCTGGCTCACGAAAAGCCCGCCGAGCAATTCATCGAGTCTCCTGCTATCGAAGTCCTCGGCGGCATGGTGGCCCGCGATTCGCGCGTCGCAGACAGCGACTCGAAACGAATCGGCCGCAGAGTATCCCATTACCGCGTCCTCGAACAGATTGGCAGCGGTGGCATGGGCGTGGTCTATAAGGCCCAGGACACCATTCTTCATCGATTCGTCGCCCTGAAGTTTCTCCCCGACATCGTTGCTCGAGACCCGCAAGTCTTGGAACGCTTCCGTCGCGAAGCGCGCGCCGTCTCGGCACTAAACCATCCGAACATCTGTACCATTTATGAGATTGCGCAGCACAACGGCCACTGGTTTATCGTCATGGAGTTTCTCGATGGCGTGACCCTGAAACAGCGCATCTCCGAACAGCCGGTCGAGCTCCCTACTCTGCTGAGTCTGGCCATTCAGATTGCCGACGGCCTTGACGCCGCGCACACCCGGGGAATCGTCCACCGGGACATTAAACCGGCAAATATTTTTGTCACCAAACGCGGCGACGCCAAAATTTTGGACTTCGGGCTGGCGAAGATTGCACCCAGAGCGGACTCCCTAAGCCAATTCGACCCGGAACGCACGCTGACGGGCTTCGTCGAAGAATCGCATGCCACTGCCCCTGGTACCACCTTTGGCACCATCGCGTACATGTCGCCAGAGCAAGTGCGCGCCAAGGAACTCGATGGCCGCACGGACTTGTTCTCTTTCGGCGCAGTGCTCTATGAGATGGCCACCGGCGCGTTGCCCTTCCCGGGCGAAACTTCCGGGGTCGTCTTCAGCGCCATTCTGGAGCATCCCCCGGTTCCCATTGTTCGCATCAATCCCCAAATACCGTCAAAGCTTGAAGCGATCATCAACAAGGCTCTGGAGAAAGACCGTGAGCTCCGCTACCAGACGGCGCCGCAGATCCGCGCCGACTTGCGCCGCCTGAAGCGCGAGACCGAAAGCGGCAACTTTGCAGCTGTCAGCTCGCGCACGGCGCCAACCCCTCAGGCTCGTGCGGCCGTGAAGCGAAACCTCTGGGAATTTGCGGTTCCAGTTCTAATTCTGGCCCTCGCCTTAATCTTCGCGAGCCGGCACTTCTATCCGTCGCAAGTTCATGCCCATCCCCTGACCGAGAAGGACACCATCGTGGTCGGCGATTTTGCGAACAGCACCGGCGATGCCGTGTTCGACGACACCCTAAAGACCGCGGTCGAAGTTTCCCTGCGGCAATCGCCTTTCTTGAATCTGCTCTCCGATAGCAAGGTAACCGCCACCTTGCAACAGATGACCCGCTCACCGGATACCAAGCTCATCCCTGAAGTGAGCCGCGAGCTTTGCCAGCGCACGGGCAGCAAAGTTTACCTTGCCGGAGCTATCGGCACTCTGGGCAGTGAATATGTGCTGGGGCTCAAGGCCATAAATTGCCAGAACGGGGACACGCTGGCGCAGGAGCAAGTGACCGCGGCCTCCAAGGAGAAAGTGCTGGACGCACTGGATGGTGCGGCGTCCGAGCTGCGCGGCGAACTGGGTGAATCGCTGGCCACCGTGCAGAAGTTTGACGTCCCGATGGCCGAGGCCACCACGCCTTCCCTCGAAGCCTTGAAGGCCTATTCGCTGGGGATCAAGGCATTAGCGGAAAACGGCGACACCGCAGCGATTCCATTTTTCAAGCGCTCCGTAGATCTCGACCCTAACTTTGCCCTGGCGTATACCGGCCTCGGTGTGGCTTACGGAAACTTGCGGGAATCCGACTCCGCCAGAGCGAGCTACCAGAAAGCGTATGATCTGCGCAATCATGTGACGGCCAGGGAAGAGTATGCGATTTCCGCCTACTACTACAACGATGTCACCGGGGAGACCGAGAAAGCCAACCAAACTTACCAACTCTTCTCGCAAGCTTACCCGCGAAATTGGCCAGCTCACAACAACCTGGGTGGCAACTATGCGGCGCTCGGTCAATGGGACAAGGCCCTTACCGAAACCTTAGAGGCGAACCGATTAAGCCCCGACAATGGCATTCCCTACGGAAATCTCGTCGAATGCTATTGCCGTTTGAACCGTTTTGAAGAGGGCAAGGCCAGCTACCAACGGGCCATGGCTCGGAACCTGGATGTACCGGACCTTCACTCCTTCCGCTATGGCATAGCCTTCCTCGAAGGCGATGGGATGGAAATGCAGCACCAGATCGACTGGGCCAATAACAAGCCAGGCCTCGAAGATGTTCTGCTCTCTTATCAGTCAGACACGCTAGCCTTCTCGGGGCATCTCCGGAGTGCGCGGGAATTGTCGCAGCGCGCGGTCGAGTCTGCTGATCGCGCCGGCGAGAAAGAAACCGCTGCGAAGCGCGAGCTGAACGCGGCGCTGAGGGAAGCGGAGTTCGGCAATATCCGCGAGGCACGGCTCCGAACCTCCGCTGCATTAGCCTTGTCCTCAGCTCGGAGTCCACAGGTTCTGGCGGCGCTGGTCTTGGCGCGGACTGGAGATACCGCGCGCGCGCAGAAGATTGCAGACGAGTTGCAAAGGCAAAATCCGCTCAACACCAGGATCAATCTCTACTGGCTTCCTTGCATTCGAGCGGCTATACAAATCAGCCGCAAGAATCCTTCTAAGGCCATCGATATTCTGCACGCGGCGGATCCCTTGGAGTTGGGCGTCCCTGGCCCGCAGCCCGGAATTGGCGTATTGCTCTACCCAGCCTACCTACGCGCCCAGGCAGAGCTGATGCTGCATCAAGGAAAGGCGGCCGCCGATGAGTACCAGAAGTTCGCGGATCATCGAACAATGGTCATCAATTCTCCGCTCGGCGCGCTAGCCCGTGTGGGTTTGGCCCGCGCTTACACTATGAATGGCGAAACTGCCAAGGCCAGGGCCGCCTATCAGGATTTCCTTGCACTCTGGAAAGACGCCGACCCTGATATTCCTATATTTGTCGCGGCCAAAGCGGAATACGCGAGCTTGCCCCCGTCGCAGTAGCAGTCGCGGTAGCCGAAGACAATTTTTAGCTATTCCCCACTTCTTTTGTTTCACCACGCTATCCTGCGGGCTTGCTGAACCCGCTATCCACACTTCTCAACGTGACCGGGATCGTCGTCAATCCGCCAAGTCCCCCAACTTTTGAAAACTCGCCGTTTTTGGCGCAGCCGCTTGAGAACACTTCGTCTTTTGGATTTATCAGCGCACTATTCCAAAGCTGATCCACTGCTTGGGCCGTCTTCACCTTTGGCACGGACTGGTCCCTGGCCACCTGTCCCGGCTGGGACAACGTCACCGGCCTCGGCACTCCCAACGGCCTCAACTTCGTCAATGAGGTGGTGAAGGTCGCGCAGCGCAGCGGCAACTAAGACCCGCTTCGCTGCTCCGCCCACAATGTACGCCAAAAGAAAATGGGTCGCCACACGGCGACCCACTTTTGTTTTGCCTGCAGGCCCGCGCGAGGAACTCGCCGCTGCCTAATACGTCGTAGCTTCCCGCGACGCATTGGGATTGTGACTCAGGGACCAGCGGAAGAACCGGTTGTCGCATCTTTCGCAACGAAATGGCCGCACAAACATCATCGCCAGCACCATTCTCTCCAGCATCCCCTTGCGCTTTGATTGATGGATTCGTTCACTACCACATAGCGGACAATGCGTCATAGCGCTGCTCCCGGGCCGGGCACGATTCACCAATCTCCCCGTAATTCTGTTGCCCGGCCTCAAGTTCTGTCTGTTCCGTTTCGCACACCGCTCACGCGCGCGCCACCTTCGCCTTAGCCGCTTCTAACTCCGCCTCGCGCACCCGTACCGACTCCGTCTTCCGCGGCTCCGCCATCTCCACACGCAGGAGCGCTTGCGTCTCTCGCTTTTCACGCTTCTTGCGCTTCGCCATCTCGCTATGTTGACGCAAAGCGCAAAATAATGAAGTTCAATACTGCACACCAGCCTGCAATTTAGCCATTATTTACATCTGATCCGCGCCGTCTTGCTGCCATCACAACTATTTCCCTGCGCCGTCCTCAGACGTGCTAATATCTTGTCACGTTTTATGCCAACGAAACGATCATCCAAGTCTCCGCCTCGCGGTAAATCCGTAAGCATGCCCGCCGTTGCCAGAACCACCGCTCAGTTCAACAAATCACAAACCATCTTCAGCCAAGGCGACCCCGCCGACTCCGTCTCCTTGATTCAGTCCGGCACCGTAAAAATCACCATCACCAACAAACAGGGCAAGGAAGCGGTCATCGCCCTCCTCGAAGCCGGCGACTTCGTGGGCGAGGGCTGCATCAGCAACGGATCACCGCTGCGCATGACCACCGCTTCGGCCATGGAGCCCGCCACACTTCTCGTCATTCAAAAGAAAGAAATGCTCCGCGCCTTGCATGAGGATAAAGACTTCGCCGAGCGCTTCATCGCCTACATGCTCAAGCGCAATCTGCGCGTTGAAGCCGACCTCGTCGACCAACTTTTCAATTCCACGGAGAAACGCCTGGCCCGTTCTCTGCTGCTTTTGGCGCAATACGGCAAGGAAGGCAAGCCCGACACCGTAATTTCCAGCATCTCCCAGGAAACCCTCGCCGAAATGGTCGGCACCACCCGCAGCCGTATCAACTTTTTCATGAACAAATTCCGCAAACTCGGGTTCATCCACTACAACGGCACCATGCAAATCCACAGCTCTCTGTTAAACGTGGTCCTGCACGAATAGTCGCTCACCGTCTGCGCACCCTGCTTCAGAAATTCGCTACCAGCCCCTTTTCGTACCCAACCCGCCCCGGACACCGCCTTCCTTCCGCGCCACGATTTTCTTTCCACCTGTCCTAAATCGCACAGACAGCCTACAGCAACCATGGTATTGCTTACGCGGAGGCTCTCATGCTTTTCGACGAAAAATTCCGCAAACTCAGAGCATCCTTCTCAAGGCATGCTCCCACTTATCAACCCGCAACTCCTGTTTCTGTTGACGATCTCGCACTCGAAATACCTTCCGTTCCCATCGCAACTCTTCTCGCAACGGACGCCGTGTCGCTAGCCGCGCGCCGCGCCCTCCCCAAGAGCATCAAGCTCGAAGATCTGTTCGTCACGCAGAGCTGGCATCGTCCCTACGCAGAAGCCCTGCTGGAGACTGACCCGTCCAATCTCCCCTATCTAATCGCTGCGGCAGAGCGCGCCATCATGGATCGCTATCTGCAACTGGAGCTTGCCCCTGTCCCCACAGACGAACTAGTCGACCTAGGCCACGCCATCGAAGCCTTGTCGCAAATCAAAAAAGCCACCACCCCCGAAGTCTAATCACGCTATGGCGGTTGGTTTATGCAGGTGTCGGGCTTCAGCCCGGCATGGGCGGCCCTTTGCGCTCTTAGCAAAAGGCTGCGCACTCTCTTCTTTGCGCCCCACGATTTCATGAAGCATGCTCATCCCACCCATAACCAGAAGTTCGTTTTACACTGCGTATTTTTCGCGGCAATAACCCCGCTTGCGGTGTTTCCTCGACGCGTCACTTTCTAAATTGTTTGCTGTATCTTTTAGTTTATCGTTCATTAAGGTCTTCCCCGTATAACAAATTTCCCGCCGTATGTAGAATTTTCTAGCGATTTTGCGTTCGGGATTTTTTGTGTTTCCTCCAAGCTCTTGAGCCGTCGCAACTTTTGTTTTCCGCACGCCGCTTGGCACCACGGTTGCACCTTCCATTCGCGGTGACACATTCACCGCAGGAAGGCCGTGGAATGAAGACAAACAGCAAGTCGTATTTTCGAACGTGTACGACGCTGTCAGTCATGACAGCTTGCTTCTGTATCGGTTCGACCGCAAAAGCCCAAACCCTGCCCAATGAGCCCACTGACAATGCTCGGCCCGCCCAAGACATCGACCGTCAAGAAATGGTCCGCTTCGATCAATTCTTGGATAGTCATCGCGAGATCGCCGAGCGGCTTCGCAACGATCCGTCGCTAGTGGACGATCGCGAATTTATCCACGATCATCCGGATCTCCAAACTTATCTACAAGACCACCCACGCGTCCGCGAGCAAATCAAAGCCGACCCGAACGCTTTCATGCGTCGCGAGGAACGCTTCGATCGTCGCGACGACGACCGTGATCGCGATCACGACATCAATCGCGGAGAGCTGGCACGCTTCAATCAGTTTTTGGATAGCCACCGCGAAACCGCCGAGCAACTTCGCAAGGATCCCTCACTCGTCGACAACCCGAAGTTTGTGAGCGGCCATCCCGAATTGCAGACGTATCTGCAGGATCATCCGCGAATCCGCGAGCAATTGAAAAACAATCCGAATGCCTTCATGCAGGCGGACGATCGTTTCGATCGCCGTCAAGATGAGCGCGACCCTCAGGAACTGGCGCGCTTCAATCAGTTCTTGGACAGCCACCGCGAGACCGCCGAACAACTCCGCAAAGATCCGTCGCTCGTAGACAATCAACAGTTCCTGCAGAGCCATCCTGAGTTACAAGCCTATCTGCACGATCATCCTGGAATTCGTCAACGAATTAAGGGCGATCCGAGCGCCTTCATGCAAGCAGACGAGCGTTTCGATCGCCGTCAGGACGAGCGCGACCCTCAGGAGCTGGCACGATTCAACCAATTCTTGGACAGCCACCGCGAAACCGCCGAGCAACTTCGCAAGGATCCCTCGCTCGTGGATAATCAGCAGTTCTTGCAGAGCCATCCTGAGTTACAAGCCTATCTGCACGATCATCCTGGAATCCGTCAACGAATTAAGGACGATCCGAATGCCTTCATGCAGGCCGACGCTCGCTTCGACCGCCGTCAGGATGACCGCGACCGTCAGGAACTGGCGCACTTCGATCAATTCTTGGATAACCACCGTGAAACCGCCGAGCAGCTTCGCAGAGATCCCGCACTCGTGGATAACCCCCAGTTTGTAAAGGGGCATCCCGAGCTGCAGGCTTATTTGCAGGACCATCCGGGAATCCGCGAAGAACTTGAGCAGAATCCGAACCTCCTCAGACAGCAGGCATCTCGTTTCGACCATCGCGATGATGGTACGGACCGTGACGCCATGCACCGTCAGTTCGGAGAATTCCTGGACGGTCATTCAGCCATAGCGCAGCAGCTTTCGAGCGATCCTTCCCTGGCCAAGAACCAAGAATTCCTCGCCAACCATCCTGAACTTCGGGACTATCTGAATGCGCATCCTGACGCGCGGCAGCAGCTGATGGACAATCCTCAAAGCTTCGTCAGCTCCGCGCAGCGTTTCAGCAACAATGCCAACCCTGGTCAGCCGAATGGTCAGCCACCGGTTCCATCCGTGAAGACTCCTACGGTAAATCCGACGGCCAACCCTAAGCCAAACCAGTAGCACCGATCGTTCTGTGGGTTAGGGCCGGTTAACCGGCCCCTAACCCATAGTTCTTGATTCTCCGATGCGACGCAAAACCTTGCTCCTGGCCTGCCCCAAGTTCCCCTAGCCCCCAAACTTTCCCTAAGGAGAAACCATGAACCTGCTGAAGACTTCACTCGTTTTAGCTTTCGCCATCGCGACGGCCATCCCCGTCAACGCCGGACCCAAAAAGAAAGATCAAGCCGAGCGCGCTACCCTCGAAAAAATGGAAGCGGTCCCCTGCGGCGCAAAAGAAAAAGGTGTAACCGGCTTTGGTACGGTATGGGCGTCAGCTGGCATCACCCACGTGAACTCCGATGAGAAACTATGTCCGCAATACCTGGTCTTATCCGACGAAATGGAATATCACATTCGCCCCACCGACACGAAACACCCAGTGGTTCTGCCCGTCGGTCGCGAAATCGAATTCAAGATCAAGAAGGACCGCATGTATCTGAAAGTCGTAGACCAGGACAATAAAGCGCTGACCTATCAGGTAGTCGCCATGAAGCCGACTAATTCCGACGCGAACGCAGCGCAGAGCAACTCGGGCAAATCAGAAAATCCGTAGGCTTGAGTCGACGTTCCCTCTACCGTAGCTTTCGCTTTTTTTGGGAGTGCGCCGGTTTACCTTGAGCACTTTGCGCGACAGGCTTGACCGGCGCTTCGAATGCATCCCGGGTGGCGTGCAAATCCCTATCGCACGCCACCCGCTGCCGTGGCATCAGCCGCCAGCGATGGCTCCGACGATGAGCAGCGGTTCCTTTCCGGAGGTGACGGCTTCCGGCAATGGCGTGTCCAGATGCTCATGGGAAAGATCTTCCCCGCAAGCGAAAAATCGCAGGAATGGACGCCGTTCCTGCGTGACATGATCGCGGATCGCGCCGCGCAGCATAGGATAGCGGGCCTCAAGCGCGTCGAGGACGGAACGTGGCGTAGCCCGACCTGGAATTTCTAGTTGCACTTCGCCGCTAATGCGCGCCAGGCCGCGCAAGTGTGGCGGGAGTTCGACTCTAATCATTCCAAACTCGCATCATTGCAGTGTCTGCACCTCGACGCTCAACACCGCCGGGAAATCGCGCACAATAGCAGCCCAAGTATCTCCGGCATCGGCCGATGCGTAAACCTGCCCGCCCGTGGTGCCGAAATACACGCCGCATTCATCCAGCGAGTCCACCGCCATGGCATCGCGCAACACGTTCACGTAACAGTCCGCTTGCGGTAGCCCTTTGGTCAACGCCTCCCATTCGTTTCCGCAGGTGCGGCTACGGTACACGCGCAGTTTGCCGTCCGGCGTAAAGTGCTCGGAGTCGCTCTTGATCGGAACCACGTAGATGGTTTCCGGCTCGTGAGCGTGAACGTCGATTACAAAGCCGAAGTCGCTCGGCAAGTTTCCACTGATCTCTTGCCAAGAGTCTCCCGCATTGTCCGTGCGCAGGACGTCCCAATGTTTTTGCATGAACAACACGTTAGGGCGCGAAGAATGCATGGCGAGGTGGTGCACACAGTGGCCAACCTCGGCGGTGGGATCGGGGATATGCGGTGAGTTTAGCCCGCGGTTGATCGGTTGCCAGGTTTTGCCCGCGTCGTCGGTGCGAAATGCGCCCGCCGCCGAAATGGCAATAAACATCCGCTCGGAATTCCCCGGATCTTGAATGATGCTGTGCAGGCACATTCCACCGGCGCCCGGCTGCCAGTGCGGTCCGGATCCGTGCCCGCGCAGTCCGGAAAGTTCCTGCCAATTTTGTCCGCCATCTTTCGAAAGGAATAGCGCGGCATCTTCCACCCCGGCGTAAACCGTATCCGGATCGGTTAGCGATGGTTCCAGATGCCATACTCGTTTGAATTCCCAAGGGTGCGCCGTGCCGTCGTACCACTGGTGCGTGCCGGGAACACCGTCGTAGACAAACTTGTTGCCCACCGCCTCCCACGTCTTCCCGCCGTCATTCGAATGCTGCACGATCTGGCCGAACCACCCGCTGGATTGCGACGCGTAGATGCGATTCGGATCAACCGGCGACCCTTTCAGATGGTAAAGCTCCCAGCCCGCAAAATGCGGGCCGCTGACGTCCCACTTCTCGCGCTTGCCATCCGCGCTTAGGATAAACGCGCCCTTACGCGTGCCCACCAGAACCCTCACCTTGCTCATCTCTAATCTCCTGATTGTTTCACGCCAATACTCGCCGGCCGCGGCGCTTCTCCAACAAACGCCGCTCGAAGAATGCCCTCAGGATAAACAATGTGAATGCGGGCGGCAATCGCTACGCAAGGGTGGGATTGCTGGGCATCAACTGGCGTCGCCACCCACGTAAACTCCGATGAAAGGCTATGTCCGCAGTACGTCGTTCTATTGCAAAACGCTGGGCGACGGCGACCGCACAGTGCTCCGCGCTTGTTTTTTTTGACCACCACCATTCGCACAAATGTATTGCCCTAAGTAGCACCTAAAAAGGTGCTCCCCAGGGAGTTGCGCATGCTCGATATCACAAAGGATATCCAGTCACTGACGACGTTTCGCCGTCGTTCCGGCGACTTCATGAAGCAGCTTAAGAAAAGCAAACGTCCTGTAGTGCTCACTGTAAAGGGTAAGGCGGCAGCGATCGTGCAAGACGCCCAAGCCTATCAGCGATTGCTGGACATAGCCGCCCAAGCAGACATAGAAGAAGGTATCCGTCAGGGCCTCGCGGACGTAGCCCACGGCCGCACCCGCCCCGCCAAAGAAGTATTCGACGAAATACGCCGCAAACATGGCATATCGCGTTGAGTTTTCCGATCGCGCTTCCCGTGATACAGAAGCTCTCTATTTGGAGAAAAACGCCGCTGAGTCTTCAGCGGCCTCGCGCTGGTACAACGGGTTGGAGAATGCCGTTAACGCGCTCGCAACCCATTCCCATCGCTGCCCCATCGCGCCGGAATCTCGCAGACTGAGGCGCGCATTGCGACACCTGCTCTATGGCAACACGCCCCACATTTATCGCGTCATCTATGAAATCGACGAGCCCGCACAAACTGTCTGGGTGATCACCATCCGCCACGGCGCAAGGCGAACGGCCAAGCGCTCCGACGTTCCTTCGAGCTAAGAGCCATCCTGCGGCTCATGACTATCCTAGAGTTGGGATGTAGCGTCAATCTGAAGCTGCTTTGCCATTTGCCCGTTTGCCATCGATCCGTCGCCTCGCAGACATCTGACCCTCCAGGCGCGCATCGTTCGAACGCTGTACCTATAAGTTTACTATCGACAAAGTAAATCCTGCCATGCTACCATGTCCTGTGATAGATTGCGGTTCCTTCTCCGTCGCTCCGATCAACCAACCTTCCCGCGCAACTCTGTTTTCGCTCTCTAGCAGAAGCCACAAAATCGCCTCCCTTTCTTTTCAATCACTTGCGCACGCTTCTCAATTCACATATTGCGATATCTCGAGCATTTTCTTAGCGTTGCGCACTGTTTGCGAAAAACACCCGGGGGTGAGGCTAGCGTCTGCAGCCAAAAATCCCTGCGCACCGCTAGCTCCCACAAAATCAATCTCTTTCCTCAGCTTCCCCCGTAACTCCAATGGACTCTACCTCTTTCAGAACACTCACCCGCCAACCTCTTTAGAATCTTACTCTTTCACAAAACCGGGGGTGAGGTGGGGGTGGCAAGCTCCTCCAAATCTCTTTCGCACCTACCTACGCGTGGACAAGCCAACTTCGCTGGATCCCTCACTACTGCTGCGTCGCCGGATCGCACCGGCTCGTGGCTCTCAACGCGGCTCCGGTTCGTTTCGTTACTTCCCTTCATCGCCGCCGCATTGCTTCGCTTTCCGGACGGCTTTTGCGCTTCACCCGGCTTTCTGCTATCGTCGCCGTCGCAGGGGGAAAACTTTCGATGTCTGTAAATAAAGTCATTCTGGTCGGCCGCCTTGGCCGCGATCCAGAGACGCGCTTTACCGGCGGAGGCCAGGCCGTTGCCAATTTCTCCGTCGCCACCGACGAAACCTACAAAGACAAAAACGGTGAACGCCAAAAACGCACCGAATGGCACAAGATCGTCGTATGGGGCAAACAAGCTGAAATCGCCCAGCAATACCTCAAAAAGGGTTCTCTGATTTTTATCGAAGGCCGCATCCAGTCTCGCGAATGGCAGGACAAGGAAGGTCAGAAGCGCACCAGCTTTGAAATTGTCGCCAGCAACTTCCGCATGCTCGGCGGACGCGGTGACAACGCCGGCGGTGGTGGCGGCGCATCACGCGGCGGCGGTGGCGGTCACGACGACGTCGAGGGCAGCGGCGGTGGAGACGACTTTGGTGGTGGTGGTCATCCCAGCGGCGGCGGCAGCGGCCCGGAAATTTCCGACGAGGATATTCCCTTTTAATAGCGGCCTTTTGGCCAAAAACCACTATGCCTACGACGAATCGACAACTTCTTCTCCAAGCGCGACCGGCGGGACTTCTCGCTCCCGGCGACCTCCAACTTACCGAATCGCCGCTGCCGGAACTGCAACAGGGTCAGGCGCTGGCGCGCGTGAAATTTCTTTCCATCGACCCCACCATGCGCGTCTGGATGGCCGACCGCGACAACTATCTTCCCAAGATTCCGCTCGGAAACGTCATGCGCGGCTTTGGCCTCGCCGAGATCGCGGAATCGAAAAATCCTGACTTCAAAAAAGGTGACAAGGTCATCGGACTGGTTGGCTTGCAGGAATACGTCATCATCACCGGCAATGAATCGCGCTCTTTCCAGAAAGTTCCCGCTATCCCGTTCATCTCGGATAGCGCCTTTCTCGGCGTGCTCGGAATCACCGGCCTGACCGCCTATTTCGGCATGACCGAAATCGCCAAACCGGAAAAAGGCGAAACCTTGGTCGTCTCCGCCGCCGCCGGCGCCACCGGCAGCATCGCCGGGCAAATCGGCAAAATCCACGGCTGCCGCGTGGTCGGCATCGCCGGCACCGACGACAAATGTAAATGGCTCACCGAAGACTTGGGCTTCGACGCCGCCACCAATTACAAACATCCCGACTGGAAAGAAAAACTGGCCGCCGCCACGCCTCAGGGCATCGACATCGATTTTGAAAACGTGGGCGGTGAAATCATGCACGCCGTGCTCGACCGCATGAATTTGCACGGCCGCGTGGTGCTTTGCGGACTGATCTCCGGCTACACCAGCGAAAACCCCGCGCTCGAAAATTTTGCCACCATCATCGTAAAACGCTTGCGCGTGCAGGGATTTCTCGTCATCGACTTCAGCGCAAGATTCATGGACGCCGCGACGCAGCTCGGCAAATGGAAAATGTTCGGGAAAATCAAGGATCGCGAAACCATGCTCGAAGGCCTGGAAAAAGTTCCCGAAGCCATCAACATGCTTTTCGCCGGCGCGAACACCGGCAAGTTAATTGTAAAAGTCGCGTAAACGAAGACGCTCGCACTACAATAAACGCGGGACCAAGTAACAGCGGAAAATATTGGGGAAGAAAGAAAAAGAAATAAGAACGGCTAGTGGTTTTGTTGATGATTCTTGCGTTCTTCGTCCATCTTGCGCAGAAATTCCTCGAACTTCGGCAACTGTTCCGGAGTCAGCACCGCGCGGATGCGATCTCGGGCTTTTTGCCGCAACACTTCAATCTGCGCATCCGACGCCTTGTGCACTGCCTGGAACTGCCCGGACGTATCGCTAAAGATAGCATCGATCTGCGTTTGCTGTTCGGTCGTTAATCCCAGAGTGGTCGTCAGTACCGCGACTTTTTGGTGACGCTTGGCTTCGTCGCTCAGTTGCGGCGCGGCCGCCAATACGCGGTGCGCAAAAAAGTACCCGCTCACGCCTCCCAGCGCGATACCCAGCATAAACACAGCGGCGATCCACAACGCGGCCTTGCGCGTCGCGGAAGCGGCTGCCGGAGTTACCGAGTTTTCCGTCATGGCGGTTGTGGTCATGGATTTCTCTCGTTACCAAACGTTGGCCCGGTCGTTCGTCCGGTCATTCGCTCGGTCGTTCGTCCAATCATTCGCGCGTTCATTGATCCTTCTCGTTCAGACTAACGAGGACGTCGTCGTGATTTGGCGGCGCCGGCGGCGGATCAAACAAGTGCTCGGTAGTAAACGCCGCCGCCGTCTGGGCTGGAGGCGCGGCCGCGGGCCGTTCGTATAGCCACGTGCAGGTGCAGATCAGCAGCGCGGCCGCGGCCCAGGATAGCCGCGAAGCGAAACGCGGCACGGCGAGCCAGATGGCCATACCACGAGACGATTGGCGAGACAGCTCCGCCTCTTGCGCGGCGATAGTAGCCATCACGCGCGGGGCAAACCACGGTCCGGGCACGGGTGCATCCCACGCCTCGCGCAATAGATTCCGCAAGGAGACCATGTCCGCCGCGGCATCGCGGCAGTCCGAGCAGATCTCGGCGTGCGCGCGATGCTCGGCAGGGGCCTCGTCCAGCAGGATTTCGTAGCTTTGCAAAGCGCTTTGCGAGGCCTGCGAATCTTCCAGCCATTCCTGGAAGCGATCACAGCGACTCTGTTCATTCCCAAGCAGGCTGCTCATCGCCAGCCTCCTTTTGACCGATGGGTACCGAGTACGTAACAAAAATTAGAGAACACTTATTTATCTTTATCCTTCTGGCGCGCGGTGACAATAATTTTTCTGCGCGCCCGGAACAGCCGTACCTTAACGGTATTGGCGTTCATGTCCATGGTCTCGCCAATTTCCTCAATGGACAGCCCTTCCACTTCTTTCAGGATCAGCATCAAGCGGTCTCGCTCGTCCAGCCCGGCTAGCAAGTTCTCCACTCGTTCCCGCGCCGCGAGGCGTTCCAAAACGTCCGGCTCGGTGCTTCGCGAACCCTCCAGCGCGGTGACCTGCTGGCTCTGTTCCTCGCTCAAATCCGACTCGTAGAGCAGCGGGCGAACTTTTTTCTTCCGGAGCAGGTCCCAGCACTCGTTCACGGTAATCTTATACAGCCAGGTGCTGAAAGCCGCGCGCTGATCGAAGCGCTTGAGCGAAAAGTACGCCTTTACAAAAACCTGCTGGGAGATGTCCTCAATATCCTCCCGCTTGCGCAGAATCCTGGCGGCCACGGCGAAAACCCGCTGCTGGTGCCTGCGAATGAGCTCTTCGAAGGCCTCCTTGTCCTCGCGTTGCGCCCGGCTGACGAGCTCCCGGTCGTCCAGAGCGCCACCCGGTGACCCAGGGTGCGCGGGTCCGCCCGCCGGCTGGGCCGGGGCCTGGGGGACCGCTAGTTTTGGGACGTGTGCCATAGGCATTTGGTTACGGCCGTGGAGCCCAAACGTTCCCCCGTGGTACCCGCTGGGGACGCCGTTTGTTTTATACGATACTCGCCTACTTTATACTTGCTCATCCCGTAGCAACATGGAATAATGCCCGCATGATTATTGGCGACCGTCTTCGCGCTATGCGCGAAGAAAAGAAACTCTCCCAGGGCGACATCGAGAAGCGTACCGGCTTGCTTCGCTGTTACATCTCGCGCGTTGAGAATGGCCACACTGTACCGGCCATCGAGACGCTTGAGAAGCTGGCACGCGCGCTCGAAAGCCCACTCTATCAACTCTTCTACGACGGCGAAGAGCCGCCGCAACTACCCAACCTTCCCAAGCGGAAGTCGTCTGACGACATCGCCTGGGGCAGCGCCGGTAAAGACGCTCGCTTCCTCAACAAGCTTCGCCGCTTGCTGAGCAAGTCGAACGAAGAAGACCGCAAGCTGATCCTTTATATGGCTCAGAAAATGGCTAACCGCTAGGCGAGGGTTAGTCATTTTCTATTGCAATCATAAACGGGCCGCGCAACTCCCCTAGCCGCGCGGCCTTGCTGTTTCTAGACGAACAAATCCGGCAGACTGCCTCTTCCGTAGCCGCGAATTCCCTGCCCGGCATTATTCCCACTCTATCGTACTTGGCGGTTTTGAACTGATATCGTAAACCACGCGGGTGACGCCGCGCACTTCGTTGACGATACGGGTGGAGATGCGTTCCAGTACGTCTCCTGGCAGGCGCACCCAGTCGGCGGTCATAGCGTCGTCGCTTTGCACCACGCGGACAGCTACGGTGAGGCCGTAGGTGCGGTCGTCGCCCATGACGCCGACGCTGCGTACGGGGAGCAGTACGGCAAAGGCTTGCCAGACCTTTTCATACAGGCCGGCGCTGCGAATCTCTTCGGTAACGATGGCGTCGGCATCTTGCAGGGTTACGAGCGGTTCGCGGGAAATCTCGCCTAAAAGGCGAACGGCCAGGCCCGGGCCGGGGAACGGGTGTTTCAGCAAGATCTCGCTGGGCAATCCCAGGTCTTTTCCAATACGGCGGACTTCGTCTTTGAACAGGTCGCGCAGCGGTTCGATCAACGCGAAAGGCATGTTTTCCGGCAGACCGCCGACATTGTGGTGCGTCTTGATGGTGGCGCTGGGGCCTTTCACGGAGACGGATTCGATGACGTCCGGGTACAAGGTGCCCTGCACGAGGAAGCCGATTTCGCCGTGGGCGTCGCCCTTCTGGAGTTTTTGCGCTTCTTCGGCGAACACGGCGATGAATTCCCCGCCGATGATTTTGCGTTTTCGTTCGGGATCACTGACGCCCTTTAATTTCTCAAGGAAACGATCGGAAGCGTCCACGCCGATGACCTTGAGGTGCAACCGGTCGCGCAGCATTTCGAGCGTATCGGCGAACTCATTTTTGCGGAGCATGCCGGTGTTAACGAAAATGTTCGTGAGCTTCTCGCCCATGACGCGATGGACCAGGACCGCGGCAACCGTGGAGTCAACGCCGCCGCTAAGCGCACAGATGGCCCACTTCTCGCCAACTTTTTCTTTAATCGCTTGCGTGGTTTCTTCGATAAAGGCCGCGCCGCTCCACTTGGGTTCGGCGTGGCAGACGCGGAAGAGAAAATTGCGCAGGATCTGTGTGCCGTTTTCAGTGTGGTTAACTTCGGGGTGGAATTGCACGGCGTAGATTTTTTTGCCGGCGTGCTCGACGGCGGCGATGGCGTTCTCGGTCATCGCGGTGGCGTGAAAACCTTCGGGGAGAGTGTGAACGTGGTCGCCGTGATTGTTCCAGATGCGCAGGGACTGCGGGACGCCGGCAAAGATTTCGGATTCAGGGCGGGCAGTGCCACAACTACGGTCCAGGCTGGCGCGGCCGTATTCCTGGCGGCCGGCGTTTACAACCTTTCCGCCCAGGGTGTGGGTGATCCACTGCATACCGTAACAGATGCCCAGGACAGGGACGCCGATGGACAAAACATTGGGATCGCACTTGGGGGCCTGCGGATCGTAGACGGAGCTGGGGCCGCCGCTTAGGACGATGCCTGCGGGCTCGAATGCTTTTATTTTTTCCAGCGAGGAGTTGCACGGGAGGACGGCGGAGAAAACTTGTTGCTCGCGGATGCGGCGGGCGATGAGCTGGGTGTACTGGCCGCCGAAGTCTAGGACGACTATGCCGCCGCGTTCGGATTGGGGTCTGGGTTGTCGTGGCTGCATGGTTGGTGTGCTGGACATTGTAGCTCCTGAGTCTCGAACCGCAGGGGCTAAAGCCCCTTTCTCGTGCTTCGTTTATGGCTCGACTAAAGTCGGGCCCTCCCAAATGCAAATTCCAAATGCAAAATCCCAGGCCGGTCTAAAGAGCGGCGCCTACAGGTGCCCTCTCGAATTGCTGATTTCTGGGCGCGGAAAAAGCCGCTGGGCTCCGAAGACTCCCCCTGCGTTGCAGGTGGGGCGGAGCGGGTCATTGGGCCACCAGGTTTACTAATTTATCCGGAACGAAGATGATTTTTTTTATTTGCTTGCCAGCCAGGTGGGTGGCGATCGATGCATCCGCTTTCGCTTGCGCCACAACTTCGTCTTGATCTGCACCGGCCGAGACTTTTACTTTGCCACGGACCCGGCCGTTTATTTGGACTACTACTTCTACTTCGTTTTCGCGGGCCAGGTCTTCGCTGAATTGCGGCCAGGCTTCGGCGGATAGGCCTTCTTTGTGGCCTAGCATTTCCCAAAGTTCTTCGGCAAGGTGCGGGGTCATGGGGGCCAGCATCAGCGTTAACTTTTCTAACGCTTCCCTTGTGATTTCGGGACGGATATTTCCTTCGAGTGGCTCTTGGGCGTAGATTTCGTTGGTTAGTTCCATGATTAACGCGATGGCGGAGTTGAAATGCCAGCGCGTTTCGAAGTCTTGCGTCACGCGGCGCAAGGTTTGGTGCGTTTTGCGCAGCAGAGATTGTTCGCGGGCGGTCAGATTCGTTAGGGCGGCCGAAGTGATGCCGAATGGCACATTTTGCGGCGCGTTGGTGGCCGGTGCACAGGCAAGAGTGCCTGTGCTACTGACGGTGGCGGCGTGTTTGGCGACTAGGCGGAAGACGCGGTTTAGAAAGCGCCAGGAGCCTTCGATGCTTTCTTCGCTCCACTCCAGATCTTTCTCTGGTGGAGCGGCGAAGAGGGTGTACAGGCGGCCGGTGTCGGCGCCGTATTTTTCGGCCATTTCTTCGGCGCCCACGACGTTGCCGCGGCTCTTGCTCATGGCCACGCCGCCTTTTTGCACCATGCCTTGGGTGAAGAGGCGAGCGATGGGCTCGACGTGATCGATGAGGCCCAGGTCGCACATGACTTTGCACCAGAAGCGCGAATAGAGGAGGTGGAGAATGGCGTGGGTGATGCCGCCGATGTACTGGTCGATGGGAAACCAGTATTTAACTTTGGCGCTGTCGAAGGGTGCTTGAGAGTTGTGCGGGTCGCAGTAGCGATAGAAATACCAGGACGAGTCTACGAAAGTGTCCATGGTGTCGGTTTCGCGTTTCGCGGAGCCGCCACATTTCGGGCAAGTGGTGTTTACGAATTCTGGCGTGGCGGCTAACGGGGATTCGCCTTCTCCGGTTAGCTTGGGATTTGGTGGCAGGAGCACCGGGAGATCTTTGTCCGGGACGGCGACCATGCCGTCTTTTTCGCAGTAGATCACCGGGATGGGCGTGCCCCAGTAACGCTGTCTGGAGATGCCCCAATCTCTGAGGCGAAAGACGGTTTCCTTTTTTCCGAAGCCCTGGGCTTGGGCGTCGGCGGCCATTTTATCGATGGCGACAGCGGATTCGAGGCCGGAGTACGGACCGGAATTTACGCTCACGCCATATTCGGTGAAAGGTTCGGTCGGAGCGGCCGGAGGAACTTCTTTCTCCGCGTGCTCCGCTTTGGCGATCTCTTTTTCCGCGTGCGGCGAAAACTCTTTGATGACCACGACCGGTTTGGGCAGATGGTATTTGGTAGCGAACTCGAAATCGCGCTCGTCGTGCGCGGGAACAGCCATGATCGCGCCGGTACCGTATTCCATCAGGACGAAGTTGCCGACCCAGATGGGAATCCGCGCGTTATTGAACGGGTTGACGGCGTGACGTCCGGTAAAGAAGCCCTCTTTTTCTGCGGTAGCCAGATCTTCCGCTTTTACGGACATTTTGCGAATTTGTGCCAGCTTCGTTTCTGCTTCGGCTTTCACCGGAGAATCTCTTAAGAGTTTTGCCACCAGAGGGTGCGTGGGCGCCAGGATTATGGCGCTGGCGCCGAAGATGGTGTCGATGCGCGTGGTAAAAACTTCTATCGATTCACCGCCACCTGTGTCGCTCACTGCGAACTGCACGCGGGCGCCCTGGGATTTGCCGATCCAGTTGCGCTGCATGGTGATGACGCGTTCGGGCCAGGTGCCTTCGAGTAGTTTTAGATCGTCGAGGAGTTGTTCCGAGTAGGCGGTGGTTTTCAAAAACCACTGTTCGATTTCGCGGACTTCTACCTGTGTGTCTTCGTGGCGCCAACAGAAGCCGTTGATGACCTGTTCGTTGGCCAGTACGGTGCAACATTTTGGGCACCAATTGACGCGGCTCTTTTTTTTGTACGCCAAACCCTTTTCGAGCATGCGCAGAAAGAACCATTGGTTCCAGCGGTAATATTCCGGTTCGCAGGTGGAAATTTCGCGGCGCCAGTCGAAACTGAAGCCGAAGCGGCGCAGGGTGCGTTGAAACTCGGCGATGTTTTTGTTGGTCCACTCGCGCGGATGGGTTTTATTTTTTATGGCGGCATTTTCCGCGGGCAGGCCGAAAGCGTCCCAGCCCATGGGATGCAGGACGTTGAAACCGCGCATGCGCTTTACACGGGCGACGACGTCGCCGATGGTGTAGTTGCGCATGTGTCCCATGTGCATGGTCCCGCTGGGGTACGGGAGCATTTCGAGGACGTAATACTTGGGTTTGCTTGGGTCTGCTTCGGTTTCAAACGCGCGCGCGGTTTCCCAGCGCTTTTGCCACTTGGCTTCAATCTCTCGCGGGTTGTAGGTGGGCTGGGGAGTGTGCTCCGTCACGCCGGATTATCCCTTCTTGCGCGTTGTTTTTTTCGCCGCGGCTTTGCCGGACGCCTTTTTCGGCGCCAATTTGCTGGCGGCCGGGGTGGCGACCTTGGCCGTCAGGATTTCCGCGGGCTTTTTGAATGGGGCTTTGATGACCGCTTTGGGCTCGGGCTTGCGGTCTTCGTCGCGGGCTTCGAGCGCGTTAGCGATTTTCCTTTTTGCGCTGGCTTGCTGCTTGCGCTGCGCATCCATTTTTACTTTTAGCTTGGCGGTGAGCATGGAGAAGCCTTTTTCGGCTTCGGGGGCTACGTCGTTCAGACCGGCCAAGTCCCAGAGCGCGGCGATATTGCGGCGGTCGTCGCCGGGATCGTCAATGGGAGTTTCGAGGATGAAGGCGCGACCTGCCAGACCTTCGGGCAGCGTGGAGCTAAGGCGCGGGTGCTTCAGGATGCGCTCGAAGGCCTCTGCGCCAATTTTGCCGTGGCCGATGTGGTCGTGGCGATCGACGCGGCCGCCCAGCGGGATTTTGGAGTCGTTGATGTGGATGACGGGGACGTTGTCGAGGCCGATGGTGTTTTCGATCTGGCCCAGGGTGGCGGAGAGGCCGCTGGCGGTCTTGATGTCGTAGCCGGCGGCGAAGAGGTGCGCAGTGTCCAGGCAGGCGGCTACCGGGAGATCACGTGTTCCGTGGAGGATTTCGGCGACTTCTTCGAGGCGCGAGCCGACCGCGGTGCCCATGCCGGCGGTGTTTTCGATGAGGATGCGTAGATTGCCCAGCGGATTGCGGCGGCTGGCTTGCTTGACGGACTCGATGATGTTGGAAATGGCCTGGGGCATGCTGCATTCGCCGCACGCGCCGGGATGGACGACCAGAAAATCGGCGCCGAGGGCTACGCCGCGGACGAGTTCGTCATGAAAAGCCTGAATGCTGCGGACGCGGAGCATTTGCTGGGCGCTGGCAAGATTGATCAGGTAATTCGCGTGAATGACCAGCGGCCCCAGGCCGTATTCGGCACGCTTGGCACGGAAGGCCGCGGCGTCTACTTCGGCGATGCGGGTTACGCCGCCCTGCCACATGCGCGGGCTGGCAGAGAAGATTTGCAGTGCGTTGGCGCCGAGCTTTCTTGCTGATTCCAGGGCGTTTAGGTAGCTTCCGGCGATGGACGTGTGGATGCCCAAGCGCAGGCTGCCGTCCATCCAGGAGGGGGCTTGCGGCTCGGGTTCGGGCTCCGGGCGGTATTCGTCTTCGGGGTCGAACTCGGAGAGGACTGCTATGGGTTGTATGGTTGTGGCTGCCAAGAAATTTGTCCTTGTCTTAAACTACTGATTATACCACAGACAGTGCAATAGGGCGGTCCGCAAAATCAGTGACGAGGGCTCGGGGAAATTATGCAATTGGATGGCGTTAAGCAATCGACTGACGAAGCCCGCTTGAATGAGAGAGACGAATCGCAGTCGTGACGCCCGCCACGCCAAGTGCTACGATGGCGGTCATTAATCGCCACGGGCCCCGACGGGGTTGACCATGTGCTTTCGCCGCATTGCGCGCACGTATTCGATCGCCATATTCATCGTATGGTCTTTCCTGTCGACGCACGCGTTTGCCCAGACGCGGATTGCCCCAGGAACCGGAATAGGTCCGACCCCGACCGAGGCGGCCAGCGGCGTCAAGCGTCTGGGCGAGATCGTTACAGTGAATATCTACCTGAAAGCTCTGGACGGAAATGTGATTAAGGGCGCGGTAGTGACGATCATGAATCTCAGCGGGCAGCGTTACCGGCAGGTACCAGTGGAAAAGAATTATGTCCGCGTCGACGATCTTGCGCCTACCGAATACACGGTGCGAGTGAGTGCCCCGGGTTTTGAAACGGCTACACAGAAGCTGGATACCGCGGGAAAGACGACGATGAAACTGGTGTTCGAACTACGGCCAACATCAGCCGAAGATACGGAGGAGGCTTCGCAGTTCGCCAGCCTGCCGCCGAAAGCGCAGAAGGAAATGGGCAAGGCCACCCTGGCGCTGCAGGAAAAGAATTATGCGAAAGCTCGCAGCCACCTGGACGCGTTGCAGCGGTTGGCGCCGGATCATGCGGAGGTGATGTACTTACAAGGCGTGTATGCGGCAAAGACCAGCGACGAGGAGCATGCGAAGGCTGACTGGACACGAACCTTGGAGTTGAACCCCAAGCATGTACGAGCGCTGCTTTCATTGAGCCAGGTCGAGCTTCAAGAAAAGAAGTTGGATGAGGCGCAGGCGCTCGGGCAACGAGCGGTGGAGGCGGATCCGTCATCGTGGCGGGCGTACGCGGTTTTGGCGGGGGTGTACGCGGAGAAGAACAGTCTTGCCGAGGCCATACAGCACTCGGAGCGCGCACTGGAGCTTGGCCACGGACAGGCGACGCTTATGGAGCCGATGCTGGCGAGTTTGCTGGCACGTAATGGCAACAAGAAGCGAGCGCTGGAGCTGATGACGGCGTATGTGGCCGATCACGCCGCAGACGAAGCGGCGAAGAAACAGTTGGCGAATCTGGAGACCGACGGAGCTATCGCCATTGCCGATACACCGAAAGCGGTGGATGCCGCTGTGACGGAGGCCACCGTCGCGGAGATCGCAACCACGCTGCCTCTGGCCGTTCATTGGCTCCCGCCGGATATAGACGAGAAAATGCCGCCAGTCGAATCGGGTGCGGCGAGCTGTGACGTCGGAAAGGTTGTCGAAGGGGCCGGAATGCGGATGCAGGAGTTCGTGGCTAACGTGGACCGCTACACTGCCACCGAATCGCTGTTTCATGAATCGATTAACAAGTGGGGAATGGCGTCTCCGCCTCAAAACAGCAAGTTCAATTATCTGGTTTCCGTTACGGAGATCAGATCAGGGATTTTTGATGTCCAGGAGTATCGCGACGCGCATGGACATGCGGCGGAATTCCCCGACGGCATTGCAACGCTCGGTTTACCCACGATTGCTTTGGTGTTTCATCCACACAATTCGGGAAATTTCGCGATGCTTTGCGAGGGGCTGACGCGGTGGGACGGAATGGCCGTGTGGCAGATTCACTTTCGGCAGCGGCCCGACAAGCCCAACAATATGCGGGAATACAAGGTGGGACTAGATGGCCCGAGCCACCCAGTGGCAATGAAAGGACGTGCGTGGATTGCCGCGGATAGTTATCAGGTGGTGCGGCTAGAAACGGATTTAGTCGCTACAATGCCCGAGATTCATCTTCTTGCGGACCATGTAATCATCGACTACGGCCCGGTGCATTTTAGCCAACACGCAACGGATCTTTGGCTACCGCACGTGGCAGAAGTGTATTTTGACTGGAATGGACGGCGGTTTCATCGCCGTCACAACTTCGGGAACTATTTGTTATTTTCCGTGGACGATAAACAGAAAATATCGCGACCCAAAGGCGCGGATGCAGAAACGGACGGGCCTGCGAAAGACTAGTCCGTTGGGCCCGGAACGGCACCCGGCGCGCCCTAAACCGCCCGCATAGTCGGGTGTCGAAATTCGTTCCGAACTCTTCGATAGGTCCATTACGATTGAGATATGGCTTGCGGTTTGCGGCTTGTGTTGGCAATGCCGTAGAGTGGTGTGTTCAGTCAGCGTGGATTTCCGCGTGACGTTGCGCGCTTTTACTAGGAGAGATGGATGCTGGTGGTGATGGGAGCGGCGGCTACGGAGCAGCAGGTGCGGGACGTGTGTGAGCGGATTGAGGCGCTGGGACTAAAGGCGCATCCGATTCCCGGGGCTGCACGGACGGCGATTGGGATTACTGGGAACAAGGGATCGTTGGATTTGGGGGTGCTGGAGTCGCTGCCGGGCGTGATCGAGTGTATTCCGGTCAGCAAGCCTTACAAACTGGTGAGCCGCGACGTGAAGGCGGAAGATACTGTCGTCACGATTGCTACGCCGGCCGGCGATGTGCTGGTGGGCGGCGGGCATGTTGCCATGGTAGCGGGGCCTTGCGCTGTGGAAACCGAGGAGCAGTGCTTTGCGATTGCGGAACGCGTGGCGGGTACGGGAGTGAAATTGTTTCGCGGCGGCGCTTATAAGCCGAGGACTTCGCCTTATAGTTTTCAGGGGCACGGCGAGGATGGTTTGAAAATTCTAGCCAACGTGCGAAAGAAATTTGGCTTTGGGATTATTACCGAAGCGGTGGACAACGAGTCGCTGGATCTGGTGGAGGAGTACGCCGACGTGATCCAGATTGGCGCGCGCAATATGCAGAATTTTTCGTTGCTCAAGCGGGCCGGCAAAGCGAAGAAACCCGTCTTGCTGAAGCGCGGGATGTCGGCGACTTTGGATGAATTTTTGATGGCCGCGGAATATATTTTGTCGGAGGGAAATTATCGCGTGATGCTGTGCGAGCGCGGCGTGCGAACGTTCTCTGATTTTTCGCGCAATACGCTGGATTTGGCGGTGGTGCCTGCGGTGCAGCGGCGCAGCCATCTGCCGATCATGGTCGACCCGAGCCACGGGACCGGGAAGCGCAGCAAGGTGCTGCCGCTGTCGCGCGCGGCGGTGGCCGTGGGCGCGGATGGTTTGCTCGTGGAAGTACACCACGAGCCGGACAAGGCGTGGTCCGATGGCGTGCAGTCGATTCTGCCGGAAGAATTTGCCGAGTTGATGAGCGAAGTGCGGCAGATTGCCGGCGTGTTGCACCGCGTTGTGAATTAGAATCCCCTGCGGATGAAAGCCTTCCGTAACTTTCGCGTAATTTTTTTGGTGGTGGTGCTGCTCGCGGCGGGCATTGCGGAATTGCTCCGCGAGCACCGGCCGTCGTTTTTACGGCCGGGATTGAAATTGTATGCGTATGTGACCACGGTCGGCGGTTCCCTCGCCGTGGTCGATCTGGTGAAACTACGCGCCGTGGGTCGGATCGACGTTGGGCCGCATCCCTCAGGCTTGCGGGCGCATCCTACGCGCGCCGAGATTTGGGGCGCCAGTGCCGATGGCGGATATTTGTGGGTGGTGAGCACGCGCACGAATCAAGTCAGCGTACGAATCGCGGTGGGGCCGGGGCCGTATGCGGTGGATTTTTCGAAGGACGGCCGGCGCGCGTATACGACCGCGTCAGGAAACGACACGTTGCTGGCGGTGGACTGCGAATCGCACGCCGTCCTGGGCCGCGCCAAAACCGGCGCGTATCCTACGCTTGTAAAAGTGACACCGGATGGAAAGACTTTGCTGGTGGTAAATCGCGGCGAAGGCTCATTGGGCATTCATGACGCCGCCACGCTCCAAGAAAGGGCGCGCGTTCCCGTGGTCGCGCAGCCCGAGGACGTCGCGATCCTTCCCGACGGCACCGTGGCCTTCGTACTAAGCCGCACAGAGGACCGCGTTTCGGTGGTGGATTTGCGGCGCGGCCTGCTGCTCACGAACCTACAACTGGCCGGCAAGCCGTCGCAATTCATCCTGAAGCCGGATGGCGGCGAGCTATACATAATTTCGCCGGAGGCGCATGGCCTGCAAGTGATCAATACCTGGACGCATGAGGTTGGCGATTACGTCCTGCTAGGAGCCACGCCGGTGTACGGCGCGTTGTCGCCCGACGCCAGCGAGCTATTCGTTTCCGACAATGCCGCGGACCGCGTCGCGCCGGTGGATATCACCAATCGCAAGGTTTATCGTCCGATCATGACCGGGCGGTCGCCGGGAGCGCTGACCTTCGATTCGAACGAGCGCCCCAGCCTGCTCTTGGCGGTGAACCAAGGTTCGGGGGATTTGGCGGTGATTCGCATCAGCACGGATAATCCTGGATTACTTACCATGATCCCCGTCGGGGACTCGCCTAAAGAGGTCGTTGTTAAGCTCTTCCAGTAACACTTATGTTCCTGCAATTGCCGCTACGCAGCACAAGCATTCTTGCCTGTGCTGCTAAATCTTTGTGAAGGCGAGTCAGCGAATTGTTAAACGATTGGCCGGGAGTCTCAAACGTTCGGACGTTAATCTAAGACATTAGGTTTGCGTCGGCTCAAGCTGCCACGCGGCGTTATCCTCACCCAGAGGAATCTCAAGTAAAGCTTCTGATGGCAATACATCTACCGGAAGCCCGCCGTGCCACAGCGCTACTCCCACTTTCAACTTGGCGACACCTTCAAGTTTTAGTTTATCTTTGCGGATGGCCACCTCCAGAATGTTATCGAAGGCCACTTCGGCAAAATCCTTGGGGTTGAGCAGGCAGGCGCGCCCCTGTTCAATGGCGAACTCAATGATGCGTCCGCGCGTCACGCGCACCACTACCGTAATCTCTTCGGCAGCCCAAATCGTAATACGAAACTCCGGATCCTCGACCTCCGCTATGGCATCGGGAAAAGGATCCACGCGCAGGCAAAATCGCTGTTCCTCGAACCCAAAACGCAATTCGTGTAAATAGAAAACGCGGCCATGCATGGAACCGCCGCGGCGCTCGGGAGAATATAGGCCGGAACTGAGCCACTCAAAGTAAGAAGTGTCACGGCCATCGACTTTGATGTTCAGCAGGTCGGCGGGGGCGATCTGCAAAGCGTGCTCCGCCTGCCGCTTGATGGGCTTGGCCAGTTCGTCGGGAGCCTCCATGCCGATGGCCAGATAAATGGCGGTCAGGTGTTTGCGAAAGAGGGCGTCGAACTCCATGTCGTTCGCAGTGCTGTGTTCCGGGCCGTACCACCAGGTCCAGTCACTGCCCTCGGCGGCCAAAAGCGACTCCATCGCGGTTGCTAAACCCGTCGCCGTCGGGGCATCCGCGCGGCCTTCGGCGTGCGCAATCGCGGCACGAGCGTACGCTTCCCTGGCATCCCAAAGCAGTTCCCACGCCGCCACGTCCTCGGGATGGCCAATCCACACATCGAAGTTGGCATTGATCCAGGATGCGGGGAAAATTCCTCCAGTGGTGGGCACATCCGTCGCGGCAGCAATAGCTTCGCTGGCGGTCAGGGCCTTGAACTCCGGATCGCTTTGTATCAGGCCGTAGAACTCGCGGAGAAATTGCCGGCCATTACCGGCGTAATATTCCCAGGCGTTTTCGCCGTCCAAAAATAGGCAGATGGTAATCGGCTGCGCACTCCCCGTCCGCTCCGCAAGATAACGCAACCTGCCATGCAGATCGACGGCAGCGGCACGCGCGTCCATGCGGCTATAAACAAATCCGATCAGGTCCGAGAGATGATGGTCGCGGAAAAGCCCGGTAATGCCGTTCTCACCCATTTGTACTCGCCAGGGCTTATATAAACGATCAGCGTTTGCGGGAATTCCGTTGGCATCGCGGAAAAACGCCACGTTCAGCGTCCGGCCCAAAACGCCTTCGTCGGTCCCGAACCATTGAAAGCCTTCCTCCGCGGCGATGGCCAGCGTCTGGTCGGAAACCGAGCCTTCCGAAGGCCACAAGCCCACGGGACGCACGCCAAACGTGCGCTCGTGATAGTCGCGGGCGCGACGCAGCTGCTCCCGCGCATCCTCCGGGCGGCGATAGGCGCGGCGGGGCAGTGGCGTGCTGGGA
Source organism: Acidobacteriota bacterium (assembly GCA_013289855.1). GTDB lineage: Bacteria > Acidobacteriota > Terriglobia > Acidiferrales > UBA7541 > Acidiferrum. The sequence continues at coordinate 160,661 of JABCZD010000001.1, read as the reverse complement.
TTGGCCACGCGCGCGATATCCGAATCGCACACCAGCGGGAGAATGGGGTGATAAAACGGCGTGGTGCTCAGCTCGATTTGTCCCCGCAACGCCGCTTCGCGGTACGCCGGCAGCACCAATTTCAAGAATTCCAGTTGCTTGGCTTTTAGCGCGGCCTTGTCGCTCTCAGTAAAATCCTTGCCCTTACGCGACAACTTACTGACCACCTCATCGCGCTCCAGCCAAACTTCGTCCATCCAGGCCAGTTGCGAGAGCACCTGCACGTCGCGCCAGTCTCGCGAGGTAAACGTCACCACCGCCTGCGCGCCACCCGCCGGCCGCGACCACTCATACAATTCCACGAAACGGGGCCAGCGCGCCATCAAGCGCTCGTGATTTACCTGGAAGGCGCGCAGCAGAATTTCAGCTTTGTCTTCGCGCGTGAGCTCCGCGCTATCTTTAAACGCCAGCGCAAACCACGGCTCGTTGAATTCTCCGCTGGCGTATTCTTCGAGCTGAATTCCCAGCGAGGGCACCACGTTGAAGGTGGCATGCACGTCGGGGAATTCCTTCAACACCTCGACCATGCCCCAATAATCTTTCAAGGCGTGTAAGCGCGTCCACGGCAAAACGTAGCGTCCATTTTCCGGGTCACGATACTGCGGCTGGTGCATGTGCCACAGCACCACTAAATTCACTCGACTCATCGTTGGCCTGTTGGTTCCCTTTTGCTTGCTACCGTAACGAGCTGCGGGGCTGCAGCCGTCACCCCTAAGAAATTCTACCTTGCATTTCTAATTCCGCAGCGTGCTTCTTCATGTCGCGTAGCGGATCAGTTTCCGTACCTTGACCACAGAACCCATCGCATCGCAGCGAAGCGAATCCCATAGTAGCTCGCCGTAGGCACGGCGTTCATTGCTCTGGCGCAAGAATGCATGCGGCCACGGAATCCGCCGCGCCTCTGCGATGTCCAATGCGCGAAGCCGCGTCCGATCGCCACCGGCGTAAAACTCAAGTTTGACTTAGCTCTACGTGCGGCGATATGATCGCGGCATTACATTTCCCCCGGTTCGCAAACTTCCTCCAAGAGCGTCAACGATGATCAAAATGAGCGGCACGGTCGGTTCGGTCTTGCATCGCAAGGGGAACGAAGTCTGCTTTGTCGCACCCGATGAGACGGTCTACGACGCCATTGAAAAAATGGCGGACAAGGGCGTGGGAGCATTGCTGGTGATCGCCGCGGGCAAGCTTGTAGGAATTATCTCGGAGCGCGATTACGCCCGGAAAGTCATTCTCAAGGGAAGATCATCGAAGACCACTCTGGTCAATGAGATCATGGCGAGCCCGGTAATTTCCGTGACGTCGGGCCAAGCCGTGGACGAGTGTATGGCGCTTATGACGAAAAGCCGCATACGGCATCTTCCGATTGTGGAAAACGAGAAGGTGCTTGGCGTTGTCTCGCTCGGGGATCTGGTGAAGTGGGTTGTCTCCGAGCAGGAAGAGACGATCGAGCACCTGCACAACTACATCTCGGCCAAATATCCCACCTGATAGCCCAGCTGCGGCGAAGCACAAGAAGCAGTTTGGCTTTTGAGCGCCGAACATACTTGCGTGAGTTGGTTCGTCAGCGTACGATTTTGCTCGATGTTGCTTGGGGAGGAACGATGGTCTCCTCGAAACGCTTTCTTCTCGCGCTAGCCCTGGCCCTTACGACCCTGTCAGGCCCTTCGTTTCCCGCCGCCCAGGATGCCGATTCTCAATCCTCGAACAAGAGCAGCAGCAGCCTGATGGTTCGCAGGTTTGCGCTGCATTATACCGGCTCGTTCAAAAAAGTTTCAGCTGATGAAATAACGCAACGGCTGACGCAGAAGGGACTCTTTCCCGTCGTCGAACAACCTTACGATCAGGCGAAGCTGGAATTAATCAAAAACGAGATCAAAAGAATTTACAAAGAGAAAGGGATCGCCGTTATTGCGGAGAGCGTTCTGAACTCCACAAACACTCCGCGATACGTGGAAGTGTTCATCGAGGTTTACAAGCAATAAGAGAGTCTTTGAACTTCCGTCGCCCAAATCTGCCGGGTTCGAACTTCTCAAGCTGCGTTGGTTTACGAGTTCCAAGCCACCCGCGCAAGCTGCTTCTTCCGCGACTCCCACTCAGCACCGAATAGAATGCGTGGCGCCACCTCCATCAGCCGCGGAGTCAGCACGAAAACGCTCGCGGCGTTCCACGGGCGGCCGTCACGCGTGCGATATTCGCGCACATTCAGCGCGTCGGCCATGCTCTTGAACGAGACGTCTTGCACGATCAGTTCGGCGAGAAATCGGAGCGTTTGCATCTCAAGCGGGTCGTCTTCCAGATGCCGGCAATCTGAAGAGATGCGCAGGCCGAATGGGATCTCCTCGGAGGCGCGTTCGGCGGCCGGCTCCGGCAATTCCTCGCCGGCCACTTCCACCTCGCGCTCCCATTCCAGCGCCACCAGACTCCACCCCGCATCGTGCATCTTCGACAAGTACAGAGAAGTCGGCAGAATGCTGAGCTTCTCGCGAATGCGATCGATCTTTTTCACGGACGCGCCTCCAGAATGTGCTGCTGCAAGTAGACGAAGTAAACCCCGCGCTGTAAGCAGCAATTCCACGACCTTCCCCGCGCATGCATAAATTACAGAAAAATAGCGGGTTGCGGCAGCCGGTCACCCCGAGGTTCGAGAGAAATGTCCGCTCTTGGGACTCCTGTGTCGCGTTGCTGGACATTAATGGCGTTGCCAGACCCCGCCGCTTCAAGCGCCCTAGCCGGAACCGCCGGACTCAAGCTCGATTCGTCTGCGTTGACTTGCCTTCTGCCCCAACCTAACATGTGCTGCGCATGCCCAGCTCCGACTCTCGCATCGACCAAACCATCTCGCACTACCGCATCATTGAAAAGCTCGGCGGCGGCGGCATGGGCGTGGTCTACAAGGCCGAGGACGTCAAGCTCAACCGCTTCGTCGCCCTAAAGTTTCTTCCCGATGACGTAGCCAAAGACCCCCAGGTGCTGGCCCGCTTTCAACGCGAGGCGCAGTCCGCCTCCGCGCTGAACCACGCCAATATCTGCACCATTCACGAGATTGACGAGGTAGATGGCCAGGCCTTCATCGTCATGGAGTTTCTGGACGGCGCGACCCTGAAGCACCGCATTGAGGGTCGGCCCCTATCGTTAGAGCATGTGCTGGACTGGGGCGTGGAAATTGCCGATGCGCTCGAAGCCGCCCACGCCCAAGGCATCGTCCATCGCGACATCAAGCCCGCCAACATTTTTGTCACCGAGCGCGGGCACGCCAAGGTTCTCGACTTCGGCTTGGCCAAGCTCACGCAATCGCCTCGCCTGGCGCAGGGGACCGGCGTTTCCTCGATGCCCACCGCCGCCTCGCAAGAATTCCTCACCAGTCCCGGCAGCGCCGTTGGCACCGTGGCCTATATGTCGCCGGAGCAGGTGCGCGGCAAAGACCTCGACGTACGCACCGACCTCTTTTCGTTCGGCGTGGTGTTGTACGAGATGGTGACCGGCGTCCTTCCCTTTCGCGGAGACACGTCCGGCGTGATCACCGAAGCCATTCTAAATCGTGCTCCAGTCGCTCCAGTGCGGCTGAATCCGGATACTCCGCCAGAGCTGGAACGCATCATCAACAAGTCTCTGGAAAAGGATCGCGACTTACGTTTCCAGCACGCTTCGGACATGCGCACGGACCTGAAGCGCCTGCGAAGAGACACGGACTCCGGCCGAATTTTGTCCTCGGGCAGCTCCGCGATTCAGGGCTTGGCTTCAGAGACCAAGGGAAGCTCCCCCTCCGCGGTCGCTATTCCGACTTCCGCGAAACCCGCGCACACGAAATATCTCCTCGCGGCCTGCGCTGTAGTATTGCTAGCGGCAGCCCTTGCGACCTACCACTTTTGGCCTCGCTCGAGCGCTCCCGTTGGTCCCGCAAAAATTACGCAAATCAGCCAGTGGAACAAGCCGATCGACTTCGCGACACTTTCTCCCGACGGCCACGCGGTGGCGTTCGTCTCGCCCGTGGGCGGCGTCGCCCAAGTGTTCCTCATGCTCACTTCCGGCGGCGAGCCTCTGCAACTCACGAGCGACGAAGGCGAGAAAGAAGTAGACAATTTTTCTCCGGACGGCAAAGAGGTCTACTACCGAAGGTCGTTCGGCCGGGACGAAGTCTGGGCCGTGCCGACGCTCGGTGGAGCTCCCCGGCGCGTGGCATCGGCCGCATACGTGATTTCCTCTCCCGACGGCGCCTTCATTTATTACATGAAGAATGATGTTGTCGGAGTTTTTCGCGCCGATAAATCCGGCCTGAACGAAGAATTCGTTTACAAATCCTCTAAGGAGGGCCTCCGGGTGATCCCGCTGCTGGTTTTTCCGGACGGCAACGAACTGGTTATCGCTAATATTCGGCCGGACGCTTCCGACACGCATTTTTACAAAATAAATCTGGCCAGCCATGATGTATTGGATTTAGGGGACATAGGCAAAGGAAATCACGATGCTGTCTGGGCCGAGCCCGGCAAATCCTTGCTATTCAGCCGCACGGTAAACGGACTCACCAACATCTGGAAGTACAATTTGCAGGACCGCGGCCTCACGCAGATTACTTTCGGAACCGGACCCGACTTCTCACCGATGCCGGACCCCGCGGGCAGCGGAATTTACTATGTGAATGGCAAAGCCTCCGGGTTTCTGACCGCGTACCACGTGCAATCCAAGGAATCTACGGACATTGTGGCCGCCAACGTCACGCAGCCCGCCATCTCGCCGGACGCCAAGCGTGTGATGTACATTACGCTGCCCTCGGCACAGAAGAACGAACTCTGGGTCTCCAACATCGATGGCAGCAATAAAGTAAAAATCGCCACGGGGGAAAATCTAGGCACCGGGGGCTGGTCGTTTGCAAGTTCCCGCTTGTCGTTTATTGAGTCCGGAGCCGACCAGATCTATAAAGACTACGTCGTCGGAGCCGACGGCAGCGATCTTCGCCAGCTTCCCGCTACGGATGATACGCCTTATACCTCGGTATGGAGCCCGGACGAGAAAACCCTTTACGTAAGCGCGGCGGAGAAGACGGCGCCGAAATTCAACATCTGGAAATGGGACATGGCCGGTTCGAACGTTGAGAAAATCGTGGATGACTGCGGCCTCATTCAAGGAATCGACCCCAGCGGGCAGTATCTACTCAGCGTGATATTGAATGGCGAAAAGACCGGCGTCTACGAAGTGTCCCTGCCCGAAAAGAAATGCATCCCCTTGCTACCCGGCACGGCCACCTTCACTTCCCTCTTTTCTCGCGATGGCAAGTCGTTCGTGTACGCCATGGCATCCCGAGGCGAGGTCACCATCTATCGTCAGCCTTGGAAAGACGGAAAAATCATTGGAACCTCCCAAGTCGCGTTGAAGCTCCCCTTCACGTTTCCGCTGGGGTACGCCACCGGTAACGCCTACGATGTTTCCCGGGATCTTTCCACGATTGTTTACGCGCGCCCCGGTGGCCACGCCGAGTTATATCTTCTGAGCCAGAAATAGTTTTCCCGCTTCCACATGCTGACATTCCACGGCGCTGCCCGTCTCAGCTGCCACCCGTCTCAGCTGTTAAAGGATGCGACCGCGTCCTCCGTCTTCTCGAAAATCTCAAACACTTTCGACAACTTGGTAATCTGCAGCACCTCTCGCGTGTGCTCGCCCAGGTTGGCAAACTTTATGTTGCCGCCCACTTTTTTCGCCGATGCGTACACCGCCACCAGCGCGCCCACGCCGCCGCTATCGATGTGCGTTACCTTGCCGAGGTCAAACACAATTTGCAGAGACTTGTTCAACAACTCTTTCACCAGCACACGCAGCGCCGCGGACTCTTTGCCAAAAAAAACCGCGCCGCTGAGATACACCACGATGGTCCCGCTTATCGTACTGGTAGTGGTGCTAAGGACCATGAAAACCTCTCGCCACAACTCGTGAAATCCTGCAATGCGACAGTGGCCCGAATGCGACGCTGATCGTCACAGTGGGGCAATCCGTGGGAGAAAGGCCGAGGCTCACAACGTATTCCCTCTGGCAGCGAATGGCAAGGCCCGAAGATTCCAGACCGGCCGAGAACCAATCAGTGCCATCGCAAGGCACCGCCAAAATCCCAAGATGATGCCCCCACCTCGCCCTTCCCTAGACTGTAAATTCTGCCAATAGGCGACATTCTTCGATTCGCGTACTCATTGGACGAACTTCCTCGCGGCGGCTGTTCGTTTGTCCGCGAGGTGAGCAGAAAGGGGTGGTCGGTGAAGAGATCCTCCAAAGTTTCCTTGTCGTTGCTGCTGAGCGCCACATTTTCATTTGCCGGCGCCCTGGCGTTGGCGCAATATGCGTCGGCTTCGCCCGGTTGGTACACCACCGCGCAAGCGGCAAACGGCGCCAAGGCCTATCAGAACGCGTGTGCCAGTTGCCATGGCGCCAAACTGCAAGGCGCCATGGGTCCCGCGCTGGTGGGCAAACAATTTTGGGTCACGTACGGCGGCAAGAAAGTCTCGACGCTTTGGTCCGCGGTGCACACGGAGATGCCCATGATGGCGCCCGGCTCCGTCTCGGCCAGAAACTCAACCAATATCATGGCGTTTCTGTTGCAGCAGAACGGCGTACCCGCGGGCAGCACGCCGCTCGACGATACGGCTGATCTGTCCAAAGTGCTTCCAGCAAAATAGTTGGTCACCTCAGTTCCGCGAACTGTTCGGACTTTGCTTATGCCTTCAGACGACTTGCCAGCTCCGAACCAACGCGGAACGCAAAACCGCGCCGGCCTGCGTCGCCTGCTTTGGATTTTTTTCTGGGCTTTGGGTTTCGTGTTCCTCGGCGTCGTGTTCGTGGCCCTCACCAACCACGCGGTTATTTGGTCCAGCTCGAACAATTACTGCGGAACGGCCTGCCACTCCATGACCTGGGCCGCTGCAGCGTATCAGCGGAGCCCGCACTATATGAATCTCGTCGGCGTCCGCGCTGCCTGCGGCGCATGCCACATCCCCTACGACGCCGGCCACGCCACCGCTGCGGACTACGTGAAGCTGCTCTTGTTCAAGGCGGATCGCGGCGCCAAGGATATCTGGGGCGAAGCTCACAAGACCATTGCCACCAGAGAGGAATGGGAGGAACGCCGCCCCGCGCTTAGCAATACGTTTGAAACCTATCTAACCCAACACAACTACATCACCTGCCGCGGCTGCCATTCCCTCGAGTCTTTCGGAGGTCCTCGCAGCCACATGAAGCTGGTCATCCACCAGGGCCAGGCGAAAGCTGACGCCTACGATTGCCTCCAGTGCCACGCCAACATAGGGCATGTCTACGAGGACCCATCCGCAAAAATGGTCGGCGGTTGGTACTCCGTCGAGCAAGCGGCGGCCGGCGCGAAACTTTTCGCGGATTCCTGCGCCATGTGCCATGGCGCAAAACTGGAAGGTGGCGGTGGACCGGCGCTCATCGGCGTTACCTGGCAACAACACTTCGGCGGCGCAAAACTCCTAACCGTCTGGGGAGAAATCAAAGGCCCGATGGCGCAATACGCCGGCAAAACTTTCACCACCCAGCAATCCCTCGATATTCTCGCCTACCTACTGCAACAGAATGGGCTCGCCGCAGGCAATCAGCCTCTCGCGAATACCCGACAACTTTCCGCCACCCTTCCCGAAAAGTAGTTCACGCGAGTGCGAAGCACGGCAAAACGTCTGCCGTTATTGACTCGCCCTCTCCGACCATCTAACATGTCCGCCTCATGGCGGACCCAGCAGCTTCTTTGGTCGGACAGACTTTCTCGCACTATCACATTCTCAAAAAGGTCGGCTCTGGCGGCATGGGGGTGGTGTATGAAGCCGAAGATTCGCAACTCGGACGCCGCGTAGCCCTCAAGTTTCTCCCGCCGGAAACGGCGCAAGACAGCCAGTCTCTCGAGCGCTTTCAGCGCGAGGCTCGCGCTGCCTCATCCCTGAATCACCCCAATATCTGCACCATTCACGCGATCGAGCGCCACGAACTTCGCCACTTTATTGTCATGGAATTACTCGCCGGCGAAACCCTCGCGCAGGGCATGACCGGCAAGCCCGTGGAGATGGAAAAGCTGCTCCCCCTCGCCATCCAGATCGCCGACGCTCTCGAATCCGCGCACGCCAAGGGCATCGTTCATCGAGACATCAAGCCCGCGAATCTCTTTCTTACTGAACGCGGCGAGTTGAAGATTCTGGACTTCGGTTTGGCCAAAATGCGGCAGGGTGAGATCGCCCCGGGCAGTTCTGGCGCGCAAGGAGAGACCGCGGCGAACGAACTGACCACGCCGGGAGCCGCCGTGGGCACCATCTCTTATATGTCCCCAGAACAAGCTCGCGGGCAACTCGTGGACGCCCGCACGGACATTTTTTCCGCGGGCACCGTGCTCTACCAGATGGCCACCGGCTCTCTGCCATTTCAGGGAGATACGTCCGCGGTGATCTTCGACGCAATCCTGAACCGCGAGCCCAAGCCCGCAGCGGAGCTTAATCCCTCTTTGCCACCAGACTTTGTGCGCATCCTCGATAAAAGCCTCGAAAAAGATCGCACCTTGCGCTGCCAAACCGCCACCGAATTGAAAACCGACCTCAGCCGTCTGAAGCGCGATTTGGAATCGAGCAAGCGGCGCACCAAGGAAAAATCCGATTCGGATTCTGGCGTTTCAAGACCGAGTGGAAAGTCCGTGGCCGTTTTGTACTTCGAAAATCTAAGCGGCGCCAAGGAAGACGAATACCTGCGCGACGGCATTACCGAGGACGTCATCACCGAACTCTCCAAAATTCGCGGACTCAACACTTTTTCCCGCCCCACGATTCTGGCCTTCCGCGATAAGCCCGTAACCCCAGCGCAGATTGGCCAGCAGCTTGGAGCCGCCTACGTGCTTACCGGCACGCTGCGCCGCTCCGGCGCACGCTTGCGCATCAATGTGCAACTTGTGGATACGCGCACCGATTTTCCGCTCTGGTCGGAGCGTTTTGACCGCGAGATGAAAGACGTTTTCGAAGTGCAGGATGAAATGGCGCGCAAAATCGCCGAGGCCTTGCGTATTACGCTCTCTCCGCAGGAACTCGAAGCCCTGGCCATCAAGCCCACGGAAAACTTGCAGGCCTACGACCTGTACCTGCGCGGCAAACGCTACGCGCGGCGTCAAACGCGCCAGGACCTCGAGTTCGCTTTGCAAATGTTCGAAAATGCCGTTGCGCTGGACAGCAGTTTCGCCCTGGCCTACGCCGCCTGCGCCAATGCTTGCGCCATGTTCTATTGCAACTACAGCCGCGAGCAGGTGTGGGTCGAACGTGCGCGGGAAGCGAGCGGCAGAGCCGTGGCGCTGCGCTGGGATCTCTCCGAAGTCCAGGTCAGTCAGGCCTGGGTTCTTTACGCCGCCGAGCTGCATGACGAAGCCGTGCGCATGGTCAAGAAAGCCATCGAACGCAAGCGCGATTGCGAGGGTGCCTACTATCTGCTCTGTCGCTCCCTGTTCGCCGCGGGACGTTATCAGGAAGTCGTGGACGTGGTGGAAGCCGCCATCGAAGCCAGTGGTGAAGACTACAACGTTTACGTCCCCATCCTGAACTCGCTCGGCGCCATGGGCAAAGACGAAGCCAAACGCAACATGTCGCAGCGCCGGATGGCGGCTCTGGAAAACCACTTGAAACAGGTTCCCGAAGACGCGCGGGCACGCGTTCTGGTGGCTGGCGATTACGCCGATCTGGGACGCGCGGAAGACGCCTTGCAACAACTCAACATGGCGCTCACCTTGCGTGCCAATGAACCCTCCATTCTCTACAACGCCGCTTGTACCTATTGCGGCCTGTTCCGCAAGGCCGAAGCCATGGACGCCCTGCGCAAAGCGTGGGAAGCGGGCTTCCGTGATTCGGTATGGGCGCGCCGCGATCCAGACCTCGCTCCCTTGCACGGCGATCCAGAGTTTCAGCGGCTGTACCCGGAAGCGCCCGTCTCTCCGGCGGCTTCAAATTCAAACTCCCGCTAGGCGGCCCTCAAGTGCAGCCGTCCTCCATACGGAGCATTTTAATTTCGCCTAACGTGTCGCTGTTACTCGCTTCGTCTGGGTGCCCGTCACTTTGTGCTGCTGCAGTAAACTGGAACTCCAAATTCACCGTCGGCGCTCCGCAAAACCAACCTGGAGCTTCCCCCTCGCCAATCTTTATTACGTCATCGAGTGACCATCGCTGGAATTCGACGTTTTTGGCCCGAAGATAGCGCTCGACTTCCCCTCGCTTCATGCCGGGTTTGAGGACTTGAGCGTGGGAGCGCAAGACCTCTTGATAAGTGATCTCTCGTTTTGCCCGGGCCTCGTTTGCCGTTCTAACTTTCCACTCGTAGCGGACACCAAAGAAAATTAGTGGAGCTGCCACCAGGAACAGAAGGAGCAAGACCAGGGGTGCTTCAATGGCGGGAATCTCATCCTCTGGAGGCAGCATGTCTTTTATGCTGGCCCGGAAAGGGTAATTTGTCCACCATCGCTGAATTGGCTCGAGGGCCTGTCAAATAACAACTGGCGCAGCGGAATCGAAACCTGTGCCACCACGTGCTCACTCGCGCAGTCGCCCGCCACTCTCCGCAGCCGTGCTACACTCACCAATTCCGCCATGCGCATTCTGGACCGCTATATCGTCCGCGAAGTTTTCCGCCACGCACTCCTGGGCCTGATCGTCTTCACGTTCGTCCTGTTCGTGCCGCAAATGGTCCGCCTGATGGAGTTGTTCGTCCGCCACACCGGCAATGGCAGCCAAATCCTTGAGCTATTCCTCTGTGTTTTCCCGGGCCTTTTCACCTTCACCGTGCCCATGGCCATCCTCATCGGCGTGCTCCTCGGTCTCGGCCGCATGTCCGCGGACAGCGAAATCATCGCCCTCACCGCGCTGGGCATCGGCCGCCGCCGCATTCTTCTTCCTGTGGGCGTGCTGGCGCTGACCGGCTTCGCTCTGACGCTGGTCTTCACCCTCTGGCTAGCCCCCAAAGCGTTGCGTACTTTACGACAAATTGAAACGCAACTGCTCACATCGCAAATTTCCTTCGTCGTCCAGCCGCGCGTTTTTGACGAGCGCTTTCCCCACCTGGTGCTGTACGTTAACGACGTCTCCGCCAGCGGAATGCAATGGCATGGCGTTTTTCTTGCCGAAGCTAATGACGAAAAAGGCTCGCGCCTCACCATGGCTGAGGGCGCAGTGGTGGTCGCCGATCCCGCCGAGGGGACCCTCGAACTACACATGCACGGCGGCACCACCCACGAATTTCTGCGCAGCGATCCCGACCATTACTCCGTCACCGCCTTCGGACAAAGCGACTTACCCATCGAGATCAGCGGTTTCGATACTGGGCAAGAGCGCCAGCTGAGTAACCCGGAACGCGGCTGGCGCGATTTGCTGTACGACCGCGGCCCCGGGTGGCGCGAGGCGCGCGTCGAACTCCACCGTCGGCTGGCGTTTCCAGTGGCCTGTTTTGTTTTTGCGCTGATCGCCGTGCCCATCGGCGCGCAGCCACGTCGCGGCGGACGTGCTGCCGGTTCGTTGATCGCCGTGGTGCTCATCGCCGCGTACTATCTTTTATTTATCGTGGGCGCGGGAATGTCGCGTGGCGGCACGGTGCCTCCGGCGGTGGGCATCTGGTTCGCCAACGTGCTGTTTGCGGTCGTGGGCATTTCCCTGCTGCCGCGCATGGAGCAATTTCGCGGAGAAAGCGCCTGGATGACGCGTTTCACCAGGTTTAGAACCTGGCTGAAAATCAGAAAGCGCCGCAAGGCTCTCGCGCGCGCTCGCGCAGCGGCGCGCAATTCCCCTGCGACGCGTGTCGTCCCGGAACCACTCCCAACCTCTGACGATGCGCTCGCACAAGAATCGGATGAGGTCGCCGGCAGCAGCTTCCCGCGCCTGATGGATATCTACCTGCTCCGGCGTTTTTTCTTCTACTTCGCTTTATTGACCGGGGCGTTCGTCTTTCTTTTCGAGGCCTTTACGTTCTTTGAATTACTCGACGACATCGCCCGCCACCGCATTCCCTTCATCGTGGTGGTCGACTATTTCCGCTATCTCACGCCCTATTTGCTCTACAATCTCGGCCCACTCGCGGCGCTCGTCGCCGTGCTGGTAACGCTCGGCATCATGAGCAAAAACAATGAAATCGTGGCCATCAAAGCCAGCGGCGTCAGCCTATATCGACTGGCCGTGCCGCTGCTCCTGGCCGGCGTTATGCTCGCCGCTGCCATGGTGATCCTCGACGACGTGTACCTGCCGTACGCCAACCAGCGCCAGGACGCGCTGCGCAACCAGATCAAAGGCCGCCCGCCGCAAACCTACAAGCGCCCGGAGCGCTGGATCTTCGGCGAATCCTCAAAAATTTATAACTACGACGTCTTCGAGCCCTCGCAAAATCTTTTCGGCGGCCTCACCGTCCTCGAACTCGACCCTGCAACATTTCAAGTGCGGCGCCGCGTGTTCGCCTCTCGCGCGGAATGGTCCGCTTCCCAGAAAACGTGGATTCTGGAAGGCGGCTGGATCCGCGATTTCAGCGGCGGCACCATCACCAACTACGAGCAGTTCCGCGTGCGCGACCTTGCCGAACTCACCGAACCGCCGTCCTACTTCAACCGCGAATTTCTGCAGGCCTTCCAAATGAGTTGGCGCGACCTGCGCAACTACATCATCGGCCTGCAGCAAGCCGGCTACGACGTTTCTGCGCTCACGGTGCAATGGCACCGCAAGCTAGCCTTTCCGCTGATCGCCCCGATCAGCATGCTGCTGGCAATTCCCTTTGCGTTTTTCGTGGGCACCCGCGGCGCCGTAGGCGGCGTAGCCATCGGCGTGGCCATCGGCATCATCTACTGGTCGCTCGCCGAGTTACTGCAGGCCATGGGCAGCATCGGCCAACTCCCCCCGTTACTGGCCGGCTGGTCCCCGGACATCATCTTCTTCTTCCTGGGCCTCTACTTCTTCCTAAAAATGCCCACGTAAATCGTCTATAACTTGCGCAGCCCAAACTAGCGCAAAATCTCTTCGTGGGGATGTCTTTCGCCGCGAGCGAGCGACGCACACATAGCTCACTTAAGCGTTCAAAAAACCTCTTGACAATCTCTCCAAATGCTGTACACTTACCCTTGTAGACAACTACGTCGACCCAGCATCAATTCCTCACAAAATTAAGCTTTCATCCTCGCGCCCGCATACGACTGACTGGATTCCCATTTGCGATTCCGAGGGCGCCAAATCGTTACCAACTGTGCAACACTTTTCGGCCGTAACCTCATTAGAATGAACACTTGCGCATCATACTGAGCGCAATAGACTTAAAGTGCCTTCCGCTCAGTATGATACGCGATTCGCGTGGTCTCCTACCCCCTCAGTTCCGCGGTAGGGAGCGCCCGCTATCCCCTGCAACCTCACGCCGTCTGAGGCCCGGCGGTACCCAGCCCCTCGAACATTCGCCCTACTTGGACTTTTTCTTGCCCCCGACTTTTTCCTCGATGGCGGCTTGCGCGGCGGCCAGCCGAGCTACCGGAACGCGGAATGGCGAACAGCTCACGTAGGTTAAGCCCAGGCGGTGGCAGAACTTTACGCTTTCCGGGTCTCCGCCGTGCTCTCCGCAGATGCCCAGCTTGATGTCGGGTCGCGTTTGTCGGCCCTTGGTCACCGCGATTTCCATCAACTGGCCCACGCCGGCCTGATCGATGGTGGCGAAGGGATTCTTCTTGACGATCTCCAGCTCCTGATAAGGGCCGAGGAAGGAGCCGGAATCGTCACGGCTCATGCCGAGGGCAGTCTGGGTGAGATCGTTGGTACCGAAGCTGAAGAACTCGGCGGTTTGGGCGATTTCGTCGGCAGTGAGGGCGCCGCGTGGCACCTCGATCATCGTGCCGACTAGATAGTTAAGCTTGACGTTCTTTTCTTTCATGACTTGGCTGGCGACGCGATGGACTACTTCAACTTGAAGATCCAGTTCACGTTTAAAGCCGACGAGTGGAATCATGATTTCAGGCAAAACTTTAGCTCCGGATTTTTGCACCTCCGCAGCAGCTTCAAGTATTGCTCGAGATTGCATTTCGGAGATCTCTTCGTACACGATGCCGAGTCGGCAGCCGCGGAAACCCAGCATCGGGTTAAACTCATGTAGTTCTTTAACTCGCTGCTTAATCTTTTCGACCGGCACGCCCATCTTTTTAGCGAGGTCCTGCTGCGCCGCGCCTTCGTGCGGAAGAAACTCGTGCAGCGGCGGATCGAGGAAGCGGATGGTCGCGGGACGTCCAGCGAGCTCCTTGAACATGCCGATGAAGTCCTCACGTTGATAGGGGAGGATTTTCGCGAGGGCGGCGACGCGGTGTTCCTTGGTGTCGGCAAGGATCATCTCGCGCATGGCGTCGATGCGATTGCCTTCAAAGAACATGTGCTCGGTGCGGCACAGTCCGATGCCGTTCGCGCCAAACGCGACGGCGTGAGCGGTCTGTTCCGGCGTGTCGGCATTGGTGCGCACGCTCATGCGGGTCGCTTTGGCGCACCAGTCCATGAGCTTCTGGAAGTTTTGGTAGGTCTGGCTCTTCCCTGGCGCCAGCGATTTCTCGATGAGCACCTGGACGATTTCCGAGGCCGCGGTGGGAATCTGTCCGGCATAGACTTCTCCGGCGGTGCCGTTGATGGAGAGGAAGTCGCCTTCCTTGTAAGTGACTCCATCGACGGTCATGGTTTTAGCGGCGTAGTCGATTTGCAGCGCGGCAGCGCCGCAGACGCAAACCTTTCCCATTTGGCGGGCGACCAAGGCAGCGTGAGAGCTGACGCCACCTTTCGCGGTGAGAATACCTTCGGCGGCGATCATACCGCGCAGGTCCTCCGGTGAGGTTTCATTGCGGACGAGCAGGGCTTTTTCGCCCTTCTCGGCGGCCTGTACCGCGCGATCCGCGTTGAGATACATTCGACCAGCAGCGGCGCCCGGGCCGGCAGGAAGGCCTTTGGCGATGACCTTTGCCGCGGCGACGGCTTTGCGATCGAACACCGGGGCGAGCACCTGGTCCAACTGATCGGCGGGAACGCGGCGGATCGCGGTCTGCCAGTCGATGAGTTTTTCCTTTTCCATCTCAATGGCGAAGCGGACGGCTGCAAGACCGGTGCGCTTGCCGCTGCGCGTCTGCAGCATGAAGACTTTGTTGTCCTGAATGGTGAACTCAAAATCCTGAACATCCTTAAAGTGTTTCTCGAGCTTCGTGCGGATGCCTTCGAGTTCCTTAAAAGCCTTCGGCATGTAGTTGTGGAGATTGGCGACCGGTTCGGGAGTGCGTACGCCAGCGACGACGTCTTCACCTTGGGCGTTGATCAGAAATTCGCCGTAAAAAACTTTTTCGCCCGTAGCCGGGTCGCGTGTGAAAGCCACGCCGGAGCCCGATTTATCACCGGTGTTGCCGTAGACCATGGCTTGCACGTTGACGGCGGTGCCCCACTCGGCAGGAATGTTGTACTTGCGCCGATAGACGATGGCGCGGTCATTCATCCACGATCCGAACACGGCGCCGACGGCTCCCCAGAGTTGCTTCCAAGGATCCTGCGGAAAGTCCGAGCCGGTGCGCTCTTTGATGAGTTTCTTGAAGCGGACGACCATTTCCTGCAGGTCCGCTACGGTTAGCTTGGGATCGTCGATGTCGGCGTGGTAGCGCTCGTGTTTCAGTTCGTGGATGACCACTTCAAACGGCTCGTGATCTTCGTGCGCGCGTTTCTGGACATTCATGACCACGTCGCCGTACATCTGAATGAAGCGGCGGTAGCAATCCCAGGCCAGGCGTTCGTTGCTCGTGGCACGCGCGAAGGTGACCACAGTTTCGTCGTTGAGACCGAGGTTGAGGATGGTATCCATCATGCCGGGCATGGAATCGCGTGCTCCAGAACGCACCGAGACCAGCAGGGGCATCTTGGCTTTCTCGCCAAATTTGCTGCCCATGATTTTTTCTACGCGGCCGACGGCCTGCTTGACTTGACCGTCGAGGTCCTTCGGGTAGGACTTTTTGTTCTGATAGTAGTGCGTGCAGACTTCGGTGGTGATGGTGAATCCCGGGGGCACGGGGAGGCCGATGCGAGACATCTCCGCCAAGCCAGAGCCCTTGCCGCCCAACAAAGCTTTCCACGTTCCTTCGCCTTCTGCTTTACCTGCGCCAAAAGAATAGATCCACTTTTTCACGTTTTGCCTCGTTTGCGATTTGAACTGCGCGAAATTTGAACTGCTTAAATAGACGCTTCCAATAAAATGATCGGCTACAAAGGTCGGCTCGCCGACAAATTGCGCATGCCGCGTACTTCATGCACAACTTTAAGTCTTACGACCGCCGCTCTTCCGCGGCGATCTCCGAAAAATCGGCCACGGTAGTGAACTCCTTCAACACTTCCGAAAGCAGCGTGAGCCGATTGTTGCGTACGCGAATATCTTCGGACATCACCATCACTTCCTCAAAGAACCGGTCGATGGCTTTACGCAGTCCCGCAATAGTCTCCAATGCCTCGGAGTAACGCCCGGCGATTTTGTCCGCCTGCACCTTCTTGGCGGCGTCGCGAACGGCGTGGTGCAGTTCCCTTTCGGCGTCATTCTCGAAAAGTTCCGGCGCGCCCGCCTCTCCGTCGCCGCCGGAAAAATTGGCCTTCTCCAGAATCTTGCGGATGCGCTTGAAGGATACCGCCAGCGGTTCAAAGTTCTTAGACTTGCGAATGGCTTTCAGCGCCACGAGACGTTTGTGGGCGTCCACCAGATCGTCGCCGCCGGCGCGGAAGACGGCGTTGACCTCATCGTAGGCGAAGCCTTCCCGCTCCTTGAACACAAACTTGGCGCGGTCGAGTAGGAAGTCCAAAACCTGCGTCTCCTGTTCAGGCGTCATGCTCTTCTTAGGCTTGTGGGTCAGCAACGCTTTCGCCGCCGCGCCGACAGCCAGAGACAGCGAGAGCGGCAGCTTGCGCTCAAGAATAATTTTCACAACGCCAAGCGCCGCACGACGCAGCGCGTAAGGATCGCTGGACCCAGTCGGAATCACGCCGACAGCAAAGCACCCAACGATGGAATCGAGCTTGTCCGCAAGCGCTACGGTACAGCCGGTAAGGTTTCGGGGGATGGGATCTTCGAGGCCGACGGGACGATAGTGATCGTAAACCGCATCGCTCACTTCATCCGGCTCGCCTTGTGCGCGGGCGTAGAGGCCGCCGACGATACCCTGCAGTTCAGTAAGTTCGCGCACCATGTCGGTGGCCAGATCGCATTTGGAAAGCTCCGCGGCGCGATCGGCATCGAGCACGTGCGCTTGCGCGATGCCGCGATTGGACCAGTCTTCAGCCAGCCAGCGCGCGATGGCACGCACGCGTTCCACTTTGTCTAGATAGCTGCCCAGGCGGGATTCGTAGGTCACCTTTTCGAGCTTGGGCAAATAGTCGGCGAGCCGACATTTCTGGTCGGCGTGCCAGAAGAATTGCGCATCCGCGAAGCGCGCTCGCAGCACTCGTTCGTGCCCGGCGCGCACCACGCCCTTGCCATCCTTCGCCAAATTGATGACCGCCAGAAAGGTGGGCGCCAGTTCCCCGTTGCGTTTTTCCAGCGCGAAATATTTCTGATGGTCGCGCATCACGGTGACCAGGATTTCGTCCGGCAACGCTAGGAACGCCGGGTCAAAGTCGCCGGCGATCACGCTGGGAAATTCGTTGAGGTAGGTGACCATGCGGCGCAGGTGCGCGTCCTCATGAATCTTCAGCCCGCTCTTCTTGGCATGTGCCGCCAACTCGGACTCGATCTTGGCAGCGCGCAAGGACGGGCGCACAATCACGCCGTTGGCTTTCAGCTTCTTCTCGTAGTCGGTGAAATCGCGCACAGTGATGTCGCTCGAACCGAGGAAGCGATGCCCACGTGTTTTCGTTCCAGCCACCACGCCACCATACGAAAACTTCAGTGGCTTGCCGTCGAGTATCGCCACGATCCAGCGAATGGGCCGGATGAAGCGCGCGCCATCGAGTCCTGTCCAGGTCATGGAGCGCGGCCAGGTAAGGTCGTGAATCACGCGCGGCAGAATCTCGTTTAGTATTTGTTCGGCGGTTCGGCCGCGTTTGATGTTCTTGGCGGCGAGGTATTCACCCTTGGGAGTTTGGATGGTGTAGATGTCGGCGAGGGGCAGGCCGTGCTTTTCGGCAAAGCTCAACGCAGCGCGTGTCGGCGCGCCGACAGCATCGTAGGCCACGGACTTGGGCGGCCCCGTTACTTCGCTCTCCACATCTGCTTGCTTGGCTTGCAGACTACGCACCCAGGCCACTAGACGGCGTGGGGCGCTGAACGTTTCCACGGCCACGCCGTCGACGAAGTTTTCCGCGGTCAGCAACTTGACCAGATTGGCCTTTAGCTCTTCTTCCGCCTTGGGCAGCATCCCGGCGGGTATCTCTTCGCAGCCAATCTCGAACAGCAACTCAACGCGCTTCTCGGCAGCGGCTTTGCCAGAAGCGGACTTCCCTGCACCGGACTTCCCTACACCGAGCTTCGCGGCAGGTTTCTTCGCAGCGGCGCTCATGCCCGCACCTCTGCACGCACTTCGCGGCGCACAATCGGCCCACCAATCTGTTCCAGATAGTTCGCCGCCGTGCGGCAGGCCACGCTGCGCACCCTCGCCATCAGTGCGGCGCGCTCTGTGGTAGAGATCACCCCGCGCGCGTCCATCAAATTAAAAAGGTGCGAACACTTCAGGCAGTGATCGTAGGCAGCGAGGAGTGGGTACCGAGAACGGTCCGCGCCTTCCGCGGCTTTGTAACCTTCCAGCAATTCCTTGGCTTGCTTCTCGTGCAACTCAAATTCGGTGCGCAAGGCCACGGCGTCGCTGCGATCGAAACTGTACTCGGAGAACTGCTGCTCTTCCATGAGCCGAATGTCGCCGTAAGTTTTGTCCGCGGACCAGCGCATGTCGTACACGCTTTCGACGCCTTGCAGGAACGAGCAGATGCGTTCGAGGCCGTAGGTCAGCTCCACGGAAATGGGATCCAGATCGATGCCGCCGCTCTGCTGGAAATAGGTGAACTGGGTAATCTCCAACCCGTCGAGCAGCACTTGCCAACCGATGCCCCAGGCACCGAGCGTGGGCGATTCCCAGTTGTCTTCTTCAAAGCGCACGTCGTGGACCTTGAGGTCGATGCCGATGGCCTGCAAGCTCTGCAGGTAAATTTCCTGCACGTCGACGGGTGAAGGTTTAAGTATTACTTGAAATTGTGAATGCTTGTAAAGACGGTTGGGATTTTCTCCGTAACGCCCGTCTGCGGGACGCCGGCTCGGCTGCACGAAGGCCACGCGATACGGTTGCGGCCCGAGCACACGCAAAAAAGTTTCCGGGTGCATGGTGCCGGCGCCGACCTCAACGTCGTAAGGTTGCTGGAGCACGCATCCCTGCTTCACCCAAAAATGTGAAAGCTTAAGAATCAAATCCTGGAAGGTGAGTCCTTTGCTTTGCAGCTTGCTGTCAAGTTTTACTTGAGATTTCAAGTCGTCTCCAACATCCGCCGGGTTCCCAGCTTCTTCTCTGTGTGGTGCTCAATCCAGTCCAGGCAAGTTTCACGTAATTCTTTAGCTTCGCGATTCGCGTGGCCAAGATCTGCCAAGCGATCGAGGCCGGTGCCCGCAAAGCGTTCCGCAAGTTGGCGTGCGCCGAAGCTCAGCGAGCGCATTCCAGAGCTGCGCTCATTCTCGCAAAATAGCCCTTCGCTCCACGCCGCGTAGAACGCGGGCGCGCTGCCAAACGGCTTGCCGCACTTCGCGCAACGATCAAAGCGCGGCAGCCAGCCGCCGAGTCGCACGGTCCAGAAAGCGAAGTAGCTGACCGGCAAGGTCCAGTCCGCCGTACGCTCCACTTCCCTGGCGGTGAGCAGCATCAGCCGGAACATGGGCTCCGAGACTTCGTGGTCCGGCAAGACCAGTTCGGAGATTTCGCTGACGATCGCCAGGCCGGTGCTGAGTTCGTAGTCGCTCTGCGACTTGTTCAGCGACTCGAGCAGCTCGCACTGCTGGATACGCACCAGCTCGCGCGTCTCTTTCTCAACGTACCAAAGCTGCACGTGGGACATGACGCTGAGCGTCGACCCGTAGCGATTCTTGACGCTGCGCGCGCCCGCCGCCACGCCGCGCATCCTGCCGGAGGCGCGCCCGAAGAAGCTCACCAGCCGGTCGGCTTCGCCGAGCGGGAAGGTTCTAAGGATGATGGCTTCCGTTTCCCTGGCGGGCATGTGGGCAGTCGGCGGGCCGACGCAACCTTGGAACGCCACTGCGTGGGAAACGTTTACCCGCTGCCGTCCGGTTCGCCTGCAAAAAGCCGAATAAAATTTTTAACACACGCGGCGCTTGCACGCAATGTTTACCAGAACAAAATCGTTTCAGCGGAACGATTATTTTACGCGAGTAACCTCGGTCGCCACCATGAAGCGCGCCGCGTTTTTGTAGCGGCCGCCTTCTGAGGCGGTCGCTTTTGTTGGCCGCGCCACGATAAGAACAGGGCACGGGATTCCAACCCTAAGGAATGTTACAGGCGAAGATCTTTTCGGCGAAATCGCACCAAGAGCCCTGATTTCGCATCAATTCGCCGCGGAACATGTTCTGTTAACCACGGTACCGCTCGACAGATTATTATCGGACACGCATTTGGCTTAGTTTCCCTTTCCCGGACAAGGCGACCGCCTCAGAAGGCGGCCGCTACAAAATCAACGGCGCCGAGGCTGCACTTCCCAAGCTTGAGCCTTTTCGCTACTCTGCCAAAGACCTCTCAACGTGTTCATTCCCCTCAAAGACGAAACGCCCAGCCGCACCTTCCCTTTCATCAATATCTTGCTCATCCTCACCAATATTGCCGTCTTCGTGTACCAGCTGACCTTGGGACCGCGCGCGTACAAGGCCTTCGTGCTGGCGGACGCCACCATTCCGTCGCGGATCTCCGCGTTTCTCTCCGGGCACGCCGGCTTTGAAACCGCATTTCTGCCGCTGGTCACCAGCATGTTCCTGCACGGCGGCCTACTGCACATCGCGGGCAACATGCTGTTCCTGTGGATTTTTGGCGACAACGTGGAGGACTACTTCGGCCATTTGCCGTATCTGCTGTTCTACCTTTTCTGTGGCGTGGGCTCCGGACTGCTGCACGTGGCCTTCAATTGGGGTTCGACCATCCCAGCGCTGGGCGCGAGCGGCGCCATCTCCGGCGTGATGGGCGCCTACCTGATGCTCTTTCCCCGCGAACGCATCCTGACGCTGGTGTTCATCTTTATCGTGCCCATTCCCGCGGTGTTCATTCTGGTGTATTGGTTTGTGATTCAGTTCGCGGAAGCCGTCACCACGGTGGGCAGCTCGGCGTTGCCGCAGAATGGAGGCGTCGCCGTGTGGGCGCACGTGGGCGGCTTCCTGCTGGGCATGCTGATCACGGGCTTGGCGCGCAGCGCGGGTGGGAGCAAGCGATAGGGATTGCCCGTCATTGCGATTTGGACATAGACTCTTGCCTGCGTGGTAACGCGAAGCCATGTTTGAGCGATACACCGAGCGAGCCCGCCGCGTCGTTTTCTTTGCGCGGTACGAGGCCAGCCAGTACGGCAACGCCTACATCCAGACGGAACATCTGCTCCTCGGACTGTTGCGGGAAGATTATGCGACCGTGCGGAAGTGTCTTCCCGAAGAGGCTGCCCTTGCCGCAAATATTCGCGCCGAGATCGAGCGGCGGATCACGATAGCAGAGCGTATCTCGACTTCGGTCGAGATGCCGCTTTCCGCTGAAAGCAAAAAAGTGCTGACCCTCGCTGCGGGCGCGGCTGACCGTCTTAAACACCGCAGGGTCGACACAGAACACGTGCTGCTCGGCCTTTTGCAAGTGAACACGTCGATGGCCGCGCAGATTCTGGCCGAGCACGGTCTAGCGGCTCCCGCGGTTCAGGAGCGACTTGCAAAAGCGCAAAGTCCACAATTTCCGGCCGGTGCCCCGCCGAGCCCGCTACCGATGCTCAACGGATTTCTCGACGGGCTCAAGTCACTGGGCGCCGACGGCTTGATTTCCTTTTTTGCAATGAATGCAGAATTCATCGATGTGGCGGGGAAACTATGGAATCGCGAAGAAATTTGGCGGAAGTTCGACGCGCTGTTTGCGCCGTACGCCAAACGCAACTCCACATACATCATCGAATCGACTCTCACCAATACCCAAGCAACGTTCGTCGCGACCGTTCTATGGAAAAACGCTCTCTTGGCTAGCGAACAGCGCGCCTGGCTGCACCGCATGAGCATCGTCATGACCGTGACGGGCGCTGACTGGGAGATCGTGTTGATCCAAGCGACCTTGGTGCAGCCGTCCTAATCTGAGAGATTTTTCGCAACGCTGGCCGCAAGCCAATCGCCTACCTGAATCGTGCTCTTGTCGCCGCCGAGGTCTGCCGTCACGAAATTTTCGTGGACGGCGGCTTTTACGGCGGCGCGCAGGGATTGCGCCTCCGGGTGCCAGCCTAGGAATTCGAGCATCATGGCGGACGCCAGGACCGAGCCTAGCGGGTTGGCGATGCCCTTTCCGGCGATGTTTGGGGCGGAGCCGTGGACCGGCTCGAAGAGCGAGGTGCGGCCGGGGTGAATGTTGCCGGACGGCGCCAGGCCCAGGCCGCCGGCTAGCTGTGCGCCGAGATCGCTGATGATGTCGCCGAAGAGATTGTTAGTGACGATGACGTCGAACTGGCGCGGATCGCGGATCATCTCCATGGCCAGCGTATCAATATATAGGTGGCGCGAATCGATGTCGGCGTACTCGGCGCGAACCTGTTTGAAGACGCGCTGCCACAGGTCGTGAGCGAAGGTCATGGCGTTGGATTTGTCGCTCATGCAGACGCGCTTTAGCCCTTTGGCCCGCGCGTACTCGAACGCATAACGAATGATGCGTTCGACGCCTTTGCGGGAGTTCACGTCTTCCTGGAAGGCGATCTCGTCGGGGGTATCCTTTTTGAAGAAGCCGCCGACGCCAACGTAAAGGCCTTCGGTGTTTTCGCGGAAGACCATCATGCGGATGTCTTCTTCCCGGCGGTCGCGCAGCGGCGTGAATTTTTGGTGGTAGAGTTCGACGGGGCGAGCGTTTACATAAAGATCTAGTTTAAATCGTAGGCCGAGCAAAATATCCGCGGCGTGTTGATTGGACGGAACGCGCGGATCGCCAAGCGCGCCGAAGAGGATGGCGTCGAATTCGTCGCGCAGCATTTCTACCGCGCCGGGCGGCAAACTAACCTTTTCCTTTAGATATTTATCGGCGCCCCAATCGAATTCTACGAATTCCATGTTGCGCCCCGTGCCGCGTTTTGTCGGCGCGCAGACCGCTTTGATTACCTTCACGGCTTCCGGCGTGACCTCTTTCCCGATGCCGTCGCCAGGGATTACGGCGATGCGCGCAGCCGGCCCACCATCTCTCAACGGAATTGCCACCAAGAAAGCCCTCCCCCAAAAAACTCTCGCACTCGAAACGCTCACTGGTCATTCCGAGCGAAGCGAGGAATCTGCTTTTTCTTGCTTTCCGCTCGTTCGGTCGCGCCAGCGCCAACTCGAATCGAAGCAGTCGTCGCTAATACAAATGCTCCGAGCGCACCGTGAGCTTATCGATCAAATCGACGCGCGGCTCAAATCCTATGCCCGGACCCGTCGGCACGTGAATCACACCTTGGCGCGTAACGGTGACTTCCGGCTCGATAATATCTTCCACCCAGTATCGATTGCTGGCAGTGACGTCACCCGGCAAGCTGAAATTGGGCAGCGTGGACAGCGCAATATTGTGCGCACGGCCGATGCCGCTTTCCAGCATGCCGCCGCACCACACCGGGATGCCCGCCTGCTGCGCTAGGTCGTGGATGCTCTTGGCCACGGTGAAGCCGCCCACACGACCCAACTTGATATTGATAATTTTGCAGGCGTCGAAATCGATGGCGGCTTTGGCTTGCTCTTCAGAATGAATGCACTCGTCGAGGCAAATCGGCGTATCGAGTCGGCGTTGCAACTCGATATGACTGAAGAGATCGTCCCAACCCAGCGGCTGCTCGATCATCATCAAGTAAAACTCATCCAATCGTTTAAGGGTGCGCCAGTCCTCCAGGCGATAGGCGGAGTTGGCATCAACCATTAGTTTAATTTGCGGAAATTCTTTACGTAAAGCTTTAACTTCTTCCAGATCGCGCCCCGGCTTAATCTTAATCTTGATGCGTTGATAGCCCGCGGCTAGTTCCTTCTTTACGGCTTCCACCAACTCTTCAACCGTTGCTTTAATGCCGATGGAAACGCCGCAAGCGATGTGCTTCTGAATTCCGCCGATGAGCTGTGCAAGCGACACATTTTTTTGCCGCGCTTCGGCTTCCCAGACCGCAGCTTCAAGCGCTCCTTTAGCCATGTTGTGCCCGCGAACGTGTTCGAGCATGGGCCAAATGTCGGCGGCCGACACAAATTCTTTGCCCTTCACCATCGGCCATAAATACGTGGTGAGAATCTCCCACGCGGTCTCCACCGTCTCCGGACTGTAGAACGGATTCTCTCCCGCCACGCATTCGCCCCAGCCGATGGTGCCATCCAGGTTTACTTCCAGAAGCAAAATGCGCCGCGCATGCGTCAAGCCCATGCTGGTCTCAAAAGGAGCGACCAGCTGCATATGGATTTCGCGAAGCTTTATTTCGTGGATACGCATGCTTCTCCCTAAGAGCCGCGCTACAACGTACGCTGCATTCTTATCAGAATGTAGGATGGCTCCGCGCTGGTGTCGATCGCCACGGCGTGGAATCCTTCAGCGAATCGTTTGGTGAACTCGTCCCGCAGGCGGTCCTGCAACGCGATAGCGTTCGGGGCGTCATCGCCAGCACTGTCAGGCGCGCTAGCCGGCACGGAGATGCGCGTTCCCGGAACATCTCCTCCTGGAAAGCTTTCTCTCTCCGCGACTTCCGCTTTCTGGGTTTCGCCCCTGGCGCCGTCTATCCTGGCAATAACGCTGGGACATTCCAGATGCCATTCGGCCAGCAAGCGGTCGGTGCGAAGGCCGCGGTGCAAGGGGCTAGTCGTCACGCCATAGAGATTGGGCAGATATTTGCGACAAATCGCGCCCAGCCGATTCAGATTGAAATGCGCGTTGCGCAATTCTAGCGGATCAAACGTCCACTCAATTAGCTTGATGCCGCGCCGCAACGCCTCTTCGCGCTGAAACAGTTTCAATTTTCTCCCGATACCTTGGTCGCGATGGCCGTCCTTAATCCCGGTCATATGCGAGTGCAGATACGGCACCCCGTCGCGGACGCCCGCAACCGCCAGCAGAAAGCCGACGAGCGCATCTCCGGCGAACGCGCCGATGACCTGCCCGCCCGTGTGTGCCGCCACCACGAACATGGTCGCCGGCTCGACTTCGAGCGGCTCTTCGCCCCAGATTTCGCGCTGCAGGGCCACGCAGGCATGAAATTCATCGCGCGTGTGACAGCTGCGGATGACCACGGGAGCGTTCATGGCGTTGCGCCGCGGCGCTTGCCGGGCTGACGTTTTCCGGGTAGCGCCGGCATCTTGCCGGCATCTTTTTCCGCAAGCTGCAACTCCGCCGGCAAGATGCCGGCGCTACCAGGAATGGCGTGGCGGCCGTCGCGCTTCTCGCGCTGTTTGGCGCAGTCCCAAAAGCTTTCCATCTCGTCGCGAGACACGCTGGCCAATTCCCTGCCGCCGTCGCGGGCCATGGCCTCCATGGCGCGGAATCGCGAAGAAAACTTCCCGTTGGCACGCTTGAGGGCAATCTCCGGATCGATCTTCAAGAACCGCGCCAGGTTTACCGCCGCGAAGAGCAGATCGCCCATCTCCTCTTCGAGCCGTGCTCGGTTTTCCGACGCCAACGCTCCGGCAAGTTCTGCGCTCTCCTCGCGCACTTTTTCCAGTACGCCTTGCGCGTTGTCCCAATCGAAGCCGATACGCGAGGCCTTGCGCGTCAATTGAAAGCCTTCGAGTGTGGCGGGCAAGCCGCGCGTCACGCCGTCGAGCAGCGACGCTACGGATTTTGCTGCGCCACCGGCCGCAGCCGCTGATCCAGCGCCCGAGCTAGTGGATAACGCGCCAGCTGATTGCGCAGCGACGCGACGCTCCTCCGCCTTTATGCGATCCCAATTGCGCAACACCTCCGCCGAATTTTTGGCGGTGCCATCGGCAAAAACGTGCGGATGCCGCCGGATCATCTTGTCGTGAATTGCGCGAATCACGTCCATCACATCGAAGCGTCCATCCTCACGCGCAATGTCCGCATGAAACAAAACTTGCAGCAGCAAATCGCCCAGCTCATCGGCAAACTTTTTATCGTCGCCGGACTCCATCGCCTCCAGCACTTCATAAGCTTCCTCGATCAAGTAGGTGCGCAAGGATTCATGCGTTTGCTCGCGGTCCCAAGGACAGCCCTCGGGTGCGCGCAGCCGCGCCTGCACCGCCGCCAACTTCTCGAACCATTCCGCGGTCCCCGCTGGTACCAGCGGCTTCGCGCCCGCACTCTTGGAAACGGTTCCGCGTAACCTGCCAGACTTACGTTTTTTGCGTTTGGGTAGTTTCGCGCGGGTCGCAGGCATGGAGGTGCAGCGGCACAAACTTTTCCGCCGACGCTCCACTTTACGTTGCCCTCCACCAGTTTGACAAGTAGGTCGTAGGTGCGGGCTGCAGCCGGTTTTCGATTGCCTCAGCAGTCGGCATTTTGCTCATTGAGCGGTATACTCACGGCTGTAAGACGGTGCTCAGTGGCGGCCGAGAGCGACGCCCGGACACCGCCAGAGCGTGGACGAAAGGATGGTTATCACATGCAATCTTTACGGGATCTCTTGCAAGAAGCGCAAAAAAATGGCGTGGCCATCGGCCACTTTAACATTTCCGACCTGGTACTGTTGAAAGCGGTGTTCGCCGGCGCGCAGGAATTGAAACTTCCGGTGCTGGTTGGGTTGTCCGAGGGCGAGCGCGAGTTTGTGGGCGTTCGTCAGATTGCGGCGCTGGTGAAAAGTTTGCGCGAAGAATTCGACTACCCCATTTTTCTGAACGCCGATCACACGCATTCGCTCGCGAAGGGCGTCGAGGCGGCGAAGGCCGGATTCGATTCGATTGTATTCGACCTGTCGGCTTTGCCCTTTGAAGAAAATATACGGCAAACCAAGCAGGCCGTGGAAGCGCTGAAGGCCATTAATCCTTCGATGCTCGTGGAGGGAGAAATCGGCGACATCGGCACCGGCTCTGAGATTCACGATCACGCCCCCGACCTGAAGAAGGGGCTTTCAACGCCGGCAGAAGCAAAGCAATTTGTGGATGGCACCGGGGTGGACATCCTGGCTCCTGCGGTGGGCAATATGCACGGCATGCTGATGAGCATGGTTGAGGGCGAGACGAAGAAGCACCTGGATATCGAACGGATTGGCGCGATCAAGAAGGCGGCGGGCGTCTTCATGACGCTTCACGGCGGCTCAGGCACCGATGATGGCGACCTGCACAAAGCCATCGCCGGCGGCATCAACATCGTTCACGTAAACACAGAGCTACGCGTCGCGTGGCGACACGGCTTGGAACAGGGCTTGGCCAAGCATCCAGAAGAAGTGGTGCCATACAAGATTTTGCCCCCCGCGGTGGACGCAGTAAAAGAAGTGGTGCTCTCGCGGTTGCGGGTGTTCAACGGCGGACGGCATTTTGCGCAAGGAGTGTAGCGCCGGAAACCTGGCCGTTGGCCACCGTTGGTATAATTCGCGCCGGGTTACGTTCCGACGCTCGAGCGTTCGTGTATTCCTGCTGTTGTGCGGCTTGCTGTGCGTATGGACGCCCGCAATTCTGCGGTCGGCACCACAGTCTGCAAGCCCGCCCCAAGAGACCAAATCAAGTCCGCTGGACCAATACAAACCACGTGGATATGTAAACGATTTTGCGGGAATTATCAGTGCACAATCACAGGCCAAGCTCGAAGCGCTAGCCGAGAAACTGGATCGGGAGAAGTGCGCGCAACTGGCGATCGTAACTGTAGAGACGCTCGATGGAACGTCCATCAAAGACTTCGCGACGCAATTGTTCAATCGCTGGGGCATCGGCGATAAGGAGACTAACCGTGGCGTTCTAATTCTTCTCTCGAAGGAAGACCACCAATACCGAATCGCAACAGGCTTGGGACTAGAATCAATCCTCACCGACGAAAAGTGCGCTGCTCTGGGAAAGGAGATGGTACCAATGCTACGAAAGGGCGAATACGGAGACGCCCTTTTGCATTTGGCGAATCGCATCACGGACGTAATCCCGAATTAGATAACTGGTGTCCAGGCTCAGGAACGAACAACGACGGGAGCTCTAGTTTCCTAACCGCCGGTCACCGCATTCTGCAAGTTACGCCTTCATTGCCAATTTTATCGGAGGCAGAGCGCACTTCGATGAGTCTGACGCTTTCTTGATCAATGCCAATACTGATGTCGCGGATCGTCAGCACCCAGTCTTTCTTCAACGTCATGGAATCCGTGGGAATCTCGTGTAAATACTTCGAAGCTACCAAATCTTGCAGCGATCGCGGCGCATGTTGCTCGTCGCGCGTGTAGGTGGTGATTGCCTGACAAACCTCGGCAAAGCCCTCCCGCAGTACGGCGTCGTGTGCTCTCGCGAGGGACTTTCGGTAATTGCTGACGGCTAGAGAAACCACCCCGGAAGTAAGAATGCTTACTAGGAGAAGCGCGCGAAGCGTTCGGTACGAAGGTTGCGTCATTGCGGAGACCATGTTGACAAGGTTACGAGGGCGGCGGGAACTACAAATTCGGTCAACCCTTCAACCGACTCGATCCACCATGGCTTCTTGGTAGTAATAAGGGCCAATTCGTGCCCTTTTTCGTCGTTGTATCGCTCCAACACTTCGCAGAGAATGCCGCACGGGATCGGATATTCGCTGTTGGCGTCCAAACGTTCGGCCGTGAGTACGGGGACCTTTTCCCGGATAATGTGATGGCGGCCGTTAGCATCTACGAGTTCGCACTCCACCCATCCAGGCTGATCGGCGTCTACGAACCGGCCGATCTGTACTATGTATTCGTACATGACAGCTCATCAGACTACGATAGCTGGTTTGCCGCAAGCTCTTTGATCGCGGGAAGAGCCTTACGTCGAAATCCGGTGATCGCCGACCGATGTCGCCCCAGCGCCAACAGAATCCCCCACCCGTGATAAACTTGAGTTCACTTAGAAAGCCGAGGAATGTCCCTTGTCTGACGATAAACACAACGAACCGAAGCAGGAAGAAGGTTTCCGCGTCATCGACCGCCGCCCGTTCACCAGCGAAGGCGAACTGCGCCCGGAAATCGTGGAGCAGGAAGTTCGCGAAGCCAAGCTAGAAGCGCAGCGTGAAGTGGCTAAGATGCCGTCGCCCGCCGCGTCAGGCCCGCAGGTTGTGCCGCCGCTGCCGCCTGCCGACGCTCCCAAGCCTTCGCCCGCATTTGAAAACCTGGTCCGCATGCTGGGCAGCAACGCGGCCATGGTCCTGGGCGGCTATACGGACCCACGTACCGGCCAGCCGATGATCGATCCAGAAGCCGCCCGCGAGCTCATTGACATGCTCGACGCGCTGCACGAAAAAACGGCCGGCAATCTTGCGCCCGAGGACGACAGCCTGCTGATCGACCTGCTGGGCAAGCTGAAGATGACCTATCTGGAGGTCAATCAAGCCCTGGCTAAGCAAGCGCAACAGGCCGCGCTCGGCAAAGCCAAAGCGCGTCCGTAAACCCTGGGAACGCCAATCTCCCGATTGGCGACTTGCCGGTGTGACGCCGAAACCCCGCCAATCGGGAGATTGGCGTTCCCAGGAAAACCGATGCCCGCCGCTCCCATCAAAATTACCGTGCTCGGCTCCGGCACCTCCATGGGCGTCCCCACGCTTGGCTGCCACTGCCGCGTTTGCAGTTCCAAAGACCCGCGCGACAATCGCCTGCGCCCTTCCCTGCTGCTCTCGCGTCACGGGCAAAACGTGGTCATCGACACCACGCCGGACTTTCGCCAGCAAGCCCTGCGCGCCGGCGTCGACCGGTTGGACGCCATCGTGCTCACGCACGGCCACGCCGACCACATCCTCGGCTTCGACGATATTCGCCCCTACAACCTGCGGCAAAAATCCGCGCTACCCGTCTACAGCAACGAAGAAACCTTCGAAACGCTGCGCCGCGCGTTCTCCTACGTTTTCGACAATAAACCGACGCTCAGCACCATTCCTAGCGTGCGGCTGAATGTGGTCAAGGAGCCTTTCGAGTTGCTTGGCGTGCCATTCATCCCCGTGCCGCTCAGGCACGGTCCGATGGAAGTGCTGGGCTTCCGCTTCGGCAATGCCGCATATCTCACCGATTTCAGCAGTATCAGCGCGTCTTCCATGGCGCTGCTCGAAAATCTCGACGAACTGATCATCGACGCCCTGCGCGACATGCCCCACCCCATGCATCAGACCGTCGAGCAAGCCCTGGCGCTGGTGCAGAAACTAAATCCCAAGCGCGCGTGGTTCACGCACATCGCACATGATTTAAATCACGCGGAAACCAACGATCGCCTGCGCAAGATGGGTTTCCTGAATGTTCATCTGGCCTATGACGGCCTGGAACTCGAAGTTGCCGTGGAACGCCTCGCCACCTCGGCGCGACAAGGCGCCGCGCCGCCGGCCGTGGGCCTGGAAAATCCCGAACAACCCAAAGTAAAGGTATTTGAGTCAGCGAGCGCGTGGCATCAGGCTTACGCACACACCGGCCGCGGCAGCGTTCTGGCCATCGGCAATTACGACGGCATCCACCTGGGCCACCAGGCTATCCTCCGCGCCGACGTCGAGCGCGCCCACGAAACCGGCGCCGTGGCCACCGCTTTGACCTTCGATCCGCCTCCGCTAAAACTTTTGCGTCCGGAAGCCGCGCCGCTCCGCCTCTCCACGAATCAGCAGCGTATGGAGTGGTTTGGCGCCGTCGGCCTGGAAGCCGCGGTAGTCTTGCCTTTCACCCTGGAACTTTCGCGACTCTCGCCAACGGATTTTGT
The DNA here is from genome assembly GCA_013289855.1 of Acidobacteriota bacterium. Classification (GTDB taxonomy): domain Bacteria; phylum Acidobacteriota; class Terriglobia; order Acidiferrales; family UBA7541; genus Acidiferrum. The sequence continues at coordinate 129,629 of JABCZD010000001.1, read as the reverse complement.
CGAGCAAATCCTGGTCCGCGATTTGGGTTTGAAAACCGTTCTGGTGGGAGAAAATTTCCGCTTCGGCCATCGCCAGGCGGGCGACGTGCAACTCCTCCGCGAACTCGGCGCGCGCCACAATTTCGAAGTGGCCATCATTCCGCCGGTGATGTACCACGGCGAAATCGTCTCCAGCACCATCATCCGCAGGGAAATTTCTGAAGGCGACGTCTCGCACGCGGGACGGTTGCTTGGCCGCCCATTCGTACTCTCCGGCGAGGTCGTTAAAGGCACCGGCACAGGCACGCGCTTCACTTTCCCAACGCTAAATCTTGCGCCCGACCAGGAACTCCTGCCAGGACGCGGCGTATACATCACGCGAACCTACTTCTCCGGACTGCTGCGTAGCGTCCGCTCGGTCACCAACATAGGCATGCGCCCTACGTTCAATGGCACCGCCTTAACCGTCGAAACTCACCTGATCGATTTTGCGCCTGAAACCACACCAGAGCGCATCGAGGTGCGTTTCTGGAAGCGCCTTCGCCAAGAGAGAAAATTCGCCGACGCCGACGAGTTGCGCGCGCAAATCGCCAAGGATATCGACCAAGCCGCCCGCTTTTTCTCGCTGCTGCGTCGCATGCGCACACACCAATCCATGGCCGCGGCAAGCCTGCCGTTAATGCCACAACCTTAGCCGCTCTGTTGTTTTGAATTTGTAGTGGACGCCTTCTGACGCGGACGATTTTGCGTCGCGGGCGATAAACAGGCATCCGCCGCAGACCGCGGCCGCTACTACCAGACCCAGCACTATATGTTCCTAGGAATTACTTCGAGGCAGGCTTTCCGTTTTCAGGCATTCCGCGCAATACCCGCCGACTTCCGTGCGCGAGATCGTAACCTTCATTCCAAAATCGCGCGCAATCTGTTCCTTCAGCTGCTCGTAAAGGCGCGACTCAAACTCGCGCACTTTGCCGCAACGCAAGCACGCCACATGGATATGATCCCGCGGTCCGTGACTCTCGTAGTAGTGCCTGTCCCCGCGCAGATGCAGCAGGTCCAGCTCATCAATCAGGCCCTGTTTTTTGAGCAGATCAATGGTGCGGTAAACGGTAACGAGGTGTACGTCCGAATCAATCTTCCGCGCGCGCTCCAGAATCTGATCCACGTCCAGATGCTGCTCGGCGTCGTCCATCACTTGCAGAATCACGCGGCGCTGCCGCGTCATGCGCAGCCCGCGCTCCGCCACCGTCTTCAATAATTTCCCGGTGGTTTCCGCGGTGTTGATGCGCTCGCCGGTGGACGCCCGGTGCGACGCCTGGCGTGACACTTGTTGCGACTCGCGATGCGTTACGCTAGCAGCCATGCTCGTCGCTCTCTCCAAGAAGCGCGGCGGCATTCAGCTTCAGGAATGCGCCGCAATCCGCCGCAAAACGTCATGATACATAACAATGGCGAAGAGCACCAAAAGAAACACCAGCCCGACCTGCACAAAGCGCTCTTTAAAATTCATGCTCAGGTCGCGCCGCATGACCCCTTCAACGGCCAGCAACAAAATATTTCCGCCGTCCAGGATAGGAATCGGCAACAAATTTAGAATGCCCAGGTTCACGCTGATCAGCGCCATCAGCGAAATCGTCGGCCCTGCGCCATGTTCCACAGCCTGCTTGGCAAGATGTGAAATCCCAACCGGACCCTGGAGCTGATTGATCGATACTTTTCCACTAAACAAAAGTCCAACCGTTCCCGCAGTTTTTTCGATGATGAATCCGGTCCGCGAAACGCCGTCCTTCACGGCCTGCGCGACGGTCACCTTCTGATACAAAGTGTCGTCCTTCGCCGCCACGCCCACTTGGTACGTGGGTTCACCGGAGTCGTTGGTCTTCAGTAGCGGGGTGACGTTCGTGTGGACCGTCTGTCCCTGACGCTCTACTTCCAGCGCCAGGCTTTTCCCTCCGGAATTGCGCACGCCATCGACAAACTGTCCCCAATAACGAATCGGCTGGCCATCGATAGCCTTGATGACGTCGCCTTCCCGCAATCCTGCGCGATCCGCCGGGTAGCCCGCCGCCACTTCATCGAGCACCGCGGGTATCGGCGCGTCACCAAGCGCCAAAGACGCCGAAGTAATATTTTTCACCGGAATGCTCACGGTTCGCGAAGCTCCGTTGTCTAGCACTTCCACGCGCAGCGGCTCGGAAAGATTGGCGGTATCAATGGCTTTAAAAGCTTCGTCCCAGGTATTCACCGCTACGCCATTGATCGCTCGGACCGTTTCGCCCACCCGAAGATCACTTTTCGGAGCGTCTTTATCCGACGATAACGACACAATTTGCGCCGGCTGATTTGCGTACGACGGATAGGGCTCGCCGTTAATCAGAAAAAATCCGCTCAGCAGCAAAATCGGGAACACCAGGTTCACCGCCGGACCAGCAAACGAAATCAACGCCCGTTGCCAGCGCGGCTTGCTCATCAACTCACCCGCCGCATCTCCGGTCTTCAGCAATTGATCGACGCCGCGAAATTCCGCAGCCTCACGCGTTAGCGTGGCATCGGACTTCGGCTTGTCGTCGGTGTTCTTGGAGAACCACTCGCGATCCGCGGAATCTATCTCGGAAGGGTCCTGTCCTGCCATGCGCACATATCCGCCAAACGGCAGCGCGCTGACGCGATAATCGGTATCCCCGCGCTTCCAACCAAACAACCGCGGCCCAAACCCAATCGAGAACACATCCACGCGCACCTTGAAAAGACGCGCCATGGCGAAATGTCCCCACTCGTGGACCAGAATCATCACGCCCAGAACCAGCCCAATCCCTACCACGTAGTGAAGGAACGCCATCTTTTCCGTTTCTCCTAAATCCGCAAGTACTCAAATCCTATTACGGGTGCCGCGTTCGCTCGGATTACGAAGCCGCTGCAGCCTTGGCCGCCAGTTTCGCCACTTCTTCCTTCGCCATCCGCCGCGCCTCGCCATCCGCCGCGATCACGTCATCCATGCTCGCAAATTTCGTCCGCGGCGTACGTCCCAAAACGTACTCAATCACTTCCGGGATCCCCAAGAACGGCAACCGCCGCTCCAGAAACGCCGCCACCGCAATTTCGTCGGCGGCATTCAACGCGCAAGGCAATGCCCCGCCCTTCTTCATCGCTTGCCGCGCCAATCGCAGGCACGGGAAACGCCTCGTCGACACCTTTTCAAAGTCCAGGCGTTTCAGCTTGGTCCAATCTAGAGCTACTTGGTTCGATGCGACCCGCTCTGGATAGGTTAACGCATACTGAATCGGCATGCGCATATCCGTTGGTCCGAGCTGTGCCAGAACTGAACCGTCCACAAACTCCACCATGGAATGCACTGTGGACTGCGCGTGCACCACCACATCGATCTGCTCTGGGCGCACGCCAAACAGCCACCTCGCCTCAATCACTTCAAAGCCCTTGTTCATCATCGTGGCGGAATCGATGCTGATGCGATTTCCCATTCGCCAGTTCGGATGCGCCAGCGCTTGCTCCGGCGTCACCGATGCAAGCGATGCTAACGGCGCTTTGCGAAAGGGCCCGCCGCTCGCTGTAAGCACTAACCGTCGCACTTCCCCGCGTATTCCACCGCGCAAACATTGATGCACCGCGTTGTGCTCGCTATCGACCGGCAGCAACTCCTGCCCCGCATGATTCACCGCCGCCATCACCAATTCGCCCGCCGCCACCAAAACTTCCTTGTTCGATAGCGCTACGGTCTTGCCAAGCTGCACCGCCGCATACGTGGCGGCCAATCCCACCACGCCCACGGCTGCGGAAACCACAATATCCGCCTCAGCGTGCGTTCCGACCGCCAGCATCCCCTCAGCGCCGTGATGAATCGCGGGGAGCGGGCTCAGCCCCGAATCTCGCAATCGAGCGGCCAGCGCATCCGCCTTGGCGGAATCCGCGACGGAAACCACCTCTGGCCGGTGCCGTGCAATTTGTCCCGCAAGCTCCTCGAGGTTTCCGCCAGCCGCCAGCGCCACAATCGCGAATCGCTCGGGCATGGACTCGACCACGGCCAAGGTCTGCCGCCCGATCGACCCCGTCGAACCCAATATGGCTAACTTTTTCACGAACGATTTATCTCGCTGAACGCCGGGGGCGCGGCACAATGCCTCGCCAGCACCATGTGTAGTCGAGCGCTGCCTACCTGCGCAATTGGGAAAAATACTGCCCTACGGCCTCGGCGAATACGTCAACACCCAATAATACCAGACAACCGGAAACGCCAGTATCAACGCGTCAATCCGGTCCAGCACCCCGCCATGTCCCGGCAACATGGCCCCCGAATCCTTTACTCCAGCGCTGCGCTTGTACGCCGACTCCAGCAAATCCCCCACTTGCCCCGCCACATTCCCGATTACCGCCATCCCGATCAAATACGCCAAAGGCGCGCGCAGCCAGCGCTGGAAAATCACCGCCACAACAATCGAAGCCGCGAGTCCCGCTAAGCTCCCCTCCCAGGTTTTCTTTGGCGAAAGATGCGGCGCCAGCGGATGCCGACCAAATGCGCGCCCCGCAAAGTACGCTGCGGTGTCGCCCGCCCACGTAATCACCAGCGCGAACAATAAAAGCCAAGGCCCAAATTCGCCCCACCCGTGCAACCGCACCGCATACGTCAGCGGAAACGCCACGAGCAGCAACCCACTAGCGCTAATCCCCGCCGCGGGCAGCGTTTCCACCAGCGGCCGCCGCGTAAACATCACAATTACCGCAACGCCTAACGCAAAAAGCAAAAACGCATCTTCCGGACGCGGGAAAAATCGCGACACCACCCACTCCAGCCCCGCCGGCACGCTATACCCGCCAAAATCCCCGGCCCGCACCACCGACGGCAGCCACTGCAAAAACAGCAGCACCAGCGCGCACACGATTGTCCAAACCCGATGCGCCCGCCAACCAATCGCCTCCCCCAATGCAAAATATTCCAGCAGCGCCAACACCATAAACACGCCGGTCCCAATGGCCACCAGTAGCGTCGAGCCATACAGCACCAGTGCCACCACAAACGGTATCAACACCACCGCTGTAACCACTCTCTTCCAAGTCATCCGCCACTGTCCTCGTGTCTTTCGCTCGCCAAGATACGCATGATGCGCACTTCGATCCAGTCGTGCAAATACTATCGCACGCTAACCTCGCGTCTCTTGTAGATTATCGTGTCGTGGTAAAGAGTCGAGAACGGTGGCGAATCGTGGTGAACGGTCGCGATTCGATGCCGACTACCCCCGCCGCGTTAGAACCACGTGCATGGCGTTCGCCGACGCAACGTGTTCGCTGCATTGGTAGCCCAGTTGCGCTGCGTCAATCCCGGCGAACAGGTTCTCTCCTGAGCCCAGCAGCACAGGCGATATCGCCAGGTGCAGCTCATCGATCAGCCCCGCGCTAAGGTACTGCCGAAGCGTGGCAACTCCGCCCCCGAGTCGCACGTCTTTCCCACCCGCGGCTTCCGTCGCGCGCTTCAGTGCGGCGTGAATGCCATCCGCAACAAAATGAAACACCGTTCCGCCTTCCATCACGATGGACGCTCGAGGATGATTAGTGAGCACAAACACCGGCACATGGTACGGCGGGTTGTTGCCCCACCAGCCCTTCCAGCTCTCGTCCGGCCAAGGCCCACGCACGGGCCCAAACATGTTGCGCCCCAAAATCCAAGCTCCAACATTCGCAAAACCGCGCGCCGCAAAATTCTCATCGACGCCGGAGTTCCCTCCCTCCTGGCCGTGCATTCGTTTAAACGTCGGCGTGTCAAAAAACCATTGAAAAATTGCCGCGCCCCCGACACCCAAAGGGTTGGCCAAGTCCTGATTGGGCCCAGCGCCAAATCCATCGATAGAAATCCCGAAGCTCCGCACCAGCAATCTACTCATGCTCCCCTTTCGGCGACCGCCAGTTTCGACCACGCCATCATAGCAAAGCTCCCGCCGTCGCCTTCGTCAGTAAGCTTCTTTGCGATGCCGGAACGAATGCAGAACAACCTCATTCCCAACGATGTCGTGGCGCAGTCGATACTCGCGCAAGCGAATTCGCCATTGGCCTTCTCCGGCCTTCTGTCCTGCCAGTTTTTTGATTTGATACTCGCCGCTCCGATTGTGCGGATCCGTAGCGAGCACTGCGATCAATTCTTCTAAGCCCTGGACAAGGCGGGCGTCTCCGCGTGAAATCTTGCGAAACTCGCGTTCAAACGCCGCCGTGCTGACCACTCGAAACGCGCCGTTCATCCGCGCTCCTCGCGTTATTTCTTGTTTTTACGCGCGCCACGCCGAAGTTCCGCAAGGAATTTGCGCGCGTCACGGCTCTTCCCCTGGCGATAGTTCTCGTTGCTCTTGCGGATCTGCGCCTTAATTCCCGGATCCTGCGTCTCCAAATAATCTTCCAATTCGTCCGCGCTCAGAATCCCCGCCACGGGAATCCCATCCTTCTCCAAAATAAAGTATTCCCGGTTTACGTGCGCCCGCCGCGCCACTTGCCCCAGATTAATCCGTGCCTTGGTAATCGCCATCCTATGTAGAGTTTTTCTCATTGCCCACCCCGTCCGTATCAGTTCTCAGCATTCATCAACGTTAATCAATCTTAAGTATAAGCGATTCGAGACCCACCGAGCAATCACGCGCGGCGGGCGGTTCCGCGATGCGGCTATTGCCAGCGCGACTCTTCAAAACTTAACCCCACTCCGTGATATAAACTTTCCATCCCTCGCGTATCAACAGTCACACCGACCATCATGCCCCCAGTCATCCAAGCCTCCGGAGTCCGCAAAACTTACGGCGCAACGGTAGCCGTCGAAGAAGTGTCCTTCGACGTGCGCGACGGCGAAATTTTCGGCCTGATCGGACCCAACGGCGCCGGCAAAACCACCACCATGGAGTGCATCGAAGGCCTCCGCACGCCCGACCGCGGCACCATTTCCGTCCTCGGCCTCGACCCCGTCCGCGACGTCTACAAGCTGCAAGACCGCATCGGCGTCCAGCTCCAGCAAGCGCAGCTGCAAAAGCGCATCAAGGTGTGGGAGGCCGTCGACCTCTGGGCTTCGCTCTACCAAAAGAAAACGGTCGACGCCGAACGTTTGCTCGAGCAGCTAGGCCTCACCGAGAAGCGCAACGCCTGGTTCATGAACCTTTCCGGAGGCCAGAAGCAGCGCCTGTTCATCGCTCTCGCTCTTATCAACGATCCCGAAGTTGTATTTCTCGACGAATTAACCACCGGTCTCGATCCACAAGCCCGCCGCGCCATCTGGGAGTTGGTGCGCGGCATTCGCGAGCGCGGCAAAACCGTTTTTCTGACTACTCATCTTATGGAGGAGGCCGAGCGTCTGTGCGACCGCGTGGCCATCATCGAGCACGGCCGCATCATCGACATCGACACGCCGCTCAGCCTGGTGAAACGCCACTGCCCTGAACGCACCGTCGTGCTGGCCACCAATGATCCCAGCGCCGCGGAGCGCTTTCGCGCGATTCCCGGCGTTCAGGAAGTCGTCTGCAACCACGCGGAATTCACCATTCGCGGCCGCGGAGACGATCTCGTCACCGAGGTGATTCACAGTTTGTCCGAGAATCACATCCGTGTTACGGATTTCCGCACCGTTCTCCCGAATCTTGAGGACGTCTTTCTGAAACTCACGGGTCGTTCGATTAGAGACTAGTGATTCGAGATTGGGAATTGGGGACTACGCGCGAAAACAGGTTCGAGAGGTTGGCTCAACAGAATCGTTCAACGGAATGACTGGAAAACAGAATGGCTGAAGCGAATGCCTAAAACGAACGGCTAAAAAAATGATGCTTCGCGGACTCTTTAAACTAACCTGGATCGAAATCAAAATCTTCCTGCGCGAACCACTAGGCGCAATCGGCACGATCGTCATTCCAGTTATAGTTTTCCTTGTGCTCGGCCGCGCAATCGGCGGCAAACTCCCGCAACCCGCGCTAGCCGCCAACACTTTCATCCGCGTAGGCCTCCCGGTCCTAGCGTCCCTGCTCATCGCCGTCAGCTCGGTCCTATCGCTGGTCACGATAATTTCCATCTACCGCGAAGGCGGCATCCTCAAGCGCCTGCGCGCCACCCCGTTGCGCCCGCAGACCATCCTCACCGCACACGTAATCGTCAAGCTACTGCTCACCGCAGCCACGCTAACCTTGCTGGTCCTCGCCGGCAAGCGCTACTACCCAGTCGGCGTCCACGTCCCATTCGTTTCGTTCACCATCGCCCTGCTCATCACCACCTGGAGCATTCTCTCCATTGGCTTCGTAATCGCCAGCATCGTGCCCACCGCCCGCTTCGCGCAACCCATCGGCGCCATCATCCTCTACCCCATGTTCGCGCTCTCCGGACTCTTCGTCCCCATCGCCTCGCTTCCGCCAGCACTTCAGGCCCTGGCCCGCGTCCTCCCGCTAACCTACGCCGTCCGCCTACTCCAAGGCATCTGGGACGGCGACGCCTGGTCCGCCCACCTGGGCGACGTAGCCGCCTTAGCCCTGGTATTCGCCGTCTGCACCGCGCTCTCCACAAAAGTTTTTCGCTGGGAGTAGCGAGCTCCCCCGATTTCGCGTATCGAAGTAGCGATGCCCTTCAGGGCATCATCTCCGAATTCGTCATTAATATGGCCGCCTGATGAAAAGCGCCTGGTGTCCGTAATCGAGTGGAGACTGATGGTGGAGGAAAGGAAGCGAAGAGGGGTTCTCGGCCTGAAAATAGATAGCGTGGAATCAATGAGCGATTATCGACTTGAAAAGCTAGAAGGTTCCAGAACTTATCTTGCGGTAGACATAATCTTCAATTGGATTGGCGGGCTTGGCCTCATCCTCCTTTTGGCTTATTCAATACGATGGTGGCATCGCGATTCTGCGGGCTTAGGTTTTGACCCAAAATTTTGGTTCTGGTTGAAAGTGCTTCTTTTGGGCCTGGTCCTGATTTCAGTCACGTGGATAAAGGACCACGTACCCGCGCGTATCGATATTGCCCCGCCCGACTACGGAAAGTGGCTCGGCAAAAAACAGTCTGAAGTAGGAAGCCCAGAGATGCGTCTCATTCTGGATGCACAGCAACGTGCGGCGGGGATTCGGGAACGTGGGATACAGGTGGACAAACTGTTGGCCGAGAATGAAGCAATCTTCCTCAGAAAGCAGAAGAACCTGAACCGATAGTTACCGCGAAGTTTCTCCTGGACCCGGGAAGGGACGTTTCCAACCGCTCTTTCCGTTCAACCTCTAACCAGCACCAGCCGCGGAAACGCCGCCTCATACAATCTTTTATCAAAAGTTAGCAGCCGATAGCCGCGCTTTTGTGCGTGCGCGCCAATCACAAAGTCTGCCAAAATCCGCCGCGCACCTTGGCGCACCTTCTGCCTCCGCGCATAACCCTGAAACGCCTCCGCCGCCAGTCTCCAAATCCCCTCGTCGAGATTCCATTCCACCACGATTCCGCTGTCGCTCAAGAATCGATCCACGAAACCAGCACCGCGCGCCGGAAAAGCCAGCAACTCGGCGAACACCGGCGCTGAAATCACTAATTCCCCGCGACTCTGTGCTTCGTCGAGGCAGCGTTGCGCTTCCAGGTTGAGGGCGTTATCCGCATCCCAGAGCGAGACCAATATGTTGCTATCGATCGCAGTGATCATGGCGTTCCGAAGCGTGTTAACAGATCAGGCTACTCGCCGCGCAGCTCGCGGATCCGCCTCAGAATGCCTTGTTTGCCCGTAGTTCTTCCGCCGTGCCCAATCCCCCGGTACTTCGCAAACGGGCTCTCCGTCCGCACCGGCCGCACACTCATGCCCTCTTCGCCCTTCTCAAACAGCAACTGGTCTCCTGGTCCCACGCCCAGCGCTCGCCGCACTTCCAGAGGAATCGTAATTTGTCCTTTGCTGGTAATCCGCGCCTGCTTCTTCATGACGTGCCTCATTCCTTACTTTACCATGCTTTTCCTTACTTCTCCAAGGCGGCCGCGTCCTTCCCCGGCGACCCCGCTATCGCACTGCGCTGACCATCTCCCAAATCCGTGCCAAATGATGATCGTCGTGCTCCGCCACAAAATACAAATGATCCACCAGCCGCATCGGCGTCTTCAAACGGGGGTGCGGAATGGCTCGCGGGAATAGCCCCTTATCCACTTCTTCCACCCGCGTCAGCAGCCGTTCTCGGGCCGCGCGAAACTCCGCCAAAATCTCCTCCAGAGCGCGCCCGTTATGCCCCGCTTTATCCGTCTTCCGATTCCGCAAATCGGCCACGGTAAGCGAATCGCGTCCCGCCACGTAATCCCCCACCCGCGCCAGCCACAACTCCTCCAGGTCCGCCAAGTGCCCGGCATGCTCTTGCGCCGACCACGCGATTCCCTCTTTCCGAACCAGCAACTCGCGGTTCCGCCCACGCACCACCTCTTCCAGCCGCGCCGGAGTCCCCCGCAGCCGCGCGCATAAATTCGACCACAGCTCCACGGGAAACGAAAACTCGAACCTGCGCTCAAACCACCTGGGTATCTCACTCATGGATATCCACTGAATTGCCATTGCGTGGGCAATCGTCTGCTGAAAATCATCAGACGCACGTATAGGTATTGTCACGATGCAACGTCCGATACGACGTCATCATACCAGCTAAGGTGGGGGGCATTCCTGCAGGGCTATTCAGCAGCAAAAACTTCTCGGCCGCCTTGCTGCCCGCCCAGTAGTGACAGCTGCTGGCCACATTTTCCGTTACGGCACATCCGACCGACCGGTTCCCAAACCCACGCCGGGTGAATGCTGCGACTTGTCCCAACCGATTCCCAATTTGGGAAAAACCTGGCACAAAATATGTCTTGACAAGATAGTTGTTGATTTGATACTGTAGGCAAGTACAGAAGTGCGCCCCGCCAGCGGCACGTTCTACCCAACAAAGCCTATCTAGTGAATCGAACGCCCAGGTGCAGTGAATGTAACTTGTGCAGAATGAACACTTACGTAACTGCGGAGTCTAAAGGACTTAAAGCTCTCTGGAATCAACACTTACAAAAAAAGCATCCGTGGCGCACCTTTGTAAAAGAAGTTGAAGAAGTTGAAGAAGTTGAAGAAGTTGAAGAAGTTGAAGAAGTTGAAGAAGTCGAAGAAGTCGAAGAACTTTCCGCTGAGGATTTCCGGTGGCACCGACCGCAAAGCTTACTCGCCGGCCACGCGCGCTGGCTTGGGCTCCGCCGACCCGCCCTCGCGTATCCCGCCATACCGCCGTTCGCGCTTCTGGAACTCCACCAGCGCTTCCAGCAGCCGCGTGCGGTTGAAATCGGGCCACAGCGTCTCGGTAACCAGAATCTCGGCGTAAGCAATCTGCCAAAGCAAAAAGTTACTGACGCGCATCTCCCCGCTGGTGCGAATCAGCAGGTCCGGATCGGGCAAGCCGTCCGTATACAAATGCCGCGACAGCTCTTCTTCAGTAACGGGCCGCGCGGCGCTGGCCGCTAGCGACTTGCGCTCCGCCGCCAGGATAGCGTTCACGGCATCGACGATTTCCGCGCGGCCCCCGTAGTTCAGCGCCACGCACAGCACCATGCCCTGATTCCCTGCCGTCTTCTCCATCGAGTCGCGCACGTCGTTCTGCACGCCCGCAGGAAGTTCGTCCAGCCGTCCAAGGAAGCGCATGCGAATGTTGTTTTTCTGAATCAGCGGCATCTCCTGGCGCAGATACTCGCGCAAGAGCTGCATCAGGAAATCGATCTCCGCTTTCGGGCGGCGCCAGTTCTCCACGGAGAAGGCATATAGGGTCAAAGCCTCGAGGTGTAGCCGCGCGCACGTTTCAATGGTCGTTCGCGCCGTTTGCGTGCCCGCGCGGTGCCCGGCGATGCGCGGCAGGTGCCGTTTTTGCGCCCAGCGCCCGTTGCCGTCCATGATCACCGCCAAATGCCGCGGCAGGCGCTGCAAATCGAGCACCTCAAGCAGCCGCGCCTCTTCCGGCGTCACCGGACCCAGCGATGCCAATGCGGGTACTTCCAGCGTTTTGTGAGATTGCGTCGCCAAGGTAGCTTCCCAGCCATTCTCCTTTATGCCGCAAAGTTAACACACGCCGAACCGCGTGCGCAATCCCATGTTCTCTTCCCTACAACATGACGCGCGGTCCCTCGGCGCGCTAATCCCTATAGGTCGCGGATTTATCCACATTTGCAGCGGCACGGTAATCCTTGTGGGTGGTGCGTGGCTTTAGCCACGACATTTGCAGCGGCGCAAAATCGGCTTTAGCCGCTGAAGTACCTGGCCTTGAGCGCTGTCGCCTACTGGTCAGCCGACTGGCGGACTGGAGACAAATATAGAGGTATACACCAGCACTAGCGTCAGGACGATCATGGCAATGGCCGTCACCCACGCCACGATATTGAAGGTCAATGTGTTCACATGCTCGCCCATCAAATCCCGGCGATTCACCAGCAGCAAAATAAAAATCACCACCACCGGCAACCAGATACCATTGCCAACCTGCGAAAAAATCAAAATCTTCCACAGCGGCACATTGGGGATCAAAATAATGCCGGCTCCCACGCCAATGAGCACGGTATACAGACCATAAAAAATGCGCGCTTCGCTGAACTTGTGATCGATGCCGGCCTCAAATCCCAGCCCTTCGCAAATCACATGCGCCGTAGAAAGCGGCAGAATCGTCGCCGCAAAGAGCGAAGCATTCAGCAATCCGAACGCGAAGCACAGCCCGGCCCACTTCCCCGCCAGCGGTATCAGCGCCTTGGCGGCTTCTGAAGCATCCGTAATATTGACTTGCCCGTGCGCGTGCAGCGTGGCCGCGGTGCACACAATAATAAAAAACACGATCACCATGCAGCTGATGCTGCCCACCAGCACGTCCGCGCGCGCCTGCCGGTACTGCCGCGGACCGACTTTCTTCTCCACGAATCCCGCCTGCAGATAGAAAAACTGCCAAGGCGCAATGGTGGTGCCCACCAGCGCGGTAAGCGTCAGCAAATAGCCGGATTCAAAATGCAAATTCGGAATGACCACGCCTTTGGCGGCCAAAATCCAGTCCGGCTTGGCCAGAATCGCAGAAATCACATACGTCAGGTAAAAACCACAGGCCACCAGAAAAATAATCTCCACCTGCTTATACGTTCCGCGCATCACCAGCGCCCAAACCAGAATCGCCGCCAGCGGCACGGCAATATATTTGCTCACGCCAAAAATCTGCATCGAAGCAGCTACGCCAGCAAACTCCGCCACCACGTTGGCGAGGTCCACAAAAAATCCCGTGAACATCACAAAAAATGTCGAACGGAACCCAAACTCTTCGCGAATCAAATCCGACAGGCCCTTGCCGGTGATCACTCCCATGCGCGCGCACATCTCTTCCGTGACGTACAGCGCGATGGTCATGGGAATCAGCGACCACAGCAGCGCGTATCCGTACTGCGCACCAGCCTGCGTATACGTGGAAATTCCGCCCGCATCGTTGTCCACGTTGGAGGTGATCAATCCCGGGCCCACCACTGCCAGCAACAGCGTCAGCCGCCGCCGCAAGCCGCGGATGTTCTTCAGCAGGTCATTGCCCCTGCCTTGGACGCTCTCGTACCTCGCCGCGATGGCTCGCCAGTTCATGCCGTTTGCAAAACCCTTTCGTCCAACAAAAATGTTTGTTTATTTAACGCGTCGACGATGACTAACGCGTAGCTACTTTTTCACTAGCCGCGAAACCACGTCGTCCACGGTGATCGTGCCGATCGGACGATTCTCGCCGTCGATGATGGTCAGCATCCGCAAGTTGTACTTGTCGAACAACTCGAAGACCTCTTCATCGTCTGCCGTTGGATTCAAACTCAACAATGGTTCGGTCTTGAGCTGCTTCATCGCTTGTTCCGGCGTGGCCAGCAGCAAGCGCGCAATCGTCACCGTGCCGCAATATTGCGCAGCATTGTCGAGCAGCACGATAGTGTCCAGTTGGTCCAGGTTCAAATCCTGTCCACGCAGAAAGGTCAGCACTTCATCGCGCGTTGAAGCTTCACTCACATAAACAAACTCCGTATTCATCATGCTGCCCGCGGTCGAAGGCTCGAAGGCCATGAGCTCGCGCACCTCATCGGCCTCCTGCCCGGGCATTTCGTCGAGGAGCTCTTCGGAGGTTTCCTTCGGCAAATCCGCCAGCAAATCGGCGGCCGCATCTGGAGCCATCTCTTCTAGAATGTCCGCCGCTTTGCCGGGCTCGAGTTTCTCCACGATTTGCGTGGTCAGCCGCTCGTCAAGTTCGGCCAATACGGCAGCCGCGGTCTCCTCGTCCAGCGAAGCGATGATTCCCTGCCGCTCTGCCGCCGAAAGGTATTCCATCAATTCGGCCAGGTCCGCCGGATGTAGATTCTCCAGCTTTTCATGCGTGATGCGCAGCTTCACGCGACGCAGCGGATCGGGCTCGATCAAGTTCACAAATTCCCAGCGAATGGTGCTGTGCGGCAGCCCGCGCTGCAGTTTGCGAATCATCGCGGGTGAAACCACGCCTTGCAGCAGACGCCGCACCGCTCCCGGCAAGCCCACGTCCACCTGGGTAACGCGCAATTCCATGTTGCCGTTGTTGCGCAGCTCGGAAAGATCCACATCGTTGACGCGCACCACTTTGCGGCCGCTGGTATCGATGATTTGCTGGTCCATCAGATCCTTGCGCACCGCCAGCCAACCCTCGTTTGGCCGGTAGGCCTCCAGTGCGCGTTCGCTGACGTTAAGCTTCATGGTGCCGGGTTCTACGGAAGCCACCTGATCGTGCTTGGCAATCAGCGGCTGAAAACGCCCCCGCGACAATAAGTAGTGCGAAAGCCGGTTAGATTGCTCCGCGGGTTCGATAAAGAATTCGCGTACGCGCCCCACAAAGTGGCCGTCCACATCGTATGCCGCCGATCCCATCAATTCCGTGGCGTACAGTTCCATGGCGCACTCCCTTCCGGCGCTGGTAGAAAGCGCCTGCGATTCTTTGCGTTTCGGCAGAACGGGAAACGGCCGCAGAACTCTGGGCCCTCAGTCCTGCGTTACGGGTACAAAACAAAAAACCCGCCGCCAGAAATCTGGCTGCGGGTAAGCACCACAAACAGATGGACTTACCTCTAGCCGGTCGCGAACCCGATCCACCCTACGGACTGCGCCAGCACAAACGCGCGACGCGCATTGCAGGATTGCGGTTGCGCATTTCGCAGCATCAAGGTCTTCACCAAGGCATTCGCCACGGGTTCCACCAGGCTTGCTCCGCCGTAAAATGCGCCTCTAGGCCCAGGTTCGTGTTCGCTCGTTGCAATCATGGAGAAAAAAAATTACTCCGCCGTCAGTGATAAGCCCAGTGCCAAGTAAAGTCAAGAAAAGAATGCTCATAATCGGCGCGCAAAGCGTTTTTTTTCGTTCTGAACTTACAAAACGCCTGCGTACGGTCACTTGCGAACGGTTTTCGCCGCGGCAAACAGCATGTTGCGCGGCTCTTCACCGCGGCGGCGGCATTCTTCGACATAGACCGCCAGATAACTCATCGTGATGTAGTCCTTCTTCGTGTATCCCAACTCTAGCGCCGCGCGATCGATGGCCTCACCCGGTCCTTCCAGCTCCAGAAAGGTGCCGACGGGAGTTTCGTCCAACTCGATCAAAAGACCCCGCGCCCAGGCGTGGCCCTTACTCAGCTTGTAGGTGGTGCGATATTTCTCGTAGCGAAACCAGCCGTCCAAACTGAGCGCCTCAAATATTTTCGTCAGCGTGCCGCCGTCGCTGATCTCCAGCTCAATCTCTTCGCGCACCTTGTACTTGCTGGCCGGGCGGCCGGCCGGCGACACTTCGTCTTCCCCAGTCGGCCGTTTGAAAGTAACCAGCACGCGCTGCTTCCACGCTGTGGGCTTCCCTCTGGCCGGACCTTTCTTGCCTTTCGGCTCGGCCGTCTCGGTGCGGATGCGCAGCAACTGGCCGCGCTTGGCGAGCGAGCCGTCGGTAGTGTCGAAAATGACGTTTAGCTCGTGCACCCGAGGAGAACCGGTGACGAGCGGTTTAGCCTTGAGCCGCTGCAGCGCGCGCTGCAACGCTCTTTGATCCGTAACCTGGAGCTTGATCTCGATCTCTTGCGCCACGGTATCTCCCTGTCTTCCAGCGATGTTCATTCGATGTTCCGCCGCGGACGGCTTTGTCCCGCTCGCGACTTCCGTTAGTATAGCGAACGCGCGCATTTCACTGCGCGCCCCGGCCGTCCAGCGCGAGATGGGACTTGCAGCAGCGGGGCCGCAGCGCTCCGACCAAATTTCATGACCAATCAAGACGCCAAATTCATCGCACCAGGGAGTGCATTACACGTTGACGCGGCGGACCCTCGGCCGCCAATCGCCGCGCGGAAACCCGTTGACCACGTGATTCACGGAGACTCGCGCATCGACAATTACGGCTGGCTGCGCGAAAAGAGCGATCCGGCGGTTCTGGCATATCTGCACGAAGAAAATGCTTACACTGACGCGGTGCTGCGGTCCACGGACAAACTTCAGGAGAAATTGTATCAAGAGATGCTGGGAAGAATTTTGCAGACCGACCTTTCGGTGCCGTATCGTTTGCGGGGCTATGACTATTTCACGCGCACGGAGGAAGGCAAGCAGTATCCTTTGCATGCGCGAAAAGAGGTAAAGGAGGTACAGGAAGTTAAGGAGGTAGAGGTTGCGGCGGTGCGCGAAGAGATCCTGTTGGATCTGAATGCTCTCGCTGAGGGGCATTCGTTCCTTGGACTGGGTTCGTTTGACGTGAGCGACGACAACCATTTGCTGGCCTATTCGCTCGACGTCACCGGCTTCCGGCAATACACGCTGCAGATCAAGAGCCTCCGCACAGGAGAAACTCTGCCGGACCGCATCGAGCGCGTCACCAGCACCGCTTGGGCCGCGGACAACCATACGCTTTTCTATACCGTGGAAGACGAAACCACCAAGCGCTCGCATCGCTTGTACCGGCACTTGGTGGCGGCCGGCGAACCCGACGTTCTTCTGTACGAAGAAAAGGACGAACGCTTTCGCATCGAAATCGAACGCACGCGCAGCGGCGCCTTCCTGATTTTGACGTGCGCCAGCCACACCACCAGCGAAGCGCGCTTTCTTACGGCGGATGCCCCCTCTGGCATTTTCCGGCTGATCGCGCCGCGCGAGGACGACCACGAATACTACGTGGATCATCATCCCGTCGGATCGCGCAACTCGCGCGGCGGAGTGTTTTACATCCGCACCAATTCAGGCGGCCGCACGTTTCGACTGATGGAAGCTTCGGTGGAAGATCCGTCTCGCGAAAGTTGGCGCGAATTGATTCCCAATCGGCCGGCCGTGATGATCGCCGCGGTAGATGTATTCGCCACGCACCTGGCGCTGCTGGAGCGCGAGCACGGCTTGCCCCATCTGCGCATCGTCACTTTGCCCACGACGGACTTGCTCAAGAATTCGTACCGGCTGGAATTTTCGGAGCCCGCGTACAACGCCTCGTGTGGCGCAAACCCGGAATTCCGCACCGGACATCTGCGCTTCACGTACGAGTCGTTTATCACACCGCGTTCGGTCTTTGATTTTGACTTACACACGCGAGAGCGCAGCTTGCGCAAACAGCAGCCGGTGCTCGGGGGCTACGATCCCTCTAGGTACGCCAACGAACGCATCCACGCCACCGCCGAAGACGGCACGCAAATTCCCATCTCGCTCGTTTATCCTAGTGGCAATCGCGACCGCTCAGCGCCGCTGTTGCTCTACGGTTACGGAAGTTATGGCATCTCCATGCCCATCGGCTTCAATTCCAATCGGTTAAGCCTGCTCGATCGCGGCGTCACCTTCGCGGTCGCGCACATTCGCGGCGGCGGCGAACTTGGCAAGCCCTGGCACGACGCCGGGCGCATGCACAAAAAACGGAATACCTTCACCGACTTTATCGCCGCGGCGGAATTTTTGATTGCCGAGGGTTTCACTTCGCCGCAGCAACTTGTGATCGAAGGCGGGAGCGCCGGTGGGTTGTTGATGGGTGCGGTGACGAATATGCGGCCGGATCTTTTCCGCGTGGTGATTAGTCATGTGCCGTTCGTCGATGTGCTCAACACCATGCTGGATGCTTCGCTGCCACTGACCGTCGGCGAGTATGAGGAATGGGGCAATCCGCAAATTGCGGAAGACTATTTTTACATGAAGAGCTATTGCCCATACACGAATCTTGAGGCGCGCGATTATCCGGTGATGCTGCTGAAGACTGGAGTGAACGACAGTCAGGTGATGTATTGGGAGCCCGCGAAATATGTGGCGAAACTTCGCACGTTGAAAATTGATACGAACCTCCTGCTGCTGAAAACCAATATGGGCGCGGGGCATGGTGGAGCTTCCGGGCGCTACGATTATTTGCGGGAAATTGCGTTGGATTATGCGTTTTTGTTGACGCAATTGGGGATCGCGTCGTGACGCGATCGTCTGCGATAACGATGACGGGATCGCAACACAGAGTTCACAGAGGTCGCAAAGTTCAGAAGAGGCGCAGAGAAGAGCTTCATGATTGAGGCCACTACACCGTTAATGCAGCAGTATCAAGGCGTGAAGGCGCGGTATCCGCACGCGCTGCTGCTGTTTCGGTTGGGCGATTTCTACGAGCTTTTTTATGAAGACGCCATCATTGCCGCGCGAGAACTTCAAATTACGCTGACCTCGCGCAACCGGGAAAAGGGCCAGCCCATTCCGATGTGCGGCGTGCCGTACCACGCCGCGGAAGGTTACATTGCGCGCTTGATCCGCGCGGGTTTCAAGATCGCCATCTGCGACCAGATGGAACAGCCCGGGCCTGGCAAGAAACTGGTGCGGCGCGAAGTGGTCCGCGTGATTACGCCGGGGACGGCGACCGACGTCGCGGTGCTGGACATTAAAGAAAATAATTTCCTCGCGGCGGTGGCGAAACATCCATCGGGCTCGCCCGTGGGACTGGCGTACGTGGATCTTTCTACCGGAGAGTTTCAAGCCACGGAATTTGTGGGGCCGGACGCCGTGGACTCTATGCGCGACGAGTTGCAGCTACTACGTCCGCGCGAAACTTTGTTGCCTCGTCCGCAGCAGCTCTTTGACACCGCGAAAACTTCCTTGCTGGAGGGCGGCGGCGGCGTAGAATCGCGGCTCGATGAATGGATTTTTCAGTATGACTATGCCGAGCGCATTCTACGTGAGCAGTTTGGCGTCGCCGAGCTGACCGGTTTCGGGCTTGATGGCCATGCGCAGGCGCTGTGCGCGGCCGGCGCGGTGGTGCATTATCTGCGTGAAAATTCGGCGCATGGTAACGACGCGCCGAAAGTCGATGCGCTGCGGCATCTTGACCGCGTGCGCTATTACGAACAGCACGACGCGCTGATTCTCGATCCCGTATCGGTGCGCAACCTCGAAATTGTCGCGCCAATTTTCACCGAGGAGGCTGGCCGCAGCGGTCCAACGACTTTTATTGCCGCCATGGACGTTACCGTTACGGGCATGGGCGCGCGCCTCCTGCGTGCCTGGATTTTGCGACCGCTGATCGATCACGACGCCATCGAAGGGAGACTAGGCGCGGTCGCGCATTTGCTGCAGCAAACCGTGGTGCGCGGCGAGATTCGCAAGGAATTGAAGGGCATCCTCGACCTAGAACGCCTGACCAGCCGCATCACTCTGGGACTGGCCGGCCCGCGCGAATTGGTGGCACTACGCAAATCGTTGACGCAACTTCCGGTGCTGAAGAATTTTTTGACTCCGCCGCCGCTGGGCGGCAGCGACTTGCTGCGCTTCCTGCACAACGAACTGGACGATCTGGGCGACATTCGCGAACGGCTGGAGCGCGCCATTTCCGACGAGCCTCCCGCGGTGGCGACCGATCCCGGCATTATCCGTAGCGGATTCAGCGGCGAACTCGATGAACTGCGCAATTTAAGTCAGCACAGCAAACAGATTATTGCCGCGATGGAAGACCGCGAGCGCAAACGCACCGGCATTGCGTCGCTGAAGATTCGCTTCAACCACATTTTTGGCTACTACATTGAAATTTCCAAAAGCAATTTACACCTGGCTCCCGCGGATTACGAACGAAAGCAGACGCTGGTCAATGCCGAACGGTTTACCTCCGAGGAATTAAAGGAATACGAACGCAAGATTCTTGCTGCCGACGAACGCATCTGCGAAATCGAGACGCAGCTTTTTGTGGAGATTCGCGCGGACATTGCGGCCAAGGCGCTGCGCTTGCGTCGCACGGCCGGTGCGGTGGCGCAGCTGGATGTGCTTACTTCCTTCGCAAAGCTGGCCGCCGATCGCGGTTACACGCGGCCGGAATTTAATGGTACCGGCGAACTGCTGATTATTGGCGGGCGGCATCCGGTGATTGAAGAGTTGCTGCGCCAAAAGGGCGAGCGCTTTGTTCCCAATGATTTGTTTTTTGAGCCGGGACGCCAGCAACTGCTGTTGATTACTGGCCCGAACATGGGCGGTAAATCCACATATTTGCGGCAAAGCGCGCTGATCGTCATTCTCGCGCAGATTGGCTCGTACGTGCCGGCGCGGCAAGCGAAATTGCCGATTACCGATCGTATTTTTACGCGCATCGGCGCGAGCGACAATTTGGCGCGCGGGCGGTCGACATTTCTAGTGGAGATGAGCGAAGTTGCGGCGATTTTGCATCACGCCACGCCGTCGAGTTTGGTGCTGCTCGATGAAGTGGGCCGCGGCACGGCGACGTTTGACGGGCTGTCCATCGCCTGGGCGGTTGTTGAACATCTGCAAAAACATACGCGCGCGCGAACTTTGTTCGCCACGCACTATCACGAGCTCACGGAGCTGGCTGAGCTGCTGCCGGCGGTGAAGAATGTGCACGTCGCGGTGAAAGAGACGCCCAGCGAAATCATTTTTTTGCGGCATGTCGAGCCAGGCAGCGCGAACAAAAGTTATGGCATTGAAGTCGCGCGGCTCGCGGGGTTGCCGCGCAGCGTGATCGAGCGGGCGCGCGAGGTGTTGCTCAAGCACGAACAGAGCGAGCATGAGCTGAGCGAAACGCTGACGCCTGGGGCGGCTTTGTCCACCAACGGAAACGGGCATCAGGAAGTTTTGTTCACCGCACTGGACCGCCTGATTCTGGATAAACTGCGCGACGCCGATCTGGATCAATTGAAGCCCATCGATGCGCTAAATTTGCTGTCGGAGCTTAAGAAACAGATTTTGTAACTGACCGCTTTTCGCGGGTCCGCGATGCTAATGTATGGGAATGACTCCCGTGAGAGTCCTTGGTTTCGTCGCCATTTTTCTCTTGGGCGTAGTTTGCTGTGCGCCAGCGGGCTCTCAATCCATTGTCAAGCAGCAAAAGACTTATCCGCTTTGGGATTTCGACGAGATAGGCCATACGTGCCGCGCTAAGGGACGCCTGCAAGATCGCGACTATTGCGGATCGCATCTAATGGACCGGATTGTCGCCGACGGAAAAGACGCCATACCGATCCTGATTTCTCAGCTTACGGAGACGCGCCCGACTAAAGAACCGGTCTACGATTATTGGGCGGTGACCACCTCTGGCGACGTCGCTTACTTTATACTCAACGACCTCTTTACGGATTCCGATTGGAAAACTTTCAACATGCCAGGGCTGGAGCCCCTCGATGATAGCAACTGCCATAGCTACGCCGAGGATTGCTGGAACCAGTTTGTGAAAAAACACGGAAGAAAGTTTATTCAGGATGCGTGGCTTGCCGCCTGGAAGAAAAATAAAGACCGGGTATATTGGAACGAAAGCTCGCGCTGCTTTCGCGTGACGCCTGCGGTCGGAGCGAAGTGATTATCACCACTTGTGAGAAACGATCCCATTCTCGTTCTCGGCTTAATGTCCGGCACCTCCGCCGATGGTATTGACGTGGCGCTGGCACGCATCTCAGGCGCGCCGCCGAAACTGCAAGCACGATTACTTGCGCATACGGCAGTGAACTTTCCTTCTGCGATACGCGAAGAGACCCTGCGTGTGGCTGAGCAGCGGTCCGTCACCGCTGGGGAACTGAGCCAGCTCAATTTTCGTTTAGGCGGGGTTTTCGCCGACGCCGTGGCCGCCGCGTGCCGCAAGTTCCGCGTCGCGCCAAAAAGTGTTGCGCTCATTGGCAGCCATGGGCAGACGATTTTCCACCAAGGTCGACCGGTAAAATATTTGGGTGCTGCGACCGCGTCGACGCTGCAAATTGGCGAAGCTAGCATCATTGCCGCGAGAACCGGAATTACCACCGTGTCCGATTTTCGTCCTGCCGATATCGCCGTTGGTGGGCAGGGCGCGCCGCTGGTTCCTTACGCTGACTACCTGCTATATCGGGACGCAAAACGCGGCCGCGTGGCGCTCAACCTCGGCGGCATTGCGAACATCACGGTAATTCCGGCAGCAGCGAAACCCGCGGACGTTTTCGCGTTTGATACTGGTCCGGCCAACATGGTCATCGATGCGCTGGTCGCGCACTTCACCAAAGGCCGCCAGCGCTTTGACAAGAATGCGCGTTTCGCGGCGCAGGGGCGCAGCAATCCCGCGATCCTGGACGAACTTCTGCGCGATCCGTATCTGCAACTTTCGCCACCCAAATCCACCGGGCGCGAATACTACGGTCGCGATTACGCTGCACGACTTATCGCTCTCGGCCGGCGACACCAAGCGGAGCCAAATGATTTGATTCGCGCTGCGACAATTTCTACCGCGCTTTCGATTGTCGATGCGCTGAACCGTTTCGTTCTGTCGAAACACAAGATTGCGCAATTGATCGTTTCCGGGGGTGGCGCGCAAAATCCCCTGATTCTTGCACAACTTTCCGCAGCGCTTGGCGGAATCGAAGTTATGCCTTCGTCTAAGCTCGGCGTGCCCGAAGACGCCAAAGAGGCCTACGCCTTCGCGTTGCTGGCGTACGAAACTTTCCACCAGCGGGCCTCGAACATTCCCAGCGCAACGGGCGCACACCGCCCCGCAATTTTGGGTAAAATTAGTTATGCTCCGCCGCGTTAATCAAAGGCCGCGCCAGTCGCAGCGTATCGTATTGTCCGTACTTCGTTGCGTCGTAACTTCGCTTGTGTTGGTTGCTTGCGCGAACTCCGGACGCAAGAATTCCGATGCCGTCACTTTATTGATCGAGTCCAACCCTGCAAATCTCGATCCGCGTTTTGCCACGGATGGGCAATCGCAGCACCTGGACGGCTTGCTCTTCAGCAGCCTGGTGGAACGCGACGACAAAATGGTTTTGCAAGGCGACCTCGCCGAGTCCTGGGAAACTCCCGACCCGCTGACGTACATTTTTCATTTGAAACCTGGCGTTACGTTTCATGATGGCAGCGCGCTCACATCCGCGGACGTGAAGTCCACGCTGGATTTCATTCGCGACCCCGCGAATCATTCCCCGAAACGCGGCACCTATCGCCTGGTCAGCACCATCGAGGCGCCTGATCCCGCAACAGTAATTATTCGGCTGACGTCGCCGGACGCGTCACTGCTTTGGAATTTGTGCCGCCCGGCGCTGGGAATTGTGCCAGTTCACGCGGCGGCAAATTTCGCGCAGCATCCGATCGGCACAGGTCCTTTTCGTTTTGTAAGCCAGGCGCAGGATGACGACGTGATGCTGGCGCGCTACGAAAACTACTTTGGCGGCGCACCAACGATCGAAAACGTGCACGTCCGCGTGGTGCCCGACGCTATCGTGAGGGCGCTGGAACTTCGCAAAGGCTCCGCCGACGTCGAGATCAGCTCCCTGTCGTCGGACATGATTCCGGTGCTTGCCAAGCAACGCGATTTGGCGGTGACCGAGCGTCCTGGCACCAATGTGATGTATCTGGGCTTCAATCTGAACGATCCGCTGATGGGGCGGCGCGAAGTCCGCCAAGCGTTGGCGTACTCCACGGACCGCGAGGCGCTGATTCGCTATCTGCTGCACGGGCAGGCGCGCATTGCCGAGGGACTTCTGCCGCCCGGCCACTGGGCTTACGAAGGCGACGTGACGCACTACGCGCTGGACGCCGCACGCGCGGAGCAGCTTTTGGATGCCGCGGGATTTCGCGCGCAGAAAAACGGCGTGCGCATTCACCTGCTGCTGAAAACCTCCACGGAAGAACCGGCCCGGCTGATCGCCGCCGCGCTGCAGCAACAGTGGCGCAAGGTGGGCATCGAGCTGGAAATTCGCCCGCTGGAATTTGCCACGTTACTGAGCGACTCCATCAAGGGAAATTTTCAAATCAACCTGCTTCGCTGGGTCGGGGCCAACAACGACCCGGACATTTTCGGTTTTGTGTACTCGTCGGCGCGCATTCCGCCGGACGGCGCAAACCGCGCGCGTTATCGCAACGCGGAAGTCGACAAGCTCACCGCGGAGATTCAAGTGGAGATGGATCAGGAAAAGCGGAAAGCTTTGTGCGGCGAGGTGCAGAAAATCGTTGCCAGGGACTTGCCGGTATTTCCGCTGTGGTTCGTCGACGTGGTCTCCGTGCACCGCCGCGATCTTGGAGAGCTGAATATTTCCTCGGCCGGAGACTTTGACTTTCTGGCTACGCTTTCGCCCAAGCAAGCCATCGCCAGAAACGTTCTCGGTAGCGAGAATGTGTTGCAACTCGACGAGTAATCTCGACAAGCAAAGTCGACAGACTTTCGACCGACTTTTTTCATTGAAACAAAACTAACTCAGCGCACCCGCAATTTCCGCCTCAGAAATTCCACCAACCCGGGTAATTTTCCACTCGTCGCCGTCCAATCGTACTATGGTCGAAGGACGCGCCGCGCCAGTCTCACCGGCATCGAGCACCAGTGGCAGGCGATCGCCTAGTTGCAGAAAAACGTCGTCGGCACTGGCGCACGCTGGATGGCCGGAAATATTCGCGCTGGTGCCCGTGAGCGGACCGCCAAATTCCGCAATCAAGCCTTCCACCACCGCGCTGCGCGGCCAGCGGACTGCGATGCGCCCGGTATTCGCGGTGACTTTCAGCGGCACGCGATGCGACGCGGCCACCACCAGCGTCAAAGCTCCGGGCCAAAACGCCTTCGCCAGCCGCGAGAAATTGGGCGGCACGCTGCGCGTCAGCAGTTCCGCCTGCTCCAGGGCATTCACCAGCAGCGGCAAGCCCAATTGTTCGTGGCGCCCTTTGACGCGAAAAATCTCATCCACCGCCGACAAATTAAAAGGGTCGGCCGCCAGTCCATAGACCGTGTCGGTGGGAATGGCCACGACGCACCCACGCTCCAGAAAACGCGCCACATAGCGCAGCGCCTCCGGTTCCGGAGTTCGTGGATCGATTTTCAGCAGTTCTGCCGACAATTCGTCACCTTAGCCACCAGCCGCAGCGGCACAGCAATGCCATACGGCAAGATATATCGCGTCCGGCCGCGCGCCTAGAGAATATTCACCGTTAACCCTCCCGTGCAGTGCGAAAGGGTATCTTGCTATTTACTGGTTTATGCCTTTCCTGTAGCCCTCTAGCTTTGTGATGCTATTATGTATCACATGAAGACTGCATCTGTCCGCGACCTCCGTTACCGATTCTCCGTCGTCGAAAAACAACTGCGGGCCGGCGAAGAAATTCTCATCACCAAACGCAAACGGGTCATTGGCCGCCTGCTGCCCCCGAGTCCGCCAGCCTCGGTGAAAATACCGGACTTTATGGCGCGCATGAAAAAGACCTTTGGCAACAAGCGAATGAAGGTTTCCAACGCTCGGCTGATTTCAGAGGACCGCGAGGAGCGCTCTTGACGTCTAGCGCGGATACAAGCTTTGTCTGTTCGCTGTATGTCCCCGACGTCAACTCCCCTGCCGCGACCAGAAAATTCAGGCGCATCCGAGCTCCGCTGCTGCTTACGGACCTGGTGGAATTGGAATTCGTCAACGCCATAAATCTGCGCGTCTTTCGTAAACAACTGTTGCCTTGGCAACTCAAAGACATCCGCCGCGCCTTCCGAGAGGATGCTGAAGCCGGCCTCCTGCGCATTGTGCCGCTACCCGCCGGGACTTCTGAGCACGCGATACGGATGGCCGCGCAGCACACCGCAGTTCTGGGAACCCGCAGCCTAGACGTACTGCACATCGCCGCAGCGATCGCCCTGAAGGCTGAATTATATTTCACGTTCGACGAGCGGCAATCGCAGCTAGCCGCCGCCGAAGGCCTCCGCGTTCCCTGAGAATTCGCAGCCTCTACAAAATATTCACGGCGCGGGCTGCCAGCAGTGCCACAATCGTCAAGGAGATTAGCGACTGCAGCATCATACCGATTTTTGCCCAGCGCGAGAGTGCCGCGGTATCAGTGGGCGAAAATGCCGTGCTGGTATTGAACGCCAAAAATAGATAGTCCATGAAATGCGGCGACCACCCGGTGACTTCGTCGGCTTGCGCCATCATCTGCGGGAATAAGAACGAGCTATTCAGCCGGCCACGCGAACTATCGCGTCCCAACGGGCCGCCGGCATCCAGCTTCCAGTACCACAGCGCAAAGACCAAAACGTTGGTGAACCATAGCGCAGTGGCCGATCGCAGCAGCGCCTGCGGTGTCTCGGTGTGCCGCGGTATCCCGTAAATCAAAATCGCCAGCGAGACGATCATGGCCGCGGTAATCACGCCATTGGCAGTGAACGTTAAGACCCGCGCCACGTCAAACCGTTTGCGGCGCGTAGACACCACCAGCGGAATCAGCAACACAAAAATGATCGCCAGCAAGCCCCAACTGGGCCCCAGCGACATCGGTTCCGGTAACGCCAGGTATAAAAGCGCTGCCGCCAGCATGGCGACAAATGCCGGCCAGCGTGGTTCACGCACAATTGGGTTGGTCATAAGGTTTGCCCCGACGTCTCCTAAAGTCGACGGCCCGACGTGTGAGAGTGTAATGCAATTAAAATCGAATAGAATAAAAGTCTAAGCTGTTTTCTGTAGCTGGCGCATTTTTGTCGCCGGCGCAGCAGCACGGCAACGGGAGCGTCGAATGGACCCGCTAGCATCCCACCGCAGCTTTTTCGCCCAACTGGTCACTTCGGCGGCAGGCGCGGCCAAGAATGAACGCCTGGTCGAGGCCTTCGCAACTACGCCGCGCGAAAAGTATCTCGGCCCCGGGCCCTGGAAAATCTTCGCCGGCGGCAGCCTGATCGACACGCCCACGAACGATCCTGCATTCCTTTACCAGGACGTTGTCGTGGCCCTTGCGCCGGACCGTCGCATTAACAACGGCCAGCCGGTGCTGCATGCGATGTGCCTCGCGGCCCTGAATGTTCAGCCGGGCGAGAAGATATTGCATCTCGGCGCCGGCACGGGGTACTACACCGCTATCCTAGCCAAACTCGCTGGTCCGCCTGGCTCGGTCGAGGCGTACGAAATCGAAAGCGACTTGGCCGAACGCGCCGCGCACAATCTAGCCGAAGAGCCGAACGTCATCGTGCGCACCCGCAACGCCGCAGAGGGGCCGCTCCCGTCCTGCGACATCATCTACGTCAGCGCCGCAGCGACAGCTCCGCTGGACAACTGGCTCGATGCTCTCCGGCCCGGCGGCCGCCTGCTTTTCCCGCTAACGCCGGCCGACGGGCCTGGCGGCGCCCCTGGAGTCGGCGCGATGCTGCTCATCACGCGGCCGCCCCTGGCGTCCGCTCCGAACGCTTCGGACGTGCCCGCTAGGTCCGCGGGCACCGACGAGATATTTTCCGCGCGCTTCCTCAGCCCCGCCATGTTCATTCCTTGCGTCGGCGCTCGCGACGACGCCACCGCCGCAAAACTATCCGAAGCCTTCAAACGGGGCAATACGCGCGAGGTCCGCTCCCTGCATCGCCATACCCAGCCCAACGCCACGGCGTGGTGCGCCGGCGAGAATTGGTGGCTCTCCACCTCCCCATTACCAACAAAATCATCCCCCGGCCCCGCTGGAAAAGCCTCTGAATCCGCGGAGAGCCAACCATTGAAATAAACGACAAGTCGAAAACATTGGCAAGAGCGAAACTACTGTCACAATTTCCAGAGCAAAACCGGTGCCAGGTTTCGTGCCACTCTTGCAGCGAACGCCGCTATCGCGGGTTCGTTGGTGGGAAATCTTTGCTTTCGTTGACGCAGCGCGTCAGCACGCCGTCACTGCAAACTTTCCACGTACGCGATCAACGCCTTTAGATCGTCCGGCGGCAAATCAATTGCCGGCATGCCGCCGGCGGTCATTTTCGCCGTAGGGTGTGCGAACAATTCTTGCAGTTGTACGGTCGACCGCTTGGCGCTTTCGCCGATCAGCGCAGGGGCGGCGGCGGTTCCGACGCCTCCATCACCGTGGCAGGCGTTGCAGGAATGGTCTTCAAAAATCGTTTTGCCCTGCGCGGCTACCGGGTCGGCGAGCTTGGTGTTGACGGCGGCCAGCGAAGCGGAAGAAAGTTCCGGCTCAAATGGTTTACTCATATACGCATCTTCCTCGGTCTTCTGCTTTGCGAGTTGCTGGGCTACGCCGACATCGTGCTTGTCCAGATATTGGCTGCGCAGCGCCAGCCCCACCAGCATCAGCATCACGAAGCCGTACGAGGTCATGGCGATGGGACGCTTCCATGGGCGGCGCTCGGCGCCGCGATCGAGAAATGGCAGCGCGATGACGGCCGCCACCAGAACGCCGGGAATTACCATGATTCCGAGCACCGACAGCGAGCCATGCCAATATTTCAACCATTGAAAGATCGGCAGGTAATACCACTCCGGGCGCGGCACATATTGCGCGTCCGCCGGATTGGCGGGCGGACCCAGTTTCACGGGAACGAAGAAACAGAGCAATCCCAAGGCGACAATGAGCAGCGCGGTCAGCGACAGATCCATCAACACCTGGCGAGGATAAAAGAGTTCGACCTTCTGTTGCGGTTCGTAGGGATCTTCATCCGTGGGTCCCGCGGCGCCGGCTTTGCGAAAAAGAAAAACGTGCGAAGCCAGCAACGAAAAAATGCACGCGGGAATCAGAAAAACGTGCGCGACAAAAAAGCGCGAGATGGTCAGCGTGCCCATCTCCGTGCCGCCGCGCATCATGCGCTTGATGGTTTCGCCGATCAGCGGCACCTCGCTGGCGGCGTTGGTTCCCACCGCAGTGGCGAAATAAGCGCGCTGATCCCAAGGGAGCAAATAACCGGTGAAGGCCATCCCCAGGATCAAGGCGAAGAGCGCGCAACCGGAAAGCCACAACAGCTCGCGCCGTCCTTTGTAGGCCCCGTAGATATAGGTTTGCGAAAGGTGCATGAGCAAAACCACGACCATGGCGCTGGCGCCATAGGCATGCAAACTGCGCAAGAACGAACCGGCGGTGACGGCCTTGGTGATGTACGCGACGGTGGTGTGGGCGTGATCGGCGGACGGTACGTAGTAGAGCGCCAGAAAAACTCCGGTGATGACCTGGGAAATAAAAATAAACAGCAACCCGGAGCCGAAAATATAAGCAAAGCGCGCGCCGCCGGGAATCGGTTCATAGAGCGCGGTGCGCAGGACGCCGTCGATTCCCGTGCGATGATCGATCCACTTCCATATTCCCGTCTTCGGAATGGTCGCGTGCGCGTTTTGCTCTTGGTGCGAGGACTGCATCCCGTAAACTGTCCTTCCTCAGCCGATGACTTCTTTGTCAGAAACGAGTTGGCGAAAATATTGGAAGCGCACCATGAGCTGCCCGTCCTCTACGGAGGTCTCCAAGGTGTCCATGCCCCGCAGTGCCGGGCCGCTGATGTATCCACCATCCGGCATGTACGTGCCGCCATGGCATGGGCACACAAATTGCATGCGTTCCTTATTCCACGGCACGGTACAGCCGAGATGTGGGCAGACGGACGTGAGCACGCGCAGCTGGCCTTGTCGGTCTTTCGTTATGTACACGGCTTTTTCGGAAATGGCTTTGCGCCAGCCGTCCACTTGCTCGATTTGAATGGTGCGCATGACCGGCTCGGTGATGGAAGAAAACTCGGAGAGCGCTCCAAGCGGCGAACTCTTCAGTTCCGTGGTGCGGTGCAGCAGCGGGAACACCGCAAAGCGAATGAGCGGCACGGCGAGCAGCGAACCGATCAGCGCCGAACCGAGTACCGCCCACACCTCGAGAAACGAGCGCCGGTTTTGAATGGGCGAACCATCCGCCTCAGTTTTGACGGGCATAATTGCCGACTCTCGCCGCCATGCACACATCGAGTTCTCCTGAGAGCAAAATGGAGATTCTGACCAACACCGCGCGATTTTAATTCGTCGAAATTTGCGGAATTATTTCTTTGCTAGGGTGCGAACGTAGACCACCAGTGCCTGGATTTCCTCCGGCTTGAGCTTCTTGCCGAAGGCGGGCATTTTGCCTTTGCCGTTCGTTATGATGGTAGTAAGGTCCTCGTCCGAGGCCTTTTGCACTTCGTCGGACTTCAGGTCCTTGGCCTTCAGCGCCTTGCCCGTAGGCGAACTCCCGCTGCCATCGGCGGCGTGGCAGAGTGTGCAGCGGGCACTAAAGAGTTTCTCCCCGTCGCTCTGCGCGCGGACGGAAACGGGCAGCGCCAGCGTGGCGAGCGAAATAAAAATCCCCGCTGCTACAAGACACAAAAAATTGCGTCGCATCGGTCTTCTCCTCTGCATCAATCGCCAGGGCCCTCGGATGCATTGCGTAGCATCACTCGCGCCCGGCGACGTTTATACCGCGGATACAGCTCCGAGCGACAAACCCCGCAACTTTTTCCGTGCCCTCGAACGTTGGCGGGCTGAGCGCTCGGCTAACCCCTGGTGCGAACCACGCCCAGCCCGATGGATTTGCGTTGGCGCTCCGGGAACTTCAGCCGGGCCTTCTCCGCCTCCGCGCGAGTCTTGAAGGGCTTGGAAAGCGGGGTGAGTTCGCCAGCGATATATTCAAAGAGCAGCCATTTTTCGGTGATTTTCATACTCAATTTATATCACGACTTTTGTTGTCACGACTTCCGGGTGGCGACTTCTGGACGGTACTGAATAGCTGTGACGCAGGGGCTTCAGCCAGATTTAGCCGGCGCCGAAACTAGTGACAGTAAATAGACCACCACTCCAACGCCGAGCAACAAGCCTCCGAGCGCCACGAAGATGATGAACGCAATCGGAGCTTTCCACAGCAAGCAGACCGCCTCAATCAGCAGCCCAACAATCAGCAACATCCCGGCAATTTGCAGACGCCTTTCCAGCGGATTCGTGCTGGCCATCAGTTGGCCTCCTTCCAGAATTTAGCGTCGTTCAGGTGCGCAATATCGTGTACAACGTCGTGACAACCGCTGGAGACGCAGGAAAGTTTATTGGCTTTGATGGCTGGCAGAGTGGCGGGGTCGGCGGTGTGCACCACGCCCTCTTCAAACGATCGCGCGCCGAGATGGCAGTGCAAGCATTCGCGATTATTAAACGGCTGATACAGCTTGATGTTTTGCGGCGCCGGCGGCGTTCCCAAATAAT
Organism: Acidobacteriota bacterium; assembly: GCA_013289855.1. Taxonomy (GTDB): domain Bacteria; phylum Acidobacteriota; class Terriglobia; order Acidiferrales; family UBA7541; genus Acidiferrum. The sequence continues at coordinate 98,310 of JABCZD010000001.1, read as the reverse complement.
AGATATACACATGCCGCAGGCCACTCAGCTTGACCTTTAGCGTGCCAAACATGGCGTAGTCCGTGTGGCAGGTGTAACAAGCCTCCTGCGGCGGCACGCGATGGTTCTGAAAATGAGCCGCAGGAATATGATTGGGGTCGTCGATGTAAAGACTTTTTCCATAATCCGCCATGGTGTGGCAGGACAAACAGAAAGCAGTGGTCTCCGACTGCGCCATTTTGCTGGAAACCCCCATGGCGCCGCAGAAGATCGGCAAAAAGAAGAGGAGCAGAAAGGCCAGAATTTTTCCGCCGCGCGTGGTGGTGATGCTGGGGCGCGCCACGACGACGCCAATCAGCGCGGCAGTGAGCAGGGCTAGGCTGACAATCAAAGTTGTGACTGGAGGCATCGGTTCAAGTCCTTAGCGCGCACAGCTGGTCCGTGATGGTCGCAGGCTGGCTATTTCGCTGCCAGCGAGCGAATATACGCCACTAGATCCTTGACCTGATCCGGCTTCAGGCTCTTACCATAGGCCGGCATCTTGTCTTTTCCATTGGTGATGACGGCGCTCAAATCCGCGTCGCTTTGCTTCTGCACATCGGCGGAGCCCAGGTCGCGAACCTTGTCTGCCTTTCCCACCGCGGTGGCGCCCTTGCCATCAGCGCCGTGACACACCGAGCACTTCGTCTTGAAAAGCGCTGCGCCGCCGGTTTGCGGGCGCGCCGGCAAGGCGAAGAGAGTCAAACTAGCGAAGCAAATGAGCGATGGCGCCGCGATGCTGGTCCAGTTCCGTTTTGCGTCCATAGAGTCCTCCAAAATAGACTTTTTCAGTATGGGTTATCGTAACTTCCAAATAAATACATGGTTCGCTTGAGGCCGTGCCACCAAATCGCACCAAGGATACTCCTACGACTATTCGTCTCGGGTCCACTGCAATGTTCGCATCAAAACGAATACCTTATCGAGAATGTGGCATTGCTGCCGTTAAAGTCCTGCGACTGAATCGTCGCTAGTCCAAATGGATTCGTGGTTCCCGCCTCGCTGAACCCATAATAATTCCAAGCCATCTTGTAGGTGAAACCGCGAGCGATATCGATGGCAATGGAGGCGTAGGGCCGCTGGTAGTTGTAATTGAGGGTGCCCGAAGGTGTGAGGGGGTTCAGGAAAATGGTGTTGCCGCGGACAAAGCTTCCGCCATAACCCACTATCGTGGTCACACGCTTGAAGGGCTTCCAGACCATGGCAGCGTGAGCAAAATGATCCGTGCTGGTATAGGTAGACAGCGCTCCTAACGGCGAAGGTGACCCCGCGATTGGGCACCCCGGTCCGGTCGGCAGCATCGGCACCCCTGGCGGGAACGCCGAGGCCACCACGGTAGCGGGCGGGGGAGCGGGATTTGCGGAAGTCTGGGAGTACGCAAAACAGATCAACGATTGGGTATAGACGTCCCAGTAGTTGTATCCGAAATCGACGGTCAGGCGCGAATTGGCGGTCAAGATGGCGGCAAAGCTGTAGGAGCGGTCGTGCTCCAGGTTGTTTACGGTTGCAACGTTGTCGCGATTTTCATGAATCTCCACAGCGCCGTCTAATGTTGCCCACGGGCGCGGTTTGTAATTGGCATGAATCTTGTAGGACTGCACTTGCCGGGGATCGATCCGCGTAAAGGATTCATCATTGTAGCCGAACGCAAAATCGCTGGTAATCCGTAGAGCATCAATCGGACGCGCGGCAAAGCCTAGCAACAGCGCGTTTTCGTTGATGGTAGTGATATTGCGCGAGGTGTCGTTCCCCGCCTCCGGAATAATGTTCGTTGGCGAACCTTCTTCTACGGCTCCCGCCAAAGGACCGGTAGTTATCAGCATGCAGCCAGCAGGGAGTACTGCGGGCACCGTCGGAGGCGTCCCGGCAGGGGGTGGCACGGGGGCGCAGTCACCACGCGCCGCGAGAAAATCGTTCGCCGCCGTCCCCGTGGGCCCACCCGGAAAGGTAAACTCCCCGACATCAAAGGCGGTGGCCATACTGGCGATCGTCCGGTTGGTGTACAGGTAGCCGACGTGAGCGTTGTATCGCCGGTTAAAATCGTATTGCAGCTCGAGGGTATTCGATTTGATGTTCTGCGCAAGGAATTGCGAGGCGATCTCATTGGTTATATCGGCGGCGGAGCTCGCCGTATGTTGCGGACAGGTTGGCTGGTTGTAGTTTAGGGCCTGCGTGCAAGTCGTAGAGTTGAACGTTCCGGGTGACAGCAACAGACCGACAACCCCCGGCGCCGGCGAGGGGGTTCCGTACACTGCGGTGTCGAGCGTATTCCACGTCCCTGGTATGCGCCAGTTGTCATATCGGAAGGTATCGAGGATGCGGAGCTTGTCGGTGATGGCATACACGCCCGACCAATCCGCGTTTACAGAGATGCGCTTGGCCACCGCCGGCCCTCCGGTGGTGCTGCCGCGCTCGGCGCTGCGGGCCGTGTATCCGTTGACGGTCTCCAGGAAATCTGAAATTACGTTGTCGCTAGTGCTGTACCCTACTGAACCGGACATTTCGAAATTCTTAAAATAGCTGGATTGGAAGCGCAGCCGTTCCGTGGGCATAAAGTTCCGCGGATTGCCGACCTGGCTATAGGACAGGAATCCATTGCAAGTTGGCGTGGCGGTGTTGGTCGTACCCTTGACGATCGGAGTGGCGCAGGGGAGAGCTTCGGCCGTTGTTTGAGTACTCCAAATGTTTCCCAGATCCACTGGTGTACCGGCCGGCGTACCCTGTCCTGGGACGGTTCCGAGGACGAATCCGAAATTGCCCGGATTGACTGTGGGGTTGTCGGTTACGGTGTTGTCCTGCTTGAAATAAGTGAGGAATTCGTCGAACGAAATGGTCGTTCGCGGCAGGACCCTGACATCGATTCCGGCGCGGTACGCGTTGGTGGTATAGCTTTCAACCTGATCAAAGGCCGATATCGTGCCAGAGTCCGTGGTGAATAGACTCGGACCCTCATTGCGGTTGCGGGAATATCCCAATCGAAAGCGCACTTTGGAAGTGGGCAGCAATGTGAGGTCGTAGTCCTGCATGCGGCGCGTGAGATATAGAGAATGGAGAGAACTATCTTGCGGCACCGCGGGGTTCGAGCAAAAAGCCGGAGCACCTTGTGGGAAAGCGGTGGTCGGCGGGCCCACGTAACAACCCGTGGTTAAAGACCCCGGAGCGTTCAAGGCGGCCGGGTTCAACGGGTTCGCGAAGAGGTTGTAGTCCCAATAGTTCTTGTCGCGCCGGAACAGCAGGCGAAAGTCGTACCACTTATTTTTTTCGATGCGCATCCGCGAGACGTTGTTGGGATCGCCGCCATATCCAAAGTTGCTGAAAGTCAGCGTGTCGAACAGCAATCCTTTGTGGTCCAGCGAGCGCATCTGAAAGTTGGAATCGAATAGACGAAGGCCGGAGCCGAGATTCTCGAAGGTATTGTAGGTACTCAGGTTGCCGCTGATATTGCTCGAGCGATAGCCGAATTCGATGCTCTGGTGGATGTTGTAATCGCCGGAATTAATACCTGGCGATTGTTCCGCGTCATCCTGAGCATGCGCCACAGGCGAAAGGAGAAGTGCCGCCACAAAGACAATAGAAGGAATCCAGTAAACCTCCAGTCGGCCTTTCATAGATTTTTCCCTTTCGATGGCCTTAAATTCACTCTGGGCTTGCCAATCTTCTCGTTAGCAGAAGGAGCATTCGTCCTACTTGAAAAAGGTCGGGTCGAAGTTCGAGCCATGAATCTGGACGTGGCATAGCGTGCAAGACTGAAAGAAGCTCGCCTGATTGTGAAACGAAGGAGCCCCGGGCGCCCCGCTGAAGCTTGACATCGTGTGGCATTGCAGGCAGAGCAGATTGACGTTGCTCAGTTTCAACATGTGCGGATTAGGTCCGCCATGCGTCAAATGACAGGCCTGGCATCCATCAACCTTCACAGTCTGGTGTTCGAAAACAAAAGGCCCCTGCTTGTCGGTGTGGCATTTGAAGCAAACTGCATCTTGCGTGGAGGAAGTGCGCACCTGTTTGGGACCCACCGTACCGTGCACGTTGTGGCAATCGCTGCACTGGACCAGCCCTTCGTTCACGCGATGGTGGAACGGCATGTCGAACTGGGCTTTTTGCTGGAGATGGCATGTGTAGCAAAGTTCGGGCTGGGACTTTACCAGCAAGAAATCCGATTCGTTGCCGTGGTGCGGCGAATGGCAGGAGATGCAACTCACGTCATTCCGCGAATGCTCCGAAGTGATGGTATTCATGTGCTGCGGACCGCCGGCATGACACGTGAGGCAGCGCGCGTTGATTTCTTTCGTGGAAGCGTTCTCGAACTTGAAGATCTTTGTTTTGTCGCCGCCGCCATCAACGTGGGCCTTGCCTGGACCGTGGCAAGCCTCGCAGCCTTGCCACTGCGGCCCCCTCTTGTTATCGAGTGTGGTGACGAAATGCCGCGAAGTCTCGAAGTGCTCGACGAAACCCTTGCTGGGCATATCTTCGTGGCAGGTCTTGCAAGTCTCCTCACCGACGTACAGCGATGGATCGGTGGGCTGCGAATAGGTGTCTTGATGGGAGTTAGTCTTGGCGGGTTGCGAGGAGGATTGCCCCCCGAACGAACGTGCAGGAGAGAGTAACGAAAGCGCGAGACCGATCAGCAAGACGAACATGCGTTTTGCCTGCACGAACTCGCTCATGGCTAACTCCCTTCGCAAAACTGAGCCGAGACGACCATAAATGCGCCCAGCCTATTAGCACGAGCCCTTCCAATGCTGTGACGGGTATCACAGCAGATAGCGCGATGTTTTTTCAGCAATTCAGTGGACTCCATGCGGCATTCTTGAGTGCCACCCTGGTACTCGGCGCGCCAATGGGAATTCAAAACGGAATCGCCAGCCGCGCATCGTTGTTCCTGGTGCGTGCTAACAGAGTGCCGGGAGAACTCGAAATGTTCGACGGAACCTGTGCTCGGCATGTCTTGCTGGCAGCTCTCGCAGGCCCCTCGACCGACGTATTCGGATTGCGGATCCGCGGGGAACGAGTCGCTAGCGGGCGCGGAGAAGGGGGAAACCACCGAAAACAGGACTATCCGGAAGACCCGGGAACCTGCGACCATCAGCGCGTCTCCCTCGATATCTTCGGCGGCTTATAGCTACCCGAAGTTGGCTGATGCTATCTGAGTTGGATCCTGTTCGCTGTTCACTTTTGCACAGTTTTGACCGCAACTTCACCGACAAGCGTGCTTTCAGCGGTGGATGGGACGGCAATTTCATGCCGATCGTCCGGTGTGCCAAACAGAACAGACACTCCTACAGGGTTAATGGTATTGCTTCTGTGGAGGTTCTCATGGCCAACACACTGCGCTACCCCGGCTGGCAGGGACCTTATCTTGCCGCAATACTGGAAATGAATTCAGCGGAAAAGCACGCCAAAATTGCCACCGCCGAAGATGCGATTCGGAGTCGTATGATGAGCAGCAAGACAGGACCTGAAGAGCGTCAGGCCATCCAAGACGCATTGAATGCTCTTAAATTCTTGAATCGTTGAATAGGCGGACGCGATGAATGAAGCGAAGACTCGCACGAAAATTTGTGCGTATTGTCGAGCATCCGCCCCGATCACGGAGGCGAACGGGGTCATCGTGAGATACGAATCCACCGGCAAGACGGACATCGCGGTGTCGCTGCACAAATCCTGCGCGGCGGAATGGTCAAAACGATTTACGCAATCAGTACCAATACGAGTTACCGCGGTCGAGCGGACATAACCTAACCTGCGGCTGGCCCTCGTATAATCTTCGAAGAATCGCGTTCTTTTAGGGCTATGGATTTTGCATTGCTCTTTGCGGCACGCCGGGCTTTCACATCTTAGGTACAAAATCAAAATACGCGAGATTGTTGCCTTGCTTGTAGTGCAGCGTAAGCAGCTGTCGGCCGGCTTGCGGAAAATTTATTTCCCCACAATCGGCCCGGTTCCAGACGTGCCAGACCATCCACAGGGGATAATTCTGCATGGCGATTTGTGTTGTGGGATCGAGCGGTAACTTGCACTCGGCCGCGGGCTGGTTGTTTAGCGAGAAATTTATGGTCTGCGCGACGTGGGAATACATGGCCACAATTCGGTAGCTGCCGGGCTTCCGCACGTCTACCGTGTAGTTGGTCCACTCACCATCTTCCGTCCAGCCGATATACAACTGCTGCCACTCCGGCGTGACGAGGTTGGGATGGTTGAGGTCGGCCCCCTTCTTCACGTAGGAAATGTCGACGCCCTCGTTTTCGCGAAAGCGGCAGATGGACACCGGAACGCCCGCTTCACAGTGCTCTGGCTGGTGGTTTAACTCTCCGCTACCGTGATTGATGGGGTCGACGTCGTGATAGGCAATTCCTTCACCGCCGAGGTCGTAGAAGGCCGCCTGCAGTCGGCCGGGAATGGTCTGCGGGCCGCCGTTGTGCGTGGCATCCTGAAACGGCTGACCTTTGTACCCTGCGGGAACTTCCCCGCTGACGCCGAAAGATAACAATAGCGGCAACAAGAGTATTCGACCAAGCGTTTTCATCGAAGCCTTTCCAATAGTTGGACCATAGCGTCTACTCGGAAGCGGTGCTTTGGCTAGAGGTATCCGCGAGGAAGACCCATGCCAGGGCGTCATCGAGATTGCGGAAAACCCTTATGCCTTTTTCGCCAGCATTCTCCCGAAGCATCTCAAACATTCGGGCAAAGCCATATTCGATATCGGTGTTCACAAGAATGGCGCGGCGAGCACAGGGCCAGAATACAGAACGCGCCGCGAGTTTGCGGACATCCTCCGCGTCAATATCTACCTTGGTGACGTGCGTGAAATCCAGTAGTTGAGAATAGCTAGGATCGAAATCAGGATCGGCGAGGAGTTGGTCTTGGTGTGCAAGCATCGCTGCCAAACCAAAAACGCCCGAACCCATGGTCATCACCAGCCGATGTTCCTTATCGATTTTGTAAAACACGGGCATGCAGCACTCACCAACTTGCAGGAGAACGGAATGGCACAGCGTGGAGCGTCAAAGAAGAACGATGCGAATGGCGGCTCTCGCTAGCTCAGCGACCAGCCTAGCAGGGTGAACATCAGGAACAAAGCCAGCGCGCCGAGGCTTACCAGCGAGAGGGCTTTGCCTTTGCCGAGGAGGCAATTGCGGGTCTCGGCTTTAACGCAGAGAACGATCGCCACGATCAGCACGCCGCCCCAGGAGATGGCGCAAGGTAACCCGGGGTATTGCGCCAGCGCGGCCAGCGTTTTCTCTGACGGTTGATTGGCGGGGACCCACCACGGGAGGATAGGCGCAAAACCGGCGGCCAGAACGAAGGCTAGAATCTTGCGACTGATCCACCCTTTGATTTTCGTCTCGCGCTTGGCGCGGCGAAATTTGCGCCACACAAAAAATTCCCACAGCAGCAGGGTGGCGGCCAAGGGAATCCATCCGTACACGGCGCTCTGGCGGTCAAGCCAGAGCCAGCAGCGGAAGAAGAGCGTGGACGGGTGCGCGGCGGACAGCTTGGGCAGCAGAAACATGGCGGCGACGGAATTGCCAATGGTGGCGAGGAGTAGCACAACGAGGCTGATGAGTTGTAGCCAATCGTGAGACGGAGCTGCGCCACAACGGGTACACAGGGGGCGCTCTGGGAAGATTTTTAGTCCGCAATGCTCGCAGTACACGGCAACCTCGCGTGGTTCCCCCAACGAGAAGGGTCCCACTGAGAATGGCAAGCTCGCACAGCGTAGCGTAACGCGATGACCCAGCCTACTGGTCTGAGGTGCAGGACACGGCCGCGCAAGGCCAATGGACGATGGGAGGGTATGCCGCAACCGTGCTACGCTGCCCGGTATATGGGCTCTGCATCCAAGGCCGTGCGCCCAGGAAACGCCGCGGGCGCTGGCGGCGCTGCGAAAGTTAGTGGCGCCGCGGGTCTGCTTACCAGCCGCGACAATCGCTGGCTGAAGGCGTTTCGCATCGCGCTGCGCGGTGGGCTGCCGACCGAAACCGGCGCGGTTGGCGTCGAAGGCGTGCGCCTAACCGAAGAGGCCCTGCGCTCCGGCTGCCGCATCGACGCAGTGCTCTTTAGCGAAAGTGGCGAGCGCCATCGCGAGCGGCTGGCGCCCTACATCGCGCGTCCGGAAATTGCTTTCCCCGTGCTGCACACCACTGATCGGCTTTTCGAGGGGCTGGCGGACACCGAGCATCCGCAAGGCGTGGCCGCGCTGGTCGTTCCCCGCACTGCGTCGTTCGACGAACTGGTGCGCACTCCGGAGGGTGCATGCTCGCCGCTGTTGGTGGTGCTGGCCGGCGTGCAAGACCCCGGAAATGTGGGCACGATTCTGCGAACTGCCGCGGCTTTTGGCGCGACTGGAGCGGCGACCGCCGCGTCCGGACAAAGTGGGACGGCGAGCCCATTTTCGCCTAAAGCGCTGCGTGCTTCAGCGGGCGCGGCGTTGCATCTGCCGCTGCTGCCCGGGATGTCGTTGCCGATTTTGCTGGCGCAACTGCGCGTGGGCGGGATCAGCACGCTGGCATCCAGCGTACACGAGTCCGCGGACGCCGATTCCCCGCTACTGGCGCCCTGGCAGGTGGACTGGTGCGCGCCGGTGGCGCTCCTGGTGGGCAACGAAGGCGCCGGGCTGCCCATTGAGGTTGAGCGCAACGCGGACGCGCGCATTCGCATTCCCATGGCCAGCGGCATTGAATCGCTGAATGCTGCCGCGGCCGCGGCGGTGCTGTTCTATGAAGCGGCGCGGCAAAGAAACGCCTTGGGGGTAGCGAACATCCGACGCTCTGGCGCGGCTGCTCCCGGCGATTCTCCGGCGCCCGACGATTTCCCGAAGAATGACGAATGAGCCTTTTCCCCGATTTGCGAATTGCGCAGCCAGGAACGCCGAAAGATTCCGTCGGGCCGGAGTCTAGCGGCGTCCCGCAGCCGCTTGCCGAGCGCATGCGTCCGCGCACGCTAGACGAATTTATCGGCCAGGAAAAACTGCTCGGCCCCGGAAAACCGCTGCGGGTGCAAATTGAGAACGACAATGTTTCGTCGATGCTGCTTTGGGGACCGCCAGGCTGCGGAAAAACTACCTTGGCGCGAGTGATCGCGCGGCTAACGCGCTCCGAGTTCATCTCCTTCAGCGCGGTCTTGGCGGGAATAAAAGAAATTAAGGTAGTAATGGCCGAAGCGGAACAGAAATCGCGTACTGGCCATCGCACCATTGTTTTTGTCGACGAGGTCCACCGCTTTAACAAATCGCAACAGGACGCGTTTCTTCCGCATGTGGAGGCCGGGCACATTACCTTTATCGGCGCGACCACGGAGAATCCGTCGTTTGAAGTGATCTCGCCACTGCTTTCGCGCACCAAGGTTTATATTCTCGACGCTCTGCCGACACCACTGATTGTGGAGCTATTACGCCGCGCGCTAAACGACACGGAACGAGGGCTCGGCGGACAAAACATTTATGCCAACGACGACGTGCTTTTCCGCATAGCATCTTTCGCGAATGGCGACGCGCGGGCCGCGTACAACACGCTGGACTTGGCCGCACGTACAGCGCAACCGGAGGCAGTCGGCGCCGGCAAAGCTTCCGACGAGGCTCACTCTGACGAACCTGAGAAGCGCATCATCACGCAAGCACTGCTCGAAGATGTACTGCAACGCAAACTCTTGCGTTACGACAAATCCGGCGAAGAACATTTCAATTTAATTTCCGCGCTGCACAAATCCGTGCGCAATTCCGATCCCGACGCAGCGCTCTATTGGTTAACGCGCATGCTGGAGTCTGGCGAGGATCCGCTGTATCTCGCGCGGCGGATGGTGCGCATGGCTAGCGAAGATATCGGACTTGCCGAACCAGGAGCGTTGGCGGTTACCCTCGCTGCGCGCGATGCGTTCGATTTTCTTGGCGCGCCAGAAGGTCATCTGGCGCTCGCACAGGCCGCGGTTTATCTTTCCCTCGCGCCAAAATCGAATGCGCTTTACACCGCGGCGGGCGAAGTTCGCGATGATGTGGCGAAGACCGAAGCGGACCCCGTCCCGCTGCATTTGCGCAACGCCGTCACCGGCTTAATGAAAAATGTGGGCTACGGCCAGGGCTACAAATACGCGCACGATTACGAGGATAAAGTTACGGACATGTCTTGTCTGCCGGACAATCTCGCGGGCCGCACTTATTACCATCCGACTGACCAAGGCTTCGAGCAGCGCCTCCGCCAGCGCCTCTCGGACATTCGCAAAATCAAATCGCGGCCACCAGCTTCGTCAGGGGCCAACGAATGAAAAGTTTATTTCTGGCGTTGATTTTTTTGCTGTCCGCGAACTCTGCGTTTTCGGATGACACACCGGGGCGTCCCGCGATTCTTGGAATAGGCAGCGTCGACATCGACGTATCGGACGCTCACACCCCGCTAAATTTCTATGTTCGCCAGCTCGGTCTTGCCCCATCTACGAATGCCTGCGAGGTGCCTTTCCCGAATTGTCTGAGCGTGAACGCGCACCAACGCATCAACTTGCTGGTTCCCATCACCCCTCGAGACGGTAACTACATGCCAGAAATTCTCTTTGAAACATCAAGCGTTGCGCAGATGCGAAATTACCTCACGTCCCGCGGCGTCGCCTGTGACAAAATTCAGACCTCTCCGAATTTTCGGTTTTCTTTGCTCGATCCCGACGGCCATCACATCGGATTCATACAATTCGCCGGCCTGCGTCCGGACAGCCACCCTGAGAATCAGGTCAGCAATCGCCTGATTCACGCCGGCTTTATCGTTCGCAATCGCGCTGCTGAAGATCATTTTTACAAAGACATTCTCGGCTTTCACCTTTATTGGCATGGCGGAATGAAGGATGATGGCGTCGACGACTGGGTGGCAATGCAAGTTCCCGACGGCACCGACTGGCTGGAATACATGCTCAACGTTTCCGCCAGCGCTGATCAGCATACTCGCGGTGTGATGAATCACATCTCGCTCGGCGTTTCTGATATTCAAATCGCCTACAAACAGCTGGTGGCCAATAGCTGGAAACCCACCGAAGAACCAAAAATGGGGCGCGATGGAAAGTGGCAACTGAATCTGTACGATCCTGACGAAACACGCATCGAATTCATGGAATTTACACCCAAAGAAAAACCGTGCTGTTCGCCAATCGTTGGATCCGCGCCTGGACCGATTGCCGGCGCGCAGACCAAACCTCCGGCTATGCCCTCGACACGATGATCTGCCCCTGTTCTGTCAGCCGATTGCGTCTCTTGCGGCGTTTTTGCGCTTTGGTTTGCGCCATCCTCGGCTGCTGCGCGATTCCTCCGGCACGCGCGCAGGATCTCGACAAGCCAGTGCAAACCATCGACGAAGAAATTACCGCGTTCGCGTTCGCGCCCGACGGGCGAATCGTGTATTCCGTACGCCGCCCCTACAAAACCAAAAAGTTTGACCTCGAGCACGACGACATCTGGATTCAGGACTCCGCTGGCAAGCGCCGGCGCATTTTGCAGGGAGATAAATTCACGCGCGGCGACCGGCCCTTTACGTATGCGGTCGATGGATTTCGCTGGTCCCCTAACGGGCGGATCATTCTCGCGCAGCTTTTCACCACCACGTTGCTGGACGACTTTGGGAAAACGCAGGACGCCACGGCCACCCTGGTGCTGGAGGAAAACGGCAAGGAAGTAAAGCTGGGTGGCACCGACAGTTTTATCAATCCGGCCAGCAACGCGGAGTTTCTTCCCGACAATCTCACCATTGTGTACAGCACGCCGGTTGTGAAACAGCCGCGGCCCATGTACTCGTTTCGCTTCACGAACGCAGCGACCGGACCGGCGGGCCAATGTTTCGAGGGGCGAACGTTTCTCGATTCCGATCCTATTCCGCGCACCAATTCCGCGGTCGCCGTGGAGCGCGACCGGGCACAAACGGGGCCGCCGCGGCTGCAGCATCTTGATTTACTTGCACAGGAGGATCGCGAACTCGCGACGCTGGACAACTACGCGGGAGGCTTAACCGTCTCTCCCGGCGGCCACAAAGTTGCCTATTTCATCGACAATGAAGTGCTGGAAGTCCGCGATTTGGCCGAGCCGGATCATTTCGTCCGCATGCGCGTGGGCCTGGGAATGGTGCGGTGGTCGCCGGACGAAACGCAAATACTGGTGAAGCGCGCGCCGGAGAGAAAGTCTGGCGACATTGTTTCCCTGAATGTTCCATCGCTGACAGTTCCGGCGGCCGGCAAGCCCATTCCCGTGCTCGAACCTACGCTAAATCCAGTGCTGCACGCGCTGGCGCTGCGCGATTTTGCAATTTCGCCGGACGGCAAATATCTGGCGGTGGTCGCGCCGGGCAAGCGCAACTTACAGTTGTTTCCGTTTACGCGCTGACGATTCTTGAAAAGTGGACGGCGAAACGCGGCTAACCAACTGCCTCACTCGGCGAGCAGGCGAGCGGCTTCGGCTTCTAACTCTTTCTGGGGCAAGGCGATCACTTGGCCGTCACGCCAGATGTACATGGGCAGGCCCTGGCGCGCACTTTCGATCAACACTTCTTCGACCGCTGATTTGAAAGCCATCTCGGCGCGAACTTCGAGCGGCAGTTCTGTGACGTTCTCGGGCGGTCTAGTCATGGCTCTCCATGCTGCAACATCATCGCCTTGTATACTTCTGGATTTATTATACGCTGCCTTCCCTGCTCTTCGGATGCAATTAAAATTGGCGCAACACCTGAGTTGTCGAATAGGAACCATGAATCTCCTAGCTCGCGATACTGCGTCAGGAAATTTCGGATGGCGCGGCCGAAACGACGACGCACGATAGGCTCGGGGATATCGTGGCCGCCACGGGCAACGCGTCCTCTGACCCTGGATAGCGCAAGGTCGATCGTCGGCAGCGCGATGAAGAAGAAATGCACCCTGTAGCCCAGTTTCTTTAGACGAATCGAGCCCAGATAACTGCGGCCTGAGAGGGTGGTCTCGAAAGCAAAGTCTTCACCGCGCTTGGCGTAGAGATCGATTTCCTCAAGCATCAGGCGGCCGGCGTGGAAGGCTACTGTTTCCGGTGAAAACGGCGCCAGACCCTGCGCGATTAAATCGGCGTTAACGAAGTTCTTACAATCCGCGTAGTTCGGGAGGAATTTCTTGGCGAAGGTCGTTTTGCCGGCGCCGTTGGGTCCAGCGACAATGTAAAGGTTCATTCGTCTCAGTGCTTCGTCGAGATTATGGTTTCGCATTGGTTGCGAGACTCTTCAGGTGGGCCACTTCTCTGACCGTCAGCGAGCGAAATTCCCCCGGCGGAACATCCAGTTTTAACGGGCCGAATTCGACACGTTTAATTTTTTCTACCAAAAAACCCACCGATTGAAACATCCGGCGAATTTGCCGGTTGCGGCCTTCGATCAGAATCACTTCATACCACGGGTTGGGGCGATCTTCGATTAGGCGAATTTTCGCTGGAGAGGTTTTTACTTTTCGCCCGTCTTCCAATTCAATGTTTACGCCTGCGCGTAACTTGGCGATGGTTCGCTCGTCGGGCTTGCCGCTGATTTTTACTTGATACGTTTTGGCGACGTGATTGCCCGCCTTCATCAACATTTGCGCCAGGCTGCCGTCGTTGGTCATCAGCAGCAGGCCTTCGCTGTTGTAGTCCAGCCGGCCCACCGGATAGACGCGCTCCGGGCAATTTTTCATCAGCTCCATCACCGTGGCGCGGCCTTCCGGATCGCTCACCGTGGTCACGTATCCGAGCGGCTTGTTGAGCAGGAAGTAGCGGAGTTTTTCTGCCTGTACCAGCGGCTTGCCGTCAACGCAAATTTCGTCCACCAACGGATCCGCTTTCGTCCCTTGTTCGATGACGACTCTTCCGTTTAGCGTGACGCGGCCCGCCGCGATAATTTCCTCGCTGGCACGTCGCGACGCTACGCCGGCTTGCGCCATTATTTTTTGCAGACGTTCTTGCGCCATTGTTTGGAATCTTTGGATAAAAACTCATGCGGCCGGTAGCGAATACGATCACCGCAAAAGCGCCAAAGTTGTAGCGGCGGGTCTTTAGACCCGTTCCTTTATTTTTTCTGACGTTGCCGCTGCAACTTTTGCCGCCACTTTTTTAGGTGTCTTTTTTATGTGCCGAAAATCTTCCACTTCCTTGGTATTTAGCAGGCGATAGCGGCCGCGTGGAATGCCTTCCACGCTCAACGGACCCAAGCCGATGCGTTTTAGTTTTTCGATCGGGTGGCGCGCCTTCATCAGCGTGCGGCGCATGGTTTCCATCTTCGCGGCGTTGATGCGCACTTCATACCAGAAATTCGCCGCGCGGCCGCGCGTCGCGTCGGGCTGACGCACCACTTTCATGTGCGCCCCAATTTCTTTACCGAGGCGCTCCAAGTCCGCGAGGGTCATCATGCCTTTTACTTTTACGTGGTACACCTGCTCCACGTAGTCCCAGTCCTTCAGCATTTTGGCGGCCAGGTCGCCATCGTTGGTCAGAAAAACCAAACCGCTCGATGCGTATTCCAGGTTCCCTACCGGATAGACGCGCTCCGGCAAGCCGCGCAAACAATTGCGCAACGTCTTGCGGCCTTCCGGATCGGCCATGGCGCCAACAACTTCCGGCGGCTTATTCAGCACAAGATAAACTTGGCGTTCCTGTGCGCTGACCACCCTGCCCGCGGCTTCGATGCGGTCCTTCGCCGGATCCGCTTTGGTTCCCAGCTCCGTGACCACTTTCCCATTAAGCTTTACTTGGCCGCTGGAGATAAGTTGTTCGGCATGACGGCGAGAAGCAATCCCGGCGCGAGCGATTATTTTTTGCAAACGTTCTTCCATGGTCTCTTTCTGTGTGCTGACGGTATGCAGAACGAAGAGAAATCCCTCGGGCAAGCATCGCGCGACGAAAAATACTACCTCGCCTCACTCGGAATGTCGGGATTGCTCGGCGTTACTCGCCCGCGACGGCAGCCTTCGGCGATTCATCGGTTTCGCCCGCGGGCATCCCTTCGTTGGTGGCCACTTTTTCTTCTTCGATTAAATCCTTGCCCACGGTAGCAGGGCCGCGATCGTCGGCGCTATCGACAGGCTCGTTGACACTTTCGGCGATGGCATCGGTTGCCGGCTCACCCGCTGCGTTTTCTTGCAGCGCGCCCGAATACGTCTCCTCTTGCACCATGCCCTCATCGCTGCCCAAAGCCTCGCGCGCCAACGCTTCAAACTCTTTCAAGCTGGGCAATTCCTGCAAATCGCTCAAGCCAAAACGCATCAAGAATTCTTTAGACGTTCTGTACAAGATCGGCCGGCCCATCACTTCTTTGCGCCCCGCCGTGGTAATCAGTCGCTTGTCCAGCAGCGTTTTTAGCACGCCGGAAGTATTTACTCCGCGAATCTCCGCAATCTCCGGACCGGTCACCGGCTGCTTGTAGGAAATCACCGCCAGCGTTTCCAGCGCGGGCATCGTCAGGCGCAAAGGAGGCCGCAAGCTCTTGATGAAGCGCCGCACCACGTCGTGGTGCTGCGGTTTGGTATACAGCTTGTAACCACCGGCCACAGCGCGAATTTCTATGCCGCGCTCTTCGGTGGCGTAACTGGCCACCAACTCATCGAGAGAAGATTGCACCGCCAGTCGCTCCTCATCCAGCGCCACCGCCAGCTGCTCGATGGTCGCCGGCTCGTCCGCGGCATAAATAATCGCTTCCAGCGCAGCTTTGCGTTCTTCGTTGGTCATGCTGTTTCGACCCCTGCCGTTTTCATTACTTCATTACCTCGATGCTTCGTTCTTTTGCTCAGCGATATTCTTCATCGATCGCGCGAATCTCGCCTTTTTCGTCAAACACCGTGTCAAACATTTTATATTTGCGCACCACTATATCGCCGAACTGCTTGTCCTGCGCCAACGCAACAGCTTGCAGCTTAACCATTTCCAGCACCGCCAGGAAGGCCACGATCATGGCGTGCCGCGAAGGACAAGCTTCAAAAAATTCGATTAAGTTTACCGTGCTGGTTTCGCTGGCCAGGATTTGCGCGCGCAATTGCGCCACCATCTGTGCCACGGTGAACTGTTCGTGCTGCAACTCAATACGCGAGACTTCTTTGCGCCGATCTAAAACCTGCTGAAAAACTTTTACCAAATCCACCAGCGAGACCACTAAATCGCTTTCCGTGCCTTCATCGTGATAAAGCGATTTATCCGGCTTGGACCACACATGCTCTTCAATTTGCTGCTTCTGGTACAAAAGCTGCGCCGCGTTCTTGAATTTTTCGTGCTCCACCAACCGTTGCACCAGTTCCGCCCGCGGGTCGCCGCCGGCATCCTCCGGCCCCGCCATGGGATCGGGCGGCAGTAGCGTCTTTGATTTGATGTATATCAGCGTGGCCGCCATGTAAATAAATTCCGCCGAAACATCCACATCCATTTTTTCCAGCTGATGCAAATAATCGAGATACTGCGAAGTAATTTTCGCAATCTGAATATCGTGGATGCTCATCTCCTGCTTCTTGATCAAATCCAGCAGTAAATCGAGCGGGCCCTCATACATCGGTATCTGTATGTTGTAAGCCCCACTCGTCATCTTGTTTCCCGGCGTAGCCATATATTCCCTACGTTCCGCCCGCTTCCCTAACCCTTTGGTAGCGCCGGCATTTTGCCGGCATTCTTCTCTTCTCTGTGTCCTCTGTGTCTCTGCGTCCTCTGCGTTAAATCCTTTTCTTGTTTCTTGTTCTTTGTCCTCTTCTCTGCTGCATTCCCTCACCCATGCGTATCATGCACTTCCGTAAACGCCCCCTGAATCTCCTCACGTTTCCGTTTCCACCCAAACACCGCCTCGCGCACCCGTTCCATAGTCTGCTGCGCGTGCGTGCGCGCCCGCTTCGATCCCGCATCCAAAATTTCCAGCACCCGCCGCGGATGCTTCTCGTACTCCACCCGCCGCTCCCGCACCGGTGCGATCCACTGAATCAAATGATCCGCCATCTTCGACTTGCACTCGATGCACCCGATCCCCGCGGACCGGCACCCCGCCGCCGCCCACTCCAGCGTCTCCGCGGGCGAGAACAGTTTATGCCAGTCATACACCGGACACACCTCCGGATTTCCCGCATCCGTCCTCCGCTGCCGCGCCGGATCCGTCTTCATCACCTTAGTCTTCGCGCGAATGTCAGCGTCGCTTTCACTCAACGTAATCGCATTCCCATAACTCTTCGACATTTTCCGCCCGTCAAGACCCGGTATCCTCGGGGTCTTCGTGAGCATCACTTGCGGTTCACTCAAACCTCCATGTCGAAAAAATCTCCGCAGTTCCCCTATCGAGCTAAAAAAATTATCGACTCCAACCGCCATTGAGTGATCACGAATCACAGTTTCGAACTTAGGCTTGAGTTGAGCGATTAAGGTATCGGTAATACTAGACTGTCCTTTGATGCCAAATGCGCCATCTCCAATGCTCACCATAACTGAAATTACGGGCGCCGCTTTTCCGCCCACGAAGAGATCAGGCGATATTTGCAGGCCAAAATGAAAATTGAATTTGCGAACAATTTCGCGGCTCAGTTCTACATGTGAGACTTGGTCTTCGCCGACTGGCACAAATAGCAACACACCTTCTTCGCTGTAAATCACAATGTCAGCGGTCTGCAGGCATGGGTAGCCAAGGAATCCGTACGTATGCAGATCCTTGTTCGTCACATTTTCAATTTGCTCTTTATACGTCGGCACCCGCTCAAGCCATCCCAGCGGCGTCACCATCGACAGCAACAAATGCAACTCCGCATGTTCCGGCACCTGCGACTGCTGAAAAATAACGCTTTTTTCAGGGTCCAATCCAGAGGCGAGATAGTCAGTAGTAATTTCTATGGTGTTCTGCGCCACCGCGGACGTATCCGCGTAGTCGCTGGTCAGCGCGTGCCAATCCGCGATGAAGTAAAAGCAGTCGTACCCCGGATCGTCCTGCAGCCGCACCCAATTCTGCAGCGCCCCAAAGTAATGCCCAATATGCAGCCGACCCGTAGGCCGCATCCCGCTAACCACCCGCATCCTCTTTACCTCAGATCCCGTCGTCAATTCCGCTCCTGTTCGGGCAGCGCGCCACAAAAATGGCCACTGTACCGTTTTCTACTTGACGTCCCCTATCGAATACGTTATCGTTACCACTGGTACAATCACGCCTCGCCAGCAAGCTTCCCGGCACATTCTGTAAACCTGCAACCCCTTTAGAATGCGCACTTACGAGACTCTATGTAAGTGCAGAAAGCAAACGACTTACCCTAAATCTAAGTCCTTTAGAATCCGCACTTCCTAAATGGCGGGTGTGGCCGCTAGCGCCCGCCAGCTCCCAAAAGCTCTCGCGCGATGATCGTCCGCTGAATTTCGCTGGTGCCCTCGTAAATGGTGATCACCCGCGCGTCGCGATACATGCGCTCCACATCGGTCTCGCGCGAATACCCCACGCTCCCGTGAATCTGCACCGCTTTGGCCACCACGCGGTTAACCATTTCGCTGGCGTACAACTTCGCCTTCGACGCCGCCGCCCCCATTTTACCCGGATGCGCGTCCGCCAGCCACGCGGCATAATGCAACAGCCCGCGCGCCGCTTCAATTTCCGTCTGCATGTCCGCCAGCATCCATTGAATGGCTTGAAACTCAGCAATATTTTTACCAAACGCGCGGCGTTGTTTCGCGTACTTCACGGATTCATCGAGCGCGCCTTGCGCCAATCCAACGCCTTGCGCGGCTATGCCAATGCGCCCACCATCTAGTGCGCTCAACGCGATCTTTAGTCCATGTCCTTCTTCACCCAGCCGATTTTCCGCAGGCACTTCGCACCCATCGAGAACGATCTCGACACTCGGCGAACAGCGCTGCCCCATTTTCTCTTCGTGCCGCCCAACGCGAAACCCGTCGAATCCCGGCTCCACGAGAAACGCGCTGATGCCTTTGCCGCCGGCGGCAGGATCGGTCTTGGCGAAGACAATGAAAATGCCCGCCACGCTGCCGTTGGTCACCCAGGTCTTGGTCCCTTGCAATTTGTAAACATCGCCGTGCCGCGTGGCTCGCGCCTGAATGCCCGCCGCGTCCGAACCAGCTTGCGGCTCGGTCAAGCAAAAGGCACCGAGAATTTCGCCGCTGGCCAAGCGCGGAAGATATTTTTTCTTTTGCGCTTCGCTGCCAAATTTCAAAAGCGGCACTTGCACCGCGGAATTCGTCACACCCAGCGAGGTGGACATTGCAGTGTCCACCCGCGCAACTTCTTCCAGCATCAAGACGTACGAGGTGTGATCGAGACCGGCGCCGCCCCACTCTTCAGGCACCAGCATCCCGCAACATCCCAGTTCAGCGATTTTGCGAATCTCCTCCGCGGGAAAGCGTTCCGCGCGGTCGCGCTCCTTAACGGTCGGACGCACTTCGCTTTCGACAAACTGCCGCACCGTGTCGCGGATTAGTTTTTGTTGGTCGTTAAAAGAAAAATCCATCGTTTAAATGAT
Organism: Acidobacteriota bacterium; assembly: GCA_013289855.1. Lineage (GTDB taxonomy): Bacteria > Acidobacteriota > Terriglobia > Acidiferrales > UBA7541 > Acidiferrum. Next base: position 78,867 of record JABCZD010000001.1, on the reverse strand, counting down.
ATCAAGTCCAATACGCGATGCTAGCACGTTAGCGAGGCACTGCACCGTTCCTACCTGCTACGAAAGTCCCAAGTTACAGCCCATGCTAAATACAACGAGAGCAATATGGTGAAAACTATGGCAGGACGGCTCGAAGCCGGGAACAGCAAGCGATCCAATACAAAGCTCAATCCAAAGATAATACCGAAGGCTCGGATGAATTTCGTCGCGTAGTACGCGAGGTCGAATTTGCCGCGTGAGACCGAACTTGTGGCTACCATAAGGTGAGTACTCCTATAGTTTAAAAAGTTCGCGCAGGCGCTTAGTCTGCACGCGACTTACAGGAATCTCCGTCTGCTTCTTGTCGCTCATTTTTAGCATGTAGCTGGACTTAAACCACGGCACCACTTCCTTGATGTGATGAATGTTGACCAGGTACGAGCGGTGCGGCCGCCAAAAGGAGTCCGAGTCCACCGCCGCGTTGAGTTCTTCCAGCGTGCGGTAGTTGGAAGTGCCTTCGCAATCCTTGGCCGTAACGGAAATCAATCCGTCTTCGATGCTGGCGAAAATAAAATCCGTGGCGTCCACCAGCAGCATGCGCTGTTGCGATTTCACCAGCAGCTTCACTGGCTGCGTGCTGGCCGGCTTCCCGGCCCCGAGCTGCCCTGCTCCAAGTTGATTCACCAGTTGTTCGAGGCGGTCCGCCGGACTGTCTTGCGCTTCAATCTCGCGGCGCGCCCGCGCGATGGCTTTGGAAATCCGCGCCTTGTCAAACGGCTTCAATACGTAGTCCACCGCGTTCACATCGAACGCCTGCACGGCATACTGATCGAAAGCCGTCGCAAAAACTACGTGCGGCACTTTCATTTTGCGTTCGACCAGTTTTTTCAGCACGCCAAAACCGTCCAGCCCCGGCATTTGCACGTCCAGGAAAACCAGATCGGGCGCATGCTCCTTAATCAGCGCCACGGCTTCCACGCCGTTTCGCCCCTGTCCAACAATATTAATCTCCGGAAAGGCCTTCAGCAGAAAAGCCAACTCATCGCGCGCCGGCTTTTCATCATCGACAATTAAAGTATTGATCGGCATATCGAGATTCATGCAATGGCCCACCATCGCCAGCGCCGAATTCCCTTCAAAGTTGCAGGTTATGAGTTCAGTTGGTGACACCAAGTATAGGCGGTCGCAGCACGCGCAAGCAATCTGCCACGCACCCGACGCAAAGTCGGTGTGCCACCAGCCAGCTTATCGTCTAAAATGGCGGAGACGCTGTTAAGGAAGCCATGCCTGCTAAAAAGTTGACCACCGCGAAAGTTCTCTCCAGCAAGATAATTTATAAGGGCGCAATATTTGGCATTCGGCGTGACGAGGTGATCGAGCCCAGTGGCGTGCGCGCCACCCGCGAAATGATCACGCATCCCGGGTCGGTAGTCGTTTTGCCGGTGTTGCCGGATCGCCGCATCGTGATGATCCGGCAGTACCGGCATGCCGCGAAACAATATTTGTGGGAACTCGTCGCCGGGCGTATTGACGAAGGAGAAGCGCCGCGGAAGGCCGCAGCGCGCGAGTTGATGGAAGAAACCGGCTACCGTGCGAAAAAGTTCACCATCTTCCTGGACGTCTTCCCCACTCCCGGATTTCTCGAAGAGCGCATGTATATTTTGCTGGCCGAGGGCTTAACGGCAGGCGAGGCGCACCCGGAAGAGGACGAAAAAATTGTAGCTAAGGCCTACAGACGCAAGGAATTGGAGCAAATGATCCGCACCGGAAAACTGCGCGACGCAAAATCGATCGCCGGACTCCTGTACTACTTCAAATTTATGTCATAAAGCGTGACCGCCACCGAAAACGCGTTAAATCGATTCAGTCCTTTCAAAAACAGACATATTCCTAAAGCTACACAATCGTTTGTCCTATTGACTCGCTGTTTCATTCTGGTACACTCCGCGCGATTTATCCTTTCTGCGTTGTGAGCTTCTTTCCTCACCTCGCGGATTGGAAATTCTGCAGTCCCCGGGCTGGAGGTCCCTTATTACGTGCAAGGAACGGTAAAGTGGTTCAATAATTCCAAAGGGTATGGCTTCATCGGGCGCGATGATGGTCCAGACGTATTTGTCCATTATTCCGCCATCAGTGGTGAAGGCTACCGAAGTTTGCAGGAAGGAGACCGCGTAGAGTTTGAAATAATTCAAGGACCAAAAGGCCCCCAGGCGGCTAACGTCGCCAAAGGCGCTAACTAAGTAGCGTTTAGCAATTTATTCCTATTTATCAAGGCTGGCAGAGCGCCCTCTGCCAGCCTTTTTTATTTAGCCGCCGGGCGGGTTTATACTGTGCCGCATGGACAACAAAACTGTCTCCCGCATCCTGCGCGAAACGGCTGAGCTACTGCAAATCGATGGCGCCATGATCGGGCGCTATCGCAGCTATGAAAAGTCCGCCGAAATGATCGGCGGCATGCACGAATCCATCGAGCAAATCGCGCAAGACCCCAAAGCGCTCACGGAGTTGCCCGGCATCGGCGACCGCATGGCCGAGCACATTATCGAAATTCTGAAAACCGGCGACTACAGTCTGCGGCAGAAACTGTTGAAAAAGTTTCCGGCAACGCTCTTGGAGGTCATGAGCCTGCAATCGCTCGGTCCAAAGAAGGTGGCGTTTCTGTGGTCGAAATTCAAGGCCGCGACAGTGGCGGACGTAGAACAGTTGGCCCGCGAAGGAAAATTGCGCGATGTACCGGGATTCGGCGAGAAGACCGAACAAAATATTTTGAAAGCCGTGGAAACTTTTAAGCGTTCCACCGGCCGCTTCCGCGCGGACCAGGTGCAGGCGGCGGCCGCTGAGTTGATGGAGTACATCAAAAAGTTTGGCGCGGGCGTGGATTCCATCACGCCAGCGGGATCCCTGCGACGTGGACGGGAAACCGTGGGGGATCTGGATCTGCTGTTGATCCTTGCGGAAGGCCACACCGCGCAGAAAAAAATCGACGCCATCGCCGAGCACATCTTAAAATTCCCGCGTATCGATCAAACGTTGGCGCATGGCGGAAACAAGGTCAGCTTCACCCTGGAGAATGGTCTGCAGGTCGACGTTCGCCTGCTCGAAAAAGAAAATTTCGGCGCCGCGCTCCTTTACTTCACCGGCTCCAAGGAACACAACGTAAAACTGCGCGGCCGCGCCAACGACCTCGGTTTTACCCTGAACGAATACCACCTAGCCACGCTCGAGGGCGAACGCCGCGTGGCCGGCGCCACCGAAGAAGAGATCTACGCGAAACTAAAGCTGGATTTTATCCCGCCCGAAATGCGCGAGAACACCGGCGAGATCGAAGCCGCGGAAAAGCACGCGTTGCCCAAACTGATTGAATTGTCCGACATGAAGGGCGACCTGCAGATGCACACCCCCGCGAGCGACGGAAAAAACACTATCGAAGAAATGGCGCTGGCCGCGAAAGCACTCGGCCACGAATACATTGCCATTACCGATCACTCGAAATCGGTGACCATTGCCAACGGCTTGAGCGAAGCACGCATGACGGAGCACATCCGCACACTGCACGCCGCGAACGACAAAAAGTTAGGCATCCGCGTGCTCGCCGGCGCCGAAGTCGACATCCTGAAAGACGGCAGCCTGGATTATTCCGATGAACTTCTCGCGCAACTCGACGTGGTGGTCTGCTCCATCCATTCCTATTTCAACCTCGACCGCGCCGCCATGACCGAGCGCATGCTCGCCGCCATCGAAAATCCCTACACCCAAATCATCGGCCATCCCACCGGCCGCTTGCTGCTGCGCCGCGAGGAACTCGACTACGATATGGAAAAAATCCTCGATGCCTGCGCCAAGCATGGCGTCGCAATGGAATGCAATTCCTTTCCCGACCGCTTGGATCTGAAAGACGTCTACTTGCGCATGTGCAAGGAGCGTGGCGTTAAGGTGGTGATCTCCACCGACGCGCACGAATCGCACGCCCTCTCGTACATCCACTACGGCGTAACGATGGCGCGTCGCGGCTGGCTGACCGCCGCCGAGGTCATCAACACGCGCCCCGTAGCGCAATTTCTAGCAGCGCTACGGCCAAAGCCCAGTTCGACAGCCGCGCCAAACGCCGCGCCAAACAAAATTGCCACGTCGCCAGTCGCGGCATCGAAGAAATCATCCGCACGCAAGGCGACCCGATGACACAATCTCCTCCGCTGCATTTGTAGTGGCGCAGCATGCTGCGCGCTCCAGCTCGGCACGATGTTGACCGCGTCTTGCTCGGCGTTTTTTCTTTCGTTGCGAACCAACCAGGAGTCACCCGTGACCACCACGCAGATCGAAAAAGCCAAGAAATTTCGCGCCCTCCATGAAGGCCCCGGCGGCTTCATCATCCCGAATCCCTGGGACGCGGGTACCGCGCGCATGTTGACGACGCTGGGCTTCTCCGCCCTAGCCACCACCAGCGCGGGTTTCGCATTTGCTCTAGGCCGGCGCGACGGCGAAGGTCTGGTCTCGCGCGACGACGTGCTGCAGCACATCCGCGCCATCGTGGCCGCCTCCGATTTACCAGTGTCCGGAGATTTAGAAAATGGCTTCGGCCACGATCCAAAAACCGTGGCCGAAACCATCCGCTTAGCGGCAGAAGCTGGTTTGGTCGGCGGCTCCATCGAAGACGCCACCGGCGATCCGCAACGCCCCATCTACGAACACGCGCACGCCGTCGAGCGTGTTGCCGCCGCAGTCGAGTCCGCCCGCGCCTTGCCCTTCCCTTTTACGCTCACCGCCCGCGCGGAAAATTTCCTTCACGGCCTCCCGAATCTGGACGACACGATTCGCCGGCTCAAAACCTTCGCATCAGCCGGCGCCGACGTTCTCTACGCGCCCGCATTGCGCACGCTCGACGAAATCAAAGCGGTCTGCGCTGCCGTCGCCCCCAAACCAGTCAACGTGCTCATCGGCGCCAACGGCCTCTCCGCCGCCGATCTCGCCGCCGCCGGCGCGCGCAGAATCAGCGTAGGCTCGGGATTGTCTCGCGTGGCCCTCAGCGCTTTCTTAAGCGCCGCGCAAGAAATGAAGGAACACGGCACCTTTTCCTTCGCCAAAGGCGGCGCGACGTTTACCGAAATAAACAACTTTATGCGGGGTCGTGATACGAATTAATATCGAGACTCCGGGCCGTTCGTTATCCTATTGAACGGAATGGAGATAGCTATCTGTCAATGAACAGCAAGCGGTTGCCGCGGCGGTCTCGCCAGCAAACGCCGACACGGGAACATTTTCACCCGGCCTTGCGTATCTTCTACTGAGAACGCGCAATCGAAATCGCAGCTACGAGGAGTGTGTAGTAATGAACAGCATTTCTAGGCGCATGACACGCATCGGAATGTTGAGCTTAAGCGCGGGTCTCTTAAGCCTGGTACTGCTCGCGCCCTCGGCCTCCGCCGAAGAAGTCGTCAAGACCTTCACGATCACCGGCCGCCCGCAAGTCCGCGTCGACACCAATGACGGCAGCGTGCGCATCACCACCTCTCCCGGAAGCAAGCAAGTCGAATTTCACGTCGAATATCAGGGCTATCAGCTGGACAAGGATCTGCACGTGGACTCCCGCCAAGTCGGCGATCGCGTCGAACTAACCGCCCGCATCAACGGTCACTGGGGCATTTCCTGGGGACACAATTCCCGCAACTTGCATATCGAAGTGCGCATGCCCAGCACCGGTGACGCGCAGGTGGACACCGGAGACGGCTCGGTGGAAACGCAAACTCTCGACGGCAGCCTCAAGGTTCACACGGGCGATGGCTCAGTGAAAGCCGCGGCGGTAACCGGCAACCTGGACATCGACACCGGTGACGGCTCCATCACGGTTGAAGGCGCCAAGGGCACCATCCGCCTGCGCTCCCGCGACGGCCATATCGAAGCGCGCGGCCTCGACGGCACCCTCGAAGCCACCTCCGGCGACGGCCACATTACCATCGCCGGACGCTTTGATGCCCTGACTCTAAAAACCGGCGACGGCAGCATCGACGCCCACGCCCTGCCCGGCTCGAAAATCGCCTCAGCATGGACCGTCCACACTGGCGACGGCAGCGTTGATTTCGCCCTCCCCGCTGATCTTCAAGCCGACATCGACGCCAGCACACAAGACGGCCACATCAGCATGGGCATCCCGGTAATGGTCGACGGCACCTTCAGCAAGTCCCAAATTCACGGCAAAATGAATGGCGGAGGCCAAGCGCTGACCATCAGCACCGGCGACGGCTCCATCCGCCTAAGCAAAACCTAGTCCCAACAAGCACGCCTGGAATCACGCCTGGAATTGTGTAGGCACCGGTCTTCAGACCGGCCGCTAGCCCACAGGCTGGCACGCAATCGATATCGCGACGAAACGCACCTGTCTCCCGAGGCCGACAACTGACGTAGAATTACCTCAACGCTTCACACCCCACCCAGTAACTCGTTGAAACTAAAGGGTCGTTTTTGGTATCCGGCGTGCCTGTACTTAGGTACAGGAGCGTTAAATGGTGATCTTCGCCCTTCTCGGAGCTTTGTTGCTGCTGATCGTCGTGACCATGATTAGCGACCTCGCGCCTGGAAAGCCTCCTCGCGGCAACTCTTAGATTTCGTGTGCTGACCGTCGGAATAATTCAAATCCCAAGTACATATCCTGCCGCAGCCGATCAGTTCAAATCGTTCGCTTCCAACTCAAGATCTGGAAGTGCCTCTCGTAGAAACCCTACTACAACACCACGCGCCGCAATTCGGCAGTCCAGTTGAAACACAGCTGACCCTCACCGATAATGACAGGTCCTCGGAAGTGTCGTGCAAAGTGTCCGGCATTTTGAAAGGCCCAATGACCACGTATATCGGTCTTATCGGTGGCGGAAATATTAGCGAGACGCATGCGCGCGCCGCGCGTGCCGTGCCAGGCGTCGAGATTGCGGCCATCTATGGAACGAACCCAGAGAAGGTCCGCCGAATATCCCGCGAATATGGGGGCAGGCCGTACTCCGACTTCGAGCAGTTCCTCGATCACCGGCCCATGAATCTCGTGGCGATTGGCAGTCCTTCGGGCCTGCATGCCGCTCAAGGTATCGCGGCGGCGCGGCGCGGACTGCACGTGCTGACGGAAAAACCAATCGACATCAGCACCGAGCGGGCCGATGCGCTCATTTCCGAGGCCGATAAAGCGGGCGTCAAACTGGGAGTTTGGTTTCAGGATCGTTGCAAGCCGGACATTCTTCGCGTGAAAAAGTTCATCGACGCAGGTGTGCTGGGACGAACGATCCTAGCGGATGCGCGTGTGAAGTGGTACCGGCCACCGGACTACTACGCGAAGTCGCGCTGGCGCGGAACCGCGGCTCTCGACGGCGGAGGCGCGCTGATCAATCAGGCGGTGCACACCGTCGATCTGCTGCTGTGGATGTTTGGCGATGTCGTGAGCGTTCAGGCCAGCAGCAAGACAGCGCTGCATGCGATCGAGGTGGAGGACACGCTAGTTGCGGTCTTGCAGTTTGCGAGCGGGGCGCTCGGCGTGCTGCAAGCCACGACGTCGGTGTATCCCGGCTACCCTCGGCGGCTGGAACTCACCGGTTCCGAAGGAACGCTGATCATCGAACAGGATCGTTTGCTTGCCGCCGACGTGCGAAATCCACCGGAAGATTTGCGGGCCGGCACGGAAGCCGACTTGAACCGCAGCGCGGATTCGCCGGTCGTCAATGACGCGCGCGGACACCAGGCCGTGTTGGAAGATTTCTTACACTCGATTGCGACTAACACGAACCCGCGTTGTGATGGACGCGAAGGCCGACGCAGCGTCGCCCTCGTTGAAGCAATCTACGCCGCCTGCCGCAGCGGGAAGCAAGTGCCCTGCGGTTGAACAGCCGAAAATAAATCGCGTCTGTTCCGCCAGACGTCACCGTGCTGGCGACAAATTGACGCGCGGAATTTTTCCACTTAGAGTTGCCTCTTAAAGTTGCACACCGTAACGCGCACAGCTGACGAAGACGGAGAGCACCTGGTGATCGTAAGGGTCTTTGAGGACAAGCTGTCTCTCAGCGCGGCTGCAGGCGAACACGCCGCCAGAGCCATACGCCGCGCTATCTCCGAGCGCGGACGCGCCCGCATCGTCGTGGCCACGGGTGCCTCCCAGCTAGATTTTCTGGATGCGCTCACCAAGGCGGAAAATATCGACTGGCCGCGCATCGAGGTTTTTCACCTCGATGAATACGTCGGACTGCCGATCACCCACCCGGCCAGCTTTCGCAAATATATTCTGGAGCGGCTGATTCACAAGACGGCCATCACGCAGTATCACTTGCTGGATGGCAGCGCCGAGCCCCGCGAAGTTGTCCGCCGCGTCGGCGAGCTACTTCAGTTGGCGCCCGTGGATGTAGCTTTCGCCGGCGTGGGAGAAAATGGCCACCTTGCGTTTAACGATCCTCCCGCTGATTTCCAGACCGATGAGCCTTATCTCATCGTGAACCTGGATGAAGACTGCCGCCGCCAACAGGTGGGCGAAGGATGGTTCGCGGATATTTCGGAAGTTCCCTTGCAGGCCATCTCTATGTCCGTGCGTCAGATTCTGAAGGCCAACGAGATTGTTTGCGTCGTGCCGGATGCGCGGAAAGCCGCGGCCGTCAAGCGGTGTCTCGACGGAGAAATCAGCGAGATGGCGCCGGCCTCGATCTTGCGCAGGCATCCCGCCACCGCGCTTTATCTCGACAGAGATTCCGCCAGTCTTCTTAGTCCCGCAACGCTCGTTGCACTTGCCACTGGCGGATAATTCGTGATCGCATCGCTTTCCATCCGCGCGCAAGGCACATCCAAGGTTATGGAATCTTTATGGCGCTAGCCCGCGAAACGGGCTTTGCCCGGCCTCGCGCGATTCCTTCGTTGCGCTGGTGGATTGGCGGCATTCTGTTTGCCTCAACCGTGATCAACTACATCGATCGTCAAACCCTTTCCATCCTCGCGCCATTTCTCAAGCAGCAATACCACTGGACCAACACGGACTACGCCAATATCGCCATAGCGTTTCGGGTGGCCTACTCCATCGGACAAACCGTTTGCGGCCGCCAGATTGATCGCCTGGGCACCAGGCTTGGCCTGACCATCAGCGTCACGTGGTATTCCATCGTCTCGCTGCTGACCCCATTGGCCAGCGGCATCGCCAGCTTCGCGGCGTTCCGTTTCCTGCTTGGCGCGGGCGAGTCCGCCAATTGGCCGGGCGCGAGCAAGGCCGTCTCCGAGTGGTTTCCGAATCGCGAACGTGGATTGGCGGCCGCGTTGTATGACAGTGGCTCGTCCGTCGGCGGCGCCATCGCGCCCTTCGTCATACTGCCGATTTACTTGCGGTGGGGATGGCGCGCGGTTTTTGTGATACCCGGGCTGCTGGGATTTTTGTGGCTCATCGCCTGGCGCAAAATGTATTACCCGCCGCAAGAGCATCCGCGCGTCAGCGATGCCGAGTGCCAGATGATCCTCGCGGACAGGCCGGCAACCGAGGCCAATAAGAAACCACTTCCACGATGGCGCGATCTCTTAAAACTGCCGCAGACGTGGGGAGTAATTGTCTCCAAGGGTCTTACCGATCCGGTGTGGTTCTTCGTCACTGACTGGTTCCCGATCTACCTGATCGCCAAAGGCATTTCACTCCAGAGCGGTCTGATGGCGATTTGGCTTCCCTTCCTGGCGGCGGACCTGGGCAATTTTTTTGGCGGCGGCGTTTCCGGCTACTTGATCCGCCGCGGATGGTCGCTGGGCGCCGCGCGAAAAGCACTGGTGGTCTTCGGAGGCGTCGGCGTGATGCTGCTGATTCCAACCATCTTCACGGTGAATCTATATCTCATCACCCTGCTTTTCGGTCTTGCCACCTTTTCGTACGCGTCGTTTTCGACGATCGCAAACGTGTTGCCCACGGACCTCTATTCCAACGAGGCCGTCGCTTCGGTAAGCGGCATGAGCGGAACCGCGGCGGGCATCGGCACCATCATCGCCTTCAAGCTCATCGGCCGCTTTTCCGATGCGCGCCAGGCAGTGGGCACGCATTCTTTCGATCCGATCGTAATTGCCGCCGGCCTCATTCCGTTCGTCGGCATGATCCTGGTGCTGTTGCTCGTGCGCAACACCCGCGCCACCGATCAAGGCCTGGTCCGCCGAATCTAGAATGTAAACGCTTGTGCCTGGCGGAATGAAACTCCCAATTAGCAAAGTGCACGGGCAAGGTCAAGCGCCGAAGGCGCGGCAGAGGTTAGCCCAGCCCGAAGGGCTGGGTACGGTCGCAACAATTAGGAAGAGCACCGGAGGTGCGGCACATCCTCCGCCGCGACGTCCCCCACAAATTTTTCCGCCCCGCCCACCCATGGCGTCATCTAACCTTGGTGCGTAGAGGAGCTTAGCCATGGCCAATCTGCAAAAAACCGCAATCGTCACCGGCGCCTCACAAGGAATCGGCGCGGCCGTCGTGGAAGCATTCTTGACCCGCGGCTACAACGTAGTCGCCACCGCGCGAAACATAACCAAAGCAAATCCCTTCCCGGCGTCACCGAATCTCGCCCTAGTCGATGGCGATATCGGTGACCCGCAAACCGCCGCAAACATCGTCGACACCGCACTATCCCGCTTCGCCCGCATCGACGTGCTGATCAACAACGCCGGCATTTTCATCCCCAAGCCGTTCACCGAGTACACCACCGAAGATTTCAACGCGTTGGTCTCCACCACGCTGGCGGGCTTTCTCTACGTTTCGCAATTATCCGTGAAGCAAATGCTGCGCCAAAAGAGCGGCAGCATCGTGAACGTATCCACCACCCTCGGCGACCACGCCATGGCGGGCGTGAACGCCGCGGTACAAATCATGGTCAAAGGCAGTCTGCATTCGGTGACGCGCGCACTGGCCATCGAGTACGCCCAGGACGGCATCCGCGTGAACACTGTCGCGCTAGGCGTCATCGATACGCCCATGCACGAATCCGATGACCACGAATCCCTAAAAGGGTCGAACCCCCTCGGCCGGTTGGGCAAAATCAAAGAAGTAGTGGACGCCATCTTGTTCCTCACCGACGCCACCTTCACCACCGGCGAAATCCTGCACGTCGACGGCGGCGCCCACGCGGGCAAGTGGTAATCCGCCGAGGGCGGTGGTAACGCACTGCTATGTAACGGCTAAGCCCCCAAGCTCCAGCCGACGTCCTTCGAAATAATAACTAGTTGGAAGGCGTGGAAGTCGTTTACCAGCCTCAGAAGTGGCAGAGCGCCGTATCATAGTGCCAAGCTTGCGGGTAAAAATATCCCGCTCCGAGGCCTGTCCGATGACCACCGCTCGCCCAAAAAGTTTGAAAGCGAGCCTTTCCGTTCTCATCCTCGCTCTTACTATCGCGCCATCCAGCGCTCAGGTTTCTCGACCAACCAAAGCCACCTCGCCGCATCAGGCCGCCAAACTAGAGCTGGTCGTCCAAACCGGTCACTCGGAACTTATCCAGGCCGCTGCCCTTAGCCGTAACGGCAAATTCTTGGCCACCGCCAGTATCGACAAGACTCTTAAGGTATGGGAAACCTCCACAGGACTTGAGCTGCGCACCCTTTACGGACACACCTACGGCGCAAACGCGGTGGCCTTCAGTCCCGATGGGCACGTCTTGGCTTCAGCCGGACCGGACAATTTGAAACTGTGGGACGTCGAAACTGGCCATCAGATTCGCACCTTGGAAGGAGTGACTTCCCAACCTACCATCGCCTTCAGCCCGGATGGACGATGGCTCGTTCTCGGCCAGACCGACGGCACCCTCGTGATTTGGGACATCCTCCATGACTACAAACCCCGAACGCAGCCCGCTCATTCTGGCCCAATCACCGCCCTTACGATCAGCGCCGATAGCCAATGGCTGGCATCCGGCAGCGCGGACCTGAGCGCCAAGACGTGGAGCCTCCCGACGGGAAAGCTGAATCGTACCCTCTCGGGTCACAAGGACCAGCTGACAGGTATTTCCTTCAGCCCCGATGGCCAAGCCATCGCCACGTCTAGTCTCGACAGTACGCTGCGAGTCTGGAGCTCTGCCACCGGAATCCAGATCCACCAACTCACCTCCGCCTGGGGTGATCCCGATCAAACTCACCTTCATGTTGGCAGTCTTTTTTCTGTAGCCTTCAGTCCCGACGGGAAATCCTTGCTCGCTGGAGATTACTCCGGGACCTATTCCATTTGGGACGCCAAAACGTTTCTATTGCGTGCCCAATTCCAAAGCCCATCGACGATGCTTAGTCCTATCCCATTCCGTTCGGATGGATCCGCGTTTGTCGGACTGGACAAAGATTGCCGCAGCCCAGAGCTCTACGAAACCGACTCTGGCCGCTCACTGCTGTCCTTCTCCGCGCACGCATCCCGCGACGCTCCAAACTTGAAGAGTCTCGCTCTTCTGCCAAACGGCCAAACCCTCCTTCTGGGCTTTGTTAATTCCTTTGATCTCTGGGATCTCTCGTCCAGGAACGATCCTCAGCACTTTCACGGATCCACACCGGCCGTCTCTACTAACGGAACCATCCTGGCATTCAGTAATAGAACTAGGATCACGTTTTGGGACGTGCAAAAAGAAAAACAGCTGGGGACCATCACAGGTCTCTCGAATCCGGTTTTCCACATGGACATGAGCCCGGATGCCCGTTGGATTGCCTACGGTGGGTTCGGTACTCCCGCGGGGCTCGTGGACACCTACTCGGGTAAGGAAATTCGCATGTTGGATAAGGACCACCAGAGCCCCGTTGTAAAATTCAGCCCAGACGGTCGTTGGCTCGCCTCCTGCGACAATACGGACACAGTTTTCGTTTGGAGCGTTCCAGACGGCCAAGAACTAACATTAAAAGACGAAAAGCCAGAGTGCGCCAGCCGTAACGCATTTGCCTTCAGCTCCGATAGCCGTTGGCTCGCTTTCTCTAGTCACCCGGCCGCAAAGCTTTGGCAGTTTTCCGGCTCTGGGGAAGTACGTTCCTTCAAAACGGCGCAACAATCACTCGACGTCTTTACCAGCGTAACCTTCAGCCCCGACGGCAAAACCTTAGCGGCAACTCGTTTCGAGGACAGCTTCTGCCTTTTTGATGTTGCCACTGGCCGGCTCATCAAAACGTTCTCCACCAGTTTCGCCAACCCCCTAAACGTCATTTTCACCCCCGACGGAAAGCGTCTCCTAGCAGGGTACGACGATGCCCGCATCCGCATCTGGGATATACAATCTGGCCAGGAGCTGGCCACCATGGCCGTTGTGGAATCCACGGGTGGTTGGGCCATCGTCGATTCCAAGGGCCGCTTCGACGCTTCCCCTAAAGGATTGGGCCTGCTGCACTGGGTCGTCGGCAATGAGACCATCGAACTTTCCCAACTCAAGCAACGCTATTACGAACCCGGACTCCTCGCCAAAATCATGGGCTTCGATCCAGCGCCGCTGCGCGACGTCACCGCGTTCGAGCAAGTCGCTCTCTCCCCGGAAGTCAAAACCATGGGCCCTGTCGACGAACTCGGAAGATTGAAGATCCAGCTTACCAATCGCGGTGGTGGGATAGGGCGCATACAGGTTCTCGTCAACGACAATGATTTGTTCGCTGACGCCCGCCCAAGTAATTTCGATCCGGCAGTTCCCCGCGCTACGCTGACCCTCGATTTAAGTCGTGCCCTTACGGCCCCCGGCGAGGACAACCCGGTACGCATTGTTGCTTGGAATCAGGAAGACTATTTGTCCAGTCGCCCGGTGCAAACCTCCTGGATACTACCCGGTACTCCCGATAAAAAAAAACCCGAGTTCTACGCCATAATTTCCGGCATATCCGATTATGACTCACCGGATCTGCAACTTAAATTCGCGGCAAGAGATGCCGACAACATGGCTCACGCGATTGCACTGGCGGCTAATCGTGAGTTTGGCCCCGAACATGTCCACCTAATGGTTTTATCGACCACCGGCAATACTCCGGAGTCTCAGCCCTCCAAGGCGAATCTCTCACGCGCCTTCGAGGAGGCCCGCAAGTCCAAAGTAAGGGACGTCCTGCTCGTTTATCTCGCAGGCCATGGTGTCTCCAGGAACGACACTTATGCCTATCCGACCAAGCAAGCCCGCACCCTCGATATGAACGATCCCGCCATCTTGGCGCAAAGTGCCGTCACCATTGACGAACTCACCGATTGGATTAAACAAATCCCGGCGCACCACAAGGTGTTGATCCTCGACACCTGCGCCGCTGGTGCCGCGGCCGCCAAGCTCACCGAAAAGCGTGGCGCACCCAGCGAGCAAATCCGCTCCCTCGACCGTCTCGTGGGCACTACGGGCTTCCACGTCCTCATGGGTTCTGCCGCCAATGCCGTAAGTTACGAAGCCAGTCAATATGGCGAGGGCCTGGTCACCTATTCCTTGCTGCAAGGAATGAAGGGAGCCGCCTTACGTGATGAAGAATTTGTCGACGTCAATATCCTCTTTGAATATTCCGCGGCTCAGGTTCCAACCTTGGCAAAGAACATCGGTGGCATTCAACAACCCCAAATTCTCGGGCTGGACGAGGCGAACTTCGACCTGGGACAGCTTCTAAATGAAGACAAAGTGCAGATTCCCCTTGCCGTCGTGAAACCTATGATTCTCCGCCCAGTGTTTCTGAACGTCGATGCCGGCGAGGACAATCTCGGACTAATGCCCGCGCTCCGCAAACGTCTGCGTGATGAAAGCTACACCACGACCCGCGGAGACAGTCACGATCCAGCAGCCATTTTTGTCGATCAAGAGGAAATGCCCGATGCCATTCGGCCCAACGGAACATACGCCGTTACCGACCACATGGTCGTAGTCAATCTCGTTTTTACCCGCAACCATAACAGCGTTAAAATGCGCGTCCAGGGTTCCACCGACGACAAGGACGAATTGGTCTCCAAGATTTTCGACGCCCTGCTCCAGGCCAGCAAAACCCTCTGAAGGCGGGTGGCCGTCACTCGCTGCGCGTGAGCAAAATCAAATCGGGCGCTCAATTTGCGCCAGCGACAAGGAAGGGACCCCCGCACAACACCCCCAGAGTCTCCCCAAGGTCGTAGCTGTCAACAATGGCATCCGGCCGGGTGGGTCATTCTTAACGCAGTAGAAACTTTCGGGGTGGCCTTCCCTTTCGCAGTTTGAAAGGGTGGGCCGCTCTTAGCGTTTGACTTTTGGGGACACACAAGACGTTTTCTGTTACGTTCGTTTCCGTGAACTTGCGCCCGCAAGCCATTTTCGAGCGCGACGGCCGCCACGAAGGCGTCCGCAGGATCAACATTTACCTGCTGCGGCTGCTCTATATCTTGATGTTCTTCGTGCTGGGCAAAGACACCTGGACCCACATACTCACGCACCATGGACCATGGGACCCGACAAATGCCGTGGTGTGGTGTGTCTGGACGGCCTTCGCGACTTTGGCGGGACTGGGAATCGTCCATCCGGTGAGGATGATACCCATCGTGCTGCTGGAGATATTCTACAAAGTGCTGTGGCTTAATCTTGTGGCGTATCCGCTGTGGGCCAAGGGAGCGTTGTGGGGTTCGCCAGCGGAAGCCATCGCCTTGTCGTTCCTGTGGGTGATATTGCCTATCGTCGCGGTGCCCTGGGGCTATGTGTTCGTGACGTACATTTACAAACGAAGGAAAGTAGAACGTGTTCCTCCTGCGGGTGGCCGTCACATTTACGAGCCATGAACAGGCAGCCAACTAGCTCATTCGATCTTCGGGTCCGGGGCGCGCATTGGGCGCCTTGCGAGGAAACTTCATCAACCCTGAGCCCCATCGCTGCCGCTTCCCGCAACCTCTCCGTAACCTCTGCGCTCGAAACTCAGCGACCTCTGCGTTAAATCCTTTTCCCCTCCCTCCCCGTAAACACAAGGCGCTCGGCAGAAACTCGTCCGAAAATTTGCAAATCCTTCGCGCATCCCTCATCATTACTGGTTTGTTCAAGAGAATTGCACGCTCAGAGCGCTGCAGAACTTAAATCCGCAAAGAACGGTTAAGGAGTGGCATGGAAAAGCCATCAAAAATTGCGCCAGCCAAGGGAAAATTGGGAGTTCTACTCCCGGGAATGGGCGCGGTAAGCACCACCTTCATGGCTGGTGTCGAACTGGTTCGCAAAGGAAAGTCGCAGCCCGTGGGCTCGCTGACGCAGCTCGGCACCATTCGCCTTGGTAAACGCACCGACGGCCGCACGCCAAAAATCAGCGAATTCGTTCCGCTCGCCAATCTGAAAGATATCGCATTCGGCGGATGGGATATTTTCACCGACAACGCTTATCAATCCGCGGCCAACGCCGGCGTGCTGAATCCGCAGGATTTGGCCAAGGTGAAGGGCTTCCTCTCCAAGATCAAGCCCATGAAAGCGGCGTTCGACCACAACTTCGTGAAGCTGATCAACGGTCCCAACATCAAAAAAGGAAAAAACAAATACGAGTGGGCCCTGGAAATCAAAGAAGACATTAAAAAGTTTCGCAAAAGCTCCGGAGCATCGCGCCTCGTAACCTGCTGGTGCGGCTCCACGGAATCCTTCCTGAAGCCCAGCGACGTTCACTCCACGCCAGAAAAATTTGTTGCCGCCATGAAGGCCAATCATCCGGCCATCGCCCCATCGATGCTCTACGCCTGGGCCTCTGTAACCAGCGGCGTCCCCTACGCGAACGGCGCGCCCAACCTTAGCGTCGATATCCCTGCCATCCAAAAATTGGCCATCGAGCACAACGTCGCCATCGCCGGCAAGGATTTCAAAACCGGTCAAACCCTGATGAAGACCGTGCTCGCGCCCGCGTTCAAAGCCCGCATGCTCGGCCTCGAAGGTTGGTTCTCCACCAACATCCTCGGCAATCGCGACGGCGAAGTCCTGGAAGATCCCGGCTCGTTCAAAACCAAGGAACAATCCAAACTCGGCGCGCTGGAATATATTTTGCAGCCGGAACTCTATCCGCAGCTCTACGGAAAAATGTTTCACAAAGTCCGCATCAACTACTATCCCCCGCGCGGCGACAACAAAGAGGGCTGGGACAACATCGACATCTTCGGCTGGCTCGGCTACCCCATGCAGATCAAAGTAGATTTTCTCTGCCGCGACTCCATCCTGGCCGCTCCCATCGTGCTGGATCTGGTTTTGTTCCTGGATCTGGCCCAGCGCGCCGGCATGCGCGGCATCCAGGAATGGCTAAGCTTTTATTTCAAGAGCCCCATGACCGCGCCGGAACTCTATCCCGAGCACGACCTCTTCATCCAATCGATGAAACTAAAGAACACGTTACGCTGGATGATGGGCGAAGACCTGATCACCCACTTAGGCCAGGAATACTACGACTAGCCAACCGGTTTCGTAGTGGCGAATCCTCAGATTCGGACGCCATTTCTCCGCGCCCTCTGCGTCTCTGTGGCTCTCTGCGTTAATCTTTTTCTTAGAACGCGCAGAGTGCCGCCGAGCGGCAAAAGACGCCAATACAAATTTAAATCGAATGCATCCGTTTTTCGATTTGACGATTTTGCAATCCACGCGTTACCCTAACGCTCGAATGCACATCCCGTGTTCACGCGGCAATTCCCCGCTGCTTTTTCGCCTATTTCAACTTGAGGAGAGTCATGTCGAACGAACTGCGTAGTTTTCTTGCCTTGCCCTACGACGAACTAGAAGAGCTGAACCTCAAGGCCAAAGAGCAGCGCATGAAGCGCGTGGCAGCTCACAAAATTCAAGAAGAGCGCCTGAAATATCTCACCGACGAAAAACGCATCAAAGCCGTCACCGTCCTCTTCAGCGACCTCGAAGGCCGCCTCCACATGCTGGACTACGACAAAAAATTCCTGGTGAAAAGTTGGGACAATCTTACCTTTGACGGCTCCTCCATTCGCGGCTTCACCGCGCAACGCGAAAGCGATTTGCGCCTGGCCATGGACTGGAGCGCGTTTTACTGGGGACCTTCGGACATTTTCGGTTCCGGCAAAGTTCTCGTCTTCGGCGAAGTCATCGACAAAGACGGCACGCCATACAAGGCGGACATCCGCGGCGTGCTAAAAGCGTTTGCCGAAAAGCTGTACGAAAAAGAAGGTTACACTCTCAACGCCGCCAACGAAATCGAGGGCTTCCTATTTAATGGCGTGGACGCCGAAGCCCGCTACAACGAAACCGGGAAATTTGAATACGTCAATACCGGCGGCTACTATCACTCACTGCCCAGTGATCCACTGCGCACGTTTATCGACACCACCGCGGAAGTGCAGCGCGCCATGGGCTTCCAGAACGAAAAAGATCACCCGGAAGTTGCGCCCTCGCAATTCGAGATCAATTACGGCTACGGCGAAGTGGTGGCCGCGGCGGACCAGATCCAGCTATACAAACTCATTTGTCGGCAGGTTGCCACCAGGATGGGCCTGACGGCGTGCTTCTTGCCGAAACCCGTCGTCGGCGTGAACGGCAACGGTATGCACACCAACGTGTCAGTCAGCGAGAAAGGCAAGAATCTCTGCTGGGATCCGAAGGGCGAAGAAAAGCTCAGCAAATTCGGATGGGCTTTCGCCGATCGTATTCTCACGCACGGCAACGACATCTGTTTACTGCTCAACGCCAGCGTAAACGCCTACCGCCGGCTCGATCCACACTTCGAGGCGCCCAATCAGATTAAAGCTTCCGCAGTCGATCGCGGTTCGATGATTCGCATTCCGATCGGCAACGAAAAAAGCATGCGCGTCGAAGTGCGCTCGGTGGCTCCGGATGCCAATCCGTATCTCGTTATGTACTCAATCTTCAAAACCGGGATTGAGGGCGATACCGCGAAGATCAAAAACCTCCGGCAAGCGGAACGCTATCTTCCGGACAACATCTACACTGCGCTGGAAGATTTCCGCAACGCGGAATGGACCACTAAGCTTCTGGGCGAAGATGTTAAGGCCCGCTACGCGGAGTTGAAACAAGCCGCGGCGGATCGTTGCGCGCGGGCGCTCGGCACCTTCGTGAAAGCGCCGGAAGTGCAATTCCATCACGAGGTCTACAACCAGTTCCTCTGGAACCAGTTCTAACGCGATAGTTCCATAGCTGCTGCGCGACGCAGCTTCAATCGCCTTGTGCGGCTTGCGTTTTCGCCGCGGCGGCGTCCATCACGCGCGTGG
This sequence comes from Acidobacteriota bacterium, assembly GCA_013289855.1. GTDB lineage: Bacteria > Acidobacteriota > Terriglobia > Acidiferrales > UBA7541 > Acidiferrum. The sequence continues at coordinate 59,792 of JABCZD010000001.1, read as the reverse complement.
AATAAACCAGCGCGGCGCCGGCGTTCATAGCCACGGCGACGCCCAGAGCTTCTGCGATCTCTTCCCGTGATGCGCCAGCCTTCAGCGCTGCGTCCGTGTGAATCACGATGCAGCCATCGCAGTGCGTGGTCACAGCCACGGCGAGCGAAATCAATTGGCGTACTTTCTCGCCGAGTTTCGAGTTTTTCGCGTTTGCGTCGCTAAGCGCTCGATAGCCACGGAGGGTGTCGGGGCTCAGCTTGGCCAGTTCCGCCAGCGTGGTTCCAATCTGTTTCTGATATTCATTCCAATCGAGCATCATGGGGTTTCTCCTTGTGGTGCAAATCGGGATTTCCGTTGCGTCTTCCGATTTGATGCGGGGCGAGTATATCCGGCCACAGAAGAAAATCTCGCGAGCTAGGTAGCGCGCGAATACCGGTTCGCGATCGTTTTCTCGCGGACGCGGATTCGGGAGTTCGCGCGCGTTGTGATATGTTTTTAAGTTGCATGCGGGCAGTCGCGACGCACATCGCGCGGAGGGAATGGTTTCATGAAGACGTCGTATAACGGAGTAAATGTTCCGGCTGAGGGGAAATGCATTGGTTACAGCGGCGGCGAGTTGCAAGTGCCGGATACGCCGGTAATTCCGTTTATCGAGGGCGACGGGACCGGGCGAGACATTTGGAAGGCGTCGCGGCGCGTGTTCGATGCCGCGGTGGAACATGCCTACGGCGGGAAGCGGCGCGTGGCGTGGTTTGAAGTGTTTGCCGGCGAGAAAGCCTTCAATACTTTCAAGGAATGGCTGCCGAACGAAACGGTTGATGCCATTCGCGATTTTCGGGTGGCCATCAAAGGTCCGTTGACTACGCCCGTAGGCGGCGGAATTCGTTCGCTGAACGTGGCGTTGCGGCAACTTCTGGATCTGTATTCGTGCGAACGGCCAGTGCGGTATTTTGACGGAGTTCCCTCCCCCGTGAAGCATCCGGAGAAAATGGATTTGGTAATTTTCCGCGAGAATACGGAGGATGTGTACATTGGCATTGAATGGAAGTCCGGCTCGCCGGAAGCCAAGAAGTTGCTGGAATTTCTGAACAACGACATGTTGAAAGACGGAAAGAAACAGATCCGCTGGGATTCCGGTGTGGGTATCAAGCCGATTTCGCCCACGGGAACGAAGCGCCTGGTGCGGCGCGCGATTAAATTTGCGCTGGCGAATAAGCGGCCGAGCGTGACGCTGGTGCACAAAGGAAATATTCAGAAGTTTACCGAAGGCGGTTTCCGCGACTGGGGCTACGATCTGGCGCGCGAAGAGTTTCGCGCCGAGACGGTGACGGAACGCGAGAGCTGGATTCTGGATAATCTGGATAAGAATGTGGCGCTGACAGCGGAACAGAATGCCGCGATGATCGAACCGGGTCTGGAGCAGGCGCCGGAAGCGTTTCGCAAGTCGGTGCAGGAAGAGGTTAAAGGTGTGATTGCGGCGATTGGCGCCACGCACGGCAAGGGACAGTGGAAGAAAAAATTGCTGATCAATGATCGCATCGCGGATTCCGTGTTCCAACAAGTGCTGCTGCGCGCGGATGAGTACAGCGTACTCGCAACTTCCAATTTGAATGGCGATTATCTCTCCGATGCCTGCGCCGCGCAGGTCGGCGGACTGGGCATGGCGCCGGGATCGAATATTGGAGATGGCTATGGCGTTTTTGAAGCCACGCACGGAACCGCACCGAAATATGCGGATAAGGACGTGATCAATCCGAGTTCGGTGATGCTGTCTGGCGCGATGATGTTCGCGTTCCTGGGATGGAAAGAAGCCGCGCAATTGATTGAGGACGGAATTGCCAAAACCATTCAGCAGAAGCGCGTGACCTACGATTTGGAACGATTGATGCAAGGCGCGACAAAAGTCGGAACTGCCGCGTTTGCCGACGCGATCATCGAAAACATGAAATCCGCTGCGGCCGCGGCGCGATAAATTCTGACGTAATCCTTTTACAACTTGGGAGATGACCGGATGAGCAGGAAGAAAGTAACAGTAGTGGGCAGCGGATTTGTGGGTTCGACCACGGCGCAGCGGATTGTGGATATGGAGCTGGCGGACGTGGTGATCACGGATATTTTGGATGGGCCGCCGGCAGGTAAAGCGCTGGACATGATGGAATCCGGTCCGATTACGCGCACGGATTCGCGAGCTATCGGAATTTCTACCGCGAGCGGCGATTATTCCGCCACCGCGAACAGCGACGTGGTGGTGATTACCGCGGGATTTCCGCGCAAGCCGGGAATGAGTCGCGACGACTTGCTGAAGGCCAATTACGACGTGGTGAAGGCTGTGGTGGAGCAGATCGTAAAGCATTCGCCGAAGTGCATCATCATTGTGGTGACCAATCCGCTGGATGCCATGGCGCAAGCCGCGTTCAAGGTGAGCGGATTCCCGAAGAGCCGCGTGCTGGGAATGGCCGGCGTGCTGGACTCGGCGCGGATGAGCACGTTCGTAGCGATGGAATGCAAGGTCAGCGTCGAGAATGTGCATTCGTTTGTGCTGGGCGGGCACGGCGACGACATGGTGCCGCTGCCGCGTTATTCCACGGTGGCGGGGATTCCCTTGCCCGATTTGCTGCCGAAGGAACGCATCGACGCGATCGTGGAACGCACGCGCAAAGGCGGCGCGGAGATTGTGAATTTGCTGAAAACCGGTTCGGCGTACTACGCGCCTTCGGCTGCGGCGGTTGAAATGGTAGAAGCAATCCTGAAGGACAAAAAGAAAATCCTGCCCTGCGCCGTGTATCTGGAAGGCGAGTACGGGATTAAGGGATTGTTCGTCGGCGTGCCGGTAAAGCTCGGCGCGGCGGGGATTGAAGAGATCATCCAGATCAAGTTGACGGACGAAGAGAATGCGGCGTTGCAGAAGTCGTCGGCGTCGGTGCGCGAACTGGTGACAGTGCTGGGAATCTAGCCCACAACCATTTTTGGGATTTAGATCGAAGGAAACAAGACAGACCCCCAGCCCCTGGGGGGTCTTTGCATATCGTATTCATTCCAAAATCTTTAGAACCGGTTTCTGCGTAACGTATACATTCAGTTTGTGTTACACACACCGGAAATCTAGGTGTTTGGTTGGAGAGACCAATACTACCCCCACCCCCGGGTGTTTTTGCCAAAGAGTGCGCAGACGCAACAAAGCAAAAGAGATGCACGAAATCGCGAATTAAGAAGAGTGCGCAAGCTGTTGAAAACAAAGGATCGCGTTTTTCGCGAAGCTGCAGAAGAGCGAATACGTTAACAGAGTGCCCTGGAGGCAGGGAGAGTTTATCGGACGGTCGGACGAGGATTCCGGCTGGGAATCGCGAGCTCACGGCGAATGATAGCAAGCTAAGATTACCTTGTCAATAGTATACTTATGGGGTACTAGTTTCGAATGGCGGATGCTAGTACTCGATGTTGGTTGGCGGGCGGCACGAAAAGCAGGCGGAATTCTGAAGAGAAGCCAAACTTACGCCGTCTAACGAAGCAACGAGGAACGTACACCCCGCAAGAGCATTTCGCGACCGTTGGCGGTGTTCTCCCCGCGTTACCAGAATGAGTCCGGGCCTTGGCTGAGAAGTTGAGATGAAACACTTCGTCATGGGAATTGTTTTCACCCTTGTGGTATTGGTGGCTGGTGGGCTGGGGTATCTGCTTCTGGGGTTTGCGGAGGTACGAGGAGATCTGCCACCGTCGCGCTTGGAAAGCGCCGTTATGCACAGGGCAGTACATGCTTCGATGCGACGCGAAACGCCCGAGATGGCGAACCCCTTCCCGCCTACGGACGAAAATCTAATCACGGGCGGGAAAATCTATCTGAACGAATGCGCGGGTTGCCATGGCACGCCGGGAAAGCCAGAGAAGTATTCGGCGGTGCAATTCCCGCCGGCACCGCATCTGCCCACGCCGGAACCGGTTACACGGAGGCCCAAGTTTTTTGGGTCGCGAAGCATGGCATGCGCCGCACCGGAATGTTTGCCAATGGACTGTGGGAGTCGGACGAGAAGCTTTGGAAAGCTGCGGCGTTTATAAAGAGGATCACGGCGCTGCCGGCCGAGGTGAGCGCTGCATTGGACCAGAAGGAGAACAACTGAACATACGCTCTGGTACAGACAATACGGTAGCTATACGCATGTGTGTCAATGTGTGGCTCTCTGAAATACGAAAAGGCTGTTTGTGGGATGATGAGGTGCGTTTGTCGGGCTGGTGGAAAGATGAGATCGCTGCCAAGGTTATGGCTTTTGCTGTTTATTTTGCTTCCGCTCCGTGGGTGGTGCGGGCAAGCTCCCGCCGCATCAGACGCTCCCGACAAGAAAAATGCGAGCGTGGCCGGCAAGGTGTTGCGGCTGGACACGGGCGAGCCCCTGAAAAAAGCAAGAGTTACTCTGCAAAGTAACGGCGAGCCGGATTTCTCGGTGCTCTCGGTTACTGATGAACAGGGGCAGTTTATTTTCGAGAATATTGCGCCGGGTGCCTACGAGTTGGAGGTATCGCGCGATGGCTATATCGATACCGAATACGGGCAAAAAAGGCCTGGCACGGCGGGCGCCATTCTAGCGCTGACGTCGGGGCAAAGTGTGACTGATCTGGTTTTCAAGTTGGCGCGAACGGCTGCGATTTCCGGGCATGTGTTTGACGAAGACGGCGAGCCGCTGGCCAGGGCGGAGGTGAAAACTTATCGCGCGTCCCGGAAGCCGGGACATGAGCGGGAGAACTACGATGACCATGTGCTAACGAATGACTTAGGCGAATTTCGTATTTTCGATTTGTCGCCGGGGCGCTACTACGTTGCAGTCAACTTCCGTCATGAAGACTTCTTCGGGCGTGCTCCACCGCCTCCCGCTCAAGGGTTCGCAATGGGCTATGCGCCCAGCTATTACCCCAATACTATCGATCCGGCGAAAGCTCAGGTAATTTCGGTTGGTCCCGGCGACGACATTCGTCCGGTGGATTTCTTTCTGCACGCATCTCGTTTTTTCACGGTGCGCGGAAGAGTAATCTGCGCGATTCCCGGAAATTCTGAAGCGTCAAGGCAGGTGTCGCTGTATCCGCAAGGACCGGGTCTCGCGCAAGCGCTCGGGGGAATCGTTGACAAGTTCCAGTTGAAAGACGGCAGCTTTGTGCTGCGCAATGTACCCCCTGGCTCGTACGACCTCTTCGCGAGCTACAGGAACGGTGAAACGAATGAGCGGCTCATCGCGCGACGACCATTGGAAGTTGCGAACTCCGATGTGGATGGGGTGACGATTACGATTTCGCGCGGCATGGATATTTCCGGCCGCCTGACGTGGGAGGGTGCGGCGCCCAACGACGCCGGCGACCTCCACATTATATTGCAGCCTTTGGGAGAAGCTGAGCCTTTTCTCGCGTATTCAGTGCTAAGGCCGGACGGAGCCTTTCTGTTCAAGAATGTTCCCGAGGGTAGCTATCGGCCTGTGGTGCAGATGTCGGCGCCGGTGAAGAACTTTTTCTTGAAATCCGCGAGGTATGGCAGCGCGACGATCAGCGATGCTGGGTTCACGGTGCAGAATGGCAGCGACCTAGCGGTGGAGCTTACGCTAAGTTCTCGCGTGGCGCAGCTCAGCGGTGTGGTGTTGGACGCTGATTCGCTGCCGGCGGCTGGGGCTACCGTGGTGCTGATACCCGATCCGCCGCATCGCGGCATGACGGAGCATTTCAAGTCGATGACGACCGATCAGCATGGGAGATTTTCTTTGTCTGGCATCACTCCTGGTGACTACAAGGTGTTCAGTTGGGATGTTGGCGATGATTCGGATGAGCTGTACGGTGCGGATTGGTTTGATGCGGAGTGGTTGAAGGCTTACGAGACGAAAGGTGAGGCCGTACATTTGGGAGAGGCGGAGCAGAAATCGGTAAATCTTGTGCTCATTCAAACGCGGAACGAATCACACGGATCGAATTGAGGAGAAGAATCTGGGCCCGGCTGAAAGTCGGGCACTCCCGTGGCCGAAACAGGATCGTGCGGGTGTAAAGACCCGCGCTACTTTCGACAAAATACAGGCGTAGAGGCGGGCCCGCTATGCTCGGTCGCATCGTGGGGTGGCGAAACCTGCACACGCCCTTCGTTCCTCAGGGTAAACAGGAGTGCCTGTGCTACTGGAAAGTCTTACGCGGCGCGGCGGACGGCTAGGAGCGTTAAATCGTCGGTGGGCTTTACGCCTTCGCCGTAGAGAAGCAGGTCTTCGAGGCATTTGGAGATTAGGCTTGCGGGCTCGACGCAATTGTGTTGTGCGGCTAGCTTGTGGATGCGGTGGAGGCCGTATTCTGTGCCGGCGGTGTTGCGAGATTCGGTTAGGCCGTCGGTGTAGAGGAAGAGCGTGTCGCCATGCTCCAGCGTCAGTTGGTGGACTGGGAAGCGGGTGTTGCAGAACATGCCGAGGGGCACGCCGGTGGAATCTTTGGGGGTGGCGCCGTCGCTGTGAATGTGCAGGACGGGCAAGTGGCCGGCGCTGACGAATTCCACCGCGCCATCGTTGGCGGCTCGCCCGATCACGAGCGTGGCAAACTGTCCGGCGAGCGTGCTTTCGCAGAAAATGCGGTTGGCGTCTTCGACCATGCGATCCAGCGGGAGACCGGCTTCGGCCAGACTGCGGAATGTGGCGCGGAGGTGGCTCATGAGCATCGATGCGGCAACGCCCTTGCCGGAAACATCGCCCAGCATAAAGAGCAGGCCGGCCTGCGTTTCAAAAAGATCGCAATAGTCGCCGCTGACCATGCCGGCGGGTTGATAGTGATAGCGGACGTCCCAGCCAACTGGCGCAAAGTCTAGTTTCGGCAAGAGGGCGCGTTGGATGCGCGCGGCCAGAGAGAGATCACTTTCAAGGGCGCGTTGCTCGGCGCTGCTGAGATGGTCCAGGCAGAAACGCACCAAGGGATCGGAGAGCAGGCGCTCGGTTTCAATGGTGTCGTGGCAGCTCTCACAGAGGCCAAAGGTTCCCTGTTCGATGCGGTTGAGTGCAGAATCCACGGCGGTGAGCAGTTGAGAAAGAGAAGCGTCAGCGAACGGCGAATGCAAAGCGCGGTGTAGGCGCTCGCGGCGCTGTTCGAGTTCGGTGCGTAGATAGGTTCGTTCGGCAGTGGCCATAGTTCCCCCTGCCATAGGTTGCGGTTTTGCGGCGGAGCTTTCCATCTGGTTTCCTCCTTTGAATTGAGGAATACGGGAAATGGCGTGACGGTGCGAGCATTCGCCCTACCTTTACGATTCGCTGCTGGAGCACGAAAGAGCAGGCGGCCTTGCGTTCGTCACTGGTGCTCATTTGATGCGGCAGACTGTCAGGCGTCGCATGAGCTGGAAGCATAAGGCTGTGTTATTTTGAGTTCGGCGGAGACGCGATGAGGCGGCGATTCGTTCTGCGGCTTGTGGTGCTGGCGCTGGCGGCGGTGGGGGCGGCGCGGGCGCAGGATTTGGTGGAGTCGGAGCTGCGCATTCCCATGAAAGAGGCGGGCAAAAAGGGTTTAGAGGCGGTGATGGTGCGTCCGAACGATGGCGCGGCGCATCCGTTGGCGCTGCTGAATCATGGGACGCCGCGAGAGTCGAGCGAGCGGCCTGGCATGACGCCGTGGGGATTGCTACCGCAGGCGCGGGAGTTTGCGCGGCGCGGGTGGACTGCGGTGGTGGTGATGCGGCGCGGGTACGGAGATTCCGGCGGAGGATTCAGCGAAGACGGGTACGCGTGCACTTCGCGCGTGGATTATTACGATTCCGGGCGCGAATCGGCGAAGGATTTGAGGGCGGCAATGGCCTATCTGGCTACGCGGCCGGAAGTTGATGCGACGCGGATGATCAGCGTGGGGGTGTCCGCGGGCGGCTTTGCTTCTGTAGCACTCACGGCTGATCCGCCAGCGGGGCTGGTGGCGGCGATCAGTTTTGCTGGCGGTCGGGGATCGCGTAAGCCGGATGAGGTCTGCAATCCAGAGGTTTTGGTGCGGGCGTTTTATGATTTTGGCAAAAAGTCGCGTATACCGATGCTGTGGGTGTATGCGGAGAACGATCATTTTTTTGGGCAGGCGATCGCGGCGCAGTTTTATCAGGCATTTACGTCGGCGGGCGGCAAGGTGGAGTTCGTGCATGCGGCGCCGTTTGGCAAAGATGGACACGGATTATTTTCGTGGAGAGGAACGCCGATTTGGACGCCCATGGTGGAGAATTTCTTGGCGCAGCAGAATTTGACGCTTCGAACTACGCTATTGGGTTTGCCGGCGCCTCCGGACGTCGCGCCGCCGAGCCAGCTTTCAGAAAATGGCGTGGCGGAGTTTCGCCATTTTCTGACCATGCCAGCGCACAAGGCGTTTGCGGTTTCGCAGGATGGACAGCACAACGGATACGTGTTCGGGAAGCGCACGGAAAAAGAGGCGTCCAAAATGGCGGAAGAGCATTGCCGGGAAAACGCCGGAAGTCACAATGAATGCACGGTGGTGATGGTGGACGAACGAAAAGTTGGGAATTAATGGCGGGCGCATCCCGATAAAGTACCTAGAGGGCATTCCGCGTGTTTAAAGTGTTCCGCTACTGCGGTATTTCGCTTATGGTTGTTGCTGATAGAGCTGTTGCCGCCCAGAAGACCGCGGCAGGTTGCGCCCCCTCCCCAGGAATCGAAAAATGTCCAATGAAAATAGTGGAAGCCGGGACTCGTCCGAGCAGGGTGTCGAAGAGCGACGAAAATATTCACGGCACCAATTCATCGAACGCGTATATATCTCGCGGAAAGATGGGACGCGGGAGCCGGCCACGAGTTTCGAGATAAGCGCGGGCGGAATGTCCGTGGCGACGACCGCGAAACTGAAGATTGGCGAGGAGGTGGCGCTGTCGCCGGTGTCCGGCGAACGAGTGATGGCCACGGTGCGGCGCAGCCAGGGCACGATGTTCGGGCTGGAGTTCCTTGGGGCTTCGGACGAGCTGCGGGCGAAAATTCTAGAGCATTGTGAGAAGCTGCCGCTGTTTCGCAGCATGGCGAATATTTGATGGAGTGCGAAGATGCAGGAAATGGTGGCGATCACAACGGTTTGCGCGCCGCCAAACGCGCCACGCTTACTTGCCGAGGCGCTCTTTGACCTGTTTTGCGAGCAGCTGGACCTGCTCTTTGGTGATGCGGACTTGGCCGTCGAGGACGACTATGAGGCGATCGGCGCCGGCGTTCTTGAATGCAGCGTTTTCGATGGTGGCGTAGGGTTGCGCCGCGGGGGGAAGCGTAGCGCTGAGGTTGGTGCCCTTTTGCATGGCGTTGAGAATGGCGGCTTGCACCTTTTCTTGGATCGTTGCGCCGAGCGCGCCGGAGCGCAGCAGTTCGCCTAGCGAACCATCGGCTTCGATGGCGCCGACTTCTGGAACGAGGCGCAGTTCGCTTTTGTCTTCGTTAATACCGGGAGTGAGTTTTATGGGGATTACCGCATTGCCACCGACGAGCCTTTTGCTTTGTTGCTTGCCGAAGACTTTCGCGCAAGCCCAGCGCTCGTAGTGCAATTGCACGGTGGCTATCGCGGCGGGATCCGCGGGGACTAGCGTGGCGTTGGTGATGGTGATGCGGTCGCCGCAGCGGTCGTCTTTGTCGAGCTGCGAGCTTAGCAGGGCGGTCATATTTTGTTGCAACTCGGAAAGGTCAGCGGTTAGTTCGAGTTTGAAGATGTTTTGGTCGTGGTCTTTGGAGACTTGGGAAATTAGCGCGGAAGCGGTGATGTTGACGGATTGATCTTTGATGGTTAGGGGGATTTTTACTGGCGGGATTTTGAAGTTTAGGTTTTGTGCCTCAGCGATCGGAGAGAATGGCGCGGTTATTACGAATAATAACGGCAGACTGATTCGCAAACGTCGTTTTTGCACAGAATCGTGGCCTCGGGGCGATGTTGTTTTGCGGTGCTTTGGTTCAGATGCCGGGGCGATTACGGCGGTTGTGCGGTTGAAGCGCGCGGCCGCGCCAATTTTATGCAGAGTGATAGGCCGGAATCGAGCTCGGCAAAAACGCCAATCGGGAGATTGGCGTTCCCAGGGAAAACCTACCAGTTGAAGAGGCGCTGGGCGCCTACTACTAGCGCTAGCGTGAAGACGGCGATGGCGACTTCGCCGATGGCGCCGACTGCGAAGGGCTTTAGGCCTTGCTTGCGCATTTCGCGGAAGTTGGTGCGCAGGCCTACGCCGGCAAAGGTCAGCAGGAAGGCCCAGCGGGAGAGATTGGCTAGTGAACCGACTTGTTCTTTGTTGAAAAAGCTGTAGGTGGCCAGGACGGAGATCAGGAGAAAACCCAGAACAAATTTCGGAAATTTTTGCCACAAGAACGCGGCTTTGTTGGTTACGGTTTTGGCTTGGCCCTGGCTGGCCCAATAGATGGCGTAGCCGAGGACTACGAAACCGATCATGGCGTTGCGGGTGGTTTTTACGAGGACGGCTAATTTGCCGGCGGCGTCGGAATAGAGTGCGCCGGCGGCCGTGGCTTCGGCGGTGTTGTCCACGGCGAGGCCGGCCCAGAGGCCGTAGGCGTGATCGCCCAAGTGAAGGAGGTGGCCGATCAAGGGAAACGTGAACAGCGAAAGCGCGCCTAGCGCCAAGATTGCGGCAATGGCAAAGGACGAGTCTTCTTCATCGGCTTCGATGGCGCCTTGCGTGGCGATGATGGCGCTGACGCCGCAAACCGCGGAGCCAACGGCGAGGAGCGAAGTGAGTTTTGGTCGGAGGCCGAAGGCGCGGCCGAGGAAGATCATGAACGCGGTGGCGCCGGCGATTTCTATCGCGACCAAAGCCAGGCTCGCGCCGCCTAGCTTTAAGACATCGCCTAGAAGAAACCGCGCGCCTAAGAGGACGATTCCTACTTTCAGCCAGAATTCGTAGGTGGCTACTCCGGCGCGGAAGATCGCGGGGACGCCGACGGTGTTGGAGATGGCGAGGCCCAGAACGATGGCCCAGAGTACGTATTCGATATTGGGAAAGGTCCAGTGGTGGGCTTTGGCGTAGGCGCCGACATTTTTCTCGAGGAGCTTTCCTGCGTAACCAATGGCCGCCAGGAGTACGATACCGGGAATTAGACGGAGGAATTGTAGCGGACGGTTGGCCGCGTGCACTTGCGGTAGGACTAGCGTTTCTGCCATTTTTCTTTTTGCCTCGCAATTTCGTGTTTTGAAGATTTTTGTGATGCTATTTTTGCTAGGTCGGAATTCATTTCTTTGCGTTTCTTCGCCAGAATGCGCTGGCGGTGGTCGTCTTCAACCAAAACCGCACAGGCCCTTCGTTCCTCAGGGTGAACAAGAGTGCCTGTGCTACTCACTTACCACGGAATGTGCTTGATCACGCCAGCGCGGATCAGCGCGCCCGCTAACAGGGCGAAGATTACCGCCCAGGTGTCCAGCGAGAGGAAGGGGCGCTTCGCCGTCACTTCTACGGTTGCATCTGTTCTGTTTTCATTCGCAGCCATCGTGTTTCTCTCCTGAGATTTGTTTAGATAAATCGCGCGATGCTTGGTGCGGGAATCGATTCATCAAGCGCGGCCCACGCTTGCTCGCTTATCTCTTTGGCGTGTTGCGAGGCCACGCGGCCGACGATCAACAGCGCTGGAGCGGGAAGTTTTTCTTCCTTGGCCAGGCGCGAAATTGTGGACCACCGGACGAGCTGGCGGGCGTTGCTGGCGGCGGAGATTACCGCGCACGGCAAATCGGCGGGAAGGCCGCCGTCGCGCAGGCGCGCGGAAACTTCGGCATAGTCGGGACCGGGCATGTAAAGGACCAGCGTGGTGGTGCTGGTCACGCAACCCCAATCCATTTGGGTGCCGTCGACGCCGCGGGAAAACGTGGTGAGCAGAACCTGTGAGGCTGCGCGGCGATCCGTAAGCGAAATTCCCGCGGCGGCTGCGGCGGCGGTGGCGGCGGTGATGCCGGGAACAATCTCAAACGGGACATTGGCGCGGCGCAGGGCATCGATTTCTTCTCCGGCGCGGCCGAATATTCCCGGGTCGCCGCCCTTCAGACGAACCACGATCTTGTGGTCTTGCGCGTAGGAGACGAGCAGCGAATTGATTTCTTCTTGCGTGAGGAGTTTTTGCCCGGCGCGTTTGCCGACGTCGATGACTTGGGCGGTGGGCGAAATTTCCGCGAGCACTTCCCTGCTGACTAGCGAATCATGCAGAACTATTTGGGCTTCTTGCAAAAGGCGTAGTGCCTTGCGTGTGAGGAGTTCGGGATCGCCGGGACCGGCGCCTACCAGGTAGACCTTGCCAGTTGTGGGAGTCAAAGGCCGCGGGGCTTCGCCCTGCGCTACAGGTTTTCTCGATGGATTCGGGATGCTCACAACGCAGAACCTTCCAGACGGCGGCGCGCGCGCTCAAACATTTCTTTGCTGGCCAGGCGGTGCAGGATGTTCTTGATACGCTCGAAGCCCGTGGCCTTGGCGCGAAGTACGTTGCGGGCGGTGCCGAGCTTTTCTAACCACGCGGCGTATTCCGGGCCGTAGGATTGCTCCAGCTCTTTGCGAATGCGCTGGGCTAATGCTGGACTTTTGCCGTTGGTGGAGATGGCGATCTGCAGGTCGCCGCGCTGTACTACCGAGCCATAGTAGAAATGGCAGTTTTCGATGTCGTCGACGGCGTTGCAAAAAATGCCGCGAGCTTCGGCTTCAAGAAATACGGCGTTGTTGACGCCGGGCGCGGAGGTAGCGGCGATGGCGAGACTGGCACCGTCTAGATCGCCTGGAAGAAATTTGCGTGGCAGCAGTTCAAGCTTGCCGTCGCGCGCCCATGCCGCGATTTGTACCGTGGCGTCTGGCGCGATCACACGAACGTGTGCCTCGGCGGCCAACAGCCCGGGAATTTTGCCCTCGGCAATTGCGCCCGCGCCGACGACAACCACCGTGCGGCCCTGCAACTTCACGAACATGGGGAAAAGGCTCACGGCTAGCTCTCCACGCTGTGCGGGACGGCCCCGGCGGACAGATCTCGTTCGACCGGGATTACCGGCGTTCCGGCGAGAAGAAGACGCAGGTCGTCCGTGGAATGACGCGCAAAAAACTGGCGAAGATTTTCGTTCTGCGCGCGCTCGCGTTGATACGTGGTGAGCAGGCGCTCGATAGCATCCGGCACGTCGGTGGCGGCGCAGCGGTAGCCTATCGGTCGCGCAATGGATGCGAACTGCCCGAGGCTTCCGCCCACGCAAAAGTAGTAGGCATCGACCATTTTGCCGTCGACCCTGATTTTCTTTCCTTCGATACCGATATCGGCGATCCAGTGCTGGCCGCAACTATTGGGGCAGCCGGTGATGTTGAGTTTCAGTTGCTGATCGAAACCGGGGATGCGTTCCTCGAGTTCGGTGGTCAGCCAGCGCGCGAAGCCTTTGGTTTCCGTGAGCGCGAGTTTGCAGTATTCAGAGCCGGTGCAAGCCACCGTGCCGCGGGCGAAGGCCGAAGCTTCGACGGGGAGTCCGGCTTTGGTCAACGCGGCCGCAACTTGCGGCGCATCGGCGGTTGGGATATTCGCGATCAACAGATTCTGCATCATGGTGGTGCGCACGCTACCATCGCCGTAGCGATCGGCGAGATCCGCCGCGACATGCAACTGCTGAGGGGTGATGCGTCCACGCGGGACCGACGCGCCGACATAGGCAAGGCCCGCCTGGCGTTGCGCGTGGATGCCGGTGTGATCGCGGTGCACATCCACAGGAAGATCTTCCGGCTCGGCAGGGTCGAGTGAAAAGCCGAGGAGCTGCTCAAGTTCGCTTTGGAAGTGCTCCGCCGTCCATCCGTGCTGCAAGAATAGGAATTTCAACCGGGCCTTATCGCGGCTTTGGCGCAAAACTTCGCTGCGGCGGAAAATTTCCGCGACGCCGCGGACCACGGGGATGACTTGTTCTGGAGTAATGAAGGCGTTGAGACGGATGCCGAGATGCGGCTCCGTAGAAAGGCCGCCGGCCACTCGAAGAGAAAAGCCAGTCTCCGTGACGCCATTGCGCACGCGGCGAATCGCGGTCAGGCCTACGTCGTTGATCTCCGGGTAAGTGCACCAATGACGGCAGCCGGTGATGGAAAGCTTGAACTTTCTCGGCAAATTATAAAACTCGGAATTGCCGCCAAGCTGGCGATCCATTTCGAGGGCCAGCGGCGAAGCGTCGATGATTTCGTCGGCGTCGAGCCCGGCAACCGGGCAGCCGGTAATGTTACGGGCCACGTCGCCGCACGCGCCGGTGGTGCTCAGACCAACGCTCCAAAGTTTTTCGAGTACTTCCGGGAGCGACTCGATGGTGACCCAATGGAATTGCACGTTCTGCCGCACGGTAATGTCCGCAACTCCGCGCGCGTGATGTGCCGCCAAGTCCGCGATGGTGCGCACTTGATCGCTGCGCAGTTGGCCGTTGGGAATGCGGATGCGCAGCATGAAGAACGGCGTGGCTTTGCCTTCGCCATTTTTGCCGCCGGTAACGCCCGCGCCGTCACCCTGCGTGTACACGCCCCAAGTGCGAAAATAAGTGCCGAACCATTCGGGCGGAATGGTGTCGAACCCGGACCTGGCGAAGGCGCGAATTTCGTCCAGCGCTTCCCAAGCGTTCTTGGCCAGCTTCAAGCGCTCGATGCGCTGGGCCTTGGTCTCTTTAACTTCTTTTACGGCTGTGCCTTCAACGGGCATTGGTGTTTGACCCTTCGGCAAAAACAAAAAGCCCACGTAACCGGAAACTCTGGCGACGTGGGCTTCGGAACCTTGGCTAGCTAAAAACTAAGTCCGGGAATCCCCCTGGCCAGAGATGGAGGCGAGGCAACACGCAGCGTTGGTTGCACCTGCACACCGAAGCATCTGGCGAATGAGATTCATACAGGGATAGGATACGGTCGCGGGGAATACCCTGTCAACTTAGTAGGGATTCAAACATTGCATTCTATAAAGTAGTTTTTTCGATGCTGATGATTAATCCAGCCAAACGAGCTTTGGCCACAGTTGCTGCAGCGGAGCTTTGGGCTGTCGGCAGATGTAAATGGTTAGGTTTGATTCCTCGGGCATGGCGTGCACCGGCGAGATGGTTGTTGCCGCTCGAACGTCGCTAAACGATTGATTCAGATAGCTTTCCGTGAATCCGATGGCAATGACGACGTTGCCGGAATAGCCTCTCGGCCCCCAGAAACCGTACTGATTGTGGCCGCTAATGCCGGAGGGCAGGCCGAGCTTGGGGCCGAAATAATCGATGGCTGAGGCTTCGCCGTAGTTCTTGGCCAGGATGGCGGCCTGCGCCTGATCCGAGGCGGTCAAGGCGTGGTAGACGCTGGCCACGGCGGCGGCTTGCTCCGGCCAGCCGTGCATGTCTCCGAAGAGCTGCGGCAAGTCGCCGAGAGGAATGTTTTCCACGTGCACGTCTTGCACGTCCCAGAAGCGGCAATATTTTACGGCCACGTCGACGGGGAGTACGGGCATGGCCAAGGGCAGCGCAATGGCCGAAGCGATGACGAGAGGCGTGGCGATGGCCAGGGCTAGCCACCGGCCGGTGCGCGGAAGCAGGCGAAGCTCGATCCACACCGCGCCGGCGGCAAACAGCATGATGTAGGCGGGCGCGAGGTAATAGATTTTGCCATGGAGATAGAGCATCTCCGCCAGAACGGTGAGATAAGACCAGGCCAAAAAGGCGTATTTTCTGCCAACGCGATCGCGCAGAAGGAACCAAATTCCTGCCAGCCAAATCGGCGCGGCGAGCGGGTCGGTGAGCAATGTTTGCTGCAAAACAAACTCGATGGGCCCGACGGTGGAGTACTTCTTGCCGATTACGGCGTGGAGCAGCGCGATGGTGGGCCAGCCATTGTGGATTTCCCAAAGAAGGTTGGGCAGAAAAATCAGAAACGCGATCGCCGCGCCCAGCCAGATCCAGATGCGCGTAAACTCGCGGCGCGCCGGCGTCAGTAGCAAACCAACGGCAAGGCCCGAACCGAAGAAGAGCATGGAATGTTTGTTTTGCAAACCGAAGCCTGCGACCACTCCAAAAAGCAGCCACAAGCGTTGATCGCCGCCGTTCAGAATGCGCAGAACAATCGCGGCGCTGGCCATCCAGAAGACCGGCTCAAAGGCGTTCATGGAGAAAAAATTGTCAAAGGTGAGATAGATGGGCGCGAGCATCACGGCGAGCACGGAAAGAAATTGCGCTTCGTTGCGGCCGCCCATTTCGCGCGCCATCCAGCCGGCAAGAAAGACCTTGGCGAACGAGCTGAGCGCGGGAAGAAAACGCAGCGCGCGAAGAGAATCGCCGAGAAGCAGGCGCGTCAGGCGGGCGAGCAGCGGGGCGAGCGGAGCGTGATCGACGTAGCCCCAGGCCAGGCGCTGGCCGCACGCGGCGTAGTAGAGTTCGTCTCGAAAGAAACCGTAGCCGCCGTTGAAGGCGAGGTGCAACGCCAATGCGATAGCGGCGACCACGTAGACCGTGTTGCTGAGCGGCGGCACCGGCACAATCGCCGAAAAGCTTTGCTCGGCGCGAGGATGTGGTTCTGGCGCCGAGCCGGGCGTCGATGGTGGTTGCTGAATTGTGACGGACAAACTAGTCCTCTGCGGCGGAGTGGCGCGGACAATAAAGCAGCCGCGCGCGCTCCATTTTTAAGCTAGTACACGGGTAACTTGTGCGGGCCCAGTTGCTTCTCGAAACTAAGAGCTAGGGATTCTTCGCGGCAGGCGCGGCGGGTTTCTTCGCCGGTGTTACCGGAGCGCCGACGATGACGGCCGTCTTGATGGCGTCCAGCTTCGGCCAGCCCTTATCGAGATAAGGCTTTCCTTGCTTGGTGAGCTGGTCCTGTGCGGGACCACCACCGTCGGGAGCGCCTTCACCGTAGTCACCGTAAAAACCGTCAACGACGTTCATGCCGTCGGTTACTAGCCCGAAGGGCGAAAAGCCCATGCTATCGAGACGCTTGTTGTCGCCATAGTTGATGAACACTTGCGTGGTGCGGGTATTCGGTCCGGAGGTAGCGAAGCTCACATAGCCGCGGACGTTACTCTGCGTGACCGGATCATCCTTGATTTCGGCTTTTTCCCACGCCGCGGAAACGGCCGGGTAGGCGCTGACGCCGAATTGCGCCATAAATGGCGGATTGTTCAGCACGCGGAAGAAGCTGGCGTTGTCATAAAAGTGGTGCTTGACCAGATTGTAAAAGCGGTCCGCGCCTAGGGGCGACCATGCCCGCGTGACAGTAATGGTGAAGTCGCCTTTGGTGGTGGTGACTTTCACTTGATACGTATCCGGGGCTTTGTCTTTCAACAGCGCGGGATGCAGCAAAGCGCGATCGTATCCGGAAGTGGTGGCGGTGGTGGTCTTATGCGTAGTCGTGGCGGTTTGCGCGGACGACAAAGCTCCACTTGCCAAAATTCCCAAGGCCAAAATTGCTAGAAGGAAAGTGCGTGCTGCTTTGGTCATTTTTTAGCTATCTCCGTGATGGGTGCCCATTATTTTTTTTACTATTTAACGTTTATTGCGGCGCGGCGGTCAATGCGCGGCCGGTACGCTCGACCTCGGCCATTACGCGCAAGGTATTCTCGCCCAGAATCTTCTTTACGTCATCCTCAGAATATCCTTTGCGCAGTAAGGCTTCGGTGATTTTCGGAAGCTGCGTGGCGTCTTCCATGCCGTAAGGCATGTTAGCACCATCGAAGTCGGAACCGAGGCCGACGTGCTCGGCGCCGACCAATTGGACGGCGTGGTCGATGTGCTCGACGATTTTGCTCCAGTCCACACGCGGCAGCTTGCCTCGCTCGACGGATTCACGGGTGAGGCGGTCGCCTTCGATCAGTTCGCAGGCTTCATTGTCTCCGCAGAGCTTTAAGACTTCAGCTTCGATGGCTTTGTTGATCAGCGGATCTTTTTTTTCGGCATCGCGAAATTCTTGGCTGAGGAATGCCACGTGATAGTTGATCTGGATCACCCCGCCTTTGGCGGCCAACGCCTTGATCATGTCGTCGGACATGTTGCGCGACGCATCACAAATCGCACGGCAGGAAGAGTGCGAGGCCAGCAGCGGGGCTTCGCCGATTGCCAGCACGTCGTAGAACGTTTTGTCGCTGACGTGGGAAATATCCACCATCATGCCAAGCCGGTTCATTTCGTGGATCACTTCCCTGCCGAACGGCGTGAGTCCATGATGCACCGGAGCGGCGCCGCTCGAATCCGCCCACTCCACGTTGCCGGTGTGCGTCAGGGTCATGTAGCGTGCGCCCAAAGCGGCGAAGTGACGGAGCACGCCGAGATCGCTGTTGATCATGTGGCCGCCCTCAATGCCGATGAGCGCGGCGATTTTGTGTTGCGCGTGCGCGGCGCGAATTTCGCCAGCGGTCGTGGCGAAGGCGAGGTCGGCGGGATAGCGGCGGACTTGTTCGTGGACGGCGGCAATTTGTTCGAGTGCGCGGGCTACCGCGGGCGGACCTTTAATTTTGCTGGGAATCCAAATCGAAAAGAAAATCGCACCCAGACCGCCTTCGCGCATCCGCGGAATGTCAATGCTGCCGCGGGCATCGCGCGCCGCGAAATCAAATTTCAGGCCGGAACGGAAACCGCCGTCGGCAGCGAATTGGCCGCCGAGGAAACGCTGCGTGGTATCCGCATGCGTGTCGATGACCAACGACGAAAAATGCAGCTTGCGCGCGGGCAAGGAAATGTCGTCGCTGGCGAGGGATGCGGTCACGTCCGCGGCCGTGCCAAAACCGCACGCCAGGACGGGCGCCAACACCAGGAGGCGCTGCAGTGCTTCCCTGCGCGTTGCGTCGTGAGGTTCATCGCTTTTCACTGTGGTCCGTTTAATTCTCTGCTCACCGCTTCCGCCTGCTCCATCACGCGGAGGGTATTCCCGCCGAGAATTTTGCGGATATCTGCCTCGGAGTAACCCTTGCGCAGCAGCGCCTCGGTGATTTTCGGGAGTTTGGAGGCATCTTCCATTCCTTCAGGCATGGTGGCGCCGTCAAAATCGGAACCGAGGCCGACGTGATCGGCGCCGACCAGCTTCACGGCGTGATCGATGTGGTCGACAATGCGTTCCCAGCTCACGTGCGGCAGCTTGCCTTCGGCGGTCAGCCTGTTCTGCTGCTCATCCATTTTCTTAGTGATGCATGAATCGTCGTCACCGCACTCTTTCTTGAAAGCATCGAACATGGCCACAACATTCCCGGACTCTTTCTCAGACGCGTCCTTATAAGCCTGATCGATAAAACTTCTTTCATAATTAATCTGGATGACCCCGCCCTTGGCGGCCAGCGCTTTGATCATGTCGTCGCTCATGTCCCGCACGTGATTGCAGAGCGCGCGGCAGGAAGAGTGCGACGCGATGAGCGGGGCTTTGCTGATGGCGAGGGCGTCGTAGAACGTTTTATCCGAGACATGCGAGATGTCCACGAGAATGCCCTGTCGGTTCATCTCGCGCACCACCTCCTTGCCGAAATCGGTGAGGCCGTTGTGCTCGGGCTTGGCGGTGGAAGAGTCCGCCCACTCGTCGTTATAGAAATGCGTCAACGTCATATAGCGGACGCCAAGATCGGCGAAGATACGCAGCACGTGAAGGTCGTTTCCCATCATGTGGCCGCCTTCGACGCCGATCAGCGCGGCAATTTTGCCCTGCGCGTGGGCGCGGCGAATATCTTCCGCTGTGCGCGCCAGCACGATGTCGTTCGGATATTTCCGCACGTTCTCGCGCACCAGATCGATCTGGTCTAGCGCTTTCTGCACCGCGGCGGGTCCGGTGGTGCGCCCGTCAATCCAGATGGAGAAAAAAATGGCGTTCATTCCGCCTTCGCGCATGCGCGGAATGTCCACGTGGCCGTCGGGATTGCGTTTGCCGAGATCGAAGGTGCCCGAAAGGAAGCGCTGCGTGGTGTCGTCGTGCGTGTCGATGACGATGGAGGAAAAGTGGATGGCGCGGGCGCGATCGGCGACGTCGTCGGCGTTCGTGTGCCTGGCGCAAAGCGAGAAAACGTAGAAAAAAAGTATCGCGCAGACGATTGCACGCGCATGACGCATCGAGTGTCTCCCTGAAGCTTCGAATCGCGAGGCGAGTTTACCCTACCAGCCAGCCGAAAAGCGCCTGCCTCCACGCTTCGCGGTTTACTTCGGCCAGTGATTCCGTAAGCGGAATGCCTTTCGGGCAGGCTTTGACGCAATTTTGCGCGTTGGCGCAATCTTCGATGCCGCCGTGGCCCATGGCGGCCTTGAGGCGTTCCGCGGCATGCATTTTTCCCGTGGGATGCATGTTGAAGAGCCGCACCTGACTGAAAATCGCCGCGCCCATGAAGCCATTGTGATCGTTCACCTGCGGGCAAACTTCCAGGCAGTTTCCGCAAGTGATGCAGTTCGATAGCGGGTAGCCTTTTTCCTGAACTTCCGGCGACATGCGCGGGCCTTCGCCAAGATCGTAAGTGCCATCGATGGGGATCCACGCCTTGACGCGCTTTAGACTTTCAAACATGAACTGGCGGTCGACCGAAAGATCGCGAACGACGGGAAATTTCGTCAGCGGCTCGATGCGGATGGGTTGTTCCAGCGAATCGACCAGCGCGGAGCACGCCATGCGCGCTCTGCCGTTGATGAGCATGGCGCAGGAGCCGCAAATTTCTTCCAAGCAGTTCGAGTCGTAGGTGATCGGCGTGGTGGGCTTACCGTCGCTGGTGACGGGATTTTCCGCGATATCGCGCAAACAAATGATCACATTCATGGAAGGTCGCCAGTTGAGCGCGAACTCCTCCCAATGCGCCGCTTCTTTGGGCGTGGCCTGGCGCTTTACTTTGACGATTACTTTTTTCCCCGCTGCTGCTTCTGCCATTTAGGCCCTCTTTAAATTCTCTACGGGCACGAAACTCTTCCCTGCGATGCAGAAATGCGGGTCTAAAGACCCGCCACTACAAAAGACTGCCGACTCACTTCGCCGCATCGTAGCGCCGCGCGCGCGGCGCGATGTGCGACGTGTCCACCGTTTCATAGGTCAACTGAATGTCGCCGTTGAGCCATTTTGCGCGTGTGGTCTTCAGGAAATTGTAGTCATCGCGTTCCGGAAACTCCGGCTTGTAGTGCGCGCCACGCGATTCGTTGCGCTGATACGCGCCCATGGTCACCACGCGAGCCAGCACCAGCATGTTGCCAAGTTCGCGCGCGAAATTCAGCGTTTGATTGGACCATTTGGTGCGGTCGCTCAGATTGATTTTCTTGTAACGCTGCGTCAATTCGCCGATTTTGCCGTACGCCAGTTCAAGATTCTTGTTGATGCGCGTTACGGTGACGTGCTCGGTCATGATTTCGCCGAGTTCTTTCCAGATGGTGATGGGATTTTCTCCGCCCGTGCCGGAAAGCAACGCCTGATTCATCTCTTCCTGGCGCTGGCGTTCCCGCTCGAACACCATGGAAGGCGCGGCCGCCGCGCCGGTCGTCAGACTCTTCGCGTATTTCACCGCGGCTGGTCCCGCAATGCCCCCGCCAAATATGCAAGACACCAGCGAGTTCGCACCCAAACGGTTCGCGCCGTGATATTGATACTCGCATTCGCCGGCAGCGTAAATTCCCGGAATGTTGGTGCCCTGATCTTCCGCGTTCACCCACATACCGCCCATGGTGTAGTGCATGGCGGGAAAAACCTTCATCGGTTCTTTGCGCGGATCCACGCCGATAAACTTTTCGTAAATTTCCAGAATGCCTTCGAGTTTGTGATTCAGCGTCTCGACGGGAATGTGCGTCACGTCGAGATAGACCGCGGCTTGCCCGTCAATGCCCAGCTTTTCTTCGTACACGATGCGATGAATGGCGCGTGTGGCGATATCACGAGGCACCAAATTGCCGTACTTCGGATACCACTCTTCGAGAAAATAAAACCGTTCGGCTTCCGGAATACTCCGTGCGGCGCGCTTGTCGCCAGGAGTTTTCGGCACCCACACGCGGCCGCCTTCACCGCGCGCCGATTCGCTCATCAACCGCAGCTTGTCTTCGCCGGGAATCGCGGTGGGATGTACCTGGATGAATTCGCCGTTGGCGTAGTCCACGCCTTGTTGAAACAGCGCCGATTGCGCCGAGCCGGTGCACACCACAGAATTTGTGGAGCGGCCAAAAATCGCGCCGATCCCACCGGTGCAGAAAATCACCGCGTCGGCCACGAACGTCTGCACTTCCATGGAGTGCAAATTCATGGAGCAAATGCCACGACAGACGCCGCCGTCGTCGATTACCGCGGAAAGAAACGTCCAGCCTTCGTATTTCTTCACGCGGCCTTCGGATTCATGGCGCCGCACTTGTTCGTCGAGGGCGTAGAGTAGTTGCTGGCCGGTGGTGGCGCCGGCAAATGCCGTGCGGTGATATAGCGTGCCGCCGAAACGGCGGTAATCCAGCAAACCTTCCGGCGTGCGATTGAACATTACGCCCATGCGGTCCAGCAGATCGATGATGCCCGGTGCGGCTTCGCACATGCGGCCTACTAGCGTTTGATTCGCGAGAAAATCGCCGCCAAAAATGGTGTCATCGAAATGTTTGGCGATGGAGTCGCCTTCGCCCTTTTGATTTTTCGCGGCGTTGATTCCGCCCTGCGCGCAAACCGAGTGCGACCGCTTTACCGGAACGATGGAAAACAGTTCGACGGGCACGCCGGATTCCGCCACGCGAATGGTGGCCATTAGACCGGCGAGGCCTCCGCCCACAACGATGATCTTCGGCTGTTTCATTTATTTATGTACGACGCAAAAGGATGCCAGTCAAAACGAAAACTGATGAGAATCAGAATGCCGACGACACTAAAAGTGACGCCCACCAAGACTCCCAATTGCCCCGCTGCGCGTTGCGCGCGTACGGTGGCGGCCAATCCCCACTTGCAAAGAAAATTCCAGATGCCCACGCCGAGATGGAATGATGAAGCCAGGATTCCGATGGCAAAAAACGTCAGGAACAGCGGATTTTGCAAATCCTGCTCCACGCTGGCGTACGTGGACCGGCCCTGCGTGAGAAAACGTTCGGTATATAAATGCCAACCGATATATACGAATGCGATGAGTCCGGTGTAGCGCTGCGCAGTGTACAGCCAATTCTTGACCCACGGATATTGCGAAACATTAGATTTTCCGCGCAGCCAAATCCATACGCCATAACCGCCATGAAACAGCATAGGAAGAAAAATAAATGCCCACTCGACGAATATTCGGAACGGAATGGTCTGCAACTCGGCGGAAGTTTGATTGTATTTATCAGCGCTTACCAAAGCCGCGCTATTCGACCAGAAATGCTCCGCGAGAAATGCTCCAACGGGAAGAATTCCGGTTAAAGAATGAAGCTTGCGGAGGAGATAACTTGCGTCAGGCTGACTTTCCGTGGCGGACATGCCTTCTCCGTCGCAAAAGTTTCTGGGTGCCGCGTGGCCGGCCGGGAACCATTCCCGTTTCAGGAAAAATCCCCACACCAATCTCACGTACGTGAAAGATTTGCGACAAAATCAGTATAGGTAGTTGACCGCAGCGATGCAAGTTGGGCCGAATTCTCGACGCGAGCAACAAAAGGGATTCGATGGGCACACGCGCCGCGAAATAGTCTTGCGAACGCGGAACTGAACGGTACAATTTAAATGACGGACGTAACTCGCCAGGGCCCTCCTCTCCTCCCCGGCTGCTGAAGTGCAGGAACAAGCGAACGAATGGCCACGACCTACAGCCTCGTTTCGGAGTTGGAACGTCTGGCGAGTGCACTATCCTCCGCCAGCGAGGAGAAGTCCGTGGACGTCCCGATCGCCTCGGTGGCCGAACGCATCGCGAAAAGCTTGGGCGTTAAAAATGATGAAGTCGCTATCCTAGGACTTTCCACGCGCTGGAAACATCTGTACTTCATGGCGCCGCTGGCGCTGAAAAACGTGGGCTACATTCCGCTTTCCAGCAATTCGGCGCTGGCGGCCCGCACGGCGCGCGAGAGCCGGCCGGAAATAGTGAACAATTTTGCCGCGGTGCGCCACGCGAGTGTGTTTGAAGGCGTGAAGATCGGCAACGAGAGCGCCGAAGCCATTCAAAAAATCATCAGCGCACCCATTCAATCTGACGGCCGCGTGGTGGGTATCCTTCAAATCAGCCGAAAAGGACCGACCTCCATGAGCGCGGGCCCGGATTTCACCACGGATGAGTTGGAAAAAGTTGTAGCGCTGTGTAAACCGCTCGGAAAACTGCTTCGCCACGTTGCCGTGGACCCGGAGAGTTAGTTCGCCCTTTTCGGCGCCATGCAGTAACACAATATTCATGCTGCGCGGCGCCACGCGCGTACCTGAAACACATTGACACTGCAATACCTTCTTGTTACTTTTCCACAGCAACGTTTTTTTCGGCTACACCACTCACGGAGGCACGACAAAGCAGCCTATGGCGTTCGTCGCAAAGAAAATATTTCTCACCAAAGGCGTCGGAAAGCACCGTGAACGGCTCTCCAGTTTTGAGTTAGCGTTGCGTAGCGCGGGAATCGCGGCGTGCAACATCGTGCGCGTATCTTCTATTTTTCCTCCGAACTGCAAATTGATTTCGCGCAGCGAAGGTTTGAAGCACATCAAGCCCGGGCAGGTGGCGTTTACCGTGATCAGCGAAAATTCCACTAAAGAAGCGCATCGTTTGATCGCCGCGAGCATCGGCTTGGCGCTGCCCAGCGACAAGACCATGTACGGCTATCTTTCCGAGCATCACTCCTTCGGTGAAACCGAAGAAGTGGCGGGTGAATACGCCGAAGAACTGGCGGCGGAAATGCTGGCGACCACGCTGAACGTGGAATTTGATCCGGATTTATCTTTCGACGAGAAAAAAGAGGTCTACCGCATCTCCAATAAAATCGTGCGCACCATGCAGGTGACGCAATCCGCAGTGGGCGACAAGCGCGGCTTGTGGACCACCGTGCTGGGCGCGGCGATTCTGATCGGCGAAGACGACTGACGCTTCGCGACTCAACCTCTTCGGCAGCAATCTCAATTTATTTTTTGTAATATCCGATGCGTTGCAGCACTGCGCCCACAATCAGCGGCAACGCCACCGTCGCATCATCGAAAACTTCCGCAAAACGGCCGCCTTCTTCCGGCGGAACGAACTTTCCCCACGAAACCGCCTCGGTGTAGGTGCTGCCGCTGAGGCCGCCCCAGTGCACCGGCTCCGGACAGACGCGCAAGCCGTAGTTGTAACGCTTCAGCGGAAGCTTTTTGTAGCCGCGCCGCGCCAGCAATTCCGCGTAGACGCCGAATTGCTGCGACCAATTGCGCGGCACGCCGCCGCCAATGGTGAAAATACCCATGCGATTGGTGGCCAGCATGGTGTCCGCGAATTTCTCAAAATCCTCGAAGGGATCGTAGCGCAGCAATTGGCGTTTTTGCATGGTGCGCGCGATCTTATGCAAGGCAAAGTCGATTCCCAATTCCGAATCCGTGAATGCCGGAACGAATACCGGAACATTGTGTTCATAGGCAGACTTCAGAATTCCTCGGCCCTTGGAATGTTTCACGAGATATTCGCCGATACGTCGATGAATCTTCCAGCTGCACGCCACTTCGCTGGCATCCCACTTGTCCAGAATCAAGTCCATCACTTCTTCGACGTGATCTAGATTTACCTCCGGCTCCAGCGAATCGTAAACGCGATTGTAGCCGGCAACGAAGAGCTCTTCGTCATCCATTTTTGCCGGATCGTAGCGAAAATGAGAATGTCCCGTAGCTTCGACGAGGCCGTGCGCCATAAGCGCGCCGGTGGAAACGATGGCCTTCACCACTCCAGATTCGATCAGGTCGCAGAAAATCAGCCCCATCTTCCCGACGGTGAGCGCGCCGGAAAGCGTCATCACCACGAAGCAATCTTTATCGCGCGCCATGGCTTCCAGCACGTCCGCGGCGTCGCCGATCTGGCGGCCAGTGAACGCGGTGTCGCCCATGGCGCGCACCAGTTCGTCAATGGTGCGGCATTTGGATAGATCCAGCGGAAAAATGGGACGCAGCTTGTCTTTTACAGGATCGTGTAACACACGGCCGGTTACGGTTTTCTTTGGCGTCTTCGCCATGCATGCTCCTCGTTTAGTTCGTGCGAATCAGCGATGGTAGAACTTTTTGAATCGCCGACGCCCAATGTGGAATCTATATTATAGGAATGTTGTTTTCTGTGATGAGTTTTAGTACAAACGCGAAACAAAAGAAAGGGTAATCGTAAACGCGGGGGATTTTTCGGCTCGTGATAAAATAAAAAATATGGCGGATAAATTCACGATCGGCCTGGTGCAGATGAAATCCCGCGCCAGCGCCGAAGAAAACCTTACCCACGCGATTGCGCACATTCGTGAAGCGGCCAAGCGCGGTGCGCAGATTATTTCTCTCCACGAATTGTTTCACGGCGACTATTTTTGCCGCACGGAAGACGCCAAGCTGTTCGATTTGGCGGAGCCGGTACCGGGTCCCACCACGGCGCGTCTTGCGCAAGTCGCCAAGGAGCTAAATGCAGCGCTGGTGGCGTCGCTGTTTGAACGCCGTGCCGCGGGCGTGTATCACAACACCGTGGCGGTGCTCGACGCCGATGGTTCGCTGCTCGGCAAATACCGGAAAATGCATATTCCGGACGACCCGCTGTATTACGAAAAATTTTATTTCACTCCCGGCGATTTGGGATTTCCGAATTTTGATACCAAATTTGCGCGCATCGGCGTGCAAATTTGCTGGGACCAGTGGTATCCGGAAGGTTCGCGCATCACCGCGCTCGGCGGCGCGCAGGTGATTTTTTATCCCACCAGCATCGGGTGGCATCCGCATGAGAAAGCGGAATTCGGCGCGGCGCAACTGGATGCCTGGCGCACCATGCATCGCGCGCACGCCATCGCCAATGGAATTTATGCCGCGGCGGTGAATCGCGTGGGCTTTGAAGGTAAGCCGGAAAAGGGCGACGCCGGCCTGGAATTTTGGGGACATTCCTTCGTAACCGCGCCGGACGGACAGGTGATTTCCGAAGCCGGTGACAGCAAAGAAGAGATTCTCGTAGTCGAATGCGATCCTGCGAAGAGCGAAGACCAGCGCCGCAACTGGCCCTTCCTGCGGGATCGCCGCATCGATGCCTACCAGCCAATCCTGAACCGCTGGATTGGCAAATAGCGGCGGTTCAGAGTCGACATCGAGGCTGTCTCGTCGGTCGCCTGTCTTGGATGCGACCGACGGCAGACCTTCTCTGTGACCTCTGCGAACTCTGTGTTAACTTTTCATTCCGATGAAAATTAAAATTGCAACCGAGACGCCAAACGCTATGAACTTCCGCATGCCCGCGGAATGGGAGCCGCATGAGGCCACGTGGCTCGGGTGGCCGCACGAAGTAACGGATTGGCCGGGGAAATTTGCGCCGATTCCGTGGGCGTTCGCGGAGATTGTGCGGCATCTGTCACGCATGGAGCGGGTCTATTTGCTGGTCGAAAATGCCGTCGCCGAAAGACGCGTTCGTGGCATTCTGAAAAAATCTGGAGCGCTGCTCGATCGCGTGGAGTTTTTTCGCGCGCCGACGGATCGCGGATGGATGCGTGATTCCGGGCCGATTTGCGTGGCGAATTCCGCGGGCGAGGTGGGGTTCAATCATTTCGTTTTTAATGGCTGGGCGAAGTATGCCAATCACAAGCGGGATGCGGTGGCCGTTAGCAAGGTAAACCAGAAACTTAAAAAACGCGTGTGGACTCCGGAGCATTTGGCTGGCGCGGAAAAAGCCGCAGGGCTCAAAGGCAAGCGCCCTGCGCTACCGGGTCGGCGCGTGGTGCTGGAGGGCGGGAGCATTGACGTCAACGGCCAAGGCACCTTGCTCACTACCGAAGAATGTTTGCTCAGCAAGATGCAGGAGCGTAATCCGGGATTTGCGCGCGGAGACTACGAAGACGTGTTTCGCGAATATCTCGGTGTTACCAATGTAATCTGGCTGAAGAACGGGATCGCTGGAGACGATACGCACGGGCATGTGGATGATCTTTCGCGATTCGTCGATGCGAATACCGTGGTTACTATCGTGGAAGAAAATCGCGATGACGCGAATTATTTGGCGTTGCAGGAAAACTTGGACATTCTTAAATCCAGTCGCGATCAGGATGGCAAACCGCTGCGCGTGGTTACGCTGCCGATGCCGGCGCCAGTTTATTTCGATGAGCAGCGGCTGCCCGCCAGTTATGCCAATTTTTATATTGCCAACAAGTTGCTGATTGTTCCGACGTTTACTGATCCTAGCGATCGCGTGGCGTTGAATACGCTGGCTTCTCTTTTTCCGGGTCGCGAAGTTGTTGGAATTCCCTGCCGCGATTTGGTGTTGGGACTCGGCACGCTGCATTGCATGACGCAGCAGCAGCCGGCTGGGCGGTAGGCGGGCCTGGGAACGCCAACGCCTCTCCATCCCGCGCATTTCGCGGGATGAATCTCCTGATTGGCGTCTTTGCCGTTTGCGGTGTCCGGTGGAAAACCGCCATTCGGGAGAATGGCGTTCCCAGGGAAATCACCCCGCACGGGAATTCCTGTATAGGCAGGGCGAGGGCGGTCGCGCTAGAATACGCCGACTAAATCCAGGGCTCTCTTAGTTTGCTCATTCCGCTCCAGGAGGCTGCATGCTCGCAACGCTGTTTCAGACCGTCTATCACGATCACATTATCGTCGTGAACGACCGGCAAAGTATCATCGGTTGGATCATCATTGGGTTGATCGCCGGGTGGCTGGCCGGAAAGATCGCGCGTGGCGAGGGGTATGGCTGCATCACCGACATTATCCTGGGCCTCGTGGGCTCGCTGTTGGGCGGATGGATCTTTGTCAAATTGGGAATTTTTGGTGGTGGATTTCTCTACTCCCTGGCGGCGGCAACCCTGGGCGCGGTGATTTTGGTGTCGATCGTCCATCTATTTTCCGGCAGTCGCCGACCTTAGGATGAGTTTCTGAGCGACTTCTGAATCGGGGCGGGGAGATGCCGCCTACCGTGGGAGGCCCTGCGTTTCGCGAAAGGTTGTGAAAACAAAGGGACTTTAACTTCCTTTGTTTTCACAACCTTTCGCAAGTGTTCATTCTAAGTGGAATACAGCGGGTTTTTGTTGCATAAGTAGTTACCACGGAATGGGCCGAGTTTTCCTTCAGAATTCGTTGCGCAAGGTCTGGGATAGTTGGGTTTCGGCGGGACGTGGTTCTCTACAAGGTTAATCATACGGGGTCGTAGCTATAATGTCAAGCCCCATTTTGGGAAAATGCCTTGGACGTGTGTGCACGGATGCGATTTTTGATGCATTGGCAGAGATGACCGCAGGGACCAAGAGCGCCGGGATTAAAGAGGCTGGGAAAAAAGGTCAAAGGCAGTTCCTCAGGCGCTAAAGCGCATTGGTAGCCAAGCAATTTAATGTCGGAGCTAAAGCTCCGACCCACAACACAGAGGTTTTTTCAGCAGCCCGTAAGCCCGGCCACGGTGCAACGGCAAAGTCAACGACAACTTCAAAAGAACGGGTCTGGAGACCCGCCGCTACTAACGTCTGGGCTGAAGGCGCAAATCGCTCGGGGCAAACAGAAGGCGGGCGCGGCGGTGCGGCGCGGCGGCATGTGATACGATTCTCGTTTGCGTCTCGGAGATGACGCTTCATTGAGCAAGCCTCAGCAATCACTGTTTGCAATACCCCTCGGCGGTCTCGGCGAATTCGGCATGAATATGATGGCGCTGCGCACGGGTGACGACATCATCGTCATCGACGCGGGCATGATGTTTCCGGAGTCCGAACTGCTGGGCGTGGATTTGGTCATTCCGGATATTTCGTATTTGAAGCAGCACCGCGCCATGGTGCGCGGAATTGTTTTGACGCACGGCCACGAAGATCATATCGGCGCGCTGCAATATATTTTGCGGGATTTGAACGTGCCGGTGTACGGCACGCGGTTCACGCTGGCGCTGGTCAAAAAACGTATCGAAGAAGCCGGACTGCTCGGCTCGACGACCCTACGCGAAGTGGTTCCTGGGCGTTTGGTGGAACTCGGCGCATTCGAGATTGAATTTATTCCCGTAACGCACAGCACCATCGACTGCGTGGCGCTGGCGGTGCGAACGCCCGCCGGCGTGATCATTCATACCGGGGATTTCAAGATCGATCAGACGCCGGTGGGCGGTGCGCCATTTGATTTGCACACTTTTGCGCGCTATGGGGCCGAAGGCGTGCTGGCGCTGTTTAGCGATTCGACCAACGTGGAGCGGCCGGGGTTTACGCCTTCGGAGCGGGCCATTGTGCCGCGCATTGAAGATATTTGCCGGTCAGCGCCGCGGCGCGTGATTCTTTCTTGCTTCGCGTCGTCCATCCATCGCATTCAACAGGTAATTGACATTGCTTCGCGCGTGGGGCGCAAAGTGGCGTTCGTGGGCCGCAGCATGGTCGACAACGTGGAGATTGCGCACTCGATGGATTATTTGCGCATTCCTGATGGCATGGTGGTGCGGCCGCAGGATATTCGCGGATTTGATCCCAAGCGGATCATCATTATGGCCAGCGGCAGCCAGGCGGAGCCGATGTCTTCGCTATCGCGGATTGCGGTGGACAATCACCGTTTCGTCAGCGTGGATGAAAACGATTCCGTAGTGCTTTCGGCGCGCATCATTCCGGGAAATGAAAAGGCAATTTTCCGCATGCTGGATCATATGTGCCGGCGGCGCGCGCTGGTGTACTACGACAATTCGGGCGGCACGATTCACGTTTCCGGACATGCCAGCCAGGAAGAGCAGAAGCTGATTTTGCAGCTGGTGAAGCCCAAGTATTTTATTCCGGTGCACGGAGAATTTCGCCACCTGTTCCGCCACGCCGGGCTGGCCGCGCAACTGGGGTGCGTGTCTGGGCAGATCCTGCTGATGGAAGACGGCCACGTAATGGAGTTCAACGAAGACGGCGCGTTTCGCCGCGATCCAATCAGTGCGGGGCGCGTGCTGGTGGATTCGGGTTCACTGGAAGAGATTGAAGAAGTGGTGGTGCGCGATCGCAAGCATCTTTCCGAGGATGGCGTGGTGGTGACGATTATCGCCATCGACAAGCAAACGGGAAGGTTGGAATCGCAGCCAGAGATTGTTTCGCGCGGATTGATGAGCGATAACGGTCAAGAACTGGTGGCGGGGGCGCGGGCGGTGGTGCTGAAAACCGTCAACGAATCCAACGCCGAAGAAAAAGGCGATTGGGGCGTCATCAAGGAAAAGATTCGCATCGACTTGAAGCGCTATATCAACAAACACACCTCGAAGCGGCCGTTGATTTTGCCGGTGATTCTGGAAGTTTAAACAGCGAGACGCGCCAGGTCGAATCTGTAGCAGTTCGGAGCATTCCCCGCTACAATCAGCGATTCTTACTAGCGCAGGCACTCTTGCCTGTGCGTCGCGTTGAAGGAGACGCAAAGGCGCACAGGCAAGAGTGCCTGTGCTACCCAAGAGGAGCGCTCTTTGTCTTCCCCTGCTGTGCCTACCCCAGAACGAGCCGCGACGCGCGCGGCATTCGTCTTCATTTTAATAACCGTGGCGTTTGATATGTTGGCGTTTGGAATTATTGCGCCCGTGCTGCCCAACTTGATTTTGCAAATGGAGGGCGGAAGTATGGCGCGGGCGTCCGCGGTGACCGGATATTTCGGCTTCGCGTGGGCCACCATGCAGTTTATTTTTTCGCCGATTTTGGGAGCGTGGTCGGACCGCTTTGGGCGGCGGCCGGTGATTCTGATCTCCTGCCTGGGACTAGGTCTCGACTATATTTTCATGGCCTTGGCGCCGTCGCTGCGCTGGCTGTTTGTGGGGCGCATAATTTCCGGGATCACTACTTCCAATATTTCATCGGCGTTTGCGTATGTGACGGACGTGACCCCGCCGGAGAAACGCGCCAAGCAATTTGGCATGGTGGGTGCGGTTTTTGGGCTGGGCTTTGTGGTGGGGCCGGCGGTGGGAGGATTTCTCGGGGGCATCAGCTTGCGCGCGCCCTTCTGGGCAGCGGCGATTTTGAGCTTGGCGAACGTGCTGTATGGATTTTTTATTTTGCCGGAATCGTTGCCGAAGGAAAAGCGGGCGAAGTCGGCGTGGCAGATGGCGAATCCGCTGGGGTCGTTGACGCTGCTGCGGTCGCACCCGGAGCTGGCAGGCTTGTCGGCGGCGATGACGCTATTTTATTTGGCGCACAACGCGCTGCCTTCGGTGTTTGTGCTGTACACGGAGTATCGCTACGGCTGGAATGAGCGTGACGTAGGGTTGTCGCTAACGGTTGTCGGCGTGTTTGCAGCCACGGTTTCTGGTGGATTGGTCGGGCCTTACGTAAAGCGTTTCGGCGAAAAATTCAGTTTATTGTCGGGCTTGGTGTTCGGGATTTTGGGATTCGCGGGATTTGCGCTGGCTTGGCGAGGTTCGCTGCTGCTGGCGAGCATTCCGTTTATCGCATTGTGGGGCGTGGCGGGGCCGGCGATGCAATCGTTGATGTCGCGCCGGGTAGATCCGACGTCGCAGGGGAAGCTGCAAGGGGCGATCAATTCCCTGCGGGCAATTACCGGGATGATTGGGCCGTTGATTTTCACGCAGGTTTTTGCGTTGGCGATTGCCAAGAATGCTGCTGTGCATCTGCCGGGGGCGCCTTATTTGCTGGCGGCGGTTTTGTTGGGCGTGAGTTTGCTGATCGCTTATGTGGTGACGCGGCGGTCGTCGTCGGGAACCCCCGGAAATGTCGTGGCAGCTGCGTCGCCGCCGGCTCCGCCGGATACCAGCGATGCTGTCGCGACCTGAGGGTTTAGCCAAGAGCTGAAAAGAGCCGCCAATCTGGGCGGCTCTTTTTTTTCGGTACAGCATGATCACACGGTCGCGGTGAGTGGTGTCGCTAACAACGCGCGCAACATGTTGCGCCACTACAAAGGAGATTCGCGTTAGCTACGGGATTTCAGCAGCGCGAGACCGATTAGGCCTGCGCCTAGAAGAAACAGCGTTCCTGGTTCGGGAGTCGCTGTGGTGATGCAGCCGGAGTAGTCGAGACCGAAGGAGCTACCGGCTTTCTGGAACACCGTGAAGTCGATGGTGTTCATGCCGTTGGCGTTGAGATAGGGCAGCAATTGTGCGGTGTTGAAGACGCCTTCGGTGGAGGTTAGGCAGCCGATGGCGATCGACGAACACGTCGGATAGTTGCCGGTGAGATTGGCGGAGTACAGCGTGGTGCCGTTGAGGACGACAGAAGTGGTGTCATCGGCGAGCACGTCGAGAAAAGCGCTGGTGATGGGGCCGTTGAGCATAAACGATTCCGCGAATGTGACCGCGGTGCCATTCGGTACGGTATAAAAATCGGAGTTGCTGGTATCACCGGTGGTGGTGAAAGAGATCCAACTGGAGCCCGGCAATGGAGCCGCCCAGGCGGAGTTGCCAACAATGTTTTGCGTGGCTCCGGCGTTGGTGATCCCCAAAGCCACGGAATTATTTGTGGTATTGGTCGCCGAGCTGGTAAGCGGCGTGATGGTGTCGGCCTTGGCGGTGAATAGCGCACCGCTAATGGCGAAGAGTAGTGCGAATTTCTTGAGCATTCTGAGAGTGTCCTTGTGGTGGTCGTTGTAGTCTTCGTGATGGTCCAGCCAGCATTAAATCGGGACGAAATTGTTTGCCGCGAATGGGTCCGCCTTCGAGCAGGTAGGTGCATCTTCGGGGCCATCCTTAGCTATTCAAATTAAACAACTTAGGTAAGGTTTTGCTGGCTTCTAAGACACTCTTAATGCCAGGGCGGAAGCGCGAGGGCAAAGCAGAGGAAGTTACACGGCTCAAAGTCCTAGTACCTAAGATGGAGGTACTCGCGCTGAGGAAGCTGAGCAAAAGGGGGCGGGCCGACTTTTTTTTCGTGGCACGATTCGCTTCCTTACTTCGTGCCCAAATGTGATATTGTCAGACTTGCGACATTGAATTGCCTGAATTCCCCGACGGCCGCTTTGCGACCCTCCCTCGTCTGACTTCAGCTGATTCGAAGCCGCCTGTTTCACAACGAGAGCTGCGCTTTGCAGCGTTCTCTCGCCAGCGGCGCATCAAAATATCGGGAGAAGCAACGTGAAAAGTCTTTTTGTGGGAAACATGAACTTCCAGACGACGGAGAGTGATCTCCGCGCGTTGTTCGAGCCCTTTGGCCAGGTGACGCGTGTACACATGGCGATGGATCGTGAAACCGGACGGGCGCGCGGGTTCGCGTTTGTGGAAATGCCGAACGACGAAGAAGCGGCGCAAGCCATCTCGGGTCTGGATGGCAAAGAAGCCGGCGGGCGAAACTTGAAAGTGAATGAAGCGCGTCCCAAGGGCGAGGGCGGACCTCCGCGGGGAGCGCGTCCGGGCGGCGGTGGATTTGCCGGACCGCGCGGCGGCGGTGGCGGTCGTCCTGGTGGCGGCGGTGGCCGGGATGGCGGCGGTGGGCGCGACGGCGGGCGTGGCGGCAAGGGCGGCGGCGGGCGCGATCGTTTTTCCAACGAGGATTATCGCGAGTCCGCGCGTCAGCCGCGTGAACCGCGCTGGTAAATTTTTCGTGATGCCGCGCTGAGTTTTGGGGAGCGTGGCTTCGCGAGTGACCGACTGGGACCACGGAAGTACGGCGATGGCAGCCGCTGTACGCGGTTGTACGAAGGGCCCAATTTCTTTCCTGTAATTGATGTTGCTGGACTGGCCGCCGTATTCGTGTGCGGCTTGACGGTGCTGGTTTTGTGGCGCCGTATAACTTCTGTCGAGGAGCAGCTTTGACAACTACCTTTCTGAAACGCCAAAAAGAAATGAAGCGCGTCGAAAAGAGCAAGATGAAGGAACAACAACGCGCGCAACGCAAACTGGACAAGGCTGCAAAGAAAGATTCGGGTCAGTCCGGCCCGGAAATTGACATGAACCCGCCGGAGTTGGATATCTTCAACGAAATTCCGGATTTCAATTCGCCGCGCTAATTGCGCACGCGGCTTTAGACGCCTCTCTTTCTAAATGCAATTTGCGGGTCCGATTCCCTGTCTTTAGCACGGGCTTGCGCGGGTGTACGCGATTTGGCGTGAACGACGCCCCGACGAGAGCGGGCACGGCGTGCCGTGCCCCTACGACTTAGAGTCTTTTGCCGGCGAAGAGTTGAAGAATCAGGAAAACCAGGGCCAGGATCAGCAGCAGATGGATTAGGAAGCCCGCGACGTGAAATACGACGAAGCTGACGACCCACACGATGGCCAGCAGAACGGCAAGACTCAACAGTAGGCCGACTCTCACTCGCACCTCGAAAAATGTTTAGGCCGACGCGCCTCGCGGCGGTGGCGCTGGCTCAATATAACATCGATGGGCAACTCCTTTTTGTGGCTTTCGGCGACCATCCCCGGGGCCTTGCTCCCCGCACCGCATGGGTATAGGCTTTTCCCGTCAGGAGGCTTTCAGAACATGGCGACAGCAACGACAGCATTTGAACCTACGGTAAAAATTAGCGCTAACAAATTGTTGATCAACGGGAAATGGGTGGACTCCGCTTCAGGCAAGACCTTTGCCACCATCAACCCGGCGACAGGAGAAACCATCACGAAGGTGGCGGAGGCCGACGCGGTGGATGTCGACAAGGCGGTAGCTGCGGCACGCGCGGCGTTTGAAAAAGGCGCGTGGCGCAAGATGTCCGCGTCACAGCGCGGCGCACTGATGTACAAGCTGGCGGATTTGATTGAGAAGCACGCGGATCAGCTGGCGGAACTCGAGTCGCTGGACAACGGCAAACCGTATTCAGTCGCACGCGCGGCGGACCTTCCGCTGACCATCGCGTGCTATCGCTACTACGCCGGATGGGCGGACAAAATTCAGGGCAAGACCATTCCCGTGAACGGCAATTTTTTCTGCTACACCAAGCACGAACCGGTGGGCGTGGTGGCGCAGATTATTCCGTGGAATTTTCCGCTGTTGATGCAGGCCTGGAAGTTGGGGCCGGCGCTGGCCGCGGGCTGCACCGTGGTGATGAAGCCGGCGGAACAGACTCCGTTGACGGCGTTGCGCGTCGGCGAACTGGCGCTAGAGGCAGGCTTTCCGGAAGGCGTGCTGAACTTGCTGCCGGGCTATGGCCCGACGGCGGGAGCCGCTCTGGCGCGGCACATGGACGTCGATAAAGTGGCGTTCACCGGCTCGACCGAAGTGGGTCATCTAATTATGAAGGCGGCCGCGGAAACGAATCTGAAGCGCGTCACGCTGGAGCTTGGCGGGAAGAGTCCCAACATTATTTTCGGCGATGCGGACATGGCCGAGGCCGTGGAAGGCTCGCATCAGGCGCTGTTCTTTAACCAGGGGCAGTGTTGCTGCGCCGGCTCGCGCACGTTCGTCGAAGAAAAGGTCTACGACGAATTTGTGGACAAGAGCGTGGCCCGCGCGAAAAAGCGCACGGTGGGCAATCCCTTTGACAGGAACACCGAACAAGGCCCGCAGGTGGACCAGGACCAGTTCGACAAGGTCATGGGATTCATCGAATCGGGCAAGAAGGACAAAGCCAAGCTGGTGGCCGGCGGGAATCGCGTGGGCACCAAGGGCTACTTCATCGAGCCTACCGTGTTTTCCGACGTGCAGGACAACATGACCATCGCGCAGGAAGAAATTTTTGGCCCGGTCATGTCTATCCTGAAGTTCAAGAGCATCGACGAAGTGGTCGACCGCGCCAACAAGAATATGTATGGCTTGGCGGCGGCGGTGTGGACTAAAGACATTAGCAAAGCTCACGCGATTGCCGACAGCGTTCGCGCCGGCACGGTGTGGGTAAATTGCTATGACGTATTCGATGCGGCTGCGCCATTCGGCGGATTTAAACAGTCCGGCATCGGGCGCGAGCTTGGCGAATACGGCCTGGCCAATTACACGGAAGTGAAGACCGTCACGGTGAAGTTGTAGACCGCGCTTTGGTTCGATCTTTCCGCTACTAGTTCCAGCTACAAAGGGCGGGCCACTGGCCCGCCCTTTGTTTATTTGGTTTGGTCTATGCTGACCGCTTTTTTGGAGAGAACTGATGGTCAAAGTTTCTTGCGCTGCGCTGGCACTGCTTTTCGGACTGACGTTCTGGCTGCCCACTACCGGCGCGCAAACGATTTCGCAGCAAGCGGATCCATCGATGGCCCAACGCCGCGCTCTACATTTGCGGCACGGAATTAATTTGAGCGAATGGTTCGCTCAGGTGTACGACCCGCGCGGCTACACCAAAGAGCATTTCGCCTCATGGACAACGGCGCAAGACATCTTGCTGATCAAGCAAATGGGCTTTGACCATGTGCGGCTCAGCGTCAACCCTGCGCCGATGTTCAAGCACAATCACGCCGACGAACTTCCCGCCGAATATCTGAGCTATTTGGATGCCGCCGTGAAGATGATTCTGGATCAGAGACTCGCGGTAATCATCGACGCCCATCCCGAAGGGGACTTCAAGGAAAAGCTCGGAAATAATTCTGGCACGGTCGAGGAGTTTACGGACTTCTGGCGCGCACTGGCGGCGCACTACTCCAGCCAGAACCCGGACCTAGTGTTCTTCGAAGTTTTGAACGAGCCGGAAATGCGCGACGCCTATCGCTGGTATGGCATTCAGGCGCGGCTTGCGGTGGCGATTCGCGAGGGCGCGCCACAGCATACCATCATCGTCGCAGGCGCGCGCTGGTCCGATGACGACGATTTGCTGGCGATGGAACCGCTGCGCGACGCCAACGTCATCTACAATTTTCATTTTTACGAACCGCACGTTTTCACGCATCAGGGCGCGACTTGGGGCGACAACTATTGGCACGCGGTGAAGGCCCTTCCCTACCCCTCTGAGCCGGAAAGCGCGGAGCGCGTCGCGGCCAACGTGCCGGACGCGCAGAAGCGCCTGTGGGTGGTCCGTTACGGCCTGGAACATTGGGACGCCGCGCGCTTCGACGCGGAGTTCGCGCAAGTGGAGGCCTGGGGCAAGCGCTGGAACGTGCCCGTGACCTGCAACGAATTCGGCGTATATCGCCGCGTGGCCAGGCCCGAGGACCGCGCAGTCTGGCTCACCGACGTGCGCACCGCGCTCGAAAAACACAGCATCGGCTGGACCATGTGGGACTACAGCGGCGGATTCGGCGTGGTCACCAAGCCGCAAGGCCAGCCCGTGGCGGATCCGGTTACGCTGAAGGCGCTTGGGTTGCAGATGCCGGCGACTCAACAGTAGTTACTCTGATCATTTCTATCTTGGGCCGTAAACGGTTTATCTCGGGAGTTTTTCTCATGAAAAAAAAGTCCAGGCGTCAGTTCCTGAAATCGGCGGCAGGTTCCACTGCTGGCCTTTTGGCGATGCGTTCACTTCCCGCATGGTCGCGAGCATCCGTGGCAAACCCCGCCGCCGCTCCTCTTTCCGTATTCGGATATGCAAACGTGCAACTCCTCGACGCACCTCTGCGCGTTCAGTTCGAGCAGAACCATCAATTATTTCTGAATCTCGACGAAGATGCCTTGCTCAAACCTTTTCGCCAACGCGAGGGGATGCCCGCCCCCGGTCCCGACATGGGCGGCTGGTACGACAACGCGGACGACTTTAACGAGGCCAGTAACTTTCACGGCTTCATTCCTGGACACACCTTTGGTCAGTATGTTTCCGGGCTAGCTCGCGCCTATGCGGTGACCGGCTCGAAGCCAACACAGGAAAAAGTTCACCGTTTGGTGCGGGCTTACGCGGCAACTGTCGAACCCAAGGGGAGGTTCTACATCGACTACCGGCTGCCGGGCTATACGTTTGACAAGACCTGCTGCGGCTTGATCGACGCGCACGAATTTGCGGCCGATCCTATTGCGCTCGACGTTCTCAAGCGCAGTACGGACGCCGTCCTTCCCTATCTTCCCGAAAAAGCCTTAAGCCGCGCCGAACAAGAAGCCCGTCCACACAAAACGCCCGCGTTTACCTGGGACGAAACGTACACCCTGCCGGAAAATCTCTTTCTCGCTTATCAGCGCAGCGGCGACGCGCACTATCGCGATTTGGCGGTGCGCTTCATCTACCACGAATATTTCGACGCGCTCGCGGACAACCATAATGCCCTTCCCGGCAAACACGCTTATAGCCACGTCAACGCCCTAAGCTCGGCGATGCAGGCGTACTTGATGTTGGGCGACGAAAAATATCTCCGCGCCGCATCGAACGGCCTGCGCATGGTGCAGGAACAGAGTTACGCCACGGGAGGATGGGGACCGGGCGAAGCATTTGTCGAGCCGGGCAAAGGGTTGCTGGCCGCGAGCTTGCACACGAACCGTTCCAGCTTCGAGACGCCCTGCGGCGCTTATGGGCAATTTAAACTCACGCGTTACCTGTTGCGCGTGACGCGCGACTCGCGCTACGGCGACAGCATGGAGCAGATCCTGTACAACTCCGTTGCCGGCGCCAAGCCGATTCTGCCCGATGGCACGAGCTTCTACTATTCCAACTACAACAACGAGGGCGCGAGAAAAGAGTATTACCACGATAAATGGCCGTGCTGTTCCGGCACGTTTCCGCAGTTGACCGCCGACTACGGCATCAGCGCCTACTATCCCGGCGGCAACGGCATCTACGTGAACCTCTTCATCCCTTCGCGCGTCACGTGGCTGCAGGGTGGCACGCCTTGTACGCTTATACAGCAGACCAGCTATCCCACGGCGAACTCCACATCGCTGGCCTTGGAAATGGCGCGCCCGGAAACTTTCACGATTTATCTGCGCGTGCCGGCGTGGACTGACGCAAAAACGTGGATTTCCGTTAACGGCAAACGCATAGAGGGCGAGGTGGTGCCAGGAAAATTCTTTGCGCTGCCGCGCACCTGGAAAAATGGCGACCGCGTGGAGTTCGAGCTGGCCATGCCACTGCGTCTGCAAGCGGTGGACGCGCAGAACGCCAACGTAGTAGCGCTCGTCCGCGGACCGCTGGCCCTTTTTGCCGTTGGCAAGCCGCCGGATAAACTCGCCCCCGCTCAACTCCTTGCCGCCACAGCCGCCGCGCCATCTTCCGCGGACTGGCTGGTGCGCACCGATGGCGGCACCGTTACGTTTCGCCCGTTCGCCGCAATCGGTGATGAGCCCTATCGTCTCTATCAAAACGTTGCGCTTTAGCGGATCAGCGCGGCGGCATCTGAGCGGCGCAGACGATCCCAGCTCTTGGCGTAGACTAAACCATGCCCGTTCAGCTGCGCCCTTACGAACCCGGCGATTTCGCAAAGCTCTACGCGCTCGATCAGCTGTGCTTTGCCCCAGGCATCGCCTATTCCCAAAAGATGTTGCGCTATTTCCTAAGCATGCCGCAAGGCCGTTGCACAGTGGCAGAAAACAACGGCGACGTTGCCGGCTTCCTCATCACAGAAGAAGACCCGCCGCGCGGGCACATCCTAACCCTGGACGTAGCCGAAGCACACCGCCGCTCAGGCGTTGGCGGTCAATTGCTGGCACGCGGCGAGCAGCAACTCGAATCGCGTGGCGTAACCGAAATCTTCCTCGAAACCAGCGTCGAAAACGCCCCCGGCGTTGCCTTCTGGCAGCGCCACGGCTATCGTACTGTAGCCATCTTGAAGCGCTATTATCTGGGGCGCGTCGACGCCTACGAGATGCGCAAAATCCTGCCGGGCGCGTCCACCGCCAACCCGGCGCAAAAGGAAACCTGAGTCGCGATGCCACTTTATCAGGCGATCATTCTCGCCCTAGTGCAAGCTGTGACGGAATTTTTGCCGGTAAGCAGCACGGCGCACCTGACACTTTTCCCATGGTTTTTTGGCTGGCAGGATCCCGGGCTGGCCTTTGACGTGGCCTTGCATGCCGGCACGCTGGTAGCCGTCCTGCTCTACTTCTTCAAGGATTGGCTGACGTTGATTCTCTGCGGCGTGGGCATCAAGTATCCGGCGAACGCCACCAGCGAAGCCGTAACCCAGCATCGAAAGCTCTTCTGGTACATGGTCGTGGGCACCATCCCAGGCGGGATTCTCGGCGCGCTCTTTGAACACAAAATCGAAGAGAATTTCCGCACCCCAGTGGTCATCAGCCTCTCGATGATCTTCGTTGGCCTAATCATGTGGTACGCGGACGCGCAATCCCGCCGCACCCGCCCACTGGAACAATCGAATATCGGCGACGCGCTAACCATCGGCAGCGCTCAAGCCTTGGCCCTCTGCCCGGGCGTATCGCGCTCCGGCATAACCATCACCGCGGGACTCTTCCGCGGCTTCACGCGCGAAGCCGCCACGCGCTTTTCCTTCCTACTCTCCACCCCGCTCATCGCCGGAGCCGTCCTCTCGCACCTGCCCAAGCTTCTAAAGCTGCACAAAGCCGGCGGCATGGACCTTCCCCTCTCCACCCTGCTGATCAGCATCCTGGTCTCGGGAGTTGGCGGCTACATCGTGATCGCCTTTTTCCTGCGCTATCTGCAGACACACACGCTTAAACTATTTGTTGTCTACCGCGTGCTCTTTGGTATCATCATCCTCGTTTGGTGGTTCCTCCAGAGGGGCATGCAGTAGGCGCCAGCAGTCCCTTGGCACTCAGCCTTCCCCACACAGCTGAGGAGAAACTCTTGCGCTTTCTGACACCTACGGAAAACAAACGGCTCAACGAGCTGATCGGCTTTTTGTGCCTGACGATGGCCGTCTTGATCAGCCTATCGCTTTTGTCCTACAACCCGCGCGACGCGGCGTTCAACGTCAGCGCCTCGCAGGTCGAAAGTCAGCATATAACCCACAACTGGATCGGTCCGGTGGGCTCGTATAGCGCCGACCTGCTGTTTCAGATATTCGGCTTCGCGGCGTTTCTGCTGCCTGTGGCCTTGATCGTGGTGGGATGGCGCTGGCTGCGCAGCCGCGCCATCGATTCGCAAGTGGCCACCTTGCTGGGCTACGGTTTGCTGCTGCTTTCGCTGCCTTCGCTGCTCGCGCTGATGCCCTTCCCTGCGGTGCGCGGCGCCATTCCTGCGGGAGGTTTTCTCGGAACGCTTATCGCGGGGAGTTTGCGCACCGGCTTCAACGTCGCGGGCGCGTATGTGGTAGCCTTCGCCGTCTTCCTCACCTCCGTGTTCATGACCACGAGCTTTTCCTTCGCTGGAACCCATGCCTGGGCCAAGAGTCCCACGGGGCCGCTCGGAGCGGTTGAGAAACTCGGACTGTTACAGAAGGCGCAAGCGCGTTGGCACGCCTGGCAGGAAAACCGCGAGCAGCAGCGCATGCGCCGCCGCGTGGAAGAAAATCGCGTCGCCGGACGCAAGCCTGCGGCTCCGCAATCTGTGGGTAAGGCGGAGGTCCTCAACGAGGCGCCCAAATCGATTCGCCTGGCCGATGAGAGCGATATCTTCACTGCCGACGACGAAGCCGAGAGCGAGGAAAAAACGGAAAAGCCCGCAGGTGGCAAGGCGCCGATTTTTTTCCTGAATCGCGACAATGCCGAACCATCGTCCAAACAGCCGGCCGTCAAGAAACTTTCCGAAGCCAAAGTCGCCAAGATTCCTTCCAACTACCGCTTGCCTTCCTCCACCCTGCTACGCGAAGGCGAAGGCAGCCAGAAGCTCGATGAAGAAGAGCTGAAAGCGCGTGCACGCGCCATCGAAGAAAAATGCCTGGAATTCGACATCGCCGGACGCGTCACGCAAATCAATCCCGGTCCGGTGGTCACCACGTTTGAATTCAAGCCGGAAGCGGGCATCAAATACAGCCGCATCATCGGATTGACGGAAGATTTGTGCCTGGCGTTGCAAGCCGAATCCATTCTCATCGAGCGCATCCCGGGCAAATCCACCATCGGCATCGAAGTGCCCAACATCAATCGCCAGACGATCGCGCTGCGCGAGATTATCGAAGCTCCCGAATTCATCGGTTCGCCCAGCAAGCTCACACTGGCGATGGGCCGCGACCTTCACGGACGCATCCGCATCACCGACCTTGCCGCCATGCCGCACTTGCTCATCGCCGGTTCCACCGGCACCGGCAAGAGCGTGTTCATCAATTCGCTGATGATGTCCATCCTCTACAAAGCCAGTCCCGACGATGTAAAAATGGTGCTAGTCGATCCCAAGCGCCTGGAACTCAATCTCTACGAAGGCATCCCCCACCTGATCGCGCCCGTGGTCACGGATCCGAAAATCGCTTCCAACGTTTTGCGCAATGCCACGCGCGAAATGGAAAATCGCCTCAAGCTGCTGGCGCAAAAGGGCGTGCGCAACATCGATCAATACAATCGCCTGTTCCAGAAGCCGCAATCACTTTCGCTCTTCGATAAAGTCGAAGAAAGCGAACACAAGCCGCTTCCCTACCTGGTCATCATCATTGACGAATTGGCCGACCTCATGATGGTGGACACCAACAACGTGGAAGAATCCATCACGCGGCTCGCGCAAATGGCGCGCGCCGTGGGCATCCATTTGATTTTGGCCACGCAGCGTCCTTCCGTGGACGTCATCACGGGTCTGATCAAAGCCAACTTCCCTGCCCGTATTTC
Organism: Acidobacteriota bacterium; assembly: GCA_013289855.1. Taxonomy (GTDB): domain Bacteria; phylum Acidobacteriota; class Terriglobia; order Acidiferrales; family UBA7541; genus Acidiferrum. Next base: position 16,461 of record JABCZD010000001.1, on the reverse strand, counting down.
TTTCCGCGTGGCCAGCAAAGTCGATTCCCGCACCATTCTCGACGCCAACGGCTCGGAATCGCTGCTCGGCCGCGGTGACATGCTCTATCTCCCCGCAGGCTCCTCGCGCCTGCATCGTGTGCATGGCCCGCTCGTCAGCGAAGACGAAATCGTCCGCGTCTGCGACTTCTGGCGCGCGCAAGCCGAAGCCAAATACAACGAAAAATTACTGGAAGCGCCCAAGGATGAGAATGGCAACCCCGAGGCCGTCGAAGGCGGCGAAGGAGAAGCCGGTGAAGACGTCGACGACGACCTCTACCAGGACGCCGTACGCGTGGTCTGCGAAGCCGGCCGCGCCTCCACCTCCACGCTGCAGCGCCGCCTCCGCGTCGGCTACGGCCGCGCCGCTCGCTTGATCGACCTGATGGAGAAAGACGGCATCGTCGGCCCGCCAGACGGCACCAAGCCCCGCGAACTCCTGAAAGCTCGCGCCTGGATGAAAGAGTTCGACGATTCGCAACAGTAGGTCTCACATGGCGAGCAGGTCTTGGAAAGTCACCCGCGCGATTCTATGCGCAGTAATTTTCTGCTTCACGATCGGTTTCCCCGGCGTCGCGGGCCATACTCAGAGGAAGGGTGAGACCCCGCCGGATAGCGGTTACTGGTCAAGCGAAGCTCATATCCTCCCGAATACTTGGGTCTATCCGTACTACTCGCCAACCTCTGTACAAATAAACTCGCCGGACCAAAAGAACAGCATTATCAGCGAGCGCGACAGCGTAACAATCAGGATCGGGAGCGAAATACACAAATGGGACTTGGGCGAGAAAGCCGATGCCGAGTTGGCGTGGTCTCCCGATTCACAGCGCTTTTTTCTGACCTGGAGCGATGGCGGTCTCGTCGGAATGTGGCACGTTCAGGTCTACGACGTTTCTACCGGACACTTTAAGGCGATCACAGGAGTTGAGAAAGGCCCGCGCGACGATTTTGACCGACTGGTCCGCCAGCTTCCGCGTCCCGCGAGCACGGTGAAGTATCCGGAGAGCGTCTTCTGGGAATCCGCGCGGTATTGCTATTCAAATGTGGTGGGCGCGCAGTGGCTAAACGGTTCGAGCGAACTCCTGATCTCGGCGGTGGTCGATCCAGAGGGAGATTGCAAGCATGCGGGCGAGTTTCGCATGTATCGTGTGGCAATTCCGTCAGGTGTCGTCCTGCAGCGCTATGACCAGACCGAGGCGCGCCGCCTATTTAGCGCCGGGAACATTCCAAAGTTCGTTCCTTGACCGAACAGAATTCGTGGCGACCCGCCGCAATTATTTGACACACGTTCCCGACGCCTCTACACTTTATGAACCACATTGCCGGGGTAGCTCAGTGGTAGAGCGCCGCCCTGAAAAGGCGGGCGTAGCCAGTTCGATTCTGGCCCCCGGCACCATCCATGCTGCCGTGCCGAGCAAATCCCAGGATCCAGAAGCGACGTAAGTACGCCCCGTTGGCGTTAGAACGATTTTTTGCACATGTTTCGCTATTTCGGATCGGACCGTTGTCGCCTCCGAACTCAGCAGACCCCGCAGATCCGCGAGTCTCGACTCGACAAACTTCCGAGTGTCACGGATCCGTCTCTCAACGGCGAGAGGTTCGGAATCCGCCAGGCGGCCGGCCGCGTCCGCGAGTTGGCGCTCGAGCTGGGCGAGCTCGCTCGTGATCGCCGGCGAGTAGCCGTCAGAAAGCGCCCTCGTCAGATTTGCGATCTTGCGCTCGATGGTTTGCGTCTGCCGGCGCGTTGCGTCGAATCCAGCCGCGCGATCGCGTAACGCCTTCGTGAGCTCCTGCTCAAATCGTCCCAGGGTGTAATCGACGACGTCCGAATGCAGAACGCGGTCCTGCAGGCCGGCGAGCAGCTGATCCTCGAGCGCCTGACGCGCCACGAGCAAATTGTTCGAGCAAACCTTTCCGCCGCGGCTTGAATGCATCGAGCAACCGTACCGAACATCCTGGCGCGTGCCCGACTTCCCGGAAACGATCGTCACGCTGCCATTGCACACCGAGCACTTCAGAAGTCCGGAGAAAATATATTGCGAGGTCGAAGCACGCGCCCTGAGAAGCCCTGGTCGCGATCCCTCGAGTTGGTAGAGTTGGTTTACAGCGTTTATCCGCGCGCGCACCGCGTCGAAAAGTTTGTCGGTCACGATTCGCTGGCTTGGAATTTCAGTTCGACGCCAGTCGCTTTCGTTCTTTTTGCGATAGATCCGCGTCCCCTTCTCAGAACGTACTTTCTGCGTCTTGCCCCAAATTACGACGCCGCGGTACCGTTCGTTGCGCAAGATGTGCCGCACGGATGACGGACACCATGTCTGCGAGACTCTTCCTCTCTGCGGCTGTGGCGAGATCACACCGTCGTTGTTCAGGTCGAGCGCAACCCGTTTGAGCGAATGCCCGATCAGGTACCGCTCGAAAATTCGCTGCACCGTCGCCGCCTGCTGCGCATGCACCTCGAGCTTGACGCCGATTGCGATCGGCTGCCCATACGCATCGCGCGAGCTCGGATGCAGGACGCGGACGTGTTTGTATCCGAACACGCGACCGCCGGTATGGAAGCCATCGATCGCGCGCTGCTCAACGCCGCGGCGCGTCTTTCGCGAAATGTCTTTGAGGGTGTTCGCGTCGAACACTCCCTGCATTGCGAAGCGCATCTCCGAATCCTCGCCGCGGGTGTCGATACCCTGGCTGACGAAAATGGCGCCGATACCCTGGAGCTTCAGGTCATCGAAAATCTTGAGTCCGTCGCGCAGCCGGCGTGTAAGCCGGCTCGTGTCGTCAACCAGGATCACGTCGAACGGCCGCGGCTTCGTTCGCGCGGCCTTGAGCAGTCGCTGCAATCCATCACGCACGTCCGTAGCACCAGAGATCGCTTCGTCGGCGTAGAGATGCGCATCGAGCACGCGCAGCCCATTTCGATCAGCGTACTCGCGGCACTTGCGAAATTGTTGATCGATAGAAAGGGCGTTCTGTTTTTCTGAGGAGTAGCGGGCGTAAATCGCGCAGCGTGCGGGTTCCGTCAACGTCTCTCGTCCTGTTCACGATCTGGCGTGGCCTTTGGCGAACGAATGGAGTGTCCCGCATCTGGGGCATCGTAAGCAAGTATTTGTTCACACTCAGCCAGATATCGTTTCACGAGGACAGGCACGATCGCGCAATCGATGAAATCCTTTAGTTGTGGCGTCAGCGGAGCGACCCCCGAGTTCTCGGTGCTCGGCAATCGTGCACTGCGACTTGCTGCCACTAAGAATTCTCCGGCGAATTAGGGAGCCAATTTCGAAGCCCAACCGCTCTCCCATTATCCGCGTCGTTCTGGGGAACACCGTAGCGGGACGCGCTTCGCAAGCAAGACATGCACTGAAAGCGAAAACCTCCTCCTCACAAAACGCCGGGTTTTCTTGGGAAAAAATGATTCTTGGTGATCTCCCGGATCCGTTCTTCCATGGGCACGATCAGCACAGATGCCGCGATTTATCATATTGCGATAAGACTCCCTCTTGACAAGAAGATGGGTGTGATCCGGAAGAGAAGGACTTAGAGCTGCGAGAGGCAAGGGGGAGGAAACAGCGTTAATTTACCGAGCTCTGCAAAGCGATAGGAGGGCGGGTCGGTCTTCCTCCTTGCGAATGCGACGACACATATTTCAGAGTTAGACCCCTCCGCAATCTTCGTTTGGTCGACCTCTTAAAAATGACGATGCCGTTGGGCATTTTATAGATCTTCCAGTGACGACAGTAATACAAAACGAGCAAGACTTCGTTGCTGAGTTTGTAAGGCAAGTTCCATAAGGCTGCTTTTTTCCGCACAGGAATTGGGACGCGCAACGGATTGCGATCGAGAAGATCTTTTTTCATTTGATAGCGATTCATGTCTAGGTTTCCGCACTTCGAGCACTTGGTCCGATGCGGGTCAAAGGGCTTCTTACCTCCTGCGGCCCTGGCGGGAACACATTTCCTTGTCCGCAGATCAAAGTAGCTAATTTTTCCGCATTGCGACGCTCGACAATGCAACTGGATCTGATTCGGGGGAGCCATCCTGCTTCCGCGGCTTTCTGTGCGGCCAGCGCAATAGATGCAGGTACGCGCTGCCGCGGGAAGGCTCGATTCGCGGCTCGCATTCGGAAGGGATCCCGCCTCATAGCATTTACCGTTGAGACAGTTCAGCCGTTTATTTTTAAAAATGCAGCCAGGAGTCCAACAACGGAACAGGTGATATCTCGCGCCCTGGTGGAAGCGATATGTACCCTGGGGCGTGAGTATCCCACCACATCCTCCAGGGCGGCCGCTACTCTTGTCGCACCGTGCGATTCCGTACTTGATTTCATACCCAGTAAGTCTTTTGCGCTTTCGCTTTAACTCGGTTTCTTGATCCGTGATCGGATTTTTAAATCGGTCAAGGCGTTGCAGTCGGCCATTTGCCAGCCTCCCCACCCGCACTTTCGCATGGGGTGTATCTCGCGAACCCGCACAGTAGTAGGAATCGATGAGATCGCCGTATAGCCAATGCCTAGGGGGGACGCTGTAATACGCACGAAACATTGCTCCGCCGCACTCGGGGCAACGCTCCGCCATGGCAATCTTTTGCTGCCTCTTAAAATCGTGTTCGAGTGTCCTTAGAGCAAGCGGAACCCAAAGCTCTTTTATTTCCCGGAGATCGGTTACGTCACGCTCGCAAACAAATGGTTGCGATACCCCAAGCGCCGCAGCAGCTTCAGCCTGGCTTAGGCCGAGTCGTTCACGAAACTGCCTCATCGTGTCAATCATTTTCGTTATCACAATAGGATAATTCATTCTCCGATTCAAGGCTGAAAGCAGCCGACCCGGTCAGGCACAGATATAAAAACGTGAAAAGTCCAAGAAACCTTCCATTTTCTCCTGTAGATGGTTTTTGCCGGCCCCCATCAGCGGCATACTTTTCGGCGTGGAGTTCTGGGAGACGAGGCCGGAGCCAAAATGTGCGGGTGATAATACCTCCAGGCGCGCGATGGGTTTGCGCGGCGAACCTAGACGCCAGACAGGGGGCTGTGGGGCGTCTAGGTTATTTTTTACCTCCGGAGCCTTTAGAGACCAATGTCGACGATACCCTTTTCTCGCACGCGACCAATTTCGAACGACATCGCTAAGGCGTTACCGAGTAGCCCGGAAGCGGAGCGAGCGGTTCTGGGAGCTGTGCTTCTCGCTGGCGATATCCCAAATTCCGCGCTGAAAATTGCAGCGGAGCACGTGAAGGACACGGACTTTTCTGCGGTTAATCGTCGAGTCTATCTCGCCATGGAGGCTTTGAGTAAAGCCCAGAAACCGATCGACCTTGTGACTCTGACGGATGCGCTCCACTCAGCCGGCGCAATCGATGCGATCGGCGGCCCCGCATACGTCGCGTCGCTTGCAGATGGCATGCCAAGAGTTTCAAACGTTGCGCACCATGCGCGAATCGTGGCCGACAAGTCGATGCTCTGCCAGATAATCCGCAAAACCGACGAACTGTACCACGAGGCGCTTGATGGAAAGGTAAAACCCGACGACCTGCTGGCGAAGATAGATCTCTTTTCCAAAAGCAGCGTCGCCTCGAGGATAAACAATCCCGCGGCGGTCGTCGACTATCCTGCCCTGCTTACGATGGCGCTCCCACCAGTCGAATTTGTCATTGAGCCACTACTCTCGCGTGGCGGCACTGGAATGATGTTCTCCTGGCGTGGCGTCGGCAAAAGCTATATCGCCACCGAGTTTGCTGTGCATCTCGCGTTGGGATTGCCAAAAATTTTCATCTGGCCGATTACTCGAGCGTATCGCGTCCTTTACGTCTACGGCGAAATGCACGGTGGGACGATCCAGGAGCGCGCGCAAGCAATCGCACTCGAACATGGCAAGACGCCGGCGCCTGGCTTTCTCGGAATGATGTCAAAAGATTTTCAGCGCGGATGGCGGCCGAAAATTAGCTCGCCGCGCGACCGATTCATAATCGAGGAGCGGCTATTCGGTGGGGGGTACGAGGTGCTGTTCCTGGACAACATCAGTACCCTTTGGCCGTCGTCCCAGGACGGCGAATCGGATACGTCTGCCGTACTGCAAGAGTGGTTTACAGATCTAAATCAGCGCGGAATTACAGTGATTTTCTTGCATCACGCCGGCAAGGGCGGCGAGCAGCTCGGCTCATCCAACAAAGAACACATCCTCGATTTCGTTTTAAAGCTCCGCAGACCAGGCGACTACGAGCAAGATCAACAACTGCGAGCGCAGGTCAAAATCGATAAAGTACGCCTCGAATGCAGAAATCCGGCGTGGCTTGCGGAGTTTGAGGTGAGCCTGCGAACTGACGGCGCCGGCGGCGCTGCGTCCTGGCTCACGCGGCCTATGAGAGACACGATTTTGCGAACGGCATTCGGAATGTTTTCGGACGGTATGAAGCCGAACGAGATGTACCAGGATCTTGGAATCAGCCGTCGCACGGCGTTTAGGCACTGGGATCGATACAAAAAAAATGCCGACCCGAAGCACTGGATTGAGGTCGACGAGTAAATGAGACCTCGGCTTAGCGCCACGGCAGGCGTAGCCGGCAGTATCAACGCGGCAGAGGCTCCGGATCCAGACGGGACGGAAAGGCTTCCAGGTAAGCGATCGGCCGCACAGAAGGCCACGCCTGCGGCTGAGGGCGAAGAGAGGGAGCTTCTTCTTCCCGCAATTCGGAAGCTCGGCCAGGTATTGCGGAAGGATTTCGCCGCGGCGATCGCGCGCGACCCAAGGGGGTTTAAGAAATGCGTAGTGTCCCTCGTTAGAGCAGAACTACCGCCTCATGCCGGCAGGTACTGCGAAGAGAGCGTCAGCCGCGGCGAGCTTCTCCACAAACACGGCAAGCCGTGGCCCCTAATCTATGCCGAATGCCTCCCAGAAAACGCAGATCCCGTGGCGAAGTCGAATCTCCGGGCTGCGATTCGCGCGCGGCAGAATCGACGAAAGCATCGCCGCGCCGGCGAAGACGGAAAGCGGGGAGAACAATCGACCAGCCACATTGTTTCTCTTTACTGAGGTTGATGTGGGTGACTACCGTGTGGATTGAACATGAAACTGACCCGCGAGCAGACCCAGGCAAGAAAAGACAAAGCCGTGCGCTTTGTCGAAGACGTGTTGCAGGATCCTGACCGCGCGGAAGAAATCGATGACGAAGATCTGGAAAGTTATGCGTCCAGAAAACACATCCGTTTAGTGAATCCTGAGGGAGGAAAATCGATCATGGGAAAAGTCAGAATCTGGAATCCGTACTTGCAGTCCAACGGCCAGGCAACACAACCCAGTCCGGCAGTGCCGTCGTCCAGCAGTGGCGCCCAACGGCGCCCACGGCAGTCTAACCCCCGGCCGGCATCGCGACAGGCAGTCCAGACGACCGCCGCGGATACTCCGCAGGCGGTGACAACCCCCTCACCGGCGGTGCGCCAATCCAACCCGCGATCGGCCCGCCAGTCTAATCCAAAAGGAAACGGTAACGGCACGACTCCAGATATCGCCCTCCTCATGGATATTCAGCGGCAAAATTTGGAACTCCAACGGCAAAACGACGAGTATCAGGACCAGTTGGACCGCATCGCGGATCTCGCCAGCTGCGACGATCCAGATGAAGACCTCGACGCGGATGAACTCGCCGGGAAGCTGAACGACATCCTGGACATCTCGGCCGCTGGAGACATTGAGGAAGACGACGAGGACGAATAGAAAGAAGCAAACTTTTTTCCACTCGTGACGGTCGCTGGACCTGGCCGCTGAGATTCCTACGCCTGGCCAGCGACCCCATAAGGATCTACTCCCATCGAATGTCAAACACTCTCATTCGCGCGCGGCTAACGTACCCTCTCGCAGGGCTAGGCACCGCTCCGGATTCCGACACGGTGAGTGAACTACTTGCGGCTGGATACGACCAGGGATCGATAAATCTGGCAATCCAGTTGGGCGCAACGAACGAACAACTGCAGGCGCTTCCCTACCCAACCGACGCTGGGACAGAGGCGAACGCAATTTCAGCGCTTATCGATCAACTGCAACTGGCGGGGACAAGCGTCCAGCGCACGGCACAGGGTGCTTTACTGCAAATTCCGGGCTACGGGGCAGCTAACATTTCGCTGCCCTGGCCTCTCCAGAGCACCCTCCTGCCGCAGTTCTCGAACATAGTCGTGATCGGCGGCGGGGTGCTCCTCTTGCTGGTAGTCGTTGGTATCGTGAGGAAAATATGAGTTACGCGATCGCGCCTACATTCGAATCCAACAAAATCGGTGTGCGCCGGGTCTACACGTTAGGCATGTTTCGCACTCTTGGCGACGATCTCAGCGACCAGATGATATCCGATGGGTACGACCCGGTGATAATCGGGAATCTCGTGGCTCTTGGCGCGACTGATGCGCAGCTGCAGGCGCTCTATGACAACTACGGCGCCGGCACGCCGGAATTTAACGCCGCCGCGGGTGCCTTGCAGGCAAGTCTCACGCCTAGCGGATCCATTTTCGACTCCAGCCCTGCCGCAACATCCATTTCAAATCTTTTGCTAAACCCCACCACCGCGGCCCCTGGCCAAGCCATCCAGAACACCGTCAGCTCGATAATTTCAACCTCGCTCGGTTCGTTTGACCTTTCGCTGACTTCTACCTGGAATTCGATCGTTTCGATGATTCATCAGACCGGAACAAATCTCAGTGCTCTTGCCGCGACCGGAGACCAGCAGGCGATTACGTATAAGGCCCAGTACAATGCTGCAGTGGCTCAATTCGCGTCTGCGTGGCAGCAGGCATTCAACACTACTTCTCCGATCGCAACGTTGTCAGGAATCGGAGATTTTTCCAGTACGGCCACGACAGCAATCATCGTAATAGCCGGGACTGCGATGGCCGCCACTGTCGGGCTACCCATCACGGCGATTGTTGCCGGCGTTCTGGGCACGATGTATCTGATTAATCAGTATCTCCAGAACAGCCATGCGCAGATAGCCGTCCAGCAAACCGTCGCGAATACGGCGAGCGCCCAAGCAGCAACCCAGGCTACCGTCGCCACCACAACGCAAACCACCATCGCTTCGCTCCAACAGCAATACAACAGCGTAATCGCACAAATGAACGCGCTACCAGCTACCTCAACGACGCAGAGGGCGCAACTCCAGGCGCAAGCCCAGTCGATCCTAAGCGCGATATCTTCTCTCTCCGGCCAACTCGTCACTGCCACCACGCCACCGGCCGCATCGCCGGCCAGCTCCACTACGCTGTGGCTAGAAAATAACTGGGGGTACTTCGCCGCCGTGTTACTCGCGATGGTGGTGTTGCCGCCGCTTGTGAGAAAGCTTTAAAGGGCGTGCAAATCCGTGCGAGGTGAATCCTCCCAATGAGCCCACTTTGCGCACACCAGCGCAGCGGTGAAGCAGGCTGCACAAACTTAGCGCGGCATACCGTTCCTGGGCTGGAGGCCGGCACGCCACTCTGCTGCGCGCATTTCGACGCTCACATACGTTCTGTTGCTCCTCTCATGGTCCACCTTCCAGGCACCGCGACGCCAATGCAGACCGATCAGCATGGCGACCTGCTACTGTATTTTGAGAAACAGTGCGGCAGGAAATCGCGCAACGGATACTTTCCCCCGCGTTGTGAGACGGTCGCGAGGTTGCGCCGTTGGTTTCGTAACATCACCGCATTCCTCCTGGTGCCGAGCAAATGAGCCGGCCAGCCGCGAGTCGTGCAAAATCGAGATCGTCGACAAGCTCCGCAATCGAAATCCGGCGGCGAACAGCGAAAAACCAGGGTAAAATCCGCAAAAAACCGGTAGTAAAAATCGCCAAAAGTCACCTGTCGGGGGATTCTATGGAGCAAACGTCGTACTCTGCATCTCAGGCCGCAAAGATTCTGGGCGTCTCGATACCGACGCTAAAGGGCCTCTGCAAAGGTGGCCGCCTCATATCCTTCCAGACGCCTGGGGGACACCTTCGGATCCCCGCTGATTCACTAAATGCAATCGGGCAGGAAGCGGAATCGAAAACCAGGTCCGTCGTTTCCAGCCCTCTCAACATTCGCAGGGAACGAGTCGAAGAAAAGAAGCTCGAGATCGAAGAATTGCGCCTAAAGAATGAGGAAGTGCGGATCCGCACCGAACAGGAAGCGCGGGAAAAGCAGTCGCGAGACGCAGCGCGGATCGCCGAGCTGAAGCGCCAGGCCAGAGTCGAAGAGCGTCGCCGCGAACGCGAGGCAGCGGACGCGATCCGTGCATTGGAAGAGCAGGCGGCCGAGGGACGGCGGTTACGTGCCGAGGTTCTCGAAGAATCCGAAAAGTTGCTGCCAGCTTGGGCAACGCCGGAACAGCATCAACAGGCAATCGACGAGATGGAGGCACTGGTCGATAAATACGGGATCGAGGACAGCGGCCGGATACGGAGACTTTTAAAGGGACTGATGGAGCGTTTCGTTTCGCAGCTCCAGGCTGAGCGTCAGATCGTGGATCGACGGGCCCGCATCTTGGAATCGACTATGTGGAAAATGAACGTCCACGCAACCGCGGCCGAGCGAGGGCAGGCATCCCGATCGATCCGCGACGCGTTGGACCTACTGGCTCTCTCTCGGACGGAAACCGAAGAACGGGCCGCAGCCGAAGATGCAATCTGTGAGCTGAACCAAGAAATCCAGGAACGCGTGAGCGCGATAAACGCTCGACGGCAGTCGGAAGCGGAAGCCCAGTCGCGAAAAAATGCGGAGCAACACGCCAAATGGGTGGAGGATGCGAAGCTCGCGACGCAGAAAAACCAAATCGACCGTCTAGTCAGCACAGGTATGACGGTGGTGTCGATTTATCTAACCCAGCTTGAAACTGAAGCTGAAGATGCCGAGGACGGCGACTTGATCGCCGAAATTAACGATGAAGACCAAACGCTGTTCAACACCGTCGTCGAGGAGCGTTTGCGAGAGCAAATAACGGGAAGCGAAACGTACGACCAAATAGCAAAACTCGCCAGGGCAATTGTGGACCAAGAACTAAAGGGATGAGCGTTGCAGGAGATTAGAAACAGATGTTACCGAGCGATAGCTTTCATTTTTCACCAGTGTTTATGCTGGATTGCTCCCTCCGATCGCCGGCGCCGGCGATCCGCTCGAAATCGCGGATCCAGGCTGGGACGAAACAGGTGCTTCCTTGGGTTTAAGCGCACCCCAGCTCCAGGCATACGCGGCCGCGGCCGGGTTTAGCGGAGCGGATCTCGCGACGGCCGCGGCCGTTGCGTTGGCGGAAAGCGGCGGGAATCCCAGCGCCTACAATCCTGAAACCGCCGCGGGCACGCCGGACGGGCAAGGAAGTTACGGTCTTTGGCAGATTTATTTGAATGCGCATCCAGAATTTGCGGGGCTGAACCTCTACGATCCGCAGACAAACGCGAACGCCGCATATCAGGTGTATGCGGCGGCCGGCGGCTTCTCACCTTGGTCGACATACAACTCCGGCGCGTACTTGCGTTACCTCTCTTCTCCGGCGCCGGCGCCGCTGACGCCGCTGACCTCCATCACCACGTTTGCGCCAGCCACTGGCATTCTAAATTTAATGGCCATGCCCGGCGCGCCTTCACCCACACCGATCGATTGGACTGCAGTTAGCATCGTCGGAGGGTTGTCGCTAGCCCTGATCTTCGCATTTTCTGAACTATGAAACCCGTAAGCCTCGGAGAGGAAGTCGTGATAAAGTCGCCGCCGAAACAGAAACGGCCCGCTGAGAACGGGCCGCCCGAAGACTCTTACGCGCGATCCGAGAGTAGCGCGGGAGTGTCTTCGGTGCAAATACCTGCAGTCACAAACGGCGATGGCATGAAGCGCGACATGGATTTAATTCGGGATCTTCTGCTTTACATCGAGGAAGACCCCATCTTCGACGGCGCGCGCTGGATGACTCCAGGCACTCCTAGCGAAATCGGCGTTCCTGGGCGCTCGCTTGAGGAAGTCGCCTATCACTTGACTCTCATGATCGAAGCATCGTTGGTCCGCGGACAGTGGGGTTCTCCAATGCCGATGGTCTCCAGACTCACGTGGGAAGGTCACGAATTTCTTGACAACATCCGGGACAAGGGCATTTGGTCAGCAACAAAGAAAAAAATCGGCGGACTCCAAAGCGTGGCGATGAGCGTCTTAGTCGAAGTCGCAAAAGCCGAAGTGAAGAAACATCTCGGCTTGCCCTAAACCCAACGGAATCACCCGTCGCCGAGCAGCCACTGTGCTACGTCGAATCGGCGGGTGAGCGACAAGATCTCCTCGTCGGCATTCCGCCCCTGATGCATGTCGCGCAGTGTCTTGGCCAATTCGCGGCGGAGTCGAAGATAGCACCGAGCACACAGCCCTCCGGCTCCGTAGCGATTCAATGATTTTGTCCTAGCAGGTACGTCAAGTTGCGAAAGTTTGCGGCGGACTGCGTTTCCGAACAGTTTGCGCTCCGCGAGAGTCCTGGCAGGCGCGCCCGTGATCTCGTATATCTCTGCCCAGGTCGCGCCGCGGCGGCGCAGTCTCGCAGCGATCATGACGGTCGAGTCTGCTTTTGCACAAGCCATGCACCCATGTTGGAGGAAATGCGCACTCCACGCGCGTCTGAGGTGGACGACCTGAGGCATCAACCGCAAGATCTCCTGTCGCGTGGCGACGTCGACGCAGCGGGCATCAAATACGAAAAGATCATCGATCTTGCGTTCAGCAGATCGCGGCAACATCACTTCGACTGTGGCGAGTTTTGTCATAGAGTCAGCCTCTCGGATGGCACCGTTCAAGGGTTTTACGTAGGGAGGCAATTTGCAGGTGGGTGTAGTGCTGGGTTGTCCCAACCGAAGAATGGCCAAGCAACTCCTGTATTGCGCGCAGATCCGCGCCGCTCTCCAGCAAGTGGGTCGCGAAGCTGTGACGAATCGTATGGGGATGAACATCTTCGAGGTTTGCGCGCTTGGCAGCTCGACGAATCACATTCCAAAGCGTTGCGGAGCTTACTCCGAAGATGGAACCACGTCGCTGCTTACCCAGGTGTGCTTTGACCGCACGGGCTGCTGCCCCACCAAAAAGTACACGGCGGTCCCGATCTCCCTTGCCACGTCGAACCAAAATGCTCTGTGCAGTGAAATCAACGTCCTCGACACAAAGCTCTCGCAGTTCGTTTCGCCGGCAGCCCGTAGCGTAGAAGAGTTCGATGATCGCGCGATCGCGTTTCGATTCTACTGCGATGAGGAGTTTTTCCACTTCGGAGACGCTGAGCACGCGCGGTAATCGCTTCGGTGCTTTACCGGCCGCCACCTGGCGAGCGGGATTGATGCGGACAAACCCGCCCAGCTGCAGAAAGCTATAGAAAGTCCGCAAGCTAAAGAGCGCACCCTGCATCGTGGTGCGTCCGATTCCCCTGTCCAGCATGCTCGCAAGGAAGCCTCGGATATGTTCAGCCTTGGCTGAAGTCACAGAACAGCCGTCGAGGAACGCTCCAAAGTTGCGCACAGTCCTCGCGTAATGCGAGATCGTTGAAGGCGCATTGCCACAAGCCTCCATCCAAACTGAAAATCTCGCGATCAGTTGCGCGGTCGAGAAAATACGCCGCATGCTGCCCACGTCGCTCATCGGGGCGCCGTATCCTCCTGCCGGCGCACTTTCCGCCGGCGCATCCACTCGCGATCGATTAAGAGCCGAATGAGATGTTCACGATCGAGTCCGTCAGTTTCCGCCATCTTTTCGAGTTGCCCTCGCAGATCTCCGTTTAGGCGCACATCGATGATCTCCAGCTTTGTGTTGGTCACATTTTTCAGCAATCGTCCGGCAGCAGTCATTGTGTCCTTCCTCTTTCCTCCCGTGCCGCCCTCGTCAGCACCGCAGCGCACGGGATGTGGATTTGCGGCGTACGCCAGCGGGCTTTACACAAAAGCGCAGCCCGGCGTTTCGGGACGCCCAGTCAGTCTCACAACCTATTCGTCTCTTCACGTGGGACGGTAACTTGCGGAATTAAAGGGGATGAAATAACGTGCGTTAGAGATGCCATCGGAGCTAGTACCTCCCTGGTGTTTGGGGACGCGCCGGTGTTCATGCACCTGTGCGTCCCGCCTTCTTCTATGCCTTCTTCTTTCGACCCGGTCTGATGCCGGCGAGGACCTTTCCCGCCTTCTTGATGTCGCGCTTTGTCCAGAGGCGGATGCTCACGCCTCCAATTTTTTGCAACGCTGGTGCATCAACTCTTTTCGCCGACACATGACGCTGGAGCGTTAGGATGGTGACGCCTAATTTCGCGGCCGCCTCACGAGTCGAAATGCCTTTCATATACACACCTATATCATATTTAGCTTGATCGTCAACTCAAAATCTTTCGGCCGTTGTGGATTTTTGTTGGAGTAGGAGGAATTAGGGTGGCACTAACTAAATAGCGCTACAACCGACGTAACACCTTTAGAATCTGTTGAGTGCCATCTAGTGACACGATGCAGTGCCAGATCATTTTGCCATTGAATAGAAACAAAGGACTTAGAAATGCGATTAGTGCCACGAGATTTGGTCCTCTGTAAGAAAAGAAAGAAGTTGTACCTTTTTAGTGCCATAGTCCCGATATCCCATCAGTCCCTCTGAATGAGTGACACTCAACCGTCCCGACCCCTGAACGGGCATACTGGCACTAAAACCGGATAAGTATTGGGATATCAGAACGTTGAGTCAGTGCCACTCTTTTCGAGGTGGCACTCACCTGCTGAATTCAAAAGGATTAGCGGCACTGAGTGGCACTGCGAGATGGCACTGCAAGGCGAAATGACACCACCCATGGCGAGATTTGTGGAACGCCTAGGCTGCCAGGGGAATTTCGAAGGGTATACAGAGCCTAGAGGCGTGGCTGTATCGTGCTATGCTGGCCCCCGGCACCACTCAGTTGTGTAAACGCCTCTTCCCCGAAGAAGTCCATCTCTCCATTGGCTTTAAAGCTTACTTCTCCGCTCTCAGAAACACGTTCCAGGGTGAACTTGCCAACCCGCTCGGCCAGGAGCGCCCGTGCTTCGTGAATCGCTTTGGGGTCGGCCAGCACGTCCCGCAGACGATCGAGGCGCGAAATGGCGAACGTCCGCAACTCGTCGAGCTTTTCTTGGACCGATCCCGGCCCGGGTTCCACCGCCTGGTTCGTAATCTCGCGAAGTCTGGTCTCGCGCTCGGTGATTGCGGCCATGACGCTCTGTGATCCGATTCCGGTGGCGATCATCTCGACCAGGCGTTTTCAATTCCATCTCGATTCGCTGCTTCTCTTCCCGGAGCGACTTTAGCCAAGAGTCGAAGGCGCTGTGCCGCTGTCGAATCTCCTCTTGAAGTCCCACGATGACGTAATCGATGAACTCTTCGCGCAGCACGCAATCCTGTAATCCCGCAAGGAGACGATCTTCCAACTGTTGGCGTTGAATCCGCAGGCCGTTTTTGCAAACGCTGTCGCCGCGCTGGCTATGGAGAGAGCACCCGTATTCCGATCTGGAAGTCCTGGCTCTCCCGCCCACCAGCGTGATACTGCCGCCGCATTCACTGCAGACCAGTAGGCCGGAAAACAGATAGACCTGTTTTGCCTGTCCGCGGGTCAACCCTGTTCCCGCAACTCCGGCGCCCCAAAGCTTTTGGGTGATCTCAAATCTCCGTTCCACCGCGGCGAACAGTTCCCCGGGCACGATTCGCAGGTGTGGCGCAGACGTGGTAATCCATTCTGATTCTGGTCGACGGCGGTAGATTCTACGGCCGGTCCCCGGCACGCGCACTTTACGCTTCGTGTTCCAGATGATCTGGCCCGTGTATCTCCGGTTTTTCAGGACGTGGCGAACAGACGACACGCACCATGAGCGGCTCACGCGCCCTTTCTGCGGCTGGGGGGATTTCACTCCTTCGGCGTTCAGCGCGTGGGCAACGCGCTTCAAGGATTGGCCTTTCGAGTACATCTCGAACATGCGCCGGATGGTGGCCGCTTCGCTCTCGGTAATTTCGAGTTTCACACCGTCCAGATCCCGCACGCTGCGATAGCCGAAGACGCGGCCGCCGGTGTGGAGCGCCTTCAGCGCGCAACCCTGCATACCGCGGTGAGTCTTTTGGCCGAGCTCGCGTGAATACACGCTGTCGATCAGTCCGTGCACGCCGAAGAGGATTTCAGCCTGGGAACTGTCCGAGTCGACGCCCTGCGACACGGCCACCAAACGGACGCCGGCGAACGTCAAGCGCTCGCAGAGATTGAGGGCATCGGCTAGTTTCCGGGTGAGTCGAGAGGTGTCGTCGATGAGAATCGCGCCAAACGGCCGGTCGATTCGCTCGGCTGCGGAAAGCAGCCTTTGGAGACCGGTCCGCTTGCTAGGGTTAGATTAGCCGGAACACTACTCTGGCTAAGCTTTAAGCGGATACGACAAAACAGAAAGCTTCTTCTAGGAAAGCATAGTCGAATCAACGTCTTGAGGGTGTTGCATCGACCGGTTGAGCTGACA